>NZ_JAGMUO010000019.1 GCF_019049325.1 Streptomyces sp. AC512_CC834 | reverse complement strand
TACCTGCGGCGTTGTCGCACGATCGAGGGGCGGTCTCCGTGAGACCACCCCTACACGACCGAAGTCCCGCTACACTCCCGCCACTCGGCGAAAGACCACGTCAGACAGCGAAATCCTGCTGGAGTACTAACACTCAAGTGCGACTTCGTGATCTATCCGGTCGCGGAAGCAGCGAATCGTCGGTGCCGGGTGCCAGCGACAAGTTCATTAGTGGGCGGGCGGCTTCCGAAGCACGCCCCGGAGGCAGTACGAGGTCTTCGGTCGCATCATCCTTCCCCTACCCAAACCATGCAAAATGCGAGCAAACTGCGCTATAGTGCCCAGTTCGGAGGGGGTAACGCTTGCGCGAGCGGGGATGACCCGCGTCCGTCGTCAGTGGTGCCGATCGCTGCGGTGTGGAGCCCGCGCGAGCGGAAGTGACTCGTACGCGTACCTACTGAACGGGCTGAACACCAGGTTGCGCCTGCGCGAGCGGGGGTGACTCCTCTGGAGCTTTTGGCTGGCAGGGCCCGGTCCGGGCGTCCCGGCGCTCGTGGACGTAGCACCCGCGCGAGCGGGAGCAACTCGGTTCTCTGGTCCTCTGTTTTCAACGCAGAGGTCCGGCACACGCCGGGCTGTAGTGACCTCAGAGGTCGATACCGCTGGCAACACCAGCGACGTGAAGCCTGCGCGAGCAGGAGTGATCCCCGCGCTGACCGAACGACCCCGCACGATTCTGCACAGCCTGCGCGAGCGGGAGTGACCCCCACTCCAGAGCGCACGCAGCAGCAGTGACCGGGTGAAGCCCGCGCGAGCGGGAATGACTCGTCGAACCACCAGCTGCTGCACAGTACTTGAGCGTCGTGCCCGCGCGAGCGGGGATGACTCGACGGGCACGATGATCCGCGCGACCTTGGTGGAGTAGCGCCTGCGCAAACGGGAGTGACTCGACGTAGCGCCCACACGAACGGCGGCGCCGCCCCGGGGCGCCATCGGGTTGCCACTCTCCCGGAACGAACGGCGGACACCCCGGCCGGACACATACATGCGCCAGCCCCTAGCGTGGCCTGGAGATCGCTCGCCTGCCGCCACGGAAGAGTCGGCCTGGGCACGGTGCGTCCGGGGCGTGCCCAGAATCTGTACCGTGGCGGCCAACTGCTCCGAGAGAGCCGGAGCGCCCGGAGCTAAGTCGTCGGTGTTCACGTCTTCGAAAGCGCCCCCGCGAGGGCAGGAGTGGCCCCGTTCGAGTGTGTACTGACCGGCCGGAGCGGAGAGCAGGTCCCGCGCGAGCGGGGGTGACCCACGGTGGTTGTCGTCGTTTGCGCTGAACTGGGCGTAAGCCCGCGCGAGCGGGAGTGACTCGACGACCGAGTCCCGGCCCACGATCTGCCACCGGTAGAGCCTGTGCGAGCGAGAGTTCACTTCGCCCGTTAGTTGACGGTTTCCTCACTTGCCATGTAGTGGCCCGCAGGAATGATTTGAAGGCAGTTGTTGTACTTGCGCACTCTTCTTCCGAGCCTCCGGGGCGGATTGGTCCTTCACTTCGCGGTGCTCTGCCTCGTTCGGCCCGGACCAGATCTGTGGCGGTGTCGCGTCTGGGTCGTCCGCCGGCTCAGGCATTTGCAGCAGTTTGCCGTGAGCGATGCGGTGCAGCAGGTCCCAGCCGCGGTGAGTGATCACTGTGTCGAGCCAGTGCGATGGCCCCTGTGAGAGGCCATGCTCCTTGTTGAAGCGGGCGACCGCCTGGCTGGTGGCGGTGCCGTAGTGATCACTGTCCACTGCCCAGCCGGGCAGGTAGCCGGCTTGCTTGAGGACCGCTTGGAGCTCTCGCACGCTGGGATGCGTGCGTTCAGGCAGGAGTTTGCGTGGGAAAGGCGGGGGGACGAATCGGTTTCCTTCGCTTTCAAAGGGAATGCGGAGCTGCTGGCCTGCCCGTAGGTGGAAGGGTACGGGTAGGTCGTTGGCTTCGACGATGCCTGCCCAGCGCACGCCGTAGCGCGTGGCGATGCTGTAGACGGTGTCGTCGTCCTTGACGACGTATACCGCGTGATCGTGCGGCGAGGGTGTCCGGCGCTTCCTGTCGGGCCATCCGTTTCTGGGCCACCAGAACGTCAATGCCTGCCAGATGGTCTCCTTCTGTGCGCTGAGCAGGCTCTTCAGCGCGTCGACGAAGTCTTTGGACTGGCGGGCATCGTATTCGAGTCTTTGGGCGCATCCGGTCAGACCGCGTTCCTCGAGAGCGATCACCAGGCGTGCCTGCCGGTGGGGGTGCCAGTCGCGGACCACGGCGTCGAGGACTCGGTTGGTCCGGATTCCGGCTGACAGTGTCTCCAGTGAGGCGATGAGTGCTGTCACGTCGGTGACGGAACGAGTGTCGACACTGCACACCAGGTCGGCCTTGGCCGGCAGGATTGTGTCGAAGGCCCTGGCCAGGTGGGCGATGTCTAGTGATGGATGGGTGCGCCACAGCGTGCGCAGGGCAGGATCGGCGGTGAACGGCGAGCGGTCTGTGTCCAGGTGGCTGAGCATGATGCCGGTATGACCAGGTGGGCGGTCGCGCACCGTGTTCCACAGGACGTGTGCGGCGTCGGCGTTCTGGCCCACTTCGTCGAGGACCTGGATGAGGTGGGCGACGTCGTGGGGAGCGGACGTGCGGACGGCTTCGTCGAGCAGGGCAGGCATGCCCTGGCGGGTGGAGGAGGCGTCCAGTGTCTGGGTGATTTCGAGGAAGTCCGCACCGGTCCGCAGCCGGGCTGCTTCCAGTGCTGCCGCCAGTGCGTGCTGGTGCTGTCCTACGGCCAGCAGGTGTGTGATTAGCAGGCTGGTCTCGGTGGTGGTGCTGTTTTGGACGGCGAGGCTGCGTCCCAGTGCGGCTGCGTCGGTGAGGCGTACCAGTTGCAGGGCGGCGATGAGTTCGCCCGTGTGCTCGGGTCCGCGGTGTCCTATGCCGGTGTGGAAGATGTCCTCGGCGATGTGCTGGTATCCGTCCCGGTAGAGCCAGGTGATCATTTCGGCGGTGTCGGTGGCGGTGCGGCTGCGGGCGGCCGAGGTGATCAGTTCCAGCGCGTGGTGGGGGTGCTGATGTTCGTGCATGCGTTCGAAGAGGTGGATGATGTCGGCGATGGGCCGGTGTTGTGCCAGGGTCTGCATGACGGGTTCGAGGAGTTCGTCGAGTTCGCCCCGGCAGGCCAGGGCTGTCAGGTCGAGGGTCTCGTCGAGGCCGCGCGTGACGGCGAATGCTGAGAGCAGGACGGTGGTGTGTTCGCGCAGGCCGGTGCGGATGAGGGCCGTGGCCAGGCGCACGGTGTCCGCGGCGGGTTTGAGTTCGGCTGTCAGGCGCAGCAGGGCCACTGCGCCGTCTTCGGCGGGCGTGGCCAGGAGTTGTTCGAGGAGGTCGGCGCATTCATGGACGGTGCGGGCGGCTACGAGTGCGGGCAGGGCGGCCTCGATGTGGCGCTGGCAGCCGGCCTGGTAGAGGGCGGCGAACAGGCGCACGAGGTCGGTGACCGGGCGGTGTTGCAGGGCGGTGTGGACCATTTCGGTCGCGGTGGCCGGGCGGTGTTCGCTCAATCCGCTGATCTGCGCCGCCAGCACCGGCACCGGCACGGTGCGGGATGCGTCCAGGGCGCGGGCGACGTCCGGGATGGGGGCGTGGCCTTCTGGCGCGGGCTGGTAGGCGTTGTTGCGGGCGAACGGCCAGGAGCCGAGGCTGTTGCGGCACAGGCTCTGCGGGCGGGGGCGGCCCTTGGCCTGCAGGCGTCGGGCGAGTTGGTCGAAGACGGCGTCCAGGTCGAGGAACTCGTTCGGGGAGGCGACGCCGCCTCGCAGCAGCTCGAGGAGTTCGCCGGTGAAGGCGGTGTGGGGCTCGCCGGGCGGGGACAGTGCCACAGCGGTCTCCGCGGCTGCCGCCATCAGATAGGTGCCGTCGATCTCAGCGAGGGCCGCGACCGACTCGGACTGCACACCGAAGGCACGGGCACTGTAGCAGCAGTCGAGGATCACGATCCTGCGGGCGGCGCCGCTCGTCTCGATGGACCGCTTGATCCACTCGTAGGGTACGGCCGTGTCGAAGACGGAGTCCTGGTCGCTGTCGGGGACAGCCAGGTGCAGCAGGCCGGTGCCCGGGTCAATGAGCCCGTGTCCTGCGTAGTAGACCAGCAGGGTGTCCGTGGCGTCACGGGCGGCCGCCCGGACGGCAGCGGACACCTCGCGTGGGGAGGCCGGGTCCACCAGTGTCTGGCACTGTTCGGCGGTCAGATGCAGCACCGGGTCACCCAACAGGCCACGTAATGCGGGGACATTGGCCTGTACCGCCGGGAGGTCGTCCAGTGCCGTGAAAGTGCTGGCCCCTACCAGAACCGCCCTGGACGCGGGCGCCGGATCATGCATGACCGCTACGCCCGCTCCCGCTCCAGTTCGGCGAGCAGACGCCCGGCTTCCTCGTCTGTTGCTCCGGTCAGGACGATCCGGGTCCCGTCGGCGCGTTCGACGACGAGTGTCGGCGTTCCCGGCCGGCTGCGCCGCCATGCGGCGACCGCCACCGCAAGTGAAGCAGCGTTGAAGCCTGTCCCGAGTACCAGGCTGAGCACATCGATGACGCCGCCTTGCGCCCCAGGAACTGCCGCGGTGCCAGATCCCAACGTGGGGCGGGCGTGCCGGCGGCATGCCGCATCAGCCAGCAGCCACTCGTACAGCGACCGCAGCTGTCTCTCCGAGTCGGCAGTCTCCTTCTGGTCAACGCCGATCACGACGTCCACGAGCCCCAACTCCTCACTGTTATCCCTGTGTTCACTCAACCAGACGTTCCATCACCTCCGGTAGTTCCCGGACATCTCGTTCACCGGAGTGACGGCGCACCGGCCTCTTCTTCCCTCAACAACGTCGCGTCGGTCGGGACGCCCTGGGGCACCTGGCCGAAGTGACGGTGGGCCGCCTCACGGAAAGCTCCCAGCCCGACGGACGGGAGACCTGCGGCCCGGCGGCTTCACCGCGGTGCGGCGCGGACGCCCTGCTCGCGGTCCTCTTTCCGCGCACTGCACCGGGGCCTACTGTCGTGGCCATGGCCAACGGGGTGTTCCACACCGGGCACGGCATCGAGATCAATCTGACGTATGAGGATCTCGGCAACCCGGGCTATGCCGGGCTGCTGGAGGAGATCACCCAGCCCGTCGATCAGCGCGCCAGGAACTTGCTGCAGTGCCTGAAGGACTACCGGGGCGAGCATTGCCAGTGCGCTCTGGCCGGCAAATCACCGTGGATGTTCGTGCGGCGCCGGCGCAGCCACGGACAGGTCACATGGGTGGCGGCGCATCTGCCCCTCACCCATGCGGCGACACCGCAGGAGAGCGACAAGCACAAAGCGATGAAGGAGCGGATCGCGCGCACGGCAGCGCGGCACGGGCTGGATGTGGAGACCGAGGCCCGGTCGTCCGACGGGCGGGTCGTCACCGATGTGCTGGTGACGGGGGCGGGCGCGCGCGTCGGGTGGGAGGCCCAGTACTCCCCCATCACCGCGAACACCGTACGGCGGCGCTCCGCCAAGGCCCGCGAGCGCAACATCGCGCCGCTGTGGGTGACGTCCGACGACTCTTCCGCCCTGATCGACCGTGCCCCCTGGACGCGTGTCGACGACGTGCCCTGGCGGCGCATCGTCTCCCCGCTCGCCCTCATCATCCGCGGCGGGGTCAGGCACCTGCAGATCTGGAAGTGCACTCCCAGCAGCGAGCGCCCCTGCCCCACAGCAGGCGGCGCCTGCCGGATGTGGCACAGCGGCTGGTTCCTGCCCGCCCTGTGCATCCCTCAGGAACGTGCCACCGCACTGGACGAGCTCGTCGTCACCAGCGCCGACGGTGAACACCTGCCGGTGCGCTCCCGCGACCCGCAGGACGCGCGGCGCACCTCCTACCTGTGGGCCCTTGCGCGCGACGTCGACCGCTGGCGCGAGATCACCGCAGAGGCCGGCGACACGTCCGAGCCCGGCCCGGTCGACGACGAGCCGGTCACCTACCGCGAACAGGAACTCGACAGCTCCTGCCGTTACGGGGAGGAAGGCCCGCACACCGGCAGTCCGCGGCCGCTACGCGACAGAGCATCGGCCATCGGGCTGCACACTTTCGGCCACGCTCCCGCCGATGCCCTCCTGCAGCCCTCGAGGCCTGTTGCCCTGCGCCTGTCACCGCGCGAGCGCCTCGTCGTCGCAGCGGAACTGAGGTGCCCGCCCTGGGAGGTAGGGCCTTGCATGCTGTGTGCTGCCCCCATCCACCGCTATGGGCCCCGAAGTCCCAAGGTATGCACCGCCTGCCGCATGACTACCAGCTCCTGACCGTGTAACGGCGGACACCGCCCGGGAGCGTGCAGCGGCAGTCCCTGGCGTGACCTGGAGATCGTTCGCCTGCCTCCACGGACGCATCGGCCTGGGCGCTGTGAGCCCCAGGGGTGCCCAGTGTCGGTACTTGGCGATGGCCGGCGCGGCAGGGGAGCTGGTGTGGCCCCAACGACCTCACTGCTGTTCATCCACGACCACGGTCGAATGAAGTCGGCTGCGTCCCTCCACGACAGCACGCGCGCACAGCAGTTCCGGCTGTGATCCGTCTCACCTCGACGACTGGGCCGCCGCCGACGTGATCAACCCGCCGGCCAAGAACGACGGGCAGACCGATGCCAAGGCCAGCAGCGACCGATACCGGGCCTGGCAGCCGCACTCGCCCGTGAGGATGACGGGTGCTCAGAATGTGCCATCCGCGCCGGGGCTCAAGCCCTGATTCTCCCCTGCCCCCCGCGTGCTGGCGGAAGTAACCCGGGAGCCACGCGGATCTGCTCTTCGGCGCAGCGACTCGGCGGCACACCTGAGGCGCCTCGGTGATGGGCATTCTGAGTCTGGAACTTATGCTGGCCCGATGGATTCGGCCGGAGCGGTCCTGCCGTACTCAGCATTTCTGCGGGGGGGCGATGGACGTTGTGGTGCAGCGCACCAGCGGCACGGCGGAGCACGAGCTTCGCTCACTGTCTCAGTGGCCTAGCGCCGATCCGGAGGTACGCCGATACATACAGACCGGATTGGGTGCTGCGGGGGCCTGCCACGCCAGGGCACCAGGGCGACGCGATCGACATTCTGTCGCTCGTGTTGAGCAGTGGCTTCAGCACAGCCTCGCTGGCGGTGTCAGTGACGGCCTGGCGCGCCACACGGCCAAGCCGCCCACGCTGGTCGTAGAACGGCCCGACGGTGTGAGCGTGGAGATCAGCGGACAGCCTGAGGCCGAGGCTCGGGCGCTGGTGCTGCGAGTCCTGGGCGAGTGAGTGTGGGACCCGGAGGCGCCCTGGAGGCGTTGAACGCGGATCTGTCGCCGGTTGCCAGTGCTGTCGTGCCGGCGGTGCTGCCTGACCCGGCCCGGACTCGGGTTGTGCTTGCGGGGACGAGCGATTTCACGGAGCTCGACGGCCTTCCGGCCGTACAGGGGAATCTGCTGGCGCTGGCTGACCTCTTCCGCACGGCCTGGGGCATGTCAGCGCAGCACTGCGTGTCCGTGTCGAACCCGGCCACTCCGCGCGACCTCTCACGTGCGGTTCAGCATGCAGTGAGTGAAGCCACCGATACACTGCTGGTCTACTACGCCGGTCATGGCCTGATCGGCCCGAGGACGGGGCAGCTGCACTTGGCGGTGGAGAGCACCGAACCAGACTCGGTCCATGACTCGGCAGTGCCCTATGAGTGGATCCGTTGGGAGATCGAGAAGAGCCGCGCCGCACGCCGGGTCGTGGTACTCGACTGCTGCTACAGCGCACGCGCCTTCGGGGTGCAGTCAGACGCGGCGGCGTTGGAGGTGGACGGCACCTACCTCTTGGCTGCGGCGGCCGAGACTGCGGTGGCGCTGTCGCCGCCGGGCGAACCCTTGACGGCCTTCACCGGTGAGCTCGTCACGGTGCTGCGCGACGGTGTTCCGAACGGTCCGGAGTTCCTCGACCTGGACACGGTGTTCAGCCGGCTGAGTTCACGCCTCGCGGCCCGTGAGAGACCACGGCCCCAGCGGCTGTGCCGTAACCGGCTCGGGCTGGCCCCATTCGTTCGGAACCGGGCCTACGTGCCTGAGCAGCCTGCCCCCGTCCACGCCTCGGAAGGCGTCCAACCTCAGCCAACCGACATCATCGTCGCGGATCTGTATACAGCGCGGTCGCTGGCCGACACGCTTCAGGCCATCGCTGATGGAGCCGTCGCTGGCCTCGGCTTCCTCCAGGCCACCGTGAATCTGGTGCAGCCCGAGGGGGACCTCGTTGTTGCCGCTATCGCAGGCAACGCCGCAGATGAACCGCTGCTGACCGGACGGGTGGGCGCGCGCGAGGCATGGGACCGGCGCCTGTCGATGGGTGAGGACTGGGACGGCCTGCGCTTTATCGCACACCGTGATGCCGAAGGCCTGGATGTGGATGGTGTCCCTGAAAGCTTCACTGCCCTCTCGGCCATGCCAGCCGGCGTCTGGCATCCCATGGACCGTCTCTACGCTCCGATGTTCACCGGCGAGAAGAGTAGCGAGCTGATCGGAATCGTGTCCCTGGGCCCGCCCAAGCAGGGCCAGCGGCTTGGGCCGGCCGCATTAGAGGCCCTGCGTACGTACACCTTCCATGCCTCGGTTGCTGTCAGCAACGCCCGTATGCGCTCATACATGCAGCGGGCATTGGTCCGCCTTGAGCGTGACCAACAGGCCCTGCGTGCCAGCGAAGAGTCTTTCCGGCAGATCTTCGAGTACGCCCCTTCCGGAGTGGCCATCACTGATATGCGCGACGGCGAGCGTGGCCGCATCCTGCGCGCCAACGATGCCCTGTGCCGCATGCTGGGCCGGCCCCTGTCGATCATGCGCCGCTACGCCTTTATGGATCTGATACACCCGGAAGATCTGAAGACGATGATGGCGCTTTCTCCCGAAGGCGGGCGCTCGGAGGTCAGGCTCGCCCGGCAGGACGGCTCGTGGATCTGGGTCGCGTTCTCCACCTCGGTCGTCGCCGACCATTCCGACGGCCCCCTGTTTCTCGTGGTGCACGTGGACGACATTGAGGAGCGGCGGCGCCGCGAGCTGATCATGTCCACGGACCCCGTGACCGGTCTCCTTACAGAACCGGGACTGCGTCTGTACCTGCAGCGGCATCTATGCCCGTGGCCCACAACGGGCCGTCAGGCACACGTCGTGGACCTCAGCTCAGGGGAGCACCTGTTTGCCCACCGCGGTCACAGGCACAAGCTACCGCCCGGCATGGGCTCGACGCTGGCCCTGATCCGCCTGGGCATCAACTCCTTCAAAGCGGTCAACGACCGATTCGGATATTCGGCTGGCGACCAGGTGCTGGCAGAACTCGCGGGCAGGGTCACATCCGCTGCAGCGCAGGGAACAGTCGCTGCGCGCGTCGGGGGCGACGAGTTCCTCGTACTGGCCGATGACGTCGATGTCTACGGCGCGACAGAACTCGCCCTTCGGCTGAGCAGGGCTTGCGCGCATCCTCTGTCTGTCGGCTCTCCCGACAGCGCGGCCTTCAGTCTCGGCACCACCTACGTCCTGTCCTGGGCAACCTGCGGGTCCTCCTGGCAGGAGGCCCTCCATGACAGCGCCCAACGTATGCACGAAGAGAAGAGGGCTGGCTGACCCCTCCCATCACGAGCATCGGCCAGCCCGGATGGACCTGATCCGTATCTGCGACGGGGCGAGGGGCGAAGGTGCTGTGGTTGCGGCGTGCCTGGTGCCGCAACCAGCCGCTCGCGGTCGGAGTCCGGAGGGTGGGAGGGGTCGAGGGCTGGTGTCGGTGAGCCAGTAGGGGGTCCAAAGGCGCTGGGTAGGGCGGGTGGCATGGTGCATGCGCAGTCCGCGGGGCCCATGAACGTCAGCGGCCGGCAGGTCGATGAGCCAGTCGAGCACGGGGGCGGAGAGCCTGTCGGGGGCGTCGAGGTCGGCCAGCAGGGCGTCCGGGCCACGCCGGTCGTAGGGTGCAGGCAGGGACAGGCCAGCAGTTGTGGCGTCGTCAATGACGCGGCGGCAGATGCCGAGCCATCGCCCCTGCCCCCACCAGGTGTCGGTGTAGCTCGTGGAGCCGCCGATCCTCATAAGGATCAGCGTCGTATGGGGGCCGAGTACCTCGTGGTCGAGGTGGTGCCAGCGGTCGAGTTCCCCGGTGACAGTAGCGGCAACCTCTGTCCAGCCCGGGCCGAACAGGGAACAGACCGGGGTGCCGTCGGGCAGGGCCCACTGCGGATCCATCAGGGCGTTTTTGATGCTGTCCCAGTCGATGCCTTCAACGGGGCAGACGTGCTGCTGAGTGATGCGAGTGACGGCGATATTGACGCGTGCCATCAGTACGTCTGTGTCCAGGTGATGTTCTTCCACTGCGGTGTTGTTGCGCCAGCACCAGGCGGCGACGCCGAGGGCTGCTGCGTCGGGCACGATGTCGGGCGCGACGTCCTGGCCGGTCATGCCGACCACCCAGTCCAGGTGGGCGTTGAGCCATTCGATTTCGGCGACTTCCCTGAGCAGGTCCGGCAGCGGGAGCTGCCGGTAGGCGGCGGCCGGCTGGAAGATCCGGCGGATTCTACGGAGGCTGAACTCCTGCTTGGCCTCCGGCGGCGCAAAGTCGGCGACCCGCACGTGACTGGCGTCGAGCAGCCCGGCTTCTCCGGCGGCGGCAGTGACGGCGGCGACGGCCTGCTGCTGGGAAGGGGCGACGGAGACATCGATGCTGTCCTGCAACAGGGAGTAGGACTCGGGCCACTCGCCCGCCTCGTCATCGAAGGGCTGCAGGCACAAGACCTGCTGGTGCGGGTTGTACTGGACGTCCAGGGCTCCGTCACCGCGCCACAGGGTGGCGAACAGTGCTGCGCCTTCCCGTGCGTCGAAGTCGGTGTGCCACGCTTCTGGCAGGTCGAATCCTGCCCAGTCCAGTGCTCCCAGCAGTTCCTCGAGCCGGTCCACGTAACTCTCCCAGTCACGGTCGGCCGGAGAGGGCACGATCGCGCCTCCTGCTGCAGGCAGTGTAAGGATGGTGGGCGCGGTTTTCGGTGCCGGCTGGCGAGGGTCTTGCATGTCGAGCAGCCTGCCAGCCTGCTGCGCGATGCGCTGGCGTTCAGCGGAACGGCAGCGCGCGCACAGATAGCGGTACTCGTTTCCAAATCGTGCCGAGTAGCGAGTGAGAGAGCGGGTCTTTCCGCAGTCGCGGCAAGGGCCGTGGCAGTTCTTGGGCCACCACAGCCACCACCTGCCGTCGTAGTCTCTGGGTTTGGGCACCACTCCCCTACCGACGAGAAGTTCGGCGAGGCGCCTCATGCTGCTGTCGCCGAGCTGGGGCGGCACCTGCGCGTGCAGCAGGTCGTGGGCGGCCAGCAGCACGTCGTTCGAGACGCTCTCGCCCGCCTGGGCGCGGCGCAGCACGCCCCGCGCCGAGGCCAGTTCGGTCACTCCTGTGTCCTGGAGTTCCACGGACCTGCCAGGTGGTGACGGCAGGGCTATTGCCCAGTCGAGATCGGCTTGCGAAGGTGCAGGAATTCTCACGTTGGGAGCCTAGTCCCGCCCACTGACAGCGCACGGTACAAGCCCGCGATGGCTCAGACTGTTTTACGCACCCACATGCCGCCTGTTCCGACCCTGTAGAACCTGGTCGACGGGCGGCGGACGGGTCTGCGCTGCTTCCATAAGCGGCCAGCGCAGTCCACGTGTTGCGCGTGCCCGTCCTGTTCGGCGACTTCGTGCCGGCTCCCGCCTCGGAGTCGTCGGGGGGCATCCCGCGGAGTTGGGCGCCGCCTCACTTAGCGACGCACTCCCTGGGATGTCTGCCGCCCGCTCTCCGGGCTGCGCTGGATGGCGCTCAGGAACCGGGCCTGGCCTGCGACGAGGACAGCAGAGAGATGAGAGTCTGCAGGTCGTCCTCGGTGAGGTTCTTGCGCAGGCTCCGGGCGATCTTTTCGGGGTCTCCTACGGGGACGCTGAGGGTTTTGCCGCGAAGGCCTGCTTCAACCATGGCGGCGTGCAAGGAGGGGATGTCTCCGCTTTCCACCCGGGCGAGGAGATCGGGCCGCTGTTCTTTGAGCTGGCGCAGGGCGCGCTGCCGGCTGTTGCCTGCAGGCCGCGGAGAACTGTGTACAATGTAAACATTTTCGTCTTGCTGGCTGGGGGGAGCGGCAGGACGTCCCGCCGGTTTCTGCAGAGCGGTGTCGAGCAGGGCGAGGGTGGCGATGTCATCGGCCGCCAGGCGTCTGACGAGATCCTCGGTGGCGCCGAGGCCCCTGAGGGGCGGAGCGGTAATGAACGTGAGGAAGTCGTCGTGATGTACCTCTTCGCCGCGCAGCGTCACGAAGTGGCGCCATTTGCTGTCCTCCAGTACCTGGCGGAGCAGGCCGGGGACGCTGGCCAGCCCGTTCTTGCCCCGGTCGAGGCTGGAGCTGAGGGCGTCGATGACCACGGAGCGGGCACGCAGATCGTCCATGGGGGCCGCGGGGTCCGGCTGGTTCATCGTGGCCCTCCGGCGTCCAGGGATGCGGCCCAGTCTGTGGCGAAGGCGATACCTTCCTTGGTCTGATCGATCGTGCCGAATTCGGCGCTGGCTCCGGTTTCGCGATTGACCCGGCCGCGGACCTTCGCGAAGTCGTCCTGGTAATAGCGGCGCGCGATGTACTTGCAGACGGTGTTCAGCTCGTCCTGGTACTGCTTACGGATCCGGAAGGCGGCCGTCTGCATCTGTCGGGCGACGGGCGGCTGGTCGGCCTGGGAGTCGTGTGCGCCGGGAGTCTGGATGCGTCCCCGGGCGATGAGCCGGCGGACGACGGCGACATCGGTCTGGGCCATTCCGTCCTCGTCGATGATGCGTTGGGCGTAGTGGTGGTGCTCCACGCTATGGGGTTCGGAGCCCAGGAAGGTGCGTTCCAGCTCGACGTCCTGGACTGAGAAGGATGAGAAGCCAAGTTGTCCGAACTCTTCGCTGTCCTGGTCGTTTCCGTCGCCTTGGGGGCGTGGTGTGTCCGCCCGGCCTTCCGGTGTGCCGGTGCAGGCGCCGGCCTGGGAGGGCAGGGAAAGCTGCTCGGCCTCGTAGTCGGCGACCTGTTGTTCGAGTTCGGTGATCTCGTGGATGATGTCCTTGTCGATGCCCTGAGCGAGTTCGCGCAGGGCGTCGAGGGAGGGCATGAAGGCCACGGCGGGGCCGGAGTCCGAGCGGTCGGGGATCCTGACGACGCGGGCGGTGCCCTGGGCGAAGAAGAGTTCCGTCTGGGTCCGGGTCAGCCAGACCAGGACGCGCAGGCGGGGGATGTCGACGCCTTCGGAGACCATGCGGATGGCGATGATGTAGGGCTCGTCGCTGTCGGTGTAGTCCTCCAGCGCTTGGCGTGCGTCGGGCTCTTCGCTGATCACGACGGCCGCTGTGTGTCCTGTGATCTCTTTGATGAGGCGTTCGTAGGCGCGGACGTGTTCCTTGTCGTTGGCGAGGATGAGGCACCCGGCGTTGGGAACAGTGCGGCGGATGGCCATCAGCTCGTGGTGGACGGCCGGCAGCAGGTCCCGGAACCAGCCGCTGTGTGGGTCCATGACGACGCCCATGAACTTCGAGTGGTCGCTGCGGGAGACGGCTTCGGAGATGTTCGTACTCATCGCGACCGTGTCGCCGAAGGGCAGCTCGTTGACTGTTGCGTCGTAGAAGCGGAAGTCCAGGCCGCGGATGACCTGGTCTCGGACGCCGCGGCCGGTGCCGTAGTCGTAGTCGCGCATGATCCGGCGCACCCCGTCGGCGTCCTGCCGGTAGCGGGCGAAGGGGATACGGTCCGTGTCCGAACGCGTAGGGGTTCCGGTCAGCAGCAGACGGTGGCGGGCCAGTTCGAACGCCGTCTGTACGGCGATCCCCCACGCCTTGTTCTCACCCGTGTGGTGGGCCTCGTCGAGGATGACCATGGTCCGACGGATCTGCATCGCCTTGCTGAAGGCCGCGGCGGTCCCCTTCTTGCCGGCGAGCAGACCGTAGGTCACTGAGCCGCCCACGAATTCGCGGGACTGATTCAACGGCCTGCTGCTCATCTCCGGGTTGAGGGCGATCCCGAACTGGGCTCCCTTGTCGGCCCACTGCCGCGTCAGTGCATCGGTGGGCGACACAACGATCACGAAGTTGATCTGGCCTTGCTGAATGAGGTACTTCGCTACGGCAAGGGCGTACTCCGTCTTACCTCCGCCCGGGCACACCGCGGCCAGATAGGTTTGCGGCAGACGGCTGGTGAAGTCTTCGAAGGCTGCCTGCTGCCATTCGCGCGGGCTGCGGATCCAGATCTCCGACATTGCCGTCCTCTCGTCCTCGGGCCTGCACAGCACGACAGCACGACCTCCAGACCCTTGCCGATCGCCACCAGGCAGAACGATCTACACCGGGTTACGTACCGGCCCCCCGCTGGATCCCCGCCTGAACTTCGAGCAGGCCACCCCGGGGAGAGCACGAGCCGGCTCCCCTCGATGCGCTGCTGGCCAACCGGACCATGCCGGGACTGGCCAAGCAGCCCACCGGTGACCGCTGTGGCTGTGACCGCTGCGGACAGAACGACGGGTCACTGATCAGCATCACCTCACGTCCGCTGCACGGTTCCTCTCAAACAGCCACCATCGCCTCAATGACTGGCGGGCGCCCCTGCGTGTCGAAGATTCGAAGGGCCTGGTGACCGCAACGGATGCCTGGGCCGAACAGCCGGCGGGGCTGCTGTTCACGGACGTCTTCGCCTGGCGACGGCATCGCGGCGATGTCCCCGGCTGCGTCTCCCGGGTCTGCGGCGTTCCGCACCTGCCCGAACGCCAGGCCTCGCCGAAGGTGTCACCGAAACGGCCGGGCGCACAAGAGCCTGTGTGCCAGACGCCTGCGCCGACCACACCCGTAACGCTATGGATCGCGGCGCCGTAACGGCGCACGGCGCACACGGGCCGGCTTCCTCGCCTGTGCCGGACAATGCCGGCAGAGAGAAATAGACAGCAGGCAGGGGCAGAGATGGACGCGCAGCACCACAAGGCAGCGGGCCGGCGGCCTGACGGGCGGGAGGCCGCCCCCGCCACGATCCGCCTGCGGGCAGCGACCCGGGCTCTGCGGCTGCACCTTGACGGTCTGCCGGCGGTGTTTCACTTCGGCGGGCCCGATGAGCAGTTTCTGGCGGAGTCGGTGTTTCCGTTCGCCCGGTGGCGTTACGCCTGCGCGGACTCTTTGCTCGGCTCCGGGATGGGCGGCACGGTCGTGGGCGCACTGGCGCGCAGCCTGCTGGACGACGGACTGCGCTGGCAGTGGATCGCCCAGGACCCGGCAGGGCGGCGAGCCGCGCTGGCGGGCAGCATGCTGGAGGAGCGCAGCCGGATCTGCGGCTATCTAGCCGACCATGAGGCGAGCTGTCCGAATCTTGCCCGGTGGTTTGTGCCGCTGAACGGTGTCACCGACCTGACAGGAGCCTCCCTCGCCTCACTGACGGCGCCCTCGCTTCCCAGTGAGCAGGAGCTGCTGGATCTGTTCCTGGGTTCTGCGGCCCGGCCGGTCCCGCCCACGGTGGTGGGCGGGAGCATCGAAGATCTCCTGAATGCGGCACGCAGCATGCTGGCCCTGGCCGGTCTGCGGGGTGCCGTGATGGTGCTGGGACACGCCGGACACGGCAACTTGCTGGGGCTGCAGAGCAGCGTCGCCGCTGACGGTATTCCCGGCCACGATCTGCGTGCGGACCACGAGGCGCTCTTCATGCATGTCGCAGCTGTCGGTGTCACCGTCACGCTCCTGGGGGTGGCCGCAGCCGTGCCGGAGTGCTGGCCGCCCGAGGTCGATCAGGCCGGTTTCCTCGGCCAGGCCATGCGGCTGGCCGAGGAAGTGGTGGCGGCAGCAGGAGCGGTGCACGCCTTGGGCGATCCCAAGCCCGCATCCCACGCCGTGCCCAAGGTCAGATCCCGTCCCCGCCAGATGCGCCTTCGACCAGAAGTAATCGTGGCTCCCGGAAGCCTGCTGCCGGACATCGCCGATGCCCGCCCTGTGGTCAAGGCCGTCCAGAAGTACAACGCCTTCCTCGGCAGCTGGCACACCAGTCCCTGGGCGCACGGCAATCCCAAACTCGCCAGTGTGCTCGCCTACGCCGGAGCCCACTCCACCTTCGCCACCGTCATGGCCACCTATGACCAGCACGCCGCCGTCACCGCGGTGTTCGGCGCACGGATGCTGCTGGAGGAAGCTGCCCGCTTCACCTGGCTGACACAGGAACTCGACGACGAAGACGTGTTCGTGCAGCGCTCCACTCGCTACTTCGACGAGTTCCGTGCCCGCAGGAAGAAGACGATCGAGCTGTTCGCCGGGAACGGTGTGGCCCTCGCCGCCGCCAAGAAGCTGCTCCAACTGCCCGACACGGTCATCGAGGGACCGGAGACGCTGTCCAAGGGCCGCACACCCCTCCCTCCGATCGACGAGATGCTTGTGGCCATGGCAGCGCCCTACCCCGAGCCGGGCTGGCTGCCGGTCGCCTACTCGCTGTTGAGCCAGGTCACCCACAGCACACCCATCGGGCTGGTCCACATGGCCCGCTATCAGGACAGCGTCCTCCACGCCCAGGACATCTCCCCCGAGATGCTGGCACTGGCTCTCGACGTGGCGTGCCTGGGCAGCGCACGTCTCATCGGCCTGTCCTCGCTCTTGCTGACCCACGGCGACGACACGGCCCAGCAGTATGCACTCGGCCTGGAAGAACAAGCCCATGCCGTACACCAAGCAGCACGCCTGGTGCACTGGCTGGACTGAACCGAGCCGCGGCTCTCTCCAACCGCCTTGGTTCTCTCACGGACATTCCCGGCTCCGGGAGGCACACCGTTCGCCGTGGACTGTGCTGCCTGGCCGATCGCCGCGGCCGGGGATGCGGATTCACCCGCCTGCGGGAGCTGAACGCAGACCCCGCAGCGTTGCCGGATGCGGACGGACGCTCCGGGGCGACGGCCGGGCACGGTGCCGCTGTCGCCAGCGATGCCGATGGCCCCTGGAGCCTACGGGCGCTGCCGCGGGATGGCACCGAGGCGGCGGAGCTCCGAACAGATTTCTTCGGGCGTCACGTCCTGATGTTCCAGCGCTCGTTGCAGGGTCAGCTTGCCGCCACGCAGTGCCTTGCCTTTCATGGCGTACGCGGTGTCCAGCATCGCGGGCGTGACACCTGCCGCAGTGAAGATTGCCGCGCTGGTGGACTGTACGCGAATGGCCAGCCATGCGGCGGCGGACGTAGCGTCGAAGCCTTGCTTCCGCCACCCAGCAGCGTCGCCGGGGCTCTGTACGCCCAGGGCCAACCAGGCTGTGACCTCCTTGTCATTGAACCAGTTGTCCGCCCAGACCCGAGCCAGGCGTTGCACGGTGCTGTATTCGTCTGGTGCGATTTTGTGGTCGGGGGCGCCATACCAGTAGGGACTCCGCCTCCTGATCTGGTCCCGGGCCAGCGCCTGCTCCATGGGGGCAAGGTCGCCGAGTGTGCGCCAAGGCCGTCGCCTGTGCCTCCCTGCCTGCGGCTGGGGCGCGCGGGGCCGGCCAAGGGCGGGCACAGAGGCCAACGGCGCTGCGTGGCGGATGCCTTCCTCCAGCGCTCTGGAGAGGAGGGAGTCGGCTGTCACCACGGACCGGTTGAACTTCCAGGCACGCCTGATGATCTCGTTCACCGGGACGCCGAGCTCGCTAGCAAGGTCCCGTGCTCGCTTGCCCATGGCTTCCTCCTCCAGCGAGTAACGCACAGTTGTCCTTCAAGTGTGCGACTCGCCACTGACAGCCGGAGGCGCGGAGCCGCCGGCTCAGCAATCCGCGGCTGCTCTGCCGCAGCCGCCGCCGGGTGCCTTCCTCGGCCGTCTCGTTGGGTGAAGCGGTCGTCTTCCCACCATTGCGACCGCGCAGCGACCACCGCCGCAGTGGAAGAACCGTGTCGTGAGCCAGCCGTCACCGAATGGTCTGCGCCAGCCGAGCGGGGTCCGCTGTACTGCGCCGCAGAGGCAGGGAGTAAGCATCCCTCGGTTCGGTGCGGCAGTTGACGTGGAGCGGGCCGTCTTGGCTGCGGTGCCTCGGTCTGCGGGTGGCGCACGCTCGCACGTTGGAGTGTTACCCCGCCTGGCCGGCCTCGTCAATCCAGCGCTCCGGGATGAGCTTGCGTCCCCCGCGCCAGTTGTGGCGCACAGAGCCCTGGAACCACGGCTCGTCCAGGTTGGCGTGGTCGGAGACGATGATCTGGAGGTCGGGGGCGAGTTCACCGGCTACGTCGTGGATGAGCCGGAACAGCCGGGTCACAGCTGCCCGGTCCGTGTCGTCCTCGAGGGTTCCTGAGGCTTGGTCGACTTCCGAGCGGTACCAGACCTGGGTGGGCTGATCCAGCATCAGGATGCGCGGGACGGGGCGGCCTTGCCGGGAGAAGTAGCGGTGCAGAGCGAGATGGACGATGACGTGGTAGCCGACCCAGTTCTCTCCGCTACCGATGCGGAAGAGAGGGGCCGGTCCCTGTTCGGTGTCGGTCACGACGGTCAGGCGGCTGAGGTCGAGGCGGACGCTCTGCCCGCTGTGTTCGAGCTGGAGCCGGTCGGCCCAGTCGGTCATGTCCTGGCTGATCGCGACGAGGCGCGAGGTGAGCTGTTCACGTTCTTCGTTCGGGTCGAGTTCAGTGGTCAGTGCTTCGACCCGGTTCTGCGCCGCCTCGAAAAGGTGCTTCAGCCGGGCCACTTCCTCCTGTGTACTGGCGGGTAGCGCGGCGAGGCTCGCGTGGATGCGGCCGCGCATGAAATCGCGGCGGGAGGTGTCGGTGAGTTCCTCGGTGGCAGCGCGGGCGGAGACGAGGGACTGCAGCGTCGCTTCGACGCCGCGCAGTGATACCCGCAGTTCGTCTGCCCGCTCGTCCAGCTGGGTGAGGGCGGCCCGTCGAGCAGGCCGTGCGGCCTCAACGTCCTGCAGTTGGGTCTGCAGGCGTTCAAGGCTCTGGTGGAGTTCGCGTGCTGTCGGGTCGGGCTCGCTCATCGCCGACCTGCACAGGGGGCAGACAGCAGACTCGCCCCTGTCGCTGTCCGGTTGCACGCCCAGGAGATTGAGACTGGTCAGGCGTGCGGTCTGGGTGCGAACGGCGCCGGCGTAGTCGCCGGCGTAGTCGTCTTGCTGCAGGAGGAGTTCACGTTCCGCGGCCACTCCTTTGAGGCGGGCGCGGAGCTGGTCGCGTTCTCGTTCGAGGGCGTTGCGGCGGCCGGCCGTCTCGGGGTCGACGGCTGTCGGCACGGGGCCGGAACTCACCGCGGCGTGCAGGGCGGACAGTGCTGCGGTGCGCTCGGGCTGTTCCTCGGTGGTGACCATGCCGAGCGCGAAGGCCTCTCGCCACAGCGAGGCAAGCCCGGCCTGCGCTCTCTGGGCGCCCTGGAGGGCCTGCTGGTAGGCCGTGTCGGCGGTGCGCACCTCGCGCCTGGCTGCTGCGAGCTGGGCTCGTCTAAGCGCCTGGTCGCGGGGAACGGCGCCGAGGAAGTAGGGGATGGTGTCTTTCAGGGTCTGCGCCATGAACTGCTCGCCCTGCCGGTGGAAGAGAAACCCGGGGTCGGCGATCTCGCTCTGGCGCTGCAGGCAGAGCAGGGCTGCATGCCCGATGTGGGCCTCCAGCGCCTGGCGGCCCGAGCCGGCCGGGGGCTCGTGCAGGTTCTCCTCGATGCCGATGCGCCGGCCGAGCTGCTCGCGGACCGTGTTGGTGTCGGAGTTGACTTCGAGCTGCTCGAAGTCGAGCGGTTCGAGGTCTGCGCCGAAGGCGAGCATGGCCTGCTGGGTCGATGACTTGCCTGCCTTGGGGGCGGGACGCGCGACGAAGGCGCGGCCGCTGTCCAGTTGGAACAGGGCGGCGTACCAGGACACTGTGCTGGTGATGGGGCCCACCGGCATTTGCAGAGTGTCGCGTCCCAGGCAGGATTCGACGATCTCGAGCAAGGCGCTCTTGCCTGTTTTCGATTCGCCTGTCACGACGTTGAGGGCGCCTGGGGTGAATTCCAGGACCTGCCGGTCGCCCGTCTTGCTGTAGAGGATGATCGCGAGCAATTGCACCCGGTCAGGGTGTCACGCCGAGGACGGCAAAGACAGTCGCCGGGCTGTCGGATTTGGCCAGCCACCGTCCCACCAGGTTGGCCTTGCGCAGCATCTGGTCGAGCTCTTCGGGGGTCTTGAATCCCCGCGGCCTGCGGTAGGTGGCTCTCAGGCAACCGTCGGGTTCCAGGGTGAGGGCATGGTGGGCCAGGCCGAACCGGGTGCCCTCCTTGACGGGCTCTGCCAGGGTTTGGGCGCGGGCGGGGAATCCGGCCCGCAGGACGGGGTTCTTGCCGATCCAGGCGCCCAGGTGGGTTCTGGTCGAGGCGGGCAGGGCGTTGCGGGTGGGCTGGTGCAGGACCATGGGAGCGGCGACGAAGCCCAGGACCCAGGGCATGGGCTGGTCGATTTCCTTCTCGTGTCCCTGCGCCGCGTTGGCCAGGACGGCCGCCATCAGGGCCGGGTTGAGCATGACGGCGGAGATCGGGGAGCGGTCGCTCCAGGCGGTCATGCTCATCTCCTCGTCGCAGCGGCCGAAGAAGGCGGCGGCGTCACGTGGCCACCTTCAGCAGTTCGGCGATGCGGGTCTCGAAGTCGGCGTGCCAGCCGATTTTGCCAGTGTCGGCGAGCATGTGCCGCTGCCCACGGGCGAAGAACGGGTCGTTGTAGCGGGAGCGCACTGCGAGGCTGGTCTGGCCGAGGAGTTGCCGGAGCAGTTGCTTGCCTGCGGTCTTTTTCGCGTCGTCGTCCGCGTCCTGGTCGAGGGTGTCGATCATCCACTCGAACTCGCGCTCCCACTCGTCGACGAGTTCGTTCTCGAAGCGGGTCAGTTCGGTTGCCCCGATGAGGTCTTCTTCGAGCCAGCGCACGGAGTGGGTGTAGGCGCGGTAGTAGTCCACGATCGCCTTCTGCAGGTTGCGTGGCGGGTAGGCCACCCAGTGCATCTGCTGCACGAAGGGGTGCATGCGGTACGTCTGTTCCAGCTCTCCTGCGTTGACGTCCGCCAGTTCCACCAGGGTGGGCAGGTTCTCGCGGGTGAACTGGTCTCGGATGTCGGCGATCGCCGCCTGTGCGTCTCCCACGTCGACACCGCGCTGGACGCCCTGCAGCAGGGCGAGCGCCGTCTCGTCCCACCACCGCCAGACCATGGCCAGGAACAGGTCCTCGTGCCCGGGCGGCAGGGCCCAGTGCAGTCGTTCCTTGACCTGGGCAGCGACGTCCTGGATGTGGGGCGAGCGGTCGATCACCCGGATGCGTGAGACGAATGTCAGCCTGTCCGCCTCCCCCAGACCGAGGAACTGGTCGCGGGCCTTCTCGGTCAGCTGGGCGGTGGACGTGCGGGCGACGTGCTCCAGCAGGCGCTTGGCCTCGGCCTCGTCGCGGCTGTGCGGACACAGGGCGGCGACGGCCGTGCCCTGGGCCGCGGTCTCGGTCGTCACCAGGGCCAGCGCGGGGCCGGCGGGGTCGGACGGCGAGGCTTCGTCCATCCATACCTTCAGCGTGCGCCACACGTCCGTTGCCGTGTCGGTGAGTGACCGGTGCTCCCCGATGTGATGCTTGACCTGGAGGAGTTCGGTGGCCGTCCCCGCCTGTTCCCACGCCACGTCGTCGTACAGCTCCAGGCTCAGCGCTGCGTCAGGTCTGCTGGCCCCGGTCTGCAGGAGCTCGACCAGGGCCCACCACGTCTGGTGCTGGTAGCCGATGGCATTCGGAGCAGCGCTGTGAGAACCCTTTCCCATGGTATGCAGTCTCCCCCCGCCCCGACACGGCGTCCACACACCATGCCAGCCCCTCTATCGAATTTCTGTTCGATATTGTGGAGTGTTGCGGTCCGCTCGTCAACCTTCCGTGCCCCGGGGGGAACCTGAGCATGTGCCTGTCGAGTGGGACCGATGGGCACATCGCTCCAGCCGCGGAACGGGGGCGGGCGATGCCACGGGGCGCCGCGCTGCCGGAGCTGGAGGGCCTGGGCAGCTCGGGCGCGTTCAGCCGGCGCCTTCTGCGGCGTCGAGGCCCCGGCCGGTCTGCGAGTCCCTGACTCCGCTGCCTGCACAGGCACGGACGGCCACGCCCAGGGTGACGGGACCAAGGCCGGCCGAGGGCTTCGGCGCGGCAACGGTGGTGGCGTGGACAGCAGTTCACCGAAGGTGAGAATCCGGGGTCAACAGTTCTGCTTCTGGGCGGCCTGTGCATCGAGTTGTCCCTCGTGCCGCAACGGCTCGGCACCCTCTGCCCGGCTGCCCCGCTCGGCAAGCCGCGGGGACAGCCGCTCGACTTGCAGGTGAAGCGCTGTGCCGCCGGCCAGTCGATGACCTGAGTGGACCCGCTGATGGGGCTGCACTGGTTTCGCGCAACCCTCAACGGGCCATGCTGTGGCAGCCACCTCGCGATCACCTGAGCCTCGGTGCGCTTGCAGACCCTTTCAAGGGTCAGGTCGAGAACGCACGTGGACTCGTGAGCCCGGCGCCGCGGGAGCAGCCCGCTGCCACGGCCTGGTCACCTGCTTCACGGTCCGACGCCACCCCGGCCGTACGCGGGCTCGCCGAATACGCCAACGCATGACCGGCGCGAAGCCCGTTGCCACAGCACAGAGTGCCAGGCCGGCCGCTGCCCCGTGCTTGGCGGCGCGGTCTGCGGCATGCCTGCGGTACCGCGCCGCCGCCTTCTGTCACTGCCTGCGTGTGGGCGTGCCGTCCCCCTCCGCCCCTGCAGCGTGCGAGATTGTCACCTCTGCGCCTGCCCGCCAGGCCGTCCGGATGCGGTGACGGTGGTGAGTACAGTCGCACCCACCGCCACAACGGGAACGATCACTTCCGAGCAGTGGACGAGCGCCAGAACTACGGCAGCGACCATGGACGTCAACGCGGTGAGGGCGCCGATCAGGCTGAGCCACCGCGCAGTTGACGCCGGCACGACGTCGTGAGGGGTCACGACGGGTTCCTCTTTCATGCCCCCTCCGCCGATCGCGGCTTTCCAGCGGCCCCATGCTTGCGCTGCCGGTCACCCAGCCGGAGCAACCTGCGTCGCACCCGCTCACCGAACTGCTTGGGGTTTGCGGCGCCGCTGCGTCGCGCGGCCTCGGTCCAACTGCGAACGGAAGAGTCACGCACATAGAGGAGAGCGACATCCCGCTCATCCGGGTCAAGCGCGGCCAGGACCTCCCTTACACGCAAATCATTGATGGTCTGATCGGTGCAGGATCCGTACGGCCGGAGCGGGTCGGCCGCCAGGTCGCCGAGGGTGAGTCCGTCCGTGGTCGGCGCGTCGAGCAGGGCCACCTGGCGGCCCTTGACCTTGTGCTCCCACAGTGGTTGGAGCTGGGTGTGGGTGCGTTCGGCCTCCCGTTTGACGTGCCGGGGGATCAGGAGTCCGGCGTCGTCTTCGTGCAGCATCGGGACCCAGTCGCCCATCAGCGCCGTGGAGGCGGCCTCTCGCCACTGGGAACTGTTCATGCCACGGATGCCCAGCGTGTGGCGTGCAACGTGTTCGACTACCTCGTGATGTCCGTGCACTGCCGCGTGCTGGCCCTCCAGCAGGCTGGTCACCGGCCCGTAGAACAGTGCGTGCCTCCGTGCCATTTCCACCGCTACGGCCCCCAGTAGCGCCTGCTCGTGGGCGGACAGAGATGTGCGAGGCGGAAACGTATGCGTCCGTATCGAGAGCCGAGTGGTGATGTTGGCGACGGGATACTGCAGATCGATGTGGTCGAGACCCTCGACTCCCACGGGCGGCGGCACGGGACGTAATGCGCCCACAGTCTGTACTCCTCCTGCTAGGTAGCGGTCTGGAAGGGCGGTGAAGCCCTACTACAAGGCCCGGCAGAGGCACCTTTCAGCACTGTCCCGTCAAAAAGTGATACAGATCACGCACGTCCTGGTCGTGCTGGACCGGACATGAACGGTGAGGATCCCGGGTTGACAGCAGGACCTACTTCAGCCGAAGGCGTCCGGAGCCGACGAAGGTGTCCGGTCGGCCGCGAATCCACCGAGTGACAGTGCGAGGTGTTGGCTGCCGGAAGGTAACGGGGGCCGGACGACGTGCGCTTTGCAGGCGCGGACGGTGCCCCAGCTGCCAGGTTTCCACGCAGACGCGCCGTCCTACTTCCTGAAAGCCATCCGCAGCACGGCATGAACGCCCAGGTCATCGCCCGTCGACGGCACACCGCTCTGGTGGTCCGCGCGACACCCACGACATGACCGCTGCCCCCGCCCACGGCATCGTCCAGATATGCCACACCCGGCAACCCCTCTTCCTCGCCGACCGCGCCTACCAGGGCTGGCCCCGTCCGGCGCGGCGTCGGCGCGCCGGCTTGTGCACGGCTGGTGCAGCCCCTTGCCGACCGCAGCAATCGGTTGATCACGGCATTCCCAATCCGGGGCTTGCAAGCGATGCCGCGGCAGTCCTGGCGGTGATGCCTGGTTCTCGGCTTCAGCCGCGTGCCTCGTTCTCGGTCGCCGTCGAGACAGACAGCAGGTTCTGATCCCCGGCGACGCTAAAACGACGAGCCGCCACCTGCCCTGTCCCAAGCAAAACGCGGGCAAACCGCGCTAGAATGGCCAGTTCAGAGAGGGTAGAGCCCGCGCGAGCGGGGATGACTCGCTGAACTCCTCGCCCGCGCAGGCGTAGTCGGCGTAGAGCCCGCGCGAGCGGGGATGACTCGGCCACTTCGAGGCAGCCGCCGCTGCCGGAGGAGTAGAGCCCGCGCGAGCGGGGATGACTCCTGGAACTGCAGCCCGCGGGACGACCCAGCGAGGTAGAGCCCGCGCGAGCGGGAGTGACCCGTCGCCGTCGGTACGGTCGCCGAAGTGCGCTCCATGGTCTCGACGATGAGGCATGGCCGGCGCGAGCGGGATGCTACGTCATTCGTGGCACCGTCCTCGGCGCCCAGACCTTCGAGCCCACAAGAAGGGGCGACTCGTGCTGTCAGCCCTGCCAGGTGGTCATTGGCCAACAGAGCCCGCATGAGCGGGACTCCGCCGCCCTGTTCAGCTTGCCGCTCCGGCCAGGCTATAGTGACCCGCGCCGGCGGGGGTGCCCCAGACTTCCTGCCAGGGCGGAGACCGCGGCGGTTGCATAATCCGTGCGAGCGGGAATGACTTATCGTCGGCTGATCCAGGTGCAGCACATGCGAGCGCAGTCGACTGCGAAGCGTGTGTAGACCCCATCTCGCCACCGCTCAGCGCAAAACAGCAGGTCACAGTCCGCGTCGTATTGTGATTCTCAGTGGACTGAACTCGTGATTCTCAGGTGCATGCATCAGCAGTTCTCATGCTGTGTCTGAAGCGCACCCATGACATCCCTACAACTAGCGGGCCATGGACATTTCTCAGCTGACATCTAAATGAGAATCGCGTGCGGCACGGACGTGAGAGTCAGCAGGGCCGAGCTGGACGTGCACGTCGACGCCGATCGCGCCGCCCGGGCGGAGGCCGCACGACGGGCACGCAAGTCCCTCAATGACGACCAGCAGTTGTTCGGCGCGCCTGCGCAGGGCGTGACGCACCTGCGGACGGCCCGGGCCTGACCCCTGACGCTCAGCAGTCCCTACTCCCCCGCAAGGATCTACGAGACCGTGAAAGCACCCGTCGACGAACGCCTCGCCGCGCTTCGAGGATCCGCGAAGCGCCTGGACTACAACGCCCGGTCACTGGCGGCCCTGCAGAACAACCCGCGCTGCACGCTGCGGGCGCTGCTCGACGCCTCCGGCTCCGACAAGGCCGCGATCGCCGCGCACGCCGGCCACCCCTCTCCCTTCGGCCAGTCCGTCTTCGCCCTCGCGCGCGGCAACGCCTTCGAGGCGATGGTGAAGGACAACGGCTGCGCGGAGCTGGTGCGGGTCCTGCGGGAGACCCTGCAGCTGACGCTGCCGGAAGTGGGGTACGAGGACCTGAACGACGTCGGCGGCGACGGCCGCGCCGCGGTGCGCCACGACCGCACCGCGCAGGTACTGCTGCAGGCCGCCCAGGGAGACGGTGACGGCACCCTGTTCGACCACCCGATGCTGTGCCTTCGGGTCGGCGGGCACCAGGCGTTCCTGGAGCCGGACCTGGTGGCCTTCCGTATCGACGGGCGCTTTCACATCGTGGAGATCAAGAGCTTCCCGATCCTCGACGGGCAGGCCGACCCCACGCAGGTGCGGGCAGCGACCACCCAGGCGTGCGCGTACATCATCGCGCTGCGCGACCTGCTCGCGCGGGCCGGCATCGACGAGCAGGCCGTGTCCGACACGGTCGTGCTGGTCGCGCCGAAGGACTTCACCAACCGGCCGACCGCGGCGTTCGTCGACGCCCGCAAGCAGGTGGCCGCACTGAGCCGCCAGCTGGCCCGCATCGCGCGCATCGGCGACCTGGTGGACCTGCTGCCCGAGGGCCTCACCTTCGATCTCGACTTGGATGAGGAGCAACGGCCCCGGCGCCCGGCCGGGGAACTGACCGAATCACTGGATCGGGTACTGGTGACCTACCGTCCGGACTGCCTGAACCACTGTGAGATGGCGTTCTACTGCCGCAGCCGTGCCCGCGCGGAGGCCTCGCTGGATGTCCTCGGCCCGGTGGTGCGCGAGCAGTTCGGCGGTATCGACACCACGACCATGGTGATGGGACTGGCCCACGGCGAACTGCCGGCCAGCGAGGCCCAGTCCGAGATGGCCGCCGCCCTGCGGCACGCCGCACGGCTGTGCGCCGAACTGGAAGGTCTTGGAGGTGCGGCGTGAGCATACTGTCGGCGTTGGCGCATGTGCAGGCGATGGAGTCGATGCGGGCGGTGCCCCTGACCGAGTTCCGGCACCGGCGTCTGTCGGGCCGGCCGCTGGTGATCGTCCCGCTGGCCATGGCTGGCGAGGCCGGAGCACCCCTGGCCGCGATGGTCGGCTCCGCCAGGAGGAACGGGACGCTGCTGGTCGTGCCGCAGCCCCGCAACCGGGACCAGCGGTTCGCGTTCGCCGCCGGCCTCGGCCGGATCGTGGTGGACTACATCGATTCTTTCCGTCACAACCGCCGCGGTGAAGGCGAGCGTTCCTGGTACACCGACGCGCCGCAGATCCTGGTGCCCAACCTCGGCGGCGTCAAAGCCCTGGCCGATCTGGGACGCATGTGCCGCTTCCGCGCGACGTCCGGTCCTCACGTGGTGCCGGAGGTCGTCCCCGAGTTCGGCATGTGGCTGACGTTCCTGGTCGACAGGGCCGAGCAGGCAGGCACCTCCCTTCTGCTGCCCGTCACCGGGATGCTCGCCGAGCACTGGGCGACCGGTCAGAGCACGCTGGAGGACCAGAACCTCGCCTCCTTGATAGCCTGGATCGCTCCCCCGGCGGGCTTGAGCGTCGAGCAGGCCATGGCCGAGGCGGAGAACCCGGACGTGTGCCCGCCGGCGGGCCCGACGACCTCCCCCGAGTTCGACAACCGCGACCTGGCGCCGGCGATCAGACGGTTCGACACAGCCCGCGCCCTCGGTGACCCGCGTGCGCTGGGCACCGCCGAGTCCGACCTGCGGGAGCTGATCGCGGGGCAGATCCAGCCCACCTGGCGCATGGTGTGGGAGGCCGTATCGCTGCTGCGGTCCGTGCGCGAGGCGCCGCAGACCGCCAGGCGCTTCGAACGCGATTGCGCGGCCTTCACCCGCTACTCCGACGACCGGGACGCCGGGGGCCTTCCGCAGCGCAAGCGGGACACCGCGATCGGCGCGGCCCGGCGGCTGAGCCGGCTGGAACGCGCGCTGGCCGAATTCGAGTCCGAGATGGCGTTCGACGACCGGTTCGTGCGGGCCGACCGGCGCAGCGCCGGGGAGGCGTTCGCCGGGACGGTCGTGGAGACCGAACCCGGCCGGACGGTCACCATGGCCACGAACAGGCGTGTGCCACGGCCGCGGGTCACCGTTCGCACCGAGGATCTCGTGCGACTGGCCGCCGACACCAGGCTGATCAGCCCGTCCATGCCGGCCGGGCACAAGGCCGTGATCGTCTCCGCCCTCCCCGACGGCGACGCCACGCTGGTCATGGTGGAGGTCACCGGCGGCATGGGGCGCTCTGTCGTCCCGAAGCCGGGCACGGTGCCGGTGCCCGGCCAGAGCATCGACTACCTGCCCGACCCGGGGTGGCGCCCGGCACCGCAGTTCCCAGCGTCCGATCACACCCCGTGGACACACAGCGCCAGCCCGGACGGGCCGGACACCGACCCCGCCGTACCCGAGGACGCCGCCGCAGAGGAGTGGGGCAATGACCACTGACGACACCACCACGTCCGACGCGTCCGCGGCTGCGGGCGCCGCCACCGCAGCGATCCTGGCCGACCTGGCCGACTCCCGGCATAGGGCCGTCGTCGTCGACTCCCCGCCGGGCGCCGGCAAGAGCACCCTGGTGATCGACGCCGCCCAGGAACTCACGGCGGGCGGCGAACGCCCGATCATCGTCGCCCAGACCAACAACCAGGTCGACGACCTGATCGAGCGGCTCGCCGAGAAGCACCCCGACCTTCCCCTCGGCCGTCTGAGCGCAAGCACCTACAGCCCACCACAGGCCCTGAGCGGGCTGACGAACACCACAATCGGGCGCACCCTGGCCGACCTGTCCGGCTGCCGGATCGTCATCGGCACCGCTGCCAAGTGGGCCACCGTCCGCGACGCCACCACGTTCGGCTGGGCGATCCTGGACGAGGCCTACCAGATGCGCTCGGACATGCTGCTGCAGATCGTCGAACGCTTCGACCGCGGTCTGTTCGTCGGCGACCCCGGCCAGCTGGACCCGTTCACGATCGTCGGCACCGAACGCTGGATCGGGCTGCCGCACGACCCGACGCAGAACGGCGTCAGCGTGATGCTGGAACACAACCCGGGCATCCCCGTGCACCGGCTGCCGGTGTCCTGGCGCCTGCCCGCCTCGGCCGCACCGACCATCGCCCGGGCCTTCTACCCCTTCAACCACTTCACCGCCGGAACCGGCGAAGACACCCGCGCCCTGGAGTTCCGCACCACCAGGTTCGCCCGCACCGACCTGGACGAGACCCTCGCCAAGGCATTCACCACCGGCTGGGCCCTGCACGAACTGCCCCGCCGGCACGTACCACGCACCGACACCGAGACCCTCCGGACCGCCGCCGATCTCGCCGCCCGGCTGCTGATCCGCGGAGCGATCTCCACCTGCGAGCGCCACCCGGACGGACAGCCCCTGGACGCCGGTCACATCGCCATCGGTGTCGCCCACCGCGACCAGGCCGACCTGGTCCGGACCGCGCTCGCCCGAACCGGAACCCCCCGCGCACGGTACGTGGCGGTGGACACCGCGAACCGGCTGCAGGGCCGCGAGTTCGAAGTCGTCATCGTCGTACACCCGCTGTCCGGCCGCCGGGACGCCACCGCCTTCCATCTGGAGGCCGGGCGGCTGTGCGTCCTCGCCTCCCGCCACCGGCAGGCATGCATCGTCGTCGCCCGTGAAGGAATCGCCGACCTCCTCGACAGCCACCCGTCCACCGACCCGGTGCACCTTTCCGTGCGCGCGAAGTTCCCTGATGGGTGGGAGGCCAACCAGGTCATGCTGGACAAGCTCGCCCGACACCGCGTCGCCGCATGATGCCCCGTGCAACGTCAACGCCCGAGTACGGGGATTTCCCGCCGAATTCGCAAATTCATTCGCTTTCCCGGGTTTTGTCAGTGCCGGTTTCTAGAGTGACGTCACCTGCTGTGCCCGGGGCAGGACAGACTTTGCATGCGATCGGGGGGTTGTGTGGATTTCGACCAGGTCACAGAGCTCATGCGTCATCCGGCGTGGGTGCTGTTGCGCGCGGACAATACCGCTTTGGTGCTGTCGTTCTGCGGCACGGTGTTCGTCGACGAGAACGCGCGCAGTGTGCCGGAGACCGTGCTGGAGTCCCGGCTGGACGACCGGCTCTACCTCCTCAACGAGGAAAAGCCCGGCTCGTTTCCCCGGCCTGCCGACGCCTATCTGGCGGAGTGGACGAAGAACGGCTGGCTGCGTAAGTACTACCCGCCTGGGGAGGACGAGGCGCATTTCGACGCGACTGCGGCCCTCGAGAAGGCCGTGGCCTGGGTACGGGAGCTGCCCGCACGTTCGTTCATCGGAACCGAGTCCCGCCTGAACACCATCGTCGCGCTCCTGCGGCAGATGGCGTTCGGCACGGAGACCGATCCGCAGACACGCATCGACGAACTGCGCCGGGAGCGTGACGCGATCGACGCCCAGATCGCCCGGCTGCGCGCCGGTGAGGTCGACATGCTGTCCCCGCTCGCTCTGCTGGACCGCTACCAGCAGGTGGAGAGCACCGCGGTCGAACTCCTGCGGGACTTCCGCGAAGTGGAGGCGAATCTTCGGGAACTGGACGTACGGCTGCGCCACCAGGTCGCCACCGCCGAGGGCGGGAAGGGAGAGCAACTGGCCGCGTTCCTGCTGGACCGCGACGAGATCGCCCGGTCCGATCAGGGACAGAGCTTCCAGGCGTTCTTCGACTACCTCCTCTCCCCCCGCCGCCAGCAGGAACTGCGGGAGCTGCTGCAACAGGTCAACCAACTGCCACAACTGGACGGCAGGGCCAACCAGAGCCTGCTGAAGGTCCCCTTCGCCTGGCTGGAGGCAGCCGAGAACACCCAGGACACGGTCCGGCAGCTGACCGAGCAACTGCGCCGCTTCCTGGTCGACCGCAGCCGAGCGGAGGACCGCCGCGTACTGGCGCTGGTGCGCTCCATCCAGCGTCACGTCACCGCCCTGGAAGGCCAAGCCGATCTGCCCGGCATGACGCTGGACATCCCTCAGGCACATCTGACGCTGCCGATGGAGCGACGGCTGTACATGCCCGTCGAACGCATCGAGCTGGACACCATCGCGGTGGAGGAATCCGAGGACGCGGAGGTGGATATCTCCGAGCTTTTCTCCGGCGTCCACGTCGACACCGAGGCGCTGGGCGGTCACGTCCTGGAGGCGGTCGCCGCAAGCCCGAGCGGCCAGGCGAACCTGGCCGCCATCGTCGACGACCACCCGCTGACCCTGGGGCTGGCGGAACTGCTCGCCTACTTCCAGGTGGAGCACCCGGGCCTGGACATGATCGTGGACCCGGACCGCACCGACCTCCTGGTCTACCCGCGCGTCCACGTGCCCGGGCACACGCAGGCGAGAGTGCCGCACGTGACGTTCGTACGCGACGAAGGCGGCACCGCCGCCGGAAAGGCGGAGCAGGAGTGAGCGACGCCCTGACCGTCCCCGTGGTCCACCTGCTGAAAGCGGGCGTGCTCTATCAGAGCGACGCCCCTGCCGTCTGGGAGCAGATCGTCAGCCAGCAGGCGGCGATCGGCGACTACCTCAGCGTGATCGGCCTCGACGTCGTCATCGACCGCGCCGAGGGCTACGCCTACGTCCGGCAGCAGGATCTCGATTCCCGTGACGACGGCGTCCCGGCGCCGCGGCTGGTCACCCGCCACCGGCTCTCGTTCCCCGTCAGTCTGATGCTCGTCCTGCTGCGCGGACGGCTCGCGGACAGCGACGCCGACTCCGCCGACCCGCGCCTGGTACTCACCCGCGACGACCTGGTCGAGATGGTCCGCGGCTTCCTCCCACCACGCAGTAACGAAGCCCAGCTCGTCGACCAGATCGACGCCCACATCAAAAAGCTCGTCGACCTCAAGGCACTGCGCCAGACGAAACAGACCGGCGCCTACGAGGTCCGCCGCCACATCAAGGCCCTGGTCGACGCCCAGGCCCTCAACGACTTCAACGACCTCCTCGCCACCTACTGCGACGCTGCCTCCACCACGGCCAAGGACGACACATGACCCTCACCACCGACCCGGCAGCGCTCATCCCCCGGCAGGCGACGCCCGCAGAGCCGGTCGGCACGTTCGGCGTCGGCCCCGGTTACCGGCTCGCCCGCCTGGAGGTGCTCAACTGGGGCACCTTCCACCGCACCGCCTGCACCTTCACCATCGACGGGCACTGCGCCCTGCTCACCGGGGGCGTGGGATCGGGCAAGTCGACCCTCGTCGACGCGCTCACCACGCTGCTTCTGCCCGCCCACAAAATCGCCTACAACAAAGCGGCGGGCGCCGACGCCAAGGAGCGCGACCTGCGGTCCTACGTCCTCGGCCATCACAAGAACGAGCGCGTCGAGGCATCGGACACCACCCGCCCCGTGGGGCTGCGCGACCACACGTCCTACAGCGTGATCCTGGGCGTCTTCGCCAACTACGCCCTCGGCACCCACCTCACGCTCGCCCAGGTCTTCTACTGGACATCCCCGACCAGCACCGGGCAGCCCGAGCGGTTCTACCTCACCGCCGAGGCACCGCTGTCCATCGACACCGACTTCACCGGCTTCGGCACCGACATCACCGACCTGCGCCGGCAGCTGAAACAGCGCGGGGCCACCGTCCACGGCAGCACATACACCCAGTACGGCAAGGCACTACTGAGAGGTCTGGGCATCCCCAGCCTGCAGGCCCTGGACCTGTTCCACCAGACGGTGTCGATGAAGGCCGTGGGCAGCCTGGACGAGTTCGTCCGCGAGCGGATGCTGGAGCCGTTCGACGCGAAGACGGCCGTCGACAAGATCGTCGCCCACTTCGACGCGCTCACCGCCAGCCACAACGAAGTCGTCCGGGCCCGTCGGATGATCGAGGACCTGACGCCGATCGTGATGGCATGCGACCGGTACGACACCGTCCAGGGGGAGATCACCGCCCTGGACAAGCGCCGCAGTGCCGTCCCCGCGTTCTTCGCCCAGCACCGCCACCGGCTCCTCACGACACGTCACACCGCGCTCATGTCCGGTGCGGCGGAACTAGAGGAGCTGCAGTCCACTCGCGGGCGGCAGCTGGAACAGCTGCGCGGGACGGCCGACGGCCTGCGGCGCCGTATCGATGGCGTCGGCGGGGAGAAGCTCATCTCCCTGACCGGCCGCATCGAAGAGCTCGGCCGCGAACGCGAACGGCGCCGCAAGCGCGCCACCGAGTACGGCACCTGGCTCACGCAGGCCGGCATGGATCCCGTCCCCGACGCCGCCTCCTTCCGTGAGCGGACCGACCAGATCTCCACCGCCCGCTCCCGGGCCGAGGAGCAAGAGCAGCAGGCCCGCGGGAAACTCGACGATCTCGCCATCGCGCGCCACGGCAACACCATCGCGACCGACGCGCTGCGGCTCGAGATCAGCAGCCTGCAGCAGCAGCGCTCCAGCATCCCCGCTCAGTTGCTGGCCCTGCGCCACGAACTCGCCACCGCCGCAGGCGTCTCCGACGAGGTCCTGCCGTTCGCCGGCGAGCTGATCCAGGTCCGCGACGACGAAGCCGAGTGGGCCGGCGCCGCCGAGCGCGTACTGCACGGGTTCGCCTTGTCCCTGCTGGTCCCACACGCCCACTACGACACCGTCTCGGCCTGGGTCAACGGCCGTCACCTGGGCCTCAGACTGGTCTACTACCACGTCCCCGCCCACACACCCATCACCACACTGCCGGACGACCCCACCCTGCTGACCGGCAAACTCCAGCTCAAGTCCGACAGCTGGGCCCGCGACTGGCTCGCCGCGCGGCTGCGCTCGCGTGCCGACTACCTGTGCGCAGAAAACCTGGACGCGTTCACCCGCGCCACCCGGCCCGCCGTCACCCAGCAGGGCCTTGTCAAGGGCGGCGGAGGCCGCCACGAGAAGAACGACGCCTACCGCATCGACGACCGGCGCAACTGGGTGCTGGGCTGGAGCAACCAGGCCAAGCTCGACGCCCTCCTCGCCGAGGCCACCCGCCTCACCCGCGAAAGCGCCGACATCACTACGGCCACCCGGGAGCTCGAGAAGCAGCAGCGGGCCCGCGCCGGAACCAGTGCCGCCCTCACCCTGCTGGCCAGCGTCGACACCTACGCGGAACTCGACTGGCCAAGCACCGTCGCGGACATCGAGCAGTTCGAGCAGCAAAAGAGCGCCCTGGAAGCAGAAGCCGGTCTGGACAAGCTCACCGCGCAGCTCCAGGGGACCGAGGACGAGATCGTACAGAGCAGCAAGACGTTCACCACGGGGCAGGAGGAACTGGGCGGTCTGCGCCGCGACGTCCAGCACATCGCCGACCTGCTGGGCAGGACCACCACGTTCCTCGCGCAGTGCGACCTCGACGGCATGGCGGAGCACGAGGAAGCCCTGAGGAAGTTCCTGCCCGCAGCCGACAGCGACGAGCACAGACTCCTGGAGATGCTGGACGACGCCGAGCGCCATGCCGAAGCACGTCTGCTGCGCAGCAGCGGCAGCCGCCACGACGCCCTGCGCCACGCCAGCAGCCAGGCAGCGGGGCTGATGACAGCCTTCCGCGGCAGGTACCCGGTCCACACCGCCGAGCTGGACAACACCATCGAATCCGCCGACGGCTACCGCGCGTTGCACAGCCGGCTCACCGACGAGGACCTGCCCCGGTTCGAGGAGCAGTTCCTCCAATACCTGCGCACCAACGTCATCCGCGACATCGCTTCCTTCCAGGCCCGCCTCGGCGCTCAGGAACAGCAGATCCGCGAGCGCATCAACGTGATCAACACCTCGCTGGCCGGCATCGACTACAACCCGGGCCGCTATATCCGGCTCAACGCCGCTCCCACGCCGAACAAGGAGGTCCGCGAGTTCCAGCACGACCTGCGCGCATGCACCAGCGAAGCGCTCTCGAATGACGCCGACGACACCTATACCGAGGAGAAGTTCCTCCAGGTCAAGGCGCTCCTCGACCGCTTCAAGGGCCGCCCGGAGCACACCCGTCTCGACAAGGAGTGGACCTCCCGGGTCACTGACGTGCGGCGCTGGTTCGTCTTCTCTGCCAGCGAACTCAACCGCGAGGACGACGCCGAGTACGAGGTCCACTCCGACTCCGGCGGCAAGTCCGGCGGCCAGAAGGAGAAACTCGCCTACACCATCCTCGCGGCTTCCCTCGCCTACCAGTTCCGCATCGACCCCACCGCCCCCAAACCCAAGACCTTCCACTTCGTCACCATCGACGAAGCCTTCGGACGCGGTGACGACCCCTCCGCCCACTTCGCCCTCGACCTGTTCCAGCGCCTGGGCCTGCAACTCCTCGTCGTCACCCCGCTCCAGAAACTCCACGTCATCGAGCCCCACGTCACCCGCGTCGGCTACGTCGACCGCCCCGACAAAACCCGCTCCCGCCTGAACAACCTCACCATCGAGGAGTTCCGCGCCCACAAGCAGGCCGCAGCCCAGCAGGCGAACCAGCCCCCGAAGAAGCAGTCGTGACCCCGGCAGAATGGACCCGCCCCGAGCATGTGGTGGAAACCCTGCGCCGCAAGTGGACCAGCGGCCGCTACCTCACCGCCGCCTCGGGCGGACACCCCTTCGAACCCATCGGAGTGCCGCTGAAGGGCCCGACCGCGGACGATGCTCTACAGCATTACGAGCAGGCACTCGCCTGGGCCCAATCCTGGGCCCCCGACCGACACCCGCATCTGCGCATCCAGACCAAATCCATCGGCGGCCGCAACGGCACCCCCTCGAACACTGTCCCGGCCCGAGCCTGGGTCGACACCCGCGACCGCCTCTGGACACTGCTCCGCGTCACCACCCAGGTCGACCACTTCCACACCCTGCACGAGCAGACCACCCGCCAGGACCCCGGCATCGCACGGTGGATGGCCGACCATCCCATGAAGGTCCTCGGCCACGCCGCAGACTGGCAGCGGCTCGTGCGCACCACGTGCTGGATCCGCGACCACGGCACCGAGGCGGTCTATCTGCGCGAGATCGACACCCCAGGCGTGGATACCAAGTTCATCGAGACCAACAAAGGAATCCTCGCCGAACTCCTCGACTGTGTGCTCCCTGAGAGCCGCGTCAACACCAGCGCGCCGAAGAGTGATCTCGTCGCACGGTACGGATTCCGCACCAAGCCCATCTACATCCGCCTGCGCTACCTCGGCGCCTCTCCCCTGCCCTTCAGCGAACTCACCGTCCGCGCCGAAGAACTGGCTGGCTGGTCCCTGGGGGTGTGCACCGTCTTCGTCCTCGAGAACGAGACCACCTACCTCTCGCTGCCGCCGGTCCCCGACGCCGTCGCCATCCTCGGCTCCGGATATGCCGCTGCCCTGCTGCGTAATCTGCCTTGGCTCGACGATGTCGACCTCTGTTACTGGGGCGACATCGACACCCATGGCTTCGCCATCCTCGACCAGGTCCGAGGACGTTTCCCGCACACCACGTCACTGCTCATGGACCGCGCCACCCTCCTCGCCCACGAGTCCCACTGGGGCCAGGAGAAGACACAGGCACGCGGCGGCCTGACACACCTCACCCCCGAGGAGGCCCGCCTCGACGAAGACCTGCGAACCGGCGCCTACCGGCCGCACCTGCGCCTGGAGCAGGAGCGCATCGCCATCACCGCCGTGCGAGAGGCGCTGACACGGCACCGGGGATGACACCCAAGGCCGAGAACACCGGACGGCCGCGGACCAGGACCGTGGTCGAGGGCGAGGCCACGCCCGCGTCCGTCCGGCCGGGTGGTCCGCGGTTCCGTGCAACGCCTGAACCAACACACACCCCTTGCCGCCCCAGCCCTCACAAGACCGGCCAGCACCGGTACCTCTAGGCGCGCCAACCACACTGAGCAAAAACCGCTGCCCCACTCAGCTCACTGCGCAGCACCAAACAGCCAGCTCAGCCCACGTACCCTCCGGCGCCGGACACTCGACTCCGCGTAAACCCCACCCACGGAACAGACCTACCGCTCAATACAACTGAGCAACACCAGGCCACAACCAAGATCAATAAGCAAACGCGTCAGCTACGCCACAGTCGTGGACCGGTGGGCCGGCCTTCGTGTTCTTGCCACGGCCCCGTCGCTTGCCGAAGGCGCTCCACCAGCGGTTGTCGCGGCAGATACGCCAGGCGGTCCGCTCGGCCATCGCCTCACCGGCCACCCGGGCTTCGTCGAGGAGGAAGCGGTGGCCGAACTCGGGATCGTCGCGGTGCGCGTCGAACAGGGCGTTGGCCCGGCAGGCCTCGGCGAGCTCCGAACCGGTGACCGGTGGGGCAGCCACCGGTAGTAGGGCCGGCGTGCCAGCCCGAGCACCCGGCACGTCACCGCCACCCGCACCCGGTGAGGGGCAGCGGCGGCGGCCGGCTCGCGGACGAGCGGGTACATCATTTTCCCGGCAGGTTCGCCTGCGACAGATACGCCGCAGCCCTCCGAAGAACCTCGTTCTCCTGCTCCAGCAGCCTGATCCGTTTGCGGGCCTCGCGGAGCTCGGCCGACTCACCCGACGCTGCTGCGGGCCCGGCGCCCTCGTCGGTGTCGGCGCGGCGCAGCCACTTCGACAGTGTGATCGGGTGGACGCCGAAGTCGGCAGCGATCTGCTCCAGCGTGACGCCGGGCTCGCGGTTGCGCGCGACCCGCACGACGTCTTCGCGGAACTCCCTCGGACACGGCTTGGGCACTGCGACATCCTTCCAGGCCGCTTCTCAGCAAGCCAGGTCAGGTGTCACTTATCCGTGCAGCAGTCCCCGGCTGCCTCGCCAGACCCGACTGACCATCAGACCCACCTGAACAACCCGCCGACATCACGAGTTCAACCTCAGTAGCAACCCCAACGACAAGATCAAGGCGACGTGTGGCGCCGCCTTTTGCAGCCAGCTCCCGGAGAGGCGCGTCCTGCGCCTGCTGTAGCGGGGGAGCCACTGCCCGCGGCACAACAGTTGGAGGCCGACGCCCGCTCCACAGCGCGGCCGTCTTCTTCCTCGCTGGTTGAGCGTTCGGTTCCGTGCGGGAACGCCACCCTGGATCATGTCTGATGAGCTGTGGGAACCACCCACGACGGTTCGCTCGCCGACGGCGAACCGGGGATTTGGTAGGTCTGCCCGCGAGGCGCGTTCTGTCGGCTGTTGTGCGGTGCGCGGAGGCATCCCGTGGGATTTCTCCGGGACGGTGCAGCTGAGCTGGATCAGCGCTGGGCCGTGGTGTTGGCCCCGTCCAGTGCTTCCCGGATGATGTCCGCGTGGCCCGCGTGCTGCGCCGTCTCCCTGATCAGGTGCAGCAGGACTCGGCGGATCGGCCAGTACTCCGGCGCCGGCGGGGACCAGGGGGTCTTGGGGAGCGGAACGCTTCCTCCGAAGTCTTCCAGGTCGTTCACGACCTTCTCGGTCTCGCGCGCCGCTCCCTCGTACAGCTCCAGCAGGTCCGAGAGCCGCTCTCCCGCACTCATGCGGTACTGCCCCGTGTCGAGCATCCCTTCGGGCAGTTCGCCGTCCCTTCTGACCAGGATCTCGGCCCACACCCGCTCGCCGCGGGCCAGGTGCTTGATGATCCCGCCCAGCGTGAGTTCGCTCACGACGGTGCGCCGTATGGCCTGCGCGTCCGTGATCCCCTTGACAGTGATGAGCAGCAGTTCACGTTGCTCGGCGAGCGCACGCAACAGTTCGCCGCGGTCGACCGCCACATCGGAAGCGGGGCTGTGAGGGTTCGGTGTCACGCGCCCTACCGTAGAACACATCTAGGCCGTTGCATGACTTGATTGCCGGTCGGCGCGACCGTCCCATCAGAACGGGTGAACGCCGTGCGCAGGGGGCCGGGCAGGGGTGCGCCACACCACGCGTTCATGCGTCGTGCGAGGCGCACTGTGCCCTCGCTCATGCCTCCTCGGCCAGGATGGGCCCGTACCGAGGTGCCCGCCCACGGGACTTCTGTGACCTTCTGGAGGTACGCGATGACGTCCGCCCCGCGCGAAACCAGCGAGCTGAGCGCGCAGCTGTCGGAACACATGAACGGATACCTGTACACCGCCTGCCTC
>NZ_JAGMUO010000018.1 GCF_019049325.1 Streptomyces sp. AC512_CC834 | reverse complement strand
CGCAGCCCCCCGCCCCGCAGCCCCCCGCCCAGCCGATCACTCCGCCCCCGGCCACCGCGTCGTCGGGCGACGTGCGGCGCGGCTCCGGAGACGTCGCGCGGCCCGTCGGGCAGCGGGGTGGCGGGCTGCGGGGGCGGACGACCTCCGGTACTGGGGACGCCGATCTGAGCGAGCCGCCCGCCGTTGTGCCGTTGTCCAGGCGGCCGGTCGTTCCGGCCCGGAGCGTGGCCGACCTGCCGCCGCCCCCGTCCTCGTTCCTCCCCTCGCTGCCCGCGGAGCCGGACGGCGCCGACCGTGACTACGTCGGTACCGGGCCGCCCACCTACGACGCCGAGCCCACCGCGCTGCCGCCCGCCGACCCCGACGGTCTTGACGGGCTGGTCCCGGACACCGTGCTGGACGGCGCCCGGTACGGGACCTGCACGCTGCGGGCCGTCTCCGTGCGCGGGGACTCCGCGCGCTACCGGGGCGAGCCGCGGCGCGACGCGCTGCTCGTCGCCCGGTTCGGCGCGGGCGAGCAGGCGCTGGTCCTGGTGGCGATGGCGACCGGTGCCCGCGCGACCCCCGGGGCGCACCGGGCGGCGGCCGAGGTGTGCCGGTGGATCGGCCGGGCCGTGGGCCGCAGCCAGGCCCGGCTCGCCGAGGACCTGCGGGCCGCCCGCCGCGGCGAACTGAAGTCCGGCCTGCACCGCCTCACCGACCGCAGCCTCGGCCGGCTCCGCGCCGGCGCCGCCGAACAGGGCCTCGCCCCGGACGAGTACGCGGCCACCCTGCGCTGCCTGCTGCTGCCCGCCGACCCCGAGTGCCGCACCCGGGTGTTCTTCGGCGTCGGCGCCGGCGGACTGCTCCGGCTGCGGGACGGTGTCTGGCAGGACATGGAGCCGGAGTTCGGTGATGTCAGCGGTGAGCCCGTCCTCGGCTTCGGCTCCGCGCCCAGGGGCACGCCCGGCGGCACGCCCAACGACGCGCCGAGCGAGACGCCCGACGGCGACCGCCTCACCATGGACCTCGGCATCACCACGGCGCCCGGCCCCCACGACGGACCGCCCGCCGAACCACCCCGCGAGCCCTTCCGCTTCCGGGCCTCGGTAGCCCGCCCGGGTGATGTGCTCCTGATGTGCACGGCGGGCCTCTCCGAGCCACTGCTGAACGAGCCCGAACTGGGCGAACTCCTCGCCCGGCGATGGACGGGCCGCACCCCGCCCGGACTCGCGGAGTTCCTCACCGACAGCCGCGTCCGGGTCAAGGGATACGCGGACGACCGTACGGCCGCCGCCGTTTGGGAGGCGTGAGGCCGCTCGCTGTGGCAAAGCTGGAACCATGGCCAAACAGAACGTCGCGGAACAGTTCGTCGACATCCTCACCCGCGCCGGGGTCGAACGCCTCTACGGAGTCGTCGGCGACAGCCTCAACCCCGTCGTGGACGCCGTACGCCGCCACTCCGGTATCGAATGGGTGCACGTCCGGCACGAGGAGACCGCCGCCTTCGCCGCCGGCGCGGAGGCCCAGATCACCGGGAAGCTGACCGCGTGCGCCGGCTCCTGCGGCCCCGGCAACCTCCACCTCATCAACGGGCTCTACGACGCCCACCGCTCCATGGCCCCCGTCCTCGCCCTCGCCTCACAGATCCCGTCCAGCGAGATCGGGCTCGGGTTCTTCCAGGAGACCCACCCCGACCAACTGTTCCGCGAGTGCAGTCACTACAGCGAGCTGATCTCCAGCCCGAAGCAGATGCCGAGGCTGCTCCAGACCGCGATCCAGCACGCCGTCGGCCAGGGCGGCGTCAGCGTCGTCTCCCTGCCCGGCGACATCGCGGACGAGCCCGCCCCCGAGAAGGCCGCCGAGACGGCACTCGTCACCTCCCGGCCCACCGTCCGCCCCGGCGACGAGGAGATCGACCGGCTGGTGCGGATGATCGACGACGCCGACCGGGTCACCCTCTTCTGCGGCAGCGGCACGGCGGGCGCGCACACCGAGGTCATGGAGTTCGCCGGGAAAATCAAGTCCCCGGTGGGGCACGCCCTGCGCGGCAAGGAGTGGATTCAGTACGACAACCCGTTCGACGTAGGCATGAGCGGGCTGCTCGGCTACGGCGCCGCCTACGAGGCCACCCACGAGTGCGACCTGCTGATCCTGATCGGCACGGACTTCCCGTACACCGCCTTCCTGCCCGACGACGTGAAGATCGCCCAGATCGACGTCCGGCCCGAGAACCTGGGCCGGCGCTCCAAACTGGACCTCGCGGTGTGGGGCGACGCGCGGGAGACGCTGCGCTGCCTGACCCCCCGGGTGAAGGAGAAGAAGAACCGCCGCTTCCTCGACCGGATGCTCAAGAAGCACGCGGACGCGCTGGAGGGCGTCGTCAAGGCGTACACCCGCAAGGTCGACAAGCACGTCCCGATCCACCCCGAGTACGTGGCCGCCGTGCTGGACGACATGGCCGACGACGACGCGGTGTTCACCGTCGACACCGGGATGTGCAACGTCTGGGCCGCCCGCTACATCTCGCCCAACGGCCGCCGCCGCATCATCGGCTCCTTCTCCCACGGCTCGATGGCGAACGCGCTGCCGATGGCGATCGGCGCCCAGTTCACCGACCGGCACCGGCAGGTCGTCTCGATGTCGGGCGACGGCGGATTCACCATGCTCATGGGCGACTTCCTCACCCTGGTCCAGCACGATCTGCCGGTGAAGGTCGTGCTGTTCAACAACTCCTCCCTCGGCATGGTGGAGTTGGAGATGCTGGTCGCGGGCCTGCCCTCGCACGGCGTGGCCAACAAGAACCCCGACTTCGCCGCCGTCGCCGAGGCCTGCGGCGCCTTCGGCGTACGGGTGGAGAAACCCAAGGACCTGGCGGGGGCGCTGAAGGCCGCCTTCAAGCACAAGGGACCGGCCCTCGTCGACGTCGTCACCGACCCCAACGCCCTGTCCATCCCGCCGAAGATCAGCGCCGACATGGTCACCGGCTTCGCCCTGTCCGCCTCGAAGATCGTCCTGGACGGCGGCGTCGGACGCATGGTCCAGCTCGCCCGCTCGAACCTGCGCAACGTGCCGCGGCCGTGACCGAAAGAGCGGTCCTCCTGAATCGGGATGACTGGCCGGGGCCCGAACGGGCAAGGCTTCCTCCGTGAAGGTGTTCGAGCGGAGGGGGAACGACATCAGCACGCCGACGGGGGACATGAAGGCACAGGCGGTGCCACAGCTCAGACGGCGGCTCGGCCGGGCGGACCTGCGGGCGGTGCCCGAGGCCCGGCGGGCCCTGCGGGAGCTGCTGCGGCACTGGGGCGAGCCCGGACAGTCGGAGGTGGCGGAGCTGCTCACCAGCGAGCTGGTCACCAACGCGCTCGTCCACACCGACGACGGCGCGGTCCTGACCGCGACGGTCGGCCCGAGCGCGCTGCGGGTCGAGGTACGGGACTACGTGGGCCGGCGGCCCGCACCGCGCGCTCCGGCGGCGGAGGAGAGAACCAACGGCAGAGGGCTGGTCCTGGTGGAGTCCCTCGCCGACGACTGGGGGGTGCGGCCCTGCGAGGTGGGCAAGTCGGTCTGGTTCGAACTGGGCGCGGAAGCGGCCTGAGGCGCCGGTGAACCCGGCGCCCCGGGCCGGCCCTCAGGGCGCCCCTCGGGCCGTCCGTCCGGCGTGTTCTAGCCGAACTGCTGCTCCAGGTCCTTGAGCTTGCGCTCCAGGGAGTCCAGGCGGGGCAGCGCCTGGGTGTCGTCCTCCGCGGTGAGGTCAACGGTTTCCACGGATTCCATGGTTTCCATGGGTTCCATGGTCATCTGGTCAGACCGGCTCCGTACGGGCTGCAGGGAGGGCCGCCGGGCCGCCGGGGGCAGTTGCTCCGGGGTGGATATGGCAGGCTCCGCGGTGGCGCGTTCCGTGCCGCGCTCCACCTGCTGCACCTCGACCTCGACCTGACGGCCGCCGCGGCCGGGGAAGCCCCGGTGGCCGTGGCCCCGGCTGATCGCCTTGAGCTGGGCCCGCTCGAGGCGCTCGTGCTCGCGCCGCCGCAGCTTCTTCTCCTCCTTCTGGCGCCGGTCGTCCCGGACCTCCTCGACCGCCTCGTCCAGGCTGCGTACGCCCTCCAGGAGCATCAGCGACCAGGCGCGGTAGGTCTCCCGGGGAGCGCGCAGCCAGCGGACCATGCGGATCTGCGGCAGCGGACGCGGCACCAGACCCTGCTCGCGCAGGGCGGCCCGGCGGGTCTGCTTCAGCGCGCGGTCGAACAGCACCGCCGCGGACATCGACATGCCCGCGAAGAAGTGCGGCGCGCCCGCGTGCCCGGCGCCCCGGGGCGCGTGCACCCAGTTGAACCAGGCCGCCGCGAAGGCGAAGGTCCACACGAGTATGCGCGAGCCGAGCGCCGCGTCACCGTGGCTGGCCTCGCGCACCGCGAGGACGGAGCAGAACATCGCCGCTCCGTCGAGCCCGAACGGGACCAGGTACTGCCAGCCGTCGCTCAGGCCGAGGTTCTGCTCGCCGAAGCCGACCAGACCGTGGAAAGAGAGCGCCGCGGCGACCGCGGCGCAGCAGAACAGCAGGACGTAGGAGGCGGTGCCGTAGACGGCCTCCTTGCGCCTGCGGCGTTCCTCGGAACGCTCCCACGAGTCGTCCGCGCCCGCGTCCTTCCCCGAGGAACGCTTGCCACGCGCGAGCACCGCCACCGCCGCCAGCATGCCCAGGAGCAGCACGGCGCCCGGAAGCAGCCAGTTCAGCGATATGTCGGTCAATCTCATCTGGGGTCCCTTGCAGTGGGATAGGGCGTAACGCCCGCCATGGTGGCCCAAACTCAGCGGGCCTCAGGGGGTTTCGGGGCAAGAGGCCGCCAAGGGAGTGCAGAGGGGATGCCCAGGGCGGCGTTCTGCTCGAACTGCCGCATGACCGGCGGGAGTTGAGTTCGAATAAGACTACCCGTACGAGTGGTTCCACGGAAAGTTACCGCGACGCGTGGGGAAGTTGTGAAACAACGCGGATGATCCTAGTCGACGATCTTGGATCCCTGACCGCGCGTCAGTACCCGGCCCGCGTCGCAGGGTGCAGAACATGCAGCAGCGGCAGCAGAGCAGCTCCAGCTCGTGCCGGGCCCGCTCCTGCTCGCCGAGCAGATGGGCGACGTACCGCAGGCCCTCGACGATCTCGTCGGTCGCCATGCCCCACAGGGCGCGTCCGCGCCGCCGGCCGGCCGCTTAGAGGTAAGCCTTGCCTTACCCGGGATCCTTGGGATTTGAACTGACGGCCCGTACCCCTATGGTGCTTGACGGACAGGTGACAACCCGCCGTAATGACCCCAAGTACCGACACGTCCCGCAGGAGGACCCGTGAACCCCAGCGCGCAGGGCGCCGCAGGAACGGGAACCGGGCGGGTCCGTGCGGCTGCCGCGGCCACCGCGGCCGAATCGGTGCGGATCCCGGCGCAGCCCGGGGTGGCGGACGTGGCCCGCGACCGGGCGGGCGGCACCGGGGAACCGGACGGCGCCGCGCGCGGCGAGCACACCCACAGCGAACCGCCCGCACCCCGTCCGTCCGCAGCCCGCCCGCCCGCGCCCGGTCCGCGCGCCCTCGTCCAGCGCTCCTCCGTGCGCGGGCAGATCCTCGACGCCCTGCGCACCGCGCTGGTCACCGGCGAGCTGCGACCCGGCGAGGTCTACTCGGCGCCCGCGCTCGGCGACCGGTTCGGCGTCTCGGCCACCCCCGTACGGGAGGCCATGCAGCAGCTCGCCCTGGAGGGCGCCGTCGAGGTCGTCCCCAACCGCGGCTTCCGCGTCGTCGAGCGCGGCGACCGTGAACTGGCCGAGCTGGCCGAGGTCCGGGCCCTGATCGAGGTCCCGGTCTGGCTCCGTCTGGCCCGCACGGTGCCCGCCGAGCGCTGGGCGCGGCTGCGTCCCCTCGCCGAGGGCACCGTACGGGCCGCGTCCGCCGGCTGCCCGGCCACGTACGCCGAGGCCGACCGCGCCTTCCACCGCGCGGTGCTCGCGCTGTCCGGCAACGAACAGCTCGTCCGGATCGCCGGTGACGTGCACCGCCGCGCCCAGTGGCCGCCGGCCGCCGCCCCCGCCGCCCCCGCCGCCAGGGGGCGGGCCGACCTGGTCGCCGACGCGCACGAGCACACGGCCCTGCTCGACGCGCTGATCGCCGGCGACCCGGACGTGGTGCGGTCCCTGGTGGGACAGCACTTCACCGGCGCCCCCTGAGCGGCGGCGCCCCTCCGGGACCTCGTGGAGTTACGCGGTCTACTGCCGCTACGGGACCTCCTGCCGTGCCGGGCGGCTCGCCGGCGTCTTCTTCCCGGTGGTGCGGCCCTTGCCGCGGCGCGCAGGGCGGGACCCGGCGCCACGGCCGTGCAGCTCGATGGCCAGCGGGGAGGCGGTGAACACCGACGAATACGTCCCGACCCCCACGCCGATCAGCAGAGCGAGGGCGAAGTCGGTGAGCGAGTCGTCGGCGAGGACGGCCAGCGAGGCCAGGATGAGCACCGCGCCCATGCCCGTGTTGACCGTGCGCGGCAGGGTCTGCAGGATCGCGTCGTTGGTGAGCCTGTCGAACGGGGCCTTGCGGTCCCGGCCGAGCAGCTCCCGGACGCGGTCGAAGAGCACGACCGAGTCGTTGACCGAGTAGCCGATCACCGTCAGCAGCGCGGCCAGGAACACCCCGTCGATCGGCTTGCCCAGCCAGGCGAACACCCCGACCAGGATGATCACGTCGTGGGCGAGCGCGCTGACCGCCGCCGTGCCGAACAGCAGGCGGAACCGGGCGGCGAGGTAGAGGAGCTGGGCGCCCAGGGCCAGGCCGAGGGCGATCAGGGCGTCGCGCCGCAGCTCCTCGCCGAGGCTCGGGCCGATCAGCTCGTCGCGGACCTTCTCCGTCTCGCCGCCCAGTCCGGCGACGGCCTCGGTGACGGTCGCCGTCTCGGCGTCGGTCAGCTCCTCGGTGCGCACCGTGAGGTCGCCGTCGCCGGAGGACTGGACGACGGCCCGCGGGAAGCCCGCGTCGGCCAGGGCGTCGCGGGCCCGGTCGGGGTCGACCTGGGAGGCGGTGGAGTACTCGATGAGCCGCCCGCCGGTGAACTCGATGCCGAAGTTCAGCCCGCGCACCAGGATGCCGGAGCCCGCCACCACCATGACGATGAGGGAGGCGGCCAGCCAGCGGCGCGGCCGGCGCATCAGGAAGGGGTTGCGGCGCAGCAGCGCGTCGCGGACCGGGCCGGTGCTCGAGATCCCGGTGATACGGGGGCGGCGGAAGACCGCCGGGCGGCCCGCGGCGAACTCGGCCAGCACCCGGGTGATCACCAGGGCGCTGACCATCGAGGCGAGCACACCGATCCCGAGGGTGACGCCGAAGCCCTTCACCGGACCGGAGGCCAGGAAGAACAGCAGGGCGGCGGCGATCAGCGTGGTGACGTTGGAGTCGGCGATCGCGCTGAAGGCGCTGCGGAACCCGGCGGTCAGCGCGGAACGCGTACTCGGGCGGGTGCGGGCGGCCTGCTCCTCGCGGGCCCGTTCGAAGACAAGGACGTTGGCGTCCACCGCCATGCCGATCGCGAGGACGAAGCCGGCGAGTCCCGGCAGGGTCAGGGTCGCGCCGATCGCGGCCAGGGCGGCGTAGGAGATCAGGCCGTAGCAGAGCAGTGCCACGGTGGCCAGGGCGCCCATCAGCCGGTAGACGACGATGATGAACAGCCCGGTCAGCGCGGTGCCGATGACGGCGGCCCAGGCACCGGCCGAGATGGCCTCGTCGCCCAGGGTGGCACCGATGGTGCGCTGCTCGATGGTCTCGACCGGCACCGGCAGGGCGCCGCCCTTGACGAGCAGGGCAAGTTCGCGGGCCTCGGTGTCGTCGAAGGAGCCGGTGATCTGCGTGGAGCCGCCGGCGATGCCCGTCCCGCAGGCCACGGACGGGTCGACCTGCGGCGAGGAGATGATCTTGTCGTCGAGCACGATGGCGACCCGGCGCTGGGGATCACCGGCCGGGTGACAGGCCGCCTCGCCGGTCACCTGTGCCCAGCGGTCGCTGCCGGCGTCCTTGAAGTCGACGGTGACGTGCCATCCGGCGCCGTTCTGCTGGTCGAAGCGGGCGTCGGCGCCCTTGACGTCCTGTCCGGTGAGCGTGGCGGCCTTCAGCCGCAGGGACTGCCCGGACTCGTCCGGCAGCACCCGCTCGCCGTCCGTGCCCGACGTGCCTTCGGCCGGGCCGAGGACCGAGTGGACGGTGAGCTGCGCGGTGCGGCCCAGCACATCCGCGGCCTTCTTGGGGTCCTGTACGCCCGGCAGCTCGACGACGACGCGGTTCTCGCCGGAACGGACGATGGTCGGCTCGGCGACACCGAGGGCGTCGATGCGGCCGCGCAGCACCTCCACGGTGCGGTCGGTGGCCTCCCGGTCGGCCTCGGTGGTCTCGGTGGACTTGGTCTCCAGCACGATCTGGGTACCGCCGCGCAGGTCGAGCCCGAGGCGGATCGGCATGGTCAGGGCGATGGCCACGGACACGGCCAGCACGGCGAGCGCGACGAGCGCACGGACGTTCAGGGCACGCGAACGCGAGCCGGAACGGGGACGCGGACGCGACCCGGAGCGAGGACGGGAGCGGGGACGGGAGCGTTTCAACACGGGCCTCCGGCGGGCACGCCACCGCGGCGGCCGAGCACGGCCGCGGCGGAAGAAGGTGAAAGGTCGGGGGTCTCAGGTGCCGGAGGAGACGGGAGGCGCCCGCCCGTTGTCGTGGCTCGTGCGACCGGGGGAGACCGGCACCGGACCGGGTGCCGCCGAGGTCCGGGTACGGGCGCCGGGGGTGGCGCCCGGGGCGTGCGGGGCCGTGGCCGCGTGGTGGTCCGGTGCCGTCGGACGCTCGGCCGGCTGGTCGTGCCGGGCCCTGGGCTGGGCGGCGCAGACCGGCGTACAGCCGTCGTCCGCGTGGTGGTCGAGGGCCGGGTGGGGGACGGCGGTGGCCGTGGCGGCCGCGAGGGGGCCGCTGGGGCCGACGTGCGCGCCCGCCGCGGGCCAGGCCGGGACCAGCGGCAGCAGGACGGCCAGCAGGACGGTGAGCACGGTCGCGAGCCGCCGGCGCATGCACCGTCCCCTTTCGTGGTGGGTGATCGGGTGATCGGGTGGTCGGGAGGGAGCCCGGGGCTCAGGGCTCGATGAGCCCGGCGCGGATGGCGTACCGGGTCAGTTCCAGGCGGTCGCGCAGGCCGAGCTTCTGCAGCAGGTTCGCCCGGTGCCGCTGGACGGTCTTGATGCTGATGAAGAGGATCTCGGCGATCTCCTTCGAGGAGTGCCCCTCGGCGACGAGCTTGAGGACCTCCTCCTCGCGGGGCGTGAGGATGTGGTCGGAGGTCTCCTCGCCGTGCCGGACCCGGTCGAGGTAGTTGCGGATCAGCGCCGTCACCGCACCCGGGTACAGGAACGGCTCGTCACGCATCGCGGCCCGGCAGGCGGCGACCAGGTCACGGTCGGCGACCGACTTCAGCACGTAACCGCAGGCACCCGACTTCAGCGCCTGGAACAGGTACTGCTCGTTGTCGTGCATCGTCAGCATCAGGATGCGCAGCCCCGGTTTCAGTGCCGCCAGTTCGCGGGCCGCCTGGAGACCGGTGAGGCGGGGCATCGCGATGTCCAGGACCGCGAGGTCGGCGTCGTGGGCCCGCGCCATCTCGATGGCCTCCGCGCCGTCCCCGGCCTCGGCGACCACCTCGAGGTCCGGCTCCCGGTCGAGGATGAGACGCACACCGCGGCGTACCAGCGCGTGGTCGTCGGCGAGCAGGATGCGGATCTTCGGCGCGGCGGACGCCGGCGACGGGCCGGGCAGGGACGGGCCGGGTAGGGACGGGTCGGGCAGGGACGGGTCGGACATGGGCAGGGCTACTTCCTGGGAAGGGGTGCGGTGAGCCGGATGCGGGTGCCCGCGCCGGGTGCCGACGTGATGTCGAGGGCGGCCCCGATGAGCAGGGCCCGTTCGCGCATGCCGCGGAGGCCGGCGCCCTCGCACGCCGCCTCGATGCCGCGGCCGTCGTCGGAGATGGTGAGCGTCACCGCGCCGTCGGCGCGGCTCAGACCCACCTCCAGCCGCTCGGCGTCCGCGTGGCGCGCGGCGTTGGTCAGGCTCTCCTGCGCCACGCGGTAGAGGACCAGCTCGGTCTCGTGGTCCAGGACGGGCAGGTCGGGGTCGAAACGCCGCACCACGCGCAGACCGGTGTGGGTGGCGAAGTCGTGCGTGAGCGAGGACAGCGCGCTGATCAGGCCGAGGTCGTCCAGGACGCCGGGCCGCAGTCGGCGCACCAGGCGGCGGACCTCGTCCAGGCTCTCCCGGGTGATCTCCTGCGCCTGGTGCAGCTCGTCGCGCAGCGGCTCTTCGGCGTCGTCCGCGGCACGCCCCAGGACCAGCAGGATCGCCGTCATGCTCTGCCCGACCTCGTCGTGCAGCTCCTGGGCGATACGGCGCCGCTCCGCCTCCTGGGCGAGCAGGACGCGGGCGCTGCTGGTGACCCGCTCGGTCTCCAGGCGGTCCAGCATGGCGTTGAAGGTGCGGATCAGCTCGGGGACCTCACCGCCGCCGGACACCGGCAGCCGCTGGCCGGGACGCAGCAGGTCGACGGTGGTCATCAGCTTGGTGAGCCGCTCCAGCGGTGCCAGCCCCCAGCGCAACAGGGCGCCGTTGGCCACCAGCATGACGCCCATGCCGACGACCAGGACGACGGCCTCGGTCAGCAGGATCGGCACGGAGACGGTCACCGGAGCCCACAGCAGCAGCGCCGTGGCGAAGCCCAGCACCACCGCGTTGAGCCCGAAGATCCGCCAGAACAGGGACACCGGGGGTACGCCTCCTTCTGCGACGTGTCGACTGGTACGCCTCTACTGTCGGTCATCGCGCACCCTCGGTGGGAGCTGCGGCCCAGGTAGCGACCGAGCAAGCGACCAGCGTGCCCCTCCCGTACCCGCCCGGTCGATGGGGCCCGGCCCCCATTTCCGGCTCGCGGCATACCCATTCGGCCGTCCTCGCGCGCCGCCGAGTGGATCCCGCGCCCCCGGGCAAATGGGGCCTGCGCCCGATGGGTTTCCCCGGGCGGCCCGGCCAGGGTTGAGGTGACCGGGCCCGATCGTCCCGGCGCTCGGCATACCCGCAGAACCTTCCGAGAAGAGGACCACTCACCGTGTCGCTCGACGCCTCCCGCATCGAACCCCGCCCCGAGCGGCTGACCGCTCACGAGGCGCGCCAGCGTCTCGAACACGCCCGCAACACCCGTATGACCCAGCTCCAGGCCCTCGGCGAGAGCGGCCAGACGGACGACCAGTTGATGTCCGCGCAGAAGACCGCGATCGAGCGGGTGCTCAAGGAGATCGAAGAGGCCTTCGCCCGGGTCGAGGAGGGCACGTACGGCACCTGCCTGGGCTGTGGCAAGCCCGTCCCGGGGGAGCGCCTGGAAATCCTCCCCTACACGCGGTACTGCGTCGCCTGCCAGCGCCGCGCCGCCGCCTGACCGCCCGTCCGTCCAGTCTTCGTCTCCCGCCCCGTCCGAGGGGTGAAGTGGGTGAAGTGGTGAACAATCAGATCATCGACGACCGCGACACGCCTGTATCGCCGATGGCGTCCCTGTCGCCTCTGTCGCCGGAGGACCTCGCCGCCCTCCAGGAGAACCTCCGGGAACAGCGGCTGTTCCGCGAGGACCAGCTCCGGCAGATCGCGGCGGTCCCTTCCCGTACCGACGCGCTGATCCAGCGGCGGTCCGCCGCGCAGACCGAGGTCCGGGTCAAGCTCGCGGCCTCCGCGCGCATGGTCCTCGCCGACGTGGAAGCGGCCCTCGACCGCATGGCCGAGGGCCGATACGGCCGTTGCCATCTGTGCCGGCGACCCATCGACCGCGAGCGCCTGATGATCGTGCCGCAGGCCCGCTACTGCGCTCGCTGCCAGCAGGTGCGGGAGGCCGGCCGATGACCGTGATCCGGCGGCCCCGCGCCGTCCCGCCCCGGCACCGGCCGTGGCCGCTGTGCCGGCGGTGCAGCGGCGTCGCCCTCGACATGGGCAGCGCCCGTACCCGCGCCTGGGTCGCCGGGCGGGGGATGATCCTCGACGTGCCGACGGTGACCTTCCCGGGTGCGGGCGCGGTCTATCCGATCCAGCGCGGCTCCATCGTCGACACCCAGGGCACGGCGCGGATGCTCGACCGGCTGCTGGGCCACCGACTGCCCCGCTTCGCCCGTCCGATGGTCGTGGTCACCGCGCCGGTGCTGGACGGGTTCGCCTACCGGACCGAGGCCCGTACGGCCGTGGAGGTGCTGCGCCCGCGCAGCGTGCTGACCGTTCCCAGCGCGCGGGCGGTGGCGCTGGCGGCGGGCGCGGACCTGTCCCGTCCGCTGCTCGTGATGGACATCGGCGCCCATCTCACGGAGGTGGTGCTCCTGGTGGACGGCGCCGTCTTCGACGCGCGCCGCACCGCGCTGGGCACCGGGGACATCGACGACGCGACCCCGTCCTCGCAGATCGGAGAGGCGCTGGCCGACATGACGACCTCGATGCTGCGTCAGGACCGTACGTCCCTCACGGTCGACGCGCTGAGCAGGGGCCCGCTGCTGGCCGGCGGGGGCGCCCTGCGCCCCGAGATCACCTGTCACCTCGCCGACCGGCTGCACGTGCCCCTGCGGGCCGTGGCGGCACCGCACACGGCCGCCGTGCGCGGCGCCGCCAAACTCCTGGAAGCCGCGCACTCCCACCCGTCGACCACCGGCACGGACCCACCGGACGGTCACCCGTACTGACCCGGCACCGGGCCGCGTCCAGCACACCGGGCCCCGCCCCCACGAACGGACACCACCGGCCCCCCGACCGCCGCCCGGCACCGGCCCAACCCGCCTGGCCGACCGGCGCGGTGACTCGAGGCTCGGGCGTTCGCCACCTTCCCCGGCGGACGGCGCCGCCCTCCCCGGCGGACGGCGCCGCCCTCCCCGGCGGACGGCGCCGCCCTCCCCGGCGGACGGCGCCCAGCCGTCCCGGTGGACGGTGCTGCCTGTCCTGGCGGATGGTGCTGTCCGCTCCGGTGGACGGTGCTGGCCGTCCCGGTGGATGGCGCCGGCCGTCCTGGTGGATGGTGCTGGCCGTCCCGGTGGAAGGGCGCCGCTCGCCCGCGACCGTCGCACGGCTGGTGGTGTCGGGGGCGGGGGAGGGCGTCTGGCCGACCGGTGCGGGGTCTCGAGGCTCGGGCGTTCGCAGCCCGTCCCGGCCGGATGGTGCCAGCCGTCCCGGTGGACGGTGCCGCCCGCTCCAGTGGACGGTGCTGGCCGTCCCGGTGGAAGGGCGCCGCTCGCCTGCGATCGTCGCACGGCTGGTGGTGTCGGGGGCGGGGGAGGGTGCCTGGCCGACCGGTGCGGGGTCTCGAGGCTCGGGCGTTCGCAGCCCGTCCCGGCCGGATGGTGCCAGCCGTCCCGGTGGACGGTGCCGCCCGTCCCGGGTGGATGGGCGTCACTCGCCCGCGACCGTCGCACGGCTGCTGGTGTCGGAGTCGGGGCAGGGCGCCCGGCCGACCGACGCGTGATCCCGGCGCTCCGGCATTCCCCCACCGCCCGAGCGGGCCGGCGCCGCTCGCCCAAGCCCGCCGCATCAATCGTCCCGCACCTTCGTCCCCCGTCCCGCACACCTTCGTCCCTCGCCCCGCACCCCCGTTCCAGCTTGAGGCGGTGACGCCGCCAGGAAGGAGAGAAACCGTGGCCGGTGAGATTCCTCCAGCCCAGCCACCACCCGCCCTCCCGGACCCCGACCCCGAACCCGTACGACACCCGTATCTCCTGCTGTGGAGGTGGCGGCGCAATCCGTTGCGGCGCCCGAGCGACCGGCTGCGGGCGTGGATCACGCTCGGGCTCGTGCTCGCCGTGCTGGTGGCGGCCCCGGTGGCGATGTTCGGGGTCGGCGACAGCGCCTACCGCCACTACCGCAGTACCGCGGAGCACGAGGCACGGACCCGGGACCACCGCCCCGCCGTCCTCGTCCACGACGCCCCGCGCCACCCCGAGCCGGGGTCGGACGAGGCGAAGGAGACTCGCTACCCGGTCCCGGTCCGCTACACCGGCCCGGACGGAACGTCCCGGACCGGCAGCACCGACGTCGAACCGGGGCTGCCCGCGGACAGTACCGTCCTGGTCTGGGTCGACGCGGAGGGCGGGATCACCGAGCCGCCGCTGACCGCGGAGCAGATCCGCAGCCGCACGATGGGCTGGGCGATCCTCGCCTTCCTGGGCGTCGTCCTCACCGGCCTCGCGGCCCACGCCGGCACGGGTCTCGTGCTGCACCGGCGCAACCTCGCCCAGTGGGACGCGGCCTGGGCCACCACGGCCCCGCGCTGGAGCAGGCTTCCATGACCGGCCGACGGGAGACGGGGACGGGGACAGGGACGGCAGCGGTCACGCCGTCGCCGCGCCCGTGGCCGGGGGTGCCAACTGCTGTGCCAGCCACGTCGGCACACCGCCCAGCAGCCGGAACAGCCGCCGCGCCTCCTCCCGCAGCCGCGACGCCTCCGGCTCCGTCTCCGCGTCCGCCAGTGACACCAGCGCCGGTGCCGTACCCACCAGGTATCCCAGCTCCTCGCGGATGCGCAGCGACTCGGCGAATCCGTGCCGTGCCTCGGCCAACTCCCCCTCACGCAGGGCGAGCCCGGCCAGATGCCGCCAGGTGAAGGACTGGAGCAGCGGGTCGGCGTGCGCGGTGGCACCGGCGTGGGCCCGCCGGTACGCCGCGCGGGCGGCCTGCGGCGAGCGGGTCAGGTTCTCCGCGAGCAGCCCGCGCCGGAAGTCCAGCAGCGCCCGCCCCCCGGCTCCCGGCGCGATCAGTGCCGCCGCCCGGCCCAGCGCGGCCCGTGCCTCGTCGGCCCGGTCGCGTACTCCGTGCACCGTGGCGGCGTACGCGAGTTGCCCCCGTTCGCAGGCGGCGGCCCCGCGCTCGTCGTCGCTGTGCGCCAGCGCCTCCGCCGTGCGCAGCGCGTCCTCGGCCTCGGCCCAGCCCTGCTCCGTGTACAGACACCGCTCCACCAGCAGCGCGGTCCGCTGCAAGGCGGTGTCCGCGGTGACCGGCTCCAGCAGGGCCGCCGCGTCGGCCCAGCAGGCGCGCGAGCGCAAGCGCCATACCGCGGTCTGGAGCGGATCGTCACCTTCGGTCGTTCCCCAGCCAGAACCAGCCATGGCGGAATGCGCCACGTCGCCCTCCCCTTAGCACGCCGTCGAGCTCTTGAGTGGTGGCCGCATCTCAGCACGGATCCGGCGGCTCGGCCAAGGGTATGGGTGAAACTTTTCACAAAGTGGTGGGACTTCCCGCTCCGAGGTTTGGGAAGCCCCGGGGCTTCCCCAGGGCTTCCCCGCGCCTCAGCTCATGCGCAGTGCCAGGAAGAAATCCAGCTTGTCCTCCAGGCGCGACAGATCACGTCCCGTCAACTGCTCGATCCGACCGACGCGGTAGCGCAGCGTGTTGACGTGCAGGTGGAGCCGGTTCGCACAGCGCGTCCAGGAGCCGTCGCTGTCGAGGAAGGCCTCCAGTGTCGGGACCAGCTCGGCGCGGTGGCGGCGGTCGTAGTCCCGCAGCGGGTCGAGGAGCCGCGCGGTGAAGGCGCGCCGCACGTCGTCCGGGACGAACGGGAGCAGCAGCACGTGCGAGGCCAGTTCCTGGTGGCCGGCCGCGCAGACCCGCCCGGGGCGCGCCGCGGCGACCCGGCGCGCGTGCCGGGCCTCCTCCAGCGCGCCGCGCAGTCCCTCCGCCGAGTGCACGGCCGCGCTGACGCCGAGCGTGACCCGCCCGTCGCCGTCGAGACCCGCCGACAGCGGTTCCCGTACGGATTCGAGGAGCGCGTCCGCCAGGACGCCGGTCTCCGAGCCGTCGTGCTCGCTGGAGACCGCCGGCAGCGGTACGAGGGCGACGGCCTCGTCACCGGTGTGCGCCACGGCGATGCGGTCGGAGTGCTCGGGGCCGGTGGCGAGCGGGTCGACGAGGATCTCCTCCAGGAGGGTCTGGGCGACCGGCCCGGTCTGAGCCGCGCCGTCCTCCCACTCGACGCGGGCCACCACGACCTGCCAGTGCGGGGCGGCGCCGAGGCCCGGCAGGAGCACCGGCGCCGCCACCCGCAGCCGGGCCGCGATCTCGGCGGGCGCGGCGCCCGTCTGCACCAGCTCCAGGACCTCCTGGGCGAGCCGCCGCCGCACCGTGCGTGCCGCGTCCCGCCGGTCCCGCTCCACCGCGATGAGCTGAGTGACGCCGTACAGCAGGTCCAGACGCTCCTCGGCCCAGTCCCCGGCGTCCGCCTCCACCACGAGCAGCCAGTCGGACAGCACCGTCTCGCGCACGTCCCGTCCGCCGGCCACCCCCTGCGGGGCGCGGGCCCCGCCGGGCGCCGCCGGCAGGTGCCCTCGGCCGCGCACCGGGAAGAGGCTGTACGTCGTGGAGCCCACGGGCACCCGGTGCGGCGCGCGCCGACCCGCGCGGGTGGCCGCGAGATGCTCCGCCGCCAGCTTCGCGCACACCTCGGCGGACAGCACGGGATCGGCGTCCTTCGGCCCGGCGACCGGGCGCCCGGTGGGGGAGAGCACCCAGGCCCGGAGGTCGAGGTCGGAGCCGAGCAGGTCCAGGACCACGTCGGGGCCGCCGCCCGCCGGTCCCGAGGTCATCATCCGGCGGTGCCGGTCCACCACGGCCGCGAGGTCCCCGGCGCGCTCCCCGGAGACCTGGCGCACGACATGCTCGGTGATGGTCGCGAAGGCCACCGACTCGTGCACCGCGAACAGCGGCAGCCGGTGCCGTACGCACGCCGCCACCAGGTCTTCCGGCACGCACCCCAGCTCCGCCTCACCGGCGGCGAGGGCCGCCACCCCGGCCTGCACCAGGAGGCGGACGAACGGCTCGGAGTCGGCGGCGTCCCGGCGCCAGGCCAGGCCGGTGAGAACCAGCTCGCCGCCCGAGAGATAGCGGCTGGGGTCCCGCAGGTCGGTGGTCATCACGCCCCGGACCGTGCGGTCCAGCTCGTCCTCGCCGCCGAGCATCTTGAGGCCCAGCGCGTCGGTGTCCAGCAGTGCGCGCAGCCGCATTCTCGTCGCCGCCGTTCTTTGTCTCGAAGTGTTCCAGGTCACGCGGGTGTGGCGCGCGTTGCCGGAGGAAAAGCAGGAGGTTCATGAGGACCCCCGTTCATACGAATCTACAAGATGCCCGCCCTGGCCAGCCAACTCCTTCATGGTTTCTGCGACTGACCCCGGTGGCGGACAGGACGGTGTACTGAGCCCACTCCACGTGAACAGCACTTGAACGAGCCGGGCCCGCCGCACACGGATTGGCTCAATCTGTACGCCCCACCAAGCCCCACCAAGCCCCACCAAGCCCCACTACGCCTCACAAGCAGACGAAGAAGAGAGCCGGTCATGGACTTCCTTCGCCCCGCAAGCTGGGAGGAGGCGCTCGCCGCCAAGGCCGAGCACCCCACCGCTGTGCCGATCGCGGGCGGCACCGACGTGATGGTCGAGATCAACTTCGACCACCGGCGGCCCGAGTACCTCATGGACCTGGGCCGCATCGGCGACCTCACCGAGTGGGAGGTCGGCGAGGACTCCGTACGGCTCGGCGCCTCCGTGCCCTACTCCGCGATCATGGAGAGCCTGCGCGCCGAGCTGCCGGGTCTCGCCCTCGCCTCGCACACGGTCGCCTCCCCGCAGATCCGTAACCGCGGCGGCGTGGGCGGGAACCTCGGCACCGCCTCCCCGGCCGGCGACGCCCATCCCGCGCTGCTGGCCGCCGGCGCCGAGGTCGAGGCCGAGTCGGTGCGCGGCGCGCGCCGCATCCCGATCGACGCGTTCTATCGCGGCGTCAAGCGCAACGCCCTGGAGCCCGACGAGCTGATCCGTGCCGTGCACGTGAAGAAGGCCGAAGGGCCGCAGCAGTTCTCCAAGGTCGGCACCCGCAACGCCATGGTCATCGCCGTGTGCGCCTTCGGCCTCGCCCTGCACCCCGAGACCCGCACCGTCCGCACCGGCATCGGCTCCGCGGCGCCCACACCCGTAAGGGCCACGGCCGCCGAGGAGTTCCTGAACGCGGCGCTCGAAGAGGGCGGCTTCTGGGACAGCGGAAAGATCATCACCCCGTCGGCGGCCAAGCAGTTCGCGGACCTGTGCTCCGCCGCCTGCAACCCCATCGACGACGTCCGGGGCACCGCGAGCTACCGCCGCCACGCGGTCGGCGTGATGGCCCGCCGGACGCTCACCTGGACCTGGGAGTCGTACCGCGGCACCCGCCACGCAACGGAGGGAGCCGCGTAATGCGTGTCAACTTCACTGTCAACGGACGTCCGCAGGAAGCCGACGACGTGTGGGAGGGCGAGTCCCTGCTGTACGTGCTGCGCGAGCGGATGGGCCTGCCCGGTTCCAAGAACGCCTGCGAGCAGGGCGAGTGCGGCTCCTGCACGGTCCGCCTGGACGGCGTGCCGGTGTGTTCCTGTCTGGTCGCCGCCGGACAGGCGGAGGGCCGCGAGGTCGTCACGGTCGAGGGCCTGGCGGAGTACGCCAAGGACCGCGCCGAAGGCTGCGCCACGAGCACCCCCGGCACCCCCGGCGGCGGCGCGAGCGCCTCGCTCGACGCGGCCAAGCGGTGGCAGGCGGGGGGCACCGACTCGCAGACCGGCGAGGGCATCGAACTGGCCCCCATCCAGCAGGCGTTCATCGACGCCGGTGCCGTCCAGTGCGGCTTCTGCACGCCCGGTCTCCTCGTCGCCGCCGACGAGATGCTGGAACACCACCCGAACCCGTCCGACGCGGACATCCGCGAGGCGCTGTCGGGCAACCTGTGCCGCTGCACGGGCTACGAGAAGATCATGGACGCGGTCCGCCTGGCCGCGGCCCGTCAGTCCGAGGGGGTCTGAGCATGGCTGCCACCGGCGCACCGACCAAAATCACCCAGGGTTCCCAGACCAAGGGCGGCATCGGCGAGTCCACGCTCCGCCCGGACGGCACCCTCAAGGTCACCGGCGAGTTCGCGTACTCGTCCGACATGTGGCACGAGGACATGCTCTGGGGCCAGATCCTGCGCTCCACCGTCGCGCACGCCGAGATCGTCTCCATCGACACCGGCGAGGCCCTCGCGACAGCCGGCGTCTACGCCGTCATGACCTACGACGACCTGCCCACCGAGGTGCGCGACTACGGCCTGGAGATCCAGGACACCCCGGTCCTCGCCCACGGCAAGGTCCGCCACCACGGCGAGCCGGTCGCCATCGTCGCCGCCGACCACCCGGAGACCGCGCGCCGCGCCGCCGCCAAGATCAAGGTGGAGTACCGGGAGCTGCCCGTCATCACCGACGAGGCCTCCGCGACCGCCCCCGACGCGATCCTCGTCCACGAGGGCCGCGACGACCACCACATCGGCCACGTCCCGCACCCCAACATCGTGCACCGCCAGCCGATCGTGCGCGGCGACGCCGACGAGGCCGCCGGGCGGGCCGACGTGATCGTCAAGGGCGACTACTACTTCGGCATGCAGGACCAGGCCTTCCTCGGCCCGGAGTCCGGTCTCGCCGTGCCCGCCGAGGACGGCGGCGTCGAGTTGTACGTCGCCACCCAGTGGCTGCACTCCGACCTGAAGCAGATCGCCCCGGTCCTCGGCCTGCCCGAGGACAAGGTACGGATGACGCTGTCCGGCGTGGGCGGTGCCTTCGGCGGGCGCGAGGACCTGTCGATGCAGATCCACGCCTGCCTGCTGGCGATGCGCACCGGCAAGCCCGTCAAGATCGTCTACAACCGCTTCGAGTCGTTCTTCGGCCATGTCCACCGCCACCCGGCCCGCCTGCACTACGAGCACGGCGCCACCAGGGACGGCCGCCTCACCCACCTGAAGTGCCGGATCGTCCTGGACGGCGGCGCCTACGCCTCCGCATCCCCGGCGGTCGTCGGCAACGCCGCCTCGCTCGCCGTCGGCCCGTACGTGGTCGACGACGTGGACATCGAGGCCCTCGCCCTCTACTCCAACAACCCGCCCTGCGGCGCCATGCGCGGCTTCGGCGCGGTCCAGGCGTGCTTCGCCTACGAGGCGCAGATGGACAAGGTGGCCGGGGAACTCGGCATGGACCCGGTGGAGTTCCGCCGGATCAACGCCATGGAGCAGGGCACCATCATGCCCACCGGACAGCCGGTCGACTCCCCGGCGCCGGTCGCCGAACTGCTGCGCCGCGTCAAGGCGATGCCCATGCCGCCCGAGCGCCAGTGGGAGTCCAGCGAGGGCTCCGACGTACGGCAGTTGCCCGGCGGCCTGTCCAACACCACGCACGGCGAGGACGTCGTCCGCGGCGTCGGCTACGCGGTCGGCATCAAGAACGTCGGCTTCTCCGAGGGCTTCGACGACTACTCCACCGCCAGGGTCCGCATGGAGGTCGTCGGCGGTGAACCGGTGGCCACCGTGCACACCGCGATGGCGGAGGTCGGCCAGGGCGGCGTCACCGTCCACGCGCAGATCGCCCGCACCGAGCTGGGCGTCACCCAGGTCACCATCCACCCCGCCGACACCCAGGTCGGATCGGCCGGCTCCACCTCGGCCTCCCGGCAGACGTACGTCACCGGCGGCGCCGTGAAGAACGCCTGCGAGATCGTGCGCGAGAAGGTACTGGAGATCGGGCGCCGCAAGTTCGGCTCCTACCACCCCGCCTGGGCCACCGCCGAACTCCTCCTGGAGGGCGGCAAGGTCGTCACCGACGGCGGCGAGGTCCTGACCGACCTCGTGGAGGTCCTGGAGGGCGAGGCCGTCGAGGTCGAGGAGGAGTGGCGGCACCGGCCGACCGAGGCCTTCGACCTGCGTACCGGCCAGGGCAACGGCCACGTCCAGTACTCCTTCGCCGCGCACCGCGCCGTCGTCGAGGTCGACACCGAACTCGGCCTGGTCAAGGTCATCGAACTGGCCTGCGCGCAAGACGTCGGCAAGGCGCTGAACCCGCTGTCCGTCATCGGGCAGATCCAGGGCGGCACCACCCAGGGCCTGGGCATCGCCATCATGGAGGAGATCGTCGTCGACCCGAAGACGGCGAAGGTCCGGAACCCGTCCTTCACGGACTACCTGCTCCCCACCATCCTCGACACGCCGACCATCCCGGTCGACGTGCTCGAACTCGCCGACGACCACGCGCCGTACGGACTGCGCGGCATCGGCGAGGCCCCCACCCTGTCGTCCACCCCGGCGGTCCTCGCGGCCATCCGGAACGCGACGGGGCTGGCGCTCGACCGCACGCCGGTACGACCGGAGCACCTCACCGGCACCCCCTGAACCCTCCGGGCGGCGCACGGAACGTCACACACTCCGCGCCGTCCGGAGCACAGCCCAAGTCCCGCTCCGCTCGCGGTGCTTGAAGTACCACCCCACATGCGTTCGTCTCGGGCCGTCCCCCGGGTCGTGCATATCCCAAATCCCGCGCGTTCGCCGAAGGCAAACGGCACGGGTGCACCTATGAACCTTGGGAGACGGCCCCTATGACCCAGCAGTCAGTGGAGCCCAAGACCACCGCCGAGGACGCGGGCGCGGGTTCCCGCGTCCCCTCCGGACGGTCTTGGCTCGACCGGTACTTTCACATATCGCACAGAGGATCCACGGTCGCGCGTGAGGTGCGCGGCGGGCTCACCACCTTCATGGCGATGGCGTACATCGTCCTGCTCAACCCCGTCATCCTGTCCGGCAAGGACGCGGCGGGGGACACCCTGGGCCAGAAGGCCCTGATCACCGCGACGGCGCTCGCCGCGGCGGTCACCACGCTCCTGATGGGCTTCGTCGGCAAGGTGCCGCTGGCCCTGGCCGCCGGACTCTCGGTGTCCGGGGTGATCGCCGGGCAGGTCGCCCCGCAGATGACCTGGCCGCAGGCCATGGGCATGTGTGTGATGTACGGCGTGGTGATCATGCTGCTCGTGGTCACCGGGCTCCGCGAGATGATCATGAACGCGATCCCGCTGGCCCTCAAGCACGGCATCACCATGGGCATCGGCCTGTTCATCGCCATCATCGGCCTGGTCAAGGGCGGCTTCGTCCACGCGGGCAAGGCGACCCCGCTCACGCTCGGCCCCACGGGGGAACTCGCCGGCTGGCCCGTCCTGCTCTTCGCGGGCACCCTGCTGCTGATCTTCATGCTCCAGGCGCGCAACATGCCCGGGGCGATCCTGATCGGCATCGTCACCGGCACGATCGTCGCGGCGATCCTCAACGCCACCGGGGTCATCGACCCCGAGCAGTGGGCGAACGGCGCCCCCGAGCTGCACGGCAGCGCGGTCTCCATGCCGGACTTCTCGCTCTTCGGCGGCCTGGAGTTCGGCGGCTGGGGCGAGGTCGGCGCGATGACGGTCGGCATGATCGTCTTCACGCTGGTCCTCGCCGGGTTCTTCGACGCGATGGCCACCATCATCGGCGTCGGCACCGAGGCGAAGCTCGCCGACGACAAGGGCCGTATGCCGGGCCTGTCGAAGGCGCTGTTCATCGACGGCGCCGGCGGTGCCATCGGCGGCGTGGCGGGCGGCTCCGGCCAGACCGTCTTCGTCGAGTCCGCGACCGGCGTCGGCGAGGGGGCCCGCACCGGGCTCGCCTCGGTCGTCACCGGCACGTTCTTCGCGGCCTGCCTCTTCTTCACCCCGATCACCGCGATCGTGCCGCAGGAGGTCGCCTCCGCCGCGCTGGTCGTCATCGGGGCGATGATGATGATGAACGCCCGGCACGTGGACTGGGCCGACCGGGCCACCGCGATCCCGGTCTTCCTGACCGTCGTCCTGATGCCGTTCACGTACTCCATCACGGCGGGTGTCGCCGCGGGCGTCATCTCCTACGTCGCCATCAGGGTCGCCCAGGGCAAGGCCCGGGAGATCGGCGCGTTCATGTGGGCCCTGACGGTGATCTTCGTCGTCTACTTCGCCCTCAACCCGATCGAGAGCTGGCTGGGCGTGCACTAGCCGCCACGACGGGAACCCTTCACGTACCCCTTGTCCAAGGAGGACCGAAAGATGCTGGACATCGCCGAAGAGCTGCACCGGTGGGTCGAGCAGGGACGCGACTTCGCCGTGGCCACCGTGGTGGCCGTCGGCGGCAGCGCGCCCCGCCGCCCCGGCGCCGCACTCGCGGTGGACGCCGGGGGCACGGTGATCGGCTCGGTCTCCGGCGGGTGCGTGGAGGGAGCCGTGTACGAGCTGTGCCGGCAGTCGCTCGAGGACGGCGAAACCGTCCTGGAGCGCTTCGGCTACAGCGACGAGGACGCCTTCGCCGTGGGTCTGACCTGCGGCGGGGTCATCGACATCCTCGTCACACCGGTACGGGCGGCCGATCCCGCCCGACCGGCAGTGGCCGCAGCCCTCGCCGCCGCCGCGCGCGGGGAGACGGCGGCGGTGGCCCGGATCGTGAGCGGTCCGACGGACCTGCTGGGCCGCGCCCTCGTGGTCCGTCCGGACGGCTCCCGCACCGGCGGCTTCGGCGGCCACCCCGAACTGGACCGCACGGCCGCCGCCGAGGCGGACGCCTTCCTGGACGCCGGGCGCACCGGCACGCTGGAGATCGGTGAGCAGGGCTCACGGTGCGGAGCGCCTCTCACGCTGCTGATCGAGTCCTCGGTCCCGGCCCCCCGCATGATCGTCTTCGGCGCGATCGACTTCGCCTCGGCACTGGTACGGGCCGGCAGGTTTCTCGGCTACCACGTGACGGTCTGCGACGCCCGCCCCGTCTTCGCCACCCCGGCCCGCTTCCCGGACGCGGACGACATCGTCGTCGAGTGGCCCCACGAGTACCTGCGGCGCACCGAGGTCGACGCGCGCACGGTGCTGTGCGTGCTGACCCACGACGCCAAGTTCGACATACCGCTGCTGAAGCTGGCGCTGCGGCTGCCGGTGGCGTACGTCGGCGCGATGGGCTCCCGCCGCACCCACCTGGACCGCAACGCACGCCTGCGCGAGGTCGGCGTCAGCGACCTGGAGCTGGCCCGCCTCAGGTCGCCGATCGGCCTCGACCTCGGCGCCCGCACCCCCGAGGAGACGGCCCTGTCCATCGCCGCCGAGATCGTCGCGACCCGCCACGGGGGTACGGGCGCCTCCCTGACCGGCGCCCACACCCCCATCCACCACGACGGCCCGACGGCACCGGCGGGGCGTATCGGATCGGTCGCGTAGGGGCACTCGGTCGCGCAGGGCCGGTCCAGGGCCGGTCCAGGGCTCGCCCAGGGCCTGTCGGGCGGATCAGGCCGCAGGGGAGCCGTGCACCTCGTCGGCACCGCTGAGGGGGCCTGGCGCGCCCCTCCCACGCCCTTCAGGTGGCGGGGGAGGGCGTGGGAGGGGAGGCCCTGCCAGACCCCGTGTCCAGGGCGTGATCCGCCGGACGGCCCCAGGGCCCGCCGGACGGCCCCAGGCCCCAGGCACCCGGCGCCACGCCCCGCGGGCGCGCAGGGGCCCGGTCGAGGGGTCTCAGCCCCGGCCGGGTCCCCTCCTGGCCAGGGACACGTCCGCGACCACCGGGCGGTGGTCGGAGGCCGCGGCCTCCCGCGGTACCGCGGCGCCGTGCACCCGTACGCCCTTGCCCACGGCCACGTAGTCGATGCGCTTCACGGGGGCCTCGGCCGGATACGTGCCGGCGTTCCGCGGTCCGGCGTCGCGCAGCTCCTTCCACAGCGGCCGCAGCTCGGGTGCCGAGTGCTCGGCGTTGAGGTCGCCGAGCAGCACCTGCCGCGCCCCCGGCTGCTCCGCCCGCTCCCGGGCCATGATCCGCCGGGTGTCGGCGACCTGCGCCACCCGGACCGCCGGGTCCGCCCGGTAGTCGAGGTGCGTCACGAACACCTGCACCGGCACTCCGCGCACCTTGAGCGTCACCTCGCCGAACCCGGGGGCGGGCGCGGGCACCGGGTTCTCGTCCTGCGTGGACAGGCGGGTGATCTCGTGGTTCGTCGCGGAACGGATCGGGAAGCGGGACAGCACCGCCACGCCGTACTCGCGCCGGGGCTGTCCGGCCGTCGCGGGATCGAGGCTGTAGATCGGCGCGAACGACACCCGCATGCCGAGCCGCCGCGCCAGCTCCCCGGCCACGTCGAGCCCCTGACTGCGGGCGCTCCAGTGCACGTCGACCTCCTGGAGGCCGATGACATCCGCGTCCAGGGCGCGCAGTACGGCGGCCTGCCGGTCGAGGTCGAAGACGCCGTCCGATCCCGTTCCGGCGTGGATGTTGTAGGTGGCGATGCGCAGCGGGACCGGGTGGCCGGGCTGGCCGGCGAAGGCGGGTGGTGCCGCGACAGCCAGCGTCAACAGGGCACCCGCGAGGGACAGTTGGGTGAAGGTGCGCGATCTGGGAGACATGTCGGCACGGTACGCGGGAAACGGTGCCCGCGAGACGCGCGGCGCGATCTCGTTCGCGCTCGTTCGCGACTCTTACGCCGCCCGCAACCCGCGGTTCACGGGTGCCGCAGCAGGTGGTTGACCGTGCGGCCGAAGACGTGGCGCCCCGAGCGGACGAGGAGGCCGTCGAGGAAGGACGGGAGGAGCCGGACGTCCAGCTCCTCGCGCCACACCACGCGCGCCCGGCCGCCGGGCCCCGTCCGGACCTCGATCTCCGCCCAGCCCCGGACCACCTGGCCGCGCTTCTCCAGCCTGCACAGGCCGGGGGAGTCCTCCCGCGGCGGCTGCCACACCGTCACCTCCATGGTGTCGGCGAAGGCGAACGGGCCGGCGCCCGTGCGGGCCACGACCAGCGTGCCCCGGCGGGTGGGGCCGCCGGGCGGGTCGGCGGTGACCCGGGTCAGCGGCACGGTGTCGCCGTGCCGCTCCCACCGGGTGAGCCGGCGCCAGGCCTCGTCCGGGGCGAGCGGCGCGGTGCGTTCGAGCGAGAAGGTGGCCACCGGACGATCGTAGGCAATGCGCCTACCGGTAGACCTTGCCCGGCTCGGCCTTCCCCGGGGCCAGTAGCTGGGGCACCGTCACGAAGACGTAGCCCCGCTTCTTGAGCGCGTCGATGATCCCGGGCACGGCGGGCACGGTGCCGTCGTAGATGTCGTGCAGCAGGATGATGCCGTCCCGGGACGACTGGTCCAGGACGCGCTCGGTGATCAGGTCGGAGTCCTTGGTCCGGTAGTCCTTGGCGGTCACGCTCCACAGCACCTCCGCCAGCCCCAGCTCACGGCAGATCTCGTGCACCGTGTCGTCCGTGCGGCCCTGCGGCGGGCGCATCAGGGAGGGGCGCTGCCCCGTCAGCCGCTCTATCTCCTTGTTCGGGCGCTCCAGCTCCTCGCGTATCTCGTCCGGTTCGGCGTCCGTGAGGATCTTGTGCGTCCAGGTGTGACTGGCCACCTCGTGGCCCTCGTCGGCCATGCGCCTGACAAGTTCGGGATACGTGTCGATGTGCCGCTTGCCGAGCAGGAAGAAGGTCGCCGGTACCCGCTTCTCCTTGAGAATGTCGAGCAGCCGGGCGGAGTTCTCGCTCGGTCCGGCGTCGAAGGTCAGCGCGATGCACTTGACGTGCCCGCAGTCGACGGTGCCGAATCCGGCCGCTCCCGCCTGGGCGCCCGCAGCGCCCCGGACGGAGCTGGGAGAGGTCGTCTCCAGTTTCGTGCAGCCGCTCAGCGCGAGTGTCAGCGCGGCGGCGGTCGTGAGGGTCGTGAAGGTCGCGAGGGTGCGCAACCTGGTCCCCGTTTTTGTCATCTTCCTGGTCAGCGAAAGCATGCGAGGACTATACACAGAGTGTATATACGTCGTTTATAGTGCTCCTCTCCTTGATCGGACCGCCGGCGAAGCCGGAGGTTTCCACGTGTTTGAGCCGGTTCGGCCGCGGCACCCGCGATCCCGAGAGAGGAGCACCCTCATGCGCGGTCGCGAGGACGAGGACGTACGGATGAGCGGCGATCCCGGGGCCGGGGCCTCCGGGGCGGGATACGCCGTCGTCGTGCCCACCCTCGTGCGGGACACGCTGGCCGACTGCCTGGCCGCGCTGGCCGCCGCGACCGGTCCGGCCCCCGGCGAGATCGTCCTGGTCGACGACCGGCCCGGGCCAGACACCGACCCGGACGCGCTGGAGCACCCCCTGACCGTCCTCGGCGACCTGCGCGAACGCACCGTGGCGCTGCGCAGCGGGGGCCGCGGCCCCGCCGCCGCCCGCAACGCCGGTGTCCGCGCGGTCACTTCGCCCTGGACCGTCTTCCTCGACGACGACGTCCAGGTCGGCCCGCACTGGTGCGACCAGCTTGCCCAGGACCTCGCCGAGGCGGCACCCGACACCGGGGCCGTGCAGGGCGTGATCGCCGTACCGCTGCCGGGGGAGCGCCGTCCCACCGACTGGGAGCGCGGCACCGCCGGCCTCGCGCGGGCCCGGTGGATCGCCGCCGACATGGCCTACCGCACCGGCGTACTCGAAGAGTTCGGCGGCTTCGACGAACGCTTCACCCGCGCCTACCGCGAGGACGCCGACCTCGCGCTGCGCGTCCTCGACGCGGGCTGGCGCATCCGGCGGGGCCGCCGCACCACCCGCCACCCCGTACACCCCACCACGCGCTGGGTCTCCCTGGAGCAGCAGCGCGGCAACGCCGACGACGCCCTGATGCGGCGCCTGCACGGCCCCGACTGGTGGGCCAAGGCGGTGGCGCCCAGGGGCCGGATCCGGCGACACGCGGCGATCACCGGCGCCGGTGCGGCCGCCTTGGCCCTCGCCGCCGCCGGTCGCCCCCGCGCCGCCGGGGTCGCCGGGCTCGGCTGGGCCGCGGGCACCGCCGAGTTCGCCTGGGCCCGCATAGCGCCCGGCCCCCGCACCCGCGACGAGGTCACGACCATGCTGATCACCAGCGCGCTCATCCCGCCCGCCGCGACCTGGCACCGACTGAGCGGCCTGTGGCGCCACCGCGCCGCACCCGCGTGGCAAGAGATGACCCCATGACCCCTACCGAGCCCACCCACTCCGTTGAGCCCCGCTACTCCGTCGAGCCCGCCTACTCCGTTGAGCCCCGCTACTCCGTCGAGCCCGCCTACTCCGTTGAGCCCCGCTACTCCGTCGAGCCCGCCTACTCCGTCGAGCCCGCCTACTCCGTCGAGCCCGCCTACTCCGTTGAGCCCGGCCTCCCCGTCCGTCCCGTTGAGCCCGGTCGCCCTGGCCACCTCGTTGAGCTCGGCCACCTCGTCGGGCCTGGCCGCCCCGTTGAGCCCGGTCGCTCCGCCTACTCCGTTGAGCTCGGCCACTCCGTTGAGCCCGTCTGCCCCGGCTACCCCGCCGAGCCCGCCCACTCCGTCGGGCCTGGCCGCCCCGTCGAGTCCGGTCGCCCCAGGCACTTCGTCGAGCCCGTCCGTCCCGTTCAGCTCGGTCGCCCTGGCCACTTCGTCGAGCCCAGCCGCCCCGTCGAGCCCGCCCACCCCGCCCGTCGGCACTCCCCGGGCCTGCCCCCGCCGCTGAGCGGAGTCCGGGGCCACTACGGGCCGTCCCGGTTTTCGGAGGGGCGGGAGTGCACGCTGAAGGAGGTGACCCGATGAGGATCGCCATGGTGTCCGAGCACGCGAGTCCACTCGCCGCGCCCGGCGGTGTCGACGCCGGGGGACAGAACGTCTACGTGGCCCACCTCACCGAGGAGTTGGCGGCTCGCGGCCACGAGGTCACCGTCTACACCCGCCGGGACGCGGGCGACCTGCCCGACCGGGTGCCCCTGCCCGGCGGCGCGGTCGTCGAACACGTGCCGGCCGGACCGCCCGTGACCCTCCCCAAGGACGAACTCCTCCCGCACATGCCCGCCTTCGGCGCCCACCTGGCCCGGGCCTGGGCCAGGCTGCGGCCCGACGTGGTGCACGCCCACTTCTGGATGTCCGGCATGGCCTCGCAGACCGGCGCACGGCCGCATGGCATCCCCCTCGTCCAGACCTTCCACGCCCTCGGCACCGTCAAGCGGCGCCACCAGGGACTGTGGGACACCAGCCCCTACGAGCGCATCGGCATCGAACGGCAGCTCGGCCGCGCCTGCGAACGGGTCCTGGCCACCTGCGCCGACGAGGCCGCCGAACTCGACGGCATGGGCATCCCGCCCCGGCGGATCTCCGTGGTGCCCTGCGGAGTGGACGCCGAGCACTTCCACCCCGCCGCGGACACCGGCCGCACCCCCGAACGACGACTTCCGCACCGGCTGCTCGCCTGCGGGCGGCTCGTCCCGCGCAAGGGCTACGACCAGGCCATCCGCGCCCTGGCCGACATTCCCGACGCCGAGCTCCTCATCGGGGGCGGCCCGCCCGCCGGCGCCGTGGACACCGAGCCCGAGGCCCGGCGCCTGACCCGGATCGCCCGCCGCGCCGGCGTGGCCGACCGGGTCCGGCTGCTCGGTGCGGTCGACCCGGACGACATGCCCGCCCTGCTCCGCAGCGCCGACCTGGTGCTGTGCACCCCCGTGTACGAGCCGTTCGGCATCGTGCCGCTGGAGGCGATGGCGTGCGGGGTGCCCGTCCTCGCCACCGACGTCGGCGGCCACCGCGACTCCGTGGCCGACGGCAGCACCGGCCGCCTGATCGCCCCGCAGGACCCCGGGGCCATCGCGGACGCCGTCCGTGAACTCCTCGCCGACGAGCGACTGCGCCGCCAGCACGGCAGGAACGGCCGTGAACGCGTCCTGCGGCACTACACCTGGGCGCGCGTCGCCGACGCCGCGGAACAGGTGTACCGCCTGACCCTCGCCGACCACGCTGTGCAGACGGCGACGGCGACGGCGACGGTGTGACGGTGTGCCGGCTCAGCGGCCCACCACCGGCTCGAAGGCGTCGCGCACGTCCGCCTTCGAGGGCGTGACGGCCATCCGCGACGGCAACTCGTCGAAGTACCGCAGCAGGCCCGGGCAGCTCTCGCCGCTCAACTGCACCTTGCGGTCGATCACGAGCTTCCCGGTCCGCAGCGCGTAGGCCTTCACCGGTATCGCCAGCTTGTTGAACCTGACGCTGCCGATGTCTCCCCGGTGGTCCTGGTACTGGCACGTCTCGACGACGTCCCCCGCCTCCGTCTCGCCCGTGCACACCACCAGCGCGGCATCGGAGGTCTCGGCCCGCCACCCCTCGGGCAGCTTGTCCGTGTACTCGGTGTCGCCGACGAACACGGCGCGGCTCTTCCCCTTGCGGTAGGCGGGGGCCGCGGAGTACTTCGCGGGGTTCTTGCAGTATCCGGTGCTCATGCTGTCCGCCGCCGACACCAGCTCCCTGACCCGGTCCAGCTCGATCGCCAGGCCCGCCTTCCTGATGCCCTTGCGGGCGTCGTCCGCGTGGCCGTCGTCCGGATGCTCGTCGACCAGCCGCTGGTAGCGGTCCCGCGCGTTCGCCCACTCCCTGTCGGTCATGAGGGCGTCGCCGCACTCCATGAGCGCCTCGGGCGCTATCCGGGCCGAGGTGGCGGTGGCCGGTCGGGTGAGGGCCTTCGGTCCGGTGTCCCGGTCCCACAGCCAGTCCGCGATACGCACGGTCAGGCAGCCGTCGTCGGTGGGCAGCCCGGCGAGGAAGCGGTCCAGGGTGGCCGCGACGGTCCGCTCGTTGCCGGACTCGCCGAGGACCGCGCCGAGCCCCCGGAAGCCGGTCTCCAGCGAGTCCAGGTCACCACTGAGCCCGACGTTCAGATAGCCCGCCGCCGTGTCCAGGCGCTCGCACGCCTCGACCACCGCGTCACCACGGGCGACCACCGGCCCGGCGGTGAGCCGGTGACGGAACCCGACCCCGTCCTGGGCGTCCGCCGCGTCACCGCACTTCCCCCGCTCGCGGGCCCCGGCGACGGCGTCCTCGATCTCGTGGGCGTCGTACCGCAGCCACCCGGCGGAGACCAGCACCGGCAGGGCGAGGGCGAGCGCGAGGACCCGCTGTCCGCGCCGGGGACCGGCCGCCGGGTGCCGCCGGGCCAGCCACCAGCCGTGCGCGACGAGCGCGGCCCACCACAGCAGCAGGAGCAACTCGCACCAGGTCTCGGCGGTCTCGTACGTCAGCCACAGCAGCGACACCGTGACCACCGCGGCGGCCCAGAACAGCGCGCGCCGCCCCATGATCAGATAACCCGTCCCGAGCAGCGAGGCGTTGCCGACGGCCACAGCGAGCGGATCGGGGTCCCGGGGTTCGCGGGGGACCGGCGGCGGCCAGTCGGGTCCGGGATACTCGGCCTCCGGGTACTCCGGGTACTCCGGGTACTCCGGGTGCTTCAGGTGCTCCGGGCTCTCGTGCTGCTCCGGGTCCTCGTGCTGCTCCGGTTCCTCGTCCGGCGGCCGGGTCATCCTCCGATCATCTCCTCGTCGCTCTCCCCGCTCCGGGCACGGACGTACGCGTCGGCGGCCGGCAGGTGCAGCAGGATCACGCCCGGGACCGCGAGCAGCGCGGCGAACAGCAGCGTGGAGCCGCCGTACAGCGGATCGTCGAGGGCGAACGGGGCGGCGATCACGAGGATCGCCGCGGTCAGACCGGTCACCGCGGTCCGGGCGCCGCGCCGGCCCCGGCCCGCGCGGACCGCGAACCAGAAGCAGACCGCCACCAGCAGGAGCACCAGGGTCGCCGCCCCCTGCGGGCCGGCCGCCGTCGTCGCCGCGACCAGCGTGCCCAGCATCACCAGCACCACCGCCAGCGTCACGCTGCGCGGCCGACGGGTCGTGTCGGCGATCATTTGATCACTTCCCTCACAGGCCATACCCGGAACGGGCGAACGTGGGTGCGGGGTGGTGCGGCCGTGCCGTGACGGACCCGGCGGTCGTGCCACCCCGCACTCCCCCGGACACCGATTCCACCGCGTACCGCCGTTGTTCAGCAGCCAGGACGCGGCACTGAACAATGCGCGACAATGCGGAACCGGAGTGAAGACACCGTGAACTCCCCGTGCGCCACCCCCCGATGGGGGCCCGTTCGCTTGCCGCCCCGTCCAGGGGCTCCCTACCGTGGGCGCCCGGACGGGGACCGAGAGCAACGGCGGGGCGGGGACACGTGAGCGGAAACGGAGTGGGGCGCCGGGAGCGACGGCTCGACCCGGGAGCCGGACCGGTGGAGCGGTTCGCCGCCGAACTCCGCGCCCTGCGCGAGTCGGTGGGACGCCCCACCTACCGGACGATGGCGGACAAGGTCCCGTTCTCGGTGACCGCCCTGTCCCAGGCGGCGGCTGGACGGCAACTGCCCACGCTCGCGGTGACCCTCGCCTACGTCGACGTCTGCGGCGGCGACCCGCGGGAGTGGGAGCGGCGCTGGCGGGCGGCGAGCGACGAGGCCGCGGAATTCCCCGCCGACAAGGAGACGCTCCCGCCCTACCGGGGTCTGACCCGCTACGAACCCGACGACGCCGCGCTGTTCTTCGGCCGCGACCGGCTGGTGGACCGGCTGGCCGAACTGGCCCGCGAGCACCGCTTCACCGCCGTCTTCGGCCCCTCCGGCAGCGGCAAGTCCTCCCTGCTGCGGGCCGGCCTGATCCCGCGCGTGCGCACGCCCGGAGCCAGAGCCGGCGCCGGCGCACCCCCCGCCCCCGCCGCCGTACGCATCCTCACCCCCGGCGCCCGCCCGGCGGCCACCCACGCCGACCGGCTGGACCCCGTGCCGGACACGGACGCGGACACCTGGCTGATCGTCGACCAGTTCGAGGAGCTGTACACCCTCTGTACGGACCCGGCCGAACGCGACGCCTTCGTCGACCGCCTCCTCGCCGCCACCGCCCCCGGCAGCCGACTGCGCGTGGTGGTCGCCGTGCGCGCCGACTTCCTGGGGCGCTGCGCCGAACACCCCGGGCTCACCGCCGCGTTGCAGGACGCGACCCTGCTGGCCGGGCCGATGAGCCGGGAGGAGCTGAGGGAGGCCGTCGTACGGCCGGCCGCCGCGGCCTCACTGGTCGTCGAACGCGCCCTGACCGCACGGCTGCTCGACGAGGTCGAGGACGCGCCGGGCGGACTGCCGCTGATGTCGCACGCGTTGCTGGAGACCTGGCGCCATCGCACCGGCCGCACTCTGACCGAGTCCGCCTACGAGGCGGCCGGGGGACTGCGCGGCGCCGTCGTCCGCACCGCCGAGGAGGTGTACGGCGAACTCACCGCCCCCCAGGCCGACCTGGCCCGACGGATCCTGCTGCGGCTCGTCGCCCCGGGCGACGGCACCCCCGACACCCGGCGCCCCGCCGAACACGCGGAACTCGACCTCGGCGACCCCGACGACAGCCGCGCCGTCCTTGACCGGCTGGTCGGGGCCCGGCTGCTCACCTTCGACGACGGCACCGTCGAACTCGCCCACGAGGCCCTCATCACGGCCTGGCCTCGGCTGCGCGGCTGGATCGACGCCGAGCGCGACCGGCTGCGCGTCCACCGCGCGCTCTCCGAGGCCGCTCGCACGTGGGTGGCCCTCGGCCGGGAGAACGCCGCACTGTACGCCGGATCCCGGCTGGCCGCCGCCCACGAGGCCTTCCCGCAGGACCACCGCGTGGGCCAACTGACACCGGTGGAGGGCGAGTTCCTCGCCGCCTCGGTCCGCAGGCGGCGGCGCGCGGTGTGGCTCCGGCGCGGACTGTCGGCCGCGCTCGTCCTGCTGGTCCTGGTCGCCACGGGCACGGCCGTCGTCGCGCTCCGGGCGCGGGCCGACGCCCAGGCCGAGCGGGACGACGCCGTCTTCGGCCGGATCACCGCCGAGGCCGACCGGGTGCGCGACACCAGCGCCACCCTCGCCGCCCGGCTGGACGTCGCCGCGCTCGGCATGCGCACCACCCCCGAACTGCGGACCGCGCTCACCTCGGACGCGGGCCGGGTGCTGTCCACCCGGCTGCCCGGCCACGACGACATCGGCAGCGCCGTGGCCTTCGCCCCCGACGGCCGCACCCTCGCCAGCGGCGGCCACGACGGCACCGTACGACTGTGGGACACGGCCGGGGAGGACGGCCAGGACGGCCAGGACGGCGAGGCCGGTCAGGCCGGGGAGGACGGCGAGGACGGCCAGGACGGCCAGGACGGCGAGGCCGGTCAGGCCGGTCAGGCCGGTCAGGCCGGGGAGGACGGCGAGGACGGCCAGGTCGGCGAGGACGGTCAGGCCAGCGAGGACGGCCAGGACATGCAGCTAGGCGAGCCGCTGCGGATCGCCGGGGACCCGGTGGGCGCGGTCGCGTTCTCGCCGGACGGCACCGTGCTCGTGGCGGCCGGGCACGGCGGCGGCATCCGGCTGTGGGACGTCCGGGACCGCACCCGGCCCGAGCCGCTGGGCCGGCCCCTGGTGAGCCACGGGGGCAAGTCCGTCACGTCCGTGGCCTTCGCCCCCGACGGCCGCACCCTCGCCACCGTCGGCGACGACGGCACCCTGCGCCTGTGGGACCTGAGCGACCCGGCCGCGCCCGCGCCCCTCGGCACACCGGCCCGCGCCGACGCCCGCAGCGTGCGGGACGTCGCCTTCGCCCCGGACGGCCGCACCCTGGCCACCGCCGGACACACCGGCACCGTACGACTGTGGCGGCTGGACCGCGCCGACGGACCGGCCCCGCTCGGCGAGCCCTGGCACGCCCACGACGAGGCGGTCTGGTCGGTGGCGTTCTCCCCGGACGGCGACACCCTCGCCACCGCCGGCTACGACGACACGGTGCGCCTGTGGGACGTGTCGGACACCGGCGGCCCGCGCCCCCTGGGCGAACCGCTCACCGCGCACACCGCCGCCGTGTGGGCCGTGGAGTTCAGCCCGGACGGACACACCCTGGCCAGCGCCGCCCAGGACGACACCGTGATCCTGTGGAACGTGTCCAACCCCGCCTACCCGCAGCAGATCGGCGAACCGCTGACCGGGCACACGGAGGGCCTGTGGGACCTGGCCTTCGCCCCGGACGGCCGCACCCTCGCCACCACCGGCGCCGACCGCAGCGTCCGCCTGTGGCATCTGCCGGACAACGTCCTCACCGACTTCACCAACCCGCTCACCTCCGTGGCCTACGACCCGCAGGGCCGGCTGCTCGCCGCCGGCAGCACCGACGACGCCCTGATCCGGCTCTGGGACGTCCGCGGGCCCGGACGGCCGCGCCCCCTGCCACGACCGCTCGCCGGTCACGAGGCCGCCGTCCTGACCGTGGCCTTCGCCCCCGACGGCCGCACCGTCGCCTCCGGGGCCGAGGACGGCACCGTACGGCTGTGGGACGTCACCGACCCCGACCGGCCGGCCCCCGCCGCCACCCTCCGGGACGCACACCCCGGCGGTGTCCTCACCGTCGCCTTCTCCCCGGACGGCCGCACCCTCGCCACCGGCGGCGCGGACGACCGGGTCCGCCTGTGGGAGGTGCGCGGCCCCGACGACGTACGTCCCGTGGGCGCGCCCCTGACCGGACACACCGACTGGGTCGGCTCCGTGGCCTTCTCCCCGGACGGGAACACCCTCGCCTCCGGCAGCCAGGACAAGACGGCCCGGCTGTGGGACGTGCGCGACCGCGACCGGGCCCGGCCGGTGGGCAAGCCCCTGACCGCCCACGGGGACTGGGTCAACTCGGTCGCCTTCGCGCCCCGGGGACACGTCCTCGCCACCGGCGGCCGGGACCGCACGGTACGGCTGTGGGACGTGCGCGATCCCGGCCGCGTCCGCCCCCTGGGCGAGGAGCTGACCGGGCACCGCGGCGGCGTGACCTCCGTGTCCTTCGCCCCGGACGGCCGCACCCTCGCCAGCGGCGGCGAGGACCACACCGTACGCCTGTGGAACGTGGCCGACCCTGCCCACGCCGAGGCCTTCGGCAACGCGCTCACCGGTCACCTGGACACGGTCACCTCCGTCGCGTTCGCGCCCGGCGGCGACACCCTGGCCTCGGCGGGCACCGACCTCACGGCCAGGATCTGGACGCTGGACACGGACCGGGCGGTCCGCCAGGTCTGCGCCCACACCGGCGGCGACCTCACCCCCGCCCGCTGGGGCGAACTCCTGCCGCAGCTCACCTACCGGCCCACCTGCGGATCGCGGACAGGAACCGTCCGCAACCCCCGCTAACGTGCCCGGCATGACGAACAAGGCAGGAACGACCGCCCCCGTCCTCGGCACCCGCGCCCTCAACCGCGCCACCCTGGCCCGGCAGTTGCTGCTGCGCCGTGCGGCGATGTCCGCCGAGGACGCCGTCGCGCACCTCGTCGGACTCCAGGCGCAGAACGTGAAGCCGCCGTACTACGCGCTCGCCGCCCGGCTCGACGGCTTCACCCCCGGCGACCTGTCGGAGCCGATGGCCGACCGCCGGGTCGCCCGCCTCGTCACCATGCGCTCGACCATCCACACCCACACCGCCGACGACTGCCTGACCCTGCGGCCGCTGGTGCAGGCCGCCCGGGACCGGGAGCTGGGGAGCTTCCGCAAGGGTCTGGCGGGCGTCGACCTGGACCGGCTCACCTCCCTCGCCCGCGAGCTGGTCGAGGCCGAGCCGCGCACCCTGGGGCGGTTGCGCGAGGCCCTCCTCGCCGAGTGGCCCGACGCGGACCCCCTGGCCCTGTCCGTCGCCGCCCGCTGCCGGCTCCCGCTCGTGCAGGTGACGCCGCGCGGACTGTGGGGCAGGAGCGGTCAGGTCACGCTCACCACCGCCGAGCACTGGTTCGACCGCCCCACGCGTCCGGCGCAGGACCCGGACGACACCGTGCTGCGCTACCTCGCCGCGTTCGGACCCGCCTCCGTGAAGGACATGCAGACCTGGGCGGGACTGACCCGGCTCCGGGACGCCTTCGAACGGCTCCGCCCCCGCCTCGTCACCTTCCGGGACCCGAACGGCACCGAACTCTTCGACCTCCCCGACGCGCCGCGCCCCGACCCGGACACCCCGGCCCCGCCGCGCTTCCTGCCGGAGTTCGACAACCTGCTCCTCTCCCACGCCGACCGCACCCGCGTCGTCCCGCCCGAGCACAAGGGCCGTACCTGGCGGAAGAACCAGGCCTACCGCGTCCTCCTCGTCGACGGCTTCGTGGCCGGACTGTGGAAGCTCGAGGACGACGCCGCCCTCGTCGTCGAGCTCTTCGGCCGTCTCCCGGGGAAGGACCGGGACGAGATCGTGGCCGAGGGCGAGCGGATGCTGGCGACGATGCACCCCACGACCGCGTACGACATCCGCTTCGGGACCGTACGCGGCTGAAGACTGGAAAGGGGGCGTTGCGGGCCGCTCGTGGAGGCTCGCAACGCCCCCTGGTCTCGCACCTGAGGGCTGCTCAGGAGATGACGTAGCCCGCCCGGGCGTGGGGGGTGGACGGGGGTCTCGGGACAGACCCCCGATGCCCGGGCGAGCGGCACATGCTCACGCTAGAACCGGCGGTCCGGACCGCCCAATGAGGGAACCCCCTAGGGGAGCCGGACAGGGAAAACCCTCGGTTTACCGCCGGTAAACCCGGCCCGCCGGCAGCCGCCGATTGTCAGCCGACCGTTCTCAGCCGGCCGTTCTCAGGCAGCCGTTCCCGGTCTGCCGTTCTCGGTCGGCCGTTCTCAGTCGGGCCGCCGGCCCGCCGCCAGTCGGACGATGTCGACCCGGGACCGGATCCCGAGCTTGCGGTAGACCCGCGTCAGGGTCGCCTCGACGGTCTTGACGCTGACGAACAGCCGGGTCGCGATCTCCCGGTTGGTCGCGCCCTCCATGACGAGCGCGGCCACCTGACGCTCCATCGGGGCGAGCCCCGCCAGACCGTCCGGCTCGGCCACCGGCACCGGGGGCGGCCCGGCCGCCCGCGCCGCGACCGCCGCCTCCACCCGCCGCAGCCAGGGCAGCGCCCGGCACCGCCGGAACAGCCGGGCCGCCTCGTCGTACGACGCCGACTCCGGGGCCCGCCCCGGCCGTTCGGCGTGCAGCTCGGCCAGCGCGAAGACCGCCCGCGCCTCCTCCAGGCCGAACCCCAGCTCGGCGAGCCGCTCCCGTGCCGACGTCAACCGCGTGACCGCCGCCCGGTGTTCGCCCCGCGCGGCCCGCACCAGGGCCTCGGCCCGGTCGAGCACGGCGAGGACGCTCCCGCGCCCGAGCCGCAGCGCGTGCGCGCGGGTGACCTCGATGACGTCGAGCGCTTCGGCGGGCTCCCCGGTGCGCACCAGCGCCTCCGCGAGATCGCCCTGCCAACGGCCGCGCGCCGGGTCGGTGATGCCCGCGCCGGCCTCCAGCTCCCGCACCCGGCGCAGCACCCGTACGGCCGCCGCCGCGTCGCCCGCCGCCAGGTTCGCGTGTCCGAGCGCGGCCAGTGCCCGCGACAGGTACACGGCGTCGCCGTCCCCCTCCGCCCGCCGCACCGCCTCCCGCGCCAGCTCCAGCGCCCGGCCGGGGTCGCCGCCCGCGGCCTCGGCGAGCGCGGCCTGCATCGCGCCCGCGCCCTCGCCGATGCCCGCGTCGCGCGCCAGCGTCAGGCTCTCCCGGGACAGCTCGAGCGCCCGGCCGCAGTGACCGGAGTGCAGTTCGGTCTCCGAGAGGAAACGCAGGTAGTGGACCTCGCTCTCGGCCATGCCACGCCTGCGCACCTCGCGCAGCAGCGCGGTGACGGTGGTCCGCGCCTCCGCCAGCCGGTCGCTCATCACCAGCCACCGGAACCGGGACGAGCCCGCACCGTTGTGATGGCACGCCACCCGGGGGTCCTGGGGTTCCTGAAGCGCCCGCTGGATGGTCGCCGGGGCGCCCGGATGCCCCATCAGCGTCTCGGCCTGCGCCTGGAAGGCGAGCGCGAGCAGCTCGGAGCGCCGGTCCCCGGCCCGCGCCGCCAGCCGGGCCGCGTGCGCCGCCTCCTGACGGCCCTGGGCGAAGTCGCCCTGCACCACCAGGGAGCGCCAGGCCAACTGGTAGTGGACCAGGGCGAGCAGCCGCGGGTCGTCGCCCGCGTCGGCCAGGGCCTGCGGGAAGACGGCGTCGACCTCGCCGATGGCCTGCCCGGCCGCCTCGATCACCACCATCCAGGCCCGTACCCGCCCGCCGGGCGAGGTGGTCCGGGTCAGCACCTCGCGGGCGAGGTCCCGGGCGAGGTCCGGCTCACCCGCGGTGATCGCGTCCTCGGCGGCCGCCAGCCGGCGCTCGTCCGGGCCCGGTGTGCTGTCCGCCGGGGTGTGGCGGGCGGCGAGCAGCCCCAGCGAGGCGGCCACCGACGGCGCCCCGCGGTCCCGGGCCAGCGCGGCGGCCTCCGCCAGCCGGGCCGCCACCTCCGGGTCGGTGCCGGTGGTGGCCAGCGCCAGGTGCCGGGCGCGCTCGATCGGGTCGGAGGCCGCCGTGGACAGCGCGGCGTGCGCGGCCCGCCGCTCCGGCGCCGGAGCCTCCGCGTACAGCGCGGCCGAGATCAGCGGATGCGCGAACCGTACGGCCGGGCCCTCCGGGTCGGTCGCCAGCAGCCCGAGCGCCGCCGCCTGCGCGGTCTCGGCCTCGGCGTTGTCCCGGCCGGCCGCGTGCAGCAGGGCCGGGGTGGGGCGGGCGCCGGCGCTGGCCACCAGGAGGGTGCGGCGCGCCTCGTCCGACAGCATCTCCAGCCGGGACAGCACCAGGGCGCGCAGCGAGGTCGGCACCGGCAGCGGCTCACCCGGGCGCGGAGCGGCGGGGCTCTCGGCCAGGGCCCGGCCCAGCTCCAGGGCGAACAGCGGATTGCCGCCGCTGGTGCGGTGGATGTCACGGACCGTGGAACGGTGCAGACCCGAGTAGCCGCGCTCGTCGAGCAGCGTCGACACCTGGGCCCGGGTCAGCGGGCCGAGGCGGACGGCGCGGGTGTCCGGCGGGGAGGCGCGCAGATGCCGGTCGTACTCCGCGCTCTCCGTCTCGGGACCCTCGGTCCGCACCGCGCACAGCAGCCGCACCGGGGTGTCGCCCAGGCGGCGGGCGGCGAAGCCGAGGAGTTCCGCGCTGGCGGGATCGAGCCACTGCAGGTCGTCGGCGACGACGAGGACGGGCCCCTCGGCGGCCAGGGCGCGCAGCGCCGACAGCACGGCCAGCCGCAGCGCGAGACCGTCGCGCTGGAGGGTGGACTCGCCGCGGCCGGTGAGCGCCGACTCCAACGCGGTGCGCTGGGCGCCGGGCAGCGCGTCCGACACCTCGTCGAGCACCAGGCCCAGGAGGTCGGCCAGGGCGAGGAAGGGGAGATGGGATTCCGACTCGGTGGCCGAGCAGCGCAGCACGGTGTGCGCCGTACGGGCGTATTCCGCGGCCAGGGTCCGCAGGACCGTCGACTTTCCAATTCCGGCGGGCCCGTGCAGCAGCACACTGCCGCCCCGGGCGAGCTGCTCATGCGCCGCGCCGAATGGCTCCTCCCGCCCGATGACCAGGTCCAAGCGGCCTCCGGCAGACTCCGCGAAGTCCCGTCGCACGGTGACCGCTCCCCTCCGTGTGTCGTGTCCGGGCCAATATTAGGCATTGGCTCATTGCATTCTGGAGGGACGGCGAGGTGAGCCCGACAACAAACGCGGGGGCATCGAAAACAAACTCCGGCGGCGAGAAATCTTCGCCCCGGCGCCCGCGCCCTACGGCAGCCACCCCGTCCGGCGGGCGGCCGCGACGGCCTCGCCGCGGGTGCGGGCGCCCAGTTTGCGCATCGCCGAGCGCAGATAGCTCTTGACGGTCTCCGGGCCCACCCCGAGCCGCTCGGCCGCCGCCCCGTTCGTCGCGCCCGCGGCCACGCACGCCAGCACGTCCACCTCGCGCGGAGCCAGCCGGGGCCCGGGGGCGGGCGCGTTCCCCGCCGCCAGCAGGCCGCACGCGCGCAGCAGTTCGTCCCGCAGCGCCGGGTCCGTGATCCTGGGCGCCAGCGCCCGCAGCGCCGCGTGCGCCTCCCGCACCTGCTCCCAGGCCGCGGCGCCCGCCGGGTCGTGCGCCGGCCGGGGCCGGGACGCCGCCAGCAGCTCGCCCGCCTCGTCCCGCAGCACCAGCGCCTGCTCCGCGTCCCGGGCCGCCGCCACGGCCGCGCTCAGCGTGCGGTCGCCCAGCGGCTGGGCCGAGCGCAGGGCGCCGTACAGCACCCCGCGCACCTGGCGCCGTACGACCACCGGCACCGCGAGGACCGAGCGCAGCCCCTCGGCGGCGACGGGCAGGTCGTACTCGTGGCTGATCTGCCGGGACACCGAGTAGTCCGTCACGGCGCACGGCCGCGACAACGCCACCGCCCTGCCGCCCAGGCCGTTGCCGGAGGTCACCGCGAGGGCACGCAGCGCGTCCGTCGCCGTCCCGCTCAGCTCGCTGATGCGCACCTGGCGCCGGCCGGACTCCAGCAGCCCGCCGAAGGCCACCGGCAGCCCCGTCGCGCGCCGCAGCCGCGCCAGCGCACCACGGATCTCCGCCGCGTCGGCCGCGTCCACCGCCACTCGTTCCGCCCTCCCTCGCGCCCGCCCCGGGACGCACACCCCCGTTCGGGGGTAGTGAGACCTGCATCACGGATTACACGATGGCACAGAGCCGCCCGGCAAGGTCCGGCACCGAGGAGGACAGATGACGACGGCCACGGAGCTGTTCCGCAGCGCACGGGACTTCCTGCTGGAACACCGTGCGGACTACACCGCCGCCTACGAGGGCTTCACCTGGCCCCGCCCCGAGAACTTCAACTGGGCGCTGGACTGGTTCGACGTCATCGCCGACGGCAACGAGCGCACCGCCCTGCACATCGTCGAGGAGGACGGCGCCGAGGTCCGGGTCTCCTTCGCCGAGATGTCCGCCCGCTCCGACCGGGTCGCGAACCGCCTGCGCGAGTGGGGCGTCGGCCCGGAGGACCGCATCCTCGTCATGCTCGGCAACCAGGCCGAACTGTGGGAGACCGCGCTGGCCGCGATGAAGCTGCGCGCCGTCGTCATCCCGGCCACCACGCTGCTCGGCCCCGCCGACCTGCGCGACCGCGTCGACCGCGGCCGGGTGAAGCACGTGATCGCCCGCTGTGAGGACACCGGCAAGTTCGACGACGTGCCCGGCGCCTACACGCGCATCGCCGTGGGCGGCGGCACGCGGGCCGCCGGCTGGCGGGCCTACGAGGACGTCTACACCGCCTCCGACACCTTCACCCCGGACGGCCCCACCGTCGCCGACGACCCGCTGATGCTGTACTTCACCTCGGGCACCACCGCCCGCCCCAAGCTGGTCGAGCACACCCACGTGTCGTACCCCGTGGGGCACCTGGCGACCATGTACTGGATCGGGCTGCAGCCCGGCGACGTCCACCTCAACATCTCCTCGCCCGGCTGGGCCAAGCACGCCTGGTCCAACCTGTTCGCGCCGTGGAACGCCGAGGCGACCGTCTTCCTGTACAACTACGCCCGGTTCGACGCGTCCCGCCTGATGGCCGAGATGGACCGGGCAGGCGTGACCACCTTCTGCGCCCCGCCGACCGTGTGGCGCATGCTCATCCAGGCCGACCTGACACAGCTCGCCACCCCGCCCCGCGAGGTCGTCGCCGCCGGTGAGCCGCTCAACCCCGAGGTGATCGAACAGGTCCGCCGCGTGTGGGGGGTGACCATCCGGGACGGCTTCGGCCAGACCGAGACCGCCGTCCAGGTCTCCAACAGCCCCGGCCAGGTCCTCAAGACCGGCTCCATGGGCCGCCCCAGCCCCGGCTACCGCGTCGAACTCCTCGACCCGGTCAGCGGCGCGCCCGGCGCCGACGAGGGCGAGATCGCCCTGGACCTGTCCGGCGGCCCCGTGGGCCTGATGACCGGCTACCACGGAGACCCCGACCGCACGGCCGAGGCGATGGCCGGCGGCTACTACCGCACCGGCGACATCGGCTCCCGCGACGCGGACGGCTACCTGACCTACGTCGGCCGCAGCGACGACGTCTTCAAGGCGTCCGACTACAAGATCTCCCCGTTCGAGCTGGAGAGCGCCCTGCTGGAGCACGAGGCGGTCGCCGAGGCGGCGGTCGTGCCGGCTCCCGACGCACTGCGGCTGGCCGTACCGAAGGCGTACATCGTGCTGGCCGCGGGCTGGGAGCCCGGCCCGGACACCGCGAAGGTGCTGTTCGAGCACTCCCGCGACGCCCTCGCCCCCTACAAGCGGGTGCGCCGCCTGGAGTTCGGCGAGCTGCCCAAGACCGTGTCCGGCAAGATCCGCCGCATCGAGCTGCGCGAGGCCACGGCGGCCGGTTCCGCGAACGAGTACCGCGAGGAGAACTTCCGATGACCGCCCTCTCCAAGGCCCCCTCCCACGTTCTTTCTTACGCCCACGGCACCGCCACGACCCCGCTCCTCGGCGACACCATCGGCGCAAACCTCGACCGCGCGATCGCCGCCCACCCGGGCCGCGAGGCCCTGGTCGACGTGGAGTCCGGACGGCGCTGGACCTACGCCGAGTTCGGCGCCGCGGTCGACGAGGTGGCGCGCGGACTGCTGGCGAAGGGCGTCACCAAGGGCGACCGGGTCGGCATCTGGGCCGTCAACTGCCCCGAGTGGGTCCTCGTCCAGTACGCCACCGCCCGCATCGGCGTCATCATGGTGAACGTCAACCCGGCCTACCGGGCGCACGAGCTGGAGTACGTCCTCGAGCAGTCCGGCATCACCCTGCTCGTCGCCTCCCTCGCGCACAAGGGCAGCGACTACCGGGCCATCGTCGAGCAGGTCCGCGGCCGGTGCCCCGCGCTGCGCGAGACCGTGTACATCGGCGACCCGTCCTGGGACGCGCTGACGGCGGGCGCCGCCGCGGTGCCGCAGGAGCGGGTCGACTCGCTCGCCGCCGAGCTGAGCTGCGACGACCCGGTCAACATCCAGTACACCTCCGGCACCACCGGCTTCCCGAAGGGCGCCACCCTCTCCCACCACAACATCCTCAACAACGGCTACTGGGTGGGCCGTACCGTCGGCTACACGGAGCAGGACCGGGTGTGTCTGCCGGTGCCCTTTTATCACTGTTTTGGCATGGTAATGGGGAATCTCGGAGCCACCTCGCACGGCGCGTGCATCGTCATCCCCGGCCCGTCCTTCGAGCCGGCCGCGACGCTGGAGGCGGTGCAGCGGGAGCGGTGCACGTCCCTGTACGGCGTCCCCACCATGTTCATCGCGGAGCTGAACCACCCCGACTTCGCCTCCTACGACCTCACCTCCCTGCGCACCGGCATCATGGCGGGCTCCCCCTGCCCGGTGGAGGTGATGAAGCGGGTGGTCGCCGAGATGCACATGGAGCAGGTCTCCATCTGCTACGGCATGACCGAGACCTCCCCGGTCTCCCTGCAGACCCGCATGGACGACGACCTCGAACATCGCACCGGCACCGTCGGCCGGGTGCTGCCCCACATCGAGGTGAAGGTCGTCGACCCGGTCACCGGCGTGACCGTGCCGCGCGGCGACGCGGGCGAACTGCGCACCCGCGGCTACAGCGTGATGCTCGGCTACTGGGAGGAGCCCGAGCGGACCGCCGAGGCGATCGACCCGGGCCGCTGGATGCACACCGGGGACCTCGCGGTGATGCGCGAGGACGGCTACGTGGAGATCGTCGGCCGGATCAAGGACGTGGTCATCCGGGGCGGCGAGAACGTCTACCCGCGCGAGGTCGAGGAGTTCCTCTACGCCCACCCGAAGATCGCGGACGTCCAGGTCGTCGGCGTACCGCACGAGCGCTACGGCGAGGAGGTCCTCGCCTGCGTCGTCCCGCGCGACGCGGCCGACCCGCTCACCCTGGAGGAACTGCGCGCCTACTGCGACGGGCAGCTCGCCCACTACAAGGTGCCCAGCAGGGTGGAGATCCTCGACTCCTTCCCGATGACCGTGTCCGGGAAGGTGCGCAAGGTCGAGCTGCGGGAGCGGTACGGGACGCGCGCCTGACCGGACTTACTGGACCAGCTCCAGGTGCGGGTGGTCCGCGGAGACCGGGCAGACGTGGAGTTGCAGGGCGTAGCCGCCGGCGACGACGATCCGGGTGTAGTTCGCCGGCGGAACGCCCGGGGGAAGCGGGTCGCGGGCCCGGTCCCCCTCGGGGGCCCAGTCCTTGGTGCCGCCGTTCCATTCCGTCGAGGCGATGGTCAGCAGCGGTTCCATCGCGGTGCCGCAGGCGGAGCAGGCCCGGGGCACGAGATCCGTGAGACCCCAACGGGACCAGCCGCCGGCCTTCCAACCGGGAGAGACGGACAGCTTGTTCGTGTAGAACTCCTGCGGCGCCACGGCGTAGGCGCCGTCCACCGCGTCCCCGGCCGCCTGCCACCTGCTCCAGTCCGCCAGCCGTTCCCGCAACTCCTTGTCCAGTTCGAGGAAGTGGGGGTACTCGGTGACCTGCTCGGGCGAGAGCAGGCACGGCTGGGGCACGTAGTCGGAGAACTGGACCGCGGGCGGCTCGGGAGGCGCGTCGAGGACGTCGGTGACCTCGGCGGCGGACCGCCGGACCAGCGCGGTCCTCGGGTGTTCCGGATGGTCGAAGGGGCACCACAGCACCTGGAGCAGGTCGGCGTCGGCCTGCCCGGGCGGGCGCAGCAGGGGGACGTCGCGCACGTACAACTGGGCCACGGGCAGCATGGCGATCGGGCCCTCGGGCCACGGGCGGCCGGCGTTGATCCGCTCGAGGGCCGCCCGCTCCTCGTCCGTGTATCCGGATGCGTGCGGCCCGCCGTGCGGCCGGTTCGCCGCGGCCTCGTGGATGCGCCGCTGCACCCGCACGTCCGCCGGTGACGTCGGCTCGTTCACCTGGTCCCACTCGTGCGGGCCGTCGCAGTACGGCCACGGCTCGCCGGCGGGCCACAGGAGCGGCCCGCCGACCGAGCTGTCGTGCCGCGACGGCGACCCGGCGCGCGGATGCAGCCGGGTCGCCGTGCGTGCCAGCGGGGCCAGTTGAGGGAAGAGCGCGGTGACGTCGAACGGCCGCGGTGGGGTGGTGCGACTCATACTGGCTCCCGATGGCGCTGATCAGACGGGTTCAGTTCCCGAGATTGAGCGTCCCGGTGTTGCCCTTGGTGTTGGTGATGTAGACCTCGGGAAACAGCGGCTGGGACGTTCCGTCCGCCCGCTGCACTGTAGCGGTCATCGTGACCCCCACGGGTATCGTGCTCGTGGCGTCCTGGTACTTGGGCGTCACCTGGTAGAACAGCGCGTCGTTCGCCTGGAAGTTGGGGTCCTCCTTCACCAGCTTCTGAGCCGCCAGTTCGAAGGTCCGCATGCTGGGCGTGCCGGTGTTCATGCCGGACTGCCAGCAGGGGACGAGGTTGTTCTGCCCGCCGTCCACCACCTGGCCCTTGCCACCGAGGATGTTGGGGATCAGGTGACACCGGGCGAGCCCGGTCTTCGGCGAGTAGGTGTCGCGGAACAACTGCGCGTCCTGCCATCCGGTGATGTCACCGGACGCGTCGGAGCCCGTGTCGAGGTTCTTCCCCAGGCAGGCCTGCGCCACGGCCGCGCGGGTACCGGCTCCGTTCGGAGTGGTGGTCTTGTTCACGTGGTCGACGGCGTCGGTGGTGTTCTTGATCCACCCGTCGCCGGCCCGGAGCGATCCGTTCGGCAGGGTCCGCAGGCAGGCTCCCTGCGCCTGCGCGGTCGCGCCGGTGATCTCCACCATGAACTTCTCGGCTTCCACGACCCGCTGGTTCACGAAGCCGTCGAAGAGCTGGTTCTCGGCGGCCTGGTTGTCGGCAGCGGGGACGTGCGCGCGTACGCAGGACCTGCCGAGGTCGGTGCCGCCCAGTTGCTGGACGGCCCAGCCTCCGCCGGTGTCCTTGAGGACGATCTCGGCACACAGGGCGCCGTCGGTTCCGCCCTCATGCGTGGCCGCGAAGGGGAACGTGCCGCAACTGTCGTTCGTGACGACGTCCGGCAGGGCCTGGAAGGGCTTCGACCCGCCGCAGGTGCGAGCGGTGCGGTCGGCGATGCCGCTCTTCGCCCGGGTCAGCGGCTTGTCGCGCCCCCAGCCGCCCGCGAGGTTCTGCTGGGCCCACCGGTACCCGACCGCCGCGGCGCCCGACGTGGCGTCGATGTTGACGACCGGCATGACGCTGGGCACCACGCAGCCGGGTCCTGGCGTGCCGGCGGAGGCGGTGTCGCTGACGTCGTCGTCGCAGCGGATCCGTTCCGGGTTGCTCCAGGAGGCGCTCGGGTCCGTGATCTGGGCGCCGGGAGAGGTCACGTACAGGTCGTACGACGTCGTGAACTCGACCTCGGTACCCGCTGCGGGGGTGGAGGAGTAGGCGACGCGGCCGTTGCGGGAATCGCCCTTGACCAGGGTGCCCCCGTACCACGGGGCGGTCTTGGTGGCCTTGCAGCCGGCCGAGCACGCGGACCTGAACTTCGCGGTCAGGGACGTGACGGCCCCGGTCGCGCCGGTCATGGTCACGGTCACGTGCTCTTCCCACGACGTGCCCTCGGCGGGCAGGAGGGCACTGGTCGTCACGTTCAGCGTGCCGGTGCCGATCTGCTTGCCGTTGCCGTCCTTGAGCACGTACAGCACGGTCAGGCCGCTCACGCAGTAGCCGAAGCGGTTGAACTTCCATGTTCCGGGAGCGGTGATCGCGCAACTGGCCGCGTCGTCGGCGGCGGCCGACGCCGACGCCGACGATGCGGACGACGCGGCGAGGGACTGCCGCTCGGCCGGCTTCACCGGCGTGGCGCTCATCGAGACGCAGGCCTGTACGGCTCCTGCCCGGCGCTCGCGGGAGCCGGCGCGGGTGGGCTCGCATCGCTCCCCGGGCGCCACCGTGGCGGGGCGGGTCTTGGTGGCGGCGGAAGTGTCTGCTGGATCGGCCTGATCGGCCGGATTGACCGGATCGGTCGGGTCGGTCGGGTCGGTCCGGTCCGCCCGGCTCCCGGGCCGCTCCTGGGTCTGCGGCGTCGCCTGCGCCGGGACCATGGCCGTCGTGGTGGCGCCGAGCGCCATGACGGCCAGCAGGGAGAGGAGCACGCGCCGGGAGCGCGGTATTCGAGACGAGGGTCTCATCGTGGGACTGTCCTTTCGGGTGCGACGTGCTGTCCGGTGACGGCCGGGTGTGTCCGGCAGGCCAGCCGGTCAGAAGAAGTTGGACAGTCCGCCGGTGATCGAGGACACCAGCTCCTTGCCCTCCTCGGCGACCTTGTGCACCACCGGTGCCACCTTCTTGCCGGCCGAGAGGACGAGCTTGCCCCGGCCGAAGGTGGCCAGGTTCAGCGCGGTCCCGCCGATGGCCTTGACGAACTCACCGCTGGTGAAGCCGTGTTCGAGGCCGGTGAACAGCGCCCCCAGCGCGCCGGCGCCCACGGACAGGTATCCGAAGAACGCCGCACCCACGGCCAGCGGGGGGAAGACCAGACTGGCCAGACCGAGTCCGGCGGCGATGAACCCCGAGGCGATGCTGACGGTGTTGGCCGCGTCGGCCCACCAGCTTGCGTCCGACCACCAGTCCTCCTTGCCGGAACCGGTGCCGTTCGGGTGGATGTCGTCGTTGCTCTCGTTGTTGGCCGGGTTGCGGCCCTCGTCCCGCTCCCGCTGCGCCTTCTCCTTGGCCTCGCGGGCGGCCTCGGCCTGCTCGGCCGCCCGCTTTTGGGCGACGATGGCGCGCGCCTGGCTGGATGCCGCGGCGGCCGCCTTGGAGTCCCGGCCGGCCTCCAGTTCCGACTGGCGGGCACTGGCGGCCGACGCCTGCGCGCTGTAGGAGGACTGGAGCGCCGAACGGGCCGAGTCGATCGCCTTGTTGGCGGAGTAGTTCGCCGAGCGGGACGCGGTGCGCGCGGTCGCGGCGGCGGCCTTGGCGGTGCTCGCCGAGGCCTTCGCGTCGGCGGCGGACTTGTCGGCGGCGTCGGCGTTCTGCTTGGCCTGGTCGGCGTAGCTGTCCGCCTCCTTCGCCGAGGCGATGGCCTTGTCGGCCCACTCCTTCGCCTGGTCGGCGGCGTCGCGGGCGTCCGCCGCGGCCTTCGACGCCAGCGCCGCGTTCTCCTGCGCCGTGTGGGCGATCTTGGCGGCGGCGGCGATGGACCCGCGGATCGCGGCGATGTGGGTGGCGGAGTCGTGGTCGAGCTGGGCCGCCGTGTACTGGACGACCTGGACGAAGTTCCGGCGCATCCAGGTGGGACCCTCGAGGGCCACCTCGGCGTACGACTTGACGTACTCGCCCCCGTTGGCGAGGGCCGTGGAGGTCGCCACCGCGTCGTCCTCGCGCACCGCCGCCGGGTAGGTGCGGTCGAAGAAGTCCGAGACCGCCTCGGGGGTGTTGGCGTCGAGGGCGTCGTTGGCCGCCTTGGTGACGGCCTTGCCGGGATTGTCGTTCAGGATGCGGGCGATCTGCACCTTGCGGTCGTCCTGCGACGCCCGGATCATTCCCGAGGTCAGGAAATCGCCCACGGCAGCCGAACTGTCGCTCTCCAGCGCCGCCTGCGCCGCCTGCGCGATGGCGGGGCTGGATATCTCGGCGATGTGCAGGACGGTCTCCCGGTCGTCCTGGCTCTGGGCGAGGGTCCGGTCCAGGTCGATCCACGAGTACAGGTCGTCGTCGCTGCCGGCCAGCGCGTACTGGGCGGCCTGTCGCGTCCAGGCGCCCTTCGCCTCCAGCAGGCCTGTGGCGGCCTGGCGGCCCAGGGTGGCGGCGAGCGCCAGGTCCCCGGTCTCGAACAGGGCCTTCTCGGCGGAGGCGATCAGCTCCTTGAGGGCCTGCGCGGTCTGCTTCTCCTGCGTGCGCTTGTCGTCGTACTCGGCCTGCTCCTGAGCCTCGATCCCGGACAGCAGCCGGGCCTCGTCCATGCCCTGGAGCCTGTCCTGCTCCAGCCGGGCCAGTTCGGCCTCCCGCGCGGCCTTCTCGGTCGCCATGGCCTCGTCGACGGCCTCGGTGGCGTTGTTGGCCGCCTTCACGGCCTCGCCGGCGTGCGCGGTGGACTTGTTGGCGTAGTCGATGGCCTGGCCGGCGAACTTGACCGCCTCGTCGGCCGCGTCGGCGGCCTTCAGAGCGTGCTCGGCCGCGGAGTAGGCGGCGTCACGGGCCTTGCGCGCCGCGGCGGCGGCCGTGTTGGCGAGCGCCTGGGCCGTGGAGGCGGCGTTGGTGGCGCGGTTGGCCGCGGTCGTGGCGATGGCGGCCTGGCGCTTGGCCTCGTTGGCCTCGGACTGGGCGGCGCCGGAGGCCGCGGCGGCCTGCGCGGCGGCGCCCGCGGCGGCCGCCGAGTTGCGGGCGGCGGAGGCGGCCGAGCTGCCGGCGTTGGCGGCCTGCGCGCCCGCGGCGGCCGCGTAGTCGGCGGCCCTGGCGGCGGTCTTGGCCTTCTCGGCGCAGTCGCGGGCGGCGAAGGCCGCGTCCTTGGCCGCCTTGGTCTTGCCGGCGTCCTTCGACGCGGCGATGGCGGCGTTGTAGGCCCGGGAGGCGGCGTTGCCGGCCGTTGCGGCGGCCTGGGAGGCGGCAGCCGCCGCCCACGAGGCACGGCGGGAGGCGACCACGGCGGCGTTGGAGGCGCTGATGGCGTCGCGGGCGGCGTTCGCCGCGCCCTTGGCGGCATTGGCCGCCTTCCGGGCGGCCGCGGCGGACCTGCGTACGTCGTCCTTGGCGGCGGCGGCCTCGGCGGCGGCCTTCTGCGCGGCTTCCTTGGCCTTCTGGGCGGCGGTCAGGGCCCGCTCGGAGGCCTCGACGGCGAGGTCGGTCTCGGCCTGGGCCTGCTTGCCCTCCCGCTCCACCACGGCCACCAGTTCGGCGATGGTCGCCGACTCCTGGTCCCGGGCCCGGGCTATGTGCTGGCCGGTGTCGAGGAACCACTGGATGTCCGACGCCTCGCCGCTCAGGGCGCGGTCCGCGTACTTCTGCACCTCGGGCCCGGCGCCGACCAGCATCGTGGCCACCTGCACCCGGGCGTCCTCCAGGGCGGCGCCGTACTGGCCGTCGGTGAGGAAGTCCTCCAGCGCCTGCTGGGTGTTGGCGTCGAGGGCGGCGGAGGCCTCGCGCCTGACGCCCTTGCCGCCGGTGCTCGACACGATGGACGTCGTCACCGCCAGGTCCTCCAGCAGGGCGGGCTTGTACCCCTCGCCCAGGAACGCCGCGACGGCGGCGTCGCCGTTGTCCAGCGCGGCGGACGCCTCGCGACGCGTGCCCTTGCCGGCCCGGAAGATGAGCCGGGAGACGGCGACGCGGTTGTCCTCCGCGAGGACCTTCGGCAGCGTCTCGGTGAGGAACGTCCGGATGTCGCTGTCGGTGCCGTAGAGCGCGTAGGCGGCGGCGGCCTTGGTGGCCCGGCCGCCCGTGGACCAGGCCTTGACCACCTTCGCCCGGTCGGTGTCCGGCAGGACGAGCGAGCCGTCCGCCGAGCCGTCCGCCGGGTCCTGAGCGTCGGCCGCCCGGGCGGGCCGCGCGAGCGTGAGGGGAGCGGCGGCCACGGCGGTGGTGGCGGCGACCGCGCCGAGAAGCCGTCTGCGGCTCCAGAACATCGTCTGCATGGGTGAGTTGTCCTCGTCGTCGTGAGTGGCGGCAGCGAATGCGTGCGATGGCCGTGCCTATTTGAGCGCGCTTCGAAGGGGAAATCAATTGCGTATAAGGGAATGTGAGTCGACGTCAGCAATCTTCTCGGCATGCAGTGAACAACCCACACAAGTTCTTCACGAAAGGTCGCACAACCTTTGCAAAACGTGAGAGACGTCACGCCGCCTCCTCAACTGCCGCCCCGTTTGCGGTGGTTCAGCAGGTGGACACGGTGAGGCGATTGACGTGCCATGGTCAGGCTCGGCGGCACCGTGAGTGAATTCCGCCCCGGAATATCGACCGGACGCGGACACTCGGCCGCCCGTGAATTGATTAAGGATCGGCATGAGAGAAAACGTCGTTGTCGCGGCGAATTCACGAAAGAGGAAACGAATCGTCGCGCGCACCCTGATCGCGGCGGCCGCCGCGGGCGCCCTGGCGTGGGGCGTGCTGGCGTCCGTACCCCAGGGCGCGGCCGGCGGCCCGTCGGTGGCTGTCGCCGACGACGCACCGGGGTACGCGGTGGAGGACTTCGACTACCCGCAGGCGGACCGGATCGAGGCGGAGCAGGGCATCCTGCTCAAGCGCGGAGACGGCCACATCACACTGGTGGACTGTGCCGGCGGGACGGGGTTCATCGAGGTGCTGGCGCGGCGGACCGCGGAGAAGGTGTGCTTCAAGTCGGTGGGCGACTCGGGCTGGCTGACGCTGGAGATCCCCGCCGTGTACTCGATGCGGGGCAACGACTACGACACGCAGGTGGACATGACCGTCGGGGACGAGGAGAAGTCCTTCGACCTGGAGAAGAACACCTGGACCCCGGTGGGCGAGAGCGCCGACGAGCAGAACCGTGAGCATCTGCTGGTGGAGATCAGGACCTCCAAGTAGTGCCCAGCGAGTAGTGCCCGGCAAGTAATGCCCGGCAAGTAGTGCCCAGCCTGCTCAGTCGGCCCAGCCGAACGCCGCAGCCGGATCTCCCACCAAGGAACTCAAACCATGCGACACACCAGATCCGTGCGCCTCGCCGCACTGGTCGCGGCCCTGACCGCGGGGCCGCTCGTCATGACCGCCGTGCCCGCCACCGCCGTGACGGGACCCGCCTCCGCCGACTCCGACACCACGCACGCCTACACGGCGCGGGTCGTCGTCGGCGACCACGACCGCGGCTGCTCCGGGGTCCTGGTCGACACCGAGTGGCTGCTCACCGCGGCCAGTTGCTTCGCCGACAACCCCGCCGAGAGCCTCGCGGTACCCGCCGGCAAGCCGGCCCGCACGACCACCGCGACCATCGGCCGCGCCGACCTCACCGGCACCGGGGGCGCGGTCCGCACGGTCGTGGAACTGGTGCCCCGCACCGACCGCGACGTGGTCCTGGCCCGGCTGAACCGCCCGGTCACCGACGTCACCCCCATCGCCCTGGCCACCGCCGCGCCCACCGCGGGCGAGGAGCTGACCCTCGCCGGTTACGGCCGTACGAAGACCGAGTGGGCGCCGCTGAACCTGCACACCGGTGCCTTCTCCGTGGACGCCGCCGACGCCACCACCGCGACGGTGACCGGCAAGGACGGCGTGGCCGCGTGCATGGGCGACACCGGCGGCCCGCTGGTGCGCACGGTGAACGGCACCGGACAACTCGCCGCCCTCAGCAGCCGCTCGTACCAGGGCGGTTGCTTCGGCATCGACGCCACCGAGACCCGTACCGGCGGCGTCGCCACCCGCGTCGACGACCTCGGCTCCTGGATCGCCTCGAAGGCCGGCGCCAACCGCGTCACCGACTTCAACTGCGACGGCGTCGAGGACATCGCGATCGCCGACCCCGAGGCGGCCGTCGGCGGCGACGCCAGGGCCGGCCTGATCCGCGTCGTGTACGGCGACGGCAAGGGCACCGCCGAGATCAACCAGGACCTCGACTGGGTCCCGGGCGCCGGCGAGACGAACGACCTCTTCGGACAGGCCTTCGACACCGTCGACTACGACGAGGACGGCTGCACCGACCTGGCCGTCGGCGTCCCGGGGGAGAACCTGGGCGACGCCGTGGACGCGGGCATGGCCGACCTCCTGTACGGCGCTCCCGGCGGCCTCGGCACCGGCGCCACCAAGAACACCCACTTCGAGCAGGCCTCGGGCAACGGCTCCATCAGCGCCTCCACCCCCGAGACCGGTGACCTGATGGGCCAGGCCCTCGTGGCCGGCACCACCGCCGCCGGTGAGCCCTTCCTCCTCATCGGCACCCCCGGCGAGGGCCTCGGCGACCTCGCCAAGGCGGGCGAGGCGTTCTACGTGCGCGGCGGCACCAACGTCTCCGTCCACCAGGACAAGCTGGACGTGCCCGGCGCCGTGCAGGCCAACGACGGCTTCGGCGCCGTGCTCGCCGCCGACGCCAACCACCTCGCCATCGGGGCGCCCAACGAGTCCATCAACGGCGACGCCGCGGCCGGCAACCTCGCGGTCTTCTCGCACGTGCTGAACAGCGAGAACCGTCCCACCCCGCTGTTCGGCCTCGACCAGGACCTGGACACCGTCTCCGGCGGTGCCGAGGCGGGCGACCGCTTCGGCGCGGCCCTGGCGCTGGCCCCGTACCGCCCGTCGGGCGCGGCGAGCGCCGACGAGTCGATCCTCGCCGTCGGTTCGCCGGGTGAGGCGCTGAACGTGAACGGCGTCAGCAAGGCCGAGACGGGCGGCGTCATCACCTTCCGCGTCACCGCCGCCGGCACCTACTCCCAGCTCGACGGATACTCCTCCGGCACCGGCGACGACGACGTCTCCGGCACCTCCGAGGCCGGTGACCACTTCGGCGCCACCCTGACCGCCGTCAACACCGCGCCGCGCGCGGTGAGCACCGAGGCGACCATGAAGATGGCCGTAGGCCTGCCCGACGAGGCGATCGGCACGGCCGCCAAGTCCGGCGCCGTCCACGTCTTCTCGATGCTCGGCTCGCCGGGCGCCAACGACAAGTGGATCGAGTCCGGCGACGGCGACGGCGTCCCCGGGGCCCCCGGCGCGAACCAGCGCCTCGGCTCCAGCATCCACTTCACCGGCAGCCACCTGTACGTCGGCATGCCCTACGGCCCGACCGGCACCGGCGCGCTCTACGCCCTGCCGATGTCCAACGTGACCCTCGGCGAGCCCAACGCGGCGCCCACCGTGTACCAGCCGGGACAGGGCGGTCTCCCCGCCTCCGGCACCACCTTCGGGTACGCGGCGCGGTAGTCGCCGCAGCAGTTCTCAGCCGGCCGTGGCGTCCAGCGCCACGGCCGGCGCGTTCGCCGGACGCGGCACACCCGTCGGGTCGAGCACGAAGAGCGGCACGTCCAGCAGGTCGGCGCGGACCAGGGCGTCCTCGGCGTACCCGGCCAGGGAGAAGTACACGCACCGCGCCGACTCCGCCATCGCCGTCAGCCACAGGCGCTCCACGTCCCGCACCGAGGCCGGGCCCACCGTCGGATCCACCTGGACGACGATGCCGGGCGCCGCAAGCCCGATGCCGGACAGGGGCCGCTGGTCGGCGCGGCGCACGTCCCGGTGGCCCAGCCCGCGCAGATAAAGGACGGCGGCGGTGACCGCGTCGCGGGCGGTGCGGATCGGGACGGCCCGGTGCGCCGGGACCCGCGAACCGGGGGTGCGCCCGGAGCGGCCCGCGGCCGTGCGGTCCACCGGTACGCACAGCACCGTCCCGCACGGGCAGCCCAGCTCCGGCCGGGGCCACCTGCTCTCGGCCCCGCAGGCCGCGCAGCGCACCCCGATCCACTCCTCGTCCCACGCCCGGTGGGTGACCGCGGTCGCCGTCCCCCGCGGATCCAGCTCAGGGGCGACGGGCGCCCCGCACGCGCAGGGATACGACGGTGCCGTGTAGCGGTGCCGGCGCCCGCAGGCGGTGCAGCACACCGAGATGGTCTCGGACATGACCCCCATCGTCCTCCCTTGACGGCCTTCGGCTGCCCACTTACATTACTTCCAGATCGTAGAAAACAAATTTCGCTATACGGAAGTTGCTACGGAAGAAGCTCACCGCGGGGCGCGACGGGAGTGCGAATCCGACAGCCGGAGCAGGAGTACTCGATGGCTCGTATGACCGCTGCCCGAGCGGCAGTTGAGATCCTCAAGCGCGAGGGCGTCACCGACGCGTTCGGTGTCCCCGGCGCGGCGATCAACCCCTTCTACGCGGCGCTCAAGGCGTCCGGCGGCGTTCAGCACACCCTCGCCCGCCACGTCGAGGGCGCCTCGCACATGGCCGAGGGCTACACCCGCACCCACCCCGGCAACATCGGCGTCTGCATCGGCACCTCCGGTCCGGCCGGCACCGACATGATCACGGGCCTGTACTCGGCGATCGGCGACTCGATCCCGATCCTGTGCATCACCGGCCAGGCGCCGACCGCAGTGATCCACAAGGAGGACTTCCAGGCGGTCGACATCGCCTCCATCGCGGGGCCGGTGACGAAGATGGCCGTCACCGTCCTCGAGGCCGCGCAGGTCCCCGGCGTCTTCCAGCAGGCGTTCCACCTGATGCGCTCCGGCCGCCCGGGCCCGGTCCTGATCGACCTGCCGATCGACGTCCAGACCACGGAGATCGAGTTCGACCCGGAGACCTACGAGCCGCTGCCCGTCTACCGACCCGTCGCCACCCGCGCCCAGATCGAGAAGGCCATCGGCATGCTGGTCGCCGCCGAGCGCCCGCTGATCGTGGCCGGCGGCGGTGTCGTCAACGCCGACGCCGCCGACCTCCTGGTGGAGTTCGCCGAACTGACCGGCACCCCGGTCGTGCCCACCCTGATGGGCTGGGGCCTGCTCCCCGACGACCACGAGCTGAACGCCGGCATGGTCGGCCTGCAGACCTCGCACCGCTACGGCAACGCGACCTTCCTGGAGTCCGACTTCGTCCTCGGCATCGGCAACCGCTGGGCCAACCGCCACACCGGCAAGCTCGACGTCTACACCGCCGGCCGGAAGTTCGTCCACGTCGACGTCGAGCCCACCCAGATCGGCAAGATCTTCGCTCCGGACTACGGCATCGCCTCCGACGCGAAGGCTGCCCTCGAGCTGTTCGTCGCGGTGGCCAAGGAGCTGAAGGCGGCCGGCAAGCTGCCCGACCGCTCCGCGTGGGCCGCCGCCGCGCAGGAGCGCAGGGCCACCCTCCAGCGCCGTACGCACTTCGACGACATCCCGATCAAGCCGCAGCGCGTCTACGAGGAGATGAACAAGGCCTTCGGCCCCGAGACCCGGTACGTCTCCACCATCGGCCTCTCCCAGATCGCCGGCGCCCAGATGCTGCACGTCTACCGCCCGCGGCACTGGATCAACTGCGGTCAGGCAGGCCCGCTCGGCTGGACCGTCCCGGCCGCGCTCGGCGTCGCCAAGGCCGACCCCGACGCCCAGGTCGTGGCGCTCTCCGGGGACTACGACTTCCAGTTCATGCTGGAGGAACTGGCCGTCGGCGCCCAGCACCGGATCCCGTACGTGCACGTCCTGGTGAACAACTCCTACCTGGGCCTCATCCGCCAGGCGCAGCGGGCGTTCGACATCGACTTCCAGGTCAACCTGGAGTTCGAGAACATCAACTCGCCCGAGCTGGGCGTCTACGGCGTCGACCACGTCAAGGTCGCCGAGGGCCTGGGCTGCAAGGCGATCCGGGTGACCGACCCCGCCGAGCTGGGCGCGGCCCTGGAACAGGCCAAGAAGCTCGCCGCGGAGCACCGGGTCCCGGTCGTCGTCGAGGCCATCCTGGAGCGCGTCACCAACATCTCCATGTCGGGGACGAACGACATCGGCAACGTCATGGAGTTCGAGGAGCTGGCGACCGAGCCGGCGCACGCCCCGACCGCGATCAAGCCGCTGAAGGTCTGACACGCCGGGTACCGAATACCGAGAGCGGCCCGTTCCCCCGTGGGGGCGGGCCGCTCTCGCGTGTGCGCGGGCTCAGTCCGAGGCGCCCCCGCCGCCCCCTGGGCCACCCCCGCC
>NZ_JAGMUO010000139.1:28764-28911 GCF_019049325.1 Streptomyces sp. AC512_CC834 | reverse complement strand
GAAGCGAACGCCCTTCTGGATGCCAACGACCCCGAGGCGATGCGCGCCTGGCTGGAGACCGGCTACCGCATTGCCCAGGCCGAGGACGACCGCGTCGCCATCGTCCGCATCCTCGCCGACCCGGACAGCGGCCGGCGTGTGACACGG
>NZ_JAGMUO010000139.1:0-28754 GCF_019049325.1 Streptomyces sp. AC512_CC834 | reverse complement strand
GGTCAGACAGAACAGCAGGAAGACAACCCAGCAGGGCGTCAGTCAGACCCCGAGCCATGACCGCCGGAACCTGAGTATCAGCATCAGTGTCAGACCCAGGTGGCAGCATCACCGGAGTGAACGCCCTGAGGCGTCCTCAACTCACCTCCATCGCGAACGAAGAGGAGCATTCCCCTTGCGACTGCATCGCGTAGCGCCCGGCATCGCCGCAGGCATCCTTGCCCCGGCCCTCCTGCTCGCCACCCCGTCCTTCGCGGCCACGGCGGCACCGACCGCGGTGACGGTGCCCGCGGTGTCCTCGTCCGCGGACGAGCCGGACGCCGACGACCTGAGGGTGGCCATAGTCCGGATCCTCGCCGACCCGGACAGCGGCCGGCGTGTGACACGAGAAGCGAACGCCCTTCTGGATGCCAACGACCCCGAGGCGATGCGCGCCTGGCTGGAGACCGGCTACCGCATTGCCCAGGCCGAGGACGACCGCGTCGCCATCGTCCGCATCCTCGCCGATTCGTCCATCAGCCCGGCCCTGCGCGCGGCAGCCAACGCCGCCCTGGACGACAACACACCCGAAGCGCTGCGCCACTTCCTGGAAGTCGGCAGGTACCAGGTCGCCTGACCGGCACGGCGCCGCACCACAGCGCGTCGCCCGGGTGGCGCCCCCTGCCGCACGCCCGGTCGCCCGAACTGGCACCTCCGACAGCAGAAGGGACATTCTTCGATGACCACACAACCCCTGCGCACCGAGCGCAGCGGTCCGCACACCGATTCCGTCGTGACCGACCTGCCGTTCAAGCCTCAGCTCGTCAAAGCGGTGTTCAGGGACGTGACCTCGTTGCACGTCTCCCGGTCGGCCGCGTGGGCCGCCGCGTCGGTGACGCGGACCGTGCTGACGGAGATCATCGAGGGCGCGAGAAGCGCGGCGGCCGAGGAGGTCAGGAAGAGGCTGATTCCCAAGGACCTCATCTCGGCGATCTCCCAGAACGTCGAGGTGGAGGTGGGATCGGCGTGGTACCTGCACAGCCCGACCTTCCACGGCCTGTTGGGCGAGCTGCGCAACGCCGATGGTGCGCTCGTGTCTCTTCGTGAGCGCCGCGGGGTGCGTACACCGAGTGGTGTGGCCGGCGCCCACCGGTTCGAGGCCGGGGTGAGAAGGCTGCTGGGGAGCCGGGGGGTGAGGGCGGTCCCGGCGATGGTCCGCGACCTGGACGGAATCGCGAGCGTGTTCCTGACGGCCCTGGCCCGTGACGCAGCCATGGTCGTCCGCGAGGGCGGGGTCAAGCGGTTCGGGACGGTCAGTCTGGTGGTGCCGGGCGAGCCAGCCCCGGCCCCGCCGCTCAAGGACCCCCTCCTCGCCCTGTCCACCCGTCGCGGGGACAGGCGGACTGTTGGCGGGGACGACGTCCTGGCCGCCGTCACGATGCAGTTGTTCGGCGATCTCGGACAACGCGCCATCACCGAGGCAGCCGAGATGACACGGAACACGTCGGCCAACTGATCGGGCCCGCCCCTGGGGTCTGTACGGTGATCGGGCTCTGTCCCGTAATCGGTGGTGGCGCTGTGTAGTGGTCACGGGAGGAGGATGCGGTGGCGGAGCAGGGGGAACCCGGGTCGGCCGTGCATCTGCCTCGTGATCCTGAAGGCGTTCGCGGAGCTGAGGGGCATGGCCGTCCGTGGGGCGGAGGCGCGAGGCCTGATCCTGAGGGCGATCGAGGCGTTGCGGCAGACAGATGTTCCGCATCGTCGCCCCATGAAGCGCGAGTCAGTGGTCCCGGTGCTTCCTCCAGCCCCAGGCGCGTTGGAGCCAGGCGAGCCCATCCGCCCGCGACGGCGCTCGCGGCTCGTGGACATGGAAGTGGACGTCTCCCATCTGTCCCGCCTGGACGGCGGGGCCGTGGATGGTCCCCGACAGGTCGTTGTCCGTTCCGGCTGTGGCGCTCGAGGCGGCGTCCGTGTCTCCGCCGGCGTTCGCGTCCTCCGACGCGGGCGGCGAGCCTGTCGGGCGCATTGCCTGGATGCGCTCAGTGGCGTAGCCCCTGCCGACCGATATGTACTCGGAGAGTTTCAGCGACTCGACGGCGCAGGGCATTTCGTCCCGGGTTGCCTTCCTGCACGCCTTCACCAGCCCTGGCCTGCTGTCCAGCCATCGTTCCGTCTGAGCCAGTTCCGCTTGCAGGGCGGCGAGTTGGGTTTGTCGCTCAGCCTTCGCGTCCTGGCTCTCCGGGACGTAGTGCAGCTCCGCGGGTGGGTCGGCGGCTTCCCGCAGGGCGCGTTTGACCTTCTCGATCTTCTGGTCCAGCCTGCGCCAGTCGACCTTCCTCGGGTCCGCGCGGACCGCGCGAGCGATCTCCGTCAGGCGGGCCTGCGCGGTCTGTTCGGCGACGTCCGCACGGGTCAGCTCTGCGAGGCTTTCCGACCATGTGCGGTGCGTCTCGGGGTCGACGTGCGCGACCAGCGCCAAGTGGTGTCGCAGCCCGTCGATCTGCTTGCGTACGGCGTCGACTTCCAGCAACCGCGCCATGCTCGTCGGCGGGTTCTCGACCTTCCGCCACTCGTGCCGCCCGGACCCCTGCCGAGGGAAGCGTTCCACGAGGCGGGTGAGGCGCGCCCGCTCCCGCAGCCGGAAGTCGTCCTCCGGCGAGTAGCCGGGGTGCGACGCGATCCTCTTGCACAGCTTGTAGAGGCTTGTCTCCGGGCGTAGCTGGATCAGCACGTCCGCCTTCTCCCGGAGACAGAGCACGAGAACGGCGGGGAGCCGCCTCTCGACGATGCCGAAGAACTCGGCGCAGCGGGACACCGCCTCGGTCCACGCGGCCTGCTGCACATCCTCCGGGTACGGCGGTCGTGCGACCGGGATGCCGATCCGGGCGTCAGCGGGGGTCAGGACCCGGGTGTGCGTGAAGTCGCGGCAGTCGTCGAGCGTCAGGCTCGTCCAGAACCGGGAGCGCGGGGTCTCCAGTGCCGTGTAGTACGGCGCTTCCTCCGGGTTGTCCACGAAGTAGGGGTCGGGGCACAGCACCGCGATGCGGTGGCCGGTCACGTCGTGGATGCTGGTCCAGTCCCGAGAAAGCTCCTCATGGAGGGTTCTGGCCTCTGCGGTGCGGGCGAGGATGACCATGAGCCCGAGATAACCGTCGCGTCGCGCCGCGTTGACGATGTAGGGCAGTGCCTCCCGTGCGTTGACCGGGGCCTTCCACATGACGTCTCCGTTTCCTGTTCCCGTGCGGAAGCGGCGGCATAAGTACCTTTCAGTGTAAGTCTCTTGGGGGCCGTGAGGTGCGTCGGCGCGAGAGCCCGCGGCTTGCCGACGGTCAGGTTCCGCAGAGCGGCTATCGCCCGCGACGCGCTGCCGACGCGGGCGGTAGCCGCGCCGGCAGACGACGTCTGAGGTCGGCTCAGTCCTCCCACCAGACGGAACCCGTGTAGATCCAACCGCACCAGTCGTTGGTGCGGTTGGAGTACTGGACCTTGAACCACTCGTTTCCGTACTTGTTCCTGACGCCCTTGAAGAAGGCCAGCGAATCGCCCCGGTACACGGTCTTCACCACGGAGGTCGACTGGTAGTAACCAGTCCTGATGTAGCCCTTGTCGACGACGACCGAGACCCTGTCGGTGGCCGTGCCGCTGCACATGCCCTGGACAGCGGCGGGCAGTTCGGGCGGGGACGCGGCAGCAGCGGGCGACGCCCCCACGGTTCCGATCACGACCGCGGAGGCAGCCGCGGTTCCGGCCAGCCGACGAAGCTTGCTCATCACGTCACTCCCCGTTGAGGATGGTCATCCCTGTCCTCGGCCAAGCTAGGGGGAGAGCGCGCCACCCCGGTCCTGCAACTCTTCAGGTTGACTCGGGGCGCCGATGAGTGTGCGTACCCGCTGGGGCAGTTCATCGCGTACAAGGCCCGGCGGGCGGGAGTGCTGGTGGTGTACGGCGACCGGGCCTGTGCCACGTGCGGGCACATCCCGGATCGGCGCGGCCGCGTCGGTGCCCAGGCCCTCAGGGCGAGGGGGGAGCTTCACCCACACACACCCTCGCCGCGCGATCACCGCAGGCCTCGGTCACATGGCGGTACGCGTCCTTGCGACGCTGTTCCCGGGCAGCGCGGACGGCGAGGTCGGGCGAACGCAACGCACCGTTGCGCCGTGCCATGAACCCTCTGTCGTGATCTCCAGCCGAGTCATGTCGAAGGCCATCGCCCCCCCACTGGCTCCGGGGGTGGAGACGTGCAACCAGCCGCCACCACCAGGCCGATAGCATCCTCACCTCGCGCAATTCCTGGGGGGGATTCATGGGTACACCCGCACACCACATCACACCACCACCCGAGCCAACCGGATCCGCAGGCTGCGGCATGGGCTGCGGCATCGCACTCGCCCTCTTCGCCGGACTCGCGGCCATCGGGGCGGGGACCGACGGGCAAATCATCCGCACCGTCCTCTTCTTGCTCCTTGCCAGCGTGAGCGCGGTCGGCGCCCTCGGCCTCGGAAAGTACCGAGCCAGCCAGGCCGCCGAACGTCGACAGTATGAGGCTGAACTTCAGCGTGTACAGATGCTTCAGTCCACTGAGGTGGCCCGGTATCACGCCATGAACCCCCGCGACTTCGAGAAGGCCATCGCGTACCTCTGTGAGCGCGACGGCTGCCACGGTGTCCGAGTCGTCGGCGGAGCTGGCGACCTCGGCGCCGACGTCATTGCCACCGCCCCCGACGGCAGGCTCATCGTCATCCAATGCAAGCGCTACGGGCCCACCACGAAGGTCGGAAGCCCCGACCTCCAGAGATTCGGCGGAACCTGCTACAGCGTCCACAACGCCCAAATCGCTGCCGTCGTTACTACTTCCGTATTTACCAAACCAGCAGCCCAGTACGGGACCAGTCACGGCATCCGACTCATCGACGAAGCCGCCCTGGCCGCATGGGCCACCCGCACCGGCCCTGCCCCTTGGATGCTGTAAACGACTCGTGACAAGCGATCACCGGAAGTTGCGGTCGGCGAAATCCCGAGCTGCCAGGAGGTCCTGCCGTTATGCCCCGACCACCGAGAGATCAGTCGAACAGGAACCCTGTTCGACTGATCAAGCCTGCCGAGCGGTAAGCGGAAGACTTCTCAGGGGCAGGGCCCCACGACCTGACCGCCGCCCGCACCCACCGCATCATCCGAATCTGCGAGCGCCAGGGCGTTCCGATCGTGGCCGATCTCGCCTACCAGGGCGCCGGCCCGTGCCTGACCACCAGCATCAAACGCAGGCCCCTCCAGGAACTCACTCCTACCGACAGGGCCCGCAACCGTGCCCTGGCCGCGGCACGAGCACCCGTCGAACGCGGCGTCGCCCGCCTGAAGTCCTGGCGGATCTTCCGCAGATCCCGCTGCAGCCCCAACCGCATGACGTCAATCGCCAAGGCGGTCCTCACCCTGGAGCTGCAACGCTGAAGAACCTCAGTGATGCACCGCCTCAGGGGCGTACGTCTTCACGCGACCGCCATGGCCCGTGACCGCCCCTACCCGCCTCAGGCCGTCGGGTCCCAGAGCCCTCCGGCTTCGCCGCGCGCGAGGTGCTCGGCGTAGACACCGACCTTCCACGCGATGACGGAGCGGCATTCCTCCAGGGCCTGGATCTGTGCGTCGACGCGCCGTTGGTGGGCGTCGAGCAACCGCAGGCGTTCCGCCTCGTTGCCCGGTCCCTGGCGTACCAGTTCGGCGAAGTGCCTGAGGTCGGCGAGCGGCATGCCGGATGCGCGGAGCTTGACGCAGATCAGCAGCCAGTCGACGTCGAAGGAGGTGTACCGTCTTCTGCCGCCCGAAGTGCGCTGGACCGGCCCGACGAGCAGGCCCTCACGCTCGTAGAAGCGCAGCGCGTGCACGCTCAGTCCGGTCCGGTCGGCCACCGCGCCGATGCTCAGCGACTGTACGGCAGCCTTGCCGCTCGTCATGCCGCTCACTCCCGGGCTTGATCTAGACCTCGCTCCAGATCGTAGCGTCGGAGGTATGACCAGCACCGATCAGCAGTCGCTCGACTCGCCCTTCTCCGCCTCCACCACCGCCGAGGACATCATGGCCGGCCGCGACCTTTCAGGCGTGACCGCTGTGGTGACCGGGGGCTACTCCGGACTCGGTCTGGAGAGCACCCGGGCTCTGACGGATGCCGGGGCCCGGGGCATCGTTCCCGCCCGCCGCCCCGAAGTCGCCCGTGCCGCTCTGAAGGAGGTGAAAGGCAGCGATGTCGTCCCCATGGATCTGGCCGATCTCGACAGCGTCCGTTCAGCGGCCGCTCACATCCGTGACCGTATCGCCCGGCTCGACCTCCTGATGGCCGTTGCCGGAGTCATGGCCACCCCGGAGCGGCGTGTCGGGCCCGGATGGGAAGGCCAGCTCACCGCCAACCACTTCGGACACTTCACGCTCGCCTGCGAGCTCTATCCGCTCCTGGCCGCCGCGGGCGGAGCGCGTGTCGTGGTGAACAGCTCCGCCGGACACACCCTGACCGACATCCGCTGGCACGATCCGCACTTCCGCACCGGCTACGACAAGTGGCTGGCCTACGGCCAGGCCAAGACCGCCAACGCCCTGTTCGCCGTGCACCTTGACGCCCTCGGGAAGGGCGACGGCGTCCGGGCGTTCGCCCTCCACCCCGGTAAGATCATCACTGGTCTCCAGCGGGAGATGACGCTCCAGGCGCAGATCGACCGTGGCTGGGTGGACGAGCACGGAAACGTCGTCGCCGCCGACTTCAAGACCCCCTCCCAGGGTGCCGCCACCGGCCTCTGGGCCGCCACCTCCCCGCTCCTCGACGGCCGCGGCGGCCTCTACCTGGAGGACTGCGACGTCGCCCGTGTCTCCGCCCCGACACCCCCATGGACGACGGCGGCGTACGCGCGTACGCCGCCGACCCCGACAACGCCGCCCGGCTCTGGGACCTGTCCCTTGCCGTGACCGGTGCCCCACCCACAACCCGGTGAGCACGCCCTTCCTTCACAGGGACGATGCGCGCGCGGGGCACGGCCACACCTTGGACCGTCGTCCGGCGGAGCCGTCTTGCCCGATGAGTTCACCGTCCTCGAACGGTCTACCCAGTGACACGACCGTTCTCGACAGGAGTGCCATGTCCACCATCCAGCCAGTGATCGTGACGGCCGACCAGGACGTTCTGGTCGGCTTCTACACGAAATTGTTCGGCGCTGAGGAGATCTTCCGGGTACCGGCGGAAGGCCCGGCCTTCTACCTCGGCTTGCGCATCGGCGACACCGACCTCGGGCTGGTGGCCAAGACGAACCCGGGGACCGGGGCGGCGCCGCGGATCCTGCTCAGCATCGGCGTCGACGACGTCGACGAGACGCTCGGCCGGGTGGAGGCGCTGGGCGGCTCGGTCAGCGGAGGCCCCAACGACATGCCGTGGGGACAGCGCGTCGCCCACATCAAGGACCCCGACGGCAACCCGGTGAACCTCACCCAGCCGATCCCGGCCGGGTGACGCTGTTCCGGGGGCACGCGCTGATCGTGAGCTACCTGGGTATCTGGCGGCTGCCCAGCGGTCTGTCGCGGGCAGGCAGAACCCGTTGCCCTTGAAATACCCCACTCCTCGCTAAGAGTGCGGACAGACCTGCTCGCCCACCTTCCCCACCCCGGGTGAGCGTCAGTGCTGGCAGATGATGGGGTGGCACGGTGACCAACCACAATGAGGCGGCGGCTGTCCGACCGTCGACACTGGCTTGGGTGAGCCAGCACCTGGGGGTCGGCGAGCGGGTCGTCGGGACCGAGGCGCTGCACGGCGGCATCAGTGCCGAAATGCGGCGGCTGACCATCGGCACGCCGGACGGAGGCACCCGTGAACTGGTGCTGCGGACTTTCGTCAACGTGGAGCACGCCGAGGACTGGCTGAATAGGGAAGCTGGCGCCCTGACCCTGCTCCCGGGGACCGGCGTTCCGGCTCCTGGACTGATCGCGGTCGATCCGACCGCCGCGCAGTGCGAGTATCCATCGCTCCTGATGACACATATGGCAGGCCGGACGGTCCTCGACGATGAGGGGTTGGAGACGCGAGTCCCTCTGCTGGCCCGTCAGCTCGTGGCGATCCACGCGTTGCGACCCGCCGAGCGGCCCCGGAAGTATGTGGCGTTGACGACCGCCGACACCGTCGTGACTCCGAAGGGCGCCGACACGGCGGCATGGGCCGCCGCGATCGACGTGATCCGCAAGCCCGCGCCTCCCTATGAGGGGCGGTTCCTGCACCGGGACTTCCAACCCGGCAACGTGCTGTTTGACGCACCGGCCCCACAGTCGGCAGGTGCCCGGATCACCGGCGTCGTCGACTGGGCTGCTACCTCTGGGGGCCGGCGGATCTCGATGTGGCGCACTGCTCCACCAATCTCGCGCTGCTGCACGGCCCTGCGTGGGGTCTGCGGTTTGCTGAGGCGTATGAGGAGGCCGGCGGGGTCCTGGCCGCGACCGCGAGCGAGCGGCTGTACTGGCAGGTCCGGGACGGGCTGGCGTGCTCAGAAGAAGTGCAGTTGGTATCGCAGCCATGGCGGGAGGCAGGGAGGACAGACTTGACGGCGCAAGCCATGGAGGAGCGGCTGGATGCCTACGTCACCGCCCTCATGGACGCGCTGGGCTGAGCCGAGACGGTCCGGGGTGCGATCCCGGCCTCATGGTTCACCGCTCAACCAAATGGGGTGTTGGAGCAAACCTGGGGAATTTCAGGGCTCTGACCGGAGTTCCGTGAACCACTGGGAAGGGATGTCTGCGGATCTGTCGGCGGCCAGCCGGATCGAGATCGTGTACTGGTTGACTATGCGCCGTGACCGAGATGATCGAAGTACCAGATGCAGAGGGTGATTGGGAGCCCGCGACGGAGCTCCAGGCAAGTGGGCGCAATCCGGTGCGACAGGCGTCTATGTTCCAGAGCGCAACCTGGCCATTGAGCTCGCTGGCCCTGCTCTCAGTGGATCTGGAGGCGGTGGCGCGGCGGCTGAAGCTGACCCTTGAGACCTCGTGGGACGGGCACGGCGGTGTGCGGGCGGCATTCTTCGTGCTGGACGGGACGGACTTCGTCGTCACCCACCACGAAGGGGACGCTCCGGGAACCCACGTGTGGACCCGCAAGGGTGGGCCTGTCGATCCGGCCGCCCGCGCGGGCAGCCTCCTTGCGGCTCTCGGCGTGGGGCCGGAAGCGGTCTCGTACTCCACCTGGGGGGCTGGCACCGACCTGTCGCACGTGCCCGCTGCCTGGGGGCGCGGCCGGGGCAAGCCGACGTGGTCGCACCAGGACATCTGGGCCAACTTCAAGAGGCGCCCGGGGATGTTCGTCGGCCGTGTCACTTTCGGGGCGGTGGTCGCGTTCCTTAACGGCTATGACATCGCCTTCGACAAAGCCCTGCTGGACGGGTTCAGGGAGTGGCTCGCAGCCAAGCTGGGATACGGCTGGAACCTGGTGTACTGGGCCTTGGCTGAGAAGCTGATCTTTCCCGACGGCCGCCCCGAGGAGCCCTGGTCGCCCGAGACTGAGCAGCACGCCGCGGCTGGCCTGATCGGCCTGATCGACGAGTACTTCGATCACCTCGCCGGTGATCCGGAGGAGCGCCCCGAGACGGTCTGATCGAGGATCCTGGAATCATCCCCGGGTGAGGATCCTGATTCGCAGAAGTCGGAACGAGGCTCGGCCGTACATGGCTCTCTTGAGTGTTTTGATGCGGTTTACGTTGCCTTCGACCTTGCCGGAGCTCCATTCGAGGGTGAGGCCGGCGGTGACGGCGTCGAGGTTCTGGCGGAGGAAGCCGGCGAACGAGCGGACCGGGACGGGAGCGTCCAGTTCGGCCTGGCGGATCCACTCCAGCAGCATGCCGCCACGCCGGTTGACCAGCAGGTCGCGGAAGCATCTGGCCAGGTCGCAGGCTCGGGCGATGTCAGGGCAGGCGATCCTGACGTCGATCAGCTTCTCCAGCTCCCGGTCTGTGAGCGTCTCGCGTGGGCGCATGATCCACGAGGTGATGCGTCGGGGGCTGGGGATGTCGGCGCGGACCGGCTCTGCCGTCCCCTTGCGGAGCTTGGCCAGGTGGCGGCGCACGACTTGGATGCTGCCGGTGTAGCCGCGTTCCCGGATCTCGTGGAACAGCCGGGTGCCGCTGGTGCATCCGGCGGCGAACCGGCTGTTCAGGTAGGGCTTGAACGGCTCCAGGAGCTTGGCCTTGTGGATACCGAAGTCCACTGCGGAGGCGAGTAGTTCGTCCAGTGGTGTGGTCTTGAAGCGGCGCACGGTCTTGCGATCCCGGCCGATATGGCGGGCGATGGCGCTGATCGTCCACTTCCGCTCCAGCAGCCGGTGGACGTCCGCGTAACGGTCACGGGTGCGCTCGACGAGAGGCGTGCGGGGCAACTCCGGCACCGGCAGGTCGATCACTGGCGGTTCGGGCGGCGGCTCCTCCTGTTCGACGTGTTTACGCAGGCAGGAGCGGTGCTGGTGGCAGGTCTCCTCGACCGCGGCCGAGAGGTTCTGGAGCAGATGCCACCTGTCCGCCACCTCGATGGCCTCGGGGGTGGCCTCCTTGATCGCCCGGGTATAGGCGGTGGCACGGTCACGGCAGATGATCACCGCGCCGGGGTGTTCACGCAGCCAGGCGGCGAAGGTCTCCGAGGTCCGGTCCGGGAGCAGGTCCACGACGCGGTCGGTCTCGACGTGGACGAGGACGGTCCCGTAGGTACGGCCGAAAGTGAACTCGTCGACGCCGAGCACCCGCGGCGCACGTTCAGGTACTTCGGGCGCTTCCAGCAGCCCGAGGAGGCGGGTCCGGCCTGCGGCGATGCTGAGCTTGCGGCACAGCCGTTCGCCGGCCCGGCTGCCCAGTTCGACGGCGACGTCCCGCAGCCACTGCTTCAGCCCGATGGAGGAACGTACGTAGCGCTCACTCAGCCCGGGGACCTGCTCGACGAATGTCGTCCGCCGACACCGGGCGCGGTCGCAGAAGAGGCGGCGAACACGAAGGCGTATCCACAACTTCTTTCCGGCAAGTGGTCGTTCGGCAAGCGTCCGCCAGTAGGTGGAGTGCCTCCGTCTCCCCGGGCCTCCACAGCTTGGGCAACGGGAGGGCGGGCCGCACGCGGCCACCTCCATCAGCACGACCTCTGGGTCGGCGGTCAGCCGTTCCAGTTCAACCTCAACTCCGGGAAGCAGCACATCTTCGATCGATCGGAGAGCCACCCCCAGTTCATCCCGCAGCGAAACGATCCTGCATGCACCTCTCTGACCTGGGATTTCACGGAACTCCGGGCAGAGCCAATTTCAGAAATCCCATCAAGCTCAAGCTCCCGCCGAAACCCTCCAACGGCTGCTCCGCGCCATGGTCGTTGCCAGTTACGCCGCTCGCGCTGTGATGGCGGCGACGCCATCGCTCACTGGCCCTGAGCCCCCTGCTTCAGCCGCATCGTGAGGTCGATGCCCTCCTGGACGGCGGTGTCGAGGTCGGGGTCCTGGTAGAGGCGGATCCGCCCCCTGTAGTCCACGATCACCGTGGCCACGGCCGTCAGGTCGGCTTCCGAGGAACCCTCCAGCGCGCGCTGCAGATCGGCTTCGAAGGCCTCCTTGTCGCCGGGGAACCCATCGTCGGCGAGCAGGGCAGCATTTATGTCGCGGATGGTCCGCAGGGGCAACGGCGAGGACGCGCCGGGTTCCACGTTTCTGTCCCTCCCTGTGCGAGGTCAAGTGGCCGTACTCGCCTCCGGTCAGGAGGGCCCCGGCAAACCGTGGCGTACAGAGTCGACAAATCGGTGCCACGCCTGCGGGCGCACGCTGAGCGTAGGGCCACTGATGCACTTGGAGTCACGTATCAATGCCGCGTGTGAGAGGTACGCGCACTCGACACACTCTGTTGCATTGCCGCCGCTGTACGACGACTTGAACCACGAAGGGACAGAGGCAGCCTGGAGGCCGAGGGACATTCACAGCTCCTTGCGGACGCGGTGCATCAGGGCGGATGAAGCTTCCATGTCCAACGCTTGTGCGCGAAGGTACTCGAACGCAAGTCTGTACCGCTCCAGTTCCTCATCCTTCTCCAGGAAGAGCGAGCCCGTGTGGAAGTCGACGTACACGACGTCGAGGGCGGGCTCGGTGCCGCCGATGATCACGAAGCTGCCGAGGGCTGCGGAGTGGGCTCCCTTGGAGAAGGGCAGCACCTGAAGCGTGACGTGAGGAGACTCGTTCGCCTCGAGTAGCCGGCCGAGCTGCTCCTTCATCGCCTCCGCCGATCCCACCACCCGGCGGATCACGGACTCGTCGAGAATCGCCCAAAGACGTGGCGGCTCCGGCCGGTTGAGAATCTCCTGCCGCTTCATGCGGATGTCCACCAGCCGCTCGATCTCGGCTGGCTCCAGGGGCACCTCGTTCGCCTTCTGTAGCGCGGTGCTGTAGGTGCGGGTCTGCAAGAGGCCGGGAACGTACACGCAGGAGAAGTGGTTCTCGCGAACGGCTTCGTCCTCCAGCGTCAGCAGCAGGTTCATGCTCTCCGGGATGGAGTCGGCGAACGAACTCCACCAGCCCTGCTGTTTGGCGTCCTTGGCAAGCCTGACAACAGCCTCCCGTTCGGCGTCGGACGCTCCGTACTCGCGGCACAGTGCGTCGACGACGATCCACTTCACCGGGCCGGCCTGCGTCTCGTAGCGGCTGACTGTCGCCTTGGATACACCGACCAGCCGCCCGGCTTCCTCAAGTGTCATCCCGGCGTGGGCACGGAACTTACGCAGCATCGCGCCCAGTTGTCGGCGGCGGGTGGTGGTCCTGACGGACATGGAACTCCTCTGTGTGAAGACCTGGCAACCGCTCAGAGCGTGAACAGGCTAGGCAGTGCGGCAGGCGTGTCTCCGCGGGATTCACTCGATAGAGGTCTATGAGAAGTTACATGGCGAGACTTCTCTATGTCATTCTCTCCTTACGGACCGCTACGCATTGCAGCCGTAAGGACACGGTAGGTGCAGCATGAGCGTGGCGCGGGAGGGAGGAGTGCTCATGCCCGGTACTGACGTCACGGGGTACGAACGCCGCTGTGTCCTGCCTTTTGAGGCGCTGCCATCAGAAGTGCGGCTGCTTCGGCGGGCTGTCGTTACCCAACTCGCCCAGTGGGGAATCCCGATGGTTTGCGATGAGGCGCAACTCGTCGTCACCGAACTGGCGACGAACGTCATCAAGCACGTGGGCAAGGGCGCGTCGGCGACCCTGGTCCTTGAAGTGAAGGACGGGCGGCTTCGCGTGGAGATGCACGACAAGAGCCGATCGCTGCCCGCCCTGCGAACCGCCGACTGTGACGCGGAATGTGGCCGTGGTCTGCACATGCTCGCGGCCATGACGCTGGACTGGGGAGCCATGGTCACGGCCGTCGGCAAGGCGGTGTGGTGCGAGATCGGACTGGGCCCCGAGGCGATGTGCCGCCGAGTCGAGCGTGCCGTGGTGGCGCTGGAGAGCTATCAGGCCCACAGCGGCACGGCTCTGGAAGGGCGCCCACGCGAGGCGGCTCTCGAGGAGTCGGTGATCAAGCTCATCGCCGACCTACTGCACTGGACGTCCGCGCGTGGTCTGGCCCCGGATGACGTGCTGGACCAAGCTCAGATGCACTACGAAGCGGAAGAGGAAGCTGCCTAGTGGCCGTCCGTTTCGCTGTTCGGCTGGCGCAGCAGCTCTCGGAGGGCAGCCGGCGTGCGCCAGGACTCTCCGGGGCGAGCCCTGTGGCACATGCGGTGACAGTTTGCACACAGGCACGCGAGGTCATCCAGCCGTGTCTCTCCCACTCCGGAGATGTGAAGTGGGGTGAGGTGATGGACTTCGATGTACTCCTCGCCCAGCTCCCCATACGTGTCAGCGAAGCTGAACGCACAGACTTCGCATCGGAGTGGAGCGCCCTGACGCTGAACTTGCTTGATCTTCTGGGCTCGGAGCCGGGGGTTCCGTTCGCGAGCCAGGGCCTGTCGGACAAGGAGGCGCCCCTCAATGGCGGAGCCCCCTGCTTCGTCGACTTCGTCGGGTTGTGCGGGAAGCAGGTGCAACTCGCCAGATCCGATGCCGTCCTCAATAGCTTGGGCGGCCTGAAGCATTTCCGCTTCCCGCGTGATGAAAGCCCGGATCATGAGCAGCGTTGGCCTGCCGCACCGAGTCGCCTTGCCGGTGTACTCCGGATGGTTTGTCATGAAATCTGTCGTCTTGCGGCTCACGCTGTCTATGGATCTGAAGGACGGCAGCGTGCGCGCCTCAGGTTCGTGCAGCGGCAGCGACCGAAGCAGTTCCGACAGCTTCTCGACCTCAAGATCTCCAGTACGCAGTTCGCGCCAGCCGTTCCGCGCCACGAGGGCTCCGGCCAGCACGAGTTCGTCCTCAGTCCAGGCAGGTATCCGCATGGGGAATATCGTATGAGTGTTCGTTGTGGTGTGAGGCATGTACAGCGAACCGTGAGACGTACTGCAAACTTGGTCAGGTCTCGTTGTTGTCAGTGGGGTCTGTCACCCTCAGTGATGGTGGACTGCAAAGTGTGTCTGCCGCTGCACGACTGTAAGGAGGGGGCATGACCCGCACAACTGAACCGAAGCCCGCGACAGAGGAGCGAAGGGAACCCGCCTTCACGTCGATCGAGATCTGCGCAGGCGCCGGCGGCCAGGCCATCGGGCTGCATCAGGCCGGCTTCGGCCATCTCGCACTGGTGGAGATCGACAAGTACGCGGTCGAAACCCTACGCCTCAACATCGAAGACCATGAGGTGTGGTCCTGGGAGCGAGAACACTGCGACGTCCTGCCGGCCGACGTCACGGAGTTCGAGCCCCACCAGGATCTGCACAAGGGTGCCGACCTGCTAGCGGAGAAGGGGTTGGATCTCCTGGCCGGCGGCGTGCCGTGCCCGCCCTTCTCCCACGCGGGCAAGCAGTTGGGGAAGCACGACGAACGTGATCTGTTTCCTCGCATGCTGAAACTGGTCGAGATGCTGAAGCCTCGAGCGGTGATGATCGAGAACGTCCGCGGGATCATGGACCCGAAGTTCTCGGACTACCGAGACTGGATCAGGGCTCGACTCGGGGGAGGCACGTACAGGGCGGACGACGGACAGACTGTCAGTGAGGATGGCCTCGGGTACACCGTCTGTAGGTGGGACGTTCTGGAAGCCAGTGACTTCGGCGTCCCTCAGCTTCGTCCACGTGCCATCCTCGTCGCGTTCCGTGATGACGTCATTGAGGACCTCAAGTATGAGTGGCCCGCGCCCACTCATGAGGATCCGGTCAGTGTCGCAGTGAGCCTTGAGCCGTCCATGCGAGAGCGATACGGGCGTTACTTCAACGGCGTGCACGGAGAACGTGCCCGCAAGGGGTTCGATCGGTGGCTCGAAAGGGCCCGCGAACGCGACGCCGAACTCAAGGGCAAGGGCGGAGGCATCGCTCCCACGCTCGTCGGCGGCTCGAAGAAGCATGGTGGTGCAGACCTCGGACCCAGTCGTGCCAAGGCGGCCTGGAAGCAACTTGGAATCTCGGGCATGGGGGTCGCCAATGACATCGAGGCCTGCGAGAAAAAGGCCAGCGAAGATCGCGACCTCTTCGGTACTGATGGCCCGATGCTCACGGTTCGGCAGGCTGCTGTCATCCAGGGATTCCCGCCGGAATGGGACTTCTCGGGCGGGAAGACTGCGCAGTACCGCCAGGTGGGGAACGCCTTCCCACCGCCGGTAGCCCGAGCTGTCGGCAAGTCGATCATCGAGGTACTCAAGGCGGACCGAGAGCGTGACGGGAAGGACTGACTAGCCGCTCGGTAGGCCCTTGTGCCGGGCATTGCGCCGTCTTTCTACTTCTGCAGCAATGTGAGCGGCGCACTCTTCCGACGGTTCGTGTTCCCAGAACCGGAGCACCGTCCAGCCCTCCGCTGTGAGGCGCTGGTCGGTGTCCCGATCACGAGCTATGTTCCGCGCGACTTTCTCTGACCAGTAGCCAGAATTGGTTTTGGGCGGCACGTAATGCTCAGGGCACCCGTGCCAGTAACAGCCGTCAATGAAGACAGCCACCTTCGTCGGACGGAAGACCATGTCAGCCGTCCGACGAAGCTCGGGAAGCGGTCGTGCAGCCACTCGGTAGCGCAACCCCTGCGCGTGAACCAGTTGCCTGATCAGGCGTTCGGGTGTGGTGTCCCGACTGCGGATCGCCTGCATGTTGCGTCGCCGCGCGGCTGAGGAAGCCCAGGAGCCGACAGGGGGAACCCAGGGGGCAGCGCCCACGGGCCCGCCTGCCCGTTCGTCCCTGTCGCTGTTTGCCTGATCAGGCTTCTTCTTCACCAGTGACCTTCGGCAGTAGTGGTGCTGTCGTCGGTTCGTCGTCCGGCCCTGCAAGGACCCAGCGGCGTCCCTCCAGCTCAACAGATGGGCGATCGCCATGGTGAGGCATGGCCTCAGCTACCTGAAAGCTTACAAACTCTCCTCGCTGGGGAACTTCTGCCCCGATGCGGCGTGCAATATCCCTGTGCTTGCTGTAGGGGCCGACAATTACGATGCCCTTCTCGCGGAGCACCGTACGCGCCCGTCCTTTACCTTCCCGTAGGCGCGCCATGTAATCTAGCTGCTTTGCAGCGGTGCGGATGGCGCCCCGTCCGATGCGGCGGTTCTGCACCCTTCGGAACAATTCGATGACTCGCTGCTGTCCCTTACGGGGCCCCTCGAGGAGAATCTGATTGCGCTTGGCGTCGTCGAGATGGAGGAGTACATTTTCTGGAAGTTCTTCCTCGTGCCAGAGCCAGTGCACCTTATCCATGCGATGCTTTGCTTTTAGTGTGAGTTTCTTGTCGCGGTTGCTGCCCGTATTGAGCCACTCTTCGCGTACTCGGAAGATGCCGGCACTCCACTTGCTTTTGAGGTCGTCGGCCCATACCAGAAGGCACAGGTGTCCCATCGCCTCAGGTGGGATCATCCATCCACCGAAGTCCTGAGAGAACTTGCAGTCCACGTCTACACCAAGAATCTGGTAATCCATGGGATGCTGGCCGTGTGAACCTACGTCAGCGCCGTCTTCGAACTTGAATTCGCGTTGCAAGTTTATCTCGACGAGAGTGCCTGCATGGGTTTTTTCGGTTTTGAAGAGCTGCTCCCAGGAGTATCGACCGGTCGTCTCGCCATTCAGCAATTGATCAATCGTCTCGCGAATAACTGCGGCGAATCTCCTTCCGTCAGGGTCGAGTGAAAGGATGTGATCGGCGACCTTCTTCACGTCCGAATCCTGTGCGATCAGGCCGTGTTGTGTAGTCCAACTAGCAGCTTGAGCGTGGGCGTCTTCGTCGAAGGGAAGCAATTCCGGTCCTAGGATGTGAGTCGACGTGGGCAGCGACACGAGTGCGGACACTGCGTGCAGGAACGTGAGGCAAGGCCCTCAGCGGGACGCCTGCAGCTCAGGTAGCAGGCGTCCCGCACTCATGAGGACTACGGCACCGACACTGTGGCCTCGTTGATGAAGCGTGAGTCCTTGGCCCGGAAGCGCACCAGGCGACGGTCTGCGTTGGTGGCTGACTTCGGTGGGATCAAGGTAAAGGCCATGACGACCTTGGACGGGTCGGCAGCGCCGTTACGGACGGCCGCCCGGACGCTCTCGATGCTGCCCCCCTCCACGACCGGGTAGACCAGCGCGACGCCGGTTCTGGGCCCGATCTCCCGGCCTGCTCCGGCAGCAGCCTCGTTGATGAGCCTTTGCGCTGTGGTGCGGTGCTCGACGCTGGCGATACGGCCGAAGGAGCTCTTGCCGTCCTGGATACTCCGTCGAACGAGAGACAGCGGGGCCGAGCCAAGGACGCTGGCCTCGATGCGATTGTCCGAGGCGAGCCGGGGCGAAATGAGAAGCCAGCCATCGACCTTCGCGAGGGTGCCGTCGAGTTGGCGGAGATAAGTCAGATGAGGGTCAAAGTACTGTGGCCGCTCCCATTCGAGTTGGGACAGCACCCCTACCAGATCCCCATGCGTCAGAGTGGCTGTGAGGGCGGAGAAGGTCCGGGTGAGCGTGCTTGAGGAATCCGGAGGATTGCTGAAGGACAGTGGTGTGGTGCCCAGCGCGTGCAGCAGCGGCCGCCAGCGCTCGGTGTTGCGCTTGTTGGTAGCGCTGTTCAGCGGGTAGGCGGCGGGCTCGATAGGCCGGCCTGGCGACCGGATCTCCACGAGTTCCGCGTTGAACATCTTGTTCCGTGCCGAGGGCTTCAGCCAAGGCAGGTGCTGGGCTACCAGGGGTGGGATCTGAACGGGCGTGACCTGAGGCTCTCCGTCCACCATTTCGGAGTACTGGGCTAGCTGCTCCCGGAAGCTCTCCTCATCGCGACAGACGGCTTCGTACGCTTCGTAAAGGTCGACGTACTTTTCACGGCCAAACGGCTCTTCACGGCCGATGTAGAGCCGGACCAGGTCTCGGTATCCGGGGCGGAAGCCAAACCATCGCCCCATCTGCATGAGTGTGTCTGCTTGCTGAGTGGTTCGGCGATAGTAGGTGACGGTAAGCCCCTCGACTGTGAAGCCGCGGGACAGCTTCGTACCACCCACGAGGATCTTCCAGACGTTCGCTGTCCGGTCGAAGTCAAGGTCGAGTTGGGCGAAGTAGCGGTCTGTGTCTCCGTTCACCACAACGACCGGATTGCCTCCGCTGCCGATGCGCTGGCGCGCGGCGTGGACGTACGGGCGCAGCTCAGCGTACGAGGACGGCGCGGGAAGGCTGCTCGCGCGCGCTGCCGTCACTGGCGCGAAATCCGCCTCCCACAGGGCGGCAAGACGATCGTGCCCTGCCGCGGAGCTGTAGCCCGCCTGATGCCACAGAGAGTTGATACGAAGCGCCAGGTCAGCGTGATCATCCTGACGTACTGACTCGTGAGCGAGCATGGTGTGATGCCGGAAGGCTGCGCCGGGCACGCCATGGTCTGCCCGATAGAGCTTCAGGGCACCAGAAAGGACGAAGGCGTCCATGGCCTCCTGAAGTCTGTCGCTCGCAGAGTCATAGATGCCCCGTACGTGCGCCTTCTCTTGTGAGTTGGCGTAGGTGCGCTCTTCCACAGGGACAGGTGAGTTCAGGTCGTGGAAGTCCTGGACACCCATGTACCCGGCTGGGCGTGGCAGAGAGATCAGGAAGTCGCTGGGGAAGATATCCATGTCGTCGCCGGGGTCGACGAAGACGTTGGCGAAGGGGGTCGCGGTGTACCCCACGTACTGGGCTCGTGGCAGCAGTCCCAGGAGCTTGGATATCAAGCCATTGATGGCTGTGCGCTCAGTGCTGCCCCGTTCCCACTTCTTCGGATCTGAAGTGTTCACGGAAGCCTGATCGGACTCATCGTCGATGATGAGAGCCGGAAGCTCTCCCAGGATCCCATGAATCTGCTTGAGATCTTTGACGAGCTTGGTGAGGACAGACTTGTTCTTCTTCACAACAAGAATTCGCGCCGCTGCGTGATGGATGTTCGCCGGATCGTGCAACGGACGGGTGGGGATGCGCTTTTCGAACTCCAGGGCGCGAATTCCCTGGGCAAGGCTCTTGTAGTCGTTCTCGCGGGTCGTCAGCCGCTCGATGTCGAATGCGCCCAGCGTGGACGGACGGCCACCGTGGCGCACGAACTCCGGCCAACCTTCGTCGTCACCCACGTAGTCCACCCCGACCAGGGAGTCCACGTCTGCGACGTCAGCGCCACGCAGGATGTTCTCCTGGCCGATCAGTTCCATGTCCAGTCGCCGCTGGGTCTGGGCGCGGAGAAGGTTGAGGGTTCCCCCCAGAACAATGACGAGACGGTACCCGGCATCAATGGCCTTGGCAGCCACCCCCGTGAAGTTTGCTGTCTTTCCGGACTGGACGTAGCCGATAACCAGGCCTTTCGCTTGCCTGGCGGACTCCTGTTCAGGATCACTGAGACGTTCGACGACTGAGCGGCTCGCCTGATCGAGGCTGGCGATAGCAGCCTCGGACCATCCCTTGTCACGGAGCTTCTGCTCGTAGGAGGTCCAGTAGAAGGATCTGGCTGCTGCACGTTCAGGGGTGTACCACGGAGTGAACTCCCGGGTGATGACGGTCTCGCCAGGGATCTTGGCTACAGGGACAGCTTCGTCCAAGGCCTTGCGCAGTTCATTTCCGAAGTGGAGGCGTTCGTACACCACGATGCGCCGTTCCTCGGAGCGGGCGCAGGAGCCTTCACCCCATGAGGGATTGTCCGCGAAGTCCCAGGCGGTGAGGTGACGGGACCAGAGCGCGGTCAGGGTTTCGTCGCCGCTGATGAGAAGCGACCGGAAGAGTTCCTCGCCCAGGTCTGCATCCGGATGACGATCTTCCGCGGCGAGTGCTGCCCATCTCTGGAAGGGGCGCGGCAGGATGCTCATACCCGCCAGGGCGTCGGCGTGGACGTCAAGGAGCATGCCAGGGGGAGTGTTGGTCATCTCTTGTTCCTCGTTCAGGGGCCAGAGCGGGCGTGGGGTGAGAGCGGACTGGGGTCAGTCGGCAGACTGTGTCCGGCGGTCTTGTTGCGCCTGCACCGAGGTCAGAAGGATGGTGTTCCAGTAGTCCACTCGATCCTGGCGGCCACGTTCCCAGCGGCCGAGACCAAAGCAGTCCTCAAGCAGGAGGTAGAGCAAGGCCTTCGTGACGGGTGCGTCGTTACTTCCTCCATGCTTTCCGTCGTTGAAGTCACTGCGGAAGGACTTGTTGAGAAGTATAGAGTTTTTCTCGCGGTCCAGATCGAAGAACTTGTCCGGCGGCAGCGTGGCCCAAGTGAAAGCGATCGGTTCTTCACCCGGCTTTTCAGGCAGTTCCTCTTTGATGACACGTTTGATCTTCGGGTCCATCCCCTTACCCGGAGGTGTCACCGGACGACGGACGATCTCAGTACGCTTCGCCCCGTCGCGGTATGTGGCTTCTGCATCGCTGAGATATCCGTGGAAGGCCCCTCCGGATGCATCCAGAGCCTTCTCTACGCCGAGAGTGAAGGCGGGCGTGACAGTGACGCTCTCCTTCTTGACGTCAAGGCTCAGAACACTGCTCTCGTGACTCGGAAGGTCGACTGCCACGCGGGCCAGCGCCAGGTGCCCCTCGGGGTTGCGGAGGCCGTTCCACCCGCCAGCTTGGACGAGTCGGTTGTTTCGGTAGAAGTAGAACCCCTGCCGGTCCGTGAGGGAACCGATTTGCCGGAACCCGGCCTGCTTCGATTTGGCTGGCCAGATGTGCGCCGTCAGTTGCACGTCTCCTAGGCCCTCTACGGGGGCTGTGAAGGTACGGGGATAGCGAGCCTTCCCAGGCACCTTGTAGCCGAAGGGGTCCAGCGCTTCGACAGCTATGTGGTCCACTTCCTCACCGAGGAGACCCTCGCCGCTGCTCACATCCCATACAGCGATGTCGAGCTTGAGGCCCTGCTGGAGAAAGCGGTGCAGGTAGAGGCCGAGGTGTGTTTCTAGGCGTGCAATCGCCTTCGACAGGAACTGGTCGCTCTGGCCAGTCGTCACAGTCTCGAACACTCGCACCTGGTCCCAGCGCACAATCGTGCCGTGCCACTCGATGACGCCGTCGTACCCGTCTACGAGTTCCTGGGCGTAGCGAGGGTCGACGGTGTCACAGCGGAAGCTGTCCTCAATGCCCTCTGCGGTGAGACGACGCCCCGCGGCGCGGCTGCGCTTGGTGCGGCTGACCACGGTGAGCGACGCGGCGTGCGAGAGCGAAGCAGCCTTGAGGCCCGTGCCGTACAAGCCGAGGGCGCTCTCGCCATACTCACGGCGCCGACCCACCGTCATAGCACCGTCCAGGCCGCCATCGTCCATGCCACTGCCGTTGTCGATGACCAGCAGAGTCAGGAGCCGCTTGGCGTCACGCAGGAAGTGCACGACGATCTTGTCGGCACCGGCGTCGATCGAATTGTCGATCAGGTCAGCGACTGCAACCTCGAAGCCGTAGCCCTGGTTGGTCAAAGCCTTGCCGTAGCCGGCGTCCGGGGGCAGATGAGTGCTGCCGGTCGTGGGGACCTCGTACTGCCAGTCAGTCCCGGGCTCGTAGGGCATCGCGCTTCCTCTACACACAGGTCTGGGCCTGCTCAACGAGTGATGGGCCCTCCGGATCGGTTGGTTCATGTGACGGTACTGCAAAGGTCGGACATAGAGGCAGTTGAACTGTGAAGAAGGGTGGTTCGTCCATAATCCGCCTTGGGCGGCGGTCACTGCCGCCCATCCCCACCCCGCAACGACGACAACACCAACCGCCCGTACCGCGTGGTCAGCACCCCCGCCGTAGCCGCCACCGACAGGGCGAGGGCGATGAGTAGGTGGGAGAGGGAGTCGTCGCCCAGGACCTGGAGTATGCCCAGGGCCGTGCCCAGTGGGAGGCCGAGGACGGTCAGGACGCCCAGGGCGCCGCTGATCTGCTGGCTCTCCTGGGTCTGGACGAGGCGGCTGTAGTCGGCGGCCTCGGCGAGGATCTCGTTGAAGCGGGCGCCACTGCTCGTGCTCGGCGGAGGCGAAGACGTCGGCCAGGGTTCGCAGCCGCAGCCCTGCCCTACAAGCTCGGCGAGCGCGGTGTGCGCAGGTGAACCAGCATCCAGTCGCGGAACACCAGCTCGCGCTTGCGGCCTGCCCAGGTGGCACGCCGACGGTCTCCGCCGCGCAGGTCCCGCAGTTCGGACTCCCGCTGCGCTTGCCATACGGAGGTCAACTCCTCGACCGAACCGTCAAGATGTGCGCGGGAGATGCCCGGTGGAGACAGGACGGGACAAGGCCGCACGCGCCCACTTCGCTTTCATGCTCGAAGAACCCGTGCAATCACTCTCACGTCGCGGCCACGATCGAATGAGGATCTGTGAGCGATTTTGGCCGTGACAGGAGAATGTGTCTCCCTCAATTGCGGCCTTTGGCAACATGTTCTATCGGCTTTTAGCCGGGACTGTCCCGGTGGGCTGCTGCTGTGACTCCGACCGTGCCGGGTCGGGTTGCTTCGGCAGCAGTGCGGACAAGAGCAGGGCGAGCGCCATCGCGCCGGCCGCACATAGGAAGACCCAGTGGGTGGCCGTGACGAAGCCGCGTACCGCTTCCGTCCGTGCCGTGCCTTCAAGGTGGGCGATTGCGCTGGTCGTCGAGCCGGGCACCTGCGCCTCGTACACCCGGGCCAGCACCGTGCCGAAGAACGCCGTGCCCAGGGCGCTGCCCAGTGTCTGGAAGAACCGGGTGGAGGTGGTGGCCACGCCCAGTTGGTGCGAGGGGGCGGTCTCCTGGGCGAGCAGGATGAGCTGGCCGAGGAGTTGCCCGAAGCCAAGGCCCAGAAGCAGCATCTCGCCTCGAACGAGCCACAGGCTGGTGCCGGTACCGCTCGTCGCCAGTAGGGCCAGGGCGATCGTTGCGGTCGCTGTTCCTGACACCACGAAGGTCCGGGCGGTCCAGCCGCGCCGGGCCAGCCGTGCGGAGGCGAGGCCGATGACGGCCATGCCGATCGCCATGGGGATCAGGTACAGGCTTGCCTGGGTCGCGGCAATGCCCCGGGCGAGCTGGAGGTACATGAGGAGATAGACGATCGAGCCGGTCAGGGCCGTGCCGAGAAGGAGTTGGACGGCGAAGGAGCCGCCCAGCACCGGGTGTTTGAAGAGCGACAGCGGCAGGATCGGCTCCGGCGCGGTCGCCTGCCGCCAGAGGAAGAGGGCAAGCAGTAGAGCCGCGGCGCCGATCAACCCGAGGATCGTGGTCGAGGACCAGGCGTAGTCCGTGCCGCCCCACTCCGTCACCAGCAGCAGTGCGCTCGCGAAGGCGGCCACGAGGGCGGCGCCCGGAAAGTCGATGCGGCGGGCGACGGTCTGCCGTGGCAGGCGCAGGGTGTAGCCGCCGGCGATGAGGACGGCGATGCCGAGCGGCAGGTTGATGTAGAAGATCCAGCGCCAGTTGGCGTGGTCGGCGAGGGTGCCACCGACGACCGGGCCCAGCGCCATGCCGGCGCCGGCGATCAGGCCACCCATGTTGCCGCCGCTCGAGCCCTGCTTCCCCGCGGCGGCCATGAGCTCGGCCATGACGACCAGGGTGACGCTCATCAGGCCGCCGCCGCCGATGCCCTGGATCGCCCGGAAGGCGATGATCGAGTCCATGTTCTGGGCGGCGCCGCAGAGCCCCGAGCCGACGAGAAAGACGGCCACGGCTGCGAGGAAGACGCGCTTGGTGCCGAGGACGTCGCAGAGCTTGCCGTACAGCGGCAGGGCCGCGGTGGCCGCCAGGCTGTAAGCGCTGATCAGCCACGGGATGCGGTCCACCCCGTGGACGGGGTCGAGATCGCGGACGATTGGCACCGTCGCCGCGGACACGATCTGCATGTCCAAGACGGCGAGGACCACGGTCGCCAGGCAGACGGCGAAGGCGACGTTCCGCTGCAAGGGGGTCATGGAGGAGGCCATCGCCCCACGGTGACAGTATTTATGTATCGAGTCAATTTTTCAGCCGGGATCAATTTTCATCCTGGTAAAGTCGGTGTCATGGTCGAACGTATGGGGTTGCGCGAGCGAAAGAAGCGGGACACGTCGCTCCGGATCTGGCGGATCGCCATCGAGCTCTTCGTCGAGCGGGGCTTCGACCAGGTGACGGTGGCGGAGATCGCCGACGCCGCGGATGTCTCGAAGATGACGGTCTTCAACTACTTCGGAAACAAGGAAGACCTGGTCTTCAAGCTCATGGAGGAGCACACCGGTGACCTGGCCCGCGCGGTACGCGAACGTCGATCGGGAGAGTCCGCCGGGGCGGCCGTGCACCGGCAGTTCCTCGAGCAGATGGCAGCTCGCGACGCGTCGATCGGGATGAGCCCCGACCCGCTGAACCTGCGGGTGCGCGAACTGATCCTGGCAACACCGGCGTTGCTCACCCGGACCTACGCCTGGAGTGCCCGGGGCACGCAACTGCTTGCGGACGAGCTAATCGCCGAGGCTGACGGGGAGCGAGGCGGTTCGCACGAGGCGGTCGCGCGCTGCGCGGCCATGCAGGTAGCCGCAGCCCGCATCTCCCTCTACGACGAGATCCACGAACGCCGGAGCAAGGGCGAGAGTGTCGACGAGATCTACCCGACCATGGTCACACTCGCGCAAGAGGTCTTCGGGCTGGTGGAGAATGGACTGGGCGAGTACGCGGTCCGTCGATAGCGGCCGAAGAGTCGGACCGCGACGCGCCGGCTGTCGGAGCGCCACCGGCTGGCTGCGCCGCAGCCCCATCAGTACGGTCGCCGGTGATGAGGCCTCCCACGGTGTCCAAGGCGGCGCGGAACAGGCTGCGTCTGGAGGCCACCCGACGCGATTGGGAACCTGGCGAGTTCTTCGAGCCGGGCGGGAAACAAGTACCGCGTCATGTGCCGACATCGTCGGTTCAGTCGATGTCGCGTCCCACAGATGAGCGGGGTGTGAACACTTCGGTGACAAGTGTTCACGCTTTCGCGGTGGGGCCCTGGGGAGGGGAGCGGTCTGTGGCGTGTGCGGCGCTCTGCTCCTCTCGTCCTCCGGGAGGGCTGCTGAGCCCTGCGGAACGCGGATGACCTTCGGCGCCCCGGCGGCCGGTGCGCACCAGGCCGTTGGACGAGGGTCCGGAGGAAGGATCGGGGGGAGGTGGTCAGGCCTTCGGTCCGTCCGTGAGGAAGCCCGTCAGGCCGTCCAGCGGCATTCCGCTGCCCTGCTCCGCCATGTCGCGTTCCTCCGCCGTGTCGCAGGTCTGGCTGAGGACGATCACGGTGTTGCGGGGGCCCTCTTCGGTGAGTTCCACGCCCATCGTCGACGGCTCCGGGCGGCCCGACCTGCGACGGTTACTGCGTAGGAGAGCTGCACGCCTGGTGTTCGGTGCCGTTCTCTGGTCCCGTTGAGCGGTTCGGGGCGGGGGCCGGGGAGGTGGGCGGGTGCCAGGTGAGAATCCAGCCGGTGGTAAGCGCCGCCGCGCCGCCTGCCAGGGCGATTGCGCCGCCTGTTCCGATGCCTGCGGCCACCGCGCCGAAGCAGACCGGCCCGATGCCCTGAAGCGTCATGTTGCCGGAGCCGAGCAGACCGAAGGCCTGGCCCTGGCCATCCGGCGGCAGGGCGTCCAGGAACGGCCGTTGCAGGCCGAGACCGTAGGCGAATCCGGAGCCGCAGAGCAGCAGCAGACAGGACGAGACGCCCACTCCGGGCTCGGCGGCGAAGCCGAGCAGCGGCAGTCCCATCAGCGCAGTCAACGGGACTACCAGTCGCTCCCGGGTGGGTGGCCGTAGGAGTCGGCCCACCAGCAGGTCACCGGCCAGCATGCCGACCGGCAGACAGCCCATCAGCACCGCGTACCAGCCGGGTGCGAAGTGGTGTCCTCCCGCGTAGGCGACGATCAGCCCTTCCGCGCCCGCCACGAACGCGGGCGGTAGCCACTGGGCCAGCATCAGGCGTCGCACCTTATGTCCGCGCAGCAGCAGGCCGACACCGTGCAGGCTTGCCCGGACGGCCCCGCCATCGCCCGGAGCGCCGGCGGGGGTGCTGCCGAACTCTCCCGGCTGCAGCCGGGGCAGCCGGATGCGGACGGCGAGCGCGCAGCCGAGGTAGAGGGTGGCGCTGACCGCGAGCGCCCGGTGCGGGCCGAGTGCCGCGACGGCCGCACCTCCCAGCGCCAGACCGAACAGTTGCGCGCCGGAGGCGGCGATGTTGTTCAGTGAACGGCCCAGTACATAGGCGTCGCCCTCCAGCGACTGCGCGACCAGGCGACTCGACGCGCCGTGAAACACCGGTGTGGCGAGGGCGACCAGCGCCACGACACCGAGGCTTGCCGCGATCGGCATCCGCACCAGGGCGAGCAGCAGGGCGGCGGCGCAGGTCACGGCGTAGCCGCCGGTGATGAGCGCGCGGGGCGGCAGCCGGTCGGCCAGTGAGCCCAGCAGGAGCGAGCCGAACAGTCGTGGGATGAAGCCGATGCCGAAGGCCAGTGCGCTCAGCAGTGCGGAGCCGGTGGCCGAGAAGACCAGCACCGAGAACGTGGTGATCCGCAGCGCGTCCGCAGTGATCGCGACGGTGCGGGTTGAGAAGAGCAGCCGGAATCGCGGCTCGGCCAGCACCTCCCGGTAGGTGGCAGGGTGGTTGCCCTGCGCGGGTTCGGCGGTTGGGGTCATGACGCGCAGCCTCGCCGTGCGCCCACGCCACTCACCAATGATTCGTCGCTGGACGAATCGGAACAGGCGTCCCGGGGTAGCGTGGCCGGGTGCTGCGCTTCGAAGTCTCCGTCGAGGATTTGCTGCGCAGCCGCTTCGCACTGTCGCCCGCGCTGGACCTCTGCCTACTGCTGCGCTCGCTCGCCGGTCAGGACAGGCCGCTGCCGCGAGCGTGGGCCGCCCGGCTTCTGCCGGCCTTTGAACGGCTTCGCCGCGAGACCGAACTGGACGCCGTCCTCGCCCTGCAGGCCCCGCAAGCGGGACCGAACTTCGTCGCTCCGCCCCCGCGCGGCCTCAACCAGACCTGGGCGGACGACCTGGCCGTGATCCGGGCCACACCGTTGGAAGCGGCCCGCCGCGAATTCGCCACCACCGCGACCGGCCCGTCCGCCCGTGACCCCCGCGTGCGCGCGGTGCTGGACTCGTCGGACGCCGTCTCCAGGATCGCCGGGGCGATGGACCAGGCGTGGCACGAGCTGCTCGCCGCGGACTGGCCGCAACTGCGCGCGATCTGTGAGCGCGATGTCGTGCACCGGGTGGGTGTGATCGGTGAACACGGATGGGCCGCGGCCATCGAGAGCCTGCACCCGGGCATCGCCTGGCGCGGCGGCGGTATCGAGATCGGCTTCTTCCGAGGCGGAACAGTCCGCCTCGCCGGCGACGGGCTGCTGCTGATCCCTTCGGTCGTCGTCGGGCATATCGCCGCGCACCTGGAAGACCCCTGGCCCAGGACCTTGGTCTATCGTGCCCGCGGCACCGCCGCCCTGTGGGGCGAACAGGAGAGCGTCCCCCAACCGGACGCGCTGACCGCTCTGGTCGGCCGGTCCCGAGCCCGGCTGCTGTTGGCGCTGGACGCCCCGGCCAGTACCAGCCACCTCGCCCGAAGCCTCGCCATGGCACCCGGTGCGGTAGGAGACCACCTCGCCGTCCTGCGAGGCGCGGGGCTGCTCGTCCGCGCCCGGTCCGGACGGTCGGTGCTCTACCGGCGCACCCCGCTCGGCGAGGCACTGGTCGCCGGTTCGGGGTCAGGCGATGTCTCGATTGGTTAGTCGGGCATCAAAGTGAGGTGTTCCGGGGCCGGCTCGCATTGCATGATCGTGGCATGTCGAACCCTGCTTCCTTCCGTGACCAGACCAACTGGGGCGATGGCTATGAGCTGGGCATCGAGGTTGGCTCTACCGGTGACGCCGAGCTGCAGACTCTCCTGAGTGCCCTGTGGTCGGCGGCAGGAGTGCGGGGGTGCTTCGGGCAGAGCGACCTTGAGCCTGACGAGCAGCATGAGGTGCCGGGCACGGTGGCCTCGCTGACTGAGTATGGTCACCTGCTCGGTCAGGTCCGCTTGCCGACGGGGCAGATGGTGGTATGCGGTTGCGCGGCCGTCCGCGGTGGTGATGAGAGCAGTGACTGGCTGGACTTCTACGTTCCCACGGGAGCGTTGGACAAGGCGGGCATCGTGTACTGGGACGGCCAGCCGTTCTTCCGGTCCGCAGTCATCGACGACTGGCTCGCCGGCATCGCGATGGAGACCTTCAAGCAGGCGCCGTTCAGCTTGGGTGTCGTCGGCTGGTGTCGGGGGCGTCTGAACGCGGACCCACTTTGGCCGATTGAATCGTGACCCATGTGGTCTGTGGTTGTGGTGGTTCAGTCGGTTTCTGTGGCGGCGG
>NZ_JAGMUO010000017.1 GCF_019049325.1 Streptomyces sp. AC512_CC834 | reverse complement strand
ACGCGGGCCTACTCGGTGACCATCAAAGGATCATTCGGGAAGGTACGCCTCCGCGTCCCCGCCCGGGGCTGATCCACAGGTCTTGAGCATTGCTCCGCCGCCGGTGAGCAGCCGTCACATGCGTGCCGAGGGCTGGCCGTTCAACGCCGTGCTTTGATCGGTGTGCGGCACGCCGCCCGAATGCCGGGTATGCGTGCCTCACCGCTCCGCTTTCGCTCACACGAAGGGAATGACCTGCAATGAACCTCGTCCCCCAGGTCGAAACGGCTGAACTCTCCGACGCTGACCTGGACCAGGTGTCCGGCGGCCACGTCGGCCTCAACGCCGGCGCAGCCGTCATAGCGGCCGACGGTGCCGTCGGCGCCGGTCTCTACGTGGAGTCCGGCCCCTTCGCCGTCAGCGCGGGCTTCGGCGCCTCCGCAGGGCTCGGCAGCGCTGAGACGCACACCACCCGCGTCTGAGCCGCGCCCCAAGCGCACCCCCCGTGGTCCGGGGCTCATGATTGGACAGTGTGTCCCGGCGACACGCCGCCAAAGTGGCGCTTCTGCCGGGACAGACTGTCCAAACACCGACCGCTACGGGATTCGTCAACAGCATCTCACCGCGTTCGGGGCCCCACGAACCCCGTCCACGCCGCCCGAGTGACGGCGAGGCGGGGGCCGTCGGGGCGCTTGGAGTCGCGGACGTGGATGGTGGCGGGGGCTATCGCTACCTCTACACAGCCGCTGGGGTTGCTGGTATCGCTGTAGCTGCTCTTGAACCAGGCCAGGTCGGCGAGGTGTCCGGATGTGTCCTTGCGACTCATGTCTCCCCCAGCAGTTGTTCGATGAAGGCCACTGACTCCCCGCTGGGCAATGCCTCGGCCCGGATACTGCCATAGCGCAGTTCGAAAACTCGCAAACTGCCGAGGATCCGTGACGAGCCGACCGCCGAACAAGTCGTCGGGGCGGTCACGGCCGTCTCGGCGATGCTGGCGGTACTCGGCACGGTGGTGCCGGTGGCGTCCGCGCTGCGGCGCCGCACCGCCTGAGCGGTCGGCCCTCCCCACGGGACCCGCGGGGCCCACGGGAAGGTCAGGTGGTCGCCACCAGCATCTCCTCGCCGCTCGTCGTGCCGAGGCCGTCCGTACGGTCGGCGAAGTAACGCTCGTTGAGCATCGCGGCCGTCACGTGCCGGGCGTCCTTGAAGCCGGCGTCGCGGGCCATGGTCAGCATCTCGGGTGGGGTGAAGAAGCTGAGGAAGGGGGTGCTGGCCGCTCCGGCGCCCTTGCGCGCGGCCCGGAGTTGGGTCTGGCGCTCCGGTTCGAGGTGCTCCGGGGGCAGTTGGAAGGTCATGGCCAGTGTGGAGCCCGGGGCCAGCGAGGCGATCCCGCGCAGCGTGGCGGCGTTCGCCTCCTTGGTGAGGTACATGGCGACGCCGGTGGAAGCCACCACCGCCGGCCGGTCCGGGTCGAAGCCGGCGGCCGCGAGCCGGTCCCACCAGGACTCGCCCGCCTCGAAGTCGACCGGGACCAGGCTGAGCCGGTCCGGGACGCCGAGGCCCAGTTCGGTCAGGCGGCGGCGCTTGAAGGCCTGCGGGCCGGGCCGGTCGACCTCGAAGACGCGGAGGCGGGAGGCGATGTCCGGTCTGCGCTGGGCGAAGGTGTCCAGGCCGGCGCCCAGGACGACGTACTGGGCGACTCCCTGTGCGGCCCGCTCGACGACCAGGTCCTCGACGAAGCGGGCCCGGGCCACGATCGCGGCGCGGAACCAGCTCGTCGCGGCCGGGTCCATGTCCCCGCGGCGGCGCCAGTCGTCGCCGGGGTCGGCCAGCCGCAGGCCGATCTCGTCCTCGATCACGTGAGGCGGCGGGTCGACCTGGACGTGCAGGGCCCGCCACAGGGCCACCCGCACGGCCGTGTCGTCCGGTTCCGCCGTTCGTTCGTCGGGCATGGGGCCCCTTTCTTCAGGTCGGGTGATCAGTTCCGGGCCGGGGCCTGGAGGCTCCACAGGCGTCCGTCGGGGTCGCGGACGGTCATCTCCCTGGTCCCGAAGTGGGTGTCCTCGAACGGGGAGACCACCTCGACACCGGGGGCCGGGCTGAAGGCGTCCGCGTCGGACACCTTCAGTACGACCCGGACCTCGGGCTCCTTGTCCTCGGGGACCTCGGCGATGAAGAGGTAGGGGCCGTCGCCGTTGCGCAGTTGGCCGGAGGCGTGGTCCGTCGCGAACTCCAGCTCGTACCCGAGGCCCTGCCAGAACTTGGCCGCCTTGCCCCAGTTGTGGGTCTCCAGGAACACGGCCTCGATGCCTTCGGTCGTCATGTCAGCTCTCCTTGTCGGTCGGTTGCCCGGGTGGTTGCCCGGGCGGCTGCTCGGACTCCGTGCGGGAGCCGTCGAGATAGGCGCGCAGCGCGTCGGCCACCAGGGCCGACAGTGACAGCTCCGACTCGATGGCACGGTGTTTGACCTGCTTGATCAACCCGATCGGCAGGTACACGTTGAACTGCTTCACACTCTCGTCGTCGCCCACGGGATCGATGCTAGCAAACTAATGGCCTAGCCAGGAGGGAGTGCCGGTGCGAGGCGTTTGACCTCGCGCAGGGTGGGGGCCGTTTCGATGCTCTGGATGCCCGGCAGGGGGCCGATGTGCCGGTCGATGTAGTCGTAGAGGTCGGCGGGGGTGCGGAAGACCCCGGAGGCGACCAGGTTGGAGGTGCCGGTGATGGCGGCGGCGAAGGCGATCGCGGGGTGGGTGGCGAGGGTCTCGCCGACGGTGCGCAGGTGGGCGGGGGCCACGTTGAGCCAGAGCTGGGTGGCCATGCGGTAGCCGAGCAGCTCCGGGTCGAAGTCGACGGAGAGGCTCAGGGCGCCTTCGGTGCGGAGCCGGTCGAGGTGGCGCTGGACGCTGGAGGGTGAGCGCCCGGTGGCCCGCGCGAGTTCGGGCAGGGTGGCGCGGCCGTCCCGGGCCAGCTCGGCGAAGAGGACCCGGTCGGTGGCGTCCAGGGTCAGGGGGACGGCCTGAGCGCCGGAATCCACCGCGGGGGCGGCGGGGTGGAAGCGGGTGGCGTGCCAGGTGCTGGTGGTGCCGACGAAGATCCGCATCATGCAGTGCGCGCTGACCGACAGGACGTGCGGGGTGCGGGGGAGTTTCTGCAGGAGCAGGGCGTTGCGCTCGTCGGCGCTGCGGGTGTTCACGGCGCAGTACAGCTCGGTGCCGCCGGAGGCGAGGGTGACCCAGGTGGTGTCGGGGCGGCGGGCCAGGGCCTCGGCGATGGTGCCGGCCGCGTCGGGGGTGCAGCGCAGCCGCAGCAGCCAGCGGATCAGACCCAGGCGGTCGGGCACCGGCTGGCCGACGATGCGCAGACCGAGCGAACGCAGGCGCTGGTAGCGGCGGGCGACGGTGCGTTCGGAGACGTCCAGTCGGCGGGCGAGGCGGCTGAAGGGGGTGCGGCCGTCGAGCTGGAGTGCCTCGAGGAGTTGCGGGTCGAGTTGCGGGTCGAGTTGCGGGAGTTGGTCCAGGGCGCCGGAATCCACCGCCGTGCCTCGTTTCTGAGCCGGAAGTTTGCATGGCCGAGCCTATGGCTGGGTGCCCCGCGCGACGGCCAGCACAGTGGGCGGGTCCTTGTCGTCCCGCCTCATCTCTCCGGGAGCCTGTGTCATGCGTATCTGGGGGCCGTTGGCCGCCGTCTGTCTGGGCACGTTCATGCTGCTCGTCGATGTCACCATCGTGCTGGTCGCGTTGCCGTCCATGTCGGAGTCCCTGGGCTCCTCGCTCTCGCAACTGCAGTGGGTCGCCGACGGCTACGCCCTCGCGGTGGCCGCCGCCCTGCTCGGGGTGGGCATGCTCGCCGACCTGCACGGGCGGCGGCGCGTCTACGTGGCGGGACTGGTCGTGTTCGCGCTCGCCTCGGTGGTCTGCGCACTCTCCCCGGACATGGGGTGGCTAATCGCGGCCCGTCTGGTGCAGGGCGTGGGGGCCGCGGCGATGTTCACCACCACTCTCTCCCTGATCAGCACCCTCTACTCGGGGCGGCGGCTCGGGCTCGCCTTCGGGATCTGGGCGGCGGTCGCCTCCAGCGCCTCCGCGCTCGGTCCGATCCTGGGCGGGCTGCTCACCCAGGCCCTGGACTGGCGGTGGATCTTCTACGTCAACGTTCCGGTCACCGTCCTCGCCCTGGCCATGACCTTCCGCCACATCCCCCGTTCCATCCCCGCCCGGGACTCCGCACGCCGTCCTGACCTGCCCGGCATGGTGCTCTTCGCGCTCGGCGCGGGCGGGTTCGTCTACGCGCTGACCGCATCCCACACCCACGGCTGGGGCTCGGCGGGCACGCTGGTGCCGCTGGCCGTGGCGGGGGCGGCGTTCGCGGGCTTCGTCGCGGTGCAGCGGCGCAGTACGCATCCGCTGCTGGATCTGTCGCTGTTCCGGCACCGGGCGTTCACCGCCGCGATGATCACGATCGCCGTCGGTGAGGGAGCGGTGTACGGGATCCTGCCCTACACCTCGATCTGGCTGCAGTCGGTCCAGCACCTCTCCCCCGTCGGCGCCGGCCTGGTGGTCCTGCCCCATGCGCTGGCCGCGGCCGCGGTGGCGGTGCTGAGCGGACGGTTCGTGCCCCGGCCCTCGCCTCGCGTGGGTGCCACGCTCGGTCTGTTCCTGGCCGGGCTCGGCGTCGGGATCGAGGGCTTCCTGGGCCCCGACTCCGGCTGGCCCGTCCTGGTCGGCGGCCTGGCCCTGAGCGGCGTCGGCATGGGGCTGGTCTTCCAGGTCGCCGCGGCCCTCGCCCTGGGTTCCGTCCCGGCCGAGCGGGCCGGCATGGCCTCCGGCACGTACAGCACCTTCGAGCAGCTCGGATACGCCTTCGGCGTCGCCGTCTTCGGCACCCTGGCCGTCTCCAGCATGGCCCACTCCCTGAACGGGCGGGTCGCCGATCCGGACGGCACCGCGCGGGTGTTGTCCGGCGGCGGAGCCGACGCGCTGCTCGATGCCGCCCCGGCCGGGCAGCGGGAGGCCCTCCAGGACTCCCTGCACGCCGTGTTCGCCACCGGCCACAACACCCTCGCGCTGAGCGCGGGCGCCCTCGCGACGGCCTGCGCCGCCCTCGTGTTCTGGCTCACCCGCCGCTCGAAGAGCCCGGCGGCGGACGGTGCCACGGAGGAACCCACCGCGGCCGTCCCGGCGTCGAGTTAGCCGGGCGCGCCGCATACGGGCAGAGGTGCCGGGGGCGTCACCACGCCCCCGGCACCGTCACGACCGCACCGTCGGTACGGTCACCGCCGCACCCCCAGCACCGTCACCGCCGCACCCCCGACACCGTCACCGCCGCACCGTCGGCACCAGCACCGCCGCACCCCCGACACCGTCACCGCCGTACCGACTCCACCGCCTCCGGCACGTGCCCCGCGACCACGCGTTCGCGACCCGTGGCCGGAGCGGCGGCGACCCGGCGCCGGTCCACCGCGTACGCCGTGCCCGCGACCGCCAGGCCGAGGACCGCCAGGCCCGCGCCCGCCGCCGCCGGGGAGGTGGTGCCGAAGCCCGCCGCGAGGGCGAGGCCGCCGATCCAGGCGCCGCCGGCGTTGGCCAGGTTGAAGGCGGCCTGGTTGGCGGAGGAGGCCAGGGAGGGGGCCGCGGCGGCCTTCTCCATGACCATGAGCTGGAGGGGCGAGCCGGTGACGAAGGCCGCCATGCCGAGGAGGGCCACCGACACGGCCGCCGTGACCGGCGTACGCATCAGGAGGGGGAAGAGGGCGAGGACCACGACCAGGGACGCGAGCCCGCCGAAGAGGGTGCCGCGCAGGGAGTGGTCGGCCAGGCGTCCGCCGAGCAGGTTGCCCGCGGTGGCGCCGACGCCGAAGAGGGCAAGGAGCAGGGTCACGCTCGTCTCGGCGAAGCCGGCGGCGTCCGTGAGCATCGGCGTGATGTAGCTGTACGCGGCGAAGAGCGCGCCGAAGCCGGCGACCGTCGTGCCGAGCGCCAGCCAGACGGGCAGGGAGCGCAGGGCGGCCAGTTCGCCGCGCAGGCCCGTGGTGGGGGCGGGGGCGTTCTCGCGCGGGATCAGGGCGGCCAGGGCCGCTATCGCCGCCGCGCCGATCGCGCTCACGCCGAGGAAGGTGGCCCGCCAGCCGAACTGCTGGCCCATGGCGGTGGCCGCGGGGACGCCCACGATGTTGGCGACGGTGAGGCCCAGGAACATCAGGGAGACGGAGCGGGCCCTGCGTTCCGGGGCGACCATGCCGGTGGCGACGACCGCGCCTACGCCGAAGAAGGCGCCGTGCGGCAGGCCGCTGACGAAGCGGGCGGCCAGCAGGGAGATCTCGCCGGGCGCGAGGGCCGACAGGGCGTTGCCGAGCACGAAGAGCGCCATGAGGGCGATGAGGACGGCCCGGCGTGACATCCGCGTGGTCGCCGCCGCAAGCAGCGGGGCGCCGATGACGACGCCGAGCGCGTAGGCGGAGACGAGATGACCCGCGGTGGGGATGGAGATGCCCAGGTCGTCCGCGACGTCGGGCAGCAGGCCCATCATCACGAACTCGGTGGTCCCGAGGCCGAAGGCACCTACGGCAAGGGCGAGCAGGGCCAGGGGCATGAGGGGTCTCGCCTTTCGAGAGCGGGGTTCCGTACGGGTGAGGGAGTACGCGAGGGCGACTTTATGTTCCCGTACGGAACAAAGACTCTCAGGGCAAGTATTCCGCGGACGAATTCTAGGAAGCCGTTGTGTCGACCTTCACACGCGCGGCGATCGGAAGGTGGTCGCTGCCGGTCGCCGGGAGGGTCCAGCTCGTCATGGGTTCGACGCCGGTGACCAGGATCTGGTCGATGCGGGCCATCGGGAAGGACGCCGGCCAACTGAAGCCGAAGCCGCTGCCCACGGCACCCTGCGGGGAGCGTAGCTGGGAGGTGATCGCGGTGAGCGAGCGGTCGTTCATGGTGCCGTTGAGGTCGCCGAGCAGGATCTTGCGGGGCAGCTTCTCGTCGCCGATGGCCGCGCCGAGGGCGTTGGCGCTCTTGTCCCGCTGCCGGGCGGTGAAACCGGCCTCCAGCTTCACCCGTACGGAGGGCAGGTGGGCGACGTACACGGCGATCGGCCCGGACGGGGTGGCGACGGTGGCGCGCATCGCGCGCTTCCAGCCCAGCTCGATGTCGACGGCCTTCACCCCGCTGATCGGGTACTTGCTCCACAGCCCGACGGTGCCGACGACCGCGTGGTGCGGGTACTTCGCCTCCAGCGCCTTCTCGTACGTCGGTACGGCGGACGCCTTCAGTTCCTCCAGGGCCAGCACGTCCGCGCCGGCGGCGGCCACCGCGCGGGCGGTGCCCGCCGGGTCGGCGTTGTCGGCGTTGACGTTGTGCGTGGCCACCGTGAGGTCGCCGCCGGGGGCGGCCTTGGCGAAGAACAGGCCGCCGAAGAGGTTCAGCCACACGCTCACCGGCAGGATCAGCGCGATCAGCGCCGTCGCCGACTTGCGGACGAGGGCGATCAGCAGCAGGACCGGGATCAGCAGGCCGAGCCACGGCAGGAAGGTCTCCGTGAGGCTGCCGAGGTTGCCGATGGCGTTCGGGACGTGCGAGTGGGCCGCCATGGTGACGGCCAAAATCAGCGCGACCGCGGCGGTGACCAGGCCCCGGGTCCAGATCCGCCGGTCACCGCGCCAGCCGTTGACCACCCGGTCGAACAGGCGCCGAATCCGGGTCTCGCGACGCTCGGGATCCGAGCCGCCGTTGTCCGTCTCCGTCATGTACGCCTGCTGCGCCATACCGTTGCCTCACTGCCTGCCGTGCCCACCGTCGCCCCCTGTGACTCAGCACCATAGGGGATGATCGCTGCCGATCCCGCCGTCCCTCGACGGCCGTACGGGCACCAGGACGTACGAGTCACCGTGCGGAGTTCCCCACACCGTCGGCACTGGCCACTCTGTGACAGAACGATCACATTTCACCCCATGGGTCGTACAACGACACGTGACGAGGGTCCCCTAGCCGTCGGGCGGCCGAAGGTGCCACCATGGAAGGGATCCGGGGACGCCGTGAGGGCGCCTCGAGATGACATGAAGGAGCCGTTGCCATGACGCAGCTTTCGGCTGCCCAGACGCCGCAGCGCACCCCCTCCGACGGGAGCAGGGCGCTGTACGGGGGCAAGAGCAACCGTCGTATCACCGTCCGGGACATCGCCGCCGCCAAGGAGCGCGGCGAGAAGTGGCCCATGCTCACCGCGTACGACGCGATGACCGCGTCCGTCTTCGACGAGGCCGGCATCCCGGTCATGCTCGTCGGCGACTCCGCGGGCAACTGCCACCTCGGCTACGAGACCACCGTGCCCGTCACCCTGGACGAGATGACGATGCTCTCGGCCGCCGTCGTACGGGGCACCGCCCGCGCCCTGATCGTGGGCGACCTGCCTTTCGGTTCCTACCAGGAGGGCCCGGTGCAGGCGCTGCGCTCGGCGACCCGGCTGGTGAAGGAGGCGGGGGTCGGGGCGGTCAAGCTGGAGGGCGGTGAGCGGTCGCACGAGCAGATCCGGCTGCTCGTCGAGTCCGGCATCCCGGTGATGGCGCACATCGGCCTCACCCCGCAGTCCGTCAACGCCATGGGTTACCGGGTGCAGGGCCGGGGCGAGGAGGCGGCCCAGCAGTTGCTGCGCGACGCCAAGGCGGTGCAGGACGCGGGCGCCTTCGCGGTCGTCCTGGAGCTGGTGCCGGCCGAGTTGGCCGCCGAGGTGACGCGGACGCTGCACATCCCGACGGTCGGGATCGGGGCGGGTCCGGACACGGACGCGCAGGTGCTGGTGTGGACCGACATGCTCGGGCTGACCGGCGGCCGGATGCCGAAGTTCGTCAAGCAGTACGCCGACCTGCGCAAGGTCATGGGCGACGCGGCGAAGGCGTACGCCGAGGACGTCGTCGGCGGAACGTTCCCGCAGGAGGAGCACGCCGTCCACTGAGCCATCGCGGTACGACCCCCGGCCCCGCCGATCATCCCCCGTCGGCGGGGCCGGCGGCTCCCCGCACCCGCCGCCCGTCATTGCTCCGCCCGTCATTCCTCGGCCGTCATTCCTCGGCCCGTCATTGCTCCGCGTCGCGGACCAGGAGTGCGATCTGGACCCGGTTCTCGACCGCCAGCTTGGCGAACAGGCTGCCCGTGTGCGCCTTGACGGTCGCGACGCCGATGTGCAGCCGCCGGGCGATCTCCGGGTTGCCCAGGCCGTCCGCGATGGCCCGCGCGGTGTCGAGTTCCCGTTCGGTCAGCGCGGCCAGCCGGCCGCGCGCGGCTTCGCGCGACGACGTGCGGGCGTGGGAGGACTGCGGGCCGGTGGCCGCGGCGATCACCCGTGCGGTGGCCGCCGGGGAGAGCACGGGGTTGCCGTCGGCGACGGCACGCACCGCTTCCAGCAGCCGCGGGGGCTGGGTGTCCTTCAGGACGAACCCGAGCGCTCCGGTGCGCAGGGCGCCGAGCACGAGATCGTCGGAGTCGAACGTGGTCAGGATCAGCACCCGCGGCGGCGCCGGCCGGGCGAGGAGTTCCCGGGTCGCGCTGAGACCGTCGCGGCCGGGCATCCGTACGTCCATCAGCACGACGTCCGGCCGGTGCTCCGCCACCACGGTGAGCGCGGTGTCCCCGTCGGCCGCCTCGGCGACGACGGTCAGGTCCGGTTCGCCGTCGATGACGAGCCGCAATGCCATGCGCACCAGTTGTTCGTCGTCGACGACGACGACACGCACCGGCTTGCGCTCGCTGTCCACTCAGGTTCTCTTTTCGTGGGTGGGGTTCGGCCAGGGCAGTTGTGCGGTGAGGACGTATCCGTGGTCGGGTGCGGGGTGGTGGCTGAGGCTGCCGCCGGCCAGGTCGACCCGTTCGGTGAGGCCGAGCAGGCCGAATCCCGACGCCGGTGGGTGTGCGGTCGTCGCGGCCGTCGCGGCCGTCGCGGTGGCCGGGGAATTGCGGACGCCGACACCGAGTTCGCCGCCCGTCTCTCCCTCCAGGGTGATGTGGACGCGGGCGCCGGGGGCGTGTTTGGCGGCGTTGGTCAGTCCTTCCTGGACGACCCGGTAGCAGGTCCGTCCGGCGACGTCGGGCGGGGTGCCCGTCACGGTCGTGGTGAGCGTGACGTCCAGCCCGGAGGTGCGGGCGTCGGCCACCAGGTCGGGGATGCGCTCGATGGAGGGCTGGGGCGGTTCCGGCACACCCGGGTCGGCCCGGAGCACACCGAGGACGTCCCGCAGTTCCTCCAACGCCTGGTGGGAGCCCTCGGCGATGCCGCGGACCAGCACGCGGCTCTCCTCGGCCCCGAGGTCGCCGCGGTGATCCAGCACTCCGGCCTGCATGGCGACCAGGGAGATCCGGTGCGCGAGCACGTCGTGCATCTCGCGGGCGATCCGGTTGCGTTCCAGGGCCCGCGCCTGCGCGGCTCGCGCGGTCTGTTCCCGTTCCGCGCTCTCCGCCCGCTCCCGCAGGGACCGCACTTCGACCCGCCGCGCGCCGACGGCCGTGCCCACGGCCACCGCGATGCCCGCGGTCAGTGCCGGGAACGACAGCCGGATCCACCACGAGTCGGGCGGGCTGGCGACCGAGTAGAACGCGACGGCGAACTGCGACGCGGCCACGTAGGCCACCACGACGACACCGGTCTCCACCGGGCGCCGACGGGTGGCGACCGACCCCAGGGCCACGAGCGCGGCGCCGGTGGCGAGCGTCGACGCGGCCGAGGCGATCGTGACCGCCGTGGCGACGGCGAGCGGGAGTCTCCGCCGCCACAGCAGCGCCGTCAGGCAGCCGAGGGCCACCAGCGGATCCCCGACGAGGAACCAGGAGCCCGGTCCGGCCGGGTGCTCCCGCGCGAGCAGCACACCGGTGGCGAGCCAGGCCACTGAGCCCACGGCCGCGGCCGCCGTCAGCCGCCAGGTCTGCTGCCACCACCCGAGTCGTGGGGCGAGGTCGATGTTCACCCGGCCATTGTCGCGAAACCGTGCGCCCGACGGGTCAGACCACAGGCCGATACGCCTTCGACCCAAGTCGAATCACCACCTCGCCCTGGGTCGGGGACGGCTCGGTCCGCCGGGCTGACGTCACGGCCGCACCGCGCCGACAGACTCGTTCGGGTGCCGGGACATCCGGGCCGGCGGAGGGAGTGGCAGGCATGTTCGAGGACACACGGCGTCGCAGGGCCCTGAAGCGGGTCACGCCCGGCGACGGACGAGCGCTGAAGCGGTTCCGCTGGTGGCAGATGACCTTCCGCGCCCTGTTCTACCTCCGGCTGCCGGACGACGGCGACGGACGGCAGGCGGTGTACGCCGTCGACGTCAGGCACGGCAAGACCGATTCGTCCGGCCACGTCACGGCGCACCTGTATCTGGACGACCGACAACACGCCCGGTCCAGGCTCCCCGCCGTCTTCCCCGTCCCGGGCGGCGCCGTCGAAGTGCGGAAGAGCGCGTTCGGACTCAAGCGCTGCCACTACGTCACGGCGGACGGCGCCGAGTACCAACTCGTCCCGGACCGCGACTCCGCCGAGGGTCGCCGCGCGCACTTCGAGCGCAAGCACCCCGCGCTGAGCCGCGGGACCGGTTTCCTCTCTTCGAGCGTGCTCGTCGTCGCCCTGTTCGTCCTCGTCGCGCAGCTCGCCGAACAGCTCACCGCGTCGCCCGGCATCTCCCGGCACGTCGGGACGTTCACCTCGCCCGTCGACCTGCCGGCCTGGGGCAACACCGTGCTCGGGCTCATCACCGTGACGGCCAGCACGGAACGGGCCCTGCGGCTGCGCTACAGCCGGCTGCTCGACGGCGCGGCGGGCTGACCCCGCTGTGTCGCCGCCCAACAACTTACGGAGTACCGCATGCGAAAACTCTTCGTCGCCGTCCTCGCCACCGTCATGGTGGCGCTGCTCGCCGGGCAGGGGGCCTCGGCACAAACGGCGCCGAGCGCGTCGCCCGAGCAGGTGAGCTGGGGTGAATGCCCGGACGGCACCTCGCTGCCGGGACTGGAGTGCGGCACGCTCAAGGTGCCGCTGGACTACGCCGAGCCCGAGGGCGAGAAGATCGAGCTCGCGATCACGCGGATGGCCAGTCCCCACCCGCACAAGCGCCGCGGCGTGCTGCTGACGAACGCGGGCGGGCCGGGCGAACCGGGCCTGAACTACCCGTTGGTGCTGAAGTACTACGGCGTGCCGCAGAGCGTCCTTGACACCTACGACGTGATCGGTTTCGATCCGCGCGGGGTCGGCCACAGCACCCCGGTGACCTGCGGCCTGGAGGGTGAGGCGACGGCGACGTCGAACATCCCGGAGTACGCGCTGGACTCGGCCGACGTCGCCGAGCAGGCCGAGTACGCGGCCGGGGTCGCCCAGAAGTGCGGATCCGCGGCGACGGCGCCGCTGCTGCCGTACATCAGCACGGCGAACACCGCGCGGGACATGGACCGGATCCGCGCGGCGCTGGGCGAGCCGAAGATCTCCTACCTCGGCATCTCCTACGGCACCTATCTCGGTGCGGTCTACACCACGCTGTTCCCGCGCCGCAGCGACCGGATCGTCCTCGACAGTGCGATGGGCCCCAAGGGCAGTGGGCCGTCGGCCTCCCGCGGCTTCGGGGAGGGGGTCGAGGACAGGTTCCCGGACTTCGCGAAGTTCCTGTCCGAGCATCCGGAGTACGGCTTCGGGACCTCGGCGGAGAAGATCAGGGCGAAGTACTTCGAGATCGCCGCCCGGCTGGACGCGGAGCCGAGGCCGGACGGCTTCGACGGCAAGCGGTTCCGCAAGGTCACGTTCGAGAAGCTCTACCTGGACCAGTGGCTGCCCGAACTGGCCGAGATCTGGCGTGCCGTCGAGACCGGAGGGCCCCTCCCGCCGGCGTCCCCGTCGGCGCCGCCCAGGCAGCCGGCCGACAACGCCGTCGCCTCCCAGCTCGCGGTGCTCTGCAACGACCGCGACTGGCCGGAGTCGGTCGCCACGTACCAGCGCAACGTCGAGGTCGACCGGGCCCGCCACCCGATGTTCGGCGCGGCGGCGGCGAACATCTGGCCCTGCGCGTTCTGGCCGACGGAGCCGCTCGAGCCCCCGGTGAAGATCACCGACCGGGGGCCGTCGAACGTGCTGATCGTGCAGAACCTGCGCGACCCGTCGACGCCGCTGTCCGGCGCCCGTGCGCTGCGCGCGGCCTTCGGTGAGCGGGCCCGGATGATCACCGCGGACCAGGGCGGGCACCTCGCCTACCTCTTCCTGAAGAACCGGTGCCTCAACGACGCGACGACGCACTTCCTGGTCACCGGGGAGCGCCCACGCACCGACCTCGCCTGCCCGGCCGAACCACACTCCGGCTGAGCGACGCTCACGGCGCCCTGCCGGAGGGATGTCGGTGGGATGCCGGAGGAATGTCGGAGGGATGTCGGAGGTTTGTCGGTGGCCCCTGCCATGGTCTGGGACATGAAGCGAATCGACGACATCCCCCCGGCCGCGGACAGCGCGGTCACCGTGCGGGGGCTGGTCAAGCACTACGGCGAGACCAAGGCACTGGACGGCGTCGACCTGGATGTGCGCGAGGGCACCGTGATGGGCGTGCTCGGGCCGAACGGCGCCGGCAAGACCACCCTCGTCCGCATCCTGTCCACCCTCATCACACCCGACTCCGGTCAGGCGCACGTCGCCGGCTACGACGTCGTACGGCAGCCGCGGCAGCTCCGGCGGGTGATCGGGCTCACCGGTCAGTACGCGTCCGTGGACGAGAAGCTCCCGGGCTGGGAGAACCTCTACATGATCGGCCGGCTGCTCGACCTGCCCCGCCGGGCCGCGCGTGCCCGCGCAGACGAACTGCTGGAGCGGTTCTCGCTCACCGAGGCCGGCAAGCGGCCCACGTCCACCTACTCCGGTGGCATGCGGCGCCGTCTCGACCTGGCCGCCTCCATGATCGGGCAGCCGGCCGTGCTGTATCTGGACGAGCCCACCACCGGCCTTGACCCGCGCACCCGCAACGAGGTGTGGGACGAGGTCAAGCGCATGGTCGGCGACGGTGTCACCGTGCTGCTCACCACGCAGTACATGGAGGAGGCCGAGCAGCTCGCCTCCGAGCTGACCGTCGTGGACCGCGGCAAGGTCATCGCGAACGGCGGCATCGAGGCGCTGAAGTCCAAGGTCGGCGGCCGCACCCTGCGGGTCCGCCCGGCCGACCCGCTCCAACTGCGGCCGCTCGCCGCCTTCCTGGACGAGCTGGGCATCACCGGGCTCGCCAGCTCCACGGTGGACACGCAGCGCGACGCGGTGCTGGTGCCGATCCTCAGCGACGAGCAGCTCACCGCCGTGGTCGGCGCGGTCACCTCGCGCGGCATCACCATCGCCTCCATCACCACCGAACTGCCCAGCCTGGACGAGGTCTTCCTGTCGCTCACCGGCCACCGCGCCAGTGCCCCGCAGGACCCCGCGCCCGCCACCGACGACGCCCGCGAGGAGGTCGCCGTATGAGCGCCACCACCACCACCGCCACCGCTCCCTCCGCCGCCGCCGTGGCTCCCACACCCGACGCCCGGATCACGCCGCGCGCGCACATGCGGCACACCGGCGCCCTGGTCCGCCGCAACCTGCTGTGGATCCGGCAGGACCCGGAGTCGATGTTCGACGCGCTGCTGATGCCGGTCGTCTTCACCCTGCTGTTCGTGTACGTCTTCGGCGGGTCGATCGGCCAGGCCCTGGGCGGCGGGCAGGACGGCTATGTGCAGTACGTGATCCCCGGCATGATCGCGATGATGAGCATGACGCTGTCCCAGAGCGTCGGCACCGGGTTCAGCCAGGACTTCAACTCCGGTGTCATGGACCGCTTCCGGTCGCTGCCGATCGGGCGCGGCTCGGTGCTCTTCGCGAAGATCGCGGTCGAGATGGCGCGGATGCTGTTCGCCACCACGGTGCTGATGATCGTCGCCGTTCTGGTCGGCTTCGACATCAACCACTGGCCCGGGCTGTTCGCGGCGGTGGGTCTGTCCGCGGTGTTCGCCTCGTCGATCATGTGGGTGTTCCTCACCCTGGGTGTGGTCCTGAAGAACGCGCAGACCGTGCAGGCGATGGGCTTCATGGTGCTGTTCCCGCTGCAGTTCGGCTCCTCGATCTTCGCGCCGACGCAGTCGATGCCCGGCTGGCTGCAGACCTTCACCGACTACAACCCGCTGTCCACGCTCGCCGACTCGGCGCGCGGACTGATGGTGGGCGGACCGGTCGCGCACGACCTGTGGATCACGCTCGGCTGGTCGGTGGCGATCACGGCGGTGATGGCGCCGGTCGCCATCCACAAGTTCCGTACGAAGACCTGAAGTTCGTACGGTACGCAGTACGGAGTCCTGTGCCACGTACGCGTCAGACGAGGGCGGCGGCCTCCTCGGGAGCGAGGCGGCCGCCCTCGGCGTACGCGGCGTCGTACGCCTCGGCGCCGAGCACCTCGCGGACCCGGTCGGCGGCCCGCTGGAGCGCGTCCCGTTCCATGCCCGTCGACACGTGGCCCGGCGGCAGCAGCGCCGCGGCGACGCCGAGGCACCGGGCGCCGTCCGCGGCCCGGCGCCCGCCGTCCACCCGGGCCAGTGCCATCGCGGCGATGGTCAGGTACGCGGAGCGCATGTGCGGGGCGATGGCTCTGGACAGCGGGTCCTCGGACCGCTCGATCGACTTGCGGACCTTGGTCAGGCACTCCTCGTGCCGGCCCTCCAGCGTGGCGAGCCAGGCCTCCGAGGCGAGAATGAAGGCGTCGAAGACGACGAAGTGGGCGATGGAGAACTCGTCGCGCAGCAGCCGCAGTTGCTCGCTCGCCTCGACGGTGCGGCCGGTCATGCCGAGCCGGCCGGCGAGGAACAGCCGCGCGGCCGGCATCGCGCCGTTGTGGCCGGTCCCCGCCGTGCGCTCGATCACGTCGCGCAGCATGCGTTCGCCGTCGTCGGCGTCGCCCGCCTCCAGCAGCACGCTGCCGAGCCGGGCTTCGAGGACGTCCACCTGGGCGTGCGCGCCGATCCACGCGGCGTGCTCCGCCGCGGCCCGGTAGTCGGCGGCGGCAAGCCGGTAGTCGCCCCTGCGTTCATGGGCCTCGGCGCGCCCGGAGAGGGCCTCGGCCGTGCCCCAGGCGTCACCGAGGCGGCGGTAGATCTCCAGCGACTCGTCGGCGTCCCGGATCGCGTCGCCCGCCCATTCGGCGCGGTTGGCGAGCATGTTGGCGCGCATCTGCAGGGCGCCGGCCAGCTCCCACTCGTACCCCGGGGTCTGACGGCAGGTGCGCACGGTGGCGTTCATGATGTCGCGCAGCCGCTCCATGTCGCCGGTGAACATGACGGCGAAGAACCAGAGCAGGCCTGGGCTGGCGCAGGTCTGCGGCAGGCCGGGCTCGTAGGTCGCGGCGATGACCCGCAGCTTCTGCTGGGCCGCCGGTTTCTGCCAGGCGTCCAGTTCGGTGTCCATGCAGGCGAGGTGGGCCAGGTGCACGCCGCGCCGGGCCTCGGCGAGGACCTCGCCGGTCATGGGGGGCGGGGCGGCCGTGCACCGCTCCCACACGGGCTGGGCGTGGCGGACCGGTTCGACGAAGGGGTCCGGGCCGAGTGCCATGACCTCGGTGAACCAGCCGCGGGCCTCCACCCGCAGGTCGCGCATCTGCCAGTACCAGACCAGCGACAGCGCCAGGCACAGCGCCTCCTGCTCGTCGCCCTCGGAGACGGCGTGGCGCAGGGCGGTGCGCAGGTTCTCGTACTCCCGCTCCAGCCGCTCGATGGCGGCGAGCTGCTGGGAGCCGCGCAGCAACGGGTCGCTGGTGCGGGCGAGTTCGCGGTAGTGCGTCAGGTGCGCGCGCTCGGCGGCGGCACGGTCGCCGGATTCGCCGAGGCGCTCCCCGGCGTACTCGGCGACGGTCTCCAGGAGGCGGTAGCGCATGGCGTCGCCGCCGTTGCCGTCCGGCACGGGGGCGGCCACGACGAGGGACTTGTCGACGAGGGAGCCGACGGCGTCCAGGGCCGCGGGCCCGCACACGGCCTCGGCGGCGGCGAGGTCGCAGCCGCCGGCGAAGACGGACAGCCGCCCCAGCACGTCCCGTTCGTCGGCGTCGAGCAGGTCCCAGGACCAGTCGACGACCGCGCGCAGCGTCTGCTGGCGGGGCAGGACGGTGCGGCTGCCGGAGGTGAGCAGGCGGAAGCGGTCGTCGAGACGGTCGGCGATCTGGCGCGGGGTGAGCATGCGCAGCCGGGCGGCGGCCAGTTCGATGGCCAGCGGCAGGCCGTCGAGGCGGCGGCAGATCTCGGCGCAGGCGGCGGCGGTCTCCTCGTCGGCGTCGACGCGGAAGCCGGTGCGGGCGGCGGCGCCCCGGTCGGCGAGCAGCCGGAGCGCGGCGGGCTCGGGCAGCGGCTCCACCGGGCGCAGCGACTCCCCCGGCACGCCGAGGGGTTCGCGGCTGGTGGCGAGGACGGTCAGGTGGGGGCAGCGGGCGAGGAGTTCCTCGGTGAGGCGGGCGGCGGCGTCGACGACGTGTTCGCAGTTGTCGAGGACGATCAGCATGCGGCGCCGGCCGCAGTGCTCGACGAGCCGCTCGACGGCGGTGGCCTGCCCTTCGGAGGCGGTGACGGCCCGCATCTCCTCGGCGCCGGCGCGGTAGAGCACGGTCTCGCGGGCGCCGACGGCGGTCAGGACGGCCTCCGGTACGTCGGCGGGGTCGTCGACGGGCGCGAGTTCGGCCAGCCACACGCCGTCGCGTGCCGTGTCCCCGGCGCCCTCGGCGGCCTCCTGCGACAGCCGGGTCTTGCCGGCGCCGCCGGGCCCGAGCAGAGTGACGAGGCGCGCGCTCGCCAGGTCGGCGCGCAGGGTCTCCAGGTCGCTGTCCCGGCCGACGAACGAGGTGAGCCGGGCACGCAGATTGCCCCGGGGACGCGACGCCGGGACGGGGGTCGCCGGAGCAACGGGCGCCCCGACGGCCCCGGGTGCCGTACCGGAGGCCGGCGCGCCCTCCGGCCCCACGGCGGGCTCCCCGGGTGCCGTGGCGAGCCCGGAGGCCATGGCGGGCCCGGGTGCCGTGGCGGGCTCGGAGGCCCCGGCGGACCCTGGTGTCGCCGCTGAGGCCGGTCCCGCGGCAGGCCAGGAAGCCGTGGCGGGCTCAGACGCCGCCGCAGGCTCGGACGCCGCGGCAGGCCCGGAGGCCGCCGCTGAACCCGGGCCCGCGGCAGGCCCGTGCGCCGTGGCAGGCCCATATGCCGGGGGCGGCTCGGGCGCCATGGCAGGCCCAGATCCCGTAGCCGACCCGGAGGCCGCCGCTGAACCCGGTCCCGTGACAGGCCCGGACGCCGTCGCAGGCCCGGAGGTCGCTGCTGAGGCCGGTCCCGCGGCCGACCCGGAGGCCCCGGCAGACCCGGGTGTCGCCGCTGAGGCCGGGCCCGCGGCAGGCCAGGAAGCCGTGGCGGGCTCAGACGCCGCCGCATGCCCGGACGCCGCGGCTGAGCCCGGGCCCGTGGCGGGCCCGTGTGCCGGGGCAGGCCCATGTGCCGGGGGCGGCTCGGGCGCCATGGCTGGCCCGGATCCCGTGGCCGACCCGGAGGCCGCCGCTGAACCCGGACCCGCGGCAGGCCCGGACGCCGCGGCAGGCCCGTGCGCCGGGGCAGGCCCGCGTGCCGGGGCAGGCCCATATGCCGGGGGCGGCTCGGGCGCCATGGCAGGCCCAGATCCCGTGGCCGACCCGGAAGCCGCCGCTGAACCCGGACCCGTGACAGGCCCGGAGGCCGCCGCTGAAGCCGGACCCGTGGCAGGCCCGGGGCCCGCGGCAGGGTGGGGTGTTGGGGTGGGGGGCGGGGGTGATGGGCGGAGCAGTTCTCCGTGGAGTGATCGCAGTTCCGGGCCCGGGTCGGCGCCGAGGCGGTCCGCGAGCAGTAGTCGTACGGCCTCGTAGGCGGCCAGCGCCTCGGCGGTGCGGCCGGTGTCGCGCAGGGCGCGCAGCCGCAGGGCCTGGAGGGACTCGTCCAGGGGATGGCCGTCGCACAGGCCGGTCAGCTCGGGCAGGGAGTGCTCGGCCTGCCCGAGGTCCAGGGCGGCGCTGTGGCGGGCGCGCAGGACGTCCAGGTGCCGGGTCTGCCAGCGGGCCGCCTCGGCGGTGCGGTCGGGCAGGTCGGCGAGGGCGGGGCCGTGCCACAGGGTGAGGGCGTCGTCGAGCGCGACGGCCGCCTTGGCGGGGTCGCCGTCGGCGAGGGCGCGGGCGCCCTCACCGGCCAGCCGGTCGAAGCGGTGCAGGTCGACGTCGTCCGGGGCGGCGGTGAGCCGGTAGCCGCCGTCGGCCGAGGCGACCGCGCCGGCGCCGAGTGTCCGGCGCAGCCGCCCGACCAGTGCCTGGAGAGCGCCCGTCGCGTCGGCGGGTGGGTCGCCGCCCCACACCTCCTCCACCAGCAGCCCCGCGGGCACGGCGCGGCCGGCGCGGAGGGCGAGCACGGTCAGCAGGGCGCGCAGCCGCGCCCCGCCGAGCGGGACGGCCGTGCCGTCGGGACGGAATACCTGTGTGGTGCCGAGGATGCGATAGCGCACGGGTCCATTGTCCCCGCTGCCGTCAAAGCCGGTCACGGGGTTTTGCCGGAGCGGCGCGCCGGGAGCCCCGGGAGGGAGCCGTCAGCCGTCACCACGAGGCCGACGTCCGCCGTCGCCGTCGCCGTCCCGGGAACCGGTCACCGACCCCGAGACGTTTCCCCCGTGCGCCCGGTACGGTCGGGCAGTCCCGCAGGTGCCCGCGCGTGTCCGACAGCCAGGGAGTTCCATGACCACCGCCACCGCCCGCCCCAGTGACCGGCGGATCAGTCCCGTCTTCCTCGGGATCGTCGCCGTCGCCGCGGTCACGGGCTGGGCCACCTGGACCGGGTTCGCCGAGCAGCCGGGGCTTGCCGTGTTCCTGTTCGTGACGGCGGCGTGGGTCGTGTCGCTGTGTCTGCACGAGTACGCGCACGCCCGTACCGCGCTGCACAGCGGCGACATCTCGGTCGGCGCCAAGGGCTATCTCACGCTGAATCCGGTCAAATACACCCACGCCCTGCTGAGTATCGTGCTGCCGGTGCTGTTCGTGATCATGGGCGGGATCGGTCTGCCCGGCGGTGCCGTCTTCATCGAGCGCGGGCGGATCCGGGGCCGCTGGCGGCACAGCCTGATCTCGGCGGCGGGCCCGCTGACGAACGTCCTGTTCGCCGTGGTGTGCACCGCGCCGTTCTGGCTGGACGCGCTGGACGGCGTGCCGCGCGACTTCCGGCTCGCGCTGGCCTTCCTCGCGCTGCTCCAGGTCACGGCGGCGATCCTGAACTTCCTGCCGGTGCCGGGCCTGGACGGTTACGGGGTGATCGAGCCCTGGCTGTCGTACAACGTGCGGCGGCAGGTGGAGCCGCTCGCGCCGTTCGGGCTGCTGATCGTGTTCGCGCTGCTGTGGATCCCGGCGCTCAACGGCGTGTTCTTCGACGCGATCGACGCGATCCTGCGCGGGCTGGGGATCGGCGACGTCGAGACGTACTGCGGCTTCGAGCTGTACCGCTTCTGGCAGACCGACGAGCTGTGCACGATCGCCGGGTGACGCCGCTCAGCCCGTGACGGACGTGGCGCTGCGGGCGCCCCGGCCGCGCTTGACGTAGTACCAGCACATGTTGGACGACAGCCCCGACAGCAGCACCCACACGACGCCGATCAGCACGCTGCCCCGCACGAAGGAGACGACGGCGGCGGCCACGGCGAGTACGCAGACGGCCAGGGCATAGCGGGCGAGGCGGGGCATGGGAACGGCTCCTGTCGGGGGGACACTGGTACCCACAGTGTCCCCCATCGCCTCATACGTCCGTGACGCGGAGCCCGGCGTGTGCCTTGTAGCGGCGGTTGACGGAGATCAGGTTGGCGACCAGGGACTCGACCTGGTGGGCGTTGCGCAGCCGGCCGGAGAAGACGCCGCGCATGCCGGGGATGCGTCCGGCGAGGGCCTGCACGATCTCCACGTCGGCGCGTTCCTCGCCGAGCACCATCACGTCGGTGTCGATCTCGTCGGTCTCCGGGTCCTGGAGGAGGACCGCCGAGAGGTGGTGGAAGGCGGCGGCGACCCGGCTGTCCGGCAGCAGGGCGGCGGCCTGCTCGGCGGCGCTGCCCTCCTCGGGCTTGAGCGCGTAGGCGCCCTTCTTGTCGAAGCCGAGCGGGTTGACGCAGTCGACGACGAGCTTGCCGGCCAGTTCCTCGCGCAGGGATTCGAGGGTCTTGCCGTGGCCCTCCCAGGGCACGGCGACGATCACGACGTCGCTGCGGCGGGCGGTCCCGGCGTTGTCGGCGCCCTCGACGCCGTGGCCGATCTCCGAGGCCGCGGCCTCGGCGCGCTCGGCGGCGCGCGAGCCGACGATCACCTTCTGGCCGGCCTTGGCGAGGCGGTACGCGAGGCCCTTGCCCTGGGGGCCGGTGCCGCCGAGCACGCCGACGACCAGCCCGGACACGTCGGGCAGATCCCAGGGGTCTTTGGCCGGGGCCTTGGCCGCGTCCTTGGCCGGGTCCTTCTGTGCAGCGCTGTCGCTACTGTCGGTAGAGGTCATGGGCCGACCCTACGTCCGCTCCGGCAGCGGCAGGAGTACGGGTCTCACCCGCCGGGCGGGTGTCCCCGGTCGGGCGAATCGGCGGCGAACGCCGGACCGGGCGGGCCGGGTTGCGGCAGGATGCGGCCGCATGGACGCCGTACGGGTTGCACTGCTGCGGGAAGTGCTCGCCGGGACCGAGTGGCTGGGGGCCACCCGGCGGTTCGCGGGGGCGCTGCGGGGGTCGGTGGTCCCGCACGGGGGCGGTCTGCTGCTGGTGGGCACCGCCGAGCACGACCCCTGGCATCTGGCCGCGCATCTGGTGGACGAGGCCGCCTGGTCGGGGACGCCGGAGCTGGCGCCCACGCTGGTGCGGCACGACGCGCGCCCGTCGGACCCGGCGCATCTGGCGGTGGGCCTGGGGCGGCTGGCGGCGGCCCGGCGCGGGGAGACGCTGCTCGTGGTGACGCCCGACGACCCCGGCGCCCACCTCTTGGAGCGGGTGCACGACGCCCGCCGGGCCGGGGCGACGGTGCTGGCGCTGGGCACCGACCGCGCGCCGGGCGAGCGGGAGCTGACGGCCATGGCGCACGAGACGCTGACCGTGCCGGACGGCGCGGAGCTGGACCTGGACACGGTGCAGCACCTGGTCAGCGCGGCGGCCGGGGAGAACGCGGGGCCGCCGCCCCGGGGCCGCCGCCGCTTCCGGGACCGCCTGTCCCGCCTCGCCGACCACCTGACGGCCCCGCCCCCGTCCGGCTGGTGATTCCGGACTGATCAGCTACTCAGTCGTCGTCGGCGCGCTCGGCGGCGGTGGCGTCGTGCCACTTGGGGTCGTTCTCCCACTCGAGGTTGCGCTCGCGTGCGGTACGCATCGCGTGTTCGGCCTCCGTGCGGGAGGCGTACGGCCCGAAGCGGTCCTTTCCCGGGCAGTCCGGGCCCTCCTCGACCTTCTGGTGCTCCAGGCAGTAGTACCACTCGCCCGGTTTGCCGACCGTGCGCTTCTTGAACAGGGCCATGGACAGCTCCTCTCGCCACCGACATGTTCCCCCATGGCCGCTGGTTAGACTCGCTGCATGTCTGGCCAGTCGCTGCTCGTACCAGGGGAGCTGTCTCCCACCCGTTCCGTGCCCGGAAACATCCGTCGGCCCGAGTACGTCGGCAAACCCGCGCCGACGCCGTACACCGGGCCGGAGGTGCAGACGCCCGAGACGGTAGAGGCGATGCGCCTGGCCGGGCGGATCGCGGCGCGGGCGATGGAGGAGGCCGCGAAGCTCATCGCGCCCGGTGTGACGACGGACGAGCTGGACCGGGTGGCGCACGCGTACATGTGCGACCACGGCGCCTACCCCTCGACGCTCGGTTACCGGGGTTTCCCCAAGTCCCTGTGCAGCTCGGTCAACGAGGTCGTCTGCCACGGCATCCCCGACTCCACGGTGCTGCGCGACGGCGACATCGTGAACCTCGACGTGACCGCGTACATCGGCGGTGTGCACGGCGACAACAACGCGACCTACCTGGTCGGTGACGTGGACGAGGAGAGCCGGCTGCTGGTCGAGCGCACCCGGGAGTCCCTGGCCCGCGCGATCAAGGCGGTCCGGCCGGGCCGCCAGATCAACATCATCGGCCGGGTCATCGAGTCGTACGCCAAGCGGTTCGGGTACGGGGTGGTGCGGGACTTCACCGGTCACGGCATCAACAGTTCGTTCCACTCCGGGCTGATCGTCCCTCACTACGACAGCCCGCACGCGACGACCGTCATCCAGCCCGGGATGACCTTCACGATCGAGCCGATGCTGACGCTCGGGACCCACGAGTACGACATGTGGGACGACGGCTGGACGGTCGTGACGAAGGACCGCAGGCGGACGGCGCAGTTCGAGCACACGCTGGTGGTGACGGACTCCGGGGCCGAGATCCTGACCCTGCCGTAGCCGCCTCGCACGTGCCGTCGGACACACCGTCGCACGCGTCTTTCGGGCCCGCTCTCCGTACGGAGGGCGGGTCCTTTCATGTCCGGGTACCCTTTTACCGACAGGACGTCGGAAAGACTATTGACTTAGGTAAGCCTAACCATAGAAAATCGGGCCCATGGACTCCTTCTCGACCCTCATCCGCACGGCCTCCCACGAGCAGCACGTGGAGGCCGAGACCTCCACCTTCATGAGCGACCTGCTCGGCGGCCGGCTCGGCGTGGACGCGTACGCGCGCTACACCGAGCAGTTGTGGTTCGTCTACGAAGCCCTGGAGGCGGCCGCCGGACGGCTGGCGTCGGACCCGGTGGCCGGGCCGTTCGTCCGGCCGGAGCTGCTGCGGCTGGCCTCCCTGGAGCGGGACCTGGCGCATCTGCGGGGCGCCGGGTGGCGTACGGGGCTGACCGCCCTGCCCGCGACCGAGGCGTACGCGGCCCGCGTGCGCGAGTGCGCCGAGCAGTGGCCGGCCGGGTACATCGCCCACCACTACACGCGCTACCTCGGCGATCTGTCGGGCGGGCAGATCATCCGCGACAAGGCCGAGCGGACCTGGGGCTTCGCCAGGAAGGGCGACGGGGTCCGCTTCTACGTCTTCGAGGAGATCTCCAACCCGGCCGCGTTCAAGCGGGAGTACCGCGAGCTGCTGGACGGCATCCGCGCCGACGACCTGGAGAAGCAGCGGGTCGTCGCCGAGTGCAAGCGCGCCTTCGCGCTCAACACGGCGGTCTTCCGGGCGCTGGGCGAGGAGTTCCCGCTGTCGGCGTGACGCCCGGCCGACGCCCTGTGACGCTGGCCCGTCTCCCGGCCGGCGTCACGGGTCACAGGTACCGCTCGCGCTCCAGCGCCCGGCGCAGCTCGGTCGTCCAGCGCCGGTACGCGGGGACCTTGCCCAGCGCGTCGAGCGCGACCGTCTGTCCCAGCCGGCCGAAGTCCCGCTCCGCGTCGCGCCGCCCACCCAGAGCCGCCCTCAGCATGACCTTCGGGTCGGCCACCTTCTCCACGTCGTACGGCACCTCCCACGCGGCATCACGTGTGGGAGCCGCCTCCTTGAGCGCTTCGGGATCCGCCAGCATCCACGCCTCCGTCTCTCTCACGGGCACCAGAGCCACGATCCGGTCGGCGTCGTCGGAGAAACGCTCACGAATCGCATCGACCTTGGCCCGCTCGTTATGGTCGTGGTGGATCATCACGATGTCGAAGTAGCGGAGCAGATTGGCCACTTCACGCACCACCATGTCCCGCTGCGCCACGGTGAAGCACTCCCCCGCGACCACTCCCGAGTAGTCGAAGCCGAGCGGCGTCTCCAGGGCGAGTTCGGCGATCTGCCGGTCGACAAGCGGAACCAGGAACCACTGGTCGCTGGCTCCCTCCGTCAGAAGAGCCAGGCTGAGATACCTACGCCCCATGCGCGTACCGCCCCACCGGATCGAGGTACTTCCGCACCTCCAGGGGGCTGACGAACGTTCCGCGCTCCCCGCTTTCCGCCACCTTCCGCGCCCTGGTCAGCCGACGAGGCGGAAGCCCGTCGCCGAACCGGGTCACGGTGTCGAGGAAGACCACCGAGTCCGGGGCGTCCTCCAGCGCGGCGGCGAGCGCGACAGGTGAGTGCGTGGTGATCAGGATCTGCCTTCCGTCGCCAGAAGTGAGCGTCGCCGGATCGCTGGTCCTGCCTTTCAGCCGGGACAGCAGGTACGGGACCCGGGTGGGATGCAGGCCGTTCTCGGGCTCCTCGATCATCAGGAGACCCTCATGGGCGGGGTCGTGAGCCGCGGCCAGCAGCGCCAGAATGCGCAAGGTTCCCGCCGACGCGGCGCCAGGGGGTACGCGGTGCTCGTGCTGGTGCTGAAGCCAGACGTCCCACTGACCCCATTCGGCGTTGGCCGCCACCGTGATGTCCACGAGGTCGGGTAGGAGTGCCACAGCGTCGGCACGGAAGTCGTACCAGCTCTCGGGCTCCCGGGCGATCCGCCCCAGGACGGCCCCGAGGTTCTTTCCGTCCTCCGCGAGAGGTGCGGTGTCGTAGGTGGAGGAGACGACGCGCATCGCCTTGGGTGAGGGTTCAAGGATCCGCCAGTTCCCACTGGCCCCGGCCAGTTCCCTGCGGTAGGCGGCGTCTTGGACCGGGACCTCCGTGCAGTGCAGTTGTCCGGTTTCGTCGGGGACCAGGTGCCACGGTACGGGCTCGACCCAGTCCGGATCTGCCCCGCAGTAGTCATGAACGTTGAGTACCTCGGTGTCGACGCGCAGCGGATCGGGCGGATCCGCGTACGACACCCGCGCCTCGACCCTGACGTGGCAGTACCCGGCGTAGCCGTGCACGAGGACATGGGCCGCGATACGCATGGCCCTGACCGGCACACCGTCCGAGCCGCGCCGGAACAGCTCCTTCGGACCTCCCCTACGGGCGTGGTCGACCAGGGTCTGGCTCGTGGGCTCCCGGATCAGTTGTCCGAGAAGATCCACAGCCTCCAGCAGATTGGACTTGCCCGAGGCGTTGGCTCCCACCAGGACGGTGAACGGCGGCAGGTCGAGAGCGAAGCCGTCGAAGGACTTGTACCCGTCGATCTCGATCCGCGTGATCACCCTGCCACCTCTCTCCGCACTGTCTCGTGTGCACTGCGCCACATTATCCGGAGCACTCCCCCGTCTGTACGGCCAGCGGCTCCGTCGCGTGCACGCCCAGTGCCGGGCCGTTGTCCAGCTCCAGCACCACGACGGGGCCACCCGCCGCGTACTGATCGACGCGCACGCCCCGCACGGCCCGCCACGCACCCCACACGCGCACCTGCTGCCCGGCCCGGACCATCACCGCCGCCACCTCGCGCGCCGCGGGCTCGGCCACGATGTCCGGCGCCTTCAGTTCCGCGAACACCGTCTTGCCGATACCGGCGGCCCGCTGCTCACAGCCCCAGCGATGCGCGAGTGCCGACACGAGGAGGAGCCCCCGCCCGCCGGTCTCGTCCTCGCCGGGTTCCCGGGCCTCGGGACGGCCGCCCCCGGCGTCGCTCACCTCCAGCCGCAGCAGCCCGTCCACGACGGAGCGCGCGATCCGAACACCCACCTGCCGGTCGCCCGGCACCGGGACACGCAGGGCGTTGGTGACGAGTACCGAGAGCACCAACTCGGCGTTGTCCAGGGTCTCCTGACCCACGCCCCAGGTATCGAGCACGGCGTGCAGCAACGCCCGCGCGCGGGGGACGCTGCGGCGGTCACGAGGGAGTCGGAAGGTGACGTCGTTCGATGGGCTCACAGGAGCGACCTCCTCGGAGTTCGGGACCACGAGTGAAGTCCCCACGGCACGAGTCCGATTGGAGTCGCACCTTCCGTAGATTGCCTACGCACCAAGCAGCTCGCAACGTTGCCCCAAGGATCCGACTCTTTTCTCATCCCTTCGAGTGAGTGCCAGATTCATAGGTACACGTCTCTGCTAAAAGGGAGCCATGAACTCGCGAGGTACGACCGACCGCCCCTCTACCGTTCTCGGGCGACAGTTGGGCGACGAACTGCGCCGCTACCGCGAGGCCTCGGGTCTCACCACCACCCAGGCCGCCGAGGCCCTCGATTGCACCAAGGGCAAGATCAGCCGCATGGAGAACGGCCGCGTTCTGGTGCGCACACCGGATGTGGTCGCCCTGCTGCACGCCTACGGCGTGAACGATCCAAAGACTCGAGAGCGCCTCACCCTTCTCACAAGGACGGCCAACCGCCGTCGTCGCGAGGGATGGTGGCACCAGTACAGCTCGGTGCTGGCCGAGACGTACAAGGACTACATCGAGATGGAGTCCATCTGCGATCACATCAAGACGTTCCAGGCACAGTTGGTTCCCGGGCTGCTTCAGACTCCGGAGTACAGCAGGGCGGTGACCGTCGCTTCACGTGCTTGGCAGTCGTCCGAGGACATCGATCGATTCGTCCAGGTGAGGATCGCGCGGCAACAACGACTGACTGATGAGATGCCGTTGAACTTCTGGGCGGTTCTTGCTGAAGGGATTCTCCACCAACGAGTCGGCGGGCCCGATGTCATGCGCGCGCAGTTGAACCACGTAGCCGCACTGGCCGAGCTCTCCAACATCACGGTCCAGGTCCTGCCGTTCTCGCGGGGCGCGCACTCGGGTATGTTCGGCCCGTACTTGCTGATGAGCTTTCCTCAGGCGACAGCGCAGGACATCGTGCTGACAGAGGCCCCTACGGGCAACTTCTGGATGGAGCAAGAACCCGAAGTGGCCTACTACCGGGCACTCTTCGACGACGCGCGTACTCTCGCGCTGCCACCGGCGGAATCGCTCGCACTCATCCGTCGCATCGCTGAGGAGTTCACCTCATGATCCTGGAACACCGCACAGTCCTTCTCCTGGCCAAGGCCAAATGGTCCAAGAGCAGCTACAGCGGCGGCCAGGGCGAGTGCCTCGAGCTTGCCCCCGGTGTTCCCGCGCTCGCGCCCATACGGGACAGCAAGGATCCGGCCGGTCCTGTGATCCTGTTCGGCGGTGAGGCCTGGAATACCTTCGTGGCGCACCTGAGCTGAGGTCAGCGCTCCAGGCGCACCCGTCCGCCGATCTCGACCCAGCCCTCGGGCTGCGGTGCGGTGAGGATCTGGGAGCCGACCCCCTGCGTGACGTTCAGGGCGCGGCCCAGTTGTTCGGTCAGCAGGAGGGCTGCCGCGCCCGTCGCCTCGTCCTCGTCGATCCCGTCGTCGCGGCCCGGGAACGCGCGGGCCCTGATCCGGCCCGCCGCCTCGTCCTCCCACGCCCAGGCGTAGATCCACTCCCCCGGCGGCGGCACCGCCAGGTCGTCGACCTCCGCGACGGTGGCGTACTGACGCAGGGTGCGGGGCGAGGCCCACTCGGGGCGGGCCTCGATCCAGGTGAACTCCCCGTCCAGCCGGGTGCCCACCACCCCGGCCGGCGTGACGAGTTCGGGCACGTCGAGCAGCCAGGCGGTGCCGACGCAGGGGTGGCCTGCGAACGGCAGGCGCAGGGTGGGCGTGTAGATGTCGACGACGCCGCGCTCGGGGTCGTCGACGAACACGGTCTCGCTGAAGCCGAGTTTCGCGGCCAGTTCCTGCCGCCGCTCGGGCTCCGGCAGCACGGATCCCTCCCGGACGACACCCAGTTCGTTGCCGTATCCACCGTTCGGCGCGCAGAAGACGCGCAGTACGTCGTAGTCAGTCACCGGGGCATTCAAGCATCATGTGACCGCACGGCCCCGCGGAAGGAGCCCGCAGGGGTGCGGCCGGTGATGGGACAGCTTGTCCCGGCAGAAACGCCATGTGGGCGGCGTGCCGCCGGGACGAACTGTCCAATCGGGAGTCTCGCGTTGCACACAGCTCACTGGCTCGTCGTACGCCGCCTGCGCATCGCGACGACGGTGCCCGCGCCCGCGGCCACAGCCACCCCGGCCGCCGTGCCCAGCGCCGGGCCGGGGATGTCCGAGCCGGTGGAGGCGAGGCTGCCGCCGCCGATGATGCCGCCCGTCGTCGTGCCGGTGCCGCCGATGGTCGACCCCGTGCCGCCGGTGCCGCCGGAGCCACCGGTCGTGCCCGTGCCGCCGCCGGCGGAGCCGCCCGACGTGCCCGTGCCGTCGCCGTCCGGCAACTGCGCGTCGTCGCTCAGCGCCACCGACAGGTCGACGGCGTCGAGCGCGGTGCCGGCCTGGTAGAAGTCGCCGAAGGCCTTCGCGCCGGCGTCGGTGAGCGTGGCGGCCATGTCGTCGACCGTGATGACGTTCTTGGCGGCGCTCAGGTCGGCGGACTCGGCCTTGAGGTCGGCCAGGACCACGCCCTTGGTCTGCGTGCCGAGGCTGTTCACGTCGGCGGTGAGCTCGCCGGTGCCGCCGTCGAGGGTGGCCTTGAGGTTGCTCAGGGTCAGGTCGAGGCCGTACGTGCCGCCCGACTCGTGGCCCTTGAAGTTGACGGCGCCCTGGAAGGAGGCGGTGAGCTTGTCGGCGTCCGTGTCGTAGGTGCCGGTGGCGTCCTTGAAGGTGAACGCGCCGTTGCCGGCCGCCTGGGTGGCTCCGCCGGAGACGGTGACCGTGCCCTTGGCTATGGGACCGACGACGTACGCGCGGAAGGACTCCTTCACGCCCCAGCCGAGGGTGCCGTCGGCGATCTCGCCCCGGGCGGCGGCCTCGGTGGGCGAGGCGGAGGGTGAGCCGGACGGGGAGGTGCTGGTGCTCGCCGTCGGGCTCGGGTCCTTGGTCCCCGGCGACGTGCCGGGCGTGGTCTCCGTGTCGGTCGGGTCATCGGTCGGGTCGGGGGAACCCGGCTGCGTCGGCTCGCCGGTGGTGGGCTCCGTGGTGGGCTCGGGCCCGGAGGTGGGCTCCGTGGTCGGCGGGGTCTTCTGGACGACCGTCAGCGGGTCGCCCGCCGCGCCCCCGTAGCCGGCGCTGCCGAGGTACTCCCCCGCCTCCGCGGTGAGGGTGGTCGCCATGTCCGTCATCTCGCGGGTCACGGCGACCGTGGCGAGCGGTACGTCGTCGCCCTCCTTGGTGGGGGTGGCCCCCGAGGTGTCGACCGTCGTCACGTCGGCGGTGATCTCGCCGGCCCCGCTGTCGAACCGTACGTCGGTGAGCGTGACCTCGAAGTTGTGCGCGGCGGAGGCGCTCACCAGCTTGCCCTGGAAGGCGAGGTCGGCGGTGTGGTCCGTGGGGTCGTAGCTGCCGGTGCCGTCGGTGAAGGTGAACGCGCCGTTGCCGGCGGCCTGGGTGGCGCCTTCCGACGTGGTGAAGGTGCCGAACATGCCGACGTAGGTGCGGTACGACTGCTTGATGCCCCAGGTCAGTTCGTAGTCCTGGAGCGGGACCTCGGCGGCCGAGGCGGTGGAGGCGCCGACCGTGGCGAGGGCGGTCGCGCCGAGCGCGGCGGCCGTGGCCACGGCGGCGGCGAGTGCGGTGGAGCGGCGTCGTCTGACGGGCATGGCTCGGTTCTCCTTGAGTGGTGGGGTTGAGTGGTGGCGCCGCGCGGCGGCGGCCCGGTGTCGTGGATTCAGCCCTGATCCGGCGCGGACGCCGACTCGGCCGCCGACTCGGACTCGGCCGCCGAATCGGGCTCGGACTCGGACTCGGACTCGGCGGGCCGGGCGCGGCGCCTGCGGAGGGCGACGGCCACGAGGGCCGCGGCCACCAGCAGCAGGGCGCCGGCCGCGAGGGAGACGGGCAGTGCGGGGAAGTCGCCGTCGTCGGTGGCGCTCGCGACGGGTGCGGCGGAGGTGTCGGACCCGGCCTTCGTGGACTGCGGGCTCGGGCTCGCCGTGGGGGTGCTGCCGAGGTCGGGCAGGGCGGGCAGCTCCGCGTCGGCGGTGAGGGCGACGGCCAGGGACACCGGGTCCATCTCGGTGCCCGCCTGGTACATGCCGCCGAAGGCCTTCGCGCCGCGCGCGGTGAGCTTCGCGGGGGCCTCGGTGACCTTCACCAGGCCGTCGGCCGGCTTCAGGTTCTCGGCGGTAAAGGTGACCAGCGGCACCTTCTCGCTCTTGACGTCCGGGCTCGCCACATCGGCGTACAGCGTGCCCTTGCCGTCCTCGACGGTGGCCCGTACCGCGCCGAGGCTCAGGTCGAGTCCGTGGGCGCCGGTGAAGCGCACCGTGCCCTCGAAGGCCGCGGTGAGGTCGCCGTCCTCGTACGTCCCCTCGCCGCCGGGGAAGCGGTAGAGGGCGCCGCCGTCCTGGGCGCCGGCGGACAGGGTCCACTTGCCGTCGGCGATGTCGCCGGTGACGTACTCGCGGAAGGTGCGGCGCACACCCCAGTCGACGGCGCCGTCCTTGATCGCGCCCTTCGAGGTCTCCGAGGTCTTCGAAGTCTTCGTGGGGTTCGGAGACGTGTCGGCCTTGGTGGGTGTGCCGGACGGCTGCTTCTCCTGCGGCTGCGCCGCCGCCCGGACGTCGGCGGACAGGCTCACCGGGTCGAGGGCGGTGCCGGCGGTGTAGTACCCGGCGAAGGAACGGGCGCCCTGGGCGGTGAGGGTGGCGGGCAGGTTGTCGAGGGCCACGGTGCTGCCGCCGCCCTTCATGTCGATGCCGCCGAGGGAGAGGGTGGCGAAGGGCACCTGACGGGACGTCGTGACCGCCCCGGTGTCCTTCGCCCGGCTGACGACGTCCACGCTGAGCGTGCCGGTGGAGCCGGAGATGCTCACGGTGGGTCGGCTGATGGTGAGGTCGAGCTGGTAGGAGCCGGCGCTCGTGCGGTGGCCGAGGAAGTGCACGCCGCCCGAGAAGGCGGCGCGGAAGGAGCCGGTGGCGCCGTCGTAGGTGCCGGTCGCCGAGTGGAAGCGGAAGGCGCTGCCGCCGACGGTGGCCGCTCCCCCGGTCAGCGAGTAACTGCCCTTCGCGATGGGGCCGGTGACATAGCTCTGGAACGACGACTTGATGCCCCAGTCGAGCCGTCCGCCCTGCACGGTCCGGCTCTCGGCGTGTGCGGCGGACACGGGGAGCAGGGCTCCGAGGACGACCGCACACACAACAGTGACCAGGGCGCGAAGGCGGGCGGGCATGCGAAGTCCTCCGGATCGGGGGGCCGGTAGCGAACGAAGGTAAGGCTAACCTAAGCTCTAGCCGACTGATACCGGCCGTCGACGAAAGGACCGGACACACCGTGCGACGCTTGCGAATCCGACTGGCGGGAGCACTGCTGTCCGTGCTCGCCCTCACCGTGACCGCGACCGGATGCGGAGGCTCCGCCGAGACCGCGACCCAGACCGGGACCGAGTCCGGCGCCAAGGGCGACTCGGGGGCCGCCGCCGCGAAGGAGTCCGTCGCGAACCGGGTCGAGCCGCTCGCGAAGAGACCCCGGCCCGAACTCCCGGTGACCGTCCGCTCCGCCGACGGCGAGCGGGTGACGGTCGAGGGGGCCGAGCGCATCGTGCCCCTGTCCGGCAGCCTCAGCGAGATCGTCTTCACCCTCGGACTCGGCGACCGGGTCGTCGCCCGGGACGTCACCGCCACCTTCGAACAGGCGGCGAAGCTCCCCGTGGTCACCCGGGGCCACGACGTCTCCGCCGAGAGCGTGCTGTCGCTGCGGCCCGACCTGGTGATCGCCGAGACCACCAGTGGACCGGAGGAGGCGGTGGACCAGATCCGCGCCGCCGGAGTCCCGGTGCTCTTCGTCGAGGCGGCCAAGGGCCTGGACGACGTGGGCCCGCGCATCCAGGCGGTCGCCGACGCCCTCGGCGTACCGGCGGCCGGGAAGGAGCTGACCCGGCGCTCGGAGCAGCGGATCGAGGCCGCGCGCAAGGACGTTCCGCACGGCGAGAGGCCCCGGGTCGCCTTCCTGTACCTGCGCGGCTCGGCCTCCGTCTACCTGATCGGCGGCAAGGAGTCCGGCGCCGGCTCGCTGATCGAGGCGGCCGGGGCGGTGGACGCCGGGGCCGCCTCCGGTCTGGACAAGGACTTCACCGCCATCACCAGCGAGGCCCTCGTCAAGGCCGCGCCGGACGCGATCCTCGTGATGAGCAAGGGACTCGAATCGGTCGGCGGCGTCGACGGGCTGGTGAAGATCCCCGGTGTCGCCCAGACCCCGGCGGGGATGGACCGCCGGATCGTCTCCATCGAGGACGGCGTACTCCTCAACTACGGCCCGCGCACCGACCAGGTGCTGAAGTCGGTCGTGGCGCAGCTCTACGGCGAGGACGGCAAGGACGGTATGGACGGCAAGGACGGCAAGGACGGCGCGCAGTGACCGTACTGGACGACAAGCCGACACCGACCCACCCCCAGGCACCCGCCGCTCCGGCCCCGCCCCGCGCCCGGCGCACCACCGCCTGGCTGCTGACCGCGGCCCTCACCGCCGGCCTCCTGATCCTCGTCCCGGTCGCGGCCGGCACCGGCGCCTACCCGATCCCGGTCGGCGACGTACTCGGCTCGCTCCTGCACCGGACCGGTCTCGGCGGCACCGAACTGGACCGGGTGGCCGAGTCGGTGCTGTGGAACGTGCGGTTCCCGAGGATCGTCCTGGCGCTGCTCGTCGGCGCCTCGCTCGGCTGTGCGGGCGCCCTGATGCAGGGCGTGTTCGGCAACCCGCTCGCCGAACCGGGCGTCATCGGCGTCTCCTCGGGCGCGGCGGTCGGCGCGGTGGCCGCCATCGCGTTCGGCCTGAACTTCCTCGGCAACTGGACGGTGTCCGTCCTCGCGTTCGTCTCCGGCCTGGTCACGGTCCTGGTGGTGTACGCGATGTCCCGCTCGGGCGGCCGTACGGAGGTCGTCACGCTGATTCTGACGGGCATCGCGGTGAACGCCTTCGCGGGCGCGCTGATCGGGCTGTTCCTGTTCTTCGCGGACACGGCCGCGGTCAACCAGATCACCTTCTGGCAGTTGGGCTCGCTCGCGCAGGCGACCTGGCCGAAGGTGCTGGCGGTCCTGCCGTGCGCGGCGGCCGGCCTGGCCCTCGCCCCGCTGTACGCCCGCCGGCTCGACCTGCTGGCGCTCGGCGAGCGTCCGGCCCGGCATCTGGGCGTGGAGGTGGAGCGGCTGCGGATCGTGCTGGTGCTGGTGATCGCGCTGCTGACCGCGGCCGCGGTGAGCGTGGCCGGTGTCATCGGCTTCGTCGGGCTCGTCGTCCCGCATCTGCTGCGGATGGCGGCGGGGCCCGGGCACCGGTTCCTGATCCCGGGCAGCGCGCTGCTCGGCGCGCTGGTGCTGCTCGCCGCCGACCTGGCGGCCCGCACGGTCGCCGAGCCCGCCGAACTGCCGCTCGGGGTGCTGACGGCACTGCTGGGCAGCCCGTTCTTCTTCTGGCTGCTGCGCCGCACCCGACGCAGGCAGGGAGGCTGGGCGTGAAGGGCGTGAAGGGCGCGAAGGACGTCAAGGGCGTCAAGGGCGTGACGGACATGACGGGCAGGAAGGGTGTGGGGGGCATGCGGGGCATGAGAGCCGTGAGGCTGCCGCGTCTTGTGCCGTACCGTCCGGTGCCGCCGCCCCCGGCCGCGCCGGGCGACCTCCTCGCCGAGGCCGAGGGCCTGTGCGTCCACCTGGGCGGGCGGCCGGTCCTCGACGGCGTCGACGTCACCGTCCGCGCGGGCGAGGTGCTCGCCCTGGTCGGCCCCAACGGGGCGGGCAAGTCCACCCTGTTGGGCGCCCTGGCCGCCGATGTCCCGGCCGTCGAGGGCGTCGTACGCGTCCACGGCCGCCCGGTGACCGAGTGGCCGGCGCCCGAACTCGCGCTGCGCCGGGCGGTGCTGCCCCAGTCGGCGTCGCTGTCCTTCCCGTTCGCGGTGGAGGAGGTCGTCCGGATGGGCCGGGCGCCCTGGGCGGGCGGCGACCTGGCGGACGAGGACGACGCGGCGGTGGCCGAGGCGATGGCGCGCACGGAGGTGACCGGCTTCGCCGGGCGGCCGTTCTCCGCGCTCAGCGGCGGCGAGCGGGCCCGGGTCGCCCTCGCCCGGGTGCTGGCACAGCGCGCTCCCCTGCTGCTGCTCGACGAGCCGACCGCGGCCCTGGACCTGCGGCACCAGGAACTCGTGCTGCGGCTGTGCCGGGAGCGGGCGCGGGCCGGGGACGCGGTGGTCGTCGTCCTGCACGACCTCGCGCTGGCGGCGGCGTACGCGGACCGGGTGGCGATCCTGCGGTCGGGCCGGATCGCAGCCGAGGGCGCTCCGGCGGAGGTGTTCGCCGAGGGGCTGCTGTCCGAGGTCTACGACCAGCCGGTGGAGGTGTTTCCGCACCCGCGCACGGGCGCGTTGCTGGTCGTCCCGAGGCGGGAACCGTGACGTGAGGTCACGGTGTGGCCGCTGTACCCGGTCCCCGCGCCCGGTCGCCGTCCCGCCCCGGTAGGGTTCGCCTCCGGGAAGGGGAAGGTGAAGGAACCTGATGAGCCAGGATCGCGGCCCTCGAAGGCCCCGCAGGCTTGAGAAGTGCGCCCTCATATCCGCCTCGGCGACCGCTTTGTCGTTGACGGCGAGCGGATGCGTGGTGGTGCACGGTGAGCGCGAGGTGCTCCCGGCGGCCACCCGGGCGGAGGCCGCGAAGGCGCTGGAGCAGTTCACCACCGCGTACAACAGGGCCGACAAGGCGTACGACGCCGATCTGGACGCCGACCACACCACGGGCGCCCTCGCCGCGATCGACTCGGCGCGGCTGAAGGCGGGCTCGGCCAACCACCCGGACGGCAACCCGGCGCACGAGCCGCTGGAGCTGACCGACGCGGAGTTCACGATCCCGAAGAAGGCGGGCTGGCCGCGCTGGTTCGTCGCGGACACCAAGGCCAACAGGGGCGGGGACACCCGCTGGTTGCTGGTCTTCACCCGGGACGGCCTGGAGGAGACCTGGGAGGCGGCGTACCTGACGCTGGTCGCCCCCGACAAGGTGCCCGAGTTCAAGACCGACGAGGACGGCTGGGCCGAGACCGTCGCCGCGAACTCCACCGACGTGGCCGTCGCGCCGGCCGGCCTGAGCAAGAGCTACACGACGTATCTGCAGGACGGCGGGAAGACCTTCGCGGACGGTGTGCACACCAGTTCCTGGCGCGAGCTGCGCGAGAAGCGGTCGACCCGTCCGGGCCTGGTCACGCAGTACATCGACGAGCCGCTGACGGACGGCGACTACGCGCCGCTGGCGCTGCGTACGAAGGACGGCGGAGCGCTGGTGTTCTTCGCCTCCCGGCACTTCGAGAAGCAGACCGCCGCGCGGGGCGCGTCCGTGCCGACGCCGAACAAAGACGTGCTGGCGCTGACGGACGGCGAGATCAAGCAGTCGCTGACGATGGAGTTCGTCTCCAACGAGGTCGCGCTCGACCCGGCGGACGGCTCGGGGGACGGGCAAGTGTCGGTACTGGGACGGGTCCAGGGGCTGACGGCCGGCAAGGGCGAGTAGCCCCCACGGCCACCCGGGGCCGCACACGGCCACCCACAGCAGCCCGGGGCCTCAGCGACGAAGGGGCCAGGCCGTGCCCGCGTGGTCGCTCTCGTCGTCACCGGCGTGCCGGGCGCAGGCGTCGGTGAGGGTCTCCAGCAGGGTCAGCGGGTCCGGCAGCGGATGCTCGGGGCCGCGTACCCAGTGCACCGATCGGTGCTCGCCGGGCAGTCGGGCGGGCGGTACCAGGACGTAGGAGCCTCGGCAGTGCCAGCGCAGTCCGGGGTGCTCGTCCATGGTCTCGGGGTGGCAGTCCAGCTCGCAGGGCCACCACTCGTCCTCGTCCTCGGGGGTGCCGCGGGTGAGGGTGAACAGCAGCAGGCGGTCGTCGGCGCTCTCGGCGACCGGGCCGACCTCGATGCCGGCGTCGAGCAGCCGCTGGAGCGCCTCGCGACCGGCCTGAAGGGGGACGTCCAGGACGTCGTGCGCCATGCCGGTCGCGGTGATGAAGTTGGCCTCGGGCTGGTGCCGGGCCCAGCGCTCGACCTGTGCGCGGTCGGTGGTGGACTGCGTCTGCCAGGCGAAGGAGACGGGGTGCCGGGCCGGGGTGGGACAGCCCACCCGGTCGCAGGAGCAACGGTATCCGGCGGGGTGCGCGGCGGGTGCCAGGGGCAGTCCCGCACCGGCGGCGGCGAGCAGCAGGTCCTCCCGGCCACCGTCACCGGCGGCCTCCTTGGGGCGGCGTCCGCGCAGCCACGAGGAGAGTTTGCCCTGCAGACCGCTCCGACCGCCGAACTCCGCGCTCATCTATCCCCTTGCCTCGCCGTCGTGCGCACCAGCATGCCTCATGGTCGCACCATTCCGCGCTTCGGGGTCGCGAAGGGACAAACTTCCCTGGTCACCGGGGGGCGAGCCCGTGGAGCGCGTAGTCGACGAGCGTGTCGGTGTACTCGTAGGAGACCGGGCCCGTGTGCTGGAGCCAGCGCTGGGCGAGCGGCGAGACGAAGAGTTCGAGCGCGATGCGCGGGTCGATCTCCGGCCGCACCTGGCCGGCCTCCTGGGCGGCGCGCAGCCGGTCGACGTGGAGCTGGAGCGACGGCTCCAGGAGCTTGGCCACGAACTCCCGGCCGAGCTGTTCGTTGACCAGGCCCTCCGCGGCCAGGGCGCGGGAGGGGGCGTCGAACTTCGGGTCGTAGAGCTGGTCGACGGTGGCGCGCAGGACGGCCTTGAGGTCGGCGGCGACGTCGCCGGTGTCCGGGATGGCGTACGTCGCCTCCTGCCCCTGGGCCTGGACGGCCTGCTCCCCGAGGTCGACGAAGGCCTCCAGCAGGACCTGCGCCTTCGAGGGCCACCAGCGGTAGATCGTCTGCTTGCCGACACCGGCGCGGGCGGCGATGCCCTCGATGGTGGTCTTGGGGTAGCCGATCTCGCCGACGAGGGCGAGGGCGGCGTCGTAGATGGCCTGGCGGGACCGCTGACTGCGCCGGGTGGCGTCGGGGTGCGGCCTCTCGGAGGCGGGAGCGGGGGTTGCGTGGGCGTGGGTGGATTTCTGGGCGGCCATGGTCCGAATCTAACAGGTTGACAAGACGGTACGTCTCGCCGACAGTGGAGGGATCGTAACGAGACGATCCGTCTCGTTCCTGGAATCGCAGGGAGAAGACCCATGACCCGAGGTGGATCCGGAAACATGCTGGGCGTCGGCGGCACGCGCCGGAAGCTCGGCCGCGACGCCCTGCGCGGCGGCGACCGGGGCGGTCGCACCGGCGGCGGCCTGTCCCCGCAGGCCCAGAAGCGGGAGCTGCTGCGAAAACTCCAGGAACGACAGCAGGACCGGCGGGAACAGCAGGAACAGCAGGACCGGCGGGGGACGGACGCCGCCGGCGAGGCGTCATGAGCGCGGGGCGTCGGGGGCCGGCTCGTAGCCGAGCCGGCCCCGGGTGGTGATCAGCAGGATCGCGGCCACGACGACGGAGGCGGCCAGGAACGTGTGCGCGGCGTAGCCGGAGGACAGCTCCGGGAACATGTCCGACCAGGCGATGGAGATGTAGTTGTTGACGCCGACGTGCAACAGCATCGCCAGCGGCAGGCTCTCACCGGTGCGGTTGAACACCCAGGTCATCACGAAGCTGAAGGCGATCGTGGTGGCGATGAACTCCACCGGCTCCCACCAGGCCACGTCCGGGTAGCCGCCCCAGTCGGACAGGAACAGCGGCAGGTGCCACACGCCCCACAGCGGGCCGACGATCAGGGTGCCGAGCAGCGCGCCGTGGCGCCGCTGGAGGATCGGCATGGCGAAGTCGCGCCAGCCCGGCTCCTCGGCGAGACCGGTGGTGACCATCTGCAGGACCAGGCCGGGCACGAACGCCACCAGCACCGCCGCGCCGGGCAGCACCGGCGCGCTGCCGCCGAGCACCGCCGACGTCACGGTGAGCACGGCGGGCACCGCGACGATCACCGCGACGTACCACCGCCAGCCGACGCGCCACTTGGCCATCCGCCCCACCCAGGCCCGCAGTCCCGCACGCCCCTGAGAGGCCGCGGTGACCAGGAACGCCGAGAGGATGGGACCGAGGTAGGCGCCGGGCAGCACGCCCAGGAGCTGGCCCCCGGCCTCGCCGCCCGGGAAGGTGAAGCCGAGGACGCCCAGGCCGTTCCCGCCCAGGATGTACGGCGTCCACGCCACCCAGCTCAGCCCGAAGGCCAGGGAGAAGAACCAGGTCAGCGGGTGCCGGCGGAGGCTGCCCCGCAGGCCGCCCGGGCCGTCGTCCGGGCCGGTGCCCCAACTCGTCCGGTGCGTCGGGCCGCTGGGCGGCTCCGGAGCGGATCCGGTGTCGGAGCCGGAGCCGGTGCCGGAGCCGGAGCCAGTGCCACTTCCGGTGCCGATCTGTGCGTGCGTGCTCACCGTGATGTCCCTTCGGGATGCCTGAACCGGTCTGCTGAACCGGCCTGTTCAGCACACCAGTCGCGGCCCCGGGACACATTGCCGCGCACGCCCCGAGCCGGGGTACAGCAGGCTGTACCCCGCCGGTCGGCGGGAGGTCAGTGCGGCTGCGCCCGCGCGTTCTCCAGGTAGTGCAGGACGGCGGCCACCCGCCGGTCGACCTGGTCGGCCGGGGACAGGTCGAGCTTCGCGAAGATGCTGCGGATGTGCTTGTGGACCGCGCCGTCGGTGACGACGAGCCGTCCGGCGATGGCGCTGTTGCCCAGACCCTCGGCCATCAGCGCGAGCACCTCGCGCTCCCGGGGGCTGAGGCGTTCCAGGCGGGTGTCCTGCCGGGTGCGGGTGAACAACTGGGCGACGACCTCCGGGTCGATGGCGGTGCCGCCGGCCGCGACCCGGCGCAGCGCGTCCATGAACTCCTCGACCCGTCCGACGCGTTCCTTGAGCAGATAGCCGAGGCCGCCCACCCCGCCGGTCAGCAGGTCGGTGGCGAAGGACTGCTCGACGTACGCGGACAGCACCAGGACGGCGAGCGCGGGGCGGCGCCTGCGCGCCTCGACGGCCGCGCGGACGCCTTCGTCGGTGTGCGTGGGCGGCATGCGTACGTCCAGGATGGCCACGTCGGGCTCGTGCGCGTCGATGGCCTCCAGCACCGCCTCGGCGGTGTCCGCGGTGGCGACCACGTCCAGGCCCTCGGCGCGCAGCAGCAGGGCGAGTCCCTCGCGCAGCAGCGGGTCGTCCTCGGCGATCACGAGACGCAGGGCGGCGCGGTGCACTTCACGTTCCACAGGGGAGGTCCACTTCCGGGTCGACGGGCCGACTGGCCGCCAACGACCCTACTGGGTAGGCGGGTTGTCACCGCTCCTCGGTGGGCCACGGGTCGCCCCAGGCCGCGTCGCGGGCCGCCTTGTACAGGTCGCCGTGGCGCTTGGTGACCGTGCGGCGGCGGAGCTGCTCGTCGGGCTCGCAGAGGTCGAGCAGGACCTGGCCCTTGCGGATCTGCGGACGCCGGACCACGCGGGAGGGGGCCGGGGAGACGGGGAGTCGGGTGGCGGCGACGTAGCTGAACTTCTCGTCCTCGTAGGCGAGGGACCCGCCCTTGACCTGCCGGTGCAGGGAGGAACGGCTGACCCGCGCCGCGAAGTGGCACCAGTCGGTGCCCGGCACGATGGGGCAGGCGGCACTGTGCGGACAGGGCGCGGCGACCTGGAACCCGGCGGCGATCAGCCGGTCGCGGGCCTCGATGACGCGGGCGTAACCGGCGGGGGTGCCGGCTTCGACGATCACGACGGCGGGCGCGGCACCGGCGGCGGTGTCGACGAGGGCGGCGCGGTCGGCCACGGTCAGCTCGTTGAGCACGTAGGAGACGGTGACGAGGTCGGTGCTCTCGACGGTGAGCGCGGTTCCGATCCGGGAGCGCTGCCAGCGGACGTCCCGCAGGGCCGGGAGCGAGGCGGCGATCTCCCGGCCGACGGCGAGCGCGGGCTCGGCCCAGTCGAGCACGGTCACCGGACGCTCTCCGTCCCAGGTGTCGCTGACGGCCCAGGTCGCGGCGCCGGTCCCGCCGCCCACGTCCACGTGGCTGCCGGGCGCCCACCCCGGCACGGCCTCGGCGAACGCGGCCAGCGCCGAGCGCACCGCGGCGAAGGTCGCCGGCATGCGGTACGCGGCGTAGGCGACGACGTCGGCGCGGTCCCGCAGGATCGGGGCGTCGGTCGGGGTGTCCCCGCGGTAGTTGGCGATCAGCCGCTCCACGGCCCGCGCGGCCTGCCGGGGCGGCAGCCCGTCGACGAGGTCGGCGAGGGCGGCACGCAGCGTGTCGGCGGGAGCGGCGGGGTCGGCGGGGTCGTTCACCCACCGATTGTACGAGGCGACACCCCCGTCCCCTCCCGCTCAGGACCGCACCGCCCGCGCCACCCGTGTGGCCAGTGCGGCGCGGGGCCGGCTGTCCGGGGTGCGGCGGCGTGGGTGGACCGTGTTGGCGAGGAGGATGGCGAAGGTGTCCGTCGCGCGGTCGAGGACCAGCATCGTCCCGGTGAAGCCGGTGTGTCCGGCCGCGCCGCGCCCCGCCAGCTCGCCCATGAACCACGGCTGGTCGAGGGCGAAGCCGAGCCCCGGTCCGGTCAGGAGCAGTTCCACGAAGTCGGGGCCGAGGATGCGCGCGGGACCGTGGGAGCCGCCCGCGAGCAGCGTCCGGCAGAAGACCGCGAGGTCCCGGCCGGTCGAGAACAGCCCCGCGTGACCGGCCACCCCGCCCAGGGCCCACGCGTTCTCGTCGTGGACGACCCCGCGCAGCATCCCCCGGTCCGCCTTGGCCCACGGCCGCCGCTGGTCCTCCGTCGCCGCAGCGCCCGGACACGGTCCGAAGCGCGTCGCCGTCATGCCCAGCGGCCGGGTGATCCCGTCGCGGACGAGGACGTCGAGCGTGCGGCCGGTGACGCGTTCCAGGACCTGCTGGAGGAGCAGCATGTTCAGGTCGGAGTAGCAGTACGTGCCGGGGACGCCCACGGGTGGCTCCGCGCGCAGCCGCCGCAGCCGTTCCTCGTCGTCGGCGCAGTCGTACAGCGGCAGTTCGGGCCGCAGTCCGGAGGTGTGGGTGAGCAACTGCCGTACGGTGACGCGGTGCTCGGCGGCGGCCCGGAAGTCCGGCAGGTAGGCGCCGGCCTCCGCGTCGATGCCGAGCGTGCCCCGTTCGATCTGCTGCACGGCGGCGACCGCCGTGAACAGCTTCGTCAGGGACGCGAGGTCGAAGGGCGTGTCCACGGTCGTCGGGACCCGTGAGCGCGCCGGCAGCTCCACGCCCGTGTCGGTGCGCGGGTCGTAGGAGGCGTAGCGCACGGCCCAGCCCGCCGCCTCCTCGACGGCGAGCACGGGTCCGCGTCCGACGGCCACGACGGCACCCGCCGCCCAGGGTCGTTCGCCGGTGGTGAGGTCGTGGGCCTGAGCGACGACACGGCGGAGCTGCCCGGGGTCGAGTCCGGCCCGCTCCGGGGTGTCGCTGCGCAGTCTCGGGGTGCTCAGTTCACTTCCCCCTGCCCGGCGGTGCGCCCGGCCGGGGGGCGGCACAGGGTCACGAGGAAGCCGAGCGCCACCACCGCCGCCACCAACTGGACCACGGCCATCGGTACGGCGGTGTCCTCCCCCGCGATCCCGACGAGCGGGGAGGCGACGGCGCCGATGAGGAAGGAGGACGTGCCGAGCAGCGCGGAGGCCGAGCCGGCGGACTTCTTGACCCGCATCAGGGCGAGCGCCTGGGTGTTGGGCATGCTGATGCCCATCGCGGACATCAGCACGAACAGCGCGGCGGCGACCGGCACGAGGCCGACCTCGCCGAAGACGCCCAGGGTCATGAGCAGCAGGGCGGTCGCGGCGGCGATGACGATCAGGAGGCCGAGGCCCAGCACCCGGTCCAGCCTGACCCGTCCGACCAGGACCTTGCCGTTGATCTGCCCGACGACGATCAGGCCGATCGAGTTGAGGCCGAACAGCAGGCTGAACGTCTGCGGGGAGGCGCCGTAGATCTCCTGGACGACGAACGGGGACGCCGAGACGTAGGCGAACAGCGAGGCGAAGGTGAAGCCGCCGGCGAGCATGTACCCGGTGAAGGCGCGGTCGGCGAGCAGGCCGCGCATCGCGCGGAGGGTGTCGCCGACGCCACCGGCGTGCCGTTCGGCGACCGGCAGCGTCTCGGGCAGCTTGGCCCACACGACCGCGCCCAGCACCACGCCGACCACGGTGAGGACGACGAACACGCCCCGCCAGTCCGTCACCCGCAGGATCTGCCCGCCGATGAGCGGCGCGACGACCGGGGCGACGCCGGAGATCAGCATGAGGGTGGAGAAGAAGCGGGCCATGGCCACGCCGTCGTACAGGTCGCGGACGACGGCCCGTGCGATGACGATCGCGGCGGCGCCCGCGAGGCCCTGGACGAGCCGGAAGGCGATGAGGGTTTCCACGGTGGGTGCGAGCGCGCACAGGACGGTGGCGACGACGTAGACGGCGAGACCGGTCAGCAGCGGGCGCCGGCGGCCGAACCGGTCGCTCATCGGGCCGACGACGAGCTGTCCGAGGGCCATGCCGGCCAGGCAGGCGGTGAGCGTGAGCTGGACGGTCGCGGCGGGCGCGGTCAGGGACCGGGTGACCTCGGGGAGCGAGGGGAGGTACATGTCCATCGCCAGCGGCGGCGTGGCGGTCAGGCTGCCGAGGATGAGCGTGACGAGCAGCCCGGTGCGCCGGGCGGCACGCGACGAGCGGACGGCCGGTCCCGTTCCCGTTTCCGTTCCCGGTCCGGCCGCCCGCACGAGCTGCGAGGTCTTCGGATTCAGTGCTTGCTGGGCTTGCTGGGCTTGCTGCGGTATGGCCGGCCCGCGCTCGGGCATGTGCCCCTCCCTCTTCTACAGATCCGCCACCTATGCTCTCAGCTCGTACGGAGTTGTACGAACAGACTCGAACGAACCTGAGCGAGGGTGGGGCAGGGTGTCAGCGGTGACCGGGCAGAAGGTGCGCTGGGGGATTCTGGCGACCGGCGGGATGGCGGCGACGTTCACGGCGGATCTGGTCGATCTGCCGGACGCGGAGGTCGTGGCGGTGGCCTCGCGGACGGACGCGTCGGCGAAGGCGTTCGCGGAGCGGTTCGGGATACCGCGGGCGTACGGCGACTGGGAGACGCTGGCGCGGGACGAGGACGTCGACGTGGTGTACGTCGCGACCCCGCACTCGGCGCACCGGACGGCCGCCGGCCTGTGCCTGGAAGCGGGCCGGAACGTGCTGTGCGAGAAGCCGTTCACGCTGAACGTGCGTGAGGCGGAGGAGCTGGTCGCGCTCGCCCGCGACAAGGGCCGCTTCCTGATGGAAGCGATGTGGATGTACTGCAACCCGCTCGTGCGGCGGCTGAAGGCGCTGGTCGACGACGGCGCGATCGGCGAGGTCCGCAGCCTCCAGGCGGACTTCGGCCTCGCGGGCCCGTTCCCTCCCGCGCACCGGCTGCGGGACCCGGCGCAGGGCGGCGGCGCGCTGCTCGACCTGGGGGTGTACCCGGTGTCGTTCGCGCAGTTGCTGCTCGGTGAGCCGTCGGACATCGCGGCGCGTGCGGTGCTCTCGGACGAGGGCGTCGATCTCCAGACGGGTGCGCTGCTCTCCTACGACGGCGGCGCGCTCGCGTCGGTGCACTGCTCGATCACCGGCGGTACGCCCAACTCCGCGTCGGTCACCGGCTCCAAGGGCCGGATCGACGTCCCGTACGGCTTCTTCTTCCCGGACCACTTCGTGCTGCACCGGGACGGCCAGGAGCCGCAGGAGTTCCGGGCCGACCCGGAGGACGGTCCCCGGGCCAGCCTCAAGCACGAGGCCCGGGAGGTGATGCGTGCCCTGCGGGCCGGAGAGACCGAGTCTCCGCTGGTCCCGCCGGCCGGCACGCTGGCCGTGATGCGGACGCTCGACGCGATCCGGGACCGCGTCGGCGTCCGCTACCCGGGAGAAACGGGAGAAACGGGAGAAACGGAAGGAACGGGGGGAACGGCAGAGACGGGGAAGCCGGGGAAGCCCGTCGTCACGCCGGCTTGAGCCCCTGCTCCCCCACCTCCGTCACGAAGGACCCGGCGGTCGTGAGCGGTGCGCCCTCGGTGCTCACGTGGGAGACGGTCTTGAAGTCGGCGCGCGCCGAATCGCGGCCCAGTGACACGGTCGCGTAGCCGCGCCGCCCGTTGAAGAACTTCAGGTGCGGGTTGGCGGCCATGAGGGTGTCCCAGTTGGACGGCTTCTCCGCACCGTCCCCGCCGCTGGTGACGGAGGTGGTGACGATCTCGGTGCCCAGGGTCCGGGAGCCGGGGTCGTCGAAGTCGCGCTTGATGTCGAAGCCGTAGGAGACGTGCACGTCGCCGGTGAGGACCATGAGGTTCTCGATCCCGGCGGCCCGCGCGCCGGCCAGCACCCGCTCGCGGGAGGCCGGGTAGCCGTCCCAGGAGTCCATGGAGACCTTGGACGGCAGGGTGGTGGAGTTGTGCCGCTGCGAGAAGGTGACCTGCTGGGGCATCACGTTCCACAGGGCGTTCGACCGGTGCCAGCCGTTGATCAGCCAGCGCTCCTGGGCGTCGCCGGTCAGCGTGCGGCTCGGGTCCTCGGACTCGGCTCCGGGGAACTGCCAGCCGTCGCCGTACGCCTGGTTGGAGCGGTACTGGCGGGTGTCGAGCACGTCGAACTGGGCCAGCCGGCCCCAGTGCAGGCGGCGGTAGAGCCTCAGGTCCGCACCGTCGGGGAGCTGGGGGCGGCGCAGCGGCATGTTCTCCCAGTAGGCCCGGTAGGCGGCGGCCCGGCGGATGAGGAACTCCTCCGGCGGGACGCTGTTCTCCGGCGTCTCGTCGGCGTAGTTGTTCTCGGTCTCGTGGTCGTCCCAGGTGACGATGAAGGGGTGCGCGGCGTGCGCGGCGCGCAGGTCGGGGTCCGACTTGTAGAGGGCGTACCGCAGGCGGTAGTCCTCCAGCGTCGCCGTCTCGCGGTTGAAGAGGTCCGGGAGGGTTCCCGCGGGGTAGGCGCGCGAGCCGCCGGTGGCGTTCACGGCGTACTCGTAGAGGTAGTCGCCGAGGTGGAAGACGACGTCCACGTCCTCCTGGGCGAGGTGCTTGTACGCGGTGTAGTAGCCCTGGTCGTACTTCTGGCAGGAGACGAGGCCGAAGGTGAGGTCGGAGACCCGGCTGTGCTCGGCGGGCGCGGTGCGGGTGCGGCCGACGGGGCTGACGAAGCGGCCGGCGCGGAAGCGGTAGTAGTAGACGTGGCCGGGCGCGAGGTGGTCGACCTCGACGTGCACGGTGTGGTGGAACTCGGGGTGGGCGGTGGCCTTGCCCCTTCTCACGACCCGCCGGAACCGTTCGTCGAGGGCCAGCTCCCAGCTCACGTCGACGCGTTTGGCGGGCAGGCCGCTGTCGGCCTGGTACGGGACCGGGGCCAGGCGCGTCCACAGCAGGACGGAGCCGGGCTGCGGGTCGCCGGAGGCGACGCCGAGCGTGAAGGGGTCGTCGGAGAGCCGCGCGGCGTCCAGTTCGGCGGCGCTCGCGGTGCCGGCGGCCGGCAGGTTCACGGAGAAGGCGAGCGCGGCGGCGGCGCCGGTGACGGTCAGGAAGCGGCGGCGGCCCAGGTGCCGTGCGGCGGCGCGGAGTTCGGGCGCGTGCGAGGGCTGGGGCTGAGACTGGGACTGGGGCTGGGACTGGGGCTGGGACTGGGACTGGTTGTGCTGGTTCGCGGGTGTCATCCGTTCCTCCCCTTGCGGTGGTTGCAAGGGGAATTCGAATGGCCGGGGACGACCCAGGCTTGGCGCGGACATGGCGACCGCATGTCGGAAGGATGAGTTCCGCATGGTCGGCGACCCGTACGCTGCCGACTCATGAACACCGTGAGAACCACCGACGAGGAAACCGTCGGCGAGGAAACCGTCGGCGCACAGCAGATCGCCGTCGTGACGGGCGCCGGTTCCGGCATCGGCCGGGCGGTCGCCGTGGAACTGCTCACCGCCGGCTGGTCGGTGGCGCTGGCCGGCCGCCGCCCCGAGCCCCTGGCGGAAACGGCCGCGGCGGCACCCGCGGGCAGCGGCACGGCTCTCACCGTGCGCGCCGACGTGTCGCGCCCGGAGGAGGTGGCGGCCCTGTTCGCCGCCGTGCGCGACCACTTCGGGCGTCTTGACCTGCTGTTCAACAACGCCGGGACGTTCGGCCCCGGCGGCGTGCCGGTCGAGGAACTGCCCTACGAGGCGTGGCGGCACGTGGTGGACACCAACCTCAACGGGGCGTTCCTGTGCGCGCAGGCGGCGTACCGGCAGATGAAGGAGCAGACCCCTCAGGGCGGCCGGATCATCAACAACGGCTCGATCTCGGCGCACACGCCGCGTCCGCACTCGGTGGCGTACACGGCGACCAAGCACGCACTGACGGGCCTGACCAAGTCACTGTCGCTGGACGGCCGTCCCTACGGCATCGCGGTCGGCCAGATCGACATCGGCAACGCGGCGACCGACATGACGGCGAGGATGGGGACCGGCGCGCTCCAGGCCAACGGGGAGACGGCACCCGAGCCCGTGATGGACGTCGCCGACGTGGCGCGGACGGTACGGCACATGGCCGAGCTGCCGCTGGAGGCCAATGTGCAGTTCGCGACGGTCATGGCGACGGCGATGCCGTACGTGGGGCGCGGCTGAGCGCGGGGCGCGCGAACGCCCCCTCCGATTCACACAATCGGAATTTCAACGTCCGTAGCATTGCGCCTGATGGAGGGCATATGCTCAACTCTCCTTCACCAGAGCTTCACACTTGAAGCGTTGTCCTCCCACAACGCTCCACGAGCCACACCGAGGGGGGAGGCGGCAGCCGTTCCGCCACACCGATGGACGGAACGGCTGCCGCACCGTTTCCCCCGTTACGGCGGCCCGATCACGCCTGCCCGATCACGCCTGCCCGGTCACGCCTGCCCCGTCTCGAACCGGGCGATCCGGCCGGCCTCGTCCACGGTGAAGTCCCACCGCGTACGCATCTCGCCCCAGGTGTCGTTGCGGTAGCGGGCGATGAGGGCGCGACCGCCGTTCGACTCGTTGTCGACCTCCAGGTGGCCGTGGGAGGAGAAGATCTCCTGGTCGATCCACTGGGCGAGGTCTCGGTCGGCACCGTCGTCGGCCATGGTGGCCTCCGGCGCGAGCAGCGCGAGGAAGGCCTCGCGGTCGTGGGCGTTGACGGCGGCGACGAAGGCGCGGACGGCCGGGTCGCTGAGTCGCGTGGTCTGAATCGTCATGGCGGCAGCGTCACACCGGCTCCGCACCCCCGCCACCCGGCCCGCCATCCGGCCCACCGCCACGCCCGCCACCACACCCCCCGCCACAACGCCCACCACCCGAACGGCGCCCGCGACGGGCTCGGGCGCCGTGCACGGGCGACGGTGGGGGATGAGCCGCCACTGTCCGCGGGGGATGGGATGAGAGGAAGTCGACGTGAACTGTTATGACCGGCGTGATCTCGGGCTGCTGCTGCTCCGCCTGGGTACCGGCGGCGTCCTGGCCGCACACGGCGCGCAGAAGCTGCTCGGCTGGTTCGGCGGCGGCGGCATCGAGGGGACCGGGCAGGCCATGGAGGCCATGGGCTACGCGCCGGGCAGGGCCAGCGCCACCGCGGCGGGCCTCGCGGAGGCGGGCGGCGGGACACTGCTGGCGCTGGGCCTGGCCACCCCGGCCGCGGGCGCGGCGGCGGCCGGCGCGATGGCGGGCGCCGCGGCGGTACACGCCCCGAACGGCTTCTTCGCCCAGGCCGGCGGCTTCGAGTACGCGGCCTCTCTCGGCCTGACGGCGGCCGGCCTCGCGGTCACGGGCCCCGGCCGCCTCTCGCTGGACCACGCGATCGGCCACGCGGTCAACCGGAACTGGATGGTCCCGGCCGCGTTCGCGGCGACGGCGGCGGCCACGACGGTGATCGTGGGGGCACGGAACAGGCGGCTGCGGAGGGCCGCCGAGGGGCAGCAGGAACCCCTGTTCGACTGACGTACCGATCAGGGCGTCCCCGGAGCTCCGGCCGCCGTGGCAGGCTGCCCGGCATGAAGGACAACCCCGGCGGCGCGCCCGCCGACCCCTGGGACACCATCGACGACCTGTGGAAGTGGCTGGAGACGGACCAGCCCGTGGGCGGCAGGGAGGGTCTGCTGCTGCGCATGCTGAAGCTGTCGGAGGAGGTCGGCGAGGTCGCCGAGGCGGTGATCGGCGCGACCGGCCAGAACCCGCGCAAGGGCGTCACGCACACCTGGGAGGACGTGGAGGCGGAGCTGTGCGACGTCGTGATCACCGCGATGGTGGCCCTGCGGACGCTGACACCCGAGGCCCGGGAGGTGTTCGGGCGGCAACTGGCGCGGGTGGCGGGGCGTCCGCGGGGTACCTGACGGTGTCGGGCGGTGCCTGACTGCCTCGGACGTGGCGGAGCCCGGGAGCGTAGCCAGCTCCCGAGCCCCTGGGGATGCCACCCGATTGCGCACACCGGGGTCGTTTGAAAGGACGGATCAGTCGTCAGACCGTCGTGTTCTTCCTTTGAACTACCGCACCAGGAAGCGGTGCAGGCAAGATTCGAACTTGCATCCGACGGCGGTCGTCCGGCCTCGTCGACCCGGTGATGGGCGGCGATGCTGAAGCTGGAGCGAGAGTCTGAGATTGACGGCGCGGGACGCACGTGACCCGTGCGGCGCGCCTCTTCAGGCTGAACGTCAGTTTCAGCTTGCGCTCGTCGCGCGAACCGGTCCTCAATCCGGCCCGCGCGTTTTCGCGCACCCCCGCGCTCGCACGCGGGGGCGTTCATGGAGGCTACCCTTGCGCGGCCTCAGCCGAACAGGTAGCCGAACACGGCGTCCCCGACCCGCTGGTCGGTGACCTCGGCGCCGTTGGCCTCCTCGCGGGCGAACTTCACGGCCTGCTGGAGCTTCTCGACCCGCTCGAGCAGCTCGTTCACCCGTCGGGCCGGTAGCGCCCCGGAGAACTTGACGGTCGTCCAGTATCCGATCGGCACGTCCTCGTAGTACACCTCGACCTGCGCCGGGTGCTTGTCGGTCGCCTCGGCCTTGACGTGGTTGCGCGGGACCTTCTTCGTCCGGATCGTGCGGACCGGGTCCGTCTTCCACCAGTCCGTGGAGGGGTCCTGCGACCAGGACTCGGCGGCGTCGAGGGTGGGCAGCTTCTTGACGAAAGTGTGAAGGTCAGTGAGCTGCTTCTCCAGGAAGAGCAGGTAGCTGACCGGGACGTCGGCGAGGACCGTGCGCCCGTCGACCGTGACGTCCGCACGAGCCGCGCAGTTCGCCCAGTCCTTGGTCGCCGTCACATCGAAGAGCCGCGTCAGCGACGTGGACATCTCGCGCAGCACGTCCTCGGCCCGCCGCTGCACCCGGGTGGACTCGGGCGGCAACTGCTCGCCCTCCTCGTCCTTCGGCTGGTACGAGCGTGAGATACCTGCGAGCAGCGCCGGCTTCTGCACCTTCTGGTGTGCGGCGGTGACGTCCTGGAGCGCCTTGCTCTTGACGCCCTTCTCGACCGCGATGATCTGGTTCAGTTTCGCCATGTCGGCTCCCCCTTCGAACAGGCAGGAACGTATCCCACCGACCCGAAGGCCCGCACGCCCTTTGTTCGCGCGGGCCCCCAGGGGGCGCGGTCAGCCCGCGCTGCAGGAGACCGTGGGCCAGGTCCAGTTGCCGTTGGCCTGGATGGTGGCGCCCCAGTTGTTGCCGCTGCCGTTCGACTTGGCGGTCAGCGTCTGCGCACTGGGATAACTCGCGTTGATGTTCCAGGTCGACATGACCTTCGCCGGAGACGGCACGTTCATCGTCACCGTCCAGTCGTCGGACCCGCTGACGGAGACATTGAGGTTGTACCGGTCGCCCCACTTCTGCCCGGCGGAAAGCGTCGCGGTACAGGCCCCGTCACCGCCACCACCGCCGTCGTCTCCTCCGCCTCCTCCGCCGCCCCCGCTGCCGCCGTCGGGGGCGACCGCGCGGCCGGTCTGCGGCGAGATCATGCCGGAGCACAGCCCCTTGCCCGCCAGGGTCTGTGCGATGCGCGGGATGGCGGCGAGCGTGTTGGCGGGCCAGTCGTGCATGAGGATGACCTGACCGTTGCCCATCCGGGAGACGGCCTGCACGATCGCGTCGGTGCTGGCGTTGTTCCAGTCCTGCGAGTCGACGTCCCAGATCACCTCGGTCAGCCCGTACTTGGCCTCGACCGACCGGAGCGTCGCGTTGGTCTCGCCGTACGGCGGCCGGAACAGCTTGGGCGTCCCGCCGCCGGCGTTGGCGATGGCCTGCTGGGTCCGGGAGATCTCCGAGTCCATCTGGGCCTGGCTGAGCTGGGTCATGTGCGGGTGGGTGTAGCTGTGGTTGGCGACCCACATGCCGGCGTCCACCTGGGCCCGGACCAGGGACGGGTTCTGGGCGGCGTACTGGCCCTGGTTGAACATGGTGGCCCGCAGCCCGTTCTGCGTGAGCGCGTTGAGCAGGGACTGGGTGGTGCCGGAGGGGCCGTCGTCGAAGGTGAGCCCGACGTAGCCGTTGCAGGCGGCGGCCTGCGAGGGGGCGGCGCCGGCGACGACGGTGCCCGCGGCGGCGAGCGCGGTGACGGCTACGCCGGTGACCAGGTTACGCAGGGGCCGTGATGACGGACGTGGTCTGGTGCGCATGCGAGTGGTTCCTCCTCACTTCTCGTGTGTGTGGGGGCGGTCAGCCCGCGCTGCAGGAGACCGAGGGCCAGGTCCAGTTGCCGTTGGCCTGGATGGTGGCGCCCCAGTTGTTGCCGCTGCCGTTCGATCTGGCGGTCAGCGTCTGCGCACTGGGATAACTCGCGTTGATGTTCCAGGTCGACATGACCTTCGCCGGAGACGGCACGTTCATCGTCACCGTCCAGTCGCTGGCCCCGCTGACGGAGACGTTGAGGTTGTACCGGTCGCCCCACTTCTGCCCGGCGGAAAGCGTCGCGGAGCACCCGCCACCCCCACCGTTGTCGCCGCCACCGCCGTTGTCGCCGCCGCCACCGCCCGTGCCGCCGACAGTGATGTTGGAGCTGCCGCTGCTCTGGTAGCCCTCGGTGGCCATGATCATGTAGTAGTTGAAGCTGCCGAGCGGCATCCCCGCCCGCGCCCACGCGTCGAAGTGGTTGCCGGTGGTGATGGTGCCACCGGTCCGCTTCGACTGCCTGACGCTCCAGTACTGGTCGAAGGTGCGGGTGCCCTCGACGGAGGGCTTGTTGACGCGGGTCGTCTTATAGATGTCGTAGGTGCCGCCATCGCTGGTGACGGTGCCCTTGTACTCGCCCGTGGGCCGGTAGGTGCCCCAGTTGTCGACGATGTAGTACTCGACGAGCGGGTTCGCCGTCCACCCGTAGAGGGTCAGGTAGGCGTTGCCGGACGGGTTGAAGCTGCCCGAGTACTGCACCGTCCTGCGACCGCCGTTGCTCCAGCCCTTGCCCGCGACGAAGTTGCCGGTGTTGCTCCACGAGGTGCTGTACTGACCGCCGGACCCCATGTTCATGGAGACGGTGCCCTGGCTGTCGGTCCAGAACGAGTAGTAGTAGCCGTTGTTGGTGCCCTCCTGGTTGGTCGTGACGACCGTGTCGGCCTGGGCGGTGCCCGGCAGCATCAACGCGGCCAGCGCGGCGAGCGCGACGGCCCACGCACCTCTGATGAGCAGGGTGACGGGACCTCGTCTGCGACGCCGCGATTGAACGAGCAGGTTCATGGGAGGTGTTCCTCTCCTGCGGGGTTCGGACAACGGCGCCAGTGTTGGCCTGCACTCGTCAAGCGTCAACAGTTTCGGTAAATGTTTCGAAACCTTCGAGATCACGCCGAATCCAGCACGAGAGAGATATTTGCAGCTCAGCAAGCAGACAACCGGCAACAGCACACGCCAAACAAGGAGCGCTCGCCACCCTCACCGGAAAGGTAGATACCTAAACCCGAAAATTTCGAAGTCACGCTCCCTGGACAGCCGCAGCGTGGACTCACATCCTCGGTACAGGCAGAGCACGACCGCACGACCGCACAGCCGCACACCGTTCCCCACCCCGGAAGGTGCCGCTCGTGAAGTTCAGCTACGCGATGCTCCCCGACTACCCGCTGGCCGAGTCCCTGGAGTCGATCCAACTCGCCGACGAACTCGGGTTCCACGCCTGTTACGCCGCCGACGAGACCTGGCACAAGGATCTCTGGCTCCTCTTCGCCGCGGCGGCCGGCCGCACCGACCGCATCCGCCTCGGCCCGAGCGTCTCCCCCGTGACGCTGCGCGAGCCGACCCTGATCGCGCAGGCCCTGGCCACCCTCGACGAACTCTCCGGCGGCCGCGCCGAAGGCGTCCTGTCCAGCGGCAACTTCGGCCTGCTGGCCCAGTACCGCATCGACTGGACCCGCACCAGGCCGCTCTCCCGGGTGAAGGAGGCCCTGCACGTGATGCGCACGTTCCTCGACGAGGGCGCCATCACGTACGACGGCGAGTTCTTCTCCTACGACGGCCTGTTCACGTTCGCCAGGCCCGTCCAGGACCGGCTGCCGCTGAAGCTCGGCGCGATGCGCGGCCCGAAGTCCTTCGAGGCGGCCGGTGAGTTGTCGGACGGCTGCCACCACGCCCTGAGTTACACCCGCGAGGCGTACGACTACGCGGTGCGGCACATCAGGGCGGGCGCGGAGCGGGCCGGCAAGGACTGGCGCTCGCTGGACATCGGAGCCTGGGTGGTCTTCGCCACCGGCCCCGACTCGGCGACCGCGAAGGAGGCGGCGCGCAGCATGGTCGGTATCTACGCCTCCTCCATGCCGGAGGAGCAACTGCGCCGCAACGGCGTCGACCCGGCCGAGCTGAAGCCGGTCATCGACGCGATCGGCGCCGGCGACCTGGCCCGCGGCATCGAACTGACCTCCCCCGAGATCGCCGACCGCCTCTCCGTCGCGGGCACGCCCGAGGAGTGCCGGGAGAAGATCGAGCGCGACATCGCACCCAGCGGCGTCAACCACATGATCTGTGCGATCACCGACCGCGCCCTGGTGAAGGCGTTCACGGGCCGGGACCTGCCGGACGCGGCCGACGTGAACACGCAGTTGCGGCTGATCGCGGAGCGGGTGATGCCGGGGTTCGGGTGAGGGGAGGCCGGGGCCGGCGGACATCGAACTTCTCGACGGCCGCCCCTGACCGGCAGGCGACTTCCCTCCCACCGCCGGGTGTTGGGAGGATTCCCGCCGCGGGAACCGACCCCCGTCGAGTCCGCGTCACCGTCACGGTGGGGCCGAGGGCGAGCTTAGGGGGACGACGCGGTGACGGAGCAGTTCACGATGGGGATCGTCGAGCTGAGCGGTGAGGAGCGCAACCTCGGTCCGTACCGGCTGCTCGGGCAGCTCGCCACCGGTGGAATGGGGATCATCTACCTGGGCCGGGATCAGGAGACCGGTCAGCTCGCGGCACTCAAGACGGTGCTGGCGCCCGGCGGAGTCAGCACCGAGGCCCGTAAGCGCTTCCGCCGCGAGGTCGAACTCGCCGGCCGTGTCACCAGTCCCCGTACTGTCCGTGTCCTCAGGTCCGACGCCGATGACGCCAAACCGTGGATGGCGATGGAGTACGTACCGGCCCCCTCCCTGGAGGCGCTGGTGGTGCAGCGCGGCGCACTCCGGGACGTGGGCGCGGTCTGCAGCATCGGCCGGGGCGCGGCCGATGCACTGGTCGAACTGCACCGCCGGAAAATCGTGCACCGCGACGTCAAACCCCTCAACATCCTGCTCACCGGGGACGGCCCCAAGGTCATCGACTTCGGCATCTCGCACGCCAGCGACCTCACCAGTACCCGGCTCACCCTCGGCACCATCGCCTTCGCCGCCCCCGAGCAGGCCGAAGGCCAGTCCTGCACCGCCGCCTCCGACATCTACTCCCTCGGCGTGACCCTGTACTACATCGCCGCCGGCCGACTCCCCTACCCGGAAACCGTCGAACCGCTCCAGCAGCTCAACTACGTACGGCGCGCGGACATCGACCTGGACGGCCTGCCCGACGGGCTGACCGAACCGGTCACCGCCTGCATGGCCCGCGACCCCGGCGACCGGCCGACCGCCCCCGAACTCCTCGACATCCTCGCCGACAACACCGCCCCCGAGACCCTGCCGGCCGGCTGGTCCACCCTCATCGGCCTCTACGCGACGGAGGGCCTGCGCCTCGAAGGCACCACCGCCCTCGCCGAAGCCGAAACCGTCGTCCGCACCTGGACCACACCCCCCACCCGCATCCTCACCGAAGTCTCCGGCGAGCCGAAACAGCCGAGTCAGGACGAGCTCGGCCCGAAGGCCGTCCTCCAGATCCGCAACACCACGAAGGTGACCGTACGGGTCTACTCCGGCATCAAGTTCGTCAGGAAGATCGACCCGGGTGAGCGCAAGAGCGTCACCCTCCCCGTCGGCTCCCACAACGTACGACTGACCGCCCCCGGAAAACAGAACGTGACCCGTATCTACGGGCTGAAGCGGGACCAGGTGCTGGCCCTCGAAGCGAGCGCGTCGAACGGCAAGCTGCACCTGGACCGGCCCGGCGCGGCGAGACCGAAGGAGACGAAACCCGCCCCCCGTCCCGCCAGTCCCGCCAGTCCCGCACCGGAGAAGAAGGGCGAGTCCAACTGGGAGGCGGTCGTCGTCGTGGTCATCCTCCTCGTCATCGGGGTCGGTTGGCTGGTGCAGCACGACAAGGACGACACCTCGGACACCGCCGACAGCGAACCAACGGCCACCGCTTCCGCAACCACCGGCACCGACACCTACGGGACGGGCGGAGACACCGTCGGCCAGTACAGCGACGGCGGCAACACGGGCGATTCGACGGTCGGCGACTACGACGACGGCGGCAGCACCGATGACGAGTACGACGAGCCCGACCAGCCCGAGACCACCCCGCTCAGCGCCGCGGACGAGGAGTTCGCCGCGGTCGACGTCGACGACTGCCTCAGCGACTACAAGGACGACGACGACTGGACCTCCGACACCCCCAGCGTGGCCTCCTGCTCCGACCCCGGCTCCTACTACCGGGTCAACTCGGTCTCCGACGACCTCGGCTGCGAATCGGAGGACATCGCCTGGTGGCACGACAACGACGACGGCACTGAGACCAACCTCTGCCTGAACCGCAACTACCGCGTCGGCCAGTGCATGTTCGCCGTGCACGAGGGCGACCATCTGAGCACCTACTGGAACGCGGTGACCGACTGCGAGGCGTCCTTCCCCGACAAGTACGAGTACATCGTGCAGGTCACCGCCGTCTCCCCGTACGGCGCGCCCAAGGGCAACTGCGGCACCGACTCGCAGTGGAGCCCGGACCACGGCGGCGCCTTCTGCGGCAGGGCGGTGTGGAAACGCAGCGACATGCCCGACCTCTGACGGGGTGGGCAATCATGGTCCGGTACCGCACCGCACGAAACAGCCGCTGGGGCGCTCGGAATCGATCACATTCCACTCCACGGGTGAGGTCCGACACCCCCGCCGGGTTCGGCGGAATCAGGACCCGAGGTCGATGAGACAGACGGCTGCGTCACCTCACTCCGGCCTCACGCAGCCGCCGGTCCAGCTCCGCATTGAGAGCCGCCTGTTCGCTCGCGCTCGGGTCGTAGCCGTTCCACTCGCGCAGGGCGACGCGGGTCCGTTCCGCCCGCTCCGCACGCTCCTCGGGGGTGAGCAGCGTCTCGGCGAGATGAGAGAGGTACCCCCGCAGGGACATGCCTTCGGAGGAAGCCGTCCGGGCGAGCCTGTCGTGGGCCTCGGCGGGGATGCGGACGTTGACGTCGGACATGATGTCTCCTCGTTCTGGGCCGCCAGGGTACGGATAGGTACCCGTCCAATGCGCCCGGGCTTGGCGGTCACGAGGCGGTCGGCAGGTGGGGACGCTTGAATGGCCCGACAACCACGCTAACTTGTGAATCGACTGCCGCTGTGAGAAAGGTGGCCCTTGAGCAGGCTGCTGGACACATTTGAAACCGTGGTCAGTCCAAGTTACCGCCTATTGGGGCTGATTGACACAACTATCGACATACATATGCCAGAGATGAATGGGTCGGGTTGGCTACGCTCCGCCCCCGGCATGGTCTATCTGCAGGTACCGCCCCAAGTAATTGAGGCGGTCATACGGTTGGAGAGCTGGTCGACTCTCCCTCCGGAAAAGGATGCCCAATGGTTTGGCCGGGAAGAGGTGGAGGTGGAACTCCCCGGAGGGGATATCGCCATCCACACCATCGATGGCGGAATGCAGCAGGCCCCTCTGATCCTGCCATCGCCCGGCCTGTACAAGATGCGATGGCAGTGGATGCTCAATGGTGAAACGGGACCTTTCACCTCTCCGATCGGCGGGACGCGCACTTTGTGCATTCCGCAAGGGCAGAGAGAAGAATTGGATGGCAAAGATCAATACTGTCTCATTCAGATCTGGCGTGTAGCCGCCGGCGCCAAGGCTGCGTGAAAGGCTGCGGGGTCGGCATGACGAGCCGACCCCGCAGTCTGGGCTACTCCCGAGCAGGTATCTCAGTCAGTCGCCGATGACGAGTATGAAGGAGTCGTGGTTCAGGATCCGATCGTTGTCGTAGAAGCCCTTGAGGCGGCTCCCAGCTTCTACGTTCTCGACCCGGTCGATGTAGCAAACGGAGAATTCGTTGGTGTACTGATCTCCTTCATACTGTGCGCGCGCCGCACCCTCGTAGGTCGAGGCCATGGGGAACTCGTCGCAGCCGAGTTCGTCGTCCGGGCCGGGTTGCCCCAACTCAGCTTCCCTGCAGGCGAGGTGTGGCCCGCCCGGGGCGCTCTCTGTAAACGTCGCGTTACTCACGCTGCCATGGCGATCATGGCCGAATGCCGATGTCGTCGTGGTGGGCTGTGCATAGGTCTCTGCCGTAGTCGGCTACCGCCCATCTAGCGCGAGGCCAGTGAGCACGGGGCGTGTGGGAGCTGACGGCTGTCAGCTGCGCGAACCGCCGCGGGACAGGGCGTGAACGGCGGAAAATTGCGAGCAGGGCGCAGCAGCGCGAAGAGGCGGTCCGGCGCCACAGCCCGGGAGTACAGCCACGCTCACCTGGCAAGGACCGGTTCCCCGACGCTATGGCGCTGCGCTTGCTGCGTAGAGCGCGTGGAGTGCCCCTGCGGTCAACCCTGATCGGCGCGGAGCAGGGCGGACATCTCCTCATGCGAGACAGATCCGTCGACACCCTCGGACACGGCTTCGTCGGCCAACTGGTTGAGCCAGGCATCATGCTCGACCTCGTACACGGCCCAGACGGTCTTGCCCGGGCCGTCGGGACGCGGGTGCCAGTTCCAGCGGGTGGCGAGGCCGGCGACCAGGAGGAGACCCCGGCCGGTTTCGGCGGCGCCGGGAGCGGGGTCAACGGCCACCGCTCCCGGGCGGGGCGGGACTCGCTCGGCACGCGTGTCGGTGACCTCCGCCCGGACGGTCGTGGAGCGGGCGTCGGCGTGCAGGTGGAGGCGGAAGTGGAAGTCCCGGCCGGGGACGTGACCGTGCACGACGGCGTTCGCGGTCAGCTCCGCGACGATCAGCACGATCACGTCGTGCGCGTCGGTACCGTACGGGACGCCCCAGGCGTCGAGGCGGACGGCCGCCAGCCGGCGGGCGAGGCGGGCACCCCGGGGCGTGGAGGTGAAGCGCATCTCGAAGGTGCGCTGCGCTGTCGCTGCCACTGATGCGCCCGGGTTGTCGATCAAGTGGTGCCTGAGGGCGATGTGTTGGGTGGGGCTGGGGGTGCCGGTGGGCTTGCTCGTCATGACTTCCACGGTCCCGTCGGTCGCGTAGCGTGACCAGTGGTGACGCACCGACGCGGGTCGCTGTACGCGCGGTGCCTCCCCGAGTACGAAGCGCGGGGCGTGACGGCGTTCCCTGCGGGGGCGTTGGGCCAGGGAGGCGGTGTTCGATGACGGAGCGTACGGGTTCGGGCGGCGGGGACGGCGAGCCATCGGCAGTCGTGAGTCTCGGCGACGGATGGGAGAGCGGCGGCGAGGACGGCAACGGTGACGGGCGGCGCCCCGAGGACGGGGCCGGGAAGGGCGTCGTCGCCGCGTTCGGGCAGACCATGAAGACACTGCGGCTGCGGGAAGGGCTGGACCGGGGCGAGTTCGGCAGCCGGATCGGGTATTCGGCGTCCACGGTCGCGTCGTTCGAGCAGGGGCGGAGGATTCCGTCGCCGGGGACGATCGACCGGGCGGACGAGGTGCTGGGGGCGGGCGGGCTGCTGCGCCTGTGGAAGGAGGAGGTGGAGCGGGCTCAGTATCCGGTGTTCTTCCAGGGGATGGCGACGCTGGAGAAGGAGGCGGTTGAGCTCCTCTCCTACGACACCCTCGTGGTCAAGGGCCTGCTTCAGACCGAGGAGTACATGAGGGCGCTGCTGGGGATGCGGCGACCGGTTTTGGACGCGGAGAACCATCGAGCAGCGCGTGACGGCACGGTTGGCCCGTCAGGACATCTTCAACCGCTGGCCCGCACCATTGCTGAGCTTCGTGATGGATGAGTCGGTGTTGCGGCGTCCGTACGGTGGAGAGGCGGTCCTGCGCGGGCAGTTGGAGCACCTGCTGCTGATGGGGCAGAAGCCGAACGTGGTCATCCAGGTCATGCCGCTCTCCTGCGAGGAAAGCGCGGGTGTGGACGGGCCGTTCACGATCGTCACGCGCAAGGACGGAATGAGGTTCGTCTACGCCGAGGCCCAGGGCACCAGCGCTCTTCAGACCGACCCGGAACAGACCACTCTCGCCGCCGCCCGCTATGGGATCATCCGATCACAGACTCTCACCTCGCGAGAGTCACTGGAGTTCGTCGAAGGGTTGCTGGGATCGCTATGAACAACGCTGAGTCCTCGACCGCCGCGTCCGGCTTCGCCTGGTTCAAGAGCAGCTACAGCGGAGCCGAGGGCGGCGATTGTGTAGAGGTCGCGGCCGGTACGGCAGTTGTGCACGTCCGGGACTCCAAGGTCGCCGCCGGGCCCGTCGTCGCGGTGTCGCGTGACGCGTGGGCCGGGTTCGTCGGGCCGGCCTCCTCGGAACGACGCGTCTGACGCTCGTACGGTCGCGAGAGCCCTGCCGCCTCCCTTCTGACGGCAGGGCTCTCCCTTGTGCGGAAGGACCAGGTCCCAGCCATAGTTGTGGCCGGCACCTGGGGGGGGGGCGGCTCAGTCGGCCTGGTTGTCTGCTTGCTTGGGCAGGCAGAACATCAGGGCCCACATCAGGGCGAGGAGGCTACCGACCCACCACAGCACGGTGATGAACGCGTCGCGGTTGAGTGCGGCGTCGGGTGAGCCGCCGGTGGCGGCGAAGAACACCAGGGCGGTCAGCGCGGTGCCGAGGGCGATGCCCAGGTGCATGGCGGTGTTGAACAGGCCCGAGGCGGAACCGGCGTCCTCGTGCGGGACGCGGGCGAGCGACATGTCGGCGAGCGGGCCGCTGACCATGCCGAGGCCGAAGCCGATCAGTATGACCGGAGCGGTCATCGCCCCGAGAGTCAGGTCCGCCTGCCCCCGGTCGGTCTGGAGTCCGTACGCGGCCATCGCAGCGAGCGCGATGAGGGCTCCGGTCTGGGGCAGCCTGCGGGCGAAGCGCCCGCTGCTCTTCGCCGCGATGGTCGCGCCTGCCAGTTCACCCAGGGAGAGCAGGACGAAGGCCAGGGCCGCGTGGACGGGGCTCATGCCCAGGCCGCGCTGAAGGTAGAGGGTCCAGGTCATGAAGAACAGCCCGCACAGCAGGCCATGCGTCAGCTGCGCGGTCATGCCGCCGGAGAACTGCCGACTCCGGAAGAGGGACAGGGTCACGAGCGCGGCGTTGCCCTGCTTGCGCTGCTGGTGGCGCAGGAAGACACCGAGCGCGAGGAGACCTGCGGCGAGCAGGGCGAAGCACCACAGCGGCCAGTGACGGAGGTGCCCCTCGGTGAGCGGGAAGACGATGAGGACGACGGCCAGCGCGGACAGCAGCATGCCGATCAGGTCGGGCCGGTCGGCCTTCGCGGCGGTCGACTCGGGTATGAACCTGCGTCCCAGGAGGATCACGGCGAGGCCGACGGGCACGTTGACCAGGAAGATCGGCCGCCAGGACAGCCCGAACAGGTCCACCTCGGTCAGCAGGCCGCCCATCACCGGGCCCAGGACATTGGCGAGCGACATGACGGCCCCGTACAGACCGAACACCTTGCTGCGGTTCTGCCCCTCGAAGGTGACATGGAGGGTGGCCAGGATCTGCGGGATCATCAGCGCGACTCCCACGCCCTGGAGCCCGCGGGCGCCGATCAGCACGCCCGGCCCGGCAGCAAGGCCGCACAGCAGCGAGGCCGTGGTGAACACGACGGTGCCGATGAGGAGGATCCTGCGCCGGCCGTAGAGGTCGCCGAGACGTCCGCCGGTGATCAGCCCGACGGCGACGGGCAGTGAATAGCCGGTGGTCAGCCACTGCACCGCGTCCGGTCCGGCGCCAGTCGACTCCTGGATCGCGGGCAGAGCGGTCAGGACGACCGACTGGTCGATCATGTCCATCAGCTCGGCACCCAGCAGCACCAAGAGGGCGATCCAGGCAGCCAAGCCCATCTTCGACAGTCCAGGTGCTGGGTGGGTTGGGGGCTGGGTGGTGGGCTGCGGCTCGTTGTCGAGCGCGGAGGAAGACACGACGGGAACTCCTGATCGAAAGGATCGGGGAGCCCTGCCGACAGCCGCACCGAGGCCGGAAAACACGGAACCCGGGGCAGACGGCAGAGCTGCACCCGGGAAAGGAAACTGCGGGGGTGGGTGACGCAACTCAGGCCAGCGCGACGTCCGCCCCCGAACACGTGCGACAACTCAGCACGTGGGGAACGCGGACGACTACATGGCCTGGTTAATAGGACGTCACCTCAAGATCGACGCAGAAGGAACAGGAACTCCGGCCACTGCTGCCGAAACCCGCCAGCGCAGAAGCCCGACCACGATATGACATCTCGGGGCTCTATGCACATCAGAATACGAAGGGCCGCACCTGACCGATCGTCCAGGGGTTACTGAACCGCTGCCGGCACCATCCCGGCCGGCAGAGGCGTCCGGATCATGGCTCGAGCGGCGCTCGCACAGCCCGGCCGCTGCGGTCTGCCGCGCGCGCCGACAGTGGCGCGGACTCGGTGGGCTGCGTAGGGCATCGTCGCCGCCGCTCTCCGCCATCCAGTTCGCGCGGTCTGCTCGCTGAAGCCGAGCAGGCGGGTGGGCCGGCCCGCCCAAGCGCCTGGGAACAGCCGGCGGCTCGGGCCGGGTTCGAGGCGATGGGCCTTGCCGGCCGGATGATGCACCGGTTCCCGCAGCATCCCCGTCCAGAGGTGACCGGATCTCTACCGGGTGGGTACCCAGGCGCAGCCGCATCGTGGCCCCGTCGGGCCGGGCAACTGCGTCTGTGGTGGGCTCTGTCGGATCGGCCGCGTGAATCGTGCATCCAATGCACGACGCGCCGCAACGTCGCAGGCCACCACCCGACCCCCTACGGATGGGCTCTCGTTTTGAAGCCGCAGACGGAGACGGCCGACCACATCCCCACCCGCATCCCCGTCCGCGACATCAAGCGCGCCGCCGGGCCTGTGATCACCTTCGCCCCGCACGCCTTCTGGCGCACTCTGATTCGTCACTTAAAGCAACCGCATGAACACTCACATTGTCCATACTATGGTTCATTTGAGTATGCCCAACCCGAGCAACATCGCTCCGGGTTCACCGTGGACGGCCTGGCGACGACGTACGGGCCCGGGCATCTGATGGAGGCCGGCCGTCAGGGCTGGTGGGTGACCTCCACGATCACGCTGATCTCGCCCGTGTTGTCGTCGAGGCAGCCCTCGCCGTCGTTGATGCGGAGCTGGACCAGGCCGTCACCGCCCGCCTTGAAGGTCTTCGCCTCCCCGATGGCGAGGGCCGGTGCGTCCTCGGTGTCCGCCAGGCGTGTCACGAGGGTGCCGAAGGGTGCCTCGGGGAGGACCTTGCACTGGCTCGCGAAGTCCAGCGTCCGGTCGGTCTGCGTGTCGTAGCCGGCCGGTCCGGTCATGGGCATGCCCTGCTGGTCGACCGTCCACGCGCCCTGCTGGAAGCTCACGGTGACGGTGTCGCCCTCGCGGACCACCGCGTTCTCGACCGGCTGCCAGCCCTCGTGGGCGCTCACGACCAGCTCGTAGGACGTGACCTGGGGCGCCCCGACGGGTGAGGCCAGGGGTGTCGCCGCCGGAGCGGGGGCCTCGGTCCTGCCCTGGGCCGCTCCCTGGGCCGGTCCCTGCTCGTCGCCCTGGAAGGGGGCCACGCCCGCGAGGAGCAGCCCGCCGCCCACGAGGGCGACGAGCGCGGCGGCCCCGGCGAGTGTCCACGCCAGCCACTGCCCGGCGCCTCCCTGGCGCGCCGGGGGTGGTGTGCGGGTGGTTTCGGCGGTGTGTGCCGCGGTGCCTCCGAAGCCGCCCGGGGGCGCGATCCGGGTGTCCCCCGCCCGGTCCGACGGCGCGGGAGCATGGCTGACGGCAACGGCAACGGTGACGGCGTCGGGCGCGACGCCGCTGCCCCCGAGCCCGGCCACGGGCAACGGGGCGAGGTCCGTCGTCTCCCCCGCCGCGACGTCCCGCAGGGCCTCCGCCAGGTCGTCGGCGGTGGGGCGCTCGCCCGGCTCCTTGCGCAGCAGGGCCTCGACGACGGGGCGGAGCGGGCCGAGGCCCTCCGGAAGCGTCGGATCCCCGTACACGACGGCGTGCATGGTCGCGGCGTACGCGGATCTGCGGAAGGGCGACTGCCCTCCGCAGACGGTGACCAGCGTGGCGCCGAGCGACCACAGGTCGGACTCCGGCCCGCCCTCGTGCGCCAAGGCCCGTTCCGGTGCCATGTACTCGACGGAGCCGACCAGTTGACCGGTGGACGCGAGCGGCTCGCCGTCGTCGAGGGCGGCGATGCCGAAGTCGGTCAGCACCGCGCTGCCGTCGGGGCGCAGCAGCACGTTGGCGGGTTTCACGTCGCGGTGCAGGGTGCCGGCGAGGTGGACGGCCTTGAGGGCGTCGAGCAGTTGGAGTCCGAGACGGGCGGTGTGCGCCGGGGTGAGCGGCCCGGAACGGGCGACCCGAGCAGCGAGCGAGGGGCCCTGCACCAGCTCCATGACGATCCAGAGCCGGTCCTCGTACTCGACCAGGTCGTGCACGCCGACCACATGGGGATGCGGCACCCGGGCGACGGCGCGTGCCTCACGGACCGCGCGACGCATCCGTACCCGGTGGTCCTCGTCGGCCTCGGCGGCGAAGTGCAGTTCCTTGGCGGCGACCTGCCGGTCGAGGAGCTGGTCGTGAGCACGCCAGACGGTGCCCATGCCGCCCTTGCCGAGTACGTCGTGCAGCAGATAGCGGCCGGAGATCAGCCTCCCGGAGCCCCCGTCGGCCTGCTGATCAGGTACACCGGTCAGCACCGGTCTCTCACATCCCTCTCGCTACCACCCGGCAACCACGTCCCACGCGGTTCCCCACCGCGGCGAAACAGGCAGGCCCGGACCGATCGGATCCGGGCCAAAGGAAAAGACGGTGGCAACAATACCGACACCCGAAGACGACCGTCTCCAACCGCCCCTGAGACGGGAACGGTTGACCGCCCGGGGTGCGGGGCGACCTCGCGGCCCGGCACGAAACCGAGCACGGAACCGAGTACGAAGCCGAGCATGAAACCGACCCAGCCTCGGGCCGGCTCAGGAGCGCACGAGCAGTCCGCGTTCCAGGGCGACGACGACGGCGCGCGTGCGGTCGCTGACGTCGAGTTTCGCGAAGACCCGCAGGAGGTGCGTCTTCACCGTGGCCTCGCCGATGACCAGGCGGCGGCCGATCTCGGCGTTGGACAGGCCGTCGGCGACGGCGTGCAGCACGTCCCGCTCGCGGGCGGTGAGCACGACCGGCGCGGGGCGGCGCATCCGGGCCACGAGTCGCTCCGCGACCTTGGGCGCGAGGACCGTCTCACCGCGCGCCGCCGAGCGGATGGCGTCGGCGAGCTGCTCGCGGGTGGTGTCCTTGAGGAGGTAGCCGACGGCGCCGGCCTCCACGGCACGTTCGATCTCGACGTCCGTGTCGTAGGTGGTGAGGATCAGCACCCGGGTGGCCACCGACAGGGCGACGATCTCGGTGGTGGCGGCCACGCCGTCGAGCACCGGCATGCGCAGGTCGACCAGGGCCACGTCGGGGGCGAGCCGCTCGACGAGGCCCACGCCCTCGCGACCGTCGCTCGCCTCGCCGACGATCTCTATGGTGGGCTCGTTGGTCAGCAGGGCGATGACTCCGGCGCGCATCACGGCGTGGTCGTCGACCACGACCACACGGATCCGGCTGTTCGCGGTGTCGGTCATGGTCGGTCCTGACTGTGCGTGGGAAGGCCGGCGAGAATGCGGGTGCCGTCCCCGAGGGAGCTGGTGACGGCGAGTTCGCCGTCGAGTTCGGCCAGCCGTCGGCGCATGCCGTCGAGGCCGAAGCCGTGGGACTCCTCGACGACGAAGCCGCAGCCGTCGTCGGTGATCTCCAGCTCGACGACGCCCTCGAGTTCGGTGAGGACGACGCCGACGGCGGAGGCGCCCGAGTGTTTGCGCACGTTGGCGAGGGATTCCTGTGCGCAGCGCAGCAGGGCGACGCGGGTGCGCTGGTCCAGTTGCGTGTCGCGCAGTTCGGCGGTGACGGTGAGGCCCGTGTCCTGGACGAAACGGTCCAGGATCCTGCGCAGGGTGGCGGCCAGGGAACCGGGTGCGACGCCGCTCTGGGGGGCGGAGCCGACGAGCACCCGGGCCTCGGCCAGGTTCTCGCGCGCGGTCTGCTCGATGGAGGTGAGCTGCTCGACGCAGCGTGCGGGGTCGGTGACGGTGGCGGCGCGGGCGGCCTCCGCGAGCACCACGATGGAGGCGAAGCCCTGGGCGAGGGTGTCGTGGATCTCCCGGGCGATCCGTTCACGCTCTTCGGCCGCGCCCTGCTGCTGGTACGCGGCCATCAGTTCCTCCTGTGCGACGGCGAGTTCGGCGGTCAGTTGCTCCTGCCGCTCGTTGCTCCGGCCTACGAAGCGGTGCACCCACAGCCCCAGAGCCGTCCCCGCGCCGTAGGCGACGACGGTGAACACCACGTTGCCGGTGAGGAACTGGGGGCTCCAGCCCTGGGCGAGCGTGCTGCCGAGGACGGTGAGGGCCGCGGCGGCCCCGCTGAGCGTGACCGCGTTCCGCGGGGCGCGGGCGAAGAGCCAGAACTGCGGCAGGGACACCACGTAGAAGGCGGCCCCGCCGTCCAGCAGGTAGGACGTTCCGCCGAGGACGACGCCGAGGACCGCGAGGTAGGCACGGGGGCGCAGCAGGGGGTTGTCCGGTCGGGTGAGAACGGCGAGGTGGCACAGCGCGATCAGGGCGAGCAGGCCGAGCACCCAGTACCTCCGGGCCGGCGTCGCGTCGGACACGGCGACGGCCGGGGGCAGCAGCCCGAACAGGATCCAGCCTGCCGAGTACCAGCCGCGGACGCGGTCCGGCACGAGCCGGTCACCCGACTGCTGCTGCCACTGAGCCACGGTGAGTCACCTCGCTCGTACGGGAGTTGCGGTGCCGTCGGCCAAGCCGATCAAGCTGATCAAGCTGATCAAGCTGATCAGTTTACCGATTCCAGGGGGCGGGGGGCCGGTTCGGTGCTGCGCAGAGCTCGGCGCACCGCGCGCGAGGGCCACCAGTTGGCGTCGCCGAGCAGGAGCATCATGGACGGCAGGACCAGCATGCGAATGACGAAGGCATCCAGGAGGACGGCGACCGCGAGGCTGAAGCCGATCTGCTTCATCTCGATGATGTGCAGGGCCGCGAAGCTGGCGAAGACCGTGACCATGACCACGGCGGCACTGGTCACCACGCTCGCCGAGCTGCCGATGCCGTCGATCACGGCCTGGCGGGTCGGGACTCCGCGCAGGGCGGCCTCCCGGATCCGGCTGATCACGAAGACCTGGTAGTCCATCGACAGGCCGAACAGGATCACGAAGAGGAACAGCGGGACGCGGGCGCCGATCGAACCGGTGGAGGTGAAGTCGATCAGTCCTTCGGCCCAGGTGTGCTGGAAGACCATGACGAGCACGCCGAGCGCGGCGGCGGCCGACAGGAGGTTGAGGACGACGCCGACCAGGCCGAGGACCACGGAGCGGAACGCCCACACGGTCATGGCGAAGGTCACCAGGAGCAGTGCCCCGAGGATGAGCGGCAGCTTCTCTTCCTGGTGGGTCGGGTAGTCGGCGTAGCGGGCGACGTCACCGGTCACCGCGGTCTCGGCACCCTTCACCCGGCCGACGGTCTCCGGCAGGTACGTGTCGCGGATGTCCTTGAGCGAGGACTGGGCCTCGTCGCTGCTGACGTAGTGCGGGACCTGCAGTTGGAGCATGCTGATCCGCTTGTCGGGCGACGTGGTCAGCCGGGAGTCGCCGCTCAGTCGCGGGTCGTCCTCGACGTCGGCGGCGAGTTCGCGCAGGGCGGCGGTCACCTCGGGCGAACGGTCGGCGTCGGCGCGGACGACGACCTGGTGCATGGACTTCAGCTCCGGGTAGGCCGCGTTCAGCCGGTCGTAGACCTGCATGGCGTCGATGGAGCGGGAGTGTGTCTCGCGGCCCATGTCGGTGAGGTTGAGGCCGAGGACCGGGGCGGCGAGGGCGAGCATCGCGACCACGGTGACGGTGAGCGTGGCGCGGGGGTGCCGGGCAACGGGGCGCAGCGCGGCGGCGGTCAGGCGGCCGGGGCCGGCCTTGTACGTCTTCTGCCTCCTCGGTGCGAGCCCGCGGGCCGCCCGGCGCTCGGCTCGGCGGTCGGCACGCATGCCCAGTTTGGCGAGGAGGGCGGGCAGTGCGGTCAGGGAGCTGACGACGGCGACGAGGGTGACGACGATCGCGCCGGTGGCGATGGACGAGAAGATGACGTCGTCGGCGAGGTAGAGGGTGGCGCTGGAGACGGCGACGGCGAGACCGGAGACGACGACAGCCCGTCCGGAGGTGGCGGCGGCGAGTTCGACGGCGGCCTGCGGGCTCAGTCTGCCACCCGCGCGGGCCCGTTCCTCACGTTCGCGCTTGAGGTAGAAGAGCGTGTAGTCGACGCCGACGGCGAGGCCGATCAGCAGGATGATGTTGATGCCGATGCCGTTGTCGGGGAAGACGTGCGAGGCCACCATCGACAGGCCGACGGCCGCGGCGATCGAGGACAGGGCGAGCAGCAGCGGTACGAGGGCCATGGCCACGGAGCTGAAGACCAGCAGCAGGGTGACGAGGGTGACCGGCAGGGCGATCATCTCGGTGCGCGCGAGGTCGTCGCCGCGCAGCTTGTCGACGCCCTTGCTGATGGACGGCGATCCGGTCTCCTCGACGCGCAGCGAGGGGTTGGCCTCCTGTACGGCCGCGGTCTGCTCGATCAGCGCGTCGACGTGATCCTTGCCCTCCCGCTCCGGGGCCTTCATGGTGACGGTGACCCGCACCGCCGTGTCGTCCGCGTCGCGTACCGGGTCGTCGACGGTGAGCACCTCGGGGAGCTTGGCCATCCGGGCGGCGACATCGTCGGCGGCCGAGTCGGCGGCGGCGATGTCGAGCTTTCCGGTGCCCGGCTTCGCGGTGATCAGGACGTGTTCGACGGGGCGCTGCTCCAATCCGCCCTCGGCGGCGATCGCCTCGCCGCGTCCCGCCTCTCCGATGCGGAAGTCTTCGGTGGTCGCCTCGTTGGTGCCGACGGAGATGCCGACGCCGAGGCACAGGACCACGAACACGAACCAGCCGACGATGCCCCGCCAGGGGTGGACGGCGCTCCAACGAGCCATGCGTACGGTGAGATTCTTCATGGCAGCCATGCTCTTCGCCGGGGGTGTGGTGCCGACAGCGGCGACCGGTTGAACTTCGGGTCCACCAACTGGTGGACCCCCACCCGGCTCAGTGGAAGCCGAGGGTGTGGAAGACCGGCACGGGCGCTGTGGTGTCCAGCAGGATCCCGAGCGAGGTGCCGCTGCCCCCCGATGACGACGCCGAGACCGCCGACGTCCTCGCAGCCGCAGCAGCCGGTCGCCCGCGTGCACGATCACAAACCTGGGCCGCAGCCCGTGCGGCCTCGGACAGAAGTGGAGCATGTCGTGTACGAGGTCGAAGAGTTCGGCCACCAGTTTCGTCCCGGCGAACCCGCCGCCCGCCACCACGAACGTCAGCGGCCTGGCCTGCTCGGCCGGGTCCGGCTCCAGGTCGGCGCTCTCCGGCGCGCCCAGCACGTGGTCGCGCAGCCGGGTGGCGTCCTCGACGGACTTCAGCGGGAAGGCGTGCTCGCCGACGCCGGGAAGGTCGAAGAAGTGCGGCACCGCGCCGACGGCGAGGACCAGTTGGTCGTACGGTACGCGCAGCGGGCGCTCCCGACCGGCCAGGACGTGCACGGTGCGGGTGTGCGTGACGCCCGAGCCGAAGCCGAGTTCCTGGGAGCAGGTAATCCCACTGGATACCGGTGTGCGGGACGAACAGGATCCCGCTCAGGGCCTGCTGGTCCGGCACCCGCGGTCGGCCCACGGCCTTCTTCGGACTTGGCTTCGGCAACAACGGCTCGATCAGGGACCACAGTTCGTCTGACACGATCCACGGCCGTGACCGACGGTTTGCCGAGGTCTTCACGCTCTGCGCGTCTACTACGGCCGTGGTCGGGCTCCACTCAGCGGCCATGGAACCGGCGGGTCTCGTCGCGTAACAGGTCGTGGATCGCAGCCAACGTGTCAGAGGACGACCTCGGCGACGCGCTGGATCTCGGCGATGTCGTCGCTGGTCGGATTGAGGATCAGCTCGTCTGCTCCGATCGCCTCGAACTCGCTGACGGTCTTCTTGATCGCGTCCGCTCCTCCGCTCACCGCGGAGGCGATGAAACCAGCGGTGTCTGCTCCCGCGGTGGAGTAGTAGTCGTAGACGTTCGCCCGGCCACCCTCGATGTCCGCGACGGCGTAATAGGCGATGGCGACCAGGTACGGAGAGCCGTCGCGTCCGGCTTCCTTCCAGGCTGTGCGTACGCCGTCGAAGGCGCCGGCGATCACGTGTGCCGGTACTGACGCGCCGATATAGCCACGGCCGGAGCGTGCCACGCGTTTGTATGACGCCTGGACCATGCCGCCGAAGAGCAGAGGCACCTCACGGCTGCCTCTGGGGGCCAGTGGGTTGTCGCAGCCGGCGGGAGTCCCGCCGCGCCAGACGCTCTTGTATGTCTCGATGTCGCTGTCGAGCCGCTTACCGGTGCTGCGCGGGCCAAGGCCCTCCACCACGAAATCGTCGGACCGCCCCCCGAGGCCGATACCGAGGGTGAGACGGCCGCCCGAAACACCGTCGATGCTCTGAGCTTCCTTGGCCAGCAGGAGAGCGGGCCAGACCGGGCCGAGCAGGACGTTGCTGATGAGCCCGATCCTGCTCGTGGCCCCTGCCGCTGCTGCCAGCGCGATTGTGTCCATCACTCCCGGATAGGCGACACGGCCCACACTGCCCAGGGAGGAAAACCCTGCGTCTTCGGCACGCCGCGCCCACTCCGGTATGACTTCCGCTCTCACATCACGTATCTGATTGGGAATTCCGATACCAATTTTCATAGGCTGTACTCCTTCTGTGGAGAGTAAGTGCGCCGACTGGTCGCTCACTGCAGGGATTGCACTTGCGGAGTGTGCCGTTCCTCCAGTGGCTTGGGGGTGTTGAGCGGTGCAAGGCGCCTAGTGAGCCCAAGCCTGACGGAGAACAGTGGCACGCTGTGTCCGGTCTTATGGATGTCCGCCGTCGATGGGCAGGTCGATTCCGTTGGCCAGCCGGTTTTCCAGCAGGAACCGGCAGGCGTCGACGATGTCGGCCATGTCGCCGAGCTCTCCGGTCAGCGTCTGCGACCGGAACTTGGCCAGAGTGTCGGCCAGTTCCGACTTGCCCTGCCAGAACGGGCTGTCGCCGATCGGCCCGGGGTGGATCGCGTTCACCCGCACCGGCGCCAGCTCGATGCTCAGCGTCCGCACCATCCCGGTTACGGCGGCGTTGACGGCTGTCAGGGTCGTCGAGCCGGGGTACGGGTAGTCCTTGGCGCCGCCGCCGAACAGCAGCACCGCCGCGTCCGGCGCCAGGCGTTCGGCCAGAGCGGCGATGACGGCCGTGTAGCCGACGATCTTTGTCACGGCTAGCTGACTCGCAGCCGCTGTGTCGAAGCCGGCCAGAGTGTTACGGTCGCGGACCATACCGACCAGGGCGAGCCTGTCGACCTGCTCGACCGGAGCGAGCGCCGCGGCAACGGTCTCCGGGCGGCTGAGGTCGAGTGCCCTGCCGGTGGCCACACCGGGGGAGGGTGGGCCGTCGTCGGTGGTGACCGCCGGTGGCTTCCCTGCCACCGTCGCGGTGGCCTCGGCGGCCTCGGCGGTGAGTTCGGCGGCTACGGTTTCGGCCCGGGTGGCCTCGCGCCCGGTGACGACGACGTTCGCGCCGTCGCGCAGGTAGGCGGCGGCCAGTTCCCGGCCGGTGCCCTGTGTGGCGCCGACGATGAGGACGTTACGCAACTCGTGTTCAACCTTCCGTCAGGGTGGCGGTGCCGCAGTCCGTTTCAGGCACGTCGGCTGCTCACCGTGGGAGTTCGGCGGGCGGTCAACACAGGCCCGTCCGGATCGGCCGGCCTCCCCGACCCGCTCCGGCCGCACCGCCACCAGCCCGGCGAAGCGGTACGGCGGTGAAATCCGCTCATCAGTGCTACCACAGGTCCGCGACAACGCGGTGAGCACACCACCGCTGTCACCGTGACGCCCGCCTTCTACAGCGCCGTCAAGCCTCGGTAGCCAGCCGGCGGCGGTGCCGGGCGTACTCCTGCGGGCCGCTGACGGCAAGCTCCCCGAACAGGTCCGGAGGCAGGGTGGCCTGGAGCACCTTGTACAGATCCGGATCCAGATCGTGCAGCAGCATGCCGAAGAACAGCGAGTACTGTTCCGGCTGCAGGTGGGCGATCCCGTGCATCCCCACTTCGGCCCACTCCGACGCGCTCAGGTAGGTGTCGATGAGGAGGAGCGCCTCGGCTTCCTCGGCAGTCAAGTGCGAGTCCACGACGGGCGCCAGCTCGCACAGCGCGTCCACGACAGCCTCGCGCCGCGCCGCGTCCGGGTTCACCCTCCAGGACGCGGCCGCGCTGGTGACCGCGGCCAGCCCGCGGTCGATCCCGGCGTGGTCGGCCTGCATGGCGGTCAGCACGGGCGCGGCGTCTGCCGGTACGCGCTCGGCCAGCTTCGGCCAAACAAGTGTGTCCTCGCCGTCATGGTGGACGTGCAGGATCCGGGTCACGAAGTCGATGTGCTCGGCGACGAACTCGGCCTGCCGGCCGTCCCCGGGCATGACGTTCACAACGTATCGGGGAAGCTCCGCGAACTCCCGGCGGAGCATGGCGTGAACGGCGTACATGTCCCGGCTGTCGGCGGGTGCGTGGTCGGCGGCGGGCGCGGTGTCCGGCGCAGAGGCGGATGCGGACTCAGTCACGGATGCTCTCCAGGTGTCGGTGTCCCTGCTTCAACGGGAAGAAGCGGGGATCGGTTCACTCGGAGAGGGAGCCCGTCCGGACGTGGACGGTTGTGCCATGGGTACGAGGTCGAGCGTGCCGGGCGACGGCGCCGACACGTGCCACCGGTGGCTTCGGTCCGCTCCTCGCGTCCGAGTCAGTGGTCGCCCGGGCCGATGGCCTCCCAGACGGACTTCGTCGGGACAGCGTGCTCTCACCCGTTCCCCGCGGGGGCGGGGCAGTGCGCCACCGCGCGCCCCGGGGCCAGGTGGCCGTCCGGCACGCGGGTCATGCTCTCCTGGTCGGCAACGCGCGCTGCGGCCGGGTACCCCCGGAGGTGCTCTCGCGCCTGATGCCAGGGATCATTGTCGCTGCCAGTCCCTGAAAGCGGTAAGCAGATGACGTCTGGCGTCCGGCGAGATGTGGTCCGGGGTCAGCTCACCCGTCGTGGCGATCGTCTGGCGGTACTGGTCCAGGTAGCGCTCGCAGCCCGGGCATACCGCCAGGTGCTCAATGAACCGCCGCTCGTCGTCCTGGGGCATGGCGCCTTCCAGGAAGTCGGTCACCAACTCCACGAAGTCAACGCAGTCCACGTTCGTCCCCTCCCACGTGGGCATCAGAAGGACTCGACGCATAAGCCTCCAGCTTACCGCGCAGCATCGCCCTGGCTCGGTGGAGGAGGACGCGTTGGTTGCCCGGCGATATCTCCAACAGGGAGCACACCTCCTGCGAGCCGTACCCTTCGACGTCCCGGAGGGTGAGTACCGCGCGCAGGCGGGGCGGGAGGGCGTCGAGCGCCTCGGCTATCACCTCGCGAACCTCGCCGCGCAGCACGTGGTCCTCGGGTATGTGCCACGGTCGCGGTTCCTGGCCGACGGCCCAGTGTCCGGCGTAACGCTCGCCGGGGGCCCGGAAACGTGAGGCGTCCACCGTCGCCTCCGCCTCCTCCGGCAGCAGACTGGTGAAGGGAACCGTCCTGCTCTCCTTCGTACCGCGCGTCTTGGCCGTGCGGACGAGGATCCGGTACACCCAAGTCTTCAAGGACGAACGGCCTTCGAAGTCGCCGATCCCCTTGATGACCGCCAGCCACGTGTCCTGGACGGCCTCCTCCGCCGATGCCTTGGTCGAGACGAAGGACGAAGCCAGCCGGAGCAGGCCGCCCGACCAGGCGTCCAGGACCAGGGCGAACGCCTCCTCGTCACCGCTGCGCAGTCGCTGGACCAGGACCTCGTCCGGCGGCAGTTCGCGTACGCCCGCCATTGACCTCTCCCTTGCCGACCGCCGATTGGGGTGCCAGCCTAGGTCAGCCCGGTGAGTGAAAGTGCACGCTGACGTGTTCGGTCATGGCACGGTAAGACCTGTGCCAGGCAGGCGCGGGTGACTGTGGCGGGGTCGTCAGTGTCGTCGCAACGCAGCGAAGTCTCCCAGCAGTTGGGCGCGCGCCGGCGTGGACAGGTGCTTGTCGGACAGCTCACCCAGGATCGTGATGGTCTGCTGGAACTGGTCGAAACAGGTCTCGCAGTCGCCGCACGTCGTGAGGTGTGTGAGGAAGGGCAGCTCGGTCGCTTCCCCCATGGCACCGTCGAGGAAGGCGGTGACCGCATCGACGAACTCGTTACAGTTCATGGCACCTGCCTGATCTCCTCGGTGACCAACACGTCCGGAACGTTACAAATGACCATACAGTCCGGTCGGTCCGAGCTCGTAGAACGCGGACCGCGTCGGAGACGGCCGTGGAGCAGGTGGTCCTGCCACCTGCTCCACGCTGCGCCGTGGGCCGAGCGCGTCAGGCGCTCTGCTCCAGCTCGGCCGCGCCGAAGGACACGCTGAAGCGCTCGCACCAGATCGTCACCGTGGAGAACCTGCCCAGGTCGGTACCCGCCGGGATCGCGTAGTTCTGGTTGCCCTCGTTGCCCTTGAGATCGCCGAGGTCGACGTGGGCGCCGTCGTCGAGGTTGCCGCCGCCGCTCTGCTCGACCGGCTGGTCGCTGAGCCAGACGTGCAGGGCCGGGCCGTCGGAGGTCCGCAGATCGGTCAGGCGCAGGTTGGCCTTTCCGCCCGCGAGTGGCTGGACTTCCACCGAGCCGCTGGTCTCGTGTTCGTGGGAGATGAAGCTGCCTGTCGACAAGGGCTTGGTCGCCACCCGCTGCTGGTCGGTGGCGACGGGGGCTGCCTCGTCGACACGGTTCGTCGTGAACAGCCGCCAGGGCTGGAAGAGGTACAGCCCGACCGCCGCCAGGACGACGACAGCGGCGACGGTGGTCCAGAGGATCGGACGCCTGGTTCGGTCCATGAGTCTTTCCATCTCTGTGGGGTCTTCTCGCAGGCCCGCCGTCCGGCGGGCGCCGAGCACGGGCCCGCCGGACGGCGGTCGGTTCGCGCTATCGCCCAGCGGGGCGCGGCTGTTCCCGGTCAGTGGTGGGGCGTGCGGCCCTCTCGCGGCGCAGTTCGTCGGCCTCGTCGCGGACGGCGTCGAGGCGGACCTCGAGCATGCTCACGCGCTCGCGGTAGCGCTCCAGCTCGGCCCGGACGAACTCGGCGTCGGCCACCTGGCGGGCCGTCTCCTCGCGGATCGCGGCGGTCTCCTCGGTGAACTTCTCCTGCGCGGCGTCGAGCCCGGCGACGGCCATGTCGCCGGCCTCCTCGGCGAGCGCGGCTCGTCCCTCGGCGGCCAGGATGCGCTGTGCGCAGGCTCGGGTTACCGTCTCGATCCGTGCCTCGGCCGCCGCGGAGTCCGTGATGACTGCCAACTCCTCGATGTAGTTCGGCAGTTCGGCGACGAGCCGCTCTATGAGTGCGACGAGTGCGTCGCGTGACTGAGTGGCGCGGTCACCCTCGGCCGTCGTCATGGCCATCAACGCGGCCATCTCGCCGTCCACGTCCTGTGAGGCTGCGGCCTGCTGCTCGGACGCCGCGGGCCGCGCCTCCGTGCCGGCGGCGGGCGTCTCCGCGGCGACGGCGGGCCAGGGCTGCTGTCCGACGGCCGTCGTCCTGCCCTCCTTCGTCGCCTTCTTCGCGGCCTTCTTGGCCTCGGACGCCACGCGCTTGTCCTCCTTGCGCTGCTGCCGCTTGGCGCGGATCTTGCGGAACGCGCCGAGCGAGTTGTGCTCGGGGTCCGGACAGAAGTGGGGCGCCGGGCCCTGCGCGCCGGGAGCGGGCGACTCTGCAGGCATGTCGCAGCCCGGGTAGGCGCAGGTGGGGACAGTTTCCACGGATCCGACAGTCATGTCGTGCCTCTCGTCGTTGGGTTGGATGTACTGGGACGGAATGGAGCGGTACCAGGGGGTTCAGCGGTACTCGGGGTTCTCGAAGTCGAACCGGCATCCCGCGTCCCACTGCGAGCGCTGGTTGCCGTGTGCCGGAACACCACCGGCGTCCTTGAGCAGGCGGGCCATGTGCAGCAGGTTCCAGGTCATGAACGTGGTGTTCCTGTTGGTGAAGTCGTTGGCGGGACCGCTGGAGCCCGGGTCGAGGTAGGACGGACCGGGCCCGGCCTCTCCGATCCAGCCCGCGTCCGCCTGCGGCGGGATCACGTACCCGAGATGCTGCAGGCTGTAGAGGACGTTCATGGCGCAGTGCTTGGCGCCGTCCTCGTTGCCGGTGATCAGGCAGCCGCCGACCCGCCCGTAGTAGGCGTACTGGCCGACGTCGTTGAGCAGGCCCGAACAGGCGTAAAGCCGCTCGATGACCAGCTTGGCGACGGAACTGTTGTCACCCAGCCAGATCGGCCCGCCGATGACGAGGATGTCGGCGGCCATCACCTGCTCGTAGAGGGCGGGCCACGCATCACGCTCCCAGCCGTGCTCGGTCATGTCCGGCCACACGCCCGTGGCGATCTCGAGGTCGACCGGTCGCACCTGCTCCACCTGGACGCCCTGTTTCTCCATGATGCGAGAACTCAGGTCGATCAAACCCTGGGTGTGGCTCAGCTCGGGACTCTTCTTCAGCGTGCAGTTGAGGTACAACGCACGCAGGTCGTCATAACGCATACCCCTCAGTGCAGCCCGGGCGCCGAACGTTACAAGCGGCTCGGGGATCGGACGGATTCTTTTCCGACGGGGCGGGGCCTCGAGCCGAGACGCTGTTCGGTGGCGCCGACGCCGCAAAGCGATCGTCAAGGCGATGTGGAGCGCCCGGCGCGAGACTTGCCGACGCACCCGGGCCGCCGTCTGCGGCCCCCTGACCGACGACTGCCGCCATGCGGCCGCACAACGATGGAGCGCACGTGCCCTTGAGCAGGAATGTGATGGGTTCGAGGGAAGCTGTCAGCGACCGCGAACGGGCGATGCGCACGCTGTACGACGACGTGGCGGGGCCACTGCATGCCTATGTGGTGAGGCTGCTGGAGGGCGACCGGCACAAGGCCGAGGACGTGGTGCAGGAGGCCCTGCTGCGCTGCTGGCGGACACAGGAACTGGACGACGGGGCGTCACTGCGGCCGTGGTTGTTCCGAGTGGCCCACAATCTCGTCGTGGACGACTACCGGCGGCGCGCGGGCCGGCCCCGGGAGGTGGACGCCGCCTCGTGGCTCGACGATGTACCGGCACACTTCGACGACATCGACCGGCTGCTCGACGGGATGTCCCTCAAGGACGCGTTCCAGTCCCTGTCGTACAAGCACCGGGAGGTGCTGTACGAGTCGTACTACTGCGGCGGGTCAACACGTGAAGTGGCCGCCGTGCTCGGCATCCCACCGGGTACCGCGAAGTCCCGCGCGCACCACGCGCTGCGGGCCCTGCGTAAGGCGCTTGGCGTCCGGCAAGACGAACCGGCCGGTTCGCCCAGCCGACCTCGGCCCCCGCATGGCACCCGCGCAGACCCCGCGACCCAGCCGGAGCCGGCCCCTCCGGAGCCGACCATGCCCAACAAGGCTGCGGATGGGCTGTCCGTCCCGCGACTACCGGCCCTGCTCGGGCACATGCCGACCCCACGAACCTCCAACCCGGCGGCAGATGCGCGGGCTGGGCGCGGGACTCGGCCGGTGTGTCAGCGGAGTGCCGGGACATCACGGGCCGGGCACTCCTCGCCGGTGCTGAGCCGGTCGTGCCGACGGCTGCCCGGACGGAGAGCGGCCGCACAGCGCGGCGGCGGGTCACCGGACCGTGCCCGGCCGGGGCGTGATGGCCGCCCGGTGCACCGCTGCGACGAGGTTGGGGCGTTCCTCCTCGCACCACCGCAGGGCGTGGTCCTGCGTGGCGAACGTCAGGGGATGGCAACCGGGGGGTGGTGGCCCGGGGGGAGCCCGGTGCCCGCGTTCGGCGAAGTCGGGGCAAGCGGCGTCGGCGGTGTGCAGGTACCAGTACAGAAGCCGTTCCAGGGCCCCGTCGCGTTCCTGCCGCGGTTCCTCCGTGACGACGCGTTCAGCGGCGTGGACACGGAGCAGTTCGTGCACGGTGTAGCGGTCCGGCGACTCCTCTACGAGCAGGTGGGAGCGGACAAGTTCGGTGAGCAGAGCGCAAATATCACGCAGCGGGAGCCCTGCGAGGGCGGCCGCGGCGTGGACGGAGATGTCCGGGCCGGGGACCAGACCGAGCAGGTGGAACAGTCGGGCGGCGGGACGGGACACGTGGTCGTAGGACGGGGAGAAGACGGCGCGCAGGTCCGTGGCGGGATCGCATGCGGTGAAGGCGTCGAGGCTGCCCCGGCTGTCGCTCAGATGCCTGGCGACGGCGCTGAGCGGATGCCCGGGGCGGGTCGCGGCACGAGCGGCGACCAGAGCGAGAGCCAGAGGCAGCCGGCCACAGCGCGTGATGATCTCGTCGGTCGCCCGCGGTTCCGCCATCGGCGGCTCGGCGCCCAGGCGCCGGGTCAGTAGGCCGTGTGCCTCAGCAGGCGTCAGGGGGTTCACCGTCACCGGATGCGCCCCCGCACTGGCCACCAGGCCGATGAGCTGGGTACGGCTGGTGACGACGACGAGGCATCCCGGAGAGCCGGGCAGCAGGGGCCGGACCTGTTCACTGTTGCGGGCGTTGTCGAGCAGGATGAGCATCCGGCGGTCCGTGAGCAGGGTGCGGTAGAGCGCGATCCGGGCGTCCGGGGAGGCGGGAATGCGTCGGGCGGGGACCTCGAGGGCTTCGAGGAAGACACGGACGGCCTCCACCGGTGACATGGCGGCGGCGGCCGAGTCGAAACCGCGTAGGTCGAGGAAGAGCTGTCCGTCGGGGTAGCGGTGAGCGACCCGGTGGGCCCAGTGCACCGCCAGGGTGGTCTTGCCCACCCCTGCCATGCCGCTGAAGACACCAACCACGACCGCCGCTGAGGGCTTGCCATCGCTCGTCAACATGGCGTCGGCCCGGGCCAGGTCCTCCACGTGTCCAGTGAAACTGGCCAGGTCGGCGGGGAGTTGCGCGGGCCGGACGCCGGACGCGGGCGACGAAGACGCTTCCTGAGCAGTGCCCTCCCCCGGCCGCCCGGCCGGGGCCAGGGAGGGGTCGGCCGCCAGCATGCGGTCGTGCAGGTCCCTGAGCGATGCGCCGGGTTCGATACCCAGCTCGGTCACCAGGGTGCTCCGCGTCCTGCGGTAGGCCGCCAGAGCATCGGCCTGCCGATCCGAGCGGTACAGCGCCAGCATGAGGAGCCGACACAGCCGCTCCCGCAGGGGGTGCTTGCTCAGAAGCGCGGTGAGTTCGGCGATCGACTCGCTGTGGCGCCCCAGCTCGACCTCCGCGTCGAGGAAAGCCTCCAGGACGCTCAGCCGCACCTCGGCCAGACGGGAACGCTCGTCCTGGGCCAGGGGCCCCGGGAGGCCGGCCAGCGGCGTCCCCTCCCACACGTCGAGCGCGGTGTGCAGCAGCTCCGAGGCGGCGGAGAGCCTGCCCTCGCCGCGCAGCTTCCGCGCCTTGGCGACCCGCTGCTCGAACAGGTCCAGGTCCATCGCGCGTTCAGGGACGCTGATCCGATATCCGTCCGCGGCTGTGACGATCACCTTCGGCGGCTCACCGGCCGCACGGACGGGTTCCAAGACCTTGCGCAGGTGGGACGCGTAGGTGCGCAGCATGGACACGGCCGCCGGTGGAGGGCTGTCGCCCCACACGGCGTCGATCAGGTCGGCGGCCGAGGCAGGACGTCCGCGGCGCAGCAACAACGCTGCCAGTACAACCTGTTGCTGCGGCGGCCCCAGATCCAGCTCGCGTTCACCGTGCCACGCCCTGACCGGTCCCAGCAGCGCGAAACACAGGCCCTCTTCGTCGGGTGCCTGCGCGGAAGCGTGAGAGGCGTTCCCCGGCGTGATCGCCGGACCTTCGGCAGTGAGCGGACCGCCGGCCGCGGAACTCTGCCGGGGCGACATCTTCGGAAGGCGGTCGCCGGCACGTCCATGCTGGTTCGAGGTACGCAGCCCCGGCGATGCCCTACCCGGTATGTCGTCCGTTCCGGCCAGGTGGCCGGCGAGCGGCAACACGAAGAGATCGTCGTAGTCCATGCCCCTCAGTGCGGCTCGCACGCCGAACGTTACAAGCGGCCCGAGACCAGGCGCCCGCGACCGTCCCTGCCCGTGCCGGTGCCGGTGCCGGAGCGCCCGCGACCGTCCTGCCGTCAGGGCTGTCGCCGCGGAGCCGCGAGCGGCTGGAAGAGGTCCCACCGCACCTTCGGCCGGGCAGCGCACGACGCTCCAGGAACCAATCAGCCTCGCAGCCTGACCGTGACTGTGGCCCCGAGGAACCTGGAGCGGTCTGCCGTCCATGCTTCGTGCCACGTACCGCCGATGCCGGCACCGTACATCGCAAAGAACCACAGAGGATCTTTTCCGCTAAGAGTCGACAGACTGTCATCATGCTGTTCGCGGGAATAGTTTTCCATCGTGATGAAATCTTTTCCGCTCTTAGCTACGACGCCGCCATAATGGAAAGTTGCACGCCCCTCACCCTGCTGACGCAAAAGATCCTGATCCTCGTCCGGCTGAGCCATGGTGACCATCCCATCGCCGACATGAGGAGTCGACGCGAACTCATTTATACGCAATCGCGCAAGAACATCCTCCGACCTCTCCGGGTCCCGCTCGACATGATCCTGAAATCTACCACTCAGGGCAAAAGTCACCCTGTTGTATTCATCCTTGTCCCCACTCTTCCAAGCACTCTCATACCAGCCCTTGTAGCGCGTCGTCTCCATATTCTCGAGAAATTCCTCAATCGCTCCCCAGTATTTCGGATACGCCTCGTGTTCAAGATTCCTGTGGCCTGTCACGAAGCCGAGCATCTCGTTGCAGCGCTGCGGCGTCTTGACGTCAAGCCCCTCTTTCACCTCCTCGTTCCTTTGCTTACGATGTTTGGGCTGAACCTCGTACAACTTTACATTTGAGCCGCCGCCTTCAGATGTAAACTCCAAATACCTTCCCGTTCTGGACAAGGAAAGACCTTTACCTCCATTCCGGCCCGCAAGCCTTTCGTTGGATTCCTTAATCTTATCCTTGGTCGCAAAGAAATTCTTCGCTTGAACTCCGTACGGTACAGCCAAATCAAACCCATCGGACACCGCGAGATCCAACTCCCCGTCATAAACAAGATGCGGAACGGGCGGTCCATACTTGGAACGCTCGTCGAACCAACTACCTTCCGCATTCTTTTCGTTACTGACAAAGAAGTCATCCGTGTTCTCACTCTTCCGAGGGTAGGCCCTCGCCGTCGGCTTGATGATGCTGTAGCGCTGCACTGTGGCGGCTCCGCCGCAGTGTGCTTCGTTCCCGCAGCCATCGCCATTCCCAGGCGTCGCCGTACGAACGTCGTCAGCTCGGGCACTGTCAACAGCGCGCTGCACCGAATAGGTTTTCCCCATGACTTCTGCCGCTTTTGCCTCGGCGTGCCGCTCACCGGGGTCGTCCGGATGAGACACTGCGAGGCCCGCTCCGTTATCCGTCGCCGGAACGGCGCCTCCTTGTCGACCGGTCAGCCAATGACTCAACTCGTGAGCAACAACGGACTTACTCACCTGACCGCTCACGGCAATGTGAGGACCGGTCGTGAAAGCCGCTGCATCAAGCGCACTAGTGGCTGCGCGTGCATCGTGGTCGTCGTGCCAGCGGACCGGGCTGAAGTCGACTCCGCCGAATCGGTGCTCCATTTCAGCGCGCAGGCCCGGTTCCATGGCCCCTCCAGGTTTCCTGGTCACCCGGTCAACCGCGGCCCGTTGCACTTCTGCCCGAGTAGCGTCCGAGGTAACTTCACGGTCGGGCCTCGACGCCAGCCGCTGTATGTGCTGGACCCAGTCTGCGGTGAGGTTCGGCGAATGAGCCTCGATCGGCACGCCGCTCAACACAGTATGAGTAGCAGGGGATCGGTCGTGCTGAATTCTCTTCACGGAGCTTGGTCCTTCCCTTGAGTACAGAAAAACTGTGGATATCACTTCAGTGATTCGAATCCGACATGACCACAATCCTCTATGCCCCCCCACCGTCACGTCGGCGAGGCGCCACGAGGCGAGCGACTGCAGTGTTTCCTGCCTTGTTCTGCAATAACAGTAGGCGCTTGAGTACAGTTTCTTCTGGAGCCGAACGTGCAATCCTTTGAGGTTGCATGGAGGCAGATTGAATACCCTTACCCTGCGGTGATTTAGAGTGCGATTCTTGCGGTTTATGCACGCTAACACTCGCATTTGATGAGTCGCGTAGATTCAGAAGGCAATCGCGGCCGACCCAGTGGTCGGCATGCTGTTGCCACGATGGCGTCATCCCATTGAGCCTGCGACAGTGCCGGACAACCTCCACTGGCTGTCTGCACCGCTTGGCCAGTACAACGTGACGGCGCGAGTTTCAGTTCACTTCGTCGGCCGTCGGCTCGTGACCAGGACCAGAAGGTCACCACTTGGCCGAAGGCGCTGATCGCGTGGGTGAGCGGATCGTCCCATTGGGCTTGATTCTTCAGAGTTGATCATTGCCGCAGAGGACGATCACTTGTTGATCAGAAACTCATGGGGTTCTCGTCCAGGATGTAGCGGACCTGCGGGCCGCCGAAGCAGCCGCGGACGATGTTCGGCCGGTTCACTCGGCGAAGGGCCTTGCCCCCTGTTGTTGGACACACGAGACGCTGGATCCCGAGGATCTGAGAACGGACATCTCGCTACTACTTGGCGTCGCACCGCCGCGGACCGAGGCTCCCGGCAGGCGGCCGACGACCGCTTCGTCACCCGGATACGGGCCGTGCACCGCGAGTCGGACGGCACTTACGGCGTCCCGAGAATCACCGCCGAGCTCCGCGACCGCGCCTTCGCCGCAGGCGAGCCGAACAGAAGTACACGTCTGAAATGTCCACGGTCACCTCGACTGCAAACCACCCAGTTTCAGCCAAGCAGAGGCGCCTAGTGCTCTGACCGCATAGGTTTACCGAGTTGGCGGTGGCACGGTCCGGACCGGTTGGATGTGGGCGGACATCCAAGGTGCGGGGAGGCGTGGTGGCGGAGCCGGTCAGCGTCCGGAGATTGACAGATCTGGAAGGCCAGCAGTTACAGCGGATCGTGCGCCGGGGCAGTACCAGTACGGTGCGCTACCGGCGCGCGATGATGCTGCTGGCCTCAGCCAGCGGCAACCGAGTACCGGTGATTGCACAGCTGGTGCAGGCTGACGAGGACACAGTCCGCGATGTGATCCACCGGTTCAACGAGATCGGACTGGCCTGCCTGGACCCTCAGTGGGCGGGAGGCCGTCCCCGCCAGCTCAGCACTGATGACGAGGACTTCGTCATCCAGACGGCCACCACCCGCCCGACCAAGCTCGGCCAGCCCTTCACCCGCTGGTCGATCCGCAAACTCGCCGCCTACCTGCGACGCATCCACGGCCGACTGATCCGCATCGGACGCGAGGCCCTGCGCTGCCTTCTCGCCCGCCGCGGGATCACCTTCCAGCGCACCAAGACCTGGAAGGAGTCCACCGACCCAGACCGCGATGCAAAGCTCGACCGGATCGAGCACGTCCTGGACCACTTCCCCGACCGGGTCTTCGCCTTCGATGAGTTCGGACCGCTCGGCATCCGCCCCACAGGCGGGTCCTGCTGGGCGAAGGCGGGCCGGCCCGACCGGGTCCCGGCGACCTACCACCGCACCCACGGGGTCACCTATTTCCACGGCTGCTATTCGGTCGGCGACGACACCCTGTGGGGCGTCAACCGCCGCCACAAAGGTGCCGCCCAGTCTCTGGCCGCGCTCAAATCCATCCGGGCAGCACGCCCCGACGGCGCCCCGATCTACGTGATCCTGGACAACCTCTCGGCACACAAGGGCAGCAAGATCCGCAAATGGGCGCGGAAGAACAAGACCGAGCTGTGCTTCACCCCGACGAACGCCTCCTGGGCCGAATCCGATCGAGGCGCACTTCGGACCGCTGCGGCAGTTCACCCTGGCGAACTCGAACCACCCGAACCACACCGTCCAGATCCGCGCACTGCACGCCTATCTACGCTGGCGCAACGCCAACGCCCGCCATCCCGACGTTCTGGCCGCCCAACGCAAAGAACGCGCCCGCATTCGCAGTGAGAAGGGCATCCGCTGGGGCGGTCGACCGCCATCATCGGCAGCGGCCTGACCATCTGGTCCGGTGATCGTTTCCGCTCACAGCTCCAGGTTGGCGCGGACGAGCCGGAATGCGGCCGCCGGGTCCGCAGCACGGGTGACCGTCCGGCCCACGACGACATGTGACGCACCAGCGGCAACGGCAGCACGCGGGGTGCCGGGCCGGGCGTGCTCACCTGAGGACTCACCAGGAAGCGCGACTCCCGGCGTGACGATCAGGGTGCCGGCTCCCAGCACACCCCGCAGTGGCCCGGCTTCCTGCGGCGATGCGATCACACCATGGCAACCAGCGCCTTGCGCCAGCCGGGCCAGCCGCAACACCTGCTCCTCGGTCGCGGTTGAGCCGGTGACGCCGATGTCAGCGAGATCGGAGCTCGTCATGCTGGTGACGACGGTCAGAGCCAGCACGCGAAGGCGTGGAAAGTCGCGGGCCGCGGCGACCGCGGCGGACATGGTGCCGGTGCCGCCCATACTGTGGACGGTCACCATCGAGACACCCAGAGCGCCAGCGGCGCGGACCGCCCCGGCCACAGAGTTCGGGATCTCGAAGAGCTTCAGGTCCAGGAAGACCTCCTTGCCCTTGGCAACGAGGTGCTCGATCAGGTCCGGCCCGGCCGCCGTGAGCAGCTCCATCCCGACCTTGTAAAAACGACACTCCTCACCAAGCAGGTCGACGACTTCGTCAGCCGCTCGGCGGTTGTCATAATCCAAAGCAACGATGATCCGACTGGTTGGCTCCACAGCGTCATTGTCACCCACGCGGCGTTGGAGGCGTCAGCGGCCTGCGCCGCGGCCGACCGCCCTCACCAGCAACCCTGGCCGTCCAACCCGGTGAACCTATGCGGTCACAGCACTAGAGGCATTCAAAGTGACCATAATCCGCCAAAACACGATAAAGGCAGACGAGTCGGGCTGTACGCCGGGTTCTGTTCCGGCGGGGCCTCGCGGTCCCGCCGGCGACGGCCATCCATCTAGGACCGGCGTTGCCACCGGCCTCCAGCGGTCTACCCGCGGACTCGGGCGGGCAGCCCTCGAACGTCCGCGCAGAAGCACCGAGGCGCTTCCTTCTTGACCTTGCTCCGGGTGGGGTTTACCTAGCTGCCCAGGTCGCCCTGGGCACTGGTGGTCTCTTACACCACCGTTTCACCCTTACCGGGGGCCGAAGCCTCCGGCGGTCTGCTTTCTGTGGCACTGTCCCGCGGGTCACCCCGGGTGGCCGTTAGCCATCACCCTGCCCTGTGGAGCCCGGACGTTCCTCGGGAAGTCCCGTGAGGGACTCCACGCGGCCGCCCGCCCGGCTCGTCTGCCGTGTGGACCATGGTACCGGGCGCGGGGGTGGCTTCCGGACGGGCTCAGAGGAAGTCGGTGGTGTCCAGGTCGAAGGAGAAGGGGGCGGGGAGGGTGAGTGGCTTGCCGAAGGGGCTGGTGCGGTGCTCTCGGTAGTCGTCCTTCTCCGGGGTGCTGAACAGCGTGATCGAGGAGGCTTCGCGGTCGACGAGCAGGTAGAGGGGTACGCCACCGCGCGCATAGCACCGGCGCTTGGTCACGCGGTTGGTGTGCGGTGTCGGCGACGTCACTTCCAGCGTCAGGGCGACTCCTTCGCAGGGCATCCAGGGAGCGGCACCTCGGTACGGCCGAAGCGCGCTGGGGGCGAACGTGCCGTCTGGGATCACGTGGTCCAGGGGACGGCCCTTCGCCCTCTTCAAAATCAGGCCTTTGTGGCCGGAGAACTGCATGTCGGTCCGGGACCGCCTGTACACCTGGCCCACGATCCGGCTGATGTGGTGTTCGTGGTTTCCGTCCGGCGGCGGCGTCAGGACGAACTCCCCCTCGACGAGTTCCGCCCTGAAACCCAGGGGAGTCTCGAGATCGACGAACCAGTCCACGAGCAGCTTCTGCGTGATCGGGTCATGTGTCATCGCGCGGCCGTCCCTTCCGTCCTTGACTCCTTGACTCGCCATGTTGGGGCAGCCGGCTCACGTGGTGCGTGAGCGTGGAAAACCTTCCCTCGATCGTGGCCGCTTGACCCTGTCGCAACGTCAACGTTTCTACTGGGGCCATGCGGATCGGAGAACTCGCCGACGTCGTCGGCGTCACCACGCGGACCGTGCGGCACTACCACCACCAGGGCCTGCTGCCCGAGCCGGAGCGGCTGGCCAACGGGTACCGGACGTACACCCTGCGGCACGTCGTCGTACTGGCCCGGATCAGGCGGCTGACCGAGTTGGGGCTCGGTCTTGCCGAGGTGCGGGACGTGCTGGCGGACGAGGCCGGGAAGGAGCTGGCCGAGGTGCTGGCGGAGCTGGACGCGGATCTGGCGAGGCAGGAGGCGGCGATCCGGGACCGCCGGGCGCGGCTGCGGGCGCTGCTGGAGGCGGAGGGCGGGCTGCCGCCCGAGGGGCCCGTCTCGCCGGAGCTGGCCGCGCTGTTCGCCGGGATGGGGGACGTGTCCGGCTCGCCGATGGCCCTTCGGGACCGGGAGATGCTGGCGATGATGGAGAGCACCGTGCCGCCGGAGGCGCGGGAGGGGCTGCTGGCGGCGCTGCGCGGCGCCCTCGACTCACCGGGGGCGGTGGCGCGCGCCCACCAGGCGTACGCCCTGCTCGACGAGCTGGCGGACGCCGGGGCCGACGATCCCCGCGTGGCCGGGGCCGCGCGGGCGCTCGCCGACTGCATCCCCGCGGAGCTGCTGCCCGCGGAGGGCGTCGAACTCGATTCCGGGCACGGGATCCTGCGCGCCATGTACGCCGACTTCGCGCCGGGGCAGGCGGCGGCGATCCGGCGGGCCATGGAGATCGTCTCGCGGGAGCTGCGGCCATGAAGGGCCGGTCGTCCTTCCTCACGGTCCCCCACCTTCTGGTACGGCACGAGCTGCGGCTGTTGGTGAGCCTGTGGCTGTGGGCGGCCCGGCGGACCCACGGGGCGGTGGCCGACGGGTCCGTCTTCGGGTACGCGCGGGGGCAGGGCGCGATGATGTCCGGGTTCGCGTTCGTGTGTGTCGTCGAGTCCGTGATGATGTCCGTGCTGCTGCGGGACTGGCCCACGGTGCACCACGTGGTGCTGGTCCTGGACGTGTACACGGTCGTGGTCGTGGTCGGGCTGCACGCCGCGTCCGTGGTCCGGCCGCACGTCCTGGACCCGGCCGCCGGGACGCTGCGGATCCGCCGGGCCGTCCACGTCGACGTACGGATACCGCTGGAGCGGATCGCCTCCGTCCGGCGTGAGCTGCGCGCGACGCACGAGCGGGCCGAGGGCGCGTTGGATCTCGCCGTGGGCGCGCAGACCTCCGTCACCGTCGAGCTCGCCGAGCCCGTCACCCACGTCACCTTCTTCGGGCGGCGGCGCGAGGTCCGCGTGGTGCGCTGTCACGCCGACGACGCCGACGGTCTCGTACGGGCCGTCAGGCAGGCGCGGGAGGGGTACGCCGTACCCTGACCAGGAGCCCTGGAGCCTGGGAGCTCGGAGTGAAGGAGTACGTGTGCTTGTCCTGCTGCCGCCGTCCGAGGGGAAGGCCGCGTCCGGCCGGGGCGCCCCGCTGAAGACCGGGTCGCTGTCCCTGCCGGGGCTCACCGCGGCCCGGGAGGCCGTCCTCGGCGAGTTGGTCGAGCTGTGCGCCGGTGACGAGGAGAAGGCGCGCGAGGTGCTCGGGCTGAGCGAGGGGCTGCGCGGCGAGGTCGCCAAGAACGTGGAGCTGCTGACGGCGGGAGCGCGTCCGGCCGGCGAGATCTACACCGGTGTGCTGTACGACGCCCTGGACCTGGCCTCCCTCGACGCGGCCGCCAAGAGGCGGGCAGCCAGGTCGCTGCTGGTGTTCTCGGGGCTGTGGGGTGCGGTACGGGTGACCGACCGGATTCCCTCCTACCGGTGCTCGATGGGCGTGAAGCTGCCCGGGCTCGGGGCGCTGGGCGCGCACTGGCGGGCGCCGATGGCCGAGGTGCTGCCGGCTGCGGCCGGGGCCGGGGGCGGGCTGGTCCTCGACCTGCGTTCGGCGGCGTACGCGGCGGCCTGGAAACCGAAGGGCGAGGTCGCCTCACGGACCGCGACCGTGCGGGTGCTGCACGCGCCGACCCGGAAGGTGGTCAGCCACTTCAACAAGGCGACCAAGGGGCGGATCGTACGGAGTCTGCTGGCGTCCGGGACCGCCCCCGAGGGGCCGGCGGAGCTGGTGGAGGCGCTGCGGGCCCTGGGGTACGAGGTGGAGGCGGCGGCGCCCGCGAGGGCGGGGAGGCCGTGGGCGCTGGACGTGCTCGTGGACGAGGTCCACTGACTCCACTGACCTGCCGATCCTGCCATTGCACTTGCTGCAACGGTGATTGCAGAGAGTGCGTTTCGGCGGCACGATGACGTCATGAGTTCTCCGCTGCCCTCCTCCCCCGCCGCCTCGGTGCTGGATCTCGCGCCCGTCGTGCCCGTCGTGGTCGTCGACGACCCCGCCGACGCCGTGCCGCTCGCCAGGGCGCTCGTCGCCGGTGGGCTGCCCGCGATCGAGGTGACGCTGCGGACGCCGGTCGTCCTCGACGCGATCCGGGCAATCGCCGGTGAGGTGCCGGGCGCGGTGGTCGGGGCGGGCACGGTCATCACGGCGGAGCAGGTCGGGGAGGTCGTGGCGGCCGGGGCGCGGTTCCTGGTCAGCCCGGGGTGGACGGACGTGCTGCTGGAGGCGATGCGGGCGTCCGGGGTGCCGTTCCTGCCGGGGGTGTCGACGACGTCGGAGGTGGTGGCGCTGCTGGAGCGCGGGGTGCGGGAGATGAAGTTCTTCCCCGCCGAGGCCGCGGGCGGCACCGCCTACCTCAAGGCGCTCGCCGCGCCGCTGCCGCAGGCTCGCTTCTGCCCGACCGGCGGCATCGGTCCGGCCTCCGCTCCGGAGTATCTGGCGCTGCCCAACGTCGGCTGCGTCGGGGGCAGTTGGATGCTGCCGAAGGACGCGGTGGCCGACCGGGACTGGGGGCGGGTGGAGGCCCTGGCCCGTGCGGCGGCGGCGCTCAGCGCAGGTGGGACGTCTCGTTGAACAGGCGGACGCTCGCGTTGCCGTCCGCGTAGTACGCCACCGCCGACAGCGACGCCGCCGACAGTTCCATCCGGAACAGCGACTCGGGCGGCGCGCCCAGGGCGAGTCGCAGGAACGTCTTGATCGGCGTCACGTGGGAGACCAGCAGCACCGTGCGGCCCGCGTAGGCCGTGACCAGTTTGTCCCGGGTGGCGGCGATCCGGGCGCCGGTGGCCGCGAAGCTCTCGCCGCCGCCGGTCGGTTCCGCGTCCGGGGAGGCCAGCCAGGCGGCCAGGTCGTCGGGGTACCGCTCGCGCACCTCGCCGAAGCTGAGCCCCTCCCACGCGCCGAAGTCGGTCTCCCGCAGCCCCTCCTCGATCGCCACCCGCAGACCGAGGCGCGCTGCGACGATGCCCGCGGTCTCGCGGGTACGGGCCAGGGGCGAGGCGACGACCGCCTCGATCGTGCCGCGCCGGGCGAGGCTCGCGGCGACCTTCTCGGCCTGCTCCCGGCCGACGGACGACAGGGACGGATCGCTGCCGCCGCTCCCGGAGAACCGCTTCTGGGGGGTGAGTGGCGTCTCGCCGTGCCGCAGGAGGACGAAGGTGGCGGGGGCGCCCATGTCGGGGGGTCCCCAGCCGGGCGAGGCCACGGTCTTCGCGGCCCGCACGTCGGCGTCGGCCGAGGTCGAGGCCAAGGTCGAGGCCGAGGCCGAGGTCGAGGTCTCAGCGACGGTGTCGGTGTCAGTGTCGCGTGACCACGTGCCAGGCGGCGCGGTCCCGGCCGCCTGTGCGACGCGCTCGTCCTCGGCGGCACCGCCGCGGTCACCGAGGCCGGCCAGGTCGACGGCCCCCGCGTCGGGGGCGGCCGCGGCAGGGTCATCGCCGGCGGCGGCCTCCACGCCGGTACCGCCTCCGGACCCCGCTCCGGTCCCGGTCCCGGCCCCGGTCCCGGCAGGAGCCGCGCTCGGCTCACCCCCGGTACGGCGGGCCCGGACGGCGCGTCCCGCGGCACCGCCCGTGTCCAGTTCCGCCGTCGACGTCGACGCCGACCACTGCTCGCCGCGCGCCCCCGCGTCCATCGCCTCGTTGGCCAGGCGGTCGGCGTGCTTGTTGTGCGCGCGGGGGATCCACTCGTACGTCACGCGCCCCGGTGGGAAGACGCGCGCCGCCTCGGCCGCCAGCGGCTTCATGTCGGGGTGCTTGATCTTCCAGCGGCCTGACATCTGCTCGACGACGAGCTTGGAGTCCATCCGTACGTGCACGGCCGCGTCCGGGTCCAGTTCCTTCGCGGCGCGCAGGCCGGCCAGCAGACCCCGGTACTCGGCCACGTTGTTCGTGACGACCCCGAGGTACTCGGCGGCCTCGACGAGGGCCTCCCCCGTCGCCGGGTCCAGGACCACCGCTCCGTAGCCCGCGGGCCCCGGGTTGCCCCGCGACCCGCCGTCGGCCTCGACGACGAACTCCCGCGCGGGAGCGGTCACAGCCCGGAGTCGGCCGTACGCACCAGGATGCGGCGGCAGTTCTCGCAGCGTACGACCGTGTCGGGCGCCGCCGAACGGATCTCGCTCAGCTCGGTGATCGCCAGCTCCTGGCGGCATCCCTGGCAACTGCGCTGGTACAGCTTGGCCGCACCGACGCCGCCCTGCTGCTCGCGCAGCTTGCCGTAGAGCTTCAGCAGGTCGTCGGGGACGGAGCCCGCGATGACCTCGCGCTCCTTGGTCACCGAGGCGGCCTCGGCGTCCAGCTCCTCCACGGCCGCGTCGCGGCGCGCGGCGGCGTCGTCGGTCTTCCCCTGGACGGAGCCGACCCGCTCGGTCAGCTCGGCGACCCGCTCCTGCGCGGACTCGCGGCGCTCCATCACCTCCAGGACGACGTCCTCGAGGTCGCCCTGCCGCTTGGCGAGGGAGGCGATCTCGCGCTGGAGGTTCTCCAGGTCCTTCGGGGAGGTGACGGCGCCGGAGTCCAGGCGCTGCTGGTCGCGGCCGGCACGCCGGCGCACCTGGTCCACGTCCTGCTCGGCCTTGGTCTGCTCGCGGGCGCAGTCGCTCTCCTCGGTCTGCGCGGCCACGAGCAGGTCACGGAGCTGGGTGAGGTCCTTGGTCAGCGACTCGATCTCGGCGTGCTCGGGCAGGGACCGGCGCTTGTGCTCGAGCTGCTGAAGACGCGTGTCGAGGCCCTGCACGTCGAGGAGTCGGATCTGGTCGGCGGGCGCGGCTTTCAGTTGGGGGCTCCCAATGCGTTAGAGGTCGGGGTGGACGCCGCGTGGGCGGTCCAGGGGTCGGTGACCGTCTTGGAGACGTGGACCCTGAGGTCCCAGCCGTTACGGTCGGAGACTTCGTCGAGCTGGGCCGCGCCCAGCTCGCACCAGGGCCACTCGGTGGCCCAGTGCGCCGCGTCGAGCAGCGCGAGGGGACGGTGGGCGCGGTGAGCGCGGTGAGCGCGGTCCGCGGTGAACTCCGAGACGGGGTGGTGGCGCAGGTCCGCGGTGAGGAAGGCGTCGACGCCGGCCGCCCGTACGTGATCGAAGAGGCTGTCGCCGGAGCCGCCGCTGACGGCGACCGTGCGCACGGTCGCCTCCGGGTCGCCGGCGACGCGGATGCCCTGCGCGGTGGCGGGGAGCCGCTCGGCGGCGCGGGCGGCCAACTCGCGGACGGTCAGCGGATGCTCCGTCTCGCACACCCTGCCGAGGCCCCGACGCCCGTCCGGGTCGGTCGGGTCCGGCACCAGGGGCCGTACGACGCGCAGGTCGAGGGCGCCGGCCAGCGCGTCGGAGACGCCCGGGTCGGCGGAGTCGGCGTTGGTGTGGGCGACGTGCAGGGCGACGTCGTTCTTGATGAGCGTGTGCACCACGCGGCCCTTGAAGGTGGAGGCGGCGACCGTCGTCGTCCCCCGCAGATACAGCGGGTGGTGGGTGACGAGCAGGTCGGCGCCCAGCTTCACCGCCTCGTCGGCGATCTCCTGCACGGGGTCCACGGCGAACAGGACCCGGGAGACCTCCTGGTCGGGGTCGCCCACGACGGTGCCGACCGCGTCCCAGGCCTCGGCCCGCTCGGCGGGCCACAGGTTGTCCAGCGCGGCGATGACTTCTGACAGACGGGGCACGCCTGCAAGGCTACCTGGAGGTTCTGTGCCGTTGTACCGGCGGCGTGTGTACCGGCGGCGTGCGCCGTGCACCGCGGTGGCCCCGGTCCCGTCCGGCACAGCACACACCCCGCCCTCCCCTCAGGCGAATCGTTCCTGTGCCACACGTATGTGTGATGGGGGCCGTCGCAGGTCCCCCGCCCGTGCGTGCGAAAACTAGCTTCGTCGCCGGAGGTGACCGAACGATGACGGCCTGTGCGATCGAGTCTTCGGCGGACCCCGGGAGCGACGGGGCCCCGAGGGCGGGCTGCAGCATCACCGCGGAGGGCGCCTATGCCGCGCGCCTCACCCGGCGCGGGGGAAGCGGGGAGAGCGGGGGGAACAACGGGGACTCCTGGTATCCGGAGCGCTGGACCCTGGACGGACCCGAGCCGTACGCGGTGCCGCTGCCGGGCAACCAGCCCGAGGAGCCCGGCACCGAGGTGCAGCCGATGGGCGACGGGCGGGTCCTGATCCACCGCCTCACGGCGGGCCGGCACGTCTTCTCGCTGCTGTACCCGACCGGACCCGGCACCGGCGAGCTGGCCCTCGGCGCGGTCGAGTGCCCGGCGGACACCACCGGGCTGCGGCTGCTGCCGCCGGCCCCGGACGGCGAGCGGGCGTACGCCCTCGCGGTGGGCCCGCGCTCGACGGTGCTGTGGCAGGTCGCCGGCGGCGCCTTCGGGCCCGAGCGGCTCGCCGAGATCCCGGGCCGCTGCTCGGGCGGGGCCTGGCTGGACCGTACGGGCCGGATACTGGCCGTGGACCGGGAGACCGGCGGGCGCACCAAGGCGGTCGTGGTGGACCTGGAGCGGGGCGGCGAGGTGTCGCCGCTGCTCCAGATCGCCGCGGACAGTGACGACCGGATACTGCTGGCCGACCCCGACAGCGGGCTGGTGCTGATCCGCTCGGACGCCCCCTCGCCGGGGCACGAACGGCTCGGCTGGGGGGTCCTGGGCAGCACGCTGCCGGTGCGCTTCCCGGAGTGCCTGCGGCTGCCGGACTGCGTCGTGACGCCGTTCGCGATCCAGCCGGGGCAGGTGCTGACCCCGGAACGCTGCGCGGTGGCGCTGCGGGTGGACGGCGCGTTCGGCAGTTGGGTCGGTGTGTGGCGGCCCGCCGAGCGGCAGGTGCGGCACCTTCCGGCGCCCGAGGGGTGGTTGACGGGCGCCGGACTGTGGACCCCGGAGGGGGAACTGCGTCTGCCGTGCTCCACACCGCAGTTGCCGTGCGGGGTGGCCCGGCTGGCCGCACCCGACGCGGGTGACGACGAGCGCACTGCGGATGCGTGGGATGCGGAGGTTGTGGAAGGTGTGGGGGATGTGGGGGATGTGGGGGGTACGGAGGAATCAGCTCCGGGCGGGTCCGGCGAACCGGACACGGCAGACGCTTCGACATCCGCTCCACCGCGCCCCGTACCGCTGCAACAGGCCCCGCTGGCACGGCTTGTAACGAAGTAGTCCCGGTTGGCGTGGCCGCCTGGATTCGGCCCGAGGTGTGCCGGTTAGACTCACCCGGCTGTAGGAAAGATCATGTTGACGGGGTGAATTCCTTCCGATGAACGACGCCAGCACGACCCAGCCGATCCAGGCCGCCGGTGCCGACGTTCCCGAGACCGACACCGGCCACGGCAAGCACCGCGGGCCGGTCTCCAGCCAGGAGGTGGTGGCGAGTCCGCAGGGCCGCCACCGCAAGCCGGCCGAGGAGTCCGAGACGGCCGCCTGACGGCCCGGACAAGGCACAGAAACACAAGTGGCTCCGGCCCCGTTCGTCGCAACCGGCGGACGGGGCCGTTGTCGTCACTGTCGGTGTCACCGTCACCGTCGCTGTCATCCGTAGCGGACGACGGTGTCGGCGAGGACGGGCGCGTCGTCCCGTTCGACGGCGCTCACGGCCACCCGCGCCTCCCCGGTCTCCCCCGTCTCCCCACTCTCTCCCGTCTCCCCGGTCTCACTGCTCCGAGCAGCCCCCGCGGGACGCCACATCCGCACCCGCAGCGTCTCCCCCGGGTACACCACTCCGGCGAACCGCGTGCGGTACTCGCGCACCCGGGTCACGTCACCGTCCAGCAGCGTGTCGACGACCGCCTTGAGCGTGGCGCCGTACGTGCACAGCCCGTGCAGGACGGGCCGCTCGAAGCCGGCGCGGGCGGCGAACTCCGGGTCGGCGTGCAGGGGGTTCCGGTCGCCGGAGAGCCGGTAGAGCAGTGCCTGGTCCTCGCGTACGGCCCGTTCGACGACGTGGTCCGGTGACCCGGCGGGTGGTGGCGCCGGACGCCCGGACGGGCCCCGCTCGCCGCCCCAGCCGCCTTCCCCGCGTACGAAGACCTCGGCCTCGTCGGTCCACAGCGGCCCGTCCGCGTCGGTGACCTCGGTGCGCAGGACGAGGACGGCCGCCGTGCCCTTGTCGTACGCGGCGACGACGCGCGAGGCCGCGCTCGCCCGGCCGCGCACCGGAACGGGCCGGTGCAGGCGCAGCCGCTGCCCGCCGTGCAGGACGTGCGCGAGGTCGACGTCGACGCCGGGCACGGACAGGGCGCGGATCACGCCCGGGGGGCCACCGCCGGCCACGGTCGCGAAGCTCGGCAGGACGTGCAGCCGGGACTCGAGGGTGTAGCGCAGTTCGCGCGGGTCGGTGGCAGGTCGGCCGGCGCCGATGCCGAGGTGGTAGAGCTGGACGTCCTTGTGGTCCCAGGCGATCTCACGGACCCGGGGCGCGGCGGCGAGTACCCCGGCTGCGTCGATGGGCACGCCCCTCCTGCTCCTCACCGTCACGACGACGATCACGGACAGCCCGACCGTACGGGACGCAGGCGGTGCGGGACGCCGGCCACCCGTGACATTTGTCCTGCCGAACTCCGGACAACCGCATCTGCCGCCCACCCCCGCCGGCTCCGTAGCGTCACCGGCATGGGACCAACACAGGGCACCGAGGGCAGCGAGGGCGCAAAGGGCGCCACCCCCGCCGTCTCCTTCGCGGGAGCGGCCAAGGCCTACGGCGATGTCCGCGCCGTCGACGGCGTGGACCTGCGCATCGGGCGCGGCGAGACGGTCGCGCTGCTCGGCCGCAACGGCGCGGGCAAGTCGACGGCGATCGCGCTGCTGCTCGGCCTGTGTCCGCCCGACGCGGGCACGGTGGAGCTGTTCGGCGGGCCTCCGGAGCGCGCCGTGCGCGACGGCCGGGTCGGGGCGATGCTCCAGGAGGCACGGGCGGTGCCCCGGGTCACCGTGGGCGAGCTGGTCGCGTTCGTGGCCGGCCGCTATCCGGCGCCGATGCCGGTCGGGCAGGCCCTGGAGCTGGCCGGGATCGCCGAGTTGGCCGGGCGGCGCGTGGACCGGCTGTCGGGCGGGCAGACCCAGCGGGTGCGGTTCGCCCTCGCGCTGGCCGGCCACCCCGACCTGCTCGTCCTGGACGAACCCACGGCGGCCCTGGACGTGGAGGCCCGGCACACCTTCTGGCGGGCGATGCGGGCCTACGCGCGGCACGGCAGCACGGTCCTCTTCTCGACCCACTACCTGGAGGAGGCCGAGGCGCACGCCGACCGGATCCTGGTCGTCGACCGGGGGCGGATCGTCGCGGACGGCACCGGCGACGAGCTGCGCCGGGCGGCGGGCGGCAGCCGCGTCTCCTTCGACCTGGCCGGGCGGCCCACCGGGGACCTGACACTGCTGCCCGGGGTGCGCACGCTGGAGATACGGGGCGACCGCGCGCTGCTGCGCACCGAGGACTCCGACGCGACCGTGGTCGCCCTCGCGGCACTCGGCGCGATCCGCGGCCTGGAGGTCGCCCCCGCGTCCCTGGACGACGCGTTCCTGGCCCTGACGGCGACGACGGACGGGGAGAGCCCGCGATGAAGGGCGCGACGAAGGGTGAGGTGAAGGGTGCGATGAGGGACTATCTGCGGCTGGAGACCCGCCGTACGCTGCGCGATCCCGGCTTCGTCATCGGGGGCGTCGCCATGCCGGTGCTCATGTACCTGCTGTTCACCAACCTCGGGGGCGGCGACGTCGGCGAGTGGAAGACCGGCGCGATGGTCGGCATGGCCGCCTACGGCGCGGTCGGCTCGGCGCTGAACACCGGCGGCGGGGTCGCCGAGGACCGGGCGATCGGCTGGCTGCGGCAACTGCGGGTGACGCCGATGCCCTCGCACCAGGTGGTCGTGGGCCGGGCCCTGACCGCCTCGGTCACCGTGCTGCCCGCGATCACGGCCGTACTCGCCGCGGGCGGTCTGATCAACGGCGTACGGCTGGCGGCCTGGCAGTGGGCGGCGCTGGCGCTGCTGCTCTGGCTGGGGTCGGTCCCCTTCACGCTGCTGGGGCTCGGCAACGGCTACCGGCTGACCGGGCAGACCACGGGCGTGGCGAACATGGTGGCCAACCTGGGGCTCGCGGTGCTCGGCGGACTGTGGTTCCCGCTCGCGCTGTTCCCGGAGTGGCTGCGCGCGGTGTCGGCGTACACGCCGACCAACCGCTTCGCCGAGCTGGGCACCTCGGTCGCCACGGGGCACGCGCCACCGGCGGGTGGGATTCTCGTACTGACGGCATGGCTGCTGGTGTTCGGGGCGTACGCCGTCCTGTCCTACCGCCGTGGCGCGGGAAATGGCTGAAAGCTGAGCGACGAACGCAAGACACAAGACACGAGACACGGAAGCGGAAGTGGAAGTGGAAGTGGAAGGGAGTCGACGGTCATGACCGGGACCCGAGGGCGGCTGCGGAGGATCTCGTGCCGTCTGGACGCGTGGCAGTTGGCGCGGCAGTCCGAGCCGTTCGATCCCTCCGAGCCGTCCGAGGCAGGCGGGGGGCCGGAGCGGGTCGGTCCGCCGCCCACCGGTTTCACGCTGCTGCCGTGGCTGCTGATGGGCCTGGGGAGCCTGGCGAACATCTTCCAGGGGCAGAGCTCCAACCCCTGGATCGGCGGCGCGGGCCTGCTCGTCTTCAACTCGCTGTACATCTACGTCGCCTTCCGCTCCTTCGACAAGACGTTGCGCGAGGCGCCGTCGACGCGGCTGGCGCTGGCCGCCATGGGGCTGGTGACCTGCGGTCTGGCCCTGGCGTACGGCGGTAGCTGGCTGCTGTTCTTCCCGCTGCTCGGCCTGGCCGCGGGGGCGGCGCTGCGTGGCCGGTGGCTGGGGCGGTGGGGCTGGTCGCTGGCGGTGGTGGCGGGTGTGGTGGCCGGTGTCAAGGACGGCTGGACCGGCCTGAACATCGCCTACGGGACGTTCCTTTCGACGATGGTGACGGCCGCGATCCTGAGCCTGTCCGACGCCGTACGGCAACTGCGGGCCGCGCGGGAGGAACTGGCCACGCGGGCGGTGGCGGAGGAGCGGCTGCGGTTCTCCCGGGACCTGCACGATCTGCTGGGGCACACCCTGTCGGTGATCGTGGTCAAGTCGGAGGCCGCCCGCCGGCTGGCTCACCGAGACCTGGACGCGGCCCTGACCCAGATCACGGACATCGAGTCGGTCGGCCGCCAGGCGCTGACCGAGATCCGCGAGGCGGTCACCGGCTACCGGGAGGGCAGTCTGGGGACCGAACTGGACCGGGCCCGTTCGGCGCTGAGCGCGGCCGACGTGGAGCCGGTGGTCCGCCGGTCGGGACCGCCGCTGCCGCCGCAGGCCGAGGCGCTGCTGGGGTGGGTGGTGCGGGAGGCGGTCACCAATGTCGTACGGCACAGCGGGGCGAGCCGGTGCGAGATCGCGGTGTCGGGCAGCGGGGAGCGGGCCCGGCTGACGGTCACGGACAACGGCACGGGCGTCGCCGACTCCACCCAGGGCCCGGGCACCGGCCTGACCGGCCTCACGGAACGCCTCGCCACGGCGGGCGGTTCGCTGACGGCGGGGGTGGAGCCGCGGGGCGGCTTCTCGGTGACGGCGGAGCTGCCGGTGCGGGAGGAGGGGGAGGAGGAGGCAGGGGCGCCGGTGGGCGCACCGGCGTAGTCCCCGCGCGTCGCGCCGTTCCCCCTGACCTTGCGCCTGACCTTGCCCCTTGCCTCGCGTCTTGCCTTGCCCCTTGCGTCGCGTCTTGCCCTGCGCCTTGCCTCGCGCCCGCACCGCGCGCCCAACTCTGCCCCTTGCCTGCGCCTAACCTTGCCCCGTGACCGACGAGAAGCCCCGCGCCCGCCCCGTCCGCGTCCTCCTCGCCGAGGACCAGGGCATGATGCGGGGCGCGCTCGCGCTGCTGCTCGGGATGGAGGAGGACCTCGAGGTGGTCGCGCAGGTGTCGGCCGGGGACGAGATCGTCGGCGCCGTGCTCGCGCACCATCCCGACATCGCCCTCCTCGACATCGAACTGCCGGGCCTGAGCGGCCTGGACGCCACCGCCGAGTTGCGGGAGCGGGCGCCCGGCTGCCGGGTGCTGATCCTGACCACGTTCGGCCGCCCCGGTTACCTCCGGCGGGCCATGGAGGCGGGTGCCGCCGGTTTCCTGGTGAAGGACGCCCCCGTGGAGGGGCTGGCCGACGCGATCCGCCGGGTGCTGGACGGCGAGACGGTCGTCGACCCCGCGCTCGCCGCCGCCGCGCTCAGTGCGGGTCCCAGCCCGCTCACCGCCCGGGAGTGCGACGTCCTGCGGGCCTCGGCGGACGGCGCGACCGTCGCCGACATCGCCGCGGCCCTGCACCTCTCCGAGTCCACGGTCCGCAACTACCTCTCCGCCGCCATCGGCAAAACCGCCACCCGCAACCGCACGGAGGCCCTGCGCGAGGCCCACCACCAGGGCTGGCTCTGAGCAGGACAGTCCTAGCCCCGTTCCAGCCCCGTCCTAGCCCCGTTCCACGGCCTCGCCGCTCGGCCTCCCCGGGGGCAGCCACGCGCGCATCAGCAGCGCGGCGGCGACCAGGACGACGGCGGCCGTGCGGAACACCAGCGCGTAGCCGTCCGTCAGGGCCACCGGGCCGGCGTTCTCTCCCCCGGCCCGGGACGCCGCGACCGTCGACAGCACCGCGAGTCCCAGCGAACCGCCCATCGTCCTGGAGGTGTTGATCAGCCCGGAGACCAGTCCGGCGTCCCCGGGCGCCGCGCCGGAGATGGCCAGCGACGCCAGCGGGGTCGCCGCCATGCCCGCGCCCAGCATCATCAGCACGCCGGGGATCATGATCGCGGTCAGATAGCCGCCGTCCGCGGTCATCGTCGACTGCCAGCCGAAGCCGACGGCCGCCACGACCGTGCCCAGTACGGCCACGTTCCGCGCCCCGATCACCGGCATGAACCGCGGTGCCGCTTTGGACCCGAGGATCACCGCCAGCGAGCTGGGCACGAGGGCGAGACCGGCCTCGAAGGGGGAGTAGCCCAGGACGTTCTGGGCGTACAGCGTCATGAAGAACCACATCGAGAACATCGACGAGCCGGACACCAGCATCGCCACGTTCGCCGACGCCACCGCCCGCAGCCGCAGCAGCCCCAGCGGCATCAGCGGTGCCTTCGTCCGCGTCTCGACGAGGAGGAACAGTGCGAGCAGCGCGAGCCCGGCCGCCAGCGGCACCAGCGTCGCGGTCGACGCCCAGCCCTCCGACTCGGTCTGCGAGATGCCGTAGGCGAGCGTGGCGAGACCGACGGTCACCAGCAGCGCGCCCGGCAGGTCGAGGCGCCGCCGCCCCTCTCCCCGGCTCTCGGTCAGCCACAGCGCGGCGCCGGCCAGCACGACCGCGCCCACCGGCACGTTGATCAGCAGCACCCAGCGCCAGGACAGCCCGTCCACCAGGGCGCCGCCCACCAGTCCGCCCGCGGCCCCGCCACCGGCGCCCACCGCGGTCCAGGTCGCGATCGCCCGGGCCCGCGCCGCGCCCTCCGGCACCGCCGCGGTCAGGATCGTCAGCGTCGACGGCGCCAGGACCGCCGCGCCCAGCCCCTGCACGGCACGTGCGGCCAGCAACTGCCAGCCCTCCTGGGCGAGGCCGCCGCCCAGCGAGGCCAGGGTGAAGAGCCCGAGCCCGATCAGGAACATCCGCTTGCGCCCGTACAGGTCGCCGGCCCGCCCGCCGAGCAGCATGAACCCGGCGAAGGCGATGGCGTAGGCGTTGACCACCCACTGCAGCCCCTGCGGGCTCAGCCCGAGGTCGGCCCGCATCGAGGGCAGGGCGACGTTGACGACGGACACGTCGAGCACGACCAGGAACTGTCCGGCGCAGGCCAGCGCCACGACCAGCCAGGTCGGTGGCGTGCGGCGCGGGGATATTCGGGCGGATGTGGCGGCGGTGGAGGTACCGGGGGCTTCGAGCATGGGTGTCATGGTCTCAACCCGGCGGCGCCCCTTGCATCGGAATTTGGTCCCCAGTCCCGTTTCCACCCGTCCTAGGACCAGGGGCCTAGACCAGGGACGGGTCCAGGGCCTGGGCCAGGGGCCCAGGCGGCCGGCCGGTGAACTGCACGTAGGCGCGTCCCCAAGAGAAGGTCAAGAATTAGTTAGGGACTCGAAGCAACGGAATAGTTGCCCAGGCGCACGAGGTTCAGCCTGCACACACCTCGATCAACTCGACCACCCCGATCACTCTGATCACCCCGAATCACCCTGATCCCCGATCACCCACGCATTCGCCGACTCCGGCCTGGAGGCCCCACCCCATGTCCCACACGACGACCGACGAACCCGTCCGGAAAGCGAGCGGGGCCACCGTCCCGGTGCTCGCCTTCGCGGGCATCGTCGTCGCGGTGATGCAGACCCTGCTCGTCCCGGTCTTCAAAGACCTGCCGCAACTTCTGGAGACCAGCCCCGGCAACGCCACCTGGGTCATGACCTCCACCCTGCTGTCCGGAGCCGTGGCCACGCCGATCATGGGCCGGCTCGGCGACCTGTTCGGCAAGCGCCGCATGCTGATCGTCAGCCTGTCGGTGATGGTGGTCGGCGCGCTGGTCAGCGCGTTCACCGACGCCCTGCTCCCGATGATCGTCGGCCGTACGCTCCAGGGCTTCGCGATGGGCGCGATACCCCTCGGCATCGGCCTGATGCGCGACATGCTGCCCCGTGAGCGGCTCGGCTCGGCGATGGCGCTGATGAGTTCCTCGATCGGCGTCGGCGGCGGCCTGGCACTGCCCGGCGCGGCCCTGGTCGCGCAGCACAGCGACTGGCACACCCTGTTCTACGGCGCCGCCGGCCTCGGTGTCCTCTCCATCGTCCTGACCCTCCTGGTCGTACCGGAGTCCCCGCTGCGCGCCAAGGGCTCCTTCGACCTGCCGGGCGCGCTGGGCCTGGCCGCCGGTCTGATCCTCTTCCTCCTGCCGATCACCAAGGGCAGCGACTGGGGCTGGTCGTCGCCCACCACGCTCGGCCTGTTCGCCGCCGCCGTCGTGGTCCTGCTCCTGTGGGGCCTGATGGAGCTGCGCGTCAAGGCTCCGCTGGTCGACCTGCGCACCACGGCCCGCCGCGAGGTACTGCTCACCAACCTCGCCTCGATCATGGTCGGCGTCTCCTTCTACGTCATCTCCCTCGTCCTGCCGCAGCTCCTCCAACTGCCCTCCGAGACCGGCTACGGCCTCGGTCAGTCGATGGTCGTCGCCGGCCTGTGCGTGGCCCCGCTGGGCCTGACGATGATGTTCACCGCGCCGGTGTACGCCCGTCTGTCCGCCCGTTACGGCCCCCGCACCACCCTGATCGCCGGCCTGCTGATCATCGGGGTCGGCTACGCCGGCGGCCTCGGCCTGATGAACGCCGCCTGGCAGACCATCATCACCTCGATGCTGATCGGCGCGGGCATCGGCCTCGCCTACTCCTCGCTGCCCGCGCTGATCATCGGTGCGGTCCCGGCCTCGGAGACGGGCGCGGCCAATGGCCTCAACACCCTGATGCGGTCCATCGGTACGTCGGTGTCGAGCGCCGTCATCGGCATGGTGCTCGCCAACACGGCGAACGACGTCGGCGGCGTCGCCGTCCCCACCATGCAGGGCTTCCGCGTCTCCTTCCTGATCGCGGCCGCCGCGGTCGCCGTCGGCCTGGCGCTGGCCTTCTTCCTCCCCCGCCGCAGCCCGGCCACCGTCACGCAGCTACGCGCGAGCAGCGAGGAGGACGCGAACCTGGCCCGTGCCGAGCAGGCGCTCGCCGGAGCCGGAGAGGCGCCGCACGGCTTCCGCGGCCGGGTGCTGGCCGCCGACGGCGCCCCCGTCGCGCGCGCCAAGGTCACGCTGATCGACCGGCACGGACGCCAGGCGGGCGCGACCCTGTCCACCGGCGACGGCAGCTACACCCTCGCCGTCCCCGCCGAGGGCCCGTACGTGCTGGCCGCCCGCGCCGCGGGCCACGGCCCGCTCGCCCACTCGGCGACCCACGGCGGCGACCGCCCGGTCGACCTGGACCTCTCCCTGCCGGGCGAGACGGTCCCCGCCTGACGGGTCCCCCGCGTGAGGGGCCGCCGCCTGAGACAGGTCCCCACCCGACCCTCCGGCCCCGGCCAGTCCCCCGCACCCCCTGTCGCACCGCGCGGCAGGGGGTGCGGCAGCATGTGGGGCGCCTGCACACCCGCACACCACCTCCGAAAGGCCCCCATGACCGCGGCCCCCGACTCCGTCCCCGCACCCTCCCCGTCCCCCTCCCCCGACGCCCTGGCCGCGTTCGAGGCCGCGAAGGGGTTCATGCCGGCGCACGAGGGCCGCGCGCTGTACGCCGCCGCCGTGGAGGCCGGTGGGCTCGGGCTGCCGCTGCTGGAGGTCGGCACGTACTGCGGGCGCTCCACCGTCCTGCTCGCCGACGCGGCCCGCCGCTCCGGGGTGACCGCGCTCACCGTCGACCACCACCGGGGCAGCGAGGAGCAGCAGCCGGGCTGGGACTACCACGACCCGGAGACGGTCGACCCCGAGCTGGGCGTCATGGACACCCTGCCCACCTTCCGCCGCACCCTGCACCGGGCCGGCCTGGAGGAGCACGTGGTGGCCCTGGTCGGCCGCTCCCCGCAGGTCGCGGCGGTCTGGAACTCCCCGCTCGGCCTCGTCTTCGTCGACGGCGGCCACACCGACGAGCACGCGAACGCCGACTACGAGGGCTGGGCACCGCACGTGGCCGACGGCGGCCTCCTGGCGATCCACGACGTCTTCCCGGAACCGGCCGACGAGTTCACCGGCCAGGCCCCGTACCGCGTCTACCTCAGGGCACTCGCCTCAGGAGCGTTCACCGAGGTCTCCGCGACCGGCTCGCTGCGCGTCCTGCGGCGAACGGGCGCGGGGATCTGAGGGCGCGGTTAGAGTCGCTGACGTGTCGTACACAGGCCCGGACTTCGAACCTTCCCAGCCCCGCCGTTCCCCACTGCGCCGCCCGCTGACCGTGGCGGTCGCCGCGCTCGTGCCCGGGGCGCTGCTCGGGTGGGGGGTGTACGCGGCGGTCGGCGGCCCGGACGACGGGGACGGGGGCGGCTCCGACCGCGCGGGCGGCGTACGGACGTCGTCGGCGCCGTCCTCCGGCGGTTCCGCGGGCGACGACGGCGAGAAGCCCACGACGGGTTCGTCGTCCGTCCCGACGTCGGAGAAACCGTCGAAACCGTCGGCGTCCGCCTCGAAGTCCGCGCCCGCGGCGGCCTCCGGCCCTCTCGAGGGCAAGGTCGTCGTGATCGACCCGGGACACAACACGGCCAATTTCCAGCACGCCACCGAGATCAACCGCAAGGTGAACGTCGGTACGCACTGGAAGGCGTGCGACACGACCGGCACCGCCACCAACGCGGGCTGGCCCGAGGCGAAGTTCACCCTCGACGTGGCCCACCGGCTGCGCACCCTGCTGGAGAAGCAGGGCGCGACCGTGAAGCTGACGCAGGACGGCGACCGTTCTTACGGACCCTGCGTGGACGAGCGCGCCCGGATCGGCAACGAGGCCCACGCCGACGCCGCGATCTCCATCCACGCCGACGGGTCGGGGGCCGGCAACCGCGGCTTCCACGTGATCATGCCGGGGCCGGTGCACGAGGGCGCCGCCGACACCCGCGACATCGTCGCCCCCTCCGCCGAGCTGGGCAAGCGCGTCGCGGGCAGCTTCGTGCGCGTCACGGGCACCGCGCCCTCCAACTACCTCGGCGACGGCACCGGTCTGGTGACGCGCACGGACCTGGGCGGTCTCAATCTGTCAACAGTTCCCAAGGTGTTCATCGAGTGCGGCAACATGCGCGACGGCAAGGACGCGGCGCTGCTGACCAGCGGAAGTTGGCGGCAGAAGGCGGCGCAGGGAATGTCTGAGGGAATTGTGAGTTTCCTGCGCGGGTAGCGATCAGCGCCCCGATCCCTGCGGACAGCGCCGAGGTACGGACGATAGTGTCGTCCGTACGATGAGGGGCCACCCCCGCGCTTCACACCGGAACCTTTCGGCGCCATCGTGACAGCGACGCCTCTACCGACGACGAGACGACCTACGAAGGACCTGAAGTGAATATCCGCTCCCTCACTCGAGGCGACGGCGTGGTGATCGGAGCAGCGGTGTTGCTGTTGATCGCGTCGTTCCTCGACATCTACTCGATCGACGGTGCCCCGGACGGCGCCGAAGTCCCCAGCCTGTGGGGCAGTGGCTCGGTCGTTCTCGGTGTCGTCCTGGCGGGCGTCATCGGAGCCGCGCTCATCGTCGTGGCCCGTACCCTGCCGCAGCCCAAGAAGGTCGCGGGTCTCGACCTCGGCCCGTTCGGCATCGCGTTCACGGTCTTCGCCGCGTGGTGCGCGCTCGGCAACATCTTCGACCCGGCGGGCGCCTTCGACAACGACGGCGGCGTGGACAGTATCAGCGCCGGCCTGGGCCTGATCCTCGCCCTGATCGCCACGCTGATCATGGCCGCCGCGGCCGTGGCCACCCCGCTGCTCCCCGCCCTCAAGGGGTCCCTGCTCCCGGCCTCCCGTCCGGCCGCGCCGCAGCCCTACGGCGGCCAGCCCCAGGGTGGTTACGGCTACCCGGGCGCCCAGCAGCAGCCGTACGGCGGCCAGCCGGGTCAGCCCGGTCAGCCGGGTCAGCCGGGTCCGTCCTTCGGCGGCCAGCCGGGTCAGCCCGGTCAGCCGCAGCCCGGTCAGCCGCAGGCGCCGCAGCCGCAGGCCCCGCAGCAGGCGCAGGCCCAGCCGGCCGGGGACTTCTCGCCGTTCTGGTTCGCCGTGCCGGTGCCGCGTCCGCTGTTCGCGGAGGACGGCTCCCCCACCCCGATCGCCGAGCTGGCGCCGGGCACCTGGTACCTGGCCGTCGAGCAGCGCGGCGCCAACCTGGTCGCCCAGACGCAGGACGGCCGTCGCGGCGTCCTCCAGGACACCTCGGGCATCCAGCGCGGCTGACGCGCCCGCCCACCCGCTCAACGCTCAACTCTCAACGCCAACGGCCCCTCGCCCACCGGTACTTCCGGGCGAGGGGCCGTCGTCGTTGGTTTCAAACAGACATCCGGGGCCAGACGGAAGGCATGTCCCCTCGAACTCGCAGTGGGTCCAACTCCGCCGGAACGGCCGTCGCGGTGATCGCGGACATCATGGCCTTCATCCTCGGACTGTGGATCCTGATGTACCTGTTGGACGCCAACCGGGCCAACGACCTGGTGCGGTTCGTCCATGACGCGGCCGACTGGCTGGCCGGCTGGTCGCACGACCTCTTCACCTTTGACGAGGCCTGGGCCAGGGTCGTCGCCGGCTACGGCCTGGCCGCGGTCGTCTACCTCTTCATCGGCCACGCCATCGCCAACCGCCTCCACCGGCACTGATCCAGCACCGGACCCGGCCCGGCAACCGGCGGTCAGACGCAGCAGTCCGGGTCGAGCCCCATCGGCAGGCGGTCGCCCGCGAAGACCTGGCAGGTCGCCTCGTGGCCGCCGAGCGCGGCGACGGCGAGCAGCAGGGAGCCCGCCGTCCAGGTGGTGAGTTCGCGCGGCCAGATGGCGTCGTCCTCGAAGACGTAGCCCGTCCAGTACAGGCCGCTGTCCGGATCCCGCAGGTGCTGGATGGACTGGAGGATCGCCAGGGCGTGGTCGGACTCGCCCACCGCCCACAGGGCGAGCGCGAGTTCGGCCGACTCGCCGCCCGTCACCCACGGGTTGGGGACGACGCAGCGCACGCCGAGGTCCGGGACGACGAAACGGTCCCAGCTCTCCTCGATGCGGGACTTGGCCTCCGTGTCCCGCACCGCGCCGCCCAGCACCGGGTAGTACCAGTCCATCGAGTAGCGGCCCTTGTCCAGGAACCGCTCCGGGTGGTGGCGGATGGCGTGCCGCAGCGTGCCCGCCGCCAGCTCCCAGTCGGGCTGCGGCTCTTCGCGCTGCTCCGCGATGGCGAGCGCGCAGCGCAGCGCGTGGTGGACGGAGGAGCTGCCGGTGAGCAGCGCGTCGGTGGTGTCGGTGCCGTCGTCGTCGCGGCGCCAGCCGATCTGTCCGCCGGGCTGCTGGAGGCGCAGCACGAACTCGACGGCCGCGTGGACGACGGGCCACATCCGGTCCAGGAACGTGTCGTCCCCGGTGGCGAGGTGGTGGTGCCAGACGCCGACGGCGACGTAGGCGACGAAGTTGGTCTCCCGGCCGCGGTCGGTGACGTCGGCGAAGTCCCCGTCGGCGTAGGCGGCGTACCAGGAGCCGTCCTGGTTCTGGTGCCTGGCCAGCCACTCGTAGGCCCGCTCGGCGGCCTCGTGCTCGTCGGCCGCGTCCAGGGCCATCGCCGCCTCGACGTGGTCCCAGGGGTCGAGGTGGTGGCCGCGGAACCACGGGATCGCACCGTCGTCGCGCTGCACGTCGAGGATGCCGCGGACGGTCGCGGCGGCCTGCTCCTCGGTGAGCACTCCGGGCAGGACGAGGTGTTCGGTACGGGGCGTGCGGGGCGTGCGCGAGGTTGTCACGCGGCGTCCACCGTCGGCAGGTGCGGCTTGGTCGCGTAGGCGACGAAGCTCTTGCCGATCAGTGGGTTCAGCGCCTGCTCGGCGGCCCTCGTCGCCAGCGGCTTCTTCATGATGTCCCAGACCAGCAGCTTGTGGTACGCCCGCACCGGCAGCGCCTTGTCGTTGTCGACGCCGAACGCGCACTTCAGCCACCAGTACGGCGAGTGCAGCGCGTGTGCGTGGTGGGTGCCGTACGGCTTGAGGCCCGCCTCGCGGATCCGGGCGAGGAGTTGTTCGGCCTTGTAGATGCGGATGTGGCCGCCCTCGACCTCGTGGTAGGCGTCGGAGAGGGTCCAGCAGACCTTCTCGGGGCCGTAGCGCGGGACCGTGACCGCGATGCGGCCTCCGGGCCTGAGCACCCGGACCATCTCGGCGAGGACGCCCTTGTCGTCGGGGATGTGCTCCATCACCTCGGAGATGATGACGACGTCGAAGGACTCGTCCGGGAAGGGCAGGGCCAGCGCGTCGCCCTCCATCGCGGTGGCGGTGGCGCCGGCCGGGGCCTCGCCGGCCTCCTTCATCGCCGCGAACCACTTGGCGACCTCGCGGATCTCCTCGCCGTTCTGGTCCAGCGCGACGACCTGGGCGCCGCGCCGGTAGCACTCGAAGGCGTGCCGTCCGGCGCCGCAGCCGAGGTCCAGGACGCGGTCGCCCGGGGCGAGCGGGAACCGGGAGAAGTCGACGGTCAGCACGTGGCCCTGCTTTCGGGATAGACGCCGGTGTCACTGGTGGTCGAGGTCGGGGTCGGGGTCGCGGCCACGACCCTCGGGTCGGCCGGGTCGGCCGGGTCGGCCGGGGCGGCCGGGGCGGAGGGTCCGATGGCCTCCCGGTAACGGGCGACCGTGCCCTCGGCGGCGCGGGCCCAGGTGAAGTGCCGCAGCACGCGCTCGCGTCCGGCCGCGCCGAGCCTGGCCCGCAGTTCGCGGTCGCCGAGCAGCCGGTTCAGCCCGGCGGCCAGCGCGTCCGCGTCCCCCGGTGGCACCGCGAGGCAGGTCTCCCCGTCGGGCCCGGCGACCTCCGGGACGGCCCCGCCGGTGGTGGCGAGCAGCGCCGTGCCGGTCGCCATGGCCTCGGCGGCGGGCAGCGAGAACCCCTCGTACAGCGACGGCACGCACGCGACCTCCGCCGACCGCACGAGGCCGACCAGTTCGGCGTCCGAGATGCCCTTGACGAACTCGACGGCGTCCGCGAGGCCGTACCGCTCGATCGCCTGCGCGACGGGCCCCTCCGCGGGCCGCTTGCCGACGACGACGAGGTGGGCCCTGGGGTGCTCGGTGCGTGCCTTGGCCAGTGCCTCGACGAGGAAGACGAGGCCCTTGAGCGGCACGTCGGCGCTGGACGTCGTCACGATCCGGCCCGGCACGCGCGGCACCGACGGGTCGGGCGAGAACAGGTCGGTGTCGGCGCCGATGTGGACGACGTGGATGCGGTCGTCCCGGACGCCTAGGTGGTCGACGATCTCCTGGCGGGAGGTGCCGGAGACGGTGAGCACGGAGGGCAGGCGGCGCGCGACGCGCTTCTGCATCCGGGTGAAGGCGTACCAGCGGCGTACGGAGTACCGGCGCTTCCAGCCGTCGGCGGCGTCGAGTTCGAGTTGCCGGTCGACGGTGATGGGGTGGTGGATGGTGGTGACGAGCGGCGCGCCGACGTCGCCGAGCAGTCCGTACCCCAGCGTCTGGTTGTCGTGCACGACGTCGAAGTCGCCGCGGCGGGCGCGCAGATGGCGGCGGGCGCGCAGCGAGAACGTCAGCGGCTCCGGGAAGCCGCCGGTCCACATTGTGCCGACCTCGAGCGCGTCGATCCAGTCGCGGTACTCGTCGCGCTTGGGGGTGCGGAAGGGGTCGGGCTGGCGGTAGAGGTCGAGGCTGGGCAGCTCGGTGAGGGACAGCCGGTTCCCGACGAGGCTCTCCTCGACGGGCTCCTCGTCGAGGACGGGGTAGGGCTGGGCGCCGATGACCTCGACGCGGTGGCCGAGGCGGGCCAGTTCACGCGAGAGGTGGCGGACGTAGACGCCCTGGCCGCCGCAGAACGGGTTTCCCTTGTACGTGAGGAGTGCGATGCGGAGCGGTCGCAAGCCGTCGGCGGCGGGCTCCGGACGGGGACCCGTCTGACTGGCCTCGGCGGTCACTCTGGGCCCCCTTCTCACTGCGCTCCCGTGACACTACGTCGGGACGTTAATCTAGAACAAGTTTCAGACTTGATCGTCAGAGGCTCCGAATCTACCGGCAGGTAGGGAAGCTGTGACGAGTGGATCAGGTGATTCACGCCACGGCGCGACACGCCGCCGGGCCGGGTGAGGGGGAGGTGAGGGCGAGAAGGTGACCAAGACGAGCAAGGTGGACAAGCCGGGAGCGGAAGCCTTCGCTCCCGCTCCCGGTTCCGCTTCCGGTTCCGGTTTCGCGCGCCACTCCGCCGCGCCGCCCCTCACCGAGCGGCAGCGGGAGCGCCGCGGCCGCATCCTGCACGCGACCGCCCGGCTGGCCTGCCGGGGCGGCTTCGAAGCGGTGCAGATGCGGGAGGTCGCGGAGTCCTCGCAGGTCGCCCTCGGCACGCTGTACCGCTACTTCCCGTCCAAGGTGCATCTGCTGGTCGCGACCATGCACGACCAGTTGGAGCGGCTGCACGGCGCCCTGCGCAAGAGCCCGCCCACCGGTGCGACGGCCGCGGACCGGGTGGCGCAGACCCTGATGCGGGCCTTCGGCGCGCTGCAGCGCGAACCGCGGCTGGCCGAGGCGATGGCCCGCGCCCTGACCTTCGCCGACCGCAGCGTCTCCCCCGAGGTCGACCAGGTCTCCCGGCAGACCACGGCGATCATCCTGGACGCGATGGGCGGCCTGGAGAACCCGACCCCCGAGCAACTGTCGGCCGTCCGGGTCATCGAGCACACCTGGCTCTCGACCCTGATCACCTGGCTCGCCGGCCGCACGTCCCTCGCCCAGGTCCGGGTGGACATCGCAACGGTGTGCCGACTGATCGACCTGACGGAGACCGGGCCGGGAGAGTAAGCGGCCAGCGCCCCTGAGGCCCGCCGTTCAGCCCAGGCGGGAGCGGATCAGCTCCCCGGCGGCGGGCAGCACCTCCACCTCACCGCGGCTCATGGTCGGGTTGGCCGCCCGTCGCCGCAACGCCTGAGCGAGGCCGTCCGGCGTGAGTGCGGCCGACGGGTCGGCGAGCAGCGCGGCCAGCATGACCCCGGCGGGCTCGGCCATCGGCCCGTCACCGGCCGCCACCTGGGCGAGAATCACCGCCGACGTCCCCCAGTCGAGGCCGGGGTCGCCCTCCTCGGCGTTGGACCAGTCGATGACCCGGGGCCCGTCGGCCGTGAGGATCACGTTGTCCGGGTGCAGGTCCAGGTGGAGGACACGTACGCCCGGGTCGGCGGAGCGGTACGCGGGCACCTGGTGCAGCAGCCGCAGCAGCCGGGCGAGCACGGCGCCCGCGTCCTGGGGCGTCAGCGCCCCGTCCAGGCACGCCCGCAGCATCGTCGGCCCGGACAGCCGCTCCATGACCAGGTCCGTACGCGGTGCCTCAGGCCCGCCGGAACGCACCCGGGGCACCGGATAGCCGTGCGCCCGTACGTGTTCCATCACCGCGCCCTCGGCCGCGGCGTCCCCGATGCCCGCCCGGTCGCGCCGCAGCACCCACCCCGCGTCGGCCTCGTACACGTCGGCCGTACGCCCCGCCCCGATCAGTCGCCCCGTCCGCATGCCCGGAACGTAGCCCCCGGCCGCCGCTCCCGTCCGGCCACCCCTCGGCCCGGATCCCGCGGACGGGTAAAGTGGCGGCGTCGTCATCACCCGTACGGGGGGAAGCCGGTGCAATTCCGGCGCTGACCCGCAACCGTGAGCCGCCCGCCGAGCCCTTGAGGCTTCCGGACGGTGAGCCGGACTGCCCCGCGCGGATGTGACCGGCTCACGTGCCCGGCGCCCGCCGGTGCACGGGCACCGTCGAGGCATACGGGGCCGAGCCGCCGGGGGTGCCCCGTGCTGCCCGGCCCCGCACAGGGAAAGGCACCCGCCGATCATGAACGTCCGCCGTCGCAGCAGCGCCGCGGCTCTGGCCGCCATAGCCGTGATCGGCGCCGCCGCCGCGCCCGCGGTCGCCGCCGATCCGTCGCCGTCCGCCTCCGCGTCCACGCCGTCCGCGCCGTCCGGGCTGTACGGGTCCACCGACCCCCAGTACGACGGGGTCTGGCGCCAGTCCCTGGCCCTGCTCGCGCAGGACACGGTGGGCGTGATCCCGTCCTCGAAGGCCGTGAAGTGGCTCACGGACCAGCAGTGCGACAACGGCGCCTTCGCCCCCTTCCGCGCCGACCCGGCCAAGGCCTGCGACGCCAAGACCATGGTCGACACCAACAACACGGCCGCCGCCGTCCAGGCGCTGTGGGCCGTCGGCGGACACGGCGACGTCCTCGAGGACGCCCTCGGCTGGCTGAAGTCCGTGCAGAACAAGGACGGCGGCTGGGGCTACAGCCCCGGCGGCCCCAGCGACGCCAACTCCACCTCCGTCGTCATCGGCGCGCTGACCGCCACCAGGACCGACCCGGAGCAGGTCGGCAAGGACGGCAAGTCCCCCTACGACGCCCTGCTGACGTTCGCCCTGCCCTGTGCCGAGGACAAGGGCGCGGGCGCCTTCGCCTTCCAGCCCGACAAGGACGGCAAGCTGCTCGCCAACGCGGACGCCACCGCCGCCGGTGTCCTCGGCGTGCTCGGCAAGGACCTGGTCGCCGAGGCGGAGAAGGAGACCGACGCCGCCACCTGCGCCGACGCGAAGAAGCCGACCCGCGAGCAGGCCGCCACCAACGCCGCCGCGTACCTCGCCGACGCCGTCGCCAAGGACGGCCACCTCAAGTCCGCCCTCGGCGGCTCCGCCGACCAGCCCGACTACGGCAACACCGCCGACGCCGTCGTCGCCCTCGCCGCGCAGGGCGGCGCCGACAAGGCGGCGAAGCCGCTGGCCTGGCTGAAGAAGAACGCGGCGAAGTGGGCCGAGGAGAGCGGCCCGGCCGCCTACGCACAGCTCATCTTCGCCGCCCACGCCACGGGCACCGACCCGCGCGACTTCGGCGGCACGGACCTGGTGGAGCTGCTGAACGCCACGGGTCCCGCACCGCAGGGGGCAGCGGCGAGCGACGCCGCGACCACCGGCGACAAGGCCGCGGACGGCGCCGAGGACGAGCAGAAGGACGACGACTCCCCCTTCGGCGTCTGGTGGTTCGTCGGCGTCTGCCTGGTCTTCGGCATCGGTATCGGTTTCCTGCTCAGCAACCGCAACAAGAAGCAGCAGCCGTGACCCGCCGCGTCGCCCTCCTCTTCCTGGCCGCGTTCCTGCTCGTCGGGAGCGCGGGCCAGGCGCAGGCCGCCGGTTACCGCTACTGGTCCTTCTGGGACCGCGACGGCGACCACTGGGTCTACGCCACCCAGGGCCCCTCCCTGGTCCGCCCCTCCGACGGCGACGTACAGGGCTTCCGCTTCGCGGTGAGCGAGGACTCGGGCGACGCGGCCCAGCCGCGCGGCACGGCGGACTTCGACTCGATCTGCGCGAAAACCCCGCCGAAGGGCGGCAGCAAGCGGGTGGCCCTGGTCCTCGACTTCGGCACGGCCGCCGACGCCCCGTCCGGCGAGACCCCGCCGGCCCCGCGCACGGCCTGCGCCCAGGTCTCCCCCGACGCGACGACGGCCGACGCCCTGGCCGCCGTCGCCGGCCCGCTCCGCTACAACACCAACGCCCTGCTGTGCGCGATCGCCGGCTACCCGAAGACGGGGTGCGGGGAGCAGGTGTCGCAGAAGGGCGACTCGACGGCCTCCGCCGCCCCGGAGCAGAAGAACACGCAGAAGAACACGCAGGACGACGACGGCCCGTCGGTCGGCCTCGTCGCGGGCATCGCGATCGTCGCCGCCCTGGCCGCCGCAGGCGCCTGGCAGGCAAGGCGGCGCAGAAATGCCACCGGCTGAAGCTGCGGGCAGTCGCGCCGCACAGCCGCAGCCCGGGGGCAGTCGTACGGCCGGGGCGGCGCCCGTCCCACAGCGAGGCGGCACCCGGCAAGCACCGGTCAGCGCCCCCACCCCCCGCCGCCGGCGCACCGCACCCCTGCACCCCGGCGCCTGGTGGCTCTGGGCGCTGGCCCTCGGCACCGCCGCCACCCGCACCACCAACCCCCTCCTGCTCGCCCTCCTCATCGCCGTCTCCGCCTACGTCGTCATCACCCGCCGCCCGCACGCCCCCTGGTCCCGCTCCTACGGCGCCTTCGTCAAGCTCGCCCTGGCGGTCCTCGTCATCCGCCTCCTGTTCACCACGGTCCTCGGCTCCCCCATCCCCGGCACCCACACCCTCGTCACGCTCCCCGAAGTCCCCCTCCCCGACTGGGCGCAGGGCATCCGCCTGGGCGGCCGGGTCACCGCCGAGGGCCTCGCCTTCGCGCTGTACGACGCGATGAAGCTGGCCACGCTCCTCATCTGCGTCGGCGCCGCGAACGCCCTCGCCAACCCCTCCCGCCTCCTCAAGTCCCTCCCCGGGGCCCTGTACGAGATGGGCGTGGCCGTCGTCGTCGCCCTCACCTTCGCCCCGAACCTCATCGCCGACGTCCAGCGCCTGCGCGCCGCCCGCCGCCTGCGCGGCCGCCCGGACCGGGGCGTACGCGGTCTGCTCCAGGTCGGGCTCCCGGTGCTGGAGGGCGCCCTGGAGCGCTCCGTCGCGCTCGCCGCCGCGATGGACGCCCGCGGCTACGGCCGTACCGCCCACGTGCCGGCCCCCGTACGCCGTACCACCGCCGCCCTCACCCTCGGCGGACTGCTCGGCGTCTGCGCGGGGACGTACGGTCTGCTGACCGCCGCGGGCGGCACGTACGGCATCCCCGTCCTCGTCGGCGGTCTCGCCGCCGCGCTCGCGGGCCTGTGGCTCGGCGGTCGCCGGACGGTCCGCACCCGTTACCGCCCGGACCGCTGGGGCGCCCGCGCCTGGCTGGTCACCGCGTCCGGCGTCGCGGTCGCCGCGCTGCTGTTCCTGGCCGCCGCCCGCGACCCGGCGGCGCTGCACCCGGGCGTGGTCCCGCTGGTCGCGCCGTCGCTGCCGCTGTGGCCCGCGGCGGCCGTACTCGTCGGCCTGCTCCCGGCGTTCATCACCCCCGCGCCCGAGACCGCTGCGAAGACCACCGTGGAGACCGCTGTGAAGGAGCCGTCGTGATCCGCTTCGAGAACGTGTCGGTCACGTACGACGGTGCCGCCGAACCCACGGTCCGGAGCGTGGACTTCAACGTCCCGGAGGGCGAACTCGTCCTGCTGGCAGGCCCGTCGGGGGTCGGCAAGTCCACCGTCCTCGGCGCGGTCGGCGGCCTCGTCCCGCACTTCACCGGCGGCACGCTGAGCGGCCGGGTCACCGTGGCCGGCCGCGACACCCGCACCCACAAGCCGCGCGAACTCGCCGACGTGGTCGGCACGGTCGGCCAGGACCCGCTCTCCCACTTCGTGACGGACACCGTCGAGGACGAACTGGCCTACGGCATGGAGTCCCTGGGCCTGGCCCCGGACGTGATGCGCCGCCGCGTCGAGGAGACCCTGGACCTGCTGGGCCTGACCGACCTCCGGTCCCGCCCCATCGCGACGCTCTCCGGCGGCCAGCAGCAGCGGGTCGCCATCGGCTCGGTCCTCACCCCGCACCCCGAGGTGCTGGTCCTGGACGAGCCGACCTCAGCCCTGGACCCCGCCGCCGCGGAGGAGGTCCTGGCCGTCCTCCAGCGCCTGGTCCACGACCTCGGTACGACGGTCCTGCTGGCCGAGCACCGTCTGGAGCGCGTCATCCAGTACGCCGACCAGGTCGTCCTGCTCCCGTCCCCGGGCGCGCCGCCGGTCCTCGGCCTCCCGGCGGACGTGATGGCCGTGTCCCCGGTGTACCCGCCGGTGGTGGGCCTGGGCAGGCTGGCGGACTGGTCCCCGCTGCCGCTGACGGTCCGCGACGCCCGCCGCCGCGCGGCCCCGCTGCGGGAACGGCTGGCCGACCGGGAGATCCCGGACCACACACCGTCGACGGCCACGCTGCCCACACCCCCGCCGCTCCGGCCCGCCCCCCGCCGTTGGCGGCGCCGCGCCAAGCCCCCGGAGAGTCCCGCGGCCCCCTCCCCGTACGCCGCCGAGGTCCGTTCCCTCGCCGTCCGCCGCGACCGCGTCCAGGCCCTGCGCCACGTCGACCTGACCGTCTCCCCCGGCGAGACGGTCGCCCTGATGGGCCGCAACGGCGCCGGAAAGTCGACCCTCCTCTCCGCGCTCGTGGGCCTGGTCGAACCGTCCGCCGGTTCGGTCCGCGCCGGCGACGCCGTACCGCACCGCACGGCCCCCCGTGACCTCGTGCGCCGGGTCGGCCTGGTCCCGCAGGAGCCGCGCGACCTGCTGTACGCCGACACGGTCGCCGCCGAGTGCGCGGCCGCCGACCGGGACGCACAGGCACCCGCCGGCACCTGCCGCGCGCTGCTGACGGAGCTGCTCCCCGGCATCGCGGACGACACGCACCCCCGGGACCTCTCGGAGGGCCAGCGCCTGACCCTCGCCCTGTCCGTCGTCCTGACGGCCCGCCCTCCCCTCCTCCTCCTGGACGAGCCGACGCGGGGCCTGGACTACGCGGCGAAGGCCCGGCTGGCCCGCATCCTGCGCGACCTGGCCGCCGAGGGCCACGCGATCGTGCTGGCCACCCACGACGTGGAACTGGCCGCCGAACTGGCCCACCGGGTCGTCCTGCTCGCCGAGGGCGAGGTGATCGCCGACGGTCCGGCGGCGGACGTGGTGGTGGCCTCCCCGTCCTTCGCCCCGCAGGTCGCCAAGGTGCTGGCGCCGAGGAAGTGGCTGACGGTGGCCCAGGTACAGGAGGCCCTGTCATGACCGAGAGCCGTACCACTCCCGGCGACCGTCAGGCCCGCGCCGTCCGCCTGGGCCCGCGTTCGGTAGCCGCGCTGGTCCTGGTCAGTGCGGTGGGCGTGGCGGGTTTCGGCTGGCCCTTCCTGGCCCCGCCGGACGCCTCGCTGAACGCGCACGCGCAGGACGCGCCGTGGCTGTTCGCGGGCGTGCTGGTGCTCCTGGTGGCCGTGGTGGCGGCGACGATCTCGGAGTCGGGCCTGGGGCCGAAGGCGGTGGCGATGCTCGGCGTCCTGGCGGCGGCGGGCGCGGCACTGCGCCCTCTCGGTGCGGGGACGGCCGGCCTGGAGCCGATGTTCTTCCTGATGGTCCTCAGCGGCCGGGTCCTCGGCCCCGGCTTCGGCTTCGTCCTCGGCTCGGTCACGATGTTCGCGTCGGCGCTGCTCACGGGCGGGGTGGGGCCGTGGATGCCGTTCCAGATGCTGGCGATGGGCTGGTTCACGATGGGCGCGGGCCTGCTGCCGGGCCCGGACCGCCTGCGCGGCCGCGCGGAACTGCTGATGCTGGCGGCGTACGGCTTCCTGGCGGCCTTCGCCTACGGCACGGTGATGAACCTCGCGGGCTGGACCTTCATGAACACGCTCGCCTCGAACATCGCCTTCGACCCGGACGCCTCGATCCCCACCAACCTCGCCCGCTTCGCCACCTACTGCCTGACCACATCCCTCGGCTGGGACGGAGGCCGCGCCGCCATGACGGTCGTCCTGACCCTGACCCTCGGCACCCCGGTCCTCAAGGCCCTGCGCCGCGCAACCCGCAGGGCGGCCTTCGAGACCCCGGTCACCTTCGAGAAGGCGGACGAGGTGAGCCGCCCCAGGTGACGGGGTTCACCTACGAAGCGGCCTTCGTAGCCGACGGACGGCGGCGGCCCCTGATCCCCGGGGCCGCCGCCTTCGCGTGTCCGGGCGGTGGTGTTCCTGGCGTCAGCGGTTCAGGTCCAGCACCGGAAGACCGCGCCCCTCGTACGCCTTCGGAGCCACCGTGGCGATCAGCGCGTCCGCACCCCACTCGGGCAGATGCCGAGCCGCGTGGACGGCCGCGCCGATTCCCGACGGCACACCGTCGCGACTCATCCGTGCAACCGCGAGCACTGCGGGGTAATCGAGGTCAACGGTGTGCACCACGTCCAGTTGTCCGACGTGCTCGGCGATGCCGAGAAGTTCGTTCTCCGCCTCCAGAACGGACAGGGTCGGCACCCACAAACGGGTCTCCGTCTCGAAGTAGGCCCGGTGGATCAGGGCGGACACCTGCCGATTGCCCGACAGCGCCACGAGCGTGGGCGTGTCGAGGACCAGGTGGTGCAGGATCACGCGGCCTCACCCTGCTGCCGGGCGAACGCCTCCCGGAGCCTGCGTCCCATCACCGCGCTCTCCTCGTCCCCCACCTCGACTCCGAAGTTGTCGGCGAGATAGGCGCGCGCCCTCTCGGCCCGCTCCCGACGCTCCTCCTCCGTCAGCGTCGACTCCGCGAACTCCTGCACCAGGGACCGGATCGACATCCCCCGCGCCTCCGCGATCACTGCCAACCGGTCCCGCACCTCGGCCTGAACCCGGATCATCGCATCGCTCATGCCCGGAGTATACGCCTGCGTATACGCTCGGGTCCGCGAAGAGCCGACGACGCTCAGGCCGCGGTGAGCTCGTTCTCCCGGGCTTGGCAGGTCAGTCCAGTAGGGCGGCGGTGAACGTCTCGCGGTGACGTACCAGCCAAGCTTGGATACGGTCCCAGCGCTCCCATCCCCCGCGCTCAGCCAGTGCCCGGAGATGGATGGTGTCGCCGTCGGCCACGCGGCGCGCGACAAAGGCCCGGCATACTGCCGTGGCCTGCTCGATGACGCCCGGCAGTTCGGCGCGTTCCCGCAGCGAGAGGTCGTAGCTGTCGGCAAGGATCCGCAGTCGCGCAGGGGCATCCAGTCCGGCAGGGTACAGGGCGGTCGCTGATGCGGGGTCGAGCATGGGGACCCAGTAGCGGGCAGTCATGGCGACGTCCCAGAGGGGGCGGCCAGGGGCAGCCATGTCGAAATCGATCAGGCCGACGGCACGGCCGTCGCGGAAGACGACGTTGTCCGGGCATACGTCGTTGTGACACAGCACCGTCCCGCCCTCCGGGTCAGCAAGGTCTCGGGGCCATGCGACGTGGATGTCGGGGGGAATGGCCGCACTGGCCTCGCGAAGGCGCCGCAGCAGGCTGCCCACCGACGTCAGTGCAGTCCAGGTCATTGCCCAAGGTGGGAACGGCGGCAGCGCAACGTCGCCAGGAAGGAAGGTCAGCTGCTCGCGGCCGTCCTGAGTGAGGCGGACGGGGGTCGGCGCCGCGTCGAAGCCGTGATGTGCCAGTGCACGGAGGTGGGCATGGATGGCACGCCCGGTGGGCGGCGCCGGGCGATCCACCAGAGCACCTCGACGGAAGACTGCACCTGCGTTCGCCATGCCGCCTGTCAGCACTTCGCGGTTCGTCGCGTCGTCTTCAGCCGTCACGCCGATCACGCTAGCGTCAAACCGGCTGTGTGCGGGCCCATCGTGAGATGTGCCCCGCTTCAGCCTGGAATCGCGGCGCGCTGGTGCGTCGGCTCAGCCGGGCAGTGCGTCGTCCAACTGTGCCCGCTCCGCCTCGCTCAGCCTCAGCTCGGCCGCCTTGGCGGAGTCCTGGATCGATGTCGGGCGGCCGGCTCCCGGGACCGGGATCATCGCCGGGGAACGGGTCAGCAGCCAGGCCAGGGCGACCTGCTGTGGGCTGGCGCCGTGCTCGGCCGTGATGCGGTGGAAGGCGGTGCTCACAGAAACCGGTCCGGACGGTCCGTCGAGGGAACTGCGGGAGATCAGCTCGGGCTCGCTGTCGCGCACGGTGGGCGAGTACTGATTCTCTACGGAGACGAGCGCATCGCCGAGGATCGCGTGCGCATCGCGGATCTGGCCGGTGGTGACGTTGGAGATCCCGGCGGCACGGATCGTTCCGGCGTCGAGCAACTCGCGCAGCGCGCCCACGGAATCCGCCCAGGGCACGGCCGGGTCCGGCTTGTGCAGCTGGTACAGGCCGAGGGCGTCGACGCCCAGACGCTTCAGGGAGCCCTCGGCGGCACGCTTGAGGTGGGCGGGGGTAGCGGTGACGGTCCGGCTGCCGTCGCCGGGGCGTCCGCGGCCGCCCTTGGTGGCCCGGCGTCCAGGGCGGCGTGGATGGTGGCCGTCGCCCGCTCTTCGTCCGGGCGGTGCTCGACGGACAGCGGCATGACACCCAGGCTGACGGCGCTGACGGTGGTGTTTCCGATCGTGCGGTACCGCATGGTCTGTCCGTTCCTCAGGCGTGGGCGCCGGACGCGTCGAGGGCTTCGGTGACGGCACCGGGAAGCCAGTCGGTCGTGTGGGAGAAGCGGAAGCCGATGGCCTTCGCACGGGCGTTGCTCGTGGCGTAATGGCGGTCGAAGGAGAACGGCGAGGCCGGCTCGCCCGCGACGACGCTCCGGAAGACGGCCTGTCGGCCGGTCCGTGCGGCGATCACGGCGGCCAGGCCGCGGACGTCGAGCAGGCCGTCGGAGCAGGCGTTGACCGGGCCGGCGGCGTCGGTGCCCGTGGCCGCCCACAGCAGCAGGTCCGCCGGCTCCTCGTAGTGGATGAAGACCGTGGGCAACGCCTCGGCGTGCACCAGGAGCGGTGTGCCCCGGGTGATGTGCCCGACGTAGTGTGCGAGTCGGCCGGTGAATTCCTGGGCGCCGCCACCGAGCACGTGGGCGCTGCGCACGGAGGCGAGTCGAACCCGTGATACTGGGCGAAGACGGCCTCCGCCTGGCGCTTGCCCTCGGCGTAGTGCGCCTCCAGGTACGCCGCGTCGTGCCAGGGCAGGTCGGTGCGCACCAGCCACGTGGTGGGATCCACGATCTCCTCCGGCACCAGTGTGTCGTGCGGGAGGGCGGGCAGTCCGGCGCCAGGGCTGCGCACTGTCCCGATCACGCCCCCCGACTCCGACCCGGCACCTCGGCGTCGCCACGATCCTCCGCCGCAACCACGTCCAGGCCAGCAGACTGATACGGGCCCTCCGGGAACAGGCAGCGGCGCTGGATGAAGGAGCCGACGGGGCGAGGGCCGCGCACTGCGGCCCAAGCGTGAACACTACGGAGGCAAGTGTCCTTCGCGCGCTCGGATGAGCGCGTCGAGGACAGTGAGGGGCGGAGTGTTCACGAGTGGGCACGGGTGGGGCCGGTGGGCGCGGGCGGAAAGCGGCCGAGCGCATTTCTACTGCATCAGCTTTCACGCGGTGCAGTAGCTTGCCGGCATCCCTGAGACGACCGGAGGTCCACCCATGCCCCGAGAGGCGCCGTACCTCGCCGTGGCCGACGTGCTGCGCGCGCGAATTCTCGCGGAAGAGTGGGAGATCGGGGCGCGGCTGCCGTCGCGGGCACGGCTCGCCGACGAGTACGGGGTCGGGCGCAATGTCGTACAGCGGGCCGTAAACCGGCTGATCGTCGACGGGCTCCTCGAAGGACGCGCGGGCTCGGGCACGTACGTCCGCAGCCCGCGTGAGCGCCTGCGCCTGGTCCGCTCGCGGCACCGGGAACGCCGCAGCGGGCCTCCCCGTCGCGCCGACACGAGGGAGCGGGGCAGGGCCGACGCCTGGGACGCGGACAGTCGGGTGCGCGTCCCCGCCCCGGAAGGAATCGCCGAACGGCTGGACATCGACCCCGGCGACCTCTGTGTCACCACGCGGTACGAGTTCCTCACCGGTGGACAACCGGTCCAGCTCTCCGAGTCCTGGGAGCCCTTGGCCCTCACGGACGGGACAGCGGTCGTGCTGCCCGAGACAGGGCACTTGGCGGGCGCGGGGGTGGTCGAGCGCATGCGCTCCCTCGGCATCGTCGTCGAGACGGTCGTCGAGATCCCGCGCCCGGCCCGTGCCACCCGCGCTCAGGCGCACCTCCTCGGCATCAGCCCGGGAGACCTCGTCCTCCACATCGAACGCACCATGTACGACACCGACCGGCGCCCGGTGGAAACGGCCGACATGGTCATTCCGGACCGGTACCGGGAGGTGGTCTACGAGTTCGGAGTGGACCGTCCCGTCTCCTCAGCCCCCAGGGGATAGGCATGTCCGGGCTTCCCCGGCTCGGGCTCCTGAACGACCGGGACTTCGGGCGCCTCTTCGCCGCCACCGCACTCGGTCAACTGGGCGACCGGATCATCTTCCTGACGTTGCCCCTGGTCGCGATCGCGACCTTGCACGCCGACGAGTTCCAGGTCGGATTGCTGGCCGCGACGACCACGGCCGGTTCGCTCCTGGTCGGGCTGCCGGCGGGCGCCTGGGTCGACCGCATGCGAAAGAGGTCGGTGATGATCGGCACCGACCTCCTCCGCGCGTTGGCCCTCCTGACGATCCCGGTCGCGTCGTGGACCGACCTGCTCACCATCCGGCTGCTGTACGCCGTCGCCCTGCTGCACGGGGTACTGACCGTGTTCTTCGACGTTGCCCACGTCAGCTACCTGCCGCAGTTGGTGGGACGCGACAACCTCGTGGAGGGGAATGCCAAGCTCTCGGCGATCCGCTCGGTGACCAGCATCGGCGGCCCGGCGGTGGCGGGCCCCCTGGTCGGCCTGGTAGGGGCTCCGGCCACGCTCATGGCGAGTTCGGCCGGAATGGCCATGTCCGGCCTCTGCGCGGCCACGATCCGCGGCCGGGAGGAGAAACCGGAGCCAAGCCAGAGGCCCCAACTCAGCAGAGAGATCAAGGAGGGTCTGCGGTTCGTGTGCCAGCATTCCGCCCTGCGCGCGATCATCCTCTCGGACGCGCTGTTCAACCTCTCCCTGGTCATGTACCAAACGATGTTGCTGGTCTTCCTGGAGCGCACGATGGGCCTGAAGCCCTTCGGCACCGGACTCGTCCTGTCGGGCATGGGATGTGGCGCCCTGCTGGGCGCGTTGACGGCCACCACGCTGTCGAAGCGGATCGGCCAGGGGCCGGTCATCTGGCTTGCCACGCTGGCCACTTGCCCGTTGGCCGTACTCATGCCGTTGGCACGCCCCGGCTGGACCCTGTACGGGGGCGCCGTCGGGCTCGCCGCGCTCTCCATGGGCGGCGTCGTCCGCGTGGTGGCCCAGTCGAGCCTCCAGCAGGCTCTCACCCCGGACCGGCTCCTGGGCCGGATGGCCGCGACGGCTCGGTTCGTCTCCTCGGGCGGCATTCCGCTCGGCGGGCTCATGGGCGGAGTTTCCGGCTCCGCCTTCGGTGCGACGGGGACCTTGTGGATCGGCACGGCCGGTATGACGCTGAGCGCCCTCCCCACCTTCCTGTGGTGGCGCGCCCGCGCGGGGCTGGGCTAGCCGCGGGTGCCCGCGCCGGTCCGGAAGCGGCGGCGGTACTCGGTCGGTGTCGTGTCGAGTCTGCGGCGGAAGGCCCTGACCAGGGTGTCGACGGTGCCGAAGCCACAGGCCGCCGCGACCCGTTCGAGGGTCGCGTCGGTGGCTTCCAGTTGGTGGCGTGCCACTTCCACGCGGGCCGACTCGACATAGGCGTGCGGGGTCGTGCCGAGTTCGGTCTTGAACACACGGGTGAGCTGCCGGTCGCTGACGTGGGCCTGGGTCGCGAGGTCGGCCACGGTGAGCGGTTCGGTGATGTTGCGCATGATGTGGTGCCGGAGGTCTTCGATGCGCCGCGTCGCGGAGACCTGCTCCAGCGGAACACTGAACTGGCTCTGCCCACTGGGCCGCTTCAGGTACATCACGAGCTGCCGGGCCACGCGCAGTGCCACCGCCTCGCCGAGGTCGTCGGCGACGAGGGCGAGGGAGAGGTCGAGGCAGGCGCTGATGCCGGCGCCGGTCCAGACATCACCTTCACGGATGAAGATCGGATCGGCGTCGACTTCGACCGCGGGATGTTCGGCGGCGAGTTGGCGCGCGGTCGACCAGTGGGTGGTGGCGCGCTTGCCGTCGAGGAGTCCGGCGGCGGCGAGGATGTGTGCTCCGACGCACACGGACGTGACCCGCCGGGTCCGGCCGGCGAGCTGCCTCACCCGCTCCACCACGGCGGAGTCGGTGAGCGGGTGCACGCGGCGCCGGTCGTCCACCTCGACGGCGCCGGGCACGATCAGGGTGTCGATGCTCCGCACCGCCAGTCCGTCGAAGGTGGTGTCGGGCAGGACGCGGACCCCGGCCCCGGTGGTGACCGGCTCCATGGTCTCGGCGACGAGGACCACTTGGTAGCCCGCTGCCTCGTCCGTCTCGCGCCGCGCGAGAGAGAAGACCTCCGGTGGGCCGGTGACGTCGAGCAGGTCGACGCCCTCGAAGAGAACTATGACGATCAGTCGTCTGACGGTACTCAAGCGACCCCCACGTTCGGCAACGGTCATGTCGGTATCTGCATGTTAGTTGACATTGCCGACACAGACCGGTGGGCCATAGCGTCGTAAGTACAGGTCACCGCACCGGTGAACTGCTCCCCCCCGACACGCGAATCCAGGCGGTTTCCCATGCCCAGAACGACGCTGCGCCGGCTCAACGGCTTCGACGACACCCCCGCGGAGCTCGCCGCCTCCACCCTGGTACTCGTCGACTACCAGAACACCTACACGACCGGCGTCATGGAACTCGACGGCTGGCAGGCCGCACTCGACGCCGGCGCCCAACTGCTCGCCCGTGCCCGCCAGGGGGGCACGAAGGTCATCCACGTCGTCAACGACGGCGGTGAGGGGACGCCTTACGACATCCGGGCCGAGATCGGCGCCATCCACCCCAGCGTCGCACCGGTCGACGGCGAACCCGTCGTCGCCAAGAAGGTGCCGAACGCGTTCGTCGGCACGGACCTGGACAAGCACGTCGACGCCGCGGGCAACAGCGACCTCGTCATCGCCGGGTTCATGACCCACATGTGCGTGGCTTTCACCGCACAGGGCGCCTTCCTGCGCGGCAACCGCCCCACTGTCGTGGCCGATGCGTGCGCCACCCGCGCGCTGCCGGTCGCGGACACCGAACTGGGCGCCCGCCAGGTGCACTACAGCGCCCTCGCCACCATCGCCGACCTGTACGGCGTCGTCGTTCTGTCGCAGAAGGAGATCTCCTGATGAAGCTGCTCCGCCCCGCTCTCGCGCTCGGCGCCGCCGCAGTCCTCTCGGTCACCGCCACCGCGTGCGGCGGAAGTTCGCAGGCCGCCACCTCCGACGAGAAGCCCTCGGCCACCGGCGCCACCGCCACCACCGCGGAGAAGAACGTCGCGAAGGACACGACCACGCTGCGGAAGCTCAACGGCCTGGACGAGACCCCGGCCACGCTCTCCGACGCGACGCTCATCCTCGTCGACTACCAGAACACCTACACCGAGGGCGTGATGGAGCTCGACGGCTGGAAGACCGCGGTGGACAACGCCGAAGCCCTGCTGAAGCGGGCCCGTGCGGCGGGCACGCCGGTCATCCACATCGTCGACAAGGGCTACGACCTGAAGTCGAAAGCGGGGCAGATCATCCCGGCACTCAAGCCGGTCAAGGGCGAGCCCGTCGTCGAGAAGAGCGTTCCGAACGCCTTCCACGGCACCGACCTCGCCGAGAAGGTCAAGAAGGCCGGCAACAAGAACGTCATCGTCGCCGGGTTCATGACCAACATGTGCACCCTGTTCACCGCCCAGGGCGCGTTCCTCAACGGCAACGCGCCGACCGTGGTCGCCGACGCCTCCGCGACCCGGCCGCTGCCCCTCAAGGGCGACCCGGACGGCGTTCCCGCACAGCAGGTCCACGAGGCCGCTCTCGCCACGGTCCAGGATCTCTACGGGGTCGTTGTCCCGTCACAGAAGTCCCTGACGTGAGCCCTTGAGGCCCTGAAGCCCTGAGGCCTCCCTGCACCCCCACCTCGAACTCCCCCCACCTCGAACTCCCCCCACGCTGTTCCCCCCACATCGCCACAAGGCACTTCCAGTCACCAAGAAGGAAAGACGGGGCATGGCAACACGTAGAGGATTTCTGGGTACCGCGTCGGCCGTCGGAGCGGCGACTCTCTTCACCGGCCAGTCGGCCTCCACCGCCTCGGCGGCCACCGCGGGGACCACCGCGACCGACGAGAAGGCGGCACGCGACGCGATACGCGCCGTCAACGCGAGGATGCGCGCGAACTACGCGACCCTCAAGAGCGAACTGACGACCCAGCTCAGCCCGGTCATCGTCGTCTCCAACAACGCGGTCGGCGGACGCTTCACGCTCATCAACGACGGCAAGCAGGTCGAGACCGTCGACCCCGTCCCGGCGTACTTCGAGCTCGCCAAGTCGATCGCCCACGTTCCCCTGGGCGTCTTCTCCATACTCGCCGCCTACCTGAGCGACCAGGTCCCCAACATCCCCAACGCGGACCGCATCGACCCGCACGACCTCGACATGGTCGTCACCAGAACACCGGGCGACAAGGGCTGGATCACCCCGCTGAACGCCTTCAAGACCACGCTCCGGACAGCGCACACCAAGCTCGGCACCGCGAACCTTCCCCTCGACCTGGAGAACTCCTGCGACCAGATCCTCAGCGAGGCGGTCAAGTTCATCGACGCGTCCGTCACGGCCCAGTCGTTCGACATGGTGTCGTTCAACCGCTTCGCGGCCACCGTCTACCCGTCCATCCGCGTCAACATGACCTTCGCCGCCACCGCGCAGATCACCGGCATCGAGGACCTGATGAAGCGATGGCGCGCGTTGATCGGTGAACAGGCGTGGAGCAACCTGTACGTCACGGTGCTGTCGATCTGGACCACGGCCGAGCTCAACCAGGCGTCCATCATCATCCGACGCACCATGAACCAGGCGAAGGTGGACACCCACCTCATCGACCTGCCGACCGTGGAGACCCCCTCGGACCCGATCTTCGTCGCCCTGGACAACCTCGCGCGAATCGTCCAGGACAACGTCGCCGCCGAGATGGTCTTCAACACCGATCTCGAAGTCGCCGACGCGCTCAAGGGCAAGGAGGACCTGCTCTCCGACGAGATACTCCAGCAGATCGGCGGAACGGCACCCACCGCCAAGACAGCCGCCTTCGGTACGGCGGCGGCAACCGGCGCCTGCCCGGTCACCGGCCACACCGCAGCGGTGTGACCACCGGGCGTCCCCCGCTCCCTGGGCGGGGGACGCCCCTCCGGGCCGCCTTGCGCGGCGCGGCCCTGTCTCAGCACGCGCCCGCGGTGAGATCCCGGAGCACTCGAAGCAGTTGCGCTCGTTGCGACTCCTCGAGAGGTGCGAAGAGGTCCTCCAGGACACCGACCGCCAACTGCCGCCCTTCCGCGAGTGCTGCCTGCCCCGCCTCGGTGAGCGCGTGATCGAGGCGTCGTCCATGGCCTGCGGACCGGGTGATGAGCCCGCGATCAAGGAGCCGGTTCGCGAGGGTGCCGAACGCCTGGTCGCTCTGGAACGTCGCGACAGCGAGTTCGTGCCCTGAGGCTCCGGGCATCCGCTCGACGGCGCGCAGCGCGTCCCACTGGACGAGGCTGACCCCGATCTCGCGCAGCGCTGCGTCCATCGCACGGTGGTTGCGGTACTGGGCACGCTTGATCGCCTGCCCGAGGGCTTCCAGGTCGGTCGTCATGGTGGTAGTGTATCAACACTCTTATATAAACATGTTGATTCAGAGTGGAGTGCTGCCATGAACATCTCTCTCGTCGAAGACCTTCCCGCCCTCCAGGCCGGCTCCCCCGCAGCCCGCACCGCACTCGTGCTGCACGGCGGCGGTGGACCCCGGACCGTCGCCCCCGTCGTGGGGCATCTCGCAGCCACCATGCACACGTTCGCGCCCACGCATCCCGGCTGGGAGGGGACGGCGCGCCCCGACTCCATCACCTCGATCGCTCAGCTCGCGGCCGCCTATCTCGCGCGCCTGCGCGAGCACGAAGAGCGCGACGTCGTGCTGATCGGGTCCTCGATCGGCGGGTGGGTCGCTCTTGAGACGGCGGTACAGGCAGCCTCGGACGACCGCTACGCAGGAGTGATCGGGGCCGTGGTCGTCATCGACGGCGTCGGCGCGGTGGTGGACGGCGAGCCCGTCGCGGACTTCTTCACCCTCGACGCCCGCGGGCTCGCCGAGGCCGCCTGGCACCACCCGGAGCGCGGCTACGTCGACCCGGCCGGCCTCACCGAAGAGCAGCGCGCAACCCAGCAGGCGAACGGACGCACCATGGCCGCCGTCGCGGGCCCGCACATGAGCGATCCGACGTTGCTCGGCCGGCTCGACGCGGTGGACGTCCCGACTCTCGTGGTGTGGGGCGAGAGCGACCGAATCGTCACGCCGGGCTATGGGCGGGCCGTCGCACGCGCCATACCCGGCGCGCAGTTCATCGAGATTCCGGAAGCCGGACACCTCCCTCACCTCGAAGCCCCGGAGGCGACGTGGGCGGCGATCGACCCCTTCCTCGCCCAGCTCTAGGCCGGTGCGGAGCCGCCCCCGCACTCGAACCACACGGTCTTGCCACCCCTCGGCCCCGGCTCCACACCCCACTTGTCGGCCGCCGCCTCCAGCAGCACCAGCCCCCGGCCGCACTCCGCGTCGTCGCTCACGCCCGCGGCCCGCACGGGCTGCCGGGGACTGCCGTCCGCCACCTCCACCCGGACTCCACTCCCGTCCCCGCCCGTCCGCCGCAGCAACAGCAACGTGCAGCGACGGTCCGGGACATGGCGCACGACGTTCGCCAGCAGCTCGGTCACGCCGAGTTCCACCGCGTCGGTCAACTCGGCGAGGTCCCACTCGCGCAAGTACGAGCGGACGATGCGCCGGACATGCCCGGCCGAGTGCGCGCCGGCCGTGAAACTCATCCGGTACTGGTTCGCACAGTGGCCCACGAGGACCGAGGGAAAGTATTCGTTCACGGCACGAGCCTGACGTCGGACGACTACCGTGGGCTACCGAACGGATACAACCGGTCCCGCCGTGGACCGAGTTGTACGAGAGGGGGCTCTCCGCATGACCCACATCAACGTCCTCGACCCGGGCGCGTCACCGCTCGACTACTACGGTTTCGAGCTGCGCCGCCACCGAGAGGCGGCCGGGCTCACGCAACGGCAGCTCGGCGACATCGTCAATTACACCGGCTCCCTGGTGGGCCAGATCGAGACCGCGAGGAAGCTGCCGACGCCGGAGTTCAGCGAGCGCGTCGACGCGGCGCTGGGCACGGGCGGGCTGCTGTCCCGGCTCGTCGACCTGGTGATGCGCAGCCAGCTCCCGGCCTGGTTCCAACAGGTGGCCGAGTTGGAGTCGCACGCGGTCGAGATCTGTACGTTCCAGACACGCATGATCCATGGCCTCGTCCAGACCGACTCCTACGTACGGGCCGTACTCAGCGCGCTCGACCCAACCGACCTCGACGACCGCACCGCCGTACGCCTCGCCCGCCAGCGCGTCTTCGAGAAGACGGCGCCACCGGTCTTCTGGGCGGTCCTCAGCGAGGCCGCGCTGTGTCAGGAGATCGGCGACCGAGAGACGATGCGCGGTCAACTGGCCCACCTTTTGTCCTTCGAGGGCAATCCACGCATCAACGTCCAGGTACTGCCGTTCTCGGTGGGAGCGCACGCGGGCCTCCAAGGCTCATTCAACCTCTATCGCTTCGCGAGGGACCCGGCCATCGTCTACACGGAGGGATACGGCGCCGGGCATCCGTCCGCCAACCCGGAGACCGTCAACGACTGTTCACTCCGTTACGATCATCTCCGAGCCGCCGCGCTCTCCCTCAAGGACTCGGCGGCGCTGATCCGCCGGGTGATGGAGGAACGCTATGGAGAGCAAGGCGATGCCGACGAGGATCCAGTGGCGTAAGTCCAGGTACAGCGGCGACCAGGGCGGCGAGTGCGTGGAGTGCGCACCGCTCGGCCCGCTGGCCTGGCACAAGTCGTCGTACAGCGGCGACCAGGGCGGCGACTGCGTCGAGGTCGCCGAGGTGGCCCGCCACACCACCGTCGCCGTACGCGACTCCAAGACCCCCGCGGGCCCGATCCTCACCCTCACCCCCGCCACCTTCACCGCCTTCGTCGGCTGGGCCGCCACCACTCCGGAATGATCTGACCGGACCCGGTCAACGTTTCTGTTCGATTTATCGTCTTCGCACGTGTCCCTGCCGTGCACCTTGACGACGCCGAACGGAAACTCGACCGTGGCCCCTGCCGAACTGACCGTCACCCGGCCCGAACGGCGTCGGGAAAGACGCGCGAGCGACGCACTGCGCGCCTTCGGGCACCGGCATCGCGTGCCGCTGCTCGCGACGCTGCCCACCATCCCGCTGTATGTGGTCTGGTGGGCATTTCTCGCCACGGGCGGCGGTGACCTCGCCGCGCAGGAGGCGTGGGCCGACTTCGCGTCGCGGCACGGCGGTTCGGCGTACGGGTTGTTCTGGTACGGCGGGATGCACACGGCCAACTACAGCGTGATCTCGCCGTACTTGATGGCGCTGGTCGGCGTGCGCACGGTCACGGTCGTGTCCGGACTCGCCGCCTCCTGGCTCGCGGCCGTGCTGATCGTGCGGTGCGGGGTGCGTCGGCCCGTGTGGCCCGCGCTGCTCGCCTCCCTCGCGTTGTGGTGCGACGTCGCCTCGGGGCGGGCCACCTTCGCGCTGGGTGTCGCCCTCGCGCTGGCCGCCTGTGTGCCGCTGGTGCGGGAGCGGCGGCTGTGGCTCGCCGCCGGGTACGCGGCGCTGGCGACGATGGCCTCGCCGGTGGCCGGGCTGTTCCTGGCGGTCGTGGGCGCCGCGTTCCTGCTCGTACGGGACTGGGGGCGCGCCCTCGTGCTTCTCATACCCCCGGCGGCCGTCGTCGGGCTGACGACGCTGTTCTTCCCCTTCACGGGGGAGCAGCCCATGCCGGCGGCCCGAATATGGCCGCCGGTCGTGCTCGGCCTCGCGATCACCGTGCTGGCCCCGCGTACCTGGCGGGTCGCCCGGTGGAGCGGGGCCGTTTACGCGCTCGGGACCGTGCTGACGTATCTCGTCGCCTCGCCGGTCGGCACGAACGTCGAGCGGTTCGCGGAGCTGTTCGCGCCCGCCGTGCTGCTGGCCGCCCTGCTCACCGCCCCTCCCGCGCTCACCGCGGCCCGGTCGCGGCGGCTGGTGTCGGGCCTGCTGGCCGTCGGGCTCGTCTACTCCACCGGGTGGGTGGGGAAGAAGACCGTCGACGATCTGAAGGTGTCCACCGTCGTGCCGGCCTGGGCCGCCGAGACCGACGGTGTGGTGGGTGCCCTGGACGGGCTCGGCGCCGATCGCACGCGGGTGGAGGTGGTGCCCGCCCGCAATCACCGCGAAGCCTCCGCACTCGCCCCGCACGTCAACATGGCACGCGGCTGGAACCGGCAGCTCGACGTGGAACGCGCCCGCCTCTTCTACGACGGCACCTTCTCCGCGGCGACGTACCGGGCGTGGCTGGACCGCTGGGCGGTCGGCTTCGTCGTCGCCCCGCTGGGCAAGCCGGACGGCCCCGCCGAGGCCGAGGCCGCGCTCGTACGGGATGCGGAGCTGCGGCCCGAGTGGCTGGAGCCCGTCTGGCAGGACCCGCACTGGCAGGTCTACCGGGTGCGGGACGCCGTACCGCTGGTCTCCGCGCCGGGCACCGTCGTGACGGCCAGCGGCGCCGACCTGGTGCTGCGCGTGGACCGGCCCGGGGCGGTGACCGTACGGATCGCCTGGTCGCCGTGGCTGCGCAGCGACGGCGGGTGTCTCACCCAGGACGGCGAGTTCACCCGGCTGACCGTCGAGGCGCCCGGTGAGTACCGGCTCAGCTCCCGGTACGGTCCTTCGCCGGATGCGGGAGATCGCTGCTGAGGTCTTCGCCGGCGGGGGCGGCATCCTTGGCCGGGGAGCGGGCCGGAGCTTGCGCGGAGGCCGGGGCCTGGACGGGCGCGGGGGCCTGGGCGGCGTTGGCCGCCTCGGCCGCCGCCGTGACCGTCCGGGCTCTCGGGCCCTGGAACAGGTAGGTCAGGCCGAAGCCGGCGGCCACCACGGCCGCGCCGCCCACCGCGTCCAGGATCCAGTGGTTGCCGGTCGCCACGATCGCGGAGACGGTGAAGAGCGGGTGCATCAGGCCCAGGACCTTCATCCACACCCTCGGCGCGATGATCGCGATCACCAGCCCGCACCACAGCGACCAGCCGAAGTGCAGCGACGGCATCGCCGCGTACTGGTTGGTGAGGTGCGTCAGCGTGCCGTAGTCCGGCTTCGTGAAGTCCTGGACGCCGTGCACGGTGTCGATGATCCCGAGTCCCGGCATCAGCCGCGGCGGGGCCAGCGGGTAGAGCCAGAAGCCGACCAGGGCCAGCAGCGTGGCGAAGCCCAGGGAGGCGCGGGCCCAGCGGTAGTCGACGGCGCGGCGCCAGTACAGGACGCCGAGGATGGTCAGCGGGACGATGAAGTGGAACGACTTGTAGTAGAAGTCGAAGAAGTCCCGCAGCCAGCCGACCCCGACCACCGCGTGGTTGATCGCGTGCTCGATGTCGATGTGCAGGAATCGCTCGATGTCGTGGATCTGCGTCCCGTGCTCCTCGGCGCGCGCCCGGCCCGCCGAGTTGCTGCCGCCGGTCGCCGCGAGGCGGACCTGAGAGTAGGCGGCGTAGGTGACCCGGATGAGGAGCAGCTCCAGGAGGAGGTTGGGGCGGGTCAGGACCCGGCGCAGGAACGGCAGCAGGGGGACGTGCTTGAAACGGGTCGGGACCGGCGGCGCGTAGGCCGTCGGCACCGGTGTCTCGAAGTACGGGGACGTGCGCGACAGGAAGGGCACGGCGACGGCGGCGGCCAGCGCGGCGAGGAAGACGACGTTGTCCCGCAGCGGGTACAGGACCGACATGTTCGGCAGCATCATCTTCGCGGGCAGCGTCATGACCAGGACGACGGCAACCGGCCACACGTACCGGTCGGAGGCGCGCCTGCCGACCCGGCCGACGACCGCGGGCAGCACCCACAGAAGCTGGTGCTGCCAGGTCGCCGGGGACACGACCACGGCCGCGCAGCCGGTGACGGCGACCGCGAGCAGCAGTTGGCCGTCGCGGGCGTAGCGCACGGCGCGGCGCAGGGCGAGGACGGCGACTGCGGCGCCGAGCAGGAGGAAGAGGGCGATCTCCAGGGGGCCGGAGAGCCCGAGGCGGAGCAGGGCGCCGTGCAGCGACTGGTTGGCGAGGTCGTCGGCCTCGCCGCCCAGGCCCACGCCGGCCATGTGGTGGACCCAGTACGTGTACGAGTCCTGCGCCATGGCCGCCCAGGCGACGGCGGTGCAGGCGAGGAACGTGAGCCCCGTCGACAGGGCGGCCCGTCTGCGGTCGGTGAACCACAGCAGGGGGACGAAGAGGAGGACCGTCGGCTGGAACGCGGCGGCGACGCCGATCAGCACGCCGCCCACGCGGTCGCCGTGCGTCCCGCGTACGGCGAAGCAGCCGAGCAGGACGAGGAGGACGGGGATGATGCTGGTCTGGCCGAGCCAGAACGCGTTGCGCACCGGGAGGGACAGCATCAGCAGGCTGATGGCGACCGGCGCCGCCAGCAGCGCCGTACGGCGTCCGACCGGCTGGGGCAGGGCCCGGGCGGCGACCAGGCCGAGGGCCACGACCAGCAGCAGTGAGCCGAAGGTCCAGCCCCAGCCGAGGGCCTGCTCGGCGGCGCGGGTGAAGGGTTTGAGGACGAGGCCGACGAAGGGGGTGCCGGTGAACTGCGTGGAGTCGTAGAGGGACCCCTCCACGTGCAGGACGCCGTGCTCGCCGACCCAGGTCTCCAGGTCCGTCAGGCGTTCCCCGCGCGGGGTGCCGAGGACCGCGGCCACCTGTCTGACGGCGAGGACGGCGGCGACCAGCCACAGGCCGAGGCGCGCGACCCGCAGTCGTGCTCTGGTCGCGTCGGCGGCCGACGCTCCGAAGGTCTCCGCCGGTCGCCCACTGTGCTCCGCATTCGCCACGCCTCGTCGGCCTCCCGCCCCGTTCGTACCGTACGTACCGTGCCCGTGTACGCAGTGTGTCGCCCTCGCGAACCCTACGAGGCTCGCACCACCCCCGGGAGGAGACGCAGGCAACCCCCGCTCAACCTGACGGCCGCCCGCATTTCGTTCCGTTTCTTCTTCAGTCGTCCGGCCGTTTGTTCGGACAACATGTTCGGACGACGATAGTGCGGGGGAGCTCCGGACGCCTCCCGTGGGAGCGAGAAGGATCACAGGTCACGCGGGAGGAAACGCCGCGCGGCGCGCGGATGTCCCTGCGTGTACGCCATTTTGGTGCACAACGCAACGAAAAGCATACCGGGCGTAAACGGCGCATCAACGCCCATGGTCGCTTTTCAGCCCGCGGCCGAGTGCCGCGGGCTCCTTCATGACGGAGGCCGGGGCGGACGCCGGGGTCCGAACACGTCTCTGAAATGCCCTGCGGTGCCCGCGTCCCGCGTCTATATTCGCGTCTATATTCGTTAGCGGAACTACTTAGAAGAGCTAACTAGACTGGTCCGACCGACTGGAGACACAGGGTGCACACCGGCATGAGCGAGTCACGGCTCTGGGACGACGTCGACGCCTACTTCACCACCCACCTCTCGCCCGACGACGACGCCCTGGCAGCCGCCCGCAGGGAGAGTGACGCGGCCGGGCTGCCCCCGGTGAACGTCGCCGCCAACCAGGGCAAGCTCCTTCAGCTCCTCGCCCAGATCCAGGGCGCCCGCACCATCCTGGAGATCGGCACGCTCGGCGGCTACAGCACCATCTGGCTGGCCCGCGCCCTGCCCGCCGACGGCCGCCTCGTCACGCTGGAGTACAGCGGCCGGCACGCCGAGGTCGCCACCCGCAACATCGCCCGCGCCGGCCTCGACGCCCTCGTCGACGTACGCGTGGGCCCGGCCCTGGAGTCGCTGCCGAAGCTCGCCGACGACAACCCGCCGCCCTTCGACCTGGTCTTCATCGACGCCGACAAGGGCAACAACCCGCACTACCTCGAGTGGGCCCTGAAACTCACCAGCACCGGCAGCCTGATCGTCATCGACAACGTGGTCCGCGACGGCCGCGTGGCCGACGCCGACGACACCGGCGCCGACGTACGCGGCACCCGCGCCGCCATCGAAATGATCGGCAGCCACCCGCGGCTCAGCGGCACCGCGGTACAGACGGTCGGCAGCAAGGGGTACGACGGGTTCGCGCTGGCACGCGTACTGGCCTGAACGACCGGTCCCCGGCCGCCCTACACCTCGTGGTAGAAGCCGACGTTGACACTGCGCGGCTCCGCGCGGTCCTGGACCACGACCTCGCCGCTACTGCCCCTGGGCAGCGGCACGGTGCCGCCGTACGACAGGGCCTGCGCGTGCTCGCCGACGGTGAGCCGGACCTCGCAGGAGGGGTCCGGCTGGGAGCCGCGCAGCCAGGCCAGGCTCCACGTGCCGTCGGGGCCGCACCGGAACTCCAGGTGGGCCCGGGAGACGAACAGCCAGTCGTCCGGCGTCGACAGCCGGCACACGGACTTGTCCCGGCCCACCCGCAACACCGCGTCCGGCTCGCTGGGCGCGTCGGCCATCTGCATACCGGCCGTGACACCCGCGTCCGCCGCGGTGACGGTGGCCATGGTGAGTTCGAGCACGTGCGCTCCTTCGAGGTCCCCGAGACGTCCGTCGTTGGCTTGGCACGTCCGTCGTTGGCTTGTCGCCGCCGCATGATAGATCGACCGGTGGTCCGGTGTCCGGCACAATGGGGTCATGACCGAGCGAAAGCCACCCGGCGTCGACTTCGAGTCCTGGGTCGACAAACAAATTCGCGACGCGGACGCGCGCGGCGACTTCGCCCAGTTGCCCGGTGCGGGCAAGCCCCTTCCCAGCGAGGTCGACAGCACCTACGACGAACTGTGGTGGGTCAAGCGGAAGATGGCCCGCGAGGGCTTCTCCGTACTGCCGCCCACGCTGGCCCTGCGCAAGGAGGCGGAGGACGCCCTGGAGGCGGCGGCGAAGGCACCGTCGGAGCGGGTGGTGCGCCGCATCGTCGAGGAGATCAACGTCAAGATCCGCGACGTCATGTTCAAGCCGCCGCCCGGCCCCCCGCTGGGTCTGAAGCCCTACGACGTCGAAGAGGTCGTACGGCAATGGCGGGAGCGCCGGGCGGAGCGGTAGCGCCTGTCGTTCACAGACGCATCAGGCGGTCCGCCAGCTCGCGGTAGTCCCGCAGGGCCAGGCGGAGTTGTTCGGTGTCCGTGCTCGGCGCGCCGCTGTCCTCCTCGGGGACGTCCTGCCAGGACGTGCGCAGGGTCCGACGCCGGTGCGTCACGGCGTCCGTGAAGCGGGCGGTGATCTCCTCCAGGACCCGGTCGGCCTCCTCGACGGAGGCGCGGGGCGCGTCGACGAATCCGGCCACCGCGTGGTGCAGCCGCTGACCGAGCTTGTCCCACTCGTCGCGCGGGAGGAGCCCGCTCTCGCCGCCGACGACATCGGGTGTCGGCGCCGGTGTCGGTGTCGGCGCCTGCGCCGTTGGCTGTGCGTGCGCCGTTGGCTGTGCCTGTGCCTGTGTCTGCCGGTCCGGCTCGGCGGGGGTGCCGCCGACCTGCCGGGTCACATCGGACATGTGCCTCAACTCTCCTTCGGCTGGCGCTTGTTGAAGGACCAGGTGCGGTGCGCGCGGGCGGGTGCCGGTGCGTTGCCGCCGGTCCCGGGGCGGTTTCGGGCATCGTCGTGGTGGGTGCCGTCGTGCCGGGACGGGCGCATGAGGGCCTCGAACAGCGCGCGGGCCTCGACCATGGACGCGCGCATCTCCTCCGTGCCCGCGCCCCCGTCCTGCACACCGTCCACGCGCGCGTGCGTCACGCGGTGCACGCGCCGGTAGCCCTCGACCTGGTGGGCGTGGTGCACGGACAGCGCCGTGAGCTGCTCCTCGTACTGTCCGCCGTCCGGGAAGCCCCGGGCACCGGCGAGTTCCGCGAGCAGCCGGTCCGCCTCGCCGACCGCCTCGCGCGGGGAGTCGACGAAGCGCTCCTGGGCCGCGGTCCAGCGGGCCTCGAAGCGCTCGCGCTCGGCGGTTTCCAACGGCCGTTCGCGCAGCGCCCCGTGCCGCTCCACACGCTCGGTCAGTTCACGCTCGGCGGCCTTGGTGTCGCCGTCGTGCCGGGTCACGGCCCGGTCGTACTCGGGCCCGAAGCGCCGCTTCAGGCTTCCGCCGTGCTGGGGGCCCCGTGCGCGCAGGGCAAGTACGGCCGCGACGACGAGCACGGCCGCCACGATCACGATCAAAGCGATGATCACGCCTGTGGACATGAGTGCGTGCGCCGTGAGGCGCTCGCTGTTCGAGTGGAGGTGAAAGACCACCACCGCCGTGCTGTCGCAGCAGTGCGGTCGAAGCTGAGGGCAGCCTGACCCGG
>NZ_JAGMUO010000138.1 GCF_019049325.1 Streptomyces sp. AC512_CC834 | reverse complement strand
GTCCAGGGGGCCGCTGACGAGCAGGACGGCGTTGTGCGCGGGCAGCCCGGCCGGCCCGGGCGGCCGGCCCACCGCGCTGGGGCGGAGTGCAGGGCTACCGCGCCGGGGTGCCGCGTCGGCCCATCGTGCCGTGGCCACCGCACCGGCGGCCCACCGGCCAGCCCACCGGCCGGGTCACCGTGCCGGGGTGCCGCGCCAGGCCACCG
>NZ_JAGMUO010000137.1 GCF_019049325.1 Streptomyces sp. AC512_CC834 | reverse complement strand
CGGTCGTCGCGGAGCCGGTGGCCGTTGCCCGGCCCGAGTCGCAGGCCCCGGCCTCCGGACCGGCGACGCCCAGCAGCGAACTGCTGGACTTCCTCAAGCAGGAAGTGGCCGTGGTCATGGGACTGCGCGCCGAACGGGTCAACGTCAGTCGGCCGCTGAACCGGCTCGGCATGGACTCCCTCATGGCCGTCGAACTGCGCAACCGCATCGAACGCCGCTACCAGGTCAAGCTGCCCATGGTGCAACTCCTCAAGGACGGCACCGTCACCAGCGTCGCCCAGGCCCTGGC
>NZ_JAGMUO010000016.1 GCF_019049325.1 Streptomyces sp. AC512_CC834 | reverse complement strand
TAGCGTAGGGGAAACGCCCGGTTACATTTCGAACCCGGAAGCTAAGCCTTACAGCGCCGATGGTACTGCAGGGGGGACCCTGTGGGAGAGTAGGACGCTGCCGAACAATCTTTAGAAGGGGCTGGTCCCGGAACTTCGGTTCCGAGACCAGTCCTTTTTTGCTTTCCGTCACTTCAAGTTCACGTTGCGCGCCGACCATTCATCGTATGGGTACTGCAGCAATGCTCAGGGCCGCCGGCGTGGGCGTCGGCGACGAGGTCGTCGTACCTGCCTTCGGGAACGTGGAAGTCGCCGAGGCCGCCGCCCTGGTCGGTGCGTCGCCGGTGTTCGCCGACATAGATCCGGGGACGTACTGCCTGGACGCCTCCGGGGTGGAGGCTGCGCTGACGCCTCGGACCGCGGCCATTGTCGCCGTGCACCGGTTCGGGCGGCCGGCGGACCTGGGTCCGCTGCACGCGGTCGGACAGCGGCACGGGCTGCTCGTCCTGGAGCAGGGCGAGTCCGAGGTGCCGTACGACGAGATAGCGCGGCGCAGGCAGCGGGCGGCCTATCTCGACGTCAGATTGCGGGGTGTGCGCACCCCCGACTGGGGTGACGGGCACACCTATCAGCAGTACGTGGTGCGGGTGCCGGGGAACGGGCGGCCGGATCGTGACGCCTTCGCCCGTGCCGTACGGGCCAGGGGAGTCGAATGCCGGGTGCCGGTGAAGACGCCCGTGCACCGGATGCCCGGATTTCGGCGATGTGTGTCCTTGCCGGAAACGGAGCGGGCCGTCGACGAGACCCTCGCGCTGCCGGTCGAGGCCGCGTTGACCAAACGGGACATGCAGCGGATCGTGTCCGCCTGCAATTCGCTCGGCGGGCTGCTGCAGCCGGCGTACTGAAAACAAGAAGGCAAGAAGGCAAGAAGGCAAGTCCGTGGTTTGAGGCACCGGCTTGTTCGGGGTATGATCTATTCCGTTGCCGCGAGGGAAGCCTCGGAAAGCAACAGGCCCCTATAGCTCAGTCGGTAGAGCGTCTCCATGGTAAGGAGAAGGTCAACGGTTCGATTCCGTTTGGGGGCTCCAGCACAAAGGCCCCGCCCCTTTCGGGCGGGGCCTTTCGCATGCCCTGTGTCAGTCCGCGTGGGGCTCCGGGACGCGCATCGCGAGGATCGCCATGTCGTCGGACGGGGCGTCGGACGCGAAGCGTTCCACCGCACGCATGATGCGGGCGGCCACCGCGCCGGCCGTCAGGCCCGTGCAGGTGGTGAGGACGTCGGCGAGGCCGTCGTCGCCCAGCATGCGCGTGCCCTCGCGGCGTTCGGTGACGCCGTCCGTGACGCAGAGCAGGACGTCGCCCGGGTCGAGGGTGACCCTCTGCTCGTAGAGCTCCAGGTCCTCGATGACGCCGAGGAGGGGCTGCGGTTCGGCGGCCGGCTCGACCGTGCCGTCCTGGCGCAGTCGCAGTGGGAGGGGATGGCCGGCGCAGACCACCTTCAGTTCCGCGCTGCCGTCCTCCTGCGGGCGCATCTCGCCGTACAGCAGCGTGAGGAAGCGGCTGCGGGCGCCCTCGTCGAGGATGGCGGAGTTGAGGCGCTCCAGGACCGCGGGACCGCTGAGGCCCTCGCGGGCGAGCAGGCGCAGGGCGTGCCGGGCCAGGCCCGTGACGGCCGCCGCGTTGGGGCCGGTGCCGCAGACGTCGCCGATGGCGAAGCCGTAGGCGCCGTCGCTGATCGGGAAGAGGTCGTAGAAGTCACCGCCGACCTCGTTGCCCTCGCCGGCCGCGCGGTAGATGACCTCGACCTCGACGCCGTCGATGAGGGGCAGCTCGGGCGGCAGGAGGCTGCGCTGGAGGGACTGGCTGATCGCCGTGCGCTCCGAGTACAGCCTGGCGTTGTCCAGGGCCAGGGCGGCCCGTCGGGACAGGTCCTCGGCGAGTTCGAGGATCTCCTGGCGGAAGTGGTCGTCGGTGGGCTTGCCGAGGGTGAGCATGCCGATGACGCGGTTGCGCGCGACCAGCGGGAGGACCACCGTCTCGCCGCCGACGGCGGAGGCCGTGGCGAGGGTCGGGCCGATGCCGGTGCTGAGCTGGTAGGTCGGGCCGCCGCTCAGGCCGAGGTCGCGCATGGAGGTGCGCAGCGCCGCCTGGTGGGCCATCTCCGCGGGCGCCGTCCAGACGCGGGCGCCCGGGGTGGGTACCGGGTCGGGCGGGGCGATCTTCGACAGCAGGGACTTGATGCCGTCGATGAGTTCCTCGTCCTCGTGCAGCACGTAGGACAGGTACGGGTCCGAGGCCTGGTCGGCGATGGTGTAGACGGCGCACCAGGTGGCCAGCGTCGGGACGGTCATCTGGGCCATCAGGGCCAGCGTCTGGTCGCGGTCGAGGGTGCCGGCGAGGAGGTCGGAGGCCTCGACGAGGAAGCTGAGGGAACCTCGGCGCAGCCGCTCCAGCTCGCCGAGGCGCGCCGACTCGACGGCCAGCGCGATGCGGTCCGCGGCGAACTGAAGGCGCAGCGCCTCCTCGTTGGAGTACCGGCCGGCGGACTCGGCCGCGACGCCGAGGGAGCCGGTGAGGCGGCCCTCGACCTTGAGGGGGACGGTGACGACCGAGCGCATGCCCGTGCCGTGGAGCAGCGGGACCGCGCCGGGGACGGCCTCGAGGTCGTCGTGGACGGCGGGCATGCGCGCCGAGCCGTAGCGGCCGGGGCCGGCCTCGACGGGGACGCGGGCGAAACGCTGGCGGGCGGAGGGCAGGCCGGTGGAGGCGCGGACCTCCAACTCCGTTTCGTCGTCGGTCGCCAGGAGCAGGAAGGCGGCGTCGGCGTCGAGCATGTCGCGGGCGCGTTCGACCGTGCGCTGGAGGAGACCGTCGAGGTCGTCCGGGGCGGGGGAGCCGATGAACACCTCGAAGGGGTCGGCGCTCTGGCCCTCGGAGGACGAGGAGTCGGAGGCCTGCACGCGCAACGGAGTCTGCAGCACCGCCCGTTCGTGGTCCCGGACGAGGAGGCAGACCGTGGAGGGTTCGCCGCCGGCGTCGCGGACGCGGAGGTGGGAGGCGTAGACCGGGGTGACGCGGCCGTTGGCGCCCCTTATGCCGTAGCTGCCCTCCCAGCGGGAGAGCTGGAGTGCCTCGGCGATGCCGGTGCTGGTGCCGGGGGTGTGCGGCCAGGCGGCGATGTCGGTCAGCGGCTTTCCGACGACCTGCTCGGCGGAGTAGCCGAAGAGATCGTCGGCGTCCTCGTTCCAGGACGTGACGGCGCCGGTGCGGTCGATCTGGACGACGGCGACGCGGACCCTGCCGTCGGCCAGGGGCAGCAGGGCGGCGGGGAGGGAGGGGCCCGCGGTGCGGGTGCCGACCGGACGCTCGGGCAGATGCAGGTGGAACCAGACGTTCTTCAGCGTGGGCGAGTACTCGACGCCCCACCGGTCGGCCAGGGCCGCGCACAGTTGGAGACCGCGGCCGCCCTCGCGGTCGGGGCTGCCCATGTCGGCGGGGGAGCCCTGGAGGGGCACCTCGCGCTCGGGGTAGTGGTCGGCCACCTCGATCCGTACGCCGTCGTCGCTGCGCAGGCACAGGACGTCGGCGGTGGTGCCGGCGTGTACCACGGCGTTGGTCACCAGTTCGCTTGTGAGCACCACGGCGTCGTCGACGATGTCGGCATGGCCCCAGCCCTGAAGCGTGTCGCGGACGAAGGCCCGGGCGCTCGCCACGGATCGTCCGACGGGCTCGAAGCTGGCGGCCGCACGCGCGGTGATCACAGAACTCCTCGACCCTCTCTCCCCGGGCACGGCCTCATGGCCGACCGGCTCGCGCCGCTGCTGCGGCAGTCCACCCGTCGGCCCGGGATCCGGGGGCTGCTCCCCCGGGATCAGTCCGGTGGTCATTCCGGCCGCCCCTCCGTGCCCGCTCGTCTTCGTGCCGCTGCCCGGGCCGGACGGACCGGCTTGGCTGGACAGCCGCATGCAAGGTTACTTACCTTCGCCGTCCATGCGGATGCCGGTCTGCAGTGTTTCCGCCCAGAGGGTGTGCGGACGATGTGCGAAGCTGCCGAACTGTTATGGCCTGGTTCGGCCGGGGTGAAACACTGGGCAGGCTTCTTATGAAGGTCCGGGCAGGTGAATGCGCACCCAGCGCGGTGGGCAGCAGCCCTGGAAGCGGTCCGGTGAGCCGGGCCGGACCGCCCGGCAGCACAGGAAGAACGCGGCAGTAGCCGGTCCGCCCGAGCGGTGGCGGCCGGGCACAGCAGTATCGGTCGACCCCTGCGGGAGGGACACAGTGGAGTCTGGCGCAGCGACGCGGGCCACGAAGACGCGCGCGAAAGGCGGACAGTCCCTGAGTAGCCAGGGCAAGTCGCGGGGTGGGAGTACGCGCAGCGGCGGCAGTACGACGGTGGACACGGCCGCGCTGAACCGGCTGCTCGCGGCTCTCGTGTCGATGCGGGAGGGGAACTTCCGCAGGCGGCTCACGGTGTCCGGTGACGGAGTGATGTCGGAGATCGCGGCGGTCTTCAACGAGGTGGCCGACCGCAATCTCCAGCTCACGGGTGAGCTGGCGCGGGTGCGGCGCACGGTCGGGCGTGAGGGAAAGCTCACGGAACGGCTGGAGACGGGGGCCTGCGAGGGCTCCTGGGCGACCGCGATCGACAACTCGAACGCGCTGGTGGACGACCTCGTGCGGCCCGTGTCCGAGGTCAGCCGGGTGCTGTCGGCGGTGGCGGACGGTGACCTGTCGCCCCGCATGGAACTGCGGACGCAGAGTGACGAGGGCACCGGGCAGCCGCTGCGCGGGGAGTTCCTGAAGGTCGGCCGGACCGTGAACAACCTGGTCGACCAGTTGTCGACGTTCACGGACGAGGTCACGCGGGTGGCCAGCGAGGTCGGTACCGAGGGCAAGCTGGGCGGCCAGGCCCGGGTGCGCGGTATGTCGGGTTCGTGGAAGGACCTGACGGACTCCGTCAACACGATGGCGTACCGGCTCACCGCTCAGGTGCGGGACATCGCGCTGGTGACGACGGCGGTGGCCAAGGGTGATCTGTCCCGGAAGGTCACGGTTCACGTGGCCGGCGAGATGCTGGAGCTGAAGAACACCGTCAACACGATGGTGGACCAGCTCTCCGCGTTCTCGTCCGAGGTGACGCGGGTCGCCCGGGAGGTGGGCACCGAGGGTGCCCTGGGCGGGCAGGCGCAGGTGCCGGGCGTGGCCGGGGTGTGGAAGGAGCTGACCGACTCCGTCAACACCATGGCCGGGAACCTGACGGCCCAGGTGCGCGAGATCTCCCACGTGACGACGGCGGTCGCCAACGGCGATCTGTCGAAGAAGGTGACGGTGCCGGCCCGTGGCGAGGTCGCGCAGCTCGCCGAGACGATCAACCAGATGACCGAGACGCTGCGGATCTTCGCGGACGAGGTCACGCGGGTGGCCAACGAGACCGGTGGCGAGGGGCAGCTCGGCGGGCAGGCGAACGTGCCGGGTGCGGCAGGCATCTGGAAGGACCTGACGGACTCCGTCAACACCGTCTTCCGGAACCTGACCACCCAGGTCCGCGACATCGCCGCGGTGACGACGGCCGTGGCCAGCGGCGACCTGTCGCAGAAGGTCACCGTCGACGTGGCCGGCGAGATGCTGGAGCTGAAGAACACCGTCAACACGATGGTGGACCAGCTCTCCGCCTTCGGTGCCGAGGTCACGCGGGTGGCGCGTGAGGTCGGGGTCGAGGGCGAGCTGGGCGGTCAGGCGCAGGTGCCCGGGGCGGCGGGTACGTGGAAGGACCTGACGGACTCGGTCAACACGGCGTTCCGCAACCTCACCGGTCAGGTGAGGAACATCGCCCAGGTGACGACGGCCGTGGCCAACGGGGACCTGTCGCAGAAGGTCACCGTGGACGTCTCCGGCGAGATGCTCCAGCTCAAGAACACCGTGAACACGATGGTGGACCAGCTCTCCAGCTTCGCCGACCAGGTCACGCGGATGGCCCGGGACGTGGGCACGGAGGGCCGCCTCGGCGGTCAGGCCCGGGTCGACGGGGTGTCGGGCACCTGGAAGGAGCTGACGGACTCCGTCAACTCGATGGCCGGCAATCTGACCTCCCAGGTGCGCAACATCGCCCAGGTGACGACGGCCGTGGCGCGGGGCGACCTGTCCCAGAAGATCGACGTCGACGCGCGCGGCGAGATCCTCGAGCTGAAGAACACCATCAACACGATGGTCGACCAGTTGTCCTCCTTCGCCGAGCAGGTCACCCGGGTCGCCCGCGAGGTGGGCACGGAGGGCCGCCTCGGCGGCCAGGCGCAGGTGCCCGGCGTCGCCGGTGTGTGGCGCGACCTGACCGACTCCGTGAACGGCATGGCCGGCAATCTCACCGCGCAGGTGCGCAACATCGCGCAGGTCGCGACGGCGGTGGCCCGCGGTGACCTGTCCCAGAAGATCACCGTGGACGCGCGCGGGGAGATCCTCGAGCTGAAGAACACGCTGAACACGATGGTGGACCAGCTTTCGTCGTTCGCCCAGGAGGTCACCCGGGTCGCCCGCGAGGTGGGCACCGAGGGCATCCTCGGCGGCCAGGCGGAGGTGCAGGGCGTCTCCGGCACCTGGAAGGACCTCACGCAGTCCGTGAACGGCATGGCCAACAACCTGACCATGCAGGTCCGCAACATCGCCGAGGTCACCACCGCCGTGGCCAAGGGCGACCTGTCGAAGAAGATCACGGTCGACGCCAAGGGCGAGATTCTCGAGCTGGTCACCACCGTCAACACCATGGTCGACCAGTTGTCGTCGTTCGCGGAGCAGGTCACGCGGATGGCCCGCGAGGTGGGCACGGAGGGCATCCTCGGCGGTCAGGCGCACGTGCCGGGCGTCGTGGGCATCTGGAAGGACCTCAGCGACAACGTCAACCTGATGGCGAAGAACCTCACCGTTCAGGTGCGGAACATCTCCCAGGTGGCCGCGGCCGTCGCCAACGGCGATCTGACGCGGACGGTGACGATCGAGGCGCGCGGTGAGGTGGCGCAGCTCGCCGACACGTTCAACACCATGGTGAAGACGCTGAGTTCGTTCGCGGACCAGGTCACCAAGGTGGCCCGCGAGGTGGGTACGGACGGCATCCTCGGCGGTCAGGCGCACGTGCCGGGCGTGTCCGGCACGTGGAAGGACCTCACCGAGTCGGTGAACCAGATGGCGTCCAACCTGACCGGTCAGGTGCGCAACATCGCCATGGTCACCACGGCGATCGCCAAGGGCGACCTGACCAAGAAGATCGACATCGACGCGCGCGGCGAGATCCTGGAGCTGAAGACGACCATCAACACGATGGTCGACCAGTTGTCCTCGTTCGCCGAGGAGGTCACCCGCGTGGCCCGTGAGGTGGGCACGGAGGGGCAGCTCGGCGGTCAGGCACGCGTGCGGGACGTCGACGGCACCTGGCGGGACCTGACCGAGTCCGTGAACGAGATGGCCGGGAATCTCACCCGGCAGGTGCGTGCCATCGCGCGCGTGGCGACCGCGGTGACGCGCGGCGACCTGAATCTGAAGATCGACGTGGACGCCTCCGGCGAGATCTCCGAGCTTCAGGACTACATCAACAAGATGATCGCCAACCTGCGCGACACCACGATCGCCAACAAGGAGCAGGACTGGCTCAAGGGCAATCTGGCCCGGATCTCCGGGCTGATGCAGGGCCGCCGGGACCTCCAGGACGTGGCTTCGCTGATCATGAGCGAACTGACGCCGGTGGTCTCCGCGCAGCACGGCGCGTTCTTCCTCGCGATGCCGCTGGTCGACGGCCAGGATCAGGCGGGGGCCGAGGAGGACCGCTACGAGCTGCGCATGCTCGGGTCGTACGGCTACTCGATGGGTTCCATGCCCACCTCGTTCCGGCCGGGGGAGGCGCTGGTCGGCACGGCCGCCCAGGAGAAGCGCACGATCCTCGTGGAGAACGCGCCCAGCGGCTACCTGAAGATCTCCTCCGGGCTCGGTGAGGCCCCGCCCGCCCAGGTGATCGTGCTGCCGGTGCTGTTCGAGGGGCAGGTGCTCGGCGTCATCGAGCTGGCGTCCTTCACGCCGTTCACGCACATCCAGAAGGACTTCCTCAACCAGATCGCCGAGATGATCGCGACCAGCGTCAACACCATCTCCGTCAACACCAAGACGGAGGTGCTGCTGAGTCAGTCGCAGGAGCTGACCGAGCAGCTTCGGGAGCGGTCGGAGGAGTTGGAGCAGCGGCAGAAGGCGCTCCAGTCGTCCAACGCCGAACTGGAGGAGAAGGCCGAGCTGCTGGCGCAGCAGAACCGCGACATCGAGGTGAAGAACACCGAGATCGAGGAGGCGCGGCAGGTCCTGGAGGAGCGGGCCGAGCAGCTCGCGGTCTCCATGCGCTACAAGAGCGAGTTTTTGGCCAACATGTCGCACGAGTTGCGTACGCCGCTCAACTCACTGCTGATCCTGGCCAAGCTGCTCGCCGACAACGCCGACGCGAACCTGACCCCGAAGCAGGTCGAGTTCGCCGAGACGATCCACGGCGCCGGGTCCGACCTGCTCCAGCTCATCAACGACATCCTCGACCTGTCCAAGGTCGACGCGGGCAAGATGGACGTCTCTCCGACGCGCATCGCGCTCGTCCAGCTCGTCGACTACGTGGAGGCCACCTTCCGGCCGCTGACCGCGGAGAAGGGCCTGGACCTGTCGGTGCGGGTGTCGCCCGAGCTGCCCGCCACGCTGCACACCGACGAGCAGCGGCTCCTCCAGGTGCTGCGCAACCTGCTGTCCAACGCGGTGAAGTTCACCGACTCGGGCGCCGTCGAGCTGGTCATCCGGCCGGCCCGGGACGACGTTCCGCTGAGGATCCGGGAGCAGTTGCTGGAGGCCGGTTCGATGAACGACGCGGACACCGAGCTGATCGCGTTCTCCGTGAGCGACACGGGCATCGGGATCGCGGCCAGCAAGATGCAGGTGATCTTCGAGGCGTTCAAGCAGGCCGACGGCACCACCAGCCGCAAGTACGGCGGTACGGGCCTGGGGCTGTCCATCTCGCGGGAGATCGCGCAACTGCTGGGCGGCGAGATCCACGCGCAGAGCGAGCCGGGCCGCGGCTCGACGTTCACGCTCTACCTGCCGCTGCGCCCCAGCGAGTTGCCCCCGCACGGCTTCCAGCAGGCCCTGCCGTCCGTGGCGGCCGGTGAGCTGCCGGTGTCCTCGGGCGCCACGGCCGAGCTGCCGGGCGGGGAGATCGAGACGCCGGCCGAGGTGAGGTCGTACCAGGACTCGCAGAGCGGCGCGGCGGCGCTCTTCCGGCGTCGGCGCAAGTCGGTCGCCGAGACCGAGGACCGGCCCGCGGCCCAGGAGCGGCAGCCGGGCATCGGGCAGGAGACGGGCACCGGGCAGGAGACGGTGCCGCAGCCGACCCGCGGGATCCGGTTCGGCGGGCAGAAGGTGCTGATCGTCGACGACGACATCCGTAACGTCTTCGCGCTCACCAGTGTCCTGGAGCAGCACGGCCTGTCCGTGCTGTACGCCGAGAACGGGCGTGAGGGCATCGAGGTCCTGGAGCAGCACGAGGACGTCGCGGTCGTCCTGATGGACATCATGATGCCCGAGATGGATGGATACGCGACGACCACGGCGATCCGCCGGATGCCCCAGTTCGCCGGCCTGCCGATCATCGCGCTGACCGCGAAGGCGATGAAGGGCGACCGGGAGAAGGCGATCGAGTCGGGCGCGTCCGACTACGTGACGAAACCGGTCGACCCCGACCACCTGCTGACGGTGATGCAGCAGTGGATGCGCGAGGAGTGAGCGCCGGGAGCCGGAGAGAAGGGAAGCGGAGGGATGGGAAGCGGAGGGACGTGGAGGGGCGTGGTCGGTACGGCCGGAGACCGCGCCCGGAGTACGTTCGGGCACGGTCTGCGGGTACCTACGGGCACCTCCCGTGCGGCTCGCTCCGGCAGTGTGCGAACGTGGGGTGTGCGTAAACGGCGGGAACCTTCGGAGTCCACGCGCGGTCGCTGACTGGGCGTGCCCGGAGCCGTGTAGAAGTACGGGATTCGGGGAACCTTCTGGTCCCCCGCCACGTTTCTGCTACGTGCACAGTGACATCGCGGTGACAGGGTGTGGCGACAGGCGGGGTGCGGCTACGATGACCGGCACAAGGACGGGCGGCGCAAGGGAGTCGTCCCCCGGGGCGGCACCCGCCGGTGCCGCGCCAAGTCCTGCGGACAGGGGAGGCCCCACGCCGGGGCGAGGAGGGCGGGCCATGGTGCAGAAGGCCAAGATCCTCCTGGTCGATGACCGGCCGGAGAATCTGCTTGCGCTGGAGGCGATCCTCTCGGCGCTCGATCAGACGCTGGTGCGGGCATCGTCCGGGGAGGAAGCGCTCAAAGCGCTGCTCACGGACGACTTCGCGGTCATTCTGCTGGACGTCCAGATGCCGGGCATGGACGGTTTCGAGACCGCCGCGCACATCAAGCGGCGGGAGCGGACCCGGGACATCCCGATCATCTTCCTCACCGCGATCAACCACGGGCCGCACCACACGTTCCGCGGGTACGCGGCGGGTGCGGTGGACTACATCTCCAAGCCGTTCGACCCCTGGGTGCTGCGCGCCAAGGTCTCGGTCTTCGTCGAGCTGTACATGAAGAACTGCCAGCTCCGCGAGCAGGCGGCGCTGCTCCGGCTCCAGTTGGAGGGCAACGACAAGGCCGCGGCAGCCGGCGAGGCCAAGGAGCCCGCGGGGCTGCTCGCCGAGCTTTCGGCACGGCTGGCGGCCGTGGAGGAGCAGGCGGAGGCGCTCTCCAAGCAACTGGGCGACGAATCGACGGACGCGGCGGCGGTGGCGACGGCCGCCCATCTGGAGCGCAAGCTCACCGGGCTGCGACGGGCACTCGACGCCCTGGAGCCGGGCGCCTCCGGAGGCCAGGCCGCCGTCAACTGACGGGCCGCGAGGCCGGTGGGACGAGACCCGTGCCACGACCACGACCTGTGCGACGACCCGTGCGACGACCCGTGCGACGGCCGGTGAGGCGGTTTGTGAGGGCTTGTCAGGGGCTGTACCGGAAGCGTCAGTTCCGGTGCCTCGTGTGAGCGACACGAACGGGTGAAGCGGTAGGCACACGTGTCGACTGGCGTCTCCACCGGTAACCTCACACCTATGGCCTCACGTCCCGCCGCAGCCAAGAAGCAGCCCGCGAAGAAGGCTGCCGCTCCCGCGAAGGGTCCGGCGAAGAAGGCCGCCGCGAAAAAGGCGCCCGCGAAAAAGGCTCCGGCCAAGAAGGCCGCGGCGAAGAAGCCCGCGCCCAAACCGGCTCCGAGTCCCACCGGAGGCGTCTACCGGCTGGTGCGCGCGCTCTGGCTGGGCCTCGCGCACGGAGTCGGGGCCGTCTTCCGCGGCATAGGGCAGGGCGCCAAGAACCTCGACCCGGCCCACCGCAAGGACGGCGTCGCCCTGCTGCTGCTCGGCGTCGCCCTGATCGTCGCCGCGGGCACCTGGGCCGACCTCAAGGGTCCCGTCGGCGACCTTGTCGAGATCCTCGTGACCGGCGCCTTCGGCCGCCTCGACCTGCTCGTGCCGATCCTGCTCGGAGCCATCGCCGGGCGCCTGATCCGGCACCCCGAGAAGCCCGAGGCCAACGGGCGGATCGTGATCGGCCTGTCCGCCCTCGTCATCGGCGTGCTCGGCCAGGTGCACATCGCCTGCGGCTCACCCGCCCGCGGCGAGGGTATGCAGTCCATAAGGGACGCCGGCGGCCTCATCGGCTGGGGCGCGGCGACCCCGTTGTCGTACTCGATGACCGACGTGCTGGCCGTGCCGCTGCTCGTGCTGCTCACGCTCTTCGGGCTGCTGGTCGTCACGGCCACCCCGGTCAACGCGATTCCGCAGCGGCTGCGGCAGCTCGGGGTGCGGCTCGGCGTGGTCGGCGAACCGGAGGCGGACGCGTTCACCGACGACGACGAGCGCTACGACGACCAGTGGCGCGAGGCGCTGCCCGCCCGGTCCCGCGGGCGCGGGGAACCGGCCGCCGCCGAGCCGTACGACCCCGACGCGGCCGAGCAGGAGGCGCTCACCCGGCGCCGCGGCAGGCGCCGCAGGTCCGCCGTGCCGCAGCCCGAGATGAACCGCCCGATGGACGCCGTGGACGTCGCCGCCGCGGCCGCCGCCGCGCTCGACGGAGCCGTGCTGCACGGGATGCCGCCCTCGCCGCTGGTCGCCGACCTCACCCAGGGCGTGAGCACCGGGGACCGCGAGTCGTCGACGCCGACCCCCACGCCGGTGCCGGCCGCGCGCCCGCAGCCGGGCAAGCTCAAGAAGGACGCCGCCAAGACGCGCGAGGCCGACTCGGCGGACGGCGAGGTCCCCGACCTCACGAAGACCCCGCTGCCCAAGGAACGGGATCTGCCGCCGCGCGCCGAGCAGCTCCAGCTCTCCGGCGACATCACCTACTCGCTGCCGGCCCTCGACCTCCTCACGCGCGGCGGCCCCGGCAAGGTGCGCAGCGCCGCCAACGACGCCATAGTCACCTCGCTGACCACCGTCTTCACCGAGTTCAAGGTCGACGCCGCCGTCACCGGCTTCACCCGCGGCCCGACGGTCACCCGCTACGAGGTCGAGCTGGGCCCCGCCGTGAAGGTCGAGCGGATCACCGCGCTGACCAAGAACATTGCGTACGCCGTCGCCAGCCCCGACGTGCGGATCATCAGCCCGATCCCCGGCAAGTCCGCGGTCGGCATCGAGATCCCCAACACCGACCGGGAGATGGTCAACCTCGGCGACGTGCTGCGCCTCGCGGAGTCCGCCGAGGACGACGACCCGATGCTGGTCGCCTTCGGCAAGGACGTCGAGGGCGGCTACGTCATGCACTCGCTGGCGAAGATGCCGCACATACTGGTCGCCGGCGCCACCGGCTCCGGCAAGTCGTCCTGCATCAACTGCCTGATCACCTCGATCATGATGCGGGCGACCCCCGAGGACGTCCGGATGATCCTGGTCGACCCCAAGCGCGTCGAGCTGACCGCGTACGAGGGCATCCCGCACCTGATCACGCCGATCATCACCAACCCGAAGCGGGCCGCCGAGGCGCTCCAGTGGGTCGTGCGCGAGATGGACCTGCGCTACGACGACCTCGCGGCCTACGGCTACCGGCACATCGACGACTTCAACCGTGCGGTGCGCGAGGGCAAGGCCAAGGCGCCCGAGGGCAGCGAGCGCGAACTCTCGCCGTATCCGTACCTGCTGGTGATCGTGGACGAGCTGGCCGACCTGATGATGGTCGCTCCGCGCGACGTCGAAGACTCGATCGTGCGGATCACGCAGCTCGCGCGGGCGGCCGGTATCCACCTGGTGCTCGCCACCCAGCGGCCGTCCGTGGATGTCGTCACCGGTCTGATCAAGGCCAACGTGCCCTCGCGGCTGGCGTTCGCCACGTCCTCGCTGGCGGACTCGCGGGTCATCCTCGACCAGCCGGGCGCCGAGAAGCTGATCGGCAAGGGCGACGGCCTCTTCCTGCCGATGGGCGCGAACAAGCCGACCCGTATGCAGGGCGCCTTCGTGACCGAGGAGGAGGTCGCGGTCGTCGTCCAGCACTGCAAGGACCAGATGGCGCCCGTCTTCCGCGAGGACGTCACCGTCGGCACCAAGCAGAAGAAGGAGATCGACGAGGACATCGGCGACGACCTCGACCTGCTGTGCCAGGCGGCCGAGCTGGTCGTCTCCACGCAGTTCGGGTCGACCTCCATGCTCCAGCGCAAGCTGCGCGTCGGCTTCGCCAAGGCCGGGCGGCTGATGGACCTGATGGAGTCGCGGAGCATCGTCGGGCCGAGCGAAGGCTCAAAGGCTCGTGACGTTCTTGTGAAGCCTGATGAGCTGGACGGCGTGCTCGCGCTGATCCGGGGGGAGTCTGAAGGGTAGGAACGGTACGCGCGAGGATCGTGCGACGGAGGGGCACGAGGCCGGACGGCCGATCGTGACTCACCCGTTAGGGATCATTGAGCAACCGTTTCCCCACGGCCTACGTCAAGTTGAGGGAAGTGACAAACAGGTAGTCCACCATCGGGGTGCCGGGCCATTCCGATGGCGTACAAAGTCGTACCGCCCGGTTGCCCCACCCGTTTGTACCCCCCCTAGACTGAACGTCCAGCACAGGCGGCCAACCGCTCGAAAGGCGCCCCCGTGTCCATCGGCAACTCCCCTGAAGACGAGCGTCCGATCGAAGACGTGTCCCAAGACGTGTCCGAGGACGTCTCTGAAGACGTTTCCGAAGACGTTTCCGAGGAAGCCCGCCCCTCCGTCGGCCGTGCCCTGCACCAGGCTCGGATCGCCGCCGGGCTGACCGTCGACGACATCACCACCGCCACCCGGGTCCGGATCGCCATCGTGCACGCCATCGAGGCGGACGACTTCGCGCCCTGCGGCGGCGACGTCTACGCGCGCGGCCACATCCGCACCCTGGCCAAGGCCGTCGGACTCGACCCCGCCGAACTGCTCGCCCGGTTCGACGCCGAGCACGGCGGACGCCCGGCGCCGACCCCCGCCGCGCCCCTGTTCGAGGCGGAACGCATCCGTCCCGAGCGACGCGGACCCAACTGGACCGCCGCCATGGTCGCCGCGATCGTCGCCGTGATCGGCTTCGTGGGGTTCACGTTCGTCAAGGGCGGCGACGACGGCGGCAACGAGGCGAGCGTCGCCGAGGGCTCCCAGCCGACGTCCGGCGAGTCAGCCTCGGCGAGCGCCGAGCCGAAGAAGCCCGCCGACCCCAAGCCGGAGCCGAGCGACAGCGCCATCGCCGCGGCCCCGGCGGACAAGGTCACCGTCAAGGTCACCGCCACCGACGGCCGAAGCTGGATCTCCGCCCAGGACCACAACGGCCGGCTGCTCTTCGACGGCCTGCTCAAGCAGGGCGACTCCAAGACCTTCCAGGACAACGAGAAGGTCAAGCTCGTCCTCGGCGACGCCGGCGCCATCCAGCTCTACGTCAACGGCAAGAAGATCGAGGACGACTTCCAGCCGGGCGCCGTGGAACGCCTGACGTACACGAAGGGCGACCCGCAGGTCGGATAGGGCGACCCGCAGGTCGGACAAGGGGACACGGGGACGAGTCACCACGGGGTTGGCCGGGATCGGCCAACCCCGTCGACGTGGGCTGTCGGCGGGACGAAGTAGTCTTGAGCCCATGCCTGAAAGCCGTACCGTCGCACTCGTCACCCTTGGCTGCGCCCGTAACGAGGTGGACTCGGAGGAGCTCGCAGGCCGTCTGGAGGCGGACGGCTGGAAGCTCGTCGAGGACGCCGAGAAAGCGGACGTCGCCGTCGTGAACACGTGCGGCTTCGTCGAGGCCGCCAAGAAGGACTCCGTGGACGCCCTCCTTGAGGCCAACGACCTCAAGGGCCACGGAAGAACGCAGGCCGTCGTGGCGGTGGGCTGCATGGCCGAGCGGTACGGCAAGGAGCTGGCCGAGTCCCTCCCCGAGGCCGACGGCGTCCTCGGCTTCGACGACTACGCCGACATCTCCGACCGCCTGCAGACCATCCTGAACGGCGGAATCCACGCCGCCCACACCCCGCGCGACCGGCGCAAGCTGCTGCCCATCAGCCCCGCCGAGCGCCAGGAGGCCGGCGCCTCCGTCGCCCTGCCGGGGCACGGCCCGGCCGACCTCCCCGAGGGCGTCGCCCCGTCCTCCGGGCCCCGCGCGCCCCTGCGCCGTCGCCTGGACGGCTCCCCGGTCGCCTCGGTGAAGCTGGCCTCCGGCTGCGACCGGCGCTGCTCCTTCTGCGCCATCCCGTCCTTCCGCGGCTCCTTCATCTCGCGCCGCCCGAGCGACGTGCTGAACGAGACGCGGTGGCTGGCCGGGCAGGGCGTCAAGGAGATCATGCTGGTCTCCGAGAACAACACCTCCTACGGCAAGGACCTCGGCGACATCCGCCTGCTGGAGTCGCTGCTGCCGAACCTCGCCGACGTCGACGGCATCGAGCGCGTGCGCGTCAGCTACCTCCAGCCGGCCGAGATGCGCCCGGGTCTCATCGACGTGCTCACCTCCACCCCCAAGGTCGTGCCCTACTTCGACCTGTCCTTCCAGCACTCCGCCCCGAACGTGCTGCGCGCGATGCGCCGCTTCGGCGACACCGACCGCTTCCTGGAGCTCCTCGACACCATCCGGAGCAAGGCCCCCGAGGCGGGCGTGCGCTCCAACTTCATCGTGGGCTTCCCCGGCGAGTCCGAGTCCGACCTCGCCGAGCTGGAGCGGTTCCTGAACCACGCGCGGCTGGACGCCATCGGCGTCTTCGGCTACTCCGACGAGGAGGGCACCGAAGCGGCGACCTACGGCGACAAGCTGGACGAGGACGTCGTCGCCGACCGGCTGGCACGTGTATCCCGCCTGGCCGAGGAACTCGTCTCGCAGCGGGCCGATGAGCGCGTGGGCGCGACCGTCCGGGTGCTCGTCGAGTCCGTGGAGTCCGCCGACGAGGGGGACGGCGTCCGCGGCCGCGCGGAGCATCAGGCGCCGGAGACGGACGGCCAGGTGCTGCTCACGAGCGGCGAAGGCCTGAGTGTCGGTCGTATGGTCGACGCGAAGGTGGTCGGTACCGAGGGTGTCGACCTGGTGGCCGAACCGCTGCCGGGTTCGCCCGAGTGGAGTGAGGAGGCCGGCAGATGACCGGAGTCCCGGCGTCCGCGGCGGGCGGCTCCTCCAGTGCGCGCAGGACCGGCCCGCGTGGAGCCCCGGGCGCGGCGCACGAACCGGCCGAGCGCGCGATTCCGGGGGGTGCCGTGGAACGGGGTCCGACGGAGCGGGGCAGGGCGGGACGAGGCTCGACGGAACGGGGCGGGAAAGGGCGGGGCGGAACGGGGCGGGGCGGCGCGGAACGGGGTGGCACGGAACGGGGTGCGACCGAGGGCGGTGCCGCCGGGCGCGGAGGCAAGATCACGGCCGCCGCCGTCAACCAGGCGAGTGTCTGGAACGTCGCGAACCTCCTGACGATGCTCCGGCTGCTCCTCGTGCCGGCCTTCGTCGCGCTGATGCTCGGCAACGGCGGGTACGACCCGGCCTGGCGGTCGTTCGCCTGGGCCTCCTTCGCCGTCGCCATGATCACCGATCTCTTCGACGGGCACCTGGCGCGCACCTACAACCTCGTCACCGACTTCGGGAAGATCGCCGACCCCATCGCCGACAAGGCGATCATGGGCGCGGCGCTCATCTGCCTCTCCGCGCTCGGCGACCTGCCGTGGTGGGTCACGGCCGTCATCCTCGGCCGGGAACTCGGGATCACCGTGCTGCGTTTCGTGGTCATCCGGTACGGCGTCATCCCCGCCAGCCGCGGCGGCAAGCTCAAGACCCTCACCCAGGGCATCGCCGTCGGGATGTACGTCCTGGCGCTGACGGGGCCGCTGGCGACCCTGAGGTTCTGGGTGATGGCTGCGGCGGTCGTCCTGACCGTGGTGACCGGGCTGGACTATGTGAAGCAGGCCATTGTGCTGCGCCGCCAGGGAATCGCCGAGCGCAAGGCGGCGTTGAAGGGGACGGAAGCTTGAGTTCCACCGCCACCGACGTGGTGCGACTACTCACGGTCAAGGGCCAGACCCTCGCGGTCGCCGAGTCACTGACCGGTGGAATGGTGGCGTCCGCGCTCACGGCGGTCCCCGGGGCCTCCAAGGCCTTCCGGGGTTCCGTCACCGCCTACGCGACGGAACTGAAGCAGGAACTGCTCGGCGTCGACGCCACCCTCCTCGCGACCCGGGGAGCGGTGGACCCGCAGGTCGCCGCCCAGATGGCGGCAGGAGTGCGCGTGGCGCTCGGCGCCGACTGGGGCATCGCGACGACGGGCGTCGCCGGCCCGGACCCGCAGGACGGGCAGCCCGTGGGAACGGTCTTCGTGGCCGTGGACGGGCCCTTCGGGACCGACGAGGGTTGCGCCCCTGGCGGAAAAGTGGAGGCGCTGCGGTTGAACGGCGACCGCGCGGAAATTCGTATGGAGAGTGTACGGAGCGTACTCGCACTCCTTTTGAGGGAGCTTGCGGGCGAACAGACCGGGAATGAGCGGGCACAGGATACGGAACGGAACGGGGGGTTTTGATGTTTGCAGCCCTGAGTGAACACGACATCGCTCCCCGCACGGCCGCGGCGCGAGGCGGTACGGTGGGGCGTGAAGGATGCGGTTACACGGTCCGAGGAGGGAGCCACCGATGATTCTGCTCCGTCGCCTGCTGGGTGACGTGCTGCGTCGGCAGCGCCAGCGCCAGGGCCGTACTCTGCGCGAAGTCTCCTCGTCCGCCCGAGTCTCGCTCGGCTATCTCTCCGAGGTGGAGCGGGGGCAGAAGGAGGCTTCTTCCGAACTGCTCTCCGCCATCTGCGACGCGCTGGACGTACGGATGTCCGAGCTCATGCGGGAAGTGAGCGACGAACTTGCCCTCGCCGAGCTGGCCAGGTCGGCTGCGGCAACGCCCAGCGAGACCGTTCCGGCACCGGTGCGCCCGATGCTGGGTTCCGTCTCGGTGGCCGGTGTGCCACCGGAACGGGTGACCATCAAGGCGCCCGCCGAGGCAGTGGACGTCGTCGCCGCCTGAGTGCCCGAGAACGTGTGCGTGTGAGACCCCGGCCGGGGTCCCTCCGGGAGACCGGAGAGACGTGGTCGGGGTTTTCGCATGTCCGGCACGGGCGCCTGCGCGTCCGTGAGCGCCGCCGGCGGTGCGTCCGTCGGTTTGCCGGTCCGTGCGGGTGCGGTCATCGTGGAGGGAGATGGCCGGGGGGCGAACCGACGGAGGTGTGGATGTACGTCGTGAAGAGCCCGTTGTCCGACGCGGACCTGAAAACCGTTTCCGAGGCGCTCCAGGGCGGCCTCGTCGACCTGGTGGACCTGGCCCTGGTGGCGAAGCAGATCCACTGGAACGTGGTCGGCCCGCGCTTCCGCTCCGTACACCTCCAGCTCGACGAACTCGTGGGCACCGCCCGCACGCACTCGGACACCGTGGCGGAGCGTGCCTCGGCGCTCGGGGTGTCCCCGGACGGCCGTGCCGCGACGGTGGCCGTCGGCAGTGGCATCGACGTGACCCCCGAAGGCTGGGTCGACGACAACACCGCCGTACAGACGATCGTGGACGCGCTGGGCGCGGTGATCGGGCGGATGCGCGAGCGGATCACGGCGACCGGGGACCCCGATCCCGTGAGCCAGGACATCTTCATCCAGATCACGGCCGACCTCGAGAAGCAGCATTGGATGTTCCAGGCCGAAAACGGATGACGCGGCATGGCTTCGGCGCGGGCGGCTCGCCGGGCGGCCGCGCTGGGCCTCGGCGTGCTGTGGTGGTGGGCCGTGCTGCGTCTGGTGCTGGCGCCCGGCGCCGGTGTGCTCGAAGGGACGGTCGCGGTCGGCGGCTGGGGGCTGAGCGTGCTGCCGGTGCACTGTGTGCCACGGCGCAGTGCCGCGGGCGCGCTGGGGGCGGGCCGTTGGCGGCGGGCCCTGCGGGCGGCGGTGGATGCCCCTGGGCCGACCCCTGGGCGTGGCCCCCGTCGCCCCGGGGAGGACGCTGCGGCGGGTCCGTACGGCCTGGACGGCCCAGACGGCCCGGACGGCCCGGACGGCTCGGACGGCCCGGACGGCCCGGACGGACTGTGGACGGGGAACGGATCGTGAGCGCGCTGTGTGCCCGCGACGCCGCTTGACCACCAGCCCGGCCCGCTCCAGTACCGCGACGTGTTTGCGCACCGCGGCGAAGCTCACCGGGCAGGCCTCGACGGAAGGACAGAGCTGATGAGCGTCACCGCCTTGGACAAGGATCCCGACAACCTGACCCTCACGCTGATCGCCGACTTCTCCGCCCCCGTGGAACGGGTGTGGAAACTGTGGTCCGACCCCCGGCTGCTGGAGCGCTGGTGGGGACCGCCGGCCTACCCGGCGACGGTGGAGGAGCACGATCTGACGCCGGGTGGGGACGTCACCTACTTCATGACCGGTCCGGAGGGTGACAAGTTCCGCGGCTGGTGGCGGGTGGCCACCGTCGACGCACCGAGGTCGCTGGAGTTCACCGACGGGTTCGCCGACGCTGAAGGGGTGCCCAACGCCGCCATGCCGACGACCACGAACCGCGTGACGCTCACGGAGCGCGACGGCGGCACCCGCATGGAGATGCGGGCGGTCTTCGACACCCGGGAGCAGATGGATCAGCTCACGACGATGGGTATGGAGGACGGGCTGCGGGAGGCGGCCGGCCAGATGGACGTCCTCCTCGCCGGCTGATCCACCGCCGAGCCCGGCCGGGTCACGCTCTCCCGCGCCGTGGTCCGCCACCTGCCGGGCGGCCCGGCCGCGGCGCGGGGCCGCGCTGGCAGGCGGGGCACCAGTACGTGGGGCGCTCACGGGAGCCGTCGCCCTGGTCGGCGACGCGCACCGACGTGCCGCAGCGCAGGCAGGGACGGGGCGCCCGGCCGTACACGAACAGGTCCTGGCCGCGCACGCCCGTCGTACGGCGGACCGGGCGGTCGCGGTTGGCCTCCAGGAGCTTCTTCGCGAGGATCGGCAGCTTTGCGGCCCGGTCGGCGGGCAGTTCGCCGACCGCGAGCCACGGTGTGACGCCGAGCAGGAAGCAGAGCTCACTCTTGTAGACGTTGCCGATACCGGCGAGATTGCGCTGGTCGAGCAGTGCCTCGCCGAGTGGGCGTGCCGGGTCCGCGCGCAGGTTGGCGAGGGCCTGCTCGGCGTCCCAGTCCGGGCCCAGCAGGTCCGGGCCGAGATGGCCGACGGCGCGCTCGTCGTCGGCGGTGCGCAGCAGCTCCACCACGGGGAGGCGGTAGCCGACGGCCGTGCGGTCGGCTGTGGCGAGGATCACCCGGATCTGGTGCGCCGGACCTCCGCTCCAGCGCTGACCGGCCGCGAAGACCCTCCAGGAACCGTCCATCCGCAGATGCGTGTGCAGCGTCAGCCCGCCCTCGACGTGCGTGAGCAGGTGCTTGCCTCGCGGGGTGACGTCCAGGACGGTGCGCCCGGTGAGGTCGACCGTGGCGTACCGGGGGACGCGGAAGTCGCTGCGGGTCAGCACCTTGCCCGCGAGGGCGTCGTGCAGCCGCCGCGCCACCTGCCGGACCGTGTCTCCTTCGGGCACGGGTCAAGGGTGACAGGATCACGCCCTGATGCGCAGACCACGCGGGGTGGCGATGAACCCCGCCTCCTCCAGGACCGGGCCGAAGGGGGACGTCAGGGCCGCGGCGCCGTTGACCCGCTCCACCGTGACCGTGCCGAGGGAACCGGCGCGAGCGGCCTCCGCGAGCGCCTCCGTGGCGGCTCGCAGACGTACGTCGTCCGTGGGCGGCGCGTCGGGGTCGGCGGGCCACAGCAGGAGTGTCTTGCCGCCGCGCTCCATGTAGAGCGCCGGTTCGCCCTCGACGAGCACCATCAGGGAGCCCGCCTTGCGGCCGGGTTTGTGCGTGGCACCGGCCGGCGGCTCGGGCCAGGCGAGGGCCGCGCCGTACGCGTTCGCCGGATCGGCGGCCGCCAGGACGACGGCCCGCGGTCCGACGGGACGGCCGCGACGGCCGGGGAATCCGGTGTCGTACGGGCCGCGCGGGCCACCGAAGCCGCCCCCGCCCTGCACACCGCCCCCGCGCGGCCCCCCGGCGCCCGGCTCGGCATAGTCGCGTGGCGAGATGTAGTCGCCCCGGGAGGGCGAACGGCCCAGGTGGTCGGGGTCGGCGAAGACGTCGTCGAACGGGCCCGGGCCGCCGGAGCCCGCCGTACCGCCGGAGCCCGCCGGACCGCCGGACGGGAAGTCGTCGAAGGGCGAGTCGGAGCCGGTGGACGCGGGGAGGTTCTCCGAGGCGCCGGTGGACCGCGCCTGCCGGGGTGGGCCGTCACCGCCCTCGCGGGCGCCCGCCACCGCGCGCAACCGGTCCACGGCGCCCTCCATGGCGAACTGCGCCGCGCCGAGCCCCTCCACGACATAGCCGCGCCGGGCCTGCCCGCTCTCCTCGAACGCGGCCAGGATTCGGTACACCGCCGAGAAGCCGCCCTCGACGCCCTCCGCGGCGACGGCGCCACGGGTCACCACGCCGTGCCGGTCGAGGAGCGTGCGGGCCAGGGCATGGGCACGCACCGTCCCGTCGGCCTCGCGGGCCGGAAGCAGCGACCAGCGGCCCGCGACCGTCGGCGGACCGGTGCGGGACACCGGGCGGGCGGCGGCCGTCAGCGAGCCGTACCGCCCCCTGGGCACCGCGCGCTTGGCACGGTGGGCGGTGGAGCCCGCGGTGCGGCCGGAGCCCAGCAGGGAGCGCAGGGGCGCGAGCGTGTCGTTCGTCAGCCGTCCGGACCAGGCCAGGTCCCACAGGGCGTCGGCGAGCTGCGGATCGGTGGCGTCCGGGTGGGTGGTGGCGCGGACCTGGTCGGCGATCTGCCGGAAGAACAGGCCGTACCCGCCCGAGAGGGTGGTCAGCACGGACTCGTGCAGGGCGGTCGTCTCCAGCGGATGCGGGGGCGGCAGGAGCAGCGGGGCCGCGTCCGCCAGGTAGAGGGAGACCCAGCCGTCCTTGCCGGGCAGAGAACCCGCTCCCGCCCACACCACCTCACCGGCGGCCGTCAGCTCGTCCAGCATCGCGGGGCTGTAGTGCGCCACCCGGGAGGGCAGGACCAGCTTCTCGAGGGCGGACGCGGGCACGGAGGCGCCCTGCAACTGCTCGACCGCGCGCACCAGCCCGTCGACACCGCGCAGCGTGTGCCCCTTGCCGATGTGCTGCCACTGGGGGAGGAACTGGCCGAGCGCGGCCGGCGGCACCGGCTCCAGCTCGTGCCGGAGCGCGGCCAGGGAACGGCGTCGCAGCCTGCGCAGTACGGTCGCGTCGCACCACTCCTGGCCGATGCCGGCCGGATGGAACTCGCCCTGCACGACCCGCCCCGTCCCGGCGAGCCGCTGCAGGGCGCCCTCGGTGACGGCCACGCCCAGACCGAAGCGGGCCGCCGCGGTGACCGACGTGAAAGGGCCGTGGGTGCGGGCGTGGCGGGCGAGGAGGTCGCCGAGGGGGTCCTTGACCGGCTCGGTGAAGGCCTCGGGCACACCGACGGGCAGCGCCGTGCCCAGCGCGTCGCGCAGCCGGCCCGCGTCCTCGATCGCCGCCCAGTGCTCGGCCCCGGCGACACGCACCCTGATCGCGCGGCGGGCCGCGGCCAGCTCCGGCGCCCACTGCGGCTCGGCGCCCCGCTCGGCCAGCTCGGCGTCGGTCAGCGGACCGAGCATCCGCAGCAGGTCCGCGACGCCCTCGGGGTCCTTGATCCGGCGGTCCTCGGTGAGCCACCGCAGCTCGCGCTCCAGCTCGGTGAGCACCTCCGCGTCGAGCAGCTCGCGCAGCTCCGCCTGGCCGAGCAGCTCGGCCAGCAGCCGCGAGTCCAGCGACAGGGCGGCGGCCCGCCGCTCGGCGAGCGGCGAGTCGCCCTCGTACAGGAACTGGGCGACGTAACCGAAGAGCAGGGAGCGGGCGAACGGGGACGGCTCCGCGGTGGTGACCTCGACCAGGCGCACCTTGCGGCCCTCCACGTCGCCCATCAGCTCGACCAGGCCGGGTACGTCGAAGACGTCCTGGAGGCACTCGCGGACGGCCTCCAGGACGATGGGGAACGAGCCGTACTCGCTCGCCACCTCCAGCAGTTGCGCGGCGCGCTGACGCTGCTGCCAGAGCGGGGTCCGCCTGCCGGGGCTGCGGCGCGGCAGCAGCAGCGCGCGGGCGGCGCACTCGCGGAAGCGGGACGCGAACAGGGCCGAGCCGCCCACCTGGTCGGTGACGACCCGGTCGACCTCGCCCTTGTCGAAGACGACGTCGGCCGCACCGACGGGCGCCTGCTCGGCGTCGTACTCCAGCCCCGGCTTCGCGGGGTCCTGGTCGAGGAAGTCCAGGCTCATCAGGTCGGCGTCCGGCAGGCGCAGCACGATGCCGTCGTCGGCGTGCATGACCTGGGCGTCCATGCCGCACCGCTCGGACAGGCGGGCGGCGAGGGCGAGCGCCCAGGGGGCGTGGACCTGGGCGCCGAAGGGGGAGTGGACGACGACCCGCCAGTCGCCCAGCTCGTCCCGGAAGCGCTCGACGACGATGGTGCGGTCGTCCGGGACGTGGCCGCAGGCCTCGCGCTGCTCGTCGAGGTACGACAGCACGTTGTCCGCGGCCCAGGCGTCCAGGCCCGCGGTGACCAGGCGCAGCCGGGCGTCCTCCTTGGAGAGGGAACCGACCTCGCGGAGGAAGGCGCCCAGCGCACGGCCCAGCTCCAGGGGGCGTCCCAACTGGTCGCCCTTCCAGAACGGCAGTCTTCCCGGCACACCCGGCGCGGGCGAGACAAGGACCCGGTCGCGCGTGATGTCCTCGATCCGCCAGGAGCTGGTGCCGAGCGTGAAGACGTCGCCCACCCGGGACTCGTACACCATCTCCTCGTCCAGCTCGCCGACCCGGCCGCCGCCCTTCTTCGGGTCGGCGCCGGCGAGGAACACCCCGAAGAGCCCGCGGTCGGGGATCGTGCCCCCGGACGTGACGGCGAGGCGCTGCGCACCCGGTCGGCCGGTGACCGTGCCGGCCACCCGGTCCCACACCACACGCGGGCGCAGCTCGGCGAAGGCGTCGGACGGATAGCGGCCCGCGAGCATGTCCAGGACGGCCGTGAAGGCCGACTCCGGGAGCGAGGCGAAGGGGGCGGCGCGGCGGACGGTGGCGAGGAGGTCGTCGACCTGCCAGGTGTCCAGCGCGGTCATCGCCACGAGCTGCTGGGCCAGGACGTCCAGGGGATTGGCCGGGACCCTGAGCGCCTCGATGGCGCCGCTGCGCATCCGCTCGGTGACCACGGCCGCCTGCACCAGGTCGCCGCGGTACTTGGGGAAGACCACGCCCGTGGAGACCGCGCCGACCTGATGGCCCGCGCGGCCGACGCGCTGGAGGCCGGAGGCGACGGAGGGCGGTGACTCGACCTGGACGACCAGGTCGACGGCGCCCATGTCGATGCCCAGCTCCAGGCTGGAGGTGGCCACCACGGCGGGCAGGCGGCCCGCTTTGAGGTCCTCCTCGACCAGGGCGCGCTGCTCCTTGGAGACCGAGCCGTGGTGGGCGCGGGCGATCACGGGCGGGGCGCCCTGGGCGGCGCCCGAGCCGCCCATCAGCTCGGCGGGGGAGTGGTGCTCGTCCAGGGGCTCGCCGGTGGCCCGCTCGTACGCGATCTCGTTGAGCCGGTTGCACAGGCGCTCGGCCAGACGCCGGGAGTTGGCGAAGACGATTGTGGACCGGTGCGACTGGACGAGGTCGGTGATCCGCTCCTCGACGTGCGGCCAGATCGACGGGCGCTCCGCGCCCTCGTTGCCGTCCGCGACCGGGGAGCCGCCCAGCTCGGCCAGGTCCTCGACCGGGACGACGACGGACAGGTCGAACTCCTTGCCCGAGTCCGGCTGGACGATCTCGACCTTTCCGCGCGGGGCGAGGAACCGGGCGACCTCGTCCACCGGGCGGACCGTCGCCGACAGCCCGATGCGACGGGCCGGCTTCGGCAGCAGCTCGTCCAGCCGCTCCAGGGTCAGCGCGAGATGGGCGCCGCGCTTGGTCCCCGCGACCGCGTGCACCTCGTCCAGGATCACCGTCTCGATGCCGGTCAGCGCGTCGCGCGTGGCCGACGTCAGCATCAGGAACAGGGATTCCGGCGTGGTGATCAGGATGTCCGGCGGCCGCGTGGACAGGGCGCGGCGCTCGGCGGGCGGGGTGTCGCCGGAGCGGATGCCGACCTTGACCTCGGGCTCGGGCAGGCCGAGGCGCACGGACTCCTGGCGGATGCCGGTCAGCGGGCTGCGGAGATTGCGCTCGACGTCGACGGCCAGGGCCTTGAGCGGGGAGACGTACAGGACGCGGCAGCGTTTTTTGGGGTCGGCGGGCGGGGGCGTCGAGGTCAGTTGGTCCAGGGCGGCGAGGAAGGCGGCCAGCGTCTTGCCGGAGCCGGTGGGGGCGACCACCAGCACGTCCGAGCCCTCCGAGATGGCCTGCCACGCGCCGGCCTGGGCGGAGGTGGGCGCGGAGAAGGCCCCCGTGAACCAGCCGCGGGTCGCGGGGGAGAAGCCGTCCAGGGCTCGGTGTGCGGAGCTGACCATGGATCCATCGTGCACCCGGGCACTGACAATCGGCCCGAGCCGGCTCCGGCCGGGCGCTGAGCCGGACGGTCGAGCCGGGGGGCGCCGAGCCGGGGCGCCGAGCCGGGCGGTCGGACCGGCCCGGGCGGTCGGACCGGGCCGGGCCGCGGCAGTGGGCGGAGGGCGGCTGACGGAGAATGGGGGCATGGCGGGATCGGACGAGCGGGCACGGCACTGGCGGTACGAGGAGCTGCCCGACGTCGACCTGCTGCGCGCCCAGTACGTCCGGAAGACCTTCGTACGCCACACGCACGAGCACTTCGTCATCGCCGCCATCGCCGACGGCGTCGAGGTCTTCCACCACGGCGGGAGCGATCAGTACGCCGGGGCGGGATCGCTCGCCCTGGTCAACCCGGACACCCCGCACACGGGGCGGGCCGGCGTCCCGGAGGGATGGCGGTACGGAGCCGTCTATCCGGCGCCCGAGCTGGTGGCCCGGATCGCCGCGGAGACGACGTCGCTGCGCGGGACGCCCGGGTTCGTCCGTCCGGTGCTCGACGACCCCTACACCGTCGAACTGGTGCACCGCGTGCTGCGGGCCGCCGACGACGGGAACGCGCTCGCCGCCGACACCCTGCTGCGGGTGGCCGTGACCCGGCTGCTGCGGCTGAACGGCGGCCCGCTGCCACGACGTCAGGTGCGCACCGCCGGGGCCCGGACGGCGACACGCGCGCGTGCCGTGCTGGAGGAGCGGATGGCCGACCCGCCGAGCCTGGAGCGGCTCGCCGGGGAGCTCGGGAGCAGTCCGTTCGCGCTGCTGCGGGCCTTCCGGGACGCCTACGGGATGCCGCCCCACACCTGGCTGACGGACGCCCGGGTGCGTCGGGCGCGGGGGCTGCTGGACACCGGCACGTCACCGGCCGAGGCCGCCGTCGCCGTGGGGTTCACCGACCAGCCGCACCTGAACCGGCACTTCGCGCGGATCGTGGGCGTGCCGCCCGGCGCCTACCAGCGGGAGCGCAAGAACGTACAAGACGCGCGGCCCAGACTGCTCCTACCGTTCGAGGCGTGACAGAACAGACAGCCCTTCCCGACGCTCCCGACGCGGGCGCCGCCGACGGCAAGCCGGACGCCGCCGTCGTACGGGACGCCCTCGGAGTCGGAGTCGCCGTCGGACTGTCCGGGTTCGCCTTCGGCGTGACCTCGGCCGGCAGCGGACTCACCCTGGCCCAGACCTGCGCGCTCAGCCTCCTGGTGTTCACCGGGGCGTCCCAGTTCGCGCTCGTCGGGGCGCTGGCGGCCGGCGGCAACCCGCTCACCGCGGCGGCCGGGGCCTTCTTCCTGGGCGTGCGCAACGCCTTCTACGGGCTGCGGCTGTCGCAGTTGCTGGCCCTCCCGCGCGCGGTGCGGCCGTTCGCCGCGCAGTGGGTCATCGACGAGACGACGGCGGTGGCCCTCGCGCAGCCCACGCGGCGCAGTGTCCGGATCGGGTTCACCGTCACCGGACTCACCCTGTACGTCCTGTGGAACCTCACCACACTGCTCGGCGCGCTGGGCGCGGAGGCCATCGGGGACACCGACGCGTGGGGGCTCGACGCGGCCGGCCCCGCCGTCTTCCTCGCGCTGCTCGCGCCCATGCTGAAGACCACCGCCGAGCGCACGGTGGCCGCCCTGGCCGTCCTCCTGGGCCTCGGCCTGCTGCCTGTGCTGCCCGCCGGCGTGCCCGTCCTGGTGGCAGCGCTGGCGGCACCGCTCGTCCTGTGGGCGCGCGGACGCCGCGCGGGCGGTGCCGAGGACGGTGCGGACCACGCGGGCTCCGCGGGGCAGTCCGCGGGGGAGGGAGAGCGTTGAGCGTCTGGATCGCCATCGGCGCGACCGCGGTGGGCTGCTACGCCGTCAAGCTCCTCGGGCTGCTGGTGCCCGCGGGCACCCTGGAACGGCCCCTGGTCCGGCGGCTCGCCGCACTCCTGCCCGTCGCCCTCCTCGCCGCGCTCACCGCCCAGCAGACCTTCGCCGACGGGCAGGCGCTCGTGCTGGACGCACGGGCCGCGGGAGTCGCCGCGGCCGCCGTGGCGCTGCTGCTGCGCGCCCCGTTCCTGCTCGTCGTCGCGGCGGCCGTGCTGGTCACCGCGGGCGTACGGGCCATGGGCGGCTGAACCGGTCAGCCGAGGGAGCGTCCGTACGCCCGGAGCGTGCGCAGGGCATCGAGTGTCACCCCGGGGCGCGCCTCCAGCGCCGTGGCAGGCGCCCGGCGGCGCCGGCGGACGGGCCAGCCCCCGTCGTCCTCCTGCTCCGCGGCGAGGAAGTCCAGGGAGCGGACCATCTCGTCGTCCGTGAACCACGCGCGCGCGAGCGCGGGCTTCTCGCGTAGTCGTGCGGGAAGTGGTGCTCGCCCGGTGCGTAGCCGGGGGAGACCGGGTACGCGTCGAGATCGTCCGGGTCCAGCACCGCGAGGCGCCGCTCGCGCACCAGGCGTCCCAGCCGGTCGGCCGCGGCCTCCGCGCGCGGCCGGTCGGGGGCGGTGTCCAGGAAGGCCACGGCGGCCTCGACCTCGTACGGATGCGAGGTCCCCAGCGACTCGACCGCCTGCCAGCAGAAGTCCGTGGCGCGAAACAGCCAGGCGTGCCAGACCTCGTTGCGGTGCAGCAGGCCGACCACCGGGCCGGTGGCGAGCAACTCGCCCTGAGAGTCGTCCACGACCGGCGCGAAGGGTGCGGCCGGCGCGAAGGGTGCGGCCGGATACCCGGGCAGGCTCGGACGGATCGCCGGCAGGGCACCGTCCGAGGTGGACACGGAGGTCAGATAGCGGCACACCCGCTCTACCCGCTGCCCGCCGCAGCGCCCGACGGCGTCCAGGACGCGCAGGGCACGCGCGGTGTGCGGCGGCAGGCTGACCGGGCCGCGCAGATCGGGCTCCAGCGCGTGGCCGTACCCGCCGTCCTCGTTGCGGTAGGCGTCCAGCGCGGTCTCCACCGGCTCCGGGTCCCCGCCGCGGAAGTGGTACGCGAAGAGACGCTGCTCCAGCACGCGCGCGGTGAGCCAGACGAAGTGCTCCGCGCGCGCGAGCGGTGAGCACGCGTCGGAGGAGCGAGGGGCCGGGGGGCGTGGGGTCGGGGGAAGTGCGGTCTGGGGGAGCGGGGGCGGGGGAAGCGGGGTCTGGGAGAGCGGGGTCGGGGGGAGTGGGGAAGCTCCGGTTTCGGCCATGGGACAGACCGTAGGCCGGGAAGCGGCACCGGCAGGTGGTCCCGGCTCAGGGCCCACTCTCAGGGGCGGGATACTGGGGGCATGCGGTTGACGGTCTTCTGGGAGCGGATGACGGATCACTTCGGTCCGGGGTACGCCGACACCTTCGCGCGCGATCACGTGATGGCGGAGCTGGGCGGGCGTACGGTGCACGAGGCGTTGGACGCCGGCTGGGACGCCAAGGACGTGTGGCGGGCGGTCTGCACCGTCATGAACGTGCCGCGGGAGCAGCGGTGACGGTCCACGAAGATCACCGGACGGGGCTCTGCCCGTGGCGGCGTGGGCGAGACTTGGCCCGTGGCATCCACTGACGAGACCGGGCAGGCCGCCCGGCACGCATCCCCGACAGGCACCATGCCGCCCGGCGAACCCCCGGCTGACGGCGCCGCCGCCGGGCCGGGCGCCCGCATGCCGCGCTGGCTGCCGCGCGCCATGGTGCTGGCCCTGGCGCTCATCGCCGCCTTCCAGCTCGGGAGCTGGGCCTTCCACCAGCTCACCGGGCTGCTGATCAACGTTCTCATCGCGTTCTTCCTGGCCCTGGCCATCGAGCCCGCGGTGAGCTGGATGGCCGGGCGCGGCATGCGCCGGGGGTTTGCCACCTTCCTCGTCTTCCTCGCCGTGCTGATCGCCGCCGCGGGATTCGTCACCCTGCTCGGCTCGATGCTCGCGGGCCAGATCGTCAAGATGGTCGAGGACTTCCCGGAGTACCTCGACTCCGTCATCAACTGGGTCAACGGCCACTTCCACACCGAGCTGAGACGGGTCGACATCCAGGAGGGCCTGCTCCGCTCCGACTGGCTGCGCAACTACGTGCAGAACAGCGCGACCGGCGTCCTGGACGTGTCGGCCCAGGTCCTCGGCGGCCTCTTCCAACTGCTGACGGTCCTGCTGTTCTCGTTCTACTTCGCCGCCGACGGCCCCCGGCTGCGGCGCGGGCTCTGCTCCGTCCTGCCGCCCGCTCGCCAGGCCGAGGTCCTGCGCGCGTTGGAGATCGCCGTGGACAAGACCGGCGGCTACCTGTACTCACGCGGGCTGATGGCGCTGATCTCCGGCGTCGCCCACTACATCCTCCTGGAAGTACTGGAGGTGCCGTACGCCCCCGCGCTCGCCGTATGGGTCGGCCTGGTGTCGCAGTTCATCCCCACCATCGGCACCTATCTCGCGGGCGCCCTGCCCATGCTGATCGCCTTCACGGTCAACCCCTGGTACGCGCTGTGGGTGCTGATCTTTGTGGTGATCTACCAGCAGTTCGAGAACTACGTGCTTCAGCCCAAGCTGACGTCCAAGACCGTGGACATCCACCCCGCGGTCGCCTTCGGCTCGGTCATCGCGGGCACCGCCCTGCTCGGCGCCGTCGGCGCGCTGATCGCCATCCCGGCGATCGCCACGCTTCAGGCGTTCCTCGGGGCGTACGTCAAGCGCTACGACGTCACGGACGATCCGCGCGTTCACGGGCACCGGAACCGCCCGTCGGGACCGGCCGGCGCCACCCGCATACGCGCTCTGTGGGCCCGCCGGCCGGAACCCGGCCGCCCCGATACGGGGAGAACCGGAGACGGCGGCGCCTCCTGAGGCCGGTTCAGTACGTGAGAGCGGCCCACACGCGGCGCCGGTGATCGCGATGGGCGTCACCTCGAAGGCCGGCCCGGACGTCACGGTTTCCGCCAGGACACCGGTCCGTCCCACGGTCCGCCGGGCCGGCGGACGTACTCTCGGAAGTGCCGTGTGGTGCGCTTGACACGAAAATCGAACATCCATTCTTATGGAGGTTCCGGCAGGGCTCGTGACGGGTGATTCGAGTGGGTTCGGGGGGAGAAGCGCCCGAGTTGTCCACAGGCCGGACCCGCATCGGGGCCCATTGTCAGTGGCAGGCATTAGCGTCTTTGACGTGAAGCGATCGAATCAAGCAAACCGGGTGGAACCCATGGCAGGAACCGACCGCGAGAAGGCCCTCGACGCCGCGCTCGCACAGATTGAACGGCAATTCGGCAAGGGCGCGGTCATGCGCATGGGCGACCGGGTCAACGAGCCCATCGAGGTCATCCCGACCGGGTCGACCGCGCTCGACGTGGCCCTCGGCGTCGGAGGCATCCCGCGTGGCCGTGTCGTGGAGGTATACGGCCCAGAGTCCTCGGGCAAGACGACCCTGACCCTGCACGCCGTGGCGAACGCGCAGAAGGCCGGCGGCCAGGTCGCCTTCGTGGACGCCGAGCACGCCCTCGACCCCGAGTACGCGAAGAAGCTCGGTGTCGACATCGACAACCTGATCCTGTCCCAGCCGGACAACGGCGAGCAGGCCCTGGAGATCGTGGACATGCTGGTCCGCTCCGGCGCCCTCGACCTCATCGTCATCGACTCCGTCGCCGCACTCGTCCCGCGCGCGGAGATCGAGGGCGAGATGGGCGACAGCCACGTCGGTCTGCAGGCCCGCCTGATGAGCCAGGCCCTGCGGAAGATCACCAGCGCGCTGAACCAGTCCAAGACCACCGCGATCTTCATCAACCAGCTCCGCGAGAAGATCGGTGTGATGTTCGGCTCCCCGGAGACCACGACCGGTGGCCGGGCGCTGAAGTTCTACGCCTCGGTGCGGCTCGACATCCGGCGCATCGAGACGCTGAAGGACGGCACCGACGCGGTCGGAAACCGCACCCGCGTCAAGGTCGTCAAGAACAAGGTCGCGCCGCCGTTCAAGCAGGCCGAGTTCGACATCCTCTACGGCCACGGCATCAGCCGCGAGGGCGGCCTGATCGACATGGGCGTGGAGAACGGCTTCGTCCGCAAGGCCGGCGCCTGGTACACGTACGAGGGCGACCAGCTCGGCCAGGGCAAGGAGAACGCGCGCAACTTCCTCAAGGACAACCCCGACCTGGCCAACGAGATCGAGAGGAAGATCAAGGAGAAGCTGGGCGTCGGAGTGCGTCCCGAGGAGCCGGCCACCGAGCCGGGCGCGGACACCGCCGTCTCCGCCGCCGACGCAGCACCGGCGGTTCCCGCCCCCGCCACCACCCCCGCTCCCGCGACCGCCAAGGCCACCAAGTCCAAGGCCGCGGCAGCCAAGAGCTGACCCGTGACACGACGAACCGACTGGGCCGAGTACGCGGGCGGCTCCGCCGGGACGGGCGACGACGCGTACGGGGCGGCTGCGGCCCCGTACCGGATGGACCCGTACCAGCCGGGCCCGTCCGCCGTAGGCTCCCGCGACGGTGACGGCGGCGATACGCGTCACGGTGACGGCGAGGCGCGCCGCGGAGGCAGAGGCGGCGGCGGATGGGGCCGTGGCACGGGCGGCGCGCGCGGTCGCAGGCGGCGCGAGCGTACGGAGCCGTCCACCGAGGACGGAGGTGCCACTTCCTCGTCGAGGGCCGAGAAGGGGGAGCCTCCGCGGGACCCGGTCGAGCAGGCACGGGCGATCTGCCTGCGCCTGCTCACCGGGACCCCGCGCACCCGCAGCCAACTGGCCGACGCCCTGCGCAAGCGGGAGATCCCCGACGAGGCCGCCGAGGAGGTGCTGTCCAGGTTCGAGGAGGTCGGCCTGATCAACGACAGTGCCTTCGCGGAAGCCTGGGTGGAATCACGGCACCACGGCCGCGGGCTGGCCAGACGTGCCCTCGCCAGAGAGCTGCGGACCAAGGGCGTCGACGCCACGCTCATCGACGCGGCGGTGTCCCGACTGGACTCCGAGCAGGAGGAGGAGACCGCGCGCGAGCTGGTCGCCCGGAAGCTGCGCGCCACCCGGGGCCTCGACCGCGACAAGAGGCTGCGCCGCCTCGCGGGCATGCTGGCCCGCAAGGGCTACCCCGAGGGCATGGCCCTGCGGGTGGTCCGCCGGGCGCTGGAGGAGGAGGGCGAGGACACGGAGTACCTCGGCGACGAGGGCTTCTGACCCGACGTCACGTCGGCCGGGCCACGCGACGGAAGACGCCCGGACCGGCGCATACGGCGCGATACCGCGCCCGCCCCGAGAGGCGGGGGCCGCGCAGGATTACCTTGCGCTCCCGGAAGGGTGAACAGCCTCCGTACGGCTGTACCGTCTGCGCCGTCGCGTGACCGCACGAGTCGCGGCCACCGCGCGCGTACGCCGGCCCTGGAACGCCGGCGGTGAACGGACCCGCACGGACGCTCCTCCCGCATGCCCCCGAAAGGCGGCCCAGCCATGCCCACGCCCGCGCGCCGCCGAAGAGCCACGCACGTTCTGCTCCTCGGCGCCGGCCTGCTTCTGAGCGGCTGCGGCCTCTACCCGGCCGACTCCGGTTCCGCGGACGACGACCCGCTGACCCTCGGGTTCGTCAACGGCGGCGACAGCCAGTTCCACACCTGCCTCCAGCGGTCCGTGGAGATCGCCGCCAAGAACAACTTCGCGAGGCTGGTCACCGCCAACTCGAAGCAGGATCCCGCGACCGAGCTGGCCAACATCGAGGACATGATCGCGCGCGAGGTCGACGCGATCATCCTGCAGACCGTCGACACCGACGCCCTGAAGCGCGACATCGAGAAGGCCGGCAAGGCGGACATCCCCGTCTTCCTGACCTCTGTGAGCGCCGACCCGGACGACATCCTGGGCGCGGTGGTCGTCGACCTCGAGGCCGTCGGGCGGCTGGACGCCCAGTGGGTCGCCGACGACGCCGCGGACCGGGACGTGGAGGTGGCTGTCATCGCGGGGGCGCCGGGCGCCGCCTCCGACCTGCTCGTCGGCGGCTTCACCGAGGCCCTGCCCGCCAACGCCGAGGTGGTCGCCAACCAGCCGGGCATGTTCGATGCCGACACAGCCGGAAAGGTCGCCGGCACCATGGCCCGGGCCCACCCCGACCTGGGCTACGCCTTCGTCGCCAACGAGCAGATGGCCTTCGCCGCCCGAGAGGCCTTCGACGCGGCCGGTGCCGACCAGGTCAGGATCGTGACGGTCAACGGAACCGACGAGGCCCTCGCCGCGCTGAAGGACGGACGCTTCTCCGCGACCGTGTCCAACTCGGCCGGAAACACCGGCGAACTGGCCGTCCGCAACACCATCGCCCTGTTGCGCGACAGGAAGACGGAGAAGATCGACCACACCCCGATCCGCCTGGTCACCAAGGGCAACGCGGACACGGCACCGCTGTACTGCCCCGCCGACTACTGATCCGGTGCGGCCACCGGCAGACCCGCCGCCCGCCAGGCCTGGAAGCCACCGATCAGATCGGTGGCCCGGTGCAGACCCAGACGGTGCAGGGACTCCGCCGCCAGGGTGGAGGCGTAACCCTCGTCGCACACCACGACGACCCGCACGTCATGGCTCGTGGCCTCGGGGAGACGGTGGCTGCCCCGCGGATCCAGACGCCACTCCAGCTCGTTGCGTTCGACCACCAGGGCGCCGGGAATCACACCGTCCCGCTCACGCAGAGCGGCGTAACGGATGTCGACCAGCAGCGCCGTGCCGGCCTCGGCGGCGTCGTACGCCTCGCCCGGTGCTGTCCGCCGGTATCCGCCGCGCACCCGCTCCAGCAGGGCGTCGATCCCGGTCGGCTCGCTCACTGCCAGTCCTGCGGGCGCTCGACCTGCTCCAGGCGCAGGGTCTGCCCGCTGCGGCTGTAGCGGCGGATCTGCGGCAGGGGCGGGTGGTAGGCGTGCACGGACACCGCGTGCCGGTCGGACGACTCGTTGAGGACCTCGTGCACATGGTGCCGGCCGAAGGCGCGCCCCTTGCCGACGCTCAGCCGGCGTTCACGGTCCACACCGTCGCTGAGTTCCAGGGTCTTCCAGCCGTCGGTGGGCAGGCGGGCGGCGAGCGCGTTCTCCTTGAGTTCGCCCGCGGCGGTCACGAAGGCGCCCACAGAGTCGGTGTGGTCGTGCCAGCCGGTGCCCGTGCCCGGCGGCCAGCCGATCAGCCAGGCCTCGCTGCCGCCCGGTCCGGCCAGCCGCACCCAGGTGCGGCCCTCGGGGTCGAGCGGCAGGGAGGCGATCAGTTCGGCGTCGGCGGCCGCACGCCGTACGAAGTCGAGGAGTTCGGCCTGCGTCGGTCCGGCCGCAGCCGCAGCCGCGGACGAGGAGGAGGCCGGGGAGACAGGGACAGGGGAGGCTGGGGAGGAAACAGACACGGGTACCGTCCTGGGAGTTTCGCGAGGGAGTGCGCGGCGACACGTCGCAGTGGCGTGCGCGAAGGAGAATGAGGCGAATTCAGCAGGACGGACGACACACGCAGCCCGCATAGCGGACGAGGTCCATATGGACCCTCCGCCACAGGCGCACACAGGTGTCGGTCACGGTCCGGAGTAGACCATGGCGGTGTCGGCCGGTCAACTCGCTGTCACCATGCGGACAGCGAGCGCGCGCAGGGAAACGCCGCCGGTGGCCGGAAGCCACGCCACCGGCGAACGTACGGTCGAAACGGCCCGCTCAACGGGACCCGGCCGTAGCTCCCGCACCCTCCTCGGCCTCCGCCGCCACCGAGGCCTTCGCCCCACCCAGCGCGCTCTCCGCGGCCGCGTAGAGGTCGGCCGGGCGTACCCCGTTCAGTGCCGTGACCAGGTGACCGTCGGGGCGTACCAGCAGCACCGTGTGCGCCGCGGCACCCGGATAGCTCTCGGCGACCAGCAACTCGGCGTGGTGGGGCAGCGCCGTCACCGCCGCCGCCAGCCGGGGCATGATTCCGGCCGTCACCCAGTGCTTGCGGTCCCACACCCCCGTGCCCGGCGCGATCAGCACGACCAGCAGCGCCCCGCGCCCGAGCCGGTCGCTCAGCGCCACGAAGGTGCCGTCCTCCGCCGTGACCCGCACATCGGTGACGAGCGCCCCGGGCGGTGTGCCGACGGACACCTCCCCGGCGAGGTCCTCGGGCGCGAGGGGCGAGTCGGCGTACGTGCCCGGCGCGCCCAGTGCTCCGCGCCCCAGGTGACCGTCGGCCAGCAGCGCGTCGTTGCCGCGGGCCGAGCCGGGGACGTAGGAACGCAGTCCACCGCCCCCGCGCAGCAGCGGGAGCAGTTGGTCGGCGGCGCGCAGCCGCGCGGCGATCGCCGCGCGCCGCTCCTCCTGGTAGCTGTCGAGCAGCGCCTCGCGAGGGCCGCTGTGCCAGGCCAGGGCCAGTTTCCAGGCGAGGTTGTCGGCGTCCGTCAGCCCCTCCTCAAGGCCCTGCGTGCCCAGCGCACCCAGCAGGTGCGCCGCGTCCCCGGCGAGCAGCACGCGACCCACCCGCCAGCGCCGGGCGAGGCGGTGGTGGACCGTGTGCACGCCGGTGTCGAGGAGTTCGTACGCCGGGGTCGAACCGTCCGCCGCCCATCCGGTGAGGGTCTCGCGGACCCGGTTCACCAGGAGTTCCGGCGTGACCAGGTCCTTGCCGGGCGGCAGCAGCCAGTCAAGGCGCCACACGCCGTCCGGCAGCGGACGGCCGACGATCTCGCCGGCCGACGGGCCGGTCGTCCGCCACGACGGCATCCGGTGGAGCAACGCCTCGTCGGCCCACGGGAGTTCGGCGCGCAGTGCGGCTACGGCGTATCGTTCCACCGCCGTACGGCCGGGGAAGCGGATGTCCTGGAGCTTGCGGACGGTCGAGCGAGGACCGTCGCAGCCGACCAGGTAACTGCCGCGCCACCAGGTCCCGGCCGGGCCGCGGGTGTGGGCCGTGACGCCCGACGTCTCCTGCTCGATGCCGTCCAGGCGGCTGTCCACCGCGACCTTGACGAGCGACTCACGGGCGAGTGCCCTGCGCAGGACACCGGTCAGCTCGTGCTGGGCGATGTGCAGGGGCGCCGGGTCGGCGTCGCCGAATTCGACCTCGCGCATCACCTGCTTGCGCCGCATCGACCGCCATCCGGCCCAACGCGTACCCAGCCCCGTCAACGGTGTGCCGGTCAGCCGCTCGACGAGCGCGACGGCGCCCTCGCGCAGAACAGCGGTGCGTGCGGGACGCGGCTCGTCCTTCCCCGGCCCCTCGTCGAGGACGACACAGGGCACCTCCTGCCGCGCCAGCGCCAGGGCGAGCGTGAGCCCGACGGGCCCCGCTCCGGTGATGATCACCGGGTCCACGGTGCGGCGCCCCCTGCCCGTGGCGGTGTCCCGGGGGACGTGGGTGAACAGGACGTTTGAGCAGGGTGCACGGTCACAGAACGTATGCAACCTATTGCCGCTGCTTGCGTCAAGTGACGGAGGCCGTGGCGATCATGCCACGGCCTCCGTTGATGGTCATACGAGGTGACTGAGTGTCAGGAGTGCTAGATCTTGCCGCCGGCTCCGGCCTCGGCGGTCTCCACGTCGTCCGCCTTGAGTACCGCACCGCTCGACTTCTTGGCCCGCCGCAACCTGCGCTCCAGCCAGCTCGCGAAGCTCGTGAGGGCGAAGTTGAGAGCGATGTAGATGACGGCCACAACGGTGAAACTGGCGATCGTGTTGGCGCCGTAGTACGCACTCATCGTGTTGGCGGAGGCGAGCAGTTCGGGGAAGGTCAGGACCGCGCCACCGAGGGCGGTGTCCTTAAGGATCACCACGAGCTGACTGACGATGGCCGGCAGCATCGCGGTGACCGCCTGCGGCAGCAGGATGAGCCGCATGACCTGGCCCTTGCGCAGACCGATCGCCATCGCGCCCTCGCCCTGGCCCTTGGGCAGCGCCAGGATGCCGGACCGGACGATCTCCGCGAGCACCGAGGCGTTGTACAGCACCAGGCCCGTGACGACCGCGTACAGCGGACGGTCGTCCGAGCTGACGTTCGTGTACTCGGAGAACAGGGCGAGACCGAAGATCATCAGGACCAGCACGGGGATGGACCGGAAGAACTCGACCAGGACGGAGGCCGGGACACGGACCCAGACGTGGTCCGACAGCCGGGCGATACCCAGGACGGCACCGAGCGGCAGCGCGATGACCACCGCGAGAGCCGCCGCCTTCAGCGTGTTCTGCAGGCCCGGCCAGATGTACGTCGACCAGGGCTCGCTGCTGGTGAAGAACATCTCCCACTTGACCCAGTCGAGCTGGCCCTTGTCGGAGAGCGTGCCGATGACCCACCACAGCACGGCCGCGAACGCGGCGAAGAAGACGACGGTGAACAGGATGTTGCGCCGCTTGGCACGGGGGCCCTGGGCGTCGTAGAGAACGGAGCTCATCGCTTCACCGCCACCTTCTTGCCCACCCAGCCGAGGAGCAGGCCGGTCGGCAGCGTCAGAACCACGAACACGAGGGCGATGATCGACGAGATCAGCAGCAGTTGTGCCTCGTTCTCGATCATCTCCTTCATCAGCAGCGCCGTCTCGGCGACACCGATGGCGGCGGCCACCGTCGTGTTCTTGATGAGCGCGATCAGAACGTTCGCGAGGGGGACGACGGAGGACCGGAACGCCTGGGGGAGCACCACGTGCCGCAGCACCTGGCTGAAGCTGAGTCCGATCGCACGGGCCGCCTCCGCCTGCCCGACCGGCACCGTGTTGATGCCGGAACGCAGCGCCTCGCATACGAAGGCCGAGGTGTAGAGGATCAGACCGAGGACGGCGAGCCGGAAGTTGATCGCCTCGAAGTCGCCCTCGGCGCCGAGCGTGATGCGCAGCGTCTGGTTCAGACCCAGCGACGCGAACAGGATGATCACCGTCAGCGGGATGTTCCGCACGATGTTCACGTACGCGGTCCCGAAGCCGCGCATCAACGGCACCGGGCCGACCCGCATGGCGGCGAGTATGGTGCCCCAGATCAGGGAGCCGACGGCCGACAGCACAGCGAGCTGCACTGTCGTCCAGAAGGCTCCCAACAGGTCGTATTTGTCAAGAAAGTCGAACACGATCTCCCGCGCTTCCGCGTGTAGGAACGCCCGCCCCGGTGCGCCGCCCCTGCATTGGGGCGGCGCTCCCTGTCAGGCCCGGCCTCAGCTCTTGACGTCGCCGATCTTCGGCGCCGGCTCGTTCTTGTAGTTGGCCGGGCCGAAGTTGTCCTTCACGGCCTTGTCCCAGGCGCCGTCGGAGACCATGGCCTCAAGGGCGTCGTTGATCTTGGCCTTGAGGTCGCTGCCCTTCTTGACGCCGATGCCGTAGTTCTCGTTGGTCATCTTGAAGCCGCCCAGCTTGAACTTGCCCTTGAACTGCTCCTGGGAGGCGTAACCGGCGAGGATCGAGTCGTCCGTGGTCAGCGCGTCGATGGCGCCGTTCTGGAGACCGGTGAGGCAGGCGGAGTACGTCGGGTAGTTCTGGAGCTGGGCCTTGGGCGCCAGGTCCTTCTTGACGTTCTGCGCCGAGGTCGAACCCGTGACCGAGCAGAGCTTCGCGTCGTTCAGGTCCTCCGGCGACTTGATCTTGTCGTCGTCTGCGCGGACCAGCACGTCCTGGTGGGCGAGCAGGTAGGGGCCGGCGAAGTCGACCTTCTCGGACCGCTCGGGGGTGATCGAGTAGGTGGCGGCGATGAAGTCGACGTCGCCGCGCTGCAGCATGGTCTCGCGGTCGGCGCTCTTCGACTCCTTCCACTCGATCTGGTCCTCGGTGTAGCCGAGCTTCTTGGCGACGTACGTGGCGACGTCCACGTCGAAGCCCTCGTAGCCGTCCGGGGTCTTCTGGCCGAGGCCGGGCTGGTCGAACTTGATGCCGATGGTGACCTTCTTGTCGTCGCCGCCGGAGGAGCCGCTGTCGCCCCCGTCGTCGGAACCGCACGCGGTGGCGGTCAGGGCGAGGGCGAAGACGGCGGCCGAGGCGGCGGTGACCTTGCGGAGCTTCATGGTGAACATCCTTTGGCTGTGATCGAGCTGAGATCGAGCTGCGATCGGACGATCAGAGGATCGGGCGATCAGACGATCGGATGCGGCCCTCGCGAGGGGCCGCCGGGGCGGCCGGCCGACGCGGGACGTCGGAGCCGCTCCGGAGTCTCAGTGGTGCAGGATCTTCGACAGGAAGTCCTTGGCACGGTCGCTGCGCGGATTGCTGAAGAACTGGTCCGGCGTGGCCTCTTCGACGATGCGGCCGTCCGCCATGAACACCACACGGTTGGCCGCCGAGCGGGCGAAGCCCATCTCGTGCGTGACCACGACCATGGTCATGCCGTCCTGCGCGAGCTGCTTCATCACCTCGAGCACCTCGTTGATCATCTCGGGGTCGAGAGCCGACGTCGGCTCGTCGAAGAGCATGACCTTCGGGTCCATGGCCAGCGCCCGCGCGATGGCGACGCGCTGCTGCTGACCGCCGGAGAGCTGCGCGGGGTACTTGTCCGCCTGGGCGCTCACCCCGACCCGGTCGAGCAGGGCGCGGGCCTTCTCCTCGGCCTTCTTGGCGTCGACCTTGCGGACCTTGACCTGGCCCAGGGTCACGTTCTCGAGCACCGTCTTGTGCGCGAAGAGGTTGAAGGACTGGAAGACCATGCCGACGTCGGCCCGCAGCCTGGCCAGCTCCTTGCCCTCGGCGGGCAGCGGCTTGCCGTCAATCGTGATCGAGCCGTCGTCGATGGTCTCCAGACGGTTGACGGTGCGGCACAGAGTGGACTTGCCGGACCCGGAGGGTCCGATGACCACGACGACTTCGCCGCGGGTGATCGTCAGGTCAATGTCCTGGAGCACGTGCAACGCGCCGAAGTGCTTGTTGACACTCTTCAGGACGACCAGTTCGCCGGTCGCAGCCTTGTCTTCCTTGGCCACCGATACTTCGGTCATCGCTCTCGGGCTCCGTCCTGCTGGGTTTCGCAGGACATTAGTGACCCGGGACACGTCGCGTCTCTACATCTGAGCGAGATCTGAGCATCACGATCCGATAGCAATCGGACACGAGTCGTAGCACTTGTGAGCTGGGCGCATATCGGCCGGATAACTTCGAGCGGCCGCAACCGGAACGCTCTTGACGCCGTCCCCCTCCATCGGCGTCACTGCACAGGACGCACGCGCGCGTGCCTGACTTTCCGCCCGTCCCGTTTTTCTACCCGTCCCGGGCGTACGGCCGATGAACCGAAGGGAGCCCGGATGAGACTGCTGCTCGTCGAGGACGACAACCACGTGGCCGCCGCCCTGTCCGCGATCCTGGCACGGCACGGCTTCGACGTCACCCACGCGCGCAGCGGCGAGGAGGCGCTCCAGGCGCTGGTCCCCGAGGTCGACGGCTTCGGCGTCGTCCTGCTCGACCTGGGCCTGCCCGACCAGGACGGCTACGAGGTCTGCGGCAAGATCCGCAAGCGCACCAGCACCCCGGTCATCATGGTCACCGCCCGCGCCGACGTCCGCTCCCGCATCCACGGCCTCCACCTCGGTGCCGACGACTACGTGGTCAAGCCGTACGACACCGGGGAGCTGCTCGCCCGGATCCACGCCGTCAGCCGGCGCACCGCCCACGAGGACGCCACGGGTTCCACCGAGACCGTGGTGCGTCTCGGCGCGGTGCGGATCGAGCTGCCGACACGCCAGGTGAGCGTGGACGGTTCGGTTGTCCAACTGACCCGCAAGGAGTTCGATCTGCTCGCCCTGCTCGCCCAGCGCCCCGGCGTGGTCTTCCGGCGCGAGCAGATCATCAGCGAGGTCTGGCGCACGAGCTGGGAGGGGACCGGGCGCACCCTGGAGGTGCACGTCGCTTCCCTGCGCTCCAAGCTGCACATGCCCGCGCTGATCGAGACCGTGCGCGGCGTGGGCTACCGCCTAGTCGCCCCCACCGCGTAGCGGGCCCGGGTGAGCACACGCCTGCTCCCGCTGCTCATCGTCCTGATGGCGGCCGTACTGCTCGCGCTCGGCGTGCCGCTCGGAGTCAGCGTCGCCCGCGCGGAGCAGCAGAAGGTCGTCATCGACCGCATAGACGACACGGCACGCTTCGCCGCGCTCGCCCAGTTCGTCACCGAGGACGTGCCGGGCGGCTCCCGCCCGACGAACAAGGACGAGCGCCTGGAGACCCTGCAGACCGAGCTGACCAGCTACTACGAGGTCTACGGCATCAAGGCCGGCGTCTTCTACCGCAATCACATCCCGATGGCCAACGCCCCGACGACGTGGTTCCTGCCCCAGACCGGCGAGGTCCGCGACTCCTTCGACGAGGCGCTGCTCAGCCGCCGCAGCCACGACCCGCGGCAGGTGTGGCCCTGGCAGGACGGCCGGCTCGTGGTCGCCTCGCCGGTCATCCGGGACGGTGACGTGGTCGCGGTCGTGGTCACGGAGTCGCCCACCGACTCGATGCGGGCGAGCACCGTGCGCGGCTGGCTGTTCATCGGCGCCGGGGAGTTCGCCGCGATGCTGCTCGCCGTCGGCGCCGCGCTCCGGCTGACCGGCTGGGTGCTCAGGCCGGTGCGGGTGCTCGACGCCACCACCCACGACATCGCCACCGGGCGGCTCAAGTCCCGGGTCGCGCCGTCCGGGGGGCCGCCGGAGCTCAGACGCCTGGCCGGGTCGTTCAACGAGATGGCCGACCACGTGGAGGACGTGCTGGAGCAGCAGCGCGCCTTCGTCGCCGACGCCTCGCACCAACTGCGCAATCCGCTCGCCGCGCTCCTGCTGCGCATCGAACTGCTCGCCCTCGAACTGCCCGACGGCAACGAGGAGATCGCCTCCGTCCAGACCGAGGGCAAACGCCTGGCCCGGGTCCTGGACGATCTGCTCGACCTGGCGCTTGCCGAGCACAGCCAGGCCGACCTCAAGGTCACCGACATCGGCGCGCTGGCCGCCGAGCGGGTGGCGGCCTGGTCACCGACGGCCGACGCCAAGGGCGTACGCCTGGTGGGGGAGTGCCCGCCGACCACGGGCTGGGCCGACCCGGTGTCGCTGTCCAGCGCCCTGGACGCGGTCATCGACAACGCCGTGAAGTTCACGCCACGGGACGAGACGGTGCGCGTCGAGGTCGCCTCCACCGGGGACGTCACCACGGTCGTCGTCACCGACAACGGACCCGGGCTCACCGACGAGGAGCTCGCGCGCGTGGGCGACCGTTTCTGGCGCAGCGGGCGGCACCAGAACATCAAGGGGTCGGGCCTGGGCCTGTCCATCTGCCGGGCGCTGCTCGCGGCGGGCGACGGTTCGATCTCCTTCGGCCACCATGAGCCGCACGGCCTGAAGGTGACGGTCACGGTGCCGAGATCGGGCACGGGTACGGGCACGCGGTCGGGATCGGGGTCGAGCTTCGAGTCGGGGCCGGGGCCGGGCTTCGGCGGGAGCGGCGCTACGGCTTGACCGACCGGTAGTAACGCCGGGCGCCCTCGTGCAGCTCCAGCGGGTCGGTGTAGATCGCGGTACGCAGGTCCACCAACTGCGCGGAGTGCACGTGCGCCCCGATGCCGTCGCGGCTGTCGAGCACGGTCCGGGTCAGCCACTCGGTCAGCCGCGGATCGACGTCCGCGCGGGTCACCAGCAGGTTGGACACGGCCATGGTGGGCACCACGGCACCGTTCTGCACGGTGGGGTAGGCCGATTCCGGCATGTTGGTGGTGCGGTAGTAGCGGGTCGCGCCGCCGGATTCGTGCAGCTTGGTGACGATGTCGTCGCCTATCGGCACGAACCGGAAGGCGGAGGTCTTCGCTATCTGCTTGAGGCCGTCCGTCGGCACGCCGCCCGACCAGAAGAACGCGTCGAGCTCGTCGCCCAGCCGTCCGGGCCCGGTGTCGATCCCGTCCGCACTGGGCGTGATGTCCTTCTCCGGGTCGATGCCCACGGCCTTCAGTACCCGGGTGGCGATCAGCCGTACACCCGAGTCGGGCAGCCCGATGGCCACCCGCTTGCCGCGCAGGTCGGCGACCGACTGGATGTCCGAGTCGCTCGGCACCACAAGCTGCACGTAGTCGTCGTAGAGGCGGGTGACACCGCGCAGCCCCTCGGCACCGGGACGGCCGGCGAGCTTGTACGTCTCGACCGCGTCGGCCGCGGCGATCGTGAAGTCGGCCTTCCCGGTCGCCACCCGCTCGACGTTCTCCTGTGAGCCGGCGCTGGTCATCAGCCGCACGTCCAGGTCCGGCATGTCCTTGCGCAGCTCGATGCGCAGCAGCTCGCCGTACTTCTGGTAGACCCCCGCGCGGGTGCCCGTGCTGAACGTGATCGTCCCGCTCGGCGGCTTCTCGCCCAGCGGCAGCAGCCACCACAGCAGCAGCCCGAGCACGACGGCACCGGCGACCGCGACCTGGGCGGTCCGGCGCCTGCCGATACGGGAGAGCAGCGTGGACATGTGGGCGATCCTGCCAGTCCGCACCCGCACTGACCAGGGCCGGGCTCACACGGCGGGGTGCCGCACCGGGTGCGCGGACGTGGGCCGACGGCTTCGGCACCGGTGCGGGCCCACTGTCAGTGGCGGTCATTACAGTCGTCGGCATGAGCAACACCTCGCCCGCCGAAGGCAACACGTCGCCCGTCCAGGGCAGGCCCCCGCCCGTCGAAGGCCGGACCCCGCCCGTCGAAGGCAGGACCTCGCCCGTCGAGGGCAAGACGTCCCCCGCCGACCTGGTGCACGCCTTTCACCTGGCCTTCGGGCTGGACGCCCGAAGTACCCCGACCGAGGTCTCGCCCGGCCTGGCCGCGCACAGAGGCGAGCTGCTCGCCGAGGAAGCCGCCGAGGTCGCCGAGGTGTCGGTGCGGGGCCCGCTCGACCTGCTCGCGCACGAACTGGCCGACGTGGTCTACGTCGCGTACGGCACGGCCCTCGTCCACGGCATCGATCTGGACGCGGTGATCGCCGAGGTGCACCGCTCCAACATGACCAAGCTGGGCCCCGACGGCCGCGTGAGCCGTCGAGCCGACGGCAAGGTACTCAAGGGCGACCACTACGAGGCACCGGACGTGTCCGGCGTACTGCGCCGACAGGGGTGGACACCGCGGACGCCGCAGGCCCCGGAGAAGCAGCCCGGCGACTGACCCCGTCCGTACGACGACCCCGGCACCTGCGTACCGGGGTCGTGCCGGGAGTGGTGCCGGGGTCAGTCGCCCACCGAGGCTTCTGCCTCCGCTTCCGCTTCCGCCTCCGCAGCCGTCGTCCGGGGCGTCCCCTCCGTGGGGCCGCTGGGACGGTCGGGGTTGTCGTGGCGGCGGCGGAAGAGGCGGGAGGCCAGCGGTTCGGTGAAGCGGGCGGTGAGGGGGCCGAGGACGACCAGGATGAGGACGTACGCCGTGGCCAGCGGGCCCAGGGACGGCTCGATGCCGGCCGAGACTGCCAAGCCCGCGATGACGATCGAGAACTCGCCGCGCGCCACCAGCGCGCCGCCCGCGCGCCAGCGGCCCTTGACGGAGATCCCGGCACGCTTCGACGCCCAGTAACCGGTGGCGATCTTCGTCACGGCGGTGAGCAGGGCCAGCGCGAGGGCGGGCAGCAGGACCGGCGGAATGCTGGCCGGATCCGTGTGCAGCCCGAAGAAGACGAAGAAGACCGCCGCGAACAGGTCCCGCAGCGGGCTCAGCAGCGTGTGCGCACCCTCCGCGACCTCCCCGGACAGTGCGATGCCCACCAGGAAGGCGCCCACCGCGGCCGACACCTGGAGCTGCTGCGCGACACCGGCGACCAGGATCGTCAGGCCCAGCACCACGAGAAGCAGCTTCTCCGGGTCGTCGCTGGAGACGAACCGCGAGATGACCCGGCCGTAGCGCACCGCCACGAACAGCACGAGGCCCGCCGCGGCCAGCGCGACCGCCAGCGTGATGCTGCCGGTCATCAGCCCGGCCCCGGCCACCAGTGCCGTGACGATCGGCAGGTACACCGCCATCGCCAGGTCCTCCAGGACCAGCACGCTCAGGATCACCGGGGTCTCGCGGTTGCCGACCCTGCCCAGATCGCCGAGCACCTTGGCGATGACACCGGACGACGAGATCCACGTCACGCCGGCGAGGACCACGGCGGCCACCGGTCCCCAGCCCATCAGCAGTGCGGCCACCGCGCCCGGCACGGCGTTGAGCGCGCAGTCGACGAGACCGGCCGGATAGTGGGACTTGAGGTTGGTGACCAGGTCACTGGCCGTGTACTCCAGGCCCAGCATCAGCAGCAGGAGGATGACACCGATCTCGGCGCCGGTCGCGACGAACTCCTCGCTCGCGCCGAGCGGGAGCAGCCCGCCCTCGCCGAAGGCCAGCCCGGCCAGCAGGTACAGCGGGATGGGGGACAGCCGGTAACGGCCGGCGAACCGGCCGAGCAGTCCGAGCCCCAGGATGATGGAACCGAACTCGATCAGCAGAACCGCGGAGTGCACCGGCTCACTCCTGCCCGAGTATCGCCGCGGCGGCGTCGACGCCCTCACGGGTGCCGATGACGATCAAGGTGTCACCACCCACGAGCCGGAAGTCCGGCGCCGGTGAGGGAATCGCCTCGGCCCGCCGCAGCACCGCCACGATCGAGGCCCCGGTGTCGGTCCGCATCCGGGTGTCGCCCAGCAGCCGCCCGTTCCAGCGGGACGTGGCGGCCACCTCGATACGCTCGGCGACCAGCCCCAGATCGGTGGTGTAGAGGAGGCTCGCGCTATGGTGGGAGGGCTTGAGCGCGTCTATCAGCGCGCCCGCCTCGGGGGAGTTCAGCCGCAGCGAGTGGGCGCAGGAATCGGGGTCGTCGGCCCGGTACACGTTGACCGTGCGGGCGCCGTCGCGGTGTGCCACCACCGACAGGTGGCGGTGTTCGCGGGTCACCAGGTCGTACTGGACCCCGATACCCGGGAGCGGCGTGGCCCTCAGGCGTGGAGCTGACACGAGCTTTCCCCTCATTCGTCCTGCGTCTCTGGCCGCGCTTCTGGCACGTGCGTGACGTGCTCGCGACCTCGCCATGCTGCCATCCGCACGTACGGTGGCGATATGGGTGTCGTGACGGATATACGCAGCCGGTCGCGGGCGACGAAGCTGGCTGCGGGGGTGTCGTGCGCGAAGGCCGGGAGGAGCGGAAAGAGGAACGTGTCGCTGTTCTGGCGGATCTTCTCGCTCAACGCCGCCGGCCTGGTCGTCGCCACCGCACTGCTGCTGGGACCGGTCACCGTGTCGACGCCCGTGCTGGCCGGAGAGGCAGTGATCCTGCTGGCGGGCCTCGCTGTCCTGCTGGCCGGCAACGCGATCGTCCTGCGCATCGGACTCACCCCGCTGCACCGGCTGGGCCGGGCCATGACGACCGCCGATCTGCTCGTGCCCGGGGCCAGGCCGAGGGTCTCCGGACCGGCCGAGGCGGCACAGTTGATCGCGACCTACAACACGATGCTGGACCGGCTCCAGGCCGAACGCGCCGCCGGCGCCGGCCGGGCGTTGCAGGCCCAGGAACGCGAACGCCACCGCATCGCCCGCGAACTGCACGACGAGGTCGGCCAGACCCTCACCGCCGTCCTGCTCCAGCTCAAGCGTGTCGCCGACCGGGTTCCCGGGGAGCTGCGCGAGGAGGTGACCCTGGCGCAGGAGGCCACCCGTGCGGGACTCGACGAGATCCGCCGCATCGCCCGCCGCCTGCGACCCGGCGTCCTCGAGGAACTCGGCCTCGCCAGCGCCCTGCGCTCGCTCGCCGCCGAGTTCACGCACCACGGACTGACCGTCCACCACCACATCCCCGGCGACCTGCCCCCGCTCACCCCGGAGGCCGAACTGGTGATCTACCGGGTCGCCCAGGAAGGCCTCACCAACACCGCCCGGCACGCCGCCGCCGACCGTGCCACGCTCACACTGCGCCCGCTGCCCGACGGTGGCGGGGTCGAACTGCTCGCCCGCGACAACGGCGCCGGTCTCGGCGCGGCCGCCGAGGGCGCCGGCCTCCGCGGGATGCGTGAGCGGGCCCTCTTGATAGGAGCCGAGATCCACTTCGCACCCGCCCCCGGAGGGGGCACCGACGTACGCCTGCGCGTCCCCGCACCGCCGGGGGACCGAACCGGAGACCGAACCGGAGACAGCCCCTGATGTCCGCACGGCCCCCGATCCGCGTCCTGCTCGCCGACGACCACACCCTCGTACGCCGCGGGGTCCGCCTCATCCTGGACGGCGAACCGGACCTGACGGTGGTCGCCGAGGCCGGTGACGGTGCCGAAGCGGTCGCGGCCGCGCGGGCCAACGAGGTCGACCTGGCCGTCCTGGACGTCGCCATGCCCCGCATGACCGGCCTCCAGGCGGCCCGCGAACTCTCCCGCCGCCTGCCCGAGCTGCGCATCCTGATCCTGACCATGTACGACAACGAGCAGTACTTCTTCGAGGCCCTCAAGGCCGGCGCCTGCGGATACGTTCTCAAATCCGTCGCCGACCGCGACCTGGTCGAGGCCTGCCGGGCCGCCGTGCGCGACGAGCCGTTCATCTACCCCGGAGCCGAGCGAGCCCTCGTCCGCTCCTACCTGGACCGCGTGCAGGGCGGCGGCGGCCTCCCCGAGCGGCCCATCACCGAGCGTGAGGAGGAGATCCTCAAGCTCGTCGCCGAGGGCCACACCTCCAAGGAGATAGGCGAGCTGCTGTTCATCAGCGCCAAGACCGTCGAACGCCACCGCGCGAACCTCCTGCAGAAGCTGGGCGTACGCGACCGCCTGGAACTCACCCGGTACGCGATCCGCGCGGGCCTCATCGAACCCTGACCACCGGCTCCGACCAGCCCTGACCAGCCGCGACCCCGGTTGTCCACAGGCGTCCGGGGCCATCGTCGCCGACCGCCTACCCTTATTGCCATGAGCAGCATCGACCGGATCCAGTCAGTGGGCGGCACGCGCACCTATGAAGTACGCACCTACGGGTGCCAGATGAACGTCCACGACTCCGAGCGATTGTCCGGTCTGCTGGAGGGCGCGGGTTACGTCCGCGCCCCCGAGGATGCCGACGGCGACGCGGACGTCGTCGTCTTCAACACCTGCGCCGTGCGGGAGAACGCCGACAACAAGCTGTACGGCAACCTCGGCCGTCTCGCCCCGAGAAAGACGAGCCGGCCCGGCATGCAGATCGCCGTCGGCGGCTGCCTGGCCCAGAAGGACCGCGACACCATCGTGAAGCGGGCGCCCTGGGTCGACGTCGTCTTCGGCACGCACAACATCGGCAAGCTCCCGGTGCTGCTGGAGCGCGCCCGCGTGCAGGAGGAGGCGCAGGTCGAGATCGCCGAGTCCCTGGAGGCGTTCCCGTCCACGCTGCCGACCCGGCGCGAGAGCGCGTACGCGGCCTGGGTCTCCATCTCCGTCGGTTGCAACAACACCTGCACCTTCTGCATCGTCCCCGCGCTGCGCGGCAAGGAGAAGGACCGCCGCCCCGGTGACATCCTCGCCGAGGTCGAGGCGCTGGTCGCCGAGGGCGTCAGCGAGATCACCCTCCTCGGGCAGAACGTCAACGCCTACGGCTCCGACATCGGCGACCGCGAGGCGTTCGGCAAGCTGCTGCGCGCCTGCGGGAACATCGAAGGACTGGAGCGCGTCCGCTTCACCTCCCCGCACCCGCGCGACTTCACCGACGACGTCATCGCCGCCATGGCCGAGACACCCAACGCGATGCCGCAGCTCCACATGCCGCTCCAGTCCGGCTCCGACCCGGTGCTCAAGGCGATGCGCCGCTCGTACCGCCAGGAGCGCTACCTGGGGATCATCGAGAAGGTGCGGGCCGCCATCCCGCACGCGGCGATCACCACCGACATCATCGTGGGCTTCCCCGGCGAGACCGAGGAGGACTTCGAGCAGACCCTGCACGTGGTGCGCGAGGCCCGCTTCGCCCAGGCCTTCACCTTCCAGTACTCCAAGCGGCCCGGCACCCCTGCCGCCGAGATGGACGGCCAGATCCCCAAGGCGGTCGTCCAGGAGCGCTACGAGCGACTGGTCGCCCTCCAGGAGGAGATCTCCTGGGATGAGAACAAGAAGCAGGTCGGCCGCACCCTGGAGCTGATGGTCGCGGAGGGCGAGGGCCGCAAGGACGGCGCCACCCACCGCCTCTCCGGCCGCGCCCCCGACAACCGACTGGTGCACTTCACCAAGCCCGACCGGGACGTCCGCCCGGGTGACGTGGTGACGGTCGAGATCACCTACGCCGCCCCGCACCACCTTCTCGCCGAGGGCGCGGTGCTCGGCGTGCGCCGCACGCGCGCGGGTGACGCCTGGGAGAAGCGCAACGCGGCCGAGCAGGCCAAGCCGGCGGGCGTGCTGCTGGGCCTGCCGAAGATCGGGGTGCCCGAGCCCCAGCCGGTCGTGGCGAGCGGCTGCGGCTGCGACTGACCGCGGGGGGAGCCGCGGTCGGCGGCGGCACGGGGCTACGCTGCCGATCATGCTTGTCGCCGCCGCCGTCTGCCCCTGCCCGCCGCTCCTCGTGCCGGAGGTCGCCGCGGGCGCCGCACCCGAGCTGGACGCGGCACGCGCCGCGTGCGTGGACGCGCTGGGCGTGCTCGCCGCGGCCCGGCCCGACCGGCTCGTGGTCGTCGGGCCCGCGGACTCCGCCGGGCCCGAGGCCTACCCGCCGGGCGCGCGGGGTTCGTTCCGCGGCTTCGGCGTGGACCTGGACGTGTGCCTGGGCGCCGGCAGCGGAACGGAGAGCGGACCAGGCCTGCCGTACGGGCTCGCCGTGGGTGCCTGGCTGCTGGGGCGGACCGGGTGGACCGACGCGCCCGTCGACGCCGTCGGTGTGGGGGACGCGCTGTCCGCCGAGGGCTGTGCCGCCGTCGGCCGGGACGTCGCCGCGCGGGCCGGGCGGACGGTGCTGCTGGTGCTGGGCGACGCCAGCGCGTGCCGCACGCTCAAGGCGCCCGGGTACCTCGACGAGCGGGCGGCGCCCTTCGACGCGGAGGTGGGACGAGCCCTGGGGTCGGCGGACGTACCCGCCCTCGCCGCGTTGGACGTCGCACTGGCCCGCGAGCTCAAGGTGTCGGGCCGGGCACCCTGGCAGGTCCTGGCGGGCGCGGCCGAGAGCACGGACCTCGCCGGCACGCTGCTGTACGAGGACGCGCCCTACGGGGTGGGGTACGTCGCGGCCACCTGGTCGTAGCAGCCGGCACGGCCCACGGCCGGCGTCACGGGCCCGGACGGGCCCGCCCCACGGACGGGCTCGCGCACGGACAAGGCACGCGCCCGGGCGGCCCGGAGCGGATCCGTTGATCCGCTCCGTGACCGTCCCGCCGACGCGTCGTGCCCCGTCCGTGCGCCGGGGCATCGGGATGCCGGTGCGCCGGGATGCCGGGATGCCGGGGTCAGGAAGCCGGAGGCGGTCCTGCCGGAGGGGTCCCGCCGGGATTCCCGCCTGGGGTTCCGCCCGGCGCGCCGCCCTGGGTTCCGCCCGGGGCGGCGCCTCCGTCCCCGACCTCGTCGTCCTTGTGGGCGAGGCGGTCCATGGCACCCTTGGCCTTGCCCGTGCCCGTCTGGATCCGGTCGCTGTACTTGCCCTTGGTCCTCTCGTCGACGGTCCGCGCCATCTTGTCGAGACCGCGATCGATCTTGTCCCCGTGCTGCTGGGCGAGGTCGGAGACCTTGCCCTTAGCCGGTTCGAGTCTGGCCTTCAAGTTGTCCAGGAGACCCATGGTTCGCCTTCCCTCACGGGGCAGTCAGGTGCGGGCGCCCTTGTCGGCCTCGTTGTCGACGGCCTCCCCGGCGGACTGCTGCTTGGGGATGCCGACGCCGTCCGAGTCACCGGCCTCGGCGGCTCCGGCGGCTCCGGGGGCCTCGTCGGCCTCCGCCGTGTTCCGGGGACCGGCGTCGGTCGTCCCAACGGCCTCGGCCGTGTTCTCCTCCGCCGCGAGCCCGGTGTCCGGGGTGTCGGTCCGCTTCTCTGCGGCCGACGCCTCCTCGGTGGTCTTCGACCTCCGAAAAAGCCGTGCAAAAACGCCCATATCAACTCCATACGTTACTCGTGCGGGCGAAATCCCGCGGCATCCGGTGCGTCCGTTTGCGTGGCCGGGGCCATGACCCGGTGGTCCGGGGAGCGGGAACCTCGCAACGGGCAACGACCCCGGCCGCGGAGCGTCACGTAACTCGTTCGAGGGCGAGGTGGGGGGTTTGCGAGACTGGTGCGGTGAGCAGCGCACCCCCCGCCCCCCGCGTCATCGCCGTCGTCGGACCTACCGCGGCCGGAAAGTCCGATCTGGGCGTTTTCCTGGCCGAACGGCTCGGCGGCGAGGTCGTCAACGCCGACTCCATGCAGCTCTACCGTGGGATGGACATCGGCACCGCCAAGCTGACGCCCGACGAACGCGATGGCGTCCCGCACCATCTGCTGGACGTCTGGGACGTGACGGTCACGGCGTCCGTCGCCGAGTACCAGCGGCTGGCGCGGGAGCGGATCGACGCGCTGCTCGCCCGGGGGCGCTGGCCGGTCCTCGTCGGCGGCTCCGGCCTCTACGTCCGTGGGGCCGTCGACAACCTGGAGTTCCCCGGCACCGACCCCGAGGTCAGGGCCCGGCTGGAGGAGGAGCTCGCACTGCGCGGCTCGGGTGCGCTGCACGACCGTCTGACCGCCGCCGACCCGGAGGCCGGGCGGGCCATCCTGCCCAGCAACGGGCGTCGCATCGTGCGCGCCCTCGAGGTGATCGAGATCACCGGCAGGCCCTTCACCGCCAACCTCCCCGGTCACGACTCCGTCTACGACACCGTGCAGATCGGCGTCGACGTGGCCCGCCCCGAACTGGGCGAGCGGATCGCCCTGCGCGTCGACCGGATGTGGGAGGCGGGTCTGGTCGACGAGGTGCGCGCACTCGAAGCGCAGGGGTTGCGCGAGGGGCGTACGGCGTCGCGCGCGCTCGGCTACCAGCAGGTCCTCGCGGCGCTCGCCGGCGAGTGCACGCTGGACGAGGCGCGCGCCGAGACCGTCCGTGCCACCAAGCGCTTCGCGCGCCGTCAGGATTCGTGGTTCAGGCGCGATCCGCGGGTGCACTGGTTGAGTGGGGGTGTGGCGGATCGCACGGAACTTCCGCAGCTCGCCCTGTCGTTGGTCGAACGACCGGTTACAGCCTGATCACGTGATGGCATCGGGACGCCCCGGTCGTCATCCGGGCCTTCGGCGGCGTGCCATCATCGAGCTTCGATCGACCGAGTGAGTCCTAGTTGGGAGGGCGCGTGGCGATGGAGGCCGGCCCTCGTGACACCGCACCGAGTACCGAGCACGGCACCGCCGACCACGGCGGACCGGAGCCGGACGGAGCCGCCCTGAGCCCCGACGGCCCCGACGAGGCGCCGGAGCGCGTCGCCGCCGACGGCCCCGAGCCCGACGAGATGTACGGGGACGAGGTCGAGGTCGAACTGCGTCCCCAGCGCCGGCTGCGGATCTGGCAGCTCGCACCCATCGTGTGCCTGGCCGCGCTCGGCTCCCTGATGTTCGCCTTCCCGCTCGCCTTCGACTTCGGCGACAGCGGCGCCGTGATCGCGATGCTGGGGCTGCTGATCTGCTCCTGCGCGGCCGGCTGGGGCATGATGGCCGCCCGCAGGGTCGGCTACACCTGGCCCGGACTGCCGCAGCGCGGGTCGGGGCGTCGTGCCGACTGGCGGATGATCCTGGTCTACGCCCTGGCGGTCGCCGCGGTCGTCGTCCTGGCCGTGTGGCGGGTGGCTCGCCTGCGGGGCTGAGCGGGCTCCGCCCCGGCCCACCTCCGCCCCTCGTCGTTACGCCGTACCCACCCCGTACGATCGAGGAATGAGCACGCGGATCGCCTTCCTCAAGGGGCACGGCACCGAGAACGACTTCGTGATTGTTCCGGACCCGGAGAACGCCCTCGACCTGCCGCCTGCCGCCGTCGCCGTCCTGTGCGACCGCCGCGCGGGCGTCGGCGGTGACGGACTGCTGCACGTGGTGCGGTCCGCGGCGCACCCCGAGGCCCGGGGCATGGCCGCCGAGGCGGAGTGGTTCATGGACTACCGCAACGGCGACGGCTCCGTCGCGGAGATGTGCGGCAACGGCGTACGGGTCTTCGCCCGCTACCTCCAGCGCGCCGGGCACGCCGCCGAGGGCGACCTCGCCATCGCGACGCGCGGCGGCGTGAAGCACGTCCATCTCGCGAAGAACGGTGACGTCACCGTCGGCATGGGCCGCGCCGGGCTCCCCGAGGGCGACGTCGTGGTGAGTGTCGGCGAGCGCGGCTGGCCCGCGCGGAACGTGAACATGGGCAACCCGCACGCGGTCGCCTTCGTCGCGGACCTCGCCCACGCCGGCGACCTGTACACCCCGCCGCCCTACGAGCCCGCCACGGCGTACCCGGACGGGGTCAACGTCGAGTTCGTGGTCGACCGGGGCCCCCGCCACGTCGCGATGCGCGTGCACGAACGCGGCTCCGGGGAGACCCGCTCCTGCGGCACCGGCGCCTGCGCCGTCGCCGTCGCCACCGCCCGCCGGGACGGCACCGACCCGGCCGTCACCGGCACCCCGGCGACGTACACCGTCGACGTGCCCGGCGGCACCCTGGTGATCACCGAGCACCCCGACGGCGAGATCGAGATGACGGGACCCGCGGTGATCGTCGCCGAGGGCGAGTTCGACTCCGCGTGGCTGGAAGGGGTACTCGCCTGAACCACGAACGAACCATGAACCACGAACGAACCAAGAATCACGAACGAACCATGAACCACGAACGACAACCACGAACCGGTGAACCACAGCCCGGACCATGACACTCAGTGCGAAAACGTAAACCCTCGGACCATCGCTCGAATGGGTGATCCGTTTCACGCTCGGCGAGAGGCGGTCAGCCGCACGTGGTGGGCTCGATAGCATCAAGCACCGGCCCGGACGGGGGACCAACACCATCCCCTGAGCCGTGTCCGCCCTGGGATACCCCGTCCGCCGGTCCGCGCAGCCGGAGGTGCCCATGAATGCGGAGGCCGTGAATCCAGCGAGCCCGGGCCCTGTGCCGCCCGCGGCCACCGGCGCCGTCACGCCGGCGCCCCGCAGAAAGGCCCGCCCCCGGATCGACCTGCGCCGGCTGGGCCGCGCCGCACTGCTCGGCTCCGCCACCCGCAGCCGACTGCCCGACGCCATCAGCCACGTCGTCGAGGCCCACCGCGCCCACCACCCCGACGCCGACATCGACCCGCTGCGCCGCGCCTACGTCCTGGCCGAGTCCTCGCACCGCGGCCAGATGCGCAAGAGCGGCGAGCCGTACATCACCCACCCCCTCGCCGTCACCCTGATCCTCGCCGAACTCGGCGCGGAGACCACCACACTGACCGCCTCGCTCCTCCACGACACCGTCGAGGACACCGAGGTGACGCTCGATCAGGTCGGCGAGCAGTTCGGCGCCGAGGTCCGCTACCTCGTCGACGGCGTCACCAAGCTGGAGAAGGTCGACTACGGCGCCGCCGCCGAACCCGAGACCTTCCGCAAGATGCTCCTCGCCACCGGCAACGACGTCCGCGTGATGTCGATCAAACTCGCCGACCGGCTCCACAACATGCGCACCCTCGGCGTCATGCGCCGCGAGAAACAGGAGCGCATCGCCAAGGTCACCCGCGACGTCCTCATCCCGCTCGCCGAACGGCTCGGCGTCCAGGCGCTCAAGTCGGAGCTGGAGGACCTCGTCTTCGCGGTCATGCACCCCGAGGAGTACGCGCACACGCGGGAGTTGGTCAACGAGAACGCCGCACGCGCGGACGACCCGCTCGCCGCGGTCTCCGACGAGGTGCGGGGCGTGCTGCGCGAGGCCGACATCCAGGCCGAAGTCCTCATCCGCCCCCGCCACTTCGTCTCGGTGCACCGCGTCTCCCGCAAGCGCGGCCCGCTCGGCGGCGCGGACTTCGGCCGCCTCCTGGTGCTCGTGCAGGAGGACGCCGACTGCTACGCCGTCCTCGGTGAACTGCACACCTGTCTGACGCCCGTCGTCTCGGAGTTCAAGGACTTCATCGCCGTCCCCAAGTTCAACCTGTACCAGTCGCTGCACACCGCGGTGGCCCGCGCGCAGGACGGCCAGGTCGTCGAAGTCCTCATCCGCACCCACCAGATGCACAAGGTCGCCGAGGCCGGCGTCGTCGCGCTCGGCAACCCCTACGCCCCGCCGGCGGAGGAGCAGGGCGCGGGCGACGGCGAGCGCGCCGACCCCACCCGGCCCGGCTGGCTCTCCCGGCTGCTCGACTGGCAGCGCGGGGCCCCCGACCCCGACACCTTCTGGTCCACCCTGCGCGAGGACCTCGCTCAGGACCGCGAGATCACCGTCTTCCGCCCCGACGGCGGCACCCTCGGCCTCCCCGACGGCGCGACCTGCGTCGACGCCGCGTACGCCCAGTACGGCGAGGACGCGCACGCGACCATGGGCGCCCGGGTCAACGGCCGGCTGGCGACCATGAGCACGGTGCTGCGCGACGGCGACACCGTGCAGCTCCTGATGGGCCAGGACCCCGCGTCCGAGCCCTCCAGGGAGTGGCTGGAGCACGCTCACACGCCGGCCGCGCGGATCGCCATCCAGCGCCGGCTCGCGACCCACCCGGAGCCGGTGCCCGAAGCGGAGGAGACGGCCCGGGGCCCCGTCGCGCCCGAGGCCCGCTCCCACGCCCCGCGGCCGGCCGCCGACGCTCCGGCGGGCCGCCCCGACTCCGCCGACGTCCTCGTCGACCCGCCGGGCGCGACCGTGCGGCTGGCGGGCTGCTGCACCCCCGTACCGCCGGACGAGATCACCGGCTTCGCCGTGCGCGGGGGAGTGGTGACCGTGCACCGCGCCCCGTGCGCGGTGGTGGCGCGCATGAAGAGCGCGGGGCGCGCGGAGGTCGGTGTGCGCTGGGGGGAGAGCACCGAATGCCGGGTCACCCTGCTCGCCGAATCGTTCGGCCGCCCGCACCTGCTGGCCGACCTCACCGAGGCCATGGCCGTCGAAGGCGCCGAGATCGTCTCCGCCACCGTCGAACCCCCGGACCGGCAGCGGGTCCGTCACACCTACACCGTCCTGCTCCCGGACGCCGCCCGGCTGCCCGCCCTCATGCGCGCGATGCGCGACGTGGCCGGCGTGTACGACGTCAGCCGGGCACAGCCGCAGCCGACCGGCGCCTGATCCGGTACGCCTTACGGGAGAGCCGCAGCGGACAGCGCTACCGGAGCGCCGCGGCCGAGCCGTGGGATGCATCACCCCGTCGGGCGCGGGGGCTGGGGGACGTACTCGTTCGGGTGCCCGGGCTGGGGGACATACCTGGTCGGGTGCGCGGGCGGGGGATATGCCTGGTCGGGTGCCCGGGCAGGGGATGTATCCGGTCGGGTGCCCGGGCAGGGGATGTGCCCGTTCGGGTGCCCGGGCCGGGGGACGTACCCGTTCGGGTGCCCCGGGCGCGCGCCGTCGCCGTGGGGCACGCGCGCGCTGATAGCCGTGAGGGATGCTGCACACCCCTCACCCCCCGACTCCGCGATCCCGTGCGCGCTCCCGGCGCCGGCTCAGGGCCGCGGCGCTGCTCGCCTCGGCCGTCTCCGTCTGCCTGGTCGCCGCGAGCGCCCCGCCCACCCCGCTGGGTGTCGGCGACCGACTCTTCCCGCACCTGGGCAACCCCGGCTACGACGTGGCGGCGTACGACCTCTCCTTCACCTACTCCGGCAGCAACACCAAGCCCCTGAAGGCCGTCACCACCATCGACGCCTGGACCACGGCCGACCTGAACCGGGTCAACCTCGACTTCGCCCACGGAACGGTCGACTCCGTCGAGGTCGACGGCGAGCCCGCCGGCTTCGCCACGGCCGGCGAGGACCTCGTCGTCACGCCCGAGGACGCGCTCGACGAGGGCGAGTGGACGCGGATCACCGTGCGGCACAGCAGCGACCCCGTGTACCCCGAGGACCGCCAGGGCGGCTGGGTGCGCACCGCCGACGGCCTGGCCATGGCCAACCAGGCCGACGTCGCCCACCTTGTGTTCCCCTGCAACGACCACCCCTCCGACAAGGCGCGGTTCACCTTCCGCGTCACCGCCCCCGAAGGGCTCACGGCCGTCGCGAACGGCCTGCCGACGGGCGTGGACCGCACCGGCGGATCGACCACCTGGACCTACCGGACCCAGCACCCCATGGCCACCGAGCTGGCCCAGGTGTCCATCGGCCGCTCCACCGTCCTGCACCGCGCCGGCCCGCACGGACTGCCCGTGAGGGACGTCGTGCCGACGAAGCACCGCGCGGCGCTCGAACCGTGGCTGAAGAAGACCCCCGACCAGATCGCCTGGATGGAGAAGAAGGTCGGGCGCTACCCCTTCGAGACGTACGGCCTGCTCATGGCCGACGCCACCACCGGCTTCGAACTCGAGACCCAGACGCTCTCCCTCTTCGAGCGGGAGCTGTTCACCGAGCCCGCCTACCCCAAGTGGTACGTCGAGTCGATCATGGTCCACGAGCTGGCCCACCAGTGGTTCGGCAACAGCGTCAGCCCGGCCACCTGGTCCGACCTGTGGCTCAACGAGGGACACGCCACCTGGTACGAGGCGCTGTACGCGGAGGAGACCGCGGACAAGCCCATGGAGGCGCGCATGAAGGCCGCCTACGGTGCCTCCGACCGCTGGCGCACGGCGGGCGGACCGCCCGCCGCCCCCAAACCGCCGAAGAACGGCAGCAAGACCGGGATCTTCCGCTCCAACGTCTACGACGGCGCCGCCCTCGTGCTCTACGCCCTGCGCCAGGAGATCGGCCGCCCGGCCTTCGAGCGCCTCGAGGCGGCCTGGGTCGGCCGCCACCGGGACGGCACGGCCACGACCTCCGACTTCGTCCGGCTCGCCGCCGAGATCTCCGGCCGCGACCTGGGCGACTTCTTCCAGGCCTGGCTGTACGGCGAGAAGACCCCGCCGATGCCCGGCCACCCGGACTGGAAACCGACCGCCACCGACCAGGCGCCCGCTGCCCAGAAGGCACACGGGGAATAAGCCGATGACGAGACGGCCCGTGCCGTGCGACCATCTTCGGGACGGCGTGGTACGGGCCGCGGGAATCTCCCCGGCGGCTCGTACGTTGTACAGAGCGTCGCGGTACAAGTGCCGCGTCGGCCCGTTCCCAGCTACGTAAGGATCCAATGACCTCCTCTTCTTCCCCCTCCCAGGACACCAAGAGTCTCGCGCAGACCTATCCCGAGGGCCTCCGGGCCGATGCCCTGATGGAAGAGGACGTCGCCTGGAACCACGAGACCGACCCGCAGTGGGACGGCGAGCAGTTCGACCGCTCCGACCGTGCCGCTCTGCGCCGGGTGGCGGGCCTGTCTACCGAGCTCGAGGACGTCACCGAGGTCGAGTACCGCCAGCTCCGCCTGGAGCGGGTCGTCCTCGTCGGCGTGTGGACCTCGGGCACCGTGCAGGACGCGGACAACTCGCTGGCCGAACTGGCCGCTCTCGCGGAGACGGCGGGCGCGCTCGTGCTCGACGGCGTCGTCCAGCGCCGCGACAAGCCGGACGCCGCCACCTACATCGGCTCCGGCAAGGCCGAGGAGCTGCGGGAGGTCGTCCTCGACACGGGCGCGGACACCGTCATCTGCGACGGTGAGCTGAGCCCGGGTCAGCTCATCCACCTCGAGGACGTCGTCAAGGTCAAGGTCATCGACCGCACCGCCCTGATCCTGGACATCTTCGCCCAGCACGCCAAGTCCCGAGAGGGCAAGGCGCAGGTCGCGCTCGCGCAGATGCAGTACATGCTGCCGCGACTGCGCGGCTGGGGTCAGTCCCTGTCCCGGCAGATGGGCGGCGGCAAGGGCGGCGGCCTCGCCACCCGTGGTCCCGGTGAGACCAAGATCGAGACGGACCGGCGCCGGATTCGCGAGAAGATGGCGAAGATGCGCCGGGAGATCGCGGAGATGAAGACCGGCCGCGAGATCAAGCGTCAGGAGCGCAAGCGCCACAAGGTGCCCTCCGTCGCCATCGCCGGCTACACCAACGCCGGAAAGTCCTCGCTGCTCAACCGCCTCACCGGCGCGGGCGTGCTGGTGGAGAACGCGCTGTTCGCCACCCTCGACCCGACCGTGCGCCGCGCGGAGACGCCGAGCGGCCGTCTGTACACCCTGGCGGACACCGTCGGCTTCGTCCGGCATCTGCCGCACCACCTGGTCGAGGCGTTCCGCTCCACGATGGAGGAGGTCGGCGAGTCCGACCTGATCCTGCACGTGGTCGACGGTTCGCACCCCGTCCCGGAGGAGCAGTTGGCCGCCGTGCGCGAGGTGATCAGGGACGTCGGCGCCACCGGCGTACCCGAGATCGTCGTGATCAACAAGGCCGACATGGCCGACCCGCTGGTGCTCCAGCGGCTGCTGCGGGTCGAGAAGCGGGCCATCGCCGTCTCGGCACGCACCGGCCGGAACATCGACCAGTTGCTCGCGCTGATCGACAACGAGCTGCCGCGTCCCTCGGTCGAGATCGAGGCGCTCGTGCCGTACACGCACGGCAAGCTGGTCGCCCGCGCCCATGACGAGGGTGAGGTGATCTCCGAGGAGCACACCCCGGAGGGCACCCTGCTCAAGGTGCGGGTGCACGAGGAACTGGCGGCGGAGCTCACGCCGTACGTTCCGGCGCCGCTCGCCTGAGACCGAGGGCGCCCCGCGCGGCCGTAGGGCCGACGACCGAGGGTCCGTCCCCTGCCGCGGCAGGGGACGGACCCTCGTCACGTGCGCTTCACCGACCGCCGTACGTCTCGCTCATGTTCTGGTACAGCGCCTCGGCCGCACTGCCGAGCTGCGGACCCGCCAGCCAGGTGTTCTCCAGCGGGCCGATCGAGGTGTTGGAGACCAGCTTCGTCTCCCCGTCCACCACCCGGAACCAGCCGCCGCCCGACGAACCACCGGTCATGGTGCAGCCGATGCGGTACATCGTCGGCAGCGACGGGCGCAGCGACAGCCGGCCGGGCCGGTCGACGCACTTGAACATCTCCAGGCCGTTGTACGGCGGCGCGGCCGGGTAGCCCCAGGCACCCATGCTGGACACCTCCGTCGCCGACGGCGCGGAGAAGTCCACCTCCAGCGCGGCGCCGACCGTCTCCTCCAGCGACTTGCCGCCCTGCTCCGGCTGCACGTGCAGCACCGAGTAGTCGTACGCGGCCCCGTCACCGCCGCTCTCCGAGCCACCCTGGATCCACTGGTCCGAGGTCGACGCCCAGTCGGCCCACCAGGTGCCGTACGGGGCCATCTCGGTGGTGGTCGCGTTCGCCAGCCCCGCCTCGGACTTGCCGTAGTCGTTGTACGACGGGACGAAGGCGATGTTGCGGTACCAGCCGCCGCCCCCACCGGCGTGCACGCAGTGGCCCGCCGTCCACACCAGGTTGGACTTGCCCGGGTGGTTCACGTCCTTGACGACGGTGCCGGAGCAGACCATCGAGCCCTCGGGGGAGTCGAAGAAGACCTTGCCCACCGGGGCGGCGTTCTCGTGGTACGGCGTCTTCTCGGCCACGGCCTCGACGGGCGCCGGCTCCGGATCGGTGGCCCCCTGGTCGGCGGCCGCGTCCTTGGTCGTGACCGTCTTGTCGGCCGCCTTCGCGGACTGCATCCGGTCCGGCTTCCACAGGCCCTCGATCACCGGGTTCATGAAGTCCTTGGCCTCACTGAGCCACTTGTCCTCGTCCCAGTTCTTCCAGCCGCCGTCCTTCCACCGGTCGACGTCGATGCCGTGCTCCTTGAGCCGGTCCGCGAGGCCGGCCGGGAGCCCGCCCCCGCCACCGTCGCCACCGCCGGCACCGGCGTCACCGGTGTCGGCGGCCTGGGAGGTGCCACCACTGGGCTTGGCGTCCGCCTCGTCCTTCTCCGACCCGCAGGCGGTCGCGGTGAGCGTCAGGACGGTGACGAGGCCGGTGGCGACGAGTACGGTGCGCCGCCGGCGCCGTGGCGCGGCGGACGTAGGTGTGGAACGCATGGTGCGACGACCCCCGTTGAAACGTATGAATCTCTATGAACAACTATGGGTATCTATGGGTATTTATGGCATCTATGGGAATCCGTGAATGTCTATGAATGTCACGGAACGTGCGGCGGGGCGTCGGCCCTGCACCGACGCACCCCACCCTCACTCACCGCTGATTCAGCGCGGCGCCCGGTACGGGATCACTGGCCGGTGAACTTGCCGCTCACCGCGTCGAACACGCCCTTGGCCTCCTTGCCGAGGCGCGGACCGGCCAGCCAGCCGGCCGTCACCGGGCCGATCGACGTGTTGGACACCAGCGCCGGCTTGCCGTCGGAACCGGTGGCGACCCAGCCGCCGCCGGACGAACCGCCCGTCATGGTGCAGCCGATGCGGTACATCGTCGGGTCGGAGGCGTTGATCGACAGCCGCCCGGGCTTGTCGTCGCACTGGTACAGCTTCTGACCGTCGTAGGGCGGCGCGGCCGGGTAGCCGATCGCCTTCATGCTCTCGATCTCCGGCACGGCGGGCGCGTCGAAGTCCACCGGCAGTGCCGAGCCGACCGTCTCCTCCAGCGACTTGCCGCCGCTGCCCTTCTCCGGCGTCACATGAATCACGGCGAAGTCGTACGAGGCGCCGTCACCGCCCGTCGCACCGCCCTGCTCGATCCACTGGTCCGAGGTCTGCGCCCAGTCCCCCCACCACACACCGTAGGGAGCGAGCTCCTCCTTGGTGGCGTTCTGCAGTTCCTCGGTCGACATGTCCGCGTCGTTGTACGACGGGACGAAGGCGATGTTGCGGTACCAGCCGCCGCTCTTGCCGGCGTGCACGCAGTGACCGGCCGTCCACACCATGTTGGACTTGCCGGGATGGGCCGGGTCCGCCACGACCGTCGCCGAGCAGACCATCGAGCCCTTGGGGGAGTCGAAGAGGAGCTTGCCCGCCGTGGCGGCGTTGTCGTGGTACTTCGCCGGTACGGCCTGTGCGTCGACGGGCGCAGGCTCCGGGTCGGTGACTCCCTGGTCACCCGAGATGTCGCTGTCGTCGACCTCCTGGTCCGGTTCCTCGGCATCCCGCATCCGGTCCGGGTCCCACAGGTCCTCGATGATCGGGTTGACGAAGTCCTGCGCCTCACGCAGCCAGTCGTCCTTGTTCCAGTTCTTCCAGGCGCCGTTCTTCCAGTCGTCGACGTCGATCCCGTGTTCTTTGAGCTTGTCCTTGATGTGGTCCGGGATCTGGATCCCGCCCTTGGCGTCGTCCGCGGCGGACGCGGAGGCCGAGGCGTCGCCGCCCGCCTCGGGGTCGCCGTCCTCGCACGCCGTGGCGGTGAGCGCGAGCGCCGAGACGAGCGCCACGGCGGCGGCCGCGGAGGAGGTTCCGCGCCGGCCGCGCCGGTTCCCGCGCGTGGTGAACGACGGCCGTATGGATCGCATGGTGTTGATTCCCCCTGCTGTGAACGAACGTGGTGCCGCGGCCGAGCCGCCGTGCGGCGGTGACCTGGAACGGCACCACACACTATTAGTTCGCTGTGGGGGAGTTCCGACGGAACGGCAACGGTTCGGATACAGCCGTCTGACCTGGCACGCGGCGCCCGACGTTCCGGAAGGCCGGGCCGCGGCGCCGGACCGGACGGCGAAATCCCCGTTCCGGCAAGGATCTTCCGGCCGGCCGTAACCCGGTGAACGGTCCGCGGTTGGTAGCGGTGGGGGGCCTGCTGTCCGGACGCGGTCCCCCGTGCCGGGAGCGCCCGGTACGTCGCATCGCGTCCGGGCGGCGGGAGGTCGACGAGCCGTGGTGGAGTCCGCGTACGGGGTATGTGCGTCCGCAGGCGGGAACGCCGGGCCGGCCGGGGGGAGGGGGCTCACGGCCGAGACGTCCGCGCGGGCGTGCACCGCGCGGGAGGGCGCCGTGAGGCGCCAGTCGGCGCGTGAGGGGGCTGCGCGCACCTACGCGCGCGCCCTACCGGTCGTACCGGTCCGGGCCCGGGGACTCACCATCGAGGGCGCCGACGGCCGCCGCTACCTGGACTGCGTCTCCGGCGCGGGAACCCTGGCCCTGGGGCACAACCACCCCGTCGTGCTGGAGGCGATCCGCAGGGTCCTCGACTCGGGCGCCCCCTTGCAGGTCATGGACCTCACCACGCCCGTCGAGGACGCCTTCGTCGCCGAACTGCTGCGCACCCTGCCACCCGGACTCGCCGATCACGCGCGCGTGCGGTTCTGCGGCCCGTCCGGAACGGACCCGGTCGCCGGCGCCGTCGCACTGGTGCGCGCCGCCACCGGACGGACCCGGGTGATCTCCTTCACCGACGCCTGTCCCGGCGCGACGCGCGAGGCGTGCGAGGCGTGCGCGGAGCCGGGCGACGACGGCGGACCACGGCTCGTACGTCTGCCGTATCCGCCGGACCGGCACCGCCCGTTCGGCGTGAGCGGCTCCGGCATTGAGGACCACCGGCCGGGTGAGGAGCCGCCCGCCGGCCTGATCCTGGAACCGGTCCGGAGCGAGGGCGGGGTGCTTCCCGCGCCGGACGGCTGGATCCGGCGCATGCGGAGCGGCACGGCCGAACGGGCCGTCCCGCTCATTGTCGACGAGACCGAGACCGAGACCGAGACCGAGACCGAGACGGGCGTCGGGCGGACCGGTGCCTACTGGGCGGTCGAACACATCGGAGTCACCCCCGACGTGCTGGTTCTCTCCGGGGCGATCGGCGGCAGCCTGCCGCTGGCCGCGCTCGTCCACCGCGACGACCTGTACGACCGGGACGCCCCGCGCGGAGGGGAACCCGGGGCCGGTGCCTTCCGCGGCAACCAACTCGCGCTGGCCGCGGGCGCGGCCACCCTTGCCCATGTCCGCGAGCACCGCCTCGCCGAGCACGCCGCGCCGCACTGGGCGGCCGGATGCTGGCCCGACTGCGCTCCCTGGCCGGGGAGTTCGCGTGCGTCGGCGACGTGCGGGGGCGGGGCCTGATGGCCGGCGTCGAGTTGGTGGCACCGGACGGCCCTGACGACCGTCCCCACGGTGCCCGTCCGGGCTCCGCTGCCGAACTCGCCGCCGCCGTCCGGCGGGAGTGTCTGCGCCGCGGCCTGATCGTGGACGTCGTACGCCTGCTGCCGCCGCTGATCGTCACCGAGGAGCAGATGTCGGCGGTCCTGGAGCGACTCGCCGACGCCGTGCAGGCGGTGGACCGCCACCCCGGGGACCATGCCGGGTTACGCGAGGAGTCTCCCCCGAGTTCGCCGCGCTGTGGGCCGACCACGAGGTGGCCTTCCGACGCGAGGACCGCAAACGGCTCGTCCACCCCGTGATCGGTGTGATCGA
>NZ_JAGMUO010000136.1 GCF_019049325.1 Streptomyces sp. AC512_CC834 | reverse complement strand
TGATGGTCGTACTGGACGCGACCATCGTGAACATCGCCCTCCCGTCCGCCCAGGCCGACCTCGGCTTCTCCGACGGCAACCGAACCTGGATCGTCACCGCCTACTCACTCGCCTTCGGCAGCCTCCTGCTGCTGGGCGGCCGGATAGCCGACCTGTTCGGCCGCAAGCCGGCCTTCCTGGTGGGCATCGGCGGCTTCGCGGTGGCCTCCGCGATAGCCGGCGCCGCCCCGAACTTCGAGGT
>NZ_JAGMUO010000135.1 GCF_019049325.1 Streptomyces sp. AC512_CC834 | reverse complement strand
GCGGTTTCGGGGACGGTCTGGAGGTGGGCGAAGAAGCCGTCACCGAAGATGTCGTCGAACGCGGTCCGCCCCTGACGCACCGTGTCGTACATACGGGCCAGTGGTTTCCAATAGAGGTCTTCGCCGAGCATGAGGAAGGGGTCGTGGAGGGATCCTGGGGCGTCGGTGCGCAGGAGGTCGGCCATGGGGGTGAGAGCGAAGCGGCCGTGT
>NZ_JAGMUO010000015.1 GCF_019049325.1 Streptomyces sp. AC512_CC834 | reverse complement strand
TGGGCCGGGTGACCGACCTGGAGGGCTTCCTCGCCGACGTGGCGGCCCGTGAGGCGCAGATGCCGACCGGCCTCGACGGCGGCATCGGCATCCCGCACCGCCGCAGCGAGCACGTCCCCGAGCCGACGCTCGCCTTCGGGCGCAGCGCGGCCGGCGTCGACTTCGGGGCGGCGGACGGTCCGGCCGACCTGATCTTCCTGATCGCCGCCCCGGCGGGCGCCGACGACGCCCACCTGACGATCCTGGCCGCACTGGCCCGGCAACTGATGAACGCCGAGTTCACCGGCGCGCTGCGCTCCGTGGGCGACGCGGCATCCGCGGCAGCGCTGATCCGCGGGGACGAGGAGCCGGCCGGTTCCGGGAGCACGTCGGAAGCCGCGGCGGCCCCGGCGCCCGACGGGGGCTCCCGGACGGGCGACGGGGACTCCGTGGCGGCCGACGAAGACTCCGGTGCGGGCGACGAGGGCTCCGTGGCGGCGTCGGTGGCGGCCTCCACCGACCCCGCCACGGGCAGTGGCGACGGTCCCGACCGTCCCGACGGTCCCGACGGCCCCGACGAGGCCGCGCGCCCGTTCCGGATCGTCGCCGTCACCTCCTGCCCCACCGGCATCGCGCACACCTACATGGCGGCCGAGTCGCTGGAGAACGCGGGCCGTGAGGCAGGCGTCGAGGTGGTCGTCGAGACCCAGGGCTCGGCCGGGTTCACCCGGCTCGACCCGGCGGTCGTCGCGGCGGCCGACGGCGTGATCTTCGCCCATGACCTGCCGGTGCGCGAGAAGGACCGCTTCGCCGGGAAACCCACCGTCGACACCGGCGTCAAGGCCGGCATCAACCGGCCCGCCGAGCTGATCGGCGAGGTCCGCGCGAAGGCGGCCCGCGGCGAGGTCACGGCGGCCTCCACCGGGGGCGCGACGCCCGTGGAGCGCGGCGGCGAGTCCGGCGACGGGTACGGCACCAGGCTGCGCAAGTGGCTGATGTCCGGCGTCAGTTACATGGTCCCGTTCGTCGCCGCGGGCGGTCTGCTGATCGCCCTGGGCTTCGCCATCGGCGGCTACGAGATCAACAAGGCGCCGTCCGTGATGGACCACTTCGTGTGGACCCAGGCGGACAGTTGGGGGGCGCTGCTGTTCCAGATCGGCGGCGTGGCCTTCGCCTTCCTCGTCCCGGTGCTGGCCGGCTACATCGCCTACGGGATGGCCGACCGGCCGGGCCTGGTCCCCGGCTTCGTCGGCGGCTCGATCGCGCTGACCATCAACGCCGGCTTCCTCGGCGGTCTGGCGGCCGGTCTGATCTCCGGTGCCGTGGTGATGGCGATCCAGCGGATCCGGATACCGAAGGCGCTGCGCGGCATCATGCCGGTGGTGGTGATCCCGCTGATCTCGGCGGCGATCGTCGGGTTCCTGATGTTCGTCGTGATCGGCAAGCCCATCGCGTCCGCGCAGTCGGGGATGACCGACTGGCTCAACGGGCTGACCGGCGCCAACGCGATCCTGCTCGGCGCGCTGCTCGGCCTGATGATGTGCTTCGACCTCGGCGGCCCGGTCAACAAGGTCGCCTACACCTTCGCCACCGCGGGCATCGCGGTCGCCAGTCCCAGCGACTCGGCGATGAAGATCATGGCGGCGGTCATGGCGGCCGGTATGGTCCCGCCGCTGGCGATGGCCCTGGCCACCACGGTGCGCGGCCGGCTCTTCAACGCCGCCGAGCGCGAGAACGGCAAGGCCGCCTGGGTACTGGGCGCCTCCTTCATCTCCGAGGGCGCCATCCCCTTCGCGGCGGCCGACCCGCTGCGCGTCATCCCGTCCTCGATGGTGGGCGGCGCGGTCACCGGCGCCCTCTCGATGGCCTTCGGCGCCACGCTGCGCGCCCCGCACGGCGGCATCTTCGTGGTCCCGCTGATCGGCAACCCGCTGCTCTACCTGGTCGCCATCGCGGCCGGCGTCTGTGTCACGACCGCACTGGTGATCGTCCTCAAGGGGCTGCGCAGGCCGGTGACGGGAGCGACGGCCCAGGGACCCGACGGCGGCCCGGACCCGTCGGCACCGACGCCGGGGGAGAAGCACCCGGTGGCCGCGTAGGCCGAGGAGGCTGCGTAGGCCGAGGAGGCCGAGGAGGCCGAGGAGGCCGCGTGGGAGCGCGGGCGCGCTACGGGGAGACCTGGGCCGCGCGCCGCTCCATCGCCCGGCGGGCCGTGTCCTCGCTGTCGTAGACCTCGCACATGTGCCGCCCGTCGGGGGTGGCCGTGTGCTCGACCTCCCACAGGGAGACCTCCACGCCGTCGTGCAGCAGGAAGGCGTGCTCGTAGAGGGAGAAGCCGATCCGGGCGCGGCCCGCGCGGCCGGGGCCGCCGAAGGCCTGGGTGATCTGATGCGCGGACGCCGTCGCCAGCAGGGCGGCGAGGTCGGCGCCGGGCCGGTCCGTGTTCTCCGCGCGGCGCAGCACCCGGCGGGCGTGGTCCGCCGAGGCGTCGGGGACGTAGGCGTGGCGCGGGGCCGGGACGGGGGACAGCTCCACCTGCACCGGCAGTTCGAAGTCGGGGGTGTCGGGCGGCAGGGCCATCCGGGAGGTGGCGGTGCGCAGCTCCTCCTCGTCGACGTACACCTCGTGCTGCGGTTCGCTGCCCGGGGCGGTGTTGTGGACCAGCTCCCAGAGCGTGAGCGCCGAGCCGTCGGCGAGCAGCCAGGTGTGCCGGTACGTCTCGCGGTGCAGCCCCGCGCTGTGGTGCGCGGAGTGCAGTGAACCGTCGTGCGCCAGCGCGCAGTCCAGTAGCCGTATCGTCTCGTCGGGCAGCTCGAACGAGTTCAGGGCGCGACCGAGCAGTCGCATGAGGTGCTCCTCCGGAGACTCGGGCGACTCGGGTGGTTCGTACGCTGCCGTCTCGTACGGAACGCTCAAGGTTTCTCCCGGCGTTGCTGCATGTCACCTTGTGGGTGCATACCGTAGCCCCTCGGTCGGACATCATGTCCGGGAACCGAGAAAACGTACGCACGAAAAACGCCCGGGCCGCGCGAAAAGTTCCCGCGCGACCCGAGGTTCCGTCAAAATCCGCTGCTCAGAGGCAGGTTAGACGACGCTTCCGGCAATCCACTCGCTCCACGCCATGTTCCAGCCGTTGAGCCCGTTGTCCGGCGCGATCGTGTCGTCCGGGGAGTTCTTGACGATCACGACGTCCCCGACGAGCGAGTTGTCGTAGAACCACTTGCCCGGGGTGTCGCCCTGCCCTCCCTGGGAGTCGCGCAGCCCGACGCAGCCGTGGCTGGTGCCCTGGGCGCCGAACGGCGGATTGCCCGGGCTGTACCAGTAGTTGCCGTGGATGAAGGTGCCGGACTGGCTCAGCCGCATCGCGTGGGGCACGTCCGGGATGTCGTACTCGCCGCCGAACCCGACGGTCGAACCGTCCATGTGCGTCTGCTCGAACTTCTCCGAGATCACCATCTGCCCGTTGTACGTCGGGTTCTGCGCGCTGCCCGCCGAGATCGGGACCGACTTGAGCGTCTCGCCGTCGCGTACGACCGTCATGGTCTGCGTGTTCGCGTCCACCGTGGAGACCTGCGCGCGTCCCACGGTGAAGGTGACGGTCTTCTTCTGCACGCCGTAGACGCCGTTCGCGCCCTCCACCCCGTCCAGGTCGATCTTCATCGTGACCTTGGAGCCGGCCTTCCAGTACTCCTCGGGCCGGAAGTCGAGCCGCTGCGCGCCGAACCAGTGCCCGACCACCTCCTGCCCGCTGCTGGAGGTGACCGAGATGTGCGACTGCACGCTCTTCCTGTCGCCGATCGCCTTGTCGAACGTGAACGACACCGGCATCCCCACGCCCACCGTGCTGCCGCCGTCCGGGGTGTACGTGCCGACGAAGCTGTTGGCCGGGGAGACGGTGGTGAAGACCGAGTCGGCGGCGGCCGTGCGGCCGTTCGCGTCCTTCGCCCGCGCCGTGATCCGGTACTTCGTGCCCCGCTCCAACTGCTCCTTCGGCTTCCAGCTACCGCCGTCGCCCGACACCGCACCCGGTACGGCGGCACCCGTCTCCGCCACGGTCATCTTCACGTCGGTCAGCGTGCCGTCGCTGACCTTCACGCCGGTCGTGTTGATCGAGGCGCCGGACGCCCCGTCCTTGGCGGAGATCACGAGCTTCGCGACCGAGGTGTCGGCGGACCCGGCGCCGTCCTTGCCGCCCTTCTTGTCTTCGGCGCTGGCGCTTCCGCCGCAGGCGGTGAGGGTGAGGGCGCCGACCACCAGGGCGGCACAGGCCCCCAGTACGCGCCGCGTGGCTATGTCCGGCGTTGTCACGGGCTGCTCCAGGTTCGGGTGTTGTGCGGTGTTCGCTTCAGCCGTGTAGAGGTGATCGGCGGCCCACGGGGTTCCCGCCGGCCGCCCGGAACGCCGACACGTGACACAACCCGGACAATCACAACACGGACGGGTCAACCGGCCCTGGACGGACCTCCGTACACCTCCCCGCGCTGCTCCCCGTGCGGGCCTCCGTACAGCTCCCCGTACGACGGCCAGGCGCCGCCCGGGCCCTCCACCGGCTCGGCGGCCCGGACCGCGCGCACGATCGCCCGGGTCACCACGTCCGCGCCCGCCGCCAGCACCTCGTTCAGCGCGAGCGGCTGCCCGGCGTCGAGCGGGCGCTCCCCGGTCGCCAGGGCGAACACCGTGTCACCGTCGCTGAGCAGATGCACCGGCCGTACGGCACGCGCGATGCCGTCGTGCGCCGTGCCGGCCAGCTTCTGGGCCTGCGCCTTGGACAGGTCCGCGTCGGTGGCGACCACGGCGAGCGTGGTGTTCAGCGGTGGCGGCGCGTTCCTCGCCGCGACCTCGGCCAGCCGCCGGCTCGCGGCCTCGTGGACGTCCGGCGCCGGGTACTCCACCCGACCGCCCCGGAACAACTCCCCGTACAGCACCCCCGTCTCCGGGTCCGTGACCGACCCCGCCGCGTTGGCCACGACCAGCGCCGCCACCGTGATCCCCGAGTCCAGCACGGTGCTCGCGCTGCCGACCCCGCCCTTCAGGGTGCCGACCACCGCTCCCGTGCCCGCCCCGACGCACCCCTCGGTCACCCCGGCGCCCGGCGTGGTCGCGCTCGCATGGGCCGCCTCGGCCGCCGCCCGTCCGGTCGCCGCGTCCGGCCTGGCCCGGAAGTCGCCCCCGCGCCCCAGGTCGAAGACGCAGGCGGCGGGCACCACCGGCACCACGTGCGCGGGATCCGGGCCGACGCGCACTCCGCGCCCCCGCTCCTCCAGCCAGGCCATCACCCCCGACGCCGCGTCGAGCCCGTAGGCGCTGCCCCCGGTCAGCACCACCGCCTGGACCCGCTGCACCAGGTTGCGCGGATCGAGGGCGTCGGTCTCCTTGGTGCCGGGTCCGCCTCCGCGCACGTCCACGCCGGCGACCGCCCCGCCCTCCGGCGCGAGCACCACCGTCGTCCCCGTGAGCCACCCGTCCCCGTCGCGCGTCGCATGCCCCACCAGCACACCGGCGACATCCGTCAATGCGTCAACTGTCATGCCGCCAGTCTCGTCCGGAAGCTGCATGCGTGGTGCTGCGGCGGTCAGGTGACGTTCATCCACGACTGGACCGTGACCCAACGAAGCAACATCGCGTTGACCTACGGAAGGGGCGGATGGGTGCCTCTTGTGGCGTCCGCCAGGTGAGGCTGGCGTGACTTTCGAGGAAGGAATGCTCATGGAGCAAGACCATCTTTCCACCTTGCGCGCTCTGGGGTTCGAGGACGAAGAACTTAGAGTCCTCGGACTTTGGGGAATTGCAACCGGTGATCCAGACCAGCTCGCGGAGGCGTACTTCCGACGTTCGAAGAAGGGCGACGACCTGGTGAATTTGCGCCAACAAGTGCGCGACGTATGCCGTATGGCTGCCCGTGAGGGAAACACGATCCGGCGTGTTTGGTTCGAGCAGCTAAGCGCCAGCAAGGCGCATGTCAGGCGAGGCGAGTTCGAGAGAGCGACGACGGCCATTCTCGACGGAACTTCGAGGACGCTATACGTTTGGAAGACGGATCGGCTTTCGCGACGGGGTATGGGTCAGGTTGGATTGCTGCTTGACGAACTCGATGCGCGACGAGCCCGTTTGGTCAGCGTCACCGAAGGGCTGGACTCATCGCGTGGCGGCCGAATGACGTTCATTTTCCTGTCCGAGCGCGCCCGCGAAGAGGTCAGAGACATCTCCCTGCGTACGAAGGCCGGGGGAGATGCGCACAAGGCCGAGGGGCGATGGCCGGGCGGAGTGGTGCCGTACGGTCTTGAGTGCCCGAAAGGGAGTGGGAAGCTGCGGCATAATCCAGATGAGTACAAGTATGCGCGTCCACTCATCGCTGAGCGACTTCTAGAAGGTGTTACGCCCGCTAACATTGCGAATGATCTCAACGATCGTAAGATCCCCACACGCAAGGGGAAGAGGTGGCGTGCGCAAACTATTATTCACCTTGCTCAGTCCCCAAGTTGGGCAGGACTGATCCCTAGTCGTGAACGAAAGACAGACGAACTCGGCAATCCCATGGACAAGTGGCACCGTGGCGGAGAACCGCTTATGGGGGAGAACGGTCTGCCGATTCGGGCAGGTCAAGGTGTTGTGACCGTCGCCGAGTGGGAAAACATTCGCGTGATCATCTCGAGTCGCTCTCGCCCCGGGACCACGATCGGCGACCGCACACGTGGTGTGCGTAAGGCGGTCACTATTATGACTGGAATTTTACGCTGTCCGCACTGTAAAGGGCCGATGGGTAACGGTGGGCGTAATTACCGATGCCTCGCTCGTATCAACCAAGGAAAGTCTGTCTGTCGAGGAGTTGCTACCACGCGGGGCCGTGTGGACGACGCGATGGAAGAAATCTGGGCAACTCGCATCATGGACCTTCCGCCTGGATCCCCTGCGCTCAGATCCATTGTTCGTCGCTGGATTTCTTACCGGGATCCCGTGAAAGAGATGCGTAAGTGTACTGTAGGCGCAGCATTGGAGGATGCCGTATCGCGCGAGTTCAACCTGAGTCGAGAATTCTTCATGAGTGATCGAATGGATGAGGTGTCGTACGAAACGCTCCGCGGTGAACTGACTACGCTAATCGCCAACCTCAAAGCCGAACTTGCTGACCTTTCCAAAGAACCCGACCCGTCACACTTCATGGACGGCAAAGCCCTGATGGACGAGTGGAAGCGGGCAGGGGTCGAGGGGCGCCGCGCACTGCTCCGAGCAGCTCTCAATTCTGTGATTGTGGAACCCCCGAAAGGACGGGGTGACAAGACGCCCATTTCTCAGCGGCTCGTCCCCTGCTGGTGGGACGAGCCGGACGGAGGGGGCGTCGTCCACGGAGCGGGCCGTACCCTGGAGCCATGAGTACCGCTTCTGCCCCCGACCCCGAGCCTCGCGTGCCCAGGCCCGTGCTGGTCTTCGACGACCCGCTGGACCAGCAGACCTCGGACGACACCGACCGGGGCTGGGGCGAGCGGCCCGAGGGCGGCGACAGTGCCGCCGACCTGAAGCGCTTCCTCGACGAGAAGCCGCCCCACCACCTCTGAACCGCGGGCGCGGGCGCTAGGAGCGGTCGTGTCCCGAACCGCGCTGCGCGACCAGCGCGTCGCGGATCTCCTTGAGCACCTCCAGCTCGGAGACCTCGATGATCTCCTCGGCGCTCTCCTTCGCCTTGCGGCGGGCTTCCTGCCGGGCCAGGTACTTCGCCATGGGCAGGACCATCAGGAAGTAGACGACGGCCGCGGTGATCACGAAGGTGAGGGTCGCGCCCAGCACCGAGCCCCAGAGAATCCGCACGCCCGTCGCGGTGTCGCCGGTCCCGGTGCAGGGGCCCTTCAGGCAGGAGCTGTAACTGTCCAGGCTCTTCGTGCCGAGCGCCCCGACCAGCGGGTTGATGACCCCGTCCACCACCGAGTTGACGATCTTGGTGAAGGCGGCGCCGATGACGACCGCCACCGCCAGGTCGATGACGTTTCCGCGCATCAGGAAGGCCTTGAAGCCCTGCCAGAGGCTCGGCTCGTTCTTCTCGCTCACGGTGGGAGCACTCCTCGCTTGAACAGGTGTAGGAACCAAACGCTCCGCAACCTACGACAGCGTTGGGCCGTCCTGTCCAATCCGATCCCTCGAACGAGGGACTTGACGGGGTCAGCACAGGGTCACCGCCAATCGTGCCGTGGTACCCGCGCCGACCAGCCGGTGAGCCGTGGCGCGCGGCGCCGAGACGACGACCAGCGCCCCGCCCGCCGCCGCCCCGTCCACGGGCTCCGGCACCTTCGTCACCCGCACCCCGCGCGCGACCACTGAGGCGTCCGACGTGCGGCCGTCCCCGGTCGCGACGACATCGACCCGGTCGCCCGGCCTGAGCAGCCGCACCGTGGCCGCGTCGGCGATCCGCACCGGCGCCGCGACCAGCCGCGTACCGTGCCGCTCGGGCACCGGATCGGCCACCGGATGCCCCCGGGCCCGCCGCGTGTCCTGCCCGCCGGCCCCCGGATGCGGGCCCGCCGCCACCAACGCGGCGGCGGTCACGGCGAGACCGACGGCCAGGGCGCGCCGCCGGTGCCGCACGAGCCGGTGCAGCCGATGACGTCCGCCGCGCACCCGCACCGGGACGAAGTGCGGCACCTCGCAGGTGGGCGGCGCGTCGGTGCCGGGCGGAAGAGGGGAGGAGAACGCGGAGGGAAACGGGGAGGAGGGAAACGGGGAGGAGGGGAGAGCGGGACGGGACACGGTGACCACCACCTGTGACGAGGGAACGGCTTGCGCTCCCACGATGAGGCCTTTCGCCGACGCCCGCCGAAGCCCGTGGACCACCGACCGGTTGTGGACAACTCCCTCACCGGAACGGGTCGTTCCAATGCCCCGTGCACCCCGTCCGACCCGTTGTCGCTGCTGCGGCACTCCTACGGCAGCGCGATCCCCGGATCCATCCCGCCCAGCGCCGCCCCGCACGGGCAGTCCCGCTCACCGGCCGCCGGCAGCGCGGCCATCGCGTCGAACAGGACGCCCCGCAGCCGGTCCACGTTCGCCGCGAACACCCGCAGCACCTCCTCGTGGGAGACGCCCTCGCCGCTCTCCGCGCCGGCGTCGAGGTCGGTCACCAGGGTCAGCGAGGTGTAGCAGAGCTCCAGTTCACGGGCGAGTGCCGCCTCCGGGTGGCCGGTCATGCCCACCACCGACCAGCCCTGCGCCCGGTGCCACAGGGACTCCGCCCGGGTCCCGAAGCGGGGTCCCTCGACCACGACCAGGGTGCCGCCGTCCACCGGTTCCCAGTCCCGTCCCCGGGCCGCCTTCAGCGCGGCCGCCCGTCCGGCGGGGCAGTACGGGTCGGCCAGCGACACGTGCACCACGTTGGGCACCGTGCCGTCGGGCATCGGCAGCCCGTCGAAGTACGTCGACGGGCGGGACCTCGTACGGTCGACGAACTGGTCCGGCACCAGCAGCGTGCCCGGCCCGTACTCGGGGCGCAGGCCCCCGACCGCGCACGGGCCGAGTACCTGGCGCACGCCGACCGAGCGCAGCGCCCACAGGTTGGCGCGGTAGTTGATCCGGTGCGGCGGCAGATGGTGGCCGCGACCGTGCCGGGGGAGGAACGCGACCTGCCGGCCGGCGACCTCGCCGAGGAAGAGGGAGTCGCTGGGCGGCCCGTACGGGGTGTCCACCCGGACCTCGGTCACGTCGTCGAGGAACGAGTAGAAACCGGAGCCGCCGATCACGCCGATCTCGGCATTCACCTTGTTCGCCATGCCCGCACCCTAGCCGTCCCCCGAAACGCCGAGGACCCCGTCGTCGGCGGACGACAGGGTCTCGTAAGAAGAGCGGGGCGGCCCTAGGCGGCGGTGCTGCCGGCGGAAGAGCTGCCGGAGCCCGAGGACGACCCCGAGCCCGAACTGGACCCCGAGCCCGAACTGGACCCCGAGCCCGAACTGGACCCCGAGCCCGAACTCGACCCCGAGTCCGAGGAGGACGAAGACGAAGACGACGCCGGCTTCGAAGAAGATGAGGATGAGGATGATGAGGACGACGCCGCCGCCGACGAGCTGCTCGACGAGCTGCCGCGGCTGTCGTTGCGGTAGAAGCCGGAGCCCTTGAAGACGATGCCGACCGCCGAGAACACCTTCTTCAGGCGGCCCTGGCAGTTCGGGCACTCGGTGAGGGCGTCGTCGGTGAACTTCTGCACCGCCTCGAGGCCCTCGCCGCACTCGGTGCACTGGTACTGGTACGTCGGCACTGTCTTCCTCCTGGCACTCTCACTCGATGAGTGCTAACGACGGTCTATAGTGACCTATTCCTCGGGATCAGTCCACTGTGACGGGCTCGCGGTGACCCACACCACGTGCGACCGTACGGCCGTGGGGCCGGGTCGCCAGCCGCGACCGGAGTGCCACCAGGACCGCCAGCGCGAGCACCGTGCCGCCCATCGGCACCAGGAATCCGGCGCCGTCCCGGAACCGGTCCTCCAGTTGTCCGGCGACGGTCACGGCCACCGCCTGGCCGAGGGCGACGGCGCCGGTCAGCCAGGTGAAGGCCTCGGTACGGGCACCGGCCGGGACCAGGCCCTCGACCAGGGTGTAGCCGGTGACGATGGCGGGCGCGACGCACATGCCGACGAGCAGCCCGAGGCCGGCCAGCACGAGGACCGAGTGCGCGGCCCACAGGCCGGACGCGGTCAGCGCGAGGGCGGCGTAGCCCACCAGGAGGCGCCGCTGCGGGGCCACCTTCCAGGCGATGGCGCCGCAGGCCAGGCCGGAGATCATGTTGCCCGCGGCGAAGACGCCGTACAGGACGCCGTTCAGACCGGGCTCGCCGATCGACTGGGTGAACGCCGCCAGCGACACCTGCATGCCGCCGAAGACGGAACCGATGCCCAGGAAGACGACGATCAGGACGCGCACCCCCGGGACACGCAGCGCGGAAACGTGCTCCACGCGCGCGTGGCCGCCGTCGGCGCCACCGACACCGCCGACGCCGCCGACCTTCGGCTGGGTGCTCTTCTGCGCGGCGAACAGCAGACCGCCCACCAGGGTGAGCGCGGCCTCCGTGAGCAGGCCGGCCGCGGGGTCGACGGCCGTGCACAGGGCGGTCGCCACCAGTGGGCCGAGGACGAAGGTCAGCTCGTCGGTGACGGACTCGAAGGCGGCGGCCGTGCTCATCAGGGGGGAGTCCTTGAGCCGCACGGCCCAGCGGGCCCGGACCATGGGCCCGACCTGCGGCACCGAGGCCCCCGTGGGCACCGCCGCCACGAACAGCGCCCACAGGGGCGCGTCGGAGAGGGCGAGGACGGTCAGCGCGATACCGGACGCCGTGTGCACGAGCACGCCCGGCAGCAGGACGGTGCGCTGCCCGTAGCGGTCGGCGAGCCGGCCGCCGAAGGGGGCGAACAGGGCCATGGAGACGCCGGTGACGGCCGCGACGGCGCCCGCGACGCCGTAGGAGCCGGTGGTGTGCTGCACCAGCAGCACGATGGAGAGCGTCAGCATGGCGAACGGCTGGCGGGCCGCGAAGCCGGGGAGCAGGAACGTCCAGGCGCCGCGGGTGCGCAGCAGTTGCCCGTATCCGGGGCGTGCGGGAGTGACCGTGGATGCCACGGCCCGTGCCTTTCTGCCGCCTGGTGGCGCGGTCCGCCTCGCGGCTGTCGCCGTGCGGGAGCGCCGAGAGCTGTCCTCTTGCGCGGACTGCGGTAGATGCCGGGCCCGTGTCGATGAGGGGGTGTTCCGGCCGCCATACGGTCGCGCCAGCTCTGCTTCAGACAGAGTTGGTTCGATCAGGTGCCGCCTTCATCGTACAGGGGCCGAGACGGTCACAACCTGTGAAAGGAAGCACCCCTCACCCCTCACCCCTCACCCTTCCCCGTTCATACGCTCACCTGTGATTGCCGCTCACCTGCGAGTGCCGCCGGTGTTCCCGCTGCCTCCGGTGCCCAGCCAGCCGGCCAGCTTGCCGCCGTGACCGACCGCGCGCAGCCGTGCCTCGGCGGCGTCCCGGACCGGGTCCGTGGCGACCACGAGGAGTTCGTCTCCGCGCCGCAGCCCCGTCGACGGGAGCGGCACGAAGGACGTCCCGTCGCGGACGACCAGCGTGACGGCGGAACCGGTCGGCAGCCGCAGTTCGCTGATCTCGACGCCGTGCATCTTCGAGCCCTCGGGGATCGTCACGGACAGCAGGTGCCCGCGCAGCCGCTCCAGGGGCGCCGACTCGATGCCGAGGTCGGCGGTCTCGTCCCCCGCGCCCAGGCGCAGCTTGCGGGCCAGCCAGGGCAGCGTGGGTCCCTGGACGAGGGTGTAGACGACGACCAGCACGAAGACGATGTTGAAGATGCGGCGGCTGCCGTCGACTTGCTCCACCATGGGGATCGTCGCCAGCACGATGGGCACCGCGCCGCGCAGCCCGGCCCAGGACATCAGGGCCTGCTCCTGCCACGGCACCCGGAAGGGCACCAGGCACAGCACGACGCTCAGCGGGCGCGCCACCATGGTGAGCACCAGGCCGATGACCAGGGCGGGCAGGATGTCGTCGCCCAGTTCGTGCGGGGTGACCAGCAGACCGAGCAGGACGAACATGCCGATCTGGGCGAGCCAGCCGAGCCCGTCGGCGAAGCCGCGGGTGGCGGGCCAGTGCGGAAGCTTCGCGTTGCCCATGACCATCGAGGCGAGGTAGACGGCGAGGAATCCGCTGCCATGGGCCATGGCGCCGGCCGCGTAGGCCGTGACGGCCATCGACATGACGGCGATGGGGTAGAGGCCGGAGGCGGGCAGTGCCACGTGCTTCAGCCCCCACGACCCGAGCCAGCCCACCGCGAGTCCGATGGCGGCGCCGATGGCCAGCTCCAGGGCGATCTCGCCGAGCAGCACGTACCAGTGCTCGATCGGGCCCGCCGTGGAGAAGGCGACGACGAGGATGACCACCGGGGCGTCGTTGAAGCCGGACTCGGCCTCGAGCGTGCCCGTTATGCGCTTGGGCAGCGGGATGCGGCGCAGCACGGAGAAGACGGCCGCGGCGTCCGTCGAGGAGACCACCGCACCGACGATCAGCGCCTGCCGCCACTCGAGACCGGTCAGGTAGTGCGCGCCCGCCGCGGTCACGCCGACGCTCACCGCGACGCCGGCCAGGGCCAGCGCGGAGGCGGCCGGGAGGGCCGGTTTCGCCTCCTTCCACTTCGTGCCGAGTCCGCCCTCGGCGAGGATCACGACGAGGGCCGCGTAGCCGATGACCTGGACCAGTTCGGCGTTGTCGAACTTGATGTCGCCGATGCCGTCCTGGCCCATGGCGATGCCGATGGCCAGGTAGACGAGCAGGCTGGGGAGCCCGCTGCGCGAGGAGACGCGGACCGCCGCCACGGCGATGAGCAGGACGAGCGAGCAGACGAGCAGGAGCTGGTTGAGGTGGTGGACAGTCAGCGGCCGTTTCCCTTCCCTGGCGCACAGCACGGATCACAGTGCGGGCGAGTGCGCCCGCTCGGGCTGCGCGAGGCGCACCCCCATGGCACACGAAGCAGCCGCGCCCTGCGGGCAACTACTTCGTTACCTTACCTAACTCTTGACGTTTTCTTGACGCTCGGCTTGGCAAGATCGAACGCTCGTCCGTCCCGGTACCCGACTCCGCGTCAAGGGAGAGCCGGGCCTGCGCCTACAGTTGCTCCAGCGCTCAGGCGCTCAGTACGAAGCACAGCCCGCCCCTGCCGCTCGTGTTAGGACAGCAAGGACAGCGATGCCCCCCACCAAAACCGCCTCTACGGGTCAGCAGCCCGGCACGTCCGGCAGGAAGAAGGGGCGCAAGGGCCGTCTGCTCGTCCTCGTGCTGGTCCTGGCCATCATCGGCGGCCTCGCCTATGGGGCGTACTGGTCGATCAGCACCGTCCGCGCGTCCTTCCCGCAGACCAAGGGCTCGATCACGCTGGACGGCCTGTCGGGTCCGGTCGACGTCAAGCGCGACGGCTACGGCATCCCGCAGATCTACGCCTCCACCGACGAGGACCTGTTCATGGCGCAGGGCTACGTCCAGGCGCAGGACCGGTTCTACGAGATGGACGTACGCCGCCACATGACCGGCGGACGCCTGTCGGAGATGTTCGGCAAGGGCCAGGTCGAGAACGACGAGTTCCTGCGCACCCTGGGCTGGCACCGGGTGGCGAAGAAGGAGTACGACGAGAAGCTGTCGGACTCCACGAAGAAGTACCTCCAGGCGTACGCCAAGGGTGTCAACGCCTACCTGAAGGGCAAGGAGGGCGCGGACATCTCCCTGGAGTACGCCGCCCTCGGGTTCACCAACGACTACAAGCCCCAGGAGTGGACCCCGGTCGACTCCGTGGCCTGGCTCAAGGCGATGGCCTGGGACCTGCGCGGCAACATGCAGGACGAGATCGACCGCGCCCTGATGACCAGCCGCCTGGGCCCCAAGCAGATCGCCGACCTCTACCCGGCGTACCCGTACGACCGGAACAAGGCGATCGTCCAGGAGGGCCAGTACGACGAGATCACCCAGACGTTCGACGGCGGCGGTACGTCGGGCAGCGGCGACGGCGACGGCGACGGCTCCGGCACTGGAACCGGGACCGGAACGGGCACAGGCACAGGCACAGGTACGGGTACGGGTACGGGTACGGGTACGGGCACAGGAACCGGCTCGGGCTCCGGCAACGCCCTTGAGAGCCAGTTGTCGAGCCTCCAGGACGTCTTGGAGGACATCCCCACCGCCGTCGGCGTGAACGGCCACGGCATCGGCTCCAACTCCTGGGTCGTGTCCGGCGAGCACACCATCACCGGCAAGCCGCTGCTGGCCAACGACCCGCACCTGTCGCCGTCCCTGCCGTCCGTCTGGTACCAGATGGGCCTGCACTGCCGCACCGTCTCCGACAAGTGCCAGTACGACGTCGCCGGTTACACCTTCGCGGGCATGCCCGGCGTGGTCATCGGCCACAACCAGGAGATCGCCTGGGGCCTGACCAACTCCGGCGCCGACGTCACCGACCTCTACCTGGAGAAGATCACCGGCGACGGCTACCAGTACGACGGCAAGGTCGTCCCCTTCGAGACGCGCACGGAGACCATAAAGGTCGCCGGCGGCGACTCCAAGAAGATCGTCGTCCGCGAGACCAACAACGGCCCCCTGCTCTCCGACCGCGACGACGAGCTGGTGGAGACCGGCAAGAAGGCCACCGTCGACAGCGCGGCCCCCGACCGCGGTGACGGCTACGGCGTCGCCCTGCGCTGGACCGCGCTGCAGGCGGGCACCACCATGGACGCCGTCTTCGCCATCGACCGGGCGCAGAACTGGGACGACTTCCGCGAGGCCGCCACGCTGTTCGACGTGCCGTCGCAGAACCTGGTCTACGCCGACAGCGAGCACATCGGCTACACGCTGCCCGGCAGGATCCCGGTGCGCGCCGAGGACCACGACGGTTCGGTCCCGGCGCCGGGCTGGAGCTCCAAGTACCGCTGGACCGGCGAGTACATCGACCAGGACGAGCTGCCCTACGAGTACGACCCGGAGCGCGGCTACATCGTGACCGCCAACCAGGCCGTCGTCGACGAGGACTCGTACCCGTACACGCTGACCACGGACTGGGGCTACGGCACCCGCAGCCAGCGCATCACCTCCCTGATCGAGCAGAAGATCGAGGACGGCGGCAAGATCTCCACGGACGACATGCGCCAGATGCAGCTCGACAACAGCAGCGAGATGGCCAAGCTGATCGTGCCCCAGCTACTGAAGATCGACGTCGCCGACAAGGACGTCCGCGAGGCGCAGAAGCTGCTGGAGGGCTGGGACTATACCCAGGACGCCGACTCGGCGGCCGCGGCCTACTTCAACGCCGTCTGGCGCAACATCCTCAAGCTCGCCTTCGGCAACAAGCTGCCCAAGGAGCTGCGGGTCGAGGGCCAGTGCCTGTGGGTCGACCCGGTCAGCACCACCGGCCCCGCGGACGAGACCAACAAGGTCCGCGAGTGCGGCGAGCGGGATGCCGACCAGGCGCAGCCGGACGGCGGCGACCGCTGGTTCGAGGTGGTCCGCACCCTGATGCAGGATCCGAAGAGCGACTGGTGGACGACACCGGCCTCCGGCACCCGCAAGGGCGCCGACCACAACCGCGACGACCTGTTCAAGCGCGCCATGACCGACGCCCGCTGGGAGCTGACCGCCAAGCTCGGCAAGGACATCGACACCTGGAACTGGGGCCGGCTGCACCGCCTGTTCCTGAACAACCAGACCCTGGGCACCGACGGCCCCGGCTTCCTGAAGTACGCCTTGAACCGCGGCCCCTGGAAGCTCAGCGGCGGCGAGGCGGCGGTCAACGCCTCCGGCTGGAACGCGGCCGGCGGCTACGGGGTGATCTGGGTGCCGTCCATGCGGATGGTGGTCAACCTCGGCGACCTCGACAAGTCCCGGTGGATCAACCTCACCGGTGCCTCCGGGCACGCCTACAGCGCCCACTACACGGACCAGACCGACAAGTGGGCCAACGGCGAACTGCTGCCGTGGTCCTTCTCGAAGAAGGCGGTCGACGAGAGCACGAGCGACACGCTGGTGCTCAAGCCCTAGTCCGGCCCTGGTCCGGCCCTGGTCCGGCCCTGGTCCGGCCTTGGTCCAGCCCTGGTCCGCAGGCACCCGCTGACGGTCGGCGTCAGCGGAACCTGCGTACCCCCGAGGGCGTCACCACCGCGTCCACCGGCCGGTCGTGCGGCAGGGCGGGGACGTGCGCGACGACCTCCCCGTCGTACAGCAGCACCAGCAGCGCGGGACGCGCGCCCGCCCGCTCCAGCCGCGCCAGCACCCGGTCGTACGATCCGCCGCCGCGCCCCAGCCGCAGTCCGCGCCCGTCCACCGCCACCCCCGGCAGCAGCACGACGTCGGCCTCCGTCACCGCGTCCGGGCCCAGTCGCTCGCCGGCGGGCTCGTACAGGTCCATCCGCCCGCCGTGGCGCACGCGCGCGAGGGAGTTCTCTCCGGCGTACTCGCCCCAGTCCAGGTCGTTGTCCGGCAGCAGGGCGGGCAGCAGGACGCGCACGCCCCGCGCGCGCAGCGCGTCGAGCAGCGCGCGAGTGCCTGGTTCGGCGCCCACGGAGACGTACGCCGCCACGGCGTGCGCCCCCGCCATCTCCGGCAGCCCGAGCGCCCGCCGTGCCAGCGCGTCCGCCGATACCCGCACGTCATCCGCCGTCAACCTGTTCCTCGCCGTAAGGAATTCCCGCCGCAATGTCCGCTTGTCAGGTTCGTCCGCAGGGCCGCTGTGAGGCAATGGTCACTCCCGTACCGTGCTAATGCGCTCATATGAGCGCCAATGATCTCGAGTCACAGATTCTCCCTATAGGCACCGGATATGGTGGCGCGCATGACTCAGTCCCACCCCAGGATCAGCAAGGCTGTCATCCCCGCAGCCGGGCTCGGTACCCGGTTCCTGCCGGCCACCAAAGCCACTCCCAAGGAGATGCTGCCGGTCGTCGACAAGCCGGCGATCCAGTACGTGGTCGAAGAGGCCGTGGCCGCGGGCCTCGGCGACGTCCTCATGGTCACGGGCCGCAACAAGCGCCCCCTGGAAGACCACTTCGACCGCAACTACGAACTCGAGTCCGCCCTCCAGAAGAAGGGCGACGCGGGCCGCCTGACCAAGGTCCAGGAGTCCAGCGACCTCGCGATGATGCACTACGTCCGCCAGGGCGACCCCAAGGGCCTCGGCCACGCCGTACTGTGCGCCGCCCCGCACGTCGGCCACGAGCCCTTCGCGGTCCTGCTCGGCGACGACCTGATCGACCCGCGCGACCCGCTGCTCCAGCGCATGATCGACGTTCAGGAGCAGTACGGCGGCAGCGTGATCGCCCTCATGGAGGTCGCGCCGGAGCAGATCCACCTCTACGGCTGCGCGGCCGTGGAGACCACCCAGGACAGCGACGTCGTCAAGGTCGGCGGACTGGTCGAGAAGCCGGACCCGGCCGACGCCCCGTCCCATTACGCCATCATCGGCCGCTACGTCCTCGACCCGCACATCTTCGACATACTCCGCAGGACCGAGCCCGGCCGCGGCGGCGAGATCCAGCTCACCGACGCCCTCCAGCAGCTCGCCGAGGACGAGTCCGTGGGCGGCCCGGTGCACGGCGTCGTCTTCAAGGGCCGCCGCTATGACACCGGTGACCGCGGCGACTACCTGCGTGCCATTGTCCGACTCGCATGCGAACGTGAAGACCTGGGCCCGGACTTCCGGACCTGGCTTCGCAGTTACGTAGCCGAGGAGATGTAACGCCGTTGAGCAGCAGCGCGCACCGTGACACCGGCCATGACCACGCCGGCGCGGGCCCCGGACACGACTCCGGCGCGGACCCCGGTCCCAACCGGCTGTGGTCGGTGCAGGAACACCTGGACGACGTCCTCGCCGCCGTCCGCCCCCTGGACCCCATCGAGCTGAACCTGCTCGACGCCCAGGGGTGCGTCCTGGTCGACGACATCACGGTGCCGCTGTCCCTGCCGCCGTTCGACAACAGCTCCATGGACGGCTACGCGGTGCGGGTCACCGATGTCGCGGGCGCCAGCGAGGAGTTCCCCGCCGTCCTGGAGGTCGTCGGAGACGTCGCCGCAGGCCAGGCCGACCCGCCGTCCGTGGGCCCGGGCCAGGCCGCCCGCATCATGACCGGCGCCCCGCTCCCGCCCGGCGCCGAGACCGTCGTCCCCGTCGAGTGGACCGACGGCGGGCTCGGCGAGGGCCCGGTCTCGGGAATGCGCGCCCGCAGCCTGGCCCCCGAGGGCGCCGAGGGCCACGTCCACGTGTACCGGCCGGCGGAGGCACGCGCGCACGTGCGCGCCAAGGGCAGCGACGTCCGCTCCGGCGACCGCGCCCTGGAGGCCGGCACCGTTCTCGGCCCGCCGCAGATCGGCCTGCTCGCCGCGATCGGCCGGGGCACGGTACGGGTGCGCCCGCGCCCGCGCGTGGTGGTGCTCTCCACCGGCAGCGAACTCGTCCAGCCCGACGAGCCGCTGGCGTCCGGTCAGATCTACGACTCCAACAGCTTCGCCCTCACCGCGGCCGCCCGCGACGCCGGAGCCATCGCCTACCGCGTGGGCGCCGTCGCCGACGACGCCGAGACCCTGCGGGCCACCATCGAGGACCAACTGGTGCGCGCCGACCTGATGGTCACCACCGGCGGGGTGAGCGTCGGGGCGTACGACGTGGTCAAGGAGGCGCTGGCGCACGTCGCCGACGAGGACGAGCCGGGCAGCGGCGTGGACTTCCGCAAGCTCGCCATGCAGCCCGGCAAGCCCCAGGGCTTCGGCTCCATCGGCCCCGACCACACCCCGCTGCTCGCGCTGCCCGGCAACCCGGTGTCGTCGTACGTCTCCTTCGAGTTGTTCGTCCGTCCCGCGATCCGCGCCCTCATGGGCCTGCCGGACGTCCACCGTCCGACGACCACCGCGTCCCTGACCGCGGACAAGGCACTGACCTCGCCGAAGGGCCGCCGGCAGTTCCTGCGCGGCACCTGTGCCGACGGTTCGGTCACCCCGGTCGGCGGCTCGGGCTCCCACCTCGTGGCCGCCCTCGCGCACGCCGACGCGCTGATCGTCGTTCCCGAGGACACCGAGTCCGTCGAGCCCGGCGCCGACGTCGAGGTGGTCCTGCTCGGCTGACCCCGCCCCGTTGGCGGTACCGTGTCGCGCACAGCAGGCCCACGCGCCGCACCGCGCCGGGCCCGGACCGGGAGCGTCACACGAGCATGAGTACGCAGGACCGACCGCCCAGGAGCGGACAGGACCCGCAGGATCCTCAGGACAGGCAGAACCGGCAGTCGCGGCAGGACAGGCAAGACCCACAGGACCCGCAGGACCCACAGGACCCGCAGGACCGGCTGACGCACATCGACGAGGCGGGCGCCGCCCGGATGGTCGACGTGTCCGCCAAGGACGTGACCGCACGCACCGCCCGCGCGAGCGGACGCGTCCTCGTCGCGCCCCGCGTGGTCGAGCTGCTGCGCGGCGAGGGCGTCCCCAAGGGCGACGCCCTGGCCACCGCGCGGATCGCGGGCATCATGGGCGCCAAACGCACCCCCGACCTGATCCCGTTGTGTCACCCGTTGTCGGTGTCCGGTGTGAAACTGGAGCTGTCGGTCGCGGACGACGCCGTGGAGATCACCGCCACGGTGAAGACGACGGATCGCACGGGTGTCGAGATGGAGGCGCTCACCGCGGTCTCCGTCGCCGCGCTCACCGTGATCGACATGGTCAAGGCGGTCGACAAGGGAGCGGTCATCACGGACGTGCGGGTGGAGGAGAAGACGGGCGGCAAGTCGGGCGACTGGAGCCGGTCATGACGACACCGGACACCTCCGTCGGAGGCGCCCTTCCCGCCCCGTACGCCGCCCTGGTCGTCACGGCGTCCAACCGGGCCGCTGCCGGGGTCTACGAGGACAAGGGCGGCCCGCTGATCGCCGAGGGCCTGCGCCGCTTCGGCTTCGCCGTCGACGGCCCGCGGGTCGTCCCGGACGGCGACCCCGTGGAAGCGGCCCTGCGCGCGGGCGCCGAAGCGGGCTACGACGTGATCGTCACCACCGGCGGCACCGGCATCTCGCCCACCGACCGCACCCCCGAGGCGACCCGGGCGGTGATCGACTACGAGGTCCCGGGCATCGCGGAGGCCGTCCGGGCGTACGGCCGGGACAAGGTGCCTACCGCGGTGCTCTCCCGGGGACTGGCCGGAGTGGCGCGGGGGACGCTGATCGTCAACCTGCCGGGCTCCTCCGGCGGGGTGAAGGACGGCCTCGCCGTACTGGAGCCGCTGCTGAAGCACGCCGTGGACCAGCTTCGCGGCGGCGACCACCCCAGACCCGCCATTGGTGGGGGTGCGAGCTGAACACCCCCTCCTGGCCTGCGGAGCTGGTGGACGGCGACATCGTCCTCAGGCCGATAAAGCTGCGGGACCAGCGGGCCTGGCGCGAGGTCAACCGGCGCAACCGGGACTGGCTGCGCCCGTGGGAGGCCACCATTCCGCCGCCCGGACCCGGCGGCCCGATCACGAACCGGCCGACCTACCGGCAGATGGTGCGGCACCTGAGGTCCGAGGCCCACGCGGGCCGGATGCTGCCGTTCGTCATCGAGTACCAGGGGCGGCTGGCCGGGCAGTTGACGGTGGCCGGCATCACCTGGGGCTCGATGTGCTCCGGACACGTGGGCTACTGGGTGGACGAGGCGGTGGCGGGCCGCGGGGTGATGCCGACGGCCGTGGCGATGGCCGTGGACCACTGTTTCCGCACCGTCGGACTGCATCGCGTCGAGGTCTGTATTCGCCCCGAGAACGCGCCCAGCCGTCGGGTCGTGGAGAAACTCGGATTCCGCGAGGAGGGGCTCAGGCCGCGTTATCTGCACATCGACGGAGCCTGGCGGGACCATCTCGTCTTCGCGCTCACCGCGGAAGAGGTGCCGGAAGGGCTGCTGCGGCGCTGGCACCGGTCACGGGACCGGAGCACGCCGAACGCAGGCAACGCGGGGAACGCGGGGAACACCGGGAATTGAATAAACGTTCGAAATTGATCGAACCTCGATCGTCCCGAAACGGATAATTTCGCGACCCTGACAGTCGGCTGATCGTCTGCTGATCGCATCGGTCACAAGAAAAGTTAGAAATATCAGCCAGATCGTGCGACACACCGGCTCAATTGGCGGATGGCCTCACGCAAACCCCTCTACCGTGTGAGGCGTGAGCAGCAGCGGCCTCATCTACGCAGTCATCGTCGGGGCCTGGGCCGCCTACTTGGTGCCGATGTGGCTCCGTAGGCAGGACGAGCTGAACGAGGCCCGTCCGACGGAACGCTTCAGCACCGCCATCCGGCTCCTGTCCGGACGGGCGGGCATGGAGCGCCGGTACGCCAAGGACCTGCGGTCGCGCTCCGCCGACGAGGCGGAGTCCGACGCCGACGCCCCGGGCGCCGTCACCGACTCGGTGGACGTCCGGGCCTTCGCCGTGTCCAGGACCCGACGGCACACCCGCCCGGCCGCACCGCAGCACCCCGCGGAGCGGCACGAACCGGCACGTCCCCGGACGGGCGGAACCGGGCACGCCCCGAGACCCGCGCACTCCCCGGAATCCGCGCACCCGGAACCCGGCCGCCCCGCCGCGTCCGGTGCGGCACCGGCACGGGGGCGGGTGCCCCAGGCCCGGCGCGCACCCGTCTCGGCGGCGGCCGCGGCCCGCGCCCGGCGCACCAGGGTGCTGGCACGCCGCCGGCGTACGACCGTGATGCTGTTCCTGGCCTTCACGCTCGGCTCGGTCGTCGCGGCGGTCGGCGGCCTCGCGTTCCTGTGGGCACCCGCGGTGCCCGCCGTGCTGCTCAGCGCTTACATCGCCTACCTGCGCTCGCAGGAGCGCCACCGGTTCACCTTCCAGATGGACCGCCGCCAGGCCGAGGTTGCCGCCCAGCGACTGCGTGACCGCGACCCCCGCCCGCGCCGGCGCACGCCCGCCGCCCCCGCCGGCGGTGTCGGCAGTGTCGGCGACCTCGACGCCGAGGAGCCGGACGACGGACCCGAGGCGGAGCCCGACGCCGGAATGTCGGCGCTCGCCGCGGACCGGCGGGCGCTGGTCGAGCAGACCGACCACGCCGAGTGGGTCGACCAGCAGCGCGAACGCCGAGGCGGCCCGCACGGCGGAAGCTGGGACCCGGTGCCGGTGCCCCTGCCCACCTACGTGACCGCGCCGGTCGCCCCCCGCGCCACCCCCGACGTGGACCTCACGGCACCGGACGCGTGGAGCTCGGCACGCTCCAGCGCCGTCGCCTCCGAGCAGGAGGACGCCGCCCGGGCCCCCGGCACGGACCGGGACCGCCCGGCCGAAAACGCCGAGGAGCGTCCCGAGGCCCCGGCCCGCAGCGACGCCCGCCGCGCCGCCTCCGCCCGCCGCGCCCGGGAGCGGGGCCGCACACCGCTCTTCGACCAGTACGACGACGGCGAGCGTCCCCGCGCGGCGAACGAGTAGCCCGCGACCGGGGCAGTAAGGGATTTTTGAGCAGGCCTGTCGGGGTGCTAAAGTCTCACTCGTTGCAAGGGCCTGTGGCGCAGTCCGGTAGCGCACCTCGTTCGCATCGAGGGGGCCAGGGGTTCGAATCCCCTCAGGTCCACGCACATGATCGAAGGTCCCGCCCGATCGTCATGATCGGACGGGACCTTCGTCGTTTCCCCAGACCACCCAGACCGGCCGGTGCGGCCGAGACGCATCCGTGATCACACGCCACGCAACCTTTGGCGTTTCCAGTGGGTCACCTGTGCACAGCACCTTTCTTGTCGTCTGGGAACGGAAGAGACACCATGAGACCTAGCTCCCTGCGCTCGCCATGGGCGCGTGCGGCTCTGGCCGGGGTGGCCGCCGCCGGGCTCGCCGCGGGAGGACTGGCCGGCGCCGCCCACGCGGCGGACGGTCAGGCACCGCTGCCCGTCACGATCACCGGTCCGGACAAGGTGGACCTGGCGCTCGACGGGGCCGAGGGCGAACCCGGGGAGCCACAGATCCGACTCGGGCTCACCGGCCCGGGGGAGTACGACCCGGACAGCGACACGGAGCCGGAGCCGATCCCCAACAGCGGCTACCAGGTCACCATCGACGCCACCGCGCTGAAGGGCTTCGCCAAGGTCCGCCTGCCGCAGTCGTGCGACGTGGACGGCCTCGTCGCGGTCTGCGCGGAGAGCAGCCTCTACCCCGGCGCCATGTACAACCCGTCCTGGCGTGTCCGGCTCGACCTGCTGGACTCCGCCGGGGCCGGTGACTACGGCAAGATCGAGGTGACCGGCGAGGGCGAGGGCCTGGAGTTCAACACGCACACCGTCGACGTGCTCGTCGGCGGCCCGGAGCTGCTGAAGAAGAAGCTCCCCGCCGAACCCGAGGGCTTCAGGGCGGGCGACACCTACAACGCCCCGCTCGGCTTCCGCAACACCGGCAGCATGTCCGCCGACGGCGTCGTACTCCGCTTCGCCGGCACACGCGGCCTCTCCTTCCCCGATTCGTACGACAACTGCTCGTACGCGGAGGAGAACAAGGACAACCTGATCCGCTACCGCAAGGTCGCCCTGTGCACCTTCGAGGGCGACTTCTGGCCGGGCCTGGCCTACAAGCTGAGCGAGCCGATCAAGGTGAAGACCGCGGACTTCGCGCTCGGCGACATCTTCAGCTACGGCTTCGACGCGGTCGGCGCCAAGGAGGTCGGCGCGCTGCGGGCGGGCGCCGACTACCGGCAGGGCTCCGGCAGGACGCTCACGCTCGAGCCGGTCGAGAGCGGTCAGGTGGACGACTACTCCAAGTACGCCGAGATCGACCTGGCCACGCAGAACTCCTACGACCTCGACCTCACCGGCGCGCGCGTCGCGGGCGAGCAGGGCGAGACCGTCACCGTCGACGTCGGCCTGAGCAATCACGGGCCCGCGTGGATCGGATCGCTGCGCGCGGGCGGCGAGCCGCTCGGCTTCACCGTGCAGATCCCCGAGGGTGCCAGCGTCGTCGAGAGTCCCTGCCGCCCCCTGAACGGCGAGAGCTCGTCCGAGTACCGCTGCTTCGCCGACACCCCCTTCCTGGAGGACGACGAGCGCTCCTTCCCCTTCAAGCTGCGCATCGACAAGGTCGTCGAGGGCGCCAAGGGCAAGATCGCTCTGCCGGAGTACGACGACCCCTGGGAGGGTGACCCGTCCAACGACACCGGCTGGATCGTGCTGAACGGCACGGGTGACGAGGAGACGCCGGGCGACACGGGCGGCACCACCGGCGGCTCGGACTCCACGGGCGGTACCGGCACCGGCGGCTCGCAGACCACGGGCGGCACGGGTACGGCCGGCGGCTCGGACACGACCGGAGGCACCACCGGCGGCACCTCCACCGCCGGGACCACCGGCGGCACGACCGGCGGCCAGTCGCCCCAGGGCGGCGAGGACGGCCTGCTGGCCTCCACCGGCGCCACGACGCTGCTCGTCTCGGCCGGCGCGGCCGTCGCGCTCGCCGCGGGCGGCGTCCTGTTCGTCGTTTCGCGCCGCCGCAGGACGGGTGGCACGGCCTGACGACAGGGCGGGCGCCCTACTACGAGAACGGGACCTGGAGAGCCTTCGCGTAGCAGAGGCTGTCCTCGTGGAAGCGGTAGTAGCCGAACTTCCCGCACGGCTCGTAGCCGCTCGAGGTGTACAGCGCCACCGCCTCCGGCTGTCTGGTGCCGGTCTCCAGCACCATCCGGGTCCGGCCCGCCGCACGGGCGTCCTCCTCCAGGGCGGCCAGAATGCGGCGGGCCAGCCCGCGCCCGCGCACCTGCTCGATCACGAACATCCGCTTGAGCTCCGCGTCCCCGTCGAGATTGCCCTCGTCGTTGGCGTCCTGGCCGCGCCAGCCGCCCGAGGCGACCGGGACGTCGTTCTCGTCGTACGCGATCAGGTACAGGCCGCCGGGCGGCGCGAAGTGCGCCGGGTCCAGGTACGTGGCGTCGCCGCCGTCGCCGTAGCGGACGTCGTACTCGGCCTGGACCTCGTTGTTGAGCTTCACGGCGTCGGGGTGGTCGAAGGGGACCCGGCGTATGTTCATGCTTCCTACCGTATATTGATGCGTAATGTGTCATGCGGAGCGGGACGACATCCAGTGTGCCGGTATCGTGCCCTGGTGCTCACCGTGACCTCCGTGAATGTGAACGGTCTGCGCGCCGCCGCGAAGAAGGGCTTCGTGGAGTGGCTCGCCGACACCCCCGCCGACGTGCTCTGCCTCCAGGAGGTGCGGGCCGAGCCCCACCAACTGCCGGAACACGTCCGCACGCCCGACGGCTGGCACGTGACGCACGCCCCCGCCGCCGCCAAGGGCCGCGCCGGCGTCTCCCTCTACACCCGCCGCGAACCCGACCGGGTCCAGGTCGGCTTCGGCTCCACGGAGTTCGACACCGGCGGCCGCTACGTCGAGGCCGACCTGCCCGGTGTGACGGTCGCCTCCCTCTACCTGCCCTCCGGCGAGGTCGGCACCGAGCGCCAGGACGAGAAGGTCCGCTTCATGGGCGAGTTCCTCGCGTACCTGAAGGGGCTGCGCGAGCGCGCCGCCGCCGACGGGCGCGAGGTCGTCGTCTGCGGCGACTGGAACATCGCCCACCGCGAGGCCGACCTGAAGAACTGGCGGGCCAACAAGAAGAACTCCGGGTTCCTGCCGGAGGAGCGCGCGTGGCTGAGCCGCGTCCTCGACCCGGTGGACGGCGGCTACGTGGACGTCGTGCGCGCCCTGCACCCGGACGCCGAGGGTCCGTACTCGTGGTGGTCGTACCGGGGGCGGGCCTTTGAGAACGATGCCGGATGGAGGATCGACCTCGCCGTGGCGACTCCCGGGCTCGCCCGACGCGCAGTCAAAACATATGTGGAGCGGGCTGCCAGCCATCAGGACCGCTGGTCGGATCACGCTCCGGTGACGTCGGTCTTCGACCTCTGAGGAGAACAGAGCGGGACGCGCCGGTTTCGGCATGCCCCGCCTGTGTCGTGGCCGTGGCCGATCAGGTGGAAGGCAACCCCGCGATGGTGAACGTCAGCCGTGAAGTGTCCGGTCCGGCCAGCCGTTCTGGCCCACCGCCGGACCGGCCCTTGGCTACGGTTACGCGAACTCCGTGTTTGAGGAACTGCTCGCGGGTAACCTCACCCGCCGTGGCGTGCACCTCCCGGTAACGGCTGATGGCGTACTCGTCCAGCCAACTGGCGCGGATGGCGGCAGGAGCGGTGCAGGTTGTGCCGCGTGCCGAGGCGCGGCACACGTAGTCGCCGTATGCGTAGGCCTTTCTCGTGGCGAAGTACATGCGGCCACGACACCCGGCGCAGTGAGCGATTCCGATCAACAGAGAGGTCTCGCGGCGTCTGGGGTGAGGCCCGGTCGAGCGGGCATCGAGGACCTGTTGCAGAGCGTGAAACTCCTTCTCGGTGAGGAGCGGAAGCCCGATCAGCACGGGTGAGCCGTCAGGAGCACGGACTGACTCTCCTTTGTGGACCCGATGACCCATCAGCGCGGGGGTGCGGAGGATTTTGGACAGGCTGCCGCCTGTCCACCGGAATCGCTCGAAGTCGCGTCCGTGGCGCCTGCCACCCGTCGGACGCCCTTGGAGCTGGGCATGTCGATCTCGTGGCACTGGAATTCCCGCGTCCTCGAGTGTGCGCGCCAGGGCGACCAGAGAGAGCCCTGAATGTACGCCGTTCACAACTGTGCGGACGACCTCGGCGGTCTCCGGATCAGGAGCGAGACACCAGCCGACGCCAGAGGGGTGGGGCGTCTTCTTGTACCCGAAGGGAACCAGGCCACCGCCGTATCGGCCAGTCGCGCGCAGCGCTTCGTGGGCACTGGTGAGCCGAGCGGAGATGGTACGGGCCTCCTGCTCGGCTGCGTGGGCGAGCCCCATGCAGCGAAGGATGACCTCGCTGCCGGCCAGTGGTGGGACGACGAGTGGTTGTTCTTCTTCGGGCAGCCCGAAGACGAGCGTCGTTGTGTGTTGCTGCCCCCACTCGATCAGTTGGGACATGTGGACGACGGACCGTACGGCTCGATCCACGTGTGACCACACGATGGCGTCGTATTCGGCGGAGCGCTGGAGCCAGGGGGCAAGGGACGGCCTCTCGAACGGAGACGACTTGCGTGCAGAAACTCCGAGGTCCGCGGCTTCTGCGATGAGCGTCAAGCCCAGGTGTTCAGCGCACGATTGGATCGCGGCCCGTTGCCTGCCGGGCGACGTGGTCACACGGGTGACGTTGCTGAGGCGCACCGCGCCGAGCGCTCGCGCTGGTCGGCTAGGAGGCGGAGGAGGCAGGGGACTACGCTCGGACATGTCGACGCTCCTTGACAGGGTCGGCCGTACCCCGGGGCTGGTCGCACAGCCGCCGGGGCCTTTCGATCTCACTGTCAGAGCAGGAACTGACTTTCGCCCGCGGTTCTTCGAGAAATAGCCCGATGGGGTGAACGGATCAGGCGGAGTCCGCCCCCTTCCGCATCCGCCGGTCCAACGCCAGCGAAAGTTCCGCCTCCACCACGCTGCGGGCCAGCGGGCGCAGGCGGTGGAGTTCCTGTTCGGAGGCGTGGCGCCGGATCAGGTCGGCGAAGAGGTCGGCGAGGGCGTCGGCGTGTTCGCGGACGCGGGCGCCGGCCCGGAGGACCTCGCCGAGCGGGATGCCCTCACGGACCAGGGCGGAGGAGACCTCCAGCAGGCGGTGGCTGATGTGGACGAGTTCGTCGCCGTCGGTGCCCAGGTAGCCGAGGTCCATCGCGGCGGCCAGGTTCTCGGGGGTGACCTCGCCCTCGAAGCGGGCGGCGAGTTCCTCGGGGGTGAGGCGGACCGGGGTCTCCTCGGTGGGTTCGCCGAGGCCGAGCAGGTCGCCGACGTCGCGGCCGTGGTCGAAGGCGTCGGCCAGTTCCGCGATGCCGCTCAGGGTGTGGCCGCGTTCCAGGAGGGCGGCGATGGTGCGCAGGCGGGCCAGGTGGTGGTCGTCGTACCAGGCGATGCGGCCCTCGCGGCGGGGTGGCGGGATCAGTTTGCGTTCGCGGTAGAAGCGCAGGGTGCGCACCGTGATGCCGGCCAGCCGGGCCAGTTCCTCCATGCGGTATTCGCGCTTCTCGGTCACGTGACCGACCTTAAGTCGTACCGGCGGTAACTTTCGTCCGTCCGACCCCTACCCATGAGTACGGAGCTGCTCTACTCTCCCAATCACGCCAGTGTTCACTGGCATGGTTCCAGACGGGTCCAGATGGTCCAGGCAAGCGTGGAGGCTCCGGGATGGCCGAGCACGAGCAGGTTCACGAACACGTACGGGTGGCGGTGATCGGGTCCGGCTTCGGCGGCCTCGGGGCCGCCGTGCGGCTGCGCCGCGAGGGGATCACCGACTTCGTCGTCCTGGAGCGGGCCGGGAGCGTGGGCGGCACATGGCGGGACAACAGCTACCCCGGCTGCGCCTGCGACGTGCCGTCCCACCTGTACTCCTTCTCCTTCGCGCCCAACCCCGAGTGGCCGCGCACCTTCTCCGGGCAGGAGCACATCCGCGCCTACCTGGAGCACGTGACCGACACCTTCGGGCTGCGCCCCCACCTCCGCTTCGACTCGGAGGTGAAGCGGATGGCGTGGGACACCGAGCGGCTGCGGTGGGAGATCGAGACCGTGAGCGGCAGCCTCACCGCCGACGTCGTCGTGTCCGCGACCGGGCCGCTGTCCGACCCCAAGGTCCCGGACATCCCGGGGCTCGACTCCTTCCCCGGCAAGGTCTTCCACTCGGCCCGCTGGGACCACGACCAGGACCTCACCGGCAAGCGCGTCGCCGTGATCGGCACCGGCGCCTCCGCGATCCAGATCGTGCCGGCCGTGCAGCCCAAGGCCGGTCGCCTCACCCTCTTCCAGCGCACCCCGGCCTGGGTGATGCCCCGCATGGACCGGGCGATCAGCGGCGCCGAACGCGCCCTGCACCGGGCGCTGCCCGTCACCACCAAGCTGCGTCGCGGGGTGCTCTGGGGCATCCGGGAGCTTCAGGTGCAGGCGTTCACCAAGCACCCCGACGAACTGGGCTTCGTCGAGCAGATCGCCAAGCGCAACATGGGCGCCGCGATCAAGGACCCGGCCCTGCGTGCCAAGCTCACCCCCGACTACCGCATCGGCTGCAAGCGGATCCTGCTGTCGAGCACCTACTATCCGGCGCTCGCCAGGCCCAATGTGGACGTCGTCGCAAGCGGGCTCTGCGAGGTGCGCGGTTCGACGCTCGTCGCCGCCGACGGCACCGAGGCCGAGGCCGACGCGATCATCTTCGGCACCGGTTTCCACGTCACCGACATGCCCATCGCCGAGCGCGTCGTGGGCGCGGACGGGCGGACCCTCGCCGAGGCGTGGAAGGGCGGCATGGAGGCGCTGCGGGGCGGCTCGGCGGCCGGCTTCCCGAACTTCATGACGGTCATCGGGCCCAACACCGGCCTCGGGAACTCGTCCATGATCCTGATGATCGAGTCCCAGTTGAACTACATGGCGGACTACCTGCGCCAGTTGAACGTCCTCGGTGGGCGCACCGCCCTGGACGCCCGCCCGGCCGCCGTGCGCAACTGGAACCACCGGGTGCAGGAACGTATGAAGCGCACGGTGTGGAACACCGGCGGCTGCACCAGTTGGTACCTGGACGCGGCCGGCCGCAACACCACCGTCTGGCCCGGCACCACCGCCGAGTTCCGGCGCGCGACGCGGCGCGTGGACCTCGCGGAGTACGAGGTGCTGCGCCCGGCCCCCGCCCCGGTGCCCGCCCCGGCGAACGCCGCCGACGCGAACGCCGGCACCAACGCCGCCGACACGAGCGCCGAGGTGAGCGCGTGAGCCGCCTGCTGCACGTCGCCGACGGGCCGTACGCCCCGCCCGTCCCCGCCCACGAGCTGACCGTCACCGCCGCCGACGGCGCTCGCATCCACGTCGAGGTGCACGGCCCCGAGAACGCGCCCGCGGTCGTCCTCTCGCACGGCTGGTGCTGCTCCACCGCCTTCTGGGCGGCGCAGATCCGCGAACTGGCCACCGATCACCGGATCGTCGCCTACGACCAGCGCGGCCACGGCCGCAGCCCGGCCAACCCGGCGTACGGCACCGAGCCGCTCGCCGACGACCTCGAAGCCGTCCTCGCGGCCACGCTCGCGCCGGGCGAACGGGCCGTGTTCGCCGGGCACTCCATGGGCGGGATGACCCTGATGGCCGCGGCGGCCCGGCCCGCGGTGCTCGAGCATGTGGCGGCCGTACTGCTGTGCAGCACGGGCAGTTCGCGGCTCGTCGCGTCCGCCACCGTGGTGCCGCTCGGGGAGGGCCGGGTACGCACCTGGCTGACCCGGCGGATCCTCGGCTCCCGGGCACCCCTCGGACCGGTCACGCCCCTCGCGCGCCGCATCCTCAAGTACGGGACGATGGGCGCCGGTTCCGGCCCGCACATGGTCGAGGCCTGCGCCCGGATCGTGCACGCCTGCCCGCGCCGGGTGCGCCGCGGCTGGTCGCACGTGCTCGACCTGCTCGACCTCGACCACGGCGTACGGGAGTTGCGGATGCCGGTGGAGGTCGTGGTCGGTACGGCGGACCGGCTGACCCCGCCCGTGCACGCCCGCTCGCTCGCCGCCGAACTGCCCCACTGCGTCGGCCTGACGGAGCTCCCGGGCCTTGGGCACATGACGCCGGTGGAGGCGCCGGAGCTGGTCACCGGGAAGATACGGGCCCTCGCCCACACCTACATACCCAGCGAACGCAGCGAACGCAGCGCACGTGCCGTACACGCCGAGGAGAGCGCATGAGCAGGGTGAGCCTGGAAGGGCGGGTCGCCGTCGTCACCGGAGCGGCGCGGGGCGTGGGGGAACTGCTCGCCCGCAAGCTGTCCGCGCGCGGGGTGAAGGTGGCGCTGGTCGGCCTGGAGCCGGACGAACTCAAGCAGGTCTCCGCCCGGTTGCACAGCGAGAGCGAGCACTGGCACGCCGACGTCACCGACCACGAGGCGATGGCCCGGGTGGCGGCCGAGGTCAAGGAGCGCTTCGGCCGGATCGACATCGTCGTCGCCAACGCGGGCGTCGCCAGCGGTGGCCCCTTCGCCGACTCCGACCCCGAGTCCTGGCGGCGGGTGATCGAGGTCAACCTGATCGGGTCGGCGGTGACCGCCCGCGCCTTCCTGCCGGCGCTGCTGGAGAGCCGCGGCTACCTGCTCCAGATCGCGTCGCTGGCCGCCATCACCCCCGCGCCGATGATGACCGCCTACTGCGCCTCCAAGTCCGGCGTCGAGGCGTACGCGCACAGCCTGCGCGGCGAGGTCGGCCACCGCGGCGTGAAGGTCGGCGTGGGCTATCTGTCGTGGACCGACACCGACATGGTGCGCGGCGCCGACCAGGACGACGTCATGCGCGAACTGCGGCAGCGGCTGCCCTGGCCGTCCAACAAGACGTATCCGCTGGGCCCGGCGGTCGACCGGCTCGTGGAGGGCGTCGAGCGCCGCTCCGCCCACGTCTACGGGCAGTGGTGGCTGCGCGGCATGCAGGGCGTACGCGGGTATCTGCCGGCCGTCATCGGCACCGTCGGGCAGCGCGAGATGCGGCGCTTCGGAGACCGGCTCGAGGGCCTGCGCATCGGCCTGGTCGGCGCCGGCGGAGCGGCCGACGAACAGGGCCGGACCAGCACGACTACGGTCCGTAAGTGATCGACATGCGCACGGTCACGGCTCATGTGAATCTGATCGAGCCCGGCCGATCCGGTCGGGCCCGATCACCACAGGAGTGAACCCACATGGGTATGAAGGACCAGTTCCAGGACAAGGCCGAGCGCATGCAGCAGCAGGGCAAGCAGCGTGCCGAGCAGGCCAAGGACCAGTTCCAGAACCGCGACCGCCGTCGCGACGAGGACGAGGCCGACCCGTCCTCGCGTCGTCGGGAGGCGGACGAGCGGGACCCGTCCTCGTCGCGCCGCCGGGACGCGGACGAGCGCTTCGAGGACAGCTTCGACGCGTGACGCACCGCCGCTGAAGCACTGAAGGGGCGCCCTCCGTTCGTACGGAGGGTGCCCTTTCTCATGCTTCGTGTGTTTCGTGCGCTTCGTGTGCTTCGGCTCTCATGTCCGGGGCGGCAGTGGCGGACGCGACCGGTCCGGTACGGCGTCGTAACCGGGCGGTGTGGCGGGCGGGTTGGTCTCCAGCAGCTCCAGCGCCAGCCGGACCGCCTCGTCCAGCACCGGGTAGCGGCCCTCGGCCCAGTCGAGCGGGGTGCGCAGCGCCTCGACGTCGGGGGCGACGCCGTAGTTCTCGACGGACCAGCCGTACGCGTCGAACCAGGCCGCGTTCATCGGCACCGTGATCACCGTGCCGTCGCCGAGCCGGTGCCGGCCGGTCATGCCGACCACGCCGCCCCAGGTGCGCTGCCCGACCACCGGGCCGAGGCGCAGCAGCTTGAACGCGGCCGTGATCATGTCGCCGTCGGAGGACGTCGCCTCGTCGGCGACCGCGACGACCGGGCCGCGCGGCGCGTTGGCGGCGTACGACACCGGCTGGGCGTCGCGGGTGAGGTCCCAGCCCAGGATGGAGCGGGTCAGCGTCTCGACGACGAGTTCGCTGATGTGCCCGCCCGCGTTGCCGCGCACGTCCACGATGAGCGCGGGCCGGGACACCTCCATGCGCAGGTCGCGGTTGAACTGCGCCCAGCCGGAGCCGCCCATGTCGGGGATGTGCAGGTAGCCGCAGCGTCCGCCGCTCAACTCCCGTACGACCTCGCGGCGTTTGGCCACCCAGTCCTGGTAGCGGAGCGGCCGTTCGTCCACGAGGGGTACGACGGCGACCCTGCGGGACGGTCCCGGGCCGCCCTCGCACGGCGCGCACGGCGCGAAGGTCAGCTCCACCGTCGTACCGCCCGCGCCCGCCAGCAGCGGAGACGGGCCCAGCACCGGATCGACCGGGCGGCCGTCGACGTGGGTCAGTACGGCCCCGTCGCGGATGCCCGTGCCGGCCAGCGGGGAACGCGCCTTCGAGTCGGAGGAGTCGCCGGGCAGGATGCGCCCGACCAGCCATCGTCCGTCCCGGCAGGCGAAGTTGGCGCCGAGGAGACCCTGCCAGCGCTGGTAGTGCGCCGGGCCCTCGTTGCGCCGGGCGGCGGCGACGTAGGCGTGCGAGGTGCCGAGTTCGCCGAGCACCTCGCGCAGCAGGTCGGCGAACTCGTCGGGGGTGGCGACGCGTTCGAGCAGCGGGCGGTACTGGTCCAGTACCGCGTCCCAGTCGATGCCGCACATGCCGGGGTCCCAGAAGTAGGCGCGGATCAGGCGGCCCGCCTCGTCGTACGCCTGGCGCCACTCGGCGGCCGGGTCGACCGCGTGCAGGATGCGCCGCAGGTCGATCCAGGTGGTCGAGTCGCCGTCGCCGACCTCCGTCGCCGGTACGGCGCGCAGGTCGCCCTCGTCGAGCACGACCAGCCGGCTGCCGTCACCGCTGACCCGGAACCAGTCCAGGTGGTCGACGAGTTCGGACTTCTTCGCCTTGGCGAGATTGAAGTGCTCCAGCGTGGGCCGCTCGCTCGGGTCCGCCGGGTTGGCGAAGGTCTCGCCGAGCGCGCCCGAGATCGGCCAGCGCAGCCAGACCAGGCCGCCGCCCGCGACCGGGCACAGGGCCGAGTACTTGGAGGCGGTGACCGGGAACGGCGTCACCCGGGACTCCAGCCCCTCCACCTCGACGGTCACCGCGCCGCCCTCGCCGGGCTCGTCCTCCAGCGGGTCCAGGCCGCCGGCCGCGGGGCGGCCCTCGGGGTTGAGCGCGAAGGGGGAGGGGGTCGCGGAGGACAGCGGCACGAGGTAGGGGCGGCAGCCCAGCGGGAAGGACAGGTCGCCGGTGTGCACGTCGTACACCGGGTCGAAACCGCGCCAGGACAGGAAGGCGAGGTAGCGGCCGTCCCGGGTGAACACCGGGTTCTCGTCCTCGAAGCGGCCGTTGGTGACGTCGACGACCAGCGTGCCCTCCGGTCCGTCGATCCGGGCCATCTTGATCTGCCGCAGGGAACGCCCGATGCCGGGGTGCGACCAGGTGAGCCAGGTCCCGTCGGGGGAGAAGGCGAGGTCGCGCACGGGCCCGTTGACCGACCGGATCAGCTCGGTGACGGTGCCTTTGGCGGCGGTACCGGAGTCGCCGGCGCCACTCGTCGCGCCGACGCTGTCCGGGGCGTCGTCCGCGGCGTCGTCCGGGGCGCCGTCCGGGTCGGCCCTGGCGCTGCGGCGCGAGGCCGGTCCGGGGGCGGCGCCGTCGCGCGGGCCGTCCGTTTCGGATCCGCCGCCGTCGGCCGCGCCGGCCCCCGCCGCGCCGCTGTCCGACGGGGACGCCGCCCTCGCCGGGCTCGGCGCCCCCGCTGGGTTCCCCGCGCCTGCCGGGTTCCCCGCGCCTGCCGGGTTCCCCGCGCCTGCCGGGTTCCCCGCGCCCGCTGGGTTCCCCGCGCCCGCTGGGTTCCCCGCGCCCGCTGGGTTCCCCGCGCCCGCTGGGTTCCCTGTGCCCGCTGGGCTCCCCGCCCTCGCTGGGTTCCCCGCGCCCGGCGCGTCCTCCGTACTCCCCGTGGCCAGCGCGCCTCGTAGGCCCTCCATGCCCTGTGCACCCCCGGCGTCTTGCGAACCCTCCGTGCCTCCCGTGCCTCCCGCGGTGCCCGGGTTCGGGGATTCCTCCGTGTCTCCCGCGCTCCCCGCGCTCCCCGGGTTCGGCGAATCCTCCGCGTCCTCCGCGTCCTCCGCGTCCTCCCCGCCCCCCGCACCTCCCGCATCCCCCGCATCCCCCGCATCCAACGTCAGCGCGACCTCCGTGTCCTCCTCCGTCACGTCGAGGATCAGCAGTCGGCCGTCGTGCGAGGCGACGGCGAGTCGCTCGCCCGCCGGGTCCGAGACCAGCTCCAGGACCCGGCCGAGGCGTCCGGAGGCCAGCCGCCGGGCCGCGCGGCCCCCGGTCGCCCGGGGCAGGTGGGAGATCTCGACGGCGTCCTCGCCCTCCGCGTCCGTCACGTACGCGATCCGCCCGCCGGCCCCGAGCATCTCCGGCAGCCGCACGCGGACGCCCGGGGTGTCGGCGAGGGTGCGGGCCGGGCCGTCGCGGTGGGTGAGCCAGTACAGGCTGCCGCGTACGACGACGCCGCTCGCGCGGCCGGTCTCGTCGACCGAGATGCCGCCCACGTGCTGGGCGGCGGGCACCTGGTACGTACGCCGTCCCGCGCGCGGACCGCTCAGCCGCACGTCCAGCCGGCGCGGCACCGAACCGGGCGCGAGGTCGTCGACGAGCCACAGGTCACCCGCGCACTGGTACACCACCCGGGTGCCGTCGCTCGCGGCGTTGCGGGCGTAACAGGCGTCGTGGTCGGTGTGGCGGCGCAGGCCGGAGCCGTCGTGGGCGCAGGAGTAGAGGTTGCCCACGCCCTCGTGGTCGGAGAGGAAGGCGATCCGGTCGCCGACGAACATGGGGGCGGCGAGGTGCCCGCCGAGGTCGGGCAGGAGCCGCTCGCCGTGCAGCCAGAGCCGGCCCGTGGCGCCGCCCCGGTAGCGCTTCCAGGCGGCGGGTTCGTGCGGCGGGGTGCCGGTGAGGAGGAGGGTCCTGCGCTCCCCTTCGAAGTCGGCGGCCTGGATGTCGGTGACCGGCCCCCAGGGCAGCTTGCGGCCGGGGTCGCCGTCGGGGGTGACCTTGTAGGCCCAGGTGAGGTGCGAGAAGGGCTCGCCGTGCGAGGCGACTGCGAGGACGGCGGTGGTGCCGTCGGCATCGGGGGGCGACCAGCCGCAGACCCGGGTGTCGAAGCCGCCCCAGTGGGTGAGCTGCCGGCCGGGGCCGCCGTCCACCGGCACGAGGTGGACCTCCGGCACCAGACTGCGCCAACTGGTGTACGCGATGTGGCGGCCGTCGGGGGAGAAGCGCGGATGGCCGGCCTTGGTGCGGTCGACGGTGAGCCGCCAGGCCCGGCCCGGACCGTCGAGGGAGGCGAGCCAGAGGTCGTCCTCGGCAACGAAGCACAGCCGGTCGCCACTGAGGTGCGGAAGGCGCAGATAACTCACCCGCCCCATGCTTTGCCGGGGCTCGGACCCCGGCAACTTATGCGTTACCGACAACCGTGACCCACGACACGTACGAAACCGTTTCGTTTCGCTAGTGGACCGGGGTATATTCGTCATGTACGAAACGGTGTCGTTCTGGCAGAGTGGACTGGAGTGGGAGAGGAGTGAGCGAGATGACCGGGGCAACCACCGCGCGTCGCAGCCGCATCACTCCCGAGCGCGAGGCCGAGCTGTACGAGGCCGTGCTCGACCTGCTCCGGGAAGTCGGGTACGACGCCCTGACCATGGACGCCGTGGCGGCTCGGACCCGGTCCAGCAAGGCAACGCTCTACCGCCAGTGGGGCGGCAAGGCCGAGCTGGTCGTCAAGGCCATGCGGCACAACAAGCCCGGCGAGATCGGCGACGTCGACACCGGCTCGCTCCGCGGCGACCTGCACGCACTGATGGCCCGCGAGGACGACTGCACCATGGAGCAGAACTCCGCGCTGATGCGCGGCGTCGCCATGGCCCTCCACCAGCACCCGGACCTGCGACAGGCGTTCCGGGAGCAGCTCATCGAACCCGAGATGGCCGAGTTCCGGCGGGTACTGCAACGCGCCGTCGACCGCGACGAGATCAGACCGGACTGTCCGGCTCTGGACTTCCTCGTCCACATGATGGTCGGCGGCTTCGCCACCCGCACGCTGCTGGACGACCAGCCCCCGACCCGGGCCTTCCTCACGTCCTACATCGACGCCGTGATCCTCCCCGCACTCGGCGTCTCCACCCACTGACACGTCCCTGTAGCTGAACCCCACCTGAGCCCCACCTGACGTAACCGCTCACGTCGTCGGGCCGATCACCCCTGCCCCGAAGTTCCCACGACCTGACCGGGAGTACGCCCCCGTGGCCACGTTCCTCTACAAACTCGGCCGGCTCGCCTTTCGCCGACGGCATTTCGTCGCCCTGATCTGGGTGGCCCTGCTGACGCTCGCCGGCGTCGGCGCGGCCAGCGCCCCGCCCGCCGGCAACTCCTCCTTCTCCATCCCCGGCACGGAGGCCCAGAAGGCCTTCGACCTGCTGGAACAGCGCTTCCCCGGCCAGAGCGCCGACGGGGCGACCGCACGCGTCGTCTTCAAGGCACCGTCCGGCGAGAAGATGACGGACGCCGGGAACAAGGCGACCGTCGAGAAGACCGTCGACGAGCTCGCGGACGGCTCCGAGGTCGCCTCGGTCGCCGACCCCTACACGGGCGACGCCGTCAGCGAGAACGGCACGATCGCCTACGCGTCGGTGAAGTACGACGTCTCCGGCATGGAGCTGGAGGAGTCCACCAAGGACGCCCTGGAGGAGGCCGCCCAGCAGGCGCGCGACGCCGGGCTGACCGTCGAGGTGGGCGGTGACGCGCTCCAGGCCGTCCCGGAGACCGGCGCCACCGAGGTCATCGGCATCGCGGTCGCCGCCGTCGTCCTCGTCATCACCTTCGGATCACTGGTCGCGGCCGGACTGCCCCTGCTCACCGCCCTGATCGGCGTGGGTATCGGCGTCTCCTCGATCACCGCGTTGGCCAGCGCACTCGAGCTGGGCTCGACCACCTCGATCCTGGCGATGATGATCGGCCTCGCGGTCGGCATCGACTACGCCCTGTTCATCGTCTCCCGCTACCGCGCCGAACTCGCCGAGGGGCGTGAGCGCGAAGAAGCCGCCGGACGGGCGGTCGGCACCGCGGGCTCCGCCGTCGTCTTCGCCGGCCTCACGGTCGTCATCGCCCTGGTGGGCCTCGCGGTCGTCAACATCCCGATGCTCACCAAGATGGGCATCGCGGCGGCCGGCACCGTCGCCATCGCGGTCCTGATCGCCCTGACGATGATCCCCGCACTGCTCGGCTACGCCGGCCGCAGGGTCAAGCCCGCCGGCGCGAAGGGCAAGCTGCTGGGCCGCTCCCGCAGGGGCACCGAGAAGACGGACGGACAGGGGACGCCGGAGGCACACGGGAAGCCGCAGGGGCAGCCCAAGGCCAACCTGGGCACCCGCTGGGCGAGCTTCGTCGTCCGCCGCCCCCTCGCCGTCCTCCTCCTGGGCGTCATCGGCCTCGGCGCCGCCGCGATCCCCGCGGCCTCGCTGGAACTGGGCCTGCCCGACGACGGCTCCCAGCCGACGTCCACGACCCAGCGCCGCGCCTACGACCTGCTGTCGGACGGCTTCGGGCCCGGCTTCAACGGCCCCCTGATGGTCGTGGTGGACGCCAAGGGCAGCGACGCCCCGAAGGACGCCTTCACCGACGTCTCCGACGAGATCGAGAGCCTCGACGGCGTCGTCGCGGTGACCCCGCCCGCGCCCAACAAGGGCGGCGACACCGCGACGATCACCGTGATCCCGGACTCCAAGCCGTCCTCCGTACAGACCGAGGACCTGGTGCACGCCATCCGCGACGCGGGCGGCGACATCCAGGCGGACTCGGGCGCGCAGACCCTGGTGACCGGCTCGACGGCGATGAACATCGACGTCAGCGAGAAGTTGAACGACGCGCTGGTGCCGTACCTGGTCCTGGTCGTCGGCCTGGCCTTCCTCCTCCTGATCGTGGTCTTCCGCTCGATCCTGGTCCCGCTGAAGGCGGCCCTCGGCTTCCTGCTCTCCGTCATGGCGGCCCTCGGCGCGGTCGTCGCGGTCTTCCAGTGGGGCTGGCTGTCCGGCCTGATGGGCGTCGAGGAGACCGGCCCGGTCATGTCGATGATGCCGATCTTCATGGTCGGCGTGGTCTTCGGCCTGGCCATGGACTACGAGGTCTTCCTGGTCACCCGCATGCGGGAGGCCTACGTCCACGGCGAGACGCCCCACCAGGCGATCGTCACCGGCTTCAAGCACGGCGCGCGGGTCGTCACGGCCGCCGCGGTGATCATGATGGCGGTCTTCGCGGGCTTCATCGGCTCCAGCGAGTCGATGGTCAAGATGATCGGCTTCGGCCTCGCCATCGCCGTCTTCTTCGACGCGTTCGTCGTCCGCATGGCCATCGTCCCGGCGGTCCTGGCCCTGCTCGGCAAGCGGGCGTGGTGGCTGCCGAAGTGGCTGGACCGCGCCCTGCCCAACGTGGACGTCGAGGGCGAGGGGCTGCGCACGGCCGACGAGCGGGGCGCGGACCCCGACGCGGATCCCGACGAGGACCGCGAGCTGGTGCGCGCCTGACGCACCGCGCCTGACACACCGCCCCTGACAGGAGGACAACAGACCAGCCGGTGAGGGCTCCGTGGGGACGGGGCTGCCCTCACCGGCTTTCCTGTGCGCGGGGGGAACCGTCACCCGGTCGCATGCGCGCTACACGTACCGCTACCGTGCCCTCCATGACGACGACCGACGACGCCACCGACGACGCCCCCGGATCCTCCGCCGCCCATCCCCGTTTCGCCGCGGCCCTGAGCGAACTCGGGCTCGGTGACCTGGCCGGACAGGCCCGCCGTTTCCCCGAGGCCACGCGCACCGCCGCCGAGGCCGCCGCCGCGATCGGGTGCGAGCTGAGCCAGATCTGCAAGTCGCTGATCTTCGCGGCCGACGGAGTGCCCGTACTCGTCCTCATGGACGGCGCCTCCCGCGTCGACCTGGACCGGGTCCGGGAGGAACTCGGCGCCGGGAAGGTCACACGGGCCAAGGCCGACGTCGTACGGGAGACGACCGGCTACGCGATCGGCGGGGTGCCGCCCTTCGGGCACCGGAGCAGGACCCGGGTGCTCGCCGACCGGTCCCTGCTCGCCCACGAGGTCGTCTGGGCCGCCGCCGGCACCCCGTACGCCGTCTTCCCGATGGAGCCCAAGGACCTCGTCGCCACCGCCGGCGCCACCCTCGTGGACGTGCGCGAGCGCTCCGCGTGACACCCCTGGTCACCGCCGCCGTCCTGCTCGCGGCGGTCACCCACGCCAGTTGGAACGCCATCGCCCACCGGATCACCGACAAGCTGACCGGGTTCGCGCTGATCTCGGGCGGCGGGATGCTCATCGGGCTCGCGCTGCTGCCGTTCACGGCGTTCCCGGCGGCCGGGGCATGGCCGTACCTCCTGGTGTCCGCCGTCATCCACGTCGCCTACTACGCCCTGCTGATGCGCTCCTTCCGGCTGGGCGACTTCGGCCAGGCCTACCCGATCGCCCGCGGCAGCGCGCCGCTGCTGGTCACCGTCCTGGCCGCCGTGTTCGCGAACGAGGTGCCGGACGGCTGGGCCACCGGGGGCATCCTGGTGTCCTGCGCGGGACTGACCGGCGTCGCCCTGTGGGGGCTGCGCGGGCGCCGTCCCGACTGGTCCGCTATCGGCGCCGCCCTGGCCACCGGGGTGACCATCGCGGCGTACACGGTCGTCGACGGCCTCGGCGTACGCGCCTCCGGGTCCTCCCTCGGCTACATCGCCTGGCTGATGGCGGTGCAGGGGACGGTCCTCCCGGCGTACTTCCTGTACCGCCACCGCGCCGGGACGGCCTGGGCGCTGCTGCGGCCGCACGCCGGCCTCGGACTGTGCGGCGCGGTGCTGTCCGTCACCGCGTACGCGCTGGTCCTGTGGGCGCAGACCCGCGCCGAACTCGCACCCATCGCCGCCCTGCGCGAGTCCTCCATCCTGGTCGGCGCCGCGATAGGAGCCCTCTTCTTCAAGGAACGGTTCGGCGCGCCCCGGATCGCGGCGGCCGGCCTCCTGGTCGTCGGGATCGGGCTGATGCTGCACACGGGATAGCCGGGAGCCGTCGAGCCGCGAGCCGTCGCGCCCAGAGCCGTCGAGCCCGGAGCCGTCGTGCCGGGATGGTGCGTACGGCGGCCGCGAGGCGCACTCTGGAAGGACTGGAAGCAGGTGTTCCGGGTGTTCCGGAGGTAGATCGTCATGATGCACACCGCAGTGGGATGGCATGTCGAGCTGGAGTTCACGGAGGACGACCAGCACACGCGCGCGGCCGCGATGGTGCGGCTCCCCGACGGCAGCGAGGTCCGCGCGCACGGCCACGCAAGCCGCCACCGGATCGACTCCCAGCAGCCACGGGTCGGTGAGGAGGTCGCGGGGGCACGCGCCTTGAACGAGCTGGCGATGCTGCTGCTCACCAAGGCGCACGACGAGATCGACGCGGCGTCGGGGAGGACCTCACACCCCATCAACGTCTGAGCGGCCGTCAACGTCTGAGCGGCCGGTCCGGCCGAGTGACGCCCGTACCGCCCGCACCAGCGCCTGCGCCCGCGGGTCCGCCGTCACGGTCTTGCGGAAGCCGTTGGTGACATAGCCGAGGGCGACGCCGGCCTCCGGGTCGGCGAAGCCGAGGGAGCCGCCGCGGCCCGGGTGGCCGAAGGAGCCGGGGGCCAGGAACGGGGACGCGCTGCCGTGCAGCATGTAACCGAGCCCGAAGCGGGTGCCGACGACGAGGATCCGGTCCGGCCCCGCGGATTCCTCGGCACGGGCCCGTTCCATGGTCGCCGGGTCGAACAGCCGTGCGCTCCGCGTCACGCCGTCGACGTCGCCGATCAGCGCCGCGTAGAAGCGGGCCAGCCCGTCGGCCGTGGCGATGCCGTTGGCGGCGGGGAGGGCGGCGGCGCGGTACACGGGGTCGTTCTGGTCGGGGAACGGCGTGATCGCGGCGAAGGCGCGGCGGGTGAGGGAGTCCGGGTTGTCGTAGGCCTCGGTGACCGCGCGCTTGGGGCGCAGGCGCGGGCCGTTCGCCGGCCCCGACGGCTCGGGGTCCTCGAGGCGTCCGACGCGACCGGCCCGGCCGGCCGCCTCCTCCGCCGCGGGCAGCCCCACCCACAGGTCCAGGCCCAGCGGCCGGGCGATCTCGTCCGCGATCCACTCCCCGGCGCCCCGTCCGCCCGTCACCCGGCGCACCAGCTCGTCGAGCAGCCAGCCGTACGTCAGCGCGTGGTAGCCGTGGTCGGTGCCCGGCTCCCAGACGGGCGCCTGGGCGGCGACGGCCGCGGGGCCACGCAGCGGGTCGAGGGCCTCCCCGGGGGTGAGCGGACGGTCCAGGACCGGCAGCCCGGCCCGGTGGTTCAGCACGTGCCGGACCAGCACCCGCTCCTTGCCGCGCGCCTTGAACTCCGGCCAGTACTCGCCCACCGGTGCGTCCAGGTCCAGCTCCCCGCGCTGGTGCAGCAGCAGCGGTACGGCGGCGGCGACGCCCTTGGTCGCCGAGCGGACCACCTGGGCGGTGCCCCGGCGCCACGGTTCCGTGCCGTCTGCGCCGTGTGCTCCCTCTGCTCCGCCTGTGCCGCCTGCCCCGCCCGTGCCGTCGACATCCCGGGTGCCGCCCCACAGGTCGACGACCTTGCGCCCGTCCCGGTAGACGGCGACGGCCGCGCCCCGTTCGCCGAGCGCGGTGAAGTTCCGTGCGAACGCGTCCCTCACCGGCTCGAAGCCCTCGGCCACTGTGCCGTGCACGTCCACGTCCACGCTCACCTCTGTACGCCCCTTCCGGCCGCCCGCAACAGTGGCTGCAACCGCCACCGACCGCCCGCCATTCCTCACCCGCTCGCTGACGCCCCCCGCGGGTCGAAGCCGAAGGGCAGTTCCAGGCGGTGGGCGCGCATCAGGTCCTCGTCGGAGAGCAGGCCGGCGGTCGGGCCGTCCGCCGCGATCACGCCGTCGCTGAGGATCAGGGCCCGGGGGCACAGCTCCAGGGCGTAGGGCAGGTCGTGGGTGACCATCAGGACCGTGACGTCCAGGTCGCGCAGGATGTCGGCGAGTTCGCGGCGGGAGGCCGGGTCGAGGTTGGAGGAGGGCTCGTCCAGGACCAGGATCTCCGGCTCCATGGCGAGCACGGTCGCCACCGCCACCCGGCGCCGCTGGCCGTAGGAGAGGTGGTGCGGGGGCCGGTCCTTGAACTCCGCCATGCCGACCAGCGTGAGCGCCCGGTCGACGCAGGCCTCCAGCTCCGCCCCCTTCACCCCGGCCGCCGCCGGTCCGAACGCCACGTCCTCGCGCACGGTCGGCATGAAGAGCTGGTCGTCGGGATCCTGGAAGACGATGCCGACCCGGCGCCGTACCTCGGCCATGTTCCGCCTGTCCACGGGCAGCCCGGCGACCGTGACCGTGCCGGTGCCGCCGGTCAGGATGCCGTTGAGGTGGAGGACCAGGGTCGTCTTGCCCGCGCCGTTCGGCCCGAGCAGCGCGACCCGCTCGCCGCGCGCGACGGAGAAGTCCACGCCGAACAGGGCCTGATGCCCGTCGGGGTAGGCGAAGGCGAGGCCGGAGACGTCGAGGGAGGCCGGGTTGGCTGTCATAGCGTCCATCCCAGCAGACAGACCACCAGCGCCGCACACGGGAGGGCAAGCGCGTACGACCACTGCGCCCGGGACGCGGTCACCTCGTCGATGACCGGCATCGAACCGGCGTACCCGCGGCTGACCATGGCCAGGTGGACGCGTTCGCCGCGCTCGTAGGAGCGGATGAACAGCGCCCCGGCCGACTTGGCGAGCACCCCCCAGTGCCGTACGCCGCTCGCCTCGAAGCCCCGGGACTCCCGGGCGATCCGCATCCGGCGCATCTCGTCCGCGATCACGTCGCCGTACCGGATCATGAACGACGCGATCTGCACCAGCAGCGGTGGCAGCTTCAGCCGTTGGAGGCCCAGGAGCAGGGCGCGCAGTTCGGTCGTGGACGCCAGGAGTACGGAGGCGGCGACGCCCAGGGTGCCCTTGGCCAGGACGTTCCAGGCGCCCCACAGGCCGTTGACGCTCAGGGACATGCCGAGCACGTCGACCCGCTCGCCCTCCGCCACGAACGGCATGAGCACCGCGAACGCGACGAACGGCACCTCGATCAGCAGCCGCTTGAGCAGGAAGGACGCCGGGACGCGGGCCGCGTACGCCACCGCGCCGAGCAGCAGCGCGTAGAGCCCGAAGGCCCACATCGCCTCGCGCGGCGTCGACACCACGACGATCACGAAGGCGAAGGTCGCGGCGAGCTTGGTGTGCGGCGGCAGACCGTGCACGGGGGAGTGCCCGTGCCGGTAGAGCCTGTGGGCGTGGCCGGCGCCCACGTCAGACGGTCGTTTCCGTGTTGCTCGGGGAGGCGTCGTCGCTGCGGCGCCTGCGCACCGCCCAGAACACGGTGCTGCCCGCGACGACGGTGACGCCGACGCCGATCACGCCCGCGAGGCCGCCGGAGAGGCGGGCGTTGGTGATGTCCTCGACGCCGTAGTCGGCGAGCGGGGAGTCGGCGTTCGCGTGCTCCTCGGCCTTCTTGTCGATGCCCTTGTCGGAGGCGACCTTCTCCAGGCCGTCGGGGTTGGCGGAGGCGTAGAAGCTGACGAAGCCGGCGAGGACCAGGGAGGCGGCGAGGCCGGTGATCCACACCTTGCGGTGCGAGCGGGCGGCGACGGGCGCGGGGGCGGCGGCCGGGGACGGCTCGGTGCCGGGGGTGCCGGAGGCGTCGGGGGTGCCGGGGGCGTCGACCAGTTCGCCGTTCACCCGCAGCTTGAGCCGCTGCTGGAGCCCGCGCGCCCCGTACACCAGGTCCGGGCGTACGGCGATGACGGCGCCGACGGTCAGCGCGGTGATCGCGGCCTCGCCGATGCCGATCAGCACGTGCACGCCGATCATCGCGGTGGCGACCTTGCCTATGGAGACGTCGGTGGTGCCGCCGATCCAGTACAGGAGCGTGAAGGCGAGGGCGGCGGCCGGGACGGAGACGAGCGCGGCGACGAAGGAGGCCACGGTGACCGAGCGGCGGGTGCGCGGCAGGACCTTCACCAGGCCCCGGAAGAGGGCGTAGGCGACGACCGTGGTGACGATCGCCATGTCGGTGATGTTCACGCCGAGCGCGGTCAGGCCGCCGTCGGCGAAGAGGATGCCCTGCATGAGCAGGACGACGGAGACACACAGGACCCCGGTGTAGGGGCCCACGAGGATGGCGGCGAGGGCGCCGCCGAGCAGATGTCCGCTGGTCCCGGCCGCGACCGGGAAGTTCAGCATCTGGACCGCGAAGATGAACGCCGCGACCAGCCCCGCCAGGGGAGCCGTCCGCTCGTCCAGCTCGCGGCGCGCGCCGCGCAGGCTGACCGCGATGGCGCCCGCGGCGACGACTCCGGTCACGGCGGAGGTCGGGGCGTTGATGAATCCGTCAGGTACATGCACCGTTCGATGATAGAGGCTTGTTGCGAACCCCTCGCAAGAGCAAGGCACTCGTTATCGCTTGTTGTCTCACAGGTGGGACGGCTCGCCCCGAGAAGGTGTCATTGCGAAAATATGGGACATTGGAGAGGGGTGGACGCACAGCTTTCGCACAGGTGGCTCAGGCGGCACAGGCGCACAGGCGGCACAGGCGCACAGGCGGCACAGCGTAAGGGGCGATCCGATGTCCGTAGTCGAACAGTACGTACGAGCCCACATCCTGACGGACGCGGACCTCCCCGACCAGGACGACGGCGGAGCGATACCCGTCGTACTGCGCTACGACCCCGACCACGACCCGCGATCGGTGTGCGTCGGACTGCCCGCGCGGGGCCGCGCGCCCGGCATCCGTGAGTGGACCTTCGACCGCGCTCTGCTGGAACAGGGCCTGCGCGCGCCGGCCGGCAGCGGCGAGGTGCGGGTGTGGCCGTGCGGGCGGGTGCAGGCCGTGGTCGAGTTCCACTCCCCGCAGGGCTGCTCGGTGGTCCAGTTCGAGAACAAGGCGCTCATCCGGTTCCTGCGCCGCACCTACAAGTCGGCCGCGCAGCCGGTGGCCCACTGAGCCACCGGCCGCACGCGCACGCCGGGCACGCCGGGGACCGGGGCGTCAGCCGCCTGCCTTCAGCAGCGCCGCGACGATCGGGCCCGCGCTGTCGCCGCCGTGGCCGCCCTGCTGGACGACGCCCGCGGCGGCCAGGTCGCCCCGGTACGCCGTGAACCAGCCGTTGGGCTTCTTCTGGCCGTCGACCTCCGCCGAGCCGGTCTTCGCACCGACGTCGCCGCTCAGCCCGGCCATCGGCTCCACGGCGGTGCCGTACGCCGCCGTGTAGGCCATCAGCTCGCGCAGCGCGCCGAGCGTCTCGCCCGACATCGTGCGCGAGGCCGTGGCGAGCGCCCGCCCGTCGACCGACGGGGCGACCAGGTACGGCTGGTGGAAGCTGCCCGACTTCACGGTCGCCGACACCGACGCCATGTTCAGCGGGTTCATCCGCACGCCGCCCTGGCCGATGAGGGAGGCGGCCATCTGGGCGTCGCTCTGGACCGGCACCCTGCCGTCGAAGGTGGACACGCCGACCGACCAGTTGTTCATCGACAGGCCGAAGACCTCCTTCGCCTGCCTGGTCAGGTCGTCGTCCGCCAGCTCGGGGGCCTGGCTGATGAAGGCGGTGTTGCAGGAGCGGGCGAAGCTCGCCTTGAAGGTGCCGTCCTTGATCTCGAACTTGTCGTCGTTGTGGAACTTCCAGCCGCCGTAGCTGAAGTACTTGGGGCACGGGTGCTTCTCGTTCACGGACGCCAGGTCCTTCTCGAGCAGCATCGAGGCGGTGATGACCTTCATGGTGGAGCCGGGGGCGAGCGAACCCAGGAAGGCGGTGTTGAAGCCGTGCCCGCCGTTGGCGACGGCGAGGACCTCGCCGGTGGAGGCGCGCAGCAGCACCACGGACGCCCCCTTCTTGCCGTCCACCTGCTTCTCGGCGGCGGCCTGGAGGTCCGGGTCCAGGGTCGTCTTCAGCGTGCCGGGCGTGCCCTCGCGCAGCTCCAGCAGCGTCTTGTCGGAGGCGGCGCCGGACTCGGAGTCCTTGGCCCCCTTCGCGTCCTCGGCCGACTTGCCGCGCACCACGCGCAACTCGATCCCCGGGGTGCCGCCGGCCTTCTTGCCGTACTTCTCGCGCAGGCCGTCCAGGACGGTGCCGAGGGACGGGTACTTCGCGGCGGTGATCTCCGCGCCGTCCCGGTCCAGCGCCTTGACCGGCGGGTCGCCGGCCTCCCCGGTGACCAGCTTGTCGCCGTCCGCCAGGTCCGGGTGGACGACGGCCGCGTGCCAGTCGACGCGGGGCTCGCCGTCGCCGGCCCGGCGGACGACGGTCAGCGCGCTGTCGTACGCCAGCGGCTCGCTCACCTTGTCGTAGACGACGGTGGCCTGCACGGAGAACGGGACCTTCTCCCCGGCCGGGGTGCCGGGGGTGAAGGTGGCGTCCTTGACGCGGGCGTCCTTGGCGTAACCGGTGAGCAGGGCCTTCGCGGCCTCCGCGTCGTCGGTCGCGGCGGCAGCGGCGGCCAGGTCGCCCTTCTGCCAGGCGGTCAGGAACCGCTGCGCCGTGGTGGTGACCTCCGTCGCCGTCAGGGGGCCCGACTTCACCTTCTCCCCGGCCGCCGCGGACTTCGTGCGGGCGGTGTCCTCGGCGCCGGACTCGCCGCCGTACATCGCGTAGGCGCCGAAGCCGGCGCCGGCCACGACGACCGCGGCCACACTGCCGATCACGGCGGGTCTCGTCCTGCGCCGCTCGGCGGCGGCCCTTCTGCTGCCCACTGCGTCCCGTTCCAGTTCCTCCGCGGCGCCCGGATTCCCGGGGCCTCTGCCTTGCCGTCGTTGCCGATGCTTCCAACGACGGCGACCACAGTAGGGGCAACTGTCACCGTCGGTGCGTCTCAGGATCGGTCTGCGTCAGCCTCCGGCTCGTAGCACGTCTACGACGATCGGCCCGGCCGCGTCGCCGCCGTGGCCGCCTTCCTCGGTCATGGCCGCCGCCGCGATGTCGCCCCGGAAGCCGGTGAACCAACTGTTGGAGGTGGTCTGTCCGTCGACCTCCGCCGACCCGGTCTTGGCGCCCATGTCGCCGCCGAGCCCGGACATGGGGCCCGCGGCGGTGCCCTGGGTCGCGGTGAGCCGCATCATCTGCTTGAGCTGGCCGACGGTGCCCTGCGGCAGCCCCTTGGCGGTGGCCGGCTTCCGGTCGTCCAGGTCGAACGGGACCAGGTAGGGCTGGCGGAACTCGCCGGTGATGGCGGTCGCCGTCACGGAGGCCATGTTCAGCGGGTTCATCTGGACCTGGCCCTGCCCGATGGCGTTGGCCGCGCGGTCCGGGCCGCCGGACGCGGGGACGCTGCCGTCGAAGGAGACGATGCCGGTCTGCCAGTTGTCCTGCCCGAGCCCGAAGCGCTCCTGGGCCTCCTGCGTCAGTGAGGAGTCGGTGAGCGGCTTCTCGTCGACGAGTTTGATGAAGCCGGTGTTGCAGGAGCGCATGAAGGTGTTGGCGAGCGTGGCGCTCAGGTTGGGCTTCATGGTGGTGATGTTGTGGAAGGTCTGGCTCTGCCAGGTCGCTGTCTCGGGGCAGGGCGCCGGGCCGTTCATCGAGGTCACGCCGTTGTCGATGAGCATGGCCGCGGTGATGATCTTCATGGTGGAGCCGGGGGCGACCCGCCCCTGGAAGGCCGCGTTGAAGCCGTCCTTGCGGTTGTTCGCCACGGCCAGGACTTCGCCGGTGCTCGGCTTCACGGCGACCACGGAGGACTCGCCGTACCGCTTCACCGCCTTCTCGGCCGCCGCCTGCACGCTCGCGCTGAGCGTCGTCTTCAGCTTCCCGGGCTTGCCCTCGGTCAGAGTCAGCAGCGGGGCGTCGGGGGCGTCCCCGACCGTGTGGCGGACCGCGAGTTCGACGCCGGGGGTGCCGCCCACCTTCGAGCCGTACCGCTCCCGGAGGGTGGCGATGACCGGCCCGAGGGAGGGATATTTCTCCTTGCTCAGCACGGCGCCGTCCCGCCCGACGGCCTGGATCTGCGGGGTCGCCGACTCCTCGGTGACCAGGGTGTCCCCGTCCTTCAGATCCGGATGGACGACGGACGGCTCCCAGTCGACCAGCGCCCGCCCACTGGTCTCCCCGCGCACCACCGTCAGCTTGCTCTTGTACGTCAGCGGCTTGGTCGTGCCCTCGTACGACACCTTCGCCTTCACGGTGAACGGCACGCCGGTGGCGATCGGCGTGCCCGGCGTGATCTCGACGCCGGTGATGTGCGCCTCGTCGGCGTAGGCCGTCAGCAGTGTCCCGGCGACCGAGGCGTTGTTCGTGTAGGACGCCGCCGTCGTCGCGTCGCCCTTCTCCCAGGCCGTGAAGAACTTCTCCGTCGTCTCCTCGACCTCGTCCCCGCTCGGCGGCCCGCTCTTGGCCTCCGACGACCCCGAGCCCCCGTCACCGTCCAGCGCCGACACGACGTTGTAGGCGCCGTACCCGGCACCGCCCACCATCACGGCGAACACCCCGCCAATGACGGCGACCTTCACCCCCCTGCCCATCGGCAGTCCCCTCCCCGGTTCCGTTCCCCGTCAGACCTTCTGCCCGCAATCTTGAACGCGTTCAGAAGTAGTTGTGGTTGCACTCTATGCGCAGGGAGTGATCGGCGGTACGGATGTTTCCGTTTGGTGGCCTAAAGGAGACCCCGGGCCGCCTTGACCACGGGATCAACTGTCCCTCGGAGCCCGGCTCGTGCTAGTGGAGCCCGTCAGGGCGGAACTCCTTCTTGCTCATGTGAGCGCGTGGAGGACAGTGGTGGGTGGAGTGCTCACGTGCGGCGACACCCCCTGGGCGTGGCGGGGGTCAGACCCACGTGTCGAGCCACATCCGCGCCCGCCAGTCGTCCATGGGGATCGCCGTGCCCGTGTACAGGGGCCAGAAGTAGATGAAGTTCCAGGCGATGAGCAGCACCAGGACGCCCGCGCCCGTCGCGCCCGCGACGCGTCTGGCGTCGCCGCAGCCGGGGCGGCCGATGATCGCCCCCAGCAGCATCGCCACCGCGAGGCACAGGAACGGGACGAAGACTACGGAGTAGAAGAGGAAGATCGTGCGCTCCTGGTACATGAACCAGGGGAGGTAGCCGGCCGCGATGCCGCAGGCGATGGCGCCCGCGCGCCAGTCGCGGCGGAAGACCCAGCGCCACAGGACGTAGAGCAGCGCGAAGCAGCCCACCCACCACAGCAGCGGGGTGCCCAGGGCCAGTACCTCGCGGGCGCACTTCTCGCCCGCGTCGGCTGGGCAGCCGTCCGTGCCCGCCGACGGCGACTCGTAGAAGTAGGAGACCGGGCGGCCCTGGACGATCCAGCTCCACGGGTTCGACTGGTAGGTGTGCGGCGAGGTGAGGTGGGTGTGGAATTCGAGGACCTGCGTCTCGTAGTGCCACAGGCTGCGCCACCAGTCGGGGAAGAGCCACGACCAGGAACTGTTCGCGCCGTCCTTCGTCGCCCAGTCGCGGTAGTAGCCGCCGGTGCCGTCCGAGGGGGAGAGGATCCAGCCCAGCCAGGACAGGACGTACGTGGCGAGAGCCACCGGGACCGTGGAGAGGAAGGCCCAGCCCAGGTCGTGCCGCAGCACCGCGAGGTGCGGGCGGTGGGCGCCCGCGACCCGGCGGGAGCCGACGTCCCACAGCACGGCCAGCACGCAGAAGGCCGCCATGATGTACAGGCCGTTCCACTTGGTGGCCGCCGCCAGGCCCAGCATCAGGCCCGCCGTCAGCCGCCAGGGGCGCCACCCGAGCCGGAGCGTCTCGGCGACCTCCGCGTCCGGGCGGACCCTGCCGTCGTCGTCCACCGGCAGCGCGGCGGCGAGTTTCCGGCGGGCCCAGTCGCGGTCGGCGACCAGGCAGCCGAAGGCGGCCAGCACGAAGAACATCAGCACGCTGTCCAGCAGCGCGGTGCGGCTCATCACGAAGTGCAGCCCGTCCACCGCCATCAGCGCGCCCGCCAGGCACCCCAGGAACGTGGAGCGGAACAGCCGGCGCCCGATCCGGCACAGCAGCAGCACCGACAGCGTGCCGAGCAGCGCCGTCATGAACCGCCAGCCGAACGGGTCGAAGCCGAACAGAAGTTCGCCCAGGCCGATGATGTACTTGCCCACCGGCGGATGGACGACGTACGCCGCGTCCGTCGGGATCGGGATGTCGCCGCCGCTGTTCAGGATCAGGTCGTTGGCGTTCTTGTCCCAGTTGACCTCGAAACCGCGGTGGATCAGCGCCCACGCGTCCTTGGCGTAGTACGTCTCGTCGAATATCACCGCCTTCGGGCTGCCCAGGTTCCAGAACCGCAGCACGCCCGCGAGCAGCGCCACCAGCAGCGGCCCGCCCCACGCCGACCAGCGCGCGATCCGGTCGGTGAGCGGCTTCGACAGACCCAGGAAGGCCCACAGGCGCGGACTCGGGCTCGTGTACGGCGGCACCAGCCGGTCGCGGACGTCGCCGGCCGCCGGCCCCGCCGTGTAGCCGAAGCGGCGCAGCCGCTGCTGCCAGGTGGGCCGCTCGTCGTGCGGGGTCTGGCCCTGCCGGGTGTCCGTGGAGGACGCGGTACTGGTCACCGCGCCATCGTAGGGAACCGCGCTGTGCACGTCCCGCGCATGGGCCTCACCGGTGCGCTTCGAGGGGTGCCCGGCCGGTGCTGGGAGGATGGGGGAGTGACTGGAACCCTTGTACTCGCGGGCACCCCCATCGGCGACGTCCGGGACGCCCCGCCACGGCTCGCCGCGGAACTGGCCGGCGCGGACGTCGTCGCCGCCGAGGACACCCGGCGGCTGCGCCGGCTCACCCAGGCGCTCGGCGTCGCACCCGCGGGGCGTGTCGTGTCGTACTTCGAGGGCAACGAGTCCGCCCGGACGCCCGAGCTGGTGGAGGAGCTGGTCGGCGGAGCGCGCGTGCTGCTGGTCACCGACGCCGGGATGCCGTCGGTGTCCGACCCGGGCTACCGGCTGGTCGCCGCCGCCGTCGAGCGCGGCGTCCGCGTCACCGCCGTACCCGGCCCGTCCGCCGTGCTCACCGCGCTCGCCCTGTCGGGGCTGCCGGTCGACCGGTTCTGCTTCGAGGGCTTCCCGCCCCGCAAGGCCGGCGAGCGGCTGACCCGGCTGCGCGAGGTCGCCGAGGAGCGCCGGACCCTCGTCTACTTCGAGGCCCCGCACCGCCTCGACGACACCCTCGCCGCCATGGCCGAGGTCTTCGGCGCCGACCGGCGGGCCGCCGTCTGCCGGGAGCTGACCAAGACGTACGAGGAGGTCAGGCGCGGCGGGCTCGGCGAGCTGGCCGCGTGGGCCGGTGAAGGGGTGCGGGGCGAGATCACCGTCGTCGTCGAGGGTGCGCCGGACAAGGGGCCCGAGGAGTTCGGCGCCGAGGAGCTGGTGCGCAGGGTGCGGGTGCGCGAGGAGGCGGGGGAGCGGCGCAAGGAGGCGATCGCGGCGGTGGCCGTCCAGGTGGGCGTGCCCAAGCGCGAGGTGTTCGACGCGGTGGTGGCGGCGAAGAACGCCGGCGTCTGACGGGCCGGCCTTGACCCGCCCCTGACCTGGACCACCCTTGGGCCAAGGGCAGCCCAAATCGGCTCAAATACTCGGCATGACCTGGTGCTTTCCCGCTGGTGGAGGAGTCCACTGGAAGAAGGAGAAGCAGGAAGAGGAACAGGACGAACCGAAGGAGCCGGGATGAGCATGAGTGAGAGCGCCGCGCGGACCGGAGTGCGAGCCGGTGCCACCGCCGTCGTCCACGAGTCGTACTCCTTCGCCTGCATGCGCTGCGGGCACGGCTGGGAGCAGGCGTTCGAGATCGAGCACCACACGGACACCGACGGCCACGAGTTCGTGCTCTACGTCGCGGACGGCCGCGTCGTGCCCTCTCCGCTGACCCGGCCGACCTGCGCCAACTGCGACAACCACGTCGTACGGATCATGCGCCCGGGCCGGGTCGCCTCGGTGCGCGGCACCAGCCAGGGCATCCACCGGGTGCCGCCTGCCGGCCCCCTGGAGGTGCCGCCGGTGCCGCCGGTGTCGTCGGTGTCGTCGGTGCCCGAGGAGCCGGGGCCGGGGGCGCCGGGACTCGACGACGGGCGCCGGCACTGGCACCTCGCCGATCTGCTGCACGCCCTGCACCTCCACCGCAAGGCGAGCTGACCCGGCGGGGAGTCGGCCGGGCCGGTGGGGTCCGGTCGGGTCCGGTCGGGGCTTTCGTAGGATCGGAGGCATGCCTTCGAACGCCTCGGGCCGGTCCGACAAGAACGACGCGCCCCCGCTCCCCGAGCCCCTCCGGGTGCCGGTCGCCGACTCGCACACCCACCTCGACATGCAGTCCGGCACGGTGGACGAGGCGCTCGTCAAGGCCGCGTCGGTCGGCGTCACGACCGTCGTCCAGGTCGGCTGCGACCTCGCTGGCTCCCGCTGGGCCGCCGAGACCGCGGCCGCGCACGACGCCGTCCACGCCACCGTCGCCCTGCACCCCAACGAGGCGCCGCGGATCGTCCACGGTGACCCTGGGGGCACCTCCCAGCCCCCTGGGGCTGGGGGAGGATGGTCCAGGCAGGGGGCGCGGCAGCCCGGCGGGGACGCGGCGCTGGACGACGCGCTCGCGGAGATCGACCGGCTCGCGGCACTCCCGCAGGTCAAGGGAGTCGGCGAGACCGGCCTCGACTACTTCCGCACCGGCCCCGAGGGCAAGGACGCGCAGGAGCGCTCCTTCCGCGCCCACATCGAGATCGCCAAGCGGCACGGCAAGACCCTCGTCATCCACGACCGCGACGCCCACACCGACGTCCTGCGCGTCCTCAAGGAGGAGGGCGCCCCCGAGCGCACCGTCTTCCACTGCTACTCCGGCGACGCGGACATGGCCGAGATCTGCGCGCACGCCGGCTACTACATGTCCTTCGCGGGCAACGTCACCTTCAAGAACGCCCAGAACCTGCGCGACGCCCTCGCCGTGGCCCCGCCGGAGCTGGTCCTGGTCGAGACCGACGCGCCGTTCCTGACGCCGATGCCCTACCGGGGGCGGCCGAACGCCCCCTACCTGGTGCCGGTCACGGTGCGTGCCATGGCCGAGGTCCGGGGCGTCGACGAGGACACGCTGGCGACCGCCCTCGCCGCGAACACGGCCCGCGCCTTCGCCTACTGAGCAGCGCGCGCCACGCTGCGTAGTCGCTTCGCTTTGGAGAGTGACGAACGCTCCGCTAGGTTCTGGGGGCCCGATCCGGACCCCTGGAGCGTTGTCGGCGTGAGCAGAACGCAGTTCGAGCACTCAGAGGCATACGCGGCGCACGAGTACCTCGCTCCGTACGACGTGCACAGCGCGCCGACCCTGCCGTACGGCGCGCCCTCGGCGCCCTCGGTGCGCGCCCCGGGAGACGGGCGGCGGGCCGGGCGCCGGCGCCGGGCGCGGTACGCCGGGCGTGCGGACGCCTCCCTGCGCCGGCTGCTGCCGCGGGCGCTGGTCGTGGCGTTCCTCGCGGGCGGCACCACCGCCTTCGTCGCCAAGGACAAGGCGGTCGAGCTGACCGTCGACGGCACCCCGCGCACGCTGCACACCTTCGCCGACGACGTGAGCGAACTGCTCGCCGACGAGGGCGTCGAGGTGGGCGCCCACGATGTGATCGTGCCCGCTCCCGGCACCCCGCTGACCAGCGGCGAGGACGTCGCCGTCCGGTACGGCCGGCCCGTCCTGCTCACCCTCGACGGCCACCGGCGCCAGGTGTGGACGACCGCGGAGACGGTGGAAGGGGCCCTGCGGCAGTTCGGCGTACGGACGCAGGGCGCCCACCTGTCCACCGAGGGCTCCCGGCGTATCGGCCGCGAGGGCCTCGCCCTGGTGGTGCGGACCGAACGGGTGGTGACCGTCATGGCGGACGGCCGGGCCCGCACCGTCCGCACCAACGCCGCGACCGTGCGGGAGGTGGTCGAGGAGGCCGGGATCACCCTGCGCGGCGAGGACACCACCTCCGTCCCCGCGACCGGCTTCCCGCGCGACGGGCAGACAGTCACGGTGCTGCGGATCACCGGGTCCCAGGAGGTCCGCGAGGACCCGATCCCCTTCGACGTGCGACGGACCGACGACGCCTCCCTCTACCGGGGCACGGAGGTCGTCCAGCAGGCGGGGCGGCCCGGACTGCGGCGCACCACGTACGCCCTGCGCACCGTCAACGGCGTCCGGGACAAACCGCGCCGCCTGCGCACCGAGGTGGTGCGCGAGCCCAGCCCGCGGCTCGTGCGGGTCGGCACCCGGCCCCGGCCGACGTCCGTCGAGGGCGCCGACCACCTGAACTGGCAGGGCCTGGCCGCCTGCGAGTCGGGCGGCCGACCGGACGCCGTCGACCCGTCGGGCACCTACGGGGGGCTCTACCAGTTCGACACCCGCACCTGGCACGACCTCGGCGGCGAGGGCCGCCCCCAGGACGCGTCGGCCACGGAGCAGACGTACCGGGCGAAGAAGCTGTACGTACGCAGCGGCCCCGACGCCTGGCCGCACTGCGGCGCCCGACTGCGGGGATGAGGCAGCCCGCCCCCGGCTACCCTTGCCGGGTGAGCAGCCCCACCCCCGACGCCCTCCTGGGTCCCGCCGACGTCCGTGAACTCGCGGCAGTCCTCGGCGTACGCCCCACCAAGCAGCGCGGCCAGAACTTCGTCATCGACGCCAACACGGTCCGCCGTATCGTCCGCACCGCCGGGGTACGCCCCGACGACGTGGTGGTCGAGGTGGGACCGGGCCTCGGCTCGCTCACCCTGGCCCTGCTGGAGGCCGCCGACCGGGTCACCGCCGTCGAGATCGACGACGTCCTCGCCGGCGCCCTGCCCGCCACCGTCGCCGCCCGCATGCCCGAGCGCGCCGGCCGGTTCGCGCTGGTCCACTCCGACGCGATGCGGGTGACCGAGCTGCCGGGTCCCGCCCCGACCGCGCTGGTCGCCAACCTGCCGTACAACGTGGCGGTCCCCGTCCTCCTCCACATGCTCGAGACGTTCCCGAGCATCGAGCGGACCCTCGTCATGGTGCAGGCCGAGGTCGCCGACCGGCTCGCCGCCGGACCCGGCTCGAAGGTCTACGGCGTGCCCTCCGTGAAGGCGAACTGGTACGCCGAGGTCCGCCGGGCCGGCTCCATCGGCCGCAACGTCTTCTGGCCCGCGCCGAACGTCGACAGCGGGCTGGTGTCACTCGTCCGGCGGACGGAGCCGCTCGAGACGACCGCCTCCAGGCGCGAGGTCTTCGCCGTCGTCGACGCCGCGTTCGCCCAGCGCCGCAAGACCCTGCGGGCCGCGCTCGCCGGGTGGGCGGGGTCGGCCGCCGCCGCCGAGGCCGCCCTCGTCGGCGCGGGCGTGTCTCCGCAGGCGCGCGGAGAGGCACTGACCGTGGAAGAGTTCGCGCGTATCGCCGAGAGCCGTACCGCCGAGCACAAGGAGTAGGGAGTGACGAGCAAGTGAGCGTGACGGTCCGCGTCCCCGCCAAGGTCAACGTCCAGCTCGCGGTCGGCGCCGCCCGCCCCGACGGCTTCCACGACCTGGCCAACGTCTTCCTCGCCGTCTCCCTCTTCGACGAGATCACCGCGACCCCGGACGCCGACGGGCTCCGCGTCACCTGCGACGGCCCGGACGCCGGCCAGGTCCCCCTCGACCGCACCAACCTGGCGGCCCGCGCGGCCCAGGCGCTGGCCGCGAGGTACGGCCGTGAACCCGATGTCCACCTGCACATCGCCAAGGACATCCCCGTCGCCGGGGGCATGGCGGGCGGCAGCGCGGACTGCGCCGGCGCGCTGGTCGCCTGCGACGCGCTGTGGGGCACGGGAGCGTCACGGGCCGAGCTGCTGGAGATCTGCGCCGAGCTGGGCAGCGACGTGCCGTTCAGCCTGGTCGGCGGGGCGGCGCTGGGCACGGGGCGGGGGGAGCGACTGACCGGGCTGGAGGTCGGCGGCGACTTCCACTGGGTCTTCGCGCTGGCCTCGCGGGGACTGTCGACCCCGGCCGTCTTCCGCGAGTTCGACCGGCTGGGGGAGGGCCTGGACATCCCGGAACCGGTCGCCGACCAGACGGTCCTCGACGCCCTCGCCAAGGGCGACCCCGTCGCACTCGCCGTGGCCCTCACCAACGACCTCCAGCCTGCCGCGCTCTCGCTCTTCCCGGAGCTGTCCGACACCCTCGCGGCCGGACGCGCGGCGGGCGCCCTGGCCGCCCTGGTCTCGGGCTCGGGCCCGACCACAGCGTTCCTCGCCCCGGACGCCCGGTCCGCGTCCGACATCGCGGGGGTGCTGCGGGCGTCGGGGACCTGCCGTGACGTGCGTACGGCGGTGGGGGCGGTGGCGGGGGCGACGGTGGTGTGAGGGTCAGAGGTTGTCGATTGCGGTCAGGTCGATGTCGATGTCGTAGGGGACGCTGATTTTCAGGTGGTCGTGGTGGATGCCGGTGAGGGCGTATGTGCCGGTGACCTTGCCGCGCTCGTAGACGTGGACGACCGGACGGTCTTCCGCGCCCTCCATCTCGACCAGCCAGAAGTGGGGGATTCCGGCGGCGGCGTACTTGTGCGGCTTCGTGTCGCGGTCGCGGGACTCGGAGTCGGGGGAGACGACCTCGATGGCGAGGAGGACGTCGGACGCCGCGTAGCGAGTCTTCTTCCGCCCGACCGCCTCCGCGCGAAGGACGCTCACATCGGGCTCAGGGCCGTTCCGCCGGTCGAGGACGATGGTCATTTCCCGTCGCACCCGCAGCTCGGGTGGCAGTGTCGCGCGCAGACCGTAGACCAACATGTCCATCACGATGGTGTGAAAATCTCGTTGCGGACTCACGAAAACCAGGCTCCCGTCGATCAGCTCGGTGTGCGGCGGGAGATCAGGCAGCGTGAACAGGTCGTCCACGGTGTAACCGTCCTGTGGCGGCATCGGCCACTCGACGCGGCGCTTGACGGACTCGGCGGTCATGGTTCCTCCCATGGACGGGATCCTGCTGCCCACTCACCACGGTAGCCGGGCCTTTCGCATCACGTCACTACAACGAGTGACTGCCCCCGCCCGCGTCACCCCACCCCCCGGAGGGCCTACGCTTGAAGGCTGGTAGATCCCCCAGTCAGGAGAGAAATGGCCGTCAATCTGGTCAATGTCGAGAACGCCACCAAGGTGTACGGCACCCGTGCGCTTCTCGACGGCGTGTCCCTCGGCGTCTCCGAGGGGGACCGCGTCGGTGTCGTCGGCCGTAACGGCGACGGCAAGACGACCATGATCCGGATGCTGGCCAAGCTGGAGCAGCCCGACACCGGCCGCGTCACCCACTCCGGCGGGCTGCGGCTCGGCGTGCTCACCCAGCACGACTCGCTAGACCCCGGGGCCACCGTCCGCCACGAGGTCATCGGCGACCTCGCCGACCACGAGTGGGCGGGCAACGCCAAGATCAGGGACGTACTGACCGGGCTGTTCGGCGGGCTCGACATGCCGGGGTTCCCGCAGGGCCTCGACACCGTCATCGGGCCGCTCTCCGGTGGCGAGCGGCGCCGGATCGCGCTCGCCAAGCTGCTCATCGACGAACAGGACCTCGTCGTCCTGGACGAGCCCACCAACCACCTCGACGTCGAGGGCATCGCCTGGCTCGCCCGGCACCTGCGCGAGCGCCGCTCCGCGCTCGTCTGCGTGACGCACGACCGGTGGTTCCTCGACCAGGTCTGCACCCGCATGTGGGACGTGCAGCGCGGCGACGTCTACGAGTACGAGGGCGGCTACTCCGACTACGTCTTCGCCCGCGCCGAACGCGAGCGCATCGCCGCCACCGAGGAGACCAAGCGGCAGAACCTGGTCCGCAAGGAGCTGGCCTGGCTGCGGCGCGGCGCCCCCGCCCGCACCTCCAAGCCCCGCTTCCGCGTCGAGGCCGCCAACGAGCTGATCGCCGACGTGCCGGCGCCCCGGGACAGCAGCGAGCTGATGAAGTTCGCGTCGTCCAGGCTCGGCAAGACCGTGTTCGACCTGGAGGACATCACCGTCCAGGCCGGCCCCAAGGTGCTGCTCAAGCACGTCACCTGGCAGCTCGGCCCCGGCGACCGCATCGGCCTCGTCGGCGTCAACGGCGCGGGCAAGACCTCCCTGCTGCGCGCCCTCGCCGACGCCGCGACCAGCGAGGGCGAGCAGCAGCCCGTGAGCGGGCAGGTCAAGGTCGGCAGGACCGTCAAGCTGGGCTACCTCTCCCAGGAGGTCGCCGAACTCGACCCCACCTGGCGGGTGCTGGAGGCCGTCCAGCGCGTCCGTGAGCGCGTCGACCTCGGCAAGGGCCGCGAGATGACCGCCGGGCAGTTGTGCGAGACGTTCGGGTTCGCCAAGGAGAAGCAGTGGACTCCGGTCGGGGACCTGTCCGGCGGTGAGCGCAGGCGGCTCCAACTGCTGAGGCTCCTCATGGACGAGCCCAACGTCCTCTTCCTCGACGAGCCCACCAACGACCTCGACATCGAGACCCTGACCCAGCTCGAGGACGTCCTCGACGGCTGGCCCGGCTCGATGATCGTCATCTCCCACGACCGCTTCTTCGTCGAGCGCACCACCGACCGGGTCTTCGCCCTGCTCGGTGACGGCGCACTGCGGATGCTGCCGCGCGGCATCGACGAGTACCTGGAGCGGCGGCAGCGGATGGAGGAGGCCGCCGCCGCCAGTGCCCCGGCCGCGGCGACCGGGCCGGCCGCCGCCGCCGGACCCGAGAAGAGCGCCGCCGACGTGCGCGCCGCCAAGAAGGAACTCCAGAAGATCGAGCGACAGCTCGACAAGGTCTCCGAGAAGGAGACCAAGCTGCACGCGCGGATCGCCGACAACGCCACAGACTTCGCGAAGGTCGCCGAACTGGACACCGAGCTGCGCGGACTCGTGGGACAGCGCGAGGAGCTGGAGATGCGCTGGCTGGAATTGGCCGAGGACGCCTGAGCCCTCCCTGCGCGCAGAGGGCGCGGGTGGTGTAAAGAGGGCGTGAAGGCTCGTAACAGTGGCATCACGGGCCGGTCCTCCCTTGGGAACAGGGGCGGACGCGGCCCGGTGGGCGGTAGGCCCCGGGTGATAGAAAGGCCGTCCGAGGACTGTCCGAGGCTTGCCCGGGTCAGTCCGAACGACCGCCTGCAGACGACTCCGGGGCCAGCGCGTACCTCGGGGCGTGGCTAGAAATCAGTAGTAATAAGGGGGAACGCGCTGATGAGCCAGCCGCCGAATCAGCCGCCGCAGCCTGGTGGCTTCGGAGCACCGCAGGATCCACCGCCGGGAGGTTTCGGGGCCCCGACCCCACCGCCCCCGCAGGGCCCGCCCCAGACGCCGCCGCCCCCGCAGGGCCCGCCGTCCGGACCGCCGCCGCAGCAGCCGGGGTACGGCTATCCGCAGCAACCCGGTCAGCCGGGTCAGCCGGGGCAACCCGGGCCGTACGGCCAGCAGCCCGGACCGTACAACTCCGGCCCGTACGCCCAGCCCCAGCCCCAGCAGCCGGGGCCGTACGGCCAGCAGCCCGGTCAGCAGCCCGGCTACGGCTATCCGCAGCAGCAGTACCCGGGCGCGCCCGGCACCCCGCCGCCCGGCGGCTCCGGGTCCCGCAACCCCTTCAAGGGCAAGCCCGCCCTCGCCATCGGGGCGGCGGTCGCCGCCCTGCTCGTCATCGGCGGCGGCGTGTGGGCCGTCACCGCGAGCGGCGGCGACGACGGCAAGGACAAGAAGCCCGTCGCGGGCAAGAGCGACGACCCCAAGCCCTCCGGCTCCAAGGGCGGCGCCCCGGTCAACCCCGGTGACGGCAGCGGCGACGGCGGCGAGGACCCCGAGAACCTCAACGAGGGCCGCCAGGCCGGCGAGTCCAAGGTGCTCTGGTACAAGGAGGCGCCCGACGCCCCCGGTTCCGGCGCCGACGCCAACGGCATGTGGATCACCGACAAGGCGGCCGTGAAGGCGGCGTACAAGCAGGTCTTCGCCTACAACGTCGGCGACGGCAAGCCCGCCTGGGACCCGATCGCCTTCCCGGAGAAGATCTGCGCGGTCACCCCGGAGAAGACGGCCGACGACAAGATCGTCGTCGCCTACATGAGCGGCTCCAGCGACCGCGCCAAGTGCAACAAGCTCCAGGAGATCGACCTCGCCACCGGTGCGAAGGGCTGGAGCGAGGAGATCGGCGACGGCGAGCTGTTCGACTCCACGCTCTCCGTCGAGCTCTCCGTCAGCGGCAAGACCCTGATGGTCGGCCGCTCCCAGTCCGGCACCGCCTACGACGTCACCAGCGGCAAGAAGCTGTACGACAAGAAGAAGTACGGCGACGCCTGCTTCCCCGCCGGGTTCGCGGGCAGCGCGACCAAGCTCGTCCAGGTCGCCTCCTGCGGCGCCGGCGGCAACAAGGCGCACGACGAGCTCCAGGGGCTCGACCCGAAGACCGGCAAGGTCCTGTGGACCTACAAGTACGAGAAGGGCTGGCGGGTGGCCCGCGCCTACTCCGTCGACCCGCTCGTCGTCTACGCCACCAACGAGGACAAGAAGGTCTGGAACATCTCCTCCTTCACCTCCGCCGGCAAGGTCCAGGAACAGGTCGGCGTCGACGAGGACTTCGCACCCGAGTGCGGCTGGGCCATCCTCGAACGCGACCTCCAGGGCTGCTCCGGCGTCGCGGTCGCCGGGGGCACCCTCTACCTTCCGACCGAGGCGACCAGCGGCGCCAACGAGATCGTCGCGATCAACCTCGCCACCGGCAAGGAGAAGTGGCGTACGAAGTCCCCCGCGGACGAGTCGATGATGCCGATGAAGGTCGAGGGCGACCAGCTCATCGCGTACGTCCAGCCGTCCTACGACGCGGGCGGCCAGGTCGTGTCCATCGCGACCGGCGGCAGCGACCACAAGCCGGCCAAGCTGCTGCAGAACCCGCAGGGCGTCGCGGACATCGAGAACAGCTTCTACTCCAAGGACATCGACTGGGTCGACGGGCGCTTCTACATCTCCAGCACCCGGCTGACCGGAAACGACGAGTCGAAGGAGAAGTTGATGCTCGCCTACGGCAAGTGACCTCTTCTTCCGCTGCCTCCGCCGCCGCTGTTCCGCGGCTCGTTCCGTCCCCGTCGTCTCCGCTCTCCGAGGTGCTCACGTCATGACCCAGCCGCCGCCCCCGCCGCCCAACCAGCCCCCGCAGGGGGGCGGCTTCGGTCCGCCGCAGCCGCCCACGCCGCCCTCCGGGCCCGACCTCGGCAAGACTCCCGAGCCGGGCTACGGCTACCCGCAGCAGCCCGGAGGCGCCCCGCAGACGCCGCCGCAGGCACCCGCGGCTCCGCAGACGCCGCCGGCGGGTCCGCCGCCGCAGCAGCCGGGGTACGGGTATCCGCAGACGCCGCCGCAGCCCCAGCCCGGATACGGCTACCCCGGTCAGCAGCCGGGCCCGCAGCCGGGCCAGCCCGGGGCGTACGGGCAGCCGACGCCGCCCTACGGGCAGCAGCCGGGTCAGCCCGGCCAGCCCGGCTACGGCTATCAGCACCCGACCGCGCCCATGCAGCCCCAGGCCGGCGGGCCGGGCGGCGGCCGGAAGATCAACGCGCAGATGGCGATCATCGTGGCGGCCGTCGTCGCGATCGCGCTGATCATCGGCGGCGGTGTCTGGTACGCCGGTTCCTCCGACGACGGGGGCAAGGACGACACCGCCTCCAGCGGCGGCAAGGGCGGCGAGGGCGGCACGCAGGAGAAGGGCGGCGACGGCGGCAAGTCCTCCGGCGGCAAGGAGAAGGCGCCCGCCGACCCCGCCGCCAAGGTGCTCTTCCAGGTCCCCATGCCCGCGGTGAGCAAGGACGACGACAGCGTCGTCGTCTCCGGCTCGTGGCTCACCGACAAGGTGTACGCCAAGAGCGGCATCGCCGAGGTCGTCGGGTACGACCCCGACAAGGGCAGCAAGAAGTGGACGATCAAGCTGGACGGCCCCGTCTGCGCGGTCACCCGGCACGTCACCGACGACAACAAGACGGTCATCGTCCACCAGCCCGCCATGCCGACCAAGGCGGAGCCCTCGCACGGCTGCACCCAGGTCGCGGTCCTCGACCTGGACGCCGGGAAGAAGGTGTGGACGAAGACCGCCGGTGAGGGGCCGATCTCCTTCGACAACGTCACGATCAGCGGTGACACCGTCGCAGCGGGCAGCACCGACGGCGGCGTCGCCTTCGGCATCGCCAAGGGCGACATCCTCTGGTCCCCGAAGACGACCGACACCTGCTACGACGCGGGCTACGGCGGCGGCGACAAGCTGGTCGCGGTGCGCAAGTGCGGCTCGTACGACGCCCGGCAACTGCACATCCAGACCATCGACCCGAAGAGCGGGAAGGTGATCTCCGAGTACAAGATGGCCAAGGGCATCGAGTACGCGGGCGTCGTGTCGACGAACCCGCTGGTCGTGGCCGCCGACGTCGGTGACTCCGCCGGTGACGGCAGCGGCATCTCGGACTTCTTCTCCATCGACAACAAGACCGGCAAGCTGCTCAACCGCATCTCGGCGCCGGGCGAGAAGTTCGCGGCCCGCTGCGACACCATCACCAAGATCGAGAGCTGCAAGGGACTCGCGGTCGGCAACGACAAGCTCTACATCCCGACCGAGGAGCACGAGGGCAGCGGCGAGTCCTACAGCCGGACCAACGAGGTCGTCGCCTTCGACCTCACCACCGGCAAGCAGACCGGGCAGCGCGCGGACGCCGGCGAGGGCTACACGATCACCCCGCTGCGCATGGACGGCGGCAACGTGATCGCCTACAAGCGCCCGCCGTACGACAAGGGCGGCCAGATCGTGAGCATCGACGGCGGGACGTTCAAGCAGACCACGCTGCTGGAGAACCCGGCGACCGACGCGGTGCGGGACGTCGAGTCCAGCATGTCCCCGGACTACTCCGAGATCCTCTACTCGCAGGGGCACCTGTACATGTCGCAGGTGTACGCCAGCGAGCCGACCAGCGCGGACGAGAAGGAGTACCTGGCGATCGGGTTCGGCACCAGCGGCTGACGCCGTCCGTACGCCGTCCCGTACGCATTCCGCTCGCCGTCGTTTCGTGGGTGTCCGTCGCGGCCCCGTCCCTCGTTCTTCCGTTCGAGGGGCGGGGCCGTTTCGTGGGGTGCGGCGGGGGTGTATTGCGGGGGATTTCGGCGATCCGGGGCGGTTCTCGCCGGTAGGGGCAGCGCGAGGTCCGGCTAGCGTGTAGCTTCCGGGTTCATGCCGGGGGCATGCATGCCGGGTACTGGGTGACTGGGGGGTTGCTCCATGGGAGTACGGCTCATGGTGGTCGACGATCACCGACTGCACGCCGAGGCGTTGGCCTCGGCGCTGAAGCTGAGGGGGCACCGGGTGCTGGCCGCGGCGGCGCCGGCCGCGGGGGCGGCGGAGCTGGTGATCAGCCGGGCGCCGGAGGTGTGCCTGCTGGGGACGGCGGCGCCGGCCGAGCCGGGGATCTTCGACCCGGTGGCGCGGGTCAAGCGGGAGCGTCCGCAGGTGGCGGTGCTGGTGCTGGGGCCCGTGCCGAGCCCCCGCGGGATCGCGGCGGCGTTCGCGGCGGGGGCGTCGGGGTATGTCCGGCACGACGAGCGCATAGAGGGCGTCGAGCGGGCGATCATGAAGGCGCGGGCCGGGGAGGCGGCGGTGGCGCCCGCGTTGCTGCAGGGGGCGTTCGGCGAGCTGCTGAACCCGGCTGCCCAGCCCGACGACGAGGGGCAGCGGCTGTTGCAGATGCTCACGCCGCGCGAGGTGGAGGTGCTGGTGCGGGTCGCGGACGGTGAGGACACGCGGCTGATCGCGGCCGGGATGGGAATCGCTCCGTCGACGGCGCGTACGCATGTCCAGCGCGTGCTGATGAAGCTGGGCGTGGGGTCCCGGCTGGAGGCGGCGGCGCTGGCCGCGCGGACGGGGCTGCTGGACCGGGCGGGTACGGAGGCCGCCGGCGGTTGAGCGGGTGGCTGCGGGCAGTCGTGCCTCCCCCAGTGCCTGAACGGCCTGGGAGGTACCCCCAGGGCGGCGCCCGTCCCAAAGAGAGCGGCGCCCCGCTACGCCGGGCTGCGCACCCGCCCCCCGCCCACTCCTGACGCCGGACCAGTCGCCGGCGTCAGGAGGACCCGTCACTCCTTCGGGGCGGTCTCCTCCAGCGGTGGCGGCGGCGGAGCCGTGGGCCGGAGCTTCAGCCAGGCCAGGAAGAAGAGGCCGAGGACCAGCATGGCCAGGCCGGTCCACAGGTTGATGTTCACCCCCTGCGCCTTGTCGATGTCGTCGTCGGACGCCACGAAGCCCGCGATCGTCACGATGACGCCGTAGACCACGAAAAGACCGCCGATGATCCGCCGGATGTCGAAGAGACGCGCGGCGGTGACGGACTTGGTCTCCAGCTCGGAGACCTCGTCCTGGAGGTTCTTGTCGGAGTAGGAATCAGACATGTTCTCTCAATCCTCCCGCGATCAGAACGAGAACGGGATGTAGCAGGCGGCGGCCAGTACGACCGCGCCCCAGCCCAGCAGCGCCGGCTTGCGGTACCACGCGTCGTCGCCCTTGGCGGGCGGCTCCGTCATGCCGGGGGAGGTGGTGCCGTAGACCAGGCCCTGGAGGTCGGCGGTGGGCTTCGGTGCGGTGAACAGGGACACGGCGACCATGACCACCGCGCCGGCGACGAAGCCCGCGATCGCGGAGACGAAGTTGGCGCCCTGGTCGGAGGGGATGTCGATGATGCCCTGCTTGTAGATGACGAAGTAGTTGACCATCGCGGCGGTCGTGCCCGCGACCAGGCCCCAGAAGCCGGACTTCATGGACGCCCGCTTCCAGAACATGCCGATGATGAAGACCACGAACATCGGGACGTTGAAGAAGGAGAAGAGCGTCTGGAGGTAGCTCATGATGTTGGAGAACGAGGAGGCCAGGAACGCCGTGCCGATGGAGGCGAGGACGCCGATCACCGTGATCATGCGGCCGAAGCGGACGTAGTAGCCGTCCTCGCGGTCCTTCACGACGTACTTCGCCCAGATGTCGGTGGTGAAGACCGTGTTGAAGGAGGAGATGTTGGCCGCCATGCCGGCCATGAACGCGGCCAGCAGGCCGGTCACCGCGATGCCGAGCACACCGTTGGGCAGCAGTTGCTGCATGAGGTACGGGATGGCGTCGTTGTACTGGAGGTCCGAGCCGGGCGTGCCGATCTTCGGGACCAGGACGGCGGCGACCAGGCCGGGGATCATCACCACGAAGACGATGAAGATCTTCGGGAAGGCGGCGATGAGGGGGGTGCGCTGGGCCGCCGAGAGGTTCTTCGCGGACAGGGCGCGCTGCACTTCGGCGAAGTTCGTCGTCCAGTAGCCGAAGGACAGGACGAAGCCCAGGCCCAGGACGATGGTCAGCCAGTTGGCGCCCAGCGGGTTCTCGCTGCCGATGCCCGTACCGCCCCACGCCGTCATGAAGTCGGAGCCGTGGGACTGGGAGAGGGAGTCGGACAGGCCGTCCCAGCCGCCGACCTTCTTCAGGCCCAGGATGGTGACCGGGATGAGGCCGGCCAGGATGACGAAGAACTGGAGGACCTCGTTGTAGATGGCCGAGGAGAGGCCTCCGAGGGTGATGTACGCCAGGACGAAGAAGCCGGCCACCACGATGGCCACCCACTCCGGCCAGCCGAGGAGCGCCTCGACGACGATCGCGAGGGCGTAGAGGTTCACGCCCGCGATCAGGATGGCGGCGACGGCGAACAGGGCCGAACTCAGCAGGTGCGAGGCCTTGTCGAAGCGGAGCAGGAGGAACTCCGGGACCGAGCGGACCTTCGAGCCGTAGTAGAACGGCATCATCACCAGGCCCAGGAAGACCATCGCGGGGATGGCGCCGATCCAGTACCAGTGGGTCGTGTAGACGCCGTACTGGGCGCTGTTGGCGGCCATGCCGAGGATCTCGGTGGCGCCGAGGTTGGCCGCGACGAAGGCGAGGCCGGTGACCCAGGCGGGCAGCGAGCGGCCGGACAGGAAGAAGTCCAGGCTGGTCTTGACGGAGCGGCGGGCGGCGAAGCCGATGCCCAGGACGACCACGAAGTAGATCCCGAGGATCGTGTAGTCGAGCCAGTTGGTGGGGAGTCGAAGCTCTGCGGCCAGGTATGTGGAGCTTGTGGGGGTTTGCATTAAGCACTCGCTTCGTTCGCGAACTGATCCGGAGCGGAACCTACGCCTCCGCGTTCAGTAATTGAACACTTTTGGTGATGAACTTTGTTTGATTGTGATGAACGACGAGCCGTGGTGGGTTGTGATGTGTTATGTTTGATTGTGTTGGGTGATTGATTGACGGTTGTCCCTTGGTGGTTGGCCTTGGTGGTTGCCTTGGTGGTGCAGAGGAGTGCGGCAGTGAAGAAGACCTCGACCCGGCTGGCCGACGGTCGTGAGCTCGTCTACTACGACCTGCGCGACGACACCGTGCGGGACGCCGTGGACCGCCGCCCGCTGGAGCGGACCGTCACCACCTCCGAGGTCCGCCGCGACCCGCTGCTCGGCGACCGTGTCGCCATCGCCTCGCACCGGCAGGGCCGCACCTACCACCCGCCGGCCGACCAGTGCCCGCTGTGCCCCTCGCAGGGCGAGCGGCTGAGCGAGATCCCGGACTCGTCGTACGACGTGGTGGTCTTCGAGAACCGTTTCCCCTCGCTGGCCGGCGACTCGGGCCGCTGCGAGGTCGTCTGCTTCACCTCCGACCACGACGCCTCGTTCGCCGACCTGAGCGAGGAGCAGGCCCGGCTCGTGCTCGACACCTGGACGGACCGCACCGCCGAGCTGTCCCATCTGCCCTCCGTTGAACAGGTGTTCTGCTTCGAGAACCGGGGTCCCGAGATCGGAGTGACGCTGGGTCACCCGCACGGGCAGATCTACGCCTACCCGTTCACCACCCCCCGCACCGCCCTGATGCTCCGTTCACTCGCCGCCCACAAGGACGCGACGGGCGGGGAGAACCTGTTCGACGCCGTCCTGGATGAGGAACTGGCCGGTGAGCGGATCGTCCTCGAGGGTGAACACTGGGCCGCCTTCGTGCCGTACGCCGCGCACTGGCCCTACGAGGTGCACCTCTACCCCAAGCGGCGCGTCCCCGACCTGCTCGGTCTTGACGAGGCGGCGCGCACAGAGTTTCCCCAGATCTATCTGGAACTGTTGAGACGCTTCGACCGGATCTTCGGCGAGGGGGAGCCTCCGACGCCCTACATCGCGGCCTGGCACCAGGCCCCGTTCGGGCAGTTGGAGGAGTTCGAGGGCGTGACGCGGGACGACTTCGCGCTGCACCTGGAGCTTTTCACCATCCGCCGTACGTCCGGCAAGCTGAAGTTCCTCGCGGGCTCCGAGTCCGGCATGAACGTGTTCATCAACGACGTGCCCCCGGAGCGCGCGGCCGAGCGACTGCGAGAGGTAGCGAGTTCATGAGCGGGAAGTACCTGGTGACGGGCGGGGCCGGATACGTCGGCAGCGTCGTCGCCCAGCATCTGGTGGAGGCCGGCCACGAGGTCGTCGTCCTCGACAACCTCTCGACCGGTTTCCGCGAGGGCGTGCCCGCCGGTGCCTCGTTCATCGAGGGCGACATCCGCGACGCCGCCAAATGGCTGGACGCCTCGTTCGACGGAGTCCTGCACTTCGCGGCCTTCTCCCAGGTCGGCGAGTCGGTCGTCAAGCCCGAGAAGTACTGGGACAACAACGTCGGCGGCACCATGGCCCTGCTCGAGGCCATGCGCACGGCGGGCGTCCGCCGGCTCGTCTTCTCCTCCACGGCCGCCACCTACGGCGAGCCGGAGGAGATCCCGATCGTCGAGAGCGCGCCGACGAAGCCGACGAACCCGTACGGCGCCTCGAAGCTCGCCGTCGACCACATGATCACCGGTGAGGCGGCCGCCCACGGACTGGGCGCGGTCTCCCTGCGGTACTTCAACGTCGCGGGCGCGTACGGGGAGTACGGCGAGCGCCACGACCCCGAGTCGCACCTGATCCCGCTGGTCCTCCAGGTTGCACAGGGCAGGCGCGAGGCCATCTCCGTCTTCGGCGACGACTACCCGACGCCGGACGGCACCTGCGTGCGCGACTACATCCACGTCGCCGACCTGGCCGACGCCCACCTGCTCGCCCTGGCCGCGGCCCGGCCCGGCGAACACCTCATCTGCAACCTGGGCAACGGCAACGGCTTCTCGGTCCGCGAGGTCGTCGAAACCGTCCGCGGGGTGACGGGGCATCCGATCCCCGAGGCCGTGGCCCCCCGGCGCGGCGGCGACCCGGCGGTCCTGGTGGCATCGGCGGACACCGCCCGCGAGAAACTGGGCTGGAACCCGTCCCGCGCGGACCTCGCGGGGATCGTCGCGGACGCGTGGGAGTTCGCGCAGCGGCGCGCGGGCTGAAACTTGCGGAGTTACCGGAAGGGTGAGGGGCCAAGGCATGGGTGAGGCTGTCGTGGGGACCGTCGGCGAGCGGTTCCGGGAGCTGTACGGGGCGGACCCCGAGGGGGTGTGGGCGGCGCCGGGCCGGGTCAACCTCATCGGCGAGCACACCGACTACAACGACGGCTTCGTCATGCCGTTCGCCCTGCCGCACACGGCCCTCGCGGCCGTATCCCGGCGTACCGACGGCATCCTGCGGCTGCACTCGGCCGACATCGCCGCCGACCCGGTCGAGCTGCGCGTCGCCGACCTGACGCCCGGCTCGGACAAGGCCTGGACCGCGTACCCCTCGGGTGTCGTCTGGGCGCTGCGCGAGGCGGGCCACGAGCTGACCGGCGCCGACGTGCACCTGGCCTCGACGGTCCCGTCGGGCGCGGGGCTCTCCTCCTCGGCGGCCCTGGAGGTCGTCGTGGCGCTGGCGTTGAACGACCTGTACGCCCTCGGCCTGCGCGGCTGGCAGCTCGCCCGCCTGTGCCAGCGCGCGGAGAACGTCTACGTCGGCGCCCCCGTCGGCATCATGGACCAGACCGCGTCCGCCTGCTGCGAGGCGGGCCACGCCCTCTTCCTCGACACCCGCGACCTCTCCCAGCAGCAGATCCCCTTCGACCTCGCCGCCGAGGGCATGCGCCTGCTCGTCGTCGACACCCGGGTCAAGCACTCCCACAGCGAGGGCGAGTACGGCAAGCGCCGCGCCGGCTGCGAGAAGGGCGCCGCGCTGCTCGGCGTCGACGCGCTGCGCGACGTGCCCTACGCCGACCTGGACGCGGCACTGGAACGGCTCGGCGACGAGGAGGAGGTGCGCCGACTGGTACGGCACGTCGTCACGGAGGACGAGCGCGTCGAGCGGGTGGTGGGGCTCCTGAAGTCCGGCGACACCCGCGCCATCGGCCCCGTCCTCGTCGAGGGCCACGTCTCCCTGCGCGACGACTTCCGCATCTCCTGCGCCGAGCTGGACCTGGTCGTCGACACCGCCCTGGCCACCGGCGCCCTCGGCGCCCGCATGACCGGCGGCGGCTTCGGCGGCTCGGCGATCGTCCTGGCCGAGGCGGCCGACGTGGACACCGTCACCAAGGCGGTCGAGGACGCCTTCACGGCGGCCGGCCTCAAGACCCCGCGCGTGTTCGAGGCGGTGCCTTCGGCGGGGGCGCGCCGGGTGGGGTGACGTCCGGGCGGACGGTTTCGACGGACGACGCGGCAGGTGAACTCCCACCTGCCGCGTCGTCCGTTGTTGTCCCCCGGGGGAGCTACGCGCAGGTGTCCACCGAGGGGTGACGATCCGGGGGCGCCGGATCCATAGAGTCTTCATCAGTCGCCGGGAACGAGTCGCCGGGAACGACAGGCCGACTGAGCAAGACCCGAGAAGGACCCGAGCAAGACCCGAGAAGGACCCGAGCAAGACCTGAGCAAGCCCCCCAACCCCCGAGTAGCCGATCCGTACCCCACCCTTGCCTGCTGGAGGCCCCCCATGTTCCGCACCTTCGCCAAGGCGATCGCCGCCATCGCCGTCGTCTGCACCGTGGCCGGCGCGGGCCTCGTCCTCAACGAGGAGTTCGGCAAGGACGACTCCGACAGCAACAGCAAGGACAAGGCCTCGGCGGGAGCCTCCTTCACCGGCACGAAGAAGATCCAGGTCGACGGCCACTCGGTCAACGTCTCCTGCTCCGGCCGCACCCACCGTGGCGAGCCCCTGGTGATGCTGATGCCCGGCGCCGGCGAGGGCCTGGACAACATGGCCGCGCTCCAGAAGTCCGTCGCGAAGACCTCCCGCGTCTGCTCCTACGACCGCCTCGGCGAGGGCAAGAGCGACAAGCCCGCCCCGGACACCCTGCAGACCGCCAACGACACCGACGTCCTGCTCACCAAGGTCCTCGACCACCTGGCCGGCGACCGCCCCGTCGTCCTGGTCGGCCACTCCATGGGCGGCTACATCGCCGCCCGCTACACCCCCGACCACACCGACCGCGTCAAGGGCCTGGTCCTCCTCGACGCCACCATCCCCCACCTCACCCGCGACATGAACCGCACCATCCCCGCCGACGTCACCGGCCCGGCCGCCCAGGCCCGCGACGGTGCCATCGCCGGCAACGAGGGCCAGAACGCGGAGAGGTTCGTCATCGCCGACGGTCCCGTCCACTCCGCCGGAGACATCCCCGTGGAGATCCTCAAGCACGAGTCCCAGTACGGCGCGGTCCCCGAGTACGGCCCCGCCCTGGAGGAGATGTGGACCAAGGGCCAGAACGAGTGGCTCAAGATCTCCACCGCCAGCAAGCTCACCACGGCCAAGGGCAGCGGCCACTACATCCACACCGACCGCCCCGACCTCACCCTCAAGGCCGTCCAGAAGGTCACCCAGCAGCTCTGACGCCCGCCCCGCCTCCGTCAGCCCCACCCCGCACACCGGCCCCGGGCCGTGGCTTCCCCCGCCACGGCCCGGGGTCTTTGCCGTTCCGCCTTTGGTCACCGGGTCGACCTCCCGGCCCAATTGATCCCTGCCGGGCGGGACTGACGTAAACCCACCTGGTGTCACTCGGAGCCCGGTCGATAGCGTTGGCACTCTCGTGCGAACCCTCGCCCCACCGGGAGCCATCCGTGAACCGCCGTCCAACCCTGATCGCCGCCACGCTGACTGCCGTCGCGGCCCTGTCGCTGTCCGCCTGCGGGGGCGGTGACGACACATCAGAGGGCAATGACAAGATTGCGGGTGCAGACACGGGCGGTGACTCCGCGGCGTCGGCTTCGCCGAGCGTCAGCGCATCGGACAGTGCCAAACGCCCGACAATCGAACTGCCATCGGATGTCAAGGACGTCTTCACACCGGAGAAGACCGGGAATCCGGTTGAGGACGCAATTCTGAGGGACAACGCGGAGCTTGTCCGTGCGCTCGACGCGGCGATTGTTGCTCAGGACCCGCACCTTCCCGCTCTGGAATTCTACACGGAGGGGGAGGGTGCTGTTGCTGCTGAGAAATGGGTCCAGGGTTTCAAGGATGCGGGTTGGACGATTACGGGAACCACCAGGTACTTCGACCGTGCAGTGAAGGTAAACTCCGAGACCAGTGCGGCGATCGGCTACTGCGCTGACGAGAGCAAAGCCCACAGCAAGGTGATCAAGACCGGTGAACTCAAGGGCACGAAGGTAACCAAGGACAGCTACGTGGCCTACAACATTGAAGTCGCCAAGAATAAGGTTGGGGTCTGGGAGCTGGTAGAGATTACGTCAACTCGCGGCGCTACTGGGTGCCAGCCGTGACCCGGCTTCTCCGTCCGGCCGCTGTGGCCGTCGCGGCAGGTTCGATGTTGCTGTGCTTGTCGCCCAGCGCATTCGCCGACAAGACCAATCCTGGAGAGGGCTCCTTTGGCGGGTCTGGTTCGGAGACAGATACGAGTGCCTCGGGCGGACGCGTCGACGAAACGATCAAGTCTGGAGTCAGCAGCGTCATCGTTTTCGACCGCTCGAAAAATGGGGGTGGCGAGTCCACTGGTGGTGTCACATCGACGACATCCTGGACGCCTCCTGCTTGCTACTACGCGCCGAAGCACACACCCAAGGAACTTGACGCGCAGATGCGACAGGTGTGGATGAGTAGTGCACCCAGCCCCGAGTGGGCCCTGAAAACCCAGAACTACTTCGTCAACGGGAAGCCTTACAAGGACTTCAACAAAGACAAGGAGGGAAAGGGCTACTGGTGGGACGCGTACGTCACAGAAGGCAGAGAGGAGGACCCGGCAGCCCGGGACTGTAACGAACTTCCCTTCTGGGTGGATGAGGGCGACGAGCCGCCAACTGATATTCCACAGGTCATATCACCCGAGATGCTCGCCCAGCTTGCGTATGCCGAGATTCGGGTGCCGTCTACCGAAGTCGAGCTTGCCCCCGCAGACACCACGAAGGTAAACCTGCCGACTTGGGCATGGCTGGACACTGCCGAGTTCAAGCCAGTCTCCGTCACCGCCTCTGTCCCGCTCCTCGGACTCAGTGCGACGACTAGGGCAGAGCCCGTATCACTGAAAATCACTCCGGGCACGGACGACGCGGTCACCTTCCCCGCTTCTGGGCAATGCGAGATCCGGGACGGGCAGATTGGCGAACCGTATACCAAAGGGAAGGCCGACGAGACCCCGCCATGCGGGGTGAAGTACCTGCGTTCTTCAGGTGACGGCTCGTACAACCTCCAGGCCACCGTCACTTGGAAGATCAGCTGGACGAGTACGATCGGTGCGGGCGGTGATCTGCCCGACGGTGAATTCGGTGCGGACCAGGATGTCGTGGTCCAGGAGATCCAGGCTGTTAACCGCTAGTGTGTGGTGATTCGGTTCGTGTCGACTGATCAGCGGGCACCTCTCTGCGCCCTCCACGCCCCCATCACCGACCGGTGGATTCAGACTCAAGGTATGAAGATGGCCAAGGAACGGGCCAATTCCTCCACATCGTCAGCGGCATTGAGGATACGAGCGACGTCTTCAGTCCCCGTCCAAATCACGACGTCTGCCTCGTGCTCTTTCACCTGCCATGCGTAACGGACACAGGCAGCGAGGTGTGGGGAGTCTTCTTGAATGACGTATCGGAACGTTGTCATGCCCTCCCCTAGATAACGGGAGACGAAGGATTTCACGACAGGTGGTTCGACGGCTGTGGTGTCGTCGGCCTCCGTGAGGACGCGCAGAGTCGTCTCGCGTGACTCTTGGGCTGGGCCAATGGCCGCACACACGGGTAGTGGGATATCCGTCGGGTGGTCGAGATGCAGAAATAGCCAGTGATCCGAGCCGGGAGGGCACAACGACTCGGCACAGCGCGCCAGTGTTTCTCCGACGAAGGCAACCCCACTGGACCCGGGAGACATCTGCCTGTCCGCCCACAGATCCTCGGCCCGTTCCAGACACCAACCATGGATGTCGTTCCACTCCTCAAAAGGGGCGGATATCCCCGCTCGCGGAGGAATGATCACCCACGGGTAGGCATCAACATATTCGATGTCGATGATCGGCCAGAATATCTCACTCACACATGCCTCCACCGAAATGTGGCCATGACCGCGTCGAACCACTGCACGAGAGCTTCCGCCAATTCGTCCCTCGGATCTCCTCCGCCAACGGTTGAGAACGCTGCAATGAACCATCGGTCGGGATCTCCTGGAACGGAGACCATGTATTCGACGCGACGAGAACCAGATGGTGCTCCTCGGTCGGGTGCTGCGGCGGCGACGTTTTCTCGTCGGACAGCAAGGGCGCCGTCCACCTCGCCGGAACTGAGGTCGCCGTCCTCTGTACCATCGTTGGTCAGCAACTGAACGGCTACCTCGCTGGGTGGGGTGCGGGGTCCTCCCGTGTTTCGCGTGGGCAATACGGTCTCGGTGACGAGGATCGAAGCGCCGAGGTTGAATTCCTCGTCCCCCACGGGTTTTACCGGAAGATACAGGTCGAGAGCATTTCGCTCCTGGGCGCCTGCGACAGCTTTGCGGAACCGCCGAGCCAGCTCTTGCTTGTATGGGCCGATCTTGTCTGGAGGAGCATCAGCAGGGATGCGTGCGTACGCCTGGTGCAAAATCTCCTCGACAGCTTCCTCCGTGCCCTGACGCAGAGGGATCTGTGCCCATTGGGAAGGGAGAAGAGCAATAGTCAAGAGTTGTGGATGGGTTGGATTTGCAGCTCAGTTGTTGCCCGGCTGCGCGAGGTTCGTTCTGGCGGCGTTGCGGATCCGCTTGGTG
>NZ_JAGMUO010000134.1 GCF_019049325.1 Streptomyces sp. AC512_CC834 | reverse complement strand
CCTGGAGCCGCCGTTCGTGCACGAATCCCTCGTCCTTGAGCTGCCGCTTGGCCCGGGTGAAGGCACAGCCACCGATACGGGCACGTTCAGCCGTACGGGAGAGGGATTCCCGGGTACCGGGAGGGAGCGAGAGCTGCCAGGTCAGGAGCCGAACGGCGTCGGAGGACAGCCGGGGATGCCGGATGAGGTCGTGCGAGAACTGGGTGAAGGCGCGCGGGGGCGCGATAAAGTGCCGGTAGATCACGGTGGAG
>NZ_JAGMUO010000133.1 GCF_019049325.1 Streptomyces sp. AC512_CC834 | reverse complement strand
GAAGGTGCGGCTGGATCACCTCCTTTCTAAGGAGCACATGGCCGACTGCAAGCAGATGTCTTGCACGGTTGCTCATGGGTGGAACGTTGACTACTCGGTCCTGACTCGGGCCGGTGGCTGCCAGTACTGCTCTTCGGAGCGTGGAACGCACGATCACCGGACGGGACTGGGCCGGGCACGCTGTTGGGTGTCTGAGGGCACGGCCGTATGGCTGGGTCTTCGGTTGCCGGCCCCAGTGCACTCGGGAGTTTTCCCGGGGTGATGGGTGGTTGGTCGTTGTTTGAGAACTGCACAGTGGACGCGAGCATCTGTGGCCAAGTTTTTAAGGGCGCACGGTGGATGCCTTG
>NZ_JAGMUO010000014.1 GCF_019049325.1 Streptomyces sp. AC512_CC834 | reverse complement strand
GGGGGAGGGCAGGGAGACGAGAGAGTCCGGGGAGTCCGGGAAGACCGGGGAGGCCTGCTTCCGGCTGGACCTCGACGAGCTGCGCGACGCGGTCACCGACCGCACCCGCCTGCTGCTCCTGAACACCCCGCACAACCCGACCGGCACGGTCCTGACCCGCGCCGAACTGTCGGCCATCGCCGAGCTGGCCGTGGAGCGGGACCTGCTGGTGGTGACCGACGAGGTCTACGAGCACCTGGTCTTCGGCACGGCCGAGCACATCCCCCTGGCGACCTTCCCGGGGATGCGCGAGCGCACGGTCACGATCGGGTCGGCCGGCAAGACGTTCTCGTTCACCGGCTGGAAGGTCGGCTGGGTCACCGCCACGCCCGCCCTGGTCACGGCGGTCCGCTCGGCCAAGCAGTACCTGACGTACGTGGCCTCCGGCCCGTTCCAGTACGCGGTCGCGGACGCCCTCGCGCTGCCCGACTCGTACTTCGCCGCCTACCGGGAGGACATGGAGGCCAAGCGGGACCTGCTGGCGGCGGGGCTGACGGAGGCGGGCTTCGGCGTGTACCGGCCCGCCGGGACGTACTTCGTCACCACCGACATCCGCCCCCTCGGCGAGAGCGACGGCTTCGCCTTCTGCCGCTCCCTGCCCCGGCGCGCCGGGGTCGTCGCCGTCCCCAACGCGGTCTTCTACGACCACCGGGAGGAGGGCGCGCCCTTCGTCCGGTTCGCCTTCTGCAAACGGACCTCGGTCCTCGAGGAGGCGGTGGGGCGCCTGAAGACGCTGGCGGGCTGAGCGCCCCGCCGGAACGGCGAGAGCCCGGCACCCCGTGACGCCGGGGGGCCGGGCTCTGCTGGATCGTGCCGCGGGGACGGACTACTCGCCGTCCTCGTCCGTCGGCTTCTCCGACTCGTTGACCTCCTGCTCCAGACCGAGCTGCTCCACGAGCCACCGGTCGAACTCGATGGCGGCCCGCACCCAGCTAACCGTCGAGGAGACGAAGTGCTCCAGGCTGACGCCCATGCCGATCAGCATCTGCGCCTCGCCGATGAGGCGGACCGTGCCGTCGTCGTGGGTGTGGGAGTACACCTTGGGCCACAGGGTGCGCCGGTTCCAGTCGTCGATCGACTCCAGGAGCTGGGGCTTCTCGTCGATCTGGTGGGGCCGGTCGTAGAACGTCCGCACCGAGAAGACCTGCTGGTCACCCTCGCCGCGGAACATGAAGTACGTACGGAACTGCTCCCACGGCGCCGCGAGGTCACCCTCGTCGTCGACGACGTACTTCAGCTCCATCTGTTCGAGGAGCTGCTTCACAAGATCCTGATCCGGGACGACGGGGCCCGCCGGTCCTTGGGGCTGCGGCTCGGGCTGCTTGCCCCCGAAGTTCGGAATCGAAGACGGGTCGATAGACATTCTGGGACACTCCTGCGGTCGTCTGGCTCGTCCGGCCATAGCTGAGGCCAGACGTACGGACCACCCTCTCTCGCCTGGGCCGTGCCCGGCAACCTGCCTGGCCGGGAGCCAGCCGCGCGGGTCGGGTCAGCGTGAGTACCAGAACCCCGGCCCCATCCCCTTGGTTCGCCGCAGGTCTGTGAAATACCGGCGGGCTTCCTCCTCGAGAGGACCGATTCCGAGAATCTCCTCAGCCTCTCTCGAAGGACTCACGCCGCTCACCCGGCGCTGTGAGGCGGAGGGAAAGTACATGTGTACGCTTCCCGACTTGTGCGTTCCTTCGCAGAAGAAGCGAACACCGGCCTTGGCGAGGAGCGCTGCCCGGCTCTCCCAGTCCTTGGCCGCACGCCACTGTTCTCGGTAGGTCACACCAGTGGGCTCCTCCTTCCACCGAGCATGGACCACCGGCTCAGCTTCCAGCCTCGTGATCGTCCTCGCATGTTCGTCCATCTGCCGGGTGAGAGCAGCAACGGCAGCCGGTGCGGTTGCCGTCCCGATGGCGACGGTGAGATTGGCAAGGGCGTTGCGCAACTCGGCGATGGCCGCAGTGTGGTCCCGACCCGGTACATAGGTGCGCGTCATCTCGGTCCGGTCACCGGCCCGGTCCAAAAAGTCCCGCTCCAGGACTGCACAGAGACTTTCGGCCCGCCACGTCGAAGGAGCCTCACAGCGATTCATTTCGGAGACGGACCGACACTGGTAGTACGTCAAGACCGCCGTCGTGCCATCAGCCAGACGGTTCTTCTGGTGCCGAACGTACATAGGCCGACCGCACAGGCAGAAGACCACACCGAGCAGCGGAGTCCGCCAGCGCTTGCCCGGTCCGGATTCCGCCGTGCGCTGCTCGGTGAGAACCACTTCCTGCAGCTCTGCGAACTCTTCGGATGTGAGGACGGGTTCGGCCCAGACCACGGGTTGTCCCTCGGCGTCCAGGACGGGTTCACAACGATGCATCATCACACCCATCAGGGCGGGTGACCTCAGAATGTTGCGCAGTGGCGTCACGGACCAGCGGGTCCCCTTCTCCGGCCTGCGTTCCTGTTCCGGCAGATCCTTGTTCTGTTCCCTGCGCTGGTGATCGCGGGCGCTGGGCACACCCCGAAGGTTCCAGTCCCTCGCCACGGCGTAGACGGTGCCCTCGCCCTGCACAAGACGGTCGTACGCTTCACGCACAAGCTGCGAGGTACAGGAATCGACCACCAGACGCTTGCGGCGTTCCCCCAGATGGGAAAAGACCTCGGCACGATAGCCGAACGGCCACACACCACCGTTCCACAGCCTGTTCTCCCGGAAGAACTGCGTACGGTCGAGCTGCTTGGCCTGCACCGCTTTGCGGTACTTGGCCGCCTGCGCCGCCTTGATACCCGCGAGCATCCGTCCGTCTTCGGATTGGATGTCGAACGTCGGATCGTCGAGTACCTCGACATCCTTCCCGTTCTTCAGGATCCAGTCGACAAAGCCCCACCAGTGCATGTCGTCCCGCGTAATACGATCCTGCTCGGTGACCATGAGCACGTCCCATTCGTGCACCAGCGGCTCTGCGAGCCATCTCCTCAGACTGGGACGCTGGTCGAGATGGACAGCCCCGGAGACGGTGGCGTCGACGACACGTCCCACCTCCCTGTAGGTGCCCTGGCGCATCGCGCGCGTGAGGGCCTCATCCTGTCTCGTGAGCGCTGAGGACGCCTCGGTGTCACGACTGATGCGCTGAACGGCCAGAACTCGCTTCATATCGATATCCCTCCCATTCGACACAACGAGCACACCGGCACCTCAGTTATGTCAAACCCTCATTATCGACTCGAAGCTCACCGTGAAAGCCACCCTGCAAGGGCCCTCATTACGACCACGCGGTCCTGGAACACCTGCTCCAGGACCGCGATGGGAGAGGACCTTGCGCTCTACAGCGTCTTGCCGCTCGCCGGTCCCACGATCAGGTCGTCGCCGAAGCGGTCCACGCGGACCGTGTCGCCGTCCTTGATCTCGCCGGAGAGGATCTCCCGGGCGAGCCGGTCGCCGATCGCGGTCTGGACGAGGCGGCGCAGCGGGCGGGCGCCGTACGCCGGGTCGTTGCCCTCCTCGGCGAGCCAGGTCAGGGCCTCGTCGGTGACTTCCAGGGTGAGGCGGCGTTCGGCGAGCCGCCGGGCCAGGCCGTTGATCTGGAGGCGTGCGATGCGGCTCAGTTCCTCCTTGCTGAGGGCCGAGAAGACCACGAGGTCGTCGAGCCGGTTGAGGAACTCCGGCTTGAAGGAGGACCGGACCACTTCCAGGACCTGCTGCTTCTTCTCCGCCTCGCCGGTCGTCGGGTCGACCAGGTACTGGCTGCCCAGGTTGGAGGTGAGGACCAGTATGGTGTTGCGGAAGTCGACGGTGCGGCCCTGCCCGTCGGTGAGGCGGCCGTCGTCCAGCACCTGGAGCAGGATGTCGAAGACCTCCGGGTGCGCCTTCTCGACCTCGTCGAGCAGTACGACGGTGTACGGGCGCCGCCGCACGGCCTCGGTGAGCTGCCCGCCCTCCTCGTAGCCGACGTATCCGGGCGGGGCGCCGACCAGCCGGGCCACGCTGTGCTTCTCGCTGTACTCCGACATGTCGATGCGGACCATGGCCCGCTCGTCGTCGAAGAGGAAGTCGGCGAGCGCCTTGGCCAGCTCGGTCTTGCCGACGCCGGTGGGGCCGAGGAAGAGGAACGACCCGGTGGGCCGGTCGGGGTCGGCGATCCCGGCCCTGCTGCGGCGTACGGCGTCGGACACGGCCCGTACGGCCTGGCCCTGTCCGATGAGCCGCTTGCCCAGCTCGTCCTCCATGCGCAGCAGCTTCTGCGTCTCGCCCTCCAGGAGGCGGCCGGCGGGGATGCCGGTCCAGGAGGCGACGACGTCGGCGATGTCGTCGGCGCCGACCTCCTCCTTGACCATGGTGTCCCGGGCGACCTCCTCCTCGGCCTCGGAGGCGGCCTCCAGGTCCCGCTCCAGGGTGGGGATCTCGCCGTAGAGCAGCTTGCTGGCGGTGTCGAAGTCGCCGTCGCGCTGGGCGCGTTCGGCCGTCCCGCGCAGTTCGTCGAGCTTCTCCTTCAGCTCGCCGACCCGGTTGAGGGACTGCTTCTCCTTCTCCCAGCGGGCGTTGAGGCCGCGCAGCTCCTCCTCCTTGTCGGCGAGGTCGCGCCGCAGCCGCTCCAGGCGTTCGAGGGAGGCGGCGTCGGTCTCCTTGCCGATCGCCAGCTCCTCCATCTTCAGGCGGTCGACGGCGCGCTGGAGTTCGTCGATCTCGACGGGGGACGAGTCGATCTCCATGCGGAGCCGGGACGCGGCCTCGTCGACGAGGTCGATGGCCTTGTCGGGCAGGAAGCGGGAGGTGATGTACCGGTCGGAGAGGGTGGCGGCGGCCACCAGCGCGCTGTCGGCGATCTGCACCTTGTGGTGGGCCTCGTAGCGGCCCTTGAGCCCGCGCAGGATCGCGATGGAGTCCTCGACGGTCGGCTCGGCGACCAGCACCTGCTGGAAGCGCCGCTCCAGGGCGGGGTCCTTCTCGATCCGTTCCCGGTACTCGTCGAGGGTGGTGGCGCCGACCATGCGCAGCTCGCCGCGCGCGAGCATGGGTTTGAGCATGTTCCCGGCGTCCATGGCGGAGTCCCCGCCGGCGCCGGCGCCGACGACGGTGTGCAGCTCGTCGATGAAGGTGACGATCTGGCCGTCGGAGTCCTTGATCTCGGCGAGCACGGTCTTCAGCCGCTCCTCGAACTCACCGCGGTACTTGGCGCCGGCGACCATGGCGCCCAGGTCGAGCGCGACCAGACGCTTGTCCTTCAGCGACTCGGGCACGTCCCCCTTGATGATCCGCTGGGCGAGCCCCTCGACGACGGCGGTCTTGCCGACGCCGGGTTCGCCGATGAGAACGGGGTTGTTCTTGGTCCGCCGGCTGAGCACCTGGACCACGCGCCGGATCTCCTGGTCGCGCCCGATGACGGGGTCGAGCTTCCCGTCCCGCGCGGCGGCGGTGAGGTCGGTGCCGAACTTCTCCAGGGCCTTGTACTGGCCCTCGGGGTCGGCGGTGGTCACCCGTCGTCCTCCCCTCGCCTTGCGGAAGGCTTCTTGCAGCTTCTTCGCACTCGCTCCCTGCCCCTCCAGTACCTCTCCGGCCGTGCCGCCCTTCGCGGCGATGCCGAGGAGCAGGTGCTCGGTGGAGAGGTACTCGTCCCCGAGCTCCTTGGCGCGGGCCTGGGCGTCGGCGACCACGGCGAGCATCTCACGGCTGGGCTGCGGGGGTGCGACGGTGGACCCGGTCACGCTGGGCTGCCCGGCCACGATGCGCTCGGCGCCGGAGCGCACGGCGGCGAGGTCGGCCTCGACGGCGGCGAGCAGGTCGGTGATGTTCTCGTTGTCCTGACCCTGGAGCAGCGCCAGGAGCAGGTGGGCGGGGGTGAGGTCGGCGTTTCCCTCGGTCACGGCCCGGTTGCTGGCCGCGTTGATGGCGTCCCGGCTCCGGTTGGTCAGCTCGGCGTCCACGTTCTGGCTCTCCTCCTGGCATCGGCCGTCGGCCGTCGGCGGTCCGGCCTTGTCTCCCACCGTTTCCACGGTCTTCCACTGCTGACTCGAACAACCTACACAAAGTTGAGCCTATTCCGCTCAAGGAGGAAGGCGTGGGTTTCCGCCGGTGACACCAGGGTCTTCCCACGGAACCGCGGGCGCGCGACACGAGAGTCATTTCAGCCAGCCTCAGAAGCGGCCGATATCTAGATAAATCGCCACATACGACAGCGGCGTCACCGTGTTCAGGTCACGGTGACGCCGCTGCCGGGGGGAAGCACCTGAGCGATCTGTTACGACGGGGGAATCGCGTCAGGCACTGCGGGGGGTGGCCGAGATGGTCCTCACTTCGGAGTCCTCCGGCTGCGCGAGCCGGTGGTCCCTCTGATCCAGGTTCACAAAAATCATTCCGTACCGGATGGCACACCGCACAGGCTGCGGCGCCCCCCGAGGCCGCCGCAGACACCGGTACGCCCGTAGGTCGCCGTCCTCGTCCAGCGTGACGACGACCGGCTCGCCGAAGACGGTCACCATCAGGGAGTCACCGGCGTGGGGGATCGCGGTGACCAGGTCGATGAAGTGCCAGCCGGAGCGGTAGGCGGTGGCCATTTCGCGGCGGAAGGAGCGGTCGTCGGGTGGAGTTGTCATATCACGACCACACACTGTCGTCTGTGAGAGCTTCCCCGTCCGCGTCGGCAGGCGTAGCAGTCGCTGCCGCGAATGACCAGACGCTATCCGCTTGGGCGTCACCCTTCGCCACGGAGAGGCCACTCAGAGTTCCGAAGGCCACAACGGCGGAGAAGGCGGCGACAAGCACCGAGCGAAGCATTCTCTTAGACATAGCCAGCTTCGTCCTCACTTGAAGGTCCCCTCTTCCCCCGTCAGATAAGACGATGGCTCATATAGGCACGTCATGGCCACACAATCGGTGCATCATGTTCCTGCACGTTCAGGACCCTGGGGGGTGGAGATTTGACAACAAATCAGGCCAAAGCGACACATCCCCATGCAGTTACGGAACTGTGCGAGGAGGGGGCACGCCTCTACGCGAACGCCCTGCGCACCGGACGTATCGCCCGCGGGGAGGCAGATCCCGTCCCCTGCCTGATGGAGTTCGCCCTCCTGCACCCGGACCCCGACGACGCCAACTGGCTCCTACCCGTGTCTCCGGCAGTCGCCCTCGCGCGGCGGCTGAATCCCATCGAGCACGAGATATCCGAGCGCAGGCGCACCTCGATCGAGCTGGCCGCGGCCTTCGAGCCCTTCATGGCCCTCAGTGCGCAGGGTGCGGCACCGACCCACTCGATCACCGTGCTGGAAGGGCTCGACCGCATCAACGCGGCCCTCGACCTGGCCACGGACCAGTGCGTGGTCGAGATGCTCACAGTCCAGCCGAGTGCCCGGCACCCCGAGCGCAGACTCATTGAGGGACTGGAACGCGACAGCACTCTGATCGAGCGTGGGGTGCGGATCCGAACCCTCTACCAGCACACGGCACGGTACAGCCCCGAGCGCATGGCATACGTGGACCAGTTCCCGAACGGGAAGGCCGAGTACCGCACCATCGACGAACTCGTCGAGCGGCTCATCATCTGCGACGAGACCGTGGCCTTCATCCCCATCCGAGACGACCGACAGGTCGCCCTGGAAATTCGCCACCCGGGGCTCGTCCGCTATCTGATCAAGGTGTTCGAGTTCATCTGGGGTCGAGCTGTGCCGCTCACCGCCGGCGCCCCCTACGAGACCGCACCCGACGGCATCACCGACATCCAGCACTCCATAGCCAAGTTGCTGGTCGAAGGCCACGTCGACGAGGCGATCGCCCGACGCCTGGGCATGAACGTACGCACGTGCCGGGCCCACATAGCCAAACTGGCCTCCGCCCTCGGCAGCGGCAGCCGCGCCCAACTGGGCTATCTCATCGCTCAGTCGGGAATCCTGGAACAGGCGAACCAGGACGTCGTCGACGGGGGCAGCCCGTGACGGGAAGGGCGCGCGAGCACAGGGCTACGGAACCGCACCTGGAGCACGGTCCGGAGGATCTCTGTGCCGCAGCGACGGTCCTGTACACACAGGCACTTCGTGAGGGCCGGGTGCGGGCCCTGGAAGCCACCGCGACGCCCTGCCTGACGGCCTACGGACTGCTGCAGCCCTCCGTCGGCGAACCCGACTGGCTCGAGCCGGTCGCTCCGGCCGTCGCCCTGCACCGGATGCTGGACGTCTCGGCACAGCGTGTCGCGGAGGAAAGACGGCGGGAAGCCCGGTTGTCCGCGACGTTCGAACCGCTCATGCAGGTCGACGGCCGACGCACGGCCGGGGCCGACGCCGGGGCCGTACGTGTCCTCAGTGGCATCCCGCAGATCAACCAGGCCATCAGCGATGTCATGGAAGACGCGACGAGCGAACTGCTGTGCATCCAGCCCAACTCCCACTACGCCGACCGGCGCGGGCAATTGTCCCAAAATCTGTCACTGCGACGCGATCAGGACATGCTCGACCGCGGTGCACGGATCCGCACCCTTTATCAGCACACGCAGCGTCACTTGCCGATAGTCCGTGCCCGCTACGAGCAGTTGCGTGGAGACGCCGAGGCACGCTCCCTGGACGAGGTGACCGACCGTCTCATCATCGTCGACCGCCGGGTCGCTTTCATCCCCGCCGGTGGTGAGGCCACGCTTGCCCTGGAGGTCCGTCACCCCGCCCTCATCACCTATTTCGTGACCACCTTCGAGCGCCTCTGGCGGCTCGCCACGCCCATGCATCCGGAGGCGGCCCAGCGCCCGTCTCTCAATGGCATCACGCCGCGTCAACACACCATCGCGTCTCTCCTCGTCGAGGGCCACACCGACGCAGACATCGCCGACCGCCTCGGCATGAACGTCCGCACCGCCCGCGTCCACATCGCCAAACTCGCCGCCACCCTCGGCAGCGAAAGCCGCGCCCAACTGGGGTATCTAATAGCCGAGTCAGGAATACTCAGGCAAGGGGATGTCGGTCAGTGACGGTGTCGCATCCGGAGCACGGACCGGAAGAAATGTGCCCCGCGGGTGTGCGGGTGTACCAGCAGGCCCTGCGGGAAGGGCACGTGACACCGTCGGCCACCGGCATGGCTCCCTGCTTGGTCGACTTCGGACTTCTTCACCCGGCGCTCGACGACCCGGACAGGCTCGAACCGGCCTCGCCGATGGCCGCACTGCACAGCCTGCTGCGCGCCTCGGGCCAGCGCATCGCCGACGAACGGCGCCGCGAGGAGAAGCTGGTGGTGGCCTTCGCCCCGCTGATACGCGAGGAGTCTTCCGAGGCAGCGGACGTCACCGCGCTCATGGCGGTCACAGGGAAGGAGCAGATCAGTCGCGCAATCGCCGACGCTCTGTCCGATGCCACGGAACACGCTCTGACCATCCAGCCGTACCGCCCACACCTCACGAGGGACCCTGAGGTCCACAAAGCCGCCATGAAACGGGACCAGGCCTTCCTTGACCGCGGCGCCCGTATTCGCGCCCTGTATCAGCACACCGTCCGGCACACCCCCTACACGCGGGACCGCTACGAACAACTGACCGGCGACGTGGAGGCCCGCACGCTCGACGAGGTGACCGACCGCCTCATCATCGTCGACCGCACCGTCGCCTTCATCCCCGCCAGCGCCGACCGCTCACTCGCCCTCGAAGTCCGCCACCCCGCACTCATCGCCTACTTCATCAACACCTTCGACCGCCTCTGGCACCTCGCCACCCCCATGTACCCCGAAGCCGTCCACCAGCCCACCCTCAACGGCATCACCCCACGCCAACGCGCCATAGCCGCCCTCCTCGTCGAAGGCCACACCGACACCGACATCGCCGACCGCCTCGGCATGAACGTCCGCACCGCCCGCGTCCACATCGCCAAACTCGCCGCCACCCTCGGCAGTGAGAGCCGGGCTCAGCTCGGGTATCTCATCGGGCAGTCGGGGATTCTTGACCGGGAAGGATGACGGGGGCAGGCGCGCTGCGCGGGGAGCCGTCCAGGCCGGCCTGGGCTATGCGGACGCCCAACTGCGTGCGGCTGGCCGCGCCCAGGGTCTCCGAGAGGCGGGCGATGTGCGCGCGGGCGGTGCGGACGCTGATGCCGAGGCGTTCCGCGATCACCGCGTCCTGGTGGCCCTCCGCGAGGAGCGCCGCGATGGACTGCTCGCGGTGGGAGATGCCCTCGATGCCGGTTTCGGGGAGGGCGGCGGTCAGCGGGATCGCGAGGCGCCAGAGGCGTTCGAAGACCGTGACCAGGTAGGCGACCAGCGCGGGGTGGCGCAGCTCCAGGGCCACCGTGCGGTCGGTGTTGGCGGGGATGAAGGCGACCGTGCGGTCGAAGAGGATGAGGCGGTCGATGACCTCGTCGAGGGTGCGGGCCTCCACCGCGTCGCCCATCAGCTCCAGGTAGTTGAGCAGGCCCTGGCCGTGCCGGGCGACGTGCGTGTACAGGTCCCGCATCCGCACCCCGCGCCCGCGCAGCGCCAGCGCCCGGTGCAGGCCCTCCGACAGCTCGTGCTCGCGCCGGATGCCGCCGGGCTGGACGGTGAGCACCTCCGTGGTGCAGGCCTGGGTCGCCTCGTCCATCGCGGCCTGGATGCGGGACAGCCCGTCGAGGACGCGGATCGCCGTGCTCTCCGTGCCGGCCGGGGTCTGGAGCAGCCGGCCGAGGCCCGCGTACCACTCGAAGGCCTCCACGGCCGAGCCCACCCGCCGCTGACTGGCGCTGACCTCGTCGTGGACCCCGCGCAGCAGCCGCGTCATGACCTCCTGCGGGGAGGTCGGCACCAGCCAGTCCATGTCGTCGGGGTCGGGGTGCAGCAGGGCCAGTTCGAGGAGGCACGGGACCGGCTCGGCGTCCTGGCGCGGCACCCGGCCGCGGCGTACGGCCCGGGAGTACACGCGGTCTCCGGCCGCGCACAGCCGGTCGGCCCCGTGCGGGTGCTCCTGAGCCCCGTGCCCGGCCATCGCCCATCCCACCCCCGGTTCCGGCTCTTCCGCAGCGCAACTATGCGCGGCCGAGACCGGCTCCGCAACACGGCTCCGCCCGGAGCGGGATCCGGAACGGGATCCGGAACGGACCGGTTTCGGAAGGAATGCCCGGTCGACGGGACCTGGATGGCACCGGGACGGCACAGGGGCAGCGTCGGGACAGCGCCCGGCCTACTTGAGCCCCAGCTCCTCGCAGTCCGCCGCGTACTTGGCGGTGCAGATGTCGGAAACCTTGTAGAAGCCGTCCGCGATGACGGTGTCCTCGATGTTGCTCTTGGTGAGGGCGACGACGGGGACGAGCTGGGCGGGGATGCCCTTGTGGGTGGGGCTGTCGACCTTGTCGCGGGCGAGCGCGTCGAACTGGATGTCCCGGCCCTGGACCCGCGCCACGGCCATCTCCGCGGCGTTCTCGGCCTCCTGCGGGTAGGACTTGTAGACGCTCATGTACTGCTCGCCGGTGACGATCCGCTGCACCGCCGACAGTTCCGCGTCCTGGCCGGTGATCGGCGGCAGGTCGGTGACGCCGGCGTCCTCGAGGGCCTTGATGATGCCGCCCGCCATGCCGTCGTTGGCGGAGTAGACGCCCGCGATGTCGTTCTTGCCGATCTTCTTGATCGCCTCGGTCATGTTCGCCTCGGCGTTCTCCGGCTTCCAGTCCTTGGTGTCGAAGGACTGGGCGATCGTCACCTTGCCGTTCAGCTCGGACAGCGCGCCCGCCTTGAACTGCTTGGCGTTCGGGTCGGTGGACGAGCCGTTCATCATGACGATCTTGTCGGAACCGTCCGCGTCGTCGCCGAGTGCCTCGATGAGGGAGCGGCCCTGGACCTCGCCGACCAGCTCGTTGTCGAAGGAGATGTAGGCGTCGATCGGGCCCTCGGCCAGCCGGTCGTAGGCGATGACGGGGACGCCGGCGTCCTTGGCCTTGTGCACCTCGTCGGCGATGGCGTGCGCGTCGACCGCGTCCAGGACGATCACGTCGACCTTGGCGTCGATCATCTGCTGCATCTGGTCGGCCTGCTTGGTGGCGCTGGCCTCGGCGTTGGCGTACTTGACGTCGCCCTGGTCGCGCGTGAGGTCACCGACCTTCGCCTTGAAGAAGGGGTAGTCGAACTGCTCGTAGCGCGTGTTCTCCTTCTCCGGGAGCAGCAGCCCGACAGTGATGTCGTTGCCCTTGGTCGGACTGGCCTCGTCGCTGCTCTCCGACGCGCCCAGCACACCGCAGGAGGCCAGCGAGAAGGTCATCAGGGACGCGGCCACGGATATGGCGATACGACGGGCACGGGTGCTCACTGCGCTTACCTTCCGACACACGGGTGTTGATGGTGACCCAGTTGACCCGGGTGACCCAGGTGACCCTGGTGACCCTGCTGACCCTGGTGAACGAAGCCAACGCTGTCTTCACCAAATCGTCAAGAAGTACTAGACCAATGAGACAGCACCGTTGTGAACAAGCCCCGGAGACCGAGTCGGTCTCCGGGGCTGTCCATGCCGTTTTCCCTTGTGCCGCTTGCGCCGCCGGTCAGTCCGGGGGCTGGCCGTGGCGCTTGGGCCGCCACACCACGAGGGCGCTGGTCTGCTGTACCTCTTGGTAAGGGACCAGGTCACGGCGGTACGACGCGTGCACCGCCGCCTCGCGCTGGCGCATCGCCGTCGCCGCGCCCTCGAGGGCGTCGGCCAGCTCGGCCGCCCGGGCCTGGAGGGCCGCGACCTGGTTCTCCAGTTCGATGATGCGCTTGATGCCGGCCAGGTTGATGCCTTCGTGCTGCGACAACTGCTGGACCTGCCGGAGCAGTTCGATGTCGCGGGCCGAGTAGCGCCGGCCGCGGCCGGCCGTGCGGTCCGGGGAGACCAGGCCGAGGCGGTCGTACTGGCGCAGGGTCTGCGGGTGCAGGCCGGAGAGCTGGGCCGCCACCGAGATGACGTAGACCGGGGTGTCCTCGGTCAGTTCATACGGGTTGCGTCGACGACCGTCCATCCCCATCAAGCTCCCTTCGCGGCCTGGAACAACTCCGCCCGCGGATCCTCGTCCGCGGTCGCCTCGCGATACGCCTCCAGTGCGTCACGAGCCTTCCCCGTCAGGTCCTTGGGAACACTCACCTCCACGGTGACCAGAAGGTCGCCGCGGCTGCCGTCCTTGCGGACCGCGCCCTTGCCCCGGGCCCGCATGGTGCGGCCCCCCGGCGTGCCCGCCGGCAGCTTCAGCGTGACGGGCGGACCGCCCAGGGTGGGGACCCGGACCTCGCCGCCGAGGGCCGCCTCGGTGTAGGTGACCGGGACGGTGACGGTGAGGTGGTCGCCCCTGCGGCCGAAGACGGGGTGGTCCTCGACGTGCACGACCACGTACAGGTCGCCCGCCGGACCGCCCCGCTCGCCCGGCGTGCCCTTGCCGCGCAGCCGGATGCGCTGCCCGTCCGAGACCCCGGCGGGGATACGGACCTGCATCGTCCGCGAGGACTTGGCGCGTCCGGAGCCCTTGCAGACCTCGCAGGGGTCCTCGGCGATCAGGCCGCGGCCCTTGCAGTCCGGACACGGGTCGGTGAGCGAGAAGCCGCCGCCCGAGCCCCGGGCGACCTGGCCGGTGCCGACGCAGGTCGGGCACACGCGCGGCGTGCCGTTCTTGTCGCCGGTGCCGGAACAGGCCTTGCAGGGCGACTGCGAGGACATCCGCAGCGGGACGGTGGCGCCCTCGATGGCCTCCGTGAAGCTCAGGGTGACCTCGGACTCGATGTCCTGGCCGCGGCGCGGCTGCGTGCGCGTGCCGGTGCCGGTGCCGGTGCCAGGTGCGCCGCCGGTGCGGTTGAACAGGCCCCCGAAGACGTCCCCGAGTCCGCCGCCGAAGCCGCCGGCGCCACCCTGGCCGCCGGCTCCCCCGCCCTGGGCGCCGCCTCCGAAGAGGTCGCCCAGGTCGAAGTTGAAGCTGCCGCCGCCACCGCCCGCGCCCGGCCCCGGACGGTAACCTCCGTTGCCGAAGAGGGCGCGGGCCTCGTCGTACTCCTTGCGCTTCTTGGGGTCACCGAGGATGTCGTTGGCCTCGGAGATCTCCTTGAAGCGCTCCTCCGCCTTGACGTTTCCCTTGTTGGCGTCCGGGTGGTACTCGCGGGCGAGCTTCCGGTACGCCTTCTTGATCTCGGCCTCGGTGGCGTCCTTGGGGACGCCGAGGACCTTGTAGAAGTCCTTCTCGATGAAGTCCTTGGTGCTCATCCCCGACGTCCCTCCTTCCCGATTTCCGTGTTGACGTCAGCCCTCCTCCGGGCCACCGCTCTCCTTGCCCCCGGCGTTCCCGGCGTTACCGGTGCTTCCGGCGTTCCCGTCGTTGTCCGCGGGGTCGGCCTGGGCCTCGGCGCTCTCCTCGGCCGGCTTGGCGGGCTGCGCACCCGGCTGCGGCTCGGCGACCGCCACCCGCGCGGGGCGGATGGTGCGCTCGCCGAACCGGTACCCGGGCTGCAGGATCGCCACGCAGGTCGTCTCGGTGACGTCCGGTGCGTAGGAGTGCATCAGGGCCTCGTGGATCGTCGGGTCGAAGGGCTCGCCCTCCTTGCCGAACTGCTGGAGGCCCATCTTGGCGATGACCGTCTCCAGCGACTCCGCGACGGACTTGAAGCCGCCGACGAGTTCGCCGTGTTCCCGGGCGCGGCCGATGTCGTCGACCACGGGAAGCAGCTCGGACAGGAGGTTCGCGATCGCGACCTCCTTGACCGCGACGCGGTCCCGCTCGACCCGGCGGCGGTAGTTCTGGTACTCGGCCTGGAGTCGCTGGAGGTCCGCCGTGCGCTCACCGAGCGCCGTGCGCACCTGATCCAACTGGGCCACCAGGCCCGCGTTCTCGCTCGCGTCCCCGGCCGGGGCCGCCCCCTCTTCGGAGGCGGCCTTCGGCTCGGCGTCGTCAGGGGTGGCGCCGGAGGGGACGTCGGGCTTCTCGTCGAAACCCGGGGTCTCCTCCGTCACGCGGCACCGTCCTTGCGCTCGTCGTCCACGATCTCGGCGTCGACGACGTCGTCGTCGGCGCCGCTCTTGTCGTCGGCTCCGGCACCCTCACCGGCGCCCGGGGCGTCGCCGCCGGCGGCCTGCCCGGCCGCCGCGTCGGCGTACATGGCCTGGCCCAGCTTCTGCGAGACGGCGGCGACCTTCTCCGTGGCGGTGCGGATCTCGGCGGTGTCCTCGCCCTTGAGCTTCTCCTTCAGCTCGGCGACGGACTCCTCGACCTCGGTCTTGATCTCGCCGGGGACCTTGTCCTCGTTGTCCTTGAGGAACTTCTCCGTCTGGTAGACGAGCTGCTCGCCCTGGTTGCGGGACTCGGCGGCCTCGCGGCGGGCGTGGTCCTCCTCCGCGTACTTCTCGGCCTCCTGGCGCATCCGGTCGACCTCGTCCTTCGGCAGCGAGGAGCCGCCGGTGACGGTCATCTTCTGCTCCTTGCCCGTGCCCAGGTCCTTCGCGGTCACGTGCATGATGCCGTTGGCGTCGATGTCGAAGGCGACCTCGATCTGCGGGACGCCGCGGGGCGCCGGCGGCAGACCGGTCAGCTCGAACATCCCGAGCTTCTTGTTGTACGCCGCGATCTCGCGCTCGCCCTGGTAGACCTGGATCTGCACGGAGGGCTGGTTGTCCTCGGCGGTGGTGAAGATCTCCGAACGCTTCGTCGGGATCGTCGTGTTCCGCTCGATCAGCTTGGTCATGATGCCGCCCTTGGTCTCGATGCCGAGGGACAGCGGGGTGACGTCGAGGAGCAGGACGTCCTTGACCTCGCCCTTGAGGACACCGGCCTGCAGGGCGGCGCCGATGGCGACGACCTCGTCCGGGTTGACGCCCTTGTTGGCGTCCTTGCCGCCGGTCAGCTCCTTGACCAGCTCGGCGACGGCGGGCATACGGGTGGAGCCACCGACGAGAACGACGTGGTCGATCTCGCTGAGCTGGATGCCGGCGTCCTTGATGACGTTGTGGAACGGCGTCTTGCAGCGCTCCAGCAGGTCGGACGTCAACTGCTGGAACTGGGCGCGGGTGAGCTTCTCGTCCAGGTGCAGCGGGCCCTCGGCGGACGCCGTGATGTAGGGGAGGTTGATCGAGGTCTCGGTGGACGAGGACAGCTCGATCTTGGCCTTCTCGGCGGCCTCGCGCAGGCGCTGGAGGGCCATCTTGTCCTTGCCGAGGTCCACGCCGTGGCCGGACTGGAACTGCTTGACCAGGTAGTCGACGACGCGCTGGTCCCAGTCGTCACCACCGAGGTTGTTGTCACCGTTGGTGGCCTTCACCTCGACGACGCCGTCGCCGATCTCGAGCAGCGAGACGTCGAACGTGCCGCCACCGAGGTCGAAGACCAGGATGACCTGCTCTTCCTTGTCCAGGCCGTACGCCAGCGCGGCGGCGGTCGGCTCGTTGACGATGCGCAGGACGTTGAGGCCCGCGATCTCACCGGCCTCCTTGGTGGCCTGGCGCTCGGCGTCGTTGAAGTACGCCGGGACGGTGATGACCGCGTCGGTCACCTTCTCGCCCAGGTAGGACTCGGCGTCCCGCTTCAGCTTCTGCAGCACGAAGGCGCTGATCTGCTGCGGGTTGAAGTCCTTGCCGTCCAGGTTGACCTTCCAGTCGGTGCCCATGTGACGCTTGACCGAGCGGATGGTCCTGTCGACGTTCGTGACCGCCTGGCGCTTGGCCACCTCGCCGACGAGCACCTCGCCGTTCTTGGCGAAGGCGACGACGGACGGCGTGGTCCTGGCGCCCTCGGCGTTGGTGATGACGGTGGGCTCGCCGCCCTCCAGAACGCTGACGACGGAGTTAGTCGTGCCCAGGTCGATGCCGACCGCACGTGCCATGGTGAATAACCTCCAGCTGACTTGAGTGGAACAGGCTCAAGTGTGCACGACACCCGGCAATGGGTCAACAGAGGTGAGTCGAGCGGACTCAACTCTTATCTGTTCCTTACACGCAACGCCATCCTGACCTGCGCATTCTCGGCACTCCCCGCCTGACGAACCGGGAAAATCGTCCCCCGACAGGACGCACCCTCCGGGGTTCCGGTTGCCCCGGGAGACTCCTGGGACTCCGCGTACGGACGACGGGCCGGGGCCGCGGGGACAGGAGCTGCGGGGACCAGCGCCGCGCCGGGAGCCCGGAGTCCGGGGACGGCGACACCGGGGACCGGCCCGCCGGGGACCGAGGCCCCGGCGACCGGGGCTCGCGCCACCGCGCCCCCCGGGCTGCCCCCGACGCCCACGGCACGCCCTGCACGCCCTGCACGCCCTGCACGCCGCCGAGCCCCGTACACCCGTACCCGCAACAGCCCGACGACCCCCGCGGCCGTCCCGCCCGCCACCCACAGCACCGCCGACCCGCCCACCCGGCCGGTGTGCGCGAGCACGCCCACGAGCACCGCGCAGAACGCGGCCCCGCCGAGAACGACCACCGCGCCCTGCGCGGTGAGCCCGAGCCGCCGCAGCCGGTGCGCGAGATGGTCGGGCCCGCCGCGCAGCAGGGGCCGTCCGGCCAGCCGGCGCGAGAGGAGCACGAGGACGGCGTCGGCGACCGCCACGGCGGTCAGCGCGAACAGCACCCCCGCGCCACTGCCGGGCTCGTACCCCGCGCGGGTGAAGACGGCGACCCCGGCGAGCAGGAAGCCCGTGAAGAGCGACCCGCACGCACCGAGCGCGATCCGCGCGGGATGCCGGTTGTGCAGCAGGAACCCGGCGAGCGCGGCGGCCAGCGCGAGCAGCAGCACCGCGGGCCCGTCCATCAGCTCCGCCGCGGCACAGGCGCCGACCCCGAAGGCGGTCACGACCCCCACCGTGCCGGCCACCCCGTCGGCGTGGTCGAGCCCCCGGAAGGCGGCGGTGAACAGCGCGATCCAGCCCACGGCGAGCGCCCCGAGCACCGGCCCGGTCTCGCCGTACGGCACCACGCAGGCCGCCGCGACGGCCGTACCGGCGAGGAGCCACCGGCGCCGCAGCCGCCAGAGGTCGGCGGCCAGGCCGAGGGCGCCGACGGCGGTCGCGGCCACGAGCAGCCGGCCGGTGGACGAACCGAGCGGCACGACGCCGGACCGGTCGCCGACCCACGCGACCAGCCCGGTGACGAGGGCGACGGCCACCCCGCCGACCAGCGGGACGGGCCGCTGCCGTCGCCGGTCGACGAGGGCCAGCCGCAGGGCGGGCGCCCTCAGCAGCGCGGCGAGGAGGGCGGTGAGGAGGAAGGAGGCGGTGGCGGCGGCGATCCCGTAGAGCACGGACACAAGTTATGCCGAATATCACGTTTTGCGACGAATCGCGCGTCCGGCTCGGCGTGGCGTCGCACCCCCAACGCGGCGCATGGGACGCCATGGGGCGCGGCGCGGTCAGGGTTGCCTCAGCGACGCAGATCACCGCACGTCCGGCTACAGTGCGGCGGAGGATGGGGGTACTCTCAGACGAACTGAATAAGTTACCGCTTAGTAATACCGCCCCCCTCGCAACCTCGCAGGCCCGAGGAGCCCTCACATGCAACTCGCCGCGATCATCGTGTCGCTGGTCCTGATCGTGGTCGGTGTCGCACTGTTCGGCCGCGCCGTCCTGCAGATCTACACCTACATGCGGCTGGGCCAGCCCGTACCGGCCGGAACACGGACCAACGACCCCGTGGACCGAACCGTCACCGTGGCCAGGGAGTTCCTCGGCCACACCCGGATGAACCGCTGGGGCATCGTCGGGGTGGCGCACTGGTTCGTGGCGGTGGGCTTCTTCTCCCTGCTGCTGACGATCGTCAACGCGATCGGCCAGCTCTTCGAGGCCGACTGGATCCTGCCGGTCATCGGCGACTGGGCGCCGTACAACGTCTTCGTCGAGTTCATCGGCACGATGACGGTGATCGGCATCCTGGTCCTGATCGCGATCCGCCAGGTGAGCAAGCCGAACCGGCCGGGCCGCAAGTCCCGCTTCGCCGGCTCCAACTTCGGCCAGGCGTACTTCGTCGAGGCCGTCATCCTGGTCGTCGGCGTCTGCATCTTCATGCTGCACGCGCTGGAGGGCGCCCTCCACCACGTGGACGGCTACGAGGCGTCGTTCTTCCTCTCGTACCCGGTCGTCTCCGCGCTGCGGGACGTGGACCTCTCCACGCTCCAGAACCTCGTCTACTTCTTCGCCGGCCTGAAGATCGCGACCTCCTTCATCTGGATGATCACGGTCGCCCTGAAGACCGACATGGGTGTGGCCTGGCACCGCTTCCTCGCCTTCCCGAACATCTGGTTCAAGCGCGACGCGAAGGGCGGCACCGCGCTGGGTCCGCTGCTGCCTATGACGTCGGGCGGCGAGCCGATCGACTTCACCGACCCGGGCGAGGACGACGTCTTCGGCGTCTCCCAGGTCGAGCAGTTCTCCTGGAAGGGCCTGCTGGACTTCTCCACCTGCACCGAGTGCGGGCGCTGCCAGTCGCAGTGCCCCGCCTGGAACACCGGCAAGCCGCTCTCCCCCAAGCTCCTGATCATGTCCCTGCGCGACCACGCGCACGCCAAGGCCCCCTACCTGCTGGCCGGCGGCGGCAAGACGACGGAGGGCGAGGAGAAGGCGTCCGCCGAGCAGCTCAAGGACGTCCCCGCGGCCGCTCTCGCGGAGGCCGAGCGCCCGCTGATCGGCACGCTCGAGGAGAACGGCGTCATCGACCCGGACGTCCTGTGGTCCTGCACCACCTGCGGCGCCTGCGTCGAGCAGTGCCCGGTGGACATCGAGCACGTCGACCACATCGTCGACATGCGCCGCTACCAGGTCATGATCGAGTCGGCGTTCCCGTCCGAGGCCGGCACGATGCTCAAGAACCTGGAGAAGAAGGGCAACCCCTGGGGCCTGGCCAAGAAGCAGCGCCTGGAGTGGCTCAAGGAGCTGGACTTCGAGGTCCCGGTCGTCGGCAAGGACATCGAGGACCTCACCGAGGTCGAGTACCTGTACTGGGTCGGCTGCGCCGGCGCCCTCGAGGACCGCGCCAAGAAGACCACCAAGGCCTTCGCCGAGCTGCTGCACATCGCGGGCGTCAAGTTCGCGATCATGGGCGGCGACGAGAAGTGCACCGGTGACTCGGCGCGGCGGCTGGGCAACGAGCCGTTGTTCCAGGAGCTGGGCATGGAGAACGTCATGTCCCTCAACGCCGCCTTCGGCGAGGAGATGGACGACGACGGCAAGGTCACCGAGGAGTCGCGGAAGCCCAAGTCGGCGAAGAAGATCGTCGCCACCTGCCCGCACTGCCTCAACACCCTCGGCAACGAGTACCCGCAGCTCGGCGGCAACTACGAGGTCATCCACCACACCCAGCTTCTCCAGCACCTGGTCGACGAGGGCAAGCTGCTCCCGGTCACCCCGGTCGAGGGCATCATCACCTACCACGACCCGTGCTACCTGGGCCGCCACAACAAGATCTACACGCCGCCGCGCGAGATCATCGCCGCCGTCCCGGGCGTCCGGAACGAGGAGATGCACCGCCACAAGGAGCGCGGCTTCTGCTGCGGCGCGGGCGGCGCGCGGATGTGGATGGAGGAGCGGATCGGCAAGCGCGTCAACAACGAGCGCGTCGACGAGGCGCTGTCGGTCAACCCCGACATCGTGTCGACGGCCTGTCCGTTCTGCCTCGTGATGCTCACCGACTCCGTCAACGGCAAGAAGAACGATGGCAAGGCCAAGGAGTCCATCCAGGTCGTCGACGTCGCCCAGCTCCTGCTGGACTCCGTCAGGACCCCGGCCGACCCGGCCGGCGAGCCGGAGACGGAGAGCGAGCCGACGCCGGAGCCGGTGAAGTAGCCCCTCTCGCCGTCGCGGTAGCCGCTCTCCCGACCGACACCCCCGGGTTCCATGCGAACCCGGGGGTGTCGCCGTATGTCGAACACGTGCATCATTACTCGGTCGTTGTCGTTGTCGGTGATGCGGGTTGATGTTGATACGGACGAGGTGGACGGTGCGCCCCAGACACAGCACCCTGACCGGCACAGCCGCCGCCCTCGGCTGCCTGCTGCTGCTCACCGCCTGCGGCCACGGCCCGGCGGAGGCCACCAAGGACACCGCCCCCACCCCCGTACGCGCCGCCCAGGCCCCCGCCCCGCTCCCCGTCCCGCACGGCAGCGGCAGCGAGGCCGCCGACGACTTCAACGGCGACGGCCACCGCGACCTCGTCCTCGACGACCTGGTCAAGGCGCAGAGCCACGCGGACGACGCCGGCATCGGCATCGTCTACGGCTCGTCCCGCGGACTGGTCCCCGGCGCCCGGCAGTTGCTCACCCCGAAGAAGTACGCGGCCCCCACCGACGGGCAGTTTCCGGCCGTCTTCGACGCCGAGGCGAGCTGCGACCTCGACGGCGACGGCTTCACCGACCTGGTGGTCACCACCGACCCGCCCTACGACGGCCGGGGCCGGCCTCCGGTCCCCCTCCAGCTCCTCTTCGGCTCCCCGTCGGGACCGGCCGACCGCGCGGTCCCGCTGACCGTCCCCGCCGAGGCCCGCTACGGCAACGACTGGCCCGAGCGACCGGTGTGCGGCGACTTCGACGGCGACGGCGCCGAGGATCTCGTCGTCCACGCCTCGGCCGGCCGCCTCAGCTATCTGCGCGGCCCCTTCACCCGCAAGGGCGCACCGCACGAGGCCGCCGCGCCCGTCCCCTCCCCCGGCGAGGCACCGACCGGCCCCGCCGCCGACGTGAACCGCGACGGGTACGACGACCTGGTCGTCCGCGCCTCCGCCGGCCCCGGCAAGGCGGCCGTCGTCCTGGGCGGCCCCGACGGCCCGACCCGCACCGGGGTCACCCTCCCCACCGGCGTCGACGTCGCCCTCGGCGCCTTCGGGCGCGGCAAGGCGCTGGACGCGGCGGTGGGCGACACGGACGGCACGGCCCTGCGCTTCGACCTGCCCACCCCCCGGCGGGGCACCCTCGACACCCCCGGCACCCAGCTCGACGCCGCCGACTTCGACGGCGACGGTCTGATGGAGCTGGTCACCGTCGACTCCGGCGTACGCGTCCTCCCGGTCCGCGGAACGGTCCCGACGACGCGGGGCGCGGTCACGGTGGAGCCCGCCGCCGAGGGGACGACGCGGGTGCTGACGGCGGGCGACTTCGACGGCGACGGCCGGGCGGACCTGGTCGTGCGGACGTACCAGGGCGACACGAAGGACACGGTCGAGGTCCACCGGGGCGCGGCGAAGGGGCTGGTGACGGCGGAGGCCGCGGTCACCTTCTCGACCTCGCAGTTCCTGGCCCCGTAGGGGACCAGCGGGGGATGCGCGGAGCCCGCCGGTCGGACCTCAGGGAGTCCTCGGGCACCACCCGTAAGGACGAAGACTGCTACAGATGTTCTAGTCATTCATAGTCATTTCTAGTCGTGTGTCTCACATAGTTTGGTCTCGTGAAGCTTTCGGAGTGGGCCCGTCGGCAGGGCGTGAGCTACCAGACCGCCTGGCGATGGGTGAAGGACGGGAAGATGCCCGTCCCGGTCCGCCAGGCGCCTTCCGGTACGTGGCTGGTCGACGAGGTCGCCGTCCAGCCGTCCGGACGTGTGGTGGCGTACTGCCGCGTGTCGTCCGCCGACCAGAAGGCCGACCTTCAGCGGCAGGCGGCCCGGGTCGTGTCCGGCGCGAACGGGCTGGGCCTGGCCGTCGCCGAGGTCGTCACCGAGGCCGACTCGGGACTGAACGGCCGGCGCCGCAAGCTGCACCGGGTACTGTCCGACCCGCAGGCGGCGGTGATCGTGGTCGAGCACCGTGACCGGCTGGCCCGGTTCGGGGTCGAGCACCTGGAGGCCGTGCTGTCGGCGTCCGGGCGGCGCCTGGTCGTCCTCGACCCCACCGAGACCGCTGACGACCTGGTGCGGGACATCACCGAGGTGCTTACCTCGATGTGCGCGGGCCTGTACGGGCGCCGCGCGGCGAAGAACCGCGCTGCCCGCGCGGTGGCCGTGGCGACCGGCGAGGCAGCCGAGTGAAGAAGTTCCAGCCGCAGCCCGGGTTCGTGGTGCAGGCGTTCCGGTTCGCCCTGGACCCGAACGCCGCCCAGGAGGCCGCGTTGCGCTCGCACTGCGGTGCCGCGCGTGCCGCCTACAACTGGGCTGTCGGCTGGGTGACCGCGTCGTGGTGGCAGCGCCGCGCGGAGGAGACCTACGGCGTCCCCGAGGCGCGGCTGACCCAGTGGCGGCCGTGGTCGCTGCCCTCACTGCGCAAGGCGTTCAACGAGGCCAAGCACACCGACCCGAGGTTCGCCGCCTGGTGGGAGGAGAACTCCAAGGAGGCGTACAACACCGGCCTCGCCAACGCCGCTGCCGCGTTCGACAACTACACCAAGTCCAAGCAGGGCAAGCGGCACGGCAAGCGCATGGGTACGCCCCGCTTCAAATCGAAGCGGAAGGCACGTCTCGCCTGCCGGTTCACCACCGGCACGATCCGCGTGGACGCCGACGGCAGGCACGTCACCCTGCCGAGGCTGGGCACGCTCCGCACCCACGAGCCCACGATGAAACTCCTCGCCCGCGTCCAGGCCGGGACCGCCCGGATCCTGTCCGCGACCGTCCGCCACGAGCGGGGACGCTGGCTCGTCTCCTTCCAGGCCGAGGTCAAGCGCGACCTCGAACGCGTGGCCCGGCCGGACGTGGCGGTCGGCATCGACCTCGGCGTGAAGACCCTCGCCGTGATGGCCGACAGCACGGGCGAGATCCGCACCGTCGCGAACCCCGGACACTACGACCGGGCCCTGGGGCAGCTGCGCCGCGCCTGTCGGACCGTGTCCCGCCGCCAGGGCCCCGACCGCCGCACCGGACGCAAGCCGTCTAAGCGGTGGGAGAAGGCCAACGCCGCCCGCAACCGCGTGCACCACCGGGTGGCGAACCTCCGCGAAGACGCCCTGCACAAGCTCACCACGAGCGTTGCCGCAGAGTACGGCACCGTCGTGGTCGAAGACCTGAACGTCGCCGGGATGCTCCGCAACCGGCGCCTCGCGCGCAGGATCGCCGACGCCGGGTTCGGCGAGATCCGCCGCCAGCTCGACTACAAGACCCGCCGGCGCCACGCCACCCGCCTCGTGGCCGCGGACCGCTGGTACCCGTCCTCGAAGACCTGTTCCGGGTGCGGCGCGGTAAAAGCCAAGCTGCCGCTGCACGTGAGGACCTACCAGTGCGACGCCTGCAGCCTGGTCATCGACCGGGACGACAACGCCGCACTCAACCTCGCCGCCCTCGCGGCAGCCTGCATGACTGGTACCGGAGTGGCCGGAGACCAGGACACCACCGAGGTGGTGTCGAAGCCTCGTGGAGCCGACCGGAAGACCCGCGCCATCCGCACCCGCCGCAAGGCGGAGGCGGGGCGGGCAGGTGGCGCAACCCTGCCGCACCAGCGGCAGGAGGAAGCGAGAGACCGTACTCACGCCGAAGCCCTCACGCTTTGGTGACGAGACGGACCTTCCGGGCCGGAGAGCCCGGGATGCCGAGACCTGACTACGGTCTCGGCAACGGATGTCACAGCTCGGCAGCAAAGGACGCCCCGAATGGCCGGGCCCCGCACCTCACTCTCCGGGACCAGGTACGTTCGAAGGCGTGGCTGGATTCAGGATCGGACGCGGCCGGGACAACGGCGCTCCAAACGCGCGACCGCAACGCCCTCCGTACGGACAGCAGGCGCCCCAGGGACCGTCGTACGGCGGTCCCGCGACGCCTCAGCCCCCGTACCCGCAGCAGCCGTACGGGGGTGGTGCCCCCGGTCCCGGCCCCGGCCCCGGCGGATCCCCGTGGCCGCAGGCGCCCGGCGGCGGGCACGGTGAGCCGGAGTACTTCGGCGACGGCGGCTACGGCCAGGGCGGCCCGCACGGCGGACATCCCCAGCAGGCCCCGTACGACCCGTACGCGGCCAACAACCCGGGCCACACCCAGGCGTTCAGGGTCGACGACCCCTACAACCAGGGCGACACCTACCGCGCCGGTAACGCCCCCGCGCCCGGGCCGGTCGGCCCCCGTCTGCACTGGAAGGACCTGCTGAGGGGCGTCGTCCTCGCGCCCAACCAGACCTTCCTCCAGATGCGGGACTACGCGATGTGGGCCCCGGCGCTCATCGTGACGTTCCTCTACGGCCTGCTGGCGGTCTTCGGCTTCGACGGCGCCCGCGAGGAGGCGATCAACGCCACCCTCTCGAACGCGGTCCCGATCGTCCTGACCACGGCGGTCGCGATGGTGCTGAGCGCCTTCGTCCTGGGCGTGGTCACCCACACCCTGGCCCGCCAGTTGGGCGGCGACGGCGCCTGGCAGCCGACGGTCGGCCTCTCCATGCTGATCATGTCCCTCACGGACGCGCCCCGCCTGCTCTTCGCCCTGTTCCTCGGCGGCGACGCGTCCTTCGTCCAGGTCCTCGGCTGGGCCACCTGGGTCGCGGCCGGCGCCCTGCTGACCCTGATGGTCAGCCGCTCCCACGACCTGCCCTGGCCGAAGGCGCTCGGCGCGTCCGCGATCCAGCTCGTCGCCCTGCTGTCGATCGTGAAGCTGGGCACGTTCTGACCCGCTCCCCCGCAGACACGACAGAAACAGAAGGGGCTCCCGGCCGCGACGGCCGGGAGCCCCTTCTCTTGGATCCGAGTTCTTCCCGGATCCGAACTCTTCCTTGATCCAAGCCACCGCACCGGCCGCGCCGAACTCGGCGTCGTCTTCCGGCCGACGAGGCGCGATCGGGCCGTCAGACCATCAGACAGTCAGGCCGTCACCGGCCTCCCACCGGAACGGGAGCGGTCCCGGGGATGGCGTTGTCGATGAGGACGGCCGCGATGGCCGCGGCGGCGGGGAAGGACTCGCTGTTGAGGACTCGGGTGCGGGCCGAGGCGCCGTCGATGAGCAGCGCCAGTTGTTCGCCGAGTTGTTCGGGGTTGGTGGCGCCGGCTTCGCGGGCGGTTTCGGTGAGCCGCGCCGCGATGGCGGTCTTGTAGTCGCGTGCGTACTGGGACGCGGGGTGTTGGGGGTCGTGGAGTTCGACGGCCGCCGCGATGTAGGGGCACAGGGGCGTGGACGCGGGCATCTCGAAGGCGGCGAGGAGTCGTTCGCGGGGTGTGAGGTCGGTGCGGTCGAACACTCCGGGCATGACGTCGGGATCGAATCGGCGCAGGTATTCGGCGACGAGTTCGTCCTTGCCGGCGAAGTGCTGGTAGGCCGTGCGCTTGGACACCTGGGCCACGGCGCAGAGCTGGTCCATGCCGGTGCGGTTGATGCCCTGATCGCGGAACAGTTGCTGTGACGCGCTGAGGATGCGCTCGCGAGCGCCCCTGCCGCGGCGCCGGCCCAGGGGGCCCTTCTCCAACTCCGTCATGCCTCCAGTATAGACCCGCTCGGTACAGATCGGTGTACGTAGCTTGCACTCCGAACGGCCCCCGAGTACGTTAAGTACACAGTTTGGTGTGCATAAAAACCGAACCGTTTCGGATACCCGTCAATTTCAACGGAGTGATCATGGGAAAGCTCGATGGCAAGGTAGCGGTGATTACCGGCGGATCCACCGGCCTGGCACTGGCCGGCGCCAAACTGTTCGTCGAGGAGGGAGCGCACGTCTTCATCCAGGCGCGGCGGCAGGAAGCCCTGGACGACGCCGTCAGGCTGATCGGCCGCAACGTCACCGCCGTCCAGGGTGACGCGGCCGAACTGGACGACCTGGACCGCTTGTACGACACCGTCAAGCGGGAAAAGGGCTCGATCGACGTGCTGTGGGCCAGCGCCGGGATGGGCGAACCCGCCGTCCTCGGCGAGATCACCGAGGACCAGTTCCACCGCGCCTTCTCGCTCAACGCGCGCGGCACCCTGTTCACCGTGCAGAAGGCACTGCCGCTGATCAACGACAACGGCTCGATCCTCATGACCGGATCCAACGCCTCCCTCGGCGCCTTCCCCGGCTGGAGCCTCTACGCGGGAAGCAAGGCCGTCCAGCAGGCCTGGGCCCGCGTCTGGCTCAACGAACTGCGCGACCGCAGGATCCGGGTCAACGTCCTGACCCCCGGCCAGGTCGGCACCGCCAAACAGGAAGAACTGTTCGACGAGGCGACCAAGGCCGCATTCGAGTCCCTCATCCCCCGCGGAAAGATGGGCCGCCCCGAAGAGATCGCCAGCGTCGCCCTGTTCCTCGCCTCCGACGACTCCAGCTACGTAAACGGCCTGGAACTGGTCGCCGACGGCGGCACCACCGCCATCTGAACCACACAGCCCGCAACGAGACAGAGCGACACCTCGCGAAGAGGAAGAGAGCACACCTCATGAGCAGCATCACCCTCATCGGTACGGGGAACATGGCCCGTACCATCGGCACACTCGCGGTGGCGGGCGGCAACACCGTCGAGGTCATGGGCCGCGATCAGTCCAAGGCCGACGCCCTGGCCAAGACCCTGGGCGGCGACACGACGACGGGCAGGTGGGGCGCCGTCCCGGCCGGGGACATCGTCATCACGGCCCTGTTGTACGACGGTGTCGTTCCGGTCGTCGCCGAGTACGCGGACGCCCTCGCGGGCAAGGTCGTCGTCGACATCAGCAACCCCTTCAACGCCACGTTCGACGGGCTGGCCCACAGCGAGGAGACCTCGATCGCGCAGGAGGTCGCCAAGGTGGCCCCGGCCGGCGCCAGCGTGGTGAAGGCGTTCAACACCATCTTCCGCAACGTCCTGGAGAAGGGCCGGCCCGACGTCTTCGTCGCCGGCGACAACGCGCGGGCAAAGGCGGACGTGGCGGCATTCGTCGAGAGCCTCGGGCTGCGCCCGCTGGACGTCGGCGGCCTGAGAATGGCGCACTGGCTGGAGGGAATGGGCGTGGTCACGGTGGGCCTGGCCGGCAACGGGGTCGGCCACTGGGACTTCGCCCTCGGCGCCAACGAATTCACCGGCTGAGCCGGCGAACAGGGCACCGTGCGCCCTGACAATGGCTGACCGGCCCAAGCCGTGGCCGTGGCCTAGGCGTCCAGCACGGTGGTGTGCTTCCTGACGATGGGAGGCTCGACGGACCAGGGGAAATTGATCCAGACCGAGTCATCGGTCCGCTTCCAGACGTACTCGCACTTCACCAGCGACTGCGACTTCTCGTAAATGACGGCGCTGCGGACCTCGGCGACCGTGTCGAGGCAGAAGTCCCGCACCAGCTTGAGCGTCTTGCCGGTGTCGGCGACGTCGTCGGTGATGAGGACCTTCTTGCGGGAGAAGTCGATGACGTTCGGCACGGGCGCGAGCATGACGGGCATGTCGAGCGTGGTCCCGACCCCGGTGTAGAACTCCACGTTCACGAGGTGGATGTTCTTGCAGTCGAGCGCGTACGCCAGCCCGCCGGCGACGAAGACACCACCGCGCGCGATGGAGAGCACTATGTCCGGCTCGTACCCGTCGTCGGCGACGGCCTGCGCCAGCTCGCGCACGGCGACGCCGAACCGCTCGTAGGTCAGGTTCTCCCGAACATCACTCATGCGCGCGTCCTGCCTGCGTTCTCGACGCTCATACCTGGGTCCGATGGAAGTTGAGGAAGGAGCGCGAGGCCGTCGGACCCCGCTGCCCCTGGTACCGCGACCCGTACCGCTCGCTCCCGTACGGGTGCTCGGCCGGCGAGGTGAGCCGGAACAGGCAGAGCTGCCCGATCTTCATCCCCGGCCACAGCTTGATGGGCAGGGTCGCGAGGTTGCTCAGCTCCAGCGTCACATGCCCGGAGAAGCCCGGGTCGATGAACCCGGCGGTGGAGTGCGTGACGAGGCCGAGCCGCCCGAGCGAACTCTTCCCCTCCAGCCGCGAGGCGAGATCGTCGGGCAGCGAGACGACCTCGTACGTACTGGCCAGCACGAACTCGCCGGGATGCAGGATGAACGGCTCGTCCCCGTCCGGCTCCACCAGCCGGGTCAGGTCCACCTGCTCGACGGAGGGGTCGATGTGCGGGTACCGGTGATTCTCGAACACCCGGAAGTAGCGGTCGAGGCGCACGTCGATGCTCGACGGCTGCACCATGGAGTCGTCGAAGGGCTCGATGCGGACCCGTCCGGCGTCGATCTCGGCCCGGATGTCCTTGTCTGAGAGAAGCACCCACCGAGGATACGCAGGGCGCGCGGAGCAGCGACAACCGCCACCGCACCGCGCGCCCTGTCCTACTGGTCTCCCTTGCCGGAAGGCCGACCCGTGCCGACCCGTGCCGACCGTTGCCGACGTCGGCCGCCCGCTACCGCTTCTGCAGGCTCACCGGCACGGCACTCCGCAGCCGCGCACAGCGCGGACATCGGACGAGCCGACCGGGGCCGAGTCGCTCGGCCTGCTGCATCGGGAACGAGGCGGCGGTGAACACGTGCCCATCGGCACAGCGGACGACGGTGCGCTCCATCAAGTCCTTCAAGTCCCTTCCCCAAGAGGCTCGTCTGGCTTACTACCCTGACGACAAAAGCCACAGTACGGGATGAAAGAGACGACTCTCCAGGCGGCACTCCGCCCTCACGCACACCCTCTCCAACGCCCACACCGTACGCCCCGACTCCACCCCTCCGCAGCCGCGTCCCGCCACCCGGAAACGACCACCGGCCCCACGGCGCGAACGCCGGGGACCGGGCATGGGGTAGAGTGAGTGAGCGTCCAGGCACCGACTGCGGTCGGCGTCTTACGCGGGTGTAGTTTAGTGGTAGAACATCAGCTTCCCAAGCTGAGAGTGCGAGTTCGATTCTCGTCACCCGCTCCATAAAGAAGGCCCAGGTCATCGACTTGGGCCTTTAGTTGTTGTCTAGACCAATCAGGGGGCGATATGCCCTCGGCGTGCCCTAACTACAGGCCAGCACCTCTCGACTGAGCCCCAACCTGCGCCTGCGACCCACTTGCCACCCGGACGTCCCGCATGCCGAGACGCCTTTCATGTGACCCGCGTCACTCCCGTAGCTCATGGTGCGAAGTCGCTCCCGCAAAGCTTCAGTTCAAAAAGGGGCGGTCACCGGCGGCCAGGTCGAGACCGACGCTCGAGGTTCTGCTGAACATCCCGTCGCGGAGGCTGATGCCGAACAGCCGCTACAGCAGTGACGTGTCAGTGCCGAACCACATCACCAGAGCGAGGCTGACGTCCTCGACGACTCACTGGACGACGGACAGGTGGGACCGGTCTGTCTTGCCGATGCGCTGTCGCCCCTCACCCTCCTGCGTGGTGACGACGAGGCCGAAGACGAGGTCATTGAAACCAGTCACACTCCTGAAAGAGGCAGCCGACCGGCGAACACTTGACGACGCCCGATCCCCGGCACGGGCCCTGACCTGGCGCATCCAGCGCCTCACCCGACACCCTGAACCCTGCGGCGGGACACTGCCCGCCCGGACTCCCACAGCGACAGGCACCCGGCATACGCCCACCCCCTCCCCAGCTTTCCGACCTCTTCACCCGAACCACCCAAGACGACGCTCGTGACACGCACTGCTGGGCGAGCCCATGGCGAGATCTCGCCGGCCCTGCCGGGCCGTGACCACGACTCAGCCGCGACCCCCAGGCAGCGCGGCGATGCGCCCGTAAGTGGCGGGAGTCACCCGAGCGAACGCGGCGCAGATGTGCCCACCGTGGTGCCCGGAGGGCCATCCTGCGGGTATGAAAGATGATCAGGTCAGAGGAACAGCGGCACTGCTGGTGAACGACCGGCGTGAGTACCTGCTTCACCTGCGGGACAACATCCCAGGCATCTGCGACCCCGGCGTCTGGTCGGTCCCCGGCGGCAACCGGAAGGCCGGCGAGAGCCTTGAGGGCGCGTTGGGACGGGAGCTGATGGAGGAGACCGGGCTCGACATCCCTGGTCTGCGGCGGCTCACGGTGGTCGACAGCGTCGGGCCGGACGGAGTGGTCAAGGGTCGCATTCAGGTGTTCCGCGGTCGTTGGAACGGGGACGCCGCGGCTCTGCCTCTCACCGAGGGCGTGATGCTCCACTGGTTCCCCGCGCACATGGTGCCCCGTCTGCGGATGTGCCCGTGGACGGAGGCCGCGATCAACCTTGACCAGGCCCGAGCTTTCGTCTGATCAGTGCGCCACGGCGAGAGCCAGCTCGCGCACCCCCGGCGTACGGGAGTGGCGAGAGGACAGGTCGCCGACGATGGTCCGGATCGCCGGACGGTCACGTACCTCGCCGGGGCTCACCCGCGTCGCGGCGAGCAGTTCCTGGGCGGTCTGCTCGGGCTTGCCCCACTGCCACCAGGCTCGGGCCAGGTCGGTGTGCATTCGGCTCTTGCGTTCCGGGGTGGTGAAGAGGTCCGCACGCAACCCACGTCCGGCCTCCAGCGCCGCGCCGGCGTCGCCCAAGGCCCAGTGGACGCCCACGGCGTAGAGGTCCACAGCGGCCGGGGAGATGCGGAACAGGCGGCCGGCGGGCGGAGCCGCGGGCAGGCGCCGTGCCGCACGTCGGGCCTCACCGATCATCGCCAGCGCCTGCCCGCGGTCACCGGCGCGCGCCGCGGTGTACGACGTCGTGCAGAGCATCTGTGCGTAGGCCGCGGCCTGGGCGTCGCTGACCAGCCCGGTGACCTCGATGTCCGAAGCCGCAGATCGGATGAGGCGTTGCGCCGCAGCCGGCTGGTCCTGGTGCCTGAGGACGATGGCGAGTTCCCGGGCCGCTGCCGCGGCGGCCAGCGGGGAGCCGGACACGGACGCGTAGGTCATGGCCCGGTCGGCGGTGATCCGCGCGCGGTCGTGGCGTCCGATCTTCACCAGGACCTGAGAGGCGAGGGTGTAGCAGGCGGACAGCCGGGCGTGGTCGAGATCGGCCCTGGACCGGGTGGCGTGGTGGGCGTCGCCCAAGAGCCCGGGCAGCTCCCGAAGCAGGGTGGTGTGACGGCCGTCGTCGAACCAACTGCGCGCACGAGCCAGACGAGCGTCGAGAGGAGCGACGCTGCCGGAGGGCCTGGGAGTGCCGGCCAGTGCGTCGTCGAGGCCCAGGAGCAGCGAGGCGGGCACGGCCGTTCCCGCGGCGGCAAGCAGAGTGCGGCGGCGCATGGAGTCCTCCTCGGCGTCACGCTGAGTGTCGTTCGCCACTGTAGTGGGGGCGGACACCGCGGCGGTGGCGAAACCGCAGGCCGCCGCCAGTAAGGGCGTCGGCAGGCCAACGGCCGCCGCGGCCGCGAGGAGGAGGTCCATGTCGGTGACGCGCTTCGTGCCTTCCAACCGGGAGACGGTGGAGGCGGAGCAGCCGATTCGTGAGCCGAGATCGGCTTGCCTCCAGCCGCGAAGCCGGCGGCCCAGACGGATGAGGCCACCGGGGCTGCGTTGCGCTACAAGAGTGCACGCCTCCGACGAGGTCCAGACACCTGACCCGACGACGAGCATCAGCAGCCCTCCCCGCCCAACCAGAGAACCGGGTCCCCCACCGTACGGGCGGACATGGCGGCAGGTCGACGGCGCATGCAGGATCTGCACAGGGCGCCCGGTCGCCGAACGCAGACGTCGGACCCAGCTCACGCCGTGCTGGGCGCCTTCACCCGTACGGTCCGTGACGGGCGGGGGAACCGAGACCGGCCCCCTCAACGTGTCCGAGGGGACCGGCGCGCTCATGCGAGGGAGTCAGGTCAGACGCGTCCGTCAGCCTGGAACACGTCGGAGCCGGCGGCGGTCACGAAGGCGGACCACGAGGATCGCGGGAAGACGAGCGCGGCCCCCTGGGGGTTCTTCGAGTCGCGAACGCCGATCAGGGACGGGAAGGTGGCCGCTTCGACACAGTTGTTGCCGGCGCCGTCGGAGTACGACGACTTGCGCCATACCGCGCCGGCAAGGGTCAGTTCGGGTGCCGTGTGGGTGCGCTTCTGGTTCATGCGGTGATCTCTCGTTTCAGGCTCTCAAGGAAAGCCGGGGTGTCCTCCGGCGGCAGGGCCGAAGCCGTTATGGCATTGAACTTCCTCGTGAAGCGGCCGACTTCGCGAGGCTTGTCACTGACCGACGTAGCACTCCAGGCGTTGTCGACCTGTACGGATGTCGGTAGGCCGTCCCCCAGGTGCAACACGCTGAAATCGTGGGAGGGAAGGTAGCCGCGGACCTTCGGCGGCAGGAGCGGCAGGACCTGAATCGTCACGTTGGAGAGGCCGGCCACCTTGATGATCTCGTCGAACTGCTCGACCATCACGTCCACGTCGCCGATGAGATTCCGCAGGGCCGGCTCCCACAGCACAGCGCGCAAGGTGAAGGGACCCTCCGACTGCGTGAGTGCCTCCTTCCGGCGCATGCGCAGTTGGACGTTCCTGCTGATGAACTCGGTCGTGGTCTCCTCGATGGGCTGCGCCAGTTGGTAGAGGGTGCGGGCATACGCCTCGGTCTGCAGGAGGCCGAGGACCAGGCTGGGGTGGAATGCCCAGGTCTCTCGCGCCGCCGACTCGACTCCTACGAACCGCGGCATGCCCGAGGGCATCGTCGAGCGGTAGGGCGTCCACCAGTCCTGACTCGCGGCCTCGCGCTGGATCGAGAGGAGCTGCTCGACGTCTCGGTCGTCGGTGACGTCATACAGCTCCAGCAGCGCTCGGAGATCTGCGGCGGAGCGAAGGTCCTGGAGTCCGGTCTCCACGCGCTGCAGCTTCGCGAAGTACAGGCCGTTCACAGCGCCGGACTCGACGACCTGCTCCAGCGTCATGTCGGCCCGCTCGCGGAGTTGACGCAGTTCGTATCCCAGCTCGATGCGTCGCACCGTCGGTCTGGGCTTCTGTGCCATGCGTCCGCCTTCCCGTCTCATGCGCGTGCCGAAGCCGGCGTTGCGCGCAGTCTGACATGCCATTCGCTCGCCCAAGTAGCCCATGCGCGAGCGGTGGCATGTGCCATTTTCGGTTCCGAAGAATATTCGTTGACGTATCCGTTGCGATGTAACTTTCGCACAGTGCACCGTAGTTGAGTCACAACGCGGAGTGATCAGCGTTCGGCTTTCTTGCGCTGCCCTCATCTGCGTACGCCCGCCAAGATTCGGAGGACTGGCATGCAATCGACTGCGGCGCAGACGCGGACGAGCATCAGACGTTCTCCCGTAGGCGCTGGCCACGAGGTCTCGATCCGGCGTGGTCCTGCCTCTGCACCGAGCACGCTCACGGAAGCCGACGCCCGCTGGCCCGGCCGACTGCGCCGCATCGTCCGGGCCTCACTCCTGCACTGGGGCTGCCCCGGTCTGTGTGAGGTCGCGGAACTCATGGTGACCGAACTGTCCACCAACGCGCTCCGTCACAGCCAGGGCGACGACATCAGCGTCCGCATCTACCTCCGGGACGCCCGGTGCGTGATCGAAGTGAACGACGGCTCCCCCGCCCGGCCGGAGCTGAACCATCCAGCCGCCACCGACGAGAGCGGGCGTGGCCTCTTCCTCGTCGAGGCCATGTCCGACTCGTGGGGCGTCAGCGACGACGGCACCACAACCTGGTGCGAATTCTCCCTGCCCGAAGGACCCACCGAGATGAAACCCGCCGCGACGACCGCGCCGGTCCTGCGGGAGCTTCCCCTTGATCTCCCGGCCGACCCCAGCGCCGTGAACGCAGCCCGCGTGAAATCCCGGACACTGCTCACGATGCTGGGCTGGCCCGGCAACCAGCACGCCGCGATCGACGTCATCCACTGCCTCGTCGACAACGCCGTACGGCACGGCCTCACCCCCGTGGAGGGCGTGAAGCGCCTGGACGCCGGCCTCGGTGTCACCGAGGCCCACGAACTTCTCATCGACGTCACAGACCCGAATCCCAGCTTCCCCGAGTTCGGCAAGGCCATCGCCGGAGAACTCGGGCGCGGGCTCTGGAACGCCACCCAACACGGTGCCGAGATCACCTGGTTCCTCAACGCCAAGCTCGGCGGCAAGACCGTCCGCGCCGTGATGCGACCCGGGCCGGTGGAACTGTGACCGTCCAGGGCGCGGCGATGCCGACCGGCGCGCGCATGGTGCAGCACTTGGCCGACTCCGCCGGCCCGGCCCACGAGCCGGCCGCCGACATGTCCGGTCTCGCCCAGATGATCCGCGCCCTCCTGGCCGTCGAAGCACGGTGCGACACAGCCGTACGTCTCGGCGGGAATCTCTTCGACGCCGTCATCACCGGCTCCGGTGCCCAGGCGCGTGCCGCCGTCGCGCTCATGGACGAGGTCCAGGACGGATGCGGTCCCTTGATCGCGGACCCCAAGTACGGGTGGCTGTACTGGCTGGTCCCGCCCGGGTCGGCCGACCGCTGGGAGCCGCACTCTCACGCCGTGTGCCTCGGCGCTCCGCACACGATCACGTTGCGGTCCCTGAACCGCACCGCGCCGCCGGGCCCGTACTGGCTCCGGCCCTCCGCGAGCGACCGGCTCGTCCCCACAGGGCCGCTCCGCGAGGCCGTGGCACAGCTCCGACCCGAGCCGGCACCTCATGCCGCCCTCGCGGCCCCCTTGGGCATCGCCCTTCAGACCTCCCCGCCGCCGTCACCCAACCACTCCGCAGACAGGGCGGCTTCGGGCCCGGCAGAGCCCCGCCAAACGACGTGTGCGTGACCTGCACACCGCGTGCGCGCCGCGGCAGCCGATCACCGCCGCGGTCCAACCGGTGGTCGACTCCTGCCAGGCCCCTGCTCGAAGGAGGCACAGATGCCCGAACAGGCACCCGACTGGTTTCGCAACCCGCCGCCGCGCCGACTCGGCTCCCTCGCTCTGCTCCAGCGCGGCGACGAGATCGCGCTGATCCGCCGCTCCTACTGGAGCCCGATCTCACAGTGGGGGCTCCCCGGGGGCGCGGTGGCCCCCGACGAACGACCGTGGACGGGCTTGACCCGCTGCCTGGAAGAGAAACTCGGCAACGCCCGCCTCACCCCGAACGCGTTCCTCGGCGTCGACCACGCCCCCGCCAGGCCGGGCCACTACGCCGAGGGAATCAACTTCCTCTACCTGGTGCGCGTCGACCCGGCGACGGAACTGACACCGACGGCCGAGCGCGGCTACGTGGAACTCCGCTGGGTAACGCCCGTGGACGTCTCCTCGCTGGCCGTGGACCACGAACTTCTGCGCATCGAGCAGTGCCTGCGCGCCGCCCACGACGGGGGAGCGGAGGAACTGCTCGAAGGAGTGCCGCAGCACAGCAGCCGCGCGATCGACTCGACGGGCTGAACCTTCGCCCCTCGCATTTCCGCTTCACCCCGATTTCGTGAAGGAGAACCTTCCATGTACCTGCCCCATCCCGTCATCGAGCAGATGTCCGACGCGCAGGTGAAGACCTGGAACAAACACTTCGCCGGCGACGGCCACGAACGCCCCCGCAGCGTCGAGGAAGGGATCTGGCGCCGCACTCAGGACCCCGCCAACGCCGAACAGTCCGGATGGACCGCGGACGCCGACGGCCGCCGGCGCATCGTCCACTACCGCTACGACTACGGCCTCGACTACACCTTCCCCGTGCCGCGCCTGGTGCTGTCGGAGCTGTACCTCTACGTCTCCCACACCGCTCCGGCCGAGGAGATCAGCGCCTACGGCAAGCACCTGCGCGGGTGGCTCGCCGAAGGCCGCTGGAAGCAGAAGACGGGCGGCTGGCACCGCGGCGACCTAGTGGTGACCCTGCACGACTTCGACGATCACCCCCAGGACGAGCGCGCCGACCGGGACACGCCCGACGGCTTCCGCTCACTGGACGTCCTCATTTCCTCCGAGGGTTACCGCGACCCCTCCAGGAGCCTGCGCAACCTCCCGTGGACCGTCCTCGCGGGCGGCATCAGGATCAAGGAACAACGAGGCCATCCGTCCTACGCCGACGACCTGTCCGGCCTCCTCGACTGCCTGCCCTTCCAGGTCGAGGTCGGCTGCGGCACGTCGATCGAGGCCGGCATCCCGCCCCTGCACTACCTGCACGAGGCCTACCGGGTCACCGCGCGCAAGGACAACACCCTCACGCAGTCCCACGCCTTCACCCTCGGCCCGCAGGCCGACACCCTCGTGCAGGAGGTGCTCCTCGACGCCACGGGCAAGGCGGAGTCCCTCACGCGGATGTTCGCCGCGTGCTTCACCGCCCAGCCCACCCCTGCCCACCACGCGCTCAAGGCATTGCACGACGCCGGGCACATGGTCGGTCCGGTCATCACGCACAACTTCGACGTCCTGGCCGCGCGTGCGGGCCTGCCGGAGGTGTTCGTCCGCCGCTACGACCAGAAGGTCCCGCCCGTGCCTCTCCTCGACGAGGCGAAGGCGCTCCTGGTCGTCGGACTGCACGCCGACCGGCGCGAGGTCCAGCGGCGCGCGCGGGAGAAGGGCATGCGGATCTTCTTCGTCGACCCGGAGGGCCTGACGGAGCACGGAACGTTCAAGGAGTACCCGATCGAGGGAGCACGCGAAGGCGACACCGTCGTCCGTGCGGAAGCCGTCCCCGCCCTTCAGCGCCTGTGCGAGCTGCTCGGCGTCACCCTCTGCCCAAGCTCGTGACCAAGGCTCAACTCCGTCCCCTTCAGGGCCGATAGCTTCGTGGGGCGCACCGGCAGCGCGCCCCACGGCACCCCCACCACGGCAAGGACAGCAATGCGCATTTCAGTGATCGGATGCGGGCATCTCGGAGCCCCGCACGCCGCCGCGATGGCCGAACTCGGTCACGAGGTCATCGGGGTCGAACTCAACCCCGAGACCTGCAAGATCCTCCAGACCGGCCGCGGCGCCTTCTACGAGAAGGACCTGGACGAACTCCTCGACAAGCACGTCTCCACCGGCAGGCTGCGCTTCACCACCAGCCTCCACGAGGCCGCCGACTGGGCCGACCTGCACTTCATCGCCGTCGGTACCCCGCTGCGCACCGACGGCCGCGGCTACGACGTCGGCCAGGTCGTCGGAGCGGTACGCTCCCTGGCCCCACTGCTCAAACGGCCGGCCACCGTCGTCGGCAAGTCCACGGTCACGGTCGGTACCGTCGCCCGGCTGCGGGAGATCATCACCGAGCACGCCGGTGCCGACGGGGTCGATCTCGTGTGGAACCCCGAGTTCCTGCGCGAGGGCCATGCCGTCGAGGACTCCCTGTACCCGGACCGCATCGTCGCGGGCCTGACCTCCGCGCAGGCGGAGAAGGCCGTACGGGACGTGTACGCACCGATCCTCGCCCGCGGCACCGCCGAACTCGTCATCACCGACCCGGCGACCGCCGAAGTCCTCAAGAGCGCGGCGAACGCCTACCTGGCCACGAAGATCAGCTACATCAACGCCATGGCCGAAGTCTGCGAGATCACCGGCGCCGACGTCGCCACCGTGGCACACGGCATCGGAATCGACCCACGTATCGGCCACGCAGGCATGCGTCCGGGCGTCGGCTTCGGCGGTGGCTGTCTGCCCAAGGACCTCGGCGCCTTCGCCCACCGCGTCGGAGAACTCGGGGCGACCGGCGCGGCCGGGCTCCTCACGGCGGTCGAGAACATCAACCACGCCCGCCTGGACGCCGCCCGCGACCTGGTCGAGCGCGCGCACGGCAAGCCTCTCGACACGGCGACCATCGCCGTCCTCGGCGCCTCTTTCAAGGCCGGCACCAGCGACGTCCGCAATTCCCCCGCCCTCCGTCTGGCCGGGCTACTGCACTCGGCCGCCGCGCGGACCGTGATCCACGACCCCGAGTCCGTGCCCGCGGCACGCCGCCTGCACCCGGAGTACACCTACGCCGACAACATCGACACCGCCCTGCGGGACGCGGACGTCGTGGTCCTGGCCACCGAATGGCCCCAGTTCACCAAGGACACCGCCTTGCCGGCCGCCGCGTCGAGCGGGTGCGCCGCCAGGTCCTCGTCGACGTACGGACGGCTGTCGACACCGACGCCTGGACCGCGGCCGGCTGGACCGTCCACCAGCTCGGCCGCCCCGTACAGCACCCCAGGGCCTGACCCCGCCCGGGCGGGCCGACACCGAAGACGGGAGACGTACATGCCCCAGCCGACACCCGACCTGTTCGACCAGATCCGAGAACTCCGCGGACGCGACGAGCGGCGCCTCCAGGCCGGCGACGCGGACATCGAGACGATTCTGCTCCTGGCCAAGGGATCCGAGGAGGCCAACGAGAGCATCGAGAAGTACCGTCGCTCACGCGGCTGGGGCACCAACGGCGTCACCAACGCCGAACCGACAGAGGTCGCCGACGAACTCTGCTCCACGATCACGGCCGCACTCGTCGCCCTGGACCGCGTCTGCCCCGACGCCCGCGCCCACTGGGGGCAGTACCTGGCGCACGGATACCAGCGAGCCAGGCGAGAGAACGGAGGGGCAACAGCGTGTGCGTCGGCGCCGGGACGCCCCGTGAACACGTGAGAAGCTGTTGTCTTTTCGATCTTGAGGGATGCGCGCCGAACGGGAGTCCCGATCGGGTGGTAGCGGGGTGCTGCGTGCATACGGACAGGGCCTCCTGAACAGCTCGTTGGTGTCGAATCACCGAGCAGCAGGAGGCCCTGGTGGAGCAGTCTTGCGTGCCGACGGCCGGGCAGTCCAGCGCGGCCCTCGGGCGAGGATGTCGACGACCTCATCGAGCGACGCGCCCACGGCGTCCCACAAGACCGGTCAGGCACGGGCCGGCAGGGATGCGGTCCGCGCCACCGCAGCAGGGCTCCTCAGCGAAACCACGCACGTCATCCGCACCGAACGCGCGCATTCGCACTCCATCGCGAGCATCGATAGAGATATAATCGATAGCAGCGTTTATATCCAAGGAGATGTTCTCGATGAGCAGGACTGTGATCGACCTCGACGACCAGCTAGTCGCGGACGTGGCCCAAGCCCTCGGCACCAGCACCAAGAAGGAGACGGTGAACACCGCCCTGCGCGAGGTGCTGGAGAACCGGCGGCGGGCCTTGGCCCTCACCCGTCTGCGGGCGTCGACGGCCGAGGGCGCCTTCGATCTCGATCTTCTGGAGGACAAGGGGAACTACCGTCGGTGAACGCAGCACAGTTCCTGATCGACACCAGCGCGCTGGCCCGTCTACTGCGCGGCGACGCCGAGCAGTACGGATGGGACCAGGCGGCGTCTGCCGGACTCATCGCCACCTGCCCCATCACCGAGCTGGAGTTCTTCTACAGCGCACGTTCCGCAACCGACCGTGCACAAGGCATCGATGACCTGCGCCTGCTCTTCGGCCGGGTACCGGTCGACGACCGCGCGTACGACCGGGCCTGGCAGGTCCAGGAGACCCTCACCCAACGCGGGCAACACCGCAGCGCCGGGCCCGTCGACCTCGTGGTGGCCGCCACGGCCGAGTTGCAGGGGCTGACCCTTCTACACCGTGACCGGGACTTCGACTGCATCGCCGCCATTACCGGCCAGGCACTCCAGTGGTACGGCCCAGAGGCCGGCAAGTGAGCCGAGAATCGATTCTCGCCACCCGCTCCACCAAAATGAGGGCTTGGGCTGCGTGGTCAGGACGTGTACAGGGACTGGAGCCTGGTGACCCGCCCCTTGCCGTCGAAGCTCAGGTCGTAGCCGACGAGGGGGCGGGCCGAGGATGACTGGGCCGTCAGCCGGCTGACGAACTCGGCCTGGGAGTACGACGCGGCGTGCTTCCCGTCGCCGAGTGGGACCGACAGCAGCACCTTGGCGTCCTCGGCCATGCGCACCTCCGTGTAGGGCCCCTCGCCCGGGACGATCACCCATGCCTCGAATTGGGGGTGGGGCTTCTTCTGGGCGGGCCGCACCGACAGGTACGTCCCGTCGTCGCCGGTCCGGGCGTCGTCGATCTGCACGAACTGCTTGGTGCCTGCCCAGGGGGCCGCGCTGGTCGACGACGACGTGTCGACCGGGTCCGCGGCGCCGCCCGGCGCGGTGGTCGGGGCCGTCTTGCCGGCCGACGCGGAGGGCGTCGCCGATGTCACGGGTGCGGCGGCGTCCGGCTGCCCGTCGCTCTCACCGCTGCACCCGGTCAGGGCCACGAGGCCGAGGGCGACGGCGAGAGCCGAGGCGGGGAGGCTGCTGACGGCGGTCCGGCCGCGTGAGTGGTGTGAGTGGTGTGAGGTGTGTGAGGTGTGTGAGGTGTGCTTGGTCATGGTCCCCCCAAGGATCAGGTGCGTTCTGGATACGTGATCTCTACGCGCCGGCCCACCCTTCGGGTTGCATCCCGATCCGATTCTTTTCCTCCCGGGCGGACTCACTCGGCGAGCCAGTACGCCTCCCGCAGCGAGTGCACCCGGCCCTCGCTGTCGTAGTCGATCGCGAACGCCCACCGCGGGCCTGCGGCCAGTTGGTCCACCAGCTTGCCCAGCCGCACGTCCGCGGGGGTCCCGCCGGCCAGTCGCCGTGCCTCGACCGGCGTCCCCCTCGGCAGGGTCAGCGTGTGCACCACACCCGCGGGTGCCGCGGTTCCCCGTACGCTGCGGAGTTGCTCGACGGTGACCCGCACCGTGTCTCCCTGTGCCACCGCGCCGTACACATAGCCCAGTTCACTGGTGTACTCCTCACCCGGAGCGGGCGTCGGCGGCACGAACCGCGAAGCGGTCGGCGTCGGGACGACGGCGGGCGGCTCGGGGTCCCGGTGGGGACGGGTCAGCGTCAGACCGCCCACGGCCACGGCGGCGGCCAGCAGCGTGCCGCCGGAGGCCAGAACGGCCCGCCTGCGGCGCCGGCGCTGTTCACCGCGTGCCCGGATCCGTTCCGCGGCCGGCGGCGCCGCGTGCCGCCGGCCCGACTCGGCGAGGTCGACCAGGTGGTCCTTCAGCCCGGTTTCGTCAGCCATGACGCACCTCCGGCAGAGGGGTCGTCCGCGGATCCAGCTCGGTGTCGGCCAGCAGCCGTGCCAGCGCGGCCCGGCCCCGGCTCAGTTGTGCCTTGACCGTACCGACGGGGCAGTCGGCCTCGGCGGCCACCTGTTCGACCGTCAGGTCACACAGGTGGTGCAGCACCACGGCCCGTCGTTGGGCCTCGGGGATCTGCCGCAGTGCCTGAACCAGCAGCACGTGGTGGGGCTCCGGTGGCGGTACCGCGGCCGGCGGGCCCTGCCGTCGGGCGAAGGCCAGCGCGGTGCGCACCCGGCGCCACCGGCTGACCGCCAGCCGCCATGCCACCGTGCGCACCCAGGCCTCCGGGGCGCCGCCGTCCAGGTCCAGTTCGGCCCGGCGTTCCCAGGCCCGTGCGAAGGCCTCCTGGACCACGTCCTGGGCCTCGGCGAGGTCGCCCGTCATCGCGTAGAGCTGGCCGATGAGGCGGCCGACGCTCGCGGCATAGAAGGTGTCGAACTCGTGCTCGCCCGCAATCCGGGCGTCGTGCGGTTCATCTGGCCGTCGCATGCCTCTCCTGTCACGCTGCACGGTGACACCCGGCTCCCTCCCAGCACAAGAAGTCGGTGACGAGGCGGTGGCCGATACAGTTGCCGTCGAAAGACGGGGGCGGCTGTGGACTTCGGAGTACTGGGCCCGCTGACCGTGTGGCGGGTCGGCGTACCGCTCGAACTGGGCACGCCGAAGGTGCGGGTGCTCCTGGCGGTGCTGCTGCACCGGCCGGGTCGGCCGGTTTCCGACGACGCGCTGGCGGAGGCGCTCTGGGGCGGGGCGCCGCCGAAGAGCGCCGCCAAGAACGTGCAGACCTACGTCCACCGGCTCCGACAGCGCCTGGGGATCCGGAGCGGGTCATCAGGCAGGACCAGGGCTATCTGCTGCGTGCCGGCCCCGGCGAACTGGACGCGGCGCGGTTCGAGGATCTGGCGGACCGGGCCCGAGCCTCGGCGGCCGGTGATCCGGGCCGGTCGCGCCGGCTCTTCGACGAGGCCCTGGGCCTGTGGCGGGGGCCCGCGTTCGCCGGGATCACCTATGTCCCGGCGCTGGCCTCGGAGGCCGCTCGACTCGACGAGTTGCGGCTCGGTCTGCTCGAGGACCGGATCGACGTCGACCTCTGGCTCGGTCGGCACAACGGGCTGCTCGGCGAGCTCTGACCGCGCTGACGATGGAGCACCCGTTCCGCGAGCGGATGTGGGCCCGGCTCATGCTCGCGCTGTACCGCTGCGGTCGGCGGGCGGACGCCCTGCGGGCCTATCTGCAGGTACGTGACGTCCTGGCCGAGGAGACCGGGCTCGAACCCGGGCAGAAGCTACGGGACCTGCACCGGACCATCCTCGGCGAGGATCCCGCGTCGGAGCCCGGCGTGGAGCCTGGCATGCAGCCCGGCGTGGAGCCCGGCGTAGAGCCCGCGGTGGATCCCGTGTCGGAGGCCACCGTGGAGCCCGCCGTGGAGCCCGCGTCAGCGCCCGCATCAGAGCCCGCGTCGGCGCCCGCTTCGGTTACGGCGCGTGCTGCCGGGGAGCCGGAGGCCCGGAACGCCAACAACGCCCGGCTGCTGCCTCCGGCGCTCGGCGACTTCAGCGGCCAGCAGGCCGAGCCGGCGGGGATGGTGGCGGTGCTGCGCACCGGCGTCATCCTGATCGGCGGTCTCCCGGGCAAGTGCGACAGCGAGACCGCGCCCCGCGAGTTCACCGCCAAGGGCGCGTCGTACGAGACCTGCTCGCTCAGCGCCACGAAGACCTCGCCCGTCACCGCCGCCTCGTTCGACGAGGGCGACGCGTACAGCGACAGCCCGGTCATCTGGACCGACTGAGAACCGGGGCGCCGCAGTCGGTGTTCGTCTCGGCCGTGTCCTTGAGCCGGTTCACCCAGTCGACCAGGCCGGACTCGAGGGCGGCCTGGTTGCCGGGGATGTCGGCCTCGACGGAGGCGCCCGCCCAGGACTCCTCGGTGGTGACGAGCACGCCGCCCCTGACCTTCTTGAACGTCCACAGGTGCACGCCGTCGATGCCGTTCACGGGCGCGGCCCAGGCGACGCACCGGTTCCGGTCGGCCTTGGTGACCGTCGACGTGACCTGCATGCCCTGGGGGGACCACTCGAAGACCGAGCCCGGTCGCAGGGGGCCGGGTGTCTTCTTCTTCGCCGGCGTGATCTCGGGGATCCAGGTGTCCCACGCGTCGATGCCGGTGTGCAGGTCCCAGACCTTCCGCACCGGCGCCTTGATCAGAACGGCGGCGCGGGCGATGACGGGCGCGCTCTTGTCGACGGTCACGCCCTGGCATTGCTGGAAGGCCGGAGTGCCGGTACCGGGCCGCGGCCCGGACGCCGCCTCGTGCGCCGACGCGAGAGCCGGTGCGCAGAGCGTCGTCGCCGTGGCGATCGCGGCGACGGTCATGCTCTTCAGGAGTGTGTGTCGTGCGTTCATCGAGTCGGTCTCTTCCTCAGTCGTGGTGGTGTGTTGACCGGGCGGCGGACAGACACCGTCACGTCTCGGGGACGATGACGACCTTGCCCGCCACGGTGCGGGACTCGGCGAGTCGCAGGGCGGCGACGGTGTCGGTCAGGGTGAACTTCGCGGCGATCTGCGGGACGAGGGAGCCGTCGGCGACCAGGCGCAGGACCTGGGTGAGGTCCTCGGCCAGCCTCCGCTGCCAGGAGGTCTGGCAACGGCGCTTGCCGGCCCAGAAGTTGTAGAAGTGGGCGCTCCTGCCGTTGGGCAGGGCGTTCCAGGCGTTGAGGCGGGCGAAGAGTTTGAGGACGGGGAGCTGGGAGCTGCCCTCCTCGTCCTTGGTGGCGGCGGTGCCGTAGGAGACGAGGGTGCCGCCGCGGCGCAGCAGTTGCCAGGAGCCCTCGATGGCGGGGCCGCCGACATGGTCGAAGACCGCGTCCACGCCCTCGGGGGCCAGCTCGCGGATGCGGGCGTACATGTCGGGGTCGCGGTAGTCGACGGGGGTGGCGCCGAGTTCGCGCAGGGTGGCGTGGTGACGGGGTGAGGCGGTGCCGATGACGGTGACGCCGGCATGCCGGGCGAGCTGGACGAGGGTGGAGCCGACGCCGCCGTTGGCGCCCAGGACGACGACGGTCTGGCCGGTGCGGACCTTGGCGGTGCGGTGGAGCATCTGCCAGGCGGTGATGCCGTTGACGATGACCGTCTCGGCGGCGGCCGGGTCGACCCCGTCGGGGACGGGCACCAGGTCGGCGGCGTCGACGAGCAGGTGGCTGGCCCAGGCGCCGGTCTTGGTGACCGCGGCGAACCGGCGCCCGGCCAGCGAGGCGTCGACCTGCTCCCCGGCCGCGGTGACGGTGCCGACCAGGTCGTAGCCGGGCACGAAGGGAAACGGCGGCTGGTCGTAGTACTTGCCCCGGCGCATCTGCTGCTCGGCGAAGGAGACCCCCGTCGCCTCCATCCGCAGGACGACCTGGCCCTTGCCCGGGGCCGGCAGCTCGTGGGTCCGCAGCTCCAGACCCTCGGGCTCGACCTTGCCCGGCAGGACGACTTCGGTCGCGGAGGCGATGCTGCTCATGGCGTACTCCCTCGGGTTCCCGCTGTGTGTTTACGGGCGTAAGGCTACAGATGGAAGATCGAGCCCGACAAGTGGATACGGAGATAAACTTACGGGCGTAAGGCACTGACGGGGATGCGGGAGCGGCTCAGCAGCCCGTGCGGGCCTCGGCCGCGGCCTTGAGGTCCTTCAGCCAGACCTCCAGGCCCGCACCGAGGGCCTGGGTCGAGAGGTCGACGTCGGCCTCGGCCTGATCGCCGGTCCAGGTCTCCTCGGTGCGGACGAGGGTGCCCCCCTTGACCTTGGTGAAGGTCCACACGTGGATGCCCTCGTCGATGTGGATTCCTTCACCGGTCGCCGGTCCGCTCCAGCGGACGCAGTGGTCGCGCCGGAGCTGCTGCACGGTGGAGGTGACCGTCAGGGTGGTGGCGGGCGTCGCGGGGGTGGCGGGCACCGGGGTGGTCCACCGGAAGGCGGAGCCCGGGCGCAGGGGTCCGTGGTCGAGGCGGTCGCTGGTGAGTACGGCGTCCTGCCAGGACGGCCACCGCTCCACGTCCGTCTGGGTCTTGAAGACGGTGCTCGGCGGGGCGTCGATGAGGATCTCGGTCCCGTAGCGCACGAGAGCGTCGGGGTCGGTGCCCCGCCCGCGGCATTCGACGGCGCCGTCGTGGCGGCCGACGCCGGTGTGCGCCGGGCCGGAGGCGGCCTGGGCGGGTGCGGCGACGACCGCGAGGGCGCCGCCGGCCGCGGCGAGGGAGAGGGTGACCGCGGCGAGGCGCGTGCCGAGGCGGGAGGGGGTGATGGACATGAGTCGATTCCTTCCGTGGCGGAGCGGAGGCCGTGGACGGCGAACAGGGGCGGTACCGCCGCCGCCTCGGCCTCGTGTTTACGTATGTAAGGCTACGCACGTAAGTCGACCACGGACAAGGGCTTACGTCGATAAACTTTTGCGCGTAAGGTTACGAGGATGAAAGAGACCAACGCGACGAGTCAGGACGCACCGAAGCGAACAACCCGCGTACGCAACCGGCGCGGTGAAGGCGGCCGTCTGCGGGAGGACATCGTCGATGCCGCCGCCGCGCTGCTGGACGAGACCGGTGACGAGCGGGCGATCACCCTGCGGTCGGTGGCCCGCAAGGTCGGCATCGCCGCCCCCTCGATCTACCCGCACTTCTCCGACCAGCCGGCCATCATGCTGGCCGTCGTACGACGGGAGTTCGCCGCCCTCGAAGCCCATCTGCGGGCGGCCGTACAGGAGGCCGGGGACGACCCGCGGGAGCGGCTGTACGCCCTGTGCCGCGCCTACCTCGGCTACGCGCAGGACCACCCCGGGCGCTACCGCACGATGTTCGGCGGCCTGTGGATGCCCACCCTGGGCGACAGCTCCCTGACGGAGGAGGAACTCACCACGCTCGGCGCGACGGCCATGCAGGTCCTCGCCGACGCCCTCGCCGACTGTGTCGCCGCGGGCCAGTCATCGGTCGCCGACCCCCAACTGGACGCCGTCACCCTCTGGGTCTGTCTGCACGGCCTCGCGCACCAGTACTCCGTCACCCGCATCTTCCCCTGGCCCGGGGAGCCCGTGGCCGACGCCATCATCACCAGGGTGGCCAAGCTGAACACGGGGAACGCGGGGGGTACGGGGGACACAGCCGCCGGGTAACACGCCTCCGTGAGTTGTCCGCGAACTCCCCCGGGATTGTCCGTGATCGGTAACGGACGCATCCCATTGCCTTCTTCTCTCGTCCTGCCATGTGGTCCCCGACGTGATCGAGGGCCGGCGAGGAACTACGCGAAGGCGGGGCGGACATGGCGCGGCACGGCGGCGGGCGGGGCTGGTACGGCAAGGTGGTCGGGGCGGCCCTGAGCGTGACGGTGCTCGCCGTGGGCGCCTCGGTGTGGACCGCGCAGGCCGACTCCGTGGGCGGCGGTGCGACACCGAAGGCGTCCGCGTCGGCCACACCGGGCAACGACACCAAGCCGGTCGACATCAGCATCGCGCACGCCTCGGACGCGGGGGCGCGCGGCGTCAACATCACCATCGACGACGGCCCCGACCCCACGTGGACCCCCCAAGTGCTCGACCTGCTGCGCGAGTACGGGGTGAAGGCCACGTTCTGCATGACGGGGACGCAGGCGCAGGCCCACCCGGACCTGGTGAAGGACGTCGTCGCGGCCGGTCACCGGCTGTGCGACCACACGGTGTCGCACGACGTCACCATGGACAAGAAGTCCGAGGCCTACCAGTCCAAGGAGATCCTCGACGCCGAGCGCATGATCATCAAGGCGTCCGGGGGCGTACGGCCGATGTACTACCGGGCGCCCGGCGGTGCCTTCACCCCCTACAGCCGCAAGCTGGCCGCCTCCCGGGGCATGCGCCCGCTGGGCTGGAACGTGGACACCAAGGACTTCGAGCGGCCGGGCACGGACGCCATCGTCGCCACCGTCAAGCGGGAACTGCCCAACGGGCCGACCATCCTCTTCCACGACGCGGGAGGCGACCGCACCCAGACCGTCGAAGCCCTGCGGCGCGTCCTGCCCTGGCTCGAGGAGCAGGGGTACGACTTCGGGTTCCCGGTGCGCTGAGCGCGGCGGCGGCCGCTCACACCGCCGGGGCCGGCGCCGGCTCCGGGGTCCGGGGTGCGACCGGACGGCGGCGGGTCGGGGCGCCGAGAGTCGGGTTGGCGACGCCCCAGGCCGCCGACTTGCAGACGATTTCCTTGTAGAGGGCGGCGAGCCGTCCGGTCAGGGCCGCGCGCACCGCACGGTCGTCGGCGGTGACGTACTGGATCAGGCCCTGGCTGCGGCCCAGGGAAATGCACTGGTTGAAGTAGCGCGGCGCGGTGTTCGGGAGCTTCTGTCCGGTCAGGCGGGCCGCGATGGCGTCGGCGGCCTGCCAGGCGCTGGGGACGCCCGAGGCGCACGACATCCGCAGGGGCTTGTCGCCGGGGCCCGCCGCCAGGGCCGCGTCGCCGACGGCGTACACGTCCGGGTGGGACACCGAGCGCATGGTGCCGTCGACGACGATCCGGCCCGTGTCGGTCACGTTCAGGGTGGTGGCCTTCGCCATGGGGTGGACGGCGAATCCGGTGGTCCACACCGTGACCGCGGCCGGGACGGCCGTGCCGTCGGCGGTGACGACGTGGTCCTCGGCGACCGTCGTGACGGCGGCGTTCTCGTGCGCCGTGATGCCCAGGGCGGCGAAGACCTTACGCAGGTGGCGGCGGCCCTTGGGGGAGAGCCAGTCGCCGAGACCGCCGCGGGCCGTGAGCGACACGTCGAGGTCCGGGCGGGCCTCGGCGATCTCGGACGCGGCCTCCAGGCCGGTGAGCCCGCCGCCGACCACCACCACGGACCGGCCGGCCTCGAGACCGGCCAGGCGTTCGCGCAGCCGGAGCGCTCCCGGACGCCCTGCGATCTCGTGGGCGTACTCCGCGGCACCGGGCACGTCCTGGTGGTTCCAGGCGCTGCCGAGGGCGTAGACGAGGGTGTCGTACGTCAGTTCTCCGCGGCCGTCCGGGTCGGTGACGGCGACGGTCTTCCGGTCGACGTCCACACCGGTGACCGTGGCGATCCGCAGGTCGACCCCGGTGTCCGCGAACATCTCGGCGAGGGACCGGGGCGCGAGGTCCTGACCGACCGCGAGCTGGTGATTCCGGACCCGTTCGACGAAGTGGGGCTCGGCGTTGACGAGGGTGATGGCCGCGTCCTCGCGGCGCAGTCGCCTGGCCAGCCGCCCGGCGGCGACGGCTCCGGCGTATCCGGCGCCCAGGACGACGATGCGGTGCTGCGTGGCGTGCTGCTGCATGACGTGCTCCCTTGTCTGTCTCCGGCCGCTGAGGCTCTCCAGCGGGACTCGCCCCTTGAACCGGGCAGCCCGCCGATTCCTGACAGGAGTGGGGAGTGACGTACATCACCTAGTGATCAGAAGCGTCAGAAGGCGTTGACCTGGGGCTCTCCGTGGTCGGTGGCCGCCCACCGCCGCGTGGCACGTTCGAGCTTGTCGGGGTTGACCTGGTTGCGGAAGCCCGCGATCCCCTCGGGGGTGACCTCCAGGCACATGATCCCGATGACCCGGCCGTGCACGACGGCCACCACGGCGGGGCCTCCGTTGGCGGTGGCGGCGTAGATCTCGACGGGGCCGCCGGCCAGGTCGCGCTTGGCCTTGCCGGGCTTGAACAGGCCCCGCATGAACGTCGCCACGGCACGGGCGCCCTCGAACGCCTTGGCACGGGCCGGGACCTTCCCGCCGCCGTCGCCGATCGCCACGGCGTCCTGGGTGAGCAGCCGTACGAGCGGCTCGGTGTCGCCGCTGGTGGCCGCCGCGAGGAACTCGTCGACGACCCGCCGGGCCGCGGCCTCGTCGATCTCCGTACGGGCCCTGCCCTGCGCGACACGCTTCCTGGCGCGGTGCAGGGTCTGCTGGCTGGCGTCCTCGGTGATGTCGAGGATCGCGGCGATCTCCCGGTGCGGGTACGCGAACGCCTCGCGCAGGACGTACACCGCCCGCTCGCCCGGTGAGAGCCGCTCCAGCAGTGCGAGGACCGCGAAGGAGACCGACTCGCGCTGCTCGGCCGTCTCCGCCGGGCCGAGCATCGGGTCACCGGCGAGCAGCGGCTCGGGCAGCCACTGGCCCACGTAGGTCTCCCGCCGTGCGCGGGCCGAGGTGAGCTGGTTGAGGCACAGGTTGGTGAGGACCTTCGTGAGCCAGGCCTCGGGTACCTCGACGCGCTCGGCGTCGGTGGCCTGCCAGCGCAGGAACGTCTCCTGCACGGCGTCCTCGGCCTCGCCCGCGGAGCCGAGCAGGCGGTAGGCGATGGCCTCCAGACGGGGCCTGGAGGCCTCGAACCGCTCCACGTCGCTCACGGTCAGGGGCATGGGTCGGATTGTAACCGCCCTCAGTGCCCGGCTCAGCGGCGCCGCTCAGTGCCCGGCTCAGTGTCCCGGCTCAGTGCCCGGACACGAGTTCCCTGAGCGCGATGTTCAGCTCGAGGACGTTCACCCGCGGTTCGCCGATGAAACCGAGGGTGCGGGGCTCGGTGTGCTCGTCGACGAGCTTCTGGACCTGCCCGGCGAGCAGGCCGTTCTTCTCGGCGACCCGACGTACCTGGATGTCGGCGTACTCGGGGGAGATGTCCGGGTCCAGGCCGGAGGCGGAGGAGGTGACGGCGTCCGCGGGTACGTCGGAGGGGTCGACCCGGTGGCCGGGCACCGAGTTGTCCTTGACCACGGCGGCCTTGGCGTCCTTCACCCACTGGACCAACTCCTCGTTGTCGGCGGAGCGGTTGGTGGCGCCGGACAGGATGAGGTCGTACTGGGTGTTGACGGTGTTGGTGCCGAGGCCGTTCTGGGGGCGGCCCTGGAACCACTTCAGGTCCGGCTCCGGGGTCTCCTGGCCCTCCTTCAGCGGCAGGTTGTACGCCTGGCCGATCAGGGAGGAGCCGACGACCCTGCCGCCGTCCGCCGTGATCTCCGAGCCGTTCGCCTTGCCGGGGAACAGGCCCTGGGCGACGCCGGTGACGAGGAGCGGGTAGACGATGCCGGTGACCACGGTCAGTACGAGGAGGGCGCGCAGGCCCGCTCCGAGGAGGCGGGCGGCGTTGGTTACGGAGGTGTTCATGGCGGTCAACCGATTCCGGGGATGAGCGAGACGATCAGGTCGATGAGCTTGATGCCGGCGAACGGGGCGACCAGGCCGCCCAGTCCGTAGACGGCGAGGTTGCGGCGCAGCAGCCGGTCGGCGCTCATGGGCCGGTAGCGCACGCCCTTCAGTGCCAGCGGGACCAGTACGACGATGATCAGCGCGTTGAAGATCACCGCGGACAGGATCGCGGAGTCCGGCGAGGACAGGCCCATGATGTTGAGCCGGTCCAGGCCCGGGTAGACGGCCGCGAAGAGCGCCGGGATGATCGCGAAGTACTTGGCGACGTCGTTGGCGATGGAGAACGTCGTGAGCGCCCCGCGCGTGATCAGCAACTGCTTGCCGATCTCGACGATCTCGATGAGCTTGGTCGGGTTGGAGTCGAGGTCGACCATGTTGCCGGCCTCCTTGGCGGCCGACGTGCCGGTGTTCATGGCCACGCCGACGTCCGCCTGGGCCAGCGCGGGGGCGTCGTTGGTGCCGTCGCCGGTCATCGCGACCAGCTTGCCGCCGGCCTGCTCCCGTTTGATGAGCGCCATCTTGTCCTCGGGCGTGGCCTCCGCGAGGAAGTCGTCGACGCCCGCCTCGTCGGCGATGGCCCTGGCGGTCAGCGGGTTGTCGCCCGTGATCATGACGGTTCTGATGCCCATGCGGCGCAGTTCCCCGAACCGTTCCCGCATGCCCTGCTTGACGACGTCCTTGAGGTGGACGACGCCCAGGACCCGCGCGCCGCGCTCGTCCTCGACCGCCACCAGCAGCGGCGTACCGCCCGCCTCCGAGATCCGCCGGACGGTCGTGTCCGTGTCGTCGGCGACCGTGCCGCCCCGCTCCTCGACCCAGGCGACGACCGAACCCGCCGCGCCCTTGCGCACCTTGCGCCCGTCGGCGTCCACACCCGACATGCGGGTCTGGGCGGTGAACGGGATCCACTCGGCGCCCACGAGTTCGCCCTGGCGGCGCTCGCGCAGCCCGTACTTCTCCTTGGCGAGGGCGACGACGGAGCGGCCCTCGGGTGTCTCGTCGGCGAGCGAGGAGAGCTGGGCGGCTTCTGCGACGTCGATGTCGGTGGCGCCGGTGGCGCCGGTGGTACCCGTGGTGCCGGTGGCGCCGCCCACCGGCACGAACTCGGCCGCCTGCCGGTTGCCGAGCGTGATGGTGCCGGTCTTGTCCAGGAGCAGCGTGGAGACGTCGCCGGCGGCCTCGACCGCGCGGCCCGACATCGCCAGTACGTTGCGCTGCACCAGGCGGTCCATGCCCGCGATGCCGATCGCGGAGAGCAGGGCGCCGATCGTGGTCGGGATGAGGCAGACCAGCAGGGCCACCAGCACGACCATCGTCAGGTGGGTGCCCGCGTAGGCGGCGAACGGCGGGAGGGTGGCGCAGGCCAGCAGGAAGACGACGGTCAGCGAGGCCAGCAGGATGTTCAGCGCGATCTCGTTCGGCGTCTTCTGCCGTGCCGCCCCCTCGACCAGGTTGATCATCCGGTCGATGAAGGTCTCGCCCGGCTTCGTGGTGATCCTGACGACGACGCGGTCGGAGAGCACCTTGGTGCCGCCGGTGACCGCGGACCGGTCGCCGCCGGACTCGCGGATGACGGGCGCGGACTCGCCGGTGATCGCCGACTCGTCGACCGAGGCGACGCCCTCGACGACGTCCCCGTCGCCGGGGATGACGTCCCCGGCCTCGCAGACGACCAGGTCGCCGACGCCGAGCCCGGTGCCGGGCACCTGTTCCTCGCGCTCGCCGACGAGACGGCGGGCGACGGTGTCGGTCTTGGCCCTGCGCAGGGTGTCGGCCTGGGCCTTGCCGCGGCCCTCGGCGACCGCCTCCGCGAGGTTGGCGAAGAGCACGGTCAGCCAGAGCCAGGCGCTGATCGTCCAGCCGAACCAGTCGCCGGGGTCCTTGAAGGAGAAGACGGTCGTCAGGACGGAGCCGACGAGGACGACGAACATGACGGGCGACTTCACCATCGTCCGCGGGTCGAGCTTGCGCAGCGCGTCGGGCAGCGACTTGACCAGTTGCTTCGGATCGAAGAGGCCCGCGCCGACGCGGCCTTCCTCGGGGCCCTTCTCGCGGCCCTCCTCGGGCTGGTGCCCGGTGGGTGCGTCGCCGTGCGGCGCCCGGGTCGGGGTGGCTGTGGACATCGGGTCCCTTTGGTTCCGCTGGTTCCGCTGGTTCCGCGGGTCGGTCTTGTGCGTGTCGGTGGTCATGCCGCCAGCCCTTCGGCGAGGGGTCCCAGGGCGAGTGCCGGGAAGTAGGTCAGACCGGTGATGATCAGTACGGCGCCCACCAGCAGGCCCGCGAAGAGCGGCTTCTCGGTGCGCAGGGTGCCCGCGGTGACCGGCACCGGCCGCTGCCCGGCCAGCGAGCCCGCGAGTGCCAGGACGAACACCATGGGCACGAACCGGCCCAGGAGCATGGCGAGTCCGAGGGTGCTGTTGAACCACTGGGTGTCGGAGTTCAGGCCCGCGAAGGCCGAGCCGTTGTTGTTCGAGGCGGAGGTGTAGGCGTACAGGATCTCGGAGAAGCCGTGCGCCCCGCTGTTGGTCATCGAGTTGCCCGGGGTGGGCAGGGCCATCGCCGCGGCCGTGAACACCAGGACCAGGGCCGGGGTGATCAGGATGTAGCAGGCGGCGAACTTGATCTCGCGGGTGCCGATCTTCTTGCCCAGGTACTCGGGGGTACGGCCGACCATGAGGCCGGCGACGAAGACCGCGATGACCGCCATGACCAGCATGCCGTAGAGGCCGGACCCGACACCGCCGGGCGCGATCTCGCCCAGCATCATGCCGAGCATGGTGATGCCGCCGCCCAGTCCGGTGAAGGAGGAGTGGAAGGAGTCGACGGCGCCGGTCGAGGTCAGGGTGGTCGACACCGCGAAGATCGCCGAGCCGCCGATGCCGAAGCGGACCTCCTTGCCCTCCATCGCCCCGCCGGCGATCTCCAGTGCGGGGCCGTGGTGGGCGAACTCGGTCCACATCATCAGGGCGACGAAGCCGGCCCAGATGGTGGCCATGGTGCCGAGGATCGCGTACCCCTGGCGCACCGAGCCGGTCATGACGCCGAAGGTGCGGGTCAGCGCGACCGGGATCAGCAGGATCAGGAAGATCTCGAACAGGTTGGTGAACGGCGTCGGGTTCTCGAAGGGGTGGGCGGAGTTGGCGTTGAAGTAGCCGCCGCCGTTGGTGCCCAGCTCCTTGATGACCTCCTGCGAGGCGACCGCGCCCCCGTTCCACTGCTGCGAACCACCATCGAACTGTCCGACCTCGTGGATGCCGGAGAAGTTCTGGATGACTCCGCAGGCCACCAGGACCACCGCGCCGACCACGGCGATCGGCACCAGGACGCGGACGACTCCGCGGACCAGGTCGGCCCAGAAGTTGCCCAGTTCACCGGTGCGGGACCGCGCGAAGCCCCGTACGAGGGCGACGGCCACGGCGATGCCGACGGCCGCCGAGACGAAGTTCTGCACGGCCAGACCGGCGGTCTGCACGACGTGTCCCATGGCCTGCTCGCCGTAGTACGACTGCCAGTTGGTGTTGGCCACGAAGGACGCGGCGGTGTTGAACGCCTGGTCCGGGTCGATGGACGCGAAGCCCAGCGAGCCGGGCAGCACGCCCTGGAGCCGCTGGAGCAGGTAGAGGAAGAGGACACCGGCGAGGGAGAAGGCGAGTACGCCGCGCAGGTACGCGGGCCAGCGCATCTGCGTGTCCGGATCGGCACCGATGCCCTTGTAGATCCACTTCTCCACGCGCCAGTGCTTGCCGGAGGAGTAGACCCTGGCCATGTGGTTGCCGAGGGGGATGTGGGCGAGGGCCAGCGCGGCGACGAGCGCGAGCAACTGGAGCACGCCGGAGAGGACGGGGCTCATGGGGTGGCTCAGAACCTCTCCGGGTGGATCAGGGCGAGGACGAGGTAACCCAGCAGGGCGACGGCCACGATCAGGCCGACGATGTTCTCCGCGGTCACAGCTTCGTCACCCCCTTGGCGACAAGGGCCACGAGCGCGAACACCGCGATCATGGTGACGACGAAGGCCAGATCGGCCATCGCTGGCTCCTAGTGAGGTTCGGAAAGAAGCTGACAACCAGATGAGAGCCCCTTTCCGACCGTATGGAAGCCACCGTTGATGGCTTCCATACGGCGACATGAACGCCTTTGACACCTCTCTTACGACGCCGCCCTGGTACCGCCCTACTTCGGATCGCGGTTGAAGACCGCCTTCGACCAGAAGTAGCCGAGCGCGCAGAGCCCCAGGCACCAGGCGAGGGCGAGCCAGCCGTTGTGGCCGATTTCGGTGCCGAGGAGCAGGCCGCGCAGGGTCTCGATGGCGGGCGTGAACGGCTGGTACTCGGCGATGGGCCGGAACCAGCCCGGCATCGCGTCGATGGGGACGAAGGTGCTGGAGATGAGCGGCAGGAAGATCAGCGGCATCGCGTTGTTGCTGGCCGCCTCCGCGTTCGGGCTGATCAGCCCCATGCCGACCGCGATCCAGGTGAGCGCCGTGGCGAACAGGGTGATCAGGGCGAACGCCGCGAGCCACTCCAGGACCGTGGCATCGGTGGAGCGGAAGCCGATGGCCACGGCGACGGCGCCGACGAGGAGCACGCTGATCACCGACTGGAGCACGCTGCCGATGACATGGCCGGTGATCACGGAGCCGCGGTGGATGGCCATGGTGCGGAAGCGGGCGATGATCCCCTCGCTCATGTCGTTGGAGACGGAGACCGCGGTGCCGATCGTGGTGCTGCCGATGGTCATCAGTACGAGGCCCGGCACGAGGTAGGCGACGTAGGCGGACCGGTCGGCGCCGCCGTCGCCGATGCCGGCGCTCATCGTGTCTCCGAAGACGTAGACGAAGAGGAGCAACAGCATGATCGGCGTGAGCAGGAGGTTCAGGGTGAGGGAGGGGTAGCGGCGGGCGTGCAGGAGGTTGCGGCGCAGCATGGTGGAGGAGTTGCGCGCGGCGAGGGTGAGGGTGAAGGCGCTCATCGGACCGCTTCCTTTGTCGGGCCGCCGGCGGCGGTGAGGGCGAAGAAGACGTCGTCGAGGTCGGGGGTGTGGACGGTGAGTTCGTCGGCCTCGATGCGGGCGTTGTCCAGGCGGTCGAGGACGGTGCGCAGATCGCGCTGGCTGCCGTCGCTGGGGACCTGGAGGGTGAGGGAGTCCTCGTCCGGGGTGCCGGCGGGCAGGGCGGCGGCCGCGGCGCGGTAGGCGTCCGGGTCGGTGAAGCGGAGCCGGACGTGTCCGCCGGGGACGAGGCGTTTCAGTTCCTCGGGGGTGCCCTCGGCGACGATCTTCCCGTCGTTGAGTACGGCGATGCGGTCGGCGAGTTCGTCGGCCTCGTCCAGGTACTGGGTGGTGAGGAAGACGGTGACGCCGCCGGTGACGAGTTCGCGGATGATCTGCCACATGTTGTGGCGTGAGCGGGGGTCCAGGCCGGTGGTGGGCTCGTCCAGGAAGATGATCCGGGGGCTGCCGACCAGGGTCATGGCGATGTCGAGGCGGCGCTTCATGCCGCCGGAGTAGGTGGACGCGGGCTTCTTCGCGGCCTCGGTGAGACCGAAGCGCTCCAGCAGTTCGGCGGCGACCCGCCGTCCCTCGCGACGGGGGAGCAGGTGCAGGTCGGCCATGAGGAGCATGTTCTCCTCGCCGGTGATCAGACCGTCCACGGCCGAGAACTGCCCGGTGACACCGATCGCGGCACGCACGGCCTGCGCGTCGGCGGCGAGGTCGTGGCCGGCGACCTGGGCCTGCCCGCCGTCGGCGGAGACGAGCGTGGACAGGATCTTCACGGCGGTGGTCTTGCCGGCGCCGTTCGGCCCGAGCAGCGCGAACACGGACCCGGCCGGGATGCGCAGGTCGATGCCGTCGAGGACGGTCTTGTCGCCGTACGACTTGCGCAGGCCCAGGGCGGAGACGGCGGAGACGGCGGCGGGCGTCCGGGGACCGGCCCCTTTAGTGGACGTGGGCATGACAGATGAAGGCATGGAGCCCTCCCGTTCGAAGGGGTGAAGTGTGAGGTGATGGGGGTGCTCAGGCCTTGGCGCGGCGGACGTCGATGTTGCCGTACCGGGTGCGGGCGTGGACCTTGACGGTCTCCTCGCTCTGAGCCGGGCCGGCGGACGCGGTGAGGGTGTTGCGCACCTGCCCGCCGCTGGACTGGACGTCGAGCCAGGCGGCCGTACCCTCGCGGACGCCGACCTCGATGGCGCCGTAGGAGGTCTCCAACCGGATCTCGCCGCGGGCCACTTCGTCCACCCGCAGGGTGCCGTGGGCGGTGGTGGCGGTGAGCGAGGCCTCGGCGCGGGCGACGTTGATGTCACCGTTGGCGTTCTTCACCCGCAGGTCGCCGAGTGCGGCGCCGACGGTCGTGGAGCCGTGCGAGTTCTTCAGGACGGCCGGTCCTTCGATGACGCCGACGCGCACGCTGCCCGAGCTGGTGGTGATCTCGGCCGAGCCCTCGACCCGGTCCACGGTGACCGAGCCGTGGGAGGCGTTGAGCTGGAGCGGCCCGGTCGCGTCCAGGCGGACGTCACCGCCCGGGGTCTTCACCCGGACCTCGCCGAGCCTGCCCTCGCCGAGGACCTGGGTCCAGGAGCCGTCCGTGTCGACGCGCGATCCGGCGGGCAGCTCCACCGTCACGTCGACGGTGCCGGAGGGCCCGATGAAGCGGCGCTCCTTCGTGCTGATCGTCAGGACGCCGTTCGCGTACGAGACGTCGGTCTGCTCGGCGGCCCGTACGTCCTTGTCCCGGCCGGGGTCGCCGGGCCGCACCTCGACGACCGTGTCGCGCCGGTCGCCCGCGGTGAACCGGATGGAACCGGCGCCCACGTGGGCGGTCACCGCGATCGGTCCGGGAGTGTCGAAAGTAGGCATGGCTGTACCGTCCTCATGAGTCCGTGGGGTGTCCCCGCTGGTGGGACGTGGTGTGAGCGCCGCGCTGTGCTTTGTCTCTCCGGGGTCTCTCCGGGTCTCTCCGGGCGAGGGGCTAACGCACCCAGCCCGTGAAGCTCTGTCCGACGTTGTGCGCCCGCTCCGGCGTGCGCGGTGCGGCACCGCCGCCGTCGACCGCGGCCGACACGGCCCGCACCAGCCAGGCGTTGACCGACAGCCCCTCGCGGCTCGCGGCCTCCTCGGCGCGCGTCTTGAGGTGGGCCGGCAGGCGCAGGTTGACGCGGGCGGTGCCGCCCTCGTCGGCGTCGGCGGGTGCCGGCGCCTTGAGTGTCTCGACGGGCGCGGCCGGCTCCGCGGAACCGCCGCCCTCGGCGGGCGACGGTGTCACCACGAAGTCGGGCTCGAGCCCGCGCAGCCGCACGTCGACCGAGCCGGGGGCGAGTTCGCGGGTGATCTCGTCCATCGCGGCGGAGAGCACGTTGAGCATGGTCAGCCGGGTCGCCGACTCCAGCGGGGCGATGAGCCTCTCGGCCAGCTCGCGGGCTTCGTCGCCCCCGGCTTCGGCGGCCACCGCGAGTTCGCGGCGGAGGGTGTCGACGTACGGGGTGAGGTCCATGACGCCATCATGGCACCATGATGGCGTCAAGCGCAAGCATTCGTGGCGCCATGCGTGGCATCACGCTTCCGGGTGGCCGCTTCAGGCCGCTTCAGGCCTGCTCAGGCCGCCTCGAGTCGCGGCTCCGGTTGCTGGGCCGGCGCCGCCGCTGCCGCTGCCGCGGCTTTCGATTCCCACCCCTTCGTGGTCCGCGCATAGCCGTGGATCACCGAGGCCATCGCCAGGATCAGCAGCGGTCCGAAGACCCACGGATGCCGGGCCATCTCCAGCGACAGATAGCGGGTGGACGCCAGGATCGCGGCGAACACCGCTGTTCCGTGGACGACCAGTTGGATCCCCGACCGGTCCCAGCCGCGGTCCAGCGAGCGCAGCGCCGCCTCGATCGTCAACGCGAACACCACGCCTGCGACGAGGTCGATGGCGTAGTGGTACCCGAATCCCAGCGTCGCGCTGAGGGTGGCGACCAGCCAGAACGTTCCCGCGTAGCGCAGGATCCGCGGGCCCTTGCGGGAGTGGACGAAGATCACGGTGGCCCACGCCGTGTGCAGGCTGGGCATGCAGTTGCGGGGGGTGACCCCGTCGTACGTCACCGGGTGGGGCGCGACGAGGGGCGGTGTCGTGTCGGGCCACAGGTTGGCGATCGCCCAGTGCTCGCCGCCGGTCCCGAAGGCTCCGGTGCCGTAGGCGAAGACCGGTCCGACGACCGGGAAGATCATGTAGATGCCCGGCCCGAGAAGGCCGATCAGCAGGAAGGTGCGGACCAGGTGATGGCGCGGGAACCGGCGCTCGGCCGCCACCTTGCGCAACTGGTACAGCGCGACGACGACCGCGGCCACCGCGAGTTGAACGTAGACCCAGTCCAGGACGTGGTCACCGATCGGGCCCGTGGCCCTGACGACCCGGCCCGCCAGCCACGACGGATTGCCCAGCGCGTGGTCGGCGGTCGCCACGTACTGGTCGAGCACCGTCGGGTGGGTCTTCGACGTGATCAGCAGCCAGGTGTCGCCCGTCTTGCGGCCAGCCACCAGCAGGAGGCCCAGCCCGACCCCCTTGAGCAGGAGGACTCGCTCCGCGCCGGTGCGACGCGTGAACGCGACGACCGCGCAGCCAAGGATCACCCACAGCGCCCCGTTGCCGAAGGAGTGGCTGCCGGACACGGAGGCGTCCGCCGCCCACCGCACCAGCGCGACGGCGATGTCGACGCCGACCGCGACGGCCGCCGCGACGAACCGCTGCCGCCAGGTGAGGACCACCATCGTCAACGCCATGCCGGCGTACAGCAGGGGCCCCGACGCGGGGGCGAATATCAGCTCTTTGGCCTGATTGGTCATCGGCCCCGGCAGGCCGTAGCGACGCGCGGCGATCTCCAGGGCGACAAGGAACGCGAGGGTCGCCGCGCCCGCCACGGCCCAGAGTCTCGCCCGCGGCCGGGGCCAACGTATTCGCGGAGTTTCCCGTGATGACATGCACAGGGAGACTAACGGATCACCTGCTGGGTTCCGGCACCCAGGCAAAGCCGTCCGGGTCGTCGAACGGCCGGCCGGCGCCGGAGAGCACCAGACGGTGCGAGCCGGTGCCCTCGGCGGGGACGCCCGCGACCTTGGCGAGGGCCCGCCGCTTGTAGAGGGAGAGCTTGACGGTGCCCGGTTCGGAGGCGAACTCGACGTACTTGCCGCCGAAGCTCTTGCCCACGGTCATGCCCTGCTCGACGTAGAACTTCTTGGTGGCCTTGACGTCCTCGACGCCCAGGAGGAGCACGATCTCGTCGAAGTCGCGGGTGGCCGGAGCGGTGTCCTTCTTCGCCGACGTGGCGATCTGCCAGACCGTGCCGTCCGGCGCCCGGACGACTCCGCCGTAGCCCCACAGCGACTTCGCGGCGGGCTTGAGGACGGTGGCGCCGGCCTCGACGGCGGAGGCGAAGAGCGCGTCGACGTTGCCCGGCTGGGCCACCACGAGCGACAGGGTGAAGCCGCGGAAGCCGGTCGTCGGGGCGTCGGAGGCACGTACGCCTACCCGCGAGGCGTCCAGTCCGAAGGCGTCGGAGTAGAAGCGGGCGGCGGCCTCGGTGTCGGCCACCTCCAGGGTGACGGAGTCGATGGAATTCATGTCGTCGACGGTATGGGCGGCCGGGCCGCGATGCTTCTCGAGAACTGACCGGTTGCCGGGACGGTCACCGGCGGCAAGGCGGGCGGCAAGGTGACAGAACCGCCATTTCGGAATTTCGTGGGGCCAGGCACACTTTGCGAAACAGGCACGCCCGCAGACAGGCACGACCACGGAGGATGACCCACGCATGATCACGCTCACCAAGGAAGGCGGCCCGGCGGACCTGGACGGAGTGACCCATCTGTCCATCGGTGTCTCCTGGGACCCCACCGCCGGCAGCAGCGGCGGAGTGCTCGGCAGGCTGCGCCGCAAGACCGGCACCGACCTCGACCTGATCGCCGTCGCCCTCCAGGGCGGGGACCCGGTACGCCTCGCCGGTCTCGACTCGCTCGACCCCCTGGGCAACGGCTCGCTGCTCCACAGCGGCGACAACCAGACCGGACACGGGGACGGTGACGACGAGACGGTGACCGTCGAGTTCGCGCGGCTCCCGAGCGTCATCACGTCGATCGTGTTCGTCGCCGCCGCGTACAAGAAGGGCAGCTCTTTCCAGAAGGCCCGCAACATCAGCTTCAAGGTCTACGACGCGACCGGCGGCAGCACGCAGCAGGTCGCCGACATCTGGCCGAGCCTGCTCAGCCAGGACAACGGCTGCGCCGTGGCCAAGGCCGTGCGGGTCGGCGGCACCTGGAAGCTCGAGGTGATCAACGAGACGGGCAAGGTCAAGCAGGGCGACGAGCACGCGCTGATGCGCTTCGCCGTCAGCAAGTAGCACGGGCGAGCGGAGGTCATCGGGGTTCCTCCGGGCGTCCGGCGCTCACTCCCCACCGGACCGCGTGCCCGGCGGCGGGGCCAGTACCGCGCGGACCACCTCGGCGGCCGAGGCCATGACGTCGGCCGCGAAACGGCGCCGGCCGACACCGAGCCGGCGCAGACCCGGGCCGTGGTCGACGGCGACGACGAGGGTGACCGCGAGCAGGAGCAGCCGCCACAGGGTCATCACGGGGCGGCGCGCGAGGCGGGGCAGTTCGCCCAGCGAGGCGTGCAGCCGCTCGCAGTGGAAGGGGACGTGACGCCGCTCGTCGGCCAGGATCCGTCCGGCCACGTCCGTGGTGAGCGCGTCCTCGGTCCCGTCGCGCAGGGCCCGGTAGTAGCGCAGCGCCACGACCTCGGCGATCATCAGCACCAGCAGCTCCAGGCGCAGGCCCATCAGCCGCCGCAGCCGTACGAAGACGGTGTCGCTCCAGTGGCCGCTCAGCGTCGGCAGGCCGCCCGCGGCCAGCAGCCGGGCCAGGAGCCGGGCGTGGTTCTGTTCCTCGGCGACGAAGAGCCGGACCGCCCGCGCGTAGTCGGCGTCGCCCGCCCGGTCCGACTTGCCCACGAGGTTCGCGCCGTCCCCGTCCTCGCCGACCTGGAAGCGCTGGATGCCCGCCCACACCGCCGGATGCAGCACGGCGCCCCGCTCCCAGTCCGGGTCCCCCTGCTCGGCTCTCCGCTCGCGCTCGTCCTCGAACCGTCGTATCCACTCGGCGAATCCGCCCGTACCCACCCCGCCACCCCTTTCCGGGACACGGCCGCCGTGCCCCGGAAAGGGACGACGCCGACGGACGCCGAATCGTTCCAGCCGGACGGTTCCCCTCAGCCCCTCAGCCCCTCAGCCGCTCAGGCCGAGTTCGCCCGCGCGCACCCCTGCCTGGAACCGCGACCCCGCGTCGAGGGTGTCGAGCAGTTCGGCGACCCGGCGCCGGTAGGTACGCAGCGACATGCCCAGGTCCCGCGCGGCGGCCTCGTCGGTGGCGCCCGAGCCCAGTGCGCGCAGCACCTTCCGGCTCCCGGCATCCAGGTGGGGCTGCTCGCCCCGCAGGAAGGACGCGAGGTCGGTGGCCGCCTCCCAGGCCACCTCGAACAGGGCGTGCACGCCGCCGACCAGGGCGGGCGCGGTGGTCACCGTGTACGCGCGGCCCTCGGGCGAGTCCGCTCCGGCGAGGATCGCGCAGCGTCGGTCGATGATGATCGTCTCGTGCGGGAGGGCGCCGGATGCGATCCGTACCCGAGCGCCCCGGGCGGACAGCTCGCTCAGGTGCGCGCGGCCGTCCTCGTCGGCCAGCGCGGCCGGGCTGAGCAGCTTGCGGACCCGCTGGGCGCCGCTCTCCCGCACCCGGGCCGTGGCGACCCGCCGGGCGGCGGGGCGGGGCCAGGTGTCGAGGTCACGGGCGGCGCACACGAACTCCTCACGAACCGAGGAGAAGAGATGCCCGGCACGGGCCAGCAGCTCCAGGTCACCGTGGATCGTCACGCTCTCTGCCATACACCGATTGTGCCCCTGTCGCCGTAGGCGCAGGGCCCCGGTGGCGCAGCGGTCCCCGGTGACGTGGGGGTCCCCCGTGGGTGTCAGGGTCCCCCGTGGGCGTCAGGGCCCCGGTGGCGTCGGCGCCGTCCGGACCTCCCTCGTGGCAGCAAGCTGCCACGGTCTCGCGGCCCGCGGCACCCCCGCGCAGGCTGAGGGCATGAGCAACGACTTCCGCCTCGGCGGCGACCTTTCGATCGGGCGGCTCGGCTTCGGGACCATGCGCCTGCCCACCAACAGCTTTCACGGCCCGGCCCGCGACCCGGAGACCGGTCGCGCCGTGCTGCGCCGCGCCGTGGAACTCGGCGTCAACCACATCGACACCGCCGCCTTCTACACCAGCGGCGACGACTCCGTCCGCGCCAACGACCTGATCCGCGAGGCCCTGCACCCCTACCCGGACGACCTGGTGATCGCCACCAAGGTCGGCCCGCTGCGCACCCCCGACGGCGGCCTGGCGGCGACCACCGATCCGGCGGCGCTGCGAGCCCTGGTCGAGGAGAACCTCCGGACCCTCGGCGTCGACCGCCTCGACCTGGTCTACCTCCGCATCGGCGGGATCGAGCCGCCGCCGCACGGCGAGTCCGTCGCCGCCCGCTTCGAGGCGCTGGCCGGGATGCGCGAGGAGGGCCTGATCCGGCACCTGGGCCTGAGTCACGTGGACGCCGGGCACCTCGCCGAGGCGCGTGCGATCGCGCCCGTCGCGGCCGTCCAGAACCACTTCCACACCGACAACCGCGACGACACGGAGGTGCTGGCGCTGTGCGAGGAGGCCGGCATCGCCTACGTGCCGTTCTTCCCGCTGGGCGGCGGCCTGAGCGACATCGGCGGGGACCGTATCGCCAAGGTCGCGGACCGGCACGGCGCCACGGTCCCGCAGATCGCCCTGGCCTGGCTGCTCGCCTCCTCCCCCGTCACCCTGGCCATCCCAGGCACCGGCTCCCCGGCCCACCTGGAGGAGAACACGGCCGCCGGGTCGATCACCCTCACCGGTGAGGACCTCGCCGACCTCGCCGACGTCGACTGACGTGTCTTTTGTCTCGGTACGGGGTGCTTCACGGGTGCCGTTCATGGCGTGAACGGGCGATATCTGCCGTGACGGCAGGAGAAATCGGTCGCCGTCCGGGGAATATTCCCAGGCGGGCCGATCGGGGCGGGATTATCACCGGCACCCGGTCGATCACGGCGTGCTACTGTCGATGGAAGTTGCAGTTGTGGTTGCCTGAAGGTTTTTTCCGACGGGGTGATCATCACGGCGACCGGAGTTCACACAGGGTGAACTCCGAGCACCGTACCGAAGGAGAAAACATGGCTTCCGGCACCGTGAAGTGGTTCAACGCCGAAAAGGGTTTCGGCTTCATCGAGCAGGACGGCGGCGGCCCCGACGTCTTCGCCCACTACTCGAACATCAACGCGCAGGGCTTCCGCGAGCTGCTTGAAGGTCAGAAGGTGACCTTCGACATCGCGCAGGGCCAGAAGGGCCCGACGGCCGAGAACATCACTCCGGCCTGACGCTCACGCATACTTCGAAGCTGGGGCCCGCACCTTGGGGTGCGGGCCCCAGCTCGCCGCGTTTCCGGGCGCACGGCGCCCCGCGGGGGCACGGATTTCCCCCCGCGTATTCAGTTTCCCCGCTTTCATCAATTCTCCCGGTCCGCTCGGCCCAGTGCGCCGAAATCGACCGGGGCCGGCTCGTTCTTGCGATTCCCTGCGCCGCTCTTCCGCTGCGGGTCTCCCTTGATACGTGCCGTATCAAGGAAGGTTCCCCATGAACCGCGTACGCACGAACGACCGCCGACGCTCAGGCGAAGGCCCCCGCCGCTCGACGAGGTCGACCGGCCGCCCCCAGAACTCCGGCCGCCGGCCCGCAGCCGCCCCCCAGGGCGAGTTCGCGCTGCCGAAGACGGTCACACCGGCGCTGCCCGCCGTCGAGGCGTTCGCCGAACTCGACATGCCGGACCGCCTGCTGGCCGCCCTCGGCACCGAGGGCGTCACCGTGCCGTTCCCGATCCAGGCGGCGACCCTGCCGAACTCGCTGGCCGGCCGCGACGTACTCGGCCGCGGCCGCACCGGTTCCGGCAAGACGCTCGCCTTCGGCCTCGCCCTGCTGGCCCGCACGGCCGGCAAGCGCGCCGAGCCGCGGCGTCCGCTCTCCCTGGTCCTCGTACCCACCCGTGAGCTGGCCCAGCAAGTCACCGACGCGCTCACCCCGTACGCCCGCGCCGTGGGCCTGCGCTCGGCCACCGTGGTCGGCGGCATGTCGATCGGCCGGCAGGCCGGCGCGCTGCGGTCCGGCGCGGAGCTCGTCGTCGCGACGCCCGGACGGCTCAAGGACCTCATCGACCGAGGCGACTGCCACCTCGGCGACGTCACCATCACCGTCCTCGACGAGGCCGACCAGATGACCGACATGGGCTTCATGCCCCAGGTCACCGCCCTGCTCGACCAGGTGCGCCCCGAGGGCCAGCGGATGCTGTTCTCCGCCACCCTGGACCGCAACGTCGACCGGCTGGTCCGCCGCTACCTGACGGACCCGGTGGTCCACTCCGTCGACCCGTCGGCCGGTGCCGTCACCACGATGGAGCACCACGTACTGCACGTGCACGACGAGGACAAGCAGCGCACGACCGTCGAGATCGCCGCCCGCGAGGGCCGGGTGATCATGTTCCTCGACACCAAGCACCGGGTGGACCGGCTGGTGAAGCACCTGCTGAAGAGCGGGGTGCGCGCCGCCGGCCTGCACGGCGGCAAGTCCCAGCCGCAGCGCACCCGGACCCTCACCCAGTTCAAGGAGGGGCAGGTGACGGCGCTGGTGGCGACCAACGTCGCGGCCCGCGGCATCCACGTCGACAACCTCGACCTCGTCGTCAACGTGGACCCGCCCGGCGACCACAAGGACTACCTGCACCGCGGCGGCCGCACGGCCCGGGCCGGCGAGTCCGGCAGCGTCGTCACCCTGGTGACGCCGGACCAGCGGCGCGAGATGACCCGGCTGATGTCCCTGGCCGGTATCACCCCGCAGGTCACGCCGGTCCGCTCGGGCGAGGCCGAGCTGTCCCGCATCACCGGTGCGCAGGCCCCCTCGGGTGTGCCCGTCGTCATCGCCGTACCGGTCGTGGAGCGTCCCCGTCGCGCCGCCTCCGGCGCGGGCTCCTCGTCCCGCGGCCGGCGGGGCCGCTCCGGCCAGGGACGCGGCGGGCAGGGCGCCGGTGGCGCCCAGAGCCGCACCGCCGCACAGCCCCGTACCGGCGGCAGCGGCGGCGGCCAGGGTCGCGCCGTCCAGGGGCGGCCCACCGGCGAGGCCCCGCGCCGCAGGCCGCGCCGCCAGTCCGCCGGCGGCTCGGCGGCCTAGGACCATCCGTCCCGTACCCCCCGGCCGACCCGTCCTGTCCCCCGTCCTGTCCTTCCCGTCCTTCCTGTCCCGTCCATTTCAGCCGACCCAGCCGTCCCAGCCGACCGACTCCGGCGAACGGTAGAACCCACCCGCCCCATCTCCCCCTTGTGGAGGCATCATGCGCTGTGTCATCGCCCGGTTCCCGTTCGACCTCACCAAGGGCGGGGTGCTGGACTCGATGAAGGGCGTGACGCCCGAAACCGTCACGGGTGAGTCCGTGACGATCGGGCGCCGCCGCTACCCCGTGAAGCAGGTGGGCGAGGTCGTCACCCGGCAGGACCGCCGCGACTTCTCCAGCGGCGAAGTGACCCGGGCGATGACGCGTCTCGGCTTCACCTGCCACCCCGCTCCCGGGGCCGTGCCCGCGCCGGCGCCCGCCACCACGCCGGTCGAGACGGCGTCCGCGCTGCTCGGCGGCACCGCGTCGGCCGAGTCGGAATCCACGTCCACGCTCATCGGCGGCACCGCACCGGCCGAGTCCGAGTCCGAGTCCGAATCCACGCTCATCGGCGGCACCGCGCCCCAGGAGTTCTGAGGTCAGAACAGGCCCGTGGCCCGGCCCTCGTTGTCCCGACGGACCTCCAGCACGCGCTGGACGGCGTTGCGGTCGCGGGGGCCGTGTACGTGATGGATCATCGTCCCGTCGCAGCAGCCACGCCGTCGTGCTCCGAGGGCGTCGGTACGCCGCTGGAGCCGGCCGACGGCTGCTGTCCGGGTGCGTTCGACGGTGCCCGGCCGACGGGCGGGGTGCTCGGCTCGGCGGAGGGCTCGGAGGGCTCGGAGGGCTCGGAGGCCTCGGGGGGCGACGGCGCCGAAGCGGTCGGGGTCGGCATGCCGGTGCTCGGGGTGGGGGCCCGTGAGGAGTCGCGGGGCGGGGCCGGACTCGGTGAGAGCTCCGGCGCGGGGTCGGCGGGGGCAGGGGCCAGCGGCGCGGTCGGAGGGGTGGGTGCCGCGGGGGCCGACCAGTTCAGCGGCAGCGCGATCAACGCGGCGGCGGCAGCGGTCGCGGCGGCACCGGCGGCGGCACGCAGCAGGCGCCGGCGGGACGCCGCCCGGCGGATCGCCTCGTAGCGGCCCGGGGGCGGGCCCAGGAAGTCGGCGCCCGGACGCAGTACGACCAGCAGCGGATCCTCGTCGCCCCGCTCGAACCCCGGCTCGTCCATCTCGTCCTCAAGGCGTGTGGTCAAGGCTTCTCCTCAGATGGACGCGGAGCAGTTCGCGGGCCGCGTGCAGGTCGGCCTTGACGGTTCCTTCCTTGCGTCCGGTCAGCACGGACACCTCCCGGATCGGCATGTCGGCGTAGTAGTGGAGCAGGATCGGCACGCGCAGCCGCTCCGGCAGGGACTGGACGAGCAACCGCACCGAGGGGTCGGCCTGTTCGGGGTGCGGGCGCACGGCGACCTCGGCGGTGACCCGGCGCACCGCCCGGCGCTCGCGCTCCAGTTTGCGCCAGTGGTCCCGGACCAGGTTGGCGGCCGTGACGTAGAGGAAGCCGCGGGGCTCCTCCACGGACGTCCAGCGGGCCCAGAGCCGGGTGAACGCCTCCGAGGCGATCTCGTGGGCCGTCTCGTCGTCGTCGACGAGCCGGCGGCACCAGCCGGCGAGGCGCGGATACAGGGCGGCGAACAGCTCGGACGCCGCCCTGTCACGGGACCGTTTCAACGCTCTCCATGGTCGTGAGGGTATGCCGTGCGCGGCACGGTCGGTCAGGAGCCCGCGGGGCTCCGCGCGCCCGTGGTGGCGCTCAGCTCGGCGAAGACGATCACGTTGTCCCGGTACTCCTGGCCCGCCTTGGGACCGCCGCAGGTGATGAGCCGCAACTCCGGTCCCGCCACGTCCCCGTAGACGTCGTCCGTCGGGAAGTCGGCCTTCGCCACCGTCCGTACGGCGGTGACGGTGAACTCCGCGGCCGTGCCGTTCTCCAGGCGGGTGTCGATCCGGTCGCCCCGGTGCAGCCGCGCGAGGTTCCGGAAGACCCCGTCCCCGTACGTGCCGACGGTGACGTGGCCGAGGATCACCGACGGCCCCGCCTGGCCCGGGGTCGGCGAGTGGCGGTACCAGCCGGCGCGGTCGTCGTCCGTGACGGGCGGGACCTCCACCGTGCCGTCCGACGCCAACCCCAGTCCCATCACAGGGGTGTCGACGTCGATGGCGGGGATGCGCAGGCCCACCGGAACCGAACGCGCCAGGGGCCGCGCCGACTTCGCCGTGGCCCGCGTGTGCGGTGCCGTGGTCGCGGAGCGCGCGGGGGCGGCGTCGTCGTCCTCCTGGCCGCCGCCGCAGCCCACGAGCAGCGCGGCCAGCGCGACGGCGGTGAGGGCGTGCCGGGGGCGCGGGATCATGCCCCGGTCGCCGCCCGTCGACGGCGTACGACGAAGAGGACCGCGCCGCCCGCGAGGAGCACCCCGCCGGCGCCCGCGCCGATGAGCCCCTCGTCGGTCCCGGCCGTGTCCGAGGGCGCCGCCACCCCGGTGTCGGCAGCGCCCTCCGGTACGACGGAGACCTGGCCGTCGGTCGGCGGCACGGGGGCCGGTGCCTGGGTGGGCTCGCTCGCCGGGGCGCTGGCGGACGGCGTGGGGGCTTCGCTCGGGGCGCTCTCGGCGGGGGCGGAGGGGACCGGGGAGGGGTCGTCGGCGAACGCGGGCGCGGTGCCCGCGAGTACGACGGTGCAGGCCAGGGCCACGGCACTGAGGATGGTTCGGCGCATCGGGTCGCTCTCTCTCGTCGGCGGCGGTACGGGGGCGCACCGCGTGTGTTCCGCGTGTGTTCGCGTGTGTGCTGCGGATCGAACGGAGAGACGAGGCGGGAGCCGGGCGGGTTGTAAAGACTTGGCAAAGCCGCCGCTGTCGGGTTACGGCGGCCGCTCCTTACGGACCCGTGACGTGCTGGGCGGCGCGCCCGTCCGGGCGTCGTCGCGGGCCTAGCGTGGGCGCATGCGCGTACTGGTCACCGGCGGTGCCGGATTCATCGGGTCCCATGTCGTGGACGCCCTGCGGGAGCACGGGCACGAGCCCGTCGGCTACGACGTCCGCGAGGACCCCGGCGCCGACGTGCGCGACCCGGCGGCCGTCGCCCGGGCGCTGGCCGGCGTGGACGCCGTGTGCCACCAGGCGGCGATGGTCGGTCTCGGCAACGGGTTCGCCGACGCGGCGGAGTACGTCTCGCGCAACGACCTGGGCACAGCCGTCCTGCTCGCCGCCATGGCCGGGGCGGGCGTGCGGCGGCTCGTGCTCGCCGGGTCGATGGTCGTGTACGGGGAGGGGCGGTACGTGTGCCCCCGGCACGGGGTGGTGCGGCCGGGTCCGCGTGCCGTCGCCGACCTGGACGCGGGCCGGTTCGAGCCCACGTGCCCGGAGTGCGGCGCGGACCTGTCCCCGGGGCTGGTCGGCGAGGACGCCCCGGCCGACCCGCGCAACGTGTACGCCACGACCAAGCTCGCCCAGGAGCACCTGGCCGCCGCCTGGGCCCGGACGACCGGCGCGACGGCGGTGTCGCTGCGCTACCACAACGTGTACGGCCCCCGGATGCCCCGCGACACCCCGTACGCCGGTGTCGCCTCCTTCTTCCGCTCCGCGCTGGCCCGCGGCGAGGCCCCGCGCGTCTTCGAGGACGGCCGTCAGCGCCGGGACTTCGTGCACGTGCGGGACGTGGCCGCGGCGAACGTCGCGGCGCTGGAGGCCCGTCCGCCGGACGGCACCCTCACCGCCTACAACACCGGCAGCGGGGAACCGCACACGGTGGGCGAGATGGCCACCGCCCTGGCCGCCGCGTACGGCGGGCCCGAGCCCGTCGTCACCGGCGAGTACCGCCTCGGCGACGTACGCCACATCACCGCCGACCCGGCACGGCTGCGGGACGCCCTGGGCTGGCGGCCACGGGTGGGATTCGCGCAGGGCATGCGGGAGTTCGCCCGGGCGGGACTGCGAGGCGACTGAACCGACCGACGCCGACCGACGAGCGGGCCGCCCACGCCCCGGCCCCGCCGCGTGAACCCCGCCCCCGCCCCTCACCCGGGCTCCGCGTGCCGCCGCGCGGCCGGGCCGAGGCACCGGCCCACACCGACGTGCCAGCCGGGGCTGCCGCTGTCGAACCGTTCAGGCGCCGGGGCCGGGCGGGTCGGGGCGGGGCACCACGACCGAAGCCGTGCCACCCGGCCCATGCCGACGCGCACCCAGGGCGGGGGGCGCCTCCTCCAGGCGCCGGAGCGGAACGGGGCGACCGAAGCCGTGGCGCCCGGTCCACACCGACGCGCCCCGGAGACGCTCGGGGCGAGGCACCGCCACCAGAGCTGTGCGGCTCGGCCACACACCGACCCGACCCCAGGACCGGCGGCGAACCCTCCAGGCGCCGGGGCAGAACAGGGCGACCGAAGCCGTGGCGCCCGGTACACACCGACGCGCCCCGGGGACAGGTCGGGGCGGGGCACTGCCACCGGATCCGTGCCGCCCAACCACACACCGACCCGACCCCAGGACCGGGGGCGGAACCCTCCAGGCGCCGGGGCGGGATGGTTCGATGCGACCGCAGCCGTGGCGCCCGGCCCGCACCGACGCACACCCAGGACCGGTGGCGAGCCGTTCGGGCGTCGGGGCGGGCGGGCGACCGGCGCCATGCCGCCCGGCCCGTGCCGGCGTGATGCCTGCCCTTCGGCGGGGGCGGCTCAGGCGTCTGCCAGGGGCAGGGTCACCTCGAAGCGGCAGCCGCCGGGGATGTTGTGGACGGTGGCACGGCCGCGGTGGGCCTCCACGATGCCCCGGACGATGGCGAGGCCGAGGCCCGCGCCGGCCGGGGGCGTACGGGCGTGGGTGCCGCGCCACCCGGTGTCGAACACGCGCGGCAGGTCCTCCTCGGGGATGCCGCCGCAGCCGTCGGACACGGAGACCACCACGCCCTCGCCGGACCGCTCGGCGGCGACCGCGACCGTGCCGTCGGCGGGGGTCCGGCGGATCGCGTTGACCAGGAGGTTGCCCAGCACCCGGCTCATCTCCTTGCCGTCCACCTCGACCGGCACGGCCGCGACCGCGTCGCCGACCAGCCGTACGCCCTGCTCGCGCGCGAGCGGGTCCGCGCCCGCGAGGGCGTCGCCGACCAGGTCGTAGAGGGAGATCCGGGCCGGGGCGAGGGCGAGCGTGCCGGCGTGGATGCGGGAGAGTTCGAAGAGGTCGCCGACCATGTCGTTGAGGCGTTCCACCTCGGTGCGGATCTGGCGGAGGTAGCGGTCGGGGTCGGCGGCGACTCCGTCCTCCAGCGCCTCGGACATGGCGCGCAGTCCGGCCAGCGGGGTACGCAGGTCGTGCGAGATCCAGGCGACCAGTTCGCGCCGGGAGGTCTCCAGGGCCCGCTCCCGCTCCCGGGACTCCGCGAGCCGGGCGCTGGTGGCCGCCAGCTCTCGGCTGAGCGCGGCCAGTTCGGCGGTCGCCGGGGTGGTGGGGGCCGCGTAGTCGCCGCCGTCGCCGAACGACCGTGCCGCGGCGGTCAGTTCACGGCTCCGGGCGACCACCCAGCGGCCCAGCAGCAGCGCGGTGGCCAGGGAGACCACGGCGGCCATCGCCACCACGGTCGTGACGACGGACAGGTCGTGCGGGGACAGGAACATCGCCCAGGCGACCGCGAGGGTGCCCGCGAGCATGGCGAGGACGGCGACCGCCGCCACCACCGCGAGCGACGCCGTCAGCGAACGCCGCCGGATCAGCCGCAGCACGGCCGCGCCGGCCAGTCCGGTGACGGCGGCGCCGGCGAAGGCATACAGGGCGATGAGGAGGGTGGCATGCATGCTCAGCCCGCCTCGCGCCCGGCCGGGTCGAAGCGGTAGCCCACGCCCCACACGGTCTGGATCAGCCGGGGCCGGGCCGGATCGTCCTCGACCTTGCCGCGCAGCCGCCGGACGTGGACGGTGACGGTGGACAGGTCGCCGAAGTCCCAGCCCCACACCTCCCGCATCAGCTCCTCCCTGGCGAACGCGCGCCCCGGGTGCCGCAGGAAGAAGGCGAGGAGATCGAACTCGCGCAGGGTCAGGGCCAGTTCCGTGCCGTCCTTGGTGGCCCGGCGGGCGGCGGGGTCGACGGTCAGCCCGGCCGCGGACGGCGGGCGCGGACGGTCGGCGGGCCGGGTGCGGCGCAGGACCGACTCCACCCGCAGCACCAGCTCCCGCGGGCTGAACGGCTTGGTCACGTAGTCGTCGGCGCCGACCTCCAGGCCGAGGACGCGGTCGTCCTCGTCGCCCCGGGCGGTCAGCATGATGACCGGCACGGGCCCGTCGTCGCGCAGCCGCCGGCACACCTCGAGGCCGTCCATGCCGGGCAGCATCAGGTCCAGGACCACCAGGTCCGGCCGGTGCGCGGCGGCCCTGGCGAGCGCCGCCGGACCGTCGTCGGCCCGGTCGACGAGGTGACCGGCGCGGTCCAGATATCCGGCCACGACCTCCGCGACGGTGGGGTCGTCGTCGACGACCAGGATCCGGGCGGGGACGGCCGCGGACCCGTCGAGACCACCGCCCGGTGACCGGCCTGGCAACGCCCGCACGGGGACGGCCGAGGGCTCCTCCGGCGACCGGCCTGGCGACGCCCGGCCAGGGACGGCCGAGGGCTCCTCCGCGGACCCACCCGACGACGCCCGCACAGCGACGGCGGAAGGCCCCTCCGGCGACGCCCGCACAGGGACCACCGAAGGCCCCTCCGCCGACCCACCCGACGACGCCCGCACAGAGACCGCCGAAGGCCCCTCCGCCGACCCACCCGGCAACGCCCGCACAGAGACGACCGAAGGCTCCTCCAGTGACCCACCCGGGGGCACGTTCGCGGAAGGGGACTCGAAGGGCTGCTGCATGCGCCCAGCCTCGCACCGTGCCCGCGCCGGTGTCGTTCCCGGGCGCCGCCGAGCCCGCGACGTCCGTGTTTCGTAAGGAGTGGGAGTCCGATTCGCCCGGTTCCGGTTCGTAGGGTGAGGCCGTGACCACCTCGCCCGCTCCGGACGTCGGCGTCGACGTCGTACTCCCCTGCCTGAACGAGGCCGGGGCCCTCCCCTGGGTCCTGGCCCGCATCCCGGCCGGCTGGCGTGCGCTCGTCGTCGACAACGGCTCCACCGACGGCTCGGCGGACCTCGCCCGCTCGCTCGGCGCCACGGTCGTGACCGAGCCGCGCCGCGGTTTCGGCGCGGCCTGCCACGCCGGGCTGAGAGCCGCGACCGCCGACGTCGTCTGCTTCTGCGACTGCGACGCCTCCCTCGACCCGGCCCTGCTGACCCCCTTCGTACAGGAGATCCGCGCCGGCACCGCCGACCTGGTGCTCGGCCGCAGACAACCGCAGGCCAGGGGCGCGTGGCCCGTGCACGCCCGCGCGGGCAACCTCGCCCTCGCCCGGATGCTGCGCCGGCGCACCGGCCTGCGGCTGCACGACCTCGGTCCGCTGCGCGCCGCCCGCCGCGAGGGGCTGCTGGCTCTCGGCCTCACCGACCGGCGCAGCGGCTACCCGCTCCAGATGGTGGTGCGGGGCGCCGACGCGGGCTGGCGGATCACCGAGCACGACGTGCCCTACCTGCCCCGCACCGGCGCCTCGAAGGTGACCGGGACCTGGCGCGGCACCTGGCACGCCGTACGGGACATGCGCCGCGTCCTGGCCGAGGCGCCGACCCCTCACCCGGTCCGCGAAGGGAGCGCGAAGTGACCGCCACGACCACCCTTCTCGTCATCGCCAAGGAGCCGCGCCCCGGCCGGGTCAAGACCCGCCTCACCCCGCCCTTCACCCCCACCGAGGCCGCCGCGCTGGCCGAGGCGGCCCTCGCCGACACCCTGACCGCGGTGGCCGCGACGCCCGCACGGCGCCGGGTACTGGTCCTCGACGGCGCCCCCGGCCCCTGGCTGCCGCCCGGCTTCGAGGTCGTCCCGCAGTGCGCGGGCGGTCTCGACGCACGGCTCGCGGACGCGTTCGCCGGCTGCGCGGGCCCCGCCCTGCTGATCGGGATGGACACCCCGCAGGTGACTCCGCACCTGCTCGACGTCGACTTCGCCGGCTCCGGTCCCGGCGCCGCCGACACCGACGCGTACTTCGGTCCGGCCGAGGACGGCGGTTTCTGGGCCCTGGGCCTGGCCCGCCCCGAACCCGCCCTGCTGCGGGGCGTGCCCATGTCGACGCCGGTGACTGGGGCCGTGCAGCGCGAGCGGCTCGTGCTGGCGGGACTGCGGGTACGCGATCTGCCGCGCCTGCGCGACGTCGACACCGCCGCCGACGCCCGCGCCGTCGCCGCCCTGGCCCCGCACGGCCGGTTCGCCGCCCGGCTGGCGGCGTGCACACCGGCCGCGAACCAACGGGCGAGCCGGTGAAGGGGGCCGCGCCTTCGGACGCCGGGCGGCGGCCCGCGCTCCCCGCCTCCCGGGCCTGGGAAGCCTCCGACCCCTACACCGCCGCCCTGCGGACAGGGCACGGGCCGCTGTTCCTGCGCCGTACCGACGGATGGCTGCTGCCGCTGGACGTGGAGCGCTGGTGCGCGCGGGCCGACGCGGTCGACCTGGAGGTCCTTGACCGGTGCGAGGGCGCCGTGCTCGACGTGGGCTGCGGACCGGGCCGGCTGGTGGCCGAACTCGCCGCCCGGGGCCGGGCCGTCCTCGGCATCGACGTCAGCGAGGCCGCCGTGACCCGCACCGTGCGGCTCGGCGGGCAGTCGCTGCGGCGCTCGGTCTTCGAGCCGCTGCCCGGCGAGGGGCGCTGGGACACCGTCCTCCTCATGGACGGCAACGTCGGCATCGGCGGCGACCCCCGTGCCCTGCTCGCCCGCGTCGCCGCCCTGCTCGCACCCGGCGGTCTGCTGATCGCCGAGACGGCCCCGGTCGACGTCGACGAGCGCGCCCACGTACAGGTCGTCGACGTCACCGACGCCCACGCGTCCGGCAGCCCCTTCCCGTGGGCGCGGATCGGCACCCGCGCCCTGCTCCGCCACGCGGGCGCCGCCGGCTGGCGGACCGCCGGTCAGTGGACGTCGGGGGAGCGCCGCTTCGTCGCCCTGCGCGGCAGCAGCGGCCACCGCGACCGCAGCGCCAGCAGCAGCGCCGAGCCGCCGAACAGCACGGCCGTGATCAGCAGCCAGCGGGCGAGGAAACCGTCCGCGGACAGCGCGGCGACCGACCGGTAACGCGCGTCCACCCGGCCGCTGATCAGCGGGAACCACACCAGCAGAAGCAGCCCCGAGAACGCGGCCGGGACCCTCACGTACATCGCCCACGCACGGTGGCGCACCACCCCGAGCCCGCGTACGAGGGCCCGGTCGGCCACCGCGTACAGCGGCAGCAGCACCAGGTCGTGCAGCAGCGCCGCCCCCACGAACCACAGCGCCACGCCGAACCAGTCACCGGCGAGCAGCCGCACCCCCGCGTAGCCCGCGAGCGCGAACGAGCAGGCGAGGAGGAGCAGTTGGAAGGGACTGCCGATCACGGACCGCAGTGAGGGCATTGGCCGCACTGGCCGCACTGGCCGCCGCAGCCTGCGCACGAGGTTCATCCGAGGTCTCCGAACGTCATCCTGGCCACCCACTTGGTGTTCAGCACGCCGGGCGCGGCGGGCACGATGATCCGGGCCGGGTAGCCGTGGTCCGGGCTCAGCGCCTCGCCGTTGACGTACAGGGCGAGCAGCGAGCGCGGGTCGGCCACCTGGTTGGCGCGCAGGGCACCGCGCCGGAACGCGCCGCGCCGCTGAAGAGACTCGACGAGCACGTCCGGCGGGTCGCCGTCGAAGCCCACCAGCGCGGCGAGGTCCCGCAGCCGCACCCCGCGCCACCACTGGTCGGACGTCGACCAGCCCTCGACGCAGGCGATGGGCAACGCCGCACTGTGCAGCGGCAGTCGCAGCAGGTCGGCGCGGCCGAGGCGGACGGTTCCGGTGCGTCCCACGACGACGAGCCGCCACGCGTCCTCGCTCGTCTCGGCCGCGTCGACACCGGCGTACGCGGCCGTCTTGTTGACCTGGAAGCCGTTCGGGCCACTCCCCGGTTCGGCTCCGCCGTGCGGCGTGAGCAGGGCCGTCGCCCGCAGCGGTCCGTCGAAGGAACGCCCGGCGCCGGTGGCGAACAGCAGCAGCGAACCCCCGCCGACCGCCCACAGCGCCCCGCGCCGCGACACGGTCGGCGCGTCGGGCCGCGGCGAGACCAGCCCGTCCCGCTCCTCCCCGACCCCGACCCCGGTACCGGCGCCGCCCCCGTCCCCCGCGCGCATCCGCCGTACGTTGCGCATCGCGGCGGGCACCTTCAGCGCGGCGTGCGCGACGAACGCGGCGAAGAAGACCCACGCGCCGTAGAAGTGCAGCGGGTAGAAGGAGCCGGGGAAGAGGTACTCAAGTTGGATGTTGAGCACACCGGTGACGAACTCGAACAGCGCGCCGCCGACCAGCAGGAGCAGCGAGACACGCTCCAGCGCGTGGGCGAGCGAACGCGCCGGTGGCAGCGCGAACAGCTTCGGCACCACCGACCACAGCTTGGCCAGCAGCACCGGGATCAGGGTGAGACCGAGGGTGACGTGGACGCCCTGGGTGAGGCGGTACAGCCAGGCGGGGTCGGTCGGCCAGGCGAAGAGGTAGAAGCCGAGGAGCCCCTTGTCCGGGGTCTTGTCGTTGACCGGGGACAGGTCCGGGTTGTAGGCGGCGTACGACAGCAGACCGGTCAGGAACAGCACGGTGACGCCGACGAGCAGGACGAGGCCGAGCACCGAGGTGAACCAGGGGCCGCGCAGGGGGCTGCGCCAGAAACCCGGCGAGGACGGAAGCCGTGGGGCGAGGTCGCGCATGTCCCGACCGTAGGCCGCGACCGGCCCGGGAAAGCGGTCGCGACTCATGACGAAACGCTGACGTCGGCCCCGCGCACCGCCCCGTGCGCGATCTCCCGGCCTACGGTGCCGGGGTGACCAGCCCTCGCCCCGACGGACCCGGCCGTCCCACCCGTCCCGCCCGCCGTGACCTCCGTGGCCGCCGTGACCTGTACGCCGCCGCGGTCGCCGCGCTCCTCGTGGTGGCCGCCGTCCTGGTCGGCCGCACCGTGTTCACCTACGACGACCTGATCGTCGGCTGGCCGCCGCTGCTGGGCCGCTGGGACCCGCACCTGGGCCCCGGCACCCCGGCCGCCGTCCTGGTGGCGGTGGCGACCGTGGCGTACGGCCCGGCCGTCGCGGCCCGCCTGCCGTGGCGCGCGCTGCTCTGCGCGTCCTGGGGTACGGCGATGGCCTGGATCTGGTCGCTGGCCCTCGTCGACGGCTGGCACCGGGGCGTCGCCGGGCGGCTCACCACCCGTCAGGAGTACCTCTCGGTCATCGGCCGCTGGCACGACGTCCCGGCGACCCTGCGCGACTTCACCGGGCACATCCTGCTCCACTCCCCCGACAACTGGCCCGCCCACGTCGCCGGTCACCCTCCGGCGGCCACGCTCACCTACGTGCTGCTCGACCGCGTCGGGCTCGGCGGCGGGGGCTGGGCCGGGGCCTGGACCATCACGGTGGGCTCGACGGCGTGCGTGGCGGTCCTGGTCGCGGTGCGGGTGCTGGCTGGCGAGCGGCTCGCCCGGCGGGCGGCGCCCTTCCTGGTCCTGGCGCCTGCGGCGGTGTGGCTGGGCACGTCCGCCGACGCGTACTTCGCGGCGGTCGCCGCGTGGGCGGTGGCGCTGCTGGCCCTCGCGGTCACCGGGCGCTCGCTGTGGTGGGCGGCGTGCTCGGGGCTGCTGTTCGGGCTGACCTGCTATCTCTCGTACGGGCTCACGCTCTTCGCGGTGATCGCCGCGGCGGTGCTGCTGCTGGGCAGGCGTGGGGTGCTGGAGCGTCCCGTGCTGCTCGTGCCGCTGCTGGCCGGATTCGCGGTCGTACCGGTGGCGTTCACCGTGGCCGGGTTCGACTGGTGGGAGGCGTACCACCTGCTGGTCACCCGGTACTACGAGGGCGCGGGCGGGGTCCGGCCGTACGGCTACTGGGTGTGGGCGAATCTCGCCTGCACGGTGCTCATCACCGGCCTGGCGACGGCGGCGGGTCTGCGGCGGACGGCCGGGCGGCTGTGGGCCCGTCGGCCCGGCCGCCCCGCGACCACCGGGGACAGCGAGGACAGCGGGGATACCGGGGATACCGGGGACACCAGCGAAGACCCCCGGGAAGACACCCGGCTCGCGTTCCTCGTGGCCGCCGGGCTGCTCGCCGTGCTGGCCGCCGACCTGTCCGGCATGAGCAAGGCGGAGACGGAACGCATCTGGCTCCCCTTCGCCCTGTGGCTCCTGCCGGCCTGCGCGTTCCTCACGCGCCCGCGCGGATGGCTGACGGCGCAGGCGGTGCTGGCCCTGCTCCTCAACCACCTGCTGGCGACCGGCTGGTGACCTGCCGGTCGCCAGCAGGTGGTGACGCACGCAGAGGGCCCGCACCGTGCGATGCGGGCCCTCAATACGTGGTTCGCGCGTGTTACGCGGGAACGATGTTCTCCGCCTGCGGGCCCTTCTGGCCCTGCGTGACGTCGAAGTTCACCCGCTGGCCTTCCTGGAGCTCGCGGAAGCCCTGGGTGGCGATGTTCGAGTAGTGGGCGAAGACGTCGGCGCCGCCGCCGTCCTGCGCGATGAAACCGAAGCCCTTTTCGGCGTTGAACCACTTCACGGTACCGGAAGCCATGTCTTTTACTCCTAGGCAGTGCTGGAGACCCGCACCGTGCGGGCCTTCCCATCGCTGCGATGATCACCTGCCCGGAAACCCGGTAACACAAATGGCAACCACAACTGCAACTGATGTCCAGCCTAGCATGAAATGAATCGGCGCCCCGGGAACGAAATCGCCGACAAAAGGCTGTCGATTTCCGTAGGACATTTCTCCCGGCGTTCGACGCATATCTGTTTCGCCGAGATCAGGTTTTCACTCGCCGCGCCGGTCTCCGTTCACGCCGGGCGTCCGCCCGGCCTCGCGGCGGAGTTCCTCGTTCATGCGCAGCGCCGCGTCCAGGTCGTCCTCGAGGACGACGATGCGGCAGGCGGCCTCGATGGGCGTGCCCTGGTCGACCAGCTCGCGGGCGCGGGCGGCGCGGCGCAGTTGCCGGCGCGAGTAGCGGCGGTGACCGCCTTCCGAACGCGTCGGGCTGATCAGTCCGGCCTCTCCCAGGGAACGGAGGAATCCCGGCGTGGCACCGATCAGCTCGGCGGCCCTGCCCATGGTGTACGCCGGGTACTGGTCGTCGTCGAGCCGGTCGGCGGCCTTCGGCCGACCTTCGGCGCTCAGCCTGCTCTCCGGGGGCATGCATACCTTCCTGCGGACCGCTGGGGACACGGACCGCCGCAGGGAATCCGGTTCCCCCGCACCTGAACTCTAGTCGCGCCCATCGGATAGTTGCCGCGGCGAACACATATTCGCCGGGGTTGCGGAGGCCGTGCAGGGGGAGCCGTCCTGTGTCGGCGATGCGGCCGGGGCGGGAGGCCGGGACGATCGGAGCACTGGTGCCTTGAACCGGTGCCTTGACTGGAGGGGCGACGTGGCGGACGGTGCGCGGGACGCGGGACGGCGGTGGGCCGCGGAACGGGACTTCTGGCGGCGGGTCGCCGAGCAGTTGGGCACCGCCCTGCTCGTGATCGACACGGACGGACGGATCGTCGCGGTCAACCGGGCCGCCGAGCGGCTGCTGGACCGGGCGGCGCCGGCGCTGCGCGGGGCGGACGCCCACGACCTGCTCCATCGCGGCCCGGACGGCGGCAGGATCCCGCGGGACCGGTGCCTGCTGCTCCAGGCCCTGGACCGGGGGACCGAGGCGCACGGCGACGGCGACTGCTATCTGCGCGGTGACGGCGGCCTGACCTCCGTGTCCTGGTCCGCCTCCCCGCTGGCGGACGACGGGGTGCCGAGAGGGATCGCCCTGCTGTTCGCCGACAGCGCCACCGGCACCGGCACCGACCGCGGCGCCCCCCGGGAGCGGGCCGCCTACACGAGCGCCCTGGAGGACCTCAACGAGCGGCTGACGCTCGTCGCGAAGATCACGGACGTACTCGGTCAGACCCTGGAGACCGACGAGGCGCTGGCCCGGCTGGGCCGTCTCCTGGTGCCCCGGCTGGCGGACTGGGCGGCGGTGGACCTCCTGACCGGCGGCTCCGGGCAGGAGGTCCACCGGGTGGCGGTGACCGGACCGGCCGGCCGGGACGCGACACGGGAGGGCTGGCGCGGCCCGCTGCCGACGACCGGAGCCGCGGCCCTGACGCAGCCGGCGCGAGTCCTGAACGGCGGCGAGCCAGTACTGCGGGGGCTGGAGGAAACGGCCGAGGAGACAGCCGAAGAGAGGGCCGAAGAGACAGCCGTAGAGACAGCCGAGGAGACCGACTCCCCGCTGGCCGCCGTCCACCACGACTTCCTGCGGACCGTCGGCGCGACCTCCGCGCTCACCGTGCCGCTGGGCGCACAGCGGCAGGTCACCGGCGCCCTGACCCTGGTGCGCACCAATCCGGCACACCCTTTCGACTCCGGTGATCTGGACGTGGTGGGCGACATCGGCCGCCGGGTCGGGCTGCTCATCGACAACGCGCGCCGGTTCGGCCGCCAGCGCGCCGTCGCCGAGGCCATGCAGCGCAACCTGCTCACCCCGCTGCCCCGGCCCGGCAGCATGCGCCTGGCCGCCCGCTACCAGCCCGCCCCGGCCGGTTCCCAGGTCGGCGGTGACTGGTACGACGCGTTCGCGCTGAGGGACGGCGCGCTCGCGCTGGTCATCGGCGACGTGGTCGGCCACGACCTGACGGCCGCCGGGGGCATGGCCCAGTTGCGCGGCGTCCTGCGTTCACTGGCCTGGGACCGCGCGGAACCGCCCGGGGCCATCGTCGACCGCCTCGACGACGCCATGCCGGCCGTCACGACCGTCTCGATGGCCACCCTCGTCTTCGCCCGGGTCGAGGGCCCGGACACCGGCCCGTGGACCCTGCGGTGGACCAGCGCCGGGCACCCACCGCCCCTCCTGCTGACCCCGGACTCCGGCGCGCGGTTCCTGGAGGCCGGGCAGGGGCTCCTCCTCGGCGCCCGCCTGGGCGCGGGCGGTCACCGGCCGGACGCCACGGTGCCGCTGCCGCCGGGATCCACGCTCCTGCTGTACACGGACGGCCTGGTCGAGGTGCCGGGCAGCGACCTGGACACCGGCCTCGGACGGCTGCGCCGCAACGCCCTCGCCTACACCCACGAGCCGCTGGACACCCTGTGCGACCGTCTGCTGGCCCGCACCCCGCCGGGCAGCACCGACGACATCGCCCTCCTCGCCCTGCGACTGCCGACGCCGTGAAGGGGCGCGGGCGTGCGGGGCCGGGTTCGCAGCCGAGCGCAGGACCGGACGCGGCCGAGCGCGGGACCGGACGCGGGCCGGGCACGGAGCCAGGTTCGCAACCGAGCGCGGGACCAGGTTCGGCCGGTTCAGGGGCCGAGGACCAGGACGCCGTATGGGCCGAGCAGGGACGCCTGGAGGGTCTCGCCCTCGGCGTAGCGCCAGCCCCAGGAGCGCAGCGCCTGGACGGTCGCGCCGTCGGACCGCTCCACCAGCGTGACGCCGAGGGCCGCGTCGTGCTCGGTGAGCAGCCGCTTCTGCAGGCGCCGGGCGAGGTTCCAGGCGCGGTCCTGGTTCTGCTTGCGTACGCGGGCCGGGACGATGATCCCGGAGACCAGGAAGAGCCGCCCGGACGCGGCGACGGACCGCACGCTCCCCGGCAGGTACGCCTCCAGCCCCCGCGCGCCCCCGGCGGCGGCGCCGGGCACGGGATAGCCGTAGGCGCAGCCGGTCAGCGCGGTGGTCTCCGCGATCAGCAGCGAGAACCCCGGGCGCCGTACGTCGGCGGCCAGTTGCCGCAGGAAGGCGCCGCGGGCCACGTTCCACGCCCAGGGGCCGCCGCCGGAGGTCTGCGCGTACAGGTCGCCCAAGTCCCCGAACCGGTCCTCGATCTGGCGCCGGGTCAAGGGCCGGACGCGTTCCCCGGCCAGCGGCGAGGAGCCGCGCTCCGGCCTCGGCCTCCCCGGACCGGGCCAGGGGGCTGCGGCTCCGGGTCCGGGTCCGGTCTGCCGCCCGTGACGTTCTGAGGTGGTCGTCCGCACCGGTACGTTCACGGTCATGAGCGAGTCCTGCCCCGGGCTCGGGCGGGTCCGGCCCGGTGTCGTCATTCGCCGGGAGCGGCACCGGTGTCGGGGCCGGTGCACGGCTTGCCCTCGGTCCCTCCACGGTACTCCGGGCCCCGCCTGGGCGGCCCGCCCTCGCCTTCCGCGGGGTACTCTCAGGAAACCGAGGGCATGGCGCACGCCGGTGACCGGACCGGCCTCGTTCCCGGGGCACCACGACACCGGGCGCCTCGACGCCCGGGACAGGTTCCGCATCATGACCGCCCCCGCCCCTTCTTCAGGCGCTCTCGACGCTCCCGGCTCCTGCTCTTCCGGCTTCCGCGCCGCGTACCGCCCCGGCGTGCCGCCGCGCACGGCCCGCACCCGCCCGGCCTGACCGACCTGCCGCCGCGGCTCCCGACGTACCCGCCTCCGTCCGGGCGGCCCGCGTACGTCCGCCGGCCCCGCCACCACGCACACCGCGGCCGGGCGCCGACCGGAACGCACCTCGTAGCGCCCCGCCCCCGCGCCCCGCGCCCCGCGCCGCCACCGAAGGGAACGACGACCGTGATCACCACTCCCGCAGCCCGCTCCGCAGACCCGGCCCTGCGGCTGCGCCTCGCACCCCCGGGGCTCCTGCCGCGCCGCCTCAACGGGGCCTGGTGGCCGCGTTCCTACGATCTTCTGACCGAGCTTCCCCAACTCCTCGCCGCACTGCCGCGCGCCTGGGGCCACATCGCCGGTGTCACGGTGCACGGAGGGGCCTGGGCCGCGTCGCCGGGCCGGATGTTCGTCTGCAACCAGGTCGTACGGCTGCGCAAGAGCGTCGCCGGGCACGCCCCGGACACCGTCGTCCTGCTCGCCCCCGGCCACGGACGCTGGGACCTGCTGGTGGTGCCGCCCGACACCGGCGAGGCCGCCGCCGAACCGCTCATGGCGGCGGTGGCGGGCGGCCGGACCGGCTCGGAGTGAGGGAACGCGGGAGGCCGGGCGCCCGGCCCCGAAGCCCCCGCGGATCAGGCCGTCGTAGCCCGGCCTCCGCAGGGAAGGTCCACCTCCAGGGCGGTAGGCCCGCCGGGTGGGCTGGTCAGGCGGAGGGTGCCGTCGAGGGCCGCGACGCGGCGGCGGATGCCGGTCAGGCCGGAACCGCCGTCCTCGTCGGCGCCGCCCCGGCCGTCGTCCTCGATCACCAGGCGCAGCCGGCCCCCACGGGCCCGGGCCGTGACCGAGGCCTGTTCGGCACCGCTGTGCTTCGCGATGTTCGTCAGCGCCTCGGCCACCACGAAGTACGCCGTCGCCTCGACCGACGCCGCGCACCGCTCCGGTACGTCCGCCTCGACGCGGCACGGCACCCCGCAGTCCGCCGCCAGCCCCGACAGCGCCCCCGCGAGCCCGCGGTCGGCCAGCACCGGCGGCAGGATGCCCCGCGCCACCGACCGCAGTTCCGCCAACGCCTGCTCCGCGGCCGACTGCGCCCGCTCCAGCAACGCGTCCGCACCGGCGGGATCCCGCGCCGCCATCCGCCGTGCCGCGCCCAGCAGCACCGTCACCGACACCAGCCGGTTCTGCGCACCGTCGTGCAGGGACCGCTCGATGCGGCGCAGCTCGGTCGCGTGCGCGTCCAGCGCCGCCGCGCGCGTCGCGGTCAGTTCCGCCACCCGGAGCGACAGGTCCGTGTCCGGGCCCGCCGCGAGCAACCGCCGTGCGGGGTCGGCCTGAAGCCGTGCCATGCCCGGCCCGAGCCCCAGGACGATCGCGATCCAGCCCACGCCCAGCAGGGTCGCCGCGATCGCGTCCAGCCAGGTGTGCGCGGTGCCGACGCCCACGGACGTGGTCGTCGTCTCCTCGGGCCCGAACCACCACCACAGGGGGAACGTGGTGTCCCGGACCGCGAAGAGCGGGAGCAGAAGACCGAGCAGCCCCAGGAGGAACCCCAGGGTGGCGTGCCGGACCAGCCAGCTCAGCTCACGCCGGGTCGTGGGGTCGGCCAGCGCGAGCCGCAGCCGGGTGGGCGGCGGGTCGGGCGGGATGATCTCGGGGCCCCGGCGGGAAAGGCGCGCGCGTTCCCGGCGGGCGAGCGCGTGCAGGGCGCGCAGCGCGACCGGGGCGAGCAGCAGCCCCACGCCGACCGGGGCGGTCACCGCGGCCACGGCCAGCAGCACCAGCACGCCCAGCCCCAGGACGGCCGTACCGAGCCCGCCGACCAGTTGCCCGGTCGCCGCGCCGGCGGATCGCAGGGTCCGTACGGCGGTCTCCCGCACGGACGTGGTCGCAGCCGTCACCCGCCCGCCTCCTTCCGGTCCTTTCGCCCTCTCCGGAGTGCCCGACCTTATGCCGCCGCGCGCCCCGGCGACGGGTCCGGAGCCGAAAGGTACAGCCTGCTGTACCTCGGGCCGGGCGCCCACGGGATCGTCCGGAGGGGGCACCGGTTCATAGCGTCGAGAGCGTCGAAGGCGACCGAGAGCGAAGCCCACGGAGGACGCAGCCATGACGCATCAGGACCCCTACCGCCTGAGCACACCCCGGACCACCCCCGGCCCCACCCCCGGCCCCGCACCCACCCCCGGCGACGGCCCGGACGCCGTCTCCCGCGGGGACGTGCTGCGCACGCTGCTGTGGGCCGTCGTCGTGCTCAGCGTGGTCGCCAACATGGTCGCCTCCTTCGCCGGTGCCTCCGTCCTGGTGCACCTGGCCAGCGGCGTGGTCACCGTCCTCGCCGCCGGCACGCTCGTCCTGCGCGGCCTGCGGGGCCGTCGATGAGCACCGCGACCACGACGGCCACCGCGCGCCGGGCACCCGCCATCGCGCTGGCGAACGTCACCAGGACGTACCCGGGCGACGTACGGGCCCTCGACGACGTGTCGCTCACCGTGGAGCACGGCACCTTCCTCGCCGTGATGGGGCCCTCGGGCTCCGGCAAGAGCACCCTGATGCACTGCGCGGCCGGGCTCGACTCCCCCACGTCGGGCAGTGTCCGCATCGACGGGCAGGAGATCTCGGGGATGAACGAGACCCGCCGCACCGAACTGCGCCGCGAACGCGTCGGCTTCGTGTTCCAGGCGTACAACCTGATCCCCTCGCTCAGCGTCGAGGACAACATCACGCTGCCGCTGCGCCTGGCCGGCCGGCGCCCGGACCGGGACTGGCTGCGCACGCTGACCGAGCGGGTGGGGCTGGCCGACCGGCTGTCGCACCGCCCGGCCGAGCTGTCCGGCGGACAGCAGCAACGGGCCGCCGTCGTACGGGCGCTGGCGGCGAAGCCCGCCGTCGTCTTCGCCGACGAGCCGACCGGCGCGCTGGACCTGCGCAGCGCCCACCAGGTCCTCGACCTGCTGCGCGCACTCGTCGACGACTTGCGCCAGACGGTCGTCATGGTCACCCACGACCCGGCCGCCGCGGCCCGCGCGCACCACGCGCTGGTGATGGCCGACGGCCGGGTGGTCGAGGCCCTCGACGGGCCGAGCGCGCCTCGACTGGCCGAGCGTCTCGTGGCGTTGGGGGAGCGGTAGACCATGCTGCATCTCGCCTGGCGCATGGCCGCCCACCGGATCTCCGCACTGCTCGCCGTGGCCTGCGCGGTCCTGGGCGGCGCGGCACTGATCGCCACCACCGGCGTACTGGCCGAGTCCGGACTCCGCTCCCAGTTGCCGCCCGGACGGCTCGGCGGCGCGGACGTCGTGGTCGCCGCCGATCAGGAGTTCCACCCGAGCGGGGACCTGCCGATCGCGCTGCCCGAGCGGGCCACGGTCCCGGGCGGGCTCGTCGACCGGCTGGCCGCCCTGCCCGGCGTGACCGCGGCGGTCGGCGACATCGGCTTCCCGGCCGCGCTGGTCGACGGAGACGGGGACGGAAACGAACAGGTCGTACCGACGGCCGCCCAGGACCCGAAGACGGCGGGCCACGGCTGGTCCTCGACGAAGCTGCTGGCACACCCGCGCGTCGAGGGCCGGGCGCCCACCGGCGCGGGCGAGGTCGCCGTGGACGCGGCGACGGGCCTCGCGGTCGGCGAGCGGGTCCACGTCGTGGCGGCCGGCCGCCCCGCCGCCTCCTACCGGGTCTCCGCGGTGGTCGACGCCCCGGACGCGGGCGGCGTCTACTTCGCCGACGGGACGGCCGCAGCCCTGGCCGGACGCGGCGCCGACGGCAAGGGCCCGCGCGCCGGGACCGTCGACCTGGTCGGTCTGCGGGTCGAGGCCGGTGCCGGGGAGCGGGTGGCCTCGGCGGTCCGCGAGGAGGTGGCGGGCACGGGTCTCGAGGTCGCCACCGGCGCGGACCGCGGCGAGGCGGTGTCACCGGGCGTCGGTTCGGCGCGCTCGCTGCTGATCCTGCTCGCCGGTTCGCTCGCCGGGATCGTGCTGCTGATCACCGGGTTCGTGGTCGCGGGCGCGCTGGGGGTGGCGATCGCCGGACAGCGCCGCGACCTGGCGCTGATGCGGGCCGTCGGGGCGACCCCGAAGCAGATCCGCCGGCTGGCCGCCGCGCAGTCCACGGTCGTCGCGGCGGTGGCCCTGGTGCCGGGCGTGGCCGTCGGCTACCTGCTCGCGGGCCGCTTCCGGGAACTGCTGGCCGACCGCGGCGTACTCCCCGAGGAACTCCCCCTCACCATCAGCCCGTTGCCCGCGCTCGCCACACTGCTCCTGGTGGCGGCGGCCGTACAGCTCTCGGCGCGGTGCGCGGCCTGGCGCACCTCCCGCATGCCGGCCACCGAGGCGGTCGCCGAGTCGCGCAGCGAGCCGCGCACCCCGTCCCGGGTCCGGACGCGGGCGGGACTGCTGTTGATCCTCGGCGCCTGCGCACTGGCGGTGGCACCGCTGCTGTCCAGGACCGTCATCGGGGCCTCGGCCACGTCCATCGCGGGCATCGTCGCCGCGATCGGCCTGGCCCTGTCCGGACCGGCCCTGGTCAAGCGCTCGAGCGAGGCCGCCGTACGGCGACTGCGCCCCGGGGTCGCGGCCCCGACCTGGCTGGCCCTGTCCAACACGCGCGCCTACGCCCTGCGCCTGTCGGGCGTGGTCAGCCCGCTGGCAATGGCGGTCGTGTTCGTCCTGACGTACACGTTCGCGCAGACCACGGTGCTGGCCGCCACCTCGGACGACACCCGCACCGGCACCCTCGCCCAGTACGAGGTGTCCGCGCCGGGCCTCGGCGGACTGCCCGCGGACACCCTGGCAGCCGTACGGCAGGTGCCCGGCGTACGGTCGGCGGCGCCCGCCGGGACGACCACGGTGGTGTGGGAGTACGAGCAGTTCGGCGAACCCGCGGCCGAGTCGGCGTCGGCGATGATCCTCGCCCCGGACGCCCGCGACGTCGTCGACCTCGGCGTCACGGACGGCGGCCTGGACCGGCTGACGGGTGCGACCGTCGCCGTCAGCGCCGAAGCCGCCCGCACGCGCGACGCGGGCATCGGCAAGCGCGTACGCCTCGTGCTCGGCGACGGGGCGCGGGTCGACGCCCGGGTCGTCGCCGTGTACGACCGCGGGCTGGGCTTCGGCCCCGTCGTCCTCTCCCGCCAACTGGCCGCCGGGCACACCACGACCGGCCTCGACCAGCGCGTCCTGGTCCGCACCGACGGCACGTCCGAGGCAGGGCGGGGCCTGGCCGCGCTGGCCGCCGACCGCACCGGCCTGACGGTCGCGAGCACGACCCCGGACGACACCGGAGCGGACGCGCCGCCCGAGGTGTGGATCAACCTGGCCACCATCGTCGTCCTCCTCGGCTACCTGCTCCTGAGCATCGCCAACAAGCTGGTCGCCGCCACCGCCCAGCGCCGGGCCGAGATCGCCGCGTTGCGCCTGGTCGGTACGACGCCCCGGCAGATCCGCGCGATGATGCGCCGCGAGGCCGCGGTGATCGCCGCCGCCGCTCTCGTCTCCGGCCTGCTCCTGTCCGCCGTCCCACTCGCCCTCCTGGGCCAGGGCTTCCTCGGCCACCCCTGGCCGGCGGGCCCCGCCTGGCTGCTCCCGGCGGTGGCCGCGACGGTCGTCCTGACGTCCTACCTCACCATCGAACTCCCCACCCGCCACGCCCTGCGGACGCCACCGGCGGAGGCGCTGCGAGCGGTTTAGGAGGCGCACCGGTCGTCGACCCGCACCTCCAGGTGGGGCCAGGCATCGGCGAGACGTGTCAGGTCGACGGCCTCCGGCACGCGCAACGGGCCCAGCGACCGGTCCGGCCAGAAGTGGACCAGCGTCCCTGTCGTACCGTCGGCCTCGACGGGCTCGAGCCCGGTGACAGGGACGCCGTGTTCATAGCGCTGGGTCCACGCCCCGTCGAGGCGCCGGTTGGTGTGGACGAGCCACTCACTGAGCGCCGCGACTACGGACACGCCGCGCCGGGGACAACCGTCGGGCAGCACTTCGGCCTCCGGGAAGTCGAAGAACCGCAGATCCCTCGTAGCCATGACCGGCTTCTTCACGCTCCGGCCGTCCTCGTCCACGCGTGTGTCGGTGCCCCGTCCGTCGTCCCGCACCGAGAGGGAACCGTCCGGACGAACAACAACGACACACCGTCCCCCGCCCGTGCCCGACGCTTCGTCGGCGGCGTAGGCCAGGACCTCGAGTACGAGGTGCCAGGGCCCGTCCGGAGCGAACTCGACCGCGTTCTGCCGGATGTGCGACAGATGCTCCGCATCGACGTCACCGGCCCAGTCGTGCGTCGTGTTGGTCCAGGAGGCCCTCGTCACGTCCACCGGGCGAGTCTCCCATCGGAGGTCGTGGCTGCACCAGCTTCGGCCGATGCGCAGTATTGCGGGCATCAAGGCCATGAACGAGGGGCCAACCGGCCCCGGCGAAGGTGACCAGGGAGAGACGCGTGAGCGAGCACCAGCAGGCCATCACCGAGGATCAGTGGCACCGGGCAGTGCTGATCTGGGACTACCACCAGATGCAGCACCAGATGCGGTCCGTCGACGTGGCGATCGGCCTGGGCAGTCACGACCTCGGCGTCGCGACCCACTCCGCCGAGCTGTACCGCGCTGGGCTGTTCTCGACCCTGGTCTTCACCGGCGGCAACAGCCCCACCACCGCCAAGGTCTTCCCGCGCGGCGAGGCCGTCCACTTCCGCGAGCACGCCATCGACCTCGGCGTTCCCGCCGAGGCGATCCTGCTGGAACCGGATGCCGGCAACACCGGGCAGAACATCACTCTCTCCCGTGAGGTCCTCGCCGCCGCCGGCATCACCCCGAGCACGGTGCTGCTGGTCTCCAAGCCCTATATGGAACGGCGGTCGTTCGCCACCGCCCGCAAGCTGTGGCCCGACGTCGAGATCCTCTGCGCGTCGGAGCCGCTGGAGTTCGACGACTACGTGAAGTCCATCGGCGACGAGAAGCTCGTCCTGGACATGCTCGTCGGCGATCTCCAGCGGGTCATCGAGTATCCGAAGCTCGGGTTCGCCATCGAGCAGGAGGTCCCGGAGGACATGCATGCAGCGTACGAATCCCTCATCCGTGACGGCTTCACCAGTCGCCTCATCTCTTCCTGACCTGCCGGAGTCGGGCGGGCTGTGCGCTATTCACCAGCCCAATCTGTTCCTGTGGGCGGCCACCAAAGATTCCCCACGTACGGCCAGTTGGAATGTGACTCTCAGTGAGAGTAGCGGAGACTCGCGAATCTCCGGGAGTGCGTACGTGCGTGCGCTCAGAAGACGTGGCGGGAGTCCGCTTCCGGGAATCCGGAAACCGTCTTGCGTCGTGGAGCGTCGCGGTCAGGCGCCTTGCGGGTGGAGGGCGAGTGCGATGTACGGGGCGAGTGCGTGCAGGAAGTCCGGTGCGTCGAAGATCTCGCCGGCGGAGGTGACGCCGACAGTCTTGGTGCGGCCGGTCAGGACGCGTTCGAGGGCCTCGGCGACGAGAGGCGCGGTGACGGCGTAGATGTCCTGACCGCTGGCCGTGGCCCGGCGTTCGACTCCGCCGGAGCGTACGACGGCGTCGACGAGGAAGGTCTGGTCCGAGCGCCCGCTCCGGTCGGCGGCTGTCGGGGCCGGTGTGTGGGGGGCAGCGACATCACGGACCGCCTCAACGGTCATGTAGGTGGTCACGTCGGGGATGGACAGGTGCTGGGGAACGGTGACGACGTCCGCCATCGTGAACTCGCCGATCACCTCCCGGACTCCCACCGGTTCCGGGAAGGTCCACTGAAGGGCGGGCGCGGCGTCGGTGCGGCGCTCCCACTGGCCGCCGCTGTAGCGCAGGCGGACGTCGCCGCGGCGCTCGCGGGAGACGGCACTGGACAGGCGGGTGCCGGCGGTGGGGCGCCAGCTGTTGAGCGCGTAGGCGATGTGGGCCTCGTCGGCTGCGGTCCAGTCGCCCATCGCCGCGGTGGCTAGCAGGTCACCGAGGCCGCCGAAGAAGGCCATGGCCGGGACGATCACCGCTCCCGCTTCCCGGGCCCGGTCCTGGTAGTGGGCGAAGGTGTCGAGGTTGGCCTCAAGCTCGGCGGCCACGTCCAGGTACGGGATCTTCGCACGGAGCGCGGCCTCGATCACGGGACCGGTGGTCGTCGCGAAGGGGCCCGCGCAGTTGATGACCGCCACCGCGCTTGCCAGGGCCCGGTCCAGCGACGCCGCGTCCTCGGCTGACGCCATCCGGGCCTCAAGGCCGTGCTCCTGGGCCAGCTCCCGCAGCGCCTGTGCGTTGCGCCCGGAGGGCACCGGGGAGTATCCGCGCGCGGCCAGTTCCGCGACCACGAACCGCCCGGTGTGACCGTACGCGCCGAACACCGCCACCTGCTGACCTGACCCCATGAGACTACTCCCGTGCACTGGAACACCCGCCGCGGTGTCGATCCGCCGCGGCCTGACACGCACATCCTGTCCTCGCGGCAGCACCCCGCACGAGCGTCGGAAACGACATGGCGCGTACAGTTTCGGACATGCCTTCTGTTGCGCTGGCCGTCACCGACGGCATGCTCCACTACGAACTGTCCGTGGCCATCGAGATCTTCGGCGCTGATCTGACCCACATCGTGGACCCCTGGTACGACTTCTCCGTCTGTGGAAGCGGTCCGGTACACGTCGACCGCTTCCGCCTGGCGCCCGACCACGGACTCGACCATCTCGCGCACGCCGACATGGTGATCGTCCCCGGCTGGGCCGACACCGACCGTGAACCACCCGGCGACCTGGTCCAGGCGGTGCGCACCGCCCACGAGGCCGGCGCCCGCGTGGCCTCGCTGTGCACGGGCGCCTTCGTCCTGGGCGCGGCCGGACTGCTCGACGGCAGGCGCGCCACCACCCACTGGGCCCACACCCGGGAACTGGCCCGGCGCCACCCGGCGGCCACCGTGGATCCGGACGTCCTCTACGTCGACAACGGCGACGTCCTCACCTCTGCGGGCAAGGCCGCCGCCATGGACCTGTGCCTGCACCTGGTCCGCCTCGACCACGGCTCGGCCAGCGCCAACAAGATCGCCCGCCGCCTGGTCATCCCGCCCCACCGCGACGGCGGCCAGGCCCAGTTCATCTCCACACCCCTGCCCGAGCTCGGCAACCACCCACTGGGCGGACTCTTCCCCTGGGCGCTGGAACGACTGGACCAACCGCTCACCGTGGAGGACCTGGCCCGCCAGGCTGGCATGAGCTCACGCCACCTCGCCCGCCACTTCAAACACCTCACCGGCACCACACCACTGCAGTGGCTCCACACCCAGCGCATCCGCCACGCCCAGGAACTCCTGGAAACCACCAGCGCCACCGTCGACACCATCGCCACGGCCACCGGCATGGGCACCGCCACCACCCTGCGCCGCCACTTCCACCGCAGCGTCGGCGTCCCGCCCGACACCTACCGCCGCACCTTCCGCCCCCAAGAGCCAGTCCCAAGCCCGCATCACGGAAGCTGACACTTCACGGTCAGCAGCCATCGGCGGCCAGTTAGCTCCCTACCTACTGGCCGCCGATGGGGAATTTCAACTGGCCACTGTCAGTCATCAAGAATCTCCAGCAGTTGATGACTTGAGCGCTGACAGAACGGCGGCCAGCAGCGCTGTCCTCCACGTCGCGGACATGCACGGGACGTGAACTTCCAGTTCAGGGGCTCTTCTGCACATCGACGCTCGGAAAACTGGACGACGTGCAATTCACCCGCCGCAACTACCAGCACCGAACCCGCCCCGGGGCCCTCGACCACCCGGGTCGTCGGCAGTGGCTCACCACCCCCACCCGCCTCCCCCACGGACAGCGGACTCTCATCCGGGACGCGTTGATCCACGATCCCGACCGGGCCTGCCGGAAGACTGCGGGGATGCTGCGGCAGCACTACGGAGCAAGCCCCTACTGGCCCGCGCTCGCACACACCCTGGCCCCAGTACTGGATGCCTTCGGTACGGTGAGGACCGCCACGGTTGCCGAAATCTCCACCCGTGTTCTGCTCGGCCTGCTCGGCCGGCAGGGCAAGATCCTCGTCAGCAGCGATCTGCCGTCCCGGCCGGGTCGTTCCCAACGGCTTGCCGATCTCTGCGCCATCACTGGTGCTCGCACGTATGTGCGCGGAACCGGTGGCATGACGTACCTGGACCCGGAACCGTTCGCCGCCGAGGGCATCGCCGTTCTGCCGTTCCGGCCGCCGACGACCAGCATCCGGCCCGCCGGTCGAAGCCTCAGTTCGTTGTGGGCGTTGGCGGCACTCGGCCCGCAGGAGGTGGCCGCCGGCATGCGGCAGCTCGCCTTGGACCACGGCCTGGTGGCGGCCGCGCACGCCCGCGGCAGAGGGGAGGTTCTCTGACGCTTCACGTCCTCGTGGGCAACCCCGGCTCCGTCAGGACGTCCTCCATCGTCACGAAGCCCAGGACCGCGCCCGTCTCACCGGTGGCCGCGGCGAGGTGGCTGTCCTCGGTGCGGAGGGCCGTGAGGGCGTCGTCGAGCCACGAGCCGTACACCAGTACCAATGGCTCGCCCCCGCCGTGCACCCCGTAGTACCGGGACAACGACGACCGGTCGGCACAGACCAAGCGCCCATCCGATCCACACAACCTCTTCCACGCCGACCAGAACATCCGCCCGACTCAGGCACGGCGCTCCAGCACGGCGTAGTCGGCGAAGCAGCGCCGATAGCGGGTGTGCCGGGTGTCCCGGGTGTGCCCGCGCTGCCACTCCTCGACGTCCCACGGGGCGGCGCAGGGTCCCGACGTGGCACCGCAGTCGGCGGCGTCGCCGGACACGCAGTGCGCCTGGTACTCGGGCAGCGCCGACGGGTCCTGGACGATGGCGAACGGTACGAACCGGAAGAGCCGGCGGGCATGGTGCTCCCGCCGTTGGTGCCGGTCCAGCAGCACATCGGCGTCGGTCTCCGCGCTGCCGTCACCGGCGGCCCGTGCGTGGGCGCGGCGCTCGGCCAGCCCGGCGCAGGTGGCGCAGCCGGTGACCGGCTCGGGCGGCGGCCCCACGTCGACCAGCGGCCCTGCCGTCAACACCCCTTCGCGCGACCGGTCGTTGGCCGCCCGCACCCCGGCGCTCAGCTTCTCCTCGGCCGTCGCCGCCCGGATCAGCGCGGGGTCGGCCTGCCACTCCCGGCCGCCGCCGACGGGACGCAGCATCGCGCAGGGCCCCGCCTCACCCCGGTACTCACCGACCCTGCGGGTGCGCGGGTCGTAGACGAACGTTCCCGGTTTCATCGTGCAACCTCCGTGACTCTGGGTGTATTGAGAGTTGCGCAGGGGAATCGTCGGTATCAACGCTTGACGCGTGACACACGTCCACTGTCACGCAAGGGAGGGGAGGTGGGGGACCGTGGGGCGACGCAACGCCGTTGGCTCGGGCGCAAGTACGGCCGCCGTGTTCGGTGAGGTGCTGCGGCACTTCCGGGAGGCGGCGGGGCTCACGCAGGAGGGTCTTGCGGTCCGTATCCCCTGCGACCGGTCGCACATCGCCCGGGTGGAGGCGGGGACGCGGGTGCCGCAGGACACGTTCGCGAAGACGTGCGACGAGCTGCTGGGCACGGGTGGGGTGTTGGCGCGGTTGTGGGGGCGCATCGACTGGTATCCGGAGGTGGAGCATCCGGACTGGTTCCAGCGCAGGGCCGACATGGACGCGGAGGCGGTGGCGCTGCGGGAGTATCAGGAACGGGTCATTCCGGGGCTGTTGCAGACGGAGGAGTATGCGCGGGCGTTGTTCTCGCGCGTCGCGAGCGGACCCAAGTTGGAGGAACGCGTGCGAGCGCGACTGAGTCGGCAGCAGCGCTTCCTGGTCGGCAGCGGCCCTTCCTACATCGTTGTCCTTGACGAGAGCTGCTTGCGCAACGTCGTAGGGAGTCCGGGGATCATGCAGGAGCAGTGCGCGCACTTGTTGGACCTCGGGCGGCGCCCCAACATCCGTGTTCAAGTCGCACCGGCGAGCTTCCCGGAACTGCTCCGCCCCAACGTCTCCATGTCGCTGATCGAGCTGCCCAACAGGGAGCGATGGGTGTACTCGGAGTCAGCGGACCGTGGCCATTTCAACCGGGATCCGGCCGCTTACGCGCGTCATAGCCACACCTATGATGTGCTCAGGGCGGATGTTCTGTCAGCCCGCCAGACTTTCGCCCTCATCGGCGACACGATGGAAGGGTACGGGCAGCATGGACAGGCACGAACTCAGCGCGGCGACTTGGGTCAAGAGCAGCTACAGCGGCGAGAACGGCGGCAACTGCGTGGAAATCGCCCCCGGTTTCCCCGACGTCGTCCCGGTCCGGGACAGCAAGAGCCCTGACGGCCCCACCCTGGTCGTCAACCGTTCCGCCTGGGCGTCCTTCACGTCAGCCCTGCGCTGATCGGCGCGGCATGGGCATCTGCGACCTGAGCGCGGCGACCTGGATCAAGAGCAGCTACAGCGACGCCAACGGCGGCAACTGCGTGGAAATCGCCCCCGGATTGCCCGGCGTCGTCCCGGTCCGGGACAGCAAGAGCCCTGACGGCCCCGTCCTGTTGGTCAGCCACGCGGCGTGGTCGGCGTTCGCCGCTGCCCTGCGCTGACTCCGGAACCCGGGTTCTCGCGTTCCGGAGTCTCGGGCGACTCCCTCCAAGGACGACTTGGGGAAAGGACCCCTGCCAAACCCCACCCCACCCGCCCACGGCGTCGAGTCACCCGCCTGGGTGAACATCACCGGTTGGGCTGGATTTCGGTACCCCCGGCTCCCTTACTCTCAGCGCAACGACCGCTGACATATGTCAGCCCCCGTCGGGGACTTGGGATCCTCGCGGGGGCCTGACCACCGAGGAAGCGAGAACCTTCCGGATGGCTACCGCAAACCCTAGCGTGCCCGCACGCGCCGAGTCCGCCGCTGACGACAATCGCCCCCGTTCGGGCGTCATCCACGACAACGTCCGCCACACCGCCAACTTCACCGTGGTCGGCAACCACCTCGCGCAGCACCCGAAGCTGTCCCTGCTGGCGATCGGCCTGGGCCTGTACGTCCAGTCCGTGCGCGGCGGCACCTCCGTGGACATCAAGAGCCTGACCGCCCGCTTCAAGGAGGGCGCGGTCCGCATCAGCGCGGCGCTGCGCGAGCTGGAGGCCCACGGCTACCTGCGCCGCGAACGGAAACAGGCCCCCGACGGCCGCTTCGTCACCCGCACCGTCTCCTGCAACGACCCCCGGACCCGGCACCGTGCAGCAACGGGCACCGAATGCCCCGCCCGACCCACGGGCCCGGCGCAACCCGAAGCCACGGGACCGCAGCGCACGCCCCACCCGCGCCGTACGGCGGGACGCAAGGCGCTGCCCGCCGTACCGCAGCCCGGCTGCAAGGTCCCCGGACTCCTCCAGGCCGCCGTCGACCTCCTCACCGACCTGCGCCGACACGACTCCCGCCTGCTGCTCTCCGCCACCGACACGGCCCACCTGGTGCCCGGCGTCGCCGCCTGGCTGGAGCGGGACGTCCTCCCCAGCGGCGTACGCCACGCCCTGACCACCAACCTCCCGGACGAGCCCCTGCACCGCCCCGCCGCCCTCCTGGCCCACCGCCTGGCCGACAAACTGCCACCCCCGGCCCCGTTCCGCCCCACGGCGACGGCGACAACCCCACCGGCTCCCGTCCGGCACCCCGTCCGCAACTGCGACGGCTGCGACCGGGGCTTCCGCGCCCCCGAAACCGAAACCCACTGCCGCGACTGCCGAGAAGCCCGGCGCCCGAACCCGCCCCGCTCGAGCGCGTTCGGCACCCGGGAGGAGATCACGGCCGACCGGTGACCCGCACGTCCAGATGCGGCCAGGCCGTGGCAAGACGTGCAAGACCGTCGGCCGACGGCATGGTCCTCGGGCCCAATGACCTGTCCGGCCTGAAGTGGACCAGCGTTCCGGTCGTGCAGCGCTGGGTCCACGCCCCGTTGAGGCGCCGGTTGGTGTGGACGAGCCACTCACTGAAGCTGTGACATCTTGAAGTTGCTGGTCAGGGTGGTGGCGTGGTGCTTGTTCGGTGTCCTCGTGCTGGTGGTGGGTGGATGTCTCGCGTGTAGATCATCTGTTTTCGTTCGAGCTCCTGCGGACCAGCGTCCTCGCACAGCCATGAGCATCATCGCCCCACTCGGTGGTGACGACAGTGGTACTCGGCAGCCATCAGCGGCGCCGTGGAGCACCGGTGGTCCGTCCGGCCGCTGCCGGCGGGACGGACCACTGTCAGGCCGGTGGAGGCCGGCGTGTTGCGCGTGCAGGCGGTCGCTCAGGCTGTGCCGAGCGGATTGAGTACGGCGAACCGCCAGCAGCCGTCGACTCCTCGGCACGCGACGTTGGCGGTGGTGCCGGTCGGGGCGACACGCTCGCCGTCCGGAGCGGTGACTTCGAGGGTCCAGTCGGTGACCAGCAGCGCGGCCTCGGCGCCGCGCAGGGTGTGCCGGGGGATGTTGGTGAGCCGCCCACGGGCGGCGACGGTCCCGCTGATCTCCCGGCGCAGCGCCTCGTGACCGGCGATGACCTCGCCGGCCGGCGTGCGCATGGTGGCGCCGGGTGCGAACAGGGCCAGCACGCCCTCGACGTCACCGCCGTTCAGGGCGTCCTCGAACGCGCCGGGCAGCAGTGCGGGATCGGTGATCGCAGACTTCACAGTGGTGGGTCCTTACCTGGTAGGTGCCATCGGAGGCAGGGATGCACGAGCGCGCCACGGGTCTGGGTGACCAGGCCGGCAGCACGCGGCGACGCCTCCACGATCCCCGCCAAAGGCTCCCGACAACGAGGTAGAGTCGGGACCTGCCGTGATCAAAATTGGACAACACGACGACGTCATCGACATCGCCTACCTCAATCCCGACCGGCCGCAGTTGGGCATCGAGGTCCTGACGTTCGACGTCCTGCGCCGCCGCATGAAGAGGGCAGTCGCCCGTACCGCGAGCCGGACTGACTTCCACCAACTGCTCCTCGTACGAGGCGGTGAGGCGACGATGATGGTCGATTTCGTCTCTCAGCTCTGTGCACCAGGCAGACTGCTGCATCTGCGGCCCGGCCAGGTCCAGCGGTTCCCGGCCGATGCGGAGGGCCGCCTGGCCGAACTGGATGCCGTGATGGTGCTGTTCACCGCCGCCTTCCCACCGCGCCTGCCTCAGCTCGCGTCCCTCCTCGACGGCTTCGGTCCGCAGGGCTGGACGCTGTCCCCGGACGACCACCAGGTCCTCGACCGGGCCCTGGCCGAGATCGCGGCCGAGTACCACACCCTGCAGCGCCACAGGGAGGACACGGACACGGACCTCACCACCACACTGCTGCGCCAGCTTCTCGGCGCGGTGCTGCTGCGCCTGGCCCGGCTGCCCCATCCGGCCCTTGACGCCTCGGCGAGTATCGGCGGCGAGGTCTTTTGTGCCTTCCGGTACGAGCTGGAGCGCTCCTTTGCCGTTACCCGCTCCGTGCAGAGGTACGCCGACCGACTCGGCTACTCACCACGCACCCTGACCCGGGCCTGCCAGGCCGCCACCGGCCGCACCGCCAAAGAACTCATCGACGCCCGCGCCGCCCTGGAGGCGCAGCGCCTGCTCGTGCACACCGACCTGCCCGTCGCAACGATCGGCCGAATGCTCGGATTCTCCGAACCCGCCAACTTCGGGAAGTTCTTCACCCGCGAGACCGGCGACACCCCCGGCGGTTTCCGCAGCCGCTGGCGCTAGCCAAGAACCAGTGCAGCACGCAGCCAGGCCAGGAACCGGCCGGCCGACCGCCGTTTCGGCAGCCGCCACGGCCAGGCAGATGCCGCGGTCGGAGCAGGTCGTCGCCTCCTATCAGCAACGGCCTGCCGGGAGTTGGCGGCCTGGGCGACGAAGGCCCGGCTGGAGCGGGCCCGCGTGGCCCATTACGGCTCCGGTTGGCCCCGGAGGGCTACGGCTTCCCGGAGGCTTTGACAGAACGGATGCCTGCGGCTGCCAGCAGTACCGCAGTCAGGGACCACGCGGGGACACTGCTCGACGGATACAGGACAACAGCCCACCAGGCGTGGCTTCCTGCCGGGCCACGTCCCGCGACGATGCTGGCGATCAGCAGCATCATGCCCGTGGCGATACCTGATGCGCTGTTGCCCACCTGGGCGATCAGGAGACCGACGCAGGTCAGCAGTATTACGTTGCGGGCGGTGTCGAAGCCTGTGACGAAACCGGCTGCCAGACACAGAGCGAATACGGACGCCACGAATGCCGCATCGATCACGGCGACAGCAACTACAGCGGTCCGTTCGATGTGATCGGCGCGTCGATTGAGGCAGTACAGGACCGCGGAAGACACCAGCAGTGGAGTGAAGTAGGCCAAGGGCGCGACGCCACTGCCGTTGAGAGCGGGCAGTTCGATACTGCTCGTTCCCGAAAGCTGGCATATCACCGTCATCAGGATGATTGCTGCAGCCGCGGTCCACCACTTCCGCACTGCTGTCACATAGAGCCTCACCGCGCCCCCCGCACCGTGCAGGCATGGTTGAGGACCTGCTGCGTGAACCAGGCGGACTGCTGCTTCACCGGTTCATCGAAGACAGGACCCACCAGGCCCCACAACTGCGGATCGGTTCCCTTGCGTATCTCATCCTTATCGCCTGCAACGGCAGTGGCCCATACGACTTCTGGAGCGGACGGGCCTCCGCATGACTGTTTTCCATGCTGAGCCGCGGTTCCCTCGACAGCCGATATTGCCATGACATCGGCGGCCGTGTGGTAGGCGGCTTGCTGGTGAACGGCAGGGAGTGACCAGTGCAGCCGCCATACGCCCGGTGTGAGCTTCACTGACGGCGAGAGGATTTCCATACGCTTCGGCTGTGTGACGCCGGCGGCGACCAGGGCGCTGAGCGGACCTTGGGTGCTGTTGCGGATCTGCGGAATGTAGGAACGGTACTCCGGTGGAACGCAGATCTGCGGGGCGGTTCCGGAACATACGGAATCAACGGCACGGACGGTTGCCGGGTTGCCGAACCCCCATCCACTGACTGCGGCGTGTCCGACGACGAGTGCTGCTGCGGCGACAACTGCACCGACTGGGAGGAAGATACGGCGGGAGCCGGGACGGGTGAGGAGCCATGCGACAGCCATAAGACAGCCGGTGAAGATCCATGGCACGAAGTAGATTTCGGGCTGGTGGACATCGGTGATGGTGGATGTTCCGTCGATGAACCCGCCGAGGTGCCTCAGCCATGCGTTGGACATGGCATGTGGCATCGTCAGCCAGGCCCAGCACAGGGCTGCTGCTGCTGGTGCGGCAATACTTCTGGGGAGACGTCCGCCGACGTACCAGCCGATCACGGCCCACTCGGCAGGGATGATGATCACGTGTGCCAGTGCGGTCCATCCGGCACCGGAAGGAAATACTCCGGTATTGATCCGTGCCAGTACGACGGCGAGCAAGAGAAGTGCGGCTCCCAGTGCGGCGGCGGGAGCACCGATGAACACCATCAGCGACCATCGTGACCGTGCGGATGTGGTCAACATGTGGCGTATGTGCCGCATGCGCCCCGAGTCCCATGCGGCACATGCCGCGACGGCCGGAGCGATGGTGGCCAGAGCGTAGATCGTGCTCTCGCCCGACTCGACTCCGTAGTGCGATGGAACGGTGGACACCGCACTCTGCATGTACAGGTACACGAACAGGGCGGCCGGCAGGACGACCCATGGGGCCGCCGAACGCCGCAACTGATGCCAGATGATCACCGGGATCCTCCTTCGAGGACAGCGGTGTAGGCGTCTTCCGCAGCGCGTTCCGAGTGGCTCTGAGTGCCCGATTGAGCGAGAAACGAAGGAACAGATCCGCTGAACAGAACCTTTCCCCCATGAAGTACTACGACGTCGCTGAAGGCTTCGCTGATGTCGGCGATGTCATGGGTGGAGACGATCAGATGTGTTTCGTTCCGCAGCGATGCGATGAGCTGGAGGAAAGACCTCCGCTGTTTCGGATCGAGTCCTACGGTGGGTTCGTCAAGGAGCAGGACCTTGGCGCGGTGAACGAGGGCCTGAGCAATTGCGACCCGCTGCTGCTGCCCGCCGGACAGATCGCTGACCCTCCGGTCCGCCTGCTCAGCAAGGCCAACACGCTCCAGTGCCTCGCCGGACGCGCTCGACGCGTCGCGCTGCGCCATGCCCTTGAGCCATCCCGCGTAGGTGACGTGCTGACGGCAGGTCATCCCCGAGAGGAACGACGGCTTCTGCGGGAGCCACGCCACTGATGCGCGGTAGGCCGCGGACTGTTTGCGGTTCCACGCGCTCAGGCCGTCGAATGTCACGTCTCCGGACCGTGGGCGCAGTGCGCTCGCCCCGAGCGACAGAAGTGTGCTCTTGCCTGCTCCATTGGGTCCGAGGAGAACAGTGGCTCCGGAAGTGAAAGCCAGATCGAGGCTCTGGATGACGTCATCACCTCCCCGGTAGCGGAAGGTGCACTCGCGGAAGGTGAGAGTCATGGAGGGCCTTTCTGTGCGCCGGGTCCCGCCGCACAGTGTGCGGTGGGACCCGGCGAAGTACCGATCAGTAGTAGACGGTCAGCGAAGAGACCGACACGGGGCGTAGACGTTGGCCCTGTAGTCGATCACGAAGTGATAGTCGCCACTGCCGTGACCGTTCCACGTGCCACTTGATGTGGCACCGGACTTGAAGCAGTTGGTGAGGATCTCCCATCCGGTGAGGCGAGGAGACCGGTTCCCGGTCCGCCGGGCCGACCGCGTTGGTCAGCGCTTGTGCCAGGCCCCCGCAGAAGGTGCACTGGACCAAGGCCGACGCCGCCCAGCGCGGCGAGCTGGCCCGTACGGTGGCCGCCCTCGACGGGTTGCACGTCGTCGCCGTCGGCGCCCCGGTGAGACCGCGCCGACAGGAGCGGGCCCGCGCGCACTGTCTGAACCTGTGGTCTGCGAGCTGCACGGCTTCGGGGTGGAGCACCTGTGCATGGAGGCCCGTGACCAGATCCTCAACGCCCGCGACGTCGCTACCGTTCAGCAGGCCCGGTACGCGCTGCCGAAGGACGCCGTCTTCCGCCTGGACCATCTGCCCGGCGCGGCCGAGCCGCTGCTGTGGGTCCCCGACGTCGTGGCCGGCGCGGTGCGGGCGGAGAAGCTGGGAGAGCCGCGGTACCGCGAGATCCTCGGGGAGCGGGTCATCGACTTCCCCGTCGAGGTGCGCTGAACGGGCCCCAGACATGCGCCAGGCCAGGCTCCCGGTAATGCCCCAGGTCACCTGGCCCCACGTCTTCCAGGGGCCCACGACCCCTGACGTCCCTACCAGGCTACCGCGATCGGACGCACCACCGGAAGCGCAGCGCGCCCGGCTCGGCCGTGTCCGTGAGACCGGAGCACAACGCGCTGAACTGCGAAAAGGTACAGCAGGACGACCAACTCCAGACTCCGGCCGACGACGGGCGCCCGGCTCACCCCGCTCGTCGCGGCAGGCGTCGGAGGAGGAGGCCGGTGATCAGCGCGAGGGCGATCAGGAACCAGGAGCAGCCGATCAGCGCCTGCGTGAAGTCGGTGACCGACATGGACGCCGACGCGTCCTGCGGGTCGGCTCCGAGCAGGGCGACGAAGAGGGTGCCGAAGACGGCGACGCCCAGGGAGATGGCCGCCTGGTTGACGGTGAGCAGGACGGCGGATCCCGCGCCGGCGTCCTGCTCGGGGACGGTGGCGAGGATGCTGCCGACCAGGGGGGCCGCGACGATCCCCCCGCCCGCGCCGGCGACGAGCAGCGCCGGAGCCATGGCGAGTGCCGCGAGGGGCGCGGGCGACGCGGGGCCGGGCAGCAGGGTGACGATGAGGAGGAGGTAGCCGGCCGCCATGGCCGCGGCGCCTGCGACGAGCACGTTCCTGCCGTGCCGGGCGACCAGTTTCCGGCCCGCCATCGATGCGGCGGCGAACCCGATGCCGAGCGGCAGGAAGGCCGTGCCCGAGGCGAGCGGCGACAGGTGCATGCCCTCTTGGAAGACGTAGGCGAGGAGCAGGAACAGTCCGTAGTTGCCGCTGTAGAAGGCGACGACGACGGCCAGGCCCAGGCTGAAGCCGCGCTTGCGCAGGAGGGAGGGTTGCAGGAGAGGCGAGCCGCCGGACCGCGCGCATCTCTGCTCCACGCGCCACAGCGCGGCCAGCGCCAGCGCCGAGCCCGCGAACGACGGCCAGATCCACAGGGGCCAGCCGCCCGCCTGGCCCCGGATGAGCGGGTAGATGAGCAGCGTCATGGCGATCGCGGTCAGCACCAGGCCGGGAACGTCGAGTTGGCGGCGCGGTCCGGGCCGGGACGCCGGGAGGAGGACGGCGGCGCAGGCCGCGGCGACCAGGCCGACCGGCACGTTGACCAGGAACACGGAACGCCAGCCCAGGCCGAGGACGTCGAGGTTGAGCAGCAGCCCGCCGAGGAGCTGCCCGGCGATCGCGCCCAGTCCCATGGTCGCGCCGTAGCGGGCCAGGGCCCGGGGGCGTTCCTCCGGCGGGAAGACGGTCTGGATCAGTGCGAGGACCTGGGGGAGCATCAGGGCCGCGGCCAGCCCCTGGCCGATGCGCAGGACGACCAGTACGTCGACGTTCGGTGCCAGCGCGCACGCCGTCGACATCGCCGCGAATGACAGCAGGCCGGTGATGAAGACGCGCTTGTGCCCGTAGGCGCCGCCCAGCCGCCCTCCGGTGGTCAGGCCGACGGCGTAGGCCAGCACGTATCCGCTGATCACCAACTGGATGTCGGAGAATCCCGCCCGCAGATCACGCTGGATGGAGGGGGCGGCGACATTGACGATCAGCACGTCGAGGATGCCCATGAACGTGGCGGCGAGCAGCACGGCCGACGCACCTCGCCGTGGCAGGTGCCGCACGTGCCCGGAACTGCCGGCGTCCATCTCCGCTCCCTTCACCGGCCGTCACATCCCCGACGACTATCACCCGCGCGGCGGTGAACAGGGAGCACGCAGGTGTGGCGGCCCGGAATTCCGCCGGAACGCGGTAGGCGTCCCGGCGGAATCGGCGAATCGGCGAATCGGTGAATCGGCCTAGGCGACCGGTGAGGTCGGTCCCACCAGTTCCGTCAGGACGTCCTCCATCGTCACGAAGCCCAGGACCGCGCCCGTCTCGCCGGTGACCGCGGCGAGGTGGCTGTCCTCGGTGCGCAGGGCGGTGAGGGTGTCGTCGAGCGGGGTGTCGATGCGGACGCGGGTGACCCGGTGCAGGGCCGTGCGCGGGAAGGGGCTCTCGCGGTCGGTGAGGCCCAGGGTGTCCTTGATGTGCAGGTAGCCGAGCACGGTGCCGCCGGGGCCGGTGACCGGGAAGCGGGAGTAGCCCGCGTCGGCGGCCATGCGTTCCAGCTCCGCCGGGGTGACGGTGTGGGCGACCGTGCGCATCTTCTGGGCCGGGACCAGGATCTCGCCGACCGGGCGGGTGCCCAGCTCGAGCGCGTCGCGCAGGCGCTCGCCGTCGGCCGGGGTGAGCAGTCCGGCCTCGCTGGCGTCGACCACCATGCGGGCCAACTGGTCGTCGGTGAAAACGGCCTCGACCTCGTTCTTCGGCTCCACCCGCAGCAGCTTGAGGAGCGTGTTGGCGAAGGCATTGATGCCGAAGACGACCGGCTTCAGGGCCCGGGTGAGGGCGACCAGCGGCGGGGCGAGGAGCAGCGCGGTGGTCGCCGGGGCGGCCAGCGCGATGTTCTTCGGGATCATCTCGCCGATCAGCATGTGCAGGTAGGTGGCGAGGGCCAGGGCGATCGCGAAGGCGATCGGGTGGACCAGTGCGTGCGGCATGTGGACCGCCTCGAACACCGGCTCCATCAGGTGCGCGATGGCCGGCTCCGCGACCGCGCCGAGCACCAGCGAGGAGACGGTGATGCCGAGCTGGGCCGTCGCCATCATGGCCGACAGGTGCTCCAGACCCCACAGGGTCATCCGGGCCCGCTTGTCGCCCTCCTTGGCACGCGGCTCGATCTGGCTGCGGCGTACGGAGATCAGGGCGAACTCGCCGCCCACGAAGAACGCGTTGGTCAGCAGCGTCAGGGCGCCGATGAAAAGCTGTACGACGGTCATCGGGCCGCCTCCGGCTCCCGGTCGGCCGACGCGGCCGACACGGCCTGCGCGGGCGCGGTGACGCGAAGGCGGTCGGCGCGGTGGTGCTCGACGTCGAGGACGTCGAGGCGCCAGCCGTCCAGGTCGATGACGTCGCCCTTGGCGGGGATGCGCGCCAGGTGGGTGGCGACCAGTCCGGCCAGGGTCTCGTACGGCCCGTCCGGCGCGGTCAGGCCGATGCGCTCCAGGTGGTCCAGGCGCAGCGAGCCGTCGGCCTCCCAGGCGGCGCGGCCGTCCGACTCGGCGGGGGCGGGCAGCAGGTCCGGTATCTCGACCGGGTCGTGCTCGTCGCGGACCTCGCCGACGACCTCTTCCACGATGTCCTCGACGGTCGCGACGCCCGCCGTACCGCCGTACTCGTCGATGACGACGGCCATGGTGCGGGTGCGGCGCATGCGCTCCAGGAGACGGTCGGCGGGCAGGCTGTCCGGCACGAGGAGGGGCGCGGTGGCCAGGTCGGTGACCGCGGTCGTCCGGCGGCGGTCCGGCTCCAGGGCCAGGACGTCGCGGATGTGCACGGTGCCGATGACCTCGTCCAGGCTGTCCCGGTAGACCGGGAAGCGGGACAGGCCGGTGGCGTGCGAGAGGTTCGCGGCGTCGGCGGCGGTGGCGTGGGCCTCCAGGGCCTTGACGTCCACGCGCGGGGTCATGACGTTCTCCGCGGTCAGCTCGCTCAGGTGCAGGGTGCGCACGAACAGCTCCGCCGAGTCCGCCTCCAGGGCGCCCTCGGCGGCCGAGTGCTGGGCCAGGGCGACCAGTTCCTCGGCGCTGCGGGCGGAGGCCAGCTCCTCGGCCGGTTCCAGGCCGAAGCGGCGCACGAACCGGTTCGCCGTGTTGTTCAGGTGCCGGATGAAGGGGCCGAACGCGGTGGTGAAGCCGCGCTGCGGGCCCGCGACGACCTTCGCGACGGCCAGCGGGCGGGAGATCGCCCAGTTCTTGGGGACCAGCTCGCCGACGACCATCAGGACGACGGTCGACAGGACCACGCCGAGCACGGTCGCCACCGTCGGGGCGGCACCGCCCAGGCCGATCGCCGTCAGCGGGCCGCGCAGCAGCACGGAGATCGACGGCTCGGCCAGCATGCCGATGACCAGCGAGGTCACGGTGATGCCGAGCTGGGCGCCGGAGAGCTGGAGAGTCAGGGACCGTACGGCCCTCAGGGCGCCGTCGGCGCCGCGCTCACCGGACTCGGCGGCCCGCTCCAGGTCACCGCGCTCGACGGTGGTGAGGGAGAACTCGGCCGCGACGAAGAGCGCGCAGGCCAGGGTGAGCAGGAGGGCCAGCAGGAGCAGCAGGACCTCGGTCACCGTGCCACCCCGCTTCCCTCACGCGCATACAGGGGCACTGGCGGGCCGACCGTGGCACGGCCGGTACTGGGAGGCTCCATTACGGAACGGGACTCCTTAACGGGGTGGTGGGGGCCGTCGCCGGCCGCCCGAGGTTTCCCTCACATAGTAAAGGTCGAGCAAAGAGATCGGGAGTCTACGGACGCCCGCGCTTCTACTCGTGTGTAGAGAACGGCCCGGTGGTTCCGGTTGTTCCCGCGGCTCCGGCGACGACGAGGGCTGATAACTTCTACATCACTGTAGATATTCACCTCTCCCGACCCGTACGGAGTTCTCATGGCCCTGTGGGACCGCTTCAAGGAGTCCGCGTCGCAGATGCAGACGCAGCTCGTGTCGAAGAAGAACGACCTCAAGAGCGGCGCCTTCCGCGACGCGAGCATGGCGATGTGCGCGCTGGTCGCCGCCGCCGACGGAACCGTCGACCCCTCGGAGCGGCAGCGGGTCGCGCAGCTCATCTCGACCAACGAGGTGCTGGCGAACTTCCCCGCCGACGACCTGCGCCGCCGGTTCGAGGACAACCTGGACAAGCTGACCGCCGACTTCGCCTTCGGCAAGGTCGGCATCCTCCAGGAGATCGCCAAGGCGAAGAAGAAGCCCGCCGAGGCACGGGCCGTGGTGCAGATCGGCATCGTGATCGGCGGCGCCGACGGGGACTTCGACAAGGACGAGCGGGCCGTGGTCCGCGAGGCCTGCTACGCCCTGGACCTGCCGCCGCACGAGTTCGACCTCTGACACCTCGGCCCCCGGACATGCCATGCCGTAGATTCCGTGTGTGGGCCCGTGCCGCGGGCCCGCACCGTACGTCCACCAGGGGAGCGCCGTGTTCGGACTGAGCGAGCTCGCGATCATTCTCATCATCGTCGCGGTCGTCCTCGCCGCCAGGAAGCTCCCCGAGCTGACCCGCTCGGCGGGCAAGTCGGCCCGCATCCTCAAGGCCGAGGCCCGCGCGGCGAAGGACGCGGACGAACCGGGGACGCCACGGGTCATCCAAGGGGAGACGGTCAAGCGCGCGGACCCCGGAAACGAGACCGAGACCGGCACCGAGACCGGCACCGGAACCGAGACCGGCACCGGCACCGGCACCGGCACCCAGAGCACGCCCCAGGGCTGAGCGCCTCCCGCCTCACGCGTCGGGCTCGCGGTCACTGGCGCGGGTGCGGTGCGGGCCCAGCTCGCGCAGGACCTCGCCGAGTTGCGCGGCGGTGAGCGGCGCCGCCGGCAGGGGCGGGGCGGGTGCGGTGCGCAGGCCGCCCAGGAACAGGGCGAGCGGGCGCCGCCAGGCGTCCGGCACGGTCGCGGCGTCCGGCACGTCCGCAGCGGTCGCAGCGGTCGCGGCGGTCGCGGCGGTCAGCGCCGGTACGGCACGCCCGAGCGCGGCGAGCCCGAACAGTACGTCCTCGGTGGTGACGTCGGCGCGGACGGTGCCCTCGTCGCGGCAGCGGCGCAGCAGCGAGTCCACGGTCCGGCGGTTGTGCTCGTGCACGGCCTCCAGGCTGTCGACGCCCCGCAGACGGGTGGTCATGAGGTCGTTGGAGCCGCGGTCGGCGGCCAGCGTGCCGAAGACGACCTCCAGATAGGCGGTGAGGCCCGCCCACGCGTCCGACGCCCGCCTGGCCCGCTCACCGGCGTCCATCGTGCCCGTCAGCGAGTCGCGGAACACGGCGTCCACGAGCGCGGCGCGGGTGGGGAAGTGGCGGTAGAGCGTCGCGTTGCCGACCCCCGCCCGGCGCGCGATCACGTCGAGCGGCGCGTCAAGACCGTGCTCGGTGAACACCTCGTGGGCCGCCTCCAGCAACAACTCCCGGTTGCGCCGCGCGTCGCGTCGCTGCCGGGGCGCTCCGTCGCGTGCGCCGACGGTCATCCTCACCCTCCGGGCCGTACGAACCGGGGAGTGCTCCCCGCGCTTTCCGTGCCGATGCTATCGTCGCCGTAAACGGGGAGTACTCCCCACTTCAGCCGCCGACACCCGGGAGGCCCCATGACCGCGCCCACCCTCGAGGAACTGGCCGCCCTGCGCGCGGAAGGCGCCGTGCACCGGGTGCACGTGCCGGGCAGCGGGGAGAGCCGGCTGGTCGTGACGCGCGACGCGGCGCGGGCCGCGCTCACCGACCCGCGGCTGAGCAACGACATCCGGCACTCCGCGTCCTGGCACGGCGACGGCGGGCACGCCATCGGCCACAACATGCTCCAGAGCGACCCGCCGCTCCACACCCGGCTGCGCGCTCTGGTCGCCGGGCACTTCACACCGGGCCGGATCACCGCCCTGCGCCCCCGGGTCGAACGCGTCGCGGGCGACCTGCTGGACGCGCTGCCGCGAACGGGCACGGCGGACCTCGTCGACCGGTACGCGCTGCCGCTGCCGGTCACGGTGATCTGCGAACTGCTGGGCATCCCGGAGGCCGACCGCGGCGGCTTCCACACCTGGTCGAACGAGCTGGTCATGCCCACCTCGCCCGAGACGGCGGCCTCGGCTGCCGCCGGCCTCACCGGCTACCTCACCGACCTCACCGACCACAAGCGCCGCACCCCGGACGACACGCTGCTCAGCGACCTGGTCGCCGCCGAGGACAACGGCGTCCTCACCGCCGAGGAACTGCTCGGCATGGCCTTCCTCATCCTCGTCGCCGGACACGAGACGACCGTCAACCTGATCTCCGCCACCGTGCACAGCCTCCTCACCCACCCCGACCAGCTCGCCCGCCTGCGCGCCGACCCGGACCTGACCGAGAACGCCGTGGAGGAGTCGCTGCGGTACAACTCCCCCGTCCATTCCTCCGCGTTCCGCTTCGCGGCCGAGCCGCTGGAGCTGGCGGGCACCCGGATCGAGGCCGGCGAGTCGGTGCTCGTCTCCCTCGCCGCCGCCTCCCGCGACCCCGGCCACTTCCCCGACCCCGACCCCGACCGCTTCGACATCGGCCGCCGGGCGCGCGGCCACCTCGGTTTCGGCCACGGCCTCCACCACTGCCTCGGCGCCCCGCTGGCCCGCGTCGAGGCCGCCGTCGCCGTACGGCTGCTCCTCGAACGGCACCCCGCGCTCGCCCTCGCCGCCGACCCGGCGACGCTCACCTGGCGGACCAGCACCCTCCTTCGGGGCCTGGCGGAACTGCCGGTGCGCCTCGGCTGAGACGGAGGGCGGCGCGACGGCCGGTGTCAGGAGGTGGCGGCCGGTGTCAGGAGGGATCCTGCGGTACGGCGGACAGCAGGCTGTGCACGATCGGGCCCGCCGAGCCACCGCCGGTGACGCCCTCCTCGACGACGACCGCGACGGCGACGTTGCCGCGGTGCGCGACCAGCCAGCCGTTGTTGTCCTGGTCGTCGGAGACCTCGGCGGTGCCGGTCTTCGCGCCGACCTCGCCGGGCAGGTCGGCCAGGACGTGCGCGGTGCCGTCGGTGACGGTGGCCCGCATCAGCTCGCGCAACTGGCTGACGACCTTGCCGGGAAGCGGCTCGGTGCGCGTCTTGTCCTCGTTGCCCGCGGTGACGGACGGCTGGTGGAACTCGCCGGACACCGCGGTCGCCGTCACGGACGCCATGATCAGCGGGTTCGCCTGGACCCGGCCCTGCCCGATCATCGACGCCGCCTTCTCCGTCTCGTCCTTGGGCGCCGGCACCGAGCCGTCGTACGTCGGGATGCCGATGTGCCACTCCTGGCCGACCCCGAAGTAGGTGCGGGCGACCTTGCCCAGCTCCCCGTCGTCGAGCTTGCCGCGCAGGCTGATGAACGCGGTGTTGCAGGACGCGGTGAAGTCCTTGCGGAAGGTGGCGCCGGGGTACTCGGAGGTCTCGACGTTGTGGAACTCCTTGCCGACCGTCAGGTACTTGGGGCAGTCCACGACGTCGTCGGGCTCGACCGCGCCCTTGAGCAGCAGGGCGCTGCTGGTGACGATCTTCCAGGTGGAGCCGGGCGCGTAGGTGCCGGAGGCGGCACGGTTGAAGCCGGAGGAGGGGGAGTTGGCGAGGGCGAGGACCTCGCCGTTGTCGACGCGCAGGGCGACGAGGGCGGCGTTCTTGCCGTCGGCCTCGGCCAGGGCCTTCTCGGCGGCGGACTGCCAGGTGGCGTCCAGGGTGGTGCGTACGGGTTCGTCGGTCTTCGCCGGGTCGGGCTTCTTGCCGAAGGACGCCTCGGTGCGCACGGTCTCGCCGCTGGTGCGGTCGATCAGCTCGACCGCACCGCGCGGACCGCCGCCCCGGCTGCCCGCGAGCCGGTCCAGCAGGGGGGTCAGGGACGGGTACTCGCCGCCCGAGAGGGAGGTCCCGGCGCGGTCCGTGACCTTCGGCGGGGTCGTCTCCTCACGTTCCAGCCGGAACTTCTCCGTGTCGGTCAGCCGCGGGTGCACCAGGGACAGCCGCCAGTCCACCTTCCAGCCGCCGTCGTCCTGTTCGCGCAACGGCAGCCGCGACTCGTACGTCCAGGTGCCCAGGCCGGTGACGGGCATCCGGGCGGTGAAGGGGACGCCGAGCGTGCCGTCCTCGGCCTCCTTCGCCCCCTCCCCGGCCGTCAGTTTCGGTTCGTCGATGTCGAGTCCGGCGGTGAAGCTCTGCAGCACCTCCTGCGCCTTGTCGGGGCTGGTGGTGCGGCCGGCCGCGCTCGGCAGCCGGCCCGCGGCCCAGTCGGCGAGGAACGCGCGCGCCTGTTTCATCGCGGCGGGGTCGGGTCCGTCGTCGCCGCGCGCGAAGGGGCCGAACCCGGCGGCGTACGAGCCGCCCGCGGCGATCACGAGGACGACGCCCACGGCGGCGACGGCCCGCACACCGTTGCGGGGCCTGCGGCGGCGAGGAGAGGTGACGTATGGGCTGTCGGGCATGGAAGGTCCTTGTCGGGTCGGGTCAGCGGCTGTGGTTGGGGCCGGAGCCGGTGAGGAAGTCGAGGATCGTGTCGGTGGCGTTCAGGGCCTTGCTGACGGGGCCGAATCCCTCGGGCGGCGGAACGGTCGAACCGGGCCAGGTGTGGCCGGCGTCGTCGGCGACGAGGAGCTGCACGGTGGCGGCCGGTTCGTCCTGGGCGGCCTTCAGGCGCCAGACCGTGCGGTCGTAGCCCTTCTCGCCCTTCGTCACCGGGTCGCCCGCGCCGCCGACGGCCGCGAAGGCCTCCGCGGTCTCCCGGGCCGACAGAGTCGGCAGGATCGGCTCCTCGGGGTCCGGTGGCGGGGAGGGCAGTCCCGCAAGGGGCCGTACGGGGTCGTCGGCGCCGTAGACGACCATGACGGGGACGGGACCCGTGGGCGTCACCGCGGCGTCCCCGGAGGGCAGTTGACCGGAGACCGAGGCCGCGCCCGCCAGCAGGCCGGGACGCTCGGCGGCCATGCGCAGGGCCATCGAGCCGCCGTTGGAGAAGCCGGCGACGTAGACCCGCCCGGGGTCGGCCCGCTCGGTGCGGACCAGGTGCCTGATCAGCTCCTCGGTGAACCGCACGTCCAGGTCGGCGTCCGGGCGCTGCTCCGTCGCCCGGGTCCCTGCTCCCCAGCCGTGGTCGAGGCCCTCGGGGAAGGCGACCAGCATGCCGCGCGCGGCTGCCGCCTTCTCCAGCCGGGTCTTCTCGCGCAGTTCTTCGGCGTCGGCGCCGCGGCCGTGGAAGGCGATGACGAGGGGCCTCGGGCCGTCGTCGGCGACGGCGGCGGCGGCGGCGGCGGGCCGGTGCAGGAGGTACTGGCGGGTGCGGCCGTCCACGCGAAGCTGTGCGCGGACCTCCGGAGACGGAGACGGAGACGGAGACGAAGCCGCCGTGCCGCTGGCGGAGCCGCTCGCCGGTGGCGCCGCGTCCGGGCGGTCGGCGTCGGTGGCGCAGCCGGCCAGGGGGAGCACGAGGGCGAGGCCGAGGGCGAGGGCGCCGGGCCACCGGGCGCGGGCTCGGGCGCGGGTGCGGGTGCGGAGCGCGAGGTCACGGAAGGAGCGCATGCCCCGAGGAGAGCAACCCCGCCAGGCCCCTGTCCAAGATTCATATGGATGTCGGATCGATCAATCCCCGATATGATTACTGCTCGTGGACCTGGTGCGGCACCTGGAGTGCTTTGTGGCTGTTGCAGAAGAGTCACACTTCGGACGTGCCGCCACCCGTCTCGGCATGGCCCAGCCACCCCTGTCGCAGCGCATCCGGCGACTGGAGGAGGAGTTGGGCGTCCGGCTCTTCGAGCGCACCAGCCGCCAGGTGACGATCACCGAGGCGGGCACGCTGCTGCTCACCGAGGCCCGTGAACTGCTGGCCCGCGCCGAGTCGTTGCGGACCGCCGCGCGCCGCGTCCGGGACGGCGAGAGCGGCCTGCTGCGCGCCGCCGTGTCCCCCGACATCTCCGGCGAGACCGTCGCCGCCCTGCTGGCGGACTTCCGGCGCCGCCACGCCGGTCTCGAGCTGGAGCTGCACGAGCTGACCACCGCCCAGCAGCTCGCCGGTTTCGCCGCCCACGAGCTGGACGTCGGCCTCATCCACCACCCGTGCGACGTCACCGGCCTGGAGCTGGGCCCGGTGCTGCGCCGCGACCTCGGCGTCCTGCTGCCGCGCGGCGCCCCGCAGGCGGAGCGGACGGAGGTGCCGCTCGCCGCCCTCACCGGCTACGACCTGGTGCTCTTCCCGCGCGACGACGCCCCCGCGGTCTACGACGACCTGCTCACCGCCTGCGCCCGGGGCGGCTACACGCCCGCCGCCGTACGGCACGGCCAGGGCGCCGGCTTCGTACGCGGCCTGGTGCTGTCGTCCGGGGCCGTCGCCCTCGGCCCCCGCGACACCCGGCTCGTGACCCCCGGCGACCAGGACCTGGTCTGGCGCCCGCTGGCGGGGGCCCCGCCGACCTGGCGGCACTCCGCGGCGTGGCCCAAGGGGCGCGGCGACGCGGCCGTCGGCGCCTTCGCGGACGCGGCCACGCACGCCCTGCGCACCACGGCCGACGCGCACTCCGAGGCACCCGCCCGGCCACTGCACCTTCGCCCGGCATCGGAGTACTGGCTTTGACCGACACCGCCACCTTCGGCCACCGACCGGTGCGGCCCGCCGCCGTCGGCATCCACCGCCGTCCCCCGGCGTCCCTCACCCGACCACGACCCGCTTGTCGCGCGCTCGACGGCGCACTGCGGGAAGCGCGTGCCCGGGCCGGCGTGTGCGTCGCGGCAGCCGCTCGGCCGGTGAGCCCTCGCCCGGCACCGGAGTCGGCATCGACATCGGCATCGGAGTCGGGGTCCGATTCGGAGTCGGAGTTCCGGTCATGACCGACACCGCCACCGCCACCGCCGCCCGTCTGGACGCGGCCTTCGCCGACGCCGGGGTCACCGGGTGGCTGCACGCCGTGGACATCGACTCGGGGGCACAGATCGCCGCCGGGGCGGACCGGCCGGTGTGCACGGCCAGTGTCCACAAGCTGTGCGTGCTCGTCACGCTGCACGAACAGGCGGCGGCCGGGGTGCTGGACCTCACCGAGCAGGTCGAGTGCCCGCCCGCCGGACGCACCCCGGGGCCCACGGGGCTCGCGGCCATGCTCGACCCGGTCCGGCTGTCGCTGCGCGACGCCGCGTACCTGATGATGTCCGTCAGCGACAACACCGCCGCCGACCTGCTGCTCGGCCGGGTCGGTCTGGACGCCGTCAACCGCACCACGGCCCGGCTCGGCCTCGCCCGGACCCGGGCGGTGTACGGCTTCGCCGAGATGCTGGGCACCATGCGCGAGGACGCCGGACCCGACGGCGCCCAGGCCCTGGCCGACCCGCACGTCATCACCCGGCTGCGCGCCCTGGACCCGGCCCGCACCAACCACAGCACCCCGCGGGACATGACCCGCCTGCTCGCCGCCCTGTGGCGCGACGAGGCCTGCCCGCCCGAGTACGGGGCCGCCGCGCGCCGCATCATGGGCCTCCAGGTGTGGCCGCACCGCCTGGCCTCGGGCTTCCCCTTCGACGACGTGCACGTGGCCGGGAAGACCGGCAGCCTGCCGACCCTGCGCAACGAGGTCGGCGTCGTCGAGTACCCCGACGGCGGCCGCTACGCCGTGGCCGTCTTCACCCGCACCGCCCACACCGCGGCGGTACTCCCGGCGGCGGACGCGGTGATCGGCACCGCGGCCCGGATCGCGGTGGACGCCCTGCGGGCACCGTGACCGAGCACCGTGACCGGGCACGTGACCGGGCACGTGACCGGGCACCAGCCGGAGAAGATCACTAAGCCATATCGGGCGCTTTCCGGCATTTGGGGGTACATAATCAGAACATGAGTACGGCAACGTATGTACTGCTGGCCGCGCCCTCGGGCGCGCTCAAGGTGACGGTGGTCTTCATCCTCGGGCTGGTGATCGCCGGCGCGTTGATCTGGGCCGTACGCATGGGCATGCGGGTCATGGACCGCGAACCCGACCGCCCCCGTGCCGACGAACAGCCCCACCTCCCGGACGGCGGCGCCGTCCGCGAGGAGCGGGAGATGCGCGAACCCGACGAGATCCCGCTGAACGAGAACGGAAGCCCACGGCTCATGCCCTACGAGCTCCACCACTCGGGCAGCCGCCGCGGCGACGACCAGAAGCGCCGCCGCTGGCTGCCGGGGTCGAGCGGATCCTTCGGCAGCGGCGGACCGGGGCGCGTCTGAGCCGCCCGTACGGCGGTACACCGGAGGGCGTGCGCACGCCCTCCGGCCCACAAGTGCCCCACCAGGTCCTTGGAGGCGAAGACATGACCGGTACCGGAAGGCCCGCACGCGCGGTGCGCCGCTGACGGTGATGGGCGACCCCGGCGCAGGCACCGGCGACGGCACGGGCGACGGCACCCCCGACCCCGCCGCCTTCACGGACGAGGTCTACGCGGCCCGCATGGACCGGACCGCGTACGAGGCCGCCGCTCTCGGGCTCGCCGGTGTACTGGTCACCCCAGGCACCGACCTGGTCTGGCTGTGCGGCTACCGGCCCACCGCCGCCGCCGAACGCCTCACCCTCCTCGTCCTCGCCGCCACCTCCCAGCCCCGGCTGCTGGTACCGACGCTCGACCGACCGAACGCCGAGACCGCACCCGGCGCGAGCGCGCTACGCGTCTCCGACTGGTGGGAGGGCCAGGACCCCTACGCCGCGGCGGCCGGACTGCTGCGCCCGCACGGCCGGTACGCCGTCTCCGACGCGACCTGGGCACTGCACCTGCTCCGCCTCCAGAAGTCCCTGCCGCTGGCCGCCTTCCAGCCGCTGTCCGCCGTACTGCCCATGCGGCGCGCGGTGAAGGACGAGCACGAGGTGGCCCGGCTGGCGGCCGCGGCCGCGGCGGCGGACGCCGCGTACGAGGAGATCCTGGGACTGCGCTTCGGCGGGCGCAGCGAACGCGAACTGGCCGCCGACCTGGGCAGACTGCTGCGCGAGCACGGCCACAGCCGGGTCGACTGCACGGTGGTCGGCTCCGGACCCCACGGCGCCGACCCGCGCCACCGGCCCGGCGACCGGGTCATCGGGGACGGCGACATGGTCGTCCTGGACTTCGGCGGGCTCAGGGACGGCTACGGCTCCGACACCGCCCGCACCGTCCACGTCGGGGCGCCGACGGACGAGGAGCGCCGGGTCCACGAGACCGTCCGTGCCGCGCAGCGGGCGGCCTTCGGGGCGGTGCGGCCCGGGGTGTCCTGCCAGGAGGTCGACCGGGCGGCCCGCGCCGTGATCGAGGAGGCAGGCCACGCCGGGCACGTCGCGCACCGCACCGGCCACGGCGTCGGCGTCACCACCCACGAGCCGCCCTACCTGGTGGAGGGCGAGGAGCAGCCGCTCGAACCGGGCATGTGCTTCTCCATCGAGCCCGGCATCCGCCTGCCCGACCGCTTCGGCGTCCGTATCGAGGACGTCGTGACCTGCACGGAGGACGGGGGCCGGCGGCTCAACACCACCTCGCACGAACTGGTGATCGTGCACTGAGCGGACCGGGGGGCCGGGGGGCCGGACCGTGCCGGACCGGACGAAACTCGCTCGCGGCCGCGTCCGGCCCCCGGTACCGTCGCCGCCATGAAGCGCGCCTGCCCGTTCTTGATGACGACGCCGGGGAACGTCCCGGCGCGCTGACTGCTGACCAGAAGTCCGAAGCCCCGGGGCGAGCGCCCCGGGGCTTCGTCGCGCGGTGCTCGTCCTGTGGGACCCGTTCCCGAGGAGACCACCGTGCACGACCACGACCACGACCACGACCATGGCAGCGGCCGCGACCACGACAGCGGCCACGACCACCGGCGGCTCGGCCGCGAACTGGGACTGTTCGACACCGACCCCCTGATGGGCGCGGGCCTGCCGTACTGGCTGCCCGACGGTGCGATCGTCCGCCACACCCTGGAGGAGTACGTCCGCGAGGCGGAGCGCCGGGCCGGCTACCGGCACGTCTACTCGCCCGTACTCGGCAAACGCGAGCTGTACGAGATCTCCGGGCACTGGGAGCACTACCGCGACGACATGTTCCCGCCGATGGAGCTGGGCGCCGAGGAGGTCGTGCTGCGCCCGAGCCTGTGCCCGCACCACGCCCTCGTGTACCGCTCCCGCTCCCACAGCTACCGCGAACTGCCCCTGCGGATCGCCGAGCTGGGCGCCATGTACCGCTCCGAGCCCTCCGGCGTGCTCGGCGGGCTGACCCGCGTACGGGCCATCCACCTCAACGACGCCCACATCTTCTGCACCCCGGACCAGGCCGCCGACGAGGCCCGCGCCGCCCTCGGACTCATCCGCCGCGCCCACGCCGACCTCGGCATCCGGGCCGCTCGGTACCGCCTGTCCCTGCCGGGTCCCGGCGGCAAGTACGTCGCCGACCCGGAGCTGTGGCGGCGGGCCACCGCGCTGCTGGAGGAGGCCCTGGACGGAGTGCCGTACGAGGCGGTGGAGGGCGAGGCCGCCTTCTACGGGCCCAAGATCGACGTGCAGATCGAGGACGCGGCCGGGCGCGAGTCCACCCTGTCGACCGTCCAGATCGACTTCCACCAGCCCGAACGCTTCGGCCTGCGCTACATCGGCCCCGACGGCTCCCGGCACCGCCCGGTCATGGTGCACCGCAGCGTCATCGGCAGCGTCGAACGGGCGGTCGCCCATCTGATCGAGGCCCATGGCGGCGCGTTCCCGGCGTGGCTGGCACCGGTGCAGTTGGTGGTGCTGCCGGTCGCCGAGGCGCAGCAGGACCGGGCGTACGACCTCGTGCGGCGCGCCGGTGACCAGGGGCTGCGCGCCGAGGTCGCCGGCCCCGAGCGGGGCAGCCTCGGCGCCCGGGTCCGGGCGGCGCGGAAGGTGCCGTACCAGGTGGTGATCGGCGCCCGGGAGGCAGCGGGCGGCGACCTGGTCGACGTACGCCTGCGAGACGGCCACCGCCCGGGCCAGGTGCCCGGCACCGAGCTGCTGCACCGCATCGCCGACCGGGTCCGGGCACGCGGCCCGGAGCTGTGGCCATCCGCCTGAGCGCGCGTACGGTCACGACACCCGCCCACCCCGGCGGATCACCGACCCCGGTCCGGCAACACGGCCCCGAGCCGTGGGAATCCGCCTGAGCGCGCGTAGGGTCACCGGCACCGGCGCCCCCGCGAAGCACAAGGAGACCCCGCCGTGACGACCCCCTCCGACCAGCAGCAGACCATCCCGGTGATCATCGACTGCGACACCGGCGTCGACGACGCCCTGGCCCTGCTGCTGGCGGTCCGCCACCCGCGTCTCGACCTGCGCGCGGTCACCTGCGTGGCCGGGAACACGGACGTGGAGGGGGTCGTACGGAACACGCTGACCGTGCTGGAGCGGGCCGGCGCCCCGGACGTCCCCGTCGCCCGGGGCGCCGAGCGCCCGCTGATCGAGGCCGTGCGCACCGCCCGGCACGTGCACGGGCACGACGGCATGGGCGACCTCGGCCTGCCCGCCCCCACCCGCACCGCCACCGCCGCCGACGACGACGTGGACGCGGTGACGCTGCTGCGCCGGGAGATCCTCGCCTCCCCGCGCCCGGTCACCCTGATCCCCACCGCGCCGCTGACCAACATCGCGCTGCTGCTGCGCACCCACCCCGAGGTCACCGGCAACATCGAGCGGATCGTGTTCATGGGCGGCGCCGTGGCCACCGGGAACGCCACGCCGGTCGCCGAGTTCAACGTCTGGCACGACCCGGAGGCCGCCGCGATCCTGCTCACCGCCGGGGTGCCGATCACGATGTACGGGCTGGACGTGTTCGAGCGGGTGATCGTGCCCGGCCCGGACGTACGGCGGCTGCGCGCGAGCGCCGAGCCCGGCACCCGGCTCGCCGGCGAGCTGCTCGCCCACCGCGGCCCGGCCACCGACGCGTCGGACCCCGGCGGCGGCCTCGGCGACGCGGGCGCGGTCTGCGCGGTGATCGACCCGGAGGGCCTGACCACGCACCGGCTGCCCGTCGAGGTGTCCCTGGCGCCCGGACCGGCCCGCGGCCAGACCCTCGTCGACCGCCGCCGCCGCGTCGGCGAGTCCGAACTGCACGAGGGCATGCGCGAACAGCCCCTGGTGGACGTGGCATTGGACGTGGACGTGGCCCGGTACGTGAAGCTGTACCTGGGAACGGTCGAGCGCACGGAGGCGTAGCCCCCGGCGCGTCGCGGGCGCACGGGTTCGCTTTTCGGGTGATCTGGACAGATCTAACAGATCCGACCCAAGAGACCGAACCAAGAGATCCGATCCAACAGATCCGACCCAACAGTTCCGCTCGTGTCGCCCGCACGCATCGCGAAGGAGACGAGACCGCGTGACCGTACGCAGCACCAGCACCAGCAGCGCACCCGACCTGTCCTCCAAAGACCCCAACTGGTGGCGGCAGGCCGTCATCTACCAGGTCTACCCCCGCAGCTTCGCCGACGCCGACGGCGACGGACTCGGAGACCTCCGCGGCGTCACCCAGCGCCTGACCCATCTGGCCGCTCTCGGAGTCGACGCCCTGTGGCTCAGCCCCTTCTACCCCTCCGAACTCGCCGACGGCGGCTACGACGTCGACGACTACCGCGACGTCGACCCCCGCCTGGGCACCCTGGACGACTTCGACACGATGGCCGCCGAGGCCCACCGGCTGGGCCTCAAGGTCATCGCCGACCTGGTCCCCAACCACACCTCGCACCGCCACGTGTGGTTCCGCGAGGCCCTCAACGCCGGCCCCGGCTCCCCGGCCCGCGACCGCTACGTCTTCCGGGACGGCCGGGGCGAACACGGGGAACTGCCACCCACCGACTGGCAGTCCGTCTTCGGCGGCAGCGCCTGGAAGCGGGTGCCCGACGGACAGTGGTACCTGCACCTGTTCACCCCCGAACAGCCCGACCTGAACTGGGAGAACGAGCAGGTCCGCACCGACTTCCGCACCACGCTGCGGTTCTGGTCGGACCGGGGCGTCGACGGCTTCCGCGTCGACGTGGCGCACGCGCTGGTCAAGGACCTGGCCGAGCCCCTGCGCGACCTCGGCGCCCCCGAACTGAGCGGCGAGGCGGCCCTCGCGGACTTCGCGCCGGGCACCCACCCGTTCTACGACCGCGACGAGGTGCACGAGGTCTACCGCGACTGGCGCAAGATCTTCGACACCTACACCCCGCCCCGCACGGCGGTGGCCGAGGCCTGGGTCCCGGGCGCCCGGCGCGCGCTGTACGCCCGCCCGGACGAACTGGGCCAGGCCTTCAACTTCGAGTATCTCCAGGCCGGCTGGGACGCGTCCGAGCTGCGCGAGGTCATCACCGGCTCGCTGGCCGACGCCCACGCCGCCGGTGCCTCGGCGACCTGGGTGCTGTCCAACCACGACGTCGTCCGCCACGCCACCCGCCTGGTCCTGCCGCCAGACACCGACACCGACGCCTGGCTGCTGTCCGGCGGCCACGCACCGGCCGTCGACCGGGAGGCAGGCCTGCGCCGGGCCCGCGCGGCGACCCTGCTGATGCTGGCGCTGCCCGGCTCGGCGTACGTCTACCAGGGTGAGGAACTGGGCCTGCCCGAGGTGGCCGACCTGCCGACCGAGGTCCTCCAGGACCCGATCTGGGAGCAGACCGGACACGTCCGCAAGGGCCGCGACGGCTGCCGGGTACCGCTGCCGTGGACCACGGACGGGCCGTCGTACGGCTTCGGCGCGGGCGCGGCGTGGCTGCCGCAGCCGCCGGACTTCGCGGCGTACGCCGTCCAGGCCCAGGACGGGGTGGCGGGCTCGACCCTGGAGCTGTACCGCACGGCCCTGCGGCTGCGCCGCAAACTGCTCGACGGCGAGTCCCTGACCTGGGCGGACGAGGCCCCTGCCGGGGTACTGCGGTTCGACCGCTCGGACCGCTGGCGCTGCGTCACCAATCTCTCCGGCGCCACGGTGGACCTGCCGGCCGGGGAGGTCCTGCTGTCCAGCGCACCGCTGGAGGACGGCCGGCTCGGCCCGGACACGACGGCGTGGCTGGGGCTGTAGCCGGTGCTGTAGCCGGGGCTGTAGCCGGTCCCGGCCCGCCAGTGGCCCGCCCGTTGCCACCCGTGGCCCGCCCGTGGCCGCTCACCCGGACGGCCCCGCACGCTGGTGGCGGGGCGGGGACGGTGGTGCCGTGGAGGGGTGACCGATCCGGAACGGCGCCGGTCGCACCGGCCCTCCAGGAGGCACCGATGCAGCACGCCCCCGTCGCCCGCCCCCTGCTCGCCGCGGCGCTCTCGGCGGCGCTGGCGCTGACGGTGGCCGCCTGCGCCTCCGACGGCACGGGCGGCGAGGCCGACCGGCCGACCGCCACCGCGCCGCCGACTGCCCAGTCCCCGGCCGCGCTGCCGTCACCCGCCCTGCCGCCGGTGCTCACCCGGGGACAGGCCCGGGCGGCCCTGATCACGGCGGCGGACCTGGGGGAGGCGTGGGAGCCGACGCGGGGTGCGGCGACCTGGCGGGACGAGGTACTCAAGGCCACCGCCGACGGGTCCGACTGCCGTCGGCTGCTGGACGTCCTCTACACGGAGGACCTCTTCGGCGCCGCCACCGCCCCCCGGGCCACCGCCGCCCTGGACGACGCGGACGGCGGGGCCCAGTTGCACTACCGGGTCACCTCGTACCGCGCCGCCGACATCGACGCGACGCTGGCCTGGCTCGGCACGCTGCCGGACACCTGCGGGCACTTCGAGGCCCGGGCCGCCCGCGGCGCGACCCGCGACGTCCGGGTGACCGGCGTGACGCTGCCGGAGACGGGGGACGCCCGCAAAGGCCTGCGGGTGACGGTGACCGGCACGACGGCGGGCTCCGGGGACTCCGGGGACACCGGGGACACCGGGGACGCGGTCCTCACCGTGGACCTCGTCGCCGTCCGCGTCGGCGACGACGCGATCAGCCTCACCAACGGCACCCTCGGCGAAGCGTCCGACGACGCCACCCGGACGGCCGTCGAGGTGGGGACACGGCGCCTGACGGAGGTACGGCGGCAGGGACGCACCCAGGTCTGACGTGCTCCCCGGGCTGAAGCCCGAGGCTTCCGGCCGCCTCGCCCGGCAGCGCGCCGCGCACCTGCGCGGTGATGGCGTCGGACGCAGGTGAGCCGTCCAGCGGCCACCGGGTTCGTCGTCGGACGGCACGCGCATCACCGCCCCCTTGCCTCACGGATCCGGAAAGCCGACTACCCCTGCCCACCCCGGGAAAACCGGGCCGGCGGGCCGTGGCCGGCGGGCCGTGGCCGGCGGGCCGTGGGCTACAGGCCACGGGGCTACAGCGGCGGCTGTGCGGGGGCCGGTCCCAGGGTGGTCGTGCCGGGCGCGGTGCGGTGCCCGAGGCCGGTGCGGTACGCGTCCAGGGCCGCCTCCACCCGGCCGGTGCGGCGCAGCAGATCGCCGAGGAGCCGGCACAGGTCGGCCAGGTCACCGGCCGCGCCGGCCCGCTCCAGCAGGCTCAGCGCGCGGACGTAGTGCTCCTCGGCGGCCTCGGTGTCCCGGGCGTCCTCGGCGATGATGCCGAGCAGCCGGTGGGCGCCCGCGGAGTGCACGGCGCCCCGTTCGGAGGACAGGTCGTCCAGCACCCCGTGCAGCAGTTCGGCGGCCTCCTCGGACTTGCCGCGCCGGTGCAGCACGTCGGCCAGCTCGACGGCGACCTGGCTGCTGTAGAGCGCCGCGCGGGTGACCGACAGCATGTCGAGGGCTTCCCGCATCTCCGCCTCGGCGCGCGGGAGTTCGCCGTTCTGGGCGCAGACGTAGCCGCGCATCCAGTGGCAGTTGGCCAGCTCGGTACGGAGTTGCAGCGTGCGGTACAGCTCGGCCGCCTTGGCGAGCGACGCGTCGGCCTCGGCGAGGCGCCCCTCGGCGAGCAGCGTGCGGGCGACGGAGCGGTGCATGCGGGCCACCAGCGCGGGGTCGCCGGCGCTGGGCGCGAGGGAGAGGGCGAGTTCGGCGGCCTGGGCGGCGCGCGCGTGGGCGCCCATGTCCATGTACGGGCCGATGGCGCTGGCGTAGAGCATCAGCAGCGCGTCGGGGTCGTGCAGGCCACCGCGGTTCAGCTCGTCGAGGGTGGACTCCAGTAGGTAGACGGCGTACCGGAGTTCACCGGCGAGGTAGTGGGCGAGGGCGCGTCCGCGCACGGCGGGGACCCGGGCGGGCAGTGGGGCACCGGCCTCGGCGAGGCACTCCTCGGCCCGCTCGAAGTACCGTCGGCCGGCGACCAGTTCACCGGTCTCCACGGCGCACTCCCCGAGCCCGAGCAGCGCGGCGGCCCGCTCCTCGGCCAGCCCGTACGCCTCGGCCTCGGCGAGCAGTTCGGCGTACTGCCCGGCCGCCTGTTCGGCACCCTCGGTGGCGAGGGCGCGCTGCGCCTCGGTGAGCCTGAGCCGCAGGTCGGTGGCGAGGCGGGCCGGGCGCCCGGTGGCCAGCTCCTCGTAGCCCACGCCGAGCCGCTCGGCGAGATGCCGCAGCGCCTCGTCGGAGGGGCGGACCCGGCCTGCCTCCAGGGTGGAGATGTAGGCGGGTGTGTACGCCGGTTCCGCGAGCTGGCGCTGGGTCATCCCGCGCTCGGCCCGCAGTCGCTGCACCCGGCGCCCGATGGCGTCTCGGTCGTCACGGTCCCCCACTGCCAACTCCCCATGAGGCTCTTGCCGTCCAGCTCGGACGGCTCTAGGTTAAACCGCGTATTAAGCGCGCTTAACAGTGCTTGACACAATTCCCTGATCCCGCAGAGGACGCCGTGCTCGGACCCACCCGCATCGCCGAACGTTACGCCAGGGCCCTCGCCGCCGCGGTCGCGGCCGTGGCCTGCCTGCTGCTGGCCGCGAACGCGGGCCCCACGGACACGGCAGGCTCCTCCACCCCGGCACCGGCACCGGCGCACGACACCGCCCCGGTCATGGACGACCTGACCGCCGCCGACCGCTAGGAACGACGAGCGGCCGCCTGTCATCGCCCCGCGCGCACGGCGCACACGGCGCACACGGCGCACACCGCGAGCCCGCCGTAGACGGACACGTCCGTCACCGCCACGCCGGTCCGCGTCGGTCCACGCCGACCACAACCGCCACCGCCCCGGCCCGACCCGACCCGATCCGACCCGCAACGCACACCACCGGCCGGTCCACCGCACCCGGCCTCAGCCCTGTGTCTGCAGGCGGCTCAGTTCGCGCTGCACGTGGTCCAGCGCGCCCTCGCGGCGGCCCGGCACGCGGCCGCGCAACGCGGCGAGCGCGGCGCCCAGTTCGCGGGCCCGCCCGGCGTCGCGGATCTGCCCCCACTGGTGGTGGGCGCGGTCGACGGCCGCCTCCACGGCGGGCGCCTGCGGCGGCTGCCCGGCGCCGAGCCGGGCCCCGGCCACCGTCAGCCAGGCCCGGCAACTGCGCACCGGGTCCCCCGCGAACATCGCCAGGTCGGCCCGGACCTCGGTCCAGTGCAGCGCGTCCTCGGAGGCGGGCCCGTACGCGTGAGCGGCGGCCCCCTCGTGCCGGGCGGCGAGCGCGTCGGCGTCCGCGTGCCGTCCGGCCTGCACGGCTGCGGCGATGACGGCGTGCGGATCGCCCGCCGGTGGCCCCGGCACCGTCAGCACCAGGTCCGCACCGGCCACCGCGCCACGCCCGGCGCCACCACCCGTGCCCCCACCCGAGCCGTCGGCCGCCACGCGGGCCAGGGCCTGCTGGTGGAGCTGGTCCGGCGGCGGCCGGTGCCCACTGCGCAGGATCGTCGCGACGCCCCGCATGTACGACGGGGTGGCCACCGTCCGCCGCGAGGGCGGCGGCGCGATGCGACCGTAAACGGCGTTGTTGCGCCCGGAGTCCAGCGGGTTGGTCCGCAGCCACTGCCAGGTCTCGTGGTCGGCGTGCAGATCGAGCAGCAGCGTCGTCGCGCCACTCGGCCGCAGCCGCAGCTCCTCACGGATCCAGTGCCAGGGCAGCGCCGTGTAGCGGACGGTCGCCGAGGTCGTGCGGGCCAGGGCAAGGTGCGGCAGGCGCTGGCGCCGGTCCAACTGGAGCTGCCCGGCAACGTAGACGGTCAGCGGTCCGGGTGCCGCCGCGGCGGCCCGCAGCCGGGTGAGGACGGCCTGCGGCTCCAGCGGGTCGGCGAGTTCGACGACGTTCGCCGTGTCGGTGCCGGAGAGTACGGCGGGCGCCACGGCCGCGAGGACGGGGAGCACGGAGGCGGCGTCCACCAGGCACCCCCGGCCCACGGGCGACGCCGCGAGCAGCAGCACGGTTCCGGGCATGTGCCCTCCCACCCCTCCCCCTGTCGATCACGTACGGCAGCACCGTAACCGCTGCGGCTGCAAAGCGGGGCACTCAGCGCACTCAGCCGTCGGCCGGCTCCTCCCGGCGCCGTACCGCGAAGACCGTGGTGTCGTCGGCCACCCGCCCCCGGCAGTGCCGCAGCGTGCCGTCCCGTACGAGGGTCACCAGCCGCGTGGGCAGGGCGCTGCGCGCGTCGGCGGCGACGGCGCGGGCGATGTCGTCGGCGGGCCGGTAGAAGGCCCCGCCCGGGTCGCGCGCCTCCGTCACCCCGTCGGTGACCAGCAGCAGCGTCTCGTCCGCGGCGAGGCGCAGCCGGTGCACCGGCGGCACCGTACCCGGCCGGCCGGAGTCGAGTTCGGCCATGCCCAGCGGCAGCCCGCCCACGACCGGCAGGGACCGTACGCCGCCGGGGCCGACCGCCATCGGGGGCTCGTGGCCGAAGACGACGGCGTCCACGGCGTCGGGCAGCCCGGGGGAGAAGCCGATCAGCACGGCGGTGGCGAACCGGTCGCCCTCGGGCCGGCCGAGGCCCGCGCTGTGCGCGCGGTGGCGGAGCATGCGGATCTCCAGGCGCTCGGCGACCGTCGCGAGGTCCGGTTCGTGGTAGGCGGCCTCGCGGAAGGTGCCGAGCAGTGCGGCGGCCGTGTCCACCGCGCCGAGCCCCTTGCCCTGCACGTCGCCGACGAGGACGCGCGTGCCGTGCGGGCTGGGCTGGATGTCGTAGAAGTCGCCGCCGACGCGGGCGTCGACGTCCGCGGAGAGATAGACGGCGGCGTGGTCGAGGCCGCCGAGGCCCACCGGGAGCGGGCGCAGCACGGTGCGGCGGGTGGTGTCGGCGATGTCCCGCATGTGCAGCATGCGCCGCTCGCCGCCGACCCGGACCCCGGCGGCCACCACGGCGACGGTTCCGCCGAGGACGACGAGGATCAGGCCCGCCGAACCGGTCTCGTCGCGGTGCTGCCAGACGGTGTCGGCCATGACGTAGACGATGATCGCGAGCGCGGCGAACACGGCCGTTCCGCGCACTCCGCAGATCGCGGCTGCGACGCCGGGCACCAGCACGGTCCACGAGATGATCTCGAACGCGCCGGTCGTGATGTCGCCCACGACGATGGCGACGAGCAGGACCAGCGGGACCAGCCAGGCGGCGCCGTGGCCACGGACACTGAGCAGCTCGTGCCGGGACACGGCGTCGCCCCGACCGGCGGCGTGGACGAGCCGGCCGAGCAGCCGCCACCGGCCGCGCACCGGCCTGCGCACACGACCCCTCACGGAGCCCAGCGAAGCACGCCCCCGACCGGCCCGCATCCTGACTTGCCACCCGGCGTGCCCAGGTGTGCCCTGGTAGACGGGGCGAGGCGAGAGGAGTGCTCTCATGGCTCACGCGGCACCGGCACGCGGAACATCGACCGGGACGGGCACGCGCGGCCCATCCACCGGGACGGGCCCGCGCGGCCGTCCGATGCCCGACGTCTTCGGCCAGCGGACCCACCTGCTGGCGAAGTGGGCGATGCCCGTCACGATCGGGCTGGTTTACGGCTACTGGGCCGCTGCCATCCACCGCCGCGGCGGCCCCATCACCGGCGGGAACCTGCTGTTCGGCTTCCTGACCGCACTCGTGTTCGCCGTGCTCTACGTCGTGGTCCGTGCGGTGGCGGAACGGCTGCCACGCGAGGGCCACGCGGTGCTGTGGGGCGCGTTCGCGGGCAGCGCGCTGGGGTTCCTGTACGCGGGCAGCGGCGTGGCCATGTTCACGTGCGTCCTCGTGTCCCTGGCGCTCGCGGCGGCGGTGACGGCCTCGCTGGTCTACCGCTACTACACCCACCAGGACGCGGAGGAGGCCCGGGCGGCCCGCACCACCTGACGGGCTCGTCATCGGGGCCGTATTCGGAGCCGCATTCGGGGGCCATATGCAGTCACTCCGGTCGCCCGGCGTGCGTGCGGGGGTTTGCCTGGGAGGGTGTTCCCACGCCTCCGGAGGACGCTGTCGGCCGTCCTCATCGCCCTCGCCTGCCTGCTCGCACCGTGCGGCACGCTGGCGGGCTGGGCGGCGTACGGGCTGGCCGACACCGGACGGTACGTCGCGGCCATGGCGCCGCTCGCCGACGATCCGGACGTACGGGAGGCGGTCGCCGACACACTGGGCACCGGATTCACCGGACCCGCCGGACCCGCCGGACCCGCCGGACTCGCCGGACTCGCCGGACTCGCCGGACTCGCCGACGAGGTCGCGTCCGGCCCCGTGAACAGCACCGTGCGGCTCTTCGTGCAGGACGCGGCCCGCTCGTTCACCCGGACCGAGGCCTTCCACGAAGGCTGGGACACGGCCAACCGCACCGTCCACGCCGCCGTACTGCGCGCCCTGCGCGACGACGGCGCCGCCGGACGCGCAGTCACCGTCGACCTGGCCCCCGTCACCGAACGCGTGCGGGACCGGCTCGCCGAGGACCACGTGCCCTTCGCCCGGCGCATCCCGGTCCGCCACACCGCGGTCACCGTGCTCCCGGCCCACGAGGCGGACCGGCTCAGGAAGGGCTACCGCGTGCTCGACGTCGCCGCCTTCTGGCTCCCGCTCGCGGCCGTGGTCTTCGCGGTCACCGGCATCGCCGTCGCCGCCTGCCGCCGCCGTGCCGTCACGGCCGCCGGGATCGGCACCGCCCTCGGCGGGGCCCTGCTCGCCCTCGCCGTCGTGGTGGGCCGCCGCCTCACCCTCGCCGAACTCCCCGGCGCGGTGGACGGCCCGGCCGCGGGCGCCGTCTACGACGCCCTCACCGAAACCCTGCGCACCGCCTCCTGGCTGCTGGTCGCCCTCGGTCTCACGGTCGCCCTGACCTCCTGGCTCACGGGCCGCTACGGGCATCGGCTGCACCGCCGCCGGGCACCCGCGCGAGCCGCCCCCGACCCGGCGCCGACCCGGCCGACGCGAACCCGCCTCTGAAATCACTTGGCGAGGCCCCGCGCCCGGACGGATGGCGTCACCGTCCATGAACGTCCCTGACCCGTTTCCAGGTCGACGCCGGTTTCCTGTAGCGCTACCCGGTACGCAGGGCCGGCGGCGAGACGATCCTGGAGCTGTGGGTCCCGGCGGGGGGAGCCGGCGGAGTTCAACCGGCCCGCGCGCAACTTCCCACCCCCGGCTGCCGTCTTTGAGGGAGGATTCGGGCATCGCACCCGCGAGCGGAGGGCCGGGACTTGGGCACCGAGACCGACACGGCGACCGGCGGGTGGACCGACGCCCACGACCGGCCGGCGGCCCGTCGCACCGGACGGCGCCTCGCGGCCTGGTGTACGGGCCTGCTGTTCACCGGCGTGAGCGTGGTCGTCGGCTGCCGCGTCGCCGACAGCGACGGCATCACCCCCGTACCGCAGTTGCTCGCCTTCCTGCCCTGGCTGCTGGTGCCGACCGGCGCCGGACTGCTGCTGACGGTGCTCGCCCGGTGGTGGACCGGCGCGGTGTGGGGCGTCGCACTGCTCGGGCTGCTGGCGTGGTTCATCGAGCCGTACGGCAAGAGCGGGGAGCCCACCGGGCCGCCCGTGGCCGAGCTGCGGGTGCTGACCTCGAACGTCGAGTTCGGGCAGGGCACCGGCGCGCTGGTCTCTGCCGTGCGGCGCGAGAAGCCGGACATCATTTTCGTACAGGAGTGCGAATACACGTGCGCCGCGACCCTGCGGCGCGACCTCGCCGCCGACTACCCCCACCGGCAGGCCGTCGAGGGCGGCGGCTCCGAGGGCTCCGTCATCCTGAGCGCCTTCCCGCTCGAGGCGACCCCCGGCGTCCGGGGCACCATGGGCATGCCCGGCGCCGTCGCCGACGTGCGCGGCCACGCCGTACGGCTCCAGCTCGCCCACCCGATGCCACCGCTGCCGGACCAGGTGGACCTGTGGCGCGAGGAGCTGGACGCCCTGCGCGACGCCGCCGCCGAGGACCGCGGGACCCCCACCGTCCTCGCCGGCGACTTCAACGCCTCCCAGGACCACGCCGCCTTCCGCCGCATCCTCGACACGGGACTGCGCGACGCGGCCCGGCTGACCGGGGCCGACCGGACGGTGAGCTGGCCGGCCAGGACCGCCCCGGCGTTCGGCGTGCAGATCGACCACGTGCTGGTGTCCGAGGACTTCGCAGCGCACCGCGCCCGGTTCCTGGACCTGGCCGACACCGACCACCGCGCGCTGGTCGTCGACCTGACCCTGCACGCGCCGGAAGCCTGACCCCTTTCCCACTACTCTCCGCTACTCCCCGCTACTCCCTACTACTGGGTGGTTGGCCGACTCAGACGCCGATGTCGCAGCCGTCCGCGCGCCACACCGCCACGACCGCCGGGCGCACGATCTTCCCCGGCCCGTCGGGCCAGGTGCTGGCCGGCTCCTCCACGGAGGCCCCGTCGACCTCGCCCGGGTGCTGCACGGCGACCAGCACCCGCCGGTCCTGGATGAGCGGACCGCAGGTCTCCGCACCGGTCGGCACGGTCAGGAACTGCTTCAGCTCACCGCGCCTGTCACCTCTGGTCGCGACGCCGAAGAGGCCGTCGTGGGTGCCGAGCGCGTTGCCGTCGGTGGAGATCCACAGGTTGCCGTGGTCGTCGAAGGCGACGTTGTCGGGGCAGGAGATCGGGCTGACCCGGTCCTTGGGGAAGCCCGCGAAGTAGGTCGCCGGGTCCTCCGGGTCGCCGGCGACGAGGAACAGCGACCAGGCGAAGGTGGTGGCGTCGGCCCGGTTGCGGCGCTCGGTCAGCTCCAGGACGTGGCCGTGCTTGTTGGCGTTACGGGGGTTGGCCTCGTCCGGCCTGGCGTTCGAGCCGACGCCGCGGTTGGAGTTGTTGGTGAGGGCGACGTACACCTTGCCGCTGGTCGGCGACGGCTCGATGTCCTCGGGCCGGTCCATCTTGGTCGCGCCGACCTTGTCACCGGCGAGCCGCGTGAAGACGCAGACCTCCTCGGCGCTCATGCCCTCGACGTGCGAGACGGCACCGTCCTCGGTGGCGGTGACCAGCGGGATCCAGTGGCCGCTGCCGTCGAACTCGCCGTCGCGCGGAAGCGTGCCCGTCCCGTCGATCTCGATCTCCGGGGAGTCGCCGCTGAGCCCGGCCACGTACAGCGTGCCCTCGTCGAGCAGTGAGAGGTTGTGCTCGCGCGCCCAGCGGCTGTTGCCGTGCCGCATCCGCTTGCTGCCGACGAACTTGTAGAAGTAGTCGAACCGCTCGTCGTCGCCGGTGTAGACGACCGGACGCCCGTCGTGGGTCAGCCGCACGGTCGCGGCCTCGTGCTTGAAACGGCCGAGCGCGGTGTGCTTGCGGGGCGTGGAGTCCGGGTCGTACGGGTCGAGTTCGACGACGTACCCGAAGCGGTGCACCTCGTTGGGCTCCCGGGCGACGTCGAAGCGCTTGTCGAACCGCTCCCACTGGCGCTCGGTGGCGCCGGTGCCGATGCCGTAGCGCTTGTCGGTGTCGCTGGAGGCGTTGGCGAAGTACTGGTTGAAGTTCTCCTCGCCGTGCAGCGTCGTGCCCCAGGGGGTGGTGCCGCCGGAGCAGTTGTTGAGGGTGCCGAGGACCTTGCGGCCGGTCCGGTCGACGGAGGTCTTCACCAGGTCGGACCCGGCGGCGGGCCCGGTCAGCCGGAACTCGGTGGTGGCGGTGACCCGCCGGTTGAGCCGATGCCGCGAGACGGGCGTCAGCCGCCCGCTCCTCCTCTCCTCCTCCACGGTGACGACGGACAGCCCGTGCGCGGCCCAGGCGATCTCGACCTGGTCGCGGGTCGGGTTCTCGGGGTCGTAGTCGCGGAACATGAGTACCTCGTCGGTGTACTCGTGGTTGGCGACGAGGACCTGCCGGCCGTGCTCGCCCCGCAGCGGCAGCAGCGCGAGGAAGTCGTTGTTGTACCCGAACTGCCCGGCCTGCGCCTCGGCGGTCTGCTTCTCGGCATCGAAGGCGGGCGCCCCACGCAGAATGGGTTCACCCCAACGGATGACGACGTCCTGCCGGTACCCCTCCGGAACGGTCACGGCGTCGTCGGTGTTGGGCGCGACGGGCGTGAACCGCAGCCCCCGCGCCCCCCGCGTCGTGGACGCTTTCCCGTGCCCCTTCCCGTGCCCCTTCCCGGTCGCCGGCGCGGCCTGTGCCGGCGGCGCCCCCGCGACGCCCACGGCCCCGGCACCCGCCGCGGCGACGGTGACGACGGCGGCGGCACGCATCATGGAACGGCGACTGAGCGCACCGGCGATGACGTCACCGACGTACTCGTTGGAGCTGGTGTTGGGCACCTCGTGGAAGCAGGCGTCACCACACCGGAAACGGCAGGTCATCGCGGACCGGCCGCCAGGATGCGAACCGGACGGCGTTCCGATCAACGGCAGCAGCTTGCGCACTGTGTTTCTCCCCTTGAGAATCCCTGAATGCCCTGGTGTCAGCGCGACCGTAGGTGCACATACGTGCGGCAGCCGGGCGCCGCGGTGAACGGAGGGTGAACCCGCGGAAGCCGTGAGGGAATTGCGGCAGCGTCTCGATCCGGCCTTGACGCGTCCGCGTACGCATGGCAGACCCTGCACAAGATCACAAGCCGGGACCGCTAACCTTACGTGTCCGTCCTGGCCAGGGATTGACGGCATCAACTCACCCGAAGGGTTGCGCACATGGGCATTCTCACTCTCCTGCGGAACGCGTTCGGCCGGTCACGCAAAGAACGGACCGCCCAGGCGGAGGGTGCGACGCAGGACACGGCACCGCCGGTCACCGCGCCGGAGCCGAAGCTCCCGTCCCAGCCCACCGCATCCCCGGAGCCGACCGAGGCCCCGGAGCAGCCGGAGGCCACACAGGTCCCCGAGCCCCGCTCGGAGACCCCCACCGAAGCCGCCCCCAACGAGCACGATCTCGTCAAGGCCGCCTTCGCCAACATCACGGTCCCGAAGCCGACGGAGTCCCCGGACCCGACCTCGGAACCACAGGCCACAGCCCCGGAGCCGGCACAGGAGGCCAAGCCGAAACCGGAGGCAGAGCCAGAACCGGCAGCGGAGACCCACCCGAAGCCGAAGCAAGAGCCCGAACCGAAGCCGGAACCGGCACAGGAGGCAGGGCCAAAGCCGGAACCGGAAGCGAAGCCGGAGGCAAAGGCAAAGCCGGAACCGGAGGCGGAACCGGAGCAGGCAAAGCCGGAACCGACTCCCACCCCCGAACCCGCAGCCGAACCCACAGCCGCAGCCGACCCCGCAGCCGCAGCCGCAGCCGACCCCGCGCCCGCTGCCGCAGCCGCCGACGGCGCCAAGGCCCCACAGGGGCCACCCGCACCCGACAACGAAAGCAGCACGGGCGGTGCGGGTGGGAACACGGACGCCGAAGGCGAAGCCGAGGCGTCAAAGCCGGCGACACCCCCCACAACGCTCCGCTCCCGCGCCCCCGGCCTCACCACCGCCTACAAGGCCGCCGCCACCGCCCTGAAGAAGCACGACCTCACCGGCGCCCGCGCCAAGGTCCACCTCGTCCTCGACCGCTCCGCCTCCATGCGCCCGTACTACAAGGACGGCTCCGCCCAGGCCCTCGCCGAGCAGACCCTCGCTCTCGCGGCGCACCTGGACCCCGAGGCCACGGTCCACGTGACGTTCTTCTCCACCGAAGTGGACGGCACCGGCGACCTCACCCTCACCGACCACGAGAACAAGATCGACGAGCTGCACGCAGCGCTCGGCCGCATGGGCCGCACCAGCTACCACTCCGCCGTAGCGGCCGTCCTCGCCCACCACACCGAGGAGGAAGCCCCCGGCACCCCCGCCCTGGTGGTCTTCCAGACCGACGGCGCCCCCGACGCCAAGACCCCCGCCACCCAGTCCCTCACGGACGCCGCGGCGAGCCACCCGAACGTCCACTTCTCCTTCGTCGCCTTCGGCGACCCGGAGAACAAGGCCTTCGACTACCTCCGCAAGCTCAAGACGGGCAACGCCTCCCACTTCCTGGCCGGCGAGACCCCCAAGGAGCTGACCGACAAGGAGCTGTACGAGGGCGTACTGTCCACCTGGCGCCCGTAGCCACGGGTAGCGGGACAGGCACAGCAGCCGCACGCACGACCCCTCGGGGGGTGCACGACCCCTCGGGGGGTGGACGAAGGGGAAGCCCCCCGTCCACCCCCCGAAACACGTGTGAGTCGATCTCCGTCCGACCAGTAGGATTTCGACCATGGCGGCCACTGGAACCGAGAAGCAGGGAGCGAAGGCGTTCTACGTCTCGACCCCCATCTACTACGTCAACGACGCTCCTCACCTGGGCCACGCCTATACGACCGTCGCAGGCGACGTGCTCACCCGCTGGCACCGCCAGCGCGGCGAGAAGGTGTGGTACCTCACCGGCACGGACGAGCACGGTCAGAAGATCATGCGCACGGCCGAGGCGAACGGGGTCACCCCGCAGGCCTGGGCCGACAAGCTCGTCACGGAGTCCTGGAAGCCCCTGTGGGAGCACCTCGACATCGCGAACGACGACTTCATCCGCACCACGCAGAAGCGGCACACCGACCGCGTCCAGGAGTTCGTGCAGGACCTGCACGACAAGGGCGAGATCTACAAGGGCGGCTACGAGGGCCCGTACTGCGTGGGCTGCGAGGAGTACAAGCTCCCCGGCGAGCTGCTCGACGGCGAGGGCGAGTACGCGGGGCAGAAGCTGTGCCCGATCCACAAGAAGCCGGTGGAGCTCCTCAGCGAGGAGAACTACTTTTTCAAGCTGAGCGAGTACAGCGAGAAGCTGCTCGCGCACTACGAGGCCAACCCGGGCTTCATCCAGCCCGAGTCCGCGCGCAACGAGGTCGTGAATTTCGTCCGCCAGGGCCTCCAGGACCTCTCCATCTCCCGCTCGACCTTCGACTGGGGCGTGCCGGTCCCCTGGGACGACAAGCACGTCATCTACGTGTGGATCGACGCCCTGCTGAACTACGCGACGGCGGTCGGCTACAACGAGGACCCGGAGAGGTTCGAGTCGACGTTCCCCGCCGACGTGCACCTGGTCGGCAAGGACATCCTCCGCTTCCACGCGATCATCTGGCCGGCGATGCTGATGGCGCAGGGCCTGCCGCTGCCGGGGAAGGTCGCGGCCAACGGCTGGCTGATGGTCGGCGGCGAGAAGATGTCGAAGTCCAACCTGACCGGCATCAAGCCGCAGGACCTCACCTCGCACTTCGGCGTGGACGCGTACCGCTGGTACTTCCTGCGCGCGATCGCGTTCGGCCAGGACGGCAGCTTCTCCTGGGAGGACTTCTCCGCCCGCTACACCAGCGAGCTGGCCAACGACTACGGCAACCTGGCGTCCCGCGTGGCGGCCATGGTCACCAAGTACTTCGGCGGCGAACTGCCGGCCGCGACGGCCGACGGAGCCGCGGAGAAGGCGATCCACGACGGCCTGACCAAGGCCGTCACGGAGGCCGACCGGAAGATCGGCGAGGAGCTGGACTTCCAGGGCGGCATCCTGGCCGTCTTCGACTTCGTCAAGCAGGTCAACGGCTACATCACCGAGCAGGAGCCCTGGAAGGTCGCGAAGGACGAATCGCCGGAGGGCAGGGCCCGCCTCGCGACGATCCTCTACACGGCCGCGGAATCCCTCCGCGCCATGGCCGTCCTGCTGAACCCGATCATGCCGGACACCTCGCAGAAGCTGTGGGCCTCCCTGGGCGCCGAGGCCTCCCTCGGCAGCCTCGCGGACCAGAAGGTCCAGGACGCGGCGGACTGGGGCCGGCTCCCCGCCGGTGCGAAGGTCACCAAGGGCGCGGTGCTCTTCCCGCGTCTCGAGGAGAAGCCGACCGCGTAACACGCTCGCTACAGCGGAGGCCCGGGAGAAGGCAGACCTTCTCCCGGGCCTCCCGCTTTGCGAAGATCGGACAAGCAACCAGCTCACATGGGGGACCATCCATGGCACTGTTCGGCAACGCGCACAGCATCGACCCGGCCCAGGCGCAGCAGGAGTACGCGCGTCTGCTCGGCCAGGGTGAGCAGATCCACGCCGCATACCTGCTGATCCGCGACACCATCCTGTTCACCGACCGGCGGCTGATCCTGGTCGACAAGCAGGGCATCACCGGCAAGAAGACGGAGTACCACTCGATCCCGTACCGCAGCATCACGCACTTCTCGGTCGAGACGGCCGGCCACTTCGACCTCGACGCCGAACTGAAGATCTGGCTGTCCGGCTCCCAGGCCCCCATCCAGAAGACCTTCACCAAGGGCGTCGACATCTACGAGGTCCAGGCGATCCTCACCCAGTTCGTGGCCCGGTAGTCGAGCAACTGCAAGGGGCTGGTCCGTATATCGATATCGGGCGATCAAGTTGCAGCCCCGCCTGGGGACAACAGCGGTGGTCGTCTCGCTGTTGTGCCATGACGCCTCTCCCACGATGCCACCGCCGTCCCGGGACCCGTCCCGAGGAGGCGGGGCTAGGGTCTTCCGGTCTACGAAGCGACGGCAGACCAAGGAGTGCGGCGTGAATGTCGTGGTGATCATTGGGCTGGTGGTCGGCCTGGCGCTGGTAGGGGGTTGCGTGTTGGTGGTGCGGCGCAGCCGTCGTGCGGTGACGTGGTCAGAGGGCGAGGCATCGCCGCTGGCGGGCAGTGCGACGGACGGCATGCTGACCTGCCCGTCGTGCGCGCACCGGTTCAAGCGGCCCCACATCATGATCGTCACCAAGGCCCAGGTGAAGAGATACGGCCGCGACCCCGTCCAGTGCCCGCGTTGTGAACTCATCTGGAACGCGGGCGGTAGGCCCCACAGGGTTCGCTGAGAAGCCAGGGTCCGTGGACGCCGTGAGCTTCTCCTCAGGCAGCAGCCCCGAACGGGCACAGGACATGGCCAATTCCGAGGTCTGGCGCAGTTCGTGACCCGGTTGCTGACCGTGACGTCGGTGGCATGTGTTGGGATGACCGGATTCCCTTCGCCGACTTACTGGGAGATCGTCCCGATGCCTGGTGCGTACCCCTCCTTGACGCGAGCTCTGGCCGAGGCTCTGGTCGATGTCCTCTGATTCGTCGAAGGCTGTGAAGACGAACAATTGGATCCAGACGACGCCGTCAAGGTCCTGGAAGGCGTAGCTCACGTCGTGAGCAAGCTGTCGCGTGAGCAGCAGGACGATTTCCTCGGCCTGCTCGTCACCATGGCCCGCGAGGAGTCTGATCCGTCGCGGCGAGCTTTTTTGGAGGAGTTTCCGGACGGCTTCGGACTGGTGGAGGGTGCGGTCTGACCGCACCCTCAGGAGAGAAGGACCGCTACGCAGCAGGTCGGCTTGGTTGATCTCAGGGGAGCGGGCCAGTACGGCCTTGCGGAGAAGTTCGTCATCCTCGGTGAGGGTGCCGGGATGCCGCGTGAGCAGGCCGGTGACCTGTCAGACCGACGGAGCCCCACCCGCATAGCCGCCGGGCTGCGCAAGCTCGAGAAGCACGGCTACCTGCGGCGCACGTGCGCGCACATCCACCGGCCGAATCGTCACCCGCACGGTCTCCTGCAACAGGCCCGGACACGCACCCGGCGCGTGGCCCAGGAGAAGCCGCCGCCACGCAAGCGCCTCCCCGCCGTGCCCCAGCCGTCGGTATCCCGCCCCCGCCCTCCTCCAGGCAGCCGTCGACGTCCTCACCGGCCTGCGTCACCGCGACCCCGTCTCGTCCTCTCCGCACGGACGCCGAGCACCTCGCCCCGGGCGTCACCGCCTGGCTGGAACGCGAGGTCGCCCCTCACCGCCGTACGCCCTGCGCGCGGTCCTCGCCGTCGTGGCCCCGGGCAGGCTGGTCGGTGTTTGGACAGTCTGTCCCGGCAGAAGCGCCATTTCGGCGGCGTGTCGCCGGGACAAGCTGTCCAATCATCAGCCCCGGACCGCGGGGCCGTCGGCGGGCTACTTCGGCTGCGGCTTGCGCACCGTCAGGTGCAGCTCCCTCAGCCGGGTCTCGTCCAGCTCGGTCGGGGCGCCCATCATCAGGTCCTGGGCGTTGCCGTTGAGCGGGAAGGCGATCGTCTCGCGGATGTTGGGCTCGTCGGCGAGCAGCATGACGATGCGGTCGACGCCCGGGGCGATGCCACCGTGCGGCGGGGCGCCGAAGCGCAGCGCACGCAGCATGCCGGCGAACTCGCGCTCGACGGTCTCCGCGTCGTAGCCCGCCATCTCGAAGGCCTTGAGCATGATGTCCGGCTCGTGGTTCCGGATCGCGCCGGAGGACAGTTCGACGCCGTTGCAGACGATGTCGTACTGCCAGGCCAGGATGTCCAGTGGGTCCTGGCTCTCCAGGGCGTCCATGCCGCCCTGCGGCATCGAGAAGGGGTTGTGGGAGAAGTCGATCTTCCCCGTGTCCTCGTCCTTCTCGTACATCGGGAAGTCGACGATCCAGCAGAACCGGAAGACGTTCTCCTCGAAGTGTCCGGCGCGCCGGGCGGCCTCGACCCGCACCGCGCCCATGATCTTCGAGACCTCGTCGAACTCGCCCGCGCCGAAGAACACCGCGTGGCCGGGGGCCAGGGACAGGCGCTTGGTCAGCTCCGCGACGTTCGCCTCGGTGAGGAACTTCGCGATCGGGCCGGTCAGCGCACCGTCCTCGCCGACGCGGACCCAGGCCAGGCCCTTGGCGCCCTGCGAGACGGCGTAGTCGCCGAGCTGGTCGAAGAACTTGCGGGGCTGGCCCGAGACGTCCGGGACGGGCAGCGCGCGCACGTGCTTGCCGGCGAAGGCCTTGAACTCCGAGCCCTCGAAGACGTCGGTGATGTCGACGAGCTCCAGTTGGGCGCGCAGGTCCGGCTTGTCGGAGCCGTACTTGAGCATCGCCTCGCGGAACGGGATCCGCGGGAAGGGGGAGGTGACCTCACGTCCGTTGCCGAACTCCGTGAACAGCTCGGTCATCAGCCGCTCCACCGGCTGGAAGACGTCCTCCTGCTCGACGAAGCTCATCTCGACGTCGAGCTGGTAGAACTCGCCCGGCGAGCGGTCGGCGCGGGCGTCCTCGTCGCGGAAGCAGGGCGCGATCTGGAAGTACCGGTCGAAGCCGGAGATCATCAGTAGCTGCTTGAACTGCTGCGGCGCCTGGGGGAGGGCGTAGAAGCGGCCCGCGTGCAGGCGGGAGGGCACCACGAAGTCGCGGGCGCCCTCGGGGGAGGTGGCGGTGAGGATCGGCGTCGCCATCTCGTTGAAGCCGAGGGCCACCATCTTGCTGCGGATCGAGGAGATGACCGACGTACGCAGCATGATGTTGCGGTGCATGCGCTCGCGGCGCAGGTCCAGGAAGCGGTACTCCAGGCGCCGCTCCTCGTTGACCCCGTCCTCGGTGTTGATGGTGAAGGGCAGCGGCTGGGCGGCGCCGAGCAGCTCGACGACGCCCACCTCGACCTCGACCTCGCCGGTGGGCAGGTCGGGGTTGATGTTCTCGCCGCCCCGGGAGACGACCTTGCCGTCGACACGAACGGTCGACTCCTTGGTCAGCTTGTCCAGCGCCTCGTACGCCTCGGTACCGGGCCGGGCGACGAGCTGCGTGATGCCGTGGTGATCGCGCAGATCGATGAAGAGGATGCCGCCCAGGTCGCGCCGATTGTGCAGCCAGCCACTCAGTCGGACGTCGGTGCCGACGTCAGAGGAGCGGAGCTCGCCGCAGGTGTGGGACCTGTACCGATGCATCGTCGTTCATCCAGCCTTCGCGGATCGGGGGGTGTTTCACGTGAAACACCCCCAGCGTACCGGGCACCCACGGCCGACTTCCCCCGCATTGATTCGCCGCGGGGCTCGCCACGGAATCGCACGGACTCGTCGCGGACTCGCCACCGATCTGCCGTCGCCGCCGGTGCGACCGGTGTGCGACCGGCGTGCGACCGGTGGCAGCGTTCGATCACCTCTTCTTACAGTGGGGCAATGCGCACTGGTGAGCCCCTGCCCGAGGTGGGGGACGTCCTTGCCGCCCTCGCGACCGGTCTGTGGCACTGGGACACCGCCGCGGGGGAGGTCACGGTCGACGCGGAGGCCGCCCGCCTGCTCGGGCTGCCCGCCAGGCAGGCACTCCTCACCGAGGCCCAGGTACGGGCCCGGCTGCACCCGGTGGACTGGAACGAGATCACCGGGGTGGTCCAGCTCGCCGTCGCCGAGGGCACCCTCGCCGAGGTCCGGATCCGGATCATGGACGAGCACGGCCACATCGTCCGGGTCGTGCGCAGCCGCTCCAAGCCCTCGTTCGACCCCGTACGCAAGGCGTACGAGCTGACCGGCACCCTCCAGGAGGTCACCGAGCCGAGGCCGGGCACCCCCGCCGGGCGCAGCGCGGTCACCGGCGACTGGCGCCGCTCGCGGGAGGCCTTCCTGCTGGACGCCGGCCGGGCCCTGGCCGAGGCGCGGTCCACCGAGGAGGTGCTGCGCGTCGCGGCCGGGCTCTCGATGCCGGGGTTCTCCCCCGACGGCCTCGCGGTCTTCGGGGTCTCCGGCGACCACCTCACCGTCATCGGCCACCACGGGCAGCCGGAGAACGAGGTCAACCCGTTCGTGGACATGGCCCTCAGCACCGACTACCCGGCCGCCGAGGTGGTCCGCACCGGCCGTGCCGTCTACCTCTCCTCCCCCGAGCAGTACCGGTCCCGCTATCCCATGACCTGGTCGCTCGCCGAGCGCTTCGGCCGCCGCTCCTGGGCCTACCTGCCGCTGACCGTGGCCGGCCGCACCATGGGCGCCTGGCTGGCGGCCTTCGCCTACCCGGTCGCGTTCACGCCGGACGAACGGTCCGTGCTGACCACGGTGGCGCGGATGCTGGCGCAGGCACTGTCCCGGGCGGGCGCCGCGGAGACCCAGCGGGAGCTGGCCGAGGGGCTGCAGCGCACCATGCTGCCCGTGCTCGGCCCGGAGATCCCCGGCATGGACGTCGCCGCCCGCTACGTGCCCACCGGCGGCGGCCTCCAGGTGGGCGGCGACTGGTACGACATGATCACGCTGCCCGGGGGCCGCTTCGCCCTGGTCATCGGCGACGTCCAGGGACACGACGTGCGGGCGGCCGGGCTGATGGGCCAGTTGCGCATCGCCCTGCGCGCCTACGCGGCGGAGGGCCACCGCCCCGACGCGGTGCTCTCCCGCGCCTCGCACTTCTTCCACGGCCTCACCCAGTCCGAGGACGACCCCGGCGACATGCGCTTCGCGACCTGCTACTACGCCGAGGTCGACCCCACCACCGGCACCCTGGAGAGCGCCCGCGCCGGGCATCTGGACCCGGTGGTGCGCATGGCGGACGGTACGGCGCTGATCCTCGCCACGGCGGGCGGACTCCCCCTGGGCATCGACCCGGACTCCGACTACCCGACCACGCGCCTCGTCCTGGAACCCGGGGACACCCTGATGATGTGCACGGACGGCCTGGTCGAGACCGGCGGCCACGACCTGCAGACCGGCTGGCACCGCCTGCGCGTGATCCTGGAGGAGTACAACGGCGGCCTGGAGGAGCTGGCCGACGCGCTGGTCCAGGCCGTGCACGGCCCCTCCTCGCACCACACCGTCGGCCCGCTGTCCGACCGCCGGGAGGACGACATCGCCCTGTTGCTGCTGTGCCGGCAGGGCGATGACTGCGGCGACAGCACCATGCCCCGGGCGGCGCCGGTGCGCCGCACGATGCTGTCGGTCGCCCAGGCCGAGCCCGCGCGGATCGCCACCGCCCGGCAGCATCTGCGCGACCTGCTGCACGACTGGCCGGGCGAGGAGCAGCGGGACGCGGCGGTGCTCCTGCTCTCCGAGATGCTGACGAACGTCCTGGTCCACACCGACACCGACGCCCTGCTCGTGGCCGAGGTCGCCGGGGAGCCGGGCGAACGGCGGATCCGGGTGGAGGTCACCGACCACGGCGACGACCTGCCGCACAAGCGCCGGCCGGGCGAGATGGCGTCCTCCGGACGCGGCCTGATGCTGATCGAGCTGCTCGCGGACGCGTGGGGGGTCGACCCGCGCGGCAAGGGCAAGAGCATCTGGTACGAGCTCTACGAGTCCCCGGTCCCGGGGGACGGCCCCGGCCCCGCGGATGGCCCCGGCCCCACTCCTGGCCCCGGCCCCTCGGACGGCACCGACGGCTCCGGAGCCGCGTAACGCCGCTGCAACTCGTGCACGATCCCGAACGCCGCCGCGGTCAGGGGAACGGCGAGGAGCATCCCCAGGATGCCCGCCACCGACGCCCCCGCGGTGAGCGCCAGCAGGACGACGGCCGGGTGCATCTGCACAGTCCGGCTCTGGATCATCGGCTGGAGCACGTGCCCCTCCAGCACCTGCACGGCCAGCACCACCCCGAGGGCCCACAGCGCGATGACGAACCCCCGGTCGGCCAGCGCCACCAGCACGGCGACGGCACCGGAGAGGAACGCGCCGAGGTAGGGCACGTAGGCGCCGACGAAGACCAGCGCCCCGAGCCCGACCGCGCCGGGGACGCGCAGGACGAGCAGCCCGACGGTGATGCAGACCGCGTCGATGAGGGCGATCAGGGTGGTGCCCCGCATGAAGCCCTCGACGGCCCCGAACGCCCGCCGGGCCATCGCCTCGACCATGTCGGCGCTGTGCGGCGGCGAGAGGGCCCGCACCGTGCCGACGGCCCGGTCGGAGTCGCGCAGGAAGAAGAAGACGAGCAGCAGGGCGAGCACGGCCATGGCCAGCATCTCTCCGACCACACTGATCCCGGTCACCACGCCCGAGGCGGCCGTACCGCCGAACTTGCCCAGCAGCTCACGCGCGTTGGACGCCACGTCGTCCAGCGAGGTCCCGGCCGCCCCGAAGTGGTCGGCGATGTCCCGGGCCGCGTCCCGGACGGAGGCGACGATCTGGTCGCCGGTCTCGACGAGCGCGGACACCACGATGTACACGGCCCCGCCGACCACGGCCAGCACGGCGACGCAGGTCAGCCCGGCGGCCAGCGACCGCTGCACATGGGCCTTCACCAGCCGCGCGTGCAGCGGCCTGAGCAGGGCGGTGCCGAGCAGCGCCAGCAGCGCCGGTGTCACCGCGGTGCGGAACTCGGCGCAGAGCCGGACGGCGACGTAGACGACCCCGCTGGCGAGCAGGATGACGGCGCACCAGGCGGCGAAGCGACGCACCGGGCCGGGGAGGAGCTGCACGCCCCCAGCCGATCACGCGCCGGGCGGGCTGTCCTGCGCGGACGGCCCGCCCGGGTGACGCGGTGTCAGCCAGACGCGGGGCCGCCCCGCGCCGGCCGTCAGGCCCCGGGGCCCTCGCCCGACATGCCGTGCACCGCCGGGACGGTCCCCAGCCGCCCCTTCTGGAAGTCCTCGAAGGCCTGCATCAGCTCGTCCTCTCAGCGACGGCAGACAACGAGGCCACCAAGGCAGGTGATCTCGTACGACCCGTGCCGGGCGATGTGGTCGGCCACCAACGTGCGGGTACGGTCGACAGTCGCGTCGAAGGGCACGTCGTGCTGGTCCGCCCAGGCACGGTACGAAGCCATGTGGGCAACCACAGGTTCGGGGTCGTGGACCGTGATGGTCCCCGGCAGTTCGACAACCTCCACGCGGCTGAACTCCTCGTCGAGGAAGGCGGGCGCCTTCTCCAGGGAGAAGCGAGCGCTGAGCGAGAGGCGAGCCGGGCCCCGGTCGATGCCGAGGACGTCGGCGGCGGCCCGCTGCCAGAGGTCGTCGAGTTCGGCCTTGTCGCGGTCGCTGTTGGTGGAGGCGATCAGCAGCCCGTCACCGGCCACGATCCTGGCCAGTTCCCTGACCGCCTGGGGAATGTGGGGCACGTGGTAGGGCATGTGGAGCGCAAGGGCGGCGTCGACGCTGCCCGTCGTGAGCGGAAGCCTCGTGGCATCCGCCACGGCGACGGGGCCGGGGACGTCGGCGAGGATGCCGGGGGCGATGTCGAGGCCGAGCAAGAACAGGTCTCCACGGTCCTGACGGAGCCGCTCGATGAACTTGCCGTTGCCGCAACCGATGTCGACGACGCTCCCGCGTACGTCGCCAACTGCTCGACGACGAGACCTGGCAGATCGTACCGGGGCGTCTGCCACTGGTAGAGCGACTGCCGGGCGGCCAGGTCCCGGTCTCCGTTGTAGGCACTGCCCGCCAGGCGGGCCCGGTCGGTCACAGCGGCGTCGTGGGCGGCGGACGAGTCGGTCACGTCGGCAACTCCGGAGGACGGGCGGCGGGCAGGGACGCACGGACGACCGTGTGCTGGAGCCGGTCACGCAGGTGCCCCGCCTGCGCGGCTCCACCGTACTGCGGCCCTCCCAGCTCCCGCCCCAGAACGGTGAGCCGGCGCACGATACTGGCCGACATGCGCTCCGGCGAGGACTGGAGAACGAAGCCGAGCATCTTCTCCGTGCCGTCCAGGTCGCCCAGAAGCAGGTGTCCGCCGGCGATGTCGAGGTGCGCGGCGAACAGGTCGCCGACCGACTGGTCATCTCCGTCCGCGTTGCGATAGAGGCGGATCGCCGTCTCCGCGCTGACGATGGCCCGGTGGACATGTTCCTGCCCGCCCACGGCCAGAAGAGTGGTTCCGGCGTAAGCGAACTGCTTGGCCGCGGGGAAGTCGAAGACTCCCAGTGCCTCGTCCCGACCCGAGATCGCCTCGCGCGATCGTTCGGCATCCGACAGGGCGGCGAGCGCTCCTGCCGAGTCGCCGCCTATCGCCAGCGCCCGCGCCTCCAGACTCGCCAGCCGTACCCCGATGCTGCCGCCCTCCCTGTGCTGACGACCGACCTGGGCGGGTTGGGCCGCCCGCTCGTACTGCCCGGTCCAATACGCCGGACGGTGATCGAACGGGCCAGGACTCTGGTCGGCCACCGGCTGCGCGTCTACCGCATCAACGAACAGATGTCTTCCAACGCCAAGTTGCAGGTCCGGACCGTCGTCTACCTGAGCGACCACGGCCCGGACACCGACCCCGTGCACGAGCACAGTGCGAAGGAGAACCTGCTGGCCGCGGCCGAGGGTGACAAGGATTCCGCCCGCCGGGCCTGGATCGAGGCCGACCTGCCCGAGACGGGCTCGGTGTCGGCTCGTCAACTCTCTGGGACCTTGGCCCGTCTGCCCCTCGCGGATACGGTGTAGCCGCGGCGGCCCTGATCAGCGGCCAACCCGGATCCGAACCTGGTAGCGGAGACCAGTTCAAGAGCGGACCCGGCTGAACCAGGCGATGCCCTCCCTTTGCACCATGAGGACGATCAGCAGAATGCCGGCGGCGAGCTCTGCGACGTTCCCGATCACGGTGGCGGTGGGAGCGACGTCGGCAGTAAGGGCGAGAGCGAAGATGCTGACGACGCAGAGCCATGCTCCGTACACGATCGTGCCGATGCGCAAGGCGTTGCCACCCTTGCCGAATCGTGCCGCGAGCACGAGCGCCAGGACAGCGTAGACGACACCCCAGGCCATCCCGGTCCGCGCGACCGACGTTTGCACGACCGCCTCCTGCTGCGCCGCGTGAAGCGCAGAGGGCATGAGGCCGGGGACTTCGCTGTAGCGCTCGACTGTGTTCTGTGCCGCATCGGCCTCCGCAAGAGCAGCCAGAGCCGCAATGATCAGGAAGCCTGCCAGCAGGAACAGGACGATGCGAGCCGCCTTGACCCGCTGGGGCATGTCCAGGAAAGCACTGGCAGGAACCGGTCGGGGCACGTACCCGAAACCGGGCGCCACTGGAGGCTGGGGAGGATGACTCGGCGGAGGCGGCATGTAGAAGCCAAAGCCGGGCTGTCGGCCAGGGAGGTTACTCTGCTCGGACTCCGGACGAGGCGTCTCGTTCACAGGGGTTGTTCTCCTTCGCTTTCACGTGACAGGGGTCGGATGCGGCCGGCCGGCAACGACGGATGGTCGAGCCGCTGCCGGTCCTTGGCAGGAGGATGGGCTCCCACCGGGTGAACGGCGGTAGTCGTCTACGGGAGGCGGTACCGGCTCCAACCGTCATGGGCCCGTGACCTGCACGGTCGGTGCTCGGTGCCCAGTTGAGGGGCGCGGTGTGAGAGGTGGTGAGGGCTCACCGCATGACGGGAGCCCTCACACCACGGAGCAGAGCCGGGTCAACCCAGCGTTCGCGCTGTCAGCCGCGACCGTCGCATGCCTTGCAGTCACCGCTGCCGCGGCAGCTGTCGCACTTCCACATGCCTCGGGATCCGGACCCGTCGCAGGACGTGCACTTTCCATTGCCCTTGCAGCGCTGGCACTTCCACATGCTCACTTCGGGGTTCTCCTGTTCTCGACGGTTCCCGGTACGGGGCGGCGGCCGGACGTTCCGAACCGCCGGACCGAATGTCCCGCAGGCGGACGGAGAGAGCACCAGTGCAAGCCGACTGGGGATTTGCGGCGCAACTTGCACCTCCATAACCTGCTGCGTCTCGGTTGCACCGCAACGGAATGTCCCTGGGAGGGGAGCCACCGATGGGAAATCAGCGGGACTTATGCGCCGACCTGTCGCACCGCCTGGTGCAGGCACTGGACGCGTGGGCGGCCTGCGTAGGAGAGCCGACCACGAGGGGGAAACCGACACGCAAGGCTCTGGTGAAGGTGTTGGAGGCGGAGCGCGAGACACCCGTCTGGCGGTCACGCAAGAAGATCGACGAGGCGCTGCTGTCGTACTGGCTGCGGGGGCGCAATCAGCTGCTGCCGGGCACCAAGCACAACCGGCTGCCCAGCGAGGAGGACAGCGAGGCCATCGCACGGGCCTTGAGGAAGAAGCAAGCACCCGAGAGCGCCCAGCAGCTTCCGAGCATCGGCAGGGAGATCGCCGATTTGGCACGCAGTCTCCAGGAAGCGGCTGGACCGGGCTGGCGGAGCCGGGTCCTGACGAGCATTACGGTGCAGTCCGACGAACTCGTGGAAGTGACCGACATCGTGGAACCGGCCGGACCCCTTGATCCGGAAGGAGCCACTGAGCGAGCCGTAGCCGGCGGACCGGCTGGAGCGGAGGACCCGCTTGCGGCCCCCCATCGGGCGGCTGGGAGGCAGAGCCCGAAGTATGGGTGGCTCTGGGCGGGAGCGGGCGCAGCCGTAGGGGTGGCTGTGGCTGTCGCGCTGCTCGGGTGGCTGGATAGCGGGAAGTCGGCGTCACCCTCGGTCGGAAAGTCCCCGGACGGGCTGGCGACGCAGAGTGCGCAGGGGGCGGACGTGGTCAACCCTGATCCCGTGGCCTCGACCGAGTCCGGCGGTGTCAAGGGAAACCATCAGTGCGGAAAGGTGCGAAGCGCGGGCGCCGTGCTGTGGACACCGTGCACGCTCGTCGCCGAGGACGGGAGGGCATCCTTCCTGGTGCAACTCACCAACACCTCGGGCAAGCCCGTCACGGTGGAGGTGAAGCTCGCCTACGTCCAGAGTGAGGTGGAGCTTACCTGCCCCGGTCCGTGGGGAAGACCGGGCAGGATCACCCTTCCCGCCAAGGAAACGAGAACGAGTCCGCTGGAGGCGTGTACCGTCCCGCTGACACCGGCTCAAGCGTTTCAGGCCCGCATCTGGGTGGTGCCGGACGGCGCGGCCCAGTGGGGGTATCGCGAGCATTCTCCGACGCTTCATGTGCAGGCCGACGGCACTGCGATGTGGAGCAGCGAGGCGTGAGGACGCCGTTGGCGGTGCGGGCCGTGGGTGGGTGTGCGACATCCTCTGGGTTGCTCTGAGCCTCCTTGAGTCTTCGACCCCGGTGCCAGGGCGTTCGTCCTCTCTCCGGCACCGTTTCGTGAACTGACGTGACTTCGGGATTTCCTGTACCTGAACTACTCACATCCGATGGTGGAGTGGCTGGACTACCGGCGCCGTCGTCGGTGGCCCAGCACCGCGAACCTCCACCTGCTGATCAACAACCAAACCACCAACACGACTAGCCTCGGGGGCGCGCCCCAGATGGGCCAGGACAACACCCAGAACAACACCTTCGGCTACGCCCCCAGCAGCTCGCACAGTTCGCGCGCGAGGTTCTGGCCGCCGCACACTTCGCGGACGTGTCAAAGGATGTCCGAGCCACGGTCGTCGCCGACTTGGAGGCTCTGCAGGCCGAGCTCGCCAGAGCCGCGCCTGAGTCCGGGCGGGTCGCCAGCTCGCGGGGAGGGTGCTGCAAAGCGCAGGGTCGAACCTGCCGGCCCTTGGCTGGACAGGGGTTGCCCAGTTGGTTTCGGCAAGCCTCGGCATACCACTCTTCTGAGCCGTGAGTAGCACTCAGCAGTGCCCGTACGAAGGCAATACGACCGCAGGCGGCAGCCCACGCAAACCTGGACGAATCCGTCCCCGTTCAGACTGGACTCCAGATTCGGTCCACCAAGCCCTATAGTCCACCTTCGGACATTCCGGGCACCTGAGGTTCCCCCGAGCCGGCCCTTTTGGAAGTCCTCGAACGCCTGCTGGAGTTCCTCGCGGGTGTTCATGACGAACGGGCCGTAGTGGGCCATCGGCTCCCGGACCGGCTGCCCGCCGAGCAGCACGACCTCCAGGTCGGGGGTGTGCGAGTCCTGCTTCTCGTCCGCGCGGACGGTCAGCGAGCCCCCGGCGCCGAAGACCGCGGTCTGCCCGAGGCACCGGACGCCGCCCGCCGCCCACGGCCCCGCGTCCGGCCATGACGTACGCAAGGCCGTTGAAGTCCTCCGGCCAGGGAAGGGTGACCAACTGCTCCGGCGGCGGCTCTCAATGTGCAGTAGGTGGGAGCGATCCGTTCTACCCCCAAACACACATGTGTCTGGCTACCCTGGGCGCATGACAACCGAAGAGGTGCCCCAGACGTTCCGTCCCCGTCGGCCCGTGGCCTCCCTGTACGCCCGCTTGTCCAAACAGGCGGACGACTCGAACGTCTCACTGGAAGGCATGATCAAGGACATGCGCGCCCACTGTGAGCGGGAGGGCTTAGACGTCCTGGAGCCGATCCACGTGGACGATGGGAAGACGGGTGGTTTCCGCGACCGGGACGAATTCGGCCTTTGGCTGAACGACGCACGTGAGGGCCGCTGCCACGTCCTCATGAACTACAGCACGGACCGACTGACTCGTGAGGGCCTGAACGTCGCTGCCCAGATCCTGGACGTCGTGGAGGGAAAGGACCCACACACGGGACGCCGTAGTCACCAGCCGGTCCGCCTCCTGGATTGCTTCGGGCTGGACAGCAACCACGGCGACGCTTTCCGCTTCCGCTTCGTCGTTCAGGCGGAGATCGGACGCGCGGAGCGCGAGCGCATGCGCCAGCGTGCACGGGACAAGAACCGGCGCCTGGTCCGCCTGGGCCGCTGGCCGGGTGGAGAGATCCCCTTCGGCTTTCGCTCCGTGCCGAACCCGGAGCTGGGCAAAGACGGCAAGCACATGGGTAAGGTCCTGGAAGTCGTCCCGGAAGAGGCCAAGGTCATTCTGGAGGCGGCGGACGCCGTCTTGCGCCCCACAGAGCCGGACAACCTGACCCGCGTCGTGCGTCGGTGGAACCACCTGGGCATCAAGCCGCGTAGGGCACAGGCGTGGTCCCGCGTAACCCTCCGCCAGGTCCTGACGGGCAACCAGATGGACGGTTGGGCCACCGAACGAGGGAAGCCCGTCCGCGACGCGGAAGGGAACCTGATCCGCCTGTACCCGGAGATCCTCTCCCCTGGACAGGTGGCCGCCCTCCGCATCGCGCTTGCCGTGAAGAACCCCGACCCCCGCAAGGGAGGCCGCCGACCGGCCAGGCTCCTGTCCGGCCTCCTCACCTGTCACGCGTGCGGCGCGAAGCTCCAGGTCGCCAGGCGGTCCCCCAACCCGAAGGCGGCCAAACAGGCGGAGGTCACGTACCGCTGTCCGACGAAGGCCAACGGCGGCGTGTGCGACCGTCCGGTCAGTGTGTCCGCGAAGGTCATCGAGAAATGCATCGAGGACCGCTACCTGACCACGGTCGGGGACATGCCGTACTACATCGAGCGGACCACGGTCGGCGGCCTCGACGAGCTGGCCGTAGTGGAGGCGGACATCAAGGAGACCCTGGCAGACATGGCCACGAAGGCGGACGCGGAGACCTTCGCCAAGCTCCAAGGCCTCCAGGCCAGCCGGGAGAGGCTGGCCGCCGCCGAACCGGAGAAGCGGACCACCCTGGTACCTACTGGCCGCACAATGCGCGAGCACTGGGAGGACACCATGCTGGACGACCGCCGCGATCTACTCGCGCAAGCGTTTGAATGCATGGTCCTCTTCCCTGGGCAACGCGGCCCGCGCGGCTTCAACCCTGCCCGTCTGAAGGCGCCCTGGGCGAAGGAGCCGGACGCGTCAGAAGCCGTGTCAACCGAACGTGATCCCTTGATTTCTGCTGGTCAGGCATGGTTTCGCTCGGTGTGAGGGAGGCACGCGGCCGCGGAGCTCGAGCTGGACCGGCGGGCGATCGCGCGGAGCTGGTCGAGGCGATGACCGGGAGTCGGTCCAGGACTGGTGTCTGATACACACGGGACTGACCGGTCACGACGTCTTCCGCCGTGTCGCCACCGACCACGCCCGCGTGACCCGCGCCGAGTGAATCACGACAGTGATTCAAGACAGAGCCGCCCCTGTCGTTCGCCTCCTCCAGGACGAACGGCAGGGGCTCTCTTGCGCCCGAGGGTTCCGGCGTCAGTCGTCCGCCGGGACGGTACCCAGGCGACCCGCCTGGAAGTCCTCGAACGCCTTCTGGAGTTCGTGACGGTGGTTCATGACGAACGGCCCGTAGTGAGCCATGGGTTCACGAATCGGCCGGCCGCCCAGGAGGACGACTTCGAAGGCGCCGTTGCGGGCGTCCTGGGTGGAGTCCGCCCGGATGGTCAGCGAGTCCCCCGCGTCGAAGACGACCGTCTGGCCCATGCTGAACGGGCGCCGTTCGCTCCCGGCGGCGCCGCTTCCCGCAAGGCCATAGGCCAGCGCGTTGAAGTCGGAGCGCCAGGGCACCGTGATCTCAGCGCCAGGGCTGAGCGTCGCGTGAACCATCGTGATCGGCGTGTGCGTGACGCCCGGCCCTTCGCGACCGCCCAGTCCACCCGCGATGACTCGAAGAAGTGCTCCTCCATCGCGGGAGGTCAGGAGCTTGACCTGGCCGCCTCGAATGTCCTGGTACCGGGGCTCCTTCATCTTGTCCCTGGCCGGAAGGTTGACCCAGAGCTGGAGACCATGAAAGAGGCCGCCGGACATGACGAGTTCCTCCGGCGGGGCCTCAATATGCAAGAGGCCGCTACCTGCGGTCATCCACTGGGTATCACCATTCGTGATAGTCCCGCCGCCGCCGTGCGAGTCACGGTGAATGAAGGTGCCGTCAATCAAGTACGTGACAGTTTCGAACCCTCGGTGCGGATGCCATGGCGTCCCTCGCGGTTCGCCTGCCTGGTAATTTACCTCACCCATCTGGTCCATCATGATGAACGGGTCGAGGTGGCGGTAGTTGATCCCGGCGAACGCGCGGCGCACCGGGAAGCCCTCGCCCTCGAAACCACTGGGCGCGGTCGTGACGGTGAGCACGGGACGTGCGGCGGCGTCGGCGGGTGCGGATACGCGGGGCAGCGTCAACGGGTTCTCGACGGTCACGGCAGGCATGTCGACCTCCTCGGGCGGCGTGCGCCCCACTTTAGTTGAGCATTGAACTTCCTGTCACCTGGAACCACGAAAGCCCGGAGGGCATTCCCTCCGGGCTCGCAGTGGTGGCGACGGGTCAGCCGTACATCCGGCGCATCGCGAAATCGACCATCTGTTCGACAGCCTTCGCGTCGAACACCATCCGGTGCTCGCCCTCCATGTCGAGGACGAAGCCGTAGCCGGTCGGCAGCAGGTCGATCACCTCCGCGCCGGTGATCACGAAGTACTTGGACTCCTTGCCCGCGTACCGGCGCAGTTCCTTCAGGCCGGTGAACATGGGGATCACCGGCTGCTGGGTGTTGTGCAGCGCGAGGAAGCCGGGGTTGTCGCCGCGCGGGCAGTAGACCTTCGAGGTCGCGAAGATCTGCTGGAAGTCCTCGGCGGACATCTGCCCTGTGGTGAAGGCGCGCACCGCGTCCGCGAGCGAGGGCGGGGACGGCTCGGGATACAGCGGCGGCTGCTGTCCGTATCCGCCGCCCATCGGCTGCTGCGGCGGCTGAGCGTACTGCTGCTGCTGAGGACCCGCGGTCTGGTCGTAGCCGTACATGCCGCAAAGAGTAGCGAGTGACGGGTCACAGATGTCCGGCTCGGGGTTGCTTCTTATTACCGACGGGTAGCATCATCGGAGCTACTACTTGGTACGTGTAGTTGGTATGTGTACAGATGCGAGGAGTCAGTGCCTCGCCGATCTCTCAACGGAGCCGTCGCCATGGGGCACTACAAACCGAATCTCCGGGACATCGAGTTCAACCTCTTCGAGGTGCTCGGCCGTGACAAGGTTTACGGCACGGGCCCGTTCGCGGAGATGGACACGGACACCGCCAAGAGCGTTCTGGAGGAGCTGACCCGCCTCTCGGAGAACGAGCTGGCCGAGTCCTTCGCCGACGCCGACCGCAACCCGCCGGTCTTCGACCCCCAGACCAACACCGCGCCGGTCCCGGCCTCCTTCAAGAAGAGCTACCAGGCCTTCATGGACTCCGAGTACTGGCGCCTGGGCCTGCCCGAGGAGATCGGCGGCACCACCTCGCCCCGCTCCCTGATCTGGGCCTACGCGGAGCTGATCCTCGGCGCCAACCCGGCCGTGTGGATGTACTCCTCGGGCCCGGCGTTCGCCGGCATCCTCTTCGAGGAGGGCAACGAGGTCCAGAAGCACATCGCCTCGTTCGCCGTCGAGAAGCAGTGGGGCTCCACGATGGTCCTCACCGAGCCGGACGCCGGTTCGGACGTCGGCGCCGGCCGCACCAAGGCCGTCGAGCAGGCCGACGGCTCCTGGCACATCGAGGGCGTCAAGCGCTTCATCACGTCCGGCGAGCACGACATGTCGGAGAACATCCTCCACTACGTCCTCGCCCGTCCCGAGGGCGCGGGACCCGGCACCAAGGGCCTGTCCCTCTTCCTCGTCCCGAAGTACGAGTTCGACTTCGAGACCGGCGAGCTGGGCGAGCGCAACGGCGTCTACGCCACCAACGTCGAGCACAAGATGGGCCTGAAGGCCTCCAACACCTGCGAGATGACCTTCGGCGACCGCCACCCCGCCAAGGGCTGGCTGATCGGCGACAAGCACGACGGCATCCGCCAGATGTTCCGCATCATCGAGTTCGCCCGCATGATGGTCGGCACGAAGGCGATCTCCACCCTCTCCACCGGCTACCTCAACGCCCTGGAGTACGCCAAGGAGCGCGTCCAGGGCCCCGACCTGGCCAACTTCATGGACAAGTCGGCCCCCAAGGTCACCATCACCCACCACCCCGACGTGCGCCGCTCGCTGATGACGCAGAAGGCGTACGCCGAGGGCATGCGCGCGCTGGTGATGTACACCGCCTCCGTCCAGGACGAGATCCAGGTCAAGGAGGCGAACGGCGAGGACGCCGCCACCGAGCACGCCCTCAACGACCTGCTCCTGCCGATCGTCAAGGGCTACGGCTCGGAGAAGGCCTACGAGCAGCTCGCCCAGTCGCTCCAGACCTTCGGCGGCTCCGGATTCCTCCAGGAGTACCCGATCGAGCAGTACATCCGCGACGCCAAGATCGACACCCTGTACGAGGGCACCACGGCGATCCAGGGCCAGGACTTCTTCTTCCGGAAGATCGTCCGCAACCAGGGCGCCGCGCTGAACTCGCTCGCCGAGGACATCAAGGAGTTCCTGGCCCTCGCCACCGGCGGCGAGGAGCTGTCCGGCGCCCGCGACCACCTGGTCAAGGCCGCCGTCGAGCTGGAGGCCATCGTCGGCCTGATGCTCACCGACCTCGCGGCCACCGAGCAGGACGTCAAGAACATCTACAAGGTGGGGCTCAACACCACCCGCCTGCTCCAGGCCTCCGGTGACGTGATCGTCGGCTACCTGCTCCTCAAGGGCGCCGCCATCGCCGCCGAGAAGCTGCCGACGGCCTCAGCGAAGGACAAGGCCTTCTACGCCGGGAAGATCGCCGCCGCGAAGTTCTTCGCCGCGAACGTCCTGCCCGGCCTCACCCTGGCCCGCAAGATCGCCCAGGGCGTCGAGCTCGACCTGATGGAGCTGGACGAGGCGGCCTTCTAGCCCGGCTTCCGGCCCGGCTTCCGGCCCGGCTTCCGGCCCGGCTTCCAGCCCCGCCCACCCCCGCCACATCAGTCACACCTCCAGTCACACACCCATGTGCCCCACGAGGGCCCGCTCCCGCCAGTCGGGAAGCGGGCCCTCGTACGTCGTTAAGGTGAACCCCATGAGCGCACCCTCCCGCTTCGACCGCGGCCACACCGACGACCTGATGACCTTCCTGTCGGCGAGCCCGACGCCGTACCACGCGGTGGCGACCGCCGCCGAGCGGCTGGAGAAGGCCGGTTTCCGCCAGGTCGCGGAGACCGACGCGTGGGAGACGGTGACATCGGCGGCTCCCGCCGCGGGCAGCGGCGGCAAGTACGTGCTGCGCGGCGGTGCGATCGTGGCCTGGTACGTCCCCGAGGGCGCCGCGGCCCACACCCCCTTCCGCATCGTCGGCGCGCACACCGACTCCCCCAACCTGCGCGTCAAGCCGCGTCCGGACACCGGGGCGCACGGCTGGCGCCAGGTCGCCGTGGAGGTCTACGGCGGCCCGCTGATGAACTCCTGGCTCGACCGCGACCTGGGCCTGGCGGGCCGCCTCTCGCTGCGCGACGGCTCGACCCGCCTGGTCAACATCGACCGCCCGCTGCTCCGCGTCCCGCAACTCGCCATCCACATGGACCGCAACGTGTCCACGGAGGGCCTCAAGCTCGACAAGCAGCGCCACCTCCAGCCCGTCTGGGGCCTGGGCGACACCGTGCGCGACGGCGACCTGATCGCCTTCCTGGAGGACGAGGCGGGTCTGGCCCGCGGCGAGGTCACCGGCTGGGACCTGATGACCCACTCCGTGGAACCCCCGGCGTACCTGGGCCGCGACAAGGAGCTGGTGGCGGGCCCGCGCATGGACAACCTCCTGTCCGTGCACGCCGGTACGGCCGCCCTGGCCGCGGTCGCGACCTCCGGCGCCGACCTCCCGTACATCCCCGTGCTCGCCGCCTTCGACCACGAGGAGACCGGCTCCCAGTCGGACACCGGCGCGGACGGCCCGCTGCTCGGCAGCGTGCTGGAGCGCTCGGTGTTCGCGCGCGGCGGCGCCTACGAGGACCGGGCGCGCGCCTTCGCCGGCACGGTCTGCCTGTCGTCGGACACGGGTCACGCCGTCCACCCCAACTACGCGGAACGGCACGACCCGACGCACCAGCCGCGCGCCAACGGCGGTCCCCTCCTCAAGGTCAACGTCAACAACCGCTACGCCACGGACGGTTCGGGCCGCGCGGTGTTCGCCGCCGCCTGCGAGAAGGCGGGCGTCCCCTTCCAGACCTTCGTCTCCAACAACTCCATGCCGTGCGGCACCACCATCGGCCCGATCACTGCCGCCCGGCACGGCATCAGCACCGTCGACATCGGCGTGGCCATCCTGTCGATGCACAGCGCCCGGGAGTTGTGCGGCGCCGACGACCCGCACCTGCTGGCGAACGCGCTGGTCGCGTTCCTGGGGGGCTGAGTCCCGGGCGTGCCCGGACCGGAACACCCTTGCCCCGCATGTGTGTTCCGGCCGGGGGTACCCGCACGGAACCGGATCGACCGGAAACCCGGAACCGACCGGATCTACAGGGAGGCGACACTCATGGGCCTCGGCGGGTGCATCATCCTCATCGCCGTGGGAGCCATCCTCACGTTCGCGACCGACTGGGACATGCAGGGCGTCAACCTCGACCTGGTCGGCGTCATCTTCATGATCGTCGGTCTGATCGGTGTCGCGACGTTCAGCAGCATCGCCCGGCGCCGCCGCGTCGTCATGCCGCCGACAACCCCGGTCGTCGAGGAACGGTCCCACCACCATCACACCCAGGACGGCGGCTACAGCAACGGCTACGGCTCCTGATCCGCCCCGTCAAGACATCCCACGTCAGGTCAGGTCAGGTCACGTCAGGTCACGTCAGGTCAGGTCACGTCAGGTCAGCGCGTGCCCGGTCGTGGCGTCCACGTGGGCGGGCACCTCGTCGTGCCGGTCGCCCACGGTCAGGGTCCCGGACGGTTCGAGGAGCAGGATCGCGGCGGGGGCGGGGGCGTACGGCTTGTGTTCCGTGCCGCGCGGGACGGTGAAGACCGAGCCCTTGGGCAGGACGACCGTGCGTTCCCCGTCGGGTTCGCGCAGCGCGATGTGGAGTTCGCCGTCGAGGACGAGGAAGAACTCGTCGGTGTGGTCGTGCACGTGCCAGACGTGCTCGCCCTCGACCTTGGCGATCCGGACGTCGTAGTCGTTGACGGCGGTGACGATGCGGGGGCTCCACTGCTCGGTGAAGGAGGCGAGGGCGGAGGCGAGGGAGACGGGCTCCAGTGACATGACGTCATCGTGTTCCTGTGTCATGCCGTCATCGTGCGGGGTGCCGGGCCCACCGGACGAGTGCTAGAAATCGCACATGCCGCAAGGATCCTCTCAGCCACCGCGTCCACCCCACCGCGTCGCCGTGATCGTCGACGAGGGCACCAATCCCTTCGAGGTCGGCTGTGCCACCGAGTTGTTCGGGCTGCCGCGGCCCGAGCTGGGGCTGACACGGCCGCTGTACGAGGTGTCGCTGTGCGGGCCGACCCCGGGGATCCGGATGAACCACGGGTTCTTCACGCTCGCCGACGTACCCGGGCTGGACACCGCCGACGGGGCCGACACCCTCGTCGTCCCCGGCCGGCCCGACAACGTCGTACCGCGCGGCCCGGCCGTTCTGGACACCATCCGGCGCGCGCACGCGCGTGGCGCCCGCGTCGTCAGCCTCTGCACCGGCACCTTCGCACTCGCCGAGGCCGGGCTGCTGGACGGGCGGCGGGCGGCCACGCACTGGCTCTGGACGGACTCCTTCCGGCGGCTGCACCCGCGGGTGCTGTTGGAGCCGGACGTGCTGTTCGTGGACGAGGGCGACATCCTCACCGCCGCGGGCAGCGCGGCGGCGCTCGACCTCGGGCTGCACATCTGGCGCGAGGACCACGGCGCCGAGATCGCGGGCGCCGTCTCCCGGCGGCTGGTGTTCGCCGCGCACCGGGACGGCGGGCAGCGGCAGTTCGTGGAACGGCCGATGCCCCACGTGCCCGACGAGTCGCTCGCGCCGCTGCTGGAGTGGGCGCAGGAGCGGCTGGGCGAGCCGCTGACCGTAACGGATCTGGCGGAGCGCGCGGCGGTGTCACCGGCGACCCTGCACCGGCGCTTCCGGGCGCAACTGGGGACGACACCGCTCGCCTGGCTGACGGCCGAGCGCGTGACCCTCGCCCGACGGCTGATGGAGCGCGGGGAGGAACGTCTTGAGGTGGTGGCGGCGCGCAGCGGGCTGGGGACCGCCGCGAACCTGCGGACGCGGCTGCGGCGCGAGACCGGGCTCAGCCCGTCGGCCTACCGACGGCGTTTCGGCCCGGGCGTGGGGGAAGCGATCACCTCATGAGATTCCTCGTGTACGACCGGCTCCTCGGCATCGGTGACGACTACTGGATCGAGGACGACCACGGCAACAAGGCGTACCTCGTCGACGGCAAGGCGATGCGGCTGCGGGACACCTGGGAGCTGAAGGACACCCAGGGGCGCGTGCTCATCGACATCCATCAGAAGATGTTCGCGCTGCGCGACACGATGGTGATCGAGCGGGGCGGCGAGCCCCTGGCCCGGATCAGGCGGAAGCGGCTGTCTCTGCTTCGCAACCACTACCGGGTCACCCTGGCCGACGGTACCGAGCTGGACATCAGCGGCAAGATCCTCGACCGCGAGTTCGCCGTCGAGTACGACGGTGAGCTGCTGGCCGTCATCTCCCGGCGCTGGCTCACCCTCCGGGACACCTACGGCGTCGACGTCGTACGGGACGACGCCGACCCCGCGCTGCTCATCGCCCTGACGGTGTGCGTGATCCACCTGGCGGAGAAGGAACGGGAGGACGACTGACACGACCCACCGCCCCGGCTCGCGTCGCCGGCGCATCGGCACCGGTCACCACCGCCCCGGCACCGGACATCACTGAGGCGGCCCGGGTCGCCGCCGCCCCTGCCCGGTCGCTGGCGCACCGGCTGGGGTCGCCGTCGCCCGAGCTCCGGACACCACCGTGTCGGCCCGGTCACCACCGCACCGGCTCGGGTGGCCGCCCCAGCACCGGTCACCACCGCTCCGGCTCCGGTCGCCGCCCCAGCACAGGCCCGAGGCGCCGCCGCGCCCGGCCCGGTCACCGCCGCCCCGGCACCGGACACCACCGAGGCGGCCCGGTCGCTGCTGCCCCGGCTCCAGACACCGCCGCTCCGCTCCGGCTCGGGTCGCCGCCCCAGCACAGGACACCACCGTGCCGGTTCCGGTCGCCATCGCCCGAGCTCCGGACACCGCCGCTCCGGCCCGGGTTGCCGTCGCCCGAGCTCCGGACACCACCGTGTCGGCCCGGTCACCACCGCACCGGCTCGGGTCGCCGCCGCCCCCGGCTCCGGACACCGACCGCCGTGGCGGCCAGGTCACCGTCGCCGCCCCGGCCCGCTCACCGCCGTAACGGCTCCGGTCACCGCCATGGCGGCCCGGCCACCACCGCACCGGCTCCCGTCGCCGCCATCCCTGCCGCCCGGGGCGCCGCCGCTCCGGGCCGCTCAGCGCCGTGGCGGCTCCAGGCCCAGCATGCGGTCCTTCAGGGCCGGGAACTGCTCGCGGGTGCGCGCCACCTTCGCCGGGTCGAACTCCACCGTGAGGACCTCCTCGTCCGCGCCGGCCTCCGCGAGCACCTCGCCCCAGGGATCGACCACGATCGAGTGACCGGCCTGCGGAACTCCGGCGTGCGTCCCGGCCGTTCCGCAGGCGAGGACGAACGCCTGGTTCTCCACCGCCCGCGCCTGGGCCAGGAGCGTCCAGTGGGACCGGCGGCGCTCCGGCCAGCCCGCCGGGACGACGAGGATCTCGGCACCGGCGTCGACGAGCGAGCGGAAGAGTTCGGGGAAACGGAGGTCGTAACAGGTCGCCACACCAAGGGTGGTCTCCGGCAGACGGACCGTCACCCACTCCCGCCCCGCGCCCATCAGCACGGCCTCGCCCTTGTCGAACCCGAAGCGGTGGATCTTGCGGTAGGAGGCGGCCAGGTCGCCGGAGGGGGAGAAGACGAGAGAGGTGTTGTAGAGCCGTCCGTCCGGCGCACGCTCCGGGACCGACCCCGCGTGCAGCCACACGCCCGCGTCGCTCGCCGCCTTCGCCATGGCCTCGTACGTCGGCCCGCGCAGCGGCTCGGCCGCCGCGTCGAACTCCTCGAAGGCGAACGCGCCCGTGGTCCACAGCTCCGGCAGCACGACGAGATCGGCACCGGCCTGGTCCCTTACCAGAGCCGCCGCTCGCAGGCGGCGCGCTTCGACCGATTCATCCTCGTTCACGGCGATTTGGATCAAAGAGGCGCGCACACTACCACCGTCCTGGCATTCGAGCCGTCCACACGGGCCTACGATCGTCACACGAAAGCACTGCCGGGGTGCCGCACAGCAGCGTAACTTAGCGTCCCAAGACGCCCGCCGACCGCAACCACCCGCCCGCTGGCACGCACCGACGCCACTACCCGCCCGTGTACCGACCGCCGAGGGGTCCCGTTCCGTGAGTCTGCATCCCACCCTCCAGCCCTACGCCGACGCCTGGACTCACTCCATCGAGGCGATATCCGAGCTGGTCCAGCCGCTGGGGGAGGCAGAGTGGAACCGCCGCACGCCCTGCCCCGGGTGGTCGGTGCGCGACATCGTCTCCCACATTCTGGGCATGGACTCCGAACTGCTGGGCGACCCCCGCCCCATCCACACGCTCCCGCGCGACCTCTTCCACGTCACCAACGACCACCAGCGCTACATGGAGATGCAGGTCGACGTCCGCCGCCACCACACGGCTCCGGAGATGACGTCCGAGCTGGAGTACATGATCATCCGGCGCAACCGCCAGTTGCGCAACGAGTCCCGGGACCCCGGCACGAAGGTGCGCGGTCCGCTCGGCACCGAGCTGACGCTGGAGGAGGCCGTACGCCGGCACGCGTTCGACGTGTGGGCGCACGAGCAGGACCTGCGCACCGCCCTCGGCCGCCCCGGCAACCTCGACTCCCCCGGCGCACACGTCGCGCGCGACGTCCTGCTCGGCGAGCTGCCCGCCGTCGTCGCCGAGCGGGCGAACGCGCCGCGCAGCTCGGCCGTCGTCTTCGACGTGCACGGCCCGGTCGAGTTCCTGCGCACCATCCGCGTCGACATCCAGGGCCGCGGCACCCTGGAAACGGCCCCGGCCCTCGGCCCCGCCGCGACCCTCACCCTCGACTGGGAGACGTACTTCCGCCTGGCCTGCGGGCGCGTGACCCTCCAGGCGTCGGCGGACCGCATCAAGACGGAGGGCGACCAGGACCTGACGGACGCGATCCTGCGCCACTTCACGGTCACGCCGTGAGTCTCTGAGCCCGTCCGGCGATTGAGGACGAGGCCGTTCGGGCCGAAGCGGGGGTCTGGGGGCGGCAGCCCCCAGCCCGGCCCGCACCCACGCCGGGTGCCTACACAGGCACGTGCACCGTCTCCACCCTGCTCGGGGCCAACCGCTCCCGCTCCCTGCGCGCCGCCCGCTTCCGCAACCGCAGAATCTGCGTCACCCCGAGCGCCTGCAACACGAACACCGACGAGAAGGCGACCCCGTAGTCGTCCCCGGTCGCGTCCAGCAGCACCCCCACCGCGAACAACGTGGTCATCGACGCCACGAAGCCGCCCATGTTCGTGATCCCGGACGCCGTGCCCTGCCGCTCCGGCGGATTCGCCGGCCGCGCGAAGTCGAAGCCGATCATCGACGCGGGCCCGCACGCCCCGAGCACCGTGCACAGCACGACCAGCAGCCACATCGGCGCGCGGTCGGCCGGATAGGCCAGCGTCGCCGCCCACAGGGTCGCCGTCGCCGCCACGGTGCCGAGCGCCAGCGGCAGCCGGGCCGCGTGGTGCCGGGCGATGACCTGGCCGTAGACCAGGCCGACCGTCATGTTGGACAGCACGACGAGGGTGAGCAGTTCGCCGGCCGTGGCCCGGGACAGCCCCTGCGCCTCGACCAGGAACGGCATGCCCCACAGCAGCAGGAACACCATCGCCGGGAACTGGGTGGTGAAGTGCACCCACAGCCCGAGCCGCGTCCCCGGCTCCCGCCAGGACATGGCGATCTGCCGCCGTACGTACGCGGCCCCCTGGTGCGGCAGCGGCTCCGGCTCGTGCCCCTCGGGGTGGTCCTTGAGGAACAGCAGCATCAGAACGAAGACGACCACACCGGCCAGCGCGCTGCCCGCGAACGCCGCCGTCCAGCCGACGCCGTGCAGCAGCCGGGCCAGGACGAGGGTGGAGACCAGGTTGCCCGCCATGCCGACCAGGCCGGCGAGCTGGGCGACCATCGGCCCGCGCCGGGCCGGGAACCAGCGGGTGCCAAGGCGCAGCACGCTGATGAACGTCATCGCGTCGCCGCAGCCCAGCAGCGCCCGCGAGGCGAGCGCCATGCCGTACGACGGGGAGAAGGCGAAGCCCAGTTGCCCCGCCGTGAAGAGCACGACGCCGATGCCCAGCACCCTCTTCGTGCCGAGCCGGTCGACCAGCAGGCCGACGGGTATCTGCATGCCGGCGTAGACCAGCAACTGGAGGATGGAGAAGGTGGACAGGGCGGAGGCGTTGACGTGGAAGCGGTCGGCGGCGTCGAGACCGGCGACGCCCAGGGACGTACGGAAGATGACGGCGACGAAGTAGACGGACACTCCGACGCCCCACACGGCGACCGCACGCCGGCCGCCGGGCGGATCACCGGGCAGGGTGCGGCCGGCCGAGGTGGCCGTACTCATCGGACCTCCCCCCTGGCCAGGTGCGAGAACCAGCCCACGTGCCGGCCCACGACACCGACCGCCGCCTCCGCGTCGCCGGAGCGCAGCGCGTCGAGGAGCTCCTCGTGCTCGGCGAGGGTCTTGGCGATCCGGTCGGGGTGGGAGTGCATGACGGCGACGCCCATGCGTAGCTGGCGGTCGCGGAGCTGGTCGTAGAGGCGGGAGAGGATCGCGTTGCCGCCGCTGCGGACGATCTCGGCGTGGAAACAGCGGTCGGTGACGGAGGCGGCGGCGAAGTCACCGGCGGCGGCCTGCTCCTTCTGCCGCGCCAGCAGCTCCTCCAGCCGTTCCACGAGCCCGGGCGGAGCGGGTACGGCCTTCCTCGCCGCGTGCTCCTCGACCAGCAGCCGCGTCTCCACCACGTCCGCGATCTCCTGCGCGGAGACGGGCAGGACCAGGGCGCCCTTCTTCGGGTAGAGCCGGATCAGCCCCTCGACCTCCAGCCGGAGCAGCGCCTCGCGCACCGGAGTGCGGGATACGCCCACGGCCTCGGCCAGCTCGCCCTCGGTGAGCAGCGTCCCGCCCTCGTAACGGCGCTCGAGGACGCCCTGCTTGACGTGGGTGTAGACGCGGTCCGCCGCGGGGGGTTGCTTCACTGCCGTGGTCATGCGGACAGGATAGATACAACAGGGACACAAGAGGGGCCGGGTCCAGCATCCGGACGCCCGGTCACCCGCCAGGGTGATTCCGGAGCCTCCTGACGCCCCGCCGCGCAACCATCCCCACCCTCAGGGTGTCGCACTGACGCGGCCGAACCTCCATCGACCACAACCCGGCCGCATTCCAGGCGAATTCACCGTAATCGGGGTAATCAACTCAATGAACACCATTCCGGGCGCCCGACTCCACCGGGCCCTCGCCACCGCCCTGACCGGCGGCGCCGTCCTGGCCACCGGCGCCCTCGCCACCGCACCCGCCCAGGCCGCCACACCCGTGCGGGCAGCTCCCGCAGCGCCCTCGATCGTCGCCAAGGGCGGCTTCGTGATGAACAACGCGAACGGCAGGTCGCTCTACACCAAGGCCGCGGACACCAAACGCGCCACCGGCTCCACCACCAAGATCATGACCGCCAAGGTCGTGCTCGCGCAGCCCAAGCTGAACCTGAACGCCAAGGTCACGATCCCCATGGCATACAGCGACTACATCGTCTCCAAGAACGCCTCCTCCGCCCACCTGATCGTCGGCGACAAGGTGACGGTCCGCCAGTTGCTGTACGGGCTGATGCTGCCGTCCGGCTGCGACGCCGCGTACGCGCTCGCCGACAAGTTCGGCTCCGGGAAGACGCGGGCGGCGCGGGTGAAGTCGTTCATCGGCAAGATGAACACGACCGCCAAAAACCTCGGCCTGAAAAACACACACTTCGACTCGTTCGACGGCATCGGCAAGGGCAAGAACTACTCCACGCCGCGCGACCTGACGACCCTCGCGAGCAGCGCGATGAAGAACTCCACCTTCCGCACCATCGTCAAGACCAGGAAGTACACGGCGAAGACGAAGACCAAGAGGGGCGGCACCCGCACCATGGCGCCCTGGACCAACACCAACACCCTGCTCGGCAGTTACAGCGGCGCGATCGGCGTCAAGACCGGCTCGGGCCCGGAGGCCAAGTACTGCCTCGTCTTCGCCGCCACCCGGAAGGGGAAGACCGTCATCGGCACAGTACTGACGTCCTCGTCGACCGCACAGCGCGCGAAGGACGCCACACGGCTCATGAACTACGGCTTCGCCAAGCTGACCTGACGCACGCGGCGAGCGACGGAGCCGCGTGCCCCAGGCCGGGGACGCGCGGCTCCTGTTCTGTCTCCCCGCTCAGCAGGCTGCGCGCGGACCGGCCTCCCTGAGCCCTGCCTGAAATATCCCCCAGGATGCCGGGCCGAACCGGAGTATCGCCCCACCGAGACCCTTGGAGTCACGCACGGCTACGGTGCCGGGGATGTTTCGGGCGACTTCGACACACTCCTGACCGGCATCCCCGCCGCTGTAACTGGAGCTGTCGAACTCGAACTCGGTCATCGCGCCTACATCTCCTTGCGAATCGTTTCCATCAGGTCGAGGGCATTGCGTTCCGCCAACCCCACCCGCGCGATGCGGTCGAAGCTGCGCCGGTGCCTGGCGGCATCCTCCTCGCTCTCCAGCCAGAGGGTGGAAGAGGGTACGTCCATGTGTACGACATCCAGCGCGCCGGGTTCAGTAAACGAGACGATGCCGAATGCCCCGATCATGCCCGGATTGGCGCCCGCGAGCGAGGGCACCACCTGCACCTTCACGGTGTCGGTGCGGGCGGCATCCAGCAGATGCCCCAACTGGTCCCGCATCACGTCCCGGCCACCGACGAGTTGACGCAGCGCTCCTTCGTGTATCACGGCCCACAACTCCAGTGGGTGTTCCGACCTCAGCCTTTCCTGTCGGGCCAGCCGGGCCTCCACGAACGGATCGATCTCACTGGGGTCCTCCCAGGAACCGGCACCGACCGCTACCGCTCGCGCATAGTCGGGCGTCTGCAACAACCTTGGTATGAAGCCGAGTTGCCAGGCGACGCCGTACTGGCCGCGAGCGAGTTGTGTACCAACGCCCTGCTGCACGGATGTCTACGGGACCGGCTGTTCCGGGTGAAGACCTCCCTCGCCGGCACTGTCCTGCGTATCGCCGTCACCGACCCCCGGGGCGAACGCCTCCCGGGCGCTGGCCGGCAAGTGGGCGGTGAAACAGCTCATCGTCGGCAAAACGGCGTGGGCCGAGATGACGGTGAGCAGGAGGGTTCGTGCGTAGTGTGATGAGCTGCTTCAGCAGGTGCCCGTAGCGGTAGTGTGTTTCCACTGGCAAGGAAGGCGGGGATGACGGCCGAGTGGCTCAGGACTTGCGCGATCCGGTGCGGGGACCCATCACCGCCGGAGCCGAAGGCCTGGCACAGCAACCCTCGGCAAGCCCTCTCAGATCATCTTCCCGACGAGCATCGAGAGATGATCGAGACCGTAACTGGAGGTTACGGTCCTAGCGTTTCCGCAGGTAGAGGGTGGCATCGAGACTTGCACATCGTCTCTCTCCAAAGTCTCGTTCTCCTCACCAACACCTGTGTCAAACCGGTCTGCGCCCCTTAACCACTGGTGTACACAGGCCCTCGTGGACTCGACACTGGACGCGTACACCCGTGACCAGGCGACCGACCTCTCGGACATCGCCCGTTTCCGCCAGTTGCCCCAGCAGAACCGAGGAAGCCGATGTCCGACAGCGTGAGAGGGCTGGCCAGCGTTGCGCCGGAGGTCCGGGACCGGTTCGTTGTCCGGTTCGGAGCCGAGGTACTCGCCTGGTGCGATGAGTTGCCCGCTCTCGTGGGCAAACTCGCTGCCCGCTGGGATCTGACTGTTGTCGCGACAGACGGAGGAGGGACCTCACGGGTATTCCGCTGCCTCAAGCGTGACACCCGCACCTCGGTGTGGCTGAAACTCACGCCGGATCCCAGGGTTGCTCAAGAAGAAGCCGAGGCCTTGCGCAACTGGGCGAATACGCCCTCCGTTGTCACGCTGCTGGCACAGGATCAGGCCGCTGGAGCGCTGCTGCTGGCGGACGTGCAGCCGGGAGTGCAGGCGACGCGGCGTGCCTGGGATCTGGCTGAGGTAGCGGTCCTGCTGGGGGACCTGCGGAGTACTCAGCGCACGCCGCGTGAGCACTCCGTACTGCGGCCTCTTTCACACCGCGTCGACTTCATATTTGATTTGACCGACCACAGGCTCGCGGCGGCCAATGCCGGAGGCCCGGCTGCCTCGGCGCTGCTTCTACAGGCCCGAGCGGCAGCGTTGGAGCTCGCCGTCGAGGGGCCCGTGGGACTCGTACATGGTGATCTGCATCCAGCCAACGTGTTGTCCGGTCCGGACGACCGCCTGGTGGCGATCGATCCGCGCCCCACCTGGGGCGACCCGGACTTCGACGCCGTGGACTGGGTACTTCACGGGGTCACCGATCTCGCCGTGCTGGAAGCAAGGATCGAGGAGCTGGCAGCGCTGGTCCCCGGCCAGTCTCCGCAGCGTGTGCTGGGTTGGTGCCGAGCCCTGTCCGCTGCCACCGCGGTCCCCAGGATGTGCGCGGGGCGGGACGACGCGGAGACTCGGTTCCTCATGTCGCTGGCCGTCGGCTGATCCGGATGGCACCCTCGTCGTCGGCGCGGCGCGCCAAGGACGCCGCGTGCGCGGGTCGGCACAGCCGGTCGACCGATGCAGCGGTTTTCGCTCATATTCGCCCGCAATCATGAACATCTCTGACCTGGCTGGCATATGCCCCTCCTGCGCCCTACGTTCCGCGGCGGAGGTGATTCGCATGAACGAACCCAGCAAACGACAGAACTCCGGCGAGCGGCACGAGGCGATCGACGTCAGCGATTTCGTGTACGCGGCCACCGGAGCCCGGGTGCGGAGGCTGACCATGCCGGACGGAAGCCACTGGTTTCCTGCGGTGGACGTCTGCAAGCAGTTGGGCTACACCACGCCCCGAAAGGCGCTCATCGATCATGTCCCGGAGGGGCATCGAGACAATCTCGAGACAGTGACTGGAGGTCACTGTCTCAGCATTCCCGCAGGCAGGAGGTGGCGACGAGACTTGCAACTGATCGATCTCCAAGGTCTCATCCTCCTCGTCAACGCCTGCACCAAACCGGCCTGCGCTCCCTTCAAGCAGTGGGTCGCCGAAGTCATCGAGACCGTGCAGCGCGAAGGTTCGTACTCTCTGGACGAGGCCGAGGTACAGCCCGCCGGGCCCGGTACACCCATCGCCTACGCCATGCCGGACCAGGTGGCCGAGGCCATCGTCCGGCTGGAAGCGCACAACCTTCAACTGGATGAGGAGCTGGCCGAGGGACAGCGGGTGTCGATCGCGTTGCAAAGGGAGATGCTGGCAACGCAGCAGACCACTCTCGCCACCCAACAGGCCACCCTCGCCGTGCAGCAGGCCATGGTTCGGGCGATGGAACGCATCGCGGACCGGTTCGACACCCTGGTCCTCCAGCGCGGGACGGCGGGCGGTCGCCTCGCCCCGGCACCCACCACGGAGTCGGTGCTGGCCGACTGGCGGCAGCGGTTGTCCGTGACGGAGGACGTGTGGACGGTGGCCCGGGTCATCGCGCCGGTGCTCGTCGAGAAGGGTGAGCTGCGGGAGCCGCTGGAGTCGATCGCCGCCCGTACGGGGCTTTCGGTGCGCCGGGTGAACGAATGCCTCCGGCTGTTGCGCACACACGCCTGCATTCGCTCGCGGGGCGGGGCCGAGGACGGGGCTCCGGTGTACGTGCTGCATCAGGTCTGAGCCCGGCACGACGGGAGGGGCGCCGCAACTCGAACTTGCGGCGCCCCTCCCGTCATGAACCTACTGGGTTCGTGGCATTCACGCCCAGCTCATCAACCGCTTCGGCTGCTCCAGAACCGCCGCCACGTCGGCGAGGAACTTGGAGCCCAGCTCGCCGTCGACCAGGCGGTGGTCGAAGCTCAGCGCCAGAGTGGTTACCTGACGTGGCTTCACCTTGCCCTTGTGGACCCACGGCTGGAGCTTGATGGCGCCGACCGCGAGGATCGCGGACTCGCCCGGGTTGAGGATCGGCGTGCCGGTGTCGACGCCGAAGACGCCGACGTTGGTGATGGTCACCGTGCCGCCCTGCATGGCGCCGGGGCTGGTCTTGCCCTCCCTCGCCGTCGACACCAGCTCGCCCAGGGACCCGGCCAGTTGCGGCAGCGTCTGGGCGTGGGCGTCCTTGATGTTCGGGACGATCAGGCCCCGCGGGGTGGCGGCGGCGATGCCCAGGTTGACGTAGTGCTTGACCACGATCTCCTGGGCGGCCTCGTCCCAGGACGCGTTGACGCCCGGGTTGCGCTTGATCGCGACCAGGAGGGCCTTGGCGATCAGGAGGAGGGGGTTCACGCGCAGGCCCGTGAACTCCTTGTCCTGCTTCAGCTCCTCGACCAGCTTCATCGTGCGCGTCACGTCGACCGTCACGAACTCGGTGACGTGCGGCGCCGTGAACGCCGAGCCGACCATCGCCGCCGCCGTCGCCTTGCGAACGCCCTTGACCGGGATACGGGTCTCGCGCGCCGTGTCGTACGAGGTCGGCGACGCCGCCGTCGGGGACGGGGACGGGGCGGGCGCGACGGTGGCGGGGGTCGCCTCCGGGGCCGCGACCGCCGCGTGGACGTCCTCGCGCGTGATGATGCCGTCCGGGCCGGAGGGCACCACGGTCGCCAGGTCGACGCCGAGGTCCTTGGCCAGCTTGCGCACCGGCGGCTTGGCCAGCGGGCGCTCGCCGGCGGCCGGAGCGGCCGGAGCGGGCTGTCCGTGGCCGTTCATCTCGGCCTGGATCGCGGCCGCGGCCGACGGGGCCTCCTGGGCCGGGGCCTCGGCACCCTTGCGGGGGCGGCGGCGGGTCGCGGAGGTGGACACCCCGTACCCGACCAGGACCGGCTGGCGGCCCTCCGGCTTCTTCTCCTCCGCCTCGGCCGGCGCCTCCTCGACCGGAGCCGGGGCCGCCTCCTGCGCGGGCGCCTCGGCCGCCGCACCGTCGCCGACGGCCACCGCGATGATCGACGTGCCCACGTCGACCGTGGTGCCCTCGGGGAAGTGCAGCTCGCGGACCACGCCGTCGTAGGGGATGGGCAGTTCGACGGCGGCCTTGGCCGTCTCGACCTCGCACACCACCTGGCCGTCGGTGACGGTGTCACCGGGCTTGACGTACCACTTGAGGATCTCGGCCTCGGTCAGTCCCTCGCCCACGTCGGGCATCTTGAACTCACGCACGGAGCTGTCCGTCATCGTCGTCACGCTCCCCTCCTCAGTACGCCAGCGAGCGGTCGACGGCATCCAGCACCCGGTCCAGGTCGGGCAGGTACTCCTCCTCCAGGCGGGCCGGCGGGTACGGGGCGTGGTAGCCGCCGACCCGGAGCACCGGGGCCTCCAGGTGGTAGAAGCAGCGCTCCGTGATCCGGGCCGCGATCTCCGCGCCCGAGCCCAGGAACACCGGCGCCTCGTGGACCACGATCAGGCGGCGGGTCTTCTCCACCGACGCCTGGATCGTGTCGAAGTCGACCGGGGAGATCGAGCGCAGGTCCACGACCTCCAGGGAGCGGTCCTCCTCGGCCGCCGCGTCGGCGACCTCCTGGCAGAGCTTGACCATCGGGCCGTACGCGGCCAGCGTGAGGTCGCTGCCCTCGCGGACCACGCGCGCGGTGTGCAGCGGGCCCGGGATCGCCTCGGCATCGACCTCGGCCTTGTCCCAGTACCGGCGCTTGGGCTCGAAGTAGATCACCGGGTCGTCGCTCTGGATGGCCTGCTGCATCATCCAGTACGCGTCGGCCGAATTCGACGGCGAGACCACCTTCAGGCCCGCCACGTGCGCGAACAGCGCCTCCGGGGACTCGGAGTGGTGCTCGACCGCGCCGATGCCGCCGCCGTAGGGGATGCGGATGACGACCGGCATCTTGACCTTGCCCAGCGAGCGGGCGTGCATCTTCGCCAACTGGGTGACGATCTGGTCGTAGGCCGGGAAGACGAAGCCGTCGAACTGGATCTCCACCACCGGACGGTAGCCGCGCAGGGCCAGGCCGATGGCGGTGCCGACGATGCCGGACTCGGCCAGCGGGGTGTCGATGACCCGGTCCTCGCCGAAGTCCTTCTGCAGACCGTCGGTGACCCGGAAGACACCGCCGAGCTTGCCGACGTCCTCGCCCATGATCAGGACCTTGGGGTCCGAGTCCAGCGCGCGGCGCAGCGATTCGTTGATCGCCTTGGCCAGCGCCATCTTTTCCGTTGCCATGTCAGACCCCCTCTGCCTCTGCGAACGATGCCTGGTAGGCGGCGAACTGGGCTCGCTCCTCGTCGACGAGCGCGTGCCCGTCCGCGTACACGTTCTCGAAGATGGCGAACCGGTCCGGGTCCGGCATGGCACGGACCACTTCGCGCACTCGTTTGCCCAACGCCTCGCTCTCCGCCTCCAGTTCCCCGAAGAATCCCTCGTCCGCGTGGTTTGAGGACTCCAGGAAGCGGCGAAGGCGCAGGATCGGGTCCTTCGCCTCCCAGGCGGCCCGCTCGTCGTCGTGCCGGTAGCGGGACGGGTCGTCCGAGGTGGTGTGCGCGCCCATGCGGTACGTGTACGCCTCGATCAGCGCCGGGCCCTCACCGCGCCGCGCCCGCTCCAGCGCCCACCGGGTGACCGCGAGGCAGGCCAGCGCGTCGTTGCCGTCGACGCGGACGCCGGGGAAGCCGAAGCCCTGGGCGCGCTGGTAGAGCGGCACCCGGGTCTGCTTCTCGTTGGACTCGGAGATCGCCCACTGGTTGTTCTGGCAGAAGAACACCACCGGCGCGTTGTAGACGGCCGCGAAGTTGAACGCCTCGCTGACGTCTCCCTGGCTGGAGGCGCCGTCGCCGAAGTAGGCGATGACGGCGGAGTCCGCGCCGTCCTTGGTGATGCCCATCGCGTAGCCCGTGGCGTGCAGCGCCTGCGAGCCGATGACGATGGTGTACAGGTGGAAGTTGTTGCCGTTGGGGTCCCAGCCGCCGTTGTTCACGCCGCGGAACATGCCGAGCAGGTTGGTCGGGTCCACCCCGCGGCACCAGGCGACGCCGTGCTCGCGGTAGGTCGGGAAGACGTAGTCGTCCTCGCGGGTGGCGCGGCCGGAGCCGATCTGGGCGGCCTCCTGGCCCAGCAGGGAGGCCCACAGGCCCAGCTCGCCCTGGCGCTGCAGCGCGGTGGCCTCGGCGTCGAAGCGCCGGGTGAGCACCATGTCGCGGTACAGGCCGCGCAGCTCGTCGGGGGTGATGTCGGCGACGTACCCGGCGTACTCGGCGTGGGGTGTGTTCTTGCCGGGTTCGACGCGCTCGCCCTCGGGCGTCAGCAACTGCACCAGCTCCGTCTCCGAGCCCTTCTCGGCAACGGTACGGGTGGTGGTGCGGGTGGTGGTGCGAGTGGTGCGAGCGGTGCGCTTGGCACCGGTGCCGGCCTTGCTGCCGGTGGTACCGGCCGCCTTGGTGCCGGTGGTACCGGCCGCCTTGCTTCCGGCGCTGCGTCGCGGCTTGCCCGCGGCAGTGCTCTCGGTCACGTGTGCTCCTCCGTCGGTCCGGCCCCCGGGTTCGCCGGAAGCCAGTGCGGCTCACCTGCGGCCCGGCGGACGCACAAGGGTGGGTGCGGCCCGGTCGGGAACAGGCGTGACAGGTGCCCCGGCGAGCGCCCTGCGAACAGCACGTTACCCAGTGCTCCACATTTCTGTGAAACCCCTCCTGACCTGCGTTTTTACTCGGATATCCAAGTAAATCGGCGAAGGGCGGAAGTTTTACTGGTCACAGCCTCGCAGGGGGCCGGAACAACGGCACGTTATCCCGGCCACCCCGGGCACGGGAAGAGTCGGTGTGTGAGACTGACCGCGTGCGCGAAGACGGAAAAATCCGGGTATTCCTCCTCGACGACCATGAGGTGGTCCGCCGCGGGGTGCACGATCTGCTCTCGGGCGAGGCCGACATCGAGGTGGTGGGCGAGGCCGGTACGGCGGCCGACGCGCAGGCCCGGGTCGCGGCCACCCGTCCGGACGTCGCGGTCCTGGACGTACGGCTGCCGGACGGCAGCGGTGTGGAGGTCTGCCGCGACATCCGCTCCCTGGACGAGTCCGTCCGCTGCCTCATGCTGACCTCCTTCGCCGACGACGAGGCCCTCTTCGACGCGATCATGGCGGGCGCCTCCGGTTACGTCCTCAAGGACATCCGCGGCGCCGAGCTGCTGAGCGCCGTACGGGAGGTGGCGGACGGGAAGTCGCTGCTCGATCCGGCGGCCACCGCGCGCGTGCTGGAGCGGCTGCGGGACGGCGGGAGAAAGCCCGACGACCGGCTGGCCCGGCTGACCGTGCAGGAGCGCCGCATCCTGGAGCTGATCGGCGAGGGGCTGACCAACCGCGCGATCGGCGAGCGGCTGCACCTGGCGGAGAAGACGATCAAGAACTACGTGTCGAGTCTGCTGGCCAAACTCGGCATGCAGCGGCGTTCGCAGGCGGCCGCCTTCGTGGCACGGCTGGAGGCCGAGAACCGCTGACGCGTCCCGTCAACCGCACCGTCACCGGCTCCGGCTCCGGCTCCGGCTCCGGACTTACTCGGGACTTACGTCCCCTCCTGCCGGGGCGGGCGACTCTGTTCCCGTTCCGCGCGCTCGCGCACAGTGAGCCCATGCCCTCCGAGTCCCTGCCCTCCGACGAACAGCTCGCCGTCGGCCTGCTCGGCCGTACCGCCTACGGCCGGGCGGCCACCACCATGCGTGCCCTGCCCTTCCTCGCCTTCGCGCGGCACATCGTGGCCGACGGCCGGATCCTGCTGCGCATGCCCAGGAGCTGGGGCTACCACCGGGTGTGCGCCGGGAGCGTCGTCGCCTACGGAGCGGACAACCTGACCTCCGCCCGGCCCGGCGAGAGCCTGTGGACCGTGCAGGTCCTGGGCCGGTGCGAGGACCACGAGCCGAGCGCCGCCGAGCTGGAGCGGTTCGGTCCCGCGCCGACCCTGGTGGACGGTGAGCCCTTCGTGCCCGCCTACCTGCGCCTCGACCCGCAGTTCGGCACGGTGCACTTCACGGACGGTGCGACCGGGCCCGCCTAGGCGAACGCAACGCGCGCGTAGGAAGGAGGAGCGGGGGGCGTCGGTTACTCGCCCGCCTCCCCGCCCGTCGGCTCACCACCGCCGGTCGGCTCACCACCGCCCGTCGGCTCACCACCGCCGGTCGGCTCACCATCGCCCGTCGGCTCACCACCGTCCGTCGGCTCACCACCGTCCGTCGGCGTGGACGGATCCGTCTGGCCGTCGGTCGGGTCACCGGTCGGATCGTCCGTCACGGTCTCCGACGGCGTCCACGTCGGTGTGTCCGGCTGCTCCCAGCCCCCGCCGGCGCCACCGTCGCCCGAGCCCTGCTCGGTGCCCGGGTCGGTGGTGTCCTCCGTCGCCTCGTCGCTGGGCGAAGGGCTGGGCGACTCCTCGCCGGTGCTCTGGGAGGTCGTCGCAGACGGGGTCGTGTCCGTCTCCTTGCCGCCCTTGTCGCCCTCGCCGTTGTTCAGGGCCAGCGCGACGCCCGCCGCGATGGCGATCACCGCGAAGACGGCCAGTATCCACAGCTTGCCGCGGCCGCTGCCCTTGTTGCCGCGGCCCTCGAAGCCGCCGTCGTCGCCCCCGCCGTAGCCGTGCGGCAGGATCGGCTGCGGGATCTGCGTGGTGCCCGAGCCGTGGTCGGGGTGCGGCATGACCGAGGTGCCCGCGAGGCCGGCCGCGGGAGTGTGCCGCCCGTCGTGCGCGGCGACCGGGCCGGTGTTCCAGGTGCCGGTGTGGCCGCCCTGCTCGTACAGCATCTGCAGCCCGTACTGGACCAGGCCGCGCATCTCCTCGGCGGTCTGGAAACGGTCGTCGGGCTCCTTGGCCAGCGAGCGCATCACCAGGCCGTCCAGCTCCGGCGGCACTGCGTCGGAGGCCTCGGACGGGGGCGTCGGGATGTCCTGGACGTGCTGGTAGACCACCGACAGCGGGGTCTCCCCGGTGAACGGCGGGCGCAGCGCGAGCAGTTCGTAGAGCAGGCAGCCCGTCGCGTACAGGTCGGAGCGGTGGTCGACGGCCTTGCCGAGTGCCTGCTCGGGGGAGAGGTACTGCGGGGTGCCCATGACCATGCCGGTCTGCGTCATCGTCGACTGGGCGCCGTGCAGGGCACGCGCGATGCCGAAGTCCATCACCTTCACCGCACCGGTGTCGGTGATGATCACGTTCGCGGGCTTGATGTCGCGGTGCACGATGCCGTGCTGGTGGGAGTAGGCGAGCGCCTCCAGCACACCGGAGACGATGATCAGCGCCTGCTCGGGGCCGGGCGCCTCGGCGTTGAGGAGGAGGTCGCGGATGGTGCGTCCCTCGACGATCTCCATCACGATGTACGGCACGGACTGGCCGCCGACGAAGTCCTCGCCCGAGTCGTACACGGCCACGATGGCATGGTGGTTGAGACCGGCCACCGACTGGGCCTCGCGCGTGAAGCGCGCCTTGGAGACCGGGTCCTCGGCGAGGTCCGCGCGCAGCAGCTTGACCGCCACGGTGCGTCCGAGCCGGACGTCCTCGGCGGCGAACACCTCGGCCATGCCGCCCCGCCCGAGTCTGCGGGTCAGCCGGTACCGGCCGTCGCCGACCAAGCCGCCGTTGCCCCAGATCTCCGGCGCGTCAGACATACCGCCGCCGGTGGCCTCGGGTTCGGACGGGTCCTGGGCGCGCTGCTGCTGTGCCATCGGTCCTCGCCGTCGTTTCTGCCCGCGGTGCGCGCGGTGTTGTTACGGTCTCCGTCGGCCACGCTACAGCCTCCGCGCTGGCCTCCGGTCCGAGATGGGCGCCGGGACCGGCACATGAGACGGACCGGTCATGAAACCCTGGTTCCGTACTCTCGTGCAAATTCTGTGTACCGGCAGCACGTCGGCTGTAACGCTTCCGCGACGCTTCTTTCGCGTACGGTCACGGAACGGGCACCGCGCTTGACGTGTCAGTGCCCTGGGGCAGACTTGGCCGGGAATAGCACTTTCGATCACGAGCGCGCGTGCCGCTGCCACCGGCGTTGCGGCGCCTATGGGGGACGCAGAGACATGAGCCAGGACGCCGGACAGGGACGGTACGCGGGGCGGGCACTCGCCGGCGGCCGTTACCAGTTGCGCGACTTGCTCGGCGAGGGCGGCATGGCCTCGGTGCACCTGGCGTACGACTCGGTCCTCGACCGTCAGGTCGCGATCAAGACGCTGCACACCGAGCTGGGACGTGAACAGGCCTTCCGCGAGCGCTTCCGCCGCGAGGCCCAGGCCGTGGCCAAGCTCACGCACACCAACATCGTCTCGGTCTTCGACACCGGCGAGGACGATCTGAACGGCCTGACGACTCCGTACATCGTCATGGAGTACGTCGAGGGCCGGCCGCTCGGCTCCGTGCTCGACGCGGACGTCCGGCAGCAGGGCGCGATGCCCGCAGACAAAGCGCTGAAGATCACCGCGGACGTGCTGGCGGCGCTGGAGATCAGCCACGAGATGGGCCTGGTCCACCGGGACATCAAGCCCGGCAACGTGATGATGACCAAGCGCGGCGTGGTCAAGGTGATGGACTTCGGCATCGCCCGCGCCATGCAGTCCGGCGTCACGTCGATGACCCAGACCGGCATGGTCGTCGGCACCCCGCAGTACCTCTCGCCGGAACAGGCCCTCGGCCGCGGCGTGGACGCCCGCTCCGACCTGTACTCGGTCGGCATCATGCTGTTCCAACTGGTCACCGGACGTCTGCCGTTCGAAGCCGACTCGCCGCTGGCGATCGCGTACGCACACGTGCAGGAGGAGCCGGTGGCTCCGTCCTCGGTCAACCGCGCCCTGCCGCCGGCCGTGGACGCGCTGGTGGCCCGCGCGCTGAAGAAGAACCCGAACGAACGCTTCCCCAGCGCCGAGACCATGCGGGACGAGTGCCTGCGTGTGGCGGCCTCCTTCCAGGCGGCCCCGCCGAGCATCGTGCCGGGCGCGGGCACGTCGAGCGGCGCGGGCGTCGGCTCCGCGGTGTTCCCGCCGGTCGACCAGGGCACCCCGGCGCCCACCGGTCCCGTCCAGACGCCGTACCAGCCGACGCCGACCCCTGGCCAGAACCCGTACGGCACCCCGGCTCCGGCGGCGCACTCGCCCGCGTACGGCTATCCGCAGCAGGCCGGCTACCAGACGCCGGCCCCGCCGCAGTACGGGCAGCAGCAGGGAGCGGCCACGCCGCCGCCGTACAACCTGACGCCGTCGGCCCCGGCCACCGGCTCCTCGGGCGGCGGCCGGAACAACAAGCAGGTGATCATCGGCTCGATCGTGGTCGCCGTCGTGGCCGTCGGCGCGCTGATCGGCGCGCTGCTGATGAACGGCGGCGGGGACGAGGACCCGGAGGCCGGCGGCGGTGGCGGCTCCGCGAGCGCGTCCGGGTCCGCGTCGCCCTCCAAGGCCGCGGGCTACCGCGGGCCGGACAAGACGAAGACGATCGAGAAGGACGAGTGCACCGAGCCGGAGGAGTCGTACAACGACCCCGACAAGATCAAGGTGCCGGAATTCACGTTCAAGTACATCGGCTCGGTCAAGGAGTGCTTCAACGCCGCGGGCTGGCAGATGAAGGTCGTCAAGGTCGACGAGAACACCTACGGCGAGGGTTCGATCCGGGACCAGTTCCCGACGGCCGGCACCGACGTGGACCCCGAGAACATGCCGGAGATCCAGCTCAAGGTCTCGACGGGCAACCCCGCCTCCGAGTGAGCGTGTGACAGCGGGCGAAGGGCCCGGCAGCGGGTGCGAGTGCTGCCGGGCCCTTCGCGATGTCGGTGGACGCGGTTCCGGTTCCGGTTCCGGTTCCTACGGGTGTGGACGCCGTTCCTACAGGTAGGGACCGCCGGAGCGGCCGCCCGGCTGCGGGGGCTCCTCGCCGTCCGGATCGCCGGCACCCGGCGGCAGCGCGCGGCGCATCTGCTCGAGCTGGGCCCGCGCGGCCATCTGCTGGGCGAACAGCGTGGTCTGGATGCCGTGGAACAGGCCTTCCAGCCAGCCGACGAGCTGCGCCTGCGCGATCCGCAGTTCGGCGTCGGTCGGGGTGCCGTCGTCCGTGAAGGGCAGAGAGAGCCGCTCCAGCTCCTCGACCAGCTCCGGAGCGAGACCGTCCTCCAGTTCCTTCACCGAGCTGGCGTGGATCTCCTTGAGCCGGACCCGGCTCGCCTCGTCCAGGGGCGCCACCCGCACCTCCTCAAGGAGCTGCTTGATCATGCTGCCGATCCGCATGACCTTGGCAGGCTGCTCCACCTGCTCGGTCACCGGAATCTCGCGGGAGTCGTCGTCCCCGCCGCCGCTGAGCGCCATTCCGTCCTGGCCAACGACCAGGATCTGGGGGTTGTCCGGCGACCTGTCGTTCCTCGGCATCTCCATGCCGCCATTGTCGCGCACCCGTGCACGGCGACCGGGTGGTGCCCCCCTCTCCTTCGCGCAAGCGGTCCCCGCCTCGTTCGGCGGGGTCCGGAATGCCGGTATCGCCGAGTGGTGTGAGGCTTGTTCCGTCGATTTGGATGATTTGGTCGATTTAGTTGTTTGGTTGATCTGGTTGATCTGGTTGATTCACGCGACTGGTTAGCACCGGGAGGGGGTCACCGACGTGACTCCATGGCTGCGCACGCTGCGAGCGACGGGCCTGGTGGGGGCCCTGGGGGTCGGCGCACTGGTGTCGCCGTACGGGGCGGGGCCGGCTCACGGCGCCGGGTTCACGGCGGTGCGGGCGGCGCCCTCCCCGGCGCCCTCCGCGCCGGGCCACGCTGCGGTGCCGGGGGCGACCGCCGACGCGGACGGCTCCGGCAAGCACGACGGTCGGGGCGGTCAAGAACGCCCCGGGCGCCCCGACGCCCACGAACGCCCCAAGCGCCCGGACGCCGGGTCCCCCTCCCGGTCCGCCGCGGAATCCGGCCCGGCGGGCAGCGCGGCGCGCGGTTCCCCCCCGCCCTCCCCCTCGCCGTCGGCGTCCGGCGCCACGGCCGACCCCGGAGCCTCCCGGGCGGGGAGCCTGCCGGGCGAGGGCAGGCAGCGGCCCGGTCGCGCCGAGGAGCGGGAGCGGGGGACAGAGCCGGACGGTACGGACAGGAACGGCGCCCACCGCACGGACGGCGACGGCGACAGCGACGCGGGTGTCTCTCAGGACCCGGCCACCGCCGTGCCGCCCGACGCGGCAGCCCTGATGCCCTCGGCCTCCCCGTCCCGGTCCCAGCCGCAGACCGGCGCGCACACCCAGGAGGCCACCGAGCCCGTACTGCGGGTCCTGCCTCTGGGCAGCGGCCTGGTCCTCGTCGGCCTCGGCCTGGCCCTGGCCCTCGTGGGTCTGCGCCTGCGCCGGGGGTAGACCGCCCCTACGGGGTGACCAGCAGCACCTTGCCGATGTGCCCGCTCTCCTCCACGACCCGGTGACCGTCACCGGCGTCGCTCATCGGGAGTTCGCGGTCGACGACCGGGCGGACGTGGCCCCCGGGGAACAGCGGCCAGACGTGCTCCCGTACGGCCGCCACGATGGCCGCCTTCTCCTCCAGCGGGCGGGCGCGCAGCGAGGTCGCGCTCACGGCGGCGCGCTTGGCGAGGAGGGTGCCGATGTCCAGTTCGCCCTTCCGGCCGCCCTGCATGCCGATGATCGCGAGCCGGCCGTTCACGGCGAGGGCCCGGACGTTGCGGTCGAGGTACTTGGCGCCCATGTTGTCGAGGATGACGTCGGCGCCCGCACCGCCCGTCGCGTCCTTCACCTCGGCGACGAAGTCCTGCTCCCGGTAGTTGATCAGGATGTCCGCGCCCAGCTCGGCGCAGCGTTCCAGCTTCTCCTTGGTGCCCGCCGTCACCGCGACCTTCGCGCCCACGGCCTTGGCGAGCTGGATCGCCATGGTGCCGATGCCGCTGGAGCCGCCGTGCACGAGCAGCGTCTCCCCGGGGCGCAGGTGCGCGACCATGAAGACGTTCGACCAGACGGTGCAGACCACCTCGGGCAGCGCCGCCGCCCACTTCAGCTCCACGCCCTGCGGCACCGGCAGTAGCTGGCCGGCCGGGACGACGACCTTCTCGGCGTAGCCGCCGCCCGCGAGCAGCGCGCACACCTCGTCGCCGACGGCCCAGCCGGACACGCCGGGACCCAGCTCGCTCACGCGCCCGGAGCACTCCAGGCCCGGATACGGGGAAGCGCCGGGCGGGGGATCGTAGAAGCCCTGGCGCTGCATGATGTCGGCGCGGTTGACGGCTCCCGCCGTCACCTCGACCAGGACCTCGCCCTCGCCGGGCACCGGATCGGGGACCTCGGCCCACACCAGCGCCTCGGGGCCTCCGGGTTCGGAAATCGTGATCGCATGCATGAGGGCGACGCTACTCCTGTGCCCGCGGTGTCCCCCCGCCGGAAAATCCCTGTGCGCCGGCGATGAGTTTGCGCGACGGTAAAGGTCTCCCCATGGGTAGCCCAAGAACGCGAAAGGAACACCGGCATGAGTACGCACACGTCTCACAATGCGGGCGGGCGGCGCGCGCGGGGGCTCTACAACCGCAATTGACTTGCTCTTCGGGCTGAAGTCCGAAGATTCTGGCCTTCCCGGCCGAGTTCTGTGCCGCTACGCGGCACGGGCATCGGTCGGGAATCCGTGGCTTCCTGTTTCTTCGCGCTGCGCCGGGATCGCTCCCGGTCTTACCGGCGCTCCGCAGGCCGATGCCGCCAGTCCGGCGGCCTGTCTGACGTTGATCGCGGCGTTGTGGTCCCGGTCATGGACGGCGCCGCAGGTGGAGCAGGTCCATTCCCGCACGTTGAGGGGTTTGGGCCCGTCCTTGACGCCGCAGCTGGAGCAGGTCTGAGAGGTTGGTTCGAACCGGCCGATCGTGACCAGGGCGCGGCCGTACCGCTCCGCCTTGTACTTCAGCATGCCCACGAAGGAGGACCATCCGGCGTCGTGCACGGACTTGGCCAGCCGGGTACGCGCCAGTCCCGCCACCGACAGGTCTTCCACGGCGATCCCTTGGTTCTCGGAGATCAGCCGCGTGGAAAGCTGGTGGTGGAACTCGCGGCGCGCGTCGGCGACCTTCGCATGGGCACGGGCGACCTTCAGACGGGCCTTGTCGCGGTTCTTCGATCCCTTCTGTTTCTGGGACAGCTCCCGCTGGGCCTTCTTCAGCTTCTTCTCCGCACGCCGAAGGAAACGCGGAGAGCCGATCTTCGTGCCGTCGGACAAGACGGCAAAGTGAGTGAGGCCGAGATCGATGCCGACGGTGCGGTCGGTTGTGGGCATCCGAGCCCCGTCGACGGCGGGGTCGGTGTCGACGACGAAGGAGGCGAAATACCTTCCGGCCGCGTCCTTGATCACAGTGACGGACGACGGCGTGGAGGGCAGGGTGCGGGACCACTTCACCTTCACCGCGCCGATCTTCGGCAGGCACAGGCGGCCTCCATCGGTGATGCTCCAGCGCGCGTTGGCGGTATACCGCACCGACTGCCGCGCATCCTTGCGCGACTTGAAACGGGGCTCACGCACCTTCGGTCCCATGCGGATGCCCTTGAGGGAGGCGAAGAAGGCGCGGTACGCGGCCTCGGCGTCCCGCAGCGACTGCTGGAGCACCACCGCGGACACCTCGCCCAGCCAGGACCGCTCGGCCGTCCGCTTCGCCTCGGTGATCAGCTTCCGCGACAGCTCCGCCACTGTCGGGAACGGCCGACCCGCCTTGCGGGCCCCCTCACGGGCACGGACCGCGTCGTTGAACACGACTCGGGCACACCCGAATGCCCTCGCCAACGCGATGCGCTGACCGGCATCCGGGTACACCCGAAACGCGTACCGAAGCTGCATACGAAGACCGTACAAACAGGCCACCGCAGCCGTAACCCGGAACACCCGTTCCCCACCTCACCCCCGCTGGAGACAGCGGCGCTCGACTCCACCGGAACACCATCGCGCCGCAGTCACAAGATGCGCTTCGCCACCGGGCCGAAACCCCGATACTGCGAGTGATTTCCGGTGGCGAACGACGAGAAGCGATCGGCGCCGCCTCAGTCGCGGGGCAGCGGGCGGCTGTCGGGAGCCACGTGGGTGGCCGGCGTCGCCCGGACGATCGTGATCAGGCGGTCCGTCAGCTCCAGCCCGCCGACGGCCGCGTCGTCGTAGCCCAGGACCCGGTGCCCGCGCAGCACGCTCACCACCAGATCTTCCATCTCGCGCGGGTTCTTGCCCACCTCGGCCTTTATGACGGGCCGCTCGATGAGGTCGAGTCCGCTGCCCTGGCTGATGAGGTCCTCCATGACCATGCCGGCGGCGGGGCTGAGCACGGAAAGCCCGAGCAGCCGGCCGGCGGCGCTGGCACTGGTGATCACGGCGTCGGCGCCGGACTGCTTCAGCAGCGGCGCGTTCTCCTCCTCGCGGACCGCGACCACGATCTTCGCGCCACGGTTGAGCTGCCGGGCCGTCAGCGTGACCAGCACGGCGGTGTCGTCGCGCTGGGTGGCGATGATGATCTGCTTCGCCCGGAACGCCTCGGCCCGGTTGAGCACGTCGCTGCGCGTCGCGTCACCGACCACGCCCGCGTAGCCGTGGGCCGTGGCGGCCTCGATGGCCTTTCCGCTGGGGTCGACCACGACCACCTGCTCCTTGCGCAGCCCGGTCGCGCAGACGGTCTGGATCGCCGACCGCCCCTTGGTTCCGAAGCCGACGACGACGGTGTGATCGCGCAAGGCGGACCTCCAGCGGTTCAGGCGCCACTCCTCCCGAGTGCGCTCGGTGAGGGCTTCCAGCGTGGTGCCGACCAGGATGATCAGGAACAGCACGCGCAGGGGCGTGACGACCAAGATGTTGGTCAGCCGGGCGGCGTCACCGACGGGCGTGATGTCGCCGTATCCGGTGGTGGAGAGGGTGACGGTGGCGTAGTAGAAGGAGTCGAGGAGGTCTACGGAGCCGTCGGAGTTGTCGGTGTAGCCGTCGTGGTCGACGTACACGATGAAGGCTGTCACCACGAGGACCAGCAGGGCGATGGACAGCCGCTTGGCCACCTGACGAAACGGGTGCTCCACCAGCTTCCTGGGGAGTTTCACCCGGTGGGTCACGAGGTGCTCGTCCGCCTGGCGGGCGATCGCGTCCTGGCCCGGAAGTTTCACGTGAAACACACTCCGATTCCGCCGGTCGCCCAGGGCAGGTCGAGCAACTCGACCTCCTGTCCGGACCGCGCGCCGCCGGGGGGTACGACGGCCAGTGCGTCGGCGGCGGCGATGCCGCGCAGCATCGCCGGACCGTTGTAGCGCAGCGGCACGGCACCGTCGCCGCGCAGTACGACGGGCACGAGCCGGGTGTCGTACGGGTGCCCGTGCACCGCGTCCCGCAGCGACAGCGTGTACGGCTCGGGTGCCGGGCGGGCTGCGAGGGTGCGCAGCAGCGGCTCGGCGAGGGTGAGCAGTCCGGATACGGCGGCGAGGGGGTTGCCGGGCAGCCCGACGAGGTGCTGGTCGTCTTTGACTCGGGCGAGCAGCATGGGGTGGCCGGGGCGTGCCTTGACGCCGTCCACGAGGAGGTCGGCGCCGATGCGGCGCAGGATCGGGTGGACGTGGTCGACGGGTCCCGCGGCGGTGCCGCCGGTCGTGACGATCAGGTCGGCGTCGGAGGTCGTGACGGCACGGTGCAGGGCCTTGGCATCGTCGCCGATCCGGCGGACGGCGCGGACCTCGGCACCCAGGGCCCGCAACCACGGCGGCAGCATCGGGCCGAGCGCGTCCCGGATGAGGCCGTCGTGCGGGAGCCCCTCGGTGAGCAGCTCGTCGCCGAGGACGAGGACGTCGACACGGGGGCGGGGGACCGCGGTGAGGGTGTCGTATCCGGCGGCCGCCGCAAGGCCCAGTACGGCCGGGGTCGCGAGGGTGCCGATGGGCAGCAACTGGTCGCCGCTGCGGCACTCCTGACCACGCGGGCGGATGTCCTGGCCGTGGACGACCTCGCGGGTGGGGTGCAGGCGGCCGCGTTCACCGGTGCGGCCGTGCTCGGTGCGCAGTACGGCGGTGGCCTCGAGGGGGACACGGGCGCCGGTGGCGATGCGGACGGCCTCGCCGTCGGTGAGCGGCGCGGGTTCCGCGTGCCCGGCCAGGACGCCCTCGTCGCGCACCGTCCAGGGGCCGGGACCGGCGACGGCCCAGCCGTCCATCGCGGAGGTGTCGAAGGAGGGCAGGTCGGTGAGGGCGGCCAGCGGCGCGGCCAGGGTGAGGCCGAGGGCCGCGTCGAGGGGCACGGAGACCGGCGTGCGGCGGGTGGCACGGGCGGCGGTGCGGGCGGCGCGCTCGGCGGTCGTCCGGGCCTCGGGCCAGGGGGTCGCGCGGTGGTGGGGGTCCGTCGGCTTGTGCGGAGCGCCGCGGTGGGCGTGGTGGCCATGGTCGCCGCGGTGCGTGGCGTGACCGGGGTCGCCGTGGGGAGGGCCGGGCTTCTCCTGCACGAGGGCGAGTGCCTCCTCGACGTCGAGGTCTTCCGCTTCCTCGTCGGCCCGCGTGCCGGGGGAGGTCATCACGCGTCCGGGCGGGTGTCGGGGGTGGCGTCGGGGGCCGCGTCGGGCTCGCCCTTCGCGGAGGCGGGTGCGGCGTCGGCGGCCTCCTGAGCCCAGCGCAGGGCGAGGGCCGTGGCCTTGCGGGCGGTCTCGGCGACGGCCTCGGGACCTCCCCCGGCCCGCCCGGCCGCATAGCCGACGAGGAAGGTGGTCAGCGGGGCTGCGGGCCTGGCCACCCCGTGGGCGGCGTCGCGCGCGAGATCGAGCAGAACGCCGGTGTCGACGTCCAGGTCGATGCCCAACTCGTCCTTGGCTGCGGAAATCCATTCATCCAACACGTGCCCATGCTCCCTGATGCGTGCCCTTGCGATGGCGAGGTCGTCCCAGGTGTCGCAGTCGAAGGAGGCGACGGCGTCGGGGACGCGAGTGAGGCGGAGGGCGCCGGTCAGGCGGCGCAGCGGCAGCCCTGTGAGGCCAGTGCGGCCGGTGGGGCCGGTGGGGCCGGTGGGGTCGGCCGGGTCCGCCCGCTCTGCTCGGTCCCGGGTGAGCGCGGCCAGTTCGCGGCGCAGCGCGGGCGCGCGATAGGCGGCGACGAGGGGCTGGTCACGGCCGTCGGCGTCGGTCAGCAGCACGCCGTCCGCGTCGCCCGCGGCGAGCGCCGACAGCAGCCGCCGGACGGCAGGCCCGGCGAGGAAGGGCAGGTCGGCGGAGAGCACCAGGACGTACTCCGCCGTGGTGTGCCGCAGTCCGGCGTCGAGAGCGGCGAGCGGGCCGCCGCCGGGCGGGTCCTCGCGCACCCAGGTCACCGGACGCGCGGTGGGCCGGGGATCGGCGACGACGACGGTGCTCAGCGCTCCGGCGCAGGCGGCGAGCACCCGGTCGAGGAGCGCGCGGCCGCCCACCCGCAGGCCGGGTTTGTCCGCGCCCCCGAGCCGCCGGGCGGCCCCGCCGGCGAGCACGACGGCGTCGTACCCGGCAGGGACGGGACCCGGCTCGGGAACGGGACCCGGCTCGGGGTCGGTGTCGGCGCCGGGGGTGCCGGTGGGCTCGCTCGCGGTCACCCCCCGAGTATGCGGCCCGGAGCGATCACAGGGAACGCGGGGGAGCCCGCGCGATCGGAGTGTGTGCGGAGTCTGTGCGGACGCGCCGTCACCCGGTACGCGCCGTCACTCCTGTCACAGGGTTCGCAGCAGCACCGCCGGCTGTTCCACGCAGTCCGCCACGTACCGCAGGAAACCGCCCGCCGTGCCGCCGTCGCACACCCGGTGGTCGAAGGTGAGCGACAGTTGCACGACCTGGCGCACCGCCAACTCGCCCTCGTGCACCCACGGCTTGGGGACGATGCGGCCGACGCCGAGCATCGCCGCCTCGGGGTGGTTGATGATCGGCGTGGAGCCGTCGACGCCGAACACGCCGTAGTTGTTCAGCGTGAAGGTGCCGCCGGTCAGTTCACCGGGCGTCAGCCGGCCCGCGCGGGCCGCCTCGGTCAGCCGGGCGAACTCCTCGGTCAGCCCCTCGGCGACGCGCGCGTGCGCGTCCCGGACGACCGGCACGACCAGGCCCCGGTCCGTCTGGGCGGCGAAGCCGAGGTGGACCCGGTCGAGCCGGACGATCTCCCGGGCCTCCGTGTCGACCGTGGAGTTCAGCTCCGGGAAGCGGGCCAGGGCGGCCGTGCAGATCCGGGCCAGCAGGGCGACCAGGGAGATCTTCGGCCCGCCGGCGGCGTTCATGGCGGTGCGCGCCCGCATCAGTTCGGTCGCGTCGGCGTCCACCCAGCAGGTCGCGTCCGGAATCTCGCGGCGGCTGCGGGAGAGCTTGTCGGCGACGGCGCCCCGGACGCCCTTGAGAGGGGTACGGATACCGTCGGAGCCCGAGGCGGGGGACACGGGGGACGCGGGGAACGCGGCGGACGGCACCTGGCTCGTCCCGCCCTGCTGGGCCGCCGTACGGCCGCCCTGGGCGGCGGCGGCCCGCAGCGCGTACTCCACGTCCGCCCGCAGGATCAGCCCGTCCGGTCCGGAGCCGGTCAGCTCGCGCAGGTCCAGGTCGTTCTGCCGGGCGAGCCTGCGCACCAGCGGGGAGATGACGGGGACCGGGCCGTCCGCCGGCTCGGCGGTACGGACCTGGCCGTTGGCCCGGCCGGAGGCCGCCACGGACACCCGCTCGCCGGGCCGTACCCGACGGCGGCGCGCGGGTGCCTCGGAGGTGCCGTAGCCGACCAGGACGTTGCCGGAACCCTCCGCCTTCGGCTCCGCGGCCGGCGTCGTCTCCCGGGCGGCGGCGCCGCCGGTGTCCGGCTCCCGCGCCGGGGCGTGGGCGTCCTCGCCCACCGCCACGGTCAGCAGCGGCGCCCCGACGGGCAGCTCCGCGCCCTCCTCGCCGAAGCGGGCGGTGACCACGCCGCCATACGGGCAGGGCACCTCGACCATCGCCTTGGCCGTCTCGACCTCGACGACCGGCTGGTCGACGGCGACGACCTCACCGACCTCGACCATCCAGCGCACGATCTCCGCCTCGGTGAGCCCCTCACCGAGGTCGGGGAGTTTGAACTCCAGGATGTGCCCATCAGAAGCGTGTGCCATCAGCTTTCGGCCTCCCACTGCAGGCGCCCCACGGCGTCCAGGATCCGGTCCACACCGGGCAGGTGGTGACGCTCCAGCATCGGCGGCGGATACGGGATGTCGAACCCGGCCACACGCAGCACCGGCGCCTCCAGGTGGTGGAAGCAGCGCTCCGTGACCCGGGCCGCGATCTCCCCGCCCGGGCCCCCGAAGGAACCCGACTCGTGGACGACGACCGCGCGTCCCGTCCGCCGCACCGAAGCGCACACCGTCTCGTCGTCGAACGGCACCAGGGAGCGCAGATCGACGACTTCGAGGTCCCAGCCCTCGGCCCGGGCCGCCTCGGCCGCCTCCATGCAGACGGCCAGCGACGGCCCGTACGTGATGAGCGTGGCGCTCCGGCCGGAGCGCCGCACCACCGCGCGGCCCACCGGTTCAACGGGCGCCGGCTCCTCGGGGTTCCAGGTGTCCTTCGACCAGTACAGCCGCTTGGGTTCGAGGAAGACCACCGGGTCGTCGGAGGCGATGGACGCGCGCAGCAGCCCGTAGGCGTCGGCGACCGTCGCGGGCGTGACGACATGGAGCCCCGGAGTCGCCATGTAGTACGCCTCGGACGAATCGCTGTGGTGCTCGACACCGCCGATGCCGCCGCCGTAGGGGATGCGGATGGTCAGCGGCAGGGGCATCCTTCCGCGCGTGCGGTTGCGCATCTTGGTGACATGGCTGACGACCTGCTCGAACGCCGGATAGGCGAAGGCGTCGAACTGCATCTCGACGACCGGCCGCAGCCCGTACATCGCCATGCCGATGGCCGTGCCGAGGATGCCGGCCTCGGCGAGCGGGGTGTCCGTGCAGCGGTCCTCGCCGAACTCGGCCGCGAGCCCGTCGGTGACCCGGAAGACGCCGCCGAGGGTGCCCACGTCCTCGCCCAGGACGTGCACGGCCGGGTCGGCGGCCATGGCGTCGCGCAGCGCGCGGGTGAGGGCCTGCGCCATGGTGGCCGGTTTGACGGCGACGGTGGTCATCGACGCATCCCTTCCGACCCGGACCCGAACCCGGACCCGGACCCGGACCCGGACTCGCCCTCGGCCCCGGACCCTCCCACGGCCCCGGACCCTCCCACGGCCTCGGACTCCGCCGCCAGCTCCGCGACCAGCCCGTCCCGCTGCTCCCGCAGTTGCGGGGTGGGCTCGGCGTAGACGTGGGCGAACAGGTCCAGCGGGTCCAGCTCCGGGTCCTGGTTCATGCGGGCGCGCAGGTCGGCGGCCATCGTCTCGGCCTCCTCGCGGGCGGCGCCGATGCCGTCCTCGTCCAGCAGACCGCGCTCGGTCAGCTCCCGCTCCAGCAGCTCGACCGGATCGTGCCGGCGCCAGGCCTCCACCTCGGCGTCGCCGCGGTAGCGCGTGGCGTCGTCGGCGTTGGTGTGCGCCTCGACGCGGTACGTCACCGCCTCCACCAGCGTGGGACCGCCGCCCGCGCGCGCGTGCCGTACGGCGTCGGACAGGACCTCGTGCACGGCGACGGCGTCGTTGCCGTCGACCAGGCGGCCCGGCATCCCGTAGCCGACGGCCTTGTGGGCCAGCGACGGGGCGGCGGTCTGCTTGGCGAGCGGCACGGAGATCGCGAAGCCGTTGTTCTGCACGAGGAAGACGACCGGTGCCTGCCAGACGGCGGCGAAGTTCAGCGCCTCGTGGAAGTCGCCCTCGCTGGTGCCGCCGTCGCCGACCATGGCCAGCGCGACCACGTCGTCGCCCTTGAGGCGGGCGGCGTGCGCGAGGCCGACGGCGTGCGGCAACTGGGTGGCGAGCGGCGTGGACAGCGGGGCGACCCGGTGCGCGTAGGGGTCGTAGCCGGTGTGCCAGTCGCCGCGCAGCAGGGTGAGGGCCTCGACGGGGTCGACGCCGCGGGCGACGACGGCGAGGGTGTCCCGGTAGCTGGGGAAGAGCCAGTCCCGTTCTTCGAGGGCCAGCGCGGCGGCGATCTCGCACGCCTCCTGGCCGGTGCTGGACGGGTAGACGGCCAGCCGGCCCTGCTTGGTCAGCGCCGTGGCCTGCGCGTTGTACCGCCGGCCGCGCACCAGCCGGGCGTACAGCGTGCGCAGCAGATCGGCGTCGGCGCGGTCCGCGGCCTTCGTGCCGAGGACGCGGTACGGCTCCGCTTCGGGCAGCAGCGGCGCGGGGTCGGTACGGGGCTGCCAGGCGGGCGGCGGTGTGGGCCGGTACGCGCCCCGCTGCTCCATGACCGTCATGACGGCACCTCCTCGTGGGAGTGGCTTCGGGCTCGCCACGGGTGTGACGGGCCCCACCTACCGATTGTTCGGTCGTCGGCACATTTTGGCTACAGGCGGCCCCAGGCTGTGGACAAACGGTTCTCCACAGCCTGAGATGGATGCAGTACGTCCATCGTAAGAAGGCGGGGGGACATGGCATCTGAACAAATGGCCGAACGCCCGGAGGAAGCCGGCACCCCGGACGACGCCGGCACCCCGCCGCCCGCGCGCCCGCTGGACGCCATCGATCAGGACATCCTGCGCATGCTCCAGGCGGACGGCCGCGCCTCCATACGGTCGGTCGCGGAGCGGGTGCACGTCTCGCGCGCGAACGCCTACGCCCGCATCAACCGGCTCGTCGAGGACGGCGTGATCCGCGGTTTCGGCGCCCGCGTCGACCACGAACGCGCGGGGCACGGCACCTCGGCGTACATCACCCTGAAGATCGTCCAGAACACCTGGCGCACCGTCCGCGCGCAGTTGCGGCAGCTTCCCGGGGCCTCGCACATCGCCCTGGTGGGCGGCGACTTCGACGTCCTGCTGCTGGTGCACACCCCGGACAACCGGGCCCTGCGCGAACTGGTACTCACCCGCCTCCAGGCCATCCCGGAGGTGCTCAGCACCCGCACCCTGCTGGTGTTCGAGACCGAGGACCTGGAACCGCAGAGCTGACCGACCACAGAGCCGACCGACGACCACAGAGCTGACCGCCCGCAGAGCCGACCGCCCGCAGAGCTCCGGGAGCGGCTCAGGACGCCTTGCGCAGTCCGCCGAACACCAGCCGCGCCACCGCGTCGACCACCTCGCGCTGACCCGTCGCGCTCCGGCCGTCGGGGCCGTCCGGGCGGTACCACTCGACAATCGAGTTGATCATGCCGAAGACCAGGCGCGTCGCGAGCCGCACCTCCACGTCCGCACGCACGTCCCCCTCGGCCGCCGCGTCCTTCAGCAGCGCGGCGACCCGGTGGTCGAACTCGCGCCGCCGCTCCAGCGCCCACCGCTCGGTGTCGGTGTTGCCGCGCACCCGCAGCAGCAGCGTCACGTAGGGCAGCTCGGCCATGAGCACCTCGACCATGCGCCGCACGACGTACTCCAGCCGCCCGGCGGCGGACCCCACGCGCGCGTGCTCCTCGTCCAGGATCCCGAAGAGCTCGTCCAGGGCGCGGCTCACGGCCCGGCGCAGCAGCTCCTCCTTGCCCGTGACGTGGTGGTAGATCGACGACTTGGAGATCCCCGCCGCCTTGGACAGGTGCTCCATGGACGTACCGTCGTAACCGCGCTCGATGAAGACCTGCACGGCGACGGTCAGCAGCGTCTCGGGCGTGTACGTGTCGCGCCTGGCGGTGGTCATGAGGGGGTGCCCTCCTGCTTGTCGGCGGCGTACGCGTGGCGGTAGAGCGCCAGGGACGGCGCGTACCGGCCCGAGGGCGCGCACTCGTGCAGGTTGTCGAGGACCGCGCAGGCCCATTCCCCGCCGAGCCGGCGGCTCCACTCCAGGGGACCCAGCGGGTAGTTGACACCTAGGCGCATCGCCGTGTCGACGTCCTCCGCGGTGGCCACCCCCTTGGCGACCACCTCCACCGCCAGGTCGATGAGCCGCGCCACCGTACGGGCGACGATCATCCCCGGAACGTCGCCGATGACGCTGACCTTCTTGCCGAGCGCCTGGAACAGGCCGGTGGCCTGGGCGACCGTCCGCGGCGAGGTGAACTGCGAGGCGGACAGGGCCAGGCGGGCGGCGCGCCGGTAGTCGAGCGCAAGGTCGAAGTAGACGACGTCCCGGAACTCCACCGAGGTCCGGCCGTCGGCGAGCACGAGCTGTCCGCCGCCGGGCAGGACCAGCCGGGTGCCGTTGTCCTCGCCCTCCGCACGGACCTCGATGCCCGCCTCGCGGATCAGCGCGAGCAGTTCCGCCGCCGGGCCCAGATCACCCTCGGCGACGACGTACGCGGGCGGCTCGACGGGGTCGGCGGTGTGCGGCTCGGGACGCTCGGCGCCCTGCCGGTAGTCGTACCAGCCCTGCCCGCTCTTGCGGCCGAGCCGGCCCGACTCGACCAGGCGGCGCTGGGCCAGCGACGGCGTGAAGCGCACGTCCTGGAAGAACGCCTGCCACACGGAGTGCGTGACGGACTCGTTGACGTCCTGCCCGATGAGGTCGGTCAGCTCGAAGGCGCCCATCTTGAAGCCGCCCGACTCGCGCAGCACGGCGTCGATGGTGGCCGCGTCCGCGCCCTGGTCCTCGTGGACGGCGAGGGCCTCGGCGTAGAAGGGCCGGGCGATGCGGTTGACGATGAAGCCGGGGGTGTCGGCGCAGGCGACCGGGGTCTTGCCCCAGGCCCGGGCCGTCTCGTACGCGCGCGTGGCCGACGTGACGTCGGTCGCGAAGCCGGAGACGACCTCCACCAGCGGCAGCAGCGGCGCCGGGTTGAAGAAGTGCAGGCCGACGAAGCGGCCGGGGTCGCGCAGCGCGCCGCCGACGGCGGTGACGGAGAGGGAGGAGGTGTTGGTGGCGAGCAGGCAGTCGTCGCCGACGACGTCCTCCAGCGCGCGGAACAGCTCCTGCTTCACGTCCAGCCGCTCCACGACCGCCTCGGCGACCAGCGCGCAGTCGGCGAGGCCGGCGAGGGTCTCGGCGGGCCTGAGCCGGGCGCGGGCGGCGTCCCGTTCGGTGCCGGTCAGCCGTTCCTTCTCGACGAGCCGGTCGAGCCGGGCGCCGATCGCGTCGGCCGCCTCCCGGGCCCGCCCCGGGGCGGCGTCGTACAGCCGTACGGGATGGCCCGCGACCAGCGCCACCTGGGCGATGCCCTGGCCCATGGTGCCGGTGCCGACGACGGCCACGGGGCTGCTGAGGTCGAGTGCTGTCATGTGCGCGATCCTCCCGCACGGGGTTTTCCACAGATGCGGCGGTCCCCCTTGTCCCGACCGATCGTTCGGTTACTCTAGCCGTGTCCGCCTGTTTCTGCCCAGGTTTCCCCCAGGTCACGACTCGACGGAGAGCTCGTGAGACGAGGAGTTGGTCCCGCATGGCCGCCGAACTCACCGCACACAAGCTGATCGCCCAGCACCGGCCGACCCTGGACCTGGCGCTGGAGACGATCCGCACGCGCGCGTACTGGTCCCCCCACCCCGAGCACCCCAAGGCCTACGGGGACAACGGCAGCCTGGACACGGCGGCGGGCAAGGCCGCCCTCGACGCCCTGTCCGGCACCCGCCTCGACCTCGGCCAGCCCGGCACCGACGGCTGGGTCGGCGGCGAGGTCTCCCCGTACGGCGTCGAGCTGGGCGTCGAGTACCCGCACGCGGACCTCGACGTGCTGCTGCCCGCCATGAAGGCCGGCCAGCGGGCCTGGCGGGACGCGGGCGCGGAGCTGCGCGCCATGGTCTGCCTGGAGATCCTCGGGCGGATCGCCGACCGGACGATGGAATTCGCCCAGGCGGTCATGCACACCTCCGGACAGGCCTTCATGATGGCCTTCCAGGCGGGCGGCCCGCACGCCCAGGACCGCGGCATGGAGGCCGTGGCCTACGCCTACGTGGAGCAGGCCCGCACCCCCGACACGGCGGAGTGGACCAAGCCGCAGGGCAAGCGCGACCCGCTCGCGCTCACCAAGCAGTTCACGCCGGTCCCGCGCGGCATCGGCCTCGTCATCGGCTGCAACACCTTCCCCACCTGGAACGGCTATCCGGGCCTGTTCGCCTCCCTCGCCACCGGCAACGCGGTCCTGGTCAAGCCCCACCCGCGCGCGGTGCTGCCGCTCGCCCTGACCGTCCAGGTCGCCCGCGACGTCCTCACCGAGGCCGGCTTCGACCCGAACCTCGTCGCGCTGGCCGCCGAACGCCCCGGCGAGGGCATCGCCAAGACCCTGGCGACCCGCCCCGAGATCCGGATCATCGACTACACCGGCTCCACCGCCTTCGGCGACTGGCTCGAGGCCAACGCCCGCCAGGCCCAGGTCTTCACCGAGAAGGCCGGCGTCAACACGGTGATCGTGGAGTCCACCGACGACTACAAGGGGATGCTCGCCAACCTGGCCTTCTCGCTGTCCCTCTACAGCGGCCAGATGTGCACCACCCCGCAGAACCTGCTGATCCCCCGCGAAGGCATCCGCACCGACCAGGGCGACAGGACCTACGACGAGGTGACCGCCGACCTGGCCCGCGCCGTCGACGGCCTCCTCGGCGACGACGCCCGCGCGAACGCCCTGCTCGGCGCGATCGTCAACCCGGACGTCAAGGCACGCCTGGAGGCCGCCGCCGGACTCGGCGAGGTCGCCCTGGCCTCCCGCGAAATCGCCCACCCGGAATTCCCGGACGCCGTCGTGCGCACCCCGGTGATCGTCAAACTGGACGGCGCCAAGCCCGACGACGAGGCCGCCTACACCAGCGAGTGCTTCGGCCCCGTCTCCTTCGCCGTCGCCGTCGACTCCGCCGCCCACGCCGTGGACCTGCTGCGGCACAGCATCCGCGAGAAGGGCGCGATGACGGTGGGCGCGTACACGACCGACGCCGAGGTCGAACAGTCCGTGCGGGAGGCCTGCCTCGAGGAGGCCGCCCAGCTCTCCCTCAACCTCACCGGCGGTGTGTACGTCAACCAGACCGCCGCCTTCTCCGACTTCCACGGCTCGGGCGGCAACCCGGCGGCCAACGCGGCCCTGTGCGACGGCGCGTTCGTCGCGGGCCGCTTCCGGGTGGTGGAGGTCCGCCGGCCGGCCTGAGACAGCGGCGCCAAGGCGCTAAGAGGAGCGCCGAGGAGAGCCCTAAAGAGAGCGCTGAGGGTCGTGCGGTGCGTCCCCGGTGGCGCTCCAGTGGTACAGCGTCATGGCCACACTGGTCGCGAGGTTGTAGCTGGAGACCTGGGGGCGCATCGGCAGCGCCACGAGCTGATCGGCACGCGCGCGCAGCTCACCCGAGAGCCCGCCGCGCTCGGAGCCGAACGCGAGCAGCGCGTCGTCCGGCAGCTTCACCCCCCGGATGTCCTCACCCTTCGGGTCCAGCGCGAACACCGGGCCCGGCGGCAGCTCCGCCACCTCCAGCCGCTCCACGACCGTCGCAAAGTGCAGCCCGGCGCCCCCGCGCACCACCGTGGGGTGCCAGGGGTCGAGCGTGCCCGTGGTGACCACGCCGGTCGCGCCGAAACCGGCGGCCAGCCGGATCACCGCCCCCGCGTTGCCGAGGTTGCGCGGCCGGTCCAGGACCACGACGGGGGTACGGCGGGGCAGGTGCGCCAGCGCCTCCAGGCCGGCCGCCCGCGACGGACGTACGGCCAGGGCGGCCACCGCGGTGGGGTGCGGCCGCGCGACGAGCGACGCGTACGCCTCGTGCGACACCTCGGCCAGCAGCCCCTCCAGGGCCTCGCGCACGTCGGGCGCCAGTTCGTCGGCGAGGGCCAGGGCCCCCGCGCGGTCGCTGGTGACCGCGACCGGGACCTCGGCGCCGAAGCGCAGTGCGTGCTTGAGGGCGTGGAAGCCGTCCAGCAGCACACACCGGCCGGCGTGCCGGCGCCAGGCGCCCGGCGGTTCGAGGCCGGGGGCGGGGTCGGGGCCGGGGCCGGGGGCGGTCATGCCCGGAAGCCTACGTGCGTGTCCTCGGGATCGTTCTCACCCACCGCACCGGCCCCCGTTCCCTCCTGCTCCCCCTTCTGCTTTCCCTCCTGCTTCTCCTCCTGCGCCCGGGGTCCGGGCACCACCGCCGTACGAGCGCCCCCGGGGCCGGCCCTCAGCGCCTTCGACGGCAGCCGGCCCGACAGCCGGCCACGCGCGCGTGCCGCCCAGCCGCCCAGGCGGCGCAGGAACGAGGTCGGCAGGAAGACCGCGTCGGCGGCGATCATCGCCAGCGAGAAGAACGGCAGCCCGAGCGTCACGGCGATCACCGCGTGCTCGATCATCATCGCGGCCAGCAGCACGTTCTTGACCCGCCGGTTGAACAGCGTGAACGGGAAGGCGACCTGCACGGCGACCGTGCCGTACGTGATGAGCATGACCATCGTGCCGTTGGCGGCCAGCGCGTCGGAGAGCGCGGGCCAGGGCGAGAAGTAGTCCAGGTGCAGCGGGTAGTAGACGGCCGTGCCGTCCTGCCAGCGCGAACCCTGGATCTTGTACCAGCCGGCGGTCGCGTAGATCAGACAGGCCTCGGCCATGATCACGACCAGCGCGCCGTTGTGCACGATGTTGGTGACCACGTCCAGCAGGATCCGCGGCTCGCCGCCCTCCGCGCCACGCCCGACGGCCCACCACAGGCCCAGCGAGACCCACACGGCCCACAGCAGCGCCGGGATGAACCAGTCGCCGTCGAGACCGCCCGCCAGCGTCACGGTGAGCAGCACGAACCCGGACACGCACCACAGCACCGGCCCGACCCGGTCCACGACCCGCTCACCACGCGCGCGTGCCGCGGCCTCGCGCCGCGCCCTGCGCGCGTCCAGCGACCACACCTGGGCGCACCGCGTAAGGACCAGGTAGATGCTCATCAGGTGCAGGACGTTGTCGCCGCCGTCGCCCATGAAGACGCTGCGGTTCTGCAGCGAGAGCACACCGACCATGAACAGCACGGACATGGTCCGGGTGCGCCAGCCCAGCAGGAGCAGCACGCTGCTCAGGACGGCCAGCGCGTAGACGATCTCGAACCAGGTCCGCCCGTCCGACCAGATCAGCGCGGTGAAGGCGCCGTTGTCCGAGATCAGTTGCTCGGCGAGGTCGTGGCCCCAGGGCCCGTCCGGGCCGTACAGCTCGCTGCGGTGGGGCAGTTCGCGCAGCAGGAAGAGCAGCCAGGTGGCGCTGACGCCGATGCGGACCACGGCGGTCTGGTACGGGCCGAGCGCGGCGCCGGTGACGCGGGCGATGCCGCGGGAGACCGAGAGGGCGATGCCGTTCACTCGGCACCCCCTTCGTTCCCGGCCTTGGCGTCCTTCGCGTCCTTCGCTGCCGTGGACACGGACCACCAGGGCAGCTCGCGGACGGTCGGCCGGTCGGAGACCTTCTCACCACTCCACGGGGGCGGCTTCACGTTGGTGGTCTTGGAGCGGTACTGGACACGTTCGACGACACCGCCCGGCCCCGCTGCCTCGTTGCGGTCCAGGCGCAGGACCGCGATGCGCCGCAGATACGTCTCGGAGAGGGCGCCCCGAAGGCCCACCGGGCGGTCGTCGGAGTCGTGGCTGGCGACGAAGAAGTCCCAGGCCCGGCGCAGTTCGTTCTGCTGGGTGTGGCTCGGCAGCGGATTCCCCTCGATGGCCCGGCCGTCCTCGGCGGACAGGTCGTACCAGCCGGTCGTCCGTATCGCGCCGTCCGCCGTGCTCACCTCCGCGCGGAGCTGGACGGAGACGTTCTGCTGAAGCGGGTTGGGCGCGAAGAGCTTCCAGTTCTGTTCGAACTCCGGGAAGACCCACTCGTCCACCGCCTCGCCGTGCTGCTTGGTGAGGGTGTTGGACGGGGCGACGTGCAGGAACACCAGGCCTATGTGGGCACACACGGCGGCCGCGACGACCGCGAGGGCGACCACGGCGCCGACCTGGTAGCGCGGGGAGAGCGCGGCGACGCCCGTACGGGGCTCGGCGGTCTCGGGAGCACGCGCGGCACCGGCGAAACCGGCGGCCTCGGCCGCTTGAGTGGTGCCTGCCGCTTGAGTGGTGCCTGACGCTTCGGAGGTGCCTGCCGCGGCCTCTGAGGTCCCTACGGCAGCCTCGGCAGCCTCGGCAGCCGCTGCCTCCCCTGCCGCTCCTGCCTCCCCTGCCGCCGTCCTGGAAGGCTCGGCCGGCCCACCGGCTTCCTCCTGCCCGTCGTCCCGCCCCTGCCGGGCGTCCGAGCCTGTGTCGTACGCGTCCATTCCGCCCCGTTCCGGTCCCGATCCGTCGTTCCGCCCGCCCGCCCGCACAGCCTCAGGGGCACCCACGCGCCACCCGTGCGGCTGCTCGGCAACGTTCGAACGCGAACGGTACTCAGGACCGGCCGCCCGCACAGCCCCCGGCGGACCGGCCGCACCGTGGCCGTCGCCACATCCGCGGGACAGCCTAGAGAACGTGCCCCGGCTCGCCCTTGTCGTCCACAACGGGACGGCCGGCCGCAGCCCACTCCTGCATGCCGCCGTCGACGTTCACGGCGTCGACGCCCTGCTGGACCAGGTACATGGTGACCTGCGCCGAGCGCCCGCCGACGCGGCAGAGCACGTGGATCCGGCCGTCCTGCGGCGCCGCCTCGGCCAGCTCACCGTAGCGGGCCACGAACTCGCTGAGGGGAATGTGCAGCGCCCCGGCGGCATGACCCGCCTGCCACTCGTCGTCCTCGCGGACGTCCAGCAGGAAATCGCCGTCCTTGAGGCCGTCGACGCCGACCGTGGGCACACCAGCTCCGAAACTCATGCCCCAGACGCTACCCGAGCCGCCGGCCGGCTCAGTCCCGCCCGCGCACCCCCGCCAGCTCCGCCTCCCGCTCACGCACCTGCGTCGCCAACTGCTCGGCGATCTCCTCGAGGAGACGGTCGGGGTCGTCCGGGGCCAGCCGGAGCATGGCGCCGATCGCGCTCTCCTCCAGCTCCTTGGCGAGCAGCGTGAGCATCTCCTTGCGCCGGTCGAGCCATTCGAGGCGGACGTACAGCTCCTCGCCCCGGCTCGGGCGCCGCTCAGGCGTCGGCCCCGCCGCCCACTCCTCGGCCAGCTCGCGCAGCTCCGCCGCGTCGCCCCGGGCGTAGGCGGCGTTGACGCGGGTGATGAACTCCTCGCGCCGGACCCGTTCGTCCTCCTCCTGCGCCAGGTCGGGGTGGGCCTTGCGGGCCAGCTCGCGGTAGAGCTTGCGGGCCTCCTCGCTCGGCCGCACCCGCTGCGGGGGCCGTACGGCCTGGCCCGTGAGCATCGCCGCGGCCTCGGGGAACAGTCCGTCCCCGTCCATCCAGCCGTTCAGCAGCTCCTCGACGCCGGGAATCGGCATCAGCCGGGCCCGCGCCTCGTCGGCCCGCTGCCGGTCGTCGGCGTCGCCCGTACGGGTCGCCCTGGCCTCCAGGATCTGCGCCTCCAGCTCCTCGAGCCGGGCGTACACCGGGCCGAGCCGCTGTTCGTGCAGCCGCGAGAAGTTCTCGACCTCCACGCGGAAGGTCTCCAGCGCGATCTCGTACTCGATGAGTGCCTGCTCGGCGGCCCGTACGGCCTGTTCCAGCCGTTCCTCGGGACGCGGCGCACCCCCCTGCTCGGGCTCAGCTTCCGGCGTCGTCACCCGACCAGCCTAGGCCACGATCCGCCCGCACCCTCCGGCCTTCCGGACCGGCCCCCGGACCGACCTGCGGCCCCGGCCTGCGGCCCGGCCTCCGCGCCGATCTACGGCCGTCCGCCCGGGCCGCCCCTCCCAGCAGTCCGGCCCTCCCAGCAGGCCGGCCTCCCGGCGGGCCGAGGCCGCCCTCACACCCCCAGCTCGGCCGCGACCCGCCCCGTGCGCACCGCGCCCACCAGCTCCGCGTGGTCGGCCTCCGTACGGTCGGCGTAGGCCACGGCGAACGCCGCCACCGCCTCGTCCAGTTCGTCGTTCTTGCCGCAGTAGCCCGCGACGATCCGCGGGTCGGCGCTGTGCGCGTGGGCGCGGGCCAGCAGGGCGCCGGTCATCCGGCCGTAGTCGTCAAGCTGGTCGGCGGCCAGGGCCGCGGGGTCGACGCTGCCCTTGCGGTTGCGGAACTGGCGCACCTGGAAGGGCCGCCCGTCGACCGACGTCCAGCCCAGCAGAATGTCGCTGACCACCTGCATCCGCTTCTGCCCCATGACCACCCGGCGCCCCTCGTGCGCGACCCCGGGGGCGTCGAATCCGGCCGTCGCCAGGTGGGGCAGCAGCGCGGAGGGCCGCGCCTCCTTCACCTGGAGCACGAGCGGTTCGCCCCGGTGGTCCAGGAGCAGCACCACGTACGACCGGGTGCCCACGCTGCCGGTGCCCACGACCCGGAAGGCCACGTCGTGCACCGCGTACCGGGCCAGCAGCGGCAGCCGGTCCTCGGAGAGCGTGTCCAGGTACGCCTCCAGGGCGCCCGCGACCGCCGCCGCCTCGGCGTCCGGCACCCGGCGCAGCACCGGCGCGGCGTCCACGAAGCGCCGCCCGCCGTCCTCGGTGGACTCGGTCGACTTCGCCGCGAAGCGCCCGCTGGTGTTGGCCCGCGCCTTCTCGGCCACCCGCTCAAGGGTGCCGAGCAGGTCGGTGGCGTCGGTGTGGGAGACCAGTTCCTCGTCCGCGATGGCGTTCCAGGCGTCCAGCGCCGGGAGCTTCGCCAGCAGCCGCATGGTGCGCCGGTAGGCGCCCGCCGCGTCATGGGCGGCCTCGCGGCAGGTGTCCTCGTCGGCGCCTGCCCCCCGGCCCGCGAGGACGAGCGAGGCGGCGAGCCGCTTGAGGTCCCATTCCCAGGGGCCGTGGACCGTCTCGTCGAAGTCGTTCAGGTCGATGACCAGGCCGCCGCGGGCGTCGCCGTAGAGACCGAAGTTGGCGGCGTGCGCGTCACCGCAGATCTGGGCGCCGATCCCGGTCACCGGCGTGCGCGCGAGGTCGTACGCCATCAGCCCCGCCGCCCCGCGCAGGAAGGCGAACGGCGTGGCCGCCATCCGCCCCGCCCGGATCGGGGCGAGCCCCGGTATCCGGCCGCGGTTGGACTCCTCGACCGCGCTCACCGGGTCCGGCCGGGCGGCGTCCAGGTCGAGGGCGGCGTGTGCGGACCGCGGAACGCGCGTGCGCAGCGCCTTGCCCTCCGCCTTCGGCGAGCCGCCCGCGGGCCACCGCGCCAACCCCGCGACGACCGGCACCCGCACGCCCCGCTCCGTCCCGTACGTCCCCGCTGCCCCCGCTGCCCCGTCCGTCCCGTCCATCCCGTCCGTCCCGTCCATCCCCTCCGTGTCGGCGCCCGCACGCGCCCCCGGCACCGCTCCGACCGCCGCCTCCGCGCTCGCCCCCGCCGTCGCCCCGCTCATCCCGGCCGCCTTTCCCCGTACTCGTCCGTACCCGTCGTACTCGTCCGTAGTCGTCCGTACTGGTGCGTACTGGTGCGTCCTCGTCCGTACTCGTGCGTCGCACCCGCGCCCCGCGCGTACGCCTGTCCACACCGCGCCGGTCCGGGCCCTCCGGGCCCTCCGCCCCGGCGCGCCACGACCGTACCCCCGGCCGAACCGCCCGTACACGGGCCCCTGCCCGCCGCCCGCATAACGCCGGGCAGAGGGCGGAACAGGAGGTGCCCTTGGCCCCGTCGGGGCGCCTACGGTTTCCAGCGATCACCACGGAGCGCGCCCGCCAAAGCATCCGCAACAGCCTGCCCCGCGCCGGCGGGCGCGCTCCCTGTCCCCGACGTCCCGGATGTCGCACGTCCCGTCCAGCTTCCCCAGGGACCACCCACCGAGGAGACCGAGGAACCGCCATGACCTCCGACGCCCCCACGACCCCCAGCACCCCCGACGAACCCGGCCGCAGCCCCGGCCCCGACGCCGACGCCGACCGCGGCATCAGCCGCAAGACGCTGCTCAGGGCGGCCGTCGCCGCCGGCGCCACCGTCCCGCTGCTCGCCACCGGCGGTATCGCGCTGGCCCGGGACGCCGCCCGCTCCTCCAGCGGCCGGACGCTGCAGCCGACCCCCTACTGCGACGACGGCGACGACCCGACGCCCGACCAGATGGAGGGCCCGTACTTCAAGCCGAACTCCCCGCTGCGCACCGACCTGACGACCCCCGGCACCCCGGGCACCCCGCTCACCGTCAGCGGGTACGTCTTCGGCCGGAACTGCGTGCCGCTGTCCGGCGTACTCCTCGACTTCTGGCAGGCCGACGACGCCGGCGCCTACGACATGGCCGGATACACGTTCCGCGGCCACCAGTTCACCGGCGCGGACGGAGGGTTCACCCTGCGCACGATCGTCCCCGGCCTCTACCCCGGCCGCACCCGGCACATCCACGTCAAGGCGCAGGCCCCCGGCGAACCCGTGCTGACCACCCAGCTCTACTTCCCCGGCGAGCCCCGCAACAGCACGGACATGCTCTTCGACCCGGCGCTGCTCATGAACGTCCGAGGCGCCGGCGGCGGCAAGGAGGGCACCTTCGACTTCGTGCTGAACGTGGACGGCGGCCCCGGCCCCACGGATCCCCCCACCGACCCGCCTACCGACCCGCCCACCGACCCGCCGGGCGGCACCTGGGCGAGCGGCCACTCCTACACCGCCGGGGACCGGGTGACGTACGGCGGCCGCTCCTACCGGTGCCTCCAGACGCACACCTCGATGACGGGCTGGGAGCCGCCCAACGTGCCGGCCCTGTGGCAGCCGGCGTCCTGAGACCTTCCTCACAGCACACGCAGCGCACGCAGCACACGCACCGCGGGCGAGCGCGCCCGAACACGCGAAAGCCCCCCAGGTCCGAGACCTGAGGGGCTTTCGACTGGTGCGCGAGGGGGGAGTTGAACCCCCACGCCCTTTCGGGCACTGGAACCTGAATCCAGCGCGTCTGCCTATTCCGCCACCCGCGCATTGGGTGTGTTTTCGGGCCCGTTCCCTGCGGTCCGGCGCCTTCCGACACGAGAACATTAGCATGCTGGAAGGGGCCGATTCACATCCCTTTTGCCCGGCGGACCGGGGCGCCCGCCCTCCTTCGGGCACTCGTCTCGAGCCGTGTCCGTTCACGTATCAACCTCGTACCGGTCCTGCCCGTCTCCCCAGGAGCCGGTAGGTGCCCACAGTCGGGTGCGGGACACTGGTCTGCGGCCACCTCTACGATCCTGGGCATGAGCGCCACCCGTCGACACCAGTCGACCGGGCCGACAGGGGGAACCAGCCGATCGAGCGGCGCGTGGATACGATCAGTAAGCAGTACGAGCTGGGCAGTGCGCGAAAGAGCGGTGCACGCGCCGGCCGGGCGCAGGGTAGTACGCAAGGCAGTGGACAGGACGGCAGCGACGGAGGAGGTGCCCCATGGGAGTCCTGAAGAAGTTCGAGCAGCGCCTCGAAGGTCTGGTCAACGGCACCTTCGCGAAGGTGTTCAAGTCCGAGGTGCAGCCCGTGGAGATCGCAGGAGCGCTCCAGCGCGAATGCGACAACAACGCGACCATCTGGAACCGCGACCGCACCGTCGTACCCAACGACTTCATCGTGGAACTGAGCACGCCCGACTTCGAGCGCCTCAGCCCCTACTCCGGACAGCTCGGCGACGAGCTGGCCGGCATGGTCCGCGACTACGCCAAGCAGCAGCGCTACACCTTCATGGGACCGATCAAGGTCCACCTCGAGAAGGCGGACGACCTCGACACCGGCCTGTACCGGGTGCGCAGCCGTACGCTCGCCTCCTCGAGCAGCCACCAGGGCGGCCCGGCCCCCGCCGGGCCCGCGGGCCCCGCCGCCCCCCCGGCACCACCCTCCGGACGTCCCGGCGGCCCGGGCGGTGGCTACGGCTACCCGCCCGCCGGCGCCCCGGCCGGTCCCGCGGGCGCCCCGCCCATGCCGTCCGCGCCGCCGCCCGGCGGCCGCCCCGGCGGCTACGGCCACCCGCAGCCCGCGGGCGGCCAGCAACCCCCGGCCGCGCCCGCGCCCGCACCCGGCGCACGCACCCGCCACTGGATCGAGATCAACGGCGCCCGCCACCAGATCTCCCGCGCGACCCTCGTCCTCGGACGCAGCACCGAGGCCGACGTGCGGATCGACGACCCCGGCGTCTCCCGCCGGCACTGCGAAATCCGGCCCGGAACACCCACGACGGTGCAGGACCTCGGGTCCACCAACGGCATCGTGGTGGACGGGCAGCACACCACCCGCGCTACGCTCCGCGACGGCTCACGCGTCGTCGTGGGCAGCACCACCGTTATCTACAGGCAAGCCGAAGGGTGATCCGCGGGCAATGTCAGAGCTGACCCTCACGGTCATGCGGCTGGGTTTTCTCGCCGTACTGTGGCTGTTCGTGATCGTGGCCGTGCAGGTCATCCGCAGCGACCTGTTCGGTACGCGCGTCACCCAGCGCGGCGCGCGGCGCGAAGCCGCCCGACCGCAGCCGACCGACCGGCGCCCGGGCCAGGCGCCCCCGCCGCAGCGCCAGCAGGGCGGCGGCGGCCGCGGCCGCCGGGGCGCGCCCACCAAACTGGTCGTCACGGAGGGCACCCTCACCGGCACCACCGTTGCCCTCCAGGGCCAGACCATCACGCTCGGCCGGGCACACGACTCGACGATCGTGCTGGACGACGACTACGCCTCCAGCCGCCATGCCAGGATTTACCCGGACCAGAACGGTCAGTGGATCGTCGAGGACCTGGGCTCCACCAACGGCACCTACCTGGACCGGTCCCGGCTGACGACTCCCACACCGATTGGCCCGGGGGCGCCGATCCGCATCGGCAAGACCGTCATCGAGCTGCGGAAGTAGTGCTACACCAATGAATGAGCGCGAGCGGAGCGAGCACGCAGCGGCGGCCGGCACCCCGGGCCCCGGCGCGCTCCCGACCGGAGGGTGGGCAGTGTGGCTCGACACGACCGGCTGGAGTCGGAGCCGACGGGCGAGGTGCGCATGAGTCTGTCACTGCGCTTCGCCGCCGGATCGCACAAGGGCATGATCCGGGAGGGCAACGAGGACTCCGGCTACGCCGGCCCCCGCCTGCTCGCCATCGCCGACGGCATGGGCGGCCAGGCCGCCGGAGAGGTCGCCTCCTCCGAGGTGATCTCCACCATCGTCCCCCTCGACGACGACGTGCCCGGCTCCGACGTCCTCACCTCCCTCGGCGCCGCCGTGCAACGCGCCAACGACCAACTGCGGCAGATGGTCGAGGAGGACCCCGCCCTGGAGGGCATGGGCACCACCCTGACCGCCCTGCTGTGGACCGGCCAGCGCCTGGGCATGGTCCACGTCGGCGACTCCCGCGCCTACCTCCTGCGCGACGGCGTCCTCACCCAGATCACCCAGGACCACACCTGGGTGCAGCGCCTCGTCGACGAGGGACGCATCACCGAGGAGGAGGCGGGCACCCACCCGCAGCGCTCCCTGCTGATGCGCGCCCTCGGCAGCGGCGACCACGTCGAACCCGACCTGTCCATCCGCGAGGTCCGGGCCGGCGACCGCTACCTCATCTGCTCCGACGGGCTCTCCGGCGTCGTCTCCCACCAGACGATGGAAGACACCCTCGCCAGCTACCAGGGCCCCCAGGAGACCGTCCAGGAGCTCATCCAGCTCGCCCTGCGCGGCGGCGGCCCCGACAACATCACCGTCATCATCGCCGACGTCCTCGACCTCGACACCGGCGACACCCTCGCCGGACAGCTCTCCGACACCCCGGTCGTCGTCGGCGCCGTCGCCGAGAACCAGGCCCAGTTCGGCGACAACGGCATCATGCAGACCCCGGCCGGCCGCGCCGCCGGCCTCGGCCGACAGGGCGGACAGCACGGCGGGGGCGGCGAGTTCGGCCCGCCCGGCAGCGGTGACACCACCGGCTACGTCCCGACCGACGGCTTCGACGACTACGGTCCCGACGACTTCGTCAAACCCCGCAAGAACCGCAAGTGGCTGAAGAGATCCCTCTACACCGTCCTCGCCCTCGCCGTCATCGGCGGCGGCACCTACGGCGGCTGGCGCTGGACCCAGAACCAGTACTACGTCGGTACCAAGGACAGCGACCACCTCGCCCTGTACCGCGGCATCAGCCAGGACCTCGCCTGGGTCTCCCTCTCGAAGGTCGAGAAGGACCACCCCGAGATCGAACTCAAGTACCTGCCGCCCTACCAGCAGAAACTGGTCGAGGCCACCATCCCCGAGGGCGACCTCAACGACGCCCGGGCCAAGATCGAGGAACTGGCGGTCCAGGCCTCGGCCTGCAAGAAGCAGGCCGAACGGCGCGCCGCGCAGACCGAGAAGAACGCGAAGACGGGCGAAGGCGAGGCCGGAGGCACCACGGGAACCACCCCCGCCTCCTTCACGTCCAAAGCCTCACCGAGCCCGAACCCCTCGGGATCACCGAAGGCACCCGAACCGTCCGAGTCCACGACCGCACCCACTCCAGGCTCCGGCCCGACCCTCTCGGAGGAAGAGCAGAAGGTCGTCTCGCTGTGCGGTAAGCAGTAGGCAAGCCGTGAGAGGCCCTGTCACACGATGAGCAGTACAACCAACCCGTCGACGCACCACACGTCCACGATCGGCGCCATCGGCGCCCCGAGCCGGCGCAACACCGAGCTGGCTCTGCTCGTGTTCGCCGTCCTCATCCCGGTCTTCGCCTACGCCAACGTGGGCCTGGCCATCAACGACGAGGTGCCCGCCGGCCTGCTGAGCTACGGCCTCGGCCTCGGCCTCCTGGCCGGCGTCGGCCACCTCGTCGTACGCAAGTTCGCGCCGTACGCGGACCCCCTGCTGCTGCCGCTGGCCACCCTGCTCAACGGCCTCGGACTCGTCGCCATCTGGCGCCTCGACCAGTCCGAACTCCTCCAGAGCATCGACCAGGCCGGCAACGCCGCCCCCCGCCAGTTGCTGTACACCGCGATGGGCATCGCCCTGTTCGTCGCCGTGATGATCTTCCTCAAGGACCACCGCGCCCTGCAGCGCTACACCTACATCTCCATGGTCGCCGCCCTGTTCCTGCTGCTGCTCCCGCTCGTACCGGGCCTCGGCAAGAACGTCTTCGGCGCCCGGATCTGGATCCAGGTCGGCTCCTTCTCCATCCAGCCCGGCGAGTTCGCCAAGATCGTCCTCGCGATCTTCTTCGCCGGCTACCTGATGGTGAAACGCGACGCCCTCGCCCTCGCCAGCCGCCGCTTCATGGGCCTCTACCTGCCCCGCGGCCGCGACCTCGGCCCCATCCTGGTCGTCTGGATCGTCTCGATCCTCATCCTCGTCTTCGAGACCGACCTCGGCACCTCGCTGCTCTTCTTCGGCATGTTCGTGATCATGCTGTACGTCGCCACCGAGCGGACGAGCTGGATCGTCTTCGGTCTGCTGATGTCCGGAGTCGGCGCCGTCGGCGTCGCCAGCTTCGAACCCCACATCCAGCAGCGCGTCGACGCCTGGCTCGACCCCATGAAGGAGTACACGCTCTCCCGCGCCGGCGTCACCGGCCACTCCGAGCAGGCCATGCAGGCCCTGTGGGCCTTCGGCTCCGGCGGCACCCTCGGCACCGGCTGGGGCCAGGGCCACTCCGAGCTGATCCGCTTCGCCGCCAACTCCGACTTCATCCTCGCCACCTTCGGCGAGGAACTCGGCCTCGCCGGCCTCATGGCCCTGCTCCTGCTCTACGCGTTGATCGTCGAACGCGGCGTGCGCACCGCCCTCGCCGCCCGCGACCCCTTCGGCAAACTCCTCGCCATCGGCCTGTCCGGCGCCTTCGCCCTCCAGGTCTTCGTCGTCGCCGGCGGCGTCATGGGCCTCATCCCGCTCACCGGCATGACGATGCCCTTCCTGGCCTACGGAGGCTCCTCCGTCATCGCCAACTGGGCGCTGATCGGCATCCTGCTGCGCATCAGCGACACCGCGCGCAGACCGGCACCCGCCGCGCCCGCCAACCCCGACGCCGAGATGACCCAGGTGGTCCGACCGTGAACAAGCCACTGCGCCGAATCGCGCTCTTCTGCGGCCTCCTCGTCCTCACCCTGCTCATCCGCGACAACTGGCTCCAGTACGTCCAGGCCGACGAGCTCAAGGACGACGAGCACAACCGCCGCGTCGCCATCGAGCGGTATGCCAGCCCCCGCGGCGACATCATCGTCGACGGCAAGGCCATCACCGGACACGCCACCACCGAGGGCGACTTCAAGTACAAGCGCACCTACAAGGACGGCGCCATGTGGGCGCCCGTCACCGGCTACGTCTCCCAGGCCTTCGGCGCCACCCAGATCGAGGCCATCGACGACGGCATCCTCACCGGCAACGACGACCGGCTCTTCTTCCGCAACACCCTCGACATGATCACGGGCAAGAAGCGCGAGGGCGGAAACGTCGTCACCACCCTCAACGGCGCCGCCCAGAAGGCCGCCTACGAAGGCCTCAAGAAGCAGGGCGCCAAGGGCGCCGTCGTCGCGATCGAACCGTCCACCGGCAAGATCCTCTCGATGGCCTCCTACCCCTCCTACGACCCCACCGTCATCGCCGGCAGCAACGAGGCGACCGGCGAGGCCTGGAACAAGCTCCAGAAGAAGAACAACCCCGACGACCCGATGCTCAACCGCGCCCTGCGCGAGGTCTACCCGCCCGGCTCCACGTTCAAGGTGGTCACCGCGGCGGCCGCCCTGGAGCACGGCCTGTACGACTCGGCCGACGAGAAGACCGACTCCCCGCTGCCCTGGACGATGCCCGGCACCACCCAGGAGCTGCCCAACGAGGGCGACCTCCCCTGCAAGAACGCCACCCTCCGCGAGGCCCTGCGCGTCTCCTGCAACACCGTCTTCGGCAAGGTCGGCTACGACCTCGGCAACGACAAGATGCTGGAGACGGCCGAGAAGTTCGGCTTCAACGAGGAGCAGTTCGTCCCGGTCCGCTCCAGCGCCTCCCGCTTCTCCGACGACATGAACGACTCGCAGGTCGCGCTCTCCTCCATCGGCCAGTTCAACACCGCCGCCTCCCCGCTGCAGATGGCCATGGTCACCTCGGCCATCGCCAACAACGGCACCCTGATGAAGCCGTACATGGTCGACGAACTCCAGGCCCCCAACCTCGACACCATCGAGAAGACGGACCCCGAGGAGAAGAGCGAGCCGCTGTCCGCGGACAACGCCCAGATCCTCCAGTCCATGATGGAGACCGTCGTCGAGAAGGGCACGGGAACCAACGCCCAGATCGACGGCTACAAGGTGGGCGGCAAGACCGGCACCGCACAGCACGGTGTCGACAACAGCGAGAACCCCTACGCCTGGTTCATCTCGTACGCCAAGACCGACGACGGCAGCTCGCCCGTCGCCGTGGCCGTGGTGATCGAGGACGAGAACGCCAACCGCGACGACATCTCCGGCGGCGGCCTCGCGGCACCGATCGCCAAGAACGTCATGGAGGCCGTCATCGACAGCAAGAAGTGACCACACCATGAACGGGACGTGACTCCGGTCACGCCCCCTTCACATCGGCGCACGTTGCGATACCGGTCCTGTATCGGCTGCCCGGCTTGGCCGAGGCACCCAACGCGAGCCGGGTACGGTGGGCCGGACGACAGCCTCCGACCGTACAAGCATGCCGGTCGGGACCGACGGAGAGGGCTGGTAGGTAGCTATGGAAGAGCCGCGTCGCCTCGGCGGCCGGTACGAGCTGGGCCCGGTGCTCGGCCGTGGTGGCATGGCGGAGGTTTACCACGCGCATGACACCCGGCTCGGACGCCAGGTGGCGGTGAAGACGCTCCGCGCGGACATGGCGCGCGACCCGTCCTTCCAGGCCCGGTTCCGCCGGGAGGCCCAGTCGGCCGCCTCGCTCAACCACCCCGCGATCGTGGCGGTCTACGACACGGGCGAGGACTACATCGACGGGGTCTCCATCCCGTACATCGTCATGGAGTACGTCGACGGCTCCACACTCCGTGAGCTGCTTCACTCCGGCCGCAAACTGCTGCCGGAGCGAACGCTGGAGATGACCATCGGCATCCTCCAGGCCCTGGAGTACTCGCACCGGGCCGGCATCGTCCACCGCGACATCAAGCCGGCCAACGTCATGCTCACGCGCAACGGCCAGGTCAAGGTCATGGACTTCGGCATCGCCCGCGCCATGGGCGACTCCGGCATGACGATGACCCAGACCGCAGCCGTGATCGGCACCGCCCAGTACCTCTCCCCGGAGCAGGCCAAGGGCGAGCAGGTCGACGCCCGCTCCGACCTGTACTCCACGGGCTGCCTGCTCTACGAGCTGCTCACCGTGCGCCCGCCCTTCGTCGGCGACTCCCCGGTCGCGGTCGCCTACCAGCACGTACGCGAGGAACCGCAGGCGCCCAGCGTCTTCGACCCCGAGATCACGCCCGAGATGGACGCGATCGTGCTGAAGGCCCTGACCAAGGACCCCGACTACCGCTACCAGTCGGCCGACGAGATGCGCGTCGACATCGAGGCCTGCCTCGACGGCCAGCCCGTCGCCGCCACCGCCGCACTGGGCGCCATGGCCGCGGGCGGCTACGGCGCCTACCCCGACGACCAGCCGACCACCGCCCTGCGCTCGGACGCCGGCGGCGGCGCCACGAGCATGCTGCCGCCCATGAACCCCGACGACGGCGGCTACGGCTACGACGACCGCCCCGACCGGCGCCGCCAGCAGTCCCGCAAGAAGAACACCTCCACGATCTTCCTGGTCCTGGCCGGCGTCCTCGTCCTCGTCGGCGCGATCCTGATCGGCAAGTACGCCTTCACCGGCAACAGCGGACCGGGCAACGACAAGGTCCCCGTGCCGGCCTTCATCGGCCTGAGCAAGAGCGACGCCCAGCAACAGGCCACCAACATCGATCTGGTGCTGGCGTTCAAGCAGCAGGAGTGCGAGGACCAGCCCAAGGGCAACATCTGCTCGCAGGACCCCAAGCAGGGCACCAACGTCGAGAAGAAGTCCACCGTCAACCTGGTGGTCTCCACCGGCGCGCCGAAGGTCGCCGTCCCGAACGTCATCGACAAAAACGTCGACGAGGCCACGCAACGGCTCGAGGACAAGGGCTTCGAGGTCGAGACGAAGCAGACCGAGTCCTCCCAGGACGAGGGAACGGTCCTCAGCCAGGACCCCGAACCGGGCGAGGAGCGGGAGAAGGGCTCCACGGTGACCCTGGAGGTCGCCAAGGCCGAGGAGAAGGCGACGGTGCCGGACGTGGTGGGCCGCACCTGCGACGAGGCCAAGGCCCAGGTGGAGAGCGGCGGCGACCTCACTGCCGTCTGCACGGACCAGCCGACGACCGACCCGAACCAGAACGGCAAGGTCATCTCCACGACGCCCACGGCGAACACGCCGGTCGACAAGGGCTCGAAGGTGACGATCTTCGTCGGCAAGGTCGCGGAGAAGACGAAGGTGCCCGAGATCAAGCTCGGTACGCCCCTGGCCCAGGCCCAGCAGACCCTGAACCAGGCCGGATTCACCAACATCCAGGTCACCGGTCCGGGCGACGGCAACGCCGTCGTCATAGGACAGAACCCACCGGCCAACAGCGAGGTCGACGACCCGGCCGCCACGCCGATCACCCTCACCACGGTGGGCGGCAACGGCAACGGCAACAACGGCGGAAACGACGGCGGCGTCATCGCCGGCCTGACCGGCGGCGACTGACCCACCCGCCTGCCCGAACGACCGGAGCCCCGGCCCCTCAGTGGAGGGACCGGGGCTCCGTCGTCGTACGCACCACCATGCGTCGATCGTGTCTTCGTATGTCACGACTCGTTAACCCTGGGTGACCACACGACCCGACCCGGGGGGACGACCATGATCAGCGAGACGGCCCTGCTCGAATCACCGACCCTGCGCAGCAGCGTCCTCGACCGCACGGACGTACTCGACCGTGTGAAGGCGCTGTCCCTGCTGCCGGACGGCATGCACGTGACGACGGCGATGGTGGCGACGTACTTCGGCGTCACCACTGAGGCCATCCGTCAGCTCAAGGCACGGCACCGTGAGGAACTGTCGAGCAACGGACTGTTGACACTGCAAGGCCCTGCGCTCGCACAGTTTAAGCGTGACGTCTTGTCACGCTATCCGCGAGGTTATCCACAGCCCCGGTCGAGCCTCACTCTCTACTCGCGTCGTTCCGTCCTCAACGTCGCCATGCTCCTCCGGGACAGCGAAGTCGCACGTCAGGTGCGGGTGTACCTCCTGGACATGGAGTACCTCGCCCGGACACAGCCTGTGGAAAACCCGGCTCCGACAGACACCTCCGCCCTCGACGCCCGCATCGACCAGCGCATCACCCACATCCTCGGCCGGACCGTCGTACCGATGTTCAACGCCCTGATCGAAACGTCCAGCGATCACCAACGAGAGCTCATCACTCTCCGGACAGGAGTCCAGCGCATCGAGAAGCGGCTCCGGCAGCATCACGCCCGCCTGCAACGGCTGGAAGGCCCGCGAGAGGACCGTCCACTCGCCGGCGTCATGGCCTGCATGGACGCCATGAACGGCCGCGAGTTCGAGGAGCATGTGGCCCTGCTACTGCGCCGTGACGGATGTACCGACGTTCTCGTGCGCGGTGGCAGCAGGGACCGGGGTATCGACATCACCGCGCTCACCGCCGACGGGCGAACACTCGTCGTCCAGTGCAAGAGGTTCGCGCCTCACCTCACGATCACCAGCCCCGAAGTCCAGAAGTTCATCGGGGCGGCCAAGGTCCTGCACAGCTCCGACGTGGCCCTGTTCGTGGCGACCTGCCCCTTCACACGTGATGCCCAGAACATCGCCGCGGAGAGTGGCATCACCGCCGTACATCGTGGGCTTCTGGAGGAATGGAGCGCCGGTGCACCACTGACCGCCTTGCAGTGAGGTGCACGACTGAGTTGCTCCGAGTAACCCAGTCACCTCACCGCAGCTCCGCCGGCGGCGTCCGGTCCCCGTCCACCTTCTCCGTGCGGACCAGCTCGCCCCACACCACGTACCGGTACCGGCTCGTGTACACCGGGGTGCAGGTCGTCAGGGTGATGTAGTGGCCGGCCTTCTTCTTGCCGGACTCGCCGGGGACCGCCTCGATGACCTTGACGTTGAACTTCGAGGTCTCGGGGAGGACCGCGTACGTCTTGTACACGTACCAGGTGTCCTTCGTCTCGAAGACGATCGGGTCACCCTTCTCGATCTTGTCGATGTTGTGGAACTTCGCCCCGTGCCCGTCCCGGTGGGCGGCGAGCGAGAAGTTGCCCTTCTTGTCCGAGCCGGGCAGCGTCGCCTTGACCGGGTCGGTGTAGTAGCCGGCCACGCCGTCGTTGAGGATCTTCATCGACGTGCCCTTCTCCACCAGGATGTCGCCCTCGCCCATCGCCGGGACGTGCAGGAAGCCGATGCCCGCCTTGGTGTCCAGCGCCCCGGGACCGTCCGGGCCGTCCCCGCCCACCCGGTCCTGGGCCCAGTTGTCACGGACCTTCTCGGCCTGCTTGTCCGCCGCCCGGTCGGCGACCACGTTCGTCCACCACAGGGAGTAGACGACGAACAGGCCCAGCACCAGGCCCGCGGTGATGAGGAGTTCACCCAGGACGCTGACCGCCTGCGCGACGATCCGCCCGGGACCACGCCGCCCGCGACCGCGTGCCTCGGCGTGCTCCTGGTGCTCCGTGTCGGTGGTCGCTGCCACTGGTCATCCGCCCTTAACTGACGAGCGCATCCGGCTTGCCCTTGCTGCGCGGCCGTTCCTCGACCATCTTGCCCCAGACGATCATCCGGTACTTGCTCGTGAACTCCGGAGTACAGGTCGTCAGGGTGATGTAGCGACCCGGCCCCGTGAAGCCCGACTGCTTCGGAACCGGTTCCAGCACGCTCACGTTGCTCGGCGACGTCGCCGGCAGGATCGACGCCATCTTGTACACGAAGTACTTGTCCTGCGTCTCCACGACGATCGGGTCGCCCGGCTTCAGCTTGTTGATGTACCGGAACGGCTCGCCGTGCGTGTTGCGATGCCCCGCCAGCCCGAAGTTGCCCGACTTCGCGTCCGGCATCGCCGTCTTCAGCGCACCCTCCGCGTAATGCCCGACCATGCCCCGGTCCAGCACCTTCTCGCTGCTGATGCCCTCCGCGATCGGCACCACCACGTCCAGCTTGGGAATGTGCAGCAGCGCGAAGCCCTGCCCCGGCTCGAAGGACCCCGGACTGCGCTTGCCGCTCGCCCAGTCGTCCTGGAGGTTGCTCGCCGCCTTGTCCGCCTGCGCGTGCGCCCGCACGTTCGTCCACCACAACTGGTACGTGACGAACAGCAGCATCAGCAGACCGGTCGTGATGAAGATCTCACCGATGGCACGGCTGGCGATCACCGCAGGGCCCGGTTTGCGGGCGCGGGCCTGACGGCGGGCCTCCACGCGCGACAGAGGCGCTTTCGGGGCCTCGGTGCCCTCATCCCCCGCCAGGTGGCCCCCGGACGCCCCACGGCGCCCGTGACGCCGTTTCGCGGCCTTCCTGCGCGCCGCACGGCCGCCGGACGGAGCCTCCGCCGTCCGCCGCGCCGGGGGCTCCGGGGGCTCCGGGATCCGCAGCGCCACCGTCTCCTCGTCGACGGGGCCGATGGGACCGACGGGACCGACGGGGGCGAAATCCTCGTACCAGCCGTCCCCGAGCGCACCGGAATCCCCGTACGGCTGCCCGTACGAGGCCCCCTGGTCACCGGCCGTGCCGGAGTCCCGCTCGGGGCGCAGCGCGGTCACGCCGTGGCCCTGCCCACCACCGGGGCGAGCCCCGCCGACCTCGCCACCGCGTCCTGGTCGCCGCACTCCACCAGCCAGTTGGCCAGCATCCGGTGCCCGTGCTCGGTCAGCACCGACTCCGGATGGAACTGCACGCCCTCGACGAGCAGTTCACGGTGGCGCAGCCCCATCACGATCCCGTCGGGCGTACGGGCCGTCACCTCCAGCTCCGCCGGCACCGTGCCCGGCTCCGCCGCCAGCGAGTGGTACCGCGTCGCCGTGAACGGGGAGGGCAGACCCGCGAAGACACCCTTGCCCGTGTGCTCGACCGGCGAGGTCTTGCCGTGCAGCAACTCCGGCGCCCGGTCCACCACACCGCCGTACGCCACCTGCATCGACTGCATGCCCAGGCACACCCCGAAGACCGGCACACCCGTCGCCGCGCAGTGCCGCACCATCTCGACGCACACGCCCGCCTGCTCCGGCGTACCCGGGCCGGGCGAGAGCAGAACTCCGTCGAAGCCGTCCTGGGCGTGCGCCGCCGACACCTCGTCGTTGCGCAGCACCTCGCACTCGGCGCCCAGTTGGTAGAGGTACTGGACCAGGTTGAAGACGAAGCTGTCGTAGTTGTCGACGACGAGGATGCGCGCGCTCACTGGTTGTCCACCGTCACATCGTTGAAGGGAAGCAGCGGTTCGGCCCACGGAAAGACGTACTGGAAGAGGACGTAGACCACGGCCACCGCCAGCACGAGCGAGAGCAGCGCCTTCACCCACGCGTTCCCCGGCAGATGCCGCCAGATCCAGCCGTACATGCCGTCCCTTCCGTCGCACCACGGCGCCGCAATCACGCCGTACCGCACCAGACTAGCGGCGCGGGGCCCCGCGGAACGGCCTCAATCCACAGGCTGGGCATAGTGCAGGTCCGCCGTGCCCGAGTAGCCGGGCAGCGTGATCTTCCCGTCGTCCTCGACCTTCCAGCCGAGCCCGTACACGTTGACGTACACCATGTAGTTCTGGATCGCAGGCGACGCCGCCAGCGCGTCCTTCAGCCGCTCCGGGTCACCGACCGCCTGGATCTTGTACGGCGGTGAGTAGACGCGGCCCTGGAGGATGAGGGTGTTGCCGACGCAGCGCACCGCGCTGGTGGAGATCAACCGCTGGTCCATGACCTTGATGCCTTCGGCGCCGCCCTGCCACAGCGCGTTCACCACGGCCTGGAGGTCCTGCTGGTGGATCACCAGGTAGTCGGGCTGCGGCTCCGGATAACCGGGGAGCTTGGCCGTGGCGTCCGGCGGGGCGTCGTCGAGCGTGACGGAAATCGCCTCGCCCTTCAGCTTCTGCGTACCCGCCTTCTTCTCCAGCGCCGCCAGCTCGTCGTCCTGCGACTGCGTCCGTCCGTCGTCGCGCTCGGCGAGCGACTCGACGTCCTCCCGCAGGTCCGCGTTCGACTCCTCCAGCCCGCCGTTCTCCCTGCTGCGCTCATGGATGAGATCGGACAACTTGAGCAAAGAGGCGTCCGTACGGATATTGGTGCCCTTCGCGGTGTTGAAGCTGGTGAAGAAAATGAGGCCCGCGAGAGCGAAGACGGCTGCCGTGAGCACGCGCACGGGCCGGAATCGGCGCCTGCGGGCAGGGCTGGATCCCGTCCCGGGGGAGTCGGCGGAATTGCTCAACGTACCCTTATCTCCTTCGGCGCCACGGAAGGACTACGCTAACGGACGCCCGGGGGAGCGCTCAGAGTCCCCTCGTCCCATGTACGCCGCCCCCGAGACCGACCCCCCGTTCCCTGCGCGGCCACGCAGCGCATCGACAGGAGAGACCCTCGTGCCGAAGTCACGTATCCGCAAGAAGGCCGATTACACGCCGCCGCCCTCGAAGCAGACGACCAGCATCAAGCTGACCAGCCGCGGCTGGGTCGCGCCGGTCATGCTGGCCATGTTCGTCCTCGGCCTCGCCTGGATCGTCGTCTTCTATGTCACCGACGGCTCACTGCCCATCGACTCTCTGGGCAACTGGAACATCGTGGTGGGCTTCGGCTTCATCGCTGCCGGATTCGGTGTCTCGACGCAGTGGAAGTAGCCCGGCGGTAGCCCCGCGGCAGCTCCTCAGTAGCTCTGGCCAGGGCTGTCCACGGAGTTATCCACAGGCACTGTCCACATGGTGGGGAAAAGAAAGACGATCTGTGGATAACCCACCGGGCATTGACGCCGGTGTGACGGAAGTACCGGCTGAGCCCGAGTTCCGAAAGCATGTTCGCCCCCTGTCCGACCTGCGGAAACACAAGTCAGCGACAGGGGGCACACGTGTTCCCGCACGCTGTGCACAAGATCCGACACCCGCTGTGGACAACAGGATAGCGGGGCACGCTCAGGTGAGCTGGGCCGTTCTCAGCAGCGTCAGGCCGACGACGGCCACGAGGACCACCGCACAGGAGCCGTACTGCACGAGCGTCCGCCGCTCGCGCGGGGCGTGGAGCATGGCGTAGCCGATGACTCCGCCGGCGACGAGACCGCCGATGTGGGCCTGCCAGGCGATGTTGGCCCACGTGAACGTGAAGACCAGGTTGATCACCAGCAGGATGACGACCGGCCGCATGTCGGCGTTGAGCCGGCGCACGAGGGCGGCGGTGGCGCCGAAGAGGCCGAAGACGGCGCCGGACGCGCCGAGGGTGGCCGTGGTGGGTGAGGCCAGCAGATAGGTGAGGGCGCTGCCGGCGAGGCCGGAGACGAGGTAGAGCGCGAGGTAGCGGGCTCTGCCGAGGGCTGCTTCCAGGGGGCCGCCGAGGAACCAGAGGCTGATCATGTTGAAGCCGATGTGCCAGATTTCCTCGTGGGTGAACATCGTGGTCACCAGGCGGTACCACTCGCCCTCGGCGACGCCCTCGGTCGGGACGAAGGGGGCGGGGGGCCAGCGTCCGATGAGCACCATGTCGCTGAGGAAGGACGACGGGAGCGCCTGGACGGCGATGAACACCGCCGCGTTGATCCCGATCAGGATCTTGGTGAGGAGGTGGGGGTCGGCGGCGACCGTGCCGCCGGCGAGGGTGCGGGGTCGGGAGGCGGCGGGGGCGGGTCCGTTGCCGCCGGTGCGGCCGGCGGCGCAGTCGGGGCAGTGGAAGCCGACGGAGGCGTTGACCATGCAGTCCGGGCAGATGGGGCGTTCGCAGCGGGTGCAGCGGATGCCGGTCTCGCGGTCCGGGTGTCGGTAGCAGCCGGGCAGGCGCTGGGCGTCCGGTGGGCCGGCGGCCGCGTGGTCCATGGCTTCCCCTCGGTCGTCCTCAGGCGGTGGGTGCCGATGCACCGCCCCGCCCTTCTTTACGGATGGGCGGGGCGTTTGGTTCCTGCCCGGTGCGGGGTGGGGTCAGCCGGTGCGGGTTTCGACGACGACCGTCTCGATGACGATGTCGTGGACGGGTCGCTCGGTGCGGGGGTTGGTCTGGGTGGCGGCGATGGTGTCGACGACTTTCTGGCTGGCCGCGTCCGTCACTTCGCCGAAGATCGTGTGCTTGCGGTTCAGCCAGGTCGTCGGGGAGACGGTGATGAAGAACTGCGAGCCGTTGGTGCCGGGGCCGGCGTTGGCCATGGCCAGCAGGTAGGGCTTGTCGAAGGCGAGGTCGGGGTGGAACTCGTCGGCGAACTGGTAGCCGGGGTCGCCGGTGCCGTTGCCCAGGGGGTCGCCGCCCTGGATCATGAAGCCGCTGAGGACCCGGTGGAAGACGGTGCCGTCGTAGAGCCGGGCCGTAGATTTCTCGCCGGTGGCGGGGTGGGTCCACTCGCGCTCGCCGCGGGCGAGCTCGATGAAGTTCTTGACCGTTCTGGGTGCGTGGTTCGGCAGCAGCCGCACCTCGATGTCACCTTGGTTGGTCTTCAGGGTGGCGTAGAGCTGCTCGGCCACGGGGTGCCTTCCGTCGTCCTGTTGTGCGCCCCGATCCTCGCACGGTCGGGGGTGCGTTCGTAGTTCATCCCGCGTTCGTCCCGCTGGGTCACGAGCGCGGGGCGTCGATCCGTGGCATTGTCGGGGGCGGGATCGTGTTGCCCGGTATTCATCCGTTATTGACGTTGATCAGCTCCTGTTCGCAACTTCATCACCACTTGTCCCAGAGGGCCCGACGGCATCGTCCGTGACCCGGATGCCTGCCCTCACATGCCTGGCGGTGCGTCCACAGGCATGATCCGTAAAAGGGTGGAAAGTCGAATTACCGTACGCCACCGAGGAGGAGGAACCCGTGACCCGCATCGACAGCGTGCGCGCCGCGACCGGTTCGGCGAAGGACAGCGTGCTGCACGCCGCGGAAGCGGTGGCGCCCTACGCCGACACGGCCAAGGACAGGGCCGCTCACTATGCACAGGAGGCGCGCGGACGGCTGGCGCCCAAGGTGTCGCAGGCCGCAGACCAGGCTCGTCTCCAGTACGGCGTGCGTGTCGCGCCGCGGCTGGAGCAGGCCCGTACGCATGTGCCGCCGAAGATGGACGCGGCCGCTCAGGAGGCTGCCGTCCGTACGCGTCTGGCCGCTCGGCAGGCGGCCGACTATTCACGCCCGATGATCGAGCAGGCGGTGGCCGCGGCCGGCCCTGTGCGGGACGAGGCCACGGCGCGGGGTGCTGCGGCACTGGCCGCGCTGCGGGGTGAGGTGACGGCGAAGGAGATCCAGAGGCTGACGCGCAGGCATCGGCGGCGGGCGAGGGCCGGTCGTGTCGCCAGGGTTCTGGCGGTGGCGGGTGTCGTCGCGGGCGGTGCCTTCGCCGCTTGGAAGTGGTGGGACAAGCAGGCCAACCCGGACTGGCTGGTGGAGCCGCCGGAGGCGACGGAGGTTCCCGAGTCGGGGCGGCTGACGTCGGTGGACGGCACCGGTGAGGCGGTTCTCGATCCCGAGGTGCAGGCCAAGCAGGCGCAGGAGGAGGCGGCGGAGGGCGACGAGCCCCGCTGATCCCCGGCGTCCTCGCCCAGTCGGCGTCGATCGCTTTCCTACCGCCGCGGGGCGGGAGACTCCGAGTCTCCCGCCCCGCGGTGATGTTTCACGTGAAACGGGCGCTCAGCGGCCGTAGCGGCGTTCCCGCAGGGAGTAGGAGCGCAGGGCGCGCAGGAAGTCGATCTCGCGGAAGTCCGGCCAGTAGGTCTCGCAGAAGTGGACTTCGGCGTAGGCGGACTGCCAGAGCAGGAATCCGGAGAGGCGCTGTTCGCCGGAGGTGCGGATGATGAGGTCGGACTCGGAGCGTGTCTTGGAGTACAGGTGCTTGGAGATGTGCTCCATGGTGAAGGTCTCGATGAACTCGTCGATGTCGCCGCCCTGGGAGCTGTGCTCGGTGAGGGCGGAGCGCACGGCGTCGACGATCTCGCGTCTGCCTCCGTAGCCCACGGCGACGTCGACCTTGGTGCCGCCCTTGCGGTCCTGGGTGGCGGCGGTGGCGGTCTTGAGGCGGCTCGCGGACTCGGCGGGCAGCAGGTCCAGGGCGCCGACCGCTTCGACGCGCCAGGGGTTGCCGGGCGCGGCCAGTCGCTCGACGACCTCGGCGATGATGTCGATGAGCGGTTCCAGTTGCTCCTCGGGCCGGTGGAGGTTGTCGTCGGAGAGCATGAACAGGGTGACGTGCTCGATCTGTGCGGAGTCGCACCAGCGCAGGAAGTCCAGCACCTTCGCCCCGCCGGCCCGGTAGCCCTCGCGGGGGTCGTCGATGCCGGACATCTTGGCCCACCGGCGGTTGCCGTCGAGCATGATGCCGATGTGCTGGGGGCGTGGGCGTCCTTCCAGCTCCCTGACCAGCCGCTTCATGTAGAGCGCGTCGAGAGCGGCCCGTACCTTCGCCCGCATGGTCTACCCCTTCCACCTCGTCGGTAGCGACCGGACGGTCCCGACGGCGATGAGCCACGTGGCACCGCGCCGCGGGGGTGTGGCGCTGGTGCCCTGTGGGGTGACGATATCAAGAGCAGACAGCGCCGCCGGGGCGCCGAGTTCGGTCGGTCCGTGGGTCCGTTCCGGTTGTGTCGCGTGGACCGGAGGGTTGTTCCGCGTGGTCAACAGGCCCTTTCTGTACGGTCGTTGGTGATCATTCGGTTGGGGCGTGCCCGGTCGGGGGTGCCGCGCGGGCGCGGACGGTGAGGAAGGTCTCCGCGCCGCCGGGGCGGGGCGGACGGGCCGCTGCCCGCCGTCCGGGGAACGCACAGAGCGCCTCCGACGTACGTTTCCGCAGGTCGGAGGCGCTCTTGACGGTGGAGCCTAGGGGAGTCGAACCCCTGACATCTGCCATGCAAAGACAGCGCTCTACCAACTGAGCTAAGGCCCCTTGGGAGGCGGCGTCGGTCGTGGTGTCGCGGACCGTCGGTCGCCGCAGACAAGAGTACCGGGTCGGCGCCCGTATCTCACAAATGATTGGGGCTCCCGGGAAACGACCACGCTCCGTAAGATGCTCGGCGTGGTTCGCTGGAGCGAACTGCGGTTTTTGGGGAAGCGATGGGGAGACGCAATGGACGCCGCACAGCAGGAAGCCACCGCAAGAGCGCGGGAACTGCAGCGGAACTGGTACGGGGAGCCGTTGGGGGCGCTCTTCCGCAGGCTTATCGATGATCTCGGTCTCAACCAGGCTCGTCTCGCGGGGGTGCTGGGGCTGTCCGCGCCGATGCTGTCGCAGTTGATGAGCGGCCAGCGGGCGAAGATCGGCAATCCCGCGGTGGTCCAGCGGGTGCAGTTGCTGCAGGACCTGGCGGGGCAGGTCGCGGACGGCAGTGTGAGCGCGGCCGAGGCGACGGAGCGCATGGATGAGATCAAGAAGTCGCAGGGGGGCTCGGTGCTCAACAACACCACGACGACGACGAGTAGTTCGGGCGCGCCCACGGTCAAGCGGGTGGTGCGTGAGATCCAGTCGCTGCTGCGGTCGGTGGCGGCCGCCGGGGACATCATCGACGCGGCGGACTCCCTTTCCTCCTCGCATCCGGAGCTGGCGGAGTTCCTGCGGGTCTATGGCGCGGGCCGTACCTCGGACGCGGTCGCGCACTACCAGTCCCACCAGAACTGATCCCGGGGTCCGGTCGCCGCGGGGGGGGTCGGCGGCCGGGTCCGTGAGTGGCGCGACAGGTCCCAGGGGAGGAGCGGCGCACAGCCATGGGTGAGGTCTTCGCGGGCCGGTACGAGCTGGTCGACCCGATCGGCCGCGGTGGGGTCGGTGCCGTCTGGCGTGCCTGGGACCATCGGCGCCGGCGTTATGTGGCCGCCAAGGTGCTCCAGCAGCGGGACGCGCACTCGCTGCTGCGGTTCGTGCGCGAGCAGGCGCTGCGGATCGATCATCCCCATGTGCTGGCGCCGGCGAGCTGGGCGGCCGACGACGATCAGGTCCTGTTCACCATGGACCTGGTCACGGGTGGTTCGCTGGTTCACCTGGTGGGGGACTACGGTCCGCTGCCGCCCGCCTTCGTGTGCACGTTGCTCGACCAGCTTCTGGCGGGGCTGGCGGCAGTGCACGGGGAGGGTGTCGTGCACCGTGACATCAAGCCCGCCAACCTGCTGCTCGAGGCGACGGGGACGGGCCGTCCGCGGCTGAGGCTGTCCGACTTCGGCATCGCGATGCGGCTGGGTGAGCCGCGGCTGACGGAGACCAACCTCGTGGTGGGGACACCGGGTTATCTCGCGCCGGAGCAGTTGATGGGCGAGGAACCGGATTTTCCCGCGGACCTGTTCGCGGTGGGTCTGGTGGCCCTGTATCTGCTGGAGGGGGCCAAACCGGACGCCAAGGCGCTCGTGCAGCATTTCCTCGAGGGCGGCACGCCGCCCGCGCCGCAGGGGATTCCCGAGCCGCTGTGGCAGGTGGTGGCGACGTTGGTGCAGCCGGATCCGCCGGCCAGGTTCCGTACCGCGACGGGGGCGCGCAAGGCGCTGACCGCGGCGGCGGAGCTGCTGCCGGAGCCCGGCCCCGACGACGAGCTGATCGAGATCTTCGATCAGGTCGGGCCGCTGCCGTCGGGGTTCGGCTCCGACGGTCCGCTCAAGCGGGCGTCGGGGGTGGACGACGTGCCGACGGACCCGCGACGGCCGGCCGGGCCGGGCGCGGCCCCGGCCGGCGCGCCACCGTGGACTGCGGCGCCCCCGGCCGGCCCACCAGGGGCTCAGGACCGGACACCAGCGGCCCCGGACCGGACACCGTCGGCACCTGCCGATCCGTTGCCGAGTGGCACACCGCCGACCGGGGCTGGCCCGCTGTCTGAGTCGGCTCCCGGGGCCGGGCGGACGGGTGGCAGCGGCAGCGGCAGCGGCAGCGTGTCGGAGACCGGCAGCTTTCATCTGCCGCCTCCGCAGCCGACCGTCACCTCGGCGCCGGCGGCCGATGCGCGCTCGTCCGCGCAGAGCCCGGCCTTCACGGGCGGCCCGCAGTACGGGTCTCAGGACCGGTCTCAGGACCCGCCTCAGGACCGGTCTCCCGGTGGGTCTCAGTACCAGCCGCCGCCGCACGTGCCGCCGTTTCCCGCCGCCCAGGCTCTGGCGCCGTCACCGCCCCGGCCCGCCGACGCTCCCACCGCCGCGTACACCGCTGTGACCGCGCAGACCGCCCCTCCCGCGCAGCACCGTGGGGGACGGCGGCGGCGCCGTTCCGGTCCTCCGGCGAGGGTGGCGTTGCCGCTGCTGCTGCTGGCACTGGCCTGCTATGCGGTGGGTTTCTGGGCGCTGACCCGTATCTGAGTCCGGCCGGCAGGCCCTAGGGTCGGCGCCGGGCCGCCGCCGTCCACAGGGCCAGGGCCAGGAGCAGCAGGCTGCCGGTTCCGATCCCGGCGACGGCGACCGCTTTCATGGTGCGGTTCTCGCCGGTGGTCCCGCTCTCCGGCGCGGCCACCCGGTCCTGTGCGGAGACCTCGAAGAGGCCCTCGGGCCGGGACTCCCCCGCGTAGTCGGGGCCGGTGCGCTGCGTTCCCCCGAGTCGCAGGCGCAGTGTCAGTCCGAACGGGCCCTCGCCGAAGTCGTCGGCGACCTGTGCCGCGAGGTGGACCACGACGTAGTAGTCGCCGGCGAACCGCAGTGCGCCGACCTGTCCCGAGGTGGCGTACCGGTTGGCGTACGCCACGGGTGGCAGCGTGGCGAGGCCGACGGTGGTCGGCCGGCCGGTGTAGCCCTTGGCGGCGTCGTCGACCTCGCCGCGCACGGGGTTGTGCAGGGCCAGTCGCAGGGCGCTGGTGGCGTAGCCGGAGGCGTCGCCGGAGCCGCCGAGTTCGGCGGTGGCGTACACCTGGCGGCCCCAGTCGACCGGCACCTTGTAGTAGAGGGTCTGGCCGGGGCGGATGTCGTCCTGCCAGACGCCCTGTCCGACGGCGGTGGCGTGGGCGAAGCCGCGGCCGCCCGGCCGGCGTTCCGGCTCGCCGGCGAGGGGTTCGGGCGAGGCGGAGTTCCAGGTCTCGGGCGCACTGGTGGCGCCGGTCTGTCGCGGGCGGGGTTCGGTGGCGGCGGTGAGTTCCAGGTCCCAGTCGTCCGGCGGGGAGTCCTTGGGCCGGGTCCGCTCGACGGTGACGTAGTAGGTGCCGGGGTCCTGGCAGCGGTTCGCGCCGGGGGTGATCTCGCGCATGCCCCGGGCGGTGACCGGGCGGGGACTGTGGGCGGCGCCGAAGGTCGCGGTGTCGGAGGAGCAGGAGCCGCCGTCGGCGTCCTGGACGGCGACCCGGATGCCGTCGACGGCGGTGACCTCGCCGTCGGGTCCCGGTACGGCGGTGACGGAGACGTAGGCGTCGGAGGCGGCGTCGAGTTCGAGGCGGTAGTAGAGGGTGCCGTTTCTCGGCAGGGAGCCGCGGTACGTGGAGCCGGCCTCCAGCGGTTCGGCGTCCGAGGCGGTGCTCGCGCCCGTGATCCGGCGGGCGTCGTCGGCGAAGTCGTAGCCGGCGGGCGCACCGGCCGCATCGGCCGCGACGGCCGCAGCGCCGGGCAGGACGGTCGTGGCCAATACGGCGGTCGTGGCCAATACGGCGGTCACGACGGCCGGCCGCGCGGGCGCCGTCGGCCGGTCCCGCCCCGCCCCCGCCCCCGCACGCCGCCAGGCCGTACACCACCGTCCCATGACCCGCCACCCCTCGCGTTCACCGGCTCTCTCGCCGCCCGCCCCGCGCGGACCGCGCCCCATCCTGCCGCGCACCCCCGCGCTCCCGCACCCCCGCGCCCCAGCGCCCGGTGTACGGAATCGGGCAACACAAAACCCCGACCGTTTGACGGCCGGGGTCTGCTCAGGACCGGATGTCGGTCGTACTCACGAACCCGTGGGCACGGAGTCAGTCGCCTCCGTCCACAGATCCTGCTCGGCGCGATCCGCCTGGATCTGGCGGTACACGAGGAGCCCGCCGATGGCGGCCAGTGCGACCAGGAGAAGCTTCTTCACCGCGCGACCTCGTCTTTCCTTGACGTAGGGGACCTCTGGCGCCCGACTATACACACCGGCCGATACCGATCGGTGACCTGCGTCCGTGGTCAACTGCCCGTCGCCGGAACCCTCTAGAAGCGGATGCGGCCGTTCCGATCGGAGGGTGATCACACCCCTACGTGCGGTGACTTTCGCCCTCCTATCTCCCGCCTGGGCACCTTTTGCAGCGCCCTGCGGCTATTCGGGTGGTGTTCATCTGAACATCGACGCGCCACGGACGTAGGTCCACCACTTCGCGGCCCGCATACACATCATGAGGAAAGTACGCAAATCGCCCAACCCGAAAGTGAGGGGTTATGGCCCGGAACAAGGTCATGACGCTGTGGACCACCATCGTCACCGCCTTCCTCGCGCTGTGCACGGCGCTCGGACTCATCACGACGACGGCCTCCGCGGCCGTACCGCAGACCGGAACGCACAGCAACGCCGAGAGCGCCTCCCCCGAGGCGGCACCCGCGGCCTCGGTCCCCTGGTCCTGGTCCCGTACCGGCTCCCTGCCCCCCACGATGAAGCAGCGCATCCGCGCCGAGGCCCACGGGTCGGCGCCCAGTTGCCGTCACCGCCCGCTCGCCGACGCCACCGCCACGGCCGTCGCCCCCCAGTGCGACGACACCGCCGCCGAGTCTCCGGCCCAGCACACCGCCCCTCTTCAGCGCTGAGCGGACCGCGAAACCCTCGACTCCGACGTAACGGCGATCTGCGTACAGCACCACACGCGAGAAACGGCCCGGCAGCTCGACAGAGCAGCCGGGCCGCCGCCATGTGTGCACTTCAGGAGTTGTAGCGTCTCTGGAGCTCTTAAAGATCCTGAGTTATCGCGTAGCCCCAAGGAGTGGAAGCCATAACGAGCGCGGACGAGTCCGGGCCGATCCCGCGTCGCAGAGCCCGTATGCGTCGCCGCCGGCTGCGGCGTTGCCGGCATCTGGCTTGTGCGGGCCCCTACGGACTCGCACACCCGGGGATTGCCGCCCCGTCGGACGCTGAGCCGGCTATCTCGGACAAAAGCCGCGATGTCGGCGACGGGGGCCGCGCGCATTTCGAGCACGCGGCGGGTTCGTCCGGTAAAACGACGATCCACAGGGAAGGTTACGGCCCACTCGGGTACAGCTTCACCGAGGATCCCGAAGCCAACCGGACAACTGTGAGAGACCCTGCGAGCGCGAAGACGGACCCGAACGACGGACCTGAACGACGGACCTGAACGACGGACCCGGACGACGGACCGGAACCCGTGAGTGCGAGTGCCGAAGGCGTACGGAAAGGTGGTGAAGGTGGTGAGTGCCGCCGTGAACCGGCGCGTCGTCATCGTCACAGCCGTCCACGGCCCCTCGGCCCACTTCCTGCCGCAGGCCCACGCGTCGTTGTGTGCACAGGAGTTGCCCGCCGGCTGGGAATGGCACTGGGTGATCCAGGAGGACGGCCGTACGCAGGACGTCCGGCCGTACGTGCCCGACGATCCGCGTGTCGTCTTCCACCAGGGGCGACAGGGCCGGCAGGGCGGACCGGGGGTGGCCCGCACCATGGCCCTGGCCCACGCGGACGGCGCGTACGTGAAGGTCCTGGACGCCGACGACCGGCTCGCCCCGGGAGCCCTGGCCCGCGACCTGGCCGCCCTGGAGGGCGACCCAGCGCTCGGCTGGGCGACCTCACGGGTCCTGGACCTCCTGCCCGACGGCTCGACGGCGGGTTTCCCCGGCGACCCGGAGCACGGGCCGATCGAGCGCGGAGAGGTACTCGGCTTCTGGAAGGCGAACGGCTTCCGCGCCCAGGTCCACCCGGCGACGCTCCTGGTACGGCGGGATCTGCTGCTCGCCCTGGGCGGCTGGATGGCCCTGCCGGCGTCCGAGGACACCGGTCTGCTGCTGGCACTCAACTCCGTGAGCCGCGGGTGGTTCTCCGAGGAGGTGGGCCTCCTCTACCGCAAGTGGGAGGGCCAGGTGACCGGCCAGGCGTCCCATGTGGACCCCGCCGAACGCGATGCCCGGATGGCGGTGGTGGAGGCCAGGGCGAGGTCCCTGGCCTCCTTCGGGTGGCGTCCGCCGGACGGCGCCGACGGCCCGCGCGCGCGTCCGTGAACCGACTCGGCGGCGACGGGGAGGGCCGTACCAGGGAGGGCCATACCGGGGATCAGGGCAGCCGCTCCGCGTCGACCCGCGAGAAGACCAGGTCGCTCTCCTCGGTCACCGGCCCGCGCCAGCGAACCGGCGCCCGGGGCTCACCGCTCAGCGCCGAGGGGTAGCTCTCGGGCGCGTAGTCGTTGGCCAGCCGGTACACGTGGAACCCGGCGTCACGCATCACCGTCAGCAGGTCGTCGATGGAGTCCCCGAGCCGGGCCATGCGCTCGGGCGCCACCTCGACGCAGATCTCCGCGTCGGACCGCAGAGCGCCCAGCATCGGCGCCAGACCGCGCACCACGCTCCCCTCCGCGCCCTCCACATCGATCTTGACCACCCGGGCGTTCGCGATCTCCGCCGGGTCGAGCAGCTCCGGCAGCGTCCTGGCCTCCATCTCGAAGCTGGACTCCGCCGGGCCGTCGTACGGGACGATGCTGTTCGCCCCCGTGTTACGTGAGCTGGCGAGCACGAAGGTCAACGTCCTGGACCGGTCCGAGACCGCGGCGTTCAGCGCGCGGATGTTCCCGAGGGCGTTGAGCCGCGCGTGCCCCACCAGGCGGCGGTGGAGGTCGGGGGACGCCTCGATCGCGACGACCCGGCCCGCGTCACCGACCAGTTGGGCCGCGAGGACGCTGAAGACGCCGATGTTGGCCCCGACGTCGACGAAGCCGTCCCCCGGTCGCAGCCGGCGCCGCAGCCAGCCCGTCAGGTGCGGCTCCCAGGCGCCGAACAGGTACAGGTACCGCTGGATGAGGTCCTGCGTGTCCACGGCGAACAGACCGCCGGAACGCACTTCGACGACTCTGAGGCGTGGGTGCTCGCGCAACTGCGGGTTGACCAGGCGCGCGGCGAGGGCCGCCTTCCCGAAGGTGCCGGGGCCGTTGCGCACGTACCGGGCGGCGAGGGTGACCAGGGCCTCTGGCACAAAGCCGCCCGGTTCGCCCCGGATGCTCAGTCCCCCGCCGTGATGGTGATCGCGGCGGACGGGCACCCCTCGGCCGCCTCGCGCACCCGCGGGGCGTCGACGTCGTACTCCCGGCCGGGTATGACGGCACCGAGGCCGTCCACCTTGGTGAAGACGGACGGGGCCCGGTGGACGCAGTCGCCGGAGCCGTAACACTGCTCGGGGTCGACGGAGATCCTCATACGCACTCCAGCGGCGATCGGTGTCGGAGCCTTCCCGACGTGCCTGCCCGCGGATCCGCGCGCCGAATCCGACCGGCCCGCCCGCCTGTTGGCCGGCACGTACGCGTCGGCATGGTTTGGCTCCGGTCCCTCCCCTCGTGGGGACCGGTGCCAAACCATGCCGGCGCCGTTTTCGCGTGCGATACCGGAACGGGTCGGAAAAGGGTTTGGCCGCCGAAAGCTGACCGAGAACATGCGGTCACTTGGGGTGACACCTCGAGCGCTGGGCCGCTGACCTGTCAGGGTGCCGCGAGGCCGCCTCGCCACTGCGACGCGATCCTGCCACCTGTGGTCGCCGCAGAGGAGGTTCCGGAATCACGACGCCGCTGTAGCCGCAGGTCAGACATATAGAGTGAGTTTTCCGGTCCGGACGTCCAGGTGCGGGGGAAGTAAGGAGCAGAGACCTTGAGTTTCGACTCAGGGGCACGCACGGCCTTCGCGGAACGCCTCGCACTGCTGTACAGGGAGGCGGGCAACCCTCCCCTCAAACGCGTGTCCGAGGCTGTCGTCCGGCTCCAGCGGGTCGACGAACGAGGGCGGCCCGTACGGGTGTCCGCCCAGCGGATCAGCGACTGGCGGCGCGCCAAGAACGTGCCCGCCCAGTTCCCCGCCCTCGCGGCGGTCCTGCACGTGCTCATCCCGCAGGCGCGGCGCGCGCGACCGGTACCGGTCTCCGCCGGCCTGTACGACCTGGCCCAGTGGCAGCGCCTGTGGGAGCGGGCGGTGGCCGACCCGACCGCCGAACGCCCCGCGCCCTCCGCCGCGGAGGAACAGCCCCCCGCCGAGACTCCGGCCGCCCCCGGCGGGGTCTGCCCCTACCGAGGGCTGGCCGCCTACCGCGGGCAGGACGCCGGCTGGTTCTTCGGTCGGGAACGCAGCACGCAGGCCCTCGTCGCCCAGCTCCACGCGGCGCGGGACACGGGCGGGCTGGTCATGCTCGTGGGCGCCTCCGGGGCGGGGAAGTCCTCTCTGCTGAATGCCGGCCTGGTACCCGCCCTGCGCTACGGCGCGCCGGACGCCGGGGGCGGGCCGCCCCGGGAGGGCGGGGAGGCCGGGGAGGCGGGAGAGGCGGGGGAAGCCAGGAAGGTCCTCCAGCTCGTGCCGGGGGCCGATCCGCTCGGGGAGCTGACCCGACTGATACCGCAGCTCGCGCCCGTGGTCGGCGCCGCGAGGCGCGCGGCGGCACCGGGCGATCAGGGGACCGGGGAGACGAGGGCGATGGGCGGGGCAGGCGAGGCCGGGAAGGCGGGGGAGACGGGGGAGGCCGGCGATCCGCGGACGGAGGACGCCGCCAGAGCGGCCTTCGCGGCCTGGGCGGCGCACCGTGAAGCCTCGCCGGACGCTTCTCCGGACACCCTGCCGGACACCTCTCCGCACGCCCCGCCGCACGCCCAGCCGCACGCCCCGCCGGTCGTCATCGTGGACCAGTTCGAGGAGCTCTTCACGCTCTGCGCCGACGAGACGGACCGGCGCCTGTTCATCCGGCTCCTCCAGGCCGCCTGTGTGCCCGGCGACGCGCAGAGCCCGGCACCCGTGCTCGTGACGCTGGGCGTGCGCGCCGACTTCTACGACCAGTGCCTGCGCCACCCCGAGCTGGCCGACGCGCTGCAACACCGGCACATGGTGCTCGGGCCGCTCACCGCCGCGGAACTGCGCGAGGCGGTGACCGCCCCGGCCAGGGCCGTCGGCATGGAACTCGAACCGGGTCTCGCCGAGCTGATCATCCGCGAGGTGAGCACCGACGGACCGCGCGGGGCCCACGACGCGGGCGTGCTGCCGCTGCTCTCCCACGCGCTGCTCGCCACCTGGCAGCGGCGCAAGGCGGGCCGGCTGACGCTGGCCGGGTACCGCGCGGCCGGCGGTATCCAGGGCGCGGTGGCCGCGACCGCCGAGCGCGCGTGGTCGGGCCTGGACCCGGCGGCCCGCACGGCCGCGAGGCTGCTGCTGCTCAGGCTGGTCCGGCTGAGCGAGGACACCCAGGCCACCCGCCGGCGCAGTACGCGGCGCCGGCTGGCCGAGGAGTCGGGGGATCCCGGCAAGACCGAGGAGTCCCTCGAGGCGCTGGTGCGGGCCCGGCTGGTGACACTCGACGCGGACACCGTGGAGATCACCCACGAGGCGCTGCTCCACGCCTGGCCCCGGCTGCGCGACTGGATCGACGAGGACCGCGCCGGCAACCTGCTGCGCCAGCGTCTTGAGGAGGACGGCCTGGCCTGGGAGGAGTCGGAACGCGACGCCTCACTGCTCTACCGGGGCTCCCGGCTGGCACAGGCGAGCGGCTGGGCGGACTCGGCCGACGACACCTTCCTGACCCGCAGCGCGGTGGAGTTCCTGGCCGCCGCGGTCAGGCTGCGCAGGCGCACCGTCCTGATCAGTCGTGCCGCGGTGTCGGCGCTGGTCGTCCTGGCCCTCGTGGCGGTCGGTTCGGCGGTGATCGCCTGGCAGCAGCGCAACGACGCCGTGTTCGAGCAGGTGGTCGCGGAAGCGGACCGGGTCCAGGACACGGACCCCTCGCTGTCGGCCCAGCTCGACCTGGCGGCGCACCGCCTGCGACCGGACGACGAGGACGTCAGGAACCGGCTGATCTCGATCGTGAACGCCCCGCTGGCCACCCCGCTCCTCGGGCACACGGGCGCCGTCTACCTCACCTCCTTCAGCCCCGACGGCCAGACGCTGGCGACGGCCAGCTACGACCGGACGGTGCGGCTGTGGGACGTATCGGACCCGGCTCGTCCCAAGCAGTTGGGCAAGCCCCTCACCGGACACACCAGTTGGGTGAGCACCGCGGTCTTCAGCCCGGACGGCCGCACCCTGGCCAGCGCCTCGGACGACGGCACGATCCGGCTGTGGGACGTGCGCGACCCCAGCCGCCCGCGCCCGCTCGGTGCGCCCCTGTCCGGTCACGGCGGCACCGTCTACCTGCTCGCGTTCAGCCCGGACGGCCGCACCCTGGCCTCCGCCCACGACGATCACGCCGTCCGCCTGTGGAACGTGGCCGACCCGCGCCGCCCGACGGCGCTCGACACCCTGACCGGCTCCACGGCGGCGGTGCGCTCGGTGGCGTTCAGCCCCGACGGCCGCACGCTCGCGGCCGGCGGCGACGACGACAAGGTCCGGCTCTGGGACGTGGCCGATCCCCGCCGCCCGGAGCCGGTCGGCGCACCGCTGACCGGGCACAGCGACCTGGTGCACTCCGTGGCCTTCAGCCCCGACGGCCGCACCCTGGCCAGCGGCAGCGCGGACAACACCGTACGGCTCTGGGACGTGAGCGACCCGGACCGTGCGAGACCAGTCGGCGCACCGCTCACCGGCCACAGCGGCCCCATCTGGGCGGTGGCCTTCAGCCCCGACGGCGCCATGCTCGCCGCGAGCAGTGCGGACAGCACGGCGAGCCTGTGGAACGTCAGCGACCCGTCCTACCCCTCGCAGGTCGGCGTGCCCCTCGCCGGAAGCAGCGGCGAGATGTACGCGCTCGGCTTCAGTCCCGACGGCCGCACCCTCGCCACCGGCAGCGGCGACAGCAAGGTCCGCCTGTGGTCACTGCCGACGTCGGACATGATCGGCCGCACCGGTGCCTTCCGCCCGGACGGGCGGGTACTGGCCACGGCGGCCCGCGACGGCAGGGTCCGCCTGTGGAACGTGACGGACCCCGGCCGGCCCGTGTCGCTGAGCGCGCCCTTCCGGCCCGGGGAGGGCGACATCCGGTCGCTGGTGTTCTCCCCGGACGGCCACACGCTGGCGGTGCTCACGGGAGGCCGCGCGCTCCAGTTGTGGGACGTCACGGACCCGGCCCGGCCCACCGCCCACGGACCACCGGTGCCGCTGCACACCCGCTACGCGGGCCCCGACACACTGGCGTTCGGGCCCGACGGCCACACCCTGGCCACGGCCCACGACGACCGCACCATCCAGTTGTGGAACACCGCCGACCCGGCCCACCCCCGCCGTCTCGGCAAGCCGCTCACCGGGCACACGGGGTACGTCAACACCCTCGTCTTCAGCCCGGACGGCCGCACCCTCGCCAGCGGCAGCGCGGACGACACCGTACGGCTCTGGGACGTCTCCGACCCCGGCCACGCGACCCGCCTCGGCGCGCCCCGTACCGGGCACCTCGGGCCCGTCAACGTCGTCGCCTACAGCCCCGACGGCCACACCCTGGCCAGCGGCAGCGACGACGGCACGGTCCGCCTGTGGGACGTCACCGACCCGGGCGAGGCGTCTCCCGCGCAGTCCGTTCTCGCCGGACACACCGACTCGGTGGTGTCGCTGACGTTCAGCCAGGACGGCGACACGCTGGCCAGCGGCGCCAACGACAACACGGTCCGGCTCTGGAGCGTCACCACACCCGCCGAGGCCGCTCCTCTCGGCCAGGCGATGAGCCCCAACGCCAAGACGGGCAACTTCCTCTCCTTCAGCCCCGTGAGCCACATGCTGGGGGTGTCCAGCGGCACGGACACCGTCCGGCTGTGGAACCTGGGTGTCGACGACGCCATCGACCGGATCTGCTCCGCCACCCGGGGCGTGCTGACCAGGGAGAAGTGGCACGAGTACCTGCCACGCCTGGAGTACGACCCGCCGTGCGACCGTTGAACGCCCTCCAGGAAACACGTGATCCCTGTCACATCACCGAGGCCCGACCGACCAGTCGGCACCCACCACGCACCCCGCCTTGTTAGCCTTGGCCACAGCCCGACCGCTGGCGCATCCCCCGTCGCCAGCGGTCGGGTCTTTTCACGCCCACCGCCCCGCACCGCACGGCAGCCCCGAGAGCCGTAAACGCCAAAAACCCCCAACCGGATCCGGCTGAGGGTCTTCGTGCTGGTGGGGCTAACAGGATTTGAACCTGTGGCCTCATCCTTATCAGGGATGCGCTCTAACCAACTGAGCTATAGCCCCGCCGCGCTCTGCGGTGTATGTCCCGCGCGCTGACTCCTGAAGATTAGCGCACGAGGCGGGCAGTCCCAAAATCGGTTGTCACGGGGCCGGAGAGCGCGGACGGCGCGCGGATCAGTCTCAGATCAGTCGCGGATCACTCGCGGATCACTCGTCCTCGGCGAGCGTCAGCTCCACGCCGCCGACGAAGCCGGCGGACAGGTTGTAGATGAACGCGCCGAGCGTGGCCAGGGCCGTCGCGAGGACGACGTCGATGACCGCGATGACCGTCGTGAACAGCAGCACGTTGGGCAGTGACAGGAAGGACTGCAGGTCGAAGCCGTTGGACTCGTTCGATCCGGTGGCCTCGGAGATGGTGCCGCCGACCGTCGAGAAGACGCCCATGGCGTCCATGACCATCCACAGCACGGCGGACGCGACGATGGTGCAGATGCCGAGCGCGATGGAGAGCAGGAAGCTGACCTTCATCACCGACCACGGGTCGGCCTTCGACACGCGCAGGCGTGCCTTGCGGACGCGGGGCGTGGTGCGGGCGCCGGTGCGCGGGCGGCGCACGGCGGACGCGTTGCCGCCCTGGGTCTGGTATGCCTGCGGCGGGTGGTAGGGCCCGCCCTGCTGCTGAGGCTGCCGTTCTCCCGGCAGCGGCGAGGCCGCCGCTTGTGTCTGCTGGCCTCGGGTGTCCGTCACAGTTCCCCCCTGGGATCCATGCGTCTTGGACGAGCTCGCCGAGTGCGAATCGGTCGCTCCGTCGTCGATCTTGCGCAGTTGAGTCGTGTGCGAATCCGTCGCACGCGCGGCTGAGCCACGGCCGCCGCCGCCCGTTTCCGTACCCGTGGGGGTACCGGCCGATCCGGCGCCCGTGGCTCCGCTCACGATGACTCTCTCCTCGTGCTACTCGGCCGAGGGCGCCTCACCCTCGTCCGTGCCGGTGGTCGCGGCACCCTCGGCGGTCTCGTCGACGACCACATCGCCGTCGACCTCCTCCGCCTCGCGTCCCGCCTCGGCGTTGCGTGCGATACCGACGACGGCATCGCGCTTGCCCAGATTGATCAGTTGGACACCCATGGTGTCACGGCCCGTCTCCCTGACCCCGCTGACTCGCGTACGAATCACACCGCCCGAGAGGGTGATGGCGAGGATCTCGTCGTGCTCCTCGACCACCAGCGCGCCCACGAGCGACCCACGGTCCTCGACGATCTTGGCGGCCTTGATGCCGAGACCGCCGCGACCCTGGACGCGGTACTCGTCGACGGAGGTGCGCTTCGCGTAACCGCCGTCGGTGGCAGTGAACACGAACGTACCGGCTCGAACAACATTCATCGAGAGCAGCTCGTCCCCTTCGCGGAAACTCATGCCCTTGACGCCCGAGGTGGCACGGCCCATCGGACGCAGCGTGTCGTCCGACGCGGTGAACCTGATCGACTGCGCCTTCCTGCTGATCAGCAGCAGATCGTCCTCGGCCGAGACGAGTTCGGCTCCGATCAGTTCGTCGTCGCTGCCGTCCGCCTGCTCCCGCAGGTTGATGGCGATGACTCCACCCGAGCGCGGCGAGTCGTAGTCCTTCAGCGACGTCTTCTTCACCAGGCCGGCCTTGGTGGCCAGGACCAGGTACGGAACCGCCTCGTAGTCGCGGATCGCACGGATCTGGGCGATCGACTCGTCCGGCTGGAAGGCCAGCAGGTTCGCGACGTGCTGGCCGCGCGCGTCCCGCCCGGCGTCGGGCAGCTCGTAGGCCTTGGCGCGGTAGACGCGGCCCTTGTTGGTGAAGAACAGCAGCCAGTGGTGCGTGGTGGACACGAAGAAGTGGTTGACGATGTCGTCTTCCTTGAGCTTCGTGCCGCGCACGCCCTTGCCGCCGCGCTTCTGGGCCCGGTAGTCGTCGGTCTTGGTGCGCTTGATGTAACCGCCACGCGTGACCGTGACGACGATGTCCTCCTCGGCGATCAGGTCCTCGATGGACATGTCACCCTCGTACGGGATCAGCTTGGTCTTGCGGTCGTCGCCGTACTTGTCGACGATCGCGGTCAGTTCCTCGCTGACGATCTCGCGCTGCCGGACCGGCGAGGCGAGGATCTCGTTGTACTCGCGGATCTTCGCCTGGAGTTCGTCGTGCTCCCGGACGATCTTCTGGCGCTCCAGGGCCGCCAGGCGGCGGAGCTGCATCTCCAGGATCGCGTTGGCCTGGATCTCGTCGATCTCCAGGAGCTCCATCAGGCCCCCGCGCGCGATCTCCACGGTGTCACTGCGCCGGATCAGCGCGATGACCTCGTCGATGGCGTCCAGGGCCTTCAGGAGGCCACGCAGGATGTGCGCCCGCTCCTCGGCCTTGCGCAGCCTAAAGCGCGTACGGCGGACGATGACCTCGATCTGGTGGTTCACCCAGTGGCGGATGAACGCGTCCAGGGAGAGGGTGCGCGGCACGCCGTCGACCAGGGCCAGCATGTTGGCGCTGAAGTTCGACTGCAGATCCGTGTGCTTGTAGAGGTTGTTCAGGACGACCTTGGCGACCGCGTCCCGCTTGAGCACGATGACCAGGCGCTGGCCGGTGCGGGACGACGTCTCGTCACGGACGTCCGCGATGCCGCCGATCTTGCCGTCCTTCACCAGGTCGGCGATCTTCTGCGCGAGGTTGTCCGGGTTGGTCTGGTACGGCAGCTCCGTGACCACCAGGCACTGGCGGTTCTGGATCTCCTCGACCTCGACGACCGCGCGCATGGTGATCGAACCGCGCCCGGTGCGGTAGGCCTCCTCGATGCCCGTACGGCCCACCACCAGCGCGCCGGTCGGGAAGTCGGGGCCCTTGATGCGCTCGATGAGCGCGTCGAGCAGCTCCTCGTGCGAGGCCTCGTAGTTCTCCAGGTACCACTGGGCGCCGGCCGCGACCTCACGCAGGTTGTGCGGCGGGATGTTGGTCGCCATGCCGACCGCGATCCCGGCCGAGCCGTTGATCAGCAGGTTCGGGAAGCGGGCGGGCAGAACGGTCGGCTCCTGCGAGCGGCCGTCGTAGTTGTCCGTGAAGTCGACGGTCTCCTCGTCGATGTCGCGGACCATCTCCATCGCCAGCGGCGCCATCTTGCACTCGGTGTAGCGCATGGCCGCCGCCGGGTCGTTGCCCGGCGAGCCGAAGTTTCCGTTGGAGTCGACGAGCGGCATCCGCATCGACCAGGGCTGGGCGAGGCGGACCAGGGCGTCGTAGATGGAGCTGTCGCCGTGCGGGTGGTAGTTGCCCATCACGTCGCCGACGACGCGGGCGCACTTGTAGAAGCCGCGCTCGGGGCGGTAGCCGCCGTCGTACATGGCGTACAGCACGCGGCGGTGCACGGGCTTGAGGCCGTCGCGGACGTCGGGCAGCGCACGCGAGACGATGACGGACATCGCGTAGTCGAGGTAGGAGCGCTGCATCTCCGTCTCGAGCCCGACGGGCTCGACACGCATTGCCAGGGCGTCGCCCTCGGGCGTCGTCACAGGAGTGTTCTCGTCGGTCATTGCTGGTGAAGGTCCTTCCTGGTGCGGTCAGCCGACTGGTGCGGTCGGCCGGGACCGACTCAGATGTCGAGGAAGCGGACGTCCTTGGCGTTGCGCTGGATGAACGCGCGCCGGGCCTCGACGTCCTCGCCCATCAGCACCGAGAACAGGTCGTCGGCCTGCGCGGCGTCGTCGAGCGTGACCTGGCCGAGGACACGGTGCTCCTGGTCCATGGTCGTGATGCGCAGCTCCTCGGCGTTCATCTCACCGAGACCCTTGAAGCGCTGCACGGAGTCCTCACGGATGCGCTTGCCCGCGCTGCGGCCCATGTCGATCAGCGCGTCCCGCTCACGGTCGGAGTACGCGTACTCGAAGTCGTCCCGGCCCCACTTGATCTTGTACAGCGGCGGGCGGGACAGGTACACGTGCCCGGACTCGACCAGCGGCCGCATGAAGCGGAACAGGAAGGTCAGCAGCAGGGTGTTGATGTGCTGGCCGTCGACGTCGGCGTCCGCCATCAGGATGATCTTGTGATAGCGGAGCCTCTCGATGTCGAAGTCCTCGTGCACACCCGTGCCGAACGCGGAGATCATCGCCTGGATCTCCTGGTTCTGCAGGATCCGGTCGATGCGCGCCTTCTCGACGTTCAGGATCTTGCCGCGGATCGGGAGGATCGCCTGGTACTGCGGGTTGCGGCCGGACTTGGCCGAACCGCCGGCGGAGTCGCCCTCGACGATGAAGATCTCGCACTTCGTCGGGTCGTTCGACTGGCAGTCGGACAGCTTGCCCGGCAGCGACGCCGACTCCAGCAGGCCCTTACGACGCGTCAGGTCACGCGCCTTGCGGGCCGCCACGCGCGCGGTGGCCGCCTGGATGCCCTTGCGGATGATGTCCGCGGCCTCGTTGGGGTTGCGGTCCAGCCAGTCCGCGAGGTGCTCGTAGACGACCTTCTGGACGAAGGTCTTCACCTCGGTGTTGCCCAGCTTGGTCTTGGTCTGGCCCTCGAACTGCGGCTCCGCCAGCTTGACCGAGATGATCGCCGTCAGACCCTCGCGGATGTCGTCGCCCGTGAGGTTGTCGTCCTTCTCGCGGAGCAGCTTCTTGTCCCGCGCGTACTTGTTGATCAGCGAGGTCAGGGCCGCACGGAAGCCCTCTTCGTGCGTGCCGCCCTCGTGCGTGTGGATGATGTTGGCGAACGAGTACACGCCCTCGGTGTAGCCGCCGTTCCACTGCATCGCGACCTCGAGGGACAGGGACTTGTCCTTGTCCTCGGCCTCCAGGTCGATCACGGTGGGGTGCACCACGTCTCCCTTGCGGGAGTTGAGGTACTTCACGAAGTCGACGATGCCGCCCTCGTAGTGGTACGAGACCGTCTTGACCTCGTGCTTCTCGTCCTCGCCCGCCTCGTCAGCGCCGGCGGTGGCCTTCGCCGACTCGCGCTCGTCGGTGAGGTTGATCCGCAGGCCCTTGTTGAGGAACGCCATCTCCTGGAAGCGCCGGGAGAGCGTCTCGAAGGAGTAGTCGGTGGTCTCGAAGATGTCGCCGTCGGCCCAGAAGGTGACCGTGGTGCCGGTCTCCTCGATGGCCTCGTGCCGGGCGAGCGGCGCGGTCGCGATGCCGAGCTTGTACTCCTGCGTCCAGCGGTAGCCGTCGGTCTTGACCTCGACGGCGACCCTGCTGGAAAGGGCGTTGACGACGGAAACGCCCACGCCGTGCAGACCGCCGGAGACCGCGTAGCCGCCGCCGCCGAACTTGCCTCCCGCGTGCAGCACGGTCAGCACGACCTCGACGGCGGGCTTGCCCTCGGAGGGGACGATGCCCACCGGGATGCCACGGCCGTTGTCGACGACCCGGACACCGCCGTCGGCGAGGATCGTGACGTCGATCGTGTCCGCGTGGCCGGCCAGCGCCTCGTCGACGGAGTTGTCCACGACCTCCTGCACCAGGTGATGCAGGCCACGTTCACCGGTTGAGCCGATGTACATACCGGGTCGCTTGCGGACCGCGTCCAGACCCTCGAGGACGGTGATGGCACTGGCGTCGTACGAGGCGGAGGTCTCGCCGTGCGACGTGCTCACCGCGTCGTTCACGCCGGTGTCGGTGGACGGGTTGTTCTCGTTGGGGTTGCCGGAATCGGCCACGAAGCGCCCTTTCTGGCACAGCACGAGCCAGGCTCGTCGGCAGGTTGCCGGAGCGGCTGCGGCATGTTGCGTTGGTAAGCCTTGATCAGCGTTGCTCAGCTAGTCCCGGACGGTCCCCACGTTCGGGGCGGGATTGCGTTCCATTCTACCGGTACCACTGACACTGATGGGGGTTTGCCGGTACCTGAGTCCGCATGTGCCGCCCTCAATGAGGCTCGTCCGACTCCCGATATGCGGATGGGGGCTTCAAGAGGCTCACAACGGCACTCAGCGCTTCGAGGCGTCAACCCTTTGCTACTTGGGAGTCAGATCGCGATTCGGCACCGCGTGCGGTGGTACGGAGAAGCGGCCACCGACGGTTCACACCGGCCCGTGACACCTTTTTTTGTGAGGTACATCACGCGCCTCTGACGGGGTGCCAGACCACCCGGAAGTCACCCGTAGGTGTCGCCCGGACCCTGGCTGCCCGGCGCCCGCAACGGCCCGTAACGCCGCCCCGGACCGCCCGGGCCCCCCGGCCCCAACACCTTGATCATCCGCACCGATCCGTGCCCCAGATCCTCGTTCAGGCGAGCCACCAGCGTCGGGGCGAGCAACCTCAGATTCGTCGCCCAGGCCGTCGAGTCGCAGCGCACGACCAGCACCCGCTCGTCCTCGTCGTACCGCTCCGGCACACAGTGCTTCGCCACGTCCTCACCGACGATCTGCGGCCAACGGCCCATCACCCCGCCCACCGCCGCCGGCGTCTCCCAGCCGCGCTCGGTGATCAGCCGGTTGATCGCCGAACCCAGCGCCATCGGATCACGGCCGTCGGCACGCGCCCCGGAGCGCAGACCCCCGCGCCGCGCCTGCTTCTTCTGCTGCGCCGCGTCCCCACGCGCGCGTGCCGCCTCCCGCGCCGCCCTGAGCGCCACGCGCGCGAGATCGACGCCCGAGGGCTCCGGACCACTCCCCTCACGGCCACCGGAAGGCTTCGCGGGGCCCGGCTCGTCCGCGCTCATACGCGCTCCACCGTCCCCTCCGCCACCGTGAACCGAGCCCCCGCCAGCACCCGCGGCACGTCGTCGTCGACCGCGGCCGTCACCAGCACCTGCTCACCGGGCGCCACCAGCTCGGCCAGCCGCTCCCGGCGCCGCGCGTCCAGCTCGGCGAAGACGTCGTCCAGCACCAGCACCGGTTCGTTGCCCTCCGCCCGCAGCAGGTCGAACGACGCCAGCCGCAGCGCCAGCGCGTACGACCAGGACTCGCCGTGGGACGCGTAGCCCTTGGCGGGCAGCGAGCCGAGCTTGAGCAGCAGATCGTCCCGGTGCGGCCCCACCAGCGTGACGCCCCGCTCGATCTCCTGCTTGCGCGCCTCGGCGAGCGCGGCCGTCAACTGCTCGTACAGGTCCTCGCGCGTGTGCGCCTCGCCGGGCGCCGACGGCTTGTACTCCAGGGCGAGGGGACCGCCGCCCGGGGCCAGTTGCTCGTACGCCTTGTCGGCCAGCGGCTGCACGGCCGCGATCAGGGAGAGGCGCTGGGCGAGCAGCTCCGCTCCCGCGCGCGCGAGATGCTGGTCCCAGACGTCCAGCGTGGACAGGTCCATCGTGCGGCCGCCGTGCCTGCGAGCGAGCGCGGCCGACTTCAGCAGGGTGTTGCGCTGCCTGAGCACCCGGTCGTAGTCCGCGCGCACCCCGGCCATCCGCGGCGAACGGGCGGTGATCAGCTCGTCCAGGAAACGACGCCGCTCACCGGGATCGCCCTTCACCAGCGAGAGATCCTCCGGCGCGAACAGCACGCTACGCACGATGCCGAGTACGTCACGCGGCCTGACCTGCGAGGACCTGTTGACGCGGGCACGGTTGGCCTTGCCCGGGTTCAGCTCCAGCTCGATGAGCTGCTGCCGCTCGCCCTGTCTGACCTGGGCGCGGATCACGGCACGCTCGGCACCCATGCGCACCAGCGGGGTGTCGGAGGAGACCCGGTGGCTGCCGAGGGTGGCGAGATAGCCGACCGCCTCGACGAGATTCGTCTTGCCCTGCCCGTTCGGGCCGACGAAGGCGGTGACGCCCGGGTCCAGGGGCACCTCGACCCGGGCGTACGAACGGAAGTCGGCCAGCGACAGATGCGTGACGTGCATGGTCGTGCGCCGACCTCCCCAACCTTCGGGTGTGGACCCTCGGGCATTGACCTTCGGGTGTTGCCTACTTCTTCTTCTCGACCGCGTGCCCGCCGAACTGGTTCCGCAGCGCGGCGATCATCTTCATCTGCGGCGAATCGTCCTGCCGGGACGCGAACCGCGCGAAGAGGGACGCCGTGATCGCGGGCAGCGGCACCGCGTTGTCGATCGCCGCCTCCACAGTCCAGCGTCCCTCACCGGAGTCCTGTGCGTAACCCCGGAGCCCGTCCAGGTGCGCGTCGTCGTCCAGCGCGTTGACAGCCAGGTCGAGCAGCCAGGAACGGATCACCGTGCCCTCCTGCCAGGACCGGAAGACCTCGCGGACGTTGTCCACGGAGTCGACCTTCTCCAGCAGCTCCCAGCCCTCGGCGTAGGCCTGCATCATCGCGTACTCGATGCCGTTGTGGACCATCTTCGCGAAGTGGCCCGCACCCACCTTGCCTGCGTGCACCGCCCCGAATTCGCCCTCCGGCTTGAGGGCGTCGAAGACCGGCTGCGCCCTGGCGACGTTCTCCGCGTCGCCGCCGTACATCAGCGCGTAGCCGTTCTCCAGGCCCCACACGCCGCCGGAGACGCCGCAGTCGACGAAGCCTATGCCCTTGGCTGCCAGCTCCTCCGCGTGCTTCTCGTCGTCCGTCCAGCGGGAGTTGCCGCCGTCCACGACGACGTCGCCGGGCTCCAGCAGCTCACCGAGCCGGTCGACGGTGGCCTGCGTGGCCTCGCCGGCCGGGACCATCACCCAGACCACGCGCGGGGCGCTGAGCTTGCCCACAAGCTCTTCCAGGCTGTGGACGTCGGCGAGGTCCGGATTGCGGTCGTATCCGACGACGGTGTGGCCCGCGCGGCGGATCCGCTCGCGCATGTTGCCGCCCATCTTGCCGAGGCCGACGAGACCGAGCTCCATCAGTTGCGTTCCTTAGGTGTGCGAGGTGGCAAGGCGGCACCTCCGTACCCGCCGGATGCGTGCCGCGGCACTTACGTACCCGCGCCGAGCCTAAACCCGGACGCCCGTGCACAGTTGTGGGCATACGCGCTCAGACGTACGCCCTCACCTGCGGGTTCTTTCCCACCCTGTGGACAGCCGCCGACGAAGCGGGCCGCTGGGCCAACCGCTGGGCAGCCTCAGCCGCTCAGCCGCTCAGCCGCACCGGCATGATCAGGTACTTGTAGGCCTCGTCCGCCTCGGCGTCCACCGCGGGCCTGCCGCTGAGCAGCGCCGGCTTCGTGGACGTCGTGAAGGATAGCTGGGCCACCGGCGAGTCGATGGCGCTCAGCCCGTCCAGCAGGAAGGTCGGGTTGAAGGCGATCGAGATGTCGTCGCCCTCCAACTGGGCGTCCACCCTCTCCACAGCCTGCGCGTCGTCGCTCGAGCCGGCCTCCAGGATGAGCACGCCCTGCTCGAAGCTGAGCCGCACCGGAGTGTTGCGCTCCGCGACCAGGGCCACACGCTTGACGGCCTCCACGAAGGGCGCGGTCTCGATCACGGCGACGCTGTTGAACTCCGTCGGGAACAGCGTCTTGTACTTCGGGAGGTCACCCTCGAGCAGACGCGTCGTCGTCCGGCGCCCGGCGCCCTCGAAGCCGATCAGGCCCTCGCCCGCGCCCGAACCGGACAGCGCCAGGATCACCTGGTCGCCGCTGGTCAGCGCCTTGGCGGTGTCCTGGAGCGTCTTGGCGGGCACCAGGGCGACCGCGGAGACCTCCGGGTTCTCCGGCTTCCACAGGAACTCGCGGACCGCGAAGCGGTAGCGGTCGGTGGAGGCCAGCGTCACCGAGTCGCCCTCGATCTCGATGCGCACACCGGTCAGGACGGGCAGCGTGTCGTCGCGGCCCGCGGCGATCGCCACCTGCTGCACGGCCGAGGCGAAGACCTCGCCGGGGACCGTGCCCGTCGCCTCCGGCATCTGCGGCAGCGCCGGGTACTCCTCCACCGGCAGGGTGTGGAGGGTGAACCGCGAGGAGCCGCAGACCACCGTCGCCCGTACACCGTCTGTGGAAATCTCCACCGGCCGGTTGGGCAGGGCGCGGGAGATGTCGGCGAGCAGACGGCCGGAGACGAGGACCGTGCCCTCCTCCTCGATCTCCGCCTCCACCGAAACCCGCGCCGAGACCTCGTAGTCGAAGCTGGACAGGCTTAGCTGCCCCTCCTCGGCCTTCAGCAGTAGGCCCGCGAGGACCGGCGCCGGCGGACGGGCCGGGAGGCTGCGAGCCGCCCAGGCCACTGCCTCCGCGAGTACGTCGCGTTCCACCCGGATCTTCACTGTTGCCGCCTCCTGCTGTTGCCGGCGCTGCTCGCCCTGCCTGGCCTTCGTCGTCTGAGTCGGTGCCGTCGGTCCCCGTGAGGGGCAGAGCACCGGGGACCAGTCTGACGCACCCCACTGACAGTAGGTGCCGTTCGGGGTCAAGTCGTGACGAGGGGCGGTCGGCCTCGAGAGGGCGAGTTGTGCACAGGACCCGCTTCGAAACGGATTCCGCTCTCTCTCTAGTTGCTAGTAGTAGTAGGGCCTGTGGATACCGTGGATAACCTCGTTTTCCCAGGTCAGAGCAGGAATTTTATCCACCGGGCCTGTGGGCGGAGCCGGTGGACAACCGGGCGTATCTGTGGAGAACAGAAAGTTCTGCACACTCCGTGCACAGGCAGGGGCGACTTCTCCCCAGGGCCGTCCCCAGCTTTACCCATGTTTCCCACAGCCCAACCAGGCACCCTGATGTGACGGCTTTCACTCGACGTGGTGACAGGGCGCGTCGTGTTGCCGAACAGTGGACAGGCATGTGGAGAAGCTGGTGATCGCTGGGGACAACTTGCTCCATCCTGTGGGTTGCACGTGGACAACTGAACGCACAGCCTGTGGATCATTTCGTCGTCCACAGCCTGTGGAGATCCTTTGTCCACGAATCCACAGGGGCCTGACCTGGTCTGATGATCTCTCAACACCCTGGCCTGTGGACAGGATCGGGACAACTTCCCAGTCCCCAAGCTGTGGACGGAAAAAACTGGCCGAATCTGTGGAGGACGGCCGTAACCTCGCAGGTATTCGAACAGCGGACAGCACGGCTGTACGGCCGCCCGGGCACGCGAAGGGCGCCCCCGGGGTGTCCAGAGGCGCCCTTGTGCCGGTGCCGGCGGCCGTCAGCCGTTCTTGATGCGGTTGGTCAGCTCGGTGACCTGGTTGTAGATGGAGCGCCGCTCGGCCATCAGATTGCGGATCTTCCGGTCGGCGTGCATCACCGTGGTGTGGTCCCGGCCGCCGAACAGCGCGCCGATCTTGGGCAGCGAGAGGTCCGTCAGCTCGCGGCACAGGTACATGGCGATCTGCCGGGCCGTCACCAGCGCGCGGCCGCGCGAGGTGCCGCACAGGTCCTCGACGGTGAGTCCGAAGTAGTCGGCGGTCGCGCCCATGATGGCCGTGGACGTGATCTCGGGCGCCGAGTCCTCGCCGCCGGGGATCAGGTCCTTGAGGACGATCTCGGTGAGGCCCAGGTCCACCGGCTGCCGGTTGAGCGACGCGAACGCCGTCACCCGGATCAGCGCCCCCTCCAGCTCGCGGATGTTGCGCGAGATCCGGGAGGCGATGAACTCCAGGACCTCGGGCGGGGCGTTGAGCTGTTCCTGCACCGCCTTCTTGCGCAGGATCGCGATGCGCGTCTCCAGTTCGGGCGGCTGGACGTCGGTGATCAGTCCCCACTCGAAGCGGTTCCGCAGCCGGTCCTCCAGGGTGACCAGTTGTTTGGGCGGCCGGTCGGAGGAGAGCACGATCTGCTTGTTGGCGTTGTGGAGGGTGTTGAAGGTGTGGAAGAACTCCTCCTGCGTCGACTCCTTGTCCGCGAGGAACTGGATGTCGTCGACGAGCAGGATGTCCATCTCGCGGTAGCGCTTGCGGAAGCTGTCGCCCTTGCCGTCGCGGATGGAGTTGATGAACTCGTTGGTGAACTCCTCCGAGCTCACGTAGCGCACGCGCGTGCCCGGGTAGAGGCTGCGCGCGTAGTGCCCGATGGCGTGCAGGAGGTGGGTCTTGCCGAGTCCCGACTCCCCGTAGATGAAGAGGGGGTTGTACGCCTTGGCGGGCGCCTCGGCGACGGCGACGGCCGCCGCGTGGGCGAAGCGGTTGGAGGCGCCGATGACGAAGGTGTCGAAGAGGTACTTCGGATTCAGGCGCGCGGTCGGCTCGCCCGGGCCGGTCGCCGGCGCGGGCTGGGCGGCCAGCGGGCCGGGCGCCCCGGTGGCGGGTCCGGGGCCGACGGGGCCGCCGCGGTGGACGTGCCCGGAGCCGGCCGGCGGCGCGGGCAGGTCCCGGCGGGGGCCGCGCTGCTCGTAGTCCCCTCGCGGCTGGTCGTAGTCGCCCCGGGACTGCTCGTAGTCGCCTCGGGCCTTGTCGTAGTCGCCGCGGGGTTTGTCGTACTCGCTGCGGGACTGCTCGTAGTCGCCGCGCTGGGAGTCGTACGACGGGCGTTCCGGGGGCTGCGGGCGGTAGTCCTGCTGGTACGCGTCGTGGGAGTACGGCGGTGGCTCCTGGCCGTACGACTCCTGCGGCGGGGACGCGTAGGGGTCCCGTTCCGGGAAGCCGAGGCGCTGCTGCTGCCAGCCGTAGTCGTCCTGCTGCGGCGGGCGCGGCCAGGAGCCGGGCTCGGGGCGCTGGTACTCCTGCGGGTAGGCGGGGCGTGCGCTGGGGAGCTGGTCGGCGCGGCTGCGGCCGTATCCCTCGTACTCGTCGCGGTCGCGGTACTCCTCGCGGCCCTGGCCGGGGAGTTCGGGCTCCTCGTAGCGGGACTGGGGGCGGGAGGGCGGCGCCTGCGGAGTGGGGCCGGAATGGCCGGAATGGCCGGTGGGGCCGGTGGGGCCGGGGGTGGGGTCGCCCGCGGTGTCGTCGACGGTGATCGCGATGCGGATCGGGCGGCCGCATTCGCGGCTCAGGGTCTCGCTGACGATCGGGGCGAGGCGGCCCTCCAGTACGCCCTTCGCAAATTCGTTCGGTACTGCGAGCAGGGCGGTGTCGGCGACCAGCGCGAGGGGCTGGCAGCGTCGGATCCAGTGCTCGTCCTTCGACTCGACGCCCTGCCCGCGGCCCTCCCCGAGAAGTTGCTCCAGTACGCGTGGCCACACTGCGGCAAGATCGGCAGGTACGTCAGCCACAGGGCACGCTCTCTCACGAGTCCCTCGAAGGTGTGATTCGGGGACGGGTCGGGATGAAACTCGGGTGGGGCAGGGATAAGGGAACGAATCCGGAGTCCAGTCACGGTAGTCAGCGCGACGGGTAGGGTTCAAGTTGTTGTCCCCAGCCTGTGGACAAGTGTCTCCCGGTCACCGTTGGTTTGACCGAATGGCGCAGTCCCACGTACCGTGACCAGGTCGAGTTGTCGATGGCTGCTGCCGCCTGCCTCCGATGGGCACAGGTCACGTCCAAGGTGATCGAAAAGCGGTGCACTCGGGCGTAACGCGAGCTACTCGTGGGCGCACGGTGACAGCCAGGACGGCACCCCGCCAACCCCGATTCTTTCTGGAGCCCCCGAGTGAGCAAGCGCACCTTCCAGCCGAACAACCGCCGCCGTGCGAAGACCCACGGTTTCCGGCTGCGTATGCGTACCCGTGCCGGCCGCGCGATTCTCGCGACCCGCCGCACCAAGGGTCGCGCCCGTCTGTCCGCCTGATCCCGGTCAGGTCATGACATCGTGCTGCCCACCGAGAACCGGCTGAGGCGGCGCGAGGACTTCGCGACCGCGGTACGACGAGGCCGCCGGGCCGGCCGCCCGGCCCTCGTCGTCCACCTTCGAAGCGGTGCCACGGACCCGCACGCGCCTGGGGAGAGCGCTCCCCCGACTCGTGCGGGTTTCGTCGTGAGCAAGGCTGTGGGTGGTGCGGTCGTGCGCAACAAAGTGAAGCGCAGGCTTCGCCATCTGATGCGCGACCGGATCGACCTGTTGCCCCCCGGTAGCCTGGTAGTCGTACGAGCGCTGCCCGGTGCGGGTGACGCCGACCATGCACAGCTGGCCCGAGACCTGGACGCCGCCCTGGCGCGGCTACTGGGAGGGGGCGCGCGATGAAGTACCCGCTGCTGGCTCTGATCAAGCTCTACCAGTGGACGATCAGTCCATTGCTGGGGCCGGTGTGCAAGTACTACCCGTCGTGTTCCCACTACGGCTACACGGCCATCGACCGGCACGGTGCCATCAAGGGCACGGCGCTCACCGCGTGGCGCATCCTGCGATGCAATCCGTGGTCGCCGGGCGGCGTGGACCATGTTCCGCCGCGCAAGCGTCCGCGGTGGCACGAAATGCTGCGTGACGCGTGGCGTGCACGCAAGGGCGGGCCCTCCGCCGCCGAACCGGCCATCGAAGGACAGACTGCTCCCACGAGTCCGTCCGGTCCTTCGATCCCGGCCGCAGAGACCCCGCCCCATGCCCAAGGAGCATGATTAGTGGACACGATTGCCAGCCTTTTCAGCTTCATCACCTGGCCCGTCTCCTGGGTCATCGTCCAGTTCCACACGGTGTACGGGGCGATCTTCGGACCTGACACCGGATGGGCCTGGGGCCTGTCCATCGTGTCCCTGGTGATTCTGATCCGTATCTGCCTGATCCCGCTCTTCGTGAAGCAGATCAAGGCGACGCGTGGGATGCAGACGCTCCAGCCGGAGATGAAGAAGATCCAGGAGCGCTACAAGAACGACAAGCAGCGTCAGTCCGAAGAGATGATGAAGCTGTACAAGGAGACGGGTACCAACCCGCTCTCCTCGTGCCTTCCCATCCTGGCGCAGTCCCCGTTCTTCTTCGCCCTGTACCACGTGCTCAACGGCATCGCCTCGGGCGACACCATCGGCAAGATCAACCAGCCCCTGCTGGAGAGCGCGCAGAAGGCGCACATCTTCGGCGCTCCGCTGGCCGCGAAGTTCACCGACGGCGCCTCGAAGGTGGAGTCCCTCGGTGCCTCGCTGACGGACGTCCGGGTCATCACCGCGATCATGATCGTGCTGATGTCGGCGTCGCAGTTCTTCACCCAGCGCCAGCTCATGACCAAGAACGTCGACACCACGGTGAAGACGCCGTTCATGCAGCAGCAGAAGATGCTGATGTACGTCTTCCCGGTCATGTTCGCCGTCTTCGGCATCAACTTCCCCGTCGGTGTTCTCGTCTACTGGCTGACCACGAACGTGTGGACCATGGGCCAGCAGATGTACGTCATCCGCAACAACCCGACGCCGGGTTCCAAGGCGCAGGCCTCCTACCTGGAGCGGCTGCACAAGAGCGTCACCGAGCACGGCGGAACGCGCCGCCGGGGCGAGAAGGCCATCGTGAAGGCCATCGTCGCCAAGGGCCGGGAACGCAACGAGGCCGAGCGGAAGTTCATCAACGGCCTGAACAAGGCCGGCATGGCGGCCCAGGCCGACGGCAACGTGGTGAAGAACGACGCCGCCGTCGCCGAGCAGAGCGCGGACGGCTCGACCGTGACGACCGCGGCCACGCCCAAGCGTCAGCAGCCGAAGCGGCAGAGCAAGTCCCAGCGCCAGTCCAAGCCCGCCGGTGAGGCCGAGCCGAAGACGTCGCTGACCAAGTCGGACGAGCCGCAGGACGGCAAGCCGGGCGAGCCGCAGGACAGCAAGCCGGAGTCCAAGCCCGCCGCCGGTGCCAAGAAGCCGGCTCAGAAGTCCGGCGGTGGTGGCCGCAGCAAGGCCCAGTCCGGACAGCGCAAGGGCCCGCAGCGGCCCAAGTCCCCGTCGAAGAAGTAAAGAAGGAGTCCATCCCGTGACGGAAGGCACCACCTCCGCCGCTGCCGAGGGCGCAGACACCCTGACGCGCCTCGAGCAGGAGGGCGAGATCGCCGCGGACTACCTGGAGGGTCTGCTCGACATCGCCGACCTCGACGGCGACATCGACATGGACGTCGAGGCCGACCGTGCCTCTGTCTCGATCATCAGCGACACGAAGAGCCGGGACCTGCAGAAGCTGGTCGGCCGGGAAGGCGAGGTGCTGGAGGCTCTGCAGGAGCTCACGCGCCTGGCCGTGCACCGGGAGACCGGGGACCGCAGCCGGCTGATGCTCGACATCGCGGGTTACCGGGCCAACAAGCGCGCCGAGCTGTCCGAGCTGGGGGCCAAGGCCGCGGCCGAGGTCAAGAGCAGCGGCGAGTCGGTGCGGATGCAGCCGATGACGCCGTTCGAGCGCAAGGTCGTGCACGACGCGGTCAAGGCCGCGGGGCTGCGCAGCGAGTCCGAGGGCGAGGAGCCGGAGCGCTTCGTCGTCGTGCTTCCCGCCTGATCGGTCCTCTCGTTCTCCGGCCCCGTCTGTTGCGCAGGCGGGGCCGAATTTTGTCAGCCTGATAGTTCTGGTGGTTCTGGTACCGACGCCCGGTGCGCCGGTGCCGTACGGAAGGACGGTCCCCGTGTCGGAGGCAGCGGAGCTTCCCCCTGTACCCGAGCAGGCACGCGACGTGTTCGGTGATCGCTACGCGGACGCGGTCCGCTACGCGGAACTGCTCGCCGAGGCGGGTGTGAAGCGCGGCCTGATCGGTCCGCGTGAGGTTCCTCGTCTCTGGGAGCGGCATCTGCTGAACTGCGCGGTGCTCTCGGAGGTCGTGCCCGAGGGAGTGACGGTGTGCGACGTCGGTTCCGGCGCCGGGCTGCCCGGGATCCCGCTGGCGCTGGTGCGGGAAGACCTGAAGATCACTCTTCTGGAGCCGCTGCTGCGCCGCACGAACTTCCTGACCGAAGTCGTGGAGCTGCTGGGCCTGGACCATGTCACCGTTGTGCGTGGCCGGGCCGAGGAGGTCATGGGCCAGATGCCGCCGGTGCACGTGGTGACGGCCCGTGCCGTTGCTCCGCTGGACCGTCTCGCCGCATGGGGGATTCCACTGCTGCGCCCGTACGGCGAGATGCTCGCTCTCAAGGGCGACACGGCCGAGGGGGAGCTGAAGGCGGCGACCGCGGCGCTGAGCAAGCTCGGCGCGGAGGAGACGTCGATCCTGCACGTCGGGGAGGGCGTCGTGGACCCCCTGTCCACCGTGGTGCGGGTCGAGGTCGGTGAGAGCCCCGGTGGCGTGCGTTTCGCCGCCAAGCGGGCCAAGGCTGCCCGGACCGGGAGGACGCGCCGGCGTCGCGGATAGCGTCCCAGCTCGTTGTGGCGGTGAGGGTGCTGCGGTTCGTTCTGATGGCCCGCCGTACTCCACACAAGCTGCCATACCTATGCGTGCCGGAGTGTCGCGGCAGTTCGGCATCGGCTGCTGTGCATCGTGTTTCACGTGAAACGTCGCTCACTGCTGCACGGCATCATCAGTCGCGGCCGCGCCGCGGCCGATCCCCGCGACCGAAAGCCTCTCGGGTCGCTCGGAGAGGGTACGGAGTTGTCCACAGAGGTGGATTTCTCCACAGAAGACCAGGCCTCACTGGTTCATGACCCCGAAGGCATGGGAGGCTCTGTTCATTGCGAGCCTGAAGTCGAGGAGAGTGAATCCTTGCGGTCCGACGCCAATATCGCGGGACCGATGACCGATCCGGTCCCCGGTCCCCGTACCGAGTCGATGGGAGCCGATGTTTCACGTGAAACACCGCCTCCGATGGACGACACTCCGATCGGTCGTGCTGCCCAACAGGCGGTGGAGGCTCTGGGGCGCGCCGGTGAAGGACTGCCGCGGCCCGAGCAGACCCGGGTCATGGTGGTAGCGAACCAGAAGGGCGGTGTGGGCAAGACGACGACGACCGTCAACCTTGCCGCGTCGCTTGCCCTGCACGGTTCGAGAGTCCTGGTCGTCGACCTCGACCCACAGGGCAATGCCTCCACCGCGCTGGGTATCGATCATCACGCCGACGTCCCCTCCATCTATGACGTACTGGTCGAGAGCCGACCGCTCTCGGAAGTGGTCCAGCCGGTCGCCGATGTCGAGGGTCTGTTCTGTGCGCCCGCCACGATCGATCTCGCCGGTGCGGAGATCGAACTGGTCTCTCTGGTCGCACGTGAGAGCCGGCTCCAGCGGGCCATCACGGCGTACGAGCAGCCGCTGGACTACATCCTCATCGACTGCCCGCCCTCTCTCGGCCTGCTGACGGTCAACGCGCTCGTCGCGGGCGAGGAGGTGCTGATTCCGATCCAGTGCGAGTACTACGCGCTGGAAGGGCTGGGGCAGCTTCTGCGCAACGTCGATCTGGTGCGGGGTCACCTCAATCCCACGCTGCATGTGTCGACGATCCTCCTGACCATGTACGACGGCCGGACGCGGCTCGCGTCCCAGGTCGCGGACGAGGTGCGCAGCCACTTCGGTGAGGAGGTGCTGCGGACGAGCATTCCCCGCTCGGTCCGTATCTCCGAGGCCCCGAGTTACGGGCAGACGGTACTGACCTACGATCCAGGATCGAGCGGAGCCCTCTCCTATCTGGAGGCGGCACGTGAGATGGCGCTGAAGGGTGTGGGCGTCAGTTACGACGCGACGCAAGCACACCTCGGCGCTCAGAATGACCCGAACATGGTGGAGGGGATCCAGTGAGTGAGCGACGGAGGGGGCTGGGCCGTGGTCTGGGCGCACTGATCCCCAACGCCCCGACCGAGAAGTCGGTGGCCTCGGCGGCGCTGGGGAGCACGGCGTCCCCGTCCGCGGGGGCGATGCCTCTGCTGCCGAACGAGCGCGGGGTGGCCGCGGCGAAGGTGGCCACGCTGCCGCATGTTTCACGTGAAACGGAGGAGCCGACGGCACCTCATGGTGCGGAAGGGCTTCGGCCGCCCATGGGGGCGCACTTCGCCGAGGTCCCCCTCGACGCCATCACGCCGAACCCGAAGCAGCCGCGCAAGGACTTCGACGACGACGCACTGACCGAGCTTGTCACCTCCATCAGGGAGGTCGGTCTCCTCCAGCCGGTCGTCGTCCGGCCGACTGGTCCCGGTCGCTATGAGCTCATCATGGGCGAGCGCCGCTTCCGCGCCTGCCGAGAGCTGGAGCTGGAGGCCATCCCGGCGATCGTGCGGGCGACGGAGGACGAGAAGCTCCTCCTGGACGCGCTCCTGGAGAACCTGCACCGCGCTCAACTGAACCCGCTGGAGGAGGCCTTCGCCTACGACCAGTTGCTGAAGGACTTCAACTGCACGCACGATCAGCTCGCGGACCGCATCGGCCGCTCCCGTCCGCAGGTCTCCAATACGCTGCGGCTGCTGAAGCTCTCCCCGAAGGTTCAGAACCGGGTGGCCGCAGGGGTGCTCTCCGCGGGGCATGCGCGAGCGTTGCTGTCCGTGGACGATCCGGAGGAGCAGGACCGGCTGGCCCATCGGATCGTGGCTGAAGGACTCTCGGTGCGGTCGGTCGAGGAGATCGTGACCCTGATGGGTTCCCGGCCGCAGAAGCCGCAGCGAGCCAAGGGCCCGCGGGCCGGTTCGCTGGTTTCCCCGGCGCTTTCGGACTTGGCGACGCGGCTCTCGGACCGCTTCGAGACGCGTGTGAAGGTCGACCTGGGTCAGAAGAAGGGCAAGATCACCGTGGAGTTCGCCTCTATGGAGGACCTTGAGCGGATTCTCGGCAGCCTGGCTCCCGACGAAGGACCGGTGCTGCAGAAGGGCCTCTTGGAGGACGAGGGCGAAGACCTCGAATCCTGACGCCCGGGTAGACGGAGCACCCCCCCCCGCGGTGCTGTGTCTGCCGCAGCAAGGGCGGGTCGTGTCCGGTGCATACCGGAACACGGCCCGCCCTTTGCTTTGCGTCGGTGTCGGGGTCATCGCATCGTGGATACGATGCGATCGGGATGGCGTTGTCACCTGGCAGTACCTCTGAGAGGAAGGCAGGGGCCATGCGAACGATGACTCGCACCGAACTGGTGAGCGCGGGCCTGGGGCTGGGTGCGGTCGGTGGGTTCATCGGCAGCCTGCTCAGGGAACGGAGCGTTCTGACAGCCGCCCGCGACGCGGCAGGCGAAGGAAGCGAGGAACAGCCTTCATGGGGCGCCGGCTCGTACCGCTCACGCTGGACAACCTTCAGGACCTTCCCCGGCGCTGTCGTTCGTGCGTCTTCTGGGAACTGGATCCCGTCAGCGGTGAGGCCGCGGTAGCGGCGGGGACGCCCGCCCTGGAAAAGGAGTCCTGGATCTCCGCCGTGCTGCTGGACTGGGGGTCGTGCGGCCGGGTGGTCTACGTCGACGACGTGCCGGTGGGCTTCGTCCTCTACGCGCCGCCGGCCTACGTCCCGCGCGCCACGGCGTTCCCCACCAGTCCGGTCTCGCCTGATGCGGTCCAACTGATGACCGCGTTCGTGATGCCCGGGTATCAGGGCCAGGGACTGGGCCGGGTGATGGTCCAGACGGTCGCCAAGGATCTGCTGCGCCGGGGCTTCAAGGCGATCGAGGCGTTCGGCGATGCTCGCTGGAAAGAGCCGGCCTGCGTCCTGCCGGCGGACCATCTGCTGGCGGTGGGATTCAAGACGGTCCGGCCCCATCCCCGTCATCCGAGGCTGCGGCTGGACCTCCGGTCCACGCTGTCCTGGAAGGAAGACGTGGAGATGGCACTGGACCGCCTGCTCGGAGCCGTCCAGAAGGAACCAGTGCTGCGTCCGCTGTAAAGCGAATGGGCCGACCCGTCCGGGTCGGCCCATTCGTGTTTCACGTGAAACGTCAGTCGGCGATGAAGTCCTCGAGGTCGCGGACGATCGCGCCCTTCGGCTTGGCCCCGACGATGGTCTTGGCGACCTCGCCGCCCTGGTAGACGTTCAGGGTCGGGATGGACATGACGCCGTACTTCGCGGCCGTGCCCGGGTTCTCGTCGATGTTCAGCTTGACGATCTCGATCTTGTCGCCGTACTCGGCGGCGATCGCCTCGAGGGACGGCGCGATCTGGCGGCACGGACCGCACCAGGCGGCCCAGAAGTCCACCAGGACGGGCTTGTCGTTCTTGAGGACGTCCTGCTCGAAGGAGTCGTCGGTCACATGCTTCAGGGTGCCGGCCACGGCTGGCTCCTTAACTGGTTGGTGCGGGGATGGGGTGGTCAGACGGTGGTCTTCTCGGGCTCCGCCGTGTCCTCGTCGCTGAGGGCGGCGAGGAAGCGTTCGGCGTCGAGAGCGGCGGAACAGCCAGTGCCCGCGGCGGTGATCGCCTGGCGGTAGGTGTGGTCGACCACGTCACCGGCGCCGAAGACACCCGTCAGGTTGGTGCGGGTCGAGGGTGCGTCGACCTTCAGGTAGCCCTCCGGGTCCAGGTCGAGCTGGCTCTTGAAGAGCTCGGTGCGCGGGTCGTGGCCGATCGCGATGAACAGGCCGGTCACCGGCAGATCCGCGAGTTCGCCGGTCTTGACGTTGCGCAGCTTCAGGCCCGCCAGCTTCTGGTCGCCCTGAACCTCGGCCACCTCGCTGTCCCAGACGAACGAGATCTTGGGGTCGGCGAAGGCGCGGTCCTGCATGGCCTTGGAGGCGCGCAGGGTGTCCCGGCGGTGGACGATCGTCACGGACTTCGCGAAGCGGGAGAGGAAGGTGGCCTCCTCCATCGCGGTGTCCCCGCCGCCGATCACGGCGATGTCCTGGTCCTTGAAGAAGAAGCCGTCACAGGTCGCGCACCAGGAGACACCGCGGCCGGACAGCGCGTCCTCGTTCGGCAGGCCGAGCTTGCGGTGCTGGGAACCGGTGGTGACGATGACGGCCTTGGCCTGGTGGACCGTGCCCGCGGTGTCCGTGACGGTCTTGATCTCACCGGTGAGGTCGACGGCGACGACATCGTCCGGGATCAGCTCGGCACCGAAGCGCTCCGCCTGGGCACGCATGTTGTCCATGAGCTCGGGGCCCATGACGCCGTCCTGGAAGCCAGGGAAGTTCTCCACCTCGGTGGTGTTCATCAGAGCTCCGCCCGCGGTGACGGCACCCTCGAACACCAGCGGCTTCAGTGACGCGCGCGCGGTGTAGAGCGCCGCCGTGTAGCCGGCGGGCCCGGAGCCGATGATGATCACGTTTCGGACGTCGCTCACGGCTTCATTCCTCGTCTCTGGACTGCGTCTTCAGGGCCGGGTGGAGCTGCACTCTGAACTCTCACCCGACCTAACGGATCCTACGGGGCCCGCATTCCCGCTGTGCCCGGGCACACGGGCTACCGGGCCGGGGCGCCCGACGAGGAGGGAGCCCGACGGCTACGAACGCGCGTAGGAGTGCTTCAGGAGGATCTTGGCCTTGCCGACCGCGGGCTGATCCACGCACGTCGACTCGACGATGTAGGCGGTGACCCGGGTGTCGTTGGAGGCGTCGGGCAGAACCACCAGCAGTGCTTCCCTGCCCTTGTAGATGCCCGGCTCCGTGGCGATCACCGCGTCGTCGCGGCCGATGCCCTTCTGGATGCACTCGGGGACTGTCGGCTGCTTGAAGACATGGTTCTCGGCGGTCTCGTTGCCGTTCTCGGACTCCATGCCGAAGCTGCGCGGAGTACGGGGCCCGCTCTGGTCGCTTCCGTCCGCGATGAGGCCGGTGACCGTGTCCTGCAGCTTTCCTTCGGAGAAGGTGTCCGCGAGCGCGGTCTGCTGCTCGTGGGCCGTGTCGTCGGAGGGGCTACCCCCGGTCAGGGAGGACACGATGACCGAGCCGAGTCCGATGGCGGCAGCGGCGGCCACGGCGCCGAGTACGGCGATCCTGCGCCCCCCGCCGCGACGCCGGTCCTTGCGGCCGGGGCCGGTGGAGGAGGGGCGTGCGTGTCCGGCGGGCCGGTCCGCCGAGGTCGATGTTTCACGTGAAACACGCGCGCCGTCGTTGCCGGACGCGGCTTCGGTGGACTCCGGCTCCGGGGCGGCGCCCGGTACTGCGACGCCCGGTACTGCCTCGGCTGCCAGAGCGGCGTCGATGCGGGCGGCCACGTCTTCCGGCATCCGCGTCGGTGCCGGCAGGGTGCCGAGCAGTCCCTGGATCTCCTCCAGCGACGCGTAGACGTCCGCGCAGAGCCCGCAGCCCTCCAGGTGCCGTCGTACGTCGGTGGTCCGTGCGGTCGGCAGGAGGCCTTCGGCGAGGTCGGAGATCTCCGCGACGTCCGGGTGCCCGGCCATGTCTGTCGTCGACGACGTCACGCTCGTCCACCTCCGCCCTTCACTGCGGCCGAATCGCCCTGCCCTGCCTCCGACGGTCCCGAACGGTGCGGTCCCGCTGCGGGTGGGACGGATGTCCCCTGCGTCCGGTTCCGCTCCGGGCCGGGCTTCCTGTCCTGTGTGCTGCCGTCCGGACGCAGGTGGGCGAGGAGCGGCAGGAGCCTGACTCTGCCCCGGGCGCACCGGCTCTTGATCGTTCCGGTCGGCACATCGAGGATGCGGGCGGCCTCCGCGACGGGATAGCCCTGCATGTCCACCAGAACGAGGGCGGCCCGCTGATCGGCCGGCAGGGTGCCCAGGGCCTCCAGTAGCTGGCGGTGCAGATCATTGCGCTCGGCGGGAGCGGAGGCCGACTCGTGCGGCTCCAGGAGTTGCTCCAGGCGTTCGGTGTCGTCGACGGGCGCGGTCTTCCGTGAGGCGGCCTTGCGGGCCCGGTCCAGACAGGCGTTCACCGTGATCCGGTGCAGCCAGGTCGTGACGGCGGCTTGTCCGCGGAAGGTGTGGGCGGCCCGGTAGGCGGACACGAGGGCGTCCTGAACGGCGTCCGCGGCTTCCTCCCGGTCCCCCAGCGTCCGCAGGGCCACGGCCCAGAGCCGATCGCGATGCCGGCGCACGAGCTCACCGAAGGCGTCGGGATCGCCCTCGACGTGCCGGGCGAGAAGATCCTGATCGCCGATGTCGCCGTATTCGGTGTCATCTGCCATCGGCCTCCTCCCCCTTTCCCCGGCGGCGCTCAGCCCTTGAACGTCACGTCGGTGATCGCCTGCTTGTAGCCGGCGCCGCTGTAGCCGTCGGAAGGAGCGTTCGGCACGTCAGTCATCCACAGCAGGACGTACTGCGTCTTGACGGGCTTCGACGCCTCGGCCGTGAGCGAGGTTCCGGTCGTGGTGGCGGTCGCGATTTCCTTCATGCCGTCGACTCCTGTCGAGGGCGACAACGCATCGGTGGCGTAGAGATGCACGGTCGTGTGATCACCGGTGTACCGGAGCCCTATCGACATGGTCGAGACCTCCTGTGGCGACCCGAGGTCGTAGACGATACCGACCCCGGGCTTGTAAGGCGCGAGCGTCGGGCCCTCGTTGTACCGCTTGGTGCGCCAGAAGGTGGAAGCGTCGGAATCGTAGGTCTTGGCCACGTCCTGCGGCGCCTGGGCTTCGCCACTGACGACGTACTCCTGCGCTCCTTGCACGCTGATCGGCTTGACCGGCTTGGTCTGCTCGTCGTTCTTGTCGTCGCCGTCCGTCGTCTGTGTCTGGTTCGGGTCGTCCGCCTTGCCGCCCCGCTCCATGAGGGCGTCCGCGAGCTGCCAGCTCCCGAGGCCGAGCGCGGCGATCAGGAGGGCCGAGACGCCCCACTTGAGGGCCTTGCCCGTCCGGCTCTGCAGCGGGGGCGGCGGCGTCGGCACGGGCTGAGTGGCACCCGGATGCGGTGCCGGACGGCCGTAGGCGCCCTGCTGGTAGGCGGTGCGCTGGTACTGGGGCGGGGCCGTGTACGCCGGTTCCGGCGGGCGGATGCGGGGCATCTCGCCGATCGCCTTCACCAGCTCTTCCGGCGTGGTGCACGGGGACTCGTGGCGGGAAGCGGTGGCCCCGTCGTTGGCGAGCGCCCGCATGGCCAGCTCGGACAGACCGCGGTGGACGCCCGCACGGACCTGGTCCGGCGGGATCAGCCCGATGTCCTTGGGCAGACCTGCCAGACCGTGGGCGTCGCTCTCGTACGGCCAGCGCTGGGTCAGCGTGGCGTACAGCAGGGCGCCGATGGCCTCGGTGTCGGTGCGCTGGGGGGTTTCGGAACTGATGCCGCGCAGCGCGGCGTTGACCGCGAGCCCACGGATCCGCCACTGGCCCGTCGAGGTACGCAGCACCGCGTTGGGGCTCAGGCGCAGATGGGCGAGGCCCTCGCGGTGGGCGGCCGCCATGGCCGACGCGACCTGACTGACCATCTGGTAGGCGTCGTACACCTCCAGCGGTCCGGAGGCGAGGAGCGCGGTCAGCTCGGTGGCGTCGGGGAGCCACTCGTGCACGACGTAGACGAGGTCGTCTTCCTCGACGGCGTCCAGTACCTGGACGAAGCGGGGGTCGCCGAGCAGGGCGGAGGAGCGTGCCGCGGCCAGCACGGAGCGGGCTCGCGGGTGGTCCGCCGGAAGGAGGTGGACGCCGACGGCGCGGCGCAGCTTCTCGTCCACGGCCCGCCAACTGCTGAAGCCGTCCAGACGGGTGACGCACTCCTCGAGGCGGTAGCGTCTGGCGAGCTTGTGCCCGCTGTGCAGTTCGGGAGGCGAGGCCGTGCCGGAATCCTCGCTCGTGGGGGTCCCCTGTGCCTCGTCGCTGTCCGTGTCCCGCTCCCGGTTGTTGGCCACCCCGTCGGCCGTGGACTGGTCCGCCTGTGCGGTCAGCGGCTCATCGCCGCTGTTGTCTGCCACGTCGACGGCGGCTGTGCTCCGTTCTGCCACCGTCGTTCCTGCCTCCCCATTCCATGTGCGTCGGCCGACTCCCGGCCCGCGCGTCCGACGCCGAACCCAATTGTGCCCACAGTCTGCCGCTATGCACGACACACGGCGGCGGACGATGGTTGTGCGCCTACCCCGGGTCTCAGCGTCCCAGGCGTCCGCGCACCATGCCGACCAGAGAGTTGACTTCCTCGATGCGCATGCGGCGGGCGGCGACGAAGAAGAGGCCGAACAGGAGGACCCCGCCGGCCAGCAGCGCGGCGAACGATCCCACGGCGCCCTGGCCGAGCTCGCGGCTGATCGCGTAGCAGGCCGCGCCGCCGATCAGGGCGGCCGGGACGGAGGCGATGCCCAGCCGGGCGTACGTCCGCAGCACGCGGGCGCCGTCCAGGTCCCCGCCGAGCCGCTTGCGCAGCCTGCGCCAGGCGACGCCCACGCCGATCACGTAGGCCAGACCGTAGGCGGCGGCCATGCCGACGACGGCCCAACGCGACGGCAGCAGGAAATAACACAGTGCCGAGGCCGAGGCGTTGACCACGGCCACGATGACGGTGTTGTAGAAGGGCGTCCGGGTGTCCTCGTAGGCGTAGAAGGCGCGCAGGACGACGTACTGCACGGAGTACGGGATGAGGCCGAGGCCGAAGGCCATCAGCATGTAGCCCATGTTGGTGGCCGCGCCCGTGCCCGAGGAGCCGAAGATCAGCGTGCACATCGGGATGCCGAGCGCCACGAAACCGAAGGAGACCGGCACGATGGCGACGGCCGTGGTGCGCAGGCCCTGGGAGATGTCGTCGCGGACCGCTCCCCCGTCCTCCTCGGCCGCCGAGCGGGAGATGCGGGGCAGCAGGGCGGCCATCAGGGAGACGGTGATGATGGCCTGCGGCAGGCCCCAGATGAGCTGGGCGTTGGCGTAGGCGCTGTAACCGGTGCCGGCGAGGTCGGTGTCGGTGACCGACGCGGTGGCGAGCTGGATGACGACGAGGGCGCCCGCCTGGTTGGCGAGGACGAACAGGATCGTCCACTTGGCGAGCATCGCGGCCTTGCCGAGGCCGTGGCCCCTCCAGTCGAACCGCAGCCGGAGCTTGAATCCGGTCTCGCGCAGGTAGGGGATCATCGCCAGGGCCTGGACGACGAGGCCGAGCAGGATTCCGACTCCGATGAGTCGCTCGCCTTCCGGCGGGATGGTGTCGACCGTCATACCGGAGTCGGCGGCCGTGCCGTAGACCCAGAGGAACATGCCGAGGGTGACGATGATGACGATGTTGTTCAGGACCGGGGTCCACATCATCGCGCCGAACCGTCCACGGGCATTGAGGATCTGCCCCATCACGACGTGGACGCCCATGAAGAAGATGGACGGCAGGAAGTACCGGGCGAAGGTGACGGCCGTCTCGTTGGCCGCGGGGTCCGAGGCGACCGGGTTCGACAGCGCGCGAACGAGCAGGGGGGCCGCCAGCATGCCCAGCGCGGTGAGGAGGCCGAGGGCCACCACGACCAAGGTCAGGAGCCGGTTGGCGTAGGCCTCGCCGCCGTCCTCGTCCTCCTTCATGGCGCGGACGAGCTGAGGGACGAACACTGAATTGAGGCCGCCGCCGATGGTCAGGATGAAGATCATCGTCGGCAACTGGTAGGAGATCTGGAAGGACTCGCCCAGCAGCCCGAGCCCCAGGGCCGAAACGATCATCGCCGAGCGGACGAACCCGGTCAGGCGCGACACCATCGTGCCCGCCGCCATCACGGCGCTCGACTTCAGCAGGCCCCCCGCGCGCCCGCCCTTCTTGGGTGCGGCGGTCGGAGTGGCCGCAGGGGCGGGCTCGGGCTCCTGGAGGGGGGCCTCGGCCGCCTCGGGGGTGGGAGCGACCGCGTACTGGCCGGGCGCGGGCGCCGCGTGCTGTCCGGGCGTCGGAGCGGGGCCGCCGTACTGGCCGTACGCCGGAGCGTTCCCGTACGGGTCGGTCCCCTGGTGCCCGCCGTACTGTCCGGGGGCCGGTGTCGTGCCGTACTGCCCCGGCCCTGCTGGACCGCCGTACTGGCCCGGCGCTCCTCCGTACGGCCCGGGTGCCGGGGCCGGGGCGGGTACGGACGCCTGATCGTCGTACGAGGGGTGGCCACCGCCCTGCTGCTGGTCCCGGAACAGGTGGGCGAAGGCATCCGGCTCGTGGTGCTGGTCGCCGGCCTGGCTGACCAGGTCGTCCACGCCGACGAACTGGGTGGTCCGAGGGTCGTCGCCGTACGGCAGGTACTGCGTCGGGCCCTCCGGCTCGGGGGCCGGGGTCTGCGCCCAGAGGCGGGGGTCGGGTGCGTAGGGCGACTGGGCGGGCTGGGAGTACAGCGGCTGCTGCGGCGGGTACGTGCCCGGCGGCGGTGGCGGGTGCGCGGCGCGGTCGTAGAGCGCCTCGGAGACCGGGTCCTGGGCGGAGAGGTCCTGCGCCCGGTAGGGATCCTGGTCGTAGGCGTCCTGGAGGTACATGTCCGCGGGCGGCTGCGGCGGTGTCTGGCCGGGGTCCGGCGGCGGACCCTCGGGGTGACCCGAGCCGTCCGCGGCCCGACCGCGGTCACCGTCGTACGGCGCGTTCATGGCTACCCCACCTCATCGTCCCGGGCCCACCGGCCACGACATCCTCAACGGTCCACTCTCTCACCCGTGCCGGACGGGCCGGTGCTTTCCGCTGGGGTGTCCGGTGTCGGGTCACTCGGCTGCTCCGGGTCGCCTGTCCGGGCCGGTGCCTCGGACTCCTCCGTGAGACGTCCTTCGGGGCCTTCCGGGTTCTGCGCGTCGTCCTCGGAGTTCTCTGCCCCCTCCGAATCCTTCGCCTTCTCCGACTCCTCCGACTCCTCGGAATCGTTCTTCTCGGCGGCACGGGCCGCGGCGCGCTTGCGCTGCGTATACATCCGGAAGCCGGCGAGGACGAGCAGCAGGACACCGCCGCCGATGACGAGCATCACGGTGGCCGTGATCTCGGTGACCTTCACGTCGAAGGTGACGGGCGCGCCGTACTTCCGGCCGTCCGTCGTGTAAAGCTGGGCGATCACCGTCGCCCGGCCGTTGGCGTTGGCCGACGTGGTGAACTTCACCGACTGGCTGTGGCCGCCGGAAACCGAGATCGGCTGTTCCTCGTAGTCGGCGCCGTCGATCTCGAGACGGGTCGGGTTCGTCGAGGTGAGCCGCAGGACCAGGGGACCGACATCCTGCACCAGGTTGTTCTGCACCGTCACCGGAATCGTGGCGCTGCGGCCGGAGAGCTTGGTCTCCGACTTGTCGATCAGTCTGACCCGCCCGGACAGCCCGTCGAGGTACGACTTCACCCCGGCGCGGAAGGACTGCGCATCGGCGGCCCGGCCCCGCCACGACGCGGAGATCTCCCGGTTCAGGGCGCGTCCGAAGGGGGTCACCACCCGGGACGGGTCCGACAGAACGACCTTGAAGTTGTCGAGCGAGTCCTGCGTCCGCGCGCTCTCCACGAAGGCCGACCGGGGCAGCTCCTTCTTGCGCAGCGCCGAGGGGTAGGAGGAGGTACCGGGCACCTTGGTGGTGGCGTCCGGGTCCGGCTTGGCATCAGAGGCCGCCGCCAGCTTCTGGGAGTCGGACCAGGTGCCGCTCTGCAGGGCCCGCAGCGCCTCCGCCATCGCGCGTGCCTGGCTTCCGGAGGGCGTGCGCTGCGGGGCGATGACGACGCTGCGCTGCTTGTCGGTCTGGAGGTCCAGGGCCAGGCTCTGGGCGAGGAAGCGCTGCACCGCGAGTGTGGACGCGGACGCCGTCGTCAGGTCGCCCTCGAACGCGGTGGACAGCCGGGCGTCCGCCACGACGGCGGTGGTGCCGCCGCCGATGGGGCGGGCGGCGGAGGGCGTGTACGGCAGGCCGTTGGTCTCCTGGAGGCTGTCGCTGCGCGCGATCACCTTGTCGGCGCCCGCCGAGGTGGCGACCTTGACGATCGACCGGTCGACGGCGCCTTCCACGGGCCAGGCGAAGTCGGTGATCGGCTTGACGTGGAGGATCGGCTCGACCGTGTTGTTGATGACGTCCGTCGCGTCCTTGAGCTGGCTCAGGGAGCCGGCGACGTCCGTTCCGTTGTGGGCCAGGGATGCCAGGTCCGGGTCGGCGAAGGGAAGGGCGACGACCTCCTCGTCGGCCACCGCGTCCTGCAGTTCGGCGAGCCACTGCTTGGCGATCGTCTGGTGGGTGCCGGCGGTGGTCTTGTCCCCGTCCCGGACGCGGTAGCTGCGCGTCATCGCGTCGACGGAGGCCAGCAGGTCCGGATCGACCACCCAGGTGACGTCGAGGTCCTTGCCCAGCGTCACCATCTGGTTCAGACGGCCGCCGGGGGAGATCTCCTTGGCCAGGTCGTCGTTGAGGAAGACCGGTGTCTGCTCGTCGTTCGGTCCCGTCTCGGCGGTCATGTGCGTGGTCGAGACGAGTGGCCACAGAGCCGTGGTCCTGGTCCTGGTGTCGGCCTCGTCGGGTTGCCATGGCAGGAAGGTCCGCCGGATGCCGAGGATCTGCTCCCACGGCTGCGCGGAGGTCTGTCCGGAGAGCGAGACGGCGAATCCGTAGACCCCGTCCCCGCCGAGGTTCAGGTCGTCGACGGGCACGGAGATGTTGAAGTGCTCGGCGACGCCGGGGGTGAGCTTGGAGAACTTCTCGGTGTACTTGTTGTCGATCTCCGGGGCGAAGGAGCTCTGGAGATCGTCTCCGTCCTTCGCGATCGCGTCGACGGACGAGCGGGTGTCGACCTGGGGGCCCACGCGCAGGCCCACATGGGCGTCGGTGACGGCCTGCTTGCCGTTGTTGGTCACGGTGCCCGACACGGTCACCGTGTCCCCGTCCGTGGGCACGGAGGGGGTGAGTGAGTCGACGGCCACGGCCACCGAACCCGAGTCGGTGTCGGCCAGGGCACCGGCCACTCCCTCGGCGTGCGCCGAGCCGGCCGCGGGCAACTGGACCAGGCCGGCCAGCAGCGGCGCCCCGGCGAGCAGTGCCGTGGTGCGCCGGAGCCACCGGCGGGCAGGTGAGGCACTGGTCCCCTGGAAGTCTGCCGCCTCGGCCACGCGCTCGCCCGTCCCTCGTCGTGATCAGTGGTCGTCGGAATGTGCGTCCACGCATGGTAACGATGTGCGCCGAGGGGAAGTGCCGCGGAGTACGCCACAAGATCCGCTGCCAGGCCGGGGACGCCCCTGTATGTGCGCCTATAGAGGGAGCGATACGGAAGTGGGGGATTCGGTGTGCGATCAATGGGGGCGCTTGTCTCCGCCTGGGCCACGTACCCTGTTTTGTTGTGCCGAACGCCAACGAACTCAGCCCCAGTGTCCTGAGCCGGGAGCAGCACCGCGCGGTGAGTGAGCCGCTGCGGATCGCCCCTGTCGCCGACGATCTCGCCCGCCGTTTTCAGGAGGCCGGGTTCTCGCTCGCCCTGGTCGGCGGCTCGGTCCGGGACGCCCTGCTCGGCCGGCTCGGCAACGACCTGGACTTCACGACCGACGCCCGCCCCGAGGATGTCCTGAAGATCCTGCGTCCCTGGGCGGACGCGGTCTGGGAGGTCGGGATCGCCTTCGGCACGGTCGGGGCGCAGAAGGACGGCTGGCAGATCGAGGTGACCACCTACCGGTCGGAGGCGTACGACCGCACCTCGCGCAAGCCCGAGGTGTCCTACGGCGACTCCATCGAGGAGGACCTCGTCCGGCGTGACTTCACGGTGAACGCGATGGCCGTGGCGCTTCCGGAGAAGGTGTTCATCGATCCGCATGGCGGCCTCGACGACCTCGCGGCCCGCGTTCTGCGTACTCCGGGGACTCCCGAGGACTCCTTCTCCGACGACCCGCTGCGGATGATGCGAGCCGCGCGCTTCGCCGCTCAGCTCGACTTCGAGGTGGCCCCCGAGGTGGTGGCCGCCATGAAGGACATGGCCGGGCGCATCGACATCGTCTCGGCCGAGCGGGTCCGGGAGGAGCTCAACAAGCTCATCCTCTCCTCGCACCCGCGCAAGGGACTGAGCCTGCTGGTGGACACGGGCCTGGCCGACCGGGTTCTGCCCGAGCTGCCGGCGTTGCGGCTCGAGCGGGACGAGCACCACCGGCACAAGGACGTCTACGACCACACGCTCATCGTCCTGGAGCAGGCGATGGCGCTGGAGAGTGAAGGCCCCGACCTGACCCTCCGCCTGGCCGCCCTGCTGCACGACATCGGCAAGCCGCGCACCCGCCGCTTCGAGAACGACGGCAGGGTCTCGTTCCACCACCACGAGGTGGTCGGAGCCAAGATGACGAAGAAACGCATGATCGCGCTCAAGTACTCCAACGACCTGGTGAAGGACGTCTCACGCCTGGTCGAACTGCACCTGCGTTTCCACGGTTACGGCACGGGCGAGTGGACGGACTCCGCGGTTCGCCGCTATGTCCGGGACGCCGGTCCGCTGCTCGGCCGTCTCCACAAGCTGACGCGGTCGGACTGCACGACCCGCAACAAGCGCAAGGCGTCGGCCCTCTCCCGCGCGTACGACGGGCTGGAGGAGCGGATCGAGCAGCTCCAGCAGCAGGAGGAGCTGGACGCGATCCGTCCGGATCTGGACGGCAACCAGATCATGGAGATCCTCGGTATTCGCCCCGGGCCCGCCGTCGGGCAGGCATACAAGCATCTGCTGGAGCTCCGACTGGAGAACGGGCCGATGGAGTACGACGCGGCGGTGGCGGCGCTCAGGGAGTGGTGGGCCGAGCAGGAGGCGTGACGGTGGGCCGGGGTCGTGTTTCACGTGAAACACGACCCCGCCGGCAAAGCGCGAGGTGACGGACAGGCCAAGGGGCGGTGTTTCACGTGAAACACCGCCCCTTGGCCGTTCGAGACTCCGCCCCTACTTGTCCTTCAGGCAGAGCAGGAAGTCGCTGCCGCTACCGCTCTCGGTGTACGAGTACTGGAAGTCCTTGGCCGCTTCCGAGCACTTGCTCTCGGCGGTGAGGGCGGAGTAGGAGCCCTCGATCTTGGCCAGCACCACGTACTGGGCCTTCGTGTCACCGCAGTCGACGACCTCAAGGTCCGGGTCGCTGTCGCTGCTGCTGCCACGGTGCATGCAGTCGCCGACCGCGGCCGTGTCGGCGTCGTCCCGGCTGGCGAGGTAACCGCCGACCGCGACACCTACGACGACCACCGCGATGACGATGTTCTTGATCGTCTTGAAGCTCAGCTTGCGGCGAGCCGGCTGCGGCGGCACCGGGGCGTACGGCGCACCCTGCTGCGGAAAGCCGGGCTGACCGGGCTGGCCGGGCTGCTGCGGGACGCCCGGCTGCCCCTGGGCGTAGGGGTTCTGCCCCTGAGGCTGCTGCGGGCCCTGCGGCTGGCCCTGCGCGAACGGGTTGCCCTGAGGCGGCGGCTGAGTGGTCACTGGGGGTCCCCCTGGAAATAGGTGCGTGTCGCGGACATGCCGCGAGATAAGACGCACGTAAGCTACCGGGTCCCACTGACAACTCTGTACTCCGGTGGGGCTCTGTGTCACTGATGTGACACTGACAGGCCCTCAAACCGGTCCATAGCTGCCGCAACCACTCCGTAGACCACGGCGACGGTCACGATCAGCGGCACCGACCGGCCGTCCGGCGGCAGCATGAGCGCGGCCACCCCGGCCGCGCCGACGAAGGCGACGTTGAACAGCACGTCGTAGACGGAGAAGATCCTGCCGCGGAAGGCGTCGTCGACCGAGAACTGCACGACCGTGTCGGTCGCGATCTTCGCCGCCTGGGTCGTCAGGCCCAGCGAGAAGGCCGCGACGAGCAGTGGCGCCGTGGCGAACGGCAGGCCGAGCGCCGGCACCAGCACGGTGGCCGCCGCCGCGCAGACGGCCATCCAGCGACCGGGTCCCAGCCGTCCCGCCGCCCACGGGGTGACCACCGCGGCCGCGAAGAAGCCCGCTCCCGAGACGCCCAGCGCCAGCCCCAGCAGGGCGAGCCCCTCGTCCGTGTCGGAGGTCAGGGCGTACCGGCACAGCATCAGCAGCATCACCAGCAGGGCGCCGTAGCAGAACCGCATCAGCGTCATGCTCGCGAGCGCCCACGCCGCTTCCCGGCGTGCGGGCGCGGCGAGGTGGCGTACGCCCGCCACGAGATCGCGGACGGTGCCGACGAGTGCGGAGGCCAGTCTCGGCGGCACGCGTGACGGGTCCGGGCCCAGCAGCTCCACGGCGATGCGCAGCGACGCCAGCGCCCCGCACAGGTAGAGACCGGCGCCGAGCAGCACCACGGCGGCGTCGGAGTCCGCGACCACGAGGCGTACGACGAAGGCGAGTCCGCCGCCCGCCGTGGCGGCCAGGGTGCCCGCCGTCGGGGAGATCGAGTTGGCGATCACCAGACGCTCGGCGTCGACCACCCGCGGCAGCGCGGCGGACAGGCCCGCGAGAACGAAGCGGTTGACCGCCGTGACGCAGAGGGCCGAGACGTAGAAGAGCCAGTCCGGGACAGAGGCGATCATCAGCACCGCCGTCACCGAGGCCAGCACGGCGCGCAGCAGGTTGCCGTACAGAAAGACCTGACGGCGGCGCCAGCGGTCCAGCAGGACACCGGCGAAGGGGCCCACCAGGGAGTACGGGAGCAGCAGGACCGCCATCGCGGAGGCGACCGCGGCGGCCGAGGTCTGCTTCTCCGGGGAGAAGACGACGTAGGTGGCGAGCGCGACCTGGTAGACGCCGTCGGCGCCCTGGGAGAGCAGGCGGACGGCGAGCAGGCGCCGAAATCCCTTCAGGCGCAGCAGGAAGCGCAGGTCACGGACGACGGCCATGGGGCACAGCCTCACATACGGGAAAGGTCCCCGGGTCATGCGACCCGGGGACCTTCGGCGGACCGGAGTCCGAGGTTTTCAGCGCTCGACCTCGCCCGCGATGAACTTCTCGACGTTGGCACGGGCCTCGTCGTCGAAGTACTGGACCGGCGGGGACTTCATGAAGTAGCTCGACGCCGACAGGATCGGGCCGCCGATGCCGCGGTCCTTGGCGATCTTCGCGGCGCGCAGGGCGTCGATGATGACACCGGCCGAGTTCGGGGAGTCCCAGACCTCGAGCTTGTACTCCAGGTTCAGCGGGACGTCACCGAAGGCGCGGCCCTCGAGGCGGACGTAGGCCCACTTGCGGTCGTCCAGCCAGGCGACGTAGTCGGACGGGCCGATGTGGACGTTGTCTGCGCCCAGGTCGCGGTCGGGGATCTGGGAGGTGACGGCCTGCGTCTTGGAGATCTTCTTGGACTCCAGGCGCTCGCGCTCGAGCATGTTCTTGAAGTCCATGTTGCCGCCGACGTTCAACTGCATCGTGCGGTCCAGGACGACGCCCCGGTCCTCGAACAGCTTCGCCATGACGCGGTGCGTGATGGTGGCGCCGACCTGCGACTTGATGTCGTCGCCGACGATCGGGACGCCCGCCTCGGTGAACTTGTCCGCCCACTCCTTGGTGCCGGCGATGAAGACCGGAAGGGCGTTGACGAAGGCGACCTTGGCGTCGATGGCGCACTGGGCGTAGAACTTCGCCGCGGCCTCGGAGCCGACGGGCAGGTAGCAGACGAGGACGTCGACCTGCTTGTCCTTGAGGACCTGGACGACGTCGACCGGCGCCTCGGCGGACTCCTCGATGGTCTGGCGGTAGTACTTGCCGAGACCGTCGTGCGTGTGGCCGCGCTGGACCTGGACGCCGCTGTTCGGCACGTCGCAGATCTTGATGGTGTTGTTCTCGGAGGCGCCGATGGCGTCGGCGAGGTCCAGGCCGACCTTCTTGGCGTCCACGTCGAAGGCGGCGACGAACTCGATGTCACGGACGTGGTAGTCGCCGAACTGGACGTGCATCAGGCCGGGGGCCTTGGCCGCCGGGTCGGCGTCCTTGTAGTACTCGACGCCCTGCACCAGCGATGCGGCGCAGTTGCCCACACCGACGATGGCTACGCGAACCGAACCCATTCCGGTTGCTCCCTGTGTGTACGAGTGAGGCCCTGAGTGGGCGCTCACGTGGCGGTGTCGCCGGGCGTATCCGGCCGGGGGTCGTCCCCCGGCCGGGGCAGGCCGCCCGTCGCTCCAGATGTCGTGTCCTGTTGAGCGGTCCCCTCGGCGGCGGAACCTCTGAGGTCCCGCCCCGCCCGCTCGCTCTCGATGAGCTCGTTCAGCCAGCGCACTTCGCGCTCCACGGACTCCATTCCGTGGCGCTGGAGCTCAAGCGTGTAGTCGTCGAGCCGCTCCCGGGTGCGTGCCAGGGAGGTCCGCATCTTCTCCAGGCGCTCCTCCAGCCGGCTGCGCCGGCCCTCGAGCACGCGCATGCGTACGTCACGCGACGTCTGCCCGAAGAACGCGAAGCGAGCGGCGAAGGTCTCGTCCTCGTACGCGTCCGGGCCCGTCTGTGAGAGGAGCTGCTCGAAATGTTCCTTACCGTCGGCCGTCAACCGGTAGACGATCTTGGCGCGTCGTCCCGTGAGGGAAGCGGCGGCCTCGCCGATGTTCCCCGGTTCCTCGATCAACCAGCCGTTGGCGACCAGCGTCTTGAGGCAGGGGTAGAGCGTCCCGTAGCTGAACGCCCGGAACACACCGAGTGACGTGTTGAGCCGTTTGCGCAGCTCATAGCCGTGCATCGGGGACTCGCGGAGCAGGCCGAGTACGGCGAACTCGAGGATGCCGGAACGCCGGCTCATCGTCGCCTCCTCTCGCCCTTATGCCGTGCTGATGTATCGACTCGATACATCAGCACGATAGAACGAGCTTCCGCGTGGGACAAGAGGGGGGCTGGTGAACGGGGTCACATCCGGATTTCATCGCGAGCAAGTTGCCTGATTTGAGGTGAACTTCGGGGCTCGGGTGTTTTGACGGTGCGTAGTCTGTGCGCCATGCAGACCACCGGGAACCGAGTGACGCCTGGGGGCGTCCCTGTCCCCGGTGCAGTACGGATGAATGCGGAAGGGGCCGCATCCGTACTTCGGGGGGACCGGAAACCAGCCGCCTTTTCCAGGCGCGCAAAGGTGCGCCTGCCCGAGGAGTAGTCGTTCGATGAGCGAGCACCGTCGCAAACCGCCGCAGCCGCAGGGAGGCGGACGTGCCGCGGCCCGACGCGGTCAGTCCGGCTCGTCCTCCGGTCGCCGTGCGGCACCGCGAGGCGCCACAGAGTCTCCGTCCGGCTCGTACGGCCCGGAGGACGAGGAGCGTGCGTCCGGGAGCCGCGCCGAAGCCCGGCGCGCGGCACAGCGGAACGGGGGTGGCCGTCGCAGAGCGGCCGAGCCGGGCCGCGGCGGCCGCAGAGGAGCTCCCGGCGGCTCAGCAGGGCCCGGGCGTGGACGTGCCACCGCGCCCGGCAAGAAGCGGATGATCGACTACCCGCGCCACGACAAGGACGGGTGGCACCGCTGGGTGCCCTCCTGGCGGCTCGTCTCCGGGCTGTGCATCGCGTTCTTCGGCTGCCTGGTCGGTGCCGCGGGCCTCGCGTACGCCATGGTGAGCGTTCCCGTCATCGACGAGAGCGCCACGGCGCAGAACAACGTCTACTACTGGGCCGACAACAGTCGGATGGTGGCCACGGGCGGTGAGCGCAACCGCCAGAGCGTCAATCTCTCGCAGATCCCCAAGGCGATGCGCAATGCCGTCATCTCCCAGGAGAACAAGACGTTCTACGACGACAGCGGCATCGACCCCAAGGGCATCGCCCGCGCCGTGTTCAACATGGCCAAGGGTGGTGAGACGCAGGGTGGCTCCACCATCACCCAGCAGTACGTGAAGAACGCCATGCTGAACGACCAGTCGCAGACGATCTCCCGGAAGGTCAAGGAGATCTTCGTCTCGATCAAGGTCGGTGCCGAGGAGCCGAAGGACAAGATCCTCGAGGGTTACCTGAACTCCGCCTACTACGGCCGCGGCGCCTACGGCATCCAGGCGGCCGCACGGGCGTACTTCAACGTGGACGCCGTCAAGCTGAACCCGGGACAGTGCGCCTTCCTGTCGGCGGTGCTCAAGGGTGCCACCTACTACGACCCGGCGGGTTCCGTCTCGATCGACCCGGTGGGAGCCACGCCGGAGGCCAACCAGAAGCGGGCCAAGGCCCAGATGCAGGACACCCTCAACAAGATGGTGGAGTACGGGCATCTGAGCCAGACGGAGCGGGCCAAGTACACCGAACTTCCCGCCACGAAGAACCCGCAGTCGAATGCGAACCTGGGCGGCCAGATCGGTTACCTCGTGAGGCTCGCCAAGTCCTCAGTGGTCCGGAGCGGCGAGGTGTCGGAGCAGCAGTTGGAGAAGGGCGGCTACTCGATCTACACGACCTTCGACAAGAAGAAGGTCAACGAGCTCGAGAAGTCGGTCCAGAAGGTCTACAAGGAGAAGATCGACCCCAAGAAGCGCCCCGAAAAGGACACCTACGTCCAGTTCGGCGGGGCGTCCATCGACACGGAGACCGGGGCCATCAAGGCCATCTACGGCGGCGAGGACGCGACCAAACACTTCACCAACAACGCCGACGTGACCGGCGCCCAGGTCGGTTCGACGTTCAAGCCGTTCGTGCTCGCGGCGGCGATGAAGTGGGGTGTGCGCGACCCCGATCTCGGTGAGGTCCAGGCCCAGGACGAACGCACTCGCGTCTCCCCGAAGAGTCTCTACAGCGGCAAGAACAACCTCAAGATCAATAACTATGACGGGTCGATCTGGGAGAACGAGAAGGGCGAGCAGTGGCGTCAGGAGAATGACGGCCAGGACAGCATCGGTAACCCGCCGGACTACAAGATCGACCTTCGTGAGGCGATGCGGCAGTCGGTGAACTCCGCGTTCGTGCAGCTCGGCATGGACGTCGGCCTGGACAAGGTGAAGGAGTCCGCCATGGACGCGGGGCTCCTGGAGGACAGCCTGGCGGGCTCCGGCTACCCCTCCTTCTCCATCGGTGTCTCGGACCCGAGTGCCATCCGCATGGCGAGCGCGTACGCCACGTTCGCGGACAGCGGCAAGCAGCGCGAGCCGTACTCCGTCACGAAGGTGACGCACAAGAGCGGCACGGTCTACACGCACAAGGTCGAGGAGAAGCAGGCCTTCACCGCGAAGGTCGCGGACAACGTCACGGACGTCCTGAAGACCGTCGTCGAGAAGGGAACGGGCACCAACGCCCAGTTGCCCGGCCGCGATGTGGCGGGCAAGACCGGTACCACGGACGGCAACAAGTCAGCCTGGTTCGTCGGCTACACCCCGCAGTTGTCGACCGCGATCAGCATGTACCGCTACCCGGACGACGAGTCCATCAAGGACCGCAAGTTCCTGGAGATGTACGGAACGGGTGGCGAGAAGAAGATCCACGGTGCTTCCTTCCCGTCCACGATCTGGCAGGACTACATGTCGGACGCGGTCAAGGGCATGAAGGTGGAGAAGTTCCCGAAGCCGGAGCCCATCGGCGAGGTCATCAACGACACCCCGTCGCCGACCCCCACGCCCTCCCCCTCCCCCTCTGCTTCCGAGACCGAGGAGACCAGCCCCTCGCCGACTCCGTCGCCCAGCGACACGGGGCCCAGTACCTCACCTTCCGCGACTGAGACATGCGGTGTCTGGGAGTGGAACTGTGACGACGGAAGCAACGCCGGCAATGGCAACGGGGGCAATGACTCGGGAGGCTCGGAGGGAACCGGATCGCCTTCACCATCGACCACCGAGACAGAGGGAGACGGCGACAGCAACGGCAACGGCAACACCCGCGGAAACAGCATCTTGGGCTCGAACGGCTAGCTAGTCCTGGGGTCGTCAAGAATGGGTGTTTCACGTGAAACGCCCGCAAGTTTCACGTGAAACAGGGGCCGCCGCATCCACGAGGGTGCGGCGACCCCGGCGTGTTCCCAGGTGCGTACGGCAGGATGTGCCCCATGCCCAGTGCAGAATCGAAGCCAGCGAGCGTGCATGAGCCGGACCCGGTGCCGCCGACCAAGGAAGACACGGTCGCCGCGGCCGGCAGCGAGCTGATCGGCGGCCCTCTGGGCCGACGCGCGCTGCTCGGCACGTCCTGGTGGACCCCCGTGCGGGTGATCGCACTCGTGGCGATCGGTATGTTCGCCCTCGGCCTGGTCCAGAAGGCGCCCTGCTACAACGGTGCCTGGTTCTTCGGTGCCAGCTCCCAGTACACGCACGCGTGCTACTCGGACATCCCGCACCTCTACCAGGGACGCGGATTCGTCGACGGGCTCGTGCCGTACTTCGACAAGCTCCCCGGCGACATGGAGTACCTGGAGTACCCCGTGCTGACCGGCGTGTTCATGGAGGTCGCCTCCTGGCTCACGCCGGGCAGCGGCACCATCCAGGACCAGGAGCAGTGGTACTGGATGGTCAACGCCGGGATGCTCATGGTCTGTGCGGCCGTCATCGCCGTCTGCGTGACCCGCACGCACACCCGGCGCCCCTGGGACGGTCTGCTGGTCGCCCTGGCACCCGCCTTCGCGCTGACCGCCACCGTCAACTGGGATCTGCTGGCGGTCGCTCTGACGGCCGCCGCGATCCTCATGTGGTCCCGGGAGCGCCCGCTGGCCTTCGGAGTGCTGCTGGGCCTCGCCACGGCCGCCAAGCTCTACCCCTTCCTGATCCTCGGCCCCCTGCTCGTCCTGTGCTGGCGTGCGGGCAGATGGCGGGCGTTCGGAAAGGCACTCGGGGGCGCGGCCGTCGCCTGGCTCGTGGTGAACCTGCCGGTCATGCTCTTCGCCTTCGACGGCTGGTCGAAGTTCTACACGTTCAGCCAGGAACGCGGCGTGGACTTCGGGTCCTTCTGGCTGATCCTGGTCCATAACACCGACAACCCGCCCAGCACCGACACCGTCAACACCCTCGCCACGCTTCTGATGCTGCTGTGCTGCGGCGCCATCGCTGCGCTCACGCTGACCGCCCCTCGGCGTCCGCGGTTCGCCCAGCTCGCCTTCCTGATCGTCGCGGCGTTCATCCTCACCAACAAGGTCTACTCACCGCAGTACGTGCTGTGGCTGGTACCGCTTGCCGCACTGGCCCGGCCGAAGTGGCGGGACTTCCTGATCTGGCAGGCGTGCGAGGTGGCCTACTTCCTCGGTATCTGGATGTACCTCGCGTACACGACCAGCGGCGACGCCCACAAGGGCCTGCCGACGGACGGCTACCACTGGGCCATCGTCCTGCACCTGCTGGGAACGCTGTTCCTCTGTGCCATGGTCGTGCGCGACATCCTGATGCCGGACCGGGACCCGGTCCGCCGGACGGGCGACGACGACCCGTCGGGCGGCGTGCTGGACGGCGCCCAGGACGTCTTCGTCCTGGGCCCCGCGGCTCACACCGAAGAGCCCGTGGCCCACTTCGGGGGGCCGCAGGTGGAGTGGGGCAAGAGCCGGCAGACGGGCGGTTCGCTCTGAGCGAACGCGCGCAAGGCCGTACACGAGATCATCGTGTACGGCCTTCTCGCCCGCGGTCGAGGATGCGCTGCTAGCGGTCGAGGATGCGGTCGAACTGCGTGGTGGTGTGCCGCAGATGGGCCACCAGTTCGTCACCCACCTTGGGCTCCGACGCGTCCGTGGGAACGAACAGGATCGACACCTGCATGTGCGGCGGCTCCGCGAACCAGCGCTGCTTGCCGTCCCAGACGAACGGCGAGAGGTTCCGGTTGACCGTGGCAAGGCCTGCCCGGGCGACGCCCTTGGCGCGCGGCATGACGCCGTGCAGCGCCTTCGGGGCCTCCAGGCCCACACCGTGCGACGTACCGCCCGCCACGACCACCAGGAAGCCGTCGGAGGCAGCCCTCTGCTGCCGGTAGCCGAAACGCTCGCCCTTGGCGACGCGCGTGACGTCCAGGACCGCGCCGCGGTACTCGGTGGCGTCGTGGTCCCCCAGCCAAAGCCGGGTGCCGATCCGGGCGCGGAAGCGGGTCTGCGGGAACTGCTGCTGGAGACGGGCCAGTTCATCGGCCTTGAGATGACTGACGAACATGGTGTGCAGCGGCAGCCGGGCCGCGCGCAGCCGGTCCATCCAGCCGATGACCTCCTCGACGGCGTCCGAGCCGTCGGTACGGTCCAGCGGCAGGTGGATGGCGAAGCCCTCCAGCCGGACGTTCTCTATGGCGGCGTGCAACTGCGGCAGGTCCTGCTCGCTGATGCCGTGCCGCTTCATCGAGGACATCACCTCGATGACCACACGCGCGCCCACCAGTCCGTACACGCCGTCGATGGACGACACCGAGCGCACGACGCGGTCGGGCAGCGGCACGGGCTCCTCACCGCGCCGGTACGGCGTCAGGACCAGCAGGTCACCGCCGAAGAAGTCCTTGATCCGGGCGGCCTCGTAGGTGGTGCCGACGGCAAGCACGTCCGAGCCCAGCCGCGTGGCCTCCTCCGCCAGCCGCTCGTGCCCGAAGCCGTAGCCGTTGCCCTTGCAGACCGGGACCAGCCCGGGGAACTGCTCCTGGACGTGCTTGTGGTGCGCCCGCCAGCGCGCGGTGTCGACGTAGAGCGTGAGCGCCATGGCCGGACCTGGAACCTTTCTGGTGGCTGTCAGAGGTGCGGATTGGGGATGGGCTGTGCGGTCAGCGGCGCGACATGTAGATGTCGAGCGCCTTGTGGAGCAGCTTGTTCAGTGGGAAGTCCCACTCGCCGAGATACTCGGCCGCCTGACCGCCCGTACCCACCTTGAACTGGATCAGACCGAAGAGGTGGTCGCTCTCGTCCAGGGAGTCGGAGATGCCGCGCAGGTCGTAGACGCTTGCGCCGAGGGCATAGGAGTCGCGGAGCATGGCCCACTGCATGGCGTTCGAGGGCCGGACCTCGCGGCCGATGTTGTCGGAGGCTCCGTAGGAGTACCAGACGTGCCCACCGACGACCAGCATGGTCGCCGCCGACAGGTTCACCCCGTTGTGCCGGGCGAAATACAGCCGCATGCGGTTGGGGTCCTCGTTGTTGAGGGCCGCCCACATGCGCTGGAAGTACGACAGCGGGCGCGGCCGGAAGTGGTCGCGCACGGCCGTGATCTCGTACAGGCGCTGCCACTCCTCGAGGTCGTGGTAACCGCCCTGGACGACCTCGACGCCGGCCTTCTCGGCCTTCTTGATGTTGCGGCGCCAGAGCTGGTTGAAGTTCTTGTGGACCTCTTCCAGGGAGCGGTTGGCCAGCGGAACCTGGAAGACGTAACGGGGCTGTACGTCACCGAAGCCGGCGCCGCCGTCCTCACCCTGCTGCCAGCCCATGCGGCGCAGCTTGTCGGCCACCTCGAAAGCGCGCGGCTCGATGTGGTCGGCCTCTATGTCCCGCAGACGCTTGACGTCGGGGTCCTGGATGCCCTTCTTGATGGACGTGGCGTCCCAGCGCCGGATGATCACCGGCGGGCCCATCTTCACCGAGAAGGCGCCCTGCTGCTTGAGGTGCGCCAGCATGGGCTCCATCCAGTCCTGGAGGTTCGGCGCGAACCAGTTGATGACCGGGCCCTCGGGGAGATAGGCGAGGTAGCGCTTGATCTTGGGCAGTTGCCGGTAGAGGACGAGACCCGCACCGACCAGCTCACCGGTCCGGTCGTCGAACCAGCCGAGGTTCTCCGAGCGCCATTCCGCCTTCACGTCCGCCCATGCCGGGACCTGCATGTGACTAGCCGCCGGCAGGCTCTGGATGTAGGCCAGATGCTGCTCGCGACTGATGGTCCTCAGGGTCAGGCTCATTCGGGGCGCTCCTCGGGCTGGTGTGTCCCCATGGGTACAGGGGCTCCGGCTCTCGCGCGAAGCCTACTGCGCCCTGTGAGCGCCCCGTCCGGCGTACGGCTGGAAGGGGTTGTCCGGCGGGCGGCCGGCGGTGGGCTCAGCCGAAGAGCCCGCCGTGGTAGATGCCGAAGAACAGACCGAGCGCGGAGGCGCCGAGGCCCAGCACCAGGCCGAAGCGCTCCCGTGTCGTCTCGGAGACGTACTGGCCGTATCCGCCGGTCAGGACGCCGAGCAGCCCGGCCCAGGAGGTCAGGATGTGCAGCCCCCGGAAGCTCGCGGTGGCAAGGGCGAGCGCTCCGAGGACCAGGGTCACGGCCAGCAGCGAGTCCTGGAGCGGATGCGGTTTGCCGTCGGTCGCCAGCAAGCCGGTCCGGGGCTTGGCGGGTCGCATGATCTGTGCCATGGAGAACCTCCTGCCGAAGGCAGTGTGTTTTCGCCCTCACATCCCTGACTACCGATTGTGTCCCCTCGGAGCCGGATTTCAACCGCATGCCGACGGACGGGTACTCTGTACCTTCCGCACCGGTGTCTGTTGCCGGCCACGACCGGGTCGCCTCCTCGGAGGAGGCCCGATTGTCAGTGGGTCCTGGTTTACTCGTTGATACCGGTGCGAACGCATCGCAACCCTCCTGCCACGGAACGACCGTGGCCGCTGAGTCCAAAGGAGGTGGGTTCCACATGCGTCACTACGAGGTGATGGTCATCCTCGACCCCGAGCTCGAGGAGCGTTCTGTCTCCCCGCTGATCGAGAACTTCCTCTCCGTCGTCCGTGATGGCGGCGGAAAGGTCGAGAAGGTCGACACCTGGGGCCGTCGTCGTCTCTCGTACGAGATCAAGAAGAAGCCCGAGGGCATCTACTCGGTCATCGACCTGCAGGCCGAGCCTGCGGTTGTCAAGGAGCTCGACCGCCAGATGAACCTGAACGAGTCGGTCCTCCGGACCAAGGTCCTCCGTCCCGAGATGCACTGAGCCTTCCGCTCAACTGATCCCGGGATTCGAGTAGCAGCAACCAAGCAGCCAGAGCAGCAAACCCGCCGAGAGGTTCCCCATGGCAGGCGAGACCGTCATCACGGTCGTCGGCAATCTTGTCGACGACCCCGAGCTGCGCTTCACCCCGTCCGGTGCGGCCGTCGCGAAGTTCCGTGTCGCGTCGACTCCCCGCACCTTCGACCGTCAGACGAACGAGTGGAAGGACGGCGAAAGCCTCTTCCTGACCTGCTCGGTCTGGCGTCAGGCGGCGGAGAACGTCGCCGAGTCGCTCCAGCGAGGCATGCGCGTCATCGTGCAGGGCCGGCTGAAGCAGCGGTCCTACGAGGACCGTGAGGGCGTCAAGCGCACGGTCTACGAGCTGGACGTCGACGAGGTCGGTGCCAGCCTCCGCAGCGCCACGGCCAAGGTCACCAAGACCTCGGGCCGCGGTGGCCAGGGCGGTTACGGCGGCGGTGGCGGTGGCGGCCAGGGTGGCGGCGGCTGGGGCGGCGGCTCCGGCGGCGGCCAGCAGGGCGGCGGCGCTCCGGCCGACGACCCCTGGGCGACCGGCGCTCCCGCCGGTGGCCAGCAGGGCGGTGGCGGTCAGGGTGGCGGCGGCTGGGGCGGTGGCTCCGGCGGCTCCGGCGGTTCTGGCGGCGGTGGCGGCTACTCGGACGAGCCCCCCTTCTAGGTGGGCTCTACCCACACTTCTTGATCACACAGGAGAAACATCATGGCTAAGCCGCCTGTGCGCAAGCCGAAGAAGAAGGTCTGCGCATTCTGCAAGGACAAGGTCACGTACGTGGACTACAAGGACACGAACATGCTGCGGAAGTTCATTTCCGACCGCGGCAAGATCCGTGCCCGCCGCGTGACCGGCAACTGCACCCAGCACCAGCGTGACGTCGCCACGGCCGTGAAGAACAGCCGTGAGATGGCGCTGCTGCCCTACACCTCCACCGCGCGATAAGGGAAGGGTGACCGAATCATGAAGATCATCCTCACCCACGAGGTCTCCGGCCTCGGTGCCGCGGGCGACGTCGTCGACGTCAAGGACGGTTACGCTCGCAACTACCTGATCCCGCGGAAGTTCGCGATCCGCTGGACCAAGGGTGGCGAGAAGGACGTCGAGCAGATTCGTCGTGCTCGCAAGATCCACGAGATCCAGACCATCGAGCAGGCCAACCAGGTGAAGGCCCGGCTCGAGGGTGTCAAGGTCCGTCTGGCCGTCCGCTCCGGCGACGCCGGTCGTCTCTTCGGCTCCGTCACCCCGGCCGACGTCGCTTCGGCGATCAAGGCTGCCGGTGGCCCCGAGGTCGACAAGCGCCGCATCGAGCTTGGCTCGCCGATCAAGACCCTGGGCGCCCACGAGACGTCCGTGCGTCTGCACCCCGAGGTTGACGCCAAGGTCAGCATCGAGGTCGTCGCGGCCTGAGCGCTGCTCTCGCCGAGACGATGAGAAGGGCCGCATCTCCCCATCGGGGGGTGCGGCCCTTCTTCATGGCGCATTCCATGGCCGAGTTCGTCTCGGCCGCGTTTCACGTGAAACATCGTGTTTCACGTGAAACGGTCAGCGAGTCGCGCCGGTGACGATCCACCGACCCGACCGGGTGCGCAACCACAGGGTCACCAGACGCATGGCCATCATCAGCGTCATGGCCGCCCACACGGCGGTGAGCCCACCGCCGAGCCGGGGGACGAGAAGCGCCGCGGGAGTGAAGACCGCCAGGGTCAGCAGCATGGCCCAGGCAAGATACGGACCGTCGCCCGCACCCATGAGGACACCGTCCAGGACGTAGACCACTCCGCAGACCGGCTGGGCGACGGCGACGATCACCAGGGCGGGCAGCGCGGTGTCCTTGACCGCGGAGTCGCCGGTGAACAGGGGCAGGAAGGCCGGGCGTGACAACACCACGAGCAGACCGAGTACGACGCCGACCGCGACGCCCCACTCCACCATCCTGCGGCAGGCGTCGCGCGCACCCTGGGCGTCACCGGCTCCCAGACAGCGCCCGATGATGGCCTGCCCGGCGATGGCGATGGCGTCGAGAGCGAAGGCGAGCAGACTCCACAGAGACAGGACGATCTGATGCGCCGCGATGTCGGCGTCGCCGAGGCGAGCCGCCACGGCCGTAGCGATCATGAGGATCGCCCTCAGGGAGAGCGTACGCACGAGCAGCGGCATGCCTGCCTGAGCGGAAGCCCTGATGCCGGCCAGGTCCGGACGCAGGGAGGCGCCGTGTCGTCGTGCCCCGCGAATGACCACCCACAGGTAGACCGCGGCCATGCCGCACTGGGCGATCACGGTGCCCCAGGCGGAGCCCGCGATACCGAGGCCGGCGCCGTAGACGAGCACGACATTGAGGACGGCGTTGGCGATGAAGCCGGCCACGGCCACGTAGAGCGGGGTCCGGGTGTTCTGCAGTCCCCTCAGTACACCGGTCGAGGCCAGTACGACGAGCATGGCGGGGATGCCGAGGGAGGAGATGCGCAGATAGGTGATCGCGTAGGGTGCCGCGGTCTCGGAGGCGCCGAAGGCATCCACGAGGGAGGGGGCGGTGGGCAGGACTACCGCTATGACGGCAGCGCCGAGCAGCAAGGCCAGCCAGATACCGTCCATGCCCTGGCGGATCGCTGCTTGCAGGTCGTTCGCACCGACGCGGCGGGAGACGGCCGCCGTGGTGGCATAGGCGAGGAAGACGAAGACGCTGACGGCCGTGGTGAGCAGAGCCGAGGCGATACCGAGTCCGGCGAGCTGGGCGGTTCCGAGGTGGCCGACGATGGCACTGTCGGCCATCACGAAGAGGGGTTCGGCGACGAGCGCGCCGAAGGCCGGGACGGCCAGCGCGACGATCTCTCGGTCGTGCCGACGGCGGGCGGTCCGAGAGCGCGCGGGGGCCTGTGTCATGAGCACCAATCTAATCGTCCACAGGTAAGAGATGCAAAGGTTCCGTGACCCTTACGTACCGTCTCAGCCCGTGTACTTCTGGGCACGGTTCGAAGCGATCTTGGTCCGACTGGAGAACTTTTTCTTCTGCACAGGCCGTGGATGGTAAAGGTGCAGTTCAGGGCCGTTGCTCAGGCCGGGCTGCGGGCTTGTTCACAGGGCTGTCCACCGTGTCGTGCACAGGTTTCGTGGAGTTCTCCACAGCATCTGACCAGTCGTCCACATGGCCTGTGGATAACCAGATTGGCTGACGGTGCCCGCGGGCCTACGGTTGACCGGCGCCCGCTCCGTCCGTCGGCCGGTGAACCCTCACAAAACCGACGCGCCAGAACCAGAGTTGGGCGTCTTATTTGTCAGTGCCGTGCCGTAGAAATGAGGGGCACGGCGAGGTCCGCTCGGCGGACGGGAGGAGGTGGCTCGGTGAGCATTTCCGAGCCCTTGGACGACCCGTGGGCCGACAGCGGCCCCAGCGATCGTCTGCCTGCTTCCCGCCGCCGCGGTGAGGGGGGCCGTAGCCGCGACGAACAGCACGAGCGCGGCTCGGACAACGGAACATGGGACGGCGGCGGCCCGTCGTTCGAGCGGGTGCCGCCACAGGACCTGGATGCCGAGCAGTCCGTCCTCGGCGGAATGCTCCTGTCCAAGGACGCCATCGCCGACGTCGTCGAGATCCTCAAGGGCCACGACTTCTACAAGCCGGCCCACGAGACGGTCTACCAGGCCATCCTCGACGTCTATGCCAAGGGCGAGCCGGCCGACCCCATCACGATCGCCGCCGAACTCACCAAACGCGGTGAGATCAACAAGATCGGCGGCGCCTCGTATCTGCACACCCTCGTCCAGACGGTGCCGACGGCCGCGAACGCCGCGTACTACGCGGAGATCGTGCACGAGAGGGCGGTCCTGCGCCGCCTGGTGGAGGCCGGCACACGGATCACACAGATGGGATACGCGGCCGACGACGACGTCGATGAGATCGTCAACCGCGCCCAGGCCGAGATCTACGCCGTCACCGAGCAGCGCACCAGCGAGGACTATCTGCCGCTCGGCGACATCATGGAGGGCGCGCTCGACGAGATCGAGGCGATCGGGTCGCGCAGCGGTGAGATGACCGGTGTGCCCACGGGCTTCACGGACTTCGATTCGCTGACCAACGGTCTGCACCCCGGTCAGATGGTCGTCATCGCCGCACGTCCCGCCATGGGCAAGTCGACGCTCGCGCTGGACTTCGCGCGGGCGGCCTCGATCAAGAACAACCTGCCGAGCGTCATCTTCTCCCTCGAAATGGGGCGCAACGAGATCGCGATGCGTCTGCTGTCCGCCGAGGCCCGCGTCGCGCTGCACCACATGCGGTCGGGCACGATGACGGACGACGACTGGACCCGCCTGGCACGCCGGATGCCCGACGTGTCGGCAGCCCCGCTCTACATCGACGACTCCCCGAACCTGTCGATGATGGAGATCCGCGCCAAGTGCCGTCGCCTCAAGCAGCGCAACGACCTCAAGCTGGTCGTCATCGACTACCTCCAGCTCATGCAGTCCGGCGGGTCCAAGCGCGCCGAGAGCCGGCAGCAGGAGGTCTCGGACATGTCCCGCAACCTCAAGCTCCTGGCGAAGGAGCTGGAGGTCCCGGTCATCGCGCTCTCCCAGCTCAACCGTGGTCCCGAGCAGCGCACCGACAAGAAGCCCATGGTCTCCGACCTGCGTGAGTCCGGTTCGATCGAGCAGGATGCGGACATGGTCATCCTGCTGCACCGCGAGGACGCCTACGAGAAGGAGTCGCCGCGCGCGGGCGAGGCGGATCTGATCGTGGCCAAGCACCGCAACGGTCCGACGGCGACGATCACGGTCGCCTTCCAGGGGCACTACTCGCGTTTCGTGGACATGGCGCAGACCTGATCCCCCCGCACGGGGAAATCGGCTCGACGTGAGGTGTCCTGGCCGATGGACTGGGTGCATGACGACACCTCAGGAAGAGCTGCTTCCCTCCACCCGCCGGGCGCTGTCGCACCGGATCGCCGTGGCCCAGGCCGAAGGGCGTACGCCGTCGCTCGTCGCGGCGGTGGTCCGGGACGGGCGGGTCGTGTGGCACGGTGCGCGGACGTCGGTCGACGGTCACGGGCCGGACGAGAACGTGCAGTACCGGATCGGCTCGATCACCAAGACGTTCACCGCCGTTCTCGTCCTGCGACTGCGCGACGAGGGTCTGCTCGACCTCGGCGATCCGCTGGAGAAGCATCTGCCGGGTACCGGGGCGGGGGAGGCCACGATCGCCGAACTGCTGGCGCATTCGGGCGGGCTGGCCGCCGAGTCGCCCGCGCCGTGGTGGGAGCGGACGCCCGGCTCGCTGCGGCCGGAGCTCGCCGACGTGCTGGGCAAGCAGCCGCTCCGGCATCCGGTGGGCCGTCGGCACCACTACTCCAACCCCGGCTACACCTTGCTCGGCTCGCTGGTCGAGAAGGTGCGTGGCGCTGCGTGGGAGGAGGTGCTGCGACGGGAGGTGCTGGAACCGCTGGGGCTGGACCGTACGAGCACCCGGCCGAGTGCACCGCACGCCGGTGGCTGGGCGGTGCATCCGTGGGCCGATGTGATGCTGCCCGAGCCCGCCGAGGACCTCGGGCTGATGGCGCCGGCCGGGCAGCTCTGGTCCACCACCGGGGATCTGGCACGGTTCGCCGTATTCCTGGCGAGGGGTGACGACCGGGTCCTCGACGCGGAGACGGTACGGGAGATGCGGGAGCCCGCCGCGCCGGCCGAGGCCGCCGATGTCGTGGACGGTGCCGCCTACGGCCTGGGGCTCCAGCTCCAGCACCGGGACGGGCGACTGCTCGTGGGGCATTCCGGCTCGCTGCCGGGTTTCCTGGCCAACCTCACCCTCGCCGTGGACGACGACGTGGCCGCGGTCCTCCTGACGAACTGCACCTCCGGGCCACTGCTCGCCGGGGTCGGAGCCGACCTTGTGCGCATCGTCGCCGAGGCGGAGCCGAGGATCCCGGAACCGTGGCGTCCGCTGCGGGAAGTCGACTCCTCCGTGCTGGAGTTGGCGGGGCAGTGGTACTGGGGGACGCACGCCTTCGCCCTGCGGCTGACCTCTGACGGGGGAGTCTCGCTGGAGCCGCTGTCCGGCCAGGGGCGCCGCTCGCGCTTCCGGGCCAATGGTGACGGTGGCTGGACGGGGCTGGAGGGCTACTACGCCGGGGAGTTGCTGCGAGCGGTGAGGCGCCCGGACGGGACCGTGAGCCATCTCGACCTCGGGTCGTTCGTCTTCACGCGCCAGCCGTATGACGAGGGGGCTTCTGTACCGGGCGGAGTGGACCCGGAGGGGTGGCGGGGGATCGGCTAGCAGCCGTCCGGTACCCGGCGCTGCCCTGTTTCACGTGAAACAGGGCAGCGCGCCGTTGAGGGTTGTGCTGGGAGCGTGGACTCAGAGTCGTAGCTTGAAGCCCGTGTGCGAGGCCGAGAATCCCAGGCGCTCGTAGAAGCGGTGGGCGTCGGTGCGGGTCTTGTCGGAGGTGAGCTGCACCAGGTGGCAGCCCTGCCGCCGGGACTCGTCGAGTGCCCATTCGATGAGCTGTGTGCCCAGTCCGCTGCCGCGCTCGTCGCCGTGGATGCGTACGCCCTCGATGATCGAACGGGTGGCGCCGCGCCTGGACAGGCCGGGGACGATCGTTAGCTGGAGTGTGCCGACGACCCGGCCGTCGCGGACGGCCACGACGAGATGCTGGTTCGGATCGGTGCTGAGCCGTTCGAACGCGGTCAGGTAGGGGCTCAGCTCGTCCAGTGACTCGCGTTGAGCACCCAGCGGATCGTCGGCGAGCATCGCGACGACCGCTGGGATGTCGTCGGTGGTGGTGGGGCGTATTTCGAGATCTCCCATGGCCGCACTCTAGGACCGGTCAGGCGGGCACCGGTGCCTTGAGGGTCTCCACCGCCCGGACCAGCGGGGTTAGGTCGGGGTTGGTGGCCGCGTCGTCGAGTGCCTCGCGCAGGGCGGCGTCATTGGTGGGCCGTGCCTCGTCCAACAGCTTCAGGCCCGCCGCGGTGACGTTGGTGTAGATGCCGCGCCGGTCGGTGGGGCACAAGTAGCGCTCGAGCAGGCCCCGGTCCTCGAGCCGGGTGACCAGGCGGGTGGTCGCGCTCTGACTGAGGACGACGGCGTCGGCGACCTGCTTCATCTGCAGGTGCCCCCCGTCGCCGTCGTGCTGACGGCTGAGCACGTCGAGCAGGGAGTACTCGCGCACGCTCAGGCCGTGCCCGGCCTGCAGGGCGCGCTCGATGTGAGCCTCGATCCTCCCGTGCAGCAGGGAGAGGGCGCACCAGCCCTGGGAGAGGGCGGTGAGTGCGGGATCCGTCGCTGTCATGTGGTTCCTCCGTCCCGGAGCGGCTGAGACCAGGATAGACCAGCAACGCAATTGCCAGCGGTTGCATATAGCCCGCGTGTGCAACTATTGTGAACGCACGCAAAGTGCTCCTGCAATCACCTGGAAAGGTTTACTCCTCCATGCCTCTCGCGCTCGTGGCCCTCGCGATCGGGGCCTTCGGGATCGGAACGACCGAGTTCGTGATCATGGGCTTGCTGCCCGAGGTCGCGAGCGACTACGGGGTTTCCATCCCCACCGCCGGATTCCTGGTGACCGGATACGCGCTCGGCGTGATGTTCGGCGCCCCGCTGATGACCGTGCTCGGCTCCAGGGTCCCGCGCAAGCGGATGCTGATGCTGCTGATGGGCCTGTTCATCGTCGGCAACCTGCTCTCCGCCCTCGCCCCCGCCTTCTCCGTCAGGCTGATCGGCCGCGTGGTCGCCTCGCTGGCCCACGGCGCCTTCTTCGGCATCGGATCGGTCGTCGCGGCCGACCTGGTCGCTCCGCACAAGAAGGCCGGCGCGATCGCGATGATGTTCACCGGGCTGACCGTCGCCAATGTCGTCGGCGTCCCGCTGGGAACGCTGATCGGGCAGTCCGTCGGCTGGCGGGTCACCTTCGCCGTCGTCGCCGCGCTCGGCGTCGTCGGCCTGGCCGGTGTCGCCAAGCTGGTCCCCGACGTGCCCAGGGCGGAGGGCGTGCGCCTGCGCCACGAGCTGGCGGCGTTCAAGAACGTCCAGGTCCTGCTGGCGATGGCCATGACGGTTCTCGGCTTCGGCGGGGTCTTCGCCGCCATCACCTACATCGCGCCGATGATGACCCATGTCGCGGGCTTCGCCGACGGCTCGGTCACCTGGCTGCTGGTCCTCTTCGGCCTCGGCATGGTCGGCGGCAACCTCGTCGGCGGCAGGTTCGCGGACCGCGCCCTGATGCCGCTGCTGTACATCTCCCTGGGCGCCCTGTCCGTCGTCCTCGCCCTCTTCACGCTCACCGCACACAACAAGATCGCGGCGGCCGTGACCGTCGTCCTGATCGGTGCCCTGGGCTTCGCCACCGTCCCGCCGCTGCAAAAGCGCGTCCTGGATCACGCGCACGGCGCCCCGACGCTGGCCTCGGCCGTGAACATCGGCGCCTTCAACCTCGGCAACGCGCTCTCCGCCTGGCTCGGCGGCGTCGTCATCGCCGCCGGCTTCGGTTACACCGCCCCGAACTGGGTCGGCGCCGTGCTCGCCGCAGCCGCTCTCGCCCTCGCCGTCGTCTCGGCCGCCCTGGAACGGCGCGACGGCGCTTCCGGCCCGGTCGTCGCGGGTTCCGTGCCCGCCGAGCAGCCGGCCGCCGCCGTCCACCACTGAACGACACCGGCCGCGGGGCCGCGGGGCCAGGGCCGTCCCGCCGTCCCCGCGGCTGCTTCCGTCTCGACGACCACCGAGGCACCGCACCACCCGGTGCCGACCAAGGAGAAACATCCATGAGCGCCACCGCTCTCACCCCGCTGACGACCCAGGACGCCGAAGCCCTCGTCACCGTCGCCCACCACGCCGCCGCGGCGGCCGGCGTCACCGTCAGCGTCACGGTTCTCGACGCCGGCGGCCACCTGCTCGCCTTCCGACGGGACGACCGTGCCGTGCTGATCTCCGGGGAGACCAGTACCCGCAAGGCCTACACGGCGCTCCAGTTGAACGCCCCCACTGCCGAACTGGTCGACGCCGTTCAGCCCGGAGGGCTCTTCCACACCCTGCCCACGGCACTCGACCGGCCGCTGCTGTTCATCGCGGGTGGCGTGCCCGTGCATCGCGAGGGCCGGCTGATCGGCGCGATCGGGGTGGGAGGCGGCGCGCCCGAGCAGGACCACGCCTTCGCCTCGGCCGCCGTGAAGACCCTCGTCTGACGGCAGCCTCCGCCGGTCGGCCGCCGGTTCCCCGGGACCCCCGGGGACCGGCTGCGTCGTGACGGAGGGGCGTAGCGCCGCAGTCAGCCCGCCGCCACCGTCAGCGGCGCGAACCGCCGGGTCCAGTCGCCGGGAAGCTCGGTGATCCCGTACGTCATGACCGCGTTGGGGGCGACCACTGCGAGGCCGCGCTCCTTCACCCACGCCAGCAGTTCCTCGTGCCGTACGTCGATGTCGGTGCGCAGCGGTCGGTCGGTGCGGGCGGCGAGGGAGCCGATCAGCGCCTTGGCCGTCTCGGTGTCCCGGGCGATCAGCGGGCCCACGACGTGGGTGTCCATGTTCGGCCAGGCCGCGGCGTACCCGATGGTCCGGCCGTCCTCCTCGGCGATTCGTAGCTGGTCGGCGAAGGCGGGCAGCCGCGTGACGATGGGGGTGCGGTCGGTGCCGAACACCTCCTCGTCGAGCCGGAGGATCGTGGTGAGGTCCTCGGCGGTGGCCGCGCGGGTGAAGGTCCTCGGTTCCGGTCCGCCCGGAGCGAATCGCCCGCGCACCATCTTCGCCCCGCCCGTCACCTTGAAGCCGAGCTCCTCGTAGAGCGGGCGGCCGTACGCAGTCGCGTGCAGAGTCAGGGGGATGATGCCCAGGGCGGACACGACGTGGCGCATCAGCCGGCGTCCGATGCCCTGGCGGGCGTACCGCTCGGCCACCAGCATCATGCCGATGGCGGCGAGCGCGGGGCGCTCCCGGGGGCCGTACTCGGTGACGGTGCAGGCGGCGACGAGACCGCCGCCGGGGTCGTCGATGCCGTACCCCTGTCCGGCCGTGAGGAGGAACCCCCACTTGTGCTCCTCGCGCGGCCACCCCCGGTCCTCGGACAGGTCGGCGCAGGCGGTGAGATCGCGGAGCGTCAGACGGCGGATCGGCTGAGAGGCGAGGGAAGGTGTCGGCACGCAGGTCAGGCTGTCCGACAGCGGCCGTCCGCGTCCACCTCTTTCCATGGGTACACACGAGCTTTTGGCCATGTCGTGGCCGGTGGCACCGGGCTCCGGAAGCTGCCGGACGAAACAGCCGTCGTGGGCCGGCCGGTGTCGGATCAGCCGAGGTCGGGTGCGTGCATGGCACGTACCCCCTCGATGTTGCCGTCCAGATAGTGCCGCAGCGACAGCGGTACGAGGTGGACGGAGGCGATCCCGACCCGGGTGAACGGCACCCTGACGATCTCGTACTCACCGGCGGGCTCGTCGACCTCCGGGCCGTGCCGCAGGGACGGGTCCATGGATTCCAGGTGGCAGACGAAGAAGTGCTGCACCTTCACGCCGGTCGCGCCACCGTCCTCGCCGATGTGTTCCACCGTGTCCACGAAGCAGGGCACCACATCGCTGATCTTGGCGCCGAGCTCCTCGTACACCTCGCGGTGCAGGGCGTCCACGACGGTGGTGTCGTCCGCCTCGACCCCGCCTCCGGGGGTTACCCAGTAGGGGTCGACGCCGGGCTTTGTCCGCTTGATCAGGATCAGGTGGTCGCCGTCCAGCAGAACGGCGCGTGCGGTGCGCTTGACCACGGGTCGGACGGTCATGGGAGAAATGTGGCCCGGCTGGTTCCACGTGAAACATCGCGGCGCGCCCCCGGTTCGCGAGTCCGCCGGTTCAGTTCCAGTCGGCGGCCGCACGCAGTAACCACTCGTGGGCCCTGGCGATGTGCGGCATCGCCAACGTGCCGGTACGCACCACCAGGAAATACGTCCGCAACGGCGGCACCGGGGGATCGTGCAGGGCGACGATGTCACCGCGTTCCAGCGCCACCGCGCACAGATAGCGGGGCAGCACGGCGAGTCCGGCGCCCGCGACCGTGCAGGCGAGAACCGCACGCAGGTCGGGAGCGACGACCGTGCCCGGGGCGGCCGGGCGGGCGTCGAAGACGGAGGCCCAGTAACGGGCGACGAAGGGCAGCGACTCGTGCACCTCGACCACGGGGACGTCTTCCAGGGCGGGTGCGTCGGTGCTGTGGGGCTTTTCGACGCCGGCACGCTCCGCCCAGTCGGGCGCGGCGACCAGAACGTGTTCCTCGTCGCAGAGCGCAGTCGCCGTGAGCAGCGCGCCGCGGGGGCGGGCCGTGCCGATGGCCAGATCGTGATGCTCGGCGGCCAGGCCCTCCAGGGTCTCCTCGGCGTTCCCGAACGAGGCGCGCAGGGCGAAGCCCTGTCCGTCCTCGCCGGTGAGCTCCGTGAGCGCGGGCAGCGCCCGTTCGGCGGTGAACTCGGGCGGTCCGGCCAGATGCAGGGTGCGCAGGGAGGAGTCGTCCTCCAGTCCGGTCTCGGCGATCTCCACCAGGGCGTCGAGATGCGGTGCCGCCTTGTGGGCGAGTTCGTCGCCGGTGGTCGTCGGGGTCACGCCGCGGGCCTGCCGAAGAAACAGCGGGCGGCCGAGCTGGCGCTCCAGCGTACGGATCTGCGAGGTGACGGCGGGCTGGGAGAGGCCGAGCAGGGCGGCGGCGCGGGTGAAGGAACCGGCCCGGTGCACGGTGACGAAGGTGCGCAGCAAGGCCAGATCCACGAAAGACCCCCTCCCCTCTTCTGTTCTTCTCCAGCCCCCGGCCGTACCCAACTATAAATATGTCGATAGGTCGCTGTCGCTACGGTGATTGGACACTGACACACAGTCAACTAGCCTTGGTCGCGCGGTTCTTCGCGCGCGGAACCGGAGGACGGTCCGAGCCACGAGGGGGGAGGCTCGGACCGTCCGGCGCACCCGGCCGGGCCGGCCGGTGAGGGTAAGAAGGGGCTGCGCGGCGGCGTCAGTCCGCCGATTCGTCCAGCGCCCGCAGCAGATCGGCCACCAGGTCGTCGGGGTCCTCCGCGCCCACCGAAAGCCGTACGAAGCCCTCCGGCACCGCGTCGCCGCCCCAGCGTCCGCGCCGCTCGGCGGTGGAACGCACCCCGCCGAAGCTCGTCGCGCCCTCCACCAGCCGCAGGGCCTCGAGAAAACGATCGGCACGCGCGCGCGTGGACAACGTGAAGGACACGACACACCCGTAGCGCAGCATCTGCTGCGAAGCGACCTTGTGTGAGGGGTCGTCGGGCAGCCCCGGGTACCGCAGGCCGGTGATCTCGGGCCGTGTCCGCAGCGCCTCGGCGACCTTGAGAGCGGTGGTGTCCTGCCGGTCCACCCGTAGCTGGAGAGTGGCGATCGAGCGGTGCGCGAGCCAGGCCTCCATCGGCCCGGGAATCGCCCCGACGATCTTGCGCCACCGCCGTACGGCCGTCATCGCCCCGGCGTCACGGCCGGCCACGTAGCCCAGAAGGACGTCGCCGTGGCCGGTGAGCTGCTTGGTGCCGCTGGCCACCGAGAAGTCGGCGCCCAGCTCCAACGGGCGCTGCCCGAGCGGCGTGGCGAGGGTGTTGTCGACGGCGACCAGGGCACCGCGCGCGTGTGCCGCCTCGACGAGCCGCCGTACGTCGCACACGTCGAGCCCGGGGTTCGACGGCGTCTCGATCCACAGCAGCTTCGCCCCGTCCAGGACGTCGAGCTGGGCGTCCCGGCCGGTCGGCGCGGTCCGCACCTCGATGCCGTACGCCTCCAACTGCGCGCGGACCAGCGGGAGCGCCTGGTAGCCGTCGTCGGGCAGGACGGCCGTGTCCCCGGCGCGCAACTGGGAGAAGAGCACCGAGGAGATCGCGGCCATGCCCGAGGCGAACACGAGCGTCTCGACGCCGGCCCGCCCGGGGTCCTCCAGCTCGCCGATGGCGCGCTCGAGGTGGGTCCAGGTCGGGTTCTCGTCACGGCCGTAGGTGTACGGACCCGTCGGGTCGCCCGGCAGGTGGAAGTGGGCGGCGAACACGGGGCCGGGCAGGGTCGGCTCGTGCTTGACGGGTTCGGGCAGCCCGGCGCGTACCGCGCGCGTGCCGTCACCGGGGCCCGAAGCGGGGCTCCGCGTGCCCTTGCCGGCTCTGTCGTTCGTAGCGGAATCACTCATGCCGCCCGTCCTTCCACTTGCTCTCGTACCGCGGCGAGCAGCCCGGTGCTCGCCGCCTCCACCATCTCAAGGCACTCCTCGAAGCCGTCCACGCCCCCGTAGTACGGGTCCGGGACGTCCAGGTCACCGCTGTCGGCGGCGGGATCGTACGACTGCAGCAGGCGGACCTTGGCCGCGTCCTGCTCCGTGGGCGCGAGCCGTCGCAGGGCCCTCAGATGCCCGGCGTCGAGCGCGACGACGAGGTCGAGGCGGGAGAACCAGGACTGCTGGAACCGGCGGGCCGTGCGATCGAGGTCGTGGCCGTTGTCCGCGAGGACGGCCACGGTGCGCGGGTCGGCGCCCTCGCCCTCGTGCCAGCCGCCGGTGCCGGCGCTGTCGGCCTCGACCAGGCCGTCGAGCCCGGCGTCCGCCACGCGCGCGTGGAAGACGGCCTCGGCCATCGGGGAGCGGCAGATGTTGCCCGTGCACACGAAGCAGACGCGGTAGGTCATCGGAATCAGTCCCCGTCGGGCAGGAACGCGTTGAGGGCCCAGGAGACGACCGAGATGATCAGTCCGCCCAGGACGGCGGTCCAGAACCCGTCGACGTGGAAGCTCAGATCCAGCTTGTCTGCCAGCCACGACGTGAGCAACAGCATCAGCGCGTTGACCACCAGCGTGAACAGGCCGAGGGTCAGGATGAACAGCGGGAAGGTCAGCACCTGCAGGATCGGCTTCACCAGCATGTTGACCAGGCCGAACACCAGGGCGACCACGATCAGTGTGACCGTCTTCTCCCCGGTGCTGCCCCCGGTGAGGGTGATCTTGTCGAGCAGCCACACGGCGACGGCGAGGGCGCCCGCGTTGGCGATCGTCTTGACTAGGAAATTCTTCATGTGTCTGATCGTGGCAGACGCGATCGGACACGAACGGTGAGGCAGGGGCGGACGAGGCGATGAAGGCATTCCGGCTGGACGAACTGGAGGCGGAGCGCGCCGCCAACGACGGTGCCTACCTGCAGTTCCTGCGGGAGCGGAACATGTCGGTCGGTCTGTACGCCCTCGACGCGGGGACGACCGACCCGCAGAAACCGCACGCGCAGGACGAGGTGTACTTCGTGGTGAGCGGGCGGGCCGCGATCACCGTGGACATGGAGACCACCCACGTGGCCCGCGGCAGTGTGGTCTATGTGCCGGCCGGGGTCGCCCACAAGTTCCATCACATCACTGAGGACCTGCGGGTTCTGGTGATGTTCTCTCCACCGGAGAGCTGAGCCCGACCCCGGGGTTCCCTAGGGGATCGGTCAGGGGGAGACAAGGGATGCGCGCGCCCTGCCGGCACCCTCGCGGCTCTAGCATCGAGTGCAGGACATCAGTGGACCCAGAGGTAAGGACGAGGGCGATGCGAGAGATCTTCACGGGACTGCCGTGGTGGGTGAAGTGGATCGCGGTGCCGGTCATCGCTCTGGTCGTGTTCGGCGGGCTGATCGCCAGCGTGGTCGGGTTCGTGATCGGACTGCTGTTCAAGCTGCTGGTCTTCGTCGCGCTCGTCGGCGGACTGATCTACGTCGTACGCAAGTTCATGTCGGGCTCGTCGTCACGCAGCGACTGGTGAGAGCAGTGGGACACCGGTGGCGGTAACAGGAACCACCGGTTCCCTCGGGCGGGGGAAGTTTCCCGGACGGGCCGTCGGTGAGCGGTGACCGGCGGTTAGAGTCCGGAACTCCACGCGGGGGCGACCTCGCGAACGGCGTACACCCCCACCCGTGTTCCCCGCACGGGCTGCCCCCTCGCGTTCCGGGAGTGACCCTTGGCCACGGCTGACACCGCATTCGCCCCGCTGCACACCTTGCCCGTGCAGCCCTGCTCGACGTCTCGGACACCCCCGGCGCCACCCTCCGCCGACCCGCCCTCCGCGACGCTCATCGGCTCCGTACAGCGGGCGATGCGCCTCCTCGAGTGCGTCGCCGAGCACGAGTACGGGGCCCCGGCCAAGCAACTGGCCCGCGAGACGCGGCTGGCGCTGCCCACGGCGTACCACCTGCTGCGCACCCTGGTGCACGAGGGCTACCTGCGCCGGGAGAAGGGGCTGTTCTTCCTCGGTGAGGCCGCCGAGCGGCTGAGCGGCAGCGGAGCCGAGCAGAAACGTCGCAGCACGGTGGTCGACACCATGGCGCGCTGGCGGGACGCGATCGGCGTCCCCGTCTACTACGCCATCTACCGGGACGGCGAGATCGAGGTCATGTGCGTCTCCGACACCCCGGGCAATCCCGCGGTCGAGGAATGGGCGGACTTCCGCGAGACCGGGCACGCGCACGCCATCGGGCAGTGCCTGCTGTCCCAACTGGACGACGACGCCCGCAGTGACCACCTGGACCGCTACCCGGTGCAGCCGGTCACGCCGTACACGGTGCGTGACGGCCACAGTGTGCTGAAACGACTGGAACGCATGCGTCGGATGGCGCCGGTGACCGAGCGCCAGGAGTACGCCCTGGGGACGGTCTGCGCGGCGATCCCGATCACCGTCGGCACCACGGCCGCGACGATGGCCATCTCACTGCCCCTCCATCAGGCGGACCGTTTGCTGCCCGCGGCGCAGCGGTTGCAGAACGAGGTGGGGCGGCGTCTGGGGTCGCTCGCACTCTCTATCAGTATCTGAAAACTCACTCCTTGTGATCTGGTGTGTACGTTGAGCAAGATGCCACCAGTGTTAGAGGTTTGATTCCCGGACAGTCGACGGCGAATGACGGGGTAGGCGAATGGGCGAGTCCGTACAGGCAGAGGTCATGATGAGCTTTCTCGTGTCCGAGGAGCTCTCCTTCCGCATCCCGGTGGAGCTGCGCTACGAGACCCGTGATCCCTATGCCGTGCGCCTGACCTTCCATCTGCCCGGGGACGCGCCGGTGACCTGGGCCTTCGGCCGGGAGTTGCTGGTCGACGGGGTGGGCCGGCCGTGCGGCGACGGCGACGTGCGCATCGCACCGGTCGATCCGGAACCGCTTGCCGAGGTGCTGATCCGCCTTCAGGTCGGCGGCGACCAGGCGCTGTTCCGCTCCTCCGCTGCGCCCCTCGTGGCCTTCCTCGACCGCACCGACAAGCTGGTGCCACTGGGCCAGGAGGGTGCGCTCGCCGACTTCGACACCCACCTCGACGAGGCCCTGGACCGCATCCTGGCGGAGGAACAGAGCGCGGGCTGAACCGTTACGGCAGCCCTGCGGCGGTGCCATAACGCCTCACCGGGCGCGTCAGCGCTTACGGCGGCGGCCCCGCCCGCCACGTGCCGGCGCTGTCGCCCCCGGACCCGGCGCCGCCGCGGCCTGGGCCAGCCGGTCGGCCGGTCGGTCCGCCGACACGACCAGGGCGGCCAGGGCGGTGGTGACCGGCACGGAAGCCACCAGCCCGATCGAGCCGACCAGCGTCCGCACGATCTCCTGCGCGACCAGTTCGCTGTTGGCGACCGTCCCCACACCGCTCTGCGCGATCGAGAACAGCAGCAGCAGGGGCAGCGCGGCACCCGCGTAGGCGAGGACGAGCGTGTTGACGACCGAGGCGATGTGGTCACGGCCGATACGGATGCCCGCGCGGTACAGCCCGCGCCAGCCCATCGTCGGGTTGGCCTCGTGCAGTTCCCAGACCGCCGACGTCTGGGTGACCGTCACGTCGTCGAGGACACCGAGCGAACCGATGATGATTCCGGCGAGCAGCAGACCGCTCATGTCGATCGACGGATACAGGCCGTGGATGAGGCCGGTGTTGTCGTCCGTGTTGCCGGTGAGCGCGGCCCAGCCGATGAACAGTGACCCGAGAACACCGATCAGCAACAACGAGATCAGGGTGCCCAGCACCGCCACGGACGTACGGGCCGACAGCCCGTGGCACAGGTACAACGCGATCAGCATGATGGCGCTGGACCCGATCACCGCGACGACCAGAGGGTTCGAGCCCTGAAGGATCGCGGGCAGGATGAAGAAGTTCAGCAGCAGGAAGCTGATGGCCAGCGAGACCAGCGCCATGAGGCCGCGCAGTCGTCCGACGACCACGACGGCGAGGGCGAAGATGCCGGCGAGCAGGGCCAGGGGGAGCCGGCGGTTGATGTCGGTCACCGAGTACTGCAGGTCCTTGGGCGCGGACGGCTCGTAGGCGACCACGACCTTCTGGCCCTCGTGCAACTGCCGTGACTGGTCCGGCTGCACGATCTCGGTGAACGTACGGCCCTTGCCCTCGCCGGTGTCGACGCGGATCGTCGCCCGCTTGCAGTCGCCGTTCGCCTGCTGCACCGCGGCGGAACCCTCGGCGGTGGACGTGTCGCCGGTCGGGGTACCGCCCGAGGCGTTGACGGACTGGCAGCTCAGCTCGACCACCTTGGTGACGGTGGCCTGCTGGGTCTGCCGGTCGAAGCCGACCCCGGTGCGCTCGTGCGGCGGCGCACCGCCCGGCCACAGCACCGCGAGCCCGACCAGCACCGCCGCGGCGAAGGGGATCAGGATCGCGGCGATGACCTTGCGCAGATGCCGGGAGACGGGCGCCGCCGGTCCGTGGCTGTGCGAGTGCCCGTGCCCGCCGCCCGCACCCGGCCCGCCGCCACCGTGTCCGTGGCCCGCCTGGCCCGCCCCGTGTCCGTGGCCCGCATCCTGTCTGTCCTCGCTCGCACCGTGGGCGCCGACGGGGACGCGGCCGGCTGCACGGCTGTCGCCCTCTTCGGCGTCCGGTCCGCGGTGGGGCTCGTGCGGCGGAAAGGCGGGATGCTGCGGTGTGGTCACCGCCCGATCATCGCAAGAACGAGGGGGGCCCTCTGTTCACCGCGCCCGAATGGGCGCTAGCGTGGAGCCACCTTTGTACACGCGGGAGCTCGGAGCACCGGGCTGAGAGGGCGCTGACCTCCGTCCCAGCGATGTTTCACGGGAAACGTCACCGAAGTCGAGTGACGTATCCCACGAAACGTCGACGGACGGAAGCCGCTGCGTCGACCGCCGAACCTGTTACCGGGTAATGCCGGCGTAGGGAGTAGGTCTCATGACCATCAAGGACGCACGCACGCCTGCCTCCGAGCAGAACTCCGCCCAGGAGGAGCCCACGGAGGCCGGGAAGTCCATCGGCTGGCACAAGGCGTACGTCGAGGGCTCGCGCCCCGATCTGCGGGTGCCGGTCCGTCAGGTGCACCTCACCAACGGGCAGTCGGTCACGCTGTACGACACGTCGGGCCCGTACACCGATCCACTCGTCGACACCGATGTCCGCAGGGGCCTGGCGCCGCTGCGGGAGCACTGGATCATCGCCCGCGGGGACACCGCGGAGTACGAGGGCCGTCCCGTCCGTCCCGAGGACGACGGACTCAAGCACACCTCGCCGCGCGGCGGCCTGCGCAACCTCGACGCCGTCTTCCCCGGACGGCCGCGCCGGCCGCGCCGGGGCCGGGACGGCAGTGCGGTGACGCAGCTCGCGTACGCGCGCCGGGGCGAGATCACGCCGGAGATGGAGTACGTGGCCCTCCGGGAGAACGTCTCGCCGGAAGTGGTCCGCGAGGAGATCGCGGCGGGACGTGCGGTGCTTCCCGCCAACGTCAACCACCCCGAGAACGAGCCGATGATCATCGGCAAGCGGTTCCTGGTGAAGGTCAACGCCAACATCGGCAACTCGGCGGTGACGTCCTCCATCGAGGAGGAGGTCGAGAAGATGACCTGGGCGACCCGGTGGGGCGCCGACACGGTCATGGACCTCTCCACCGGCCGCAACATTCACACCACCCGCGAGTGGGTGCTGCGCAACTCCCCCGTTCCCATCGGAACCGTCCCGCTCTACCAGGCCCTGGAGAAGGTCGACGGCCGGGCCGAGGAGCTGACCTGGGAGATCTACAAGGACACGGTCATCGAACAGGCCGAGCAGGGCGTGGACTACATGACGGTTCACGCAGGCGTGCGCCTGGCGTACGTACCGCTGACCGCGAACCGCAAGACCGGCATCGTCTCGCGCGGCGGCTCGATCATGGCGGCGTGGTGTCTGGCGCACCACAAGGAGTCGTTCCTGTACGAGAACTTCGAGGAACTCTGCGAGATCCTCGCCGCCTACGACGTCACGTACTCCCTCGGCGACGGCCTGCGTCCGGGCTCGATCGCGGACGCCAACGACGAGGCGCAGTTCGCCGAGTTGCGCACCCTCGGGGAACTCAACCGGATCGCCAAGCGTTTGAACGTACAGACCATGATCGAGGGCCCGGGCCATGTCCCGATGCACAAGATCAAGGAGAACATCGACCTTCAGCAGGAGATCTGCGATGAAGCTCCGTTCTATACGCTCGGCCCGCTGACGACGGACGTCGCGCCGGCGTACGACCACATCACCTCCGGCATCGGTGCCGCGATGATCGCCTGGTGGGGCACGGCCATGCTCTGCTACGTCACGCCCAAGGAACACCTGGGCCTGCCCAACCGTGACGACGTCAAGACCGGCGTCATCACCTACAAGATCGCCGCCCATGCCGCCGACCTCGCCAAGGGGCACCCAGGTGCACAGGAGTGGGACGACGCGCTGTCCGACGCCCGGTTCGAGTTCCGGTGGGAGGACCAGTTCAACCTGGCCCTCGATCCGGACACGGCACGGGAGTTCCACGACGAGACCCTGCCGGCCGAACCTGCCAAGACGGCCCACTTCTGCTCCATGTGCGGGCCGAAATTCTGCTCGATGAAGATCTCGCACGACATTCGCCGGGAGCACGGGGGCAGCAAGGCCGAGATCGAGGAGGGTATGGCGCAGAAGTCGCAGGAGTTCGCGGCGGCGGGCAACCGCGTGTATCTGCCGATCGCGGACTGAGTGGGCTGAGCGGACTGAGCGGGCTGGATCGTCCGGCGTGGGGAGGGGACAGGCCGTGAGCGCCGCCCTCTCCCCGCGGGGGCGTTCCGCTCGGCAGACTGGGCGCATGACAGCCACCTCCCTGAGCAAGGGTGCCAACGTCGCCGTCGACTCCCCCGCGGTGCGCGTCGAACTCGTCTGGTCCGCCGGACCAGGTGTCCCCGAGGTCGACGCCTCCGCGCTGCTGCTCACCTCGGCCGGACGGGTGCGGGACGACGGTGACTTCGTCTTCTACAACCAGCCCCGTCACGCGTCCGGCGCGGTGGGGCATCTGGGCAAGCGTGGCGGATCCGGCGCTGACGCGGGTGTCACGACCGATGCCGTCGAGGTGGACCTGCGCTCGGTGGAGCCGGCCGTCGAACGCATCGTGCTGTGCGCCTCGGCGGACGGCGGGACGTTCGGCCAGGTTCCGGGGTTGTCGCTGCGGTTGCTGGACGCCGGGGCCGGCACCGAGTTGGCCAGGTTCGACATGACGGCCGGGACGGAGACCGCGTTGGTCGGCGGCGAGCTGTACCGGCGCCAGGGGAAGTGGAAGTTCCGCGCCGTCGGACAGGGGTACGCCTCCGGACTCGCGGGGCTGGCCACCGACTTCGGCATCTCCGTGGACGACGCTCCCCCGGCGGCCGCCGCACCGCCGACTGCCGCCCCGGCCGCCGCACCGCCCACGGCAACGGCTTCCCCCACGCCCGTACCACCGCCGGCTCCGTCCTCGGCTTCCGCCGGCCCCCGTCTCACCAAGGGGGAGGACCGTCTGCCCGTGGACATGCGCAAGCGGCTGTCCCTGCGCAAGGAGCAGGTCGCGGTCAGCCTGAGCAAGCACGGGGCGGCCGGGGTCACCGCGCGGGTCGTCCTCGTACTGGACGCCTCCGGGTCCATGTCCTTCCTCTACTCGAAGGGCGTGGTCGCGGACGTCGTGGAGCGGATGGCCGCCGTCGCCGCGCAGTTGGACGACGACGGGGAGATGCAGGCATGGACCTTCGCCTCCAACTCGGCGCGGCTGCCCGACCTGCGTCTGGGTGAACTGCCCGAGTGGCTGCCGCTGCACGTACGCGTGGGGGAGATCAGTCTGTTCCGCCGGGGCAGGAAGAAGGGCCTGCACCCCGAGCAGGTCGACATGCGGGCGGTCGGTATCCAGAACGAGGAGCAGAAGGTGATCGCCGAGGTCCGCGCCTTCGTCCGGGACAACCCGGCACCGGTTCCGACCCTGGTGCTGTTCTTCTCCGACGGCGGCGTCTACCGCGATGCCGAGATCGAGCGGGAGCTGCGCGGGGCGGTGGAGGAGCCGGTCTTCTGGCAGTTCGTGGGGCTCGGGCGCGCCAACTACGGGGTGCTGGAGCGTTTCGACACCCTGCCGGACCGTCGCGTCGACAACGTCGGCTTCTTCGCCGTCGACGACATCGGCACCGTACCCGACCCGGAGCTGTACGACCGTCTGCTGTCCGAGTTCCCGTCCTGGATCACTGCCGCCGGCCGGGCGGGCATCCTCTGACGCGCTGCCCGCCCGTGCCGGTGGCTAGTCGGGCCGGTGCTCCGGGCCGCCGTAGTCCGGGCTGCTGTAGTCCGGGCTGGAGTAGCTCGGACGAGGGCCCGCCTCGGGGCCGCCGTCGGGACTGGTGAACCCGGGACGGCCGTAGCCGAGGTGCGGCATACGGCTGCCCGGGACCGCTGGTCCCGTGCGGTGCAGTACCGCCGTGCCCGGTTCGGTGAGCGCCTCCCGCAGGAAGGGCAGGATGCCGCGTTCCAGCAGGGCGTCGTGCCAGGCGTCCCTGGCGCGGGCCACTTCCTCGTCGAGTGGACCGTAGAAGCCGGACTCGGCGGAGGGGCGGTTGCGCAGGGCGGTGAGCAGCAGCCCCACCGCGGCGACGAGGATCGCCACCGCGGTCACGGCGCCGAACACCCACCCCGTGGTGAGCATGGTCCGCGCGAAGGTCTGCCCCGGGTCGAGCATCTTCAGGAGGTAGCCGACGAGCAGGAAGATCGCCGCGGCGGTGCCGGCCAGGACCGGTGCCAGGACGGCGACGACGGCGACGGCACCCGCACCGGTCGCCTCGGCCACCTCGCCCATGGTGGCGGCGAGTCCCACCGCGCCCGAGCCCTGCTCCTCGGAGCCGGATTCGCGCGTGGCGGGCGACGACGGGCCGGACGGCGCCGGATGGCGCAGTTCCTCGCGGGCCTTCACGTAGTGCTGGTACTCGGTCGTGGCCGCCGCCGTGATGAGGGCGGTCGCGTTGAGTGCCATGGTGCGCAGTTGTTCGGAGTTGAGCCGCTGTCCGACGGCGGCCAGTTCCGGGCGGTGTGGTGCGGAGCGCAGCGCCTCGTCGAGGATCCGCTCGTACTCTTGGCGGTCCTCGTTCGACAGGTGCTGCGGAACGCTGTTCATGTGCATCCCCCGATGCTCCGTAGGGCTTGGGGCTCGCATGCCAACGAGCCGTCGGGCAGAAACGGAGGGGAGCCTGCTACGGATAAGCCGATGGTAGAGCGGTGACGGTGGGCGGTGACAGGGGGTTTCCAGAAATTGGGTGCCGGTCTTGTACGGACACCGCCGCCGAAAACCCCGTCGGGCGGACGTTCGGCGAACGCTCAGGAGTCGAGCGGAAGTTGCTGGACCAGCAGCTTTCCGGCCATGGTCACGCCGCCGTCCATCGCGATGGCCAGCCCTTCCGCGTAGACGTGGGGTCCCTCGACCGCGGTCCGGGTGTCGTCCTCGCCGTCCTCGGAGCCGACTTCGCCCAGCAGGTAGGGGATGGGGCTGTGGCCGTGGACGATCCGGGTGCCGCCGTACGTGTCCAGCAGCGAACGCACGGCGTCGGCGCCGCCCTCGTCGCGGAAGGAGAACCGCTTGGTGAACTTGCGGAACAGGTCCCAGACCTCCTCCGCGTCGTTGCGCGTGAGCGTCTCGCGGACGGTGTCGTTGACCTCTTCGATGGAGCGGCCGTAGTCGAGGTAGGTGGTGGCGTCCGAGTGGACCAGGAGGTGGTCGTCGACCTCTTCCATCGCGTCGAGGCGGGCCATCCACTGCAGGTGGTGGTCCTGAAGGCGGTCCATGTCGGTCTTCTGGCCGCCGTTCAGCAGCCAGGCGGCCTGGAAGGTGGCGGTGCCCGCGCCGGAGTTGACGGGCGTGTCGCCGAACCGCTTGGCGCCGAGCAGCAGCAGTTCGTGGTTGCCCATCAGCGCCTTGCAGTAGCCGCCGGCCGCGGCGGCCTCCGCGGACAGCCGCATCACCAGGTCGATGACGCCGATGCCGTCCGGGCCGCGGTCGGTGAAGTCTCCGAGGAACCACAGGCGCGAGGTGCCCGCGCACCACTGGCCCGCGTCGTCGACAAGGCCCTTCTCCCGCAGGGCGGCCAGCAGCTCGTCGAGATAGCCGTGCACGTCGCCGACGACGAACAGCGGACCCTGGCCGGTGGCCGGCTGCTGCACCGCTACCGGTTCGGGGTCGACGGTGACCTGAACCGTGTCACCCCGACGGATGACGGGCAGATCCCGCTGCGTGGGTGTGTATCCCTCCGGACCGGCCTCCTCGTACCCCTCCTCGAACCCCTCCTCGGAGGGAGGAGCGGCCTCGCGTGCGTGTGGGCCGGTGGTGGCGTACGGAGCGGTCTCGTGGACGTACGCGGGTACCCGGAAGTCGCGCACCGTCGCCGTCCGTTCCACCTCGGGTCCCTGACCGGCCCCCTGAGTCATCGACCCCTCCACCATCGCGCCGCATCTGCACCGCTTCGGACTGCCTGGTCGCAGCGGCCCGCGGTGTGTGGGCCCATCATAGGAATGCGGATCGCGCTGTGTGATGACCCAGGGGTAGTGAATCGGAACAGGACCCCGGTTCACCGCGGCTTTCGCCCCGATTGGGCCTGGCTTCGCCCCTCCGTGACGGGGGTGTGATCACGCCCAGGACGTACCGGGGCACCGTCTCGGCCGCCTCCGCCGCCGCTTTCGTTCGCCGGTGTCCCCGCCCCGGCCGCCGCTTTTGTTCGTGGGCGTCCCCGCCCCCGCCGCCGCTTCCGTTCGTGGGCGTCTCCGCCCGCGCGGGCGCTGCCGCCGCTCCCGCGCGGGGTGCGTCGGCCGGGCCCGTCGGCCCGGCCCCGCCCTCCCGCTCCCGGGCGGCGGCCCTACTCGCGCTCGGGTGAGCGAGGGGGGCTGACCGTCGTACGGGGCGGGCGGCGCTGCGACGAGGTACGCACGATCAGTTCGGTCGGTATCACCTGCTCGACCGGCGCGTCGGAGTGGAGGCCCTCGATCGCGTCGATGAGGACCTGGATCACGGCCGTGCCGATGCGGCGGGGTTTCAGCGAGAGGGTGGTGACGGGCGGCTCGGTGCTGGCGTACACGGTGGACTCGCTGCAGCAGACCAGCAGCAGGTCCTCCGGGACGCGCAGCCCGTAGCGGCGGGCGGCGGCGAGCAGATCGGTGCCGTTCGGATCGAACAGCCCGTAGACGGCGTCGGGCCGGTCGGGGCGGGCGAGCAGCCGGTCGGCGGCGACCGCCCCGGCGCACGGGTCGTGCGCCGGGTAGGCCTCGTAGACCGGGTCCTGGCCCACGCGCTCGCACCAGCGCAGGTAGGCGGTGGTCGACAGATGGGTGTACGTGTCGGTCGTGTTGCCGGTGAGCAGGCCGATCCTGCGGGCGCCGGCGTCGGCGAGGTGGTCGAGGATGCCGAGTACGGCGGCCTCGTGGTCGTTGTCGACCCAGGCGGTGACGGGCAGCGAACCGGCCGGGCGGCCGTCGGAGACGACGGGTAAGCCCTGGCGTACCAGTTCGCTGACGACCGGGTCGTGGTCGGAGGGGTCGATGACGACCGTGCCGTCGAGCGCGACGTTGGACCACACGTCGTGACGGGAGGTCGCCGGGAGGATGACGAGGGCGTAGCCGCGGGCGAGCGCGGCGGACGTGGCGGCGCGCGCCATCTCGGCGAAGTACGCGAACTCGGTGAAGGTGAAAGGTTCATCCCCGTACGTCGTCACGGTCAGGCCGATGAGTCCGGACTTGCCGGTGCGGAGCGTGCGGGCGGCGGCCGAGGGCCGGTAGCCCAGTCGGTCGGCGACCTCGCGCACATGGCGCCGGGTGACATCCGGGAGTCGGCCCTTGCCGTTGAGGGCATCGGAGACGGTAGTGATGGATACTCCGGCGGCGGCGGCCACGTCCCTGATACCCGCCCGGCCCGGCCGACTGCCTCGACGTGAGGTTTCCGCGCGGCTCACCTGGTGCTTCCCTGCTGCTGTCATGGCGAGCCGATAGTAGGGCTCATGGGGTGGGGTAGGGCGGACGCATATGCACGCGTTGACAGTCACGTTTCTGCATGATCATTAACGCTGAACGGCCATGGAATGCAAGCCAGTTGAGCCTGACCAACCCATTACCTGGCGTGTCAACCAGTGAGGGCCTGCCAAGTGGCAGATGTTGCGAAGAGGTCTCAACTCACCTGCACGGGGGATGCGCGCCACGGCGCGAGCCACCGGCGCGTAGATATATGTGCAGCGCGCCCCCCGAATCGTGCGCCTTCGTGTGCTGATGCCCCTGATGCCAGTGTGACGAATGAGGTCTGGTCCCACCTATACGCAGTGGCGGCGAATCCTCTTAAGGTGAGAAGTATTCGATGCCGGTGGTGGTCACGAGGAGGACTGCGGTGAGCGAGAAGAGCCCCAAACTGCGCGCCGAGCTGGAGGGGATTCCCACCTACAAGCCGGGCAAGCCCGCCGCGGCGGACGGTCCGGTGGCCTACAAGCTGTCCTCCAACGAGAACCCCTATCCGCCCCTGCCGGGTGTGATGGAGACGGTGACGGCCGCCGCGGCCGCCTTCAACCGGTACCCGGACATGGCCTGTACGTCGCTGATGAGCGAGCTGTCGGACCGCTTCGGCGTGCCGCTCTCCCATCTGGCCACCGGCACCGGCTCGGTCGGCGTGGCCCAGCAGCTTGTCCAGGCGACCTCGGGCCCCGGCGACGAGGTGATCTACGCCTGGCGTTCCTTCGAGGCGTACCCGATCATCGTGCAGATCAGCGGTGCGACGTCCGTGCAGGTGCCGTTGACGCCGGGCGACGTGCACGACCTGGACGCGATGGCGGACGCGATCACCGACCGGACCCGGCTGATCTTCGTCTGCAACCCGAACAACCCGACGGGCACGGTGGTGCGGCGGGCCGAGCTGGAGCGGTTCCTCGACCGGGTGCCGAGCGATGTGCTGGTGGTCCTGGACGAGGCGTACCGCGAGTTCATCCGAGACGCCGAGGTCCCGGACGGTGTCGAGCTCTACCGTGAGCGGCCCAATGTCTGCGTCCTGCGCACCTTCTCCAAGGCCTACGGTCTGGCCGGCCTGCGGGTGGGGTTCGCCATCGCCCACGAGCCGGTGGCGGCGGCGCTGCGCAAGACGGCGGTGCCCTTCGGAGTCAGCCACATCGCACAGGAGGCCGCGATCGCCTCGCTGCGTGCCGAGGACGAGCTGATCGGCCGGGTCGGCTCGCTGGTGTGCGAGCGCACGCGCGTGGTCGACGCGCTGCGCGCACAGGGATGGACGGTGCCGGAGACCCAGGCCAACTTCGTCTGGCTGCGGCTGGGGGAGCGCACGGTCGCCTTCGCGAACGCCTGTGAGCAGGGCGGCGTGGTCGTCCGGCCCTTCGCGGGCGAGGGTGTGCGGGTGACGGTCGGGGAGAGCGAGGCGAACGACATCTTCCTGAAGGTGGCGGAAGCGTTCCGCAAGGAGCAGGAGCTGTAGGGAGTTCGGGACGTCGCAGGAACGCGCGGGACGGCAGGGGCCGTCTCGCGCTCTTCTTGTGCCCGTGAGCCTTGGCGCTCTCCCGGGTCCTGCCGCGGATTCAACGGGATGTTGAAGTTCCCGCCAAGGGGTTGACGTCACACGGGACCCCCCTTCCGGTGTCGAAAAGCAGTAGGTCATAATTGCTTGTGAATGTGAACGCGTTCACAAGCGTGTCCCGGTTGCGCCCGTGTTGGGTGTGACGAACACGCCCAAACCGCCGCTGCCGGCGGCGATGTGGGCGATGCGGCGACGTGGCTGTGTGGCGATGTGGCTGTGTGGCGATGTAAGGAGAGTGACGACGTGGACATGGCTCTGGCGCCGGAGACACTGGCGCGGTGGCAGTTCGGCATCACGACCGTCTACCACTTCCTGTTCGTCCCGCTGACGATCTCGCTGGCCGCCCTCACGGCCGGGCTGCAGACCGCCTGGGTTCGCACGGAGAAGGAGAAGTACCTCAGGGCGACGAAGTTCTGGGGCAAGCTGTTCCTGATCAACATCGCGATGGGTGTCGTCACCGGCATCGTGCAGGAGTTCCAGTTCGGGATGAACTGGTCCGACTACTCCCGCTTCGTCGGGGACGTCTTCGGTGCCCCGCTCGCCTTCGAGGCGCTGATCGCCTTCTTCTTCGAGTCCACCTTCATCGGACTGTGGATCTTCGGCTGGGACAAGCTGCCCAAGAAGATCCACCTAGCCTGCATCTGGATGGTCTCGATCGGCACCCTGCTGTCGGCGTACTTCATCCTCGCCGCCAACTCCTGGATGCAGCACCCCGTCGGCTACCGGATCAACGAGGAGAAGGGCCGCGCCGAACTCACCGACTTCTGGCAGGTCCTCACCCAGAACACCACCCTCAACCAGGTCTTCCACAGCTTCTCCGCGGCCTTCCTCACGGGCGGCGCCTTCATGGTCGGCATCGCCGCCTTCCACCTGATGCGCAAGAAGCACATCCCGGTGATGCGGACCTCGCTCCGGCTCGGTCTGGTCACCCTGGCGGTCGGCGGCATCCTCACCGCGGTCAGCGGCGACACCCTCGGCAAGGTCATGTACGAGCAGCAGCCGATGAAGATGGCCGCTGCCGAAGCCCTGTGGGACGGCGAGCAACCGGCGCCGTTCTCCGTGTTCGCCTACGGGGATGTCGACAAGGGGCACAACAAGGTCGCCCTGCAGATCCCCGGCCTGCTGTCCTTCCTCGCGCACAGCGACTTCGAGTCCTACGTGCCCGGCATCAACGACACCAACAAGGACCTCCAGGAGAAGTTCGGCCCCGGCGACTACAAGCCCATCGTCCCGGTCGCCTACTGGGGTTTCCGCTGGATGATCGGCTTCGGCATGGCGTCCTTCTCCCTCGGTCTGCTCGGCCTGTGGCTGACGCGCAAGAGGTTCCTGCTGCCGGCCGCCCTGCGTACCGGGGAGGACGAGGTCCCGCACCTGGTCCTGCTGAAGCAGCCGCTCGGGGCAGGGCTCTCCCGGATGTACTGGCTGCTGGCGGTGTGGACGATGGCGTTCCCGCTGATCGCCAACTCGTGGGGCTGGATCTTCACCGAGATGGGCCGGCAGCCCTGGGTGGTCTACGGCGTGATGCAGACCCGGGACGCGGTCTCCCCCGGTGTCTCCACGGCCGAGGTCGTCATCTCGATGTCCGTCTTCACCCTGCTGTACGCCGTCCTGGCGGTCATCGAGGTCAAGCTGCTCGCGAAGTACGTCAAGGCGGGCCCGCCCGAGCTGGCCGAGGCCGACCTCAACCCGCCCACGAAGATCGGTGGCGATCTCCGTGACGCCGACAAGCCGATGGCCTTCTCGTACTAGGCCGAGGGAGCTGCACAGTCATGGAACTGCACGACGTCTGGTTCGTTCTGATCGCCGTCCTGTGGACCGGCTACTTCTTCCTGGAGGGCTTCGACTTCGGGGTCGGTGTGCTCACCAAACTGCTCGCCCGGAACCGGGCCGAGAAGCGAGTGCTGATCAACACCATCGGGCCCGTGTGGGACGGCAACGAGGTGTGGCTGCTCACGGCGGGCGGTGCGACCTTCGCCGCCTTCCCGGAGTGGTACGCCACGCTCTTCTCCGGGTTCTACCTTCCCCTGCTCGTCATCCTGGTCTGCCTGATCGTCCGGGGCGTCGCCTTCGAGTACCGGGTGAAGCGGCCCGAGGACAAGTGGCAGCGCAACTGGGAGACCGCGATCTTCTGGACCTCGCTGATCCCGGCGTTCCTGTGGGGCGTGGCCTTCGGCAACATCGTCCACGGCGTGGAGATCGACCGGGACCTGGAGTACGTCGGCTCCGTCTGGGACCTGCTCAACCCCTACGCCCTCCTCGGCGGCCTGGTCACGCTGACGCTTTTCACCTTCCACGGAACGGTGTTCACGGCACTCAAGACCGTCGGTGAGATCCGTGAGCGGGCGCGGACCCTGGCGCTGCGGGTCGGCCTGGTCACGGCCGTGCTGGCCCTGGTCTTCCTCCTCTGGACGCAGGCCGACAACGGGGACGCCAAGAGTCTGGTCGCCCTCGTGGTGGCCGTCGCCGCGCTGGTCGCCGCCCTGATGGCGAACCAGGCCGGGCGTGAGGGCTGGTCGTTCGCCCTGTCCGGCGTCACCATCGTGGCCGCCGTGGCGATGCTCTTCCTGACGCTCTTCCCGAACGTCATGCCGTCCACGCTCGACGCGGACTGGAGCCTGACCGTCACCAACGCCTCGTCCAGCCCCTACACCCTGAAGATCATGACCTGGCTGGCCGTGATCGCCACGCCGGTCGTCCTGCTCTACCAGGGCTGGACGTACTGGGTGTTCCGCAAGCGCATCGGCACCCAGCACCTCGCCGACGCCGCGCACTGAGCCCAACGGGGTGCGTTTCACGTGAAACGCACCCACCGGGCAGGAAGGCCTGTTTCACGTGAAACCCATCGATCCACGTCTTCTGCGGTACGCCCGCGCCACCCGGCTCTTTCTGGCGGCCGTGGTCGCCCTGGGCGCCGTCGGCGCCGGATTGCTCGTCGCGCAGGCGATGCTCATCGCCGAGGTGGTGGTGGGCGCCTTCCAGCACGGCACGACGGCCGCCGGACTCCGTACTCCGCTGCTGCTGTTGGTGGCCGTCGCCTGCGGCCGTGCACTGGTCGGCTGGCTCACCGAACTGGCCGCGCACCGGGCGAGCGCGGCGGTGAAGTCGGAGCTTCGGGGCCGGCTGCTGGAGCGGGCCACCGTGCTCGGCCCCGGCTGGCTGAGCGGACAGCGGACCGGATCGCTGGTCGCTCTGGCCACCCGGGGAGTCGACGCTCTCGACGACTACTTCTCGCGCTATCTGCCGCAGTTGGGCCTCGCCGTGGTCGTGCCCGTGGCGGTGCTCGCCCGGATCGTCACCGAGGACTGGGTCTCGGCGGCCATCATCGTCGGCACCCTGCCGCTCATCCCGATCTTCATGGTGCTGATCGGCTGGGCCACCCAGTCCCGGATGGACCAGCAATGGCGGCTGCTGTCTCGGCTGTCCGGACACTTCCTGGACGTGGTCGCGGGGCTGCCGACGCTGAAGGTCTTCGGCCGGGCCAAGGCACAGGCCGAGTCGATCAAACGCATCACCGGCGAGTACCGCCGGGCCACCATGCGGACCCTGCGGATCGCCTTCCTGTCGTCCTTCGCGCTGGAACTGCTCGCCACGCTGTCCGTGGCGCTCGTCGCCGTCACCATCGGCATGCGCCTGGTCCACGGCGACATGACGCTGTACGACGGTCTGGTCGTGCTCGTACTCGCCCCCGAGGCCTATCTGCCGTTGCGGCAGGTGGGGGCGCAGTACCACGCGGCGGCCGAGGGCCTCGCCGCAGCCGAGGACATCTTCTCGGTGCTGGAGCGTCCCGCGCCGGCGTCGGGGACCGGCCCGGTTCCGGCGGACGGTGCCCTGGCCTTCGAGGACGTGACGGTCCGCTATCCCGGCCGCGCCGCGGACGCCGTCACCGGCGTGAGCTTCACCGTCGAGCCCGGGGAGACGGTCGCGCTCGTCGGCCCGAGCGGCGCGGGCAAGTCGACGCTTGTCAACGCCCTCCTCGGCTTCGTGTCCCCGGCCGGGGGGCGGGTCCGGGTCGGGAAGGCCGATCTCTCCTCCCTCGACCTGGCGCGGTGGCACGCCCGCGTCGCCTGGGTGCCGCAGCATCCGCACCTGTACGCGGGCACCATCGCGGAGAACGTACGGCTGGCCCGGCCCGAGGCCGACGACATCGCCGTACGGCGGGCCCTGCGGGACGCGGGCGCCCTGGAGTTCGTGGACGCCCTGCCCGAGGGCACGGCGACCGTGCTCGGGGAGGACGGGACCGGACTGTCCGCCGGCCAGCGGCAGCGGCTCGCGCTGGCCCGGGCGTTTCTCGCGGACCGGGAGGTGCTGCTGCTCGACGAGCCCACGGCCGCCCTGGACGGGGCCACCGAGGCCGAGGTCGTGGCCGCCGTGCGCAGGCTGGCGGAGGGGCGGACGGTACTGCTGGTGGTGCACCGGCCGGCGCTGCTGGAGGTGGCCGACCGGGTGGTGCGGCTGGACGGGCCGGCCACCGCCGCAGGAGCCGACGAAACCCCCGCGGTGGTGCCGGGCGTCCGAACCGCCGGGGAGCCGCTAGAAGCCCCCGCGCCCGCTTCTCTCGACGCCTCGGAGTCCTCGACGGGTGCCCGCGGAGGCGTTCTCTCCAGGGTCCGTTCCCTTTCCGCCGCCCGGCGCGGGCGGCTCGGCCTCGCGCTGCTGTTCAGCAGCCTGGCACTCGGCAGCGCGGTCGGCCTGATGGCCACCTCCGGGTTCCTCATCTCGCGCGCCTCCGAGCAGCCGCCTGTGCTGTATCTGATGGTGGCCGTGACGGCGACGCGCGCCTTCGGTATCGGGCGGGCCGTGTTCCGCTACGCCGAGCGGCTCGTGTCGCACGAGGCGGTGCTGCGGATGCTGGCCGACACGCGGGTAGCCGTGTACCGGAGGCTGGAGCGGCTGTCTCCCTCGGGGCTGCGCCGCAGCCGCCGGGGCGACCTGCTGTCCCGGCTCGTCGCCGACGTCGACGCGTTGCAGGACTACTGGCTGCGCTGGCTGCTGCCCGCCGGCGGCGCGGTGGTCGTCTCCGCCGCGTCGGTCGGCTTCACGGCCTGGCTGCTGCCGGAGGCCGGTGCGGTGCTCGCGGTGGGTCTGCTGGCGGCCGGTGCGGGTGTTCCGCTGGTCACCGCAGCCGTGGCACGGCGGGCCGAGCGCAGGCTCGCCCCTGCCAGGGGCGTGCTCGCCACCCGGGTGACGGACCTGCTCACCGGCACCGCCGAGCTGACCGTCGCCGGTGCCCTGCCCGGACGGGCTGCCGAGGCGCGGCGGGCCGACGGCACGCTCACCCGGATCGCCTCGCGTGCCGCCGCCGCCACCGCGCTGGGCGACGGGCTCACCGCGCTCGTCTCCGGCCTGACCGTCGCGGGCGCCGCCCTCGTCGGGGTCCAGGCGGTCGCCGACGGCCGCCTCGCCGGGGTGGCGGTGGCCGTCGTCGTCCTCACCCCGCTGGCCGCCTTCGAGGCCGTACTCGGACTGCCGCTCGCCGTGCAGTACAGGCAGCGCGTACGCAGGAGCGCCGAGCGCGTGTACGAGGTGCTCGACGCCCCGGAACCGGTGCGGGAGCCGGAGGCGCCCCGGCAGGCGCCCGCCTCGCCGTTCCCGGTGGTCCTCAGGGGGCTGGCCGCGCGTCACGCCGGGCAGGACCGGGACGCGCTGGCCGGGCTGGACCTGACGCTGGCGCAGGGGCGCCGCATCGCCGTGGTCGGACCGTCCGGCTCCGGCAAGACGACCCTGGCGCAGGTTCTGCTGCGCTTCCTCGACTCGGACGCGGGCTCCTACACGCTGGCCGGTGTGGACGCCTACGCCCTGGCCGGCGACGACGTACGGCGGCTCGTCGGGCTGTGCGCCCAGGACGCCCACCTCTTCGACAGCTCGGTGCGCGAGAACCTGCTCCTGGCCAGGAAGGACGCCACCGAGGGCGAACTGCGCGACGCGCTGGCCCGGGCCCGGCTGCTGGAGTGGGCCGACAGCCTGCCCGACGGCCTGGACACACTGGTCGGTGAGCACGGTGCCCGGCTGTCCGGTGGCCAGCGTCAGCGGCTGGCCCTGGCCCGGGCGCTGCTGGCCGACTTCCCCGTCCTCGTGCTCGACGAGCCCGCCGAGCACCTCGACCTGCCGACCGCCGACGCGCTCACCGCGGATCTGCTGGCCGCCACCGAGGGCAGGACCACCCTGCTGATCACACACCGGCTGGCTGGTCTGCGGGCCGTGGACGAGGTGGTCGTGCTGGACAGGGGCCGGGTCGTACAGCGCGGCACGTACGCGGAGCTGGCGGCCGTGCCGGGGCCGCTGCGGGAGCTGGCCGGACGGGAGGCGGCGGCGGAGCTGCTGGTGGGAGCAGGGTGACCGGCTGCCCCGCCACGGCGCCGCGAGATTCCCGTGCAATCCGACTTTTCAGAACAAAAAGGTCTCATTAGGCTCGGGGCATGCCCCCAGCACCGCCTCCCGGCTCCCCGCCGCCCCGTGAGGAGGCCTCGGCCGAGCTTCTGGCACGGGTGCCGAAACTGCTGGACGCGATGCGGTCCGTCGGCAGTGGACTGGAGCTGCACTCCGCGCTGAACCGGATCTGCGAGACGGCGGCCGACCTGGCGAACGCCCGCTACGCGGCCATCGGGGTCGTCGACGAGGACGGCGAAGGCCTGACCGACTTCGTGCATCACGGCGTCGACGAGGCGGTCGCCCGGCGTGTCGGACACCTCCCCGACCGTCGTAAGGACCTGCTCGGCGCGCTCGTCCGTGGTCCGGGGCCGGTCCGGCTCGCCGGCCCGGCCGAGAACCCGCGCTCCTGCGGAACCGGTCACCACCCGCCGACGCAGAGCTTCCTGGGAGTCCCCATCCGTGTGCAGGGCGAGATCTTCGGCCACCTCTACCTGACCGACAAGCACGCCGACGAGACCTTCAACGACTACGACCTCGCCATGGTCCGGGTCCTGGCCACGGAGGCCGGTATCGCCATCGGCAACGCGCGCCTGTACGAGGCCGCCCAGCAGCGGGAGCGCTGGATCGACGGGTCGGTCGCCGTCACCACCGCGCTGCTGGCCGGCGGCGACATCGACGACGCCCTCCAGACCGTCGCCGAGCAGGCCCGTCGGCTCTCCCGAGCGGCCGCCGGGATCGTGCTGCTGCCGGCCGACGGGGGCGGCCTGGAGATCGTCGCCGTCGACGCGCCGCACCGCACGAACGCCCTCGGCAGGGTCATCGCGCCGGAGAACGGCATCGTCGCCGAACTCCTCGCCGGGCGCTCCGTGTTCGTGGACGACGCCGCCACCGACCCGCGCCTGGACACCGGACTGGCGCGCTCCTACGGGCCGATCATGCTGTTGCCGCTGTGCAGGGACGGGAAGGTCCTCGGGAGCCTCGTCATGCCCCGCGCCCGGGGGGATCGTCCGTTCACCCGGACGGAGCGCGCGCTCGGCGACCAGTTCGCCTCGCAGGCCGCGCTGGCGCTGATGATGGCCGACGCCCAGCGCGACCGGGAACGGCTCGCCGTGTACGAGGACCGGGACCGCATCGCCCGGGACCTGCACGATCTCGTCATCCAGCGGTTGTTCGCGACGGGGATGATGCTGGAGAGCGCCCAGCGCGGGTCGGCCGTGCCCGAGGTGCGCGAGGGGGTCGGCGGGGCCGTCGACGAACTCGACGTCACCATCCAGGAGATCCGCTCGGCGATCTTCGCGCTCCAGCAGCCCGCCGAGGCGCCCGCGGGACTGCGCACCCGCGTACTGCGCGAGATCACCATGGCCGCCGTACCGCTGGGTTTCACGCCCACGCACCGTTTCGTCGGCCCGGTCGACACCGCTGTCGGCGACCTGACCGGAAAGAACCTCATCGCCGCGCTCCGCGAGACGCTGTCCAACGCCTTCCGGCACGCCCACGCCACCCGGATCGAGGTGGTCGTGGACGCGACGGCGGCTCTGCCGGACGGCCGGCCTGGCGTGCGCCTGACCGTCGCGGACGACGGTGTCGGCATCCCCGAGGGCGGCCGGCGCAGTGGCCTGCGCAATCTGGAGCGCCGTGCCGAGAGCGTCGGCGGCGCCAGCCGGCTCGGGCCGGGCATCGGGGCCGACGGCGACGGCGACGGCGGTGGCGGTGGCGGTGGCACGACGGTGCTGTGGGAAGCGCCGTACTGAGCGCTGCCGACGCCGTGTTGACCCGTGTGCAGCAGCCGCACTGGGCCGTGTGCAGCAACGGGTCCCCCACTCGTACGACCTGAACAGGACCGTGGGCCCCGCGCCGGTCCACGATCGCTGACATGCGCTCATCCCGCCGACATCCGCTGCTCGTTCCGGCGCTGCTGTGCGCACTCGCCGTGCTCGCGGCCCGCCCCACCGACGGCATGGACGGGGACGGCGGATCCGGCGCCGGCCTCGGCCCGCAGGTGGCGCGGCTGTACAAGGACGCGGCCAACGCCACCCGCCAGTACGAGAACGGGCGCCGCGAGGCCGAGGCACAACGGTCGAAGGCCCTGAAGGCCGAGCGACTCCTCGACGAGCAACGGCAGAAGATCGACGCCATGCACGAAGACCTGGGCCGGATCGCCCGTGCCCAGTACCGCGGCGGCGGGCTCCCGCTCACCGCGCGGATGCTCCTCGCCGACGACCCCGACGAGCTGATGCGTGGTCAGCGGGCCGTGTCCCGCGCGGACCTGGCCGTCAACAGGGCCATCGGCAAGAGCCTGCGGGCCGAGGCCCGGCTCGCCGCCGACGAGACCGAGGCACAGGCGGCCTGGCGGGCGCTGGAGAAACGCAACGCCGACCTGGCGAAGCTGAAGAAGAAGATCGAGGGCAAGCTGGAAGCGGCGCGTTCGCGGCTGGACGGACAGGCCGACGCCTCCGTCACGGCCGGCTCGTGCCCCGGCGCGGTCCGCCTCGACCAGCCGGACACGCGCGTCGGCCCGTCCTGGGTGGCACCGGTCGAGACCTACGAACTGTCGGCGACCTTCGGCAGCGGCGGCTCGCGGTGGGCGAACCGGCACACCGGCCAGGACTTCGCGGTGCCGGTCGGCACACCGGTGCGCTCGGTCGGCACCGGCCGCGTCCTGAAGGTGTCCTGCGGTGGGGCCTTCGGCATCCAGGTCGTCGTCCAGCACGCGGGCGGCTACTACACGCAGTACGCCCATCTGGCCGCCGTCGCCGTCGACCAGGGCGACCGGGTCGGACCCGGGCAGTGGATCGGCCAGTCCGGCAGCACCGGCAACTCCACCGGACCCCACCTGCACTTCGAGGTACGGGTCACACCCGAGATGGGCTCGGCACTGGACCCGGTGCCGTGGCTGTCACAGCGCGGGGTACCGCTCTGACGGCACCGCACGGGCCGCGGGACGACCGGACGTCAGGGCAGGTCCGCCAGCATCCGCTCGATCACGATCGCCACCCCGTCGTCGTTGTTGGCGACCGTCCGACCCGAGGCGGCGGCGATCACGTCCGGGTGCGCGTTGCCCATCGCGTACGACCGGCCCGCCCAGGTGAGCATCTCGACGTCGTTCGGCATGTCGCCGAAGGCGACGACCTCCTCGTGCGAGATGCCGCGCTCGGCGCAGCACAGGGCCAGCGTGCTGGCCTTGGAGACGCCCGGCCCACTGATCTCCAGCAGGGCGCTCGGGCTGGACCGGGTGACATTGGCGCGGTCCCCGATGGCGAGACGGGCCAGCGTGAGGAAGCCGTCCGGGTCCAGCTCCGGATGGAAGGCAAGGATCTTGAGGACCGGCTCGGCGGCGGCGCGACCGCCCGGCGCCAGGATCTCCTCGGCGGGCAGCAGGTCGTCGGGAACCTCCATGTGCAGCTTCGGGTACGCCGGCTCCTGGTGGAAGCCGTACGTCTGCTCGATCGCGTACACCGTGCCGGGCGCCGCCTCACGCAGCAGCCGTACGGCGTCCAGCGCGTTCTGCTGAGGCAGCTCGCGGACCTTGACGAACCGGTGCGATCCGGGGCCGCCGTGCAGGTCGACCACGGCGGCGCCGTTGCCGCAGATGGCGAGGCCGTGACCGTGGACGTGGGCACTGACGACGTCCATCCAGCGGGCGGGGCGGCCGGTGACGAAGAAGACCTCGATGCCCGCCTTCTCCGCGGCACCCAGCGCGGCGACCGTACGCGCAGAGACCGACTTGTCGTCGCGCAGCAGCGTGCCGTCGAGGTCGGTTGCGATGAGTCGCGGGCGAGTGGCGGCGGCCGGGGGCTCGGGCTGTCGGGTCGCTGAGGTCACCCGGTCATTGTCACGCATATGCCTGCACGCCCGTGCGCCAGTCCGCACATCTGTGAGCTACGGCTCTCATTCCTCGACCACGTTCGTTCAGCAACGGCTCTCATTCCTTGAGCTGCGCCGGTGCCTCCATGGCGATCCGCTCGAAGATCTTCTCGTCCGCGGTGAAGTCCGAGTCGGCGATCGGCCAGTGGACGACCAGCTCGGTGAAGCCCAGGTCCCGGTGCCGGCCGGCGAAGTCCACGAACGCGTCGACGGACTCCAGCGGGCGGCTTCGCTCCGGTGTGAAGCCGGTGAGCAGGACCCTGTCCAGCTCGCTCACCTCGCGGCCGATCGCGGCACAGGCGTCGGCCAGCCTGTCGCCCTGCTCCCGCAACGCCCGGTCCGACTGCTCGGAGGTGCCGTTCTCGAACAGCTTCGGGTCGCCGGTGGTCACCCACGCCTGCCCGTGCCGGGCGGCGAGCCGCAGACCCCGCGGACCGGTCGCGGCCACCGCGAAGGGCAGCCGGGGCCGCTGTACACAGCCCGGGATGTTGCGCGCCTCGTGTGCCGAGTAGAAGTCGCCCTCGTACGACACGGCGTCCTCGGTCAGCAGCCGGTCGAGCAACGGCAGGAACTCGCCGAACCGGTCCCCCCGCTCACGCGGCGTCCACGGCTCCTGGCCGAGTGCCGTGGCGTCGAAGCCGGTGCCGCCCGCTCCTATGCCGAGCGTGATCCGGCCGCCGGAGATGTCGTCGAGGGAGATCAGTTCCTTGGCGAGCGTCACCGGGTGCCGGAAGTTCGGCGAGGTGACGAGGGTGCCCAGCCGCAACCGCCCGGTGACGGCCGCGGCGGCGGTGAGCGTGGGCACGGCGCCGAACCACGGGCCGTCCCTGAAGCTCCGCCAGGAGAGGTGGTCGTAGGTGTACGCCGTGTGGAAACCGAGCTGCTCGGCCCGTGTCCAGGTCGAACGGCCGCCGTCCTGCCAGCGGCGGTACGGAAGGATCACGGTGCTCAGACGCAGGCTCATGTCTCCGAGCCTATGCGGCCGTCCCCGGTTTCACGTGAAACAGCCTCCGGCGTCACCGTACGCGACTGCTCAGCCACGGACTGAGGAAGATCATCGGAACGTACTCCCTGTGGGTGCGGTCACCGGGCAGCGGCACGATCAGGTGGTAGCCGGGCGGGAAGCGGCGTCCCTTGACGAAGGCACGGTCGCCGAAGACGGAGCGCAGGAACGCGGGGACCTCGTCACGTGGGATGTCGGGGCACTCCACGTTCTCGACGGTGATCAGGGCGTCGTCGTCGGGGAAGAGCCGGACGCTCACCCGGGGAACGCCGCCGAACTCGACGAACGCCTCGTGCGGGAGGGAACCGTCGGCGTCGGTGGTCACGCCCACGCCCGCGGAGCTGCGGCGGGAGGTCTGGTCGGCGCCGATGGCGTCGGTGACCTCGACCTCCAGGCCGTACTCCTCGGCGATGGAGCGGAGGGCGGTGACGGCGGCCTGGGTGGTGGGCAGGTGTTCCATGTCTTCGATCATGCTGGGTCAGTGCGGAACGGGAAAGCGCAGATACCGTGGCGGCACGCTCTGCGTCAGCCAGACGCCGTTCTCGCTGACGTGGAAGACGTGCCCGTCGCGGTGCATGGCGGCGGCGTCCACCGGGAGCACGACCGGCCGGCCGCGGCGGGCCCCGACCCGGGTCGCGGTCTCCCGGTCCGGGGAGAGATGCACGTCGTGCCGGTTCATCGGCCGCAGTCCCTCGGTGCGGATGGCGTCCAGGTGCCGGGCCACGGTCCCGTGGTAGAGGTACGGAGGCGGTGCCGCCGAGGGCAGTCCGAGGTCCACGTCGATGCTGTGGCCCTGGCTGGCGCGGATGCGGGTGCCTTCGACGGCGAAGCGTCGCTTGTCGTTGGTGTCGACCACGTGGTCGAGCTCTTCGCGGGTGAAGGGGAAGCCGTGCGAGGCCGCCGCGGCGATCAGGGTGTCGATCTCGATCCAGCCGCCCTCGTCGAGCGTGAGCCCGATTCTCTCCGGCTGGTGGCGCAGGTGCTTCGACAGATACTTGGACACCTTCACCGTGCGTCTGTCGGCCAGGTGTTCCTGGCGTTCGTGGAGTTCTTGGCGTTCTTGTCGCATGGCACCAGCCTGCCGACTGAGACGCGCATCACGCGATCGATTTTGTCGACGAGGTTTGATCCACAGTCAAGTCGAGTTATCCACAGGATGGTTGAGGTTCTCTGTGGAAACTACAGAGGCGGCTTCACCCGGGCGACGCGCCTCAACACCCCGGGTGCGAACCGGGACATGAGTCGTGCCCCTCGTGCCTCCGGCGTCACCGGGACTACGGCCCTGTTGTGCACGACCGCCTCGAGGACGGCGTCGGCCACCTTCTCCGGGGGGTAGTTGCGCATCCCGTACAGCCGGGCGGTGTGCTTTTGGCGGCGCTTCTCCTCGTCGGCGTCGACGCCCGCGAAGTGCGCCGTGGAGGTGATGTTGGTGTTGACGAACCCGGGGCAGATGGCCGTGACGCCGATGCCCTGATCGGCCAGTTCGGCCCGCAGGCACTCGCTGAGCATCAGGACGGCCGCCTTGGAGGTGCCGTAGGCCGGCAGCGCCCGGGAGGGCTGGAAGGCGGCCGCCGACGCGGTGTTGACGATGTGACCGCCCTGTCCGCGCTCGGCCATCTGCCGGCCGAACAGCCGGCAGCCGTGGATCACTCCCCACAGGTTGACGTCGAGGACCTTCTTCCAGTCCTCCGGCGTGGTGTCGAAGAAGGAGCCCGACAGGCCGATCCCGGCGTTGTTCACGAGCACGTCCACCACGCCGTACTCGGCGGCGACCCTGGCCGCCAGCTTCTCCATGGCCTGCTCGTCGGAGACGTCGACGGTCTCCGCCCAGGCGGCCGGCGCACCGACCAGCCGGGACAGCTCCGCGGTGCGGGCCGCGGACTCGGCATCCCGGTCGACGGCCACGACGCGCGCGCCGGCCTCGGCGAACGCGAACGCCGTCGCCCGCCCGATGCCGTTGCCCGCGCCGGTGACCAGTACCAGTTGCCCGCCGAAGCGGTCGGCGTACCTGCCGCTCGACGCCGTCCCGGACCGCCCGCCGTCGACAGCGGTGACGAACTCCGTGATCCAGTCCGCCAGCCGGTCCGGCCGGGTGCGCGGCACCCAGTGCCCCGCGGGCAGCGTGCGCCGGGTCAGCCGCGGCGCCCACAGCTCCAGTCCGTCGTAGAGCCGCTCCGACAGGAACGCGTCACCCAGGGGCGTGATGAGCTGCACGGGCGCGTGCGCGTAGGCGTCCTCGCGCGGGTGGCGCAGCCGGGGCCGCACGTTGTCCCGGTACAGCCACGCCCCGTGCGCCGCGTCCGTCGGCAGGGACGGGGTCGGGTAATCGCCGCTCGGTACCTTCTCGAGGCGCTCCAGGATGCGTGGCCAGCGCTTGCCGAGGGGGCCGCGCCAGGCCAGTTCGGGCAGTACGGGAGTGTGCAGCAAGTAGACGTACCAGGACTTGGCGCCCTGGCCGAGGAGCTGTCCGACCCGGCGCGGGGTGGGGCGCTTCAGGCGCTTGCCGATCCAGTGCCCGAAGTGGTCGAGGGACGGGCCCGACATCGAGGTGAAGGACGCGATGCGGCCCTCGGCGCGCTTGACCGTGACGAACTCCCAGGACTGCACGGAGCCCCAGTCGTGGCCCACCAGGTGCACCGGGCGGTCCGGGCTCACCGCGTCCGCGACGGCCAGGAAGTCGTCCGTCAGCTTCTCCAGCGTGAACCCGCCGCGCAGCGGGCTCGGCGCGGTGGACCGGCCGTGGCCGCGGACGTCGTAGAGGACCACGTGGAAGCGGCGGGCCAGCCGGGTGGCGACCTCGGACCAGACCTCCTTGCTGTCCGGGTAGCCGTGCACCAGGACGACCGTGGGCTGCCCGGGATCGCCCAGCTCGGCCACGCACAGCTCGACCCCGCCCGTGCGCACCCAGCGTTCCCTCGCACCGTCCAGCACCGTCATCTCTCCTCCGCCCAGCGCCGCAGTCCCCACGCTCTCCCCGGGCCCCGCGAGTCGGTGACGACGAGGATCGTGCTGCCGAATCTCCCAGTTGTTAGACCCAACGTCAATAGGGCGGTGGGCGGCGGCCTCGGGGGCCGCGCCGTGGCTCTCAGGTACGGCATCCCCTACGGGCCCGTACTACTCGAGTCTGACGCCAAGACGGCTCTCCGGTCTGACGACCGCGGTGGCGGCCGTCACTACTGTCATGGATGTGACTGTGATCGCGACCGAAAGCCTGAGCAAGCGGTTCCCCCGGGTGACCGCTCTCGACCGGCTCTCCGTGGACGTCGGACCCGGTGTGACCGGACTCGTCGGTGCCAACGGCGCCGGCAAGTCCACTCTGATCAAGATCCTGCTGGGTCTGTCTCCCGCCACCGAGGGCCGGGCCGAAGTGCTCGGACTCGATGTCGCCACCAAGGGCGCCGACATCCGCGAGCGGGTCGGCTACATGCCGGAACACGACTGCCTGCCACCCGACGTCTCGGCCACCGAGTTCGTCGTCCACATGGCGCGCATGTCCGGCCTGCCGCCCACCGCCGCCCGCGAGCGCACGGCCGACACCCTGCGCCACGTCGGCCTGTACGAGGAGCGCTACCGGCCCATAGGCGGCTACTCGACCGGCATGAAGCAGCGCGTGAAGCTCGCGCAGGCCCTCGTGCACGACCCTCAACTGGTCTTCCTCGACGAACCGACCAACGGCCTCGACCCGGTCGGCCGCGACGAGATGCTCGGCCTCATCCGCCGTATTTACACCGACTTCGGCATCTCGGTCCTCGTCACCTCGCACCTGCTGGGCGAGCTGGAACGCACCTGCGACCACGTCGTCGTCGTGGACGGCGGCAAGCTGCTGCGCTCCAGCTCCACCACGGACTTCACCCAGACCACGACGACCCTCGCGATCGAGGTCACCGACACCGACGAGCACCCCGACGGCACCCGCGCGGTCCGCGACGCGCTCGACGCGCGCGGGATGAGCGTCCAGGACGGCAGCGGTCTGCCCGGCGCCGGCCACGTCCTGCTGCTCACCTCGGCAGGCGAGGAGACCTACGACCTGGTGCGCGACGTCATCGCCGACCTCGGCCTCGGCCTGGTGCGCATGGAACAGCGCCGGCACCACATCTCGGAGGTCTTCACCGACAGCGACGCAGAACGGAAGGAGGCGGTCGGCCATGGTAGCTGAACAGCCCACAGCCACGGTCCCGGGCGACCAGACTCGCATCCACAACATCGGCTACCGCAGCTACGGCGGCCCCCGCCTCGGCCGCGCCTACGCCCGCCGCTCGCTCTACTCGCAGTCCCTGCGCGGCGCCTACGGCCTCGGCCGCTCGGCCAAGTCCAAGGTGCTGCCGATGCTGCTGTTCGTGGTGATGTGCCTGCCGGCGGCCATCATGGTCGCCGTCGCCGTCGCCACCAAGGCCAACGACCTGCCCCTGGGCTACACGCGCTACGCGATCGTCCTGCAGGCGGTCATCAGCCTCTACGTCGCGGCCCAGGCACCCCAGTCCGTCTCGCGCGACCTGCGCTTCAAAACCGTCCCGCTGTACTTCTCCCGGCCGATCGAGACCGCCGACTACGTCCGCGCCAAGTACGCGTCGCTGGCCTCCGCCCTGTTCATTCTCACCGCCGCACCCCTGCTGGTGCTCTACGTGGGCGCGCTGCTGGCCAAACTCGATTTCGCGGACCAGACCAAGGGGTTCGCACAGGGACTCGTCTCCGTGGCACTGCTCTCGCTGCTCTTCGCCGGTCTCGGCCTGGTCGTCGCGGCGGTCACCCCGCGCCGCGGCTTCGGCATCGCGGCCGTCATCGCCGTCCTCACCATCAGCTATGGCGCGGTCTCCACGCTCCAGGCCATCGCGGACGTCCAGGGCAGCTCCGGCGCCGTCGCCTGGATCGGCCTGTTCTCGCCGATCACCCTCATCGACGGAGTGCAGTCCGCCTTCCTGGGCGCCACCTCGGCCTTCCCCGGCGGGGTCGGCCCGAGCAACGGTGAGGGCGCGGTCTACGTCCTCGTCACCCTGGGCCTGATCGCCGGCGCCTACGGCCTGCTGGTTCGCCGCTACACGAAGGTGGGACTGTGACCACGCTGAACATCGACCACGTCTCCCGCTGGTTCGGCAACGTGGTCGCCGTCAACGACATCACCATGACGATCGGCCCCGGCGTCACCGGCCTGCTCGGCCCCAACGGAGCGGGAAAGTCCACCCTCATCAACATGATGGGCGGCTTCCTCGCCCCCTCCACCGGCACCGTCACCCTCGACGGACAGACGGTCTGGCGCAACGAGGCCATCTACAAGCACATCGGCGTCGTCCCCGAGCGCGAGGCGATGTACGACTTCCTCACCGGCCGCGAGTTCGTCCTCGCCAACGCCGAACTGCACGGCCTGGGCGCCAAGGCGGCCGACGAGGCGCTCGCCACGGTGGAGATGGCGTATGCGCAGGACCGGAAGATCGCCACGTACTCCAAGGGCATGCGCCAGCGCGTGAAGATGGCCTCCGCCCTCGTCCACCAGCCCTCGCTGCTGCTGCTCGACGAGCCGTTCAACGGTATGGACCCGCGCCAGCGCATGCAGTTGATGGACCTGCTGCGGCGCATGGGCGACGAGGGCCGCACGGTGCTGTTCTCCTCGCACATCCTCGAAGAGGTCGAACAACTCGCCTGGCACATCGAGGTCATCGTCGCCGGGCGCCACGCGGCCAGCGGCGACTTCCGCAAGATCCGCCGTCTGATGACCGACCGGCCGCACCGCTACCTGGTGCGTTCCAGCGACGACCGGGCCCTCGCGGCAGCGCTGATCGCCGACCCGTCGACGTCCGGCATCGAGGTCGACCTCGCCGAGGGCGCACTGCGCGTCCAGGCCGTCGACTTCGGCCGGTTCACGACCCTGCTGCCCAAGGTCGCCCGCGACCACGGCATCCGGCTGCTCACGGTCTCGCCGTCCGACGAGTCCCTCGAGTCCGTCTTCTCGTATCTCGTCGCGGCGTAGGAGGCCGAAGAATGTACGACCCCACAGTCGCCCGGCTCACCTACCGAGCCCTGCTCGGCCGCCGCCGGGCCCTCATCCTGGGCGCGCTCCCCCTGCTGCTGCTCGTCATCGCCGTCGCGGTGCGCGCGCTTGCCGGAGCCGACGACCAGACCGCGGCGGACGTGCTGGGCGGGTTCGCCCTCGCCACCATGGTGCCGATCATCGGCGTCATCGCCGGCACCGGCGCCATCGGCCCCGAGATCGACGACGGCTCGGTGGTGTACCTGCTGTCCAAGCCGATCAAGCGGCCCACGATCATCTTCACCAAGCTGATCGTCGCCATAGCCGTGACGATGGTCTTCTCCGCCGTGCCCACCCTGCTCGCCGGGCTGATTCTCAACGGCAACGGCCAGCAGGTCGCCATCGCCTACACGATCGCCGCGCTGGTCGCCTCCATCGCCTACGCCGCGCTGTTCCTGCTGCTGGGCACGGTGTCCCGGCACGCGGTGGTCTTCGGGCTCGTCTACGCCCTCGTCTGGGAGGCCCTGTTCGGCTCCCTGGTACCGGGCGCCCGCACGCTGAGCGTGCAGCAGTGGTCGCTGGCGGTGGCCCAGAAGGTCGCCGACGGGAACCTGGTCACCTCCGACGTCGGCCTGCCGACCGCGACGGTGCTGCTCGTAGGGGTGACCGTGCTCGCCACCTGGTACGCCGGCCAGAAGCTGCGGTCGCTGACGCTCGCCGGGGAGGAGTGAGCAGGACCCGGACCTGACGGGGCCTTCACCCCGGCCCGTGCACACTGGGCCGGGGAATGCACCGAAATGCACGGGGAAGTCACGGGGGACGCAGGACTGGGAGGACCGGGATGGTGGGTCGGACACCGAGGTCGGACGACCGGGGACAGCCGGAGGGCGGCGCTGTGAACGGCACCACCGAAGGCACTACCGGCGGCGCCGGGGACGAGGCCTGGGACGGCCTCGTCCTGGACGAGGAGTTCATACGGGACGCCGGGACCTCCGAGCCCTCGGCCCGCGCCCGGATGCTCGCCGCCCGCTGGAGCCGCGAGAAGCCGGAGCCGCAGCCGTGGCGCTCCGACGAGCCACCCGCCGGATGGTTCTTCAGCAAGAGCCGACGCCGCAGGTGGCGTCGGGGCTGACACGGCGCCCCCCGCGGAGTACGTCCGCTTTTAATCGGTGGCGCCCGGCTTTCCGCGACGGCACTGTGGGGGATGCACGAAGGCCGGACGGCGCCGGCGAAATCGGGCGGCCGCTTCGAGCACGCGAGACGCCTCGCGTGGGCCGACCGACGGGGACGCCGACGCCGTCCGGACCGTGCGGCCGGAGCCCCTGGCCCCGGCCTTCCGGGGGCTTGGGGACCGGGATCAGGCCGCCAGCCGCTCCAGCACGACCGCGATGCCGTCCTCGTCGTTGGAGGACGTCACCTCGTCGGCCACCGCCTTCAGCTCCTCGTGCGCGTTGGCCATCGCCACGCCCCGGGCCGCCCAGCCGAACATCGGGACGTCGTTGGGCATGTCGCCGAACGCGATCGTGTCCGCGGCCTTCAGCCCGAGCCGCCGGGCCGCCAGTGACAGGCCGGTGGCCTTGGACAGGCCGAGGGGGAGCAGCTCGACTATGCCGGCTCCGGCCATGGTCACCGTGACGAAGCCGCCCGCGGTGCGGCGGGCGGCCTCGGCCAGCTCGTCGTCCGACAGGGTCGGATGCTGGATGTAGATCTTGTTCAGCGGAGCCGCCCACAGGTCCGAGGAGTCGGTGAACGGCACCGCCGGAAGATCGCCCCCGACCGCGTAGCCGGGGCCGACCAGGACGTCGCCGTCCAGACCGTCGCGGCTCGCCGCCAGATACAGCGGACCGGTCTCCGCCTCGATCTTGGCCAGCGCCACCCCGGCCAGTTGTCGGTCCAGGGTCACCGAGGTCAGCAGCCGGTGCTCCCCGGCGTGGTAGACCTGCGCGCCCTGACCGCAGACGGCCAGCCCCTCGTAACCGAGGTCGTCCAGGATGTGCCGGGTCCACGGCACGCCCCGCCCGGTGACCACGATGTGGGCCGCGCCCGCCGCGGTGGCCGCGGCGAGCGCATCCCGGGTGCGCCGCGAGACCGTGTCGTCGCTGTGCAGCAGCGTGCCGTCGAGGTCCGTCGCGATTAGCCGGTACGGGAAACCACCGGCCGAACCGGAGTCGGAGACCCCCTCAGTGCCGGTGTCGGTGCCGGTGTCAGTCACTTGGTCACCGGTTCCAGGACCTCCCGGCCGCCCAGGTACGGGCGCAGCACCTCGGGCACGCGCACCGAGCCGTCGGCCTGCTGATGGTTCTCCAGGAGCGCCACGATGGTGCGCGGTACGGCGCACAGCGTGCCGTTGAGGGTGGCCAGCGGGCGCACCTTCTTGTCCTCGCGGACGCGGATCGACAGCCGGCGGGACTGGAACTCGGTGCAGTCCGAGGTCGAGGTCAGCTCGCGGTACTTGCCCTGCGTCGGGATCCACGCCTCGCAGTCGTACTTGCGCGCCGCCGAGGAGCCCAGGTCGGCCGAGGCGACGTCGATCACCCGGAACGGCAGTTCCAGCGACGTCAGCCACTGCTTCTCCCACTCCAGCAGGCGCTGGTGCTCGGCCCGCGAGTCCTCGGGGAGGACGTAGGAGAACATCTCGACCTTGTCGAACTGGTGCACGCGGAAGATGCCCCGGGTGTCCTTGCCGTGCGAGCCGGCCTCGCGGCGGAAGCAGGGCGAGAAGCCGGCGTAGCGCAGCGGCAGGCGGTCGGCATCCAGGATCTCGTCCATGTGGTAGGCCGCCAGCGGTACCTCGGACGTGCCGACCAGGTACAGGTCGTCCTTGTCGAGGTGGTAGACGTCCTGGGCGGCCTGGCCGAGGAAGCCGGTGCCGGCCATCGACTGCGGGCGCACCAGGGCCGGGGTCAGCATCGGCGTGAAGCCGGCCGCCGTGGCCTGCGCGATCGCCGCGTTGACCAGGGCGAGCTCCAGGAGCGCGCCGACGCCGGTCAGGAAGTAGAAGCGCGAGCCGGACACCTTGGCGCCGCGCTCGACGTCGATGGCGCCGAGTCGCTGGCCCAGCTCGAGGTGGTCCCGCGGCTCGAAGCCCTCGGCCGCGAAGTCGCGGTGCGTGCCGTGCGTCTCCAGCGTGACGAAGTCCTCCTCGCCGCCGACGGGCACGTCGGGGTGGACGAGGTTGCCGAGCCGCTGGAGCAGCTCCTGGGTCTCGGTGTCGGCCGCGTCGCGCTCGGCGTCGGCGGCCTTGACGTCGGTCTTGAGCTGCTCGGCCCGCTTGAGCAGCGCGGCCTTCTCGTCTCCGGAGGCCTTGCCGATCAGCTTGCCGAGGCCCTTCTGCTCGGCGCGCAGTTCGTCGAAGCGGACGCCGGACGACCTGCGCCGCTCGTCGGCGGACAGGAGGGAGTCGACGAGCGCGACGTCCTCTCCACGGGCGCGCTGCGACGCGCGCACACGGTCGGGGTCCTCACGGAGCAGGCGAAGGTCAATCACGTGGCCAAGGCTACCGGTGTGCGGTCATGGGTCTCGACTCACTTTTGCCGCACACGGGTCTCACGTTCCGTTATGCGGATATTGCCCTTTGTGTCCCCTGCGTCAATGAAAAGAGGCCGAATCCCTGGAACGAGGCAGTGTACGGACGCTGGGTTGACCGGATTTCCTTGTGGAGAACGGGACTTGAGGGTGCGCTGTCCACAGGAACCCACAGCCCGGAAAAGTTATCCACAGGCTGTGTGAAAGATCTGTGGACTGACGGAAGTGATCATTCCAAATTGCGGGAGGCGGCCCGCCCAAACCCTCCGCACGTCCACTTTCGAGTGGAAACGGGGCATCCGGTGTCGCTCCGGAGTATGGGGGTCAAGAAACAGGTGGACGAAGGGTGACCTGGGGCCCTGTGGAGGAAGTAAAGGGCTGTAGGGGGATTTGTCGACCGAATACCGCTTCGTTGTCGACTTGTCCCCAGGTCGAGAAGCAGACCTGTGGATAACTCCTGTGGACAAGGAAAATCGGCAGGTACGACTGGCCGGCTTCGACGGCTCTGGGGCTCTGATGGCTCCGGTGGCTAACGGCTGTCAGAACCGGCCGTCCTGGCAGCGCGCCACCCAGTCCGCCGCCGCCACGAACGCCTCGTCCGAGGTACCCGGCCGCAGCGCGTCCACGTCCGCCGGCTCGACCTCCGCCCGCGGATACGACCCGAGGTAGCGCACCTGGAGGCAGGACCGTTTCAGGCCCATCAGCGCGTCGGCCACCCGGCGGTCGGTGATGTGCCCCTCGGCGTCGATGCAGAAGCAGTAGTTGCCGATCCCGGCGCCCGTGGGCCGGGACTGGAGCAGCATCAGGTTGACACCCCGGGTGGCGAACTCGCCCAGCAGATCGCGCAGGCCACCAGGGTGGTCGTCCCGCTGCCAGAGCACGACGGACGTCTTGTCCGCGCCGGTCGGAGCCGCGGGCCGCGCCGGGCGGCCCACCAGCACGAAGCGCGTCTGGGCGTTCTCCGCGTCGTGGATGTCGGCTTCCAGCACCTCCAGGCCGTAGCGCTCCGCGGCGAACTCACCGGCGAAGGCCGCGTCGTACCGCCCCTCCTGCACCAGGCGGGCGCCGTCCGCGTTGGAGGCGGCGGACTCCCAGGCGACGTCCGGGAGGTGTGCCTTGAGCCAGTTGCGGACCTGGGGCTGGGCGGCCGGGTGGGCGGTGACCGTCTTGATGTCCGACAACTTGGTGCCGGGGCGGACCAGCAGCGCGAAGGTGATGGACAGCAGCACCTCGCGGTAGATCATCAGCGGCTGGCCGGCGACCAGCTCGTCGAGGGTGGTGGTGATGCCGCCCTCCACGGAGTTCTCGATCGGCACGAACGCGGCCTCGGCCTCGCCGGTGCGCACCGCGTCGAGCGCGGACTGGACGGACACGTAGGGGACCAGCTCCCGGGTCGCCGTCTCCGGAAGTGTGCGCAGGGCGACTTCGGTGAAGGTGCCTTCAGGGCCGAGATACGCGTAACTGGCTGGCATGTACTCACCCTAATGGGCCCGGCGGGACCCGGCCCACGCGTCTCGTCCAAGCCCCCTCCCCGGGGTGACTCGCCGCCGGTTTCACCCCTCCAGCAGCGGCTGCCCCACGTATTCTCCCTCCGCCGCCCCGCCCGGCACCGCGAACAGGCCGCTCGCCTCGTGCCGGATGAACTGCGACAGCGCGTCGCCCCGGTCCAGTTTGCGCTGCACGGGCACGAAGCCCCGCAGCGGATCGGCCTGCCAGCAGATGAAGAGCAGGCCGGCGTCCGGGACACCGTCGGCGTCGAAGCCGTCGTGGTACGAGAAGGGCCGGCGGACCAGGGCAGCGCCGCCGTTCTGGTCGGGGCGGGTGATGCGGGCGTGGGCGTTGATCGGTACGACGAGCTTGCCGGCCCCGTCCGTCTTCTCCAGGTCCATCTCGGTCGTCTCGGACCCCCCGGACAGCGGTGCCCCGTCGGCCTTGCGGCGGCCGATGACGTCCTCCTGGGCCTTGACCGAGAGCTGCTCCCAGTCGTCGAGGAGCATGCGGATACGGCGTACGACGACGTAGGAGCCGTTCGCCATCCAGGCTTGTCCGCCCTTCCCCGGCTGTTCGGGGACGAAGATCCGCTTGTCGAAGTCGGGCTCGGCGGGCTTCGGGTTGCGGGTGCCGTCGACCTGGCCCATGAGGTTGCGGGCCGTCATGGGGTGGGCGGTGGCGCCCGGTGAACGGTTGAAGCCGTTCATCTGCCAGCGGAGGCGGGCGGCCGTCCCGGCGTCCTGCTGGATCGCGCGCAGGGCGTGGAAGGCCACCAGCGCGTCGTCGGCGCCGATCTGCACCCAGAGGTCGCCGTTGCTGCGGTTCTTGTCGAGGTGGTCGGAGGAGAAGTCGGGGAGCGGGTCGAGTGCGACCGGACGCTGCCTGTCCAGGCCGGTACGGCCGAAGAAGGAGTGCCCGAATCCGAAGGTGACGGTCAGCGAGGAGGGGCCGGCGTCCCGGGCCACGTCCGTGTCACGGGTTCCGGCGGGCTCGCCCGCCATCAGCCGCCGGGCTGTGTCGGACCAGCGGCGCAGCAGTGCGGTGGCCTCCTTGCGCCCGGCGCCCGCCGCGAGGTCGAAGGCGACGAGGTGGCCGCAGGCCTGCATGGCGGTGGTGATGCCGGGCTGATGTTTCCCGTGAAACATCGCCTGCTCGCTGCCGAGCGAGGTGAGAGGGGTGGCGGCGGAGGAGGGCGCGGCCGCGTAGCCCGCGGCGCCGCCGGCCGCGCCGAGGACGAGCCCGGTGGCACCGGCGGTGCCGAGGAGTCGCCTTCGCGAGACGCCCGTGCGGGCGGTGGTGTTCTCGGGGTCGAGCGGCCCGGGGCCGCCGGGCGTCCCGCGGGTCGCCTCGGGGTTTCGGGCCTCCGGAATGGACTGGTCAGCCATGGTGCGGTTCAGCCGATCTGCGCGTTCTTGGAGATGGTGACCTGGTCGATGTCGGAGGTCCGTACGGTCACGGCGACTTCCCAGTCACCGGCCATCGGGATCTGCACTCCGCTCGCCGACCAGTGTCCGGTGGTGATGTGGTCGGGGACGACGGGCAGGGGCCCGATGTCCTTGGCCTCCTGGGTGAAGGCCACCTTCACCTCGGGGATGTCGAAGGCGGTACCGTCCGGGCGCTCGACGTAGAGGTGCATGTCGTTGGCGCCGACCCGGGCGGGGTCGAGTTCGACCCGTACGACGCCCTTGCCGTTCTGGCTGCCGGTGTCGAAGGGCATGTCCAGCGTCACCGCGCCGGTGGAGGGCGCGGAGGGCGCGGAGGTGGCGGTGGAGGACGGGCCCGAGGCCTTGGCCTCCTCCTCGGTCCGGCCCGGCTCGGTCTGGGTCAGGACGGTGGTGACGGCGAGCAGGACGACGGCGACGCCCGCTTCGGCGAGCACGGAGCGGCGCAGTCCGAAGCGGTGCGGGTCGGCGTCCCGGTGCTGCTTCTGCCGGGCGGCGTCCACGGCCGCGCGCTGCCGGGCGAGCTGGGCGGCACGCTGGGAGCCGCCGGATCCCTTCCCCGTGCCGGAGCCCTTCCCAGCGCCGGATCCCTTCCCCGTGCCGGAGCCTTTCCCGGCGTCGGAGGCCGTCGCGGTGCTGGAACCCTTTCCAGTACCGGAGGCCTTCTCGGGGACTTTCACCTTCCCGGACGAGGTCTCGGCGGCACGCTGCCGGGCGACGGCGGGCACCGCCTGTGCCAACTGGGCCGTCCACCGTCGCGAGAAGTAGGCGACGCCGACGAGTACCGCCACGAGCCCGATCTTGACGAGGAGGAGCTGGCCGTACCGGGTGTCGGTGAAGGCCGTCCAGGAGCCGAGCTGGCGCCAGGACTGGTAGGTGCCGGTCGCCACCAGGGCGATGACACTGCCGAAGGCGATGCGCGAGAACCGGCGTACGGCGTCGTCGGGGACCGGGGTGTCCGCGGGGCCGCGATACAGGGCGGCGAGCAGGGCGACGAGTCCGCCGAGCCAGGTGGCGACGGCTATCAGGTGGACGACGTCGACCGGCATGGCGAGGCCGGCCTGGAGACCGACGGAGGCGTGCTCGGACATCGCCCAGGTCGCCGCGAGGCCCGCGGCCACGACGCTTCCGCCGACCGCGAGCCCGAAGGTGAGGTCCCGCTTCTCCTCGTCCTCCCGTTTGTCGTACGCGCCGAAGAGCACGGCGATGAACAGCGCGGCCGCCGCGAGCAGCAGCAGCCGGGAGACCAGCGCGGCGCCGGCCTTGGTCTGCAGCACCTCGCCGAGCAGGCTCAGGTCGAAGACGTCGGCGGCCTTGCCGGAGCTGGTGTAGGAGCCGCGCAGCAGGAGGAGCAGGAGGGTGGCGGCGGTCAGCGCGAGCCAGCCGGAGACGACGACCCGCTGCACGACCCGTACCCCGGAGCCGCGCGACCAGCAGGCCAGCACGAAGGCGGCGCCGCCCACCAGGACGGCGAACCCGGCGTACGACACGTACCGGCCGAAGCCGTACAGCCCTCCGACGAACCCGCCGCCCGCCTCCTGGCCGGTGACGGAGACGGAGGTCTTGGACGGGGCGCCGACGGAGAAGGTGTAGGCGCCGGCGACCGGGTGGCTGTCGGCGGACACGACCTGGTAGGTCACCGTGTACGTGCCGTTGGGGAGCCCGGTGTGCAGTTTCACGGAGTAGGTTGTGCCGCCCGTGCCGGACGGTGCGCCGTCGTCGACGCGCTTGCCCTTGGGATCGAGGACGCGCAGCGAGTCGTCGTCCATGGAGACCGACTCGGAGAAGGTGAGCGACACCTGGGCCGGAGCCTTGTCGACCACCACCCCTTGCCGGGGGTCGCTTCCGGTGAGCGCGGCGTGCGCGGAGGCCGGTCCGGCACCGGCCAGCAGTGCGCAGGCCGCGGCCAGGAGCAGCAGCACCAGGGTCCGGACGCGCGGGGCGATGGTCTGCGTCAAGGTGTCCCCTCCCTCAGTGTCCGGAGTGTCCGGAGTGTTCGGAGTGTCCGGTCGTGGGCTGGTACGTGGCCGCCTTCACGGGCAGCTTGACCGTGACGGGGTCGGAGTGGGCGAAGTGCAGTTCGACGGCGACGGACTGTCCCCGCTTCGGCTGTTGCTTCAGCTTCTCGAACATCAGGTGGTTTCCGCCGCTCTTGAACACGAGTTGACCGTGGGCGGGGACCTCGAGGCGCTCGACCTGCTTCATGGTCCCGTCGACGGTTTCGTGCACGGTGACGTCGCCGGCCTCGCTCGTGACGGAGGTGAGTTCGTCGGCCGCGTCGCCCTTGTTGGTGATGGTGAGGAATCCGGCCGCCATCGAGTCGGAGACCGGCTGCGGTATGTAGGCGGCGCCGACGGAGAGTTCGGCACCGGCGGCCGGGGAGTCGGAGTCGGAGTCCGATCCGCCGCAGCCCGAGAGGGCCAGGGCGCCGATCACCGCGACGGCGGCGAGGACGGGGCGGCCCCGCACCGGTCCTCCCGTCGGCCGCCTCACGGGTTCTCCCCCTTGATGAGCTTGGGGAGGTCCTTGGTGTAGTCGTCGACCGTGGCGTCCTCGCCGTAGAGGACGTAGCCCGCGTCGGACTTCGGGGAGAAGGCGACGACCTGGGTGCCGTGCGTCGAGATGATCTTGCCGTCCTTGTCCTTGGTCGGCGGATCGATCGAGATGCCGAGGGTGCGGGCGCCGGCCTGGACGGTGTCGAAGTCGCCGGTCAGACCGACGATCTGCGAGTCGATGCCCTTGAGCCACTTGCCGAGTGCGGCCGGGGTGTCGCGCTCCGGGTCGGTGCTGACGAACACGACGCGGAGCTTGTCCTGCTCGGCCTGGGAGAGCTGCTTCTTGGCCACGGCGATGTTGTTCATGGTCAGGGGGCAGACGTCGGGGCAGTGGGTGTAGCCGAAGTAGATCAGGGTGGGCTTGCCGGCGGTCTGCTCGCGGAGGTCGTACTTCTTGCCCCGGGTGTCCGTGAGGACCAGGTCGGGCTTCTCGAAGGGCTTGTCGAGGACGGTGGCGGCCTGCTGGCTGTTGTCCTCGGAGACCACGGTCACGGGCTTGTCGCTGTCGGCGCCGCTGCCGCAGGCGGAGAGGGTCAGGGAGGCGGCGGCGAGCAGGGCGGCCGCGGCGAACGTCTTCTTGCGCATAGAAAAATGTCCCAGATGTGAGGTGCTCCGGTGCGCGCCGGGGCTCCGTCGGACCGACGGAGGATGCCCGGCGCGCACCGGACGAGAGGATGCGTCGGCAAGGTCACGCCGACGCACCGGCGCGGGCGCTGTTACGCCGAGGCGCCGGAGCCGCGCCTGCGGCCGGCCAGTACGCCGTACGCGACGCCCGCCGCACCGACGACGATGCCGACGATGCCGAGGACCCGGGCGGTGGTGTCGCTGCCGTCGCCCGAGCCGGAGTCCGACGAGGAGGCGTCGGCGGCGGTGTTCTGCGCGGCCGCCTCGGTGTCGTCGCCCTTCGCGTCGGCCGAGCCCGAGGCGCCGTGGGCGTCTTCCTCGGCGGCGGCCAGCTCGAGCACGGGCGCCGGGGTCTCGGGCTCCTCCTGGCCCTCCTGCGGCACCTCGATCCAGCGCACGACCTCCTTGTTGGAGTACGTCTGGATCGCCTTGAACACCAGTTGGTCGGCGTCCTCGGGCAGCGCGCCGACGGAGACCGGGAACTTCTGGAAGAAGCCGGGCTTGATGCCCTCACCATCGGCGGTCCAGGTCACCTTGGTGACCACCTCGGTGAGCTGCTTGCCGTGCGACTCCAGCGGCTTGGCCGGCTTGGACTTGGTGACCTCGGCCTTCCAGCCGGGGACCGGCTCCGGCATCACGGACGCCAGCGGGTGGTCGGTGGGGAAGTTGACCTCCAGCTTGGTGGTGGAGGCGTTGTCGCGTTCGTTGGGGACCTTGAAGTCGACGACCGCGTAGCCGCCCTTGGCGGCCGTGCCCTCCGGCTGCACGCTGACGTGCGCGAACGCGGGGGCGGACAGGGCGAGGACGGCGATGCCGGAGACGGCGCCGGCGGCGGCGATACGGGAAGCCTTCATGGACGGAGTACTCCGCTTCGAGTGGGCACCGGTGCTGAGCCGGTGACGAGTGACGGGAGGAATGCGCGCACGCGCGCGTGCCGCACGACGGCGGCCCCTCCCCAAAGCGGATGGTGTCGCGTCGTGTCAGGCGGCGAGGGCGAACGTGTCGCCGGGCGGGCCGCGCCTGATCACCGTGTGCTGGAGTGCGGTCGTACGGGGCCGCGGCGGCGCCGACAGGGCGGTGTGCGGCGGACGCGGGCCGTTACCGGGGGCGCCGACGAGCCCGGCGTTCAGGGTGCGCACCAGGGAGAGCGCCGCGCGCAGGGCGCGTACGAACGCCGCCTCGGCCATCGAGTGGGCCGAGTGCGCCGACAGTTCGAGGAGCCGGGCCAGGGCCAGGTCCCCGCGTCGCAGCAGCCAGCCGGCGGCCAGGGCCGCGAGGACGTGGCCGAGCAGCATCGGCAGGGACGGCAGCAGCGAGGCGGAGGCGTCGGCGGTGGACAGGGCGTCGGCGGGGTGGTGCGTCGCGCCGGTGTGCACGTCCGGGGAGATCCGCGCGTCGGTGAGGATGCGTTGGGCCTGGGTCGGGCTGATCGCCGCCGCGGTGGTCCCGCAGACCAGCCGCGCCGCCTGCTGGACCAAAGACGCGTCGGTCAACGCGCCCGGCCCGCCGGTGGACGCGACGGCCGTACCGGAAGCGGTGGCCGCGGCGGAAGCGGTAGCCGCGGCGGTGCCGTGCTGGCCCAGTCCGAACAGGGCGTGCAGCGCGGTCTGTCCGACGGTGAGCAGCACCACGATGCCGGGCAGTGAGCGCCGTCGTCCGGCGAGGGGCACGGCGACCAGGACCGCCCCGAGGAATCCCGTGCCCAGCGACCACAGCGGAACGGTGGCGCAGGAGGCGAGGGTGTGCCCCGCCGCGGCCAGCACGACGCAGACCGCGGCGAACACCGCGGCCCGCAGGATCCGGAGGTCGTTCCCGGAGCGCGCCGTTGGCGGGTGGGGGGCAGTCATGGCGGCCTCATCATCGCACTGACGCCCCCCGCGCCGTACGGCAGGTCCACAAGATGCCGTACGACCCGGAAGAGGAGGAAAGAGGATGGAAGGCGCCGGAAAGAGCAGGGAAGGCGCCGGAAGATCACCTCATGGCGCGAGGCGCCGCACATACACCGATCGGCGGCAGGGACGCATCCGCCAGATGAGCGGTGTCACGGGGAAAGCGGGCTTACACCGGGGTGTGCGGGGCAATACGTAACGGTATGTCGAGCCGCGGCCGGGAGGCTGGAGCATGAGCATCTGGTGGTCACTCCATTTGCGGCGCGAGGCTGCGAGCGTGCCCCTGGCCCGTCGCCTGCTGATCGGCACCATGGAGACCGCGGGCGTCGACCCCGACATCTCCTTCGATCTCTCCGTCGCGCTGAGCGAGGCCTGTGCGAACGCCGTCGAGCACGGTGGCGACGACGGGTCCGGCGGACCCACGGAGGCGTACCGCGTCACGGCCTATCTCGACGGCGAGCGGTGCCGTATCGAGGTCGCCGACACGGGCCCCGGTTTCCCCGCCGCCGCTGCGGGCCGGCCGCAGGGTGTGGCCCGCCCGGCGCCCGTGGAGGCCGAGAGCGGCCGCGGTCTGTGTCTCATCCGGGAACTCGCCGACCACGTCCACATCGGCAGTGCGCCGGGGCGGGCCGGTGCCGTGGTGAGCTTCGACAAGATCCTCAAGTGGCGTGAGGACGCCCCGCTGGTGGCCGTGTGAACGGGGGCATCCCCGCGAGCACGCCGACGGCCGGGCACCCGCGTGGTGTGCCCGGCCGTCGAAACGCGGGTCAGCCCTTCAGCGCGGCCATCCACTCCTCGACCTCGTCCGACCGGCGCGGCAGGCCGGCGGACAGGTTCCGGTTGCCGTCGGCGGTGACGAGGATGTCGTCCTCGATGCGCACGCCGATGCCCCGGTACTCCTCGGGCACGGTCAGGTCGTCGGCCTGGAAGTAGAGGCCGGGCTCGACGGTGAGGACCATGCCGGGCTCCAGCGTGCCGTCGACGTAGGACTCCACGCGTGCGGAGGCGCAGTCGTGGACGTCCAGGCCGAGCATGTGACCGGTGCCGTGCAGCGTCCAGCGGCGCTGCAGACCGAGCTCCAGCACCCGCTCGACGGGGCCCTCGACCAGGCCCCACTCGACGAGCCGCTCGGCCAGCACACGCTGGGACGCGTCGTGGAAGTCGCGGTACTTGGCGCCCGGCTTCACCGCCGCGATGCCGGCCTCCTGGGAGTCGTACACGGCGTCGTAGATCTTCTTCTGCAGCTCGCTGTAGCGGCCGTTGATCGGCAGCGTGCGCGTGACGTCCGCCGTGTAGTACGTGTGCGTCTCCACGCCCGCGTCGAGCAGCAGGAGGTCGCCGGAGCGGACCGGGCCGTCGTTGCGGACCCAGTGCAGGGTGCAGGCGTGCGGTCCCGCGGCGCAGATGGAGCCGTAGCCGACGTCGTTGCCCTCCACGCGCGCGCGCAGGAAGAAGGTCCCTTCGATGTAGCGCTCGGACGTCGCCTCGGCCTTGTCGAGGACCTTCACGACGTCCTCGAAGCCGCGCACGGTGGAGTCGACGGCCTTCTGCAGCTCGCCGATCTCGAACTCGTCCTTGACCAGGCGGGCCTCGGAGAGGAAGACCCGCAGTTCCTCGTCGCGCTCTGCGGTGACCTTGTCGGTCAGGGCGGCCTCGATGCCGGCGTCGTAGCCGCGCACGACGCGCACCGGGCCGGTGGCCTCGCTCAGGCTGTCGGCCAGTTCGCGGACGTCGGAGGCGGGGATGCCGTAGAGCTGCCCGGCCTCGGTGAGGGAGTGGCGGCGGCCGACCCACAGCTCGCCCTGCCCGTTCAGCCAGAACTCGCCGTTCTCACGGTCCGAGCGCGGCAGGAGGTAGATCGTCGCGGTGTGGCCGTCGCCCTTGGGCTCCAGGACCAGGACGCCGTCCTCTGTCTGGTTGCCGGTGAGGTACGCGTACTCGACCGAGGCGCGGAAGGAGTACTCCGTGTCGTTCGAGCGGGTCTTGAGGTTGCCCGCGGGGATCACCAGGCGCTCGCCCGGGAAGCGGGCGGACAGGGCGGCGCGGCGGGTGGCGGTCTCCGCGGCCTGGGCGATGGGCTCCAGGCCGTGCAGCTCCGTGTCGGCCCAGCCGGACTTCATGTTCTCGGCCAGCTCGTCGGACACGCCCGGGTACAGGCCGTTCTTGCGCTGCTTGCTGGGCTCCTCGGTCTCTGTCTCCGGGTTCTCCGGGTTCTCCGCGCCCGCTGCGTCAGCAGCAAGATCAGATACTGCCGGGGTGAGCTCCTCCGCCACGTCATCCTCCTCGATACGGCACTGGACCACCCCCCATCGTACGGTCGTACGGAAGGGGGCCCAGGGCCGAAGGGCCTGTTACACGGAGGCGTCACTGTCCGTTATGCGGGACGCGCGGGGCGTAAGTGCCCGCTATTCGAACCAGGCCGTCGTCCGTACGGGTCGTTGTCCGAACCGGGCGGCTGTCCGAACCGGGTCGTTATTCGAACCGGACCGCCAGCAGAACGACGTCCTCCTCGGAGTCCGCCTCCGCCTTGCCGTCCGGCAGTACGGTGCGCAGGACGTGCTCGGCGACGGCGTCCGGGTCGCGGCGCTCGGCCCGGGGTACGCCGGCCGCCGCCGCGTGCAGCCGGGCGAAGGCGCGGTCGGCCGGGTCGCCGGTGCGGTGCAGCAGCCCGTCGGTGTACAGCAGAACCGTCTCTCCGGGCTCGGCCTGGAGCTCCACGCTGGGCGCCTCCCAGCAGGCGAGCATGCCGAGCGGCGCGGAGACGGAGGTCTCGACGAACTCCGTGCGCCGCCGGCCGATCAGCAGCGGCGGGCTGTGTCCGGCGCCGGCCAGGGTGATCCGGCGCAGCGCGGGCTCGCAGTAGCCGAACAGGGCCGTGGCCGAGCGGGCGGGCTCGGTGAGCCGCAGCAGCAGCTCCAGGTCGGACAGGACGGCGACCGGGTCCTCGCCCTCCATCACGGCGTACGCCCGCAGCGAAGCGCGCAGCCGCCCCATCGCCGCGACCGCGCTCGGCCCCGACCCGGTGACGGAGCCGACGGCGAGACCGAGGGCGGCGTCCGGCAGCGGCAGCGCGTCGTACCAGTCGCCGCCGCCGAGGGGACCGGTGCGGTGCCGGGCGGCGAGCTGCACGCCGGGCACCCGGGGCAGGCGGGAGGGCAGCAGCTCCTCGGCCATCGTCGCGAGGGACGTGCGGGTGCGCTCGACCTCGAGGAGGCGGGTCAGGTGCTGTGCGGCGTACCGGACGTACAGACCGGCGAGGTGGCGGCGGCGCTCATCCGGTTCGGCGGGCTCGTCGTAGAGCCATACGGCGGCGCCGAGGCGCCCGGTGCCCTCGGCGGACAGGGGGAGCGCGTAACTGGCGGCGTAGCCGAGGCGCCTCGCGACCTCGCGGTGTCGGGGGTCGAGGCTCTTCTCGGCGAGCAGGTCGGGCTCGGCGATCCCGCCCTCACCGGTCGCCGTTCCGTCTGGACCGGCCGCCGTTCCGTCCAGAATCCGCCCGTAGGACAGGGAACTTCGGGGCACGGTCTCGATGTGGCCGAGGTCGGCGCGGGCGAGCCCGAGGCCGATGGTGGTGTCGGGGCCGAGTCCGTCGGCCGGTTCCAGGACGACGAGCCCGCGCCGGGCGCCCACCAGGGCGGCTCCGGCACTCAGCAGTTCCTGGAGGCCGTCGGAGAGGGTGTCCGTCCTGACCAGGCGCTCGGTCAGTTCGTGCAGGGTCGTGAGGTCCGAGATCCAGCCGGCGAGGCGGTCCTGGAGCAGGGCACCGGGGGCGGCGCAAGGAGCGCCTGAGGCGTCCGAGGCGCCTGTAACGGCTGTGGCGTCCGTGGTGTTTGGTGTGGCCGCCGGGGAGGTACCCGTGGCCGTGGACGCGACAGTGTGTGCGGGGGTCGGAACCGCTGGATCGATTCCGGCCACTTTCGCAGGGTGCGGGGCGTTCATGGCGTCCGGCCTCCCGACCGGCACTTACTGCTCAAAAGCATCGCAAACCCCCATGTCATTCTGCGCCGCCAGCAGTGTCTCCACATGTACACGCACTCGTAAGGAGATGTCCAGCATTGTCCTGCCGGGATTCCTGGTGTCCATGAGGTGCGAGCGGCCTCCTTCCCTACCTCTTGCGCAAAAGCGAAATTGGCTTGAAACTGCCCCAGAGGACGCCTTGTTGCGGTCGACTGGGGGTGCTTCACGGAGCGTCACAGCGGTCGTGATGGGTACGTACTCGGAGAAGGCCAGGCGTGGTTGGGGGCCACCTGGAACCTGGCGACGGACCCGGGCGTCCTATCCACCGACGACCGTGCCCCATCCTCCCGTGGCGGAGGCGGAGAGAAATACGCGCGACGGCAAAACGCCAGACTTCGCCACCCCCGCGCCACGCCCATGCTTTTGACAGACGCAGTGTGGTCGGAACCGTCACGGACGCAGTCAGTGCTCGACCCACAGGGGTTTCCCTTGCCCTTGGCAGAGGTGTTTCCCATGGTCTCCCGTGGGGTCGCTCCTCGGCAGGGGTGTGATGCGCCACCAGCAACGCACAGCGAAGTGATCGACACATGGTGTGAAGTGACCACGGTGTTGCCAGGCGTGCAACGGAAAGGAACGAGCGCTCATGCGCGAGATCCTCGGAAGGCTACGCAGGCCCTTGTCCCAGCACGACGACGGGCGGCCTGAGCTGATCGGCGCGGCTCTGACCTACGCGACACAATGGCAGTGGCCCGTACTCCCGGGCGCGGCGGCCGACCCGCGGGCGCGGTCGCGCTGCGCATGCCCCGACCCCGAGTGCACGGTGCCGGGCGCGCATCCCTTCGACCCCGGTCTCCTCGCGGCCACCACCAATGAGCGCATGGTGCGCTGGTGGTGGACCAACCGGCCCACCGCGCCGATCGTCCTGGCCACCGGGGGCAGCGCCCCGTGCGCCGTCTCCCTGCCCGCGCTGCCGGCCGCCCACGCCCTGGCCGCGCTCGACCGTGCCGGGCTGCGGCTCGGCCCGGTCGTCGCCTCGCCCACCCGCTGGGCGCTGCTGGTCAGGCCGTACTCCATGGAGCAGTTGGGCGAGCTGCTCTACGCCAAGGACTTCGTCCCCGGCTCCCTGCGCTTCCACGGCGAGGGCGGCTACCTCGCGCTGCCCCCGTCCGAGACCGGCGCCGGCGCCGTCCGCTGGGAACGGGCGCCGCTGCCCGGCTCCGCCTCACCCTGGGTGCCCGACGTGGAGGCCGTGGTGGACGCGGTGGTCGACGCCCTCACTCGTACGGGTGTGAGCGCGCCCGAGTTGTAGGGGTGTTCGGCGCGCGCGGAAGTCCGCGCCCGCCGCCGGTCGTTATCGTCCGCCCCATGCCGCTTCATGCTGGGAAGCACCGCGTCGTCGGGCCGCACCGCGTCGGGCCGTGCCGTGTCGGGCCGGATCGCGGCAGGCCGGATCGTCGGCGGATCCGCCTGTACGGGCTCGCGGGTGTCGTGGTGTGCGCGGTCGTACTGCCGTTCGCCGTGGCGTCCGCCGGGCCCTCGGGCGACACGGACGCGAAGGCTCCCGCAGCCGTCCCCCTCCTCTCGCGGGGCGGTGAGGGCGAGGCAGCGTCCGAGGGGTCCGACCGCGCTGAGGCCGGGGCTGCGCCCGCCCGTTCCCCACTGCCGCCCGGCCCTGCCCTGGCCGCGCGCTGCGGTCCCGAACTCACCTCGCCCGCGGGTGTCGAGGCGCAGACCTGTGTCCTGGCCCGGTCCACGGAGACCTGGGCGCGGACCTACTACCGCAACGCCACCGGCGGCCCGCTCGAGGCCGTGCTGAGCCTCATGGGGCCCGAAGGGCGCAGCGTGCGGATGCGCTGTGCGGTGAGCGCCGAGGACGCGCCGGGCACCTGCGAGACGCCGCCGGAACGAACCCGGGGCGGGTTGGCTGGGTACACCGCGGTCGCGGAGTTCACGAGCCGGGCCGGGTACGGACCGCTTCTGCTGCGCACCGGGAGCAACGGGAACAGCGGTAGCGGGAACAGTGGAAGCGGAAGCGGAAGCGGGAACGGGAGCGGAAACAGCGAAAGCGGGAGTGACGCGAGCGCCGGGAGTGCCGGAAGCGACGGGAGTTCCGGAAGAAGCAACGGGAATTCCGGAGGCGACGGGAACACCGGGAACGCCGGTTAGGCCGAGAGCGGGGCGAGTCACGGCGCTGCCCGGAGCGGCGGAGACGGTGAAGGCAACTCACCTGCGCAGATGGAGAGTTGACGCGCGACTGCGGTGCGTGTGCGACCGGGCGCATGGAAAGACCCGGTTGCTGGCGACGGGGGATGCACCAGCAACCGGGCTACTCGAACGGTAACAAGAGATCGGCGGTTAGCAAATTCGATCTCCTGTTTTCCGGTCACCGACTGGCTTGTCCCCGCCGGGAGTTGTGACCGGAGTCACCTGTCCACGGCCCGCCGCTCAGGCTGACCGGTCGGTCAGCCTGAGCGGCTTCGGCGGCCGTGCGTCAGTGATGCCTGCTGAGGTCAGTTGAGGTCAGTTGAGGTCAGTTGATGTCAGTTGATGTCTGCGGAGGTCAACTGAGGGTGACCTGCCGGTTGGTCAGGCCGCCGCGCGCCCGGCGCTCGTCGTGGGTGAGCGGAGCATCCGTGGCCAGGGCCTCGGCGAGCCGCTCGGCGAACTCGGCGGCGGGCTTCTCGATGTCCTGCGCGGTGACCTCGCTCGGCAGGTCCCACACCGGCACGGTGAGCCCGTGAGCGCGGAAGGAGCCGACGAGGCGGGTGCCCTCGCCGAGGGACGACCGGCCCGCGGCGTGCAGCCGGGCAAGAGCGTCCAGAAGCCGCTCCTCCTCGTGCGGCATGACCCAGCGCAGGTGGTTCTTGTCCGGCGTCTCGCACCAGTAGGCGGCGTCCACGCTCCGCAGCCGGACGGTCGGAATGGCCGCGGCGTTGGCCCGCTCCAGGGAGGCGGTCACCTCCGGCGTGGCGTTGTCCGGGTCCGGGACCCAGAACTCGAAGCCCGCGTGCACCTCCGGCTCGAACGCCCCCTCGGGCGCGAGCAGGTCCTGGAGCCGCGGACCGTCGGCCGGCGCGCGCCTGCCCTGCACCGGGGTGCCCGGCGGGGCGCTCAGCGCCTGGGCGAGGGTGTCGGCGAGGTCGCGGCTGATGTCGCCCGACGCCGTGTCGTTCTGCAGGCCGAGCAGGACCGAGCCGTCGTCGCGGCGCAGGGCGGGCCAGGCCATCGGCAGCACCGTGGCCAGCATGACGGACGGGACGCCCTCGGGCAGGCCGTCCCGCAGGGTCAGCCCGACCGTGGCCGCGGGCACCAGCTCCCGCAGCGCCACCCAGTCGCACTCGCCGGGCAGCCCCTCGAACGGGCGCTGCACCAGCGCGGTCGTGGCCTGGGCCGCGGACCGGCCGTGGCATGCCTTGTACCGGCGGCCGCTGCCGCAGGGGCAGGGCTCACGGGCGCCGACGACCGGGACCTCGGCATCGTCGAGCTGGGGCCGCTTGGCCTTCGTCTGGGGTCGCTTCTTGGCCATCGTGGGTGTCTCCCGGTTACGGCTCGACTCGTACGGGCGCGAGCCTAGCCGTTCCCACCCCGGCCCACGGGACCCTGTGGACGACGGGCCGCCTGTGGACAACTCGCCCCGGCCTCCCGGCGGGCGGGCCGCCGGGTCAGCCCAGGTCGTCGAAGGCGTCCGCGAAGTCCAGGCCGGGAATCTCCGACACCGCCGGCGCCGAGATCCGGGCGAAGTCGTCGCGCCGGTGCCCGGCGTCCGGGTCGTGCACGTCGTCGTGGACGACGACCCAGACCGTGACCTCTCCGCGCGCGTCGTCCCGTACGCCCCAGTCGTCGGCGAGTGCCGTGATGATGTTCAGCCCGCGGCCGCCGTGCGCGGTGACCGAGGGCGTCGCCGGAGCCGGGCGGGTCGGGCCGCCACCGTCCGTGACCTCCACCAGCAGCCGGCCACCCGCGTCCACCTGCCACGCGGCGCGGACGTCGCCGTCCCCGGCGGGCACGTCGCCCAGCGGACGGCCGTGCTTGCACGCGTTGCTCAACAGTTCGGAAAGGACCAGTACAGCGTCGTCGATGACCGATTCCGCCACGCCGCCTCCGCGCAACTGATCACGCATGCGGTGTCTCGCTTCCCCCACGCCCGCAGGGCCATGGGGCACGGCCATGCTCGACGACGTGGGCACCTCCTGTGCCACCACCAACGCCACCCCCGAGACCTCCTTTGCCCCACGCCACGGTGTGGATGCCCCATCGCCCTGAGCCGGAAACCGGCCGATCCCCGCATGGTGACGCATTCGACACGGTCGAACACGTACCGAACGCGCCGGAGCACTCCCCGTAATCGCATGGCCGGATTTGGTCGGTGTGGTCGGGATGGTCGGTGCGGCCGAGACCGGAGAATGCGGCAGGCACGCCGGGTCAAGGTCTGCGGACGAATCAGCGGCCCGGCCGGCGGCCGAGGTGGTCCAGGACGGCGCGCGGCCGGTTGGTGATGATGGCGTCGACGCCCAGGCCGGCGCAGAGATCCACGTCGGCGGTCTCGTTCACCGTCCACACGTGCACCTGGTGACCGGCCCGCTTCAGACGCTCGATGTAGGCGGGGTGATTGCGCACGATCCGGATCGAGGGGCCCGCGATCCGGACACCCGCGGGCAGGCGCCCGTCGCGCAGCCGGGGCGAGACGAACTGCATCAGGTAGACCGTCGGCAGCGTCGGCGAGGCGGCCCGCACCCGGTGCAGCGAGCGGGCCGAGAAGCTCATCACACGCACCGGGGAGTCCTCGGCCGAGGCGGGGGCGTCGAGCCCGAAGCGCTTCAGAAGCAGCAGCAGCCGCTCCTCCACCTGTCCCGCCCAGCGCGTCGGATGCTTGGTCTCGATGGCCAGCTCCACCCGGCGCCCCGCGTCGGAGACGAGCTGGAGCAGCCGCTCCAGGGTCAGGACGGAGGTCTCCTCCCGGTCCTCGGGCCGGTGCTCCCAGTCGGGCTGCTCGTCGCGCGTCCGCCAGAACTCCCGGGTCCGGCGGGCGCCGAAGTCCAGTGCGGCCAGATCGGCGAGCTCCAGCGCGGACACCGCGCCGCGGCCGTTCGACGTACGGTTGACGCGCCAGTCGTGGACGCAGACGAGGTGGCCGTCGGCGGTCAGGCGCACATCGCACTCCAGCGCGTCCGCCCCGTCCTCGATCGCCTTCCGGTACGCGGCCAGCGTGTGCTCGGGGGCCTCCTCGGAGGCTCCGCGGTGGGCGACGACCTGAATCCGGTGCTGTCGTGCGTGGGTCACCGCGTCATGGTGCCACCGCGGGTGGGTAGACGTGCCATCGACGGAATCGGCAGCACGTCCGTTTAGTCTTGGATAACCCATATAAAGGACGGTCGGAGACGCACAGCAACCGCTTATGGTGCTCTGACGGCCCGTGGGAAAAGCTGATGGCATACAACAGCACCAGCACATCCGCATCGCGCCGGACCGTGGAGCAGCGTGTGAGCGCTGCTGAGCGCGACCAGGGTGAGCGACAAACAGCCGTGGAACGAGGAGAAAAGCTGTGAGCACCGAGAACGAGGGCACCGCGGTACCCCCGGCCCCGTCCGCACCTCCAGTGCCGGTGGATGCTCCCGCTGCCTCCGCCCAGCCCCCCGCCCCGCACGCCCCGCACCAAGCCCCCGCCTCCGCACCCGAGGCCCCGGCGGCTCCCCCCGCCCAGGCCCCGACCGCGCCGCAGGGACACGCGGCACCGCAGGGGGGCGAGGTCCCGCAGGGATCCCCGGCTCCCGACGCCTCCTGGCCCCCGCCCCCGCCGCCGGGCACGCCGACCTCGACCGCGGCCCCGACCTCGGCGTCGACCCCGCCCCCGACGTACGGCGGTGCAGGCGGCGGTGACGGCTTCGGTGAGGGCTCCGGTGACGGTTCGGGCGGCGGCTGGGGAGCCTCGTACCAGCCGCCCGCCCCGAAATCGGGCCGCGGCCGTGGCGGCCTGGTCGCCGGTGTCCTGATCGCCGCGCTGGTCGCGGGCGGTCTGGGCGGCGGTCTCGGCTACACCCTGGCCAAGAACAACGACGACGGCGGCTCTACCACGGTCTCCGCCTCCGACACCGGCGGCTCCGTCAAGCGCGACGCTGGCACCGTGGCCGGCGTGGCCGCCAAGGCGCTGCCCAGCACGGTCACCATCCAGGCCGAGGGAAGCAACGGCGAGGGCGGCACCGGCACCGGCTTCGTCTTCGACAAGGAAGGCCACATCGTCACCAACAACCACGTGGTGGCGGAGGCGGTCGACGGCGGCAAGCTCAGCGCGACCTTCCCCAACGGCAAGAAGTACGAGGCCACGGTGGTCGGCCACGCCCAGGGCTACGACGTCGCGGTCATCAAACTCGAGAACGCCCCGTCGGACCTGAATCCCCTCCCCCTCGGCGACTCCGACAAGGTGGCGGTCGGCGACTCGACGATCGCCATCGGCGCCCCCTTCGGCCTGTCCAACACGGTGACCACGGGCATCATCAGCGCCAAGAACCGCCCCGTGGCCTCCAGCGACGGCAGCGCCGACAGCAAGTCGTCCTACATGAGCGCCCTGCAGACCGACGCGTCGATCAACCCGGGCAACTCCGGCGGCCCGCTGCTGGACGCCCAGGGCAACGTCATCGGGATCAACTCCGCGATCCAGTCCACGAGCAACGGCGGCTTCGGCACCGGCCAGGCCGGTTCGATCGGTCTGGGCTTCGCCATCCCCGTGAACCAGGCCGAGTTCGTCGCCAAGCAACTGATCGAGACCGGCAAGCCGGTGTACGCGAAGATCGGCGCCTCCGTCTCCCTGGAGCAGACGACCAGCGGCGCCAAGCTCACCGAGCAGGGCGTGGGCGGCTCCGACCCGGTCGAGCAGGGCGGTCCCGCCGACGACGCGGGCCTCAAGCCCGGTGACGTCATCACGAAGCTCGACGACCGGGTGATCGACAGCGGCCCGACCCTGATCGGCGAGATCTGGACCCACAAGCCCGGCGACGAGGTCACGGTCACCTACGAGCGCGGCGGCAAGGAGCACACGGCCAAGGTCACCCTGGGCTCCAAGATCGGCGACGACTGATCCCTCGTCCACCATCCATTCACGTCACCACCGGGGTCCGCCCCGGTGGTGACGTGCGTCCGGCGGGCGGCAACGCGGAGCGAGCGTCGCCGGACCGTTTCGCTTCAGGGCCCCGTCCCGGTCCCGGTCCCGGTTCGTAGCCGGCTCAGACGACGACGACCCGCCGCCCGCGCGTGTGACCGGCCTGGCTGTCGATGTGCGCCGCGGCGGCCTCGCCGAGCGCGTACGACTTCTCGACCGGGATGTGCAGCTTGCCCCGCGCGATCAGGCCGACGGCCTCGGCGAGCGCCGCCGGCACGCTTCCGGCCACGCCGGAGAACCGGACGCCGAACTCCGGCGCACCGAGATCGGCGATGGTGACGACCTTCCGCGGATCCCCGGTCAGCCCGACGAGCTCGCGGATCACCCCCGAGCCGGCCAGATCCAGGGCCGCGTCGACACGGCCGAGCCGCCGCACCCGCTCGACCCAGCCCTCGCCGTACGTCGTCGCGACGGCACCCAGGCCGCGCAGATACTCCTGGTTCGCGGCACCGGCCGTGCCGATCACCGTGATCCCGCGGTCGCGGGCGATCTGCAGCACCGCCGATCCGACTCCCCCGGACGCCCCGCTGACCAGCAGCGTCTGCCCGGCCCGCACACCGACCTCGCGGATGATCCGCAGCGCGGTCTCCACCACGGAGGGGTACCCGGCCGCCTCCTCGAACGTCAGGCCCTCGGGCATACGGGCCCAGGCCGACAGCACGGCGAACTCGGCATAGGTGCTCGCCCCTTCGCCGAACACGTGATCACCGACCTCGACCCCCTCGACGCCCTCACCGACCTCGTCCACCACCCCGGCGGCGTCCAGCCCGACCCCGGCGGGCAACTCGATCGGATGGGCCCCCAGGACCTGGCCCTCACGGACCCGCCAGTCGACGGGATTCACACCCGCCGCGCGCACCGCGATGCGTACCCGGCCGGGGCCCGGGTGGGGCTCCTCGGCGTCGATGAGATGCAGAACGTCCGGACCGCCGAACTCGGCGAAGCTCACTTTCTTCATGCGCTCGACCGTAACACTAACGGTTAGCTTTTAATAACGGTTACACTTTCGTACCTGATAGCCTGCGGCCATGACCGTGCAGTCCGGACGCCGTGAACGCAAGAAGGCCGCGACCCGTCAGAAGATCGCCGACACCGCGCTGCGGCTCTTCCTGGAACGCGGGTACGACGCGGTCGGCATCCGTGACGTGGCCGCCGAGGCCGACGTGGCCGTCACCACGCTCTTCTCCCACTTCGCCTCGAAAGAGGCCCTGGTGTTCGAGCAGGACGAGGACTTCGAACAACGCCTCACGCAGGCGGTCACCGCCCGTGCGCCGCACGAGCCGCTCATCCCCGCACTGCGCCGCGAGATCCTGGCCCTGGTGCGCCATTGCACGGCGGACGGCGCCGCCCCGATCTGGCGCATGATCGACACGTCACCCGCCCTGCGGAAGTACGACGAGTCGATGCGCCTGCGCCACGCGGACGCGTTGGCCACGGCCATCACCGCCGACCCCGGCCTCACACTGAGCCCGACGGCCGGCCGCACGATCGCCAGATTCGTGATCGACGCCTACTCACTGGCCCGCGAGGCGCCCGCCCCGGAGGCCGCGCTGGACGAGATCTTTCCGATGATCGAGGCAGCCTGGGCGGTCGCCTCCCCTCCTCGAAGCCCCTGAGCCTCCGCCGCCCACCCACCCCTGCGGACGCACGAACCGGACAGCCCCCGCGCGGACCAGGAGCCCCACCCAGCGAGCGAGGCCGGTAGGCTGTACCCGCTCCGCCCCAGGCGGGACGGCGCAGGGGTGGGTTGCCCGAGCGGCCTAAGGGAACGGTCTTGAAAACCGTCGTGGCAGCGATGTCACCGTGGGTTCAAATCCCACACCCACCGCGGTGATTGACGGTCCTCGACCAGGTATCCGGTCGGGGGCCGTTGGCCTGTGACGGGGCTGTGACCGGAGGTGTGGCTTCCGTCACGGTCGAAGTGGGGTGGGGCTGGTGGGGTGGGGGAATGCTAATTCCCCAGCTCCGTGCGCCGCTTGCGGTCTCCGGTGCTCTCGTGGTCAGTCTTCTGCTGGGTGCCTGTGGTACCCAGACCGGCGCATCGGAGGCGGAGGCCGGCGGAGAGGCGGACAGTCGGTGTGGGGGCCTTGCCACCGACGAGGGCACTTCCGTCCCCGACGTCACATCCACCGCCGGTGCCGAGCGGGACGGGGTGCGGGTCGTCGGGATGGTCGAGCGGGACGGGGCAGGCGCCGGGGGGAGTGCGTCTCCCAGTGGCGGGGCGAGTGAGCGGCCCGGGGTGTCCGTTACGGCGGAGAGTCTTCCGGGGGTGGGGGCATCGGCCGGTGTGGGCTCGTGTGTCGTCGCGTATGAGGTGACCAATCTGGATGCCGAGCCCTTCACGTACACCATCACCTTCTCCCTGATGGACGACCGGGGCAGGGCGATGTCGAACGTCGAGGAGACGGTGGCGTCCGTGGGGGCGGGGCGGACCGTGCGGCGGACTCTCGAGCACGTCGGGTACCCGGGCCGTGGCGGGCGCGGCACCGGGCAGGTGAGGATTCTCGATGTGGAGCGGGTGCCCTCTGACGAGGCGCCGGCGGCCGCCGGTACGTGCCCGCCGTCCGGGCTGCGGCTGACCGCCGACCGGGGTGACGCGGCCATGGGGCTGCGTGTCGTGGGGCTGCATTTGGAGAACTGCGGCACTCGGACCTACTCCCTGGAGGGTTATCCGGTGCTGCAGTTGCTCGACGCGGAGCGGCAGCCGGTGGACGGGATCGAGATCCTTCGCGGTACCGACGGCATCCCCATGGCGGGCGGGGACGACGGGCCCCCCGGGCCGGTGACCCTGCGGCCGGGTGAGTCCGCCGTGTCGGGCCTGGCGTGGCGCAACACCACTCAGTTCGGGGAGGCGGTGACCGTGCCGTACGTCAGGGTCCGGGCCGAGGCCGGCGCCGACGCCGTGACGGTCGCGCCGCACCTCGACCTGGGCACTACCGGGGAGCTGGGTGTCCGGGCGTGGCGCAAGGATGAAGAAGGGGAGGGCGGGGCGGTACGGCCTTCGTCCTGAGAGGCCGTCTCGTTGGGCGGCCGCACCCGCTCAGCCGGCTGAAGTGTTCTGTGTCGCCCCGCTCTCTTCCCCCCATCCTCCGTTGAAGCGGAGCCCGGTCAAGGGCCTGACGGGTAAGGCCGGTCCGAGATGTCCCCGAACTCGTAGTCCCGGGCCAGTGCCGCCCAGTCGACGTCACGCAGGGCGGGTTCCGTGTCGTAGGTGTCCGGTATGCGGGAGGTGGGCTGGAACCAGATGACGGTCAGGCCGGAGCGGTAGCGGACCGGGTCGTTGGCCGGGGTCAGGGGCGTGGAGGAGAAACGGCCCACGCAGGCGACGCGCGGGAGTGTCTCGACGGGGCCGAAAGCGCCCGCGTACTGGTCCGGGTACGCGCGGGGTGGCGGGATCAGGTGTACCGGGGTGGTGGGGGACATCCCGGCGGCGGTGTGCAGGAGTGTCTTGATGCGCAGGTCGTTGACGGGGCGGCACGGGTAGCCCTCCGGCATGCCGCCGTAGGTCGGCGTGAGGCGCAGTTCGGCCAGGTCGACGCTGCGGCCGGAGGTCAGGACGACCCGGGTCAGCGACATGGTCGGTGCTTTGGGGCGGTCGTGCATCGGGGGCTTTCGGGTTCGTGCCGGGTGGGGCGGGCGGCAATGGCGTGCGGCTTCGGTCAGGGGCGTGCGGCGTCGGTCAGGGGCGGTGGCCCGTCATGCGGGCCGCCGACGCGATCGTCGCGCGGGCCTCGTGTTCGGTCAGGCCGGTGGTCCGGGCGGCTTCCAGCAGGGGGGCGAGCAGCTCCGGGCCGATGCCGTTCTCGTAGGCGCGGCAGGCCGCCCAGAAGAGGCGGGTGTTGCGCTGGCCCTCGTGGGCGGTGAGGACGAACTGGACCAGGCCCCGTCCGCCCGCCACCGTCCCGCCTCCGGTACGCCGGACGGGCGGCGGGAGCAGCAGGCGCAGGAGCGCGGGCGGGCAGGCCGCCGGGGGCAGGTGGGACGTACCGGGGGCGGTCGTGTAGGCGCCGTGGCGGGTGCGGGAGCCGGGGCCGACCAGGTAGCCGCCGGCGCCCCGGATGTCGATGCCGGGGGCGAGGCGGCCGGCCGAGTTGGGGACGACGTGGCCGGGCGGTCCCGTCAGCCACAGGTGGCGGCCTCCGCTGGGAGTCACGACGACGACCGTGGGCGGGATCGTGAACAGGTGGCGCAGGGCCAGTTCACGCAGGGCGGCCGAGGAGTCCGTCTCCGACTTCGTGTCCAGGTCAACGCCGATCAAGTAGTGCGGGGGCAGGCCGCAGGCGATGCCGTAGCCCGTGGCCCAGGGGGCGGCGGCGAAGAGGGCGCGGATGCGGGCCGGGTCGGTGGAGGCGTCGTGGACACCGTGGCCGAAGCGGCCGCACTCGCCGTGGCAGGTGAACGGCTGCAGTGCCGGGGCGTCGCGGTGGGGGGAGCGCAGGGCCGGGAGCTTCGTCCGGGCCAGGGGGATGACGGCCAGTCCGCGTTCCGCGGCGGACAGGGCGTGTGCGAGGGCCAGCGTCGTGGCCTGCCGGTCGGTGGTGGCCATGGGTCTATTTTCGTACGCATGTTCGAGAAAGGGAAGAGTGGGTGAGCGCGACGCGCCGGGGGAGCGGGGTGGGCGAAAAAAGTGGCGGAACGCTTCGCCTCTTGCGGCGCTTGGGGTGGAGCTGTCCTTGCTGCCCCGAGCTGGTACGGAAGGGAAGCAAAGGGGTTTATCGACTTGTCCTCACGCTTGAGGGCGAATCAGGGCTTACGGGGTGGTTCGCCGGGGGGCCGGTGGGCAAGTCTGATCACGCGACGTCGTGCACAGCGTCGAGGCGGTCGGCCAACTGCCTTGGCACAAGCTCTAGTTCACGCAGGTTCAGGTACTTCTCGCGTTGTCGGCTGAAGCCGGTGCGCACTTGTTCTGGAGGAACAACATGGCAAGCATCCGTACCGCCCGTGTCGTCGCCGCCGTCGCCGCACTTCCGCTCGCCGCCGCTCTCTTCGGTGGCGTGGCCACGGCGGACAACGGCGCCTTCGCGGACGACGGATCGAACGCGACCGCCGCCAGCGCCAACGCCGGCATCCTCGGCAGCGGCGTCGGCGACGACAACAACGGCAACTCGTCCACCACGCAGCAGCAGGCGGTCGGCTCGGGGGCCTCGAACCAGAGCAACACCGCGCAGGTCGACGGCTCCGCGTTCACGGCGATCAATCAGGGCAACGAGAACGTGGCCATCAGCTTCTCCCCGCTGTGGTGGTGAGCTGAGGGGCCGGCGCGGGTGCGCTGCCGCGCCGGCCCCCGGGTCCTTGTGCGGGTGTGCTTCATGGGGTCGCAGTGCGTCTGGGTGGCGGTGCTTCGGTACCGCCGCGCAGGCGTTTTCGTGCCTTTGGCTCCCGTTTGGGTCCTGTATGACTCCCCGTCTGGCTCCCCGTCTGGCTCCTGTCCGACTCCCCGTCTGGTTCCTGTCTGAGGCTCGCCTGGCTCCCGTCTGGCTCTCGCCGGCGGACTGTCTCGCCGGCTGGCCCCCGGGGAGCCCTCGGGGGAGACGTCAGGGGAGCCCTCAGGGGTTGACCCGCAGTACGGCTCCTCCCCTCGTCCACCTACAGGAGGTGGGGCCAACACCACCCCTACAACCTGAGGCGGACTCGGCTTCGGGACCTGCGGCCGATCCGCCGGGCGCCCTCTCGCTCATAGCGTTGAGTCATGACCACACCCGTCTGCACCAGCGCTTCGAACGCCGCCACAGCCACGGCACGGGCCACGGCACGGGCCACGGCGCCGGCCATCTCACCGGCCGTGGCCGCAGCACGGAAGCAGGCCTTCTCGTACGCGTCGTTCTCGTCGTACGTGAAGGCCCGCCAGCCGGTGCTGCTGCGTACCGCCCGGTCGCTCACCGCGAACCCGAGCGACGCGGAGGATCTGCTGCAGACCGCGCTCACCAAGACGTACGTGGCCTGGGAGCGCATCGAGGACCATCGCGCGCTGGACGGCTATGTGCGCCGGGCGCTGCTGAACACCCGGACGTCGCAGTGGCGCAAGCGCAAGGTGGACGAGTTCGCCTGCGACGAGCTGCCCGAGCCGGATCCCGTGCCCGGCGCCGACGACCCGGCGGAGCGGCAGGCCCTGCACGACGCGATGTGGCGGGCGATCATGAAGCTGCCGGCCCGACAGCGTGCGATGGTCGTCCTCAGGTACTACGAGGACCTCAGCGAGGCCCGGACGGCCGAAGTGCTCGGAGTTTCCGTGGGCACGGTGAAGTCGGCGGTGTCCCGGGCGCTCGGCAAGCTCCGCGAGGACCCTGAGCTGGGGATTGTTCGGTAATGAAAGTCTTTGGGTGCTTCGGTGGATGACGCCGATCCGCACTCCGACGGGCAACTCGTACTGATCGATCACCCGGGACTAGTGACATACCGCGCGGTATGTGCGCAGAATCAGCGCAACCCTTACCGCCGCGTAGGCAATGTCGCCCCGGGAGGACACCGTGCTGAGCACGATGCAGGATGTACCGCTGCTGATATCGAGGATCCTGACCCACGGGTCGACGATCCACGGCAGTTCGCAGGTGACCACCTGGACCGGTGAGGACGAGCCGCACCGCCGTTCCTTCGCCGAGATCGGCGCCCGCGCCGCCCAGCTCGCGCACGCCCTGCGTGAGGACCTCGCCGTCGGCGACGACGAACGCGTGGCGACCCTCATGTGGAACAACGCCGAGCATGTCGAGGCCTACTTCGCGATCCCCTCGATGGGCGCGATCCTCCACACCCTCAATCTCCGCCTTCCGCCCGAGCAGCTCGCCTGGATCGTGAACCACGCGGCCGACCGCGTCGTGATCGCCAACGGCTCCCTGCTCCCGCTGCTCGCCCCGCTGCTGCCGCACCTCAAGACGGTCGAGCACGTCGTCGTCACCGGGCCCGGCGACCGCACGCTGCTGGACGGGGCCGCCGTCCAGGTGCACGAGTACGAGGACCTGATCGCCCGGAAGCCCACCACGTACGACTGGCCCGAGCTGGACGAGCGTGCCGCGGCCGCCATGTGCTACACCTCCGGCACCACCGGGGACCCCAAGGGCGTGGTCTACAGCCACCGCTCCATCTACCTGCACTCCATGCAGGTCAACATGGCCCAGTCGATGGGCCTGACCGACGAGGACACCTCGCTGGTCGTGGTCCCGCAGTTCCACGTCAACGCCTGGGGACTGCCGCACGCCACCTTCATGACCGGCGTCAACATGCTGATGCCGGACCGCTTCCTCCAGCCGGCCCCGCTCGCCGCGATGATCGAGAGCGAGCGGCCCACGCACGCCGCCGCCGTCCCCACCATCTGGCAGGGGCTGCTCGCCGAGCTGACCGCGAAGCCCCGGGACGTCTCCTCCCTCACCCAGGTCACCATCGGCGGCTCCGCCTGTCCCCCGTCGCTGATGGAGGCCTTCGACGCGCTCGGCATGCGGGTCTGCCACGCCTGGGGCATGACGGAGACCTCCCCGCTGGGCACGATCGCCCGGCCGCCGGCCCGCGCGGTCGGGACGCCGGAGGAGTTCGCGTACCGGCTCACCCAGGGCCGCTTCCCGGTCGGCGTCGAGGCCCGCCTCACCGGTCCCGGCGGCGAGCGCCTGCCCTGGGACGGCGAGTCCGCGGGTGAGCTGGAGGTGCGCGGCAACTGGATCGCCGGCGCCTACTACAACGGTCCCGGGGCCGAGCCGATGCGTCCCGCCGACAAGTTCAGCGAGGACGGCTGGCTGAAGACCGGTGACGTCGGCACGATCTCCCCCGACGGCTTCCTCACCCTCACCGACCGGGCCAAGGACGTCATCAAGTCCGGCGGGGAGTGGATCTCCTCCGTCGAGCTGGAGAACGCGCTGATGTCCCACCCGGACGTCGCCGAGGCCGCCGTGGTCGCCGTCCCCGACGACAAGTGGGGCGAGCGTCCGCTGGCCACCGTCGTCCTGCGGGAGGGCGCCACCGCCGACTTCACCGCCCTGCGCACCTTCCTCGCCGAGGACGGCAAGATCGCCAAGTGGCAGCTCCCGGAGCGCTGGACGGTCATCGAGACGGTGCCGAAGACCAGCGTCGGCAAGTTCGACAAGAAGGTGCTTCGCAGGCAGTACGCCGACGGCGGGCTGGACATCACGGACATCACCCGCCTCTGACCGTACGGCCGAGGCGGGCAGGACCGAGGCGCGCACGGGGCGGGGGCGCCGGGTGGGGATCCGCACCCACCCGGCGCCCCCGTGTCCGCGTGCCTACCGTGTCCGCACCGCCGTGGCCGACCACCCCAGCACCAGCCACACCCCCGCCACCGCGCACACGCCGCCCCAGCCCCAGTGGCCGAACGCGGGTCCCGCGAGGGCCGAGGCCAGCGCGCCGCCCGCGAAGCCGGCGACGACGTACGCCGTGTTGGCGGTGGCTGGGGCGGAGGTGGTGGTCAGGGCGAGGGTCTGGTTGGCGACGTGGGAGGCGACCAGGGCGGCGTGTACCAGGACGGCCGCCGCGCACAGGGCCGCCATCGCCTGCCCGCCCAGCCAGAACAGCGGCAGCGACAGCGCGGCCAGCAGATACGCGGACCGTACGACCCTGGCGGCGCCGAACCGGTCGACCAGGCCGCCCGCGAGCGGCGCGACCACACTCGCCGCGAGCCCGAACAGGCCGAACAGCCCGGCCGCCGCGGTGGTCATGCCGTACCCGTCGTCGCTCGCCAGGAGCAGCGCGAGCGAGGTCCACAGGGCGCTCCACGCGCCGTACATCCCCGCCTGGCGCACGCATGCCCGCCACAGGTCGGGCGAGTGGCGCACCACGCCCGGTATCGCGACGAGCCCCGCGAACAGCGGACCGCCCCGCCGCTGCCGCCGCTCCACGGGCAGGATGTACGCGGTCGCAAGGCCCAGTACGGCGGTCAGTACGGCGGCGCCCACGAACACCGCGCGCCAGCCGAAGGCCTGCCCGGCGAGACCGCCGAGCACCCGGGCCGCCACGACGCCGGTGAACAGGCCCGCGATGACGGCCGCGACATGCCGGGCCCGGCGGTCGGCGGGGGCGCGCCGGGCGACCAGCGGGACCAGGAGCTGCGGTACGACGGTCGCGGCCGAGGCGACCAGGACGGCGCCCGCGAGCGCGCCGGTCCCGGCCGACGCGGCGGCGGCGAGCAGGGCCGCCGTGGCGACCAGTGAGAGGGCGGCGACCAGGCGGCGCCGGTTCACGGTGTCCCCGAGCGGGGCGAAGAAGAGCAGGCCGGCCGCGTATCCGAGCTGCGCGACCGAGGCGAGCCAGGCGACCCCCGAGGGGGTGGAGCCCATGTCGTGGGCGATGAGGGGGAGCAGGGGCGCCGCGAGGTAGATGTTGGCGGCCGTCACGGCGGTGCAGAGGGCGATCAGGGGGAGGAAGAGCCGGGCGGCGGCGGCGCCGGACGGCCCGGTCCCAGGTGTCCCAGGTGTCTCGGGTGTCTCGGGTGTCTCGGGTGTCCGAGGTATCCCAGGTGTCCCAGAAATTACAGATATCCCGGCGGTTCCGGTCCGCGTGGTTGCGGACGATGACGGCGGTGGCGACGGTGACGGCATGAGCGGAGCCACTCCTTCGAGCGCACTGACAACTAGCAACTAACTGGTTGGTTGGAAGAACTCCCGGAGTCTGGCCCGCATTCCCGATCCGTGTCAACCAAATAGTTGGTTACCGGGTCCGTCCCGCTACCCTGGCCTCATGGCAGCAAGAGACCCCGAGGCCACCAAAGCCCGGATCTTCGAGGCGGCGGTCGCGGAGTTCGCCCGCCACGGCATCGCCGGCGCGCGCATCGACCGCATCGCGGCGGAGGCCAAGGCGAACAAGCAACTGATCTACGCCTACTACGGCAACAAGAGCGAGCTGTTCGCGTCCGTCCTCGAGAAGAAGATGCTCGACCTCGCGATCTCGGTCCCCGTCGACCCGGACGACATCGAGGGCTGGGTCGACCGCCTGCTGGACTACCACGCCGCCCACCCCGAGCTGCTGCGCCTCCTCTTCTGGGAGGGCATGGAGTACGGCACCGCCGAGCTGCCCCACGAGGCCGAACGCCAGGCCCACTACGCCCGCAAGGTCGCCGCCGTGCGGGACGGCCAGGAGCGCGGCGTGGTCACCGACGCGATCCCGGCGTCCGACCTGCTGTTCCTGCTGGTCGCGATGGCCAACTGGGCGGTCGTCGTGCCCCAGATGCATCGCATCCTGGTCGGCGGCGAGGACACCGACGCCGACCGTCTGCGCGCCTCGATCAAGAAGGCGGCGCGCAGGATCGTCGACGGGTAGCGCCCGGGCGTAGGAGCGGGACGCCGGAGCGGGGCGTCGGAGCGGGTCGCCGGAGCGTCAGTTGGTCCCGATCCGGGAGAGCAGCTCGACGATCCGGGCCTGCACCTCGCCGCTGGTGGAACGCTCCGCCAGGAACAGCACCGTCTCGCCCGAGGCCAGCCGCGGCAGGTCCGCCTGGTCGACGGCGGCGGTGTAGACGACGAGCGGGGTGCGGTTGAGCTGCCCGTTGGCACGCAACCAGTCGACGATCCCGGCCGCGCCCTCCTGCCCGCGCTGCACCCGCATCAGGTCCATCACGACCAGGTTCGGCCGGAACTGCCCCGCCAGCGTCACCGCGTCGGCGTCGCTCGCCGCCCGCGCCACCTGCATCCCGCGCCGTTCCAGCGTCGCGGTCAGCGCCAGCGCGATCTCCGCGTGCTCCTCGATCAGCAGTACGCGCGGCGGATGCTGCTCGCTGTCCCGGGGCGCGAGCGCCTTCAGCAGTACGGCCGGATCGGCGCCGTAGGCGGCGTCCCGCGAGGCCTGTCCGAGCCCGGCCGTGACCAGCACCGGAACCTCGGCCGCCACCGCCGCCTGCCGCAGCGACTGGAGTGCCGTGCGCGTGATCGGCCCGGTCAGCGGGTCGACGAACAGCGCGGCGGGGAACGCCGCGATCTGCGCGTCGACCTCCTCGCGCGAGTGCACGATCACCGGCCGGTAGCCGCGGTCACTGAGCGCCTGCTGCGTGGAGACGTCCGGCGCGGGCCACACCAGCAGCCGCCGCGGATTGTCCAGCGGCTCCGGCGGCAGTTCGTCGTCCATCGGCTGCGGACGCGGCGGGTCCGCCACCTCCACGGCCCCGCCGGGCCCGTCCAGCGGTTCGGGTCCCTCGGCCGCGTTCCGGTCCGGTGCCCCTATGGCGTACGACCGTCCGGCGCCCTCGGTGACCGGCGCGATCCGTCGCTGACCGCCGACCGACGACTGCTGCTCCTGCTCCTGCTCTTGGGGCTGCGGCTGGGACTGCTTCTTCGGCTGCGCGGTGGGCGGCTGCTCGGCGGACGGGTGCGGGCGGGCCGACTGCTCCGGGCGGGCGGCGGCCGGGTCGGGCGGCGTACCCAGCTTGCGGCGTCGGCCGCCGACGCCCGGCTGGTGCGGGGCGGGTGTGGCCGACGGCGGCGGGGCGGCGGGCAGGGCCGACGACTGCTGCACCTGGACCGCCTGCCGGTTGAACGGCACGCCCTGGCCCAGGGTCCGCACGCTGATCGCCCGCCCCTGGGTCGAGTTCGGGTCGACGGGTGCGGACGCCTCGGCGGGCAGGGGCTGCGCCGCGCGGGGGGCGGGCGCGTTCTCGGGCGGCAGCGGGGTGCCCCGGCTCGGCGTGGAGGCGGGGACGCCCTGTGCAGGCGCGGGTGCGGGGGCCGCAGGTGCGGATGCCGGTGCGGCGGGCGGTACGGGGGTGCCGGCGCCCTGCGTGTCCGCGGTGGCGGGCCACGACTGCGGGGCGGGGGCGGGCTGACCGGCGGCAGCGGAGGGCGGCGCGGTGTCGGCGCCTGCCTCCGCACCCGCGGCCCGGGTGGTCTGGGCGGCCGGGGCGGGTACACCCCGGCCGGCGGTGTGCTGCGCGGGCACGGGGGCTCCCTGCACCGGCGGCGCCCCTTGAACCGGGGTGCCCTGCGCCGGAGCGTTCTGCGCGGGAGCGTTCTGTGCCGGTCGGCCCTGCCCCGGCACCGATTCCTCGGTCGGCCGGGTGGCTCCGGCCCGGCGGCGGCGTCCGGTGGGCGCCTCGGCCGGATGCGGCTGCGGCGGCGTGTGGTCGTCGGCCTGGTCGTGCGGTACGGCGTCGTGACGGCCGGCGTCGCCCAGGGCGTCACCGGGAACGGCCGGTCCGGGCACCTGGGCCCGGCCAACCTGCCCCTGCGCCGCTCCCGTGGGCGCGGCCACGGGAGCCCCAGGAGTCCCTGGTGCCTCCGTCGTCCCGTCGGACGGCCGGTCGGCGTCGGCGTCGGTGTCGGCGGGGGGCAGGGCGAACACCTGGCGCGGGGCCGCCTCCTGTGCGGCGGCGCGTTCGTTCGCGGAGGCCAGGGCGCGGCGTCGGCGCCCCGTCGGCCGGTCCGCGTCGGCCGGATCCGACGCGCCGGCCTGCGCGGGCAGCGCCGGAGGCAGCGCCTGCTGCTCCCCGCCGTCCTGTCCGGCACCTCGGCCGGCGGGCGCGGGCACGCCCTGCGGCGGTACGGCCCCACCCAGACCGGTGTTGGACGCCGCGGCCCCTCCGCCGTGCTCGCCGGCCATGACGACGGCGCCCTCGGACACCCCGCCGAGCGGCCCCTGGGGCACCCCGGCGACTTCGGCCCCGGCGACCTCGGCACCGGCGGACTCCGCGGGCCGCCCGCGCCGCCGCCCCGTACCACCCGACCCGGCGCCCTCGCCCGGCCCCGCCTGCGCGGGCACCGGGAGCGGGGCGGAGGCCACGGCCTGTCCATGGGCGGCCTGTCCGGGGACGGCTTGTCCCGGGGCGGTCTGTCCTTGGGCGGCCTGCTCCTGAGCGAGCTGCTCCTGAGCCTGCTGAGCCTGGGCCGCGCGTCGCCTGCGCCGCCCGGTCGGTGCGGCGTTCTCCGCCTCCGGCTCGGCACCGCCCGCGTCCGGCGCTCCCGCGACCTCGCTCTCCAGGAACGCGTCGACGGACGCCCGCCGAGCCCGCCGCCGCCCGCCCCCGTGCGCCGGCGCCCGCACGGCCACGGCGTTGTCCGTACCCACGACCTCCGCGACCTCCGCGACCCCCGAGACCCCTGCGGCACCGTCGTCGCCGTGAACGGCGACCCCGGCGCCCAGGGCGAGCTGGGCGGCCTGGGCCGCGACCGCCCCCGCCCCGCCACCGATCGGCACCTCCAGCACGTACGCGCTGCCGCTCATGCCCGGCACCTCGTGTGTCTGCAGCACGCCACCGTGCGCCCGCACGATCCCGCGCACGATCGGCTCGTGCACCGGGTCTCCCCCGGCGTACGGTCCGCGCACCTCGATGCGTACGACCTCGCCGCGCTGCGCCGCCGCGACCACGACGGTGTTGTCCAGGTAGCCGCCCGTCGCCGACACCGGCGAGTTGCCGGTGGCGTCGACGCCCGCGACGTCCGCGACGAGATGGGCGAGCGCGGTGGCCAGCAGCCGGGGATCGACCTCGGCCTCGATGGGCGGCGCGTGCACGGCGAACTGCACCCGCCCCGGCCCGATCAGCTCCACGGCCCCGTCGACACCGGCGGCGACGACGGCGTCGAGCATCACCTTCGTACGGGCGACCTGCTCGTTGCCGACGTCGAGGCGCTGGTAGCCGAGGACGTTGTCGATGAGGGTGGTGATGCGCGCGTAGCCGGCCGACAGGTGGTGCAGCACCTGGTTGGCCTCGGGCCACAACTGCCCGGCGTCGTCCGACGCCAGCGCGGCCAGCTCCTGGCGCAGCTCGTCGAGGGGGCCGCGCAGGGAGTCGCCGAGGAGGGTGAGCAACTGCTCGTGCCGGGCGGCGATCGCCTCGTACCGGTCCTTCTCCCGCTCGCCGAGGGCCGCGTAGCGGTCGGCGTCCGCGGCGGTCTCCTCCGCGTGCTGCTCCCGCAGCTCCGCCAGCTCGCTCGCGTGCCGCTGACGCAGTGCGGTCAGCTCGGAGGCGTGCTCCTCGACGAGCCGCTCCATTTCCTCGGCCTGCCGCTGCGCCGCCTCCTCGTGCTCCTTGACGAGCGCGTCGTGGGGACGCCGGTCGGTGAAGGTCATCACGGCACCGACGAGCTGGTCGCCGTCGCGCACCGGCGCCGTCGTCAGGTCGACCGGCAACTGGTCGCCGCTCTTGGCGAACACCACCTGCCCGCGCACCCGGTGCTTGCGCCCGGAGCGCAGGGTGTCGGCGAGCGGGGACTCGTCGTACGGGAAGGGCGAGCCGTCGGCGCGCGAGTGCAGGACGAGGGTGTGCAGTTCACGGCCGCCGAGTTCACCGGCCCGGTAGCCCAGGATCTGGGCGGCGGCCGGGTTGACGAGGACGATCCGGCCGTCGGTGTCGGTGCCCACGACGCCCTCGGAGGCGGCCCGCAGGATCATCTCGGTCTGCCGCTGCGAACGGGCCAGCTCGGCCTCGGTGTCGACGGTGCCGGAGAGGTCGCGGACGACGAGCATCAGCAGTTCGTCGCCGGTGTAGCCGTAGGTGTCGTAGGCCTGCTGGCCGGTCTCCAGGTTGGCGCTGGTGACCTCGACCGGGAACTCGGAGCCGTCGGTGCGCCGGGCGATCATCCGGGTCGGCTTGGTGCGCGCCCGTGGATCGATGTGGTCCGGCCGCCGCATGGACCCGGGGATGAGCCGCGAGTCGAACTGCGGCAGCAGATCCAGCAGTCCGCGACCGACCAGCGCGGTGCCGGGCGTCTCGAACGCCTCCAGCGCGATGGTGTTCGCGTTGACCACGGTGCCGTTTGCGTTGACCAGGACCAACGCGTCGGGCAGCGCGTCCAGTATGGCTGCGAGGCGAGCAGTGCCTCGGGATGGCCTGCTGCTCACGAGACGCTTCCCTCCTATTACCGCACTTGCCGACCGCCTGGGCCATCTTGCCAATCGGCCCGCGGCGTGTCACGCGACGGAGTCTAAGGGTTGGGGCCCGGCGGGCGGCGTGGGATGGGACGGAGGTCGCACGAGGAAGTGACGTAGAACGTGTGACCGGTAACCGTCGGGAACCGCCCACGGCCGTCATCCGCACCCCCGCGACCGGCCCCTGGGAGCGGTCCCGCGACGGGGTCTCCGCGACAGGGTGGCCAGGACCGGGTCGTCAGGACCGCGTCGGTGCTCCCACCTCGGGCAGCAGGGGCACCATGCGGTCCCAGCGGGAGATCTCGCAGCCGTCGCGGCGGTCGTACGTCGCGTCGACGGGGCGTCCGGCCCAGGTGCCGGTGACGTGCGCGGTGGCCGGGCCGCCGTACTGCATGGTGCAGACGCTGCCCTCGGGCACCGGCGCGAAGGTGTCCTCGCCCCACCGGGTGCTGCGCTCGACGACGGCGCAGGCGCCCTCCGGGTCGGGGTGGTCGCCGCCGCCGGGGTGGCAGTACAGCTCGTACGTGCCGTCCGCGCCGGCACCGGCGTCGCGGACGGTGACCGTCAGGTGATCACCGTCCGGGACGGCGGGGCCCGCGGCGGCGGCCGGGTGCGCGGCGCAGAGGGCGGCGAGCGAGGCGACGGACAGGGCGGCGGCGCCGAGGAGGCGGGCGGCGGGGGTGCGGGTGACCTGGAACATGACCTGACCAACGCGCCGGCCGCCCGGACGTTGCGCGTCCGGCCGTGGGGTACGCCGTGGATACGCCGTGAGTAGGCCGCGAGTAGGCCCTGGGTACGCCGTAAGGGCTTTGCCCTGTGGCCTGCCCGCCTAGTACCGTAGGGGTCGATTGGTGACAGCGCGCTCAACTGTGTCATCATCGGCACGCGCCATTCGCGCTCGCACGCGAAGGGTGATGTTGTCTGGAGGCGTCGCCTAGTCCGGTCTATGGCGCCGCACTGCTAATGCGGTTTGGGTTTTAAAGCCCATCGAGGGTTCAAATCCCTCCGCCTCCGCACCGATCACCGAAGCCCCGGCCCACACGGCTGGGGCTTCGGTGTTGGCGGGGTGCGCACATCATGCCATTGTGGTCGTTTTCGCAGGTCACAAGGGGTGTGGCCAATGGATTTCACATGGCGGCGGCAGTCATGTAATGTTCTTCCTGTCGCCGCGAGCGGGCCGGAAGGGCCGGGAGCGGCGGTAAAACTGAACAAGACGAGCACTCGTAGCTTAACGGATAGAGCATCTGACTACGGATCAGAAGGTTGCAGGTTCGAATCCTGCCGAGTGCACATGAAGCGAAGGCCCCGTCGAGTGATCGGCGGGGCCTTCGACGTTTCCCTGTCGACGTGATCATTGTGCGCAACTGTGCTTAGGCTGAGCGCATGTTGCGAGGACCAGTCTTCATATCCGACCGGCCGAGCCTCCACGGAGGCCACCCGTGAACAAGCCCCTGAGGGCCGTGGCGATCTTCTGCGGGCTGCTGGTGCTCGGCCTGCTGATCCGCGTGAACTGGCTGCAGTACGTCCGGGCCCCGGAGCTGGCCTCAGACACCAAGAACCGGCGGGTGCAGATCGAGCAGTTCGCCACCCCGCGCGGCGACATCGTCGTCGGCGGGCGGGCCGTCACCGGCTCCAAGGAGACCGAGGGCACCGACCTCAAGTACAAGCGCACCTACGCCGACGGGCCGATGTACGCGCCGGTGACGGGATACGCGTCGCAGGCCCAGGGCATGACGCTGCTGGAGAAGACCTACGACTCCATCCTGACCGGCAAGGACGACCGGCTGGCGTTCCAGCGGTTCGCCGACGTCGTCAGCGGCGAGGGCCGGCGGGCCGGGTCGGTGGTCACCACCATCGACCCGAAGGCGCAGAAGGCCGCCTGGGACGGGCTGACCGACCTGAAGGGCGCGCGGGGGGCCGTGGTCGCGCTCGATCCGCAGACCGGCAAGGTGCTGGCACTCGTCTCGGCGCCCTCCTACGATCCGTCGGCGTTCGCGGGCAACACCTTCAAGGAGTCCGACCGTTTCGTCGCGCTCGGCAAGAAGAAGAACAAGCCGCTGGCCAACCGCGCGCTGCGCGAGACCTACCCGCCGGGCTCCACCTTCAAGATCCTCACCGCGGCCGCCGCGCTGGAGCACGGTGCCGTCACCGACGTCGACGCCCGCACCGACGCCGTCTCGCCGTACCCGCTGCCGCAGTCCAGCAACGAGATCAGCAGTGAGGCCGGCGACGCGGTCTGCAACAAGGCCTCGATGAAGACCGCCATGCAGTACTCCTGCAACAACGTCTTCCTCGACGCCGCGGCCGAGCTGGGGCAGGACAAGATGCGCGAGACGGCCGAGAAGTTCGGCTTCAACGAGGACGTCTACTCCGACGACTTCGGCGACCTGCTCGCCACCAAGAGCCTCTACCCGGAGGAGCTCGACCTGCCGGGCACCGCCCTCACCGGCATGGGACAGGGCAGCCTCACCAGTACGCCGATGCAGATGGCCATGGTCACCGCCGGGCTGGCCAACGACGGCAAGGTGATGCAGCCCTACATCGTCGACGAGGTCAAGGGCCCGGACCTCGACACCCTGGAGAAGACCGAGCCCGCGGTGATGAGCGAGGCGGTCTCCGCCGAGACCGCGCAGAAGGTCCAGGACATGATGGAGTTCACCGCCAAGGAGGGCAGCGCCCGCCGCGCCCAGATCGAGGGCATCACCGTCGGCGGCAAGACCGGTACCGCGCAGCGTGGTGTCGACGTGAACGAAAAGGTGCCGTACGGCTGGTTCGTGTCCTACGGCAAGAACGACGACGGGTCCTCCGTCGCGGTGGCCGTGTTCATCGACCCGACCGACATGGACATCTCCCGCGAGGACATCTCCGGTGGCGGGCTCGGCGCACCCATCGCCAAGAGCGTGATGAAGGCCGTGCTGAAGCAGTGACACGGCCGGCCCACCGGACGGTGGTGGGTCACGCCCGCGTCGCGTCGTACGCCTCGCGGGCCCGCTCGACCGCCGCCATCCGCCGCTCCGTCCAGCGCGCGAGGCCCTGGACGTGTTCGGCGGCCTCGCGGCCGAGGCCGGTGAGGGAGTAGTCCACGCGGGGTGGGATCACGGGCTTGGCGTCCCGATGGACCAGGCCGTCGCGCTCCAGGGTCCGCAGCGTCTGGGCCAGCATCTTCTCGCTGACCCCGCCGATCTCCCGGCGCAGTTCGCTGAAGCGGTACGGGCGGTCCAGCAGGGCGATCAGGGCCAGGGTGCCCCAGCGGCTGGTGATGTGTTCCATGACGAGGCGCTCCGGGCACATCGCTTCACTTTCTGCCATGCCCATACGGTACTTCCGGGCGGGCACTCACCTCGAGTGGGTGCCCGCCCGGTTGATGTCAGAGGTGGCCGCTACTCTCGGCGGTGATGGCACAGGCATGGAAGTGCTCGGGGCTGCGGTGGGCGGCGGACGGTCCCGTGCTGACGTGGGTCGGAGGGCGGCGCAGTGCGCTGGTCCGGGGGAGGCGGGTGGCCTTCGGGGTCGCCGAGGGGGGTGTGCGGACCTGTGTGGGAGCGCGGGGCCACGCGTGCCCGCTGCGGGCGGGCGTGCCGGGGCGGAGTACGGGGGCGCGGTGCGAGGAGTGCGCGCGGCTGGACCGGGCCCACTCCGTGGCCGCCGACACCATGGCGGACGATCCGCGTCCGTACCGCGTCTATCTGGCGTGGTTCGGTCCGGGGCTCGTCAAGGTCGGGATCACCGCATATGAACGGGGGGACGCGCGGCTGCTGGAGCAGGGGGCCGTGTGCTTTAGCTGGCTGGGCCGCGGGCCGCTGATGGCCGCGCGCCGGACCGAGGAGCTGCTGCGGGCCGCGCTGGGCGTGCCCGACCGCATTCCGTACGCCCACAAGCGCGCGGTGCGGGCCGGGTTGCCCGGGGCGGCGGCGGAGCGGGCGGCCGAGATCGCCGGGTTGCACGCGCGGGCGGCCGCGCTCGGCGGCTGGCCGGAGTCGCTGACGCCGGAGCCCTTCCGGGCCGTCGACCACGCGGGTGTCTTCGGGCTCGAGGGGGCGGACCCGGGCCGGGCCGCCGTGGCGGAGGTGGCCGAGCTGGTGGCGGGCGGGGCGATCGGGGGTGAGCTGGTGGCGGCCGCCGGGCCGGATCTGGAGCTGGCGACGGAGCGCGGCGTCGTCGTGCTCGACACACGGCTGATGACCGGATGGGAGCTGGTGTCCGCGGAGGGCGAGCCGTGCGCCGTGCCCCTGCGGGAGCTCAAACGAGCGGCCGGAGTACAGGACGGGCTGTTCTGACCTCTGATCTCTGACCTCGCACTTTCCGGGCTCTCGCACTTTCCGGGCCCTCCCCTCGGCTCCGCCTTCGGCCCTCCCTTCCGCCTCCTTCGGCCTCTCCTCTTCGGGCCTCTCCTCTTCGGTCCCCCCTTGTTCGCGGGGCCGCGGGGCGCGATCGTGGCCGCATGAGTGATCACGAGGCCGGGCAGGTCCGCCGGTTCTGGGAGGGGCTCGGGCTGCCCGGGCTGGTCGACGTGCACACGCACTTCATGCCCGAGCGGGTGCTGCGCAAGGTCTGGGGCTACTTCGACGCCCTCGGACCGCTGACCGGCGGGGTCGAGTGGCCGATCACCTATCGGAAGGAGGAGGACGAACGCGCGGAGCTGCTGCGGGCGTTCGGGGTGCGGGCCTTCACCGCCATGCTGTATCCGCACAAGGCGGGCATGGCCCAGTGGCTGAACGACTGGGCGGTGGACTTCGCCCGCCGGACGCCCGACTGCCTGCACACCGCCACCCTCTTCCCCGAGCCGGGCGTCGAGACGTATGTCCGCCGGGCCGTCGAGTCGGGGGCGCGGGTCTTCAAGGCGCATGTGCAGGTGGGGGCATACGACCCGGCCGACGAGCTGCTCGACCCGGCGTGGGCGGTGCTCGCCGAGGCGGGGGTCCCGGTCGTCATCCACTGCGGGTCGGGACCGGCGCCCGGCAAGCACACCGGCCCCGAGCCGATCGCGCGCGTCCTCGCGCGCCACCCCCGGCTGCGGCTGGTCGTCGCGCACCTGGGGATGCCCGAGTACGAGGACTTTCTCGACCTCGCCGAGCGGTACGGGGAGGTGCGGCTGGACACGACCATGGCGTTCACCGACTTCAGCGAGCGTCTCGCGCCCTTCCCGCGCCGTGCGCTGCCCCGGCTGGCGGACCTCGGCGACCGCGTCCTGCTGGGTTCGGACTTCCCCAACATCCCCTATCCCTACCTGCATCAGCTACACGTGCTGGAGCGGCTGGAGCTGGGGGACGACTGGCTGCGCGGCGTCTGCCACGACAACGCGGCCCGGCTGTTCGGGCTGCCGGGGCGCTGAGGTGCCTCTCCGTCACGCACGGGGCGGCCGGTGGGACGGCCGGGTTCACAGCGGGGCGACGAAGACGTGGGCGGCGGTCCGAGTGGGGAGTTCGGCGGTCCGGCCGACGCCGCCGACCGTCACGCCGCCCGGACACGGCGTGACGCTCACGACCGCGCCGGGCCGCACCCCGGCCCGCCGCAGGGCGGACAGCAGCCCGCGGTCGGTCTGGACCGGCTCCCCGATGCGCCGGACGACCGCGCCGACACCGTCCGGCCCGAGCACCAGGTCGCTGAGGCTGACCGTGTTCCCGCCGGGGCACGGGGGCAGGGAGCGCCTCCTCCCGTCCAGTTCCTCCAGGCCCGGGATCGGGTTGCCGTAGGGCGACTCGGTCGGGTGCCGCAGCAGGTGCAGCAGGCGGCGTTCGACGGCCTCGCTCATCACGTGCTCCCAGCGGCAGGCCTCGGCGTGGACCTGCTCCCACTCCAGGCCGATGACGTCGACGAGCAGGCACTCCGCGAGCCGGTGCTTGCGCATCACGCGCGTCGCCAGCCGCCTGCCCGCGTCGGTCAGCTCCAGGTGCCGGTCGGCGGCGATCCGCAGCAGTCCGTCGCGTTCCATGCGGGCGACGGTCTGGCTCACGGTGGGGCCGCTCTGGTCCAGGTGCTCGGCGATGCGGGCGCGCAGCGGGACCACGCCCTCCTCCTCGAGCTCCAGGACGGTGCGGAGGTACATCTCCGTGGTGTCGATGAGCTTGGACACGCGGTGGATCAGGCGGGAGTCTCGGCGGTGGCGGTCAGGACCGCGCGGCCGAGGATGTGCCCGGCCATGGTGAAGCCGAGGACGGCCGGGGTGGCGTCGGCCGGGACGCCGATGGACTCGACGTCGAGGGCGTGCACCACGACGAAGTACCGGTGCGGGCCGTGCCCGGCCGGCGGGGCGGCGCCTATGTAGCGGGCCGCGCGGGCGTCGTTGGGGAGCTGGAAGGCGGCCTCGGGCAGGCCCGAGCCGGTGTCGTCGCCGGCGCCCTCGGACAGTTCGGTGACGGCGGCGGGGATGTCGGCGACCGCCCAGTGCCAGAAGCCGGACCCGGTGGGGGCGTCGGGGTCGTAGACGGTGACGGCGTAGCTCCTGGTGCCCTCCGGCGCGCCGCTCCACGCCAGATGCGGGGAGACGTCCTTGCCGCCGGGGACGCCGGAGGAGTGCTGCGCGTCCGGCCAGGGAGCGCCGTCGGCGACGGTGGTGCTGGTGAGGGTGAAGGAGGCCGCCTCGGGGAGGCGGGCGAACGGGTTGTTGGCGCTCATCGCGTCGTCGTTCCTTTCGGACTTGGCCGACCGTTGTGGGACGGCCCTTGCTGGACGGCTCTTGCTGGACGGCCGCGGCGATCGCGGCGATCGCGGCGACCTTTGTAATCGACCATAACACTTATAATCGATTATTCAAGGGATCGTCTATGCTGGCCCCATGACTCAGACCGGCACCACCCCGCCCCCGCCGACGGGCAAGCGGATGCTCTCCGAGCAGGTCTACGCACGCCTGCGGGACGCGATCATGCGCGGCGACCACGCCCCAGGTGCCGCCCTCAAGCCGCAGGACCTCGCCAAGGAGCAGGGCGTGAGCCTGGCCGTGGTGCGCGAGGCCCTCGTGCGGGTGGTCGGCGACGGGCTCGCCGACCGGCTGCCCAACCGCGGCTTCGCCGTCCCGGCCTTCTCCGACCGCCGCTGGCAGGAGATCGCGGAGGCCCGCCGCACCGTCGAACCGGTCCTGCTGCGCATGTCCGTCGAGCGCGGCGACGTCGACTGGGAGGCCCGGGTGCGCGCCGCCCACCACCGGCTGTCCCGCACGCCCGTGTACGCGCCGGACGAGGGCGAGTACTACAGCGACGCGTGGTCCGAGGCGCACCGGCTCTTCCACCGCGCCCTGATGGAGGGCTGCGGCAATCCCGTACTGCTGGACACCTTCGACCGGCTGTGGACGGCGAGCGAGCTGGCCCGCCGCTGGTCGTCGCACCGCCGTCCCGGCCGGGACGGCGTCGAGGAGCACCGCCGGCTGGAGGAGGCGGCGCTGGCCCGTGACGCCGACGCCGCGGCCGAGGTCCTGGTCCGGCACCTCACGCTCACGGCGGAGGGACTGACCGGAGAGGCCTGAAGGGCGGTGCCCGAGCGGCGCCTGTGGGTTTCTCAGAGAAATCACAGCTTGGGGAAAGGGTGCTCTCAGAGCGCCCCGCCATCGTGTCCGCTATGACCACGACCTCGCCCCAGGGGCGTACCGAACTGCTGAGGCCGGACGGGAGCCCCGTCCGGGTGCTTGTAGTGGACGACGAGCTGTCCATCACCGAGCTGCTGTCCATGGCCCTGCGCTACGAGGGCTGGCAGATCCGCAGCGCCGGGGACGGCCACGGCGCCGTCCAGACCGCGCGCGAGTTCCGGCCCGACGCCGTCGTACTGGACATGATGCTGCCCGACATGGACGGCCTGAGCGTGCTGGGGCGGCTGCGCCGCGACCTGCCGGACGTGCCGGTGCTGTTCCTGACCGCCAAGGACGCGGTCGAGGACCGTATCGCGGGGCTGACCGCGGGCGGGGACGACTACGTCACCAAGCCGTTCAGCCTCGAGGAGGTCGTCGCCCGGCTGCGCGGACTGATCCGGCGTTCGGGCGCCGCCGACCGGCGTTCCGACTCCGTACTCGTCGTGGGCGACCTCACCCTCGACGAGGACAGCCACGAGGTCACCCGGAGCGGCGACGGCATCCACCTCACCGCCACCGAGTTCGAGCTGCTGCGCTTCCTCATGCGCAACCCGCGGCGGGTGCTGAGCAAGGCGCAGATCCTGGACCGCGTGTGGTCCTACGACTTCGGCGGACAGGCCAACGTCGTCGAGCTGTACATCTCCTACCTGCGCCGGAAGATCGACGCAGGGCGCGAGCCGATGATCCACACCCGGCGCGGCGCCGGTTACCTGATCAAGCCCGCGGTCTCGTGAGCCGCCGGCGACGACCGCGGCCGCGGACCCTGCGGACGCGGCTCGTCGTCGCGTCGGTGGCGCTGATCGCGGTGGTGTGCGCGGTGATCGGCACGGTGACGACGCTGGCGTTGCGGTCGCACCTGTACGAGCAGTTGGACGGGCAGGTGCAGGAGGTCGTGAAGCGGGTGTCCGGCTTCGGGCCGCCCGGTGAACCGGGGCCCGGCGGCGGGGCGCCGCAGGGGATGGACCTCGACGAGTTCGTCACCCACGGACCACAACCGCGCGGCACGATCGTCGCCGAGGTGCGCGACGGCGTCGTCGTGGACGCCAAGTACGGCAAGAAGGACGACGAGGCCACCGACCTCAGCGGCACGACGGCGGTCTCCCTCAGCGAGGACCAGAGTGCCGCGCTGGCCTCCGTCCCCCGGGACGGCAAGGCGCACACCGTCGAGATCGCCGACCTCGGCGACTACCGCGTGGAGTACCACGACGGCTACTACGCCGCCCTCTCCACCTCCGACGTCGACGTCACCGTCAACACGCTGCTCATCGTCGAGGTCAGCGTCACTGCCGCCGGCCTCATCGCCGCCTCCCTCGCCGGGACCGTCATGGTCGGCGTCGCCACCCGCCCCCTGCGCAGGGTCGCCGCCACCGCCACCCGGGTCTCCGAACTCCCGCTGCACGCGGGCGAGGTGAACCTCGACGAACGCGTCCCGGCGGCCGAGTGCGACCCGCACACCGAGGTCGGCCGGGTCGGCTCCGCGCTCAACCGGATGCTGAACCACGTGCACGGAGCCCTGCACGCACGGCAGGCGAGCGAGACGCGGGTACGGCAGTTCGTCGCGGACGCCAGCCACGAACTGCGCACCCCCCTCGCCTCCATCCGCGGATACGCCGAACTCACTCGCCGGGGACGCGAACAGGTCGGCCCCGACACCCGGCACGCGCTGGGCCGCATCGAGTCCGAGGCCGGCCGCATGACCCTGCTGGTCGAGGATCTGCTGCTGCTGGCCCGCCTGGACGCCGGGCGGCCGCTGGAGTTCGCGCAGACCGACCTCGTACCGCTCGTGGTCGACACGGTCAGCGACGCCCGCGCGGCCGGCCTCGACCACAACTGGCGCCTCGACCTGCCCGACGAACCGGCGCAGGTGTCCGCGGACGCCGCCCGGCTCCAGCAGGTGCTGGTCAACCTGCTGGGCAACGCCCGCAACCACACGCCGCCCGGTACGACCGTCACCGCGCGCGTGCGACGGAGCGGGGCGTGGCTGTGCGTGGACGTGACGGACAACGGGCCGGGGATCCCGGCCGAGTTGCTGCCGCGCGTCTTCGAACGGTTCGCGCGCGGCGACTCCGCGCGCTCCCGCGCGACCGGCTCGACGGGCCTCGGGCTCGCCATCGTGCAGGCCGTGACGACCGCCCACGGCGGTGGCGTGACCGTCGACAGCGAGCCCGGTCGGACGGTGTTCACCGTGCATCTTCCTGCTGTTCACGACCAGGTTCACGACCCGGTTCACGACCAGGCCGGCGCACTGGCGCACTCACAGACGCACTCACAGGCACAGCACAGTCTCACCACACGGGTGCGACAGGGGACTTGAGAAGAGTCGGTCGCATGCGAACCGACTCTTCTCCCGGCTCCCTGCCGGCGCGGGAGCATCTCCCGGCCGCAGGAGCCGGTACGCCTGTCCTGGACGTAGTGATCCCCGTCTACAACGAGGAGAAGGACCTGAGGCCGTGCGTCCTGAGACTGCACGAGCACCTCACGCGGACGTTCCCCTACGCCTTCCGCATCACGGTCGCGGACAACGCCTCCACGGACGCCACCGGGCACGTCGCGTCCCGGCTGGCGGCGGACCTCGACCGGGTCAGGTCCGTCCGGCTGGAGCAGAAGGGGCGGGGCCGGGCCCTGCGGGCCGTCTGGTCGGCCTCGGACGCCCCGGTCCTGGCCTACATGGACGTGGACCTGTCCACCGACCTGAACGCGCTGCTGCCGCTGGTGGCGCCGCTGATCTCCGGCCACTCGGACCTCGCGATCGGCTCGCGGCTCGCCCGCAGCTCGCGGGTGGTGCGCGGGGCCAAGCGGGAGTTCATCTCCCGCACCTACAACCTCATCCTGCGCGGCTCCCTCCAGGCCCGCTTCTCCGACGCCCAGTGCGGCTTCAAGGCGATCCGCCGCGACGTGGCCCGGGTGCTGCTGCCGCTGGTGGAGGACACCGGCTGGTTCTTCGACACCGAGATGCTCGTGCTCGCCGAGCGCGCCGGGTGCCGGATCCACGAGGTGCCGGTCGACTGGGTCGACGACCCCGACTCCACCGTGCACATCGTGAAGACCGCGACCGAGGACCTCAAGGGCGTGTGGCGGGTCGGCAAGGCACTGGCCACCGGTTCGCTGCCCCTGGACCGGCTGGCCCGGCCCTTCGGTGACGACCCGCGCGACCGCGACCTGAAGGACGTACCGCAGGGGCTGGCCCGGCAACTCGTCGGCTTCTGTGTCGTCGGCGTCCTGTCCACTCTCTTCTACCTGCTGCTCTACAGCGGCTTCCGGCTCTTCGCCGGCTCCCAGCTCGCCAACGCGCTCGCGCTGCTGGTCTCGGCGGTCGCCAACACCGCCGCCAACCGGCGGCTCACCTTCGGGGTGCGGGGCCGGGGCGGCGCGGTGCGGCACCAGGCGCAGGGGCTGGTCGTCTGGGGCATCGGTCTCGTCCTGACCAGCGGTTCGCTCGCCGCCCTGAACGCGGCGACGGCCGACCCGGACCACTCCACCGAGCTGGCGGTACTGATCGCCGCCAACCTCGCGGCCACCGTGCTGCGCTTCCTGCTCTTCCGCGCCTGGGTGTTCCCGGACGCGGCGCCCGAGCGGGACCTGCAGCCCGAGCGGGACGTGCAGCCCGCGATTGACGTGCCGCTGATCACCGACGCGCCGGCCCCTCGGCACCCGGACCCCTACCACCACTGGAGCGACGCGACCCTGCGGCTGCAACCGGTGCGCTCCGCCGACACCGACCCGATGGACGGACGATGACGACGCACACGCACGACACGCACGACACGCACGACACCCACGACACGCACGACGACCGGACGGGGGACGTGGACGACACGCGTCCCGCCGACCGCGAGGACGGGGGTACGCCGGCCTCGTCGGCGCACCCCTCCCACCGGCAGGCCGCCCGGCAGGCCGCTGGGCAGACCCGGCTCCGGCTCCGCGGACTGTGGCGGGGCCGCCCGGAGGACCCCCGCTGGGTGCGCCCGGCCTTCCTCGGCCTGCTGCTGGCCACCACCCTGCTCTACCTCTACAACCTGAGCGCCTCCGGCTACGCCAACTCCTTCTACTCGGCGGCCGTGCAGGCGGGCAGCGAGTCCTGGAAGGCGTTCTTCTTCGGCTCGCTCGACGCCGGCAACGCCATCACCGTCGACAAGCCCCCGGCCGCGCTGTGGCCGATGGCGCTGGCGGTCAGGATCTTCGGTCTCTCCTCCTGGTCGATCCTCGTCCCCGAGGTGCTGATGGGCGTCGCGACGGTCGCCGTCGTGTACGCCGCCGTGCGCCGCCGGTTCAGCCCCGCCGCCGGGTTGATCGCGGGCGCCGTCCTGGCGCTCACGCCGGTCGCGGCGCTGATGTTCCGGTTCAACAACCCGGACGCGCTCCTTGCGCTGCTGATGTCCGTCACCTGCTACCTCGTCGTACGGGCGCTGGAGGACGGCCGGACCAAGTGGCTGGTGTGGGCGGGCGTCGCGATCGGCTGCGCGTTCCTGGCGAAGACCCTCCAGGCCTTCCTGATCCTGCCTCCGCTGGCCCTGGTCTACGGCGTCTGCGCGCCGGTCCGACTGAAGAGGCGACTGGGCCAACTGGCGCTGGCGACCGCCGCGATCGTCGTCTCCGGCGGCTGGTGGGTCGCGGTCGTGGAGCTGTGGCCGGCGTCGTCCCGCCCGTACATCGGCGGCTCGCAGAACAACAGCTTCCTGGAGCTGACCTTCGGCTACAACGGCCTCGGCCGGCTCAACGGCGAGGAGACCGGCAGCGTCGGCGGTGGCGGTGGCGGCATGGGTGGCGGTGGCGGCGGGCAGTGGGGCGAGACCGGCTGGGACCGGATGTTCAACTCCGAGATCGGCGGCCAGATCTCCTGGCTGCTCCCGGCCGCCCTGATCCTGCTCGTCGCGGGGCTCGTCGCCATGCGGCGCGGCGGCCGTACGGACGCCACCCGCGCGTCCCTCCTGGTCTGGGGCGGTTCGCTGCTGATGACCACGGCCGTCTTCAGCTACATGGCCGGCATCTTCCACCAGTACTACACGGTCGCGCTCGCGCCCTATCTGGCGGCCGTCATCGGCATGGGCGCCGCGGCGTTGTGGGAACGGCGCGAGCGGATCTGGGTCTCGCTCGCCCTCGCCGCCGCCGTCACGGCGAGCGCGGCCTGGGGGTACGTGCTGCTGGGCCGTACGCCCGACTACCTGCCCTGGCTGAAGTGGCTGGTCCTGGTCGGCGGTCTGGCCGCCGCGCTCGGGCTCGTCTTCGCCGGCCGGCTGGGGCGGCGGACCGCCCTCGCGGCGGCGGGTCTCGGCCTCGTGGCGTCCCTGGCCGCGCCCACCGCGTACACGCTGAGCACCGTGCGTGAGGGGCACAGCGGCTCCATCGTCACGGCCGGTCCGTCCGGCGCGAGCATGATGGGCGGCCCGGGCGGCGGCGGCCGAGGCGGTGGCCCCGGAGGCGGCGGCTTCCCGGGCGGCGGGAACGCACCTGGTCAGGGTCAGGGCCAGGGTCAGGGGCAAGGTCAGGGCCAGGGCGCGCCCGGCACCGGCGGTTTCCCTGGCGGCGCCCCTGGTCAGAACGGCCAGTCGGCCCCGAACGGCCAGGCACCGCAGAACGGCCAGAACGGCCAGAACGGCACGAACGGCACGACCGGTGAAGGCGGCCGCATGGGTGCCGGCGGAGGCATGGGCGGTGGCGGCATGGGCGGTCTCCTCAACGGCGCCCAGGTCGACGCCGAGGCCAAGAAGCTGCTGGAGGCCGACGCCGAGGACTACACCTGGGTCGCCGCCGCGATCGGCTCCCAGAACGCCGCGAGCTACCAGCTCAGCACCGGTGACCCGGTGATGGCGATCGGCGGCTTCAACGGCACGGACCCGTCGCCGACCCTGGCCCAGTTCAAGAAGTACGTGGCGGACGGCAGGATCCACTACTTCATCGGCGGCGGTACGGGAGGCGGCGGCATGGGCGGCGACTCCGGCACCTCGTCGCAGATCACCTCCTGGGTCGAGGACAACTACAAGGAGGTGACCGTCGGTTCGGCCACCTTCTACGACCTCACCCAGCCGACGAGCTGACCCGGACGGAGCAGGGCGCGACGGCGCGACTGGCTCGTTGTGGCTGGTCGCGCCCGCACGGCGGAGCCGCACGGTGTCACGCCCCGCGCCCCTTTCGGGGCGCCTAGCATGACCGGTGATGGTGAGAGCGAGGTAGGCGCGCATGGCGAAGGCAGGGCGGCAGGGCCCCCGGGCGAGTGTCTGGCTGGCGGGTGAGGGGCGACGCAGTCGGCGGCGCGGCGGGCAGCCGTCCGGTCTCGACCGGGAGCGGATCACCGAGGCCACCGTCGGCCTGCTGGACGCCGAGGGCCTGGCCGGGTTCTCCATGCGCCGCCTGGCCGCCGAGCTGAACGTCACCGCGATGTCCGTGTACTGGTACGTCGACACCAAGGACGAGCTGCTCGAACTCGCCCTGGACGCCGTGTTCGGCGAGCTCGGCCACCCCGACCCGGAGGCCGGCCAGGACTGGCGCGGGCAACTGCGCGCGCTGGCCCGGGAGAACCGAGCGCTGCTGGTGCGCCACCTCTGGCTGTCCCGGCTGGCCGGCACCTACCTCAACATCGGGCCCAACGCGCTGGCCTTCTCCCGGTCGGTGCAGAGCGTCGTACGCCGCAGCGGGTTGCCCGCGCACCGCGTGACCGGCGCCATCGCCGCCGTCTTCCAGTTCGTCCACGGCTACGGCACGATCGAGGGCCGCTTCCTCGCCCGGGTGGCGGACACCGGCCTGAGCGCGGACGAGTACTTCCAGGACTCGATGAACGCGGTGACCGAGGTGCCGGACACCGGGGGCGTCATCGAGGACGCCCGGGAGATCATGGCGGCCCGCGGCGGCGACACCGTCGCGGAGATGCTGGACCGGGACTTCGAGTTCGCCCTCGACCTGCTCGTGGCGGGCATCGAGGCGATGGTCGAACGGGGCTGACCCGGCCTCAGTCGTCCGTCGTCAGGTGCGCCGGGAAGCCGCCGGTCGCCACCGGCCCCCACTTCTCGGGTGTCACCCGGACGATGGACTTGCCCTGCTTGATCATGGCCTGCCGGTACTCGTCCCAGTCCGGGTGCTCGCCGGAGATGTTGCGGAAGTACTCCACGAGCGGCTCCACGGAGTCGGGGGAGTCGATGACCTCGGCCGTGCCGTCGAGCTGGACCCAGGGGCCGTTCCACTCGTCGCTGAGCACGATGAGGCTGACCCGCGGGTCGCGGCGCGCGTTGCGCGTCTTGGCCCGCTCGGGGTAGGTGGAGAGGACGATCCGGCCGGAGTCGTCGACGCCGCAGGTCAGCGGCGATCCCTGGGGGCTGCCGTCGGCCCGCCGGGTCAGCAGGATCGCCCGGTGCCGGGGGCGTACGAAGTCCAGCAACTCGTCGAGGGAGACACGGGTGTTCGTCGCGATGTTCGGTGCCATGCCGTCAGCCTAGGCCGCATTCCCGCTCTCCGCCGTCCCGCTCTGAGCCGTCCCGGCTCTCCTCACGCAGCGCCTCCGCGAGGTTGTCGTACACCGGCACGTCGCGGCGCAGGCCGGTCAGCTCCAGGACGCGGCTCGGTACGCCCTTCGGGGCGGCCACCACCCGCAGCCGGGTGTGGCCGGGCAGACGGCGGCGCACCGCGACGATGAGACGGACGCCCTGGGAGTCCATGAAGCGGGTCGCGGTGAGGTCCAGGACGAGGAGGCGCAGGTCGTCGGAGTGCTGGTCCACGTGCTGGTCCACGGCGGCCGTGATCAGGGGCAGCAGCCCCGCGGCGTTGCAGAAGTCGATGTCGCTGGGCATGGCGAGCACGGCGCGGCCGGGTGGATCACACGGCTCGCACGGCTCGCAGGGCTGGGGAGGGAAGGTCACAGCACTCACCTGACAGACGTCCGTCGGGCTTCCGGCCGGGCCGCTTCCTGACCCGTGCCCATTCCACCACGCGGCGGGGCGGTGCGAAAGGCGCCCGCCCGGTCCTTCGGCCGGGCGTCACCGGCACGCAACCAAGCAGCTAAAGTGCTATTCGTCCTGTGCTCGCAGTCGGGAATGTGCTGCGGAGCTCTCCTGCGCACGGCCGTTTGGCCGCGCATGCCGAAGAGGTTCGTGGTGGCTGCGTCCGAATTTACTGATTTGCCGCGTTTTCTGGCTGGTTTCGAGCTGGCCGACGCCCTGACGGCGGCGGCCCGGCACCTGCACGGTGCGGGCGCCCCGGACGACACCCTGAGCACCGCGGTGGGGCTGGCGGTGCGCCTGCTGCCCGGCGCGGAGCACGCGGGCATCGCGGAGGTCCAGCGCGGCGGCCGGCTGCGCACGCTCGCCTGGACCGACGAGGCCGTACGGTTCGCGGCCGAGCCCCGGCACGGGGGGCGGGAGCCGCACCCGGACTGGGAGCACCTGTGGACCACGCCCGTGGTGCGGACGGACGACAGCGAGGCCGACGGCGGCGGCAACATCCTCGCCGGTCTCGGTCTGCGCTCGGCGCTGTCCCTGCGGCTGCGCGCCGACCGGCGCCGCCTGACCGTGCTGACCGCGTACGCGCGCAAACCGCAGGCCTTCGACGAGGACGCCACCCGCATCGGCCGGCTGTTCACCGCGCACGTCGCCCTCGCCCTGGACTCGGCGACCGTGCGTGAGCAGCTCACCGAGGCCATGCGTACCCGGGACCTGATCGGCCAGGCCACCGGCATCCTCATGGAGCGCCTGGACATCGACGCGGCCGGGGCCTTCGAGTCCCTGGTGAAGGCCTCCCAGCGGGAGAACGTGAAGCTGCGTGACCTGGCCCGCCGCATCGTCGACACGGCGGACAGCGCGAAGGACGGTGTGAAGGACGGCGCGGGGGGCCGAGGAGTGGGCGAGCGGTGACGGGACATCCGTACGGGCATGACCTCGCGGACCACGGACACGCTTGACCACGCCATGGCGCGCAGCCGGGGTCTCGACACCCTGCTGCGCGATCTGACCGACCGGGCGGTCGTGCAGGTGCCCGGCGCCACCGCCTGCTCGGTCACGGTGCGCCGCGCCGACCGGCTGATGACCCTGGCGGGCAGCTCCGGCCTGCCCGGCGGCCTGGACCTGCGGCAGTACGAGAACGGCTCGGGCCCCTGTGTGGACGCCGCCGAGACGGGCAGCGCGCAGTACGCCCCCGACCTGGCGGCCGAGTCCCGCTGGCCCGCGTACACGGAGTATGCGCTGGCCACCGGTGTGCGCTGTGTGCTGGCGCTGCCGCTGGCCGTCGAGGGCGAGACGGGCGCCGCGCTCAACCTCTACGGCCTCGAGCCCGACTCCCTGGCCGCCGCACTGGACGCGGCCCGCGCCTTCGCGGAGCGGGCCGCGGAGGCGGTGAACGAGGCGCTGCGCATCGAACGGCAGCAGGCCTCGGCGGCCGACGTGCGCACCGCCCTGCTCTCCCGCGGCGTCATCGACCAGGCGGTCGGCATGCTGATGGCCCGGGAGCGGATCGACGCCCACCGGGCCATGGAGCGGTTGCGCCGGGCCTCACAGGACCGGAACGTCAAGCTCCGGGACCTGTGTGCCGGGTTGGTGGACCGGGCGTCCGGCGGCGCCTCACGCGGCGGGCAGTGACTCCCCCTGGACCGCCTGGATGTCCAGCTCGACCCTGAGTGTCGTCCCGATGGCGGCGATGCCGGCCTGGACGACCTGGTTGTAGTTCATCGCGAAGTCCTCGCGGTGCAGTTCCGTCGTGGCCCGGAAGGCCGCCCGGGTGCCGCCCCAGGGGTCGGCGCCGGTGCCGAGGTAGGCCAGGTCCAGGTCGACCTCGCGGACGACCCCGTGCAGGCCCAGCTCGCCGTGGACGGTCCAGCGGTCGGGACCGGCCTCGCTCACCGCGGTGGAGCGGTAGGTGATCTCCGGGTAGCGCTCGACGTCCAGGAAGTCCGCCGAGCGCAGGTGGGTGTCGCGCATGCCGTTGCCGGTGTCGATGGAGGCCGCCCGGATCACCGCCTCCACCCGGGACTTGGTGACGTCGTCCGGCGCGATCTCGACCGTGGCGGCGAAGTCGGTGAAGCGGCCGCGCACACTGGAGATCCCGAGGTGCTGGGCGACGGCGGCCACGGCGGAGTGCGCCGGGTCGACCGTCCACGGCCCCGGCGGCGGCAGTTCGGTACCGCCCTGCCGGGCCAGCGTCACCGTGCCGACCTCGGCCCGGCCGCTCGCGGTGACGATCGCGCTGGAGGCGGCGGGCGCGTAGCCGACCGCGGTGACGATGACGGTGTACGCCCCGGGCGGCAACGCCGTGGTGTCCCGCACGGCGCCCTCGGTGTCCGCCTCGGCGCGCAGCACCTGCGCGCCCGTCATGTCGGTCACCGTGACGACCGCGTGCGACACGGCCCATCCGTCCCGCGTTCGGATCCTCGCGGTCAGTCCCATCCCGTTTTCTCCCTGCAAAAGCTCAGAAAATGGTCGTATAGAAGCGGCCGTACAGAAGCCGTCGTTAATGAAGCGGTCGTTAATGAAGCGGTCGTAAAGAAACCGGCCCGTGGTGGGCGGGCGCACCTCCGCTCAGAGCGCGCACGCCACCACGGGCCGGGGCCGTGCTACTCGCCGGGGTGGGCGAGCTCGATGTCGTGGCCGTCGGCACCGGGGCCCGCGACCGTCAGGGCGGTGGCCACCGGCGGGTAGCCGGTCGCGATGACGGTGTACTCACCGGCGTCCAGGTCGGTGAAGGCGTACGCCCCGTCCGTGCCGGTGGTGGCCGTGCCGACCACGTTCCCGGCGGCGTCGACCAGCGTGACGCGGGCGTCGGCCAGCGGACCGTGCGGAGCCCGCACGACGCCCTGGACCTGCGCGCCGGCCTGGAGGTCGACCTCGACGCGGGTGACGCCGGTGCCGCCGACCTCCAGCGGCAGGGCGCGCGGCCGGTAGCCGGCGGCGTTGACCGCGACGGTCACCGTGCCCGGCACCAGCTCGGTGAGGGCGAACTCGCCCTGCTCCCCGGTGGCCGCGCTGGCCAGCAGGTCACCGCGGACATCGGTCACGATCACCATCGCGTCCTTGACCGGCAGCCCGCTGTCCACGGCCCGGACCAGGCCGGTGAGCCCGCTGGTGCCGCTGAGCAGGATGTCGTAGGCGACCGGCTCGTCGTTCACGACGATCGTGGAGGCCTGCGGCTGGAAGCCGTCGGCGGAGGCGATCAGGACGTACGACCCCGCGCTCGGCGCGTCGAGGGCGTAGGAGCCGTCGCCCTGGGCGACCGAGCGGCCCAGTTGGCGGCCGGCCAGCGAGATCAGCGTGACGGCGGCCTGCGGGACCGGCGCGGACTCGGCGCCGCGGACGAAGCCGCGGACCGCGATGCCGGCGGAGACGGGTGCCTGCGGCTCACCGGAGCCGGTTGCCGTGGCCACGGCGGCGAGCCGTTGCGTGGCGGCCGGTTCGGCGACCGGGGAGGCCGCCCGCGTCGCCGAGGCGACCGACGTGTCCGGGATCGTCGATATGTCCGCGGTGGACGACATGGCCGACTTGGCCGACATAGCTGGGGAAGGGGCACCGGAGGGCGTGGCCGAAGCGGCCGCCGTCGCACCGGCCAGAGCAGGCTCGTCGGCGACGCGGACGGCCTCCGCGGGAGTGCCCGCGACCGGCGGTGCGGCCTCGGCCGAGGACTCCGCCGCCTGGGCGAGGGCGCCCTTGGTGCGCAGCGGGACCTCCTTGATGAACAGCGTCACCACGATGGCGAGGAACGCGACCGGTGCGACGTACAGGAAGATGTCGGCGATGCCGTGCCCGTAGGCGCTCTCCAGCCAGGTGCGGATGGGTGCGGGGAGCAGGTCCATGTCGGGGATCTGCCCGGAGCCCAGGGCCTTGCCTGCCGCCATCCGGTCCTCGGGCCCCAGTTGCCCGATGCTGTCGGAGGCGTAGTTGCTGATCCGGCTGGACATCACGGAGCCGAGCACCGAGACGCCCACCGCACCGCCGAGGGAGCGGAAGAAGGTGACCGTGGAGGACGCGGAGCCCAGGTCGCCCGGGGCCACCTGGTTCTGCGTGCAGAGCACCAGGTTCTGCATCATCATGCCGACGCCGAGACCCATCAGCGCCATGAAGATGCCGATGTGCCAGTACGGGGTGTCGTAGCGCATGGTGCTGAGCAGACCCAGGCCCGCCGTCAGCAGCACGCCGCCGGACACCAGCCAGCGCTTCCACTTGCCGGTCTTGGTGATGATGATGCCGGAGGCCGTGGACGAGAGGAACAGGCCGCCGATCATCGGGATCGTCATGACACCCGACATGGTCGGGGACTTGCCCCGGGCCAGTTGGAAGTACTGGCTGAAGTAGACGGTGCCCGCGAACATCGCGATACCGACGAACAGCGAGGCCAGCGAGGCCAGCGTGATGGTGCGGTTCTTGAACAGGCGCAGCGGGATGATCGGCTCGCTGGCCTTCGACTCGACGAGGAGGAAGAGCAGCGCCAGCACGAGCGCGCCGCCGACCATGGCGCCGGTCTGCCAGGACATCCAGGAGTACTTGTCGTCGGCGAAGGTGACCCAGACGAGCAGCAGGCTGACGGCCGCGGTGACGAAGAAGGCGCCGGCCCAGTCGACCTTGACCTTCCGCTTGACCACGGGCAGGTGCAGCGTCTTCTGCAGCACGATCAGCGCGAGGATCGCGAAGGGCACGCCGACGTAGAGGCACCAGCGCCAGCCGAGCCAGCTCGTGTCGGTGATGACACCGCCGAGCAGCGGACCGCCGACGGTGGCGACGGCGAAGGTGGCGCCGAGGTAGCCGGAGTAGCGCCCGCGCTCACGCGGGGCGATCATCGCGGCCATGATGATCTGCGCCAGGGCGGACAGACCGCCGGCGCCCAGGCCCTGGATGCCGCGCGCGGTGATCAGCATCCCCGCGTTCTGCGCCGTACCGGCCACGACGGAGCCGATGACGAAGACGACCAGGGCTATCTGGACCAGGGCCTTCTTGCTGAACAGGTCCGCGAGCTTGCCCCACAGGGGGGTGGAGGCGGTCATCGTCAGCAGCGAGGCGGTGACGACCCAGGTGTAGGCGCTCTGGCCGCCACCGAGGTCGCCGATGATCTCGGGCAGGGCGTTGGTGACGATGGTGGAGGACAGGATCGCGCAGAACATGCCGAGCAGCAGCCCGGACAGTGCCTCCATGATCTGCCGGTGCGTCATCGGAGCGTCTCCGGAGGAGCCTCCCCCGTGCTTGGCATGAGCCCGCACACCGGCTGGTGTGGTCGTTGCCATGGACTTCCTTTACTTACGTGGTGATCGCGGGTGTACGGGTGGACTGTTCGTCCCCGGACAGTGCGGGAGGCCGGGCCGCGGGGGCCCGGCAGTCGTCGAAGCTGGCCCTGAGGCGGGCCATGAGCCGGGAGAGCTGGCCGACCTCGTCGTCGGACCAGTCGCTCAGGCGGTGGGAGAGAAGCTGGGTGGTCCGCTCGGCGATGTCGTCGAGCTGGTCCTGCCCGGCGGGCGTCAGGCGCAGGATGCGCGAGCGCTTGTCCGCGGGGTCGGGGAAGCGTTCGACCCAACCCCGTTCGGCGCCGTGGGCGACGTGGCGGCTGGTCACCGACATGTCCACCGCGAGCAGCTCCGCGAGCTTGCTCATGCGCATGTCCCCGTGGCGGCCGAGCAGTGTCAGTACGGCGACGGACCCACCGGGACAGTCGGACGGCAGCAGCCGTCCCATCTCCCGTTTCACGGCGCCGAAGGCGCTGAACTGGCGGATCAGCTCCTCGTACTGCGCCTTCTCGGCCATGCGCACCTCCCGATTCGTTGCTTAGGGCAACCATAAGTTCGGTTGGTTGCTACAGGCAAACAAAAACGGTCATCGCGGCATAAAAAGTTGGCAAAGGCAAGTATTGCGAAAGTAAACGTGCAGGTGGTAGGTGGTGGTCGGGGGCAAGGGGCGTCGGGAGCCCCGCACTTGGGCCGCACCCGCGGATTCGCTAGTGTCTCGGCCCATGGCTAACAACCAGGGCCCCCAGGGCCCCCAGGGCACCAACGACCCCGCAGGCAGCACCCAGATGTTCCGCGCGTTCGTCGACGAAGCCCCGCAGACCCGGCCGGCGGCCCCCGCCGCCTCCTCCGGGCCGCGCGTCGGCCTGATCGTCGGCATCGTGGCCGCCGTGATCGTCGTCGCGGCCGTGGCCTGGCTGGCGCTCGGCTAGGGCACGCCTGGGGCCGTCCGGCGGTTCGGCGGTTCGGGCCGGGTACCGGAATGCGCGCAGCCCGGCGACCGCCGCGGCACCCCCGAGGTGCCGCGGCGGCCACCGGGCTGTCGTGACGACGGCCGTGGGCAGCGGGCCGCGGGCAGCAGGCCGCGGCCCATGACCCACGGCCCACCGGATCAGTCGGAGATGAGGCCCTCGCGCAACTGCGACAGGGTCCGGGTCAGCAGCCGGGAGACGTGCATCTGCGAGATGCCGACCTCCTCGCCGATCTGCGACTGGGTCATGTTGGCGAAGAAGCGCAGCATGATGATCCGGCGCTCCCGGGGCGGCAGCTTGGCCAGCAGCGGCTTGAGGGACTCGCGGTACTCCACGCCCTCCAGCGCCGTGTCCTCGTAGCCCAGGCGGTCCGCCAGCGAACCCTCGCCGCCGTCGTCCTCCGGGGCCGGGGAGTCCAGCGAGGAGGCGGTGTAGGCGTTGCCGACCGCGAGGCCGTCGACGACGTCCTCCTCGGTCACGCCCAGCACGGTGGCCAACTCGCCGACCGTGGGGGAGCGGTCCAGCTTCTGGGACAGCTCGTCGCTGGCCTTCGTCAGGGCCAGGCGCAGCTCCTGGAGGCGGCGCGGGACGCGCACCGACCACGAGGTGTCGCGGAAGAAGCGCTTGATCTCCCCGACCACCGTCGGCATCGCGAACGTCGGGAACTCCACGCCCCGTTCGCAGTCGAAGCGGTCGATCGCCTTGATCAGGCCGATGGTGCCGACCTGGACGATGTCCTCCATCGGCTCGTTGCGGGAGCGGAAACGCGCGGCGGCGTAGCGCACCAGCGGGAGATTGAGCTCGATCAGGGTGTCCCGGACGTAGGCGCGCTCGGGGCTGTCCTGGTCGAGGGCGGCGAGCCGCAGGAACAGGGAGCGGGACAGGGTGCGGGTGTCGATGGCCTCCGTGGCCGGAAGGGTCTGGGCCGGCACGGCGTCGAGGTTCGGTACGGCTTCGGCGGCCGGTTCGTCATCGACGGAGCCGATGGGACCGATCGGGCCGACGGGGCCGAGCGCCTCGATCGTGTCGGGCGCGGTCTCGCTCTCCGCGAGCGCAAGCACCTTCGAGCTGCCCTGTTCTGCGGACATGCCACCCCCTTTGGGTCGCGGGACGGTCACGGCACACGCTCCCACGCCGGGAACGCAGCCTTCACCTGAATACCGGAGCCGGGGCTCCGGCAAACGCGTCTCCGGCAGAATGTCACATGTCGGCAACGCGCTGTAGTGACATGTCGACATCCGAGATGCGAATAGCCCCTGGAAACAGGGGGTCTGACGGTCTTTCGGGCCGATTCCGCCCGCAACGGCCCTGGTGAGCGATTCGCTCTCCCCGGTGACCCCTCGCTCGCGCTTTCGACTCCGTCTCGAGTCCGTGTCGAGGCGTGTCGAGGCGTGTCGAGGTTACGCGTCGATCCGGTTCGCGGACCTCAACCGCTGGAAACTACGCGCCAGTAGCCGCGAGACGTGCATCTGGGAGACGCCGAGTTCCGCGCTGATCTGCGACTGGGTCAGATTGCTGTAATAGCGCAGCAGCAGAATCCGCTGCTCCCGTTCCGGGAGCTGGACGAGCAGGTGCCGCACGAGATCCCGGTGCTCGACCCCGTCGAGCGCGGGGTCCTCGTAGCCGAGCCGGTCGAGCAGCCCGGGCAGCCCGTCGCCCTCCTGGGCGGCCTCCAGCGAGGTGGCGTGGTACGACCGCCCCGCCTCGATGCAGGACAGCACCTCCTCCTCGGTGATGCGCAGGCGCTCGGCGATCTCGGCGGTCGTCGGGGAGCGCCCGAAGGCGGTCGTGAGGTCCTCGGTGGCGCTGTTGACCTGCACCCACAGCTCGTGCAGCCGGCGCGGTACGTGCACCGTGCGGACGTTGTCGCGGAAGTACCGCTTGATCTCGCCGACGACGGTCGGCATCGCGAACGTCGGGAACTGCACGCCCCGCTCGGGGTCGAAGCGGTCGATGGCGTTGATGAGCCCGATGGTGCCGACCTGGACGACGTCCTCCATCGGCTCGTTGCGCGAGCGGAAACGGGCGGCGGCGTAGCGCACCAGCGGGAGGTTGGCCTCGATGAGCGCCGCGCGCACCCGGTCGTGCTCCGGCGTACCCGGCGTGAGGCCCTTCAGCTCGCCGAAGAGCACCTGGGTCAGGGCCCGGGTGTCCGCACCCCGGCTGCGCTGCGGTGCGGGGGCCGAGGCCGGATCCGGAGCCGGGGCCGGGGCCGGGTCCGGGGTCTCCTGGGCCTGGGCGGGCGGCGCGGGCGGCGCGGGCGGGGCTTGAGGCGCAGTACTGGCCGGCACGGTCAACTCCACCTCGTGATCTGTCAACTCTTCCGTCAACTCATCTGTCAAAAGCGGTCATAGCATCACAAGACATGTCCACTGTGTGCAAGCACCGCATAAGGTCGTGTTGAGTGAACGCAGAACGGCCCCGCACCGGTCAGGTGCGGGGCCACAGGCACGGGCCGGAGCGTCCGGTCGTACTAGAACTCGTAGTCGGCGATCACCCAGGTGGCGAACTCCCGCCACAGCGCGACGCCCGCCTGGTGCGCCGGATGCCCGAGGTAGCGCCCCAGGGCGTCGGCGTCGTCCACCGCCGAGTTGATGGCGAAGTCGTAGGCGATGGGGCGGTCGCTGATGTTCCAGGCGCACTCCCACACGCGCAGCTCCTCGATCCGGCCGCCCAGCGCCCGGAAGGCCTCGACGCCCTCGATCACGCGCGGGTCGTCGCGCCCGACGCCGTCGTTCAGCTTGAACAGCACCAGGTGGCGGATCATCTCGTCACTCTCCTCCGTTGGCGGCCCAGGTCATGAAGTCGCCGACGGAGCTCGCCGCGTCGGATATGCCCTCGAAACCTATCTGGACGTAGTCGGCGGCCTTCTCCGGATCCGTGATGATCACATACAGCACGAAGACCACGAGCACATAGACGGCGATCTTCTTCGAGTTCACCGCCACCGCGGCCTCCCCTGTCCCTTCGACTCACGCCTTCGACCGCTCATGATCGCACGAAGGGCCCCGTCTTTCGACGGAGCCCTTCCAAAGCGGTAGCGGTGGGATTTGAACCCACGGTGACTTGCGCCACACTCGCTTTCGAGGCGAGCTCCTTCGGCCGCTCGGACACGCTACCGAGAGAGACCTTACAGCACGGTGCGGCATGGTTTGAAATCGGTATTCGACGGTCGTGGGGACGCCCCGAGCAGCCCTCCGCGCGGTGTTGGGCGGTGTCTCCGGCGGTGTCAGCGGTCGCGGAAGAAGTCCGTGAGCAGGCGGGCGCAGTCGTCCGCGAGAACGCCCTCGATCACCTCGGGACGGTGGTTGAGGCGCCGGTCGCGCACGACGTCCCACAGGGACCCCGCCGCGCCCGCCTTGTCGTCGCGGGCGCCGTAGACGACGCGGTCGACGCGGGACTGGACGAGCGCGCCCGCGCACATCGTGCACGGCTCGAGGGTGACGACGAGCGTGCAGCCGGTCAGCCGCCACTCCCCCAGTCCGGCGGCCGCCCGCCGGATCGCGAGGACCTCGGCGTGGGCCGTCGGGTCGCCGGTGGCCTCGCGTTCGTTGTGCCCGGCGGACAGCACGGTGCCGCCGTCCGGCGCCAGCACGACGGCGCCGACGGGGACGTCCCCGCCCCGCACGGCCCGCCCGGCCTCGGCCAGGGCGAGCCACATCGCGGCCCGCCACCGGTCGCGCACCGGGTCGGGCGGTGCTCCCTCGGGATCCTCCTCGGCCGGCGCGGTCAGCGGACGGTCTCCAGGACGTCGGAGGCGCCCAGGGCCTCGGCGATCTCCCCGACCGCGTCCCCGGACATCGAGCGCAGCTCCTTCTCGCTCACGCCGAGGTCGTCGAGGACCTCGGCGTCGCCGACCGGCCCGTGCGGCACGGCCTCGCCCGAACCGGCGGCCGCGTCACCGCCGTCGGCCCCGTCACCGTCGTCGGCCTCGTCGTCGGACTCACCGTCCTCCGTGCCGTCGAGGTCGAGGGCGTCGAGGTCGTCGCCGTCGTCACCGGGCTCCCGGCCGAGCAACTCGTCGGTGAGCAGGATCTCGCCGTAGCTGCTGCGGGCGGCCGCGGCGGCGTCGGAGACATAGATGCGGGGATCCTCCTCGCCGTCCACCCGGACGACTCCGAACCACGCGTCCTCCTGCTCGATCAGTACGAGCACCGTGTCGTCGTCGGGAGAGGCCTCCCGGGCCAGGTCGGCCAGATCCGACAGGGTTTCCACATCGTCGAGCTCTCTGTCGCTCGCTTCCCACCCGTCTTCGGTGCGCGCGAGCAGTGCGGCGAAGTACACCGTGACTCTCCCACTGGTCATAGACGTGCCGGTTGGGGATCCCCCCGGCGGAGGCTACGGGCGGGGGAGCGGTGCTCCGAGCCCCACCCACTCGGAATCGTGGCAGAAACAAGGCGCTCAGGGGACGTCTTCCGCGCCCTGTGTCCGGCGGTTTTGACCGGCGTCCGGAAAGCAGGGCCCCGGACCGCCGCCCAGCAGCGCCTTCGTCGCCACCACGTGCGGATCGTACGCGGATTCTCGCCGTCCCCACGTATGTCCGTCTTCGCCAACGTCGGCGCGGCGCGCGATCTTCCCCGGGCGGGTCAGAGAGTTGGCCCGGGGGAGCTACCAGCGGAAGGTGCGCATGCGCATCGCGTGCCGCAGCCGGGCGGTCTTGGCGCGACGCGGCTGGACGCGGTCCCGCAACTCCCGGGCCTCCGCGAGGTCCCGCAGGAACTGCGCCCGGCGTCGGCGCCGTTCGGCCTCGCGCACCGGTTCCGGATCGCGCACCGGAGCCGGAGCCGGATCACGGTCCCGAGCGGGATCGCGGTCCCGAGCCGGTGCGCGGCCCGGAGCGGGATCGCGCACCGGCTCCGGATCGCGGTCCGGATCTGTACTCGGTTGCGTCCCGCGGCCCGTACCCCGCTCCGCGCCGGGGAACGGCATCTTGTGGAAGTCCCGGTCAGGCACAGTCTCACCACCCAGCGTCCGTCCCTCCCACCTTCCCCCGGCCGGGTGGTTTGACGCCCGCGAACGAGTGGAGCCGCCGCCCGGGGCTTGCCCGCCGCGGGGACGCCGGTGTCTCGGGGCCCGGTTACTGTGGTGGACATGCGTCTCCACGTCGTCGACCACCCCCTGGTCGCCCACAAGCTCACCACGCTGCGCGACCAGCGCACCGACTCCGCGACCTTCCGCCGTCTCGCCGACGAGCTGGTCACCCTGCTCGCCTACGAGGCCACGCGCGACGTGCGCACCGAACAGGTCGACATCCGCACGCCGGTCTCGCAGACCACCGGCGTCAAGCTCTCCCACCCGCGTCCGCTGGTGGTGCCGATCCTGCGGGCCGGCCTCGGCATGCTCGAGGGCATGGTCCGGCTGCTGCCGACCGCCGAGGTGGGCTTCCTCGGCATGGTGCGCGACGAGGAGACGCTCCAGGCCTCCACCTACGCCACGCGCATGCCGGACGACCTCTCCGGGCGTCAGGTGTACGTCCTGGACCCGATGCTGGCCACCGGCGGCACCCTGGTCGCGTCGATCCGGGAGCTGATCAAGCGCGGCGCCGACGACGTGACGGCCGTGGTGCTGCTCGCCGCTCCCGAGGGCGTCGAACTCATGGAACGCGAGCTGGCCGGCACCCCCGTGACGGTCGTGACCGCCTCGGTCGACGAGCGCCTGAACGAGCAGGGTTACATCGTGCCGGGCCTGGGCGACGCGGGCGACCGGATGTACGGGGCGGCCGAGTAGCCACCCCCGGGCTGCTCACAGCCGCCCCCGGAGGGCCGGTCAGCAGCTCTTCTTCTCCGCGGCGGGCGTCGCCTTCGGCGCGCTCAACCGGGCCAGCGCCGCGTCGGCGTCCGCCGGCTTCGCCAGCCCCTTGAAGCCCTTGCCGATGATCAGATCGACGGCGGCGCCCTTGCGGGCCGCGTCGGTGCGGTGTTCGGCGCCGGGCACCTGGGTGCCGAGCACGGGGAGCGAACTCTTCAGGGCGGCGGCCGGGCCGAGCAGGAGACCCGTGCCGTCGACCTTCTTGTCGTACTCCTTGGGGGCGTTGCTCACGTCGCCCACGCGGAAGCCGCGCTTCTTCAGCTCGTCGGCGGTCTTCTGCGCCAGGCCGCTGCGGGTGGTCGCGTTGAGTACGTTGACGGTGACCTGACCCGGCTTCGGCAGCACCACGGCCGCGGGCGAGGCGCTCGCCTTCGCGGTGGTGGCACAGCCCGCAGCGCCGGCCGCCGAGGCCTTGTCGCCGCCGGTGAAGACGTCGATGAGCTGCAGCGTGCCCCAGCCGAGCACGCCGAGAACGGTGACACAGGCGACGGCGACGAACGCGATCCTGCCGCGTCGTCGTGCCGGGCGCATCCGCGGGTACTTGTCCCCCGTGATCTTGTACTGGCCACCCATGCCGGGAGGAGTCAGCATGCTCATGGGCGCAGCGTAGTGCGCTGGAGCGGCGATGCCTATTAGATGATCAGTCGACGTTCCGTGGTTCGGTGCAAGGCAACCCGAAAGGGTCAACCGGGAGCTCCGCCGGGGGCTGATTGGGGCCGTCTGGGGCCGTCGTGGTCCGGTCAGTCGAGTTCGAGGACCCGGGCGTGCAGCACCTGGCGCTGCTGGAGTGCGGCCCGCACCGCGCGGTGCAGCCCGTCCTCCAGGTACAGATCGCCCTGCCACTTCACGACGTGCGCGAAGAGGTCGCCGTAGAAGGTGGAGTCCTCGGCCAGGAGCGTCTCCAGGTCGAGCTGGCCCTTGGTCGTCACGAGCTGATCGAGGCGGACCGGGCGCGGCGCGACGTCCGCCCACTGCCGGGTGCTTTCCCGGCCGTGGTCGGGGTACGGCCGGCCGTTTCCGATGCGCTTGAAGATCACACGGAAAGCCTACCGGCCCGGACGTTGCGGGCGCAGCCATGGCGCCGGAGTGCGGCGCCGGAAATGACGCCGGAAACGGGATCAATCGGGACCGGGCCTGCGGGACGGGCGACGGTGAGGTCTGTGGGACGGGTGACCGCGAGGGTCTTCCGCCCGCGGCGGAGACGGTGCGTGACCCGCCTCCGCCGTCCGGACCCTCCCGTCAGCCACGCCTCCGTTCCCGGGTGGGGAGCCGCTGTTCGCCCGCGGCCTGCGGGGCGGTGCCGGGCTTGGGGGTGCGGCGGGCGGCCTCGGCGCGCAGGAGGGCGCGCAGGACGGCGTAGGGGTCGTTGGGCATGGTGGTTCCTCGTTCCGCGTTCCTGGTTCCGTGTATCGCGTGGTGTCGCGTGGTGTCCCTGTTCGGGCGGGACCGGCGGACCGGTCCGGCGCGGTCAGCAGCGCAGCACCACGGAGCGCGGGCCGCGCGAGGAGGGCGGCGACCCGGTCGGAACGAGGACCGAAGGGAAGCGGACACGGCGGCGACGGCCTGCCACGGAGGATGCCGGAGCCGGCCGGACCACGGCGGCACGCCGGCCGCCGCGGGCGGGCGAGCGCAGGGCGGTGTCGAGGTGGTCGTACTCCCCCGCCGCGCCGCCCGCGCCGCCCGCGCCGCCCGCGCCGCCCACACCGGCCACCGGCGGGACCGGCGCCGCCTGCGCCGTCACGTGCGTGCCGGGCACGATCAGGACGAGCAGCAGCACGATCAGGACCCGCAGCCAGGCGCCGCGGCGTCCCCCGCGCGCGCCGGGTCCCTCGTGTCCCCCGAGCGCGGCGCGTCCCCCGCGTCCCCGTCCCCCGCGTCCCTCGCGTTCTCCGCGTGCCCCGCCTCCCTCGCCTCCCCCGCGCTCTCCGCGCTCTCCGCGCGCTCCGCGTCCGGCGCGCGCGGCACGGAGGGCGCGGGCGGCGCGGGTGGTGGCAGGGGCGTGCGGTGCGGGTGTCACGTCAGTCGTGTCCCCGCCCGGCGTACGCCGTCCATCGCGCCGGCGACGAGAACCGCTCGCTCGGCGTAGGGAAGGGCGGGCGGCGCCCGTTCACGGGGTGCGGGGCACCTCATGCGTACGCCCGCGCAGCCGCACGGACGTGACGATCTCGACGACGCCGACCACGACGAGCCACCAGCCGCCGACCAGCATCAGAACGGTGGCCGACTCGACCGGCGAGTCGATCATGACGACGCCGGCGACGACGGTGACCACGCCGAGGAAGATGTGCCAGCCGCGCGCGGGCATCGCGGGGTCGTGCACGGCCGCCACGATCTGCGTGACGCCGCGGAACAGCCAGCCGATGCCGATCCACAGCGCGAGCAGCAGCACCGACTGCAACGGGCCGCGGAAGCAGAACAGACCCAGCAGGATCGACACGGCGCCGCTGATGAAGGCCAGCACCCGCAGCGAGGTCCTGCGGTGCGTGCCGAAGGCGGCGGCCAACTGAAGGATGCCGCTGATGACGAGGTAGAGGCCGAAGAGCACGCCTGCGGCGAGCAGCGAGGCGCCCGGCCAGGCCAGGACCAGCACGCCCAGGATCAGCGAGGCGACACCGGTGAACAGCACGGTCTGCCAGGCGGCACGGGACAGCAGGTGCAGCGGCCCCTCGAAGGCCGGCTCGGGCTCGGGCTCCTGCCGTCCGGCGGCCGGTGTGTGCGTCCCGTGCCGGGCGTGCACACCGCGGTCGTCGTACGCCGCCCCTCCGGGGGACCCGCCAGGTGGTTCGGTCATGCCCCATGCTGCGAGCACCCGCGACGCGCCCGCCACCGGAGACGGTCCACGGGGCTGACGCGGGTGCGGGGTGCGGGGTGCGGGGTGCGGGGTGCGGGGTGCGGGCGCGCGGGGCCGGCGCCGCCGCGGACCGGGGGCCGCCTACTTGCCGGAGGCGGCCTTCGCCGCGGCCTTCATCTCCTGCTTGTGGGCGCGCACCTTGGTCAGGGACTCCGGCCCCGTGATGTCCGCGACGGACCGGAAGGAGTCGGGTTCGCCGTACGCGCCCGCGGCCTCGCGCCACCCCTCGGGACGGACGTCGAGCTGCTTGCCAGCAGGGCGAGGAAGATCTGGGCCTTCTGCTTGCCGAAGCCCGGCAGTTCCTGGAGCCGCTTCAGCAGCTCCTTGCCGGTGGAGACGCCCCGCCAGACGACCTCGGCGTCACCGTCGTACGTCTCGACGAGGTACCGGCACAACTGCTGGACGCGGCCCGCCATCGAGCCGGGATAGCGGTGCACGGCCGGCTTGTCGGACAGCAGTGCGGCGAACGCCTCCGGGTCGTACGCGGCGATGTCGTGCGCGTCCAGGTCCTCCGCCCCCATGCGCCGGGCGATGGTCGACGGCCCCTTGAACGCCCACTCCATGGGCACTTGCTGGTCGAGCAGCATGCCGACCAGCGCGGCGAGCGGACTGCGCCCGAGCAGCTCGTCGGCCTCGGGGTCCTGGGCGAGGTGAAGTGTGACGTCCATGGTCAAGATGATCGCGCGTAAGGGCTCAGCTCGCGCGCCAGTACCCCAGCGCGTTCACCCGCTGCTTGGGAACGCCCAGCTCCTTGCGGACGTACGAGGCCAGCGCCCGCGTGGTCGCCGTGTCGCAGGCGATCCACACGAACGGCTCGGACGTGGACCGCAGCAGCTCCGGCAGCGCCTCCTTCACCCGCGCGACCAACTGCGCACCCGCGTCCCGGCGCGGAACCGCGTGGACCTCGTGCCGCTCGGGGACGGTGCGGAAGGGCAGCCCCTCGTCCGTGCCGCCCTCGAACCAGATGGTCGCCGGCACCGGCCCCAGCGCGTCGAGGAGGGAGTTGAGGGCGGGCAGGGACGCCGGGTCCGCGATCGCGAAGACACGGGAGGGCGGGGGCTCGGGCACCTCGAAGCCGGTGCCCTGGACCGTCGCCTCGATGGTGTCGCCCGGCTTCGCCGCCCGCGCCCACTCGCTCGCGCACCCCTCGTGCAGGGCGAACTCCATGCCGAAGGTGCCGGCCGCCGGGTCCGGGTCGACCAGCGTGTACCCCCGCTGGTGCGGCTTGCCCGCGTTGTCGAACCACAGCCGCACCCACATCGTGGGGTGGACGCCGGTCGCCGCCAGCATGCCGCCGTCGCTCAGGCGTAGCCGCCGGTAGTGCGGCGTCACGTCCTCGGTGTGCGTCACGGTGAACTCGAAGTCCTTCGCGCGCATCAGCTTGAGGACCGCGCCCTCCCAACCCCGCCCCTGCCCCATGATTTCTTCACCCTTCACGTACTATTCGGCCACCACGTACAAGAACTTAGGTGAGCCTAACCTAAAGGAAAGTGGAGGCACAGGGGTGAGCGCCGAGACCTACCGCGACGCCTGGGGGATCCCGCACCTGCGCGCGGACACCCCGCACGAACTCGCCCGCGCCCAGGGCCGGGTGACCGCCCGCGACCGCGCCTGGCAACTGGAGGTCGAGCGGCACCGCGCCCAGGGCACCTCCGCGTCCTTCCTCGGACCCGGGGCCCTGTCCTGGGACCGCCTCGCCCGCCGCGCCCGGCTCGCGGACACCGCACGCCGCTGCTTCACCGCCCTGGAGGAGAAGGACCCGGAGACGGCCGCCTGGGTACGGGCGTACGTCGACGGCGTGAACGAGGTGCTGGCCGAGGTGCCGACCGAGGTGCCGGTCGACGGGCCGGTCGACGGGCCGACCGAGGGGCCGGTCCAAGGGCCGGGAGACGGTGGACCCGCCCCCGAGTTCGCGCGCACCGGCCTCGCCCCCGGCCGCTGGGAGCCCTGGACCCCGCTCGGTGTCTGGCTCGCCACGCACATCCTCTTCGCGGGCTTCCCCGCCAAGCTCTGGCGCGAGCACATCACCGCGCACCTCGGCCCGGAGGCCGTCGCCCTCTTCGCCGCCGACGGCCCCGGCACGGCGGGCAGCAACGGCTGGCTGGTGAGCGGCGAGCGGACCACGACCGGACACGCGGTCATCGCGGGCGACCCGCACCGCTTCATCGAGGACCCCGGCGTCTACCAGCAGATCCACCTGTCCTGCCCGGAGTTCGACGTCGTCGGCCTCGCCGTGCCCGGCGTTCCCGGCGTCGCCCACTTCGGCCACACCGGCACGGTCGCCTGGGCCATCACCAACGCCATGGCCGACTACCAGGACCTGTACCGCGAACGACTGCGCCGCACCGGCGCCGGTGTGGAGGCGCTCGGCCCCGACGGCACCTGGCACCGCGCGGCCCGGCACACGGAGCTGATCCGGGTCGCGGGGGACTCGGAGGGTCTGGGTAACTCGGGGGAGGAGATCGTCGAGGTCGAGGTCATCGAGACCGACCGGGGCCCGGTGATCGCCGGCGGTCCCGAGGGCCTCGACGACGGCACCCCGGCCGCCCTCAGCCTGCGCTACCCGCCCCGCGTCACCGCCGACCTCGGCTTCGGCGCCCTGCTGCCGCTGCTGCGGGCCCGCCGGGTCGCCGACGTGGACCGCGCCCTGGACGCGTGGGCCGAGCCGGTCAACGTCGTGCAGGCCGCCGACACCGAGGGCGGGCTGCTGCACCGGGTCGCGGGGCGCGTACCCGTGCGCCCCGCCGCCAACGGCCTGCGCCCGGTGCCCGCCTGGGAACGCGGCCACGAGTGGACCGGCTGGCACACCCCGCCCCGCGCCGGACTCACCGCAGGCGTCGCCGTGATGGCAAACCAGCGCGGCCCGGCCACCCCGCTCGGCGTCGAGTTCGCCCCGCCGCACCGCGCCGACCGCATCGCCGCCCTGCTCGCGGAGAAGGAGCGCTGGTCGGCGGCGGACATGCCCGCGATCCACACGGACACCCACCTCGGTTCGGCGGGCCCCCTGCTGGACCACCTCACGGCCCTGACCGACCTGACCGACCTGACCGACCTGACCGACCTGACCGACCTCACCGACCGGACCGACCGGACCGACCGGACCGACCTGACCCCCGGGGCCGCCGCCCTCCGCGACCGCCTTCTCGCCTGGGACCGGCGCATGGACGCCGACAGCACCGACGCGGCGGTGTACGCGGCCGTGCGCGCAGCGGTCGTACGCGGTCTCGCGGCGCACCCTGTCCTCGCCGCGGCGTCCGTGCCGCCCGCGTACCCCGAGGTGCTGCTGCCGTGGCTGGCGCTCGTACCGCGCGTCGGCCACGCCCTGGAGCACCTGCTGCGCGCGGAGCACCTCTACGGCATCGACCGCGCCGCGACGGTCCGCGCCGCGCTGGAGGAGGTCGCCGCGCGACCGCCCGTCGGCACGTGGGGGGACACGCACCGCCTGGCCCCCTGGCGGGCGCTGCCGGACAGCGGCTCCCGCGCGGCGGAGCCCGGCCTCTCCGGCGACCACGACTGCGTGCTGTGCACCTCCGCCGTGCCCGGCCTCACCGACCGCGCCGCACGCGGGCCGGCCGCCCGGTACGTCTGGGACCTGGCCGACCGCGCGAACAGCCGCTGGGTGGTGCCGCACGGCGCCTCGGGCGTCCCGGGCTCACCCCACCACCGCGACCAGCAGCCCCTGTGGCTCGACGGCGAACTCGTCCCGGTGATCACCGACTTCACCCGGCTCACGAAGGAATCCGATGTCTGACCGGCACACGCCCCCGTACGCCGACCGCGCCCCCGTCCACGAGCAGTACCTCGAGGGCTTCGGCACCGTCCGCGTCCTCGCCCTCGACGCCGCCACGGACGCGGCGGTGATCCATCGCTGGGTGAGCGAGGAGCGGGCCGCCTTCTGGGGCATGAACGGACTGACACGGGATCAGGTTGCCGGGATCTACGCCCACATGGACACGCTCGACACCCACCACGCCTTCCTGGTCGTCAAGGACGGCGAGCCGGTCGCCCTGCTCCAGACCTACGACCCGGGGGCCGACCGGGTGAGCGAGTGCTACGACGTCGAACCCGGCGACATCGGCGTCCACCTGCTGCTCGCCCCCGCAGGAACCGGGGGCGCGCGGCCCGGCTGGACGGCCGCGCTGGCGGCGGCCCTCATGGCGTACGTCCTGCTGGGCCTGGACCGGACGCGGATCGTGGTCGACCCGGACGTGGACAACGAGAAGGCGATCGCCCGCTTCCTCAAGCAGGGCTTCACCGCCGGACCGGCGGTCGTCCTGCCCGAGGTCGACCTGCCGGACGTGCACCTGCCGGAGAAGAAGGCGCAACTCGCGTTCCTCCGCCGGGAGGTAGCGTTCGCCGGGTGACTTCCCCGCCGACCGCCGAGGACCTGATCACGCACTACGGGCTGGAGCCCATCCCCCGTGAGGGAGGCCTGTTCAGACGTACCTGGGCGGGCCCCGAGCGCCCGGACGGACGCCCGGCGGGCTCGGCCGTCGTCGCCCTGCTCACCGCCCGCCCGGGCGACTTCTCCGCCCTGCACCGGCTGCCCACCGACGAGGTCTGGCACTTCTACCTCGGCGACCCGCTGGAGCTGCTGCTCCTCGCCCCGGACGGCGGCGCGCGTACGGCCGTGCTGGGACCGGACGTCCTCGGCGGGCAGCACGTGCAGTTCACCGTGCCGGCCGGGACCTGGATGGGCGGCCGGGTGGCCGAGGGCGGCGCGTGGTCGTTCTTCGGCTGCACGATGGCACCCGGATTCACCTACGGGGACTACGAGCACGGCGCCGCCGCCGACCTCACGGCGCGCTACCCGGCCGAGGCCGCGCGGATCGTGGAACTGTGCCGTCCATGACCCCGCCCCCGCCCTCGCCCCCGCCAATGAGCCCGCCCACCCGCCTCCTCGAAGGTCAGGTCGCCCTGGTCACCGGCGCGGGCGGCGGCATCGGCCGGGGGATCGCCCTGCGGTTCGCCGAGGAGGGCGCGGCGGTCGCGCTGCACTGCCGTACGGCGGTGGCGGCGGCGCGGGAGGTGGCTGAACGCGTCCGGGAGCGCGGGGGAAGAGCCACGGTCCTACGGGCCGACCTCACCGACGAGGACGCCTGCCGGGGCCTGGTCGAGCAGGCCGCCGACTGGGGCGGCGGACGGCTCACGGCGCTGGTCAACAACGCGGGCGTGCAGCCGCTGCGGGAGCTGCCCGGCATGACGGCGGCGGAGTGGCGGGCGGTGGTGGACACCAACCTCACCGGCGTCTTCGCGTGCACGCAGGCCGCCGCCGGGATCATGCGGGCCCAGGACGGCGGTGGCACGGTCACGCACATCGCCTCGATCGAGGCGGGCGCCCCCGCTCCCGCCCACGCGCACTACAGCGCCTCCAAGGCGGCGGTCGTGATGCACGCCCGGTCGGCGGCCCTGGAGTACGGCCCGTGGGGTGTCCGGGTCAACTCCGTCTCGCCCGGCCTCGTCGACCGGGAGGGGCTCGCCGAGGCCTGGCCGGAGGGGGTACGGCGGTGGCGGCGGGCGGCGCCGACGGGACGGCTCGGGCGCCCGGAGGACGTGGGCGACGCGTGCGTGTTCCTCGCCTCGCGGCTGGCGTCCTGGGTCACCGGCCACGACCTGGTGGTGGACGGCGGGGTGACGGCACGCCCGTCGTGGTGAGGAGCCGCCGGGCGCGCGGGTGAGCGGGGCGGCCCCCGCGTCCGTACGTATCCCCGAGGCAGTGGGTCCCGACGACGGAGATGCGACGTGAGGTGTGGTGGCGGTGCGCGCGCTGGAGCCCGGGAGCGAGGGGGTGAACGGGACCGGCAGCGAGGGCGGGGGCGGGACCGGGACCGGCGGGGAGTTCAGCGGCTGGTGCTGCTGGGCACCGTGCTGGTCCTGCTCCTCCTCGGCGGCACGGGACCGGCGTCCGCCCACGCCGCCCTCAGCTCCACCGACCCCGAGGACGGAACCGTCCTCCAGCGGGCCCCCCGCCACGTCACCCTGACGTTCAGCGAGTCCGTCGGCCTGCGCGACGACTCCTTCCGCGTCCTGGACCCCGGCGGCCACCGGGTCCACACGGAGGAGGCCGGGCGCGCGGACGGACGGTCCGACACGGCCCGGGTCGCGCTGCCGGGCGGGCTGGACGAGGGCACGTACACGGTGGCCTGGCGGGTGGTGTCGGCCGACAGCCACCCCGTCTCGGGCGCCTTCACCTTCTCCGTGGGCAAGCCGTCGCAGACGGCCGTGCCCGTGGACCCCGGTCCTACGGAGGACCCGCTGACCGCGGCCCTCCACAAGATCGCCCGCTATCTCTCCTACCTCGCCGCGGCCCTGCTCATCGGCATCGCCGCCTTCGTCGCCCTGTGCCGCCCGCCGGACCCCGTCGCGCTGCGCCGGCCGCTGGTCGCGGGCTGGTGGACCCTGCTGGGGGCCACCGTCGCCCTGCTGGTGCTGCGTGCCCCGTACGAGGCGGGGACGGGACCGTCGGCGGCCCTGGACGCGGGCGCGCTGGGCGACACCCTCACGACCCGCCCCGGCATCCTGCTGCTGGTCAGACTGGCACTGCTCGCGCCGGTCGCGCTGTTCCTGGTACGTGCGGCCCGGGTGGACCGTGACCGGGCGCGCACCCCGCTCCTCCTCGCCGCGGTGGGCGCCGTACTGGCGGTCGGCCTCGCCCTGACCTGGGCCGCCGCCGAGCACGCCTCGGCCGGGATACAGGTGCCGGTCGCGATGACGTCCGCCGTGCTGCATCTGCTGGCCACCGCGGTCTGGCTCGGCGGTCTCGTGGCCCTGCTGGCCACCCTGCGCTCCACCCCGGACGCGGCCACGGTCGCCCGCTTCTCCCGGATCGCCTTCGCCTCCGTGACCGTCCTGGTCGTCACCGGCGTCTACCAGTCCTGGCGCGGCCTCGGCTCCTGGCAGGCGCTCACCGGATCGACGTACGGCAGGCTGCTGCTGGTCAAGTTGGCCTTGGTGGCCGTACTGCTGGCCGCGGCGGCGGTGTCCCGGAGGTGGACGGCGGCGCTGGTGACGGCGGAGACGCGCGTTCGGGAACGGGACCGGGACCGGGACAGTGCGCGCGAGCGGTCCCCGGAGCCCGTGCCGGTGTCGGTGTCGGTGTCGGCCGACGGCCCACCCGCCCCGGCGCCGGCACCGTCCGAACCGGATCTGCCCGTGTCGGATCCGCCCGCCGCCGGGGCAGCCCTCCGGCGCGGGTTGCGCCGTTCCGTCCTGGTCGAGGCAGCCGTCGCCGCCGTCGTCCTCGTGGTCACGACCGTGCTGACCAGCACCCCGCCCGGCCGGGCGGCGGACGAGGCGGCGCGGGCCGCTCCGGCGGGCGGAGTGCTGCCCGCGTCGGTCACCACGATCCCCTTCGAGGTCGGCACCTCCGGCCGCGGCACGGTCCAGATCACCCTGGACCCCGGCCGTACCGGTGACAACGCGGTACAGGCCGTCGTCTTCGGCCCCGACGGCAGCCTGGCCGCCGTACCCGAACTGCGTCTCTCCTTCACCCTGCCCGACAAGGACGTGGGCCCCATCGAGGCGGAACTCGTCGACCGGGGCGGCTACTGGAGCGCCAACACCCTCACCCTCCCGCTCCCCGGCGTCTGGACGATGAAGACGACGGTCCGGGTGTCGGAGATCGACCAGGTGAGCGAGACGCGACGGATACGGATCGAGCGGTAGCGGGCGGGAGCGGGCGTGGCTGGGCGCGCCCTATAACGTTCCGGGTTCCCGACCGCGTGCCGTCGGTGCACGATGCGTGAGCCGTCACCGAGAAGGGTGGCGCAGGCAACGAGGCGCAGGGTTGCCGGACGTCCCGCCGTCCCCGTCGCTGCCAGGGGAAACCGGCCCGGCCGTCCACCTCTGCCCCGTCCGCCGCAGTGCTGGAACCGCTTCGACGTCGAAATCGAAAGGACCGCACACATGATCACGCTCATGACCCCGGCCCCGGCCACCACGCTCCCTGCCCTGGACACACCCGCCCTCGACCCCACCACGTTGAAGGGCGGCCCGACCATCGACAACCGCAGGGCTGTGCGGCGTCCCGCCACGCTGAAGAGCGGCCCGGCCGTAGGCACACGCAGGCCTGTGCGGCGTCCCGCCACGCTGAAGGGCGGCGGCCCGAGCGTCGGCTCCCGCAGGGCTGTCCGCCACCTCGCCACCGCCAAAAACGGTCCCAGCGTCGACAACCGCACGCCTGTCCGTCGCCCCGCCACGCTGAAGGGTGGCCCCAGCATCGGCACCCGCAGGCTTGTGCGGCGTCCCGCCATGTTGAAGACCGGGCCGAGCGTCGGTACCCGCAGGGCTGTCCGCCACCTCGCCACCGCCAAAAACGGTCCCAGCATCGGCACCCGCGCGCCTGTCCGTCGCCCCGCCACGCTGAAAGGCAATGCCCCGAGCATCGGCACCCGCAGGCCCGCCCCCCGCCCCGCCACGCTGAAGGTCGGCCCCGGCATCGGCACCCGTCGCCGCGCCACCCCGCACCCAGCCACCACCACCCCCAAGGCCGCCGTCGGTATCAAGGGCGGGCTGCGTATCGGTGAGCGGTCTGGCAGGTCCGTCCCCGTTGGGCCGGGCCGGTCCTGAACCGACGACTTAGCGGGACGCCGTAAAGAGGCGCAGTAAAGAACCGGCTGGTGGCAGTGGACGGGAGGGGGAGCGGGATGGCGGGAGAGCCGGCGATCACGGTGGAGCGGTGGGACGGGCTGGAGTGTGCCGTGCACCTCGATCTCGTGTTGCCGATGTACAAGGAGATCTGGGTCGAACCGCCCTACCGCGAGGGCCCGAAGGAGATCGCCGAGTTCCTGGACCGGTTCGCGCAGGAGATCCTCCTCCCGCGGGCCCGGCTCGTCGTGGCCCGCTGCGGCGACGCTCCCGTGGGCTACGCCTTCGGCTATCCGCTGCCGTCGGACACCGGCTGGTGGAAGGCGATGGACGAGGAGACAACCGCGGAGTTCGCGTCGGAGACCGGTGAGCGCACGCTGGCCGTCGTCGAGTTGGGCGTACGCCCCGACTGGCGCAGGCAGGGTGTCGCGGCCCGTGTTCACGACCGGCTCCGGGAGGGCCTGGGCGTCGAGCGCGTCACGCTGGCCGTCCGGTCCGAGGCGGAGGCGGCCCCCGCACGGGCCGCCTATGCCGCCTGGGGCTACCGCCAGGTCGGTCACTGGCGGCAGGCCGACGACGGACCGGTGTCGCACATCATGGTGCTGGACCTGCCGACCGGCGCGCACGGGGGCGCCCGGTGACCGGGAACGCGAACGCGAACGCGAACGCCATCGAGATCCGGGAGCTTTCCCGGCGGTATCCGCGCAAGGGGCGGTCGGAGGACCTGTGCGCGCTCGACACCGTGAACCTGACCGTCGCGCACGGCGAGGTGCACGGGCTGCTCGGTCCGAACGGTGCGGGCAAGACGACGCTGTGCCGGATCCTGTCCACGGTGCTGCTGCCCTCGTCCGGCAGCGTCGCCGTGCTCGGGCGGGATGTCGTCCGGCAGGCGGGGGAGGTCAAGCGGCTGATCGGGATCGTCTTCGGCGGCGATCGCGGCCTGTACCCGCGGCTCACCGCCCGGCAGAACCTGGACCTGTGGGCCTCGCTGTACGGGCTGCGGCGCGGCGTCCGCCGTGACCGGGTGGACCAGTTGCTGGAGCGGGTGGGGCTCGCCGACCGGGCCGACGAGCGGGTCCAGGGCTATTCGCGGGGCATGAAGCAGCGACTGCACCTGGCGCGCGGTCTGGTCTGCGCCCCCGGCGTGCTGATCCTGGACGAGCCGACCGTGGGCATGGACCCGGTCGCCGCCCACGACTTCCGTGCCCTGGTACGGGAGTTGCGGTCCGGCGGGCACACCGTCCTGATGACCACGCACGACATGGCGGAGGCCGCCGCCCTCAGCGACCGTGTCTCGTTCCTCGACAACGGGAAGCTGACCCTGACCGCGAGCCCCGAGACAGTGGGTGAACTCGTCACCTCCTACGAGCGGTTGGACGCCCGCGGGCTGCCCGATCCGCTGCGGGAGCGGGTCGGGACGCTGCCCGGAGTGGCGGCGGTGACCGCGGTCGAACAGGACGTCACCCGGATCGAGACCGAGACGCCCGAGGCGACACGCGCCGTGATGCTGCTGCTGGTCCAGGAGGGCGTCACCGACATCGCGCGCAACCGGCCCTTGCTGGAGGAGGCGTATCTCCACCTCATCGGCCGCCGCCGGGGCATGGCGGTCGGCCGGTGACCGTCACCCTGGAGGCTGCCCGGTCCGGCTTCGTGGCCGGGGTGCGCTTCCAGTGGGTGGCCATGCGGCGGGACACCAGCACCTACGACGCGCTGAACATCGCGCCGTTCCAGACGCTGGTGCTGATGTCGGTGATGGAGTTCAGCGGCCGGGGCGACCTCAGCACGTATGCCGTCGTCGCGCCCACCCTGATGACGATGTGGACCTGCTCGTTGATCTTCTCCACCGACCTGGTCTACGAGGACAAGGAGGACGGCCGGATGGAGGCGCTGGTCGCCGCCCCCGCCTCCTTCCCGCTGCTGGTCTTCGGTCGGCTCTGCGGCGTCATGCTGCTGACCCTGCCCGCCTTCGGCCTGGTGCTGCTGGTGGCCGGAGGCGTCTTCGGCTACTGGATGCCGATGCCGCACCCGGTGGTGTTCATGGCCGCCCTGACGCTGGCGGCGGCGGGTGCGGCGGCGGCCGCGACCGTCGTCACGGCGCTGTTCGTGACCCGGCCGGGCGCCTTCGCCCTGGGCAACGCGATGGTCTACCCGGTCCTGCTGCTGAGCGGTGTGCTGGTCCCCGCGTCGAAGCTGCCCGGCCCGCTGGAAGCGGTCAGCCGGCTGAGTTACCTGGCGTGGGCGGCGGAGCTGCTGCGGGACGCGGCCGACCCGGCGCCGGTGCCGTACGCCCTGCCACGCCTGGGGGCGATGCTGCTGCTCGGTGTACTGATGCTGGCGGTCGGCGCGGTGGTCCTGACGCGGTTCCTGCGCCGGGCGCGGGAACTGGGCACGCTGGCCGGTGACATGTGACCGGCATCCGACCACACGGGGGAGGCGGCGGCGGGACGCCGACGGGCCGTCTCGTCGCCGCCGCGGGCGCGGTCCGCCAGGGCATCGTGGTGACCACCGAGGACTTCAAGTCCTTCTACACCTGGCGGACCTGGCTCGGCGGCTGGCTGGTGCGGCTGCTGTGCCAGGTGCTGTTCTTCAGCCAACTGGCCACGCTCGTGGGCGACCCCGCGTACGTGGTGCACGTCGTGATCGGCGCCTCGCTGCTGGTCGGTGTGCTCCAGGCGATGCAGGGCGCCTCCACGGCGGTACGCGACATCCTGCTGGGAACGCTGCCGCTGCTCGCCGCGTCGCCCGTCGAGCCCGGCTGCTTCTTCTGGGGACGCAGCCTGTGCTGGCCGCTGTCCGGCGTGGTGAGCAGCTCGATCGTGCTGTTCACCCTGTCGCCGCTCTTCGGGACCTCGTGGACGCCGGCGCAGGTGCCCCTGGCCGTGCTGCTGGTGCTGCTGACCACGCTCGCGACGTACTGCGTGGCGCTGGTGATGGGCGCCGTCACCCTGCTGGTCCCCTTGGCCAACAACATGATCGGTTCGCTCGGCACGATGGCCACCACGGTGCTCTGCGGCGCGATCACCCCGGTGCACTTCTGGCCGGGCCCGGTCCAGGCCGTCGCCCAGACGCTTCCGGCCACCCATGGACTGTCCGCCCTGCATCTGCTCGAGGCGGGCGCGGGACTCGGCCCGACGGCGTACGCGGCCGGACGCGCCGCACTCGCCGGACTGTGCTGGCTCGCACTGGGCCTGGCCGGCTACCGGCTGCTCTTCCGCCATGCGCGCCGAGGCGGTTCCCTGCTCACCTGAAGCCCGTCCGCCACGGACACGGACACGAAGACAGACGCAGACACGGACACGGACCGAGCGGCAGCGGGCGGACCGCCCCGCCCCGCCCCGTCATTCACAGCGCGACCCCAGACATCCGGCGCCCCCCACGCCGCGCACCTCGGAGACCGCGCCCCACACCCGCCTTGACCAGGCGCAGCGGCAGGATCGACTGCGGGTGCGCAAGGACCGTTCGCTCGTGGGGGCGGTGTCGGTCAGGGGCGTCCTGGAGGGGCGCCTGCCAGTGTTCTCGCGCTCGGCGGTCAGGACGGCTGGACCTGGTCGAAGAGGGCGAGGGCTTCGGCGGGGTCCGGACTCACGAGGCGTTCCAGGCCGGCCGTCGTGATCTTCGCCCACTTGCCGGCCCGTGCCCACATCTGTTCCTCGAAGGCGCGGACGGTTTCGTCCAGATCCTCGGGGCCGGTGGCGATGGACTCGGCGAGTTCGGCCCCTTCCAGCATCGCGAGGTTCGCGCCCGCCCCCAAGGGGGGCATCAGATGGGCGGCGTCGCCCAGTAGCGTCACCCCGAAGACGTGGGTCCAGGTGTGGGACACGGGCAGTACGTAGAGCGGGCGGTGTACGAAAGCGGTGCCGTGGCGGAGGAGGTTGAGGACGGGATCGGCCCAGCCGTCGAACAGAGCCAGCAGGCTCGAGCGCACGGCCTCGACGTCGGCCAGGTCCAGGTTCGTGTGCCAGTCCAGCGGCGCGCGGAACTTGGCGTACACCTTGACGTGGCCGCCGCTGTTGCGCTGGGCGACGAGACCCCGGTTCACGCCGTACACGGCCATGGAACCGTCGCCGATCAGCCGGGCGAGGTCGGGGTGGCGGGTGTCGACGTCGTCGAGGGAGGTCTCGACATGGGTGACGCCGGTGTACTGCGGTGTCGCCGAGGAGACCGCCGGGCGGATCCGGGACCAGGCGCCGTCCGCGCCGACCACGAGGTCGAACGCCTCCTGCCGCCCGTCCGCGAAGTGGACCAGTACGCCATCCCGGGTCCCCGGCACCACCTGCGTCACGCCCCGACCCCACTGGACGTCGAGAGGGCCGAGCAGCAGGTCACGGAGCTGCCCGCGGTCGATCTCGGGATTGGCCCGGTCGTCCGGGTCGGGTTGCCAGTCGCGCAGGACGGTCCCGTCCGTGTCCAGGATGCGCATGGCCTGCCCCTCGGGACGGGACAGCGCCCGGAACTCCGCCAGCAGCCCCGCCTTGTCCAGCGCGAGCTGCCCCAGCCCTTCGTGCAGGTCCAGGACACCGCCCGGGGGGCGGGCGTCACGGGCGGCATCGCGTTCGAGGACGGTGACCGGGTGACCATGACGGTGCAGGACGCGGGCGAAGGCAAGGCCGGCGGGACCGCCCCCGACCACTGCGATGCGATGTCTCATGTCGATACACCGTATTGCATGAATACGATGTATCGCAACGGTACGGTATCCCTATGACTGTGTGGGACCGGCCGGAGCCGCCGACTCAACCCGTGCCGCTCGACCGGGAGCGGATCGTCGAGGCCGCCATCGCACTGGCCGACGAAGGCGGTCTTGCCGCGGTGTCGGTGCGCAAGGTCGCGGCCCGCCTGGACGCCGGCCCGATGCGGCTGTACAGATACATCTCCACCAAGGAGGAGCTGTTCGACCTCATGGTGGACGTGGTCCAGGCCGAGATCCGCCCCGAGGAGCAGCCCGGTGACTGGCGGGAGGCGTCGCGCACCCTCGCCCGGCGCACCAGGCAGGCCTCTCTCCGTCACGAATGGCTGGCCGACCTGCTCGGCGGCCGCCCGGCCATGGGTCCGAACGGCCTTGCCGTGACCGAGGCCACGCTGACCGCCTTCGACGGCCTCGCCGACGTCGACACCGTCATGCGCGCGGTGGAGACTGTCAGCGCCTACTTCATCGGCGCGATCAGGCGCGAGATCGCGAATCTGCGGGCCGAGCGCGCCACAGGCTTGTCCAAGCACGAGTGGCAGCGGGCCTCCGGACCGCATGTGACGAGGATGCTGGCCACTGGCCGCTTCCCGGCGCTGGCCAAGGCCGTGTACGACGGCACGGACGTGGACGCCGAGACATCGTTCGAGACCGGCCTGGAATGGGTCCTCGACGCCGTGGCCCTCAAACTCACCCGGCCGTCGACGTGACGCTTGACCGGAAACCGTCAACGTCGCCGGGACAGACTGTCCAAACACCGACCGCTACGGGATTGGCCAACCGCATCTCGTGAGAGAGGCAGTCCCAAGGGCCCCACCGCGAACTTGGCCACTGGAGAGCCTGGCCGGTCACTGCCGCGATGCAGGCGAAGTCGTGGTCGCGGTGCAGGAGGGTGAGGTGAGCCCTTGCAACTCGGCCGGTCGCGGCGACGACGAGATCCACCGCACCCGCACTGCTATGCCTTCCCTGTTCGGAGAGCTTCCTGGTCCTGCCAGGCGCGGTCGTAGGCCCGGTCGTCGACGGGAACCCAACCGAAGATCAGTCGCATGTCCTCGATGCCGCGCGCCCTGTCGGCGGCCGACCGGGCGCTGTAGAAGAACTCGAGCTCGGTGATCGGGCAGGCGGCGATGAGCCCGACGGCTGCCGCCTGGTCCCAGCCGTACTGGGCCGCGTTCACCAGCGGTAGTTCCCCTTGTTCTCGAACAGCTCCAGATCGAATGCGCCGTCCCCGGCGCGGCTCGCAGCCGGGCGAGAGCCAGGGCGCGACGCCGACTCTCCAGCACCTCGCGAAGAGCGGTGTTGACCGTCTCCTTCTTGGTTCTCGTCCCGAGGGCTTTGGCCACGTCCGCGACCAGGCCGTCGTCCAGGTCGTCGTCCAGGTCGATAACCGTCCGACTCACGATCGACCTGATCATGGGTTGGGAGCCGGGCGGCGCCGCCAGGATGCGGGGCGCGGTACCTGCACGTGACCGATCCGATGCTCAAGGAGGCAGGGACAACGTCGAAGGGCCCCCTGTTTCCAGGAGGCCCTTCGACATCGTGCCCGGTGAGGCACTGGCGGAGGATACGAGATTCGAACTCGTGAGGGGTTGCCCCCAACACGCTTTCCAAGCGTGCGCCCTAGGCCACTAGGCGAATCCTCCGCCGAGAACATTACATGACGCCGGGGAGTGCTTGCGAACTCGTTCTGAGGGCCCGACATCGGGTAACGTGTGGCCCAGCCCCTCACGCGGCGCTATCTGACTGAACTCCCCCAGGGCCGGAAGGCAGCAAGGGTAGGTCGGCTCTGGCGGGTGCGTGGGGGGCGTCTCCTTTGCGGGCGGTCCGGTTGTCAGCGGTCGCCTATAACCTCGTATGCGTGTCGTCTCTCGCGCTCTACCGCCGTTACCGCCCGGAGTCCTTCGCCGAGGTCATCGGGCAGGGGCATGTCACCGACCCGCTGCAGCAGGCGCTGCGGAACAACCGGGTCAATCACGCGTACCTGTTCAGCGGTCCGCGCGGCTGCGGCAAGACGACCAGCGCCCGGATCCTGGCGCGGTGTCTGAACTGCGAGCAGGGACCCACGCCGACCCCCTGCGGCGAGTGCCAGTCGTGCCAGGACCTCGCCAGGAACGGGCCGGGGTCGATCGACGTCATCGAGATCGACGCCGCTTCGCACGGTGGCGTGGACGACGCCCGTGACCTGCGCGAGAAGGCGTTCTTCGGGCCCGCCTCCAGCCGGTACAAGATCTACATCATCGACGAGGCCCACATGGTCTCCCCGCAGGGCTTCAACGCCCTGCTGAAGGTCGTCGAGGAGCCCCCGGAGCATCTGAAGTTCATCTTCGCGACCACCGAGCCCGAGAAGGTCATCGGGACCATCCGGTCGCGGACCCACCACTACCCCTTCCGGCTCGTGCCGCCCGGCACCCTGCGCGACTACCTCGCCGAGGTGTGCGGCAGGGAGGGCATCGCGGTCGAGGAGGGTGTGCTGCCGCTGGTCGTACGGGCCGGTGCGGGGTCCGTGCGTGACTCCATGTCCGTCATGGACCAGTTGCTCGCGGGCGCCGGTGCCGACGGTGTGACGTACGACATGACGACCTCTCTGCTCGGCTACACGGACGGCTCGCTGCTCGACTCCGTCGTCGAGTCGTTCGTCTCGGGGGACGGCTCGGCCGCCTTCGAGGTCGTGGACCGGGTCATCGAGGGCGGCAACGACCCGCGGCGCTTCGTCACCGACCTGCTGGAGCGCCTCCGGGACCTGGTGATCCTCGCCGCCGTTCCCGACGCCGCGGAGAAGGGGCTCATCGACGCCCCCGCCGACGTGGTCGAGCGGATGCAGGCCCAGGCCCGCTCCTTCGGCGCCGCCGAGCTGAGCCGCGCCGCCGACATCGTCAACGAGGGGCTCACCGAGATGCGCGGCGCCCACTCGCCGCGCCTTCAGATGGAGCTGATCTGCGCGCGCGTGATGCTGCCCGCCGCGTACGGCGACGAGCGTTCGGTGATGGCCCGCCTGGACCGGATCGAGCGCGGGGTGCAGTTCTCGGCGGGCGCGGGTGCGCCTGCCATGGGGTACGTGCCCGGGCCCGAGGCGCATGCCGGGGCGGGGGGTGCGGCGGCAGCGGCCGCTCCGGTTCCGCCCGCCGCGGCTCCGGCCCCGGTTCCGTCGGGTGGCGGGCCCGCCGCGGCCCGGGCGGCGGTCCGGAATTCCGGTGGCGATGCCGGTGCCGGTGTCGGAGCTGGCGGCGGTGGCGGTGTTCCGGTGGGCGGGCAGGGGGGTGGACCGTCCTCCGATGCGATTGCCGGTGCCGGTTCCCGTCCCGGTCTCGCCCCCGACTCTGACGAAAGCGGCAGTCCCACCAGCGGCGTGCGGCCTGATGCCGCGCCCACGCCGAGCGCGCCGCCCGCCGCGGCGCCTCCGTCGGCGCCCGCGCCGGGTGCCTGGCCGACCGCGGCTCCCGCGGGTGGCGGGCGTCGGCCCGGCGGGTGGCCCACAGCGGCGTCGGCGGGCGGTGGACAGCCCCGGACGCCGGACGCGCCCGGGCCCACCGCGGCTCCGGCCGCTGCCCCGGCACCCGCGCCGGCCGCTGCCGCCCCCGCACCCGCCTCTCCGCCGCCACCGCCGGGCGGCGCCGGGGTCGACCCCCGCACGATCTGGCCCAACATCCTGGAGGCGGTCAAGAACCGGCGCCGGTTCACCTGGATCCTGCTCAGCCAGAACGCCCAGGTGACCGGCTTCGACGGCACCTCACTCCAGATCGGCTTCGTCAACGCCGGGGCTCGCGACAACTTCGTGAGCAGTGGCAGCGAGGACGTGCTGCGGCAGGCCCTGGCCGAGCAGTTCAACGTGCAGTGGAAGATCGACGCGGTGGTCGACCCCTCCGGCGGTTCGGCACCCCCGCCGCCCGCCGGCCCCTCCGGTGGCCAGGGCGGATCCGGCGGCGGCGGCTTCGGTGGTGGAGGAGGCGGCGGCTTCGGGGGCGGTGCGCCCGCACCGAGGCCCTCAACGCCCGCGCCCGCCGCCCAGCCCTCCGCGCCGTCCGCACCGGCCCCGGAGACCGCCCCCGCGCCTCGCCCCTCGGCGCCCGAGCCGCGCCCGGTCTCCCCCGAGGACGACATCCCCGAGGACGACGACCCGGACCTCGACGAGACCGCCCTCTCCGGCAGGGAACTGCTGGTACGGGAGCTGGGCGCGACGGTGGTCGAGGAGATCGCGCACGAGTAGACGGGGCGGGGGCAGCGCGGGGCGGGGCGTTTCCCCCGTGCTGCTCGTAGTGCCCGTACCGCTCGTACCGCTCGTACTGGAGAAAGCCACAAGCCGCCGCGCCCCGGGCCTTCGGAAGCCCGCACAAAGCGCATCGGCCCGTTCCCATTAGGCTGACCCCCGTGAAGGTCCTTGTCATCGGCGGCGGCGCCCGCGAACACGCCCTGTGCCGTTCCCTGTCCCTCGACCCCGACGTCACCGCGCTGCACTGCGCACCCGGCAACGCCGGTATCGCCGAGGTCGCCGAACTGCACCAGGTCGACGCCCTCGACGGCGCGGCCGTCACCGCGCTGGCCACAGAGCTCGGCGCCGGGCTGGTCGTGGTCGGCCCGGAGGTGCCCCTGGTCGCCGGGGTCGCCGACGCCGTACGCGAGGCGGGCATCCCGGTCTTCGGTCCCTCGGGCGAGGCCGCCCGGCTGGAGGGCTCCAAGGCCTTCGCCAAGGACGTCATGGCCGGCGCCGGTGTACCCACGGCCCGCTCCTACGTCTGCACGAACCCCGCCGAGGTCGACGCGGCCCTCGCCGCCTTCGGTGCCCCCTACGTCGTCAAGGACGACGGGCTGGCCGCCGGCAAGGGCGTCGTCGTCACCGACGACGTCGAGGCGGCCCGGACGCACGCGGCAGCCTGCGACCGCGTGGTCATCGAGGAGTTTCTGGACGGCCCCGAGGTCTCCCTCTTCGCCGTCACCGACGGCGAGAACGTGCGCCCCCTCCAGCCCGCCCAGGACTTCAAGCGCGCCCTCGACGGCGACGAGGGCCCCAACACCGGCGGCATGGGCGCGTACTCGCCGCTGCCCTGGGCCGACCCCAAGCTGGTCGACGAGGTCGTGCAGAGCGTGCTCCAGCCGACCGTCGACGAGATGCGCCGCCGCGGCACCCCGTTCTCCGGACTGCTGTACGCCGGTCTCGCGATCACCTCGCGCGGGGTGCGCGTGATCGAGTTCAACGCCCGTTTCGGCGACCCCGAGACCCAGGTCGTACTGGCCCGTCTGAAGACCCCGCTGGCCGGCCTGCTGATGGCAGCCGCCACCGGCAACCTCGCCGACCTCGAGCCGCTGCGCTGGAGCGACGAGGCGGCCGTCACCGTGGTCGTCGCCTCCCACAACTACCCCGGCACCCCGCGCACCGGCGACCCGATCACCGGCCTCGACGAGGTGGCTGCCAAGGACGCCCCGCACGCCTACGTCCTGCACGCCGGCACCCGGGCCGAGGGCGACGCCGTGGTCAGCGCCGGTGGGCGCGTCCTGTCCGTCACGGCCACCGGTGCCGACCTCACCGAGGCGCGCGACCGCGCCTACCGGGCCGTCGCCCGCATCGGCCTGGACGGCTCGCAGCACCGCACCGACATCGCGGCGCAGGCGGCGGGCGCGTGACCAAAGGGGTCCTCTGACTCCCTGGACTCCCTGAACACCCGTTCCGCACCGAACGCGACAGGCCCCGGCTCCGTCTCAGGAACCGGGGCCTGACCCTTGCTGTCCGTCTCCACCTTTCCCCAAAGCCATTCCATCGAGTGACCGATGGGCCATACGGCTGACGGGCGCGAGGGCCCCAACTATGGTGCCGCGCAAGCGTTCCGGCACTTGGCCCACCGGCATTGCGATGTCAGTGCCGGGTGCCACAGTGGGGGGAGTGAGCAAGAGCGGAAGACCAGAAGAAACAGCAGGACGGTCCAGGACAGACAGGGCAGACAGGACAGGCAGGGCAGGCAGGACAGGCAGGACAGGCAGGACAGCGATGAGGGGGTGAGGTCCGCCGTGACCGCTATCGGTGGTGTGGAGATGGGTGTGCAGGCCGCGCGTTCCCGGGCGCTGGCGGTGCTGCGCGTCCGCAGCCGTGCGCTGGCCGTGGCCCTGCTGCCCGCTGCCGCCGCCGTGATCCTTCTCGTCGGCGGTTCCACCGGGCACCTCGCGGGCGGGGGCTGGGACGTCCTGCGCTGGGCCGTGGCCGTCCTCGCGCTGCTCGTGCTGCCGGCCGCCGCCGCAGTCGCCCTGGTCGTGGCCCGCTCCCGGCCCGCCGTGACGCCCACGGTCACGATCGCCGAGGAGTCCGCGCCGGACCTCTACCGGATGGTGCGCGACCTGGCCGACCGGCTCGACGTCCCCGCCCCCTCCGCGATAGCCCTCACCCCGGACTGCGACAGTTGGCTGGAGGACCGTACCCATCCGGCCCACGGCCCGCCGCCCGAGGAGAAGCACGACGACCTGGCCGGCCTGGACGGACCCGCCCGGCGCCGGAGTGCCGCCGCGCCCGTCCTGGTCATCGGCTCCCCCTTCCTGTGGTGGATGCGGGTGGGCGAGCTGCGCGCCGTCCTCGCCCCGGTCGTCGCCGGTACGGGACCCTCGGCACACCCCGACATAGCCGCCGCCCGGCGCTTCATACGGGGCCTGGACGCCGCCGTGGCGGTGGCCTCGGCGGGCCGGCGCGACCCGCTGTCCCGCGTGGCGTGCGCGGGCCTCGGCTGGGTGTCCCGGCTTCTGCTGCGCAGTTGTCGCGGTCATGCGGCCGAGATGGAGCGCGGGGTCGCGGTGGCGGCCGCCGAGCGTGCACAGGCTGTGGACTACGGTCTGCGGATCGTCGCGCAGGAGCAGGTCGGGCTCGCCTACGCGGGCTGGGACCGGCTGCTGACCCGGGTGGCGCTGCCCGCCTGGCGGATGGGCCGCTGGCCCTCCCGGCTGGACGTGGGCGTCGTCGCCGCCCTCACGGAGCTGTCCCGCCGCGACCGCCTGGCCGAGGGCTTCGCCTCCCGCCTGGGCGAGCGTCCCGCCTGCGACCTGCTGGAGGAGCCCGGGTCGATGGACGAGGCGGTCTCGCTCCTCGCCGCGCGCCTCTTCCACGGCGGGCCCGCCGAGGCCGGTCCGGACTGGTCGCCGGTGGGCTGGGACGAGTACCCCGAGGAGGTCGTCGACCGGACCTGGCGCACGGACGCGGCCCGCCTGCACCGCGTCCTGGACACCCTGGGCGTCCGCCGCACCGCCGCACCGGGCACGGACGGCCCGACCCTGGCCCGCGTCCTGGACCACCTCACGACCCCGGACCCCGCGGTGCCCGACGTTTCCCCGGCGACTGTTCCCGGGACCACGACCGAAGCCGAAGCCGAAGCCGAGGCTGGTGCTGGTGCTGGTGCTGGTGCTGGTACGGGGACAGAGACGGGGACGCGGATTGAGGCAGGGGCGGGCAATAGGGCCTGGACCGATGCCGATGCCGATGCCGATGCCGATGCCGATGCCGATGCCGACACCGAGCCCGGGACCAAGGCCGGGTCTGGGATCCCGACCGGAGTAGAGGCCGGGAGCGGGCCCGGGTCGGAGACACCGACCGGGGCGGAGACCGCAACCGGGACCGAGCCCGGGAGCGGCACTGATGCCGGCACTGGCGCCCCGGACGCTGGCACCGGCGCCCCGCACCCGTCGCACGGCGACCAAGACGCCTCCGCCGACCACCGCACCCTCGCCCACGCGGCCCGTCCCGGCGAAGACCACCCCGACCACCGCACCCCCGCCCTCGCCGACGCCCCCGAGTCCGCCGACGCCGACGCGTCTGCCGACGACGAGGACGAGGACGACCTGGCCGGTACCACGGACCGTGGCGCGGCTCTCGCCGCCGGGCTCAGTGCGCAGTTGGCCCGCGAGGAGGCGAGGGCGCGGCCCGCCGGCGTCGGGGCCCCGTCCGCCCCGGGACCGTCGGCCGGGCCGGACGCCGCTCTCTGGGACGACCGGGCGCTTCCCCTCCTCCCGTTGCAGCCCCCGCGCACCGGCCGCGAGATCCTCACCGCGCACATCACGGCGATGGTGTGCTGCGCGGCGATGGACACCGCGGGCGCGGCGCCGGGCCTGGACTGGCTCGACGGACCGTCGCTCCTGTTCAACGGCGCCCGCGCCGCGGACCTGGCCCCCAGCGTGCTCAGCCTCGTCGAGACCGGCGACCCGGGCCCGCTGCGCACCTGGATGACCGAACTCGGCGTTCGTCCGGAAAAGCCGGTGCGCCTGGTCTGACCCCTCGCGCCGGAGGGAATCGGATCCTCCCATTCCACTTTCGGCCACTTCGCAACGAACAGTGACAGCGCGCGTGCGAAATGTGATGTGCTGGGACCGATCGCGCACATGGCAAGGGCGTTCGTCATACGCACGACCACGGGGGCACGAGGGAGGGGACTGTCCCATGGGGCCCGAGCAGATCCGCCGCTGGGAGTCGGGAGCACTCGCGCATGCCGTGACGGACCCCTTCGGACAGGGGCCCGTCCCGTGGCTGCGCGGCGGTGAGACGTACTTCGGAGACACCGGCCAGGTGGTCGCCTGGTACGCGGACCAGGACGCCACCGGCCAGGACCCGGACGGGCACCCCGGCACCGGCGGCGGCCCCCGCGCCGCCGACGACGTCCGCCGCCAGATCAAGGGCTTCACCGCGACCGGAGCCGCCGCGCCCGGCGAGGCGATCGACTTCCACGTCACCGTCGATCCGCCGCAGGAGTTCAGCGTCGACGTCTACCGGATCGGCCACTACGGCGGTGACGGCGCCGCCAAGATCACCACCAGTCCCCGCCTGTCCGGCATCGTCCAGCCGCCGCCGCTCACGGCCGACCGCACGGTCTCCTGTCACCACTGGTGGCTGTCCTGGCGGCTCCAGATCCCCACGTACTGGAACATCGGCGCGTACGTGGCCGTCCTCACCACCGCCGACGGCTACCGCTCCCACGTCCCCTTCACGGTCCGCGACAGCCACCCGGCCGACCTGCTCCTCCTCCTGCCGGACGTCACCTGGCAGGCGTACAACCTCTATCCCGAGGACGGCCGCACCGGCGCCAGCCTCTACCACGCCTGGGACGAGGAGGGCCGCCTGCTGGGCGAGGCGGACGCCGCGACGACCGTCTCCTTCGACCGCCCGTACGCGGGCGCGGGCCTGCCCCTGCATGTGGGCCACGCCTACGACTTCATCCGCTTCGCCGAGCGCTACGGCTACGACCTCGCCTACGCCGACGCCCGCGACCTGCACTCCGGCCGCATCGACCCGGCCCGCTACCGGGGCCTGGTCTTCCCCGGCCACGACGAGTACTGGTCCACGGCCATGCGCCGCACCGCGGAACTCGCCCGCGAGCAGGGCACGTCCCTGGTCTTCCTCTCCGCCAACACCATGTACTGGCAGGTGGAGCTGGCGCCCTCCCCGTCCGGCGCCCCCGACCGCCTGCTGACCTGCCGCAAACGCAGGGGACCCGGCCGGCCCGCGCTGTGGCGGGAGATCGACCGCGCCGAGCAGCAACTGCTCGGCGTCCAGTACGCCGGCCGCGTCCCCGAACCGCACCCCATGATCGTCCGCAACGCCGGCCACTGGCTCTGGGAGGCCACCGGAGCGCACGAGGGCGACGCGATCGAGGACCTGGTGGCGGGCGAGGCCGACCGCTACTTCCCGCGCACCGCGCTCCCCGGGCACGACGAGCGGGTCCTGCTCGCCCACTCCCCGTACACCGACGTGGACGGCGCCCGGCGCCACCAGGAGACGTCGCTGTACCGGGCCCCGTCCGGCGCCTGGGTCTTCGCTTCCGGAACCTTCGCCTGGTCCCCCGCCCTGGACCGCCCCGGCCACGTCGACCCGCGCGTCCAGCGCGCCACCGCCAACCTCCTGGACCGCATCTGCAAACGGGACTGACCCCGCACACCGACTGCCCCGCTCGCCGCCCTCCTCCCGACGTACGGGACAATCGACGTACTAGACAGAACCACGGGGAGGAACCGTGTCCGGATTCGTCGAAAAGCCCGAGCCGATCCAGGTTCCGGGTCTGGTGCATCTGCACACCGGCAAGGTGCGCGAGCTGTACCGGAACGAGGCGGGCGACCTCGTGATGGTCGCCAGCGACCGCATGTCCGCCTACGACTGGGTGCTGCCGACCGAGATCCCCGACAAGGGCCGCGTCCTCACCCAGCTCTCCCTGTGGTGGTTCGACCAGCTCGCCGACCTGGCACCGAACCACGTCCTGAGCACCGAGCTGCCCGACGGCGCCCCCGCCGACTGGGAGGGCCGCGCGCTGGTCTGCAAGTCGCTGCGGATGGTCCCCGTGGAGTGCGTGGCCCGCGGCTACCTCACCGGCTCGGGGCTCGCCGAGTACGAAGAGACCCGCACCGTGTGCGGCCTCGCCCTGCCCGAGGGCCTCATCGACGGCTCGGAGCTGCCCGCCCCGATCTTCACCCCGGCCACCAAGGCCGAGGTCGGCGAGCACGACGAGAACGTCTCCTACGAGGAGGTCGCCCGCCAGGTCGGCGCCGACACCGCCGCCGCCCTGCGCCAGGCGACCCTCGCCGTGTACGCGCGCGCCCGCGACATCGCCCGCGACCGCGGCGTCATCCTCGCGGACACGAAGTTCGAGTTCGGCTTCGCGGGCGGGAGCGGTGAGGACCTCGTCCTCGCCGACGAGGTCCTCACCCCGGACTCCTCCCGCTTCTGGCCGGCCGACCAGTGGCAGCCGGGCCGCGCGCAGCCGTCGTACGACAAGCAGTTCGTGCGGGACTGGCTGACCTCGCCCGAGTCCGGCTGGGACCGCGGGAGCGAACAGCCGCCGCCGGCGCTGCCGCAGCAGGTCGTGGACGCCACCCGCGCCAAGTACGTGGAGGCCTACGAGCGCCTGACCGGCCTGAGCTGGTCGTAGGCACGCCAAGGCGAGTCAGGTGAGCCGGGCGAGCCGAGCGAACACGAAGAAGCCCCCGGCCGGATTCATCCGGAGCCGGGGGCTTCTCACACGGAGCGAACGACGAGGTTCGAACTCGCGACCTCAACCTTGGCAAGGTTGCGCTCTACCAACTGAGCTACGTTCGCACTGCGCGCGGGCTTCGTCGTGGACTTCGTCGGGGACGTCGCCGTGGCGCGCCATCCACTATACCCAACCCCGCTCCCGCGCGAGCCGCACCGCCGCGTGCCGGTTCTCCGCTCCCAGCTTGCTCGCGGCCGACGACAGGTAGTTCCGTACGGTCCCCTCGGCGAGCGCGGCACGCTCGGCGATCTCCGCGACGGGCGCCCCGTCGGCGGCGTGCTCCAGCACTTCGGCCTCGCGAGCGGTCAGCGGCGAGTCACCGGCGGAGATCGCGTCGGCGGCCAACTCGGGGTCGACGTACCGGTTTCCGGCGTGGACCGTTCGGATCAGCTCGGCGAGTCGCTGGGCGCTGGTCGTCTTGGGGACGAACCCGCGCACCCCCGCCGCGAGCGCCCGCTTCAGGTGCCCGGGGCGGCCGTGACTGGTCACGATCAGCACCCGGCAGGCGGGCAGCTCGGTCCGCAGGGATGTGGCGACCTTCACACCGTCGGCGCCGGGCATCTGGAGATCCAGTACGGCGACGTCCGGCGCGTGCGCCCGCGCCATCGCCAGCGCCTCCGGGCCGGTGGCCGCCTCGGCGACCACGACCAGGTCGTCCTCCAGGGACAGCAGGGCCGCCAGCGCTCCGCGGATGAGGTGCTCGTCGTCGGCGAGCAGTACGCGCACGGTCGCCGTCACGACGCGACCTCCAGCGCGGCCCCGGCCGCGGGGGCGGGCAGCGGCACCTCGGCCGTCAGCCGGAACACGCCCTTGCCCGCGATGCCCGCCTCCAGCGTGCCGTCCACGGCGGACAGCCGCTCCCGCAGCCCCGCAAGGCCAGAGCCGCCCGAGCCGCCAGAGCCGGCCGATCCGCCCGAGCCGTCCGGGCCCGCCACGGGGTCTTTCCCGGTCGGCTCCGCCACCCCGTCGTTCTCCACCGTCAGCACTACACGCCCCTCCGACATCCGCACCATCACGGTGACCTTCTTCGCGTCCCCGTGCCGCAGCACGTTCGTGGTCGCCTCCCGCACCACCCAGCCGAGCGCCGACTGCACCTCGGCGGGCAGGCCGGCCGTCTCGCCGGTGACCTCCGAGACGATGCCGGCCGCCGAGAGCACACCCCGGGCGCCGGCCAGTTCGACCTCCAGGGCGGCCTCCCGGTAGCCGCGTACGACGTCCCGTACCTCACGCTGCGACTCCTGGGCGATGCGCTGCACCTCGATCATCTGCTCCACCGCCTCGGGCCGTCCGCGCCGGGAAAGCTGGACGGCCAGCTCGCTCTTGAGCGCGATCACCGCCAGGTTCCGCCCCATCACGTCGTGCAGATCCCGGCCGAACCGCAGCCGTTCCTCGGCGACGGCGAGCCTGGCCCGGGTCTCCTTGGCGTCGTCGAGCGCGTAGACCGCGTTGAGCAGCCAGAAGGAGAACACCGCGGTGAAGGCGATGAACGCCCCGGCCGCCAGCAGGACGCACGACATGATCAGTGCGGCGAGCCACGGCATGCCGACCGCGAACGACACGACTCCCGCACCCGCCGCGAATCCGCCGACCAGGGCGATGACGTGCCGTCGCCGGCGGTGCACACCGAGCACCAGGACGCCGACGCCGAAGACCTGCACTCCCGCGAAGACGCTGGCGGCCGCGCCGTCGACGTCCGTACCCCCGGGGCCGTGCTCCGCGATGGCGATCGCGACGGTCGCCAGGACCGCGGTGACGGCACCGAGCCCCCACAGCTCCCGCACCGGCTGCGCACGGCGTCCGAGGGTCCAGTCCAGCGCCCGTGAGGCGGTCACCATGCACATCACGGCATGCGTGATGACCAGCAGGGACAGCACCGTCGCGAGTCGCGCACCCGTCTGACTGTAGGTCGACAGTCCGATGCCGGCGATCTCGCTCACCCCGAAGAAGTGGAACGACCACCGCGTGTACGTCTCCACCTTCTCCGGCGTGCTCTTGACCCGCCACCATCCGTCCGGCCCGCGCATCCGTCCGCCGCTCCCACTCGTCCCGTGCCTCAGTGCCGTGGCTCCCAGCGGAACCACCGTCGTACAGCAAACACCGCGAGAACGGTCCAGGCCACCGCCGTCGCCGTGGCGCCCATCGCCTCGGCGCCGGACAGGTCGCCGGTCCAGCCGCCGCGCACCAGGGTGATCACGGGCGTCAGCGGCAGCAGCTCGCAGAGGGCGGCGAGCCGGTCGGGAAGCAGGTCCAGCGGGAAGAACAGGCCGGAGCCGAGCATCGAGACGAACGTGAACGGCAGCGGCGTGACCTGCGCACTCTCACCGGTCTTGGTGAAGCTCGCGGTGGCCGCCGCGAGCGCGGCGCACATCACCAGGCCCAGCAGCAGGCCGACGACGGCCAGATGGAGTGCCGACGGCGCGGGCAGGTCCAGCAGGACCGCGCAGCCCACGGCGAGCAGCAGGGACTGTACGAGCCCGCTGAGGACGGCCGGCAGGGCGGATCCGCCGAGGATCTCCACGTCCCGCAGCTCTCCGGTGCGCAGCCGCTTCAGGACGAGTTCCTCACGCCGGACGACGAAGACGCCGACGAGGGCCGAGTAGACGGCGAACAGCAGGGAGAAGCCGATCGCGGCGGGCAGCACGAGCGTGCCGATGGTCAGCCCGGCCCCGGCGAGGTCGATCTCCTTGGCTCCCGCCCGCACGCTGAACGGCATCACGAAAGGGATGAACAGCGCGGCGAAGACGGTGCCCTTGTTCCGCCCGAGCAGGGTCAGTTCGGCGCGGGCGAGGGCGGTCATGCGGCTCATCGGCGTGGTGGTCGCGACACCGGCGGCGGCGCGCTTCGTGCGGGCTTGTGTGTCCGTGGCGTCCGTGGCGCTCATGCCGCGTGCTCCTTCTCCGTGTTCTTCCCGGTGTCCTGCTCCGTGTCCTTCTCCGTCTTCGTCGTCCCGTCGGCCGTCCTCGCGGACACCTCCTTGGCGATGCTGAGGAAGGCCTCCTCCAGGGACGCCGAACGCACGTCCAGGCGGCGCAGCTCCACCCCGGTCTGTCCGGCCCACACCAGCAGTCCGGTGGCCGCGCGCTGGAGTTCGCGGGTGCGCAGCTTGATCATCCGGCCGTCGACCTCGTGGTCGCTGACGCCCAGTTCGCCGAGCGGCGGCAGGTCGCCCACGAAGTAGCCTGCGGGCAGTTCGAAGGAGATCCGGGACGGCTGGGCGGCGGTCACCTCGGCCGGGGTGCCGGTCGCGGCGATCCGGCCCTCGTGCATGATCGCGAGCCGGTCGGCGAGGTGCTCTGCCTCCTCCAGATAGTGCGTGGTCAGCAGCACGGTGGTGCCCCGGTCGCGCAGCGCGCTCACCAACTCCCAGGTGTCGCGGCGGCCTTCGGCGTCCAGTCCGGTGCTGGGCTCGTCGAGGAAGAGCACCTCGGGATCGCCGAGCAGCGCGAGCGCCAGGTCCAGGCGGCGCCGCTGGCCGCCGGAAAGCTGTTTGACGCGGGTGTCGGTCTTCGACTCGAGCCCGACCAGCCCCAGTACCTCCGCCGGCGGGCGGGCCCCGCTCACGCACCCCGCCCACATCCGCGCGGTCTCGGCGACGGTCAGCTCGGACGGGAAGCCGCCCTCCTGGAGCATGACGCCGGTGCGGGGGCGTACGGCGGCCCGCTCGGTGTACGGGTCGTGTCCGAGGACGCGCACCCGGCCGCCGGCCGGAGCGGCGAGGCCCTCCAGCAGTTCGACCGTCGACGTCTTGCCGGCGCCGTTGGTGCCGAGCAGGGCGAAGACCTCGCCGCGGCGCACGGAGAAGCCGATTCCGCGTACGGCCTCGAACCCGCCCCCGTACACACGCCGCAGGTCGGTGACCTCAATCACGTGTTCGTGTCCGTTTGAGTGCATGCCTCAAGCCTTCCGGCACACGGGGCCCGCCGACAGTGCGGCCCGTCATCACCCCGCATGACAAATGTCAGGGCCGGGCGGTCGGGCTGCCGGACGCTCAGGTTCGGGAGCACGAAAAGACCCCGGTCCTGAGGACCGGGGTCTGATTCCCGAGCGGACGACGAGGTTCGAACTCGCGACCTCAACCTTGGCAAGGTTGCGCTCTACCAACTGAGCTACGTCCGCATTGCCCCCGACCGGCCTTCACCGATCGGTGCGAGCACCAGCCTACCTGATCCAATCGGACCATCGGTACGGCGATGCAGAGCGGGTGACAGGAATTGCACACTGCGCCTTCCCCCTGGAAGGGGGATGTTCTACTACTGAACTACACCCGCATGTTCCGTGAGCTGGGCCTTTTCGGCCTCGCCCCTCGGCGTGCTCCAGACTTTAGCTGATCACCCTGGGTGCTGCGCAAGTCGGTTGCCGCGAGGGGCGGCTGAGCGTCCGTCGGCCCCGGTCACGTCGTGAGGCTCACCGAGCGGTTCACCGATCGGTCACCGAGAGGCTCGCCGAGCGGCTCACCGGGCCTCGGCGAACGCCTCGTACACCTTCTTCGGGATCCGGCCCCGCGCGGGCACGTCCATCTTGTTCGCCTGGGCCCAGGCCCGGACCGCCGCCGGGGCGGGGGTGACCTCCGTCTGCCGGTACGTCTTGCCGGAGCGGGAGCGCTTGCGGCCGGCCGAGACGTACGGCTCGAGCGCCTTGCGCAGTTTCCGGGCATTGGTTTCGTTCAGGTCGATCTCGTACGTCCGGCCGTCGACTCCGAAGGCGATCGTCTCCGCCGCTTCCGAGCCGTCGATGTCGTCAAAGAGAGTGACCACGACACGCTGCGCCACGAATATCGGTCCCTTCGTGCGGCATCTCCGCGATGACGTGCCCGAACGTGCCGGGACGCCGCGATGATGCCGACTGTTCGCCTGTAATTGGGCAAAGTATCGGCTAATGACATTTCATTTGTACAGTGCCCGGCATTGCAATGGGAAGACCGACTAAATCTCCTGGCGTGTCCGTCGCGCAATAGGTGTCCCACGCTCGATCCGGGATCTTTCCCGAAGTTTTTCGTGACCGCCTCCCCTCGATCTCCTCTCGATGCGGAATCGTGACTGGGGTCACGTAGTTTCCTCCAAGGTTACGCGCGTAGAAATTTTGGGCGGGTAGTCTGAAGGAACCTGCTCAGCACCACACACCGGGAGTGCCAGTGGCACGCGTCGTAGTCGACGTCATGCTCAAGCCGGAGATCCTCGACCCCCAGGGCCAGGCGGTGCAGCGCGCACTGCCGCGACTGGGTTTCGAAGGGATCTCGGACGTCCGTCAGGGAAAGCGATTCGAACTGGAAGTGGACGGGCCGGTCGACGACGCCACCCTCGCCCGCATCCGTGATCTTGCGGAATCCTTCCTCGCCAACACCGTGATCGAGGACTTCACCGTCAAGGTCGAGTCCGAAGACGTGGTCGCGGGGGCCGTGAAGTGACCGCTCGTATTGGCGTCGTCACTTTCCCCGGCAGTCTGGACGACCGGGACACGCAGCGCGCGATCCGCGTCGCCGGCGCAGAACCCGTCGCTCTCTGGCACAAGGACAAGGATCTCAAGCAGGTCGACGCCGTGGTGCTGTGCGGCGGATTCTCGTACGGCGATTATCTGCGCGCCGGTGCCATCTCGCGCTTCTCGCCGGTGATGGACACCGTCATCGACCAGGCGAAGGCCGGTCTCCCGGTGCTCGGCATCTGCAACGGCTTCCAGATCCTCACGGAGGCCCACCTGCTGCCGGGCGCCATGCTGGGCAACGACCACCTGCACTTCATCTGCCGCGACCAGAAGCTGCGGGTGGAGAACGCGGACACGTCCTGGACCAGCGACTACACCGCCGGCCAGGAGATCCACATCCCGCTGAAGAACATGGACGGCCGCTACGTCGCCGACCGGCACACGCTGGACGAGCTGGAGGCCGAGGGCCGGGTCGCCTTCCGGTACCTGGACATGAACCCCAACGGCTCGCTCAACGACATCGCCGGCATCACCAACGCCGCCGGGAACGTCGTCGGGCTCATGCCGCACCCCGAGCACGCCGTCGAGTCGCTGATCGGTACGGGCCGTACCGACGGCCTGCCGTTCTTCACCTCGATCCTCAAGAAGCTGGTCAACGCATGAGCCGGACGCCTCTGGACACGGTCGAGCACGCGACCGCGACCCCCGACGTCGAGCTGCCCTGGGCCGAGCTGGGCCTGAAGAAGGACGAGTACGAGCGGGTGGTGGAGATCCTCGGCCGCCGCCCGACCGGCGCGGAACTCGCCATGTACTCCGTCATGTGGTCCGAGCACTGCTCGTACAAGAGCAGCAAGGTCCACCTGCGCCAGTTCGGCGAGAAGGCCCCCGAGTCCGAAGCGATGCTCGTCGGCATCGGCGAGAACGCCGGTGTGGTCGACGTCGGCCAGGGCTACGCGGTCACCTTCAAGGTCGAGTCGCACAACCACCCGTCGTACGTCGAGCCCTACCAGGGCGCGGCCACGGGCGTCGGCGGCATCGTCCGCGACATCATCGCCATGGGCGCCCGTCCGGTCGCCGTGGTCGACCCGCTGCGCTTCGGCGCCGCCGACCACCCCGACACCAAGCGCGTCCTGCCCGGCGTCGTCGCCGGCATCGGCGGCTACGGCAACTGCCTGGGCCTGCCCAACATCGGCGGCGAAGTCGTCTTCGACGCCTGCTACCAGGGCAACCCGCTGGTCAACGCCGGTGCCATCGGCGTCATGCGGCACGAGGACATCCACCTCGCGAAGGCGTCCGGCGCGGGCAACAAGGTCATCCTGTACGGCGCCCGCACCGGCGGCGACGGCATCGGCGGCGCGTCGATCCTGGCGAGCGAGACCTTCGACGACGCGAAGCCGTCCAAGCGCCCCGCCGTCCAGGTCGGCGACCCCTTCCAGGAGAAGCTCCTCATCGAGTGCACCCTGGAGGCGTTCGCCGAGAAGCTGGTCGTCGGCATCCAGGACCTCGGCGCGGCGGGCCTGTCCTGCGCCACGTCCGAGCTGGCGTCCAACGGCTCCGGCGGCATGCGCGTCACCCTGGACGACGTACCCCTGCGCGACTCGACCCTGTCTCCCGAGGAAATCCTCATGAGCGAGTCGCAGGAACGCATGTGCGCGGTCGTCGAGCCGGGGAAGGTCGACCGCTTCCTCGAGATCTGCGACAAGTGGGACGTCATCGCCACCGTCATCGGTGAGGTCACCGACGGCGACCGCCTGGAGATCTTCTGGCACGGCGGCAGGATCGTCGACGTCGACCCGCGCACCGTCGCCCACGACGGCCCGGTCTACGAGCGCCCCCTGGCCCGTCCGGACTGGCAGGACGCCCTCCAGGCCGACGACGCGAACAAGCTGCCGCGGCCGGAGACGAGTGAGCAGCTCAAGGACCAGGTCCTGAAGCTGGTCGGGTCGCCGAACCAGGCGTCCAAGCAGTGGATCACCCAGCAGTACGACCACTTCGTGCAGGGCAACACCGTGCTCGCCCAGCCCGAGGACTCGGGCATGATCCGCGTGGACGAGGAGTCCGGCCTCGGTGTCGCCATCGCCACCGACGGCAACGGCCGCTACGCCAAGCTCGACCCGTACGCGGGCGCGCAGCTTGCGCTGGCGGAGGCCTACCGGAACGTCGCGACGACCGGTGCGAAGCCCCTCGCCGTCTCCGACTGCCTGAACTTCGGCTCGCCGGAGGACCCGGCGGTCATGTGGCAGTTCGCGGAGGCCGTGCGCGGCCTGGCCGACGGCTGCCTCCAGCTCGGCACTCCGGTGACCGGCGGCAACGTCTCGCTCTACAACCAGACCGGCGAGGCCGCCATCCACCCCACCCCGGTGGTCGCGGTCCTCGGCGTCATCGACGACGTGGCCCGCCGCACGCCGGTCGCCTTCCAGGAGGAGGGCCAACTGCTCTACCTCCTCGGTGACACCCGTGAGGAGTTCGGCGGCTCGGCCTGGTCCCAGGTCGTCCACGACCACCTCGGCGGCCTGCCGCCCAAGGTCGACCTGGAGCGCGAGCGCCTGCTCGGCGAGATCCTGATCTCCGCCTCCCGCGACGGCATGATCGACTCCGCGCACGACCTGTCCGACGGCGGTCTGGTCCAGGCGGTCGTCGAGTCGGCGCTGCTCGGCGGCAAGGGCGCGCGTCTGGTCGTACCGGACGGGCTCGACGCCTTCACCTTCCTGTTCTCGGAGTCGGCGGGCCGCGCGGTCGTCGCCGTCCCGCGCTCGGAGGAGCTCCGCTTCAACGACATGTGCGGCGCCCGCGGCCTGCCCGTCACCCGCATCGGTGTCGTGGACGGGGACGCGGTGGAGGTCCAGGGCGAGTTCTCCCTGCCCCTGACCGAGCTGCGCGAGGCCCACGAGGGGACGATCCCGGCGCTGCTCGCGTAGTCGCCGGTCCCTGAGAGTCCGAGGTCCCGTCCGGTTGTTTCCGGGCGGGACCTCGTCGTTCGACCTCGTCGTTTCAGCGCACGTAGTTCTTGAGGATCTCCGTGTCGAGCTCGATGCCCACCGGATCGGGGAGCGCCACCGTCTCGCCGAACTTCGCGACGCGGACGTCCCGGTAGCCACCGACTCGCCGGTCCGGGCTGCTGTGCACGGTGACCGTGCAGGAGTCCCGGTCGATCAGGAGGTACACGGGAATTCCCGCCTCGCCGTATGCGGCCGGCTTCTTGCGACGGTCCCGCCGGTCCGTGTCCGAGTCGTACGAGGTGACCTCGACGACCATGAGCGCTCCGGCCGGGTCGGCCCATTCGCCATACCCCGCGAAGTGGGCCTCGGGCGCGAGCACGGCGTCCGGCCGTGCCCTGCTCTGGCGGTACGCGTCGACGCGGAGGCCTTGTGTCTGGTACAGGTCCAGGTCGGGCCGGGCCTGAATACAGCGCTTGGTCAGCCAGGACACGATGGTGCCGTGACTGCCGTCGGACGGCCTCTTGACCCCGATCCGTCCGTTGACGAACTCCAACGTCACGGTTTCGGGAGCGCCAGAGGCGATCGTTTCGAACTCCTCCACCAACATCTGAGACGTGTGCTCAGGCATAACCGGCATGTCGCTCTTCCTTCCAGGCGGGATGCCAGTGTTTCCGGGCGATCCCAGACCTTGCGCGGGATTACGTAGTTACGTAATCTCGAAAGAGTGGAGCAACTGGAACAACGCGTCGCCGATCTCGAACGGCGGCTGGCGGCACTGGAGGAAGCCGGGGACCGGCCGGCTCCCCGACCCGGTGAGGGTGACTTCTGGGCCCTGGAGGGGCTGAAGGAACAGCTCGCCGAGCTGGGCGCGGCGGACGGAGGTGTCCTGTTCACCGGCTCGGTACGGCTGCCGACCGGGGAGCGGTACGGCTGGCAGCACGGGGCGCTCACCGAAGGACTGATGGACGCCGACTGGGCGGAGTCCGCCGAGGTGTTCGCCGCGCTCGGTCATCCCGTGCGGCTGCGGCTGTTGCGCGAGGTCCTCGGCGGTCGGCGCACCGCCGCCGAGCTGGCGGAGCTGGACGGGATGGGCACGACGGGCCAGATCTACCACCATCTGCGCCAGCTCACCGGCGCGGGCTGGCTGCACACGACCGGCCGGGGCCGCCACGAGGTGCCGCCGGGGCGGGTCGTACCGCTGCTGGTGGCGCTGTCGACGGCCCGGAACTGACCGGGAACGTCACGACCCACGGAACCGTCACGATCAAGGGGGAACGATGTCCGTACGCAAGCTCGCCATGATCACCTTCCGGGTGCTGCAAGTCGCCTTTCTCGCTCTGGTGGCCGTCAGTGTCCTCTTCGACCCGGGGTATCCGTGGTGGTGCGTCCTCGTGCCGCTGGTCCTGGCCTACGTCCTGATCACCGTGGTCAACCGGTGGAACGGCGGCGCCCCGAACGCGTCCGGCAAGACCCGCGAGCCCGTAGAGGTCGCCCCGCCCGTGTCCGGCCGCTGGTCCGCGCTGAACAGTCCCGCCAGCCGCACCCCGAGCCACGGCGTCCACGCCTACGGCCAGACCTTCGCCATCGACCTCGTCGCCGAACCGGAGCCCGGCGCCCGCCCCGGCTTCCGCGTGCTGTGGCCACTCGCCCGCCGCAACCCCGACTTCCCGGCGTTCGGCGCCCCGCTCCTCGCGGTGGCCGACGGCACGGTCGTACGGGTCGACGACGGCCAGCGCGACCACCTGAGCCGCAATTCGCTGCCCGCGCTGCTGTACCTGATGCTCGTCGAGGGCTCGGCGCGGGAGATGGCCGGCGCCCGCCGCATCGTCGGCAACCACCTCGTCCTCGACCTCGGCGACGGCACCCACGCCCTGTACGCCCACGTCCGGCGCGGCTCCTTCGCCGTCCGCGAGGGCGACCGGGTCCACGCCGGCCAGGTCCTCGCCCGGTGCGGCAACTCCGGCAACTCCACCGAGCCGCACGTGCACTTCCAGCTCATGGACGGCCCCGACCCGGACACCGCCCGGGGCATCCCCTTCACCTGGCGCGGCATCGGCGTCCCGCGCAACGGCGAGATCATGGAGACGCCCTCGCCGACCGCCACGCCCGCATAGGCTCACCCCATGCCCCCGGCCAGAAGGCGCCCCCGCAGCTACGACCCCGCCCGGACCCGCACCGCCGTCCTCGCCCAGTTCGGCAACGTACGGGCGGCCGTCCGCACCCTCACCCCCGAGCAGCTCGCGCTGCCGACGCGGCTAGGGGACTGGACGGTGCGGGAGCTGGTCGCGCACGTCGGGACGGCGCTGACCGCCGTGGACCGGCTGCTCGGGGAACCCGAGCCCGTGCGGCAGGACGGGCGGCTGCTCGACTGGCCGTTCGCCATCGCAGCCGACGCGGACGCCATCGCCGGGACCGCCCGCCGGCTGGCCGCCGAACACTCCGACCTCGACGGCCACCTGTCCGAGGTCGAGCGGCGCTTCACCGAACGCCTCGACAACTCCCCCGGCAGTCGGCTGCTCCCCACCAGCGCGGGCGCCCTGCCGCTGGCCGACTACGTCGTCACCCGCACCGTCGAGCTGGTCGTGCACACCGACGACCTGAACGCCGCCGTGCCCGGCCTCGACATCCCGTACGACCGGCAGGCCCTGGCCGCCGCGACCCGGCTGCTGGCCGACGCGCTCGCCGTGAAGGCGCCCGGCGGCTCGACGGAGGTGCGGATCCCGCCGTACGCGGTCGTGCAGTGCGTGGAAGGGCCCCGGCACACCCGGGGCACCCCGTCCAACGTCGTCGAGACCGACCCGCTGACCTGGGTCCGGCTGGCCGGCGGACGGCTGGCCTGGAAGGACGCCGTGGCCGCGGCCAAGGTGAGCGCGAGCGGGGAGCGGGCCGACCTGGGAGAGCTGTTGCCCCTGCTGAGCTGAGGGGAGAGCCGAGGGGCAAACGGACGGAACCGCATCTTCCCCGTCTCCGTCGAATCGCCATGTACAGGCGGAAGCAACAGAAGCAGCAGAAGCAGCAGCGCAGCATGACCCTGACCGTGGCGGCCGTCGTCGCGCTCGTCCCGCTCGCCGCGGCCTGCGGCAGCGAGAGGGCCGACGACACCGGTAGCGCCTCCGTGGGCTCGGACGGGCAGTCGATCACCGGCGTCCGGTGGAGCATCGACAGCGTCACCGTCGACGGCACCACCCACCAGGCGCCGGACGCGGCGCAGGTCCGTATCGACGACACCGGCGAGGCGGTGGGCAGCACCGGCTGCAACACCTTCAGCGCCCGTGCCGACGTCGACGGCGGGAGCGTCCGGCTCAGTGACGGCATGTTCACCGAGAAGGCCTGCGAGAACACCCCCGTCGACTTCGAGAAGTCCCTCGGCCGCACCCTCACCACCGGCCCGCTCACCACGAAGCACGAGGACAAGCACGAGGGCGAGGACGAGGGAGAGAAGCTGACCCTCACCACCGCCGACGGCGACACCGTCCGGCTGAGCAGGCCGGCGGACGCGTCCCTGTTCGGAACGAAGTGGACGGTGACCACCCCGGGCCACCGGGGCCGCGCCCACCTCACCTTCGACCAGGACGCCAGGACCGTCTCCGGCCGCCTCCCCTGCAACCACGTCAACGCCAGGGCCACGGTCAGCGACGGACGTATCACCCTCGGCGCCCCGGCCACCACCCGAATGATGTGCGAAGGCTCACTCATGGACGCCGAGAAGCGGATGCTGGGCCTCTTCGACGGTCCGGTCGAGTACCGGATCGATCATGAAACCCTCACGCTGACCAGCGAAGACGGTGCCACCGTCCGGGCCGTCGCCGACCAGTGATCCGATCGTGAGCCGATATCCCCAATTCGGACCAGTGGTCGATCTCGCCTACACTCGGTGGCGTGCCACGTGGTGACGGTCGACTCAATCACGATCTGCTTCCCGGCGAGAAGGGCCCCCAGGACGCATGCGGCGTCTTCGGTGTCTGGGCTCCTGGCGAAGAGGTCGCAAAACTCTCCTACTTCGGGCTCTACGCCCTCCAGCATCGGGGCCAGGAATCCGCGGGAATCGCGGTCAGCAACGGCTCCAAGATCCTCGTCTTCAAGGACATGGGCCTGGTTTCCCAGGTCTTCGACGAGACCTCGCTCGGTTCGCTCCAGGGTCACATCGCGGTCGGTCACGCCCGCTACTCGACCACCGGAGCCTCCGTCTGGGAGAACGCCCAGCCGACGTTCCGTGCCACCGCGCAGGGTTCCATCGCGCTCGGGCACAACGGCAACCTCGTCAACACCGCCCAGCTCGCCGAGCTGGTCGCCGACCTGCCCAAGCAGGACGGCCGCTCCCCCCGGGTCGCGGCGACCAACGACACCGACCTGATCACCGCGCTGCTCGCGGGCCAGGTCGACGACGACGGCAAGCCGCTGACCGTCGAGGAGGCGGCCGGCAAGGTGCTGCCCCAGGTGCGCGGCGCCTTCAGCCTCGTCTTCATGGACGAGTACACCCTCTACGCCGCCCGTGACCCGCAGGGCATCCGCCCGCTGGTCCTCGGCCGCCTCGAGCGCGGCTGGGTGGTCGCCTCCGAGTCCGCCGCGCTCGACATCTGCGGCGCCTCCTACGTCCGCGAGATCGAGCCGGGCGAGTTCGTCGCCATCGACGAGAACGGGCTGCGAACTTCCCGATTCGCAGAAGCGAAGCCCAAGGGCTGTGTCTTCGAGTACGTGTACCTGGCCCGCCCGGACACCGACATCGCCGGCCGCAACGTCTACCTCTCGCGCGTCGAGATGGGCCGCAAGCTGGCGAAGGAGGCCCCCGCGGAGGCCGATCTCGTCATAGCGACCCCGGAGTCCGGCACCCCCGCCGCCATCGGTTACGCCGAGGCCTCCGGCATCCCCTTCGGCAACGGCCTGGTGAAGAACGCCTACGTCGGCCGCACCTTCATCCAACCCTCACAGACCATCCGCCAGCTCGGCATCCGACTGAAGCTGAACCCCCTCAAGGAAGTCATCAAGGGCAAGCGGCTGGTCGTCGTGGACGACTCCATCGTCCGCGGCAACACCCAGCGGGCCCTGGTCCGCATGCTCCGCGAGGCCGGCGCCGCCGAGATCCACATCCGGATCTCGTCCCCGCCCGTGAAGTGGCCCTGCTTCTTCGGCATCGACTTCGCCACCCGCGCCGAGCTCATCGCCAACGGCATGAGCGTCGAGGAGATCGGCAACTCGATGGGCGCCGACTCCCTGGCGTACATCTCCATCGACGGCATGATCGAAGCGACCACCATCCCCAAGCCGAACCTGTGCCGCGCCTGCTTCGACGGGGAGTACCCGATGGAGCTTCCCGACCCCGAGCTGCTCGGCAAGCAGCTCCTGGAGACCGAGCTGGCCGCCGGGCCCGCCGGTACGGCCGCCGCCGACGCCATCCGTCGCCCGTAGCCGCCCGCCTCGCCCGACCCGCCCGCTTCGACCGCCTCGTCGCCCCCGTTCGCCTCCCTGGCCTCCTTGCCTCCCTGCCTTGCCGTACGACACGAAGGTTCTCATCGTCATGCCTGACACAACTGGTGCCAGCTACGCAGCCGCCGGCGTCGACATCGAGGCGGGCGACCGCGCCGTCGAACTGATGAAGGAATGGGTCAGGAAGACCCGGCGCCCCGAGGTCCTCGGCGGCCTCGGCGGCTTCGCCGGCCTCTTCGACGCCTCCGCCCTCAAGAACTACGAGCGCCCGCTGCTCGCCTCCGCCACCGACGGCGTGGGCACCAAGGTCGACATCGCCCGGCAGCTCGGCGTCTACGACACCATCGGCCACGACCTGGTCGCCATGGTCATGGACGACATCGTGGTGTGCGGCGCCGAGCCGCTCTTCATGACCGACTACATCTGCGTCGGCAAGGTCCACCCCGAGCGTGTCGCCGCGATCGTCAAGGGCATCGCCGAGGGCTGTGTGCTGGCCGGGTGCGCCCTGGTGGGCGGCGAGACGGCCGAGCACCCGGGCCTGCTGGGCGCGGACGACTTCGACGTCGCCGGCGCCGGTACGGGCGTCGTGGAGGCCGACCGGCTGCTCGGCCCGGATCGCATCCGTACGGGTGACGCGGTGATCGCCATGGCGTCCTCCGGGCTTCACTCGAACGGGTACTCGCTCGTCCGCCACGTCCTGCTGAACGAGGGCGGCCTGGCGCTCGACACCCACCTGGACGGCCTGGGCCGCACCCTGGGCGAGGAACTGCTGGAGCCGACCAAGATCTACTCCCTGGACTGCCTGGCCCTCATCCGCACCGCCGAGGTCCACGCCTTCAGCCACGTCACCGGCGGCGGGCTCGCGGCCAACCTGGCCCGCGTGATCCCCGACGGTCTGCACGCCGTGGTCGACCGCTCCACCTGGGCCCCGGGCGCGATCTTCGACCTCGTCGGCCGGACCGGCCGGGTCGAGCGCCTGGAGCTGGAGAAGACCCTCAACATGGGCGTGGGCATGATCGCCATCGTGCCCGAGGAGTCCACGGACGTGGCCCTGACGACCCTCGCCGACCGCGGCGTGGACGCCTGGGTGGCCGGCGAGATCACCGACCGCGGCGACCACGAGACCGGCGCGGCGCTGGTGGGCGACTACGCCGTCTGAGACCTGCGGCCGTCTGAGACCTGGCAGTCCGAGACTCAGCCGCGTCCGAGACCTGCGGGTAGCACAGAACCCGGTCGGTGACAGATGCCACCGACCGGGAAGGTGCTCAGTGCAAGGTCAAGCGCCGCGTCGCTGTTGCGGGGACTGGCCGTCCTCGTCCTCGTCGTCGTCCTCATAGAGGTCGGCGTACTTCGCGTACACGTCATCGTCTTGCTCATCGTCCTCGAATTGCTCGCCATTCGGCGGTTGCGAATTCGCCGGCGATGCGCCCAGCTCCTCGGCCAGGCGGGAGAGATCAGTCCCACCGCTGTTGTACTTCAGCTGGCGGGCGACCTTCGTCTGCTTGGCCTTGGCCCGGCCGCGCCCCATGGCTCGACCCCCTCAACGACGGGGCTCGACGGCCCCAGAGTCTTGACACGCGTTCATGGTCCGGAACGGGCTCTCCGTGGAGAGACCGGTCCGTAGGGCTTCCACGGTACCTGAGCCCACGCCCATACGGTACGTCGCCCGTAGGACGTGGCCACGCCCAGGACCCTCGAGGCGCCCCGTCCTCGCTGGTCAACGGCGATTTTAACCACCTTTCGACGGTCGACCCGCCGGGGAAGTGAGAGTTCTCTCCAACTGCCCCCCGACGGGTACCGGTCAAACCTGCGAGGACCCCTGTGAGCCCCCTGCAGGGACCTGTGCGGTCCCGCCGATCACCGCCGGGGGCGTGCCTCCGCCATCCGCTGCTCGGCGATCCGGTCGGCCGCCGCGGCCGGCGGAATACCGTCCTCCTTCGCACGTGCGAATATGGCCAGCGTGGTGTCGTAGATCTTCGCGGCCTTCCCCTTGCACCGGTCGAAGTCGAAGCCGTGCAGCTCGTCGGCGACCTGGATGACGCCGCCGGCGTTCACCACGTAGTCCGGCGCGTAGAGGATCCCGCGGTCGGCGAGGTCCTTCTCCACGCCCGGGTGGGCGAGCTGGTTGTTGGCCGCGCCGCACACCACCTTGGCGGTCAGTACCGGCACCGTGTCGTCGTTCAGTGCCCCGCCGAGCGCGCAGGGCGCGTAGATGTCCAGGTTCTCCACCCGGATCAGCGCGTCGGTGTCGGCGACGGCGACCACCGACGGGTGCCGCTCGGTGACGGCCCGTACGACGTCCCCCCGTACATCGGTCACGACCACGTGGGCGCCCTCGGCGAGCAGGTGCTCGACCAGGTGGTGGCCGACCTTGCCGACGCCCGCGATGCCGACGGTGCGGTCGCGCAGCGTCGGGTCGCCCCACAGGTGCTGGGCGGCGGCCCGCATGCCCTGGTAGACGCCGAAGGAGGTGAGGACGGAGGAGTCGCCCGCGCCGCCGTTCTCCGGGGAGCGCCCGGTCGTCCAGCGGCACTCGCGGGCCACGACGTCCATGTCGGCGACGTAGGTGCCGACGTCGCAGGCGGTGACGTAACGGCCGCCGAGCGAGGCGACGAACCGGCCGTAGGCGAGGAGCAGTTCCTCGCTCTTGATCTGCTCCGGATCACCGATGATCACGGCCTTGCCGCCGCCGTGGTCGAGACCGGCCATGGCGTTCTTGTACGACATCCCGCGCGCGAGGTTCAGCGCGTCGGCGACGGCCTCCGCCTCGCTCGCGTACGGGTAGAAGCGGGTACCGCCGAGCGCGGGGCCCAGGTCGGTGGAGTGGATGGCGATGACGGCCTTGAGACCGCTGGCACGGTCCTGGCAGAGCACGACTTGCTCATGACCCCCCTGGTCCGAGTGGAACAGGGTGTGCAGTACATCAGCAGGTGCGCCGGTTACGTCGGTCACGGTGGTGACTCCTGTGTAGTTGCGGCGATGGGCGGCAGTTCCCGTGCGGGTGGCGGGGACTGTGGCACGAGATTAGAGCCTGGTGGTGCCCGCCCGCCGCACAGTGCCGAGGATCACCTCCGCACGGAGTACGGGCGTGCGACGATTCGCAGAGATTCTCGCGCTTTTGTGATCCGTTTCCACGGGTTTCCACAGGTTTTCGCGTCGGTGCGCGGGGGAGGGAAGCAGGCGTGCCCAAGGTGTCCTCGGTGATCGTCCCGTACGCGGCGTACCTGCGTGTGTACGAACCGCTGGCCGCCTTCCCCGACGAGGAGCGCGCCCACTGGTCCCGTTACGCCCGCCGCCCGGACCGGCCCTCCTACCAGGAGGAACTCCGCCGCTCCCTGGCCGACCTGCTGCCCACCCCGCCCGTGGCGGTGCCGGTGCACGAGAGCGCCGACGCCTTCGTGACGGAGGTCGACGGCGTGGTCTGCGTCTGCCCCTGGCGGACCCGGCTGCGCGGCTGGCAGGCCCTGGAAGAACTGGCCGAGGACTTCCCGGACCCCGTTCTGGACGCCCTGATCCCCCCGGTCGTACGCCGTCAGACCTCGCAGGACTACGAGCGCTGGCTGGAGCGAAACCCGGACGCCCGCCCCTGGATCCGCACGGCCACCTGGCAGGTGCCGATCAACTGGTTCGTGCTGGTCTCCGACGACGAGCGGGAGTACGACCGGGGCGGCGAGGGTGCGGGGTCGGCCGCGCCGGTGCTGCGCTACCGGACGCCGATGGTGCAGGCCCGCCGGCGGGTGGCCCGGGGGCTGCGGGCCCTGCGGGAGGCCGTGGACGAGGGGCCGCTCATCGACGGCCTGGTGGACGTGGGGCGTTGGCTGGAGGAGTTCCACCCGCGCTCCCTGGTGGAGCTGGACTACGGCGGACTGGTGCACGCCCTGCCCGCGGGCGAGCTGGAGGCCGACCACTCCGCGGCGGACGTGGCCGAGGGAATCGAGGCGCTGCGCCACGGCGACGGGGCGGCGGCGGGGGCGGCCTACGGGCGGCTGGTCGAGCGCTGGCGGGCGGTCCGGGACCGGCGGTCCGCGAACTGACGTTTGACGTACCGCCCGATGTGGGGTTTCGTCTTCCGCTCAGACACTCGTTCGGTGTGGGCTGATGTCATGTCGACAAGGGACGTAGGTCCCGTTCCGGGCGTATGCGTCAAGCGTGACGGACCGCACGTACATCACTCTTGCGCCCCTTCCCCCTCCTCATGCCAAAATAGGACAAGGAGCCCGGGGAGGGCTCCTTCCGTCCTGCTGTGATGCACTGTGGGCGGAATCTCAGCATTGCACGCTTTGGGGGGTCTGATGGCAGGTCGAGTGACCCCTGATCACCCTGTGACTGATCGTCACAGGGGCGTGACTGTCCGCTATGGCATGGTCCATCGGCTTCCGTCGCTGATGAACACCTGGGAGGGCAATTCCATCGGTTTGGCCGACGCGGCTGGACAGATGGTGTAGTTGTAGTGCCGAGGACAAGCCGTTCGTCCTATAACCGACTCGACTCGCGTCCGCCATTTCGGGCAACGCGGGTCAAGGTGCAGAATTTAGAGGAATGAACCGAGAAGGTTCGGTTCTCCCGAGGAGGCCGCTCATGACCGCTCGCACCCCTGATGCCGAGCCGCTGCTGACCCCGGCTGAGGTCGCCACCATGTTCCGCGTCGACCCGAAGACGGTCACGCGCTGGGCGAAGGCCGGCAAGCTCACGTCGATCCGCACGCTCGGCGGGCATCGCCGCTACCGCGAAGCCGAGGTCCGCGCTCTGCTCGCGGGCATTCCGCAGCAGCGCAGCGAGGCCTGAACAACTGAATAGCCGGGCAAAACGGCAGGTCCCCCAATCTGCCGGGACGCTCGGACCACAGCTCCAAGCGACGCCGTCCCTGCCCCAACAGAGGTGCGTCGTTGATCGCGCTGGACTCCGCCGGGTCCAGCGCGATCTTTTTGTGTCCGGTCCTGTGCCTGGTGGTGCGAGGTCGGCCGGTTCTGTGAGCGGGCTTGTCGGAGTCTGGGGAGGGGCGTCGGACGGGCTGTGCGAGCACTGCGGAACCGGGTGCAATTGCACATATTAAATTGACCAGTTGTAGGGGAGTCGTAAGTGCCACGGTTTCCAAAACTCATGCGGTGACTCCCGTCACACGGCACGGTGGTTGTTGGGCCGGGCACCTGTGCGCTAATGGAGGCGTGGCCTCCAGGAGGTCGGCGTGGCAAGGACGTTGGGGCCCGCGGGGTTCACACCGTGGACGCGCTCCCGTCCTCGACGCCCTCTTGACGACCTGTCGGAGACTGTGGCGCCGGCGAGTCCAGCGCCTGCCGCAACAGCCGGTGACAGATCGGACAGTGGCGCGTCACGTGACCGTATGACGACGCGGCCGACAGATGCGCGCGGAGCAGGGCCCGCGTCTCGTGCCTGACCGATGCCGCCATACGCCACCTCCAAGGGCCACACGGGGGGATGTGCCCTGTCTTTGGAGTACCGAGCGAATGTGACGCCGTCAAGGCCGCGAGAGAGCCGCTGAGGGCTTCTGGGGACCGTGGGGCGAGACGTGCCGCCAGATACGAGAAGAGGCCCGCACCAAATGGTGCGGGCCAAACGGTGCGGTCCCCGTACGTGTCGGCGTCGCTTGAACCGTGACCCTCTGACGGCGGATCAAAACTGACTCACTTCGTGGCATCCATACGAACCTGATCTTGAGTGGAGATCGGGA
>NZ_JAGMUO010000132.1 GCF_019049325.1 Streptomyces sp. AC512_CC834 | reverse complement strand
TCGCGGTCTGGTTCCTCGGCCTGGACGTGACGGGCAGCCCCTGGCTCCTGCTCCTGGTCGCCCTGCTGGACGCCCTCCTCGGCACCGCGCTCGGGCTCATCGTCTCGGCCTTCGCGGCCTCCGAGTTCCAGGCGGTGCAGTTCATGCCGGCCGTGATCTTCCCCCAGCTCCTGCTCTGCGGCCTGGTCACCCCGCGCGACAAGATGCACCCCGCCCTGGAGGCCGTCTCCGACGTCCTGCCGATGTCCTACGCGGTCGACGGCATGAACGAGGTCCTGCGCCACACCGACATGACCGCCACCTTCGTACGGGACGCCCTGATCGTCGCCGGCTGCGCCTTGCTGGTCCTGACCCTGGGCGCGGCGACCCTGAAACGCCGAACGGCATAACCAACCAGCCCGGGAAGGGGCGGCGGGGGCGAACCCCTCAACAGCCCCCCAACAGCCCCCAGCAGACCCCCACCCCCGTCCCGCGGACTGGACGCCAC
>NZ_JAGMUO010000131.1 GCF_019049325.1 Streptomyces sp. AC512_CC834 | reverse complement strand
GCCCACCGGGACCACGCCCGTCGCGGAGCCCACCGGTTCCGCCCCGACCGGCGCCGAACCAGCACCGTCGCCCCAGCCCGCCCGTACGACCGCGGCCGACACCGCCCCGGCGTCGGCCGACCCGACCCCGGCCGAACAGCGCCCCCACCCGGCCCCCGTCACCCCGGCCGCCGACCCGAAGACCGCGCCCGACACCACCGATGACACCCCCGCGGCCGCCGCCCTGCACCACGTGCCGCCCACCGACACCGCCCCCGCCCACACCGGCGTCCCGGCCGCGCCACGCGCCTCACGCCGCCTCGCCCCCCTCGGCGAGGCCTTCACCACCGTCCTGGCCCCCACCACCCCGGACACCGAACCTGCCACCGACACAGTCGCGTCCCCGCGCGGCCTGTCGACCGGCATCCCCAGCCTCGACCACGCCCTCGGCGGCCTCCAGCCCGGCCGCTTCTACCTCGTCGCCGCCGCCCCCGGCACCGGCGGCAGCCTCCTCGCCACCACCGCAGCCCGCACCACCGCCCTCGACCACCACCAGCCCGTCCTCTACGCCGCCTCCGGCCTCACCCGCGCCGACATCGCCGCCCGGATCGTCGCCGCCCACCTCCCCGTCGACTACCGCCGCCTGCGCGCCGGCCAGCTCACCGACACCGAACAGGCCGACGTCGCCGCCCTCCACCACGACCTGGCCACAGCTCCCCTCTACATCGACGACGGCACCGACCTCACCGCAGCTGCCATCGCCGAGACCATCGCCGACCTCACCGGCACGGCCCTCCTCGTCGTCGACCGCCTCCAGGCCGCCGACGACCCCCACCTGCCCCTGTCCGGCCCCCGCCTCCGCGACGCCGCCCAGACCCTCGCCCACCTCGCCCGCACCCACCACCTCCCGGTCCTCGCCGCCCTCGACACCGACCACCCCGACCTGATCAACACCCTCGGCCTCGACACCGTCCTGCACCTCACCCCCGACCCCGACCACCCCCACCACCGCGTCCAACTCGCCGTCACCGAACGCGACCTCGGCCTCCAGACCACCCTCACCCTCCACGCCGACCGCGCCCACGCCCGCCTCACCGACCCCACCGACTTCGACCCCTACGCCCACGACCCCGAACCCCCCGAGCAGACCGACCCCGAGCCCACCCCCC
>NZ_JAGMUO010000130.1:45122-224466 GCF_019049325.1 Streptomyces sp. AC512_CC834 | reverse complement strand
CCCCGGGAACACCACTGGCCACACGCCTGGGTTTCTGATGGCCACCAGCCTGGGCCTCCAACGGCCACCCACCTGGGCATCTCAATGACCGTTGACACCTCATCACCTCATCAAGGGCCTGCACGAGGCGCGGGCCCACACCCGGATAAGGGGCGCCGCCACCGACCGCGGGCCCGTAGATGGGTGTGTGGGGTGCTCCCATCCCGACCCGCCGTCGACCCAGGCAGCGCCGAGCAGACGCGGCGCATGGCGCCGAGGTCGTTCGCGCTGACGCGCTCCCCCTGGACGCCATGAACCACGCCCGCTCCACCGTGTGCGGGCCGACGGCGAACGGGATGGGAGTTGGGGTGAGTGGTGGGGAAGGTCGTGCTTCGTTGGCCGGCGGTGTAGGGCAAAGCCTTGTGATGCGCGATTGACCTGCCAATAAGGCCGATTTGCGACCTACTGCCGTTTGCTCTGATTCGCTCACACTCGAATGCATGGGGTCGACTGGTGACCGTGACGAGCGCTCATGCCAGCACTGTGGAAAGACCGGCTCGACTGTCCACAGTCGGGGGCGCATCGATCTCATAGCCGAACTCTGCGATACGTGTTGGAACGAACTCGCCAACCGGACGGCACAGGACGAAGGTGCCACAGCGCCGCCCCGGCCGAATCCGGACCCCGACGACGTGACGTCCATGGAGCCGCAGACCTGCGCCCTGTGCAACGCTGACATCCATGTCTACCCGACGGTCTACGACCGATGGGTCAGCCTGGCAGTGACAGAACTACCGGCCAAGGCCGTGCCTGAGTGCTTCCGGTGGCGGCTTGTCAGGATTCAGACGCCTCGGTCGCCCGTGGTCATCGATGTTGTGGCCGTCCGAGTCCGTGGGATTGATCCGTTGCCGGGGGACCTCGTAAGACCGGCTCACCAGATGCTGTGTTCCGGGCAGATGGCGGAACGGCCACCTGTCATGGGTCCCTTGCCTCGGGACATCAGCGGCTGACATCAACACCCGAGAGAGACGAGATCAGAGCGCACGAGCTTCCAAACTGAGAGCCTGATGTCAGAGCTGGGTGGGAGCATGCGGGTATGGACACACTGTTTGATCTCACCGAAGCAGAGACGCTGGAGCAAGCCGTCATTGCCCACTATCGTCTGAGCGATGACCAGTACGGCTCACTCGCCGAGCGCGAAGCCATCTACGACGCCGAGCGGGCCATGACCTCCGCGGTCGAGGAAGCGGGTGTCGGTGAGGTCGACGGGAATGAATTCGGCGGAGGCAATGCCGTGCTGTACGCCTATGGTGCGGATGCCGAGGCACTCTTCAAGGCCATGGAACCGACCCTGCGTAGCCTGCCGTTCAGACCGGCACATGTTGTAATGCGACGAGAGTCCCGCGAGACGGAGTCCCGAGTGGACTTGTGACGTGGTACAGCAGCGGTTTGTCCTTTCTCTGACCGCTCCAGAGCTACGGATCAGACTCGTAGCCTGCTGGTGGGTGAGGTCGTCCGCACGGTAAAGGCCGTGCCATCCACGTCTGCCATCGACGAGCGCAGTGACTGACGACCGAGGCGCGGGTGCCTCTTCTTGAGTAGCCGGTCCATGTGGCTCATGGCTTCTCGCTGTACGCTCAGGTCAAATTGCGTGTACACGTCACAATGGGGCCGATCTGGAGAGCCGTGACCACTCTCACCCCAAGGCAGCTCCAGCCCAAAGCCGCTCCGCCGATCTTTGTTGCCGACAGCAGGCAGCCGGGCCGTGCCAGATGTGCCGAATCAGTGCCTGATGCCACCTCGCCAGACTTCTTACCCTGTTCACAACACGGGTACGAGGTGCACCCCACGTGTGAGACGTGGGCACACCGCCTCGGCGCCAACTGAAGCGGATGGTGAGAGTCCTGAAGGGCATATCGAAGGCAGGTGCCTCCAGCACACACCAGCAGAACGGCGGCCTGAAACCTCGCACGTCCGTACTGGCGTCGCTGGTGCTCGCGCTGCTGCTGGGCGCGCTGTCGGTGCTGGTGATGCTTCCGGCGGCCCAGCACCTGCGCTCTCTCCAAGACGGCGAGCGGGCTCGTGCGACGTTGCACACGAAAGGCTCGTGCATGGTGGGCCACTGCCGGGTCGAGTTCGAGGCCGATGGACGGACCGTGGTGGCGGATCTTCCGGTGGGCAGCGGCGGCGGCAAAAGCTCTGTCGGCAGCCCAATGATCGTCCGGTACCAGGCGGACGATCCGCAGGTAGTCGCCCGTGAAGCTGATGTCGGGGGCGGCGGGGCAGCCGTACTGGCGGTGATGTCGGGCGCGGGCGCCCTGTTCTTCCTGATGCTCTCGGTCGTCGCGGCTGTATTCATGGTGCGGCAGCGGCGCGCGGGCCTGAGCCCTGAGGTGGGAGCAGCAGAGTGTCACGCAAGTCCAGCGGAAGCCCATTCCCTTGAGCGCTGACAGGGGTCGCAGTCTTTGTTGCTGCACAGCACTCCTGACCCTCCAGAGCGTGCCCCGGCGTGTCTGTTCGTTGGGCACGCCAGGGGGCACGGGGTCGAGTACGTCGTTGTCCAGGCCGCGGAAGCCGAGGTCCGCGAGGGCACCGAGGCCGACTGCGCGCAGGTGGGCCAGAACGTGGTCGTGGCAGGCGGCGGTGATGTCATGCAGATGTTGAGCAGTTCATGGCTTAGGGCAGCGCGGGCTCCTGCCGAGAGCCTGGCAGGAGCCCTGTGGTGTAGAGAGCCGAGGAGGGCCGGGACCTGTCCCTGGATGGGCAGTGTCCTGGCCGATACGGCTACCGTCTGCCGGTGGCCTGACGGCCCGGCGTCACGTCAGGTGTCGGGTGAAGAACTGGCCCGCGGCGTCCCCCGCGAACTGCGGGACGCCGGTGTGTCCGCCCATGTTGGCGTGCAGGGTCTTCTCCTTGGAGCCGAAGGCGTCGAACAGGTCCAGGGCCGCCTGCCGGTCGTTCCCCTCGTCGTCCCACTGCAGCAGGACGTGCAGCGGAATGGTGACCTGGCGGGCCTCCTCGAACATGGCCCGTGGGACGAAACTCCCGGCGAACAGAACGGCGGCCGAGATGCGCGGCTCGACCACCGCCAGCCGGGTCCCGATGGAGATCACTCCCCCCGAGTAGCCGACCGGGCCGCAGATCTCGGGCTGCGCGAGGAGAGCGTCCAGGGCGGCCTGCCATTCCGGGACCGCCTTGTCGACCAGCGGAAGGATGAGGGCGTCGATGATCACGTCGCTGACCGGCTCGCCCGCCTCCATCGCCCGGCGCAGATCGGCGCGGCCCTGCTCGGCGGCGGGCCAACGGGGCCGGCCGCCGCTTCCGGGGAGCTCGATGGTGGCCGTGGCGAAGCCGTCCGCCGCAGCGTGCCGGGCTCTGGCCACCAGCCGGGGGTACGCCTTGCGCAGCCCGAGAGGAGGGGGGCCTAGCAGGATCAGCGGCGTCGGTGCGGACGCGGACGCGGGCGTCCACAGGATGCCGGGGATCTCACCGAGGGTGAACTCGCGCTCGAGGACAGCGTCGTCGAGACGCTGTTCGGAAGTGAATTGCATGGTCGTGCCCTTCAAGAGTGCCATTGAACGGCGCTCCCGGACGACCTGCCTATCGCCCGACCGTGACCCCGGAGGGGAGCACCCATGTCGATACTGCGTTCACGGGTACCACCTCCTCGATCTCTCGCACGGCCTCCGGAAACGTAGCAGTGGCCGCCGTGGTTCCGCCAACGGGTTTTCGCCAGGTTCAGGGTGATCGTGAGGTGGCCGCGCTGGTCAAGACGGCTCCGCGGCTCGACATCCCGATCGTCACCTCGGCGCTCACGACCTTGGAGATCCGCGTCGTCCACACGGACGACCAGGTGATCGCCATGGCGCGCGACATGCTCAGGGCGACCGGCCTGCATGGGCACAAGTACGCCATTGATGCCGTTCTGGCGGCTGTGGCCGGGAGGGAAGCCGCGCAGGGTGCTCAGGCGACCGTCTTCACCTCCGACACCGACGACATGGATCAACTCCTCGCCGGACGCTCCGTGCGAGTCGAGAAGGTCTGACGTGAGCGGGTCCGGCGGGTCCGGCTCCGCGGGGCCGGACCCGTCGCCGCCGTCGCGTCACCGCCCCCCGTACGCCCCCGCGTCGATGTCCTCCAGCAGGGTCGGGCCGGTGGGTGTCCAGCCCAGCAGTTCCCGGGTCACGGTGCTGGTCGCGGCGAGGTCCAGGCTGAAGAAGGTGCCGAGCCAGCCGAAGTGGCTCTGCGCCTCGGCCGGGTCGATGGAGGTGACGGGGAGGTCGTAGGCGCGGCCGATGGCCTCGGCGATGGCGCGGGTGGTGACGCCCTCCTCCGCGACGGCGTGCAGCCGGGAACCCGCCGGGGCCTTCTCCAGGCCGAGCGCGACCATGCGGGCGGCGTCGGTGCGGTGCACCGCGGCCCAGCGGTTGGTCCCGTCGCCCGGGTAGGCGGAGACGCCCTTCTCCTTGGCCACCGCGGCGATGATCGAGACGAAGCCGTGGTCGCCCGCGCCGTGCACGGTCGGTGAGAACCGCAGGCTCACGCTGCGCACGCCGCGCTCGACGAATTCAAGGGCGAGGTTCTCCGTGCCGCCGCGCGGCGCGTCGGGACCGTGGGCGGGGCTCGGGTCGTTCTCGGTGGCGGGCCGGCCCAGCGTGAGGCCCGCGACCCCCGATGCGAGCAGGAACGGCCGGCTGCTCCCGGCGAGCGTGTCGCCGATGGTCTGCACGGCGCCCCGCTCGGCCGCGTTGGTCGCGGCCTGGTCCGCCCAGTCGTGCTTGTTGGCCAGGTGGATGACGGCCTCGGCGGCCTCGGCCCCGAGCCGGATGCCGTCCAGGTCGTCGAGGTCACCGCGGCGGACCAGGGCGCCCTTCGCCTCCAGCGCCGCGGCGGAGGTGTCGGACCTGGCCAGCCCGGTGACCTCGTGACCGGTGGCGAGCAGTTCGTCGACGACGGCGGAGCCGATCCAGCCGGAGGCTCCCGTGACGAAAACGCGCATGACGTGCTCCTCGGGTTCAGTGTTCAGACGTACAGTGATGTCTGTGACTGACGTCAGTCACAGACATCACTGTACGCCTCGACGTCAGTCGCTGCCATCACCCCAGTCACCGTGTCTAGACTCACCGCATGGCGAGATGGGAACCCGGAACCGCGGAGCGGCTGCAGGCGGCCGCGCTGGAACTGTTCGCGACCCGCGGCTACGAGCGCACGACCGCCACGGAGATCGCTCAGTCCGTCGGTCTGACCGAGCGCACGTTCTTCCGGCACTTCAGTGACAAGCGCGAGGCCCTCTTTTACGGGCAGCACCTGCTGGCCCAGGCATTCCTGGAGGGGGTGGACGCGGCGCCGCCCGACGCGTCCCCCCTCGACACCGTCGCCCGCGCCCTGGGCGCCGCGGCGTCCCACTTCCCGGCGGAACGCCGCCCTCACGCCCGTACCCGCAAAGCCGTGATCGACGAGAACCCCGCGCTCCAGGAACGCGAGCTGCGCAAGATGGCCACCCTCGCCACGACGCTCGCCGAGTCCCTCCGCGGGCGCGGCGTCGACGAACTGGCGGCCACCGTGGCGGCGCAGACGGCCGTCGCGGTGTTCGGGGTCGCGTTCGCGCGCTGGGTGAGCGACGGCGAGGAACGGTCCTTCGAGGACATCGTGTCGGAGGTGTACCGGAAGCTGTTGCACCTGGCCGGGGATGCGGCTCCGGCGCCGCACGGGACACCCTGACGCCGACATCTGTTCCTGTCCCTAGCCCTACCCCTGGCCCTCGTCGTGCCGGGAGAGGGTGACGGTGACGGTGAGGCCGCCGGTCTTGTTGGGGTGGGCGGTGACGTTTCCACGGTGGGCGCGAGCGATGGCGCGGACGATGGACAGGCCCAGGCCGGAGCCCTTGGCGGTGACCAGGCGTTCGGTGCCCAGGCGGCGGAAGGGCTGAAAGAGGGACGGGATCTCGTACGCGGGCACGTCGGGGCCGGTGTTGCTCACCTCGATTTCGACGTGGTCGTCGCGGCTGCGGCTGACGACGCGGACCCAGCCGCCGACGTCGGTGGTGTTGTGCCGGATACCGTTGTCGACCAGGTTTTTCACCATGCTCTCGAGGAGCTGCGGGTCGCCGACCGTGGGGGCGGTGCCGGGCTCCGCGTACACGGCGATCCCGGCCTTCCCCGCCTCCTCGGCGCTTATGGCGACCACATGGCTGACGACTTCGGCGAGGTCGACGGGGGTCGGCTCGGGGATGTGACTCTCGGCGTCGGCCAGCAGCAGGAGGCCGGAGATGAGCCGTTCGTGGCGGGCGTTGATGTCCAGGAGCTGCTCGCCGACCTGCTTGACGTCGTCGGAGGCGGTCTTGCGGTGCATGGCCATCTCGACCAGAGCACGGCCGATCGTGAGCGGGGTGCGCAGTTCGTGGGAGGCGTTGGCGACGAAGCGACGCTGGTCGTCGAACGAGCGGCCGAGACGTTCGATCATGGTGTCGAAGGTGTCGGCGAGGTCCTTGACCTCGTCGTCGGGGCCGGTCAGCGCGATGCGCTCGTGCAGGCCGCGGTCCGCGACGGGGGCAGCGGCGATACGCGCGGCGGTGTCGGTGACGCGGTGCAGGGGCGTCAGGACGCGACCGGCGACGAGCCAGCCGAGGCCGCCGGCGGCTGCGCCGACGATGCCCAGGGCGATACCGCCCTGGGTGACGAACGTGGTGGCGGCGGCGTCGTTGAGCCGCTGTCGCTCCTGGTCCTCGAAGGATGACGTGGTGGGCCCGGAGTCGCTTTTGTCCGGGGGTGGTGGGGCATTGGTGCCCTCGCCCTGGCCCTGGCCCTCGCTGTGCGTGCTGAGCCCGGAACCGCCGCTGGTCAACTGCTGGTTGAACAGTGCGTACGTGGTGCCGAGCAGCACGACGCCGGCGGCCAGGAACAGGACGCCGTAGACCAGGGTGAGCCTGGCGCGCAGGGTGAGGCGGCGAGGCCGGAAACGGTTCCGGGGAAGGTTCCGGAGAAGGTTCCGGATGACGCGCGGGCGGCCGGGCGTGAGCGAGGTCATCGGATGCGGTACCCCACTCCGGTGACGGTTTCGACGACGGGTGGGTCTCCGAGCTTTCGGCGCAACTTGAGAATGGCGACCCTCACGACGCCGGTGAACGGGTCGATGTGCTCGTCCCAGGCCTTCTCCAGGAGGTGCTCGGCGGAGACCGCTGCGCCGTCGGCCGCCAGCAGCTCGGCCAGCACCGCGAATTCCTTGTTCGTGAGCGCGATGGCGCGGCCGTCGCGGGTCACCGTCCTGCTGGTGGGATCGAGGGTGATGCCGGCGCGACGCAGCACGGGCGCCGAGGTGGCGCGGGTGCGGCGGCCCAGGGCGAGGACGCGGGCGGCCAGCTCCGGCAACGCGAACGGCTTGGTGAGATAGTCGTCGGCGCCCAAAGACAGCCCGGAGACCCGATCGGTGACGGCTGCGGACGCGGTGAGCATGAGCACCCGCGCCGGGGAATCGGCCTCGATCAGGCGGCGGCAGACGTCATCGCCGTGTACGCGCGGCAGGTCGCGGTCGAGGACGACCACGTCATAGTCGTTGACGTCCGTACGCTCCAGGGCAGTCGCTCCGTCGTAGGCGACGTCGACGGCGTGTGTCTCCTCGCGCAGCCACTCGGCGATCGTGTGGGCGAGCAGGCCCTCGTCCTCCACCACCAACACCCGCATGTCCTCGTGATCCTTTCGTCGGACGGAGCCCACCTCGCGGCAGTGCAGACGCCGGGGAACGGCGGAGCAGCGGCCGGCGCCGGCTGCTGCTCCACCATCGTGGTGTGCCGGGGTCAGCGCGCCCGGTAGGAGTGGAATTCCGGCTTCTCGCCGTTGGTGGGCGGGGGGCCGTCCTTCTGGAAGCTGGGCTTGCCGTCGTCCTTCGTGATGCTGGTCTTGCCCCGCTCCTCCGACCCATCACCGTTCTTGTGCGGCGTACGGTACGAGTCGGTCACCTTGGCCTTCTCCGCCCCGTCGGTGGCGGCCATCGCCGCCCCGGTGCCGCCGGCCGTCGCGACGGCGATCACGCCTGCCAGCATCAGCTTCCTGTACTTCTTCATGCCGGTTTCCTTCCGTTGGGTGGCTGCGCCGGCACCGTGTGGCCGGTGCCGTGCTCGAAGCACATGCAACAGCTCCCCGCGTTAATCCGGCGTTACCGCTGTTTCTCAGTGCAGTTGCTCGGCCAGGCCGACGATGACGCCCTCCGGGCCGCGGAGGTAGCAGAGGAGATAGATGTCCTCGAAGCGGGCGATCTCGCCCATGATTTCGGCGCCGTGAGGGCGTAGGCGGGCGACGGTGTCCTTGATGTCGTCGACGGCGAACATGACGCGGTGCGTGCCCAGGATGTTGTGCGGCCGGTTGCGCGGCCCCGCGCTGATCGCCTCGGGGCTGCGGTACTTCGACAGCTCGATGCGGCTGTGACCGTCCGGGGTGCGGAGCATCGCGACGTCGCAGTGGACGCCGTCGAGTCCGGTGCACTGGTCGGCGACGAGGCCCTCGACCTCCGTCCTGCCCTCCAGCTCCATGCCGAGTTCCACGAAGAACGCGATGGCGGCGTCCATGTCCTCGACGACGATGCCGACGTTGTCCATCCGCTGAATCGCCATGCCGGTTTCTCCTTCTTCTCTTCGTTTCCCGTGCGGCCGGTGGTGGCCGGTGGCCAGTGGTGGCCGCTGATGTTCATGGGACGGAGCCGGTGGGCCGTTCTCGACATCCGCAGCGCGTCGAATTCATGTTCGAGCTTTGCGGGCTACGGCAGGCTGTGGGCGGCCTCTGGTCCCAGGACGTTCAGCAGGGCCAGGGCCTCGGCGTCGGGGGATCCCTGCGGGGCGCTGTAGAGCACGAGGTGCTGGTCGCGGTCCGTGAGGGCGAGGGTGTCGCAGTCGACGGTGACCTTGCCGACGGCGGGGTGGCGGAAGGTCTTGGTGAGGGTCGGCGGGGCCTGTACGTCGTGCCGTTCCCAGAGGCGGACGAAGTCGGGGCTGGTGTCGCGGAGTTCGTCGACGAGGCCGGTCACCGCGGGATCGGTGGGATAGCGGGCCAGGGTGGTGCGGAGCCCCATCACGACGTGCAGGCGGAACTCGGCGGCGTCGGAGATCCCGTAGAGCGGTGGCGTGTCGCCGGACTGCCCGTCGCCGGATCGCGGCCCCGGGAAGGCGCGGCGTGCGAAGTTGCGGTCCCTGGGGGAAAGCGGGGCGAAGTCCTCCATGAGGGCGGCCGTGAGGTCGTTCCAGGCGAGGATCTCGAAGGCGGCGGACATCACGAAGCCGGCCGTCTGCGGCAGCCGCTCAAGGAGGGCGAGGATGCTCGGGCGGACGTCGCGCCGGTGCAGTCCGGTTCGGTTGGGCGCGGTGCCCGCGAGGACGTGGAGGTGGTCGGACTCCGCATCGGTGAGCCGCAGCGCTCCCGCGATCGCGGCCAGGACGTCGGCCGAGGGGCGGGGCGCCCTGCCCTGCTCGAGCCGGACGTAGTACTCCGTGGAGATGTGCGCGAGGACCGCCACTTCCTCCCGGCGAAGACCTGGTGTGCGGCGTCGCGGTCCGGGGGCTAGTCCGACGTCCTGCGGGCGGAGCCGCTCGCGGCGGCTGCGGAGGAATGCCCCGAGTTCCCGTTTGTCCATACGCCAAGTGTGCGCGCGTCGCGGTGCCGGAGCCTGGTACAGCCTGTGCCTGTATCCGGTCGGCGGCCGGCCGGACGCTGGTGCCATGACGAACGACACGAACCACACGAACGCCATCGACAGCACGGACGCCGACAAGAACGCACCCATCGGCCTGCTCACCGGCAAGGTCGTGTTCATCACCGGCGCCAGTCGCGGCATCGGGGCGGCGGCGGCCCGGCTCTTCGCCTCCGAGGGCGCCGCCGTCGTGCTCGCCGCCCGCGGCACCGACGCCCTCGACCGCGTCGTGAAGGAGATCCGCGCCGACGGCGGTGTCGCCGACGCCGTCACCCTGGACCTCGCCGACCGCGCCGGCATCCGCGCCGCCGTCGACCGCGTCGGGGAGCTGCACGGACGGCTCGACGGTGCCTTCAACAACGGCGCGGCGATCCAGCAGCCCGGCCCGGTCACCGCCACCACCGACGACGACATCGACCAGCAGTTCACCGTGAACTTCCGCTCGCACTGGACCGCCATGAACGCCGAGGTCGCGCTCATGCGGCAGGGCGGCGGGGGCGGGGCCATCGTCAACACCTCCAGCATCGGCAGCCGCCGCGCCAATCCCGCCCTGCCCGCCTACGGGGCCATGAAGCGCGCGCTCAACAGCCTCACCGAGACCGCCGCGGTCGACCTGGCCCCCGCCGGCATCCGCGTGAACGGCATCGCGCCCGGCGGCACCGCCACCGAGATGATCGACGAGTGGGAAGCGGCTACCCCCGGCATCATCGAGGGGATGAACGCGAGGATCCCGCTGGGCCGGATGGCCGAGCCCCGGGAGATCGCCGAGGCGGCGGCCTGGCTGCTCAGCGACCGCGCCTCGTACGTGACCGGCGCGATCCTGCCGGTCGACGGCGGCGCCGGGGCCTGACCGCGGCCCCGGCCCGACGCCGACACCCGCCCGACGCCGACACCTGCCCGACGCCGACACCCGCCCGACGCCGACACCTGCCCGACGCCCGACACCTGCCCGACGCCCGACACCGTCCCGCACGGCGACACCGGCAGTCACTGGCGGCTGAGCGCGCGGGACACGCCGGCCGTGACCGCGGTGGCCAGGATCCAGCCGCACGCGATCAGGCCGTAGGCCAGCCACTGCGCGGTGTCTCGTGGCGCGAAGGCGCCTTCCTGTCCGAAGGTGATGATCGGCACCAGCAGATCGAGGGTGTAGAAGACGGCGTTGAACTGCGGTGCCTTGCCCGCTTCGAGGGGAGCAGGGGGATGCAGGGCGAAGAACAGGGCGCCGCAGGCGAGCAGGGCCGTCAGCCACAGGCCCGCGCGGGCGGGCCGGTAGCCGTAGCCGACGGCCACGTCCTGGACATGGCCCCAGAGACGGGTGTACGGGGAGAGGGTGCCGCGGCGGTGGCGCTGTTTGGCGAGGAGCACCGTGCGGGCCTCGTCCTCGTGCCCGAGCCGCCGGTAGGCCGCCGCGAGTTGCTCGTAGGGCTGGGGAAGGTAGCCGCCGCCGGTGCGCCGGATCCAGCGGATGCGTTCGGCGGCGGGCAGGGGGAACGCGAGGGCGTCGTACGTCGCCTCGGCCAGCCGGAGGTCGGCGGGCCAGGTGTCCTGGGCGTCGTACAGCGTCCCCAGCCGGGCGTTGCGCGCGTCCACGACTCCGTCGATCGGCCGGCGGGTGCGCAGGTCGGTTTCCCTGGCCTGGGTCGCGCGCAGGGAGAGGGCGGTGCCGTCGGTGTGGGTGAGTCGGGCGTCGCGGAAGCTGAGTTCCGTACCGACGCTTGTGCCGTCGAGTTTCACGCCGCCGTCGACGGTGAGTCCGCGGCCGAGGTCGAAGTTGCGGGCTACGGTGACGTCGACGGCTTCCAGGGCGAGGTCACCGGCGTTGCTCAGGCGGGCCCCGCAGAAGCCGATGGCCGCCGCGACCGTGGCGCCGGAGAGGATGATCCGTCCCTCGGCGCTGAATCCGGGGTGGAAGGTGAAGTCCTCGGTGATGTGGACGTGGTAGGCGTCCAGGGCGTGACCGCCGGGATTGCGCAGCGAGGCGCCCTCCAGGTCGAACTCGCCGTCGACGGACGCCCCGGACAGGCGGAATCCGCCCTCGAGAGCCAGCTCCCGGCACAGCGCGTCGCCTCCCACCCTCACGTGGACGGCGGATATCGCCTCGCCGTCGGGGAAGCTGATCGCGGTGTCCCGCAGGTCCAGGTCTCCGTTGATCTGAGCGCGGGTGAGCACGAGGGGCCCCGTCATGCGGCAGCGGGAGAGCACCAGCCGGGCGTCGATCTGCGCCGTGTCGGCGACGAGACCGGGTAGGGCGCAGCCGGTGATGACCAGCTCGCGGGTCCGGGCGCCCTGGAGCAAGGGGGCTTCGTCGAAGCGGCAGTCGGTCAGGACGACCGGCACGGTGATCTCGGTGAATCGCAGGTCCAGACGGCCCGTGATGTGCGCACCGGTCAGGCGCAGTGCGGGGCGGTCACCGGGGGCGTGGTCGACGGTGCCGAGCAACAGCGCCGCGATGACGTCGGCCCGGATCGCGGCGTCGGCCAGGATCGCCGGATCGGCCGACGATGCGGGGCCGGCCGACGATGCCGGACTGGCCGACGATGCCGGGTCGGCCAGGACGTCGACGGCGCGCCCTGCGGAGTAGGAGTCCCACAACCGCCGTTCGGGAGCGTTGAGTTCGTTGAGGCGCACGATCGCCGATCTTCCTGCGGCGACGGCGTGCCGGGCAAGTGCTTTCGAAGTCCCGGGGGTGCTAGGACCGGGGAAGTCACGAGCCCGCCCGGCCCCCGGGGTGTCGCAGGGCGCAGAAGTAGCCGACGGCGAGGGCGATGGCCATGCCGTAGAAGACCCACTGGTTGGCCTCGGCGAAGTCGAGGCGGATGGCGGGCATCGCGTCCCGCATGGCCGTCTCGGCCGGGCCGTCGCCGGTGGGGGTCCGGGCGTCCGCGTTGCCCGTGATCGACTCCGTCACGTCGCGGGCCAGGGAGTGCTCGGCGTCCGGCGGCACTCCGCGTGCGCGGAGGGTCTCCGCGACCCGGTCGGTCATGGTGTGCGTCAGCATGGTGCCGTAGAGGGCAAGTCCGACGCTCGCCGCGTAGTTGCGGACGGTCTGGGTGATGCCGGTGACCTCGCCGTAGGAGGAGTTGATCGAGCGGTTGACGGCGTCCGTCGACGCGGGGGCGAGGACGAAGCCGATGCCCGCGCCGGCGAGTGCGGCGTAGGGCCACTGGTCGTGCATGGACAGGTCGGTCAGCTTGCCGGCCCACAGGGCGAAGCCGACGGCGCCGAGGGCGCAGCCGATCCGCATCGCCGGCCGGGCGCCCCGCTTGTCGAGGATGCGGCCGCCCCACTGGGAGGCGATGGCGAACCCGGCGAAGAAGTACAGCAGGTACAGGGCGGCCTGGTTGGGTGAGGCGCTGAGTGAGACCTGGGCGTAGACCGAGGCGAAGAAGAAGAGCGGGACGAACGCCAGCATGGCGAAGAAGAGCACCAGCACGTCCACCGTGAAGGCGCGGTCGCGGAAGACCGCGAGGTTGACCAGCGGGTGGTGGGTGCGCAGTTCGTATCGGCAGAAGACGTAGAGCACGGCCAGGCCGCCCGCGATGCAGGCCCAGGTCGCCGCGCTGTCCCAGCCCCAGGCGGCCGCCTGCTGGAAGCCGAGCACGCTCAGGCCCATGCCGACGACGATCAGCAGGGCGCCCTTCACGTCCAGCGACTCCTCGCGCCGGCGGTCGGAGATGCCGGCCAGCACGGTGAGGACCAACGCGACGATCGCGACGGGGACGTTGACCCAGAAGATCGCCCGCCAGGTCCAGGCGATGAGCCAGCCGCCGAGCAGGGGTCCTACGGCGGTGAGGGCGCCGGTGAGGCCGAAGAAGAGGGCCAGCGCGCGCCCCCTGCGCTCGAGGGGGAACACCGCGACGACCACGGCGAGCGCGGCCGGGAAGAGCAGCGCGGCGCCCAGGCCCTGGGTGGCGCGGAAGACGATGAGCCAGGTCAGCGCGTAGTCCTCGGAGGGTACGCAGCCGCAGAGCACCGAGGAGACGACGAAGATCAGGGTGCCCGCCACCACGATCCGGCGTGGGCCCCACAGGTCTGCGAGGCGGCCGCCGAGGGCGAAGAACGCGGCCAGGGCCAGCAGGTAGGCGTTGATCACCCACTGCATGCCCGTGGCGGAGAGGCCGAGTTCGGAGACGATGTCGGGGGCCGCGATCGAGACGATCGTCTGGTCGATGAACGTCATCGCCACCGCGAACATCATGGCGGCGAGCGCCAACGACTGGGAGGTGGCGTGACCGTGGCCGGCGCCGGCGCCGGCGCCGGGTGTGCTCTTGTCGCGATTCGTGTGCGTTTCGCTCACCCGGTCAGTCTGCGCTCGCGCCGGTGACCGCGCATCCGGACCCGAGCCCGGGGCGCCCCGCCCGACGACGGCAACTACGCGCGCCCGTACTCCGCGAGGGCCGGTGTCAGCAGGTCGAACGCCCGAGGGGCCTCCCGGGTCAGGACCTCCGCGATCTCGGGGTTGGTGCGGCCCGCCAGGGTCAGCTCCTGGATGCGGGTGAACAGGACGCGGTGGACCCCGCACAGCAGGGCCGCGGCGGTGCGCGGCGTGATGTCGTCGGGCGAGGCGGCCGTCGTGTCGGCCAGGGCCTCGGTCAGCGCCTCCTCCCGCCGGTCGTGCAGACTCCGCAGGCACGAGGTGAGGGTGGGGCTGTCGGCGATCATGCGGGTGAAGGCCTCGCCCGCGAAGCCCGCGACGGGGTCCTGGGCCGTCACGGCCGCCAGGAAGGCACGGCGCAGGGCCGTCAAAGGGGTCTCGCCGGGTTCGCGCGCGGTCACGGTGGCGGCCAGGGCGGCGGCGAACTCGTCCTGGTGGTCGAGGGCCAGGTCCTCCTTGCGCGGGAAGTAGTTCGTCACCGTCTTCTTGGCGACGCGGGCGGCGTCGGCGATCTCGGCGATCGTCGTGTGCTCGAAGCCGCGCTCGATGAAGAGCCTGGTCGCGTGGTCGGAGATCAACTGCCGCGTCTCGCGCTTCTTGGTCTCGCGCAGGCCCAGTGCAGCCGGTGTGTTCGGTTCCATGGAGGGAATCTTACCTCGGTAGTATTTTTATGTTGACAGTCATGATACGTCGAACGTAAGGTTACCTTCAATGAATGAATTTATCGATGCCGGGCCTGTCCGGGAGTTCACCGTGAGCGACGCCGAGGCCGGTCCCTACGCCCTCGCCGAGGGTCCGGACGGCGCCCTGTGGTTCACGCTCGTCCACCGGGACGCCGTCGCCCGCAGGGACCCGGGCGACGGGCGGGTCACCGTCCACCCGGTCGGGGACGGCCCGACCGTGATCGCGCGGGGCCCGGACGGCGCCCTGTGGTTCACCGAGTACCGCGCGCACCGCATCGGCCGGATCACCGCCGACGGCGACTACTCCTCCTTCGCGCCTCTCACCCCCGAGGGCGGGCCGTTCGGGATCACCGCCGGGCCGGACGGGGCCATGTGGTTCACGCTCTCCTCGGTCGACCGCGTCGGCCGCGTCACCGTGGACGGCCGCGTCACCGAGTACCCGGCGCCCGGTGCCTTCCCGTCCGCCATCACCACCGGGCCGGACGGCGCCCTGTGGTGCACCCTCAACCAGCACAACGCCGTCGGGCGGCTCACCACCGACGGCCACGGCACCGCGTACCCCCTGCCCACCGAGGGCGCCGCGCCGGTGGGCATCACGGCGGGGCCCGACGGCGCGCTGTGGTTCACCGAGATCGGGGCCGGGCGGATCGGCCGGATCACCGTCGACGGCGCCATCACCGAGTACCCGCTGTCCGATCCCGCGGCCAGACCGCACGCGGTGACGGCGGGGCCCGACGGCGCGCTGTGGTTCACCGAGTGGGGCAGTGGCCGGGTCGGCCGGATCACCGTCGACGGCCACGTCACCTCGTACGCGCTCTCCCGCACCGACAGCGAACCGCACGGCATCGCCGAGCACGACGGCGCCCTGTGGTGCGCCCTGGAAACCGGCTCCCTGGCCAGAATCGAGGTCCAGCCATGACCGCCATGACCGCTGGCGCCATGACCGCCATGACCGCCATGACCGCGACCACGGCGCTCCTGACCGGCACCGGCCGCACCGCCGAAGCATCCACGGAAGGAACCCGCTTGACCGACCCGACGCACTCCCCCGCCTTCGACGCCCCCGTCTTCGACGCCGCCGCCGAGTTCGACCGGCAGGTCCGCACGCTCGTCGCGCTCGGATACCCGGCGCTGTCCGGCAGCACCCCGCGGCGGTTCGCCGAGGCGGTGGCGCCGCTGCGCGCCGAGGCCGTGGCCCGCACGGGCGGCACGCCCGGGTCGGCGGAGCCGCCGTACGAGCCCGCCGTCACCGGCCGGGTGCCCTTCGTGCTGGTCGTCGGCCGTGAACTCGCCCCGGTCGAAGCGACCATGCCGCTGACCACGCTGCACGGCGGCCGGCTGCCCGGGTTCGTCGACCGCACCTTCGAACCGGGCTCCCTGGAACGGTTCGTCGCCACCGAGGCGGCCGAGCCGCCCGGCCGGTACGGCATCCACCTGCTGTTCGACGTCGAGCGCGGGGAGGAGTTCTGCGGGGCCGTGCCGGGCGACGCGATGGCCGCCCTCGGCCAACGGGGCCGCACCCTGCTCACCATCGAGGAGGGCATCGCGCTGATGACCCACGTCCCGGAGATCCTGGTCAAGAACAAGTGCTTCTCGCTGGGCGGTTCACGGTGCGGTGACCGCCGGGTCCCGGCGATCTGGATCAGCAAGAGGGCCCCGAAGCTCGGCTGGTGCTGGGAGGGCAATCCGCACACCTGGCTCGGCATGGCGTCCGCCGGCGCGCGCCACGCCTGAGCGCCGGGCCCGGCGAGTGCTCACGCCGGGCCGGTCACTCCCCCGCCGTCCTGGCCCTGGCCCTCGCCCTGGTACCGCAGCAGCAGCATCGCCGCGTCGTCGTGGTGGGGTCCCGCCGCGTGCCGTACGAGGTCCTCTCGCAGGGCGTCCAGCGCTCGGTGGACATCGGGATCCTTCAGGAGGTGGGCGCGGTCGGGCAACGGATAGAAGCCGCCCCGCTCGTCCCGGGCCTCCGTGACGCCGTCGGTGTAGAGGAGCAGTTGGTCACCGGGGCGGAAGGGCACCGGGAACGGGGTCGGGCCGGGGCCGCCGTGCGCCGCCAGGCCCAGCGGGAGGGCGTACGCGGGCGGTTCGGGGAAGTCGGCGGTGCCGTCGCCGTGGACGAGCATCGGCGCCGGGTGGCCGTAGTTGAGGAGGACGACCTGATGGTCGTGGCCGATCTCGGCGAGGATCGCGGTCACGAACTTCTCGTCCTCCAGCTCCCGGGCGACGCTGCGCTCGAGCCGCTCACCGAGCTTGACGAGGTCCTTCTCGTCGTACGCCGCCTCCCGGAACGCGCCGAGGACCCGGGCCGCGGTCTCCACCGCCGCCAGCCCCTTGCCCTGTACGTCGCCCACGATCACCCGGACGCCGTGCGGCGAGGCCACCACCTCGTACAAGTCGCCGCCGATCCGGGCCTCGGCGAGCGCCGAGGTGTACGAGACGGCGGCGTGCAGCGGGCCCGCGGTCAGCGGCACCGGGCGCAGCAGGACCCGCTGCGCCGCCTCCGCGATCGAGCGCACGCTGGCCAGCTCCGCCTCGCGGCGCGAGCGCGTCACGGCCGCCGCGATGCCGACGCCGGTCACACCGGCCACCGACACCATGGCGGTGTAGCCGCGGGGCCGGTCGAAGAGGCCGTTGTACATCCCGAGGCCGACGCAGAGCAGCAGCGCGACCAGTCCGATCACCGCCGTACGCCGCCAGCCGCCGACCAGCCCGGCGAACGCCGGTCCCAGCGACACCAGCGGCAGCAGCCCCACGCCCGGTCCGGCCGTGACGTCCACGACGGCGACGACGGCCATGGCCGCGGCGGGCATCCAGGAAAGCACCGCGGAACCGGCCGGCTCCTTCTTCACGGTCATGACTACTCCGGTGTCGCAGCGCTCAAGAGCCGCCCTCTCCCTGTCCCCAGGCGTCCCTCCCCAGTCTCTTAGACTATGCACGGGCCGGAGCGCGCAGGAGTTCCCCGGCGCTCCTTAACCCAATCGAGGCCGAGTCGCACCGGGCAGACCGGCACGTCACGTCGCCTCACGCGGACCGTACCGCCGCCCGCGCCGCCCGCGTCGGCAGCAGTCCGCCGTCGGTCGCGTCCCGTCGGCTCGCCACCGTCAGCGTGAGCGTCACCGCGAGCGAGGCGAGGGCCATCACGGTCATGGCCGTCGCCGGGGAACTGAACTGGGCCACCGTTCCGGCCAGGGTCGCGGCGACGCCCTGCATGGTGAGCATCCCGGCGGAGTGCAGGCCGAGGGCGTGCCCGGAGAGTTCGTCGGGGGTCAGGCCGACCAGGCGCTCCTGCTGCACCAGGCTCGAGCCGAAGCCCACGGCGGCCAACGCGACCAGGACGGCCGTCACCGGCAGCGGCGGACGCAGGAAGAGGACGAGGTACGGCGCGGCCAGCAGCACCAGCAGCGGGATGCCGAGACGCGGGCGCAGCCGGGCCGGCAGCAGCCGCCCGATCGTCACGTCCCCGGCCAGCATGCCGAGCGCGGCGCAGGCGAACAGCGTGCCCGCGGCGCGGGGGTCATAGGAGACGTACAGGGACTCGCAGCCGACGACGAGGCCGTTGGGGATCCACAGGGCCAAGTACACGTGGCGGCGCGGACGGGCGGACCACAGCCGGGCGTTGGCGCGCCAGGTGGCTTTCACGGAGGGGCGGCCCGCGGTGCGCGGCGGGCGGCGGGTCAGCCGGAGGGCGAGGCCGGCCGCCACGCCGTACAGAGCGGCCGCGAGCAGCAGGCACAGGCGCGGCGACAGCAGGGTCACCAGGACGCCGCCGGCCGCGTATCCGGCGATCTGCATGATGCCGCTCATCATGTTGAAGAGCGAACGCCCCGACAGGTATCCGTCCTTGGCGAGGATCTCGGTCAGCAGGCCCCAGCGGACACCGCCGCCGAGGGAGGCGATCAGGCCCTCGACGAGGACGATGGCGAGCATCCCCCAGACCGGCAGGCCGGGCAGCGCGAGGGCCGCGGTGGCGACGGCGAAGGAGAGCGAGAGACCCGCCAGCGTCGCGCGCGGGGCCAGCCGGTCGGCCCCGGAGAGGAAGAGCGTGGCCCCCAGCACCTGGGCCAGCGCCGGCCCGAACATGCTGACCGCGGACAGCAGCGGCGAGTTCGTCGCCCGGAACACCAGCGTGCCGAGCGCAAGGCCGCTCACCGTCTGGGCGGCGATGTTGGCCGAGGAGGAGAGGAAGAGGGGGCTGAACTCGGGGGTGCGGAAGAGGTCCGCGTAGCTCTTGCGGCTCGTGTCTGGCATGCGGGGAGTGTGGGGTGATCGCGAGAGAGGCCGTTAATGTTTCGCGTGGACGCGAAAGACCAAAGAAGGGAGAAGGGAGGGGAGGGGCCGCATGGGCTGGTGGGAGATCGACACCGACACGCTCGCCCGCAGCCGTTTCGTCGTCTCGCCGCTCGACGAGACCCTCGCCTGCCTGAAGATGCTGCACGCCGGTGTGGCCGGCCACCCCGGCGAACGGGCCTGGCTCGACACCCACCGGCCCGCCCATCTGCGCCGCATGGCGGCCGACCCGGTGGCCGCGCTGCTCGTCGGCTCGGGTCTCGGCCGGGAGTGGAACGCCGACTTCCTCACCCCCACCCCGTACGAGGGCGAGAGCTTCGAGGAGGGCGTCGCGCGGATCCGGGCGGCCCGCCCCGACGAGGCCCGCGCGGACCTGGCCGTCTCGCTCGGGGGCACGCTCCCCGCCGCCCTGGACCGCGACGACCTGCCCGAGCGGGCCGCCGCGCTCCTGGAGGACGTCTGGACGGAGGCGGTACGGCCGGACTGGGACCGGCGCCGCCGGGTCCTGGAGGCGGATGTCGTCGCGCGGATCGCGCAGGTGAGCCGAGGAGGCTGGGCGGCCGTGCTGGACACGCTGCGGCCGGGCACCCGCTGGCTGGGCGACAGCCGGCTGCAGATCAACCTGAACCCGTACCCGCCCCGCGATCTGTCCGGCGCCGAGCTGATCCTGGTACCGATCACCGCCCAGCGGCACGGCTGGGTGGCGTGGGAGGAGCCCGAGCGGTACGCGGTGGTCTACCCGTGCACGGGTGCGCTCGCGGACGACGGTGCCCGTGCCGTGCCCGCGGCCCTTGGCGCGCTGCTCGGTCCGGCGCGGGCGGGGGTGCTGATGCTGCTCGGCTCCCCGATGAGCACCAGCCAGTTGGTCGGCGTGACCGGGCAGACCCTCGGCTCTGTGGGCCGGCATCTGCGGGTGCTGCTGGACGCGGGTCTGGTGGAGCGGCGGCGGGCGGGCCGGTCGGTGCTGTACTCGCGGACGGCCGCCGGGGAGGTGCTCGTCGAGGCGGGCGGGGCGGGCGAGGCGGGCGAGGGGTGGACGTGACGCGTCCCGGCCCCGGACTAGCATCCGTTCCATGACGACCTCACAGAACGCGCGAAGCAACGGCAACGACGACAGCCTCCCCCTCGACGTCGGGATCGGTGCCCTCCAGGGCGGGACCGCGGACCTCTCCCAGTACGCGGGCCGGGTCGTGCTGGTGGTCAACGTGGCCTCCAAGTGCGGGCTGACCCCGCAGTACTCCGGCCTGGAGCGGCTGCACGAGCGCTACGCGGAGCAGGGCCTCACCGTGCTCGGCGTGCCGTGCAACCAGTTCATGGGCCAGGAGCCGGGCAGCGCCGACGAGATCGCCGAGTTCTGCTCGGCGACGTACGGCGTCACCTTCCCGATGACCGAGAAGGTGGAGGTCAACGGGGAGGGCCGGCATCCGCTGTACGACCGGCTGACCGGATTCGCCGACGCCGAGGGCCACAGCGGGGACATCCGCTGGAACTTCGAGAAGTTCCTGATCGGGCGGGACGGCAAGGTCGCCGCCCGGTTCTCGCCGCAGACCGAGCCGGAGGCGGCGGAGGTCGTGGCGGCGGTCGAGGCACGGCTGGCGGGTTGACCACGCGGGTCCGAGCGAGTCCGGGCGGAACGCTTGACCTTGCCCCTGGGGCAGACCCGAGTGTCGTCGTCGCCGGGCGGACCAGCCACCCGGTGACGGAGGACGACGACGTGGACGGTGCGGGCGACGGCGAGTTGCTGACCATCGGTGCGTTCGCCGCGCGGGCCCGGCTGTCGGCCAAGGCACTCAGGCTGTACGACCGGATGGGCCTGCTGGCGCCCGCCCATGTGGACGAGACCACTGGCTACCGCTACTACCGCGCCGGTCAGACCGAGCGTGCCCGGCTCGTGGCGCTGCTGCGTCAACTGGACATGCCGCTCGCGCGGGTCGCGGAGGTGGTCCACGCGGACGGGCCCGGAGCCGCCGCCGCGCTGCTCGACGCCTACTGGGCGGGAGTGGAGGCCCGGGTGGCCGGTCAGCGCACGCTCGCCGAATACCTCCGTGGACGGCTTTCGGGGAGGAGCTCCGAGGTGTACGGAAAGTTCGTGGTCGAGACGGTGGACGTGCCAGGGCAGGTGGTGCTCAGCGAGACCCGGCACATGACGCCGGCCGAGCTGCCGGCGTGGATAGGTGCCTCGCTGGGGCGTCTTGAGGAGGCGGCCGGAGGATGCGGGGGTGTGACGGCGGCGCCGTTCGTCGTCTACCACTCCGAGGTGTCGGTGGAGAGCGACGGCCCGGCCGAGTCGTGCGTGCCGGTCGCCGACGAGGCGGCCGCGCGGGCGTGGAGCGAGGAGGGCGGACGGGCCCGGCAGACGCGGGTGCGGGTGGAGCCGGCCGGGCGGCTGGCCTACACCCGGATCACCAAGGCCCAGGTGGCCCATCCGCAGCTCCTGGCCGCCTTCGAGGCGGTGGAGGAGTGGATCGCCGGGCAGGGTCTGACGGTGGCGGGGCCGTGTCGCGAGGTGTACTTCGCCGACTGGGACGCCGCGGGCCCCGAGGACCCGGTGTGCGACATCGCGTTCCCGGTGCGGTGAGACAGAGCCCTCTCGGCAAGGTCGGCGAACTGGTCGAGAGGGCTCCGCCGTCGGCACTCCTGGGAGTGCTACTCCTTGACCGAGGTCACGAACGCGGTCCACGCGTCGGCGGGGAAGGCCAGGACCGGACCCTGCTGGACCTTGGAGTCACGGACGGCGAGTGCCGCCACGACCGGTGACCTGACCTCGACGCACGCGCCGTTTCCTCCGGAGTAGGAGGACTTGGTCCACGATTCCTGGGCGCCCTGAAGAATTGCCATGTCTGCTCCGATGGTGAGTCGCTGAGCGTGGTTCACGCCAATGACGCTTGATCTTTGGCGTGATCGACGCTACTCGCTGACCTCACCGTTCGGAGCAGCCATTCACTCGACCGGATGGCATATTCCAGGTGAGTCTTCCAGTGCCGCCAGTCAGGGGTGTACCATCCGCCGCCCGTCGGCGCGGGTCAGCGCGCGTACTCCTTCGCCACGTCCTCGATGCGCTGCCGCGACTGCTCCACGTTCAGGGCCTGCGCCCGCAGATGCTCGTACATCACCGTGTACTTCTGCACGTCAGGCGCCTTCTCCAGGTACAGGTCGCTGGTGACGCCCTCGATGTACACCACGCTCGAGTCGGCCGCGTCGGCGAACTCCAGGATCGAGTACTGGCCGTTGATGCCCGGATGCGCCCCGACGTCGAACGGCAGCACCTGCACGGTGATGTGCGGTAGCTGCGACATCTCGGCGAGGTGCTCCAACTGCTCCCGCATCACCTGCCTGCTGCCCACCACGCGGCGCAGGCCGGCCTCGTCGAGCACCACCCACAGCCGCAGCGGATTGTTCTCGGCGGAGATGCGCTCCTGGCGCCGTATGCGGACCTGCACCCGTTTCTCGACGTCGGCGACCGACGTCTCGGGCAGGGCACCCTGGATGAGCGCCTCGGCGTACGCCCGGGTCTGCAACAGGCCCGTGATGATCTGGGGTTCGTAGGTGCGCAGCGACTCCGCGTCGGTCTCCAGACCGATGTAGACGCTGTACGGGATGTCGCCGAAGGCGTGCCACCAGCCCTGCTGGCGCGAGTCCTTCGCCATCTGCATCAGCGAGTCGACGATCCGCTGGTCCTCGACCTCGTACACCCCGCACAGGTCACGGACGTCCCGCTGGCTGATGCTGCGCCGGCCGTTCTCCAGGCGGCTGATCTTCGACTGCGAGACCAGCAGTCGCTCCGCGACCTCCTCGGCCGTCATGTTCTTGAGCTCACGGAGCCGGCGCAGCTCCTGGCCCAGCCGACGCCGCCTTACGGTGGGATTGACACTCGACGCCACGGGACGTGCACCTCCGGCTGCGTGACTCGTACTTGCCACTTTGTGTATCTGCTGCTGAGCAGACTGCCACCAAGGTGCTTTCTACCGCTGGGAAACGGTCGATATGCGCCGCGTACACGCCAGTTCGGGGCGCCACCCTCGCAGGCGGCCGCGCGGGGCGGCGGGGCCGGGCCGTCACCCGGGCATGCCGGACGTACGGCCGGCCCCGCCGCCCCGCGCGGACCTGCGGCTCCCGTGACCGGGCTTGGGGACTGACGGTGCGGCGGTGCGGCGGTGCGGTACTGCGCGTGTACGCGTGCTCAGGTACTCAGAGTGCTCAAGCGTTCAGGGTGCTCAAGGTGCTCAAGGTGCTCAGTGGGCCACCGCTCGCGCCATGGATCCGTGGCGTGGTTGCGCCGGAACACCGCGAGCGGGTTCCGAGGCCGGCCTGGCGGCACCCGGTCCCGGGGCCGGACTGCGGCGTGGCTGGGCCACGGCGCCGTTCTGGACGTCCATCACCGCGTGCGCCACCAGTCCGCCCATGGGGTCGTGCCTGATGAGGTCCCGCAGCCGGGACCGCGACGAACGCCCTTCGTTGCCCGGGTAGAGGTGCTTGCCGAGACCGACCGCGTGGGCCAGCGCGGCGAGCGCCGCGGTCCGCGGATCCGGCGGGACGCCGGTGCGGATCGCCGAGTCGAGACGGGCCTTGATCTCCCTGCTGATCGCCGTCTCCGTCGCCTGGTAGCGCGTCGTCGGCAGCACCCCGCACATCTGGCCCTCCACGGCATGCACCATGCCGCATCGCTCCAGATGCGAGAGATAGGTCTGGCGCAGCCCCAGGCGGGGTCCGCCAATCCAGTTGACCGCCCGTACGGGAGCGCCACGCCTTCGCAGCAACTCCAACGCGCAGTCGAGTGTTGGATCTCCTGTCGGCCGTGGGGCCACCACGGCGATACGATCCCCGTCTGGGGCTATCCGTCCGGCCAGCGCCAGCTCCACAAGCTGTGCTCCGGCCAGACCGAGGTCGAGCGACTGCGGCTGTGCGGTGGTACCCGTGGTCGGGTCCAACGCCAGCAGTAGCAGCTCTTCCGGAAGTGTTCTGCGGCTCCTGCCCATCCATGCCTCCCCGCGTGGATGAAAGACAGGGTGACCCCTCTCACATTGGTCTGTCGAGGGTGCGTGACCGCTTCGTAGTGGAACCAGTAGGTATGTCGTTCTCGTCTACCGCGTGGGTTCCCCCCGTACACAGGACACTGGTAAATGGTTTCGGTACGGGTTCGGCAGCGCGCACAGGACGTGCGGCGCATGGAGGAGGCATCGGTGGCGGGCGAGTCCCCCGACAGTTCGAAGCAGCAGCGCGAGTCGTCGGAAGAACCGACGTCGGGGAGCGCGGGTCCGGTTCCCGAAGCCAGGACCGAGGCGAGCGAGCCGCGTGATCCGCGGCTGGCGGTGGCACACGAGAAGCGGGCCGGCGGGTCCCGTGGCGGCGTCGACACGGCGACGCGTGTGCTGTCGGTCCGCGAAACGGAGGCCGAGGCAGAGGCCGACGCGGATACGGAAGCGGATGCGGAGGCCGCGGACGCCGGTTCGGAGGACGCCGCCGAGCCGTCAGGGACGTCCGCCGACCCCGAGGCGGCCGAGGCGGCCGATACGTCGGACACGTCCGAGAAGTCGGAGAAGTCCGACGCGTCCGAGGGCAAAGACGGCCGACTGCGGGACGCCGTCGCGGCCTGGGTGGCCACCGCGGACGAGCGAGCCGCGGCCAACGCGCGACTCGATGACGCGGGGAGCGACGGCGCAGACGCACCTGAGGGCACCGAGGGGCCCGAGGAGGCCGGGGAGCCCGGGGACGAGCCGAACGGCCCTCAGCGGGACGCCGAGCAGCGCGAGGAGGCCGACAGCGACTCCGCCACGGACCCGGCCGCAGACTCCGCCTCAGACTCGAAGCCGGGCTCGGACACGGACGCCGATGCGGACGCGGACGTAGCTTCGGACTCCGCGCCGGACACGGCCTCCGGCTCCGGCACGGACCCGGACGCGGAGACGGACTCCGGCCGGGGCGGCAGCGCGGCAGCCGACTCGGGGTCGACGTCGGACGAAGCATCGGACGACTCCACGCCGGACACGGCCTCGGGCTCGGACGCGGGCTCGGGCTCGGACGCGGGCTCCGGCACGGACCCGGACGCGGAGACGGACTCCGGCCGGGGCGGCAGCGCGGCAGCCGACTCGGGGTCGACGTCGGACGAAGCATCGGACGACTCCACGCCGGACACGGCCTCCGACTCGGACTCCGGCTCCGGCTCGGACTCCGAGGATGGTGCCGACGGGGGTGAGAAGCCGCGGGTCGATCAGCCCACTGCTGTGTTCAAGTCGCTGCGGCCCGCCAAGCCCGGTGTTGATCAGCCGACGACCATGCTGAAGCTGGGCGACGCCGCCGCCGCGTCCGAGAAGGCGCCACGGTCCGAGGGCGATGCCGAGCGGACCAGCAAGTTCGTGGCGCTGCGACACCCGGACGACCCGTCGACCCGCAAGCCCCCGAAGCCGCCCCAGGCGGCCAAGGCTGCCCAGGCGGCCCCCCAGACGCCCCAGGCCCCGACGCCGCCGTCCGAGGCCCCCAAGGCCCCGAAGAAGCCCCGTACCGGGACCACCGCCGCCGTATCGCACGTCGGGCCCGACCGGACCACCCAGCAGCCGTTGCCGCCCAAGCCGCCGCTGGATCTGCTGGCGGAGCTGACGAACACCCCGCCGCCCCCGGAGACCCCGCTGCGGACGACGGTGCGCCGGGTCAAGATCTGGACGCCGCTGGTCGTCCTGCTGCTGATCGTCTTCGGCGTCGCGCAGTCCATGCGCTCGCTGCCCGCGCCGACGCTCGACCTGACGGCGGAGGACAGCTTCACGTTCGACGGGGCCAAGCCGGAGCTGCCGTGGCCGTCCAGCGGGCAGGCCGCGCTCGACGTGCAGGGCATCGGCACGTTCGGCTCGTCCGGCGACCAGAAGCCCGTGCCGATCGCGAGTGTGGCCAAGGTCATGACCGCGTACGTCATCCTGCGCGACCACCCGCTGAAGAGCGGCGCCGGGGGCCCGAAGATCAAGATCGACCAGGTGGCGGAGGACGAGTCGGACGCGGGCGACGAGTCGACCGTCCACGTCTACGCCGGTGACTCGATCTCCCAGCGCGAGGCCCTGAAGGCCATCCTGATCGCTTCCGCGAACAACGTGGCGCGGCTGCTGGCCCGCTGGGACGCGGGGTCCGAGAAGGCGTTCGTGGCGAAGATGAACGCCGCCGCCAAGGACCTCGGCATGACCAACACGACGTACACCGACCCGTCGGGGCTGAACAACACGACGGTGAGCACGGCCGCGGACCAGGTGAAGCTGGCCAAGGAAGCCATGAAGGCGCCCGCGTTCCGGGAGGTCGCCGCGATGATGTCGTACGACGACTACAAGGGCGTCAACCACCCCAACTGGAACCAACTGGTCGGCCACAACGGCGTCGTCGGCATCAAGACCGGCACCACCACCTCCGCCCTCGGCAACCTCGTCTTCGCGGCGAAGAAGGAGATCGGCGGAGAGACCCGCACCATCGTCGGGGCCGTGGTGCGCCAGCCGGACGTCGGCGAGGGGATCCTCGCCGCCGCCCTGGACTCCAGCGACAAGCTGATCCGGGCCGCGCAGGACGCCCTGAAGTCGTCGACGATCCTGAAGAAGGGGACCGTCGTCGGGTACGTCGACGACGGTCTCGGCGGCCGCACGCCGGTCGTCGCCACGAAGGACGTCAAGGCCGTCGGCTGGGGCGGACTGACCGTGAAGCTGACCTTCGACGCGGACGATGTGCCGCACACGGCGAAGGCCGGTACCAAGGTCGGCACCCTCACGGTCGGCGACGGCGGCACCAGCGGCGCGGTGAAGGTGCCGGTGGCGCTGCGGGACGACCTCGTCGAGCCCGGCTTCACGGACAAGCTGACCCGCCTGGGCTGACCGTCGGCCCTTCCGGGCCGACCGCCGACCCGCCCCGAACGCCCCCGCGGCCACCCGGCCGCGGGGGCGTTCGCATCCTCGATGGTGCCGGAAGGGTGCGGGTAGCTCCCGTGGGGTCCCGAAAGGGAGGAAGCCACGGTGCGGGCGTGCGTGCTAGCGTCACGAAACGGGGCAGGTCGCCGGTCGCGGGAACGGGATCCGGCCCAAGGAAGAAGACGGGACACGGGGAGTGCCTTCAGGTGGCCACTGCGGAGCCGACACGCGCCGACGACGCCGATCCGGGCCCGGGAGCCGACCCGGGTGCCGGTCCGCGACCACGCGTGCCCGCACCCCGCGGGGACGACGCGGAGCGCTCGGAGAGTACGGAGACCCCGGAGAGTACGGAGAGTACGGAGAGTACGGAGAGCGGGCGAGCCGGTCACGGCCCGAAGGGCGGCGGACGTGAGCCGGCGGACGCCGGCGAGCCGAAGGCGCCGTCGGCGGTGAACGCCGCGTTCCTGGCCCTGCGCGAGCGCATGCTGCGCCACCCCGTGCTGTCCGTGACGGCCCTGGCAGGGGTCCTTCACATCGCCTGGTTCTTCACGTTCGCGAACGGTGGCGGTGACCTCGCGGCGCAGGACGCGTGGGCGGAGTTCGTCGGCCGGCACCCGGACTCGGCGTACAACCTCGCCTGGTACGGCGGCATGCACCCGGTGTCGTACAGCGTGGTCTCGCCGTATCTGATGTCGGTGCTCGGCGTGCGGACCACGATGATGATCGCGGGGACGCTGTCGGCCGGGCTGCTGACGATGATCCTGATCCGCAGCCGGGTGGTCCGCAATCCGCTGTGGGCGTCGCTGGCGGGCCTGTTCGGGCTGCTGGGCAACGCGGCGTCGGGGCGGGTGACGTTCGGTCTCGGCATGATGTTCGGTCTCGGCGCGGTCGCGGCGGTGTTCTGCTGGCCGTACCGCTGGCGGCACGAGCGCTGGGCCAAGGGGCTGTGCGCGGCGCCGCTGGCCGCGCTGTCCACGATGTCCTCGCCGGTCGCCGGTCTGTTCGTGGGCCTGGTGGCGGTGGCCCTGTTCCTCCAGAAGCGGCGGCCAGGCGCCTGGTCGCTGGGGCTGGCGCCGAGCGCGGTCGTGGGGCTGTCGGCCTGGCTGTTCCCCTTCTCCGGCACACAGCCGATGGCCTTCGGTTCGGCGGTCCTGCCGATCCTGTACGCGGGCCTGGTGTACGCGTTCGTGCCGCGCACCTGGACGACCGTACGGATCACGTCGGCGGTCTACGGCCTGTCCGTGCTGCTGGTCTGGCTGATCAGCTCCCAGATCGGCTCCAACATCACGCGCCTGGCGATGCTCTTCGCCGGGGTGGCTCTGGTGGCGGCGCTGCCGTTCACTGTGCCGAAGTCGCGCAAGTGGTACGCGCTGGTGGTCTCGCTCGTCGGCTTCGTGGGCTGGATCGGCTTCAAGTCGGCCGACGACATCATCCACACCCAGCCGGCCGCCTCCTGGGCGCGCGAGCTGGCGCCGCTGGTGAACGAGCTCCAGGAGGTCGGCGCCGAGCGCGGCAGGGTGGAGGTCGTGCCGGCCCGCTCGCACCGGGAGGCCTCGGCGCTCGCGCCGTACGTGAACCTGGCGCGCGGCTGGAACCGCCAGGCCGACATGGAACGCAACCCCCTCTTCTACGACGACACGCTCAACTCGGCGAACTACCACGAGTGGCTGCAGCGGTGGGCCGTGCACTTCGTGGTGCTGCCCAAGGGCGAGCCGGACGGCGACGGCGGCCAGCGCGAGCGGGAGCTGGTGCAGCGGGGCATGCCGTATCTGAAGCAGGTCTGGGGCGACGCCAACTGGCAGCTTTTCCAGGTGACCAACCCGACTCCACTGGCGGAGCCGCACGCGGAGGTCCAGCGCGCCGAGCAGGGCGAGTGGACGATCGACGTGAAGGAGCCGGGCCGGATCCTGGTCCGGATGCCGTACTCGCCGTGGCTGAGCCTCGTCGACGCGGAGGGCAACAAGCTCGAGGCGCCCCAGGAGACGGAGGCCTCCAAGAACGCTCCGGAGGGCACGCCGAAGACGTTCGACAACGTCAACGGCTGTGTGACGGAGACGGAGGAGACCGCGGAGGGCGACAAGTGGACGTGGCTGCTCGCCCCGAAGGAGGGCACGTACCGGCTGGCCGCGCCGTACGGGCTGCAGCGGGGCACGCCGTGCCCGGAGGAGCTGAAGTAGCCCGGCGGACGCACTCCCGAGGGCGTTCAGGTTGTTCATGTAGGTGAACCGAGGTCAGTAAGCCGAACATTTTTACCCCCTCTTGACCTTCCCCTTCCTTGTCGTGCCCGCGTCGACGCAACCACGATGAGCGGGCACTTCGCGCCCTGTCTCGCCCTGCCTCGCTCCAACTCCGCTCTCGCGAAGTGTCAACCGGCTGAGCGGAGTTCACAAGGCGGACCCCGGAAGGGGGCACATGAACGGTCTCGACTGGTCCGTGCTCATCGGCTACTTCGCCGTCATGGTGGCGATCGGCGTCTGGTCGCACAAACGTGTGGGCAACGTCAGCGACTTCTTCACGGCCGGCGGCAAGATGCCCTGGTGGCTGTCCGGCATCTCGCACCACATGTCCGGCTACAGCGCGGTGATGTTCACCGGGTACGCGGGCATCGCCTACACGTACGGCGTCACGTCCTTCGTGACGTGGTCGTTCCCCATCGCGCTCGGCGTCGCCATCGGCTCCAAGCTGTTCGCGCCGCGCATCAACCGGCTCCGCTCACGGCTGCACGTGGCCTCTCCCCTTGAGTACCTGAAGAACCGGTACAACCTGCCCACCCAGCAGGCGCTGGCCTGGTCGGGCATGCTGCTGAAGATCGTGGACGTGGCCGCGAAGTGGGCGGCCATCGCCACCCTCCTGTCGGTCTTCACCGGTATGTCACTGAACCAGGGCATCCTGATCACCGGCGTCATCACGGCCTTCTACTGCACCATCGGCGGCCTGTGGGCGGACGCGCTGACCGAGCTGGGCCAGTTCATCATCCAGTTGCTCGCCGGCGTCGCGATGTTCGTGACCGTCGTCATGGAACTCGGCGACCACGGCGGCTTCTTCGGCGTCTGGGACGAGCCCGCCCTCCAGGGCCACGGCAAACCGCTGGTCGGCCCGTACGGAACGGTGTTCCTGCTCGCCTTCCTCTTCATCAAGCTCTTCGAGTACAACGGCGGCATGCTCAACCAGGCCCAGCGCTACATGGCCACCTCCAACGCCCGCGAGGCCGAACGCTCGGCACGGCTGTCGGCGGTGGTGTGGCTGATCTGGCCGGTGGTGCTGTTCTTCCCGATGTGGATGTCGCCGCTGCTGGTGGAGTCGCAGAAGGCGGACGGTTCCGACTCCTACGCCCTGATGACCGAGCAGTTGCTGCCGCACGGGCTGCTCGGCCTGGTCGTCGTCGGCTTCTTCTCGCACACCATGGCCATGTGCTCCTCCGACGCCAACGCGATCGCGGCCGTGTTCACCCGTGACGTGGCGCCCGTACTGTCGAAGCGGGCGCGGGGCTGGGGGCAGCGGTCCGGGCTGCTGGCGGCGCGGGTGACGACGGTGATCTTCCTGGGTCTTTCGATGGCGGTGGCGACGCAGGTCGACTCGCCGACGTTCAAGGACATCATCACCGTCGTCATCAAGTGGGTCGCCGGGCTGATGGGACCGATCGCCATCCCGATGATGCTCGGTCTGCTGCGGCCCTTCCGCCGCTCGGGCCCGACGGCCGCGCTCACGAGCTGGGGGCTGGGCCTGGTCGCCTTCTGGCTGGTCAACTACCCGATCAACTGGAACGTCGAGGGCGGGGTCCCCCTGGAGTACCAGGTGTCCATCCCGCTGGCGGTCTCGCTGGTGCTGTACATCCTGGTCGGCTACCTCAAGCCGGAGGACACCCCGGAGCGGCTCGCGATCATCGAGCAGGTCAACACGGACGGGGACGGGGACGGCGACGCCTCCGGCGCGGCGGCTGCGATCCCGACGCCCGCGGGTGGGGTGGACGACGTGGTGGGGCGCAGCCGGGTGGGCGACTAGCACCCTGGGCCTGGGGCGCAGCCGAGCGGTGTGCGGCCGGTGTCGGCCGGTGTCCACGGATCGTGGTCACCGGCCGCGCCCCCTCAGCGCAGTTCCTGGATGCGGATCTGGTTGCCGGCGGGGTCCCGGAAGGCGCAGTCGCGGATGCCGTACGGCTGCTCGGTCGGCTCCTGGATGATCTCGGCGTTCCCGGCGCGCAGCTTCTCGAAGGTGCCGTCGAGGTCCTCGGTGGCCAGGAGGATCCACCCGTAGGTGCCTTTGGCCATCATCTCGGCGACGGTGCGGCGCTCGGCGTCGGTGACGCCGGGGTCGGCGGCGGGCGGCGAGAGGAGCAGCGAGGTGTCCGGCCGGCCGGCCGGACCGACCGTGATCCAGCGCATCTTGCCGTGCCCGACGTCCGTGCGGACCTCGAAGCCGAGGACGTCCCGGTAGAAGGCCAGGGACGCGTCCGGGTCGTCGTGCGGAAGGACGGTGGTGTGGATGCTGATGTCCATGGCAGCCACGCTAGCCGCGGCTCACCGTCCCCGCTCCCGATCCCCACACTCGATCCGCGCTACCGATCCGCCTCGCGAAACGTGACCGTCCTACCCGCGCGGGTATCGTGCCAGCCAACCCGGGGACGAGCCCGCCGGGCCGTGCAGTGCGGGGCCCTGGGTCATCTCCATGGCGAAGTCGTCGGCCAGTTCCAGGAGGGTCGGGCGGCCCTCCAGCTCGGCCAGCCAGGCCGGGGGCAGCGCCGTCTCGCCGTGCAGGGCGCCGAGCAGGCCGCCGGTCAGCGCCCCGGTCGCAGCCGAGGGGCCGCCGTGGTTGACGGCGAGCCGCAGCCCGTGCCGTACGTCCTCCCCGACGAGGGCGCAGTACACGGCGGCGGCGACCAGGCCCTCCGCCGTTCCCGCGCCGATCAGCTCGGTCACCCGGGCCGGGGTCGGCAGCCCCTGCCGTACCGAGCCGAGCGCGTGCTGCAGAGCGTCCGCCACGGGCTCGTGTCCCGGCCGGGCGGCGAGCAGCGCGAGTGCCCGCTGCACCGCGGCGTCCAGGCTCTCGCCGCGCGCAAGACCGTGCACGATCACGGCGTACGCGCCCGCCGTGAGGTAGCCGGTGGGGTGGCCGTGGGTCTGCGCCGCGCACTCCACGGCGAGCTGGGCGACCAGTTGCGGCTCCCAGCCGACCAGCAGCCCGAACGGCGCGGACCGGGCGGCTGCCTCGGGCCCGTACTCACCGGGGTTCTTGGGCGCCTCGGGGGTGCCCATCGTCTCGTCGCCGAGCCCGAGCAGCAGCGTGCGCGGGGCGTCCCTGCGGACGTACAGCCACTCCTCGTGGGCCAGCCAGCCGTCGTCCTTGCGCCGCAGGTCGGGCCCCCAGTCGCGCTGGGTCGCGACCCAGCGACGGTAGGCCCGGTGCAGGTCGGTCGGCGGATGCCAGGCGCCGGTGTCCCGCCGTACCTGGGCGCGGATCAGCCCGTCCACGGAGAACAGGGTGAGCTGGGTGAGGTGGGTGACGGCACCGCGCCGGCCGTAGGCGGAGGCCAGGTCGGTCAGCCCCTCCGCGCCGTGCGCCTCCCGGATCCCGTCCAGGTCGAGACCGTCGACGGGCGCTCCGAGGGCGTCCCCGACGGCCACGCCGAGCAGCGTCCCGCGCACCCGGCTGCGGAAGTCCTGCTGCTCGGCACGCCCCCAGACGGCACCGGTCGTCCCGCCCACCTGGAACTCCCCTCGGCGCTGTGCGTACGTACGACGCCCAGCACTGTATGCGAACGGAAGCGGTCGGTTCAGGGCCGGAACGGGCCGGAACTGTGTGGAAACGCTCACGACCGGGGGTGGCACCAGGTACACCCCGTATCCGCCGCCTGGCACCATCGAGCGGACAGCCGGGCTGCGACAGGCTCAAGGGGTCGCGAGAACAGCCCTGTTGGAAGGAACCCTCCGTGCCCGCTCGTCTCCACGCCCCCTCCTCCGCCTCCGCCTCCTCCGCCTCCTCCGTCCGGAAGGGGCCGAAGAAGCAGCGCGGGCGCGTGCTGTCCGTGGTCGCCGCGCTGGCGGTCCTGGGCGGCGGCCTCGCCGTGAGCGGCTCCCCGGTCTACGGCGCCCCGGACCACGCCGGTCACCACCGCGACGCCGTGCGCGAGGCTGCGAAGGACCTGGTGCGCGAGGACGGTTTCCCCGCCGCGCTGGTCGCCGACCAGGGACGTGACGGACGCGTCCGCGACTACACGGCCGGCACCGGTGACGTCGAGACCGGCGCGGCCGTGCCGGTGAACGGCCAGGTCCGGGCGGGCAGCAACACCAAGTCCTTCACCGCGGCGGTGGTGCTCATGCTGGTCGGCGAGGGCAAGGTGAAGCTGGACGAGCCGATCGAGACGTACCTGCCGGGCCTGGTGCGCGGCGACGGCATCGACGGCAACCGGATCACCGTGCGGAACCTGCTCCAGCACACCAGCGGCCTGCCGGACTACGTCCAGACACTGGGCCTGGACCCCTTCGAGGTCCGCGACACGTACTACAACCCGCGTGACCTGCTCGACCTCGCCCTGAGCCAGAAGGCGGCGTTCGAGCCCGGCGCGAAGTGGCAGTACAGCAACACCAACTACATCCTGGCGGGCCTGCTCGTCGAGAAGGTCACGGGCCGCCCCTTCGGCGAGGAGATCACCGACCGGGTCATCCGCCCCCTCGGCCTGAAGGACACCTACTGGCCGGGCGTCGGCGAGCGCGGCATCCGGGGCGCCCACCCCAAGGGATACGCCGCCGCCACTCCCGGCGCTCCGCTGGAGGACATCACGCGCCTCGACCCGTCGCAGGCCTGGGCCGCCGGGCAGCTCGTCACCACCCCGCGCGACCTCAACCGCTTCTTCTCCGCCCTGCTCGGCGGCGAGGTACTGGATGCCGCCGAACTGAAGGAGATGAAGACCACGGTCCCGGTGACCGAGGGCGCCCCCGCGCCCGGCACCGGATACGGCCTGGGCCTCTTCCGCACTCCCCTGTCCTGCGGCGTCGAGCTGTGGGGCCACGGCGGTTCCATCCACGGCTACGAGTCCTACGGCGGCGCCACGCAGGACGGCCGCGCGGCCACGGTGGCGGCGACGGCACTGTCCAGCTCGGTGGCCGCCGAGCCGGCCGACATGATGGCGGCGCACCAGCACGTCTTCGACGTGGTGGACACGGCCGTCTGCGAATGAACGTGGCCCCGCTCGCCCCGGTGACCAGTTGAGTCGAAAAACGTGAGCACTTCGGCCCGGTTTGTCCTTGAGCCGCTCGGATGAGCGCGTGGAGGACAGTTTCCCGCCGAGTGCTCACGCTTTTACGCAGCCGCCTGTTCCGAGAGGGGGCGCTCGCGGCAGTCACGGCAGCGACCCGGTCGGGAGGCGCGGAAGGCACGTTCGCAGCCGTCGCAGGTCTGGAGGGGGTCCGGCCGGCGCGGGCCGGGGGCAGGCGTGCGGGGGGCGGGCAGGGCAGGCGGAAGGTCTGAGGTGAGACGGCGTTCCAGGAAGGCCGCCGGGTGACGGATCGGCTCCTGGGGCAGCCCGGCCGTCAGCGTCCGCTCCACGGCGGTCGGGGGTACGCCGCGCTCCAGCCAGGCCATGACGGCCGGGGCGAGACGCCGGACGTCGCGCTCGGTCAGGAGCAGGCGGGAGTCATGCACCCGGAGACGGACAAGCAGCTCCGTCGCCGCAGGGTTCGCCACCAGTTCCGTCTCCGGGGCCACCACCGGAGCAGAGCCGACGCCGACAACCGGGGCGGTGGCCGGGGAGGGGGCCGGGGAGGACGGCTCGTCAGCGACCGGCCGGGCGGGCCACGCCGCCGCGAAGGCGGCGCGGGGCTTGTTGCGGGAGACCGTCCGGGTCACGACTCGCCCCGATTGAAGACGCTCCTTGGTGCGTGCGAGGTAGCCGTGCTCTTCCAACTCCCGCAGGGCGGCGGCGATCCGGATCTCGCCCTCCGGGAACTTGCCCGCCAGCGACTTGATCCCGACCGGAGTCCCGGCGGGCAGCGACTGGATGTGGACGGCCAGTCCGATCGCCGTCAGGGACAGCTCGGGGTGCTGGAGGAGGTGGTTGCCGACCACGGTGAAGTGGTCGTGGTGGGGATGGTTCTCGTGCTCGACACCGCCAGGGTGACGGCCGGACACGGGGCGCGTGGGCGCGCTAGGGTTCTGCTCAGTCATCAGGAAGCTCTCTTCTTCCTCGGTGATCAGGCCCTCGCAGTGGGATTGCCTTCCCGGCGGGGGCCGAATCATGTCGGGGTCTGCTGCCGCTGACGCTGCACCATGAACGGCTCGCCACGCCAGCCGAGTTGGCGATGTTCACTCCGGAGGGTGACGGGCGGGGACGGCAGGGGCGGGTTCGGTTCTTTCCCCGGTTCTTTGGTCTTTGGCGTCGCGCCCGACCGGGTCACGTCCGGCCACGACCCGGTGCCAGTTCGGCCCAGACGGTCTTGGCGGGGTCCGGTCCCGCGTCGACACCCCAACGGTCCGCGTACGCAGCCACGATGCGCAGCCCGCGCCCGCACTCCTCGTCGTCGGCGGCCGGGTCGGGAAGACGCGGGACCCGGTCGCCCCGGGCGTCCGTGACCTCGACGCGGAGGGTGCCGCCGGGGAGCAGGCGCAGGGTCAGCCGGAAGTACCGCCCCGGCACCCGGCCGTGCAGCACGGCGTTCGCCGCCAGCTCGGCGACCACCTGCACCGCCTCCCCCGACGGCACGCTCCAGTCGTCGAGTTGGCGTTCGGTGAGCAGGCGCGCAAGCCTGGCGCCCCTTCGCGTCGCGGACAACTGGACCGCGAAATGCGGTGCGTTCGGGATGCCGTGCAGGGCCAATTTCTCCATCACGTCACCCAGCGTGGCCGTCTGTCCCTACTCTGAACAGCAACAACCACGGTACCGAGCGTGACTGTCCGGGAGCCCACCGTGGTCGTACGGTTCGTACGCAAGGAGGGGAAGACATGGAGGACGAGGAGACCACGGCCGTGCTCAAGGCGGTCGGGCGGCAGATCAAGATGTGGCGCGAGGCCGCCGGAATGCGGCAGGCGGAACTGGGCACCGCCATCGGATACGGCGAGGAGATGGTGTCGTCCGTCGAGCGCGGGCGCCGGGTCCCGAAGCCGGATTTCCTGGACAAGGCCGACGAGGTGCTGGGCGCGAGCGGGAAGCTCTCGGCCATGAAGGAGGACGTGGAGAAGGCCCGCTACCCGAAGAAGGTGCGGGACCTGGCCAAGCTGGAGGACGAGGCGGTCGACCTCGGCGCCTACGCGGGCCACCACATCCACGGGCTGTTGCAGACGCCCGAGTACGCCCGCGCGTTGTACGCGATGCGCCGTCCGGCGTTCACGGAGGAGGAGGTCGACCGCTACGTCTCCGCCCGCATGGCGCGGAAGACCGTCTTCGAGCGCGTTCCCCGCGCCCAGCTCACCTTTGTCCAGGAAGAGGTGACGCTACGGCGCCCGCTCGGAGGCAGAATGGTGCTGCGGCAACAGCTCGAACATCTGTTGGAGGTCGGGAGGTTGAGGCACGTCGAGATCCAGGTCATGCCGACGGACCGCGAGGACCACGCGGGGATGGCTGGGTCGCTGCAACTGCTGAAGCTGCGGGGCGGCAAGGCGTTCGGCCACTCGGAAGCTCAACTGCACAACCGAGTCATCGCTGATCCGCACGAGGTCCAGACCCTGGACTTGCGCTATGGGATCATCCGGGCGCAGGCACTCACGCCCCGCGAGTCACTGGCCTTCATCGAGAAAGTCATGGGAGAAGAAACATGACCCCCGCGCTCAAGTGGTTCAAGAGCAGCTACAGCAGCAACGACGGCCCTGAGTGCGTCGAGGTCGCCATAGCCTCCGTCGACACGACCGTCCACGTCCGCGACTCCAAGAACCCCGAAGCAGCCCGCCTCTCCTTCACCGACGCCTCCTGGACCTCGTTCCTGGCGTTCAGCGGCGGGCGATCGTAGCGGTTCAGCGGCGAAGCGACTCGCGCGCCTCGTCGGTCCTGGGGTCCAGGAGGTGACCGAGAGGCCTGGTGCGGCGCCGGAATCCGACGCTCTCCCACAGCGCCGCGATCTTCTCACCGGCCCGCCGGAACGCGGCCTCGGAGGCGAGGACCGGACCGAGGCCGAAGCCCCGCCAGGCGGGGTCCAGCCGCACGTCGAAGAGGACGAGCAGGTCGCCGTCGCAGGTCGTCATGGCGTCCCGGAACTCCTGGCGGTAGCCGCCCCGGCCGAGGTCGTAGACGCCGAGGACCAGGTTGGACAGGTCCGTGTCGTAGGCCTCCGCGTCGGAGAACGGGAACGGGCTGAACCTCTCGTCCATCCGCAGGCGGAAGAGCCGCATCGAGCCGATCTCGTGCGGGACGGTCTTCGCGGCCGCGCTCTTCGGCCGGTCCACGTACCGGCTGGACCGGACGGAGACGTCCCACTCGTCGAAGCCGTTCTCGTCGCCCTCCGAGCCGACGAAGTGCCACGTCCGGTACTCCAGGTTCAGCCGGCGCGGGTCACCCGGCAGTTCGTCGACGGAGCGCTTCGGGGAGATCACGTTCCGGACCCTACCTACTCGCCCCGTCCCCGGCTTCGGAATAGTGCTGCCATGGCCAACTTCCCACGAACCAGCCCCCTTTCCCTCGCGGGCACCGTGCTGACCGCCGTCCTCGCCCTCTACATCGCCCTCGTGGCCCTGGGGAACATCACCGACTTCGACAACAACCAGCAGTACGTGCGGCACGTCCTCGCGATGGACACGACGTTCAAGGACGACGACCTGATGTGGCGGGCGATCACGAGCCGGGGCCTTCAGGACACCGCGTACGTCGCGATCATCGTCTGGGAGACGGTCGCCGCGCTGGTGCTGATCTGCGCGACCTGGCTGTGGATACGCAGGGACCACGCCCTCGCGCGGCGTATGACCACGTACGGCACGCTCATGCTGATGCTGCTCTTCGGCGCCGGGTTCCTCGCGATCGGCGGGGAGTGGTTCGCGATGTGGCAGTCGGAGGACTGGAACGGGCTGGACGCGGCGACGCGGGTGTTCCTGTTCAGCGGCGTCGTGCTGATCGTGACGCACCTGCCGTCCGGCGAGGCGGCGGAGGCTACGCCACCACGGTGACCGTCGTGCCGGACGAGCCGAACTCCCAGAGCGCGTCGGCGTCCGCCTTGGGCAGCCGTATGCCGCCCGTCCTGGCATCGTCGGCGGGCGGCGGCGGCGAGGAGCCGTCCACGGCGTTGGAGAAGGCGACCCAGATGCCGTCCTCCTGGGTGAAGTACATGATCTGCTCGACCTGGACCCCGTCGGATCCCGTCGTCGGGTCCTGGCGGCGGGTGCCGACGCTGTACTTGCCGGGGTCGGGGTCGACCGTCCCCGGCCACACCGTGAACGACCGCCGGGTGGCGTCGCTGGCGTCGACCAGCCACACCCGGTCCTGGCCGACCGAGTAGACGACGCGCCGCCCGGTGCCGGAGCCCTCCGGTACCGGGGCCGGCGCGGTCTCCTCCGGCGTGGGATGCGCGTCGGCCGACGCGGACGGGCTCGGCCTGGTCGCCGCGGCGGTGGGATGGGGGCCCTGGTCCGCCTGTGCGGCCAGGAAGGTCACCGCCGCGATCGCCCCCACGGTCAGACCGGAGACCCAGGTCCATGAGGGAAGTCGGGCAGGCACGGGCACGCATCTCCTCAGCGGTCAGCTACGAGAACCCCGACACACACGGGGCCCGATCATCGTACTGCGCGACCGCCGCACCCCCGACGCGCGCGCCTCAGTCCAGGACCGGCAGCAGCTCCGGCAGATGCCCGTCCGAGTCCCGGGCCGCCCGCTGCCGCTCCTCCGGCACCTGGCCGTACAGCGTCGTGCGCGGCCTCGCCGGGCGGCCTGCCGCGTCGGCGACCGCGATCAGGTCCTTGACCGACTTGTACGACCCGTACGACGAGCCCGCCATGCGGGAGATCGTCTCTTCCATGAGGGTGCCGCCGAGGTCGTTGGCGCCGGAACGGAGCATCTCCGCCGCACCCTCCGTGCCCAGTTTCACCCAGCTTGTCTGGATGTTGGGGATGTGCGGGTGCAGGAGGAGGCGGGCCATCGCCGTGACCGCGCGGTTGTCGCGCACGGAGGGGCCGGGGCGGGCGATGCCGGCGAGGTAGACCGGCGCGTTGGTGTGGATGAAGGGGAGCGTCACGAACTCCGTGAAACCGCCCGTGCGCTGCTGGATCCCGGCGAGGGTGCGCAGGTGGCCCAGCCAGTGCCGGGGCTGGTCGACATGGCCGTACATCATCGTGGACGAGGAGCGGATGCCCAGCGCGTGGGCCGTCTCGACGACCTCGATCCAGGTGGCCGTCGGCAGCTTGCCCTTGGTCAGGATCCAGCGGACCTCGTCGTCGAGGATCTCCGCCGCCGTGCCGGGAATGGAGTCGAGTCCGGCCTCCTTCGCCGCGCTCAGCCACTCGCGGATCGACATCCCGGTGCGGGTCGCGCCGTTGACGACCTCCATCGGCGAGAAGGCGTGCACGTGCATGCCGGGGACGCGTTCCTTGACCGCCCTCGCGATGTCGAAGTACGCCGTGCCCGGCAGGTCGGGGTGGATGCCGCCCTGCATGCAGACCTCGACGGCGCCCACGTCCCAGGCCTGCTGGGCGCGGTCGGCGACCTGGTCCAGGGAGAGCGTGTAGGCGTCGGCGTCCGTGCGGCGCTGGGCGAAGGCGCAGAAACGGCAGCCGGTGTAGCAGACGTTGGTGAAGTTGATGTTCCGGGTGACGATGTACGTGACGTCGTCGCCGGTGACCGACTTGCGGACGTCGTCGGCGACCGCGCACAGGGCGTCCAGCGCCGGGCCGTCGGCGTGCAGCAGGGCGAGGGCCTCGTCGTCCGTCAGCTTCGTCGGGTCGTCGGCCGCCGTGGCCAGCGCGGCGCGTACGTCGGTGTCGATGCGCTCGGGTGCCATGCCGGGGGCGGCGGCCTCGCGCAGGGCGCCCCAGTCGCCGTACACCTCGTCGAAGTCGTCGCGGCGGTCCGACGTACGGCCCTCGGTGTCGATGGTGGCGTGCAGGTCGGTGCGGCCGGTCGCGGTGAACGCCTCGTCCGGCTCCTGCCACGGGTGGCCCTCGACCGTCGCGTCCGCGCGGGCCAGGCCGGTCTCGGGGTCGGCGAGCGCGGCGACGTGCGGGCGCAGCCGCGGGTCCAGCCAGGGCTCGCCGCGCTTGACGAACTCCGGGTAGACGCACAGACGTTCACGCAGCTCGAAGCCGGCCGTCCGGGACTTGGCGGCGAGTTCGTCGATCTGCGGCCAGGGGCGCTCGGGGTTGACGTGGTCGATGGTGAGCGGGGAGACGCCGCCCCAGTCGTCGATGCCCGCGCCGATCAGCCGCTCGTACTCCGAGTCCACCAGGTTCGGCGGGGCCTGGAGGCAGGCGGACGGGCCCATGATGTGCCGGGCGACGGCGACCGTGGCGACCAGTTCGTCCAGTTCCGCGTCCGGCATGCCGCGCATCGCGGTGTCCGGCTTGGCGCGGAAGTTCTGGATGATCAGTTCCTGGACGCCGTGGTAGGAGCGGGAGACCTTGCGCAGCGCGAAGAGGGACTCGGCCCGCTCCTCGTGGGTCTCGCCGATGCCGATGAGGATGCCGGAGGTGAAGGGGACGGAGGAGCGGCCGGCGTCCTCCAGGACGCGCAGCCGTACGGCGGGTTCCTTGTCCGGGGAGCCGTGGTGCGGGCCGCCCGGCTCCGACCACAGCCGGGTCGCGGTGGTCTCCAGCATCATGCCCATGGACGGCGCCACGGGCTTGAGCCGCTGGAAGTCCGTCCAGGACATCACGCCCGGGTTGAGGTGCGGGAGCAGGCCCGTCTCCTCCAGGATGCGGATCGAAATGGCGCGGACGTACGCGATCGTGTCGTCGTAGCCGTGCGCGTCGAGCCACTCCCTCGCCTCCGGCCAGCGATCCTCGGGCTTGTCGCCGAGGGTGATGAGGGCTTCCTTGCAACCGAGGGCGGCACCGCGCCGGGCGATGTCGAGCACCTCGTCCGGGGACATGAACATCCCGTGGCCCTCGCGGCGCAGCTTGCCGGGGACGGTGACGAAGGTGCAGTAGTGGCACTTGTCCCGGCACAGCCGGGTCAGCGGGACGAAGACGCTCTTCGAGTACGTGATGACGCCGGGGCGCCCGGCGGCCTCCAGGCCCGCGTCCCGGACCCGGGCGGCGGACGCGGTGAGGGCGTCCAGGTGCTCGCCGCGCGCCTGGAGCAGCACGGCGGCCTCGGCCGCGTCGAGGGCGACGCCGTCCCGGGCGCGTTTGAGGGCGCGACGCATGGAGTTCTCGGTGGGGCCGGTGGGGTCGGCGGGTCCGGTTCCGGAGGTCGCGGGAGTCGTCATCCTTCGAGCATACGAGCGCCGTGATCAGCGCGGGCGGCCCGTCCCGGCGAGCGGTCGCCCCCCTCGCGGCCGCCCCGCACTGCCCCCGCACTGCCGCGCACCGCCCGGTTTCCGGCCCTCAATCCGTCCAACCCCTTTCCTTGCCCGGGAGTTCACGGCTCAATACGAGGGTTGCACGCACCACCCCTGCACCACCGATGTCATGTCACTGACGACACCTGGGAGCAGCAGCATGTGCGAGGACGACCACGCCGGAATCGGCAGACGCGCGATGTTCGTGACGGGAGCCGCCGCCGCGCTTACGTTGGGAAGCGTGAGCTTCGCCTCGGCGGCACCCCGGGAACAGCGGAAGAGAACCGTGCGCGGCACCCTGCCCACCGGCTCCCCCGACTTCGTGTACGTCCCGGTCGAAGTCCCGGCCGGCGTTCGCGAGATACACGTCGCCTACACCTACGACCGCCCCACCGTCCCGGCCGGCACCCAGGGCAACGCGCTCGACATCGGCCTCTTCGACGAGCGCGGCACCGAGCTGGGCGGCCGCGGTTTCCGGGGCTGGTCGGGCGGGGCCCGCACGGAGTTCCTCGTCCGCGCGGACGACGCGACCCCCGGATACCTCCCGGGGCGGATTCGGCCGGGCACCTGGCACCTCGCGCTCGGCCCGTACACGGTGGCCCCGCAAGGGCTGTCGTACGAGATCACGATCACGCTGACGTACGGCGAGCAGGACGAGACCCCGCGGCCGGTGTACCCGCCGGAGCGGGCCAAGGGGCGCGGCCGCGCCTGGTACCGGGGCGACTGCCACCTGCACTCCGAGTACTCCGACGGCCGCTACACCCTCGCCGAGATCGCGGAACTGGCGCGCGCGGCCGGCCTGGACTTCATCAACTCCTCCGAGCACAACACGCACTCGGCACACGCCCACTGGGCCGGCCTGGCAGGGGACGACCTGCTGATCCTGCTCGGCGAGGAGGTGACGACCCGCAACGGCCACGTCGTCGCCCTCGGCACCGATCCCGGCACCTTCGTCGACTGGCGCTACCGGGCCCGCGACAACCGCTTCGGCCGGTTCGCCCGGCAGATCCGCCGCGCCGGCGGCCTGGTGGTCCCGGCCCACCCGCACGCCACCTGCATCGGCTGCAACTGGAAGTTCGGGTTCGGGGAGGCCGACGCGGTCGAGGTGTGGAACGGCGCCTACACGCCCGACGACGAGGTGGCGCTGGCCGACTGGGACGGCATGCTGGTCGCCGCCGTGCGCGAGGGGCGCGACGGGCGGGGCGAGGGGGGCGTGGAGGGCAAGGGGGGCTGGCTCCCGGCGATGGGCAACAGCGACTCCCACCGCTCCCCCGACGTGATCGGCCGCCCGCAGACCGTCGTCCTCGCCGACGACCTGACCCGGGAGGCGATCCAGGAGGGCATCCGCGCCGGACGGTCGTACGTCGCCGAGTCCTCGCGGGTGTCGCTGGCCTTCACCGCGTCCGGCGGCCGGGGCGAACACGCCGGCATCGGCGAGCGGCTGCGCGTGGACCGCGACACCCCGGTCACCGTCCGCGTGGAGGTGACGGGCGCCCCGCGCTGCACGGTGCGCCTCGTCACGGATCAGGGCGTGCTGTTCACCGGTGATCCGCTGCCGGTGTCCGGTTCGGGCGTCGTGGAGTGGCGGACGACCGCCTCGTACGCGGCGTACGTACGGGCGGAGGTGCGCCACGAGACGGCGGCGGGCCCGCTGCCGGGGGCGTTGGCGGCGTTCACCAACCCGGTCTTCCTGGGCCGGTAGCCGAATCCGAACCCGAATCCGAAGCTGTATCCGAGGCCGAGGATGTGGTCGCCCCGCCGTCCTCCAGGTCGGCGACGACCGCCGCGTGGTCCGAGGGCCAGACCCCGTCCACGGGGCCGTCACCGGCCCGCCGTACCGCCCGGACCCGGCCGAGTCCGCCGGGTCCGGGCGGGCCCACGTGGACGTAGTCGATCCGCGTGCTCGGCTCGCCGTCCGCGTGCGCGACGTACGGGTTCGCGGTGTCCCAGGTACCGGACGGCGCGCCCGGCTCGGCGTGCTCCCAGGCATCGTGGAGACGCGCCGCCACCCGCAGCAGGCGGACCTCCGGCGACTCGGGGCGGGCGTTGAGGTCGCCGGTGACGACGGGCGGGTGACCGGTGCCGTGCCGGTGCCCGGCGACGAACCGCGCGAGAGCGGTGGCCTGCTCACGGCGCACGGCGGCGGCGTGCGCGCCGGACGTCAGGTGGACGGTGAAGAAGGGCACCTGATGGCCGGGCGCGTCCAGTCGCGCGTGGAGGGCCAGCCGCCCGTCGTCGAGTTCCCCGGGGACGGGCAGCCGCAGCACCGCCCGCTCCACGACGGGCCAGCGGCTGAGCACGGCGGTGCCGATGCCCACGGTGTCGTCCCCGATCCGCCGCTGCCACCGCTCGGGGGCGGGCGAGGGCGCCCAGGCGCAGTGCAGGCCGAGTTCACCGGCCAGCCAGCCAGCGAGGTTCTCCCCGCCCTCGACGGCCCACACCTCCTGGAGCCCGACGACATCGGGCCGCAACTCCCGCAGCACGGCGAGGATCGCCTTCTGCCTGTCCGCCCACGGCCCGAACCGCCACCAAAGATTCCAGGTCACCACGCGCACACCCGTACCACCCGTCCGTCCGCCCGCCACGCCCCGCCGCTCCCCCTGAGGTTTTCCGGGAACATGGAGACACAAGAGAACGGGAGCGTGAACGAACAATGTCGAAGTCGCCCCACACACAGAAGACACAAAAGACCCAGAAGACAGGCAAGGCAGGCAAGGCCGAGCAGAAGTACCGGACCGTCACGGCCTTCCAGCGCCGCCTCAACGCGATGACGCGCCGGCTGCCCGGCCAGACCCTCCTGGAGACCACCGGCCGCGTCTCGGGCCTCCCCCGCCGCACGCCGGTGGGCGGGCGCCGGGTGGGCGACGACTTCTGGCTGGTGTCGGAGTTCGGCGAGCGGTCCCAGTACGTCCGCAACATCCGGGCCGACGCCCGGGTCCGGGTGCGCATCCGGGGCCGCTGGCACACGGGAACGGCCCGTCTCCTGCCCGACGACGACCCGCTCGCCCGCCTGCGTCGGCTCCCCCGGCTCAACAGCACGGCGGTACGGGCGATGGGAGTGGGGACAGGGCTGCTCACGGTGCGGGTGGAGCTGGAGAGGTAAGGGTAAGGGAGCAGGTGAGAACCTTGTGATCGGCGTCTCCCACGGCTGACGTGGTCGGCATGAACAAGGCAAACTGGCGTGGTTGCTCAGGATGTCTAGGGGGACGGCATGGACGGTGTACCGCGGGTTCCGGAGCAGCGGCGTCCCGGACCCCCGGCGGAACCGGAGGAATCGGGCGCGCTGCGCTTCGGTGTGCTCGGACCGGTGCGTGCCTGGCGTGGCCAGGAGGCGCTGGCCACCGGCTCTCCCCAGCAGCGCGCGCTGCTGGCCGCGCTGCTGCTGCGCGAGGGCCGTACGGCCACGGCGGCCGAACTGATCGACGCCCTGTGGGGCGAGGAGCCGCCGTCGCAGGCGCTGGCGGCGGTACGGACGTACGCGTCGCGGCTGCGGAAGGTGCTGGACCCCGGGGTCCTGGTGAGCGAGTCGGGCGGGTACGCGGTGCGGGGCCTCGCCGAGGGGGCGTTGGACCTGGCGACTGCTCAGGACCTGGCCGCCGGGGCCGAGAAGGCCAGGAGCGCCGGGGACCTGTGCCACGCCCGTGACCTGCTGCGCCGTGCGCTGGCGCGGTGGGACGGCGAGGTACTGGCGGGGGTGCCGGGCCCGTACGCGGAGGCGCAGCGCGTCCGTCTGGAGGAGTGGCGGCTCCAACTCCTCGAAACCTGCCTCGACATGGACCTCGACCAGGGCTGCCACGCGGAGGCGGTCTCGGAGCTGACGGCCCTCACGGCGGCGCACCCGCTGCGCGAACGCCTGCGCGAGCTGCTGATGCTGGCCCTGTACCGCAGCGGACGCCAGGCGGAGGCCCTCGCGGTCTACGCGGACACCCGGCGCCTGCTCGCCGACGAGCTGGGCGTCGACCCTCGCCCCGGCCTCCAGGAACTCCAGCAGCGCATCCTCCGGGCCGACCCGGGGCTCGCCGAACCCCCGGCGCCGGCCGAGGAGAGGGCGTCGTCCCCGGTCCGCCCGGCCCAGCTTCCCGCCACGGTGCCCGACTTCACCGGCCGCGCGTCCTTCGTGCGCGAGCTGAGCGACGTGCTGGCGTCGGCGTCCGGGCCCGGGGAGGGCGACGCGGGCCGAGTGATGGCGGTCTCCGCGCTGGCCGGCATCGGCGGCGTCGGCAAGACGACCCTCGCGGTGCACGTCGCCCACCGGGCGCGGGCCGCCTTCCCGGACGGGCAGTTGTACGTCGACCTCCAGGGCGCGGGCGCGCGGTCCGCGGAACCGGAGACGGTACTGGGCTCCTTCCTGCGCGCCCTGGGCACAGCCGACTCCGCCATCCCCGACTCCCTGGAGGAGCGTGCCGCGCTCTACCGCTCCGTCCTGGACGGCCGCCGCGTCCTCGTCCTGCTGGACAACGCCCGCGACGCCGCCCAGGTACGTCCCCTGCTGCCCGGCACGGACGGCTGCGCCGCGCTGGTGACGGCACGGGTGCGGATGGTGGACCTCGCCGGGGCGCACCTGGTCGACCTGGACGTGATGTCGCCCGAGGAGGCGCTGGCCCTCTTCACGAGGATCGTGGGCGAGGAACGGGTCGCCTCGGAGCGGGAGGCGGCCCTGGACGTGGTCGGCGCGTGCGGTTTCCTCCCCCTCGCCATCCGCATCGCGGCCTCCCGCCTCGCGGCCCGCCGCACGTGGACGGTGTCGGTCCTCGCGGCGAAACTGGCGGACGAGCGCCGCAGGCTGGACGAGCTCCAGGCCGGTGACCTGGCCGTCAAGGCGACCTTCGAGCTGGGCTACGGCCAGCTCGACCCGCCCCAGGCCCGCGCCTTCCGGCTGCTGGGCCTGGCGGACGGCCCGGACATCTCCCTTGCCGCGGCGGCCGCTGTCCTGGACCTCCCCACGGAGGACACCGAGGATCTCCTGGAGTCCCTGGTCGACACGTCCCTGCTCGAATCGGCGGCGCCCGGCCGCTACCGCTTCCACGACCTCGTCCGCCTCTACGCGCGTGCGTGCGCGGAACGGGACGAGCATCCGCCGGGCGAGCGGGAGGCGGCGCTTTCGCGGCTGCTGGACTTCTACCTGGCCACGGCGGCGGGGGTGTACGCGATCGAGCGGCCCGGGGACCGGCTGGTGGACGGCCTGGAGCCGACGGAGTATCCGGGGCTCACGTTCACCGAGGGGTCTGCGGCGCTGGACTGGCTGTACACCGAGGCGGCGCCGTTGCTGGCGTGCGTGCGGCAGTCCGCCGGAACGGCGAGGTCGCGGCGAGCGGTGGACCTGCTGTGGGCGGCGAAGGACCTGGCGGAGTCCGGCGCGAACGCTCACCAGTACGAGACGACGGCGAGCGCGATGTGCGATGCCACCAGGGCCGCCGACGACGCACGCGCGCAGGGTCGGGCCCGGACCACCCTCACCAATGTCCTCCTGGTCTCCGGCCGTATCCAACAGGCCGCCGAACAGGCGGAGCTGGCCATGACGCTGGCGGAGTCCGCCCAGGACACGACCGCCGTTAGCTGGGTCGCCAACGACCGAGGGCTCATCTCGCTGCACCAAGGCCGGTACGCGGACGGACGAACCTTCCTCGAGCAGGCCATCGACGGATACCGTGCGGCCGACAACCGGGCCGGCGAAGCACTCAGTCTGTGCAATCTCTCCCGCGCACACCTGGGCATGGGCAACACCGCGAAGGCGGTGGCCATCGCCCACCGGGGTCTGACCGCGCAGCTCGACATCGGCCGAACCATGCGTCTGGCCAACGGGCATTTCACCCTGGGTATCGCGCTGACCAAGGCGGGCCGCCACAGCGAGGCTCTGCAACAGTTCTCCGACGCCCTGGGCATCTTCGAGGCCCACCGACAGCGGCTCTGGCAGGGGACGACGAACTTCCGCATCGCGGAGGTGCATTTGGCCGCCCGTCGCCCCGCGCAGGCGGCGCAGCACTCCGAGCAGGCGCTTGCGCTGGGCTGTATCGGCGGGGACCGGATGCGGGCCGGCGTCCTCACCCTGCTGGGACGCTCTCTCTCCGCACTCGGGCAGCCGGACCGGGCGAAAGCATGCTGGCAGGAGGCTCTCCACCTCTTCCAGCAGTGCGGCGCACCCCAGGCAGACGAGGTACGGGCCCTCCTCTCGCCCCTGACGGCCGCCTGAACAACCGCCGCCTGCGTGCGGACGACGCGTTCAGCATTCGTTTATCGCCCTCGGGCACTGTCGTCCTGTCACACCGTCGCGTCGGGGGGCAGACGGGGTGGCCGGGAGCCCGGGACGTATCGTGCGGCTCCGAACGCCCGTCCGGCGGTCCTCGGGGGAGCTTCCGGGCGGGCGTTGCCCACTCGCCGACTTCGCAGCAAAGGATGGAAGACATGAGCGACAAGAAGAAGGACACGGACGTCACCACGCAGGACAACGCCATGCCCACGCCGCCGGCGAACGACGAGACCGTGACCACGCTCGACAACGCCATGCCCAGTGAGCCCGCCAAGGACGCCATCAAGACGATGGACAACGCCATGCCGGCCCCGCCCGCCCTGGACCTGGACGGCGACGGCAAGTAGACCTTTTTCTCGCACGGGGATCGGCCGCGGCGGCGCGGAGGGGAGCCGCCGCGGCCGCCGTGTGCCGACAACGCCATGCCCGTGCCGCCGCAGGACTCGGTCTGCGTTGATGAGGCCGGGGGAGACCCCGGCCTCATCGGCATACGGCACCCACCTCGCACCGCAGTCCGGACACCGCCCCGGCGACGGCGAGCAGATCGATCTGAAGGCCGGGCAGCTCCCGAAGCCGCCCGCTCACCCCTCGGCCGCCTTCCGAAGAACCTCCGTCAGCAGGCGCGCCGTCTCCAGGTTGCAGTTCCCGAGGGCGATCAGATCGGCCGGAGGACTGTAGGCGCCCGCAAGAGTCGGCAGGTCCACGCGGAGGGACGGAAGCCGGAAGCCGGATGCCGTGCTCGGCGAGGGCGTCGACGGGCTCCCCGGCCTTGTCCCCGTCCGCGACTCCAAGCGGGCGTGGGACGGCACGGACGCCCCCGTCCTGCTCTTCCGGCGTCGCGCCTGGCAGACCTTCGTAGACGGGTGCCGCAGCACCTGAGGTCCGCGCGGGCGCCGCGCGGGCGTCAGCCGAGGAGGGCCTGGGTGATCTGCCGGGTGGTCTGCGCGGCGACCCGGGGGTTTTCGGCGGCGTAGGCGACGTGGGCGTTCAGGCCGGTGGCCAGGGCCCAGCCGCGCCCCCGCGTCCAGGTGGCGTCGTCCACGCCGAGCGCGTCGCGGAAGACGGAACGGCTCGCGGGCGACATCAGGGTGAAGGCGATCACGAGGTCGCGGGCCGGGTCTCCCCTGCCGAGCCCTTCGAAGTCGATGACGGCGCTGAGGCGGCCGTCAACGGTCAGCAGGTTCCCGGTGTGGAAGTCGCCGTGGAACCAGACCGGCGGGCGGCCCCAACCAGGGGCGCCCATCGCCTCGTTCCACAGGTCCGTGAGCGCCGCCGCGTCGAACACGCCGTCGGTCCGGGCGATCGCCTCCCGCGTCGCGCGGTCCCGCTCGGACAGGGGGCGCCCGGTGAGGTCGTCGCCCCCCGTATCGACGTCGGGGGCGAACCGCTGCAGGGCGGTCAGGAATCCGGCCAGTTCGACGGCGGCCCCGGCGGAGTCGGCCAACGCCTCGACGGTTGCCACCTCGCCGTCCAGCCAGCCGGTCACCGCCCACTGCCACGGGTACCCAAAGCCGGGCTCACCCACCGCCACGGGCACGGGGACGGCCAGGGGGAGGTGCGGGGCGAGCCGGGGAAGCCACCGGAACTCCTTCGCGGCCTGCCCCACGGCTCCGGCGTGACGGGGCAGCCGGACGGTCAGCTCCGCGCCCAGCCGGTAGATCACGTGGTCGGAGCCTGCCGGGTCGAGTGGCTCCAGCGGAAGTCCTGACCACTGCGGGAACTGCGCGTCGACCAGACGCCTGGCCAGACGCACATCGGTGTGCGGGCCGGGGCCGGTTGTCGTCGTCACGTACGACTCCTGTGGGCAGCGGGCAGCGGGCAGCGGGCGGGTGGAGCAATCACAGCGGCTCCCGGCACCGTCTGTCGACCGGTTTTGCAGCCGTGGGCGGTTGTCCACAGGGCCGGAGCCGGTCCGCGGTTCCACGGCAGACTGACGCCGTGGAACCGAAACGCACGGACCTGCGCGCGCTCGTCGAGTGCGGTGTCCTGCTCACTCCGCGTGCCCTGGACGCCGGGTGATCCCGGTCGTCGCTGTCCCGGCGATTGAAGGACGAGGACTGGATCGCGCTGCGGCCTGGCGCCTGGGCCGAGCCGAAGACCGCTGTCGATCCCGGCCTTCGGCTGAAGGCGGCCCAACTGCTCCACCCCGAGCTCGTCGTGAGCCACCGTACGTCCGCTCGGCTGTGGCGCATCGAGACGTGGGAAGGCGGAGCTCCGACGGGCGGGGCCGACGGGCCCGTCGACTTCACGGACCCGCTGCTGACGTCCCGCCGAAGGCTCACAGGCGTCCACGTGCACCATCTCCCGCTCGCCGACACCGACGTGGAGACCATGGGACGCCACCGGCTGCGGATCACGTCCGTCGCCCGCACCCTCGGCGACCTGCTGCGGTCAGGGCCGCGGGACGACGCCCTGGTCGCCGTCGAGTCGGCCCTCACACAGCGCCGGTTCGCGGAGACCCCCCGTTCCCCGCTCATCACGCCCACCGCGCTCGCCGACGCGCTCGCGGCTCCGCTCCTCGGCGGTACCAGAGCACGGCAGTGGCTGACCCTCGTAGACCTCGGCGCCGGTTCCCCGGCGGAGACCCTCGCCCGGCTCCGGATGCGCGACGCCGGCCTGCGTCCCGAAACGCAGGCCGAGGTACGCACGCGCGGCGGACGCCGGCCGGGACATGGCCCGCTTCAACGAGATCGTGCACTGCCCCGAGGTCCACCGCCTCCTCCGCTTCCCGGCCACGGACGTCTTCCACCACCCGTCCCGCATGCTGCGGGAGATCCGGCAGGCGCTGTGCGCGTCCAGGGCGTGAGATTGGACAGTCTCTCCCACCCCCTCGCCGGCAAAAAGCCCTGATGGCGCCACCGCCGACGCGGGACAGACTGTCCAGTCTCAGACCCGCCCGCCCAGTCGCGCGAGTTCGTCCGCCCTGCGGTGGTCCTTCGGGCGGCCCAGGGCGCGGCGCATGCGGATGAGGTCGTCGAGTGCGGCGTAGCGAATGGTGAAGCCGGCGGGGTCACGCGTGGTTTCGGCCCGGGTCAGGCAGGGGGCGACGTTCATGGCGCCCCAGGGGAGGGCGGGGGTGCACAGGTCGCCGTCGGCGCCGGTCACCCGGTAGGGGACCTGCGCGCGGTCGAGATCGGGCGGTTCGGTGCAGCCGGACCGGGCGAGGGCCTCGCGCAGGGCGCGGGCCTCGTCGGGGGTGCCGTCCCAGAGCAGGTCGAGGTCTCCGGTCAGTTCGGTGGAGCCGTGCATGATGCCGGCGACCTGGCCGATGACCACGGCGTGCGAGTGGGCGTCGGCCAGCGCCCGGAGGAAGGGGAAGGGGTCGAAGCCGAGGGCCCCGTCGGTGGCGAAGGTGCCCTCGGAGTCGTCGGCGTCCTCCGGCCCCCGGCCGGTGGGGACGCGATCGCGCGTGGCGTCCCCGGTCCGGGTGATCGCCTGTCTGAGGCGCAGGGCGGCTGTCGGGTTCATGTCCTCGTCCAGTTCGGGCTACGGCTCCGGTTGCGTTCCGGCTCCGGCTCCGGCTCCGGCTACGAGAGCGGCAGCGGGGCCGCGTCGTCCAGTTCGCAGTGGTCGGGGGTGGCGGAGCCGTCCAGGGGCACGCGGACCTCGGTCACGTCGCGGGCCGGGACCGTGGTCTCCTCGCGGCCGTCGGCGATCGTGGTGTCGGCCGCGTCCTTGAAGAAGACCGTGACGGCGAACGTGTACTCGACGTCGTTCGGGTTGGTGATCTCGACGGTGGCGTACCGGGCGGACTCGGACGCGCAGGTCACCAGTTCCACGGTGGCCGGCTCCAGGCTGCCGGAGCTGCTACTCCCGCTGCCGCCGCCGCTGACCGTGGTGTCGTCGTCGTAGGTGTCGTCGTAGGTGTCGTCGTCGTCCTTGTAGGCGCCGCCGCCCGACGTGGACGACGAGCTGTCGTGGTCCTGGCTGGAGCTGCTGCAGCCGCCCCCGCCGTCGCCTCCGTGGCTGTGACCGTGGCGGCCGGTCGAGAAGCCCGTCAGGCTGAGGACCACCAGTGCCGAAATCGCCGTGAACCTGAGTGCTCGCCCCCGTGTTGTCATGTCGATCATGCTAGGCCGTGGATGTCACGGACACGTCACCAACCGGGCACGGCCCGCCACGCCGCGTCACGCCCCTTCACGGCACCGCGCGTTCGTCACGTCGTACGGGCCGTCCCCGTGCCCTTCTCCGCGTCCAGCGCGTACACGCAGCGGTCCTTGCTGCACGCGTACACGATGCCGTCGCGGACGACCGGGGAGCCGGTGATCTCGCCGCCGGTCGCCAGCTTCCAGCGCAGGCGGCCGTCGTCGGCCTTCAACGTGTAGAGCAGGTGGTCCGTGGAACCGAAGTGGATACGGCCCTCGGCGACCGCCGGGGCGCCCACGATGTCGCCGCCCGCCTGGAAGCGCCACTTGGGAGTGCCCGTGACCGCGTCCAGGGTGTAGAGGCCCTTGCCGCTGCCCACGTGGACGTGTCCTGCGGCGACCAGGACCGGGTCGGTCGAGGAGCGGGCCTCGGTGGCGATGCGCCAGCGGTCGCGGCCGTCGGTGGCGTCGAGGGCGTAGACGGTGCCGAGGTAGTCGGCGAGGTAGACCCCGCCGCCGGTCACGGCCGGGCCCTGGACGAAGGTGGGCGGGGCCAGGAAGACCGCCGGGGCCTCGAAGTGCCAGCGGACGTGGCCGGAGGTGACCTCCAGGGCGAGGACCCGGGTGCCGGCCGCGACGTAGACGTAGCCGTCGGGTGCCTGGGTGAGGCGGACCGGGACTCCGCCGCAGGAGGCCGCGTCGCCGATGGGGTACGACCATCTCTCGTCGCCGGTACGGGCGTCCAGGGCGCGCAGGCGGGCGTCCTGCCAGACGTACACCGTGCCGTCGTGGACCGAGGCGCCCGCCTCCGGGGACTCGAAGTCGGTCTGGGCGCCGGTGATTTCCCACAGCTTCTGGCCGCCCACGGCCTCCCGGGCCTGGACGCCGCCGCCGCGGGTGGCGGTGACGACCGTGCCCCGGTCGGCCTGGAGGGAGTAGACCCAGGCGTCGGTCTGCAGGCGCCAGAGGTCGGCGCCCTCGCGGGCGTCCAGGGCGAAGAGGGTCGGCCCGTCGGAGGCGTGGATACGGCCGTCCGCGACCGCCATCGACCAGGCGACGTCCCGGGTCTTGAAGCGGCGGCGTCCGGTGCCCACGTCCAGGGCGTGCACCTCGAAGGAGGTGACGTAGACCAGGTCGCCGGCGACGCGGGGCGTACCCCAGACGTCGTTGGACATGCGGAACCGCCAGGGGCGCCAGCCGGCCGGCGAGGCCTCCGGGGGCGCGGGCGGCGCGGCCGGCAGGGCGGGGCCGACGCCATTGACGCCGGGGCGCGGGCGGGACCAGGACGCGGCGAGGGCGGACTCCGGCGGGGGCGCGGCCACGGCGGTGACGCGCATGTCGGCGACGCGCGGGCCGGGGCCGATCGGCACGGCCGCGCCGGCCAGCCGTACCGGCCCGCCGTCGGGTGCGCCGACGGGCGCGGAGGCGGGCGCGGGGACCACCGGGGCCGCCGGTCCGTGCGCGGGCGGCGCCGGTACGACGGGGTCGTGCGCGGGCGGGGGCGGCAGCGGGGGCGCGTGGACGGGGGCGCGGGCGCCGGACGGCCCACCCGGGCCGCGGCCGCCGGCCGTCGTGGCGGGCTTGGCCGGGCGGCCGTTGCGGCGCCCCTCGATCAGGCTCACGGCCCGCTCGGGCAGCCACGCCGACGCCGTACCGCTGTCGTCGGAGCCGGAGCCGAAGAGGTGCGGGGCGAGCTGGGACTGCAGGTCGGCGGGGTTGGGGCGGCCGGTGGCCTCCATCTGCATACAGGACTCGATGAGCGGGCGCAGCTCGTCGGGGAGGCCTTCGAGGTCGGGGCCCTCGCGCAGCAGCATGAAGACGGTCTCGACCGGGTTGGCCCCGTGGAAGGGCGGGTGTCCGGTGGCGGCGAAGACCAGCATGGAGCCGAGCGAGAACACGTCGCTGGCGCCGGTGACGCTGCGGGAGTCCTTGGCCTGCTCCGGGGACATGTAGGCGGGGGTGCCGACGGCGACGTTGGTCATCGTCAGACGGGTGTTCGACACGCCGGACGCGATGCCGAAGTCGATCACCCGGGGGCCGTCCTCGACGACGAGGACGTTGGACGGCTTGAGGTCGCGGTGGACGAGTCCGGCGCCGTGGATCGACTGCAGCGCCTCCGCGACGCCCGCCGCCAGCCAGCGCACCGCCTGGGCCGGCATCGGCCCGCACTCGTTCACTATCTCCTCGAGGGAGGGGGCGGGTACGTAGGCCGTGGCCAGCCACGGCACCGCGGCGCGCGGGTCGGCGTCGACCACGGCCGCCGTGTAGAAGCCCGAGACCGCGCGGGCCGCCTCCACCTCGCGGGTGAAGCGGACGCGGAAGAGCTGGTCCTCCGCCAGCTCCGTGCGCACCGTCTTGATCGCCACGCGCCGCCCGGACGCCGAGCGCGCGAGATAGACCAGCCCCATGCCGCCGGCGCCGAGCCGCCCCAGCACCTCGAACGGCCCGATCCGCCGCGGATCGTGCTGCGTAAGCTGATCCACCACTTGCCTGCCACCTCCCCGTACGAGCCGCGCCACCCACATATGTACGCGACCGAAGTGCAGCGTCTCACCACCGCACGTCCGTGGCGCCACGCACCCCGATTCTTCCTGTCCGAGGCGCTGGTGGCGAACCTGGGGACAATCGGGGTGTCTCACCCGATCCCGGGCAAAGGGCGGCGCTCGTGCTCCTCCCGGTCCCGTTCAGCGTCTTCAACGTCGCAGAAGTGCGAACTGCGCCCCCTGGTCGTCCGAGACCACGGCCACCCGCCCGTACGACGTCTCGAAGGGCGGCACCCGCACCCGCCCGCCGAGCCCGGTCACCGCGGCGAGCGCGGCCTCGACGTCCTCGACCCGGAAGTGGGCGAGGAAGTGCGGCGGCATCTCGGCGGGGAACACGTCCAGGACCGGGGCGCGGCCGAAGTCGGGCGAGGCGTCCGGGCCGAAGAGCGCGTCGTGGAACAGGTCGCCGTAGAAGGCGTTGGCCGCCTCCGTGTCCCGGGTGTACAGCTCGGCCCAGGCGAAGGTGCCCGGCTCGCGCCGGCGTCCGAAGCCAGTACGGCGGCCCGGCTGCCAGAGCCCGAAGACGGCGCCCTCGGGGTCGGCGGCGAGGGCGGCGGTGCCCAGGTCGTCCACCGGGTGGGGCGGGGTGAGGATCTGGCCGCCGCCCGCCCTGATCCGTCCCGCCAGCGCGGCGGCGTCCGGGGTGTGGAAGTACACGGACCACACGGTGGGCATCCGGCCGTCCGTCTTGCGGACCAGCTCGGCGACCGGCTCACCGTCCAGGTATGCGCGTACGGACTCCGCTCCGGCCGTCTCCCGCGCCTCTCCCGCCTCTCCCGCCTCTCGGAAAGTCCAGCCGAACAGCTCGCCGTAGAAGCGTCTGCCCGCCGCGAGGTCGGAGAGTTGTGCGTCGACCCAGCAGGGGTCGCCCTCCCGACTGGTGGACGGACGGGCTGACGCCCTTTTCTCGGATGCCCCGTTTTCGGCCATGCCGTCAAAGTATCCGCGCCACCCGCACCACGCAGACCAGGCACACCAGCCTCTCTTCGCCCTCGCACCCCATTTGCAGTCGGCCGAATCGCGCTCGGATCACCCGTCGGTAAGCTGACGGCATGACAGGACAAGTGCGTACCGTCGACGGCCGCGTGGCCGGTCGACGTGGGCAGGCGACCCGGCAGAAACTGCTCGACTGCCTCAGCGAAATGCTCAGCTCCTCCCCCTATCGCGATGTCAAAGTCATCGATGTCGCCCGCAGGGCGGGCACGTCGCCCGCGACCTTCTACCAGTACTTCCCGGACGTCGAGGGCGCCGTCCTGGAGATCGCCGAACGTATGGCCGCCGAGAGTTCCACGCTGGCCGAACTGACGGCGGGCCGCTCGTGGGTCGGCAAGGCCGGCTGGCAGACGGCACAGGAACTCGTCGACGGATTCATGGAGTTCTGGCGCAAGAACGACGCGATTCTGCGCGTGGTGGATCTCGGCGCGGCGGAGGGTGACAAGCGGTTCTCCAAGATCCGCATGAAGATCCTCAACTCGGTGAATTCCGCACTCGCGGATTCCGTCGCCGATCTTCAGGCCAAGGGCAAGGTCGACAAGGACGTGAACCCCGCGGCGATCGCCGGTTCACTGGTCGTCATGCTCGCGGCCGCCGCCTCGCACCAGAAGGGGTTCTCCTCGTGGGGCGTGAAGCAGGCCGAACTCAAGCCCAATCTGGCCCTGTTGATGTATCTGGGCATTACCGGAAAGAAGCCCACCAAGTAGTATCCCGCGCCGCAGCCTGTCATCCGGGCCGCGCCCTGGCCCGCCGTACGTCCAGCCCCTTCGCCACCCCGCAGACCGCCCGCTCGAACTCGGCGACCGTGTCCCGGCCCGCCGGCCGCGACGACACGACGTCCAGCGCCTCGAAGTTCAGCCACGCGGTGGCCGCGAACGGGGAACAGCCGCCCGCCCGGCCGATGTTGTGTTCAGCACCTGTGCCCGTACTCGCCGGAGGAGACCGCCATGGCCCTGACCCGCGAAGAGCGTGAGACGTTCCTGGCCGAGCCGTACATCGCCGCGCTCGCGGTCGACGCGGGAACGGGCCGCGCCCCGCTGACCGTGCCGATCTGGTACCAGTACGAGCCCGGCGGCGACGTCTGGATCATGACCGGCCTCGACAGCCGCAAGAACACGCTGATCCAGAAGGCAGGCCGGTTCTCGCTGATGGTCGACCGGCTGGAGCCCACCATCCGCTACGTGTCGGTGGAAGGGCCGGTCGTCGAGACGGTCACCGCGACCGAGGAACACCTGCGGGAGCTCTCCGCGCGCTATCTCCCCGCCGAGAAGGTCGACGGATACATCGCCTTCGCCACGGCGAACCACGGCGACCAGGTCATCGTCCGGATGCGACCCGAGCGCTGGGTCTCCTCGGACCTGGGCTCCGTGTGACGTCCCGGCACCCCTGACGGTACGACAATCGGGGCATGGGAACCGATCTTCAAGAGCTGCTGAGGTCGCTGCGGGTGTGGGATCCCGCGGTCACCGAACTGCCGCCCCTCGACCCGGCCACCGCGCCGGGCGACCCGCTGGACCTGTTCACCCGGTGGTTCGCCGAGGCGGTCGCGGCCGGGCAGAGCGAGCCGCACACGGTGTCGCTGGCGACCGCGGACGCCGAGGGCCTGCCGGACGCGCGCATCGTGATGCTGCACGGCGCGGACGCGGACGGCTGGGCCTTCGCCACCCACGCCGACAGCCGCAAGGGCCGCCATCTCGCCGCCCGGCCGTACGCCGCGCTCGTCTTCTACTGGCCGGTACTCGGCCGCCAGGTGCGGCTGCGCGGACCGGTCGCCGTCGCCCCGGCCCAGGAGGCGCGGGCCGACCTGCACGCGCGGTCGGCCGGCGCCCTGGCCGCCGCGCTCACCGGCCGGCAGAGCTCGGAGCTGGGCTCGACGGACGAGCTGGCCCGCGCCTCCGAGGCGGCCTGGGAACGGGCCGGGCGGGAACCGGACGCGCCGGTCCCGTCCTGGACGCTGTACCGGCTGCGCCCGGACGAGGTGGAGTTCTTCCAGGGAGACACCCGCCGACGCCACGTACGCCTGTCCTACCGGCGCACGGAGCCCGACGACGACTGGCAGACCCGGCTGCTGTGGCCGTGAACGACAGCCGCCCGCTGCGGCTGCCGTGAACGGCGACCGACCGCGACCGCTGTCGTTCGCGGCGACTGCCGTGAACGGCTGCCGCCCACCACGGACGTCGTGAAGGGCGACCGCCCGCTGCCGCTGCCTTGAGCGGCTGCCGCCCGCTCGCCTGCCGGGCCCGTCGCCTCACCATGTGTCGCGCCCGTCACCTCACCGAGCCCCTGAGCCGCCGCCTCCCCGTGGACCGGAGGCCGCCGCCCCGGCGTGGGCCCACGCCCACCGCCTCACCCTGGGCCCACGCCCGCCGCCGCACCGTGCCCCGGCGCCGCCTCACCCTGGGCCCACGCCCACCGCCGCACCCTGGGCCCGGAGCCGTCGCCTCACCGGCGGCCCACGACCGGCGGCTCCTCGTCCGTCGTCAGGCGTGCGTGCAGGTGTACGTCCCGGAACGCGTCGTGGCGGCCGGCCTCGAACATCGCCTCGCGCAGGGTTCCCTCGGCGACGTAGCCGCTCCTCTCGGCGATGCGGCAGGAGGCGTCGTGCCCCACCGCGTGGCCCAGTTCCAGGCGGTGGAGGCCGATCTCCGCGAAGGCCCAGCGGGAGGCGAGGAGCAGGGCGCGGGTGGCGACGCCCCGGCCCCGGGCCTCGGGGAGCACCCAGTAGCCGACCCGGGCCACTTTCATCTGCCGGCTGATCTCGTGGACGCCGATGCCCCCCAGCGTCGTACCGCTCCCGTCGTCCGTGATCCGGAACGACGCCGACCTGCCGTCCGCCGCGTCCCGCGCCCGTGCGCGCAGCGACTCGCGGGCCCCGGCGAGGTCGGTCCAGAGCTTGAGCGGCGTGTTCCAGCGCTGGAAATCGGGGTCGAGGTGGCCGCGCAGCCACGTCTGCGCGTCGGCGTCCGAGCCGGCGTCCCAGGCGCGCAGGCGCAGTCCGTGTCCGAGCGGTTCGGTGCGGGAGAGGGCGGGGTCGAGGGTGTACATGCGTGTGTGGGCCATCCGGCCATTCAATCCGACGGCGCCAGTCGTGACCGATCCGCAACCGATTTCGGTCTTGACCGAGACCCATCAACCCGGAGCGCGATTACGCTCGCCGCATGGCCGACTCCTCAGCGTCCGCTGCACCGCAGCAGCCCGCACCCGCCGCGGACCGCCCCGTGTACGTCATCGGCGCGGGTCCCGGCGGCCTCGCCGTCGCCCACGCGCTGCGCGCCCGCGGTCTGCGGGCCGTAGTCCTGGAGCGGGCCGACCACGTCGGCTCCTCCTGGCGGCGCCACTACGACCGGCTGCGGCTGCACACCACCCGCCGGCTGTCGGCACTGCCCGGCCTGCCGATGCCGCGCCGCTTCGGGCGGTGGGTGGCCCGGGACGACGTGGTGCGGTACCTGGAAAAGTACGCCGAGCACCACCAGTTGGAGGTCGTCACCGGCGTCGAGGTCTTCCGGGTCGAGCGCGCGCCCGACGACGCCGGCTGGCTGCTGCACGCCTCCGGGGGCCGGGAACTGACCGGCGCCGCGGTGGTGGTCGCCACCGGCTGCAACCACACCCCGCGCGTGCCGGACTGGCCCGGCCGGGACACGTACACGGGCGAGTTCCGGCACGCAGCGGAGTACCGCGACCCGGCGCCGTACGCCGGCCGGGACGTCCTGGTGGTCGGCGTCGGCAACACCGGCGCCGAGATAGCCGTGGACCTGGTGGAGGGCGGGGCGGCCCGGGTCCGGCTGGCGGTGCGCACCGCGCCGCACATCGTCCGCCGCTCGACCGCCGGGTGGCCCGCCCAGTACACCGGTGTCCTGTGCCGAAGGCTCCCGGTCGCCCTGGTCGACCGGCTGGCCCGCCCGGTGGCCCGGATCAGCGTCCCCGACCTGTCGGCCCAGGGGCTGCCGCGCCCCGAAACCGGTCTCTACAGCCGGGTGTCGCAGGGCGCCATCCCGGTCCAGGACGTCGGCCTGATCGACGCGGTGCGCACCGGCCGGGTGGAGGTCGTCGCCGCCATGGACGGCTTCGAGGACGGCAAGGTCCTCCTGTCCGACGGCACCCGCATCGCCCCGGACGCGGTGATCGCGGCCACGGGGTACCGGCGGGGCCTGGAGGGGCTTCTCGGACACCTCGGCGTCCTCGACGACACCGGCAGACCTCTCGCGCACGGCGGCCACACCCCGGCCACCGCCCCCGGCCTGTACTTCACCGGTTACACCAACCCCATCAGCGGCATGCTCCGCGAGCTGGCGATCGACGCCGAGCGGATCGCCGGGGCGGTCGTGAAAAGGGAGAAGAGAGAGAAGAGGGGGGCGGGAGGGGTGTCGCGGCTGCCGGGCTGAGCGACCTCAGCGTCGGGTCAGGATGCGCAGTTCCCCGGAGCCCGGGTCGCCGAACCGCACGAACAGCTCGGGTTCCTCCTCGGTGCCGCCGATCGTCCAGTACGTCTCCTGGCCGCACCCGCCGTCGAGGCGTACGAGGATGCCGTCGCGGTGAGTGTCCCGCCACTGGGCGTCCTTTTCACGCGTCCACGTGCCGGTGCCGTCGCACAGGGTGAAGTCGACGTCCTCGTCGACGCCGCCGTGGGCCGGTACGCGGGTCAGCTCGGCCCGGCCGCCCGGGGCCAGCCGCAACACGCCGCCGTCCGCGCCCCGCCAGTCCCCGGCGAGTTGCCCGGCGGACAGTTCCGGGGGTTCGTAGTCGTCGGCCAGGGAGGCGGCCGGCACTCCGCACACCACGCAGAGGACGAGGCTCGCGCCCGCCGAACCGAGCCAGACACCGCAGCCTCCCCACGGTCGTCGGCGCAGGGAGTGGAGGACCAGCACCGGCAGGACGCCGACCCCGGCGAACCACGGGAGGGTGTCGCCGGCCTGCCACCCCCACAGCACGAGTCCCAGCACCGACCAGCCGGCGCCGATCAGTACGGACCCGGCCAGATGCCAGGCCCACTCGGGGCCAGGAGCGGTGCGGGGCCGCAGTCGGGCCAGGGCCGCGGCGGGTGCGATCTGCACGGCCGCGTGGAGGAGGCCGACGAACGGCAGGATCAGCGGCACGCAGCAGATGCCCAGATAGCCGCCGCCCCCGTAGTCGTAGCCGTAGCCGTAGTCGTCCCGGCCCGCCTGCGTGGTGAACCACCACGCCAGCCACACCAGCGGCGCCTGCCCCGCGCACAGGGCGATCGCCCGGTTCCAGTCGTCGTCCGGCCGGTTGGGCCGCCGACGCCCGCCGGGCTCCCCCGTTCTTCCCCGCCCCATGCGCGCAGCCTAGGACTTGCTCATGACAGGACGGACACCGGAGCCGGTCGCCGCCGGAGCACCAGCGCCATTAGGGCCGCCGCAGCGCACAGGGCGCCGGAGGCGATCCAGACCACGTCGTAGGAACCGAAGTGGTCGCGGGCGAGGCCGCCGAGGAAGGCGACGAGGGCGGCGCCCACCTGGTGGGAGGCGAGGACCCAGCCGAAGACGATGGCGCTGTCGTCGCCGTAGTGCTCGCGGCACAGGGCGAGGGTGGGCGGGACGGTGGCGACCCAGTCGAGGCCGTAGAAGACGATGAAGAAGATCATCGGGGGGTGGACGGTGGGCGCGAGGAGCATGGGGAGGAAGAGGAGGGAGATGCCGCGCAGGGCGTAGTAGACGGCGAGCAGGCGGCGCGGTTCGAAGCGGTCGGTGAACCAGCCGGAGGCGATCGTGCCGACCACGTCGAAGACGCCGATGACGGCGAGCAGCGAGGCGGCGGCCGTCAGCGGCATGCCGTGGTCGTGGGCGGCGGGCACGAAGTGGGTCTGGATCAGGCCGTTGGTGGAGGCGCCGCAGATCGCGAAGGTGCCGGCGAGGAGCCAGAACGGGCCGGTGCGGACGGCGGAGGACAGGACCGTGAGGGCGCGGCGGGCGGCGCCGGGTACGGGGGCGGGCTTGGGTACGAACTCCTCGGCGCCGTACGGCTTCTGGCCGACGTCGGCCGGGTGGTCGTGCAGCAGCAGCCAGACGAAGGGGACGACGGCGAGGGCGGCGAGCGCGACGGTGACGGCCGCCGGGCGCCAGTCGTACGTCTCGACGATCCAGGACAGCAGCGGCAGGAAGATCAGTTGCCCGGAGGCCGAGGCGGCGGTGAGGACGCCGGTGACCAGGCCGCGCCGCTCGGTGAACCAGCGGTTGGTGACGGTGGCGGCGAAGGCCAGGGCCATCGAACCGGAGCCGAGGCCGACCAGCAGGCCCCAGCAGAGGATGAGCTGCCAGGCGGATTCCATCCACACCGTGGCGCCGGAGCCGAGGGCGATCACCACCAGGGCGACGGCGACCACCCGCCGGATGCCGAAGCGGTCCATCAGGGCTGCGGCGAAGGGGGCGGTCAGGCCGTAGAGCGCAAGGTTGACGGAGACGGCGGCGCCGATCGTGCCGCGCGACCAGCCGAACTCCTGATGGAGCGGGTCGATGAGGATGCCGGGCAGGGAGCGGAAGGCGGCGGCCCCGATGATCGTCACGAAGGTGACGGCGGCGACCCACCAGGCACGGTGGATGCGCGGGCGGCGGCGCGGCCCGGCGGGCTTCGGCTTCGGCCGGTGTGCGGGTGCTGCTGCTGCGGCGTCGGTTGTCTGGGTCACGTCACCGAGTTTCCGCAGGAGAAGCCCGCCGATCGAGTGGCCCGAAAGACAGGGTTCGCTAGGATCGGGCCATGACGTCCGAACACCCGCCCCGCGCGGACCGTCCGCACCGTGTCGTCGTCCTGGCCCTCGACGGGCTGCTCCCCTTCGAGCTGGGCATCGCGCCGCGCATCTTCGGCCTCGCCCGCGACGAGCGAAAACGCCCGCTGTACGAGGTCGTCACCTGCTCGGTCCGGCCACCGGGGCCGGTCGACACCGACGCCGACTTCGCGATCATGGTCGAGAACGGCCCCGAGATGCTGGCCGGCGCCGACACGGTCGTTGTCCCCGCCTCCTACGAATTGGGCCCGGTCTACGAGAAGGGTGTACTGACGGAGGAGCTGGCCGCCGCGCTGGCCCTGATCCGGCCCGGCACCCGGCTCGTCGCGATCTGCACGGGCGGCTTCGTCCTGGCCGCCGCCGGGTACCTCGACGGCCGTCCGGCGACCACGCACTGGGCCTCGGCCGAGCACTTCCAGCGGCTGTTCCCGAAGGTGCGGGTCGACGCCGACGTGCTGTTCGTCGACGACGGCGACGTGCTCACCTCGGCCGGGGTGGCGGCCGGGATCGACCTGTGCGTGCACGTCGTGCGCCGGGACCACGGCACCGCCGTCGCCAACGAGGTGGCGCGCCGCACCGTCGTACCGCCCCATCGGGACGGCGGGCAGGCGCAGTACATCGAGCGGCCGGTGCCCGATCCGCAGCAGTCCTCGACGACCCGCGCCCGCGCGTGGGCGCTAGGCCGTCTCCACGAGCCGATCCAGCTTCGGGACATGGCCGCCCAGGAGTCGATGTCGGTACGCACCTTCACCCGCCGTTTCCGCGAGGAGGTCGGCGTCAGTCCGGGCCAGTGGCTCACCCGGCAGCGCGTCGAACGGGCCCGGCACCTGCTGGAGTCCACCGCCCTGTCCGTCGACCAGGTGGCCCAGGACGCGGGATTCGGCACGGCGCAGTCGATGCGGCAGCACCTTCAGGTGGCGCTCGGCGTCACACCGACGAGGTACCGGCGGACCTTCCGCGCGGAGTTGTCCACAGCCTGTGGATAGTGAGCCTTCGCGGGGACTGCCGAGAATTCCCGCCGAGAATTCCCACCGAGCACTCCTCCGGCCGACGGCGCGGCGCTGTCCGCCCCGAGCATGGCACCGCGCGCCGCCGGCCGACTCCGGCGCTCCCGCCCGGCTCCCGTCGCCCCCGAGGGAACCGCCGCCGAATCACGACCCACGCTCGTCGAGGGCCCCGTCACCGAGCCCTCGTCGTCCCCTCGCGGCGAATCGTTGCCTACAAGCGTGAGGAAGCGGTCACGATCCGTCAACCGGGAGCGGGCGTTTCGTCACTTGCGTCCCGTTTCGCGAAGACGCGCACGGAAGCACACCCCGGCGCACTCCCGCATCACCCCGGGAGAAGACGGCTGCCCGCACACCCGACGCGCCCCGCACCCACATCCACACCGGTGGCTACACGACTTCGTACGCGAACCCCTCGTACGCCACCGCGCCGCCACCGCCGCTCCCGCAGACCGGGGCGGTGTCCTCGCGTCCGGCGGTGCAGCGGTCCAGTTCGCACCAGATGCGCTTGCCGGTGCCCTCCCGGCTCCAGCCCCAGCGGTCGGCGAGGCCGTCCACGAGGGCGAGGCCCCGGCCGCCCGTCGCCTCGCCGTCCACACAACGGGGCACGGGGGCACGGTCGCTGGCGTCGTCCACCTCGAGGCGGACGGTGGCCTCCTTCGTCTCCTCGGTCACCGCGCCCGGCAGCACCAGCCGCAGCACGGCCGCACACCCGGTGTGCACCACGGCGTTGGTGACCAGCTCGGAGACGAGCAGGACCAGTGTCTCGGCGAGTGGCTCATCGGCCCGTATCCCCGACCCGGCGAGCCGTGAACGCGCCCACCGCCGGGCACGTCCCACTTCCGAGGGGTCTGGACGGACCTCCAGTTGCACTTGAAGCACCTGCACCGCTCACACCATCCGAACCGGCGGACACAAAGGCTCACGCCTCATGAGGGCCACGATCGTAGCCATTTCCAGCATGGCCAGAACAACGGCCGGGGCGGGGATCACGGAACGTGAATCCCTTGTGGGACAGCATGGTTGACGTACAGTCACGCCAACAAGCGCTTCGGGCATATTCCAGCGCGAAGGAGTACCCGTGCGGCATACTGTGCGACGCGCGTTCCGAGGAGTCGAACAGGCGGCGGCCGACGGCCCTTCCGCCCTGCGGGGCATGGCGCACACCGCCGGTTGCGGAGCCGCCCCAGGGGCAACTCCGGCACGGCTGGCGCTCGGGAGCACTCGCATCCCACACAAGGTACCGGAATGTGGCACCGACTCCGGGCCGTGACGGGTCACACGGCGGACACAACCCGGTATCAACGCTCTGTGATGCCGTTCCGCCACGATCCGCGACATCCGCGCTGTTGGTTACTCGGGTGGTAACTCGGGGGGTTACTCGGGCACGGTGAAGTAGCGGGCGAAGGCCGGGACGATCTCCGCCTCCCCGACCTTGCCGTCGCCGTCCGTGTCGAGCGCGGCGGCGACGGACCGGGCGAGGTCCTCGGGCACGCCGAACGCGGTGAGCGCGCGTGCGGTGTCCGCGACGGTGGCCGCCCCGTCACCGTCGGTGTCGGCGACGCCCAGGGCGGCGTGCAGGAAGGGGCGGGCGATCTCGGCGAACCGGTCCGGCTTGTCCCGCAGCCGCTTGACCGCTCCGGTGACGAACTCCTCGCGGGTGATGCGCTGGTCGCCGTCCCGGTCGGCGATGCCCGCCAGGCCCTGCCAGAGCGCCTCCGCGCCGCCGTACAGGGCCTGCCCCTTGTCGGAGCGGGCGGCGAGGCCGAACTCGGCGAGCAGGGCCTTGGCGGCCCTGCTGAAGTCGGAACGGTCGATGTGGCCGTTGCCGTCCTGGTCGAAGGTGGTGAACCGCGCGGCGATCCTGCGCTCGTACTCGCTGTTGACCATGGTTCTCTCCGGCCGCCTCACGTCGGTGTCGGGTGCGTCTCGCCCGGAGCGTACGTCGCCGGACGCCGCCGCGGGCGGGACTTGCCGCGACTTGCCGCCTCCGACGCGGACGGGGGCCGGGGCCGGGCTCTACGCGGACAGGGGCCGTGGCTCGTCGCCGGTCGCCGAGGCGAGGTCGGGATGGCAGTCGAAGAGCCGGCGCACTCCCAGCGCGCCGAGGACACGGTTGACGTGGGAGCCGTCGACGGCGCCCTGGGCGGGCAGTATCAGGCGCAGCCTGCCCTGGCAGGAGCGGATGAGCCGCCGGGAGGCGATGAGCACGCCGACCCCGCTGGAATCGCAGAACAGGACGTCGGAGAGGTCCAGGACGAGGCTGTGGCGTCCCTCGGCGACCTCGTCGTGCACGCGCTGCCGCAGCACCGGTGACGTCACCATGTCCAGTTCGCCCGACACCTGGAGCACGGCCCACCGGCCCTGCTCGCCGCCGGTCACATTGAACGTCACCACCATGCCCTTCATTCGCCGGAAAGTCTGGAAGCTGATGCAATCTTCTGAAACTGCTGGATTCGTCCAAAAACGGAAGCCATGCTTACGCTTCCTGGCCGCGCGCCTGCCCACCGGCCGTGCCCGCAAACTCCGGGCCGAAAACGGGGTTCGGTCGGAAGAGGCTTGTTTCAGACGGTTTCGATCCTGTTCGATCGAATTTGGTCGCACGATAGAGGGTAGTGGAGGCGCATACCACCTCCGACCGGCCGGGGGCGCGCATTGAAACAAAGGGGCGTGCGCTGTCGGACGTGCCGACTACATTCGGGGAGAGAAGGGCCGCAGGCTGGACAGCGGGACAGTGCGACGAACAGGACGAACAGGGGGTGGAGGGACCGCATGGCGAAGAGGGACGTGCCGCTGCGCTGGGACCGCAAGATGCAGCAGCGGCTCGCACGCGGCGAGGCCGCCGCCCTGGGCGAGCTGTACGACCGGTTCGCCTCGCTCGTGCACGGCCTGGCGCACCGCGTGCTCGACGACGAGCGGGCCGCCGACCACATCACGCGCGACGTCTTCGCGCACGTCTGGGAGCATCCCGACTCCTACGACCCCCGGCAGGGCCCGCTGCGCACCTGGATCGCCACGCTCACCCACCGTTTCGCCGTCCAGCGGCTGCGGGCCACCGAGACGGCGGCCCTCGTCCGTGGCGGCACGGGCACCGCGGAGGAGCTGGAGACCAAGGTGCGCCACGCCTCGGTCGCCGCCCGTGCCGACTACATCGTGCAGTCCATGCCGGCCCCGCTGCGCGCCGCCCTCGAGCTGGCCTACTTCCAGCGCCGCGACTACCGCCAGACCGCCGCCGACCTCGGCGTCACGGAGGACGAGGCCCGCCGCCGCCTCCGCCTGGGCCTCCAGCTCCTGTCCACGGCCCGCGACGCCGACACCTCCCCGCACACCCCCGGGGTCCCGCCCGGATACGGCGGTGCGGCATGAAGGCGTACGACGAGAACGGCGAGCACGGCGAGAACGGCGAGCACGACAGGAACGGCGCGAACGGGGCAGACGGTGACGAGAGCCCCGGCACCGGTACCGGGGCGCGTATACCGATGCCGCGCGTGTCCGTCGAGGACGGCGGGCGGGCGTTGCCGGAGGTGGGGGCGGTCACGCTGGAGCATCAGGTGCTGACCTCGCTGCTCGGGGCGTGGGCGCTGGCCGCCTGCTCGGCGCAGGAGGCGGCGGCCGTCGAGGAGCACCTCGGGCAGTGCGACGCCTGCGCCGACGAGGCGCTGCGCCTGCGCGAGGCCGTCGGGCTGCTCCAGCGCCCGGAGAGCCTCGACCTGGACCCCGCCCTGCGCACCCGCGTCCTGGACAACTGCCTGGAGCGGCGCCCGCCCTGTATCCCGGTGCCCGAGTGGGCCACCCCGTACGACGCCGAGACCGCACGCCTCGACGCGCTGCTCCAGGACATCGGGGACGCCGAGTGGCACGCTCCGGTCCGGCTGCGCTGGTTCGAGGCCGACAGCGCCGCGAGCCGCCGTACCACCGTCGCCGGGGTCATCGCGCACCTGCTGACGGTCGACGGGACGGTCTCGGTCGCCCTGGGCCTCGCCGACCCGCTGGGCGACATCACCGCGCCCTCCCGCACGCCGGCCGTCCGGACGGAGGCGTACTGGCGGGCCTCGCACTACCCGCCGACCCGTGCGGTGCGGGCGCCCTGGCGCGAGCAGAGTCACGGCATCGTCAGGACGGTGTCGTTCACCGGCGACGCGGGCGGGCTGCCGGTCTCGTACGGCGACTTCGAGCTGCCGCTGCGCGACGCGATGCTGGACCGGGCGTTCGAGTGCTGGGTGCACGCGGAGGACATCGCCGAAGCGGTGGACTACCCGTACAGGCCGCCCTCCGCGCGCCATCTCAACAGCATGATCGACCTGGCGGCCCGGATGCTGCCGGGCGTCCTGGCGGCCCGCCGCCGGGCCGGTCTGGCCGCGCCGGGCGAGGGTCCGCACCTGGTCGCGGCGGGTGAGCCGGGGCGCAGCCTGCGGCTGGAGATCGAGGGCTCGGGCGGCGGCGAGTGGCTCATCCCGCTCGACTCCCCCGGCGCGGTGGGCTCCGCCGACTACGAGGTGGCCCATGTCGCCCTGGACGGCGTGGAGTTCTGCCGACTGGCGGCGGGACACGTGCCTCCGGCGGAGGCGGCGGCGGGGCAGGTCGGAGACCGGGAGGCGATCCGGGACGTGCTGTTCGCTGCGGCGAGCTTGAGCCGGATGTAGGGGGCGGTGGCTGTTTCGTCGGCGGGTGCGGGTGCGTCGTGGCTTGTCGCGCAGTTCCCCGCGCCCCTTCAGGGGCGCGGGGAACTGCGCGAGCAACCACCGAGCACCCGCACCCGCCGACGAGGCAGAAGCTCCCTCCCGCTAGGCGAACACCACCGTCCGGCGGCCGTTCAGCAGAATCCTCCGCTCCGCATGCCACTTCACGGCCCGCGCCAGCGCCTGGCACTCCACGTCCCGGCCGATCGCGACCAACTGGTCCGGCGTGACGTCGTGGCCGACCCGCTCGACCTCCTGCTCGATGATCGGCCCCTCGTCGAGGTCGGCCGTCACGTAGTGCGCGGTCGCGCCGATCAGCTTCACGCCCCGCGCATGCGCCTGGTGGTACGGCTTCGCGCCCTTGAAGCTCGGCAGGAAGGAGTGGTGGATGTTGATGATCCGGCCGCTGAGCCGCTTGCACAGGTCGTCCGAGAGGACCTGCATGTAGCGGGCCAGCACGACGAGTTCGACGTTCTCCTCGCGCACGATCTCCAGGAGCCGCGCCTCCGCCTCCGCCTTGGTGTCCCTCGTCACGGGGATGTGGTGGAAGGGGATGTTGTACGACCCCACCAGCTCCGCGAAGTCCGTGTGGTTGGACACCACGGCCGCGATCTCCACGGGCAGCGCGCCGATCCGGGCCCGGAAGAGCAGGTCGTTCAGGCAGTGCCCGAACTTGCTGACCAGGAGCACGATGCGGGTCTTCTCGTCGGCCCGGTTGACCTGCCAGTCCATGTGGAAGGCGTCACCGATCGCGGTGAAACTGGCGCGCAGCTTGTCCAACGTCACCGGCGAGTGGGCCGAGAAGTGGACCCGCATGAAGAACAGTCCCGTGTCGTGGTCGCCGAACTGCTGGCTGTCCTCGATGTTGCAGCCGGTCATGAAGAGGTAGCTCGAGACGGCGTGCACGATGCCCTGCTTGTCGGGGCAGGACAGGGTGAGGACGTACTGGTCGGCCGGGACGTCGGCCGGGGCACCGGCCGAGGGGACGGCGGCGGAGGACTGCTCGTTCATGCAGCACAGGGTCCCATATCCGGCCCCCCGCCCCGAGTGCCGTCCCGTCAGGCGGACCGGGAAAGGATCTGCAGGACCTCCAGCGTGCGCGGCTCCGCCTCCGGGTCCTCGTCGTCACTGGTGGCCAGCCGTACGTGCGCGTCGCGCGCCGCCCGCACCGCCTCCGGCCAGTCCGCGTGCTCCAGATACGCGGTCACCGGGGCGTCCGGCCCCACCTGGTGCATGATCCGCAGGACCCGCAGCACCGCGGTGTCGACGAGCGCCGCCTCCTGCGAGTCGCGGAAGACCGTGCCCACGTACTTCTCGGCGGACCAGTGATCCAGCCAGGTGTCCTCCACCAGGCGGTACACGGCGTCGGTGACGTCCCCGTAGCCGTCCACACCGGCCAGCCAGACGTCCCGCTGGAAGGCGGGGGCGGAGAGCATGTGCAGCGCGGAGCGCACCTGGCTGCGCCAGCGCCACCACGGCATGTCGTTGAGTGGCATGCCGCCCATGGTGGAGGAGCGACGGCCGCGACGGGAAGAGTTCTCCGAACCTTGCACGGTCATCGATCCTACGTTCCTCTCTCCCGCGCCCCGACGGCCCCCGCAATTCACCTCCGCGTCACCGCGTGTTGACCGCGGGTCACTCCCAGGTTGGCCGCGTGACGGAATCGTGCGGGTACATGACCGGCAGGCGACCCATCCGCAGCGCTCTCCCAGGCGGCCTCCGCGGCCGTTCCCGGGCCACTCGGGCCACCGGGGCCACCCGCACCGGCGTCCTGTCCGCGGGCGCGCTGGTGGCGTGCGCGTCGTTCGCCGCCGGCTGCGGGGTCGTCCCCGGTGCCACGGGGGGCTCCGGGGACGATCCGATCACCGTCATGACCTGGGCGCCGCAGGACACCGGCGCGACCAACAAACCCGGCATGCCCGCCCTCGCCCAGGCCTACGCCCGCTGGATCAACGCCAAGGGCGGCCTCGGCGGTCGCGAGCTCAACGTCCTGACCTGCAACGACCACAACGACAGCGTGGCCGCCGCGAAGTGCGCCCGCCGTGCCGTCAAGGAGGACGCGGTCGCCGTGGTCGGCTCCTACAGCCAGTACGCCGCCTCCTTCTTCCCCGTGCTGGAGGGCGCCGGCATCCCGTACATCGGCGGCTACGGCATCACCAACACGGAGTTCACCAGCCCGCTGTCCTACCCGGTCAACGGGGGCCAGCCCGCGCTCCTCGCGGGCCTCGGCAGCACGCTCGCGGAATCCTGCGGTCCGGTCACGCTGGTCCGCCCCGACACGATCGCGGGAGACCAGTTGCCGGTGCTGCTGGACTCGGGGCTGACCTCGGGCGGGCACGAGCGGGCCCACGACCAGCGGGCGGCGGAGGACGCCACCGAGTACGACGGCCAGTCCGAGCAGGCGCTGGCGCGGACGAGCGCCGACCCGGACAGGCCGGGGTGCGTGGTGCCCGTCCTCGGGGACCGCACCGGCACCTTCATGGACTCCTTCCGGCGGGCCCGCGAGGACCATCCCGGCGTACGGACCGCGACCGTGCTCGGCAGCGTCGACCAGACGACGATCAACGCGAGCGGCGGGGCGTCCGGCCCCTACGAGGGGGCGTACGTCACCGGCTGGTACCCGTCGGCCGACGACCCGGCCTGGGCCGGGATGAAGCAGTTGATCAAGGAGCAGGCGTTCGGCGACAACAACGTCGACGCGGCGGACGCCGGGGTGCAGACGACCTGGATCGCGTACACCGTCCTCAAGGCGGTCGTCGAGTCGCTCGGCGACGGCGAGGTGAGCGCCGGCACCGTCAGGCGGGCCCTCGACGACGGGCTGAAGATCGGCACGGGCGGGCTCACGCCGACCCTTCAGTGGACGTTCGCCGACAAGCTGGCCTCGGTGGGCTTCCCGCGCCTGGTCAACGCCGACGTCACCCTCCAGGTCGTCCGGCAGGGCCGCCTGGTCTCGGCCCGCGAAGGCGCCGTGGACACCACCCGCACCCTGCAGAACGCGGACGTCGCCTGAGCGGACCTCCTCCAACGGACCACCCGCCCGGGGCGGTCACAACTGGGTCGGCTGCCGTTCGGTCAGGCCGTACTGCTTGGCGATGACGTTCCAGTATTTCGCGGCCTTGGCCTTCTCCTTGCTGGCCGTGCCGCTCGCCCGGTTACCGGCCTGCGTCTGGCCGGTGGTGCGGGCCTTGCCCTTCTTGCAGCCCTTCTTGCCGGCCGCCTGGTCGGCCCAGGCCGCGTAGTGGTTGTCGGCCGACGCCGAGGCCTGCCACGCCTTGGTGAGGGCGGTGGTCAGCTCGGTGTGCTGGGGCAGCTTGTCCACGGACAGCTTGGAGAGGCTGTCGACCAGCCCGCTGCGCTGCTTGGCGGCCTCGCGCAGGTCCTTGGCCGCCTGGGGCAGCTTGTCGCAGGTCTTCACGTGGCCGACGGCGTTGATCACCGTGGTCCGGCCGGTGCCGCTCTCGGCGAGCAGCTTGTCCAGCTCGACGGCCTGCTGCCGGACCGGATCGACGGACGCCGAGGCCGAGGCGGAGGCGGACTCGGAGGCGGGGGCCGTGGCGGACACCGTCTGGTTGTCGCCCTTGTCCTCGTCGTCTCCCCCGCCGGCCATCATCGCGCCGGCGCCGACCCCGACGACGGCGATGCCCACGCCCACGGCCGCGATGAGCGGCAGGCGCGAGCCGGTACCACCGCCGCGGCCGCCCCGGCCACCGCCGTCGTTCCCGCGCCGTCTGCCGCCACCGCCACCGCCACCGCCACCGCCACCGTCGCCCGGGCCCTGCGGGGCGTACATGGGCTGGTCGGCGGGGTACTGCGGCTGTGACGCGTCGAAGCGGGGCATCTGCTGGGTGGCCGAGGCCGGACTGTCGGCGCCGGGCGCGCCGCGGAAGAGGTTGTCGAACTCGGCGGGCGGCTGACGCCCCTCGTCACCACCGGGAGCGGCACCGTACGGGGCGCCGACGGGGCCGGGGCCGCCGGGCACGGGCGCGATGAACTGCGTGGCCTCGGCGTCGGGGTTGTGCACGGGTGCGGGTGCGGCGGGGGCGGGCTGGTGCCCGGCCGCGGGCTGCGCGGGGTACCGCGGCGCCTGGCCGAGGAACTGCGTCGACTCGGCGGGCGGCTGCGCGGGGCTCTCCGGCGGCAGCGCCCCGGGGCCCACGGGCGGTATGTACTGGGTCGCGCCCTCGTCCGCGGGCACCCCGACCGGCGGCAGGAACTGGGTGGCGCCCTCGTCGGCCGGCGGCAGCGGCGCGGCCGCCCGGCCCTGCTGCTGGAACTGCTGTGGCTGCTGGTGCGGCTGCTGTGGCTGTGGCTGTGGCTGTGGCTGTGGCTGTTGTGGCTGCTGCCCGTACGGCGGCTGGGCGCCATAGGACCCGCCGCCGTAGGACTGGTCGCCGTAGGACTGGTCGCCGTGGGACTGGTTGCCGTAGGACCCGCCGCCGTAGGACTGGCCGCCGGCGGGTGCACCGTACGACGGGGCCTGCGCGCCCTCGGGCGGCAGCGGGCCGGGGCCGGCCTGGGGCGGCAGGGCGGCGGGGCCCGGCGCCGGGTCACCCTGCGCGGGCGGCCAGGCGTGCGACGCGGGCGGCGGGGTGGACGGCTGGGCGGTCTCCGGAGCCCCCCACGGCTGGGCGTCGGGCGGGGCGGGCCAGCCCTGGCCGGGGGTCGGGCTCTGCTGCTGCTCGGGGCCCCAGGGCCGGTCCCAGGCCTGGCCGCCTGGCGGTGCCGAGGCGGGCACGGGGCCACCGGTCTGGGGGCCGACGGGAGTGCCGGCCAGGCCGGGCAGCAAAGGCTCGCCACCGTCCGAGGGCAGCACGATGCCTTCGTGCGCTTGCCGCGCCGAGGGCTCCTCGCCCTGTCCACTCTGCGTCACCGGGACTCCTACGAATGGGGGACCTTCGGAATCGTCGGCTCACGCTACCGGGTCCCCCGAGCCCACTGCCACGCCGCATGGGGCGTCAGCTCTTTCCCTGTGACGGCAGTAACAAAACCGGGCCGCGGCACGCTGTTGATGTTCCTTTCCGCTCACCACACCGAAACTTCACGCGTGTTCACGCATCCGCGACCCGTCCGTTCACGCGGCGGCCTGCAGATCGAGCCGGGCGCCGAACTCTCTGACCACGGCTTCTTCCCGGTACGGCTCGAGCCGGGCCTGGAAGTCGTCGAGGTATTCGGCGCCCCGGTTCGAGCGCAGCGTCTCCAGGAGTTCCACGGCCTTCGTCGCCGTGTTGCAGGCCTGTTCGATCTCGCGCTGCTGCACCTGGGCCGTGGCCAAGAGCACATGTCCGATGGCCCGTCGGCGCGCCCTCGACCCGGGATGGCCGTCCAGGGACTGCCGCGCGTACCGCGCCGCCGCGTCGGCCTGGCCGAGGTCCCGGTGGCAGTGCGCCAACTCGTCGGCGAGATAGGCCTCGTCGAAGTGGGCGATCCACACCGGGTCGTCCCCGGCGGCCGGATCGGCCGCCTCCATCGCGCCGACCGCCCGTCCGGCCGCCTCGTGCGCCGCCCGTACGTCGCCGAGGAGCGCGTGGCCGCGGGCCTCGGCCGCGTGGAACATCGCCTCCGCGCGCGGCGTCACCCGCCCGCGTGCGCCCTCCTGCGCCGCCCGCGCCAACTGGGCGATCTCGCGCGGGTTTCCGAGCTGCGCGGCCAGGTGGCTCATGGACGCGGCGAGGACGTAGCCGCCGTAGCCGCGGTCACCGGCGGCCTGCGCGAGGCGCAGGGACTGGATGTAGTACCGCTGGGCGAGGCCCGGTTGGCCGGTGTCCACCGCCATGTATCCGGCCAGTTCGGTCAGCCGGGCGACCGTGGCGAACAACTCCCGTCCGACCGCCTCCCGGTAGGAGCCGGCCAGCAGTCCGGAGACGACGCTGTTCAGATAGTGCACGAGGACCGGGCGCACGTGCCCGCTGCCGTACTGGTGGTCCAGGTCCACCAGTGCCTGTGTCATCGCCTTCACGGCCGCCACGTCGGACTGGCCCACCCGCGACCCCGCCGAGCGCGACACCTGTGGGTCGGGGGCGGAAATCAGCCAGTCCCGGCTCGGCTCGACGAGCGCGGAGGCGGCGACCGAGGAACCGGACAGGAAGTCCCGGCGCCCCACGTCGCTGCGCCACAACTCGCAGACCTGCTCGATGGCCCCCAGTACCGTCGGCGAGAACTGGAGGCCGACGCCCGACGCGAGGTTCTTGCCGTTGGCCATGCCGATCTCGTCGATCGTGACCGTGCGGCCGAGCTTGCGTCCGAGCGCCTCGGCGATGATCGCCGGTGCCCGGCCCCGCGGTTGCTGACCGCGCAGCCAGCGGGCCACGGAGGTCTTGTCGTACCGCAGGTCGAGACCGTGCTCGACCCCGCACACGTTGACCCGGCGGGCGAGGCCCGCGTTCGAGCAGCCCGCTTCCTGAATGAGCGCCTGCAGTCGTTCGTTCGGCTGCCGCGCGACGAGAGGCCTTGCGGCCATGGCGTAACCCCCATGCGGTCTCATGCGGTCTCGATGCTGTCCCGGCGGAAGAGAAGATCCGGCCGTGAAGATCAATGCCCCGTCGATGTGCCGACAATGCGAGACTTGCGAAGCTTGCGAGGATTGCCGGGGCGACGGCAGGCGCGGCAGGCGTCGGTGGGTGGTTCAGCCCGTCGGCCCGTCAGCCCGTCGGCCCGTCGGCCCCAGACGTGGCTACCCAGCTCCCGCGGTGAATCCTCCTGCGCGCCCCCACGTATGCACCCATGCGCCCCGAATGCGGTGTCGATGCACCTCCCCCGCGCACACAACCCCCGTAACCCCCGGTGAGCCCGGGAGTTGAGTTCCTCGTGGAAGAGACCATCCCGGGCACCGAAGCCGCTCAGATCCCGCAGCAGCGCGGCACATCGCTGCTGGAGACCGCCGTACGCTACGCAGAGGAGCGTCACTGGGACGTGTTTCCCGGCACCTGGCTGGTAGCCGCCGACGGGGTGCAGCACTGCTCCTGCGCGGACCCGGAGTGCGCCGACCCGGGCGCGCACCCGGCGCGCGAGGACTGGGCGACGCAGGCGACGGGCAGCGCGACCGTCGCCCGGCGGATGTGGCAGAAGCAGCCGACGGCGTCGATCCTGCTGCCCACGGGGCGGACGTTCGACGCGATCGACGTGCCCGAGACCGCGGGGTTCCTGGCGCTGGCCCGGATGCAGCGGATGGAGCTGACGCTGGGTCCTGTGACGCTGACACCGGACCGGCGGATGCGGTTCTTCGTTCTTCCCGGGGCCACGGTGAAGGTGCCCGATCTGGTGCGGCGGTTGGGGTGGTCGCCGTCGGTCCTTGACCTCGCCGCGCTGGGGGAGGGCGCGTATGTGGCCGCGCCGCCCACGCGGTACGGGACTCGGGGGGCCGTGCAGTGGGCCTGCCGGCCGACCGCGGTGAATCGGTGGCTGCCGGACGTGGAGGAGTTGATCTCGCCGTTGACGTACGCGTGCGGCAGGGATCGTTAAGGGCGCCTGTTCGTCTGCCGGGTTGCTGTGTTCCGGCGGCTGCCGACCGTATGCGGTTGATCGCGTCCACGCGGCGGAGCCGCATATCGACGCAGCCCCGCGCCCCTTTCGGGGCGCTCCTCCCCCGTAGGGTGCGAAGTCGACGGAGGGAGAGACGTGGTGAGTATCAGCGCTGTGCGTGTGCAGGGGCTCTGGAAGCGGTTCGGGCAGCAGGTTGCCGTGGGCGGGATCGATCTGGAGTTGCCCGCGGGCAAGTTCATCGGGCTCGTCGGGCCGAACGGGGCCGGGAAGACCACCACGCTCTCCATGGTGACCGGGCTGCTGCGGCCCGATCAGGGGTCGGTGGAGGTCGTCGGGCACGACGTGTGGCGTGATCCGGTCGAGGTGAAGGCCAGGATCGGGGTGCTGCCCGAGGGACTGCGGCTGTTCGAGCGGTTGTCGGGGCGGGAACTGCTCGGCTACACGGGCCGGTTGCGCGGGCTGCCCGGCGCCGAGGTCGACAAGCGGGCCTCGCAGCTTCTGGACGTGCTGGACCTGTCCGGCGCCCAGCACAAGCTGGTCGTCGACTACTCGACCGGCATGCGCAAGAAGATCGGGCTGGCGGCGGCGCTGCTGCACAACCCGGAAGTGCTGTTCCTGGACGAGCCGTTCGAGGGCGTCGACCCGGTCTCCGCGCAGACCATCCGGGGCGTCCTGGAGCGCTACACCGCCTCCGGTGCCACCGTCGTCTTCTCCTCCCACGTGATGGAGCTGGTGGAGTCGCTGTGCGACTGGGTGGCGGTGATGGCAGCCGGCCGCATCCGGGCCACCGGCACGCTCACCGAGGTGCGCGGCGAGGCGGCCTCGTTGCAGGAGGCGTTCCTCGAACTCGTCGGCGCCGGGGCCCGGGACGCCGGGTCCGACCTGGACTGGCTGGGCGGCGGGTCCCGATGAGCGCACAGTCCGCTCCCCTCACGCCGGGCACGCCTGTTTCATCCCCTTCGTCCCTCACGTCCGTCTTCGTGCGGCTGAAGCTGTCCCTGCTGCGCAACGGGCTGCGGCAGTCCGGCGGGCGGCGGGCCGCCTACATCGCCTCGGCCGTCGTCGTGCTGCTCTTCGCCGCGCTCCAACTGATCGGCCTGATCGCGCTGCGCGGGTACGCGCACGTGGACTCGCTGGTCGTGCTGCTCACGGCGGTGCTCGCCCTCGGCTGGGCGGTGATGCCGCTGTTCTTCCCCGGCGGCGACGAGACGCTCGACCCCACCCGGCTGGTGATGCTGCCGCTGCGGCCGGGCCCGCTGGTCCGGGCCCTGCTCACGTCCTCGCTGGTGGGCATCGGGCCGCTGTTCACGCTGTGCATGTTCGCCGGTTCCGTGGTCGCGGTCGCGCACGGCGGGGCGGCGTACGCCGTCGGTGTCGTGGGCGCCGCCCTCGCGCTGCTGGTGTGCGTGACCCTGGCGCGGGCCGTCGCCGCCGCCAACGTACGGCTGCTGACCAGCCGCAAGGGGCGCGATCTGGCGGTGCTGAGCGGACTGGTCATCGCGGTCGGCGCGCAGCTCGTCAACTTCGGCGCGCAGCGGCTGGGCTCGTCGGGGCTCGGGGAGCTCGATCCGGTGGCCGACGTGGTCCGCTGGATTCCGCCCGCCTCCGCGATCGGCGCGATGGACGCGGCGAGCGAGGGGTCGTACGGCGTGGCGCTGGTCCTGCTGGCGCTGACCGCGGCGGCGCTGGTGCTGCTGCTGTGGGTGTGGGCGCGTCATCTGACGCGGCTGATGACCACGCCCGACGGCTCCACGATCCAGAGTGACACCCGGCCGGTGCGTGAGCGCGGCTCGGCCGGGGCCGCCCGGTGGCTGCCGGCGGGCCGCACCGGCACCACCATGGAACGCACGCTGCGCTATGTGTGGCGCGACCCGAAGACCAAGGCGGCGTGGGTGACCTCGCTGGCCATCGGGCTGATCGTGCCGGTGTTCAACGCCTGGCAGGGCACCGGCTCGGTCTACTTCGCCTGCTTCGCCGCGGGGATGCTCGGCATCCAGATGTACAACCAGTTCGGGCAGGACACGTCCGCGTTCTGGATGGTCGCGATGACGATCTCGTCGACCCGGGACGCCTACGTCGAGCTGCGCGCCCGGGCGCTGGCACTGCTGCTGGTCACGCTGCCGTACGCCACCCTCGTCACCGTCCTGACCACCGCGATGCTCGACGACTGGCGGACCCTGCCCGAGGCGCTCGGCCTGTCCTTCGCGCTGCTCGGCGCGATGCTGGCGACCGGCGCGTGGACCTCGGCACGCTTCCCGTACTCCATCCCGCAGGACGGGTACAAGAACGTCGCCCCCGGTCAGGTCGGGCTGGCCTGGATCTCGATCTTCGGCGGCATGATCGGCGCGGCCCTGCTGTGCGCGCCGGTGATCGCGCTGACGATCTGGCTGAACGTGAGCGAGGGCGCCGACGATCTCGGCTGGCTGCTGCTGCCGGTCGGCGCGGTGTACGGCGCGGCGCTGACACTGGCCGGCCTGCGACTGGCGGCGCCCCGCACGGCGGGACGGCTGCCGGAGATCCTGTCGGCGGTCAGCAAGGGGTGACGCCCGGCCTCCCGGGGCGGACGGCACGGGCCGCGGGCGCGGGCGACACGGGGACGAGCGACACGGGCACGAGCGACACGGGGTCCCGGGCGCGGGCAGCGGGCGGCACGGGCCCCCGGGGCACGGGCGGGGCAGCGTAGGCGCGGGCGGCACAGCGCTCAGCAAGCAGTGCCGGGCAGCCTCCCAAGGCGTCAGGCGCGGGACCGGGCACGAGCGTCGCTCAGGCCGGACACGAGCGGCGCGGGACCGGGCACAGGCGGCGGTCGGCCGGGCGCGGTCGGCGGATCAGCCTGGCACAGCCGGCGGTCGGCCGGGCACAGGCGGCGGTCAGAGGTCTCTGAGGGTGTTCAGGAACGGCTCGATGGCCGCCCGCCAGGCCTCCGGCTGGTCGTAGTGGACGAGGTGACCGGCGTCGGCGACCTCCGCGTACTGGCCGCGGGGCAGGACGCGGACCATCTCCTGGGCCTCGGCACGGCCCAGCTCGCCGTCGAGGCCGCGGACGACCAGGGTGGGGCAGCGCACCTGCGCCAGCTCCTCCCAGTGGGCGTCGTAGACCCAGGTCTCGCGGGACCTGAGCATCTGCTCCGGTTCGAAGACGGGCCGCCAGCCGTCCGGGGACTCGGCCATCACCTCGGCGTAGAACTCGCCGCGGGCCGGGTTCGGCCGCTCCACCCACGGGTCGTCCTCGCCGAACCACTTGCGGACGTCGGCGAGCGTGGCGAAGGGGGCCGGCCAGGCGCGGAACCACTCGGTCCAGGTGTGCTGCGAGGCGCTGCCGAGGGCGGAGGCCCGCATGTCGCAGATGATCAGACCGCGGACCAGGTCGGGGCGTTTGGCGGCGAGCTGCCAGGCGGTCAGCGCGCCCATGGCGTGCCCGATCAGTACGGCGGGGCCGAGGCCGAGCTGTTCCAGGGCGGCCTCGACGTCCTCGACGTAGGCCTCCCGGGTGTAGGAGGCCCGCGGGGGCTTGTCGCTGCGACCGTGGCCGCGCTGGTCGAGGGCGACGGCCCGGTGGCGGGCGGAGAGCCAGCGGGCCGTGGGGGCCCAGTGCGAGGCGCGGCCCATCAGGCCGTGCAGTAACAGCACGCCCGGCGGGTCCCCGGCCCCGGTCGCGGGGGGTGTGCCCGCCGGGGGTGTGCCGTGCGTCCGGTCGGTCTTGGGAGGGTCGCCGAACTCCCAGGCCGCGAGGCGTACGCCGCCCGCGCCGGTCACGTCGATGCGCCGCGCCATAGGTCCTGGCACCCCCAAGCTCCGCTCGGACCCGCCCGCCCCTTGCGGGCCGGCCGGTCCTGTGAACCGTTTCCTGCCTGCCGTACCTGCCGTACTTGCGGTACCTGCCGTACTTGCCGTACTGGCTGTACTTGCCGTACTGGCTGTACTTGCCGTTCCCGCCGTCCCGCCATGGTGTCCACAGCCGTTCGACGTCCGCAGAGTATCGAATGCCTATTCGAAAATGCGGTCCCGGTGAGCAACACCCCTCATTCGAGTGACACCACTCAGGGATTGATCGCCGCCGCCCAGGGGAGATCTTCAACGGGAGGCGGACCGCTCGGGGAAAACGGTCCGAGGGGATTGACCTTGAGAGCTCGGGGCTCCAGGTCAGCACAGGGGAGGACAGGCCCCGGCGCCACACGGCGCCGGGGCCCTCTCCGTCTTTTCCGTCTTTCCGGCACGTCCCTCCCCCTCTCCGGCCGGGCGACATCGCTGTCAGGCCACGGCCAAGAGCCCCTTACGTCATATGCCTCACGCCACAGCCTCGCACGCGAAGCGTCCGGGCGCTGCCCTTCGGCGCAGTGGGCCACGAATCGACGGGTTCCGCGAGCCGGCGCGCGGATCCGCTCCGCACGGCGTGCGGTTGACGCCCCGGCGGTCCTCCCGCCGGTCCTCCCCGCGCTCAGCGCTTGGCGACGAACACGTGGGAGGCGGTGTCCGCCTCCAGCTCCGCGGCCTCACCGCCGCTGCCCACCAGCACGCCACCCGCCGACTCGGTCACGCTCACCACCGAGCCGGGCTGCACCCCGGCCCGGCGCAGCGTGTACATCAACTGCGCGTCCGTCTGGATCGGCTCGCCGATCCGGCGCACGACGACCGTCTTGCCCTCGAGGCCCGGGTCGAGGTCGGCGAGGGACACCATGCCCTCGTCCAGGAAGGGGTCGGCGCTGTCCGTCTCGCCCAGCTCCTCCAGACCCGGGATCGGGTTCCCGTACGGCGACTCGGTCGGGTGCCGGAGCAGCTCGAGCACGCGGCGCTCGACCGCCTCGCTCATCACGTGCTCCCAGCGACACGCCTCGGCGTGCACCTGCTCCCACTCCAGGCCGATCACGTCGACCAGCAGGCACTCCGCGAGCCGGTGCTTGCGCATCACGCGCGTCGCCAGCCGCCTGCCCTCCTCGGTCAGCTCCAGATGGCGGTCCGCCGCCACGGACACCAGTCCGTCGCGCTCCATCCGCGCCACCGTCTGGCTGACCGTCGGGCCGCTCTGGTCGAGCCGCTCGGCGATCCGGGCGCGCATCGGGACCACACCTTCCTCCTCCAGCTCGAGGATGGTGCGGAGATACATCTCCGTGGTGTCGATCAGTCCGGACATTCGTGCCCCTTGATGAGATTGCCGGAGGCTACGGCCCACCGGCGCGTGCGCTGGCCCTGCACCCAATTCTGACGCATACCACTGACAACCGTGCCTTGCCGCGAAAAGCCGGGCCCGCGGCCCCCGCAACGCCGTATTGACACCGCCCTGGTCCAGACCGCACCGTGATCCGCGACGCAGCCACACCGAAGGGGTCCCGCATGAGCGACCGCAAGCCGGCCGGCCAGTTCCTCGACGCGGCGATCGACCTCCTGCGACGCGTCCGCGACGAGGAGGCGAACAGTATCGAGGCGGCCGGCACGCTGCTCGCCGACACCGTGCAGAACGGCGGCCGGCTCTTCGCCTTCGGCGCCGGTCACTCCTCCCTCGCCGCCCAGGACGTCGTCTACCGCGCCGGCGGACTCGCCCTGATGAACCTGCTCACCGTGCCCGGTGTCGTCGGCGTCGACGTGATGCCGGCCACGCTCGGTTCCGCCCTGGAGCGCGTCGACGGCCTCGCGAGCGCCGTACTGGACTCCTCGCCGCTGCGCGAGGGCGACGCCCTGGTGATCATCTCCCTGTCCGGGCGCAACGCCCTGCCCGTGGAGATGGCCATGAACGCCCGTGCGCTCGGCGTCCGGGTCATCGGCGTGACGTCGGTGGCGTACGCGTCCGAGACGACGTCCCGGCACACCTCCGGCACCTTCCTCAAGGACCACTGCGACATCGTGCTGGACTCCAAGATCGCCGTCGGCGACGCGGAACTCACCCTCGACACGGTCCCGGCGCCCTTCGCGCCCGCCTCCACGGTCGTCACCAGCGCCCTCGTGCAGGCCGTGACGGCCACGGCGGCCGGCGCCCTCGCCGACCGCGGCATCGAACCCCCGCTGCTGCGCTCGGGCAACGTGGACGGCGGCCACGAATGGAACGGACGCGTGCTGGAGCAGTACCGGGACCGCATCTTCTACCGGCGCTGAGCGGACACCGGGCCCGCACCCGTCCACGGCGGCAGCGACACCCGGCCACGCACACAAACCGCGCCACCACCCAGGCACACCCCACCCCCGCCCTGCCCCCGCGCCCCCGCTACCGCTTGTCCACCGCGCCGGCCAGATCCAGTGCCGTCGCGATCCGGACCGCGACGTCCTCGGCGTACATCGCGTCGGACCGCTCGAACGCGCTCCGCCCCGCGCCCCGCAGAAACGTCACCACACCCAGCGTCCGGCCCCGGCTGCGCAGCACCGCGCACAGGCCGTGCACCGTGTCCGCCGGCCACTGCCGGGCCGCGGCCCACTCGCGCACCCGCTCGGCCGGCACCGACCGGACGCCCGCGCTCGCCCGCACCGAACCCACCCGCTCCACACACTGCACCGCCGGATGCCCCTCGCCGTAACGCACCGGCATCCCGGCCGTCCCGGACGGCACGCTCGGCCCCGGCGCGCCGGACGGCGTGGCCGCGACCCGCACCAGCCGGACCGGCTCCGCCACGTCGGTGTCCACCGCGGCCCCGCCCACCACCCGGTCGATCAGCGCGTGGTCGGCGAACCCGGCCAGCGCGAAGTCCAGGTGGACGATCGCCGCCTCCGCCGGGTCCTCGCACTCGGCGGCTGCCCGCGCCGCCCGGTGCAGTTGGTTGGCCCGGAAGCGCAGCAGCGCCGCCTCCTGCTCGCCCTGCTTCGACTCCGTGACGTCCTGGAACAGCCAGCCGACACCCAACGGCACCGGCTCCTCCGCGAGCGGGGACGCCAGCCGCACGAAGCCACTGCGCCAGCACCGGCGCCGCTCCCCCTCCGGCGTGCGCAGGCTCACCCACACCTCGGCGGGCGCGGGCGGCGCGCCCTCGGCCAGGACGTGCGTCAGCGCGTTCTCCAGCTCCTCGACGCCCTGGGCGAGGAGATCACCGAGCGGCCGCCCCAGCACCGACGTACGCCCGGCGCCCAGCGCCCGCGCCGCGTGCGCGTTGACCACGGCGGGCCGCAGATCGACGTCCACCAGCACGACACCCCAGCTCGCGTCCTCCAGCAGGGCCTCGCTCAGCGCGATGGACCGCTCGAGGTCGATCTGCGCGTGCACCTCGCTGAACGCGCAGTACACGCCCGCCGGCTTCCCGTCGGGACCGCGCACCGCCGCAGACTGGGTACGCACCAGCACCCGGCCGCCGTCCTTGGTCAGCAGCGCGAACTCGTGCACCTGACGGCCCGGCGCCCGCATCGCGGACAGCAGCCGGTCCTCCACCTCCCCGGCGTCCGCGCTGCGCACGGCCCACCCGGCGAAGCCCTGCCGTCCCACGGCCTCGGCCGCGCTCCAGCCAAGGATCCGCTCCGCCTCGCGGTTCCAATGGGTCACGACCCCGTCCGCGTCGAAGGCGCACAGGGCGGCGTCCATCCCGTCGAGGAGCGCGGCCAACAGGTCCGCACCGTCCCGCTCGGGCTGCTCCGGCTCGTCCGGCCCCAGCTCGTCGGTGGTCCCACTACGCCGGGAAGCACTCACCTGGACCCCCTGCAGGCTGCGTCCGCCGTACGGTACGTCGGTTCGCTCACTGGCCTTCATTCAACTCGAACGTGATGCAGCACACACCGAGTTCCCGCAAGATTGCAGAAATCGTTGTACTGCGGAAACTCGGCATACGCCCCCGTCATGACGGAGGCACGGCGAGCCTCAGATCGACCCACTCGTCGCGCTCGCCGTCGAGCACGTACCGCTCCCTCTCCACGAACCCACGCCCCGTCGCGAACCGCAACCCGTCGGCGTTCGCGGCCAGCACCACCGTCTCCACCACCCCGGCCCCGAGCCCACGCGCGTGCGCCAGCCCCGCCCCGTAGAGCGCCGTACCGATCCCGCGCCCCCGGAACGCCGGCAGCACCCGCGCGATCACGGTCGCCACCCGCTCCTCGCCCTGGGGCGGCCGCACGGTGGAGCAGCCGACGAGCACGTCCCCGAGGTAGGCGTTCTCGAGCCGGTAGCGCCCACCGCGCTCCCGCACCTCGTCGAGGGTCATCGCGGCGGGCGGCACGATCAGGTTGTGCACGTGCCGCCACTCCTCCGCCCGGGCGTCCCCGTCCACCGTCTCGATCCGCAGCGGTGAGTCGGCACCGACCGTGACCGTCCCCCGGCGCGCGTACACCTCGATCTCGATCCGCATCCGCTCGTCCGCGAGCCCGCACACCATCATCGTCGCGGCCGGCCGCACCTGCCCGAACGCTCCCCGCAGCACGGGCCAACACGGCTCGAAGTCCTCCCGCGCGGGCAGCAGGTACCGCACCCGCACCACATCGGCGAACGTGCACCCCGCCTCGGCCAGCGCGGCCCCGACGTTGCGCAGACACTGCTCGGCCTGCTCCACCACGTCCTCGGAGATGGTCATCGCCGCGTAGTCGAACCCGGTCGTCCCCGACACGTGCACCCAGTCCCCGTCGACGACGGCCCGCGCGTACCCGATCCGCTCCTCGAACGTCGACCCGCTGACTATCGCCCGCCTGACCGGCGGTTCCCCCAACCGTTTCGTCATGCGTGGAACCGTAGGTGACCAGTGCAGAGACGATCAACGCAATAGCTCCTGCTCGATCGCGGTGCTTGAATGGACCGTCGTTCCTGGTCCGGCAAGGAGAAGCGCTGTGCCCCTGGTTTCTGTCGTGATGCCCGTGTACAACTCGGCAGCCACCCTCGGCGCAGCCGTCCGATCGGTGCTCACGCAGACCCACGGCGACCTGGAGCTGCTGGTCACCGACGACCAGTCCTCGGATGGCTCCATGGACCTGCTCCGCGAGTTCGCCGGGCAGGACGAGCGCGTCCTGCCGGAGTCGGCGCCCGAACGGGGCGGCGCAGGCCGGGCCCGCAACCTCGCGATCGAGCGGGCCCGCGGGAATTACATCGCCTTTCTCGACAGCGACGACATGTGGCTGCCGGAGAAGACCGAGAAGCAGCTCGCCTTCGCTGCGGAGGCCACCGCGCCTTTGACGTTCACCTCGTACTTCAAGATGGACGCCGAATACGACGGCGGGAGCACCGACTGGGTCCCGAACGGGCGGGTGGTCCGTGCGCGGGACCACGTGGACTACCGCGCGATGCTGGTCCAAGACCACATCGGTGCTCTCACCGCCATGTACGACCGCAATGTCCTGGGCACGAGGCTGATGCCGGAGATGCGCAAGCGCCAGGACTACGCCCTCTGGCTGTCGATCATGCGGGACGGCGCCGACGCCCGGGGCCTGGCTGAGCCGCTCGCGGTGTACCGGGCCCACCAGGCGGGATCGCTGTCCTCCAACAAGCTCTCGCTCGTGCAGTACAACTGGGCCCTGTACCGCGAACACGAGCATCTGTCGGTCCCGCGGGCGACGCGGGCGCTGGCCGGCGCTGTGCGGCAGTCGTTGCGCAATTCCCGCATCTAGGGCACGAGCTCACTGGAGCAGTTCGAAGTGGGGGTGGTGCGGAGAAGACGGGCAGACGTGGAGCTGCAGGTTGTTGCCGCCGGTGATATCGATCAAGGTGAAGTTGCCGTCCCGGGCGCCCAGGGGCGGCGGGCCCGGGGTCGGCCGGTTCTCCTCGGCGATCCAGGTCCCGCTGCCGCCGTCCCATTCCCCGGAGGCGATGGTGAGGAGCGGGACCGCCTCGGTGCCGCACTCCGGGCAGGCGCGGTCGACGGGGTCGGTGGGGCTCCAGCAGGTCCAGCCGCCGGTCTTCCAGCCGGGGGCGGTGCATAGGTTGTTCAGGTAGAGCTCGCCCGGATCGTCCGCGTACGCCTTGTACTGCGCGGGGTCGATCGTCTCCCAGCGGCTCATGTCCTCCAGCTGGTCCCAAAGCTCCTCGCTCAGCTCCGAGGGGTTGGGGAACTCGGTGACCTGCTCCGGTGAAAACAGGCACGGCTCCGGGAGGTACCAGCCGTCCTGGACGATCGGCGGCTCGGGTGGTGCGTCGAGGACGTCGGTGACGGTGGCGGAGGACCGCCAGAAGAGGGCGGTCTTCGGGTGGGCCATCTCGTGGTCGAAGGGGCACCACAGGACTTGGAGCAGGTCCGCGTCGGGCGGGCAGGGGAAGGGAATATCGCGGGCGTACAACTGGGCGACGGGCACGAGAGGGATCGGGCCGTCGAACCATGGGCGGCCCGCCCTGATCAGATCCAAGATCTCCTGTTCCTCGGGGGTCCGCTCGGGTGCCTCGGGGTCGAGGTGAAGGCGCTCGGCCGCTGCGGCGAGGACACGGCGCTGGAGCCGGATGTCGTCCGGGGAGTTGATCGTGAGCGCCGCACGCCTGTCGTGCGGTTCTTCGCAGTGCGGCCACGGCTCGTCGGCGGGCCACAGGAGCGGCCCGCCGACGGAGCTGTCGTGCACGGTCGGCGCCCCCGGCCGCGGGTGCAGCCGGGTCGCCGTCCGTGCCAGCGGGGCCAGTTGAGGGAAGAGCGCGGTGACGTCGAACGGCCGCGGCGGGGTGGTGAATATGGCGTTCACAGCGGTGATGCTGCCAGCAGCCGCTGACAATGGGTGTACCGATCCCCGTCAGCTGACACCAACAGGTTCCCTGAGTCAGCAGCAAGATCCCAGCAATATGGAGTCCGGCCAGGTAGAGGTGTTGCGCTGCTTGTAGGTCTCCCGGTCGAACGCCGGCGGTCTCCCACCCCGGCTGCCCCGCCGCAGCCGATGGCCACGTTGATCTGCCGGCAGGGGGATCACCGCACGGATGCCGCGCTTGCTCAAGTGGTCGCGGATCGCGCGGGAGGAAAACGCCGTGTCCGCCATGACCACGTCCGGCCTGGTCCGGGGCCGTCCGCGGCGACGCGGTACACGCAGGTCGGCCATGACGTCCATGAAGGCGGGTGCGTAGCCCCCTTGGCCGCCGGTCAGGACGAACGCAAGGGGACGGCACCGGCCGTCGGCAGCAAGATGGATCTTCGTGGTGAGTCCCCCGCGTGACCGGCCGTTGGCAGCAGCATGGATCTCCCGGACGCGCTCAGGGACACCGCACCTCGAACCAGAGCAGCTTTCCGGTGCCCCTCCCGAGCAGGTCGTCGCCCAGCGACCAGCCGCCCCAGGAGTCGGCGCACGCCTGTACGAGGTGCAGTCCGCGCCCGCCGCCCGCGTCCGGCGGGGCGGGGACCGTGCGGTGGCCGTCCGGCGGTTCCGCGAAGGGCGCGGGGATGTACGGGTGGCTGTCCCACACCCCGACCCGCAGCCGCCCGTCACTCAGCGCGGTGATCCGCAGCGAGCACGGTCCCCGAGTGTGCCGGTAGGCATTGGTGACCAGCTCCGACGTCAACAGCTCGACGGTGTCCAGCACTTCGTGCCTGCCGTGCCCACCGAGAGCGGCCCGTACGGTCATGCGTGCGACGCGTGCGGCTCTGGGGTCGTGCGGCAGGCGCAGCGCGTACACCCAGGTGTCGGGCAGGGATACGGTGCCCATGAAGGGGCCTCCAGGAGAGAAGGGGATCGACTTGCCCAACGGCCACACCGAGCGGTGGCAGTGCCTGAGGGGGTGCGCTTCCGGCTTACGGGGCGCGGCGTTGGGCGACTGAACACAACCTAGCCAGCTACATGTAAGTTCTTCCATAAAATCCATGAATACCTACCAATTGTCATCCATGTGGGTGACACCACACGCCCGCATCGAGGAGATGTCGATCCGTCATGCCTCCAGCTCCCACCGCGACTCTGCGCCAGCAACGCCTCGGTGCCGAGCTGCGGAAGCTCCGCGAACACGCCGGACTGACATCGACCGCAGCCGCCGCACTCCTCGGCGGCCCGCAAGCGCGCATCAGTAACATTGAGGCAGGCCGGTACGCCGTGAGCGCCGACCGCGTACGCACGCTTGCGCGCAACTACAGCTGTGCCGACGACTCATACGTCGACGCCCTGGCCGGCATGACCGGGGCCCGCAAAAGAGGCTGGTGGGAGGAGTACCGCGACAACCTCCCGTCCGGCCTCCTCGACCTCGCCGAACTCGAGCACCACGCCACCGCGATGCGCGTCGCCGTCACCGTCCATATGCCAGGCCTGCTCCAGACGCCGGAGCACGCACGCGCCACCATGCGTGAAGCGGTCCCGCCGCTGCGCCCCTACGAGATCGAGCACCGCGTCTCCTACCGGATCAAGCGCCAGACCGTCCTGTTCGAGGGCACCCCCACCCCGTACACAGCCATCGTCCATGAGGCGGCCCTACGCATGGGCTTCGGCGGCCCTGCCATCGCCCAAGCCCAGCTCCACCATCTGCTGGCGATGAGCGAAGAGCCCACTGTCACCGTGCTGGTCGTGCCCTTCGGCCAGACCGGCTTTCCAGCCTCCGGCCAGCCGATCACCTACGCGACCGGGCCGGTGCCTCAACTCGACACGGCTGTCCTGGACACTGACCACGGTTGTGAATTCCACGACGCCGAAGCGCAGTTGAACCGCTATCGCTCCGTACTGGACCGTATGGAGTCTCGCGCGCTTCCCAAGCCCGAGTCCCAAGACTTCATCCGCCGCATCGCCACATCCCTGTGAGGAGCCTTCCCATGCCCGAACCCACGTGGCAGAAGTCCACGTACAGCGCCGAGGCGGCCAACTGCGTCGAAATAGCCCGCACTTCCGACGCGATCCTGGTTCGCGACTCCAAGAATCCGACCAGCCCTCGACTCACCCTCCTCCCCGCCACGTGGGCGTACTTCGCCTCGCACACGGCGAGTGGCCCCTCTCCCACCCGAGACCCTCTCCAAGAAGAGTGAACACTCGGCCCCCATCTGCCACTTACCCGCTCAATTGAGCGACATAAGGACAGTTACGACCGAAGTGCTCACACTTTTGGAACGGTGCGTCAAGACGCCGAAGGCAGCCGCAGACCGTAACCCCGGGCCAGGGCCTGTCCGGCTGATCTCGTGACCGTCGTGACTTCGGGTCGTTGGCATGGGCATGCGGCGGGGAGATTGACGGCTGTGGAGTGGGCCCGGCTGAAGCCGCATCTGTCGAAGTCCGGGTAGCGCGACGGCCGGTGGGCCAGTCACCGCAGGGTCATCGACGGCATCTTGTGCCGACTGCACACCGGGGTGCCGTGGCAGGATGCTGGTCGGCGGACGGCACGTGGGACAAGGTCTTCGCGGCCGTCCTGGCCGACGCCGACGCGGAAGGCCGCATCGACTGGTACATGGTGAGCGTGGATTCGACCTCCTGTCGGGCCACCAGTACGCCGCCGGGCCCGTAAGACGGCGCCGCGGGTGCTGCGGAAAGACGTACGCTCCGGCAGCACCGCCCCGACGAGGGACTCGGACGCTCCCGGGGCGGACATCCGCGTACCCGACCCGACCTCCTCGGCGGTGACGAGGCGTACTCCTACCGCCGCAACCGCCGCTACCTGCGACAGCGCCAGATCAGGCACACCATCCCCGAACCGAAAATCCAGCGGGCCAACCGCCGGCGGAGGTGCAGCGAAGGCGGTCGGCCCGCCGGCTTCGACAAGGCGAACTGCAAGCGGAGCAGCGAAGTTGAGCGGACGATCAGCGCCCACAAGAACTCCGGGGCGTCGCGACGAGGGTCGACAAGCGCGCCTACGCCTTCCACGGCACCGTTGCCGTTGCCTCGACCCGACTCAGGCTCCGCCCGCGATCCGCCGGGCGGAAGCTGGCGGTGAGGCGCTCGAAAACCGCTGGAACAGCGCTGCTGTGTGCCATTACCGTGCTGCCGAACCAAGTCGTCTAGGCAAGGACGTGCCGTTGTACACCCTGTGAGACCTCCCGAGTGCTGATCTGTCGCGCGTCGCGCATGTGAGACGCGCTCCTTTCTGCTGCGGTCTTCTCACTGAAACCGGTGTACTTCTGTGCTCAACAACTGGGTTGTCATACCCACCTGCCTGCCTCTCGTCCTCCGCCGTTGCCACACGTGCGCCTCCAAACGCTTCCGGGCAAGCGGCAAGTTTCGCGTGAACGCAAACCACAAGCTCCTCGACGCCTGGCTCCTCGTGCTCTGCACCACTTGCGGGGACACGGCAAAGCTCACGGTCCTGGAGCGGATGAACGTACGCTCCGTACAGCCTGGGCTGCTGGACCGCCTGCATGCCAACGACCCTGCTCTGGCAGTCGAGTTGCTGCAGGACCCGGTCGTGCAGCGCCGTAATCGCATCGTCCTCGACTGGGAAAACGCCTGGCGCCTCGACATCGGCGGATCAGATCACCTGGACCGCGAGGTGATCGACGTCTCGGTCCGCTTCGCGGCGCGGATCCCTGTCCGGCCGGTGCGACTGATCGCTAAAGGGTGCGGTCTTTCGCGTGCCGAGGTCGAGAGACTGATCACGGAGGGCAAACTAGTTTCGGCAGTCCGGCTGAGCGACAAGCTGTCCGGCGACTTCACCTTCACTCTCAAGTGCTGAGCCCCTCGGAAGAGTCGGCTTGTGAGCCGTGGGATGGGAGAGGGCGGGACGTATGTTCGTCGCTGGCGAAGACACGCGTGAGGTGCGGCTGCTGCTGCCAGGGTGCGCTCATGAATACGACACCAGACGGACGGCCAATCCCTCCCGCGCATGCCGACGAGCGGACATGCTGGGAGCATGGCTGGGCTTTCACCGTGCGACTCTCGCCCTGAAGTGTTCGGGCCTCAAAGATGACCAATTACGGCTTGCCGCGGCGTCACCCTCGTCGATGACGCTGCTGGGACTCGTTCAGCACATGGCTGAGGTGGAGCGCAACTGGTTCCAGCGCGTGTTCACAGGTCAGAACATGCCGCCCGTTGGTGCGCCCGCGCGGTCAGAAGATGAACAGGAACCTCTGGCCGACTCCAGGTCACGTGGCAGCTTGAAAGAGCGGTGCGAAGGCGCGTTGTTCGTCGAAATGCTGCCACGTCTGAAGACCGTGGTGGAGTTGGCCGAGGAAGCGGTTGAGCAGGCGGCGCTCGGCGGCGGCGTGGCAGCCGACGAAGGGTTTTCTGCCGGCAGCGCGGGTGATCGGAGCGGAGCCGGTGTAGGACTTCAACGCACTGGCGTCGGCAAAGCGGCTGCGGTCGTTGCCGATCTCGGCGAGCACCCGGGCGCCGAGCAGGGTGCCCAGGCCGGCGGAGCCTAGTAGGTGTTTGAACTGCCGAAGTCCCAGGTGATCTTTGCCGGAGGTCATCAACTGCCGTCGGAGACAGAGGGCTGCATGGGCTGCTACTGCTCTCAAATGGTGGTTGGCGCATATTCGCGGGTGCCGTTGAACGCGCTGGGTCGGTAGAAGTAGTAGGCCTTACTCGCTGCCTGGAGAAGATTGGCCAAGGCGAGAGCCATCCATAGGGCAGCAAGCCCTCCAGACGTGGCTACCGGAGCGGTGACGGCTGCCAGCGCTCCGTAGCAGACAGAGATCGACACGAAACTGGGCACGGTGCGTTTGAGGCCGATGAGGCCGAAGCCGACGACTGCCTGCAGCGCGTCGGTGACGACCACAGCCAGCACCAGCGGCAGGAGGTCCGTGATCTGTTGCCGCACATCGACATATTGGGTGAAGAGAGGAACGACCCAGGAACTGAGGACGATCATCGACGCCGCGATGAACCCCACGACGCTCAGTGCGAGCCACGTTCCCGCCCGAACGCTCCGCCGGATACCTGCGCTGTCCTGCGTCGTTGCGTAGTCGGAGATCAGAGGGATGGTGGCCTGGCCGACCGCGACCGCAGCCGTGAAGATGAGGTTGACCAGGGAGATACCGATGCTGTGCACCGCAGTGCTGTCCGTCCCGATTCTGGCCACCGCGAAGGTCAGGACGCCCAGGACAGCGAACTTGACGAGCACCGTGCCGGCCAGCGGAATCCCCACGGTGCCCAAGGACCAGACCTGCTTCACATTGGGCCGCCCCGGATACAACGAGTGGCCGTTGAGCACGGTAGAGCGGCGGATGGCTGCCTGGTTGGCGCAAGCGCTGATCACGCTGGAGGTGAGCATGGCGATGCCTGCTCCGGTCAGGCCATGACTCGGCAGCGGTCCGGGGCCACCTACGAGGAGGACGGACAGCGCGGCCCTCATCACCGACTTCGAGTGGCCGAGCGCCACCAGAACGGACGTGGCTGACGAGCTGACCGCGATGGCGAGCACGCTGCCGGCCAGCAGGAGGGGGAAGACCCCCAACTGGTGGAGAGTCGTACGGGGGACGCCGACCACCTGGCCGATCAGGGGAACGGACGCGACCGCCGCCGCCGCGATGGTGCCGACGGTAATCGCGAGCCACGTTCCACTGCGCACTACGGACAGAAGACGGTAAGGATCTTCCTTGCTGGGTGTGATGAACGGCATCACGCCGCGGAGCGCGCCCGCCACTGTCGCGGTAGCGGGACTGAACACGGCCATGGCGATGGCGAAGGCCGCGAGGGCGGCGATGGCATGGTTGCCGAGCAATGCGGGCTGATCACGGCTTCGATCATCACACTGCGGAAGCTGACAGGTCAGCGGAAGTGGTGAACCCTGGCCTGCAAGCTCAGCGGGCGGGGCAGCTCTCGAAAAAGAGGTTGATCGGAGCGCGACGCGTTCCTAGTGTGGGCCCCACACCGAAGGGAGGTGATCCGGCGAATGTATGACATCCGGACGCGTGAGGTGGCTGCGGGCTAGCGGCCCGGCACCACACGGAGTGCGGTGCCGGACCAGCGCGTGACAGATGCGTGCAGCCGGCCCAATCCCAAGCAGTCACCCGACCCGCGAGTCGCCGGTACGTCCGGCCGGCTCCTCCACTGGAGGAACCAGACTCGCGGGTCGCCTGCGTTTTCGGGGACTGCCGGCCGTCAGCCCGCGATGTCGGCGTAGCCCTCGATCTCGCGCGGGTCGCGGGAGCCGGGGCCCACGTAGTGGGCGGAGGGGCGGACCAGGCGGCCGGTGCGCTTCTGTTCGAGGATGTGGGCGGACCAGCCGGCGGTGCGGGCGCAGGTGAACATCGAGGTGAACATGGGGGCCGGTACCTCGGCGAAGTCCAGCATGATGGCCGCCCAGAACTCGACGTTGGTGGCCAGGATCCGGTCGGGGCGGCGGGCGTGGAGTTCGGCGAGGGCGGCCTTCTCCAGGGCTTCGGCGACCTCGTAGCGCGGGGCGCCCAGTTCGCGGGCGGTGCGGCGCAGGACGCGGGCGCGCGGGTCCTCGGCACGGTAGACGCGGTGGCCGAAGCCCATGAGGCGTTCGCCCGCGTCGAGGGTCTTCTTGACGTACGCCTCGGCGTCGCCGGTGCGTTCGATCTCCTCGATCATGTGCAGGACGCGGGAGGGGGCGCCGCCGTGCAGCGGTCCCGACATGGCGCCCACGGCTCCGGAGAGGGCGGCCGACACGTCGGCGCCGGTGGAGGCGATGACGCGGGCGGTGAAGGTGGAGGCGTTCATGCCGTGCTCGGCGGCGGAGGTCCAGTAGGCGTCGACCGCGGCGACGTGCTTGGGGTCGGGCTCGCCGCGCCAGCGGATCATGAAGCGTTCGACGATCGTCCCGGCCTTGTCGATCTCGCGCTGCGGGACCATGGGCAGGCCCTGGCCGCGGGCGGACTGGGCGACGTAGGACAGCGCCATGACGGCGGCGCGGGCGAGGTCGGCGCGGGCCTGCTCGGCGTCGATGTCCAGGAGGGGTTTGAGGCCCCAGGCCGGTGCGAGCATGGCGAGGGCGGACTGGACGTCGACCCGGATGTCGCCGGAGTGGACGGGGATCGGGAAGGGTTCGGCGGGCGGCAGGCCGGGGTTGAACGCCCCGTCGACGAGCAGGCCCCAGACATTGCCGAAGGAGACGTGCCCGACCAGGTCCTCGATGTCGACGCCGCGGTAGCGAAGGGCGCCGCCCTCCTTGTCGGGTTCGGCGATCTCCGTCTCGAACGCGACGACTCCCTCTAGCCCGGGTACGAAGTCGGACATCAGGCGGCTCCTCGTGATCGTGTGTATGGCGACGTGGGCGGAGGCGGTGCGGCGCCTCCATGGATCCACGGTCGTGTCCTCGACTCGCGGTCCTGCCGGTCTTCCCTGTGATGCCCCGTACGACCGTCGGTCATCCGGCCGGAGCGGGAGCAAGCACGATATCCCTGAGTGACAGCTTTGGGGAGTGTTCACGGCACTCAGTGCCAGGGCGTGACGCAGGACACCGCCGCGCGGGAGCCCCGGAGCGGATACGGCAGGATGGGCGGCGTGACCGACCGCGAAGCCGATTCCGCCGCCGTCCCCGCCACGCCCTTCGATCTGGCCTCGATGCGCAAGCAGTACCGGGCCGAGGGGCTGTCCGAGACCGAGCTGGCCGCGACGCCCGTCGAGCAGTTCGCGCGCTGGTTCAAGCAGGCCGCGACGGACGGCGGGCTGTTCGAGCCGAACGCCATGGTCGTCTCCACGGCGGACGCCCAGGGGCGGCCCAGCTCCCGCACGGTGCTGCTGAAGCACTTCGACGCACAGGGGTTCGTCTTCTACACGAACTACGACTCCCGCAAGGCGCGCGAACTGGGCGAGAACCCGCACGTCTCGCTGCTGTTCCCCTGGCATCCGATGGCCCGGCAGGTCGTGGTGACGGGCGTCGCGTGGCGCACCGGGCGGGACGAGACCGCCGCGTACTTCCGGACCCGGCCGCACGGTTCCCAGCTTGGCGCCTGGGCCAGTGCGCAGTCCACGGTGGTGGCCGGACGGCGCGCCCTGGACGCCGCGTACGCCGAGCTGGTGGCGCGCTATCCGGAGGGCGAGCAGGTGCCGGTGCCGCCGCACTGGGGCGGGTTCCGGGTGGTGCCTCAGGCGGTGGAGTTCTGGCAGGGCCGGGAGAACCGGCTGCACGACCGGCTGCGCTACGAGGCGGAGGCGGACGGGGGCTGGCGGGTGGAGCGGCTCAGTCCGTGAGCCCTGGGCCGCGAGCCCTGGGCCGACGGCGACTTGTGAGGCCCCGTGGCGTCAGTCCGGCTCGCCGTCCAGTGCCTCCGTCAGCAGCCGGGCCCACTGGTCGACGACCCGTTCCCGCCGCGCACCGTCGTCGGTGAGGAGGTTGGCCAGGCCCAGGCCGCGGGCCAGATCCAGGAAGCCCTGGACGGTTTCGCGGGCGCCGGGGCGGCTCTCGTCGGCGCCCAGGAGGTCGACGGCCGTGCGGTGGCTCTCGCGGCCGACGCGGGCCTCCAGCTCGGTGACCCGGCCGCGCAGTTGCTCCTCGTTGGAGGCGGCCACCCACAGGTGCAGGGCGGCGCGGAAGAGGGGCCCGGTGTAGAGGTCGACGAGGGCGGCGACCACGGCCCGGCGGTCGCCGGCGCCCGCGCCCGCGCCTTCGGGGAACAGGGCGCGCAGCGCCACGGAGCGTTCCTCCGCCACGTACTCCACGGCCGCCGTGAAGAGGTCCTCGCGGGTCGGGAAGTGGTGCTGGGCGGCGCCGCGGGAGACGCCCGCGTGTTCGGCGACGACGGAGACCGTGGAGCCGGCCCAGCCCCGTTCGGCGAGGCAGGCCACGGCGGCTTCCAGGAGCCGCTGCCGGGTGGCCCGGCTGCGGTCCTGCTTGGGCACGCGCTCCGCGCGGTCCGCGCGGTCCGCCGCGTTCACGGCGCCGCTCACACCACCCATTCCGGATCCCGTCGTTCGAGGAAGGCCGTCATCCCCTCGCGGGCCTGCGGGGAGGCGAACAGCCGGGCCGAGAGCGCGGTCAGGTCGGCCGCGTCCCGGTCGAAGGCCTCCAGCACCCTAGCCGTGAGCAGCCGTTTCGTCTCCGCCAGGCCCTGCGGTGAGGCACGGCGCACACCGTCGAGGACGGGTGCGAGTACGGCGTCCACGTCGTCGCCCGCCGCCGTGACCAGGCCGATCCGGGCGGCCTCGGCGGCGTCGAAGCGCTCGCCGGTGAGGTAGTAGCGGGCGAGGGCGCGGGGGTCGGTGCGCGGCAGCAGGGTGAGGGAGATGACGGCGGGGGCCACGCCGATGCGGACCTCTGTGAAGGCGAAGGTGGACGGGTGGGACGCCGCAGCGATGTCGCAGGCCGCGAGGAGGCCGAGGCCGCCCGCGCGGACGTGTCCTGCGACGCGGGCGACGACCGGTTTCGGCACCTCGGCGATCTGCCGGAACAGCGCGACCAGCGCGTCCGGGTCGGGCGGGTCGCGCAGGTCGGCGCCGGCGCTGAAGGTGTTGCCGGTGTGGGTGAGGACGACGGCGCGGACGCCCGGGTCCTCGCCCGCCTCGGTGAGGGCGTCGGCCAGGTCGTGGACGAGGGCGGCGGACAGGGCGTTGCGGTTGTGCGGGGAGTCGAGGGTGAGGGTCTCGACGCCCCGCGCGCGCGTGCGCTCGATGCGGACGGTCGGGGTCACTGCCGCTCCCTGAGCTGCCGGCGCAGGATCTTGCCGGACGCGGCCCTCGGTACGCCGTCGGTGAAGGTGACCCGGCGGACGCGTTTGTAGGGGGCGACGCGTTCGGCGACGTACATCATGATCTCGCCCTCGGAGAGGTCGGCGGCGGCCTGCTGGCGCACCACGAAGGCGTGCGGTACTTCGTTGCCGTCGTCGTTGTAGGCGCCGATGACGGCCGCGTCGGCGATGCCGGGGTGGGTGAGCAGGAGGGCCTCCAGTTCGGCGGGGGCCACCTGGAAGCCCTTGTACTTGATCAGCTCCTTGACGCGGTCGACGACGAACAGCCAGCCGTCGCCGTCCACGTGCCCGACGTCCCCGGTGTGCAGCCACCCGTCCTCGTCGATCATGGCGGCGGTGGCGTCGGGGCGGCCCAGGTAGCCCTTCATGATCTGGGGTCCGCGGATGAGGATCTCGCCGGATTCGCCGGCGCGGAGGTCCTCGCCCGGGTCGGTGAGGGAGACGACGCGCATCTCGGTGCCGGCGATGAGCTTGCCGACGGTGCCGGGCGGCGCGTCGGCCATGGCGTCCAGGGGGACGACGTGGGTGCCCGGGGAGAGTTCGGTCATGCCGTAGGCCTGGCCGACGGGCGGCAGGCCGAGCCGCCGGGAGCAGGCGGCGGCGAGCCGTGCGTCCAGCGGGGCGGCGGCGCTGACGATGTACTTCAGCGAGGAGAGGTCGTAGTCCGCGACCAGGGGGTGTTTGGCGAGGGCCAGGACGATGGGCGGGGCCACGTACAGGCTGGTGATGCGGTGGTTCTGGATGGCGGCGAGGAACTGCTCCAGGTCGAAGCGGGGCAGCACGACGACGGTGGCGCCGAGCCTCAGCGGGGCGTTCATCAGCGCGGTGAGGCCGTAGATGTGGAAGAACGGCAGTACGGCGAGGACGCGGTCGCCCGGCGTGGACGGCATCAGCGGTTCGAGCTGGGCGAGGTTGGTGGCGATCTGCCGGTGGGTGAGCATGACGCCCTTGGGCGTGCCGGTGGTGCCGGAGGAGTACGGCAGCGCGGCGACGTCCTCGGCCGGGTCGAGGGCGACGTCGGGTTCGGGTGCGGTCGAGGCCAGCATGTCGATGAGCGAGCGGTGGCCGGGCGCGCTGTCGCACACCAGGATCTCCTGGACGCCGCCCGCGAGTTCGGCGGCGCGGCGGGCGGTGTCGAGCAGCGGTGAGACGGTGACGATCCAGCGGGCCCGGCAGTCGCCGAGCTGCTTGGCGAACTCCTCCGCCGTGGCGAGCGGGTGCACGGTGGTGACCGAGGCACCCGCGCGGGTGGCGGCGTAGAAGGCCAGCGGGAAGGCGACGGTGTTGGGGCTGTGCAGGGCGAGGACGTCGCCCTTGCGGACGCCGGCCTCGGCGAGGGCGGCGGCGACGCGCCGGTGGAACCGGTCCACCTGCTCGTAGGTGAGGGTGGTGCCGTCGGTGCCGTCGATCAGCGCCGGGGCGCCCCCGAAGGCGGCGGCCCCGCCGAGCACCGCGTCGTGGATGGGCAGGTCGACGGGCGGGACGTCAGCGTACTCACTGCGGAACACGGTTCCTCCAGTACGGACCGGTGTGGGCTAGTACGACTTCGGCAGGCCCAGGGTCTGGTGGGAGACGTAGTTGAGAATCATCTCCCTGCTCACGGGGGCGATACGAGCCACGCGCGACGCCGTTATCAGCGGGGCGAGCCCGAACTCGCGGGTGAGGCCGTTGCCGCCGAGGGTGTGCACGGCCTGGTCGACGGCTTTCACACAGGCCTCCCCGGCCGCGTACTTGGCCATGTTGGCGGCCTCGCCCGCGCCCGTGTCGTCGCCCGTGTCGTAGAGGTGGGCGGCCTTCTGCATCATCAGGCGGGCGAGTTCGAGGTCGATGTGCGCCTGGGCGAGGGGGTGGGCGATGGCCTGGTGGGCGCCGATGGGGGTCTTCCAGACGGTGCGCTCGCGGGCGTATTCGACGGCCTTGGCGAGCGCGTGGCGGCCCATGCCGATGGCGAACGCGGCGGTCATGATGCGTTCGGGGTTGAGACCGGCGAAGAGCTGGAGGAGCCCCGCGTCCTCGTCGCCGACGAGGGCGTCGGCGGGCAGGCGCACGTCGTCGAGGGTCAGCTCGAACTGCTTCTCGACGGCGTTGAGTTCCATGTCGATGGGGCGGCGCCGGAAGCCCTCGGTGTCGCGCGGGACGATGAACAGGCAGGGTTTGAGGCTGCCGGGGCGGCCCGCTTCGGTGGGCACGGCTTCTGTGCGGCCCACGATGAGGGTGGCGTCGGCGATGTCGACCCCGGAGACGAAGACCTTGCGTCCGGTGAGGATCCAGTCGGTGCCGTCGCGGCGGGCGGTGGTGGTGATGCGGTGGCTGTTGGAACCGGCGTCGGGTTCGGTGATGCCGAAGGCCATCAGGCGGCTGCCGTCGGCAAGGGACGGCAGCCAGTCCTGCTTCTGCGCCTCGGTACCGAAACGGGCGATGACGGTGCCGCAGATCGCCGGGGAGACGATCATCATCAGCAGGGGGTTGCCGGCGGCGCCCATCTCTTCGAGGACGAGAGAGAGTTCGGCGATGCCGGCGCCGCCTCCGCCGTATGCCTCCGGCAGGTTGACGCCGATGTAGCCGAGCTTGGCTGCCTCCTGCCAGAGGCGGGTGTTGTCTTCGGCGTTGAGGGTGTCGGGGTGGGCCTTGGCGAAGGCCGCGACTGCTGCGCGGAGGGACTTGTGCTCTTCGGATTCGAGGAGGGGGGTCATCTCTGTGCTCCTTGGGGTGCGGGCTTCGTCGTGGCTTGTCGCGCAGTTCCCCGCGCCCCTACTCGGCACCCCCCTCTACTACGGCCAGGAGGGTGCCTACCTCCACTTGCCGTCCAAGGCTCACCGGAAGCTCCGTCAACTTCCCTGTCACCGGGGCCGTGATCCTGTGTTCCATCTTCATGGCCTCCAGCCAGAGCAGGGGCTGGCCCGCCTGGACGGTGGTGCCCTCCGTCAGGCCCTCCGCGACGCGGACGACCGTGCCCGGCATGGGGGCGAGGAGGGAGCCCGGGGCGTGCTGGGCGGTGGGGTCGGGGAAGCGGGGCAGGGCGGTGAGGGCGGTCGCGTTCACGTGGATCCGGTCGCCGTAGCGGGCGACGTCGAAGCGGCGCCGGACGCCGTCCGTTTCGAGGACGACCTGCCCGGCGTCCGCGTGGACGACGCGTACGCCCTTGACGGTGAGACCGGTGCGGGTGTGCTGGTAGCGGACCTCGTGCTCCTCGCCCGCCACGGCGTAGCGCTTGACCTGCGGTTGCGCGGGCAGGTTGCGCCAGCCGCCGAAGCGGCCCCGCTTGACGCTCGCGTCGGCGAGGGCGGCGGCCAGCGGGGCGAGGGGATCGGGGGCGGGCTCGGTCAGCTCGGCCAGGTGACGGTCGTAGAAGCCCGTGTCCATGCGGCCGGACGTGAACTCCTCGTGGCGCAGGGAGCGGACGAGCAGGTCCCGGTTGGTGACCGGGCCGTGGATCGCCGCCCGTTCCAGGGCCCCGGCGAGGCGGCGGAGGGCCTCCGCGCGCGTGGGTGCGTGGGCGACGGCCTTGGCGAGCATCGGGTCGTAGTGGACGCCGATCTCGTCGCCGTCGGTGTAGCCGGTGTCCAGACGGATGCCCTCGGGCACGGCGAGGCGGTGCAGGCGGCCGGTCTGCGGGGCCCAGTCGTGCGCCGGGTCCTCGGCGTACAGGCGGGCCTCGACGGCGTGGCCACGCGCGCGTGGGGGGTCGTTTTCGAGGGCGTGGCCCTCGGCGATCCGGAGTTGGAGGGCGACGAGGTCGAGTCCGAAGACGGCTTCCGTGACGGGGTGTTCGACCTGGAGTCGGGTGTTCATCTCCAGGAAGTGCGCCCTGCCGTCCGCGACGAGGAACTCGACGGTCCCGGCGCCGACGTAGTCGACGGCGCGGGCGGCGCGTACGGCCAGCGTGTGGAGTTCGGCCGTCAGTTCCTCGGTCAGGCCCGGTGCGGGGGCCTCCTCGATCACCTTCTGGTGGCGGCGCTGGAGGGAGCAGTCGCGGGTGCCGAGTGCCCAGACGGTGCCGTGGGTGTCGGCAAGGATCTGCACCTCGACGTGACGGCCGCCCTCCACATAGGGCTCGACGAAGACCTCGCCGTCGCCGAAGGCGCTCGCGGCCTCCGCGCGGGCTGCGGTCAGTTCGGCGTCGAGGTCGGCGAGTCGCCGTACGACGCGCATGCCGCGTCCGCCGCCGCCCGCCGCCGCCTTCACCAGCACCGGCAGGTCGGCCCCGGTGACGTCGGTGAGGGGCGCGATGCCCATCAGTTCCTTGGCGCGGGTCTTGGACGCCATCGCCTCGATGGCCTCCGGCGGCGGTCCGATCCACACCAGCCCCGCGTCCCGTACGGCGCGCGCGAAGCCGGCGTTCTCGGAGAGGAAGCCGTAGCCGGGGTGGACGGCGTCGGCGCCTGCGGCGATCGCGGCCTTCACGATCAGGTCGCCCCGCAGGTAGGTGTCGGCGGAGGCCGCGCCCGGAAGTCGTACCGCCGCGTCGGCCACGCGCGCGTGGAGCGCGTTTTCGTCGGCGTCCGAGTGCACGGCGACGGTGCGGACGCCCCACTCCCGGCAGGTGCGGAAGACGCGGCAGGCGATCTCGCCCCGGTTGGCGACGAGTACGGAAGTGATCACTGATCTCTCACCCTCACATGCGGAAGACGCCGAAGCCGCCGCGCGCGCCCTCGTAGGGGGCGGTGTGGACGGCCGACAGGCACAGGCCGAGGACGGTGCGGGTGTCGCGCGGGTCGATGACGCCGTCGTCGTAGAGCCGCCCGGACAGGAACATGGGCAGCGACTCGGACTCGATCTGCTGCTCCACCATGGCGCGCAGCGCCGCGTCGCCCTCGTCGTCGTACGGCTGGCCCTTCGCGGCGGCCGACTGGCGGGCGACGATGGACAGCACGCCGGCGAGCTGCTGCGGGCCCATGACGGCGGACTTGGCGCTGGGCCAGGCGAAGAGGAAGCGGGGGTCGTAGGCGCGGCCGCACATGCCGTAGTGACCGGCGCCGTAGGAGGCGCCGAGGAGGACGGACAGGTGGGGCACGCGGCTGTTGCTGACCGCGTTGATCATCATCGCGCCGTGCTTGATGATGCCGCCCTGCTCGTACTCCTTGCCGACCATGTAACCGGTGGTGTTGTGCAGGAAGAGGAGCGGGATGTCGCGCTGGTTGGCGAGCTGGATGAACTGGGCGGCCTTCTGCGACTCCTCGCTGAACAGCACCCCTTGGGCGTTGGCGAGGATGCCGACCGGGTAGCCGTGCAGGGCGGCCCAACCGGTGGTGAGGCTGGTCCCGTACAGCGGCTTGAACTCGTCGAAGTCGGAGGCGTCGACGATCCGGGCGATCACCTCGCGCGGGTCGAAGGGTGCCTTGAGGTCGCCGGAGACGATGCCGAGCAGGTCGTCGGGGTCGTACTTGGGCGGCTCGGCGAGCGGCGGATCGGCGTACGCCTTGCGGTGGTTGAGGCGGGCGACGACGCGGCGAGCCTGGCGCAGGGCGTCCGGCTCGTCGGCGGCGAAGTGGTCGGCGAGGCCGGAGGTGCGGGCGTGCATCTCGGCGCCGCCCAGCGACTCGTCGTCGCTCTCCTCGCCGGTGGCCATCTTGACCAGCGGTGGCCCGCCGAGGAACACCTTGGCGCGCTCCTTGACCATGATCACGTGGTCGGACATGCCGGGGATGTAGGCGCCCCCGGCGGTCGAGTTGCCGAAGACGACGGCGACGGTGGGGATTCCGGCCGCCGACAGCCGGGTCAGGTCCCGGAAGATCGCGCCGCCCGGGATGAAGATCTCCTTCTGGGACGGCAGGTCGGCGCCACCGGACTCGACGAGGCTGATGCAGGGCAGCCGGTTGGCGAGCGCGATGTCGTTGGCGCGCAGGGCCTTCTTCAGCGACCAGGGGTTGCTGGCGCCGCCGCGCACGGTCGGGTCGTTGGCGGTGATCAGGCACTCGACGCCCTCGACGACCCCGATGCCGGTGACGAGCGAGGCGCCCACGGTGTACTCGCTCCCCCAGGCGGCGAGCGGCGACAGCTCCAGGAAGGGCGTGTCCGGGTCGAGGAGCAGCTCGATGCGCTCGCGGGCGAGGAGCTTGCCGCGCTTTCGGTGCCGGGCGACGTACTTCTCGCCGCCGCCCGCGAGGGCCTTGGCGTGTTCGGCGTCCAGGTCGGCGAGTCCGGCGAGCATGGTCTCGCGGTTGGCGCGGTGGTCGGGGGCGGTGGGGTCGAGAGCGGAGGCGAGGACGGTCACAGCGGGACCTCCGGGGTGTACGGCGGGACGGTCACAGCAGGGCCCCCGAGGTGTACGGCAGGACGGTCACAGCAGAGCCCCCGAGGTGTACGGCAGGACGGTCTGGGATGTACGGCAGGACGGTCACAGCAGGACCTCCGGGATGTCCAGGTGCCGGGCGCGCAGCCACTCGGCAAGAGCCTTGGCCTGCGGGTCGAAGCGGGCCTGCGCGGCGACGCCCTCGCCGAGGATGCCCTCGACGACGAAGTTGAGGGCGCGCAGGTGGGGGAGCGCGTGCCGGGTGACGGGCAGGTCGCGGGCCTCGGGGATCAGCTCCCGGAAGCGGTCGGCGGTCAGCTCGTGCGCGAGCCAGCGCCAGGCGTCGTCGGTCCGTGCCCAGACGCCGACGTTGGCGTTCCCGCCCTTGTCGCCGCTGCGGGCACCGGCGACGAGGCCGAGCGGGGCGCGGCGGACGGGGCCTGGTGGGAGCGGTGCCGGGAGGGGTGGTTCCGGTACGTCGTCCAGTACGGCGGCGTCCTGGGCCGGTGCCACCGTCACCCGCCGCCCGTCGTGGAGGACGGCCACATGGTCGACGGTGTCCCGGGGGACGTGGAGGGCGTCGAACACCCCATAGGGCGCGCCCTTTCCGGGTGGCGCGAGCACATGGAACCCGGGGTAGCTCGCGAGGGCCAGCTCGACGGCCGCGGCGCTCAGCGACCGCCCGACGACCTGCTGGTCGGCGTCCCGGACGACGAGCCGCAGCAGGGCGCTGGCCGTCTCCTCGGTCGGCGCGTCGGGCCGGTCGGTGCGGACCAGTTCCCAGCGGACGTCGGCGGCCTTGCCGAGCGCGGGTCCGAGCTGCTCCCGCACCAGCGCGGCCTTGGCGTCGATGTCGAGGCCGGTGAGCACGAAGACGACCTCGCCCCGGAAGCCGCCGAGGCGGTTGAGCCCGACCTTGAGCGTGGGCGGCGGAGCCTCGCCCCGCACCCCCTCGATCCGTACCCGGTCGGGCCCGTCCTGCGTGAGCCGTACGGTGTCCAGCCGGGCGGTGACGTCCGGCCCCGCGTACCGGGCGCCGCCCGTCTCGTACAGCAGTTGGGCGGTCACCGTACCGACGTCGACGAAGCCGCCGGTGCCGTCGTGCTTGGTGACGACCGAGGTGCCGTCGGCGTGCAGTTCGGCGAGCGGGAAGCCGGGGCGCCGCACGTCGCCGTCCTGGAAGAAGGCGTAGTTGCCGCCGGTTGCCTGCGCCCCGCACTCCAGCAGGTGCCCGGCGACGACGGCGCCCGCGAGCCGGTCGTACTCGGTCGGCGCCCAGCCGAAGTGCGCGGCGGCGGGCCCGGTGACCAGGGCGGCGTCGGTGACGCGGCCCGTGACGACCACGTCGGCGCCGGCCCGCAGACACTCGGCGATGCCGAAGCCGCCGAGGTAGGCGTGCGCGGCCAGCGCCCCCGGGTGGGCGGCGGTGAGATCGTCGCCCTCGACGTGCGCGACGCGTACGGGGATGCCGAGGCGGTCGGCGAGCGTGCGTACAGCGTCGGCGAGTCCGGCGGGGTTGAGGCCGCCCGCGTTGGCGACGATCCTGACGCCCCGCTCGTGGGCGAGGCCGAGGCACTCCTCCAGTTGCCGCAGGAAGGTGCGGGCGTATCCGGCGTTCGGGTCCTTGAGCCGGTCGCGGCCCAGGATGAGCATGGTCAGCTCGGCGAGGTAGTCGCCGGTGAGGACGTCCAGCGGGCCGCCGGTGAGCATCTCGCGCATGGCGGAGAAGCGGTCGCCGTAGAAGCCGGAGGCGTTGCCGATACGGAGCACACTCACCGGGACTCCCCCTTCGCCGGGCGCCCGGCCCCCGGCGGGCGACCTGCTCCCGGCGGACGCCCGGCTCCCGGCGGACGCCCGGCTCCCGGCGGGCGTCCGGCCCCCGGCGGGCGTCCGGCTCCCGGCGGTCCGGCGAAGGCCTGGGCGATGTCCAGCCAGCGGTCGGCGTCCTGGCCCTCGGAGGTGAGGGCCAGGTCGGCGCGGTGGGCGCGCTGGGTGGCGAGGAGGCAGAAGTCGAGCGCCGGGCCGGTGACGCGTTGGGCGGCGTCCTCGGGGCCGTACGTCCACAGGTCGCCGCTCGGGCCGGTGAGTTCGACGCGGAACTGCTCGGCGGGCGGGGTGAGTCCGTGGGCGGCGTAGGCGAAGTCGCGGGCGCGGACGCCGATGCGGGCGACGTGCCGCAGGCGGGCGGTGGGCGGGCGGGACACGCCGAGGGTCGCCGCGACGTCCAGGCCGTGCGCCCAGGTCTCCATCAGGCGGGCGGTGGCCATGGATGCGGTGGCCATGGGCGGGCCGTACCAGGGGAAGCGCGCACCGGGTGCGGCGGTGCGCAGCGCCTCGTCGAGGGCGGCGCGGTCCTCCCGCCAGGCTGCCAGCAGCGCGGCGGGCGCCTGCCGGGCACCCTCCTCGGCGCCGTCGTCGACGTACCGGTCGGGCGCGGCGAGGGCCTGCTCGATCAGCCCCTTGAATCCGTCCCCGTCCCCGTCTCCGTCCCCGTCGCTGACGGCGACCAGGGTGGCCCGGTCGGTCCAGTTCAGGTGCGCGATCTGGTGGGCGATCGTCCAGCCGGGCGCCGGGGTGGCGAGGCGCCACTCCCCGGGGCTCAACCCGGCGACCAGCGCGTCGAGTTCCTCGCTCTCCTCGCGCAGGTCGTCGATGACGGGCGTCGGGTCGGACACGGGGCGCTCCCCTCGGGCACGGCGGCGTGCGGCGGCATGCGGCGCGGTGTGGTGAGGAGCATGGCAGGGCGATGATTAACAATCAAGCATGCTTGCATGATTTTGAGCGAAGGATGAAGGGTGAAAGGGGCCCGCTCGACGGACTTCCCGGGACCCTTACCGCACCCGGCCTCTCACCCCGCCGGCCAGACCGTCAGATCCACGCTGAGGAAGCCGACCTCCGGAAGGGCGGTCGACTTGGTCTGGATGACCATCAGCGCGATGTCGCCGTTGCGGTGCTTGACGCAGATCTCGCTTCCTGCCCCCTTGTCGGCCAGCAGGAGCTCGCGGGAGGCCCCCGGGTCGGAGGTCAGCCGGCGGCACGTCCCGTACGTGGCGCCGGGACCGAGGATGTTGCCGACCATCACGCTGGTGTCACTCGTCAGCCTGCAACTGCTGTTCTCGCAGCCGAAGAGGATGTCTCCCTCACGGTCCTTGCTCTCCTTGCCGCTGTGCAGGATCAGCGAGTTGTCGCCCCTCAGCATCTGGGTGTAGTAGAAGTGACCCGCCGGAGTCGTGGTCCCTGCCGTGGGGCCGTCGGCCTCCGTGTCCGACGGCCCGGTCGACGACGCGGCCTCCTCGGCCGCCGCGGACCCTTCCGCCGCCGGACGGGGCGTACCTGACGCGGACTCGGACGCCGCCGCGGACGCGATCGCGTCCCGGGCCCGGTCGAAGCCCCGTCCCGCCGCGTCCAGGAGCGCCGACCCCGCCACGATCACCAGGCCGCACGCGACGACGACGGCGGCTGAGATCAGGACGGCGCGTCTCCTGCGGCGCTTGCGCTCCTCCGGCCCGGCCGGCCGCTGCGGCACGATGGGCCCTCGCGGCCCGACGGCGCCCTGCCAGGGCGCGTGGACGGCCGACCAGGGTGCCGGGACGGTCGCCTGCGGTACGGCGGGCGGCTGCGGGGCGGTCCACGGCGCCGTGTGTACCGCGGTGGGGCCCGGGGCCGCAACCGGGGCCGCGGCGGTCGCCGGTCCGGTTGCCGCGACCGGCGACGGAACCGTCACCGGCGGTCCGGCGATCTCCCGCCACACGGCGGGACCGGTGTCCTCTCCCGTGCCCCGGCCCAGCTCGCGGCGGCACCACTCGACGATCTCCACCGGGGTGGCCCGTTCCTCGGGGCCGGAGGCCAGGCATCGGCGGAGCAGGTCGCGCAGGTGTTCGGGCAGCCCGGACAGGTCGGGCTCCGAGTGGACGATCCGGTACAGCACGGTGGCTGCCGGACCATCTCCGTACAGCGGCCTGCCCAGCGCCGCGAACGCGGCCGTCTGCCCCAGCGAGAAGACGTCGGTCGCCGCCGTGATGTCACCCGCGGACGCCTGCTCGGGCGCCATGTACTGGGGCGTGCCGATGGTGGTGCCCGTGGCGGTGTGCGCGGTGCTGTCGGCGGCGAGCGAGATGCCGAAGTCGATGACCCGCGGTCCGTCGGGGGCCAGCAGTACGTTGGCCGGCTTGAGGTCCCGGTGCACGATCCCCGCGCCGTGGATGGCCTGCAACGCCTCGGCGACCCCGGCCATCAGCCACAGCACCGCGGGCACCGGCAGCGGCCCGCTCCGGGCGACGGCGCCCGAAAGGGAGGGTCCGGGCACGTACAGCGTGGCCAGCCAGGGCGGGGTGCCGTCCGGGTCGGCGTCGATCAGTTCGGCGGTGTAGGCGCCCTTCACCTTCCGGGCCGCCTTGACCTCCCGGGCGAAACGCCGCCGGAAGGTCGGATCGTCGGCCAGTTCCGACCGTACGACCTTGATGGCCACGGCCCGGCCGCCCCGGGTGTGCGACAGGTAGACCCGTCCCATGCCACCCGCCCCGAGCCGGGCCGCGAGACGGTAACCGGCCACGGTGCGCGGATCGTCGTCCTGCAAAGGCTGGAAGACCTCGGCCGTGTGATTCATCGGTTCCCTCCCCATGATCCCGATGAGCTGACCAGGTACGCAGCCTATGTGTTGCGGCCGTCGCCGGGCGTCGGGGGGCACGCTCCCACGGGACCTTGCGGTCACCCCTCCGTCAGTGCGGCGAGCTCGGCGTCGGCCCGCTCGGTGACGAGAGCGAGGACGCGGCCGGCGGCGGCCAGGTCGTCCGCGGGTATCCCGCCCCAGATGCGGGCGCTGACGGGCGCGACCGCCGCACCGACGGCGGCGGTCAGTTCGCGCCCGGCGTCCGTCACGAGCAACCGCGTGCCGTCCGCGACGAGCAGCCCCTTGGCCAGCAGTTCGTCGAGAACGGCCCGGATGTCGGCCGGATCGGCCTTGAGGGAACCGCGGACCTGGGCGACGAGGCCGTCCGGCGTCTGCGGGTTCTCGGCGGTGACGGCGGCGCGCAGGGCAACCTGCTGCTGGAAGGTGACACCGTGCCGGGTCAGGATCTGCTCCAGCACTCCGCGGGCGGCGTAGTGGGCCAGGCCAAGGACACGGGAGTCCGCGGCCGGTGCGTCGGTGATCGCTGTGCCGGCGGTCGCTGTGCCGGCGGTCGCTGTGCCGGCGGTCGGTGCGGTGGTGGGCGCTGTGCCGGCGGTCGGCGCGACGGTGGGCGGCGTGGCGGTCATGGCGTTGTCCTCCGGGTGCTCTCGTCGTTCGGTACGGGTGGAGCGAGAGGTGCGTCGAGCAGGGTCGTCAGCTCGTCGGTGAAGGCACGCGTCCGTGCGGCGTCGAGACCGCCGAGCGGCTCCAACAACCGCTGAAGCAGCTCCTGGACCACCGTGACGGCCTCCCGCGTGACGGTCTCGCCCCGTTCGGTAAGGGCAAGCTGCACGGCCCGCGGGTCGCGGGGATCACGGGTGCGCTCGATCAGCCCCGCCGCCTCCAGCGCCCGCGCCAGCTTCGAGACGTACAGCGCCTCCAGCCCCGTGTGGTCGGCGAGCCGGCGCTGACTGGGCCGCTCACCGGCGCGCTGCATGCCGTACAGCGAGGCGACCACCGAGTACTGGGCGTGCGTGAGGCCCAGGGGAGCCACCGCGCGATCGACCGCGACCCGCCATTTGTTGGCGAGCCGCCACACGAGGAAACCGGGCGTTGCGTGCCGTGAACCCTTACTCATGAGAAATACAGTACATGGCTACTATGTACATGGCTACTAAATAAGAAGCGGCAACCGGGACTCGCGCCGAACCCGCCGGCGGGCGATGCCTAGGACGGCTCGGGAAGCGCCTTGGCCCGCCGCCGCCCCACCTGGGTCCGTACCGCGCCCATGCTCGCCGCGATGACCAGGGCGATGGCGGCGGACTGGGTGGCGGACAGGGCCTGGTCGAGGATGAGGAAACCGGCCGCCGCGGCGATGGCGGGCTCCAGGCTCATGAGGACGGCGAAGGTCGGCGCGGGCAGGCGGCGCAGGGCGAGGAGTTCGAGGGTGTAGGGCAGGACGGAGGAGAGCAGGGCGACCCCGGCCCCCAGCGCGAGCGTCACCGGGTCGATCAGCTTCGACCCCGACTCGGCGATGCCCAGCGGCAGGAACAGCAGCGCCCCGACGGCCATCGCGAGGGCCAGCCCGTCGGCCTGGGGGAAGCGGCGTCCGGTGCGGGCGCTGAAGAGGATGTACGCCGCCCACATCACGCCGGCCGCCAGTGCGAAGGCGGCACCGGCCGGGTCGAGGTCGTCGAAGCCGCCCCCTCCGAGCAGGAAGACGCCGGACAGCGCGAGCGCGGCCCAGACCAGGTTGACGGCGCGGCGGGAGGCGAAGACGGACAGGGCGAGCGGGCCGAGCACCTCCAGGGTGACGGCGGGGCCGAGCGGGATGCGGTCGACGGCCTGGTAGAAGAGGCCGTTCATGCCGGCCATGGCGATACCGAAGACGACGACCGTGCCCCAGTCGGCCCGGGAGTGGCCGCGCAGCCGGGGCCGGCAGACCAGGAGCATGACGACGGCGGCCACGGCCAGCCGCAGCGTCACGACGCCGAGCGCCCCGGCCCGCGGCATCAGGCTCACCGCCAGCGCGGCGCCGAACTGCACGGAGAGCCCACCGGCCAGCACGAGACCGACCGGACCGAGGGAACCGAACCGGCCATCCGGAGCACCGTCCGGCACGGACGCGTGGCCGAGGGTGGCGGCGGCGCCGGTGGCGGGCGCGACGGCCGGGGACGAGGTGCCGGGGGTGGCGGCGCTGGGGGTACTCACGGGGGCTCCGGGACGGTGGGCGGGCGGACGGGCGTCGTTCATCACGCTGCACGGCATGGTCCAGAGTAATGGACCATGACAGGCATGTAACTCTTTTACGCAACTGTCGCGGCCGGGGCACACGGCTGTCAACGCACGTCCGCCAGGCGAGCGGGACCACCCCTCCGAGGCCGCGGACCGACCGGGTACCGTCCGCTCTGTGAGACGACTCCTGACCCGCCTCTGGCGCCTGCTGCGCCCCGTACAGAGCCGCGTGATGTGGCTGGTGAACGCCAAGTTCGTGGTCGGCGTGACCGGCGTCGTACGAGACGACGAGGGTCGGGTTCTGATGCTGAAGCACCGGATGTGGCCGCCGGGGCGCCAGTGGGGTCTGCCGAGCGGCTTCGCGCACAAGGGCGAGGACTTCCGGGAGACCGTGGTGCGCGAGGTCAGGGAGGAGACGGGCCTCGACGTGGAGGTGGGCCGCCTGGTCATGCTGAACAGCGGCCTGCGCACCCGCCTCGAGGTGGCGTACGAGGCCCGGCTGCTGGGCGGTGAGCTGCGCCTCGACCCGTTCGAGATCCTGGAGGCCCGCTGGTGCCGCCCGGACGACCTCCCCGAGGACGCCCAGCCGGTGTGCCTTCCGCTGGTGCGTGGCGAGACGGCCCCCTGACCCTCGACGCGTACGGCCGACCGGCCCCGCCCCCGGTCAGCCCATGCTCTTGGCGCCGTCCAGGGACTCGCGAATGATGTCGGCGTGGCCGGCGTGCTGAGCGGTCTCGGCGATGATGTGCATCAGCACCCGGCGGGCCGACCACTGCGCGTCGGCCTCGAACCACGGGGCCTTCGGCAAGGGGTGCGTGGCCCCCAGGTCGGGCAGAGTGGCGACCAGCTCGTCGGTCCGGCGGGACACCTCGGCGTAGTCGGCCAGTACCCCGGCCAGCGTCTCACCGGGCAGCATCCGGAACTCGTCGGCCCGCTGGGCCCAGTCGGCCTCGGTCATGGCCGTGAAGTCGCCCATCGCGGACGGGCCGTTCAGGATGAAGTTCCCCCAGTTCCGCTCGCCCGAGGTCATGTGCTTGATCAGGCCGCCCAGACAGAGCTCGCTCGCGGTGGTCCGGAGTCCGGCCTGCTCGTCGGTGAGGTCACGGGTGGTGAAGCGCAGGAAGTGCCGGTGCTTGGCCAGCATCTCCAGCAGATCGGCGCGCTCACCGCTGACGGCCGGGGCCTCGGTCACGTTGGGGGTGGTCAGCTCGTCGAGGGTCATGGTCTCCGCCTTCCGGTGTTCCTGTTCCTTCGGTCGAGGACCACGCTACGAGCCATTGAGGTCAGGTTGTGTCCTAGATCGTCGACCTTCCGGAAACGGCCGGAAAGGGACGGCTGAAGTGGCCTCAGAACTGCACGATGCGGCGATGAGTTTCCCCGGCCGGGCCGGTCTACGGTTCGTCAAGTGATCAGAGAGCGCGAAGCAGAAGGAGCGACATGAGCCAGTTGCTGCGAGTCCAGAACTTCACCGTCTCGAGCGATGGGTTCGGCGCCGGCGAGGACCAGAGCCTTGAGAGGCCCTTCGGCCACGCCGATCCCGGGAAACTGCTCGCCTGGGCCTTCACCACCGACCACCCGCCCGTCGGCCGCGGGGGAGGCAGCCGCGGGCTGGACGACTACTTCACACGGGACTACGCCCGCAACATCGGCGCCGAGATCATGGGCCGCAACAAGTTCGGGCCGCAGCGCGGGCCCTGGCAGGACCACGAGTGGCAGGGGTGGTGGGGCGACGAGCCCCCGTTCCACACGCCGGTGTTCGTCATGACGCACCACGAGCGCCCGTCGTTCACGCTCTCCGACACCACGTTCCACTTCGTCGACGGCGACCCGGCCGCGGTGCTCGCCCGGGCGAAGGAGGCGGCGCAGGGCCGGGACGTCCGGCTCGGCGGTGGGGCCACGGTCATCCGACAGTTCCTCGACGCCGACCTCGTCGACACCCTGCATGTGGCGGTCGCGCCCACGGAACTCGGCTCCGGGGCCCGGCTGTGGGAGTCCCCCGACGAACTGCTCGACCGGTTCCACCAGGACGTCGTGCCCAGCCCGAGCGGCGTGACGCACCACCTGTTCTGGCGGAAGTGAGCCCGGAGCAGTCGGCCCCGCCCGGCCACCACCGACGCGCGGCACGGGACTGGCGGCACGGACTAGTGGCACGGACTAGTGGCACGGGACCAGTGGCACGGGACCAGTGGCACGGGACTAGTGGGCGACCTCGCCACCGCCCATCAGCAGGCCCAGCCCCTCGGTGTCGTCGAAGGTGTCTCCGGACAGCCGGGTGACACCGGTGTCGGACAGCCCGTCCGCGGTGCCGCGCAGCAGATATGCGACGCCGTCGACCGTGTCGCTGCCCGGCGCGGTCACCACGAGGTCGGCGTGGCCGTCGCCGTCCAGGTCGGTGAGGCCCACGGCGCTGCCGAAGTCGGCGTCCCCGCCAGGCGCTGCGCCGAGGTCGTCCCCGTCGAACAGCCGGGCGCCCGCACCGCTGAGCCCGTCCGGGCCGCCCGCCAGGAACAGCACCTGCTCGGGCCCCGGCTTCCCGTACACGTCCCACCGGGGAGCCCCGGCCACCACGTCCGCGTACCCGTCGCCGTTGACGTCCCCGGTGTCCAGGGTGACGAAGGCGGCGTCCTCGTCCTGGGGTTCGTCGCCGGGCACGCCGGGAGTGTCGCGGTCGATCGTCGTCGTACGTTCTCCCGGCCCGGCCTCCGACCCGTACGCCACCGTCACGGAGCTGCGGCTCGCGTCGCCGCCCCGGGGGCTGAGGACCAGGTCGTCGACGCCGTCGCCGTCCACGTCGCCGATCGCCCCCTCGCCCGCGTCGGGGATCCGGGTGCCCTCGGGCTGCGTGAAGCCGTCCCGGCCGCCGCGCAGGTAGCTCACCGGCTGGGTGGCTTCGCGCCAGGGCACTTCGGGTCCCGTGTCGGCGTCGTGGAAGCTCACCAGGTCGTCGCTGCCGTCGCCGTCGAGGTCCCCGGCGACGAGGTCGCTGTAGTTCGCGGTGTCGACGTCCGGCGCGGGGCGGCGTGGGGCGGGGACGCGGTCCGTCGCGGCCGGGGTGCCGTCCCGCCCGAAGGGCCCCTTGAGCAGCCCCTTGTCGGAGCCGAGCCCGAAGACCAGGTCGGAGTGTCCGTCCCCGTCGAAGTCACCGGCGGCGAGCTGCTCGTCCAGGATCGGGTCGTTGTCCCAGGAGACGTGGCTGACGTCCGTCCCCGGCACCCGGACGGCACGCGACAGCCCGCTCTCGGACCCCCACATGATGATCACGCTCGGCTTCCAGTCGAAGACGGAGGCGGCAAGGTCGGTGTACCCGTCCCCGTCGAGGTCGCGGGCCACGACGTCGGTGCCGAAGAACGCCTCGTCCCGGTTCTTTCCCGGTATCCCGGCGTCGTCCTGCGTCAGGTACTGGCAACGGGCGATCCTGGTCCCGTCCCCCGCCCCGTACGCGACCTCGATGCTCCCCCCGCCGTACCCGCCCGGCACGTCTCCCATCGAGCCGAGCGCCAGGTCCGGATGCCCGTCCCCGTCGAAGTCGGCGACGCCGTCCGGCGCGGTTCGGTCCGGCGCGGGCCCGTCCGGCGTGGAGGAGGTGCCCGCGGTGCCGTGAGCGCCGCCACTCCCGCAGCCGTACGGCACGGCGATGTCGGCGGGCCCGTCGTCGGCGACCACCAGACCCGCGGCGACCACCAAGGCGACGAGCGCCGCACCGCCCCCGACCACCCACGGCCGCCTACCGCCCCGCCACCGCGACGCCTGCCCCTGATCACCCGAACCGTCCATACGAACGATCACGCACCCGTCGCGGCACGCGGTTCCGACGCCTCAAACGGGCCGACGCGCCACGGCCAGGAGGTGCGAACTCGCCGCCAGCAACTCGGGGTAGGGCTCGGCCATACGAGCCGCACTGAGCACCGACTCAAACAGGCTCGACTCACGGAACGACTGACCGGTGTTCCGCTCCGCTGCCGCCAGCAGGGACCAGGCAGGCCCCTCGATCCCGAAGACGGAGGCGTCCGGGAACCCCGCCGCCGCGACCTCCTCGCGCAACTGCTCCCCGGTGTGGAAGTACGCCGTGGTGAACGCCTGCTTCCCGTCGTGGATCTGGGTCGCAAGGATGGTCCCGATGCTCTCCCGCATCGACTCCTTGTGCAGGTGCGCGTAGGCGGCGTGCTCGAACAGCGACGCGTACCGGTTGATCCCGGCGACCGCAAGAAATCCGCCCGGCCGGAGCACCCGCCGTGCCTCTGCCAGCGCACGGTCCCGGTCCGCCCGCTGCCGCAGGTGGTACATCGGACCCAACACGAGTACGACGTCGTAGGCGCCGTCATCGGCCGTGAGGCGTCGAGCGTCGCCCAGCTCGGCGGTCGCACCGGTGGCCGCCGCCTGTTCCACGTGGCGGGTAATGGGATCGACCACATGCACGTCGTACCCGTCCTCCACCAGCCACCGCGCATGTGCGCCAGGGCCGCCACCGACGTCGAGCACCCGGGCCGGTGGCGAGGGGAGGTGGCGGCGCAGCAGCTCCTGTGTACGTACCATCTCCAGACGCCCGTCGGCGGTACTGATCAGCCGGTCCGCCTCGTCGACGGTCTCGCTGTAGAACCTCACGATCTCCGGCGTCACCTCAACGCTTGTCATCCGGGCATTCTGACGGCCGTCCGGTGGAGCGGTCCATGCGGCACGGAGACTTCGCTACGCCTCGTCCTCACCGGCCGGCCGGTGGGCGGGCGACGAAGGAGCCGAGACCGACTTCGGCGCGGATCAGCCCCTCCCCTTTCAGGTGTGCCAGCGCCTTCTGCGCGGTCGACGCCGCAATGGCGAACTCGGCCGACAACTCGACCACCGACGGAACCCGGGCATCAATGGGATAGGTACCGTCCGCGATGCGCGCCTCAATGGCAGCGGCGACCTGCCGCCAGACGGGCCGGGTGCGATCGAGTTCGGGAGTCATGCGGTGGACGCTAAAACTCTGCGGTAGACCGCGCGACCGCAGTAGACTGCGGTAGACCGTGGAGACCACTCCAGCTGAAGACCCCCGCGACGGGTGGAGCCGTCCGGGGGCGTGGCCACCAGCCAAACCCAAAGGAGCTGATGACATGAACGAGCCTATCGGCCGCCTCGCCACATGGGTGAGCCTGCTGCTCAACCCCCGAGGCACCCACCGCCGCACCCGCCCACGCCCGGCAACCCGTACCGCACCACCCCCTCAGTCCACCACCGGCGTGATCCCCCTCCCCTCCCACCGCAGCCCCTACGGCCTGCCCACCGTCCTCGACGGCGCCGAGACCGTGGCCGTCCGCCCGTACCTTCTCGCGGGCGCGCTGTACGAGCTGGAGGCGGCGGCATGACGACACCCCGCGCGCCCCGCCTGCTCCCCTGGTCCGGCCCCGAGGGCAAGCCCTGCTACCTGATCACCGACGACAACGGCGGCCCCGTCTCACGGCTGGCCGACACCACCGAGGTCACCCAGCTCGGCATGGGAGCGGATCTCCTCGCCCACGCCCACGACCTCCTCCCCCGCGCCCCGCACGGCGAACTCCGCTACCTCGCCGAGCGCCTCACCGAAGCCCTCGCGGACGCGCTACGGGTGGCCGAGAGCCGGGGCCGGAGGCTGAGCGACCTTCGCCAAGTCGACTGACCAGACCCTGATGGGGCCCACCCAGCAGACGCATATGATCGCGTCACAAATCGACGAAGGGGCGCGGGAGATGACGGGCGTGAGTGGCAGACGAAGATCCCTGGCAGCGGTGTTGACGACAACAGCGTGCCTACTTTTCTCCGGCTGCGGAACCGAAGCCGAAACACCCGAGGCCCCTTCGTCGGCCGCTGCGTCCCACCCGAGCACGGCTCCCTCCGCGACGACCGTTGGTGGCAAACCAGTCTCAGTTCTCGACGTCGGCCGTGTGAAGGGGGCCCTGCCCGACGAAGCCGCACTACCGGGCTGGTCGCGCATCGCTGAGCCATTGGTAACCACCGACCAGTTCATGTGCCAGGGAGTGATGGCACATGACTGCGCCGGCCTTGTAGCCATGGGCCAAAGCGACTTCAATCGCGGCGACCGGACCCCTGCCGAGAGCATCCGCCTGACTTTCGCCCTGTACTCCTGCTCCAGCGAAAGCGCCGCGCACGATCTCTACGCCTCTCTGAACCTGAGTGGCGCGCAAGTCAGCCTTTCCGAATCTCTGGGAGACGAGCAAACGGCTACCCGAGATGTGCTCAAGTCGTCCGCAGATGTCCAGCCGACCCTGCTCTCCGTGAAAGCCCGAAGCGGCACGACCATGCTGTGGGTCACCGCAATGACATCTGAGCAAAAGACCACGACGGAGCGGACCCAAGCGGCACTGAGACTGCTTCGTGATCGGGTCCAGCAGGCCAAGGAGGGCATCAAACCCAACGTGGGCGCAAGGATCAGTTGAGACGTCGCCTCTCACCAAGGCATGTAATCCCCACGGGGCACCCCGTCCGCCGTGACCAGACTACAGATGGACGTCCAAGTACCGCTCAGGACTGACGCATTGAGCGCCCGTCGAGCCCTAACTTCGGCGTCATGACCGGCAGATCAAGCACATCGCGCAGAACCGTCCTGGCCACGCTGCTCGCGGGAGCCTTGTCCGTCCCCCTCCTGGGAGCCGCACCCGCGTCGTCGGCTCCCACCGCTGCGCTGGAATTGCCCACCCCCACCGGCCCTCACCCCATAGGCCGACGCACCCTGCACCTCGTAGACCGGCACCGCAGCGACCCCTGGGTGCCGACGGCGCAAGGCCGGGAGCTGATGGTGTCCGTGTACTACCCGGCACGCTCCTCCGGCGGGGCCCCGGCGGCGTACATGACCGAGGGCGAGGCGCAACACTTCCTGGACGCCGAGAGCCTCGGCGAAGTCGTACCCACCGCGACTCTCGCCGGAGTGCGCACGCACGCGCAGGCCTCCGCACCCCCTGCGCCGGGCCGCTTCCCCCTGATCCTGCTGTCCCCCGGTTTCTCGATGCCACGCGCCACGCTCACCGCGCTCGCCGTGGAGCTGACCTCCCGCGGTTACGTCGTCGCCGCCGTGGACCACGCCTACGAATCCGTCGGCACGGAGTTCCCCGGGGGCCGGATACCCCCCTGTGTGGCCTGCGACCGGGTCGGCGTCGATGTCGAGGAGGCGACCGTCGTGGAGGGTCGGGCGGCGGACCTGCCCTTCGTGCTCGACGAGCTGACCGACCGCCGGAGAACGGGGGCACTCGCTCGCATGATCGACCCGTGCCGCATCGGTGTCGCCGGGCATTCGATCGGCGGGGCGGCCGCCATGGCGACGATGACCGCCGACCGTCGCGTGCGGGCGGGGGTCAACCTCGACGGCTCCTTCTTCGTACGCGACGCGGGGGCCGGGCTGGGCCGGCGCCCGTTCATGATGCTCGGCACCGAGTTCTCGCACAGTCCCGACAGCCCGGGCACCGACTGGCCCGCCACCTGGAACCGCCTGCACGGCTGGAAACGCTGGCTGACCGTGACCGGGGCGGGGCACTTCTCCTTCACCGACATCCCCTGGCTGGCGGAGCAGCTGGGGCTGGCGGATCCGGCGGTTCCGCTCTCAGGTGAGCGGGGTTGGTACATCACCCGCGATTTCGTTCGCGCCTTCTTCGACCTCCACCTGCGGGGCATCCACCAACCGCTCCTCCAGGGCCCCACGCCCTCCCACCCCGAGGTCGAGTTCCGCCGGCCGTAGAAGACGTCACCCGCGCCGCCCTCACTCCAGCCCCTCCGCCAGTACCTCCGCCAGATGCCGCCCCCGCACCCCGCCCAGTTGCTCCAACTGCGTCCGGCACGAGAACCCGTCCGCCAGGACCACCGCACCGGCCGGTGCCTCGCGCACCGCCGGAAGGAGCTGGTCCTCCGCGCAGGCGGCCGACACCTCGTAGTGGCCGTCCTCGAAACCGAAGTTGCCCGCGAGGCCGCAGCAGCCGCCGCTCAGCTCGCCGGTCAGGCCGGCCGCCTCACGCAGGCGCCGGTCGGCCGCGTCGCCCAGGACCGCGTGCTGGTGGCAGTGGGTCTGGCCGGTGACCGGGCGGTCCACGGCGGGCGGCGTCCAGTCGGGGGCATGGCGCTCCAGAGCCTCCGCGAAGGTCAGCACACGCGCCGCGAGCCGGGCCGCCCTCGGGTCGTCGTGCAGCAGCTCCGGCAGGTCCGTGCGCAGGGCGGCGGCGCAGCTCGGCTCCAGGACGACGACCGGCGCGGACGTCTCCAGTACCGGGGTCATCAGGTCCAGCGTGCGGCGCATCACCGCGCGAGCGCGGTCCAGTTGGCCAGTCGAGACGTACGTCAGGCCGCAGCAGACCCGGCCGCCCCGGCGGGCCGTCAGCAGCGCCAGGGCCGACCGCGACGTACCGTCGCCGACCACGGCGCGTCCCCGCAGCGTCGGCGGCAGCACCACCCGCAACCCCGCCGCCTCCAGCACCCGTACGGCAGCCTGGCCCACGGAGGGCGAGAGGTGTTCCGTGAACGTGTCGGGCCAGAGGACCACCAGGTCACCGCCACCGGCCGGTCCCCGCGACCGCCCCCGCGCCCGCCCGCGCCACCACCCACTGAACGTCTCCCCCGCCAGCCGCGGCACCTCCCGCTCCCCCGCGATCCCGCCCAGCCGTTTCGCCACGGCCGCCAACGGCCCCACGGACGCCAGCGCGTTGACAACCGGCGCCATCCGCGCCCGCGACGCCCAGCGCAGCCACACCGGCAGCCAGCCCATCGCGTAGTGGGCGGCGGGGCGGCGGCGCCCCGCGTAGTGGTGGTGCAGGAACTCCGCCTTGTACGTGGCCATGTCGACCTCGACCGGGCAGTCGGAGCGGCAGCCCTTGCAGGACAGGCACAGGTCCAGGGCGTCCCGGACCTCCGTCGACCGCCAGCCGTCCGTCACCAGCTCCCCGGCGAGCATCTCGTGCAGCAGCCGGGCCCGGCCTCGCGTGGAGTGCTGCTCGTCCCCCGTCGCGCGGAAGGACGGGCACATCACCCCCGAGCCGGACACCGACGTCGTACGGCACTTGGCGACCCCCACGCAGCGGCGCACGGCCGCCGAGAAGTCGCCGCCGTCGGACGGGTACCCGAACTCCACGTCCACCGGCTCACGCGGCAGGACGGAGAAGCGGAGGTTCGCGTCGAGCGGCGCCGGACGGACCAGCATCCCCGGGTTGAGGAGGTCGTCCGGGTCCCACACCGCCTTCGCGCGCTCGAAGAGCGCCACCGTCTCCGCGCCGTACATCCTCGGCAGCAGCTCCGCCCGCGCCTGCCCGTCCCCGTGCTCCCCGGACAACGAACCCCCGTGCGCCACCACCACGTCCGCCAGCTCCTCCGAGAAGCGGCGGAAACGCGCGACCCCGGCCTCCGACAGCAGGTCGAAGTCGATCCGTACGTGGATGCAACCGTCGCCGAAGTGCCCGTACGGCGTGCCGCGCAGGTCGTGGGCCGTGAGCAGGCGCCGGAAGTCCCGCAGGTAGGCGCCGAGTCGGGCCGGCGGCACCGCGCAGTCCTCCCACCCCGGCCACGCCTCCGAGCCGTCCGGCATCCGCGTCGCCGTACCGCTCGCGTCCTCCCGGATGCGCCACAGCGTCCGCTGCCCGGCCGGGTCGGTCACCACCAGCGCGTCCACGACGTCCGCCGCCCGCACCACCGCCTCCGCACGCGCGCGTGCCTCCGCCTCCGTCTCCCCGCCCGTCTCCACGAACAGCCAGGCGCCACCCCGCGGCAACCCCTCCGTGGACGGCACCAGGTCCACCGACATGCCCTCCACCGTCAGCGGGCCGAGCGGCAGCAGCCCGGCCGCCGCCTCCGCCGCCCCGGCCTCGTCGGCGTAGCCGAGCACCGCGAGCGCACGCGCGCGGGGTGACTCGACCAGCCGGACCACCGCCTCGGTCAGCACGCCCAGCGTGCCCTCCGAGCCGCAGAAGGAACGGGCCACGTCGGCGCCCCGCTCCGGCAGCAGGGCGTCCAGCGCGTAGCCGGAGATACGGCGCGGCAGGTCGGGGAAGCCGGTGCGCAGGCGGGCCAGGTCGCCGTCCACCAGCTCACGCAAACCCTCCGGCGCCCCGGACCACTCCAGCCCGAGCCGCAGCCGCCGCCCGCGCGCGGTGAGCACCGACAGCTCGCCCACGCTGTCCGCCGTCGTGCCCCAGGCCACGGAGTGGGAGCCGCACGAGTTGTTGCCGATCATGCCGCCGAGCGTGCAGCGGCTGTGGGTGGAGGGGTCGGGGCCGAAACGCAGCCCGTGCGGCGCGGCGGCGTCCTGGAGCCGGTCCAGGACCAGACCCGGCTGGACGACGGCCGTACGGGCCTCCGGGTCGAGGGCGACCAGCCGGTTCATGTGCCGGGTGAAGTCCAGCACCACGCCCGTACCGGTCGCCTGCCCGGCGATCGACGTGCCGCCGCCGCGCGGGACGACCGGTACCGCGTGCGCCCGGCACACCTCCAGTACGGCCGCCACGTCGTCGGCGTCTCTCGGCGCCACGACCCCGAGCGGGACCCGCCGGTAGTTCGACGCGTCCATGGTCGTCAGCGCCCGGGAGGTGACGTCGAATCCGACCTCGCCGCGGACGGCCCTGCGCAGTGCTGCCTCCAGATCGGTCATGCCCTCCAGCATGGGCTCTCGTAGCTCCGTACAGGTCCGCACGGCGGAGATCTCGTCTCATCGGACGGACATGGCTTCGCCCGGTTTGGTCAAGGCGATACCCTCCGGCACGTGGCTGAGATCCAGATTCCTGCTGACATCAAGCCCGCGGACGGTCGATTCGGCGCGGGCCCCTCCAAGGTGCGGGTGGAGGCGCTGGACGCCCTGGCCGCCACCGGTACGTCCCTGCTCGGCACCTCTCACCGCCAGGCCCCGGTCAAGAACCTGGTCGGCAAGGTCCGTGAGGGCATCCGCGAGCTGTTCCGGCTCCCCGACGGCTACGAGGTGATCCTCGGCAACGGCGGCTCCACCGCGTTCTGGGACGTCGCGACCCACGGTCTGATCGAGAACAAGTCGCAGCACCTGAGCTTCGGCGAGTTCTCCTCCAAGTTCGCCAAGGCCGCGAAGCTCGCCCCGTGGCTGGCCGAGCCGACCGTCGTCTCCTCCGACCCGGGCACGCACCCCGACGCGCGTGCCGAGGCCGGCGTGGACGTGTACGGCCTCACGCACAACGAGACCTCCACCGGCGTCGCCATGCCCATCAAGCGCGTGGCCGGCGCGGACGAGAACGCCCTCGTCCTGGTCGACGCGACGTCCGGCGCCGGCGGCCTGCCGGTCGACATCGCCGAGACCGACGTGTACTACTTCGCCCCGCAGAAGTCCTTCGCCTCCGACGGCGGCCTGTGGATCGGCGTCTTCTCCCCGGCGGCGATCGAGCGCGCCGAGCGGATCCACGCGTCCGGCCGCCACGTCCCGGAGTTCTTCTCCCTCCCCACGGCGATCGACAACTCCCGCAAGAACCAGACGTACAACACCCCGGCCCTCGCCACGCTCTTCCTCCTCGGCGAGCAGCTCGACTGGATGAACGGCCAGGGCGGCCTGGACTTCACCACCGGCCGCACCAAGGACTCCTCGACCCGCCTGTACTCCTGGGCGGAGGAGGCCAAGTACGCCACCCCGTTCGTCTCCGACCCGGCCAAGCGCTCGCAGGTCATCGGCACCATCGACTTCTCCGACGACATCGACGCCGCCGCCGTCGCCAAGGTGCTGCGCGCCAACGGCATCGTCGACACCGAGCCGTACCGCAAGCTCGGCCGCAACCAGTTGCGCGTCGCGATGTTCCCGGCGATCGCCCCGGCGGACGTCGAGGCGCTGACGAAGTGCGTGGACTACGTCATCGAGAAGCTGTAGCCGCGTCTCGTCGTACAACGACGGAGGGCGCCCGGCGGATGATCCGCCGGGCGCCCTCCGCGCATCCGTACGCTCCTACTCCTCGGCGAACAGCTCCTCGGCGCGCTCCGCGCTCAGGGAGCGGTCGAGCCAGGTGCCCAGCACGTCGAGATCGGTGCAGGCGGTGACCCGGTCCCGGACGGAGTCGAGGGTCTCGACACCCCGCACCTCGAGAACGCGCAGAATAGTCTCGGCCCTGCCCTCGGCCTTGGCTTCGGCCCTGCCCTTTGCTCGGCCTTCAAGCCAGGACTCTTCAACGATCGAGTTGCTGCCAGGAAAGTTTGGAGTGTAAGCGGCCATCAGATTCCTCCAACAGTCACGGCCCGCGCCTCAGCCCAGACCGGCCTCGCCGATCGCCGTACGTCCTACCCCTCAACGAACAACTCCTCGGCACACACCACGCTCAGAGAGCGGTCGAACCAGGTGCCCAGCACGTCGAGATCAGTGCAAGAGGCGACCCGCTCCCGGACCAAGTCAGGGATCTCAACATCCCGCATCTCAAGAATGCGCAGAATGTCCTCGGCCCTGCCCTTGGCGCGGCCTTCGAGCCAGTACTCCTCGACGATCGAGTTGCTGCCCGGGAAGTTCGGGGTGTAAGTGGCCATCAGCTTCCTCCAGTACTCACGACCCGGGCCTTCACCCAGTCCGATTTCGACGATCTCCGCCCAGTCCACCCGGTCCACGTCCCCGGACCCTGACTTCCCTGCGTCGTCCGCCACTCCTGACGCCAGCGCGTCCAGTATCGCAGTCAGTCCCGGGTCCGTGGCGTAGGCAAGTGCGGAGAAGACGGCGACTCCGAGGTCCCGGGCCGCCTCGTCCGGCTCCGTGATCACGGGGAGGATTCCAGGCCCCAGGACCAGCGGGAAGACGATCATGCTGGTGTGGAAGCCACGCCCGACCCGGATCGGCTCGGAGGCCCAGGCTGCGGTCGCCTTGTCCTTGCACACCACCAGAAGAAACGGCGGCAACCGGTACTTGGCGTACATGTGGGCCAAGTAGTACGTCCAGCTATTGTGCTTGTCCGGATCCGGCTTGCCCTGCGACTCGACGGCGAGCACGAAGCCGCCTTCCTCACCGGGCACATGAACCCGGAACACACTGTCCACTCGGCGCTCGAGTGGCCTGATCTCGGTGAGATCGGTGTCCAGAGGCTCGATCGCGGTGTGCTCCGGAAACCCGATGCCCGCCCGCGGCAACAGCCGGGCGAACAGCCCCGGATCCACCCGGAAGATCCGATGCAGCGCTTCATGCGGCGAACTGACCATGCGACGGAACGTAATCGCATGGGCACACTAAGCGCGTGGATTCGAGGCGGACTCAGCCGTACGAGTGAACATGCCAGAGGACTATGCCGCCCCCCGGAAAGCCCGCCCGCCGTCGCGGGAGACGGTGAACGGGGACCGCAGGGGCACGGCCGGGAGGGGCCGAGGGGAACGACACGAACGGGTGAACATCAGATATGACGTGTTTGACTTCACCCTTTTGGGAAGGCGAACGCACATGGCTGGTCACGGGAGTTGGGGGACAACGATGATCAGATCCGGGGCGGTGCCCACGAACGGGTTGTCACCGGTCTACGACGACACCGGTGCCGCGTCCGCGAGGTTCCTGCTGTGGCTCCGCGAGGAAACCGGGGGAACTCAAGAGCACCGCGTGGCCAGCTCCGCCTACGCCCACCACGAACGCTGCACCCTGGAGCTGGTCGAGGACGTCGTCGAACGCCTGGCCGCGCTCGGCTGGATCACCGTGCACAACGACTCCGGCGCCGTACCGCCGCTGGTCAGCCCCACCGACACGGGTCTCGACGAGGCAGGGGTCTGGGACGAGGCGTACGCCGACCGCGAGTCCCGCCGCCGCTACGCCAAGGCGGCCCTGTTCGCCTGGTGGGACCGGGTCGGCCAGTACGGCGACGGAGGGGCCGGTGCCGAGGGCTTCCTCTGGGCGCGGGAGGCCTTCTACTGCGGCCGGCAACTCGCCTTCGAGGACCTGGAGTACGCCAGGGACCACCTGGACCTGCCCGCCCCGGTGCATGTCGGCGTCACGGAACGGGGTACCGGAGTCTTCCTCTCCTTCGAACAACTGGCCAGCCTCGTACAGGCGTCCCGCCCCGATCTGTCGGAGAGCGACAGCGAGCTGCGGCAGGTGCGCGACCTCGCCGCCGCGCTGACGGACGCCTCGCGCGGCGGCGCCGAACCCGACGCGGGCACCGTGGAGCGCTTCCTGGAGCACAGCCGGGACCTCGTGCAGGCCGGTTCGAGGTCGGTGGGCTCCATGGGCCGGGACATGGCCTCCGGCATGGTGTCTGACCTCATCGGCTCCCTGCTGAGGCTCGGATGACCGCTCCCTTCGGCCCGGCGCCGGTGGCGGACAGTCAGATCCCGGAGGTGTACGCACGCCAGCCCGTGCTGCACCGGCTGGTGCCGCGGATGGTCGGCCTCGACCGCGACCACCACCGCAGACGTGCGCACCACGAGTTCGCCGACGACCTGCCGGTGGTCCTGCTCAGCGGGCGGCACGGCACCGGCAAGAGCGCCATGCTGGACGACCTCCACCAGGCCTACGCGCCCGAGACCGGCCTGTGGCCCGGCCCGCGTGTGCCGTTCGCCCGGATCAACTGCACGGAGCTGCAGGAACGGGCCAGGGTGGGACCGGAGATGTCCAACAACTCCTACGCGGTGGAGATGCTGGTGGAGCTCGTCGCCCAACTGTCCCGTCCCGTCGCCGGATTCGGCGGGTTGCGGTTCCCCCGTACCACCGCCGGACTGCTCGCCGTGGTGTCCGCCCGACGGCCGGGCCACGACGGCGAACTGCGGGTGGCCGACCGGCACTCGGCCACCCTGATGGGCGTTCCGCCGGACACGCGGCCACGCCGTACCTGGGACACACTGTTCCGCTCGGCGCTGCCCACACCCCCGGACGGCGGCTCCCCCGACCCGGCGGCGTTCCCCGAGGCGGCCGTGCGTACCTTCCTGGGCGGGCAGCGCCGCGCGCGCTCCCGGCGACTCGCCTCCCGTCGGCTGGTCGGCTGGTACGAGACCTACCGCAGCGAGGCCGACAACCGGCTGCGCGGACTGCCTCCGGGCGCCTCCGGACAGCCGCGCCCGGTGCCGGCCGCGGAGCGCGCGTCGGCCGTGGCCCGGCTGTGCCAGGAGTTCCACCAGGGCCGCGGCTTCCGGCGCGGCGTCGAACGCATGCTGACGGCCGCGTTCCTGGAGGACGTGCGCTACGGGCGCTTTTGGCGCGCGAACCGTGCCCCGCGCCCGCTGGTACTCCTCGACGACGTGCACACCGACGCCGGCCGCGACTTCCTCGAACTGCTCCTGGAGCAGCGGGCACGGTCCGGCCGGGGCGCCCGCGACCGGATAGCGGTGATCGCGACCGAACTGCACGGCGACGACGCTCCGGACACCCGGGGCGAGGGCCCCGCAGGAGAGGACGCCCCCTACCCGGAGGCGGCGCGACGCTCACTGCACGACGTCGGCACGGACTCCGGCTGGGCCCGCGAGGGCACCGCGCCCTCGGCGGGAGTACTGCTCCTGCCGCTGCCGCCGCTGGAGTGCGAGCACCTGGAGCGGATGCTCAGGCGCGACGACCGCGCCTCCTTCGACCCGTACATCGCGGGCGCCGTGCACGACCTGACCCGGGGGCATCCGATGGGCGCCCGCAGGCTGTGCGAGGCGGTCGTGGACCGGTCCCGTACCGAGGAGTGGGTGGCGGCCGAGGAACTGCTCGACCTGGCACACTCCGACAGGGCCGGAGAATCCATCGTCTGGGGGCTGCTCGACACCCTCGTCGGCAGCGAGAACCACGACGAGCTGTGCCTGTTCTCCCTGGCCTGGGACCGGGAGGCCGCCGAGCGGCTGGCCGAGCGATGGGTGCCGCGCCGCATCGAAGGGCTGCCCGCGGCCGACGGCGTTGCCGCCCAGCTCGAGCGGGAGCGCTGGTCGCGCGGACCGGGCAGCCGGCCCTTCATCACGGACCGCTTTCTGCGCGCCCTGCTGGTGCACCAGATGCGCAGCGGACGCGGCGGCCGGGGCGTGGACTGGTCCGGCGCGCACGCCCTGCTCGCCGAGCACCACCGGCAGCGGGCCGAGAGCCGCTCGGGACGGCTGGCGCGCGACGAGTGGTCGCGCTTCCTGTGGCACCGGCTGGCCGCGGGAGAGGCGCCGGAGGTCGTCGACCGGCTGCACGCGGAGTTCCTCCGCCACGACGGCGACGCGGTCGACTGGCTGCACGTCCTGCGCACCGTCGCCCATGCGCCACGCCCACCGGGAAACATCTGGTTCGAGCAGTGCCAGGAGGTCGCCCGGGGACGCCGGGATCTGCTCCAGCTCCGGGCCGACCCGGGTACGGACCTGGAGAAGCAGGCCGTCAACCGGCTGTTGCACGCCCTGTGGTACGCGGCGGACGAACTGGCCGAGGCGGACCGGCCCCTGGTCGACCGGATCGGCCAGGACCTGTCCTTCCTGTCCGCCCAGCACCTGACCGGCCGCGCGGTCCTGGCCCAGGCCGCCATCCGCTGGCCCCGCGCGGTCAAGGACGGTGAGGACTGGCCGCTGGACCACCGCTGGCAGGGCGAGGGACCGCGCACGGGAGGGACGGCATGACGGGGCTGCGGGATCGGCGGACCTGGCGCTGGCTGCCGCGGCGGCTCCGCTTCCGGGTGCTCGGCCTGGTCGACGTGGTGGCCCTGTGGACGCTGGTCGCCGCCCTGACGGCGGGCGGTGCCTGGTGGGGCCTGGACAGCTACCGGCAGCACCGCGACTACTGCACCGCGGACCGGGAGCTGCGGCGGGCGGGCCCCGAGGGGGAGTGCGTCGGCGTGACGGCCGAGGCGTATTCCTTCGCCCCGGACATCGATGACGTACTGGGCCTCATCGAGGAGGAGAACGAGGCGGCGCGGACGTCGGGCAAGCCGGTGGTCAGCGTCGCCGTCGTCATGCCGTACACCGCGCAGAGCCCCGGCGCGGCCATGGCGCCGGACCTGATACGGCACGCCCTCCAGGGCGCCTACGTCGCCCAGCGGGCCAACAACGACGGGCCCATCACCGGCGACACCGCCGTACAACTGCTCTTCGCCAACGTCGGCGAGGACCTGAGCCACTGGCAGACCGTGGCCGACGCGCTGACCGCCCGGCGCGGGGGCGACGCGCCGGTCGTGGCCGCCATCGGCTTCCCCAACAGCGACGCCGCCACGCTCGCCGCCGTCCGGGACGGCCTCGGACCCGCGCGGATCCCGGCGGTGAGCGCCGTGCTCAGCTCCCGCGACATGGAGCACCCCTACCTGTTCAAGGTCTCGCCCTCCACCGACCAGCTCGTCGACGCGCTCCAGCGCTATGTGAGCGCCAACGAGGTGGACCGGAAGAACACCTTCATGATCGCCGACGACCGTGACGACAACTACGTGGCCAACCTCCGCCGTGCCTTCCGCCGGGAGTTCGGCGCGCGGTACGGCATCACCCCCGACGAGGTGGAGCGGCGGACCGAGACCTACCAGGGCATCAAGGGGCCCTCGCGGGGCACCCCGCAGATCTTCCGGCGGGCCGTGGCCGCGATGTGCGCGGTCGACGCCCGCACCGTGTTCCTCGCGGGCCGCGACGCGGATCTGCCGCCCTTCCTGAAGACCATCGACCGCACCAGTTCCTGTGACCGGGGCCCGGACGACGAGCCGCTGCGCATCCTGCGCGTCAGCACCGGCCGCACCCTCGCCACCGGGGACACCGAGATGCGCCGGATCGCCGAACGCAACAACATCGAGATCGTGACCGCCGTCGCCGTCGACGCGCCCCGCTGGCGGGCCGACACCGACGGCGACGAGCAGGTCCCCAAGGCCTTCGCCCACTTCGCCAAGTCCTACGACCGATACTTCGCCGAGGAGGATCCGGACGCCCTCAACGACGGATACGCCGTGATGTACCACGACGCGCTCACCGCAGTGGGGACCGCCGTGGCGGCGGCCCGGGACAGCAACATCGACGCCGTGACCCACAACGACGTCTACGACGAACTGCGCCGAGGCAGCCCCCTGGAGCACTGTGCCGCCGGCTGCGTACCGGGCGCGAGTGGCGTCTTCACCTTCGCCGACGAGAGCGCCGGGGCGGACGCCAGTGCCGGGGACGAGCAGGTGGTGGGGCTGTGGCCGGTGTGCAAGCCGGTGCCCATAGTGACCTTCCCGGTGGAACGCCAGGACAAGTCGCCGTTGTACCGGACCTATCAGGAACCGGGGGAAAGCACCTGCCCACCGCCGTGAGCCGACTCAGAACTGCCGAAGAAAGGCCTGCCAGCCCTCGCGGGAGACGGTGAGCAGGGGGCCGCCCTGCTGCTTGCTGTCGCGGACGGCGCGACCGTTCCCGAACGTAGGGGCCACCTCCACGCAGTTGCTCTCTGCTCCAGAGTGCGACGACTTCCGGAAGGGGCCTACGACCTTGGTCACGATCAGTCCTTGGTACTCCGCAGTATGTTCCGGATGAGCTTCGCGCTCGCGTCCGGTGCCAGTGCCGACGATCGTAGTAGGTCGTACATGTTGGCGTAAGCAGTGAGGTCTTCCTGCCCTTCAAGGACGGAAGTACCTCTCAGGTTCTCCAGAGCCACCGCTTCGACCACCGGGTCGGAATCAAAACTGAATGCCGAGAAGGCGGAGGTCACTGTGGCGAGCGCTCCTACGCTGAAGGGGAGTACCTGCACCGTGACGTTCTTCCGCTCTCCGGCCTCCAGGATTGCCGAAAGCTGCTGACGGTGGATGTCGACGCTCACCAGAGGGTGGGTGATCACCGCTTCCCAGATGATGGCGGAGTACGTTGCCCCGCCCTCCTCGATCTTTGCCTGGCGGGATTCGCGCACCTTCAGCAACTGGGCCACTCGCTCGGGCTCCATGTAGGTGGGGCTGGTCCGGATCACTGCCTCTGTGCAGGCCGAGGTTTGCAGGAGTCCCGGCACCAAGGCCTGCTGCCACTCACGGATATAGGTCGCATCGTCTTCCAGGGCAATGTGATCAAGGTAGTCCGGCCGCACATGCGCCGCGTGTTCGAGCCACCAGCCCCGGTTTCTGGAGTGCTTGGCCAACTCCTCCAGCTTGGCGCGTACTTCCGGGTCGCGGACACCGTACGCGTCCAGCAACAGCCGCACCTCGATGACGCGTGCGGTGACGTGCCCACTCTCAAGGCGGCTGACTCTGGCCTGACTCGCCGCGATGATCTCGGCGGCCTGCGGTTGATCGAACTTCGCAGCCTGTCGGTACTGCCTGAGTGCCGTCCCAAGTCGTCTGCTGCGTACGGTCGGCCGTCCACCTGCGGGCATGGGTCCTCCCCTCTCCTCGCGCAACGATGCCACACCTGCCGTCAGCACTGAGTGCACTTCACTCGATCGAGTGGACGACTGAATGTATTCAGTTGAGTGGGTTGTGCGTGCGCCATTTGCGGTCCTAGCTTCAGCCCATGCCCGCAACCGAGACCTTCCGCATCCCCAAGCACAGGCGGCACGTGCCGACAGCCCGGCAGCGTTTACACAAGGCCCTCGCCGACTGGGGCGTCGCCGACGAACTCACCGATGCCGTCGTCCTGCTGGCCAGCGAACTCGTCACCAACGCCGTACTGCACTGCCGCACCTCGTACGCGCAGGTCGGCGTCGCCCTCACCCTGGACGGTCCGGAACTGGTCCTGGAGGTCTCCGACCCGGACCGGGACAGGCTCCCCCGGCTCCACGACTCCGGCCCCGACGAGGAGGGCGGACGCGGGCTGGCCCTCGTATCGGCGTTGTCGGACGACTGGGGCTGCCGACAGGACCCGTACACGAAGTGTGTCTGGGCGCGGTTCACGCTCGTGGGGAGGCTCGATGTGGCTCCGGCGACTCCATGAGGCGCTCACCCGGCGGCGAACGGACAGAACGGCGGCGGCCCTCACCCGCGAGGCACGCGAACCGGACCCGTACGTGTGGCCGCTCCCCAGTCCGTACGACGCCCGCTGGCGACGTTGGCACAAGCGCTGTCGTGCGGCGGGGCGTTACCTGCCGTACCCGAGGGACGAACCCTGCTGGCCCGGGCTCGACACGTCACCGCCGCCGGCCTGGCAGACCGAGGACGACGTGGTGCGGCCGTATGTCCTCAGGCCTTGATACCGCGTCGCACCCGGGCGATCACCTGTTGCGCCTCCACGCCGTAGACGGCTGACTCCGCGAGGGCGTCCCAGGCCCGGCGGTACAGAGCGATCGTTTCAGCATCGTCGAGCCAGAGTTCGGCGTGCCAGTCCTCGACCGTGACCAGCCGGTCGTCCAGTATCCAGAACCCGTTCCCGGCGGGAACGCGCAACGGGCTGTCCAGGGGAACGATCCCCAGGTGAACGGTGTCCATGCCCACCACACCGAGCAGCCGGTCCAGTTGAGCGGCCAGGACCTCCGGCGCACACACGCGAGACTGAAGCGCGGCTTCCCACATCAGCAAGTTCAGCCGCTTGCCGGGCCGGTACAGCCACTCCTGCCGCTTCATACGGGCGCGCACCGCGTTCTCCGTGTCCTGCGGTGAGCGGCGGAGCCCTGCGTGCGACGCGAACAGGCTCCTGGCGTAGTCGGCCGTCTGCAAGAGACCGTTGACGACATGGCCGTCCCACACATGCAGTGTTCGTGACTCGCCGACGACGGCATTCCATGTCTCCTGCACAGGAGCATGCCCTGCCGCGAGCAGTCTCCGCCAGGATCGGATGTGACTCTCGAAGCCCTTCAGCCGAGCCTGTAGCTCATCGAAAGCGGCAGGCTGCCCCACCACCTCGGCCCAGGCCTTGAGGTCGTCCTTCGTAGGGGTCTGCCTGCCGCTTTCCAGTTTGCTGACCTTCGACTGAGGCCACCCCAAACGTTGGGCCAGTGCCGTACCGGTGAGCCGGCCATCAGGACTCTCGGCGCGCAGCTCCCGCAGCCTTCGGCCCAGTTCCTCACGCGCTCTCTGATAGTCCGTGCTCACCGGTATCCGCTCTTGCCCCTACATCTCGCTGCGCATCTCCGCCATGAATTGCTTCCACGGTACGGCGTGGTGCCAGGCGGCGTCCCGCAGCATGCAGCAGCGCACCACCTCTGCGGGCTCGGTGATCAGATCCACGTGTGTGAGCTGATCGTCGTCATCGAAGCACAGGAGCGCGACGAGGCGGCTGTCGAAGAGCCAGAAGTCCTCGGCGGGGAGCCGGAGCCGGTCCGCGTCGGCGCGCCGCATGTTGCGGATGTCCTCGCCCGACTCGATGTTCCACCGTGCGTGCTCCAACAGGTAGCGCTGACCAGTGGTGGGCGGCACATCCACCAGCCGCACCCGCTCGATGCGCTTTCCGAGTGCCGTCTGGGCCTGGATCGTCTTGCGAAAGGCACTGACCGAATCGCCCTTGGACCAGTCCTCCGCGACTCGTCCGGCCTCCATGAACTGCTTCCAGGAGTCGCCGTCCTCGTCGCTCGCGTACCGCCGCCGCGTCTCCAGGCGCCATGCGGTGTGCTCGAACTTGCCGAACAGGCCGGCGAACTCGTCGAGATCGATCGTCCGTACCTGCCGAGTCCGCTCCTTCGGAGTCCAGTCCACCAACAGGTCGCGCGGCACCACCACGGCGACCTCGCCCTCCGAAAGGTGCTGCAGTTGGGCGACATCCTCCTGACCGAGCGGAGGTCCGTGCACGATCACCTCGCCGCTGTCCACGTCCTCATGTACGGACGGGCATCCGCCACCGTTGCTCCCCGTCCCGTTGAACCGCAACCTGCGCGTCATACGCACCAACCCCCTTGGGTCTAAACGATGTTGCGCACTCAGCATGGTGGTACCTCTGCGTGAATGTCTATGCATTCAGAGTGACGACACGAGAATAAGGAGGAATATTCTCCTCACTGCTTCCCTCCCCCTCCCTACGGTCATCCCGAAGCCACACCGACCAGGAAGGGACAGCGATGCCGCACCGAAACGACCTGTACCGACTCGACCTCTCCGACGCCTCGTTCGCGACGGCGTGCGGCGGCAACACCCACCCCGACGGCGAGTCCTGCGTGACTCTCGCCCGCATCGGCGACGACGCCTGGGCCCTCGGCGACAGCAAGCGGCCGGACGCCGAGCCCCTGCGGTTCAGCACCGAGGAGCTGAGCGTGGCCGGGATCGACCCGACCCGGTTCGGTCTGGCCCTCTGAATCGCCGTCCCGCACCCCCTTCCCGGCTCCGGCCGGGAAGGGGGTCCGAAGAACCGAAGGACCGCCGGTGCATCACCTGCATCACCACGGCTACCTCTGGGTCGGCCCCAAACACCGCTTCGACGAAGAAGCCCTGCGGCGCCCGCCACATCCCGAGCCGCCGCCCGTCGGAAGCCGGCCGGAGCTGGTCCAGCGGTATCGCGAGGTCGCCGCCGAGTTCCCGACCTGCGACCTGCCCCCGTTGGAAACGCGGAACTGGTTGCGCAAGCCGCGCGCCCAGGTGCGCGGTACCTGGCCGGAGGCGAGCGACGCCGCGGCATGGCTCCGCGACCGACTGACCGAGTACGCGCCCCGCTTCATGTCCGACGCCCAGCGTGAGACCCTCCGGCCCGACACCCTCGTCGCCTCGGCGGAAGCACGCCTCGGGTGGGGCGGGGACGTATCGCTCGGCTACTACCTCGAACGCCCCGCGTATCTCTCCCTCGCCCTGGTGACCTGCTCCTCGACGGACGAGTCCCGCGCCCTGCCATGCCCCGGACTCTGAGGCGTCAGGCCAGCCCCGCCCCGATGGCACGCCGGACGGCGTCGGCGCGGTCGCGGATGTGGGCCTTGGCGAACAGGTTGTTGATGTGGGTCTTGACCGTGGCCTCGCTGATGAAGAGCTTCTCGGCGATGCCCCGGTTGGACAGGCCCTGGCCGATCAGGGTGAGGACCTCGCGTTCGCGGGGTGTGAGGTCGTCCGGCAGGGGCTGCCGGGCCGCCTCGCCCGGGGCGGGCGCCGCCTTCGTCCTGGCCGTGGCGAGCAAGCGGTTCTGGACCTCGCGGTCGAGTACGGACTGGCCCGCGCCGGCGGCCCGGATCGCCCGGGTGATGTCCTGGCGTCCCGCGTTCTTGGTCAGGTAGCCGCGGGCTCCCGCGCCGAGCGCGCCCAGGATCGACTCGTCGTCGGCGAAGGTGGTCAGGACGACCACCGCGACCTCCGGGTGCTCCTCGGTGAGGCGGCGGGTCGTCTCGATGCCGTCCAGCACAGGCATGCGCAGGTCCATCAGCACCACGTCGACCGGCCCGGCGGCCACCGCCGCCAGGACCTCGGTGCCGTCCGCGGCCGCCGCTACGACGTCGATGTCCTCGGCCAGGCCAAGCACCGCCGCGAGCGGCTCCCGTACGGCCGCCTGGTCGTCGGCGACGATCACCCTCAAACGCGCCTGATTCTCGATCTGTTCACTCATCCTGGTATCACCGCTTCCACCAGCCAGCCGCCCTGGTCCTGCCCCTCGGTGACCGGCCCCGCGCTGACGCTCCCGCCCAGCAGGGCGACGCGCTCGCGCATGCCGATCAGCCCCATTCCGCTGCCGACGCCCGGGGTCACCGCACGGGTGGCGGGCCGGTTGCGGATCCTCAGTGTGATCGACGACGCGGCGAACGTCAGCTCCACCTCGACCTTTCCGCCGGGAGCGTGCCGGGCCGCGTTGGTCAGGGCCTCCTGAGCGATCCTCAGCAGGTTCTGCGTCACCTGGGCCGGTGCCTCCCGGACGGTGCCACGGACCGTGAGGGCGTCGTGGTGGCCCGACGACTCGGTCATCGCGGTCAGGCTCTCCAGCAGCGGCAGTGCGTCCTCCCGCAGCGCGTGCACGGTCCACTGCGCCTGCTTCAGGCTCTCCTTGACCAGGCCGTGGGCCTTGTCGTTGGCCTCCCGGACCTTCTCCAGGTCACCGGTGTCGAGCAGGGCGTCGGCCAGTTCCAACTGCATGTTGATCCCGGCGAGGGAGTGCGCGAGGACGTCGTGCACGTCCCGGGCGATCCGGCCGCGCTCGGTCAGCACCGCGGTCCGAGCCTCCGCGCGGGCCGCGCGTTCCGCCGACTCGGCGGCCGAGATCGCCGACCGTACGGCCCGGCGCTGGCTGCGGTTGATGATGCCGACGACGACCGGGAGGCCGGTGGCGAGACCGAGCCCCCAGGGCAGCTCCGGGTCCCCCGGTCCCAGGTCGAAGTACAGGACACCGCCGCTGAGCAGGGAGCACGTCGCCGCGAGCGTGAGAGCCCGCCGGGTTTCGAGGCGGTAGCCGATGTGCCCGGCGAGGAAGAAGGCGAACAGGTAGCTCGCGCCGCTGCCGCTGACCCCGATCAGCGCGGCCGCCGCGAGGACGCCGATCGTGAGCCAGAGGAGCGCGAAGCGCGGGGGCACCCGGTGCTCGGGCAAGCCCCGGGCCAGCAGTGCCGCGGAGTTGAGCGCGAAGAGGGCGACGACCGCCAGGCCCTGGCCGCTGAACCCCATGGGCCGGATCGTCAGGGCTCCTGCGGCGACGACCGCGAGGCTCAGGCCCCACTGCACACGCGGGTCCTGACCGGGGACCGGCCGCCGAACGGGCGGCGCCCCCGCCCCCGGGCTCGGGGACGGAGGGTTCTCGGTGGCGGCGGGCACCGGCCGAACATAGCGCACGGTCAGGCCGTACGGTCGAGGGCGGGCACGGCGGGAGCCACTGCCAGGCCCTCGGCCCTGGCCCTGGCGCGGCTGCGCAGGTAGATCGTGCCCACCCGCGTCACCACCTCGGTGACCGCCATCAGCACGAACGCCGTCACCCAGGCCTGGTCGCTCGTGATGTGGTGCGCGATGCTGAACCGGGCGACGTCGTCGGCGCCGCTGCCGTGCTCGACCCAGACCTGGAAGCCCATACGGGCGCCCATGCCCAGCACCCACAGGATCGCCGACACGGCGCCGGCCTTGATCATGAGGTGCCCGTCGAGCGCCCTGATCCGGGTGTAGACGCCGCCCGCGACGCCGAGCACGGCGCCCACGGCCATCAGGGCCGCGATCAGCACCAGGTCGTTGCCCGCGGTCGGGACGGAGTCCAGGTACGAGTACGCCACGAAGGCGACGATCCCCAGCGGGATCAGGAAGGTCTTGCGGTCGAGCCGGCCTTCCCGCAACTGCCGGAAGACGACGAGAACGAGGGCGATGTCGGTGATCCACTCAGTCGTTGTCATGCCCTCAAGACTGCTCTGACCAGGCCCGCGGCACCTGGACCCATGGGTGGAACCGGGGGTGGAGTTCCGCCGCCGACTCGGCCTCCACCCACGGCTCCACCCCCGGTTCCACCCCCGGTTCCATCCGGTCGTCCCGGAACGGTCCTACCGGCTCAGCCGCTGGAAGCGCCGTACCGCCAGCGGCAGGAAGATCGCCGTCAGCACCACCGGCCACGCGGCCGCCATCAGCAGAGCGTGCTGCTCGACCCACGAGTCGCCGCCGCCGACCGGCGTGCCGAACAGTTCGCGGGCGGCCGCCGCCGTGGACGAGATGGGGTTCCAGGCGGCCACCCAGCCCAGCCAGTCGGGCATGAGCTGCGGGGCGACGAAGATGCTGGAGATCATCGTCAGCGGGAACGCCACCGCGAACAGGCCGCCCGCCGCCTCCGGGTTGGGGACCAGCAGGCCGAGCCACACGCCGAGCCAGATCAGCGCGAACCGCAGCCACAGCAGCAGCCCGAACGCGGCCAGGAAGCCCCAGCCGCCGTCGGGGCGCCAGCCCATGGCCAGCGCCGTCAGCATGAGGATCGTCAACTCGGCGCAGGCGACCACGAGATCGGTCACGCCGCGTCCGGCGACCACCGCCGAGGGGGACATCGGCATGGAGCGGAACCGGTCGATGACGCCCTTGGTGGAGTCGTAGACGACGACGGTCGCGGTGTTGATGAAGCCGAACGCCATGGTCATCACGAACATGCCCGGCATCAGGAAGTCCTTGTAGTCCCCGCCACCGGGCACCGTCATCGCGCTGCCGAAGACGTAGCCGTAGAGGAGGACGGAGAGGATCGGGAAGCCGAGTTGCCAGGCGATGTTGACGGGCTGGCGCTGGTAGTGGGTCAGGCCGCGGCGGACGATGTTGCCGCAGTCGGCGAGCAGCCAGTAGAGGCGGCCGTGCTCGGCCGGGGCAGTCGCCGCGTCGGCGTCGAGGTCGAGGTCTACGTCGGGGTCGAGAGCGCTCATGCCGCCACCACCGCCTCCTTCTCCGTCTCCTGCTCCCTCTCCTTCGTCTTCGCACTCGTACGGTGGCCGGTCAGGCGCAGGAACACGTCGTCGAGGCTCGGCCTGCGCAGCCCGATGTCCTCCACCGTGACGCCCTCGTCCTGGAGGGTGCGCGCCACCTCGGTCAGCGCGGACACCCGGTCGGTGACCGGGGCGTGCACCCGCAGCGCCTCCTCGTCGGCCTCGGGTTCGCCCTCGCAGACCCGGGCGACCGTCTTCACCACCCTCGGGATCTCGGCCCGGTCGGCGACCACGACCTCGATCCGGTCGCCGCCGACCAGGTTCTTCAACCCGTCCGGGGTGTCGTCGGCGATGGCCCGGCCCTGGTCGATGACGGTGATGCGGGCGGCCAGCTTGTCGGCCTCCTCCAGGTACTGCGTGGTCAGCAGGACCGTCGTGCCGCACGCCACCAGCGCGCGCACCGAGTCCCAGACCTCGCCGCGGCTGCGCGGGTCCAGGCCCGTCGTCGGCTCGTCCAGGAAGAGGACGGACGGGGCGAGGATCATCGACGCGGCGAGGTCCAGGCGCCGCCGCATGCCGCCGCTGTACTTGGCGACGCCCTGGTCGGCGGCGTCGGTCAGGTCGAACTGGTCCAGCAGCTCGACCGCCCGCGCGCGGGCCCGCCTGCCGCCCAGGTGGAACAGGCGCCCGAACATCTCCAGGTTCTGCCGGCCGGTGAGCACCTCGTCCACGGCCGCGTACTGACCGGTGAGGCCGATCCGCGCCCGCACCTCGCGCGCCTGCCGGGCGACGTCCAGGCCGGCCACCTCGGCCCGCCCGCCGTCCAGCCGGATCAGCGTGGACAGGATGCGCACGGCCGTGGTCTTGCCGGCGCCGTTCGGCCCGAGCAGGCCGTGCACGGTGCCCTCGCGGACGGCCAGGTCGAAGCCGTCGAGGGCGCGCTTCTCGCCGTACCGCTTCTCCAGGCCTTCGGCCCGTACCGCGTGTCGCTCGCTCATGGGTCCCCCTCTCATTCCCTGCTCCTGCTCCCACTTCCTAACTGAGTACACCGTACCCGATTACGCGTACACCGTACCCAGTTTTTGGGCGCGGACCTAGACTGACCCCATGGCAAGCGGTACGGAGACCAGTGGCAGCGGCGACATCGACCGCACCCTCGACCTGTTGTGGGACACCGGCCGGCGGCCCCGCCGGGGTCCCAGGCCGGGCCTGACGCTGGAGCGGATCGTGGAGGCCGCCGTCGAGGTCGCGGACCGGGACGGGCTCGGCGCGGTCTCGATGCGCAGGATCGCCACCGAGCTGGGCACCGGCACGATGTCCCTGTACCGCTACGTCCCCGGCAAGGGCGAGCTGATCGACCTGATGCTGGACCGCGTGCAGCGGCCGTCCGAGGACCCCGGCGACCTCGGTGACGGCGACTGGCGCTCGGCACTCCACGCGCTCGGCCACGCCACGCTCGCCCTCTACCGCCGCCACACCTGGCTGCTGGGGGTCAACCAGTCCCGCCCGATCCTCGGCCCGGCCGCCCTGGACGGGATGGAGAAGGTACTCACCCGGATCAAGCCCATGGGCCTGACCGACCCCGAGCTGATCTCGGCGATCATCATGGTCGACGGATACGTCGTCGGGGCCGCCCGCACGCAGGTGTACCAGGAGGAGGCCGAACGCACCTCCGGCCTGACGGACGCGCAGTTCTGGGCGGCGCAGGAGCCGGTGCTGGTGAAGGCCATGACGAGCGGGCGCTACCCGGTCCTGGCTTCCCTCTCCGAGGACGCCTTCGGCACCGGCTTCGACCACTTCGAGTTCGGGCTCCAGCGCATCCTGGACGGTCTCGAGGCCGTCGTGGCCGCGCGCCGTGCGGCCGACGAGTCAGCGTCGCCGGAACAGCCGGCGTAGCCCGAACAGGGCGACGAGCGCGACCAGCAGACCGCCCGCCCCTACCTTGAGCGTGTCCCCGCCCAGGCCGTCGGACCCGTCGGAACCCGACGCGTCGGATCCGCCCCCGCCGCCACCCGACCCGCCGTCCTCCCCAGGCGCGTCCTCGGCCTTCACGGGGCTGTCGGCGCCCTCCATGCCGAGCAGCAGCTTCTTGCCGTCGGTGGTGTAGGTGACGGACTCGCCCTGCCCCAGGGGCACGCTGATCCGCCCCTTGCGCTGGATCTTCCCGCCGTTCCAGTCGTACCAGATGCCCCCGAGGTAGCCGCGTACGGCGAGCTGCTTCCCGTCCGGGGAGAACGCGGCGTCCGTGGTCCACAGGTCGACGGGGACGGTGGGCCGGAAGACGTTGGTGCCGGAGGCGGAGAGCTTCGCCGGGCCCTCGTAGAGATGTCCGCCGTCCTCGTTCTTGTCGATGAGGTAGACCCGGCCGGTCTTCGGGTGGACCACCATCGACTCGGCGTCGCGGGCCCCGTCCGCGTACTTCACGACGTACTGCGTCGCCTTGACCGTCTGGTCCTTGAGTTCCTTCGGCTCGGGCAGCTCGTAGATCCACACGTACGGCCAGGTGCCGCCGAGGTTGTCCCCGATGTCGCCGACGAAGATCTTGTTGCCCGGTCCGACGGCGATCGCCTCGACGTCGCGGGGCGTGCCGACGCCGGAGAGTGCGACGCGGGCGACGGTCTTGCCGGTGGCGCCGTCCACGGCGTAGAGGTACGGCCCGTTGTCCTGGTCGTTGTGCGTCCAGTAGATGCCGGGGTGCAGGCGGGAGGCGGCGAGGCCGCTGGACTCGGTGATGCGCGGGTCCTTGATCGTGAACCCGTCGCTCCCGGCGGGCCCGTCGTCTCCGTCCGCCGCCGAGGCGGGCACGGCGAACGCGCCCACGAGAAGGGCCGAGGCGAGGAGGGCGAAGGGTCGGCGCATGCGCCAAGCCTGCCATCCCGCGCGGGCGTTCAGGTCGGCGGTCACCCTGTCGGTCACTCTGCCGCTCACCCTGCGTGGTCGGGCTCACATCGCGCCGGCCGGGCCGATCGTCCATGATGAGCGGATGCTCAGGTTCATGTTCGTCGGTGACTCCATGACGATCGGGAGTGCCGGCGAACACACGTGGCGCTACCGGCTGTGGCAGCACCTGCGCGACTCCTACGGCCGCCCCTTCACGTTCGTCGGCCCGCGCGAGACCCTCCACGACCAGGTGACGGACGCCCCCACCTCGTACGCCTACGCCGATCCCGACTTCCCCCGCGCCCACCTGGCGGGCTGGGGCGAGGGCTGGCACCACATGGCCCCGCTGATCGGCGAAACGGTACGGTCCTGCCGCGCGGACGTGCTCCTGGTCTCCCTGGGCCTCATCGACCTCGGCTTCTACACGAACGCGGAGCAGACCGCCGACAACGTCCGCGCCTTCGTGGCCGAAGCACGGTCGGCGAACCCGCGTGTGCGCGTGGCGGTGATGCCGGTGCTCCACAACATCCGGGTGGAGGCCGACGAGACCTTCGCCGAACAGGTCGCCCACTTCAACGAACTCCTCGCGAAGACCCTCGCCGACCTCGACGACCCGCGCTCCCCGCTGCTGCTCGTCCCGCCACCTGCGTCGTACGACGTCCACGCGGACACCTACGACGGCACGCATCCCAACGAGAGCGGCGAACACAAGGTCGCGGAGGCGTTCGCGGACGCGATGGACGGGGTGTGGGGGCTCGGCGGGCCCTACTCCGCCTCCTCGTAGGCCACGCCTCTGGCATATGCGCGCCCTCCCGTGTCCTGGTCGCCGTGCGTATCGTTGTACCGCGCGGCTGTACTCGGCGTTGAGTCAGCCGGGGAGGATCGCCACGATGACCGTCGTAGACGACAGGATCGCCATGGCCGACGTCGACACTGAACGCTTGGACGAGTGGTTCGAGCGGCTGGAGCGGATGCCCGTCCCCGAAGGATTCAGGGTCGAGATCGTCGGGGGCAACGTCCACATGACACCGCAGCGCGACACCCACCACAAAATCATCCGCCTTGTCGAACGATCCATCGAAGACCGCTTCGGCATGGACGTCGAGCTCTTCTCGGACGTCCGCATCGACTTCCCGGGACCCAAGAACGGCTTCTGCCCCGACGTGGCCAAGCTCCGCGACGGCGCGGCGAAGGACGAAACGGGCCACTGGCGCCACCAGGACGTCGAATTCGTGGCCGAGGTCATCTCCCAGGGCACCGCCGCCAACGACTACGGCCCCAAGAAGCTCGCGTACGCCGAAGCCGAGGTCCCCCTCTACCTCATCGCCGACCCGTACCAGGGCCGCTGCCACATCTTCACGCACCCCAAGAACGGCGACTACACGACCGAGACCAGGGTCGCCTTCGGGCAGGAGCTGGACCTCAACGACACCGTCCTCGGCCTCACCCTCAGGACCGACACCTTCCCCCGCGACTGACCACCCGCCCCGCCCCCGCTTGCCTGGAGCGCACTCCAAGTCGTTGGCTTGGGGACCATGAAGTACACGCAGCTTGGACGCACAGGACTCAAAGTCAGCCGGCTCGTCCTCGGGACGATGAACTTCGGTCCGCAGACCGACGAGGCCGACAGCCACGCGATCATGGACGCGGCGCTGGACGCCGGCATCAACCTCTTCGACACCGCCAATGTGTACGGCTGGGGCGAGAACAAGGGCCGTACCGAGGAGATCGTCGGCAACTGGTTCGCCAAGGGCGGCGACCGGCGTGACAAGACCGTCATCGCCACCAAGGTGTACGGCAACATGGGCGCCGACGGCGAGGCGTGGCCCAACCACGACAAGCTGTCCGCCGTGAACATCCGGCGTGCGGTCGACGCCAGCCTCAAGCGGCTGCGGACCGACCACATCGACCTGTACCAGTTCCACCACATCGACCGCTCCACCGGGTTCGACGAGATCTGGCAGGCCATCGACACCCTGGTCCAGCAGGGCAAGGTGCTCTACGCCGGGTCCTCGAACTTCCCCGGATACAAGATCGCGCAGGCCAACGAGACCGCCGCCCGGCGCGGCGGGACCATCGGTCTGGTCAGCGAGCAGTGCCTGTACAACCTGGCAGAGCGCCGGGCCGAGATGGAGGTGATCCCGGCCGCGCAGGAGTACGGCCTGGGCGTCATCCCGTGGTCGCCGCTGCACGGCGGGCTGCTCGGCGGGGTCATCCGGAAGGAGGTCCAGGGTGGGCGACGCGCCTCCGGGCGGGCGGCCGACACCCTGGCCGACCCCGCGGGCCGGGCGCGGATCCAGGCCTACGAGGACCTGCTCGACAAGCACGGCGTCGAGCCCGGCGAGGCCGCGCTGGCGTGGCTGCTGACCCGGCCGGGCGTGACCGGCCCGATCGTGGGCCCGCGCACCGCCGAGCAGCTCGCGTCGGCGCTGCGGGCCGTGGAGCTGGAGCTGTCGGACGAGCTGCTGGCCGGGCTCGACGAGATCTTCCCGGGGCCGGGGCCGTCGCCGGAGGCGTTCGCCTGGTAGCACGGTGAGCGGCCCTCGGCTGACCGGCCGCCCACCGGCCGGTCAGCCGAGGGCCGCCGCCATCGCCACCACGACGAGCATCAGCACGAGCACACCGGCCATGATCCGGTTACGGGTCTTCGGGTCCACGCCCCCGAGCCTAACCGGAGGCGCCGAGCGGGCTGCGGGCGACCGTCTCGTAACGGGGCTGCTCGCCCGGCACGCCGGAGTCCGGCAGGTGGCTGCGCACCAGCGCCAGCTCCGTCACGGTCCAGGTGGCGCCGGCGAAGCCCGCCAGCGCCTCGACGTAGGGCCGTACGTCGTGCGCCTCCCTGCTGCGGGCCAGGGTCAGGTGGGGCTTGTAGCGCCGGTGCTCCCCCATCTCGACGCCCGCCTTGCGCCCCGCCGACTCCGCGCGGTCGGCGAGCAGCCGCAGGGTCGCCAGGCCGCCCTCGGCACCCGCCCACAGCGCCCGGCCGCGCCCGAACTGGCCGCCGCCGTGCAGCGCCAGGTCGAAGGGCGCGGTGCGGTGGGCCGCCCGGTCCAGGCGGGCCGACAGGTCCGGTACGACGTCGTCGTCGACCTCGCCGTAGAAGGCGAGGGTGAGGTGCCACCCCGGACGACCGGTCCAGCGCAGCCCGTCCGCGCCGGGCAGCCTCCGCAACGCGGCCACCTCTGCGGCGAGGCCGACGGTGACGTCCTCGGGGGGCAGCACGGCGGCGAACAATCTCATGGAGCCACAGTCTGCCCGGGCATGACCCCGGCGCACCAGAAGTCGTTGTACCGCGCGGTTGTACGCGTCCGGAGAGGCACGACAGACATGACAGACATGATCGACAGCGGCAACGAACTCACCCTCGACGAGATGTTCGAGCGGCTGGAGAAGCTCCCCGTCCCTGAGGGTTACAAGTCGGAGATCGTCGGCGGCCATGTCTTTCTGTGGCCGCAGCGGAACACCTCATGGGACATCACCATCAACATCCTCGGACAGCTCCGCGCCGCATACCCGCACAAACGCCTGCGGTCCGACGTGCGCATGGACTGTCCGGGGCGGCTCAACGGGTTCGCTCCGGACGTGGTGGCCCTGGCCGATGGCCCGGACACCGGCCGCGACGCCGAGTTCGTCGCCGAAGTGATCACCCGTGAAACCGCCTCCAACGACTACGGCCCCAAGAAGGACGCCTATGCCGCCGCCGGCGTCCCGGTGTACCTGATCGTCGACCCGTACACCGGCGAGTGGCACCTCCACACCATCCCCAAGGACGGCAAGTACCACAGCGCCGTGAGCTTCGGCTTCGGCGAGGACATCGATCTGACCGGCACCGCCGTCGGCCTCACCCTCACGACCGACGACTTCCCCCGCGACTGACCGGGCACCGGCCTACGCCGCCGGTGCCAGCGCCTCCCGACGCTCCCGCGGCACGAAGCGGACCTGCGGGTAGCCGCGGTGCCAGCCGACCGACACGCGCAGGTTGCCGACGCGGGCCAGGATCAGGCCGATGACGAGCGCGGCGGTGGCGGCCACCGCGCCGCCCGCGGCGAAGCCGGCCCGGGCGCCGTAGGTGTCGGTGACCCAGCCGACGATCGGGGCGCCGACCGGGGAGCCGCCGAGGAAGACCATCATGTACAGGGCCATCACGCGGCCCCGCATGGCCGGGTCGGTGGACATCTGGATGCTGGTGTTGGCGGTGACGTTGACCGTCATGCTGAAGACGCCGATCGGGACCATCAGCAGCGCGAAGAGCCACAGCTCGGGTGCCGTCGACGCCACGATCTCCAGGGCGCCGAAGCCGAGGGCCGCCGCGATCAGTACGCGCAGGCGTGCCGTGCCGCGCCGGGCGGCCAGCAGGGCGCCGGCGAGGGAGCCGACGGCCATCAGGGTGTTGAAGAGGCTGTAGGCGCCCGCCCCGGCGTGGAAGACGTCGTCGGCGAAGGCGGACAGGAACACCGGGAAGTTGAAGCCGAAGGTGCCGATGAACCCGACCAGGGTGATCGTCCAGATCAGCTCGGGGCGCCCGGCGACGTAGTGCAGGCCCTCGCGGAGCTGTCCCTTGCCGCGCGGGGCGCGCTCGACGGCGTGCAGTTCACGGGCGCGCATCAGCAGCAGGCAACTGAGCGGCGCGACGAAGGACAGGCCGTTGGCGAGGAACGCCCAACCGGTGCCCACGCCTGTGATCATCAGGCCGGCGACGGCGGGGCCGACCAGGCGGGCGGACTGGAAGTTGGCCGAGTTCATGCTGACCGCGTTCGCGAGCTGGTCGCGGCCGACCAGCTCGGAGACGAAGGTCTGGCGGGCCGGGTTGTCCATGACGGTGGCCAGGCCCATGGCGAAGGCGGCGACGTAGACGTGCCAGACCTGGACGTGGCCGCTCAGGGTGAGCACGGCGAGGGCGAGCGCGGTCAGGCCCATCGCGGACTGGGTGACCAGCAGCGTGGGCCGCTTGCGCAGGCGGTCGACGAGGACGCCGCCGTAGAGGCCGAAGAGGAGCATCGGCAGGAACTGCAGGGCGGTGGTGATACCGACGGCGGCCGAGGAGCCGGTGAGGCTGAGCACCAGCCAGTCCTGGGCGATGCGCTGCATCCAGGTGCCGATGTTGGAGACGACCTGGCCGATGAAGAACAGGCGGTAGTTCCTGACCCTCAGGGAGGAGAACATCGAGGTCTTGGTCGTGCGAGGGGCGCCGGGGGTGGTCGGAGCGGTGGTCGGATCGTCGTTGCCGTCAGGTGCGGGGGCGGAAGCTGCTCCGGATCCCGTACTCAAAAGGGTTCGCCTCCTCGCGAAAACTGCTTACCGGTGTGCGAGCTTCTCCAGCACGGGGGCGGCGGCTCGCAGTTTCGCCCACTCGTCCTCGTCGAGCCCCTCGACCAGCGTGGCCAGGAACGCGTTCCGCTTGCGTCGGCTCTCGTCGAGCATGACCACGGCCTGCTCGGTCTGCGTCACGACCTTCTGGCGCCGGTCCTCGGGATGCGGCTCGAGCCGGACCAGGCCCTTGGCCTCCAGTAGCGCCACGATGCGGGTCATCGAGGGCGGCTGAACGTGTTCCTTGCGGGCCAGCTCGCCCGGGGTCGCGCGGCCGCAGAGGGAAAGGGTGCCCAGTACCGACATCTCGGTCGGGCTGAGCGACTCGTCGACGCGCTGGTGCTTGAGCCGACGGGACAACCGCATCACGGCGGAGCGCAGGGAGTTCACGGCGGCGGCGTCGTCGCCATGCTTGAGGTCCGGCATGTTCCTTAGCGTAACTCATTAGTCTGGCGAAGTACTACCGCTCAACCGCCCGCGTTCCCGTGACGCCCGCCACTGAAACCTACAGTTCACCCGTACGAGTGAGTCGTTTCCGGAAATCGGAGCATCACCCGGTCGGCGCGGGTGACCCTCGTGCCCATGGGGACCAGCGTGCTCAGCCTGCGGATGGACGGGGAGCTGCTCGACCGGCTCCGGGATCATGCGGCCAAAAGAGGAATGAGCGTCCAGGACTATGTCGTCCGGACGCTCATTCGCGATGACTTCGACGAGCGGTTCCAGTCCGCCGTGGAGGAGACGGAACGGTTCTACGGGGTCACCTGAGCGTGCCCCGCGGGCCTCACGTCAGGCCGAGGGCGGGCATCAGGTAGTAGAAGGCGAAGACCACCGACACCACGTGCATCACCACCGGGACCTCGCGGCCCCGCCCGGCCGCAAGGCGCAGCACCGAGAAGGTGATGAAGCCCATGCCGATGCCGTTGGTGATCGAGTACGTGAACGGCATCATCAGCATCGTCACGAAGGCCGGGATGGCGATCGTGAAGTCGGACCAGTCGATCTCCCTGATCGAGCCGGCCAGGATCAGGAAGCCGACCGCGATCAGCGCCGGGGTGGCCGCCTGGGACGGGACCATGGTGGCGACCGGCGTGAGGAAGAGCGCCAGGGCGAACAGACCGCCGGTGACGATGTTGGCGAAGCCGGTGCGGGCGCCCTCGCCGACGCCCGCCGTGGACTCCACGAAGCAGGTCGTGGCCGAGGCGGAACTGGCACCGCCCGCGGCGACCGCGATGCCGTCGACGAACAGGACCTTGTTGATGCCCGGCATCTGGCCCTCGCCGTCGGTCAGCTTCGCCTCGTCGCTGACGCCCATGATCGTGCCCATCGCGTCGAAGAAGCACGACAGCAGCACGGTGAAGACGAACAGCACCCCGGTCAGGACGCCGACCTTGCCGAACCCGCCGAACAGGCTGACCTCTCCCACCAGCCCGAAGTCGGGTGTGGCGACGGGGTTGCCCGGCCACTCCGGGGTCGTCAGACCCCAGGACGGGATGTCGGTGGCGGCGTTGACGATCAGCGCGATCACGGTCATCACGACGATCGAGATGAGGATGGCGCCCGGGGTCCTGCGGACGATCAGCGCGAGGGTCAGCAGCACACCGAGGACGAAGATCAGCACCGGCCAGCCGTGCAGATGGCCGCCGGTGCCGAGCTGGAGCGGCACGGTCGTCTCGGCCGCGTCGGGGATCCGGGTGACGAACCCGGAGTCGACGAGTCCGACGATCATGACGAACAGGCCGATACCGATGGAGATGGCCTTGCGCAGGCCGTAGGGCACGGCGTTCATCACGCGCTCACGCAGGCCGGTGGCGACCAGCAGCATGACGATGAAACCGGCCAGCACCACCATGCCCATGGCGTCCGGCCAGGACATCCGCGGGGCGAGCTGGAGGGCGACGACGGAGTTCACGCCGAGGCCCGCGGCCAGCGCGATCGGAACGTTGCCGATGACGCCCATCAGGAGCGTGGTGAAGGCCGCCGTCAGCGCGGTCGCGGTGACCAGTTGACCGTTGTCGAGCTGGTGGCCGTACATGTCCTTCGCGCTGCCCAGGATGATCGGGTTCAGCACGATGATGTAGGCCATCGCGAAGAAGGTGGCGAAGCCGCCGCGGATCTCGCGGGGCACGGTGCTGCCGCGCTCGGAGATCTTGAAGTAGCGGTCGAGGCCGTTCTGCGGGGGCCGCCGGTCTTCCGGCGACTCGGGGGACGGGGGAACCTTGGCGGAGGCCGAGGTGGGCATGCGGAGACCTCATCACCAACGGCAGGTTCCCCCACGGCCTCGTCGGTGTTTCTGCGCTTGGAGTTTTCTACGAAAGAAAATGGTCAGAGACAAACGGGTTCAGTATGAACGTATGAGCCAAGGATCGCTATCTCCGCGCGTAGACCCGCGTGTGGACCCGGATGGCGCCACGCCGTCAACCCGTTCGCGTCCTCCTCGTAAGCTGTACGCATGACGAAGTGGACACCCACGCACGAGGCGCCGGCGCCCCTGGAGGGGCCCGTGGTTTCGACCATCATCGGCGGCACCGTCCTCTGGTTCGTCCTCTTCCTGGTGCAGTTGCCGTTCTACGGCTGGTTCGACGACCACGGGCACACCTGGTGGGTGTGGACCTGCCTGGCCGGCGCCGGCCTCGGCCTGATCGGCATCTGGTACGTCCGGGGGCGCGACGCCGCGATCAAGCGGGACGCCGCCGCACCGGAACCACAGGCGGACCGGCCCACCGCGTAGTACCAGGGCAGCACCCCGTGTCCGCGCGTCTCGTACCCAGGTCGGATCTTCCCCGCATTGGGTGGGTGAAGCCGTAAAACCGCACGTACCGTCGAATCCATGACGCATCTCGACGCGGGCAGACTCGACCCCGCGCACCCCCTCGACGCGCCTTCGTCGCCCGCGACCGGGCTCACGGCGGCCGGGGTCGCCGAACGGATCTCGCGCGGTCAGGTCAACGACGTGCCGGTGCGCAGCAGCCGCTCACTGGCAGACATCGTCCGCGCCAACGTCTTCACCCGGTTCAACGCGATCATCGGCGTGCTCTGGGTGATCATGCTGGTCGTCGCGCCGATCCAGGACAGCCTGTTCGGCTTCGTGATCCTCGCCAACACCGGCATCGGCATCATTCAGGAGTGGCGGGCGAAGAAGACCCTCGACTCGCTGGCCCTGATCGGCGAGGTCCGGCCGACGGTGCGCCGGGACGGGAAGGCCGCCGAGGTCAGTACGTCCGAGATCGTGCTGGACGACGTCATCGAGATCGGCCCCGGGGACAAGGTCGTCGTCGACGGGGTGTGCGTCGAGGCGGACGGGCTGGAGATCGACGAGTCGCTGCTGACCGGTGAGGCCGACCCGGTCGTCAAGCAGCCCGGTGACCAGGTCATGTCCGGCAGCTTCGTGGTCGCGGGCGGCGGCGCGTTCCGGGCGACCAAGGTGGGGCGCGAGGCGTACGCGGCGCAGCTCGCCGAGGAGGCCTCCCGCTTCACGCTGGTCCAGTCCGAGCTGCGCTCCGGCATCTCCACGATCCTCAAGTACGTCACGTGGATGATGGTCCCGACCGCGATCGGCCTGATCCTCAGCCAACTGCTCGCCAAGGACAACGAGCTGGACGACTCCGTCGCGCGGACGGTCGGCGGCATCGTCCCCATGGTCCCGGAGGGCCTGGTCCTGCTCACCTCCGTCGCCTTCGCGATCGGCGTCGTCCGGCTCGGCCGCAAGCAGTGCCTCGTCCAGGAACTGCCCGCCATCGAGGGCCTGGCCCGCGTCGACACCGTCTGCCTGGACAAGACCGGCACGCTCACCGAGGGCGGCATGGACGTCACCGAACTGCGCGTGCTCGACGGCGCCGACGAACGGTACGTCCGTGCGGTGCTCGGCGCCCTCGGTGCGTCCGACCCGCGCCCGAACGCCTCCCTGAAGGCGATCATCGACGCCTACCCGGCGGACGCGGACTGGCACTGCTCCGAGTCGCTGCCCTTCTCCTCCGCCCGCAAGTACAGCGGCGCCACCTTCGACGAGGGCCACCAGGGCGAAGGCGTCACCCGTACGTGGCTGCTGGGGGCGCCGGACGTGCTGCTGGCCGAGGACGACCCCGCGCTCACCGAGACCGGGCGGCTCAACGAGCAGGGCCTGCGGGTACTGCTGCTGGCCCGCGCCACCCGCGAACTGGACGACCCCCGGGTCGCCGAGGGGGTCGCACCCAAGGCCCTCGTCGTCCTGGAGCAGCGGCTGCGCCCGGACGCCGCCGACACCCTGCGCTACTTCGCCGACCAGGACGTCCGCGCCAAGGTCATCTCCGGGGACAACGCGGTGTCCGTCGGCGCGGTGGCCGCCAAGCTCGGGCTGTCCGGGGCGACCGTCGACGCGCGCAGGCTGCCCGCCGAGCGGGAGCGGATGGCCGAGGCGCTCGACGGGGGCACGGTGTTCGGGCGGGTCACCCCGCAGCAGAAGCGGGAGATGGTGGGCGCCCTCCAGTCCAGCGGCCACACGGTCGCGATGACCGGCGACGGCGTGAACGACGTCCTGGCGCTCAAGGACGCCGACATCGGCGTGGCGATGGGTTCGGGCTCGGAGGCGACGCGGGCGGTCGCGCAGATCGTGCTGCTCAACAACAGCTTCGCGACGCTGCCGGCGGTGGTGGCCGAGGGCCGGCGCGTCATCGGCAACATCACGCGCGTGGCGACCCTGTTCCTGGTGAAGACCGTGTACTCGGTGCTGCTGGCGATCCTGGTGGTCTGCTCGCAGGTCGAGTATCCGTTCCTGCCCCGCCACCTGACCCTGCTCTCGACACTCACCATCGGCGTCCCCGCCTTCTTCCTGGCCCTCGCCCCGAACAAGGAACGGGCCAGGCCCCACTTCGTACGGCGCGTGATGCGGTACGCGATCCCGGGCGGGGTGGTGGCCGGCACGGCGACCTTCGTGACGTACCTCGTCGCGCGGAACCACTACGCCGGTCCTCATGCGCTGGACGCGGAGACGAGCGCGGCGACGCTGACGCTGTTCCTGATCTCGATGTGGGTGCTGTCGATCGTCGCCCGCCCCTACACCTGGTGGCGCGTGCTCCTGGTGGCGGCGATGGGGCTGGGCTTCCTGGTGGTGCTGGTGGTGCCGTGGCTCCAGGACTTCTTCGCGCTGAAGCTGGTGGGCGTGACCATGCCGTGGACTGCCGTCGGCATCGCGGTGGTCGGGGCGGGGGTGCTGGAGCTGATGTGGCGGTGGGTGGACCGCCGCTCCCCGGTGTGAGGTCCGTCCAAAAAGCGTGAGCACATCGGTCACCAATGTCCTCGGCACGCTCTTCTGAGCGCGCCGAGGACATTCCTACGGCAAGTGTTCACGTAATCGGCGACACCCCTAGTCGAACCAGCGGTCCCGGGCCAGTTCCTCCGTGCGGGACTCGTCCTCCAGCAGCGCCGCCACCTCGAAGCGCCGGGGCCACTGACCGGCCGCCCAGGCGAGGCCGGCCGCCACGCCCTCCAGCGTCGCCGCGTGGAGCACACCGTCGTCGGTGAGGCGCCAGTCGATCTCCACGCCGTCGACGACCAGTTCCTCGTGCTCGGTGTACGACACCGGGGTCCGGGCCCCGAGCAGCACGCGCACCGGCTCCGGTACGTCGTGCTCGGTGCCCTCGGAGTCGACCCGGCCGGTGACGGACTCGCTCAGCCGCCGCACCTGGAACAGCTCCGCCAGCTCGGCGGCCCGGGCCGGCCGGACGGGCAGCAGCGGCGTGCCGGACGTGAAGGGCAGCAGGTCCGGCGAGTCGACCACCATGGCGTCGGCGGCGTCCACGACCTCCACCCGGCCGTCGACCACGGCCCGCACCTCGTCCGGCAGGGTGACCCGATCCGGGTCCAGTTCGGCCAGCGCGCCGTACAGGGCGTGCAGTTGGGCGGCCGTGACCGGTCGGTCGGGGTCGGCGAGGCGGCCCAGGAGTTCGGCCGCGCCGCCGGGTTCGTCGAGGAGGGCGGCGACCGAGGTGCGCACGCCCAGGGCCCGCAGCACCTGTTCGTCCTCGAAGCCGCTCGCGTCGGCCTCGTCGTACAGGCCCCGCAGCAGCGGGTCGCCGCCCGCCGCGCGCAGACCGGCCGGGCGGCGTCCGCCGAGCACCGGGTGCCCGCGCAGCCACCACGCGGTGTACGGCCGTACGACCTCGTGGGTGCCGTCGGGCAGCAGGACGCGCACCGGCTGCACGAGCGCGTCGCGCAGGGGCGGCCGGGACAGCAGGGCGAGGGCCTCGGGCCACCGGTCGTCGTCCACGAGGTCGAGGTCGCGCACGGCGACGATCTCGGTGGCGACCGGCGGGACGGGGGTGTCCGGGAAGCGGTCGAGGACGTCCTCGCTCCACACGTCCACGGCGTCCAGCAGTCCCGCGTCGTCCGGTTCGGCGAAGTCTCCCTCGCGGGGCTCCAGTTCGTCGGGGTCCAGGACGACGTCGGTGGCGCGGACGAGGGCGAAGGTGACGAGGACGCCGCAGGCGGCCAGCGGCTCGGGGCCCCACTTCCCGGCGAGTTCCGCGTCCACGGCGGCGAGTTCGTCCTCGCGCATGACCTGGGCGAACGGGCTGCCGGGGAGGACGAGTTCGCCCGCCGGGGAGAGTTCGCCGTCCTCGTCGGGCAGGGCGAGCGCGCCCAGCCAGGGCTCGTCCCCGGGGTCGAGTCCGGCGTCGCGGACCAGGCCGAGGACGGTGTCGGCCAGTTCCTCGGCGTCCAGGGCGTCCTCCTCCCAGTTCGCGGCGCCCTCGTCGTCGAGGGAGGCGGCGACGGCGGCCCGGACCTGCGGGGTGGTGAGCACGGCTCGCGGGGTGGCCGGGAGGGCGCCGAGCTTCTCCAGCAGCGGGTGCGCGGCGTCCGGGTGGGCGACCTTCAGACCGAGGCGGGTGAGGACCTCCGGGTCCAGGGAGGCGGCGTCCGGGGAGGGCAGCAGCACCTGCCGGGGGCCGATGGCCGTACGCGCTCCCCCGCCGCCGAAAGCCTGCGATGTGCCGCCGGCGAGCGGCACGGGCAGCCCGGACAGCCGGTCCGGGTCGACCCCGGCGAGGCTGTCGTAGAGCCGCCGCCACCAGCCGGGGTCCTTCTCCAGACCGGCCAGCCGGTCGACCGCCTCGGTCAGCGGCACCCGGGCCACGCCCAGCGTGCGCAGTTCGGCGCGGCGCTCCAGTCCGGCGGGCAGCAGCGTCGGCAGCACCTCGGCGAGGACCCGCACGGTGTCGGCGCCCGCGCCCTCCACCACCTCGGCGTCGCGGGGCCGCAGGGACTCCGGCAGGTCGTCGTCGTCCTCCACGTGCCGGTCCTCGGAGGGGACGGCGGGGGGCAGGAAGGAGGTGCGCGGCAGCCGGTCGAGGATGGACTGCCGCAGCGCGCCGTCCAGTTCGCCCCGGCCCAGCGCTCCGGGCACCAGGTCGATGAGGCCGACGCCGACCGGCCGCCAGTCGGCGAGCAGCCCGGCGTAGGCGTCGGCCGCCCGTTCCGTCAGGAAGTCGGTCAGCGGGCCGCTCGCGGTGTGCCGGCGGGTGGTGTCCAGCGGGAACGACGCGATGAGCAGGGCGGGCACGCCGAGGGGCTCGTCGCTGGGGGTCGGGGCATGCACGACGGGGCTGGTGCGGGGGCGCGCGGGGGAGCCGTCGGCGTCGACGGGCACCGCCCAGGTCACCGACCAGTGGGGGCGCAGCCGCTCCTCCACGGGGCGGTCGGCGAGCAGGTCGGGGGTGAGGGGCCCGTGCGCGGCGGCGGTGCGCCAGCGGGTGACGCCCTCGCGGGAGTCCTCGACGACGGTCAGGGAGTCCTCGGTGCGGCGGGAGAGGGTGCGTACGTCGTCCCCCACCTCGACCACCACCTCTTCCAGGCCCGGCAGGGCGAGGAGCAGCGCGTCGTCGACGGCGTGCAGGAGCCGTTCGGCGAGGTCGGCGGCGGCCGTGTCGCGGAGCGGGAGGATGACGGCCGTGTCGTACGGGTCGGGCGCGCTGCCCTCGGCGGGCAACGGCAGCCGCAGCAGCGGCACATGCCCGTCGCGCCGCCGGATCTCGTCCCCGAGACCGGGACCGTGCCGGGCGGCGTCGGCATCGCCCTCGGCCGGGGAGCGGCCCGCCCCGCCGGGCCGGGCGGCGTCGGCGGCCAGGTCACGCGCCTCGGCCAGCGACCAGCGCACCCCGCCGTGCCGACCGACAACGGCGGGCTCATCGGTAACGGCCAGCACAGCGGCGAACCCAACCCCGAACCGCCCGACCGAGCCAACCGGGCCGCCTGGGCCGCCCGAATCGCCCGAGCCAGCCGGGCCGACCCCGAACCGGCCGCCCGAGCCGGCCGGGCCCACCGAACCGCGCGGTCCGCCCGAACCGCCCGAGCCCACCGAGCCAGCCGAGCCGCCCGAACCAGCGGGACCCACCGAGCCGGCCGGGCCGCCCGAACCAGCCGGACCCACCGAACCGCCTGAACCGCCCGAGCCCACCGAGCCAGCCGAGCCGCCCGAACCGACCGAGCCTGCCGGGCCGCCTGAAGGGACCGAGCCCACTGGGCCTGCCGAGCCGCCCGAACCAGCGGGACCCACCGAGCTGGCCGGGCCGCCCGAACCAGCCGGACCCACCGAACCGCCTGAACCGCCCGAGCCCACCGAGCCTGCCGGGCCGCCCGAACCGACCGAGCCTGCCGGGCCGCCTGAAGGGACCGAGCCCACTGGGCCTGCCGGGCCTGCCGGGCCGCCCGAGCCCACCGAGCCGCCCGAACCAGCCGGGCCCAACGAACCGTCCGAACCCACCGGACCGCCCGAACCAGCCGGACCGCCCGAACCGACCGAGCCCACCGGGCCTGCCGGGCGGCCCGGACCGCCCGAGCCCACCGGGCCGCCCGACCCGTCCCCCGCGTCCCGCTTGGCGGAGGCGCGCAGGGTGGACAGGGACTCGACTCCGGTCGCGTCCAGCGGGGCGCCGGTGTTGGCGGCGACGAGGACGCCGTCGCGCAGGGTGAGCCGGAGCCGGCCGGGTACTCCGGCGCGTGCGGCGGCGTCGGCGGCGTTCTGCGCGAGTTCGACGACCAGCCGGTCGCGGTAGCCGCCGAGGACGAGGTCCTCCTCCGCGTTGGCGTCCTCACGGAACCGGGCCGGGCTCGTCGCCCAGGCGTCCAGCACCCCGCGCCGCAGACGTGCCGTACCGAACGGGTCCGCGCCCTCGGCGGCAGGCCGTACGAACATGCTCACGGTGACTCTCCTCATCGACGGACCACGAAGGTACCGCCCCGGCACTCACCGACTGGACCGCCGAGGGCACACCTGTCACAGAGGCCGGCATCATTCAGCCCGTCCGGCGATTGAGGACGAGGCCGTCAAGGCCGACGGGGGTCTGGGGGCGCAGCCCCCAGGGACCCCGGCCACCCACGAACCCGCACCCTACGAATGCCCCAGCTCCGCCGACGCCTGGTCCTCGGTCACCGGGACCGACCCCGAGTCGGCGGCCGGCCGCAGCGGGAACGGATCCACCCGCGTCTCGTCGATCACCGGCGGAGCCACCCGCGGCGGCTTCGGCATGACCGCCGCCTCCGAGTGCCCGCCGCACCCGTAGGCGAGCGACACCACGTGGCCGTCGGCCGGGGAGAACTCGTTGGCGCACACCCCGAAGGCCTGCCCGAGCGAGCCGCCGATCCGGGCCAGGAAGCCGCAACTGTCGCAGGAGGCGGGGGCAGCCTGGGCCATCGCGGTCTTCGGGCCGTAGCCGTCCTCCCAGCGGTCCGCGGCGACATGCAGCCCGTACCGGGACAGCACCCGGGTGCGGCGCAGGCCCAGCTCCTCGGCGACCGCCGAGATCGTGCCGCGGGCCGGGACGGTCGACAGCTCGGCGGGCCGCCCGGCGGTCACCTCGGCGTCCTCGGCCTCGACCAGGTCGGCCATCTCGTGGGAGACGGCGGAGTTCGGCGGCGGCTCGTCCTCGCCGGTCCAGCCGGGCTCGAGACGCAGATCCTCCGCGTCGGTGGGCAGCAGGTCGCCGGGTCCCATGTCGCCGGGGCGCAGCCGCTCGCTCCACGGCACCCACTCGGGCGCGAGCAGCGCGTCGGGGCCGGGCAGCAGCACCGCCTCGTCCACCGTGACGATCTTGGCGCGGGAGGCACGGGCCACGGTCACGGCCCAGCGCCAGCCCCGGTACCCCAGCTCCTTGCAGGCGAAGTGGTGGGTGACGACCCGGTCGCCCTCCGACACCAGGCCCTCGTGCTCGCCGACGACGCCGGGGGCGGCGGCCTCCTCGGCTGCGGCGCGGGCGAGGTCGACGGCCTCGGCACACAGGCGGTCAGGGGTGCGGCTTCGCGTTGTCGCTGCGCTCACAGGTATCGCTTCTCTCCATACGCCGTCTCACGAGTGCACCGCTGTGTGCGAGGGGCGGACGGAGCGGACCTGTGGACCGCGTCGACGTCCGCGCCCGATCGCGCTCGGGCGCACCTACGTCATCCATTATCCATTCTGCGGGATGGCCGTACGGCGCGCGGCCGAGAACGTTCGCCACGGCGCGCTAGGCACGCTACCTGCTCAGGTGCGCTGGGCCTACACCGACGGGAGTTTCGGCGGGGTACGGACCGGTGTTTCCCCGGTGTCTCCCCCGGTGTTTCCCGGCGGCGTCACCCGACTCGGTCACAGCGATCACCGCCATCCGTGCCCCATCGGCGCTACAGCCGCCGCCGACGGGGCACTATGACGGGGTGGCAGCCGCACGGACGGAGTTCAAGCGCGGGAGCCGGTGGCGCGGCCCCGGCTCCCGGTTCCGTGCCGTCGGCCGGGCCCTGCGCCTGCCGGTGACCGGTACCGCGCGCGGCATCCGCCGGGCGACGCACGCGCACGGCGCGGGCGAGTCGGGCCTCGGCAAACTGATCGAGCTGCACGGGGTGAACGGCGCGGGCGACGTGATGATCACCGTCGCGCTCGCCTCCACCGTCTTCTTCTCCGTCCCCACCGACGAGGCGCGCGGCCGGGTCGCGCTGTACCTCGCCATCACCATGGCGCCGTTCACACTCCTCGCGCCGGTGATCGGCCCGCTCCTCGACCGGCTGCCGCACGGCCGCCGCGCGGCGATGGCGGCCGCGATGGCCGCCCGGGCACTGCTCGCGCTGGTGCTGTCGGCGGCCGTCGTCACCGGCGGCATCGAGCTGTACCCGGCCGCGCTCGGCGTGCTGGTCGCCTCGAAGGCGTACGGCGTGGTCAGAAGCGCGGTGGTGCCGCGGCTGCTGCCGCCCCGCATCTCCCTGGTGAAGGCGAACTCGCGGGTCACGCTGTGCGGGCTGCTGGCCACCGGCGTCGCCGCGCCGATCGGCGCGGGGCTCCAGCAGGTCGGGCCGCGGTGGCCGCTGTACGGCGCGTTCGTGATCTTCGTCGCGGGGACCGTGCTGTCGTTCACGCTGCCGCGGAAGGTGGATTCGGCGCGCGGCGAGGACCGGGCCCTGCTCGCCGCGGACGAGGACCACCTGCCCGGACCGCTGCGCAAGCGGGGCAAGCGCCCGGGGCTGCGCACGGTGGGCCCGGCGGTGACGCACGCGCTGGCCGCCAACGCCGCGATCCGCTGCCTGAGCGGCTTCCTGATCTTCTTCCTGGCCTTCCTGCTGCGCGTGCACCCGATGACCGGGCAGAGCGCGGCGGTGTCGCTGGGGATCGTGGGCGTCGCGGCCGGCGCGGGCAACGCGCTGGGCACGGCGGTCGGCGCTTGGCTGCGCTCCCGGGCGCCGGAGATCATCATCGTGACCGTCGTCGTGATCGTGCTGGGCGCGGCGGTGGTGGCCGCGGTGTTCTTCAGCACCGTCCTGGTGGCGTGCCTGGCCGCGGTCGCCGGGTTCGCGCAGGCGCTCGCGAAGCTGTCCCTGGACGCGCTGATCCAGCGGGACGTGCCGGAACAGGTCCGCACCTCGGCGTTCGCCCGCTCGGAGACACTGCTCCAGGTCTCCTGGGTGCTCGGCGGCGCCGTCGGCATCGTGCTGCCGCTCAACGGCACGCTGGGCCTGGCGGTGGCCGCCGCGATCATCGCCGCCGGGTGGCTGACGACCGTACGGGGGCTGATCGACTCGGCGCGGCACGGGAGGCCCGCACGGCCGAGGGTGGCGTGATCACGCCACGCCGTACCCAGGTGGGGGGCGGGCCGGGAGCGCCGTATAGCCTTCGCCCATGACCACGTTGCCCCGCGGCACCGCCGCTATCGGACACGGCGCTGTGCGGCGCCGCCGCGCCGTCGCCGCCGCCGGCGCCGTATCCGCCGGACTGCTCCTGCTGTCCGCCTGTGACGAGCCGACCCCGGTTTCGACGATCACGGTCGGCAGTGACTCGGTCACCTCCGATGCCACCTGCGGCGGCGAGGGCGAGACCCTGTCCGCCGACGAGATCACGAAGTGCCTGGACGACAAGGACGCGAAGACCATCACGGTCGACCAGGACGAGACCGTGCGGTTCGGCGTCGACCCGGACATCGCGGACAAGCACTGGACGATCCTGATGAACGGTCAGCAGTTGGTCGAGGACAGCGACAAGACCTACCGCACCGTGCCGGGCAGCGTGTTCTTCAACGCCCAGTACGGCGCCCAGGGCGACTCGACGAACGTCGCCGTGGCGGCCCGCGACGGCAAGGAAGGCAGCGAGAAGGTCACCGGTGTGTGGGTCTTCGAGCTGAAGAAGGACTGACCACGTCCTCCGCGCACATCCTCGTGGCCACCGCGGTCCCCGCCGAACGGGACGCGGTGGCCCGGGCGTTCCCGGAGCCCGGCGCCCAGGTGCTGCCCCGTCCCGGGATCGTCCTGCACCGGCTGCCGGGCGGCTGGGACCTGCTGGACGCCGGGGTGGGCCCCGCCCGCGCCGCCGCCTCCACGGCCGCCGCGCTGACCGCCGCGGCCCTCGACGGCTCGCCCTACGACCTGGTCGTCTCGGCCGGCATCGGCGGCGGCTTCGCACCGGACGCGCCCGCCGGCTCGCTCGTCGGCTCGCTCGTCGTCGCCGACGCGATCACCGCGGCCGACCTGGGCGCCGAGACCGCGGACGGCTTCCTGCCGGTCACCGAGCTCGGCTTCGGCACCGTCACCCACCACCCGCCCGCCGGTCTCGTCGCCGCCGTCGCCACCGCGACCGGGGCCCGCCCCGGCACCGTCCTGACCGGGTCCACCGTCACCGGCACCGCCGAACGCGCCGCGCTGCTGCGCGCCCGCCACCCGCGTGCCCTGGCCGAGGCGATGGAGGGGTTCGGCGTCGCCGAGGCCGCCGCCGCGCACGGCGTGCCCGTGCTGGAACTGCGCGCCGTCTCCAACCCGGTCGGCCCGCGCGACCGCGCCGCCTGGCGCATCGGCGAGGCGCTCACGGCACTGACGGACGCCTTCGGGAAGCTCGCACCCGTCCTCAGGAGTTGGACCCCCCATGACTGACACGACCGACACGACTGACACGACCGCCGAGCCCCTGCGGATCGCGTACTCCCCCTGCCCGAACGACACCTTCGTCTTCGACGCCCTGGCCCACGGCCGGGTCCCGGACGCCCCCGCTCTCGACGTGACGTTCGCGGACATCGACATCACCAACGGCATGGCCGAGCGCGGCGAGCTCGACGTTCTGAAGGTGTCCTACGCCGTCCTGCCGTACGTCCTCGACGACTACGCCCTGCTGCCCTGCGGAGGCGCGCTGGGCCGGGGCTGCGGGCCGCTGGTGCTGACCCGGGAGGCGGACGCGGACCTGCGCGGGCGCACGGTCGCGGTGCCCAGCGAGACGTCGACGGCGTACCTGCTGTTCCGCCTCTGGGCGGCCGACACGGTGCCCGGCGGTGGGGTCGGCGAGATCGTGGTCATGCCCTTCCACGAGATCATGCCCGCCGTGCGGGACGGGAAGGTCGACGCGGGCCTGGTGATCCACGAGGCCCGCTTCACGTACCAAAACTACGGGCTGCACAAGCTCGCCGACATGGGCGAGCACTGGGAGCACACCACGGGGCTGCCGATCCCGCTGGGCGCGATCATCGCCCGGCGTGCGCTGGGCGAGGAGACGCTGACCCGGCTCGCCGATGCGGTCCGCCGCTCGGTCCGCGCGGCCTGGGACGACCCGGACGTGTCCCGGCCGTACGTCATGGAGCACGCGCAGGAGATGGACCCGGCCGTCGCCGACCAGCACATCGGGCTGTACGTCAACGAGTTCACGGCCGACCTCGGCGAGGACGGCTACGCGGCGGTCCGGGGCCTGCTGACCCGCGCGGCGGCCGAGGGACTGGTACCGGCCCTCGGCCCGGACGCGCTGGCGTTTCCCTAGCGAACCCCGTTGATCAGACGTCCAGTTGGTCGGCGACCGCGCGGAGCAGCCCGGCGATCTTCTTGCCGGCGGTCTTCTCGGGGTAGCGGCCGCGCTCCAGCATCGGCGTGATGTTCTCCAGGAGGGTCGTCAGGTCCTGCACGATGGAGGCCAGCTCGTCCGGCTTCTTGCGCTGCGCGGCCGCGACCGAGGGCGCCGGGTCAAGGAGGGTGAGGGACAGTGCCTGGTCGCCGCGCTGTCCGGCGACCACACCGAACTCGACGCGCTGCCCCGGCTTCAGTGCCTCGACTCCGGCGGGGAGGACCGAGGAATGCACGAAGACGTCACCGCCGTCGTCGCGGGAGAGGAAGCCGAAGCCCTTCTCGCTGTTGAACCACTTGACCTTGCCGCTAGGCATGCCTGCCCTCGTCCTCGTACTCGTCGGAAAACTGCTCGGAAACGGCTCTGGATAGCACTTGGGCGGGTCGTCGCGACCCGCCGGTACCAAGGCTAATGGTGTTCAAGCCGGTGACAAGACGTCCCCCGGCTGTTCCCCAGACCTGGGAACTACCCTGGTCGGGTGCGTGACAAAACCCGAACGAATTCCGCCGCGCCCGGTGACCGACTGATCCGCGCCGGTGCGATCGTCTTCTTCATCGGAACCGTGGCCACTCTGGTCACCGTGGCCCCGCTGCTGCTGGGGACGACGCCCTTTCCCACCTACATGTTCTTGCTGAGCATGCTGATGGGAGTGGGCTTCCTGATCGCCGGGGCGGGGGTGCTCCGGTCGGCGGCGGCCGGGCGGCGTCAGGCGCGCGCCGCGGCCGGTCCTCCGGCGTCCCCGTCCCCATCCCCGTCGCCCTCGCCGTCGCGGTAGGCCGCGAGCCACTTCGGGAATCCGGTGAGGTCGGCCAGGACCACGTCCGCGCCGGCCGCGCGCAGCTCCCCGGCGTCGCACGGCCCGCTGGCCACGGCGACGGAACGGGCGCCCGCGGCGCGGGCCCCGCGTACGTCGCCCACGTGGTCGCCGACGTACACGTCCGCGTCGTGCTCGCGCAGCGCGACGGCCTTCTGCTCGGCCCACAGGCCGCCGATCACGGCGTCCGGCTCGATACCGAGGTGCGCCAGGTGCAGCTTGGCGTTCGGCTCGTACTTGGCGGTGACGACGACCGCTCGCCCACCGGCCTCGCGTACGGCGGCCACGGCCTCCCGGGCGCCGGGCAGCACGAGCGTGGGCTCGATCGCGTACGCGGGGTATATCTCCCGGTACAGGTCGGCGACGGCCGGGATCTCCTCGGCCGGGAACCAGTTGGCCAGCTCCTCGGCCAGCGGCGGCCCGAGCCGCGTCACGGCCAGGTCGGCGTCGATGTACGTCCCCGTCCGCGCGCTCAGCTCGAGGTAGCAGGCGTGGATGCCGGGCCGGGAGTCGATCAGCGTCATGTCGAGATCGAAGCCGACGGTGGGCGCGGGGCGGGTGGATGAGGCCATGGGGTCCATTGTGCCGGGCCCCTGACGGCTGCTCGCGGGGCACCCGGTCCGACCTGGGTGAAGAGGGTGGAGAGGGTGGAGAGGGGTGTGGTCCGGGGCGGAGGCGGACCGCATGCCGCCCTGCGGGGGCGAGGGACACCGGGGACTGCCGCACCGCAGGGGCGGCGCCCGGTCGCGGCGGGGGTCGCCGGCGTGGTGCCTCCGCCCGGTCAGCCGCGGAGGCGGCGCGCTCGCCACAGGAGGTACAGGGCCGTGGCGACGGCGGCGGTGCGCAGGACCCAGGGCCAGGTGTCGGTGACGGCGTCGTTCATGTGGCCCTCGGCGATCGGATCGCCCCAGCGGCCCTCGGTGCGGCCCCACAGCCAGACGGCACCGGCGGCGGCGACCGTGCCGGGCAGGCCCAGGACGGCCCACTTCGACTGGGCGGGGGTCAGCCGGCGGGAGAGGTAGGCGATCAGCCAGCCCAGGCCGAGTGCGACGAGGTTGCCGAGCACGGCACCGACGACGAGGAGGCCGGCGGCGAGCAGGAGGAGGGGGTTGTTCCAGCCGCCCTCGGGCCACAGGCGGCGCAGGCGGCGGCGCCGGGTCCCGTCCGGCTCCCCGGCGACCAGTTCCCCGGCCTCCTCCTCCACGGCCTCCCCCGCCTCCACGGGTGACTTCCCGCCGGTGGCGGCGTCCTTCTTCGCCGTCTCGTCCTGCTCCCTCGGCGGCGGCTTGAGCAGCTCCGGGATCTCGATGCCGCCGACGAACCCGGGCACGCTGTCGAACCCGGGCAGGCTGCCGCCGACGCCCGCGAACGGGCCGTTCTCCACCCGCCACCAGTCCGGCTGACGGCCGCCCGCGCCCCCCAGTTCCTGCGCGCTCGCCAGGTGCGGCGGGGACGCGGCGGGCTCGGCCGGGGGTTCGGGCGCGGCGCGGCGCAGGCTCTTGCGGCGTTCGGCCTTGCGGGGCCCGGCCTTGCGGGGCCCGGAGTCCCGCTGGACGGGCACGGCGGTGGGCGGCGGCACCGACGGCTGCCGGGCCCCGCTCGTGCCGCCCGCCGCGTCGACGATGTCGTCGGGGCTGCCGAGCCGGTCCAGGATGCGGCGGACGGCGGCGGGGCTGTCCACGGTGGTCTTCGCACGGTGCCGGTCGATCTCGTTGCGCAGCTCCGAGACCAGCCGCATGCGGGTGGCCGACGGCAGTTGCCGCTGCTGGGCCACGTCGCCGACGCGGCTCAGATACTCGAAGACGACCTGGTCGCTCTCGATCCCCACGTTCCCCTCCGGGGCGGTGCGTTGTGGTACCCGTCGTACCCTGTCGTACCCCGTCGGACGAAGGTACCGAATCTTCCCGTGACCGGCCGACGGCACCGCACCGTCGCACCCGCACCCCGCCGTCGCACCCACCCGCTAACGTGGGCCGGATGAGCACCGAGGAGAAGTCCGCGGCCCCCCGGTCCCTCGCGGAGGCGCTCCGCGTCAGGGACGACGTCTCGCTGGCCGCCCTCCTGCGCAGCCGCCCCGACCTCATCACCCCCGTGCCCACGGACCTCACCCAGCTCGCCACCCGCGCCGGCACCCGTGCCTCGGTCGTGCGGGCCCTGGAGCGGCTGGACCGGTTCGCGCTGCAGACGGCTCAGGCGCTGGCCGTGGCGTCGGACCCGGCGTCGTACCGTGAGCTGCTCGCCCTGATGGGCGGCGACGAGGCGGACCCCGCCGTCGCGGCCGCGCTGCCCCGGGCCGCCGCCCTGCTGCGCGAGCAGGCCCTGGTGTGGGGCGCCGACGACCGGCTGCGGCTGGTGCGCACCGCCCGCGAGCTGCTCGCACCTTCCCCGCAGCATCCCTCGCCGACGGGGCTCGGGCCCACCGTGCGGGAGGCGACGGCGGGGATGTCGCCGGGCCGGATCCAGGAGATCGTCACCGCCGCAGGACTGCCCTCGACGCACGACTCCGTCTCCGCGGTGTCCGCGCTCGCCACCCTGTTCGCCGACCGGCGGCGGATGGCGGCGCTCCTCGCCGAGCTGCCAGGGGAGTCCCGGGAGGTGCTGGCCCGGCTGGTGTGGGGCCCGCCGTACGGCCAGGTCACCCACGACCCCGCGCACCACCTGCGCGCGCTGCTGGACCGGGGCCTGCTCCTGCCGACCGCGCCGGGCACGGTCGTGCTGCCCCGCGAGGTGGCCCTGCATCTGCGCGCGGGGCGGGCGCACCGCACGGCCGAGCCGGTGCCGCCGCCGGTGGAGGCCGCCGCCGCACACCGTCCACAGGTTGTGGACGCCACCGCGGCCGGGCAGGCCCTGGCGGCGCTGGGAGTCGTCGAGGAGCTGCTGAAGGAGTGGGACGAGGGCGGCCCGACGGTGCTGCGGGCCGGTGGTCTGAGCGTGCGCGACCTGAAGCGGACGGCCGTCGCCCTGGACGTGCCCGAGCCGGTCGCCGCCTTCTGGGTCGAACTGGCCTACGGGGCCGGGCTGATCGCCACCGACGGGGAGTCCGACGAGCGGTACGCGGCGACCCCGGCGTACGACGAGTGGCGCGAGCTGCCCCCGGCCGAGCGCTGGGCGCGGCTCGCCGGGACGTGGCTGACGGCGACCCGGACGCCGGGCGTGGTCGGCGGGCGGGACGCGAAGGACCGTACGCTCTCGGCGCTGGGCCCGAACCTGGACCGTTCGGCGGCGCCGGAGGTACGGCACCGGGTGCTGATCCTGCTGGCGGGGCTGCCCGAGGGCGCCTCGCCCACCGAGGAGTCGGTGCTGGCCCGGCTGGGCTGGGAGCGCCCGCTGCGCGCTCCGCAGCGGGAGCAGCGGCAGACGGGGGACGACGATCTGCGGACCCGGATCGCCCGCTGGACGCTGTCCGAGGCGGAGCTGCTGGGCGTCACCGGGCGCGGTGCGCTGGCGGCACCGGGGCGGGCCCTGATCGGGGCACCCGAACCGTCCCGTCCGGCGGAGGACCACAAGAGCCCGAAGAGCCCCACGAGCCCCGAAATCCCCGAAAGCCCCACGAGCCTCGAAGGCCCCGAACGGCCCGAAGACCCCGAAGGGCCCGAGGGTCCGGGCGACAAGCTCCCCGTCCATCACCGCACACCGCCGGTGCCCGCCGCCCCGACCTCCGCCGAGCAGGCCGTGGCCACCGCGACCGCCGCCCGGCTGCTCGAACCGCTCTTCCCCGAACCGCTGGACCACGTGCTGCTCCAGGCCGACCTGACGGCGGTGGCGCCGGGGCCGCTGGAACGCCCGCTGGCCGATCTGCTGGGCGTCCTCGCGGACGTGGAGTCCAGAGGCGGGGCGACCGTCTACCGGTTCACGCCGGGCTCGGTACGCCGTGCGCTGGACGCCGGGCGGACCGCCGCCGACCTGCACGCGTTCCTCGCCCGGCACTCCCGTACGCCGGTGCCGCAGCCCCTCACGTACCTGATCGACGACGTGGCCCGGCGGCACGGGCAACTGCGGGTGGGCGCGGCCTCGGCGTACGTGCGCTGCGACGACGACGCCACGCTGGACGAGATCCTCGCCGACAAGCGGGCCGTCGGCCTCGGCCTGCGCCGTCTGGCGCCGACCGTGCTGGCCGCGCAGGCCGACCCGGCGGCGCTCCTTGAGGGGCTGCGCGCGCTGGGCTTCGCGCCGGCCGCCGAGTCCGCCGCGGGCGACGTGCTGATCACCCGCGCGGACTCCCACCGCACTCCGCCGCGGACGGCACCGCAGCCGGTGCCGGACGGTCCGCCGGTCGCCGACGACACGCTCCTGACGGCGGCGATCCGTGCCGTCCGGGCCGGCGACCTGGCCTCCACGACCCCGCGCAAGCCGCTCCCCGGCGGTGAGGAAGGGGGCGGGGAAGGCGACGGCGAGGGCGGCGACGGGGGCGGTGCCACACGCGGCGAGCTGCCTCGCACGGGCGCCACCGAGACGCTGGCCACCATGCAGGCGGCGGTCCTGACCGGCGAGGCGCTGTGGATCGGCTACGTGAACGCCGAGGGCGCCGCCAGCCAGCGCGTCATCGCGCCGATCCGCGTCGAGGGCGGCTTCGTCACGGCGTACGACCACACGGCGGACGAGGTGCGCACCTATCCGCTGCACCGGATCACCGGCGTGGCCGAACTCGCCGACGACGCGCGCTGATTCCGGCGCACTTTCGGGTGTACGCGGCGATTCATGCACGCCACGCCGGGTGATTCGCACCTGCGAGGGAGCTTTTTTCATATTCCGCATCGGTTCGTCGACGCTCGGGCAGCCACCGGGTGCCCTGCAAACGAACCGAAAGGAAGAACCCGATGCGTACTGCCGTTCGCCGTGTCGCCACCGTCCTGACCTCCACCGCGGCGCTGCTCGCGGCGTTCGCCGCCGAGGCCGCCGCCGTCGGCATCGACCTCGGCGGAGGCGTCACCCTCTGACCCGTCCCCCCTTCCGCGACTCTCGGCGGGCCGGGTCCCAGTCCCCCTGACCCGGCCCGCCGACCTCCCCGCACATCCGAGCACCCGAGCGTCCGAGCGTCCGAGACTCCGAAAGGCCTCCCATGCGCGCCAAGCCCTCCGCCCCCGACCACTCCCCCGACCGCTCCGCCGTGCGTTCCGCCGTCGCCGTCTCCGTCGCCGCCCTGATCACCGCCGCGGCGCTGTTCGGCGCCCTCGCCCCCAAGGCCGCCGCGCTGGAGGGGCCGCTCATCAACAACATCGACATCGCCGTCCGGTAGGCCCGTCCCCGCGATCAGGCACACTGGACGTTTGGCCGAGCCGTCGTCCGGCCGCACGCACGCGAAAGGGTGCCGCCCGTGAATGGTCCGCTGATCGTCCAGTCCGACAAGACCCTGCTCCTCGAAGTCGACCACGAGCAGGCAGGCGACTGCCGTCGGGCCATCGCGCCGTTCGCCGAACTGGAGCGGGCGCCGGAGCACATCCACACCTACCGGGTGACGCCGCTGGGCCTGTGGAACGCGCGAGCGGCGGGCCACGACGCCGAGCAGGTCGTGGACGCCCTCGTCGAGTACAGCCGCTACCCGGTGCCGCACGCGCTGCTCGTCGACATCGCCGAGACGATGGACCGCTACGGCCGCCTCACCCTCTCCAAGGACCCGGCGCACGGTCTTGTCCTGACGAGCACCGACCGGCCGGTCCTTGAGGAGGTCCTGAAGTCGAAGCGGATCGCGCCGCTGGTCGGGACCCGCATCGACGACGACACGGTGGCCGTGCACCCCTCCGAGCGCGGGCAGATCAAGCAGACGCTGCTGAAGCTGGGCTGGCCGGCCGAGGACCTCGCCGGGTACGTCGACGGCGAGGCGCACGCGATCGAGCTGGCCGAGGACGGGTGGGCGCTGCGCCCGTACCAGAAGCAGGCGGTGGAGAACTTCTGGCACGGCGGCAGCGGTGTCGTCGTGCTGCCCTGCGGGGCGGGCAAGACGCTGGTCGGGGCGGGTGCGATGGCGCAGGCCAAGTCGACGACGCTGATCCTGGTCACCAACACGGTCTCCGCCCGGCAGTGGAAGCACGAGCTGGTCAGGCGCACGTCGCTGACCGAGGACGAGATCGGCGAGTACAGCGGCACCCGCAAGGAGATCCGGCCGGTCACCATCGCCACGTACCAGGTGCTGACGACCCGGCGGAAGGGCGTCTACCCGCACCTGGAACTGTTCGACTCCCGGGACTGGGGGCTGATCCTCTACGACGAGGTGCACCTGCTGCCCGCGCCGGTCTTCAAGTTCACCGCCGACCTCCAGGCCCGGCGGCGGCTCGGCCTGACCGCGACCCTCGTGCGGGAGGACGGCCGCGAGTCGGACGTGTTCTCCCTCATCGGGCCGAAGCGGTTCGACGCGCCGTGGAAGGAGATCGAGGCGCAGGGCTACATCGCGCCCGCCGACTGCGTGGAGGTCCGGGTCAACCTCACCGACGCCGAGCGGCTCGCGTACGCCACCGCCGAGACGGAGGAGAAGTACCGCTTCTGCGCGACGACCGACACCAAGCGCAAGGTGACGGAGGCGATCGTGCGGCGGTTCGCCGGGCAGCAGATCCTCGTCATCGGCCAGTACATCGACCAGCTCGACGAACTGGGCGAGCACCTGGGCGCGCCGGTCATCAAGGGCGAGACGACCAACGCCCAGCGGGAGAAACTCTTCGAGTCCTTCCGGCAGGGCGAGATCAGCGTCCTGGTCGTGTCGAAGGTCGCGAACTTCTCGATCGACCTGCCGGAGGCGACGGTCGCCGTCCAGGTGTCGGGCACGTTCGGGTCGCGGCAGGAGGAGGCCCAGCGGCTCGGCCGGGTGCTGCGTCCGAAGGCCGACGGCCACCAGGCGCACTTCTACTCGGTCGTCGCCCGCGACACCCTCGACCAGGACTTCGCCGCCCACCGCCAGCGCTTCCTGGCGGAACAGGGCTACGCCTACCGGATCATGGACGCGGACGAGGTACTGGCTGAGGGAGGCTGAATCCGCCCCGGGACCACCGGTCTCAGTGGCGGCGGACGCCGGCCTCCTCGCCGTACTCGCCGAGGACGACCACGTCGAAGGCGGCGCCGGCGAACACCCTGACAGCCCGCAGGGTGTCACCGATCCGGTGCCGGTGGCTGCCGGCCACGGGCGTGGCGCCGGACACGCGGCCCGGTGCCTGGGCGGGGGAGATGGTTGCTGCGCTCATGTCTCCATGGTGCGACCGCACACCCCCGAACGGCATCGGTCTGTGGACCGAACCCCCTCGGGCGCCGCGTACGCCTGCGGGCGGACGCCTTCCCCTCAGGTAGGAGGGCCCGACCCCTAAGGGTCGTAGGAAAGTCGTTGGCCCGTGCCGACCCCGCTCCCCTAGACTTCCGCTCTTGCCCGCCTCCCCACGGAGTGCTGCCGTCCGGACGGAAACCGGTCGGCCCACCGCGCGCGTCCCGCGCCCACAGCACCGCATCGCATCGCAGGTCATCCGGAGGCACTCCCTTGTCCACGCCCGTCCACGAGGACACGCCCGTCCACGACGACCCCCTCTCCAGGGAACGCTCCCATCTCGCCGCGTCCCGTTCCGCCCTGCGCTCGATGCGCGCGGACGTGGAGTCCCTCGACATCACCGACGTCACCGCGAACTGGGTCAACGCCGCGGTCCTGGAGAGCCAGATCGAGCAGCGCATCAAGGCGCTCGCCGACCTCAGCGAGACCCCGCTCTTCTTCGGCCGGCTCGACTACGTACACGCTCCGGGCGCCGAGCAGGCGGAAGGCGGTGAGGGCGAGAGGTTCTACGTCGGGCGCCGGCACGTGCACGACGCCGACGGCGACCCGATGGTGATCGACTGGCGGGCGCCGGTCTCGCAGCCGTTCTACCGGGCGTCGAAGAAGGACCCGCAGGACGTCTCGCTGCGCCGCCGCTTCGGCTACACCGGCGGGGACCTGACCGCCTACGAGGACGAGCACCTGCTGGACCCGGCCGAGGCCGCGACCACCACCAGCAGACTGCTCCAGCAGGAGATCGAGCGGCCCCGTGTCGGCCCGATGCGGGACATCGTGGCGACGATCCAGCCCGAGCAGGACGAGATCGTGCGCGCCGGACTGACCGGCTCCGTCTGCGTCCAGGGCGGTCCGGGCACCGGCAAGACCGCCGTCGGCCTGCACCGCGTCGCCTACCTCCTGTACGCGCACCGCGAGCGCCTCGCCCGCACCGGCACCCTGGTCATCGGGCCGAACCGGTCCTTCCTGCACTACATCGAGCAGGTGCTGCCGGCGCTGGGCGAGCTGACGGTCCGCCAGGCGACCGTCGACGACCTGGTCGCCCACGTCGAGGTGCGCGGCGCGGACGAGGCGGCGACGGCGGTGATCAAGGGCGACGCGCGGATGGCACGGGTCCTGCGCAGGGCCCTGTACGCGCACGTCACCCCGCCCGCCGAGGGCGTCGTCGTGGTGCGCGGCTCGCGCCGCTGGCGGGTGCCGGTGTACGAGCTGGAGGAGATCGTCCGCGAGCTGCTCGCCCGTGACATCCGCTACGGCGCCGCCCGCGAGGCGCTGCCGCAGCGCATCGCGCACTCCGTGCTGGTGCAGATGGAGCGCGCGGGCGAGGCCCCGGACGACCGGGTGCAGAACACGGTGGCGCGCAACGCCGCCGTGAAGGCGCTGGTGAAGTCGGTCTGGCCGCAGGTCGACCCGGCCAGGCTGGTCCTGCGTCTCCTCGCCGACGCAGACTTCCTCGCCGAACACGCCGAGGGGATCCTCACCGAGGACGAGCAGAAGGCGGTGCTGTGGGTGAAGCCGGCCCGCTCGGTGAAGTCCGCGAAGTGGTCACCGGCCGACGCCGTACTGATCGACGAGGCGACCGACCTGATCGAGCGCACCCACTCCCTCGGACACGTGGTCCTCGACGAGGCGCAGGACCTCTCCCCGATGCAGTACCGCGCGGTGGGCCGGCGCTGCACCACCGGTTCGGCGACGGTCCTCGGCGACCTGGCGCAGGGCACCACGCCGTGGGCGACCCGGAGCTGGGAGGAGGCGCTGGGGCATCTGGGCAAGGGCGAGGCCCTGGTCGAGGAGCTGACGGCCGGTTTCCGCGTCCCGACGGACGTCATCGCGTACGCCTCCCGGCTGCTGCCGCACATCGCGCCGGGCCTGACGCCGGTGGCGTCGATCCGCGAGAACCCCGGCTTCTTCGACATCCGCACGACTGACACCGGTACGGCCGACTCCGGTACGGGCGACGCCGGTACGGCCGACGTGGTGGCGGCCTGCCGTGAGCTGCTGGAGCGGGAGGGCTCGGTCGGCCTGATCGCCGCCGACGCCAGGGTGCCGGAGCTGGCGGCGGCCCTGGAGGCGGACGGGATCGGGTACGTCGGCCCCGGCGAGGAGACGACCCACGCCACCCGCCTGACCCTGGTCCCGGCCTCGCTGGCCAAGGGCCTGGAGTACGACTACGTGGTCCTGGACGAACCGCGGGCCGTGGTCGACGGCGAGCCCGACGAACGGACGGGGCTGCGCCGCCTGTACGTGGCACTCACCCGCGCGGTCTCGGGCCTGATCGTGACCCACGGGACGGAGCTGCCAAGGCAACTCGTGTAGGCGGAGCTGCGGGCAGTCGTGCCTGGGGCGGCGCCCGTCCCAAAGAGGCGGCACCCCGTCAACGCGGGCGAGTGACACTCACCCCCGCGACCACCGGCACAGGCGCACCACCCAACCGAACCCTCAGCGTCCGAGCACCCGCCGCCACTCCCCCACCGCGTCCGCCGAGACCGGCCCGCCCCACCCGGCGGGCCGCGCCGCGCCGCCGATGTGGAAGCCGTCGATCCCCGCGTCCAGCAGCCCGGGTACGTGCTCCAGCCGCAGGCCGCCCCCCACCAGCAACTGCTGCTCGTACCCCGGCTCCCCCCGCCGCCGCGCCTCCGCGAGCAGCACCGTCAGGCCCTCGTCCACTCCATCGGCCGCCCCGGCGGTCAGATACGTGTCGAGGCCCGGAAAGTCCGCGAGCTGCTTGCGCAGGGCGTCCCGGTTCGCGGCCCGGTCGATCGCGCGGTGGAACGTCCACCGGCACCCGTCAAGGACCCCGGCGACCCGCTCCACCGCCCCGAGATCCACGTCGCCCTCCGCGTCGAGGAACCCCAGCACGAACTGCGTGGCCCCGGCCTCCCGCATCCGACCGGCGACCCGTGTCAGCCGTTCGACGTCCCCGGCGGCGAACCCGTCCGCAAGCCGCAGCATCACCCGTAGGTCGATGTCGACGGCGGCGCGGATCGCGGCGACGGTCTCGGCCGGCGGGGTGAGTCCGTCGGCCGCCATGTCGGTGACCAGTTCGAGGCGATCCGCGCCTCCGGCCTGGGCGGCGATCGCGTCCTCGACGTCGAGGGCGATCACCTCCAGGACTGCACGCTTGCTCATGGGACCCCATTCGTCGCGGCCTGCTACAGGTCTAGTCCAATCCAAGACTACGCCCAGACAGCAGGCCGGGGTGCCCGCGTCGCTGCTCAGCCGCCGAAGATGTTCAGCTCCGCCGCCTCCACCCCGGCCAGCTCGTACCCGGTCGCTCCGTCGAGGGGGCGGCCCGCGTAGAGCCGTACGAGGGTCGCGGCGTCGCCGATGAACCGGCCCGGCGGCCGCTCACCGCTCACCGCGCCCAGTTTCAGGGGCTCGTCCAGGTCGTCGAGGTCGGCGTGGAGCGGCACGTGACCGCGCTCGCGGGTGATCGCGGCGAGCAGCGCGAGCGCCTCCGGCAGCCCACGCCCCGCGTACGCCCCCGGTGCGCCGAAGGTCGTCCGCACATCACCGGCGTGCACCCACTCGCCCAGTGCGACCGCGTCCAGTACGCCGCCCGCGCGGGCGATCACCGGGCCGGCCTCGGTCATGCCGCGCTCCAGCTCGCCGACGATCCGGTCGTTGGTCCAGTCGGCGCGTTCCGCGATGTCGCGGTCGTTGCACTCGGGGGAGAAGACGCCCCTCTCGAAGCGGTTCTCCACCACCCGGATCAGTGCGGTGGAGCAGTGCGCCAGCATGTCGCGCACGCTCCAGCCCGGACACGCGGCCACCGGCAGCGCGAAGTCCGCGTCCGGCCGGGACCGCAGCAGCGGTAGCAGTTCGTCCCGTTCGATGGTCAGCAGCCGCCCGGGCAGTTCGGGATCGCGTACGTCGTGCACGTCTGCGGGAGTCGTCATGGACTCCACGTTAGGGGCCGGGACCGGCGCGCGGTCGGCGTCTCAACGTCCCAGCAGGGCGTCCAGTTCGGCGGCGAAGAGGAGCGCGGGGTCGAAGCCCATGCCGGTGAACTGTCCGGCGAGTTCCAGGGACAGCACGCCGTGCAGCCGGGACCAGAAGGACAGGGCGCGGTGGAGGGCGGCGGAGGGTGCCGGGTGGCCGCCCGCCCACTGCCGGTGGGTTTCGAGGTGTGCGTCGAACGCGCCCGTGCTGCCGTCCGGCGGCAGCGCGGCGCAGGCGTCGAGGATGACCGTCATGGTCTCGGCGGCGATCTCGGTGATGTCGTCGGGTGCCCGGTAGCCGGGGACGGGGGTGCCGTAGACGAGGAAGTAGCGCTGCGGGTCGTCCAGGGCCCAGGCGCGCAGGGTGTGCGCCAGTCCGGCCAGGTCGGCACCGGCCCCGGCGGCCGCCCGGAAGGCGTCGGCCTGGCTTCGGTAGGCGTCCCGGACGAGTTCGGTGATCAGCTCGTCGCGGCCGTCGAAGTACCGGTAGAGCGCGGGTCCGCTCATGCCCATCCGCTTGGCGATCGCGTTGAGGGAGAGCGCGGACGCCCCCGCCGCGGCGATCTGCTCCCACGCGTGTTCCTTGATCTCCGCCCGCACCTGGGCGCGGTAGCGCTCGCGCGGGGTCGTCGTGCGCGGCTCCGGCATGGTCAGCCCGCCATCTCTCAATTTCCGCCAGGCCAACTTCTCCGGGCCAGGATTCACCACTTGGTTAGAAGCTATCACGAAAGCTATCTGGAAGAATGAGCGCATGGCCGACCTCGACGCCCTGCGCTCCCGCTTCGCCCGTGCCCTCGACCGGGCCAGGAGTCCCGCACCCGGCGGCCCGGACCCCGCGCCGTACGCGGACAACCTGCTCGCCCGCTGGCAGGAGCCCCAGCGGCACTATCACACCCTGGCGCACCTCACCGCGGTCCTGGACCACGTCGACGTACTGGCGGACCACGCCGACGACGCCGACGTCGTACGCCTCGCCGCGTGGTTCCACGACGCCGTCTACCAGCCCGACCGGTCCGAGAACGAGGAGCGGTCGGCGCGTCTCGCCGAGCGTGCCCTGCCCGAGGCCGGGGTCCCGGCGGAGAAGACCGCCGAGGTGGCCCGGCTGGTCCGGCTCACCACCACCCACGCCCCGGCAGGCGACGACCGCGACGGGCAGGTGCTGTGCGACGCGGACCTGGCGATCCTCGCCTCGCCGCCGTCGGCGTACGCGGCGTACACGGCGGCCGTCCGCGAGGAGTACCACTTCGTGCCCAGCCATGCCTTCCGCGAGGGCCGGGCCGCGATCCTGCGCCAACTCCTGGACCTGCCCAGCCTCTTCCACACCCCGCACGGACGGCGCGAGTGGGAGGCGACCGCCCGCCACAACCTCACCGGGGAGCTGGAAATGCTGTCGCTCCCCGACACCCCCGGCCTCTAGCCTGCCCGGTATGCGGAACATGGGCGGGGAACAGGTGGAAGAGGCCGTCGCGAGCGCCGTCGCGCTGCTGCGGACGGCGACGGAACGGGACTGGGAGACGACACCGGCCGGACGGCTCGAATGGACCTGCCGGTACACGGCGGAGCACGTCGCGGGCGACCTCATCGCCTACGCGGGCCAGCTCGCCGGACGCGCCACCAAGGCGTACGTCCCCTTCGAGATCACCCTGGACGAGGGCACCGGCAACGAGGACGTGCTCCAGGTGATCGAGACGACCGGCGCGCTGCTCGCCGCCACCCTCCGCACGACTCCGCGCGAGGTCCGGGCCTTCCACCCGTACCCCTATCGCAGCGCGAACCGTGAGGGCTTCGCCGCGCTGGGGGTCGCCGAGGTGTTCCTGCACACGCACGACATCGCCGCAGGCCTCGGCCTGGCCTACGAGGCGCCCGCCGGGCTGTGCGCGGACGTCCTCGCCCGGATCTTCCCGCACGTCCAGCCGGGCGCCGACCCCTGGCGCACCCTGCTGTGGGCCACCGGCCGCGGCGACCTGCCCGGACGTGCCCCGGTCACCGAGTGGCGCTGGCGCAACAACCTGGTGGTCCCGGCCGAGCGGCTCACCCTCCAGGGCGTCACGCCCGCCGCCGCCACCGACCTCGCCGCGGGCGGCGACGGCGGCTTCGCGTGGGTCGAGGGCGGCCCCTTCCAGGGCACGCGCGACGCCGCCGGGATGCTGCTCAAGGCGTACGGGGCGGGCGTGCACCGCCCGGAGTGGGGCGTGTTCGTCCTCGTACGGGGCGAGGACGGGCGCGCGGTCGGCGGCATGGGCTTCCACGGGCCGCCGGACGAGGACGGCCGGGTGGAGATCGGCTACGACCTGGTCGAGGCCGCCCGCGGCAACGGCTACGCGACCGAGGGCCTGCGCGCGCTGTCCGCGTGGGCGCTGGAGCGGGAGGAGGTGACGTCCGTGTTCGCGACGACCGACCCGGACAACACCGCGTCGCAGGCCGTCATCGTCCGTGCCGGTTTCGCCCGGGTCGCCGGGGAGGACTCGGGGAGCGCGGAGGGCGCGGAGGGCGCCGAGCAGTTCGCCTACGAGCTGCGCGGCTGAGAGCCGCCGCGCGGCCGGGCGGAACCGGCACCGGATCCGCCGACACCGGATCCGCCGACACCGGATCCGCCGACACCGAGTCCGCCGGCGCCCTTGCGGCGGCGCAGCCCCGCCCCGTGCAGCAGCCGCACCACCTCGCGGCTGCTGACCTCGAGCGCGCCCGCGGACACGGCGTCGGCGTAGCGCTGGGCGGGCAGGTCGTAGTGGTCGCGTTCGAAGGCGCGGCGCGGCACACCCAGGGTCGCGGCGAAGGCGTGCAGTTCGGCGTAGGAGACGTCGCTGACGAGGTGCGACCACAGGCGGCCGTGCCCCGGCCAGGTCGGCGGGTCGATGTAGAGGGTCACCGGGCGGCCGTCCTCACGAGGGCTCCGGGCCGCCGGTGGCGGCGCCCAGCGAGCCGACCGCCGCGACTTTCACGCCCGCCTGGCCGCACACCCAGTGCGGGTCGGGACCCAGTTCGGGCTCGACGTCCAGCGCGTGCGGGTCGCCGGCGCCGCACACCGGGCACAGCGGCCAGCGGCCGTACCGCTCCAGCAGGGCGTCCTGCACGTCCTGCGCGACCAGCCCCGCCACGAACGGGGCACCCTCCGGCCACTGCTCGACCCACCAGCGCCGCTGCACGACGGACTCCTCGACGAGGGACACGACGTCCGGCTCGGCGACCTGACCGGCCACCAGGTCGGCGAGCACGAGGGCGCGCGCGGCGTGCAGCGTCTGCTCGAGGGGGCTGATGGGGTCCATGCACCCATTGTGCGCACTCTTGACCCGCGCACCGAAACGAGAATATCTTTCATGAGTGACCGATGAAGTGAAGGAAACTTTCGCGAAGGCCTCCGGGGGCCGCCGCGCCACCGTTGGCGGCAGCGCGCCGCCCGCGCCCGCCGCCCTCGCGGCCAAGGTGCGCACGCTGGCGCCGTCGATGACCCGTTCCATGCAGCGGGTCGCCGAGGCCGTCGCGGGCGACCCGGCCGGCTGCGCGGCCCTCACGGTCACCGGCCTCGCCGAGCTGACCGGCACCAGCGAGGCGACCGTCGTACGCACCGCCCGGCTGCTCGGCTACCCGGGCTACCGTGATCTGCGCCTCGCGCTGGCCGGGCTCGCCGCCCAGCAGCAGTCCGGCCGCGCGCCCGCCATCACGACCGACATCGCGGTCGACGACCCGATCGCCGACGTCGTCGCCAAGCTCGCCTACGACGAGCAGCAGACCCTCGCCGACACCGCCGCGGGACTGGACACCGTCCAGCTCGGCGCGGCCGTCGCCGCACTCGTCGCCGCCCGCCGCACCGACGTGTACGGCATCGGCGCCTCCGGTCTGGTCGCCCAGGATCTCACCCAGAAGATGCTGCGTATAGGGCTCATAGCCCACGCCCCGGGCGACACGCACCTCGCCGTCACCAACGCGGTGCAGCTCCGCGCCGGGGACGTCGCCCTCGCGATCACGCACTCCGGCTCCACGGGTGACGTCATCGAACCGCTGCGGGTCGCCTTCGAGCGCGGCGCGACGACCGTCGCGATCACCGGCCGCCCCGACAGTCCCGTCACGCAGTACGCCGACCACGTACTGACCACGTCCACGTCGCGGGAGAGCGAGCTGCGCCCGGCGGCGATGTCGTCCCGGACCAGTCAGCTACTGGTGGTGGACTGCCTGTTCGTGGGCGTGGCACAGCGGACCTACGAGTCGGCCGCGCCGGCTTTGGCGGCTTCCTACGAGGCGCTGGCGCACCGGCACGGGGCGCATCGCGGCAGGCCGTAGGGCCATCGGCAGCACCACCCGGCACCGAGTACCGAGTACCGAAGTACCGAGCAGACACCAGAAAGAGCCGCACCCTCATGACCTCCACCCCCCATCACCCCGACCTCCGTTCCCAGTTGGAGACGCTGACCACCGAGGCGTTCCGGCCCGAGCTGGCGGAGATCGACCGGCTGCCCACCCTCGACATCGCGCGGCTGATGAACGGCGAGGACGCCACCGTGCCCACCGCCGTCGCCGAGCGGCTGCCCGAGATCGCCGCCGCCATCGACGCCGTGGCCGCCCGGATGACGCGCGGCGGACGGCTGGTCTACGCGGGCGCCGGTACGGCCGGCCGACTCGGCGTACTGGACGCCTCGGAGTGCCCGCCCACCTTCAACACCACCCCCGGGCAGGTCGCCGGCCTGATCGCGGGCGGCCCCGACGCCATGGTCACGTCCATCGAGGGCGCCGAGGACTCGCCCGAGCTGGCCCGCGCCGACCTGGACGCCCTCGCCCTGACCGCCGACGACACGGTGGTCGGCGTCTCCGCCTCCGGCCGCACCCCGTACGCCGTCGGCGCCGTCGAGTACGCCCGCTCGCTCGGCGCCCTGACCGTCGGCCTCGCCTGCAACCGGAACAGCGCCCTGGCCGCCGCAGCCGAGCACGGCATCGAGGTCGTCACCGGGCCCGAGCTGCTCACCGGCTCCACCCGCCTGAAGGCCGGCACGGCACAGAAGCTGGTCCTGAACATGCTGTCGACGATCACCATGATCCGGCTCGGCAAGACGTACGGGAACCTGATGGTGGACGTCCGCGCCTCCAACGAGAAGCTGCGCGCCCGCTCGCGCCGAATCGTCGCGCTCGCCACCGGTGCCGCCGACGCCGACATCGAGCGCGCCCTGACGGCGACCGACGGCGAGGTCAAGCACGCGATCCTGGTCCTGCTCGCCGACGTGGACGGCCCGACGGCCGCCCGCCTCCTGACCGAGTCCGGCGGCCACCTGCGCGCGGCGCTCACGGGGGCGCACGACTGACCGAACGCTCCTGCCCGTGCCTCCGGCCCTGTCGGCGCCGTGTGCGATTCTGAAGAACATGAACCACGCCCAGCTAACCGCACTGGGCCGCGCCCTGCGTCTCCTCGGTGAGCACGGCGAGGCCCTGAGCACCGACACGCCGGAGGCCAAGCTGCACGAGGTCCGCGCGGACCTGAAGCGGGCGCTGGACCAGTTGGAGGAGAGCGTCACGACGACGGCCCCCAGCACCCGCTGCCCCGAGCATCCGAACGGGCCGGTCGACAAGGCCGCCCCCGACCTGTGCCTCCTGTGCGAGACCCGCCGCCGCACCGCCCGCCGCGCCGAGTACAACGGCGACCCGCTGCCCGCCCGGCCCACCGAGCCGGTCCAGTCCCGGTACGGGGTGCGGGGCGACCGCCCGCAGCCCCAGCAGCGCTGGCTGCCGGAGCTGTGGAACGGCCAGGCGTGGCAGTTGTGCGGCACCCCGCGCCGCGACCGCCGCGAGGCCGAGCTGTACATCGCGGCCCAACTGCGCGCACCGCGCGCGGCGATGGCGTACCGGCTCGTCCACGAGTTCACGGACTACGAGGTGCTGCGGGTGTGGGGCACACCGGTACGGGTGGACATCGAACCGATGGGCGGCCTCTGACGTGGTGAGCCTGACGTGGTGAGTCCGACGTGGTGAGCCTGACGTGGTGAGACGGAACGACCAGCGCCGCGCCGCCCTCGTCGACGGCGCGATCGAGGTGCTGGCCGCGCAGGGCGCCCGGGGCCTGACCTTCCGCGCGGTCGACACGGCGGCGGCCGTACCGCCCGGCACCGCGTCCAACTACTTCGCGAACCGCGACGACCTGCTCACCCAGGCCGGCGCCCGCGTCTACGAGCGCCTCCACCCCGACGAGGCCACCCTCACCCGCCAGCGCACGGCCGGCCGCGACCGCGAGACCTACGTCCAGCTCATGCGCGAACTCGTCGACCGCATCGCCGCCTTCCGCACCGGCTACCTCGCCCTGCTCGAACTCCGCCTGGAGGCCACCCGGCGCCCCGAGCTGCGCGCGGTCCTCACCGAGCGCATCCGCGAGGATGTCGCCGCCAACGTCACCTACCACGAGGCGTCCGGCCTCCCCGGCGACGCGACGGCCGTCAAGCTCCTCTATCTCGCCCTGAACTGGCTGATCGTCGAACAGCTCACCCTGCCGGACGTGTTCACCCCGGCCGAGCGCGACGAGCTGGTGGCGGCGGCGGTCGAACGCATCGTGACACCGGACGAAGACCGATAGACAGACAGAACGATAGACAGACCGCCCGCCCACCCGCGGGTCAGATCTGGTTCTCACCGCCGTCGACGTACCAGTTGGCGCCGAGGACGAAGCTGCTCTGGTCCGAGGCGAGGAAGGCCACCACCGCGGCGACCTCCTCGGGGCGCCCCATCCGCCCGATGGCCGTGTCCGTGGCGAGCTTCGCGCGGGCCGCGATCGCGTTCTCCTCGCCGACGAGGCCGGTGATCCCGGGGGTGTCGACCGGACCCGGGGAAACGGCGTTGACCCGGACACCGCGCCCCTTGAGTTCGTTGGCCCAGCCCCGCGCGAAGGTCCGTACGGCGGCCTTGGAGGCGGCGTACAGGCTGAACGCCTCCGCGCCGTTGTCGGCGGCGGTGGAGGCGTTGAGGATCACCGAGGCGCCGTCGTTGAGCAGCGGCAGCGCCTTCTGCACGGTGAAGAGCACGCCCCGCACGTTGACACCGAAGATCTGGCCGATCTGCTCTTCGGTGACCTGTTCCAGCGGTATGTGTGCGGCGGTCGCCGCGTTGGCGAAGACCACGTCCAGCCCCCGGCCCCGGGCGCGGACCGCGTCGTAGAGCCGGTCCAGGTCGTCGAGGTCGGTGACGTCCCCGGCCACCGCCGTGACCTTCGCCGCGCCGATGGTCTCCACCGCGGCGTCCAGCTCGGCCTTGCGCCGTCCGGTGATGAACACGTGCGCGCCCTCGTCCGCCAGCCGCACCGCGGTGGCGAGGCCGATCCCGGTGCCGCCGCCCGTGATGACGGCGGTCTTGCCTTCGAGCTGTCCCATGAGAATGACCTCCGTGAAGTTCAGTACCGATCGGTACCGAAAGAGAACGTAGCACATCTGCACCGTTCGGTACGGAAGCGGTAGAGTGGGCGCATGGAGACGCGAGGAAAGGGGCCGATCGGCCGCCCGAGAGGATTCGACGCCGACGAGGCCCTCGAACAGGCCATGCGGGTCTTCTGGAAGCAGGGCTACGAGGGCGCCAGCCTCACCGACCTCACCAGCGCCATGGGCATCACCCGCACCAGCATGTACGCGGCCTTCGGCAACAAGGAGGACCTGTTCCGCAAGGCCCTGGAGCGCTACGAGGAGGGCCCCGCCGCGTACGTGGCCCGGGCCCTGCTGGAGCCGACCGCCCGCGAGGTGGCAACCGCGTTCCTGAACGGCGCCGTCCGGACCAGCACCCGCCCCGGCTGCCCGCCCGGCTGCCTGGGCGTCCAGGGCTCCCTCGCCGCCGGCGACACCGGACTCCCCGTCCGGGACATGCTCGCCGACTGGCGCAACGGGGGCGTTACCCATCTCCGCGACCGCTTCCGGCAAGCGATCGACGCCGGCGACCTGCCCGCCGACACCGATCCCGTGGACCTCGCCCGCTACCTCATGACCATCGCCAACGGCATCTCCGTCCAGGCCGCCGGCGGCGCCACCCGGGAAGACCTCCAGCGGGTGACCGACATGGCCCTACGGAGCTGGCCACCCGCCTGACGAAGCGCCCTAGCGTCGTACGCTCTCGTGGTTCGTCCCGCGCAGCCGGGCCTTCAGCACCTCCTCCGGCCGCGCCACGGCCACCGACGCCTGCGGGCAGTCCCACTCCCGGCCCCCGGCGACCGGCCGCAACTGCACGCTGCCTCCGACATGCCCCATCACCTCCCCCACACGCCCGTCCCTCGCGTCCACAGCATGCGTACCCACTGCGGGCCGCTCCCCCCGCACCACCGACGCCAGCCGCTCGGCCACCCGGACGTTGCACCGCCCCAACTCGACCAGGGCGAACGGCTCGTCACTCGCGCCGGTCACCGGATCGACACACAGGGACGGCAGTACGACACCGGCGCCCACGAGGGCCTGCCGCAAGGACTCGACGACTTCTTCGGTCGACCGCACCCTTCCTCACCTCCACGCTGAGTTCGTGATTCGCGACACAGCGTGTCCGTTCCGCCCCTAACCTGGCCATACAGGGCGCCCCAACAACCGCTGCTGTGCGACCGGGAGTTCCGTCACCATGCCAGGACCGAAAGACCTCGACCCGTCCTCGTCCCCCCGCGCCCTCCTCGGCGCCGAGCTGCGCCACGCCCGCGAGAAGTCCGGCCTGAGCCAGGAGGAACTGGGCGCCCGCCTGTTCGTCAGCGGCTCGTTCATCGGCCAACTGGAGTCCGGCACGCGCCGGATGCAGCCGGAGTACGCACGTCTGCTGGACGACGTCCTGGGCACGGAGGACTTCTTCCGGCGGAACTGCGCGGCTTCGGCCAAGTCGAAGTATCCGGAGCACTTTGCGGAGGCGGCGGAGGCGGAGGGGGCTGCTACGGAGATCAGGGAGTACGCACCCCTGTTGATCCCCGGGCTGTTGCAAACACCCGCGTATACGCGAGCAGTGTGCCGCGCCTACCAACCCACCGCGCCTGACGATGTGATCGAGGCGCTCGTAGCGGCCCGAATGGATAGGGCCCAGCTCCTCGACGATCCAACAGAGCCGTTGTTGTGGGTGGTGCTGGACGAGGCCGCGTTACGTAGGGCGACGGGGGGACGCGAGGTGATGGCCGAGGCGCTTGCCCACATCGTTGCTCTGGTCCGCCGGAACCGAATCATCGTGCAGGTGCTTCCCTTCACGGCGGGTGCACACGCAGCGCTGGAGGGCGCCATCAAGTTGATGAGCTTCGACGACGCCCCACCGCTGGCCTATTTCGAGGGTGTTGGGACGGGCCGCCTTGAGGACGATCCCGCAATCGTCCGCTACCAGCGGCAGACGTACGACCTCCTCTCGGCCTGCGCCCTGTCCCCTCAGAACTCCCTGGCTCTTATCGAGGCGATGGCGCAGGATTACGCCCATGAGGAGCGACACTGAGGCGACTTGGTACAAGTCCAGCTACAGCGGCGGCAGCGGCGGCAACTGCCTCGAGGTCGCTCGCTGGCGCAAGTCGACGTACAGCGGCGGGAGCGGCGGCGACTGCCTGGAAGTCGCCACCGGGAACCCCGCCGTCATCCCGATCCGCGACTCCAAGAACCCCGACGGCCCCAGGCTCCGCTTCCAAGCCGATGCCTGGTCGGTCTTCGTCGACGGCATCAAGGGAGCCCCAGCTTCCACGTGACCGTGGGGCCACTCGCTTCCTTGCCAGGGTCGTGCTTCCACGACCCGAGTAAAGGGCGCTCCCTGCGGTCGCGTCGGCTCCGCCGATGGGCCTGCGGCCCACCCTTGACTCGGCTCGCTCCAGCACGAGGGAGAAGCGAGCGAGCGGCCCGGGAAAACGGGTGGCCGAGGCACGCCGGTCCCTCCCGTCGGCCGCCCAGTCCCCGGCACGAGGGGCGCGCTCGCGCCTCGCATGCACGCCGGGCCGTCTCAGCGGCTTTCGGCCGGAGGGTGGAGGAGTGGAGGTGTCGGCCGCATGGCGGGACCGGCCGGATGGCGGTGTTGGCCGGATGGCGGTGTCGGCCGCTTGGAGGGGCCCGACGACGCGATCGGACACTCTGTCCCACCCTTCATCGCACCCCACCTGCGTATTCACCCCACACACCCGGGACACACTGTCCAATCACCCCCTCCACCCTCCCCACCCCAGACCACCCTCCGAAAGCCGCGAACAAATCCGCCGATTTGTTCGCGGCTTTCGGCATGGGTCCCCCACCCACCGCTCGCCATCCACCACCCACCGGCCGTCCGCCGCTGAGCCGACCCGGCGTGCAGGCGACGCGCCCACGCGCTCCCCGCACCACCCTCCGGGCGAAAGCCGCTAAGCCGTGGCGGCGTGCTGGCGAGGCGCCGACGCGCCCCTCACCCCGGGCCACTGGGCGACCCGCCCAAGGGACCGGCCCACCCGGGACACCCACCCTCCCCCGGCCGCCCGCACGCTTCTCACC
>NZ_JAGMUO010000130.1:0-45112 GCF_019049325.1 Streptomyces sp. AC512_CC834 | reverse complement strand
GTGCTGGAGCGAGCCGAGTCAAGGGTGGGCCGCAGGCCCATCGGCGGAGCCGACGCGACCGCAGGGAGCGCCCTTTACTCGGGTCGTGGAAGCACGACACTGGCCAAGAAGCGGGCGGCCCCACGGCCACCTGGAAGTCGGGGATGCCTGGGGCGACGCCAAGACCTGTGCCTCAGGAGCGGCGGCGTTTCGGGTCGCGGCGCGTGGTGACCACGGCCAGGCCGACAACGCCGTACGCCAGCCACCAGCCGCCGGTCCAGTAGTCGCTCGTCGCTTCTTCGTCCTGGGCCTTCTTCTGCTGGTCGTACGTCCGGGTGCCCGCCGACCTGCTGTCGGTGAAGTCGTACAGGTTGCAGTTCTGCCCCGGCTTCATGGGGCCGGAGCGTTCCGAGTCTCCGTACTCCACGATGATGCCGTCGCACTGCGGCGTGTCGTCGGCGGTCGCCGCCTCGCCGATGAGGTACACGCCGACGACGACCGGCACGACGAACAGGCCCACCAGGGGGCCCCGCATCACGCTCCCACCAACGGCAGCGGCGCGAACTCGTAACCCTCCCAGAGCCGTCGGGAGGTCTCCTCCGGGTACGGCGCGTCGGCCGGGGCGGGCCAGATCAGTTCGTAGACGTGGGCCCGGCCGCCGCCCGTGACATGGGCCTCGGCCAGGTGCAGGGACGGCATGGCGAACAGCCAGTCGGTCTGGACGCGTTCCCGGGCGCCCCCCACCGGGGGTTCGGCGAACGGGATGCCGCGGAAGACGGTCGGGCCGTCCTCGGCGCGGCCGCGCACCGCGCCGCGGGCGGTGCGCACCACGGGTTCCACTGACTCCACGGGTCCAGGGATCGTCATCTCACGGACCCTACGCCGCGGTGCGCACACCGCTCGGCCCAGAGCCTGCCCGCTCAGTTCAGGGTCTTCAGCGATGCCGCGTCGTACGGGGCGAGCGCGTCGAAGCGGCCGGTGAGGACCTTCTCGGCCCACTGCGGGTCGTGGAGCAGCGCGCGGCCGACGGCGACGAGGTCGAACTCGTCGCGCTCCAGGCGGTCCAGGAGGTTGTCGAGGCTGCCCACGGGCGCGCCCTCGCCCCGGGCGGCCGGGTTGAAGACGCCGTCGAGGCCGACCGAGCCGACGGTGATGGCGGGCCTGCCGGTGAGCTTCTTGGTCCAGCCAGCGAGGTTGAGGTCGGAGTCGTCGAACTCGGGGCGCCAGTAGCGGCGGGTGGAGGCGTGGAAGGCGTCGACGCCGGCCGAGGCGAGCGGGGCGAGGATGGCTTCCAGCTCCTCCGGGGTCTCGGCGAGGCGCACGTCGTAGGCCTCCTGCTTCCACTGGGAGTACCGGAAGATCACGGGGAAGTCGGGGGAGACCGTCTCGCGTACGGCGGCCACGATCTCGGCGGCGAACCGGGTGCGGGCCACGGGGTCGCCGCCGTAGGCGTCGGTGCGGCGGTTGGTGCCGGACCACAGGAACTGGTCGACGAGGTAGCCGTGGGCGCCGTGGATCTCCACGCCGTCGAAGCCGATGCGTTCGGCGGCCGCGGCGGCCTCGGCGAAGGCGCCGATGACGTCGTCCAGGTCGCGCTGGGTCATCGCTCGGCCGGTGGGCTCGTCCTCGCCGATGCGCAGGCCGGACGGGCCGACGGCGGGCGCGTCCGGGAAGGGGGCCTCGCCGGCCTTGCGGACCATGCCGACGTGCCAGAGCTGGGGCACGATCGTGCCGCCCGCCGCGTGCACCGCCTCGGCGACCTTCGCCCACCCGGCGAGCTGCTCCTCGCCGTGGAAGCGCGGGACGCGGTCGCTCTGCCCGGCGGAGGCGTGGCCCACGTAGGTGCCCTCGGTGACGATCAGTCCGACCCCGGCGGCGGCGCGGCGCGCGTAGTACGACACCACGTCCTCACCGGGGACGCCGCCCGGGGAGAACATCCTGGTCATCGGCGCCATCGCGATGCGGTTGGGCACGGTGAGGCCGTTGATGGTGGCCGGGCGGGCGAGGAGCTGGGCGGTGCGGGAGGCGGCCTCGTCGGTGGTGACGGTCACGTGGGGGCTCCTTGAGGTGGGTACCGGTCGGTATGTGCGCGCGCATACATCGCACCTCTGCGTGAACCACGTCGCCCGGCCGGACCATTCCGCCCCCTGCCGCCGATCCCGTATGACCCGGGCCACATCCAGGACGCGCGGAAACGCGGAAACGCGAAACGCGGAACGCGGAAACGCCCGAGGGCGGCACCCCCGTTTCGGGGAGTGCCGCCCTCGGTCCGTGCAGGACGGTCGATCAACCGGAACCGGTCGATCAGAAGTCCATGTCACCGCCCGGCATGCCGCCCGGAGCACCGCCGCCGGCGGCGGCCTTCTCCGGCTTGTCGGCGATGACGGCCTCGGTGGTGAGGAACAGCGCGGCGATGGAGGCGGCGTTCTGCAGAGCGGAACGGGTCACCTTCGCCGGGTCGATGATGCCTTCGGCGATCATGTCGACGTACTCACCGGACGCGGCGTTCAGGCCGTGGCCGACGGTCAGGTTGCGGACCTTCTCCACAACCACGCCGCCCTCGAGACCACCGTTGACGGCGATCTGCTTCAGCGGGGCCTCCAGGGCGAGCTTCACGGCGTTGGCGCCGGTCGCCTCGTCACCCGTCAGCTCCAGCTTCTCGAAGACCTGGGAGGCCTGGAGCAGGGCCACGCCACCACCGGCGACGATGCCCTCCTCGACGGCCGCCTTCGCGTTGCGAACGGCGTCCTCGATGCGGTGCTTGCGCTCCTTGAGCTCGACCTCGGTGGCGGCACCGGCCTTGATGACGGCCACGCCGCCGGCCAGCTTCGCCAGGCGCTCCTGGAGCTTCTCGCGGTCGTAGTCCGAGTCGCTGTTCTCGATCTCGGCGCGGATCTGGTTGACCCGGCCCTGGACCTGGTCGGCCGAGCCGGCGCCGTCCACGATCGTGGTCTCGTCCTTGGTGATGACGACCTTGCGGGCGCTGCCCAGGAGGTCCAGGGACGCGTTCTCCAGCTTGAGGCCGACCTCCTCGGAGATGACCTCGCCGCCCGTGAGGATGGCGATGTCGCCGAGCATGGCCTTGCGGCGGTCGCCGAAGCCCGGGGCCTTGACGGCGACGGACTTGAAGGTGCCGCGGATCTTGTTGACGACCAGGGTCGACAGGGCCTCGCCCTCGACGTCCTCGGCGATGATCAGCAGCGGCTTGCCCGACTGCATGACCTTCTCCAGGAGCGGCAGCAGGTCCTTGACGTTGCCGATCTTGGAGTTGGCGATCAGGATGTACGGGTCGTCGAGCGACGCCTCCATACGCTCCATGTCGGTGGCGAAGTACGCCGAGATGTAGCCCTTGTCGAAGCGCATACCCTCGGTGAGCTCGAGCTCCAGACCGAAGGTCTGGGACTCCTCGACGGTGATGACGCCTTCCTTGCCGACCTTGTCCATGGCCTCGGCGATGAGCTCGCCGATCTGGGTGTCGGCGGCGGAGATGGAGGCCGTGGAGGCGATCTGCTCCTTGGTCTCGACGTCCTTCGCCTGCTCGAGCAGGGCGGCGGAGACGGCCTCGGTGGCCTTCTCGATGCCGCGCTTGAGGGCCATGGGGTTGGCGCCGGCCGCGACGTTGCGCAGGCCTTCCTTGACCAGGGCCTGGGCGAGAACGGTCGCGGTGGTCGTACCGTCACCGGCGACGTCGTCCGTCTTCTTGGCGACTTCCTTGACCAGCTCGGCGCCGATCTTCTCGTACGGGTCCTCGAGCTCGATCTCCTTGGCGATGGAGACACCATCGTTGGTGATCGTGGGGGCGCCCCACTTCTTCTCGAGGACGACGTTGCGGCCCTTGGGGCCGAGCGTCACCTTGACGGCGTCCGCGAGCTGGTTCATGCCGCGCTCGAGGCCGCGCCGCGCCTCCTCGTCGAACGCGATGATCTTGGCCATGTGAAGTGGTCCCTCCAGGACTGGGGGTGATTCCTTCGGACCGCGCCCGCGCCCGCGACGGACGGCTCGCCTGCCGTGCGGTTCCTTCCCCACCCGGCCTGCGGGCCTCACCGACCCGGTCCTTCGTTGTCACTCTCACCTTCAGAGTGCTAACGCCAATGATTAGCACTCGGCATGGTCGAGTGCAAGCGCCTCTCGTGGATCGGCGCCTGGTTCCGGGCAGGTCTCGGGCAGACCTCGCGCAAGCCCCGGGCAGACCGAAGGGCCCGCACCGCCCCCTGGAGGGAGGTGCGGGCCCTTCGGAGAAGAACCGTTTACTTGCAGTGGCCGAACGTCTCAGGCGCTGAGGCGAACCATGTCGGCCTGCGGGCCCTTCTGACCCTGCGAGATCTCGAACTCGACCCGCTGGCCTTCTTCGAGGGTGCGGTAGCCGTCCATCTGAATCGCGCTGTAGTGGACGAAAACATCCGCACCACCGTCGACCGCGATGAAGCCGTACCCCTTCTCCGCGTTGAACCACTTGACGGTGCCCTGAGCCATGCCTAACTCCCCTATTACTGGCCCTTGCACAGATCCGCACTTCGCGAACCCGGGTCAGACCTCACCCCCCACGACTGGGGGCGTGCGCCGGAACGCGTCGACCGCCGCTGAATGTATCTGTCCAACTGCCGTCTGCAACAGGTCAATCGGACGAGAAATCTGGACGTACCCGGTCCGGAATGTGGCGAGAGTTCGCCTGAATTCAGGTCAAGTCGTGGCACGCAAAGGGAACAAAAGCCGCAGAATGCACCCACACTTTGGCTACTTCTTGTCGGGCGAGCGGCAGGAATCCAGGGTCCCCGACCTAGCGATCGGGAGCGCGTTCCCCAACTCTACCGCGCTCAACCACATGGAATTGCCCCCTCCGTTTCTCTTACGGAGAGGGCAATACGCGCTACGAGGTGTGTCGGCGGATGTCAGCCGCCGGCGACCGCCGGAATGATGGACACGCCGGCGCCGTCCGGAGTCGCGGTCTGAAGGCCCTGCTCGAAGCGGACGTCGTCGTCGTTGACGTAGACGTTGACGAAGCGGCGCAGCTTGCCCTGGTCGTCCAGGACGCGGGCGGCGATGCCGGTGTGGTTCTTCTCCAGGTCGGAGATGATCTCACCGAGATTGGCGCCGTCGGCGCTGACCTCGGCCTTGCCGCCGGTGTAGGTGCGCAGGATGGTCGGGATGCGAACGGTCACGCTCATGCGAGGCCAGCCTCTCGGAAGGAGTCCAGGTTCGGGCGGATGGTGGCGGTCAGGCCGGTGCCGGCCACCGCGTCGAGGGTCTTCAGGCCGTCGCCGGTGTTGAGGACGACGGTGGTCAGCGACGGGTCGAGGACACCGCTCTCGATCAGCTTCTTCGTCACGCCGACCGTCACACCGCCCGCCGTCTCCGCGAAGATGCCCTCGGTACGGGCGAGCAGCTTGATCGCATCCACGACCTGCTCGTCGGTCACGTCCTCGACGGCACCGCCGGTGCGGCGGGCGATGTCGAGGACGTAGGGGCCGTCGGCCGGGTTGCCGATGGCCAGCGACTTGGCGATGGTGTCCGGCTTCTGCGGGCGGACCACGTCGTGCCCGGCCTTGTACGCCGTGGAGACCGGCGAACAGCCCTCGGCCTGCGCACCGAAGATCTTGTACGGCCTGTCCTCGACGAGGCCGAGACCGATCAGCTCCTTCAGCCCCTTGTCGATCTTCGTGAGCTGGGAGCCGGAGGCGATCGGGACCACGATCTGGTCGGGCAGCCGCCAGCCGAGCTGCTCGCAGATCTCGTAGGCGAGGGTCTTGGAACCCTCGGCGTAGTAGGGGCGCAGGTTGACGTTGACGAAGCCCCAGCCCTCGCCGGCCGGGTCGCCGATCAGTTCGGAGCAGAAGCGGTTCACGTCGTCGTAGTTGCCCTCGATGCCGACCAGCTCACCGCCGTAGACGGCGGCCATGACGACCTTGCCCTGCTCCAGGTCGTGCGGGATGAACACGCAGGAGCGGAAGCCGGCGCGGGCGGCGGCGGCGCCGACGGCACCCGCGAGGTTGCCGGTGGAGGAGCAGGAGAGGGTGGTGAAGCCGAAGGCGCGGGCGGCCTCGATGGCCTGGGCGACGACGCGGTCCTTGAAGGAGTGCGTCGGATTGCCGGAGTCGTCCTTCACGAACAGCTTGCCGGACTCGACGCCCAGCTCGCGCCCCAGGTTGTCGGCCTTGACGAGCTTGGTCCAGCCGGGGTTGATGTTCGGCTTGTCGGCCACGTCGGCGGGGACGGGCAGCAGCGGGGCGTAGCGCCAGATGTTGGCGGGGCCCGCTTCGATCCGCGCCCGCAGTTCCTCGGTGTCGTGGGCCGAGAAGTCGTAGGCGATCTCGAGGGGGCCGAAACACTCCTCGCAGGCGAAGACCGGTCCGAGCGGTACCTTGTGGCCGCATTCCCGGCAGCTCAGCGCGGCGGCGGGGCCGAGGTCGACGGCGGAACCCGAGGCGTTCGCGGAGGTCGCGGTGTTCGAGGGGTTCGCGGAGTTCGTGGTGCTTTCGGCAGTCTGCACAGCCATGGAGGCGAGGCCCTTTCTCCTCATCTTCCCCACGACGCATCTCGCCGTGAGACGGACTTGGCACCTTCCCTAGTCGGGAGCCTCGCCACGTCTGCGTGACAAGAACCGACTGGAGGGTTGCCGGGGCTTCAACGGGCCGTATCCCTCTGCCCCTCTGGATGAGCGGTATGTGGTTGTTTTTCGGTGGTGCCCGCGGCGACCCCGGCATGCGGTGGTCCCACGCGTTGTTCAAGACTGTAACCGAAGGCCAGGGCGGTTGAGATAGTCGTCCGTACCGCGAGATGGATCACAAAGGAGCCCCGGGACGTGCTGGAAGAAGTCGAGCGCTGGCTGAGCGCACGCTCCTGGTCCGTGTCGGACCGGCCGATCCAGCAGCTCGTGTCCGCCAAGAACGCCACCGGGCAGTCGGTCAGCGTGGTGCTGCCCGCCCTGGACGAGGAGGCGACGGTCGGCGACATCGTCACGGTGATCCGGCGGGAGCTGATGCTCCGGACGCCGCTCGTCGACGAGATCGTGGTCGTGGACTCCGGTTCGGCGGACCGTACGGCGGAGGTGGCCGCGGCAGCGGGCGCGCGCGTCGTGCACCGCGACGCGATCCTGCCCCGTCTGCCGGCCGTGCCGGGCAAGGGCGAGGTGCTGTGGCGTTCGCTGCTGGTCACCGGCGGCGACATCGTCTGCTTCGTCGACGCCGACCTGCGCGAGTTCTCGGCCGACTTCGTCTCCGGGATCGTGGGCCCGCTGCTCACCGACCCGGACGTGCACCTCGTCAAGGCCATGTACGACCGTCCGCTCGGCGCGGCCCCCGGGCAGGGCGGCCGGGTCACGGAGCTGATGGCCCGCCCGCTGCTCAACATGCACTGGCCCCTGCTGGCCGGCTTCGTCCAGCCGCTGGGCGGCGAGTACGCGGCCCGGCGCTCCCTGCTGGAGCGGCTCCCCTTCCCCGTCGGCTACGGCGTCGAGCTGGGCATGCTGGTCGACGCCCTGCACCTGGTGGGCCTGGACGCGCTCGCGCAGGTCGACGTCGGGGTCCGCAGACACCGCCACCAGGACGGGCGGGCGCTCGGCCGGATGGCCGCGGCGATCTACCGCACCGCCCAGTTGCGGCTGGCCCGCGGCCACCTGGTCCGACCGGCCCTCACCCAGTTCGAGCGGGGCGTCGACGGCTTCGAGCCGCGCACCTACGCCGTGGACACCGAGGAACGGCCCCCGATGGCGGAGATCGCGGAGTACGCGGCCCGGAGGGTGGCTTGACCCCCGGGTCTCAGCCGGGGACGCCGTCCGACCAGCGCCACCGGCCGCCGGAGTCCGGCTCGCAGGTCAGGTACTCGCCGCCCCGGCCGTGGGTGTGCAGGCCCCGGTGCTTCTTGGCGCAGAACTGGCCGTCGGCGTAGCAGTTGCCGGCCGGGCTCATCAGCTCGCAGACGCCGGAGCCGCCGCCCGTGCCGCCTCCGCTCGTGCCGCCGGTGCCGTCGGCCCGGGTCTTCGAGGGCTCCGGGGTCGGCTCCGGCATGTGCAACAGGCGTCCGGCGCAGTCGCGGCCGTCGCGGGGGACGGTGAAGGTCACGGTGCCGGGGCCGCCGCTCTGCTCGCAGACCTTCTCGCCGCTGCCCCAGGAGGAGGCCCGCTGCCCGGTGCCCTGGAGGCGCACGGTGTAGCCGACGTGCGCCTTCTTGGCCGCTCCGACGGCCGCCCCAATGCTGTCGCCGGTGAGGTCCGGCAGGGTGACGGCGGTCGGGGTGGGCGTGGGCGTCGGGGTCTCGGTGCTGGGGGACGCCTCGGGGGTGGGACTGCTGCTCGGCGCGGCGGTGGCGGTCGGGGTCGTCGTCGTGGCCGCCGCCTTCGCGCTCGCGTCGCCGTCTCCGTCGCCGCAGCCCGCCAGGGCCAGCGCGCAGGCCGCGATCAGTGCCGCCGGGGCGACGAGTCCGCTCCCGCGCGGGTGTCGCGTGTGTATGCGTATGGGCATGGTTCGCCCGCCCCCCAAGAAGTTGAAATGTGCACCGCACATCCTCATCCCGTTCACAGTTCCCACACAAGACGCGTGACCGAATCGCAGCCGAGGTGACACCGGGGAACGTTTGAGGTTCGGGGGGCCGGGCTAGGTTGAGGCGTATGGCTTCAAGCTTCGGTGCTGCTCAGGTGCTGGTCGCCTCCAATCGGGGGCCGGTCTCGTACGAGGTGCGGGAGGACGGGTCGCTGCACGCCAAGCGGGGCGGTGGCGGGCTGGTCTCGGGGCTGTCGGCCATCGGGCCGGACGCGGGCGCGCTGTGGGTGTGCTCGGCGCTGGGCGACGGCGACCGCGAGGCGGTGCGGCGCGGGGTCGGCGAGGACGGCGTACGGATGCTGGACGTACCGGCCGACGTGCACGCGGACGCGTACAACGGGATCGCCAACTCGGTGCTGTGGTTCGTGCACCACATGCTCTACCAGACGCCCCTGGAGCCGGTCTTCGACGCGGAGTTCCGGCGGCAGTGGGCCTCCTACGAGGCGTACAACCGGGCCTTCGCCGAGGCGCTGGCCGAGGAGGCGGCCGAGGGCGCGGCCGCGATCGTGCAGGACTATCACCTGACGCTGGTGCCGGGCATGCTGCGCGAGCTGCGGCCCGACCTCAGGATCGGCCACTTCTCGCACACGCCGTGGGCCCCGGTCGACTACTTCCGGCTGCTGCCGGACGACATCGCCGAGCAGGTGCTGCGCGGCATGCTCGGCGCCGACCGGCTCGGGTTCCTCACCCGGCGCTGGGCCGACGCGTTCACCGCGTGCTGCGACGCGGTCGTGGGCGGGCTCGGGGGCACGGAGATCGGCGTGCACGGGCTCGGCGCCGACGCGGACTTCCTGCGGGCGCGGTCGCACGAGGCCGACGTGGAGGAGCGGATGGCTGTGCTGCGGGAGGAGATCGGCACGGCGCCGGACGGCGGGGCGCGCCGGACGATCGTGCGGGTGGACCGGACCGAGCTGTCCAAGAACATCGTGCGGGGGCTGCTGGCGTACCGGGAGCTGCTGGCGGGGCGGCCCGAGTGGCGCGAGCGGGTCGTGCACGTCGCGTTCGCGTACCCCTCGCGGCAGGACCTCGCCGTGTACCGGGACTACACCGCCGAGGTGGAGCGGGTGGCCCGGTCGGTCAACGACGAGTTCGGGACGGCGGGGTGGACGCCGGTCGTGCTGAATCTGAAGGACGACTTCGCACGGTCGCTGGCGGCGTACCGGCTGGCGGACGTGGCGCTCGTCAACCCCGTGCGGGACGGGATGAACCTCGTCGCGAAGGAGGCGCCGCTCGTCTCCGACGCGGGGTGCGTGCTGGTGCTGTCGCGGGAGGCGGGGGCGTACGAGGAGCTGGGCGAGGACGCGGTGGTGGTGAATCCGTACGACGTGTCGGGGACGGCGGACGCGTTGCACGAGGCGCTCGGCCTGCCGGCGGGGGAACGGGCCGAGCGGTCGAAGCGGCTGGCGGCCGCCGGCACGGCGTTGCCCCCGGCGCGGTGGTTCCTGGAGCAGTTGGAGGCGCTGCGGGGCTGACGGCGACGATTGCCGCTGCCGCTGTCGGGAGCTACTTGGCCTGGACCGGCGGGCAGTAGCCGGTCTGCTCGCCGATCGAGTTGATCTCGGCGTTCGGCCTCGGGTCACCGGCGTAGTTCACCTGATCCGTGCACTTCACCCCGTCGTTCTTCGGGGTACCGGACGGCGTGCCGCCCGACTGCGGCTCGGGGCAGGTGCCGGTCTGCTCGCCGATCGAGTTGATCTCGGCGTTCGGCCTCGGGTCACCGGCGTAGTTCACCTGGTCCGTGCACTTCACCCCGTCGGTCTTGTCCGACTTCGCCGCGTTCGCGGTGTCCTTCGGGGTGTCCGAGGACGTACCGCCGGTGGCGCTGGGGGACTGTGGAGTGCTCGGAGCGGTGGCGGCGGGGGCCGCGTCGTCGCTGGTGCCGGTGGCGGCGCCGCTGTCGTCACTGGCGCCGCAGGCGGTCAGCGCCAGGCCGAGGGCTACGGCGGCGAGGGCGAGCGACGGAGTCTTCCGAGCGAACATGACGCGTTCCTCCACGGTTATGGGACGACCATTGAGCAGGTTGAGCAGGCCTTACGGCACCCAAGAGCGTGCGGGCGGCAGGCCGGGTTGCCCCATCCGTGGTGTCCGGACATTCCTGTGACAGGCCGGGAAACTGTCCGAGACGTTGTCTCAGGCCAGTCGGCGCGCGAGGGCGGCCAGGAGGGCCACCATTCCGGCCGGGCCGTCCACCACCACGTCGGCGCGTTCGCTGAGGGCCGTGACCTCGTCGCTGCCGCTGCAGACCAGGAAACCGGGGGTGCCCTCCTCGCGGAGGGTGTCGACCGCGGCGAAGGCGGGGAGGTCCCCGAGGTCGTCGCCGGCGAAGAGGACGGACGCGGCGCCGAGGGAGTGGGCGTACGACCGCAGGGCGGCGCCCTTGTCCATGCCGGGTGGGCGCAGTTCCAGGACCATGCGGCCCGGCTCGACGACGAGGCCGTGCCGCGAGGCCAGGTCGGCGAGGGGGGCGCGCAGGGTTTCGAAGGCGGCCTGTGGGTCGGGGGCGCGGCGGGTGTGGACGGCGACCGCGTGGCCCTTCTCCTCGATCCACGTGCCCTGCTGAGCCCCGGACCGCTCCAGCAGTGCCGGCAGCTCGGCGCGGACGGCGGCGACGCCGGGGTGCGGGTCGGGAGTGGTGAGGGTGCCGGTGGCGGCGTCCCAGCGCTCGGCGCCGTAGTGGCCGAGGACGACGAGGTGGTCGAGGCCGGAGACGTCCGCGAAGCCTCCGTGGCGCACCGCGACCTCGGCGGGGCGGCCGGTGATGACCGCGATCGAGGCGACCTTCGGGGCCAGGGCCGCGAGCGCCGGTACGGCCTGCGGGTGGGCGCGGGCCCGGTCCGGGTCGGGCACGATCGGGGCCAGCGTGCCGTCGAAGTCGAGCGCGATCACCGCGCGGCCGGGGTCGGCGAGGAGGGCGTCGAGCCCTTCGAGTCCGGCCGCCGTGACGGGCGTCGGCAGGGGGTGTGGGGCGTCGTCTCGAGTGGAGTCCTGGTGGCTGCCCATACGGCGAACCTATCCCGCCCGGACCGGCCCCACGCGTCGCCCGCGAGCCCCGTCACGGCCGGGCCGGGGGGCCACGGGGCCGGGGCCCACGTCTCGGGCACACCGGGACCACTCTCCCCGGGGGCGGCGGCTCTTCCGGCCGCGTCACGGCGGACGGCCGACGCGGGGCTACCCGGTCCGGGGACGACGTCCGGGGCGGGCGGCTCTGCCGGGCGGGTGCCGGGGGTGTCCGGGGCGGTGCCTCGTCCGGGACGGGCGGCTCTGCCGGGTGCGGGTGCCGAGGTCGCCCGGCACAGTGTCCTGTCCGGGGCGAGCGATTCTGCCGCGTGCGAGTGCCGGGGCGGGCGGCTCTGCCGCGTGCGGGTGCCGGGGACGCCCGGCACGGTGTCCCGTCCGGGGCAGGCGACTCTGCCCGGTGCGGTGTCTTGTCCGAGCGGGCGTTCCGCCGGGTACAGGTGCCGAGGTCGACCAGCACGGTGTCCTGTCCGGGGCGAGCGATTCTGCCGCGTGCGAGTGCCGGGGCGGGCGGCTCTGCCGCGTGCGGGTGCCGGGGACGCCCGGCACGGTGTCCCGTCCGGGGCAGGCGACTCTGCCCGGTGCGGTGTCTTGTCCGAGCGGGCGCTCTGCCGGGTACAGGTGCCGAGGTCGACCAGCACGGTGTCCTGTCCGGGGCGAGCGACTCTGCCGCGTGCGAGTACCGGGGACGCCCGGCACGGTGTCTCGTCCGGGGCAGGCGGCTCTCCCGGGTACAGGTGCCGGGGCACCCGGCGCGGTGTCCTGTCCGGGGCGGGCGACCCTGCCGGGCGGGTGCCGAGGGTGTCCGGGGCGGGGTGGGCGGTCTCAGCGTTCTGCGCGGCGTGACTCGCGTATGCGGCGTAGGCGGTTGACCGTCACCGGGTCGGACGCTAGGGCGCGGGGGTCGTCCAGGAGGGCGTTGAGGAGCTGGTAGTAGCGGACGGGGGCCAGGCCCAGTTCCTCGCGGATGGCGCGCTCCTTGGCGCCGGGGCCGGAAAAGCCCCGGCGCTCCAGCGCGAGGATGCCGCGCTCCCGCTCGGCCAGCTCTCCCAGGTCCATGTACGGCACCGTAACGCCCGGCACCGACAGCGGCCGTCGCCCCGTCGCCCCGGCCGTACGGCTACTCGGCGCTGCCCGCCCGCATCGCCGTCACCTGGATCTGGCCGAGCACCTCCTCGGGGCTGCCGCCGGAGGCGACCGCCTGGCCGATGCGCTTCTTGACGTCCGCGCTGACCGCCCCCCAGGACGTCTTGCCGACCGGGTACAGCTCGGAGAGCAGCAGCTCGTCCAGGAACGGCTTGAGGTTCTTGTCCTCCTCGGCGGTGCTCATGACCTCGGACGCGGAGGTGGTCACCGGCAGCAGGTCGTACTCGCGGGAGAAGTCGAGGACGTTCTCGTCGCTGTAGACGAAGTCGAGGAAGTCGCCGACCTCCTCCTGGTGGCCGTTCTTCTTGAAGGCCGTCATCCAGTCGGAGACACCGAGGGTGCTCTTGCTCGCGCCGTCGATGCCGGGGGTGGTCACCATGCCGTACTTCACGCCCTTGTCGGACGCCATCTTCATCAGCGAGGGGTGGCCGTTGAGCATGCCGACGTCGCCGTTCGCGAAGGCGGCGAAGGCGTCGGCGCGGTCGAGTTTGCCGGGGGCGACCGGGCCGGTGAGGCCCTTGCCGACCAGTTCGTCGCGCAGCCAGGTGAAGGTGGTGACGTTCTGCGGGGAGTCGACGGAGTAGGTGCCGACGCCGTCCGTGTAGCCGCCCCCGCCGCTGAGCATCCACTGCATCGTCTCGGCCTGCGCCTCCTCGGGGCCGAGCGGCAGGGCGTAGGGGTACTTCACGCCCTTGTCCTTGAGCGCCTCGGCGGCCTCGGCGAGGTCGTCCCAGGACTTGGGCGGCGTGACGCCGGCCTCGCTGAAGAGGGTCTTGTTGTAGAAGAGCACGCGGGTGGAGGCGGCGAAGGGCAGGCCGTACTGCACCCCGTTGACCTGGCCGGCACCGGCGAGCTGCGAGACGAAGTCGGCCTGGACCGGGATGGAGAGCACGTCGTCGGCGCGGTAGAGCAGATTCTTGTCCGCGTAGTCGGAGTAGGCGCCGATCTGCGCCATGTCGGGCGCCTTGCCGGCCTCGACCATCTCGCGGACCTTGCGGTCGACGTCGCTCCAGGAGTAGACGGTGACGTCCACCTGCACGTCGGGGTGCTTGGCCTCGTAGGACTTGACCAGTTCGTCCCAGTAGTGTTGGGAGCTGTTGTCCTTGCTGTCGCCGTAGTCGGCGGCGACGAGCTTCAGGGTCACCTCGTCGGAGTCGTCGGTGAGGCCGCAGCCGCCGAGAACCGCCGTCATGCCCAGTGCGGACACCACCGCGATCGTTCCTGTCCTACGCCGCTGCACCCTGAATCCCCAACCCTGCGTTGTCCGTTTAACGGATTAAGGTCTACACCACGGCAGTGGACTAGACCTCTCCCGGGTAGACGGGCCACACTGTCCCCGTGAGACATGTCATCGCCCTCGATGTGGGCGGCACCGGGATGAAGGCCGCCCTGGCGGGGCCTGGGGGCGAACTGCTGCACCAGGCGCGCCGGGCCACCGGCCGCGAGCGCGGCCCCGAGGCGGTCGTCGAGGGCATCCTCGACTTCGCCGCCGAGCTGCGGGCCTACGGCGCCGACCGGTTCGGCGAGCCGGCCGGTGCCGCCGGTGTGGTCGTCCCCGGCATCGTCGACGACGAGCACGGCACCGCCGTGTACTCGGCCAACCTCGGCTGGCGCGACGTACCGCTGCGGGCGCTGCTCGGCGACCGGCTGGGCGGCATCCCGGTCGCCCTCGGCCACGACGTGCGCACCGGCGGGCTCGCCGAGGGCCGCATCGGCGCCGGGAAGGGCGCCGACCGGTTCCTGTTCGTGCCGCTGGGCACCGGGATCGCGGGCGCCATCGGCATCGACGGCCGGGTCGAGTCGGGCGCCCACGGCTTCGCGGGCGAGATCGGCCACGTCGTCGTACGCCCCGGCGGCATCCCCTGCCCGTGCGGGCAGCGCGGCTGCCTGGAGCGGTTCGCGTCCGCGTCGGCGGTCAGCCAGGCGTGGGCCGAGGCCTGCGGCGACCCGGACGCGGACGCCGCGGACTGCGCCAAGGCCGTCGAGTCGGGCGACGCCCGCGCGCTCGCGGTCTGGCAGGACGCCGTGGACGCGCTCGCCGACGGGCTGGTCACCGCGCTCACTCTGCTGGACCCGCGCGTCCTGATCATCGGTGGCGGCCTCGCCGAGGCGGGGGAAACCTTGTTCACACCACTTCGGGACGCCGTCCGGCGGCGCGTCACCTTCCAGAAGCTGCCGGAAATCGTCCCTGCGGCACTGGGGGACACCGCCGGCTGCCTGGGTGCCGGGCTGATGGCCTGGGACCTGCTCGGCACCGAACCGATCGGCACCGCAGCGATCGGGACCGCAGCGATCGGGACCGAAGCCGTCGGCTCCGAAGCCATCGGGACCGAAGCCATAGGGACCGAACCAACCGGCACCACCCCCACGACCGTGACTCCCCCGGAGGTAACCACCTGATGGCCCCAAGCAAGGTTCTCGCCGGTGCCCGGGTGGTACTGCCCACCGGGACCGTGGACGACGGCCGCGTGATCGTCGACGGCACGCGGATCGCGGACACGGCTCCCCCCGGGGCGGACGTCCTCGACGTGTCGGGCCATTGGGTGGTCCCCGGCTTCGTCGACATCCACAACCACGGCGGCGGCGGAGCCTCCTTCACCGGCGGCACGCCCGAGGACATCCTCAAGGGCGTCGAGACCCACCGCCGGCACGGCACGACCACGGTGGTCGCCTCCGCCGTCACCGGCGAGCTGGACTTCCTCGCCCGGCGCGCCGGGGTGCTCGCCGAGCTGGCCCAGCAGGGCGACGTCGCCGGCATCCACTTCGAGGGGCCGTTCATCTCCCCGTGCCGCAAGGGCGCGCACGACGAGCAGTTGCTGCGCGACCCCGACCCGGCCGAGGTGCGCAAGCTGGTCGACGCGGCGCACGGGCACGCGAAGATGGTGACGCTGGCCACCGAGCTGCCGGGCGGCCTGGACTCCGTACGGCTGCTCGCCGAGCACGGCGTGATCGCGGCGGTCGGGCACACCGACGCGACGTACGAGCAGACGCTCCAGGCCATCGACGCGGGCGCGACGGTCGCCACGCACCTCTTCAACGCGATGCCGCCGCTCGGCCACCGCTCCCCCGGTCCGATCGCGGCGCTCCTCGAGGACGAGCGGATCACCGTCGAGCTGATCAACGACGGCACGCATCTGCACCCGGCCTCGCTCCAGCTCGCCTTCCACCACGCGGGGGCCGCCCGGGTCGCCTTCATCACCGACGCGATGGACGCGGCCGGTTTCGGCGACGGCCGCTACCTGCTGGGCCCGATGGAGGTCGAGGTCGCGGACGGCGTGGCCCGGCTGGTGGAGGGCGGCTCGATCGCGGGCTCCACGCTCACCCTGGACCGCGCCTTCAAGCGGGCGGTGACGGTGGACGGGCTGCCCGTCGAGGACGTCGTCGCGGCGATCTCCGCCAACCCGGCCCGGCTGCTTGGCCTGGCCGACCGGGTCGGCTCCCTGGAGCCCGGCCGGGACGCCGACCTGGTGGTCCTGGACGACGCCTTCGACCTGGTGGGCGTGATGCGCCGGGGCGAATGGGTGGTCGATCCCCAACTGGGCTGATCCGTCTCGGGTCCATCCCCACTGTGGCCGACCGGGGGCTGGGCCCGCCGTCGGGCGTTTGGCATGATCGTGTCCACACGACAGCCGCAGGCGATCGGGGGAGGTCGGACCAGGTGATCCTCACCGTCACACTCAACACCGCGCTCGACATCACCTATCGCGTCCCGGCCCTCAGACCGCACGCCTCCCACCGGGTCACCGGAGTGACGGAGCGGCCCGGCGGCAAGGGGCTGAACGTGGCCCGGGTGCTGGCGGCCCTCGGGCACGAGGTGACCGTCACCGGCTTCGCGGGCGGCACCACCGGAAACGTCGTGCGCGAGGGACTGGCCGGCGTCCACGGGGTGACCGACGCGCTGGTGCCGGTCACGGGGGCGACGCGGCGCACCATCGCCGTCGTCGACGAGCGCACCGGCGACACCACCCAGCTCAACGAGCCGGGACCGGCCGTCGCCCCCGCCGAGTGGAACGCCTTCCAGGAGGCGTACGAGGGTCTGCTCGCCGGCGCCGCCGCGGTGGCCCTGTGCGGCAGCCTGCCGCCGGGCGTCCCGGTGGGTGCCTACGCCGGGCTGGTGCGCGCCGCGCGCGCCGCGGGCGTGCCGGTGCTGCTCGACACGAGCGGGGAGCCGCTGCGGCGGGGCCTGGCCGCCCGCCCGGACCTGATCAAGCCGAACGCCGACGAACTGGCCGAGCTGACCGGCTCGCACGAGCCGCTGCGGGCCACGCAGGCCGCCCGGCGCCGCGGTGCCCGCTCGGTGGTCGCCTCGCTGGGCTCGCAGGGGCTGCTCGCCGTGACCCCGGAGGGTCGCTGGCGCGCCGCGCCGCCCGCCCACGTCCACGGCAACCCGACCGGCGCGGGTGACTCGGCGGTCGCGGGGCTGCTCTCCGGCCTGGTGGAGCACCTGCCCTGGCCGGACCGGCTGGCCCGCGCGGTGGCACTGTCGGCGGCGACGGTGCTGGCACCGGTGGCGGGCGAGTTCGACCGGGCGGCGTACGAGGAGCTGCTCGGACGCGGCGTCGCGGTGACGGCGGAGGCGGGCGCAGCGTCGCGGTGACCGCGGAGGCGGGCGCGGCGTGAGCGCCGCCGGTCCTAGTCCTCGACCTTGCCCTTCTTCAGGGAGAACTGGTCCAGCAGGACGTTGCACTTGTCGCCGTCGGCGCAGGACAGCGAGATGGTGTTGGTGCCCTTGTTGAGCGTGGGCCAGGCAAAGGTCTCGGTCCAGCCCTTGGCGAAGTCGCCGTCCTTGGCCCCGGTGAAGTTGCCCAGGTTGAGCTTGCTGCCGAACTCCTTGCCGTTGACCGTCAGGGTCATCGACTGGTCCTCGCCGGCCGCGCTGTACCCGGCGAAGAGGGTGTAGAGGCCGTCCTCGGGGATGCCGTCGACGGTCCAGGTGACCGAGGCGCCGGGCTGGTTGAGGTTGGTCACGTAGACGCCGCCGTCGGACTCGGCGCCCTCGATGTCCGAGGCGAGGGACGCCGTACCGCCCAGCCGCATCGCCTTCGCGTCGATGGCCGGCAGCTCGACCTCCTCCTCGGCGCCGTCGCTGGCCGACGGGCTCGGCTCGGTGGTCTCCTCGGACTGGGTGGGGGTGGTGTCGCCCCCGGCCTCGTTGCCGCCCTTGTCGTCCTCGGAGCCGTTGCTCGTCATGGCCACGGCGATGCCGATGACCACGGCGGCGACGACCGCCACCGCGCCGATCAGCAGACCCCTGGTGTTGGGGCCGCGGCGTCCGCCGCCCCCGCCGTGCCCCGGCTGCTGCTGCGGGCCCCCGGGACCGCCGCCACCGCCGGGAAACGTCTCCGGCGCTGCGTAGTTCGCGTTCGGCTGGCCGTACGCCCCCTGCGGCTGCCCGTAGGCGCCCTGCTGCTGCGGGGCGGCCTGGCCGTAGGCGGCGGTCGGGGCCGCCTGGCCCTGCGGTGCCCCGTACTGCCGCGTGCCGACGGGACGCACCCGGTTGACGGAGTTCGGGTAGCCGTAGCCACCGGACGGCGGCTGGGCCCCGTTGGCCTGCCCGTCGGCGTAGAGGTAGCCGAAGGGGTCGTCGTCCTCGGGCGTGCTCGCGCCGTTGTTGCCGGGCGTCATCCCTAGGTCTCCTAACCAAATGCGGTGCGTGGTGCGGTACGGGTCGTGAGAGAGCGAGCCTACCCGCTCCCACTGACCCGAAAGGGTGACTCAGACCGCATCAGCGCCCTGACCTCGTGATCATCCGGCCCGGCGATGCTGTTTGGGACGAGATCGTTTCTCGACGTACATCCGTTCGTCAGCCGACTTCAGGACTTCGTCCGCCGTCATGCCGCAGTGGGCCCAGCCGATGCCGAAGCTGGCGCCCACCCGGACGGCCCGGCCCTCGGCCCGGATGGGCTGGATGATCTCGCCTCGCAGCCGTACGGCGAGGTCCTGGGCGTCGGCCCGGCCGAGCCCGTTGGCGAGGATCACGAACTCGTCGCCGCCGAGCCGGGCCACGGTGTCGCCGTCGCGCACCCCGCCGCTGAGCCGGCGGGCGACCTCGATGAGTACGGCGTCGCCCGCGTTGTGCCCGAACCGGTCGTTGATCGACTTGAAGCCGTCCAGGTCGCAGAAGAGGACCGCGAGCCCCTTGGTGCCGTCGTCACGGCCGTCCTCGGGGGCGATGGCGTGCACATGGTGATCGAAGGCGCCGTACGGCTCGACGGCGGCGCCGAAGTCGAAGGTGTGGCCGCCGGAGTCGAACACGGCGGGATGCCCGTAGGCGGCGTCCATGGCGTCGGCGACGGCCGCGTGCGCCGACTGGGGGCGCTGGCACAGCCGGGCGGCGAGGCGGGAGCGCAGCTCGGCGGAGTTCGGCAGGCCGGTGAGGGAGTCGTGGGAGGCGCGGTGGGCGAGCTGGACCTCGTGGCGCTTGCGCTCCTCTATGTCCTCGACGTGGGTGAGCAGGAAGCGCGGCCCGTCGGCGGCGTCGGCGACGACGCTGTTGCGCAGCGAGACCCAGACGTAGGTGCCGTCGCGGCGGCCCAGGCGCAGCTCGGCCCGGCCGCCCTCGGCGGAGGTGCGCAGCAGGGTGCCGATGTCCTCGGGGTGCACGAGGTCGGAGAAGGCGTAGCGGCGCATCGAAGAGGCGGGGCGGCCCAGCAGGCGGCACAGCGCGTCGTTGGTGCGCAGGATCCGGCCGTGCTGGTCGCCGCCCATCTCGGCGATGGCCATGCCGGAGGGGGCGTACTCGAAGGCCTGCCGGAAGCTCTCCTCGCTGGCCCGCAGCGCCTGCTGGTCGCGCTCCAGGCGGACCAGGGCGCGCTGCATGTTGGAGCGGAGCCGGGCGTTGCTGATCGCGATGGCGGCCTGGAACGCGTACATCTGCAAAGCCTCGCGGCCCCAGGCGCCGGGGCGGCGGCCGTTGCGCGGCCGGTCCACGGACAGGACGCCGACCAGCTCGCCGCTGTTGCCGCCGCCCTGCGGGCCGGGCGCGTACATCGGGGCGAAGAGCCGGTCCGAGGGGTGCCACTCGTCCTCGAAGCGGGGCGCGGGCCCGTCGGTGTACCACTGCGGGACGTCGTCGTCGTCGAGGATCCAGCCCTCGGTGTGGGGTATGAAGATCAGGTCGCCCCACTGCTCGCCCATGCTCAGGCGCCGGTCCCAGGAGTCGCGGGAGCCCGCCCGGCCGGTGATCAGCGCCTCGGCGGCCTGGTTGCCCGCGAAGGCGGCGACGACGAGATCGCCGTCGGGGCGGACCAGGTTGACGCACGCCAGCTCGTACCCGAGGGCCTGGACGACGCCGTCGGCCACGGTCTGCAGGGTGTCGGCCAGGCTGCGGGCGGTGTTCATGTCGGCCATGGCCTGGTGCAATTGCCGCAGGGACGCAAGGCGGACATAGGGCTCCGACTCGGTCTCCATGCTCGCCCTCCCCCCGAGACCTCGCAGTGAATCAAGGGTTCTCTTCGGCGCCTTTACCGCCGGCGCCATTGCAGGTTCCCCGCCACTGAATCACAGCGCGCTCCTCACTCGGTACACAGGGTCAACAATAACCGCCCCTTGTGACTCAAGTCACAGCTAAAGATGAACAATTGGACGGGGTTCCTGCGTTTTCCCTGTGCGTTTCCTGAACGCAAAGTTTGTAGGTATGCGCACGCCTCGTTCTGTGGGCCTAGGTCCCGGTTCCGCCCGAGGTCCGATGCCCGGCCGGCCGCCCGCAGATTAGCGTGGCGGGGTGCCGAATACTCCGTCCCTCACGCCCCTCACGTCCCCCGCGTCCCCTGCGTCCCCCGCATCTACCGCGTCGCAGTTCCCGTCGCCCGCCTCCGGGCATGCTGAGGGGGTGAGCAACGAGGAGTTCCGTGCTGCCATGTCCCGGCTGGCCTCGGGCGTGGTCCTGGTGACCGCCCAGGAGCCGTCGCTCGACCCCGACGACCCGCTGGCACCGCGCGGCGAGGACGTCGGAATGACGGCCACCGCCTTCATGTCGGTGTCCCTGGACCCGCCGCTGGTCCTGGTCAGCCTGCGCGAGGGCTCCCGCATGGACGACCTGCTCGACGAGCAGCCCCTGTGGGCGGTCTCCGTCCTCTCCGAGAGCCAGCGGCACATCGCGGGCCGCTTCTCGATGAAGGGCCGCGTCAGCGACCGGCTCCTGTTCGCGGACATCCCCTACGTGCGGGGCGAGACGACCGGTGCGCCCCTGGCCGGCGGGGCCCTGGCGACCCTGGAGTGCCGTACCGAGCAGCGGATTCCGGCCGGGGACCACACCCTGGTGATCGGCCGCGTGCTGACCGCCTCGCTGCCCAGCGCGGACGGGGGGCCGCTGGCGTACTTCAAGGGGCGGTACCGGCAACTGGGCTGAGCGGTAATCCGCTCGTCCGGCGTACGGGCGCCTGCATAGGGTGCGCCCATGACGACCGGCACCACGCTCCGCGTACAGGAGATCACCCCCGCGAACATCGAGGCCGCCCTCGCCATCCGGGTGCGCCCCGATCAGGAGTTCGCCGTCGACCCGGTGGTGAAGTCCCTCGCCGAGGCCTACGTCCACCCCGGAAAGGCCTGGCCACGGCTGATCCTCGACGGCGACCGTCCCGTCGGCTTCCTCATGGGCTTCTTCGGTGTCGACTGGTACGACGACGGCAGCGCACTGCGCTCCGGCCTGTGGCGCCTCAACATCGCCGCCGAGGAGCAGGGCCGGGGATACGGCCGCTTCGCCGTGGAGTCGGTGGCCGCCGAGGTCCGCCGCCGCGGCGGCAAGGAGTGCTTCGTCACCTGGCACCCCGGCGAGAACGGCCCCGAAAACTTCTACCTGGGCCTCGGCTTCCGTCCGAACGGCGAGAAGGCCGAGGAGGAGACGGTCGGCGTACTGGAACTGGAGCTGGGGACGGATACGGAAACGTCGACGGCGACGGACTGAAAACGCGTGGTCGACGCCCCCCGGGGAGGGGGGCGGGAGGGGCCCTGCCGGTCAGTCCCAGTCCCGCGCGGAGCGCCCCCGCTTGGTCTGCGAGCGCTGCTTCTTCTCCCGCAGCCGCCGTTCATTGATGCCGCGCGGTATGCGGGTCGGCCTGCGGGGCCTGGGCGGGGGCGCGGTGGCCTCCGCGAGGAGGGCGGCGAGACGTACGGCGGCGGTCTCGCGGTTGCGCCACTGGGAGCGGTGCTCGGAGGCGCGGACGGTGACGATCCCGTCGGCGAGGCGCCCGGCCAGCCGCTCGAGCGCCCGCCTCTTCCAGACCTCGGGCAGGGCCTCGGTCCGCGCCAGGTCGAAGCGCAGCTCCACCGCCGTGTCCGTGGTGTTGACGTGCTGTCCGCCGGGCCCCGAGGAGCGCGAGAAACGCCAGACCAGCTCGGCCTCGGGCAGGGAGACGGAGCCGCGGATGACATGGGGACCGGACATGCCTCCATGTTCCCGTCCCCGCATGGTCCGCGTCACCCGAATATCCTGATCCCGGCATCGGTAAAGAAAGTAAAGAGAGGCGGAACCTTGGGGACCCCTCTCGTCGTTCATGGTGATAGCTGTAGCTTTCTTGCCGTACGTAAACGAGGGAAGGGACTCCCAACAATGGCTGTAAGCCTGTCCAAGGGTGGCAACGTCTCGCTCACCAAGGAGGCTCCGGGCCTGACCGAAGTCACCGTGGGGCTCGGCTGGGACGTCCGTACCACCACCGGCACCGACTTCGACCTCGACGCCTCCGCGATCGCGGTCAACCCCGAGGGCAAGGTCTACTCCGAAGCCCACTTCATCTTCTTCAACAACAAGCAGACGCCGGACAACACGATCGTCCACACCGGTGACAACCGCTCCGGCGAGGGCGCGGGCGACGACGAGGCGATCAACGTCAACCTGGCCGGTCTGCCGGCCGACGTCGAGAAGATCGTCTTCCCGGTCTCGATCTACGACGCGGAGAACCGCTCGCAGAACTTCGGCCAGGTGCGCAACGCCTACATCCGCATCCTGAACCAGACCGGCGGCACCGAGATCGCCCGCTACGACCTGTCCGAGGACGCGGCCACCGAGACCGCCATGGTCTTCGGCGAGCTGTACCGCAACGGCGCCGAGTGGAAGTTCCGCGCCGTCGGCCAGGGCTACGCCTCGGGCCTCGTGGGCATCGCCCAGGACTTCGGCGTGAACGTCTGACGTTCTTCACCGGCCCGTAGCCCGTTCGCTGCGCACGAAGGCCTCCCGGTCGTCCGTCGGGAGGCCTTCGGCGTCCCCGGAGCAGACGCCAAAAGGTGCTCTGAACGGGCGTTTCACGTGAAACGCCCCATAGGATCACGAGGTGCGCACCCCCACCCCCCGTCTGCTCCTGGCCGCCGTCACCGTCACCGCCCTCGCGGCGTGCAGTGGCGGCGGCGCGGTCGACGGCACCCCCGGCGGATCGGGCGTGCGCGACCCGTACTTTCCCAAGGCGGGCAACGGCGGCTACGACGTCGGCCACTACGACCTGACCCTGGACTACGACCCCGGTGCGGACACTGACACCGACGCCGACGCCGGGGCCGGGGCCGGGGCCGGGCACCTCACCGGCACCGCGACGATCACCGCGCGCGCCACCCGGGACCTGTCCGCCTTCAACCTGGACCTCAAGGGCCTGGACGTCGAGAAGGTCGCGGTCGAGGGCCGGGACGCCCGCTTCAACCGGGCCGGACAGGAGCTGACCGTCCGCCCGGCCGACGAACTGGACGACGGCGAGACGTTCCGCGTCAGCGTGCGCTACTCCGGCGAGCCGGAGACGATCACCGACCCCGACGACTCCGAGGAGGGCTGGCTGCCCACCGCCGACGGCGCGGTGGGGCTCGGCGAGCCGACGGGCTCGATGGCCTGGTTCCCCGGCAGCCACCACCCTTCCGACAAAGCGACGTACGACCTCGCGGTGACCGTGCCGGAGGGCCTCGGCGCGGTCTCCAACGGCGAGTTGACGCAGCAGCGGACCCGTGACGGCCGTACGACGTTCACCTGGCACACCGCCGAGCCGATGTCGAGCCACGTCGTCACGGTCGCCGTCGGCGAGTGGGAGACCGACCGCTCCACCACGGACGACGGTCTGCCGGTGTACACGGCCGTCGACCCGCGGCAGGCCGACGCGAGCCGCGAGGTCCTGAAGCGGATTCCCGACATCATGGAATGGGCGGAGGGGAACTTCGGCCCCTACCCCTTCTCCTCCACCGGCGCGATCGTCGACCGCGCCGAGGACGCCGGCTACGCCCTGGAGACCCAGAACCGGCCCTACTTCCCCGGCGCCCCCGACACCGTCCTGCTCGTCCACGAACTCGCCCACCAGTGGTACGGAAACTCCGTCAGCCCGAAGACCTGGCAGGACATGTGGCTGAACGAGGGCTTCGCCACCTACGCGGAGTGGCTGTGGGCGGAGGACGAGGGCGGCGACACCGCCCAGGAGACGTTCGACGCCCTCTACGACGGGACGTACTACGCCGACGAGGCCGCGAACGAGTCGATCTGGGCCTTTCCGCCCGCGGACCCGCCCGACGCGGCGCACATCTCCGCGAGCCCCGTCTACCAGCGGGGCGCGATGGTCCTGCACAAGATCCGCGAGACGGTCGGCGACGACGCCTTCCGGGACCTGCTGCGGGGCTGGGCCGCCACCCACCGCCACGGCAACGCCGGCACCGAGGACTTCACCGCGTACGTGGAGAGGTCGGCGCCGGACGAGGACTTCACGGAGATCTGGGAGGACTGGCTGCACGGAGACGGCCGGCCCGAGTCCCGGTGAGGCACCGCCCCGCCGGGTGCCTCACCCCTCGTAGGCGTCGAGCAGCCGGGCCAGGTCCGGCGGCCAGAGCGGCTCGGGGGCCTCGGCGAGTTCGGCCCGGCTCCACCACCGCCAGGTGAGGATGCCGTCGGCGGCGTGCGCGGCGGCGAGGTGGGGGCCGGTGGGCTCACGGCGGGGGCCGTGGGCGACGTAGATGTGCTCGTACTGGCGGACGGGGCCGACGCTCAGGTGGGTGAAGTCGTGTTCCCAGGTGCAGAGCAGGGGACCCGGCTCCAGGTCGGTCCAGCCGGTCTCCTCTCGCACCTCACGCAGGGCGCCCTCGCGGGGGCTCTCGTCCGCCTCCAGTCCGCCGCCGGGCATCGCCCAGTGCACGCCGACCTCGACGTTGTCGTAGCGCAGGAGGAAGACCGCGCCCTCGGGGTCGAGCACGGCGACGCGGGCGGCGCGGCGCGGGGTGCGCGGCTTCCCGCTCTCCAACTCCCTGCGCAGCACCGTGCAGGGGCGGTCGGCTCGGAGGTCACGGCGTTGGTCGACGGCCGTGTAGCCGAGGGCGTTCCAGAAGGCGAGCGCGTCGGTGTTGCCGTCGAGGACGGCGAGCCGTACGGCGGTGCGGCCCTCTGCCCGGAAGCGCTCCTCGAGGAGGGCCGCGAGCCGCCTGCCGTGCCCCTGCCGCCGCAGGGCCGCGTCCACCATCAGCAGCCCGATCCAAGGGTCCGGGTCGGCCGGGTCGGGATGCCGGGCGAGGGTGACCGCGACCCCGGCCAGCCGGCCCGCGTCCCTGGCGAGCAGCACCTCGGCGCCCGGTCGAGCCAGTTCGTCGGCGAGCGAGGCCGCCACCTGCTCCGGGCGGATGTCCTGCGGGTCGGGGAAGTCTCCGCCGAGCGCGTGGAAGGCGTGGTGGGAGGTGTAGAGGGCGGTGAGTTCGGTGAGGAGGGGACCCGGGATGTCGTGGTCGGGGGTGAGTGGGAGCGGGGTGAGGATCACGGGGGCAACCTATCCGGCGGTCGGTCCCGCTGCCCGGGTCAGTCCAGGTCGGACAGGTCGAGTACGAAGCGGTGGTGGACGTCGCCCCGCTCCAGGCGGTCGAGGGCCTCGTTCACGTGGGCGGAGGGGAGGAGTTCGATGTCGGCGGTGATGTCGTGTTCGGCGCAGAAGGCCAGCATCTCCGCGGTCGTCCTGCTGCCGCCGCTGCCCGCGGAGCTGAGCTTCTTGCGGCCGATGAGCAGGGCGAGGGTCTCCACGGTGACCGGTCCGAGGTACCCGAGCTGGCTGAGCGTGCCGTCCATGGCGACCAGGCCGAGGTAGGGGCCGAGGTCGTGCGGGACGGAGATGGTGTCGATGACGATGTCGAACCGGTCGCGGGCGGCGGCCAGCTGCTCCGGGTCGGTGGAGACGACGAGTCCGTGGGCGCCCAGGCGGCGGGCGTCGTCGGCCTTGTCCGGCGACCGGCTGATCACCGAGGTGTCGGCGCCGAGCGCGACGGCGAACTTCACGGCGAGGTGGCCAAGGCCGCCGAGACCGGCCACGGCGACGCGGGTGCCGGGTCCGGCGCCGAGGGCGCGCAGGGGCTCCCAGACGGTGATCCCGGCGCACAGCAGCGGTGCCGCGGCCGCCGGGTCCAGACCGGCGGGGAGCGCGTACGCGAACCGCTCGCGGAGTACGTACTCGCGGGAGTAGGCCCCGAGGGTGGTCGATCCGTCGACGCGGTCGGTGCCGCCGTAGGTCAGGGTCGGGAAGGTGTGGCAGAAGTTCTCCTGGCCGGCCCGGCACATGGCGCACTCGCCGCAGGAGTCGACGATGTTGCCGACCGCGACCGGGTCGCCGACGCGGAAGCCGGTGACCTCGGCCCCGGTCCCGGTCACCACGCCCGTGAACTCGTGGCCCGGGACGAGCGGGTCCGGGCCGCCGTCGGTGTCGTGGGCGCGGATGGCGTGCAGGTCCGTGTGACAGACGCCGCAGTAGTCCACCCGGACGGCGAGGTCGTCGGGGCGCAGGTCGCGCCGTTTCAGCGGCGTCCGCCGCAGCGTCGTCGCCGCGGCCGCGGTGTCCGTGTGCTCTTCCGTGCGCTGCGCCTGCCAGCCCGCAGTGGTCCTCATGGCTCTCCCCGCTCTTTCAGACAGACTGTTCGGTCTATTCCTGTTCCGAGCGTAGCGCGGATGCCGTGAAAGGCAAACCAACTGTTCTGTTCGGTACCCTGCGGGCATGCCCGACCAGCCCCTGACCTCACGCGGAGCCGCCACACACCGGCGCATACTCGACGTCGCGACCCGGGAGTTCGCCGAACACGGGATCGCCGGGGCGCGGATCGAGCGGATCGTGGCCGCCGCGCGCACCAACAAGGCGCAGCTCTACGCCTACTTCGGCAACAAGGAGGGGCTGTTCGACGCGATCTTCTTCGCGTCGCTGGACCGCATCGTCAACGTCGTGCCAATTGACGCCGACGACCTCGCGGACTGGGCCGTGCGCCTCTACGACGAGTATCTGCGCCGCCCCGACCTCATCCGGCTGGCCACCTGGGCGCGACTGGAGCGGCGTCCGGCGGGGCACCTGGTCGACGACGCCGACCGCCGCGACGACGCAAAGCTGCGCGCCATCGCCGAGGCCCAGGCGGCGGGGCGGGTGCGGCCGGGGGATCCGTTCGACGTGCTGGCCGTCGTCATCGCCATGTCGATGGCCTGGTCACCGGTCAGCAACGTCTACGCGGCGACCGCCGACGAGCCCGCGCAGGTGCACGAGCGCCGTCGCGCCCTGCTCCGCGACGCGGTCCGCCGCGCCACCTCGCCCGGCTGACCGCGTCCGCGTCCGCGTCCCCGCCCGCGTCCGCGTGGCGCTCAGGCGGTTTCGGTGACGCGCTTGCGCTGGAGCGAGGTGAGCCGGGAGACGAAGAGCACGGCGAACACGGTGCTCGCGACGGCGACAACGTTGGCGGACTGGGCGTTGAGGAGGATCTCCTTGGCGCCCGCGACGGTCTTCGCCTCGTCCCAGCTCTTGTAGGAGCTCAGGTCCGTCGCGAGCTGGGCGAGCCAGAGCCACCACCAGGTGTGCACCAGCCACCGTCCGGCACCCGCCGGACGGCCGGTCGAGGCCGTCCAGATGTCGTTGGCGATCTGCTTCGGCATGAACAGGTTGACGACCGGGATGAACCAGGACCCGGCCGCCAGGCCGGGGCTGTAGCGGATGCCGCCCGGCGCGAAGGGCTCGGCGTTCTGCCGTATGCGGCGGAACCAGCACGCCCACAGGACCGCCAGCACGATGTTCATCAGCACCCCCAGGACCTCGACCACGAGAGCCAGGCTCCGCAGCGAATCGAAGTCGTCGATGCCGCTGGTGGGCGACGCACCGGGGCGGCCGTCGAGCTGGGTGTAGACCTCCATGAGGATGTTGAACTGGCCCAGTACCAGCACCGCGAACAGAACGAGGAAGACGTTCAGCGCCGTGGCGAGCGACTTCACCGGGCGCGCGGGCTCCGGGGCGTATGGCGAGGGGGTGGCGGGGCCCGGTCCAGGGGGCGGGGTGGAGTACGGCGACGGCTGGGCGACGCCCGGCCCCGCCGCGAACGGAGAGGCGCTCTGCCACGCAGGCGTCGACGGACTGTACGGGGCGGGCGGCGGGCCGAAGCCCGCGACGGGCGCCCCGACCGGAACCCGGTCCTCCGGGTCCTCGCTGTCCAGGAGCTGTACGGCGTGCCGGCCCAGCTCCGCCAGCACCTCGCCGGGCAGCCACGCGCCGCCCGGCGCGGCGTCCGCGTCTGCCGTCTCCTCGATCGACGTCAGCAGCTCGTCGGGGGCGGGTCGTTTCTCGGCATCCTTCACCAGGCAGGCCGCGACGACGCCCTGCCAGGAGTCCGGCACCCCGGTCAGATCCGCCTCCTCGGTCGCGATGCGGAAGAGCAGCGAGTGCATCCCGCCCTCGTCGGTACCGAAGGGCATCCGGCCCGTCGCGGCGTAGGCCAGCACCGCGCCGAGGCAGAAGACGTCACTCGCGTACGACACCTTCTCGCCGCGCACCTGCTCGGGGGACATGAAGCCGGGCGACCCCACGACGGCGCCGGCCTTGGTGAGCCCCTCGGCGGACTGCGTGGACGCGTCCAGGGCGCGGGCGATGCCGAAGTCGATGACGCGGGGGCCGTCGATCGTCACCAGGACGTTGGAGGGCTTGAGGTCGCGGTGCACGAGACCGGCGCCGTGGATGGTCTGCAGCGCCCGCACGAGACCCGCCGCCAGCACCCGCAGAGTGGCGGGGGGCAGCGGCCCGTACTGCCGATCGACGACCTCGGCGAGCGAGGGCCCGGCGACGTAGCCGGTGGCGACCCAGGGAGTCGACGCCGCGGTGTCGGCGTCCAGCACGGGCGCGGTCCACTCACCGCCGACCCGCTGCGCGGCCTTCACCTCCTGCGCGAAGCGCCGCCGGAAGTCCGGCATCCGGGCCAGTTCCTCCCGGACGGTCTTGACAGCCACCGTCCGGCCCCGGTCGGAGCGCGCCAGGTACACCCGGCCCATGCCGCCCTCACCGAGTCTGCCGAGCAACCGGTACCTGCCGATCCGTTCGGGATCGCCCGGCTCCAACCCGTTCATGCGTGTGCTCCCTCGTTCCTGGCGACCCCGTGCGCACGAGGATAGGGACCCGGGGTGTCCCGGGGAAAACGCAGTGCCTGAAAGGCAGTTGCTCCGTCTGCTTCGTCCGCCACCGTGACGCACGAGTGGTGGGCGAGTGGTGGGCGAGTGGTGGGCGAGTTGTGGACGAGTGGCGGACGACGGGCGATTCCACGGCCGTGACACCATCACCTGCGTGCTCGACATCGGCTACGCCCTCTCCACCCGCTTCCCGGACCCGCCGCAGACGGACTACCGCCGCGCGGACGTCCGCGCCCTGCGGCACGACCTGTTCTGCGGGGACGTGTACCTGGCCGACACCAAGACGGACCGAGAGCTGTCCACAGGCTGGGGATGGGTGCCGGTGCTCGACTTCGCCTGGGCACTGTGCGACATCGTGGAGCAGGTCGACCGGGACCCGGCGGGCTCCCGGGCCGCCCGGCCGCAGCGGGCCGAGCTGGACTTCACCGAGTCCACGGACCGCCTGCTCTTCGAGCGCCGCTTCGGCTGGGTCGACATCGAGGCGGAGTGGCTGCCGGCGGACGAACCCCCGCTGTCCTTCTCCCACACCGAACTGCGCCGAGAGGCCCGGGACTTCCTGCACGACCTGCTCGCCGACCTCACCGACCTGCACGACGACCTGGCGGACAACCCGGCGATCTGGTCCCTCCAGGCCCGCTTCCCTCGGGTGCCGTGAGCGTCCCGGCGACTCCGCCCAGCGTGATCAGCGGCCGCCCAGGGATCGCCTGGGACGGCCGCTCCGTTGAAGCGTCAGCGTGCCGAGGCGTACGCCACGAAGTCCGCCCACGCAGCAGTCGTGAGCGCCAGCCGAGGGCTCTCGACGATCTTGGAGTCGCGGACGTGGATGGTGCCAGGGGTGACGGCGCACTCAACGCAGGACTCGCCGTTGGTACCGCCGCTGTAGCTGCTCTTGAACCACGCCAGTTCGGAGGCATCCCCGGCGGAGGCCTTGCGCATCATGTCTCTCCCCGCAATCTCTCGATGAAGGCCAGCGACTCCCGAGGTGGGAGTGCCTGCGCCCGGATGGTTCCGTACTGCAACTCCAGAATGCGGAGTTGCTTCAGGTCAGCGACGGGCCGTCCGCTGAACAGGCCGTCGGCGCGCCCCACAGCCGTACCGTCCGGGAACTTCAGCAACTCGATCCTGCCGTCCAAGCCTGGGTGAGCTTCCGTGTTGGTCGGCATGACCTGAAGCGTGACGCTGCTCAATCGCCCCACCTTCAGCAAGTGTTCGAGCTGCTGTTGCCACCCCATTGTGCCCCCAACCCGTCGACGCAGTGGCGCCTCTTCCACCACGAAGTGGATGGACGGGGCGGGGTTGCGTTCGAACACCGACTGCCGGGCCAGTCGAGCGGCAACCATGCGGTCGACGTCGTCCGGTGAGTACGGCGGCTGGGCCGCCTCGATCAGGATCCGCACATGCTCCGACGTCTGCAACAAACCGGGGATGATGTTGCACTCGTACAGGCCGATCTCGACCGCCTTGCCCTCCAACTTCCCCAGCTCCCGCACCCTCTTCGGGTACCGGACCTTTTTCACGTCCTCCCAGGCCGCCGCGATGAGGCCACCCGCGTTGAGTACCTCGTCGGCCCTGTCCAGGTACTCCTGGCGGGGGATCCGCCTGCCGCCCTCGACCTTGTAGACGAGGTCCTCCCCGTAACCCACCGCCGCCCCGAACTCGCCGGCCCGCATGCCCGCGGCCTCGCGCCGCAGCTTCAACTGCCGCCCCACCGTGGTGATGACCGCGACGCCCCATTCGTCGTCCGGATCCACCTCCCACCCCGGCTCGTCCGCCTCACTCGCGGCCTCCACAGGCCGTACCGCCTCGCCGTCCACCGCTGTCATGCCGCACCCCTCCGTCGTCCCGTGTCGTACCGCGACGCCCTACCCGTGCCAACCAGCCCGACCGTCCGGACAACACCGGACAACTGACAGACAGTCACGCCACGCGTTCGTTCGATCCGTCACGACTCACGCTAGATCGCGACCGTGGGACCCGGTGACCCAAGGGAGCAATTCATATTTTTAAGGACCACTTGTACCCCCACCGCCCCACCACACCCCCGGAAACCGTGAACACTCCCCCAGCAAGTGCTCACGCCCCGCCCATATGAGCGCCACACGAACAGAATCGGCCGAAGTGTTGACCTCTACCAACCCTTACGGCACCGCAACCCACGTTCTGAGGTCGCGGTGCCGTCGGTGCCTTACCAAGAAATGAACTCGGGGAGAAAGAACCCCACCAAGCCCCGCCCCAGTACGGCGGGGACTGACCACCGACCTCCCGGAGGAGCCGCTAGGGCGTGGCGTACGGACGCGGCGGCGGAGCTGTGACCGCAGGCGCCCGGGGAGACCTACTCCGCCACCACCCGTACCCCCAGCTCCGCCGCCAGCACCGGTGCCAGGTCGAGGAGCTGGGCCGGGCTGATCACCGCACCCGAGAGGCGGTCCACGCCCCGGGCCAGTTCCAGCGGGGCGGCGCCGCGCAGGTCGACGTCGGTGAGGGTGGCGGCGCTGAGGTCCGCCTCCTTCAGGGCGCAGTCCACGAACTCGACCCGCTCCAGGCGGGCGCCCCCGAAGTCCGGCTCGACCAGGACGCAGCTCTCGAAGACGACGTCCTTGAGCCGGGACCGGCGCAGGTTGAGGTAGTCGATCTTGCCGCCGCGGATCAGGACCCGTTCCAGAACGGCGCCGTGCAGCTGGGTGCCGCCGAGCCTGGCGTCGAGCAGCTCGACGTCGCGCAGGGTCGCCCCCGCGAGGTTCGTGCCGACGCCCCGGACGCCGGTGAGGCGCGTGTCGAGCAGCCGGGCAGCGCGCAGCGACGTCTCGTCCAGTGCGCAGCCCGTCAGCGCGCAGTCCATGAAGCGGGCGCCCGCGCCGTCCTGGCCGGTGAGGTCCGCCTCCCGGAAGTCCAGCGCGTCGTAGTCCCCGTCCGGCTCCAGTCCGTCGTCGTCCTCGTACGGCGTGAGGTGCGGCAGCCGCAGCTCCGGGCGTCGTGCCGCCCGCACCTTCGCCGCACCCGCAGCCGCACCCGTGCCCCTGCCCGTACCCGTGCCGCCGCCGCCCGCCGCTCTCCTCGCCATGCCCCCATGCTGCACCCCGCCACTGACAACCTCGCCGACCTGCGCGAACCTCTCTACTTCCGGCCGGATGTCACACACGGCACCCCCTCGGTCGTCGTACGGGCAGACAGGCGCCGCGCAGGCGACCCCCGACCCGAGGGAGAACCCGAGCCATGCATCGCATCACCGTCATCGGCGGCGGCTTCGCCGGACTGACCGCGGCCATCACCGCCGCCGAGGCAGGCGCCAGGGTCACCGTCCACGAGTCCCATCACACGCTCGGCGGACGCGCCCGGACGGCCGAAGGCCCCTACCGGACCAACGACGGCCCGCACGCCCTCTACAACGGCGGCCCGCACTGGGCTTGGCTGCGGCAGCGGGACCTGATCGGCCCGCTCGCGCCCATCCCGCCGCTGGAAGCGGCCCGGCTGCGGCTGCGCCACAAGGGAGCGCTGCGCCGCACCCCGCCCTTCGCCATGCTGAAACTGCTGCGCCGGGGCGTCGGACCGGCGCCCGTCGACATCGACTTCCTGACCTGGGCGACCGGGATCGCCGGTGAGGAGGGGGCTCGGGCCGCCGCCCACTACTGCGCCGTCGCCCTGTTCCACCACGACCCGGAGTCGTTGTCCGCCGCCTTCGTGCAGGAGCGGCTGCGCCGGGCCGCCAAGCTGCCACCCGAGGCGCACTATCCGCGCGGCGGCTGGGCCGGGGTCGTGGACCGGATGGCCGCGCTGGCCTGGAATCTCGGGGTCCGGGTGGAGACGCTCTCCCGCGTCGACGCGCTGCCCACCGAGACGCCCGTCGTCGTCGCCACGTCCCTCGGCGCGGCGCGCCGTCTGCTGGACGACTCCTCGCTGACCTGGCCGAGCGGTCGCACCGCCCTCGTCGACCTGGCGGTGCGGACCCGGCGCGGTGACGCCTTCGCGGTCTCGGACCTGGACGCGCCCGGCTGGATCGAACGGTTCACCGCGCAGGACCGCACCCTGGCTCCGGCGGGCGAGCAGCTGATCCAGGGGCAGATCCCCCTCGCGCCCGACGAGTCGAAGGCCGACGGCACCGCCCGGGCCGAGGAGCTGCTCGACCTCGGCTTCCCCGGCTGGCGCGAGCGGCTGACCTGGCGGCGCGAGGCGGTGGCGAACGGCCGGACCGGCGCCGTCGACCTGCCCGGCACCACCTGGCGCGACCGGCCCGCCGTCGACCGCGGCGACGGTGTCTACCTCGCCGGTGACCAGGTCGCCGCACCCGGTCTGCTCTCCGAGGTCTCCTTCAACAGCGCCCTGACGGCGGTCTCGCTCGCTCTCGGCCGACGGGAACTTGACCTCAAGCATGCTTGAGGTCGTTGGGTGAAGGGGTACCGGGCGACCACACCCGTGGTCATGCCTTCGACTCTTCCCCTGGGGGACCGTCATGCACGCCATCCGTCTGCACGCCTTCGGCCCGGCCGAGAACCTCGTCCTGGACGAGGTGGAGGACCCGGCGCCCGGCCCGGGCCAGGTCCGGATCGCCGTCCGCGCGGCGGGCGTCCACCTCCTGGACACCGCCCTGCGCGAGGGCGTCCAGGGCCCGACGCCCGCCCTCCCCGACCTGCCCACGATCCCCGGCCGCGAGGTCGCCGGCGTCGTCGACGCCCTCGGGGAGGGCACGCCCGAGAGCCTGCTGGGCCGTCGCGTCGTCGCCCACCTCGGCTTCGCGCCCGGGGGCTACGCCGAACTCGCCGTCGCCGACCTCGCCCGCCTGCACGAGATCCCCGCCCGGCTGGACTTCGCCGAGGCCGTCGCCATGGTCGGCACGGGGCGTACGACGATGGGGATCGTGCAGTTCGCCGACCTCGGCCCCGGCTCCGTGGCCGTGATCCCGGCCGCGGCCGGCGGCATCGGCACGCTGCTGGTGCAGTACGCCAAGAACGCCGGAGCCAGGGTGGTCGGCCTCGCCGGCGGCCCGGAGAAGGTCGCCCGCGTCGCCGCGAACGGCGCCGACCTCGCCGTCGACTACACGGACCCCGAGTGGCCGGCGAAGGTCCGCGCCCACCTGGGCGGCGAGGCCGCCGACGTCGTCTTCGACGGCGTCGGCGGGGACGTGGCACGCGAGGCCGTCGCCCTGCTCGGGCCGGGCGGCCGGCACCTGGTCTTCGGCTGGTCGGCCAAGGGCCTGCACGACGGCACCCCCTACCTCGTCGAGGGGGTCTCCCAACGGGTGCTGGGCCCGGTGATGATGGAGCGGGCCGGCGGCGCCAACCCCGCGCGCGCCCTCGAACTGCGCGCCCTCGGGGAGGCCGCCGAGGGCCGGCTCGTCCCGGCCGTGCAACGCTTCCCGCTGGCCGGGGCCGCCGCCGCGCACCGCGCGCTGGAGAACCGGGAGACGACCGGAAAGGTGGTCCTGGAGCCCTGACCGCCGGCAGGCGGCGCCGGCGTGCGGGGCGGGATGCGATACGTCCCTATTCATGGTCTTCTGGCCAGATGAGTGGCTCCCGGACAGGTCGGACAGGTGGACCCGCCGCGCCCGCGGAGGCCGATCCCCGCCGCTGGTGGGGGCTGGTCGTGATCGCCCTCGCCCAGCTGATGGTCGTCCTCGACGCGACGATCGTGAACATCGCGCTGCCCTCCGCGCAGCGCGACCTGGACATCTCCGACGCCAACCGCCAGTGGGTGATCACCGCGTACACCCTCGCGTTCGGCGGTCTGCTGCTGCTCGGCGGCCGGGTCGCGGACCTGGCGGGACGCAAACGCACCTTCGTCATCGGGCTGATCGGCTTCGCCGCCGCCTCCGCGATCGGCGGCGCCGCCACCACGTCGGCGATGCTGTTCGGCGCCCGCGCCCTCCAGGGCGTCTTCGCCGCCGTCCTCGCACCGTCCGCGCTGTCGCTGCTGACGACCACCTTCACCGACCCGAAGGAACGCGGGAAGGCCTTCGGCATCTACGGCGCGCTGGCCGGCAGCGGGGCCGCGGTCGGTTTCATCGTCGGCGGCGTGCTCACCGAGTACCTGAACTGGCGCTGGTGCCTGTACGTCAACATCCCCATCGCGATCGTCGCCGTGGTCGGCGCGTTCGTCCTGCTGCACGACCGCCCCGGCCACACCGGTGCCCGCCTCGACGTGCCCGGCGTGATCCTCGGCTGCGGCGGTCTCGTCGCCCTCGTCTACGGCTTCAGCGAGGCGCAGCCCCGAGGCTGGACCGACCCGCTGGTGCTGGCCCTGTTCGTCCTGGCCGTGGTCCTCCTGGCCACCTTCGTGTGGTGGCAGACCCGCGCGCCGACGCCGCTGCTGCCGCTACACGTCATCCGGGAGCGCAACCGCGCCGGCTGCTTCCTGACGATGATGCTGGCGGTCATCGGCATGTTCGGGCTGTTCCTGTTCATGACCTACTACCTCCAGGTCATCCTGGGCTACTCCCCCGTGCGGACCGGTCTGGCGTTCCTGCCGCTGACCGCCGCGATCGTCATCGGCTCGACGCAGATCTCGGCCCGGCTGCTGCCGCACGTGGGCCCGCGCATGCTGATGGTGCCCGGCATGCTCCTCGCCTCCGGCGGCATGGTGCTCCTGACCCGGATGACCGTGCACTCGGACTACACCGCCGAGATCCTGCCCGCGCTGCTCCTGATGGGCCTCGGCATGGGCCTGACCTTCATGCCGGTGTTCTCCACAGCCACCGCCGGGGTCGCCCCCAAGGACTCCGGCGTGACCTCCGCGACGGTCAACACCTCGCAGCAGGTGGGCGGCTCGATCGGCACGGCGCTGCTCAACACCATCGCGACCAGCACCAGCGCCTCCTGGATCACCGCCCACCTCACCGACCCCTCCCAGCGGGAGCTGATCGTCCGGGAGGGCATCGTCCACGGCTACACGGTCGCCATCTGGGTGGCCGCCGGCATCATGCTGCTGGCGGCCCTGGTCGCGGGCCTGATGGTGACGGCCAAGGCCCCCAAGCACGGCACCCCGGCCGACCGCCCGGCGTCGGAACTGTCGCCCGAGGGGGCAGCGGCCCCGCCGCCCGCCGAGTCCCGAAACCCGCGTGACCACCGCAGCCCGGGCCGGTAGCGTCGGGCGGCGTGATCGACGTTCCGGACGCACTCGCCGCCGCGCAGGCGAAGTACAACGGGGAGGCGGGGCGCGTCTTCGTCGACGGGCTGCCCGCGCTGGCGGCCGGCTTCCTTCAGCGGTGGGAGCTGCGGCTCGACGGGCCGTCGATGCACGGGTGGGCGGCGCTGGTGCTGCCGGTCGTGCGCCGCGACGGCAGCGGGGCCGTGCTGAAGCTCCAGATCCTCGACCGGGAGACCGAGGGCGAGCCCCTCGCGCTGCGGGTGTGGGACGGGGACGGCGCGGTGCGGCTGCTCGATCACGACGCGGCCACCGGCACCATGCTCCTGGAGCGCCTGGACGCCGGCCGCATGCTCAGCGACGTGGCGGACTCCCGCGAGGCCGTCCTCGTCATCGCCCGGCTGCTGGCCCACCTCACCGCGACCCCTGCGCCGCCCGGCGTGCGCCGGCTCGGGGACATCGCGCGGGGCATGCTGGAGCGGACGCCCGCGACGCTGGAGCGCATCGCGGACCCGGCGGACCGGCGGCTGGTCGCGGACTGCGCCGCCGCCGTGCGCGAGGTCGCCGGCGAGCCGGGTGACCGGCTGCTGCACTGGGACCTGCACTACGACAACGTCCTCGCCTCCGACCGCGCCCCCTGGCTCGCCATCGACCCCAAGCCGCTGGCCGGTGACCCCGGGTTCGACCTGCTGCCCGCGCTCGACAACCGCTACGACCCGGCCGAGACGCGGTGGCGCTTCGACGCCATGACCGAGGTCCTCGGACTGGACCGGGAGCGGGCCCGCGCCTGGTCCCTCGGCCGCGTGCTGCAGAACTGCCTGTGGAACGCCGAGGACGGCGACCCGCTGGAGACCGGGCAGCTGGAGATCGGACGGCTGCTGCGCGCCCTGTGAGAAGGCGCGCCCTGTGAGCGGGCGTCGGGCAGTGAGCGGGCGTCGGGCAGTGAGAAGGCGTCGGGCAGTCGTCGCCGGACGTCAGCTCTGCGGGTTGGGGTGCGCGTCCCGGGGCCGGTCCCGGGGCCTGTCCTGGTCCCGGTCCCGCTCGCGTTCCCGGCGGCCACCGCCGTCCAGCGCGCCCGGCAGTTCCGTTCTGCGCCGAATCCGCAACTTGCGGTAGGTGCTGGTCAGGTGGGTCTCCACGGTGCGCCGGGCGAGGTGCAGCAGATCGGCGATCTCGGTGTTCGTGCGGCCGTCGGCGGCCAGTTCGGCGATCCGGCGCTCGCTGCCGGTCAGCGCCCCGGCGCCGGTCCGGGACGCCGCCGAGCCGCGCGCGCCGCCCTCGCGCAGGGCCTGCCCGGCCAGGGCGAGCCAGCGCAGGGCGCCCTTGCGTTCGGCGAGTTCGGCGGCCTCGCGCAGCCGGCCGCGGGCGCGTCCGCGTTCACCGGCGGCCAGCAGCTGGCGGCCCTGGGCGAGCAGCGCCGGTATCAGCTCCATGTCGGTGTCGGCGGGCGCGTCCCGCAGGGTCCGTACGGCCTCCTCGGCCAGCTCGAGACCGCGTCGCCCGCCGGTCGCGGTGCCCAGCACGCGCAGGGCGCGGCCCACGGTGCGCGGGGTGTTCCACACCCTGGCCAGCCGCAGTTCCTCCGTCGCCAGGGCCAGCGCCTCCGGACCGCCGCCCAGCGCCAGCCGGCACTCCGCGACCGCCGTCCGCCACGGGGTGACGACCGGGCTGACCACCTCGCGGGCCGCCTGGCGCCGCCCGCACTCCAGGAAGTCGTGGAGCGCTCCCGCCAGGTCGCCGGTGGCGGCACGCGACACGCCCCGCGCGTACAGGTAGCGGTTCAGCTCCCAGTTCTCCGGCACCTCGCGCAGGTCGAACCGGTCGGCGAAGCGCTGTGCCTCGTCGGTGCGGCCGGTGTGGACGAGGGCCATCAGGGCGTGGGCGTCCCGGTTGGAGGGGCCGGTGCCGGGACCGGGGACGGGGGAGAGCAGCAGGGCGTGGTCGCCGCGGGCGGCGGCGATGTCGGCGCGGGTGTTGAGCAGCGCGTGCTGCATCGGGTGCAGCAGGGAGGGGTGCTGTCCGGCCAGGCCGCGTTCCACGAGCCGGTCCGCCTCGTCGAGTTCGTCGGCCCACTGGGCGACCGCGGCGGCCGTGCCCAGCAGGAAGGGCTCGGCGAGCGGGTCGGTGGGCTGCGCGAGCAGCTTCCGTACCCGGGTCATGGCCTCCTCGGCGGAGACCAGCGCCGCCGTCGCCGCGTACCGCACGAGCAGGGCCTGTCCGGCGGTGCCCACCATGTCGGGGGAGTTCTCGCCGGTCTCGGCCAGCCACCGGTACACCTCCTGCCGGGTCGCCAGGTCCTGGTCGGACAGCAGCGCGGTGGCGGTCTGCACGGTGCGGGCCAGGCCCGGGTGGCCGGACAGCCGGCCCTCCGTGCGGCGCAGCACCTCCATCGCCGTACGGATCTCGCCGCGCCCGGCCAGGGCGGTGCCGAGGGCGACGGCCGTACGCACCCGGTTGCGGGGCTCGGCCGGCAGGTGCTGGGCCTCGGCCAGCCGCGCGATGGCCGCCGGGGTGTCGGCCGACGCGTACTCCAGGGAGCCCAGTTCGGTCAGCAGCCGCTGGCGGAGGTCGTCGGGCAGCGGCTCGTCCAGCGCCCGGCGCAGGTAGCCGACCGCGTCGGCGGGCCTGGCGTCGTGCACGGCCACCGTCACGGCGTCCCGCAGGACGCGCAGCGCCCAGGTCCGGCGGACGGCCGGGGTGTGCAGCAGATGCCGGGCGACCGCCTCGACCCGGTCGCCGCGGCGCAGCATCGCCTCCGCCGCCGCCCGGTGCACGGCGTCCCGGCGCGACCGGGGCCAGCCGCTCAGCACGGCGTCGCGCAGCAGCGGGTGGGCGTAGCGGGGGCGGCCGCCCGCGTCGGTGCGCAGCAGACCGAGCCGCGTCATGGCGGCGAGCCAGCCGGCGACCCGCGCGGGATCGGCCCCGGCCGCCTCGGCGAGCACGTCGACCGGGTCGGTGGCCCCGGAGGGAGGGAAGGGAGGGGAGGGGGAGGATGACGGAGGGGAGGGGGTACGCCACTGCGTCGTCCGGTCGGGCGCGTGCGCGGGCGGATCGGTACGGCCATGGGCGGCGGCGCCGTGCACGGGCTCCTGCGGGCCGTCGTACGGGAAGGGGTCCGGGTACGACGGGTACCGCGCCTCGTCGGCGAATCCGGCGAGGTGCGGGTATGCGGCGGGATCCGGGTATCCGGCGGGGTGCAGGGATTCGGCGGGGTGCGGGTAGGGGCCGTACTCGCCGTACTGGCCGTACTGCCCGTGCTCGCCGTGCTCGCCGTACTCCGGAGACTCCGCGCGGAAATCCGGCCCGCCCCCGTACGCCGGGAAGCCCGCCATGCGCGCGTACGGCGGCGGAGCCTGCGGGTCCCGCCCGCCGTCTCCGCGCTCCCCGACCCCGTCCCCGAACTCCCCCTCGTGCCCAGGATCGAAGGCCTCGCGCCCCGTGTCCGCGCTCCACACGTCCCGGCAGCCCGGGGCGATGTTCACCGGGCGGCGGGTCCGCGCCGCCGGTGTCTCGTGGGTCTGCCGGCGCGGGATCGGGATGCCGAACTGCGGTGTCCGAGGGTGCGGGAGGGCATGCCGAGGCTCGCCCCGGCGCGGCGGCGGGGCCGCGGGCCAGGCCTGCTCCAGGGCCGCGAGGCAGCGGGCGACGTCGGCCGTCGCGGGACCGACGCTGTTCAGCCACCAGGAGACGGCGGCCGGATAGGACCCGGGGTACAGCGCGGCGCAGGTCTCGGGCACCGGGGGGATGCCGTCGGGGTGCGGGGTGCCGCCGAGGTCGTCCAGCAGGGCGTGCAGCAGCAACGGGCTGCCCGCACCGGCCCGCACGCACTGGGCCGTCCACCGCGCACTCGCGCCGGGGAAGGCGGCGAGGACCAGCCCGGCCGCCGCCGTGTCGCTGAGCGGGGCCAGGGTGTGGGTGCGCACGAGGGAGGGCGACAGCGCCTGGGTGAGTCCGGCGGGCCGCGGGTCGATGTCGTACTGGCTGCGTTCGGTGGCGACCAGCAGGAGCGGTAATCGGTCGACGCGCCGGGCCGCCTCCACCAGCCAGCGGCGCGAGGAGTCGTCGGCGAGGTGCACGTCGTCGACGGCCACCAGCAGCGGGCCCTCGTCCGCGTACGAGCGCAGCAGCCGCCACAGCCGGGCCGCGCTGCCCCGGTCGTCGCCGCCGGGCGCCGTGTCCGTGAACTCCGGTACCGGACCCAGGAGCTGGAGGACCGTGGCGAAGGGCACCCCGGTGTCCTCGGGCGAGCAGCGTGCGCGCAGCACCCGCAGCCCGCGGTCCGCGGCGTGCCGGGCGGCGGTCTCCAGCACGGCGGTGCGTCCGGTGCCGCTGGCGCCGCGCAGCAGGACGAGGCGGCCGGTGCCGGCCCGTGCGCGCTCGATCTCGGCGGCGAGCAGCGCGTGGGCCTCGTCGCGTTCACGGAGCGGTCCGGTCATCGGTGCCTCCTGTGGTGGATGGTGCTCCCCCGGTGTGTGAGACGAACGAGTGCGCTGAAGGGTGGTGCGAAGTGGCGCGGGTCACGGTGACGCACGGCCGCGTGGACCGGCTCGCCGGTCTCGTGGTGTGCCTCGTGGTGCTCCACGATTGCGAAGTCCCAGCAGTCACATAAGTGTGGAACATGCACATCCGCTACCGGCCTGTGCTGGGCGGCGGGCTCGTGAACAGGGGGGAAACGGTTGCTCAACTCACCCCGGAACACCACCACGAACACCACCACATCCACCCGCGGCTCCGGCGGAGTCGCCGGCGTCGCCGACCGGCGTGTCCCGGTGGCGGTGACCGCTCCGGACCCGATCAGCCGCGAGGGCGCGGTCAGCCAGTTGCGCCGGCACCCGGAGATCGACCTGCGTGAGGAGTCGGGCCCCGGCACGGTGGCCCTCCTCATCGAGGACGCGCTCGACGACGCGGCGCTCACCCGGCTGCGCCGGATCGTGCGCAGCGAGGGCTCGCGTGCCGTGCTCGTGATCGGCGCGATCCGGGAGAGTGAACTGCTCGACGTCGTCGAGTGCGGCGTCGGCGCCATCGTCTGGCGGCAGGAGGCCACCGCCCACCGTCTTGTGCAGGCGGTACTGGCCGCCTCCCGCGGCGACGGCGACCTGCCCGCGGACCTGTTGGGCCGGCTCATCAGCCAGGTGGGCACCCTGCACCGGGGCGCGGCGGGCCGCCCCGGCGCGCCTTCGCTGGGCCTCGCACCCCGAGAGGTGGACGTCCTGCGGCTGGTCGCCGAGGGTCTCGACACCGGAGAGATCGCCGGCAAGTTGTCCTACTCCGAACGCACCGTCAAGAACGTGATGCACGGACTCACCACGCGGCTGCATCTGCGCAACCGCGCCCACGCCGTGGCCTATGCCCTCAGGGAAGGCTACATCTGACCGAACGGGCAATCGAAAGCGGACCCTTTGGACCGGCCGGGCAGGGTGTTCTGCCCGGCCGTCGTCCCCGGTGCGCGTGCGCGCGGGACGACCCCCGGGGCACGATCGGTATCAGATGTGGCAGACGACGGCAGTTGACGGGCCGTACGGACTCGAGTGCGGGCAGGGCGGGAGCGCGAGCGTGATCCACGAGGTGGACGAAGTCCTCAAATCCCTTCTCAAGAGCGGGGCGCTGACGGGCTCGGGCATCGACGTGGCCTTCGAGGCACCCACCCGTGACTGGGCGGCCCGGCGCAACGCCCCCGTGGTCAACAGCTACCTGTACGACATCCGTGAGGACGTGGGCCGTCGCCAGCGCGGCCAGATGCCGGTGCGCGACCAGGACGACGTCGTCGTCAAGCGCCGCCGGCCGCCCCGCTGGTTCCGGCTGTCGTACCTGGTGACGGCCTGGACGAAGACCCCGCAGGACGAACACCGGCTGCTGTCGGCCGTACTGGCGACGCTGCTGCCCCACGAGGCGCTGGCGCCCTCCGAACTCCCCGAGTCGCTGGGCGCGCTGGGCCTGTCGGTGCCGCTGACCGTCGCCGGCGTCCACACCGAGTCCCGTTCCCTCGCCGAGATCTGGTCCGCCCTGGGCGGCGAGCTGAAGCCGTCCCTCGACCTGGTGGTCACCGTGCCCTTCCCGGCCTTCCCCGACTACGAGGCCGGACCCCCGGTCACCGAGGGCGCGACGGTCCTGGTGGGCGGCCTGGAGGGCGACCCGCCGATGTCCACCGGACGTTCCCACCGGCCGCACCAGGTGGCGGCGGCCCGCGCCGCCCGCAGGAAGGCGCTGGGCCGCAAGGACGCGACCGACCGCCGTACGGGCCGACAGTGAACGCCTTCTACGCCGAGACGCCGCCGGCCGCCGCCCCCGACGCACCCGGCGCCCCCGTGTCCGGCACGCCCGGCCCGTACGACGATCCCGCCCGGGTGCTGCTCGCGCGACTCACCGTCCTGCGGGAACGGGTGACCGCGCTGGTCGAGCACCGCAGCACCGACGACCCCACGGCCGACGACCCGCTGCGCGGCCTGTACCTGTCCGACGAGGCCGTCCAGCACCTGCTGCGCACCTGGCAGTCGGGCGACGACCCCGGGGCCGCCCTGCCGGTCTCCGTCGACGGCCCGGCAGGACCCGGGGACCGGCTGGCGCGGCTGGCCGGACGGACGGGGCAGTTGACGGAGCTGGACCGCGCCGTCCTGCTCATGGCCCTCGCCCCCGACGTCGACCGCACCTTCGAGCCGCTCTACGGCTACCTCAACAACGACGTGAGCCGCCGTCGCGCCACCGTGGACCTCGCCCTCGAACTGTGCGGGGTGCCCGCGCACCTGGCGGCGGCCCGCTCCCGGTTCCACGCCTCCGCGCCGCTGCGCGCCCTCGGCCTGCTGGAGGTGGAGGAGCCCGAGCGCCCCTTCCTCACCCGTTCCCTGCGGGTCCCGGACCGGCTGATCGGCCACCTGCTCGGCGACGACACCCCGGACGCCGCACTCCTCGGCCTGCTGGTCCCGATGCCGGACCCGCTGCCCGCCTCCGGGGCCGGCGACGCCGACGGGTTCGTACGCCGGCTGGCCGCCCGGCTGCACGACGGTCCGCTCACCGCCTACCTGCGCGAACCGCGCGAGGGCGACGGCCTCGCCGTCCTGGCCTCCGTGCTGGACGCCGCGAAGACCGACGCGCTGCGCTGCACCGGGCCCGAGGACCACGTCCCCGAGCTGCTGCGCGAGGCCCGGCTCAGCGGCCGGGCGGTCGTGGTGTCGGGCCTGCCCGAGAAGCCGGGGCCCCTGGTGCGGCAACTGACCGCGGCGACGGACGTCACCGTGCTGATGACCGACCCCCGCCCCTACGACCCGCAGTGGTCCCCGGCCGACCCGCTGGTCCTGGACGCACCGGGTCGCCTGGCCGGCGGCGCGGCCGCCTGGCGGGCCGCGCTGGGTGCCGAGGCCGACGGGTTCGACCTGGCCAGCGCCGTCGCCCCGTACCGGCTCGGCGGCGACCGCATCCAGCGGGCCGCGCACGGCGCCCGATCCCTCGCCGCCTTCGAAGGCACCCCGCTCACCGCCGACCACGTCCGGCTCGCCGCCCGCCGGCAGTCCGCCTCCGGCCTGGAGAGCCACGCCCGGCGGATCCGGCCCGACGTGGACTGGACGGACCTGGTCCTGCCCGACAAGCCCCTCACCCAACTGCGCGAACTCGCCCTGCGCGCCCGCCACCGCGACCAGGTCCTCGGCGAATGGCGGCTCAGCGCGGGCGGCGGGCGCGGCCGGGGCGTCCTCGGCCTGTTCGCGGGCGAGTCCGGCACCGGCAAGACCCTGTCGGCGGAGGTCGTCGCCGCCGACCTGGGCCTCGACCTGTACGTGGTCCAGTTGTCGTCGGTCGTGGACAAGTACGTCGGCGAGACCGAGAAGAACCTGGAGCGGATCTTCACGGAGGCCGACCGCACCGACGCCGTGCTCCTCTTCGACGAGGCCGACGCCGTCTTCGGCAAGCGCTCCGAGGTCAAGGACGCGCACGACAAGTACGCCAACATGGAGAGCGCCTACCTGCTCCAGCGGCTGGAGTCCTTCAACGGCATCGCCCTGCTCACCACCAACCTGCGGGCCAACATCGACGAGGCGTTCACCCGGCGCCTCGACCTGGTGGTGGACTTCCCCTTCCCGGACGCCGGGCAGCGGCTGGCGCTGTGGCGGCACGGACTGTCGCACGTCCCCTCCGTCGAGGGCATCGACCCGGAGCCGCTGGCCCGGAACTTCGAGCTGGCCGGCGGTTCGATCCGCAGCGCGGTGGTCACCGCCGCCTATCTCGCCGCCGGACGCGGGGGAACGGTGACGGCGGACGACCTCCTCGAGGGCGCCCGCCGTGAGTACCGCAAGGCCGGGAGACTGGTCCCGGGGGAAGGCGGCTGGTGACCGCCGGGACCGCCGGGACCGCCTGAGCCGTCAGCCCTTCTTCGGGTGGATGATCTTCCACTCCTGGTCGCCGACGTTGCTGCAGTTGTCGAGCACCATCTTGGAGAAGAGGGCGCCGCCGTTCGCGCCCTCCACGCCGAGGCACTTCTGGTTGCTGGAGAAGTTGCGGATCCAGTAGTCCCCGCTCTCCTGCTTGTCGACCCACCAGAGCTGGTTGTCGCTCGCGGTGGTGCTGTCGCAGGTGAACTCGGTGACGGGCGTCCCCACGGCAGCGGCACCGTGGTAGGGCAGGTCCATGCAGAACTTGTCCTTGATGTTGCGGATCTGGAAGAGCGGCGCCCCGCCGGGCCCGCCCTTCTCGTACTTCACCTCAAGGTCCCAGATCTGGTTGTCGCCGTCGGTGTCGTCGCAGACGGCCTGCTGGACGGGTCCGTCGGCAACGCCCTTCTCCCGCCCGGGGAGTTCGGCGCACATGTCACTGGTGGTGTTCCGCAGCAGGATGTTCTGGGCGGGGACCACCGGCTTCACGGCCGGCTTGGCGGGTTTCTTGGACTCCCCGCCGCCCTTGTCCCCGCCGCCTCCGTCGTCCTTCTCCGGCTCCTGGGTGGCCGACGGCTGCGCCTGCGGCTGCTCGGCGGGCGCGGACTCGGCACTGCTGGGCAACGTCTCCGGACTCGCACTCGGACTGGGCG
>NZ_JAGMUO010000129.1 GCF_019049325.1 Streptomyces sp. AC512_CC834 | reverse complement strand
GCGAGCGTGAACGCGATCTCCTGCGCGGGAGACGCGCCCGCCTCGGCCATGTGGTAGCCGGAGATCGAGATGGTGTTCCACTTCGGGATCTCGGCCCGGCAGTACTTGAAGATGTCCGCGATCAGCCGCAGCGACGGCTTGGGCGGGAAGATGTACGTCCCGCGCGCGATGTACTCCTTCAGCACGTCGTTCTGGATCGTGCCGGTGAGCTGGTCGGCGC
>NZ_JAGMUO010000128.1:158255-274774 GCF_019049325.1 Streptomyces sp. AC512_CC834 | reverse complement strand
CGGGAACGGGCCCGGACACAGGCCCGAAGTCCAGCTTCACCAACTCCCCATCACTCAACTGCACTTACTTACCCGGAGCGACTTCGTGTCGCACCCTGCGAGCGCATCTTGCCATAGCGTTGGAGCATGAGACTTACCGATTTCGGGTCGCTGATGAGCATGCTGGTGCCGTGACCCTCAACGTAACCGACCCAGCGGTGATCGACCGTCTCGGCGAGGTACATCTCGCCCTCAAAGCCGGAGTGTTCCTCTTGGAGTAGGGGCATGACCTGGAGCTCTACGTTGCGGTATTGGCCGACTGCGATCAGGTGGTCGAGGAGGGCCTTCGTTACGGCAGTCCCTCCCATGCGACGCTCCAGCAACGCTTGTTCGATGACGAAGCTGAACGTCGTGTTGGGGCGTTCGACGAGAAGCTGCTGTCTGGCCAACCGTGCTGCCACTTGTCGTTCGTACTGCTCCTCAGTGAGGGGAGGGAGGTACCGGTCGAAGAGGGCGCGAATGTAGGGTTCGGGCTGCAACAACCCCGGAGTGACACGGCTCTCATACGCATACAGCGAGATTGCCTCCTCCTCGATCCCCGCCCACTGCCGGAACCAGGACGCCAGCCCCGCCTTCCGGGTCAGACTCTTCGCCGCCGCCCCCAGCACCCGCCCCGCGACCGCGCCCAGGGCCTCCTCCGACCGGTCCAGCAGGTCCCGTGGCGGGAATCGCTTGCCCTGTTCGATCTTGGCGATGTACGCGACCGAGTAGCGCACCAGCGGGGCGAACTGCTCCTGCGTCAGGCGGGATTCCTCCCGCAGAGCCTTGAGGACCGCGCCGAACGTCTTCAGACTGTCCGAGAACTCCGGTTCACAGGTGCCGCCTCCGCCATTGTCCGTCGCCATCGCAGCCGCCTTCCCCTGTGCCGTCGGACCGTATCGTCACGTACAGCGACCGCCCCGGTCCAGTGCGTGAATCAGTACAGCGTGATCTGTATCGGCGACGGACCTGCCGATGGGCTCCCGCCTCCCAGCAGGGTGGCCGTCATGTCAGCCCCACGCACACAAAGCCCCACGCAGGCCCGTACCTTCGCCCAGCGCTTCTCCGCCACCCGGCGTGGTGCGCGCCTGGCCCGGCTGCTTGCCGCGCATCAACTCACCGAGTGGGGCCACCCGCACGGCACCGATGCGCACGACACGGCTGTCCTGGTCGTCGCGGAACTCGCTTCGAACGCCGTTCTTCACGGCCGCGTCCCGGGACGGGACTTCGCGCTGTTCCTGCGCAACGACGAGGGCCGGGGCGTCGTCCGGATCGAGGTGACCGACACCCATCCCGCGCGGCCGGTGCGGTCGGCGCCCGACCCGGAGGAGGACGGAGGCCGCGGCCTGCTTCTCGTCGACACGCTCGCCGTGGACTGGGGCGTACGCGACCGCCTCGGCCCCGGCAAGACGGTGTGGGCCGAGTGCGCGACGGCCCGTCAGGCGTCACCCCGTGGGGGCGGCTGCACCAGGCCGCTCTGGTAGGCGATGACGACGAGCTGGGCCCGGTCGCGTGCGTGGAGTTTGGTCATGGCGCGCTGGATGTGGCTGCGCACGGTCAGGGGGCTGACCACGAGCTGGGTCGCGATATCGGCGTTGGACCCGCCGTGGGCGGCCATGGACATGACCTCGCGTTCGCGCTCGGTGAGGGTGGCGAGCCGTTCGGGCGGGGCGAGTGGGGCACCGCTGTCGGGGGTGGCGAGGAAACGGGTGATGAGGGCCCGGGTCGCCGTGGGGGAGAGCAGGGACTCGCCGGCGGCCACGGTGCGGATGCCGGTCAGCAGAACGTCCGGGCTCACGTCCTTGCCGAGGAAGCCACTGGCGCCGGCGCGCAGGGCCTTGGCGACGTTCTGGTCGTTCTCGAACGTGGTGAGGATCAGGACGCGGGTGGCCGTCAGCTCGGGTTGGGAGCAGATGTCGGAGGTCGCGGTCAGGCCGTCGGTGCCGGGCATGCGGATGTCCATGAGGACCACGTCCGGCTCATGGGCGCGGGTGAGGTCGATCGCCGCCTGACCGTCGGTGGCCTCCGCGACGACGGTCATGCCGGGGTCCGAGTCGATCAGGATGCGGAAGGTGGCTCGCAACAGTGCCTGGTCGTCGGCGAGCAGGACGCGGATGGTCATGGGGCCGTGCTTTCGTCGTGGCCGTGAAGGGGGAGGGTGCAGGAGACTTCGAAGCCGCCTTCCGGGCGGGGCCCGGCGTGAAGGCTGCCCCCGGCGGCGAGGGCGCGCTCGCGCATGCCGAGGAGCCCGAAGCCGTGGTCGGGTCCGGGCGGGAGCGTGGGGCGGGCGGTGCCGGTGTCGTTGGTGACCGTGAGGGTCAGGAAGTGGGGGGTGTGGGCGAGCCGGACCCTCGCGGTGCGGGAACCGGCGTGCTTGGTGACGTTGGTGAGGGCTTCCTGGACGATGCGGTACGCCGTCAGGTCGAGCCCCGGCGTGAGCGGTTGCGGGTCCCCCTCCACGGTGACGGTGACGGCAAGGTCGGCCGCCGCGCAGGCGGCCACCAGGTCGGGCAGCCGGTCCAGGCCCGGCGCGGGGGCCAGCCCGTCTTCGCTGTCGGTGTCCTGGCGCAGCAGGCCGACGGTGGACTTGAGTTCACGCAGGGCCGCGGCGGTGGTCTCCGACAGTCTGCTCAGGATCTCGTACGCCTGATCGGGGGCCGACCGGGCGAGGTGGGTGGCGGTTCCCGCCTGGGCGTTGGCCAGGGTGAGGTGGTGGGCGACGACGTCGTGGAGTTCGCGGGCGATGCGCATCCGTTCCTGGACGACGCGGTGCCGGGCTTCCTCCTCGCGTTCGCGGGCCATGTGTTCGGTGCGGGCGGCGGCGTACTCGCGGCGGACGCGTACGTAGCTGCCGAGGGCCGCGGACAACGGGACCCAGGCCGCCGGATTGACCAGACCGATCAGCCACTGGTGCCGCAGCTCGGTGTGGAAGAGACCGGAGCCGACCAGGGCCACGGTGACCACCAGCGCTCCGTACCAGGCCGCCCGGCGCTCGGCGCGCAGACTGGCGGAGTACTGCGCGACCATGAGGGGGGCCATGGTCATCGCCGTGATGAGGTGGCCCAGCGCGGACACGGCCACCACGCACAGCGCGGTCACCGCCAGCACCCGGAAGGGCGCGCTGCGGCGCCGGGGCAGTGCCGCGCAGGCGAGCGCGGACAGGGTGATGCCGGGCCACAGCGGCGGCGGCCCCGACATCACCCCGTAGGAGAGGAAGCAGCCGGAGAGGGCCAGCGCGAGGACGGTCGCGACGGTGACGGCCTCGGTGGTCCGGGGACGGCTCGCCGCCCGGCGCTGCCAGGGTGTGCTCATCGCGCGCTTCTCCGAGTGGGCTGGGGTGACATCGTGACAGACGCGGGCCGTGAAGCCGTCGGACACGGTTCCACGGCCCGCCGGGTGTCGAGCCGGGTCAGGTGCGGACCGTTGCGTGCGGCCGGGTGTCCCCGGCTGCGGGCCCCGGGACGGGCAGCGCCTGCTCGGTGAGCCCGGCGCCCTCGACGTCGACGTGGGGCAGCAGCCTGTCGAGCCATCGGGGCAGCCACCACGCCCTGTCCCCGAGCAGGGCGAGGACGGCGGGCACCAGAGCCATCCGGACGACGAACGCGTCGAAGAGCACAGCGACGGCCAGGCCGAAACCAATGGTCTTGATCATGGACTCGCCGGAACCGACGAAACCCGAGAACACCGCGATCATGATCACCGCGGCGGCGGCGACCACGCGGGCACTGTGCCGGAAACCGCTGACGACCGCCTGCGCGGGCCGCTCACCACGGACGTACGCCTCCCTGGTGCGGGACAGCAGGAAGACCTCGTAGTCCATGGCCAGGCCGAAGACGATGCCCACCAGGAAGATCGGCATCAGGCTCATGATCGGACCGGTCTGCTCGACGCCCAGCAGCCCGGCGCCCCAGCCCCACTGGAAGACCGCCACCACCACGCCAAGCGACGCCAGTACCGACAGCAGGAACCCGAAGGCGGCCTTGACCGGCACCAGTACGGACCGGAAGACCAGCATCAGCAGGGCGAGGGAGAGGAGCACGATCACGGCGAGGTAGGGCACGAGGGCGTCCTGGAGCGCCTGGGCGACGTCGATGTTCATCGCCGTGCTGCCGGTCACCTCGAAGACCGCGCCCGTGTCGCTCTCCAGACCGGGGCGCTCCGCCCGGATGGTCTGCACGAGGTCCTTGGTGCGCTCGTCGTTCGGAGCGGTGGCCGGGACCGCCGAGAAGAGCGCGGTGTCGCCGTCGGCGTTGAACCGGGGCGGGGAGACGGACACGACACCCTCCGTGTCCCCGATCCGCGCGGCGATCACCGACGCGGCCCCCTCGGGATCGGAGGCGTCCGCGACGTCCGCGACGATGGTCAGCGGGCCGTTGAAACCGGGGCCGAAACCGTCGGCGAGCGCGTCGTAGGCGCGCCGTTCCGTCGTCGAGACCGGCTTGGCCTCGTCGCCCGGCATGCCCAGTTGCAGGTCGGCGGCGGGCAGCGCGAGTACGCCCAGGCCTGCCACGCAGGCCAGCAGCACGGTCACGGGACGGCGCAGCACGAACCGGGCCCACCGGGTGCCGCCGTTGTCCGCGCCACCGGTCCGGCGCTCACCGGAGACGCCGGTGCCCCGCTTCCCTGCCTTACGGGCCTTCCGCGTCTTACGGGACGTCAATGCCTTACGGGACGTCAACGCCTTATGGGGCTTTCGTGTCTTGCGGGACAGGACGGCGTTCGGCCACATCCCGAGCAGGGCGGGCACCAGGGTCAGCGCCACCAGGACGCCCACGACGACCGCACCCGCGGCACACAGGCCCATCTTCGTCAGCATCGGCACGCCGACGACGGAGAGTCCGGCCAACGCGATGACGACGGTGGCACCGGCGAAGACCACCGCGGAACCGGCCGTACCGACCGCCAGACCGGCCGCCTCCCGTGCCTCGTGGCCGTTCTCCCGCTCCTCCCGGTAGCGGGAGACCACGAACAGCGCGTAGTCGATACCGACGGCGAGGCCGAGCATCGAGGCGAGCGTGCCGGTCGTCATGGACAGCCCCAGCGCGCTGCCGAGCGCCAGGATCCCGCACATGCTGATACCGACACCGATCACCGCGGTGAGCAGCGGGAGCCCGGCCGCTGCCAGGGAGCCGAACGTGATCAGCAGAACGACGGCGGCGAGCCCGATGCCGATCGCCTCCGCCGCGCCCCCGGCGGCCGGCTGGGAGGCGAGGGCGCTGCCGCCGACCTCCACCGTGAGGCCGGAGTCGCGGGCCTCGTCGACGGCCTCCTCCAGTCCGGTCCGGCCCGCGTCGGTCAGGTCGTCGGCCTTGACCTTGTAGGTCACGGTGGCGTACGCCGTGGAGGCGTCCTCGCTCACCGCGTCGGCCGTGAAGGGGTTCACGGCGGTGGCGACCTGCGGCCCGTCGCCGACGTCCGCCACGAACGCGTCGATGGCCGAGCGGCGGTCGGCGGCGGTCACCTTCTCGCCGTCGGGGGCGATGAACACGACCCGTGCGTTCGCCCCGTCGGCGTCGGAGCCCGGGAAGCGCTCCCCGATCAGGTCGAAGGCCCGCTGCGCCTCGATGCCGGGCATGAAGGACGTGTCGCCGTCGCCGGCGGCCGGCGCCGTGAGCGCGCCGGCCCCGGCCGCGCCGAGGATCACCGCCCACAGCAGTGCCACGAGTCGGCGCCGCCCGAAGGCGGCACGGCCCATGCGATACAGGAAGGTAGCCACGTGTCTGGGATCTCCGCATCCGATCTTGGGTACCTTCCAAGGCTCGCGGGCGGCGGCCCCTCCGGGCGTCGTGCGCCTGCCGTCACTTCGCCCTCGTGCGCCCGCACGAGACGAGGCGCCCACTCCTCCCCAGGGAGGACGAGGGCACGTCACCGGTCGGGCATCGCGCACCCTCCGTGCCAGAATGGAGGCCCGCACGCCACCCGCTCCGCACTGTCCCGCCCTTGAGGTTCCCGTGACCAAGCCCGTCGCCCGTGAGCCGCAGCGACGCAACGCGCGGTCCAACCGGGCGCGGATCCTGGCCACCGCCCGCCGGGAGCTGGGGCGGAACCCGGACACCACGCTGGAGGAACTGGCCAGGGCGGCGGGCGTCGTACGGCGTACCCTTTTCGGTCACTTCCCGGGGCGCGCGGCGTTGCTCGAGGCCCTCGCGGAGGAGGCGTCCGAGGTGCTGCGCGGCGCGATGGCCGACGCGGCGGCGCCGGGTGAACCGGCCGACCGGGCGCTCGCGCACTTCACGCTGCTGATGTGGCCCGTGGGTGACCGCTACCGGATGCTGCTGGCCCTGGCCCGGCACGATCTGGGCGTGGAGCGCGTCGCCGAGATCCTGGCCCCTGCCCGCGCCGAGGTCACCGCCATCCTGGAGCGTGGCCAGCGGGACGGGGTCTTCCCCGCCCATCTGCCGCCCGCCGTGCTGAGCGCCGGGCTCGAGGCGATGATCGTCGCGCTGCTGGAGCAGGTCAACACCGCTGCGCTGGCAGACGACGGCACCCGCACCGCCGTTGCCGCGCTCATCGCGGCCGGCGTACCGGAGCGGCGGGCCCGCGCGGTGGTCGGGGACGTCCGTCCCGCCGCGGCCGCGGAGTCCGTCCCGAGCGAGTAGGCGACCCGCTCGCGGTTCGTTCCGCCTCGCCGACTCCCCGCCTCGTCACCCCTCCCACCTCTGGGTTTCCTCCCCCGGTGCGTCGTATTTGCACACCGCTGTGCAACAAATTACTCTGACACTTGTCTGCTCATCTATGGGCAATTAACCTGCCCGCGCTCGTTTCCCCGGGAGCCTCCATGCCCCTACTGGCCACCACCCCCGTCGACAAGATGTCCGGGCCCTACGCCCGGCGCTGGTGGGCTCTCCTCGTGCTCTGCCTGAGCCTGCTGATCGTCGTCATGGCGAACACGTCCCTGATCGTGGCCGCCCCGGTCATGACCGCCGACCTGGGCCTGAGCAGCAGCGACCTGCAGTGGGTCATCGACGGCTACACCGTCCCGTACGCCGCGCTGATGCTGGTGCTCGGCGCGATCGGCGACAAGTACAGCCGCCGCGGCGCCCTGGTCACCGGCCTGGTGATCTTCGCGGGCGGTTCGGTGATGGGCAGCCTGGTCCACGAGACGGGGCTGGTCATCGCGGCGCGGGCGGTCATGGGCGTCGGTGCCGCCGTCGTCATGCCGGCCACGCTGTCCCTGCTGGTCGCGGTCTTCCCGAAGGGTGAGCGGGCCCGTGCGATCACGGCCTGGACCGCCACCTCAGGACTCGCCATCGCCGTCGGGCCGCTGGTCGCCGGCTGGCTCCTCGAAGACCACGCCTGGGGGTCGACCTTCCTGGTCAACGTCCCCGTCGCGGTCGTCGCCGTCATCGGCGCACTGCTCCTCGTACCGCCGTCCAAGGCTTCCGGCATGGGCCGCATCGACTACGTCGGCGGCCTGCTCTCCATCGTCTCCGTCGGCAGCCTGGTCTACGCGACCATCGAGGGCCCGCACTTCGGCTGGGGTGCCGGGCCGGTCGTCGCCGCCGTCGTCGCCGCGGCCGGGCTCGTCGCCTTCGTCGTCTGGGAGTTGCGCCACCCGCACCCCATGCTGAACGTGCGCAGGTTCCTGCTGCGGCCCTTCAGCGGCTCGATGCTGGCGGTGCTGTTCTTCTTCTTCGGCACCTACGGCGCCATCTACTACGCCACGCAGTTCCTGCAGTTCGTGCTCGGCTACGGCGCGCTGGAGACCGGCGTACGACTGCTGCCGCTGGCCGGGGCCGTGTTCGTCGGCGCCGCGGTGACCGGGCGGCTCACCCCGAAGCTGGGCGTGAAGGCCATGGTCGGCTCCGGCATGGCGATCGGCACCGTCGGTGTCTTCCTGCTGGTCCTCATCGAGAAGGACTCCACGTACGCCGACTTCCTGGCCCCGATGCTGCTGCTCGGCCTCGCCATCGGCCTCAGCGTCTCCCCGGCCACCGACACCATCATGGGCTCCTTCCCGGAGAACGAACTCGGCGTCGGCGGCGGCGCCAACGACACCGCGCTGGAACTCGGCGGCTCGCTGGGCATCGCCGTACTGGGCTCGCTGCTCGGCACCGCCTACCGCGACGAACTCGCCGGCTTGGTGGGCGACCGGCTTCCGGCCGCCGCGCTGGACACCGCCCAGGACTCCGTGGGCGGCGGGCTGGCCGTCGCCGAGCGGCTCGCGACCAGCCCGGACGCCGGACCCCGGCAGGCCCAGGCCCTCGCCGACGCCGTCCACCAGGCCTTCGCCCACGGCGTCTCGACGACCAGCCTCGTCGGCGGCATCATCATGGCCGCCGGCACCCTGATCGTCCTCGCCGTCCTGCCGGGCCGCCGCACCCGCACCCAGCGGAACGACGAGGAGAACGCGACCGAGGTCCGGGACGCGGAGTACAGCGACTCGGTGAACTGACCCGTCAGTCGGTCGGCGTGGCCATCGCCGCCAGCGCCGCCAGTTCCTCCGCCGTGCGCGGGCCCGGCGCCGAGTCCGCCAACAGCCCCCGCGTACGGAGCAGTCCGGCCGCCGCGACACCCCAGGGCAGCCGCAGCCCCGCCTGCCGCAGCAGCTCCGTGCGGGCCAGCGTCGGGGCGGTCGGACCGGTGCGCACACCGTCCGGGGTGAGCAGTGCCGCGTCGTCCGACCAGCGCAGCGCGAGGTCGACGTCATGGGTGGCCATCACCACCGTGGTGCCGCCCGCGCGCAGCCCGTCCAGGGTGGTGAGCAGCCGCTCCTGGCCGTCCGGGTCGAGCCCGGCGGTCGGCTCGTCGAGGATCAGCACCCTCGGCCGCATCGCGACGGCCCCGGCGATCGCCGTCCGCTTGCGCTGCCCGTACGACAGCATGTGGGTGGGCCGGTCCGCCAGCGCGGCGATGTCCAGCGCGGCGAGCGCCTCCCCGACCCGGGAGCGGACCTCCGCGTCGGGCAGGCCCAGGTTCAGCGGCCCGAAGGACACGTCCTGGCCGACCGAGGCCGCGAAGAGCTGGTCGTCCGGGTCCTGCACGACCAGTTGCACCGTGGTTCGCAGCCGGGTCAGCCCCTTGCGGTCGTACGTCACCGGCTCCCCGCCGAGCGTCAACGTCCCCGCGCGCGGCCTGAGTCCGCCGCTGAGCAGCCGCATCAGCGTGGTCTTGCCACTGCCGTTGCGGCCGAGGAGTGCCAGCGCGCGTCCCTCGCGCACCTCGAAGTCCAGGCCCACCAGCACGTCCGGACCCTCCTCGTACGCGAACGACGCGCCCCGCAGGGCGACCAGGGCCGGTTCCGGTGACTGCGCCGGTCCGCTCACGACAGCGGTCCTTTCAGTACGAGGGTGAGGGCGGCCAGCGCCGCCAGCAGCGCGACGCTCGCCGCGGCGAAGGGCACCGAGACGCGGGCCTCGGGCACCAGGACCCGCAGGGTGCCGTCGTAACCGCGCCCGGCGAGCCCCGACTGGAGCCGCGCCGCCCGGTCGAAGGCCCGCACGAACGCCGTGGCGCCGAGACCGCCGAGCGAACGCCAGGTGGCCGCCCGGGTGGTGTGCCCGAGCCGCGCGGCCTGCGCCTGACGGATCCGGCGCACCGAGTCCAGCAGCAGGAAACTCATCCGGTACGTCACCAGCGCCACGTCCACGACCGGCGCGGGCACCCCGGCCCGCACCAGCCGGGGCAGCAGGTCGGACATCGGCGTGGTGAACGCGAACAACAGCACCCCGAGCGAGGCCGCCGAGGTACGCAGCAGCAGCTCACCGGCGCGCACCGCACCGCCGTCGGCCACCGAGAGGAATCCGTCCGGGCCGCCCACCTGCACCAACAGCGGCAGCGCCCCCGTCACGCAGAACCCCAGCGGCACCCGGTACGCCCGCCACAGCCGGCGCCGGGGCACGCCCGCCGGGCCGAGCAGCACCGTGAGCGCCGTCACCAGCACCAGCGCCGCACCAGGCCAGGGCGGCAGCGAGATCGCGAGCACGGTCAGGCCGAGCCCGAGCACCGCCTTGTCCACGGGATGGCGGCGGCGCCAGCGACTGCTGTGCGCCGCCGCGTCGATCGGCAGCACTCAGTCGCCTTCGGGGGCGTCCCGCAGGGTTGCCGCGGGAGCCTCCCGCCGTGCTGCCGCGGGAGCTTCCCGCCGTGCTGTCGTCAACGCCCGTTCCTCGCCCTGGCGTCGGCCCCGGCGCAGGCCGAAGTAGTAGGCCAGCACCCCGGCGCCGAGCGCGGCCTGAAGGGCGAACAGCGCCGACTCGATCTCCCCGGACGGCGGTTCGTACAGTGGCGAGAACCACGGCTCGTAGTCCGGCTCGATCTCGGTGATCGCCGTCTCCGCCTCGGCGTCGGCACCGGCGAACGGCTCCTCCTTGTGGTCGCCGAGTCCCAGCGCCAGCGGCAGCACCGCCAGCGCGGCCACGAGGAGGAGCAGCAGGGCGTTGATCTTCGTGTTGCGCTTCACCGGGCCACCGCCTCCCGCTCGTCGGACGTGGCCTTGCCCGCCTTGGTCAACAGGATGCCCAGCCGGGTCAGTTCCCCCTTGCTGGACTGCACGAGGAGTCGCATCACGACCACCGTGAGCAGGCCCTCGCTCACCGCGAGCGGGATCTGCGTGACCGCGAAGATGGACCCGAACTTGCCGAGCGCGCCCAGGAAACCGCTGCTCGGGTCCGGGAAGGCCAGCGCCAACTGCACGCTGGTGACGCAGTAGGTGGACAGGTCGGCGACGAACGCGCCGAAGAACACGGTGACCATGAGCGGCACGTCGTAGCGGCGCAGCAGTCTGTAGACCCCGTATCCGGCCCAGGGGCCGACGATCGCCATCGAGAAGACGTTGGCGCCGAGCGTGGTCAGCCCGCCGTGCGCGAGCAGCAGCGCCTGGAAGAGCAGGGTGATGGTGCCCAGTACCGCCATGATCGGCGGCCGGAAGAGGATGGCACCCAGACCGGTGCCGGTGGGATGCGAACAACTCCCGGTGACGGAAGGCAGTTTCAGGGCCGACAGCACGAACGTGAAGGCTCCGGAGGCGCCGAGGAGCAACGTGCTCTCCGGGTGCTCCCTGACCTCACGGGTGAGTGACCGTACTCCGTGGACGACGAACGGCGCGGACGCGACACCCCAGGCGATCGCGTGCGCCGGTGGCAGAAAGCCCTCGGCAATGTGCATGGCTCAGCAGACCCTCTCCAGCACCTCGTGGATGGACGACGCGCCTTGGCCGGTCTCCTGGCTTACGGGTACCACCGCCCGTGCTCCGCCTTCCCGGGTCACAAGGACCCAGTGGCTGCCCGTGAGGGCCGGAGCCGGACTTCCCGATTCACAGTGGCGAGGGCCGCACCGGCATCACACCGGATTTCCCGTTCACCAAGGCGTGGCGACAGTAGTGCTCCCACGGGGGTGGTGACAAGCGGGCCTCCGGTCCGGCGGACGCCCCGCCCGTCCGCCGGACAGGCCTCAGGGCTGCGGAAACAGCCGCCGGCGCCGCTCCGTCAGCCGCCGCCTGTCGTCCTCGCTCAGCGCGGCGAAGGTCTCCGCGCGGCGGCGGTGCAGGGCTCGGCACTCCTCGTCGGTGAGGGTCTCGGCGTAGCGGCGCCGCGCCTCGCTCAGGCGGGCCACCTCTTCGGGGGTCAGGGGTCGTTCCACGGCGGTCATCTCCTCGATCACTTCCAGGTAGGCCTCGGTCGTGGTCCCGGCCGGGGCATCGAGCGCGTCGAGCGCGTCCAGCACCCCGAGCAGCCGCAGCCGCAGCTCCGCGGTCTGCCGCAGCCGCTCCTCGACCACGTCCAGTTGCCGCCGGATCAGCTCCGCCGGGTCGTGGTCCGGCTCGGTGTCCAGCACCGCGCGGATCTGCGCCAGGGGGAGCCCGAAGCTGCGCAGTGCCAGGACGCGGTGCAGGCGCCGGACGTCGGCGGCGTCGTAGCAGCGGTGCCCGCCGCAGGTGCGGGCGGACGGGGTGAGCAGGCCGAGCCGGTCGTAGTGGCGCAGGGCGCGGATGCTCAGCCCGGTCTCCCGGGCGAGTTCGCCGATGCGCCGGGTGCCGTCGTTCGCGTGCGTCATGGGGCTCCTCCACGGGTCTGCGACCGAGGCTAGAAGGTGACGCGGCGGCACCTTCAAGCCCCGGTCGGCCCGGCCTCAGCGGCGCCGGCCCCGCTCGGTCCTGCGGACCACCCTGTCGCGCATCCGCGTGGTCAGCGCCGTGGCGGCGGCCGTGAGGAACACGAAGCTGTACGTGATCTGCAGCACGGTCACGACCCGGGCGGCCTGGCCCCGCGGGGTGATGTCCCCGTACCCGACGGTGGCGAGCGTGACCACGGTGAAGTACAGCGCGTCGACGCGGGTGTGCAGGCCGTCGAACTCGCCCGGCTGCTTGGCGAGGGCGTAGTACGTCGCCGAGAAGACGTGCACGGACAGGACGATCAGCAGGGAGATGACCACACCGGGCCGGGTGTCCGGCCGGTCGAGGAGCACGTGCCGGATCTGCCGGAGCAGCAGCACGGCCACGACGGTCAGCAGCAGGGCGAACAGCACCCAGCTCAGTGCGGGGCGTTGCGGACCCAGGTGGTCGAGGGGGAGGAGGAAGTAGGCCACGACCACCGCCGCCGCGATCCCGGTCCTGAGGATCCAGGGCCGGACGGTGTTCCAGGTGGTGTTCCAGGCGGTGCTCCAGGCGGTGTTCCGGGGGGTGTTCCGGGCGGTACGGGATCCGGCGGTCCGACGCTCCGTCACCGCGCCGCCTCCTCCGTCGACGCCCGGCCCGCATCCGGGTCGGGCCTGCGCACCAACTGGGCGACGACGAAGGCGACGACCGACGCCATGACGATCAGCGGCATCTGGTCGTGGGCGTCCCGCCCCATCAGCAGCACCGCCAGCACCGCGCTGGCCAGCGGCAGCCCCGTCACCGCGGCCGCCGCGGCGGAGATGCCGAGGGCGAGGGCCGGGGTCGTGCCGAAGCCGGGCAGCCCCGAGCAGGCCAGGGCCGTCGCCGCGCCCAGCAGCACGGCCGGGAAGATCGGGCCGCCGCGCAGGCCGCCCAGCGCGATGCCCCAGGCCAGCCCTTTGCACGCGACGAGCGCGACCAGCGCCCCCACGGACCAGGCGTGCGGGTGGGCGGCGAGCTGGGCGAGGGTGGCCTGGCCGGACAGCGCCGCCTCGGCCGGGGAGCGGCCGGTGATCAGCGCGTACGCGGCGATGCAGACGCCGACCGCGGTGGCGCAGACGACGGTGCGGACGGCCGTGCGGTGCCGCGTCCAGGTGACGGTGCGCCGGCCCAGCGCGCGGGCCAGTGTGACCAGTACGGCGATCAGGGCGGCCGTGGGCAGGCCCCACAGGAAGTCGCCCACGTCCGGGTTGGCGGCCGGGGGCACGTCCTGGAGGGAGAGCGCGCCGATCTTGAGGCCGGTCCACTGTCCGAAGCCGGTGAAGACCAGGGCGCCCGTCGCGCTGGCCAGCAGACAGGGCAGCAGCAGGGCGACCATCTGGGCCCCTGCCAGCCCCGCCCCCTCGATGAGCAGCACCGCCGCCACCACCGGACCGCCGAGGATCGTGGAGATCGCGGCGGTGGAGCCGGCCGTGGCGAGGATCGCGCCCGCCCGCTGGTCCGCGCCCGCGCCCGCCCGCCGCACCGCCAGCAGGGCGAGCCCGCTGCCGACGGCCATCAGCGGCGCCTCGGGGCCCAGTACCACGCCGAGCGGCAGCGTGGCCAGCGCGGCGAGGACCGCGCCAGGCAGCGCACGGGGTCCGACGGGCGCTCCGCCGAGCCCGTTCACCGGCAGATGGCCGCCGCCGCCCGGCATCCGGGTCACGATCGGCGCCAGGATCAGCCCGGCCAGCACCAGCGCGGGCAGCGGCCACCACCAGGGCGGAGTGTCGTAGCCGGCCGCCTCGGGCAGCGAGGTCCACACCCAGTGCTGCAACTCGTGCTGGAGCCCGACGAAGAAGAAGCAGGCCAGCGCGATGGGCACGCCGAGGAGCACGCACAGCAGCAACAGCCGCCGGTAGCCGGGGCTGAGCAGGGTCTGCCGCAGGGACCGCTCGGCACGGGCCGGGACGGCGTTCGCCGGCGCGGTCACGAAATCCGCCCGCGCGGTCCTCGCCGGGGCGGCGGCCGACTCCTCACGTGCCCTCCTTCGTCCACTCCACTCCCTCCCGCGATCCGTCGCGCGCGGTCGCGGGTCCGGTTCAGTCAACGCGAGGCCGCGACCGGCCGCATGTGCACGCCGAGGGCGCCTTTCACCCGTACGGCGGGCCCGCGTGGCCGGGGCGCGCGGCCACCCGCAGGCTCGGAACGACCTGGACACAGAAAGGACTCCGCTCATGAGCCAGCACGCCGAACCCACTCCCGGCCGGCCGTCCCACGGCGGCGACGGCCCACGGGCCCAGCGCCCGGGCGACCGCACGAGCGGCTGGGTGACCAGCGGTGTCGTCTTCGCGGGCGTACTGCTGCTGCTGAGCGGCGCCCTCGCCGTCCTGCAGGGCATCGCGGCGATCGCCGAGGACGACGTGTACGCCCGTATCGGCACCTACGTCTACGAGATGAGCCTCACCGGCTGGGGGATCGTCCACGTCGTCCTCGGCGCCCTCGTGTTCGTCACCGGATACGGCCTGCTCAAGGACATGACCTGGGCGCGCATGGCGGGCATCGTCCTCGCCTCGCTGAGCCTGATCGCCCAGTTCCTGTTCCTGCCGTACTCGCCCGTCTGGTCAGTGATCATGATGGCGATCGACGTGTTCGTGATCTGGGCCCTGGCCAGCCGCCAGGACAGCTCGGCACGGACCTGAAGGCGTTTGGACACTCTGTCCCGGCAGAATCGCCACTTCGGCGGCGTGTCGCCGGGACAAACTGTCCGATCACGGGCCCCGTCAGCGGCGGCGCAGGCTCCGCGCCAGCGTCGCCGCCGCGCTGACGGCGGCCAGCGACATGCCGACGGCGGCCACCGCCGCGCCCGCCAGGGCCAGGGCCCGCGCCCCGCGCCCGGGAGTGCCCGGCCGGGCGCCCGGCGCGGTGCCGTACGCGCTGCCCGGCACGTCGGTGGTGCCGGTGGTGCCGGTGGTGCCAGTGGTGCCGGTGGCGCCGGGCAGGGCCGAGGCCAGCAGCTCCGCCAGATGCACGCCCTCGTGGCCGCCGCTGTCGAACTCGTGGATCTGGGTGCGGCAACTGAAGCCGTCCGCGAGGACGACGGTCGACTCGTCCTCGTCCCGCAGCCGCGGCAGCAGCACCCGTTCCGCGCACGCCTCGCTGACGTCCAGATGACCGCGCTCGAAGCCGAAGTTGCCGGCCAGTCCGCAGCAGCCGGAGTCCAGCCGCTCGGCGTCCACCCCGGCCCGGCGCAGCAGATCCCGGTCGGCGTCCCAGCCGAGCACCGCGTGCTGGTGGCAGTGCACCTGGGCCAGCGCCCGCGCCGACCGCTCGGGCACCTGCGGCGGCTCGTAGCCGGGGGAGTGCCCGGTGAGCAGCTCCGACAGCGTCACCGTCTGCTCGGCCAGCCGGAGTACGTCCTGGTCGCCGGGGAACAGCTCCGCCGCGTCCGACCGGAACACCGCCGTACAGCTCGGCTCCAGCGCCACGACCAGGCCACCCGCCCGCACATGGGCGGCCAGGCCGCGCACCGTCCGGGCGAGGACCTTCTCCGCCGTGCCGAGCTGCCCGGTGGAGATCCAGGTCAGCCCGCAGCACAACGGCTCCTCCGGCAGCTCCACCCGCCAGCCGGCGTGCTCCAGCACCCGTACCGCCGCCCGCCCGACATGCGGGTGGAAGTGGTTGGTGAAGGTGTCCGGCCACAGCAGCACGGAGCCGCGCCGTCCGTCGCCCTCCGGTTCGTGGTCCGCGAACCACTGCTCGAAGGTCCGCTCCGCGAACAGCGGCACCTCCCGGTCCGCCACCCCCGCCACCAGCACCGCGGCCTTCGACAGCAGCGGGGCGTGACTGAGCGCGTTGACGACGGGCGCGAGCCGGGTGCGGCCCACGACGCGGGCGAGCACGGGCAGCCAGCCCATCGACCAGTCGGAGCGCGGCTTGCGCCACGGCCGCCCCTCGTAGTGGTGGGACAGGAACTCCGCCTTGTACGTGGCCATGTCCACGTCCGCCGGACAGTCCTTCTTGCACCCCTTGCAGGCCAGGCACAGATCGAGGGCGTCCTTGACCGCCTCCGAGCGCCAGCCGTCCCGGATCGCGCCGTCGCCGTGCCCGTCGAGCATCTCGAACAGCAGCCTGGCCCGGCCCCGCGTCGAGTGCTCCTCCTCCCGCGTCACCTGGTACGACGGACACATCACCGTGCCGTCGCTGGTGTGCTGGCGGCACTTGCCCACGCCGACGCACCGGTTGGCCGCCCTGGAGAACGAGCCCTCGTCGAGCGGGAAGCGGAAGTGCAGGTCACGGGGCTCGAACGGGGCCCAGTCGCCGCCGAGGCGCAGGTTGTCGTCCAGCCCGTACGGCGCGACGACCTTGCCCGGGTTCATCCGGTCCAGCGGGTCGAATACGGCCTTCAGCCGCCCGAACGCCTCGACGAGCCGGTCCCCGAACATCCGCGACAGCAGCTCACCCCGGCTCTGCCCGTCCCCGTGCTCACCGGAGAGCGAGCCGCCGAACTCGACGACGAGATCCGCCGCCCGCTCCATGAACCTCCGGTACGCCGCCACCCCGTCCGCGGTGTACAGGTCGAACGGGATCCGGGTGTGCACACAGCCCTGCCCGAAGTGGCCGTACAGGCTGGGCCCGGTGTCGCTGAGGTAGCCGAACTCCTCGAACAGCGCGCGCAGCCGCCGCAGATAGTCGCCCAGCTTGTGCGGGGAGACCGCGGAGTCCTCCCAGCCCTCGAAGGTGTCCGGCTTGCCGGGGATGTGCGCGGTGGCGCCGAGCCCGGACTCGCGGACCTGCCACAGGTCCTGTTCGTGCGCCGGATCGTCCAGGAACGCGCAGTCGGTGTCCTGCTCGGAGCGGTGCAGGGCCTCCAGCATCCGGTGCGCCCGGGTGTCCGCCTCCTCGACGGTGTCACCGCCGAACTGCACCATCAGGTAGGCGTTGCCCTCGGGCATCTCGGCCAGCGCCTTCGGGTTCAGGTGCTTGATCCGCTCGTCGCGGACCAGGCGGGCGTCGACGCCCTCCAGCGCGATCGGCTCGTGCGGCAGGATGTCGGGCACCGTGTCGGCGGCCTGGTCGATGGTGTCGAACCCCAGCACCAGCAGGGAGCGTTCCTTCACCACCGGCACCAGCTCCAGCTCCGCCCGCAGGACGGTGACCAGCGTCGACTCGCTGCCCACCAGCAGCCCGGCCACGTCGAAGCCGTACTCCGGAAGCAGCGAGTCCAGGTTGTAGCCGGAGACCCGGCGCGGGATATCCGGGAAGCGGCGGCGGATCTCGTCCGCGTAGGTGTCGCGCAGCGCCCGCAGCCGCCGGTAGACGGTCGCCCGCAGATCGCCCTGCCGTTCGATCTCCGCGTACTCCTCGTCGCCCGTCTCCCCGCACCAGAAGCGGGTGCCGTCGTAGAGCAGCACCTCCAGGCGGGCGATGTTGTCGACGACCTTCCCGTGCGCCTGCGCGGTGGCGCCGCAGGAGTTGTTGCCGATCATGCCGCCGAGCGTGCAGTTGGCGTGCGTGGCGGGCTCGGGTCCGTAGCGCAGACCCTGCGGTGCGAGCTGCCGGTTCAGGTCGTCGAGCACGATCCCGGGCTGCACGACACACGTACGCGCGTCCGCGTCCAACGACTCCACCCGGGTGCAGTACTTCGACCAGTCGAGGACCACACCGGCGCCCGTGCACTGCCCGGCCAGGCTCGTCCCGCCGCCCCGCGACAGCACGGGTGCGCCGAACTCCCGTGCCACGGCCACCGCCTCCGCGCCGGCCTCCGGGGTGTACGGGACGACCACGCCGAGGGGCGTCTGCCGGAAGTTCGACGCGTCCGTGGAGTACGCGGCCCGGCTCCCGGCGTCGAACCTGACCTCACCGTCCACCCGCTCGCGCAGCGCGGCCCGCAGCGCGGCGGTGTCGACCGGCGGCGCCGCCCCTTCGCGCGTGACGGGCTCGGGCAGATCCAGCGCACCCATGGCTCTCCTTCGTGTCCTCGTGCCCCAGTGACCTCGTGCGTCGGCGTACGTCCGTCGGCGCGACAACGGCGCCCGCGCGGGCGCGGCAGCCGTCGCTGAGTACCCGGTCCCCGCCGGGACAATCACCGGACACGGAGCGTCGCCAACCGTGTCGCAGTTGGGCCGAACGGGTGACTTGGCGTAAGAATTGGCTGGTGCAGGCAATGAAGGCGAGTGAAAACGGGGGAGCCGGTGAACAGGTACGACGTCACCGATGAACAGTGGGAAGGGCTCGCCCAGGTCGTTCCGTTGCGCGGGCGCGACGCCTGGCCGTCGGCGGTCGGCCACCGGGCGATGCCGGAGGCGGAGACGGAGCAGCGCCGCCGTTTCGTCGTCCTGAGGGTCAACGTGTTCGCGGACGCCCGCGAGGTCGCCGAGATCCTGATGGCGGGCATTCCGGTCCTCCTGGACCTGACCAGCGCCGAGGGCGATGTCGCCAAGCGGGTCCTGGACTTCAGTACAGGCGTGGTCTTCGGCCTGGCCAGCGGGATGCACCGGGTGGAACGGAACGTCTTCCTGCTCACCCCGGCGGGCACCGAGGTGAACGGTCTGATGGAGGGCGCGGCGGGGGTGCCCGGAGTGTGACGGTCCCCACCGGCCCTGACGGCGCGGTCCCCCGATCGTAGGAAAGCCGACGGGGCAAAACGGTTCGCCGCCCCGCGGGGTCCTACGGTCCGCATATGGCAGCGTCACCTGCGTCACCGCCGTCACCACCGTCACCGGGGTCCGGCATGCCGCTCCCGGACCGTCCCCGTGTCACGGAGCTGAGGCTGTCCGCCTTCGCCGGGCACCGGCGCGCGGTGCTGCGGCTCGGGCCGCTGACCGTGCTCGCCGGCCCCAGCGGCTGCGGCAAGACCAGTGCGCTCATGGCGTACGACGCCCTGGCCCGGCTCGGCGGCGGCGCGGAACTCGGCGCGGTCTTCCCCGACCCGGTCGCCTGCGTGCCCGACCGTGCCCGGCCCGACGCCCAGCACCGCCGGGGTTTCCGCATCGGCTGTACGGCCGACGGGGCCGGGGGACCGGTGCACCTGGACGTCGCCGTGCAGGCCGAGCCCGAACTGCGCATCGTGGGGGAGCGGCTGACGGCGGACGGCGTCGTCCTGCTGGAGACGGCTCTGCGCGACCCCGGCCGCCGCGCCGTGCAGGCGGCCTGGCACACGGCCGGTTCGGCGCCCGTGACCCGCGCCCCGCTGCCGGACGACCGGCTCGGCACGCCGCTGCTCCCGCTGCGGGTGGCCGGCAAGACGGACGGGCAGCGCAGGGTGCTGGCCGCCGCCGAGCAGATGGTGGTGGCCCTGCGCTCCGTCTTCGCCTGCGATCCGCGGCCCGGCCGGATGCGCGAACCCGTCCGCACCGGCTCCGGGCGCCTGCTCGGCGGGTGCGACAACCTCGCCGACGTCCTGTGGCGCACCCGCGCCGAGTGCGGTCGGCGGCACGCGCAGTTCGTCGCGGCGGTACGCACCGGATGCGCGGGTCCGGTCGAGGACGTCCTGGCCGAGCCCGACGTCGGCGGCGTGGTCCGCGCGCTCCTCGACCGGGGCGACGGCATCCGCACCGGCTTCGACCGCCTCGGCTACGGCGAGCTGCGCTACCTGGCCCTCGCCCTGGTGCTGTTCACCGGACCCGGGGTGCTGGAGGTCGACCCGGCCGGTGAGGTGCCCGCGGCGCTCCAGACGCTCACCGTGCTCGCCGACGGCTTCGACCGCGGGCTTGACGTGCGCCAGCGCGCCGAACTGCTGCGGCTGGCGGCGTGGATGTGCGACCGCGGGCACATCCGCTTCGTCGGAGCGGTCGCTGACGCCTCGTGGACGGCCGAGGCGGCCGGGGCGGCCGGCGTCACGGTGGTACACCTGAACCCGTGACCGATCATCCCCAGGACCTCGCCCCGCTGCGGCGCAGGCTCGCCGAGTTCGCCGCCGCGCGGCACTGGCAGCCGTACCACACCCCCAAGAACCTGGCCGCCGCGCTCAGTGTGGAGGCCTCCGAACTCCTCGAGATCTTCCAGTGGTTGACTCCCGAGCAGTCGGCCCGCGTCATGACCGACCCGGACACCGCCCACCGGGTACGGGACGAGGTCGCCGACGTCCTGGCGTATCTGCTCCAGTTCTGCGAGGTGCTCGACGTCGACCCGGCGGCCGCGCTGGAGGCGAAGATCGAGCGCAACGAGTCCAGATTCCCCGTGCCGGGCGAACCGGAGGGCCGAGCACCGGAGGGCTGAGCACCGGAGGAGCCGGGAACGGAGGAGTCAACGACTCCACTATCACTCTCCGCAGTCAAATTCCGGCCAGATATCAGTTTGTTGTCCGAAGATTTCCGCCTTCCTCTGGCTTTTCGTCCCACACGCCTTCACTCTGGGTAGTGGACAACGGAGTTCGGGCGGACGCGCCGCAGGTGCGTCGGAAACAGACGGGGGCAGCGCATGGACGCTGTGCGGCTCATCGTGACGAGTGGGCGTGCCCTGGCCGCCGGCGGCGAGGTGCCGGACGTGCTGACCGAGGTGTGGCAGGTGCAGGCCCTGGCGCAGGCGATCGGCAGCCGGCTGGCGGTCCACGGGCCACCCGAACTGCGCGGCGAGGCCATCGGGTTGACCGAGCTGGCCGGCCGGGGCTGCGGCCTGCTGCACACCCCGGACCTGGCCCCGGGTGAACTGCGCGCCGCCCAGCTCACCGAACTGGGCGACGCCCGCCAGGCCCTGATGCGCCTGGGCACCCTGCTCGGCGAGACCGGCATCGCGCTCGTGGGCGTCGCCTGCGCCGCGGACGACGAGGCCACGTACTGGCAGTGCATGGAGGTCATCGACGCGTCGGACGAGTCACGGGACCGCGTCCTGGAGATGCTGCGCAAACTGGCGGACCGCGACGCGGAGTTACCCGAGCGGGAGGCGGGCTAGGCCGGCCCGCGCTCCTGCTCCGCGCTCCCGCTCCGCGCGCCGCGGCGGGAGCCTGTGCCGCACACCCGCGCCGAACAGGCAGGATGGAAGACATGGATCTCCGTATCTTCACCGAGCCCCAGCAGGGGGCCACCTACGACACTCTGCTCACCGTGGCCAAGGCCACCGAGGATCTCGGCTTCGACGCCTTCTTCCGCAGCGACCACTATCTCCGCATGGGCTCCGTGGACGGCCTCCCCGGCCCCACCGACGCCTGGATCACCCTCGCGGGTCTCGCCCGCGAGACGAAGCGCATCCGCCTCGGCACCCTCATGACCGCCGGCACCTTCCGGCTGCCCGGCGTCCTCGCCATCCAGGTCGCACAGGTCGACCAGATGTCGGGCGGTCGCATCGAACTGGGCCTGGGGTCCGGCTGGTTCGAGGAGGAGCACAAGGCGTACGGCATCCCCTTCCCGAAGGAGAAGCTCGGCCGCCTGGAGGAGCAACTGGCGATCGTCACCGGTCTGTGGGCCACCGAGACCGGCAAGACCTTCGACTTCCACGGCACGTACTACGACCTCACCGACTCGCCCGCGCTGCCCAAGCCCGCGCAGGCGAAGGTGCCCGTGCTCATCGGCGGCCACGGCGCCACCCGCACGCCACGACTGGCCGGCCAGTACGCCGACGAGTTCAACATGCCGTTCGCCTCGATCGAGGACACCGAGCGGCAGTTCGGGCGGGTGCGGGCCGCCGCCGAGGAGGCCGGCCGCGGCGCCGACGCCCTCACCTACTCCAACGCCCTCGTCGCCTGCGTCGGCAAGGACGACGCCGAAGTCGCCCGGCGCGCCGCCGTGATCGGCCGCGAGGTCGAGGAGCTGAAGGTCAACGGCCTCGCGGGCTCCCCGGCCGAGGTCGTCGAGAAGATCGGCCGGTACGCCGAGGCCGGCGCCCAGCGGATCTACTTCCAGATCCTGGACCTCGACGACCTGGACCACCTGGAGCTGATCTCCTCCCAGGTCCAGTCGCAACTGTCCTGAGACCACCCGTCGAACAGCCGCATATCCGAAGGCGCCGGTCACCCGCCCTGTGCGATGGTGTGACCGTCGTCCTGCCGGAGCCCTCGGGGAACCGCCCCGGGGGCTCCCGCGCGTACGGCGCCCCGTCACGTCCACCCAGCCGGAGAGGCCCTCCGCATGTTCCTGACCATCACCACCACCGGTACCCCCGAGCAGCCCGCGACCGACCTCGGTTTCCTGCTGCACAAGCATCCCGACAACGCGCAGGCGTTCTCCACCTCCTTCGGCACGGCCCACGTGCTCTACCCGGAGGCGGAGGAACAGCGCTGCACGGCGGCGCTGCTGCTGGAGGTCGACGCGGTGGCGCTGGTGAGGCGCGGCAAGGGCAAGGGCCGCGGCGGCGCCCCCGACGCGGCACTCGCGCAGTACGTCAACGACCGCCCGTACGCGGCCTCGTCCCTCCTCGCGGTCGCGCTGAGCAACGTCTTCTCCAGCGCGCTGCGCGGCGTGTGCAAGGCCCGCCCCGAGCGCGCGGCCGAGCCGCTGCCGCTGCGCGTCGAGGTTCCCGCACTGCCCGCCCGCGGCGGCCCCGACCTCGTACGGCGCCTCTTCGAGCCGCTCGGATGGGCGGTCACCGTCGAGGCCGTCCCGCTGGACACCGAGTTCCCCGAGTGGGGCGACTCGCGCTACGTCCGCCTCGTGCTGGAGTCGGAGACCCTGACCCTCTCGGAGGCCCTGCGCCACCTGTACGTCCTCCTCCCGGTGCTCGACGACGCCAAGCACTACTGGGTCGCCCCGGACGAGGTCGACAAGCTGCTGCGGGCCGGTGAGGGCTGGCTGCCCGGCCACCCCGAGCAGAAGCTGATCACCAGCCGCTACCTGTCCCGCCGCTGGTCCCTGACCCGCGAGGCGATGGACCGGCTGGAGCTGATCCGGCTGGCCGAGACCGACGACAGCGAGGTCGAGGAGATCGACAACGCGGTCGGGGCCGAGACCGAGCAGGAGGCGAAGCCGACTCCGCTCGCCGTGCACCGCCGCGAGGCGATCCTCACCGCGCTGCGCGACCGCGCCGCCGCCCGCGTCCTCGACCTCGGCTGCGGCGAGGGGCACCTGGTGCGCGAGCTGCTCAAGGAGCCGCGGTTCACCGAGATCGTCGGCGTGGACGTGTCGGTGCGGGCGCTCACCATCGCCTCCCGGCGGCTCAAGCTGGACCGCATGGGCGAGCGGCAGGCCGCGCGCGTCAACCTCTTCCAGGGCTCCCTCGCCTACACCGACAAGCGACTGAAGGGCTACGACGCCGCCGTGCTCAGCGAGGTGATCGAGCACCTCGACCTGCCGAGGCTGCCCGCCCTGGAGTACGCGGTCTTCGGCTCGGCACGCCCCCGCACCGTCGTCGTCACCACCCCGAACGTCGAGTACAACGTGCGCTGGGAGACCCTCCCGGCCGGCCACGTCCGCCACCGCGACCACCGCTTCGAGTGGACTCGCGAGGAGTTCCGCGCCTGGGCGGGGACGGTCGCCGAACGGCACGGCTACGACGTGGAGTTCCGCCCCGTCGGCCCCGACGACCCCGAGGTGGGCCCGCCCACCCAGCTCGCCCTGTTCACCCTCAAGACCCCTACCACTTCCGAGCCCGAGAACGCGACCGGTACCGAGAAGGAGGCGAAGGCCGCATGACCACCAACGACGCCACCGGCACCACCGGAACCACCGAAGGCACCACCGTGCGGGCCCGCGCCCTGCCCGTCACCGACCTCTCCCTCGTCGTGCTGATCGGCGCCTCCGGCTCCGGCAAGTCCACCTTCGCGCGGCGCCACTTCAAGCCCACCGAGGTCATCTCCTCCGACTTCTGCCGGGGCCTGGTCGCCGACGACGAGAACGACCAGAGCGCCAGCCGCGACGCCTTCGACGTCCTGCACTACATCGCGGGCAAGCGGCTCGCCGCCGGCCGCCGCACCGTCGTCGACGCGACCAACGTGCAGCAGGACGCCCGCCGCCAGCTCGTCGACCTGGCCAGGAAGCACGACGTGCTGCCCATCGCCATCGTCCTCGACGTGCCCGAGCAGGTCTGCGCCGAGCGCAACGCCACCCGCACCGACCGCGCCGACATGCCCCGCCGCGTCATCCAGCGCCACACCCGCGAACTCCGCCGCTCCCTGCGCCACCTGGAGCGCGAGGGCTTCCGCAAGGTGCACGTCCTGCGCGGAGTCGAGGAGGCCGAGCACGCCGGCGTCGTCACCGAGAAGCGGTTCAACGACCTCACCCACCTCACCGGACCCTTCGACATCGTCGGCGACATCCACGGCTGCGCCGCCGAACTGGACGCCCTGCTCGGCAAGCTGGGCTACACCGACGGCGTCCACCCCGACGGCCGCACCGCCGTCTTCGTCGGCGACCTGGTCGACCGCGGCCCGGACAGCCCCGGCGTGCTGCGCCGCGTGATGTCCATGGTGAAGTCGGGCAACGCCCTGTGCGTCCCCGGCAACCACGAGAACAAGTACGGCCGCCACCTCAGGGGCCGCAAGGTCCAGCACACCCACGGACTCGCCGAGACCGTCGAGCAGATGGACGGCGAGAGCGACGAGTTCCGCACCGAGGTACGGGAGTTCATCGACGGCCTGGTCAGCCACTACGTCCTCGACGGCGGCAGGCTGGTGGTCTGCCACGCGGGTCTGCCGGAGAAGTACCACGGCCGCACCTCCGGCCGCGTCCGCAGCCACGCGCTGTACGGCGACACCACCGGCGAGACCGACGAGTTCGGCCTGCCGGTGCGCTACCCGTGGGCCGAGGACTACCGGGGCCGCGCGGCCGTCGTCTACGGCCACACCCCGGTCCCGGAGGCCACCTGGCTCAACAACACCATCTGCCTGGACACCGGCGCCGTCTTCGGCGGCAAGCTCACCGCGCTGCGCTGGCCGGAGCGCGAGCTGGTCGACGTACCGGCCGAGCGGGTCTGGTACGAGCCGGCCAAGCCGCTGCGCACCGAGGCGCCCGGCGGGCACGACGGCCGCCCGCTGGACCTGGCGGACGTCCAGGGCCGCCGGGTCGTGGAGACCCGGCACGCCGGGCGGATCACCGTGCGCGAGGAGAACGGGGCGGCGGCCCTGGAGGTCATGAGCCGCTTCGCCACCGACCCCCGGCTGCTGCCGTACCTCCCGCCGACCATGGCACCGACCGCCACCTCGGGCGTGGACGGCTACCTGGAGCACCCGAAGGAGGCCTTCGCGCAGTACGCGGCCGACGGCGTGGCACGGGTCGTGTGCGAGGAGAAGCACATGGGCTCGCGGGCGGTCGCCCTGGTCTGCCGCGACGCGGACGCCGCCCGCACCCGCTTCGGCGTCGACGGGGGCCCCACCGGGGCGCTCTACACCCGTACCGGCCGCCCCTTCCTCGACGACGCGTCCGCCACCGACGAGATCCTCGACCGGCTACGCACCGCCGTCGGCGAGGCCGGCCTGTGGGACGAACTGGCCACCGACTGGCTGCTCCTGGACGCCGAGCTGATGCCGTGGTCGCTCAAGGCCGCAGGGCTGCTGCGCTCCCAGTACGCCGCCGTGGGCGCCGCCTCCGGCGCGGTCTTCCCGGGCGCACTGGCCGCACTGGAGGGCGCCGCGGCGCGCGGTGTCGAGGTCGGGGACCTCCTCGACCGGCAGCGCGAACGGTCCGCCGACGCCGCCGCGTTCACCGACGCCTACCGCCGCTACTGCTGGACCACCGACGGCCTGGACGGGGTCCGCCTGGCCCCCTTCCAGATCCTCGCCGCCCAGGGCCGCAGCCTGGCCGCACTGCCGCACGACGAGCAGCTCGCCCTCATCGACCGCCTCGTCGAGCACGACGGCAGCGGCCTGCTCCAGACCACCCGGCGGCTGTACGTCGACACCGGCGACCCCGAGTCGGTGGCGGCGGGCGTCGACTGGTGGCTGGAAATGACCGGCCGCGGCGGCGAGGGCATGGTCGTCAAGCCGATCGGCGCGTTGGTGCGCGACGACAAGGGCCGCCTGGTGCAGCCCGGCATCAAGTGCCGGGGCCGCGAGTACCTGCGGATCATCTACGGTCCCGAGTACACGCGCCCCGACAACCTCGCCCGGCTGCGCCACCGGTTCCTGAACCACAAGCGGTCCCTGGCGATCCGCGAGTACGCCCTCGGACTGGAGGCCCTGGACCGCCTCGCGGACGGCGAGCCGCTGTGGCGGGTGCACGAGGCGGTGTTCGGGGTGCTGGCCCTGGAGTCGGAGCCGGTCGACCCCCGCCTGTGAACCGGCGCTCCTGACCGCTGCCGCCGGACCGCCGGCGGCAGCGGTCCGGTGTCACCCGGCGTACGGCTTCACCGCCGTGCCCCGGGCCGACTCCGGCCGGCGGTCGCGGACGGCGAGACGGGCGTTCAGCAGCAGGAGCGGCTGGGTGAGGAGCGTCGTGGCGAGGGCCATGAAGACGAGGACCGTGTAGAGCGGGGCACTCAGCAGGCCCGCTTCCAGACCCGCGTTGAGGACGATCAGCTCGGTCAGCCCCCGGGTGTTGAGCAGGATGCCCACGGTCCGCGCGTCGTGCCGGGCAAGGCCGCCCAGCCGGGCCGCCGCCGCCCCGCTGCCGACCTTCGTCGTGACCGCGAGCAGCGTCACCACCAGCAGGGCCGCCCAGCCGGTGCCCGTCATGCTGTTCAGGGCCACGGACTGGCCCGAGAGCACGAAGAAGAACGGCAGCAGCAGCGAGGCCACCGAAAGCAGCGGCCGCAACAGGTCGGGGTCGAGGGTGCCGCCCTCCTCGCGCGGGACGACCACGCCGGCGAGCAACGCACCGAAGATCACATGCAGCCCCAGGGCGTGCGTGACCCACGCCGAGCCGAGGGCGAAACCGATGAGCAGCGCCGTCCGGAGAGAGGGCTCGAGCCGCGTCCGCCACAGCAGCCGGCGCAGCAGCGGACGCGCCGCGCACGCCATCGCGGCCACGAAGCCGAGCGTGAGCCCCACCCGCCACGGCCAGTCGAGGCCCGCTGCGGCGTCGCCGCCGGCGTTCAGCAGCGCACCCGCCAGTACCGTCCAGCAGACCGCGTCCAGCACCCCGGCGGCGGAGACGGCCACCACCCCGGGCACCGTGCGGGACAGGCCGTTCTCCCGCACGATGGCCGTCAGCACCGGTACCGCCGTCGTCGCCAGGGCGACACCGGCGAAGACCACCACGGCGGGGGAGGGGTCCGGCGGCATGCCCAGATCGTGCAACGCGTCCCGGAACAGCAGCGCGCACCCGCTGCCCACGGCCATCGGCACCGCGAACGAGGCCAGCGCCACCGTCACCGAACTGCGCGCGCGGACACCGAGGACCTTCAGGTCCAGTTCGTAGCCCACCGCGAACAGGAACACCACCAGCGAGAACTGCGCGAGACCGGTCAGCGCCGGGCCGATCGCCGCCGGGAACAGGGTCGCGTACACCCCCGGGGCCGCGCTGCCGAGCAGCGAGGGACCGAGCGCGATGCCCGTCGCCAACTGGCCCACGATGTACGGCTGGCCCAGCCGCCGGGCCAGCCATCCGCCACTGTGGGCGGCCACCAGGACCAGAGCCGAGGCACCCACGAAATGGGTGATCATCGTATCGGGACTCAACAGGTCTCCCCCCTGACGGACGGCCGGGCACTCCGGCCCTCGCCACGGTTTACGCGGCACAGCCCCGGCACCCGGAGTCGCACAGAGGCACAGGCAGGGCGCACTGTGGTCACGGGCACGCGAAAGCAGGGGGTGAACACGCGCCCGAGTGGTCAGGATGGAGACATGGGATTCCAAGTCGACTCCGAAGCCGGGCGGCTCACCCGCGTCATCCTGCACCGGCCGGATCTCGAGCTCAAAAGGCTCACCCCCAGCAACAAGGACGCCCTTCTCTTCGACGACGTGCTGTGGGTGCGCCGGGCGCGCGCCGAGCACGACGGGTTCGCCGACGTGCTCCGCGACCGCGGGGTGGCGGTGCACCTCTTCGGCGACCTGCTCACCGAGACCCTGGACGTCCCGGCCGCGCGGCGGCTCGTCCTGGACCGGGTCTTCGACGAGAAGGAGTACGGAGTGCTGGCCACGGACCATCTCCGGGCCGCCTTCGAGACCCTGCCCGCCCACGAACTGGCCGAGGTCCTGGTCGGCGGCATGACCAAGCGGGAGTTCCTGGACGCGCACCCGGAACCGACCTCCGTGCGCTTCCACGCCATGGAACTGGACGACTTCCTGCTCGGACCGCTGCCCAACCACATCTTCACCCGGGACACCTCGGCCTGGATCTACGACGGCGTCTCCATCAACGCCATGCGCTGGCCCGCCCGGCAGCGCGAGACGGTCCACTTCGAGGCGATCTACCGCCACCATCCGCTGTTCCGCGACGAGACGTTCCACCTGTGGTCCGAGGGGCAGGCCGACTACCCCTCCACCATCGAGGGCGGCGACGTCCTCGTCATCGGCAACGGAGCCGTGCTCATCGGCATGAGCGAGCGCACCACGCCCCAGGCCGTCGAGATGCTCGCCCACAAGCTGTTCGCCGCGGGTTCCGCGCGCACCATCGTGGCCCTCGACATGCCCAAGCGCCGCGCCTTCATGCACCTCGACACGGTGATGACGATGGTCGACGGCGACACCTTCACCCAGTACGCCGGGCTCGGCATGCTCCGCTCCTACACCATCGAGCCGGGCGCCGGGGACAAGGACCTGAAGGTCACCGACCACCCGCCGGAGCACATGCACCGCGCGATGGCCGCCGCCCTCGGCCTTGGCGAGATCCGGGTCCTGACCGCGACCCAGGACGTCCACGCCGCCGAGCGCGAGCAGTGGGACGACGGCTGCAACGTCCTGGCCGTCGAGCCGGGCGTCGTCGTCGCCTACGAACGCAACGCCACCACCAACACCCACCTGCGCAAACAGGGCATCGAGGTGATCGAGATCCCGGGCAGCGAACTGGGCCGGGGCAGGGGCGGGCCGCGCTGCATGAGCTGCCCGGTGGAGCGGGGGCCGGTATAAGGGGCCGGCACAAGGAGGCCTGTATAGAAATTCAGAACTTCGTATAGACTTCCAGTAGTCAGTCCCCGACGGTCCCCGACCCTGTACTTCTGGAGCGCCCCCATGGCGACAGCCCCGACCGCCCTCGCCGGCCGCCACTTTCTCAAGGAGCTGGATTTCACCGAGGAGGAGTTCCGCGGCCTGGTCGAGCTGGCCGCCGAGCTGAAGGCCGCCAAGCGGGCCGGGACCGAGACCCCGTATCTCCGCGGCAGGAACATCGCCCTGATCTTCGAGAAGACCTCGACGCGCACCCGCTGCGCGTTCGAGGTCGCCGCCGCCGACCAGGGCGCCTCGACCACGTACCTCGACCCGGCCGGCTCACAGATCGGGCACAAGGAGTCCGTGAAGGACACCGCGCGCGTGCTGGGCCGCATGTACGACGGGATCGAGTACCGGGGCGACAGCCAGCGGAAGGTCGAGGAGCTGGCGGCCTTCGCGGGCGTCCCCGTCTACAACGGCCTGACCGACGACTGGCACCCCACCCAGATGCTCGCCGACGTGCTCACGATGACCGAGCACAGCGACCGGCCCCTGCGGGAGACCGCCTTCGCCTACCTGGGTGACGCCCGCTTCAACATGGGCAACTCCTACCTGGTCACCGGCGCCCTGCTCGGCATGGACGTGCGCATCGTCGCCCCGAGGTCCTACTGGCCCGCCCAGGAGGTCGTCGACCGGGCGAGGAGGCTCGCCGAGTCGAGCGGGGCGCGCATCACCCTCACCGAGGCCGTGGAGGAGGGCGTGCGCGGCGCCGACTTCGTGGTCACCGACGTCTGGGTCTCCATGGGCGAGCCCAAGGAGGTCTGGGCCGAGCGGATCAAGGCCCTCGCCCCGTACGCCGTGACCATGGACGTCCTGCGTGCCACCGGCAACGCGGACGTCAAGTTCCTGCACTGCCTGCCCGCCTTCCACGACCTGGGCACCAAGGTCGGCCAGGAGATCTTCGAGGTCCACGGTCTGGAGTCCCTGGAGGTCACCGACGAGGTCTTCGAGTCCGCGCACTCCGTCGTCTTCGACGAGGCGGAGAACCGGCTGCACACCATCAAGGCGGTCCTGGTCGCCACGCTGGCCTGACCAGGCGGCCGACCAGGCGCCCGTCAGTGCGGACGGCGCTGAGCGGGTACCGCGGGCAGCCTGAACCAGACCGCCTTGCCGGAGCCGGTGGGCCGGTGACCGCAGGACGAGCTGAGGGCGCGGATCAGGAGCAGGCCGCGCCCGTCCTCGCGCCAGGGGTCGGGCGGCTCCACGCCGGGGCGGGTGAGGTCGGCGGGCGGGTCCGGGTCCGGGTCGTGCACCTCGACCTGGCATCCGGTCGGCATCAGCTCCACCACCAGCTCGATCGGCGTCTCGCCCGAGGTGTGCTCCACGGCGTTGGCGACCAGTTCCGCCGTGAGCAGCTCCGCGGTGTCGCCGTCGGCCGTGTGCTCCAGCTCGGCCAGCGCCGTACGCACCAGGGCACGGGCCACCGGCACGGCCGCGGCCGAGTGCGGCAGCGCGACGCGCCAGGAGGCGGGTGCTTTGGAGTGTTCGTGCACGGCTGGTCCGTTTCGTGGAGCAGGGCGTCCTGTCCTGCTTTCAACCTTATGAATGGTACGGCGCCGCCCGGCAGTGCCGTTCGACGGGCACCGTCCGGGACCTTCGGCCCATGGCGCCACGGCTTTATCGTGCACTCGTGACGACAGTCACGAATGAGTGATAACTTCGAGTGTCATGAGTCCCTTCACCGGCTCGGCCGCCCCCACCCCCGACTGGCGGCACCTGCGTGTCGAGATCACCGACGGCGTCGCCACCGTCACCCTCGCCCGCCCCGACAAGCTGAACGCGCTCACCTTCGAGGCCTACGCCGACCTGCGCGACCTGCTCGCGGAACTGTCCCGGGAGCGGTCCGTGCGGGCGCTGGTGCTGGCCGGCGAGGGGCGCGGCTTCTGCTCCGGCGGCGACGTGGACGAGATCATCGGCGCGACCCTGTCCATGGACACCGCCCGGCTCCTGGACTTCAACCGCATGACGGGCCAGGTGGTGCGGGCCGTACGGGAGTGCCCGTTCCCGGTGATCGCCGCGCTGCACGGGGTCGCCGCCGGGGCGGGCGCGGTCCTCGCCCTGGCCGCCGACTTCCGCGTCGCCGACCCGTCCGCCCGCTTCGCCTTCCTCTTCACCCGCGTGGGCCTCTCCGGCGGCGACATGGGCGCCGCCTACCTGCTCCCGAGGGTGGTCGGCCTCGGCCACGCCACCCGCCTGCTCATGCTCGGGGAACCGGTGCGGGCCCCCGAGGCCGAGCGCATCGGCCTGATCAGCGACCTGACCGACGAGGGCCGCGCCGACGAGGCCGCCCACACCCTCGCCCACCGCCTGGCCGACGGCCCGGCCCTGGCGTACGCCCAGACGAAGGCCCTGCTCACGGCGGAGCTGGACATGCCGCTGGCGGCAGCGGTGGAACTGGACGCGTCGACCCAGGCCCTCCTGATGACGGGCGAGGACTACGCCGAGTTCCACGCGGCCTTCACGGAGAAACGCCCGCCGAAATGGCAAGGAAAGTAGGGCGATGTTGTCGACGCAGGGGAGCATGCCAACTTCAGGGGCGCGGGGCTGTGTCGATCAGCGGCTCCGCCGCAGTGCGCGACCAGCCACAACGCACCCGCAGCCGCAGCCGCCCGCGACGAAAGACCACCCCCTACACGCGGCGATCGTCGGAGGAGGCCCCGGCGGCCTCTACACCGCCGCCCTCCTCAAACGCCTCGCCCCCGCCCGCGAGATCACCGTCTACGAACGCAACGCCCCCGACGACACCTTCGGCTTCGGCGTGGTCCTCTCCGACGAGACCCTCGGCGGCATCGAACACGCCGACCCGGTCGTCTACGAGGCCCTGAAGGCGCACTTCGTCCGCTGGGACGACATCGACATCGTCCACCGAGGCACCCGCCACACCTCCGGAGGACACCGCTTCGCCGCCCTCGGCCGCCGCCGCCTCCTGGAGATCCTGCACACCCGCTGCCGCGACCTCGGCGTGGAGCTGCGCTTCGGCACCGAGGCACCGCCCCCGGACCGGCTCGCGCAGACGTACGACCTCGTCGTCGCCGCCGACGGAGTGCACAGCACCACCCGCGAGGCCCACCGCGAAGTCTTCCGGCCGCACGTCACCGGCCACCGCTGCCGCTACATCTGGCTCGCCGCCGACTTCGCCTTCGACGCCTTCCGCTTCGAGGTCGCCGAGACCGAGCACGGCGTGATGCAACTGCACGGCTACCCCTACGCGCCCGACGCGTCGACCGTGATCGTCGAGATGCGCGAGGAGGTCTGGCGGGCGGCCGGCTTCGACGAACTGGACGAACCGGAATCCACCGCCCGCTGCGCCAAGATCTTCGCCGACGCACTCGGCGGCCGGCCGCTCAGGTCGAACAAGTCGGCCTGGACCACCTTCCGCACGGTCGTCAACGAACACTGGTCCCACGGCAACGTCGTCCTGCTCGGCGACGCCGCCCACACCGCCCACTTCTCCATCGGCTCCGGCACCAAGCTCGCCGTGGAGGACGCCCTCGCGCTCGCCGCCTGCCTGGAGGAGCAGCCCACCCTCCAGGCGGCGCTGAGCGCGTACGAGGCGGAACGGCGCCCCGTCGTCGCCTCCACGCAGCGGGCGGCCAAGGCCAGCCTGGAGTGGTTCGAGGACCTGGACCGGTACCTCGGTCAGCCGCCGCGCCAGTTCGCCTTCAACCTGCTCACCCGCAGCCGCCGGGTCACCCACGAGAACCTGCGGCTGCGCGACGCCGACTTCACCGGCGCCGTGGAACGGGAGTTCGGCTGCCCGCCCGGCACGCCCCCGATGTTCACCCCGTTCCGGCTGCGCGATCTCACCCTGCGCAACCGCGTCGTCGTCTCCCCGATGGACATGTACTCCGCCACCGACGGCGTCCCCGGCGACTTCCACCTCGTCCACCTCGGCGCCCGCGCCCTCGGTGGCGCCGCACTGGTGATGACCGAGATGGTGTGCGTCAGCGCGGAGGGCCGCATCACCCCCGGCTGCGCGGGCCTCTACACCGGCCCGCAGGGCGCGGCATGGCGGCGGATCACGGACTTCGTGCACGCCGAGGCACCCGGCACCGCCATCGGCGTGCAGCTCGGGCACAGCGGGCGCAAGGGCTCGACCCGGCTGATGTGGGAGGGCATGGACGAACCGCTGCCCGAGGGCAACTGGCCCCTGGTGGCACCCTCCCCGCTGCCCTACCGGCCCGACAGCCAGACCCCGCGCGAGCTATCCCGGACACAACTGGCCGACGTACGCGAGCAGTTCACGGCCGCCGCGGTGCGGGCCGCCGAGGCCGGGTTCGACCTGCTCGAACTGCACTGCGCCCACGGTTATCTGCTCTCCGGCTTCCTTTCCCCGCTCACCAACCACCGCACCGACGCCTACGGCGGTTCACCGCAGAACCGGCTGCGTTTCCCGCTGGAGGTCTTCGATGCCGTACGCGAGGTGTGGCCGGACGACCGGCCCATGACCGTACGCGTCTCCGCCACCGACTGGGCCGAGGGCGGCACGAGCGCCGACGAGGCGGTGGCGATCGCCCGTGCCTTCGCCGCGCACGGCGCCGACGCCATCGACGTGTCCACGGGCCAGGTCGTCGCCGGTGAGCGGCCGGAGTTCGGACGGTCGTACCAGACGCCGTACGCGGACCGAATCCGTCACGAGGCGGGCGTCCCGGTGATCGCCGTCGGCGCGATCTCCTCCTGGGACGACGTCAACTCGCTCATCCTGGCCGGACGCACCGACCTGTGCGCCCTCGCCCGCCCCCACCTCTACGACCCGCACTGGACCCTGCACGCCGCCGCCGAGCAGGGCTACGACGGTCCGGGCGCCGTCTGGCCGACGCCGTACCGGGCGGGCAGCCGCCCACCGCGCACCGGCCGCACCGACGCCCCCAAGCCGAGGCTCACGCTGCACGGCCGGTCTCAGGACGTGTAGCCCCAGGCCGCGCACATGGCGCGCAGCCGCTCGGGGATCTCGTTCTCGCCGGGCAGCTCGCGCCCCGGCTGCACGGTGCCGGTGCGGATGTTCTCGCGCCAGTCGCCCAGGCCCCTGACCAGCTCGCGGCCGCTCTTCTTGCCGTAGTTCAGCATGGCCGGCGCGTACTCGACGTCGAGGAACGCGCACAGGCGGCGCATCTCGCGCTCGGGGTCCTCGGTGATGTCCTCGTAGCGCACGGTGAAGCCGTCGGCGTCCGCCGTACGGGCCTCCTCGACGGCCGTCATGTAGCGCATCACGTCCGTGACGGCCGTGTCGTACGGCCGTTTGACGGGGTCGGTCTCGTGCCAGGAGCGGGCGATCGACTCGGGGTGGCGCAGGAGGAAGACGAAGCGCACATCGGGCCAGCAGTCCTTCAGGCGCTGGTACATGTACACGTTGGCCGGTGTCTTCTCGACCACGAAGTCCTTGCCGGACCTGGTGAGTTCACGGTGCAGGACGCGGTCCCACAGCAGGTGCTCCAGGTCGCCGGGCTTGAGGTCCAGGGCGCCCATCGCGCGCTCGGAGAACCAGTTGGTGCAGGTGACCTCCAGCCGGCCGATGTGCAGTTCGTGCGGGGCGTGCAGCCGCGGGTGGGCGCCCATCATCATGCGCAGCAGGGTGGAGCCGGAACGGATGGAGGAGATGATGAAGACGGGCCGCCGCAGCAGCCGCTCGGTCGGCAGTTCCTCGGCCGACGGACATCGGTACCCGGCCGCCGGCCGCGCCGCGGGTTTCGCAGCGGGTTTCGCGGCGTCGGACTTCTTCCCCTTCGCCACCCCAGGAGCTCTCCGTACCTGGAGGCCGGTGGTGACGGTGAGGGCCCGGTTCAAATTGCGCGCGAGACTCATGGTTCCGCACGGTAGGTGAGAAACCTGAGAAGAGGATCTGAGAACGCTGAGGGTTCCCTGATCCGGGGAAAATGTGACGGGAGTCACTGTCCGGAAGGTGTGGTTTCTCCCAGGGCCGCATAGTGGGCGCCCGCGTCGCGCAGCCGCTCGTGCAGCGCGCGGAAGACGGCCGCCGAGCGCGTGCCGGGCCAGCCCTCGGGCAGCAGCCGGGCGGGCAGTCCCGGGTCCGTGTAGGGCAGGTGGCGCCAGGAGTCCAGGGCGAGGAGGTAGTCGCGGTAGGCCTCCTCGGGCGGGGTGTCCGCCCGGCGCTCCCAGTCGTGCAGCACGCGCGCGTGGCGGTCGAGGAACGCCTCGTGCTCCTTGGCGATCGCGGCCAGGTCCCACCAGCGGGCCGCCGCCTCGGCGGTCGGCGTGAAGCCCAGGTGCTCGCCGCGGAAGAAGTCCACGTAGGAGTCCAGGCCCAGCCGGCCCAGCGCGTGCCGGGTCTCCGCGTACAGGCGGGCGGGGGCGATCCACACGCCGGGGGCCGCGGTGCCGAAGCCGAGACCGGCCAGCCTCGAGCGCAGCACGTGCCGCTTCTGCCGCTCCGACTCGGGCACCGAGAACACGGCGAGCACCCAGCTCTCGTCGCCCTGGGGCGCCGTGCCGTAGATGCGCCGGTCCCCGTCGTCCAGCAACTGACGGGCCTCGGCGGAGAGCGCGTAGCCCGCCGCGCCCCCGGCCGTACGGGCGGGCGACAGCAGCCCGCGCCGCTTCAGCCGGGACACCGACGAGCGCACGGAGGGCGCGTCCACCCCGACCGCGGACAGCAGCCGGATCAGCTCGGCGACGGGCACCGGGCCCGGCGCGTACCGGCCGTACGCGCCGTAGAGCGTGACGATGAGGGACCTCGGGGCGTGCTGCGCGTGCTGGTCGGACACGTTGATCATCTTATGTCGTCGGCGTCAGGCGCGGTCGCCCCGGGGATCCGGACGGGCCTCGGGGCGACCGAGGCCGGGGCCGGGGCCGGGGCCTGGGCCTGGGCCGGGGCCTGGCGGGTTCAGGAGGCGGTAGCGCTGGAGCTTGCCGGTCGCCGTGCGCGGCAGCGCGTCCAGGAAGACGATCTCGCGTGGACACTTGTACGGCGCCAGCTCCGACCGGAGGAACTCGCGCAGCGCGTCGGCGTCCCGCGCGGCCCCCTCCTTCAGCACCGCGTGGGCCACCACCGCCTGCCCCCGACGCTGGTCGGGCCGGCCCACCACCGCCGCCTCCACGACGTCCGGATGCCGCAGCAAGGCGTCCTCCACCTCCGGCCCGGCGATGTTGTACCCGGCGGAGATGATCATGTCGTCGGCGCGTGCCACGTACCGGAAGTATCCGTCGGGATCGCGGACGTAGGTGTCCCCGGTGACGTTCCAGCCGCCGCGCACGTACTCCGACTGGCGCGGATCGGCGAGGTACCGGCAGCCCACCGGTCCACGCACCGCCAGCAGCCCGGGCTCCCCGTCGGGCACGGGCGTGCCGTGCTCGTCCTGCACGCGCGCGTGCCACCCCGGCACCGGAACGCCCGTCGTGCCGGGCCTGATGTCGTCGTCCGCAGCGGACACGAAGATGTGCAGCAGCTCGGTGGCGCCGATGCCGTTGATGATGCGCAGGCCGGTGCGCTCGTGCCAGGACCGCCAGGTGGCGGCGGGCAGGTTCTCGCCCGCCGAGACACAGCGCCTCAGGCTCGTCACGTCGTGCGTGTCGAGCTCGTCGAGCATCGCGCGGTACGCCGTCGGCGCGGTGAACAGCACCGACACCCGGTGCTCGGCGACGGCAGGCAAAAGCTGTCTGGGGCCGGCCTGTTCGAGCAGCAGGGCGCTCGCCCCGGCCCGCATCGGGAAGACCACGAGACCGCCGAGCCCGAAGGTGAAGCCGAGCGGCGGGCTGCCCGCGAAGACGTCGTCGGGGCGCGGCCTGAGCACGTGCTCCGAGAAGGTGTCGGCGATCGCCAGCACATCGCGGTGGAAGTGCATGCAGCCCTTGGGGCGCCCGGTGGTGCCGGAGGTGAACGCGATCAGCGCCACGTCGTCGGCGGCGGTGTCGACCGCGTCGTACGCCGCACCGGGCACGGCACCGGGCATGGCACCGGGCAGCGCGCCGACCGTCTCGTCGGCCGTCGCTCGGCGTTGCAGGTCGTCCGGCGCGTCCCCGCCGTACGCCGTGATCCGCAGGCCGTCAACCTCCGCCTTGGCGAGGTCGTCGACGGCCCGGACGTCGCACAGGGCGTGCCGCACCTGGGCGATGTCGCAGATCGCGCGCAGTTCGTGCGGGCGCTGCTGGGCCAGCACGGTGACCGCCACCGCGCCCGCCTTCAGCACCGCCAGCCAGCAGGCGGCCAGCCACGGGGTGGTCGGGCCGCGCAGCAGCACCCGGTTGCCCGGGACGACACCGAGGTCGCCGGTGAGCAGCCGGGCGATCCGGTCGACGCGGGCCCGCAACAGGCCGTAGGTCCAGGTGTCCCCGGACGCGGTGCGGAAGACCGGGCGGTCGTCGGGCGGCCCGGCCAGCAGCTCGGCGGCGCAGTTCAGCCGGGCCGGGTAGCGCAGTCGTGGCAGGTCGAAGAGGAGCTCCGGCCACTGCTCGGGGGGCGGCAGGTGGTCGCGCGCGAAGGTGTCGACGTGGGCGGAGCGGTGCGGTTCCGCGGGGCGCGGATCGGCCATGGCGGTTCGCCCCCTTTGTCGTGGTGGGCTCGCGCAACGAGCGTATCGTGTTGGTGACGACAGTCAACGGGGCGCGATAACCTCGGGTGTCACCCAGCGCACAGGGGAGCAGGGGAAGGGACCGGCGATGACCGCATTCTCGCTCGAACCGGCACAAGTCACCTGGTGCGAAGAGCTGCGCGCCCTCGCCGCCGAACGGCTGCGCCCGCTCGCGGAGAAGGGCGAGCCGGGCCGCGTCAACCGCGCCCTCGTCGCCGAACTCGGCGCCCTCGGCCTGCTGCCCCGCCTGTTCACCTCGGGCGCGCTCGATCTGTGCCTGATGCGCGAGTCCCTCGCCCACGCCTCGACGGAGGCCGAGACCGCCCTCGCCCTCCAGGGTCTCGGCGCCCACCCCTTGCACGCCCACGGCACCGAGTCCCAGCGCGCCCGCTGGCTCCCCGGCGTGAGCGCAGGCACCGCGATCGCCGCCTTCGCCCTCAGCGAGCCCGACGCGGGCTCCGACGCGGCGGCCCTGTCGCTGCGGGCGGACACGGACACGGACACGGACACGGACGCGGACGCGGACCCGGACCTGGACGCGGACCCGGGGCGGTCCACCCCGGAGCAGAGCGTGCTGGCCACCGAGCCCGACGGGCCGTCCGGCTGGCGGCTCACCGGGGAGAAGTGCTGGATCTCCAACGCCCCCGAGGCCGACTTCTACACCGTGTTCGCCCGCACCACCCCAGGTGCCGGCGCCCGCGGCGTCACCGCGTTCCTCGTGCCCGCCGACCGCCCCGGCCTCACCGGCACCCCGCTCGACATGCTCTCGCCGCACCCCATCGGCGCCCTCGGCTTCGACGCCGTGCCGGTCACCGCGGAGGACGTGCTGGGCGAGCCGGACCGCGGCTTCCGGGTCGCCATGGACACCCTGAACCTGTTCCGCCCCAGCGTCGGCGCCTTCGCCGTCGGCATGGCGCGGGCCGCCCTGGACGCCACCCTCGCCCACACCACGGCCCGCGACGCGTTCGGCGGCAAGCTGCGCGACCTCCAGGCCGTCTCCCACCAGGTCGCCGAGATGGCGCTGCGCACCGAGGCGGCCCGCCTGACGGTCTACGCGGCGGCGACGGCGTACGACGCGGGCGCGCCGGACGTCCCGATGCGCGCGGCGATGGCGAAACTCCTCGCCACCGAGACCGCCCAGTACGTCGTCGACCAGGCCGTCCAGTTGCACGGCGCCCGCGCCCTGCGCCGCGGCCACCTCCTCGAACACCTCTACCGCGAGGTCCGCGCCCCCCGGATCTACGAGGGCGCGAGCGAGGTCCAGCGCGGCATCATCGCCAAGGAGCTCTACCGGACGCAGGACACGACGACCAAGGAGGCCGGAGCATGACCGCCGAACGGGTGAACCCGCCCGAACTGTCCCCGCCCACGGGCTTCTCCCACGCCGTCGTCGCCACCGGTACCCGCGTGGTCTTCCTGGCCGGCCAGACCGCCCTCGACACCGACGGCAAGATCACCGGAGACACCCTCCCCGCCCAGTTCGAGCAGGCCCTCACCAACCTCCTCACCGCCCTGCGCGCCTCCGGTGGCACCCCCGCCGACCTCGCCCGCGTCACGGTCTACGCCACGGACGTCGCCGCCTACCGCACCCACGCCGCCGAACTCGGCCGCACCTGGCGCGAGCTGGCCGGCCGCGAGTACCCGGCGATGGCGGTCGTGGAGGTCGTACGCCTGTGGGACGAGCGGGCACTGGTGGAACTCGACGGGTTCGCCGTACTGCCGTAGCAGACCCCGCTCACCGGCGCCGACGAGGCGCCGGGCTTTCCTGCGACCTGATCCGCCGGACAGACCCTGGCCGGAGACCAAGGAGGGGGCGGCGGTCAGGCAGCCATCGCCAGGCGTCCGCCCGGCACCCGGTGCGGCGCGACGACCCGGCCGTCGGACCGCAGCTCGCCGGTGTCGTCGAAGACGATCGTGCCGTCGCACAGCAGGTTCCACCCCTGCTCGGGGTGGGCGGCGACGACGTGCGCGGTGACGACCCGCGCCGCGGGCGCTCCGGACGCGGGAGAGTCGGCTGCGGGGCAGGAAGGCCGGTGGGTACACATGGCGCACCTCCACGTCGGGAGACCGTCCCGTCGTCGGGACCGTCGCATGTACCGACCGTGCGCCCGCCGGGAAGTCGTCGCCAAGACCCGGGCGGCAAGCGTGACAACACCCGGACAACCCGGCGACGGTTCCACGACGGCCGGCGCGGACTCGCCACCGAAGGGGTGACGGTCACCGCCGTCGGCCCGTCCGCCCGGTACCAGTGGAACCCCCATTCCGACCGACCGGGAGGTCCCCCATGTCCGTACGATCCGCTGCTCTCGCCACGGCCACGGCCGCAGGCGCCGCCCTGCTCCTGCTGGCCGCTCCCGCCGCGACGGCGGCGCCGCACGACGCCCGCCACGTCACGGAGTCGGTGACGGTCGACCCGACCGGCCGCATCGCCGCCGATGGCACGGTCACCCTCACCGGCACCTACCGCTGCACCTCCGGCACCGGCGCCGTCTTCGTCAGTTCCTCCGTGAGCCAGGGCGACCAGTCCGTCCGGTACGGCATCGGCGGCACCCGCGCGGTGTGCGACGGCATCGAGCACCGCTGGGCCAACACGGGCACTCCCTCCGCGGACGCCCTCAAGCCCGGCGCGGCCCACGTCGAGGCCACGCTGATGGAGCTGCGCCCCATGGGCGGCCTGCCGCTCCCGAGTTTCCACGCCCGCCACGGCCAGGACGTCACACTGATCGCGTCCTGAGCACCCGAGGCCGCGCGCCTCAATGGCGCCCATTCATTAACCGTCTGCCGGAAAATCATCTTTCCACTGCAACTGCTCTGCAACTACTTCTGCATTCCGTTCCTTTGCATGGCCTCGAAGGAACCGGGCGCTATTCCGACCGCGTTGTCGCGCGAGTCAGGATCGCTTTCGGGGTCCCGGGCCGGGCCGCGGTGAACGCGGGACGTTCTGCCGCTGCTGCGGAAGGGACACCGGGTCCGGGGCGGCCGGGCCCGACGGCCCCTCGCCCGAAGCGGCCGCGGCGGCCGCGGCGCGTTGCCGGTGGCGCGGCACCGCCCGCCGGGGCGGACGGGTGAGTGTGATCTGGCGGACGATCTGTTGGAAGCAGAGCAGCGAGGCCAGCCCCGGCAGGGCGGCGGCCGCACCGTCGCTGAGTGTTCTGGGCGCCTCCGCGATGCACAGCAGCATCGCGATGGCCGAGAACAGCAGGACGACGGCCCAGGAGTGAACCGCGCGGCGCTGGTGCAACGCGGCCCGCAGCACCGCCAGCGAGGCCACCAGCCAGGGCCCGTAGACCAGCAGCGGCCACCAGGACACGACGCTGCCGCGGGTGCGGGTCACGGCGGCCAGGCGCAGCGGTTCGTAGGCCACCATGCCGCCGAACAGGCTCACCGAGGCCGCGATGACCGCGGCGAGAGCCGCGACGAACAGGCTCGCGGCGCGCAGCCGGCTCACCTTTCTCCCTCTGCGGATCCTGCGGTGACTGGTCGGCGACTCCCTCAACGGGGGCAGTTCCGCCGTGATTTCCTGAAGATTGCTCAGCGGTGTGCCCGGGGTGGGGGTGAGCGCCGAGGTGTCCGTAGCGTGCGGAACGCCGGTCTGCTGCTCCATCGCGTCCTGGAGCAGGAACGCCAGCTCCTCGGCCGGGTCCCAACCGGGTTCGGGCGGCACCAGGGTCTCCCGGAAGGCTTCCTCTGGGGCCCGGTGCCGACCGCTGCCCGTGGGGCGGAACGAACCTTCGCCGTACGGCATGTGGGGGTAAGTGTGTTCTTCGTGCACGACGCGCGGGTCACTCCGCCCGGGTGTACGTCAGGGAGCCCTGAGCCCGGCCCCACCGCTCGGCGAGGCCGGTCTCCAACTCGGTCATGACGTCCAGGAACCGTTGCAGAACTGGCTCGGTCACCCGGAGAGGGACGGGGTGGCCGCCTCTGGTCAGAGTTCCGTCGCTCGGTGACGGACAGTGATTTCTGCCGGGCCTGTAGGTGTACGGGCCAAGCGCCGTCAATTCCCCGTGTTCCTCGGTCATATCCGAAGTAACGTCTGCCTACTCCGTCGGATGCGCGGCAGTCGAGTGAACGATTTCTGCGATACTTACCCAATCCAGAATTCACACCGGTTCGCGCAGCCCCTTGTACGAAAAGCGGCAAAGGGCGCGCGAATGGGGGACCATTGATCAAATGATCACCCTCGGTGAGAATGTCGTCAGGTCCGCTCCACCGCCGGCGGTACGGGGACCGCCACCGCGTCGGTGTCCGGCTGCGGCCGGCCGGAGACGGCCGCGACGACCGCGTCGGCCTCCGCGTCCGGCTCCGGAAGCAGCAGGCCCAGGCCGATGTACACCACGAGGGAGGTGACCAGCGGGGTGGCCACCACCGTGGTCTGGGTGGCCCCGTCCAGGCCGTACTTGACGAAGAAGTAGCCGCCGAGACCGAGCGCCCAGGAGGTGAGGGCCGCCCTTGGCCCGCACCGGCGGAAGGCGGGCAGCAGCCCCAGCAGCATCGGGATGGAGATCGGCCCCATGACGGCCGCGACCATGCCGACGATGATCCCGAGAACGCCGCCGAAGTGGTCGGCCTCGATGGCCACGATCATGGACAGCGCGATGAAGACGACCGTGACCACCCGCGCGGTCAGCAGTCCCGTCCGCGTGCTCACACCGCGGAAACGGCGGGAGAGGGCGGGCAGGATGTCGCGGGTGACGACCGCCGAGATGGCGTTCGCGTCGGAGGAGGCCATGGCCATGGTGTGGGAGAACATCCCGGACAGGGTGAGGCCCACCAGGCCCATGGGCAGGTAGGACTGCGCCATCAGCGCGTACGTCTGCTCCGGGTTGGCGATGTCCGGCATGAGCACCGGCGCGGCGACCGCGGGCAGCAGCAGTATGGCGGGCCATATGAGGTAGAGGGCGGCCGACAGTCCCGCCGAACGGCGGGCGGCCTGCGGGGAGTCGGTGGCCATGTAGCGCTGGGCCAGGTTCCACATGCCGCCGTTGTACTCGAACAGTTTCACGACGACGTACGCGGTGAGGAAGCCGGCCGTGTAGGGACCGACGAGGGGATCGGTGTGCCCGGCCGGCAGGTCGTGCCACAGGGTGCCGAGACCGGAGATGCCGCCCAGCCGGTCGAGGACCACCCACATCATCGCCAGCGCGGCCACGCCCTGGATCACGAACTGCCCCAGCTCGGTGAGGGCGTCCGCCCAGAGACCGCCGACGGTGCAGTACAGGAGCGTGACGACACCGGTCAGCAGGATGCCGGAAGTCATCGACATCCCGGTGAAGACCTTGAGGAGCACGGCCACCGACGCCCACTTGGCGGCGACGTCGAAGACCTTGAGCAGGGCGCCGCTCCAGGCCAGCGCCTGCTGGGCCGGGACGTTGTAGCGGCGCGCGAGGTACTCCAGCGGAGAGGCCACCCGGTAGTGCCGGCGCAGCCGGTTCCACCTGGGCGCGAAGAGCCAGGCTCCGACGGCGGTGCCCACGGCGAGCGGCAGGAACGCCCACACGTAGATGGTGATGCCGTAGCTGTAGGCGACCGCGGCGTACGCGACGAACACGGCGGCGCTGTACCCGGACATGTGGTGCGAGATGCCGGTCAGCCACCAGGGCATCCGGCCGCCGCCGGTGAAGTAGTCGGACACGTCGGTGACGCGCCGGTGCGACCACAGACCGATCAGGACCATCACCAGGAAGTAGCCGCCGACGGCGACCCAGTCGAGCCAGTGCATGGGGAGACCTTCTTTGTCTTGATACGGGGGAGACGGGATGGGAGGGACGGCCCAGGAACGATGGCTGGCACCGCGGCCCCTCAGGGCAGGTGGACACCGACGGGATCGAGGAGGGCACGGCCCTCGGCGACGATCCGCTCCAGGCGGGCCAGGTCCTCGGGCGCCGGGTCGGTCAACGGCGGGCGTACGCCGCCCACGTCGAGCCCGCGCAGCCGAACGGCGGCCTTGACGAGGCCGACGGCATACCCGGGGACGCGCTCGCGCAACGTGACGAACGGGTGGAAGAAGCCGGCGAGCAGCCGCTGGACGGTGCTGTCGTCCCCGGTGGTGAGGGCCCGGTGGAAGGCGAGGGCGATCTCCGGGGCGAAGCAGAAGGCCGCCGAGGAGTAGAGGTCGACACCGATGCCCCGGTAGGCGAGCGCGGTCACCTCGGCGGTGGGCATGCCGTTGAAGAACAGGAACTCCCGGCCACCGGCCGCCGGGTCGGCACGCACCGCGGTGACGATCCTGGAGAGCAGGTCCAGGTCCCCGGTGCCGTCCTTGAGCCCCACCACCCCCGGCAGCCGGGCGACTTCGAGGGCCGAGGGCACATCGAAGCGGGCAGTACCCCGCTGGTAGACGACCGCCGGCAGCGACGTGGCGGCCACCACCTGGCGCACATAGGCGACCAGTCCGGCAGCCGGCCCCCTCACCAGGTAGGGCGGCATCAGCAACAGCCCGTCGGCACCGCTCTGTTCGGCCGCCCGCGCATACTGCCGGGCCAGCGGCAGGGCACCTCCGGCGCCGGCGAAGACCGGCACCCGTCCGCCGACCGTCTCCACCGCCGTCCGCACCACCGACGTGAACTCCCGCACGTCGAGTGCGTGGAACTCGCCCGTCCCGCAGGCGACGAAGACGCCGCCCGCGCCGGCCCGGACACCTGCGTCGATGTGATCCGAAAGATTTCGAAGATCGATCGCATCATCCGAGGTGAATGGCGTGACGGGGAAGAACAGGATGCCCTCAAGCATGCGCCCTCAATCTCACTACGTTTACATACATGAACAAGTCCCACGAGTGCGAACCGCTCGGTGAATGTAAATCTGCCTGTTCAACGCGTCAAGGCATGCGGACAGTGCGACCGGCTCAGGTTCCGCGACGCTCACTGGCCGCCACACACGTGACTAGGCTCGTTCGCCGAGGTCAATCACAGTGGACCGAAGCAAGTCCGAAACTTTCGAATCTCTGAAGGGATCACGAGGAACACCGAGTGGGGTTCATCGGATGCATCGGGCGGCGGCGCGGTTCAGCCGGACGGCCGAGACGAGGAAGAAAACGCCTCGGTCACTCATCCATAGCTGTCACACCTTATTGAATGAACTTTCGTACTTATTCTGTCTATCAACGCATCCAGTTCTAGCGTTGACGCCGGGTCAGGAAGTCGGCCGGACCGGCCGGTGAGCGACGGAGGCGACAGGCAATGAGTGAGCTGGTGCGAGAGCCGGGGGAGGAAGTGGTACCGGGGTCTTCCCCGGAGCCGGGGACGGGCATCCTGCGGGTGTTCGGGCGGCAGTTGAAACGGTTCCGGTTGCGGGCGGGCCTGGAGCGGGTCGACTTCGGGGCACGGGCCGGGTACTCGCCGTCCACGATCGCGTCGTACGAACAGGGGAGGCGGGTGCCGCCGCCCCGGTTCATCGACGCGGCGGACGAGTTGCTGGACGCGGGCGGGGTCCTCCAGGAGATGAAGGAGGAGGTGGCGCGGGCGCAGTATCCGGCGTTCTTCCGGGACGCGGCTCGGTTGGAGGCGGAGGCGGTTGAGCTGCACGCCTACGACACCCACGTGATCAAAGGGCTGTTGCAGACGGAGGAGTACGCGCGGGCGGTCTTTGCGATGCGGCGTCCGCTTCTTGACGAGGAGACGATCGAGCAACGTGTAAGCGCTCGAATGCTCAGGCAGGCGATCTTCTCGCGATGGCCCGCGCCACTGATGAGCTTCGTCATCGAAGAAGCTGCGCTGCGCCGTCCCATCGGTGGGGCGGCGATCCATCGCGGGCAACTTGAGCAGATCCTGCTCACGGGGCAGAACCGCAACGTCGAGATCCAGGTCATGCCGTTGCAGCGGGAGGACCACGCGGGGCTCGCCGGGCCGTTCACTCTGATCGAGACCAAAGCGGGGCAGCGCATCGCGTACGCAGAGGTCCAGAAGAGCAGCTCTCTCTACACCGAGCGGACACCCGTACGAGAGCTTGAGGCGCAGTATGGGATCATCCGGGCTCAGGCTCTCACTCCGAGGGAGTCGACGGCCTTCGTCGAGGGGTTACTGGGAGAGCTATGAGAGGCGTAACGGAACTGACTTGGGTCAAGAGCACCTACAGCAGCGGTGAGGGCGGCGATTGCGTCGAGGTGGCCGCCTGCTCTCACGCTGTCCAGGTACGGGACTCCAAGGACACTGCCCGTCCCGGGCTGGCTGTTGGATCGGATGCCTGGGGGATGTTCGTCGGGTACGCCGTTGAGGAGATCCGCTGAGCAGACGTCGTACGGCCGTGCCCTGAGGCTTCGAACGAAGGCGCAAGGCACGGCCGTTGACGGCTGGACGAAGTCCTTGTACGAGCAGAGGTGCCGGTCGGGGCTGAGACCGGCAGACCCAACGACCAAGCATGCTCGGCCACCTTGGGGCCGTCGCTCTCGCGGAAGGCCGGGGTACCGAGCCTGTGCTTCAGCTCTGCCTTGAGGTTATTGATGATGCCGGTGTCCCGTCCTTGAAGCTGTGCGGGGATCTACCAGCCGGGCTGGACGGCAGGGAAGGTGTCCGGGAAGAGTAGGAGCCAGGCGGGCCTTGGGCCGAGTCCAATTCCGTAGAGGTCATTGACTGGACAGTCTGTCCCAGCAAAGACACCACTTTGCTGGCGTGTTGCCGGGACAATCTGTCCAATCGTGGGATCCGGGCCGTGGGTGCGATTATTGTCCGACCGATTGGCCAACAGCATCGTTTGGTCGGCGGGCCATCGGAGACGGGCGTTCAGGTCACACTTCGGGTGCGGTCCTGGAGATGGTCCAGCGTTCGTCCTGTGCGCCGTTGCAGGGCCATTGAATGAGCTGGCTGCCCTTGGTGGCGGCCGCGCCCAGGCCCAGACACTTGCCCGAGTAGACGTTGCGCACCTCGTGGGTGGTCGAGTCGTACCACCACTTCTCGTCCACCGCGCCGTTGCAGGTGTACTGGATCACGCCGGCGCCGTCGGCGAGGCTGTTGCCGGTACCCATGCACTTGCCGGAGTAGGTGTTGCGGATGAAGTAGGCGAGGTTGTCGTTGTTGTCCTTGGTCTCCTCGAACAGCCAGCGCTCGTCCTGCGCGTTGTTGCAACCCCACTGGATGACTGGTGTGCTGTTGTCGATCTCGCTTCCGGCGCCCGCGCACAGCTTGCTGTAGTCGTTGTACAGGTACTGAAAGTTGTCGGCCTCCCGCGGCAGCAGGGAAAAGACGACGCGCTTGCCGTTGCGTTCGTTCATACCCCACAGGCGGCCCGAGGAGAACGAGTAGGACAGGTTCTGGGTGAGGGGCGAAACACGGGTGAGGATCGAGACAGGTCCCCCCGGCTTGGCCTGCCAGATGCAGTAGTAGGCGTCGCTGTTCGTGGGGTCGACAACTCCCATGTAGCCCGTGTCGCACATCGCTGACAGATAGTAGTACGTGCCATCTGTGGCCACGCCCTGCAAACCGTGGACGGGAGCGGAGTACGCGGCTGTCGCCGTGATGGGGGACGTGCCGCCTTCACCGATGTATTCGAGTGGCCAGCGGATCACGTCCAGCGGCTCGGTACGTTCGGCATTCCCATAGCGTCCGGACACCAAGCGCGGCGGTGACACACTGCGGTCCAGGCTCAGGGAACTCAGGCATGCCACGGCTCCGTCGCAGTTCATGTTGGAGCGCTTGTTCGGTGCAGCCGCGTCCTGCTGGGCCTTGGTGCGGTTCGAGTAGCGGGCGACCATGGGAAGGGCCCACTGGTGGTACTCGGCCGTCGACGTGCTGTCCGAGATACCCGACCCTCCGGAGATCGAGTTCACCTTCCACAGGTGGTTGAGATCGTAGATCTGCAACTCCCCACCGTTGGCCACGAACAGCCTGTTCCCGTACCAGACCATCCCGTCGGCGTGGACGTCACCGACCGAGGTGAACTGGGGATTGGTCCGGCTGCCGGTCGGCTTGACGAGCAGTACGTGTCCGTAGGTCCACTCCGTGCCGGTCGATTCGAGGATGGTGACGCGCGCCTTCTTGTTGCGGTCGTCTCCCGAGACGCCGTAGTACCAGGTCGCCATGTACAGGTGGTGACCGCCGATCGTGCCACTCGGATCCGCGTCGTGGGAGGCGGTGAAGCCCTGCGGGTGCCAGCCGTTGGACCAGGCGCTGGTGTTGTCGTCCGCCTCGTTCCAGCAGAACCCGTTGTACTTGAATGTGCCGTTGATGCCGGTCGTATGGCACAGGGCTCGGCCGATGTGCTGCTTGGACTGCGCGACGTTCAGCGGGGAAACTCGAGTCACAACCCCCTGTGCCTCGGCACCCTCGATCACTGACCGTGCCGTCTGCCCCTCGTCAACGCCAGGCATCTCACGCGGATGAAGGACGAAGTCGGACGCATCCTTGCTCGTGAACAATTTGCCCGTGTCGTTGATGGTCGGGCTGTCGGCAGCCACTGCCGGCGGGCCGCCCCATATCAATGCTGCCAACGAGGACAGAACGACCAGCATCGCCGTGTTCCGTCCCCTGTGGCGACCTCGTAGCTTCGGCATCATGTCGCAAGACATTACTGACTTCAGCTCGTTGGGGTGAATCGTTGGGAAGTTCCTGATGGGCGCGGGCTGACTTCTGCGGACGCCGGCGCTGGGTGTCGGCACGGATGCAGGTGGCTGAACTGTTCGAGCAAGAGATCAAACCGTCGGAGGTCGCACGACGGCTGCGGGTGAGGGTGGCTTCGGCCGTGGCGCGCTGGCGCTACTGAACTTGAACTCGTGATGTCGGTCGATTCGTGGTGGCGGCGTCAGGGTCCGAGATGTCGGCTGTTACCGGCTCGGGTTCAGGACGACGGCTGTAGCCAGCGCCGCGCCGCGGAGAGGTTCACCTCGACGTCATCGCTCCAAGAACAGACCTCCAGCCATGAGAGGTAGCCGCCTTGCGCGAAGACCAAGACCTCACCAGGGCATTCGCCGGTTTCGGTGAACATCTGTACGTCGGCAGCCACGACGGTGCCGGGGCCCGTTGGCGCGGGCTCCAACGCGTCGGCGTCAAGGTCGAAGTAGGCAGTGCCGCACCCACACTTGCAGCGGGATTGCACCCTGAGTTGGGGCACCTGCCGTCGGAGGGCGACGTGAATCGGCTCGTCCGGGTTCAGGACGAGGCCAAGCACGTCAGCTACATCCTCGGGCAGACTTTCAGGCATGCCGCCACCGTAGCTGACCAGCAGCTTCGGGCTTCGACCAATTTCGGGTCCGTCGACCCGACGCTCACAGGGCCCGGTCGGTGCCGCCGGCCAGATGTCAGGCGAACGGCACCGACATCACTCAATCGAGTTCAGTAGCGGGCGAGGGTCCAGTTCGTGAGGCGGTCCACGATGTCGAGAACCGACCTGCGTGCCCCGGCGGAGATGAACGCGAAGACGACGAACGAGGGGATGAGCGCCACGATCACGACCAACGCGGGCAGCAGACGGACCACGATGGTGCAGAAGTCCAGCAGGGCGCGGAGGGTCCGGGTCTGAGACAGGAGGTCGATCAAACGGTCCAGCAAGGTGCACTCCTCGGATACGCGAGCGGGGTCACCTGGTGTCCGACTGAGGGCATACGTCTCCCTCGGACGGTGCCTTGTCAGGGCAACCAAGCTAATGAAGAACCCCGCTGGCCCGCGTTTCACGAGTCAGCGGCAGGTTCGAAACCTGCTGCGCATCCCTGTCTCCCTGCATATCGACCTACGACGCCGGACAGCAGTCCGGCGGGCAGCTGAATTTACTGACCGCCACACTGTCATTCAAGGGCGAATTTTAGTCACTGTCTAGAAACGCTCGAAGCTACTGCCTGAGCTTGAATGCGTGATGTCGGCCAGTCGTCCGTGATCAGGCCGGTGCTGGTCAGGCAGCCGTCGACCAGGTCCGGACGGTACTGGATCTGCTTGAGCCTGCGCTTGACGGCGCGAGTGATCTGGCCGAGGTCGGCTGCGGCGAGGTTGCCGATGTCACGTTTGACCAGTGACCAGATGCCCTCTTGCGGGTTCAAGTCCGGTGCGTAACTCGGAAGTTGGAAGACGATGAGCCAGTCCGCGTGGTCGGCGATGAATCGGCGCATCGCCTCGACCAGGTGCATGCGCAGGTTGTCCCAGACCAGCACGATCGGGCCGCCGAGCTGGATGTGCGCTCTGACCAGCAGGTCGCACAGGTCGCGCCAGCCGATGCCCTTCGGCTCGCCCTTGCGGCCCCGGTACTCGCGGACCGAGTAGAACGTCCGGGACCGCTTCCCCGGCTTGTAGCAGGTCAACCCGGCTATGGACACCCGGCCAGAGCCCCGGCCACGGACCCGGACCACTGGCGTGGAGCCCTTGCGTCCCCAGCTTCTCCCTCGCGGCGGCGTCATCGACTGCCCGGCTTCGTCCTCGAAGACGATCCAGCCGTCACATGCCGCCGCGGTGCTCTTACCCGCGGCCAGGTCTCCTTCTTCCAGACCTCGACCGCCGCGTCGTCACGCTCGATAGCCCGCCGAGCCGGCTGCTGCCAGGACCAGCCGTGCCGCTTCAGCAGCAGCCACGTGCCCTCCACGGTGTAGCTCACGTGGAACAGGCGGCCGATCAGCGTCTTGATCCGGGCCAGTGTCCACCGCTGGTCGGCCCAGCCGTGAACCAGCGGCCCACGCTCCAGTTCCCGTTCCAGCCTCGCGATCTGTGCTTCGCTGAGCCTCGGCCGCCCCGGCGATCCCTTCGACAGGACCCCCGCTTCACCGCGCTCGCGCCACTGACCGCGCCACCGTTCCACGGACCGCTCACTGACCCGCAGCGTCGCAGCGATCTCCCTGTTCTTCTGCCCGCCTTGGAAGCGTGTCACGGCCTGCGACCGGACCCGCTCCCTCGCGGCCCTCCCGACGTCGGTCAACCCGCCGCCCTGCGCGTATCTCACAGTTCAGGGCTACCGGAACGGACCGACCACCGTCAGGCGAACGGTCCGACATCACCCAATCAAGTTCAGTAGTCGCAGGGCCCTGCGCGTGCGGGTTTGGGGCGTTGCCGGGGCCCGCTACACGGGCCGCCGCGCCGCTCTCATGAGCCGAAGCACATTTCCCAGTGGCATGCTGAGAGGCCCGCTCTGGGAGAGCACGGCCTCTCGGATGGTGACGTGGCGCCTACCAGTAGGTACGGGTGATCTTGTCAGGCAGTCGCCCCTGCCGCTCCCCTTCCTGGAAGATCACCGACGCCGCAATCAGGAAAGAGCGGCGGAGTTCCGGATCCGGGTCGGGGTTTTCCATATGCCCGACTTCTTTGTCGATGAGCATGTCGCCGAGGGCTATTCCCTCCGGTGTGCAGAGGCGGGCGACTGATCCTTCCGGGTCGATCAGGATGTTTCCGGTGCCCCCCTCTGCGGTTTCCCAGGCGTAGACGGATCCCGCTTCGAGAGAGTGGATCTTCCTGCATGTCAGTGATGCTGTCACGGGGATTTTCACCAGTTCGCTCGCGCCAGGGATTTGATCACCTGAACCCTATACTGTCCGCCGCGGGCGCACGCTCGTCCCAGGTGTGGTCGGCATCCAGGATCGCCTGGTGGGCACGACGATAGTGCTGGTCGCCGTGCTGACGCATCCAGTTCGACTCGTACAGTTCATGTCCGATCAGATCGAAATCGCTGGGGTGTGGATTTCCGTTCTGGAGGCGTTCCCAGGCCCTGGCGATAAGCGGGTTGGCACCGGATCACCGCATTCCCACGTCGAGCTGATGCGTTTCGATGAACAGGTGGTTGTAGATCTGATTGACGTCAGCCGCGGAACAGCCGCTCGATGCCGCGGTCTGCGCCACCCGGTCGAGCTGGGCGTCGGCGCGGATCGCGTTACAGGCGTCGTCCTCCCATTCCAGCTCGAAGTCCATCTCGCTGCTCGGCCGCCGGAAGGACGAGCCGCCGGACTGCAACTCCCGCTCCGTGGCCACCACGACCCGCCGCCATCCCGTCAGCCTGCCGACCCCGGTGAGGACCAGTTGCTGGGCGAGTTCGTCGGCGGCCTCCGCGTACAGATCGGCGAGCGCGTCGCAGCCCTGTTGCCGGAGCATGTACTCGGCGCGGTAGAGCCGGTAGGCGGGGCGGACGGGGAGGTGCTTGTCGACGAACGCGCCCGCGCCCCCGTTCTCACCGGTGAACGCGTCCTCCAGGTCCCCGAAAAACACGAAGGGTGACTTGGCGACGTGGACGAAGGCGTCGCCGAAGATGCCGAGCGCCTCGCCGAGGCTGTCGACCTGGTCGTTGTTCGGGTCGTCGGGGGTCGGACCGCTGAGGTCGGTGAGCACGCTGGGCACGTTGTGCGCGTGCGCGTACGCGGAGACGTGCGGCGTCGACAGGTCCGGCGGTGGACTGGCGGTGGTGTGCGTGGTGAAGTTTTCGCCGTCCTGGGTCGCTCAGTGTGCTCCCGCACGGGCGCCGAGCTGTTCGGCCAGCCGCTCGAGTTCGGCCGTCGTGGCAGGCGAGCGGTCGCTGAGTCCGCTGTGCACGGCCGTCGGGCTCTTCAGGAAGCGCCGGAGCACGGCCACAAGGAGCCCTTGCGGCAGAGCCCGCAACGCGGCGAACGCGCGAGGTACCGGTGGTGTCTCCATCGCGGCGAGGTTTTGCCGCATGAGGTGGAGCATGCCGCTTACCGCGTCCGGGGTGTCGGCCAGCGCTACCGGGCCGCCCGCCGTGTGTACCGCCTGACCGAGCGGGACCTCGAACGCGGCGTGCGTCCTGAGCCAGGCATCCATCTGCGGCTCGGCCTTGGCGTTGATCCCGGCGGTACGGAACGTCTCCACGATCCGTTCCAGTCGCGGGGTGGTACGGCCGTCGGGCTCGCCGATCGGCATCGCGACCCGGCGGGTGATGAAATTGGTCCTGCGGTAGCGGACCACGTCGCCGTCCATCGTGCCGCCGGTCGCGGGGAAGCCGAGCAGCACCCGCTCGTGGCCGATCACCGCACCCAGCGTCTCCGGGCCGGCTGCCCAGTTGAGCAGGAACAGCACGTCACCTTGGACACCGGCGAGTGATTCCAGCACTGCGTCCACCTGGTGGGAGCGGACGAAGACGGTGATCAGGTCGTACCCGCCGTCCGGCTGCTCTGTCACCGGTACCGGCACCCGCCTGACAGGGTCGTCTTCCTCGGCGAGCTGCACTCCCTGCCGGCGCAGGGCGGTCAGGCGGGCGCCCCGGGCGAGGAGCGAGACGTCGTGGCCGGCCTCATGCATGCGGGCGGCGAACAGGCTGCCGCAAACCCCGGCGCCGTACACGAGCAGCTTCATGACAGCCCTCTTTCATACGTCTGTTTGACTCAAGCGCCTGTTTGACTCAAGCGTTCGTTTTATTCAAACATATGTAGAGTCATTCGTGTGGCGACCACAGACACCCGCACCCAGATCCTCGACGCGGCCGAGCACCTCTTCGCCGAGCACGGATACAGCGGCACCTCGGTCCGCGCGATCACCAAACTCGCCGGAGCGAACGTGGCCGCCGTCGGCTACCACTTCGGCTCGAAGGCGGAGCTGATGGCGGCAGTCGTCCGCCGCGTGGTCGAGCCCATCAACGCTGCCCAGTGCGCCGGGCTCGACGAACTGTTCGCCCGGACCCCGGACCCACCGGTCAGCGAACTGGTGGAGGCATTCGCGGGGCCGCTGTTCGACGAGATGCCGGCCGGCGACGAGGGCGGAGCCCGGACGTCCCGGCTGATCGTGACGATCCTCAGCGACCCGGCCGAGGAGGCACGCAGTTGGACCGGCCCGGCCGAGATCTCGGTCCGCGAGCGCTACCTCGCAGCCTTCGCGCGCGCACTGCCCGGCCTGTCCCCGGAGGAGCTGTGGTTCCGGATGCGGGGGATCCTTGCCGTGACGGCCGTCGACCGCCTCGAGGTCTACCAGCAACCCACCCCTGGCTGCGTGTCCCCGGTAGCGGGCGAGGCGGCCCGGCGATGGGCGATCACGTTCCTGACGGCAGCGATGAGTGCGCCACCGACCCGGACCTGACGACCCAAGGCAGGTGAGTCGGTCATGCCGACGCCCCGCCCGTGACTCATCACGTGCAGGGCCCGGCTGACATACGTGCAGGTCAGGAGGGGCTTCGCGTTACCTTTTCTCAGAGCTTTCAGATGTCCCGGAACTCCTATACCATCCGCCTGACCAGTGCAGACAGACCCGTTCGATGATCATCTTGCACGAGCGTTGCACAAGCCGAACGCTGCGGAGTCAGGTGGCTCGTGTGTAGGCGCTTTGGACCGCGACGCGGATCTTGGAACCGGCTCCCGTGATCCGATGCACGTACTTACGCAGAGTGAACGCAGGATCGGCGTGGCCGAGCCGATCCGCGAGCGTGTACACGTCTACCCCGCCGTTGATCATCATCGACGCGTACAGGTGCCGAAGGGCGTGCATCATCTTGTCGCGGGAATTCTCCCAACGCCGTCCCTTCTCTTCGGGGTCGAGGGGCTTGATGAGGCCGGCCGCTGCCAAAGCGGGCTTCCAGCGGTAGGAGTTGAACCAATTCGACTGGATGGCCGTTTTCTCTCGGGTGTAAAAGATCAGCCGCACCGTGACCGGGGCGCCGTCTTGGCTGCCCCATGGTCGGGTCACCTGGGCAGGCGGGTATGTCTCCATGTGCTCGCGCAGGGGGACGGCCACATCATCGGTCAGTTCGACCCACCGGTCCTTCGGGTTCTCGTCGTCTCCGCCCTTGGGAAGGGCGTACACCAGGAACGACCCGTCGTGGACCACTTGCCGTTGCACGTGCACAAGCGGGCCGTCGGGATGGGCCCAGTCGATGTCGTCTGGCGACAGGCCGAAAATTTCTCCCTGGCGAAGACCGAGGCCGCGACCGCAGTCGACGAGTGCCTTGTAGCGCTCTGGAAGTTCGGCACGGATCTTATCGGTGTCCTCCCACGTCAGGGTCAGCTCTGCCCGGCCGCCGTCTCCTCGTTTCGGCTTGGCGTCCTGCACCGATTTGGCGAGGCATGGATTTTTGTGTATCAGGCTGTCGTCCACGGCCAGATCAAAGACAGCCCGAAGATTGTCGAATACCAGGCGCAGCGTGGAACTTTCGAGCAGCCGACGACGGTCGTGCAACCAGTCCAGCAAAGACGACGCGTTCACGTCCTTTACGCGCATCTTCCCAACTTCGGTAGGAGCGACGTGTAGGAGAATCCGCTCCTTGTGGCGTCGGTACGTGCGCGGATTCTTGTGTTCATGCCTCTTGAGCCACGTGAGGGCGAGTTCACCGACCCTGACCTCTCCGGCGCGAGGGTTGATATATGACCCGTCGTCCACTCCGGACCGCATCTTGGTCTCGTGCCTGCGAGCTTCGGCCTCGGTGCGGAACAGCTCAGTCTGCTGGACATCTTCCCGGTTACGCCAGCGGGCCTGCCACCGCTTCCCGGTCCCGTGATCCCTCGTTGGAACCTTACCGTGTTCCCTGCAGGTCGACTCCCCGGCTTTCGGGCGTGACTTGTGCCAACGGTCGTACGGCATGGACTCAACTCCTAGTTTGCAGCGGGCCTTGAAGCTTCTTTGTGGGTTCTCTCGTATCAGGTGAGTGGGATGTTGATCCAAGCAAGCTGAAAATGTCAAACGCATTCTTGGGGTCTTCGCGGCAAGGCCGCAGAGTGGTAGGGAGGAAGATCTCACCTAGGCGAATTCTCGCTGAGGGTTCGACGAGGGCTCGCCGAACCCTCAGCGAAGATTCGCTTGTGTCCTTCGAGAGTTCGCAAGGGTCGTAGGAATCTCTTCGCAAGTTCTTCTATTTGGTCCGGCTGGAATTTCATGCAAACGTTCCGTGCGTCACCACTGCGGACTACTGCTCACGTGGTTCTTTCCTGCCTATGCCGAACCGTTCTGGAGTGCCCATGCGTCGAACCACTGCCCGTGCCGAAGAAGCCGCCAGTGGCGCGGGAGACCGCTGCCCGTTGATGAGCGCGGAGGAACTGGCCGACTTCCTGGGCGTACCGCTGAACACGGTCTACATATGGAATCACCGACACCAGGGTCCGCGAGCCCACAAGGTCGGCCGCTATCTGCGCTACCGCTGGACGGAGGTAGAGGCATGGCTGGAAGCTCAAGCGGTGAATCGCGCGACATGATCGGCCAAGAGCGGCTGGTGCCCATGTTCTTGGTAGGGCGACAGAACCCGGCGTACAGCCCGACTCGTCTGCCGCCACCTGCGGCCTCTCCTTGGAAAGGTCCTCTGACGTTTCGTTACGTTCAGTGAACCTCTTTCATCCTGAATAGTCGCAGGTCAGTAGTACGTGGATGGCTTGGACGGTGCGGCTGACGCGGCGGGTGGAGGAGCGTGCTCTGCGCATGATGCGCCAGGACTTGAGTCGGGCGAAGGCACGTTCACCGGGGGCTCGGAGTCGGGCGTGGTCGCGGTTGAACTGCTGGTAGTGCTCGGGTTGTTCGCTGTGGTGGTAGTACGGGGTGCGGAAGATGGCGCCGGCACCCTGGTAGGCGCGGTCTGCCAGCACAAGGATCTGCCGGGTCAGGCAGGCCTGGACGATGCCGTGGGCGCGGGCCGAGGTCAGGTCGTGTGTGCGGCCCGGCGTCGCGCGGGAGAACCACAGGGGTGTGCCGTCCGGACGGGCGATGACCTGCACGTTCATGCCGTGCTTCTTGTGTTTCTGCGAGTAGTACGGCTGATCGGCGCGGACGCGGTCGGTGGGGATCAGTGTGCCGTCAACGATGACGTGGTCGCCCTCACCGAGGCCGGTGAGGGCTTCGTGGAGGCCTGGGGCCCAGGAGGCCAGCACCTCCAGGGCCTCGTCCACGTAGCGCCAGGCGGTGGCCTGCGATATCGCGAACCCTGCGCCGAGCTGGGCGAACGTCTCGTTCTTGCGCAGGTGGACCAGCGTGAGCAGTGCCTGGTCGAAGCAGCCGAGCTTCCGCCAGCGGGTGTTGCGTGCGCGGCGGTGCTCGTAGAGCAGCCAGGCAACATGCTCGACGAGCTCGTGCGGGACGTCGAGCGTGGCTCGATACGGAACCAACAGGGCCCCTTCGGTCGCCGGTGTGCTGAGTGGAATCACCACGCCAACGACGAGGGGCCCTGCCTCGTCACCACGTCCGCTGACCAGCCCATTTCACCCGCCAGCACAGGATGAAAGAGGTTCAGTGAGGCATTTGGTGGCTGCGGCCGGGGCCGCAGGCGCGCCGGGCCCCCGGAGTACTACCCGGTTGCGCTTCGGGACTACGGGTACAGCTTTCGCCCTTGGCCAGCATCGCTAGGTACTTCTCTATCCGGCACGCCCGGGTCTCGGACTTCTCGAAGAACTCCGCCGTGGCCGGGTCGGTGGTCAGGGCAACCGCGAGGACGTCAGGCACCTTGGCGGTCTTCGCGCCGTTGTAGGCCGCCTCCCAGCGGCCGTACACGAGCTCCCCGGAGTCAGCAGGGCTGCCACCTCCTACACGCTTCGCCACCTCCGCCAGCAAGAGGGATCCCGTGCCCGGCCCGGCCGACGTCCTGTTCCTAGAGATCGACGTCGTCGACCCGTCCGACTTCAGCGACACCCTCGCTGCCCCGGCCTTCGACTCGGCCAGCTCGAGGACGCATGGAACTTCACGACAGCAGCGGTCCCTCGGCGACGGTGAGAACAGCCTGCCCGGCGATGCCGAGTGCAAGGGAGAGGGCTGCTGCCAGGTGAGCGGTGACGGCGGGCCAGCGTCCCGCGCCCGCGTGTGTGTCGGAGGGTGCCGTGTCGGTGGTGAGGAACAGCGGGCCGAGCCAGCGCAGGTAGTAGAAGAGCGAGGCGACGGTGTTGGCGACGGCGAGGACGGCGAGCCAGGTGTAGTCGCCGTCGATGGTCGCGCTGAAGATTTCCAGCTTGCCGAGGAAGACGCCGGTGGGCGGCGTGCCGACCAGGCCCAGGAGACAGACGACGAGTACGGCTGCGAGGCCGGGGCGGCGGCGGGCGAGGCCGCGGTAGTCGGTGAGGGTACGGGCCCGGGGGAGCGCGGTGACGACGGCGAAGGCGCCGAGGTTGGTGGCGGCGTAGGCGGCCAGGTAGAGCAGCAGGCTCCTCTGGGCGGTGTCGCTGCGGGTGGTGACGGCCAGGGCCATGAGGAGGTAGCCGACCTGGCTGATGGTGGAGTAGGCGAGCAGGCGTTTGACGGAGGTCTGGAAGAACGCCGCGAGGTTGCCCAGGGTCATGGTGACCGCGGCCAGGATTGCGAGGAGTAGCGGCCAGTTGACGTCGCTGTCGGCCATTGCCTGGTGCAGTAGTCGGTAACCGGCGATCAGGGCACCGACTTTGGGCAGGGTGGTGACGTACGCGGCGACGGGTGCCGGAGCCCCGTCGGTGACGTCGGGCACCCAGAAGTGGGCCGGTACCGCGCCGACCTTGAAGAGCAGGCCGGCGAGGACGCCGACCAGTCCGACGGCGACGAGTCCGTAGGGGGCGGAAGGCAGGGTTTGGGCGAGGTCGCTGTAGTGGGTGGCGTGGCCGGCGCTGTAGAGGAGCGCGGTGCCGGCGAGCATGGTGATGCCCAGCAGCGCGCCCATCAGGTAGTACTTCAGGGCGGCTTCGGTGCCGGGGGCGTCCTTCGCGAAACCGGCGAGTGTGTAGGCGGGGACGCTGGCCAGCAGGTAGGCGGCGAACAGCATCAGCAGGTCGTTTGCGCCGATGAGGGCGAGGGTGCCGGCACCGGTCATCAGGAGCAGCACCCAGTATTCGGCTTCGCGTTTGTGGCCCCTCACGGTCTCCACCGACATACCGATGATCAGCAGCAGGGCGGCGAGCACGATGAGCCGGCCGATGTCGGTGGCGGTGTCGACGGCGAACGCGGCGGCGAAGACGGTCTGCTCGCGGTCGGTGGTCATGGTGACGGCGGTGGCCGCCAGGCCGGTCACGCAGGCGGCAGCCGCGAGTACGGCCACCAGCCACTGGCGCCGGCGGGGCAGCCAGGAACCGGCCAGGAGCCCGATGACGGCGGCGCCGAGGAGGGCGATCTCGGGGATGAGGGCAGCCAGGTTTTCGTTCACCGCGCCACCAGGCCGGTCAGGGTACGGCTGGCCGGTTCGATGACGTCCAGCAGCCACCGCGGCGCGACGCCGATCACCAGGGCCACCGCGAGCAGCGGCACCGTGGACAGCGCCTCGGTCCGTCCCAGGTCGCGGATGCCGCCGGTGGGGATGGTCTCGGGAAGGCGCGGGGTGCCGAGGAACATGCGCCGCAGTACGGTCAAGAACAGGGCGGCGGTGATCAGAATGCCGGTCACGGCGATGGCAGTGGCGACCGCGTGAGAGGCCAGGCTGCCGGTGAAGATCTGGAATTCGGCGATGAAGCCGGAGAAGCCGGGAATGCCGAGGCTGGCGAACGCGGCGACCACGGTGACCGCCGCGAAGCGCGGGACGTGCGCGGCCAGGCCGGAGTACGAGTCCATCGTGTAGGTGCGTCCGCGGTCGTAGAGGACACCGGCGAGCAGGAAGAGAGCAGCCGTGATCAGGCCGTGGCTGACCATCTGGGTGACCGCCCCGGTCACCGCCAGGGTGCGCGCCTGGGCGTCGCTGCCCGCGAGCGTCCCTGCGGCGCCGACGGCCAGGACGACGTAGCCCATGTGGTTGACCGACGTGTAGGCGATCATGCGCTTGAAGTCCGTCTGCGCCAACGCCACCAGGGCCCCGTAGACGACGGACACGGCGCCGACGATCACGATGACGAGCGCGTACTGGCGCCAACTGCCGGGCAGTAGCGGCATGGCGATGCGCACGAAACCGTAGGTGCCCATTTTCAGCAGGACCCCGGCGAGGATGGCCGAGCCGGTGGCGGGGGCGTCGGTGTGGGCGGGCGGCAGCCAGGTGTGGAAGGGCACGGTCGGTGTTTTGACCGCGAGGCCGACGCCGATGGCCAGCAGTACCAGGCCCGCGTACAGGCCACGTCCGGCCAGCGGGTTCACGCGGGTGAGGTCGACGATGTCGAAGGTGTGCGGGTCGGCCGCCAGGTAGAGGCCGATGAAGCCGAGCAGGAGGGCGAGCGAGCCGACGAAGGTGTACAGGAAGAACTTCAGGGCCGCGGCCCTGGCTCGTTCGCCGTGGCCCCAGCCCGCGATGACGAAGAACATGCCGACGATCGAGAGGTCGAAGAAGACGAAGAACAGGATGAGATCGAGGGCGACGAACAGACCGGTGCTGACCGTCTGCAGGAACAGGAAGAGGCAGACGTAGGAGCGTACGCGCCGCCTTTCGCGCAGGGAGTGGACGGCGACGGCCAGGAACAGCAGGCAGGTCAGAGCGACCAGGGGCAGGGACAGGCCGTCGACGCCCACGTGGTACCCGACTCCTGCGCTGGGGATCCAGCGCGCCCGCTGCTCGTACTGCATCCCGCCGTCGGGGTCGTAGCCGGCCCACAGGCCGACGACCAGGGCCAGGTCCACGGCAGCGGTGGCGATCCACACCCACACGTACGCCCGCTCGGGGAGGGTGCGCGGCAGGAGCGGCAGCACCGCGCACACCAGGAGCGGCAGAAACGTGACGACGCTCAGCACAGGAGTTACCTCACCAACAGGATGATCAGGACCAGTACGACGAAGCCCACGGCGGCCTGGGCGTAGTACTGGTGCAGCAGTCCGGTCTGTGGGCGGCGCGCCCACCGGCCCAGGCTCCGCGCGCCGGTCGCGACGGCACGGATTCCGGCGTCGATGCCGCCGTCGTCGAGACGGCGTGCGAGCCGGGCCGCCGCGAGGCCGCCGCGGGCGGTCTGCCGTACGGCACCGTCGACGACGCGGTCGTCGAAGGCGGCCAGCGTGCGCGCGAGGCCCAGCACCGGGCGGACCACGACGAGCCTCGCCGCCTGCTCCAGGTACAGCCACCCGTGGACCACTCGGACGGCGGCACGTAGTGCGGGTGCCGGGCGGGACGCCCACCTCCAGGCCAGGCCGGCGGCGGCGAGCGCCACCCCGGCGGACAATCCGAGTTCCCAGGGCTCGGGGGACGGTTCACCCTGGGCCCCGACCAGCCGTTTCAGCCAGGACGCCGGTCCTGGCAGGGCCAGCACTCCCAGTACCGCCGCGGCGAGGGTGAGGGCGAGGAGTGGGGCCGGTGTCGTAGGGGCGACGCGACGGGTGCCGCGCTCCTCGGTGTCGTACCCGGATCCCGCGTCGTGCGGGAGGGGACGGGTGACGTACCAGACTGCTTTGACGCTGTACATGGCGGCGACGGCCGCCGCCGCGAGGCCCACCGAGTACAGCGCGGTTGACTCGGTGTGGGCGGCGGCGAGGACTTCGTCCTTGGCCGCCCACAGGGACAGGGGCGGCAGCCCGGCCAGAGTGAGGGCGCCCACCGTGAAGGCCACGCCGACCAGTGGGTGGGCGCGGGCCGCGCCGCGCAGGGCGGGCAGTTGCTTGGTGCCCAGCGCGGTCAGCCAGGCGCCCGCGGCGAGGAACAGACCCGACTTGGTGGCGGCGTGGGCGACGAGCTGCGTGGTGCCCGCGGCGACGCCGCCGCTGCCCGCGGCCAGCACCATGAAGCCGAGCTGCGCCGAGGTGGAGGCCGCGAGGAGCTGCTTGAGGTCGCTCTGGGCCACCGCGACCAGCCCCAGGACCAGGGCGGTGGCTGCGCCGGTCCAGGCGACCAGGGGCCCCGCCCAGACCGTGGCGTCCAGCAACGGGGCGAGTCGCAGCAGCAGGTAGGCGCCGGCGGCGACCATGGTCGCCGAGTGCAGCAGTGCCGAGACGGAGCTGGGGCCCTGCATGGCGCGCGACAGCCAGAACGAGAACGGCAGTTGCGCGGACTTGCCAAGGGCGGCCACCACCACGCCGGCGGTGACCACGTGCAGCCAGGGCGCATCCGCGTGCGGCAGGGCGTCCAGGCGCAGCGAGCCGATGCCGCCGGCCACTGCGGCACCCGCGGCCAGGTACAGGCCGAGGTCGGCGGCGCGGGTGGTGAGGAACGCGACGTCGGCGGCCTCCGCCCGCTCCGGCCGCCGCCACCAGTAGCCGATCAGCGCCCAGCTAGTGGCACCCATCAGCTCCCAGGCCATCAGCAACAGCGGCAGGGTGGTCGCCGTGACGGTGACCAGCATGGCCCCGGCGAAGAGCAGCATGAGCCCGAAGAACCGGCCCCTGTTCTCGTGGGCGGCGAACTCCCCTGCGGCGAAGGCCAGCACGGCGGTGGTGACCGCGGCGACGGTGACCACCATCACCGCGGACAGGCCGTCCACCGCCAGCCCCGCCTCCATCCCGGCGAACAGCGGAGCGCTCGCGTCCGGCCGGGTCAGCGCGGCGGCGACCGCCGCACCGAGCGTGGCCACGGCGACCGCCACACCGATAGCGGGGACCAGGCTGCCCCGGCGGGGTCCCGTGAGGGCCAGTACCGATCCGCCGCCCAGGGGGAGGGCGATGAGCAGCCAGAGTAGCGCGCTCATCCCTTCAGGTCCTCGGCCATGTCGGTCATGTCGACCTGGCGGGCGCGGTAGATGGCAGTGGTGACGGCGAAGCCCATGGCCATTTCCACGGCCATCGCCACCACGGCCGCCACGATCACCACCTGGCCGCTGCCGGCGGCGGGGGCGAGGAAGTACCAGAAGTCGGCGGCGGCCACGATGACGCCGCCGATCATCAGCTCGATCCCCATCATGATCATGACGATGGACTGCTGGGAGAGGGCACCGAACAGGCCCGTCGAGAAGAGTCCGGAGGCGAGGACCAGCAGGAGTTCGAACGTCATCGGCCCACTCCTCCGGCGGTCGGGTCGTTCGGGGGCCGCTGGTCGAGGTCGTCGCCGAAGCGGTCGTACCGGCCGCGGTGGGTGGCGAGGACGGTGGCGCCCACCATGGTGGCCAGGAGCGCGAACCCGAGCGTGACCATGGTCAGCATCTGGTCGCCCATCAACGACATCCCGACCTGGAACGTGGTGTCCCCGGGCCGCGCTCCCGTGCGATCTGGCCACGGCACCAGGAAGATCCCGACGACCAGGGCGGCGAACACGACACCGCTGACGACCAGTGAGCCGCGCTTGTTGTGCAGCATCGACATCGGCATCAGACCGGCCGGATTCATCATGTACGCGATCATGAACACCGCCATGATCACCATCTCCATGACCATCATCAGCACGATCACCACGCCGAGGTACGGCAACCGCAGCACGGTCACCACCCCGCCCACGCACACCAGGGAAGCCAGGAGTGCGAAGGTGACCCGGGCCATGGAGTTCAAGGTGAATACCAGGACAGCGCCGGCCAGGGCGAGCACGCCCAGTACCCACAGCAGCACCGTGCTCGTCGTGCCCATGACGCATTCCTTTCCTAGCGGTCGAGACTGACCAGGGCCGGCACCAGGGCCTGAAGGACGGACAGCGGCAGGAGCACCACCCAGGCCAGTTCCACGTAACGGTCGGCGCGGACCATGGGCAGCCGCCGCAATACCCACACCAGCACCGTCAGCACCAGCAGCGTCTTGACCAGCGACCACGCCCACGGCGGCAGCCCCGGCCCGGCGCCACCGCCCAGGAACAGCGGCACCGCCATCGCCGCCCCGGCCGCCAGCCACAGCCACCGCCCGGCCTGCAGCAGCAGCCGGTCCACCCCGCTCGTCTCCCCCAGTACGCCCTCGGCGACGTCCCGCCCTGCCGGGTACGCGAACGGACCCAGGAAACTGAACGCCAGGACACCCGTCAGGTAGACGACGAAGGCGAACGGCATCCACACCGCGTACCACAGGCCGTGCTGGGCGTCGGCGATGTCGGTCACCCGCAGGGACTGGGCGCCCGTGGCGGCCGAGATCAGCGCGAACATCAGCGGCAGCTCGTAGGCCAGGCCCTGGGCGAGGAACCGGTAGCCGCCGACCAGGGAGAACGCGGCGTTCGGGCCCCAGCCGGCCAGCCACAGCCCGGCCCAGGTCAGCACCTCCATGGCGTTGAACCACACCACCCCGACCGACAGATCGGCGACGACGTGGTCGCCGAACGGGACGACCAGCGTGGACAGCACCGCCGCCACCGGTACGGTGATCACGCCCGCCCGCCACAGCAGCCGGTCCGGCGCGGGCAACCGCCGGGGCTGCGCCAGCAACGCCCCCGGCACGGCGAGCAGCGGCCGTACCGCGTTGCCGACTGTGATCCGACGGCCCGCGTTCCGGGCGTCCAGTGCCGCGTCGGCCGCCACCGCCAGCACCGCGAAGCCGAGCAGCATCGCCGGGGCGACCAGCAACGCCCACCACGCCCCCGTCTCAGCCACGGGCCACCGCCGGCCGACACGCGGTCAGTTCGTCCGGGTCCGGGTCGAGGCTGGCGACGACAAGACGGGCCGCGCCCAGTTCGGCTCCCACCAGCAGGCGGGGAAGCAGCTTCGCCAGGGCGGCCGACGGCGGGAGCTCCGCGTCCCACCGGCCGCGCGGGCTTTCCTGCGCGGTCGGAACGAGGACGGCGGTCGCGTCCAACTGGCGTACGTCGTGCACGACATCGGTGAGCCACTGCCGGTAGCGGGCCGGTACGTCCCCGCCGACCGCCCGTATGGCGGGACCGGTGACACCGGCGGCTCGGGCGTCGTCCGCGCTCAGCAGGCCGACGCCTCGCGTCAGCCAGTACAGGGTCCGTGACCGCCCGATTCGTCGGGCGAAGCGCTCCACCCGGGGCAGGACCGCCGACGCGGGCACCTCCTCCAGCAGGTCGTCGCGCAGTCGCCGGGCCATCGCCGCCTCGGCGGGCCAGCCCGCCACCGACAGCAGTCGGCCCAGGCTGTCCAGGTGCGCCGCTGCCCGCCGCCGGGCGGCCTCCCCCACGCCCACCGGCTCGCCCGTGACGGCCCGCAACCACGGCCGGCTCCAGAATGGATCGGCCGGCCTGTCGGCGGGCGTCTCGTCGAGGTCGGCCCGTTGGATTACGTCGCCTTGAAGCACCACGCGGAAGGTCAGTCCGGCGGGCCAGTCGGCCAGGAACGGTCCCAACGTGACATGCAGGCGGTCCAGCGTCAGTCCGTCGCGGTCCTCCCCCTGTTCGGCCATGGCCAGCCCGCCCGGCATCTCCATGTCGCCGTGATCGTGACCGTGACCGGTGTGACCGTGGACGCTGGGACCAGCGTGGTCGTCGTCGCCGCGGCCGGGCCCCGTGCTGTCGTGGCTGTCGTGCTCCCCGCCATGACCACCGCCCTTCGGGCCGTCGTCGTGGTGCCACGCGGGCTTCGTCGTGCCCAGCCGGGCGCGTCCGGCCTCGAGAACCGATGCCACCTCGTCGGCCGCGACCGCCCGCACCCGCACCCGCGGCCGAGGCATGTCCTGCCACAACCGATCCAGCGCCGGATCCAACCGTGAGCAGTCGGGCCCCGCCACCAGCATCAGGTCGGCTCCAGCCGGGGTCGACGCCGACGGCCAGTCCCGCGACCGCAACTCCTTCTCCGCGGCCAGCCTCACCGGAGTACCGCCCGGCGTGGTCACCAGCAGGACGCGTGGCCGGAGGGCCGCTGCGCGGGTCAGGACGGCGGTCAGGCCCACCGCAGTGCTCCTTCCCGCCATGCGTAGACCACCCCTGCGAGCAGGACGGCGAGGAAGACGAACATCTCGATCACCGCGCTGGGCCCCATCACGGAGATCACCAGCGTCCACGGGTACATGAAGACCATCTCCATGTCGAAGGCGAGGAAGAGCATCGTCACCGTGTACCAGCGCATGTGGAAACGGCTGACCGCGTGTTCCGTCGGCTCCAGTCCCGACCCGAACGGCTGAGCGGGCAGCGGACCGGACGGGATCCGAAGCGCCCAGGCCGCTCCGTACGCTCCGGCCACCGCCAGCAGAGCCAGGCCCAGCAAGGACAGTGCGGCAGTGATGCCGCTCACCGGATGCCACCACCAGGGAGGCGCGTCTCACGCCCCGTCGCCCCTGCACCGGAGCGCCCGTTGGAGGGCGCTCTGCCGCCCGCACTCTGCGTCGTACACATCTGCCGCTCCGTTCCCGCCGCGCCGGAAGCGTGGGGTACCCCCCGGCGGCATACGCAGTCTCGAAGGGCACGAGTCGCAACGCGGCGTGGACCCGGAAACGGCAGTCGGCACGCCCGGTCACCCGGCGTCGAGTGCTACGGCCACCGTGCCGGACATCCACACACCGCGCGAGGCGGCCGGGTCCATCGGTGCCCCGTGGGGGAGTCCACGCCTCAGGCGGGGGCGAGTGGTGCCTCTGTCCGTGCGATCAGGCGCCCACTGCGTGCCAGGGCAGCGACGGATGCCGCGCAGGCCAGTCCGGTCGCGGCCAAGGAACACCACGTCAGCCAGAGGGCGTCCGCGCGTTCGGCGAAGTCCCACAGGGCTCCGGTGATGAGGTTGCCGAGGGTGATGCCAAGGCCCGAAACGGTGTTGTACAGCCCGTAGTGGGTCGCCACGAGCCGATTGCCCGAGAGCGTGACCACGGTGTCCATCTCGAAGGGATAAACGACGGCACCGCCGACGGCCAGTAGAGCCACGGCCAGGACCAGGGCGGTCAGTACGGCGGCGGGGGCTTCGGGTGGTGCCAGTGCGAGCGGCACGAAGGCCATCCCCATGGCGGTCAGCCCGCGGACGAGGGCCTGGGCGGGCGTCCAGCGTCGCTTCGCCCAGCCGGTGAGCCGGAGTTGCCCGACCACGGCGACGGCGGCCGAAACGACGAAGAGTCCGCTGGTCGCCCAGGCGCCCTTGTCTCCGAGGACGTCGGCTGCGGCCAGGGGCAGCGCCAGGTAGACCTGGAAGGTGAGGACGTAGGCGCCGATCATCGCGAGGGCGAAGAGGAGGAAGGGCCGGTTGGCCACCACCGTGCGCCACTGCGTCAGCACGTTGCCCGGCGTCGCGCCGGGGGTTTCGCCACGGCGGGCGGGCAGGGAACGCCACTGCAGGACGGTCAGCAGGGTGAAGATCGCGGCAGCGACCGTGCAGACGAGCCGGAAGTCCGCAGCCAGCAGAGCCAGTCCCACCAGCGGGCCGAGGAGCATGCCCGCCTGGTAGTAGACGTTGAAGGTAGCGAAGGCGTCCACGCGCCGTTCGCCGGCTTCGGCGGCCAGGTAGGCGCGTACGGCAGGGTTGAACAGGGCGCCGGCGAAGCCGGTGGCCGCCGATGCGGCGATGAGGGCGGGGAGGTTGTCGACCCAGCCGAGCAGGCCGAAGCCGACGGTGCGGAGCAGGCAGCCAGCCATGATCGGGGCCTTGTAGCCGTAGCGGTCGGCGATGGTGCCTCCGATGAGGAACATGCCCTGCTGGGAGAAGTTGCGTACGCCCAGGACGAGTCCGACGGCCCAGGCCGCCAGCCCGAGCCCGCCGGCCAGGTGGGCCGCCAGGTACGGCATCAGCATGTAGAAGGCGAGGTTGATGGCGAACTGGTTGGCCATCAACAGCCGGATCGGGACCGGGAACGAGCGGGACTGCTGCCACAGGAGCTTCATCGTGCGACCCCTACGGTCTCGTCTCCTGCGTCCTGGGCACCGGCGGTGGCCAGGGGGTCGGTGACGTGGGTGCAGCGCGTCCAGCGGGTCACCACCCGGTCGCCCGGCCGGGTGATCTCCTCGGGGCCGTCGGCGGGCAGGACGCCGAGCAGGCCGTGTTCATCGCAGTAGGCATCGTCGAAGACCGTGCCGATGTACCGCTGCGGGCCGTCGGGGAAGACTGCGACGATCCGGTTGTCCGCGGGCAGGGTGCGAGCCGCCCATCGGGCGACGAGCGCGACCGCGCCGACGCTCCAGCCCCCGGTGGCGTAGTGGTCACGGGCCAGCCTGCGTGCCGACCACACCGCTTCCGGCGCGGCTACCCAGTGGACCTCGTCGAACAGGTCGTAGGCGACGTTGCGTGGATGGATGCTGCTGCCCAGGCCCCGCATCAGACGGGGTGCGGCGGGCTGGCCGAAGATGGTCGAGCCGCAGGTGTCCACCCCCACGATCCGCAGGTGAGGGAAGAACCCGCGGAGAACGGAGGCGATCCCGGCGGAGTGGCCGCCCGTGCCGACGGACACGACCAGGGTGTCGATCCGCCCCAGCTGAGCGACGAGTTCGTGGGCGAGCGGAGCGTACGCGGCCACGTTCTCCGGGTTGTTGTACTGATCAGGGCACCAAGCGCCGGGACAGTCGGCGAGGAGCTCTTCGACCCGGTCCCGGCGTGCGCGCTGCCAGCCTCCACGGACGTGCGGGGTGTCAACGAGGTCCACGACGGCCCCGTACGCCGTGAGCAGTCCCGTCATCAAGGGCTCCATGCCGGGATCGGTGACGACGGTGACGGGGTGGCCGTAGGTCGCGCCGGCGAGAGCCAGGCCGAGACCGAGCGTGCCGGAGGAGGACTCGACGATGCGGGCGCCGGGCAGGAGCTGTCCGCGCTCGCGGGCGGTGCGGACCATGTGCAGGGCGGTGCGGTCCTTGATGCCGCCCGGATTGTGGCCCTCGATCTTGGCCCAGAAACCGCGTCCCGGGAGGGTGAACGGCGCTCCGATGCGGAGGACGGGGGTGTTGCCGACCAGTCCGGCGGGGGTGTGTGTCAGTCGCTCGGTTGCAGGGAGAGGCCGCGCGGACGCAGCCAGGACAGACATGCGGGTCAGGCGATTCATGGCGTGGTTCTCCTGCGGCCGGTGCCTGAACAAGCAACGGGCCGCGATTACAGGGGCGGAGGTGATCGACTGCCGGGCCGCGGCCGGGTGACGAGGCCGCAGTGTTGGTCGATCAGGTCCGCCACACGCCGAGACGGGACCGCGTATGTCCGGTGGACGAGCAACCCGGGTCGGGAGCCGATGCCTGCGCGCCGGTCCGTGTGGGCGACGGCGGGGCGCCGTGTTCGACGCGGAGAACATGGAGGGCTGGGCCGTCGGCAAGGGGGATGTCGCGGGAGGGCTGAACTGTGGGTCCGTCCAGATCACAGCAGTGCGACTGGTGGTCATGGGCCGGCGCGCTCTGCAGCGACGCCATCCCCCCGCCGGCCGGTCCCGGCTTATGCCCGCAGAACGCTCCCGCGCTGTGCGCAGCGTCTGCGCTTGCCACCCCGGCCGTCACCGGTCCGTGCGCACAGGCCAGCAGGTGCACCAGCACGGCGAGCAGCACGACGAGCGGCGCCGCCGTGGGCTTCGCGGGCCGAGTGCTCGGTAGTACTGACCAGGCAGACATCAGGACGGAATGTAATCGCTCACACGCGCAAGGTCATTGCGGCAGATCGTCACTCTGCGGCTCTGCTGACGCGCGCCAGGGGCCGGGCGACGGCTGGGACGTCCACGAATGCGACTTGCAGCGGCCCCTGGCTGTCCGTGAATGCGAGTTCCGCTAAACACCGGATCGGGTGAACGTCAGCACCAGATGGGCGAGAGACGTGCACGGAGGCGTACGAGCGGGGACAGCCGCCGATCGCGCAGTCACATCTGCGCTTTCGCGAAGGGCCCGTACGATGGGTGCGTGACCATGAGCACCCGATCAAGCAGCCGCCCGGCCGGGCGGCTGTTCGTGCTGCTGGTGCTGGCGGTACTGGCCGGCGTGCTGGGCATGCACGGCCTCGCCCCCGGTGCGACACCGGCGGTACAGGCAGGTGCTGGCCACGAGATGGTGATGACCGCGGCGGACGGCGTTCCGCACGCGGACGGGGGTTGCACGCACACGGACGGCGGATCGAGCCATCTCGATCATGCCGACGGGACGTGTGCGGCGGCCGGCGTCGGTTCGGCGTACACGCCGCCCGCGTTGACCGGCGCCTTGCTGAACGCGCCCGCGGCCCCCGCGCCCGCTGCGGCGTCTCCGGGGGCGCCGCATGACGGGCGGGCTCCGCCCGACCTCTCCGAGCTGCAGCTCCTGCGGATATAGAGCGGCCCGCCCGGCTCCCGTGCGCCCGGCCCTTGCCGGTGACGGGTGCCGTGCTTCCGCACGCTCTACATCCGTTCCCACCGCGTGCCGCGCGACGGCGCGCGTCAAGGAGTTGCACCACCATGATCCGCAAGCGTTCTCTCATGCGCCGCACTGCCGCCGTAGCCGCCGCAGGCGCGGCAGCACTCGTCCTGGCCGCCTGCGGCGGTAACGGCGACGATGACAGCTCGGCCGGACACGGCGGCCACGCCGCTACCGCCGCCTCGTCCGCCCCGGCATCTGCGTCCGCGTCACAGGGGCAGCACAACGCTGCCGACGTCGCCTTCGCGAAGGGGATGATCCCCCACCACCGTCAGGCCGTCGAGATGGCCGACCTCGCGCCCGACCGCGCGCAGTCGGCCGAGGTGAAGAAGCTCGCCGCCGACATCAAGAAGGCCCAGGACCCGGAGATCAAGACGCTCTCCGGCTGGCTGATCTCGTGGGGCGAGGACGTGCCCGCCGAGGGTGCCATGGACCACTCCATGCACGACATGGGCGGCATGATGACGGCAGAGGAGATGACCGGGCTCGAGAACGCCTCGGGCAAGGCCTTCGACACCGCCTTCATGGAAATGATGATCAAGCATCACGAAGGCGCGGTCGACATGGCGAAGACCGAGCAGGCCGACGGCACTTACGGACCGGCCAAGAAGATGGCCGGAGAGATCATCGACTCGCAGAGCGCGGAGATCGAGCAGATGAACGAACTGCTCGGCAAGGACTGACCCCATCGCGTCGGTGTGGGGCGGGCACCATCGGTGCCCGCCCCACACCGACCTGCCTTCCCGTCGTCCCTTCTCCCCGCTTGGACCTCACACCATGACTCGCATACCGCGGCGCCGCCCGCGTGCCCTGATCCTGCTCGCGGCTGCCGGCCTGCTACTCGCCGCCTGCTCCGCCACCGACACCACCGCCGAGACCGGCCGGGATGGCGCCGCACCCGACCCTGGGACCGGCCATCTGCACGGGCTGGGCGTCGATCCAGCCGACGGCGCGGTCTACGCCGCCGGGCACCACGGCGTCTTCCGCCTGGATGGCGGCACTGCCACCCGGGTGGCCGACCGCTATCAGGACACCATGGGCTTCACCGTGACCGGTCCGGCCACGTTCCTGGCCAGCGGTCACCCCGGCCCCGCCGAATCCGGCACACGGCCCGCGCACCTGGGCCTGATCCAGAGCACGGACGCCGGCCGCACCTGGCAGACCCTCTCCGCCGAAGGCGAGGCTGACTTCCACGCGCTGGAGAACGCCGGTGAGGTGCTGTACGGGTTCGACAGCCAGAGCGAGCGGGTGTGGGCCAGCGCCGACGGGGGCCGCAAGTGGGCCAAGCGCGCGGACGTGGCGGCGCTCGACCTCGCCTCTCACCCAGACAGCGCGACCACCGTGTGGGCGGCCACCGGCACCGGCCTGTCGCGCAGTGACGATGGCGCACGGACCTTCCGTCCGGTCCCTTCGTCGCCCGGCCTGGTGGCAGTGGAGGAACCGGAACCCGGCAGGTTGCTGGCGCTCACGGCTGACGGCCGGGTCGTCGCCGGCCGCGACGGGCGGACATGGACGGAGCAGGGCCGCCTGCCCGCGGGCGGTGAGGGGAGGGTGCTGACGGCGGTGACCTCTCAGCGTCTGCTGGCGGCGGACAGTGGCGATGTCGTCTACGAGTCCGTTGACGGTGGGCGCACGTGGGTGCTTCTTCATCGTCCGGCAACGGGTTCGGATCACTCCTGACCCTGGCTACATACCCCTAGGGGGTATATGGTTCTGCGTTGTAGAGCCGCAGGGGCCTTGCGGGGCATCGAATGGGGATGAGGGTCATGGACCACAGCACGCACCACACCGGTACCGCGCACGCCCCCGCCTCGTCCGCGGGCGGCCACGGCGATCACCACGGTGATCAAGCGCACGGCACGACCTGGGCGACGGCGATGAAGGCGACGCTGCACTGCCTCACCGGGTGCGCCATCGGCGAGATCCTCGGCATGGTGATCGGTACCGCCCTGATGTGGGGCAACGCGCCGACCATGATCCTCGCGATCACCCTTGCCTTCGTCTTCGGTTACTCCTTCACCCTCTTCGCGGTGGTACGCGCGGGGGTGTCCCTGAAGGCGGCGATCAAAGTCGCGCTGGCCGCCGACACCGTCTCCATCGCGGTGATGGAACTGGTCGACAACGGCATCATCGCCCTGACACCGGGCGCGATGGACGCGCACCTGTCGGACGGACTGTTCTGGTACGCCCTGCTCGGCGGCTTCGCCGTGGCCTTCGTGATCACCACGCCGGTCAACAAGTGGATGATCGGCCGCGGCAAAGGCCACGCCGTCGTCCACGCCTACCACTGACCCACACCACCACTACGACGCCGGGCGGCCCTCGAATCCGGGGGCCGCCCGGTCCGCTCGTCAGCTTGTCCTTGTCCCGCCGTGCGAGAGCAGCAGGGGCGCGGGGACGCCGGACGAGGCCCGCTGAACGCCCGGCGTAGGATCGGCTCCCGATATCGGTTTCGTCACTGCCGGAGGTGGGCCAGAGTGCGGGAGTTCCAGCGAGGCGCGGTGCGGCTGCACATCCTGCATCACGCGGCCGTGGAGGATATCCACGGCGCCTGGATGACCGACGAACTGGCCCGCCACGGCTACCGGATCAGTCCCGGCACGTTGTACCCGACGCTGCACCGTCTGGAGGCCGACGGACTACTGGAGTCCGAGCAACGCGTCGTCGAGGGGCGGGCCCGGCGGGTCTACCGGGCCACCGAGGCCGGGAGGCAGGCCCTTGCCGAGGACCGCAAGGCACTGGCAGAGCTGGCCCGTGAAGTCCTCGGCGACGAGGCCCCGTAGTCGCTCCGTCGGAACACCGGCGGCGCGCGTCCTCGGCTGCGTCGGCTGCTCGGCCGGGCGACGGTGTGGCGAAGGTAGACGTTCGGGCAACAGGCGCCCGCGCCAGCGATGACGAGCAAGAGGCAGCCGCGCGACTGTCCTCGTATCGCTCAAGTCCTGTGTTTCCGGCCGGAGGGACTTCGAGATCGATGGAAGAAGATCCGTCCTGCTTCGAGTGGCCGTGAGAGGTGTCGTCTCGGGTGCCTGGTGGGGGGCGGTGTCAGCGGCCGGCCACGTGCTGCTCGGCACGGTGCCCCTGGGCCCGGGCCAGCGCCAGCCAGCCGACGGCCGTGGCGATGAGTCCCACGATCAGGGCCACGAAGGCCCCGCCCAACCCGTTGCCGGTGCCGAGTCCGCCGTCGGCGGTAGCCGCCACCAGACCACCGAGGGCCATGGCAACCAGCCCCGTCGTCAGGGCCGCGATGGCGCCGCGTCGCCCGGTGTCGGTGCCGAAACGGCCGGTGGGACGGGCCAGAGCCAGCCCACCGACGGCCACGCCGATCAGGGCGAGTACGCCTGCCGTGGTGGCCCCGAGCCGCCCGGCGCTGATGGCGTAGACGCTGGCGGCGGACGACTGGACAGCGGTGTGTGCGGCCGCCGGTGCGGCGAGCACGAACCCGCCGAGCAGGGCGGCCGCGGTCACCGCTGCCACCCGTCGGACCGCCTTCATGGCTCCTGATGTGCGCATGTCCGTCTCCTGCTCGTGCGTCTCGTATCGGGATGCCCCCTGATGGTGGCTGCCGGAGCACCTCCGGTCGTCCCACAGCGGCAGGCACTCCACGCTGCCGCCGATGACGCACCCGGCTACTGCCGACGCGGCAGGCAGGTTCGCCGGTACCGCGCCTGCGGTAGACGGCTGTTCGTGCGCCGGCGGGATTTCTCGGCGCCGGCGCGTGGCTAGGGTGCGCGCATGGAAAAAGGACGGTTCGGTGTCCCGGCCGGGGTCATGGACTGGGCGACAGCCGTCGGCGTGGCGGTGGCGCTGCTGCTCGCCGCGCGGTCCGGACAGCACCCCGACGCGGGCCTCGACCTGCTGGGCCAGGCGCTGTTGGTGGCGAGCGGCCTGGCGCTGGCCGCCCGCCGCCACGCTCCCGTCCTGGTACTGGCCGCCACCGGACTGTGCGCGGTGGCGTATCAGGCGGCTGGGTTCGACGTGCCGGTCGTCGCGTTCCTGTTCGCGGTTTACGCCGCGGTGCGGGCCGGACACCGCACCGTCACGGTGATCGCGTCTGTGGCCATGGTGGCCGCACTGCCGCTCGCCGCCCTGGTCTCCCTGCACGACATGCGGGAGGCGTACGCGCAGGCCCGCGGTGCCCTGGAGATCGCGTGGCTGGTCGCGGCCGGCGCCGCCGGGGAGGCGCTGCGGCAGGCCGAGCGAAGGGCGGACGAGGCCGTGCGCACCCGGGAGGAGACGGCACGGCGCCGCGCGGACGAGGAACGTCTGCACATCGCACGGGAGTTGCATGATTCGCTCACCCATCAGATCTCGATCATCAAGGTGCAGTCCGAAGTCGCCGTCCACGTCGCACGACGACGGGGCGAGCAGGTCCCGGAGGCGCTCCTGGCGATCCAGGAGGCAGGCCGGGAGGCGACCCGGGAGCTACGCGCCACTTTGCGGGCCCTGCGCGACGACGACACCACCCCGCCGCGCGGGCTCGACCACATTCCGGAGCTGGTGGAGCGGGCCGGCCGGAGCGGCCTGGCGACGAACCTCGTGATCAAGGGACAGCGGCCCGACGTGCCGGCAGCTGTGGGCCGGACCGCCTACCGGATCGTGCAGGAGTCGCTGACCAACATCGCCCGGCACGCCTGCGCCGCCACCGCCTCGGTCCGCATCGACTACCGCCCCGACTCGCTCGTGATCCGCATCGACGACGACGGCAGTGCCGTGCCGGGCACCGCCCCGGTGCCCGGCATGGGGCTGCTCGGCATGCGGGAGCGCGTCACCGCCCTCGGTGGCCGCATGTGTGCCGAACCGCGCAGCGAGCGCGGCTTCACCGTCCGAGCCGTACTCCCCCTGGAGTCAATATCGTGATCCGTGTCCTGCTGGTCGACGACCAGCCGCTCGTGCGCAGCGGCTTCCGCGCGCTGCTCGACCTCGAAGACGACATCGAGGTGGTCGCCGAAGCCGGAGACGGCGCGGAGGGCCTGGAGCTGGTCAAGGCTCACCTGCCCGACGTCGCGCTCATCGATATTCAGATGCCGGTGCTCGACGGCATCCAGACCACCCGGCGCATCGCCGTCGACCCGGCCCTGACCGGGGTGCACGTCGTCATCCTGACCAACTACGGCATGGACGAGTACGTCTTCCACGCGCTGCGCGCCGGCGCCGCAGGCTTCCTCGTCAAGGACATCCTGCCGGACGACTTCCTGCACGCCGTGCGCGTTGCTGCCCGCGGCGACGCGCTGCTGGCGCCGTCAATCACCCGCAGGCTGATCAACCAGTACGTCACCCAGCCGCTCACCACCGATGCCGACACACGGCTCGAACAGCTGACCAGACGCGAACGAGAGGCCGTCGCGCTGGTCGCGCAAGGGCTGTCCAACGACGAGATCGCGGACCGTCTGGTGATCAGCCCCCTGACCGCGAAGACCCATATCAACCGGGCCATGATGAAGGCCCATGCCCGCGACCGGGCCCAACTCGTGATCCTCGCCTACGAATCCGGCCTGGTCACTCCACGCAGCCGCTGACATCCCCCCGTACACGCCACGCAGAACTCTCCGTTCGCATGCTTGCATGATCGCTCCTCTCCTACGGCCTGCGCGCGGCGATCGATCGGCGTAGGCCGTAGGCGGCGCCTCCTACGGTCAGTACCGCGGCTCCGGAGACGACCGAGGTCGACGGCAGGGCGAAGGCCAGCACCAGGCAGCCGGCCAACCCGACAGCGGGAATGAGGCGAGGGGGTCGTCCCTCGTCGGGGCCGAGGGTCCAGGCAGAGGCGTTGGCGATGGCGTAGTAGACCAGGACGCCGAAGGACGAGAACCCGATCGCGCCGCGCACGTCCACCGTCGCCGCGACCACGGCCACCACGGCGCCCACGGCCAGTTCGGCCCGGTGCGGCACCTTGAACCTCGGGTGGACCACAGCGAGCGCGTGCGGCAGGTGCCGGTCGCGGGCCATGGCCAAGGTGGTGCGGGACACTCCGAGTAGCAGCGCCAGCAGCGAGCCGAGCGCGGCGACAGCGGCGCCGCCCCGTACGACCGGCGTGAGCCAGTCGGCGCCCGCGGCCTTCGCCGCGTCGGACATGGGCAGCGCTGTGTCCGCCAACCCCTTCGGGCCGAGTACGGTCAGCACGGCGACGGCGACGACGGCGTAGACGACGAGGGTGATGCCGAGCGCGAGCGGGATCGCCCTGGGGATGGTGCGGGCGGGGTCGCGGACCTCTTCCCCGAGGGTGGCGATGCGGGCGTACCCGGCGAAGGCGAAGAACAGCAGGCCCGCTGCCTGGAGTACTCCGCCGACGGAGGCGTCCGAGCCGACGTCCAACCGCGCGGCGTCCGACTGTCCGGAGGTGAGGGCGGCGACGGCCACGGCGGCAAGGACGGCGAGGACGACCGTGACGATCACGCGGGTGACGAGTGCGGACTTCTGCACCCCCGCGTAGTTCACGGCCGTCAGCCCCACCACCGCCGCGACCGCGACCGCATGCGCTTGGCCGGGCCATACGTATGAGCCGACCGTGAGTGCCATCGCCGCGCAGGAGGCGGTCTTGCCGACCACGAACGCCCAGCCGGCCAGGTAGCCCCAGAAGTCGCCCAGGCGCTCACGGCCGTAGACGTAGGTGCCTCCGGAGGCCGGGCAGCGGGAGGCCAGGCGGGCGGATGACGTCGCGTTGCAGTACGCCACCACGGCGGCCAGGGCCAGCCCGAGCGGCAGCCCGGAGCCGGCCGCGTCTGCCGCCGGGGCGAGCGCGGCGAAGATCCCCGCGCCGATCATCGCCCCGAGACCGATTACCACGGCGTCGGGCACGCCGAGCCTGCGCCGCAATTCATCGGGGACACCCGCGGCGGTCGGTGGCTTGCTCATGGGGCTCATGGGGCTCACTCCTCGGCGGCCGGGGCCCGCTTCCTACGGACTCCGATATCGAATAACGATATCGGAGTCCCGAACGGGTCCCGCGAACGGGTGGGCACGCTCGGTGTGCGCAACCACTACTCACTTCCTTCTTCCGGAATACCCCCTGGGGGTATATCGTTCTGCCGCATGACAGAGATACCCCCTGGGGGTATCTACTCCTCGAGAGGGAACGAGCGATGTCAACCGTCAATCCACGGCGCTGGTGGGCACTTGTCGTGCTGGCCACCGCACAGTTCATGGTCATCATGGACACCTCGATCATCGGGGTGGCCCTGCCGGAGATGCAGCGCGACCTGGGCTTCTCCCAGGGCGACCTGCAGTGGGTCTTCAACGCCTACGTCATCGCCTTCGGCGGTCGGCTGTCGGACCTGCTGGGAGCGCGACGGGTGTTCGCGGGCGGATGGGTCGTGCTGATCGCCGGCTCCGTCGTCGCGGCCGCCGCGAACACCGCCTGGGTGGAGGTCGTGGGCCGCGCCGTGCAGGGCGTGGGCGGAGCGCTGAGCGCACCCGCTTCCATGACGCTGCTGATGATGCTCTTCGGCCACAACCCGAAGGAACTCGGCAAGGCGCTGGCCCTCTACGGCGCCGCCGCCCCCGCCGGAGGCACCGCGGGGGTCTTCCTGGGTGGCGTGTTCACCGAGTGGGCGAGCTGGCCCTGGGTCTTCATCATCTACGTCCCCATCGGCATCACGACGCTGGCCGCCACCGGGCTCCTGCCCGCCGTAGCGCGCAGCCGCGGCTCGGTCGACGTCCTCGGCGCCGCGTCCGTCACCGCCGGCCTGGCGCTCGCGGTGTTCGCCGTGGTCCGGGCACCCGAGGTCGGCTGGGGCGCCACCCAGACGGTGCTGGAACTCCTCGGCGCCGCCGTACTGCTGACCCTGTTCCTCGTCGTGCAGAAGTCGGTCGAAGCGCCGCTGATGCCGCTGCAGGTGTGGCGCACACCGGGCTTGGGCGTCTCCAACCTGGCGATGACGCTGCTGGGCGCCGCCTGGATCCCCATGTGGTACTTCCTCAACCTCTACCTGCAGCAGGTCCTGGGCTACGGCGCCTTCGCCAGCGGCGCCGCCCTGCTGCCGATGACCGGCCTGCTCATGCTCTTCATGACCCTCATCACCGCCCGCCTGCTGGGCCGCTTCGGCGCCAAGCCGCTGATCTCGGGCGGCCTGTTCGTCCTGGCGGCGGGCCTGGTCTGGCTGGCGGCGGTCGAGCCGACCGGCACCTTCGTCGTCGATGTCCTGCCGGCCTCACTGGTCGCCGCGACCGGCATGTCACTGGCCTACATCCCCGCCATGATGTCGGCGATCTCGGGGGTACCGCAGGAGCAGGCCGGCCTGGCCTCCGGCATCGTCAACACCACGTACCAGGTCGGTTCGGCGCTCGGACTCGCCGCACTGACCGCCCTGGCCACCTCCCAGGGAGCGGATCAGATCGGCAACCTGCCCGCGCTGACCGACGGCTTCAGCTCCGCCTTCATCGGCGCCGCGGCCATCGCCGCCGCGGGTGGCCTGCTGACGGCCGTGCTGATGCGCGGCCGCCCGGCGCCCGGCACCGAGCAGCCCTCAGCGGTCGCCGGCAGCGAATCCGTCAACGCCTGCCCCATGGACTGCTGGGTGTGCCGTAGCAGCCGACGGGACCGTTTCGCACTGACGATGCCGGTGCGAAACGGTCCCGTCCTGTACTCCCGCTCGCCGCTCGTGGGCGGTCAGTTGCAGCAGTCGCAGCCGGGGCGGCAGCCGCAGGCATCGGCCTCGGCGTCAGCGGCCGGGGCCGACAGGCTCGCGGACGGCGCGCAGCAGCCCTTGCCCTGCCAGGCGTCGCGGCCCTCCTTGACGGCGATGGCGGCGATGACGAGGGCGGCGATCGGATCGGCCCAGGACCAGCCGAGGGTGGCGTTGAGGACGAGACCGACCAGGAGGACGGCCGACAGGTATGTGCACAGGAGCGTCTGCTTGGAGTCGGCGACCGCGGAGGCGGAGCCGAGTTCGCGGCCGGCCTTGCGCTGGGCGGCCGACAGGAACGGCATGATCGCGAGGGAGAGCGCGGCGATGACGATGCCGGGGATGGAGCGTTCGGCCTCGCCCGTGCCGAGCAGGGCGCGGACGGCGTCGATGGCGACGTAGGCGGCGAGCGCGAAGAAGGAGATGGCGATGATCCGCAGGGTGCGCTGCTCGCGGGCCTCCCGGACGGTGTGGTCGCGGGCGGAGAACTGCCAGGCGACCGCCGCTGCGGAGGAGACCTCGATGACGGAGTCGAGGCCGAAGCCGATCAGGGCGGTGGAGGAGGCGAGGGTGCCTGCGGTGATGGCGACGATCGCCTCGATGACGTTGTAGGTGATCGTGGCGGCGACCAGCAGGCGTATGCGCCTGGCGAGGGCGTCGCGGCGGGCCGGGGAGGGGCCGAGGGCTATCGCGGTCATCAGCAGCAGCCCTCGTCGTCGGCGTCCGGGCACGTGCGGTCGCTCTCCACGGCGAGCACGGCGGTGCGCAGGTCGTCCAGTGCGTGGCCGAGGCGGGGGTCGGCGAGTTCGTAGCGGCTGCGGCGGCCTTCGGGAACGGCGACGACAAGGCCACAGTCGCGCAGGCAGGCCAACTGGTTGGACAGCCGGGTGCGGGAGATGCCGAGGGCCTCGGCGAGGTCGGAGGGATAGGCCGGCGCCTCGCGCAGCGCGAGCAGCAGGCGACAGCGGATCGGGTCGGCCAGTGCCCTGCCGAAGCGGGTCAGGGCGTCGAGGTCGGTCGCGAGGGTCAGCATGCGCTCGACGATACACATATTCTTGAATTCACAGAAGTCTGAACTATCTATGGGCTATACGATGGCCACCGCGCGCTGCCCGGGTCAGGCCGCAGCCCGTTGGCGGGCCGCGGAGCGGCCACACATCGTGTCCCAGCCCTGGCGGGGGAGAGCCCCGGGCCAAGCGTTGCGGGGCTGCGGCGGGACGCGTGACCCTGGAGTCATGGAGATTGAGATCGCGGTCGTGCCCGACTGCCCCCATGAGACTCCCGCCGCCGAGCGGCTCAGGGCCGTGCTCGACGACCTCGGGCTGTACGACACGACGTTCACGATCCGGACCGTCGCAGACCAGGCGGAGGCCGAGCGGACCGGCTTCACCGGATCCCCGAGCATCCTCATCGACGGCCGAGACCCCTTCGCCGAACCCGACCGCCCGGCCGGCCTGACCTGCCGGGTGTACTGCACCCCGGCCGGGCCGGCCGGTCTCCCCACCACCGACCAGCTGCGCCAGGCCCTGACCGGCACTCCCTAAGCTGAGCGGGGTGTTACGACACCGGCGCCGGATGAGGGGAGCGGAGCACCATGGCGAGTAGCGAACAGGAACTGGCGGACGCGCAACGACGGCACTGGCAGAGCACCTACACCGCCCACCCCGGCATGTACGGCGAGCAGGCCTCCAACCCGGCCGTCCACGCCGCCTCGGTGTTCCGTACGGCCGGAGCCAGGGACGTGCTGGAACTCGGCGCCGGGCACGGCCGCGATGCCCTGTACTTCGCTCGCGAAGGGTTCACGGTCCAGGCCGCCGACTTCTCCGCCGCCGGCCTTGAGCAGCTGCACGAGTCGGCTCGAGCGCAGGGCGTCGCCGAGCGGGTCGCCACCGCCGTGCACGATGTCCGCGATCCACTGTCCCTGCCGGACGCCTCCATGGACGCCGTCTTCGCGCACATGCTGCTGTGCATGGCGCTGTCCACCAAGGAGATCCACGCCTTGGTCGGCGAGATCCGCCGCGTCCTGCGACCGGGCGGAGCCTTCGTCTACACCGTCCGGCACGCCGGCGACGCCCACTACGGCGACGGCACCGCGCACGGCGACGACATTTTCGAGCACAGCGGCTTCGCCGTGCACTTCTTCGACCGCGATCTGGTCGACGCTCTCGCCGACGGCTGGGTGCTGGACGAGGTCCACGCCTTCGACGAGGGCGGCTTGCCCCGCCGTCTTTGGCGCGTCACACAGACCCTGCCCCGATGACCAAGGACGGCTGCCACGGCGACTGAGTATACGGGACGGGGGTATGGAAGTTCGTATGGCAGTGAAGGGCATCGCTCAGTTGGCGGCCAGGCCATCATCCGGCACCTCGTGCGGGACGTGGTGCGGGCCGTCAGGCCCGCCCCACCCTCTTCGGCGGTGTGCTCAGCTCGCGGCCTTGAAGCCTCGCAGTCGCAGGGATTTGCCGACGACGAGGCCTTCTCCGTGGCGTAGTTGACGGTCGCGGTGACCCCGTCCATCCGGTTGAGCTTCTTCTCGATCCGGGCGGCGCACGAGGCGCAGGTCATGCCGCCGATGGCGAGTTCCACCTCGGCTGTGTCGGGGACCGTGGTGGCCATCACTACTCCTCCGCGAGGGACCGGTTCAGGCCTACGCAGCACACGAAGCCGTTGGGCGAGCGCACCTTCACCGTCATGCCAAAACGGCGCTCCTCTCACGCGATCACGGAGCGCTGTAGAGATGACCGGTGCGGACGATGATTTCGCCCAGCTCTCCCGGCGACTACCACCGCCGGTCTGCCTCGGACGTCTGGATAGGGTCGCCGTACCCGAGCTGGAGAGGTAGCCGCATGGACCACGAGATCGTGATCGCGCAGACGACCAGTGACGACGAAGGTCAGGCGAAGGCTCTCGCCCGAGGCGCGGTTGAGAGCAAACTGGCGGCGGGCGTTCACATCGATGCGCCCATCACCGCCTTCTACTGGTGGAAGGGGAAGGTCGAAGCGGCTCAGGAGTGGCGCATCTCGTACATGACGTCGTCTGACCGCCTCCCCGCACTGGAGGCGTGGCTGCACGAGCAACACCCGTATGACGTCCCCCAGTGGGTCACGCTGCCCGTGACCGGAGGGTCGGAGGCGTACCTGACCTGGGTGGTCGACGAGACGCGCCCGCAGTAGGGCGCGCCACCCAATGCCTCGCCGTCAAGCGAGCCCCACACTGCTGCGGTTCACGACGACGCGAATGTCAGCAGGTGGCCGGCCAGATCGTGCTCCGTGTCAGGGAGCCCGGCAGCGATGGCCTGCGCCCGCTGACGTCCCATGGTGTTGGGCTTGGACTCCGCTGCTGCTGCGAACTGGTGCGCGACGTAGGCTCCGCGGTCTACGTCGCCGCCCCGTAGAAGTGCCGACGCCAGGTCCCCGAGGACCACCACTCCGGAGTCGGGCAGTTCTTCACCGAGGCGCTCGACCGCGGAGTCGGCTGTGGCCGTCAGCTCTTGGCGCTTGAGTTCGCCGTATACCGAGAGCGCCAGTGAGTCCATCCGGTACGGCGTCACGAAACGGACCCACGCCTGCTCACTCCTGTGGTCGGCGAAGTCGTAAGCGAATATCGCCTGCTCCAGGGCTCGGAGAGCGCCGGCGTCATCCCCTGACTGGGCCGCTTCCTCCGCGTACCGCCCCAGGGCCCACGCTGCAGCGGTTGCGTTGCCACGCCCGCGCACATCCTGAGCTGCCTGTGACAGCATCTCCAGCGCCTTCGCAGGGCTGGGGGCGCCGTAGCTCGCGTAGCCCAGTGCCAGGGCGCGCAGAGGGGGGTGCCCGGCCTTCTTCGCGCACTCCGAGGTCACCCCGTAATAGGCGGCTGCCTTGTCGTGCTCCCCAAGATCCCAGGCAACCCACCCGGCAAGAGCTGCGGTTTCTCCCGCCGCGATGGTCAGTGCTCGCTCATGGGTGCCGGCACGGGGGAGGGCCGCGGTGATTGCGTCCAGGTGTGACTCGACCCGAGCCTGCAGACTGCGTGCGCTTTCACTCAGTTCGTCCACATGCAACCGGGCCGCATGATCAATGAGGACGCCCGCCGACTCAGGGTCGATCTTGGCACCCCTGCTGAGTGCGTAGGCGAGTCGGCCCCACGGCTCAGCGGCCGTAGCTGCGCCGACGACGGCGCCTCCCAGCAGCGTTCGGCGCTTCACGTCGTCCAGATCCTCCCCTTCAGCCCTGTGCTTCTCCCGCCGCCTGGCTCGGGCGGCTTTCGCCTCGCGCAGCAGCGGATCCAGCGGGACGCCGCAGGCCAAAGCGATGTTCCCCAGTGTGTGGTCCGTGGGGACATTGTCACCTCTTTCGTACCGACCGACCTCTCGGCGAGTCATCGTTGCCCGGCCGGAGGCGGCGTTGATCGCATGTGCCTGCTCGTCCTGCGTCCGGTTCGCGTCAAGCCGCAGGCGACGGAGCAGCTCGGCAAACGGATCTACTGCCATGAGTCTGACCTCTATCGGTGGGGGTCATCCAATCCTGGCCCCAACTTCCCTCTGATTTTCCCCCCTTGACAAAGGTTTTCCCCCTCGGGTTTCCCCTGTTCCGGATCACGGAGGCGCGGTGCGATGGGCACATGACCACGCACCGGGCAGCAACGCCACCCCGATCCAGGAGTGATGACGCCGGGACCACCGCCGGCCCCACGCCTGCTGCGTGCCCGCTGACGTCTCGTGTCTTCGAGATGGTCATGGAGCCGGCGGGTGTTCACGTTGCTCAAGCCAGACGAACCACGACCACCGTGCTGAGGCAGTGGTCGTTGCCGGACGCCCCGGCAGAAGACGCCCGGCTCGTTGTCTCGGAGTTGGTGACCAACGCGATCACCCACGGCTCTGGGGACGTCCGGCTGCGACTGCGGCACGACAACCACGAGCTGCGTATCTCGGTCACCGACTACAGCATCGTCCCGGCCAGGCGACGACGCACAGGTGCCGACGACCACGGTGGACGAGGGCTGCATCTCGTCGCTCGTGTGTCGCTTCGGTGGGGCGTGGCGGACGGCGGCCGGACCACATATGCGGTGATTCCCACTCTTACGGAGGCATCCCCATGTCGTCGCACGACGCCCCCAAGCTCGGCCCCGACGTGTTGAGCCCCGTGGCTGCCCGCGGCCTGGATCGGGAGACGCAGGCGGACGGCGACTGGCTGGTTGCCACTAAGGGCCGCCCGAGGCGGCCCCGCGCCCCACACCGCTCGAAGCGCCAGTCCCACCACGGCCAGCTTCACAAGATCCGCCAGCACTTCTATCGCGAGGTCGTCGGCACGCGGACTCGTCGGAACGCCGACCAGCCGCTGCGCTTGCTGGCGTACAGCCTGGTGCCGAGCCCGGGCGCCCACCCGGACGAGGACTGGGGCACCCTACAGGCCGAGGCCGAGCAGCACGGTTACGCGATAGGCGCACGGCTCCACGACGTTGCGGTCCCCGTGCCCGCGACGTACTTCCCTGGCTCCCGTACGGGCCGGAGCGTCTACACGCCCCCTTGGCAGCGCCCTGGCTGGAGGGAAGTCGAGCGACAGATCCGCGACGGGTTTGCGGAGGGCGTGATCGTCCTCGACCGGCACAACATCAGTTCCGATGACGACGAATACCACGCCGTGATCAAGCACCTGGGCGAGCGGTACCAGGCTTTGGTGCACCTCGTGATCTCCGAGGAGCCCAGCGCCCCGACTTGAAGGCGTCCGCTGCGCTGGATGGACAAGAAGGGCTGGGGCTGGAGGCAGATCAGCGCCCAGATCCTCCTCGTCACCACCGTGGGTGCCGTGCTCGCCATCACCTTCACATACACCTGACCAGGGGGCTCACCATGACATTCGAGGGACACACCGACCGGGCGCCGCAGCTCCTGCCGCACCGTGCGCAGGGCGAAGCGCTCCTCTCCATCCAGGAGGCCGTCCCGAGGCCGCCCAGCGAGGTTGGGGTCGACCTCTTCGCTGTTCCGGCCGGCGAGGTGCAGGGGAGCGGCTTCGACCTCTCTCGTTTCCAACGGCTCTCCCGCCTGCCGGCCTCGGAGAACGGGTCGCCCTCGTCGTCGAGTGACGGACCGCCGGACGCGGCGTAGAGACCCTGTCGCACTGGAACGCGGCCTTCGCGGAGGCCGACGGCCCGGATCAGGACCCCGAGTGCGAACTCAAAACGGCTTCGGCTCTCTGAAGCGCGACAGCCACCCCTGACGAGAAGGACGACCATGACCGTTCCCGCGCCGGAATCGCCATCAGCTCCGCCCACGCCGAGCGACAACACGTCGCACGCTCTTCTCCTTGACCTCGACGGCGTCCTGCTCGACACCCGTCCGGTGATGCGGACGGCGTGGCGGAGGGTCCAAGAGCTGCATGGCGTCACCCTTCCGTTCCACGCCTACGAGCGCCACCTGGGGCGCGAATTCGGCGACATCATGCAGCGACTAGGCGTGGCCGACGCCGAGGCAGTCCGCCGGACGTACGAAGCGGAGTCCGTTGGCGCCGCGCATCTCGCGCAGGACTTCACCGGCATCGTCGAGATGCTCCACGCCTTCGTGGCCGCCGGCTGGCGGCTGGGTGTGGTGACGTCCAAGCACGTCGACCGCGCGGCCCCTCTCCTCGCGCGTCTCGGATGTCCCTTCGCGACCGTCCGCACCCCGGCGGGAGCGGGCCGGACGAAGCCGGCCCCAGACCCGCTCCTCCTCGCCCTGGTCGATCTGGAAGTTGATCCCGCCGCAGCCGTGTATGTGGGGGACATGGCGGTCGATCAGGAATCGGCCGCACGGGCAGGGGTCGCCTACATCCACGCTGGGTGGGGATACGGGCAGCCCACCGCCCCCGAACCCGAGACGGTCGCCTCGCCCAAGGAACTGCTGCGCCTTCTCCGCCCCGCCGAGCAGCTCGTCGAGGGGAGCATGGTGTGAGTCCCCGCACGACCGGTGGTCTGGGCCTGGTCCGCTCCGCCTCCGCCTTCGCCGGGAAGCCGGCATGGGCTCTCGTCGGTAGCGGCGCCCTGGCGCACGCGAGAACCGACCACGTCCACACCACGGAGCTGGAAGCCACGGCCGTCGACCGGCAGGAGCTGCGCGCCTGCGTTGAAGGCGCCATGGCCTCCCTCGACCGCTATGGCGCCTCGCTCGCCTCCACTCCGGGCGGAGCCGGCTGGCTCCACGTCCAGCATGTTCCCGTGCGGCGCTTCGTTGCCGAGATCGTGCGCAAGCTCCTGGCGCTGAACGCCTGGGAGCCGTTCGCTTCGGCGCCGGGACCCCTCGCTCTGGCCCCGTACGAGGGACTCGTGGGACTGCGTTCGAGCAGCTCGCGAGAGTACCTGGCCTACACCGTGACCTGGTCCGGCATCGCGTACCTGCTCGGGGCTGCGGCACCGCACAACCCGACCCGCTCCGCCCAGCTACGCAACCAAGCCCGGACAGGCACGGTGAACAAGGAGCCGAGCCTACTCCCCGCAGACCTCGGACGGCAGGACGTCCTGGCGCTGTCCTGGACCTCCCGCCACGCTGCCACGCTGAGGCCGGTTCTCACCGAACTGGCGCGCGACGGACAGATGAGTCTTCTGCTAGATCTCGCGACCGATCCCGCAGAGCGGTGCACCGCGGGATCGGTCACAGGCATCGAACTGCGCTCGGCGCCGAGTGACCTCTTCACCCTCTCCGGCACCGCCGAGGGCCTACACCTGCCCGACGACGAGTACGTCGTCCACGTTGCAGGCCACGGTGTTCAACTCGCGAGGTTGGTACGGCTCTTGTCCGTGCTGCTGGAAACCAGCGGGGGCTGCACGCAGCCGTCGTGGCGGACCCTGGTGCGGGCGGAGTGCTGGCTCGACGACATGCTGTCGACGACCAGGCCGCACACCGTCCTCCTGAGCAACGACACCAGCCCTCTCGGCGTGCTGGCCGCGCACGCCGCCGAGCGACACGGCGCGAATTCGGTCCACGTCCAGCACGGGGCGTGGACGGCGGAATCGGCCGCCTGGCCGGCCCTGCACAGCCGCGACATCATCGTCATGGGCGAACGGGACCTCGCTCTGGGACGAGCGTGGGTGCGCCACCCCGACGCTGAGGTACACGTACTCGGACAGCCCCGCTTCGACGCACTTGCCGACCTGGGCCGCGAGGCGCAGCGGCGGTACCTGGAGAAGTTGCTGGCTACGGATGGCCGCCGCGCGCCCGCCCGGATAGCGGTGTGGGCCTGCCAGCCGTTCAGCCCCGATCACCTCAAGTCCCATGCGGACCTTCTCCTGGACGGACTCGGTAAGGCGGAGGGCGACTGGGGTCTCGTCATCGCTCCACACCCGGCGCAGGGCGACGATGCCTTCACCTCTCTTTTGAAACGGGCTGGCGGACCGCTCGTTGCCGTGGCCGATCCCCGGGTCGGTGCGCGAGGCTGCCTCGCCGGCGCTGACGCCCTGGCGAGCGCGTACTCGACGTGCGGGATCGAAGCCGCGCTGCTCGCGGTCCCGGTCCTCGAAATCGGCCCGCCGGGTGAACGCACGCTGGACCTGGCCGGTCAAGGTCTCGCAACCCGGTGCCACGACGCCGGTGGCGTCACCGAAGCGCTTTCCGCACTGCGCGAGCCGCTCACGCCCATCCCGCAGACGGCCCTGGACACGGTGTGCCGGTGGCGCGGCGACAGCGCCTCTCGGATCGCTCGCCTCATCACCGATCGCGCCGCATCCGCCACCGGGCCGCGCAGTTCCATCCGCCAAGATGCGGGCGACTCTGCGTCGCCCCAGGACGAAGGAGCATCCGTCCGATGACACGCCTCACCGCCGACAGCATGGCCGAGCTGTTCTCCGGCGCCGTCACGCTGGCGAAGTCCGGCGAGAAGGTCAGCCCCCGGGGCATGGCCACCCGCGAAGTCCGTGACGTGCACCTGTTGCTCACCCAGCCGCGCGCCCGCATGCTCTACGCACCGCCGGCCCGGATCGTCAACCCGGCCTTCGCGGTCGCCGAGACGGTCTGGCACCTGTCCGGATCCGACGCTTCGTGGATCTTCGACTACAACGAACGGCTGCGGCAGTACGCCGACGACGGCGTCCTCCTCGGTGCGTACGGGCCCAGGATGCGGAACTGGGCCGGCAAGGTGGACCAGCTGGCCCGTGTCGTGGAGGTCCTCAAGGAGGACCCCGACTCCCGGCGGGCCCTGATCCAGCTCTACGACCCGGCCCAGGACGCCGCCGGCCACAAGGACGTGCCTTGCACCCTCGGCTTCCGGTTCCACCTGCGCGACGGCCGCCTGCACATGGCGACCATGATGCGCGGCCAGGACGTGTGGATCGGCATGCCGTACGACGTGTTCTTCTACACCGTGCTGCACGAACTGGTCGCCGGGTGGCTCGACGAGGAACTGGGCGAGTTCCATCTGCACGTCGGCTCGCTGCACATCTACGACGAACACGCGGAGCAGGCCGACGCGCTGACCTCGCTTTCGGCGAGCCCGCACATGCCCGATTTGCGAACGCCCTGGACGGGCTTCACCGGCCTGCTCGACCAGGTCGAGGCCCGCGTCGCGACCGGCCACCCCGGCTGGGACGCGATGGCCGAGACGCTGCGCAGCTACCGGCTGTGGAAGGACGGCAAGCACGAACGGGCATGGCGGGCAGCCGACATGATCGACGGACCCCTCGGCCAGGCCCTCATCGCCTGGTACGGAGAGCTGAAGCGCCGCTCGGCCAGGCGCGCGACAACGGCCGAGGCAAGGTGATCGCGGCCATGAAGCGCACACCTTCCGTCGTCCTCGGCCTGTGCTCGTACACCCACGACTCGTCGGCCGCCCTTCTCGTAGACGGTGAACTCGTCGGCTTCGTCGAGGAGGAGCGCCTCTCCGAGCAGAAGCACACCAAGCTTTACCCGGCCCACGCCATCGGGTGGCTGCTCGACCAGGCCAAGCTGAGCGCCGCCGACGTGGACGCCGTCGCCTACAACTTCCAGCCCGCTCGCTACCTCGCCGAGTCGCCCGCCGCCCTGCGCATGGCGCTCTCGCCGACGACGCGCGACCGGAGCCTGGCGCGTGCCCACGGGTTCGCCAAGGTGGCCGTGCGCACCCAGCGGCGGCTGGGTGTCCTCGGCAGCCAGTTCCCCTCTGCCCATGTCACGCCGGTCCTGCACCACCGCGCCCATCAGCTCACCGCCTTCGCGGCCTCGGGCTGGCAGGAAGCCGCCGTGCTCGTGGTCGACAGCCTCGGCGAGCGGCAGACCACCACCATCGCCCGCGGCCAGGGCACTCATCACCCCCGCGCCCGAACACTGGAAGTGATCAACGACCCGGCCTCCCTGGGATACGTGTACGGCGCTGTCACCGAGCACCTGGGCTGGCGACGGGGCGACGAGGAAGGCACCGTCATGGCGCTGGCCGCCCTCGGCGACCCTTCCCGCTTCCGCCACCTGTTCGCGAGGGCTGTCCGCACGACCGCTACGGGCTTCCACATCGACCCCGGCTACTTCCCCACGCGCACCCTCACATCGGGATACCCGAGGACATCGCGGCGGTTCGTCGCCGAGACATGCTCCGAGCGGCACCCTAGCGAGCCGCTCACGGACGTCCACCGAGATCTGGCGGCTGCCCTCCAGGAGCGGACCGAGCAGGTGATGGTGCACCTCGCCCGCCGCACCCGTGTGCTCACTGGCTCCCGGCGCCTGTGCGTGGGAGGCGGTGTCGCCACGAACTGTGTGAGCATCGGGAAGATCATCGAGTCCGGCATCTTCGACGAGGTGTTCGTGCCGCCGGCGCCGGGTGACGCCGGAACCGCGATCGGAGCCGCCCTCGCCGTGCACGTCGACCGGCACAACCCTTGCCCGGTCGCCGGCATCGCCCGCACCTGCTACCTCGGCCCCTCCTACGAGGACCAGTCCCTCGACCTGACCCCCTGGCCCGGCCTCCGCCAGAAAACCCTGGGCGTCGAGACCGCCGAGTTCCTCGCCGACCAACTGGCCCACGGCACGATCGCCGGACTGTTCCAGGGCGCCGTCGAAGCCGGGCCGCGCGCCCTGGGCAACCGCTCGATCCTCGCCTCCCCGCTGGAACCCGGCGTCGTGGAGCGCCTGAACGCCACCGTGAAGTTTCGCGAACCATTTCGGCCCTTCGCCCCGATGGTCCCGGGCGAGCGCGCTGACGAGTTCTTCACGCTCGGCCAGCCGGCGCCGTACATGTCCATGGCCTCCGGCGTGACCGACCAGACGCGCGAGCGCGTGCCCGCAATCGTGCACGAGAACGGCACCTCGCGCCTGCAGACCGTGACCCGGTCGCAAAACCCGTTCATGCACGCGGTCCTGACCGCCTTCGGCCGCAGGACCGGCGTACCCGTGCTGATCAACACCTCCCTCAACATCAAGGGCAAGCCGATCTGCGGGACACCCGAGATGGCACTGGACTGCCTGGCCAACTCCGGACTCGACGCCCTGCTCCTCGAAGGGCGGTGGATCACCAAGTGAAGATCGGATATAGCTTCTGGGGCTTCCTCGGCAACGGCGTCACCGACACCCCGGACGGGGGCCGCAGCCACCGCCGCCCCTTCATCGACGCCCTCCTCGCCCGCGGTCACGACATCGTCTTCCTACAGACCGACCGCGACCGCCTCGAGGCCGGCGACGACCTCGGTGGCGCGTACACCTTCGATCACAGCCTGCCGGGCCTCGACGTCCTGTTCCTGGAATGGCGCTGGGCGATCACCGGCCGCAACACCACCGTATGCGGGAGCGAGGGACACACCTGCGACCTGCACCGTCAGGCCCAGCTCATCAACCACTACACGGTCCGGCACCGTACGCCCACCGTGATCTGGGACAAGGACCGCACCCTGCGGGCCGAGAGCGTGTGGCGACGTACGGCCCACACCCTCGTCTTCGAGGCCGCGCTCGCGCCGACCCACGGCGCGCGCTCCCTGCTCTTCCCCGTTGCCAAGGACCTCATCGCTCAGGCGGACCCCGTGGCCCTCGCGGCACGGCGGCGGGACCTCGTGCTCGGCTACGTGGGCAACCAGTACGACCGCGACGAACCCTTCGACCGCTTCTTCGCTCCGGCTGCCGCCCGCGTCGATCACCTGGTCGCCGGAAAATGGACGAAGACCGACCGCTGGCCGCACGTCCGCTTCGTGGGCCGGATCCCGTTCGAGGCCGCTGCAGGCGTCTACGGCCGGGCCCTGGCCACGGTGCTCATGCTGCCCGAGCGGTATGCCCGCGTCGGGCAGATGACCCAGCGCATTTTCGAGGCCGTGCTCGCCGGGTGCCTGCCGCTGGCCCCGGCGGACATCCGCTTCGCCGACCGCTTCGTTCCGCAGGAGCTGGTCGTGCGCTCCGGTCGAGACGTACTGGAACGCCTCTCCTACCTCCGCGAGATCGCCGGCACCCAGCAGCACGCCGACCTGATCGCCGCGTGTGTGGACCGCCTGCACCTGTTCGGCCTGAGCAGGCAGGTCGACACCATGGAATCGGCCCTGCACGCGCTCGCCGGGACTTCTGCGACCGAGCGGGGAGCTGCCTGATGCAGACCGCTCGACAGGCCAAGGCATCTGGATCATCCGATCGCGTCCCGGCAGGTGGGTCCGCCGGACGCCCGAACCTCTCTACGCTGGAGCACCATGAAGAAGGTCGCCATCGTCGGCTGCGCAGGCAGCGGCAAATCCCACGTGGCCCGCGAACTGGGCACGATCCTCGGCGCCCCGGTGACGCACCTGGACGCCGCGTTCTACGACGACGAGTGGAACGCGCTGGCCATGGACAAGTTCACCGACGTGCAGCGCGAGCTGGTCGCGCAGCCGCGGTGGGTGATCGACGGCAACTACAACTCGACGATGCAGGTGCGGCTCGAGGCCTGCGACACGGTGGTCTTGATGGACGTGTCGACCGTGGCGGCGCTGTACGGGATCTTCTCCCGGCAGATCCGACACGGGGCCGGGCACAAGGGCAACGGGGTGCACAACCGCATCCACTGGGGCGTGATCAAGTACGTCGCCACGTACCGGCGCAAGATGCGGCCGCGGGTGATGGCGAAGATCGAGGAGTTCGGCTCCGGCGCCGATGTGGTGCTGCTGGCCAACCGGCGCCAGACGCGCCGCTGGCTGCGGAAGGTGGCCGCCGAGCAGTCCTGAACGGCCCGCGCTCCCGGGCAGGGGGTGCGGCATGAACGAGCCCAACCCGTTCCTGGACCCCGCCAGGCAGCAGGAGCTGTACGGCCGTGCCTCGCGGCTGGCCGGGCGGACCAGCGCCCTGATGCGTGCGAAGACCTCCGGCCGCCCCGTACCCGAGACGATCGTCAGCCTGGTGCAGACCCACCACGGGCAGCCGGACCGACTTGGCGTGGTGCTCGACATCGGCTGCGGTCGCGGCACAAGCAGCCTCGTCATCGCCGAGCAACTCCGGCCGCAGCGCGTCGTCGGCCTGGACGCCGCTCCCTCCCTGCTCGCCCGGGCCCGCGAGCGCGCCAAGGAACTGCACGACACCACAGTGGACTTCGTCGAAGGCGACTTCCATGACGTCCCGATGCCAGCCGGATCGTGCGACGTCGCCATCGCCGCGTTCTGCCTCTACCACTCGCCGAGCCCCAAGGACGTCATCGCGCAGATCGCCAGGGTGCTCGCCCCCGAGGGTCTGGCCGTACTCGTCACCAAGGGCGTCGACAGCTACCAAGAGATGGATCACCTGGTCGCCTCCGCGGGCCTTGACCCGCGGGCCCACCAGCACGAGAGCCTCTACACCGCAGCCCACAGCGGCAACCTCGCCGACCTGGCCGCTTCCTCGCTGGACGTGATCGCCCTCCTGGACGAGGAGCACGTCTTCACCTTCGACGGCCACGACCACACGGCGCAGTACCTGGCCACCAACCCCAAGTACGATCTCGCGCCCGGCCTGTACGGCAACCCCGGGGCCCTGGCCGCGACCCTGCACGAGTTCCTTCCCGACCGGCCGCTCATCACCCGGTCCCGCGTCACCTTCGTCGTCGCGCAGGCGAACGAGGGGCGGCCGGCATGAACCTCGCGCCGTTCACCAAGCACTACCCGACACCGGAACGCGCGGCGGGGGCTGTGCGCCACTACCGGTGGATCAACGAGCACGCAAAGCCGCTGCGGCAGCCGGCCCTCCGCACCATCGGACCTGACAGTCTGACGTTCGAACGGATCGAGGGCCGCTCCGTGCGCCCCGGGGACCTCCCGCGCATGGCGGAACTGCTGGGCCACGCCCACGGTGCCGCCTGGGCCAGCGACCTGCGGTCCGCGTCGCTGGACACCCCGCACCGTTTCCAGGACGGCACGGCGTTCGGCGACTACCTCGGTCTTCGGGAGAAAGCCCTACGGCGACGCCACGAACAGGGCTACCTGCCGAACAAGGCGGCCCTGTACGCGATGCTCGGCCTGCTGGAAGCGACCGCCCAGGGACCATGCGCCTTCTACAAGGACAGCAACCCGCGGAACTTCATCATCACCAGCACGCAGGACATCGTCGCCGTCGACACCGACGACCTGTCGCTTGCCCCGATGGGTTACGACCTCGCCAAGCTCATCGCGACACTCCATCTGACGTACGGACCGCTCAGGGACCAGGCCGTCAACGCCGCCCTGCTCGCGTACAACACGGCAGCCCGAAGTCACGACGCCCGGCTGGGCACGACGGACCGAGGACGGCTCGACAGCTTCCTGGGCCTGCACGCAGTGCTCACCGCCCCGTACGTCGGCCGTAACGGCTACCGCTACGCCCTGTCCCTCCGTTTCCACCACCGAGGAGCCTCGTGATCACCACCGAACTCGTCTTCGTACGGCACGGTCAGGCTCAGTGCAACGCCGACGGCCTCGTCGGGGGACCGCGCACCTGCACCGGCCTGACCAACCTCGGATACGCCCAGGCCGAGCAGGCAGCCCGCCGCCTGGCTACCGAACACCTGAAGAAGCCCTTCGACGTGGTCTACGCGGGCCCGCGGATCCGTCTCGTCCAGACCGGCGAGATCATCGCCCAGACGCTGCAGATCCCACTGCACCACGACGATCGTCTCGACGGCCCGGTCCACGGCGACGCTGACGGCAAAGCTTGGGATGCGGTGAAGACGGCCGCCGACGGCGGACCGCATGCGCATCCCGACACCCCCTGGGCCGCTGGCTCCGACACCTGGAACGGGTTCCTGAAGCGTGCCAGCGGGAACCTGAGCCAGCTCATCGAGGAGAACCAGGGGAAGCGCATCGTCTTCGCGGCCCATGGGGAGACGGTGATCACCGCACACACTCTGCTGCTCGGTATCCCGATCGACTCGCCGGCCGGCTTCACCCACAACCACGCCTCCATCACCCGCTGGCAGCACCACCGCAACCGCCTGGGCCAGACCCGCTGGATGCTCGATCGGCACAACGACACCGAGCACCTCAGTCTCCTCACGCCGGAGCCGACCCCGTGATCACGACATCGGACGATCCCCGGATCCGACTGGCGTATCACTTCCTCGGCGCAGTCGAGATCGCACGCGAGCCCGTGCTTCCGCCCCGGATCGTGCGTCTGGTCGCCGGCGACGGGCGTCACTTCATCGCCAAGCAGCACGCAGAGCGCGACCGGTACGCCGGGGAACTCCACGCCTACGGTGCATGGGGCACCCACCTGACCAGCCACGCGCCGAAGCTGGTCGGCCACGACGACGCCACCCTCACCCTGCTGTTGACCGCGCTCACAGGCGATCGGGCGGACACTGCGGCCCCGGGCTCACCCGAGGAGGAACTGGCCCATCACGAGGCCGGCCATGTCCTCGGCAAGCTTCACCGGGCCACCTCCATGCCGCAGGGCGGCGCCGTCGGGGCAGCGCTCGCCGAGCGCTTCCAGAGCTGGATCGACCGGGCCGTCCACACCGACCTGATCGACCCGGCCGAGGAGAACCTGCTGAAGCACCACGCGGCGATCCTGGGCGCCAGCCGCATGGACAGCGCCGTCTGCCATCTCGACTACCAGCCGCGCAACTGGCTGATCGGCGACACCTTCGGTATCTGCGACTTCGAGCACATGCGACACGACGCCCGGGTCCGCGACTTCGCACGGCTCGAATTCCGACGCTGGCAAGCCGCGCCCCACCTCCGCACGGCCTTCTTCGACGGATACGGGCGTCCGCCGAACGACTCCGAGCGTCGCCTTCTGGAGTCCTTCGGCGCCATCGAGGCGGCCACGGCCCTGGTCAAGGGCCACCAGGAGAACGATCTCGCCCTGAGCGCGCACGGCCGAACCGTCCTGTCCCGGCTCACCTGACCTTCCTCTTCGACGAACCTCTCTGGAGTTTCCCGTGCCGCAGCACGAGCAGCCACCGACCATCGCTGCCCCCCGACGGGCCGTGGTGACCGGCTCCGCCGGATTCATCGGCTCCCACCTCGCACACGCCCTCGTCCAGGCCGGTACCACCGTGATCGGCGTGGACTGCCGGGACCCGTCCACCGACCCCACGGCCGCCGCCAACCTCGCTGCACTGCGGGGGGTCACGGGATACCACCACGTCACGGCCGACCTCCTCCACTGCGCGATCGACCCTCTCCTCATCGACGCGGACGCGGTGTTCCACCTCGCCGGGATTCCCGGTGTACGGCCCTCCTGGGGACCGCAGTTCGGCGACTACCTCGCGTCCAACGTGCTGGCCACCCACCGCGTCCTGGAAGCCTCCACCCGCATCGGTGTCCTCCGATTGGTCGTCGCCTCCTCCTCCAGCGTCTACGGTCCGACCGACGGTGGCGCGAGCCTCGAGGCCGACCGCCCGAATCCCGCCTCCCCGTACGCCGTGACCAAGTTGGCCGAGGAGCAGCTCTGCCTCGCCTACGCCGAGCGCGCCATCGGTCCCAGCGTTGTCGCCCTGCGGTACTTCACCGTCTACGGCCCCCGGCAGCGCGCCGACATGTTCACCCACCGCGCCCTCTTCGCCGCCCTGACCGGACAGCCCCTGTGTCTGTACGGAGACGGCCACCAGCGCCGCGACTTCACCTACATCGACGACGTGGTCGCCGCCACGATCGCCGCCGCCGTCGTCCCGACCGCTCACGGCGCCATCAACGTCGGCGGCGGATCGAACGCATCGCTGCTGGACGTGATCAACGTCGCCACCAGCCTCACCGGTCGCGACATCCAGCTCCACCACGACCACGCGCGCAATGGTGACGTCCTCCTCACCCGTGCCGACCCCAGACGCGCCCGAGAACTCCTCGGCTGGCAGCCGCGAGTCGACCTCCACAGCGGACTGCGCGCCCACATGCAGGCGCTGGCTGCGCAGGTTCCGGACTACAGCCGGGCCGCGTAGCCCTACGCCTCGGAGCCCGAGAGGAGTGGTAATGGAAACTCGCGAGCGAGCGCGGCTGGACGCCTTCTTCCGACGGATCACCGCGCAGTTCCCCGCCGGCGGGACGATCACGACGCTGGTCATCACGCACGTGCTCCCGGAAAGGCCGGCGTTCCTGCGTGCCATGACCGCGGTGTCCACGATCGGCGCCGTGCTCCCCAAGCCCCGGTCGATCCACCAGCCGACCCTCGACGCCGTCCGCCGCACCCTGCCGGTCCACGACCTGACCCGGGAGCGGTTCACCGACGAGACTCAAGCGCTGGACTACCTGGAGGACACGGCCGGCGGCCAGGACGTCGTCCTGGTGGACATCGGCGGGTACTTCGCGGCGAGCCTCGACACGCTCGTGAGTAAATTCTCCGGCCGCATCCTCGGCGTCGTCGAGGACACCGAGAACGGTCACCAGCGGTACGCGGCCATCGACTCCCTGCCGTGCCCGGTTGTGTCCGTGGCCCGCTCCCCGCTCAAGGACTGCGAGGACCACCTCGTCGGCCGGTCGATCGTGTTCTCCACCGACGCCCTCGTCCGGGCCCGCGGGGACATCCTGACCAGCCGCAACGCCTGCGTCATCGGCTTCGGCAAGATCGGCCGCGCCATCGCCCAGGCCCTGCGGGCCCAGGACCTGCGCGTCACCGTGTACGACAGCAATCCGGTCAAGCGGGTACAGGCGCACTCCCTCGGCTTCCGCACCAGCGTGTCCACCACCGAGGCCGTGTGCGACGCGGAACTGGTCCTGTGCGCCACCGGCAATCTCGCCCTTCGGTATGAGGACTTCGCCGCCCTGCGGAACGGCGCGTATCTCGGATCAGTGACCTCTTCCGAGGACGAACTCGAACTCAGCAGCCTTCACGACCTATACGAACGCACATCAGTCGGCGCTCAGCTGACGCGATACGAGGTCACCGGCCACTACTTCTACGTGCTCGCCGACGGCGGCGCCGTCAATTTCGTGCACGGCGCAGCCGTCGGCGCGTACATCCACCTCGTGCAGGCCGAGATACTCGCCGCCACGGCAGCACTCAGCCACACCCGCTTCCGGCCCGGACTGCACGAGATGCCGGCGGCCGACCGCGACGCCATCGCTAGAACCTGGCTCAACCACTTCGAAAGGTGAACCCCGTGCCGCCCTCCGCCGACCACATCCGTTCCGTCACCGAGGCGTACCTCGCCCGCCATCCACACGAACGCGACTCTCTCGCACCGCTGTTCTCAGCGCTGGCCACCTCGGACGATCCCACGCACCGGAAGACGTTCCCCGCCCACGTGACGTGCAGCGCCATCGTCATCGCCACCGACCGGCGCGTGCTCCACATCGTGCACAGGGCGTCCGGGAAACTGCTGGCACCCGGCGGGCACAACGAACCGGAGGACCGCGACCTTCGGGCCGCTGCCCTACGTGAACTGCACGAGGAGGCGGGTGTCCCGCCCAGCGCAGTCGTTCCCCTCCCGGGCCACGAGGACGTGCCCCTCGACATAGACGTGCACCCCATCGACGCGAACCCCTGGAAGGACGAGTCGGCCCACCATCACGTGGACTTCCGATGGGGTTTCCATCTCACCGCCGAGCACCCGGTGACGCTCCAGGAAGAAGAGGTCGACGGCTACGAATGGCGGCCGTTCACCAGCGCTGCTTCGCCCACCGTCCGCTCCAAGCTCGCCCTGCTGCCCTGAGCGCACCGCCCCCGACCATCAGGAGAACGCCGTGGCCGCCACCACAGCCGCAACGACCGGCACCAAACCGCGACGGCACATCGCCGTCATACCCTGCCGCTGGGGCGCCTCACGCTTCCCTGGCAAACCGTTGGCCCGACTCGGCGATCAGCCGCTGCTCTGGCACGTCCACCAGCGCTGCCTGGAGGCCAAACGCCTCGACGGAGCCGTCGTGGCGACCGACGACGAACGCATCGAAGCGGCATGCCACGAACTGGGTATCGAGTGCATCCGCACCGGAGAACACCTCACCGGCACCGACCGGGTCGCAGAGGTCGCCGAGCGACTGCCGGCTGATGCATACATCAACGTTCAGGGTGACGAGCCGTTCATCTCGCCGACCGCCATCGACGACATCTCCGAGGCCCTGGAGCACCTGCCGTCGGGAACGGTCGCCGTCAACGCGTATACCGAACTGGCCGACGTCGGCGCGGTCCTGGACCACAACGTCGTCAAGGTCGTCGTCGCGGCCCGAGGCGATGCCCTGATGTTCTCGCGCCAGCCCATCCCCTACCCGAAGGGTGACCGGCCCAGGTACCTGCGCCAACTGGGTCTCTACGGCTTCACCGGCACGGCCTTGCGGCGCTTCCGACAGCTCCGGCAGGGCCCCTTGGAGCGCGCCGAGGGAGTGGAGATGCTGCGCTTCGTCGAGCACGGGCACGCGGTGCAGATGATCCCTGTCGTGGACGGCGGTGTGGCGGTCGACACCCCGGAGGATCTCGCTCGAGCCGAGAGCCTGCTCCCCAAGCGAGCAGAAGCATGCGCTACGCATGGCGCGGCAGAGCGGCCCGCCGACCAGTGAAGCAGCGGTTGGAGGAGCCGCTACTTTGTCCCGCCCGTTGGTCGTCGCTCGGATCATGGTGCGGCGGAATGCACGTGACCAAGTCACTGGTCCCACTATGCAGGCGAAACAGACACCGGCAGCGTCGTAAGGCCTCGGACCAGGCGTGTCCTTCGCCAAGTGAGCTGTTCAGCCGGTACCGCGAGCTTCATGTCGGGGAACCGTGTGAGCAGCTTCCGAAGCGCGATGTCCGCCTCGGCTTTTGCCAGGGGTGCTCCGACGCACCTGTGGATCCCGTGTCCGAAGGTCAGGTGACCGGCAGCGCCTCTGCTGAGATCGAGGTCGTCCGGCTCCGGCCAGCGCGCCGGGTCGCGGTTGGCGGCGCCGATGGCAACGAGTACCGGATTGCCCGCCGGGATTTCGACGCCGCCCAGGGTGACCGCCTCGGTGGTGAACCGAAACGTCGCGGTGCTGATGGGCGAGTCGTACCGGAGCAACTCGTCGAGCGACGAAGTGATCTCGGCGGGGCGCCGGCGGAGGCGGTGAAGCTCCGAGGGATGTTGGAGAAGGGCCAGGACCGCGTTTCCAAGAAGGTTGGTCGTCGTCTCGTGGCCGGCGACCAGCAGCAGTACACCCAGGGACACCATCTCTTCCTCGGAGAGCCGGTCGTCCCCGTCGCGGGCCGAGATGAGGCGGTCGAGCAGCGCCTGCCCTGGCTGAGTACGCTTCTCGGCGATCAACCCCGTCATGTAGTCCGCCAAGGAGTGCGAGGCGGCGTCGATGACGGCGGGTGCCCCGGAGGTGAACAACTCACCGGACCAACGCCGGACGTCTGCGCGGTCCGGCTCCGGGACACCGAGCAACTCGCAGATCACGATGACGGGGAGTGGCACCGCCAGCTCGGCGACGAGGTCGACGGGGCTGTCGGTCGGCCACCGGTCCAGCAGCGCGTCTGCGGTCCGGGCAATGAACGGCCGAAGATCTTCCACCGCGCCCGTGGTGAACGAGCCCGTCACCAACCTGCGCAGGCGGGTGTGCTCCGGGGGATCGGTGGCCAGCATGTTGTGCGCGACAGCCGGATGGAGACGACGACGCGACTCCTTGCCCGCGAAGAACGCCGCGGTGTTCTTCGAGAGCCGCGGGTCCGCGAGGGCTTGTCGGGCCTCCTCGAATCCGGTGACGAGGTAGTTGCTGTGCCCGCCCGAGCCCGTCGGCACATGCTGCACCGGGCACTGCAATCGCAGCGCGGCGTAGGTGGGGTAGGGGTCATGCAGAAAGGCAGGGTCTGCCGTCGGTTCGCTCATGCCATCAGGCTCCAATCGGCTCGGGCGGGACATCGTCGGCGACACGCACGGGCCCGTAACGGGAGTAGGCGTCGGCCACCAGAAGGAACCACTCCGTGTCGTCTCGGAGGTTCTTCCTGACGGAGGCGTCCGTCGTCGCCGGGGCAGCAACGACCTCGGGGAGCCTGCCTGCTCGTATCGCTGCCAAGGCGGCCTTGTCTATGGCCGCCTCCACGAAGGCCGCGCCCTTCACGCCGTGGTCGGGCGAAGCCATCCTCGCGGCGTCCTCCACCTGCTGTGAGCGGTACGGGCGGAGTGCGAGTATCCCGTCGCTGATCTCGATCACTCGTCGTTGCAGAAGGAAGTCGGATTCCTCGGTCAACGGGCTCTCGGCGTCCACGGACGAGAGGACGATATACGGCATCGCGGATGACAGGTCCTGCCACAGTGGGCCGAGCGCCTCGAAGGACCGCACCTCCCAGCGTCGGCGGTGGGCCTGGCTGATCGGGTAGGCCACGGCGGGGAAGGTCAGGCCGGCGCAGATCAGCAGGACGGCGAGCGCAGGCGCCGTCACGCTGAAGGCACACCTGCCGCCGAGCGAGGAGCACTCCGAATCGCCGTTGATGAGACCCAGACCCAGGCCCAGGTCGACGAGTCGGATCAGTTTGTAGGCGACGTAGACCAGAGCGAGGACACAGCCCGCCGCTGCTGTCCGAAGCCCGGCCCGGACGCTGCCTCGCCGTGTCGCGTTCGACTGGCGTACGGCCTGCACCAGGAAGTCGATGACGGCGAAGCCGAGGTATGAGATGAACAGGAGCAGATACAGGGCATGGGCCTGCGGGGACCTGTGCGTCATCTGCTCCACGCCGAATAGCAGCGTCATGCCGAACACGACGACGGTCAGAAGGCTGGCGCGGGATTTCGTGCGGCGGCGGGCCTCCTCGCGCGCAAGGTTCACCTGGTGGGAAACGGCCAGGACCGCAGTGGCTGCGGCTAGAGAGGCGCTGTTACTCAGGAGACGAGCCACATGCGGGATGACCGCCTCGACCGCGTCCTCAACCGGTGGAGAGTACGAGGCGAAAGCGGCGGCGAACGATGCCAAGAGCGCCCCCATGGCCCAGGTGCCAGCGGGCCTGGGCGTGCCCCGGCCGAAGACCCAGTAGCCGGCAGCCGTCGCGAGAATGCAAGCCATGCCGAGGAAGACTGTATTCATCGGAAGCGAAACCGACCTTTCAGGGCTGGTTGGGAAAACAGTGCGTCCCAGCTGTCTGTGCCCTTTTCAGGGGCCAATGGTGGGCGCTCCCTTTCGCGGTAGATGCGCTGGCGAATTACGCTCGCCATCGTCTCCGCTTCGCGCTCATCGGCGGTCGAATAGCTAGTCCGTCCGGACATTCGCATCACCAGCGTGGGGTTGACCTCGAGCACGTGCGCGGTGTCCGTGTCGACTGTGAGACTGCCGGGGTGGTCGAAGAAGACGTGGCACAGCTCATGAGTGAGGATGTGGCGCTGGTGATGGACTGAGGTGCCCTCCTCGTAGAACAGAAGGTCTGCCGTCGGCGTCTCCAGTCTGATGCCGCATGGAGCATCGGCAGTGCCGAGCGTTTTCAGAGGTTTCAGCACAATGGCTTTACCGCGAAGCGCTGATATGGATTCTCGCAAATCGCGTGTGCTGAAGCGGTAGGGAAGGCGCAGACGGTCGACCTGCTCCTCACACCATTCGCGCCGCCGACTCCCGTCGGTCTTCGGCATGGGCAAACCAATCCCCCCACAGCCTGGGTTGTGCGCCGACTTGTCGCGGCGATGACGGGAGAATGGCAGAACCTAGCTGGAACCCGTGGTTCCAGGAAGGGCCGGTTCCGACTACATGCAGTGATCAATCGCTGGTGTAAGCGCCAGGGCTGGGTGAGTACTCTGAGCGGCCTACCGCCGAGTTGGGCGGTGGGTTCGGCTCTGTTCCTTGGAGTTGAGGTCGCCGCAACCGGTCGGCCGAATGAATGGCGCACGTGAGAGCCGACTACTCTGAATGACGATTTCGGGAAGCCTCGGCGCGTTTCGTGTCTCAGATCACCCGACAGCGAGACCTAGGGTTTGGCGCTATGGACTTCCGGGACGGGCAGGATGACGTCGGCGATCCCTTCGGGGAGTCCCTGTCTGAGCTGCTGCGGTCCTGGCGCAGACGCGCGGATCCCCGCGCGATCCCGGGCCTGCCGGTGCACGGTCGGCGCAGCAAAGGTCTGACGCACAGTGATGTAGCTCGTTTGGCCGGCGTTAGCGCGCGGTGGTACGGCGCGCTGGAGCAGGGCCGGGAGGCCGGCTACTCCGGGGACTTCCTGGACCGTGTCTCGGCCGCGCTGCGGCTGAGCCGCGCGGAGCGTCAAGCGCTGTACCTGAAAGCCGTGGGGCGTCCGCCGGCGCTTGCCGCTGTGCCGGCGGCGGACGCGGCTGCGGAGATGGACGCGACGCTCCAGCACTTCATCGACAACCAGGCGCCGGATCCAGCCGTGGTCACGGACCTGGCGTGGAACATGGTCGGGCACAACAAGGCAGCCGAGCTATGGCTCCCCGGAGCGGTGCAGATGGGCAATCAGATGCGATGGACGTTCCTCAGCTCCGAGGCGCGTGAGCAGCTGGTGTGCTGGGAACGGGACTGGGCGCGTCCCTATCTGGGACAGATCCGGTACGAGCGAGCCAATCACCCGAAGGACGAGGCCCTGCAGCGTCTGGAGCACGACATCCTCGAGGGCTCGCCGGCTGCGCGGAGGATCTGGGACCGACGGGAAATGGTTGATCACGGCGACGGGGCTCTCCGCAGGCTGAGAGTCCGGTACCACCGAGGCGGGGAGGTCGCCGTCCGTACTGTCGCTCTCCGGCCCGCGCGTAGCGACATGCTTCGCGTTACGGTGCTCATGGAAGACGGCCAAGAGGCGATCGGTCGTTGATCTGAACTGGCGGCAGCAGCAGGCTGCATGGCAACCTGCTCAGTCGTCGTCGAGCAGGCCGGAGTCGGCTGAGTCTTCCGGGATCCCTTCCAGCCGCCGGGCCTGGTCGATCACGGCGGTCACCATTTGGAGACTGCTGGTGCTCAGTCCGTTCGCACGCAGCGCGACTCTGCGCACGTTCGTATCGCGCATCGCGGCGACCACACCGATTTCGGCCAGCGTCCGTTCGGCTGCTTCCTCCTCGAAGAAGTACGCGGGCGACACCCCGAAGAACCCGGCGAGTGCTGCGATGGTCTGCATCTTCGGGTTGGTGTTGGTGCCCGTCCGTAGCTGCTGGATGGCGCTTGCCGAGATGGCTACCCCGGACTTCTCCCGGATCCCGTTCGACACCTCGGCGTACGTGTAAGGGCCCCGGCTCTTTGGGTGTACCGCGCGGAACAGGTAGTCGAGCAGCTCCGCGAAGGTTCGCTCGGTCTCGTTGGTCATCTCCAGCCCTCCGTTACCCCCATGCTATCCACTCCAGTGGTGATTGCGAACTTTGGTGAGCTGAGCTTCGCCATTGCAGTTGACGAATGAGCGTCACTGCAGTGTACGTTGACTCCCGCTCGACCACATTGCGATGTTCCGCACCTGCTCAGGCGGGGTAAGCGATGGACTTGTGTCCGGGGTCGCCATATGGTCCTGGTCCCCGCGTAAGCGGAGCACGGACCGCGAGGCAAGGAGGAGAAGCGATGCAGACGCGGGGCCCGTGAATCCCAGGGGGCGCAAAACCGGCGCCCGGGAGCTATCAACTCCCAAGCGCCGGGCCGGCGCCCCGAGGGGGCACCGATTCACATCTCGCGGGCGGCGCGCTTCTTCGCACGAGAACGCCGCACGCGCTCCTACGAGCAACGGAGTATCGCATGCACACCGCCGACGGCGGAAGCTTGGCCTGCCTGGATACGGCCCGGCAACAGCGTCTCGCGGCTCAGCTCGCTGACATGATCCCTGGCGCGGCCACCATCCGCGTCAGCCTCAACGACCCGAGGCAGTCCTGGCCACACCCGCACCTCATCGCGAGGGACGCGGCTGGGAAGACGATCGACCTGAACCGGACCACGAGCAGGGTGGCGGCCCGCTGGATCCTGCGGGTCTGGCCCGCCCTGGACTGGAACCGAGCCCACATCTTCAACCTCGACACGGCGGCGCTCACCCGCAGCGACCTCGCCGCAGCTCGGCGCCGCTGACATGGCGCGGATCCGAACCATCAAGCCGGAGGCTTTCACCTCCGAGTCCCTCGCCGAGGTGACCGTCGCGGCCGAGCGTACTTTCTTCGGCCTCCTCACCCAGGCCGACGACCACGGTCGTCACCGGGACAACGCCGCGATCATCGCGGGACTTCTCTGGCCCCTGCGCGCCGAGCACACCAGCGTCCACGTCGAGGACGACCTCCAGCAACTCGCCAACGCGGGCCTCGTCTGCCGCTACTCCGGCTGCGACGGCAGACGGTACCTGCACATCGTCACCTGGTCCGACCACCAGAAGATCGACAAGCCGAGCCAGTCCCGGCTGCCCGCCTGCCCGCAGCACCATGCGGCGGACCGGTGCGGCCCCTGCAAGGGGACTTGCAACGGCAGGACCGAGGCGTCGCCCACCCATGTCCGAGGGCTCGCCGAGGCTTCGCCGAACCCTTCCCGAGACCTCGATGGACTCGCATCGCCCTCACCGACCGCCGCCGTGCATCGAGGCACGGCCCCGACCGTCCAGCAGGGCACCCTCGTCGACCCCGACGCCGAACCTGACAAGGGAGAGGCGAAAGCCGCAGGTCAAGCGACACTCGCCGAAGACTGCCCGAAGCCTCCCCGAAACCTCGGAGAGGGCTCGGCGCCTGGATCTAGGATCTTGGATCCTGGATCTCCCTTCCCTACGGGGCGCGTTGCGCCCGCCGCCCAGGTCTCGGCCAACCAACTCGTCGGCGAGTACGTCAGCGCCTGCGAGAAGCGCCCGCCGGGCGACGTGATCGGACACCTCGGGCGGATCACCAAGAAGCTCCTGGCCGAGGGCATCGACCCGCAGGACATCCGGGCCGGGCTGGCGAGGTTCGCCGCTAACCCCAAGCACCCGAGCGTGCTGACCAGCATGGTCAACGAGGCCATGAACGCACGACCCGGCGGTTTGGCGGGGCCGGGATCCGGCCCTAACGTGCCCGCTCACCAGGCGTGGACCAACCCGGTCGATGCTGCCGCCGCCTACGCCGAGGAGCTGTGATGACCGCCCGTACCCGCGACCTCCAGACCCTCGGCAGCGCAGGAACCCTCGACCGGATGGCCCGCATCCTGGCCGCTCGCAACATCAACCCGGCCTCCCTCGAAGACCTGGCCGACGAGCCCGAGCCGTTCTCGCCACTGGAAGCCCTGTCCGCCGGGATGCCCCCGCGTTACAGGGAGGCCCTGGCCGACCACCCGCAAGTCCTGGCCTGGGCCCGGGACGTAGCCGCGCTGGCCGTCGCCCCCAGCCTCGGAGCGCGCAGGCAGGTCACGACCGGTCCGAGCCTGCTGATGGCCGGGGTGGTCGGCGCGGGCAAGACGCACCAGGCGTACGGCGCGATCCGGCTGCTCGTCCGGATGGGCCTCGGGGTCCGCTGGCGCGCGACCACCGCCGCTGACCTGTACGCGGACCTGCGCCCCCGGCCCGGCGTCGACAGCGAGCGCGAGCTGGCGGCCGTCAGCCGCTGCCCGGTGCTGCTCATCGACGACCTCGGGGCGGCCAAGACGTCCGAGTGGGTCGAGGAAGTGACGTACCGGCTGATCAACCGCCGCTACAACCTCATGCTGCCGACCCTGGTGACCACCAACCTGGCGATCAAGGACCTCCGGGCCTGCCTCGGTGACCGTGTCACCAGCAGGCTCGCCCAGATGACCGACCGGGTCGAGTTCGAGCCGGTGGACCGCAGACGCCATCGGGCCGCTGCCTGACGCCCGGCACGCCGGCACCCCATGGCCGCGCGGCCGCAGCGCTGCCCCATACCTTCCCGACCCACCGCACCCCTCCGCCGACGCCTCTGCGCGCGGAGGGCGATCGGAGCAACCCGCATGACCCACACGACGATCAACCCTGCCCGTCACCGGTCGCTCGGCGACCAGACCTGGCAGGACGATGCCGTCTGTCAGAGCACCCAGTACAACCCGGTGGACCCCGAGACCTTCTTCCCGGAGCCCGACGAGACAGGGAAGATCGCCGCCGCAAAGTCGCGTTGCGGCCAGTGCCCGGTCCGCCGAGCCTGCCTGGACGCCGCGCTGGAAGGCGGTGACACCGACGGCATCCGCGGGGGACTGACCGAGGAGGAGCGCGGGCCGCTGCACGAGAAGATCGCCCACCGTCTCGACTACAGCCGCGTCAACGACACGATCGCGGGACGCGACGTCCACCTCACCAAGGCCGAGCGCCGCGCGGTTGTCTACGCCGCCTTCCGCCACGGGGTGACCGAGCAGCGTCTGGCCTGGCTGTTGAAGGTCACCGAGGAGCACGCCCAGAAGCTGTACCGCGAGACCCGCCGCGCCCTGCGCAACCGCGACCTGAACCAGCCCGCGACGACCACCGCGCCACCCGAGGCCGGCGGAGGACGCCTGGGTCGCGACGACTTCGGAACGGCGGCATGACCACCACGAGCGCTCCGAAGACGGCGCACGTCTCCGGCTGGGACCGCGCGGTCGTCGTCGCCCTGGGCGGTGCGGGATGCGCGCTGTCGTACGACGCCCTCCAGCAGATGGCCGTCGCCATCCACGTCCGAGGCTTCCTCACCTACCTCTTCCCCCTGGTGATCGACGGGTTCATCGCTTACGGCATCCGGGCACTCCTGGTCCTCCGCCACGCGCCCCTGCGCGGCCGGCTCTACGTCTGGACGCTCTTCGGAACCGCCACCGCCGCCAGCATCTGGGCCAACGCGCTCCACGCGGTACGACTCAACGAGGACGCGGTCGCAGGCACCGGCCTCCGGCTCGGGGACACGGTGGTCGCGGTGCTGTCCACCATCGCCCCGCTCGCCCTGGCCGGAGCGGTCCACCTCTACATCCTCATCGCCCGGGGGCCGGTCAAGAGCAGTGACCGTGAGGCCCTCGGTCAGGCCGGTCACCTCGGTCAGACCGAACGGCGCGACGGTGTCGAGGGTACCCGGGCCGACCAGGTCGGTCAGCAGCCGGAGGCCGGTCAGCCGGTCACCGCCCTGTCCGACCGGCCGCCGCTGTCCCCGGACAAGGCGACCCCCGCCCCCCGGTCACTGACCCGGAACAGTGCCCCAGCGGACAACAGCAGGCCGGTCAACGGTGGCCTGGGTCAGCCGCACGAGGTCACTCACCTGCCCGGACAGTCGGACGCAACGCGGCCGGTCACTGTCCGCCCCGACAACACCGCCCCGGACACCGGCGACCAGGACAGCCCGGCGCCGGTCACCGGCCGGCCGGTCGCTCCTCCGCCGGTCACTGACCGGGGTGTCCGGACACCCGGTGACCGGCGGCCCGACCCGGACACCGAGGAACTGCTGAAGATCGCCCGGTCAGCGGTCAGGGCCGAGGACAAGCTGACCCGCAAGGTGGTTGCCCAGGCGATCCGCGGTCAGCAGATCCCGCTGTCCAGCGACACCCTGACCGCCCTGATGGCCCAGCTCCGCGCCCAGCACGGACAGCCGGTCACCTCCGTCCGGAGCTGACCGGACACCACGGAGCGGGTGACCGAGCCGGTCACCTCGGCCGGTCACCCGCTCCGGGCACCCGCCACACAACCCTCCAGAGCAGAAGCGGAGAACACCCGATGCGCACCCGCCCGGCCACTCCTGCCGAAGTCGACTCCTGGCTGACCGTTCTGTACCGGCGCGGCCACCTCCATCGCGCGCAGTCCGGCCCCGACAACACCTGGATCGTGCAACGAGAGCAGCACAGTCGCCCCTGGACCCTGCACCACCCGATCCTGGCCATGGACTGGATCGAGGAACTCGTCCGCGAAATCCAGCAGCAGGATCCGGAGACAAGCCGGTGACCACCGACGACCCGGCGGCGACCACCGCCGGACAGCAGCGTGACCCCACGACGGCTCCTGGCGGAGCAAGTTGTCGCGTACGACGGTCCTACGGCCCGTCGTACGCACTTGCCCCCGCCCAGGAGGGCGGAGGAAGCCCGGCTGGTCCCCGAGCGAGGGCGCTCGGGGGCCAGCCGGGCGACCGGCACCAGGGGGCGCCGGTCACTGGGGGAGAAGCCGACCGCGACGACCACCGCGAGCAGCCGAGCCCGAGCACGCCCGCCTTCCCCGACCGCAAACCGCGCCGCCGCAGCCGCAACCCGAACGAGCGCACCCGCAAGACGACCACCCGCCTCTCCGACACCGAGAAGGCCGAGATCGTCGCCGCCGCCGCGCAGCGCGGCATCACCGTCGCACGCTTCCTCGCCGCCGTCGGCCTCGCAGCCGCCCGCGGTTCGACCACCCTGCACACCAACGAACGACTCGACGCCGCCATCGACGAGCTGGCCGCCCTGCGCACCGCCCTGGCCCGGATCGGCAACAACATCAACCAGATCGCCTACGTCCTCAACGCCGGCGGACAGCCCCGCCCCGGCGAACTCGACCGCGTGCTCACGGTCCTGACGCGGCTCCTGGCCCGCGTCGACGACACCGCTGACGCTCTGGTGAAGAAGCGGCTTTGATGGTCCCCAAGATCCGGCGCGGCTCCCGAACCCACGGCCTGCTCGCCTACCTGTACGGCCCCGGCAAGCGCGACGAGCACATCGACCCCCATCTCGTCGGGAGCTGGGACGGCTTCGCCCCCGACCCCGGACGCGACACCAGCCCGGGCCCTGATCCGAAGGTCACCCTCGCTCGACTCGCTGCCGCGCTGGACCTGCGCGTCAAGCAAGCCGGCACCAAGGCACCGGCCGAGCACGTCTGGCACTGCTCGGTCCGCACCGATCCCGGCGACCGGACCCTGACCGACGCCGAGTGGAACACGGTCGCCCGCCGCCTGCTCCACGCAGTCAACCTCGCCCCCGAAGGCGACCCGGACGGTTGCCGCTGGATCGCCGTGCGCCACGCCGACGACCACATCCACATCCTGGCCACTATGGTCCGAGGCGACCTGCGCCGTCCCCGGATGAACTACGACTTCAAGAAGGCCCAGGCCGAATGCCGGCGCATCGAAAAGGAGATGGGCCTGCGTCGGCTCAAGCCCGGCGACGGCACCGGAGCCAAGACCCCCACCAGCGCCGAACGCTTCAAGGCCGAGCGCACCGGCCGACCCGAAGCCCCACGCGAGACGCTCCGCGAAGCCGTCCGCCAGGCCCTCGCCGGAGCGGCCACCGAAGAGGAGTTCTTCACCCGGCTGCGCGAGGCGGGCCTCCGCGTCAAGATGCGGACCGCCCCGTCCGGCGACGCCATCGGCTACAACATCGCGCTCCCCGGTGACCGCAACCGCCACGGCGAGCCGATCTGGTATCCCGGCTCCAAGCTGGCCCCCGACCTGTCCCTTCCGAAGATCCGTCTCCGGCTGGCCGGAGGCGTTGCCGAGCGGGCAACGCCTCCGGCCGCCGGTGGCCGGGCGGATTGGTCCCCGCCCGCCCGAGAGCGACGGAGCGCCACCGGGGTCGCCGAGCGTGCTGCCGTCCTCCTCGACAGCGACGACGAAGCCGCCGCCCAGCTCGTCGGAGTCGGAGAACTCCTCGACGCGGTCGCCCAGACCTCCCCGGCCACCACCCGCGCCGAGCTGGGGGCAGCCGCCCGAGCCTTCGAGCGGGCGACCCGCAGCCATGTCCGAGCAGAACGTGCCGACACCCGGGCTCTCCGCTCGGCCGCACGGGGAATCGTCCAGGCCGGCGGCGCTCTCGGCCGTGGCGAGGACGGCGGCACCACCGCCATGCTCGTCTCCACACTGGTCCTGGTCACCCTCGCCGCCGCCCGCTGGCACTCCGCCCGCGGCCACGCCCAGCAGGCCCACGCCTCCCGTCAGGCCGCCGAGCACCTGCGAGCTGCCTACCGGCAGGTCGCCGCCACGCCGATGCGAGTGCTGCATGACCAAGGCCGTGCCCTCCCCGACGCCGAACGCCGGACACACGAGGCCACCATCCGCGCAGTTCTGCCGGAGCAGGGACCGCGAGCAGACAGCCCGTCCACTAAGAACGACGCCTTGATCGCCACCCTTGCTCAGGCCGAGCAGGCGGGCCACGACCCCGACACACTCCTGCAGCATGCCATCGACATGCGGGAACTCGACACAGCCGCGGACGTGAATGACGTCCTTGTCTGGCGCCTGCGCCGGATCGCCCAGCTCTCCGCCCACCCCGGCGAAGCTCTCCGTCGCCCGCAGGCTGGCGCCCGTCCGACCAAGACCTCAGCCAACCGCGTCAGCGAACGCAACGCCCTCACGGCGGCGGTTCGCCCTGCCGCCTCGGAACCGCGTAGCCGCCCACCACGCCGCTGAGCAGAGTCCAGAAGGCCGCCCACCGACCGGCCGGCCTCCACGAATTGCCTGGACAGCTGATTCCACCGGCTGTTACGGATGGAAACAGAAAGCCCACGATCGGGAGATGACGCTCGTGCTCAGAACCACCGACCGCACCGCAGAGCCGACACCGGTGCTGCCCGTCCTCCCCGCCGGCACCGATCCTCTGCTGCAACTTCAGTACGAGACGCAGCCCGCCACCGGTCCCGGCGCGACCCGCTGCCTCAGCCACCCACACGAGCTGGCCTTCGGCGGCATCCCCACGACGTGCTCGGCCTGCCGGGCCCGGCGCGACTGGCTGCTCATCAACCACGGCCGCCGTGTCTGGATCCGCTGCCGGTGCAGCAACCAGTGGCTCGAACCCGAGATCAGCCGCGCCTACTTCGACGCCCTGATCGACAGCCCGGACGTCACGACCTACCCCGGCGTCGAGCAGTGTCTCGTCGCGCTCGGCTTCGACGGCGCCTTCGCCGGCATCTACCTGGAGTAGGCGAGTAAGGACCAAACGCCGAGGAGCGCCACCGACGAGTCGGTGGCGCTCCTCGGCGTTGCAGGTGTGGTCAGCCGCGCTTGCTGTTCGTCGGCAATGCGCCTCGGAGGTCCCACCCAAGGCACTCGAGGAGTTGGCGACGATCGTCCCGAGCACAGCGTTGTGGGACGAGGGGAACAGAAGGGACGGAATCATTGGCCGTCACTGCCGGCGGCAGCACGCTCAGCAGTCGGCCCCTGGCGCACCGTACGGTCGGTCGCGGGTCAGCGGCTCACCCGGCGCGCAATCTGGTGGGCGGCCTCCCGGGCAGGGCGGCCCACGCCGATCAGGGTGGCGGAAGCCGGGCCGGTCCAGTCGCCGTAACCGAGCAGGTGCAGGCGGGCTTCACCGACGGCCTGAGTACCGGAGGTAGCGACGTGGCCTCGCGGGCCGCGCAGCCCGAGCGGGGCGAGGTACGCCAGGGCCGGCCGGAAGCCGGTGCACCAGATGATCGCGTCCACGTCCGACCGGCTGTCGTCGGCCCACTGGACGCCGGTGGCGGTGTGCCGGCTGAACATCAGGCGGGCTTGCAGGAGTCCAGCGTCGCGCGCGGTGCGGATCGGTGGCACCGCGACGATGTCACCGAGCGAGGCCACCCCGCCGGTGTCACCGCGGCCGGCGTCCAGGGCGCGGCGGCGGGCCGTGGCCGCGTCGAACAGGGCACGGCCGTCGATGTCGTCGGCCAGGAAGCGCGGCGTGCGCTGAGTCGTCCACGTGACGTCGACGTCACCGTCCAGGGCAAGGTCGGCGGCGATCTGCGCGCCGGAGTTCCCGCCGCCGACCACGATCACGCGCTGCCCGGCGAAGTCGACCGGACTGCGGTAGTTCACCGTGTGCAACTGCCGCCCGGCGAAGATGCCGCGGCCGGGAATGGTGGGAACGAAGGGACGCGACCAGGTGCCGGTCGCGCTGACGACCGCCTTCGCCCGCCAGGTGCCGGAATCCGCCTCGACCAGGAGCCGGTCGCCGTCGCGGTGGACGGCTTCCGCCCGGGTTCCGCGCTGGACAGGCAGGTCGTAGCGCTTCTCGTAGTCCGCGAGGTATTCCACGACGTGGCCGGCGTCCGGGTAGGTGTTACCGGGCTGGGTGGGCATGAGGCGGCCCGGCAGGGAGGAGTGGTCGGCCGGGGAGAACAGGTGCAGGGAGTCCCACATGTGCTGCCAGGCCCCGCCCGGGCCGGGTTCGGCGTCCAGGATGACGAAGTCCAGGCCCTGGCGGCGCAGGTGGTAGCCGGCGGCGAGCCCTGCCTGGCCGCCGCCGACCACGACGACATCCGTGGTGCGGGTCACGGAGCTGGAGTCGGGGCTGCTGCGGTGGGCGCCCAGGCTGTCGCGCAGAGAGGGCACAGCACCGTGCGGGCCTCGGCCCCGGCAGGTGTTCCGAGCACAGGACCCAGGCGCACGCTATGGGCCGCGATCCGGGCGTGCTGGGCGCATACTCCGGCGCCGCAGCGCCGGCAGACGCCGACGCATGGGCTGTTGCTTCCTGCGGCCCGGCAGTCGAGGCAGTGCATCAGATGTCCCTTCCCGGTGTGGTGAGGGCGGCGGGCGCGAACTTCTTGCGCCAGGCGAGCGCGACGTAGACCAGGCCGATCAGCACTGGTACTTCGATGAGCGGACCGACGACGCCGGAGAGGGCCTGGCCGGAGGTGACGCCGAAGGTGGCGATGGCGACGGCGATGGCCAGTTCGAAGTTGTTGCCCGCGGCGGTGAAGGCGAGCGTGCTGGTGCGGTCGTAGGCGAGACCGAGGGCCTTGCCTAGGAGGAAGGTGCCGAAGAACATGATCGCGAAGTAGACCAGTAGCGGCAGCGCGATACGGACGACGTCCAGCGGCTGCGAGGTGATCGTCTTTCCCTGCAGGGCGAAGAGGATGACGATGGTGAACAGCAGTCCGTACAGGGCCCAGGGGCCGATCTTCGGCAGGAAGCGCTGCTCGTAGGGTTCGCGGCCCATCTTCTTCTCGCCGATGCGGCGGGTGAGGAACCCGGCGAGCAGGGGGATGCCGAGGAAGACGATGACGTTGAGGGCGATGTGCCAGACGGGTACGTCCAGGCCCTGGCCGTCGCCGAGGCCGAGCCATTGCGGCAGTAGGTCGAGGTAGAACCAGCCCAGGACGCCGAACGCGATGACCTGGAAGACGGAGTTGAGCGCTACGAGGACGGCGGCGGCTTCCCGGTCGCCGCAGGCCAGGTCGTTCCAGATGATGACCATGGCGATGCAGCGGGCGAGGCCGACGATGATCAGTCCGGTGCGGTACTCGGGCAGGTCGGGCAGGAAGATCCAGGCCAGCGCGAACATCACCGCCGGGCCGACGATCCAGTTGATGACCAGCGAGGAAACCATCAGCTTCTTGTCGCCGGTGACGGTGTCGAGCCGGTCGTAGCGGACCTTGGCGAGCACCGGGTACATCATGACCAGAAGGCCGAGCGCGATCGGCAGGGAGACCCCGCCGACCTCGATCTTCGCGAGCGCGTCGTTCATGCCCGGAATGAGACGTCCCAGGCCGAGGCCGACGGCCATGGCGAGAAGGATCCAGACCGCGAGGAAGCGGTCAAGGGTGGAGAGCTTCCTGACGATCGAGTCGTCACCGCCGGCTCCCGGCGTGGCGGGGGCGGCAGCGCGTTCGGTGGAGGTCACGGGCAGGCCCTCTTGTTCTCGGCGGCAATACGGGCGGAGTCGGCGAGCGCGGCGAACTGCTCGGAGAGTCCGGTCAGGACCTCGGGCTTGAGCTTGTAGTAGGTGTAGCGGCCGCAGGGCTCGGTCTCCACGATCCCGGCCTCGCGCAGCACCTTCATGTGGTTGGAGAGGTTGGTCTGCTTGGCTCCGGTCTCCTCGACCAGGTGTGTCGTGCAGAGCGTCTCGCTGGCCAGCAGGGTCACAATTTTTAGGCGGAGTGGATCGCCCAGCACCCGGATCACATCAGGTTCGACTGAAGTCAGCATGCACTGATACTCTCACATCGATGACCGCTGATACCAGCGGAGGCTGAAGTCATTGGCGGCTGGTCCGTCATGCGACGAGAGAGAACGATCACCATGGCCGAGTCTTCCGGCAAGCCGTCCGTCCTGTTCGTCTGCGTCCACAACGCCGGCCGCTCCCAGATGGCCGCCGCGTGGCTGACTCACCTGGCCGGCGACCGCGTAGAAGTCCGCTCCGCCGGCTCCAACCCCGGCAACGCCGTGAACCCGGCCGCGGTCGAGGCGATGGCCGAGGTCGGCATCGACATCTCCGCCGAGACGCCGAAGGTCCTGACCGTGGACGCGGTCAAGGAGTCGGACGTGTGCATCACGATGGGCTGCGGCGACGCCTGCCCGGTCTTCCCCGGCAAGCGCTACCTGGACTGGAAGCTGGAGGACCCGGCCGGACAGGGCGTCGAGGCCGTCCGGCCCATCCGGGACGAGATCAAGAAGCTCGTCGAGGGTCTGATCGCCGAGATCGCGCCGGAGAAGACCGCATGAGCGAGATACGCGACGTCATCGTCATCGGCTCCGGCCCGGCCGGGTACACCGCCGCCCTCTACGCAGCCCGCGCCCAGCTCAAGCCGCTCGTCTTCGGCGGGGCCGTCTTCGTCGGCGGCTCCCTGACCACCACGACCGAGGTCGAGAACTTTCCCGGCTTCCCCGAGGGTATCGACGGGCCGGTCCTGATGGAGAACATGCGGGCCCAGGCCGCGCGGTTTGGCGCCGACATCATCGAGGACGACATCGTCTCCGTCGACCTGTTCGGCCGTATCAAGGAAGTCACCGACTCCGCCGGCACCGTCCACCGGGCCCGCGCCGTGATCGTGGCCACCGGCTCCGGCTATCGAAAGCTGGGCCAGCCGAACGAGGAAAGGCTGTCCGGGCGGGGTGTGTCCTGGTGCGCCACCTGCGACGGCTTCTTCTTCCGCGACCGCGACATCGTCGTGGTCGGCGGCGGCGACACCGCAATGGAGGAGGCCACCTTCTTGACGCGCTTCGCTCGCTCGGTCACCGTCATCCACCGGCGCTCGGCCCTGCGGGCTTCCCAGGTGATGCAGAACCGGGCCTTTTCCGATGACAAGATCTCCTTCGCGTTCGACAGCGAGATCGCCGAGATCAAGGAGAAGGACGGCATGCTCTCCGGTGTCGTCCTGCGAGACACCTTCACCGGCGACACGCGCGACCTGGACGTGACCGGGCTGTTCATCGCCATCGGCCACGACCCGCGCACCGAGATCTTCGCCGGCCAGCTCGACCTCGACAGCGAGGGCTACCTCAAGGTCGCCGCCTCCTCCACGAAGACGAACATCCCCGGCGTGTTCGGCGCGGGCGACGTGGTCGACCACACCTACCGACAGGCCATCACCGCCGCCGGCTCCGGCTGCGCTGCAGCTCTGGACGCCGAGCGCTACCTCGCTGCTCAAGGACACGGCGAGCAGGCCGAACCGGACAAGGCGTCCGCGGCCGTCACCGCCTGACTCTCTGACTTAAGGGAAGCCGCAATGGCACTGAAAAGCACCACAGACGCCACCTTCGACCAAGACGTCCTGACCGGCGACAAGCCCGTCCTCGTCGACTTCTGGGCCGCCTGGTGTGGCCCCTGCCGACATCTGACTCCCTCCCTGGAGGCGATCGCGGCCGAACACGGAGACAAAATCGAGATCGTCAAGCTCAACATCGACGAGAACCCGGACACCGCCGCCAAGTACGGCGTGATGTCCATTCCAACGATGAACCTCTACGTCGGCGGCGAAGTCGCCCAGACCATCGTCGGCGCCAAGCCGAAGGCGGCGCTCGAACGCGAACTTGGTGCATACCTCGACGCGTGATGGTCGCAGAGAGGTGCTGCAGAGCGCAGACAGCGCCTATTGCGCCGGGAGCCGATGCGGTCTGCCAACCAGTGTCGAATGGGCTGCCTTGGATGTCGGCTGCGGCCGGCGTCCACAGTCTCGTCGCGCGGGGGCACTACGAAGGCACGGACCCGAGGGATTCCTTGCTCGAGCCCACATGAGTCGTCACCCAGTCCACGACCGTTGCCATCGAGGTCCCTGGTGTGAACAGTGCGGCGACTCCCTCTTCCAGGAGGTTTTCGACGTCGTCCAAGGGAATGATGCCGCCCCCGAACACGACAATGTTGGACGCTTCCTCGTGCCGCAGTAGCTTCATGACTTCCGCGAAGGCGGTCATATGAGCGCCGGACAGCACAGAAAGTCCGATGCCATCAGCATCTTCTTGGACAGCAGTGGCAACGATCTGCGCCGGTGTCTGGTGCAGCCCCGTGTAGATGACTTCCACGCCAGCGTCTCGCAGTGCTCGTGCGACAACCTTCGCGCCACGATCATGGCCGTCGAGGCCGGGCTTGGCCACGACGACGCGCAGGGGGGACGATTGCATAAACGCTCGACTCCTCGTGTTCGCAAGTACGACATTGGGCCATCTCTAGACGTCCAACGGGACGTAGGCTCCCCAGACCTCCCGCAGGGCGTTGCAGACCTCGCCCACCGTCGCGCGGGCGCGCAGGGCGTCTTTCATCGGGTACAGGACGTTGTCCTCGCCCTCGGCGGCCTTCTTCAGGGCCGCCAGCGCGGCGTCGACCGCGGGCTGGTCGCGCTCCGCGCGGAGCGTGGCCAGCCGCTCGGCCTGCTGGGCCTCGATGGCCGGGTCGACGCGCAGCGGTTCGTAGGGCTCCTCAGCGTCGAGCTGGTAGCGGTTGACGCCGACCACGACGCGCTCGCCGGAGTCGGTCTCCTGGGCGATGCGGTAGGCGCTGCGCTCGATCTCGTTCTTCTGGAAGCCGTGCTCGATGGCGTTGACCGCGCCGCCGAGGTCCTCGACCTTCCGCATCAGATCCAGCGCCGCCGCCTCGACGTCGTCGGTCATCTTCTCGACGACATAGGAGCCGGCGAAGGGGTCGACGGTCGCCGTCACGTCCGTCTCGTAGGCGAGGACCTGCTGGGTGCGCAGGGCGAGGCGCGCGCTCTTGTCGGTGGGCAGCGCGATGGCCTCGTCGAAGGAGTTGGTGTGCAGCGACTGCGTGCCGCCGAGGACCGCGCCCAGGCCCTGGACGGCGACGCGGACGAGGTTGACCTCGGGCTGCTGGGCGGTGAGCTGCACGCCGGCGGTCTGGGTGTGGAAGCGCAGCATCAGCGACTTGGGGTTCTTCGCGCCGAACTCCTCGCGCATCACCCGCGCCCAGATCCTGCGGGCCGCGCGGAACTTGGCGATCTCCTCCAGGATCGTCGTACGGGCCACGAAGAAGAAGGAGAGACGCGGTGCGAAGTCGTCGACGTCCATGCCGGCCGCGACCGCGGTGCGCACGTACTCGATGCCGTCCGCGAGCGTGAACGCGATCTCCTGCGCGGGAGACGCGCCCGCCTCGGCCATGTGGTAGCCGGAGATCGAGATGGTGTTCCACTTCGGGATCTCGGCCCGGCAGTACTTGAAGATGTCCGCGATCAGCCGCAGCGACGGCTTGGGCGGGAAGATGTACGTCCCGCGCGCGATGTACTCCTTCAGCACGTCGTTCTGGATCGTGCCGGTGAGCTGGTCGGCGCTCACGCCCTGCTCCTCCGCGACCAGTTGGTACAGCAGGAGCAGCAGCGAGGCCGGGGCGTTGATCGTCATCGACGTGGAGACCTTGTCCAGCGGGATCCCGCCGAACAGCACGCGCATGTCGTCGACGGAGTCGATGGCCACGCCGACCTTGCCGACCTCGCCGCCGGC
>NZ_JAGMUO010000128.1:0-158243 GCF_019049325.1 Streptomyces sp. AC512_CC834 | reverse complement strand
AGGCCCATGGTGCCGTTGGCGATCAGCTGCTTGTAGCGGGCGTTGGACTCCGTCGCCGTGCCGAAACCGGCGTACTGGCGCATCGTCCACGGCCGGCCCGTGTACATCGACGGGTACACGCCCCGGGTGAAGGGGTACTTCCCCGGCTCGCCCAGCTGCTCGGCCGGATCCCAGCCCGCCTGGGTGTCGGGCCCGTAGACCGGTTCGATGGGCAGCCCGGACTCCGACTCGCGCGCCATGTGAGGGGACCTTTCGTGGGGCGTTGGGTGGAGGAGGTCGGCGGCGCCGGCCGGCGACGGTTGTCCGTTGCCGCAGGTGCGCCATGCTTGTGGCGTGGGGGAGCGCTCTACTCGGCTATGTAGGTCCGGTAGATCCACGCGTAGACGCGCAGGGAACGTCCGTCGACGTCACGTACCTCGGAGGTCGCCTCGAAATGCTCGTAGCGGTTCTGGACACTGAGCTTGACCCGATCCGCGAACTCCGCAACCTGGTGCACTCGCAGGTCCTCCGGGACGTCCTTTCCACCTGACAGGAAGATGTTGGGCTCCGCGGGACGGCTGTCGTCACTTCGCAGGATGTTGTCGGGGCGGGCCTGAGCAGTGCTGAGGATGGTGCTGGTCATGTGCGAGTCCTCTCACGCAGGGCGCTGTGAACAGCCGAACTGACAGGGGTGGGGAGGCGCGGCCGTGTGGGCGGCGCATCGGTGATCGATGGTGCGGAGGTTCCCTGCGCGTCGATGCGTCAGGGGACACAACGGTCGTAGAAGCGCCACTAGGGGCTCCCGCGACTTCGCTATATCGACTGTTGCCGAATCAAGGATTAGCTTGGCGTCGATCTGTGGCGACTGTCAACCACTTCCCGGAACTCGAGGATGCCGATCCTTCCGGGAGGGGTGGAGGCGGACGACACCGGCAGGAATGCAAGGCACGTGGCGGCATGGCTGCGGATGCGGGCACGCGCAAGAAGGCTGTCTGGGCGACGGAGCCGGAGAGCAGGCCAGGGATTTCCACGGACGCTGCGGCGGGCCACCGGGTGTCCGGACTGCCGCATGTCGAGTTCGCCCAGCAGGGTGCCGTACCGCTCAGCTGCCGGCGGCAGGGCATGGCTCAGGTGCACGTGGCGGGGAGGCTCAGCCGCCTACGGCACGGCTCGACAGGGCGTCGGAGTGCGGTTCAGTCGCGGGCAGTGAGGAATCCGGACAGTGCGGCAAGGACTGCAGGGGCGAGCCGGTAGTAGACCCAGGTGCCACGCCGCTCCGAAAGCAGCAGGCCTGCTTCGCGTAGCTTCTTCAGGTGGTGGCTGACGGTGGGCTGGGAAACCCCGACATCGGCAATGTCGCACACGCAGGCCTCCCCGTCAGGATGGGAAGCGACCTTGGAGAACAGACGTAGCCTCACCGGATCACCCAGCGCCTTGAACATGGCGGCGGTGACCTCGGCTTCCTCGTCTGTGAGCTCCCGGTCCGTAAGGGACGGGCAGCACGGTGGAGCGGCGGTGGTGGCCGCCAACTGCGCTAGCTTCGACATGCATCTATGTTGACACCGGTTCCGCCTCCTGCCAAGATCGCTTGATTAGATGTCCATCTAATCATTAGCTGGGGGAAGCATGACAGACGTGCGCACCGCCGATGAGGAAGGGCCTGCGAGGACGGCCGTCGTCTCGGGGGCCAGTAGTGGGATCGGTGCGGCTACCGCACGGGCACTGGCTCGCGACGGCTTCGAGGTCGTTCTGACCGCCCGCCGGACCGACAGGCTGGAGGCCGTCGCCAAGGAGATCAGGGACGATGGGGGAGCGGCCCGGGTCTTCCCGCTGGACGTGACCGACCGGGAGGCAGTCCTCGCCTTCGCCGGCCAGGTGCCGGCGTGCGACGTGCTGGTCAACAACGCGGGTGGAGCCTACGGAACGGAACACATCGAGAACGCCGATCCAGGCGACTGGCGGTCCATGTACGAAGTGAACGTCGTCGGTGCGCTGCACATGACCCAGGCGCTGCTCCCGAGCCTGAGAGCCTCTGGTGACGGAGTCGTGGTCGTCATCTCGTCCACCGCCTCGTTCACCTGCTACGAGGGCGGTGGCGGTTACAGCGCCGCCAAGCACGGCGCCCATGTACTGGCCGAGACTCTGCGTCTGGAGGTCTGCGGGGAGCCGCTGCGGGTGGTTGAGGTCGCTCCAGGCATGGTCCACACCGAGGAGTTCGCTCTCAACCGCTATCGCGGGGACCTGAACAAGGCCGAAGCCGTCTACGCCGGGGTCGCCGATCCGCTGGTCGCCGAGGATGTTGCCGACGTGGTGACATGGGCGGTGACCCGGCCGCCGCACGTGAACATCGACCTCCTGGTGGTGCGGCCCCGGGCGCAGGCGGCGCAGCACAAGGTGCACCGCACATCCTGATACCGGACCGTCGCGAACGAGGTTGCCTCTCCTCGCGGGGGAGGCAACCGCGTTCGTGTTGTTCAGCAGCCGGAGGCGCCGGGTACGTCGAACATGTCGGCTGCGTACGCGGCCAGCTGCAGGGCGGCCGTGTGGTCGATGCCGAGTTCCGTGGCAGCGGACAGCACGGCGTCCGATGCGGTGGCCGAGGTGCCCAGGTGCTTCGCGGTCACGTGCAGGAGCTGCTCGTGCTGGTCCGTGGTCAGGCCCAGGCGCAGCGCCAGTGCCTCTCCTCCGGCGGTCACCGAGCACACCCCGGTCTCGGGCAGCTGCAGTTCGACCGACTGGGCGGCTTCCATGTCACCGGCCAGGGCGGCGGCGATGGAGCGGACCTGCTCGTAGCCGGTGAGCATGAGGAAGGTCGGGGCGCGGCCGTAGCTCTTCATGCCGACGGCGAAGTAGCCGGGTTCGGGGTGAGCCAGTTCACGGTAGCCGTGCGGGGTGACGGTGCCGCAGGAGTGCTGGTTGGGGTCGATGAGCGGGGCCAGCGCGCGGGGCGCGGACATGATCGGGTCCAGTTCCAGGCGCAGTTCGTCGGCGATGCGGTAGTCGGGCCGGAAGCCGGTGGCCGCGACGATCCGGTCGGCAGTGAGGGTCTGCTCGGTGCCGTCCCGGCCCCGGGAGACGAGTTCGACCTGGTCGCGCGCGGGATCGCTGCCCAGGACTCGGACGGCGTGGGTGCGGAAGTTGGCGGCGAGGGTGACACGGCCGGTTTCCACGAGCATCTTCAGACCGGAGCCGATGGCGCCACGAGCGGGCAGCTCGTCGTCGCTGCCACCGCCGAAGGAGCCGGCCGGGTCGGCGCCGCGGATGGCCCAGGTGATGGTGGTGCCCGGTACCGCGTCGGCCAGTTCGGCCAGGGCCAGCAGGGTGTTGGCCGCCGAGTGACCGGCGCCGACCACGACGGTGTGACGGCCGGCGTGCTGGTCGCGGTCCGCCCCGAAGGCGTCGGGCAGGCCGTGGTTGATCCAGGCGGCGGCATCCTGCTCACCGTGGGCGGGCAGGCCGTTGGCGCCGACGTGGTTGGGCCGGCTCCAGGTGCCGGAGGCGTCGATGACGGCGCGAGCGAGCAACTCTTCGCCGTCGGCCAGACGCAGGGCGAAGGGGGCTGCTTCCCGGCCGGCGGTGCGCAGGCGGTCGATGCCCAGCCTGCTGATGGCGGTGACGGCGGTGCCGTAGCGGATATGTGCGGCGAGGGCGGGCAGTTCAGCCAGTGGCTGGAGGTACTGCTTGACGAGTTCGCCGCCGGTGGGCAGGCCGGAGGCGTCGGGCTCGTCCCATCCGGCCGCTGCGAGCAGACGGCGCGCGGCGGGGTCGGTGTTGAACTCCCAGGGACTGAAAAGCTGGATGTGGGACCAGGCCTGCACGGCCGATGCAGCGGCGTCGCCGGCTTCCACGACGACGAAGGGGACGTTGCGTTCGGCCAGGTGCGCTGCGGCGGCCAGGCCGACGGGGCCGGCTCCGATCACGGCGACGGGGAGACGGTCGGGGCTGAGGTCAACCACGGTGCGGTGTCCTTTCACGAAGGGCGGAGGCGGGAGTCAGGCGTCGCGCGCGGCGCCGGGTGCGGGCGTCACGAGGCCCTCACCGCTGTCCGCCCGCACATGCCGCTCGGTTCGCTGCTCTGCCCGCTGTCGCCATGCGGCGATCGCGGCACAGCAGGAGCTGGTCTGCTCGGCACCAGCGGGGCCGGCGAGTTCGCTCATACGGGTCGGCTCCTGTCGCGGCGGTTCAGACGGCGACACGGGAGCGAGCGCATCACAACCGCCTATATAGATAAACAACGAATCAGGACTCCAGGTTCGCCCCTGTTTCGATGAATGTCAACCTCACGTCCTGGCTTGACGGGGTGTGACGAGCGTCACCCCGCGCCGCGTTGCGTAGGCACCTCACGTCGGGCCAATCTCGATACATGTCGAAACAGCGGGGGTAGCGGCACAGGGGACACTCACCCAGTGCCACAGCAACATCGGGGAACAGCGGCTGTGCCGATAGCCGCGTCCGGCCCGTGAACGGTCAGTGCACTCGCCCCGCACGTGACCGCTCAGCCAGCGGAGCCGACACTTCCCCACTGTCACTCCCGTTCTGCCCACGGTATGTGCGCCCGCCACCGGGCCGGTTCCTGCTGCCGGTCCGCCGCGTCCGTACCGCAGTTCCTTCCGTGCTGCTTCACCAGTGAACGGCTTCGCCATGCCCGGAAGGACATTCATGCCTCACGACTCCACCCGCGCGGCTGAGACCGCCAGTGAACCGATCGCCATCATCGGCCTGGCCGGACGGTTCGCCGATGCGACCAGCCCCGAGCAGCTCTGGGACATGCTGCTCCAGGGCCGCGACGCCATCACGGACATCCCGAGCGAGCGCTACGACATCGATGCCGTCTACGACCCCACACCCCGCACACCCGGCCGCTCGGTGAGCCGGTGGGGCGGCCTGCTGCGCGACATCGACGCCTTCGACGCGGAGTTCTTCGGCGTCTCCCCCCGTGAGGCCGACCGTATGGACCCCCAGCAGCGGCTGCTGCTGGAAGTCGCCTACGAAGCCCTTGAAGACGCAGGTCAGCCGCTTCCCCGTATCGCGGGCACCGACACGGGCGTGTTCATCGGGCAGCTGGGCGGTGACTACTGGCATCTGCAGTACGACAACCGTGATCAGCTCGACCTGTACGCCATGACCGGTGCCGCTTCCCGCGCCATCACCTCCGGCCGCCTGTCCTACGCCTTCGACCTGCGTGGGCCCAGTTTCACCGTCGACACCGCCTGCTCCTCCGCGCTCGTCGCGGTACACAACGCCATGCAGGCGATCCGGCTCGGCGAGTGCCCCATGGCGATAGCAGGCGGCGTCAACCTCGTGCTGCTGCCGGAGGAGGGGGTCGTCTACTCCGGCGCCGGCATGCTCGCCTCCGACGGCCGCTGCAAATTCGCCGACGCCTCCGGTGACGGCTTCGTCCGCAGCGACGGCATCGGCGCGGTCATCCTCAAACCGCTGTCGGCCGCTCTCGCCGACGGCGACCGTATCCGCGCGGTCATCCGCGGCTCCGCCGTCGGCAACGACGGCCAGAGCAGCGGCTACCTGGTCACCCCCGCCGTCGAGGGCCAGCGCGACGTACTGCGCCGCGCTTACGCCAACGCCGGTGTGGACCCGGCCGACATCGACTACATCGAGGCCCACGGCACCGGCACCAGCGTCGGCGACCCGGTCGAGCTCGAGGCCCTGGCCGACATCGTCGGCCCCCGCTCCTCTGACACGCGCTGTCTTGTCGGCTCGGTAAAGACCAACATCGGACACGCCGAGGCGGCTGCCGGGATGGCCGGTCTGATCAAGGCCGTGCTGTGCCTGGAGCACAAGACGGTCCCGCCCAGCCTGCACCTGAAGAACCCCAACCCGGCAGTGGACTGGGACGCCCTGCCACTGACCATTCCCACCCAGGCCACACCGCTGCCCGAGCAGGACCGGCCCGCCATCGCCGGGGTCTCCAGCTTCGGCTTCTCCGGCACCAACGCCCACCTCGTCCTGGAAGCGGCGCCCGAGCCGGCCCCCCGCGCCGCCGACGCCCCGACACCGGGCTCCCGCAGCGAGCTGCTGGTGCTGTCCGCGCTCAGCCCCGAAGCCCTTGCCGACACGGCCCGCGCCATGGCCGACCACCTCGAGGGTCCCGGCGCCCGGCACACCCTGCGCGACATCAGCCACTCCGCAGCACTGCGCCGCACCCACCACGACGCCCGGCTCGCGCTGGCCACCGACAGCCACGCCGAGGCCGTCGCCGCGTTGCGGGGCTTCGCCGAGGGTGACAACGAACCGGGTCTGTCCTTCAGCGACTACACCGACCCGGAAGTGGCGCCCCGGATCGCGTTCGTCTTCCCGGGCCAGGGCTCGCAGTGGCCGGGCATGGGCCGCGAACTCCTCGACACCGAGCCGGTCTTCAACCAGACCATGCAGGCCTGTGACGAAGCTATCAAGGCCGAGACCGGCTGGTCGGTCATCGAGCTGCTTCGCTCGGCGGACGAGGAGCGGCTCAAGCAGCTCGACGTCATCCAGCCCACCCTGTGGGCCATGGAGATCGCCCTGGCCGAACTCTGGCGGTCCTGGGGCATCGAGCCGGACGTGGTCATCGGCCACAGCATGGGCGAATCCGCAGCCGCCTACATCTCCGGTGCGCTGTCGCTGCCTGACGCCGCAGCGGTCATCTGTCGGCGCAGCCGCCTGGCCAAGCGTCTCTCCGGGCGCGGCACCATGGCCTGGGTCGGTCTGCCCGCGGACGAGACCGCCGCCGCACTGGCCGGTCACGAGGACAAGGTGGCGGTCGCCGCCATCAACAGCCCCACGTCCACCCTGCTGTCCGGCGACGTCGACGCTCTCACCCAGGTGCTGGCCGCCTTCGAAGCGCGCGGTGTCGACAACCGTCGCGTCAATGTGGACTTCGCATCGCACTGCCCGCAGATGGACGCCCTGCGCGACGACCTGCTCGCGGAGTTGTCCCACATCTCCCCGCGCGCGGGCCGCATCCCGCTGCACTCCACCCTCCTCAACGAAGTGATCGACGGCTCCGGCATGGACGCCGACTACTGGGTACGCAACATCCGTCAGCCGGTCGACTTCGTCGGCGCGGTCCGCGGCCAGCTCGACCTCGGCGACACGGTGTTCGTCGAGGTCAGCCCCCACCCGTTGCTCGTGGCCGGCATCCGCGAAACCAGCCGTACGTTCACTGGCGCGGACACCACCGCGGTGGGCAGCCTGCGCCGCCACACCGACGAGCGCACCGCCCTGCTGACCTCGGCCGCCGCCCTGCACACGGCCGGCGCCAAGCTCGACCTCGACACACTGACCGCCGACGCCCACTATGTGCCGCTGCCGACCTACCCGTGGCAGCGGACCCGCCACTGGATCAGCCCTGGCCACACCCTCACAGCACCCGCCGCCGCACCTGCTGAGCAAGAACCGGGCCGACAGCCCGCTCATCCGCTGCTGGGCCGGCCGGTGCCCGCCGAGGGCACCACCCTCGTCTGGCAGGGCCCTGTGCGCCTGACCGACAACGCCTACCTGCGCGATCACCGCATCCAGGACACGATCATCCTGCCGGGCACCGCCCACCTCGAACTCATCAGTTCAGCCGCGCGCACCGAACTGGGTTCCAGCGCGCTGTCGCTGAGCGACGTGCACTACCACCGCGCCCTCTTCCTGGACGAGGGCGGACCCGCACCCGAGGTCCAGGTCACCCTCACCCCCAGCCCGGACGCCTCACTGCACTGCCGCATTTACAGCCGGGACGACGACACCGAAGACTGGACCCTGCATACCGAAGCCACCGCCCGCGCCGTACCCGATGCCGCTCCTCAGGTCGGCGAACCGCTCCAGGAGATCCGCGCCCGCCTGCCGCAGCACCAGGACGCCGACGACTTCTACCCGTGGAACGCCGCACGCGGAAACCAGTGGAACGGCACCTTCCAAGGCATCACCGAACTGTGGCGCACCGACGGTGAAGTCCTCGCCCAGCTGACCTGTCCCGCCACGCTCGTGGACAGCCTGGCACGCCACCACTTCCACCCGGCACTCCTGGACGCGAGCGGACACGCCATGGCCGCCGCCCGCCCGCTGACCGCTCCCGGTGACGAAGGCGTCTTCGTTCTCGGCGGCATCGACGAAGTCCGCTTCTACCAGCGGCCGTCCGCCCAGTTGTTCAGCCACGCCAGGCTGCTGCCGTCCCCGCGTGAGGACTCCTTCGTCGCCGACATCGACATCCGTGCCGACGACGGCGCTCTGATCGCCCAGATGCGCGGCCTGCGCCTGCAGTACCTGGCCGGCCACGCCCCCGGTCTGCTCAATCCCCACACCGAGGACTCCATGACACCACCGCACACCACCGCCACTCCGGCTTCCCCGCCCAGCAGCACCCGTGACACCTGGCTGCACACGCTCACCTGGGACCAGGCGCCCCTGCCCGCCCCCGACACAGCCACCACCGACACGGACGGGTTCTGGCTGCTGCTGACCGACAGCGGGTCCACGGGGCGGGCCCTGGTGCGGGAACTGAACGGCCGGGGGCAGCGCGTGGTGGCCGTCACTGCCGGTGCGGGCCAGCTGGCAGGGGGCGGCGACCGCTACCGCATCGACCCGTCGGACGAAGGGCACTACCGCGAGGTCCTGGTAGACGTCGCCCGCTACGGCGCCTGCCGCGGCATCATCCACCTGTGGGCCCTGGACGCCCAGGCCGGTCTGGACGCCACACCCACCGAGATCCGCCGCGCTCAACTGCTGGCCGCGCACAGTGTCCTGCACCTGACCCACGCTCTGGAGAAGGAGTCGCTCGGAAACCCGCCGCTGTGGCTGGTCACCCAGCTCTCCCAGGCCACCGGTACCGCGGAGCAGGTGCGCCACCCCCTCCAGGCCATGTTGTGGGGGCTGGGCCGCACTCTGGCCGCCGAGGCCCCCGCGCTGCACCCACGGCTGGTCGACCTCGACCGGTCGGCAGCCGGCGTCCCCGCCCTGACGGAGCTGCTGCTGCACCCGGACCAGGAGGACCAGATCGCTTTGCGTGACGGTCAGCGCCTTGCAGCCCGGCTGCGCCCGGCGGACTCCATAGCCCGTCCGCCGCAGGCGCTGTCGCTGCCCGCGCCCGGTGTCATCGACGACCTGCGGCTGCTCGACACGCCCTCACGTGCCCTCGCCGCGGACGAGGTCCGTATCCAGGTCAGCCACGCCGGCGTCAACTACCGTGATGTGCTGCTGAGCCTGGGCATGTACCCCGGACAGGACAACAGGCCGCCGGTGATGGGCTGGGAGTGCGCCGGCACGGTCATCGAGACCGGCCGCGCCGTCACCGACGTCGTGGTGGGCGATGAGGTCATCGCCTTCGCCGAAGGGTCCCTGGCCTCCGAAGTCGTCACCCCCGCGTGCCTCACCGCGCCCAAGCCGTCCCGGCTGACCGCGGCCGAGGCGGCGACACTGCCGGCCGCCTATCTCACGGCCTACCACGCCCTGCACGACATGGCCCGCTTGGAACGCGGCCAGAAGGTCCTCATCCACACCGCCACCGGCGGCACCGGGCGAGCGGCGCTGAACGTCGCCCGCTGGAAGGGGGCCCGCGTCTTCGCCACCGCCGGCAGCGACGCCAAGCGGCAGCTGCTGACCGACCTCGGTGTGGAGCAGGTCGCCGACTCCCGCAGCCTGACCTTCGCCGAGGCCTTCAAGCCTGCCGTCGGCGAAGAGGGGTTCGACGTCATCTGCAACACCCTGGCCGGTGAGGCCATCGAAGCGAACCTGTCGCTGATGGCCCCGTACGGGCATTACCTGGAGCTCAGCAAGCGCGACATCCTCGACAACAACGCGTTGCCGCTGGGCGCCTTCGCCCGCAACCTCTCCTTCCACGCCATCGACGTCGTGCACATGATCCAGTACGCCCCCGAGCGCGCCGGCCGGGTGCTGCGGGATGCCGCCGCCCTGGTCGACAAGGGCGACCTGGAGGCGCTGCCGCATACGGTGTACCCGGTGGAGCAGGCGGCCGACGCCTTCCGCCTCATGGCCCAGGCACGGCACACCGGCAAGATCGTACTGTCGTTCGATCAGGCGCCGACTGTGACAAGCGGACCGCGCGGCCGGGCTGTGACCGTGCACGCCGACGGCACCTACCTGCTCACCGGGGGCGCGGGCGGCATCGGCGGCCGACTGGCACTGTGGCTGGCCGACCAGGGGGCCCGCCACCTGCTGCTCACCGGCCGCAGCACACTCCCACAGTGGGACTCGGCATTGGATGCGAACCATCCGCAGGCCGCCGCTGTCGCTGTACTCAGGCAGTTGCGTGAGCGCGGCGTGCACGTGACCTATGAGGCAGTGGATGTCGCTGACGCCCAGGCGATGCGGACGATGCTCGAAGCCCGGCGCCACACCGGACTGCCGCCCGTGCGTGGCGTCTTCCATGCGGCCGGGGTCATCGATTACACCCCGCTGAGCGACATGAGCGGTGCCGACATGGACCGGGTGCTGACGGCCAAGGTCTCCGGGGCGTGGAACCTGCACCGGACGCTGCGCGAAGAACCGGTGGACGCGTTCGTGTTGTTCTCCTCCGGTTCGGCCCTGCTCAGCTCTCCCATGCTGGGCGGATACGCGGCCGGCAACGCCTTCCTCGACGCGCTGGCCCACCACCGGCACGCCCAGGGGCTGCCTGCCACGGTCGTCAACTGGGGTTTCTGGGACAGCGTCGGCATGGTGGCCCGCAAGGAAGAGCAGGAAGAACGCACGCTGCTGCCGCAGGGCATGGCTTCTTTCAGCCCGACCGACGGGCTGGCACTGCTGGGCAGGATCCTGGCAGAGGGCAGGGTGCAGGCCGCGGTGTTGCCGGCCGACTGGCCCGTGTGGGCCCGTGCGTATCCGAGTGCCGCGACAGCTCCGCTGCTGCAGCACCTGACCGGCGGCGAGCGGTCCGGGCAGCAGGAATCCGCCCGTGAGGAACGGCTCGTCGAGCCGGTCACGCCGTCTCAGGCCGCGGAGCCTGCCGTACCGCGCCCGGCCGCCCCTGCGGTCGTCGCGGAGCCGGTGGCCGTTGCCCGGCCCGAGTCGCAGGCCCCGGCCTCCGGACCGGCGACGCCCAGCAGCGAACTGCTGGACTTCCTCAAGCAGGAAGTGGCCGTGGTCATGGGACTGCGCGCCGAACGGGTCAACGTCAGTCGGCCGCTGAACCGGCTCGGCATGGACTCCCTCATGGCCGTCGAACTGCGCAACCGCATCGAACGCCGCTACCAGGTCAAGCTGCCCATGGTGCAACTCCTCAAGGACGGCACCGTCACCAGCGTCGCCCAGGCCCTGGCTGCCGAACTGAACTCGGCAGACGCCTCGGCCCACGACGCACCGGCGCAGACTGCTGCCGCACCGGCCGCACCGCGCCCCGAGGCGACTGCCCCGGCCACTGAACCGGTCGTCGCGGAGCCGGTGGCCGTTGCCCGGCCCGAGTCGCAGGCCCCGGCCTCCGGACCGGCGACGCCCAGCAGCGAACTGCTGGACTTCCTCAAGCAGGAAGTGGCCGTGGTCATGGGACTGCGCGCCGAACGGGTCAACGTCAGTCGGCCGCTGAACCGGCTCGGCATGGACTCCCTCATGGCCGTCGAACTGCGCAACCGCATCGAACGCCGCTACCAGGTCAAGCTGCCCATGGTGCAACTCCTCAAGGACGGCACCGTCACCAGCGTCGCCCAGGCCCTGGCCGCCGAACTGAACTCCGCAGACGCCTCGGCCTGACCGAGCGAGGGACGAGGACCGACTTCATGAAGACCACTGACATTCGCATCGCCGGACTGGGCACGCACATCCCTGAGATCGTCGACGCCCGTAAGGCCGTCGCGCTGGGCTTGTACGACGCCGACGAATACGAGTTCTACGGCTGGACCGGTGCCGCGGTCGCCGACGACATGCCCGCTCCGGACATGGCGATCTCCGCCGCCCGGCAGGCCATGGAACGCTCCGCGCTGCATCCGCACGACATCGATCTGCACATCCACGCCTGCGGGCACGAACAGGGACCCGAGGGTTGGTCGCCACAGCACTACATCCTGCGGCATCTGACCGACCGCGACGTTCCCTCCTTCCGTGTCTGGCAGGCCTGCAGCGGCCTGATCGGCTCTCTGGAGCTGGCCGCCTGCTACCTCAAGGCCGTGCCCGAACGCGGTGCCGCTCTGCTCACCGGCGCCGACAACGTCGGGACCCCCAACTTCAACCGGTGGGCCTTCGGGATCCAGAACGGTGTCCTCGGCGACGGAGGCAGCGCGATTCTGCTGTCGAAGACCGAGGGGTTCGCGAGCCTGCTGTCCATCAACACCGGGTCCACCGCCGAGGTCGAGGAGCAGTACCGCGGTAGCGAGCCGCTCTTCCCGCCGTCGCTGACGGTCGGCCGCGGCATGGACTTCAAGGAGCGCCTGGCCGCCGCGGGCGGGCTGGAGGATACCGTCGCCGAGGTCGTGCGCCGCCAGGGTGAGCTACGAACGGAGATAGCACTGCGCACCCTGGCCGAGGCCGGACTGGAACCGGACGACGTCACCCGTGTCTGCCACGTCTTCACCGGCCAGGAAAGCTATCTGAAGGTCATCCTCGACCCGATGGGTCTCTCCACCGACCTGGGCCTGCTCGACTTCGGCCGCAATCTGGGCCACATGACGGTCAACGACCAGATCGTCGGCCTGACTCACCTGGTGGAAACCGGGCAGGTCGGCCCCGGCGACCACGTCCTGATCGTCGCCCACGGTGGCGGGGTGTCCATCACCTGCGCCGTCGTACGCATCGACCAGCGGCCCGGCTGGGCCGCCGGCTGATCAACCACGCCCGTCTGCCGGCCCCGCCCACGGGGCCGGCAGACGGCATGTCCGCTTGCTCGCACCACCGTCCTGGGGGGCACCCGTGCAAAACCTCGCCTCATCACCCTTGCTCGACGCCGAAGCCCTGATTTCCGGCTTCGGCCTGCTGGGCATCATGGCCACCGTCTTCGCCGAGTCCGGCCTGATCGTCTGCTTCTTCCTGCCCGGCGACTCGCTGCTGTTCACGGCGGGTCTGCTTGTGGCCAACGACCAGTTCCTCAACCAGCCCCTGTGGCTGGTCATGCTCGCCATCGCAGTGGCCGCAGTCCTGGGTGACCAGGTCGGCTACGCCTTCGGCCGCAAAGTGGGTGGTGCTCTCTTCAGGCGTCCCAACTCACGGTTCTTCAAACAGGAGAACGCCGAACGGGCTCAGCAGTTCATGCTCAAGCACGGCCCCAAGGCTCTGGTGATGGCCCGTTTCATCCCCGTCTTCCGCACCTTCATCCCCATCACCGCCGGCATCGGACGCATGGCGTACCGCACGTTCTTCCTGTTCAACGTGATCGGTGCGGTCCTGTGGTCGGTCACCTTGACCCTGGTCGGCTACTACCTGGGCCAAATCGCCTTCGTCCGCGACAACATCGAAGCCATCGTCATAGGCATCGTGCTCGTCTCCGGCATCCCCATCATCATCGAAGGCATCAAGATGCGACGCCAAGCCCGCAGTGCCCAGGCCGCGGACCAGGCACCGTCCACCGCATCCGCCGCCACCCTCGAAAAGGAGCTGCCCCGCATATGATCTCCGCAAAGGAATTCTGCGACCTTCTCGCCGACCGTGGCTTCACGTTCGCCAGCGGCGTTCCCTGCTCCCATTTCGGTGGGCCGATCGCGCATCTGAGTACCCAGCCCGGCCGCTACGTCCCCGCGCCGAACGAAGGCAGCGCAATGGCGGTGGCCGCCGGCGCGTCCCTGGGCGGACAGCGTGCCTACGTGATGCTGCAGAACTCCGGTCTGGGCAACCTCATCAACCCGCTCACCTCACTGGTGATGACCTACCAGATGCCGATCCTGACCTTCACCAGTCTGCGGGGCTGGCCCGACCCTGCCACGGACGAACCCCAGCACGCCGTGATGGGGCCGGCGACGCCCGGGCTTCTCGACAGCGTCGACACCCCGCACCACACCCTGTACGCGCAGGACGGGGTCGAGGAGTTCTCCGCGGTCCTGGAGCAGGCAGAGAAGGATCTGGCCGGTCAGCGGGCGCCGTTCGTGCTGGTCGAACGCGGCGCCATCGGCAAGGCCACCGCGGCCAACGCCCCGCACACCGAGGGGCTGCCCGCCTCGGAGGCGATCCGAATTGTCACCGCCGCTGCGCCGCAGGCCGCTGTCATCGCGACCACCGGCTTCACCGGCCGCGACGCGTTCGCCGTGGCCGACGCACCCGGCACCTTCTACATGCAGGGCTCCATGGGCCACGCCTCCTCCATCGGCCTCGGCGTGGCGCTGACGCATCCTGAGCGGCCCGTAGTGGTCCTGGACGGGGACGGTGCACTGCTCATGCACCTGGGCACGTTGTCGATGATCGGCAGTGAGGCACCCGCCAATCTGATCCATGTCGTGCTCGACAACCGGGTACACGAGTCCACGGGCGGGCAGGCCACCACTTCGGCGACCACCTCGTTCCCCGACATGGCGCTGGCGGCCGGATACGCCGGCGCCGTCGTCTGCGACAGTGAGGACGCGCTACGGTCTGCGATGCTGCAGGCCCAGGCTGCTGCCGGCCCGTACCTGGTCTGTGTCAAGACGCTGCCTCGCACGGGCGCTGTTCCACCGCGCGCGACCAATGCGCTCAGCACGCTGGACATCCGGGACCGCTTCCAGAGCGATCTGCAGCAGTAGCTCGCCCCGGACTGATGGGGGGTGTCCCGCGCGTCGCGTGGAACACCCCCCGTTGTCAGGCCTTCGCGGCTTCAGGCCCCTTTGGCCCTCGCGGGCTCGTCGACCCCGGTCTGGAGGCAGGCCGCCACCGTCTCGGGGTCCATGGCGGCCAGGCTGGCGAACATGCGCAGCGGTTCGGCCAAGGTCTGGCAGCACATCACGTACTGGTTGCTCCGCCCCTTGGGAATCGCCTCGACGAGGTTCTGTTCCCGCAGCGGAGCCAGATGGTGGCTGACCAGGGTCTGGCTCAGGCCGGTGGCCTCCTGCAACTCCTTGACCGTGCGGGGACGCTGAGCGATCAACAGGATCAGCATGAGCCGGGTCTCGTCTGCCAGGGCACGCAGTTTGGGTGCCAGCATTTGTGCCCGCTCGTGCTCGCTGAGCCACTGGTCAGGATCACTGACCGCCACCCTGAGCTTCGATGGCCGTGCCATCGCCACCTCCCTCTCGCCCGTGAGCCGGCCGTCCGGCCCGGTCCCCGTCCTGGCGTGCGGGCCGGGGCGGGCTGTGGAGTCGATCCTATGCACTTGTCACTCCCCAGTTCTTCAGGAGGCGGCAGGTACGTCGGCACCGCCGCTGTGGGCGCTGACTTCGGGCTGTTCTGTATCGTCGTCGTCGGTGACACGGCCCCGGGGCAGAATCAGCGCGGCGGCGACGGCACCGACGGCGGCGACTCCGACGGCGATCAACAGGGTGGTGGCGAACCCTCCGACGAACGACTGCTGCGCCGCATCGAGGACACGCTGGCCGGCAGCACCACCGAGCTGCTGGGCAACTGCCGACGCGCCGCTCAGGGACTCGTGTACCGCCTGCCCGGCCTCGCCCGGCAACTGGGCGGCCTGGGGCAGGTCGTCACGGTACAGCGTGGTGATCACACTGCCACTGATGGCGATACCGAGTGCGCCACCGACCTGCATGCCGACATCCGCGACCGCGGACCCGGCGCCCGCCTGGCGGGCGGCGGAGACGACGAGGATGGCGTCCACGGCAGCCGGCAGGGCGACACCCATGCCCAGACCGAACACGGCCAGCCCGATGAGCGCCTGTGTCTGGTCGTCGACGGAGAGCCCGGCCAGGACACCCAGCCCCGCCGCACACAGCAGCAGACCGAGCACCGCCGTCGTCTTCAGCCCCGCGCGCTCCACCAGCTTCGCCGACAGAGGAGCGCCCACCATCATCGTGCCGATGGCGAGCATGCGCAGGCCCGCGCCCAGCGGGTCGAGTTCGAGTACCGACTGCAGGTACTGGGTGAGCAGGTACAGGCCGCTGTAGAGGCCGAAGGAGGTGCAGGCGATGGCCAGGGCGCCGCCGCCGTAGCGGGCGTTGAGGAACAGACCCACGTCGAGCATCGGATGGGCGGTTTTCCGCTCCCACACAACGAAGGCGACCATCAGAACCACGCCGACGAAGAGAGAGCCGAGTGTGATGACGTCGCCCCAGCCGTTGTGCGGGGCCTCGACCAGGCCGTAGACGATCGTCACCAGGCCCGCCACCGAGAGAAGGGCGCCGACGAGGTCCAGTCCGGGGTGGCCTTCAGCCTTGGACTCGGGGATCAGCTTGGCTCCGCCGATCAGGGCGATGGCCGCCAGGGGGACGTTGATGAGGAACATCGAACCCCACCAGAAGTGTTCCAGCAGCAGGCCGCTGACGAGCGGGCCGAGGGGCACACCGACCGCGGCTGCGCCCGACCAGATACCGATGGCCTTGCCCTGCTCCTCACGCGGGAAGACGTCCTTGATGATGGCAAGGGTGGCGGGCATCATCAGCGCTGCCGAGATACCCATGAGGGCGCGGAAGGTGATCAGCGTCTCGGCGTTCGAGGCAAACGCGGCGCCCAGGCTGGTCAGCGCGAAGGCGCCCGTGCCGATGGAGAGAAGCCGTTTGCGGCCGAACCGGTCGGACAGACCACCGGCCATGAGCAAGAGCCCACCGAAGGCCAGGGCGTAGGAGTCGACCATCCACTGCAACTGGCTGCTGGTGGCGTCCAGGTCCTTCTGGATGCTGGGCAGGGCCAGGTTCAGGATGAGGGTGTCCAGACCGATCAGGACCAGGCTCAGACACAGGATGTTCAGGATCTGCCATCTGCGGGGATGGCCGGCGGAGCTGTTCACTTACTTCTCCTCGAACGCAACAGGTTGGCGCCCCGTAGGGCGGCCGGGGCCGGCTGTGCCCGCGGGGGTAGGACAGCAGGCCGACCACCGGCCACGCCCAACTAAACAGCATCAGTCCCTATCAACAGTCAACGCTGGTGATAATGGCGCACTTTGTGCGCCGCTTCCGGCCATCTCGGCTGGTCGTTCGCAAGTCACGCTCATTTGGGTCCAGTTGTCGCTCTGGCGTGCTCAAACAACCCCGGCGCGACGGGCCGGTCACGAAGGGGCGCACCCGGACAGCGACCGCCGACCGTCGGCGAGTCCCGACAACATCGCTGATGGGACCGCCATTGCATGCACCGCTCACCTCGCTTCCTGGGCGCAGTGGAGATGGCGCGATCGTTTCCAGTGCTACCGCGAGATACTCGAATACTTTGACCGTCATCGATAAGTTGGTCGAGAAGCAGCACGGAGGGCCTGCAACGGGCCCTGCACGGGGCGCCAAGGGGTCGGGGGCTGGAAGACATGCGTACATCCGATAGGCGGCGACTCGCAGCCGCACCACCGCCAACGCGGCGATAGCACCCCACCACTTTTTCTGTCACGGAACCCGTGCGTGGCGGCACGGTCGTGACATCACCTCAGGCACCACACCAAGCTCGCGCAACGGAGTGCTCGGCACGCGCTCTGCTGCGCCCACATGGCTCGAACTGTCACTGGCGAAAGCAGTTCAAGGCCTTCCTGTACTTGAAGGGGACATCGATGTCAGTCCACGCCCAGCCACGCCTTGCCCTGGTGGGAGACCACGGCAATCACGACGAGCCGTCCCACCCGAAGATCGACGCGATGCGTGAGCAGTGGGACCTGACCACTGAGTGGATACCGACCACCGAGATCGACGACGCCTCCTTCCTGAAGGGCTTCGACGGCGTATGGGTAGTACCGGGGGCGCCGTACTTCAACCAGAAGGGCGTACACATCGCCGTGCGCCATGCTCGGGAGAACCAACTGCCGTTCCTGGGCACCTGCGGCGGCTTCTTCAGCGCCCTGATCGAGCACGCCCAGAACGTGCTGCACCTGCCGGAGGCAATCGGCGTCGACGACGACCCCGAGAAGCTGATGCCTCTCGTCACCCCGCTGAAGTGCTCCTTCCGTGGAGAGAAGGCTCCCTTGCGGGTCAAGGAGAATTCCCGGCTCGCCGCCATCTACGGCACGACCGAGGTGGAGGAGATCTTCCACTGCGACTACGGGCTGACCGACACGTTCATGAACGCCGCCAACGAGGGGTCGCTGCAGCTCAGCGCCTGGGACAGCGACGGCGCACCGCGCGCACTGGAGATCACCGGGCACCCGTTCTTCATGGGCAGCCTCTTCCAGCCTGAGCTCTCGTCCGCGCCAGGAGCCGAACACAAGATCCTCAAGGCCTTCCTGGCTGCCGTACGTACCAACGCCGACGTCGACGCCAACGCTCTGCCGACGCTCACCCTCTGACCCAGGCGGCATCTGCTTGTGACAAGGCCGTGCGGCGTGGCCGCACGGCCCGGGCACCGCCATGCCCGCCTCGTTCCCCACACCAGGCGGAAGGACCCCCACGTCTCTATGAAGCATGATCAGAACGGCCTGTCCCGGCGCGGCTTCGTCCGCGGCAGCGTCATCGGTGGGGCCGGCCTTGGAACGCCGGCCCTGTTGCCGGTGATATCCGCACACGCCGGCGAAACATCCGCCGCAACAGGTGGGCCATCCGCTGCCGGTGGTGTGACAGTCGCAGGCTTCACCGACCAGTCCGCTGCGCTGACGCCGGACAAGACCGTCGCCACGGCCTGCCAGTTCTGCAATGCCAACTGCCGGCTCAACGTCGATCTCAAAGCAGGCCGGGTACTGGCCGTTCGAGGCGAGGACCGCGACCCCGTCCAACAGGGACAGGTGTGCGTCAAGGCCGAGATGATGCCCCAGCTCGTCTACAACGCCGAACGACTGACCCGTCCGCTTCGCCGCGTCTCCGGTGCGAAGGGCTCACGGCACTCCAAGTTCGAGGCCGTGAGCTGGGAGGAGGCCCTGCGCACGATCGCCAAGAAGTTTCTGGCGCTGCGCGACGCCGGGCAGGCGCACACCATCGCCAACCGCACCACCGGCCGGATGCCCCGAGGTACTGGTTCGCTTGTGGCCCGTATGTTCGCGATGCTGGGCAGCCCCAACAACACCGATGTCGGACCGGTGTGCAACGACGCCGGCGGCAACGCCCTCACGACGACCTTCGGTCTGGGCAACTTCACCAACGGGTACGGGACCGACGGCGCGACCGGCGAGGACGACCTCGGCTCGGCCCGCCACTATCTGTTCCTGGGCACCAACCAGGCCGAGACCCACCCGGTGACCTTCGACTACCTGCTGCGCGGCCGCAAGAAGAACAACGCGACTCTGACGGTCGTGGACCCGCGTCTGACGCCCACCGGAGCCGCCGCCGACCGCTGGGTGGCGCCAAAGCCGCACACGGACCTCGCGCTGCTGTTGGCCATGCTCCACCACATCGTGCAGGAGAAGCTGTACGACAAGGCGTTCGTCAAGCGGTGGGTGGCAGGTTTCGACGAGTTGTGCGTACATCTCGCCAAGCACCAGTACACCCCCGCGTGGGCGGCGAAGGTAACCGGAGTCAAGGCCGACGTCATCATCGACATGGCGGTGGAGTACGCGACGGCGAAACCGGCAGCGATCTTCTGCAACGCAGGTATCTCCCACCAGCTCGGCGCCTTCGACACCTACCGGGTGGCCACGTTCCTGGCGGCGGTGACCGGCAACATCGGGCAGCCGGGCGGCGGCTGCAACTTCATGCACAACACCTGGCCCGGCGACCTGCACCTGCGTCCCCTGGACGTCGACGTGCCCGAGCGGCGCGAGGCGCTGCCGGTCGGCCCGGACTACTTCGCAGAGTCCATCCTCACGGACAACCCCTACCGGCTGCGCGCGGTGGTGACCCAGGGCAATCCACTGGTGTCCTCCGCCAACACGACCAAGGTCAAGAAGGCCTTCGAGCAACTCGACTTCTACGTCTACACCGGCCTGTTCATGGAAGAGGCCGCGTACTACGCCGACGTCATCCTGCCGGTCTGCAGCGGACTGGAGATGGAAGGCGTCTACATGCGCCGCGACGACCGGGCCATCCGCTGGCAGGACCAGGCCGTCGACCGGGTCGGCGAGTCCCGGCCGGACTGGGAGATCTGGGTCGGTCTCGCCCACGCCCTGGCGGAACTGGACACCCACCGTCCCGCCGCCGAATGGCGCGCAGCCTTCCCGAAGCGATGGATGGACTACCGGCAGCTGTGGGCCGACTTCGTCGCCCACACCCCAGGCGTGGGCGGAATGACCCGCGCCCGGATGCGACAGCGTACCGAGCCGCTTCGCTGGCCGTGCCCCACCGAGGACCACCCCGGAGTGAGCACCCTCTACCTGGACCACCCCAGCTGGTACCGGGCCGCCGAGTCGCTGGACCCCGCCAACCGGGGCAAACGCTTCCTCACGCCCAGCGGCAAGGTCGAGATCACCACTCCGGTCCTGGAGAAGAAGCTGGCGGTCACCGGACACAGCGCTCTGCCGATCTTCTACACGCACCCCGAGGTCACCGGCAAGAACCCGACCCTGGCCTACAGCCGCAAGTTCGTCACCAACCCTCTCAACCCGCAGGCCGTCACCCATCCGGTCCGACTGGGCGTACCCGGAAGTGACGCGGTGCACCGTGACTTCCCGCTGATGGGCATGACCGGCCGGCCCAGTGTCGTCCACTTCGCCGAGGTCACCCACTGGACGCCGACGGGCAAGCAGCTCAACGGCATCCGCTTCATCCAGATCCACCCCGACACGGCACGCCGCTCCGGCATCGCCGACGGCGACGACGTCCGCGTTGAAAGCCCTCGCGGATCCGTGACGGGCACCGCGCTGCTGTGGGAGGGGATCAGAACGGACACCGTGTTCGTCCCCAACACCTTCGGCCCTGCCCAGAAGCAGGGTGACCTCTTCGACGACCCACGCTACGAGGCGGCCAACACGCTCCCCGACGACCGCTTCTACGACAACCTCTCGGGCCAGCAGGCCTTCAAGTGCTTCGCCTGCCGGGTCGTCAAGGCCTGATCCATCGAACGAGTACCGGCTCCACCCACCCGTTTCCCACTGCTGGAGGCAACGCATGTCCGCCACGCCCGACCCGCGCCTTGAGGCCGAGTCCGTCACCGTCCGGACATTGGCCGGTTTCGACGAGACTGTAAGAGTCCTCGGATCCAAGAGCTACACCAACCGCTACCTGGCCATCGCCTCCCTGTCCGGGCAGGAGACGGTCATCGACGGCGCGCTGTTGTCCGACGACACCGTGTACCTCTCCCGCGCCATCGAGGCGTTCGGCCACGTCACCTGTGACATCGACCACGCCACTGCCCGCATACGCGTCACCCCCACGGGCCAGGCCATGCGGGCCCCCGGCGAGGAGATCTTCGTCGGCGGTGCCGGCACGCCCCTCCGGTTTCTGATCTCCATGGCCGGGCACGCCGAGGGCACCACGGTCATCAACGGCAACGCCCGCATGCAGGAGCGCCCGATGGGCGACCTGCTCAAGGCACTGCCCGCGCTCGGCGTGGACGCCACCGCGGTGCGCGGCAACGGCAGCCCGCCCATCCGGGTCGTCGGCGGCTCCTTCAAGGGCGGCGCCACCTCCATCAGCGGCGCCGTCTCCAGCCAGTTCACCTCGAGCCTGATCATCAACGCGCTGCGCGCCCAGACCGACACCGAGATCACCATCAGCGACGAGCTGGTCTCCAAGCCGTACGTGGAGATGACGCTCGCCGCGCTGAGCGAGATGGGCGTGAACGTCGGCCGGGACGGATACCGGCGCTTCACCGTCCCGGCCGGGCAGCAGGCCCGCGGGGGACAGGTCACCGTCGAACCGGACGCCTCAGGCATGTCCTACTTCCTGGCGGCCGCCGCCATCCTGGGTAGCCGCGTCGTCATTCCGGGCATCGGTTCCGGCTCCCACCAGGGCGACGTCCACCTCGTCCGGGCTCTCGAGCAGATGGGCTGCCGCACCGAGGTCGGCGACGACTCGATCACCGTGACCGGCGGGTCCCTGCGCGGCATCGACATCGACATGGAGGCGATGCCCGACGTCGTGCCCTCCCTGGCCATCGCCGCCGCCTACGCCGAAGGCACCACCCGCATCACCAACATCGCCTCCCTGCGGGTCAAGGAGTGCGACCGCATCGCCGCCGTCACCACCGAGCTGCGCAAGATGGACATCGAGGTCGAGGAGCACGAGGACGCGATGTACATCACCGGCGGCACCCCGCACGGCGCGACCATCAACACCTACGACGACCACCGCATCGCCATGACCTTCGCCATCGCCGGTCTGCGCACCGAGGACGTGGTCATCAAGGACCCCGGCTGCGTCGCCAAGTCCTTCCCCACCTTCTGGCAGACCCTCGACACCCTTCACCCCGACCTGAAGAGCACCAAGTGAGCGCGTCCGAAGCGGTGTTCGCCGGCCCGGGACTTCTGCTGGTCCTCGACGGATGGGGCCACGCGGACGCGTCCGACGACAACGCCCTGACGCTGGCGCGTACCCCGGTCCTGGACGAACTGGTGACCCACCGCCCGAGCACGCTGGCCAAGGCCTCGGGCGACGCGGTCGGCCTGCTCCCCGACACGGTCGGCAACTCCGAGATCGGCCACATGGTCATCGGAGCCGGACGGCCCCTGCCCTACGACAGCCTCCTGGTCCAGCAGGCCATCGACACCGGCACCCTGCGCACACATCCGCGGTTGGACACCCTGCTGGAAAGGATCACCGCTTCCTCGGGCGCGCTGCATCTGATCGGTCTGTGCTCGGACGGGCAGATCCACGCCAACGTCGAGCACCTGAGCGAGCTGCTGGCCGCCGCGGCCGCACACCAGGTACAGCAGGTCTTCATCCATGCGATCACCGACGGCCGGGATGTGGCCGACCACACGAGCGAGACCTACCTGACCCGGGTGGCCGAACTGGCCGCCCGGGCCGGAGCGGGGCAGATCGCCACCGTCATCGGCCGCGGCTGTGCCATGGACAAGGCCGGCAACCTCGATCTGACCGAGCAGGCGGTCACCTTGGTCGCCGACGGGCGCGGCGTGCCCGCCGACAGCATCCACGCGGCCGTCAGCGCCGGTGAGCGCGGCGACGAGTGGGTCCCTGCGACCGTGCTCACAGCTGTCGGACACGCGAGCGTCGCCGACGGGGACGCGGTGGTGTGGTTCAACTTCCGCAGCGACCGCATCCAGCAGTTCGCCGACCGCCTCAGCGAGCACCTGACGGCCACCGGCCGCTCGGTGGACATGGTCAGCCTGGCCCAGTACGACACCCGCACCGCCATACCCGCTCTGGTCCAGCGCGCGGACGCCTCCGGCGGCCTGGCCGACGAGCTCGCCACGGCCGGGCTGCGCACGGTCCGCATCGCCGAGGCCGAAAAGTTCGAGCACGTCACCTACTACATCAACGGCCGTGACGCCACGGTGCGCGGCGGGGAGGAGCACGTGCGCGTCACAGGGGACGGCAAGCCCGACTACGTCGCGCGTCCCCGGATGAACCTCGACCGCGTCACCGCAGCAGTCGTCGAAGCCGCCACCCGCCCGGAAGTCGACCTGGTCATCGCCAATCTGGCCAACATCGACGTGGTCGGGCACACCGGCAACCTCACCGCCACCATCACCGCCTGCGAGGCAACCGACGCCGCGGTCGGCCAGATCCTGGACGCGGCCGGGGCCAGCCACCGGTGGGTACTTGCCGTCGGTGACCACGGCAATGCCGAACGCATGACCAAGCAGGCACCGGACGGCACCCTGCGGCCCTACGGCGGGCACACCACCAATCCCGTGCCGCTGGTGATCGTCCCTCCGGGCACCGACACACCGCCACTCGCGCTGCCGCAGACGGCCACGCTGGCCGATGTCGCCCCCACCGTCCTGCACCTGCTGGGACACAAACCCGGATCCGCCATGACAGGAAGGACCCTGCTGTGAGTCCCCTCGCCTCCGCACCCACCTCGGCCCTGTCGCATCAGACTCCGGCTCTGTCCGGCTGTCTCGACAGGCCCCACATCGCGGCCGCCTTCGCGGAGGACGCCACCATCCGCAATCTGGCCGCCGACAGCATCGAGGGCGTGCTCCATGAGCCCGCCGACCGCTCGCGCGTGGTCCTCGGCCTGCACAACCCGTCCGCGACCGAGGCCCGTATCAACCTCAGCACCCTGCTGCCCGAACGCGCCGACTGCACCTGGCACTTCCTCAGCGGCTCCGTGCGCACCAGCGAGGCAGCCGACGGTATGTACGTCCACTTGGACGCAGCCGGCACGGCGTGGCTCACCGCAGCCCCGTAGAGGAGAGCGTCGGGGTCCGGACCACCTGACGTCTGATCACCCCGCGCCCGGGTGCTGACGGGCATGAGCCCGTCAGCACCGCCTCGCCAGATCCGCAGCCTGCGCGGGGCAGCCCCCTACGGGTGCGCTGTCCCGCATTCCTCTTTCAGGGCACCGCCATCCCCGAAGGATCTGACATGCACACTGCCGTATTTCTCTCGGTATCGGCTCTCGCCGCTGCCGCAGGCACAACCTCAGCTCTCAGGCCTCCCGGCCCGGCCCGTCCCCTTCTGTCACACCAGTGACCGCCCAAGGAGTGTCGCAGCACGCTCCGCTCCATCTCGTCCCACGTAAAGCGGTCACGCACGAAGGAAGGGTCTCAACAGTGTTCAGCAAGAAGTTCCGCCGCGCATACCTCGTCACCTCGGCTCTGACGGTCATGTCTCTGGCAGGCTGCGCCGACGGCGGAGCCGGATCAGGTGGTGCCCTGCAGGTCAGCGGGTCGACCACGGTGGCGCCGGTCGCCGCGGACGCGGCCGAGGCGCTCAAGGCCGATGGGCTCGACATCACCGTCGCCACGCAGGGGGGTTCGGCCGGCGGCATCTCGCAGCTCGCCTCGGGGCAGATCGACATCGCCATGAGCTCGAAGCCACTGGCGAAGGAGGACAAGGCCGCCAACCCCGACACCGACTTCCTCTCCACGCAGATCGGTGCAGACGCCGTCGGCGTCATTGTCACCAAGCAGGTCGCCGACGGCGGGGTCGAGAACCTCACCGCCGCCCAGGTGCGTGGCCTGTTCGAGGGGAAGATCACCAACTGGTCCGAAGTCGGCGGCCCCGATCTCGACGTCTTCGTCTACGACAAGGAGCCGGGGCGCGGTACGCGTGAAGTCCTCGACAAGTACCTCTACGGAGACGAGAAGGCTCCGCCTCCGCCGAAGTCCGGCAACTTCGCCATCGTCGGCGGCAACCTCGAAACCCGCAACAAACTCGAGTCCACGCCCGGCGCCGTGGCGCCGCTGTCCACCAGCTTCGTCGAAGGACGCGACGGTCTGGCCGCCGTGACGCTGGACGGCATCGAGCCGTCCCCGGAGAACATCGCCTCCGGCAAGTACCCCATGTCCCGGCCGTTGTACTTGTTCACCGACGGCAAGCCCGCGGGGTCCGCCAAAGAGTTCATCGACTACGTGCTGACCTCCAAGGGGCAGAAGCTGATGACCAAACACGGCTACCTGACCCTCAAGAACATCGGGAAGTAGCCGATGGCCACCGGAACCCTGACCCGGCCGCCCGACGCACCCGACGCACCCGACACCGGCAGCCGCCCGCGCCAGTCCAAGTGGATCTGGGCCTGGCTGTATGCCGGGGTGTTCGCCGTGGCGGCTCTCCTCCTGACCGTTGTCGGCTATCTCGGCGCAGGAGTCACCAGTGGACACATCGACTGGCTGGAGCTGCTGACCGAAGCCGCGTGGAGCCCGGCCAGCTCGGTGTACGGCGGCCTGGCGATGATCTACGGCACGGCGGTGGTGTGTGCTCTTGCCCTCGTCATCGCCGTGCCCGTCAGCTGGGGGGCCGCCGTCGCGCTGTCGGAGTACCTCCCGCCCCGCCTGGCCCGACCGCTGCGCATGTGCGTGGAGTTGCTCGCCGCCGTACCGTCCATCGTCTACGGCCTCATCGGCATCATGGTCATCCGTCCGGTCATCGCGCGGATCGCCGACGTGCCCGGCGGAGACAGTCTCGCGGCCGCCGGCATCGTCCTCGCCGTCATGATCACTCCCACCATCGTGGCGGTCAGCGTCGACGCACTCGCCGCGGTGCCGGACCGCGTCCGCGAAGCCGCGTACTCGCTCGGTCTGACCCGCCGGGAAGTGGTGCGCTCGGCGGTACTGCCGCTCACGCGGTCCGGCATGCGAGCGGCTGTTCTGCTCGGTCTGGCCCGGGCACTTGGCGAAGCCATCGCCGTGTTCCTGGTCGTGGGAAGGGCAGACGGCCGACTGCCCACCAGTTTCGGAGAGTTCCTCGACTCGCTGAGCCACCCCGGCCAGACGCTCACAACGAAGCTTGCCGGTCCGGAGCCCGTGCTGGCGGGAACGTCCGGCCCCCACTTCGCCGCATTGTGTGGACTCGGCCTCGTCCTCCTGGCGCTGGTGGCCGCCATGACGGTCTGGGGCACACGAGGCCGCACCCGCGGCGCGGCGACCGAACGCTCCGCCAAGTCCCATGGCACAGTGCGGATGCGTCTGCAGCGGGACCGGCTGGTGAGGACGTTGCGGCTGGGGGCCCTGGTTCTGCCCAGCGTTCTTCTCGTCGGCATGCTGGCTCTCCTGGTGACGCGAGGGAGTTCGGCGTTCAATCCGTCCTTCTGGTTCACGCCCGCAACGGGCGCGGCAGGAGGGGGCGTGCGTGACCAGATCATCGGGACGGTGCTGCTCATAGCCATCACGGGCATTCTGGCTCTGCCGCTCGGCTTCGGCGCGGGCGTCCTGATCGGTGTCCACGCGTCCGAGCGCACGGCACGCATTCTGCAGAATGTCACGGTCGTGCTCGGAGGGGTGCCGACCATCCTGCTGGGCCTGGCCGGGTTCGTGATCCTGTCCACCACGATGGGCTGGGGCCGGTCCTGGCTGGCGGGTGCGATCGTGCTCGTTCCCGTCGTGGTACCGGTGATTGCCCTGACCACCTCCACCCGTGTAAGGAGTATCCCTCCCGAACTCACGGAGAGCGTCATGTCCCTGGGGCTGACGCGTGCGCAGTATGTCCGGTCCGTCGTCGTTCCGTACACCTGGCCGGCGACCATCACCGGCCTGCTGCTCGGCCTGGCACGAGCCGCGGGCGAAACCGCTCCGTTGCTTTTCACCGCGACTGTCTTCTTCGGTGCGCCCGCCGTACCGAGCGGAATCGTGGACTCGCCGGTGCAGGCGTTGCCGACCCACATCTTCACCCTCTCCCAGGACTCGGGTGACCCCCAGGCCGTCACCCAGGCCTGGGGGAGTGCCATGGTGCTGGTCCTCATCACCGCAGTACTCCTCAGCGCGGCGGTCGCGCTGCGCAACCGCTTCGAAGGAGAGCGATGGACAACGTGATCACCGTGCGCGAGCTGCGCGTACTCAGCCGCGACAAGACCCTGGTCGGCCCGGTCTCCTTCAGCCTGGAGCACGGATCCACCACCGGGCTGTGCGGGCCGTCGGGCGCGGGCAAGTCCACCATCCTGCGTGCCCTGGTGGACCTACTCCCTCACGGGCTCACCCGGGACGGCGAACTGCGGGTGCTGGATCGCACGATCGCTCCTGGCAAGGGAGACGCCGACCTGCGGGCCAAGGTCGTTCTCGTGCCCCAGATGCCGGTCGTCTTCGGAGGCAGCATCCTCGACAACGCCCTCTTCGGTCTTCGCCATGTCCTGCGTGCTTCCCAGGAGCTCCTGAAGGAGCGGGCGGAGCAGGCACTTGAGGAGGCCGGACTGTGGAAGGAAGTCGCCGACCGCCTCGATTCCCCCGCGCAGAACCTGTCCGCCGGGCAGCGCCAGCGGCTCTGTCTGGCCCGTGCCCTGGCACTGGAGCCGGCCGGGCTGCTGCTCGACGAGCCCACCAGCGCACTCGACGAACGCAGCAGGGACAAGGTCGAACAGTCCATCGCCGCGCTGAACGGGCGGAGGGCGGTGCTTCTCGTCTCCCACGACCCGGCGCAGGTGGAGCGCCTGTGCGACACGACCGTTCACCTGGACCAGCCCATGACGACAGCACCTGCTCTCGCCGTGGGCTGACCACCGGCATCGCAACGGAGCCGGAGCCTTGTTTCGTCTCCGCGCTCACTGGACGTTGACCTGGCTGCGCTGATGCAGGATCTGCATCAGCGCAGCGCGCACGCCCACACCCAACCTGTAGTAGATGAGGCGGCCATCACGCCTGCTCTCGATCAGACCGATGCATCGCAGCCGTTTCAGGTGATGACTGACGGTTGCCAGAGACACTCCGACGTCTGCCAGTTCGTGCACGGCGGCCTCGGCGCCCGACCGTTCGGCCAGCTGCATCAGAAGCTGCAGGCGGACAGGATCTCCGAGGGTCTTGAACACATTGGACCACCAGACCATGTCGGCCGCGCTCAGCTCCAGGCACGAACCGTCACAGGCAGAAGCAGTCCCCTTCTGACACATGACCTATCCCTCCCAGCGTCCCTTCCGGGATCGTTACCGGTCGGCATGTCCCTGCGCCCGAAATCGTCATGCCTGGCCGACGCCCGCATTACGGATCGCCGGAGCCTACCGGTTCAGGGAGTCTGTGACAGCAGGCCCGCCATAGCCGACAACACCCCGGGCGCAACGCGGTAGTACACCCAGCTGGCGCGGCGCTCCGACTCGAGAAGCCCGGTTTCCCTCAGCTTCCGTAAGTGGTGACTCACCGTGGGCTGAGAAACCCCGACGTCCTGGATGTCACAGACGCAGGCTTCTCCGCCCGGCCGGGCTGCAATTTTCGAGAACAGTCGCAGCCGGACGGGGTCGGACAGCGCCTTGAACATGACGGCGATCTTCTCCGAGTCGGCAGCGGACAGCTCTTCCTTCCCCAGCGGCTGGCAGCACCAGGTCATGGCGGCGGTCAGATTGGTGGAGCCCAGAGCCAGATTAGACATGCCTCTATGTTGACAGTCATCTAATCATTTGCCAAGCAGAGAACGGAACCCCTCTGCGTCCGTTCAGGCATAGATTCGATGAATCTCTATGTTGACGTACATCGATCTCAAGGGTCATGCTGGGCGACATCGACAGGTATCGAATCCGAGGAGTCGTCGCCATCATGTCCGCTGCCCCTGCTCTGCCGGTAGTCATCATCGGCGCCGGTCCCGTCGGCCTGGCCGCCGCTGCCCATCTGTCCGACCGCGGCCAGCACGCTCTCGTTCTGGAAGCCGGTCACGCGGCGGGCACCGCCGTGCACGAATGGGCACACGTACGTCTCTTCTCCACCTGGGGTGAAGTCGTTGACCCCGCGGCCGAGAAGCTTCTCGCCCCAACAGGCTGGACGAAGCCCGACGTCGGCACCTACCCGAGCGGCGGCGACTGGATCGAGCGCTACCTGCAGCCGCTCGCCGACGCGCTCGGTGATCAGGTCTGCTACAACGTCCGGGTCACCGGCGTCTCAAGGGTCGGCCGTGACCGCATCGTGGACACCGACCGTGAGACGCAGCCTTTCGTCGTGCACGTGCAGCACGCCGACGACCGGGAAGAACGGATCCTCGCCGCTGCCGTGATCGATGCCTCCGGCACCTGGACCCTGCCCTCACCGGCCGGCGGCAGCGGCCTGCCCGCCCTCGGCGAGCGCGCGGCGGCTGATCGCATCAGCTACCGCGTCCCCGACCTCACGGACCCGGCCGTACGTGCCCGCTACGTGGGCAAGCGCACCGCCGTCATCGGCTCGGGCGCCTCCGCGTTCACCGCGCTCTCCTCACTGGCCGAACTGGCGCGTTCCCAGGACGGCACAGACACGAAGGCGGTATGGGTGTTGCGCCGTGGCATCTCCGGCTCCACCTTCGGCGGCGGAGATGCCGACCAGCTGCCCGCGCGCGGCGCCCTCGGCCTCGCCGCGAAGGCCGCCGTCGACGACGGCCACGCAGAGGCGGTCACCGGCTTCCGCATCGAGGCCGTCGAGGGCAGCGCCAACGGCCGACTGGTGCTGGTCGCCGAGGACGGGCGACGGTTGGAGGGGGTGGACGAAGTCATTGTCCTGACCGGTTTCCGCCCCGACCTGTCCTTCCTCTCCGAGATCCGCCTGCGGCTGGACGAGCGCCTGCAGGCACCGGTGGAGCTCGCCCCGCTGATCGACCCCAACCAGCACTCCTGCGGCACCGTCTACCCGCACGGCCACCGGGAGCTGTCCCACCCGGACTCCGGCGTCTACCTCGTCGGCATGAAGAGCTACGGCCGTGCTCCCACATTCCTGGCCATGACGGGCTACGAACAGGTCCGTTCCGTGACGGCAGCCCTGGCCGGCGATGCCGAGGCAGCCGACCGAGTGGAGCTGGTCCTGCCGGAGACCGGAGTGTGCGGTGGGTCAGGCCTGTTCGACACGGCCGACACCGCCTCCCAGGCCCCCACGGAAAGCTGCTGCGCCCCGGTCGCTCAGCAGCCGATCCAGCTCATCACCGCCACTCCCGGCTCGGCAAGCGCACCCGGCAGCTGCTGCAACACCTGAACGCCACTACCCAAGCCGTCACGGCTGCGGGCAGCGCGCACCACCGAACCGGCAGGAGTACGACCCATGTCCCGGACACAACTCACACCGCGAGTGCCCGACCTGCAGGCCGCGACCACCTTCCACAGCAGGCTCTTCGGCACCGGGCCGGCCAAGCTGCGTCGTGATGGCTACGCCAACTCCTCCACCACTGAGCCTGCGCTCAAGCTCGCCCTCGTCGAAGGAACGGCGGGCGAGGGCACCGCCTGCGGCTACGCCCTGCAAGACAAGGCCTGGGTGCGCGGTCCCGGCCAGGAGCCGTCGGAGGTGTACGTGGTCAAGGCCGACGCCGACACCCTGGCCAAGCAGCCTCGTAGCACCTGCTGTACCCCCGCGACCGCCAGTCTGCCCGAACTACAGCCCGACACGGCCAGTTGCTGATGACCGACTCATGAGCGATCTCTCCACGGCCCCTGCGGCCGCCGTCACCGGTCAACCGGCGCGGCCAGCGGCGGCCCTGCCTGCCCTGTGCCTGACCCAGATCACCAGCTGGGGCATCGTCTACTACGCCTTTCCCGTCCTCAACCCGCAGATCACCACTGCCACAGGCTGGAGCGCGGCCGCGACCACGGCCGCGTTCTCCGCCGCTCTGCTCGTCTCCGCCCTGGCCGGTATCCGCGTCGGCCGCATCCTGGACGCCCGCGGGCCCCGCACGGTGATGACCGTCGGCTCCGTCATCGGCACCGCCAGCCTGGTCATCGTCGCCACCGCGCCCAACCTGGCCATGTTCACCGTCGGGTGGCTGCTGGCCGGTCTCGCCATGGCATCCACCTTCTACCAGCCCGCGTTCGCCGCACTCACCCGCTGGTGGGCCCCCGACCACATCCGTGCCCTGACCACCGTCACTCTCGCCGGCGGTCTGGCCTCCACCGTCTTCGCGCCCCTGACCGCTGAGTTGGCCGGCCACTTCAGCTGGCGGCACACGTACCTGATTCTGGCCGTCGTCCTGGCCGCCGTGACCATACCCGCCCACGCCCTCGCCCTGCGCGGGCCCTGGCCCCCCGCTCCGCCCCCGGCCACCACCGGCGGGACCGCCACCACGGCCGCCATCACCCGCAGCCGTCCGTTCCTCCTGCTGGCCACCGCCCTGACCCTCTCGGCTTTCGCGATGTACGCCGTGGTCGTCGCCCTCGTCCCCCTGTTGCTCGACCGCGGCTACACCGCTACCCAGGCCGCCTGGGCCCTGGGCCTGGGTGGGGCCGGGCAGACTCTCGGCCGCACGCTGTATGCCGCCCTGGCCCGCCGAAGCTCACCCGCCCTACGCGCCGCGGTTCTCATCGGCCTGGGGGGAGCCACCACCGCCGCCTTCGCGTTCGTCCCTGGCCCTTACCCGCTGCTGGCAGTCCTGGCCGTCGTCGCCGGCGCCGTCCGCGGCAACCTGACCCTGTTGCAGGCCACCGCCATCACCGACCGATGGGGCGCAAACCGTTACGGTCGGCTGTCCGGAATTCTTGCCGCCCCTGCGACGACCGCCTCCGCGCTCGCCCCGTTCGCCGGTACCGCCCTGACCGTGCCGCTCGGCGGCTACCCCAGCCTGTTCGTCGTCCTCGCGCTGGTCTCGGCCGCCGCCGCACTGATCGCCTGGCACACCACGCCAACCGGCAAGACAACGTGACAGCCGTGAAGGACAGTCGCCACCGCGCCGCCAGCCGACGCCCACACGATCTGCTGCCGCTGCCTCGATGTCTGTCCCCTAACTACCCCTAATCTTGGCCGAGCGCCCAGTCCGGCCATTTTCGATCGTGCCAAAGTGATCACCCAACCCTTATGGTCGATGGGTGGCTGTCATAGATCTGCAGACGTCGGAGGACGGGTTCCTCGAAGGCGGCTCGTGCGGGCCGGGGCTGAACTGCAAACCCCTGAACCGTTCCGAAGCCGAACAGTTGTCGGCGATGCTGCGAACCATCGCCGATCCCACCCGCCTGCAGTTGTTCCGGCTACTGGAGCAGGCCCCCAACGGGGAAGCCTGCGTATGCGACTTGGCGGACAGTCTGGAGCTACGCCAGTCCACCGTCAGCCACCACTTGAAGATCATGACCGAAGCCGGGCTCCTGGACCGCGAGCGGCGTGGCACCTGGGCCTGGTTTTCTGTCAACCACAACGGACTGCAACGCATTCGGTCCATCCTGGACCCGGCACCTCGGACCTCACACGGGTGACCGGTCCTCACCGCTTCTGTCGAGCGGACAGCGGCGGTCTGTGCACCGCAGGTCCGGTTCTTCGCCTCGCGATGTCCCGAGGATCACCCTTCGGTATCGAGAGGCCAGGCGATCTCGCGGGCCGCATCGCGCACCGGCCGTCCGACCCCGATGAGCACGGCTGAGGCCGAACCCGTCAAGTAGCCGTAGCCGGGCAGGTGATCACCTGCCCGGCGATCTGCGCTCCGAGCTCGTTCCGCCGAACACGGCCGACACCGTCACCGCTCCGCCCGGCTACGCCCAGCAGTTCGTCATCCGCTGGGGCGACCCGGTTCTGCACGGCGCCCCCGCTCCGACGCCCGCCGGCACCCTGCGGTTCTCGGTCAGGCCTCGGCGAGGCGATTCGAGAGGTCGAGGGCGTCGGTCGCGAACGTGAGGGCGGCGCACAGGCCGATCACCTCGTGGACGGTCGGACGGACCAGGCGCGGCCAGTCGTCCGGGGCTGCGAGCCAGGAGGCGAGGTGCACCTCGGTGGTGGCCAGGCCCAGGTGGGCGGTGACGTCCCAGCCCGCGAGGGAGGCGGGCTCCCAGTGAAGACGGATGCGGCCGAGGGGGAGTCTCGGAGTTCCGGCGGCGAGCCACGTGACGTTGAGCGGGCCGTCGGGCCGGGCGGAGACGCGCCGGACCAGCGCGCCGCGTACGCCGTCCGGCATGGGGCGTATGGCGAGATCGTGCAGCGGAAGGACGGACGAAGGGTGGGGTAGCGACGAGATAGAAGCCTCCGTGGTGTTGATGGAACCGGTCAGGCCCAGGCGAGAGCGACGCGCAGCGCCGTCGGGAGGTAGCCCTCCTGGCCATCGTCGGCGATGAACGCCTTGCCGTCCCGGACGACGACATCGGCCCCCACATAGTGGGCGAAGGGGAAGTCGGGGTTGACGGCGAGGCGAATCGGCAGGTGGGGGTCGAGCCCCTGGAGCTGGCGGAGCAGGTGGCCGACGGTCAGGTTTTGGGGCAAGGGAACCTCCGGGAGCAGTACGGAAAGTCAGGTGCGGGTTGGTGGTGGTGGTTCGTCAGGAGGTCAGCCGGTAGGGACAGGCGGGACAGATAGGGCCGCTCTCCGGGACGGCCAGGCGCCGTCGGCGACCAGACATTCGTTGACCTGCGATTTTCCCGACATCCGTACGTTGACATGCAGTGTGCCGAAGCGCGTAGTCCTTTCCCGGGGGTGACGTCTGCCGTGGGCGAACTCGCGACCGTCAGCAGGGGGTCGACGGCCGGGGAATGGATCGGCGAACGCGGTTGTCGTACCTGGGTTGCGGCGACGGCCTCACGGGAGCGAAGGGGGGAGCAGGGATGGCAGAGGCGAGCAGACACTGGGACGGAGCCGGGCTGGAGCGCAAGGTCCGCGCTGCCGGACGGCCGTGGACGTTGGGCGACATCGCAATGGTCGCCGACGGCCAGTGGGGCGTCGGCGCGCAGCCCGACAGGTGGCCGGACGAGGAGATGGTGGTGGAGCACCGGGCAGCGGAAGGCCAGCGGGTCGAGCTGACGCTGGAGGAGCTGGTACGCGAGGTGGGCACCCGCATCGAGGGCGCCCACCACGGCGAGGACCTCGCCTGATCGCTCAGCGATGCGGCCCCGCAGCGGGTGCCGACGGCCCTACCACTGCCGAAGGAGCAGGCGGGTCGGGCGTCGCCTGGCTCAGGGCGGTTTGCGCGTGCCCGGAGCGGGCGACAGCGGCCTGGGCCAGGCGAACTGCCGAGGCTCGGTCCGTGGGCGCGGCGGCCTCCCGGGCTTCGATCACACGCCTGATCGCCTGTAGGTACGTATGGCTCTCCGCATGGGCGACGCGAAGTTCGGCCGCTGAGCCGGTGAGCCGCTCCAGTTCGTAGAAGGCCGGCACGTATCCGGGCCGGGTAAGGGCGTGCAGACGGTTCTGGTGAGCGGCTACCGAGCGGTCGGTGATGGTCAGGGCCGCATAGATGTGCATGGTCGAGCGCAGGAGCGGGTCGTCGCTGGGTCGGCGGACCGCGAGGGTTTCCAGCATTTCGATGGGCTGGCCCCAGGCATTCTCGATCATGGCTGCGGCCTGGTTGAGCGCGGTGGCGGTGGGCATGACGGAACTCCTGTGGTTCGGGGGCGCGGCTTGGGCCCGAGGTGGTGTCCCGGAAGGCCCGGTCCAGGAATTAGCGGCTGTGCCGTGGAGCCGACGAGATGGCCGACGGCGTGGTTGCGGCGGCGGTCGCGTAGTTGCCGGACCGGTTCTGCGCCGCACCTGCGGTGCGGCTGCGGGCGGCCATCACCCGGAGGTCTGCTGCGGTGCGCGCGGTGCGCGCGGCGCGGTGGACGGCCTGGACGACAGCGGTGCGGCGAACGTCGAGTGGGGTTGGAGCGCGAGGGAGCTGGGGATCGGCGATGTGGCCGACCGGGGTCAGCGTGACCAGGTGCTCCATCCTGCGGTTGATCTGGTGCCGTTCGCGGATTACTGGGGCCGACTCCGCCATGACGGCTGCCGTCGCGGCGATCAGGCGGGATGGGGTGCGGGCCGTGAACACCGCCTCCGCCCGAGTGCCCCAGCCCGGTGGGCCGGCCCACAGGGTGACGGTCTCGTCGTCCCAGCCGGAGAGACGGTTGTCGATCAGGACGCCTGCTTGTCCGTCGGGGGCGACGATCTCGACGGTGCCACGCTCGCCGGCCTCACGACGCCAGCCGGCGTCGGTCAGAGGCTGGACGGCGTCGGCCCAGTAGAGCGACGGCTCCGCCAGAAAGCGTCCGTTGCCGTCGTAGGCGTCGGCCTGGGCGTAGTCGTGGGCCAGAGCGGTGGCGAGGCCGGCGACGATCTCGGCCGGGGTGACGTGGTTGAAGGTCGCAGTCCAGCGGGGTGCGGAGACGGCCTCTGCGGCTGCGGTGATCTTCCACAGCTCGAAGTCATCGCCGAACCAGCCGATCCGAATCCTCTGGTCGGGTGAGGTGACGACGAGCTGGCAGGGGCCCTCGTCGAGGTAGTGGTGCGGCCAGTGGGCGACCGGGGCGAAGCCGGCGTCTCCGGTCCCGTCGGAACCGGCCAGGTACATGGGACTGACCAGGACCTCCTGGTAGCGGTACGGATCATCAGGGACGCGCATGGTCGAAGCTCCGGGCAGGTAGGAGGGGAACGCGCCCGCGTGCGCGGCGGGAACCAACGGTTGGAGCGCACGCAGGCGTCGGACAGCGGCGAGACGGCTCCGGCTCTCACGCCCTCGACACCGAACACCTCGGCGACCATGTGGGATCCGGGCCGCTCGGTCGCGTCGTGCGGGTTCACTCCGTCGCCTCCATCCGGGCGAGCAGAGAGCGGACCAGGGTGGGCAGGCTTTCGGGGCCGTCCCCGAGCCAGACGTGGTCGGTTGCCTCGTCGAGGACGTACCCGGCGTCTTCGAGTAGGCCGCTGGAGATCTCCATGCAGGCGTCGGTGATCCGGGAGGCGGCGAGCAGCGACTCGGAGAGGACCTCGACGTAGTCGTCCGGCGCCAGGCCGGCGGCCGCGGCCGCGGTGCGGATCGCCGCCAGCTCCAGCGCGCTGAACGCGAAGTCGAACTCGTCGTCCCGTTCGGCGCCGTCGGGCGCGGCGAAGACCGGGTTGCGAGGCTCGGTGGGGATGCCCACTCGGGTGCAGATCTGATCGACCGAGGCGGTCAGCTCGGCGAAGGACTCGGTGAGCCACCCCAGTGCGGAGGCATAAGAGGCCAGGGTGAACAGGCCCGCCGACGTGGCGGGGCGCGGCTCGGCGGCCACGAACCCTTCGAGGCGGTCGTTCAGCTCGCCGACCACCTGGGGCCCGGCCGACAGCGCGCCCAGCACAGGGTGCAGGTAGGAGCGGCCGGCGGCCGTCGGGTACTCGGCGGTGAGGATGCCGGAGACGCTCTGCGCGGCGTCGGTGAGAAGATCCGCCAGTTCGGCACGGGTCAGGGGAGTGCGGTCGGTGGTCATCGGTGGACAACCTTTCGGGGAGCGGCCGCCGGGGACGGGGCTGCTGCTGGGGGAGTTGCCTGACCCGCCGACGGTCGGTCGACGGCGAGCGACGACCGGGACCGGGCGGCCTGCACGCGGGCCTCGGTGGCGGAGTCGGTCTCGACGTTCTGCTGGGCGCCGGTGCGCAAGTGGGCCGAGCGGTAGACCGCGTAGTCCTTCCGGCTTCCGGCGGCGACGAGGTAGATCTCGCGCATGTGGGTCGAGGTCGGCGGGGCCGGACGGAACTGGATGACCATCCGGTAGGCGACGGAAGGGTCGACATAGACCTTGTGGAAGCCGGCGAGTCGGCCCTTCAACGGCAGGCAGTCATCACTTCCGTGGACCAGGTTCTGCAGTTCCAGCAGCGCCAAGTCACGGATCTCATCGGGAAGCTCGCGCAGGTCGGCGATGGCGTCGGGGTGCGCGGCGAAGGCGAAGCGGGCGCGGCTCACAACAGCCGCCCCTGCACCGGACGCTGGGCCGGTTCCGCCGGGGGCGTGCGGGGGGCGTCGAAACCGGCCTTCGGTGTCGCGGGAGCGCCGGCCGACCGGGCGAGGGCGATGCGGGCCCGGACGACGGCGCCGTTGTGATCGCTGTATTCCGGTGGTTCTGGCAGCGGGTCGCCGCGGTCGTCCAACCAGGAGCGGGCGGCGCCCACGTCGGCGAAGGCGCCCTCGCGCATCGTGTACGTGCCGGAGTCGCGGTCCCACTCTTCGAGGAAAACTCGAACCGGTGCTTGATCGGCTCGGGAGTCACGGGCCAGCGTCCATGTCTCGCACGGGTCGGAGTCCGAGGTGTGGGTGTCGAGGACCTCGTAGCGAGTGCCCGACTCCCGGATCTGCTGTTCGACCTGGAGAGTGAGGTCGTCGGCGGGCTTCACGTAGTCGTCGCCGACCAAGGCGATCCGCTCGGGAGGGCAGCCCCGTTCGACCAGCCAGTTCTGGGCGAAGGGCACCGTGGCGTGGTAGCTCGTCTCCAGGGTGAACGTGAGCCGGCTGAGATCCCGCGCGACCGCGATCGCAACCACCTGCGGCGCGCCGGGTATTCCCCAGGTGACCGACCGGTCGTGGGCGACGACGAAGCTGTGGGAGCCGTTCGGCGTGGTGTGGTGCTGGGACAGGGCCGTCAGCTCACCGGACCAGAACATCTCCGCCGCCTCCTCGGAGGCGGCGTCGGCGGGCGCGAGTTCGTCGATTCCGAAATCGAAGTCGAAGGCGTCGTTCACGCCGCCACCCCTGACTGCTCGGGCGCCGGGGTGGCCAGCACACGGTGGTTGGGGCGGCTGGTGCTCGTCGTACACGCCGCGAAGGGCCCGTCGGGGGCGCGCAGGTGCATCAGCGCTTGGTCCAGGTGGTCGCGGTGCCAGGTCGAAGGACCGGACAGGCCGGCCTCCGTATCGGTGAACTGCTGCCACGCGAGCCAGAGCGCGTGGAGTCGGGCGACGGCCTCCGAGTGTTCGTACCACTGCGCGCACCACGGACGCGTCGTGCTGATCTCCCGGCCGTACACCGGGAGGAAGAGGTAGTTCACCCAGTCGCTGAGCGCGGCGAGTTCGACGGCGTACGCCTCCCCGCCCAGGGCGAGGATGAACACCGAGGCCGGGCCGTCCGACTGCTCGGGGTCGGCCGCCCCGGTTTCCGGAGCACCGTCCGTGGGCTGGCCGGCAGCGGGGACGGGATCGGGCTCGGAGCCGAGGCGGTCGAGGATGACGCCGTGCTGCCTGACCTCGGCCATGGTCTTGGCGAGGGTGCTGGCGAGGTCGTCGAGGTCCCCGTCGGAAACGCGGAACGGCTCGGGGGTGGAGGCGGTCGGGCTGGTGTCGGACATGGGAGCGTGCTCCATCTGTGAGACGGCGACATGCCCGAGAGGATCCGGAGAAACCGTGGTTTGGTCCGGCCGGGAAAGCCCAGTAGTGGGGCGCTACACGGCCGTGCAGCGGGGGCAGCGTGGGAAAGGAGGCGCCAGCAACTGCAGAGCCCGGGAGGCCTGCTGGGGGACGACGCCGTTGCCGAGCGCGGTGAGCTGTGCCGGGCGTCCGAGCCCCGGGGTGGCGGTGACCCAGCCGGCGTCGAGACCCTGCATCCACTCGACGAAGTCGGCGCGGAGCCGGCCGGCCGCGTCGGTGGGGTCGGGTGCGGGGCGGGTGAGCCTCTCCCATCGGGTGATGGCGGCTGCGTACGTTCCCCATCGCCGGTCTGTCCCGCGGCTCCCGGGGGAGACTCCGTCCAGAGCGGCAGGGCCGTCGCCGACAAGGGAGGGCGCCACCCCTTGCCGGGGCGACGGCCCGGGGTGCCCGTGTCGCCGGCCCTCGTGGTGGGCAGCAGCGACGCCGCCGCGCTCGGCAGGGTCATGTCCCCGTTGCCGTGCCGCTGGTTGGGCGAGCCCTTGCTCCCGTCCGACGCCTTCGGGGTCGGCAACAGGAGCCACTCGACCTCGTCGGCCAGGTTCGGGCCGTGGCCTCCGCTCTTCCTCTTGGCAGGGTGCTGCGAGCCGCCGTTCTTGCCGATGTTGCTGGTAGGCGTCTTGAGCAGGGTGTCCGGCGGGCCAGGCGGTGAGAAAGGTTCGCTCGCGTCGGTGCGGGGCTCCGACATCGGAGGCGCGAAGCACGAGCCACTTCGCGTCGTACCCGAGGTCGGCCAGGGATCCGAGTACGGCACCGAGTGCCCGCAGAGGAGGCTGACCTGGGGTGTCTCCCAGACACCACGGGCAGGGTTCCACGTCGCCAGCGGAACCGGCGGGGGAGGTGAGGAGGCCGCGCACATTCTCGATCACAACCAGGCAGGGTCGGAGGGCCTGGACCGCACGGGCGACGTGCAGCCAGAGCCCGGAGCGGGTCTGGGCGTTGAGTCCGGCCCGGCGGCCGGCGACCGAGACGTCTTTGACAGGGGAAGCCGGCCGTCAGGACGCATACCCGGGGGACGGTTGACCAGCCGACGGTCGTGATGTCGCCCAGGTTTGGGATGCCGGGCCAGTGGCGGGCCAGGATGCGCGAGGCGTTTGCATCGACCTCTGCATGCCAGGCCGGCGTGCCGCCGAGGACAGACTGCACTCCCAGGTCGAGGCCGCCGTACCCCGAGCAGAGAGACCCGATCAGCGGAGGACGCACGAGGGCGGTGGGCATGTCACCGGCCCCGCGCGATCAGCGTGCTGAGTTCGGAGAGTTGGCGGACGACGGTGACGCTGTCGAGTGAGCGGTGAGGACCTCCGGCGACCGGGAGCTTGCCGCGCACGGCATCGAAACCCAATGCCGTGGCGCGAAGGGCCAGGGCGTCGGAGGAGGAAGTGTCGAACAAGGCGAACTCCAAGAGGGAGAGCTAGCGATGGGCTGGACGCTGAGGGGCGTCAGAGGTGGCGCGAGAGGGCGGCCGGGCGGCGGCCGGCGCGGGGCGGGGGCCGGTTCGGGCCGGGGGTGGCGGGGCTGGTTGCGGCGTGCTGCGGGTGAGGGCGGCGTGCACCCGGGCAGGAGGTGGTCCGTCCGGCGAAGGTGCGGAGGCCGGCGTCTTCGGAGCCGGTCGGCCGTTCGCGGTCTCCCAGCGAGCGCGCACCTCATCGAGCGGACCGAGCGCGTGCAGGGCGTGGTTGATCAGCGGACCGGGAACCAGGACTTCGTCTTCGGCCAGAACCCGGACCGCACGCGCGGAGGCGGCTGCGGTACGCGTGAGCGAAGAGCGCATCACCCGTTCCCCGAGCCATTCGGCGCTGCCGGCACCCACGCTGTCGCAGATGGCGGTGAGCTGCTCGCCCGACAGCGAGCCGTCGGCCAGGAGGCCGCGCCGTTGGGCCTCCCAGAGCAGGGTGATCCGGTCGATGGGTTCGCCCCGATGGTGCAGCGCGCCGAGGCAGCGGTAGAGCTGCTCATGGCCCGGATCAGCGAAGTCCCCCGGCCGCAGCCAGGCCACCACCTCGTCCATGGCCCTCGGCTGCTCGGCGAGGACGGCCAGGAGGAACCGCTCGTCCTCGGCGACCTGGTCAGCCCGAACCGGCGGGGGAATCGTGGCCGGCGCAGCGGCGGGCGGGACCGGACGTGGGTCGGTTCCCCAACGTCGCGCAAGGTCGGTGAGTACCCCGGCCAAGACATCCGCAGAGCGCAGTGCTCCCTCGACCTCACCCTGCAGGGCGTCGGCCCGAGCCACCTGGTGAAGACGGATCGCGTGCTGGGCGACGGTGCGGTGGATCGCTCCCTCCAGCACCATGCGGCCGTACACCGGAGCATGCTCGGGGCGCGGACATGCCTGGGTCAGAGTGTGGGCGTACACCGCGGTCAGCCCCCGGACATGGAGGCCGGCCTCGCCGACCGCGTCGGTCACCCATGACAGAGGCACCGGCCCGTCGGCTCCGACTGCGGGGTGGCCGTCGCTTCGGAGCTTGCGGAGCGCGCCGAACAGCGCTTGGTGGACTGGGCGGTAGAAGTGATCCGGGGCGAGCCAGTCCAGGCGCGAGAGCTGGTTCGGGTCGAGGAGCACGGAGCCGAGGACCGCCTGCTCCGCACTCAGTAGCGGGTTCATCGCCGGTGACCCGGGTCGGAGGCGGAGGACTCGCTCTGCCGGGTGTGGAGGTCGGCGACCGCCCGGTCGGCAGCGGCCATCGCCTGGGCGAAGTCGTCCAGCACGGCGGTGAATGCGGGATCGGAGGCGGGAATCGAGCCGGTCCTGCTGACCAGCCACCACCGGCCGTCGCACAGAACGACCGGTGAGGGCGGCAGTTGTTCGGGACGCGGTGTGGGCGCGCTCATGCCGACAGCCCGAAGTCGTCGTGGCCGATGCTCTTCGCCAGGGCCCGCTTGGTGATCGCCTTCGTGGCGCGGACGGAGGCCGGTCCGACCACCTTGGCGGAGGGCTGCTTGTACCAGGGCTTCAGGTTGAGCATGGCCACCCGGATGCCGGTGGCCAGGAGCAGCACCTTGCCCTTCGGGAGAGCGCGGATCGCGTCGGGCGGCAGGATCCGCTCGGTGCGCATGCTCACCGAGGTGGACTTGCCGCTCTCGCTCGTCGACACCGAGGTGGTCTGGACGTCGTGGTCACCGACCTGCCTGCTGAGGCGGTCGGCGAAGTCGGCGTCGTCGATGCCCGATCCGATGATCTTGACCGTGGCGGCGGAGTACAGGGCGTCCATGCCAGCCTCGCCCCAGCATCGCTGACCCTGCCGGTAGGACTGCAGGATCGTCAGGGGGATGACGCCCCGGCTGCCCAGGTGGCTGTACAGGTCAGGGAGATCCGCGATGCGGCACACGTTGGCGGCCTCGTCTAGGACGCACAGGGCGGGCGGGTCGAGCCGTCCGCCGGAGCGCTCGGCGACGATCACGGCCGCGCGCATCACGGAGTCGGCCGCCGCCGCGATGATCGCGCTCGCACTGCCGCCGCCGTCCTTGCTGAGCAGGTACAGGGTGTCGCGGGACGTGGCGAAGGCGAGCGGCTTGAACTCGGGGAGGTCCTCGTTCGGCGTGACCCAGGCGGCGACGTCCGGATCGAGCAGGCAGCTCGCGTACTGCCTCGCTGTCTCGAAGATTCCGTCGCGGGTCTCGGTCGCGCCGGACACGGTGCCCTGGAGCTGGGCGGCGACCGCGTCGTGACCGGCATCGGTGAGCAGGTCCACCGGGGTCCGGTCGGCCGGCATGGCGAGCCAGGCCAGGACATCGGTGATGGGCCGCCGGTGGCTGGCGGCGGCCAGGAACAGGGCGCCGAGGGTGTTGCTCGCGGCGGTGGACCAGAAGTCGGAGCCGCTCGACTCGTCCACGCTCGCGGCGACGAAGTGCCCGGCGAGCCGCTTCGCCCCGGTCAGGTCGCGGGCGTCGGCCAGGATGTCCCACCACATCTCGCGCGGGTGGTGAGCGATCTGCTGCGGGTCGAGGGTCCAGATCGTGCCGACCTCGGCGCGGGCGTCCACCGTGGCGGTGAAGGCGTCGTTCGCAGCCTTGTTGCTGGTGAGCAGGACCGGTCCGGGTGCCGAAAGGATCGCGGGGATCGCCAGTCCGGAGGTTTTCCCGCTTCGCGGGGCCATGATCGCGACGATCACGTCCTCCCAGGAAGCGCGGACCTCGGCCCGTCCCGGGGCGAGGGTGCCGAGCAGGATGCCGCGGTCAGCTGGAGCGACCTCTTTTACGCTCCCGGTCGCTGAGGGACGGCCGCAGGCTCTTGGCCTTGGCGGTGATCTCCTTGTCCAGCAGCGGTGCCAGGTCGCTCTTGCGGGCGAGACCGCTCTTGGAGCCGGAGCGCCAGCGCATCCACAGCACCAGGCCGGTGGTGGTCAGGGCCAGGGCGAGCAGGCCGGGGACGACGCGGGTGCCGACCAGCAGGGCGGTGGTGCTCAGGGTTGGCCACAGCACCTCGGGGTGCAACAGGGCGTCGGTGGCGCGGAACGGGGCCCACGCTCCGCTGCCGACGGCGGCGTTGGTGAGGTTGCCGGTCAGCCAGGCGAGGGAGCCGAAGGTTATGGCGGCGCCGAGGACGCCGAACAGGAGGTAGAGGAGCGCGTCCGACCCGGTGGTGGTCGAGGGCGCGCTGGTGCGCGGGGAGGGCACGGCGATTCCTTGGGTGTGCGAGCGGGTGGGGGCGGGGCGCGCTCGGCTCTCGTGCAGCTCACGGGCCTATTCCTTGCGGATCGAGCGGAACGTTCAGCGGGGGCGGCGGGCGGGGCGTGCCGTGGGCGGGAGCGGCGGGGCGGTCGGCGGGGTGCTGGTCGGCGACGACGGTTGTCGGGGGCCGGCCTGTGGCGAGGAGGTACGGGCGGCACGCTTCCGGTCTGCTTCGGGATCCCAGGCGGAAGCCGGTACGGGGACCGTGCCGGTACCGAGGACGTCGTCGAGCAGTTCCCGGGTCCGGAGGACGTTGACCGTCTCGTGGTGCCTGGGGTCGGTGTGCGCGGCGGGGCATGCCGCGATCCCGTCCTCAGCGATGTCCAACTGCTCCTGAACGTCCCGGAGCAGCCCGTGGGCGGCGGCCAGCCGTGCCCAGGTCTCGAAGGCGGGGCTGTGGTGCGGGTCGTCGAACGCCAGACGGACACGGGTCCAGTCGGCGGCAGCGGCGACGAGTTCGGTCAGTTGAGGGAGAGCCCCGACCAACGCACCGTTGACCTCCTCGATGATCCCCACAACCTCGTCGGGCGTTGCGTCGTCGGTGAGACGGGCGATCATCCCGGGGACGGAGTACGGGTCGGCGGAGGCGCTGGGCAGGTGACGGACCTGCAGTGGCTTGTCGGGGCCGTGGGCGAGCCGGATGTTGTGTTGCATTGCGGCGCCGACGGCGTCGCCGATGCTCGGATAGAACTCGGGCACGAGTGCTCCTTGGCGGTTGTCCTGGGCGACCAAGCCGGGTGGGTGCCGGATTACTGCCGCGGACCAGGGACGCGCGGCGGGCGTACGGCCGCGCTGGAATGTGCCGCTTCGACGCCGGGGGCCGGGGAGACCTTGGCTTTCGCCGCAGCCGGTGACGTGGCCAGAGCGACGCCCTGATGGTCGGGCAGCTTCGGGGAGTGCGTTCGCGTCTCGGTCTGGGGCTGCTGTGCGTTGCCGACACGGCGCAGCTCGACCTCGAAGTCGACGAGTTCCGACTGCGCCGAGCTGACGAACTCCGAGGCGAAGCCGAACCGGTCGGCAAGCGCGTACGCCTCGTCGTCGAGGTCGTTGATCTGTTCGCCCGCTGCTTCCAGCGCTTTCCGCACGCGCTCCAGAGCGCCGTGCTCGGGGTGAAGGAGGTGGTCGACCGCTCGCTGGAGATCGGCCCCGTTCTCGGCCGACCTGATTCGGTCCGTCAGCTGGAGGAGTTCCGCTCCGGCGGCATAGGGCCCGAGGGGGTGTGCCGGAGTGCTCGTCCGGGCCATGTCCAGGGCGGGGGCGAGGTCGACACCGTAGCGGGCGGCGCGGAGCATCTCGGCTGCGTGGGTGGCTATGGCGACCTGGTCGGCGGGCGGGGTGGTGGTGGGAAGGCGATGGCGTCGGCCGTACCAGTCGTCGATCTGATGGAAGCCGGCGTGCTTCAGGAGCGAGGCGGAGAGATCGTCGGTGGCGCCCTTTGCCACGACGCTGCCGCTGAACTCGGAGGTAATGGTGATCGAAGGAGCAGGCACGTGGGCCTCCTGAGTACGGGGGCGGGTCTGGAGCGGCGGGCTGGTGCCCCGGCTCGGAGACGGGCGGCGGGACGAGGGCCCGTGGGTGGGCGTCGGGGAGAGCGCCCGCAGATTCTGAGATTTGGACCGGCCGAAGATCGCTGCTAGAGGCCGGTGCTCACCCGGGGCGCCCAGATCGCCGACGGGAAGAAGGGGACTGGTGTCCCGCCGCAGCGGGACACCGGGCTGTCAGAAGTGGGGATTCTCGGTCGGCCGGTCGGCCTCGGTGGCGGCCTGGAGCAGCTCGGTGAGGTCGTCCGGCTCGGAAGAGCGCTGGTCGATCCACCATCCGGCGCGGGTGACGGTACGAGCGGTCTCCTCGATTCCCTCCCACTCCGTCTCGGTGGTTTCGGCTTCGAGGACCAGGGCGGTGTAGGCGGCGGCCAGGACCTGGTGACGACAGCGCACGCCCCAGGCGACGGCCCGCTCGGTCCCCTCCAGAGGAGGCATCCGGTACTGCTCCGACCAGGCTTCGGACTCGGCCTGCTCTTCGGCCCGCTTGGCCTTGAGCCACGCGGCCTTGTCCTGCTCGTCGCCCTCTTTGGAGGCACGCCAGCAGTTGGTGCACTCCTGCCTGGCGAGCCACTCGGCGAAGCCCGCCCGGCGGTCGGCTGCCCGATCGGACAGGTCGCGATCGGCCTGGTGACCGCAGGTGTGGTTGATCGACCAGATGGTCTTCACGGTCATGGAAATCTCTCTTTACGGCAGTTGGATCAGCGGGTGCGGGAGAACGCGATGCGGGGGTCGACCGGCCGCGCCGCCGCAGCGGGGGCGCCGGGTGCGGGGACCGGTGCCTTGCCCGGGAGGCCGGCACGGGCCGGGCTGGCTGCGAGCGCGGCGGCAGTGACCGGAGATGCGCCGGGGGCGCCTTGGCCGCGCTCACGGGACGCGGTTGTCGCGGCAGCAGTGCGGGTGCGCGCTGCTACGTCCTGAGCGAGGCGGGGCTGCACCGCGATCCGAACGCCGGACCGGTGCAGGGACACCGTGGCTCCGGCGACCTTCCCCAGGGCCTCGTCACGGTCGGTCGTGGCAGGCAACGTGTAGATGTCCAAGCCCGGGTTGTGCCGCCAGCCGTGTTCCATCAGGGCAAGTCCGGTGAGCTCGGAGGCACGGTCGTTGATGGCCGCGACGATGCCGAGCCGCGGATGCTCGGCGAAGGCGACATCGGGTTCACCGAACGGGACCCGGCCGTGGGCGGGTGCCGCATCGGGTGCCAGCGAGGGATCGAACGCGGCGTCCACGTCGACCCGGAAGCCGGACTTGCGCAGCAACGCGACTGCCCGGGCCGTACGGTCCGGTCCGTCACGCTCCTCATCGGCCAGCGCGTACAGCGTGGGCTGGTCCGGAACGGGGTGGAAGTCGAACCCCTTCAACATCCATGTGCTGGCTGCGAGGTTCTTCGGGTTCGCGGCGACGATGCCGTAGACGGGGTGGTGGCCGAAGGTGAGATCAGGCGACGCGTCGTAGGGGCTGGGCATGGCGGATCCATCCGGGGTGGGCTCGGGCGCAGTTGTGGTCGAGGGGTGAATCGCTTCTGCCGGTGCGGTGCACTGGGGACTCCGAGACGGTGGGTGGTCAGCGACCGGGTGCGGACGAGGGGCGTGCGGACGGCAACACGGTCTGCGCGGACGATTCCGTCGGTGGGCGGACAGGGACCGTGCGCTGTCCGGCCGACGGTGAAGGTGCGAGAGCAGCGTTCACCCGTGGTGAGGCAGAGGAAGAGGGGCCGGTCCGCTCCGGCTGTCCCCGAGCCCTCCCGGGGTGGGCGATGTGGCGGTCAGCCAGGTCGCCGCGTATTGCTCGAAGCTCGACCGCGTAGGAGCCCAGGCCCTCCGCGATCAGGCGCAGGTGGTCCGCGTAGCGGTGATCGGCCGTGTCGCCGAAGTCCTGCCACCAGTCGGCCGTCGTGTCGAGGATCTCGACGACCCGCTGGAGAACGCCGTCGCCGGGAGCAGTCAGCTCACTCAGCGCGGCGACCGCCTCGCTCGTGTGCGTCGCCGCCTGGATGGACTGGGCCAGGCGTCCGAGACGGTCGCCGAGACTCGTCTCGTGGGCCCGGCGAAGAGGAAGGCCGGGTTCCAGGAGCGCCGGGTCGCAGGCGATGCGGAAGCCCTCGACCTGCAGCAAGTCGAAGGCCCGGGTCACCAACAGGCGCTGTTCGGCCGGGTCGGTCATGGCCGAAGGCAGCCGGTAGTAGTGCTCACCGCCGAATGTGACGGCGGGGACGAAGCCCGCGCGGTGGAGCACCGAGCCGGCGGCGCGTTCCTCGGCAGCTCGCCTCTGCTCGCGTCGCGACGGCACGCCGAGTTGGTCCAGGCGCGTGTCGACGGCGGCGAGCAGAGCCGGGACGCTGCCGCCGTGCCGGGCGTGGGGCCCGTCGAGCGCCGAGTCGTAGATCAACTCGTACACCGTGGGCTCGGTAGACCGGTGGCGGGTGACCATCCAGCTCTCGGGGGACTCGGGGTGCTCGGACGGTGGTTCCTGCGGCGGCGAGATGATCAGTGCACTGCCGTCGGGAAGCTCAGCGTGGACGATGTAGTCGCTGAGGCCGTACTCGACGGTGCACTCCAGGCCGCGCTGCCGTAGGGGAGCGGTGAGGTAGCCGTACCGGTGGTCTCGTTCGGCAGCGTCGTCCGCGGGCGGGGAGGGCGATGCGCTGATCCACGCGAGGACGCGTGATCCCTCCTGCTCGAAGGTGATTAGTGCGTTATCGGGGTGCATGAGCTTTCTCCGTTGCCGGGCGCCCCGGGCCGACGGCATGAGCCGCCGACGCGGTGGGGTTGGAAGGGAGCGGTGGTCCATGAGGATCCGGCGATCGGTCGGTTTGGTGCTGCCGCGACTCGGTGCTAGGAGCGTCAGCGGGAACGACCTGGGGCCGGCGGATTCGATGCCGTCGGCGCAGGAGGCGAAGCGGGCAGGACGCCGCGGGCCCCGGAAGCGGACCGGGCGAGGGCCACCCGCGCACGTTCGGTCTGCGAGGGCTGTTCGGCGTCCACCCGGCTGGCCAGGTACTCGGCAGCCCGGACGAGCGCGGGGCCCTGGCAGGACAGCTCGTGTGCGTAGTGCCAGCCCTCGGAGTTGCGGTGCTCCTCCGCACGCTCCTGATACAGCTTCCGTGAGCCCGGGAGCGAGGCGTCCATGAGTGCCATGATCTGGTCCCACTCGTGCCGGAGTTGACCCGCTCGTACCAGGGTGGTGTCGATCCCGCGCAGCCGGCGGAGATCGTCGCTGATCGGCCCCTCGACGTAATCGGAACCCTCGGCGGCGGCTCGCACCCCGGCCAGCACCTCGGGCCCGTGATCGAGGAAGACCTCGGCGTGCCTCCACGCCTCGGCGTCGCGCTTCACCTTGCCGTCCGCGTAGCCCTCCTCGTCGATGGGCCAGCCGTCCTGGTCACAGAAGGAGTCCGAGACCAGGTCCCAGGCATCGGACGCCTGGTTGATGCCGTCGGCGGCGGAAGCCAGTGCCGGGAGGTGCCGCCGCCACGCCAGGTGATCGGTGATCGCCGACGGCTGGTCCTCGGCCGATGCGGGAGAAGTGGAAGAAGTAGACATGATCGATCCTTGTTCCTGTGCCGGTCTTCACCGTGAGCACGGCAGCGAGCGGACGGGAGCCGGCGGCAGAGGAGCGGACGTAGCGGCCGGCGGACCGGCGGAAGCCCCGCGTACCGAGACGGCCGGAGAGGTACGGGCCGCCGCTGCCGCTCGATGCGAGCGGATCTCGTGGCCGGTGCCCTCGCCCACGAGGTGCAGCTCCTCTCCGAGATCGGCCAGGCGCTCCGCGAGGACGCCCAGTTCGGCGGCGCTGCCGCAGGCGCCGTGAGCGCGGCACCACTCGGATGCGGTTTCGAGAGCCTGGTGCAGTCGGGCCACTCCGCCGAAGTCTCCTGTGAGGACCGTGGAGAACAACTCCTCGAACTCCTCGGGCCGGGCGGCGGCGAGGCGGTCGTTCCAGTCGGCGGTCGGTGTGTCGACGCCCGGACTCGCAGCCGGTGTCCGGACGTTTCCGCGAGTTCCGTGGTTCACCCGCGATACGGTTGAAGACAAGAGGCAACTCCCTTGTAGGTCAGGGTGGTTGGGTTAAGCCGCCATGCGGGCGTCGGTGTCGAACAGCTCGCGCTCCGCTGGGTGCAGGATGTGCTGCGTGATGAAACTGCGGCCCGCGACTTTCCACAGGCCCCGGCCCTTGGTCAGGACGGAGACCGCCTGGGTCTCGACGCCGGTCAGGCCGAGCAGCGATGCGGCGGCGGCGAGCTGGTCGGGCTCCTGGCGGTAGATGATGCGGGTGGAGCAGTCGGCCAAGAGGCCCTCGGCCAGCACCCGGCCGCGCGAGCCGGCATCCCCAGCCGAGAGCAGGTCGGACAACCGGTGGATGACCATGAGGTTCGCGATGCCGAGTCCCCGGGAGAGCTTCCACTGGCTCTGCATCCGTTCCAGCAGGCCGATGTGCCTCATCAGCCTCCACGCCTCGTCGTAGATCACCCATCGTCGCCCGCCGTCGGGGTCGGCCAGGGCGGACTCCATCCACGCGCTCGCGCAGGTCATCGCGAGGACCAGGGCGGTGTCGTCGCCGGATCCGCCGAGGCGGGAGAGGTCGATGGACAGCATCGGGGTGTTCGGGTCGAAGGCCACCGTCGAGGGGGCGTCGAACATGCCGCTGAGGTCGCCGTGCACCAGGCGGCGCAGGGCGTGCGCGAGGTCCTGGGCCGCGGGCCCCAGGTGTCCGGCCTGTTGGCCGAGGGCCCGGTCGAGGCGTTCGGGCGAGCCGAGGGTGTGCGCGATCTCGCCGAGCAGGGGCACCGTGCCACGGGCGGCTGCCTCGGCGACGACCAGGTCGAGGGCGAGGTCCAGGGCGGTGTGCTCCATCGGCAGGAGATCGCGTTTCAGCACGGTGCGCGCCAGGCCGGCCAGGAGCAGCAGGCGGCGCTTTCGGACCTCGGTCGCCCAGTCGTCCTCGCTGATGGAGGCGGGCCGGGCCGGGGCGTCCAGCGGGTTCAACCTGCCCGGCAGCCCTGGACCCAGCGCGATGCTGTAGCCGCCGAGGGCCTGCGCGACACCGGTCCACTCGCCCTTCGGATCGCAGGGGATGTAGATCCGGTAGTCGTGGGCGATCGACCGGGTGGCGATGGACTTGGCCAGCGCCGACTTGCCCATGCCGATGATCCCGGCGAGGACCGCGTTCGGGTTCGTGAAGCCCTCGATGCGGCCGCTGCTGTACAGCGAGAAGGGGTCGTAGCAGAACGCGGCTTCCGCGTGGACATCACGGCCGATGAAGACGCCTTCCGCCCCCAGGCCGCCCTCGGCCACGAAGGGATAGGCCCCGCTGGCCGTGGCGGTGGTCATCCGGTGGGCGGGCAGATTGAGCTTGCCACCCCGGGCCGAGGCCGGGCCGGGACGACCGGCCGGCGGGTAGGTTGGCCGCAGTTGCGGGTCGAAAGTCTCCTCGGTGTGGTGCTTGGGCGATGTTCCGGCGAGGTGGGCCTTGCGGCGGGCCTCGGCGAAACCGGCTCGGGCGGCCCTCTGCTCGGCACGCGACGCCTTGTGCGGCACGAACAAGGGGGAGGCGCTGGCGCGGGTGCGGGACATGAACGTTTCTCCAGACAGGGCTGGTCAGCGGCGGACGAGGCCGGTGAACGGCGCGTGCAGGTCGGCCGGGGTGGTGCGGCGGCGGATCAGTTGCGCGGTGCGCTGGTGGCGCTGGCAGATGGTCAGTTCCGGCGCCCCTTCGGGCAGGCCGGTCTGGCACGCCTCGGGTTCGGGCAACTCGCCGGACTCCGGTCGGGGCGCCGCGTGGTAGGCGGCGTGGACGTGGTCGGCGACCTGCCAGATCCGGGTGCGGGCGGCGCGTAGCTGGTCGCCCTCGCTCGCCACGAGCTGACCGGTGCGGGCGGCATGGGCATCGAGCAGTCCGTACAGCGCGGCCAAGTGGGCGTGCAGGGCGTCCAGCTCGGCGCGGCTGGTGACGAGGGGGCCGCCGGGGATGTTGAGCGCGCGGTGGAAGTCGAGCGCGGCGGTGGCGAAGGGCACGAAGTCCTGCGCGGTCGGGCTGGCGGTGCGGGACATGAGGGTGCTCTTTCGAGGGGAAGGGGAGGCCGGCGTCAGGCGGCGAGCGCGAGCGGCATGGCGGCGGCGGTGAACGCTTCGGCCTGCTGCCAGGTCAGCGGCCGGACGTCGAGCTGGGCGCCGACGGCGGCGGTCTCCACGACCGCGCAGGCGGACCGGAGTTCGTCCTCGGAGTCGGCCGAGACGGTCAGTAGCCCCGTCAGGGCGACATCGGCGTGGCCCGCGATGAGCTGGCGCTCGCGGGACTTGATGTCCTGGTACTCGATCGAGTCCGCTTCGGAGTCGACCTGTCCGCGCCGGGCCCGCTCGGCGGCATCGGCGATCACGCTGGCCTTCTTGCGCTGGACGTCGCGCAGTGCGGCGTCCAGGCCCTTCGGCTCGTAGGAGAGCGACAGCGTGCGCCGGACCCCGCCGGTGAACAGGAGCTGGTGCAGGAAGCCGGCCGACGTCTCGGTCCGGGGCCAGTTCTCCACCCAGTACGTGGAGTGGACGGCCGAGTCGGTCGCGATGTGGTCCGCCTTCTCGACGACCACGACGGGGCCGGCGGCGGTGGGCTCGGCCTCGGGGCGGCCGGCGGTGGACCAGCGGTCCAGCGTCGCGAGGGCCTTGGGGTCGTAGGCGGTGCGTACGACGGCGGCGATCTCGCGGGCGGTGAGCCAGCCGGTGGGGTTGAGCCCGGCGGTCCGCGCGGCCTGGTCGAAGGTGGAGGTGAGCTGCGCCAGGACGCTGAAGGAGCCGGTCAGGCCGCCGCCGGCCTGGTTGATCAGCCGTCGCGCCGCCTTGGTGTCCAGCGACAACGCGGCGTACGCCTCGTGGGGGGCCGCCGCTGGGCCGGCGCTCTGGATCAGCTCGTTGTAGATCGCGCCGGCCATGGGGGCGTCGGGCCGGCCGTGTTCTTCCCAGTAGCGGCGCAGGGCGTCGCCGGAGTCCGGGACGGTGCGCTCGATCACCTGGATGCGGGCGATCTGCCCGGTGCGGGCGAGCGCGGCCAGGGCGCGTCCCCAGCCGTTGACGTTGGCCTGCTGGGTGCCCGGGTCGAGCAGGGCGTAGGCGCGGGAGGAGACCTTGACCACGGCGGTCAGCGTGCTGCTGTGGGGGTCGTGGACCGCGCCGTACCTACCGTCGGGGGCGGTGACCACGCGCAGGCTGGCGGCGGTGCCGGGAAGGTGGAGGAGCCCTTCGCGGGTCGGCCGACGGGAGGGCCGGGTGAGCCAGACGAGTTGGCCGCGCATCCGGCGCAGGACGTACCGGGTGACGATCGGAGCCCAGTCCGCCAGGGCACGGCCACGGTGGCGGACGAAGACGGCAAGGGCGATCACGGCCCACAGGGGGATGAGCTGGAGAGCGCCGACCACGCCGCGGGTGAGGACCACGGCGAGAAGGAGAAGCCCGGTGAGGCCGGCGACGATGAGTTGCGGGGCGGTCAGACCGAGCAGGATGCCGCGCCTGCTCCGGTGGGGAAACTTCACGGTGGCTGTAGGGGCCTGGTGCTTGCCGGACATGGTGGTTCCAGACGGTGAGAGCGGGCGGAGGACGGGGCACGGGGCGCTCTTCTGGGCGTCATGGCGGAACCCTTCTGCTGGTCGGGCGGGATGGGGCGGGCCGTGGAGTACGGCCCGCCCCCGGGTGTGGTGGGTCAGGAACCCGTCGGTGGCTGGGTGGGGTACACCCAGTTCGTCGGCGTCGGAGAACCGGTGGCCGACGGTCCGGTGGAAGACGGCGGCGTGGTCGAGGACGCGGGGCCGGTGGACGGCACGGTGCCCATGTAAGCCGCGCTGCCGCCCGGCGCCGACGTGCCGGCGACATGGTCGGAGCCGCCACTGACGCCCTGGACGGTCGCCTCGGAGCCTTCCGTTTCGTCCTCGCCGGGACGCGAGATCAGCGGTGGGATCCCGGGTCGCTGGATCAGGGCCCGGCCCTTGTCGCCGCCGGCGTTCGAATCCTCGCCGTACCGGAAGCGGGTCTGCGGCTTCGGCGGGCCGGCGTCGATGCCCTCCTTGCTGAGGTTGCCGCCGGAGGGGTTGATGCCGGAGGCGACGCCGTCGGCGCCCGCACCGGGGACCTGGCTCGGGCCCTGCGGAGCGGGGGTTCCGGTGCTGGCCTGCATCGCCAGGCTGCCCGCGGTCTTCGCTGCTCCCGCGGCGACCGCCATGCCGGCGACGCCGGTGCGGTGCAGGTCGTCGTGGCCGCCGCCGTCGCTGGCCCAGTGGACGAACTTGTACGTCGCGTACGGGCAGAGCAGCACCAGGACCATCACGACGATGCCCGCCATCGCGTCGGACAGGGCCGCCATCCCGTCGGTGCTGTCGGTTTTGCCCATGGCGGAGACACCGATCAGGAAGACGACGGTCATCAGGAGCTTCGAGACGATCAGTGTGGCGGTGGCCTCGATCCAGCCGCGTCGCCACCGCTTGGCGACCTCCCAGCCGCCGCCGGCTCCGGCGAACACGGCGAGGGCGACCATGATGAGCACGCCGACCTTGCGGGCGACCATGACACCCCAGTAGAGGAAGGCGCCGATGGCACATCCAAGGGCGACCAGTGCTGACACGCCCCAGCCGAGGCTGAACATCGAGCCCAGCTGATCGACCTTGACCACCCGGCGGATCGCGTCGTCGACTGACGAGTTGGCCGCTTGGAAGAGTCCGTCGGACAGAGCGTCGACCACGGTGATGGCGACGGTGGTGAAGGCGATGGCGGAGAAGCTGAAGAGGACGCCGGTCATCGTCCCGAACGCCGCCTGAGCCAGGGCGCGTTCGTCACGTCGCCAGGCCGCGGACATGATCTGGATACAGAAGATGCCGACGGTCAGGGCGAGCCCGATGGGCAGCAGCAGCTCGTAGTTGTCCCGGAACCACCCGGCGTTGAGGTCGATGGCGGTCGTCTTGTTGACGGCCTCGGCGGCGAGATCGGCCGCGCTGGCCGCCAGTTCGCCCGCCGATTTCGCGATCCAGGCCCCGAGGCCGTCGGTGACGGTTCCACCGGGGTTCGTGGCGAAGTCGACGGCGGTGCACACCTTGTCCATCAAGGGGATGCCGCAGACATCCATGGCGGTACCTCCTTCCGTGAACGGGGGTCAGGGCGCGACGGACGGCATGACGCCGACCAGGGCGCAGGGATGGTCGGGGCGGCACTGGACCGCGAGTGTGGTGGAACGGCTCTCCGCACCGCCGGCGGGCGAGCCCTTCCAGGCGATCGACTGCCTCCCGGAGACCGTGACGGCGTAGACGTACGCCTGGGTGATCACCCCGGGATCGTCCTGAAGGGCCTGGGTGAACGCGTGCGGGAAGTGCCCCTCGTGCACCTTGGCGGTGGCGAACTGGCCGTTGACGGCCATCTCCTTCCACAGCACGGGCGAGGGGATGATCTTGTCCACCGAGGCCGGGTCGGCGTACTTCGTCTCCGCGGTCAGCCACCCGTGAAGGGCCTCCCGCAGCTCGGTCTGCGAGTACGCGCGGGTGTCGTAGGACCACAGCGCTGCTGCGGCTGCCTTCCCGAACGCGATCGGATCGCGGGTCTTCGGCGGGACCGGAAGGTCACGGGGACGGGTGCGCGGCGTGAACGGCTCGGGCGGTGATGCGGGTGGGGAGGCAGCGGTGGGTGAACTCGACGGTGTAGCAGGGGTTTCGGAGGTGCTTTTGCCGTCGCGGGTGAGGTACGCGGCCAGGCCGGCGAGGGCGACGAGCACCATCAGGCCGATGGTGCCGAGCAGCGCCCGGCGGCGCACGCGAGATGCGCCGCCGGGGTGAGTGGGGTGCTGAACCATCAGTGGACCTGCGTCCCGAGCGTGCTGAAGAAGGCCACCACGCCGTTCGCCGCGCCGAGCAGGAGGGCGGCGCCGGCGCTCACCAACACGCCCTTCTTGCCGTTCGCCTCCGCCTGGTGACCGCCGGAGTGGTGTCCCCAGGCCCACACACCGGCGCTGACGGCGAGGGCGCCGACCACGGCGATGAGACCGAAGAGGTTGATCGAGCCCATCACCTGCTTGAGGACGTTCAGGCCCGGCAGACCGCCCTCGTTCGGCTTGATTCCGGGATCGTAGGCGAGCTGTATGGCCTGGTCGGCGAGAAACATTGCGAACTCCAGTTCGGTTGAATGCGCGCCAAAGCCCGCTGTGGCGAAGCGACGGTGCGAGGAAAGGGGGAGAAGGGAAGCGCCGGTCAGACGACTCGGCGGGCCGCGAGAATCTGCGGCTTCCACGACGCGAGGGTCGTGATGCGAACTACGTCGCCGGTGTGCGGCGCGTGGACGATCAGGCCCTGCCCGATGAACATGCCGACGTGCTCGGGCACGGCAGCCGACCCCTCGGTGAAGAGGAGGTCGCCCGGACGAAGGGCGTCGGCCGACACCGCCTTGCCGTCCTTGACCTGTGTGTACGTGGTCCGCGTCAGGGTGACCCCGGCGGCCTTGTACGCCTGCTGCATCAGGGAGGAGCAGTCGCATCGGCCCATCGGGTCGGTGCCGTGGGAGTCGGTGCAGCTCCCGCCCCACTGGTACGGAGTGTCGAGCTGACCCAACGCCCACCGGATCGCCGTCTGAACCTCTCGTGAGGCAGTGGCGGGGATCTTGTACTCGGTCGGCAGTGCACCGGCAGGGATGGTGCCGAAGTCCGTCCCGTCCCCGTCCGCCGAACAGCGGCCTGCGGTACTGGGCGAAGGACTGCTTGCGTGGGCCGAGTCGGACGGCGAAGGACTCGGCGACGGGTGGCCGGCCTCCTGCAACAGAGGCTCGATGGCCTTCTGCAGGGCGGTGGCCAGCGGCTCCCACTTGGCGTACGCCTCGGGGAAGCCTGACTTCTGCACCGCCTGGGCGGCCTGGGTGACGGACAGGGACTGCCAGCCCGAGACCTTCTGCAGCCCCTCGTAGAACTTGGTCGAGGCGTGTACCGGGTCGAGGATCTCGTTCGCCGTACCCCAACCCTGCGACGGCCGCTGCTGGAAGAGACCCAGCGAGTCGCGGTCGCCGTAGGTCAGATTCCGCAGGCCGCTCTCCTGCAGGGCGGTCGCCAGGGCCACGACCTGCCCCCGGGCGGGGATGTTCATTGCGACGCCCGTGGCCTGGATCGTCTTGGCGTTGGGCACCTGATCGGCCGGGTCGTCCAGGCCCGGCACAGAGACCGAGCCCTTGTCGCCGCCATCCAGGATGGCCTTCACCTGCTTGGCGACGGCGACGGTATCCACACCCGGTGCAGTGTCAGTCGAGCACGAAGCCGACGCGGTACCGGCACCGATGGCGAGGATCGGAAGGGCCAGCAGCAGCGAGCCGGTCGCGCAGAGACCGACAAGGGCTCCCGTCGCCTTCTTCATCGCCGCCGCCGTTCACCGGGATGGCGGTGACGGCCAGGTGACAGTGGTGGGTCGGGGCGCGGGTGTATCAGGACATGCTGCATCGCAGCGGCTCCTCGGTTTTCGTAGAGGCGCGGTGCCGACTTCTCGTTGGAAGCCGTCGGCACCGCGCCGATGTGCATCCGCCTCTCGGGGGCCCGGGTCTGAGGAGTTGATAGCTCCCGGACGCGGGTTTCAGGTCACACGCGGCAGCCAGCCGCGCTCGTAATCTCAGGCAGCGCATCGGGACCTCCGGGGGCGCTCGGGGATGCATGGTCAACGTGCCCCCGACACTGCTCGATTGGACGAGACAGCACGGATATGTACAGGTCAGCAGGGGCAGAGCGAGTCTCCTGCCCGGTGACAAGGCGAGACAGTAGACCCGGATCCCGGCCGTACCAAACGACTGCCACCCGGGGTCCGCGGCAGGGGGCACCTCCTTAGGCGCGGCCGGAATTGGCCGTTAACCTCCGGTACAACCCCGCCCGAAACGACCGCTGCTGAGCGCTGTCCAGAGCGGGCCCGGATCCGCCGTGCCCGAAGAGAGGTCCTCATGAGCTACACGCTGCACCGGGGCGACGCCCTGACCGTTTTGAAGTCCCTCCCCGACGAGAGCGTCCACGGGGTGATTACCGATCCCCCGTACAATTCCGGTGGACGCACCAGCTCGGACCGCACCGGCCGCACCGCGCGAGCCAAGTACGTCACCAGCAACAGCGCCCACGATCTCGCCAACTTCCCCGGCGAGAACCGCGACCAGCGTTCCTACCGCTCCTGGCTGACCGAACTGCTCACCGAGGCGTACCGGGCCTCGACCGAGCAAGCGGTCGCCATGGTCTTCACCGACTGGCGTCAGGAGCCGACCACCTCCGACGCCCTGCAGATGGCGGGGTGGACCTGGAGCGGCACCATCCCGTGGATCAAGCCCTCCAGCCGGCCTCGCAAGGGCGGTCCGAAGCAGGACTCGGAGTTCATCATCTGGGGCGTCAAGGGATCCCTCGACAACACCCGCGACCTCTACCTGCCCGGCCACTACATCGCCTCCCAGCCCCGCAAGGGCCGGGTCCACATCACCCAGAAGCCCGTCGAGGTCATGCAGCAGCTCGTCCAGGTCTGCCCCGAGGGCGGCGTCGTCCTCGACCCGTTCACCGGCAGCGGCTCCACAGGAGTCGCGGCCCTGCGCGAGGGACGCCGCTTCATGGGCGTCGAACTGTCCGCGCACTACGCCGACGTCGCCGAGCAGCGGCTGCGAGCCGAGCTGGCGAAGGACGACTTCGAGCTGGCCGGACCGGAGGCGTGAGCATGAGAGCGGAGAGCCCGGGGCCGGCGGCCCGCAGACGCCGAAGGGCGGCTGGTGCATCGAGTACCGATGCACCAGCCGCCCTTCTCGTCGCGTCAGGCAGCCTCGAACGCCCGCCGGATGAGCGGCGCCGCCTTCTCCAGGTCGGCCGCCGAGACGACGCGAACCTCCAGGTCTCCGGTCCCGAGATGTCCGATGCCGCGCATGTCCCGGGTGAAGCCCTCCTCCAGCTCGACCGTTTCCGGGTCGAGTCTGAGGTAGACGAGGATCGCCTCGTGCTTCGGACGGAAGATCACTGACGCCACGTTCACCAGCCGCCGGTAGGCGATGTAGTGCCGCAGGGCCGCGACCTCGACCTCGCTCCACGCCGTGAGTGCCTCGTCCAACTCCCCGTACAGGTCCCGCAGGCACTCGGGAACGAGGCCAGCACTCGTCGGCGAAGCAGCCGCCGGTACCGCCGGTGCGCTGTCGACCACCGAGCCCCGCCTCCGGTTCCGCCGGGACGAAGCGGCACGCGGCGAGCCGGGCGAGGAGTCGACGAGGGCCAGGCTCAGCAGGCCGCCCTCAAACACCCGGTAGCGCACCAGGTCGATGCGCTCGGGCAGCCACTGCACGGCCGCGCGGTCGTGGTGGGAAAAGCCGGCCGCGATGCAGACCATCCGCGGTCGCCGCCAGTCGATTGACTCGGCGGCCTCCGCGCCCAGCACCTTCCGGACCAGCGCCTCGAACTCGTGCTGCGCCGAGCGCAGCCAGCCCAGATACGAGACGGCCTGCGACATCACCCCGCTGTCGGAGCCCTTCTTGAACTCGATCACCACCGGGCTGCCGTTCTCGTCCAGCCCCAAGGTATCGATCCGCCCCCGGTGCCACGGACCGGTCGCGTACTCCGACGCCACGAACCGGATGCCCAGCATCTGCTCCAGACCGGCCTCGACCCGCCGCTGCAGCTCGACCTCCAGCGCCACCGTCGCACCGGACAGCTCGACATCCCGCCCGTCCGAGTCCTGCCGGAACAACATCAGCTCGGCCATCGGGGTCCCCTCCCGCAATCTCTGCATGGAGACCAATCGAACGAACGCGCTGGATATTCCTTCTGTTGGAGACCCGGCCACCCAGCGGGGCGATCCGCTGGGAGCGTGCACCCGTCCGGGTGAAAGTGTGACTGAGCACGATAGTTGGCCCCGACGGACAACTGCGATGCACAGAATGTACGTAGGTGCGCGGGGGGAACTTCACAAGGACCCTCCGCCGATAGGGTGTTGACGATCTGAGGCATTGACAGGGGTGGATCGTGAGCAAACTGCACGTGGGGTACGTCCGCAAGGCCATCGAGGACCGTTTCACCGGCCTCATCGACATGTCGGACCAGGCGCGCCTGTCGGAGGCCAATCGCCATCAGGCTTTCCTGAGCCGTGGTCTGGCTGCGCTCGCCGCGCAGATCGAGCACCCGTGCAGTGACCGGGTCGCCGCCACACGAGTCTTCGACGGGCAGGACGATCAGGGCCTCGACTCGATCGCCGTGGACTTAGGAACCACGCGCTCCCGAATCTGTCTGGTGCAGGCGAAGTGGAGCGACCAGAACAAAGGAGGCTTCGGCGAGGCCGAGGTGCACAAGATGTTCCACGGTCTGGACCTGATGCTCGACCGGAACTTCGGCCGGTTTAACCGCCGCTTCCAGCCGTTCGTCCCCGACATCGAGCGGGCCTACGACTGCGGCACTCCGAAGATCACCCTGCTGCTCGCCTTGATGCGCGAGGCGCCTCTCAGCGACGGCGTGCGCGAGCTAATCAAGATGAAGCAGGATGAGCAGAACCAGGTCGTCCGCGACATGGTTGAAGTCAAGGTCCTAGACCTGCGCGACTTCCATCGCGCGACTCTCGGCGACTCCGCCGCACCGAAGATCGACACCAAGGTGCAGTTGGAGTGCTTCGGCCAGGAGTCGACGCCGTACAAGGCGATGTACGGCACCATGACCGTCCCCGCCCTCGCCGACCTCTACGAGGAGCACCGGCGCGGCCTTTTCGCCCGGAATATCCGTGACTCTCTCGACGAGAGCGACGTCAACTCCAAGATCAGGGAGACTCTGCGGGAGGAGCCCGAGCACTTCTGGTACTTCAGTAACGGCATCACCATGCTGTGCGAGTCGATCCAGCCGATCGGCCGGGCACTGCCCGGCAAAGTGGGCAACTTCCAGCTGTCCGGCGTCAGCGTGGTCAACGGCGCGCAGACGGTGAGTGCCATCTACCGAGCCTTCACCGAGGACACGGGCGCGGCGCAGGACGGACGGGTCCTGGTGCGCCTGATCTCGCTGGAAGACTGCCCGTCAGGCTTCGGTGACCAGGTCACCACCACCACGAACACGCAGAACCCCATCGAGGAGCGCGACTTCAAGTCCCTCGACCCCGGGCAGATCAGGCTCCGCGACGACTTCGCCATGCTTCTTAACCGCAGTTACGTCACCAAGCGCGGCGAGACCGTGCCCGACTCGGCGCACGGCTGCTCCATCACCGAGGCCGCCGAGGCGCTCGCTGCCGTCAGTCCGAACGCCCGGCTCGCCGCCGTGGCCAAGCGCGACGACAACCTTGCCGGGCTGTGGGAGGACCACAACTATCAGGAGACCTTCGGCTCCGAACCGAACGTCTTCAAGGTCTGGCGCAGCGTCGAGCTCCTCCGCGAGGTCCGGGCGCAGCTGCAGTCCCTCCGCGAAGGGCTGGTCTGGCGTGCCGACGCGGCGGCTTTCTACGGCGACCTCCTCGTCACCCACATTGTCTACCGCCGTCTGGACACCCGGGCCATCGAGGACCCGGAGTGCGACTGGGCGGCGGAACTCACCAAGGTGCCCGACCTGGTCCGTGAGTCCCTGTCCTGGGTGCTCGATGCGATCGACAACGAGTACGGCACTTCCAGCCACATCATCGCCGCCGTCCGGAACACGGAACGGATTGAGCGAGTGGTACGTGCGGCCCTGCGTAAGCTCGACTCCGAGGAGAAGGCGCCGGCGCTCAACGAGGACTACCAGGTAGCCACGGCCGAGGCTCGGGGGCGGAAGGTGAACGCAGTGACGACCCTGGTCGCCGCCGGTGCGATCGAGGAAGGCGCGGTCCTGGAGTTCCGCCCGTACAGCAAGCCGGAGCGCCGCGAGATGACCGAGTGGCTGGCGGCGGATCCGCGGCGGGCCCAGGCGACGTGGAGTAACGAAGCGGGGCGTAACCCCTTGCAGTGGCACGTCGACGACGCGTGGTACTCGCCCAGTGGCCTCGCGCGGAAAATGCGCTTCGAGGCGTCCGGGGTGGACAGCTCGACGCAGGGCACGATCCGGTGGTTCATGCCGGGGCGGGGGTCGCTGGACGAGCTGGCGCTGGCGGTGCGGCTGCGGGAGGGCAACGAGCCGACGGAGAAGTGAGCGAGGCAGGGAGTAAGGGGCTGGGGCGCCGCTGGCCCAGCGCCTTCGCCCGCTGGCGCTCAGGCCTTGTCAGTGCTCCCCTGTAGGGTCCGCGGACACTGAACTGTGCACCCTCCGGCCTGGCGGAACGCGCCTTTGGAGGCGCCCGGGGGGTCGTAGGATCACAGGTGGCAACTGTGTTGGCGCACGCACAGACCGCCCTGGAGCGCAGGCTCCTACCCGCACCACCGAGCACAGGAAAGAAGCAGCACGTCAATGGAGGAACTGACCTTGGACCTGGACATCCCGCAGCGGCCCGAGGAGGACGCGGAGCCTGTCGCGGAGGGCTCCGAGCCTAAGGTCACGGCCCTCAAGGAGGGCCAGGTCGTCGACTACATCTCTGGCGACGCGATCAAGGAGACGGAGAAGGAGAAGGTCCGGCAGCGGATCGCCAGGGCCCTGGTGCATGAGCACGGCATCGACCCCGGCGACATGCAGCGCGACTTCTCCGTCACGGTCAGTGAGGAGGGTGCCAAGCGGAAGCGGAGCAAGAAGGCCGATATCGCGATCTTCGAGTCCGGCACCCTGCACACCACGGCGAACCTGCGGCGGGTCGTGATCTGCAAGCAGGAGCCTAAGCGCGGGAAGAACGTCGTCAAGCTCCGCGAGCCCGACCAGGCCCGGAAGGACCTGGAGGAGCTCCAGGAGCTGATGGGCAACGAGGACCGCCTGCAGTGCGCGGACGGCATGTGGACCGACGGTGTCGACTTCTTCTTTCTCAAGAAGGTGGCGGGCGACTTCGGCGCAGACTTCGAGGACCGCAGCGACTGGGAGGTCGTCGACGGCACCCTCGGCAGCCGCACCGTCGCCTCGCACCAGCGGCTGCGCCAGGCCGACCCGGAGATGCTCAAGATCGCCTTCCGGCGCTGCCACAACTACATCCACGGCAACGAGGGCATGCCGAAGGACGCTGCCTTCTGGCAGTTCCTCTACCTGCTCTTCGCCAAGATGTACGACGAGCGGGTCAGCCACGGCTCCGTGCACGGCCGGTTCCGCACCGGTCTGAAGGAGATGTTTGACCCGAACGGTCGCGCGGCCATCAGCAAGCGCGTCAAGGAGCTCTTCGAGGACGTCAAGAGTGAATACAAAGACGTTTTCAAGCCCACCGACGAGATCACCCTCTCCGACCGGGCTCTTGCCTTCATCGTCAGTGAGCTCGCTCCGTACGACCTGATCGGCACGGATGTCGACGCCAAGGGCATTGCCTATCAGGAACTCGTCGGCACCAACCTGCGTGGTGACCGAGGTCAGTACTTCACCCCGCGCGGCGCGGTCAACCTGATGGTCGAGATGCTCGACCCGAAGGAGGACGAGACCGTCCTTGACCCGACCTGCGGCACTGGCGGTTTCCTCCAGGCCACCCTCAAGCACCTGCACCAGACCTGGAAGAAGGAGGCCGGCACGCTCGGCTTCCCGGACACGGAGGAGGAGAGGGAGCGGTACGGCGACAAGCTTGAGGAGTTCGCGGACGAGCACCTGTTCGGCTCCGACTTCGACCCGTTCCTGGTGCGTGCGACGACCATGGCGATCATGACGCTCGCGCAGACCACGGGGAACGTCTTCCACATGGACTCGCTCGCCTTCCCGCGGGGACACCTCTCGGGCGTGGAGGCGGCAAAGAAGAAGATCCCGCTCGACAAGCCAACCGTGGACGTACTCCTGACCAACCCGCCCTTCGGCGCGGACATCCCGGTCAGCGATGAGTCGGTGCTCGGCTCGTTCCGTAACGGGATCGCTCGGTCGTGGGGCCGCAACAAGGAGACCGGCGCGGTCGAGGCGAGCACAACCAGCGTGCCGTCGAGCATGGCGCCGGAGCAGCTGTTCATCCAGCGCGCCATCGAGTGGGTCAAGCCGGGCGGGCGGATCGGCATCGTCCTGCCGAACGGCATCCTGTCGAACCCAGGGCCGACCGACGAGGCGATCCGCCGGTACATCCTGCGGAACTGCTGGGTTCTCGCGAGCGTCGAGCTGCCGGTGGAGACGTTCGTCGTCGACGCCAACGTCAACATCCTCACCACGCTCCTCTTCCTGAAGCGCAAGACCCGGCAGGAGATCCAGAACCACGACCTCGGGACGGAGAAGGCGTACCCCGTCTTCATGGCCGTCGCGGAGAAGGTCGGCTTCGACCGACGTGGCAACGACCTCTATAAGCGTGAGCCCAACGGGGAGATCGTGGTGGAGACGGAGGTCGTCATGGAACGGCTTCGGATCCGGGGCAAGGAGGTGACCCGGCCGCTGACCCGCAGCAAGAAGGTCATCGACAACGACCTGCCGGTGATCGCGGAGAAGTACCGGGAGTTCCGGGCGAAGTACCCGGTGCCGGGCGTGGACCCGCGTACGGCCAGGTCGGCGGGAACGGAGGTCGGGGCGTGAAGGTTGCCGAGCTGTCCAATCCGGTGAAGTCCGACTGGTTCACGGACCAGGGACTTCGGCTCGATGCCTCGCCGTATGTGGCAGGGTCTATGAAGACGAAGAAGCTGCTCGAGCAGTTGTCGAGGACGCAGCCGCTGGCGAGTCTGACGGCGGGGCGCAACGGAGGGATCTTCAACGGGCCCATGTTCCGGCGGGTCTACCTCACTGATCCGGAACACAGTGTGCCGTTCCTCGGGACGAAAGACATGATGGCGGCCGACTTGACCGGGCTGCCCCGGCTGCGTAAGTCGGATGCGGAATCGGTGACCTTGTCGTATCTCCAACTCAAGCCCGGGATGACACTGATCTCGTGCTCGGGATTCAACGCCGGTCGGCGGGCCTACGTCCGGCCCGATATGGGCGACTTCTGGTCTTCGCAGGACACCCTCAAGGTCGAACCCAACCCGGAGAAGATCAAGTCCGGGTACCTGTTCGCCTTCCTGCTCAGCAAGTTCGGCGAGTCGCTCGTGCGAGGGTCGGTGTACGGCTCGGCCGTGAAGCACATCGAGCCGCATCACATCGCGGGGCTGCCGGTGCCGCGATTGGGAACGGCGCTCGAGGGGCAGATCCACGACCTGGTGGAAGAGTGCGCGCGGCTGCGCGCCGAGTTCCAGTCGTCCTCGGTCAGCGCGACGAAGGACCTTTTCACGAGTGTGGGGCTGCCCGAGCTGATCGATGTCCGCTGGCATCAGCAGGAGCGGGACCTCGGGTTCGAGGTCCCGAGCGTGAGCTCTGCCTCGCTGCGAGCTTTGAATTTCGCGCCAAGAGCACACCGGCTGGTCGAAAAATTGGGCTCCGTGAGTGGGCGATCGCTCGGCTCCATCTGCGAGGGCGGCAGCCTCCGTACAGGAGCCCGGTTCAAGCGGATCGACAGCGATTCAGAGCACGGCGTCCGCCTCATCGGCCAACGTCAGTCGTTCTGGCTGCGCCCAGAGGGGCGCTGGATCAGTGAAGCGCACGCTCCCGATGACATTCGGCTCCAGGACGAGACGATTCTGGTTGCCGCGCGTGGCACCCTCGGCGAAAACGAGGTGTACAGCCGCTCCATTCTCGTGACTGGGTCATGGCTCAGGCATGCGTACAGCCAGGACTACGTTCGTGTCGTCAGCGGGGACTCTGACGTACCTGGTGCCTACCTGTTCGCCTTCTTCAGATCTGAGGCAGCATTCCGCGCCCTTCGGTCCTTCAGCGTCGGGGGCAAGCAGCAGGAATACCATCCGAGGTTCCTGCGTGAATTGCCGGTCCCTCTTGCGCCATCCGCCGACCGCGACCGCATCGCCGCCACTGTCCGCCACGCCTACAAATGCCGCGATAAAGCCGACGCCCTGGAGGACCGGGCCCTCGCGCTGCTCACCACTGCCATCGAGGAGGCCGCCGACTGATGGGTGCCAGGATCGTTGCTGTTGGGGAGGCCGTCAACGATGCCGAGCGGAGGGTGATCGCGCACCTGCGTGATCACGCCCCCGACGACTGGACGGTCCTGCACTCCATCGAGATTCCGTACAACCGGAACGAACTGTTCGAGGTCGACCTCGTCGTGGTCACCGGGCACGCCGTGTACGTCATCGACGTCAAGGGCACCCGGGGACGCATCGAGGTCGACGGCGGCCGTTGGCAGCCCTCTCACCGGGCGCCGTTCCGTTCCCCGCTGCCGAAGCTGCGCGGGCACGCCAAGCAGCTGAAGACGCTCCTGGAGACGGCCCACCGTCCGCTGTCCCGGCTCTACACGGACGCCCTCGTTGTCCTTCCCGCACCCGACGCCCTGCTCGTCGACCGGACGCCCCGCCAGCACGATGCCCGTGACACCGTCACCCTCCCGGACTTGATCGGCCGGCTCGCGGACGTGAGCCGTGTACCCACCTCGACCAACCGCTTCGAGACAGACCTCTCCGCGCACCGCGAACTGATTGTGCGCGCTCTGCAGGGTTCGTCTCGGCCGTCGTCGGACCCCCTGCGGTTCGGCAGTTGGGAAGTGATCGAGCGACTGAGCGAGACGGGCCCGGAGGAGGGCGACGACGTCCACCGCGAGTACCGGGCGAAGAACGCCCTCGCGGTGCAGGGGTCGGGCACGGTCCGACTCTCCGTCCGCAGGGCCGATACGTACGCGCCGGAGGCCGAGCGGCTTCAGCAGCAGAAGCGGATCGGCATCGCGTACGAGGCGCTCGGCAAGCTGCCCTCGCACCCGAACATCGTCGGGGTGCGGGACTTCTTCGCCGACGAGGGCAAGGACTCCTTCGTCACTGTCTACGACGACGTCCCGGGACACGCCCTCGCCCTGCACCTGTCCGGGGCCGCCGACCCGCTGACCGCCGATGCGAAGCTGCGGACGATCCGTCACATGCTGATGGGCCTGGCCCACGCGCACAGCCGCCTGATCGCGCACCGCGAGCTGAACCCGTCCACAGTGCTGATTGCGCAGGACGGCCGGGCGATGCTGACCGGTTTCGAGTACGCGAAGACCGCGCAGCGCCGCGCCCATACGGTCATGCGGGAGGCGTACCAGGCCGCCGATCGCGCGTATCTGGCGCCCGAGTGCCATGCCGACCCGGCGGCGATGGGCATGAAGGCGGACATCTACGCCGTCGGTGTCCTCGGGTTCCAACTCCTCACCGGTGAGCTGCCGTTCACCTCCGCCACCGAGCAGGCTGACGCGGCAGGGCGGCTCCCGGCGCAGGTCCTCGAAGCCACCGAGGTCCGCGTCGAACTGGCTCACTGGCTGCAGAAGTTGTGCGTGACGGCTCCGGACGACCGGCCGACCGCCATGGAGGCACTGCGCCGCCTGGGCCTGGTGATGGGAGCGGGAAGGGCTCCTGCCCGGCGTATCGGCTCGTCGGCCGCAGTTCCTTCAGCTACTCCTGCGTCCTCCGCCGTGCAGCCCATGCAGGACGGCCCGCGGGGCCCGGAGTTCTTCCGTGACCTGCCGACCGACCACCAGCTCGGTACGAAGTACCTGGTGCGCCACCGTCTCGGCCGTCCCGGCTCGTTCGGTGTGGCTTATCGGGTGTACGACACGATAAGGAGTGTCGACCGGGCGGTGAAGCTGGTCCTGCGGGACCGGGACTCCGTCCTGGAGCGGCTGCGCCGCGAGGCGGGCGTCCTGGACCGGCTGCAGGACGCCCCGCACCCCAATGTGGTGTCGATGGTGGACGCGGACCGGTTGATGCCACCGGACGAGTACCCGTACCTGGTCTTCGAGTTCGTCGACGGCAAGGACGTCGCCGAGGTGATCCGCGGCGGCCGGATGGGCGCGGCGGACGTGCTGCGGCTCGCGATCGACACTGCGCGCGGGCTGCGTCACATTCATGATCGCGGGGTATGGCACTGCGACATCAAGCCGAGCAACCTGCTGTGGACCGATGACGGCGTCAAGCTGATCGACTTCGGGATCTCGAAGACCTCCGACTCCTCCGAGGGGCACAGCTACACCAGCCCCCGCTACAGCCCGCCGGACCTGGACCAGGTGCCCGCCGACGCCTCTGGCTACACCGACCGGGACCTCTTCGGCTTGGGCGTCACGCTGTACGAGGCGCTGACCGGCGGGCTGTACCCGTGGGAGGGTGTCGGGCGCCCCTCGCCCGGTGTGCCGCCGGTGGACCCGCGCACCGCGTACAGCGGTTTCGGTGATCTGGCGCCCGGTTTCGCCGAGATCATGCTGCGCGTGATCTCCCCGTACCGGGCGGAGCGGTTCCCCACGGCCGAGGAACTGCTGCGTGCGTTGGAGGCGCTGGAATCCGCACGCGTCGCCCCTACACCGCTTCTACCAGCCGTGTCGCCGTCGTCCCAGCGGTCTCAGCATCCGCCGGCGCCACCGGCTGACCCCAGTGTCGGTCAGGAGCTGCAAGAGCCCGAGCCGAACTCCAATCCGTTCGTGGCACACCTGCAGACGCTGTACAGCCAGAGCCGCCGCAGCAACCGGGGCACTCGCGGCCTCGATCCGCGCACGATGTCCGTGTACGTCGAGACGGCCTTGGACCGGGAGCTCGTGCCCGCGCTGCGGGAGGGCCGGCACGCGCTGGTCGTGGTGACCGGCAACGCGGGTGACGGCAAGACGGCTTTCCTGGAGCGGTTCGAGCGCCAGGCGCGCGAGCTCGGCGCCGAGCTCGGGCCGCGCCGGGCCAACGGCAGCGACTTCACCCTGGACGGGCAGCGGTTCCGTACCAACCACGACGGCAGCCAGGACGAGGGTGAGGTGAGCGGCGACGATGTACTGACGGAGTTTTTCGCACCGTTCGCCGGAGCCGACGAATCGGCATGGCAGGTCGCCGGGGAGACCCGGTTGATCGCCATCAACGAGGGGCGTCTGGTCGACTTCCTCAGCCATCACCACGACCGCTTCCCGCATCTCGCCAAGGTGGCCAACCTCGGCCTGGAGGGACGGGACACCGGGCAGGCCGTCGCCGTCGTCAACCTCAACGCACGTGATGTCGCGGCCCGGCCCCTCGGTGCCGACGGCGAACCGCAGGACGGCGAATCGCTCCTGGAGCGCATGCTCGACCGGATGACGCACGACCGGTTCTGGGAGGATTGTGAGCGCTGCGACCTGGCCGCCACCTGTTATGCCCGGCACAACGCCCAGACCTTCCAGCACCCCACCGCCGGCCCGCAGGCCGCGCGTCGTATGCGCCGCCTTTACGAGGTGACCCAGCTACGCGGAAGGCTCCACATCACCCTGCGCGACCTGCGCTCCGCGCTCGCTTACACCCTCACCGCGGGCCGCGACTGCGCCGAGATCCACCAGCTGTACGCGGCCGGTTCCGGTCAGGAGATGCTGGATAGCTTCTACTTCTCCGCCCACCTCGGCGCCCCGGCCGCCGCCGACGGCAGTCCGAGCGAGCGGGACCGACTGCTGACTCTGCTGCGCGAGGCCGATGTGGCGGCGGTCCCGCAGCCGCAGCTCGACCGTCGTCTGGACTACGCCGGGCTCCTGGAGGACCGGGCGCTGGTCGCGGTCGACGGGCGCGGCGACCGCGATCGCGTACTGCTGCGCGGCGCGTTCGAGCAGCTCGGCCGGTCGGTCACCGAACGCGTCTCCCAGGCCGCTGCCCACCGCCACTACGTGGACACAGCCCGCCGCCTGCTCTACTTCGAACTCCACGACGAGGACCGTGCGGAGCGGATGCTGCCGTACCCGTCGGTGCTGCACTTCATGGCGCTGTTGTCCCGAGCAACGCAGACGGGCACCAAGGAGCGGGACCGGATCCTGCGGGCGCTCAACCGTGGTGAGGGACTCGTGGCCCCCGAGCGGATCGGCGACGCCCTCGCGCTGAAGGTACGCGACGTACCCGGCGGCACCATCCGTACCTTCCGCCGCTTCCCCGCCGAAGGGTTCCAGCTCGAACCGGGAGACGCAGCGGCCTCGCCGTACATCGAGTCGGGGCGCACCTCGCTGCGGCTGAGCTACCGGGATCCGGCCGGGAGCCAGGGAGGGACGGCCGAACTCGACATCCGACTGGACCTGTTCGAGCTCCTCCAGCGGTTCGAGCGCGGCTACCGGCCGTCCGTGACCGACCTGCAAGGGCAGCAGCTTGCCCTCGCCGTGTTCAAGAACCGGCTGGCGGCCGTGCCGTACCAGGAGATCCTGCTCACCACGCACGGACACGACCTGCGACGGATCCACCGCAGCGAGGACTCCGTCCTGCACATGGAAGAACTGACAGCACGGTCCGGCGACGACCACAGCGATGCGGACAGCGACGGCCTGGCCGTCGCGGGAACCACGACCGACACCGCGGCCGGCATCGCAGGGGACGTAGCGAGGGTGGAGGAGACCACATGGCGCTGAGCGGTTCCCTGGGGACGTTCCACCACCCCGGCATCAGCCGGCTCGACTACAAGACACTGGACATGGACCGTGTCCTGACCGGGCTGCTCGCCCGCCTGTGGCACCAGGGCATGCCCAGCAAGATCAACCGCTCCAACGAGCTCAAGGTCGACGTCTTCGTCAAGCTGTTTCTGGACCACCCGGAAGTCTTCGACGGCTTCGACCGGGAGACCACCACCCGGTGGGCCTCCACCCATCTCCTCGACATGGTTAACCGGGGCAGGGCCACCGAGGCGGTGGCCGGTCCCAGGCCGCTGCACGGTCTCACCTACCGGTTCCGCAACAAGCGCAAGTCCCGCCCGTACGGGGCCGACGAGCAGCTGTACGAGATGCTCGCCACCGAAGAGGGGGCCTTGGACCAGCTCCGCGAGTTCTTCTTCTCCGACGTCGACCGCGCCACCGCGGAGATCACCCCGGGGACGGACACCGACGTAGAGACCCAGGCGCTGCTCCACCTGGTGGAACAGGCGGGCGGACAGATGCGGGACCGGCCCGACACCACCCGCCCCCGCACCCCCTACCCCGCCCTGTGCGCCGAACCGGCCCGCCAGCTGTGCCGGGATGTCCTGCGGCTGCTCTACCACCAGGACCACATGCCCCGGACCGTCCTTGTGGACTACCTGAAGATCCTCTTCGCCTTTCACCTGGCCCTCTACCACCTGCGGATGATGAAGCTGCTGCCCACCGCGATCGAGGCCGGATCGGCGCCCGCCACCTGCCGGACCGGGCATCAGAGCACGCGGACGGCGGATCGCTGCCCGCACCGCGTCCGGCTCTTCGTGGACGTCGAGGGCCTGCCCGGGACCCCGGCGGCTGCGCTCGCCGAGCGCAGCGCCGGCATTTGGTACGGGCGGATCACGCGTTTCGTCCAGGCGACCTATCAGATCAAGAAGCTCGACGAGTTCTCCGAGAACCTCGTCAAGAGCCAGAAGCTGGCCCCGCCCGTGGGCCGGAGCTACTTCACCCCGGCCGAGGTCCTGCGGCGGCTCTCCACCTATCCCAAGGAACGCGAGGCGTTCTTCCTTCAGCGCGCCACCCGAGTACGGGACGAGGAGAAGGACCTTCCACCAGAGCTGAAGCAGATCACCCAGCTCGGGCTCAACGCCTTCGACGAGTACATCGAGATGCTGATGCACTACAAGGGCAGCTACTACCGCAGCTACTTCATCGACTGCCTCGACTCGATGATGCTCAAGCACCGGCCCGGTGCCCTGCTCGCCCAGCCGCGCGGCAGACGCGACACCGCCGTCCGACGATTCGTCCTGGACGCGCGCCTGCTCGAAGTGCTCCTCCAAGTGTCGCTCCTGAGGGAGGAGGACGATGGCTCCGGCAATCTGCGTACCACGTCCATGCGCGTGGACGAGTTCCTCACTCTGCTGCGCGAACGGTACGGACTCCACATCGACCAGCTGCCCGACGGCGACGGCTTCTCCGGCGCCCACCTGGACGACCAGGCCGCACTGCGTGCAAACGCTGCGGCCTTCCTCAACCGACTGCGCGAGATCGGCTACTACAAGGACATGTCGGACGCCTATCTGACGCAGACCATCACTCCCCGGTACATCATCGGGGCCGCGGTGACGGGGGCGACGGCCTGATGAGCAGCACTACCACCACCGGCCTTGCGGAGCCCACCGCGAAGGACCTCCGCGAAGCCCTCGAGGGCGTCCTCGTACCGCGCCTGGCCAAGCTGGTCGGCAAGCGGGGTGCCGGGCACTGCATGCGGGTCACCGCGGTGGAGACCGAGCTGGCGGCCGCGCTGGTTCGCCGGCTCCGGGGAGCACTCGGGCCCGCCACCACCGTCTGTGTCCTGGGCACCACCGAGGATCTCGCTCCCGAACAGCCGCACCACGACACCGTCGTCACCAGCACCAAACTGGTCGAGCTTCGCAACCGCACTGAAAGTGACGACGCGAACGAGAACAGCCAGCCCGGACCGCTCCTCGTCTTCGTCCCCCCGGGCACTCGGGTCAGCGCCGAGGACTCCTTCGGCATCGCGACCTTCGAGGAAGTACCACTCGGCGACGCCTACGCCCAGCTGGCCGACCACCTTCTCGACCAGGTACCGGACCGGCTGCGGCCCGGCGTCGACGAGCTGCTCGCCGTACTCCGCGACAGGCCTGGGCACCTGACGGGCGACCGGGCCATCGCCCTGTACCTGCTGACGCTCCGGACCAACGACTACCGCGACCAGGTCGCGGGGGCCGCCGTCTATCACTTCGGCCTGGTACCCGACTTCGAGCTGTACGCCGACCCGTCGCTCGTCAAGGACCGGGCCGACCGGAACCGCAAGCTGGTCGATAAACTCACTACCTCCAGCCGCTCGGAGCGTCAGCGAGTCCTCGATCTGGGGCTGACCGACGCAGACTTCGCCGGCAGGCTCGCGGGATTTGCCACCCGCTGCGGCCTGGAGGACCCGGTGACATGGACCCGTCGTATCGTCGTCGACCGGGAGAACTGGACGCTCTCCTACGGGAACTGGCGCGTCGACGAACGGCGCCGCGCCACCGTCTCAATCGAGGTACGCGAACTCGGTCTGCCCGCCGCCGGCGACAACGCCGAGGAGCTGCAGGCCCACCCGGCGCTCGAAGCCATCGTGGGGCAGCCCTACATGCTCGCCGGGGACAAGGGCGTTCGCGAGCTGACAGCTCGGTTCACCGTCGAACCGTCCCCCCTCAAGGTGGAGGGTCTTGAACGCTTCCGCGTGGAGATCGTCTCGGAGAGCGGCGGGCCGATCGGGCGGATCGCCCACGTCGCCAAGGGGACCCGGGCCAAGCCTGATTACAAGACACCACCGCTGCGCCGCCTGAACAAGATCGACTGGGAGGAGGGGTGGCACTACCTCAAAATCACCCCGCTCGACGCCTCCGGTGACGCTCTCGACATCGCCCCTGGTGCGCATGACCTGCCCGGCGGCGAGAGCGAACGCTTCTACGTCGTCCCCGAGGGGGAAGCCGAGGAGCCGCCGGAGCGCAGTGCCGGGCGCTATGACGGCATCACTCAGGCGCTGCGCTCACTGCAGTTCGACGCGCTGGCCGCCGGGGACGATCCGGCCCGTGTCAACTTGACGGACGTCCGCTGGAAGACCACTTCGGCGCGCAGCCCTCTGCGCGCCCTCAACGCCCGGATCCACACGGCGGGAAGCGCAGAGATCCGGCTCTCCCCGCTGCTCGTGCAACTCCAGCAGGACCTACTCGCCCGCCCCCAGGACACCTCCCTGCGCCGGCTCGTACTGCGCCCCGACGGCACCAGCGAGACCCCCGCGGGGAACGAGGAGGACTTGTCCCTCGCCCTGACCGGGAGGGCTGCCGAGGCCTACGACCGCTACCTTGCGACGCGCCACGTCTATTTCGCCGCCCTGTGCGGCCAGGCGGGAGAACTTGCCAATCCTGATCAGCTTCTGGTCAGCGAGGCTGTCGACTTCGAGGCGGTCCGGGACGAACTGGTCGCCTACATCGAGGCCTACGCGGAACTGGTGGAAGCCCAGTCGCTTCAGGCGGAGCGGGCTGGTGACGGTGCCCGGGGTGCCGCGCTGGTGGCGCTGGCCCGCATCCAGCAGGGCGACTGCGCTGCCGTCACCCTCACTGATGGTCTCGGCGGGCGCGAGACGGTTCTGCTTGTCTCCCCGACGCACCCCCTTCGCGCACTCTGGCTAGCGACCTGGTCGGCCCTGGGACGGGACTGGGCCGCGCGCCTCGCCGGTGAGGACAAGCGCCGGGTCATCGCCGCGCGCGACTCCTTCCTCCAGGCCCTCTCACCCTTGGGTTTCCCGTTCGCCGTCCCGCGCCAGGACGGCCGACTCATGACAGCTGCGGACAACCTCACCCCGTACTGGGCCGCCTACCTGCCCAGCGAGACCGCCGACCCCCGTGGCCTGCTCGGCCGGCTCACCACAGCGCTGCACCTTCCGGCCGCCGGCCCCCGCGCTGCAGGCGGAGCCGGTGCGTTGTCCGGCACGGCGCTCGCCGACCGGATCGAGCGGTACGTACGCCTCCACCCGTACGTCCGCACCCTGGTCATGAACGTCGTCAACGCAGGCCGCGCGGAGATCGTCGCTGATGCTCTCCTCGAGCTGCAGCGCCGCACTCCCACCCGGGACCTCACCTACGACATTCGGCTGTGCGTGTCCGGCCCGGAAGCCCCCGAGTCCGGTGCGGCGCTGGGTGAACTGATCAGCGCGCAGAGTCGGTTCGCCTCCACCGAGGCGGAGGCGTTCCTGCACGCTGCGGAAGGCACCCGCAGCGCGAAACTCGTCTACTCCGTCCGCTCGGTGGAGGAATTCAGCGAACCCGGAGCCGAGTTCGACGCCCATCTGACCGTACTCATCGACGCCTTCGGCGGGGAACAGCACGGTTCCATCACACGCCACGACATCGCGCACGCCCCGGTCCACGGCCTGGTACAGCCGACGTCCTCCACGTACGAGGACAATGAGCAGCAGATCGTGTGGCGGACCATGCCACGCCACGGCAACGCCCTGCCCGCCGAGGACGCGGAGGACCTTGCCACTCTCCTGAGTCGGCTGCCCGGACTCCTCGCCGGCGCCGCGGCCAACGTCGCCACCGCGGGACAGGCGCCGCGCCATGTGCCGTGCACCGTCCTTTCCCTCGACAACGCCGACCGGGCCCTGCTCTACCAGGCCCACCAGGTCGGCGACTGGGTCGTCACCATCGACAGGACCATCGGCCTGGAGTACTTCGACCACGCCGGACAACGCGACCGACCCGAGTACGTCATCGACTATGCGCCCTCGCTGGACAGCGGCCTCGGCCACCAGATCATGGTCAGCTCGAACTCGGTCGACGAACTGCGCACTCTGCTCGGACCGACCGCCCAGCAGCACGGGCTCGACGTCGAACAGCGCCACCTCAACACCTTCTTCGAGCAACTGCGCCTACTCTCCGGCAACCTCGCCTTCAAGCTGGCCTCCACCGCCCCCACCCAGCGCACCGAAGTACTCGGCCTCGCCCTGGCCCGCCTCTATCTGGACTACCAGGACGTCCTGCACAATCAGATCGTCGTACCCCTGGACGCCCACCCCGAGCTATACGCCGAAGTACGCCGTCAGGCCCGGGAACTCGGCGATGCCCTCTCCTTCCAGCGCAGCGACCTCGCTCTGTTCCATCTCGACGCGCGGGCCCGGACCATCACCTGTCGCCTCGTCGAGGTCAAGTGTTACACCGCGCTCGACGACATCGGTGCCTACCAGCGCCTCAAGGCCAAGGTCACCCAGCAGCTCGGACGGAGCCAGACCGTCCTCGCCGAGTCCTTCGATCCGGCCCACATCAACCCAGACCGGGTGGACCGGCCGGTCAAAAACCTGGCCCTCGGCTCCCTGCTCCGCTTCTACCTGGAGCGGGCGGCACGCCACGGGACCATGGGGCATGCCCCCAGGACGGCGGCCCACGCCCTGCTCGACAACCTCGACGACGGCTACGCCCTCCACTTCACCCGCAGCGGCCTGATCTTCGACCTCGCTCGCGAGGGAACCGACCGCGAACTCGACGACGAGGTCGAGTTGCACCGCATCGGCAGTGATCTGATCACCGAGCTGATCAATGCGATTCCCACTGTTCGGCCGGGCGTACCCGCGCCCACGGACCTAGCCGTTGAGGAGGAGGATGGAGCGGCCACCGCTCCCACCCTGGCACTGTCGCAGTTGGCCGTGCCACGGCTCTCCGACGCCGAGTTCCGGGCACCTGACGTACAGGACGAGCGAGATGCCAAAGATGCCCAGGAGGTAGACCGCGGGCAGGCCGGTGGGGGCAAGGCAGCGACCATCCTCGACACAGACGAGGTCGCGAACGGCAACGAGACCACGCCGCTCACCGCACCTGAGCGTGCGGGGCGTGCGACAGGTCCGGCCCAGCCCGTGGCAACTTCGACCGTGCCAGCTTCCGACGCGGCGGGGGCGGCCCCGGTGTCTCTCTCTTCGGAAGGAACCTCATCGGCTGCTGCTCCTCCGGGCGGTACCGGAAATCCGCTGCGGACGGGCACCGTCCCGGAAAGTCAGGGCTTTCACGAGTCGCCGACCATCGATGGCCAGCCCACCTCTGGCACACCGGGATCGGCTTCACCAGGGGGCCTCCCCGAGATCTTCCTCGGCGTCACCGGACCCTCCCCGCAACACGGTGTACTCGGCGAAGTAGCCGGCCGAAAAGTCGCGGTCGATCTCGACGAAACCCACACCATCAGCCTCTTCGGCGTACAAGGAGGCGGCAAGAGCTACACCCTGGGCAGCATCATCGAGATGGCCTCGCTGCCTGCCCCGCCGGTCAACGAACTTCCCCGCCCTCTCGCGACCGTGGTGTTCCACTACAGCCGCACCATGGACTACGCGCCGGAGTTCACTTCCATGGCGCGCTCAAATGATGACCAGGCGCAGCTCCAGGTCCTGAAGGAGCGCTACGGAGCCGAACCCCAAGCGCTGTCGGACGTGCTGCTGCTCGCCCCCGCCGTCCAGGTCGCCGACCGCCGACGGGAATTCCCCAGCATCGACGTCCAGCCGCTCGCTTTCTCCTCCGCCGAACTTCAGGCATCCCACTGGCGCTTCCTTATGGGAGCGGTCGGCAACCAGTCAACGTACATCCGGCAGCTGACCCGCATCATGAAGTCGAACCGCAACAACCTGAACCTCGGCGTCATCCGGCAGGGCGTGGCCGACTCCGGTATGCCCGACCACGTCAAGCAACTGGCCCACGAGCGGCTCAACCTCGCCGAGGACTACATCGACGACGATGCCCGGCTCACCAGCCTCATCCGACCCGGCCGACTGATCATCGTTGACCTCCGCGACGAGTACATCGAGAAGGACGAAGCGCTCGGTCTCTTCGTCGTCCTGATGCAGCTGTTCGCCGAGGCGCGCAGCGGGGACGAACACTTCAACAAGCTGGTCGTCTTCGACGAAGCGCACAAGTACATCGACAGCCCGGACCTCGTCGCCGGCCTAGTCGAGACCGTCCGCGAGATGCGCCACAAGGGAATGAGCATCCTGGTCGCCAGCCAGGACCCGCCCTCCGTACCGATCTCCCTGATCGAACTCTCCGACCACGTCATCCTGCACAAGTTCACCTCTCCGGCCTGGTTGAAGCACCTCCAGAAGGCGAACACCGCCTTCGCCAGTCTGCGCTCTGAGCAGATGGCGCAGCTTCAGCCCGGCGAGGCGTACGTGTGGGCGAGTAAGTCCACTGACCCGGCGTTCACTCACGGAGCCGTCCGAATGCGATGCCGTCCTCGGGTGACCCGGCATGGCGGAGGGACGAAGACGGCAACGGGCGGACAGTGAGCTGGCAGCACGTCGCCCAGAGTCGGTCTCCGAACGAGGTGGTACCGAAGCGCGCCAGGGTAGGTCCTCGATCACATCGGAGCTTCGGCAATTCCCATACACCATTGCCTCACCTGCACAAACGTCAGATCAGCCGCGTTTGCCACAGCCCTGACAGCCTCCTGCCCTGTCAAGCGATCGGCACATCTATGCGGTCGCGTGCGACCGCTACACCGTCCTTAATGATGTAGCACTCGACAACATGCTCGCCGCGGAACTTCGTGCGCTCATGGCGAGCATCCTGGCGGTTTGACTTGATGATCTGTCCGCGGATTTCGTTGCGCTTCTCGGCCTCGCTTCCGCGGTTGAGTACTTTCCACCACACCTCGAACGGTCGATCAGCGCTGCATTCGACGATGGTGAAGTCGAGTGTCTTGTTGGCGTGAAGGAAAGTTCTCTCCTCAAGCATCTTCCGCAGAGAGGCGGGCCGCCATCCGTTCTGGGCGACTTCGCAATCGATCGTGAGCGAGTGGCGAATGTCGACAGGGTACCAATCCTCGATGAACTGTTCGGTGTTGTCGAACGCGTGGGCAGCACTTACGGCCTTCAACGGCACTGATGTGCCGAACATGCTGCGCCACTTTTTGTTGGCTGTCGCAGTCCCCTCTGACGCGATCGCTTCGAGACTCCGCTTGTACGCCTTCTTCGCTTTCGGCTGGAAGCCCTTCTTCGCCGCCACATTCTGGCCACTGCCCAGCGCGGAGTAGTAGCTTTGATCGGGCTGGCCAGCGAGGAATTCGAAGAAGTCGCGGACCATCAAGTCGTACGTGTGCAGTCCGGCTGAATTATAGCATTCGGTCCGTGAGAAGAAGCGGTGTACGAGAGTGTCGATGAGCAGGCCCCCCATATTAACGCCATGGGTGTTCTTCCATGCGCGGACCATCCGGGCGAGATGACGCATGTTGTTCGACGTGCGCTCGTTGCACTCCTGCGTCGCACGGATCTCGTCGCGTGGCTTGGTGACCTTCCATCCTCTATCAACAGAATCGGGATAGGAGAAGCTCTTGTCGTCGTTTTCGAAGACTGGCTGGACCTCAAACTTGAAGCTATTGCTAGAGAACTGCACGCGCACGACGCACTGGTCGACACGGACCTCGGTATTCGGGTACCGCTTCTGTAGCGTGTCCTTGACCTGTGTGAGAATTCGTCGCGGGCCGTTTCGCCGGCGTGGTTCGCGCGTATGCTGGGCGGGAGAGCATAGAGCATGTCCAGGTCCGATACGCCGCGGATGGCTGTGTGGCGACCATATGAACCCACCATCAATCGGTGCTCGGTGGAGCCCTCCTTTGCCCTGAACTCCTTGTTAAGAGCCTTGGTTATCTCATCGCGACGCGACGCGACGGTGATATTACTGTCGCCGACCTTCAGGTTCTGGAGAAGGCTGCTAAAAAGCTCTGAGGTTTCCATTCTCACGCCTCATCTTCGTTGAGTCGCAGGGCGCCGGGCAAGAATAGGTCGATTTCTCGAGACGTGAACGTCATTTCCTCGTTGTTCTGCAGCCCGTCACTGGCCCTGGAGAATGCCCTGGCGCTGGTCCTGGGGGCATCCGCGTACGCGGCCCGCGCGGCCTCCTGTAGCTCCTCGCGGCGAGAGCGCGCATCGGGCGCTGAAGCCGCGCCGGACATGACGTCGGCGATCAAAGACAGGTAGGACTCGCGGACGTCCCAGAGCTGCGAAGCGACGTCACGGTGGGACTCGGCTTCCTCGGCGAACTTGAACGTCTTGGTGCTCAGGCTCGCCACCGTGACGAGGAGCGCGATGAAGGACGTCGCGAGACTGGCCTGCTGGGGATTCACCACGACCCCCAGCACGGAAGCCAAGAAGGTTCCGGAGCTGATCGCCGTGAGGCTGACGAGAGCCACTTGCTGCCATCTGTGCCGGCGGAAGCATATGTCCGCCTGCTTCTCGTGTGTTTTGTGGCTGTAGACCACGCGACCGAATGTCTCGCGCACCTGTGTCAGCAGATAGAGATCGCGGTGGTTCGGATGCTCACTCGTCATGTCGCTCCGTTGTCCATGGCCAGGACGTGCACCCGGTGGGTTCCTCTTGGGCATCTGGAGCCCCGGAAGAGCGACGGCTACTGACGTTCGCTGCACACTCCGATTATGGCCGGTTCCACTGACACTCAGCCGGGATTCACCAGAATCACGGACCAGGGGGTCCGGGCTCATGGGGGAACTGCCTACCGCAGCAGTAGCTATCACGAAGATTCGGTTGCCCCAAACCGCTGCATCTTCGAATCCTGATGCCCCTCGCCGGCAGACATGCGCAGCATCTCGGCGCGCAGGCGCTGGGACGGAGCGTCCGCTGTTTCGGCAGCGTTTGCCTCGGACACACGCGATGCGTTACCAACCCAAGCGCGCCGTTGAGACCGCCTTCGTGAACGTCCAGACCGCGGCGACGTGCAGGGGCACTTGCACCCCGCGGCCATTGCAGGGGGTGAATTTTGGGTGATTACCCCTCAGGTTTCCCCATCCGGCAACGGCAGGCCCCTGTTCCCACGAGCTGGGTGCAGGCTCAGCACGTGACACGGCGCCCGTCTACGACAGAGGACCCGCGCCTGCGTGGTGTCGGTCCTCTCTCGTGGCGAGGTAGTCAGCCGGAGGAGTCGGATGCGTCGCCGGGCCCCAGGCTCCGTCGCGAGGTCGGGGATATCGGGCGGATGGCGGTTCACCTCGTCGACGACGCGCGGTCGGCGTGAGGCGACCAACGTCGGACGTCGCGAGGTCGCTTCGCCGACAACTCTGCGCAAGGGCTGACGGCTACTCAGCACTTTCTGACGCGCCATCAACCAATCAAGATCATCTTGCACATGCGCTGCACAAGGTGCTGAAAAACAACAGTGATCAGCGAAGGGCTGTGAAGGTAGGTATCCGCAGGTCAGCTGGCATGTTGAGCTGCCGTGCCCCTTGCCTCCAAGGGGCACGACATCCCGCCGGTCAGATGTCCCGGAACGTCTCGATCTGCGCCCCGATCGAGTTCAGCCGCTCGGCGAGGTCCTCGTAGCCGCGGTTGATGACGTAGACGTTGCGCAGCACCGACGTGCCCTCGGCGGCCATCATGGCCAGGAGGACGACCACGGCGGGGCGCAGGGCCGGCGGGCACATCATCTCGGCGGCGCGCCAGCGGGTGGGGCCCTCGACCAGGACGCGGTGGGGGTCCAGGAGTTGGAGGCGGCCGCCCAGGCGGTTCAGGTCGGTCAGGTAGATGGCGCGGTTGTCGTAGACCCAGTCGTGGATCAGGGTCTGGCCCTGGGCGGAGGCGGCGATGGCCGCGAAGAACGGGACGTTGTCGATGTTCAGGCCCGGGAAGGGCATGGGGTGGATCTTGTCGATCGGTGCCTCGAGTTTGGAGGGGCGGACGGTGAGGTCGACCAGGCGCGTGCGGCCGTTGTCCGCGAAGTATTCGGGCGTGCGGTCGTGGTCGAGGCCCATCTCCTCCAGGACCGCCAGCTCGATCTCCAGGAACTCGATGGGCACGCGCCGCACCGTCAGCTCCGACTCCGTGACCACGGCGGCGGCCAGCAGGCTCATCGCCTCTACCGGGTCCTCGGAGGGGGAGTAGTCCACGTCGGCGTCGATGACCGGCATGCCGTGCACGGTGAGGGTGGTGGTGCCGATGCCTTCGACGCGGACGCCGAGAGCCTCCAGGAAGAAGCACAGGTCCTGGACCATGTAGTTGGAGGAGGCGTTGCGGATGACGGTGACGCCGTCGTGCCGGGCGGCGGCCAGGAGGGCGTTCTCCGTCACCGTGTCGCCCCGCTCGGTCAGCACGATCGGGCGGTCCGGGCGCACCTGGCGGTCGACCACCGCGTGGTAGTGGCCCTCGGTCGCCGCGACGTCCAGGCCGAACCGGCGCAGCGCGATCATGTGCGGCTCGATGGTCCGGGTGCCGAGGTCGCAGCCGCCGGCGTAGGGCAGCTTGAAGCGGTCCATGCGGTGCAGCAGCGGGCCGAGGAACATGATGATCGAGCGGGTGCGGACGGCGGCCTCGGCGTCGATGGCCTCCATGTCCAGCTCGGAGGGCGGCACGATCTCCAGGTCGGTGCCGTCGTTGATCCAGCGCGTGCGCACACCGATGGAGTTGAGCACCTCCAGGAGGCGGTAGACCTCCTCGATGCGGGCGACCCGGCGCAGCACCGTGCGCCCCTTGTTGAGCAGCGAGGCGCACAGCAGGGCCACGCAGGCGTTCTTGCTGGTCTTGACGTCGATGGCGCCGGACAGGCGGCGGCCGCCGACCACACGCAGGTGCATCGGACCCGCGTAGCCCAGGGAGACGATTTCGCTGTCCAGCGCTTCGCCGATCCGGGCGATCATCTCAAGGCTGATGTTCTGGTTGCCGCGCTCGATGCGGTTGACGGCGCTCTGGCTGGTGTTGAGCGCCTCCGCGAGCTGTGACTGCGTCCAGCCGCGGTGCTGCCGCGCGTCACGGATGAGCTTGCCGATGCGTACGAGGTAGTCGTCTGCCATGAGGTTGAGGCTATCTCAGATATGAGATCGCGCCTCACGGGGGGTCTGTTCGGGTGACGCGACGTCAAAGGTGCCCCGGTGGCGCCGCGGCGGCGGCTGCTCGTCGTTGTGCGATGTCATCCGAAAGGTTCTGGTAAATCCGTCGATGTCGTACGGCGTCCGGTGCTGCTGGGGGTGGTGGGCGGCCTCCTTTCGGGGTGTGCCGGGACTGGATCGGCATGGATCGGGTACCCCGGTTCGGCTTGGCCATGGCCGTACGGGTCACCCGGGTGAGTGCACGGTGGGGCGCACGCCACACGGTGCCCGGGCATGACCAGACCGCCCCTATGTACTAGAGTTATCTCGACATCGAGATATCTGCCGAGGCGCACCGCAGCCGCACGTCGCTATCGGGCCTGGTGGTAAGGGTTACCTAACTTAGCCCAACCTCAGCGAATCGGCCAGGGCGGCGTGGCGGCAGGATGCGGTGGTACGCGCACATAAATGAAGGAGACTGTCGTGTCGGCGAACAGCTTCGACGCCCGCAGCACACTGCAGGTGGGCGACGAGTCGTACGAGATCTTCCGGCTGGACAAGGTCGAGGGCTCCGCGCGCCTTCCCTACAGCCTGAAGGTCCTGCTGGAGAACCTGCTCCGTACCGAGGACGGCGCGAACATCACCGCCGACCACATCCGGGCCCTCGGCGGCTGGGACTCGCAGGCGCAGCCGTCGCAGGAGATCCAGTTCACGCCCGCCCGCGTGATCATGCAGGACTTCACCGGCGTGCCCTGTGTCGTCGACCTCGCCACCATGCGCGAGGCCGTCAAGGAGCTCGGCGGTGACGCGGCGAAGATCAACCCGCTGGCGCCGGCCGAGCTGGTCATCGACCACTCCGTCATCGCCGACAAGTTCGGTACCAACGAGGCGTTCAAGCAGAACGTAGACCTGGAGTACGGCCGCAACAAGGAGCGCTACCAGTTCCTGCGCTGGGGCCAGACCGCCTTCGACGAGTTCAAGGTCGTCCCGCCCGGCACCGGCATCGTCCACCAGGTGAACATCGAGCACCTGGCCCGCGTCGTCATGACCCGTGAGGGCAAGGCGTACCCCGACACGCTGGTCGGCACCGACTCGCACACCACCATGGTCAACGGCCTCGGCGTGCTCGGCTGGGGCGTCGGCGGCATCGAGGCCGAGGCCGCGATGCTCGGCCAGCCGGTGTCCATGCTGATCCCGCGCGTCGTCGGCTTCAAGCTGACCGGCGAGCTGACGCCCGGCACCACCGCCACCGACCTGGTGCTCACCATCACCGAGATGCTGCGCAAGCACGGCGTCGTCGGCAAGTTCGTCGAGTTCTACGGCGAGGGCGTCGCCGCCACGAGCCTCGCCAACCGCGCCACCATCGGCAACATGTCGCCGGAGTTCGGCTCCACCGCCGCGATCTTCCCGGTCGACGACGAGACGCTGAACTACATGCGCCTGACCGGCCGCAGCGACCAGCAGGTCGCGCTCGTCGAGGCGTACGCCAAGGAGCAGGGCCTCTGGCTGGACCCGCAGGCCGAGCCGGACTTCTCCGAGAAGCTGGTGCTCGACCTGTCCACGGTCGTGCCCTCCATCGCCGGCCCGAAGCGCCCGCAGGACCGCATCGTCCTCGCGGACGCGAAGACCCAGTTCGCCCAGGACGTGCGCAACTACGTCAAGGACGGCGGCGACGTCGACGAGGCCGGCCAGGAGTCCTTCCCGGCCTCCGACGCGCCGGCCATCTCCAACGGCGCGCCCTCCCACAAGGTGAAGGTCACCGCCCCCGACGGCACGGAGTACGAGCTGGACCACGGCGCGGTCACCGTCGCGGCCATCACCTCCTGCACCAACACCTCCAACCCGTACGTCATGGTCGCCGCCGCGCTGGTCGCCAAGAAGGCGGTGGAGAAGGGCCTGACCCGCAAGCCGTGGGTCAAGACCACCCTCGCCCCGGGCTCCAAGGTCGTCACCGACTACTTCGAGAAGGCGGGCCTGACCCCGTACCTCGACAAGGTCGGCTTCAACCTCGTCGGCTACGGCTGCACCACCTGCATCGGCAACTCCGGCCCGCTGCCGGACGAGGTCTCCAAGGCCGTCAACGACCACGACCTCGCCGTCACCTCGGTGCTCTCCGGCAACCGCAACTTCGAGGGCCGGATCAACCCCGACGTCAAGATGAACTACCTGGCGTCCCCGCCGCTGGTCGTCGCCTACGCGCTGGCCGGCTCCATGAAGGTGGACATCACCCGCGAGGCCCTCGGGTACGACCAGGACAACAACCCGGTCTTCCTGAAGGACATCTGGCCGACCGAGGCCGAGGTCAACGACGTCGTCGCCAACACCATCGGCGAGGACATGTTCTCCAAGTCCTACAGCGACGTCTTCGCGGGCGACGCCCAGTGGCAGGCGCTGTCGATCCCGACCGGCGACACCTTCGAGTGGGACGCCGAGTCCACCTACGTGCGCAAGCCCCCGTACTTCGAGGGCATGGGCATGGAGTCGGCCCCGGTCGAGGACATCTCCGGCGCCCGGGTCCTCGCCAAGCTGGGCGACTCGGTCACCACCGACCACATCTCCCCGGCCGGCGCCATCAAGGCCGACACCCCCGCGGGCAAGTACCTCACGGAGCACGGCGTCGAGCGCCGCGACTTCAACAGCTACGGCTCGCGCCGCGGCAACCACGAGATCATGATCCGCGGCACGTTCGCCAACATCCGCCTGCGCAACCAGATCGCGCCGGGCACCGAGGGCGGCTACACCCGCGACTTCACCCAGGCTGCGACTGCTGACGCGGCTCCGGTCTCGTTCATCTACGACGCCTCCAGCAACTACATCGAGCAGAACATCCCGCTCGTCGTGCTGGCCGGCAAGGAGTACGGTTCCGGCTCGTCCCGCGACTGGGCCGCCAAGGGCACCGCGCTCCTCGGCGTCCAGGCCGTCATCGCCGAGTCGTACGAGCGCATCCACCGCTCGAACCTCATCGGCATGGGCGTCCTGCCGCTGCAGTTCCCGGAGGGCCACACCGCCGACTCGCTCCGGCTGACCGGCGAGGAGTCCTTCTCCGTCTCCGGCGTGACCGAGCTGAACGACGGCACCATCCCGGGCACGGTGAAGGTCACCACCGACACCGGCATCGAGTTCGACGCGGTCGTCCGCATCGACACCCCGGGTGAGGCGGACTACTACCGCAACGGCGGCATCCTGCAGTACGTGCTGCGCAGCCTGATCCGCAAGTAGGCCGCAACGCAGAACAGTTGACGCACAACAGTTGACGCACGACAGTTGAGGGCCGCAGCCCCGTCGCCGGGGGTGCGGCCCTCGCTCATGCCTCGGCTCATGCCTCAGCTCAATTAACCGTTCATGCCTCAGTCGGACGCCCACACCCCCGCCAGCCAGGCCAGTTGGCGGCGTACATGCACCGCGTCCCCGCCCTCGTGTCCGTTGAACGGGTACGCGTGGATCTCCTTGCGAGGCTCGGCGCCGGACAGTTCCGCGTACCGGTTGAAGGCGGCGTACGCCCCGCTCGGCGGGCACACCGTGTCGCGCAGGCCCACGCCGAAGTGGGCCGGTGCGTGCGCGCGGCGGGCGAAGGAGATGCCCTCCAGGTAGGAGAGGGTGCGGTGGGCGGCGTTCTCGGCGCCCCGGCGCACCGACAGATACGCCGCGATCTCGCCGTAGGGCCCGGCGTCCGTCAGGTCCAGCGCGCGGCGGATTCCGCACAGCAGCGGGGCGGAGACCAGTACCGCCGCCAGGTCCTGCACCAGGCCCGCGACGGCCAGCGCCAGCCCGCCGCCCTGGCTGTTGCCGACGGCCGCGACGCGCCCCGGGTCTACGCCGGGCAGCGCCCGCACCGCCGAGACCGCGCGCACCGCGTCCGTGATCAGACGGCGCCAGTGGTGGTCGTGCGGGTCGAGCAGGCCCCGCACCGCAGGGCCGGGGCCGCCCGGCGCGGCGGCGTGCGGGTCGGGGGTGTCGCCGCCGCAGCCGTACTGGTCGCCCTGGCCCCGGTTGTCCATCAGCAGGTGCGCGTACCCGGCGGTCACCCAGGTCAGCCGCTCGTGGGGGAGGCCGCGGCCGCGCCCGTATCCGGCGTACTCGACGACCGCGGGCAGCGGCCGGTCCGCGACGGCGGGTCTGCTGAACCACGCGCGCACCGGGTCGCCGCCGAAGCCCTTGAAGATCACGTCCCAGGTGCGCGTCAGGCGCAGTCCGGTCTCCACCGGGTGCGCCGACACCAGGGGTTCGCAGGCCGAGGACCGGACGACGGTGTCGCGCCAGAACGCGTCGAAGTCGTCGGGCTCGTCGAGGTCGGGGCGGTGGCGCGCCAACTCCGTCGGGGACAGATCGAACGCGGGCACGGCGGCACCTCGCAGCGGGTTCGGGGGACTGGGGCACCGGGGTACCGGGCGACCGGGCGGGTACCTGGGGGCGATCGTTGCGGTAACAATCCAGAAAGGTGCGGTCGACGGTAACAGCTCAACACCGCTATTCCCAGGCTCGGATCATCAATTCACGAAGCGTCTGATGGCCCAAGACTCCAGTGTGTACCGGCCATTGACACCGCTTTCCCCATGCCTTTAAGTTGCCGCGAAGTTACCGGCAGGCCGTCGAAAGTTTCGAGTGCCTGCATGTCGCGGGGAGGCCCGAGCATGAGCACCTCCACCACGCCGGCCAACTGGCGGCGGGCGCTGCGCCGGGACTGGCGGCTGTACTCGCTGGCCGTCCTGCCGCTGCTGTTCTTCCTTGTCTTCCGCTATCTGCCGATGATCGGCAACGTGATCGCCTTCCGCCGCTTCCAGCCCGGCGGTTCGATCCTGGGGGAGCAGTGGGTCGGCCTGCGCTATGTGCAGATGTTCCTCAGCGACCCCACCTTCTGGCAGGTCTTCCGCAACACCCTCTGGATCGGCGGCCTCACCCTCGTCTTCTGCTTCCCCATCCCCATCGTGCTCGCGCTGCTCCTCAACGAGGTGCGCACGCGGGCCCTGAAACGGTTCGTGCAGTCGGTGTCGTACCTGCCGCACTTCCTGTCGATCGTGATCGTCGCCGGCATCACCCTGCAGATGCTCGCCACCGACGGCCCGGTCAACCACGTCCTCGGCTGGTTCGGTCAGGACCCGGTCCGGTTCATCCAGGAGCCCGAGTGGTTCCGCACCATCTACGTGGGCTCGGAGATCTGGCAGACCGCCGGGTGGGGCACCATCCTCTACCTGACCGCGCTCACCACGATCGACGACGACCTCTACGAGGCGGCCCGCATCGACGGCGCGAGCCGCTGGCGGCAGATCTGGCATGTCACCCTGCCCGGCATCCGCCCCACCATGATCACCCTGCTGATCCTCAACATCGGCACCTTCCTGGCGGTCGGCTTCGAGAAGATCCTGCTCCTGTACAACCCGCTGACCTACGAGACCGGTGACGTGATCTCCACCTACCTCTACCGCACCGGCGTGGAGTCCAACAGCTTCAGCTACGCCGCCGCCATCGGCCTGTTCGAGGCGGTCATCGGCCTGGTCCTGATCACCTCGGCCAACCTGCTCTCGCGCCGCACGGTGGGGACGAGCCTGTGGTGAACGTCGACCGGCCCACCCGGGGCTACCGCGTCTTCCAGGGCGTCAACGGGCTGATCCTCACCGGCGTCGTGGTGGTGACGCTCTACCCGTTCGCCAACATCGTCGCCCGCTCCTTCAGCGGTGAGCGCCACATCCGCGCCGGCGAGGTGACCCTGTGGCCCAAGGGCTTCAACCTCACCACCTACGAGATCGTCTTCCGGGACGGCACATTCTGGCGCAACTACGGCAACACCGTGTTCTACACGGTCGTCTCGACCGTCGTCGCCATGGTCCTGACGACCTGTTACGCCTACGTCCTGTCGAAGAGGAACCTCAAGGGCCGCGGAGTCCTCGTCGGCATCGCCGTGTTCACCATGTTCTTCTCCGGCGGCCTCATCCCCACCTACGTGCTCATCACCAGCCTCGACCTGAAGAACACGGTGTGGGCGCTGGCCCTGCCCAACGCGATCAGCGTCTTCAACCTGCTGGTCATGAAGGCCTTCTTCGAAAGCCTGCCGGACGATCTGGAGGAGGCCGCGCAGATCGACGGCCTGAGCACCTACGGCATCCTCCTCAGGATCGTGCTGCCGCTGTCGAAGGCGGTCGTCGCGACGATGGTGCTGTTCTACTCGGTGTCCTTCTGGAACTCCTGGTTCGGTGCCTTCCTCTACATGGACCGGGCCGAACTCATGCCGGTCACGGTCTATCTGCGCAACCTCATCGCGGGCGCCACCGGGGGCACCGGCGCCGGCGCGGGCACCGAGCAGCTCACCCAGGTCGCGGCCAACATCCAGGCCGTCACCATCGTGCTCACCGCGCTGCCCATCCTCTGCGTGTACCCGTTCGTCCAGCGCTACTTCGTGTCGGGCGTGATGCTCGGCGCGGTCAAGGGCTGAGTCCCAGCCACACCCGAGGGAGTAGAGGGAGCAACCGTGAAGAACGCAGGACAGCTATCGCGACGTCAGATCCTGGCGGCCGCGGGCTTCGCCGGTCTCGCCGCGCTCACCGGCTGCGGCAGCGGCGACGACGGCGGCGGGGACTCCAAGGACCTGTCGAAGAAGCGGAACGGCGCGATGAAGGAGTACCGGACCGGGCAGCGGTTCAAGGCCGCCAAGCCGCTCACCTTCTCGCTGTTGCACCTCAGCAACCCCAACTATCCGCCGAAGGACGGCTGGCTGCTCTGGAAGGAGCTGACCAAGCGCACCGGCGTCACCTTCAAGCGCACCGACGTCCCCCTCAGCGACTACGAGAAGAAGCGCAGCCTGCTCATCGGCGCCGGCGACGCGCCCCTGCTCCTGCCCAAGACCTACCCCGGGCAGGAGACCCCGTTCGTGGCGTCGGGGTCCGTCCTGGCCGTCAGTGAGTACGTGAAGCTGATGCCCAACTTCCGTGACAAGGTCGGCAGATGGAAGCTGGACCCCGAGGTGGACTCCCTGCGCCAGTCCGACGGCAAGTACTACCTGCTGCCCGGCCTGCACGAGCGGGTCAAGTCCGGCTACTCCCTCGCGCTGCGCACCGACGTCCTAGACCGGCTGGGCCTGAACCTGCCGTCGACACTGGAGGAGACGGCCGACGTCTTCCGGGCGCTCAAGTCGGAGTACCCCGGCAGCCACCCCTTCTCCGACCGCTGGAACCAGCCCGAGCCGGGCGGCGCCCTGCTCGGGTACATCGGCCAGGCCCACGGGGTACGGGCCGGCTGGTCGTACCTGAACACCAGTTGGGACGCGCGGGCGGAGAAGTTCGTCTTCACCGGCGCGACGGGCGGCTACCGGCAGATGATCGAGTACCTGCGGGGGCTCGTCGACGAGAAGCTGGTGGACCCGGAGGGCTTCACCCAGAGCGACGACGAGGCGGTCAGGAAGCTGCTCTCCGAGAAGTCCTTCGCGATCAGCGCCAACCCGCAGGAGCTGGTGCAGAACTACCGCTACAACCTTCAGCGGCAGGTCAAGGGCTCGAGCATCGAGATGATCCCGGTCCCGCTCGGACCGGCCGGCCCGGTGGTGCTCGGCGGCTCCCGCCTGGAGAACGGCATGATGATCGCCGCCGACGCCCTCGAGCGTGACGACTTCGTCGCCCTCATGCAGTTCGTGGACTGGCTCTGGTACTCCGACGAGGGCCAGAAGTTCACCAAGTGGGGCGTCGAGGGCGTCACCTACACCGAGTCCGGCGGCACGTACCGGGTCGCCGACGGCATCAGCCTCATGGGCTCCGACCCGGACGCACCCGAGGACCTCCAGAAGGACTACGGCTTCTACAACGGCGTCTTCTCCTACGGCGGTAGCTGGGAACTGGTCTCCTCCGCCTTCAGCCCCGACGAGAAGAAGTTCCAGGAGGCCATGTCCCGGCGCGAGGAACTCCCCGTCGACCCCGCCCACCCCCTCCAGTCCGTGGAACAGGAACAGGCAACCCTCTGGGAGACCCCGCTGAAGGACCACGTCCGCCAGAACACCCTCCAGTTCATCCTCGGCAAGCGCCCGATGTCCGAATGGGACGCCTACGTGAGCGAGCTGAAGGCCAAGAACATGGACCAGTTGGTCGACGTGCACAACAAGGCATACGAGCGGTTCGCCAAGGAGGAGGGATGATCCGCGTCCCCGCCGAGCCGGCCGGCCCCTTCCCCGACGCCTGGCGGACCTGCGTCGGCACCGGCCGCCTCGACCTCGCCCTGCGCCGCGACTACCAGGACTCCCTCGCCCTGCTCCAGCGCGAGATCGGCTTCCGACACATCCGCGGCCACGGCCTGTTCAGCGACCCCATGGCCGTCCACCGCCCCTACACCCACCAGGGCACCCGCCACGTCCACCACTCCTTCACCCACGTCGACCAGGTCGTCGACGCCTACCTGGCCGTCGGTCTCCGTCCCTACCTCGAACTGGACTTCATGCCGAGCGAGCTGGCGAGCGGCGACCAGACGGCGTTCTGGTGGCGGGGAAACGTCACCCCTCCCCGTGACCTCGCCGAGTGGACCGCGCTCGTACAGGCGACGCTCGCCCACCTCGTCGACCGGTACGGCCTCGACGAAGTACGCACCTGGCCCGTCGAGGTGTGGAACGAGCCCGACATGCCCGCCTTCTGGCCGGACGCGGACGAGAGCACCTACCACCGGTTCTACGAGGCCACCGCGCACGCCGTGAAGGAGGTGGACGCGGACCTCCGGGTGGGCGGCCCCGCGCTGTCACCGGGTGCGGGTGCGGGATGGCTGGAGCGGTTCGCCGAGTTCGCCGAACGACGTGACGTGCCGGTCGACTTCGTGTCCCGCCACGCCTACAGCTCCGGCCCCGCCCAGCACGTCCCGTTCGGCACGCACCAGACGCTCGCCCCGGCCGGGAAACTCCTCGACCAGTTCGCCGAACCCCGCCGCACCCTCAAGGGCACCCGTCTCGCGGACGTGCCCGTGCACATCACCGAGTTCAACTCCTCCTACCGGCCCGACAACCACATCCACGACACCGCCTTCCACGCCGCCTACCTCGCCCCGGTCCTGGCAGGCGGCGGCGACCTCGTCGACTCCTTCTCGTACTGGACGTTCAGCGACGTCTTCGAGGAGTCCGGCGTTCCCACCGCCCTGTTCCACGGCGGCTTCGGACTGCTCACCCACCGGCAGGTGAGGAAGCCGACCTACCATCTGTACGCCTTCCTCGCCCGGATGGGCCCCGACCTGCTGACGCGCGGCGACGACCACCTCGTCACCCGGCACCCGGACGGCCGGGTCACCGTCCTCGCCTGGGCCCCCGTCGACCCGTCCGGCGCCACACCCGGCCCGGAGGCGCACGCGCTGCGGCTGTCCCTGCCGGTCGGCCCTGCCGGCGGGGCGGGCGAGGCGTTCGTCCGGCGCCTGAGCGTGGACGAGGAGCACGGCAACGCGTACACCGCCTGGCGCCGCATGGGCAGCCCCCGCTCACCCCGGCCCCACCGGCTCGACGTCCTCCACGAGGCCGCCGAACCCGCCCGCACCCACCGGACCCTGCCCGTCGAGGACGGCCGCGTCGACCTGCCGGTCACCCTCGCCCGGCACGAGGTCACCTTCATCGAGGCGAGCCCCGTCGAGGACGAAACCCCGCCCTGGTGGGACGAACACCGCCTACTCGGCGGGGACCCGGCGTGAGCACCGTGCCGCCTGCTCGGCCGGGCCCCGGTGTGGGTGTCGTGCCGGTTGATGGGCGGGGGCGTGGTGTGGGTGCCGCGTCGGCTGTTGGGCGGGGGCGTGGCGTGAGCGCCGCGCTGCCTGCTGGGCCGGGGCCCGGTGTGGGTGTCGTGCCGGTTGCTGGGCCGGGCCCCGGTGTGAGCGCCGCGTCGGCTGTTGGGCGGGTGCCCGCGTGAGCGTCGGGCGGGTCGCCGACTTCGGCACCGGTGTGCTGTCCCGTGCCGCCGCGCTGATCCACACCCTGCTCACCGTCGAGGCCCTGCTGCTCCTGGCCGCCGCACCCGGCCTCGCCCCACTGTTCCTGCTCGCGCCCGACCCCGCCAACCTCCCCCTCGTCGCCCTCTGCCTGCTGCCCCTCGGTCCGGCCCTGTCCGCCGCCGTGTACGCCCTGCACCACCGCAGCGCCGACCTCACCGACCTCCACCCGGCCCGCGCCTACCTGCGCGGCTGGCGGCTGGGCGCCCTCCCCGCACTGCGGCTGTGGGCGCCGCTGCTGGCCTGGCTCACCGTCATCGCCTTCACCCTCACCCACTTCACCGCCAGCGGCCTGCCCGGCTGGTGGGCGGTGCTCCTCGCGCTCGTGGGCGCCGGTTGTCTCCTGTGGGGCGCGCACGCCCTCGTCCTCACCTCCCTGTTCACCTTCCGCACCCGCGACACCGCCCGCCTCGCCGCGTACTTCCTGCTCCGGCACGGCCGCGCCACCCTCGGCGCCGCCTCGCTGCTGCTCCTGGCCGCCGCCCTGACCGCCCTCATGACCGAGGCCCTGCCCGCCCTGCTGGCCGCGCCCCTGCTGCTCTCCCTGCTGCACAGCAGCCGACCGGTGATCGCCGAGACCCAGGAGGAGTTCACCGCATGACAGCGCCCCGCACCTCGAAGATCCCGTACGGCGGCGACTACAACCCCGAGCAGTGGCCGGAAGCCACCTGGGCCGAGGACCACCGCCTGTTCACGAAGGCGGGCATCGACACCCTCACCGTCGGCGTCTTCTCCTGGTCCCTCACCCAACCCGACCCGGGAACGTACGACTTCACCACCCTCGACCGCGTCCTCGATCGCGCCGCCACCCATGGCCGTCGCGTCTGCCTGGCCACCGGCACCGCCGCCGTCCCGCCCTGGCTCGCCAAACGGCACCCCGAGGTCAACCGGACCGACTTCGAGGGCCGCAGGCACCGCTACGGACAGCGCCACAACTTCTGCCCCGCCTCAACGGCCTACCGCGGCGCGGCCACCGCACTCGCCGCCCGGCTCGCCGAGCGCTACGCCGGCCACCCCGCCCTGCTCGCCTGGCACATCAACAACGAGTACGGCGGAGCCTGCTACTGCGACCTGTGCGCCGACGCCTTCCGCGCCTGGCTGCGCGCGCGGTACGAGACCCTCGACGCCCTCAACGACGCCTGGTGGACCACCTTCTGGTCGCACCGCTACACCGACTGGGACCAGATCGAACCGCCCAGCGCGCTCACCGAGCACTGGCGCGGACCCGACCACACCGCCTTCCAGGGCATCACCCTGGACTACCACCGCTTCACCACCGACGCCCTGCTCGGCTGCTTCCTCGGCGAGAAGGAGGCGATCCGCGCGCACGACCCGGACACCCCCGTCACCACCAACCTCATGGGCCTGTACCGGCCCCTCGACTACCACCGCTGGGCGCCCCACCTCGACTTCGCGTCCTGGGACAACTACCCGCCCCCGGACGCCCCGCCCACCCGGGCCGCCCTCGGGCACGACCTGACACGCGGCCTCAAGGACGGCGCCCCCTTCTGGCTGATGGAGCAGACGCCGTCCACCACGGCCTGCCGCGACGTGAACCCGCTCAGACGCCCCGGCGAACTGCGCCTGGCCACCTGGCAGGCGATCGCGCACGGCGCCGACGCCGCCCTCTACTTCCAACTGCGAGCCTCGCGCGGCGCCTGCGAGAAGTACCACGGCGCGGTGGTCGGCCACGCCGGCCGCGACGACACCCGCGTCTTCCAGGAGGTCGCCGAACTGGGCCGGGAACTGTCCGATCTCGGCGCGACCACCCTCGGCGCCCGCACTCCCGCCCGCACCGCGCTGCTCTTCGACTGGGACAGTTGGTGGGCCCTGGAGATCTCCGACGGGCCCTCCCGCCCGGTCCGCTACCCGGACGTCGTGCACGCCTACTACCGGGCCGCCCGCGAGGCCGGCGCCGACGTGGACGTCGTCCCGGTCACGGCCGACCTGACGCCGTACGACGTGGTCCTCGCCCCGGTGCTCCACCTGGTCAAGGGCGACCTCGCGGCCCGCCTGGAGGCCCTCGTCCGGCGCGGCGGCAGCGTCCTCGCCACCTTCCTCACCGCGCGCTGCGACGAGCACGACCGCGCCTTCCCGGCCGACGTGCCCGGCCCGCTCGCCCCGCTGATGGGCATCCGGATCGACGAGTGGGACGCCCGCCCCGAGGACGTGGTCAACCCCGTCCGTCTCGGCGACCTCACCGCCGGCGCACGCCTCGTCTTCGAGATCGTGCGGCCCCGCGGCGCCGAGCCCGTCGGCACGTACGGCGCGGACTTCTACGCCGGCACCCCGGCCGTCACCCGCCACCGCGTCGGCGCGGGCGAGGCCTGGTACGTAGCCACGGCCCTCGACCAGCCGGGCGTCGACCACGTGGTCCGCCGCGTCCTCGCCCGGCACGACCTCGTCGGCCCCCACGCGGACCACGCCGCCGTCGAGACCGCGCACCGGGTCACCCCCGACGGCACCCGCCTGCTCTTCCTCCTCAACCACGCCCCCGAGCCGGCCCGCCTGACGGCCCACGCCACCGCCGAGGACCTGCTCACGGGCAGGCGCACGGACCGGGGCGAGCCGCTCACCCTCGACCCGCACGGGGTCGCGGTCCTGCGCCTTCGGTAGATCGTCTTCAGCAGATCGTCCGACCTCGTTCGTCCGGCACCCCGGACTTGCGCAGGAAGTAGCTGTTGACCTGGTCGCGCCACTCCCGGGCGGAGCGCACCTGCTCCTCGAACCGCTCCGCCACGCGCGCGTGCCGGTCCGCGTCCACCAGGTCCACGAGGCCCGCCCACACCCGGCCGGCCTCCTCGGCCTCCTCGACGCCCTCGAAGTGGGTGTCGTAGATGTGCTGGATCACGGTCCTCCCGCTGTGCAGCACATGGCCGTAGGGCACGTGGTGGAAGAACAGCAGCAGTTCGTCGGGGCAGGTGTCCAGGGACTCGTACAGCTCCGCCCAGGGCTTGGCGTACTGGGCCGCGTACCCGGTGCCGGTCGCCGCGCCGCGGTCCACTCCGACGCCGTCGCGGTCCGCGAAGTGGTAGGTGCCCCAGGGGCTGTACTCGTAGCCGTCCACGCTCGGCCCGTAGTGGTGCCCCGGCTGCACCATGAAGCCGACGCCGAGCGGGGCGGTGTACTTCTCGTACGTCGACCAGGAGCCGTCGAGCACCGCGTGCAGGCCCTCGGCCAGCCGCCGCCCGGTTCCCGGATGGGTCAGCGCGATCCACTCGTCGAGGACCGCCCGCGGGTCCGCCGCCGGGTCCCAGGCGAGCCGCCCGAAGGTGTACAGGTTGGCCTGGGCGAGCGGGTGGCCGGTCCAGAACGGGTCGTCGCCCACGTTGGACACCGCCACCAGGGCGTCGGCCAGCCGCCCGACGTCCACCTCGCCGTCCGGGCGGAACCGCAACGCCTCGCTCCACATCGGGCCCAGCCAGCACACGTGCCGCTGCTGCCCGGTGTACTCCTGCGTGGCCTGCACCTCCACCGCGAGCCGGGTGCCCGGCATCGCGCCGATCAGCGGCGAGAGCGGCTCGCGCACCTGGAAGTCCATCGGGCCGTGCTTGACCTGGAGCACCGCGTTCGCGGCGAAGCCTCCGTCCAGCGGCACGAAGTGGTCGTACGCGGCCCGGGCCCGGTCCGTCGTCCGGTCCCGCCAGTCCTGGCGGTGGTCGTAGACGAACGCCCGCCAGTGGACCGTGCCGCGGTACGGTTCCAGCGCGGCTGCCAGCAGGTTCGCACCGTCGGCGTGCGAGCGGCCGTAGGCGAACGGGCCGGGCTGCCCCTCCGAGTCGGCCTTCACGACGTACCCGCCGAAGTCGCCGATCTCCTCGTACACCCGGCGCGTCGCCTCCGCCCACCAGCGTCGCACCGCCTCGTCCAGCGGATCGGCGGTGGGCAGCCCGCCCAGCACCATCGGCGCGGCGAAAGTGACCGACAGATGCGTACGGATGCCGTACGGACGCAACACGTCGGCGATCGCGGCCACGTCACCCATCCGGTCGGTGAGCAGACGCGCCTCGGTCGCGTGCACGTTGACGTTGTTGACGCAGAGCGCGTTGATCCCGCAGGACGCCAGCAGCCTGCCGTACGCCCGCACCCGGTCCAGGTCGTCGCGGGCCCGGCCGTCGGCCCAGAACAGCGAACCGCCCGCGTAGCCCCGCTCGACCTGGCCCATCACCGGGTGCACGGCCACGTTGTCCCAGTGGTCCAGCATCCGCAGCGCGAGCGCCGGGCGGTGCTCCTCGCGGGCAGGACCGCCCCGGAACGCCGCCTCGCCGAGCCGCACGACGTGGAACAGGCCGTACAGCAGCCCGCGTCCGCCGGACGCCGTGACGGTGGCCCGGCCGCCCGCACGGACGTACGCGAAGCCCTCGTCGCCGAAGCCGCCGAAGCCGCCGAAGCCGCCGAAGCCGCCGAAGTCACCGGTGCTCCCGTCCGCGCTCCCGTCGGCCAGCTCCAGCACCAGGTCGGCCGGGGCCTCCTCCCGTACGACCGCGCCCCCGAACCGCTCGCAGGCCGCCGCCACTTCGCCGCGCACCGTGTCCGCGAGCGGCCCGCTCCCGCGGATCAGCGTGCGCCGGACGCCGACCGCACGGAAGGCAGCGTCCGGCAGCCAGGCCGGGTCGACGGCGGCATCCACGCGTCAGGCGACCGCGCCGCCGGTGCCGCGCGCCGCGTCGATGTAGTCGGAACGGCCGGAACCGTCGTAGACCGTGATGTCCACGTACGCGCCGTCCGGGATGCTGAAGTTCTTGACCGTCATGTCCACGGTGGCCGAGGTGCCCGGCGCCGAGAAGGTGCCCAGGTCGTGGTACGAGCCCCCCGACGAGTAGCCGACGGCCACGTAGAACCCGTCGCCGTCGTTCTTGGTGTCGTACACCCAGAGCTTCTCGCCGTCCGGGTGGAACTCGACCTTGCCGATGAACCAGCCCGCGTCGTTCAGCTCCATCTTGACGGCCCAGCCGCCCGCGTCGCGTTCGAAGTAGGTGCCGTCGAACGGGTCGCTGAGCGTGCCGCCGCTGCACGGGCAGTTGCTGGTGTTGCGGTAGTACGTGGAGACGCTGGGATCCGGGCTGTAGGCCTGGGCCGGCGCGGCGGTCGCGAACAGCGCCCCCGCCGCCAGCAGCGCGCCCGTGACCAGACCTGTGACCCGTTTGCCGATGGTGGTCCGCATGTGTTCCCCCTGACGATGCGTGACGCCCCCCCGGCGGCCGCCGACGGCGCCCGCTCATTTTGGTGCATGCGTCGGCTCAGGGGAATGGGGCGGCACGAGAGAGCGGCGGGTTCCGGCCGAAGCCCGAACCCGCCGCCCGTTTGTCCGTCCGTCGCCTACGCCAGCAGTTCCACCTCCGCCAGCGTGTGCTCGCCGTCCAGGACCAGCCGGTACTTCGCGTACGAGCCCGGCGACTTCACCGAGAACGCCCGCGTCTGCCGGTCCCAGGCGAAGGATTCACCCGAGCGCTCGTCCAGCGTCCGCCACTTCGTGCCGTCGGCCGAACCCTGGAGCTTCCAGCCGGCCGGGGCCTTGGCGCGGTCCGCCGACGAGGTCAGCGTGTACTGGACCGCCTTGGCGCCCTTGCCGGACACCGGCAGGTCCACCGACGTCACGTTCGCGTCGGTCGCCGAGGTGTTGTCGAACAGGGCGCCCTCGCCCGTGATCGCGTCGGCGCGCGGGGTCGGCACCTCGTCGTCCTTGGTGATCGACGGCGGCGCCGCGTTCTTTCCGGTGCCCCACGAGGACGGCTCGGAGCCCATGTCGAACTCCAGAACGCCGCCCTTCGAGATCAGCGAGTGCGGCAGCGAGGTGGAGTTCCAGCGCTTGCCGTTGACCTTGAGGCCCTGCACGTAGATGTTCTTCGTGCTGTTCTTCGGGGCCTTGACGACCAGCTTGCGGCCGTTCTCCAGGTGGACCGTCGCCTTGGTGAACAGCGGGGATCCGACGGCGTACTCGCCACTGCCCATCACCAGCGGGTAGAAGCCGAGCGCGGAGAAGAGGAACCAGGCCGACTGCTCGCCGTTGTCCTCGTCACCGTGGTAGCCCTGGCCGATGTCGCTGCCGGTGTACAGCCGCGACAGCACCTCGCGGACGTTCTTCTGCGTCTTGTACGGCTGACCGGCCGCGTCGTACATGTACAGGGCGTGGTGGGCGACCTGGTTGGAGTGCCCGTACATGCCCATGCGGACGTCCCGCGCCTCGGTCATCTCGTGGATGACACCGCCGTAGGAGCCCTTCAGGTCCGGGGAGGCCGTCTCCGGGGTGGAGAGGTACTCGTCGAGCTTGTCGGCGAGGCCGTCCCGGCCGCCGTACAGGTTGGCCAGGCCGCGGCTGTCCTGCGGGGCGGTGAAGGCGTAGCCCCAGCCGTTGGTCTCGGTGTAGTCGTAGCCCCACACGCGCGGGTCGTACTTGTCCGAGTCCACGCGCCAGTTGCCCGCCAGGTCCTTGCCCTGGAAGAAGCCGGCCTTCGAGTCGAACATGTTGACGTAGTCCTGGGCGCGGTTGAGGAAGTACGCCGACTCCTCCTTGTACCGCTTCTCGCCGGTCTCCTTGTAGAGCTTCTCGCCCATCTTGGCGATGCCGTAGTCGTTGAGGTAGCCCTCCAGCGCCCACGACATGCCCTCGTGCGTCTCGGTCGAGGTGTAGCCGAGGAACGGCGAGGTCTCCATGCCCTTGCGGCCCACGCCCGAGGACGGCGGCACGACGGTGGCGTTCTTGACGGCCGCGTCGTACGCCGACTTCGCGTCGAAGTCGACGCCCTTGACGTAGGCGTCCGCGAAGGCCACGTCGGACGAGGTGCCGGTCATCAGGTCCGCGTAGCCCGGGGAGGACCAGCGCGAGGTCCAGCCGCCGTCCTTGTAGTGCTGCACGAAGCCGTCGACCATCTCACCGGCCTGGGAGGGGGTGAAGAAGGAGTACGCGGGCCAGGTGGTCCGGTACGTGTCCCAGAAGCCGTTGTTGACGTAGACCTTGCCGTCCACGATCTTGGCGCCGGTCTCGGTCGGGGTGTTCTCCTTGACCGCCTTGGAGAACGGGGAGGCGTACTTGTACTTCCCGTCGACCTTCTCGTGGCCCGAGTTCGGGTACAGGTACAGCCGGTAGAGGCTGGAGTAGAGCGTGGTGAGCTGGTCCTGCGTGGCGCCCTCGACCTCGACCTTGCGGAGGATCTTGTCCCACTGCTTCTGGGCGTCGCGCTTGACCTTGTTGAAGGAGGCCCGCTTGGGGATCTCCTGGCGCAGGTTGTCCTTCGCCTGGTCGACGCCGATCAGCGAGGTGGCGATGCGCATCGTCACGGTGTGGTCCCGGCCGGCGTCGAAGCTCAGGTGGCCCGTGACGCCGGCGGAGTCGCCGCCGGTGACCTTGCTGTCGAACTCGCCGTAGACGAAGAGGCGGGTGGCGCCCGCGGAGCCGCCGGACTTGACGTCCGAGTAGCCGGTGAAGGTGCCGTTCTCCTTGTCCAGGGTCAGGCCGCCCTTGTCCTCGACGTTGTCGAAGATCACGCTCGCGTCGTCACCCGGGTAGGTGAAGCGCATCATCGCCGCGTGGTCGGTCGGCGCCATCTCGGCCTTGAGGCCGTTCTCGAACCGCACCCCGTAGTAGTACGGCCTGGCGGTCTCGTTCTCGTGCCGGAAGGCCAGCTCGCGGGCGTCCCGGCCGGTGTCCGGGGTGCCGGACGCGGCCGACGGCATCACCTGGAAGGTCTGCCGGTCGCCCATCCACGGGCTCGGCTCGTGGCTCGCGCCGAACGCCTGCAGGGTGGGCAGGTTGTCGTCGTTGTTGCCGCGCGCGTACTCGTAGATCCAGCTCAGCGAACCGGCGTTGGTCACCGGCGTCCAGAAGTTGAAGCCGTGCGGCACGGCGGTCGCGGGGAAGTTGTTGCCGCGCGAGAAGCTGCCGCTGGAGTTGGTGCCGCGGGTGGTGAGCGCGTAGTCGGACAGGTGGGCCTTGGGGCGCTCGCGTTTGGCCCGCTCGATTTCCACGTCGTCCAGCCAGCCGCGGAACTTCGCCGGGCCCTTGGGGGAGTCGTACGCCACCAGGATCCGGTCGACGGTCTTGCCGGCCGCGACCGAGCCGATGCCCGACCGGACGCTGTTCCACTGGTTCACGTAGAGGATCTTGGCGTCGCCCTGACCGCGCGGCGTCAGCGGGAACCCGTGCTGGTCGGTGGCCTTGAGGTCGCTCAGGTAGGTGCCGTCGGTGAAGGCGAGGTCGACGGAGACGTTCGTGGCGTCGTAGTCGAGGTCGCCGTCCGCCATCGACGGGAAGATCTTGTAGGACAGCTCGGTGCGCCGGTCGACCCTGACGTCGACGTCGAAGACCTTGTTGTACGAGTAGGCCCGGCCGTCCGCGGTGTGCCGGCCCGCGTAGCGCAGCGCGTGCGTGCCGGTGAAGCCGACGTCGGCCTTCGCGGTGGGCGAGCTGGTGGGGCCCTCGTCGACGAAGGACAGCATGTCCTCGGGGGCGGGGGTCTCGGTGTCGTCGGTGGCGAGCTGGACGTCGCCGAGCTGGAGCGCGTCGCCCGCACCGTTGTTCTTGGTGATCTCCAGCCTGAAGTGCTGGAACTCGGCGGCCTCGGCGAGGTCGTACGTCTTTGTCGTGAACGGGTCTTCGAACGTCTCACCGGAGCGGGTGTCCAGCGTCTGCCAGGTCTCGCCGTCCGCCGAGCCCTTCAGCGTCCAGTCCCGGGGGTCGCGTTCGGGGTGGTCGTTGGCGGAGGTGAGGGCGTACTTGGCGATCTTCGTCGGGGCGTCCAGGTCGAACTCGACCCAGCCGGTCGGCGCGAAGGTCAGCCACTTGGTGGTCGGCTCGTTGTCGGCGAGGTTCTCCTTGACCTCCCCGCCGCCCGTGTTCTCGGCGCTGGCCCGCACCTCGGTGACGTGTTCGGTGACGTTGCCCGGTATGCCGGTGCTGTAGCCGCCGTCCACGCCCGAGGACCGCTTGTCGCCGTCCGCGTCGGTGTCCACGGTGTCGACCCAGTCCGGAGCCGGGTCGTCGGCCTCGAAGGAGGACGTGAACGAGCGGTCGGCCTTCGCGGGCGCGTCCGGCAGTGCGACCGCCGCCCCCTGTGAACCCACCGCCAAAGCGAAGGCGGTCGTCATCACGACCGCCGGACCCCATCTGTGCCGAACTCTGTATTCCATGGCCTGGCCACCCTCCCTGCGCTGGGGACAACGTTGTCAATTCGACTGCGCAAGGACCAGTAGGGGTCAAGTGGCATGTGATGTCAAGGGTGTTGGATGTGGTGTTCGGGGCTTATGCCAGGGATTCCTACGGCATGCGGTGCACAGGCCGGTCATATTTCCGGGAGGTCTCAACTCGGAAAAGACGTACCGCCAACCTTGCATTCGATCTTGCTCCGCTGACGGAAAGTGGACTATACCTGTCGGCAATCCGGGGCATCTTCACCGCCCCCGACCTTGTACGGCCGCACTTCCTGCACAACCCAGCTTGACCCGAACGCGGTACCGGGGAGGATCCGGTTCACCGCCTGAGTCCTGGAGAAGGCGAGGACTTGAGCATGGGATCCACCACCGGTGTGGGCCATCGCGATCTGATCAGGCGGAGCGCGACCGCCGCTCCGCCCTCGGCGACTGTTGTGCCGGCATCGCTCAGCTGATCATCGGCGCCCCACCGCGGCTCCGAGCCGACGGCGACAACGCCTCACGTGCGGCCGGCGCAGGACCGGTCCGGCCACGGCCGCCGCACACGCAGCACACCCGCACAGAACCAATCGATCAGTGAGGATGCAAAGATGACCATCCGTGCCGGTTCTCTTGACAGGCGGACGCTCCTGCGCGGGGCCATCGCCACCGCGGCGATGGGCTCGTTCGCGGTCGCGTGTGGCTCTCCCTCCAGCAGCGACAACGACGGCGACGGCGGCCCGAAGGGCGAGAAGAGCGCCAAGAACCCGTTCGGTGTCGCCGCGAACTCCACCGTCGAAGCGGCCATCTTCGACGGCGGCTACGGCACCGACTACGTCGACTACACCAACCAGGTGCTCGGCAGCCACGTCAAGGGCCTCAAGGTCCAGGTCAAGCCGGTCGTCGACATCGCCCCCCAGCTCCAGCCCCGCTTCGTCGGCGGCAACCCGCCGGACCTCATCGACAACTCCGGTGAGGACCAGATCGGCTTCCTCGGCATCCTCGATCAGCTGGAGGAGCTCGACGACCTCTTCGAGGCCAACACCTACGAAGACAAGAAGATCGCCGACATCGTCTATCCCGGCGTCAAGGCCCCCGGAACGTACAACGGCAAGTTCGTCGCGCTCCGGTACGTGATGACGGTGTACGGCGTCTGGTACTCGAAGACGCTCTTCGAGGACAACGGCTGGACCCCGCCGAAGACCTGGGACGAGGCGCTCGACCTCGGCCAGAAGGCGAAGAAGAAGGGCAAGTACCTCTTCGTCCACGGCAAGGAAGCCGCGACCTACTACCAGACGATGCTGTTCGCCTCAGCGATCAAGGAGGGCGGTGACGAGGTCCGGCTCGCTCTCGGCAATCTCGAGAAGGGCGCCTGGTCGCATCCGGCCATCCAGGGCGTCCTCAAGGTCATGGAGACCATGATCAAGGAGAAGATGTTCGTCCCCGGCGGTTCCGGCACCCAGTTCCAGAAGGCGCAGGCGATCTGGAGCAACGACCAGAAGGCGCTGCTCTACCCGTCCGGTGGCTGGATCGAGAACGAGATGAAGAAGGCCACCAAGAAGGACTTCCAGATGACCGGGTTCCCGGAGATGACGCTCACGGACAAGCCGAAGCTGCCCTACGAGTCGCTCCACGCCGCAGCGGGCGAGCCGTTCATCGTGCCCAAGCAGGGCAAGAACCCGGCCGGCGGCAAGGAAGTGCTGCGGGCGATGCTGTCCGAGAAGGCTGCCGCCAACTTCTCCAAGACAAAGCTGGCCCCGACGGTGGTCAAGGGCACCGTGCCCGCCGACGGCTTCGGATCGGCCGCTCTCGTCTCCCAGACGGGGATGCTCGAGGCCGCGGGCGACAACATCTACGACATGAGGAGGTTCGTCGAGGCATACGGCATGAATACCGACCAGTTGGTGCCGTGGAACTCGTTCCTCGCCGGTGACCTCGACCGCAAGGGCCTCACCGAGGCCCTGCAGAAGATCTCCGACAAGGTCTTGGAAGACGACTCCATCGACAAGATCAAGATCAGCTAGTACAGCGATGAAAGACAACATCACCACCTCCGACGCCGCGAGCCGCCGGCCCCAGCCGGCCGCTCGCGGCGGGCGGCCACGGCGCCGCAAGCTCACGTTCGACCGGGTGACGTTCTTCCTCGCGTTCCTCGGTGTCCCGCTGGCCATCTTCGTGATCTTCGTCCTGATCCCGTTCGGCCAGGCGATCTTCTGGGCGATGACCGACTGGCGCGGCTTCAGCCCGGACTACAACTTCGTCGGCTTCGACAACTTCACGAAGATGTTCCAGGACGACATCTTCCTGAAGGCATTGCGCAACATCACACTCCTCGCGGTCTTCGTGCCGCTGGTGACGCTGACGCTCGCCCTCGGGGTCGCCGTGGCCGTCACCCTGGGAGGGCCCAGCAAGGGCCCCGTCCGAGGGATCCGGGGAGCCTCGTTCTACCGGATCATCTCGTTCTTCCCCTACGTCGTGCCGGCGATCATCGTCGGCCTGATCTGGGCGCAGATGTTCGACCCGAACGCCGGCCTGCTCAACGGCGTCCTCACCGGCCTCGGCCTCGACCAGTTCGACGCGTTCGCGTGGCTGGGCGAGAAGGCGACCGCGATGCCGGCCTTGATGTTCGTCATCGTCTGGGGGCTCGTCGGGTTCTACGCGGTGCTCTTCATCGCCGCGATCAAGGGCGTTCCCGCCGAGCTGTACGAGGCGGCGAGGATCGACGGGGCCGGCCGGCTGCGCACCACGATCTCGCTCACCTTGCCGGCGATCCGGGACAGCGTGCAGACGGCGTACATCTACCTGGGCATCGCCGCCCTCGACGCGTTCGTCTACGTCCAGGCGATGGTGCCGAACGGCGGCCCGGCCAACTCGACCCTGACGATCAGCCAGCGTCTGTTCAACGTCGCTTTCGCCAAGCAGCAGTTCGGCTACGCCACCGCGATGGGCGTCGTCCTCGCCGTCGTCACCCTGGTGTTCGCGGCGCTGGTGTTCCTCGTCAACCGCCTCACGGGCGGCGGCGAGGGCGAGAGCAAGAGGAAAGCACCTGGGTCCAGGGCTCGGCGTGCCGCAGCCAAGGGAGGTGCACGGTGAGCGCCATTATCGCCGACCGGAAGCCGGACAGTGACCGGAAACCGGCGAGCGACCGGAAGCTGACGCGCGTCTCCGCGAGCAGCGACCGCAGATTCGCGGCGATCTCGCACGCCCTGTTGATCCTGTGGTCCGTGATCGTGATCGTGCCCATGCTGTGGGTGCTGATCTCGTCGTTCAAATCGACCAGCGAGATCCTTTCGTCGCCGTTCTCGCTGCCGGATCACTGGCGGATCGAGAACTACGCGAACGCGTGGACCGACGCGAACATCGGGAAGTACTTCCTGAATTCCGTGATCGTCGTGGTCTCGGCACTGATCCTGGTGATGCTGCTCGGCGCGATGTGCGCCTACGTTCTCGCCCGGTTCGAGTTCCCCGGCCGCCGGCTTATCTACTACGTGATGCTCGCCGGTCTGACTTTCCCGGTCTTCCTGGCGATCGTTCCGCTCTTCTTCCAGTTGCAGAACCTCGGACTGCTGAACACGCGTCTCGGACTGATCCTCACCTATGTCGCGTTCGCGCTGCCGTTCACGATGTTCTTCCTCTATTCGTTCTTCCGGTCGCTGCCGCACGACGTGTACGAGGCCGCGCTGATCGACGGTGCCGGGGACTGGCGGGCGTTCTTCCAGGTGATGCTGCCGATGGCCCGTCCGGGCATGGCGGCGGTGGCGATCTTCAACTTCCTGGGCCTGTGGAACCAGTTCCTGCTGCCGGTGGCGCTCAACACCGACCAGGACAAGTGGGTCCTCACCCAGGGCATGGCCGCCTACGCGTCCTCGCAGGTCTACGACATCGACTACGGCGCGCTGTTCGCGGCGATCGTGGTCACGGTGGTCCCCGTACTGGTCGTGTACTGCCTCTTCCAGCGGCGGATCGCCGGTTCGGTGTCGCAGGGCACCTTCCGCTGACGCTCGCCGCCGCTCCACCCGTCGTATGCAGGGGTCCGGCCCCGGAGACAGCTCTCCGGGGCCGGACCCCTGTGGCGTACCGCCGATGGTCGGCCGTGGACACGGCCTGGAACCGATTTCTGTCAAGGACTTGACGCCACTGGGCGATTCAGCGGAGTTTGGGGTTCATATCTTGTACAAGGTCCGCATCACGCAGGGTGACGCGGACCCAGGGATGAGGGTGAGAGTCAATGGAGACTCCCGGGTCGCAGTCGTCGCTGCACCGAGCCAACCTGGAACGGGTCGTACGAGCGGTACGGCTCGCCGGTTCGCTCACGCAGGCGGAGATCGCGAGGACGACGGGACTGTCCGCGGCCACGGTCTCGAACATCGTCCGGGAACTGAAGGAAGGCGGGACGGTCGAGGTCACGCCCACCTCGGCGGGCGGCCGGCGGGCTCGCAGCGTCTCGCTGAGGGGGGACGCGGGCATTGTCATCGGCGTGGACTTCGGGCACACCCACCTGCGCGTCGCGGTCGGCAACCTCGCCCACCAGGTGCTCGCCGAGGAGTCCGAGCCACTGGACGTCGACGCGTCCGCGGCACAGGGCTTCGACCGGGCGGAACAACTGGTCAGCAGGCTGATCGCGGCCACCGGCGTGGACCGCGCCAAGGTCGCCGGGGTGGGCCTGGGCGTGCCGGGACCGATCGACGTGGAGTCCGGGACGCTGGGCTCGACCGCCATCCTGCCCGGCTGGGGCGGCACCCGGCCCGCCGAGGAGCTGCGGGGGCGGCTCGGCGTGCCGGTGCACGTGGACAACGACGCCAACCTCGGTGCCCTGGGCGAGCTCGTCTGGGGCAGCGGCCGGGGGGTGCGGGACCTGGCGTACATCAAGGTCGCCAGCGGTGTCGGCGCGGGCCTGGTGATCAACGGCAAGATCTATCGCGGTCCGGGCGGCACAGCGGGAGAAATCGGGCATATCACCCTCGATGAGGCCGGTCCCGTCTGCCGTTGTGGAAACCGGGGTTGCCTGGAGACGTTCGCGGCAGCACGCTATGTGCTTCCGCTCCTCCAGCCGAGCCACGGCACCGGTCTGACGATGGAGGGCGTCGTGCGGCTGGCGCGGGACGGTGACCCGGGCTGCCGTCGGGTGATCGCCGACGTCGGCCGCCACATCGGCAGTGGAGTCGCCAACCTCTGCAACCTGCTCAACCCGAGCCGAGTCGTCCTCGGCGGCGATCTCGCCGAGGCGGGGGAGCTGGTGCTCGGACCGATAAGAGAGTCCGTCGGGCGCTACGCCATCCCCAGCGCGGCGCGTCAACTCTCCGTGCTTCCCGGGGCTCTTGGGGGCCGTGCGGAGGTGCTGGGGGCGCTCGCCCTCGCGCTGAGCGAGATGGGCGATTCGACCCTTTTGGACGGAACTGTGACCGGCGCTCTGCCGGCGGCTGCGCCTGCCTTCACTTAGAGCACGGATGGCACCGTTGTCATCTCGTTAAGGATTTACTTCTTGACGTCGCACCTGCGGCCGAGTTGACTTCCAGCCACCTCGGCCGCAACGACGCGGCCTCGTCAGGGAGGTTTCTGAAGTGAACAAGCGTATGCGTCGTGCCGCCGTTGCTGTTGCCGCCGGTGCCATGGCTGTCTCGCTCGCCGCCTGTGGCAGTGCCGCGGAGTCCGACGACAACGACTCGTCCGACTCGGCGGCGAAGAAGGGCGACGACATCAAGGTCGGTCTGCTCCTTCCCGAGAACCAGACCGCGCGCTACGAGAAGTTCGACAAGCCCTTGATCGAGAAGAAGGTCAAGGACCTCACGAACAACAAGGGCGAGGTCGTCTACGCCAACGCCAAGCAGGACGCCAGCCTGCAGAACCAGCAGGTCGACACGATGATCACCAACAAGGTGGACGTGCTGATCGTGGACGCGGTGGACTTCAAGGCCATCGCGGGCTCGGTGAAGAAGGCCCACGAAGCCGGCATCAAGGTCGTCGCCTACGACCGCCTGGCCGAGGGCCCGATCGACGCCTACACCTCGTTCGACAACGTCACCGTCGGCGAGACACAGGGCAAGGCGCTCCTGGAGGCGCTGGGCGACAAGGCCAAGGACAGTCAGATCGTCATGATGAACGGTTCCTCCACGGACCCGAACGCCGCCCAGTTCAAGGAGGGCGCCCACTCCGTCCTCGACGGCAAGGTGAAGATCGGCCGCGAGTACGACACCAAGGAGTGGAAGCCGGCCAACGCCAACGCCAACATGCAGGCGGCCATCTCCGCCCTCGGCAAGGACAACATCGACGGCGTCTACTCCGCCAACGACGGCATGGCGGGCGGCTCCATCACCGCCCTGAAGCGGGCCGGCATCAACAACATCCCGGTCACCGGCCAGGACGCCGAACTCGCGGGCGTGCAGCGCATCGTCACCGGTGAGCAGTACATGAGCGTCTTCAAGTCCTACCCGCAGGAGGCCGAGGTCGCGGCCGAGATGGCCGTCGCGCTCGCCAAGGGCGAGTCCCTCGACTCCATCGCCAAGGACAAGGTCGACAGCGCCACGACCAAGGACGTCCCCGCGGTTCTCGTCCCGGTCGTGTCGCTGACCAAGGACAACATCAAGGAAACCGTCATCAAGGAAGGTTTCTACACGCTCGACGAAATCTGCACCGACAAGTACAAGGCCGCCTGCGACAAGATCGGCCTCAAGTAACTCAAGTAAGCGGACCCGCGTCCCGCGCCGCGTGAGCGTCCGGGACCGGCCGCCCCAGCTCCTCCGGCGCTCCGCGCCCACCAGCCCCGCAAGCTACGCGCGGGGCGCCGGACGGAACACCCCCCCAGAAAACGTTCTGCACAACCTCCCGCCGGGTCAGGCGGCGAAGGAGATGGTTCACGTGTCCGCTACGCCCGTGCTGGCGTTGCGCGGGGTCTCCAAGCGATTCGGTGCCGTCCAGGCGCTCACCGACGTAGAGCTTGAGGTCCACGCCGGTGAGGTGGTCGCCCTGGTGGGCGACAACGGCGCCGGAAAGTCCACGCTGGTCAAGACGATCGCCGGCGTGCACCCCATCGATGAGGGCGCCATCGAGTGGGACGGCGGGTCCGTCTCGATCAACAGGCCGCACGACGCCCAGAGTCTCGGCATCGCGACCGTCTACCAGGACCTCGCGCTGTGCGACAACATCGACGTCGTCGGCAACCTCTACCTGGGCCGGGAGATCCGCAGGCGCGGCGTCCTGGACGAGGTGGAGATGGAGCGCCGCTCCCGCGAGCTCCTTGACACGCTGTCCATCCGCATCCCCAGCGTCCGCATCCCGATCGCCTCGCTCTCCGGCGGTCAGCGCCAGGTCGTGGCGATCGCCCGGTCCATGCTCGGCGAGCCCAAGCTGGTCATCCTCGACGAGCCCACCGCCGCCCTCGGCGTCGAGCAGACCGCGCAGGTCCTCGACCTCGTCGAGCGGCTGCGCGAGCGCGGCCACGCCGTCATTCTCGTCAGCCACAACATGGCCGACGTCAAGGCGGTCGCCGACAAGGTCGCCGTGCTGCGCCTCGGGCGCAACAACGGCATCTTCGAGGTCAAGTCGACCTCCCAGGAAGAGATCATCTCCGCCATCACGGGCGCCACGGAGAACGCCGTGACCCGTCGAGCGGCACGCGCGAATGGGGAGATCAAGAAGTGAGCATCGACAAGACCTCCACCCCCGCCGCCGACGAGGTGGTGGAGAACCCCGCCGCGGCCTCCGGCGCGGCCACCGCGGTCGACCCGCGGCTGCTGGTGCGCGAGCAGGGCTTCGCGGGTTACCTCGGCGAGTTCAAGCGGAAGATGAAGGCCGGTGACCTCGGGTCCATACCGGTCGTCGTCGGACTGCTGGTCATCTGGGCCATCTTCACCAGCCTGAACTCCAACTTCCTCACGGCCGGCAACTTCTCCGACATGTCGGTCGCCATGGTCGGCACCGGCATGATCGCCGTCGGTATCGTCTTCGTCCTGCTGCTCGGCGAGATCGACCTGTCGGTCGGCTCGGTCAGCGGTGTCGCGGGCGCCACCTTCGCGGTGCTGAGCGTCACGCACGGGATGAACGAATGGCTCGCCCTGGTGCTGGCCGTCCTCACCGGCACCGCGGCCGGTGCCATCCACGGCTTCTTCTTCGCCCGCATCGGCGTGCCGGCCTTCGCCGTGACGCTGGCCGGACTGCTGTTCTGGCAGGGCTTCATGCTGCAGATCCTGGGCAGCAACGGCACGATCAACCTCGACTCCGAGGGCATCGTCGTCAAGATGACCAGCTACTACTTCAGCGACGTGGCCGCCGCCTACGGCCTGGCGATCGTCGTGACCGCGGGGTACTTCCTCAGCGCGTTCTTCGACAACCGCCGCCGCGCGGCCGCCGGGGTGCCGTCCCGGCCGCTGAACGAGACCATCGTGCGCACGGTGCTGCTCGCGATCCTGGCCTTCGTCGTGGCGATCGTCTTCAACCAGTACAAGGGCCTGCCCCTGGCCGTGGTGATCTTCCTGGCGTTCCTGCTGCTCACGGACTTCGTCCTGCGCCGCACCGCCTACGGTCGCAAGATCTTCGCGCTCGGCGGCAGTGTCGAGGCGTCCCGCCGCGCCGGTATCAACGTGGAACTGATCCGGATCTCGGTCTTCGCGATCGCCGGCGGCTTCGCCGCGATCGGCGGCCTCTTCGTGGCCTCGAAGATCGCCGCCGCCAACCAGGGCGCGGGCACCGGCGAGTTCCTGATGAACGTCATCGCCGCGGCCGTGATCGGCGGCACGTCCCTGTTCGGTGGTCGCGGCCGCACCTGGAACGCGCTGCTCGGTGTGATGGTCATCATCTCGATCCAGTACGGCCTCGCCCTGCAGGGCATCGCCTCGCCGGTCCAGTACATGATCACCGGTGGCGTGCTCCTTGCGACGGTCGTCATCGACGCGATCACCCGCAAGACGCAGCGGACGGCCGGCCGCGCGTAGCTCCTGTCGTACGGCCGACCACGGTCCGCCCGCCCTGCCGAGTCCCGGCGGGCGGGCGGACCGCTTTGTCGTTCGCGTGCTCGTGACCGGGCTGTCGTGCTCTGTCGCGCCCTGCCGCGCGGTACTCAGCAGGCGCCGAGGTCCTGCCAGACGCCCCACTGGCCGGTGGTCCCGGGCTCCTCGCCCGTCGTCCACCACTTGGCCTTCCAGGTGTGCCCCGCGTGGGAGACCTGCTGCCCGCCGGTGTAGACGGTGCCCGAGGCCCACGGCGCGGCCGCGCACTGGTCGCCGTCGCCACCGGTGACGGTGAGGGAGTACGTCGTGCTGTGGCTGCCGGACGGGCTGGTGCCGGTGACGGTGACGTCGTACGTCCCCGAGACGGCCTGTGCGGTCGTGTCGAGGGTGAGCGTCGAGGAGCCGCCGGCCGTCACGGAGGAGGGGCTGAGCGACGCCGTGACCCCGGCCGGTGCCCCGCTCACGCCGAGGGCGACCGTCTCCGCCTCACCGGTCTTCACCGCGGTCCGCACGGTGGTGGTGGCCGAGGCGCCCGCGGTCACCGTGCCGGATGCCGGGGTGGCGGACAGGGAGAAGTCGTTCTCCGGCGCGGTGCTGCCGCTGGTGAACGGCGCGAAGATGTGCGAGAAGTCCCAGGTGTTCTGCTGGATGCCGGAGCAGTTGTCGGCCGCCGCGCCGCCCGGACAGCCGCCGTTGTCGCGCTGGAGCGCCCAGAAGGAGAGCGTGTTGATGCCCCGCTCCAGCGCCCAGTCGTAGACCGTGCGGGCGTTGTCCAGGGTGAAGGTCTCCGCCGGTCCGAAGTCGTCGACGCCGATCATCTCGATGACGCCGATCATGTGCCACAGCTCGGCGGAGGACCTGTCCGGGTAGAGCCGGGCCAGCACGTCGTGCAGACCCTGGGTCGCCGTCCGGGTGTCCTGGGCCATGTCGTGCGGCTGGTTGTCGTAGTAGTCGAACGTCATGAGGTTCACGACGTCGACCCTGGTGCCGTTGTGCACCGCGTTCTCGAGCAGGGCGACGCCGTTGCCCGCCAGGCCGCGGGTGGTCGTGGGCAGCGTGTAGGAGATCTCGATGTCGCGGCCGTTGTCGGCGGCCCAGTCCTGGACCAGCTTGATGGCCTTGTTGCGGCGGTCGATGCCCGCCGTGTTGTCCAGCGCGTCGATCTCGATGTCCATGTCGAGCCGGGTGACGTCGTAGGTGGTGATCACCTTCTCGTAGGCCGCGGCGATCTGCTGTACGTCGGTGCAGCTATCGGCGATCTCGGTACCGGTGGTGTCGGCCGTGTAACCGCCGAACGAGGGAATGACGTCGCCGCCGGCCGCCTGGATGGTGTCGAAGTCGGCGCCGAAGGTCGACTGGGCGACCGGCATCGAGGTGTCGCCGTTCCAGTACGGCGTGCAGGAGCCCGGGGTCGCCGTCTGGAGGAAGGCCATGGTCAGGTGCTTGGCGCCCGACTGCGCGGCCAGGGCGGCGGGGCTCTCGCCGGTCCAGGCCTCGAAGTACGGCGCGAAGACACGGTCCGGCAGCGGGGTCGCCGCCTGGGCCGGGCCGGTGCCCGACAGGGCGAGGGCCGCCGCGGCGGCGGTGGTGACGGCCGCGGTGAGGGCCGCGCGGATGGAACGCATGCGTCTCATGTCAGTCCCGGTGTGTGTGGTGGAACGCCGATTCCCTTGCGGTGCTGGGATGTTGACGGGTACGGGGATATCGCCGGAACACCGGGGAAAGCAATGGTCTGGACCAAGATGGGACTAGACCAATTCACGAGGCCGGGGCGTCACCCGGCCCGGCCGCCGTGCCGGCACCGCGCTGACATCGTGCGCCGCGTGGACTGGACCACGCGGGTAAAGGTGTCCCCAAGCCGGGCACCCCGACGCGGATGTCGTAGAACGGTCCACCAGTGGGTAAGGCCGAACGCGTGACGTACGACGCACCGCCCGGACACGTTCCGCCAGAGCGGAACATTAGACTCGACGAGCCCGGCAACAGCTCTACTGCAAGGAGGCACGGGTGCCGCTGCTGACCCGCATCACGGGACCGCGCGATCTGGACCGGCTCAGCCTGGAAGAGCTGGGCCGGCTGGCCGAGGAGATCCGTACCTTCCTCGTCGACGCCGTGTCCAAGACCGGCGGCCACCTCGGCCCCAACCTCGGCGTGGTGGAACTCACCCTCGCCCTCCACCGCGTCTTCGACTCGCCGAAGGACAAGGTGCTCTGGGACACGGGCCACCAGTCCTACGTGCACAAGCTGCTCACCGGCCGCCAGGACTTCTCCAGGCTGAAGATGAAGGGCGGCCTGTCCGGCTACCCCGCGCAGGCCGAGTCCGAGCACGACGTCATCGAGAACAGCCACGCCTCCACCGTCCTCGGCTGGGCCGACGGCATCGCCAAGGCCAACCAGGTCCTTCAGCGCGACGACCACGTGGTCGCCGTCATCGGCGACGGCGCCCTCACCGGCGGCATGGCCTGGGAGGCGCTGAACAACATCGCCGCCGCCAAGGACCGGCCCCTCGTCATCGTCGTCAACGACAACGAGCGCTCCTACGCGCCCACCATCGGCGGCCTCGCCAACCATCTGGCGACCCTGCGCACCACCGACGGCTACGAGCGCTTCCTGGCCCGCGGCAAGGACCTCCTGGAGCGCACCCCGGTCGTCGGCCGCCCCCTCTACGACACCCTGCACGGCGCCAAGAAGGGCCTGAAGGACTTCATCGCCCCGCAGGGCATGTTCGAGGACCTCGGCCTGAAGTACGTCGGCCCGATCGACGGCCACGACCTCGAGGCCCTGGAGTCCGCCCTCACCCGCGCCAAGCGCTTCGGCGGCCCGGTGATCGTGCACTGCCTCACCGAGAAGGGCCGCGGCTACCAGCCCGCCCTGGCGGACGAGGCCGACCGCTTCCACGCCGTCGGCAAGATCCACCCCGACACGGGCCTGCCGATCTCCACCTCCGGCGCCGACTGGACGTCCGTCTTCGGCGAGGAGATGCTCAAGCTCGGCAAGGAGCGCGAGGACGTCGTCGCCATCACCGCCGCCATGCTCCAGCCGGTCGGCCTCGACAAGTTCGCCAAGGCCTTCCCCGACCGCGTCTACGACGTCGGCATCGCCGAACAGCACGGCGCGGTCTCCGCGGCCGGCCTCGCGCACGGCGGCGTCCACCCGGTCTTCGCCCTGTACGCCACCTTCCTCAACCGCGCCTTCGACCAGGTGCTGATGGACGTGGCCCTGCACAAGTGCGGCGTGACGTTCGTGCTGGACCGCGCCGGAGTCACCGGCACCGACGGCGCCTCCCACAACGGCATGTGGGACATGTCGATCCTCCAGGTCGTCCCCGGCCTGCGCCTCGCCGCCCCGCGCGACGCCGACCAGGTCCGCGCCCAGTTGCGCGAGGCCGTCGAGGTGGACGACGCGCCGACCGTGGTCCGCTTCTCCAAGGGCGCCGTCGGCCCCGCCGTACCGGCCGTCGGCCGCGTCGGCGGCATGGACGTGCTGCGCGCCCCGGGCGCCGACACTCCCGACGTGCTCCTGGTCTCCGTCGGCGCCCTCGCGCCGATGTGCCTGGAGGTGGCCGGCCTGCTGAACAAGCAGGGCATCTCCACCACCGTGGTCGACCCGCGCTGGGTCAAGCCCGTCGACGAGGCCATGGCCCCGCTCGCCGAGCGGCACCGCGTGGTCGTCACCGTCGAGGACAACTCGCGCGTCGGCGGCGTCGGCTCCGCCGTCGCCCAGGCCCTGCGCGACGCCGGCGTCGACGTACCGCTGCGCGACTTCGGCATCCCGTCGCGCTTCCTCGACCACGCCTCCCGCGCCGAGGTCATGGCCGAGATCGGGCTCACCGCGCCCGACATCGCCCGCCAGGTCACCGGCCTGGTCGCCAAGCTCGACGGCAAGTACGACGGCAAGTACGACGGCGCGGGCGCCGAGGTGGACCAGGTGGAGGCCGCACGCGACTGACGCGGCGCATTCCGCGGACTCCGCCGAATGGGCCGGTTCCACCACTCGTTGCAGTAGTGGAACCGGCCCATCCGCGTGAAATCGCCCATGTCGGGGCATACGCAGTACGCCCCCTCTCGATCATGTCGAGGACGACAAGCGTGGGAGGTCCCCGTGAGCAACACCCTCTTCAGGACGAAGAAGATCGAGCAGTCCATCCGTGACACGGAGGAGCCGGAGCACGCGCTCAAGAAATCCCTGTCGGCGCTGGACCTGACCGTCTTCGGTATCGGCGTCGTCATCGGCACCGGCATCTTCGTACTGACCGGCACGGTCGCCAAGAACAACGCCGGGCCCGCCGTGGCCCTGGCCTTCGTGGTCGCCGGAGTCGTGTGCGCGCTCGCCGCGCTGTGCTACGCCGAGTTCGCCTCCACCGTTCCGGTGGCCGGCTCCGCGTACACCTTCTCCTACGCCTCGCTGGGCGAACTGCCCGCCTGGATCATCGGCTGGGACCTGGTCCTGGAGTTCGCCCTCGGTACGGCGGTGGTGGCCGTCGGCTGGTCGGGCTACATCCGCTCGCTGATGGACAACGCGGGCTGGCACATGCCCGCCGAACTCGGCGGCAGGGACGGCGCGGAGGGGTTCGGCTTCGACATCCTCGCCGCCGCCCTGGTGCTGGTGCTCACCGCCATCCTGGTGTTCGGCATGAAGCTGTCGGCGCGGGTCACCTCGGTCGTCGTCGCCATCAAGGTCGCCGTCGTCCTCATCGTGATCATCGCGGGTGCCTTCTTCGTCAAGGGCGCCAACTACGACCCGTTCATCCCCAAGGCGCAGCCCGTGGAGGCGGGCGGGGGACTGCACTCGCCACTGATCCAGTTGATGTTCGGCTGGGCACCGTCCAACTTCGGCGTGATGGGCATCTTCACGGCCGCCTCGGTCGTCTTCTTCGCCTTCATCGGCTTCGACATCGTCGCCACGGCCGCCGAGGAGACCAGGAACCCGCAGCGCGACATGCCCCGGGGCATCCTCGGCTCCCTGATCATCTGCACCCTCCTGTACGTCGGAGTCTCGATCGTCGTCACCGGCATGCAGCACTACACGGAGCTGTCCATCGACGCCCCGCTCGCCGACGCGTTCAAGGCCACCGGGCATCCCTTCTTCTCCGGTGTGATCAGCTTCGGCGCCGCGGTCGGCCTGACCACGGTGTGCATGATCCTGCTCCTGGGCCAGACCCGGGTGTTCTTCGCGATGAGCCGCGACGGACTGCTGCCGCGCTTCTTCTCCCACGTCCACCCGAAGTTCCGGACCCCGTACCGGCCGACCATCCTGCTCGGCGTGATCATCGCGATCGTCGCCGGTTTCACCAGCCTGAGCGAGCTGGCCGAACTGGTGAACATCGGCACGCTCTTCGCCTTCGTCATCGTCGCGTTCAGCGTGATCATCCTGCGCCGCACCCGCCCCGACCTGCCCCGCGCCTTCCGTACCCCGCTGGTCCCGCTGCTGCCCATCGTCTCGGTGGCGGCCTCGCTGTGGCTGATGCTGAACCTGCCCGCCGAGACCTGGGTCCGGTTCGCCGTCTGGATGGCGATCGGTTTCGTCGTGTACTTCCTCTACGGCCGCACCCACAGCCGCCTGGCCCTCGGCGAGGAGACCCCGTCCGGCCCGTCCGGCCCATCCGGCCCGTCGGACCCGGCCAAGCCGTCCGGCCCGCAGGGCCCGTAGCTCCGCGGCCCCACCGGTCACCGGCCACCGGTCACCGGCCGTCCCCGGGTCCCGCGCTTCGACGTGCGGGACCCGGCCCGTGTGCGGTCCCTCACACGGGCCGCACCGTCCTGGGCCCCGCCACCTCCGCGCCCAGCTCCGTCACCCGGCGGCGCAGCTCGCGGTCGGCCGTCACGACCAGGACCGGCCGGTCGCCCGCCGCCCGCGCGACCAGCTCGACCATGTGATCGTCCCCGCTGCCGGGCGCGGACTCCACCCGTACGTCGGGCACGGACTCCACCCCGCGGGCCGCCCCCTCGACCACGAGCACGACCTCGACCGGCCCGGCCCGCCCCGGCACCCCGTCCGCCGCCAGTTGGTCCCGCAGCCGCTCCGCGGCTCCGCGCCGGTCCCGCCACCACCCGTCGGGCACCGAGCCGACGACGTTCGCGGCATCGACGATCACGAGCAGGGGCGCGTTGTGGTCCATGCCGTCAGGGTGGCACGGCACCACCGGCCTGAGCCGCCGCCCTCCATGGCCGTACCCGATCGACACGGAGCCGACGACCCTGCCTAGAGTGAACCGGTGAACGGCGACTGGCTTCTTCTCGGCCGCGACGGCCGCCTCAGTGTGTACCTCCCGTCCGACGACGCCGCCCTGTGGCGTGCCGAACGCACGCCCGCGGGCTCCTGGGAGGCCGCGCGCCGCATCGGCGGAGACCAGGAACTGTGCCCGGGCGGCCTCGCGATCGGCCGGGGCCCCGACGGCTACGCCCATCTGGCCGCCTGGCGGCCCACCGGTTCCCAGCGTTGTGACCTCGTGCACACCACGCACTTTCGGCCGCTGCTCGCTCCGCTGGACTGGCAGTCGGCCGGTCACCCCAACAAGCAGGGCGACCGGACCGGAACACCCGCGGTCGCGGTGGACGCGCAGGGACGCGCCCATGTCTTCGTCCGCAACAGGGGCGGCGGCATGAGCATGGTGGCCCAGCGGGAGAAGGGCGGCTGGGCGCCGTGGCGGGACCTGTTGGGCAGCGGCGTCCAGGAGTCGCCGACAGCCGTGACGACCCAGTCCGGCCTGGTCGAGGTGTACGCGCCCGTCCGGGGCGGCATCCTGCGCTGGAGCCAGGAAGAGCCGGGCACGCGCATGGTGCTGGGGGAGCGCCTCGATGTGACGGTCCGCCCGGGCACCCTGCGCGCACTGGCGACCTCCGAGAAGCACACCACGGTCTTCTACACCGACGATGACACCGGCGAGCTGTGCGCCCTGCGCCCCGGTGGGGAACCGGCCCCCCTGCTGCCGGCCGCCGGCCCCGGCCCCGTGTCCGCCGCCCGCACCGTCATAGACGGCTACGACTGCACGGTGATCGCCCAGCGCTCGGCGGGCAGCGGCCGCGTCGCCTTCGCCGCGTACCCCTCGGAACTCGAGGAGATGGGCGCGGCCTGGACGGAATCGGGCCCCGCCCTGCCGGCCGACGCGACGGTGTCCCTGGCCCTGGACGCCGACGGTCGCCTGGTGGCGGCGACCCTGTCCCCGTCGACCGGACAACTGCTGCTGTCCCGCCGGAAGGACGAGGCGGGGCTGGCGCTGGGGGCGTGGCGGGCGGTCTGAGGCCGTCCTGACGGGCCGGCACGCGCCGGGGTCGTCCTGTATGTCCGACGGGGCCGGTTGAAGGCTGTCCAGCCGCCCCGCAGGAGGGTCCTGCACGAGGTTGTCACATCATGTTCGTCGAATGTTCGATCTATGATGGTTCGCGCTCAGCCTCCGCGCAGGACGCATCCTGGGGAGGGGCAGGTCAGTCGCCTTCAGTGGCGGGAGGGGCAGGTCACGTCATGCGGACCAGATCCGGGCGCGGCGCCGCCAGAGGGAGATCGGCCGGCCGGGTCGTCGCGGCGGGGAGGGAGCGGCATGCCGCCGAGAGCCCTCTCGACGGTCGCTGGCTCGTTCTGGGCAAGGACGGCAGGCTGACCGCCTATGCCCGCTCCCATGCCGGTCTGGTGCGCTGGACGGAGACCAGGCCCGGCGGTCCGCACTGGTCGGAGCCGGGTTTCATCGCGGTGCCGGACCTCACGCACCTTTCGGTGGCGCAGGGGGCGGACACCTATGTCCACTTCTTGGGGCGACGTGCTCGCGAGGGCGGCGACGCGCTGCCCGCCGTCGACATCGTCCACGCCATCCAGTATCAGACCGCCCGGCCGGTCACGGAGTGGCGGTCGTTGGGCAATCCACACCCGCAGCGGGAGAAGGCCGCCCGTCTCGGCGCGCCGGTGGCCGCGGTGAGCACGACCGGACGCGTCCACATCCTCGTGCGCAACGCGGGGGGCGGACTGATGCTCCGCCGGGAGAAGCCCAGCGGCAAGTGGGATGCCTGGCTGGACCTCAAGGGCAGTGGGGTGCGGGACGGGTTCGCCGCCGCTGTCCACTCCTCCGGGCGGATCGAGGTATTCGCGAGCAACTCGCAATATGCCATGCGGTGGTGGCAGGCCCAGGCCGACGGGGACTTCGGACCGGAACCGAACATACCCCTGCGCGTGGCGCCCGGCACCGCCTCGGTGCTGGAGACCGCGCCGGACCGGTCGACCTACTACTGGGCCGACGAGGAAACCGGCCGGCTCGTCGCCCACCGTCCTGGCGGCTGGGTGATCCCGCTCGGCGACGCGTCGACCGGGGACCGGGTCGCGGTACTGCGGGCGGTGCTCGACGGTTACGACTGCACGGTGCTGGCCCACCGCGGACTCGACGGTGAGGTGATGCTGGCCGCGTGCGGCACCGAGAACGAGGGGGCGGGCCTCTGGTGGTCGCCGACCGGTGGGCCGAGTGTGGGCGCGCCGGCGCTGGCCCTGGACGGACACGGCCGGGTCGTCCTCGCGATGATCGGCACTGACGGCACGTTGCGCGTCGCACGGCAGGGCGCCGGTCCGGGACTGGTACTTGACCCCGCGGTACGTGTCTGAGGGATACGCCCCGGCCGGCGGCCCGGCGAGGTGACGAGACGGGAATCGTCACCTCGCCGGGCCGCCGCAGACGTCCTTCTCGACGGTTTCAGGAAGAGTCCCCGCCCGTGGCGGGAGACTTCTTGGCCGACTCCGGGATGTCCTCGTCCTTGCGGAGCGCCTCCCACAGCCTGCCCGCCTGCGGCTGGGCCGCCACCACCCGGTTGGGATCCTGGGTGTCGTAGGCGACCGGCAGCATGATGGTCTCCATGGTGGACGGATCGACGCCGTTGAGGCTGCGGCCGAACTCTGCCAGCTTGGTCAGCGAGGCCAGGTCGGAGTCGGTGGTGAGTGCCGCGGTGAGCTGGTTGGCGATCTTGTAGGTCTTGGTGGGACTGCCGAGCAGGTCCTGACGCTTGATCTCGCTCAGCAGGGCGAGCATGAACTGCTGCTGGAGGCCGATGCGCCCGAGGTCGCTGCCGTCGCCGACGCCGTGCCGGGTACGGACGAAGGCGAGGGACTCGGTGCCGTTCAGCTTGTGGGTGCCGGCGGTCAGGTCGAGACCGCTGGAGGAGTCGTGGATGTCCTCCTCCACGGTGACCGTGACGCCGCCTATGGCGTCCACCAGGTCCTTGAAGCCGGCGAAGTCGATCTCCACGTAGTGGTCCATGCGGATACCCGACATCTGCTCCACCGTTTTGACCACGCAGGCCGGACCGACCTGCGAGTAGACGGAGTTGAACATCACGCGCTTCGCAGCGGCGACCTCGGTGCCGTCCTGTTTCGCACACGCGGGACGGGTGACCAGTGTGTCGCGTGGAATGCTCACGGCCACGGCCTCCGTGCGGCCCTCCGGAATGTGCATCACCATCGCGGTGTCCGAGCGCGCCCCGGCGACCTTGCCGGCGTTCAGCCCGGCGTTGTCCCCGGCGCGTGAGTCGGACCCGAGGACCAGGATGTTCTGCCCAGAGGTGGGCAGCTTCTCCGGGCGGTCGTCGCCTATCGCCTCGTTGATGTCGACGCCCTTGATGTTGCCGTTGAGGTCGCTGTACAGCCAGTACCCCACACCCCCCACGGCGAGGAGCAACAACACCAGGCTCAGCCCGATCCAGCGCCAGAGACGGCGCCGTCTCGGTGGTCGGGCCGAACGGCGGCCGGTGGGCGCACGCCTGGACCGGCGGGGGCTCGTCTCCGTCGGGGCGTGCGTCATGGACCTCGGTCCTCTCTCGTCAACCGGCTCGCTTGTCCGGACATGAATGCAGGGCACGAGTGGGGGGAGAGGCCGGGCCCGGCCGCGGCGATGGTCGCCGAAGCGCTCCCGAACTATAGACCGATTGTCGGACGAGTCGGGTGGCGACCCTGGACATCTGCCTGATGTCCGTTGTTCGGGAACATGTCAGAGAGCAGTGTATTTTCTGTCATAAGTGACTGCTGTTGACAGCTATCAGGACCCTTGGTGAAGATGTGTCGGTCCTGTGAACGTTAAAGTTTCAATGTGGACGGCATGGGCCGGTCGGTCGGTGCCTGGTGTGGTCGTGATTCGAGCCGGGGGGCACGAGGGCTCACGGTCACTGGTGCTCACTCCGGCATGGCTCGGGTGAGGAGAGGGAGGGTGGCTGTGCCGCTGCGTGCGTCGTCCTTTGAGGTTCAGTGGCGTGACGACCGTATCTGACTTCACCGCGCATCCAACCGCCGCGACCGTTGCGGCCCGGCAGGGTGTTGCCGGCCCGCGGCACTCCACCGCGAACGCGCCGACGACGCTCACGGGCGAGCACGGCGACGTCTATGTCGAGCCGGGGCTGACCCCGCTCGCCGCCCGTGAGGCCAACCGCTCGGCACTCGTCGCCCTGCTCGACGCGGCCGGAGTCGGCCACTTCGCCGTACGCGGCACGGTCGACCACGGCACGGTCGTGGGTGTCGCCGAGGAGGACCGGGAGCGTGTGCTTCAGGCGGTCTTCCGCGGGCTCGGGCAGTACCCGGGGCACCTGACCGTCGTGGACCCGGACGCACCCCGGCCCGCCAAGCCGGTCTCTTCGCGTGATCCCCGGGCCTGGCGCGAGGTCGTCGGCGCGCGGGTGCTGCAAGTCAGTTGGTACCGCACCGATCCGGGTCGGCACCTGCTGCTCGGGCACGAGTACGGCTGCGTCGTCGAGTTCTGGCAGCGGCAGGGCACCTGTCTCGTCGCTCCGCGCGCCAACCGCGCCACCTGGGCGGTGGGCACCGACGGTCCGAACGTCATGGGCGCCGCCCGGTTGTTCAGCCGCTTCGTGTCGGACTGGACCCCGGGACATCTCGCACCGGCGCTGCCGACCCGGCCCGAGTTCCTGGTGAACTGCGCCGACGACATCGCCTTCCCCGTCGACGCCGTCTACACGTGGGTCGACGGCAACGATCCGGCCTGGAAGCAGCGCAAGGCGCAGGCCAAGGGCGAGGCCTACCACGCCGAGTCGGCGAGTGACGCCAGGTTCATCAGCCGCGACGAACTGCGTTACTCGATACGCTCCCTCCACCTGTTCGCGCCATGGATCCGGAACATCTACGTCGTCACCGACGACCAGGTTCCGGATTGGATGCGCGAGGACGTGCCCGGGGCCCGCATCGCCACCCATCGGGAGATCTTCCGCAATCCGGCGGACCTTCCCACCTTCAACTCGCACTCGATCGAGAGCCAGCTTCATCACATCGAGGGTCTCGCCGAGCACTTCCTCTACTTCAACGATGACATGTTCATGGGGCGTCCGGTGGCTCCGCACTCCTTCTTCACCCCGAGCGGGACGGCACGCTACTTCCCCTCGCGCAACCGCATCCCGCAGGGGCCGGTCGCCGAGACCGACAGCCCGGTGGACGCGGCGTGCAAGAACAACAGGGCGCTGCTGCATGAACGTTTCGGCAAGGTCATCACCCAGCCCATGGAACACATCCCCTACGCCTTGCGACGCTCGGCGATGGAGGAGGCCGAACTGGAGTTCGCCGAGGCGTGGGCGCGTACATCGGCCAGCAGGTTCCGGGCCATGACGGACCTGTCGCCCACTTCGTCGTTCGCGTTGTACTACGCGGCGCTGACCGGCCGGGCGCAGCCGGCGTCGATGCCCTTCACCTACATCCAGTTGGCCGTGGCCGACCTGGCGGATCGACTGCAACGGCTGCTCGACGGCCGGGACCGGGACTCGTTCTGCCTCAACGACGCCTTCTCCACCCCCGAGGACACAGAGGCGCAGCAAGAACTGCTGGACGACTTCTTCACCTCGTATTTCCCGACCCCCAGCCCCTTCGAGCGATGAGACGGAGTTCATGACGTGCCCAATCCGACGTCGATGAGTTCCGCGGTTCACGTCTACCGGAGGTTCGTCCCGCAGCCGGTGCGCTCTGCGGCCGCGACCACCGTGCCCGCAGGCGTGCGGCGCAAGGTGAAGGGGGGCCTCGCGCGCACCCTGAGCCGCCGCGAAGCCCGCCTGCACCGCAGGGCCCTTCGACGCGTCCGCCGCGCGGGCCTCGGACAGTCCGAGCGTCGTACGACCGCACCCGACGGCAGGGTCGCCCACGTGCACAGCGGGCTCACCGTCGATCTCGCCCGCCGGCTCGACCACGACCTGGTCACGCACGCGCTGGACGCCGCCGAGGTGCCCTGGTTCGCGGTGCCCGCCCTGGACGACCGCCGTCTGTGCATCGCCGTGGAAGTGCGGGACAAGGGGACCGTACGTCGGGTGCTGCGCGCCCTGCTTGAGGAGCACACCGGCTACGTCGTCTCCGTGTCCCCTTCCGCAGGTGACACCCGCGATGTTCCGGGCAGCCACATGAAGGCGTGGAAGCACTACGGCAGAGCCAGGGTGATCCGCCTCACGTGGCTCCGTACCGATCCCACCGAGAACCTGTGGGTGGGCGAGGACCAAGGCATCGAGATCGAGTTCTGGACGGCCAACACCGACCTCCCCCAGGAACGACTCATCGGCCCACGTCCCAACCGGGTACAGCGCGCCGTGCCCGCCGAAGCACCCGGCATCGAGATCGGCCTCGACCGGCTGTCCGGCTACTGCGACATCGACGGCGACATGGAACCGACGATCACTCTGGAGAACTTCGACGTCGTACGGCTCGAGGAGATCTCGTTCCCCGTGGACGCGGTGCTGCTGTGGCAGCATCCAACGCCATGGGGTGAGGAACTGCTGCGCGCGGCCCTGCGCTCCGTGCACCAGTACGCGCCGTGGATCGACGTCGTGCATGTGGTCGCCCAGGCGGAGCCGCCGGCCTGGCTGAAGCCGGACGAGCGGCTCAGCGTCGTCCGCGCCGGGCCCGGTGCCGAGTGGCGGCTGGACCAACTGCCCGACGTCGCCGAACACTTTCTGCTCATGCGTCCCGGCGCCCTGCTCGGCCGCCCGGTCCGCCCCTTCGACTACTTCACGCCCAGCGGCGGAACCCGTCCGCGGCGTGGTCCCTGGAACGCGTCGGAGTCTTTCGCGGAGTGGGTCCGTGCCGCCTATTCCGCCACGGGCCGGGTCACCGGCCACGGCTACGCGGCGGGACCCCAGCCCTACCGGGCCGACACCTTGACCCGGCTCGGAGAAGCGGGGGCGCGATCCCTGCCGCTGGCCAACCACCAGGCGCTGTCCACAGTGCCCGGGACCCATCCCATGGACGGCATGGTCCACCACTTCGGATACGTCGCCGGTCTCGCCGATCCGTCGGGGGAAGCATCCGTGGTGCTGCACGCGGCACTGCCCGGCATCGGCACCCACCTGGAACGGCTGCTCGTCCGGCGTGACGTGCAACAGCTCCAGTTCTTCGGTCTCGGCACCGAGGAGGCGGGTTTCGGAGGAGGGACCAACGCCGTCGTGCGCTTCCTGCACCAGTACTACCCAGTCCCCAGCGTCTTCGAGTACGACCGCCCGCAGACCGATACAGAGTCGGACAATCATTCGTGAGCACAGGCAACCCCGAGGCATCCGCCGCGGTCGGGGCGTACCGCGGCCTGGTCCCGGCGGGCCTCAGACGCCGTATCGCACGCCGGGTACCGGCAGGGCTGCGTATGGTCCTCAAGCACCTGCTTCGCCGACTGCACGCTCTCTCCCTCGCTTCCCGGCTGTTCCGCGGCTTGCGGGCCCGCCGCCGTTGGCCGCACCTCTTCCGCGAGGGGGAGCGGCTCGCGGCACTCGCCGGACACGGCGACCGGATCGCGCTGGTCCGGCCCACCGTCTCGCCGCTCGGTCTGCGCGAGGCCAACCTCGAACTGGTCGTGACCGCGCTGGAGGGTGCGGGGGTCGACTACTTCGCCATCCGCGGAACCTCAGATTTCCGTTCCGTCCTCGCCGTCGCCGAGTCCGATCGTGAGCAGGTGGGCAGGGCGCTCGAGCGCTGTGCCGGTCACAGCCCTCTTTACGTGCGTGCGTGCAGGGGCGAGACGCCGCATGCCCGAGCGGCACTGGCAGGTTCGCACGGCGGCCGGCAACAGGCCCGGCACGCCGGGGTCCTCCAGGTCGGCATGGTGTGGAGCGACCCCACGGGTTCTCTGGTGCTCGGTCTCGAGCACAGTTGCGACATCGAGTTCTGGAAGCCGGAAGCCGGACGCCTCGTGGCGCCGCGCCCCAACCGTGTCACAGAGGACGTGTCGCTCCGCGAGGCCCGCGTGACCGTGCCGGTCAGCCGGCTGACCGGCTTCGCCGCGCTGCACACCCGGCGTACCCGCTCGGTGCGCACCGTGCAGGCCTGCGCCGACGCGCTGCCCGAGGACGTGCGCTTCCCGATCGACGTCGTCTACACGTGGGTCGACGGCAACGACCCCGCATGGCAGCGGCGTCGCAGTGCTTACGACGGTGGCTACCACGCCGAAGCGGCGAACGCGGCCCGCTACATCAGCCGGGACGAACTGCGCTATTCCTTGCGGGCTCTGGAACAGAACGCCCCGTGGGTCAGACACGTCTACCTGGTGACGGACGGGCAGCGTCCGGCGTGGCTCAACGACAGCCACCCGCGCCTGACCGTCGTCGACCACGCCGACATCTTCGCCGATCCGGCCGCGCTGCCCACCTTCAACTCGCATGCCATCGAGAGTCGGCTGCACCACATCAAGGGCCTGTCCGAGCACTTTCTCTACCTCAACGACGACATGTTCCTGGGCCGTCCCGTCACGCCGCAGGACTTCTTCCTGTCCAACGGCATGACTCGGACCTTCTTCTCGCCCTCCCAGGTACCCCGCCGGGGCCCCAGTCCCGTGGACCGTCCGGTCGACGCGGCGGGCAAGAACAACCGGCGGCTTCTCCTGGAGAACTTCGGTTCGGTCATCGTCCAGAAACTCCGGCACGCACCCTACGCACTGCGACGGAGCGTGCTGGAGGAGATAGAACGCGAGTACTCCGCAGCGCACTGGCAGACCTCGCACAGCCGATTCCGCAGCCCCACCGACATCTCCATCCCGTCGTCGCTGTACCACTACTACGCCTACTTCACGGGCCGTGCGGTGCCGTCCAACATCCGGTTCGCCTACCTGGACCTCGCCAGGCCCGAGGTCCAACGGCGGCTGGGCATTCTGCTGGCCCGCCGCGACCGGCAGGCGTTCTGCATCAACGACACGCTTTCCGACGGTCACGACGTCGACCGCCAGACCGAGATGCTCGGCGCCTTCCTCGGCGCCTACTACCCGGTGCCCAGTCCCTTCGAGCGGAAGGAGCGCGAGGTCCGGTGAAGATCTCCTTCCTGATCAACAACATCTACGGCATCGGCGGCACGAACAGAACCGTCATCAACCTCGCCGAGGCCCTCGCCGTCCACCACGACGTGGAGATCGTCTCGGTCTTCCGGCGTGCGCACACCACCAAGTTCGAGATCTCCCCACGTATCACGGTCCGGGCCCTCGTCGACCTTCGTCCCGGCTCCTCCGACCGGGGCGCCGCCGGCAGCGACGAACCGAGCGAAGTGGTGCCGCGTCAGGAAGAGTTCTTCGCCCAGTACAGCCGGTTCACCGACGAGCGCATCATCCGGGAACTGCGAAGGACCGACGCCGACGTGGTGGTCGGCACCCGGCCCAGCCTCAACCTCTTCGTCGCCGCCCACACCAGGGAGGGCGCGCTGCGCGTCGCCCAGGAACACATGACGCACCTCGCCATCCCACCGGCGGTGCGTGCCGAGATGGCCCGCGTCTACCCGCGGCTGGACGCGATCACGACGGTCACCGAGGCGGACGCCAAGTCCTTCATGGAGAACACACCGATCTCCGGCATCACCGTGGTCGGCATTCCCAACAGCGTGCCCCGGCCGTCTGTGCCGCCCTCCGACTGCACGCGCAAGATCGTGGTCAGCGCAGGCCGCATGCATCACATCAAGCGCTACGACCTGCTGATTCGTGCCTTCGGCAGCCTGGCCGAGGAGTTCCCCGACTGGCAGCTACGCATTTACGGCGACGGTGGTGAGGCCGGAAAACTGCGCGGGCTCGTCACCGAACTCGGGCTGGCCGGCCGGGCGTTGCTCATGGGCGGCTTCTCGCCGATCGAGTCCGAGTGGACGAAGGGGTCCATCGCCGCAGTCACCTCCAGCGCCGAATCCTTCGGCATGACTCTGGTGGAGGCGATGCGGTGCGGACTGCCCGTGGTCTCCACCGACTGCCCGGTCGGGCCCCGGGAGATCCTCCGCGACGGTGAGGACGGTTTCCTGGTGCCCACCGGAGAGGTGGCAGGGATCGCCTGGGGCCTGCGACGCCTCATGGCCGACGAGGTCCTGCGACGCGACATGGGCGAGGCGGCTCTGCGCAACGCCGCACGCTACGATCCGGCGGCCGTCGCGGACCGCTATGTGAAGCTCTTCGAGGCCGCCGCCCGCCGCCGTGCCGCCGCCGTCCGCGGATACCGCGCCCCGGCCGGAGCCCGCCGGGCGGCGGCCCCGGCCACCGTCCCCCCGGCGAGTGTCGGAGCGGCGACCGTGGACGTCGTCGCCGACGGCGCGGGATGGCTGCGCTTCAGCGCCGAAGGCCCGGGGGACGGCCGTCACCGCTGGCAGTTCGTGCTGCGTCACAAGCCGTCCGACGGCAATCGGCGCCCCGATGTGCCCGTAAGAACCTCACGCACGAACCTCGACAACGGCGGTACCCGGTACACGGCGGCGCTGGGCCCGTCGGCACTGGACGACCTGGGTGACGGACGCTGGCAGGTGACGATGTGTACGGCCAAGTCGAAGGCCGTACACATGAAGGCGGGCATCCGTGACACACGGGCCCTGATCGACGCGCGAGCCGACTTGGTGGGCCACCCTCCGACCGGTCCGGTCGCCTGGAACCTCCCCTACGCCCAGCCCAACGGCCGGCTGATGCTGCGCACGGTGTTGCGCGAGGAACACGCCGAGTGCGTGACCGTCGAGCTGGGGGACGGCGCCATCACACTGCGAGGCGTCCTGTGCGGGGGCCGCCGGATCGAGCCCGGGGCGTTGTTCGTCGTGAGTCGCCGTGGACTGCACGGAAGGAACCTCACCGTGCCCGTGCAGGTCCTCGGCCGCCATGAGTTCCGGGCGGAAGTGCCGGTGCGACACGCCGTCGACCATCGGCTGGAGCGCTGGGAGGACTGGGACTGGTGGCTGCAACCGGACCCGCATGACCGGCGCAAGGTGCGCGTGTGTCACTTGCTGGAGGACTTCCCGGACGTCAAGGGCACCTACGCGTACCCGTCCCTGCCGCTGGCCGGGGACGGCGTCTCGGAGCTCGCGGTGATTCATCCGGCCCGACCGGTGTGGGTGCGCCCCTACTGCTCCGCTTCAGGAGCCATGGCCATGAACGTGGTCGACCGCTAGGAATGGGAATTCAGTGAACCGAACCATCTTCGTCCTCGGGGACTCCGTACCGGCCCCGCGGACGGACCAAGAGGCTCCGATGGCGGGCTGGGGACAGAAGATCGAGGACCTCCTGGTGGGGCCGGTCGGCGTGGCCAACTACGCCCGAAGCGCCATGACCACACGGAAGTACTTCACGGAGCGCTTCCCGGCGATGCTGAACCGCATGCGGCGCGGGGACATCGTGCTCATCGGGTTCGGCTGTGTGGATCACATGATCCATAACGGCACACGGTATGTGCCGATACGCGAATACCAGGAGTTCCTGCGGTTGTTCGTGCAGTACGTGCACGCCGAGGGTGGGACACCCGTCCTGGTCACCCCGTGTGCGCGCTACGCCTTCTCCAGCGCGGGCGAGGTGCTCAACACGCTCGGGCCGTACCCGCGGGCGATGCTGGAGGTCGCCCGGGAACTCGGGGCGCCGGTGATCGATCTGACGAGCCGCACCATGGAACTGTGGGCCGGGCTGGGCCCCACGCGTCTGCGTCACTACTTCTGCTGGACCGACGCGGGAGAGCACCCGCTGCATCCCGACGGCGTCATCGACTCGACCCATCTGAACCACACCGGCGCTTACGAAGTCGCCCGTGTCGTGGTCGCCGGGCTGTGCGATCTCGGCGTCCTCGACAAGACAGACGTGGACGTGACGGCGCTCATGACACCGCCGACCCTGCCGCCGGTCTCGACCGAGTTCACCATCCAGTCTCCCGAGTCGGCGCTGCACTACGCGCAGCCGATGGGTGAGTCGCCCGCCATCTCCAAGCCGGTGGCACACGGACTCGCAGGCCCCATGGTGAAGTTCTCCGGCGTCGCCTCACCCGGTACGGACTACGTCCTCTTCTTCGAACAGGGCCGGTACCTGGGGGGTGCTCAGGTGGGCGGCACCGGCCGGTGGACCTGGCGCCGCTCCGTCAACTGGGAGGCCGGGGAGCACGTCGTCCACTGCGTCGGACTGCGCGGTGACGGTTGTTTTCCCGTGCTGGAACATCGTTTCACCGTGCAGACGGAGGTGGCGCCGCCGGTCGTCTCGGCTCCTGGCGACGGAGCGTTCTCGGGGCCCCGACCGCGTTTCTCGGGGAAGGTCCAGTCCGGCGCCACCAAGGTCGTACTGATGGAGCAAGGCATCCTCGTCGGGGCGACCGGCGTCAACGAGAAGGGGGAATGGGCGTTCAGCCACGCCCATCCGTGGCGCTCGGGTACTCACACGGTGGATGTCATCGCCCTGTTCGGGGCGACGGAGTCGGCACCGGCCAGCACGACCTTCAAGGTCGTCGGCATCCCGGAAGGAAGCCCCATCCGGTCCTTCGGCGCGTCGAGGCACGCGTGCGGCGACGTCTGCGAGCACCGGCCCTTCACAGGAGACTGGTAGCCGGCCGTACGCCCTGTGCGCCGGGCCGGAACGGCCGACGGGCCGCACAGGCACTCGCCTGTGCGGCCCGTCCGCTGTCGCAGGAGGCGTCAGGCCGGAACCGACGCCACCCCAGCCTCCAGGAACCGCTTCCCGGTCACCCGTTCGGCGACGCCCTCGCGGTCCAGGTACGGCGTGATGCCGCCCAGGTGGAAGGGCCAGCCGGCGCCGGTGATCAGGCAGAGGTCGATGTCCTGGGCCTCGGCGACGACGCCGTCGTCGAGCATCAGGCCGATCTCCTGGGCCACCGCGTCCAGGACGCGGTCGCGGACCTGCTCCTCGGTGAGGACGGTGTCGCCCTGCTTGAGGAGGGCCGCGACCTCGGGGTCCAGCTCGGGCTTGCCGCTGTCGTAGACGTAGAAGCCGCGCTTGCCGGCCTCGACGACGGCCTTGAGGTTCGGGGAGACCGTGAAGCGGTCCGGGAAGGCCCGGTTGAGGGTCTGAGAGACGTGCAGGCCGATGGCGGGGCCGACCAGCTCCAGGAGGACCAGCGGGGACATCGGCAGGCCGAGCGGCTCGACGGCCTTCTCGGCGACCTCGACCGGGGTGCCCTCGTCGATGACGTTCTGGATCTCGCCCATGAAGCGGGTGAGGATGCGGTTGACCACGAACGCCGGGGCGTCCTTGACCAGGACCGCGGTCTTCTTCAGCTTCTTGGCGACGCCGAACGCCGTGGCCAGCGAGGCCTCGTCGGTCTGCTCGCCGCGGACGATCTCCAGGAGGGGGAGGATCGCGACCGGGTTGAAGAAGTGGAAGCCGACGACGCGCTCGGGGTGCTTCAGCTTCGACGCCATCTCCGAGACGGAGAGGGACGAGGTGTTCGTCGCCAGGATCGCGTGCGCCGGGGCGACCGCCTCGACCTCGGCGAAGACCTTCTGCTTGACGCCCATCTCCTCGAAGACGGCCTCGATGACGAAGTCCGCGTCCGCGAAGCCCTCGGCCTTGTCCAGGACGCCGGTCACCAGGGCCTTGAGGCGGTTCGCCTTGTCCTGGTTGATACGGCCCTTGCCGAGCAGCTTGTCGATCTCGGCCTGGACGTAGCCCACACCCTTGTCGACGCGCTCCTGGTCGATGTCGGTCAGGACGACCGGGACCTCCAGGCGGCGCAGGAAGAGCAGCGCGAGCTGGGAGGCCATCAGGCCGGCGCCGACCACGCCCACCTTGGTGACCGGGCGGGCCAGCGACTTGTCCGGGGCGCCCGCGGGGCGCTTGCCGCGCTTCTGGACCAGGTTGAAGGCGTAGATGCCGGAGCGCAGTTCGCCGCCCATGATGAGGTCGGCGAGGGCCTGGTCCTCGGCGTCGAAGCCCTGCTGGAGGTCGCCGTTCTTGGCGGCGGCGATGATGTCCAGGGCGCGGTAGGCGGCCGGGGCGGCGCCGTGCACCTTGCCGTCGGCGATGAAGCGGCCCTTCGCGACCGCCTGGTCCCAGGCCTCGCCGCGGTCGATCAGCGGGCGCTCGACGGTGATCTCGCCGCCCAGGACGGACGCCGTCCAGATCAGCGACTGCTCCAGGAAGTCCGCGCCCTCGAAGATCGCGTCCGCGATGCCGAGTTCGTGGACCTGCACGCCCTTGAGCTGCTTGTTCTGGTTCAGGCTGTTCTCGATGATCACCGAGACGGCCTTGTCCGCGCCGATCAGGTTCGGCAGCAGTGTGCAGCCGCCCCAGCCGGGGACCAGGCCGAGGAAGACCTCGGGGAGGGAGAAGGCGGGCAGGGCCGCCGACACCGTGCGGTAGGTGCAGTGCAGGCCGATCTCCACGCCGCCGCCCATGGAGGCGCCGTTGTAGTACGCGAAGGACGGCACCGCGAGGTTCGCCAGGCGCTTGAGGACGTCGTGGCCGCCCTTGCCGATGGCCAGCGCGTCCTTGTGCTCCGTCAGCAGCTCGACGCCCTTGAGGTCGGCGCCGACCGCGAAGATGAACGGCTTGCCGGTGACGCCGACGCCGACGATGTCGCCGTCCGCGGCCTCCTTGTCGACCTGGTCGATCGCGGCGTCGATGTTCGCCAGCGACTGCGGGCCGAGCGTGGTCGGCTTGGTGTGGTCGTGGCCGTTGTCCAGGGTGATGAGGGCGAAACGGCCTGCGCCCAACGGCAGGTCGAAGTGGCGTACGTGTGCCTGCGTGACGACCTCGCCGGGGAACAGCTCGGCCGCACCCTTCAGCAGCTCTGCGGTGGTGCTCACTTGTCCCCCTCGAAGTGCGGGTTCTCCCAGATGACCGTCGCGCCCATGCCGAAGCCGACGCACATGGTGGTCAGGCCGTAGCGGACGTGCGGCTGCTCCTCGAACTGGCGGGCCAACTGCGTCATCAGCCGGACGCCGGAGGAGGCCAGCGGGTGGCCGAACGCGATGGCGCCGCCGTACTGGTTGACGCGTGCGTCGTCGTCGGCGATGCCGTAGTGCTCCAGGAAGGCGAGGACCTGGACGGCGAAGGCCTCGTTGATCTCGAACAGGCCGATGTCGGAGATGGACAGGCCGGCCTGGGCCAGCGCCTTCTCCGTCGCCGGGATCGGGCCGTAGCCCATGACCTCCGGCTCGACGCCCGCGAAGGAGTACGCGACGAGGCGCATCTTCACGGGAAGGTTGTTCTCGCGGGCGAAGTCCTCGCTCGCGATGAGGGAGGCGGTCGCGCCGTCGTTCAGACCGGCCGCGTTGCCCGCGGTGACCCGGCCGTGCACGCGGAACGGCGTCTTCAGACCGGCGAGGTTCTCCAGCGTGGTGCCGGGGCGCATCGGCTCGTCGGCGGTGACCAGGCCCCAGCCCGTCTCGCCCGCCTCTTCGTTGGTGCGGCGCACCGAGATCGGCACCAGGTCGGCCTGGATCTGGCCGTTCGCGTACGCCTTGGCGGCCTTCTCCTGCGAGCGTACGGCGTACTCGTCGGCGCGCTGCTTGGTGACCGACGGGTAGCGGTCGTGCAGGTTCTCCGCCGTCATGCCCATGAACAGGGCGGACTCGTCGACCAGCTTCTCGCTGACGAACCGCGGGTTCGGGTCCACGCCCTCGCCCATCGGGTGGCGGCCCATGTGCTCGACACCGCCCGCGACGGCGACGTCGTACGCGCCGAAGGCGACCGAGCCGGCCACCGAGGTGACGGCGGTCAGGGCGCCCGCGCACATGCGGTCGATGGAGTAGCCCGGGACCGAGGTGGGCAGGCCCGCCAGGATGCCGGCGGTGCGGCCGATGGTCAGGCCCTGGTCACCGATCTGCGTGGTCGCGGCGACGGCGACCTCGTCGATCTTCTTGGGGTCGAGACCGGGGTTGCGGCGCAGCAGCTCCCGGATCGCCTTCACGACCAGGTCGTCGGCGCGGGTCTCGTGGTAGATGCCCTTCGGTCCCGCCTTGCCGAACGGGGTGCGGACGCCGTCTACGAAAACGACGTCCCTGATGGTACGAGGCACGATGGCTCTCCTCCAGGGTGCGGGATGGCACTGCTGCGGCACGCATGCACTGAGCGCGCGCTCAGCCCCATGCTACTTATGAGTAACGTAGCTGCCCAGTCCCCCCGGCGGGAGCGGCGAACGTCACACCACCCGTCACACCACCGGAGCACCGCTCATCCCAGGATCTTGGCCGGAATCCGACGCTCCGCCCCCGCTGCGACCCGTCGCTCCGGCCCCGCTACGGCTCGTCCCTGCTCAGTGCCGTCACCAGTACCGGTGTCACCTGCTCCACCTGCCAGCGCCGCGCCCCGTGTCCGGCGAGGGCCGCGCCCACGGCCTCGGTGTCGACCGTCGCGGGCGGCTCCCAGCAGACCCGGCGCACCGTGTCCGGCGTGATCAGGTTCTCCTGGGGCATGCTCAACTGCTCGGCCAGCGCCGTCACCGCCGCGCGCGCCGCGGACAGCCGGGCGGCGGCGGCCGGGTCCTTGTCGGCCCACGCCCGGGGCGGCGGCGGGCCGGTCACCGGCTGGCCGGGCTGCGGCAACTGCGACTCGGACAGTGCCTTGGCCCGGTCGACCGACACCTGCCACTGGTCGAGCTGCCGGCGGTTCACCCGCCCGAAGCCGTTCAGCGCGGCCAGCGCGTGCGCGTTGACCGGCAGCGCGAGCGCCGCCTCGACGATGGCCGCGTCCCCGAGCACCTTGCCGGGGGAGACGTCCCGCCGCTGCGCGATCCGGTCCCGGGCCTGCCACAGCTCCCGCACCACGGCGAGCTGGCGGCGCCGGCGCACCTTGTGCATGCCGGACGTACGGCGCCACGGGTCCTTGCGCGGCTCGGGCGGCGGGGCCGACGCGATCGCGTCGAACTCCTGCCGGGCCCACCCCAGCTTGCCCTGCCGGTCCAGCTCCTTCTCCAGCGCGTCACGCAGGTCGACCAGCAGTTCGACGTCGAGCGCGGCGTAGCGCAGCCAGGGCTCGGGCAGCGGGCGGGTCGACCAGTCGACGGCCGAGTGGCCCTTCTCCAGGACGAAGCCCAGGACGTTCTCCACCATCGCGCCGAGGCCGACGCGCGGGAACCCGGCGAGCCGGCCGGCCAGCTCGGTGTCGAAGATGCGGGTGGGAACCATCCCTATCTCGCGCAGGCACGGCAGGTCCTGGGTGGCCGCGTGCAGCACCCACTCGACGTCGGCGATCGCCGCGCCGAGACCGGACAGGTCGGGACAGGCCACCGGGTCGATCAGCGCGGTCCCGGCGCCCTCGCGGCGCAACTGGACCAGGTAGGCGCGCTGGCCGTAGCGGTACCCGGAGGCGCGCTCGGCGTCGACGGCGACGGGGCCGCTGCCGGCGGCGAAGGCGGCGGTCACTTCGGCGAGGGCGGTCGCGTCGGCGATCACCGGTGGAATGCCCTCGCGTGGTTCGAGCAAGGGGATCGGCGCCTGACTCACAGAAGATCCGGCGTCGTCCGGAGGGGCGCCTCCGGTGGTTCGCAGTGAACGGTCTGCTGCGGTTTCGTGGGCGTCGGTCACCTGTCAAGGGTATCGGTGCATCGGCGGCGCCCGCCGACGGAACGTTCCGTCGGCGGGCGCCGGGGGGTCGTAAACCAGTCAGGTCGGTGAATCGGGGTCGGGAGGGGTGGGATCGGGGACGTTCAGTGGATGATGCCGGTGCGCAGGGCCACCGCGACCATCCCCGCGCGGTCGCCCGTGCCGAGCTTGCGGGCGATGCGGGCCAGGTGGCTCTTGACGGTCAGGGCGGACAGGCCCATCGAGACGCCGATCGCCTTGTTCGACTGGCCCTCCGCGACCAGTCGCAGCACCTCCACCTCGCGGCCGGAGAGCTCGCGGTAGCCGCCCGGGTGGCTCGGGGCGCCCGGGGGACGGCGGTGCAGGCGGGCGGCGGCGGCGCCGATGGGGGCGGCGCCCGGCCGGGTGGGGAGCCCGACGTTGGTACGGGTGCCGGTGACGACGTAGCCCTTGACGCCGCCGGCGAGGGCATTGCGCACGGCGCCGATGTCGTCGGCGGCGGACAGGGCGAGCCCGTTGGGCCACCCCGCGGCGCGGGTCTCCGACAGCAGCGTCAGGCCGGAGCCGTCGGGGAGATGGACGTCCGCGACGCAGATGTCGCGGGGGTTGCCGATGCGGGGACGAGCCTCCGCGACGGACGAGGCCTCGATCACGTCGCGCACACCGAGCGCCCACAGGTGGCGGGTGACGGTGGAGCGGACGCGCGGGTCGGCCACGACCACCATGGCGGTCGGCTTGTTCGGGCGGTAGGCGACCAGGCTTGCAGGCTGCTCGAGGAGAACGGACACCAGGCCTCCTGGGGTGCGGGGACGGGGCCGGCTCATGGGGTTGAAGCCGGACGAACCGTGCTTTCAAGGTCACAGTCGTCTTCGGCACCGATCGCGTCGGCCTTTAGAGAATGATCACGATCTGGTGAGTAACAATCCGAGCAATTCGGACATGCTGTCGATCATTCGAAGATCGAACGGTTCCGCACTTTGTCGATACGAGGCCGAAAGTGGCCGTATCGACAAAGTGACGGAACGCGCTCCAGACGTGCCGAGCCCCCTCGCGAAGCGGTGAACGACAGATGGTGAGCGACGGGTGGTGAACGACAGAGGGGTCAGCGCGACTGCGGGCCGCGTCGCTGCGGCAGCGACACGATCGACGCGTCGCCCGGCGCGGCCGGCGGCAGGCCCGCGACCTGGGCCAGCAGATCGCACCACGAGGCCAGGTGCGCCGCGGTGTCCGGGACGCCGCCCAGACCCTCGCGCGGCGTCCAGGACGCCCGGATCTCGATCTGCGAGGCGGACGGGCGCGCCGAGAGTCCCCCGAAGTAGTGGGAACTCGCGCGCGTGACCGTGCCGCTGGGTTCGCCGTACGTCAGCCCGCGTGCCTGGAGCGCGCCGGTCAGCCAGGACCAGCACACGTCCGGCAGCAGCGGATCCGCGGCCATCTCGGCTTCCAGCTCGGCGCGCACCAGCGTCACCAGCCGGAAGGTGCCCCGCCAGGCGTCGTGCCCGGCCGGATCGTGCAGCAGCACCAGCCGCCCGTCCGCCAGATCCTCGTCGCCGTCGACGACCGCGGCCTCCAGCGCGTACGCGTACGGGGCGAGGCGCTGCGGTGCGCGCGTCGCCTCCACCTCGATCTGCGGCCGCAGCCGCGCGGCCCGCAAGGCCTCGACGGCGGCCGCGAAGGGCGGCGGTGCCGTACTCCCCTTGTGCCGGGCGTCCTCCTCGGTACCCTCCGGTTCGTCCATTCCGCCAGCGCCGTCCGACAGTCGTCCCTGAGCCGCAGCCATGCGGGGAACATTAAGCGGAACGGCGGCTCGGCGCAGGGAGGGACACCCGCGTGCGGGCGCGATGTCCGGATCACGCGGCCTCGCGGGGGCGTACGGGGGCCGCCCCACCCGTGGTCCGGTGCTGTCCGGGGGCCATGGGAGACTTGCCGGTGTGAGTGCCAACCAGAGCCCCGCGGGCAAGCAGCCGACCGCCACGTACGACTCCGCGTTCCTCAGGGCGTGCAGGCGTGAGCCGGTGCCGCACACCCCCGTGTGGTTCATGCGGCAGGCCGGGCGCTCACTGCCGGAGTACCACAAGGTGCGCGAGGGCATCGGGATGCTCGAGTCCTGCACGCGGCCGGAACTGGTCGCGGAGATCACCCTCCAGCCGGTGCGCCGGCACGGCGTGGACGCCGCGATCTACTTCAGCGACATCGTGGTCCCGCTCAAGGCCATCGGCATCGACCTCGACATCAAGCCAGGCGTCGGCCCGGTCGTCGCCGACCCGATCCGCACCCGCGCCGACCTGGCACGGCTGCGCGAACTCACCCCCGAGGACGTCACCTACGTCACCGAGGCCATGGGCCTGCTCACCCGCGAGCTCGGTGCCACCCCGCTGATCGGCTTCGCGGGCGCGCCGTTCACCCTCGCGAGCTACCTCGTGGAGGGCGGTCCGTCCCGCAACCACGAGCACACCAAGGCCCTCATGTACGGCGACCCGCAGCTCTGGGCCGACCTCCTGGACCGGCTCGCCGGCATCACGGCCGCCTTCCTCAAGGTGCAGATCGAGGCGGGCGCGAGCGCGGTCCAGCTCTTCGACTCCTGGGTCGGCGCCCTGTCCCCGGCGGACTACCGCCGCTCGGTGCTCCCCGCCTCCCGCAAGGTCTTCGAGGCCGTCGCCGGGTACGGGGTGCCGCGCATCCACTTCGGTGTCGGCACCGGCGAACTGCTCGGCCTGATGGGCGAGGCCGGCGCGGACGTCGTCGGCGTCGACTGGCGCGTGCCGCTGGACGAGGCGGCCCGCCGCGTCGGCCCCGGCAAGGCGCTCCAGGGCAACCTGGACCCGGCCGTCCTCTTCGCCGGCTCGCGGGCGGTCGAGACCAAGACCCGCGAGGTCCTTGACGCGGCCGCGGACCTGGAGGGCCACGTTTTCAACCTCGGCCACGGCGTCCTGCCCACCACCGACCCGGACGCGCTGACCCGCCTCGTGGAGTACGTCCACACGCAGACCGCGCGCTGAGGCACTCACCTCACGAGAGGCCGCCACCCACCCCGCCACCCACCGTCGCCCGCGCCGCCGTGTCCTCCGCGGCCCTGGCGCCGTCCAGCACGGCCTCCGCCACGAGCGGGTACAGCGCCTCTCCTACGGCGGCCAGCCGGGGCACCGGGACGACCCGGCGCAGCGCGCCCGGCGCCAGCGTGGACAGCGCGGTACGGGCGGCCGGCCGCCCGAGGTCGGGAGGCCCGCCGAGGTCGTGGGTCACCACGCCCAGCGCGTAAGCCGCGGTCCACAGCTCGGCCAGCAGTACGTCGCTGACCCTGTCGTGGACGAAGTCGCGGTGCGGGAGGGCCTCCAGCGCCCCGCGGAGCGACGCCACGACCCGCTCCCGCTCGATGCCCCGCTCCAGGAGAGCCTCCTCGGCCGGTACTCGGCGCCAACCGTCCGGGCTCGCCGGGTCACGCAGGTACACCACGGCGAGCTGCTCCCACCAGCAGAAGTACGGCACGGCGCGCATCGCCGGGAGGACGGACCCGGTGGGGGTGGGGTCCTCGCGGGGATCTCGGGCATCTCGGGGGTCGCCGTCGAGGGCCGGACAGGCGGCGCTGCGCGGACCCATCACGTCGTTGCCGACCAGGCTCGGTGGGTTGGCGTGGTCGACCGGACCGGCCACCGGGACGACCTTGTCGACGTCGCGCAGGTGGTCGAGCAGGGTCACGTCGTCGGTCGCGTCCGGGCCGGCCTTGGCGGCGGCGTACTCGTCGAATCCCAGGGCGAGCGGGGCGGGCAGCACCAGCGCGACGGACGGCAGGTAGTCGTCCACGACGGGCGCCCACGCGTGTCCGAGCAGCGCGGCGGCACGTACGGCGTTGGCGGTGCGCGAACCCCACTCCGTGAACAGGCTGACGGAGTCCCGGGGCCGGGCGGCCGTCAGCGCGCGGACGGTGTCGGCGAATCCCGGGGAGAGTACGGCGTCGTCCTGGAGCACCAGGTGGTGCGTGGCTCCGGGGGCCACCGACCGCCAGGCCAGGCGCGCGGTGCGCAGGGCCGACGGCGGGCCCTGCGGGTCCGGGTCGGTGACGACCCGCGCGGCGAGTGCGGGATGTTCCGCGCTCAGCGCTTCGGCCGCGGCTCGCCGCCGCGGATGGGCCATGATCACGGCGGACAGGCGAACGTCGGAACGGTGCGATGACATCCTCGAGTCTCTCTGCTCGGACGGCCTCTGCGAGCCTGCTTCGGCGACGGCGACGGCGACGGCGACGGCGACGGCGACGGCTCGGGTCTGGTCGGGCGGCTTCTGGGTGTCGGCTTGGAGGGTGACGGCTCGGGGTCTGCTTTGGCGCCGGTTGGGGTCTGCCTGGGCGGCTTCTGGGCGTCCGCTTCGGCGGCGGCTCGGGCGTCTGCTTCGACGGCCGCTCGGCCTGCTCCGACGCCCGGTCGGGGCGCGGCCGCGCTCACCGGCTCAGCATGCGCTCCCCTCGCCGGCTCAGTCAGCGGCCCCCTCACCGGATCGGCTCAGTCCGCGGCTCCTTATCGGATCGGCTCAGTCCGCACGCCCCCACCGGACCGGCTCAACTCGCGGCCCTCCCCGTCGGCTCAGCCCGCGGGCGTGCCCGTGAGGATCTCCGCCGCGGCCACTGCGGAGGCCGTGCTCGCGCCGTGGGTGAAGATCTGGGCCGCGGCGGCGGTGGTGCCCGGCAGACCCATCTCCACCACGATCGCGTCCGGTCGGGCGGAGGTCAGGCCGGTCACGGCACGGCTCATCCAGGCGTGCCGGGCCGCGTCGCGGGCGACGATCACCAGCGGGCGGCCCGCGGCCGGTTCGAGGGCGCAGCTCTCCAACGCGACCGTCCCCTCCTCCAGTTCCTGTCCGCGCACCCGCACGGAGGTCGTGCCCGGCAGCCGCTCCCGCAGCGGGTTCGCCACGCCCCACGGGGTCTCCTTGCCGATGGCCATGTTGGTGACCGGGGCCAGCTCGACCACGTGCGGCGCGGCGGTCAGCGGCAGGGCGGCCCGCGCGGCCCCGGTGAGCCGTACGGCTCGGCGCGCGGCGACGTGGCCGATGCCGTCCCGGACCGCCTCCCCGGCCGACTGGTCGACCGTCTCTCCGGCGGCCCCGGCTGCCCGCAGCCCCGCCGACCAGCGGGCGAACTCCCGTACCCGGCCGGCCGCCTCGGCCAGCCGTTCCTCCGGCAGTTCCCCGGCGGCCACCGCGGCGACCAGCGCCTTGACCAGCAGGGCGACGGTGTTCTCCTCGGCGCTCTCGCCGCCCACGCAGACGGCGTCCACCCCGGCGGCGACGGCCTTCACCGTGGCGCCGTCGATGCCGTACCGGGCCGTGACGGCGCCCATCTCGATGGCGTCGCTGACGACGAGGCCGTCGAAGCCCAACTCCTCGCGGAGCAGGCCGTGCAGGATGCGCCGACTGAGCGTGGCCGGCAGGTCGGGGTCGTAGGCGGGCACCAGGAGGTGGCCGCTCATGACCGCGCGCACGCCGGCCGCGACGGCGGCCCGGAACGGGGGCAGCGCCTGGGCGGCGATCTCGTCCCGCCCGGCCGAATAGGCCGGCAGGTCGTGGTGGGAGTCGACGGCGACGTCCCCGTGGCCGGGGAAGTGCTTGGCGCAGGCGGCGACGCCGGCGGACTGCAGGCCGCGGATCCACGCGGCGGTGTGCCGGGAGACCAGGTCCGGGTCGGCGCCGAAGGAGCGTACGCCGATGATCGGGTTGTCGGGGTTGGAGTTGACGTCCGCGCTCGGCGCGTAGTCGAGACTCACCCCGGCGGTGCGCAGTTGCCGGCCGAGGTCCGCGGCGACGGCCTCGGTCAGCTCCGTGTCGTCGACGGTCCCGAGCGCGAAGTTGCCCGGCCGGGACGACCCGGTGGCGGACTCGATCCGGGTGACGTCGCCCGCCTCCTCGTCGATCGCGACGATCAGCTCGGGATTCTCGGCGCGCAGTTGTCCGGTCAGCCGGGCGACCTGCTCGGTGGAGACGATGTTGCGGGAGAAGAGCACGACGGAGGCCAGCCCGTCGCCGATGTCGCGCAGGATCCAGTCGGGTGCCTCGGTGCCCACGAAACCCGGCTGCAGAACGGAGAGCGCGAGCCGGCGCGACTCGCTGCTGTGCTTGCTGGAGGACATCGGCCGCGCCTTTCGGATGATTTCTTGGTATAGACCAAGAGGTGCGCGTTCAGGTTAACCAGACGTGTCAAGAGAGCCGTCATCGAACTCGGAAGTAACAATTGCCCTCGTCGGGAGGGGTGTTGGAGAGGTGTTGACACCTTCCCTTGGTCTAGTCCATTGTGAGGCGCACGTTCAGCGAGGGACGCATGTGACACCAGTTTCACCAGCTTTCCGCGCCGGACACCTGCCGCGACCGGACTGCGAAGACCGCTGTCGTGGCGACGACTTCCGTACGACGACTTCCGTGACGACCACCCCGGACGAGACGACCCTTCCGGACGAGAGCGCGGACCGGGCGACCCCCCGAACCGGGGAGAACCCCGTCCCTTCGAGCCGCCCTCGTCGCCCCGCTCCCGCCCCGTGACGCGAGCGGGCCACGCTGCCACCACCGACCTCATGTGCGACGGCCCGAACCCCGTCGCACACACCGCCGTTGCCAGAGCGGGCGACGGCGAGGATCTGGAGCACCACATGGCGACGCCCGATTCCTACCTCCACCGAGCCCCGTCGGACCGGCCCTACTTCAGCGCGGACGCCGACACCTACCTGGCCCGCACTCAGTTGCGCGACCTCGACAAGACACGTCCGCTGCGGGTGCTGTCCGAGGAGGACTTCGCCCACTGGCAGACGTACGGCTACGTCGTGGTCAAGGAGGCGATACCCGCCGACGCCGCCCGCCGACTGCTCGACTTCGCCTGGGAGTTCCAGGGCCTCGACCCCGACCGCCCCGACACCTGGTACCAGGACCGCGAGTACCGCTCCGACCTCGACCAGGAGCTGCACATCTACGGCTTCGTCGAGGCGTACCAGCACCAGCTCATCTGGGACAGCCGCCAGGCACAGCGCGTCTACGACGCCTTCGTGGACGTCTGGGACTGCGAGGAGCTGTGGGTCACCCTGGACCGGCTCAACCTCAACCCGCCCAACACCGGCAACCGTGACCGCGCCCTGATCAACAAGCCGGAGCGCGGCTTCGACATCGACCTGCACTGGGACGTCGACACCACCCTCGGTGTCCTGCCCCAGCGGGTGCAGGGCAGCATCGCCCTCAACGACACCAAGCCCGACCAGGGCGGTTTCCAGTGCTGCCCCGAGCTGTTCCGCCGCTTCGAGAGCTGGAAGGCCCTCCAGCCCGACGGCCGCGACCCCATCCGGCCCGCGATCGACCGCGAGGACATGCCCGTCGTACGGCCCGACCTCGAGGCCGGCGACCTGATCATCTGGAACGGCCTGCTGGCCCACGGCGTCGCGCCCAACATCTCCGGCGACGGGGTGCGCGCCATCCAGTACCTGTCGATGATGCCCGCGCTGGAGAGCCACCGCACGCTGCGCGACTCCCGCGTCGACTCCTGGCGCACCCTCGCCACCCCCGACTGGAACGCCACCCTCCTCGGCGACGCCCACCGGCACGAGTCCGAGCGCTACGGCCCCGCCGAACTGACCGAACTGGGCGAGAAGCTGCTGGGCCTCAAGTCCTGGCACGCGGACGCCGCCGGCGACAAGGACGACGAGGCGACCGACGAGGCCACCGGGGACGCCGCATGCGCAGCATCTGCCTGACCCTCCCCACCAACCGGCCCTGCCCGGACACCATCGCGGCCCTCGGCGAGGAAGCCGCCTACGCCGCCGACCGCTTCGACATCGATGTCCACGTGCTGGTCCTCGACTCCTGCCCGGCCCCGGACCACGCCGCCCACGCCGCTGCGTTACAGCGGCTGCCGGCCCACCCCCGCGTCACGGCCCACCACCTCGACGAGGCCGCCCAGCGGGACTTCCTGGCACGGGTGACGGCACGTTCCGGCAGCGCCAAGCCCGAACTGCTCCTCGACCTGATGCTCCCCGACGGCCTGTCCTACGGCGCCTGCACCAACCGCGCCTTCCTGATCGCGGCCGCGCTCGGCTGCGACTCCGTCCACCGCAGGGACTCCGACAGCCGCTACCAGAGCGTGGCCGGCCGCACGGTCTTCCCCGTCCACCACGAACTGCTGTCCCTGGGCGCACGCGCCACCGACGCCGTGCCCGGCGTCACCGAGGCCACCCTGCCGGACCCGCTCCTCGAGCGGCGCGTCGCCATGGTCGGCAGCTCCTTCGTGGGCGAACCCTCCGTCGACATCGCGCAGATACGGGACGCCGACCCCGGTGTCTACCACGATGTCGTCTCCCTCTGGGCGCCCGAGGGCTGGTCCGCCGCACAGAAGCGGGAGCTGGTCGAGGAGTCCTTCACCGGCGCCGGCTCGGAGCCCTTCACGGCCGACCACTCGCTGCTGACGGTGGTCGACCCGATGCGGGTGGACATGTGCAACATCGCCTTCCACGGCGACACGATCACCGAACGGGTGCCCCTGCCGCCCGCCCAGGACACCATCGGCAGCGACTACTTCCTGATCCACCTGGTGCACGACGCCCGGCTGCCGGGCGTGCTGCACAACCGGAACATCGTCAACTACTACACCGGCGAACGCAGGACCGACTCCGGCTTCCTCGCCTACCAGACCCGCTTCGCCAAGTTCCTGCTGTCGATGCTCTACTTCCACCACGTCTACGACCGCATGGCCGAGGCGGGCGACACCCTGCTGGACGAGCACGGCCGGGCCCGCCCCGCCGCCGTCGCCGCCCTGGCCCGCGAGAGCACCGGCCTCGACACCGCGGAGAACGTCCGCAGGCTCGACGCCCTCGACACCGCCTACCGGCGACTCGGCGGCAGGTACACCGACTTCGCGGATCTCCTGGCCGCCCGCCGCGCCCGCCTCCTCGACGAGGCACGCGACGACATGGCGGACTTCGCCCTGCTCACGGAGGCCTGGGAGGGGATGGTGGCCGCCGCCAGGGCCACGCCCCTCGCCCACTCTCCGGGGCAGCCGCGGTGAGCGCGGTGACGGACGCGGTGACGGATGCGGTGACGGGCGCGGACCTCAGCCCGCCCCTGGCCGCCGCGCTCGCCGCTGCCACCGAGGACCGGATCGTCTACGACCTGGCAGGCATCGAGCGGCGCCATGACACGCTGCGCCGCGAACTGCCCGGCGTACACGTGCGGTTCGCGATGAAGGCCTGCCCGGTCGACGAGGTCCTCGCCGCGCTGGCGGACCGGGGCGCCGGCGTCGACGCCGCGAGCCCCGGCGAGGTGGAGCAGGCGCTGCGGGCCGGGGTTCCGGCCGGACGCCTGCACTACGGCAACACCGTCAAGTCCGACCGGAACATCGCCGACGCGTACCGGCTCGGCATCCGCACCTTCGCCACCGACAGCGTCCAGGACGTGACCGCCCTCGCCGCCCACGCCCCCGGCTCCCGCGTGTTCTGCCGGGTGACGACCGGCGGGGCGGGCGCGGTGTGGGGGCTGAGCAACAAGTTCGGCTGCCCGCCCGGCGACGCCCTCCACGTCATGGAGGCGGCCCGGGACGCCGGTCTGGTGCCGGCCGGCCTGTCCGTGCACGTCGGCTCCCAGCAGATGACGGGCGAGGCGTGGCACGGCGCCGTCGAGGACCTGGGCGACGTCCTGCGCGAACTCGGCCGCCGCGGCATCCGCGTCGACCACGTCAACCTCGGCGGCGGCCTGCCCGCGCTCGGCTACCGCGACCGGCGCGGCACCCCCCTCGACCCACCGCTCGACAAGATCTTCGCGGTGATCCGGGAGGGCATGGACGAGCTGCGCCGGATCCACGGCGGCCCCCTGGAGTTCGTCATCGAACCCGGACGGCACCTCGTCGCCGACCACGGCGCGATCCGCGCCCACGTCGCCCGCCTCACCGAACGCCGGGCGGCCGACGGCCGACCGCAGCACTGGCTGTACCTGAGCTGCGGCAAGTTCAACGGCCTGTACGAGATGGACGGCCTCCAGTACCGGCTCGTCTTCCCGGGCCACTCCGACGGCCCGTACGTCCCGGCCGTGATCGCCGGACCCACCTGCGACAGCGACGACGCCTACTCCCACGAGGAGGGACTCGTCCCGGTGCCCGCGGCGCTGGCCTCGGGCGACCCGGTCTGGGTGCTGTCCTGCGGCGCGTACGCGGCCGGCTACACCACCCTGGGCTTCAACGGCTTCGCCCCCCTCCCGTACGCCTGTGCGGGCCGCCCGGACGGGACCGGCGCCGATGGCTGACACCGTGCGCGTACGCCCCCTCGCCGACGAGGACTGGGACGCGGTCGTGGCGCTGGAACGGGACGCCTACACGGGCCTCGGCCTGTCGGAGGGCCGGGCGGCGCTGCAGTCCCGGGCGGCGGCCTCGCCGGACACCTGCTTCGTCGCGGACGTCGGCGCCCGCACGGCCGGCTACGTGCTCGCGCTGCCCTATCCGCCGCACCACTACCCGGACCTGACGCGGACGGAGGGGACCGCGCCCGCGCTCCCGCCCGGCAACCTCCACCTGCACGACATCGTCGTGGCCCCGGGCCTGCGCCGCAGGGGCCTCGCGCGGCACCTCCTGCGCCACCTCACCGGCACCGCCCGGGCACGCGGGGACGAGCGGATCTCCCTGGTCGCCGTGGGCGGCACCGAACGGTTCTGGTCGGCGCGCGGATTCGTGGCCGAGCCGGGCGTCGTGCCCGTCGGCGCGTACGGCCAGGGCGCCGTGTACATGTCCAAGTCGGTACGGGCCCACCCGGCCCCCTCCCCGTCCACCACCCTGCGCGAAGTGAGCTGATACGCGTGTCCCGCCTCCACGATCCCTTCCTGCGCGGCCAGGTGGCGATCGCCGCGCTGTTCCTGTCCCTCGGCTTCCAGTACGCCACCTGGGCCGCGCGGATCCCGGCCGTCAAGGCCGACCTGGACCTGAGCGCGGCCGAGGTGGGCGTGCTCCTGATGGCCGCTGGGGTCGGCGCGGCGGTGTCCTTCCCCGTGGTGGCCTGGCTGATGCGGCGCCTGGGATCGCGCCGGCTCGCGCTGGTCTCCCAGCTCGGCCTGGCCCTGCTGCTGCTCGCCCTGGCGGCGGCCCCGGACTATCCGACGGCCCTGGTGGTGATGTGCGCCGACGGCGTCCTCGTCGGCTGCCTGAACGTGGCCATGAACGCGCAGGGAGCGGCCCTGGAGACCCGCCACGAACGCAACACCATGGCCAAGCTGCACGCCACCTTCAGCGCCGGATCACTGCTCGCGGCCCTGCTCGCCTCCGGCATGACCGCCGCCACCGGATCGGTCGCGGCGCACTTCGCCGTGGCCGCCGCCCTCCTCGCCGTACTGGGCGCGTCCGCGCGGACGGGACTGCTCGACGAGGAAGCCCCCGCCGACCGGGCCACCCCCGACACCGGCACCGACCCTGACACCGCCCCCGAGACCGGCGCCGACCCCGGCACCCCCGCCGGTCCGAAGCCGGGCCGCCGCCGCTGGACCGTCCCCTCCAGCCTGACCCTGTGGATGTGCTGCGCCATGGTCTTCGGCACGGTCGCCGAAGGAGCCATGAACGACTGGTCCGCCCTCTACCTCAAGGACGTCGCCGAGGCCTCGGCGCAACTCGCGCCCCTGGGCATCGCCGTCGTCTCGGGAATGATGGTCGTCGCCCGCCTCTTCGCCGACGGCTGGCGGGGCCGCTGGGGCGACGGACGCGTCGTCCTCCTGGGCAGCGCGGTGGCCGGTGCCGGTCTCGCCGTCGCCCTGGTCAGCGGCGGCGTCGCACCGGCCCTGGCCGGCTTCGCCTGCATGGGCCTGGGGATCGCGGCCGTGACCCCCTGCGTCTACGCCGCCGCCGCCCGCCAGGGCTCCGACGCGCTGACCCTGGTCGCCGCCATGGGCACCACCGGACTGCTGGCCGGCCCGCCGCTCATCGGCTTCATCGCGGGCGCGAGCAACCTCTCCTGGGGCATGGGCGCCGTGGCCGCGTCGGCCGTCGCCGTCGCGCTGTGCAGCACCCGCATCCGCTGGACCGCCCCGGCCGCCCCCGTCGTCCCCGGCGAGGCCTCCCACGCCTGAGCGCACGGGCGCGCACGGGCGCCGACGGTCACCACCCCGGCCGCGCCCGCCTGCCGAACAGCAGCCCGCGCGGCTCCGGCGGGTCAGGCGTGCCCCGCCGCAGCGGCCAGGCGACCAGCATGCCGACGACGAAGCCGACGACGTGGGCCACGTACGCCACGGTGCCGGCGTCCGAGACGGCGCCGCCGGACGAGTAGACCGCCTGGAGCCCGAACCAGAAACCCAGCACGAGCCAGGCCGGCAGCCGCAGCGGCAGGAAGATCAGGAAGGGGACCAGGACCCAGACGCGCGCCCTCGGATACAGCACCAGATACGCGCCGAGCACACCGGCGATCGCGCCCGAGGCGCCGATCAGCGGAGCGCCCGAGTCGGCGTTGAGGAGGGCGAAGCCGTAGGTCGCCGCGTAGCCGCAGACGCCGTAGAAGAGCAGGAAACGCAGGTGGCCCATGCGGTCCTCGACGTTGTTGCCGAAGATCCACAGGAAGAGCATGTTGCCCAGCAGGTGCAGCCAGCCGCCGTGCAGGAACATCGCCGTCAGGACGCTCAGCTCGGGCGACTTGTCGTAGCCGGGCGGCGCGACCACGCAGCCCGGCCCCTGCGGGCCGATCCCGGTCGCTCCCGTCGGCACCAGCCGCGGCATCCGGTGCTGGAGCAACTCCTGCGGCACCGCCGCGTAGTGGTCCAGGAACGCCTGGAGGTCACACAGTTGCGCGAGCGAGCCGTCGCCCGTCGCGGACCCGGTCGTGCCGGGGGTGAACAGGAACACCAGGACGTTCGCGAGGATCAGGGCGTACGTCACCCACGGGGTACGGCGCGCCGGATTCACGTCATGGACGGGGATGACCACGGGACACTACTGCCCCCCTGACGGTCCGTGAACCGGTCCGGCCCTTTGAACGCCCCCGTCCGTGTGGACGTATGTCCTCTCAACCGCCCGCGGCCCGGGGAAGGCGGGGCGTGGGGACGACGTGAGGACACAGGCGATGAACGAACGGGTCACACCGGCTCCGGCGATGCAGGCCCTCCCCGACGGCGAGGCCGAGGTCTCCCTCGTGCTGCGCCTGCCCTGGGAGGACGTCGCCCGGCTCGGTCAGGAGGCCGGGCGGCTGGCCGCGCAGCTTCAGCGGCCGGTGACACTGGACGAGGCGGTGAGCAGCCGGCTGCGCTCCGCGCGGGGCGCGTCCCACGCCAAGCGGGCCGGTGAGCAGCCGCCCGCCGTGAGCGCCCCGGCACCGGCGACCGCCCCCGTACCGGCGACCGCTCCGGCGTCGATGGGCACCCCGGCCTCGGTGTCCTCCCTGCCCGCACGGCCGCCGGCCGAGCAGGCGCGGCAGGCTATCGACCGCATCAACGGGACGGCGTAGGCCCCGGCGGCCCGCTCAGCGCTGCCGCTCAGCGCTGCCGCTCCACCGCCCGCGCCGCCTTGCGGGCGGCCACCAGGACGGGGTCCCACACCGGTGAGAAGGGCGGCGCGTACCCCAGGTCCAGGGCGGTCATCCGCTCGACCGTCATCCCGGCCGTGAGGGCCACCGCGGCGACGTCGACCCGCTTGCCCGCGCCCTCACGGCCGACGATCTGGACGCCGAGCAGCCGTCCGGTGCGCCGCTCGGCGAGCATCTTCACCGTCATGGGGGAGGCCCCCGGGTAGTAGCCCGCACGGCTGGTCGACTCGATCGTCGCCGTCACGAACCGCAGCCCCGCCCGCAGCGCGTCCTTCTCCCGCAGCCCGGTCCGCGCGATCTCCAGGTCGCAGACCTTGCTGACCGCGGTGCCGACCACGCCCGGGAAGGTGGCGTAACCGCCGCCCACGTTGGTGCCGATGACCTGACCGTGCTTGTTGGCGTGGGTGCCGAGCGGAATGTGCCGCTCCTGCCCGGAGACCAGGTCGAGTACCTCCACGCAGTCACCGCCCGCCCAGATGTTCTCGTGCCCGCGCACCCGCATCGCCAGGTCGGTCAGCAGTCCGCCGTGGGCGCCGAGCGGCAGCCCCGCGGCCCCGGCGAGCCCCGTCTCGGGACGTACGCCGATGCCGAGCACCACCACGTCCGCCGGGAACTCGGCGTCCTCGGTGGCCACCGCCCGGACCCGGCCGTCGTCCCCGGTCAGCACCTTGGTGACCTCGGCGCCGTTCACCATGGTGATGCCGAGGCCCTCCATCGCCTCGTGCACCATGCGGCCCATGTCCGGGTCCAGCGTCGACATCGGCTCCCGGCCGCGGTTGACGACCGTCACCTCGTAACCGCGGTTGATCAGCGCCTCGGCCATCTCCACACCGATGTACCCGGCGCCGACGACCACGGCGCGACGGCCACGCGCGCGTGCCAGCGTGTCGAGCAGCGCCTGCCCGTCGTCCAGCGTCTGCACCCCGTGCACACCGGGCGCGTCGACGCCCGGCAGCTCCGGCCGGATCGGGCGCGCCCCGGTCCCGATCACGAGCTTGTCGTACGACGTCCAGGACTCGGCCCCGGAATCGACGTCACGCGCGCGTACCCGCCCGCCGGCGACGTCGATCTCCGTGACCTCGGTGCGCATCCTGAGGTCGATGTCCCGGGCGCGGTGCTCCTCGGGCGTGCGCGCGATCAGCCGGTCCCGTTCGGCCACGTCACCGCCCACCCAGTACGGGATGCCGCACGCCGAGAACGAACTGAAGTGGCCGCGTTCGAACGCCACGATCTCCAGCTCGCCGGGTCCCTTCAGCCGGCGCGCCTGCGACGCCGCGGACATCCCCGCGGCGTCACCGCCGATCACGACCAGTCGCTCCCTCGTACCGCCCGCAGCACTCATGTTCATGCGAACACGGTACGTGGGCGGGGCATTTCAGTCCCGTCGGTCCTGCCCTGTCAGTCCTGCGCGCCGGGCTCCTCGCCGTGCGCCTCCTCGCGGCGCGCGCCCTCGGGCGCCGGTGCCGGTGCCGCTGCCGCTGTCGGGGCCGGGCGGCGCGGCAGCCGGGGGCGTACGACCCGCAGCCACAGCAGCGCGAGCAGCGCCGCGACCGCGGCGAACGGCAGCACCGCGCCGAGCACCACCGCCACCCAGCGCAGCATGGTCACGAAGGCGTCCCAGCCGCCGGCCAGCGCGTCCGTGAACCCGGGGTCCTCGTCCTCCTCCTTCTTCTCCACCCGCTTCACCGGCGTCTCGGACAGGGAGAGGGTGATGGTGGCCAGGCTCGTACGGTCCTTCAGGGACGCCTGCCGGGCGAGCAGCGCCTCCAGCTCCGCCTGGCGGGTGCTCAGCTCGCCCTCCAGGGCCACCACGTCGCTCAGCTTCGTCGCCCGGTCCATCAGCTCGCGGACGCGGGCCACGCTGGCGCGCTGGGACTTCACGCGGCTCTCGACGTCCACCACCTGGTCGGTGACGTCCTCGGCCTTCGCGTCGCGCCGGAGCAGCTTCCCGGCGCCCTCCAGGTCGTCGAGCACGTCCTCGTACCGCTCCACGGGCACACGCAGCGTCACCTCGGTCCGCTCATGCCCCTCCGCGTCCCGGTTCGTGGTCTCGTCGCCGACGTAGCCACCGGCGTTCTCGGTCGCGGTGCGGGCCGCGTCGAGCGCCTTGGCGGTGTCCTTGACCTGCACGCTCAGGGAGACGGTGCGGATGATGTGGGCCGGGGCGAGCTTCGGCGGCGCGCTCGCCCCGGCGCCGTCAGCCTGGCCGCTCTCACCGGCCGCCCCGGCCCGGCCGTCCGCCTGGGAGTCCGCCTTGGACGCGGGGGCCTTGGCGGCGGCGCCGGCCGAGTCGGAACCGCCGCCCGACCCGCTGCAGCCGGTGAGCGCGAGTGCCGTGACCAGCAGCAGGCCGGCCAGGGCGCGGGCGGGCGGTGCGGACCGTCGTGTCGCTGATCGTCGTGACTGCATGGTGAGTCCCCCCGAGGGTCGTGACAACTGATGTCTCTACGACGCGCGGAGGGGCGCCGACGACGGCGCGGAACGGTTCCGAAGAGATCACGGTCCGGACTCGCGGGACCTTGCGGGACCTTGCGGGACCTGTGGGCCCGGTGACGGGGCCACCCGGCCCCGGGGCCGGGGCGGCGGGGTCTGAGACGCTTGGGTCATGTGCGCAAGCGAGAGCCCCGCGGGTGAGATTCCCACGGGCACGGGACATGTAGTCGTCGTCGGAGCAGGCATCGCCGGACTGGCCGCCGCCCACCGCCTGCTGGAGCGCGGCGCGCGGGTGACCGTCCTTGAGGCGTCCGACCGCGTCGGCGGCAAGCTGCTGCCCGGCGAGATCGCCGGGGTGCGCGTCGATCTCGGCGCCGAGTCGATGCTGGCCCGCCGCCCCGAGGCCGTCGGCCTGGCCCGCGAGGCCGGTCTCGCCGACCGCCTCCAGCCGCCGTCCACCGCGTCCGCCTCCCTGTGGACCCGCGGCACCCTGCGCCCCATGCCCAAGGGCCACGTCATGGGCGTCCCCGGCACCGCCGCCGCCCTGACCGGCGTGGTCTCCGAGGAGGGCCTCGCCCGCATCGAGCGCGACGCCGAACTGCCCCGCACCGAGGTCGGCGACGACGTGGCCGTGGGGGAGTACGTCGCCGCGCGCCTGGGCCGCGAGGTCGTCGACCGCCTCGTCGAACCCCTGCTGGGCGGCGTCTACGCGGGCGACGCCTACCGCATCTCCCTGCGCTCGGCCGTACCCCAGCTCTTCGAGGCCGCCCGCACCCACACCTCCCTCACCGAGGCGGTGCGCGCGCTCCAGGGCCGGACGGCCACCTCGCCGGCGAGCGGGCCGGTGTTCATGGGCATCGAGGGCGGCATCGGCACCCTCCCCCTCGCCGTCGCCGAGTCGGTGCGCGCGCGGGGCGGCGAGATCGTCACCCGGGCGCCCGTCACGGAGCTGCGCCGCACCGCCACCGGCGGCTGGCGGATCTCGGCCGGCGACCGGGTGCTGCACGCCGGCGCCGTCGTCGTCGCCGTGCCCGCAGGCCCGGCCGCCGGACTGCTGCGCGCCGAGGCGCCCGCCGCCGCTGCCGAGCTGTCCGCGGTGGAGTACGCCTCGATGGCCCTGATCACCCTCGCCTACCGCCGCTCCGAGGCCACCGCGCTCCCCGAGGGCAGCGGCTTCCTCGTGCCGCCGGTCGACGGGCACACCATCAAGGCGTCCACCTTCGCCTCCCGCAAGTGGGGCTGGATCGCCGACGAGGACCCGGACCTGGTCGTCCTGCGCGCCTCGGTCGGCCGGTACGGCGACACGGAGATCCTCGGCCGCGACGACGCGGGCCTCGTCGCCGTCTCCCGGCACGACCTCGCGGAGGCCACCGGACTGACCGCCCAGCCCGTCGCCACCCGCGTCACCCGCTGGCGGGACGGCCTGCCCCAGTACCCCGTCGGCCACCACGCGCGCGTGGCCCGCGTGCGCGAGCACGTCGCGAAGCTCCCGGGTCTCGCGGTGTGCGGCGCGGCCTACGACGGCGTCGGCATCCCGGCGAGCATCGCGAGCGCGTACGCCGCCGCGGACCGGCTCCGGGGCGACCTGCGGGGTGTGGAGCAGCTCACGGCCCACCCGGTGCGGAGTCTGCACGGCGGAGCGGGAGAATAGGGGCATGAGTGACGACGCCACCACCCCCGCTGCCGACCGGATCCCCAACAAGGGCAAGCTGGCCAAGGACCTCAACGAGGCCATCCGCTACACCCTCTGGTCCGTCTTCAAGCTCAAGGACACCCTCCCCGAGGAGCGCGCGGGGTACGCCGACGAGGTCCAGGAGCTGTTCGACCAGCTCGCCGCGAAGGACGTGACGATCCGCGGCACCTACGACGTCTCCGGTCTGCGCGCCGACGCCGACCTGATGATCTGGTGGCACGCCGAGACCGCCGACCAGCTCCAGGAGGCGTACAACCTCTTCCGCCGCACGAAGCTGGGCCGTGCGCTGGAGCCGGTGTGGTCGAACATGGCGCTGCACCGGCCGGCCGAGTTCAACCGCGCGCACATCCCGGCCTTCCTGGCCGACGAGACGCCGCGGAACTACATCAGCGTCTACCCGTTCGTGCGCTCCTACGACTGGTACCTGCTGCCCGACGAGGACCGTCGCCGCATGCTCGCCGACCACGGCAAGATGGCCCGCGGCTACCCGGACGTGCGCGCCAACACGGTGGCCTCCTTCTCGCTGGGCGACTACGAGTGGATCCTCGCCTTCGAGGCCGACGAACTGCACCGCATCGTCGACCTCATGCGCCACCTGCGCGGCTCCGAGGCCCGCCGGCACGTCCGCGAGGAGATCCCGTTCTACACGGGGCGCCGCAAGGACATCGCGGAGCTGGTGGCCGGGCTGGCCTGATCACGCCTTCGGGGTCGTGGACCTTGGCTCGGCCGTGGACCTCGGTTCGGCCGTGGGCCTCGGCCGCGGCTCCGGCCTCCCGGCGCACGACGCGTCCCGCGCCGGGAGGCGGCCCCGCAGCAGGTACGCCTCCAGGTGGGCGTTGACGCAGGCGTTCGGGCCGGCGGCGATGCCGTGCGTCCCCGCGTCCCGCTCGGTCACCAGCACCGAGCCCGACAGCCGCCGCCGCAGCTCCAGCGCGCCCTCGTACGGGGTGGCCGCGTCCCGCTCGGCGGCCAGGATCAGCGTCGGCGGCAGCTCACCCGGCGCGGTGCGCACGTCGAGGGGCCGCTGCCGGGGCACCTGCCAATAGGCGCAGGGCAGGTTCGTCCACACGTTGTCCCAGGTCTCGAACGGGGCCCGGCGGGCGAGCCGCGTGTTGTCCCGGTCCCAGACCTCGAAGTCCGTCGGCCAGGGCGCGTCGTTGCACTCGACGGCCGTGTACACGGCGTTGGAGTTCTCCGCCGCGACGGCACCCTCCTCGGTCCGCGTCCCCGCCTGGTCGACCAGCGGCTGCGGATCCCCCTTCAGATAGGCCGACAGCGCCTCGGCGCGGTGCGGCCAGTAGTCGTCGTAGTACCCGGCCTTCAGCATCGCCCCCTGCAACTGCGCGGGTCCCACCGTCCCGCCCGCGGGCTTCTCCGCCAGCCGCGCGCTCGCCTCCTCGTAGCTGTCCTGCACCTCCCTCGCCGTGTCCCCGAGCCCGTACACGTCGTTGTGCTCGGCGACCCACTCCTTGAAGGCGTCCCAGCGGTCCTCGAACGCCTCCGACTGCTCGAGGTTGTTGCGGTACCAGACCTGCCCGGGGTCCGGGTTCACCACCGAGTCGAACACCATTCGCCGTACGTGCGAGGGGAACAGCTCGGCGTACAGCGCCCCGAGGTAGGTCCCGTACGACGCGCCCATGAACGTGAGCCGTCGCTCGCCCAGTGCGGCGCGGACGACCTCCAGGTCACGGGCGTTGTTGAGCGAGTGGTAGTGCCGCAGCGCGTCCCCGCTCCGTTCGGCGCAGTCGCGCGCGTACGCCTCGGCCTCGGCGGCGCGCTGCTCCTTGTACGCGTCCGAGGGCCGCGTCGGCGCCGGCCGGGGCCCCTTGAAGAAGGTCCCGGGGTCCTGGCAGGACAGCGGCGCGGAGGGCGCGACCCCGCGCGGGGCGTACCCGACGAGGTCGTAGGCGGCCGCGATGCGCTTCCACTCGGGCACCATGCCCACCAGCGGGAAGTACAGCCCGGAGGCGCCGGGGCCGCCCGGGTTGTAGAGGAGGGCACCCTGGCCGGGAACCTCGTGCTCGCCGTCGTCCGGGTCCTTGTGCGTGGCCCGCACCCGGCTGACGGTGAGCCTGATCTGCTTCCCGTCGGGGTGCGCGTAGTCCAGGGGTACATCGACCGTCCCGCAGTGCATGCTGCCCGGCAGTTCCTCGGCCTTCGGGCACCTGCCGAACTCGATGCCGGCCGCCGCCGCGCGCCCGGCGGCCACGGCGGTGCCGCGCGCCTCGGCGGCCACGGCGGTGCCGCGCGCCTCGGCGGACCCCGGGCCGGCCGTCGGGGGCGCCGGGCTCGCCGGGGCCGCCCGCGCCGGGGCGACGGCGAGGGTCGTCAGCAGCAAGGACCCGGCGGCCCAGTGGAGGGCGGCAGCTCGCATCGCGTATCCCTTCGGTGCACGGCGTGACACAAGGGATGTTTGGTGCGGCGGCCGGGCGGGGCAAGCACCGCCCGCGAGTGTCGGCGCCGAGTGCCTCCGTACGCCCCCGGCGCGTCAGGCCTGGCGCTCCCAGCGGTCCCCGGCGTACTTCTCGCGGTGGGCGAAGGCCGCCCGCAGGTCCGGCTCGCCGATCGCGTGTACGCCGCGTACGGCGACCGAGGTGAGGTAGGTACGGTCGTCGGCCGTGCCGTCGGCCTGCTGGACGAGGGCACCGATCAGCCGCTGCCCGGCCGGGGAGGCCCAGCGCGAGTACGGGTGGACCTCCATCCGCGTGATGGCGAGACAGCCCAGGGCCAGGGCGAGCGGCAGCGCGAACCACAGGGCGACCAGCGGGCGCGGCTGGCCCGCGGGAAGGGGCAGCGCGAGGGCGGCGGCGCCCAGCGCGCACACCGCCACCGCGGCGACCCGCACCCGCCGGACCCCGGCCGCGACACCGTCGGCGCCGTCGTCCGGCACGGCGAGACCCGCGTCGACCAGCCGGTCGGACAGCCCCCGCACCGCCTCCGCGGTGGCCGCGGTGCTCCGTACGGGCGCTATCCGGGACTGTCCCCCGGGTCCTATCGCGCCTATGACCGACCGTTCCATGTCGTCGCGCCCGCACGGATCGACGACGGTCGCCCAGCCGGTGTGCGCGAGCAGCAGCCGACGCTGGCGTGCCATGGAGACCAGCGTCAGGTCGGCCACCCGCCGCGGGCCGCCGGAAAGGAACGCCGCCTCGTACAACGTCAGCGCGTGCTCACGGGCGACGGCGTGCGGATCGACGGCCGCCGCGCGCACGGCGGCCAGACACAGCCGCAGGCAAGACAGGCCGGCGACGGCCCAGGCCGAGAGGAGGAAAAGGACCCAGAACATGCCGTACTTCTATGCCAAAGGCTTTCGCCGGCGCCATGCCCTGTTCATATTTCGGGACGCAGTGTTGCGGGTATGTGACGTTCCGTTTGGTGATGTCCCGGCGTGGTCGTGCCCGGCTCAGCGGCGCAGCAGAACACGCCTGGTCGCACGGGCCAACCGGACCCCGGGGCGCGCCGACCGCGGCACCGGCCCCGACCGCTCCAGCCACCACTCCCGCAACTCCCCCCGCACGCCCGAGTCCAGGTCCCCCGGAGCCGACCGCAGCACGTGCGCGGCGAAGTCGAGGGCGTCCCGCCGGTAGCCGCCGCTCATCGGGCACCCCTGCGCGTAGGCGAGAAAGGCCGGCCGGTACTCCCGCCCCAGGATCACCGGCAGTTCGGGCGCGACCTTCGCGACCACGTCGGCCCGCTTCCCGGCGAGCGCCCGCGCCTGCACCCCCAGCCGCACCCGGTCGAACCCCTCGGGCACCGGCGTCCCCGCGACCAGCGCGGACAGCAGCGCGGCCTGCGCGAGCCCGAGCCGCTGCCGTACGGCGTCGTCGGCGCCGGAACCGGAACCGGAACCGGAACCGGAACCAGAACCAGAACCGGGACCGGAACCGATACGCGAGATGCGCGGCGCCACCGCGCTCCCGGCGGCTGCCGTACCCGCCGCCCGCCGCCCCTTCTCCACGGCGACGCGGATCGCCTCCACCTCACCCCGCATCTCGTCGCCGTGGGGGAAGTTCTCGTCCCGCTCCAGCAGGACGCCCGGCGGTGCCACGCGCGAGGCGAGGTCGGTCAGGATGTCGAGCACCGGCCGCGGAACGGGGTGGGCGTGGCTGTCGTGCCAGACGCCGTCCCGCTCGAAGCCGCCCGCGACATGGACGTAGGCGATGGCCTCCAGGGGCAGTTCGGCGAGCGCCTCGGCCGGGTCCTCGCCCCGGTTGACGTGATTGGTGTGCAGGTTCGCCACGTCGATCAGCAGCCGCACCCCCGTCCGGTCGGCCAGCTCGTACAGGAACTGCCCCTCCGTCATCTCCTCGCCCGGCCAGGAGAACAGCGCGGCGATGTTCTCCACGGCGAGCGGCACCGGCAGCGCGTCCTGCGCGATGCGCACGTTCTCGCAGAGCACGTCGAGGGCGTCACGGGTGCGCGGCACGGGCAGCAGGTGCCCCGCCTCAAGGAGCGGGGAGGCGGTCAGCGCCCCGCCCGCCCGGACGAACGCGATGTGCTCGGTGACCAGCGGCGACCCCAGCACCTCCGCCCCCTCGGCCAGCGCCGCCAGCCGGCCCGCGTCCGGCCGCTCTCCGCCGCCGAGCCCGAGCGAGACCCCGTGCGGCACGACGGTCACCCCGCGCTCGCGCAGCCGCAGCAGCGAGTCGGGCAGATGCCCCGGACAGAGGTTCTCGGACACGGCCTCGACCCAGTCGATGCCGGGCATCCCCTCGACGACGTCCGCGATTTCCGGGCGCCATCCGATACCGGTGCCCAGTCGTCGCATGGTCGATCCCTCCCTCACTGTCGTCATGACCGGGGTATCGCCCGAGCGGCCGGGCCCGAACCCCGAGGGGGGCGTCTTCAGAGGAACATTTGAGGTTCGCGGGCGGCCCCGGGCCTCAGCGCAGGTCGAGCCGAACCAGCACTCGGGGGTGTCCGGCCAGTACCGAGGTGGTGTCGGCGGCGTGGACGAACCCGGCACGCTCGAAGTTCCTCCGGATCCCGGCGTATGCCATGGTCAGGTCGACCTTCGCGCCCCCGTTGTCGAGCGGATACGCCTCGATCGCCGGGGCACCCCGGGAGCGGGCGAAGTCGACGGCCCCGGCGATCAGGGAGTGCGAGATCCCCTTCTTCCGGTGCCCGGGGCGCACGCGGACGCACCACAACGACCAGACCGGCAGATCGTCCACGTGCGGGATCTTGCGGTTGCGTGCGAAGGATGTGTCCGCCCGCGGCGCCACCGCGGCCCAGCCGACCGGCTCGTCGCCGTCGTAGGCGAGCACCCCCAAAGGCGGTCCCGTACGGCACAGCTCGGCGACGTAGGCGCCGCGGGCCGGTCCGCGCAGCTCGTTGTTCACCTTGGAGGGGACGCGGTAGCTCAGACACCAACAGACGTTGGCCTGCGGCGACTTGGGGCCGAGCAGGGCCCGGACGTCCTCGAAGACCGAGGCCGGGCGGACGTCGATGGTCATGCCCCCACGATGCCACGGAGCGCGGGACGGCGCCGCCTACGGGTTGCCCCGCCGCAACGCCGGATGGTCCGCCACCACCGTGCACGACCCGGGCGCGATCTCCGTGAACCCGGCGTCGCGCACCACGGGCAGGCCGCTCGTCGTGAGGCCGCCCCACCGGGCCGGGGCCGCGGTGCGCACCGCCAGCGGGAAGCCCGCGTCCCGCCAGGCGGCCCGGGCCGCGTCGTCCAGCTCCCACCAGGCGAGCTGCGCACCGTGACCGGCCTGGGCCATCGCCTTGCCCGCCGACATGTCCAGGTCGGGGTTCATCCAGAGCACCGGCGCCGAGAGGTCGGCGTCGAGCGGGGGCTCCGGGTCGTCGAGGTCGGTGCCGGAGACCTGGAGACGGGCCAGGTCCTTGGGCCAGCCGTCCAGCGGGACCGGTGGGAAGACCCGCACCTCGGCCGTCTTGCCGGTGACGGTGATGCCGGGCAGGGCCTCGGCCCGCCGCCACTCGGCGCCGCGGGCCCGCCGCACGACCTTGCGGATACGGGCGTCCTGCCAGTCCCGCATCGCCCGCGCCCACTCGCCGTCACCGCTGGACCGCTCGTCGCCGAGCATCACCAGCACCGCCCGGGCCGCGGTCTCCAGCGCGTCGGTACGGGGCGGCGGCGCCGCACGCTCGACGCGTACGACGAGCGGCAGGACGAACTGCGGCGCGAGGTCGCGGTCGCCGGGCTCGGGACGGAAGGGGCTGTCGGGGACAGGGACGGGGACGGGGACGGGCGTCGTCGGGTCGTTGCTCACGCCCTACAGTCTGCCAACCGACCGCCCGCGAGAGTATGTCCCCATGCAACCCGAGCTACGGCTGGACGGCGTGGGACGCCGCTACGGCATCCGCGGCCCCTGGGTGCTGCGCGGCGTCAACCTGAGCGTGGCGCCCGGTGCCCTCGTCCGCGTCGAGGGCACCAACGGCACCGGCAAGTCGACCCTGCTGCGCATGCTCGCCGGCATAGACGCCCCCACCGAGGGCCGGGTCACGGGCCGCCCGCGCACCGCCTACGTCCCCGAACGCTTCCCGGCCGCCCTGCCCTTCACCGCCGTCTCCTACCTCACCCACCTGGGCACCGTGCACGGGCTGTCCCGCCGGGCCGCGGCCCGCGCCGCCGGGCAGTGGCTGGAGCGGCTCGGGGCCGCCGGGTACGCCGCCACCCCGCTCTCCCGGCTGTCCAAGGGCAGCAGCCAGAAGGTGGCCGTGGCGCAGGCGCTGCTCGCCGAACCGGAGCTGCTCGTCCTCGACGAGGCCTGGACCGGCCTCGACACGGACGCCCGGGCCGAGTTGGAACGGGCCGTCGCCGAGCGCACGGAAGCGGGTGGTGCCGTCGTCTTCGTCGACCACGACCCGCGCCGCCTGGCCGACGCGCCCGACGCCGCGTACGCCGTGCGCGACGGCACCCTGCACCGCCGTACCGCACCCGCGAAGGCACCGGCCGGACCGCGCGTCGTCGTCCGGGTGCAGGGGCCGCCCGGCGCCGCCCCGCCCGCCGACGCACTGCGCATCGCCGTGTCCGCCGAGGAGACCCGCCCCGGCTCCTGCGCGCTCACCGTCGTCGCCTCCCACTCCGACGTGCTGCTCCGTGCGCTCCTGACCGCCCGGCCGCCCTGGCACGTGGTGAGCGTGCAGGCCCCCGAGGACCACCGATGACCGCCCTCCTGCGCTACCAGGCCGCCCTCCTGCTGCGTTCCCAGCGCTGGCTCCCGCCCGTCGTCCTGTACGCCGCCGCCCTCGGCATCGGGGTGCAGGGCGGGCAGCCGGTGCTCGACTCGCTGGGCTGGGCGGCGGCAATGCTGCTGCCGGTCGCGGCCTGGCTGGTGCGGGTCTGCGTCACCGGTGAGCCGCCCGCGGCCCGGGGATGCGTGTCGGCGGCGCGCGGCCCGGCTCGGGCCCACCTGGCGTGCGTGCTGGTGGCCCTCGCCGCCGCGGCGGTACTGGGCACGGCGGCGACCGTCGTCGTGACGCTGATCAGCGACCCCGTCAGCACCGGTCACGGCACGCGCGTACCGCCGCTCCCGGCGGGCGGCGCCGGACTGCTCGCCGCGCTGGTGTGCGCCCTGCTCGGCACCGCCGTCGGCGCGCTCACCGCCTGGCCGGTGCTGCGCTCGCCCGGCCGCGCGGTACCGGCGCTGCTCCTGGCGGCCCTGCTTGCGCTGGTCGCGACGGGCTCCCCGGCACGGGCGGCGGTCAGCGGCCTGGTCGCCGGGTCGAAGTCGGGCGCGGTCCCGCTGCCGCTGCTGCCGCTGGTCGCGGCGGCCGTCATCGCCTCGGCCGCGACCGCCGCGGCCTGCCGGCTCAGCTCGCGCAGATCAGCCTGAGCAGGCCGTGCGCTGTGCCTCCTGCCACTCGCAGACCGGGCAGAGCGTGATGCCCTTGTACGACTCCGGGTACTCCGTCGGCTCCCGGCACAGCACGCACTCCGCGTACGGCGGGCCGTCGGCCCGGGGCGGGCGGGTCGCGTCGATCAGGCAGTAGTCGCCGGGGTCGGAGCCGTGGTCGTCGTCACTGCTCATGCCTCCAGCGTAGGCCCGGGCCCGTCAGCCGCGGCCGTTCGTCGCGCCGACCAGCTCCGACACCTTCACGAAGCGGTATCCCTGACGGCGCAGCTCGGGCACGACCGCCCGTACCACCTCCTCGGTCACCGGGGCGGCGCTGCGCGTGCAGTGCATGACGACGACCGAACCCGGCCGCACCCCGTCGAGGACCTGCCGGGTCACCGCGTCGGCGTCCGTCGCGAA
>NZ_JAGMUO010000127.1 GCF_019049325.1 Streptomyces sp. AC512_CC834 | reverse complement strand
GAAACTCGCTAGAGGCTTTTCTCGACAGCATAGGATCATCCACTTCACCACAATCGGCTCGGCATCAGGTCTCAGCCTCGTGTGCGACGGATTTACCTACCGCACGGCCTACACCCTTACCCCGGGACAACCACCGCCCGGGATGGACTACCTTCCTGCGTCACCCCATCACTCACCTACTGCAAGTCTGGTTCGCTGGCTCCACCACTTTCCATTCCCCGAAGGGTCCGGAACGGCTTCACGGACTTAGCATCGCCTGGTTCGATGTTTGACGCTTCACAGCGGGTACCGGAAT
>NZ_JAGMUO010000126.1 GCF_019049325.1 Streptomyces sp. AC512_CC834 | reverse complement strand
ACCCCGGGAACACCACTGGCCACACGCCTGGGTTTCTGATGGCCACCAGCCTGGGCCTCCAACGGCCACCCACCTGGGCATCTCAATGACCGTTGACATCCGGTTCATCTGGCGCCCCGAAGAGTTGTTGATCGCCCATGATGGCAAGGGCGTACGACTGGCCGACATCCTGCTGCTCGGCCTGCCATGGCTCAGCGGGAAGACCTCCGACGCGGAGGCCACAGGGCGATTCGGCATCGGCTTGGCGACCTTGCGGGCCCTCGCGACTACTTGGGAGGTGCACTGTCACCCCTTCCACGTGCGGTTTGCCGACCTGTCCATTCGGGCGGTCGAGCCGCTGGTGGTGCCGGAGCAAGTCGCGGGGCCCGAGTGGACGGTCTTCCGAATCCCTCTTGCCCTCGACGCACTCTCCGCCTCGGAGCTCTTCGAGTGGTTCGAGACGTGGAACGACAGCTCCTTGCTCTTTCTGCGGCACGTGAGGTGGGTCGAAGCACTCAGCGACCGCCAGGGTGAGCAGGGAGCTGATGACGATACGCCGCCCGTGATGCTCAGTCTGACTTGGACGGAGATCGACCAGCGAAGGCTTCGTATCGACGGTGAGGAAGTGGATGTCCGGGTACGGGAGGCCCGGACAACCAGTGGGGCACTGTGGCGGGTTTACGACGCCCACGTCGCACCGCACGGCACGAGTACCCGTCGGCACAAGGCGGTGGGAGCCTCTATGCCGGTCGCCGTCGCGCTGCCGGTGCACGGACCGGAACTAGGGAGTGTGCATGCTGGGCTACCGGTGGCCGAGTTGAGAGCCGCAGCTCGCGTGCACGCCCAGTTCGACCCCGTCGTCAGCCGTGAAGGATTCGCCGCCAGCCGATGGAACGAGGACCTCGTCCCGCTCGTCGCGGACCTCTGGGCCGCTTCCGCCCTCGACGTACTCAGCGATGTCGAACCCTCTGCTTGGCACCTCGTCCCGCTGCCTTCGCCCTCCGACCCCTCGTCGCCCTCCCGGCTCCAGGACAGTATCCGTGCGGCGCTGGTCGACCGTTCCCGCACGTGGTTGGTGTCCCAGATCTCCCTGCCCTGCCCGGACGGGACCACGAAGCCACTCTCGGCGCTCGCTGTTGAGGAGCCGCAGTTGTCGGGGGTTCTGGATGACGAGGACTTCGCCCGGCTGGCGGGGCTGCCGAGTACGTTTCCGCGACGCGCTCGCGACGGTGCTCACCAGTGTGTCGGCGTCGCTTGAACCGTGACCCTCTGACGGCGGATCAAAACTGACTCACTTCGTGGCATCCATACGAACCTGATCTTGAGTGGAGATCGGGAG
>NZ_JAGMUO010000125.1 GCF_019049325.1 Streptomyces sp. AC512_CC834 | reverse complement strand
CGTCGATGGTCTTGCTGGCGTGGGGTTGGTTGCCGGGTGGGATGACGGGGTCGACGACGAGGAGTTTGCTGTTGTCGTGGACGGCTTCGCGGACGGATTTGAGGATGCGCAGGCAGTCGGAGTCGCTCCAGTCGTGGAGGACGGACTTGAGGATGTAGTGGTCGGCTCCGGCGGGGACGTGTTCGAAGAAGTCGCCGGCTTGGACGGTCCAGCGTCCGGTGGTGTCGGGGGTGTCGAGTTGGTGTTCGTCGATGACGGACTGCTGGTCGTAGAGGGTGCCGGTGATGTGGGGGTGGGCGGTGAGGATTTCGCGCAGCAGGCTGCCGGTGCCGCCGCCGATGTCGATGACGTGGGCGCCGTCGGGGAAGTCGTAGCTGGTGGCGACGTGTTCGTTCCACAGCCTGGAGAATCCGGCCGCGCCGGCGTTGAAGACGGAGGCGGTTTCGGGGACGGTCTGGAGGTGGGCGAAGAAGCCGTCACCGAAGATGTCGTCGAACGCGGTCCGCCCCTGACGCACCGTGTCGTACATACGGGC
>NZ_JAGMUO010000124.1 GCF_019049325.1 Streptomyces sp. AC512_CC834 | reverse complement strand
TTCGTGACCAAGTACCGGCGTGAGGTCTTCAACGACGAGATGCTGACGCGCTGCGAGGAGATCATGCGGAACGTGTGCACGGACTTCGGCGCGGACCTGACCGAGTTCAACGGGGAGGGCGACCATGTCCACCTGCTGGTGCACTACCCGCCCAAGGTCGCCCTCTCGAACCTGGTCAACTCGCTCAAGGGCGTGTCCTCGCGCTACCT
>NZ_JAGMUO010000123.1 GCF_019049325.1 Streptomyces sp. AC512_CC834 | reverse complement strand
CACCGGTATTACGCACCCTCAGGCGCACACGCGTACTGCTGCCGGGGTCCACAGTCGCGGACGCGGGCTCCAGCGAAGTCCACAGGCTCACGAGGCGACCTTAGAGAGGGCCCCGGGTCCTGTCTCAGGAGCCGGGGCAGAGTCGATTGCCCCAAAGGGCACGCCCGGCGGGTGGCGAGACCGGTCACATCGGGGATTCGCCCCGGGCCATCCGCTCGCCGGCCTGCCCTGCCTCGACCTCTTCGGAGTGGCCCGGGTCGGAGACGGACTCCCCGTGCCCGTTGTTGGTGCCGGCCACCTTGCCCCGGGACTGCTGGAAGACGTGATGGGCCTCGTGGAAGAGCGTCGCGTCGTCCAGGGACCGTTGGGCGACGATGTGGGAGCCGCTGGTGTAGGCGATCGCGTTGAGGTCCATGGCCGACCGCTGGGCCACCGCGTTGTCGTGCATCGTGACGTGCCCGAAACTCATCCCGTACTCACGCTCGGCCGGTTCGCGGATGCGGTCCGGCAGCGGCTTGCCGGGCGTCTTGATCGCGTCGTCCACCGAGACCCTCGGCTCCTCGAAGAAGCCGCTGTCCACCGAAACCCTGCGCTGCACGTCGGCGGTGTCGGCCGCCTCCTGGCCGTGGCCGCAGCCGGGGCCGTGCTCGTGCCGGGCCCGCTGGACGGCACGGGACACCGCCGCGTTCCCGGCCTGGCTCTGCAGTGCCAGCATCCGGCCTGCCGTGGTGCCCGGCGCGGCGGAGTGACGGGCCGGGCTCTGCTTGTCGGCCTGTTGGGCAGCCTGTGTTCCGTGTGTGCGCACAACGCTCCCTCGGCGGATACGCGGGTACTTGGGTCGGTACTGATGACGACGCTTCTCGCAGGTCTACCCGCACGGGCCGTCGGACGCAACGGCCGCGGGGGCAGGCCTTGAGGGCAGGGGAGTACGGGCGAACACCGCTCGTACGGAGCGTCCTTGAGCATCCTGACGCTCAGGCCGAGGAGAGCTGCGCCGCAATCTCGTCCTCCCACTCCTTCTGCCGCTCGGGGTCGTTGAGTGAGTTCGCCCACTCTTCTTCGCGCGAGTTCTCCCACTCTTCAGCCGACTGCTTGTGCTTCTCCGGATCATGCTTCTCCGGATTGTGCTTCTCCGGTCCACAGTTGAGAGTCTTGAGGAAGTCACGCATCTTCTGGCGAACGTCGTCGGGAACGTTCTTGCCCACGGGGACGGCCGGCCCGGCTGCGAGCGCATAGATTTCCTGTGCCTTTAGCTGCCGCTCACCCTGCTCGAGGGGCTTCAGTACGTTGAAGCCCGCCTTCGTCGCATCGCGCTTCCTGCCGCCCTTGCCGTCCTTGGACTGCTTGGGCGCCTCGGTCGTCTCGGGCTCGGTCCCTTCCTGGGCATCCGTTGTACGGGCCCACTTTTCGGGATGCCGCACCGACTCAAAGCGTTTGCCGAACTTCTTCCCTCCCTTGTAGGCAGCGATACCGCCCAGGGCCGCCGCCGTCGTGCCGCCTGCGACAGCGGTTCCGATCGGGCCGGCGACCGCGCCGGCCGCGGACGCGATCACCACGGCACCAGCCGCGGTACGCGCCACGTTGCCCCCCGCGTTGAGGGCTCGCTTGATCTCCTTCCCCGTCTGCTTGCCCACCGCGTAGTCCCTGAGGCTGGCCATGTGCGCCAGCAGTTCCTGCCTGTGCCCTTCGATACGGCCCCGCTCGTCCTTAATACTCTGCAGGGTTCCTTCGGACGGGCCGGCCGGCGAGCCCGACAGTTCGGAGCATGCCCGGGCCAGATTCTCTGTCGCCTCCCCCAGACTGTTGAGTACGCCCCGAAGGTCGTCCTGACGCACTGCGGCCACACCCTTGAAATGCTCTTTGAGCTCATTCTTCTTTTTATGAGTCGTCAGCGCGACATAGGCGTCACGAACAACGAATATTCCGGAGAACGTCATGACGAGGGCGCCGCTGACATCCCCGAGAGCAGCCATTCCTCCCAGGTCACCGGCATTCTTTATGGCGCTATTTGCGATTTTCGGGCCATCATTGGCGGTCATGAGACCGTTCGTTGTCAAGCCGACGGCCTTCGACTTCTCCTTTTTCCTGTCCTGATGGGACTTCGGTCCCGTTTCCTTACTCCCCTTGTGCCCGGCCCACACGTCACGTCCGTCGTTGAGCACCCCCAGTGCGTCGTTCACTGTATTGATCCCGGACTCGGTCTGCGCCTGCTGCGCGGTGGAGCGCACCAGCCCGGTGTTCGAGGTCTGCGTCCCATGCGCCTGAAGCGGCGCTCCGACCGGGGCAGTTCCGCGCAGGACCACCGTGTCCGCCGGGTCGAGCCACTTCCTGATCTTGGTGGAGCTGAAGGGGCGCTTGATCTGTTCCATGGTCGTCTTGCCCTTTTTCCCGGCATCCGACGTCCCCGGCTCTTCCGTCTGCTCCGCGGCTTCCGGGGTCTTCTTCGCCTTGGCCGCCTTCTCCGCCTTGGCCGCCTTCTTCGCCTTGGCCGCGGGCGTCATCTTCGCCTCGGCCGCCTTCTCCGCCGCCTCGGCCTCAGCCGCGGCCTTCGCCTTCGCCGCGTCGGCCTCGGCCTTTTCCGCATCGGCCTGGACCGTCTTCGCCTCGGTGTGAGCCGTCTTCGCCGTGGCCTCGGTCGTCCCCGCCCCCGTCTGCTGTCGCGCCGCGGTCGCAGCCTGCTCCTGCGCCTCGGTCGCCTCCCCCGCCTGCTTCTCCGCCTCTTCGCCGGCTTCCCTCGCGGCCGTCCGCGCCTGTGTCGCAGTCGTCCGGTGCGCCTCCGCCGTTGCGCCGGCATTCGTCGCCCGCGTCCGCGCCTGCTCCGCGGCCCTGCCATGGTTGGCTACGTCGGCCTGAGCCTGGGCATACGCCTTCGCCGCCGCAGTGGCGTCCTTCAGCAGTCGCACTGCCTCGTCTCGGGCATTCGTCGCCTGCTGCTGCGCCGTTTCCTTGGCCTTCTCCCACTTCTTCACGTCAAGCCCGGCCGTCGTCCCGGACTTCTTCGCGGTGCCGGCCGCCTCCTCCTGCTCCCGCACGGCGGTGTCGGCCTTCTCCGCCTTGGCCAGCGCCTCGGTCGCGACCTTGGTCCACTTCGCCACCTCGCTGTCGGCCCCGGTCAGCTCCTCCGCCCCGGCTTCGGCCTTCGCGGCCTGCTGCAGCGCCTTCTCTCCGGCCGCCGCCTTCTGCTTCTCCGCGGCCTGGGCCTCTTTCTTCTTCTCCTCCGCCTCCTTGGCCTCCTGCGTGTACTTGGCCACGTCTTCTTCGGCGGCCTTCTGCTGCTTCTCCGCCTCCTCGGCCTGCTGCGTGAACTTGACCACGTCGGCTTCGGCCTTCGTCTGCTCCTGCTCAGCCGCGTTGGCCTGCTGCGTGAACTTCTCTTCCTTCTTTTGAGCCTCGACCGCCTTGCCGCGCGCCGCTTCCACGGCCTCGCGGCGCTCCTGCCCAGCCGCCTTGGCCTGCTTCTGGTCCTCATCCGCCTTCTCGGCGGTGCCCGTGTGCCTCTCCTGCTCGGTCTCGGCCGTTCTCTGGTCCCGCTCCGCCTTCTCGGCGACCCCCGTGTGCCTCTGCTGGTCGGCCCGGGCGCCGGCCGCCTTCTCGCGTGCCTCCAGCGCCTTCCCGGACTGCTGCCACACCACGTCCGCGGCCCTGGACCGCTCCAGCGACGCGTCCGCGACGTCCTTCTTCCGGTCCGCCACCGCCTTCACGGCCAGCTCCTTGGGCGACTTCGCGTCCTCCCCCTGAGCCCCCTGAACCTTCCCCCCGGTCTGCTGCTCGGGCTCGGGCTCCCGCACCGGCGTGATCGCCATGTCGTCCACCGCCGCCGCCGAAGAGCTCGCCTGCTCCTGGGCTCCGGTCCCGGGCCGCTCACGCGTGGTCGCCGCACGCTGGATCGCCAGGGTGACCGCCCGGTTTCCCGCCTTGGCCTGCAAGGAGGCCAAGGGGGGCTGCTGCGCCCGCGGGTGCTGTCGGGCCGGAGCGGTGGCATTCGTGCGACGGGTCTGCGATTCGTGCAAGCGGTCCGACACGGACAACCCCTTCTGACGTCCCGTCACCACCCCCGCCCCGCAAGGCCGCGGCCACCGGCAAGACGGGACGGCGCGTTCCCCGACCGGGCGTGATCGCAAGATGACATCCTGGCGAACTGACACTCAACACACGATGTTGAGGAGAAACGGCAGCCGACCACCAGGGAAAGACGGGGAGTCTGCCCCAACGGGCACGGCCGGGGGCAAGGAACATGCCCCCACACCGGCACCGAAGGACGTTTCGGCGCAGGCAGCGCGCGCGTGAGGCTGAGGGGCGTCCTGTCTCGTACCCCGAGGAGAGCAGAGCATGCCGTCCTACCTGTCGCCCGGCGTCTACGTCGAGGAGGTGGCCAGCGGCTCGCGCCCGATCGAGGGAGTGGGCACCTCGGTGGCGGCCTTCGTCGGTCTGGCCCCGACCGGCCCGCTGAACGAGCCCACGCTGGTGACCAACTGGACGCAGTACGTCGCGGCCTTCGGTGACTTCACCGGCGGGTACTACCTCGCGCACTCCGTCTACGGGTTCTTCAACAACGGTGGCTCCGCCGCCTACGTCGTCCGCGTCGGCGGCTCCGCCGAGGACGCGGCCACGCACGACGCCGCGGACGGCGCCGCCGCCCCCGCCGCCGTCACCGGCAGCACCGTCAAGGCGCTGTCCCCCGCCGAGCCCAAGCAGCTCGGCACGTTCGCCGTGACGGCCACCGGCGAGGGCCACAGCGGCCCGCTGACCGTCGAGGTCGCCGACCCCGAGGGCGAGGGTCCCGCCGAGCGCTTCAAGCTGATCGTCAAGGACGGCGAGAAGCCGGTCGAGACCTTCGACGTGAGCGCCAAGAAGGGCAACCGCTCCTACGTCGTCACCCAGGTCAAGGAGCGTTCCAAGCTCATCACCGTGACCGAGGCCGCGCCGTCCGCGCAGCTCGTCCGGCCGGAGAACCAGACCGTGGCGCTGCCCGCGCCGCCGTCCGCGGCCCCCGCCGTTCCGGTCGGCCGGGGCGACAGCGCGCACCCCGGCCCGGCCCAGTACCTCGGCGACTCCTCGGACCGCACCGGCTTCGGCGGCCTGGAGGCGATCGACGAGATCTCCATGGTCGCGGTGCCCGACCTGATGGCCGCCTACCAGCGCGGTGCGATCGACATGGACGCCGTCAAGGCCGTCCAGCTCGGTCTCATAGCCCACTGCGAGCTGATGGGCGACCGCGTCGCCATCATCGACCCGCCGCCCAGCCAGAACGCCCGTCAGATCCGCGTCTGGCGCCAGGAGACGGCCGGCTACGACTCCAAGTACGCGGCCCTGTACTACCCCTGGATCAAGTCCTTCGACCCGGCCACCGGCCAGTCGCGCCTGGTCCCGCCGAGCGGCCACGTCGCCGGCATCTGGGCCCGCAACGACTTCGAGCGCGGTGTGCACAAGGCCCCCGCCAACGAGGTCGTGCGCGGCGCCATCGACATGGAGCTGCAGATCACCCGCGGGGAGCAGGACCTGCTCAACCCGATCGGCGTCAACTGCATCCGCTCCTTTCCCGGCCGCGGCATCCGCGTCTGGGGCGCGCGCACCATCTCCTCCGACCCGGCGTGGCGCTACCTGAACATCCGCCGGTACTTCAACTACCTGGAGGAGTCGATCCTGATCGGCACCCAGTGGGTGGTGTTCGAGCCGAACGACCACAACCTCTGGGCCCGCATCCGCCGCAACGTCTCGGCGTTCCTGGTCAACGAGTGGCGCAACGGCGCCCTCTTCGGCCAGAGCCCCGAGCAGGCCTACTACGTCAAGTGCGACGAGGAGACCAACCCGCCGGAGTCCGTCGACCTCGGCCGGGTCGTCTGCGAGATCGGCATCGCGCCGGTCAAGCCCGCCGAGTTCGTCGTCTTCCGGCTGGCCCAGTTCTCCAGCGGCGGCGGCGAACTGGACGAGTAGGACGAGTAGGCGGATCGGATCGCCTTCCCCCTGGCCGCTCCCACACTTCTAGAAGGACAGCGAACTCATGGCTCTCCCCAAACCAGAAGACGTACTCGTCGCACCGAATTTCGGCATTCAGATCGACGGTGTGATGGTCGAGTACCTCAACTCGGTGAGCAACCTGCAGATCGAGCAGGACGTCATCAAGTACCAGCAGAACCAGGGCACGACCGGACGCAACAACGTCACCCTGATGCCGGGCGTCGCCAAGGACGGCTCGGTCCAGGTCGAGCGCGGCATGAGCCAGTCGGGCGTGTTCACCCAGTGGATCAACGACTCCATGCGGGGTCAGATGGCCACCGCCCGCAAGAACGCCACGATCATCGTGATGGACTACGAGGACAACCCGGTCAAGCGCTGGAACCTGCGCAACGCCTGGTGCAGCAAGGTCGTGGCGGGCACCCTGAAGGCGGGTGACACCAACGCCCTCACCGAGACCATCACCATCGTGTTCGAAGAACTGGTCGTCGAGTAATGCGCCGTACGACTGCCAAGGCATCCGCCGCGGCATCCCAGACCGCGGCGACGGGAGCGGACTTCCCCCGTTCGGCTCCCGCCGCCGCGCCCACGGAGGCGCCGGCCGGTTCTCCGGCCGGCCCTCCGGCCGGGCCCCCCGTCGACACGTCGCCGCGGCAGGAGCTGCGGACCGAGTTCCCCTTCGAGCTGCCGCGCGGCTACGTCGACGATTCGGGCACGGTGCACCGGGACGGCGTGATGCGCCTGTCGACGGCACGGGACGAACTGATCCCGCTGCGCGACGTGCGGGTGCAGGAGAACCCGGCGTACCTGTCGGTGGTGCTGCTCGGCCGGGTCATCACCCGGCTGGGCACGCTGGCGATGGTGCACGACGGGGTCGTGGAGAACATGTTCGCCTCCGACCTGGCGTTCCTCCAGGACTTCTACCGTCAGATCAACGCGGAGGGGCACACCCGGGCGGCCGTGGAGTGCCCGCACTGCTCGGAGCCCTTCGAGGTGGAACTCGGCGGGAGCCGCCTGGGGGAATCGTGACGTACGCGACCGACCGGATGCACGAGGAGATCGCGTACGTCGCCTACCACTTCCACTGGAGCCTGGAGGCGATCCTGGACCTGGAACACCAGGACCGCCGCCGGTACACGGACCAGATCGCGTCCCTCGTGACGCGTGGCACGGCGGAGGACTGATCGGTGGGATTCCTGGACCGGCTGCGGGGTCGTCGGGACGGCGTCGGCACGGGCGGCGGCACCATGCCCCCGGCCGGGGCCTCGGACATGGGCTCGGGCCCGGGGTCGGGACCGGGGTCAGGGTCGGACGCGAGTCCGGACCCGAGCTCCGGCACGGGCTCCGGCACGGGCGGGAGTGCGGCAGGTACGACCGGCCCCGCGCCCGTGGCCGTCGCCGCCTGGACGGGCCTGCCGCCGATCCAGCGGGCGACGGGTACGGCACGTACGGGAGTGGCGGACGCCGGTTTCGGCGGCCGCCTTCCGACGTGGCAGAACCCGTCGTTCACGGGCGCGCCGTCTCCCGCGGTGCTGAACCCGGCGGCCGGCGACAGCCTGCTGTCGGGCGCGTTCGACCCGTCCGCCCGGTCGACGTCGTCCACTCCGCTGGCGTCCCCGAGTGGCACACAGCCGGTGCAGCGGATGCCGGTCGCCCCTCTGCGGGCGATACCGGCGGACACCTCGACCCCGGCTTCGGCACCGGCTTCGGCACCGACCGCTCCCACGGGTTCCGGCCCTCGGGCGCGGGGCGGTGCCTCCGGCGCGTCCGGTGCGCGGGGTGCTGCCCCGTCCGGCGCGTCGTCCTCGGCGCCCACGGCGTCGGCGACGCCGGTCCAGCGGGCGCGTTCTACCGGGTCGACGTCTTCCGCGGCGCCCGCGAGCGCGTCGGACCAGGCACCGGCCCAGGCCGCCCGCGGGGTCCGGGTGACCCCGGTACCGCCGCCGTCCGCCGCCCCGCGTCCGCGGCAGGCTCTGACCAAGGCGCCCTCCGGTTCGTCGGCCGTGCAACGCCGGGCCCTGCCGGCGAGCCGCCGGACCACCACCCCTTCCTCCCCGGAGACCTCCGGAACGGCACCCTCGTCGTCGGACGGCGACCGAGCGGACCCCGGCGCGGCACCGGCCGGTGCCGTCCTGCCCGACCCCGGCCCCGGCCCCGGCGCCGCGACGCCCGCACCGGTGCAGCGTGCGGTGCAGCCGCCGGCCGTCACCGACGCCACGGCCGCGGCTGCCCCCGTCCGGCGTGCGGCGCCCGGGCCCGCGACCACACCGGCCACGGGCGCCCGCGGCAACACCCCGGCACCGAACACCGGGGCCGGGGCCGGGTCCAACGCCCCCAGCACTTCCGGCGACGGCTCCGCACCCGCTACACCGGTGCAGCGAGCCGCCGTACGGCCGACCGGCCCCGCCGCCCCCAGCAACGCGACGGGCAGCGACGCCGCGCCCGGCACGCCGACACAGCGAGCCGCCGCACGGCCCGGCAGCGACACGTCGTCGTCCAGTACGCCCGTGCAGCGAGCCGCCGTACGGCCGACCGGCCCCGCGCCGAGCGCCGCGACGAGCAGCGGCACCACGCCCGGCACGCCGGTACAGCGAGCCGCCGCCCAGCCCGGCAACGACACATCGTCGTCCAGTACGCCCGTGCAGCGAGCCGCCGCACGACCGACGAGCCCCGCACCGAGCACCACGCCCAGCACGCCGACACAGCGAGCCACCCCCCAGCCCGGCAACGACACATCGTCGTCCAGTACGCCCGTGCAGCGAGCCACCTCACGACCGACGAGCCCCGCACCCAGCACCACGACAGGCAGCGGCACCACGCCCAGCACGCCGACACAGCGAGCCACCCCCCAGCCCGGCAGCAGCACGGCTCCCCCGTCGGGCAACGCCACCGCGTCCGATGCACCCGCACGACGAGCCGCCGCACCGGCCGATCGCCCCGCATCCACCGGTGAGCGCCGGGGTACCGCACCGGATGCCACGACGGCCGGTCCGCCGGTACAGCGTGCGGTGCAGCGGTCCGACCCGGCTGCCGCGCCCGGCACTTCCGGGAGCGACGGCCCGGCGACGGCCGCCCCCGCCAACGACACGGCACCCGGCACACCCGTGCAGCGAGCCGTGCCCTTGTCCGGCGCCACGCCGGGTGACGCGAAGGGCGAACCCCCGGTCCGGCGGGCGGAGTCACGGCCCGCCTCTTCCACCACCGGCCGTACTCCCCGCCCGGCCGACCGCGGCACGACCGACCTGCCGGTGCAGCGCGCGGCGGCCCGGCCCACCACGCCCGCATCCGACGCCGACGCCAACACCGGCACCGGCACCGGCATCGCGCCCACCGGCCGCGCGTCGACGCCCTCAGCGTCGGCAGGGGCCGCCCCGGCCGTTCCTCCGGTCCAGCGAGCCGTATCACCGCACAACAGCCCCGGTACCGACCGGCCTTCGCCCGCACCCGACACTCCCGTCGAGCGAGCCTCCGACCGGTCCGGCCACTCCACCCCGCCCGCCGAGACCCGCGACCCCGGCACCCCGCCCCCGCCGGTCCAGCGAGCCGCGGCCCGCCTCAACCCGGTCCCGGGACCCGGCGAATCCGGAGCACAGCGGCCCTCGGCGTCCCCCGGCCGTCCGGGCACCCCGACCGGTGCGCAACCCCCTGTCCAACGCCAGGCGGCGCCCCAGCCGTCACAGCCGTCACAGCCCACGCAGCCCACGCGGCCCGCCCCGGCGCCCGCGGACACGGCACCACAGACGTCGGTCCAGCGGGCCACGGACCGGCCGGCCGGCGCGCCCGGCGCGCCGTCCACCTCCCCGGCGCCCGCACCGCATCGCGACACCCCCGTGACGCCCCCCGTCCAGCGATCGGCCCAGAACCCCGTCGCCCGGACCGGACCGGCGGGGTCGGCCTCCCCGGCACACCCCGTGCAGCGCAGTGCCGCCGCGCACCGTCCGGGTCTCGGCGCCCCCACCTCGTCCGGACCTGCCGACGCCGTACGCCGCCCGATCGCGACGCCCTCCGTCGCCCCGGCGGCACCGCCCGCGCAGCCCGCGCAGCCCGCGCGCCGCTCCTCACTCGGCGCCCCCCTCTCCACGCTTCCGGCCAACACCACCCCGCTCGTCACGCGGCCCGCCGCCACCGAGGGCCGTACGCCTCCGCCCGTCCAACGGGCCACCGCGTCGGCCGTCCCGCCCGCGGCAACGGCAACGTCCATGGCGACGTCCATGGCGACGGCGACGGCGACGGCACCGCCCTTCACGACCACGGCACACGCCTCGGCCGCGTTCCCGACCACGCAGTCCCCGCTCCCGATGTCCTCGCCGATGCCCCCGCACGCGGCCTCCCCCGCGACCCCCGTCACACCGACCCTCGCAGCGCCCCTCGCACCGGCCCTCACACCGCCCCTCGGGCCGCCCCGCCCCGCCCTCGGCGGCGGGTCCACGCCGCCCGCCGTCCAGCGCGCCCACGCCAAGGCCGTACCCCTGCGTCGGCCCACGTCCCCCGGCGCCACCGCCACCGCGGCCCCGCTCCCGGTGGCCCCCCTCACGCCGCCCCCGCCGTCGGCGTCCGGCCCGGCGGCGCTCCCGGTCGGCGCTCAGGCGGCGCCCGCGCCGGCGCACGCGGACGCCACGCCCGCCGCGTCCGGCGGCGACCTGCCCCCGGTCCAGCGGCTGTTCGGCCGGTCGAGCCGTCCCGGCCGCACCACCGGCGCCCTGGCCTCCCACGCGGCGGCCGCCGTGGCCGACACCTTCAGCCGCTTCCGGACCCCCTCGTCCCAGCAGCCCCCGGACGAACCGCCGCCGCCCTACAGCCCGACGCCGCCCGCCAACGACCCGCCCCCGCCCCCGTACTCGGCGCACGCGGAGGGCGACCAGCCGCCCGGGTACTCGGCGGTCCCGGAGGGCGGGTTCGACCCGCGCGAGCTGACCGACTTCCAACTCGACGAACTGGTGCACCGGATCATCGGCCGTGTCACCCGTCTCGTCCGCACCGAACTGCGTATGGACCGTGAACGGATCGGCAGACTGCGCGACCCCCGCTGACCGGACAGCCGCGCCCGCCCGCCACCGTTCCCCCGACAGAAAGGTCGACCCCCGATGCCCCGCAAGGACCCGGGCTCCTCCATCTGGTTCAGTCTCGCCATCGACGGCGAGAGCCTCGGATACTTCAACGGGTGCGAAGGCCTGTCGACCCAGGTGGAGGTGGAACAGCGCCAGGAGGGCGGCAACAACGGCTTCGTGTGGCAACTGCCCACCCGCGTCACCTTCTCCAACATCCGGCTGACCCGCCCGCTCACCCCGGACACGGCGAAGGTCGCCAAGTGGATCTCCTCCGTGCAGACCGGCATCAAGCGGCCCACCGCGCAGATCTCGGCCATGCGCGCCGACGGATCGCTGGTGGCCCGCTGGGGGCTGATCGACGTACTGCCCGTCAGTTGGCAGGGCCCCAGCCTCGACCCCAACAGCCCGGCCGTGGCCAACGAGGTCCTGGAGATCGCCCACCACGGATTCACGGACTGACGGCGCCGCAGAGCAGAGAGGAAGAGACCCATGGCCAAGAGCAGCAAGGGCGCCGGCAAGAGCCTCGTACGCGCCAACCTCGCCATCCACGAGCCGCCCAAGGGCACGACCACCACACCCGGCGCGCTGATCCGGACGTTCGCCTTCGAGTTCAACCCGGCGCAGTTGTCCATCACCCAGCGCACCCAGTGGAAGGCCACCCCGACGGCCGCCGTGCGCAAGGCCGCGAAGCCGCAGTTCATGGGCGCCGAGCCGCGGGAGATGACCCTGGAGATCTTCCTGGACTCCTCGATGAAGCCCAACGGCAACACGGTGCTGAAGAAGGTCGAGTCGCTGCTGACCTGCTGCCACGTGACCGCCAAGAGCCTGGCCACCAAGCAGCCGTCACCGCCCTGGGTGGTGTTCGAGTGGGGGTCGTTCTCCACGGCCCGCTTCACCGCGTACGTCGCGTCCATCGAGGCGGCGTACACCCTCTTCAGCACCACCGGCGTGCCCATCCGCGCCACCTGCCAGGTGGCGCTGGTCGAGATCCCCGGCCCGACCCGCGGGCAGAACCCGACCTCCGGCGCCCTCACCGCGGCGCGCGTGCACCGGGTCGTCGCGGGCGACTCGCTCCAGTCGCTGGCCTGGCGCGAGTACGGCAGCGCCAACTCCTGGCGGGCGATCGCCGAGGCCAACGGCATCGACGACCCGTCCCGCCTGACGAACGGCGCCGAGCTGATCCTGCCGGCCGCCGAGGAGGTGCCTCACTGATGGTGCGTCCCGCGTTCTCCAGCATCGTCGAGGTGCGGATCGGCGCCGCGAAGCTGCCCGACGACATCGCGACGATGCTCGTCGACGGCTGGGTCGACCAGGGCGTCAACGTGCCCGCGGCCTTCCGGCTCACCTTCCGCGACCCCTACCACCTGGTCCTCGCCAAGCTGAGCGTGAAGTTCGGCACCAGGGTCGTCATCACGCCCGTCGCCGACGGCCAGGGCGTCGGCAAGCCGCTGCTGACCGGCGAGGTCACCGCCATGGAGGCCGACTACGACGGCACCGGCAGCTTCACCGTGATCCGCGGTTACGACTACGGGCACCGCCTGATGCGCCAGCGCCGCGTGGCCGCGTACCGCAACCAGAAGGCCTCCGACATCGCCCGCAAACTGGTCCGCATGGACGGCGTGTCCGTCGGCAAGATCCAGCCGACGAAGGGCGCGTACGGGTTCATCAGCCAGTCCAACGTCACCGACTGGGACTTCCTCCAGCGGCTCGCCGACGAGAACGACGTCGTGATGTCCATCGACTCCAAGGGGAAGTTCCAGTTCGTCAAGGCGCACCCGTCCTCCGGCGCGCCCTCCCCGAAGACCGAGGGCGACAAGAGCGCCTTCGTGCTCCAGGCCGGCCACGACATCCTGCGGCTGCGGGCCGCGGTGACCGCCGCCGACCAGGTCGGCAAGGTCGAGTCGCGCGGCTGGAACGTCACCACCAAGAAGAAGATCAGCGAGATCGCGCCCGCCAAGACCGACCCGGGCATCACCATCGGCTCCACGCCGGGCGAGGCCGCGGGCAAGTTCAAGAAGGCCAAGCTCGTGGAGACCGCCAACCCCTACGACAAGCAGGGCGAGGTCCGGCACGCCGCGAAGGCCCTGGCCGCCGACGTCACGTCCTCCTTCGCCGAGTTGGAGGTCGCCGTCTACGGCAGCCCCGACCTGCGGCCCGGGGTGCCGGTCGCGCTCAGCGACGTCGGCAAGCCCTTCGAGGGCAAGTACACCGTCACCTCGGTACGCCACCACTTCGGCGACGGCCAGGCCTACGAGTCCTGGATCACCGTCAGCGGACGCCAGTGGCGTTCCCTGTACGGGCTGGCCTCCGGCGGCAGCGGCGGCGTGGACCCCTCGAGCGCCGCCCGGCTGCCCAGCGTCGCCAACGCCATCGTCACCGACGTACAGGACCCCCTCAGGCAGGGCAGGGTCAAGCTCCAGTTCCCGTGGCTGGACGACGCCTACGTCAGCGACTGGGCGCGCAGCGTGCAGATGGGCGGCAAGGGCGGCGGCGGGGTCTTCCCCATGGACGTCGGCGACGAGGTGCTCGTCGCCTTCGACCGGGGCGCCCTCGACCACCCGTTCGTCATCGGCGGGCTCTACAACGGCCGGGACCTGCCGACCAGGGTGAACGACGTGCCGCTGCACGACGGCCTGAAGAAGAAGGCCGTACGGCACACCCTGTCCGACCGCCAGGGCAACCGCGTCGACCTGCTCAGCCAGCAGACCGGCATGCGCAAGCAGGGCGTGCGGATCGCCAGCGGCAACGACCGGCTGACCATCAACCTCGACCGCACCAAGACCGAGATCACCGTCGACAGCAAGGGCTCGGTCAGCATCACGGGCACCCGCTCGGTGTCGGTGGAGGCGGGCATGGACCTCACCCTGGAAGGGCGCCGGTCGGTGACGGTGAAGAGCGGCGGGCCGCTCCTCCTCCAGGGGCGTGGGCTGGTCAACCTCACGTCGACCGCGGGCACGGTCAACGTGCGGGCGATGGGGGCCCTGCTCATGTCGGCGACCGGTGTCATGTCGCTCACCGCGACGGGAATGCTGACCGTCACCTCCGTGGCCAACGTGAACATCAAGGCCATCAAGGTCGATCTCCTGGGTGCCGTCTTCGTCAACACGATCAAGTACCCCCTGCCGGCGTGACCGGACCACGAGCAGGAATACAAGCAGGCATACAAGCAGGAAAACGAGCAGGAACAGGAAGAAGAAGGCAGGTGGCTCCCTGATGGCCGAACAGTTCGTCGGCTCCGGCTGGTCGTTCCCGCTGCGCATCGGGCCCACCGGCGGGATCGCCCTGGTCAGCGGCGAGCAGGAGGTCGAGGAGGCGATGCGGCTCATCCTCGCCACCGCCCCCGGCGAGCGGCCCATGCGGCCCGAGTTCGGCTGCGCCATCCACGACCTCGTCTTCGCCCCGGTCAACGAGCAGACCGCGGGACGCATCCAGCACGAGGTGTACACCACCCTGGACCGCTGGGAGCCGCGCATCGAGGTCCAGGACGTCGAGGTCAGCACCGGCGACGGCCAGAACGTCCTCTTCATCGACGTCCGCTACTCGATCCGCGGCACCAACAACCCGCGCAGTCTCGTCTTCCCGTTCTACGTCATCCCCTCCCACGACGAGCCCGACCTCCCCGACGGTCCGGCCGGTCCCGCCGGATCCGCCGGACCCGCAGGCCTCCCGGGCTACCCCGAAAGCGACCGCTGATGCCCCTGCCCTCCCCCAACCTCGACGACCGCCGCTTCCAGCAGTTCGTCGACGACGCCAAGCGCTACATCCAGCAGCGCGCCCCGGAGTGGACCGACCACAACGTCTCCGACCCCGGCGTCACCCTCGTCGAGACGCTCGCCCACATGGCCGACCAGATCGTCTACCGCCTCAACCGGGTCCCGGACAAGAACCACCTCGCCTTCCTCGACCTCGTCGGCATCACCCTCTTCCCGCCCTCCGCCGCCCGTACGGACGTCACCTTCTGGCTGTCCGCACCGCAGGAGGACACGATCCTGGTCCCGGTCGGCACCGAGGTCGCCACGCTGCGCACCGAACGCGACGAGGCCGTCGTCTTCGCCACCGAGCGCGACCTGAGCGTCGTACCGTGCACGCTCAGCCGCCTGGTGACGCAGCACCGCGGCGAGGCCGTCACCGACCGCACCACGGACCTCGCCGAGAGCAAGGACGTCATGTGCTTCGCCGAGGGACCGGGCCCCGGCGACTGCATGCTCATCGGCCTCACCTCCGCCACCCCGCACTGCGCGCTCGCCCTGGAACTCGACAGCCGCGTCGACGGCGTCGGCGTCGACCCCCGCCAGCCGCCGCTGGTCTGGGAGGCCTGGACCGAGGACGGCTGGCAGTCCTGCGAGGTCGACCGCGACGGCACCGGCGGCCTCAACCGCCCCGGCGACATCGTGCTGCACATTCCCGGCGGGCACGTCCTGTCCCGCAACGGCGGCCACGAGGCGGGCTGGATCCGCTGCCGGGTCACCGACCCGCTGCCCGGCCAGCCCTTCTACACCACCTCGCCGACCATCCGCTCCGCCGAGGCCTATACCATCGGCGGCACCACCGGCACCGTCCACGCCGAGACCGTGTACGACGAGTCCCTGGGCGAGTCCACCGGCCTGCCCGGCCAGCGGCTGAAGCTCGAGCACGCCCCCGTCGTCGCCGACGACCCTCCCGTGCTCCTCCAGACCGCCGCCGACGACGGCTGGCAGGACTGGCAGGTCGTCCCGCACTTCTCGGGCTCCCACCCCGACGACCACCACATCACCCTGGACGCCGCCACCGGCGAGATCGCCTTCGGCCCCGCCGTCCGCGAGGCCGACGGCACCCTGCGCCAGTACGGCACCGTCGCCCCCAAGGGCTCCGTCATCCGCGCCCGCCGCTACCGCACCGGCGGCGGCAGGGCGGGCAACGTGGCCCGCGGCGCCGTACAGGTGCTGCGCACCTCCATCCCGTACGTCTCCGAGGTCGTCAACCGCGAGGCCGCCCGCGGCGGCGTCGACGGCGAGACCGTCGAGGAGGCGAAGCTGCGGGCGCCCATCACACTCCGCGCCCAGGAACGCGCCGTCACCCTGCGCGACTACGAGGAACTCGCCCGCCGCGCCGCCCCCGAGACCGCCCGCATCACCTGCCTCGAGGGCCAGGAGAACGAGTACGGCGCCCAGGCCGTCCGCGTCCTCGTCGTCCCCCAGGCCGTCCCCGACCCCGGCGGCCGACTCCGCTTCGAACAACTCGTGCCGGGCGACGCCCTCCTGAGCCGCATCACCCGCCACCTCGACGAACGCCGCCTCATCGGCACCCGGCTCGCCGTCGGGCCGCCCTACTACCAGGGCGTCACCGTCGTCGCCACCGTCCACGCCTTCCGCCACGTCGACGCCGACCGCGTACGCCGCCAGACCCACGACGCCCTCTACCGCCACCTCGACCCGCTCACCGGCGGCGCCGACGGCAAGGGCTGGCCCTTCGGACGCCCCGTGCAGACCGGCGAGGTCTTCGCCGTGCTCCAGCGGGTGCCCGGCGTCGAACTCGTCGACGAGGTCGTCCTGCACCCCGCCGACCCCCTCACCGGCAAGCGCGGCGACCCCACCGACCGCATCGACCTCGAACCGCCCGCGCTGGTCTTCTCCTTCGACCACCGCGTCCGCGTGATCGGGGACGGCGCGTGAGCGCCGCCGCGTCGTACCGGGGTTCCGTCGACGGGCTCGGCTCCTCGCTGCCCATAGGCACGATGCTGCCGGCCGTCTTCGCCGACGACGACCTCGCCCTGCGCTTCGTCGGCGGGCTCGACGACGTCATCGCCCCCATCCTGAACGTCCTGGACTGCCTGGACACCTACTTCGACCCCGCGCTCACCCCGGCCGACTTCGCCCAGTGGCTCGGCACCTGGGTCGGCGCCGAGACCGACGGCACCGAACCCGAGGACCGGCTGCGCGCCGCCGTCGCCGCCGCCGCCCGGCTGCACCGCGTACGCGGCACCCGGCAGGGCCTGTCCGAGGCCGTGCTGCTCGCGTTCGGCGTCGAACCCGTCATCACCGAGAGCGGCGGCGCCGAATGGAACGCCCGCCCGCTCGGCCCGTTCCCCGGCAGGCCCCGCCCCCACCTGCACGTCGCCCTCCGGCTGCCCGACCCGGCCCCGGCGGACACCCATCGCCTGGACGCCCTCGTGGCCGCCGCCCGCCCCGCCCACATGCCCTACACGGTCGAAGTGACCGCCTCCGAAAGGACCCCGGAGAGATGACCACGCAGAACTGCGCCGAGTGCGGAACGCGCGCGGAACCGGGCCAGTCCTTCTGCGACGCGTGCGGCGCCGTGCTGAGCTGGGACCAGACCGCCCGCAACGCCCAGCCCGCCGCCGTCGCCAAGTCCGAACAGAGCCCCGGCTTCGACGCCTTCGGCGGCGCGGGCGTACCCCCGGCCCGCGCGGGCGGCCCGGCCCAGGCACCCACCGCGGGCGACACCGACGCGCCGGCCGGTGCGCTCGGGGACAACCCGACGCTGCCCCAGCCGCGCCGCCCGGCCGACGGCACATCCGACGCGGACCGCACGGACGGCGCTGCGGCCCCGGCGGCCGCCGCGGGGGGCGCGGGGAGCGCGGGGGCCGCCGGAAACGCGCACCCGGCCGCCAGCAGCGGAACCCCAGGAGCCGCAGGAGCCGGCGCTGCGGGCGCCGCGGCTGCCGCCCGCACGCCCGACACGGACGAGACCGCTCCCACCACCCCGCTGGCGTCCGCCCCGGCCCCGGCCCCGGCCCCGGCTGCCCTCAGCGACACGATGTCCGACCGCGCCCGCTCCCTCCTCGTCCCCGTCGCCGACCCGGAGGCCGCCACCCCGGCCCCGCCACCCGCCGTACCGCCCGTCCTGCCGGGCCGTCCCGACGCCGACCGGCCGCAGGTCCGCGCCCCCGGCCACCAGCCGGACATCGCCAACGGCCCGCCCTGCCCGTGGTGCTCCACCCCCAACCGGCCCGACCGCCACTACTGCGCCCGCTGCGCGATGCCCCTGGTCGCGAGCGGCGACCAGGCCGCCGTGCCCGCCCCCTGGTGGCGCCGGCTCTTCGGCGGACGGCGCCAGGAAACCCCGTGGGCCGGCGACCGTCCCCGTCTGCGCCGCGTCTTCGACCGCATCGGCACCTGGATCACCGTCCTCGTCGTGGTGACCCTGGCCGTCCTCGGCTTCGTCTACATCCCCGACGGCGTCCAGAACACCCGCGACCACTTCGCCAAGCGCGCCCCGGTCTCCCCGGACGGGATGAAGGCCTCGCACTCCTACACCGGCCACAAGCCCGAGCTCGTCATCGACAAGCTCAGCAACACCTGGTGGGGTCCGGGCATCTCGCAGTCCGGCCAGGGCGAATGGATCGAGGCGACCTTCACCGAGCCGACCCGCCTGCTGGACGTGATCATCACGCCGGGTGTCTCCTCGCGCGCCAACAAGCTGCGGGAGTCGGCCCTGCCGCACCGCATCAAGGCCACGATCACCACCAAGGACGGCAAGACGAAGACCCGCGACCTCACCCTCGACCAGGGCGCCGGCGGCCAGCGACGCCCGTTCCGCGTCGGCGAGGTCACCAAGGTCCGCTTCACCATCGAGTCGGCCCACGCGGCGTCCGCGGACAAGCAGGTGGCCATCGCCGAGATCGAGTTCTTCGGCCCGTCCAGCGCGAACCGCTCCTGACCCGTTCCTGACCCGTTCCTGACCCGTTCCTGATCCGTTCCTGATCCGTTCCTGATCCGACCCTGACTCACGAGAACGACCGACAACGACACCGCCCGCACGCGACCGCGTGCGGGCGGTGTCGTCACTCTCTCCGACGCATCGTCCGTCCACAACCCGGCATTCCGACCAACAGCCCCTGTATTCCCAGGGTTTACGAGCCGGCCGGGTAGGGGTCGATACGGGTTGAGCCGCCGCGGCCGACCGGCCACTAATAGGAGGGTGCGGGGTCGTCACCGGACCGCGCCGGCTCCGAGAGAAAGACGGTGGACGTCGTATGACCGCACCCCCCACTCCCCTCGGCACGACGGCGCATCCGCCGCACCCGGCGGACCGGGCCGACCGGGCGACGCCACCGTTCTCCGTGGTGCTGGGCACCGACTACGCGGGCAAGTCCTCCACCCTGGCGGAGCTCGCCGGGCTCGTCCCCGACGTGCGGATCGTCTCGGTCGACGAGGAACGGCTCGACCCCGGACACTCACTGATCACCCGGCTGCGCCGCGGACTGGTGGGCGACGTGATGCCCGCCCTGCATCGCGACTACTCGGCCGACTTCATGCTGACGATGATGCAGACAGCCGTACTGCACCTGCGGGACAGCATCGCGCGCGGGCCCGCCGACACGCCTGTCCTGGTGGACTCCTACTACTACAAGATGCTCGCCAAGTGCCGCCTCACCGGCCTGGACCAGCACCCGCTGTTCGACTGGTGGCGGTCCTTCCCCCAGCCGCAGCAGGTCATCTTCCTCGAGGTGTCCCCCGAGACGGCCTGGCGGCGCTGCGGCGAGGGCCGCGACCTCAATCCGCTCGAGCACTACGGCACCCGGCCGGACCGCGCCTCCTTCGCGCGCTTCCAGGCCGATCTGCACCGGGTGATGCGGGAGGAAGTCCGCTCGCTGCCCGTCTCGTTCATCGGCGAGCAGGACCGGGTGTCCACCGTCGCACAGGGAATCCGGGAGGTGCTGGTCGCACATGAACCTGTCTGAGGAATGGACGAACCCCGATCGTGTCCGCCGCTACCGGCAGCGGGTCTTCGACGAACGGGAGGGCATCGCGGCCGCCCTGGCCGACGCCCGGGGGCAGCAGCGGGACGTACTGCGTGAGCTGGTGCGGCACAACGCGGACACCGAGTACGGGCGCGGCCACGGATTCGCGTCCATCCGCGAGGTGGCCGACCTGCGCAAGGCCGTCCCGATCAACGACTACGCCGCGCTCGCGCCGTACATCGAACGGATGGCGGCCGGTGAGAGCGGTGTGCTCAGCGCCGACGATCCCGCCGTGTACTTCACCAGCAGCGGGACGACGGGCAAGCACAAGAAGATCCCGGTCACTCCTGCGTTCATGCGGCGCACGTTCTTCCCCTTCTACTACGCCGCCTGGGCGCCGCTCATCGAGCACTACCCCGATGTGCTGGCCCGCCCCGACGCCGTCCTGAACCTGAAGCACGACCCGCTGACCGCGCCTCCCACCACGGCCTCCGGACTGCCGCACGTGGGCGCCAGCCAGGTCGACTTCGGCGCCAAGTTCGGCGAACCGCTGTCCGCCGAGCCGGGCACCGGCGCGCCGTGGGGTGTCCTTCCGGTGCCCGTCGAGGCCGGCGACCACCTGGAGAAGGCCTATCTGCGGCTGCGGCTGGCGGCCGCGAGCGACGTGCGGCTCGTGATCGGGATCAACCCGGCCATGGTCGCGGCGCTGCCGTACCAACTGCGACTGTGGTGGCCGCGGTTGGTCAAGGAGATCCACGACGGCACGCTCGGCGGACTGCCGCACACGGCTCCCGACCCCGGGCGGGCACGTGAACTGGAGCGGCTCGCCGAGCACTTCGGCACGATCCGGCCGGCACACATCTGGCCCCGTATGCGGGCGCTGTTCTGCTGGACCACCGGCATGGCGTCCCTGTACCTGCCGCGGCTGCGCGAGGAGTTCGGCGCCGGGGTGGCGTCGTTGCCGGCGCCGGTCGCCGCGTCGGAAGGACCCGTGGGTGTCGCACTGGACCGGCACGAGTCGGCCTGTTCGCTCACGGTGGGCGCCTCGGTGTACGAGTTCCTGGACGCCGAGGAGGACGTGACGCCCGAGGCCGCGACCCTGACGTGGGACGAGCTGGAGGCGGGGCGCGACTACCACGTCGTCTTCAGCCACATCGGCGGGCTGTACCGCTACGCGGTGGGTGACGTGGTGCACGTCGTGGACCGCGTGGCGGGGGTGCCCCGGGTGTCGTACGCCGGGCGCGCCACCCGCTCCAGCGTCGCCGGGGAGCGCCTGCGCGAGGCCCAGGTCCTGCGGGCGCTGGCCGCGGTGAGCGGCGGCATTGGCCTGGACGTGCGCAACGCCGCCTGCCGTGTCGTCGACGGTGCGGGCGGCAGGCCGTGCTACACGTTCGCGCTCGCGTCGTACGGGGCGTGGTCGGCCGCGGAGATCACCCGCTTCGCCGCACTGCTGGACTCCGCGATCGGCCGCGAGTCGCGCGACTACCGTGCGGCGCGCGCCGAGGGACGGCTGGGCCCGGTGACGGTGCGCCTGCTGGACGACGAGGCGTTCCTGCGGGACTGGCACGCGTCCGTGGCCACCGGCATCCGGCCGACGCAGGTGAAGGACCGGCTCTTCAGGCAGGACCCGGCCCAGTGGGAGAGGCTGACCGGCGCCGCACGGCCCGGTCGGGAAGGAGAGTCATGAGCGACGTTCTGGGCCCGGTCGAGCGGACGGCCCTGCTGACGGCCGCCCTGCGCGCGGCGGAGACGAGCCGCGAGGACCGGCTCTTCGACGACCCCTACGCCGCCCTGCTGGCGGGGGACACCGGATTCGACCTGCTGCGGCAGATACGCGAGGCGACGTTCCCGCCCGGTGAGGAGCGCAGCGCCCCGAGCACCCCCGACTACAACGCCATCCGCACCCGTTTCCTGGACGAGTACCTCCAGGACGCGGCCCGCGAGGACGGCGCCCCGCAAATCGTCCTCGCGCCCGCCGGCATGGACTCGCGGGCCTACCGGATGGATTGGCCCGCCGGCACGCGCTACTTCGAGCTGGACCGGCCGGCCGTGCTGGCCCACAAGGAGCAGCGGCTGGGGCCGGTGCGGCCGCGGGTCGACCGGCGTGCGGTGGCGCTCGACCTCACCTCGCCGGTGTGGGAGGAGGAGCTCCTCGAGGCCGGCTACGACCCGGCCCGCCCGTCCGTCTGGCTGCTGGAGGGGCTGCTCTACTACGTCGGTGAGCAGGACGCGCACCTCCTGCTGAGGCGGGTGGCGGCCCTCATGGCCCCGGGCAGCCGTATCGCCGCGGACCTCGTCAACGACGCGGCGCTGGCGCTGCCCGACGTCCAGGTGCTGCTGAAGGTGTTCGCCGACTGGGGCTGTCCCTGGGTGTTCGGTACGGACGAGCCCGAGGCGCTGTTCGGCGCGCACGGCCTGCGCGTGGAGGCCGTACAGCCCGGCGATCCGGGCGCCGACTACGGCCGCTGGCCGGATCCGGTGCCGCCGCGTTCCGTGCGGGGGGTGCAGCGGGTGTTCTTCGTCCACGGGCAGAAGCAGCCGGCGTGAACGGCACCGTGACCGGCACTGTGACCGCGCCAGAGCCGGCGGCCGACGGCCGGGTGCGGCGGCCGGGCACGCCGGACAGGCCGGGCAGGCCGCGTGTGCTGCTCGCGCCGATCACGGTCACCCCGTCCAAGCCACTGACCCCCAGTCACCTCAAGGGTCTGCTGTGGACGGACGTGATGTACCGCGCCACCAGCGAGATCGCCGACGTGGTCTACCGCTACAGCCCCACCGCCTACCACCTCACCGAACAGACCCTGGGCTTCTGGGAGTACCTGGACCGCACGGTCGGCGACATCGACTACTCCGGGCTGTCGGAGGAGCGGATCGGTGAGATGTACGTCGGTTACCGGGCGGCGGACGGGAAGCCGGAGGCCGCCGCGCTGCGGCCGTATGCCGAGGCGGTCGAGGCGGAGGGCTGGGTGCATCCGGCCGGAGCCCGGGTGCTGGAGCTGTGGACCGCGCACTACGCGCGCCTGGGCATGCACGATCCCGGGCTGCTGGCCCACCAGCCGCCCGCGCTGGGCGCCGAGGAGTCGCTTGAGCGCCTGCGCGACCTGGGGTTCTGTCTCGACCTGCGCGGCTGCGGCGGTCCGGTGTACCTGGACGCCACCCGCCACGGTCTGCCGTTGCGGCAGATCGTCGACGCCGACGGCCGCCCGAACTACCTGGCGTGCATGATGCGGGAACTGCTGCCCCTGGGCGAGCGCTTCGACGAGGTCGTCCTGCTGTACGACCGGGAGCTGGACGCCGACTACCACCTGGTGGAGCGGGTCCTGGCGGCCAGCGGCGTCTCCGTTCGCCGTACCGTGCTCGGCCGGGTGCCGATCGACGGCCGGATCCGGTCCGCGCGGCACGGCGGCTGGGCGGATCACACCGTCGGCGCACTGCTGGAGGAGCTGGGCGGGGAGTATGACGACGCGGTACTGCGGCTGGGCATGCGGTTGTACTTCATCGCGGTACTCGGCGCGGGCCAGCAGCAGTCGTTCCGCCGTGAGGTGCTGCGGCAGAGCCTGACCCGGGCCGCGCGGCTGCTGTCGGCCGGCCGGACCCCGGACCCGGCGGCCGTGCCGGAGGTGCTGGCCCGTCACCGCAAGGACCATCTGCACGTCAATCCCTACCGCCTGACCTCCAGCCTGCTGGCCAGGCACCGCCCCGCTCCCGCCCGGGACCTCCTGGAAGCGGTCTACCTGTGACCATCTCCCAGCAGTTGCTGCGTGCCGAGAACGCCCGGCGCATTCGCGAGGTACGGCCGGAGCTGGCCGCGCGGGTCGACCTGATGACCGACGAGGGTCTGCTGGCGGCGAGCCGGGAGGTGACGGCCGAGAGCGCGGAGCCCAAGGTCCTGGCGGTCTGTGTACTGCGGGAGTTCGAGCTGTCCGCCTGGATCAGGGAGACCTGCGCGTTCGCCCGCCGGGTCACGGGCGAGGAGGCGGCGGCCTGGCGGCACGACTTCACGCGCACCGTCTTCCTGGCCGGCAATCCGGACAACCTGCGCGAGCGGTTCCGCTTCGACCATGTCGCCGGTGACGGCTCGGCCGCCTGGCTCGGTCCGGCGCCCGCCGAACAGAGCACCGCGCTGCGGCGCCTGCTCAAGCTGTTCCCCGTCGGCGCCGTGCTGCCGGCCGTCTCCGGCACGACAGTACGGCTGCCCGCCGACGGGGACGCGCACGGAGCGGCGGCCGACATGGCCGCGCACGGAGCGGCCGGCGGCCGTGTCCCGACGGCCCGCGAGCTGCACCTGGCCACGGCCGGTCTGACGCTCGCGCAGGGTCTGGTGCACCTGCACCATCTGCTGGCCGAGGCGGTACTCGACGGGCTCCTCGGGCCCGGCGACCGGCTGACCGTGCGGCCGGCCCCCCACCTGGTCGGGGTCGCGGGACCGTTCGCGGCCCTGCGGGTCGGCCCCTCGCACCGGCGGCCCCACGAGCTGCGCGCCCATGCCGCCCTGGGCGCAGCCCGGCCGCTCTGACCCGCTCTGACCCGCTCTGACCTTTCGCGCGGCCCCGGCGCGGGGTGTGTCAGGCCCGGCGCAGGGTGATGTCCCCACTGGTCGTGGTGATCTCCACGACGATGTCCCCGGCCCCCGTCGAGGGCGCGCCGTCGGCGAGTTCGCCGCGCCGGTCCCCGCTGTTGGTCCGCAGCACCGGCCGCACGCCGAAGGCCCGGTCGACGCCGACGGACACGTCACCGGAGGAGGAGGTGACGTGGACGGCCCCGCCGCCGACGGTGCCGACGCGCACGTCGCCGGAGTTCGTCCCGACGCGCAGACCGCTCTCGGTCGTACCCAGACGCATGTCGCCGCTGGTCGACTTGCCGCTCACCGGTCCGCCGACGTGGTCCACGCGCAGGTCCCCCGAGCGCGCCGCGAAGGCCAGGGCGCCGCCGACGGTGCCCAGTTCGCTGTCGCCGGAGTTCACGTCGAGCCGCACGTCACCGGCGACGTACTCGGCCTTCGTCTGCCCCGAGCCGGTGTCGACGGTGAGCCAGGCCAACTGCCCGTGGGCTTCGACGTCGGCCGAGTCGGAGGCGATCTCCAGGGCCGATCCCGTGGGCAGCAGGAGGTCCACCCGGATCCGTCCCTTGGGCCGGTCGCCGCGCTCGCCGGTGCGCACGGTGAGTACACCGCCGTCGAAGTCCACCGTGGTGGCCTCGGCGGCCTTGCGGTCCCCGGAACGCCAGGACGCCGCCGGCGTCACCTCGGCCGTGACGGCCGGTCCGGCGGTCGCCTTCACCACACACGTGCCGCCGGGAATCTGTACGGACGCGGTGACCGGGCCGTTCGCCTGGAATTCGTACATCGCACCTTCACCAATCGTGAGAGCGGGGAGACAGCTCCGCGCTGTGTTGGGGGGTACGGCCCGGGGCTGATCCCGGGGCCGTCCGTCACGGTCGTACGGACACCGCCCGTACCGCACTGTCGTCGAGGCCGATCATGCGGCCCACCATCGGCAGCCAGGTCTGCCGCACGCTCTCCTGGGCGCTGCCCACCAGTTCGTCCCACGACACGGCGGTGTGTACGGTGCGCGGCGCGTCGGGCCGGCCGACGGCAGGGGGGAGGGCGGCGAGAGGGGGTGTGCCGGCCCGGGCGAGCGCGATGTGCGCGCAGCTCCGTACCGCGTCCAGCCGCCGCTGCCTGGACTCCTCGGGGGCGTACCGTACGCGCTGCTCGTAGACGCGGAGTGGGCCTCCGTCGTGCGCTGCCCGGGCTGTCTCGTCGCACGAGGCCAGCCGGCTGGGAGTCATCGCGCCACTCCGTCGGCGGCCTCGTCGGCAGATGTCATCGACATTGCGCCAGGCTAGGACGGACGGGAACGCACCCGACACCCCGACCGACCCCTGTTTGTGACCCGTCTGTTCGTGACCCGTCTGTTGGTGCCCCGTCTGTTCGTGACCCGTCCTCAGGGCCGGTCGGCACATCACGGCCGGTCGAGGAAGGCGAGCACCGCGAGGACCCTGCGGTTGTCGTCGTCGGACTGGATCAGGCCGAGCTTGGTGAAGATGTTCGCGGTGTGCTTGGAGATCGCGCGTTCGGTCCGTACGAGCTGTGCGGCGATGGCCGCGTTGGACCGGCCCTGTGCCATCAGCTCCATCACTTCCAGCTCTCGTTTGGTCAGCCGGCCGATCGGCTGGTCGGCCGTCGAGTGCCGGGCCACGAGCTGCGAGATGACCTGCGGGTCCATGACCGTGCCGCCCCCGGCGACGCGACGGACCGCGTCGACGAACTGGGTCGCGTCGAACACTCGGTCCTTGAGCAGATAGCCGACCGCTCCGCTGCCGTCGGCGAGCAGCTCACGCGCGTACAACTGCTCGACGTGCTGGGAGAGCACCAGCACGGGCAGCCCGGGGCGTTTGCGGCGGGCGGCCAGCGCGCACCGCAGGCCCTCGTCGGTCTGCGAGGGCGGCAGTCGTACGTCGACGATCGCCACGTCGAGGCGCGGGTCGTCCAGGGCGCCGGTGAGGGCGGGGCCGTTGTCCACCGCCGCGATGACCTCGAACTTGTAGGCCTCGAGCATGCGAATCAGTCCGTCCCGCAGCAGGAAGAGGTCTTCGGCAAGCACTACGCGCACGGAAATCTCCCACGTGGCCGCATGTCGGGGGCCACCGGGTGTGGACGGTGGACCGCTGACGAACCTACCCACTCCCGCGTCGGGCGATCTGGGCGCACGGGGGTTGTGCGCCCCCTAACTTCAGCTCGGACCGATCGGGCTCCCAAGGCCGCGCACCGCCCGCGCCTCTCTGTAAAACCGCAGGTGAGGCGCATAGGGGTGGCGTCAGCCCCCCGGGAGCGCGTGGGGTTGTCCCCACCGTCCGCCGGGGCTCAGCCCACTACCCCGATGCCGTCTCGTTCCCGAGACTCACTCCATGACGTTCCCGACTGACGCCCTGACCGAGGCCCCGGCCCCCACTGCCCGGCCCCGTACGTCCGGCTCCGGAACCGGCAGCGACTTCTCCCGGCTGTCCCAACGCATCGCCGAGGCCGGTCTGCTGGCCCGGCGGCCCGGCTACTACACCGCGCGCCTCGGCCTGGTGACCGCGCTGCTCGCGGCGGGCGCCGTCGCCTTCGTCATGCTCGGCGACACCTGGTGGCAGTTGGCGGTGGCCGCCTTCCTGGCCGTGGTCTTCGGTCAGTTGGCGCTGGTGACGCACGACATGGCCCATCGGCAGATCTTCACCCGGCGTCGGCCGAGCGAGATCTGGGGCCGGCTGTTCGGCAACCTCGGCATCGGTATGAGCTACGGCTGGTGGATGAACAAGCACACCCGCCACCACGCCAATCCCAACCACGAGGAGCTCGATCCCGACGTCGCCCCGGACATCCTCGTGTGGTCGACCGACCAGGCCCGCTCCAGCCGGGGACTGGCCCGCTTCCTCGGCGGCCACCAGGCGCTCCTGTTCTTCCCGCTGCTGACGCTGGAGGGCTTCAACCTGCACGTGTCGAGCATCCGGGCGCTGCGCGCGCCGTCGACGAAGAGCCGGGTCCTGGAGGGGACGCTGCTGTTCACGCACATCGTGGTGTGCCTGTCCGCCCTGTTCCTGGTGCTCTCCCCGGGCAAGGCGGTGGCGTTCGTCCTGGTGAACCAGTGCCTGTTCGGCGTCTACCTCGGCTGCGCGTTCGCCCCGAACCACAAGGGCATGCCGACCCTCACCGGCGACGACCGGCCCGACTTCCTGCGGCGGCAGGTGCTGACCTCGCGCAACGTGCGCGGCGGCCCCTTCGTCGACGTGCTGCTCGGCGGGCTGAACTACCAGATCGAGCACCACCTGTTCCCGAGCATGCCCACTCCGCACCTGAAGCGGGCCCAGGTCATCGTGCGCGACTACTGCGCCGAGATCGGCGTGCCGTACCACGAGACCGGGCTGATCCAGTCCTACCGGGAGGCGCTGACGCATCTGCACCGGGTGGGTGAGCCGATCAGGCGGCAGCGCAAGGAGGCGTGAGGGCTGTCAGGCCCGGCGCGCAGACCCCTATCCCGGCGGCGGCCGTGAGGTTAGGGGTCCGCGCGCCTTCTGGCGTCCGCACCCCGGAGTTAGGTTTGTCCGCAGTTCAGACCACCTTCCCAGACCACTTTCCCGCGCTCCGACGGAGGAGTTGCCGTGTCCGAGACCGAGACCGAGACCGAGTACCGCCAAGAGCCCGCTTCCGACGATCAGGTGGCAGAGGTCGAGGAGGACATGCTGGTCGAGGAGATCTCCATCGACGGCATGTGCGGCGTCTACTGACGAAGGCGCCGCCAGGAGGAGCAGTCGTGTTCGATCCCGAGCGGCCCTACCGCTGTTCCCCTCAGGTCGCCCTGCGCCCGGAGCCCTTCGGGGCTCTGGTGTATCACTTCGGGACCCGCCGGCTGTCGTTCCTTAAGACACCCGAACTCCTGCGGATCGTCCGCTCGTTGGAGCTGCACGACGATGTGCGGTCGGCGTTGGACGGGGCGGGGGTCCGACCGGAGCGGCACGCGGCCTACCTCCGGGCCCTGGCCGGGCTCGCCACCGCAGGGACCATCGAACCCCGCTGAGTCCGCGACCGGACGCCGCAGGGGAGCCAGACGTGACGGGAGGACCGTGTGAAGCTCGTCGACCACATGTCGCAGGGGCTGGATGCCCCGATCTGCCTGACCTGGGAACTGACCTACGCGTGCAACCTGTCGTGCGTGCACTGTCTGTCCTCCTCGGGCCGCCGCGACCCCCGGGAGCTGGACACCGCCCAGTGCCGCGCGGTCATCGACGAGCTGCAGCGCATGCAGGTGTTCTACGTCAACATCGGCGGCGGCGAACCGACGGTCCGGCCGGACTTCTGGGAACTCGTCGACTACGCGACCGACCATCAGGTGGGGGTGAAGTTCTCCACCAACGGCGTCCGGATCACGCCGGACCGCGCCCGTCGGCTCGCCGCGAGCGACTACGTGGACGTGCAGATCTCCCTGGACGGTGCGACCGCCGAGGTGAACGACGCGGTGCGCGGGGCGGGTTCGTACGCCACCGCCACGACGGCCATGCGGCGACTGGCCGACGCGGGCTTCGCCGACTTCAAGATCAGTGTCGTGATGACGCGGCAGAACGTCGGTCAGCTCGACGAGTTCGCCGCGCTCGCCGAGGAGTTCGGGGCGCAACTGCGGCTCACCCGGCTGCGCCCCTCCGGACGCGGCGCCGACGTGTGGGACAGCATGCACCTCGGCGCCGACCAGCAGCGGATGCTCTACGACTGGCTCGTGGAGCACGGCGAGGGCGTGCTGACGGGAGACTCGTTCTTCCACCTCAACGCCCTGGGCGAGGCGCCCCTGCCGGGGCTCAACCTGTGCGGCGCCGGCCGTGTGGTGTGTCTGATCGACCCCGTCGGCGACGTCTACGCCTGCCCGTTCGCCATCCACGAGGAGTTCCTGGCGGGCAACGTCCGCTCGCCGGGCGGATTCACCGGGGTGTGGCGGACTTCCCCGCTGTTCAGCGCGCTGCGCGAGCCGCAGAGCGCCGGTGCGTGCTCTGCGTGCTCGGCGTACGACGCGTGCCGGGGAGGCTGCATGGCGGCCAAGTTCTTCACCGGCCTGCCGCTGGACGGGCCCGACCCGGAGTGCGTGCGCGGGCACGGGGAGCGGGCGCTGGAGCTGGTGGCCGCCGGGTCCGTGCCCCGCCCCGGTGCGGATCATTCGCACCGGACCGGCCCGGCGACGGCCTCGGCCCGCCCGACGACCGCGACCCGCCCGACGGCCTCGGCCCGCCCGACGACCGCGACCCGCCCGACGGCCTCGGCCCGCCCGACGGCCTCGGCCCGTCCGGCGACCGGGGCCGGCCCGGTGCCGGTCGCCATCGGCTGGGGGCCGCCCGCGCCGGGGTCCGCGCTGCCGGACCTGGCCTGCGACCCCGACCCGCTCGCCGGGTTCCGGTCGCCGCGACGCACCACCAGCGCTTCGTGACGCTCGGTCTGCCCTTCGTCCTGGCGGGCCGCACCGCGCCCAGCCGGGTCGTGTTCGGGCCCCACGAGACCAACCTCGGCACCGGCCGGGCGCTCTCCTCCCGGCACGTCGCCTACTACGAGCGCCGCGCGGCCGGCGGAGCGGGTCTGATCGTCACCGAGACCGCCAGTGTCGACGACTCGGACTGGCCCTACGAGCGGGCACCCCTGGCGGCCGACTGCGCCGACGGCTGGCGGGCCGTCGCCGCAGCCTGCCGACCGCACGGCTCGCTCGTGGTCGCCGGGCTCGGGCACAGCGGGTCCCAGGGGTCGTCCGCCCACGCCCGCCGCGCCCTGTGGGCGCCGTCCCGGGTCGCCGACGTGGTCACCCGCGAGATGCCCATGGAGATGGAGCGCCCGCAGTTGGAGCGGCTGGTGGCGGGCTTCGCGGACGCCGCACGCGCGGCAGCGGAGGCCGGTCTGGACGGGGTCGAGGTGGACGCGGGCCAGTTCAGCCTGGTGCGGCAGTTCCTGTCCGGGCTGACCAACCTGCGCGACGACGCCCACGGTCAGGACAAGGCCCTGCTGCTGCGCTCGGTGCTCGCGGCGGTACGGGAGTCCCTCGGCCCGGGGCTCGTCCTGGGGCTGCGGCTGTCCTGCGACGAACTGGCCCCCTGGGCGGGCATCACGCCCGAGCAGGCCGCGGGCATCGCGAAGGACGTCGCAGGACAGGTCGACTACCTGGTCGTCGTGCGCGGTTCGGCGATGAACCTCGCCGCGACCCGCCCGGACCTGAACACGGCGCCCGGGTTCAACACGGGCCTGTGCCGTGCCGTGCGCGAGGCGGTGGCCGGTGCCGTCCCGGTGGTGCTGCAGGGTTCCGTGGTGGACCCGGCCGAGGCGCAGCGAGCACTCGACGAGGGCGTCGCGGACCTGGTGGAGATGACCCGGGCGCAGATCGCCGACCCCGCTCTCGTGTCCCTGTGGCGGGCCGGGCGGGGCGAGCGGATCCGGCCGTGCGTGCTCTGCAACCAGAAGTGCCGGGTGCGCGACAGCCGCAACCCGGTCGTGAGCTGTGTCGGTGAGCCGAGCAGCGGCCACGAGACCGAGGACCCGCGCCTCGACGGCGTGGACGAGGGCACGCTCGGTGTGCTGGTGGTCGGCGGCGGCCCGGCCGGTCTGGAGGCGGCCCGGGTCCTGGCGGGGCGCGGGCACCGGGTGGAGGTCGTGGAGCGCGGGCCCGCGCTGGGCGGGATGCTGCGCACGGCCGCCGCCGTGGGCGGCCGGGCGGCGCTCGGCGGGCTCGCCGACTGGTGGGAGGCGGAGCTTCGGCGGCTGGGCGTGACGGTGACGACCGGCCGGGAGGTCACCCTCCAGGACCTGGACGCCGCAGAGGCCGCCGGTCGTGCCGTGCTACTGGCCACCGGTTCGCTTCCCGGTCCGCGCGGCTACGAGGTGCGGGACGCCACGGTGGTCGAGGCCGCCGATCTGCTCGCCCTGGGACCGGAGCGGACGCTGCCGCATCCCGGACCCGTCGTCGTGGTGGACCCGGTGGGCGACGCGGTGGGTGCGGGCGTCTGCGAGCGCCTCGCCCGGGACGGCTACGAGACCGCCATCGTCACGCAGGACCAGGTGGTGGGCACCCAGCTCGCCCTGACCGGTGACCTGGCGGACGCCAACACCCGCCTGCAGCGCGCCGGGGTGGAGCTGGTGAAGCGCAGTGTGCCCCGGGTGGCGCGCGCCGGTGAGCTGGTCGTCGAGGACGTGATGACCGGCCGGCTGCGCACCCTCGCCTGCGCGTCCGTCGTCCACTGCGGCCACCGGCTGCCCGACGAGACCCTGTCCCTGGCCCGCCCCGGCATGGTGCGGGCGGGCGACTGCGTGGCGCCCCGGACGCTGTACGAGGCGGTCCTGGAAGGCCGGCGGGCGGCTCTGGACCTCGCCGCCGGCGCCAAACCCGACGGTGAGCGAAGGCCATGACGTACCGGCATCTCTTCTCCCCCCTGCGGGTCGGCCCGCTGACGCTGGCCAACCGCGTCGTCTTCTCGGCCCATCTGACGAACTTCGCGCAGGACGGGCTGCCCAGCGAGCGTCATGCCGCGTACTACGCCGCGCGGGCGGCCGGCGGCTCCGGGCTCGTGATCACCGAGGAGCACTCGACGCACGTCACGGACTGGCCCTACGAGAAGCTCATCCACGGTTTCCGTCCGGCGGTCGTACCGGGCTACCGGCGCATCACCGAGGCGGTGCACGCGCACGGTGTCCCGGTGCTGGCGCAGCTCAACCACAACGGCGGCCAGGCGTCGGGGATGTACTCGCGCCGGCCGGTGTGGGCTCCCTCGCCGGTGCCGGACCCGTTGTTCCGCGAAGTGCCCAAGGCGGTCGACCTCGCCGAGATCGCCGAGATCACCGACGGCTACGCGACGGTCGCCGGGCACACCGTCCAGGGCGGTTTCGACGGTGTGGAGCTGCAGTGCTCGCACTCCTCCGTGGTGCGCGGCTTCCTCTCCCCCGCGACGAACCTGCGCACCGACGCGTACGGCGGTCCGCTGGCGAACCGGGCACGGCTCCTCCTGGAGATCGTCGACGCGGTCCGCGAGACCATCGGCCCGGACCGGGCGCTGGGTGTGCGGCTGTGCGGGGACGAGCTGATCGACGGCGGTACGACCATCGAGGAGGCCGTCGAGGTGGCCCGCATGGTGGAGGCGACCGGGAAGGTCGACTACATCAACACCTCCATCGGCGTGGCCACGTCGACGCTGTACATGATCGAGGCGTCGATGGCGGTACGCCCCGGGTACGCGCTGTTCGTCTCCAACGCGATCCGACGTGCCGTGCGGCTCCCGGTGATCGGGGTCGGCCGCATCAAGGACCCGGTACAGGCCGAACGGGCGCTGGCGGAGGGGCACTGCGACCTGGTGGGCGTGGTGCGCGGTCAGATCGCCGACCCCGACTTCCTCGCCAAGGCACGGGCCGGGCAGACCGCCGACATCCGCACCTGTCTGTCCTGCAACCAGGAGTGCGTCGGCCGGATGGGCCTGAACCACCGGCTCGGCTGCATCGAGAACCCGGGGGCCGGTCACGAGGCCGTCGTCCTGCCGGTACCGCGCACGGACACCCGGCGGGTCCTGGTGGTCGGCGGCGGTCCCGGCGGTCTGCAGTCGGCCGCCACGGCGGCGCGGCTCGGGCACCGGGTCACCCTGTACGAGCGCGCGGGGGCGACGGGCGGGCAGGTGGCGTCCGCGGCCGTCGTGCCGGGGCGGGCCGAGTTCCTGGACCTGACCCGCAATCTGCTGACCGAGTGCCGCCGCCGGGGCGTCGAGATCAGGACCGGCGTGGCGGCGACGGAGGAGCTGCTGCGGGCCGAGCGGCCGGACGCGGTGGTGCTGGCGACCGGCGCCCGCCCGCAGCCCCCGCACTGGGCGGCCGGGCTGGCACGCGTCGTCGACGTCCGGGACGTGCTGGAGGACCGGGCGGCGCCCTTCGGTGACGTGCTGGTCGTGGACGAACTCGGCTTCCATCAGGCCACGTCGGTGGCGGAGCTGCTGGCCGACCGGGGCTGCCGGGTGCGCATCTGCACGCCCGGCATGGTGGTCGGCCAGGACCTCGGCATCACCCTCGACATGGAGACGTTCTGCGCACGGGCGGACGCCAAGGGCATCGAGTTCGCCACGGACCGCGTGATCCTGTCCGCGGCGGCCGAGGACGACGGTGACGGTGACGGTGACGGTGACGGGGTGAGCGTCGAGGTGCTGACCCACACGACCGGTCAGATGTCCCGCGTCCGCGCCGACTGGGTGGTGTGCGCCGTGCACCAGACTCCGGAGGACGACCTGTGGAAGGCCCTGCGGGACGCCCCGTTCGAGGTGCACCGGGTGGGCGACTGCCTGGCACCGCGCCGCGCCGACGCCGCGGTCGTCGAGGGCCACCGAGTGGCGGCGGCGCTGTGAGCGCGGCGCTGCCCGCGCTGGACGCGGTCGCGGTCGTCGTCGTTGGTGGCGGCGAACTCCCACCGGGAGCAGACGAGTCCACCGCGGAGGCCGGAGCTGCGACGTCGACCTGCCCGCCGCCCTGGTCGCGGACCCGCAGGCGCGCGGTCGTCGTGGTCCGTGGCGGCGAACTCCCGCCGGGAGCAGACGAGTCCACCGCGAGCCCGGGCCTGCGGCGGCGACCTGCCCGCAGCCCTGGTCGCGGACCCGCAGGCGCGCACCGTCCGGCGGCGGCGCTGTGAGCGCGGCACTGCCCGCGCTGGACGCGGTCGCGGTCGTCGTGGTCCGTGGCGGCGAACTCCCGCCCGGCGCGGACGAGTCCGCCGCGGAGGCCGGGGCTGCGGCGCTGCTGGTGGGGGACGGCACCGAAGGGGCCCGCGCGCGGCTGAGCAGCGCCCGGACCGTGTGGACGGTGGAGGCGCGGCTGCCCGACGCCGGTGTGCTGGCCGAGGTGCTCGCCCCGCTCCTCGCACGGGTGCACACCGTGCTGCTGCCCGCCTCCTCGGACGGCCGGGACCTCGCGCCCCGGCTGGCGGTGGCGCTGGACCGTCCGCTGCTCGCCGGGGCCGTGTCGGTGGCCGGGCAGGGCGCCGAGGTGCTCCGGCACGATGGCCGGCAACTGGTCGAACTGGCGGCCACCGGACCCTTCGTGGCGACGCTGCTGCCCGGAGTGCGCGGTGCGGAACCGGCGGACGGTGACCCGGTGACGTACCGGATCGAGGCCCGGTGGCCGGACGCGCCCGGCGGCACGCACACCCTGGGGACCGTCGCGCCCGAGGCCGGCGACACCCCGCTGCCGGAGGCCTCCCGGGTCCTGGGGGCGGGAGCCGGTCTGGGCGGCGGCACGGCGGTCGCACTGCTGGCCGGCGTGGGCCGGATCCTGGGCGCCTCGGTCGGCGCGACCCGCGCGGTGACCGACCAGGGGCTGCTGCCGCACGACCGGCAGATCGGCACCACCGGAGTGGTCGTCGACCCGGACCTGTACCTGGCCTTCGGCATCTCCGGGGCGGCCCAGCACGTCGGCGGCCTGGGCAGCCCGCGCCACGTGGTCAGCGTGAACACGGACCCGCACTGCCCGATGACCGCGATGGCCGACCTGGGCATCGTGGCCGACGCCCCGGCCGTACTGGCCGAGCTCGCCCGGCGCCTGGAGGCACCCCATGACTGAACGCATGTTCGACGTGGTCGTCGTGGGGGCCGGTCCGGCGGGCTCCGCGGCGGCTCTCACCGCGGCGCGCGCCGGTCTGTCCGTGGCGCTGGTGGAACGCGGCCCGCATCCCGGCTCGAAGAACGTCTACGGCGGCGTCGTCTACGGCCGGGTGCTGGACGAACTCGTACCGCGGTGGTGGGAGCAACTGCCGGCGCAGCGCTGGATCACTCGCCGCTCCACCATGATCATGACCGACCGGCAGGCCGTCACCGTGGACGTGCGCGCCGAGGCCTGGGGCGGGCCTCCGTACAACGGGGCCACCGCCTTCCGCGCCGACCTGGACGGCTGGCTGGCCCGGCTCGCCGAGGAGGCGGGTGCCGTGCTGGTGCCGTCCACGGTCGCCACCGGTCTGCTGCGGGACGTGGACGGAATGGTGCGCGGCGTGCGTACGGACCGCCCGGACGGCGATCTCACCGCGGGCGTCGTCATCGCCTGCGACGGGGTGAACTCCTTCCTGGCCAAGGAAGCGGGACTGTTCACCGACCGGGACACCGCACAGCACAACTCCCTCGGGGTCAAGGAGACCCTGGCGCTGCCGCGCGAGGTGCTCGAGGACCGGTTCGCCCTGCGCGGGCGCGACGGCCTGGACATGGAGATCCTCGGCTGCACCCGAGGCATCCCGGGCGGCGGCTTCCTCTACACCAATCTCGACTCGATCAGCCTCGGTGTCGTCGTCGGCCTGAAGGGCCTGGCGGACTCCGGGGTCCGGCCGGAGGAACTGCTCGCCGATCTCAGGGCCCATCCGTCGATCGCGCCGCTGGTGCGCGGGGCGGAGCTGAAGGAGTACACGGCGCACCTCCTTCCGGAGGGCGGCTACGACACCATGCCCGAACTCGTCGGGGACGGGATCCTGGTCGCGGGAGACGCCGCGGCGATGTGCCTGGCGGCCGGCGTGTGGCTGGAGGGCGTCAACTTCGCCATCGGCGCGGGCATGTACGCGGGCCGGGCGGCCGTCGAGGCGCTGGCCCGCGACGACACCTCCCTGGCGGGACTGGCCGGCTACCGGCGCATGCTGGAGGAGTCCTTCGTCCTCGCCGATCACCGCAAGCTGCGCCGGGTCCCCGGCCTGGTGTTCTCCGACCGGGTGCAGCAGCGCTACCCCGCCCTGCTGTGCGACCTGGCCGAGGAGTTCTTCCGGGTCGACAATCCGCGGCCCAAGCCGGGCCTGGGCCGCCTGCTGCGCCGTACCGCGTCCAGACACGGGGTACGGCTGCGCCATCTTCTGTCCGACGCAGTGACGGGTTGGAGGTCTTTCGGATGAACGCCGAGTACAAGCCCGAGTACAACGCCGAGTACCGCGACATCGACTTCGAGACCCGGATGTCCACGGTGGACTTCCGGCGCTCGGAGCGCGCCCACATCAGCGTGGACACGGCCGTGTGCCGCTCGTGCCCCCACCAGGTGTGCGTGCACGCCTGTCCGGCGAAGCTGTTCGTGCCGACCTCGGACGGCGGCATCCTCTTCAACTACGAGCAGTGCTTCGAGTGCGGGGCCTGCTACCAGGTGTGCGACGCCGAGGGCGCCATCACCTGGACCTACCCCGACGGCGGGCACGGCGTCGTCTTCCAGCAGGGGTGAGCGACGTGCTGGTGGCCGCCGCGATACGGCACGCCGACCCCGGGGCGCCGGTGGACCCGCTCACCGGCGCCGTGCGGGAGGACCGGCGGCCCGGCCGGGCGAGCGACGCGGGTCCGGCCGCGCTGGAGCACGCACTGCGGCTGGCCGACGCGCTGGGCGGGCGGTGCGTGGCGGTCACCGTCGCGGGGCCCGAGGCCGACGGCATGCTGCGCGAGGCCCTCGCCGCGGGCGCGCACGAGGTGCTGCGCGTCGAGGGCCCCGCCCAGGACGGCGCGGCGACCGCGCGCACCGTGCACCGGGCGCTGCTGGAGCGGCACGGCGTGCCGGACGTGGTGGTGTGCGGCGACGAGAGCGCCTCTCACGGCACCGGCGCCACCCCGGCGTTCCTCGCGGCCCGGCTCGGCGCGGCCCAGGCACTGGGACTGCTGGAACTGCGGGCGGCGCAGGGTGCGCTGCACGCCGTACGCCGACTGGACGCGGGACGCAGCGAACGGCTGCGGGTCCCGCTCCCCGCGGTGTGTTCGGTCCTGGCCGGCAGTGTCCGGCCGCGCCGGGCGCCGCTGCCCGCCGTGCTGGCCGCGAGCCGGTCCGCGGTACCGGTCGTGACGGTGGCCCCGCCCACGTCGCCGGAGGCCGTGCGCACCGTCGCCGTACGGCCCTACCGGCCGCGGCCGAAGGTACTCCCCGGACCCTCGGGCGACACCGCGCGCGACCGGATGCTGGCGCTGACCGGCACGTTCGTGCCGCGCACCCCGCCCCGGGTGGTGACCGCCGCCGAACCGGCCCACGCCGTCGACGAACTGCTCGGTTTCCTGCGCTCCCACGGCTACCTGGAGCAGGGCGGGTGAGCGCCCGGGTCGCGGTGGTGACCGGGGCGGCCCGCGGGATCGGGGCGGCGGTGGTGCGGCGGCTGGCGCGGGAGGGCTGGCGGGTCGTCGCCGTCGACGTCTGCGCGGACCTGCCCGGGGTGGGCTACCCCCTGGGCACCCGGGAGGAGTTGGCCGCGCTCGCCGCCGAGTGGCCGGACGCCGTGGTGGACGTCGTGGCCGACGTACGGGACACCGGGGCACTGGCCGGGGCGGTCGCGCTGGCCGAGCGCGAGTTCGGCGGGGTGGACGCGGCGGTGGCCGCCGCTGCGGTGATGGCCGGCGGGCAGCCCCTGTGGGAGAGCGGCGACGACGACTGGGAGGCGCTGTTCGGCATCGGCGTGCGCGGGGTGGCCAATCTGGCCCGGACCACCGTCCCCGCCCTGCTGCGCAGACCGCGACCGCGCTCGGGCAGGTTCGTCGCGCTGGCGTCGGCGGCGGCCCACCGCGGGCTGTGGCATCTGGCCGGGTACAACGCCGCCAAGCACGCCGTGGTCGGACTGGTGCGGGGGCTGGCCAGCGATCTGCGCGGCACCGGCGTCACGGCGACCGCCGTGTCACCGGGCTCGACCCGTACGGCCATGCTGGACGCCAGCGCGGCGCTCTACGACCTGCCGGACGTGGAGGACTTCGCGCGGCACCAGCTCGTGGACCGTCTGCTGCTGCCCGAGGAGGTCGCCGCCGCGGTGTGCTGGCTGTGCCGCGCGGAGTCGTCCGCGGTGACCGGCACGGTCGTGCACGCCGACGGGGGTTTCACCGCGTGACGGTCCGGCAGAGTCCGTCCGCGCGCCGCGCGGACGGGGAGAAGACGGCGAGAAGAGGTGGAACGTGACGGCGCCCTTGCGCATGACCGCCGACCCGGGTCTGCGGCGTCTGAACGGCGGGCGGCTGCTGCTCGGCGGCTCGCCCTACCGGGTGCTGCGGCTGTCCGTGACCGGCGCCCGGCTGGTCGACGCGTGGCTGGCGGGCAAGCCCGTGGCCGCGCTGCCCGCGCACCGGCGGCTCGCGGACCAACTGGTCCGGGCCGGGATCCTGCACCCCGCGTACGAGACGGCCCGGCTCACCGGGCGGGACGTCACGGTGGTGGTGCCGGTGCGCGACCACGCCGGGGCTCTGGCCCGGCTGCTGCCCGCGGTGCGGGACGCCGCCCGGGTGGTGGTCGTCGACGACGGGTCGCTGCCGCCGCTGCCGGACGCCACCGTGCGGCACGCCGCCTCCAGGGGACCGGCGGCGGCCCGCAACACCGGCTGGCGGCTCGCCGACAGCGAGCTCGTCGCGTTCCTGGACGCCGACGTCGTCCCGGACGCGCACTGGCTGGACCCGCTGCTGCGGCACTTCGAGAACCCCGACGTCGTCGCCGTGGCACCGCGCGTGCTCAGCGCCGCGGGAACGTCGCTGCTCGCCCGCTACGAACAGGTGCGCTCCTCGCTCGACCTCGGTGGCGTGGCGGCACCGGTGCGGCCGGGCGGCCGCGTCTCCTACGTACCCTCCGCGGCCCTCGTCGTGCGCGCCTCGGCCCTGCGGGAGAGCGGCGGCTTCGACGAGGGGATGCGCTTCGGCGAGGACGTCGACCTGGTGTGGCGGCTGGCGTCCGCCGGTTTCCAGGTGCGCTACGAGCCGGCCTCCACCGTCGTGCACACCCCGCGCTCCCGGTGGCGGGCGTGGGCCCGCCAGCGGTTCGACTACGGCACGTCGGCGGCGCCGCTCGCCCTGCGCCACGGCCGGGCGGTCGCCCCGCTGAAGGTGTCCGTGTGGAGCGCCGCGGCCTGGGCGGGACCGGCCGCGGGCCGGCCGCTGACCGGGCTGGCGGTGGCAGGCGTGACCGCCGCGCTGCTGCCGCGCAAGCTGAACGGCGTCGGGGTGCCGGCGGCCGAGTCGCTGCGGCTTGCGCTCTACGGCCATCTCGGCGCCGGACGGCTGCTGGCCGACGCGGTCACGCGTTCCTGGTGGCCGGTGGCGGTGCCCGCGCTGGCGGCCACCCCGCGCGGCCGTCTGCTGCTGGCCGCGGCATACGCCTGCCATGTGCGGGAGTGGCACCAGCGCCGCCCGCCCATCGACCCGCTGCGCTGGACGGCGCTGCGCGCACTGGACGACCTGGCCTACGGCTCCGGCGTCTGGTGGGGCGCCCTACAACACCGCACCACCGCCCCCCTCCTACCGGACCTCTCCAACTGGCCCGGCCGCGACGGCATACACACGGAGCCGACACCGGACGCCCCGGACGCCCCGGACACGCCGGACGCCCCGGGCGCCCTGGACACCCCTGACGACCGGGACACGCCTGACGACCCGGACGCCCTGGACACCCCGTATGCCCCGGACACCCCTGACGCGCCCGACACCCCGGACACACCGGACACGCCGGAAGCCCTGGACACCCCAGATGCGCCGGACACGCCGGACGCCCCAAACGCACCTGGCACGCCTGACGCCCCAGACACCTCGAACTCCCCTGACACCCCGGACGCATCGGACGCGCCTGACGACCCGGACACCCAGGACACCCAGGACACCCCGGAAATCCCGGACGCCCCTGACACACCTGACGCACCTCACGCGCCTGACACCCTGGACACCCCAGACACGCCGGACGCCCCAAACGCCCCTGACACGCCTGACGCCCCAGACACCTCGAACTCCCCTGACACCCCGGACGCATCGGACGCGCCTGACACCCCGAACTTCCCAGACGCGCCCAACACCCCAGACGCGCCTGACACGCCCGACACCCCAAACGCACCGGACACCCCTGACGCGCCCGACGCCCGCGACGCCCCGAACTCCCCAGACACCCCGGACGCGCCCCACGCCCCGGATGCGCCGGACGCCCCAGCCACGCCTGACACCCCGGACGCCCCGAACTCCCCAGACGCTCCAGACGCTCCAGACGCGCCCCACGCCCCGGACATCACGCCGGAGGACGACGGGGCGGGGACGACCCGGACGACCGGTACGGCGGAATCCGCCGAAGCGGGCGGCGCGGTCGGTCCCGGTGCCGGACGCGTCGGACGGGGCGCGGACGGGGCGGGCGATCGCCCCGGGGGACGGCCGGAGTGAGGCGGTCGTACCGGCTGGACTCGTTGACCTGGCCGGAAGTCGCGGCCGTCGCCGCGAGCAGCCTGCTCGCGGTGCCCGTCGGCTCGACCGAACAGCACGGCCCGCATCTGCCGCTGACGGTGGACACCGACATCGCCGCCGCGCTGGCCGAGACGCTCGCGCGGGAGCGCGACGACGTGCTGCTGGCTCCGGCGGTGTCCTACGGGTCGAGCGGCGAGCACGCCGGCTTCGCCGGCACGTTGTCCGTCGGCCAGGAGGCCGTCGAGTCGGTCCTGGTCGAACTCGGGCGCTCGGCCGACGCGTTCGCCGGGGTGGTACTCGTCTCCGGTCACGGAGGCAACGCGGCTCCGCTGGCCCGCGCGGTGGCCCGGCTGCGCCGGGAAGGCCGGCGCGTCCTGCCGTGGTCACCGACCGGCTCCCCCACCGATACGCACGCCGGCCGCACGGAGACCTCGGTCATGCTGGCGCTGCGCCCGGAGACCGTACGCACGCACCTCGCGGAACCCGGTGACGTCCGGCCGCTGCCCGAACTCCTGCCGCACCTGCGCGCGTCGGGTGTGCGCGCGGTCAGCGCCAACGGCGTCCTGGGCGACCCCGTCGGCGCCACCGCCGAGGAGGGCCGCCGCATACTGGCCGCCTGGTCCTCGGACCTGCTCACCGCGACAGCGCGCTGGGCCGACGCCACGAAGACCGCGGCCCACTGAGGCTCCTGAGCCACTGCTGTCTGTAAGCACGTGACCGAGCTCGTGCTTAGCTTACAGACACCCGGTGATCTCCAGTTTTCCGACCGCCTCTCGCGAGAAGCTGGCTTGACCAGGCGCTTTGCGTGCCGGACATGTTCGGCACGTGTCCGGTCGAGGCTGCGGTGGCTGGCGTTCGACAGGCCATCGCACCGGCCGCGGACCGGATGCCCTTCGTCACGGGGCATCAGGCTGCAGTGTTGTCGCCGATCTGGAGTTCGTTCACCCATTCCTGGGCGGCCGCGAGGCTGGGAGCGGTGCCGACCACCTCGTACGCGAACCCGGTCCACTCCTCCAGGACGCGCGGCTCGTCGGGCCGGAGGTGGCCGGCGCCGCCGTGCACGGGCCGGTGACGGCGGTAGAGGTCCATCGGAGGGCGGCGCCGTTTGTTGTAGGCGGCGAGTGGGGCGTCGGCGTCCACGCGCGGCACGGCGCGCGACGGCTGGTTCGACGGTCCGGGTCGGCGGTGCTTGCCCATGCGTTCGATGCTCTCAGGCCGCGATCGTGGTCGGCCGGGCGGCGGCCAGTTCTTTTGCCCGGGTCCGTACGTCGTCGATCGCGGCGGTCTCGTACGGGCGGGCCGCGTCCAGCAGCGTGTTGAGCCGGGACACGACGAGGGTGGAGTCGACGCGGGCCGCGTCGTCGAGCGCCTGGTGGGCCGCAGCGGCGCCCTGCTCGACCTCGCCCTCGTCGAAGAGTGCGGCAGCCAGGCCGACGCGGTCCATGACGCGGACCCGGTCGAAGCCGGGCTTCCTGAGCTTGAGGGCGTCCTCGAAGTGGAGGCTCGCGGCCCTGCGGCCACGGCCGAGTCCGGCGAGGTCGCGGGCGGAGACCGCGCGGGCGCCGGCGTGCTCGGCCGCGTCGAAGTACGCGACCCATTCGGGGACGTCGTCGCCGAGACCGTCCGTCAGGAGCTCGTCGGCGGTGCCGAGGTGCCTCTGGGCCGCTCGCTCGTCGCCGAGGGCCGCGTGCACCCGGCCGGTCTGCGAGGAGACCAGCGCCTTCGTCGCGGGCAGTGTGGCCTTCTTGGCGGCGACGCCGAGCAGGCCGAGGGCGTCCTGGGGGCGCCCGAGGTAGATCATCTGGTGGGACATGCGGGTGACGATCTCCACCCCGCGGTCGCGCTGCCCGGCCTCGCCGGCGGCGTACGTGCCGTAACTCCACAGGCGTTGGGCGATGCCGTAGCGGCCGGCGTCATGGCTCACCCAGCCCGCGAGCGCCGCGAGGTCGGCGGTCGCCGCGAACACTCGGGTCTTCAGCTTCGGTGGGACGCCGTCCTGGATACGGCGGGCGACCTCGTCGAGCTGGGCGACGATCGCCGAGCGGTACAGGCCGCCGCCCTTGGAGGCGTCGGCCTTGGTGAAAAAGGCGGTCACCTCTTCGAGGGCGGTGACGGTGTCGGCGTCGAAGCCCTTGTGGTCATGGTTCAGTGCGCGGGCGGTGCCGCCGAGCATCCGTTCGACTGCGAGGATCAGCGGGGCGCCGACGGCGAGCTTGAGGGTGTCGCGGCGGTTCATGAAGTCCATCTGCGTCCATCCGGCCAGGGCCTGGGCGGCTGCTTCGGTCAACAGCGGGAGCTGGATGCTGTCCAGCACCACACCGGTACCCATCAGGCCGAGATCACCGGGAGTGAGCGGCTGGCCGACCGCTTCCGAGAGGACGTCGGCGAGCAGGGCGGGGACCGGCGGGCGGGGCTTCTCGCCGTCGATCCAGCGTCGGATACGAGTGGCGTCGGGGGCGATCTGCCGGTGGCCCCGGGCTTTGCCCGCCACGGCGATCCTGCGGGCGATCTCCCCGTGGGACAGGCCGCTCGCCCCGGTCCACAGCGCCAGACGCGGGTTGCCGGATCTGCTGGACATCGCTTTCTCGCCCTCCCCGCCTGTGTATACGGAGCGTGGCATTTTCGCCACGGTTCGCGACCCTTACGGTACTGGTCAGGGCCATAGGTGGGCATCGATTCTACTCAAGCGGGGCTGATCGGCTTCCGCTTCATCCAGTGGGGAAAGGGTGAGCACATGGCTACACCGACCGCTCAGGCACCGTGGGCGATGGGGCTGGTCACCGACCGACTGCCCGTCGGCCCGCCGTCGTACGCCACGGTGGTGCTGGACGGGGCCACGCAGACCGCCCGCTACACCGACGCCGCCGGCCAGGTCGTGGAGATGGGCAAGCACGGCACGTCGAAGACGACCGGCACGGCGTCGATGTCCGGGGGCGGGGACGGGCAGAACCCGCAGCCGCAGACCCAGGACGACAACACCACCGACTACGAGTCGGACTGACCGATGGCCTCCACCGTCCTGGTCGTCACCGCGCTGGAAGACGTCACCGCGGACTGGGTCATCGCCGCGCTGAACGAGCGTGAGGTGCCCGTCGTCCGCGTCGACCCCGCCGACATCGGCACCGGGCTGACCTTCGGGGCCCGCATCGAGGCGGGGGCGCCCTCGTGGGGCGGGCGACTGCGTACGGCGAGCCGGGAGGTGGAGCTGGGGGAGGTGGCGGCGGTCTACTACCGCCGCCCCACCCCCTACGCCGCCCGGCATCAGCATCTGCCTCCGCAGCAGCGGGAGTTCGCCGCCGCTGAGGCGAGGCACGGACTCGGCGGCATCCTGAACACCCTGCACGGCGCCGTCTACGTCAACCACCCGGCAGCAGTGACCCGCGCAGACTTCAAGCCCGCCCAGTTGCAGAGGTTCACCGAGCTCGGGCTGTCGATCCCGCCGACCCTGGTCACCAACGACGTCGAGGCGGCCCGCGAGTTCGCCGCCGAACACGGCCCCGTCATCTACAAGACGTTCCGTGGCCTGCCCCGGGACGAAGACGGGCACACCGGCGCGATCTGGGCCCAGCGCATTGATCCGGAGACCTTCGACAACTCCCTCGCGGTGACCGCCCACCTGTTCCAGGCCGAGATCCCCAAGACCGGAGACGTGCGGGTCACCGTGGTCGGCCGCCGTGTCTTCGCCCAGCAGATCACCGCCCCGGACGGCGCCCTGGACTGGCGCCGCGGCAACTGGGACGACCTGATCCACGCCCCCATCACCGTGCCTGCCTCCATCAAGGCCGCGCTGCACAGCTACCTGGCCTCGTTCGGCCTGGTCTTCGGCTGCTTCGACTTCGCCCTGACCGGCGACGGAGATGCCCCGGAACACTGGACGGCGATCGAGTGCAACAGCAACGGGCAGTGGGGCTGGCTGCCCGACGCGCCGACCATCACCGAGGCGTTCGCCGACATCCTGAGCAGGAAGGAGGCGGGGCCGAGATGAGCATGCCCGCCGACCTTGAGACCGACTCCGTCCGCCTGCGCGAGGCGATGGCCAAGGGCCTCGCCGCCGACGGCGTCCTCGCCGATCCGGCCTGGCGCCAAGCCGTCGAGGCGGTGCCCAGGCACCGGTTCGTGCCCGGCTTCTACCTGCCCGCCGACGAACGTGACGAGCAGGGCCTGACGGTGTGGGAGCCGGTCACCGCCGAACTCGACTACGGCCGCTGGCTGGCCGCCGCGTACTCCGACACCACGCTGATCACGCAGTTCGACGGTGAGGAACCCGACTGGAAGGCCCCCGTCGTACGCCACGGCGGAGCCCCCACCTCCTCATCCACGCTGCCCTCACTCGTCGTACGCATGTGGGCGGACGCCGAGATCACCGAGGAGCACACAGTGCTGGAGATCGGCACCGGGACCGGCTACTCCACCGCGCTCGCCTGCGAACGCCTCGGCTCCGCCGACGTCACGTCGATCGAGGTCGACAGCCGCCGGCTGGAACAGGCTGCGAGCGCGCTGTACGACTGCGGCTACACCCCGACCCTGGCAGTGGCGGACGGACTGTACGGGTACTGGCCCGAAGCATCGTTCGACCGGATCGTGGCCGCCTGCTCCTTCCGCGCGGTCCCGCCCGCTCTGCTCGCGCAAGTACGGCCGGGCGGGAAGATCCTGCTCACCCTGTCGGGCTGGCTCTACGGATACGCCCGCGTCCTGCTGACGGTGACCGAGGACGGCACCGCCGAAGGCCGACTGCTTGACGGCACCGTGTCGTTCATGTCAGCGCGTACGCACGCGGCTCCGGCGTTCGGCAACCCCGCCCACTGGGCCGCGGGCCTGCCCGACAAGCCCCGGGCCACCCCGCACAGCCCGGAGCGCATCACGGCCGCCACCGAGGAAGCGTTCCACCTGCGCTTCCTCGCCCAAAGCGCGGTGCCCGACGCGCAGATGACGACCGTCGGCGAGGTGGTGCACCTGGTCGACGTCGTCACCGACTCCGCCGCCACCCTCACCCCCGCAGGCGCCGGATGGGCCGTGCGCGAGGGCGGCCCGGTGAAGCTGTGGGAACGGATCGAGCGTGTCCTGGACGCCTACGACGCGGCCGGCCGGCCGGGACCGGAGACGTTCACGCTGCACGTCTACGGCGGCGGGCAGCACCTGCGGCACCCGCGGCTGCCCGGCCTGCCGCTGCCCAGGCCCTGAGGCAGGCCGTACGGCTCCCTCTGGGATGCCCCGCCCCGGCCGGCGCTCGACCTGTCGAAGGGTTTGCGCGGTGATCCAACCGGGGCGGGATGGTGCCCCGCTCCCCTGCAGAGTGGCCACGGGGTGGGGTCGGAGCGCTCTGTGCCCGAGTGGGAACAGGGCTGCGCCTGTCGAATGCGTGACCTTGGGCGAGGGCGTTCGTTGGGTGGGGCAGGCGGGTGTCACGGCTGAGCGGGGGTGTGGGGTGCGTGGTCTGCGGGAGGTTGCGGCGCCGTTCGTCGCGCTGGGCCCGTCGGGGGTGGCGGTGCGTACCCGGCTCAAGCAGCTCACCGCTTGCGATGTGGCGGTGCTGCGGCAGGTGGGCGTGCATCTGGGCACGCTGGCTTCCCGTGACCTGACAGCGCGCTGCCGTGACGGGCTGGGGCATGACGCCGAGGCGTGGGCGGCGCGCAAGCGGGCGCTGACGCCCCTGTCGTCGGCCCGGTGGGCGGGTGCGATCACCAAGGCGTCGCATGATCAGTGGGCCCTGGCCCGCCGTGGTGCCCGCGCGCACATCCAGTCGTTGGAGGCGGGGGTGCGGACCCTGCGCCACCGGCTGTCGCTGCCCGTCGGTGAGAAGGGCTCGAAGGGTGCTCCGGGCGGGTATCGCAGTCGGCGGGAGTGGCACGCCAAGACCCGGCGCCTGCACGTGCTGGAGGACCGGCTGGCGCGGGCACGCGCGGACTGGGCGGCCGGGCGGGTGCGTGTGGTGCGGGGTGGCAAGCGGCTGGCCCGCGCGCGGCATCACCTGTCCGCCGCCGGGCTCACCGAGGCGCGGTGGCGTGAGCGCTGGCAGGCGGCACGGTGGTTTGTGCAGGCGGACGGGGAGTCCGGGAAACGCTTCGGGAACGAGACCATCCGCATCAGCCCCAGCGGTGAAGTGTCCGTCCGGCTACCCGCCCCGCTCACCCACCTGGCCAACGCGCCGCACGGCCGGTATGTCCTCACCGGCCGGATCCGGTTCGCGCACCGGTGGCAGGAATGGGCCGACCGCGTCGCGGCCAACCGGGCCGTCGCCTACCGCATCCACCACGACACGACACGCGGCCGCTGGTATGTGACCGCGTCCTGGCAGAAACCCGCCACCCCCACCCTCCCCCTGACCGCAGCACTGACCGAGGGAGTGATCGGCGTCGATATAAACGCCGACCACCTCGCCGCCTGGCGCCTGGACACCCACGGCAACCCGGTCGGCCACCCGCGCCGCTTCTCCTACGACCTCACCGGGCCCACCGACCACCGCGACGCGCAGATCCGCCACGCCCTGACCCGCCTCCTGCACTGGGCCACCTCCTGCGGCGTGAAGGCCATCGCCGTCGAACACCTCGACTTCACCGCCGAGAAGACCCGCGAGAAACACGGGAGCAGGAAGCGGTTCAGGCATCTGGTCTCCGGCATGCCCACCGGACGGCTCCGCGCCCGCCTGACCTCCGTGGCCGACCAGACCGGGATCACGGTCATCGCCGTGGATCCGGCGTACACCAGCAAGTGGGGTGCCCAGCACTGGCAGAAGCCCCTCACCAGCACCACCCGTAGAACGACCCGGCACGATGCGGCGAGCATCGCGATCGGGCGACGCGCCCAGGGCTTTCCCATCCGGCGTCGGACGGCACCGCCCCGCACCCACCAGAGCGATGGATGCGGGCATCGGACCGCCCAGACCGGACCGGACACCCCCGGGCGTGAGGGACCCCGCCCCCGTATTCCCGGACCACGGACACGATCCGTGCCACCGGACACGGAGCGAACGCGGGCGACCAGGACACCCAACACCGTTCGGGATGTCCGCAGTGAGCAGGAATGGGTCCAAGACCCACTCCTGCTCACTGATTAGGAACGGTTGTCACTCTGCCCTGCCGCGTGTACGGTTGTCTCATACGTAAGTACGTATAGATCAAATGACCACCCGGTGACCCTCGCGAGGGTCACCCCCCGAACGCCGCACCCGTTGTGTTCCCCCGCCAACGAGGCGCGGCCCCGGTCGGGGCTCCCGTCGTCACGGGAGCCCCGACCCGCTCAGCCCACCGTGCGACGGCGTCGAGGCACCGATTCCGCCGAGGCGAAACTCCGCCGCCGCACGACTTCGTGGGCAAAATTTTGGCGTCCCCCTCCAAAAGGGACCCAAGGGTGGGCTATATTCGGTCATACGTTTTAGTCATACGTTCATGCCACACACCCGTATAGCGGGGAGGTCCGACGACATGACACTCGTCGAACGCGATCGGCCCATCGATCACTTGGAACAACTTCTGTCCGAGAGCCGCACCGGCCGGGGACAGGTAGCCCTGATCAGCGGCGGTCTGGCCAGCGGCAAAACCGCACTGCTCGACGCCTTCACCGACCGGGCCACCGCATCGGGGGCCCTCGTCCTCAGTGCCACGGGCTCGCGGGCCGAGCGCACCCTGCAGATGGGGGTACTGGACCAACTGTTCCGCAGTCCGGCCCTCCCACCGCAGGTCGCCCACGACGCGGCGGACCTGGTGACGGTCTCGGCGCAGGGTCCCGACGAGGAAGACCTCGACCCCGTGACGATCCGTCGCTCGCACGTCAGCCGGGTGCACGGCATCTGCTCGGTGCTGCTGGACCTCTCCCGCGAGCACCCGCTGGTCGTCACCATCGACGACCTGCAGTTCGTGGACGGGGCGTCCCTGCAGGTGCTGCTGTATCTGCAGCGGCGGATCCGGACGGCCCGGATCATGATCGTCTTCAGTGAGTGGGACCGCCGGCGCACCTCACTGCCGCGCTCCCACGCGGAACTCACCCGCCGCCCGCACCACGTGATCAAGCTGCCCATGCTGAGCGAGGAAGGCGTCGCGCAGTTGGCGGCCGAGCACCTGGACCCGGCCACGGCCCTGCACCTGGCCCCGCGCCTGCATCAATGGAGCGGCGGCAACCCCCTGCTCCTGCGCGCCCTGTTGCAGGACAGAACGGCCACCGGCCTGTCGGACGCCGCCGAGACGCCCGGCCCGGGCGCGGCCTTCGCCAGAGCCGTCCTGAGCTGCCTGCACCGCTGGGACCCGCTGCTGCCGGAGGTGGCACGGGCCCTGGCCGTTCTGGGCGACTACTCCTCGCCCTCGATGGTGCGTCGGCTGATCGGTGTCGAAATCGGCACCGCGGCGCAGGTCATCGGCGTCCTGCAGGAAGCCGGACTGCTGCGGGACCTCACATTCCGCCACCAGGCGGCCCGTGCGGCGGTACTGGGCAGTCTGGAGCCCGCCGACCGGACCCTGCTGCACCAGCGGGCCGCGGCCATCCTGCGGGAACACGGGGTCGCGGCGTCCGACGTGGCGCACCATCTCATCGCGGCGGACAGCGGCGAGGGCCAGTGGGCCGCGCAGGCCCTGCGCGAGGCCGCCCAGGAGGCACTCGCGATGAACCGGCCCGAGTTCGCGGTGCAGTGCCTGACGCTCGCGCTGGGCGCGTGCTCGGACGAACAGTCCCGCACGGCCGTACGAAGAACGCTGATGCGTATCGAGTGGCGCGCCAATCCGAGCGCCGCCGCCCGGCATCTGCCCCCGCTGCACAACGCCCTGCGCGCCGGAACGCTGTCGGGACGGGACGCGGTCCTTCTGGTCCGCCATCTGCTGTGGCAGGGCAGCCCGGAGGCGGAGACGGTCGCCAAAGAGGTCTTCCGCGACGCGGACGAGCAGTGCGACATCGAGACGATGGCCGAAGTGCGGCTGACGCAGGCGTGGATCCACGGCCTCTCCCCCCTGGCGGGCGACACCGGCCTCGAAGCGCCCGCGGCTCTGGAGAAGAAGCCCGGTAAGGCCAACGGAAACCTGTGGGCACAGGCGGGTGCGACCCTCGCGGCGGCGCTGGCCGCGCAGAACAGCGGCCGGGTCGTCGACAACGCCGAGCACATCCTGCGCAGTTGCCAGCTCGACGACCGGACGCTGGAGGCCATCGCGTGCGTCCTGACAGCTCTCATCTACGCGGGGAGATCCGACCTCGCGGCCGCCTGGTGCGACTCCCTGTCCCAGGATGCCGAGCGCCACGGGGCCGGCACCTGGCAGGCGGTACTCACCGCGCTGCGGGCGGAGATCAATCTGCGGCAGGGCAATGTGGCCCAGGCGGCGGCGCAGGCCCGCGACGCGCTCGACCGGCTGCCCGCGCAGGCCTGGGGCGTGGTCGTCGGACTGCCGCTGTCGACGGCCATCCTGGCGGACACCGCGATGGGACGGCACACGCCGCTGCCCGAGCGGGCCGTGCCGCCCGCCATGTTCGACTCGATCTTCGGGATGCGGTACCTGCACGCCCGCGGTCATCGCCACTTCGCCAACAACCGGGTGCTGGCCGCCATCAACGACTTCCAGCGGTGCGGCGACCAGGCCCAGCAGCAGGGCGCCGATCTGCCCGTCCTGGTCCCGTGGCGCACCGACCTGGCCCAGGCGCACATCCGGATGAACCAGTTGCAGACGGCCCGGGAGCTGGCGGAGGAGGAGCTCGGGCGGCCCGGAGCGGAGAGCCCCGCCGTCCGGGGCCACGCGCTGCGCGTGCTCGCCGCCGCCAGCGACCCCAAACTGCGTTCGGCGCTGCTCAGGAAGGCCGTGGACGCTCTGCAGGATTCGGGTGACCGTGTGGAACTCTCGTATGCGCTCAACGAGTTGAGTCAGGTTCACCACGAACAGGGGCACTACCACCGTGCCCGGGTGGCGGCACGCCAGGCGGCGCGGGAGGTGCGGACCCACCACCCCAAGGAGCTGTTGTCCCAGCCCCTCGTCCGGCCCGACCGCCCCGACCGGCACGACCGGCACGACGACGACTCGGAATCAGCCGTTTCCGCCTCCGAGTCGGTGCTGAGCGACGCCGAGCGCAGAGTGGCGACACTGGCGGCCCTGGGCCACACCAACCGGGAGATCAGCCGTCGGCTCTTCATCACGATCAGCACCGTCGAGCAGCACCTCACCCGTGTTTACCGCAAACTCAACGTCAGTGGCAGAGGCGACCTTCCGGCCGGTCTGACGGTGCATCGCGACCACCCCGCCGTCAGTGCGGGACCGCACAAGTCGCAGGCATGCTGAACACGCCGCCCGCCCACCCGCTCGCACCCCATGTCGCCCCTTTCCCAACCCCCAGGACGAGCCAGTCACGCCAACAGGGATCTGGATACACCCAAAGGGTGAGGCCACCCCCCTCTTCAACACCGGCTCGACCTGCCACTATGGAGGCTGTCGGATACATGAAGCGGCTCAGAGCGTGTGATCCGCGGGGAGGCAGTCGTGGCCATTCTTCCCAACCCGGACGTGACAGCGGTCGTCCTGGAGGACGGGTGCTTGGAATTGCACTCGCAGCACTCGGAATCCCCCATCCGCTGCGCCCCGGTGAATACGGCGATGTGGATCGCCATCCGCCAGCACGACGGCCGACTGGACGCGGCCGCCGACCTGTTGGCGGGCCTGTGGGACGTGGATCCCGGAACCATGCGTTCCGACCTGGACCTGTGGGTGAACGAACTCGGAGACGCGGGGCTGGTGCACGACGCCCCCTAGGGGACACGCGCGGTCCGCCGTGGCGGCGGGGCGTTCCGGTACGGGCCGGGCTCAGACCTCGACTCGGACGAGTTCCGCCGCCCGCAGCTCGTCGATCCACATTTCCAGTTCAGCGCGGATGAGGACACATTCCGCGTCCCAGAGATCGCCCAGCGCATTCGCCGCTTCCACCGGATCTCCGTCGTGCTGGCGCAACGCGATCCACAACGCGGCGGCGGGCGGTGCAAACGTGTATGTCGCACCTCCGGACTTCCGCAGAAGCAGCTCTCCGTTTTCCAGTACGGTCGCCGCGACATCGCTCCCGGGCAGAACTCGCATGCGTCTCCCTCCTTGAAGCAATCCACGCCCGGACACTGGGGGAGCGGAGAACATGAAGGCCGAAAATGCGCTTCGGCAGCGGTGTGTCACACATGCTTACTTTATATGCTGTTTACAGAGACGTAAAGAGAGGTAACCAGCGGTCACCGCGGGGAAATACGGCCGCAGAAGCAAGCAGGCATGAATTGAATATGCAACAGGGGCACCGTGCACACGGCGCCCCTGTCTGCTCCGGGACCGCTCAGCGAGAACCGGCCACCGAGACGCCGTTGATGTGGCCGGATATCTCGGACATCACCTCGACGGCGTGGGCGTTGAGGTAGAAGTGACCGCCGTCGAACCGGCGCACCCTGAACGGTCCGGTCGTGTGCTCCGCCCAGGCGGTCGCCTCGTCCTCGGTCACCTGCGCGTCCTCCGTGCCGACCAGGGCGACGACGGGGCAGGCCAGCCGCGGGCCGCCCCGGAAGCGGTAGGTCTCCGCCGCCCGGTAGTCGTTGCGGATCGCCGGCAGGATCATGCGGAGGATCTCCGGATCGCCCAGCACCTGGGAATCGGTGCCACTGAGTTTCCTCAGCTCGTCGATGAGCTGGTCGTCGTCGGCCCGGTGGACGGCCTCGTCGCGAAACCGGGACGGGGCGCGCCGGCCGGAGGCGAAGAGCCCGAGCGGCACGATGCCCCGGCTCTCGAGCCGGAGGGCCACCTCGAAGGCGAGGGACGCTCCCATGCTGTGACCGAACAGCGTGAGCGGGCGGTCCGCCCACGGCGTCAGCTCCTCCACCACGGCGTCGGCCAGCTCTCCGATGGTGTCGATGCACCGCTCACCACGCCGGTCCTGCCGGCCCGGGTACTGCACGGACAGCACGTCGACGCCGGGGGACATGGCCCGCGAGACGGGGAAGTAGAACGTGGCCGATCCTCCCGCGTGGGGGAAGCAGACCAGCCGCGTGGGCGCCGCGGGCGCCGGGTGGAACCGGCGGATCCAGGCGCCTGCCTCGGCGGACGATCCAGTCATGGCTTCTCCACTCCCATTCCCACTACGGTCGGTCGTTGACGCACCCGCACGGTGACCCACCCGCACGGCGCCGCACCGGCAAGGCACGGCACTCATGAAATTCCAAATTCACGGGAAAGTACGAGAGCGTTCAACCAAACGCGGCGCGGACGCATAGAGCGGACGGACCGGTTCCCCACGGTATGCAAAAGAAGGGTAAAAAGCCGCGGGGTCGCTTCCGGGTCGCCTCGAGATCTCATTCAACCCGTCTACCCATGAACCCCGCCAGAGGGGACCACCCCCTACTCTGGGCTCCGGATCCCCCTACGCGTGACCTGATTCAGCCGGACCGCGCGGATCGGCCGTGACTAAATTTTGTCACATTCTCCCTGGTCGGCCCCGCATCCACCGCGAGAGTTAACCGCGAACTTATTGCACTGCAGCTTCTGGCCAGTATGTTGAGCCTGGAGTAGACCTATTCTCGAATCGTTCACACATACTCGCCCGAGCTTCGCCGGCGGCACCGCCGACAACCTGCCGGACAGCATCGGGCCGCTTCACTGACAGTCGGGGGAACCGCGTGACGCTGGTCGGACGGGAATCAGTACTGGACATATTGAATAAAGCGCTCAGGAGGTGCGTGCCCGGAGAGGCGCGCACCGTCCTTGTGGAGGGCGCGGCCGGGTGCGGCAAGAGCGAGCTGCTGGACGCCTTCGCCGAGCGGGCGTCGGAAGCCGGAGCGCTCGCCCTGTCGGCCGTCGGGTCGACCGCCGAACGCACGCTTCCGCTGGGCGTGATGCGACAGCTCGTCGCCTGCGCGGGACCCTGGACGCTGCCGGCGCCGGAAGCCGACGACGAGCCGCCGCGGGCCGCGGCCATGCACGCGTTCTCGGCCGCCCTGCGCGGTCTGACCCCCAGGACGCCGGTGGTCGCCTGTGTCGACGACCTGCACCTCGTCGACGACGCCTCGCTGTGCTATCTGGCCCACATCCTGCGGCACGCCCGGTCGGCGGCGTTCCTCCTCGTGGGCAGTGCGCCCCTGCACGACTGCGGACAGCACCGCGACTTCCGTACCGAGCTGCTGCGGCGGGGCAACATCACCCGCGTCCGCCTGGAGCGTTTCACGCCGGACCAGACGGCGGCAGCGCTCGCCGACCGCGGGCGGCCCGCCCGTACCGAACGGCTCGTTACCGCCCTGCACACCTGCAGCGGCGGCAATCCGCTGCTGCTGCGGGCTCTCACGGAGGAGTACGAGTGGGCCGCCCCACAGACGGCCCCACAGGCGGCGGTCGGGCGGCAACCGACGTCGGACGCATCGGATGCATCGGACACGTCGGACGCGCCGGACACGCCGGACACGTCTGACCCCCACTTCCCCGCGCCGGACGGCCTGTTCGTGGCGGCGGTCGAAAGCTGCCTGCGCCGCAGCGGCCCCGGGGCGTTCGAGGTCGCACAGGCCCTGGCGGCCGTCGACAGCGACATCACCGACCACGACCTGGCCCGGCTGGTCGGCCTTCCCCTGCCGGACGTCACCCGCAGCCTGGCCTCGATCACCGCCGCGGGCATCGTGGAACACCGGCGTTTTCGCCATCCCGTCGTCGCGGCGACACTGCTCGACCGGGCGGACCCCGCCGACCGCGCCCGGCTGCACCGGCGCGCCGCGGAGGTACTGCACACCGCCGGAAAGCCCTGCACCGTGGTCGCCGCACACCTGATGGCGGCCCGGCAGGAGGGCGCCGAACTCCCCGACCACGTGTGGGCGACCGATTTACTGCGCGAGGCCGCGGAGCACCTGGTCGACCAGAACATCTCGCAACAGGCCGCCGCACTCCTCGAACTCGCCCACGACATCACCGCGGACGTGCAGCAGCGCGCCGAGATCAAGACCCGGCTCGCGGCGATCACTTGGCGGTTCAATCCCTCCAGGGCCGAACAGCACCTGTCCTCGCCCCTGGACCTGCTGCGCGCGGGTGAGCTGGCGGCCGAACGCCTGACGCCGCTGGCCGCGGTCCTGGTCAGGCAGGGCCGCGTGGCCGAGGCACGCGAGGTGCGCGAGGTGCACCGACGCGAGTTGGGCGAGGCGAGCGAGTACACCGTCGCGGTCCTCGACGCCGAGGACGCCACGCCCGACGAGGGGGTCGACTGGCGGCTGTCCGACGGCTGTCGGGACGACGACGCCGCCCGGGGCGAACGGTTCCTGCGGAACGTGACGCTGCAGGACGGCACCCTGCTGCCGCTGGCCCGGGCCGTTCGTACCTTGATCTACTCCGAGCAGCCCGAGCGCGCCGTCACCTGGTGCCACCGGTGGGCCCAGGACGCGGCCCGCCACAACGCGCCCGCCTGGCAGGCGGTGTTCGCCACGCTGCACGCCGAGGCCCTGCTGCGCCTGGGCGACCTGAGCGGTGCGGAGCAGCAGGCGCTGCTGGCACTGGACCACCTCCCCCAGCGCAGTGGCAACGCCTTCGCGGGCAGTCCGACGGCTTTCCTGATCCGGGCGCGCACGATCATGGGCCGGCACGCCGAGGCGGCCGCCCAGCTCGAACAGCCGGTCCCCGAGACCCTGTTCCGCAGTGTGCACGGGCTCGACTATCTGTACGCCCGTGGTCTGCACTGGCTGGCCACCGGCCATCTGCGCGCCGCCCTCGCCGACTTCCTGGAGGTCGGCCGGCTCACCCAGGAGTGGGGCATGGACCGGCCTTCCTTCCTGGCCTGGCGCGGGGACGCCGCGGAGACGTTCCTGCGGCTCGGCGACCAACAGCGGGCGGAGAAGCTGATCCTGGAGCAGATGGCCACCCCCGACGCCCGGGGGTCCTGGGTACGCGGGACTTCCCTGCGGCTGCGGGCAGCCCTCCAGCCGTCCCGGCAGCGCCCGCCCCTGCTCCACCAGGCGGTCGACGAGTTGCGCAAGTCCGGCGACCGGGTGGAACTGGCGCGGGCGCTGGCCGACCTCGGCCAGGCCCTGAGCGAGGCGGGCGACGCCGCCAGGGCCGGAGCGTTCTCCCGTCAGGCATGGGGTCTCGCGGAGAGCTGTGGTGCCCACATGCTGCGAAACCGGATACTGCCGCACGCCCACGCCCCCGCCCCGGCCCACACCCATACCCACGCCCACGCCCAGAGCGAGGCCGGTCCCGCGGCGTCGGCGTCGGCGCCCGCGCCCGTACCCGCGCCCCAGGAATCCGCGGCGTCCGACACCGAGTACCGCCTGAGCGAGTCCGAACGCCGGGTGGCCACGCTCGCGGCGCGCGGCTACACCAACCGGCAGATTTCGCGCGAGCTGTACATCACCGTCAGCACCGTGGAGCAGCATCTGACGCGGGTCTACCGCAAGCTCGACATCACCAGGCGGCAGGACCTGCCCGCCGACCTCCAACTCGCCGCGCAGTAGCCCGCGCGGCGAGTACGGGGTACCCCTAACGCGCTCCACAGGGGTGTGCTGGGTACACCTCCAACTCGGGTGTTGCGCCCATCGCGGCTCTCCGGCGGCGTCCGTACCTTCGATGTGGAAGGCGCACCGGGCGCCGCTGGAGGGGATGGCAGATGTCCAGGTCCAAGCACGAGGTCACCGGCAGCAGCGGCGACGCGCTGCGTCTCGAGTCCGTCAGCAGGATCTACGGCACCGGCGCCGGGGCAGTGACGGCCCTGGACGACGTGTCCCTCACGCTGGGGGCCGGAACGTTCACCGCGGTCATGGGACCGTCCGGTTCGGGCAAGAGCACGCTGCTGCAGTGCGCGGCGGGCCTCGACCGCCCCAGCAGCGGCCGGGTGTTCGTGGACGGCAACGAGATGGCCGCCGCGAGTGAGGCGAAGCTGACCCGGTTCCGCAGGGGCCGGATCGGTTTCGTCTTCCAGCACTTCAACCTGCTTCCCATGCTGACGGTCATGCAGAACGTGACGCTTCCGCTGCGGCTGGCCGGCCGCAGGATCGACCGGGCGGGCTGCCGTGCGGTGCTGGAGCGGGTGGGACTGGGCGAGCGCCTGGACCACCTGCCCGGTCAGCTCTCCGGCGGCCAGCAGCAGCGGGTGGCCATCGCACGCGCCCTGGTCACCCAGCCCCGTGTGCTCTTCGCCGACGAGCCGACGGGTGCCCTGGACACCCGTAGCGCCCGGGACGTCCTCATGCTGCTGCAGGAGTCCGTACGGTCCTACGGCCAGGCCGTGGTGATGGTGACGCACGACCCGGTGGCCGCCTCGTACGCGGACTCCGTGCTCTTCCTCGCCGACGGCCAACTGGTCGGCATGCTGGAGCGCCCGACCGCCGAGGCGGTCGCCGAGCGGATGACCCACCTGGGCGACGAGGTTGCCCGGCGACGTGTGATGGCGGGTGCGTGACGATGATGTCTCTGGCTCTTCGGTCGCTGCGCCACCGCCCCGGCGGCTTCGTGGCGAGCTTCCTCGTCATGTTCCTCGGCGCCACCATGCTGATGTCGTTCGCCTCGATGCTGGACACCGCGCAGCACGACGCGGTGGACGCGGGCAGTGAGGAGACGCTGACGACGCTGGCCAGCGTGATCGGCGGCTGGGGTCTGCTGCTGGTGGTCTTCGCGGTGACCTCGACACTCACCCTTTCCGTGCAGCAGCGCGGCAGCGACATGGCGCTGCTGCGGAGCGTGGGCGCCACGCCCGCGCAGGTCGGCCGGATGATCGTGGGCGAGGCGGTGGTGCTGTCCGTCCTGGCCTCGCTGCTGGCCGTGCCGGGGGCGATGTTCGCCGGGCGGGCGCTGCTGGACGTGCTCATCGACACCGACCAGGTGCTTCCCGCCGTGTCCTACCGGTTCGGCCCGGTCGGCCTGTCCATGGGCGTGGGCATCACCCTGGTCGCGGCCGTCCTGGCGGCCTGGCTCGCGGCCCGGCGCACCGCCCGGGCCCGCGTCGCGGAGGCGGTGGCCGCGGCGGCCACCGGTAAACGGCGGCTCGGCAAAATCAGGGTCGTCGCGGCGGTGCTGTTCATGGCGGGCGGCATCAACCTGGGCGTGCTCACCATGGTCCTCGAACACGGCAAGACCGCGGAGATCATGCAGACCGCCGGCTCGGCGTCGATCCTCGTCGCCATCGGTCTTGCGCTGCTGGCTCCCCTGCTCATCCGCGGGGTGACGGGCCTGCTCGGTGGCCCCCTGCAGCGCTTCACCGGGGTCAGCGGCTATCTGACCGTGCAGAACGTGCGCCGCCGCGCCGACCGGCTGGGCACGGTCCTCATGCCGATCATCCTGTTCGTCGGCATCGGCACCGGCACGTTCTACATGCAGGCCATCGAGAACGCGGCCACCACGGCCGAGGGCATCACCAAGACCAACGAGCAGCGCAACATCGAGACGCTCAACTTCGTGGTCATCGGCACGGTCGTGCTGTTCGCCTGCATCATGCTGGTGAACGTCCTGATCGCCGCCACCACCCACCGCGGCCGGGAGTTCGGCCAGCAGCGGCTCATCGGGGCCACGCCGCGCCAGGTGCTGAGGATGGTGGGCGCGGAGGGCGTCCTGCTGGCCGTCACCGGTGTGCTGTTCGGCACGATCGCGTCACTGGCGACGGTGGTGCCCTTCACCGTGGCCAGGACCGAGGACGTCGTTCCCGACACCTCCCTGACCATCTACCTGACGATCGTGGCCATCGCGGCCGTCGTGACGATGCTGGCGAGCACCGCCACCGCGCGGCGCAGGCTGCGTACGCCGGCGGTCGAGGCGGTGGCCGCCTGACCGGATCGCGAGCGCTCCCGACCCGAGCGGGTCCCGCACCTCACAGGTGCCGGGACCCGCTCTTCTTTTCGTTGTGGCGGGGGAGTTGACCCGGATGCGCGTCACCGGTTGCGGTCCACCGAGGGCATCTGTACATTTGTCTTAAGCGTAAGTACGTATAGAACAGATGGGGAGTCAGCTTCATGTGGGAGACCACGAAGACCGCCGAGACCACCGCAGCGCCCCAGGCCGTGTGGAGCCGCTACGAGGACCCGACCACGTGGCCGTCCTGGAACCCGGAGCTGGTCGCCGTTGACCGCCAGGGTCCGTTCGCCACCGGCACCACCGGCACCGTCACCAACGAGGGCCAGCCGGCCATGCCGTTCACCCTCGTCTCCGTGGACGAGGGCAAGGGCTTCACCATGGAGACCCAGCCCGGTGGCGGCCTGATCGCCCAGTCGATCTGCTCGCTCACCCCGCTCGACAACGGCGGCACCCTGATCAGCCACACCATGCGGCTCGACGGCCCCCCCGCCGACCAGGTCGGCGCCGCACAGGGCCCGGCGTTCGCCGCCAGCCTGGACAAGGGCGTCAAGGAGCTCGCGGAGCTCGCCACCCGCTAGGGGGTGGCGTTTGGATCAGGCCGGTCCAAGCGACGGCGCGTTGTTGCCGACCCGAGCGGGGTCTGGTGCGTGCAGATGCAAGGCGGAGGAGGGCGACAGGGCGGAGCCCTGGCAACCGACGACAACGCCGCAGATGGGCGTGCCAGACCCCGCGACCCCGGCAAGATCCAAACGCCACCCCCTGAGTGCCTGGGGCCCCCGACGGTGGTGGTCCTCGATGAAGTTGAGCAGGCGTGCGGGGTCGGCACCCCGCACGCCGACATCTTGAGTGAGGAGAGTCCGTCATGAAGAAACGGACGATCGCGATTACCGTTCTGATCATCGCGCAGTTCGTCGACCTGGTCGACACCACGATCACCAACGTCGCCCTGCCGACCATCCAGAGGGACCTCGACGCAACCGACGCCCACCTCGAGTGGATCATGGCCGGCTATCTGCTGGCCTTCGCCGTCCTGCTGATCACGGGCGGACGCCTGGGCGACATCTTCGGTCGGCGCACCATGTTCCTCATCGGCGTCGCCGGCTTCGGCCTCTCCTCCCTCTGGGCCGCCTCGGCGGACGGCGGGACGATGCTGGTGGCGGCACGCGTCGTCCAGGGTGGCTTCGCGGGTGTGATGGTGCCCCAGGTCCTGTCGTCCGTCCAGGTCATGTACGAACCCGCCGAACGCGGCAAGATCTACGGCCTGATCGGCGCCATGAGTGCCCTGGGTTCCGTCGTCGGTCTGATCGCCGGCGGCTGGATGGTGGAAGCCGACCTCTTCGGTCTCGGCTGGCGCTCGGTCTTCCTGGTCAACGTGCCCATCTGTATCGCCCTGCTGGCACTGGCGAGCTTCTTCGTCCCGAACAGCCGCTCCGACAACCCGCCGAAGCTCGACCTCGTCGGCGTGTTCCTCGCCAGCGCCACGGTGTTCCTGGTGGAGTTCCCGCTGATCGACGGGCGCATGGCCGACTGGGCGCCCTGGATCTGGGTCATGCTGGGCGCGTCCCCGGTCGCACTGGTGGTGTTCGTCCTCCAGCAGCGGGCCAAGATGCGACGCGACGGCTCGTCGCTGCTGCCCATGCAACTGTTCGCGAACCACGGCTTCAGCAGCGGCCTCGTCGTGCAGATCCTGTTCTGGACCGCCAACGGCTGCTACATCCTTGCCCTGGGCTACTACCTGCAGACCGCGCTTGGCTTCAGCCCGCTGGCCACCGGTCTGACGATCTTCGCCATGTCCGTCGGTTCCATCGTGATCTCCCCGGCCGGCGACCCGCTGGCCAAGAAGTTCGGCAAGTACGTCATCCTCGCCGGCGGCTTGATCCAGGCCGCCGCGTTCGTCTGGGCGATCTACACCATCAACGAGAAGGGCACGTCGCTGTCCGGCTGGGACCTCTCCCTGGCCCTGGGCATCTCCGGCGCCGGCATGGTCCTGCTGATCGTGCCGCTCCTCGACGAGTCCCTGCGCACGGTCCCCGCGGTCTCGGCCGGTGCCGCGTCCGGTGCCTTCGCCACCTTCCAGCAGCTCGGCTACTCGCTGGGCGTGGCCGTCGGCGGCGTCGTCTTCTTCAACACGGCCGGCGACCGTCCGACCTTCGACACCCTCAACGAAGGTGTCATCAAGGCCCTGTGGATCACCGTGGCCGCCTTCGCGCTGTCGGGCCTGTGCGCCCTCATCATGCCGAAGCTGAGGCCGCATGCCGCCGAGCCGGCGAAGGAGCAGCCGGAAGCACCGGTGGCGGCGGCAAGTCACTAGTCCTCCGGGGACGCCGACGCGCGACCCGCAGCCCGCAGGGCGGGACCCGGACCGGTTCAGGTCCGGGTCCCGCCCTGTGGGCTGCGGGCTGTGTGTGGCTGGGGAGTGTGGGTCGTCACCGGGCTCGTGGAGCAGTGGAGCACGCGAAGAAGGGCCGGTGGTGGCCGGAGTCCCTGGTCCGGGACTCCGGCCACCACCGGCCCTTGGCTGTTGACCGCCGAGGCCGGCGAACGATCAGTCCGCCAACGTGCGGAAGCCCCGGCGGAAGTACACCGTCGGAGCGTCGTCACGCAGCCGGACGTCGAGTACCCGGCCGACCAGGATCGTGTGGTCGGCGACATCGTGACGGACGTGGGCCTCGCACTCCAGCACCGCGGCGGCCTCCTCCAGAACGGGGTGGCCGTCCGAGTTCGGCGTGAAGTCGCTCCGGCCGAACTTGTCCGCACCTCTGGTGGCGAACCGCGTGGCCAGATCCGCGCGCCGGTGCGGCACCACCTGGACCACCCACGAATCGGCCTTGTCGAACGCCGCGTGGCACTGGGCGGTATGGGCCAAGCACACAAGGACCATCGGCGGGTCCGCGGACAGCGAGCAGAACGACGTGGCCGTGAACCCGCGCCACACACCCTGGTCGTCGGTGGTGGTCACGAGGGTCACGCCACTCGGGTACGAGGCCATGGCCTCCCGGAACCGCGTCGACACTTCCTCAAGGGAAGGCGCCACGGCTGCCGGACTCGGGACGGCTTGCGTCATCCGGATTCCCTCCTTCGGTGCCCGGATCGGGGTCACCGCCGCTCCCCCGGCTCACCGGGGCAACGGCGGTGTGGTGAATGCACGCCTCACTTGCCGTTCTTGACCACTGCTCCACCGTCGACCCGAAGCTGGGTGCCGGTGACGAAGCGGGACTCGTCGGACGCGAGATAGGCCACCGCGTGCGAGACGTCGATCGGCTCCACGTAGGGAATGGGCAGGGCCTGCACCATCGAGAAGCCCGGCTCGGCGTCCTGCGCCACCGGGTGCTCCAGGTCGGGACGGAACACCTTGTACATCGCCTCGTTGTGCAGCATCGGCGTGTTGACGTTGGTCGGGTGCACCACGTTGATCCGCAGGCCCTGAGGAGCCAGGAAGGGAGCGAACCAATTGACGTAGTGACCGAGCATCTGCTTGGTGAAGGCGTAACCGATGCCGCCCGGACCCATGCCGCCCGGGTCGCTGCCGTAGGCCGCGAAGTACGCGGCCGCGGAGCCGATCAGGATGACGGAGGCGCCCTCCTGAAGGTGCGGCAGAGCGGCGTGCACCGTGTTCAGCGTGCCGCTGAGGTTGACGTCGACGGCGTCGGCGAACGCGGTGAGCGGACGGTCGGCACCCACGGGTCCGATCGCGGCGTTCGCCACGACCACGTCGAGCCGGCCGAGTTGGGCGACCCCCTCGTCGATCGCCTGGCGCAGTGCCGCACGATCGCGGGTGTCGGCCAGCTTGGTGACCACCCTGCGGCCGGTCTTCTCGACCAGGCGGGCCGTCTCCGCCAGTTCCTCCGCGGTGCCGAGCGGGTACCCGACGACCTCGATGTCCTCACCGAGGTCGATCGCGATGATGTCGGCGCCTTCCTCGGCCAGCCGCACGGCGTGGCTGCGCCCTTGCCCGCGCGCCGCACCCGTGATGACGACGACCTTGCCTTCTACCCGGCCCATGGGGCCCTCCAGATGGTCTGCTGTAGTGACATGACGGACGGCGGACCGGCACACGGGCCCGGGGGCAGTCGAATGGGCTGCCGAAGAGACGCGGAGGACACACGGGAACTCCGGTGTGCCCCGGCAGCGCGCCATACGCCGACTCGGAATTCTTTGTACCGTCTCCATGCCGCCAACAGGCGGGAGCCGTCCCCCTATTCATGTGCGGCACGACGACTTTAGGGGCCCGGGAAGAGCCGGCTCGCACCTCCCACCTCGTCCTACCGGGCCGCATGAGGGGCTTGCCGGGAGGACTCCTCAGAGGATGTCTTAAGGGGGCTTCTTAGGGGGTCCGGCCGCACGTCACTGCCCTACCGTGGGCTGAACACCGCCGTTCTCCTCACGCGGGCACGCACCACCCGGCGCCCCGCGCGCATACCCGCCCGGTTTTCCGATACGGCGGCCGGACTGTTCCCGGGACGACTGCCGGGCCGTTCCGATCCGGCATCCGCGTCGCAGCATCCGGCCCCGTCGGCGCTTCGACGCCTGTCCAGATATTCACCATGTGACACGGGAAGTGGGAAGACCGAGATGGCGAACTCCGACCAGCGGCTTGTCGAGGCACTTCGGACATCCCTCAAGGAAGCGGAGCGACTGCGCGGGCAGAACCGCAAGATGTCGGATGCGCTGCGGGAGCCGATCGCGATCGTGGGGATGGCATGCCGCTACCCGGGCGGTGTGGCGTCGCCCGAGGATCTGTGGCAACTGGTGTCGGACGGTGTGGACGCCGTGTCGGAATTCCCCTCCGACCGCGGCTGGGACGCCGGTGTGTTCGACCCGGAGCCCGGGCGCGAAGGCAAGACGTACGCGCGCGAAGGCGGATTCCTCCACAACGCGGCGGACTTCGATGCCGACTTCTTCGGTATCAGCCCGAACGAGGCGCTGGTCATGGACCCCCAGCAGCGGCTGCTCCTGGAGACCGCCTGGGAGGCCCTCGAACGCGCCGGGATCGACCCGCTGACCCTCAAGGGCAGCACGACCGGCGTGTTCGCCGGAACCATGTACCACGACTACCCCTACAGCAGTGCCGCCGGCTCCATCACCTCCGGCCGGATCTCCTACACGCTCGGTCTGGAGGGTCCGGCGGTCTCCGTCGACACGGCGTGCTCCTCGTCGCTGGTCGCCCTGCACCTGGCCGCGCACGCCCTGCGGTCCGGCGAGTGCTCCCTGGCGCTCGTCGGCGGTGTCGCCACGATGGCGACGCCTGAGGTCTTCGTGGAGTTCAGCCGCCAGCGCGGCCTCTCCAGGAACGGTCGTTGCAAGTCCTTCTCCGAGTCCGCCGACGGTGTCGGCTGGGCCGAGGGCGCGGGCATGCTGCTGGTGGAGCGCCTGTCGGACGCGCGCCGCAACGGCCACCCCGTGCTGGCGGTGGTGCGCGGCAGCGCCATCAACCAGGACGGGGCGAGCAATGGTCTGACGGCCCCCAACGGCCCCTCGCAGCAGCGGGTGATCCGCCAGGCACTGGCCGGGGCGGGACTGACGTCGGGCGACGTGGACCTGATCGAGGCGCACGGTACGGGTACGACGCTGGGTGACCCGATCGAGGCGCAGGCGTTGCTGGCGACCTACGGTCAGGACAGGGCGGAGGACCGTCCGCTGTGGCTGGGGTCGATCAAGTCGAACATGGGTCATACGCAGGCTGCGGCGGGTGTCGCGGGCATTATCAAGATGGTCATGGCGATGCGTCACGAGACGATGCCCAAGTCTCTGTACTCCGACGAGCCTTCGTCCAAGGTGGACTGGGACGCGGGTGCTGTGGAGCTGCTGACGGAGGCTCGGGAGTGGCCGGCGCCGGAGGAGGGGCGGCCTCGGCGTGCGGCTGTGTCGTCCTTCGGAATCAGTGGGACGAACGCCCACGTGATCGTGGAGGAGCCGCCGGTGGTGGCGGTTCCAGTTGCCGAGCTCAAGGCGTCGGCCGTGGTGCCGTGGGTGGTGTCGGGGCGTGGCGCGGGTGCGGTGGTGGCGCAGGCGGAGCGGCTTGCCGGGTGGGTGGGTGAGCGGCTCGAACTGTCGCCGGTGGATGTGGGGTTGTCTTTGGTGTCGTCGCGGGCTGCGTTGGAGCGGCGTGCGGTGGTGGTGGGCCGGGACCGCGAGGAGCTGCTGACCGCGCTGGGCGGGGTGGAAGGCTCGGTGGTGCGGGCGCGTGCGGGTGGCCGGACGGCTGTGCTGTTCACGGGTCAGGGCAGTCAGCGGCTGGGGATGGGCCGGGAACTCTACGACGCCTTCCCCGTGTTCGCGTCGGCCTTCGATGCGGTGTGTGGCCGGTTGGACGGTCTGCTGGGCCGGTCGTTGCGGGAGGTGGTGTGGGGCGATGACGTCCGGCTGCTGAACCGGACGGTGTTCGCGCAGGCGGGGCTGTTCGCGGTGGAGACGGCGTTGTTCCGGCTGGTGGAGTCCTGGGGTGTGCGTCCCGACTTTGTGGCGGGGCACTCCATTGGTGAGGTGACCGCCGCGCATGTGGCGGGGGTGCTGTCCCTGGAGGACGCGTCCGTGTTGGTGGCGGCGCGTGGCCGGCTGATGGATGCGCTGCCCGAGGGCGGAGCGATGCTCGCGGTGGAGGCCACCGAGGCAGAGGTCCTGCCGGTGCTGTCCGACGGTGTCGGGATCGCCGCCGTCAACGGCCCCACGTCCATCGTGGTGTCCGGCACCCAGACCGACGTCGACACGGTCGCTGAGCACTTCAGTGGGCTGGGGCGGCGGGTGTCCCGGCTGCGGGTGTCGCATGCGTTCCATTCGCCGTTGATGGAGCCGATGCTGGAGGAGTTCCGTGGAGTAGCGGCGTCGCTGTCGTATGCGGAGCCGTCCCTGCCCGTCGTGTCCAACGTGACAGGCGCCCTCGCGGTGGCGGGGCAGCTCACCGACCCCGAGTACTGGGTACGCCACGTGCGTGAGGCCGTCCGCTTCGCCGACGGGATCGCTGCTCTGCAGGGGCAGGGTGTGGTGCGGTTTGTGGAGTGCGGCCCGGATCCGGTTCTGACGGGTCTGGCCCGGCAGACCCTCGACACGGACGCCGATGAGGTCACGTTCGCGTCCGTGCTGCGCAAGGACCGTCCGGAGGATGTGACGGCCGTGGGCGCGCTGGGGCAGGTGTTCGCCTCGGGCGGCACCGTCGACTGGACCGCCTTCTACGCCGGACGCGGCGCCGAACGCGTCGACCTGCCCACCTACGCCTTCCAACGCGAGCGCTACTGGATCGACGCCCAACTCGGGGCCGCGGACGTCGCCTCGGCCGGGCTCGACACCGCCGAGCACCCACTGCTCGGCGCCACCATCACCCTCGCCGACAGCGACGGCGTGGTCCTCACCGGTCGCCTGTCCACGGACACCCAGCCCTGGCTCGCCGACCACGTCGTGGGCGACACCATCCTCTTCCCCGGCACCGGTTTTGTGGAGCTTGCTCTGCACGCTGCTGATCAGGTGGGTTGTGGGTTGCTGGAGGAGCTGACGCTTCAGGCGCCGTTGGTGCTTCCTGAGCGTGGTGGTGTGCAGATCCAGGTGGCGGTGGGTGCGGCTGACGGGTCGGGGGCGCGTACGGTCACGGTCCACTCGCGTCCGGAGACGGAGGTGGGTGGCGGCTGGCTGCTGCATGCCCAGGGCAGTGTCGGTGACGGTGCGGCGGCCCGGTCGGGTGAGGATCTGGCGGTGTGGCCGCCGGCCGGTGCCCTACCGGTCGGTGTCGGGGACGCGTACGACCTGCTGCTGCGCCAGGGGTATGCCTATGGTCCGGTGTTCCAGGGGCTGAAGGCGGCCTGGCGGCGGGGTGACGATGTCTTCGCGGAGGTGGAGCTGCCGTCGGAGTCGTGGGACGAGGCGTCCCGTTTTGGTCTGCATCCGGCACTGCTGGATGCGGCGATGCACGCGGCGCTGGTCGACGAGAGCGGGGACCGGGACGGTGAACCGGTACTGCCGTTCGTCTGGAACCAGGTAGCCCTGCACGCCACCGGCGCCACCCGCCTACGCGTGTGCATCACACCCGACGGCGAGAACAGCGTCGCTGTAGAGGTGGCCGACGACACGGGTGCTTCCGTTCTGTCGGTGGGGTCGGTGGTGGGTCGGCCGGTGTCGGTGGGGCAGTTGGAGTCGGCTGGTGGGGTGGTGGGCCGGTCGTTGTGGCGGGTGGGCTGGAGTCCGGTGGTGGTGCCGGAAGGCGCGGCGGCTGTGCCGGTGTGGGATGGAGAGGCGTGGCCGGCGGGTGATGTGGTGCCGCCGGTGGTGGTGTGGGAGGTGCCTTCTCCCGACAGCTTCAGCGACCGCGACAGTGGCAGTGCTGGTGTGGGGG
>NZ_JAGMUO010000122.1 GCF_019049325.1 Streptomyces sp. AC512_CC834 | reverse complement strand
CCGTTGCCGTAGAAGAAGTGCTGCGGGGTGACGCTGCGCCCGACGAAGACGTCGTCGTTGAAGTACAGGTAGTGGTCCGACAGCCCCGGTATGTGGTGCAGCCTCGTCTCGATGGCGTGCGAGTTGAAGACCGGCAGCACACCCTCGGGGAAGATGTCCTTGTGGTCGACGACCGTCACACCGGGCGCGTCCGCGTCCAGCCACTCCGGC
>NZ_JAGMUO010000121.1 GCF_019049325.1 Streptomyces sp. AC512_CC834 | reverse complement strand
GCGCTGCCAGGCGTGCCTGTGTTGCCAGGCGTGCCCGTGCCGCCAGAGGTCCCCGCACTGCCGGGGGTCCCGGTGCTGCCGGGCGTGCCCGCGCCGCCGGGGGTGCCCGCGCCGCCAGGGCTGTCCGCGCTGCCGGGGGTGCCGGTGCCGCCAGGGGGCCCCGCGCTGCCAGGCGTGCCTGTGTTGCCAGGCGTGCCCGTGCCGCCAG
>NZ_JAGMUO010000013.1 GCF_019049325.1 Streptomyces sp. AC512_CC834 | reverse complement strand
GCCGTGCGGGGAAGTGGGACGGGGGAAGTGGGGCGGGGGAGAGGGACCGGGGGGGTGGGGCAGGTTCTCAGACGCGGATGACCTGCGGCCCGAGCAGCGAGTAGCGGTGGGCCTCGGCTGTGGGCAGCAGCGTGCTGGTGACGATGGCCTCCAGGGCGCCGACCTCCGCGAACCGGCAGAAGCTCACCGCGCCGAACTTGGTGTGCGCGCCCGCGAACACCGTGCGGCGGGCGGCGCGGATGGCCTGCGCCTTGACCTCGCTGACCGCGGGGTCGGGGGTGGTGAGGCCGTGCTCGCGGGAGATGCCGTTGGCACCGATGTACGCCAGGTCGATGACGAAACCGGCCAGCATCTTCGTCGTCCAGTGGTCGACGGTGGCCAGGGTGCCCGAACGGACCCGGCCGCCGAGCAGCAGGACGGAGGTGTCGCCGGCCTCGGCCAGTGCGCCGGCGACCGGCAGGGACGCGGTGACCACGGTCAGCGGACGGTCCCGGGGCAGGGCCTCGGCGATGAGCTGGGGGGTGAAGCCCTCGTCGACGAAGACCGTCTCCGCGTCGCCGAGCAGCTCGACGGCGGCGGAGGCGATCCGGCGCTTCTCGGGCACGTGGCTGGTGGCGCGGAAGGCGAGGGTGGTCTCGAAACCGGCACTCTCCACGGGGTAGGCGCCGCCGTGGGTGCGGCGGACCAGGCCGTGGTCCTCCAGGGCGCGCAGATCCCGTCGTACGGTCTCCTTGGCGACGCCCAGTTCGGCGGCGAGCGCGGTGACGTCGACCGACCCGGTGGCGCGGGCGACCCGCACGATCTCGCGTTGGCGTTCCTCCGCCGTCCTCGTGCCCATGCCGAACACCTGCCTCACCGCCTCGTCGCCGTGTGGTTGCCCGTTCGGGCCCGTGTGACCCTTGGGGGAAGTTCTACAGCGGCCACGCGGCACTGACCAGGCCTGTTGCGGACCCGATACTGCCCGTGTGTGCCCGTTTCCGGCGCCGGGTGCCCGTCTCGGACCTGGGGCGCAGCGCGGGGAGGGGTGAGAACGGGCAGCCCGGATGCCCGCATACGGAAGCGGACGGGCCCGTTCGGTGCCCGTCCGCTTCTTGTGGGGTCGTCTTCCGGTCAGTACGGCCAAATCGGGGGGTCGGTCACGAAGTGGCCGCCCAGGCGGGCGTGCGCCGGGTTGTCCGGGTCCAGCTCGCCCTGCTCGGCCACGAGCTTGTCGGCGTACGGCTCGGAGTCGTCGCGCGGCTCGTAACCGAGCGCCCGCGCGGAGGTGAGGTCCCACCACAGGCGGGTGTTGGCGGAGGAGCCGTGGACGACGGTGTGCCCGACGTTCTCGGCGGTGAGCGCGGCGTCGAAGAGGCGGGCGCCGTCCGCGGGGCTCATCCACACCGAGAGCATGCGCACGCTGGTCGGCTCCGGGAAGCAGGAGCCGATGCGGACGGAGACGGTCTCGATGCCGTGCTTGTCCCAGTAGAGCTGGGCGAGGTCCTCGCCGAAGCACTTGGACAGTCCGTAGAAGGTGTCCGGGCGCCGCGGGGTGTCGATCGGGATGAGCGGGTCGTCGCCCCGGGGGCGCGGGGTGTAGCCGACGGCGTGGTTGGAGGAGGCGAAGACGACGCGGCCGACGCCTTCCTCGCGGGCGGCCTCGTACAGGTTGTACGTGCCCTCGATGTTTGCCTTCAGGATCTTCTCGAAGGGGGCTTCCAGGGAGATGCCCGCGAGGTGGATGATCGCGTCGACGCCACGGACCGCCTCGCGCAGCGCGTCCCGGTCCGCGAGGTCGGCGACGATCGCGTCCGGCTCGCCCTCGATCGGACGCAGGTCGAGCAGGCGCAGCTCGTAACCGTGGTCGGGGAGCAGGCCCCGCATCAGGGTGCCGAGGCCGCCGGCGGCGCCGGTGAGCAGGACGGTGCGGGGAGCGGGCATCCTCGGGATCTCCTGGGTCTCCTGAGCGGCAGCCGTACTGATGCATGCCTGGCGTTCATATGTGTGGACACGCTAAGGAATGGGTGCTCACGCGTCAAGAGGGTGCCTGCTTGACGGTGTTCGCGGGGCGGCTTAGCGTGGTCGCGTTCAGAAATATAGACGCAGATCACGCATATGACGAATATGTCGATGATCCTGAATACGGAACGGGGAGCGCCTGTGACCTCAGCCCCTCTCGCCACCCGGCTCACCGCCCCCCGCGGGCCGCTGTTCTTCCCCGTCACGGCGTACGGCCCCGACGGCGCTCTCGACCTCTCGGTCTACCGCACGCATGTGCGCCGCGGGGTCGAGGCCGGCGCCGCCGCCGTGTTCGCCTGCTGCGGCACCGGAGAGTTCCACGCCCTCACGCCCGAGGAGTTCGAGGCCTGCGTCCGGGCCGCCGTCGAGGAGACCGCGGGACGAATGCCCGTCGTGGCCGGCGCGGGCTACGGCACCGCCCTCGCCGTGCGCTACGCCCGCCTCGCCGAGGAGGCCGGGGCCGACGGGCTGCTCGCCATGCCGCCCTACCTCGTGCTCGCCGGACAGGAGGGGCTGGTGCGGCACTACCGGGAAGTGGCCGCCTCGACCTCCCTGCCCGTGGTCGTCTACCAGCGCGACAACGCCGTGTTCACCCCGCGGAGTGTGGTCGAACTCGCCCACACGGACGGCATCGTCGGCCTCAAGGACGGGCTCGGCGACCTCGACCTCATGCAGCGGATCATCAGCGCGGTGCGCACCTCGCCGCCCGGCGGCGAGGACTTCCTCTACTTCAACGGCCTGCCGACCGCCGAACAGACCCAGCTCGCCTACCGCGCCCTCGGCGTCACCCTCTACTCGTCCGCCGCGTTCTGCTTCGCCCCCGAGATCGCCCTCGCCTTCCACCGGGCGCTGCGCACGGGCGACGAGGCCACCGTGCACCGTCTGCTGGACGGCTTCTACCGGCCCTTCATCGAACTGCGCGCCCAGGGCCGCGGATACGCCGTCGCCCTGGTCAAGGCGGGCGTACGGCTACGCGGCCTGGACGTGGGCGAGGTGCGCACGCCGCTCCAGGAGCCGACCGAGGACCACGTGAAGCAGCTCGCCCAGATCATCGACCGGGGCTACACGCTGCTCGACGCGAAGACGAACACGGAGACGGACGCGAAGACGGACGCGGAGGAGGCCCGATGAAGACATCGGCATTCGTCTACCCCTGGGACGTCAACGGCGACCCGGCAGCCCCCGCCCGCGTCGCGGACCTCGGCGTGGCGCAGGCGACGCTCGCCTCCGCCTACCACTCCACCCGCGCCCTCACCCCCCGCCACCCGCGCCACCGCGTCGTCACCGCCGAACACGCCGCCGTCCTCTACCCCCCGGACCCCGCCCGCTGGCAGGGCCGTACGCCCCGCCCGTACGAGGCAGGCGACTGGGCACCCGGCGACGCGTACGGCGAGGCAGCCGCCGCCCTCACGGACGCGGGCCTGGAGGTGCACACCTGGGTCGTCCTCGCCCACAACTCCCGCCTCGGCGCGGAGCACCCCCACACCTCCGTCATCAACGCCTACGGCGACCGCTACCCCTGGGCGCCCTGCATCGCCCAGCCCCCCACACGCGCGTACCTCACCGACCTGGCCGCCGAGGCGGCGGTGCGCCCCGGGGCGCGCGGCACCGAACTGGAGTCGCTGGGCTGGTACGGCCTCGCCCACCTGCACGCCCACGACAAGACCGGCGGGGTGGCCCTCGGGGACGCCGGGCAGTACCTGATGTCGCTGTGCTTCTGCCCCGACTGCCGTTCGGGATACGACGGCCGGGGCCTCGACCCCGACGAACTGGCCACCGCCGTACGCACCGCGCTGGAACCGGTGTGGCGCGGCGCGGCTCCCTCGGCCGGGGGCTGGCCGGGGGTGGAGAAGCTGCTGGGCGAGGCGAGGGCGAACGCCACGCGCGCGTGGCGGGACGACAGGGCCCGCACCCTCCAGGAGGCGGCAGTCTCGGCGGTCCGCGCCGCCGCGCCCACCGGCTTCCAGGTCCTGCTGCACGCCGACCCGGTGTCCTACCACTGCGGCGCCAACGCCGGCGTCGACCCCGCGCACATCCTCTCCGTCGCGGACGGCGTGGTCGTACCCTGCACGGGCGGCCCGGGCCTCCTGACACCCTTCGCCGAACAGAACCGCACCGGTGCCGTCCTCGCCGCCAACTTCACCGTGGTCGCCGGCATGGGCGGCAGCCCGCACACCCTCGCAGCCGACGCCGCCCGCACCCGCGACCTGGGCGCGACGGAACTGCGGCTGTATCACGCCGGGTTGGCGTCGGAGGGGGATCTGGAGGGGGTGCGGGTGGGGCTTGGGGCGGGGTGAGGGCGGGCGGTCCTGGTGCGGGGGCCGCCCGTGCGGACTGCGACTACCGCGATGGCGACGCAGCAAAGAGGTCTAGCGTGTCGCTCCGGGCGGTGCGGCAGACCTCGGTTCCGTAGTGCGACCAGGGGCAGGCCGTTAGTCTCCCGGCCATGACTGACTATGTGCAGGTCTCGACCGCTACGCCCGCCCGTGAGGAAGCCGTCAGTCTCGCCCAGGGGGCGGTCAAGGCGCGACTGGCCGTCGGCGCGCAATCGTGACGCGGATCAGCGGGACGCCCTGCTGCCTGACCTGGATCAGCGACAACGTGCGCCCCGAGTCCTAGGAGCAGGCGCGCTCCACCACCTCCCGGACGACCGGAAGTGGTGCCCTGCGCCGGCCGAGCTGCGCCAGCACAACTGGACGACATGTACGCCCAGATCATTCCGACGCACTCCCTTTCGGAGGGCGAGGTCGTCTACGTGAACATTCCAGACGACTGAGTTCCGACGCTCACACCACCCCGCACCGCAACGAAGAACACCCCATGTCCGTTGTGGACGCAGGGTGTTCCACGTTGGTGGGTCAGAGCTTCTCGAGCCCGTTGAGCAGCTTGATCAAAAGCTGAGGATCCGCCTCGGGGAGCAGGACGTTCAACGGCTCCTTCGGCTCCCGCTGCGGAAGGCGGGGCAGTTGCGCGTCCATCGCCAACTCAGCCCAGACCACCTTGCCGCCGGACTGCGGGAAGAAGTGACCGACGTGCAGCGCCAGGGCCTCCACGATGAACAACCCCCTTCCGCCCTCGGCCCACTCCTCCGTGTCGGCCTTCGCTTGAACGGGCAGTTCATCGGAGTTGTCCCACACCTGGATGGTCACGGAGTGGCCGTGTCCGTAGATGCCGACATGAAGTAGCCGTACATCTTCGAGCTGGCTCCAGGTCGGGTTGGCGGTCACCACGCCAGTGGCCTTGACGGCGTTGGTCACCAGCTCCGAGACGACCAACTGAGCGTTGTCGACGAGGTGAGGGACGTTCCACTGCCGCAACGTGTGCGCAGTGAAGACGCGCGAGCAACTGACGGCCGTCAGCGTCGCCGCCAGGCGGATGTGTGAAACGAGCGTACTCACGACGGCCCCACATTCAGTGCGATCTCAAACCACACGCTCTTGCCGATGACCCGAGGGGTCACACCCCAGCGATCAGCGAGAGTGGCGACGACGATCAGCCCGCGCCCCGACTCCCGAGGTTCACCATCGAGAGAAACCGGCCGCATCACACGGGGCTGACCGGTCGCTGCGTCGCGGACATCCACGCGCAGCCGATCGCTGAGCAAGCCATAGGTCACATGTACTTGACTGCCGCGCCCTGTAGTGCCGTGGACCACTGCGTTCGTGACTAACTCGGAGACGAGCAAAACCAAGTCGTCGACCAGCTCGGAGTGTTGCCACTTGTCGGCTAACGCCCTGGCATCAGCGCGTGCGGCCCGGATGGCAGGACGTTGCCGCCGGTACCGCACCTGTTCCGTCTTCTGGACAGTCACCTTGCCCCCTTAGGTCGGATTGGGGCGGCTACGAGGTGATCGGAAGTGCGTAACCCCATGGTCACAGATAGCCACGGTAGGTACTGTGCATCTTGAAGTACCCAAAGTGTCAAGTCCCCACTTTGGGGAGTGAGTACGGGCTGTTGCCGCCACCGTGCGCGGGCGGCACACTTGACCTGCACGAAGGAGTAGAGGAGGGGGCGCTACCGTGCCCATCAACAGCAACCCGACGATCCGTCAGCGCCGTTTGGCCAGACGGCTTCGCGAGCTGCGGACGGCTGCCGGGTTGACGCATGCAGACGCTGCCAAGGCACTTGGATCGGCCGAATCAAAGATCGGTCGCATCGAGAACGCCCAGTCCGGCATCCGCCTTCCGGACCTTCGCGCCTTGATGGACGTCTACAACGTCACGGACCCTGCGGAACGCGCAGAGATCGAAGCCCTGTCGCGTGAGGCCAAGCAAAAGGGGTGGTGGTCGCGCTACACCAACGCGGTCGACTCGGCGTATGCCGCGTACGTCGCCGTGGAGTGGGATGCGGCAGAGTTGTACAACGTCGAAACCAACTTGGTTCCCGGGCTTCTGCAAACGCCCGAATACACCCGAGCACTCATTGAGCTACAGGTGCCGGACGCCACCAGTGAGCACGTCGAAACACAGATCAACATGCGTCGCGACCGCCGGAAGGTGCTGACGCGAGACACGCCGTTGCAGCTCTGGGTGATCATCGCGGAGAGCGTCTTGCATCACCGTGTCGGCTCACTTGAGATCATGAAAGCCCAACTCGAAGCGCTGGTGGAAGACAGCAGGCGCTCGAACGTGCAGCTTCAGGTGCTGCCGCAGGAAGACCCCATGAACGCCTGTCTCTTCGGGCCGTTCGTCATCATGAGCTTCCCGGCATCAAGTGAGACGGACATCATTTATGCCGAGTCGCCGACAAGTACGCTCTACTACGAGGAACCGGCTGACGTCGACACCTACACCACGCTGTTTCGTCGCTTGAACATGGCCGCAGCGAACGTAAGTAACTCACGGGCGCTCATCTTGGACGCCATAAAGGAAATGGAATAGACGGTGAAGCCTTACATCGAGCGCGCTTTGGCTGCCGGACTGGAGTGGGTGAAGTCCTCGTACTCCGGCAACAACGGCAACTGCGTGGAGGTTGCCGCCCTTCCTGGCGGCCGAGCGGTGCGTGACAGCAAGCACCCAGACGGCCCGGTCCTAGTCCTGTCCGCCGCCGAGTTCAGCGCCTTTGTTCAGGGAGTCTTGGACGGCGGCTTCAACCGGCCGTAGCGAGCCGAGTAGAAGAAGTGTTCAAGAGCGCCCGATCGGCGCGTGAGATCGGGCGCTCTTGGCCGTTTGCGGGGCGTAGGGCGCCCACCAGGGCCGTTGCGCGCTCCGACACCAGCGGCGCGGCAGCCGACCTGGCGTATGCTCGCTCCCTGTCCGACAATGTGGAGGGCGCGGCCGAGGCGCTGGCGCCGTTCTGGGAAGTGTCGGCGGAGCAGCGCAAAAACGGGCGTCGTCGTCCGCACGGCCCGGATCGGCAGGCACCTCGCACGGCCGCACTACCACGGCTCGCAACTCCCGTCGTAGCTGCGGGAACAGGTCGAGGGAATCACCCGGGTCTCCCCGCCGTACCGACTCGGCCCGTCTGCGGCTCTCCTGTCGATCGGACCCTGATCACAGAGAGCGCAGCGACCGTACGGATCACAGAGAGCGCAGGAACCGGACCACTGGGATTCACAAGGAGGCGATGATTCGCTCCTCCTTGTCCGCCGCGATTCCGTGCTCCGCCCGTCGCGGATGGTCCACGGGACGCCCGTCTCCCGCCCACCACTTCCAGGTGTCCCGCACCGTGTCGGCAATCGGTCGGCAGCGAAGACCCGCCTCGACCGCACGCCGGGCGTCGACCGACCAGACACCGGCATGGGTGCGCCACAGGGGTACCTCGGTCCACTGCTTCACGCGGTGCTCCGTCAGCACGTCCGGTTCCACCCAGACCGGCGTCCCGTCGCTCCCGGTGACCCGCAAGCACTCGGTGAGGAAGTCGCCGAACGAGGTCCCGTCGGGATGCGTGACGTTGAAGGCACCGCGGCCCGTGCCGGCCGCCTGGTGCACGGCGAAGGTGGCGACGTCCCGGACGTCCACTGGCTGGATCCGTTGCTCCGCAGGCGCGGGCGCGAGCATGCGGCCGCCGCGCTTCGCGCGCTCCAGCCACCAGGGCAGCCGGCCCACGTACTCGCCGGGCCCCAGAATGACTCCCGGCCGGAGGAAGACCGCTTCGTCGCCGAAGGCCTCGGCAACGGCCCGCTCTCCGCCGGCCTTCTGGAAGCCGTACTTCGTGGGGCTGCCGTTATCCCCGGTGTAGCCGAACGAGCCGTCGTCATCGGCCGGGCACCGCAGCAGGGGGGGGGAGTCCTCCGTCAACGGCTCGTGTGGCCAGCCTTCGTAGACGGAGACGGTGGACAGGTGCACCCAACGGCGCGCACGCCCGGCCAGCGTGGTGGTGGCCAGAAGGACGTCGCGGGGCGGCAGCTCCGAGCTGGACGTGTCGACGACGGCGTCCCACGGGCCGCGCTGCGCGAGCTTTCGCAGATCCTCCTGGACCGTACGGTCTCCGTGCACCGCCTCCACACCCGGCGCGTCTACGCCGGACCGACCGCGGTTGAAGGTGGTGACGTCCCACCCCCTCGCCAACGCGGTCTCCACAATCGCCTTGCCCAGAAACCACGTTCCGCCCATGACGAGAATCCTCATGCCCCGATCCTGCCCTGCCCGGAGCCCCGGCGACAGGGCAGGCTACGTCTCCGGCAGGCGCGGCGAATGCGGGGGCTTGCATGTCAGAGGTGGCTGCGATGCTGGGAGCGTGATCCCTTGGAACCTGCTCGACATCGACAGAGCCCTGCGAGCCAGTTGGGCTGCCGACACCTGTTCGCCGGACGACCGTGACCGGGCCGAGTGGCTGCCCGGCAATCCTGCCTGGGGACATTGCGACATCACAGCCTTGATCGTCAACGACGTCTTCGGCGGCAATCTCAGAGTCGGCGAGGTGTACCTTGACGGTGAGCAGCTCGGCTTCCACTGGTGGAACGAGCTGCCCAGCGGTATTGAGCTCGATCTGACGCGCGAGCAGTTTCAGCTCGGACAGACCGTCACTGGCGCCCGTGTCGTCGAGCGGCCACCGGGCCCGCTGTCCCGCCGCTGGAAGGAGTACCTCCTGCTGCGTGAGCGCGTAGTCAAGCACCTCGGTCCGCTTCCGGAGCCGGTGTAAGGGAAGGGTGGGGTCAGCCAGCACCTCCGAACATAGGCGGTCGGCCGGCCCCAGAAGTGGCTATGAATTCACACCGCACCTTGCGCCACCGCCGCACCGTCCGCTCCGTGACCCGCAGATCGGCCGCGATCACCGTGGCCTCATCACCGCGCTCGAACCGCTCGGCCGCCTCCAGCCTCAGCTGTTCCCGCTTCTCCTGCTCGGGGCCGTATACCCGCCCCTCTGTGCGTACCGCGTGATCCCGTTGTACCGCAGGGATCATGGACCGTCACGACCCCGCAGGCGCTACGAGTTCAACCTGAGTACGCGACGAACTGGCCTGGCGACCCGGCCGGATCAACGCCGGCATCCGCCGCACCCGGTGCGGGCCAGTCGGCGCGGTGGTGTCCGCGCTGCGCCTGGCCCTCGGCGCCCAGGACGGCACCACCGAGCTGTGCGCTCGGCATGCGGGTGACTGGTGCGGGATTCTCGTGCGTTTCACCGGGGCAACCCTCTATCGTTCCTGCCTCCGCCGGACTCCGTCGAGGACCGGCAGTTGGAGGCGTCCCGTTCCAACCTGCGCCCCGCCTACCAGGTTGTGCGCGGTGTTTCGTTGCAACCATTTCCGTCCGGGAGGAACCGGCCATGACCACTCACGCCGTACGCCTCGAAAGCGCCGACGCGGCCGTGACCGTCGTCTCCGCCGAGCAGGCCGTCACCGACTGGTCCGCCCGCTACTTCGGCACCTGGTGGAAGGCCGCCGACGCCGACCCCGCGAGCAACTGCGCCGGGCCACTGGTCACGGCCGACGTGGACAACCGGGAGTACGACGCCATGGCCCTGGCTGTCACTCAGTCCCCGCACACGAGCACCGCGTACGCGCGGGCGCAACTGCTCCTTGCCGGGGGCGTGTCCGGCGGTGTGATCCGGGCGGTGTCGCCGGAGGGCGCGCTCGCCTACCGGTCGGAGCCGGGGGCGGGGCGGCTGGACGTCGTCGGCTGCCGCACTGAGGACGTCGCCACGGCGACCGCCCGCCTGGCCCGGGAGATGGTGCGGGGTCTGCTGCTGCGGGACGGCTGGGCGGTGCTGCACGCCTCGGCCGTCGTCCAGGACGGGCGCACGGTCCTGACCTTCGGCGGCAAGGGCGCGGGCAAGACCACGACCGCTCTCGCCCTGGCCTCCCGTCACGGGCTCGGCCTCCTCGCCAACGACCGCGTGTTCGTCCGGCCGGGCGAGCGGGGCGGCGTGGACGTCCTGCCCTGGCCTTCGGCGGCGGCCGTCGGCCTCGGCCTGCTGGAGGCGCTGGGCTGGTTCGAGACCGCCCGGGAGCGTCTGGAGGCGGGCGAGGTGCTGCACCCGACACAGGACAAGCGGGTTACGGAGGCTCTGCTGGCCGGGGACCGCGCGCCGTTGTGGGAGCGCGGCAAGGAACTGAAGACGCAGGTGTTCCCGGACCAGTTCACCAGTTGGTTCGGCGTCCCCCTGGCGACCGAGGGCGAGGCCGCGGTGCTGGTGTTCCCCAGGATCGAGGCCGGCGCCGTCCCGGCCGTCGAGGAGACCGGCCGCGCGCTGGGCGGGGCGGACTTCATGAGCGGCAGGACGGAGGACCGCTACCCGGACGTGTTCGGGCTCCTCGGGGTCGACGGCGGTGGCACTGCGGCCGCCCGCGAGAACGTCGCCCGGCGCCTGGCGGAGCTGCCGCACCACTCGGTCGTCCTCGGTCACGACGTGGCTGCGAACGCCGACTTCCTGGCCAAGGTCACCGGGCTCGCGGCGTAGCCGGCTCCCGCCTCGTCAGGCCCTGGCACGGCACTTGGGAGCCGATCTGCTCGGCGATGCGCAGCCGGTAGTTCGGGCACTCGGTGATGTCCTCGTACTCGCAGTGCAGGCCGCCCTCGATGAGCTCCAACGAGGCCCGGGCCGCGGCAATTCTCGATCGGAGGTCCTCGGCCTCGGCCCGCAGGATCTCGTGCCGGGTAGCGCGGTCGACGGTGGCGGACAGGCTTCTGATGGCGCCCAGGCCGAGGCCGGCCTCCTTCAATATGAGGATCGTCGCCACGCGGGTGAGGTCACCCGCACCGTAGCGGCGACGTCCGCCCGCGTCCCGTACGGGGTGCAGCAAGCCCATCGACTCCCAATGCCGCAGGACGTGCGTGGCCAGACCGAACCGTGCCGCGAGGGCGCCGATGCTCATCGCGGTCGCGTCGCTGTCTCCGCTTGACTTCATGCCGACATTAAGTCGCAGCCTGGCGTCCATGGCCAAGAACCAGGAAGCGGTGGAAAAGCACCGCGACACCAAGGCACTGCTGTCCGTCCTCGACGCTGCGGACCAGATGCCGAGCGCCACTCGGCTGCGGGCCCGCTCCTACGAATTGCTGTCCCTGGTCCCGGACTCGACTGTCGTGGACGTCGGCTGCGGTGCCGGACGCGCCGTCGCCGAGTTGGCCGGACGCGGCGTTCACGCGGTGGGCGTGGATCCCGACCAGTGGATGCTGGGCGCGGCCCGGGAACGGTGGCCGGCGGCCGAGTTCCGGGAGGCGGGGGCGGAGGATCTGCCGTTCGCCGACGGAAGTGTGCGCGGCTACCGTGCCGACAAGGTCTTCCACGTACTTCAGGAGCCGGGGCGCGCGGTGGCGGAAGCGCGGCGGATCCTCTGCCCGGGCGGCAGGATCGTCCTGGTCGGGCAGGACTGGGACGCTCTCATGATCGACTCGGATGACGCGGCACTCACCCGCACGATCGTGCATGCCCGCGCCGAACTCCTGGGCACGCCCCGCGCCGGCCGCCAGTACCGCAATCTGCTCCTGGACGGCGGCTTCAGCGACGTCTCCGTCGAGGTGCACACCAGCGTGTTCACCGACCCCAAGATGCTGTCCCTGCTCACCAGGCTCGCCGAGCCGGCCTGCACGAGCGGCGCCGTCGGCCGTGACCAGGCCGACGAGTGGCTCGCCGAGCAGCGCCGACGCGCCGAGGCCGACCGCTTCCTCATCGCCATTCCGTTCTTCGTTGCCGCCGCCTCCGCCTCCGCCCAGACGTACTGATCGGGGACGTTGATCAATCGTGTGAGGGGTGGCTCGTTGTCGCAGCGGTGCGACATGGCCCTTCCTGATCCGAGCGGCGCAGGAGGGGCCACGGGTCGTGTTCAGCGCTTGAGCAGGGGCACAACGGCGTGGGCGAACTCCGCCGGCTCGGCGCTCGCGCCCACGTGGTTGCCGGGCATGTCGATCAGGGGCAGTCCCAGCCGGTCGCCGAGTGCTTGGGTGGCCCGGCGCGCCATCTGGTGATGGCTCAGCGCGCCGGCGCACAGCGCCGCCGATATCCGACGGGTGGCTTCGATGTCGGGCACGTAGAAGACCGTGGGGCCGGCCATCTGTCCCAGGAAGTAGCGGTTCTTGTCGAGTTCCTCAGCCGGCAGCCCGGATAGAGCCATGTGCGTGGGAGGCGTTTGGTCCGGGCCTGTGTGGTGGCCCGCGCCGCTGAAGTCAAAGAACTCTTGCACCGCCCATTGAGGGTTACTTTCCGCCGCTGCGAACGCTGCCCTGGCGCGGTCTGCCAGGTCCGCGTCGTCCAGGAGGGACACAAGGGGCGGCTCATGCAGGACAGCCCGGCCGACCAGGTGGGGATGCTGCCTGGCCAGTTCCAGCAGCGTCACGGCACCACCACTGGTACCGACGAACAGCGCGGGCCCGCCGGTGAACCGGTCGACGAGTGCAGCAAGGTCCCCAGCCATGACCTCGGGCGTGGGCGCAGCCATCCCCGCCACGTCGCGGCTGGCACCGATGCCGCGCGGATCGTGGGTGACGACGCTGAACTGTCCCGCAAGCTCGTTCGCCAGCGCTGCAAAGCCGGCTCGCCCCGCCGGCGCGCCGACGAGGAACAGCAGTGGCCCCTCACCCTGGACGCTGAAGGCGATCGTGCAGTCCGGCCGGTCGAGAAGTTCTGGCGAGCTTGTGATCCGATCGCTGTAGTCCGTGATTTTCCGGGTAATCACTTCGAGGGCGCGGTCCAGCTCCTCGCGACGATCTTGGACGCGACGGTGGTGGGCCATGAGCAACTCCAGCCGGAGTCCGGCTGGATCGGTGGCCTTGTCGTCGGCGCCTGTGAACTGTGCGATGTCGGCCAGTGGCATCCCCGTCTCACGGAGATGAACCAACATGCGGATCAGCTCGACATCGGCCGTCGTGTACTGGCGACGGCCCGCGTTGTCGCGCCGGGGAGACGGCACGATCCCCTGACGTTCGAAGTAGCGCAGCGTGTCGGGTGCCAGACCGATCCGCGCCGAGACCTCCGTGATGCCGAACCGTTCATCTGCCTCATCCATGCCACAAGCCTCAGCGTTGGACCCCGGTACAGGTCAAGCCGGCGTCGCTTCCATGTGATGCGTACTCGACGCGTCCGCCGTGGCTCCGGCGTTCATCGGTCGGCCGGTCTGCTGGTCGGAGTCAGTGTCAGCGCCAGTGCCGTCGCCAGTAGTACGGCGCCCACGGCCGGCAGCAGCAGCCGCAGGTCCGTCAGTTCCACCAGGGCCGCGCCCGCCGCCAGGCCGAGGACGTTCGGGGTGAAGACCAGGGAGTTGGCCGTTGCGGTCACCCGGCCCAGCAGCGGGCACGGCGTCGCGTGCTGGACGCTGGTCAGGGCGGCGATCAGCACCGTGGGCAGCCCCGCGCCGATCGCCGCGCTGGAGGCGAGGGCCACGGCGTCGTACGGCGCCGCCCGTACCGTCACCGCCACCGCGAGCAGGGCGATCCCGGCGGATGCGAACCGCCGCCCGCCCAGTCGGCGCAGCGCCGGGCCGGCGAGCAGCCCGACCGTCACCGACCCGGCGCCCTGGACCGCGTACAGCGCACCGGCGTACGTGGGGGAGTGCCCGAGGGCGTCGACGACGGCGTAGGTCGTGGCGCCGTTGACGCCCGCGCACAACATCGTGACGCCGCCCGCGAGGACGAGCGGGCGCAGCCCGGGGTGTCCCCACAGGTACCGGGCGCCCTCGGCGGTCTGGCGCCGCCAGTTCGACGTGGGGCGCTCCGGCGGAGTTTCCCGTACCCGCAGGGCCGTGTACAGGCCCGTGGCCAGTACGAACGTCGCCGCGTCCAGCAGCGCCACGCTCGCGCCGCCGTACGCCGCGTAGAGGCCCGCTCCGGCCAGGGGCGCCACGAGCTTCATGCCCTCGTTGGCGGTCATGCGCAGTCCGTTGAAGTCGCCGAGCAGGTCCGGTTCGACGGCGGCGGCCACAAGCGCCGACTCGGCCGCGTCGTGTACGACGCCCGCCGCGCCGTACACGAGCAGCACCGCGAACAGCAGCCACAGCGTGTTCGGTGAGTCGACGGCGCACAGTGAGAGCAGGACGCCGGCCATCAGCAGGCTCGTGGCGATCAGCAGCGGTTTGCGGCGCACGCGGTCCGCCAGGGTGCCCAGTGCCGGGCCCGCGAGCGTCGGCGCCCACATCGCGAGCATGCACAGCGCCGCGAGTCCGTCCGAGCCGGTGAGGTCCTTCACCCATACGCCGGCCGCCAGCCACAGCGCCGAGGTGCCGAAACCGGACACCACCACCCCGGCGAGATACAGGCCCGCGTCGCGGTCGCGCAGGACGCGAAGGGCCGAGTAGCGATCGCCCGTTCCCGCGGATTTTTTCACCCTCGCTGTCTTCATACCTGGTCAGCGTGGGCCTAAGGCCCGGGTGCGGGCATCGGGCAGGTGCCCTACTGGCGGCCCCGGCGGTCCCGGCGACCGATGAGTTTCGCGGGCGCGATCGGTCCACCTTCTCAGAGAGCCGGCCACGCACATCACCGAGGAGCAGCCGATGACCGCCGACAGCACCACCCTCGACCTGGGCCCGCAGACGCGGATCCTCGCCCGCCTCGCCGAGGGCGTGAGTGACGCGCGGCTCGCGGACCCGACGCCCTGTCCCGACCTGGCGGTGCGCAACCTGCTCGGCCATCTGACCGGGCTGGCCGCCGCCTTCCGCGACGCCGCGCGCAAGGACCTCGGCACCACCACCAACACCAGTCCCGAGGCGAGCGTGCCGGACATCGGGCCCGCCTGGCGCGCGGAGTTCGTCGAGGTGCTCGGGGAACTCGCTCAGGCGTGGCGCGACCCCGACGCCTGGGTCGGTATGACCCGGGCGGGCGGCATCGACCTGCCCGGCGAGGTCGCCGGCGCCGTGGCGGCCGACGAACTGGTGATCCACGGCTGGGACCTGGCCCGCGCGACCGGCCAGGACTACGCCCCCGATCCGGCCGCCCTCCAGACGGCGTACGGCCTGCTCAGCGCCGCCGCGGGGGAGTCCGACCGGGACGAGGGGATGTTCGGCCCCGTCGTCGCCGTGCCCGCCGACGCGCCGCTGCTGGAGCGCGCGGTGGGGCTGAGCGGACGCGACCCGCGCTGGACCCGCCCCGCTCGGTAGCAGCGGACACCGCCTCGACCGGTAGTGGCGGAGACCGCCTCGACTTCCTTTGTCAGAAGCATTGACGTGGCTCCGCGCCGCTCTTACCTTCGACGCGTCGTACTCCGTACGTCATATATGAGACGCGATACGCGAGATCAGATATCTGAGATCGGTCCGCGCATCCGACGCGAGATTCCGAGAGGCGCGCATGACCTCTGTGCCCACGCCGATCCCCTCCCGCACGCAGTACGTGCTGGAAGAGATCAAACGCCGCATCCTCACCGGCCGGTTGACGCCCGGCCAGGCCCTGGTCGAGACCGACCTCGCCGCACAGTTCGGGGTGTCCAAGACACCGGTGCGCGAGGCGCTCAAGACGCTGGCCGGTACCGGACTGGTCGTGAACAGCCAGTACAAGGGCGTCACCGTGCGCATGGTGGACGCGGACATGGCGCACGAGGTCTACGACGTCCGGCTGCTGCTCGAGCCCGAGGCGCTCAGGCGCGCCGTGCGCCGCGGTGCCTCCCTCGACGCCGCCCGGGACGCGCTGACCCGCGCCGACCGGGCCACGGACACCGCCGAACGGTCCCTTGTCAACCGCGAGTTCCACCGCGCCCTGTACGTGCCGTGCGGCAACCCGCTGCTCGGCCGGATGCTCGACGAGGTCCGCGACCAGGCGGCGCTCGTCTCCGCGGTCGCCTGGGCGGCCAACCCCTCCTGGGAGCGGGAGGCCGGCGAGCACCAGGAGATCCTGCGCCTCGCCCTCGCCGGTGACGCGGACGGCGCGGCCCGCGCCCTGCACGCGCACATCGCGTCCTTCGTCGAACGGGCCTTCCCCGAAGCGGGGACGGCGGCCCAGGAAGAGGAAGGTCAGGCATGACAGCGACGTTCGAGACCCAGCGGGCGGCCCTGGCCGACGTGGTGGCGATCCCGGTGACCCCGTTCGCCGAGGACGGCACCGTCGACCCCGCCACCTACCGGGCCCTGCTGCGTCGTCTCCTCGACGGTGGCATCACGACCCTCACCCCCAACGGCAACACCGGCGAGTTCTACGCCCTCTCCCCGGCCGAGCGCCGCCTCGTCACCGAACTGACGATGGAGGAGACCGGCGAGCGCGCGGACGTCCTGGTCGGCGTCGGCCACGACGTGTCGACCGCGGTGGCCTCCGCCCGGCACGCCCGCGACCTGGGCGCCTCGATGGTGATGGTGCATCAGCCCGTCCATCCCTACGTCTCCCAGGGCGGCTGGGTCGACTACCACCGCGCCATCGCCGAGGCCGTGCCCGAACTCGGCGTCGTGCCCTACATCCGCAACGCCCTGCTCACCGGCGCCCGCCTCGACGACCTCGCCGACGCCTGCCCCAACGTCATCGGCGTGAAGTACGCCGTGCCGGACGCCGCCAGGTTCGCAGCGTTCGCCCGCGACGCCGGCCTCGACCGCTTCGTCTGGGTCGCGGGGCTGGCCGAGCCGTACGCGCCCTCGTACTTCTCCGCGGGCGCCACCGGCTTCACCTCGGGTCTGGTGAACGTCGCCCCGGCCGTTTCGCTGAACATGATCGAAGCGCTTCGATCCGGCGACTATCCGGGCGCCATGAAGGTCTGGGAGCAGATCCGCCGCTTCGAGGAACTGCGCGCCGCCAACGGCTCCGCCAACAACGTCACCGTGGTCAAGGAGGCCCTCGCCTCGCTGGGCCTGTGCCGCCGGGAGGTGCGCCCGCCGAGCAAGCCGCTGCCCGAGGGCGAGCGCGCCGAGGTCGCCGCCATCGCTGCGGGGTGGTCCATATGACCTCCCACATACCCTCCAACACCTCCCATACGGCCTCCGGGAAATCCCCGGAACAGCTTCGCAGCCACCAGTGGTACGGCACGGACGGTCTGCGCTCCTTCAGTCACCGTGCCCGCACCCGCCAGCTCGGCTACCTGCCCGAGGAGCACCTCGGCAAGCCCGTCATCGCCATCCTCAACACCTGGTCCGACATCAACCCCTGCCACGTCCACCTGCGCGACCGCGCCCAGGCGGTCAAGCGCGGGGTCTGGCAGGCGGGCGGCTTCCCCCTCGAATTCCCGGTCTCCACGCTCAGCGAGACCTTCCAGAAGCCGACCCCGATGCTCTACCGCAACCTCCTCGCCATGGAGACCGAGGAGCTGCTGCGCTCCTACCCGGTCGACGGCGCCGTGCTGATGGGCGGCTGCGACAAGTCCACCCCCGCCCTGCTCATGGGCGCCGCAAGCGTCGACCTTCCGGCGGTGTTCGTGCCCGCCGGGCCGATGCTCCCCGGGCACTGGCGCGGGCAGACCCTCGGCTCCGGCACCGACATGTGGAAGTACTGGGACGACAAGCGGGCCGGCCTCATCGGCGACTGCGAGATGCAGGAGCTGGAGAGCGGTCTGGCCCGCTCGCCCGGGCACTGCATGACGATGGGTACGGCGTCCACGCTGACCGCCGCCGCCGAGGCCCTCGGCGTCACGGTCCCGGGCGCCTCCAGCATCCCGGCCGTCGACTCCGGGCACGACCGGATGGCCGCCGCGGCCGGACTGCGGATCGTGGAACTGGTCCACCGGGACCGGAGACTGAGCGACATCCTCACCGCGGACGCCTTCGAGGACGCCGTCACCACCGTGCTCGGCCTCGGCGGCTCCACCAACGCCGTGATCCACCTGATCGCCATGGCGGGCCGCGCGGGTGTCACCCTCACCCTCGACGACTTCGACCGCGTCGCCCGCACCGTCCCGGTGCTGGCCAACGTCCGCCCCGGCGGACAGACCTACCTGATGGAGGACTTCCACTTCGCCGGCGGCCTGCCCGGCTTCCTCTCCCGCATCACCGACCTGCTCCACCTGGACCGGCCCACCGTCTCGCACGACACCCTGCGGGAACAGCTCGACGGCGCCCTCGTCCACCACGACGACGTCATCAGGACCCGTGACAACCCCGTCGCGGACGAGGGCGGAGTCGCCGTACTGCGCGGCAACCTCTGCCCGGACGGCGCCGTTATCAAGCACATCGCCGCCGAGCCCCACCTGCTCAAGCACACCGGGCCCGCGGTCGTCTTCGACGACTACAAGACCATGCAGCGCACCATCAACGACCCCGCCCTGAACATCACCGCCGACAGCGTGCTGGTGCTGCGCAACGCCGGTCCCAAGGGCGGGCCCGGCATGCCCGAGTACGGGATGCTGCCCATCCCCGACCACCTGCTCAAGCAGGGTGTGCGGGACATGGTCCGGATCTCCGACGCCCGGATGAGCGGCACGAGTTACGGCGCGTGCGTGCTGCACGTGGCCCCCGAGTCGTACGTCGGCGGACCGCTCGCCCTGGTGCGCAGCGGCGACTCGATCACCCTCGACGTCGAGGCGCGCTCGCTTCAGCTCAATGTGGACGACGCGGAGCTGGAGCGCCGCAGGGCCGCCTGGACACCGCCGCCCGCCCGCTACGAACGGGGCTACGGCGCGCTCTACAACGAACAGATCACCCAGGCCGACACCGGCTGCGACTTCGAGTTCCTGGCCCGCCCCGGCAAGGTGCAGGACCCCTACGCAGGCTGAACCGCACGGAACCACATGCCGGAACCACAAGCCGGATCCGCGCACACCCCTGCCAGTGGAGAAAGCGCTTCCCGTACGACTTACGACCCGCCAAGCGCACCGCACGACCCACGCACGACGTACCAGAACGGAGAACTGTCATGGCCCAAGCCGCAGCCGTGGCGAAACCGCCCGCGCCACCCCGGCGGCGCCGTGCCTCGGCCACGCCGCGCAGGCTTCCGTACCTGCTGATCGGGCCGGCCGTCCTGCTGATGCTGGGCTTCATCGCCTATCCGGTCATCAGCGTCTTCTACTACAGCCTTCAGGAGTACAACCCCACCAAGCCGTGGCGGAACGGCTTCGCGGGCTTCGACAACTTCGTCAAGATCTTCACCGACGACCCGATGTTCTACGACACCCTCGTCTTCAGCGCCAAGTGGGTCTTCGTCGAGGTCGGACTGCAACTGCTCTTCGGTCTCGCGCTGGCGCTCATCGTCAACCAGACCTTCGTGGGCCGGGGCATCGGGCGTGCCATGGTCTTCTCCCCGTGGGCCGTCTCCGGCGTGCTGACCTCCGCGATCTGGGTGCTGCTCTACAACTCCCAGACCGGCATCAGCCGTTACCTCGCCGACATGGGCATCGGCACCTACGGCACCAGTTGGCTCTCCGACACCTCGACCGTGTTCTCCGCGGCGGTCGTCGCCGACCTCTGGCGCGGCGTGCCCTTCTTCGCGATCCTCATCCTCGCCGACCTCCAGTCCGTCTCGAAGGACCTGTACGAGGCCGCCGAGGTCGACGGGGCGAGCCGCGTCAAGCAGTTCTGGCACATCACGCTGCCGCACCTGAAGGACGCCATCATCCTGTCCACGCTGCTGCGCGCGGTGTGGGAGTTCAACAACGTCGACCTGCTCTACACCCTGACCGGCGGCGGGCCGGCGGGCGTGACCACGACCCTGCCGCTGTACATCGCCAACACCAGCGTCGACGCCCACGACTTCGGCTACGCGTCGGCCCTCACCACGGTCGCGTTCGTGATCCTGCTCTTCTGCTCGATCGTCTACCTGCGGCTGAGCAAGTTCGGAGGCGAGAACAAGTGATCACCAAGGAGGCCGCCGCGGCCGCCCCCGCCCCCGCGCGGACCGCCCCCGCCCCGCCGCGGCAGAGCAAGAAGCGCCCGGCCTGGGACGAGGTGCCCCGCTGGCAGATCTACCTGCCGCTCGGGATCTACCTGGTCTTCACGCTGATCCCCTTCTACTGGATCCTGCTCTTCTCGCTGCGCCCGGCCGGCTCGACCTCGCTCGTGCCCTGGCCGATGACCACCGCGCACTTCGAGAAGGTGTGGACCGACCGTGCCTTCGGCACCTTCTTCGAGAACAGCGTGTACGTCGGCGTCGCGACCCTGGTGATGACCACGCTCGTCGCCCTGGCCGGCGGCTACGCCCTCGCCCGGTTCGACTTCAAGATCAAGCGGGCCTTCATGCTCGGCCTGCTCTGCTCCCAGTTCGTGCCCGGCGCGCTGCTGCTCGTGCCGCTCTTCGAGATCTTCGCCGGACTCCAGATGATCAACTCCCTCGGCAGCGTCATCATCGCCGAGACCGTCTTCCAGCTACCGCTGTCGATCATCCTGATCAGCAACTTCATCAAGAACGTGCCGTACTCCCTGGAGGAGGCCGCCTGGGTCGACGGCTGCGGCAGGTTCCGCGCCTTTCGTATCGTCGTGCTGCCGCTGCTGCGCCCTGGCCTGATCGCGGTCGGTTCCTTCGCCTTCGTGCACTCCTGGAACCACTTCCTGTTCGCCCTGATGTTCCTCAACAACCAGAGCAAGCAGACCATCCCGGTCGGCCTCAACTCCCTGATGAGCGCGGACAGCGTCGACCTCGGCGCGCTCGCCGCCGGCGGCATCGTCGCGGCCGTCCCCGTCGTGATCGTCTTCGCCTTCATCCAGAAGTGGCTGATCACCGGCTTCAGCGCGGGGGCGGTGAAGGGATGAGCCGGATGAGCCGGGTTCCCGTCGTCCTCGCCGGCGCCCGCGGCCACGGCCGCTGGCACGTCGCCAACATCCGCCGCCTGGAGCGGGCCGGACTGGTCAGCCTGGCCGGCATCTGCGAACTGACCCCGCTGACCGAGCAGGAGGCCGGCGGCGAACTCCCCGAGCAGTCCGCCGACTTCGATGCCCTCCTCGACTCCACCGGCGCCCGGATCGCCGTCATCTGCACGCCGATCCCCACCCACACCGACCTCGCGCTGGCCGCCGCCCGCAAAGGCGTCCACCTGCTCCTCGAGAAGCCCCCGGCCCCGTCGTACGCCGAGTTCCGGCGCATGGCCGACGGGGTCGCCGAGGCCGGCGTCGCCTGCCAGATCGGGTTCCAGTCGCTGGGCTCGCACGCGGTGCCCGCCGTCCGCGAGCTGCTCGCCGAGGGCGCCATCGGCGAGGTGGCGGGCATCGGCGGAGCCGGTGCGTGGGTGCGCGACGAGGCCTACTTCCGCCGGGCACCCTGGTCGGGCAAGCGGCGCCTCAACGGCGCCGACGTGATCGACGGCGCGCTGACCAACCCGCTCGCGCACGCCGTCGCCACCGCCCTCGCGCTCGGCGGCACCGCCCGCGCCGAGGACGTCGCCGGCATCGAGACCGAGCTGAGCCACGCCAACGACATCGAGGCCGACGACACCTCCTGCGTGCGCATCAGCACGGCACGCGGGCACCGCGTCACCGTCGCCGCGACCCTGTGCGCCGAGCGGGCCGACGAGCCGTACGTCCTGGTGCACGGCGGCAGCGGCCGCATCACCCTCTGGTACAAGCAGGACCGCATCCTGCTCCAGCGCGGCGGCCACGGCCCCGAGGAGTACCACTACGGCCGCACCGACCTGCTGGAGAACCTCGTCGACCACCTCACCACCGGCGCCCCCCTGCTGGTACCCCCGGACGAGACGGGCGCCTTCATGCGGGTCGTCGAGGCGATCCGCCGGGCCCCCGACCCGGAACCGCTGCCCGAGGCCGCCTGGCGCCGCGTCCCCGGCGAGGGCCGCCGCGTGGTCCCCGGCATCGACGGGTTCGTGACCGCCGCCGCCTCCACCCTCTCCCTGTACTCCGAGCTGGGCGCGCCCTGGGCCCCGCGCACCGAGCACCCGCGACACGAGGTGAGCACCCGATGACCGGCAACGACTCCCCGGTGCTGCGCGTGGCGGGCCGCCCCGTCGCCCGCTACGTCACCCGGCCCGAGCTGCCGCCCCGGCTCTCCCCACGCCCCTACCTGTACCCCGTCACCACCCTGGCCGGCACCGCCGTCACCGAGTGCGGTCCCGCCGACCACCTCCATCACCTCGGCGTCGGTGTCGCCGTTCCCGACGTCGAGGGGCACAACTTCTGGGGCGGGAGCACCTACGTCCGAGGCCGCGGGCCGACCGAGCTGGACAACCACGGCAGCCAGCGGCACACCGCCTTCCAGCTCAGCGACCCCGACGGCTTCGTCGAGGAACTGCGCTGGGCCGCCGCCGGGACCGAGCTGCTGCGCGAGCGCCGCACGGTCGCCGCCACCGAGCTCACCGCCACCGGACTGACCGCCGGCGGGCTGACCGCCACCGGACTCACCGCCGGCGCCTGGGCGCTGGACTTCACCTTCTCCCTCACCAACATCACCCCCGACCCCCTCACCATCGGCAGCCCCGCCACCAATGGACGCCCCGGCGCCGCCTACGGCGGCTTCTTCTGGCGCGCCCGCAAGGAGAGCGCGGCGCCCAGGGTCTTCACCGCCGACCGCGAGGGCGAAGCGGAGGTCCACGGCACCGGCGCCGACTGGCTCGCCCTGACCGGCGACACCTGGTCGCTGGTGTTCGCCGGCGCCACCGAACGCACCCGGCGCGACCCGTGGTTCGTGCGCACCGAGGAGTACCCGGGAGTCGGCTCCTCGCTGGCCCACGACGCCCGGGTGACCGTCGCCCCCGGCGACACCCTGGTCCGCCGGATCGTCACCGTCGTTGCCGACGGCCGCCTAGACGCCGACGGCGCCGCCACCCTCGTACGAAAGGCGGTGAGCCCGTGACCCCCGAGACGGCCCCGGAGACCCCGGAGACCCCGGAGACATACACGAACCCCGTCCTGAACGCCGACTGGTCCGACCCGGACGTCGTGCGCGTCGGCGACGACTTCTACCTGACCGCGTCCAGCTTCGGCCGGGCCCCCGGTCTGCCGCTCCTGCACTCGCGCGACCTGGTCCACTGGACCCTCGTCGGGCACGCCCTGGACCGCCTGGAACCCGAGCGGGCGTTCGCGACGCCCCGGCACGACTGCGGCGTCTGGGCCCCGTCCCTGCGCCACCACGCCGACCGCTTCTGGATCTTCTGGGGCGACCCCGACCAGGGCGTCTTCCAGGTCAACGCCCCCGAGATCAGGGGCCCGTGGACCGCACCCCGGCTGGTGAAGGCCGGCAAGGGGCTGATCGACCCCTGCCCCCTGTGGGACGAGGAGACCGGCGAGGCGTACCTCGTGCACGCCTGGGCCAGGTCCCGCTCCGGGGTCAAGAACCGCCTCACTGGCCACCGCATGCACCCCGACGGCACCGAACTCCTCGACGACGGCAAGGTGATCGTCGACGGCGACCGCCTCCCCGGCTGGTTCACCCTGGAGGGTCCCAAGCTCTACCGCCACGACGGCTGGTTCTGGATCCTGGCACCCGCCGGCTCGGTGGAGACCGGCTGGCAGGGCGCCTTCCGCTCCCGCGACTTCTTCGGGCCGTACGAGGAGAAGGTCGTCCTCGAACAGAAGGACACCGACGTCAACGGCCCCCACCAGGGCGGCTGGGTGCGCACGCCGGCCGGCGAGGACTGGTTCCTGCACTTCCAGCAGCGCGGCGCGTACGGCCGGGTGGTGCACCTCCAGCCGATGCGGTGGGACGCGGAGGGCTGGCCGGTGCTGGGCGACGACGGCGCCCCGGTCACCGAGCACCCGCGCCCCGCGCTGCCCCCGCAGCCGGCCGCCGCACCCGCGACCGACGACGACTTCCCCGGCGGACGGTACGGCCGCCAGTGGTCGTGGACGGCCAACTCCCGCGACGGCTGGGCCACCCAGCACTCCGGGGACGGGCTGCGGCTGGCCTGCGTCCGCTCGGCCGACGCGCACGACCTGCGCGTCCTGCCGAGCGTCCTCACCCAGCGATTTCCCGGCGACCCCTCGGTGATCGAGGTCGAGCTACGGCTGGACAGCGAGGAACCGGGCGCGCGGGCCGGGCTCGCGGTGCTCGGCGACGCCTACCGCTGGATCGGGCTCGAGCGGGACCCGGACGGGACGGTGCACCTGGTGCACCGGTTCGCCGAGTCGGTGGCCGAGGCCGAGCGGGACGCCGACCGGCCCCGCCCCGCACCCGGGGGACGGGCCCGGCTGCGGATCGAGACCGTTCCCGGGGCGCGCTGCCGCTTCTCCTACGACCTCGGCGACGGCCCCCGGCCCACCGGTCAGGAGTTCGCCGCCACGCCCTGGCGCTGGGTCGGCGCACTGCTCGGCCTGTTCGCGCTCGCGCCCGCCGGCCAGGGACACGCCGGCGTGGCCACCTTCACGCGGTTCCGCGTCGGGCCCCACTGAAACCCCCACGTTGTCGTTCCACCGCTTTGTCGTTCCACCGCTTTGTTGGATCCAGAAGAAGAGAGCCGACCAATGAGGATCAGCATGCTCAGCAGCAGAGACAGCGGCGCAGGCAGGCGCCGGACATCCGTCGCCGTCGCCCTGGGGGCCGTGCTCGCACTGACCGCCACCGCCTGCGGCGACGACGGCAGCGGGTCGGGCGGCGGCAAGGGCGCCGAGGGCAGCGGCAAGGGGAAGATCACCTTCTGGGACAACAACGGCGGTATCCGTACGGCCGTCTGGAAGGAGATCATCGCCGACTTCGAGAAGGCCAACCCGGACATCGACGTGGAGTACGTCGGAATCGCCGCCACCGAGTACCAGTCCAAGGTCGACACCGCCATCCAGGGCGGCGGCCTGCCGGACGTCGGCGGCGTGACGGCGTCGATGCTCGCGGGCTTCTCCGCCCAGAAGGCCCTGGAACCCCTGGACGACCGGCTCGCGAAGTCCCCCCGGAGCGGCGAGCTCAACAAGGACATGGTCGAGTCCCTGAAGGCCGCCGGCGGCGGCGACGGCACCCTGTACTCGATGCCTACCTCCGCCAACAACGGCGTCCTCTACTACCGCACCGACCTGTTCGAGAAGGCCGGTCTTGACGCGCCGACGACCTGGGACAAGTTCTACGAAGCCGCCGACAAGCTGACCGACAAGAGCGAGAACGAGTTCGGCTACACCATCCGCGGCGGCTCCGGATCCATCGCCCAGGCGCTCGACGCGATGTACGGGCAGTCCGGCATCACCTCGTTCTGGGACGCCGGCAAGAAGAAGACCACCGTCAACGACCCGAAGAACGTCGAGGCGCTGGAGAAGTACGCGGCCCTCTACAAGAAGGTCACGCCGGCCGCCGACGTCAACAACGACTTCGCGAAGATGACCGCCCAGTGGGACACCGGCACCATCGGCATGCTCAACCACAATCTGGGCTCCTACCAGGACCACGTGAAGGCGCTCGGCGTCGACAAGTTCCGCGGCATCCCGCAGCCGGTCGGCCCGTCCGGCAAGCGGGTCCAGGTCTCCAACCCGGTCGACGGGCTCGGCATCTTCAAGGCCTCCGAGAACAAGGAGGCCGCCTGGAAGTTCATCGAGTTCGCCACCTCGAAGGAGCAGAACTCGAAGTTCAACGAGTCGGCCGGGCAGGTGCCGTCCAACACGGGGGCCGCCGGTGACGCGTGGATCCAGAAGGCCGAGCCCACGAAGCTGGCGGCCGAGGCGCTGAACGACGGGTCCACGACCATCGTCCAACTGCCGTACTACCTGCCGGACTGGAACACGCTGTCCAAGTCGGAGAGTGAGCCGGGGTTCCAGAAGGTGCTGCTCGGGGACATGAGCGCGAAGGACTTCCTGGACGGGCTGGCCGAGAAGCTGAACGAGGCGCAGGCCGAGTGGACGGAGCAGATGGGTTAGCCGGGCTCGGGTTCGGTTCGGGTTCGGTTTCGCCGTGGGCGGTCCGTGGGTCGTCGCGGGCTGCGGGCCGTCCGTGGCTTGTCGCGCCCACGCGGCGGAGCCGCACATCGATACAGCCCCGCGCCCCTGGGGGTGCTTCCCTCACCTCTCTTGGAAGGTGTGCCAGCGTGTCCATCACCCGAAGACAAGTCACCTCAGCCGCCATTGGCTCCATCCCCCTGGCGTTCGCCGCCGCCGGTACCGCCCAGGCCGGCGGACGCCACCCCCGCACCCTCTACATCGCCGGCGACTCCACCGCCGCGCAGAAGTACGCCGACGCCGCGCCCGAGACCGGGTGGGGGATGGCGTTGCCCTTCTTCCTCCGCAAGGGCCTCCGCGTCGCCAATCACGCCGTGAACGGGCGGAGTTCGAAGAGCTTCGTCGACGAAGGGCGGCTGGACGTCGTGCTCGGCGCGATCCGCCCCGGCGACCTCCTGCTCGTCCAGTTCGCGCACAACGACGAGAAGGACGAGGACCCCGCCCGCTACACCGAGCCCTGGACGACGTACCAGGACTACCTGCGGATGTACGTCGACGGCGCGCGGGCCCGTGGGGCGCGGCCGGTGCTGGCCACGCCCGTCGAGCGGCGGCGGTTCGACGCGGGCGGTACCGCGCAGCCGAGCCACGGGGAGTACCCGGCGGCGATGCGGGCGCTGGCGCGGCAGGAGGGCGTGGCGCTGCTCGACGTACAGGCGCTGTCGCTCGCGCTGTGGCAGCGGCTCGGTGTCGAGGGGACCAAGGTGTACTTCAACTGGACCGCCACCGAGCAGGACAACACCCACTTCAACCCGCCGGGCGCGATCGCCGTCGCCCGGCTCGTCGCCCGGGAGCTGCTGCGCGGGCGGGTGCTGGCGCACCGGGACGTGCGCCGGCTGGACGAGGAGATCCCCGAGTCCTGGATCAACTGGCCGACATCGGCCACCGCGTAAGACCGCACGACCGCACGACCGCACGACCTCACGACCCCGAGAGTCAGGGAGAGCCGCACCATGAGCACCTATAGATGGCATGGGCATGTCACTCGCAGCGCCGCCGCGCTCGTCGGCTGCACCGCCCTCGTACTGAGCCTGACCGCCGCCACGGCCGAGGCCCGCCCCGGTCACCACCACCCCCGGGACACCGCCCGGCAGACGCTGCCCGCGAACGACGGCTGGGCCTCCCAGGGCACCGGCACCACCGGCGGGGCCGCCGCCGACGCGGACGACGTGTACACCGTCACCGACTGGGCCGGATTCAGGGCCGCCCTCGCCGCGGAGGGCACCGCGCCGCGCATCATCAAGGTCAAGGGCACCATCGACGCCGTCTCGGAGGGCTGCGAGGCCTTCGCTGCGCCCGGTTACGACTTCGACGCCTACCTGGAGAAGTACTCCCCGGAGAACTGGGGCCTGGAGACCGACCTGAGCGCCGAGCCCGACGACAGCCCCGAGGGCCTGCGCCGCGCCTCCGCCGCACAGCAGGACCAGTCCATCAAGGTCGAGGTCCCCTCCAACACCACGATCATCGGCGTCGGCCGCGACGCCGGGCTCAAGGGCGCCAGCCTCCAGATCAAGGGCGTGGACAACGTCATCGTCCGCAACCTGGCCTTCGAGAGCCCCGTCGACTGCTTCCCGCAGTGGGACCCCACGGACGGCGACCAGGGCAACTGGAACTCCGAGTACGACAGCGCCGTCGTGTACGGATCCACGCACGTGTGGCTGAACCACAACACCTTCACCGACGGCGAGCACCCCGACAGCGCGGCGCCCACCTACTTCGGCATGCTCTACCAGCAGCACGACGGCCAGTTGGACATCGTGAAGGGCGCCGACCACGTCACCGCGTCCTGGAACGTCTTCACCGAGCACGACAAGACGATCCTGATCGGCAACAGCGACAGCGAGTCCACCGCCGCAGTCGACCGCGGCCACCTGAAGGTGACCTTCCACCACAACCTGTTCAAGAACCTCGTCGAGCGCGCGCCCCGCGTCCGCTTCGGCCAGGTCGACGTCTACAACAACCACTTCGTGGCCTCGGACGACTACGCCTACAGCTTCGGCGTCGGCAAGGAGTCCGCGCTCGTCGCCGAGTACAACGCCTTCACCCTGCCCGACGGCGTCAGCCCCGCCAAGGTGCTGAAGCGCTGGAACGACTCGCCGCTCACCGCCGCCCACAACCGCGTCAACGGCCGCACCGTCGACCTGATCGCCGTCCACAACGCGCAGGTCCCGGACGAGACCCTGCGCTCCGGCGCCGGCTGGCGGCCCACCCTGCGCACCCGGGTCCTTCCGGCCTGGGCCGTCCCGGTCGTCGTCGACCACGGCGCGGGCGCCGGCCGCCTGCGCTGACACCCGCCCCCGTGGACCGGAAGGGCCGGGGAGCCCGCACCGGCCCCGGCCCTTCCGGTCCTCCCGCCGCCCGCCGCCCGTCACCGAAGGAGCACCCGCATGCACCGACCCCGACCCCGACCCGCCCCCTCCCGCAGAGGCTTCCTCCTGACGACCGCCGGCGCGGGCACCGCACTCGGCCTCGCGGCCGTACCCGCTGCCGCCGGCACCCGACGGCACCCGCGCCCCTTCGGCCGGTACGGCTCACCGGCCGCCCGCCGCACCCCGAAGACCCTGTACGTCGACCCGCACGGCCGCGGCGACTTCACCTCCGTACAGGCCGCCGTCACCGCGACCGGGGGCGGCGGCTGGACGCTGGTCCTCGCCCCCGGCACCTACCGCGAGACGGTCTCCGTGGACGCCGACCGCACCGGGGCGACCTGGATCGGCGCCTCCGGGGACCCGCGCGACGTCGTCATCGTGTACGACAACGCGGCGGGCACCCCCAAGCCGGACGGCTCCGGTACCTACGGCACCAGCGGGTCGGCGACCACCACCGTGCGCGCCGACGGCTTCACCGCCCGCTCGATCACCTTCGCCAACGACTGGCTGCGCGCCGACCAGCCCGACTGGACCGGCACCCAGGCGGTCGCCATCAAGGTCATGGGCGACCGGTCCGCCTTCCACGACTGCCACTTCCTCGGCCACCAGGACACCCTCTACGCCGACACCCGTGACCGCTCCCTCTTCGCCCGCCAGTACTACGAGCGCTGCTACGTCGAGGGCGACGTCGACTTCGTCTTCGGCCGGGCGACCGCGGTGTACGAGCGCTGCCACTTCCGCACCCTGACTCGCACCGACCTCGACGCCGCCCCCTACGGCTTCGTGTTCGCACCGTCCACGGCGGGCGCCAACCCGCGCGGCTACCTGGTCACCCACGGCCGCGTCACCAGCGAGGCCCCGGACGGCTACTACAAGCTGGCCCGCCCCTGGGTGCCCAGCTCCGACACCACCGCCCGCCCGATGCTCACCGTGCGCGAGACCCACCTCGGCGCGGGCATCGACGCGGTGGCGCCGTACGCCAACATGCGGGACGCCTACCCCTGGCAGGAGCAGCGGTTCAGCGAGTACCGCAACACAGGACCCGGCGCCGCGATCACCGTCCCGGAGAACCGGCCCCAGCTCACCCGCGCCGAGGCCGCGACGCACACCAGGGAGGCGTACCTCGGCGACTGGCGGCCGTACGACTGGCGGCGCTGACCCGCGGCGCTGACCCGCGGGCGCCGACCGGCCCGTCGCGGGCGGCACTTGACCTGCTTGACGCGATTTTTGCCAGGTATAGGGGCGCGGATCCGGCCACGGGTCTCGCGCTCACCCGGGTGACGCGCGTAGAAACCTGTGTCATGCATAAACCACTGCGCGTTGCGACCGTCACCGCCGCCTGTGCCGTCGCCGGCGCCGTCCTGTACGGCACGGGCGCGGCCACCGCCGGCCAGTCGACGGTCAACTCCACCCACGAGCCGTACAACATCGGGGTGCTGGCCAACGACATCGACGCCTACTACGGCACCACGCTCGACGCCGACGGCGTCTACCAGGCCTCCCCGGACAGCCCGTACGCCGCCGACCTGGCCCGGCTCGACAGGGCCGCGAAGCGGCAGATCGACCGGGCGGCCCGCTCGGCGCACCACAAGCACACGAAGCCCGCCGTCGTCTTCGACATCGACGACACGCTGCTCCTCAGCCTCGACTACGAGAAGAAGAACAACTACGGCTACGACAGCGCCACCTGGGCCGCCTACGTCGACCGGGCCGACCGCCCGGCCGTCCCCGGCAGCCCGGGACTCGCCCGGTACGCCGAGAAGAGGGGCGTCGAGGTCTTCTACAACTCGGGCCTGGGCGAGGCGCGGCGCGCCGCCGCCGTCGAGAACCTGAAGAAGATCGGCGCCGACGTGAACCTCGACACCGGCCACATCTTCCTCAAGGACGAGGCCGACCCGCCGTCCTACCTGTCCCACTGCGCCACCCCGGACGCCTGGAACTGCACCACCGTGCAGTACAAGGCGGGCACCCGCCGGCACATCGAGCGGGACCTCGGGTACGACATCGTCGCCAACTTCGGCGACCAGTACTCCGACCTCCAGGGCGGCTACGCGGACCGGACGTACAAGCTGCCCAACCCGACCTACTTCGTCGAGTAGCGGGTCGCGGGTCGCCCGCTCAGCCAAGGGCGGTGAAGTCGCCCTCCACCGAGAGGCGTCCGGACGCGGCGGTGGCCGTCGCGGAGTAGCGGTCGCCGCCCGCGTCCCGGCCACCGCGCTCGTGGTTGTACTGCCCGGCGAACATCCACTCGCCCGCCGGCACCGTACGGCCCTGCCTGAGCGTCCACCGGTAGACGAGGAAACCGTCCCGCTCGTCGACCGTGAAGGTGAAGTCGTGCTCCGGCAGTGACCGCCAGGCGCCGGTGGAGGTGACCGAGCCGGTCTGCGCCACCCGCAGTTCGACCGTGAGCGCGGTCAGCGGAGCGCGCGTCCTCAGGGTGATGTTGCTCTGCGCCCAGAACTCGTTGCTGTGCGGGTCCACCGCGCCGTCCGACCACACCGCGCCGTCCGACCACCGCGCCCCGGGCTCACGCGCCCCGGGCTCACGCGCCCCGGGCTCACGCGACCCGGACTCACGAGGTCCGGGCGAGGTGGCGACCGAGCGCTGTGCGGGGGCGTCGTCCTTCACCGCGGACGTGACCGCGTAGCCGCCGGCGACCAGGACGCCCGCCACCGCCGCCGTCGCACCGGCCACCCGCACCCAGCCCGGCAGCGGCAGCGGCAGCGGCGGACGGGCCGGCCGGCGTTGCCCGGGACGGTCCCGGGCCGTCATGCCGCGTTCGACCCGGGCCAGGATCCGGGCCCGGTCGGGTGCGTGCGCCCCGGCCGCCTCGCGCAGTCGGGCGCGCAACTCCTCGTCCGCGTCCCGCCGCCCGGTCATCGGCTGCCTCCCGCGGCCTCTGAGCTGTGCGCGATCGCCGCGCGCACCTGCTGAGGAGCACGGGGAGCGGCCCGGGTGCCGAGCAGCCGCTGGAGTTCGGCCACGCCCTTCGACGTCTGGCTCTTCACCGTACCCACCGAGACGCCCAGGGCGAGCGCCGTGTCCCTCTCGGAGAGGTCGAACGCGTGCCGCAGCACCACGCACGCCCGCTTGCGAAACGGCAGCCGGCGCAGCGCCTCGCGCACGTCCACCACGCCCGCGACGTCCGGGTTCTCCGTCCGCTCCTCGCGCTGCGACCAGAACAGGGCGACGCGTCTGCGCTCGCGCACGGCGGTCCGGATACGGGTGCGGGCGAGGTTGGCGACGACACCGCGCGCGTACGCCACCGGATGGTCGGCCGCGCGGACCCGGTCCCAGCGGTGCCACAGGGCCAGCAGGGCGTCGGCCGCGAGGTCGTCGGCGGCGTCCGGCTCGCCCGTCAGCAGGTGGGCGAGCCGGGCCAGTTCGGCGTAGTGGCGCTCGAAGAAGGCACGGAACTCCGCGGAGGCGGCGTCGTCGACGACTGGCCTCACGGCGGACTCTCCTCGCAGCGGCTTCCCCGGTGCCGAACACCGTACGGCAGGCCGAACCCGAAGGGCCCCCGGAAAGTCAGCCCTTGAGCGCCGCCTCCATCATCGCCTTGGCCACCGGGGCCGCCAGGCCGTTGCCGCTGATCTCGCTGCGGGCCGCGTCGGACTGCTCGATGATGACCGCCACGGCGACCTCCTTGTCCGAGGAGTCGGACTTGGCGTAGGAGGTGAACCAGGCGTACGGCGTCTTGCTGTTGTTCTCGCCGTGCTGGGCCGTACCCGTCTTGCCGCCCACCGTCGCGCCGGCGATCTGCGCGTTCGACCCCGTGCCCTCGTCGACGACGGTCTGCATGGCCGACTGCAACTGCTCGGCGGTGGAGGAGCTGACGATCCGCTTCGAGTCCGGGTCGGTGTGGTCCTCGAGGACGTCGCCGCCGCTGTCGGTGACCTGAGACACCATGTGCGGGGAGACCAGCTCGCCGCCGTTGGCGAGGGCCGCCGAGACCATCGCCATCTGCAGCGGGGTCGCCGTCACGTCGAACTGACCGATGCCCGTCAGGGCCGTCGACGACCGGTTCATGTCCTTGGGGTACACGCTGGTGTAGGCCCGTACCGGCACGTCCTGCGTCTCGTCGTTGAAGCCGAACTTCTCGGCCATGGCGCGCAGCTCGTCCTGGCCGAGGTCGACGGCCATCTTCGCGAAGACGTTGTTGCACGAGTACTGCAGCGCGGTGCGGATCGTGGCGTTCTCGCAGGGGGCGTTCGGGTTCTCGTTGGTCAGGTCCGTCGTGGTGTCCGGCAGGGTGTACGGGTCCGGGCTGTCGGTCTTCTCGTCGACCGACCCGTACAGCCCGTTCTCCAGCGCGGCGGCCGCCACGACCAGCTTGAACGTCGAGCCCGGCGGCAGCGGCTGGCGCAGCGCGCGGTTGGTCAGCGGCTTGTCGGGATCGCTGGTGAGCTTCTCCCAGGCCTCACCTGCGGTGTTGGCGTCGGTCAGCGACGTCGGGTCGTACGAGGGGGTCGAGACGACCGACAGGATCCTGCCCGTCTGCGGGTCGATCGCGACGGCGGCGCCCTTCTTCTCGCCCAGCGCCTCGAACCCGGCCTTCTGCACGTCCGGGTCGATCGTCGTCACCACGTTGCCCGGCTCGGCGCGCGTGCCGGTGACCGTGTCCATCACGTTCTTCAGCCGCGGGTCCGTGCCGTTGAGCACGTCCTGGTAGATGCCCTCCAACTGCGTCGGCGCGTACGCCTGCGAGGCGTAGCCCGTCACCGCCGCGTACAGCTTGCCCTTCTCGTACGTGCGTTTGTACGCGAGGTCGCCGCCCTCCGTCGACGCCGAGCCGGTGATCGACCGTCCGGCCACGATGATGTTCCCGAGCGGGTCCGCGTACGTCTCTATCGCGTTGCGCCGGTTGTCCTTGCTGTCCGCGAGTGCCTGGCCGTCGTAGAACTGCACCCAGGTCGCCCTGATCAGCAGAGCGAACACCAGGAGCAGCGTGAAGACCGAGGCGCGCCTGATCGTCTTGTTCATCCCACTGACGGGACGAACGGGCGGGCGGCGATCGTTCCCATGTGCCCCGTTTTCTCATCTTTCTCATCCCTTCTCATCGCCCGTTCATGAAGCCCGCCTCGTAGGCCCGGATCACCGCCTGGGTGCGGTCCCGGGCGCCGGTCTTCGCCAGCACCGACGCCACGTGGGTCTTCGCCGTGGCCGGGCCCACCCCCAGCCGCCCGGCGATCTCCGCGTTGGTCAGACCGGTCGCCATCAGCCGCAGCACCTCGCCCTCGCGCTCGGTGAGCCGCGCCACCCAGGGCGGCGGCGCGGGATTCGCGCGCGCGTGCTCGGCCGCCAGCGTCCGCACCGCCGCCGGGAACAGCAGCGTGTCGCTGTGCGCCACCAGCCGCACCGCCCGGACGAGGGTATCGGCGTCGGCGCGCTTGAGCAGGAAACCGGCGGCACCGGCGCGCAGGGCGTCGTAGACGTAGGAGTCGTTCTCGAAGGTCGTCACGACCACGATGCGGGGCGGCCCGGCGAGCGTGGCGAGGATCTGCTCGGTGGCGCGGATGCCGTCGACCTCGGGCATCCGGACGTCCATCAGGACCACGTCCGGCCGGGTCTGGCGCACGACGGAGACGGCCTCGGCGCCGGTGGCGGCCTCGCCGGCGACCTCCAGGTCCGGTTCGGCGGAGAGGATGGCGCGCAGGGCGGTACGGACCATGCGTTCGTCGTCGGCGAGGACGATCCGGATCGGCGGACGGGTCACGCGGTTCCCTTCAGCGGCGGTCGGACAGGGGCAGTCGGACGTGGAGTCGCCACAGCGGCCCCTCGGGGTCGGGGCCCGCCTCGGCGGCGCCGCCCAGCAGCCGGGCCCGGTCGGCGATGCCGCGCAGGCCGTGACCGCCGCCGGGGCGCGGGACGGGGCGGGAACCGCCCAGGGGATTCTCGACGGTGATCCGCAGATCGTCGTCCAGCACCTCGACGCGCAGCGCCACGGTGACCTCCTCGCCCGCGTGCCTGAGCGCGTTGCTCAGCCCCTCCTGCACGATGCGGTACGCCTCGCGGGAGACCAGCGGCGGCAGCGTCTCCGGGTCGGTGGCGACGGTGGCCGTCACCCGCGGCCCGCCCGCGCGGGTGCGGCGCAGCAGGCCGTCCAGGTCGGCGGCGAGCGTCGGCGCGGGCGCGGGCGCGGGTGCCGGTGCTCGTGCCGGTGCGGTGTCCCAGGCGGCACCGGGCGCGTCGCCGTCGCGCAGTACGCCCAGTACGGCGTCGAGTTCGCCCACCGTGCGGCGCGTGGTGTCCTCGATCGCGGCGAGCGCCTCGCGCACGAACTCCGGGTCGGAGTCCAGCACCCGGCGGGCGGCGCTCGCCTGGAGGGTGACCGCGCTCAGGGCGTGGCCGACCGAGTCGTGCAGTTCACGCGCGAGCCGGTTGCGTACGGCGAGGTCGGCGGCGCGGGCCTCGGCCGCCGCGACCCGGTCCTCGGCACTGGGGCCGAGCAGCGCGGGCGCCCAGCGGGCCAGCAGCGTGCCGCAGACGCCCGCGCAACCGGCGAGCGCGACCAGCATCGCGGCGCCCGCGAACGGCGCGAGGGCGAGCGCCCAGGTGTGGTGGAGGACGCCGGGCAGCCCCATCCGGTCGTCGCGCAGCGCCGGCACGAAGGGCAGCAGGACCAGCGCGGCCGCGAACGGCGGCACCGCCAGCGACATCCCCGCGACGATCCCGCCCGCCCCCAGATGCAGCGTGAACCAGGCCGCCGTACGCCCCTTCTCGCCCTTGGTCCGGGCGGGCCCGTAGGCCAGCCGGTCGGCCTCGACGCCGCACAGCCACCGCACCACGCCCGACTCCAGAGGGCGGGTCAGCGGGAACAGCGAAGTGACGGCGGCGAGCGGCAACCCGATGGCGAACGAGGCCAGTTGGAGGCGGAGCGAGCCGAACACGTTCGCGTCCCCGGCGACCGGGCCGACGACGACCGAGCCGACGAGGACGTACGGCATGGCGAGCGCGCCGCCGAGGATCAGATGGATCCACCGCAGGCGCGCCCGCCGGCCGAACAGGAACCGGGCGAACGCGGTCACGGCCGGGTGCGGGCCGTGACCGACCGCCGGGTGAGGAAGTGGGCGCCGACTGAGGCGAGGAGGAGGCCGACGGTCATCTGCCCAGCGTAGGCGAGCGTCATCAGCGTGGCCGGGCGGTCGGCGGCATCGTCGGCGGGCATCAGCGTGGCGAGCAGCACCCAGCCGCCCCAGCAGGCCACGGCGGCGGAGCAGACCCAGACCGAGGCGAGGGGCACCGCGACCGGAAGGCGCCGGGCGCGGCGGAAGGCGAGCAGCAGGGTGCCGACGACGGCCGCCGCGAGGAACGCGACGTGCAGGCCCTCCAGCACCCGGAAGCCGGCCGCGCGTTCCCCCGCCCCGAGCCCCGCCGTGCCGCCGCTCGCCCAGTACAGCCGGACCGCGAACGGGAAGGACGCGAGAACCGCACCGATCACGGCGACGGCCTTGAACGGCGCCGCGACGGCGCGCACCGGCAGATCCCACATCCGGCCGCGCCACAACCGCCCCCAACGGCCTCGCGCGTAGCGGACGAACAGCGTCCCCAGGGCGAGTCCCTGCACGATGAAGCCGGTGTAGACGACCGCGAACACCCATGAGTGGAGGAAGGGCTCGCCTCCCGGTCCTGACGCCGTCGCGGTGTCCTCGCCGAACGCCCGCGTCAGGAGCTGCAACGGGAACCCGGCCATGATCGGCGCGAGCAGACCCGTGGCGACCCAGACCGGGAACGCCAGCCGCCACGCGGGCACCCGCAGGCCCCACGGGAGGGTGAGCGTCAGCGCCAGCGCGATCACACAACTGTCCAGGAGCAGGGTGAGCCCATTGGCCACGGCCATGGTGACCCGGTGGTCCAGCAGGACGCTGCCGGCCGGGATCCCGACGTGACTCCCGGCGATCCAGGCGACCTTGAGCCCGAGATACGGCAGGCAGGCGGCGACGGCGACCGCGCGCAGCAGCCGACGGGCGCGGGCGGACCCCGCGGCGGAAGCGGCCGGGAGGGCGGTGGAGGGCGTGGAAGCGCTGGAGGGGGTGGAGGCGAGGGGCTGCGTCATGGCTCCACGCTCCCGTGCCCACACCCCGGGCGCGTCCCACGCCGCGACGATCCGCCTCCGCCGCGCGGCGGAGACGACTCATTCAGTGGCTCGTTCCGCGGGTCATTCCGCGAGGTGCAGGACGACCTCGTCGATCTCCTCGCCCCGGGCCGCTGCGAACCCCCGCGCCCGCGCGCTGATCTCGAAGCCGCACTTTTCCAGCACGCGCCGCGAGCCCGCGTTGTCGGCCGCCGCCCGCCCGTACAGCGGGCGGTCCCGCACCTCGGCGAGCAGGGCCCGCAGCGCGGCCGTGGCCACGCCCTGGCCCCAGTACGCCCGGTCGACCCAGTACGTCACCTCGCGCTCGCCCGGCTCCCCGTACACCGCCGCGCTGCCGATGACGTCACCGTCGCCGAGGATGGTCCGCACGACGTCATCGGAGGCCCGGATCTTTCTCCAGTGGGCCTCGAAGGCGTCCCGGTCGGCCGGATCCTTGTGGGTGAAGGCCGCCATGCGCAGGGCCTCCGGATCGTTCATCTGCCGGAAGAAGACGGGCAGATCGCTGTCGTGAACCTCGCGCAGTGCGATGTGCATGGATCAGAGCCTACGCGTGGCCAATGTCAGCCGGTCCCGGGCGTCGAACAACGCGTCCTTCACCATCTGCTCGTGCGCGGGCGTCAGCCGCGCCACCGGTACCGAGCAACTGATCGCGTCCCGCGCGGGAGTGCGGTAGGGGACCGCCACACCGAAGCAGCGCAGGCCCAGCGTGTTCTCCTCGCGGTCCACGGCGAAACCCTGCTCCCGCACCTGGTGCAGCTCCTCGATGAGCTTCTCCCGGTCGGTGATGGTGTGCTCGGTCAGCGCCGGGAGTGTCTCCGGGAGCATCTTGCGGACCTGCTCGTCGGTGTACGTGCTCAGCAGCGCCTTGCCCAGCGAGGTCGAGTGCGCGGGCAGCCTGCGGCCGACCCGGGTGAACGGCCGCAGGTAGTGCTGCGACTGCCGGGTGGCCAGGTAGACGACGTTCGTGCCGTCCAGGCGCGCGAGGTGGATGGTCTCCGTCGTGTCGTCGGAGAGCCGGTCCAGCGTCGGCCGCGCCGCCGCGACCACCTCGTCGCCGTCGATGTACGAGGTGCCGACCAGCAGCGCCCGTACACCGATGCCGTACCGCGTGCCCGTGGCGTCCGTCTCCACCCAGCCCAGCTCGACCAGTGTGCGCAGCAGCATGTAGAGACTGGACTTGGGATAACCGACGGCCTCCTGGACCGACGCCAGGGAGTGCATACCGGGGCGTCCGGCGAAGTACTCGAGCAGTTCAACCGTCCGTACCGCGGACTTGACCTGCGCTCCGCCCCCCGTCTCGACAGCCGACATCGCCCTTGACCCCTTCGTTCGACGGGAAATAGTCTCGAACAGCATATTCATCAGCAGAGACAACGTTCAGCATATCGAACGAGTCGATGCGGAGCACGTTCCGATGCACGTGGAGGGACCCGCGGTGGCAGCAGCACCAGTCTGGAGTGTCGACCCCCGTACCGGGAAGCAGCGTGAACAGGTCGCGGTGGAAGCCACCGCCCAGGAGGTGGACGACGCCGTCCGCGCCGCGCACGCCGCCCGGGACGCACTCGCCGACCGCACCGTCCGCGCCGCCTTCCTGCGCGGCGCCGCCGACGAGCTGAAGGCCGCCGAGGGCACCCTCGTCGAGGTCGCCGACGCGGAGACCGCGCTCGGCCCGGTCCGGCTCACCGGCGAACTCGCCCGTACCTGCTACCAGTTGCGGGCCTTCGCCGACATCGTGGACGAGGGCGAGTTCCTCGGCGTGGTCGTCAACCACCCCGACGACACCGCCACCCCGCCCATCCCGGACCTGCGCCGCTACAAGGTGCCCCTCGGGGTCGTCGCCGTCTACTCGGCCTCCAACTTCCCCTTCGCCTTCTCCGTCTCCGGCGGCGACACCGCGAGCGCGCTCGCGGCCGGCTGCCCGGTCGTCGTCAAGGCGCACCCCGACCACCCGGCGCTGTCCGAGCTGGTCGCCAAGGTGCTGCGCCGGGCCGCGGCCCGCCACGGCATCCCGGACGGCGTCCTCGGCCTGGTGCACGGCTTCGAGGCGGGCGTCGAGCTGATCAAGCACCCGCTGGTCGCCGCGGCGGGCTTCACGGGGTCCGTACGCGGTGGCCGCGCCCTCTTCGACGCGGCGGCGGCGCGACCGGCACCGATCCCCTTCCACGGCGAGCTGGGCTCGCTGAACCCGGTCGTCGTCACGGAGGCGGCGGCCGTGGAGCGGGCGGAGGCGATCGGCGCGGGGCTGGCCGGTTCGATGACGCTCGGCGTCGGGCAGTTCTGCGTCAAGCCCGGCCTGGTACTCGTGCCGGCGGGCGCCGCCGGTGACGGCCTGGTCAAGTCCCTCACGGACGCGGTCAGCGACACCGACGCCGGAGTGCTCCTCGACCACCGCATGCGGGACAACTTCGTCGCCGGCGTCGCCGAGCGCACCGCGCTGCCCGACGTGGACTCCCCGGTGACACCGGGATCGGGCGGCGAGCACACCGTCGCCGCCGGGTTCCTCACCGTGCCGGCCGCGCGGCTGGCGGCGGAGGGTGAGCACGACCTGCTCCTGGAGGAGTGCTTCGGGCCGGTCACCGTGGTGGCCCGCTACGAGGACGACGCCGAGGTGGGGGGCGTGCTGTCCCGGCTGCCGGGCAACCTCACGGCGACCATGCAGGTCTCCGTCGAGGAGGCGGCGGGCCAGGGGCGCGGGGCGTCGATCCTCGCGGAGCTTGTGCCGCTGGCGGGGCGTGTACTGGTGAACGGCTGGCCCACGGGGGTCGCGGTGGCCGCGGCTCAGCAGCACGGGGGGCCCTACCCGGCGACCACTTCGACGTCCACGTCGGTGGGGGGTACGGCCGTCGAGCGGTGGCTGCGGCCGGTGGCGTATCAGGGGGCGCCTGAGGCGCTGCTTCCTGCGGAGCTGCGGGACGACAATCCGCTGGGGTTGCCGCGGCGGTTCAACGGGGTGCTGGAGCGGTAGGGCTCCGCGGTTGCGCCGTGGGGTGCGAGGTTGTGAGCGGTCTGCCGCGCCGTCGTGGCTGGTCGCGCCCGCGCGGCGGAGCCGCAAATCGACAGAGCCCCGCGCCCCTCAGGTACGCGGCCCGGACCTGGGATGATCAGGCTATGAGCCTTGAACTTCCCGAACTGCCGTTTCCCCTCCGCTCCCATGGGCCCCACGGCAACTGGGCCTACGCGGACGGCGTACTCACCGGGGTCGCCGGGCCCCGGCAGGACCGGTTCGTGCCACCCACCGGCGAATCGCTGGAGCCCGCGTCCGACGCGCCGCGGCTGCTGGGGGCGCCCGACGGGGACTTTCAGCTCATCGCCCGTGTCACCGTCGGGTTCAAGGGGGCCTTCGACGCCGGGGTGCTCTATGTGCACGTGGGGGAGCGGGCCTGGGCCAAGCTGTGTCTGGAGTACTCCCCGGACGTGGCCACCGTCTGCACGGTGGTCACCCGGGGGCACTCCGACGACTGCAACTCCTTCACGGTGGAGGGAGACTCCGTCTGGCTCCGGGTCAGCCGCAGCGGACGGGCCTTCGCCTTCCACGCCTCCCTCGACGGTGAGCGTTGGACCTTCGTCCGGCTGTTCACCCTGGGCGAGGAGGAGGAGACCGGCACGGCCCTGGTCGGCTTCCTGGCCCAGGCGCCGACGGGGGAGGGCTGCACGGTGACGTACGACCACCTGGAGTTCCGGCCGACCTGGCCCGGGGACCTGCGGGACGGCCACTGACCGGGGAATGGGACCGGCTGGTTGAACGTTCACGTATGGGTGGAGAGGGTCTCCGCGGCCGTACGACCTGGAGAAGAGCCGAGACATGCGCGTCGAGATCTGGAGCGACATCGCCTGCCCCTGGTGCTACGTGGGCAAGGCCCGCTTCGAGAAGGCGCTGGCGGCCTTCCCGCACCGCGACGGTGTCGAGGTGGTCCACCGGTCGTTCGAGCTGGACCCCGGGCGGGCCAAGGACGACGTGCAGCCCGTGCTGACGATGCTCACCGCCAAGTACGGCATGAGCGAGGCGCAGGCGCGGGCCGGTGAGGACAACCTCGGCGCGCAGGCCGCCGCCGAGGGCCTCGACTACCGCACCCGGGGCCGTGATCACGGCAGCACCTTCGACCTGCACCGGCTGCTGCACCTCGCCAAGGAGCGGGGTCGGCACAAGGCGCTCCTTGACGCGTTCTACCGGGCCAACTTCGCGGACGAGCGTTCCGTGTTCAACGACGACGAGCGGCTCGTGGAGCTGGCCGGGTCCGCCGGCCTGGACGCGGACGAGGCCCGCGCGGTGCTCGCCGACCCCGCCGCCTACGCCGACGAGGTGCGCGCCGACGAGCGCGAGGCCGACCGGCTCGGGGCCACCGGCGTGCCCTTCTTCGTGCTCGACCGCGCCTACGGCGTCTCCGGCGCCCAGCCCGCCGAGGTCTTCACCCAGGCGCTGACGCAGGCATGGGGCGAGCGCACGCCGCCGAAGCCGCAGGCCAGCGCGCGTACATAAGCGTTGCTTGGAGAAACCGCGTAGAAATACGCGATGGACGGGGAGGTCCGGGGGCCGCACAGTGGTGCCATGGAGAGCTTCGAGAATCTCGTCCGCACCGAGTTCGCCCCGAAGACCACGTACCTGAACACCGCCAGCACCGGCCTGCTCCCCGCGCGGACCCTCGTGGCCATGCGCGACGCGGCGGCGTCCGCCGCGGACGGGCAGCCGCTCGACATGTTCGCCGACGTCGAGGCGTCCCGCGCCGCGTACGCCCGGCTCGTGGGGGTGCCCGCCACCCGGGTGGCGACCGGGGCGTCCGTCGCCACGTTCAGCGGGCTCGTCGCCGCCTCGCTGCCCCCGGGGGCCGAAGTGCTCACCGCCGAGGCCGACTTCAGCTCCCTGGTGAACCCGCTGTACACGCGCGGCGATCTGAAGGTGCGCAGCGTGCCGCTGGAGCGGATCGCCGAGTCGGTGGGTCCGGACACCGCGCTCGTCGCGGTCAGCTCCGTCCAGTCCGCCGACGGGCGGCTCGCCGACCTCGCCGCGCTGCGGGACGCCGCACGGGCCCACGGGGCGCGGACGCTGATCGACGCCTCGCAGTCGAACGGGTGGCTGCCGCTCGCCGCGGACGACTTCGACTTCGTGGCCGCCGTCGCCTACAAGTGGGTGCTCTGCCCGCGCGGCGTCGCCTTCCTCGTCGTACCGGATGACCTGGGAGCGGCGGCCGGGCTGAGGCCGCTGTTCGCCGGGTGGGCGTCGGGCGAGCACCCCTGGGACAGTTGCTACGGCCCCGTCGAGGAGCTCGCGCACTCCGCCCGGCGCTACGACGAGAGTCCCGCCCTGTTCTCGTACACGGGCGCGCTGCGCTCGCTGGCCCTGATCGAGGAACTCGGCGTGGACGCCGTGCACGCCCACGACACCGGCCTTGCGGACCGGTTCCGCGCGGGGGTGCGCTCGCTGGGCCACGAGCCGGTGCCCGCGCCGGGCTCGGCGATCGTGTCGGTGCCCGGACTCGGCCACCGGCAGGGCGAGCTCGGCCGGGCCGGCGTCCAGGTCTCCGACCGGGCGGGCAATCTGCGGGCCGCCTTCCACGTGTACAATACCGCGGCCGACGTCGACCGCCTGCTGGACGTGCTGGACCTGCCGGCAGGCTGAGGCGGCCCCGTGCCGACACGGCACCGGTCCGGACCGGTCCGGCGCCGCCGGACCGGAACAAGTATCGGGCAGGGGCCTCCCGTCCCACACGAAAAGGCCCCTGCCCGAGATCAGCCGCGGGTCACTTCACCGGCGTGAAGTCCCGCGCCCCGATGAAGTCCGGCCGCCGGATCGGAGCCGAGAACGGCTCGACCGCCGTGTTCTCCACGCTGTTGAACACGATGAACACGTTGCTGCGCGGGAACGGCGTGATGTTGTCGCCCGACCCGTGCATGCAGTTGCAGTCGAACCAGGTCGCCGAGCCGGCCTTGCCGGTGAACAGCTTGACGCCGTACTCGGAGGCCATCTTCGTCAGCGCCTCGTCGGACGGGATCCCCGCGTCCTGCATCTGCAGGGACCTCTTGTAGTTGTCCTTCGGCGTGGCCCCCGCGCACCCGAGGAACGTCTTGTGCGACCCCGGCATGATCATCAGACCGCCGTTGGTGTCGTAGTTCTCGGTGAGTGCGATCGAGACCGAGATCGTCCGCATGTTGGACAGACCGTCCTCGGCGTGCCAGGTCTCGAAGTCCGAGTGCCAGTAGAAGCCGCTGGCTCCGAAGCCCGGCTTGACGTTGATCCGCGACTGGTGGACGTAGACGTCCGAACCGAGGATCTGCCGGGCCCGGCCGACCACGCGCTCGTCGTGCACGAGTTTCGCGAAGATCTCGCTGATCTTGTGCACTTCGAAGACCGAACGGATCTCCTGGGACTTCGGCTCGACGATCGAGCGCTCGTCCTCGCGGATGGCGGGGTCGCTGGTGAGCCGCTCCAGCTCACGCTGGTACTCGCCGATCTCGTCCGGCCCGATGAGCTGGTCGATGGCGAGGAACCCGTCGCGGTCCAGGGACTGCAGGTCACCCCGCGAGACCGGCCCCGGCGCGTCCGGGGAGCCCCAGACGACCGGGTCCTGCCGAGGGGTTGCCACCTCGGTGGCGCCGCGGGTGGGATAGAGATCGGTGACGTTCGTGGTCGTGGTCGTGGTCACGGTGACTCACACCTCCTCGGTGAGCAGCGGGTAGACGCCGTTCTCGTCGTGATCCTCCCGTCCGGTCACGGGCGGGTTGAAGACACAGATGCAGTGAAAGTCCTCCTTGACCTTGAGCGTGTGCCGCTCATGGCCGTTGAGGAGATACATCGTGCCCGGCGTGATGTGGTAAGTCTTCCCCGTCTCACGGTCGGTCAACTCGGCGTCGCCCTTGGTGCAGACGACGGCCTCGATGTGGTTCGCGTACCACATCGACGTCTCCGTACCCGCGTACAGAATCGTCTCGTGCACGGAGAAGCCGACCTTCTCCTTGGCGAGGACGATCCGCGTGCTCTCCCATGTGCCGGACGCGCTCTTCACGTGCCGGTCGGTGCCTTCGAACTCCTTGAACGAACGGACGATCACGGTGTTGCGATGCCTCCTAGGTGAAGGGTGTGCATGGATCCCCGGCGCCTTCGGCCGCGCGGGCCGAAGGCGCCGGAAGCATCAGTGGTGGTCCTGCCGCACGGTCACGCGGTCTCGCGCACGGCCCGGGCGAGGGTCTTCATGCCCTCGTCCATCTCCTCGGGCGTGATGGTGAGCGCCGGCAGCAGCTTGACGACCTCGCTCTCGGGGCCGGACGTCTCGATCAGCAGCCCCAGCTCGAAGGCGCGCTTCGCGACCTTCCCGGCGCGGTCCTTGTCGTGGAACTCCAGGCCCCAGACCAGGCCGCGGCCCCGGTACTCCTTGACGTCGGCGAGGTTTTCCTCGGTGATGGCGATCATGTGCTGCTCGACCTGCTCGCCGCGCTTGCGGGTCTGCTTCTCCATCGCCGAACCGTCGGCCCAGTAGGCCTCCAGCGTGGCCGTCGCCGTGACGAAGGCGGGGTTGTTGCCGCGGAAGGTGCCGTTGTGCTCGCCCGGCTCCCAGACGTCCAGCTCGGGCTTGAACAGGGTCAGCGCCATCGGCATGCCGTAGCCGCTGATCGACTTGGAGACGGTGACGATGTCCGGCGTGATGCCCGCCTCCTCGAAGGAGAAGAAGGCGCCGGTACGGCCGCAGCCCATCTGGATGTCGTCGACGATGAGCAGCATGTCCTGGCGCTCGCACAGGGCGGCCAGGGCACGCAGCCACTCGACCCGGGCGACGTTGATGCCGCCCTCGCCCTGCACGGTCTCGACGATCACCGCGGCCGGCTTGTTCAGGCCGGAACCCTGGTCCTCGAGCAGCCGCTCGAACCACAGGAAGTCCTCGACCGTGCCGTCGAAGTAGTTGTCGAACGGCATGGGCGTGCCGTGCACCAGCGGGATGCCGGCGCCGGCCCGCTTGAACGCGTTGCCGGTCACGGCGAGCGAGCCCAGCGACATGCCGTGGAAGGCGTTGGTGAACGACACGATCGACTCGCGCCCCTTCACCTTGCGCGCCAGCTTGAGCGCGGACTCGACGGCGTTGGTGCCCGTCGGGCCGGGGAACATGACCTTGTACGGCAGGTCGCGGGGCCGCAGGACGATGTTCTGGAACGTCTCCAGGAATCGGCGCTTCGCGGTGGTCGACATGTCGAGACCGTGCGTGACGCCGTCCCGCTCCAGGTAGTCGATCAGCGCGCGTTTCAGGACCGCGTTGTTGTGCCCGTAGTTGAGTGTGCCCGCTCCGGCGAAGAAGTCGAGGTACTCGTGGCCGTCCTCGTCGTACATGCGGCTGCCGACCGCACGGTCGAAGATGGTGGGCCAGCCGCGGCAGTAGCTGCGCACCTCGGACTCTACGGTCTCGAAGACGCTGAGGTCGGGCTGGGTGATGGTCACGACGAATCGCTCCTCGTGGGGTGAGGGTGGGAGAGGAAGGTCGTACGGTCCGGGGACCGGTGCGGTCCGCGGGAAGTCTGTGGGACCGGACTGGCACGGGGTGCCGGGCCGTCCGGGGGTCGGTCGGTCAGCCGGTGGCGGACAGGGGACCTATGCGGTACAGGACCTCGGGCTCGTGGGGTCCGTCGGGGAACAGCTCCGTGTCGAACAGCACCTCGCGCTCCAGCCGGGCGCCGCGTCGCTCGGCGAACGAGGTGAACAGCCGCTGGGAGGCGGTGTTGTCGGGGGAGATGGTGGTCTCCAGGGTGGTCAGCCCGAGCTCCGCGACGGTCCGGTCGGCCAGCCCGTCGAGCAGGGTGCCGGCCAGCCTTCGACCACGGTACGCCGCGTCCACCGCCACCTGCCACACGAGCAGGGTGTCCGGCCGGTCAGGCCGTACGTAACCGGTGACGAAGCCGACCGGCTCACCGCGCTCGTCGCGGGCGACGGCCGACGTGGCGGCGAAGTCCCGGCACCAGAGCAGATAGCTGTAGGACGAGTTCAGGTCGAGGACCTCGGAATCCCTCGCTATCCGCCACAGGGCGGCCCCGTCGGCCACTCTCGGACGATCGATTTGTAGGTCTGCTTGCGCGGCAGTCATGCAAATTGAATTTACCCAGGGAAATTCGAAATTGCATCGCCGAAAGGGGTTACGAATGAGCGCCTGATGTGGTATCACGCGGGCGCGTGCTTCCGCGCGAGACGGCGGCGAGATGTGTTGATTTGACCGGGCGGTAAGCCGCAAAACGGGCAGCATGTGGATCGGGTCACAATCGCGTAACCCGTGCGAGGTGTGCCCGAAATGCGCAGATCGGGGTTCGTGGAACTTTTGTGTTTAGGTCCGGGGAAAGCGGGCAGAAGAATACGGGAAGCTGCGCTGAGTGGAATTCCCTAATTCTGATCGTGTGGACTTCGGGAATTCCGTCGAATTCATCCTTCCGAAAGGCCGGCTCCGGCCGGCCGCTCCCACGCCTCCTCGACGGCCCGCCGGGCGGCCTCCGGGTCGGCCTTCAGACCCCGCTCGGCCAGCGCGGCACCCAGTGCCGCCAGGCAGCCCCGCACGGCCCCGCGCGTCGCGTCCGGACCGTAGTGGTTGACCCGGATCATCTCGCCGGCCAGCGAGCCCCCGCCCGCCGCCAGCGGCAGCGCCGGGTCGGCCTGCAGGGCCCGGGCCACCAGCGCGGACGCGTCGACGTCCGACGGCGTCCGCAGCGTCGTCGCGACCGGCGCCGCGTCCTTCGCCTCGAACACGTACGGCTCCAGACCGCCCAGCGCGAGTGCACCGGCCCGGGTCGCCGCCGCGGCGGACGCGTGCCGCGCCATCACCGTCTCCGCGCCCTGAGCCTCGATGCGCTCCACGCACGCCTCGAGCGCGAGCATCTCCAACTGCGCCGGCGCGTGCGGCAGCGCCTTGCGCCCGCCGTCGATCCAGCGCTCCTTCCAGTCGAGGAGCGACAGGTACGACCGCCGCGGAGCGTTCGGGTTCGCGGCCATCCGCGCCCACGCCCGCTCGCTCACCGACACCGCCGACACCCCGGCCGGACCGCCCATCGCCTTCTGCGCGCCGATGACGCACAGGTCCACACCCCACGCGTCCGGCAGCACCGGCTCGGCCCCCACGGAGGCCACGGCGTCCAGGTAGAACAGCGCGCCGTGCGCCCGTACCGCCGCACCGATCTCCGCGACCGGGTTGGTGTTCCCGGTCGCCGCCTCGGCGTGCACCAGGGACACGAAGTCGATCTCCGGATGCTCGGCCAGGGCCTGGCCGACCTGCTCGGCGGAGACGGCCGCGCGGAACGGCACGGCCAGGTCGTGCACGGTCGCGCCGCAGTCCCGCAGCCAGTTCCCGAAGGTCTGCCCGTACGGCCCCGTGACGACGTTCAGCGCGACGGTCCCGGGACCGGCGGCGGCGCGGATCGCGCCCTCCAGCGGCAGCAGCGCCTCACCCTGCATGACCACGACGTCCTGCCCGGTGCCGAGCAGGCGCGCGACCCGGTCCTCGATCGCGGCGAAACGGCCGGCGGTCAGCGGGGCCAGGTCCAGGAAGGGATGGGTCACGACGGTGCTCTCTTCGCTCACGGGCAGGCTACGACGCGGCTACGACAGGGCTACGACGCGCTGCGACGCGGCTGCGAAGCGAGTGCGTCGCGGGTACGTCGCGGGTACGTCGTGTACGGGCGCGCATACGCCGCGTACGGAGTCGAGAGTAACCGCGCGCCCCGTCGTCACTCGCGGGGGAGGTCATCCGTTGCGACACCCCCACGCCCGGAATCGTGGCTTCCGCCACAGCCGAAGGGGCCACCACCTGATGGACTGACCCTCGTGTTCCTGGTACTCCTGCTGCTCGTCGTGGTCGCCGTGGTGTCCGCAGTCGGCCTGGCCGGCCACGGCGGGAGCGTCCTCGCCGCCCGGCGCGCCCGGGGCCCGCGCCCCGGGCAGCCGCTCCACGCCCTGGCCGCGTTCGCCGGTGCGGCCGCGCTCGTGGCGTACGCCTGGGGTCTGCTGCACCTGGCGGGCGCCGAAATGGCGTCGGACGACTCCGGCGCCGGCTCCGCGCCCGCGGTTCCCTGCCGGATGCCCGGGTACGAGGAGCGTGCCATGCACGTCGTCGACCAGTCGGTCTCCTTCCTGCCGTTGGACTTCGTCTGCGAGACCGAGGACGGCGGCGAGTACGCCACCGACGACGTCCCCGGCTACGTCACCCCCGCCACCGCCGTCCTCGCCCTCACCGCCGTTGCGAGCGCCGTCGGCGCCGGGTACACGAAGGAACTGCGCGCCCGCGCGGCAGCGCGCGGCGACAGCCGGTGACCGGGCCCCGGCCGTAGACAGGGCGGCCCCTGCCGGTGATCGACATGGTGCCGCTCTTCATCCGGAATCCGGCCGGAGGGCATCGGCACGGACAATGCGAGGCGGACGGAAAGACCCTTATCCGATTCTCATGCGGAAGTTGTCGACGTGGACGCGGAGTTCACGGCAGGGTCGAATCATCAACGCCGGCGTCAAAGGGAGTTCGGATTCCGCATGTCCGAGGACCGTTTTACCGTCGCGCCCGGAACGCGGTTGCTGCACATCGGGCCGCACAAGACGGGAACGACCGCGCTGCAGGGGGCGTTCCACCAGGCGCGCGAAGAGCTGGCGAGACACGGGGTGGTGTACGCGGGCAAGGGGCGCCAGGCCAAGGAGCCGGCCGCGGCGATCACCACCGCGGACCCGCTGACCGAGGCCGGGGTCGCCAAAAGGGCGCTCTGGGACGTGTTCTGCGCGGAAGTCGCCGAGGCCGGTGACCGGCGCGTGGCGATCAGCAGCGAATTCTTCTCACAGGCGGACGCCGACGCGGCGCAGGCCGTGGTGAAAGGGCTGGGTGGCACGGGCGTACACGTCGTCGTGACCCTGCGGCCACTGCACAGGATTCTCCCCTCGCACTGGCAGCAATACGTCAAGCACGGGCTGTGCGAATCCTATGACGAATGGCTCGACGGCATGCTCCGCAAGCCCCCGTACGAGAAACCGACACCCGATTTCTGGCACCGGCAGCGGCACGACGCCCTCCTCACGCGGTGGGCCGACGCCGTCGGCCTGGACAACGTCACGGTGGTCGTGGTCAACGATGCCGAACCGCTGCGGCTGTTCCGGGTCTTCGAGGAACTGCTCGGCCTGCCGGAGGGGACACTCCTACCGGAGGAGGGCGACGGTGGCGCCAACCGCTCCCTGACACACAGCCAGACGGAACTCGTCGTACGGCTCAACCGCAGGCTCCGGGAGCTCGAGTTGCCCAGGGGCAAGGTGGTGCGCGAGGGAGTGGTCCCGCAGATGCAGGCCTACAAGCCGTCCTCCGGCGAGCCACGGATCACCACCCCGGCCTGGGCCGAGACCGCGGCGGCCGAGGTGGCCGCGGAGATGGTCGCGAACATCTCCGCCCTCGGCGTCCGGGTCATCGGCGACCTGTCCACCCTGACCCGGCGCGCAGACGGCACCGCCGAGCCCACCGCCCCGGCCGGGATTCCCACCGCCGCAGCCGTGGAAGCGGTACTCGGCGGGATCCGCGCGGGCTCGGCCCTGGCATCGTCCCGGCAGGCCGAGCGGTCATACTCCGACGCCATCGAGAACCGCCCGGTCCGCAAGGTCACCGCCCAGGACCTCCTGCGGGTGGTCGCCCGCCGCGCCCGTCGTCGCCTGCGCCGCCGCACACGTTTCTCCGGCTGAGCCGCTCCTTCGGGTCGCTCCTTCGGGCCGCTCCTTCGGGTCGTTCCTTCGGGCCCGCCGCGAACGTCGCCCGGGCCGAACCCGGACTCCTCTCCCTGTCGGACTGTCGGACTGTCGGAGCCCGTACCGACCCCGAGGTCCATTGCGATCCGGTGCGATCTAAGGTGCGGGGCATGAGCGATCGCAGGGTGCTGCACGTGAAGGGGCGGGTGCTCGTCGGACCGGACGAGGTCCGCGACGAGGTGTGGGTGATCGGCGGCCGGATCTCGTACGACCGCCCCACCGGCGCGGCGGACGTCCGCACCGTCGAGGGGTGGGCGCTGCCCGGCCTGGTCGACGCGCACTGCCACGTCGGCCTCGACCAGCACGGGGCCGTCCCCGAGGCCGTCGCCGAGGAGCAGGCGCTGACCGACCGCGAGGCGGGCACCCTCCTCATCCGCGACGCGGGCTCCCCCTCGGACACCCGATGGATCGACGACCGCGAGGACCTCCCGAAGATCATCCGGGCCGGCCGGCACATCGCCCGCACCCGCCGCTACATCCGCAACTACGCCTGGGAGGTCGAGCCCGAGGATCTCGTCGCGTACGTCGCCCAGGAGGCCCGGCGCGGTGACGGCTGGGTCAAGCTGGTCGGCGACTGGATCGACCGCGACCTCGGCGACCTGTCGGCCTGCTGGCCGCGCGGCGCCGTCGAGGCGGCGATCGCCGAGGCCCACCGCCTGGGCGCCCGCGTCACCGCGCACTGCTTCGCCGAGGACTCCCTGCGCGACCTGGTCGAGGCCGGCATCGACTGCATCGAACACGCCACGGGGCTGACGGACGACACGATCCCCCTCTTCGCCGAGCGGGGCGTCGCCATCGTGCCGACCCTCGTCAACATCGCCACCTTCCCGGCACTCGCCGACGGCGGCGAGTCGCGCTTCCCCCGCTGGTCGGCCCATATGCGCCGACTCCACGAACGCCGCTACGAGACCGTCCGCAACGCCTACGACGCCGGGATCCCGGTCTTCGTCGGCACCGACGCGGGAGGCTCCCTCGCCCACGGACTGGCCGGGGCGGAGGTCGCGGAACTGGTCACCGCCGGCATCCCGCCCGTCGAGGCCCTCGCCGCCACCACCTGGGCCGCGCGGAGCTGGCTCGGCCGTCCCGGCCTTGACGAGGGCGCACCGGCGGACCTGGTGGTGTACGAGCAGGACCCGCGCGCGGACGTGCGCGTGCTCGTCGATCCGCGCCGGGTGGTACTCAACGGGCGGGTCGTCGGTTAGCCGACAAGAGTGACGCGGGGGAACACCCGTGCACAGAGATGTGAAGGGATTCGAAAAGATTCGCCAAAACCCCACGAAGGGGTGAAGTGCCCCGGGATCGCTGACGGTTGGGCGAACGCGGGGACATTCTTTCCGGGTCCCAAGCATGTCGCTCATGCGTGTTCCGCACGCATGTCTCACTGGGGGTCCCACCACCTTGAACGGCAACACCTTCCGCATGCCCGCACGCCGTCTCGTCACCGTCGCGGCGGCCACCGCCCTGGCCGCGGGTCCCGCGACCCTGGCAGCCGCGGGGTCCGCCCACGCGACCGGCGACCACGGCCGCGCGAGCGCCACCGTCCTGCGCACCGGGCTCGACGTCTCCCTGCTCAACAAGACCGTGAACGTCCCGCTCGCGGTCACCCTCAACGAGGTGCAGGCACCCGAGAGCGCCGAGAAGACCGCGCTCACCGCCCGGCTCGACGGCGTCGACGGCGGAAAGCCCTTCAGCGTCCTGCGCGCCGACGTCGCCGAGGCCAGGGCGACGGCGACCGCGGACAAGAGCGAGGGCTCCGTCACCCTGGCCCGCGCCAGGCTCCACGTCCCCGGGCTGCCCCTGCTCTCGGTCGTCGAGGTCGAGCAGGTCACCTCCAGGGCGACCTGCGAGGCCGGGAAGCAGCCGGTCGCGGACGCCAACCTGCTGGGCACGGTGACGGTCCTCGGCAAGAAGGTCACGCTGAGCACCGGCGGGCCGACCGAGGTGAAGGTGCCCGGCGTCGGCGAGGTACGGCTCGACCTCTCGAAGACCGGGACCACCTCGCGCACGGCCGCCGCCACTGCCCTCGAACTCAAGCTGTCCATCAACCCCCTCGACCTGAACGTCGCCGAGGTCGACGGCACCGTGACCCTTGCCGAGGCCACGTGCGAGTCCCCGGCGAAGGCCGAGGAACCGCCGGCCGAGCAGAACGACCAGGACGACCAGGCCGATCGGGGCGACCAGGACGCGGAGCCCGCCGCTGAACCGGCCGCCGACGTGAAGGCCCAGGGCGCCCGCACCGAGGCCGACCTGGCCGAGACCGGCGGCAGTTCGGCGACGCCGTATGTCGCGGCGGGCGCCGCCGCCCTGGTCCTGGCGGGCGGGGGAGCCCTGCTCCTGGCCCGGCGCAGGCGCGGCTGACCACGCACACGCGCCACGCGCCACGCGCCACACGCCACGCACCACGCACCACGCACCACGCACCACGCACGAATCACGAGGGGGAGGAGCCGGCCGGGGCGCGGCATGTCGCACCCGGCACGCCTCAGGCCGGTTCCGCCACCGCCCCTTCCACCGCCCGCTCCAGCGCTCGTTCCAGCGCGCGCAGGAATCCGTCCGTCGTCGCCCGGTCCCGTACCGCCAGGCGCAGCCACTCCTCGCCCAGCCCCGGGAACGTGTCCCCGCGCCGCACCGCGTACCCGAGGCCGCGCAGCCGGTGGCGTACGGCGGTGGCGTGCGGGAGCCGGACGAGGACGAAGGGACCCTCGGCAGGTCCGGCGACCCGCACTCCGGCACCGGCGAACCGCGTCAGCCCGGCGACGAGACGGTCCCGGTCGGCGGCGACACGGTGGGCGGCGTGGGCGGCCTCCGCCAGCGCCCGCGGCGCCACGCACGCCTCGGCGGCCGCCAGCGCGGGCGTGGACACCGGCCACAGGGGCTGCGCGCGCTCCAGCTCGGTGATCGTCTCCGGGGCGGCCAGGACGTAGCCGATGCGCAGCCCTGCCAGCCCCCACGTCTTGGTGAGGCTGCGCAGCACGACAAGCCCGGGTACGTCCGTGCGCCCGGCCAGCGCCTCCCGCTCACCGGGCACCGCGTCCATGAACGCCTCGTCCACGACCAGCGTCCGCCCGGGACGGGCCAGTTCCGTGAGCGAGGCCGCCGGATGCAGCACCGACGTGGGGTTGGTCGGGTTGCCGACCACCACCAGGTCGGCGTCGTCCGGGACGGCGGCAGGGTCCAGGCGGAAGCCGTCCGCCTCCCTCAGCAGTACCCGGCCGACCGTGTGCCCCGCGTCCCGCAGCGCCGCCTCCGGCTCCGTGAACTGGGGGTGCACCACGACCGGCCGACGCACCTTCAGCGCCCGCGCAAGCAGCACGAACGCCTCCGCCGCGCCCGCCGTCAGCAGCACCCGCTCCACCGGCAGCCCGTGCCGCGCCGCCACCGCCGCCCGCGCGGCCCGCCCGTCCGGGTAGGCCGCGAGGGAACCGAGCGAGGCGGCCACGTGCGCGCGCAGCCAGGCCGGGGGAGTGTCCGCGCGGACGTTCACCGCGAGGTCCACCAGCGCAGAGCCGTCGTCGCGGACCTCGGCGTCCCCGTGGTGCCGCAGGTCCGGGCCGCCGGGTCCGGCCCCGGCCCCGGCCCCGGCCCCGGCCCCGGCGGCGGCCTCAGTGTGCGTGTCCATGCCCGTGATGGTGCCCGTGGTGGTGATCGCCGTCGTCGTCGGGGTGGAAGTGCGGCTGCTGCGGCAGCCCCACCTTGTCCTCGAACCCCGGCAGCGCGATCCGGTACACGCAACTGTCGCAGTTCATCCGCAGGTCGCCCTTGACGGCCTCCTCGTACCGCTCCCAGACCAGGTCCAGCAGCTCCGGCTCGGGACCGATCACGTCCGCCGACCGCACCCCGGTCTCCGGATGCGCGGCGGCCCACTCCTCGGTCTGGCGCCGGACCCGGTCCGGGAGGATGCCGGTGAACAGGAAGTACGGCAGGACCACGACCCGCCGCGCCCCCAGCCGCACACACCGGTCCAGGCCGCCCGGCACGTCCGGCTTCGCCAGCGACACGAACGCCGTCTCCACCGCCGCGTATCCGCGCCCCTCCCACAGCAGCCGCGCCGCCTTGAACACCTCGGCGTTGGCGTCCGGGTCCGTGGACCCGCGCCCGACCAGCAGCACCGTCACCTCGGCGGGGTCCCAGGCCGGGTCGACCGCCTCCGCCAGCCGCCGCTCCAGTACGCGCAGCAGCGCGGGATGCGGGCCCAGCGGACGCCCGTACGTGTAGGAGATGCCGGTGTGACGCTCCCGCTCACGGGACAGCGCCGCCGGGATGTCCCCCTTGGCGTGCCCGGCGGACACCAGCATCAGCGGCACCGCGGCGAACCGGCGCACACCGCGCTCGACCAGTTCGGCGACCGCCTCGCCCAGCGGGGGCGGGGACAGCTCGATGAAGCCGCCCGCGACGGGCAGTTCGGGGTGGCGGCGGCCCAGTTCCCGCACGAAGTCACGGAACGCCTCGGCTCCGGCCTCGTCCCGGGTGCCGTGTCCGGCGATGAGCAGGGCGGGCGGGGTGGTCACAGGTTCTCCTCGGAGTTTTCGGAGTTCTCGGATGCCGCGGATACTTCGGATGAAACGGGGTTCTCTTCGCGCGGCGCGGTGTCGTCCGTCTGCCAGCGGTAGCCGCGCGGCGTCACCATGCGCCCGGCGATCTCCCGGGTCGCGGTGTTGCCCACCGTCACGACCGTCATCATGTCGACCGTCGCCGGGTCGAGAGCGGCGAGCGTGGTCAGACGGCTCGACTCGTCGGCACGCGACGCGTTGCGCACGACACCCACCGGCGTCGTCGGCTCCCGGTGCGCCGCGAGGATCGCGAGCGCCTCGGGCAACTGCCAGTCGCGGCCCCGGCTGCGCGGGTTGTAGAACGTCACCACGAGGTCTGCCTCGGCCGCCGCCCGCACCCGCCGCTCGATGACCTCCCACGGCGTGTGCAGGTCGGACAGGCTGATCGACACGTGGTCGTGGCCGAGCGGCGCGCCCAGGATCGCCCCGGCCGCCAGCGCCGCCGTCACGCCCGGCACCCCGACCACGTCGATGTCGTCGGACGCCTCGGCCAGCGCGGGCGAGGCCATGGCGTACACCCCGGCGTCCCCGCTGCCGATCAGCGCGACCGCGTGCCCGCGCCGGGCCTCCTCGACCGCCGTCCGGGCCCGCTCCTCCTCGGCGCCGAGTCCCGACTCGAGGACCCGCGTGCCGGGCCGCAGCAGGTCGCGGATCTGGTCGACGTACTGGTCCAGGCCGACCAGCACCGAGGCGCGCCGCAGCTCCGCCCGCGCCCGCGGCGTCACCAGGTCCCGGGCGCCGGGCCCGAGCCCGACCACCGCGAGCCGCCCGCGCCCGGGACGCCGTACGACCGCGCAGGTCGCCATCGCGGGAACCGCCGCCGACTTCCGCTTCGGCACGAGGAGTTCGCCCCCGCGCACCAGCGCCGCCGCCTCCGCGACCGACGGAGTGCCCACGGCCGCGAGCGGGGCGTCGGAGGGGTTGGGCACCTCGACACCTGCCAGCGCCTCGGCGGGATACGTCACCAGGGGCACGCCCAGCCGCTCGGCGGCCCCGACGATCCCCGGCTCCCCGGCCTTGGCGTCCACAGTGGCCAGTTCCGCGACCGACGCCGCGGACAGCCCCGCCTCGCGCAGGGCGTCCTCCACCAGCCCGAGCACCTCGTCCACCGGCGCGCCCCTGGAGGCGCCGACGCCGACGACCAGGGACGGCGGACGCAGGACGGCCTCGCGCCCGGCCGGCTCCACCAGCCGGTCCGTCAACCGGATCGAGTACGCCCCGTCCGCGCCTTCGGTCGTCACCGGCAGCGGCGGCAGCGGCCAGCCCACCTCCGCGCGCAGAGCCACCGGCACACCGTCCAGCAGGGCCCGCGAGACCCCGGCGACGTCGCCCTCCACGGGCAGCCCGAGCGTGTCCAGGCCGGGCAGGCCCACGGCGTCCGTCGCCGTCGTCACCACCGGCTCGGCGCCCAGTACCTCGCCGACGGCGCGGGCGAGTTCGTTGGCACCGCCCCCGTGCCCGCCGACCAGCGACACGGCGAACCGCCCGCCCTCGTCGACGCACACCACACCCGGGTCGGTGCGCTTGTCGTCCAGCAGCGGCGCCACGAGCCGGACCACGGCCCCCGTGGCCAGGAAGCACACGAGCCGCTCGCACTCGGCGAACGCGGACCGTACGGCGTCCGCGACGGGACCCTCGTACACCCGCGTGCGGTCCGGCCACGCCGCGGCCAGCCGGTCCCGCGCCGCCGCTCCCGCCGCCGTGGCGGAGATGAGGCCGATCAAGGGGAGACTCCTTCGGTACGGCTGTGCGGCCTCACGCCCCACAGCAGGAAGACGGGATTGGTGGCCGCGAGCCGGGTCACGTCCCCCGGCAGCGGCGCGAGCCGGGACGACTGCAACAGCACCCCGCCGCACTCGAGCCCTGCCGCGAGCAGCGCCTCGCGGGCCGCCGGCACCCGGTCGAGCGCGGCCACGGCGACGACCACCGCGCGCCGGGCCCGCCGCGCGCACTCGGCGACGATCGCGGGCAGTTCGCCTCCACCACCGCCCACGAAGACGGCATCGGGGTCGGGGTCGTCGTTCAGCTCCGACAGCACCGCGGGCGCCGCCCCGTGCACCACCCGTACGTCGACGCCGTGCGCGACGGCGTTGGCGCGGACCCGCCCGACACCGTCCGGCGTCCTCTCGACGGCGGTGACGGCGGCGCCCAGCCGCGCGCACTCCACGGCCACGGACCCGGACCCCGCACCGACGTCCCACACCAGGTCGCCGGGGCGGGGGCCGAGCCGGGCCAGCGCCAGCGCCCGCACCTCGAACTTGGTGATCATCGAGTCCCGGTGCGCGAACGCGTCCTCGTCCAGCGCCCACCCGGCGGGCCCGCAGCCCCGCCCCGCGACGGTCCGCACCGGCCCCAGCACCCGAGCCTCGTCCAGGCACAGCACCACGCTCACCGCCGCCCCCCAGTCCCGGACGGCGGCCTCGGCGGGCGTCACCCGCTCCACGTGCTCCTCGGCCGAGCCCAGCGCACGGGCGACGACGAGCACCCGCGCCTCGCCCCGAAGCGCGGCCCCCAGCTCCGCGGGACCGGCCCCCGGCCCCGTCAGCACGGCGACCTTCGGGTGCGCCCGGCACAGGTTCACCGCCGTCCGCAGGTCCCGCCCGTGCGCGCTGGCCACCACGGCGTCGTCCCACGGCAGCCCGGCCCGCGCGAAGGCGGCGGCGACGGAGGAGACACCGGGCCGGACGTCGAGCCGCTCCGGCCCGAACCGCTCGGCCAGCGCCCGCACGATCCCGAAGAACCCCGGGTCGCCGGAGGCCAGCACGACCACCGGCCGCTCCTTCGCGACATACTCGGCGACCGTGTCGAGGGCAGGGGCCAACGCCCCGAGGACGACCGTCTCGGCCCCCTCCGGCAGCCGTACGGCGTCCAGATGCCGCCGCCCGCCGACGACCAGCTCCGCACCGGCGGCGACATCCCCGGCGGCGAAGTCCCCGGCGGTCGCCGCGCCGGTCCCCGTCCCGACCACGGTGATCACGTGCTCGCACCCCGCGAACGCAACTCACGGCGCGCCTCGGGGTCGGCCTTGCGATAGCCGTGGAAGTGCCCCGGGTGGTACAGGTGCGAGCGGGTACCGTGCGCGTCGAGGGCCGGGCCGACCAGGAACAGGGTGTGCTTCCAGAGCCTGTGCTCCTTGACCGTCTCCTCCAGCGTCCCGATCGTGCACCGCACGACCAGCTCCTCGGGCCAGGTGGCCTGGTACGCGACGACGACCGGCGTCTCGGTCGGATAACCGCCCTCCAGCAGCTCCCGCACCAACTGACCGCTGCGGGCCGCCGACAGGAAGATCGCCATGGTGGTGCCGTGCTTCGCGAACTCGCGGACCTCCTCCCCGGGCGGCATCGGCGTCTTGCCGCCGCCGAGCCGGGTGAGGACCACGGACTGCGCGACCTCCGGGATCGTCAGCTCCCGCCGCGCGAGCGCGGCGACCGCGGAGAAGGCCGAGACACCGGGCACGATCTCGGTCGCGATGCCGAGCTCCGCGCACCGGTCGAGCTGCTCCTGGGTACCGCCCCACAGCGCCGGGTCGCCCGAGTGGATACGGGCCACCCGCAGCCCTTCCTCCCGGGCCCGCCGGTAGACGGCGACGACGTCCTCCAGCGACATCGTCGCCGAGTCCAGCACCTCGGCGCCCTCCCGCGCGTGCTGGAGGACCTCCGCCTGGACCAGGCTCGCCGCCCAGATCACCACGTCGGCCTCGGCGATGGCACGCGCGGCGCGAAACGTCAGCAGATCGGCGGCGCCGGGCCCGGCACCGACGAAGGTCACCCGACCGCCCCGCGCCTCGGCGTCGGCGTCGGCGCCGGAAACCGTGGACCCCACGGAGCCCACGGAACCTACAGAACCCACGGAATCCATCGTTTTCGGTCCTCTCCTGCGCATCCTGCGCATATTTACTGCGGTTGCTGCTGTCGGACGCGCGTGAACGCGGGGTGATCGGATACCAAGGGCCCATGGCGGTCTTCGTCGCGCTCGGCGCGTTCCTGATGACGCTGGCCGGCGGCTGGACGGCACAGCGCGTGACCGACCGGCGCCACCTGGTCCTGGGCCTGGCCGGCGGCCTGATGCTGGGCGTGGTCGGCCTCGACCTGCTGCCGGAGGCGCTCGAGGCGGCGGGCGACGAGGTGTTCGGCGTGCCCGCGGCACTGCTGCTCTTCGTCGCCGGATTCCTGCTCGCGCACCTGGTGGAACGCCTGTTGGCCGCCCGCCGCGCTGCGCACGGCGCCGACGAGCACGGACACCGTTCGCCCGAGGTGGGCCTGACGGCCGCCGCCGCGATGGTCGGACACAGCGCGATGGACGGCGTGGCGATCGGCGCCGCCTTCCAGGTCGGCGGCGGCATGGCCACGGCGGTGGCGCTGGCCGTGATCGCCCACGACTTCGCCGACGGCTTCAACACCTACACGCTGACCAGCCTGTACGGGAACGCCCGCCGCCGCGCGATCGCGATGCTGGTCGCCGACGCGCTGGCCCCCGTCGTCGGCGCGGCCTCCACCCTCCTGTTCACGATCCCGGAGGGCGCGCTCGGCGCCTATCTCGGCCTCTTCGGCGGCGTACTCCTCTATCTCGCCGCGGCCGAGATCCTGCCCGAGGCCCACCACGAGCACCCCGCCCGCTCGACCCTGCTGTGCACGATCGCGGGAGCGGCGTTCATCTGGCTGGTGGTGGGCATCGCCGACTGAGCCACGGCCGCTCACAGCTTGCCGCCCCGCCCGCCCTCGCGCCGGGCGGGCGCGATGAGCGTCGACAGATAGGGCAGCGGCGCCCCGTCCAGCTCGTCCGCCGCCCGTACGGATTCCTCCGGCAGCCCCAGCGCCGACCCCCACACCGCGTCGTCCAGCCGCCCGCTCTCCCGCAGCGCCTCGGCCACCTCCGCCGCCTGCCGGCCGAACTTGTAGGCGACGACCGTGCCGGGCCCGTGCAACGCCTCCTTGAGCACGGCGGCCCCCGCGGTCACCGGCACCAGCGTCAACGGCTCGGTGCCCTCGGTCAGTACGGCCCCCGACCGCGCCGCGAGATCCTGCATGGCGGTGATCCCCGGCACGGTCTCCACGACGGTGCCCGGCACGAGCGCGCCCACGGTCTGCGCGAGGTAGGTGAAGGTCGAGTACACGTTTGGATCCCCGATGGTCGCGAAGGCAACGCTCGGGTACTCCCGCAGCAGCCCGGCAACCCGCTCCCCGGCCGCGTCCCAGGCCGCCTCGCGCCGCGCCCGGTCGGTGCGCTCGTTCAACGCGAACACGACCCGTACGACCCTCTCGGCGCCCACGTAGTGCAGCACGGTCGCCTCGGCCCGCCCGCGCTCGCCAGTGTCCATCACGGGTACGACGACGACATCGGCGGCCCGCAGCGCGTTCACACCCTTGACGGTCACCAGCTCGGGATCCCCGGGCCCGACCCCCACCCCGATCAGCCTGCTGCTCATGACGTCCGGCACCTCTCCACGAACCGACGGGCGACACCGGGCTCGGACGCCCAGTGCGTGTGCAGATAGCTCGCGTGCACACCGCGCTCCACAAATCCCTCGACGCGCCGCTCGGGCGCCCGCACACCCCAGGCCGGCGCCGCCCCGGCCCCCGGCTCCACGACCGTCCGGTGGAACTCGTGCCCCCGCATCCGCGTACCCGCCACGGCCAGCGCACTGTCGGACACGGCCACGGCGTCCCGGTAACCCAGGGTCAGCCGCTGCGACATCCGAGCGGACGCGTCCAGCACCCCGCACATCGGCAACCCGTCCAGCTCCCGGCACAGATACAGCAGCCCGGCACATTCGGCCGCGACGGGAGCACCGCTCACCACCAGCTCGGCGACGGACTTCCGCAGCCCGTCGTTGGCCGACAACTCAGCGGCGTACACCTCGGGAAACCCCCCACCGAGGACCAGCCCGCCCGTCCCCTCGGGCAGCTCCTCGTCCCGCAACGGATCAAAGACGACGACCTCGGCCCCGGCAGCGGCGAGCAGTTCGGAGTGCTCGGCATAGGAGAAGGTGAACGCAGCCCCACCGGCCAAGGCAACCTGCTTCTTCAGCCCGTCCGGCGCTTGAGGACGAGGCCGCAGGCCGACAGGGGGGTCTGGGGGCGCAGCCCCCAGGGACGGGACGGGAAGGGGCGGCGGGGGCGAAGAACCAAGAACCTCACCCGCATCCCAAGCCGCACAACCAAGCGCCCCCGCCCCCCGCGCCAGCCCGACCAACGCCTCCAGATCACACCCGTCGGCCACCTGCGCGGCCATCGCCGCAACCGCCTCCACCGCCCGCGAGCCCCGCTCGGCAACAGGAACCAGCCCAAGGTGCCGGGACGGCACATCGGCCTGTGGCGCCCGCCGCAACACCCCCAGCACCGGCACCCCGACGGAGTCCAACGCCTCCCGCAGCAGCACCTCGTGCCGGTCCGAGGCGACCTTGTTCAGGATCACGCCCCCGACCCGCACCTCCGGGTCCCAGCTCACGAACCCGTGCACCAGCGCCGCCACCGACCGCGACTGCGACGACGCGTCCACGACCAGCACGACCGGCGCCCGCAGCAGCTTGGCGACCTGGGCGGTGGACGCCAGTTCACCTTCGCCCGCGGCACCGTCGTACAGCCCCATCACGCCCTCGACCACGGCGATGTCGCACCCGCGCGCCCCGTGCAGGAACAGCGGCCCGACCAGCTCGGGCCCGCACAGGTACGCGTCGAGGTTGCGGCCCACCCGCCCGGTGGCGAGCGCGTGGTACCCGGGATCGATGTAGTCGGGCCCGACCTTGTGCGGCGACACGGCGAACCCGCGCCCCGCCAGCGCGGCCATCAACCCCGTGGCGACGGTGGTCTTGCCGCTGCCCGATGAGGGCGCGGCGACGACCAGCCTGGGGACGGAAGGGGTCACCACTCGATGCCCCTCTGCCCCTTCTGACCGGCATCCATCGGGTGCTTGACCTTGGACATGTCGGTGACGAGATCGGCGAACCCCACGAGGGTGTCGGGCGCGTTCCGCCCGGTGATCACGACATGCTGGGTCCCGGGCCGCTCACGCAGCACCGACACCACCTCGTCGGTGTCGACCCACCCCCAGTGCATCGGATACGCGAACTCGTCCAGCACGTAAAGCTTGTACGTCTCGGCGGCCAGGTCCCGCTTGACCTGCTCCCAGCCCTCCCGGGCCTTCTCCTCGTTGTCCATCTGCGCGTCGCGCTGAACCCAGGACCAGCCCTCGCCCATCTTGTGCCAGTCGACGCTGCCGCCCTCATCACTGGCACCGAGCACCCGCAGCGCGTTCTCCTCGCCGACCTTCCACTTGGCCGACTTGACGAACTGGAACACCCCGATCGGCCACCCCTGGTTCCAGGCGCGCAGCGCCAGCCCGAACGCGGCGGTGGACTTGCCCTTCCCGACGCCCGTGTGCACCACGACCAGCGGCCGGTTGCGCCGCTGCCGGGTGGTCAAACCGTCGTCCGGTACGACACTCGGCTGCCCCTTCGGCATTACGCGGCCCTCCTGCTGCCCTGAACGTCCTTGACCAGACCGGCGATCGAGTCCGCCCGCAACTCGTCCAGCGTCACCGCCGTACCGCCCAGCTCACCGGCGAGCTGCCCGGCGAGCCCCAGCCGCACCGGCCCCGACTCGCAGTCCACGACCACCGAGGCGACCCCCTCGGCCGCGAACAGCCGCGCCGCACGCCCCGACAGCGCCACCGGCTCAGGACCGCCCGTTGCCCGGCCGTCCGTCACGACGACCAGCAGCGGCCGACGAGCCGGATCCCGCAACCGCTCTACACGCAACACCTCGTGGGCGCGCAGCAGCCCGGCCGCGAGCGGCGTACGGCCACCGGTCGGCAACGACTCCAGCCGGGCGGCGGCCGCGTCCACCGAGGACGTCGGCGGCAGCGCCACATCAGCGGCCGAACCCCGGAAGGTCACCAGCCCCACCTTGTCCCGCCGCTGATAGGCGTCCAGCAGGAGCGACAGCACGGCGCCCTTCACCGCGCTCATCCGCTGCCGCGCGGCCATCGACCCGGAGGCGTCGACGACGAAAAGCACGAGGTTGGATTCGCGACCTTCACGCACCGCTTGCCTCAGATCGTCCCGGCGCACCACGAGCCCGGGCCCGCGGCGCCCCCGCGTCCGCTGGTGCGGCGCCGCAGCCCGCACGGTGGCCGCCAGATGCAGCTTCGTCAGCGCACCTCGCGGACGCCGGTCGCCCGTGGTCCGCCCCTGCTCGGCCCGCGCCCGCGAACGACGTCCGGCAGCTCCCTGTCCAAGCCCGGGCACGCTGAGCACTTTGGTCCGGAACGGCTCAGCAGCGCGCGCGGGAGACCGCTCGCCGGTACCGCCGGAAGGTTGGGGTTCGCCGCCCTCCCCGGCCTCGGGCCGCGCGGCGGTGTCGCCCTGGGGCGCGTCATCGGGCTCGGGCTGCCCACCGGGACCGCCGCCGGGACCCGGGTCCGGATCGTCCTCGCCCTCATCCCCGTTCTGCCCGCTGAACTCCTCCAGCGTCTCGTCCAGCTTGTCCTCGTCCAGCCCCGGGGCGTCGAACGGATTGCGCCGCCGCCGGTGGGGCAGCGCGAGCAACGCGGCCTGCCGCACATCCTCCGCGAGCACGTCCGTCCGCCCGGCCCAGGCCGCCAGCGCGGTCGCCGTGCGCGCCATGACGATGTCGGCCCGCATGCCGTCCACCTCGAAGGCCGCGCACGTCGCCGCGATCTGCCGCAGCGCCCCGTCGCCCAGGCGCACCGACGGCAGCAGCTCTCGCGCCGCCACGATCCGCGCCCGTACGGCGGCCTCCTCGTCGGCCCAGCGCGCGGCGAAACCGCCCGGATCGTCGTCGTAGGCCAGTCGGCGCCGCACGACCTCGACCCGCTGGTCGGCCTCGCGCGAGGCGGCGACCTCGACGGTGAGCCCGAACCGGTCGAGCAGTTGTGGCCTCAGTTCCCCCTCTTCCGGATTCATGGTCCCGACAAGCAGGAACTTCGAGGCGTGCCGCACGGACACGCCCTCACGCTCGACGTAGGAGGCACCCATCGCGGCGGCGTCCAACAGCAGGTCCACGAGGTGGTCGTGGAGCAGGTTGACCTCGTCGACGTACAGGATCCCGCGGTGTGCGTCGGCCAGCAGCCCCGGCTCGAAGGCCTTCACGCCCTCCGCCAGCGCCCGCTCGATGTCCAGCGCGCCCACCAGCCGGTCCTCGGAGGCGCCGACGGGCAGCTCGACCATGCGAGCCGGGCGCGAGGCGAACGCACCCGGCTCGTGCGGGCCGTCCGGGCAGCCCGGGTCGGGGGAGTCGGGGGCACAGGAGAAGCGGCACCCGGAGACGACGTCCACCTCCGGCATCAGCGCCGACAGCGCCCGCACGGCCGTGCTTTTCGCGGTGCCCTTCTCACCACGAACCAGCACACCGCCGACGGCCGGGCTGACCGCATTCAGAAGCAGGGCCAGGCGGAGGTCTTCCTGTCCGACCAGGGCGGTGAAGGGATAGGGCGTGCTCACGCGGTGATCACTCCTTCGAGGGAATCGTGCCAAGACCACTCGCGGCGGGGCCACAGAGCCGTCATGGTCGAGGCATGCTCCCCGCCGACGCGGGGATGGTCCTGCCGTGTCGCCAGCGGTAGGCGGTGTGCTGGTGTGCTCCCCGCACTCGCGGGGATTTCCAGGGAGATCACGCGTCTCCCTCCAGATCTCCCTCAAGCTCGAGGTAGGTCGCCCGGAGCCGGTCCAGGGTTTCCTGGTCCGGCTCAGCCCACAGGCCGCGGTCGGACGCCTCCAGTAGTCTTTCCGTGATGCCGCGCAAGGCCCACGGGTTGGACTTCTTCATGAAGTCCCTGTTCTCCGCGTCGAAGACGTACTCGACGCTGAGCTTCTCGTACATCCAGTCGTCCACGACCCCGGCCGTGGCGTCGTACCCGAAGAGGTAGTCCACGGTGGCCGCCATCTCGAAGGCACCCTTGTAGCCGTGCCGCCGCATGGCCGCCATCCACCGTGGATTGACGACCCGCGCGCGGAAGACCCGGTGCGTCTCCTCGCCCAAGGTGCGCGTCTTCACCTGGTCCGGCGTGGCGGAGTCACCCACGTACGCCTCCGGGCTCTCACCCGTCAGATGGCGCACCATCGCCACCATGCCGCCGTGGTACTGGAAGTAGTCGTCGGCGTCGACGAGGTCGTGCTCACGCGTATCGACGTTCTTCGCCGCCACCGCGATCCGCCGGAACGCCGTCTCCATGTCGCCGCGCGCCGCCCGTCCGTCGAGCCCGCGCCCGTAGGCGTAACCGCCCCACACCGCGTACACCTCGGCGAGGTCCGCGTCGCTGCGCCAGTTGCGGGCGTCGATCAGCGGCAGCAGACCGGCGCCGTACGCGCCCGGCTTGGAGCCGAAGATGCGGGAGGTCGCCCGGCGCCGGTCGCCGTGTTCCGCCGCGTCCTCCTCCACATGCGCCCGCACGTAGTTGGACTCGGCGGGCTCGTCCAGCTCCGCCACCGCCCGTACCGCGTCGTCGATCAGCCCCACCACGTGCGGGAACGCGTCCCGGAAGAAGCCCGAGATGCGCACCGTGACGTCGACGCGCGGCCGGCCCAGCTCCGCCACCGGCACCACCTCGAAGCCCGTCACCCGGCGCGACGCGTCGTCCCACACCGGACGGCAGCCCAGCAGCGCGAGGATCTCCGCGATGTCGTCACCCTGGGTGCGCATCGCCGACGTACCCCACACCGTGAGGCCGACGGACTTCGGGTACTCACCCGTGTCCTGCAGATACCGCTGCACCAGCGACTCCGCCAGCGACTGCCCGACCTCCCAGCTCAGCCGGGACGGAATCGCCTTGGGGTCGACGGAGTAGAAGTTCCGCCCGGTCGGAAGCACGTTGACCAGCCCGCGCGTGGGCGAACCCGACGGTCCCGCCGGAACGTAACCCCCGTCCAGCGCCCGCAGGATGTGCCCGATCTCGTCCGTCGTACGGGCGAGCCGCGGCACGACCTCCGCGCAGGCGAACTCCAGCACCGCGACCGCGGCGGGCAGTTCGGCGCCCAGCACCTCCCGTGCCAGGCCCGGTACGGCCGCCCGGTCCCAGTCCCGCGCCTCCATCCCCTCCGCGACCCGCCGGCAGAGCTGCTCCAGCAGGTCGACCGCGTCGGCCGCCGACCGCGCCGGACCGTCCACCAGCTCCGTCAGCTCCACCGGCACCTTCACCGGGGCGCCCGGCTCGGCCAGCAACTCCTTCTCCACCAGCCCGAAGTGCTCCGCAAACGAGGCCCGCAGCCCCGGCAGCGCGTTCGCCTGTCCGCCCCACACCTGCGAGGCGCGCAGCACCGCAAGCACCAGGTTGACGCGCGGCTCGCCGACCGGGCCGCCGCCCAGGATGTGCAGGCCGTCGCGGATCTGCACGTCCTTGATCTCGCACAGATAGCCGTCGATGTGCATGACGAACTCGTCGAACGCCTCGTCGTCCGGCTGGTCGTCCACGTGCAGGTCGTGATGCAGCTCGGCCGCCTTGACCAGAGTCCAGATCTGCGCGCGGACGGCCGGCACCTTAGTCGGGTCCAGGTCGGAGACGAGCGCGTACTCGTCGAGCAACTGCTCCAGCTTGGCCAGGTCGCCGTAGGTGTCGGCGCGCGCCATCGGCGGGACGAGGTGGTCGACCACCGTGGCGTGCCCGCGCCGCTTGGCCTGGGTGCCCTCGCCCGGGTCGTTGACGATGAACGGGTAGATCAGCGGCAGGTCGCCCAGTACGGCGTCGGGCGCGCAGCCGCCGCTCAGTCCGAGGCCCTTGCCCGGCAGCCACTCCATCGTGCCGTGCTTGCCCATGTGCACGATCGCGTCGACGCCGAAACTGTTCTCCAGCCAGCGGTACGCGGCCATGTAGTGGTGCGACGGCGGCATGTCCGGGTCGTGGTAGATCGCGATCGGGTTCTCGCCGAAGCCGCGCGGCGGCTGGATCATGACCACGACGTTCCCGAACTGGAGCGACGCGAGCACGATGTCGTCCCCGTCCACGTACAGCGAACCCGGCGGCTCGCCCCACGCCTCCCGCATGCCGTCGCGCAGTTCCGGGTCCAGCTTCTCGAACCACGCCCGGTAGTCGGCCAGCGGCACCCGCGCGGGCGCGGCGGCCAGTTGGTCCTCCGTCAGCCACTCCACGTCGTGACCGCCGGCCTCGATGAGCCGGTGGATCAACTCGTCGCCGCCGGACGGGTACTCGGTGAGGGAGTACCCCGCGTCCCGCAGCGCGTCCAGGACGCGGATCGCGGACGCCGGGGTGTCGAGGCCGACCGCGTTGCCGACCCGGGAGTGCTTGGTCGGATACGCCGTGAAGACCAGCGCGAGCTTCTTGTCGGCGTTCGCCTTGTGCCCGAGCGCCGCGTGCCGCACGGCGATCCCGGCGACGCGGCCGGCCCGCCCGGGGTCGGCGACGTACACCGGCACGTCGTCCGGCCCCTGCTCCTTGAAGGAGAACGGCACCGTGATCAGCCGTCCGTCGAACTCCGGGATGGCCACCTGCATCGCCGCGTCCATGGGGGAGAGCGCGGCGGCGGAGGCCTCCCAGGCGGCCCGGGAGGAGGTCAGGCAGAGACCTTGCAGCACCGGGATGTTCAGGTCGGCCAGCGTCCCGATGTCCCAGGCCTCCTCGTCGCCGCCCGCCGACGCCTGCGAGGCGTGCGTGCCGCCGGCCGCGAGGACGGTGGCGACCAGGGCGTCGGCCCGGCCCAGCAGCTCGTACAGCCCGGGGTCCGCGCCGCGCAGCGAACCGCAGTACACGGGCAGCGCGTTGGCGCCGCGCGCCTCGATCGCGTCGCACAGCGTGTCGACGAAGGCGGTGTTGCCGCTGAGCTGGTGGGCGCGGTAGAAGAGCACGCCGACCGTCGGGCGGCCCCCCACGATCGTCCGCTCGCCGTGGACGCCGTACTCCGGCATCTTCCGCGGCTCGTCGAAGCCCTCGCCGGTCAGCAGCACCGTGTCCGACAGGAACCGGGCGAGCTGGGTGAGGTTGTCGTGGCCGCCCTCGACGAGATAGCGCAGGGCCTCGGCCACCACCCCGGCCGGCACCGACGACTCGGCCATCAGCTCCGCGTCCGGCACGCTCTCGCCGCCGAGCAGCACGGTGGGGATTCCGGACGCCTTCAGCGCGGCCAGCCCGTCCTCCCAGGCGCGCTTGCCGCCGAGCAGGCGCACGACGGCGAGGTCCGCGCCCTCGACCAGCCCCGGCAGTTCCTGCGTCACGTCGACCCGGGTCGGGTTGCCGATCCGGTAGGCGGCCCGAGACGCACGGGCCGCCAGCAGATCCGTGTCGGCGGTCGACAACAACAACACTGTGCTCATGCGGGCGCTCCCGGTGGAATGAAGGGCAGTCCTTGTGGCGCGCCGGACTCGATGAGCCGCCACAGCGCGTCGGTGTCCGCGTGGTGTTCGATCAGGTCGCCGAGCCGGTCGAGCTGCTCCTCGCGCAGCGCGGCGAAGGAGGTGTCGGGCGCCGGCACGAAGCGGCGGCCCGCGGCGGCGGCCACCTCGCGCAGGAACGCCCGCCGGAAGCCGTCCGACTCCAGCGAACCGTGCCAGTGCGTGCCCCAGGTCCGGCCGACCCGGCAGCCGTCCAAGAAGGCTTCCCCCGCATGGATTTCGGCGACCCCGTGGTGGATCTCGTACCCCTCGACGCGTTCGCCGAGGGCCTCGCCCACCGGGCGCGTGAGGGTCTTCTCGCGGGCGAACCGCACCCGCACGGGCAGCAGCCCGAGCCCGTCCACGTGCCCGGCGCGCGACTCCACCTCGTCCTCGATGTGCTCGCCGAGAAGCTGGAAACCGCCGCAGATCCCGAGCACGGGCCGGTCCTCGGCCACCCTGCGGGCGATCGCGTCCGCGAGCCGCCGCTCCCGGAGCCACTCCAGCGCCCGTACCGTCCCGCGCGTCCCCGGCACGATCACCAGGTCGGCGTCGGCCAGCTCCTCGGGCCGGTCCACGAACCGCACCACGACGCCCGGTTCGGCGGCCAGCGCGTCCACGTCCGTGAAGTTGGACATCAGCGGGACGGCGCAGACGGCGACCCGCAGCACGTCCTCGCCGACCGGCGGGGCGACGGCCGACTCCCGCACCGTCCCCCGCAGGGAGACGCGCAGCCCGTCCTCCTCGTCGATGCCGAGACCGTGCTGGAAGGGCAGGACGCCGTACGTCCGCCGTCCGGTGAGGCCGTGCAGCATGTCCAGCCCCGGCTCCAGCAGGGTTGCGTCGCCACGGAACTTGTTGACGAGGAACCCGGCGACCAGCGCCTGGTCCTCGGGCGCCAGCAGCGCCACCGTGCCGAAGAAGGAGGCGAAGACGCCCCCGCGGTCGATGTCGCCGACGACCAGGACGGGGAGCCGGGCGCCCCGGGCGATCCCCATGTTCACGATGTCGGTGCGGCGCAGGTTGATCTCGGCGGGACTGCCCGCTCCCTCGCAGATCACCGCGTCGTACGTGCCGCGCAGCTCGGCCAGGGAGTCGAGCACCGTGCCGAGCAACCGCTCCTGGCGCCCGCCGTGGTAGCCGCGCGCGCTCATCTCGCCGACCGGCCTGCCGAGCAGCACGACCTGGCTGCTGCGCTCCCCGCCGGGCTTGAGCAGCACCGGGTTCATGTGCGCGGTCGGCTCCACGCGGCAGGCCTGGGCCTGCATGGCCTGCGCCCGGCCGATCTCGGCGCCCTCGCGGGTCACGAAGGAGTTGAGCGACATGTTCTGCGCCTTGAAGGGCGCGACCTTGACGCCCTGGCGCACCAGCCAGCGGCAGATCCCGGCGGTGACGACGCTCTTGCCGGCGTCGGAGGTGGTGCCGGCGACGAGGAGGCCACCGTTCATGACGTACGTCCTTTCCCGACGGCCAGGTGCTTCCTGACGGCCAGGTGCGTCCCGGCAGCCAGGCGCTTCCCGGCGGCCCCGCGCACGAGCAGCCGCGCGCCCGCGCACACGCCCAGCGCCAGCCAGCCCACGCGCCGGGAGAGGCGTACCGCCCGGTCGATGTCGCCGCAACCGGCCCGGACCGCGCGTCCCGCCGCCCCGTTGAGGACGGGCCGGTGCTCGACGCGCCCGCCGTAGGACAGCGTCCCGCCGAGCCGCACGCCCAGGGCGCCCGCGAACGAGGCCTCCACGGGCCCGGCGTTGGGGCTCGGGTGCCGTGGCGCGTCCGCGCGCCAGGCTCGTGCCGCGCCCCGCGGATCGCCGCCGGCGACGATGGTCAGGACGGCGGTCAGGCGGGCGCCCGGCCAGCCCGCGAGGTCGTCGAGGCGGGCCGAGGCCCAGCCGTAGCGGCGGTACTTGGGGGACTTGTGGCCGACCATGGCGTCCAGCGTGTTGACGGCCCGGAAGCCGAGCAGCCCCGGCACCCCGCCGGCGGCGCCCCACACCAGGGCGCCCACGACCGCGTCCGAGGTGTTCTCGGCGACGGACTCCACGACGGCCCGCGCGATCCCGTCGGCGTCCAGTGCCTGCGGGTCCCGCCCGCACAGGTGCGGCAGCCGCGCCCGCGCCGCCTCGACGTCGCCCGCCTCCAGGGCCCGCCCGATGGCACCCGCCTCGCGGGCCAGCGAAGTGCCGCCCACCACGGCCCAGGTGGCCGCGCCGGTCAGCGCGACGGAGGCGGCGGGGGAGCGGCGTACGGCCTGCGCGGCGGCCGAGCCGAGGGCGGCGGCGCCACCGGCGCACACGACGGTGTGCAGCGCGCCCCACCCCCGGTGGTCCCGCCACAGCACCCGTTCCACGGCACCGGCGGCACGGCCGAACACGGCGACCGGGTGTCCGCGGCGCGGATCGCCGAGAAGGAGGTCGCCGAGAAGGCCGGCGGCGGCGCCGTACGCGAAGACGCGTCCGGCACGCATGGGCTCAGCCGGTCACACGGTCAGGGACGCCAGGGAAGTCAGGGACGCCAGGGAAGTACCTGGTACTCAACGTCGATCGGCAGCCGGGCATCGCGTCATGTCCTCACTCAGGGTGTCCACGCCCTGGTTCGAAGAGTCCGGCGGTGAGAGTTCCTGGCTCCCGAGGGTCCTGTTCCCCGGTCACAGTGGCGGGACCGCGCCGGATTCGCACCGGGCTTCCTCTCCTGCCGCCGTAGATGGCCTCGGAAGTCCACCACGGCCCGCGAACACCCGTCAACCTGGCGTTGACCTGCGACGGGGGAGTGTGCGAAGGCCCACACACGGGTGGTATGCGCCGGCACACGCGAAGGCGGGGCGCGGGACGGTTCGAGTCCGTCCGGCGCCCCGCCTCACGGGTGCGCGGTGGTCAGGCGACGACGATCAGGTGGATCAGGCGACGATCAGGTAGATCCCGTACGCCACGGCCGCCGCGCAGGCCGCGAAGCACGCGTACGCGCCGGTGACCGCGAGGCCCGCGGAGCCGCCCTGGGCGACGGCCCGCTCCTGACGGGAGAGGCCGACGATGCCGAGGGTGAACAGGCCCACCAGGGCCACCGTGACCACGAGGCTGATGCCGAAGACGGAGCCGAGTGCTGCCCAGTCGATGCTCATGGAGGTTCGCTTTCTTCGTACCCGGTGCGCGGGTTCAGACGGTGGTGGCGGCCGACGGGGCCTTGGGGTCGGGGGTGGTGGCCGGGGCCGGGACGGTGGCCGCCAGGTCCTCGGTCACGCCCTCGCTCACGTCCTCGGTCACGCCCACGGGGGGCGGCGATACGGCGGCCATCGCCGTGGTGACCACACCGGCCGGCTCGGACTGCCCGGCCCCCTCGGCGTCGGTGTCGGGGTCGGCGCCGACGACGTGGGTGTGGTCGACGACCTCGCGGCGGGAGATCCGCCAGATCGCGAAGCTGGACGCGATCAGGAAGACCGCGACGAGGGCCGTGCCCCAGTCGCCGAGGCGGCACACCCACTCGGCGAGCGCCGCGACCAGGGCGGCAGCCGGCAGCGTCAGACCCCAGGCGACGAACATCCGGGTGGCCGTGGACCAGCGGACCACGCCGCCCTTGCGGCCGAGGCCCGCGCCCATCACCGCGCCGGAGACCGAGTGCGTGGTGGACAGGGAGAAGCCGAGGTGGGAGGAGGCCAGAATGACCGTGGCGGCACTGGTCTGGGCGGCGAAGCCCTGCTGCGGCTGGAGGTCGGTCAGCCCCTTGCCCATGGTGCGGATGATGCGCCAGCCGCCGAGGTAGGTGCCGAGCGCGATGGCCAGGCCCGCGCCCAGGATGACCCACACCGGCGGGTCGGAGTCGGGGGCGAGCGAGCCGCCGGCGATCAGGGCGAGGGTGATGATGCCCATCGTCTTCTGCGCGTCGTTGGTGCCGTGGGCCAGCGAGACCAGACCGGCGGAGGCGATCTGCCCGGCGCGGTAGCCCTTCTTGGCGGCCTTGCCGTCGGCCTTGCGGCCCAGCGAGTACGTCATCCGGGACGCGAGCATCGCCGCGAGACCGGCCACGATCGGGGCGGCGATCGCCGGGAGGAGCACCTTGGTGACGAGCACGTCACCGTTGACCGCGCCGATGCCCGCCGAGGCGACGGCGGCACCGATCAGACCGCCCATCAGGGCGTGCGAGGAGCTGGACGGGAGCCCGACCAGCCAGGTCATGAGGTTCCAGAGGATCGCGCCGACCAGGGCGGCGAAGATGACCTCGGGACGGATGCCGGTCTCGTCGACGAGACCCTTGGAGATCGTGTTGGCGACCTCCACCGAGAGGAAGGCGCCTACAAGGTTGAGGACGGCGGACATCGCCACCGCCACCTTGGGCTTGAGCGCACCGGTCGAAATGGTCGTTGCCATCGCGTTCGCGGTGTCGTGGAAACCGTTCGTGAAATCAAACGCGAGTGCGGTTACCACCACAATCGCGAGGATCAGCGAGAAGCTTTCCATTTACCCAGGCAATCGTTCGAGGTCATTGGCTGGACGAACCTAGGTAACCAGAGTGAACGGAAGATGAACTGAGCAGGGCTTCACGGTGACCGGAACCGGTGTCGGCGGCTCCCTCTGCGTGCCCGGTCCGGTGCTCTCCGGAGACGTCCCTGGCAGGATCGCCGCGAGGCCGTGCGGCGGCGGGACGTGAGGGGCGCGGAGGTGCCCGTGAGGAGACGGTGACTGTGACGCGATCGCGGGTCGGACGGGTGGGCGGAGCGGCAGGGGAACGGGCCGCGACGGCCTGGGAGGAACTCGTCGCGACGGCCCGGCGGACGGTCGCGGACGGGCTGGTGGTCGGCACCTCCGGCAACGTCTCGGTGCGCGTCGGCGACACGGTCCTGGTCACCCCGTCGGGGGTGCCCTACGACCGACTGGCCCCGGACGACATGACCGGCGTGGACCTCGACGGACGGCAGGTGCTCGGCACGCTGGTCCCCACCAGCGAACTGCCCATGCACCTCGCCGTGTACCGCGCCGACACCGGCGCCCGGGCCGTCGTCCACACCCACGCCGTGCACGCGACGGCGGTCTCGCTGCTCGTCCCCGAACTCCCGCCGGTCCACTACATGACCGCCGCGCTCGGCGGCCCCGTCCGGGTCGCCCCGTACGCGGCCTACGGCAGCGACGAACTCGCCCGTGCCATGCTCGACGCCCTCACCGGCCGCACCGGCTGCCTGCTCCAGAACCACGGCACGGTCACCTACGGCACCTCCCTCGACCAGGCCTACGACCGCACCGCCCAGTTGGAGTGGATGTGCCGCCTGTGGCTGACGGCCTCCTCCGTGCCGGGCCGGTCCCCGTCGCTCCTGACGGAGACCCAACTTGCGGAGGTGACGGAACGGCTCCGCGGATACGGGCAGCGGACCGACGAACGGGACGGGTCCTGACCCGGGCAACACGCGAAGGCACGGCCCCCGGGCAACACGCGACGCATGACCCGGGCAACACGCGAGGCACGACCCGTACTTGCGGTGGCCCCCGGCGGCCGCCCGCGGTCGGCGGAGCGCGTACCCGGCGGGTTCGGGGGTACCGGCAGCGAGAGCGACCCATGGCTCACGGCCCGGCGGGCGTTCCCGGCAGGCGCCCTCGGCGGGGCGTCGTCACCCCCTGTCACCCGCCCACTGGCCGCCCGAGGACTCCACCAGGAGACTGGCCCCATGCGCACTGTCACAGCAACGGCAGCCGCCGTCACCGCAGCTCTCGCGGCCGGTGCGGCGAGCGTCGCCGCCGGTCGGCTCGCCAGCGACGCCGCGCTCAAGGCGCCCCCCGGCCGGCCCCTGCCGACCGAACCCCGCCTCACCGTGCACGGCACCGCCGCCGGGCAGATCACCCTCACCCGGGATCTGGCCGCGCTGCGCCCCGGCCGGTACGGGCTCGCAGGCGACGGCTCCCACGCGGTCGTCGGCCCGGTCCTCGACAGCGCCCAGCACGGCGCCGACACCGTCGTACGCCGCCTCGAACGTGTCACGCACGGCACCCTCGACGCCGGTGACCGGGCGTGGTTCACCCCGAACCTGTACGTGGGAAACCCGGGGACCGCCCTCGACCTCGAGTTCACGGACGTCGAGGTCCCCGGCGAACTCGGCCCCCTCCCGGCCTGGTTCCTGCCCGGCGCCCGGCCGACCTGGATCATCGCCGTGCACGGCCTGGCCGCCACCCGCGAACACGCCCTGAACCTGATCGCCCCCCTGCACGGTCGGAACGTCCCGGTACTCGCCCTCGCCTACCGCGGCGACGTCGGCGCACCGCCCTCGCCCGACGGCCTGCACCACTTCGGCGAGACCGAATGGCGCGACGTGGACGCGGCCGTCCGCTACGCCGTCGACCACGGCGCCCGCCAGGTGGTCCTGCTCGGCTGGTCCACCGGCGCCACCATGGCCCTGCGCGCCGCCGCGCTCTCTGGCGTGCGCGAGCGCATCGCGGGCCTCGTCCTGGACTCCCCGGTCCTCAGTTGGGAGACCACCCTGCGCGCCCTCGCCGCCGCCCGCCGCACCCCGGGCATGTTCCTGCCGCTCGCCGTCCGTGCCGCGCAGGGCCGCGCCGGGCTGCACGCCGACCGGGACGTGGGCACGGCGGGCCTGCACCGCCCGGCGGTCCCCACCCTGATCTTCCACGGCCCCGGCGACGCGGTGGCCCCCTGGCGCCTGTCCCGCCGCCTCGCCGACACCCACCCGCGCCTGGTCGCTCTCCACACCGTCCAGGACGCCCCGCACGGCGCCATGTGGAACGCCGATCCCGCGGACTACGAAGAGACCCTGCGCCGCTTCATGACCCCCTTGGTGTGACTCCCGGAGCGACCCCGGCGCGCCCCCGTTCCATCCCCCGTTCCATCCACCGCTCCACCGCGCGTCCCCAGGTTCCGTTTAGCGCCGTACCACTGGCCGGTTCCGGTGCCCCGACAGCGCGTCCGGACCCCGCGTTCGCCGTCTCGGAGGGCCGCCGGGGCATTCCGTTTGGGTTTTCGGACCGTCAACCGGAAGACTGCACCCGTGACGTCCCGTATTCCGCGCGACTCCAGGCTTCGACTCGTCCGCCCGCGACCCCTGGCCGCCGCCCCCCCAGCGATGAATCAACGGCGTCCGCGCCGCGCCGCGCCGCGCCCCCCGGAAGGCACACCGGCCCGGTCGGAGCTGGCCGGAATGGCACGCTCCGGCCTGGCCGACGCTGCCCGTGTCGCCCGCTGGGCCGACTCCGCACTCGGCCCCGGCCGGGGCAGCGCGACCGCCGACGGCAAGGCCACCCTGTCCGACGCGACCGCCGACCACGCGGCCCGCGAACTGGGCCTGACCGGTGCCAAGGTCCGCGCCGACTGGGACACCGCGCGCCTCGCCGGACTGGTCGAGGTGCACGGCGACACCGCCCGCCCCGGCTGGCGGCTGCGCGCCTGGAACCGCGACGACAGCGCCGTGCTGCGCGGCTGGGTCGCCCTCTTCGACGCCTGGTCGCTCGCCCACCCTGAACCCGCCGAGGAGCACGCGGTCGTCGCCGAGGTCGTCTCCGCGATGCCCCAGGTGCTCTCCTTCCTCCAGCTCTCCGCCGGACCCGTCCCCGTGGCGCAGCTTCTGGACCTGCTGGAGCAGCGCGTCACCGAACTGCGCACCGAGCGCTGCGAGGTGCCCTACGGCCCCCGGCTCGAGCCCGGCACCCCGCAGGCTCCGCCGCCCCCGGAGGTGACCGCCGACACCCCCCTCGCCCCCCTCCTCGAATGGGCTCTGCACGCCCTCGCCTCCGTCGGCGCCCTCACTTGCGGCGACGGCCACGCCACGCTCACCCCGCTGGGTAGCTGGGCGGTCTGGGTCAAGCTGGAGCAGATCTGCGTCGCGGCACAGAGCCCCGCCGGCAACATCGAGCAGTCGGCCGAGGGCATGCTCCGCGGCTGCGCCCAGCTCCGTCCCAACGCCGCCCGCGCCGAATACCGCGCCTGGCTCGCCGCCCGCCCCGTCGGCAGCGCCGTCGCCGAGCTGCTCGCCGCCGCCCGCGGCGAGGACGCCCTGCTGCGCGGCCTCGCCTTCGAAGCCCTGCGCGTCGTCGGCGCCCCCGCCGAGCCCGACGTCAGCGGCGTGGTCGACGAGCCGACGCTGCGGCCGTACGCCCTGCTGTGGCTCGCCGAGCACGACGGCGCCGACCCGGAGGACGCCCATGAGGTGCTCACCCGCCGGGAGGCCACCTGGCTGTGGGTCGACACCGCCGCCGCCGTCGCCGACCACGGGGAGGCCCCGCTGCTCGTGCGGCACCTGGAATCGGCGGTACAGCCCACCGTCCCGGCCCTGCTCGACGAGGTCCGCGCCGTCGGCCACCCCCGCACCGTGCAGGTCCTGGTCGCCCTCGCCGCCGCACACCCCGACCCCGCCCTGGCCAGGGCGGTCCGCAGGGCGGCCTTCCAGGTCCACACGGGGGGTAGCTGACCGGACCGGTGACCGGTGGCCGCCGGAGACTACCCGCGCACCTCCGGCGCGTACGTCCCGAAGCTCCAGATGTTGCCCTCCAGGTCACGGGCCATGTAGTCCCGCGAGCCGTAGTCCTGGTCCGTCGGGGGCATCAGGATCTCCGCGCCGTGTTCGACGGCCCGCCGGTGATGGGCGTCGACGTCCGCCACCACGACGTACACCCCGGTCGTGCTCCCGTCCTTCATCGCCTCGTCGAAGCGGCCGCCCGTGCCCTGCGAGCCGAGCATGACCGCGCCATTGCCCTGGGCCAGCTCGGCGTGGGCCACCGAGCCGTCCTCGCCCTCGTACACCGCGAGTTCGGTGAAGCCGAAGGCCTGGGTGAGCTGCCGGATCGCCGCCTTGGCGTCCGCGTACCGCAGCGTCGGGTAGACGCTCGGGCGTCCGTCGTCGTTGCCTGCCATGCCGATCACTCCCTTGTGAGCCGGTGGTCGATGGTCGGTGGTCGATGGACCTGTTTGTCCAGTCTTGCACCGGCCACTGACAACGCTCGCGATCCGCGTTCCCGAACACGGGAGGAAAAGCGGTTGCACGGCGCCGTTAGACTGGCCCCATGGCCATTCTCCTCGTGCACTAGACGGCGGGAACCTCCACAGCCGCCCATCCCGCCTCCCACCCGCCCCAGGAGTCTGACCGTGATCTCCGCCTCCGGCATCGAGCTGCGCGCCGGTGCCCGCGTTCTCATCGAAAGCGCCACCTTCCGCGTCGCCAAGGGCGACCGCATCGGCCTGGTCGGCCGCAACGGCGCAGGCAAGACCACCCTCACCAAGGTCCTCGCCGGTGAGGGCCAGCCCGCCGGCGGTGCCGTCACCCGCTCCGGCGAGGTCGGCTACCTCCCGCAGGACCCGCGCACCGGCGACCTCGACGTGCTCGCCCGCGACCGCATCCTGTCCGCCCGCGGCCTGGACACCCTGATCCGCAAGATGCGGGAGAACGAGCAGCGCATCGCCAACGGTCAGGGCTCCACCCGTGAGAAGGCGCTCAGGCAGTACGAGCGCCAGGAGACCGAGTTCCTCACCAAGGGCGGCTACTCCGCCGAGGCCGAGGCCGCCACCATCGCCGCCGCGCTCAACCTGCCCGACCGGGTGCTCGGCCAGCCCCTGCACACGCTCTCCGGCGGTCAGCGCCGCCGCATCGAGCTGGCCCGGATCCTGTTCTCGGACGCGGACACCCTGCTGCTCGACGAGCCGACCAACCACCTCGACGCCGACTCGATCGTCTGGCTGCGCGACTACCTGAGGACCTACCGCGGCGGCTTCATCGTGATCTCCCACGACGCCGACCTGGTCGAGACGGTCGTCAACAAGGTGTTCTACCTGGACGCCAACCGCTCCCAGATCGATGTCTACAACATGGGCTGGAGGCTCTACCAGCAGCAGCGCGAGGCCGACGAGAAGCGCCGCAAGCGGGAGCGGCAGAACGCGGAGAAGAAGGCGTCCGCGCTGCATTCGCAGGCCGACAAGATGCGCGCCAAGGCCACCAAGACCGTCGCCGCGCAGAACATGGCCCGCCGGGCGGACAAGCTGCTGGCCGGCCTGGAGGCCGAGCGGAAGTCCGACAAGGTCGCCAAGCTGCGCTTCCCCGAGCCCTCCCCGTGCGGCAAGACCCCGCTCATGGCCGAGGGGCTGTCGAAGTCGTACGGATCGCTGGAGATCTTCACCGACGTCGACCTGGCCATCGACAAGGGCTCGCGCGTCGTCATCCTCGGCCTCAACGGCGCGGGCAAGACGACCCTGCTCCGCCTCCTCGGCGGCGCCGAGAAACCCGACACCGGCGAGGTCATCGAGGGGCACGGTCTCAAGCTCGGCTACTACGCGCAGGAGCACGAGACCCTCGACCCCGAGCGCACCGTCCTGGAGAACATGCGCTCGGCCAACCCCGACCTCGACCTCGTAGAGGTCCGCAAGACCCTGGGCTCGTTCCTGTTCCCCGGCGACGACGTCGACAAGCCCGCCGGTGTCCTGTCCGGCGGCGAGAAGACCCGCCTCGCGCTGGCCATCCTCGTGGTGTCCTCGGCGAACGTGCTGCTCCTGGACGAGCCCACCAACAACCTCGACCCGGCCAGCCGTGAGGAGATCCTCGGCGCGCTGCGCACCTACAAGGGCGCCGTCGTCCTGGTCACCCACGACGAGGGCGCCGTCGAGGCGCTCCAGCCGGAACGGATCATTCTGCTTCCGGACGGCGTCGAGGACCTGTGGGGCGCCGACTACGCGGATCTCGTCGCTCTCGCTTGATCGAATGGATGATCCACTGGTGATGGATCATTCGGCCGATCCGTGATCCACCATCTGTGTGAGATCTCCTCATCAAGAGGTGTGTCCTACATCGATTTCGCGGCCGGGCCCCCATTGCCGGGGGTCCCGGCCGTGACGCCTTTCTGACCTGGAATTTCGTGGAGAAACCCGTTCGGCGGTACGGCCGAGATTCTCTGGAATCGCGGATTCCGTATGTGGGGACGCGCTCCTGTCGTCACAACCTTGTCTCATCGACCTTGCCGAATGGGTGGCCATGAGGGCCTGGAGGGGTGATCATGAGGAGACCAGAGCGCACTTCCCATGAGGAGGCACGGGTGGCCGAGACTCTGAAGAAGGGCAGCCGGGTTACCGGCGCCGCGCGCGACAAGCTCGCGGCAGACCTGAAGAAGAAGTACGACGCCGGTGCGAGCATCCGGGCGTTGGCCGAGGAAACCGGCCGCTCGTATGGCTTTGTGCACCGCATGCTCAGCGAGTCGGGCGTCACGCTCCGAGGGCGTGGCGGGGCTACCCGGGGCAAAAAGGCCACATCGGCCTGATGTCCCGGGCGGCCCCTCGGCTCCGAAAGTGACGGTGGCCACCCGGTCGGTCGTCCGACCGTCCGGGTGGTTACTGTGCAGTCACTTAGCCCTGCCGTCGCACGGCGCACCATCCGGCGCGCGGCGGGGACGACGACCGCACCTTTCGGAGGCGCCCCATGGCTTCGCCCGCCCACGACCCCGGTCCCGCACTCGACCAGGACGGCGTGCGGCTCACCGTCGACGACGCGATCGCCACGGTGACGCTGACCAACCCCGCCAAGCGCAACGCGCAGAGCCCCGCTCTGTGGCGGGCGCTCGCCGAGGCCGGCCGGCTGCTGCCCGGCTCCGTCAGGGTCGTGGTGCTGCGGGCCGAGGGCAGGTCCTTCTCGGCCGGGCTCGACCGGCAGGCGTTCACGCCCGAGGGCTTCGACGGCGAACCGTCGTTCATCGACCTCGCGCGGGGCGGCGACGCCGAGCTGGACGCGACCATCGCCGAGTACCAGGACGCGTTCACCTGGTGGCGTCGCGGCGACCTCGTGTCGGTCGCGGCCGTGCAGGGGCATGCCATCGGGGCGGGCTTCCAGCTAGCCCTCGCCTGTGACCTGCGGGTCGTCGCGGACGACGTGCAGTTCGCCATGCGTGAGACCAGCCTGGGCCTCGTACCGGACCTGACGGGCACCCATCCCCTGGTGTCGCTGATCGGATACGCCCGCGCGCTGGAGATCTGCGCGACCGGGCGCTTCGTCACGGCCGAGGAGGCCGTGAACACCGGCCTGGCCAACGTCGCCGTGCCCGCGGACCAGCTCGACGGCACCGTGCACGACCTGGTGTCCGCGATCCTGGCCGCACCGCGCGACGCGGTCGTCGAGACCAAGGCGCTGCTCCAGGGCGCCCAGAACCGCGACTACGAGGCCCAGCGCGCCGCCGAACGCGCCGCGCAGGGCCGCAGGCTGCGAGACCTGGCCGGCCTCGGCGAGTAGCCCGGCCCCGCCCGGCACCGCGACCGACGCGGACAGCGCCCCTCGCCTCCCGACACGCCAACCGACGAGCCCGGCCCGAACACCGCGCCCCGGGCCCGATGCGACGCCGCGCGGGTGCCGCGGCCGGTGTGGACGGCGGGCCTTGGCTTCGGGCGCGTCGGCCGACGAGCCGTGGCCCGGATGTCGCGTTCCGGGGCTGGTGCGATGCCCGGGCGGGTGCCGTGGCCGGTGTGGAGGGTGGGTCTTGGCTTCGGGCGCGTCGGCCGGGGAGGCTTGGTCCGGATGTCGCGTTCCGGGGCTGGTGCGATGCCCGGGCGGGTGCCGTGGCCGGTGTGGACGGGGGCCGTGGCTTCCGGTGCACCGGCCGACGAGCCCGGTCCGGATGCCGGGTCCCGGGGCCGGTGTGACGCCTGGGCGTCGGCGCTGCGGTGCCGGTGGCGGAGGTGCTGCGGCTCGCCCGTTGCGCCGATGCCGACGCCGTCCACGGCTTCATTGGCGACGGCATACGGGCCCGCGTCCCCGGAGGGTGGGGCACAGGTGCGTACCGTCGTGTCGGTCTGCCGGGCCGGGGGCGGACTGCTGCGTCCCCGGCCCGTTCAGTCGACCGCAGTCACCACCACCGCCACCGACGGGCGGTCCGGCAGGACCTCGGACACCGCTGCGCGGACCTGCCGGGCCACCTCGACGGCCCGGTGGTCCGCGTCCACCGCCAGCTCGACCCGGACATGGCGGCGCGGCAGGGCCCGCTCCCGCTGCAGCGGCTCCGTCACATGGACCGGACGGCCCAGGACGCCCGTCAGCCGCGCCACACCAGGCACCGCCAGCGCGACCCCCGCGATGCGCCCCGCGTCCGCGTCGGCGTGCCCCGGCCCCTGCCCGGCATCCGGGTCCGGCGGTCGCGGGTCCCGGCCGGGGGCGGTGCTCGGGGCCGCGTCCAGCAGGCCGGTCACCCGCAGGTCCACGTCCGGCACCGCGAGACCGAGCCGCTCGGCCGCCGCGTCCGCCAGCGCGGCACGCAGACGTGCGGCCGTCGCAGGCAGCGGCTCCGCGGCGAGCCCGGCCGTCGCCGCGAAGTCGGCCGTCACCCGCAGCGGCCCCGGCGGCAGCGCGCCCGGAGGAGGCGGTACCGCGGGTTCGTGCGTGACCTCCGGGTCCGCGAGCCCGACCCGCAGGTCGCCGGGCCGGACACCCGACACGCCCCGCGCCGCGGCCAGCAGCACCTCCCGCGCCGCACGTTCGGCGATCCACGCGCCGTCTCGCGGACCGCCCAGCGGCAGCAGCCTGCCGAGACCCAACTGCTCCCGCACCGCGCGCGTCCACCGGTCCGCCGTCGTCATTCCTCCAGCCTGCCGCATCCGTGGCGCGCGGGCCCGCAACCCGACCTAACGTGGTTACAGGACTACGACCGGAAGGGACGTACGGCGATGAGCGACATGGAGAGCCACCGGACCGGGCAGGACACGATCGAGACCCCCGGGACGGCCAAGGGACAGACGATTCGACGCGGCGGCGGCGACCCCGGCACCCGTGGACGCACCACGATCGCCGACGGCGTCGTGGAGAAGATCACCGGAATGGCGGCACGCGACGTCGCCGGTGTGCACGCCATGGGCAGCGGGATGTCGCGCACCTTCGGCGCCGTGCGCGACCGGGTGCCCGGCGGCACCAAGTCCGGGGTGTCGCGCGGAGTGAAGGCCGAGGTGGGTGAGAAGCAGACCGCCCTCGACCTGGAGATCGTCGTCGAGTACGGCGTGTCGATCGCGGACGTCGCCCGGGACGTGCGGGAGAACGTGGTGGCGGCGGTGGAGCGGATGACCGGCCTGGAGGTCGTCGAGGTCAACATCGCGGTGAGCGACGTGAAGCTGCCCGACGAGGAGGACGAGGAGCCGGAGCCCCGGATCAAGTGACCCGGACGGCGACCGGGAAGTGGACCGCGAGAAGAGGACTGCGGGAAGAGGACTGAACGGTGAATGAGGGGAGCGCACCATGAGCATGGCCGTGATCGGCATGATCGCCGGCATGGCACTGGGCTTCGCCGGGTATTTCGGCGGGTTCGGCGCCTTCCTGCTGGTGGCGGCCCTGGGGGCGGTCGGGTTCGTCGTCGGCCGCTTCCTGGAGGGGGACATGGACCTCGGTGACTTCTTCCGTACCCGCGACGACCGGCGGCGGTGACCGGCGTGAGCGGTGGGGCCGGTGAGCTCCTCGGACCCATGGCCGTCGTGGCGCCGGGCGAGCGCGGCGCCACCCGGATCGCCGACCGGGTCGTCGCCAAGGTCGCCGCGCGGGCGGCGCTCGAGGCCGTCGGCCCGCTCCACCCGGACGCTGCGCGCCCGTACGCCACGGTGGACGTCCACCACGACACCGCTCACGTCCGGGTCCATCTAGAACTCGGCTACCCGTGCGATATCGGCTCCCGCTGCGGTCAGGTGCGTCACCAAGTCGTCCAGCGGGTACGGGCGTTGGTGGGCATGTCGGTGCCGGAGGTCGTCGTCCAGGTGGAGCGGCTGCACCTGGCGGCGGAGTACGGCGCGAGGCACGGGAGGACGCGATGAGCGAGCCCCAGGGCTTCGGGACCGGAGAGGGCAGCACCCAGCGCCTGCCGGTCGTGGAACCCGGCACGGAGCCGGGCAGGACTCCGTCGTTGGACAAGCGCGCACCCGGCACCACCGACACCGCCGACACCACCGGTGCGTCCGAAAGCGGACGGGCCGGCCGCTTCTGGTCCGCGCGCCGCGTCCCGGCCGGCATCGTCGCGCTGCTGCTCCTGCTCCTCGCGGGGATCTTCCTCTACGACATCGCCGCCGTGCGGGCCGGCCGGTCCGCCCTCGGCTGGCGCCGCGACCTGGCCCGGCAGCTCGCCGACCGGCCCGTCGACGACACGTGGGCCCTGGTCGGCGCGGGAGTCGCCGCAGCGCTCGGGCTCTGGCTGGTGGTGCTGGCCCTCACCCCCGGTCTGCGCCGACTGCTGCCGATGCGGCGCACCCGCCCGGACGTACGCGCCGGACTGCACCGGAACGCCGCCGCCGAGGTGCTGCGCGACCGCGCCATGGAGGTCTCCGGGGTGCAGTCGGCGCGGGTGCGGATGCGCCGCCGGAAGGCCCGCGTGCGCGCGCTGTCGCACTTCCGGGAACTGGACGACGTACGGGCCGAGGTGGACGGTGCGCTCGACGACGCGGTGCGCGGGCTCGGTCTCGCCCGGCCGCCCGCCGTGTCCCTGCGGGTGGCACGACCCGGACGGAAGGGGTGAGCGCGGTGCTCAGGACCGTGAACAGGGTGCTGGTCGGACTGGCGGGCCTGATCCTGCTCGCCGTCGGCGGCGCGGTGCTCGCCGTGGGCTTCGACGCCCCCGCGCCCTCCTGGTGGGTCCACCAGGGGCCGCACGACGTGCTGCTCAGCAACGCCGAGCGGACCCGGTGGCGGGACGCCGGCTGGTGGTGGCCGGTCGTCATCGCCGCCCTAGCCGTCCTGTTGCTGCTCGCCCTGTGGTGGCTGGTCGCGGTGGTGCGCCGCCGTCGGCTCACCGAGGTGCTCGTCGACACCGGGGACGGCGAGGGAGCCTCGCTGCGCGGCCGGGCCCTGGAGACGGTCCTCGCGCAGGAGGCGGACCGGGTGGACGGGGTCGAGTGGGCGGGCGCCCGGCTCACCGGCCGCCGCGACGCCCCGGCGGCCCGCGTCCGGCTGATCCTGGCCCCTCATGTGGACCCCGGCACCGCCCTGCACGATTTCACCACCCAGGCCCTGACCCACGCCCGGGAATCGGCGAACCTCTCGTCCCTCCCGGCGGAGGTCCACCTCCAGGGCGTCAAGCACCGCGCCGAACGGGTCAGTTGACACGGACCCCGGGCGGCGCGCGGACCCGAGACCGCCCTGGAACCCGTGCCTTTGGAACCCGTGCCCCAGAACCCGTGCCTGCCCTAGAACCCGTGCCGCCCGCCGCCGTCCACCGGAAGCATCACGCCCGTGACGTACGACGCGGCGGGGGACAGCAGGAACGCGGCCGTGCGGCCGAACTCCTCCGGGGTGCCGTAGCGGCGCAGCGGGATGCGCGACTCGACGGCCGTCCTGGTCGCCTCCGGGTCGGCGGACCGCCCGTCCAGCTCGCGCACCCGGTCGGTGTCGACGCGGCCCGGCAGCAGGCCGACGACGCGGATGCCGCGCGGGCCCAGCTCGTCGGCGAGGGACTTGGCGAAGCCGGCCAGTCCGGGCCGCAGCCCGTTGGAGATGGTCAGGCCCGGGATCGGCTCGTGCACCGAGCCCGACAGCACGAAGCCGACGACCCCGCCCTCCTCCAGCTCGGCCGCCGCCGTCCGCGCAAGACGCACCGCGCCGAGGAACACCGACTCGAACGCCGACTGCCACTGCTCGTCCGTGGTGTCGGCGACGAACCCGGGCGGCGGCCCGCCCACACTGATCAGTACGCCGTCGAAGCGGCCGAAGCGCTCACGGGCGGTCGCGATCAGCCGGCCGGCGGCCTCCGGGTCGGCGTTGTCCGCGGCCACGCCCACCACGTCCGGGCCCAGCGCCGCCGCGGCGTCCGTGACGCTCTTCTCGTCCCGCCCCGTGACGACCACCTTCGCCCCGTCGGCGACCAGCTCCCGCGCGGTGGCGTTGCCCAGGCCCCGGGTGGCTCCCGTGACGACGTACACGCGGTCCTTCAGTCCAAGATCCATGGGCCCTATCCTGCCCCCTCGTCCCCGAACAGGGCGAGGGCCGTGTTCACCAGGCCGACGTGACTGAAGGCCTGCGGGAAGTTGCCGAGCTGGCGTCCGGCCACCGGGTCGTACTCCTCCGCCAGCAGCCCCACGTCGTTGGCGAGCCCCACCAGCCGTCCGAACAGTTCCCTGGCCTCCTTCGTCCGGCCGGTCGCGTGCAGTGCGTCGGCGTACCAGAACGAGCACACCAGGAACGTCCCCTCGCCCCCCGGCAGCCCGTCGACCTGCTCGCCCTCGGTGCTGTAGCGGTGCACCAGGCCGTCCCGGGTCAGTTCCGCGCCGATCGCGTCGACCGTGCCGACGACGCGCGGGTCGTCCGGCGGCAGGAAGCCCACGCGCGGGATGAGCAGCAGCGAGGCGTCCAGCTCCCGCGAGCCGTAGGACTGGGTGAAGGTATTGCGCCGCGGGTCGTAGCCCTTCTCGCACACCTCGCGGTGCACCTCGTCGCGCAGTGCGCGCCACCCGTCGAGGTCGCCGCCGCCCAGCTCGGGGTGGTGCTCCAGCGTGCGCACCGCCCGGTCCAGGGCCACCCACGCCATCACCTTCGAGTGCACGAACTGCCGGCGCCCGCCCCGCACCTCCCACAACCCCTCGTCGGGCTCCCGCCACGCCGTGGCCAGGAACTCCATCAGGGCGCACTGCAGCTCCCACATCTGCGGCCGGGGACGCATGCCCGCCAGCCGGGCCAGCGACAGGGAGTCCATGACCTCGCCGTACACATCAAGCTGGAGCTGGTTCACCGCGTCGTTGCCGATGCGTACGGGCGTGGACCCGGCGAAGCCGGACAGCCAGGGCAGCTCGAACTCGGGCAGCCGTCGCTCGCCCGCGACGCCGTACATGATCTGCAGGTCCGCCGGGTTGCCCGCGACCGCGCGCAGCAGCCAGTCGCGCCAGGCCTCGGCCTCCTCCAGATACCCGGCCGACAGCAGGGCGCCCAGGGTCAGGGTGGAGTCGCGCAGCCAGCAGAAGCGGTAGTCCCAGTTGCGCACGCCACCCGGTTCCTCGGGCAGCGAGGTGCTGGGGGCGGCCACGATGCCGCCGGTGGGCTTGTAGGTGAGCGCCTTCAGCGTGATCAGGGAACGGACGACGGCGTCCCGGTACGGACCCTCGTAGCGGCAGCGCGCGGCCCACTGGCGCCAGTCCTCGACACTGTGCTCCAGCGACTCGTACGGGTCGATCAGCGGCGGGCGGGGCTCGTGCGAGGGGTGCCAGGTCAGCACGAACGCGACCTTCTCGCCCGCGGCGACCGTGAACTCCGCGTGCGTCCCGAACTCCTCGCCCCAGCTACGGACCGCGGGCTCGCTGCGCAGCCAGGCCGAGTCCGGCCCGGCGACGGCCACCCGGTGCCCGTCGGACCTGCGCACCCACGGCACGATCGAGCCGTAGTCGAAGCGCAGCCGGAGCACGCTGTGCACGGTGACCTCGCCGCTCAGGCCCTCCACGACGCGTACGAGGTCGGGGGCACGGTCGCGCTGGGGCATCAGGTCGGTGACCCGGACCGAACCCTCCTCGGTCTCCCACTCGGTGTCCAGGACGAGGGTGTCCGGCCGGTAGGCACGCCGCGTGCAGCGTTCGGCACCTTTGGGAGCGATGCGCCAGTGGCCGTTGTCCTCGTCGCCCAGGATTCTGGCGAAGCAGGCGGCCGAGTCGAAGCGGGGCAGGCAGAGCCAGTCCACGGAGCCGTCCGCGGAGACCAGGGCCGCGGTCTGCTGGTCGCCGATGAGCGCGTAGTCCTCGATGTGGGTGTGCACGAGATCTCATCTTCCCGACCGGGGACGGAGCAATCGGATCCGTCCGCGCCGTCCGTGCCGGTCGCTACATCGTCGCGGGTTCCGCCCGCGCCGGTTCCCCTTCCTCGGCGGACTCGGCGGACTCGGCGGACTCGGCGGCCTCCCGGTCGCGCTTCTCGCGGCGGACCAGGAACCACCAGCCGACCGGTACGGCCGCGGCGAACAGCCACCACTGGATGGCGTACGCGAAGTTCAGCGCGGCGTTCTCGTTGTCGGGTGTGCCGATCGGCTCCGGAGTGCTGTTCTTCGGCTCCGGCTCCTTCAGGACGACGTATCCGCCGAGCACCGGGGCGTCCAGGCGCTCGGCCTGCTGCTCGCTGTCGATGAGCATGATCTGCCGGTCCGGCAGGCCCTCGAGATCCTTGATGCCGCTCGCTTCGGTCGTCTCGTCGGGCATCAGCCGCCCGGTGACGGTGATCTCTCCCCGGGGCGGCGCGGGGACCTCGGGGAACGCGGTCTGGCTCTGGCCGTTCGCGGGGACCCAGCCCCGGTTGACCAGCAGGACCTTGCCGTCGTCCAGGACGAACGGGGTCAGCACGTGGTAGCCGATGTTGTCGTCGGAGTCGGTGCGGCGGCGGACGACGACCTCGTGGTCCGTGTCGAAGCGGCCCTTCGCGGTCACGGTGCGGTACCGCTCACGCGTGGTGATCTTCTCGCCCGGAGCGGTCAGCGACTCCACGGTCACCGGCTCCGCGCCGAGCGCCTGCGCGACCAGGTCGTTGCGGGCGGTGCGTTCCTCGTAGCGGTGCATCTGCCAGAAGCCCAGCCGGATCATCGTGGGGATGAGCAGCACGGCCACCAGACTGAGGATCACCCACTGGCGGGACAAGAGGAAGCGGTACACGCGTCGACGGTACCTTGGCCGGGATCGGCCCTCGCGGGGAGGTCCCCGCGACGGCCGAGGCGCTCAGACCTTGTCGACGATGCCGGCCCTCCCTTCGGCGCGGGCACAGTGGGCGCCGCAGTACCAGTGCCCCTCGACCTCGACGCCCTGGCCGATGACCTGCACCCGGCAGTGCTCGCAGATGGGGGCCATCCGGTGGATCGCGCAGGAGAAGCAGTCGAAGACGTGCACCGCTCCCTGGGCGTGGACCTCGAAGGTCATTCCGTAGTTGTTGCCGCAGACTTCACATGTCGCCATGCGCCACAGGGTGGGCCGTCGCCGCGACGCGGGCGAGCGGGCGCCGGGCGAGTCGCCCGGAATCACCCGTCCGTACGGCTCACCCACGACTCACGGCCGGCTCACCCACGACTCACGTACGGCTCGGCTCACGTACGGCTCAGCCGTCCGCGGGCTCGACATCCGCGAGCAGTTGCCCGAACGCCGCCTCGTCCACCACCGGTGTGCCGAACTGACGGGCCTTGACCACCTTCGACGTGCCGGATTCGGGGTCATTGGTGACCAGCAGGCTGGTCAGCCGGGACAGGCTGGTGGCGACGTGCAGCCCCGCGTCGGTCGCGCGGTCCTCCAGCAGGTCGCGCTCGACGGAGGTGTCACCCGAGAAGGCGACCCGCATGCCCTGCTTGAGCCGTTTGCCCTCTTCGTACCGCCCCGGGTTGGGATGGGGGCACGCGGGCCTTTTGCGGGAAGGGCGCCAACTGGTCGGCCGGTAGCCGCCGTAGCCCGCCTGTTGCCCGATCCGGGCCACGGGCCGGTCCGAGAACTCGGTCAGCGGCCGGCACTCGTGCAGCGGCAGCCGCACCTTCCCGGCCGCCGCGGCGAGCAGGCTCGGCCGGAACGCCTCCGCCAGCACCCGCGCGTCGTCCAGCGCGTGGTGCGCCCGCTCCTGTACGACGCCGAAGTGCGCGGCCAGCGACTCCAGCTTGTGGTTGGGCAGCGGCAGGCCCAGCTCCTTGGACAGGGCGATGGTGCACAGCCGTTGACGCACCGGCGCCTCGCGCTTCGCGCGCGCGTACTCGCGGGCGATCATCTGCCAGTCGAAGACGGCGTTGTGCGCGACGAGGACACGCCCGTCGAGCCGGGCGGCGAACTCCTCGGCGACGTCCGGGAAGAGCGGCGCGCCCCGGAGTACGTCGCTCGTCAGACCGTGTATCCACACCGGGCCGGGATCGCGCTGCGGATTGACCAGGGTGTACCAGTGGTCCTCGACCTCGCCGCGGGCGTCCAGTCGGTAGACGGCCGCGGAGATGATGCGGTCGTCGCGGGCCAGGCCGGTGGTCTCCACGTCGACGACCGCGTACCCCTGCGGGTACGCGGCCGGCCACGCCGTGTCGGACGGCGCTGCGGTCGTGGTCGTGCGGTCTTCGAGCATGGTCAATGAGGATACGGGCCGGGACCGACACTCCGGACCCGCAGGGGCCGCGCGGCGCCAAGTTCCCCACCCCGGGGGAGCGTTGCGGCACCCCGGCGCACACTCTGCCGCGCACTCACCAGCGGATCGGTACCGGAAGGGCCGTCAGGAGCCCCGACACCGCGACCACCACTCCCAGGGCGACGACCTCCGCGCGGGCGGGCGAGCAGGCCGACAGCGGGTCGCTCGCGCGGCCCAGCCGGATCCTGGCCCACAGGGCGAGGACGGCGACGGCGGCCACCAGAAGCACCTTGGCGAGCAGCACGCGCCCGTACGCCGTGTCCGTGAGCTGGTCCACGATCGTGCCCGCCGGCATCCGGCGCAGCGCACTGCCCACCCCCGTCGCCGTCAGGACGGCCAGCAGCACGGCCGCCACGCGCGCGTAGAGGCCCAGCAGGGCCGGCCCCGCCTCCGCGCCCCGCCACTGCCGCAGGGTCCGCAGCACGTACAGCAGACCGCCCACCCACAGCGACGCGCACGTCAGATGGACGAGGGTCAGACCGGATCCGAGCAGCGGGCTGTACTCGGTCGTGGGGTGCGCGCGCAGCGCCTCCGCGACGATCACGGCGGCCAGCGGCCAGACCTGGAGCCCGGGCCGGCGCGAGGTGGCGCACAGCCCCGCCGCGAGGAACCCGTTGACCTCGAGGAGCGCGAGCTTGCCGTCACGGGACTCGTAGAGACCGCCGACGTCGATGGCGGCGGCACTGTCCGGCACCAGATTGCCGGTGGCCACGACCGACGCCAGCCCGAGCGCGGCCACGAAACCGGCGGTGGCCGCGTACGGCGACCAGCCGCGGGGCCGCTGTGGGGGAGCGCCGGGGAGCGACCGGGCCAGCCGGTCGACGAGGAGTTCGCCGAGCGGCACGCTCAGCGCGGCGAAGAGCACCGCGCGCAGCAGGGCGATGCCGCCGGTGCCGGGTGCCTCGGCCTCCCCGGTGCCGTGCAGGGCGGGGGACGGGCCGAGTACGGGTATCAGCGCGGCGAGCGCCACCAGCGCGAGTACGGCCACGGTCCGGCCGGTGCCGGAGGGCCGCGCGTGCCGTTCGGCACCGGTGGTCCGGGACGGGGGGCGTATCGAGGTCACCCCAGGATCTTCACCAAGTCCCCAGATCCGGGCAAGCTCGAGCGACGAACCGGGCCGGGCGGCCGGGGTGGCCGCCCGGCCCGCTTCACGCGCGCGTGCTGCTCAGCGGTGGCAGCGGGTCAGCGGGTCAGCGGGTCAGCGGTGTGTGGGCTACCAGGTCACCGCGTCCAGCGCGTCGGTCATGCCCCAGCCGTAGAAGCCGTTGCGGTTCTTCGGGCCCTCGCACACCGCGTCGACCTTGCCGTCGCCGTCGATGTCGTACGGGTTGGCGCATCGCGTGCCGTCGGCCTCGGCGTACAGCAGGGCCTTGACCATGGCGGGGGAGGCGTGCGGGTGCGTCGACTTGATCAGGGCGGCGACGCCCGCGACGTGCGGCGAGGCCATCGACGTACCGGCCATGTAGCCCCACTTGCCGCCGGGCAGCGTGCCCAGGATCAGTCCGCTGGTGGCGGGCGGCTCCGGCGTCTGGTAGGCCGTCGAGTCGCCGCCCGGCGCGGCGATGTCGATGATGCCCCGGCCGTAGTTGGAGAACGACGACTTGAGGCCCTTCGCACCGGTCGCCGCGACCGTCACGACCCCCGGAAGCTGGGTCGGGAGGTCCAGGCACTTCGACGGGTCGACCGTCCGGTCACCGGGCGTGGTGTCGTTCGGCGAGGACGGGTCGGTGATCTCGTCGGAGGTGAGGTCGTAGTTCTCGTTGCCGGCCGCGGCGACGTTGACCGCGCCCTTCCGCTCCGCGTACCGCGTGGCCCGCGAGACGGCCTCGACGAGTGCCTTCTGGTCCGGGTCGTCCTTGCAGTTGAAGTACCACGGGTCGGTGTAATAGCTGTTGTTGGTCACGTCGACGCCGTGCTCGGCCGCCCACACGAAGCCGCAGACCACGGCCTCGGTGTAGAAGAAGCCGTCGGGGTTGCCGACCTTGATGCCGGCCACCTTCACGCCGGGCGCCACGCCGGTCATGCCGATGCCGTTCTTGGCGGCGGCTATCTCCCCGGCCACATGGGTGCCGTGCGGGCTCTCGGCCGCGCTCGGCCGCCAGGCGCCGTCGGTGGTGTCCGGCTTGCCCGCGACGCAGTTGACGGACGCCTCGCGGTCGAAGTTCGGGGCGATGTCCGGGTGGGTGTCGTCGACGCCGGTGTCGAGGACGGCGACGGTCACCTTGCTGCTGCCCAGCGACTTCTCGTGCGCCTTGTCCGCCTTGATGGCGGGCAGGTCCCACTGGAGCGGCTCCAGCGGGTCCTGGCCCTCGTCGGCCTTCGCGTCGGCCTTCGCGGCGGCGAGTTCCTTGCCGCTGAGCACCTTCGGGGCGCCCGTGTCGGTGGTCGCGGCCGAGGGCAGCGGCGCGGTGCGGGTGGCACCGGCCGACTGCACGCCGCGCACCTTGCGGACGGTCTTGGCGAAGTCGGGGTTCGCGGAGTGGACGACGATCACGCCGATCCGGTCGTACGACGTCACGATCGTGCCGCCGGCCTTGGCTATCGCCCGCCGCACGGTGTGCGAAGGGCGGTGTCCCGGGGAGACGTTGACGACGTAGCTGAGCGAGGTCGCGTCCGCCGCGGCCGAGGGGCCCGAGGGGGCGGCCTGGGCCGCGGGTGCCGCGACGGCCGGGGTGCCCGGCAGGAACGCCAGCGACGCGGCCACGGCCAGACCGGCCGGGATCGCGACGGCGCGGCGGTGACGCGGGAGGGGTGCGGTCATGTGCGGTGTCTCCAGTCCGTCGGGAAAGCTCGGGAATCTCGTGCTGCCGGTGCGTGGCAGGGAGGCGGAGGTGCCTGCGGGGCAGGCGGAGGTGCCTGCGCGGCGTCGCTCACCTCGCGGTCCGACCCCTTCACGCCCGGTGCGACCGGCACCGCGAGGGCGAGCCCGCGTCTGGAGCACGGGGTACTCGGGGAACGCAGATGATCCATGGGGTCTCCACATCATCCGGCAAACGGCACCTGCCCGAGACACGGGTGACGGACCGGGCAGGTACATGACGTAGTGGTGCAGGGTGAAGCTATCTCCCGCAGTCGCCGGCCAGCAATGACCCACCGAGGGTGACTTCGGAAAGTGGCACGGGTGTTGAACCGGTCCCCGCGGTGCGCCGTGTCGTTGGACAGGGAGCCCGAGCACGATCAGTTCCCTGCGAGAACAGCGAGGTCCAAGCCGTCATGTCCGTCGTACGAGGAGACTCCGTGGCCACCGACGCACCGCCCCCCTCGAAAGAGGAGCCCCCCTCGAACGGGGAGTCCTCCTCGAATGAGGAACACCGACTCCCCTCCGCCGAGGAGTTCTCCGAAGTGCAGCAGAGCGCCGAGTTCGCCGAACTGCGCCGCTCCTTCCGCTCCTTCGCGTTCCCGCTGACCGTCGCCTTCGTGGCCTGGTACCTGCTGTACGTGCTGCTGTCGAACTACGCCGGCGGCTTCATGGGCACCAAGCTGTTCGGCAACATCAACGTCGCCTTCGTCTTCGGCATCGCCCAGTTCGTCACCACGTTCCTCATCGCCTGGTGGTACTCGCGGCACGCCGCCGCGAAGCTCGACCCCAAGGCCGAGGCCATCAAGTCCCGGATGGAGGGCGGCGCATGAGCCCCGCACAGTCCGTTTTCGCCGCCGAACTCGCCGCCAACGAGGCCAGCGAGCACCGGCCGCTCATCATCACGCTCTTCGCGGTCTTCGTCCTCGCGACGCTCGGCATCACCGTCTGGGCGGGCCGCCAGACCAAGGACGCCGCCGACTTCTACGCGGGCGGCCGCCAGTTCAGCGCCTTCCAGAACGGCCTCGCCGTCTCCGGTGACTACATGTCCGCGGCGTCCTTCCTCGGCATCGCAGGCGCCATCGCCCTCTTCGGCTACGACGGCTTCCTGTACTCCATCGGCTTCCTGGTCGCCTGGCTGGTCGCGCTGCTCCTGGTCGCCGAGCCGCTCCGGAACTCCGGCCGCTACACGATGGGCGACGTCCTCGCGTACCGCATGCGCCAGCGTCCGGTGCGCACCGCCGCCGGCACCTCCACGATCGTCGTCTCGATCTTCTACCTGCTGGCCCAGATGGCGGGCGCGGGCATCCTCGTCTCGCTGCTGCTCGGCATCACCTCCGACGCGGGCAAGATCCTCATCGTCGCCCTCGTCGGCGTGCTGATGATCGTGTACGTCACCATCGGCGGCATGAAGGGCACCACCTGGGTCCAGATGGTCAAGGCCGTGCTGCTGATCAGCGGCACCATCCTGATCACCTTCCTGGTGCTGCTGAAGTTCGACTTCAACATCTCCGACCTGCTCGGCAAGGCCGCCGAGAACAGCGGCGCGGGCAGCTCCTTCCTGGAGCCCGGACTGAAGTACGGCGCGACCGGTACGTCCAAGCTGGACTTCATCTCACTCAGCATCGCCCTCGTACTCGGCACCGCCGGTCTGCCGCACATCCTGATCCGCTTCTACACGGTGCCCAACGCGAAGGCCGCCCGTAAGTCCGTGAACTGGGCGATCGGCATCATCGGCGCCTTCTACCTGATGACCATCGCGCTCGGTTTCGGTGCCGCCGCACTGGTCGGGAAGGACGAGATCATCGCGTCCAACCCGTCCGGCAACACGGCCGCGCCCCTGCTCGCGCTGCACGTGGGCGGCGTCGACTCGGCCTGGGGCGCGATCCTGCTCGCCACGATCTCGGCGGTGGCCTTCGCGACCATCCTCGCCGTGGTCGCGGGCCTCACCCTCGCCTCGTCCTCGTCCTTCGCGCACGACATCTACGCCAACGTCATCCGCAAGGGGCAGGCCACCGAGAAGGAGGAGATGAAGGCGGCCCGCTGGGCGACCGTCTTCATCGGCATCGTCTCCATCGCGCTCGGCGCCCTCGCCCGCGACCTGAACGTGGCGGGCCTGGTCGCCCTGGCCTTCGCGGTCGCCGCGTCCGCAAACCTGCCGACGATCCTCTACAGCCTGTTCTGGAAGAGGTTCACCACCCAGGGCGCCCTTTGGTCGATCTACGGCGGCCTGATCGTCGCCGTCGGCCTGGTGCTGTTCTCGCCCGTCGTCTCCGGCGACCCGAAGGCGATGTTCCCGGACGTCGACTTCGCCTGGTTCCCGCTGCAGAACCCGGGGCTCATCTCGATCCCGTTCGGCTTCCTGATGGGCTGGCTGGGCACGATCCTGTCCAAGGAGAAGCCCGACGAGGCCAAGTACGCGGAGCTGGAGGTCCGGTCCCTGACCGGTACCGGCGCCCACTGAGGCCATCGGGAGACGCGGCCGCTCGTAGATCCCTACGACGCGGCCGCGTCCCGCGTCGTGGGATCGGGCCGCTGTCGATGTCGGACCGGTCACGTAGGCTCGCAGGTATCGGAGGAGAGAAGTGCTCCACCGATCCGCGTCGAGGGAGGGGGCCCACGTGCTCATCGACACCTACGGCCGAGTGGCCACCGACCTGAGGGTCTCGCTCACCGACCGCTGCAATCTGCGCTGCACCTACTGCATGCCCGAAGAGGGCCTGCAGTGGCTGGCCAAGACCGACCTGCTCACGGACGACGAGATCGTCCGCCTCATCGACATCGCGGTCACCTCCCTCGGCATCGAGGAGGTCCGCTTCACCGGCGGGGAGCCGCTGCTGCGCCCCGGACTGGTCGGCATCGTCGAGCGCGTCGCCGCCCTCGCTCCGCGCCCCCAGATGTCCCTCACCACCAACGGCATCGGCCTCAGGCGCACGGCGACCGCCCTGAAGGCGGCGGGCCTGGACCGGGTCAACGTCTCCCTGGACACCCTGCGCCCGGACGTCTTCAAGACCCTCACCCGCAGGGACCGCCACAAGGACGTCCTGGAGGGCCTGGAAGCCGCCCGCGAGGCCGGTCTCACCCCGGTCAAGGTCAACAGCGTCCTGATGCCGGGGCTCAATGACGACGAGGCCCCCGACCTGCTGTCCTGGGCCGTCGAGCACGAGTACGAGCTGCGCTTCATCGAGCAGATGCCCCTGGACGCCCAGCACGGCTGGAAGCGCGAGGGCATGGTCACCGCCGGTGACATCCTGACCTCTCTGCGCACCCGCTTCGAGCTGACCGCCGAAGGCTCCGAGGAGCGCGGCTCGGCCCCCGCCGAACGCTGGCTCGTGGACGGCGGCCCGCACCGCGTCGGCGTCATCGCCTCGGTCACCCGCCCGTTCTGCTCGGCCTGCGACCGCACCCGCCTGACCGCCGACGGCCAGGTCCGCACCTGCCTGTTCGCCACCGAGGAGACCGACCTGCGCGCGGCCCTGCGCTCCGACGCCCCCGACGAGGAGATCGCCCGCGTCTGGCGGCTGGCCATGTGGGGCAAGAAGGCGGGCGCGGGCCTGGACGACCCGACGTTCGTGCAGCCCGACCGGCCGATGTCGGCGATCGGAGGCTAGCCTGCCCGGCGGATCAGGTCTCAGGACCCGCCGGAGCCCTCCGGGGCTTCCCACTCGGCGAGCGGGACCACGTCCTTGAGGAAACCCCGCGCCCCGAGGAACTGGGACAGGTGCTCACGGTGCTCGTCGCACGCGATCCACGTCTTGCGGCGCTCCGGCGTGTGGATCTTCGGGTTGTTCCACGCCAGCACCCACACGGCGGGCGTGCGGCAGCCCTTGGCCGAGCAGATCGGGGAGGTCTCGTCACTCACAGCTTCGTCTCACAGGTCCACGCACAAGGTCCACACACAAGGCGACGCCGAGCAGCCACGGGGGGAGCTGCCCGGCGTCGGTCCGTCGCTCCGACGGGGGATGCGGAGCGCGTACGAAGTATGTCACGGCCCACCCATCGCCCGGCACCGGAACCACACGATTCATCTGAGCATTTCTTCGGCCTGGCGCGGAATCGACGCCCGCCCCGGGCACGCGCCCCAGCGGTCACGGCCGGCCGCGCGACTCACCGGCCGCGTCGGGCGCCGGATCTGCCACGTCGCCCTCCGGGACGGATTCCGCGGCCCCGTCCTCGGCCCGGGGCGGCATGATCATCGGCTTGGTGGGCGCCCTCACGAACGTCGACGGCAAGGATGGCGCGTTCTCACGCCCGGCGTTGGCGATCACGACCGCGATGTAGGGCAGGGCCGCCCCGAGAACCAGGGCCACGATCGCGACGTGCCGTTCCACGTTCCAGAGGCAGACGGCGAGGATCACCGACAGCGTACGGATCGACATCGAGATGATGTACCGGCGCTGCCGCCCGCGCACGTCCTCCTGGAGGCCCGTCCGGGCCCCGGTGATCCGGAACACCTCGGCACTGCCGCCGGCATTCTGCTTCCGCATCTGGTTCCACCATCCGCCCGCATCGGACTTTCCCCGCCGCGCTCGCGTCCGCGGCCGCTCGGGGACTCCGGTCCCGGACAACTCTCCACGGTACGCCGCACCTGCGCCGCTCACGAGAGCGGGTCACCGCCGGTTCGCCCGCTCCGCGTGCGCCGCACCGCGTAGCCGCCAATCCCCCGTTCGGCCGTATCCGGCATGCGCCGTACGCGGTACGGCCGAAGACTGGCGGCAATGCTCGCGTAGAGCCGTACGAGCCGTACGAGGAGGCAGTCATGGGCTGGTTGTGGGCGATCATCGTGGGGTTCGTGCTCGGTCTGATCGCCAAGGCGATCATCCCCGGCAAGCAGCACATGCCGCTGTGGCTGACCACCATCTGCGGCATGATCGGCGCGATCATCGGCAACGCCATCGCCCGCGCGGCAGGCGTCGACGCGACATCCGGCATCGACTGGTGGCGGCACCTGTTCCAGTTGGTGGCGGCGATCATCGTCGTCGGCCTCGGCGACGCGGCCTACACGGCGGTACGCGGCAACAAGCGGCGCGAACGGGCCTGACCCGTCCGGGCCGCCGCCCTGGCACGGCGGGGGCCGCCGCCCGGGTACGGCGAAGGGGCGGACTCCGGCGGCCACCCGGCCCCGGAGACCGCCCCTCGCGCGTGCGCCCGCTCAGGTGCCCGCTCAGGCGCCGGTGACCTCCACCGCGGCCAGGTTCTTCTTGCCGCGGCGCAGCACCAGCCAGCGTCCGTGCAGCAGATCCTCCTTGGCGGGGACGGCATCCTCACCGGTGACCTTGGCGTTGTTCACGTAGGCGCCGCCCTCCTTCACCGTGCGGCGCGCGGCGGACTTGCTGGCCACCAGACCGACCTCGGCGAACAGGTCGACGACCGGGCCCAGCTCCGCGACCTCGACGCGCGACAGCTCGGACAGGGCCGCCGCCAGCGTCCGCTCGTCCAGCTCCGCCAGATCGCCCTGGCCGAAAAGGGCCCTGGACGCGGCGATCACCGCGGCCGTCTGACCGGCGCCGTGCACCAGCGTCGTCAGCTCCTCGGCCAGCGCCCGCTGCGCGGCCCGGGCCTGCGGACGCTCCTCGGTCTGCCGCTCCAGCTCCTCCAGCTCCGCACGGGAGCGGAAGGACAGGATGCGCATGTACGTCGAGATGTCCCGGTCGTCCACGTTCAGCCAGAACTGGTAGAACGCGTACGGCGTCGTCATCTCCGGGTCGAGCCAGACGGCGCCGCCCTCGGTCTTGCCGAACTTGGTGCCGTCCGCCTTGGTCATCAGCGGCGTCGCGTAGGCGTGCACGGACGCGTCGGGCTCCAGCCGGTGCAGCAGGTCGAGCCCGGCCGTGAGGTTGCCCCACTGGTCGCTGCCGCCCTGCTGCATCGTGCAGCCGTACCTCCGGTAGAGCTGGAGGAAGTCCATCGCCTGGAGCAGTTGGTAACTGAACTCCGTGTAGCTGATCCCCTCGGAGGACTCCAGCCGGCGGGCGACGGAGTCCTTGGCCAGCATCTTGTTGACCCGGAAGTGCTTGCCGATGTCCCGCAGGAACTCGATCGCCGACAGGCCCTCGGTCCAGTCGAGGTTGTTGACCATCACCGCGGCGTTCTCGCCCTCGAAGGACAGGAACGGCTCGATCTGGCCGCGCAGCCGCTCGACCCAGCCGGCGACGATCTCCGGCGAGTTCAGCGTGCGCTCCGCGGTCGGACGCGGGTCGCCGATCTGACCCGTGGCCCCGCCGACCAGCGCCAGCGGCCGGTGCCCGGCCTGCTGGAGCCGGCGCACGGTGAGCACCTGCACCAGGTGCCCCACGTGCAGGGACGGCGCGGTCGGGTCGAAACCGCAATAGAACGTGACGGGACCGTCCGCGAGCGCCTTGCGCAAAGCGTCCTCGTCGGTGGACTGGGCGAACAGCCCGCGCCACTTCAGCTCGTCGACGATGTCCGTCACGGTTCTCTTGTCTCCCACATGCTCATGATCTTCGGGCGGTCGGCAGTCGGGTGACGGCCGACTACGAGGTTATACGCCCTGACTGACAGAGCTCATATTGAAATCCGGGACCCGCAGCGCGGGCATCGCGGCCCTGGTGAACCAGTCGCCCCACTCCCTGGGCAGCGTCTTCTCCGTGCGCCCCGCCTCCGCGGCCCGGCCCAGCAGATCCACCGGCGACTCGTTGAACCGGAAGTTGTTCACCTCGCCGACGACCTCGCCGTGCTCGACGAGATAGACGCCGTCCCGGGTCAGCCCGGTCAGCAGCAGCGTCGCCGGGTCGACCTCGCGGATGTACCAGAGGCAGGTCAGCAGCAGCCCCCGCTCGGTAGCGGCCACCATCTCTTCGAGCGAGCGGTCGGGGTCGCCGCCGTCCAGGATCAGGTTGCCGATCGCGGGCGCCACCGGCAGCCCGGTCAGGCCCGCGCTGTGCCGGGTCGTCGTCAGCCGGTGCAGCTCACCCGCGCGGATCCAGTCGGTCGCCGCCACCGGCAGCCCGTTGTCGAACACCGACTGGTCGCCCCCCGAGGAGTGCGCGACCACGAAGGGCGCGCTCTCCAGACCCGGCTCGTGCGGATCACTGCGCAGGGTCAGCGGCAGCTCGCCGAGCCGCTCGCCGACCCGCGTGCCGCCGCCCGGCTCGGAGAACACCGTGCGCCCCTCCACCGCGTCCCGCCCGGAACCCGACCAGTACTGGTAGATCAGCAGGTCCGCGACCGCGGTCGGCGGCAGCAGCGTCTCGTACCGCCCCGCGGGCAGCTCCACCCGCCGCTCGGCCCAGCCCAGGCGTACGGCCAGCTCGGCGTCGAGCGCCGCCGGGTCGACGTCCTTGAAGTCCCGCGTGGCCCGCCCCGCCCACGCGGACCGGGCCCGGTCGGGCGACTTCGCGTTCAGCTCCAGCGTCCCGTTGGGCTGGTCGTGCCGCAGCCTGAGCCCCGTCGACGTGCCCACGTACGTCGACGTCATCTCGTGGTTGGCGAAGCCGTACAGCTCCCGGCCACCCGCACGCGCGCGTGCGAACGCCTCCCCGAGGGCCGGCGCGAAGTCGGCGAACACGGCCGACGACGTCTCGGCGGGCGCGTCGGTGAAGTCGGGCGCGGCCGGCCCGCCCGTGACCAGCGGCTGCGCGTCCTCGGCCGGTCCGGCACCCCGCGCGGCGGCCTCCGCCGCACGCACCAGAGGCTCCAGTTCGTCCACGGTCACGGCCGAGCGCGACACGACCCCGGACGCCGTGCCGTCCCGCCCGTCGACGGTGGCGACAACCGTCAGCGTGCGCCCGCGCGTAACGCCGTTGGTGGTGAGCGCGTTGCCCGCCCAGCGCAGGTTGGCGGTGGACTCCTCGTCGGCGATGACGACGCACCCGTCCGCCCGGGACAGCTCCAGCGCCCGCTCGACGATCTCGTGCGGCTTGTTCGTACCGGCGCTCATCGACCCGCCTCCTGGGTGGTGTTCAAGATGTTGACGCCCTTGAAGAGGGCGGACGGGCAGCCGTGCGACACCGCCGCGACCTGCCCCGGCTGCGCCTTGCCGCAGTTGAAGGCGCCGCCCAGGACGTACGTCTGCGGGCCGCCGACGGCCGCCATGGACCCCCAGAAGTCGGTGGTCGTCGCCTGGTACGCCACGTCCCGGAGCTGACCGGCGAGCCGCCCGTTCTCGATCCGGAAGAACCGCTGACCGGTGAACTGGAAGTTGTAGCGCTGCATGTCAATGCTCCAGGACCGGTCCCCGACGACGTAGATCCCGCGATCGACACCCCCGATCAGGTCCTCGGTCGACAGCCCGCCCGGATCCGGCCGCAGCGAGACGTTGGCCATCCGCTGCACCGGCACGTGGGCGGGGGAGTCGGCGTAGGCGCACCCGTTGGACCGCTCGAACCCGGTGAGCCTCGCGATCCGCCGGTCGAGCTGGTAGCCCACCAGCGTGCCGTCCTTCACCAGGTCCCAGGACTGGCCTGCGACGCCCTCGTCGTCGTACCCGACGGTCGCCAGCCCGTGCTCGGCCGTGCGGTCGCCGGTGACGTTCATCAGCTCCGAGCCGTAGCGCAGCTTGCCGAGCCGGTCGAAGGTGGCGAAGGAGGTCCCGGCGTAGGCGGCCTCGTAGCCGAGGGCCCGGTCCAGCTCGGTCGCGTGCCCGATGGACTCGTGGATGGTCAGCCACAGGTTCGACGGGTCCACGACCAGGTCGTACAGCCCCGCCTCGACGCTCGGTGCCCGCATCTTCTCGGCGAGCAGCTCCGGGATCTCGGCCAGCTCGGCCTCCCAGTCCCAGCCGGTCCCGGTCAGGTACTCCCAGCCACGCCCGGCGGGCGGCGCGAGCGTGCGCATGGAGTCGAACTCGCCGCTGGAGTCGTCCACGGACACGGCGGTGAGCACCGGGTGCAGCCGCACCCGCTGCTGCGTGGTCGTGGTCCCGGCGGTGTCCGCGTAGAACTTGTTCTCGTGCACGGTGAGCAGCGAGGCGTCCACGTGATCGACCCCGGCGGCCGCCAGCAGCCGCGCGCTCCAGTCGGCCAGCAGGGCCGACTTCTCCCCGTCGGGCACGGTGAAGGGATCGGTCTCGTACGCCGAGACCCACGTCCGGTCGGCGTGCACCGGCTCGGCGGCGAGCTCCACCCTCTCGTCCGACCCGGCGGTCCTGATCACCTGCGCGGACAGCTTCGCCATCGCCACCGCCTGCGAGGCGACCTTGGCGGCGGCGTCCAGGGTGAGATCGACGCCGGACGCGAAACCCCACGTACCGCCGTGCACCACCCGCACCGCGTACCCGAGGTCGGTGGTGTCCGAGGACCCGGCGGGCCTGGCGTCCCTGAGCCGCCAGGACGCGTTGCGCACCCGCTCAAGGCGGAAGTCCGCGTGCTCCGCACCGAGCGCACGCGCGCGGGCGAGGGCGGCGTCGGCGAGGGCGCGTAGGGGGAGTGCCGTGAAGGCTTCGTCGATGCTGTGAGGCACGGGGGGAGATCCCTTCGGGCGCTTGCCTGTGGTGACCGTCGGAGGCAGTGAACCATGTCTCACTCGCCCGGGCTCACTGAAAAGGTGATGCCTGCGGACGGGCGACCAGCGGCGGAAGCGGGCTCCCGCCCCTTACGGGGGAGTAGCACAAGCGGGCACAGATCAACGGGCGGGCACGGGATCTGCTTCCGTGCCCGCCCGTGAACGTCTTGTACGGCGCGAAGTCAGCCGTCCAGAGACGAGTCCGCCGCCAGCGCCATAAGCGCCGTCCAAGCGGTCGGCGTGACGACGAGCGGACGGATGCGCGTGTCCTTCGAGTCGCGGATGTGGACCGCCGCGGGGCGCACGGCGACCTCGACGCAGTTGTCCCCATCTCCGCCGCTGTAGCTGCTCTTGAACCAGTGCAGCTCAGTGGTGGTGCTCATAGCGCTCCTCGCATCCGTTCCAGCAGGTTCACCGTAGCCCGGCAGTCCAGGGCTTGGGAACGCAGCTTGCCATAGCGCTGATGGAGGACACTCACCTCGCCGGGATCAGCAATCAGGCTGCTCGACCTATGCCCCTCGGTGTAACCGAACCATTGGTGTCCCGGTGTCTCGGCCATGTAGAGCTGACCGTCCACTCCGCAGTGGTCCTGCTGGTGGAGGGGCATGATCTGGATCTCGACGTTGGTGCGGTCGCCCATGTTCAGGAGGTGGTCGATGACGGCCCCGGTGACCGACGCGCCGCCGAGCCCACGCTCCAGGATGGCCTGCTCGATGATGAACGTGAAGGCGGTGTTCGGCCGCTCCGTCACCAATGTCTGGCGCTCAAGGCGTGCGGCCACCTTGTGGTCGATCTGCTCCTCGGTGTGCGGCGGAAGTTGGCGTGTGAACACTGCCCTGGCGTATTCCTCGGGCTGCAACAACCCCGGAACCGCCCGGCACTCATACGCGTACAAGGAGATTGCCTCCTCCTCGATCCCCGCCCACTGCCGGAACCACGACGCCAGCCCCGCCCTCCGCGTCAGGCTCCTCGCTGCCGCCGTGAGGACCTTGACCGCGACCGCCCCCAGCACCTCCTCCGCCCGCGCGGGCAAATCCCCCGGAGGGAACCGCTTCCCCTGCTCGATCTTGGCCACGTACGCCGCCGAGTACCGCACCCGCAGCGCGAACTCCTCCTGGGTCACCCTGGCTTCCTCGCGCAGGGCCTTGAGGACCGCGCCGAAGGTCTTGAGACTGTCGGAGAGCTCCGCCTCCGTACCGTTCGCGTTGTTGCTACTGCCGCCGCCCCCGCCGTGATCCGCCCTCATCGCCTTGTGCCTCCCGTGTCCGCGTGTCCGCGCCTCACTCATCTCAACCCCGCCCGGCCCACCCAGGGTCACGGGGAGTTACCAACCCAGTCCAGAGCGTGCACCCATACAGCCACGCCTGTATGGGTGTCGTCCCTGTTGGAAGCCGAGAGCGGGTCGGAACGCTGGGTGCATGCCAGCACACACCTGGTGGCGCAGGGGAAGATCAAGTTGAAGCCGGTCACGGCCGCCGACCGGCACAGCATGCCGCACTACGAGGTGGCGGAGGACGTCGATCCGCTGGCGCTGTTGCTCGCCGAGCGCGAAGAGGACGAGCGTTGATCTACATGGATACGTCCGCGCTGGTCACGTGGATGACGCGCCGGGATCACTGGGGCGACTTGGACGCCTTCCTCCAGCAGCGGGCCACGGAGCCGCTCGCCACCAGCACGCTCGGTTTCGCGGAGACCGTACGGACGCTGGATCTCGTGGGGCACTTTCCGAAGGCGATGGATGATCTGGACGTCCGCATCACCGAGATCCTCCTCACCCGAGAGGTGCGTGACGGTGCGGCGCTGCTGGTCGGGCGGCTGAGGACACTGGACGCGATCCACGTGGCCGGCGCACTGTCGCTGCGGGACGACCTGACGGCCCTGGTGACCTACGACCGCCGAATGCTGGAGACGGCTCGTGCGGAAGGCCTGCCCGCCCACGCGCCCGGTATCGAGGGCTGAAGCCCTGCGCGGTTCTGTAGGGACCCGACAGTCAGCTCCGTAAGCCACTGTGGGCGCCCGAGTCTTCGCCGACGGGCGGGGACCGATAGATTTTCGAGGAAGCCGCCTGTCATAACCGCCTGTCATCCGGGTGTTCGGGCGGACAACAGACCGCTAGGGAAAGGGTGATCCGTTGAGCCGCTCGGTTCTCGTCACCGGAGGCAACCGGGGCATCGGCCTCGCCATCGCCCGCGCATTCACCGACGCCGGCGACAAGGTCGCGATCACGTACCGCTCGGGTGAGCCGCCCACGGGCTTCCTCGCCGTCAAGTGCGACATCACCGACACTGAGCAGGTGGAGCAGGCCTACAAGGAGATCGAGGAAGCACACGGTCCCGTCGAGGTCCTGATCGCCAACGCCGGCGTCAACAAGGACCAGTTGCTGATGCGGATGTCGGAGGAGGACTTCACGTCCGTCATCGACACCAACCTCACCGGCACCTTCCGCGTCGTCAAGCGCGCGAACCGCGCCATGCTCCGCGCCAAGAAGGGCCGCGTCGTCCTCATCTCCTCGGTGGTCGGTCTCCTCGGGTCCGCGGGGCAGGCGAACTACGCCGCCTCCAAGGCCGCGCTGGTCGGCTTCGCGCGCTCCCTCGCCCGTGAGCTGGGCTCGCGCAACATCACCTTCAACGTCGTCGCGCCCGGCTTCGTCGACACCGACATGACCAGGGAGCTCACCGAGGAGCAGCAGGCGAAGATCCTCGCCCAGGTGCCGCTCGCCCGGTACGCGCGGACCGAGGAGATCGCCGCGACGGTGCGGTTCCTTGCCTCGGACGACGCCTCGTACATCACTGGAGCCGTCATCCCCGTTGACGGCGGACTGGGAATGGGTCACTGATCACCATGAGCGGAATTCTCGAGGGCAAGCGCGTCCTGATCACCGGTGTGCTGACGGAGGCGTCCATCGCCTTCCACGCCGCCAAGCTGGCCCAGGAGCAGGGTGCCGAGGTCATCCTGACCGCGTTCCCGCGGCCCACCCTGACCGAGCGCATCGCCAAGAAGCTGCCCAAGCCCACCAAGGTCATCGAGCTGGACGTCACCAACGACGAGCACCTCGGCCGGCTCGCCGACGTCGTCGGCGAGGAGCTGGGCGGCCTCGACGGCGTCGTGCACTCCATCGGCTTCGCGCCGCAGGACGCGCTCGGCGGCAACTTCCTCAACACGCCGTTCGAGTCCGTCGCCACCGCGATGCACGTCTCGGCGTTCTCCCTGAAGTCGCTGACCACGGCCTGCCTGCCGCTGATGCAGAACGGCGGCTCCGTCGTCGGCCTCACCTTCGACGCGCAGTACGCCTGGCCGCAGTACGACTGGATGGGCCCGGCCAAGGCCGCGCTGGAGGCCACCAGCCGCTACATGGCCCGTGACCTGGGCAAGCAGAACATCCGCTGCAACCTGGTCTCGGCGGGCCCGCTCGGCTCCATGGCCGCCAAGTCCATCCCGGGCTTCAGTGACCTGGCCGCCGTGTGGGACAGCCGCTCCCCGCTGGAGTGGGACCTCAAGGACCCCGAGCCGGCCGGCCGCGGCATCGTCGCGCTGTTGAGCGACTGGTTCCCCAAGACCACGGGCGAGATCGTCCACGTCGACGGCGGTCTGCACGCCATCGGCGCCTGAACGACGATCGCCTTCGCGGGCCCGCATCCCTTTTCGGGGTGCGAGCCCGCGGCATGCACCCGTTCGGCTCACCCGTTCGGCTCAGCCGGCCGGGCGGTGGGGCGGGCGGCGGCGCATGCTGAGGTGCGTGCTCCATGCACGCTTTCCCTCCCAGTGCGGCCGAGGAGGTCCCCTCGTGCGTCCACTCGCCCGCCTGGCCTCAGCGACCCTCGCCCTCGGCTGCGTGCTGATCCTGCCGTACGAAGCGATGTCCCACGCGCGCGTGCCCGCCGGGGACACCGCGTCGGCACAGCCCTTCGGTGCCGAGTGCCGGGTCCGCGTCGACGGCTCCGATGTGACCGCGTACTGCCACAACCCGTACCCGGAGACCGACCACGTGCGCCTGCACGTCGAGTGCGCGCGCTGGTGGGACCTCGACAGCGACGGTCCGGCGGTCGAGGCCGGGCCCGCGCAGACCGTACGTCTGGACGGCCGGTGCTGGAAGGCGGTCGGGTCGGCGTGGGTCAGCCACCGGAGGGCCGGCTGACCCGCCCGGGGCGGCACAGGAACGGGTAGCCCGCGGCCTCCGTCCCCGCCGTTTCGGCGTCCCCCGCGCGGATCGCGTCGACCAGCCGGGTGTGGTCCATGTGGGTCTCGGGCGTCAGCTCGCTGCCGACGTCCCCGCGCAGCCAGTCCCGCATCACCTCGCCCAGGTCCGCGTACATCGCGGTCATCACGTCGTTGTGCGAGGCGGCCACGACGGCCAGGTGGAAGGTCGCGTCCGCCGTCACGAAGGCCTCCGTGTCGCCCGTCTCCCAGGCCTCCTCGCGGCGCACCATCAGCGTGTCCAACTGCTTGAGGTCCTTCTCCGTGCGCCGCTCGGCGGCCAGCCGGGCGGCGGCCGACTCCAGCGTGGAACGCAGCTCGGCGACGTGCCGGCGGTCGGCGTCGGCGAAGCGGCGCTGCATCACGCCCGCCAGCTCGCTGGTCGCCACGACGTACGTGCCCGAGCCCTGGCGGATGTCCAGCAGGCCGTTGTGGGCCAGCGCGCGGACCGCCTCACGGACCGTGTTCCGGGCGACGCCGAGCTGCTCGACCAGTTCGGGCTCGGTGGGGATACGGGAGCCGACCGGCCACTCGCCCGAGGCGATCTGCTGTCGCAACGCCGCGATGACCTGCTCGGACAGTGCCGAACGACGGGGATGGCTCAGGGGCATGGCTCACCTTCGTACGCGAGTGGACAACGCGAGTGGACAATCAATCATCCCATGATTCTATGATGGGTCTCATGGCTAGTGACGAAACCCGGACGGAGACACGTACGGAGACGAGTGCGGAGACGCGTACGGACGGCAGCGGGATGCGCGAGACACCCGGCGAGGCGTCCGGCACGCGCGCGTGGACGACGTGGACCACCCGCCTGCTCCTCCTCGGGATCGTCCTCGCCGCGCTCAACCTGCGCCCCGCCATCACCAGCCTGGGCGCCCTCCTGGAAGAGGTCCGCGACGGGCTCGGCATGAGCGGCAGTGTCGCCGGACTGCTCACCTCCGTGCCCCCGCTCTGCTTCGCCGTCTTCGGGGTCACCGCCCCCCGGCTGGCCCGCCGCTTCGGACCCGGCGCGGTGGTCTGCGCGGGCATGGTCGCCATCACCACCGGCCTGCTGATACGCCCGTACGCCGGCGGTACCGCCGGCTTCCTGGCCGCCACCGCCCTCGCGCTGATGGGCATCGCGGTCAGCAACGTCCTGATGCCGGTCATCGTCAAGCGCTACTTCCCCGACCGGGTCGGCTCCATGACCGGCCTGTACTCGATGGCCCTCGCCTTCGGCACCTCCATCGCCGCCGCGGCGACCGTGCCCGTGACCAACGCGCTGGGCGGCCACTGGCAGCCGGGCCTCGCGGTCTGGGCCGTACTGCCCGCCGTGGCCATCGTGTCGTGGATCCCCTTCGTGCGGGACCGGAAGGCGCCGTCCACGCCGTCGCCGCGGCAGGAGACCGGGCAGAGCGGGCAGACCGCCGAACAGCCCCCGCTGCGGATCACCCGCAGCCGTACGGCCTGGGCGCTCGCCGTCTTCTTCGGCCTCCAGGCCACCGCCGCGTACATCACGATGGGGTGGATGGCGCAGATCTTCCGCGACTCGGGCGTGTCCGCCGGCACCGCCGGACTGCTGCTCGCCGTCATCATGGTGATGGGCGTACCCCTCGCCTTCGTCATCCCGCGGGTGGCGACCCGCCTGCCGCACCAGGGCCCGATCGTGCTGGTCCTGGGCGTGTGCGGGCTCGCCGGATACGCCGGTCTGTACTTCGCCCCCGTCGGCGGCGCCTGGGCCTGGGCCCTGCTGCTCGGCGTCTCCAACTGCGCCTTCCCGCTCGCGCTGACCATGGTCGGGATGCGGGCCAAGACGGGAGCGGGCGTCGCCCAGTTGTCCGCCTTCGCACAGAGCACCGGCTACCTGATCTCCATCCCGGGCCCGCTGCTGGTGGGCGTGCTCTACCAGCACAGCGGCGGCTGGGGCCTGCCGATCGCACTGATGAGCGCGCTGATGGTGCCGCAGATGGTGGTCGGCTTCATGGCGGGGCGCGATCGCACGGTCGAGGAGGAGGCGGCCCGCTGACCCCCCGGTCGGTGGCCCGCCGGACCCGGCCCGGGCGACGGATGCGAGACTTGCCGTATGCCAGTCCTCGACCCGAACCCCCAGCACGGCCAGAAGAAGATGCTGATCATCTTCGGTTCCTTCCTCGCGATCTTCGTGATCATCGGCATCATCGCGACGATCGCCTCGCCGTGACGCCGCCCTCGTCGGCCGCCGGATGGTGGGGTTAACCCCCCATCCCCTAGGGGGCGAGGGTCAGGGTGAAGTGGGTGGACCTCCGGATGGGTTGGAGCCCGCGGACTCCGTAGCTTCGAGATGTGCCCGCCACAGGCGGGCCGCGCAGCACGGACCAGGGACGCCCGAAGACCAGCGGAGGCACTCATGTCGGCCCCTACCCAGACCCGGCCTCCCCAGGCGACCCGCGGCGGCGTCGACATCCGGCTGCCCTGGTGGGCCCTCGCCCTGCCCGTGCTCGCCTTCGTCGCGCTGCTCCTGCTGATACTCAATCCCGCCGACGCCCACGCGGCCGCGGAGCAGCCCGCGATCGCCCATCTCCTGGAGCGCGTGGAGCAGCTCACCGCGCGCTGAGCCCGGACCGGAGCCCGCGACGCCCGTCACGCGGTGAATCCGCATGTCAACTCCCAGAGCCCCATGGCCTGTTTCATGCGAAGCTGGATGCCATGAGCGTCGCAGAACCCCGCAGGATTGTTCTCTTCCGGCATGCGAAAGCCGACTGGCCACAGGTGACCGACCACGAGCGGCCGCTCGCCGACCGGGGCCGCAAGGACGCCGCAGAGGCCGGGCGCCGGCTGGCGGATACCGGCGTGCCCTTCGACCAGGCCCTGTGCTCCACCTCGACCCGGACCCGCGAGACCTGGAAGCTCGCCGTCCAGGAGTTCCCGCACCGGCCGAAAACCGTCTATGAGGAGCGGATCTACGAGGCCTCGCCCGGCGAGCTGATCGCCGTGCTCAACGAGACCCCCGACGACCTGCAGAACGTGCTGGTGATCGGCCACAATCCCGGCATGGAGGGAGTGACCGAGATCCTGGCCGGTTCGGCGGAGGACGAGGCCCGCGAGCGGATGGGCAGCCGTGGCTTCCCGACCGCCGCCTTCGCCGTCCTGACCTTCACGGGCGCCTGGAAGGACGTGGAACCCGGCAGGGCTTCCCTGGTCGACTACTGGGCGCCGACCGACTGACCCACGCACCTGACAGGGCCCGGGCCCGGCATCCTCGCGGTCCGGGCCCTCCTCGTGCCGGGACCGCCGCGCCGGAGGGCCCCCGCCGGAGGCCCGCCCGCCGGATCAGAGCCGGTCGAGGGACAGGCCGAGACCCTCGTCCACCGTGTCCGCGGCCTCGACCTCCTCCCGGGTGATGCCCAGCAGGTAGAGCACCGTGTCCAGGAAGGGCACGTTCACCGCGGTGTGCGCCGCCTCGCGCACCACCGGCTTGGCGTTGAAGGCGACACCGAGACCCGCCGCGTTCAGCATGTCCAGGTCGTTGGCGCCGTCGCCGATCGCCACCGTCTGCGACAGCGGTACGCCCGCCTCGGCGGCGAACCGGCGCAGCAGCCGCGCCTTGCCCGCCCGGTCCACGATCTCCCCGGTGACCCGGCCGGTCAGCCTGCCGTCGACGATCTCCAGCGTGTTGGCCTGGGCGAAGTCCAGCCCCAGCCGCTCCTTCAGAGCGTCGGTGACCTGCGTGAAACCGCCGGAGACGACTCCCACCTGGTAGCCGAGCCGCTTCAGCGTGCGGATCAGGGTGCGGGCACCCGGCGTCAGCCGCACCTCGGCGCGCACCTTCTCCACCACCGACGCGTCCAGCCCCGCCAGCAACGCCACGCGCGCGTGCAGCGACTGCTCGAAGTCCAGCTCCCCGCGCATCGCGGCCGCCGTCACCTCGGCGACCTTGTCCTCGCAGCCGGCGTGCGCGGCGAACAGTTCGATGACCTCGTCCTGGATCAGCGTGGAGTCCACGTCCATCACGACCAGGCGCTGCGCCCGCCGGTGCAGCCCCGCCGCGACGACCGCGATGTCCACGCCGAGCGCCGCGGCCTCGGTGGCCAGCGTCGTGCGCAGCGGTTCGGTCTCCACGCCGGACACCGCGAACTCGACGGCGGTCACCGGGTACTTGGCCAGCCGGAAAATACGGTCGATGTTGCTGCCGGACTCGGTGATCCGGGCCGCTATGGCGGCGGTCGCCTCCGCGGTGAGCGGGTGCCCGAGCACCGTGACCAGGGAGCGGCCGAGACCGCGCGGCCGGTTGTCGCCGATGCCGGAGATGATCTCAGCCTGCAGCTTCAGCGACTCGGCCCAGCCGTGGACGGTCGCCCGCAGGTCGCCCTCCAGGCCACGGGGCGGCTCGGTCACGAGCGCGCACAGCACGATCCGGCCACGGGTGACGACCTGCTCGATGTCGACGACATCGACGGAGTAGGCGGCGAGGGTGTCGAACAGGCCGGCCGTGATGCCCGGTCGGTCCTTGCCGAAGATCTTGACGAGAAGCGTGGGAACGTCAGAGGTCTGCGAAGCGCTCATGGTGCTCCAACCGTATCCGGCACGCGGTGCCTCCCGCCCCTGAGGTCCGCCTGACGGACACGACCCGTGGGGGCCGGGCGGGGGCAGGGGCGGTGGCGGGGGAGCGGGGTCCGCGAGCTTTTCGCGCCCTGGCGGGCGGTGACCGGGCGCCTGCACGCGCGGAGGCCGCCTCGGGGGACTCGGGCCGGTCGTGCCGGTGGTTGTGCGTACCACCGCGGGGTGGCCGCAGCCGGCCGTCAGGGCCCTCTCGGGTCCGCGAGATACGGCGTCAGCTTCCGCTCTGCGGGTGCGGCCGGAGAGCGGACGCGGACGGATGCGGCCGGGGACACTCTCCGGACCGCTGCCGCCCTTCATTGTCCGTCCCTGGGGCGCGGCGGTGGCGCCGGAGGCGGGGGCGGAGGGGGCGGTGGGCGCTCGCCCCAGCGGCGGGGCGGCGGTCGGCGCGGCGTTCCCGGCGGCTGCCCGAGCGGTCCGGCCACCGTGGGGGCGCCGTACACGTCGTCGGGTGGGCGATCAGTCCCGTCGGCTTCCTGACCTGCCTCGTCGCCGTACTGCCCGGGGCCGCCGGTCCCATGGCCCTCGCCGCCCGGTCGCTGCCCTGTGCCGCCGCGCGGCTGTGCCCCGGACGGCCGCGCGTCTTCGGGTTCTCCCGTTCCTGGCATTCGTCCCGGTTCCCATCCTGCCTCTGGGCTCTCTGAGCACCCTGGGGCCGACTCTGGGCCCGCCCCCGCCCCCGCCCCGGCCCCCTCCCGCAACCGCAGGTATGGATTGGAGCCCGGATTGGGCGGCCGGTGCGGCGCAGCAGGCCAGTACGGTCCCGACGGCGGGGGCGGCCCGGCATGCTTCGGATCACCCGCCCCCACCCCCACCCCAGCCATCCCGGCACCCCGTGCCACCTCCGTCGCCCCCGTCCCCGCCGCCCCGCTCGCCCGCGCCAGCAGCGCCCCGGCGGCTCCCGCACCCGCGCCCCACGCGGCACCCAGCAGCAGGGCCGTGCTGAGGTGTCCGCGCAGGTCGATGCCCGCGCCGAAGGCATCGATACCGAGCACCGACAGGGAGGCGTTCACGGACACCTCCGTCAGCCAGGCCAGTAGCGGCAGCGTCAGCGCGGTGGCGACGCCCAGCCGCAGGGCGCAGCGCCCTGCGAAGGCGAAGGAACGTGTCTCACCGGGCGCCACGGGCGCCACGGGTGTCCGTACCGCCGTCAGTACCCCGGCCAGCAGCATCATCAGCGCCGCGGCCACCCCCAGCAGCCACACCCGCCCGTCCAGCTCCGCCAGCCGCCCCAGCGTGACCGGCTCCTCGGAGCCCGCGCCCAGCAGGTCGTCCAGCGGAGCCGGGAGCACCCGCACCAGCTCACCGGTGGCCCGCCCGTCCCACGGCACGAAGAGGCCGACCGGGACGCCGAGCCAGACCCCGTTCGGCGCGCCCAGCAGCGCCGCCCCCGCGATCCGCCGGGGGTGGTCGTCGCCGATCGCCGCGTAGGCCGCCGCCGCGAGTCCGGCGGCAATCGCCGTCAGCGCGACCGTGACCAGGGCGGACACCGCCGGCCGCACCACCCGGTGCACGGCCTCGCACCCGCGCGGCAGCGGCGTGCGGCGCGAGGCCAGCAGCGCGATCAGCAGCACGCCGGCGGACCAGGCCAGCCCGCCCAGCAGCGTCGGCACGGTGTCGACGGTGAACCCGACGGCGGCCTGTGCGTCGACGAGGTCACCGACCCGGTCGGGCAGCAGCCCGCCGATGTCGCCCACGTCCCCGAGCCCCGGAATCTCCAGACCACCGTCACCGCCACCGCCCCCGCCGGGCAGGTCGTCGAGCCCCAGCGCACCGCCGTCGATCGTGATGACGTCGTGACCCGCCCACGCCAGGCCGCCCGTCATCGCCACGAACAGGCCGACCACCGCACCCGCGCGCGCGAGAAGTTCGGCGGGGGAGACGACAACTCCGGCCGCTCGCAAAGAACGCAGGAAGAAGAACGACAGGATCAGCGCACCGACCAGGCTCACCCCCAGTGGCGTGATCTCGATGGCCGTGTGGGCCTCCGCTCCTTTCAGCCCGAACGCGGACACATCACCGGCCGGCGTGACCGAACCACCCGCCCCGAGCGCCACGACCGCCGCGGTCATCGTCCCGAGCGAGCCCGCCGCGTCCGCGTCCAGCAGATGCAGGCCGAGCGCCGCCGTACCCGCCATGCCGATCAACGCCCAGCTCACGGCGGCGATCGCGGACAGCAGTACGTCACCCCACGGCACCCTGGTGCCGTGGCCCTCGGATCCGACGCTTGTGGACGCGCTCATGGCAGACCCCCCGATCCGCTGCGCGGCGAGGTTGCCGCGCATGTCCCCCTCGCGTGGAATACCACTGTCCGGGCAGGTTTCAACCCCGTCAACGGGAACGGCCGGTGGGTGCCTACGCACTTTTCACAAGGCCCGACTTTCGGTCAGGGGCCCGAGCCTGAAATAGTTCCCCCCGATGTTCGACATCCCTAGACTCCCCGCGACGGGGGTACATCGGGGGACAACTCAGTGGGGCTGGAGTGCCGGAACTCGTACTGGAATCCAATGGACGGACCTGGACGCTCGATCCGTCCCGGTCATACGCGCTCGGACGCGATCCGCAGGGGGAGCTTGTTTACGACGACGCCAGGGTCTCCTGGCGGCATGCCACGATCAGTTTCAACGGCCGCAGTTGGGTCGTCGAGGATCACGGCAGCACCAACGGCACGTTCGTGCACGGACAGCGGGTCCAGCAGATGGAGCTCGGCGCCGGCACGGTGCTGAACCTCGGCAACGCGACCGACGGACCGCGCGTGAACCTGACCGCGGCCCAGGCCGCCGTCGGCACGCCGCAGGCCCAACCGCAGCAGCAGCCGTACGCCGCGCAGAGCGCGAACGCGGGCTGGGCCCCGCAGGCGCCGGCGCAGGAGCCGCCGCAGCAACAGGCACCGCAGCAACAGGCTCCGCAGTACGGGCAGCAGCAACAGGCCCAGCAGGCCGGCTGGCAGCAACAGCAACAGCAACAGCAACAGCAACAGCAACAGCAGCCGCCGCAGCAGGCCGCGCCGCACTTCCCCCAGCAGCAGGGACCCGGCGGCGCGGCGGGGGCGCCACCGGTCTACGGCGACCGCAGCCCGACCACGTTCCACCAGTTCTCGCTCGGCCGGGTGATGCGCATCGGCCGTGCCCTGGAGAACGAGCTGGTCGTCTCCGACCTGCAGGTCTCCCGCAACCACGCGGAGTTCCACGCCACGCCCGACGGGCGCATGGAGATCCGCGACCTGGGCTCGCACAACGGCACGTACGTCAACGGTCTGCCGATCGCCAAGGGCGGCTCTCAGCTCCTCGGCCCGACCGACATCGTGGGCGTCGGCCACTCGACGTTCCGGATCGTTGGCGACCGGCTCGAGGAGTTCGTCGACACCGGTGAGGTCTCCTTCTCCGCCCGGCACCTGACCGTCACGGTCGACGGCGGCAAGCAGATCCTCAAGGACGTCTCCTTCGGCGTACCCGAGAAGTCGCTGATCGCGGTCATCGGCCCGTCCGGCTCCGGCAAGTCGACCCTGCTCAAGGCGCTCACCGGATACCGGCCCGCCGACCAGGGCGAGGTCCTCTACGACAACCGGAACCTGTACAAGCAGTTCGCCGAGCTGCGTCAGCGCATCGGTCTGGTCCCGCAGGACGACATCCTGCACAAGGAGCTGACCGTCAAGAAGGCGCTGAAGTACGCGGCGAAGCTCCGCTTCCCGGCCGACACCACGGCCGCCGAGCGCGACGCCCGTATCGACGAGGTGCTGCGCGAGCTGAAGCTGGACATCCACAAGGACAAGAAGGTCACGTCCCTGTCCGGCGGCCAGCGCAAGCGCGTCTCCGTCGCCCTGGAGCTGCTCACCAAGCCGTCGCTGATCTTCCTGGACGAGCCGACCTCCGGCCTCGACCCGGGCATGGACCGTGACGTCATGCAGTTGCTGCGCGGCCTCGCCGACGACGGCCGCACCGTCCTCGTCGTCACCCACTCGGTGGCCGAGCTGGCGACCTGCGACAAGCTGCTGGTGATGGCGCCGGGCGGTTCGGTGGCCTACTTCGGCCCGCCCGAGGAGGCGCTGAACTTCTTCGGCTACGACACCTGGGCCGACGTCTTCTCCGCCTTCGAGAACTACCGCGACTACGACTGGGCGGGCCGCTGGAAGGGCTCGCAGCACTACCAGATGTACGCCGCGGACCTCGACGCCGTCGCCGCGCAGTCCGTACAGGTACCGGCGATGCAGGCGATGAAGCCGCCGAAACCGCAGGGCTGGATGTCCCAGTTCGTCACACTGGTGCGTCGCTATACCTCGGTGATCGTCTCCGACAAGGGCTTCCTGGCCCTGATGGTGATCCTGCCGGCCGTGCTGGGCGCGGTGAGCCTGCTCATCGACGCGGACAAGGGTCTGTTGCCCAACCCGCCCAACGCGGATGGCCGGATCATCCCCAACGGCACCGCGACCACGGTCCTGCTGATCCTCGCGGTCGGCGCGTGCTTCGCGGGCGCCGCGAACTCGGTCCGTGAGCTGATCAAGGAACGGGTGATCTACGAGCGGGAACGCGCGACCGGCCTGTCCCGGTCCGCGTACCTGATGTCCAAGGTCTTCGTGCTCGGCGTGATCACCGTGCTGCAGGGCCTGCTGGTCGGCGTGATCGGATTCGCCACCCGGGAGATCCCGGAGGAGGGGCTGGTCCTCGGGGGCATGACGCTCGTCGAGCTGTCCCTGCCGATCATGGCGCTGGGCTTCACCTCGATGATGTTCGGCCTGATCATCTCCTCGCTGGTGAAGACCGCCGAGAAGACCATGCCGCTGCTGGTCATGTTCGCGATCATCCAGGTCGTCTTCACCGGCTGCCTCTTCGCCCTGAACGGCGCGGTCGGCGTCAACCAGTTCTCGTACCTGATGCCCTCACGCTGGGCGGTCGCCGCGGCGGGTGCCACGCTGGACTTCAACAAGATCAGCCCGCCCGAGAAGGGTGCCGAGGCGGACCCGCTGTGGGAGCACACCCTCGGCGCCTGGGGCATGGACATGGCCGCGCTGATCGTCCTCGGCGTGATCTGCGGCTTCTTCGTGGCCCGCTTCCTGCGCCGCCACGAGCCCGAGGTCATGCGCAAGTAGTCCACGGCCCGAAGGCCACCGAGAGCCGCTGAAGGCCACTGAAGGCCCCGAAGGGCGGCACCCCGTCAGGAGGGTGCCGCCCTTCGGCGTACGGCTGGGTGTCGGCGTCGGCTTCGGTGTCGGCGTCGGCGTGAAGAGGTCCGCGCCGACCTCAGTACGCGCTGTCGACGTTGTCCATGGTGCCGTACTTGTCCGCGGCGTAGTTGCACGCGGCGGCGATGTTGGCGACCGGGTCGTAGATGTTCCAGGACGTGCCGGGCACGTGGTACGCCTTGAACGTCGGCGGGATGACCTGGAGCAGGCCCTTCGACGGGATGCCGTTGATGGCGTTGATGTCCCAGTCGTTGATGGCCTTCGGGTTGCCGGAGGACTCCCGGATGATGTTGCGGTGGATGCCGTCGTAGGTACCCGGGATGTCGTGCTTCTTCATGATGGCCCGGGCCTCCCGGATCCAGCCGTCGAGGTTGTTGGAGTAGCTCTTCTTCGCGACCTTCTTGACCTCGGTGCGCTTGGCGTCGCGGCTCGTGGTCTTCTCGGTCGCGCGCTTGGCCGTGGACTTCTCGGCGGTGGCCTTCTTGGCGGCGGACTCGGTGGCCGCCTCCTTCTTCGCCTCGATGGAGGCGACCTTCTGGCTCGCACCGGCGAGCTGGCCGGTGACGCCGGCGTGCACGTCCTGGATCTGCTTGGTGCTGTACGCCACCTTGGCCGTGGGAGCGGCCTCGCTCGTGGTCGTCTGGCCGCTGGCCGGGACGGCGGTGAGGGCGACGGCGGCGGCGCCGAGCGCGCCGACACCGGCAATCGCGGCCTTCTGGTTCCGGTTCAGGGAACGACTACGACCACGGGGAAGGATGTTCTTGAGCATGGCGGGATAGACCTCTTCGGATAGCGCGGAGGTCGCTCTCGTCCGGTGGGGACAGTTGGTGCTTCCGGCACAAACGCCGCGGAGGGAAATCCACGGCGCTGAGCGACGAGAGCAATTGTTAGCGGCCGCAAAATCCGAAGGCAAAGGTGTGACGTACGATCCGAGGTAGTGGATCGGGGAAGGGCAAAACGGGGCAGATTGGACCATCTGCCCCGCTCAAAACGGACGAGTCGTTCTCCTACTCCCCTTCGTACGTGACGTGCGCCCTATGCGAGGGCTCACATCCACCCCCCACCTTTCTCACGTCTTGTTGCTGGAGCAATGCAGTGTGTGAGGGGCTGGACGCCCTCTCCTACGGCAGGAGGAGATGGACGTCCCCGAACTCGTGCCACAGGTAGCGCCCACGCACCGCCGCGTCGTACCCGCGGTCGATCGCCGCCCGTCCCGCCACCGCCTCCAGCATCAGCAGATGCGAGGCCTCGGGCTCGTGCAGCCCCGTCAGCAGCCCGTCCACCACCCGCACCCCGCGCTCCGGAGTCACGACCAGATCGGTCCACCCCGCCCGAGCCCGTACGGCCCCGTCGGCACCCACCGCCGACTCCACCGCCCGCACGGCGGTCGTCCCCACCGCCACCACCCGCCCGTCACCGGCGCCGACCGCGTTGATCAGCCGCGCCGACGTCTCCGGCACGGCGAACCACTCCGGATAGGGCGGCTCGTGCGACTCCGCCGATGCCACCCCCGTGTGCAGCGTCACCGGAGCGAACTGCACCCCACGGCTCACCAGCTCCGCCACCAGCCGCGCCGTGAAGGGCCGCGCCGCGCTCGGCATCTCCGCGCTGCCCGTCCCGTCCCTCGACGGCAGCGCGAACACCGTCTGGTAGACGGACAGCGGCTGATCCCGCTCCGTATAGGAGTAACGAATGGGCCTCCCGTGCTCCCGCAGCACCGCGGGCACCTCCGCCCCCGACACCCGCGCCCACCACAACCGCTCCCCGCGCGCACTCAACGGCTCCTCCAGCACCAGCCGCGCACCGCCCGGCAGCCACACCTCCGTCCCCTCCGGCTCGGCCGCCCGCCTACCACCGCCCCTCGGCGGGGGCCCGTCGCCCTCTACTCCCACTACTCCCGCACGCGCGCGCGTGGTGCCCCTTCCGTCCGGTTCCCGCAGCTCCACCGCCCACCGGCCGTCGTCCCCCCGCGTGGAGAAGTGCACCACCACGCGCGCGTGCCCGACCCGGCCGTCGACGGCGGCGGCCCGCGTGGGAGACGTGTTGACCACCAGCAGATCACCCGCCCGCAGCAGCCCCGGCAGCTCCCGGAAACCGTGGTGCGACACCTCGGTACCGCGCGACACCAGCAGCCGTACGTCGTCCCGGTCCAGGCCCGGCCCCCGCTGCTCGGCCGGCACCCGGGCCGACAACTCCTCCGGAACCCTCAGCGCCACCGACATCAGCGAGCCTCCAGCAGCGCCGGCGCCCCGTAGCGCCCGCTCGCCGGCCGCTCGTCCAGCAGCCGCAGCAGCGCCGGCACGACACTCACCGGATCCGGCCGCGGATCGTCGTCGTCCGGTACGGCCGCGGCGTACAGATCCGTGGCCATGTCACCCGGATCGACCGCCCACACGCGCAGCCCCGGCTCCTCGGCGCCCAGCACCGCCGCCAACTGGTCCAGCGCCGCCTTGGACGCCCCGTACCCGCCCCACGTCTCGTACGCCTCGGCGGCCGCGTCCGAACTGACCGTCACCACCGCACCCGCGGGCGCCGCCCGCAGCGCCGGCAGCGCCTCCTGGACCAGGCCCAGCGCGGCCACGAGGTTCACCTCCAGAGCCCGCCGCAGCCCGTCCAGGGGCAGCTCATCGAGCCGCACCAGCGGCTCGGCGCCCAGCGCGCTCGCGTTGCTGACCAGCAGGTCCACCCCGCCCAGGTGCCTGGCCTCCGTCACCAGCCCCGCCCGGTGCCAGGAGTCGGTGACATCACCCGGCAACGCCGTCACACGCGTGCCGTACGCCTCCAGCGCCGCCGCCGTCTCCTTGAGCACCTCAGGGTTCCTGGCGTCGAGCACCAGGTCCCAGCCCCGTGCCGCCAGGGCCCCGGCGAGCGCCCGGCCCAGTCCCTTCGACGCCCCGGTGATGATCGCAACCGGCATGACACGTCCCCTTCGTCGTCCCCGCCGCCCGATCGGTCCGGCGTGATCCTCAACGTAGGAACCGGGCCCCACCGGCCGCCTCGGGCACGGGCCCCAACCGGGCAGGGCCCTTCGCCCTAGGCCCGGCGGGCGGGACATCGGTCCTAGACCCCGGTCCTAGTCCCACCGTCCCAGGCGGCGGCGGTCACAGGTCCGATCCCCGCTGTCACCCCCCGCCGGTACCGTGAGGACATGAGTCACGGCCCCCGGTCCGGCCTCGCCGCGGTGAGTTCCGCGCTGCTGGCCATGAGCAGGCACCTCGAGGTGCGCGACGTCCTCAAGACGATCGTCGCCTCGGCCCGCGAGCTGCTCGACGCGCAGTACGCGGCACTCGGCGTCCCCGACGACCACGGCGGCTTCGCCCAGTTCGTGGTCGACGGCGTCAGCGACGAGCAGTGGAAGGCCATCGGCCCCCTGCCGCGCCAGCACGGCATCCTCGCCGCGATGCTCCACGAGGCCACCCCCGAGCGCCTCGCCGACGTCCGCACGGACCCCCGCTTCGGCGGCTGGCCCTCCGCCCACCCCGACATGGTCGACTTCCTGGGCCTGCCGATCCGCGACGGCGACGAGGTCATCGGCGCCCTGTTCCTGGCCAACAAACTGCGCCCTGTGGGGGGTGTGGCGGGACACCCCCCACACCCCCCGTGCCCCAAGCCCGAAGGCACCTGCGGCTTCACCCAGGACGACGAGGATTTGCTCGGCATCCTCGCCCAGCACGCCGCGATCGCCCTCACCAACGCGCGCCTGTACGAACGCAGCCGCGAACTGACCATCGCCGAGGAGCGTTCCCGCCTCGCCCACGAGCTGCACGACGCGGTCAGCCAGAAGCTGTTCTCCCTGCGCCTGACCGCCCAGGCCGCCACCGCCCTGGTCGACCGCGACCCCGACCGTGCCAAGGGCGAGCTGCACCAGGTCGCCACGCTCGCCGCGGAGGCCGCCGACGAACTGCGCGCCGCCGTCGTGGAGCTGCGCCCCGCCGCCCTGGAAGAGGACGGCCTCGTCGCCACCCTGCGCACCCAGATCCAGGTCCTCGACCGCGCCCACGGCGCGCGCGTGACCTTCGCCGGCCACGGGGTCAAGGCCCTGCCCGCCGCCCAGGAGGAGGCGCTGCTGCGCGTCGCCCAGGAGGCCCTGCACAACGCCCTGCGCCACTCCGCGGCGGAACACGTCGACGTGACCCTGCGCCGGCACGGCACCGCGACCGTCCTGCGCGTCACCGACGACGGCAGCGGCTTCGACCCGCGCACGGTGCGCCGTGCGGGACGTCACCTGGGCCTGGTCTCGATGCGCGACCGGGCGAACGGCACCGGGGGCAGGCTGAACGTGAGGTCCGAGCCCGGCAAGGGCACCACGATCGAGATGGAGGTCCCCGGTGGCTGACGCAATCAAGGTGCTGCTCGTCGACGACCACCAAGTGGTCCGCCGGGGCCTGCGCACATTCCTGGAGGTGCAGGAGGACATCGAGGTGGTGGGCGAGGCGGCCGACGGAGCCCAGGGCGTCGACCGCGCCGAGGAACTGAAACCCGACGTGATCCTCATGGACGTCAAGATGCCGGGCATGGACGGCGTCGACGCGCTGCGCAGACTCCGCGAGCTGGACAACCACGCGCGCGTGCTGGTCGTCACCAGCTTCACCGAGCAGCGCACCGTGGTCCCGGCCCTGCGGGCGGGCGCGGCCGGTTACGTCTACAAGGACGTCGACCCCGACGCGCTGGCGGGCGCCATCCGCTCCGTCCACGCCGGCCACATCCTGCTCCAGCCCGAGGTCGCGGGCGCCCTGCTGAGCCAGGAGGAGAGCAACTCCGGCCCGGGGAGGGCGGGATCCCTCACGGAGCGGGAGCGGGAAGTGCTGGGCCTGATAGCCGACGGCCGCTCCAACCGGGAGATCGCCCGTGCCCTGGTGCTCTCCGAGAAGACCGTGAAGACCCACGTCTCGAACATCCTCATGAAACTCGACCTCGCGGACCGCACCCAGGCCGCGCTGTGGGCCGTACGCCACGGAGTGGCCGGATGACCGGCTGACCGGCCCCGGCGGCCGGTACGCGGCAGCGCCGCGGAGGGTTCCCTTCCGGTCGGAGATTCATACCGTCGTGGGAATGTCCCCCATATGGCGCATCCTTCGAGGGGTGCGGCCGTTCTCCAGTGCGTGCCGCGGCGACTGCCGCGGCGATCGCAAGGAGGGCTTGTAAGTGAAGAACCTGAAGAAGGCAGCGGCCGTGACGATGGTGACCGGCGGACTGATCGCCGCCGGTGCGGGCATGGCCTCCGCCACGGACGGGGGCTCCCACGCCCACGGCCAGGCCATCGGCTCCCCGGGCGTCGCCTCCGGCAACCTGGTCCAGGCGCCGATCCACATCCCGGTCAACGCCGTCGGCAACAGCGTCAACGTCATCGGCGTCCTGAACCCGGCCTTCGGCAACCTGGGCGTCAACCACTGACGCAGCCCGCCCCGAAGCCGCCCCTCGGCCGTGCCGCCCCAGCAGCGGGCAGTCGTGCCGCTGGGGCGGCACGGGTGGGCGATGGGGGTACCTCCCAGGCCGTTCAGGCACTGGGGGAGGCACCTCGTCAGCGCCGAGCAGCGCCCCCCCGCCCACCCCCGCACCCACTCATGGCACCCCTCCAAGACACGGCACCGCACCGTCACCGCCCCCGCTCCACCACAACGGAGTTGTACGCCGCGACCAGCGCCCGCCGAGCCGTCCGCTCCACCGGCCGCAACGCATCCCCCCGCGCCGCCATCTCCGACGCGCTCACCGCACCCCCGTGCCCGTTCTCGGACGCCAGCGTCACCAACACCCCCACCCGCTGCGCCAACTCCAGCACCCGCACCGCCCGCGGCGGATACCCCGGCGCGAGCACCTCCCGCCCACGCTCCGCCCGCGCCCGGTACGCCGCGACCGCCGCCTCCGCCACCGGCCCCGACCCGGCGACGTCGAGCCGCGTCAGCACCTCCGTCGCGTCCCGCAACGCCTCCGCCAGCTCCCGCTCCGCCTCCCCGAGCGAGGGCACATCCGCCGGCGGAGCCTCCCGCACCGGCAGGCAGCGCCAGACGACCTCGACATGCACATCACCCTCGGGCCCCGCCTCGTGCACCTCCGGCACCAGCCCGAGCGAGGCACCGTGACAGATCACCGCCTCCTCGGCCTCCAACGCCCGCGCGTTGAAGTCCGGCGGCCCGCTCAGCCCCAGCGGATGCCCCGGCACGGGCAGCGCGACCCGCAGCCCACTCGCCCCGAGCGCCCGCAGCCGCCCCAGCGCCAACGTGAGACCGACCGGCGCCGCTTCGCCCGGCAGCCCCTCCACCCGGTGCACCGCGTCCTCGCCGACGATCGCGACGGCGGCGTCATCCGGCGAGACCATTCCGGCAATAAGGGCATTTCCCCAGGCGGCAAGGCGCCCTGCGCGTGGTTCCGAGAGCATGCCTACACCCTAAGGACCGGACCGATGGAACGGTGAAGCCGACCGGTGGCGTAGATTTCCCGGAGGGCCTGCGCCCACCGGCGCGGCGGCCCGAGCCACAGGCATACGCGACAGCCGAGACCGGCCACAATGCAAGGGGAGACAACGCGCTCATGAGCGATGTTCTGGAACTTCAGGACGTATCCGTGATCCGTGAGGGCCGGGCTCTCGTGGACCAGGTCTCCTGGTCGGTCAAGGAGGGCGAGCGCTGGGTCATCCTCGGCCCCAACGGCGCCGGCAAGACCACCCTCCTCAATGTCGCGTCCAGCTACCTCTACCCCAGCAACGGCACCGCCACCATCCTCGGCGAGACGCTCGGCAGGCCCGGCACCGACGTCTTCGAGCTGCGCCCGCGCATCGGCATCGCCGGCATCGCCATGGCCGACAAGCTGCCCAAGCGCCAGACCGTCCTGCAGACCGTGCTGACCGCCGCGTACGGCATGACCGCCGGCTGGCAGGAGGAGTACGAGGCCGTCGACGAGCAGCGCGCCCGCGCCTTCCTCGACCGCCTCGGCATGACCGAGTACATGGACCGCAGGTTCGGCACCCTCTCCGAGGGCGAGCGCAAGCGCACGCTGATCGCCCGCGCCCTGATGACCGACCCCGAGCTGCTCCTCCTCGACGAGCCGGCCGCCGGCCTCGACCTCGGCGGGCGCGAGGACCTCGTCCGCCGCCTCGGCCGGCTCGCCCGCGACCCGATCGCACCCTCCATGATCATGGTCACCCACCACGTCGAGGAGATCGCCCCGGGCTTCACCCACGTCCTGATGATCCGTCAGGGCAAGGTCATGGCCGCGGGCCCGCTGGAGCTCGAACTGACCTCCCGCAACCTGTCCCTCTGCTTCGGACTCCCGCTCGTCGTCGAGCAGAACGGCGACCGCTGGACCGCACAGGGGCTCCCGCTGTCCTGAGCCGCCCCCCGTGCGCCCTGTCCCCGGCACGCCCCACGGACCTACCATGACCATGTGAACGACATCGACGCATGGGTGTGGTGGCTCGTCGCCGCGGCAGCGCTCGGAATCCCGCTCGTCGTGACCGCGATGCCGGAGTTCGGGATGTTCGCCGTCGGCGCGGTCGCCGCCGCCGTCGCCTCCGGGCTGGGCGCGGACCTCGTCGTGCAGGTCCTCGTCTTCGTCATCGTCTCGGTCGCCCTCATCGCCGTCGTACGGCCCATCGCCGCCCGACACCGCTCCCAACAGCCCCGACTGGCCACGGGCGTGGACGCCCTGAAGGGCAGACAGGCCGTCGTCCTGGAGCGGGTCGACAGCTCCGGCGGCCGGATCAAACTCGCCGGGGAGATCTGGTCGGCACGCGCCCTGGACACCGGGCGTGCCTTCGAGGCGGGCGAGGCAGTGGACGTCGTGGACATCGAGGGCGCCACGGCGATCATCATGTGACCCCGCCGTGCTCAAGTGGCCCGAAGGCCCCCCGAGTCGTGCGACGGTCTGTCAGACTCGACCAGCAAGATCCTCAACAGCCGTAAGATCAGCAGTAGTCAGGGCCAGTCACGGCCAGTCAGATCATTGGGATCTGACCAATAGGATCTGGCCACATAGGATCTGCCGGAGCGCCAAGGCGGAGAAGGGGACGGACAACCACGATGGAACCGGTCATCATCGTCTTGATCATCCTGGTGGTGTTGGTCTTCATCGCCCTGATCAAGACCATCCAGGTCATCCCACAGGCCAGCGCCGCCATCGTCGAGCGCTTCGGCCGCTACACGCGGACACTCAACGCGGGCCTCAACATCGTGGTCCCGTTCATCGACACCATCCGCAACCGCATCGACCTGCGCGAACAGGTCGTCCCCTTCCCGCCGCAGCCGGTCATCACGCAGGACAACCTGGTCGTCAACATTGACACCGTCATCTACTACCAGGTGACCGACGCCCGCGCCGCGACGTACGAGGTTGCCAGCTACATCCAGGCGATCGAGCAGCTCACCGTCACCACCCTGCGCAACATCATCGGCGGCATGGACCTGGAGCGGACCCTGACCTCCCGCGAGGAGATCAACGCGGCCCTGCGCGGCGTCCTCGACGAGGCCACCGGCAAGTGGGGCATCCGCGTCAACCGCGTCGAGCTCAAGGCCATCGAACCGCCCACCTCCATCCAGGACTCGATGGAGAAGCAGATGCGCGCCGACCGCGACAAGCGCGCCGCGATCCTCCAGGCCGAAGGTGTCCGGCAGTCCGAAATCCTGCGCGCCGAGGGCGAGAAGCAGTCCCAGATCCTGCGCGCCGAAGGTGAGGCCAAGGCCGCCGCCCTGCGCGCCGAGGGCGAGGCCCAGGCCGTCCGCACGGTCTTCGAGGCCATCCACGCCGGCGACCCGGACCAGAAGCTGCTCTCCTACCAGTACCTCCAGATGCTCCCGAAGATCGCCGAGGGCGACGCCAACAAGCTCTGGATCGTCCCCAGCGAAATCGGCGACGCCCTCAAGGGCCTCTCCGGCGCCATGGGCAACCTCGGCGGCCTGGGCGGCGGTTCGGGCAGCGGCGGCGGCAACGGCGGCGCCGGCGTGCCCGCCCAGGAACGCCGCGAGAAGCCGTCGATCGACTGAGGGCGCGTCCCGCGCCCACACAGGGGCGCGGGGCTGTATCGATTTACGGCTCCGCCGCGTGGGCGCGACCAGCCACACACCACCGCACCCGGCACCCGGCACCCGGGCGGCAAGCCCGAAGCCCCACGGCGGAGCCGTCACGCAGCGTCCAGAACCAACCAACCCGGCAGCGCGGCGAAGTCGTCCCGGGCCAGCGCCAGCAACATCGCATCGGCGGGCGTGGGCTCGAACGGCTCCCGCAGCAACGGCATCCCCGCCTGCTCCGGCGTCCGGTTCGCCTTGCGGTGATTGTCCTCCGCGCACGAGGCCACCGTGTTCAGCCAGGAGTCCTGCCCGCCGTGCGAGCGCGGCACCACGTGGTCGACGGTCGTCGCCCGCCGCCCGCAGTACGCGCACCGGTGCCGGTCCCGGACCAGCACCCCCCTCCTCGACCACGGAGCGCGTCTTCGAAACGGCACCCGTACGTACTGGCACAGCCTGATCACCCGGGGCGCGGGTATGTCGAGCGCGGCTCCGCGCATCCGCAGCGAGGGGTGGGCCTGCTCGACGACGGCCTTGTCCTGGAGCACCAGAACGACGGCTCGATTCAACGTCACCGTCGACAACGGCTCGAAGCTCGCGTTCAGCACCAGCGTGTCCCGCATACCAGCCCACCTCCCGTGCGCACCGGCCCACCCCCTGGCGGGCTGGGATCAACTCTGGCCGGGCACGCCGAGATGGACAACGCAATATCTGCTGCTCCCGCGCGGGACGCCCCCGCCACCCCCGGCAACAAAAATGCCCGCCCCTGATCCATTCCAAGACCAGGAGCGGGCAAACGTTCCATGAACGCTCGCTCGGAATGCTCGCTCGGCACGCTCCGAGCGGCTAGCTGTCGGCGGGCACCTCGTACTCACCGATGAGCTGAGCACGCGCGATCGTGTGGAACCGCAGATTGAAGCCGACAAACGCCGGGCTCCCCTCCGCGTCCGGCCCCAGCTTCTCCTCGTCCACGGCGTACACCGTGAACACATACCGGTGCGGGCCGTCCCCGGCCGGTGGCGCGGCACCACCGAAGTCCCTGCTGCCGTAGTCGTTGCGCGCGTGTACGGCACCCTCCGGCAACCCCTCGAACGTGTCGCTGCCCGCGCCCGCGGGCAGTTCGGTCACCGAGGCCGGGATGTCGAACACCACCCAGTGCCAGAACCCGCTGCCCGTGGGGGCGTCCGGGTCGTAGCACGTCACGGCGAAGCTCTTGGTCCCGGCGGGGAAGCCCTCCCACCGCAGATGCGGAGAGGTGTTGCCGACCGCGTGGACCTGAGCGTCCTTGAGCGTCCCGCCCTCCGGGACGTCCTCACTCGTGACGGTGAACGACGGCACGGGCGGGTGGAAGTCATGGGGGAGCGGACGCCGCTTCAGCTCGGTCACCTCGGTACCTCCTGAATGGTCTGGTGCAGAGATGACCGAGCCTAGAGGCTGCCCCGGATCCCTCAGAACCAGTTGCGCTTGCTGCCGACCTCCGACAGCCACTGGTTGAGGTACGCCGTCCAGTCGGTGCCCTGGTAGTCGTCCAGCCCCACCTTGAAGGAGCGGAACGAGTCGCTGCCCTCGCTGAACAGCCCCGGCTTCTTGTCCATCTCCAGGATGACGTCCATCGCCTGCGCGTCGGCCACGAAGCTCAGCTCGACCTGGTTCAGCCCGCGGTACTGCTGCGGCGGGTGGAACTCGATCTCCTGGTAGAAGGGCAGCTTCTGCCGGGTACCCCGGATGTGACCGCGCTCCATGTCCGCGTTCTTGAAGCGGAAACCGAGCTGGATGAACGCGTCCAGGATCGCCTTCTGCGCCGGCAGCGGGTGCACGCTGATCGCGTCCAGGTCACCGGAGTCCACGGCGCGCGCGATCTCCAGCTCCGTGGTGACGCCAATGTTCATCCCGCGCAGCGGCTGCCCGTCGATCGTGGTGATCGGCGTCTCCCACGGGATCTCAAGGCCGAACGGCACCGCGTGCACGACACCGGCCTTCAGCTCGAAGGCACCCCCCAGCCGCACCTTGGTGAACTCGATGTCCTGCTTGTACTCCTGGTCGCCGCTCTCCACCTCGACCTTGGCCTGGAGCCCGACCGACACCCCTTCGATCTCCTGGTCGACGGACCCTCCCTGGATCCGCACCTCGCCCTGGACGACACCCCCCGGAACGACGTTGACCTCACTCAGCACGGTCTCTACCGAAGCCCCGCCGGCCCCCAGGCTCGCGAGCAGCTTCTTGAACGCCATGTCTCTCCCTCTCCAGGCTTGCGTGTGAATCCTCGATCTCTACAAACGCGATCCGGCCGTGGCCGGTTCCGCGCACCACACCCTGGCAAGTCGGACGCTCCCTGACCACCCCGCGTGCGGACCCGGCTGCGTTACGCTCGGACGGCATGATCGCGAGCCCCGACCGTACGCCCCTGCCCAGGGATTTCCTCGACCGCCCCATCCTCTTCACCTGCGCATGCCAAGGCGGTCGGCATGAACGTTGACCCCCTCGCCCATCCTGCCGAAGAGGTCGCCCCCAAGCTGCTCGGGAGCGTCCTCACCTGCAAGACCCCCGAGGGAACCGTGAGCATCGCCATCACGGAGACCGAGGCGTACTCCGGTACGGCCGACCCAGCCTCCCACGCCTACCGGGGCCGGACACCCCGTAACGCCGTCATGTTCGGACCCGCGGGACACCTCTACGTCTACCGGTCCCACGGCCTCCACTGGTGCGCCAACGTCGTCACCGGGACGGACGGCATCGCCTCGGCTGTCCTCATCCGGGCAGGCAGAGTCGTCGAGGGCGAAGACCTGGCACGCAAGCGACGAGGGGAGAGGGTCGAGAGTCCACGCCTTGCGCGGGGTCCGGGGAACTTCTGCCAGGCGCTCGGCATCACGGCAGAGCACAACGGCACGGACCTGCTGACAGGTGCCTCGGTCGAGTTGTCCGAGGGCGAGCCAGTACAGCCCGCGCTCATCCGGGTCGGCCCCCGGGTGGGCGTGAGTCAAGCCCACGACTGGCAGCACCGCTTCTACCTCGCCGGTGATCCGACGGTCTCGGCGTACCGACTGAGCCCGAGAGCCAAGCCGCCCGCCGGAGCCTGAGCCGCTGTGCGCCCTGCTGACAGCTCGCCGGTAAGTCGGCCCGGAGTCGGACCGAGTCCCGGTCTGCGCCGAATCTGGATGACGATCAAGGAAGCCCTGACCTAGCGTTCCTGGCATGGCATCCCCTGACGGCCACCACGACGACAAGTCCAGCGTGATCATCCGCTGCCAGGACACCTCCTCCGTGGGCGTGACGTTCTGCGACCGGTTCAGCCTCGACGCGGATTCCGTGCACTATGCCGTCGAGCTACGGGCCCCGGGCCTGACCGCACGCGTCAACGAGGTCGTCGCCTGGATCTGGGACAGCGATCTCACTGCGTTCCTGGAAGAGCTCGCTGCCGACTACCGGGGATGGGACGGCGAACGGAGCTGGCGCACCAACGACCGAGACCTGACGGTGTCGGCCGTCTGCCGATCTGGCGGCTACGTCGGGCTGACGTGGGCCTTGCGTCCGTGGACACGGGCCGCTGGCGGCTGGGGCGCCTCAGTGACCACCTGGCTGGAGGCCGGCGAGCATATGACTTCCCTGGCCGCCGACGTCCGGAACTTCCTCACCGGCACCGAAGTTGACTCGCCTTTGGGAGACGCGTAAGGTAGCCCGAGCCGCTTGACCCGGGTACGGCAATCGCCTGCAGCCGGAAGCGGCCAACCCACTACCTACGACTTCCCTTCAGCGGGAGCGAATTCGGTGTGCCCGCATGCCTGAATTCAAACTCGCGAGACTCGATTATGAGTCCACGGGGAAGTCCGCTAACGTAGTGAATGTCGAAAGGTCGGCGGGCGAAAGTCCGAGGCTACGACAAATCTCGCCGACAGGGAATCGGGTCGAAAAGATCTGATAGAGTCGGAAACGCAAGACAGCAGGATAGCAGGACCGAAGGGAAGCGCCCGGAGGAAAGCCTGAGAGAGTCTCTCGGGTGAGTACAAAGGAAGCGTCCGTTCCTTGAGAACTCAACAGCGTGCCAAAAGTCAACGCCAGATATGTTGATACCTCGACCTGATCGGTTCTTCTGATCGGGTTGAGGTTCCTTTGAAGTAACACAACAGCGAGGACGCTGTGAACGGTCGGATTATTCCTCCGACTGTTCCGCTCCCGTGAAGTTGAAA
>NZ_JAGMUO010000120.1:217-292087 GCF_019049325.1 Streptomyces sp. AC512_CC834 | reverse complement strand
TGGGTTGATAGGCCGGATCTGGAAGCACCGTGAGGTGTGGAGGTGACCGGTACTAATAGGCCGAGGGCTTGTCCTCAGTTGCTCGCGTCCACTGTGTTAGTTCTGAGACAACGAACAGTTGTCGGCTTTCGAGCTTGAACAGAACAATTGAAGAGTGTGCTTGTTCGCTCGAAACCATTAGGGTTTCGGTGGTCATAGCGTAGGGGAAACGCCCGGTTACATTTCGAACCCGGAAGCTAAGCCTTACAGCGCCGATGGTACTGCAGGGGGGACCCTGTGGGAGAGTAGGACGCCGCCGAACAATCTTTGGAAAGGACCCCTGGTCCCCAGCGTTCAGCTGGGGACCAGGGGTCCTTTCGTTTTTCCAGGGCGCACCGGGTACCCGGCTGCGCGAGAATGACTTGCGGTACCGAAGACAGGAGTCACCGATGTCCACCAACTCTCCCGACGACCGACCGGAGCGCGACCAGCGCCGACGGGACAGTGGTGACCGCGGCGACCGTAGCGGTCAGCGTGGTGACCGTGGCGGATTCCGCCGTGACGACCGTCGGGGTGATGACCGCGGCGGGCAGCGCGGGGGCTTCCGTCGGGACGATCGTGATCGTGGGCCGCGTCGGGACGACCGTGATCGTGGTGGTGACCGTCCCAACTTCCGTCGCGACGACCGGGGTGGCGACCGTCCCCCCTTCCGCCGGGACGACCGTCGTGACGACCGCGGCGGTGACCGTCCCTCGTTTCGCCGGGATGACCGTCGTGACGAACGGGGCGGGGGCCGTCCCCCGTTCCGTCGCGACGACCGCCGTGACGACCGCGGAGATCGGGGCGGCTTCGGCCGGCGCGACGACAGTCGTCGTGATGACCGTGGTGGGCAGCGTGGTGGTTTCCGTCGTGACGATCGCCGCGATGACCGTCGTGACGACAACCGCGGTGGTGGTTACGGGCGTCGGGACGATCGTGATCGTGGTGGTGACCGTCCCAACTTCCGTCGCGACGACCGGGGTGGCGACCGTCCCCCCTTCCGCCGGGACGACCGTCGTGACGACCGCGGCGGTGACCGTCCCCCCTTCCGTCGCGACGACCGCCGGGATGACCGGGGTGGGGACCGTCCCCCGTTCCGTCGCGATGACCGCGGTGATCGTGGTGGGTTCCGTCGGGACGACAACCGTGGCGAGCGTGGGGGCTTCGGCCGTCGTGACGACAGCCGGGGTGGCGACCGCGGAGGCGACCGCGGTGGGTTCCGTGGGCGGGACGATCGCGGAGGACGGGGGCCCAGGCGCGACGACCGTGGCGGGCGGCCCGGTGGATTCCGTGGGCGTGACGACCGGCAGGGAGGCGGTGGCCGCTTCCGTGAGGAGCGGGACCGTGACCGTGAGCCGATCAAGCGCCTGCCGATCCCCGAGGAGGTCACGGGCGACGAGATCGACAAGGACGTACGGCAGGAGCTGCAGAGCCTGCCCAAGACGCTCGCGGAGGACGTCGCCAGGAACCTGGTGATGGTCGCCCGGCTGCTCGACGAGGACCCGGAGTCGGCGTACGGCTACTCCAGAGTGGCCCTGCGGCTGGCCTCGCGTGTCGCTGCCGTACGGGAGGCGGCCGGGTTCGCGGCGTACGCCAACCAGAAGTACAGCGAGGCGCTTGCGGAGTTCAGGGCCGCGCGGCGGATGACCGGGTCCGTGGAGCTGTGGCCGGTCATGGCCGACTGCGAGCGTGGGCTCGGCCGGCCGGAGAAGGCGCTGGACATGGCCGGCACCCCCGAGGTGCACAAGCTGGACAAGGCCGGTCAGGTCGAGATGCGCCTCGTGGCGGCCGGCGCCCGGCGTGACATGGGGCAGTTGGACGCGGCCATCGTGACCCTGCAGAGCCCCGAGCTGGCCTCCAACTCCGTACAGCCGTGGACCGCGCGACTGCGGTACGCCTATGCCGACGCGCTGCTGGCCGCCGGCCGGGACCGGGAGGCGCGGGAGTGGTTCGCGAAGGCCGTGGAGTCCGACCGGGACGGCAGCACGGACGCCTCCGACCGGCTCGCCGAGTTGGACGGCGTGGAGTTCGTGGACGCTCTTGACGAGCGCGAGGGCGAGCCCGAGGGCGACGTGGAGAGCCCGGCCGCCGAGGACGGTGACAAGGACTGACGTCCATGCCGTGGCGTCGTAGGCCGGGGCGTGGAAGGACATGACGACGAAGGGGGCGGGACCGGTCCACGGTCCCGCCCCCTTCGTCGTCGCCCGGGTCAGAGGTCCAGGGCGCGCAGTACCAGGCCCGAGGCCGGCTTCGGGCCGAAGGACGTCGACTTGCGGGGCATCGTGACGCCCTGTCGGGCCAGGTCGCGGACGACCTCCTCGCGGACCGGGTGCATCAGCACCGCCGTACCGCCGTCGCGTTCCGCCTTCTCGACGGTGGCCGGTGTGTCGTGGATGTAGGAGATGTGGGCCGCCGAGTCGTCGGGGACGTGCCAGACGTGGGCGAGGAGCGTGGCGTGCAGGACGGTGGCGTCCAGGGTGCGCCAGGCCTCGGGGCGGTCGGTGGGGACCGTGCGGGCCAGCAGGCCGGGGTCCGGCAGGTCGACGAGGTGGAAGGCGCCGTCGCCGGCGAGCAGGAAGGCGTTGCCCGCGACCGCCGCCTTCGCCAGGGCGTCCAGGGACTCGGCGAGGGGCGTGTCCAGGCGGCGGACGCGGAAGTGGCCGTCCAGGGCGGCCACGGCGTCGGCCACCGGGATGCCGTGCAGCAGGCGGTGGATCGCGCGGACGCGGAGCGGATAGCGGGCCGTGTCGACCAGGAGGACCAGTCCGTGGTCCCAGGGGCTGGGGGAGGGGTGTTCCGCGCGGAGCGTGCGGTAGGTCGCCCAGCGGTGGTGGCCGTCGGCGATGAGGGCCTGGTGCCGCGCCAGCTCGGTCCGGACGCGGGTCACGGCGTCGGGGTCGGTGACCGACCACAGGCGGTGGCAGAAACCGTCCTCCGTGGCCGTGGAGAGAAGCGGCGGCTGTTCGGCGGTGCGTTCCACCAGCGCGGTGGTGACCGGAGTGTCGTCGTCGCCGCGGTAGGTCAGGAGGAGGGGCTCGAGGTTCGCCCACGTGGCCCGCATGAGACCCGCACGGTCGGCGACGACGTGGGGCATGACGTCCTCGTGCGGCAGGACCACCTGCTCGGACGGGTCCGACACACGCAGGGCGCCGATGATGCCGCGTTGCAGCATGCCTTCGCCGTCGCGTTGTTCGTAGACGTACAGGCCCGGTTCGGGGTCGGCGGTCAGGACGCCCTCCGCCGTCCAGCGCCGCAGGGTCCGGGCTGCCTGCTCGTTGCGCGCCTCGGGGGTGGCTGCCTGGGGCAGGATCAGCCGGACGATGTTGTGCGGGTCGGCGGACTCGAGGTGGAGCAGGCCGTCGGGGCGGACCACGACGTCGTAGGGCGGGGACGTCACGGCGGCCAGGCTGCCGACCCGGTCGGGGTCGTAGCGAAGGCCTCGGAACGGGGTGAGTTCCAGGCCCCGGCGCACCGTTGCTTCCGGGTGACCTGCAGAGTTCATCCCGGCATCGTACGTGTGTCAGTGGCATGGGGGATGATCGGGGGAAAGGCGACGAACGAGGAGCGATGTGCAATGAGCCGGAGCGTCAGGACGAGTCCCGAGGGCAGTGGGCGGGACCTGAGCGAGGCCTACGACACGGCGCTGCTCGACCTGGACGGCGTGGTGTACGCCGGGGGGAACGCGATCGCTCACGCCGTCGAGTCCCTCTCCAGGGCCCGCGACGGCGGCATGCGCCTGGCGTACGTCACCAACAACGCGCTGCGGACTCCCGACGCGGTGGCCGCGCACCTGAGCGAGCTGGGGATGGCGACGGGTGCCGCCGACGTGATCACCTCGGCGCAGGCGGTGGCCCGGCTGATCGCCGAGCAGGTGCCTTCGGGGGCGCGGGTGCTGGTGATCGGCGGGGAGGGGCTGCGCGTGGCGCTGCGTGAGCGCGGTCTCGAGCCCGTGGAGTCGGCCGAGGACGATCCGGCGGCCGTGGTGCAGGGATTCGGCGGCCCGGAGCTGCCGTGGGGGCGGTTCGCCGAGGCCTGCTACGCCATCGCGCGCGGCGTGCCCTGGTACGCCTCCAACACCGACCTGACGATCCCGGGCGCCCGGGGGATCGCCCCGGGCAACGGCGCGGCGGTGGAGGTCGTACGCATCGCCACCGGCGCGGAGCCGCAGGTCGCGGGGAAGCCGTTGCCTCCCATGCACCGCGAGACGATCCTGCGGACCGGCGCCCGGCGCCCGTTGGTGGTGGGGGACCGGCTCGACACGGACATCGAGGGGGCGTTCAACGGGGAGGTGGACTCGCTGCTCGTCCTGACCGGCGTGACCGACGGGGCGCAGTTGCTTGCGGCGCCGCCGCAGCACCGGCCGACGTACGTCGATGCCGATCTGCGCGGACTGCTCACCGGACAGCCGGACGTCACGGGCGACGCGGGCGCGGGCGCGGACGGCGGCTTCCGCTGCGGCGGCTGGACGGCGAGAGCCGGAGAGGAGCGGCTGGAGCTGGAGGGCGACGGCGCGGCGCTGGACGGGCTGCGGGCGTTGTGCGCGGCGGCCTGGACGGCCGGCGGGGAGGAAGGGTGCGGGCTGGACTCGGGGAAGGCGTTGGCGCGGCTGGGGTTGTGAGCCGGCGCGAGGAGAAGAAGCCGGGCCGCGGGAGGGGCGGGGGGCCCACCCACGGGAGGGCGCGAAGCCGCCTCGGGACGGGCGGAGAGCCGCCACGGGACGGGCGGAGAGCCGCCACGGGACGGGCGGGGAGCGCCTCAGGACGGGCGGGGAATGCCTCGGGACGGGCGGGGTGCGGCCTCGGGATCGTGATCGCTTGGCAGGGTAGGCTAGCCTAACCACGTGTTGGTCGACAGTCCCCCCGAACAGCGCGCGGAGACCGCTCCCGCGCCGCCCGCCAAGCGCCGTGTCCTGCGTGCCGCAGGGCTGCCCGTCGCCGCGGCGGTCCTGGTGTTCATCGCGTTGGCGAGTGTCGCGATCGGCGCGAAGGACCTGTCCTTGGCGCAGGTCTGGCACGGCCTCTTCCACGACTCGGGCACCTACGGCGACGTCGTGGTGGGCGAGCGGGTGTCGCGGACCGTGCTCGGTCTGCTGGCCGGCGCCGCGCTCGGCCTCGCGGGAGCCGTACTGCAGGCGCTGACCCGCAATCCGCTGGCCGATCCCGGGCTGCTCGGCATCAACGCGGGCGCCTCCGCGGCCGTCGTCACGGCCATCACCTTCTTCGGCGTCACCTCGCTGACCGGGTACGTCTGGTTCGCCTTCGCCGGTGCGGCGGGGGTCGGCGCGCTGGTCTGGTTCCTGGGCGGCAGCCGGGGGGCCACGCCGGTGCGACTCGTACTGGCCGGCACCGCGATCAGCGCCGCGCTCTTCGGCTACCTCCAGGCCGTGATGATCATGGACGACGCGGCGCTGGGCAGGATGCGCTTCTGGACGGTCGGTTCGCTCGCCTCGGCGACGACCGGGACGATCCGGGAAGTGCTGCCCTTCTTCGTGGCGGGCACGGTCCTCGCCCTCGCGCTGTCCCGGCCGCTGAACGCCATGGAGATGGGCGACGACACGGCCAGGGCCCTCGGCGCCAACCTGAACCGCACCCGGGCGCTGTCCATGCTCGCCGCGACCGTGCTGTGCGGGGCCGCGACGGCCGCCTGCGGGCCGATCGTGTTCGTCGGGCTGATGGTCCCCCACATCGTCCGCTCCTTCACCGGACCCGACATGCGCTGGATCCTCCCGTACGCGGCGATCCTGTCGCCCGTGCTGCTGCTCGGCGCGGACGTGCTCGGCCGGATCGTCGCACGGCCCGCGGAGCTTCAGGTCGGCATCGTCACCGCCGTCCTCGGCGGGCCGGTCTTCATCTTTCTCGTACGACGGCGGAGGACGGCCCAGTTGTGAAGACCACGAAGACCACGAAGACCGCGACGACCGTGAAATTCGCGAAGACCGTGAAGCGCAACCGAGCCGTGCGCAGCCCGGGCGGGCTCTCGTTCCGCGTCGACGTCCGCTCCGTGGTCGTCGTCGTCCTGCTGCTGCTCGTCGCGCTCACCGCCAGCGTGCTGCTGATCGGCACCGGCGACTTCCCGATATCGGCCGCCGACGTGCTCAGGACCCTGGTCGGACAGGGCAACGCCGGCCAGGAGTTCATCGTCAACGAACTGCGGCTGCCGCGGGTCCTGGTCGGGCTGCTGGTCGGCGGTGCGCTCGGGGTGGGCGGTGCGCTGTTCCAGGCCATCTCGCGCAACCCCCTCGGCAGTCCGGACGTCCTCGGCCTCGGCCAGGGCGCGACCGCCGGTGCGCTCATCATGATCGTCCTGTTCTCCGGCAGCTCGGCCCAGGTCACCCTCGGCGCGCTCGCCGGCGGCCTGGTGACCGGATTCGCCATCTACGTGCTCGCCTGGAAGCGGGGCGTGCACGGGTACCGGCTGGTCCTGGTCGGTATCGGGGTGTCCGCGATGGTCACGGCGGTCAACGGCTACCTGCTCACCCGGGCCGACATCGTCGACGCCTCCCGTGCCGTCGTCTGGATGACCGGATCTCTCAACGGCCGTGACTGGGACCAGGTCTGGCCCCTGCTCGCCCTGTGCGCCGTGCTCGTCCCGCTCGTGCTCACCAACGGACGGGCGCTGCGGATGATGGAGATGGGCGACGACATCTCGTACGCCCTCGGTGTGCGCGTCGAGCGGGTGCGGGCGCTGCTGATGGTGGCCGCCGTACTGCTCACCGCCGCGGCCACCGCCGCCGCGGGGCCGGTCGGCTTCGTCGCGCTCACGGCGCCGCAGCTCGCCCGGCGCCTGACCCGCTCGCCGGGGCCCAACCTGCTGCCGTCCCTGTGCATGGGCGCCGCCCTCCTGGTCGGCGCCGACTGGATCTCGCAGCGGGCCTTCGGCGCCGACCAACTGCCCGTGGGCGTGGTCACCGGCGTACTGGGCGGCGTCTACCTGCTGTGGCTGCTGGTCACCGAGCGCAAGGCGGGCCGGATATGAGCGCCGGCACCGGTGTCCGCAGTGGGCTGAACAACCAAAGGAGCAACGTGAACCGCCTGACCGCCGAGAACGTCACCCTCGCCTATGACCAGCGGGTCATCGCGGAGCAGTTGTCGGTGGAGATACCCGACAACTCCTTCACCGTGATCGTCGGCCCGAACGCGTGTGGCAAGTCCACCCTGCTGCGGGCCCTGTCGCGGATGCTCAAGCCCAGCGAGGGCCGGGTGCTGCTCGACGGGTCGGTCATCCAGTCGATGCCCGCCAAGCAGGTCGCGCGGACCCTCGGCCTGCTGCCGCAGTCGTCCATCGCGCCCGACGGCATCACCGTCGGCGACCTCGTCGGACGGGGCCGCTACCCGCACCAGGGGATCCTGCGCCAGTGGTCGACCGAGGACGAGCGGGTCGTCCAGGAGTCGATGGCCCAGACCGGCATCTCCGAGCTGGCCGAGCGCTACGTCGACGAACTCTCCGGCGGGCAGCGCCAGCGCGTGTGGATCGCCATGGCGCTCGCCCAGCAGACCCCGCTGCTGCTGCTCGACGAGCCGACGACGTACCTGGACATCCAGCACCAGATCGACGTCCTCGACCTGTGCGCGGAACTCCACGAGGAACAGGGCCGCACGCTTGTGGCCGTCCTGCACGACCTCAACCACGCCGCCCGCTACGCCACCCACCTCATCGCCCTGCGCGAGGGGGAGATCATCGCCGAGGGCGCGCCGAAGGACATCGTCACCGCCGACCTGGTCGAGCGGCTCTTCGGGCTGCGCTGCCAGGTCATCGACGACCCGGAGACGGGCACGCCGCTGGTGGTGCCGGCCGCACGCAAGGCGCGGGGCGCAAGCGGCACGCAGCTCGGCAAGACGGCCGAGAAGGTGGCGGCTACAGAAGCTTCCTGAGGCGGAACAGATCGCGCAGGCCCGCCTCCAGCTTCACCCGGCCCGAGCCCCAGGCCTTGGCGAAGTTCAGTTCGCCGGCCACCAGGGCCACCAGGTCGTCGCCGGTCATCGCCAGCCTGATCTCGGCCTTCTCGCGCGGCGGCCCCGCAAGGGTCTCGCGCACGTCGATACCGCCGTCCGCCATGCGTCCGGCGAAGGTGACGTCCAGGTCGGTGATGTGGCAGCTCACCGAGCGGTCCAGCTCCGTGGCCGACCGCACGTCCCCTTCGGCGCCGCGCATGGTGTCCGAGAGCTTGTCGAGTGCGGCACGGCACTCCTCAGTCGTCGCCATCGGGACGAACCGTACCCCAGCGGTACGCGGTAGCGTCGGGGCATGAGCGACGCAGTACCGGAGCCGGCGGCCCAGTCGGCGGCCCAGGAGACCGAGGCCGGGCCGGAGGTCCGGGAGGCGGAGTCCGGGTACGAGCCCGCGGTCCCCGCCCCGCTGGACGTCCCCCGCGCCCCCACCGGCAACGCCGAGGTGGACGCGCGGCTGGCGCGGCTGGCCGACGCCGACCACCTGGCCACGGACGGGCATGTCGAGGTGTACGAGGATGTGCACCGGGGGCTGCGCGACGCGCTCACCGCGCTGGACGCCCGCCCGGGACCTCCGGCGCCCTCGACAGCCCCGACATCCCCGACACCTCCGACACCTCCGACACCCCTGACATCCCCGTCGTCGTACGAAGACAGGAGCTGAACCGAACGTGGCAGGAGTCGCACGCCGCCGTCTCGACGCGGAGCTGGTCCGCCGCAGGCTCGCGCGTTCGCGCGAGCACGCGAGCCAGCTAATCGCCGCCGGGCGGGTCACCGTCGGCAAGACCGTCGCGACCAAGCCCGCCACGCAGGTCGAGACCGCCGCCGCGATCGTGGTGACCGTAGACGACGGCGACCCCGACTACGTCTCGCGCGGCGGCCACAAGCTCGCCGGCGCGCTGGCCGCGTTCGTACCGCGGGGGCTCGTCGTCGAGGAGCGGCGGGCGCTGGACGCCGGCGCCTCAACCGGCGGCTTCACCGACGTACTGCTGCGGGCCGGTGCCGCGCACGTCGTCGCCGTGGACGTCGGATACGGACAACTCGCCTGGAGTCTTCGGCAGGATGAACGCGTCACCGTCAAGGACCGTACGAACGTACGCGAGTTGACGCCGGAAGCGATCGATGGGGAGCCCGTGGACCTTGTCGTGGGGGATCTGTCCTTCATCCCGCTCGGACTCGTACTGCCCGCCCTCGTGCGGTGCACGCGGCCGGACGCCGACCTGGTGATGATGGTGAAGCCGCAGTTCGAGGTGGGCAAGGAGCGGCTCGGCAGCGGGGGAGTGGTACGCAGCGCGCAACTGCGGGCCGAGGCCGTGCGCACAGTCGCCCGGAAGGCCTGGGAGCTGGGACTCGGGGTGAAGGGGGTCACCGCCAGCCCGCTGCCGGGTCCCTCCGGGAACGTCGAGTATTTTCTGTGGCTGCGGGCCGGGGCCGGCGAACTGGACCCGGCCGACGTTGACCGTGCAGTGGCGGAGGGGCCGCGTTGACACAGAACCGAGCGCGTACTGTTTTCCTGCTCGCCCACACCGGGCGCCCCGCTGCCATCCGCAGCGCGGAGCTGGTGGTCAAGGGGCTGCAGCGGGCCGGGATCGGGGTACGGGTCCTGGAGGCGGAGGCGCGTGACCTCCCGCTGCCGGGAGAGGTGGAGCTGGTCGGCGAGGCCACTCCGCAGTGCCTCGACGGATGCGAGCTGCTCATCGTGCTGGGCGGCGACGGGACGCTGCTGCGCGGCGCCGAGTTCGCCCGGGCCTCCGGGGTGCCGATGCTCGGCGTCAACCTCGGGCGGGTCGGGTTCCTCGCGGAGGCCGAGCGGGACGACCTCGACAAGGTCGTCGACCGGGTGGTGAACCGGGCGTACGAGGTCGAGGAGCGGATGACCGTCGACGTCGTCGTGCACCGCAACGGCGACATCGTGCACACCGACTGGGCGCTTAACGAGGCGGCCGTGCAGAAGGCCGGCGCCGAGAAGCTGCTGGAAGTCGTGCTGGAGATCGACGGGCGGCCGGTGACGGGGTTCGGCTGCGACGGCATCGTGCTGTCGACGCCGACCGGGTCGACGGCGTACGCCTTCTCGGCCGGCGGCCCTGTGGTGTGGCCCGAGGTGGAGGCGCTGCTGATGGTGCCGATCAGCGCCCACGCGCTGTTCGCGAAGCCGCTGGTGACCTCGCCGGACTCGGTGCTCGCGGTGGAGGTGCTGCCGCACGTCCCGCCGGGGGTCCTGTGGTGCGACGGGCGGCGGACGGTGGAGCTGCCACCCGGGGCGCGGGTCGAGGTGCGGCGGGGGGCGGTGCCGGTGCGGCTGGCTCGGCTGCACCATGCGTCCTTCACCGACCGGCTGGTGGCGAAGTTCGCCCTGCCGGTGTCGGGGTGGCGCGGGGCGCCGCACTAGCGATCTCGAAGGGGTGGTTCCGGTGCGGTGCGTCGCGGGCCGCCGGGTGCGTAGTGGCTGGTCGCGCCCCGCGGCGCAGCCGCGATCAGCGCAGTTCCGCGCCCCTGGCGGCATGCGCCTTCCCGGCGTGACATGGGTGGCCTGTGTGCGCTTCCCGCCCTCGACCTCGTATGGTCGGGTCCGTGCTTGAGGAGATGCGGATACGGTCGCTCGGAGTCATCGACGACGCCGTGGTCGAGCTGTCGCCCGGGTTCACCGCTGTCACCGGTGAGACGGGTGCCGGCAAGACCATGGTGGTCACCAGCCTGGGGCTGCTGCTGGGCGGACGCGCGGACGCGGCGCTTGTGCGGATCGGGGCGAAGAGCGCGGTCGTCGAGGGGCGGATCGCCGTGCCCGGGGGCGCCGCGGTCGCCGTCCGGGCCGAGGAGGCCGGGGCCGAACTGGACGACGGGGCGCTGCTGATCAGCCGTACAGTTTCCGCCGAGGGGCGCTCGCGCGCGCACCTGGGCGGGCGGTCGGTGCCGGTGGGGATGCTCGCCGAACTGGCCGACGAGCTGGTGGCCGTGCACGGGCAGACCGACCAGCAGGGGCTGCTCAAACTGTCCCGGCAGCGGCAGGCCCTGGACCGGTACGCGGGTGACGCGGTCGCCGGACCGCTCGCCAAGTACGCCGAGGCCTACCGGCGGCTGCGGGCCGTCGCCACCGAGCTGGACGAGATCACCACGCGCGCGCGTGAGCGCGCCCAGGAGGCCGACCTGCTGCGCTACGGCCTCGACGAGGTGTCGGCCGTCGAACCGCGCGCAGGCGAGGACGTGGAGCTGGCTCAGGAGGCGGAGCGGCTGGGCCACGCCGAGGCGCTCGCGTCGGCCGCCACGGCCGCCCACGCCGCCCTGGCGGGCAACCCGGAGGACCCCGAGGGTGTGGACGCGGCGACGCTCGTCGCGGGCGCGCAGCGGGCCCTGGACGCCGTACGGTCCCACGACCCGGCGCTGGCCGGACTCGCCGAGCGGATCGGCGAGGTCGGCATCCTGCTGCGCGACGTGGCCGGGGAACTCGCCGGATACGCCGACGACCTGGACGCCGACCCGCTGCGGCTGGCCGCGGTCGAGGAGCGCCGGGCCGCGCTCACCACGCTGACCCGGAAGTACGGCGAGGACGTCACCGCCGTGCTGACCTGGACCGAGCAGAGCGCCGCGCGGCTGACCGAGCTGGACGGCGACGACGAGCGGATCGGTGAGCTGACCGCCGAGCGGGACGCGCTGCGGGCGGAACTGGGCGGGCTGGCCCAGGCGCTGACCGACGCGCGTACCGATGCCGCCGAGAGGTTTGCCGCCGCGGTGACCGCAGAGCTGGCCTCGCTCGCCATGCCGCACGCGCGCGTGTCCTTCGCGATCCGGCAGACCGAGGACCCGGAGGGCGTGGAGGTCGGCGGCCGGCCGGTCGCGTACGGGCCGTCGGGCACCGACGAGGTGGAGCTGCTGCTCGCCCCGCATCCGGGTGCGCCGCCGCGGCCGATCGCCAAGGGCGCGTCCGGTGGTGAGCTGTCCCGCGTGATGCTGGCCGTGGAGGTCGTCTTCGCCGGGACCGATCCGGTGCCGACGTACCTCTTCGACGAGGTCGACGCCGGCGTCGGCGGCAAGGCGGCGGTGGAGATCGGCCGGCGCCTCGCGCGGCTGGCGAAGGGCGCGCAGGTCGTGGTCGTCACGCATCTTCCGCAGGTGGCCGCGTTCGCCGACCGGCAGCTTTTGGTGGAGAAGACGAACGACGGCTCGGTGACCCGCTCCGGCGTCAAGGTCCTCGAGGGCGAGGATCGCGTCCGGGAACTCTCCCGCATGCTCGCCGGCCAGGAGGACTCCGAGACGGCCCGCGCCCACGCGGAGGAACTGCTCGCGACGGCCCGGGCGGACGCGTAGCCCGGCCGGGGGGAGAGGGACGGACGACCGCGACACGTTCACTCGTACGAGTGAGGTGGTTCTGAGTTGGCGGCTCACCGGTGGCTTGCCGGTGGTCAGGCGGTGGTCAGTCGGTGGGTTGCCTGTTGTCCCGTCGCGCTGGTCGTCGTTCCCGGAACACCCGTGCGGCCTGGCATCCTTGACGGAGCGGCGCACAGGAAACCGCGCGGCGTGCCCCGTCCCCACCATCCTTCTGTACGTTCTTCGTGACCGTCCCCCGCCGAACCAGGAGCCCCGGCCAGGTGACCCCCGTGAGCAGCCACTCACCGCACGGCCAGCAGCCACTGCGCACCGTGCAGGTGCTGGGCGGCGGCAACGCCGGCAGCAGCGCGCACGTGCGCTCGCTGGCCGCGGGGCTTGTCGCACGGGGCGTGAAAGTGACCGTGTGCGCCCCCTCCGATGCGGAGTGCACCTACGACTTCACGGGCGCCGGAGCCGACCACGTGCACGTCCCGCGCAGCAGCGACCCCGTCTCGGTCGCCGCGCTGCGAACGGTGTGCGCGAACGCCGACCTGGTGCACGCGCACGGACTGCACGCCTCCTTCCGGGCCGCCCTGGCCCTCGGCGGGCGGCGCGTGCGCACTCCGCTCGTCGTCACCTGGCACGACCGCGTGCACGCCGAGGGGGCGCGCGCCCAGCTCCTGCGCGTGCTGGAACGGCGGGTGATGAAGGCCGCCACCGTGGTGCTCGGCGCCACCTCGGAACTGGTCGACGGGGCGCGGCGGACGGGCGCGCGCGACGCCCGGCTCGGCCCCGTCGCGCTGCCCGCCCGGCCGGTCCGGCCCGCCGGGCCCGAGGACCCCGACCGGCTGCGCCCCAAGGTCCGGGCCGGACTCGGTGCCATCGGCCGCCCGTTGCTGGTCGCGGTCGGCTCCCTGGAGCGGCACCGGGGGTACGACGTCCTGCTCGACGCCGCGCGCGTGTGGCGCCGCCTCGACCCGGCGCCGCTGGTCGTCGTCGCCGGTGAGGGGCCGCTGCGCGGGGAGTTGCAGGAGCGGATCGAGGGCGAGGGACTGCCGGTGGTGCTCGTCGGCAGCCGCGACGACGTCCCCGAGCTGCTGGCGGCGGCCGACGTCGCGCTGTTGCCGAGCCGCCGGGAGACCGGGCGTTCCGTTCTGGCCCAGGAGGCGCTCCACGCGCGCGTGCCGCTAGTCGCGGGCGACGTGGGCGGCATCCCCGAACTGGTCGGCGACGCCGCCGAACTCGTCCCGCCCGGGGACGCGGAGGCGCTCGCCGACGCCGTCGTCCGCCTCCTCGACGACCCCGCGCGGCGGGACGAACTGCGGGAGCGGGGCATACGGCAGGCGGCCACCTGGCCGACCGAGGACGAGACCGTCGCCCAGGTCCTCAGCGTCTACGACGAGTTGACCCAGCCCACACCGTTGCCTTGAGCGCCCGCCTCGCGGGCCCGGCCCTCAGGAGACGTGCCGTCGGGCGCGCAGGGCCAGGCTCAACGCCAGGACGGTCTGCGGGTCGTCGAGGTCGGTGCCCAGCAACTCACCGATCCGCGCCAGCCGGTTGTAGAGCGTCTGCCGGTTGAGATGGAGTTCGCGCGCCGTCTCCGCCTTGCGGCCGGCGTGCGCCAAGTACGTCTGGAGGGTGGGCAGCAGGGGCGGCTTCGAGCGGTCGTCGTGCTCGCGCAGCGGGCCGATCGCCCGGTCCACGAAGGCCGCGAGGTCGGGATGGCCGCGCAGCCGCCACAGCAGCAGGTCGATGTCGAGGCGCCGGGCGTCGTACCAGGGCCGGTCGGTGAGGCCCTGTGCCGCGGTCGCCGTCTCCGCCGCGTGCCGCAGGCCCGCCGACGCCGCCGCCCAGCCCCCGGCCACCCCGACGACCACGACGGGCGGCTGCGCCCCCGGCCGCCGCATCCCGGCCCGCTCCACGCCCGCCCGCAGCGCCGCCGCGACCCGGTCGGCGACGGCCGCCCGCTCCGACTCCGAGCGCAGGCCGAGGAGCAGCGGAACCCGGCCCTCCACCGGCCGTACGCCCAGCAGCACCGGCACCCCCACCGACGCGAGCTCCTCGGCGACCGCGCGTGCCAGCACCGCCCAGCCGCCGCCCGCGGGGGACAGGGCGTCGCCGAGCCGCATCACCACCGGGAGCAACGGGCTGCCGCCCGGCTTGAAGCCCAGGACGCGTGCCTGGGCCGGGGCGTCCTCCGCCGCGATCCGGCCCTCGGCGAGGTCGGTGAGGAAGTCGCCGCGTCCGCGCGCCGCCAGCTCCTCCTCCTGCCGTGCCTGCATCAGCACCACGGCGAGGATGCCGGCCGCCCGCTCCGCCGCCATCCGGTGCACCGGCGCCAGCGGGGACCGTACCGGCAGCAGGACCATCCGGGCCCGGACCGACCCGGCGCCGGGTCCTCCGCCGGGCACGTCCACCAGGACCGAGCCCGCCGGGGGCGGCGCCTCCTTGTGCGGGCCGCGCAGCCCCTCCCAGACCTGGAGGGGGTCGGCTCCCTCGGGGCCGGAACCGGCGGCGTACAGCAGGCGGCCGTCGGTCGTCTCCAGGAAGACGGGGTTGCCGGCGAAGTCGGCCAGGATGGCGAGGACCTGAGGCACTCCGCCGCCGCCCAGCAGGGCCTCGGTGCAGCGGCGGTGCACCTCCTCGGCCCGTTGGAGCAGCGCGTAGTGGCCGTTGACGATCTCGGTGTGGATCTCCTCGGTGACCGTGACGAACGGCACCTCGCGGTGCAACTGCGCCAGCGGCAGCCCGGCCGCGCGGGCCGTGTCGACCAGGGCCGCGGGCAGCCGGGCGAAGCGCGGGCCCAGCTCCACGACGAGGGCCGCGATGCCGCGCTCGGCCAGCGTGCGGACGAACGCCCGCTGCTCGGCGGGGCGGGTGCCCAGGCCGTACCCCGTGGTCAGCAGCAGTTCGCCGCCCTTGAGGAGCGAGGCGATGTTGGGCACCTCACCGGCGTGCACCCAGCGCACGGTCCGGTGCAGGCGGTCGGCACCGGCCAGGATCTCCGGCAGGCCACTGCGCAGCCCGGGCAGCTCCAGTGCCCGCTGCACGGTGATCCCGGCGCCCTGCGTGTCGAATCCGCTGTTCCTGCCGCTGTCCATGAGCCGGACGCTACCCGTGCGCCCCTGGTCGGGACATCCCCGGGACGGGACGCCGGTCGGCACGGCGGCGACCGGGTGGTCGACGGGCCATGACCATGAACATCACCGTGGTGGCCGCCGCACGTGAGGACGACGGCTCCCTCGACGAGCCCCTGCGGGTGGCGGTGCGGGCCGACCGGCTGGGCTACTCCGAGGTGTGGCTGGGGGAGGGACCGGCCTGGGACGCGTTCGTGCCGGCCGCGGCCGTCGGGGCGGGCACCGGGCGGGTCGCTCTGACCGCCGGGCCTGTCGCCGTGTCGGTGCGGGATCCGCACGGCATCGCTCGGCGCGCCGCCTCGGCGGCCGCGGTCACCGGGCCCCCGGTCGGGGTGGCGCTGGACACGTCCGGCAAGCGGGTGGTCGAGGGGGTGCACGGCCGCCCCGGAGGAGACGGCCGCGGCACCGCGGGAACCGCTGCACGGGACGCCGGGGGAGCCCGTGGTGCCCGGCAGCGGCTTCGTGCGACGGCATCGGCCACCGGCCACCGGGGGGTCCGCTCACCGTGGCGGCCTTCGGCGACCGCGCGATCTCCGTCGCGGCGCGGTACGCCGACCGCATGCTGCTGGACGTGGTCTCGCCCGAGCAGGTACGTGTCCTGTGCGCCAAGCTCGTCGCGGCGGCCGACGAGGCCGGGCGGACCCCGCCGACGCCGCCGCGTGGGTGCCCGCCGCCGAGGACCCCGACCCCGCCTCGCTCACTGTTCGAGGCACTGTTCGAGGCCGCCGGTTTCGGCGAGGCGGTCGGGTCGGCCCGTGGCGGCGCCGACCCCGACACCCTGCCTGCGGGCGCTGCCACCGGAGGCGGCGGCCACGGTGGGTCTGATCGGCGACCTCGACACCGTACGGGCCCGGACGGACGCCTGTGCCGAGGCCGGCCTGGACGAGACCGCCCTGGTACCCGCGACGGCCGGCAACCCCGGCGGAGAACGGACGCCGACGGCACTGGTCGGCTCACTGGCCGGCTGAACGACCGCGCGGGTGCCGCAGCGGGGCATGCGCGGGCCGAGGCGCCGACCTTGCGCGAGGTCGGCGCCCACCCCCTCGTGCCCGGGTCGGTTCAGCCCCCGTACGCCCCGCTCGCCGTCAGGCGTAGTGCCGTGTCGATGAGGGGGACGTGGCTGAAGGCCTGGGGGAAGTTGCCGACCTGGCGTTGGAGGTGGGGGTCCCATTCCTCGGCCAGCAGGCCGAGGTCGTTGCGCAGGGAGAGCAGCTTCTCGAAGAGCTTGCGGGCCTCGTCCACCCGGCCGATCATCGCGAGGTCGTCGGCCATCCAGAACGAGCAGGCGAGGAAGGCGCCCTCGTCGCCCGGCAGGCCGTCCACGCCCTCGTCCTTGCCGTCCGTCGGATAGCGCAGGATGAAGCCGTCCGACGTGGACAGCTCACGCTGGATGGCCTCGATGGTGCCGATGACCCGCTTGTCGTCCGGCGGCAGGAAGCCCATCTGCGGGATCAGCAGCAGGGAGGCGTCCAGCTCCCGGGAGCCGTAGGACTGCGTGAAGGTGTTGCGTTCCTTGTCGTAGCCCTTCTCGCACACGTCTCGGTGGATGTCGTCGCGCAGTTGCTTCCAGCGCTCCAGCGGGCCGTCCGCGTCGCCGGACTCGATCAGCTTGATGGTGCGGTCGACGGCGACCCAGGCCATCACCTTGGAGTGCACGAAGTGCCGGCGCGGGCCGCGCACCTCCCAGATGCCCTCGTCCGGCTCGTGCCAGTGGGACTCCAGGTAGCGGATCAGCTTGAGCTGGAGCACCGAGGCGTAGTCGTTGCGGGCCAGCCCCGTCATGTGGCCCAGGTGCAGGGCCTCGGTCACCTCGCCGTACACGTCTAGCTGGAGCTGGTGGGCCGCGCCGTTGCCGACCCGGACCGGGGTGGAGTTCTCGTAGCCCGGCAGCCAGTCCAGCTCCGCCTCGCCCAGTTCACGCTCACCGGCGATGCCGTACATGATCTGCAGGTTCTCCGGGTCGCCCGCGACCGCGCGCAGCAGCCACTCGCGCCACGCCCGGGCCTCCTCGCGGTATCCGGTGCGCAGCAGCGAGGACAGGGTGATCGCGGCGTCCCGCAGCCAGGTGTAGCGGTAGTCCCAGTTGCGGACGCCGCCGATGTCCTCCGGCAGGGAGGTGGTGGGCGCGGCCACGATGCCGCCGGTGGGGGCGTACGTCAGGGCCTTCAGCGTGATCAGGGAGCGGACCACGGCCTCCCGGTAGGGACCGTGGTACGTGCAGTGCTCGACCCAGTCGCGCCAGAAGTCCTCGGTGGCCACCAGCGACTGCTCGGGCTCGGGCAGCGCCGGCGGCTCCTTGTGCGAGGGCTCCCACGAGATGGTGAACGCGATCCGGTCACCCGGCGCCACCGTGAAGTCCGCGTACGTGGTCAGCGCCTTGCCGTAGGTCTCCGCCTCCGTGTCGAACCACACGGAGTCCGGACCCGCGACGGCCACCGTGCGGCCCTCGTGCTTGTGCACCCAGGGGACCACCCGGCCGTAGCTGAACCGCATCCGCAGCTCCGAGCGCATCGGCACCCGGCCGGAGACGCCCTCCACGATCCGGATCAACTGCGGCGCGCCGTCGCGCGGCGGCATGAAATCGGTCACCCGGACCGTGCCGCGCGAGGTGTCCCACTCGGACTCCAGGATCAGCGAGTCGCCGCGGTAGTTCCGCCGGGCCGCGACGGGTGGTTCGGCACCGGGGGAGTAGGCGGGTCCCAGCCGCCAGAAGCCGTGCTCCCCGGTGCCGAGCAGACCGGCGAAGATGGCATGCGAGTCGAAGCGGGGCAGGCACAGCCAGTCGACTGTGCCGTTCCGGCAGACCAGGGCAGCGGTCTGCATGTCTCCGATGAGTGCGTAGTCTTCGATGCGCCCGGCCACGTGCAACTCCAGTCGAACGGCCACGTCACCCCACGTGGGGGCGGTCGCTAGTGCGGTCAAGGGTGGGGTCAGGGGTGTGTGTCAGTGGGATGTGTGTCATGTGTCGTTGAGCCATGAAGCAAAGCAGCCGTCGGGCCGTGGAGCCAAACGCTGTGCCGCAAACGACAATTGTTGCTCAACGAACTGACGAGCTCTCGTTGTTCCGGGGCTGACGGGCGAGGGGTGGTGCCATGTCGCCGGGCGGGCTCGGCAGCGAACGTCCGAGCAGGATACGACGCACGTAGATGATCTGTGTGCCGCTCCGGGCAACCCGGGTCCGCCGAACGGGTGACCACCCGGTGAGGAAACGGTGACGCTCCCGTCTGCGTGTCCGGGCGTGCGCGGAGGGTGTCCGGAAGCCATCGCCCCGAGGCGCTGATACGCTGGTAGCCCGTGGACCGGTGGGAGAAAAACCCCGGAACCGCAGCGACGGCGCCGCCGACGACCTCCGGGACGACCGGGTCGAAGGACGCGCGCACCGCACCCCAGACCGCGACCACGGGAGCCCCCTCTTGGCCATGCCGCCCGCTGCTTTTCGAAACAGCACAGCTTCGACGACCAAGCACATCTTCGTCACCGGGGGTGTCGCCTCCTCGCTCGGCAAGGGGCTGACCGCCTCCAGCCTCGGCATGCTGCTCAAGGCACGGGGTCTGCGCGTCGTGATGCAGAAGCTCGACCCGTACCTCAATGTCGACCCCGGCACGATGAACCCCTTCCAGCACGGTGAGGTGTTCGTCACCAACGACGGTGCGGAAACCGACCTGGACATCGGACACTACGAGCGCTTCCTCGACCGTGACTTGGACGGCTCCGCCAATGTCACTACGGGCCAGGTCTACTCGACGGTGATCGCCAAGGAGCGGCGCGGCGAGTATCTCGGCGACACGGTGCAGGTCATCCCGCACATCACCAACGAGATCAAGCACCGCATCCGCCGCATGGCGACGGACGAGGTCGACGTCGTGATCACCGAGGTCGGCGGCACCGTCGGCGACATCGAGTCGCTGCCGTTCCTGGAGACCGTCCGCCAGGTCCGGCACGAGGTGGGCCGCGACAACGTCTTCGTCGTCCACATCTCGCTCCTGCCGTACATCGGCCCCTCGGGCGAGCTCAAGACGAAGCCGACCCAGCACTCGGTCGCGGCGCTGCGCAACATCGGTATCCAGCCGGACGCGATCGTGCTGCGCTGCGACCGCGAGGTGCCGACCGCGATCAAGCGCAAGATCTCCCTGATGTGCGACGTCGACGAGGCCGCGGTCGTGGCCTGCCCCGACGCCCGCTCGATCTACGACATCCCCAAGGTCATCCACACCGAGGGCCTGGACGCCTACGTCGTCCGCAGGATGGACCTGCCGTTCCGCGACGTGGACTGGACGACCTGGGACGACCTGCTCGACCGCGTCCACAAGCCCGACCACGAGATCGTCATGGCCCTGGTCGGCAAGTACATCGACCTGCCCGACGCCTACCTCTCGGTCACCGAGGCGCTGCGCGCGGGCGGCTTCGCCAACAAGGCCCGCGTGAAGATCAAGTGGGTCACGTCCGACGACTGCAAGACCTCGGCCGGGGCCAAGGCGCAGCTCGGCGACGTCGACGCGATCTGCATCCCGGGCGGCTTCGGCGACCGCGGCGTGCTCGGCAAGGTCGGCGCGATCAAGTACGCCCGCGAGAACCGGATCCCGCTGCTCGGCCTGTGCCTGGGCCTGCAGTGCATCGTGGTCGAGGCCGCGCGCAGCCTGGCCGGCATCTCGGACGCCAACTCCACCGAGTTCGACCCGGCCACCGGCCACCCGGTCATCTCCACCATGGCCGAGCAGCTCGACATCGTGGCAGGCGAGGGCGACATGGGCGGCACCATGCGGCTCGGCATGTACCCGGCGAAGCTGGCCGAGGGCTCCATCGTGCGCGAGGTCTACGACGACAAGGAGTACGTCGAGGAGCGGCACCGCCACCGCTACGAGGTGAACAACGCCTACCGCGCGGAGCTGGAGAAGAAGGCCGGCCTCGTCTTCTCGGGCACCTCCCCGGACGGCAAGCTCGTCGAGTACGTCGAGTACCCGCGCGACGTCCACCCGTACCTGGTCGCCACGCAGGCGCACCCGGAGCTGCGCTCGCGCCCGACCCGCCCGCACCCGCTCTTCGCCGGGCTGGTCAAGGCCGCGGTCGAGCGGAAGACGTCGAAGTAGCACACCAGTTGTACGGTGGCCGGGGCGCGCGCACTCAACGGCGCGGGCCCCGGCTTTCGCGTACGTCTGGAAGGACAGGTCAGGGATGACGGGCAGCACGATCAAGGACAGCCCCGAGGAGTGGGAGGTCCGCGGCACCCGGACTCCCTTCCGGGGCAACAAGACCTCCGTCCGCACCGACGACGTGGTCATGCCCGACGGCTCCGTGGCGACCCGCGACTACCAGGTCCACCCCGGCTCCGTGGCCGTCCTCGCCCTGGACGGCGAGGGCCGGGTGCTGCTCGTCCGGCAGTACCGGCACCCCGTGCGCGAGAAGCTGTGGGAGATCCCGGCCGGCCTGCTCGACGTCCCCGGCGAGAACCCGCTGCACGCCGCCCAGCGCGAGCTGTACGAGGAGGCGCACGTCAAGGCCGAGGACTGGCGGGTGCTGACCGACGTCTACACCACCCCCGGCGGCTGCGACGAGGCCGTACGGATCTTCCTCGCCCGGGACCTGTCCGAGGCCGAGGGGGAGCGCTTCGAGGTCGAGGACGAAGAGGCCGACATGGAGCTGGAGCGGGTGCCCGTCGCGGACCTGGTCCGGGGGGTGCTCGCGGGGGAGCTGCACAACAACTGCCTGGTCGTGGGCGTGCTCTCGCTGGTCGCGGCGGAGCGGGGCGACGGACTCGACGCGCTCCGTGCGGCCCAGGCGCCCTGGCCGGCGCGTCCCTTCGAGGTCTGAGCGCGTCGCGTCGAGGCCTGAGCGTGTGGCGTCAAGGCCCGAGCGTGTCGCGGTCCGAACGCCGCCGTTGCACCATGCCGGTGTGACCATCGGTTGATCCGATCGAGGGACGTGCCCGCCGCGCTCCGCCGGGAATGTAGCAGAGCGTGAACTAGGCTCGGGAAACGCCCGAACCGGGGTTCCGGCGGGTGCCGGCGTGCGGTGGGATCGGGAGTGTGGCCCGTGACGGATCAGGCGGTGGACACGGACGGCGTACGGCTGTCGGAGGACCCTGCTGAGGAAACCGGGTTCCTGGGCCGCACCCGGGAGTTGAAGGAGCTGCGCGCCGACATCGAGCGCGCCGGCCTGGACACCCTCTCCGGCCGCAAGGCCCCCCGCGCGCGCGTGCTGCTCATCGCGGGCCGGCCCGGCTCGGGGCGCACCGCGCTCGCCGAGGAACTGGCGGCCCAGGTCGCGGACAAGTACCCCGACGGCGTGCTGCGGGCCCGGCTGAGCGAACCGGACGGCACCCGCGTGCCCGTGGAGCGCCTCGCCCGGGAACTGCTCGGCGAGCTGGACCACCCCGCCCCGCCCGGGGCCGGCGAGGACGACCTCACCGAGGCCCTGCGCACCGTCCTCGCCGACCGCAGGGTCCTGCTCCTGCTGGACGCCGCCGCCGACGCCGAACAGGTCGACGCCCTGCTGCCGGACACCCCGGACTGCCTGGCCGTGGTCGTGGCCGAGGGCCCGCTGACCGGCATCACGGACGTCCGCCCGTGCACCCTTGGGGGCCTCGACACCAAGTCGGCCGTGGAGCTGCTGTCCCGGCACACCGGCTCGGTCCGCATCACCGTCGACCCCCGGGCCGCCGAACAACTGGCCGAGGTCTGCCAGGCCCAGCCCGCCGCGCTGACCCTGGCCGGCGGCTGGCTCGCCGCCCGTCCCCAGGCGGCCGTCGCCGACCTCGCCAAGCACGTGCACGCGGAGGGCGACGAGGGGACCGCGTTCAGCCGAGTCTTCCGCCTCGTCTACGCCTCCCTGCCCGGCCCCGCCGCCCGGATACTGCGACTGCTCTCCCTCGCCCCGGCCGGCCTGGTCGACCCGCACACCGCCTCCGCGCTCGCCGGCTGCTCGGTGAACGGCGCCCGCAGCACCCTGGACGACTTCGTCGCCCTCGGCCTGGTGCGCGCCGTCGACTCGACGCTGCCCGAGTACGAGGTCCCCGGATGCCTGCACGCCCAGCTCCGGGCCCTCGCCCTGAGACACGACCGGCCCGCCGAGCTCCAGCTCGCCCGCGCCCGCATGCTGGAGCGGACGGTGCGGCTGCTCCAGTCCTGCCGCGCGGTCACCGAGACCGACAGTCCGCAGGCCCGCGAGAAGCTCCTCGCCACGCCGCGCGACCTGCGCTTCCCCCACCCGAGGGCCGCCGCCGACTGGCTGCGCGCCCGGCGCCCCGCCCTGCTGGCCTCGGCCCGCCTCGCGGTCGCCGACGGCGAGCTGGACACCCTCGCCCGCAGGCTGATGTCCCAGCTTGTGCGGGCCATGGTGGCCCACTTCGGCACCCGGGCGGCGGCCCCCGACCTGTACGGCATCCACCGCCTCGTCCTCGACGTGGCCGAACGCCGCGAGCTGCCCCGGGAGAAGGCGGCGGCCCTGCTGAACCTGGCCGACCTGGACGCCCGCACCGGCCGCACCGCCGAGGCCCTGGTGCGCTACCGGGCCGCGCTGGACGCCGGACGCGAGGCGAACGACCCGTACGCCACCGGCCGCGCGATGGAATCCGTGGGCGGCGCCCACCTGGAGCTCGGGGACTACGACCGGGCCGCCGACTGGTTCGGCCGGGCGCTCGCCCAGCGGCTCGCCCGGGACGAGCGGGCCGACGCCGCCCGGATCTACGGCCGCATCGCCACGACCCACACCTACGCCGGCCGCTACGGCGAGGCGGTGCGGTCCTGGCGCGCGGCCCTCGCCGGGTACCGCAAGGCCGACGACGTGGCCGCGCACGCGCGGGCCCTGTCCGAGCTGGCCCGCGTCCAGGAGTACGCCGGGCGCCCCGAGGAATCGCTGCGCACCTGCCAGGAGGCCGTCGACTGGGCCCGCCGGGCCGAGGACGTACGCCTCCAGGCCGCGCTGCACCTGCGGCTCGCCGACACGCTCGACCGGCTCGGCGACCCCACCGCGGCCGGCCTGCAGCGCGGCACTGCGGAGCGCATGCTGAGGGAAGAGTCCGCAGACGCCTGCGAAATCCGCAGCGCGGTGACTGAAGATTGACTCTTTGAAAGGCTGGACAGAGAGAACACCTTCATTAGACTGGCTCTGCCGCGCGTTCTCCTGCGGTCTCTCCCGGTGTGCCCGCGCTTGAGCGGGTATGCCTTGTAATAGCCCATCCTCTGAGCCAAGGACCGTGATCCACGTGAAGGTCGGCATCCCCCGCGAGGTCAAGAACAACGAGTTCCGGGTGGCCATCACCCCCGCCGGCGTGCACGAACTGGTGCGCCACGGTCACCAGGTCGTCATCGAGCGCGACGCCGGCGTCGGCTCCTCGATCCCCGACGCCGAGTACGTCGCGGCCGGCGCGCGGATACTCGACACCGCGGACGAGGTCTGGGCCACCGCCGACCTGGTGCTCAAGGTCAAGGAGCCGATCGCGCAGGAGTACCACCGCCTGCGCAAGGACCAGACGCTCTTCACCTACCTGCACCTGGCCGCCTCCAAGGAATGCACGGACGCGCTCATCGAGTCCGGCACCACCGCGATCGCCTACGAGACGGTCGAGCTGCCCAGCCGCGCGCTGCCACTGCTGGCCCCGATGTCCGAGGTCGCGGGCCGCCTCGCCCCCCAGGTCGGCGCCTACCACCTGATGGCCGCCAACGGCGGCCGCGGCGTGCTGCCCGGCGGAGTTCCCGGCGTGCTGGCCGGCCGGGCCGTCGTCATCGGCGGCGGCGTCTCCGGCTGGAACGCGGCGCAGATCGCCATCGGCATGGGCTTCCACGTGACCCTGCTCGACAAGGACATCAACAAGCTCAAGGAGGCCGACAAGGTCTTCGGCACGAAGATCCAGACCGTCGTCTCCAACGCCTTCGAGCTGGAGAAGGCCTGCCTGGAGGCCGACCTCGTGATCGGCGCCGTGCTGATCCCGGGCGCCAAGGCCCCGAAGCTCGTCACCAACGAGCTGGTGTCCCGGATGAAGCCCGGCAGTGTCCTTGTCGACATCGCGATCGACCAGGGCGGCTGCTTCGAGGACTCGCACCCCACCACCCACGCCGAGCCGACCTTCCCGGTCCACAACTCGGTCTTCTACTGCGTCGCCAACATGCCCGGCGCGGTGCCGAACACCTCCACCTACGCGCTGACCAACGCCACGCTGCCCTACATCGTGGAGCTGGCGGACCGCGGCTGGGCCGAGGCGCTGCGCCGCGACCCCGCGCTGGCCAAGGGTCTCAACACCCATGACGGCAAGGTCGTTTACAAGGAGGTCGCCCAGGCGCACGGCCTCGAGCACGTGGAGTTGGCCTCGCTGCTCGCCTGAGTCGTCACCCGGCCAAGTCGTCACTCGGCCAAGTCATCAACCGGAAAAGGCGATACGTCAACAGTCGCCGTCAACCGCGCACACCCGGCCGGACCTTGCCCGACGAGGTCCGGCCGGGTGTGTGTATGGTCACTTTGCGATTCTCGGTCAACTCGCCTCGAACGTAACGCTTCAACCGATTCGCGCACCGGTGAAACCTGCTGTGCGACGGCCGTACGCCCTTGACAGAGGGATGTTCCATTGCCGACACATCGGGCCGGGTCCGGCGGATTGTGTTGCTGCGGACGGCCGACACGCCATAGAGTCGCCGAACGTCGGCATGGTGCCACGCTGACCTGTCGAGAAGTTCCCTGGTCACCAAGGAGGTAAGACGACTTGTGAATGAGTCGACATTTACTCCCGGGGGTGGTCAACCAGGAATGCCTGCACGGGCCCACGGCCCCGGGCGTCTCGAGGCTGTCGGCTCCGTAGCTGTACGCACCTTCGCAGCCGCCCACCAGAGTCCGCAGGCGACTCGGACAGCACACATGAGTATGGATGGCCAACACGTGAACGCCATGGCCGGTGACGGAAGTGGCGCGTCCCGCAACCACTTCGCCGACTACGACGCACTGCCCGAGGGGCACTTCTACGACCCGGACGCGGAGTACGAACCGGATCCCGAGTACGCCGCCACGCTCGCGCCCGACGCGGCCCGTCAGCGCCGTGAGCGCATCGGCCCGACCGGACGCCCGCTGCCGTACTTCCCGATTCCGGGACCGCTGACCGATCACGGCCCCGCCAAGATCATCGCGATGTGCAACCAGAAGGGCGGCGTGGGCAAGACCACGTCGACCATCAACCTGGGTGCCGCGCTCGCCGAGTACGGGCGCCGGGTGCTGCTCGTCGACTTCGACCCGCAGGGCGCGCTGTCGGTCGGTCTCGGCGTCAACCCGATGGAGCTCGACCTCACCGTCTACAACCTGCTCATGGAGCGGGGCATGGCGGCCGACGAGGTGCTGCTGAAGACGGCGGTCCCCAACATGGACCTGCTGCCCAGCAACATCGACCTGTCGGCGGCCGAGGTGCAGTTGGTGAGCGAAGTCGCGCGCGAGTCGACACTGCAGCGGGCACTGAAGCCGCTGATGGACGACTACGACTACATCGTGATCGACTGCCAGCCCTCGCTCGGCCTGCTGACGGTCAACGCGCTGACGGCCGCGCACAAGGTGATCGTGCCGCTGGAGTGCGAGTTCTTCGCACTGCGCGGTGTGGCCCTCCTGACCGAGACGATCGAGAAGGTCCAGGAGCGGCTCAACCCGGACCTGGAGCTGGACGGCATCCTCGCCACGATGTACGACTCGCGCACGGTGCACAGCCGTGAGGTACTCGCGCGTGTCGTCGAGGCGTTCGACGATCACGTCTACCACACGGTCATCGGGCGCACGGTCCGCTTCCCGGAGACCACGGTCGCCGGTGAGCCGATCACCACGTACGCGTCCAACTCCGTCGGTGCCGCCGCCTACCGCCAGCTCGCCAGGGAGGTGCTCGCCCGGTGTCACGCCGAGTGAGTCTGCCGGGGGCCGACGAACTCTTCCGTACGACAGGGGGAATGGCGCTCCAGTCGTCCTCCCCGCGACGGCCGGCCAACGGGGAAGCCCGGGTGCCGGCGCCGGCGGGGGAGAGCGACCGGGCCGCCGCCGAGGACGCACCGCAGTCGGTGCCCGCGCAGGGCGGTGACGGCGAGGGCGCGGAGCACGCCGCGGCGGACGCGGAACCGGGCTCGGCGGGCGAGTCGCGCAGCCGGGGCGCCGAGCGCTCCACGCGCGGCCCCGGGCCGGGTACGGCGACGCAGGAAGGTTCTGCCGCCGACCGGCCCCGCAAGCGCGGACGGTCCCCTTCGCGCCGTCCCAGCGGCCGGGAGCGCCACGACGAGAAGATCACCGTGTACGTCTCCGCCGAGGAGCTGATGGACCTGGAGCACGCCCGCCTGGTGCTCCGGGGCGAACACGGCCTGGCCGTCGACCGCGGCCGCATCGTCCGCGAGGCGGTCGCCGTGGTCCTCGCCGACCTGGAGACCCGCGGGGACGCCAGCATCCTCGTACGACGGCTGCGCGGGCGGTAGCGGTAGCCTGCGGGGGCCATGACCTCGAACGACGCTCCCAGCCCCGGCGCCCGCGCCGGCCGTCGGCGCGCGCTGGGCACAGGCCCGGCAGAGCGGGTGGCTCCGCCGGTCCCCGAGGAGACACCGCCCGGCACCGGTCCGTCGGCGGCGCCCGCCGCCCCGGAGGCCGCCGAACGCGTCCCGGGGCCGGAACCGGCCCCCGGCCCGGCCGGGGCGCCCCCTGAGGGCCCCAAGGGCCCCGAGGTCCCTGGGGAGCCCGGGGAGGTGCCGTCCGGCTCCGAGTCCCGCGGACCCGAGGCCGTCCCCGAGGCGCCCCTGTCCGGGGCACCGGAATCCACGGCTTCGGGAGCCTCGTCGCGGAGCGGCGCGACCCCTCCGGAATCCTCCCGCACGCCAACCGAGCCGGAGGCGGAGGCGGGCGCACAGCGGTGGCCGGGCCGCCCGGAGGTCGGTGTGCGGCACGAGTCGCAAACGCCGGCGAGCCCTCGGCCGCAGGCCGCGGAACGCGCCCCCAGGACGGAACCGGCCCCCGGCCCTGCCGAGACACCCCCTGCGGGCCCCGAGGTGCCCGAGCAGCCGGTGCCGTCCGGGGCGTCGGGAACGACGGCTTCCGTCCGGGACGCGATCGCCTCTCCGGAGGCCCTGGGGAGCCAACAGCCGTCGGGCGCCGGGGCGCAGACGTCCACCCTGGTGTCCGGGGCCGTGGCGCAGGATGCTGCCGGGGAGGGTGGTGACGCCGGCGACGGAGTCTTCAAGGTGCGGCTCGCCAACTTCGAGGGGCCGTTCGACCTGCTCCTCCAGTTGATCTCCAAGCACAAGATGGACGTCACCGAGGTCGCGCTGTCCAAGGTGACCGACGAGTTCATGGCGCACATCCGGGCGATGGGGCCGGACTGGGACCTCGACGAGACGACCGAGTTCCTGGTGGTCGCGGCCACGCTCCTCGACCTGAAGGCGGCCCGGCTGCTGCCCGCCGCGGAGGTCGAGGACGAGGCCGACCTGGCGCTGCTCGAGGCCCGCGACCTGCTCTTCGCGCGGCTGCTCCAGTACCGCGCGTACAAACAGATCGCGGAGATCTTCAACGAGCGGCTCGAGGCCGAGGCCCGCCGCTACCCCCGTACCGTCGGCCTGGAGCCCCACCACGCCGAGCTGCTGCCCGAGGTCGTCATCAGCATCGGCCCCGAGGGCTTCGCCAAGCTCGCCGTGAAGGCGATGCAGCCCAAGCCGAAGCCGCAGGTGTACGTCGAGCACATCCACGCGCCCCTGGTCAGCGTGCAGGAGCAGGCCGGGATCGTCGTCGCCCGGCTGAAGGAGCTGGGCGAGGCCAGCTTCCGCGTGCTGGTCCAGGACACCGAGGACACGCTGACCGTCGTGGCCCGCTTCCTGGCCCTGCTGGAGCTGTACCGGGAGAAGGCCGTCGAGCTGGACCAGGAGACCGCCCTCGGTGACCTGCTGGTGCGCTGGACGGGAGGCGACGAGGACACCGCGCCGGTGGTGACGGACGAGTTCGACCGGCCGGTCGACGCGGTCGAGGCGGCCGAGTCGACCGAGAAGGAGCGGAAGGCGTGAGTGACGAGACCACGGAGGTCGCGAGCGGGCCGGAAGGCGTCGCCCACCTTGACCTCAAGCCCGCCCTCGAGGCCGTCCTCATGGTCGTCGACGAGCCCGCGACCGAGGAACACCTGGCGAAGATACTGCAGCGGCCCCGCCGGCGGATCGCGGACGCCCTGCGCGAGCTGGCCGACGAGTACACCGTCCAGGGCCGCGGCTTCGAGCTGCGCCTGATCGCGGGCGGCTGGCGCTTCTACAGCCGGCCCGAGTACGCCGCGGCCGTCGAGGGCTTCGTCCTGGACGGCCAGCACGCCCGCCTCACCCAGGCCGCGCTGGAGACCCTCGCCGTGGTCGCCTACCGCCAGCCGGTCAGCCGCAGCCGCGTCTCCGCGGTGCGCGGCGTGAACTGCGACGGCGTGATGCGCACCCTCCTGCAACGGGGTCTGGTGGAGGAGGCGGGCACGGAACCCGAAACAGGTGCGATCCTGTACGTGACGACGAACTACTTCCTGGAGCGGATGGGCCTGCGCGGCCTGGACGAGCTCCCGGAGCTCGCGCCGTTCCTCCCGGAGGCGGCGGCGATCGAGGCCGACACACTGGAAGGGGTCCCGTCGTTCGATCCGGACGCCCCGGATTCCGAGGACGCAGACGACAAGACGGAACTTTGATGCGAAGCAGCAGCGGCAGGAACAGCAGCGGAAACAACGGCGGGAGCCGTGGTGGCAACAGCGGCGGCCGCGGCGGGAGCGGTGGGAGCGGCGGTGGCCGCGGTAACCACCGCGGTGCCGGTGGCAACCGCGACGACAAGCAGGACGGCCGTCCGAAGAAGCCGCGCCCGGAGGAGCGGCGCTACGACGTGGGCCCCGGCGCCACCCAGGACGGTCCGAAGTCGGGCCGCGGCCCCTCGGCCCGCGGCGGTGCCAAGGGCGGCCCGAGGCGGCCCCAGCAGCGGGGGCGCAGCGTCCCGGCGACCTCCCGCGAGTACGAGGCGCGCGCCGAGGAGCGCAACCGTGACCGGTACGCCGGCAAGAAGGACGTCAGGCCGCCCAAGACCTTCCCGGGCGCCGAGCAGGAGGGCGAGCGGCTCCAGAAGGTCCTCGCGCGCGCGGGCTACGGCTCGCGGCGTTCCTGCGAGGAGCTGATCGAGCAGGCGCGGGTCGAGGTCAACGGCGAGATCGTCCTCGAGCAGGGCAAGCGGGTCGATCCCGAGAAGGACGAGGTCAAGGTCGACGGCCTGACCGTGGCGACGCAGTCGTACCAGTTCTTCTCGCTCAACAAGCCCGCCGGTGTCGTCTCCACCATGGAGGACCCGGAGGGCCGGCAGTGCCTCGGTGACTACGTCACCAACCGGGAGACCCGGCTCTTCCACGTGGGCCGCCTCGACACCGAGACCGAGGGTGTCATCCTGCTCACCAACCACGGTGAGCTGGCCCACCGGCTGACCCACCCCCGGTACGGCGTGAAGAAGACCTACCTCGCGCACATCGTGGGCCCGATCCCGCGCGACCTCGGCAAGCGCCTCAAGGACGGCATCCAACTGGAGGACGGGTACGCGCGCGCGGACCACTTCCGGGTCGTCGAGCAGACCGGCAAGAACTACCTGGTCGAGGTCACCCTCCACGAGGGCCGCAAGCACATCGTGCGCCGGATGCTGGCGGAGGCGGGCTTCCCCGTCGACCAACTGGTGCGCACCGGCTTCGGCCCGATCACCCTGGGCGACCAGAAGTCGGGCTGGCTGCGCCGGCTGTCCAACACGGAGGTCGGCATGCTGATGGCGGAGGTCGAACTCTAAGCCGACTCCGGGCCGACTGCAGACCGACTCCAGGTCGCCGTTGCCGTAGAGGGCTTGTACCGACCGGCCACCCCCTTTATAGTCGAAGTGACTATTAAAGGGGGTGGCCGGTCGTGCACGGCTACGACAAGCACGCATTCGAGCCCTTCGCCGTCACCGTCGACCTCGCCGTCCTCACGCTGCGCGCGGGCGCGCTGCACGTGCTGCTCGTCGAGCGGGGACAGGAGCCCCACGCCGGCCGCTGGGCGCTGCCCGGCGGCTTCCTGCTGCCGGACGAGTCGGCGGAGACGGCCGCCCGGCGCGAACTGGCCGAGGAGACCGGACTCGCGGATGTGACCGGACTGCATCTGGAGCAGCTACGGACCTACAGCGAACCCGGCCGTGACCCCCGGATGAGGGTCGTCTCCGTCGCCTTCGCCGCCCTGCTGCCCCACCCTCCCGAGCCGCACGCCGGGACCGACGCCGCCGAGGCCCGCTGGGTGCCGCACGCCAGGGCCCAGGGCCTCGCCTTCGACCACGACCGGATCCTGGCCGACGCCCGGGAACGCGTCGGCGCCAAGCTCGAGTACACCTGCCTGGCCACCGCCTTCTGCCCGGCCGAGTTCACGCTCGGCGAGCTTCAGCAGGTCTACGAGACGGTGTGGGGCACGGCCCTGGACCGGCCCAACTTCCGGCGCAAGGTCCTCGCCACCCCGGGCTTCGTCGAGCCCGTTCCGGGCGCCGCCCGACTGACCGGAGGCCGCGGCAAACCGGCCGCGCTGTACCGCGCCGGCCCGGCCGGCTCCCTGCACCCGCCCCTGCTGCGCACCCCTCGGGAAGGACGCCCCGCATGAACTCGACCACCGTCACCAAGCGCGCCGCCACCGGAGTGCTCACCGGCCTCGCCCTCGGCGACGCGCTGGGCTTCCCCACCGAGTTCAACGACGTCCCCTCCATCCTCGCCAAGTGCGGCCCCTGGCGCGAGATGGCGCTGCCCGACCCCGCGTTCGTCACCGACGACACGCAGATGACGCTGGCCCTGGGCAAGGGGCTGCGGACGGCCATGGACCGGGGGGTCCTGGCGCCCGAGGGGATGACCGAGCCCGTACGGCAGGAGTTCATCACCTGGAACCGGTCCCCGGAGAACAACCGGGCCCCCGGCAACACCTGCCTCACGGCCTGCGACCTCCTGGAGCGGCCGGACCGCCCCTGGCAGGACGCCAGCCAGGTCGGCTCCAAGGGCTGCGGCGCCAACATGCGCGTCGCGCCCGTCGGACTCGTCCCCGGGCTCAGTGACGAACAGCGCGCGGGCGCCGCCCAGTTGCAGTCCGCGCTCACCCACGGGCACCCCACCGCCCTCGCCGCCTCCGACCTCACCGCGCACGCCGTCCGCCTGCTCGCCGAGGGGGCCGAGCCGACCGGACTGGTCGGGCTGCTGCGGTCGTACGCCTACGACAACCGCACCCGCTACCACGAGCGCTGGCTCGGCGACCTGTGGACCCGCGCCCAGGACCCCACGCCCGAACACTTCGTCGCGCGCGGCTGGGACGAGTGCCTGGGGATACTCGACCGCCTCCAGGAGGCGGTGCGCACCGCCTCGCCCGAGACCGACCCCTGCCTGGCCGTCGGCCAGGGCTGGATCGCCGAGGAGGCCATGGCGGCAGGCCTGCTCTGCTTCCTGCTCTTCGTCGACGAGCCGCTGACCGCCCTGCGGCGCGGCGCCTGCACCTCCGGCGACTCCGACTCCATCGCCTGCCTCGCGGGCGCCTTCGCCGGCGCCCACCTGGGCGCCGGCGCCTGGCCGGCCGAGTGGGCCGACCGCATCGAGCACCGGGGCGACCTGCTGGCCCTCGGAGCACTCTGGGACGCTTGAGCCCATGATCGACGCCCTGGACATCGACTTGGCTCCGGTGGTGGCCGAACAGCCTTTCCCGGTGCTGTTCGCCACCGTCTCCGGCGCCCACCTCTACGGCTTCCCGTCCCGCGACTCGGACGTCGACCTGCGCGGCGTGCACCTGCTGCCCGCCGCCGACCTGGTGGGGCTGCGCGAACCGGAGGAGACCAGGTCGCGGATGTGGGACCGGGACGGCGTCGAGATGGATCTGGTCACCCACGACCTGCGCAAGTTCGTACGGCTGATGCTCCGCCGCAACGGCTACGTGCTCGAGCAGTTGCTCTCCCCGCTGGTCGTGCACACCACCGACGCGCACCGGGAACTGGCCGCCCTCGCGCCGGACGTCCTCACCTCCCACCACGCCCACCACTACCGGGGATTCGCCCAGACCCAGTGGCGCCTGTTCGAGAAGACCGGCGAGCTGAAGCCGCTCCTGTACACCTTCCGGGTCCTGCTCACCGGCATCCACCTGATGCGCTCCGGCGAGGTCCAGCCGCATCTGCCCACGCTCCTCGGGGAGGTCGACGCGGCCCCGGCCTACCTGCCCGAGCTGATCGCCGCCAAGGCCGAGCGCGAGCACGGGGACGCCGGCGTCGGGCACGCGCGCGTGCGGGCCGACGTGGAGCGGCTGCACACCGTGCTGGACCGGGCGCAGGCCGCGTCAGCGCTCCCCGACGCCCCGACCACCGCCCACGACGCCCTGCACGACTTCGTCGTACGGATCCGGCTGGAGCGCTGAGGCGCGGCGGGTGCGGACGAGGAAGTCCTCCACGCGGCGCCGGTCCGGCTCCTCGGGCAGCGGGCTGCGCCGGGCGGCCTCCTCGCCCTCCTCGGCCAGCCGCGTCATCCGCGCCTCCACCTCCGGCCAGGGCACCTCGCCGCGCTTCACGGCGAGCAGCGGCTCCCGCCGGTCGCCGACGTCGATGGTGAGCGTGCCCGTGCGCAGCAGGTCGCGGGCGGAGGTCAGCAGCCGCAGCAGGTGCATCGCGTGTTTCCAGCGCGGGGCGCCGTGGGCGCGCACGTCGGCGTCCAGTTTGCGGCGCTGGGCGTGCGCGTAGCGGGTGAACGTCTCGTACGCCCGGCGGGAGAGGAACGCCTCGCGCAGGGCGAGCAGTTCGCGGCCCGTGTCGTCGGCGTACTCCACCAGCGGGGAGTGCAGGCACTCCAGGATGTTCGGGTTGGCGCGCAGGGCCAGCTCGCAGAAGCGCTCCAGCTCCCAGCCGAACTGCTCCTCGGCCGGGCCCTCCACGTGCGTCGGCGGCTTCTCGAAGCGCCAGAACAGCGGGGTCGGGGCGAGGAAGACACCCCGGCGGTCGGTGTCGCTGCCCTCCGTCGCCAGACCGAAGGCGCGCGAACCCATGACACAGGCGTAGATCGTGTGGTCGCGTACCAGGGTCTCGGGTTCCATGCCCGGAGCGTACGCGGGCGGCTCACGCCGAACGGATCGAATTTCCCTCCACCGCGATCCGCTCCTCGGGCAGCGGCCTCGTCGCCGGTCCCTGCGCGACCGCGCCGTCGGTGATGCTGAACCTGCTGCCGTGGCAGGCGCAGTCGATGGTGCCGTCCCGCACCGTCGACACCAGGCAGTTCTGGTGCGTGCAGACCGCCGAGAACGCCTTGAACTCGCCCTGCTCCGGCTGGGTCACCACGATCTTCTCGTCCGGGAAGATCTTCCCGCCGCCGACCGGGATGTCGCTCGTCGGCGCCAGCTCCTGTCCCGGCGAGGCGGCCGAGGAGTCGCCGTCGCCGTCACCGTCGCCACCTCCGTCGCCGCAGCCCACGGCGAGCGCCGCCGTGCCCGTGCAGAGGAGGACCGTACGGCGGGTCGGGGTGTGGGTCATCTCGCAGCTCCGGGGGAGGGGGGTACCGGCCGCGGCCAGCGTCTCAGGAGACGGGCGCCGCGGGCCGGTACGCGGCGGGCTGACTAGGCTGGACGGACCAAGAACCGATCAGCGAGGAGCATCGTCGTGGCGGTACGAGCGGTCCGGGGCGCAGTCCAACTGGAGCGGGACGAGGCCGGGCACATGGACGAGCAGGTCGCGGCCCTGCTGACCGCCGTCATGGAGCGCAACGCCCTGACGGTCGACGACCTGATCAGCCTGTGGTTCACGGCCACCCCCGACCTGCACAGCGACTTCCCGGCCGCCGCGGCCCGCGGGCTCGGCATCACCGACGTACCGCTGATCTGCGCCCAGGAACTGGACATCGAGGGCGCCATGCCCCGCGTCGTGAGGGTCCTCGCCCACATCGAATCCGACCGGCCCCGCGCCGACATCGCCCACGTCTACCTCGGCGCCGCCGCGGCCCTGCGCAAGGACATCGCCCAGTGAGAACCGCACTCGTCATCGGCACCGGCCTCATCGGCACCTCCGCCGCCCTCGCCCTCACCGCCAGGGGCGTCACCGTCCACCTCGCCGACCACGACCCCGAGCAGGCCCGTACGGCCGCCGCGCTCGGCGCGGGCACCGAGCAGGCCCCGGACGCGCCCGTCGACCTGGCGATCGTCGCGGCCCCGCCCGCCCTGGTGGCCGACGTGCTCGCCGACGCCATGGGACGCGGCGCCGCCCGCGGGTACATCGACGTGGCCAGCGTCAAGGGCGGCCCCCGGCGGGAGCTGGAGACGCGCGGGCTCGACCTGTCGTCGTACATCGGCACCCACCCCATGTCCGGCCGTGAGAAGTCCGGCCCGCTGGCCGCCACCGCGGACCTCTTCGAGGGCCGCCCGTGGGTGCTCACCCCGACCCGGGACACCGACACCGAGGTGCTGAACCTCGCCCTGGAGCTGGTCTCGCACTGCCGCGCGGTGCCGGTCGTGATGGACGCCGACGCCCACGACCGCGCCGTGGCCCTCGTCTCCCACATGCCCCACCTGGTCTCCAGCATGGTCGCCGCACGCCTGGAGCACGCCGAGGAGGCAGCCGTACGGCTGTGCGGGCAGGGCATCCGCGACGTGACCCGGATCGCCGCCTCCGACCCCCGGATGTGGATCGACATCCTCTCCGCCAACCCGGGGCCGGTCGCCGACCTGCTCACCGACGTCTCCGCCGACCTGGAGGAGACGGTACGGGCCCTGCGCGCCCTGCAGTCCGCCGACGAGGACAAGCGCAGCGAGGGCGGCACCGGCATCGCCGAGGTGCTGCGGCGCGGCAACGCCGGACAGGTCCGCGTCCCGGGCAAGCACGGATCGGCGCCGCGGACCTACGAGACGGTGGCCGTCCTCATCGACGACCAGCCCGGCCAGCTCGCCCGCATCTTCGCGGACGCGGGACGGGCCGGGGTCAACATCGAGGACGTACGCATCGAGCACGCGACCGGGCAGCAGGCGGGCCTGGTGCAGCTCATGGTGGAGCCGAGGGCCGCCGCCGTGCTCACGGCGTCGCTCAAGGAACGGGGCTGGGCGATCCGGCAGTGACCGCGAGCCACACAGGCCGCTCGGGGAACAGGGCTGTCAGAGGGGCTCCCCGGGCCCGGTAACCTAGGGCCTGTCTGATGATTCCCGTCTGCCCGGCGACGCCTGGCACGCACGCACGCTCGCCGCGTTGCCGAAACGCCCGCGTGGCTCCTCCCCCACTGCCTGAACGGCGTGGGAGGGACCCCCACCGAGGGCGCTCCGGCGCCTTGCGATCGCACGCACCAGACGCCGCCGGGCCCGCCCTCCGGGCGGACGACGGGAATCATCAGACAGGCCCTGTGCGGGACGCGCTCGCGTCCCGCACACCACCCACCGCACCGCACCAGGAAGGTGTCCCCTCGTGGAAAACGGCGCCGCCCCGACCGTCCCGGCCGTGATTGTCGCCATCGACGGCCCCTCCGGCACGGGCAAGTCGAGCACGTCGAAGGCCGTGGCCGCACAGCTCGGCCTGAGCTACCTGGACACCGGGGCCCAGTACCGGGCGATCACGTGGTGGATGGTCAGCAACGGCATCGACACCGACGACCCGCACGCCGTCGCCGCCGCGGCCGGCAAGCCCGAGATCGTCTCCGGCACCGACCCGGCGGGCCCGGCCATCACGGTCGACGGCGTGGACGTGGCCGGCCCGATCCGCACCCAGGAGGTCACCTCCAAGGTCAGCGCGGTCAGCGCCGTACCGGAGATCCGCGCCCGGATCACCGAACTCCAGCGCTCCATCGCCACCGCCGCGCCGCTCGGCATCGTCGTCGAGGGCCGCGACATCGGCACCACCGTGCTGCCGGACGCCGACCTGAAGATCTTCCTCACCGCCTCGGCGGAGGCCCGCGCCGCCCGCCGCAGCGGCGAACTGAAGGGCGCCGACGTCAACGCCACCCGCGAGGCCCTGATCAAGCGGGACGCGGCCGACTCCACCCGCAAGACCTCGCCGCTGGCCAAGGCCGGCGACGCGGTCGAGGTGGACACCACCGCCCTCACCCTCCCGCAGGTCATCGAGTGCGTCGTCACCCTCGTCGAGGAGAAGCGGGCGGGCAAGTGACCGAACCCTCCGTTGTGCCCGTCCCCTCCGAGAAGGGCGCCGAGGTCGGGCGCCGCATCGGCGTCGGCCTGATGTACGGGCTGTGGAAGCCGCGCGTGCTCGGCGCCTGGCGGGTGCCCGCCACCGGCCCGCTGATCTACGCCGTCAACCACGCGCACAACATCGACGGCCCGATGGTCATGGGCGTGGCACCCCGGCCGACGCACTTCCTGATCAAGAAGGAGGCGTTCATCGGCCCGCTCGGACGCTTCCTGACCGGCATCGGCCAGCTCCAGGTGGACCGCCACTCCACCGACCGCACGGCCATCGCCCGGGCCTTGGGCGTACTGGACGACGGCGGCGTCCTGGGCATCTTCCCGGAGGGCACCCGGGGCGAGGGCGACTTCGCCTCACTGCGCGCCGGGCTCGCCTACTTCGCGGTGCGCAGCGGCGCGCCGATCGTCCCGGTCGCGGTGCTGGGAAGCACGGACCGTCCCGGACGGTTGATAAAGGCGCTGCCCCCGCTGCGCTCCCGCGTGGACGTCGTCTTCGGCGACCCCTTCGACGCGGGCGACGGCAGCGGGCGGCGCACCCGCAGGGCGCTGGACGAGGCCACCGAACGCATCCAGAAGCAGCTCACCGCGCACCTGGAGAACGCCAGGCGCCTCACCGGGCGCCGAGTGACACTTGAGTAGTGGATCACCCGGTACAGGGTGCGCCACCGATCACCACGATGAACGAGGTACGAACTTCATGAACGACCACATCCACTCCGAGGGCTCGGGCGGGGAGCACGACCACGGGGCGCTCGGCGACGCCGAGTACACGCAGTTCATGGAGCTGGCCACCGAAGAGGGCTTCGACGTCGAGGAGGTCGAGGGCGCGATCGAGGAGGCCGGGCACGGCCCGCTGCCGGTCCTCGCCGTCGTCGGCCGCCCCAATGTCGGCAAGTCGACCCTGGTGAACCGCATCATCGGCCGCCGCGAGGCCGTCGTCGAGGACAAGCCCGGCGTGACCCGCGACCGTGTCACCTACGAGGCCGAGTGGGCGGGCCGCCGCTTCAAGGTCGTCGACACCGGCGGCTGGGAGCAGGACGTCCTCGGCATCGACGCCTCCGTGGCGGCCCAGGCCGAGTACGCGATCGAGGCCGCCGACGCGGTCGTCTTCGTCGTGGACGCCAAGGTCGGCGCCACCGACACCGACGAGGCGGTCGTACGGCTGCTGCGCAAGGCGGGCAAGCCCGTCGTGCTGTGCGCCAACAAGGTGGACGGCCAGAGCGGCGAGGCCGACGCCTCCTACCTGTGGGCGCTCGGACTGGGGGAGCCGCACCCGGTCTCCGCGCTGCACGGCCGCGGCACCGGCGACATGCTGGACAAGGTCCTGGAGGCCCTGCCCGAGGCCCCCGCCCAGACCTTCGGCACCGGCCTCGGCGGCCCGCGCCGCATCGCCCTGATCGGACGCCCCAACGTCGGCAAGTCCTCGCTGCTGAACAAGGTGGCGGGTGAGGAGCGCGTCGTCGTCAACGAACAGGCCGGCACCACCCGCGACCCGGTCGACGAGCTGATCGAACTGGGCGGCGTGACCTGGAAGTTCGTCGACACGGCGGGCATCCGCAAGCGCGTCCACCTCCAGCAGGGCGCCGACTACTACGCCTCGCTGCGCACCGCCGCCGCCGTCGAGAAGGCCGAGGTGGCCGTCGTCCTCATCGACGCCTCCGAGTCGATCTCGGTCCAGGACCAGCGGATCGTCACCATGGCCGTCGAGGCGGGACGCGCGATCGTCGTCGCCTACAACAAGTGGGACACCCTCGACGAGGAGCGCCGCTACTACCTGGAGCGGGAGATCGAGACCGAGCTGGCCCAGGTGGCGTGGGCGCCGCGGGTCAACGTCTCGGCGCAGACCGGCCGCCACATGGAGAAGCTGGTCCCCGCGATCGAGACCGCCCTGGCCGGCTGGGAGACCCGGGTCCCCACGGGCCGCCTCAACGCCTTCCTCGGCGAGCTGGTCGCCGCCCACCCGCACCCGGTCCGGGGCGGCAAGCAGCCGCGCATCCTCTTCGGGACGCAGGCGGGCACCAAGCCCCCGCGGTTCGTGCTCTTCGCCTCCGGCTTCATCGAGGCGGGCTACCGGCGCTTCATCGAGCGCCGGCTGCGCGAGGAGTTCGCCTTCGAGGGCACGCCGATCCACATCTCCGTGCGGGTGCGCGAGAAGCGCGGCGCGAAGAAGAAGTAGGACCCCCGACAGTGAGAGAGGGCGACCCCGGCCGGGGTCGCCCTCTCTCACTGTCGGGAGGCGGTCAGCCCCCTGCGTGCGGGGCCGGTGGCAGCGCGGCCGGGACGTGGTGCGTGCCGCCGACGCGCTGCCACACCGACTGCTGGCCGACGCGGGCGCTCTGGGCCCCCGCGCTGTAGGCGCTGTAGGCGCCTCTGCTGCGCGGGATGCTCCTGAAGGCCGTGAATCCCAGCTCCTCCTCACCGCTGCGATCGCCCGGCAGCGATCGGAAGGACCGGACGTACTCGGCGTAGAGCGCGTCGTAGATCGGAGTGGCCGAGGGGCCGCCGTGGCGGTGGAAGGCGTCGTATGCGTACACGTATGTCCAAACGACCCCGCGCTGGAAGGGATGCGGCCCAGGTGGCAGCCGTCCGGCAGGCGTGTGAGCGGGCTCAGGTCCCCGCCAGCGGCAGCGCCGCCGCGACGAGCTGCCCGTTCGCCGCCGCCTTGTCCAGCGCGTCCCGCAGCAGGTCCTCGCGCGGCTGCCGGCCGATCGACCCGACGGGCGCCGCGAACATCAGCACCTGCTGGTGCTTGTTGGCCGCCGTGCGCCAGCCCTCGGTGACCTGGAGCGGCTGGTGTGCCTGCCACCAGGCGACCGGCCGGCCGCCGTTCGTCCCGGGCTGGAGCACCGCGTGCAGCTGGCCCGTCGCGAGCAGGACCGACCAGCCGTGCAGCACGGCGGGCGCGGACGACAGCTCGGTGACCGGCATGAAGCCCTGCTCGATCAGGAGCGGCAGGAAGTCGTCGCCGGCCCCGGCGGTGCCGGGCCGCGCGATGGGCGCGGTCGGCTCCACCACGAGGGCCGGGTGCAGCTCCCCGGCGATCAGGATCAGTCCGCTGGTCACACCCAGCACGGCCTGCTCGGACGCGGCCTGCTCGGGCGCGGCCGGCGCGGACTCCGGGCGGTCCTGGTCGGCGCTGATGGACCGCACGGCCCCCTGGAGCTGCTCCTCGGTGACCTTGACGACCTGCGAGGGCAGACAGCCGGAGTGGGCGAAGGCGAGCACGGCGGTCTCGTCCCCGATGAAGAGGACGGTGCTGGTGCGCTCCTGCTCACAGTCGCCCGGGGTGCGGCAGGACGTGCAGTCGTAGCTGCCCGGGGCGGACTCCCCGGCGAGCAGGCGGTCGGCTTCTTCGTCGCCGATCTCGGCGCGTACGTCGTCGCTGACGTCGAGCATGCGCGGCACGGGTGGCTCCCTCGGGATGCGGTGCGTGACCGGACCGGGTGGCTCCCGGGCCGTGGTCCGGGCGGGTCCCCGGCTCATGCAAAGACAACGGGTGATCTGTGGCGGGAGTCACGCCCCATGGCCAACGGAATCGAACCGTGCGCGGCGTGCGGGCGTCTGCCGGCGGTGATCGCCGCAACACACCCAAGTGCCGTGCCGTATAACGGGGTTGGGTCGATGAGACAGTCCGCGGCCGTCCCGCCCGAGAGTCGACAAATCAGGAAATCAGTGAATTAACCGGGTGGCCGGAAAGGGCCGTCCTCCGGTCGTGACCACATCGCAATCGGACACGGACAACCAGAAGGCGGGGTTCCGGGTCTAACCGGACGACGGGAAGAGTCAGGGAGGAACCGCACCGCATGACGCCGACGGCCCCACCGGCCGCCCCGCTGCGCGCCGACTGCATCGGCGACTCCGCGGGCGGCCTGACCTTCGACGTCGCCGCGCGCGGAAACACCGGGGCAGCCCTGCTCATCCTCCGCCGCCGCGACGCCGATGACGCCGATGACGCCGGTGCCGTCGACGAGTCGGTCAGCCTGCCGCTGGCCCCGGCGGCCAAGGGGCGGCTGCGTGCCGCGCTGCCCAGCAGCGTGTCCCTGCCCGAGGGCCGCTGGGACGCCTACGCCCGGGTGTCCGGGGGCGAGCCGCGGCGCCTGGTGCCCGGCGTCACCGATCTGCGCTCCCTCGCCGAGCGCACCCCCAGCGGGCTGCTCGGCCATGTCGCCGTCCGCATCCCGTACGCCACCCGGCAGGGCAACCTCACCGTCCGCAGTTGGCTGCGCGCCCCGCACGCGGAGACGGTGGACCTCAGTCCGGCGGACGGCGGCCTGACCGTGCGCGGGCGGGTGTACGGCACACAGCTCGTGCCCGGCGCCCATGCCGAGTTGCGGGCCCGGCCCGGCGCCGACGGTGGCGGCGGTGGCGGCGGTGGCGGCGTACACCGGCTGGACGTCGTGGCCGAGCGGACGGAGTTCGGCTTCACCGTGCCCTACGACGCCCTGGCGCCGGGCGTCTGGGACCTGTGGCTGCGGCCTGCCGGGGACTCCGGTCCCGTGGTGCGCCTGGCGCGGCTGCTGGACGACGTCGCCGACAAGCACCCCGTCTTCATCCATCCGCCCGCGCGGGTGCGGACCCCGCACGGCGTCGTGGAGGCCGGGCCGTTCTACACCCGGGACAACGACCTGTCGCTGGCCGTCACCCCACTGGAATCCTGACCGCGGACAGAACCAAGGCGGACAGAACCTGTCCGCGACCGCTGGCACACTCGGCGCCATGCTCGAGACCTCGGCACGACTGTTGCGCATGCTCTCCCTCCTCCAGGCCCACCGCGAGTGGTCCGGCACCGACCTGGCCGACCGGCTCGGTGTCTCCCCGCGCACCGTGCGCCGGGACGTGGACCGGCTGCGCGAGCTGGGCTACCCGGTCAACGCCAGCCCCGGCACCGGCGGCGGATACCAACTGGGCGCGGGCGCCGAACTGCCGCCGCTGCTGCTGGACGACGACGAGGCGGTCGCCGTCGCCGTGGGGCTGCGCACGGCCGCCGGCCAGGGCATCGAGGGCATCGGCGAGACCTCCGTACGCGCCCTCGCCAAGCTGGAACAGGTGCTGCCGGACCGGCTGCGCCGCCGGGTGGGTGCCCTCAACGCCTTCACGGTGCCGATGCTGCGCGGCCCGCAGCCATCCGCCGTCGACCCGGCCGTCCTGACCGAGCTGGCCCACCTGTGCCGGGACGGCGAGCGGCTGCGCTTCGCGTACCGGGGCCACGACGGCACCGACAGCCGCCGCACCGTCGAGCCGTACCGGCTGGTGTGCTCCGAGCGCCGCTGGTACCTGGTCGCCTTCGACCTGGACCGGGCGGACTGGCGCACCTTCCGGGTCGACCGCGTCACGCCGAGGCCGCCGCACGGGCCCCGTTTCGTCCCCCGTGAGCCGCCCGCCGAAAACCTGGCCGCCTACGTCTCCGAGGGGGTCTCCACGCGCGCGTACGCCACGCACGCGGTCGTCCGGCTGCTGGTGCCCCTGGAGGAGGCGGCGGAGCGGATCTCGCCCTCCGCGGGGGTGCTGGAGGCGGAGGGCCCGGACCGCTGCCTCCTGCGTACCGGCGCGGGGAGCCTGGACATCATGGTGGTGCACGTGATGTTGACCGGCTTCGACTTCGAGGTGCTCGAGCCGGCGGAGCTGACGGAGGCGATCCGGACGGCGCGCGACCGGCTCACCCGTGCCCTGGACCCGGGCGACGGGTTTCGGGTGTCCGATGTTCGATCCGTGTAAGCGGTCCACGCGTCCGTTCGCCCGGTCGTCCGCAAGTCCGTTCGGAGGTGTTCGGGGGTGTTCGGGTGTGAAATGCGGGGCGTCGCCGGGTCGCGTCGAACGCCTTTCCCGTCCGCTTATTCGACGGCGCAACACGACACGCGGCAATTCACCTCACAGGCCCGCTGAAGGCGTACAAAACCGCCCGTCCGGGTGAGGGAGTTCCAGCAGAACGCGCATCATGATCCTGTGACAGAAATGTGACCGTAGGCGCATCCGTGACCCGTCTTACCGGCCTGGGCTTCCCCGCTCCATGAGCAGGGCATAGCGTGGCGGCATGGCACCGATTCCGACACCCCCGGCCGAGCCCCAGGACAGTCCGGACACCTACGTCGGCCTCGATTCCGACGCGGCCGAGCGGCGGGCGCGCGAGCGGGGCTGGTCGACGGTGCGGTCACTGGCACCGGGCACGGTCATCACCATGGAGTACCGCGTGGGCCGCCTCAACTTCGAGGTGAAGGACGGTCGGGTGTCCCGGGCCTGGAAGGGCTGAGGCGCGCTCAGCCGCCCGACAGCGGGCGTGCGGCCGGGGCCGTGTTGCGCGGGTGGCGGTCGGAGTGCGGCGGCCGGCGGCTGCCGGCCGGGGTCACCGGCGTACGGTCCGAGCGGGTGTTGTGCGGGCCCGGAGCCAGGTATGCCGGGGCCCGGGTGTGGGGCGCGGCGACCGGCTCGCGGGTGGGCGCGTCCTCCTGGCCGGAGCCGGGCGGGGTGAGGACCACGGGCGGGCCGACCGGCCGTTTCGGCTCCCCCGCGCGGCCGCGCGGGGTGTACCAGCGGTCGCGCAGACCGAGGATCAACGTCTCGGCACGGGTGATCAGCGGTTCGCACCAGGGCAGCGCCAGCAGGATCAGCAGCCCCGCCGCCCAGCCGAGGAGCACGTCGCTCAGCCAGTGCGTACCGAGGTAGACGGTGGACATGCCCACGCCGAGCGAGGTGACCGCGGACACCGCGGACAGCCAGCGCCGGGCTCTGGGCGTCGAGGCCAGGTAGGCGAGAATGCCCCAGGTCACGACGGCGTTCGCGGTGTGACCGCTCGGAAATATATCGCCGCCGAGCCACATCTCGTTGGCGCCGATCGTGGTCGCGTAGTGCGGACCGAGCCGGCCCATGCCGTACTTGGCGGCGCCGACCGTGACGTTCAGCAGGAGCAGTGAGACGCCGAGCGCCAGCAGGGGGCGCAGGGTGTGCTGGCGCCATGATCGCCAGCCGAGCCAGGCCGCGACCATCACGGCGGTGGGGCCGCGCTGGCCGAGCACCACGTAGTAGTCGACGAACGCGTGGATCTCCGGCCACTGCTGGTAGGGCCGGAAGAACATGACCTGCCAGTCGAGCCGGACCAGCCACGAGGTGATCACCACGGCCCACACGATCGCGATGTAGAACGCGAGGGTTCCGGCGAACAGCGCGAACCGGTGCCGGCTCATATCCGGCACGTACAGGAGCGCCGGTCGTTCCGGCTCCCGGTCCAGTCTCGCGAACACCCGGTCCAGACGGGTGAGCTTCCGTTCGGTACGCACCCAATCGACGTTACAGCGAGTGAGGAGTGATCCCGGCCGAATCAACGGCTTTGTGATGACGATGTGATGTGGGATTCCTCTCAGGCGGCGATCTATTTCCGGGTAATCGGCAATCCAGGACCACCGCGGACTTCAATTCCTTTGATCTGCCCGGTCGGCGGTTTTATCGTCCTTATCAATGCGTTCACCGAATGCTGGTCCGGAATTGTCCCACTGGCCATGAGAGGTCAGCAGAGATCATCAGGGGTCGGTCAGGGCGGGCCGGAGCCGTTCAGCCAGAACGCCCCGTAGACGGCCGACGCCACCGCGACCCCGGCCACGACCAGCGCCGACCTGGAGGTACGCAGCCGGGCGAGGGCCAGGGCGAGGGGCAGCAGCAGCGGGAAGGCGGGCAGCAGCAGCCGGGGCTTGGAACCGAAGTAGCTCGACGCGCACAGGGCGAGGGCGACGACGATCCCCGTGTACACCAGCAGCGCGAGCGGCTGGCGCTGTCGTACGCCCACCACGTACAGCCAGACCAGCAGCGCGACGCCGACGACCAGCCCCACACCGGCCAGGGCCGCCGGGAACGACGTGAACTTCTCCGCGACGAAACGGGCGAAGGCCACGCCCCCGTCGAAGCCGTTGCGCCAGCCGGCCTGGACGTCGAGATAGCCGAGCGGGCCCTTGCCGGTGCGGTGGCCGACCCACAGCACGTAACCGGCGGCGCCCAGGGGCGCGAGCAGCATGCCGAGCACGCGCCGCGCGCCGTCACCGGGGGCGCGCGCCGGGCCCTGGGTGCCGTCCGCGACGGCGTCCCCCCGGCTTCGCGCGTATGCCGTGAGCGCGGCCACCCACACCGCCGCCGCCACCGCGAGCCCCACCGGGCGGGTCAGCCCGGCCAGCGAGGCCAGCACCCCCGCCGTCACCCAGCGCCCGGTCAGCACCGCGTACAGGGACCAGGCGGCCAGCGCCGTGAACAGGGACTCGCTGTACGCCATCGACTGCACGACCCCGACCGGCAGTACGGCCCACAGCAGCACCGCGCACACGCCCGCGCGGCGGCCGTACACGTGCTCCGCCACCGCGAAGATCCCCCAGGCCGCGGCGAGCGACGCGAGCAGGCTCACGACGAACCCGGCGTCGGCGTACGACAGGGGTGTCACCGCCGCCCCGAGCCGCTCCAGCCAGGGCAGCAGCGGGAAGAACGCCAGGTTGGAGTGCACGTCGCCGTTCGGTAGCCGCACCTCGTAGCCGTAGCCCAGCTCGGCGACCCTGGTGTACCAGAGGGAGTCCCAGCGGGCCGTCAGCAGCGTGTACGCGCTCTTGTCGCGCGCGGCGCTCCACAGGGCCAGGGCGAGCAGGCCCAGGGCGCGTACGGCCGCGTACCCGAGGAGCGCGGGCGCTGCCCGGCGCAGGGCACCGGGCAGACCTGAGGCGCCGGGGCGGCCCGCGGTGCGCGTTTCAAGATCGGTCACGGGCTCGATTATCTGCCGGGCCCGTCCGCGGCCCCGACCGGGGCGGGCGGGGCCGCGGACGCGGTGGCGCACGCCACACGGGCGACGCGGGATGTGTGAGCCCCGCCACGTGTGCGATGCACGGTCTCGCGTACTCTGGCGAGTCACTCGCGTTCCGTTGCACGGCCCGGAGCCCCCGCTCCTCTCCGGCCGAGCCCCAGGGGAGTCCCCACCCCACGGCCCGCCGGACGCGAGGGAACATCTTGGAGGTACGTACATGTCCGGGACGACCACGGCTGCCGCAGCGCTGCGCCGTCGGGCGGCCGGGGCCGGTGCCAACCGCTGGGTCGTGCTGGTCGTCCTCTGCGTCAGCCTGCTGCTCGTCGCCGTCGACGCGACCGTGCTGCACGTGGCGGTCCCCGCCGTCACCGAGGACCTCAGGCCCGGCGCGATCGAACTGCTCTGGATCGTCGACGTCTATCCGCTCGTCTGCGCCTCGCTGCTGATCCTCTTCGGCACCCTGGGCGACCGGGTGGGCCGCAGACGGGTCCTCCTGCTCGGCTACGCCCTCTTCGGCGTCGCCTCCGCGCTCGCGGCCCTCGCCGACAACGCCCAGGTACTGATCGCGGCCCGCGCGCTGCTCGGCGTCGGCGGCGCCATGATCATGCCGGCGACCCTGTCGATCCTGCGGCAGGTCTTCCCCGACCGGCGGGAGCGGGCGCTGGCCATCGGCATCTGGAGCGCCGTGGCCGCGGTCGGCGCGGCGGTCGGTCCGCTGCTCGGCGGCTTCCTGCTCGAGCACTTCTGGTGGGGCTCGGTCTTCCTCGTCAACATCCCGCTGATGCTGGTCAGCCTGCCGGTGGGGCGGCTGCTGCTGCCGGAGTCGAAGGGCGACGGACGCGGGCCCTGGGACGTGGTGGGCGCGCTGATGGCGGCGGCCGGTCTGTTCGGGGTGGTCCTGGGCGTGAAGCGGCTGGGCGGCGGTGAGCCGGTGGCGAGCGTGTTCACCGTGCTGCCGCTGGTGGTGGGCGCGGCCCTGCTGACCGGCTTCGTACGGCGGCAGCGGCGGCGTACGTATCCGCTGGTGGACCTGCGGATGTTCCGGCGGCCGGCGTTCAGCACGTCGGTGGGGTGCATCGTGCTGGCGATGCTGGCGCTGGTGGGTCTGGAACTGATCGCGGCGCAGTACCTGCAACTGGTGCTCGGGCTGTCCCCGCTCCAGACCGGGCTGCGGCTGCTGCCGCTGACCTTCGCGGCGATGGCGGCGGGGCTGGCGGGAGCACGGATGCTGCGGCGCTTCGGGCCGCGGACGATGGTGTGCGTCGGTTTCTGCCTGACGGCCTTCGCGGTGCTGCTCCTCACGGCGATGGGCCGCACCGACAACTGCGCGCTGCTGCTCTCCGGCTTCGTCCTGCTCGGCTTCGGTCTGGAGACGACGTTGTTCGGGGCGTACGAGTCGATGCTGAGCGAGGTGCCGCAGGAGCAGTCCGGCGGGGCGGCGGCGATCGGTGAGACCTCGTACCAGCTTGGCGCCGGGATCGGGATCGCGCTGCTGGGCAGCGTCATGAACGCGGCGTACACGCCGGGGGTGGCGGGAGGTGTGCCCGGGGTGCCGACTTCGGCGTCGGCGGCCGCGGGGCATTCGCTGGGGGAGGCGTACGAGGTTGCTGCGCAGCTTGGGGGGCCTGCGGGGGGTGCGCTGCGGCGGGCTGCGGCGGACGCGTTTGTGCATGGGCTGCATGTGACGTTGGTGGTGAGCGCGGGGTTGTTGTTGTTGGGGGCGGTGATGGCGTTGCGGTTGCCGCGGGTGATGCAGTGCGAGGGGGAGGGGGAGGGGGATGCGGTGGCGGTGCCCGCGCCTCGGGACGCGGTGGAGTCCCGTGTCTCGGTGTGAGCGATGGGTCTCCCACCCACGCACCACCCGTTCACCGTCGGGAGCGGGGTGGACGTCGCCCGTGGGCGGCTGAGAAGCGTCGGCGACTGCGACTCGCGACCCGGCCACCACGGACACGGCCCCGACCGCGCCCCGCGCCCCTGCGGCCACGGACTCGGTTCCGGGCTGCGGCCCGTGCTCCTGTGGTCACGGATTCGGTTCCGGGCTGCGGCCCGTGCTCCTGTGGTCACGGATTCGGTTCCGGGCTGCGGCCCGTGCTCCTGTGGTCACGGATTCGGTTCCGGGCTGCGCTCCGCGCTCCTGCGGCCACGGACTCGGGTCCGGCTGCGCCCTGCGGCCACGGACACGGTTCCGGCTTCGTCCTGGGCCCTGCGCCCCGCGGCCCCGCGCCCTGCGGACATGGACACGCTGCGCGCTGTGCCCCTGCGGACGCGGCCCATGCGCCTGCGTCACCTCGCCGATCGCGCCCACCGACCCCCGCGTGCCGACACCGCCCACCCCTCCGCGTGCCCGACACCGGCCATCCACCGTGAGTCGCTACCGTTCCCCCGCCCGTCATGAGCCGCCACCCACCCGCCGCAAGCCGCCCGCGGTGGGTCACCCCCGCGGGCGACGTCCACCCTTGTTTCTGGCGGTGAACGGGTGGTGCGTGGGTGGGAGACGGGCATGGTGGACGTGCGGAGCGCCGCATCGTAACGTCGGCAACGAGAGCCGTGACTAGCGGCGCTAGTTTTAACAGCCCCGGAGGGTGTCCCATGGCCGCGTCCCCCAAGTTGCCCGCGTTCGACCCCGCCGACCCCCTCGGTGTCGACGACCTCCTGGAACCGGAGGACCTGGCGATCCGGGACACCGTGCGCACCTGGGCCGCGGACCGCGTGCTGCCGCACATCGCGGACTGGTACGAGCGGGGCGAGCTGCCCGGCATCCGCGAGCTGGCCCGCGAACTCGGCTCCATCGGCGCGCTCGGCATGTCGCTCCAGGGTCACGGCTGCGCCGGTGCCACCGCCGTGCAGTACGGGCTCGCCTGCCTGGAGCTGGAGGCGGCCGACTCCGGCATCCGCTCCCTGGTCTCCGTGCAGGGCTCCCTCGCCATGTACGCCATCCACCGCTTCGGGAGTGAGGAGCAGAAGCAGACGTGGCTGCCGCGCATGGCCGCCGGCGAGGTCATCGGGTGCTTCGGGCTCACCGAGCCCGATCACGGGTCCGACCCGGCCAACATGCGCACCCACGCCAAGCGGGACGCCGGCGGGGACTGGATCCTCAACGGCCGCAAGATGTGGATCACCAACGGGTCGGTGGCGGGCGTCGCCGTCGTCTGGGCGCAGACCGAGGACGGCATCCGCGGCTTCGTCGTGCCGACCGACAGCTCCGGCTTCTCCGCGCCCGAGATCAAGCACAAGTGGTCCCTGAGGGCGTCCGTCACCAGTGAACTCGTCCTCGACGACGTACGGCTGCCCGCCGACGCCGTACTGCCACAGGGTGCCGGACTGCGCGGACCGCTGAGCTGCCTCACCCACGCCCGCTACGGCATCGTGTGGGGCTCGATGGGCGCGGCCCGCAGCTCCTTCGAGGCGGCCGTGGAGTACGCGAAGTCACGGGAACAGTTCGGGCGGCCCATCGGCGGCTTCCAGTTGACCCAGGCCAAGCTCGCCGACATGGCGGTCGAGCTGCACAAGGGGATTCTGCTCGCCCATCACCTCGGGCGGCGCATGGACGCCGGCCGCCTGCGTCCCGAGCAGGTCAGCTTCGGCAAGCTCAACAACGTACGCGAGGCCATCGACATCTGCCGTACGGCCCGCACGATCCTCGGCGCCAACGGGATCTCCCTCGAATACCCCGTGATGCGGCACGCGACGAACCTGGAATCGGTGCTCACCTACGAGGGCACCGTCGAGATGCACCAGTTGGTACTGGGCAAGGCGCTCACCGGACTCGACGCCTTCCGGTGAGGCGGAACCGGTAGTGCTCCGGCGGGGGCGGGGCCGTGGTGCGCGGCCCCGCCTCAGCTCTGGTTGAAGAAACCGTCGGAACGGTGCGTGGCGGTCTCGCCGCTGATGACCTGGGTGTCCGCCGGGCTCAGCAGGAACACCCGGGTCGACACCCGCTCGATCGAACCGCGCAGGCCGAAGATCAGTCCGGCCGCGAAGTCGACCACGCGCTTGGCGTCGGGGCCCTCCATGGCCGTGAGGTTCACGATGACCGGGACGCCGTCCCGGAACAGCTCACCGATGGACCGCGCGTCCCGGAAGCTGTCCGGGGTGACCGTCGCGATGCGGCGGCCCTTCTCCTCGGCCTCGTCCGAGGCCACCTTCACCCGCGGGTCCGTGACCCAGGCCTCCCCGGTCTCGGTGCCCTCGGAGTAGTCGTCGTCGTAGTAACGCTCGTCATCGTTGTCGTCGACGAGGCCGAGCCACGCACTCGCCTTGCGTACCGATCCCATGGACGCCTCCTCTCACAGCGGTCTTTCGTGCTTCCGCATCCCTATGGTCATCCATGATGCGGACGTCGCGCCAAGTGGATAGACGCCGCGCGGGGGGTTTGTGACGGTACTGGTGCACAGCGGATACGTCGAGAGTCCTTGTGTCCCAAGGGTCGTTTCCCAAACGGCTGCTGACTGTGAGTGAAATATGATTCTTCGCGGCGTACGGGTGAGGGCGGGTGCGTCCGGGTGAACGCGGCGGTCGGTACGATGCCGCAGCTCAGCGTCGTACAAACCACGGGGGAGTGTCGTGTTCGGAATCGTCAGGCCGTGCAGGCATCGGCTCGGAGAGAGCCTCACGAGCCAGTGGATGGCGCATTTGTGCGGGTTGTGCCTCGCGCTGCGCAAGGACCACGGACAGTTCGCACGGATCGTGACGAACTATGACGGGCTGCTCATATCGGTTTTGACGGAGGCTCAGGCCGAACGGGGTGGTGCGGGCGCCGGGCGGCGCACCGCCGGACCCTGTCCGCTGCGCGGCATGCGCACCGCCTCCGTCGCGCACGGCGAGGGGGCCCGGCTCGCGGCGGCCGTCTCCCTGGTGCTGGCCTCGGCCAAGGTGCGCGACCATGTCGCCGACAAGGACGGGCTGCTGGCCCGCCGGCCGGTGGCCCTCGCCGCCCGCCGGATCGCGGGCGGCTGGGACACGGCCGGAGCGCGGGGCGGCAGTGCCGTCGGATTCGACACCGCCGTACTGCTCGACGCCGTGGACCGGCAGGGCGGCATCGAGGCGCTCGCCGGACCCGGCACGCCCCTGCTCACCGTCACCGAGCCGACCGAGACCGCGACCGCCGCCGCCTTCGCGCACACCGCGCGCCTCGCCGGGCGGCCGCACAACGCCGAGCCGCTCGCCGAGGCCGGCCGGCTCTTCGGGCGGCTCGCCCACCTCCTGGACGCCGTGGAGGACCGGGAGGCCGACGCGGACGCGGGCGCCTGGAACCCGCTCACCGCCACCGGGACCCCGCTCACCGAGGCCCGTCGGCTCGCGGACGACGCCGTGCACGGGGTGCGGCTCGCCCTGCGGGAGGCCGAGTTCGGCGACGGCCGGCTGGTGCACCGGCTGCTCGTGCACGAGCTGGGGAACTCCGTCGACCGCGCGTTCGGCACCGTCTCGTGCGCCCACGGCAGCCATCCGTACGCCCCTCCCGGCACCCCGGGCGCCCCCGGCGGTCCCGGTGGGCCGACGCCCCCGGAACCGTCCCGGCGCGACCGGCGCGGGCTGCTCACCGGGTGCGCCGTGTGGCTGGGGCTGGCCTGCACGTGCCAGATGTGCTGCGGCACGTTCGAGGACCCCTGGAGCAGGCAGCGCAGGGAAGGACTCTGCTCCAACTGCGGCGACTGCTGCGACTGTTGCGACTGCTGCAGCAACTGCTGCGGCGACGACGGGTGTGGCTGCGGCTGTGACGGCTGCGACTGCGGCTGTAGCTGCTGAAGTCTCGTCGGTCCCCGTGGGAAGCGGTGGCACGAGCAGCGTGTCGCCAACGCCGGGGGTCGGTAAAGGCCGTTCAAAGGTTGAAGGCCGAAAGGCACTCTTGCGCCGACCGGTCGTTCGGCCGAATACTCCAACTTCAGCGCTTGTCAGGAGCACGACGTATCCGGAACCCGGAGGTCCGCCCCTGGCTGCGCCTCACGGGCCCCGACCCCACAAGAGGGGCCCCCGACTTCCCCTGTGGAGGAACGAAAAGTGAGGATCAAGCGCATCACCCCCCGCAGCGGTATCACGAGACGGACTCGGCTGATCGCCGTATCCACCGGTCTCGTGGCCGCAGCCGCCGTCGCGGTCCCCAGCGCGAACGCGGCACCCACCCCGGCCACCTTCAGTGCCGCCGAGCTGAGCAGTGCAGACAACGCGGTGCTCCAGGCCGACGTCCCCGGCACCGCATGGGCCGTCGACAGCGAGTCCGGCCGGGTGCTGCTCACCGTGGACAGCACGGTCTCCCAGGCCGAGATCGCGAAGATCAAGGAGCAGGCCGGCGACAATGCCGGCGCGCTCACGATCAAGCACACCCCCGGCACGTTCAACAAGCTCATCCAGGGCGGCGACGCCATCTACGCGAGCAACTGGCGCTGCTCCCTCGGCTTCAATGTCCGCACCAGCAGCGGCGCCGAGTACTTCCTGACCGCCGGTCACTGCACCGACGGCGCCGGCACCTGGTGGGCCGACTCCGGGCACCGCACGACCCTCGGTACGACCGCCGGCTCCAGCTTCCCGGGCAACGACTACGGCATCGTCCGGTACACCAACAGCTCGGTCAGCAAGCCCGGCACCGCGGGCGGCGTGGACATCACCCGCGCGGCCACCCCGAGCGTGGGCACCACCGTCATCCGTGACGGCTCCACCACCGGCACCCACAGCGGCCGGGTCACCGCTCTGAACGCCAGGGTCAACTACGGCGGCGGCGACATCGTCGGCGGGCTGATCCAGACCACGGTCTGCGCCGAGCCCGGCGACTCCGGCGGCCCGCTCTACGGCAGCAACGGCACCGCGTACGGTCTGACCTCCGGCGGCAGCGGCAACTGCTCCTCCGGCGGTACGACGTTCTTCCAGCCGGTGACGGAGGCCCTGGGCGCCTACGGCGTCAGCGTCTACTAGTCCGTCGGTCAGTCCGTCGGTCAGTCCGACAGTCCGTCACCGTTCACGTATCGAGCGCAGCCGGCAGCGCGACGAGCCCCCGTACACCGCAGCGACGGTGTACGGGGGCTCAGCCCGTGCTGCCGGGCAGGACGATGCCGTTCTCGTAGGCGAACACCACGGCTTGCGCGCGGTCACGCAGTTGGAGCTTGGCGAACATGCTGCCGATGTGGCTCTTCACCGTCGCCTCGGTCACCACCAGTTGCGTGGCGATCTCCGGGTTCGACAGGCCTCGGGCCACCAGGAGGAGGATCTCCCGTTCTCGCGGAGTGAGACCGGCCAGCACCGTGGCCCGCGGCCGGATGGGTGCGGCGCGGGTGGCGTAGTCCTCGATCAGCCTGCGGGTGATCGACGGCGACAGCAGGGCCTCACCGGCGTGAACGACGCGGATCGCCTCCAGCAGACGGTTGCGCGAGGCGTCCTTCAGCAGGAAACCCGACGCGCCCGCCCGTAGCGCGCCGAAGACGTATTCGTCCAGGTCGTAGGTGGTGAGGATCAGCACCCGTGGCGAGGATCCGGAGGCGGTCAGCCGGGAGGTGGCCTCGACGCCGTCCATGCGGGGCATGCGGATGTCCATCAGGACCACGTCGGGGTGCAGAGCGGCGGCCCGGGCGAGTGCCTCGTGGCCGTCGGCCGCCTCGCCGACGACCTCGAGGTCGTGCTGGGTCTGCAGGAACAGCCGGAAGCCGGTGCGGATCAGCTCCTGGTCGTCGACGATCAGAAGGCGGACGGTCATGCCTCGTCCCCGACCGGGAGCCGGGCGGTCACCAGGAATCCGCCGCCGGCGGTGGGGCGGGCGTCCAGGCTGCCGCCGGTCACCGCCGCACGTTCCCGCATCCCGAGGATGCCGTGCCCGGCGGCCGACTTCGGGACCGGTTCGCCGCCGCCGCCGCCGTCGTCTTCGACCGTGACGTCCAGTTGCGTCCGGCCGTAGTGGAGCGCCACCGTGACCTGGGTGGGGTCGGTGTGTTTGAGCACGTTGGTCAGTGCCTCCTCGACTATTCGGTAGGCCGACAGCTCGAGGCCGCCGGCCAGCGGCCGGGTCTCGCCGGTGAGCTCCAGCCGCACGGGCATCCCGGCCGTCCGGTACCCGGAGACCAGCTCGGAGAGCTGGCCGAGCGACGGCTGCGGGCGCCACCGCACCCCGTTGTCCGGCGTGCGCAGCAGGCCGAGGATCCGGCGGAGCTCGGCCAGGCTCTGCTCCGCGTTGACCTCGACCTGTTCCAGGGTCTCGGCCGCGACCCGGGAGTCGGTCGGCAGGACGTCCCGGGCGCCGCGCACGCCGATCAGCATGACGGTGACCGAATGGGCGACGATGTCGTGGAGTTCGCGGGCGATGGAGGTGCGTTCCCGCTGTGCCGCGATCTGGTCGAGCTGCTCGCGCTCGCGTTCCAGGGTGGCGGCGCGGTCCTCCAGCGCCCGGGTGTAGCGCCGCCGGGTCTGGAGGTACGAGCCGAGCGCCCACGCGCCGATCGGGACGGGCAGCGAGGTGATGCTCGCCAGCAGCAGGAACAGCGCCGTCGGGACGAGCGCCGCCACCGAGACCCTCCGGTCGCGCAGGTCGGCGAGCGAGGCGAGGGCGACCACGACGGGCGCCCCGCCCGGCGAGTAGCCCAGCGGTACGAGCACCGCGGCGCCCGCACAGGCCGTGACGAGCACGGTCAGGGGGGCGCGTCGGCGGAGGAGCAGGGCGGAGCCGGTCAGCACCGTCACCACGACCGGGATCACGCCGACCGGGATCGCGTCGGCCGGGATCACGACGACCGGGGTGCCGCCGTCGAAGAGCTGCCCGATCTCCACTCCGGTCGTGATCACCGCCAGCGCGAGGTCGAACAGCGCCGAGCGGCGCGCGACCAGCAGGTCGTACGCCGCCCGGGCCCGCCGGAAGAGCACGTTCACGCCAGATCGCGCCGTCGCTCGACGAGGACCGCGACCAGCGTGACCGCGGCCGTCCAGGCGGCCAGTACCCATCCGGCCGAGACCACCGACAGCGTCGTGTGGTGCGTCATCCGGCTCAGAATCCCGGCCGCGCCGAACGGCGTGAGGTTGACGCCCGATTCCCAGACGCCGGACAGCAGCGGGATCACGGCGAAGTTCACGATCAGCAGGACGACCACTCCCAGGACCGGGCTACGGATCAGGGCGCCGAGGGCGGCACCCAGGATCGCGGACAGGACGAACGCCACGAGGTTGCCCGCCACGACGGCACCGACGTCTCCCGAGGTGAGATCGGGTCCCGGCTGGTCACTCAGCAGCGGCAGCGCGAGCCCGACCGACACCGTGGTCGTCAGCGCGCCGAGCAGGAGCCCGGTCAGCGCGTAAGCGGCAATTCTCGCCGACAGTACGACCCCGCGGCCACGGCGGCCCACCAGTGCCGCCGGCGCGGCCGTCCGGTGCCGGTACTCACCGGCCGCGCCGACCAGCCCCCAGAGCAGGAGCAGGATCGGCATCGCCGACAGGGCCTCCTCCTTCTCGGGCACCTCGTCCAGCGTGCCCGACCACGCCGCGACCACAAGGGCGTTGAGAGCGGCGAACGCGGCCGCGCCCACCGCGAAGCCCAGGACGGTCCGGGTGGTCACGGTCTTGATCAGTTCGCCGCGCAGCAGATGGCTCACCGGTCCGCACCTCCCGTGAGACCGAAGAACGCGTCCTCCAGCGACGCGGTCCGCTCGACGATCTCCTCCAGCAGGACGCCGTCGCGGTGGGCCAGCCGCGCCACCTCCGTGACATCGAGCCCTTCGACCAGCAGCCCGCCTCCGTCGTCGGCCCTTGTACGGCCACCGGCCGCGGCCACCAGCCCCGACAGGCGCGCGGCCTCGGCGGTGCGCACCGCGACCACGCTCTCCCCGGACCGTTCGAGGTCCCGGATCGCGCCTTCGTGGACCAGCCGGCCCCGGTCGATCATGACCACGTCGTCGACGGTCTGGGCCGCCTCGCCCAGCATGTGGCTGGACAGCAGGACCGTGCCACCGTTCGCGGCCCGCTCCCGCAGCAGCGTGCGCAACCAGCGGATGCCCTGCGGGTCCAGGCCGTTCACCGGCTCGTCAAGGACCAGGATCTCCGGATCGCCCAGGAGCGCCGCGGCGAGCCCCAGCCGTTGCCGCATGCCCATCGAATACTTTCCGACCCTGCCCCTGGCCGCCTCCGCCAGGCCGACGAGTTCCAGGACCTCACCGACCCGGCGGCGGGGGAGTCCGGCCAGTGCGGCCAGCGAGCGCAGGTGCGCCCTGCCGGTGCGGCCGGGATGGGCCCCGCAGGGCTCGATGTGGACGCCGAGCAGGCGGGCGTCTGGCCTGACGGCCGTGACCGTCGTGCCCCGTACGAACGCCCGGCCCGCTGTCGGCCGCGCCAGTCCGACGACCGCTTTGAGCGCAGTGGTCTTCCCTGCCCCGTTCGGGCCGAAGAACCCCGTCACCCTCCCGTGCCCGACCGTGAACGACAGGTCGTCGACCGCCGTTCTGCGGCCGTAACGCTTGGTCAGCCCTTCGACCCTGATGGCCGGCGGGTCCCCGGCACCTCGTGAAGAAGTCATGCCCGAAGCCTCCGGCGTGGTGGTCTCCCCGTCATCCACCCACGGTCGAAACCCGGATTCCCACCAGAGTCGGAGATCACCTCGTCTCCTCGTCGCCTCGTCCCCTCGCCTCGTCTCCTCGCGAGAAAGCGGTGAAGGCCGTGTGACCACGCTGGAGTTGTCGTGCGCACGTCCTGGAGTCGACCTTGTGTGCGGCCGGTGGAATCGGGAGAGTTAACGCTCGTCAACCAGCCTTCCGGTTCGCGAGGTCCCCACAACCTCCCGGGCCGACCCCCCACAGGAGGACATGAGTTGAAGCACCGACGCATACCCAGGCGGCGGGCCGCCGTGGTAGGTGCGGGAATCACCGCACTGGTCGCCGCGGGAGTCACCTTCCAGAGTGCGAACGCCAGCGAGGCCCCGAAGACCGCCGCGCCCGAGACCCTGTCGGTCACGGCGGCCGGAAAGCTCGCCTCCACGCTGATCGGCGACCTCGGCACCGACGCGGCGGGCACGTACTACGACGCGCAGGCCAAGAGCCTCGTGGTCAACGTGCTCGACGAGAGCGCCGCGCAGGCCGTCGAGGAGGCCGGCGCCAAGGCGAGAGTCGTCGAGAACTCGCTCGCCGACCTGAAGAGCGCGCGCACCGCCCTCACCGAGGACGCGACCATCCCGGGCACCTCCTGGGCGACCGACCCGACCACCAACAAGGTCGTCGTCACCGCCGACCGCACGGTCTCCAAGGCCGAGCTGGCCAAGCTGACCAAGGTGGTCGACGGACTGGGCGCCAAGGCCGAACTCCAGCGGACCAAGGGCGAGTACAAGCCCTTCGTCTCGGGCGGCGACGCCATCACCGGAGGCGGCGGGCGCTGCTCGCTCGGCTTCAACGTGACCAAGGGCGGCGAGCCGTACTTCATCACCGCCGGTCACTGCACCGAGTCCATCTCGAGCTGGTCGGACTCCTCCGGGAACGTCATCGGCGAGAACGCGGCGTCCAGCTTCCCGGACAACGACTACGGCCTGGTCAAGTACACCGCCGACGTGGACCACCCGAGCGAGGTGAACCTCTACAACGGCTCCTCGCAGGCCATCTCGGGCGCTTCCGACGCCACCGTCGGCATGGAGGTGACCCGCAGCGGTTCCACCACCCAGGTGCACGACGGCACGGTGACCGGCCTGGACGCCACCGTGAACTACGGCAACGGCGACATCGTCAACGGCCTGATCCAGACCGACGTCTGCGCCGAACCCGGCGACAGCGGCGGCTCGCTCTTCTCGGGCGACCAGGCCATCGGCCTCACCTCCGGCGGCAGCGGCGACTGCACCTCGGGCGGCGAGACCTTCTTCCAGCCGGTGACGGAGGCCCTGTCGGCCACCGGTACGCAGATCGGCTGAGCACCACCCGCACCTGTGAAGTCCCGTCCCGCGCGCGAGGGGCGGGACTTCCGCGTGCCCGCGGCGGATCAGCCGGCCCGGGTGGGCAGCTCCTTCTCCCGCGGCCCGATCGGCAGCATGGCCGCCAGCATCGTGATCACCGTCCCCGCGACCGCCCATGCCCACAGCACCAGCAGGGAGAAGGTCACGTCGTTCCCCTTGAAGTAGGCGATCGAGCGGGCCGCCCAGGTGCCCGCGCCCGGGGGCAGCGCCGGGCCGATCGCCCTCCAGAACGGCGGCAGCAGCGGCAGCGGGAAGGCGCCGCCCGCGCTCGGGTTGCCCGCGACCACCACCAGCAGGATCGCAAGACCGATGCCGACGATCCCGAAGACGCCCTGGAGGGCGAGCGTGGCGGCGCCCACCGCGAAGGTGATCAGTGCGCCGAGTCCCCACAGGTCCACCACGCTGCCGGGCAGCGCGTCCAGGATCGGCCCGACGATCACCGCGCCGCCGAGCCCGCCGACGATCGCGACCAGCGCCATCACGATGAGCCGGATCGCCGCCCGGCGCGGGTTGGCCGGCCGGGCGCCGGTGCTGATCGCCAGGATCGAGGCGCACAGATAGCCGCCGACGCACCAGCCCACGACCAGGTAGAAGGACGACAGCCCGTCGAAGTCGTGGGGGGAGGCCGGGGCCACGTCGACCACCCGCACCGCGCGCCCCTCTGCCTGCTCCACCTTGCCGACGATGCCCTCCAGGGTGGTGGCGAGGACGGTGCCGCCGCCGGAGGCGACCAGCAGGGTGTCCTGCCCGCCGTCGGGGTTCACGATCAGGGCGCCGTCGATCTCCCTGTTCACGATCTGCTTCCGGGCGCTCTCCTCGTCGGCCACCGTGCGCGGATCCAGCGGCGAGCCGGACAGTTGCTCCAGCCGGTCCACCGTCTGCTCGGCGGCGGCCCCGGGCGCGACCACCCCGAAGGGCACGTCCTTCGGCCTCGGGTCGTGCAGCGCCCCCACGTAGGAGGCGATGAACAGCAACTGGAGCGCGATCACGCCGAGCACGAGCAGGGTGGCCCGCGGGGTGACGGCGTCCTTCACCTCGCCGAGGAAGGAGCCGCTGCGACGGTCGGCGACCGGGGTGTGCGACATGTCCTCACCGTCCGTGTCGGAGGGCGTTTGCGCAGGTGGGGCGGGTCCGAACGGATGTCGCACACATATTCGAGGATGGGGGTATGGTGGGTGGAGTAGCTGGGAACAGACGTTCGATAATGGCGTTCGGTCATGCGTCGGGTTCATGAGTCGGGAGGTGCGTGTGCCAGGTTTCACGCATCTGCACACCGTCTCCGGGTTCTCCGCCCGCTACGGCGCCTCCCACCCGGAGCGGCTGGCCGAGCGCGCCGCGGAGCGGGACATGGACGCCCTCGCCCTCACCGACCGCGACACCCTCGCGGGCACGGTCCGCTTCGCCAAGGCCTGCGCGAAGGCCGGCGTCCGTCCACTGTTCGGCGCGGAGCTGGCGGTGGCCGCCCCCGCCCCCGAGCCCGGGCCCGCCGACCGCACGGCCACCTCCGTACGCCGGGACCGGCGCCGCGCCCCCGTGCGCGGAGGTGCCTTTGTCGACGAGTCGGCCCCGCGGGTGACCTTCCTCGCCCGCGACGGCGCCCGCGGCTGGGCCGACCTGTGCCGCCTCGTCTCCGCCGCCCACACGGCCGAGGGCACCCCGCTGCTGTCCTGGTCCGACAACCACGCCGACGGCCTGACCGTCCTGCTCGGCCCCGGCTCCGACGTCGGCCGCGCCCTCGCCGCGGGCCGCCCCGACCGCGCGGCGCGGCTCCTCGCCCCCTGGCGGGAGGTCTACGGCGACGCCCTGCGCCTGGAGGCCGTCTGGCACGGCCGCGAAGGCACCGGACCCGGCTCCCTGCGGCTGGCCGCCCGCACCGTCGGCTTCGCCGCCGAGCAGGGCGTCCGGCCGGTGCTCAGCAACGCCGTCCGCTACGCCGACCCCGGCCAGGGCGAGGTCGCCGACGTCCTGGACGCCGCCCGCCGGCTCGTCCCGATCGACGCCACCAAGGAACTGGACTCCGGCGAGGCCTGGCTCAAGGACGCCGGCGCCATGCGGCACGCCGCCGAGCGGATCGTCGAGTCCGCGGGCTTCCGCCGCGACACCGCCCACCGCCTGCTGGAGCAGACCCGGGCCACGGCCGCCGAGTGCCTGGTCGACCCCGAGGACGACCTCGGCATGGGCGCCGTCCACTTCCCCGAACCGCACCTCGTGGGTGCCGGGCACCGCACCGCCCAGCGGGCGCTCGCCTCCCGGGCGGCGGCGGGCATGGTGCTGCGCGGCTACGACCGGCGCCGCGACCGCCGGGAGTACTGGGAGCGGATGCACCACGAGCTGGACATCATCGCCCACCACGGCTTCGCCTCGTACTTCCTCACCGTCGCCCAGGTCGTGGACGACGTACGGCACATGGGCATCCGGGTCGCCGCGCGCGGCTCCGGCGCGGGCTCGCTCGTCAACCACCTCCTCGGCATCGCGCACGCCGACCCCGTCGAGCACGGGCTGCTGATGGAGCGCTTCCTGTCCAGGGAGCGGGTGGTGCTGCCCGACATCGACATCGACGTGGAGTCCGCGCGGCGCCTGGAGGTCTACCGCGCGATCATCGGCCGCTTCGGCACCGAGCGGGTCGCCACGGTCGCCATGCCGGAGACGTACCGGGTGCGCCACGCCATCCGCGACGTCGGCGCCGCCCTGTCCATGGACCCGGCCGAGATCGACCGCGTCGCCAAGTCCTTCCCGCACATCCGCGCCCGCGACGCCCGCGCGGCCCTGGCGGAACTGCCCGAACTGCGGGAGCTGGCGGGGGAGTCCCGGCGGGACGGAGGCGGGAGGTACGGCAAGCTCTGGGACCTGGTCGAGGGCCTGGACGCCCTCCCGCGCGGCGTCGCCATGCACCCCTGCGGCGTGCTCCTCTCCGACGCCTCCCTGCTCTCCCGTACGCCGGTCATGCCGACCAGCGGCGAGGGCTTCCCCATGGCGCAGTTCGACAAGGACGACGTCGAGGACCTCGGGCTGCTCAAGCTGGACGTGCTCGGCGTGCGGATGCAGTCGGCGATGGCACACGCGGTCGCCGAGGTGAAGCGGGCCACGGGGGAGCGGGTCGACCTGGACGCCGTACCGGAGGGCGACCCGGCGACGTACCGGATGATCCGCTCCGCCGAGACGCTGGGCTGCTTCCAGATCGAGTCGCCGGGCCAGCGGGACCTGGTGGGGCGGCTCCAGCCGGCCACCTTCCACGACCTCGTGGTCGACATCTCGCTCTTCCGGCCGGGTCCGGTCGCCGCCGACATGGTGCGGCCGTTCATCGAGGCCCGGCACGGGCGGGCGCCGGTGCGCTACCCGCACGAGGACCTGGCGGAGCCGCTGGAGGGGACGTACGGGGTCGTCGTCTTCCACGAGCAGATCATCGACATCGTCGACATCATGACCGGCTGCGGGCGCGGCGAGGCGGACCGGGTGCGGCGCGGTCTTTCCGACCCGGAGTCGCAGGGGCGGATCAAGGTGTGGTTCGCGCAGCACGCGGCGGGGCACGGCTATGACGCAGAAACGATTCAGCGCACCTGGGGGATCGTCGAGGCCTTCGGTTCGTACGGCTTCTGCAAGGCGCACGCCGTGGCCTTCGCGGTGCCGACGTACCAGTCGGCGTGGCTGAAGGCTCACCACCCGGCCGCCTTCTATGCGGGCCTGCTCACCCACGACCCCGGCATGTATCCCAAGCGGCTGCTGCTGGCGGACGCGCGTCGGCGCGGGGTGCCGATCCTGCCGTTGGACGTGAACAAGTCGGGGGTCGCACACAGGATCGAACTGGTGTCTGAATCGAGTAAGGCGGGTAAGGCACGTAAGGCGAGTGAGGCGCGCAGGGTGAACGCCTGGGGACTGCGCCTCGCACTCTTGGACGTGCACGGCATCAGCGAGGCCGAGGCGGAGCGGACCGCCGAGGGGCAGCCCTACGCCTCCCTGCTCGACTTCTGGGAACGGGCCCGCCCCAGCAGGCCGTTGGCCGGACGGCTCGCCCAGGTCGGCGCGCTGGACGCGTTCGGCGCCAACCGCCGCGACCTGCAACTGCACCTGACCGAGCTGCACCGCGGCGCCCGGGCCGGACGCGGCGACCAGCTCCCGCTGTCCGGCGGACGCAAGACGGCCCCCGCCGGACTGCCCGACCTCACCTCGGCGGAGAAACTCAGCGCCGAACTGGGCGTGCTCTCCATGGACGCCTCACGCAACCTGATGGACGACCACCGCACCTTCCTGCGCGAACTCGGCGTGATGTCGGCCAAGCGGCTGCGCGAGGCACGGCACGGGGAGACGGTGCTGGTCGCGGGCGCCAAGGCGGCCACCCAGACACCGCCGATCCGCTCCGGCCGCCGGGTCATCTTCTCCACCCTCGACGACGGATCGGGCCTGGTCGACCTCGCCTTCTTCGACGACTCCCACGACGCCTGCGCGCACACCGTCTTCCACTCCTGGCTGCTGCTGGTGCGCGGGGTGGTGCAGCGGCGCGGCCCGCGCAGCCTCAGCGTGGTCGGCTCCGCCGCCTGGAACCTCGCCGACCTGCTGGAGGTGCGGGGCGAGGAGGGCCTTGAGGGCGTCGCGGCCCGGCTGGCCGACGCCCCCGGCGCCGGTCCCGAGGCGTCCGACGGTGACGGTGACGGCGGTGATGGCGGCGGTGATGGCGGCGACGGCGACGGCGGGAGGCAGCGGAGGATCCGCATGTCCACGGGGTACGAGATGCACCCCTGGGCCGATCTGCGCCCCGCGGGCGAAGGGCCCGCGGTGGGAAGGAAGTTGTGGCACCAGAGTCCGGGGAGTGCGGGATGACCATCCTCTGCGTACGTTTCCAGCTACCGCCGATGCACGAGGCGGCCCTGCCCGAACTGCTCGGGCTGCTTGAGGAGTTCACGCCGGTCGTCGAGGCCCTGCCGCCCGACGGCGCGCTGGCCGACCTGCGCGGCGCCGAGCGGTACTTCGGACGCGACGCCGTGGAGTTGGCCTCGGTGATCCGCGTCCGCGCCCTCGCGCTGTACGGCGTCGACTGCCTGACCGGCGCCGGTCCCGGCCCCATGCTGGCCCGCATGGCCCTGCGCGACGCCCGGCCGGGGCTGACCCGCGCGGTGCCCGGGGGCGAGGAGCGCGAGTTCCTCGCCGGCAAGCCCGTCGCCGCGCTGCCCGGCGTCGGCACCGCGACCGCCCGCACGCTGTGCGAGTACGGCCTCGACACCCTCGGCCGGGTCGCCGACGCACCGCTGTCCACGCTCCAGCGACTGGTCGGCGCGAGGACGGGCCGCGAACTGCACGAGAAGGCGAACGGCGTCGACCGCGGCCGGGTCGTCCCCAACGGCGTCTCCCGGTCCCTGGCCGCCGACCGCCCCTTCGACCGCGACGAACTCGACCCCGACCGGCACCGCCGCGCCCTGCTCTCGGCCGCCGGGGAAATGGGTGCCCGGCTGCGCGCCGTGGACAAGGTGTGCCGCACCCTCACCCTCACCGTCCGCTACGCCGACCGGTCGGCCACCACCCGCAGCCGCACCCTGAAGGAGCCGACCGCGCACTCGGCGGCCCTGACGCGGACCGCGTACGACATGTACGAGGCGCTCGGCCTCCAGCGCGCCCGGGTCCGTTCGATCGCCCTGCGCGCCGAGGGTCTCGCCCCCGCCGAGCAGGCCTCCCACCAGCTCACCTTCGACCCCGTGGACGAGAAGGTCCGCCGGATCGAGGAGGTCGCGGACCGCGCGCGGGCGAAGTTCGGGCCGAGGGCGGTGATGCCGGGGTCGCTGGCGGCGTGAGGCCCCCGCGGGTCAGTTGGCCCACGGGGGAGTGATCCGGGTGCCGTCGGCCAGCTCGGCCGTCAGACCGACCGAGGTGGTGACCCAGGACGTCGCGGTCCGGTCGGTGGGGTTCTCGACGGCGAGGGTCGCCCCCGGGTTGATGATCACGGTGTCGCCCGCGGTGACGCGCTCGGCGTGGCCGTCGAGGGTGATCAGCAGTTCGCCGGTGAGCAGGTGGAAGATCTCCTCCCGGTCGACGGTGTGCGCGGGCGCCTTCGTCCCCGCCGGGATCTCACCCCGCCAGGCGCACAGCTCCTTGCTGCCGGTGCGGGGGTTGGCGTACGAGACGAAGCGGGTGCCGTGGATCTCGTGGCTGACACCTTCGGACGGGCGGACGACGGGCATGGGGGATCTCCTCTGCGCCTTTGCGCAAGCCATATGGTCAAGTTGGGCAAGTTGGTCAAGCTACTTGACTATCTAGGGTCGGCTTTATGGTCAAGCTGCTTGACCAATATGTCAAGGGTGTTTCAATGCCCCCGTGCAGAACTCCGACGCCATGGCCCTGTCCGCCGCCCTGCTCGCCGCGGCCGGCGGGCTCACGCAGCGCATCCACGAGGGGGTCGTGGCTCGCGGCTTCGAGGGAGTGCGTCCCGTGCACGGGTTCGCGTTCACCAGGCTCGCCCCGCACGGCGCGACGGTCACCGGCCTCGCCGCGCACCTCGGGATGACCAAGCAGGCCGCCAGTCAGCTCGTCGACGACCTGGTCCGCAAGGGGTACGCCGAACGCCGGCCGCATCCCGCCGACGCGCGTGCCCGGCTGGTCGTGCTGACCGAGGCGGGGTGGGCCTGCACGCGGGCCGCGGAGGAGGCGGCGGCGGAGGCCGTGGGTGCGTGGGTCGACGTGCTCGGCGAGGACGGGGTGCGCGCGTTGCGCGACGGTCTGCTGCGCGTGGCGCCGGGCGGGCCGCTGCGGCCCACTTGGTGACCCTTTGTCAGTTCTGGTGACCCTTTATCAGTTGCGGTGACGGCGGCGCCGGTTATCACTGGAAGTTTTTACTGACCCGTAACTTCACACTTGCACTACTCGCCCGTAACTTGACGAGTGAACAGCATCCTCGTGATCCGGATCACAGGGCGTCCTGCTGACGCAACTCCCCTGAGCCGCAAGGAGATCACCCGATGCTGCCCTGGAGCCGATTGCTCAGACCACTGACCGCGCTGCTGCTGACCGCCGCGGTCGCCCTGCTCCCCGCCGCCACCACCGCCCACGCCGCCGACACGCGCCCCAGCACCGGCTGGAACGACTACACCTGTAAGCCCTCCGCCGCCCATCCCCGCCCCGTCGTTCTGGTCCACGGCACCTTCGGGAACTCCGTCGACAACTGGCTGGGCCTCGCCCCCTACCTGAAGAACCGCGGTTACTGCGTCTTCTCCCTCGACTACGGCCAACTGCCCGGCGTCCCGTTCTTCCACGGCCTCGGCCCGGTCGAGAAGTCGGCGGAGCAACTGGCCGCCTACGTCGACAAGGTGCTCACCGCGACCGGCGCCGCCGAGACCGACATCGTCGGTCACTCGCAGGGCGGCATGATGCCCCGCTACTACCTGAAGTTCCTAGGCGGGGCCGCCAAGGTGAACGCCCTGGTCGGCATCGCGCCCAGCAACCACGGCACCACGCTCTCCGGCCTCACCAACCTGCTGCCGTACTTCCCCGGCGTCGGGGACCTGCTGAACGAGCACACCCCCGCCCTCGCCGACCAGGTCGTCGGCTCCGACGTCCTCACCAAGCTCAACGCGGGCGGCGACACCGTGCCCGGCGTCCGTTACACCGTCCTCGCCACGAAGTACGACGAGGTGGTCACGCCGTACCGCGGCCAGTTCCTCGACGGCCCGGGCGTGCGCAACGTCCTGCTCCAGGACCTGTGTCCGCTCGACTTCTCCGAGCACCTGGCGATCGGGCTGTTCGACCGGATCGCCTTCCACGAGGTGGCGGGCGCCCTGGACCCGGCGCACGCCACGCCCACCACCTGCGCCTCGGTCTTCGGCTGACCGGACGCTCGGCACACCACGCGGGGTCCGTCCGGCCTGAGCCGCCGGACGGACCCCGCGTTCCCCCGCGTTCCCCCGCGTTCCCCGTGTCAGTGGCCGTGCCGGCCACCGGTCGTCGCCCGCCGGCGGACCGACGCGAACAGCACGGCCGCGCCGAGCGCCAGGGCGGCGGCGCCACCGACGGCGATGTAGGGCGTGGTGCTGTCCCCGCCGGTCTCGGCGAGGTTCTCGGTGCTCGCGCCGGCGGCCTTGACCTGGTTGGGTTCACCGGCGGCCTCGGCGGCCGGGTCGGGTGCCTCGTCCGGGGCGGCCGGGGTCGCCGGGTCCGTCGGGTCGGTGGTCGTCTCGGCGTCCTGGTCGCCGTGGCCGTGGTGCTCGATCGTCGACTTGTCGGCAGCGGCTGCGAGCTGCTCCTCGGAGGGGGCGGAGGCCTCGGGTGCCGGTGCGGCACCGCCCGCCGTGTCGCTGCCCGTCGAGTCATCGCCCGCGTCATCGCCCGCAGCGCCGGCGCCGTCGCCGCCGCCGAAGGAGATGTCGGAGCAGGAGTAGAACGCCTCCGGGCTGTCCGAGCGCTGCCACACCGCGTACAGCAGGTGCTTGCCCGAGCGCTCGGGCAGGGTGCCGGAGAACGTGTAGAAACCGCCCGAGGCGGCCGGGTCGGTGACCGTCGCCACCGGGGCGGACAGGTCCAGGTCGCCCCAGCCCAGCGGCCCCGCCGGGTCGTAGCCGGGCTTGGTGATGTACACCTTGAACGTGCCCTTGTGCGGGGCCGTCACGCGGTACTTGAAGGTGTACGAGCCGCTGCTCACGCTGGTCGCGGGCCAGTCGCCGCGAGCCAGGTCCATGCCCTTGAAGGCCGGGTCGTTGGCGCTGCACAGCTTGCCGTCCGGGATCAGCTCCTGGTGCTTGCCCGCCGCGTTGCCGATGCGGATGCCGTTCCAGTCGTAGAGCGCCTGGGTGCCGCCGGCCGCGACCGCCGCCTTGCACGCGTCGGACTTCGGGTTCTCGGGGCCCTCGGCGTGGCACTGCGACACCCGGCTGACCGGGTCGCCCATCGAACCGTGCGCCGACGCGGGGGCCGCGGCCAGCGTGGTCAGGGCGAGCGGGGCGAGACCGGCGACAGCGACGGCGACGGCCCTGCGGGACACGGACGGTGCGGGCATGGTGATCTCCTAGAGACGGTCACGGGGAACGCGGGGAACATGGGGAACGTGGTTTTGCGCGGGCCGGAACCCGTGGGGTGGTCAGCAAACTAGCCCCGAGAAACCGTGGAATCGCCTGCTGGAGGCGGGTGATGGAGATCCTTATGGTCGCGTTAAGGGAGTGCTCAGGCTGTGCTGAGGTAGCTACCGTGCGCGGCATGACACACGAGCGCGAAGAGCGGATCCGGCAGGCGGTCCCCGCCGACGTACCGGCCGTCGAGGCCGTCACCGACGCCGCCTACCGCCCCTACGCCGAGCGCATCGGGGTGGCGCCGCAGCCCATGGAGGCGGACCACGCGGCGAACGTGGCCGCGGGCAGGGTGTACGTGACGGACGAACCCGGGATGGGCCTGGTGGGCCTCGTGGTCCTGGAGGAGCGCGCGGACCATCTCTTCCTCGACAGCGTCGCCGTCCACCCCGACGCACACGGCAGGGGCGTGGGGCGGCGGCTGCTGCGGTTCGTGGAGGCACACGCGCGTGCGCTGGGTCTGCCCGAGATCAGGCTGTACACCCACGCGAAGATGTGGGACAACCAGGAGATCTACCCGAAGTACGGGTACGAGCCGGTGGAACGCCGAGTGGACGGGTCCTACGACCGCGTCCACTACCGTAAGCGGCTGCTCTGACGCGTCTCATGGCGTGACCGGCCCGGTCAGCTCTCCGGCCACCACGTGCGCGCGATGTCCTTGCGGACCTCCGGGCGCCCCGCGGGGCGCTCCTCGGCCTCCTCGCGGACTCGGCGGGCGTCGGACTTCTTCAGGGGCTTCTGCACGGTCAGACGGCGCATGGCTGCCTCCTTACGGATCCACCGGGTTCCGCGTTCTCACGGAGGTAGACCCTTTCCCCGAGAGTTGCCCATCGATGCATTCCTGTCAGTGGCGGTTGTCACGTTCCGGCGCCACGACTCCGTTGTCAGTGGCGGGTGTCACTCTTGGCGCATGAGCGAAGACAGTGATCGGACGACCGCACCGCGTGTCGACTGGGACGCGGAGGCCGCCGCCTTCGACGACGAGCCCGACCACGGCCTGCGCGACGCCGGCGTACGCCGGGCCTGGGCCGCCCGGTTGGGCTCCTGGCTGCCTGCCCGGCCCGGAGACGTCCTCGACCTGGGCTGCGGCACCGGCAGCCTGTCGCTCCTCGTGGCCGAGCGGGGACACCACGTCACCGGAGTCGACCTGTCCCCGGCCATGGTGGAGCTGGCCAGGACCAAACTCGCCGGTCGTGACGCGGTGTTCCTCACCGGTGACGCCGCGGCACCGCCCGTGGGCGAGCAGCGCTTCGACACCGTGCTGGTCCGGCACGTGCTGTGGACGCTGCCCGACCCCGGCCGGGCCCTGCGGCACTGGCGGGAGTTGCTGCGCCCCGCACGCCGGGCAGGTGCGCGTGGAACGGCTGTCCGACGACCCGGCGCTGTGGGGGAGGGAGGTGACCGACGAGCGGTACGCGGTGGTGGCGACGTACGGATGAGCCGGGCGGCGCGCTATCGCAGCAGGTCGGTGAAGGCGTCCCCGTGGGCGGCCAGTCGCTCCAGCTCGTCCAGTGCGGCCACGGCTGCGGCAGCGGCCTGCGGGTCCCGCTCCGCCAGCCCGCTCTCGGCGAACTCGTCCTCGTCCAGCCGCCGTACGTCGGCGCCGTCAGCGGAGCGCCACAGGTCCAGGTCGAGGTCCTCGACGACCAGTTGGGTGCCGGTCAGGACGGCGGGGCGGGTGATGTCGCAGTACCAGCCCTTCAGCACACCGGCGGCCGTGCGGACCTCCTTCACGGAGTACCAGCGGTCGCGCCAGTAGTACTCGGTGAAGACGTCGCCGGCCTCGAAGCGCACGAAGCCGAAGTCGCGGACGCCGTCACCGGCCCAGGGGGCGCGGACGGCAAGGCGGGTGCCGTCGTCGTGCAGCAGCTCGCTCGCGTACCGGATCTTCGTACGGCCCGCCTTGACAAGTGCGACGCTCACCTCGGCCGGCACCTCAGCCGAGTTCACGGACATGGCGCACCTCCGTCGCGCAGACCTCGTAGCCGAGCCACTTGTTGATGGCGAGCATCGGACCGTTGTCCGTGTCGTTGCCCGTGAACGCGTCCGTGTACCCCGCCGCGCGGGCCCGGTGCAGGGAGTCGGTCTTGGCGAGTTTGGCCAGGCCCCGGCCGCGCTGGGCGCGGACCGTGCCCGTCATGGCGGTCGAGTACCGGGTGCCGTCGGTGTAGGCGACGCTGAAGGCGGCCGGGCGGCCGTCGACGACCGCGACCGTGGTCAGTTCACGGTTCAGCAGCGGGTGCCGCCAGGTCTCCGCGAGCCAGGCCTCGTAGTCCGTGAACTCGACGTCGACGTCGCTCGGTTCGTCCGCCATCGTCTCCGCGTCCAGCTCGAACAGGGGTCGGGGGTCGTCCGCGTAGTCGGCCGCGGTGCGCAGTTCCACACCGGGAGGCGGGGACGCCCGCGGTGGCAGCGTGCCGTTCGCCAGGTCCAGCCGCAGGAAGTGGGCGGCGCGCCGCCGCTCGTAGCCGTGCCGCTCGGCGAAGGCCAGGTTGGCGGGCCCGTCCAGCACCCAGGAGTACAGCTTCGTCGCGCCCTCGCCGGCCAGGTACTCCTCGGACGTGCGCACCAGCAGCCCGCCGGCTCCGCGCCGCAGCCTGTCGGGGTGGACGTAGATGTTGAGGTACGCCTGGCCGGGCTCGGTGCTGTCGTGGGCCAGCCCGATCTGGGCGGTGCCGATCACCTCCCCGTCCTCCTCCGCGACGAGGGACCGGCTCCGGGCGTCCGGGTGGGTGTGGACGAGGCGGTGGACGACGGCCTCGGGCGTCCACAGGATGAACGGCACGGAGAGATGCCGGACATGGGCGAAGGCCGCGACGTCGGCCGGATCGTCGGAACGCAGGTCGCGTACAAGAACGGTCATGTGGGCGCACGCTACGGCGGGCGGGTGGTCGGATGCCTCTCATTTTCCTCGGGATACGGGACAATCGCCGCGTGACCTTGAAGATCCATATTGACGACGGCGCGCCGCCCTACGAGCAGGTGCGCGCGCAGATCTCCGAACAGGCGCGGTCGGGTGTCCTGCCGGTCGGCTACCGGCTGCCTACCGTGCGCGGACTGGCCGAGTCGCTGGGGCTCGCCGCGAACACGGTCGCCAAGGCGTACCGGGCGCTGGAGGGAGACGGGGTGATCGAGACGCGGGGGCGCAACGGAACGTTTGTCGCTGCCGCGGGCTCTGCGGCGGAGCGGGAGGTTGCGGCCGGGGCGCAGGAGTTCGCCTCGCGGGCGCGGCGGCTCGGGGTCGGCGAGGCCGATGCGCTGCGGGCCGTACGGGATGCCCTGCGGGCGGCTTACGGGGACTGAGCGCCGTTTTGGTTCGGGCCGCCGCTCGGCTGCGGGTGCGTCGTGGCTTGTCGCGCCCACGCGGCGGAGCCGCACAATGTCTCAGCCCCGCGCCCCTTCGGGGCGCGTTCGTGTCACCGTCAGATGTGCCCTTCGCGCCAGTCGGGCCAAAATCACCGCGTCGCCCACCGCTGCCCCGTTCGGGTCGTTGTTGAAGTAGGTGTAGACGTCGCTCGTGTTCGGCCAGGTGGTTGCGATGCGGTCGAGCCAGGTTGCCAAGGATCGGCGGCCGTAATGCGGCCCGGGGGTGGCTCGGCCCTCGTGGAAGCGGACGTAGCCCCAGTCGGTGGTGCGCCACAGGGGGGTGACCGGGCGGGCACGGACGTCTGCCCAGCAGAGGGCCGCGCCGCGGGCGGCAAGGACCTCGCGCACCTCGGGCGTCCACCAGGACTCGTGGCGGGGTTCCACTGCGACCCGGGTGCCCGGCGGGAAGCAGGCGAGGCAGGTGTCCAGGAGGGCCGGGTCGGCGCGCAGCGTCGGTGGCAGTTGCAGCAGGACCGGGCCGAGGCGGTCGCCGAGGCCCGCCGCGTGGGTCATCAGACGGTCGACCGGCTCCGCCGGGTCGCGGAGGCGTTTGATGTGCGTCAGGTAGCGGCTCGCCTTGACGGCGACCACGAAGTCCGGCGGCACCCGCTCGCGCCACGCCGCGAAGGTCTCCCGGGCGGGCAGGCGGTAGAAGGCGTTGTTGATCTCGACCGTCGCGAATGCGTCCGCGTACCGCTCCAGCCACAGCCGGACGGGCAGCCCGGGTGGGTAGAGGGCCTCCCGCCAGTCCCGGTACTGCCAGCCCGACGTGCCGACGAACAGGGTCATACTCCCATCAAAGCACCGGGCTACAGGTACAGCCCGGCCTCCGTGCCCGCCCGCGGCTCCGGCAGCGCGGTCGGTGAGGTACCCCGGCGCAGCGCGTACAGCTCCGCCAGCGAGGCGCCCTCGCGGCCCACGCCCTCCTCCGTGCCCAGCCAGTCCACCGCCTCCCGGCGGGTCAGCGTGCCGACCTCGATGCGGGCCAGGCAGCGGCCGGGGCGGACGACGGCGGGGTGGAGGCGTTCGAGGTCCTCGTTGGTCGTGACGCCCACCAGGACGTTGCGGCCCTGGCCGAGGAGTCCGTCCGTGAGGTTCAGCAGCCGGGAGAGCGCCTGCCCCGCCGTGTGCTTGGCCTCGCCGCGGATCAGTTCGTCGCAGTCCTCCAGCAACAGCAGCCGCCAGCGGCCCTTGCCCGCCGCGTCCTCCTCGCCGATGGCGATGTCCATCAGATAGCCGACGTCGGAGAAGAGCCGCTCCGGGTCCAGCACGCAGTCCACCTGGCACCAGTCCCGCCAGGACCGGGCCAGCGTCCGCAGCGCCGAGGTCTTGCCGGTGCCCGGCGGGCCGTGCAGGAGCAGCAGCCGGCCCGCGATGTCCTCGGGGGTCGTCTTCATCAGGCCGTCCATCGCGTCCGCGACCGGCGCCGTGTAGTTGCCCCGGACCTCGTCCCAGGTGCCCGCGGAGATCTGCCGGGTGGTGCGGTGCGGGCCGCGCCGCGGGGAGACGTACCAGAAGCCCATCGTCACGTTCTCCGGCTGCGGCTCGGGCTCGTCGGCCGCGCCGTCCGTCGCGTCGCCGAGCACCTTCTCGGCGAGGTCGGCGCTGGTCGCCGTCACCGTGACGTCGGCGCCCCGGTTCCAGCGCGAGATCAGCAGGGTCCAGCCGTCGCCCTCGGCCAGCGTCGCGCTGCGGTCGTCGTCGCGGGCGATCCGCAGCACGCGCGCGCCGGGCGGCAGCAGCGTGGCTCCGGACCGTACGCGGTCGATGTTCGCCGCGTGCGAGTACGGCTGCTCGCCCGTGGCGAAACGGCCGAGGAACAGCGCGTCGAGGACATCGGACGGGGAGTCGCTGTCGTCGACGTTGAGCCGGATCGGCAGGGCTTCGTGCGGGTTCACGGACATGCCGCCATGATCCGGCACCCGGCCGCCGCGTGCACCCGCTTTCCCGGGCACACGCGGCGGTCGGCGGTTCAGGCGCCGACCCCCGGCACCTGTCCCGGCACCTGTCCCCGTACCCGGCCTCGCGCCTGCCGGGCCCTGCGGAGTACGGCGTACCCCTTGGTGAGGGCCCGGTCCCGGGCGAAGGTGCGGGCGATCGCGCGGCCTTCCACCAGCCGGGCGAACTCGTCGAGCCCCGTACTCCGGCGCACTGTGACCCGCCGCAGGGCGTACGGGCCCTGGGCGCGGCGTGCCAGGCCGTTGCCGACGGCGAGCGCCTGCGTGTACCCCGTCTCGCGCACCGCCCGCCGCACCCGGCGGTCGGAGTATCCGTAGGGATACGCGAACGAGGCGGGTACGGCGCCCAGTTGGTCGGCGACGATCTCCTTGCAGTGGATCAGCTCGAACCGCAGCCGCTCCTCCCCGAGCCGGTCGAGCTGTGGATGGGTGTGACTGTGCCCGCCGATCTCCACGCCCGCGGCGGCCAGTTCGCGCACCTGGTCCCAGTCGAGCATGGTGTCCAGGGCGCCCCCGGTGTCGTACGGGCCGCGCAGCCAGCCGGTCGAGACGAACAGGGTGGCCGGGAAGCCGTGCTTGCTGAGGGCGGGCAGGGCGTGGCGGTGCACGCCCTCGTAGCCGTCGTCGAAGGTGACGAGGGCGGGCCGCCCGGGCAGCGGGCGGCCCGAGCGCCAGGCCGCGGCCAGTTCCGCCGTACCGATCGGGGTGTGGCCCAGGTCGGCGATCGCCGCCATCTGCCCGGCGAACGCCTCCGGGGTCACCGACAGGGCACGGGTCGCGTCGTTCGGGTCGGCGGCGACCGCGTGGTACATGAGGATCGGCACACGTGCGTCGGCCTCGTGGGCCTCCTCAGCCATGCGCCCCCTCCTCGACGGGTGCCCCGGAGACGGGCGTCGTCGAGACGGGCGCCACCGAGAACGTGGCCCCGCCGCGCCGCGCCCGTACGCTCCCCACCGCATAGCCGCCCGCCGCCGTGAGCACCCCGGCGACGATCGCACCCGCCCGGCCCGCGCCGCCCGGCCGGGCCAGCACGGCGTCGCGCAGCCCGCGCACCACACCGGACGGCAGCACGCGGGTGGCGTACCGGCGTTCGGACTCGAGCCCCTTCCCGGCGCCGACGCTGCGTGCCACCAGGGCTTTGGACAGGCCCTCGGCGTAGGCGCGGGTGCGGAAGTAGCCGAAGTGCTCGCGCGCCGCGGGCACCCGGTGGTGGATCACCGCGCGGTCGTCGATCAGCAGTACGGCGTCGGGCCGGGCGCGGGAGAGCCGGATGCACAGCTCGGTCTCCTCGCAGCCCAGCGGGCGCCTGTCGCCGTCGCGCCCGATGCCGGTGGCGAAGCCGCCCGCCGCGTCGAACGCCTCGCGCCGGAAGGAGGCGTTGCCGCCGAGTACGTTGCGCACCCGGACCCGGCCGGGCGGCAGGCCGCGGTACGTGCAGCCCACCACCCAGTCGAACTCCTCCGGGAACCAGCGGGGCCGGCGCCCCGACGCCCAGACGGGCACCGTGCGCCCGCCGACGGCGACGACCGCCGGATCGGCGTACCCCTCGGCGAAGTGCCGCAGCCAGTCGCGCTCGGCCACGGCGTCGTCGTCGAGGAAGGCGATCACGTCGCCGCGCGAGGCGGCGATGCCGGTGTTGCGGCCGGCGGACAGGCCGCGGGGGCCCGCGTTGGCGAGCACCCGCACGTACCGCCCGTCCCGGTTCTCCTTGTACTCCGTCAGCAGCCGTTCCCGCAGCGCGTCGTTGTGGTCGACGACCAGCAGCGTCTCCCGGGCCGGGTGGGACTGCGCCCGCACCGAGGAGACCGCCGCGAGGATGTCCTCCCAGCGGTCCTCGGTGTAGACGCAGATCACGACGGAGACCGTGAGCGCGGCGCCGGCAGCTTCGGCACCGCTCAAGACGCCGCCTTTCCCCGGGCCGAGCCGGCCGGGACCAGCGTCGGGGAGTGCGTACGGCTGCGCAGGGCACGCCGGTTGGAGCGCTCGTCGAGGATGACTCTGAGCACCCGCAGTCCGTCCCGTACGGCGCGCAGGTTGCTGACGCCGTGGATGCGCAGGTACTCGTGGCTGGGAATCTCCTGGACCTTCAGCCCGGCCTTCACGACCCGGATGTTCATCAGGGTCTCCACCTCGAAGCCGGTGCAGTCGAGGTCGATCTTGTCCAGGCAGTGCCGCCAGAACGCGTTGTAGCCGTAGCACAGGTCGGTGTAGCGGGCGCCGAACTTCCGGTTGACCACCGCGCACAGGGCGCGGTTGCCGAGCTTGCGGATGAAGGTCATGTCGTCGGTGCCGCCCCCGTTGGCGAAGCGGGAGCCCTTGGCGAAGTCCGCGCCCGAGACGAGGGCGGAGACGTACGACACGATCTCCTGGCCGTCCGCCGAGCCGTCGGCGTCCACCATCACGATGATGTCCCCGGTGCACGCCTCGAAGCCGGTGATCAGGGCGTCCCCCTTGCCCTTGCCGCGCTGCTCGACCACCTTGACGTCCGGCCACAGTGCCCGGGCGACCTCGACGGTGTCGTCGGTGGAGTCGCCGTCCACGAGAACGACCTCGTGGATCCAGTCGGGCAGCGTCTTGAAGACGTAGGGAAGGTTCTCCGCCTCGTTCATGGCGGGTATCACCACGCTCACCGGCGGTGCTATCGCCAGGTGAGAGGAGACGGGCCGGTATGTGCCGGTGGGTGACGGATCGTTGCCCGTCGACGCCGGCTGCAGGACTGAGCTCATGAGTTGGTCCCTCTCGTCCGGCGGACCGCCCGCCCCAGGGGCGGTCCGGCTCTGTATCCGGTTCGAAAGGGGGGTTCTCACCCACGGCATGACGCGACGAACCTCCGTGCGTGCCAGGTGAGCTGGCAAAGCCTGTCGACGCCGGAAAGAAACGGCAGCCGACCGCGCGGCACGGCCCGGTCACCGCATGCGGTCACCGAGCACGGCACCCCCCTACCGCGCGTCCCGCCCCGGTGCGCCGCGGCCTCGAGCCCTCCCCTGAGCCGCTTGCCGACGTACCAATGCGGGAGATGTATGACGGTATTGACGATTGAACCCGTATGGCAAGACCTGGAAGCAGGTCTCACCTTTTTGTGGGTTTGACCGGGCATCAATGTGGCGCAGCCCGCATCGGAGCGTCAAGGGCGCACTGACGTTCCCACTGACTTTCGTCCGAATTTGAACGAGTGTCAGCCATTCATTGGCATGGACACTTTCAGTCAACGCGCGTAGCTGCTACCAAGGTTGTGGCAGAGATCCTGCTAAAGGAGGTTCCATGAGACGTTTCAGACTTGTCGGCTTCCTGAGTTCAGTCCTCCTCGCCGCCGGCGCCGCCCTCACCGGGGCCGCGACCGCCCAGGCGGCCCAACCCGCCGCAGCCGACGGCTATGTGGCCCTCGGCGACTCCTACTCCTCCGGGGTCGGAGCGGGCAGCTACATCAGCTCGAGCGGCGACTGCAAGCGCAGCACGAAGTCCCACCCGTACCTGTGGGCGGCCGCCCATTCACCCTCCACGTTCGACTTCACCGCCTGCTCCGGCGCCCGTACGGGTGATGTTCTCGCCGGACAGCTCGGCCCGCTCGGCTCCGCCACCGGCCTCGTCTCCATCAGTATCGGCGGCAACGACGCGGGCTTCGCCGACGTCATGACGACCTGTGTGCTCCAGTCCGACAGCTCCTGCCTGTCGCGGATCGCCACCGCTGAGGCATACGTCGACTCGACGCTCCCCGGCAACCTCGACGGCGTCTACTCGTCGATCCGCAGCAAGGCCCCGAACGCCCACGTCGTCGTCATCGGCTACCCGCGCTTCTACAAGCTCGGCACCACCTGCATCGGCCTGTCCGAGACCAAGCGGAAGGCGATCAACAACGCCTCCGACCACCTCAACACCGTGATCGCCCAGCGCGCCGCCGCCCACGGCTTCACCTTCGGCGACGTGCGCACCACGTTCACCGGCCACGAGCTGTGCTCCGGCGACTCCTGGCTGCACAGCGTCAACTGGCTGAACATCGGCGAGTCGTACCACCCCACCGCGGCGGGCCAGTCCGGCGGCTACCTGCCGGTCCTCAACGGCGCCGCCTGACCCGAAGCGGAAGGAGAAGAGTAAGAAGAAGAGGAGTAAGAGGAAGAGGAGGGGGAGGCCCCGCCCGTCGGGGTCTCCGTCTCCGTTCCGGTCTCACAGGTCACCGAGAACGCCACCGCGTTCGACGTGGCCTCCACCGGAGCCCGCACCTCCACACGGACGGCGCTCTCGAACGCGCCACTGTCGTCGTGCGTCGTCACCACCACGCTGTCCTGGCGCGAGCGGTCACCGCCCGACGGGAAGGACAGCGTCCGCCACCCCGGGTCGGAGACCGATCCGTCCGCCGTCGCCCAGCGGTAGCCGACCTCCGCCGGCAGCCGCCCCACCGTGAACGTCGCCGTGAAGGCGGGTGCCTCGTCGTGCGGCGGGGGACAGGCCCCCGAGTAGTCGGTGTGCGAGCCCACCACGGACACCCGCACCGACTGCGGCCCAGGACTGCTCTGCCCGCTGTGGCTCCCGGACGGGGCCGACGGGCTCGACTCCGTCCCGCTTCCGGTCCGGCCCGGCGCCGTGGAACCGGCCCCCGGGTCCCGGCTCCCGCCCGACCCCGCCGTCCCGCCACCGCCGTCCGAGCGGTTCAGCAGCGCGTACGTCAGTCCTGCCAGCGCCAGTACGAGCACGGCCAGACCCAGGATCAGCACGGCACGCGCCCGCCGGTCCCGGCCCTCGGGCGCGCGGGACGCGGACGTGCCCGCGGTCGCCGGTACCGGCATCGGCGGCGTCGGTTCGGTGGCAGGGCCCGGGTGGCCCGCGACCGTCGGGTCGTACGCGCCGTACGCGCCGTACGCGCCCGACGGTGCCGCGTGCGTGGTCGGGTCTCCCGCGAAGAGGCTGCCCCCGGCGCCCACGAGCCGTAAATCCCGCTCCGCCTGCTCAGCCGGAGTCCGCTCGGCCGGGTCCTTGCGCAGCAGGCCCGCCACGACAGGAGTCAGCGCACCGGACCGGTACGGCGGTGGCAACTCCTCGTCGACGATCGCCCGCAGGGTGCTCAACGGCGTGTCCTGGCGAAACGGCGAGACGCCCTCGACCGCCGCGTACAGCAGCACGCCCAGCGACCACAGGTCAGACTCGGGACCGGGCGTACGGCCCAGCGCCCGCTCCGGAGCGAGGAACTCGGGCGAGCCGATCACCTCACCGGTCATGGTCAGCGCCTCGCTGCCCTCGACCCGGGCGATCCCGAAGTCGGTGAGCACCACCCGCCCGTCGTTCGCCAGCAGCACGTTGGCCGGCTTCACGTCCCGGTGCAGCACCCCCGCCGCGTGGGCCGCCCGCAGTGCCGCCAGCACCTCGACGCCGATCAGCGCGGCGCGCCTCGGCTCCAACGGGCCCTCCGCGTCCAGCAGATCGGCCAGGGACAGCCCGCGGACCAGCTCCATCACGATCCAGGGCCGGTCGCCGTCGGTGGCCACGTCGTACACCGTGACCACGTTGTGGTGGGAGATCCGGGCGGCGGCCCACGCCTCGCGCTCCAGGCGGGCGTACATCCGCCGGACGTCGGCCTGAGGCAGCCCGGCGGGGGCGCGCACCTCCTTGACGGCCACCTCGCGGTGCAGCACCTCGTCGTGGGCGCGCCACACGGTGCCCATGCCGCCCTCACCGAGCGGGGACAGCAGACGGTAACGGTCGGCGATCACGCGCGCACCGTCGGGTTCTCCGGACACCGGCGCCCCCTATGACGTCTCGCGCGGACATTCCACGGGAACGGGCCCGTATCGCTCCCGCATTCCTCCCAAAAGTAGCTCAGCCGAGTGCGGATGCGGCCCCCCTGAACACCAATCCGGCCCCGAGGACCACGACCGCGAACGCCGACCCGAGCGGAGTGGCGCGGCGCACCAGACCGGCCAGCGGGCCGGACGTCCACCGGGGGCGCCGCCGGAGCAGCCGGCTCACACCGCCGCCGAGCCGGACGACCGCGACGCCGGCGGCGGTGAGGGTGAGGGCGAGCCCGACGCCGTACGCGACCACGAGGAGCAGTCCGAACCAGGCCTGCCCGAGGGCCGCCGCGCCGACGAGCACCACGACGGCGGACGGACTGGGAACGAGCCCGCCGGCGAAGCCGAGGAGGATCGTGCCGCGGAGGGTGGGGGCGGTGGGGTGGGTGTGAGTGTGCGGGCCGTGGCTGTGGCTGTGGCTGTGATGATGGCCATGCTTGTGGTCGTGGTCGTGGTCGTGGTCGTGGGCGCGGCCCCGGTTGCGGAGTGCGCGGCGTACGAGGCTCGCGCCGGCCAGTGTCACGAGGATGCCGCTGGCGACGCCGAGCCAGGCGACGACCGAGGGCGCGGCCGCCGAACCCGCGGTGACCAGGAGGCCGAGGGCTACCACGCCCAGGGTGTGCGTGACCGTCACCGAGGCCGCCAGCGGCAGGACGTCCGTCAGCCCGGCCCTGCCGCCCCGGGCGGCCGCCGTCGCTGCCATCAGCGTCTTGCCGTGGCCCGGCGCGAGCGCGTGCATCGCGCCGAGGGCGACCGCGACGACGAGGGCCAGACCGGCGAAGCCGAGGGTGAGGTCGTGCCGGGCCACCAGGGAGTCCAGGGCACGCGTCCAGCGGTCCGCGCCGCGGGGCAGGACGGAGGCGGCGGGAGCCTCCTGCCGCTCCTGCCCCAGGGCGGGACCGCCGGGCCGCACCCGCAGGGCCGCGCTCGCCGTGTCGGCCGGGGAGGAGAGCAACTCCTCCGGGTAGCGGGTCAGTTCGCGCGAGGCCGATTCCGTCGGCACGTCCGAAGCGGTGAGCGTCGTACGGTCGCCGCGCGCGGTGATCTCCCGCCAGCCGGGACCGGACGAGGCACCGGCGGCCCGGAAACCGACCGTCGCTCGGCCCGACTCGGGCAGCGGCGCCCTGAGCCGGCACTCCAGGCGCAGGGTGTCGAGCCCCGCCTGCCCGGGCCGCACGCGCGCGTGTGCGCGCACCGCGGTGAGGGCGACCGTACGGCCGTCGACGGTGAGACTGCTCTCCCGCGCGGCCTTCTCGCAGCGCTGCCGGGCCCACCGCGCCATGCCCAGCCGTTCGACGTCGGGACCGGCCTGGGTCGCCGGGATCTCGGCGAGGTCCTCGACGTGGTCGACGCGCAGTTCGCCGGGGGCGGCGACCAGACCGTCGTAGCGGTTGACCGTGAAGTTGCCGAGCGGATGCGCGCTCGCGCCGGCCGAGGGCAGCAGGGCGAGGGCGCAGGCGGCCGTGAGGACGGCGGCGCCCCGCGCGAAGAGACGGCGCGGGCTCAGCGGACTCACCGGGCTCACCGGGCTCACCGGGACGCCTCCAGTTCCTTCAGCGCCGTACGGGCCTCGCGGGCGCCGACGGGGGAGAAGCCGGGGTTGAGGTCCAGCGCCGCCGAGAGGTGGCGGCGGGCGTCCGGGCCCCGTCCCACGGCCCGCTCGATCATGCCCAGGTGGTGGAGGAACACGGCGTCGCGGTACCCCGTGGCCGTGGCCCGGCGGGCGTACGGCAGGGCCTCCTCGTCGCGGCCGTTGACGTGCAGCGCCCAGGCGAGCGCGTCCGCGGTGTGCACCGTACGGCGACGGTTCCACTCGGCGCGGGCCGCACGCAGCGCCGCCTCCTTGTCGCCGTGGTCGGCGGCGGCGCGGGCGGTGTCCAGGTCGACGTTGACGCCGTCGGCCCGGGCGAGCGCCGTCCACGCGTCCACGAGGGCGTACTGCTCGCGGGCCTTCGCCTCCTCGCCCCCCGCCTCGTACAGCTCGCCGAGCGCGACGAGTGGGCCGGGCAGCGGGGCGCGGGCGACGACCTCCTCCAGGTCCCTGACCGCACCGCTCCGGTCGCCGCTCGCCGCCCTGGCCCGGCCGCGGCCCTCCAGGGCGGGCAGATACGCGTCGTCGGCGGCGAGGGCCCGGGCGTAGTGGCGCAGGGCGGCCGGGTAGTCCCCCTGGTTCCAGGCGAGCCGGCCGAGCTGGGTGGCGACGTACGCCACGTCGCCGGGGGAAGAGGCGCCGGCGAGCGCCTGCTCGAGCACCCGGCGCGCGGTGTCCACCTCGCCGCGCAGCTCCCGGACGTACGCGAACCGCGTGAAGACCGGAACGCCGGGACGCCGGCTGTCGGCGGTGTCGGCGGCCCGTGCCGCGTCGTCGTAGCGGCCGAGTTCGACGAGGGCGTCGACACGGGAGCACAGGGCGCGCTCGTTGTACGGGTTCACATCGAGGGCGCGGTCGGCGTACGTCAGGGCGTGCGCGAAGTCGTGCCGGGCGGCGGCGAGGGCGGCGCGGCCGGCGAGCGCCTGGTCGTTGCCGGGTTTCAGGTCGAGGGAGCGTTCCAGCGCGCGCTCGGCCCGCGGGTAGCGCGAGGGGTCGCCGTCGGTGCGGGCCTGTTCGACGTAGGCCAGTCCGAGGGTCGCCCAGCCGCCGAAGTCCCGGGGCTGGGCCTTGAGCCGGGCCTGCAATGCCGGTATCCCCGCGTCCGGACGGGCGCCGCCCGGCATGCCCGTCATCCCCGGACGGCCCTGCGGCGCATCCGCCACCGGGATGCCACCGCCCTCCCGCGCCCCGTCGACCGCGACGGCCCCCGCGCTGACGGCCACGGCCAGCAGTACGGCACATCCGACCACGTGCGGCCACCGCCGGCGCCCCGCGGCGGACGGTGGTGTTCCGGCCGGGGCGGGTGGCTCGTGCCGCGACCTGTTGTCGTTGCTGCGCGCGAACATGCCTCTCCTCAAACGGGTGTCGATCGGCGTACGGGAAACGTGCGCGCGGGCGGCGCGGCCCGCCGTGGGGGGCTGGTGGGGCTGGAGGGCTGGGGGGGCCGTCAGTACGCGCGGCCCCGCGCCCGCCGCCACCACGCGACCGCGCCGCCGATCAGCAGGATGCCGACCGCCCCGGCGCCGACGGAGGCGGCGACGAGCGTCGTGTCGTCGGAGCCCGCCGGGCGCAGCGCGTCGCCCAGTTGGTTGCGTACGTCGTTGTCGTCACCGGTGCCGTCGGCGAGCGGGCCGCGCGAGCCCTCCGTCGGGTTCGCCACGTACGGGAAGGCGTGCCCGAACTCCTTGTCGTTGGCGTCGACCGCGTCGCCCAGGTCGTTCGCGGCACCGACCAGTTCGCCCTCGACGACCTGGAGCGCGGCGTCGATCACGTCGTCGGTCAGCCTGCGCCCGTTGGGGAAGCCCGCGTTGTCGCCGTCGAGGACACCGAGGCGCTTGGGCTCGGCGGCCGGTTCGATCGAGGTGTTCAGGCGCAACTGTTCCGAGGGCGTCACATGGGGCGGCTGGTTGAGATCCTTGACGCCCTTGAGGAACACGTCGACCAGGTCGTCGCGCGGCTCGGCGGGCGCCTTGATCTTGTAGATCGCCTCGATGAGCTTCGGCAGCTCCGGGTTGGTGACGTTCTGCAGGAACTGCGCGTCGTCCGCCGGCTGCGACGCGTTGAACGTGTCTTTGTCCTTGAGCGGGTTGACGACCTCGTTCACCAGCGGGTTGCCGAGCCGCGACACCTGCGAGAACTCCCCCTGCGCGTTCTCGCGCTGCGTCGTCGACCAGATGCCGACGACCGGCTGCTCGGCCGACTCCACGATCATGTCGGTGGGGACCTGGAGGGCGATCGAGTTGACGTTGTAGCCCTTGAGGGTGTCGTTGCCGACCTCGGACAGGTTCCCGCCGTACAGCAGGTCGAAGACGCGCAGGTCCAGGAAGAACGGGTCGTCGGCCTGCCCGGCGAACGTCTGCGCCCCACCCTCCAGTTCGTGGACCGCCTGGTCGCGCAGCGCGCCGTAGTCGGGCATCGACGCCTTGCCGACGTTCGACGGCGCCACCGGCACGTCGTGGGCGATCGTCGTCCGGGACGACTCCTTGCCCTCGTGCAGCTCGATCTGCTCGAGGTCGTAGGTCTGGGTGATGTTGAGGTCCGGGTCGTCGAGGCTGGTGACGGGGCCCGTGTTGTAGAGGAACGTCTTGTCGTTCTTCGTGTGCGTGGTGAACGTGTACCGGAACAGCAGGTCGCCCTGCGCGTCGCCGTCGTTGTCGATGTGCAGGTCGTACTGGGCGTCCTCGGCGAACGTGAAGAAGTTCGGCCCGCCGGCCGGCTCCTCGAACGGGATCCAGTTGGCGACCAGCGTGGTCGTGTCCGGCCGGTCCGGGCTCACGAAGGCGTACAGATCCGTGTTGTCGTACTGCGGGGTCCCCGATATCAGCGGGGCCTCCCGGTGGCTGGAGGCGGACGCCGTCCCCGGTTCCAGCGCGGTCACGCCGGCGGCCGCGAGGCCCCCGGCGGCCAGCGCGCCGCAGACCAGTGTGGCGACGCGCCGGCGCCCCGCGCCTCCGTTTCCGCCTCCGCCTCCGCCTCCGCCTCCGCCTCCGGAGATGGGTGGTGTCATGCCGTCCGTCATGGCGTCCGTCCTCTGGGCCGATGTGCCGACTTCCCTGACGCACCGGCATTCGGAGCGCTCCCGGGCCCGGATTGGTCGGACCCGGAATCCGATTTGGTGCCCGGCCGACTGGCGTTTTCGGGCCGCCCATCCGTAACCCCTGCGGAGGGTGTGCCTCGCGCGCCCGGCGGTGACGTCGACGGGCCGTGCGCGGCCCGCGAGAAGAAGGAAGAGGGGGGACCGGGTGGAGGCGGACGAGCTGCTGATGCTCGTGGCGGACGGGGACCAGAAGGCCTTCGAGCAGTTGTACGGGCTGGTGTCGGGGCCGGTGTTCGGACTCGTACGGCGCGTGGTGCGCGACCCCGCCCAGTCGGAGGAGGTGGCGCAGGAGGTGCTGCTCGAACTCTGGCGGTCCGCGGCGCGGTTCGACCCGCGCCGGGGGAGCGCCCTGTCGTGGATCCTCACCGTCGCCCACCGCCGTGCCGTCGACCGGGTGCGCAGCGCCCGCGCGGCCGGCGAACGCGAACAGCGCGAGGCCCGCCGCTCCCACCACCCCGCCTTCGACCAGGTCTCGGAGGAGGTCGAGGCGGGACTCGAACGCGAGTGGGTGCGCCGCTGCCTGGACCGCCTGACCGCCCTGCAACGCCAGTCGGTCACCCTCGCCTACTACGACGGCTACACCTACCGGGAGGTGGCCGAGCGCCTCGCCCTCCCGCTGGGCACGGTGAAGACGAGGATGAGAGACGGACTCAACCGCCTGCGCGACTGCCTGGGAGGTGTCGCATGAGCTTCTTCGGCCGGCTGCCGCGCCGCGGCGCCCTGCACTCGCTCGCCGCCCCCTACGCCCTGGACGCTCTCGAAGGCGCCGAACGGGTCCGCTTCGAACGGCATCTGGAGGGCTGCGCCCGCTGCGCCGCCGAGGTGCGGGCGCTGTCCGAGGACGCCGTCCGGCTGGCCTGGTCCACGGCCGCCCCGCCGCCGCCCGCCCTGCGCGAGCGGGTGCTGGCCGCCGTACGCACCACCGCGCAGGAGCCCGCGCCCGGCAGCGGGCCCGCTCTTCGGCTGCCCGCCCACGTGTGGGGCGGCCGGCCGCCGGCCGAGCGCTCCCGGGCCTCCCGGCCGCGCCCCCTGCTCGTGCCCTTCGCCACGCTGACGGCCGCCGCGGCGCTCGTGGTGGCCTCCCTCTTCGCCGTGCAGGCCAACCGCACCCAGGACGAGTTGGACACCGCACGGGACCGGGCACGTGAGATCGCCCACGTTCTCGCTGCTCCGGACGCCCGCGCGACGAGCGGCGAGGACGAGCGGGGCCGCAGTATCGGAGTGGTCGCTTCCGCTTCCGAGGGGCGTGCGGTGGTCACCCTGAGCGGGTACCGCGAGCCCTCCGGCGACCGCGTGCGCCAACTGTGGCTGATGCGCCCCGGCGCCGCGCCGCGCTCCCTCGGGCTCTTCGACGGCGACACGCCCCTGATCGCGTCCGGCCTGAACCGCTCCGCCACCTCACTGGCGGTGACGGTCGAGCCCGACGGGGGGTCGGTCCGGCCGACCAGCAGGCCCGTTGTCCAACTCACCCTGGAATCTGTCGGATTCGGAGAGTAATCGTCAACCCCCTTACGGGGAAGGTGAATCCTGTGACCGCGATACACGCATGCCGTACCGGGGCGATAGGGTTACCCTGCCCGGGCCGGGTGGACTCGTACGGGTGGGGAGTGACATGGAACAGATAACAGTGCGCAGCAGGGCAAGGGTCCCTGCGATCACCTGCGGAAGCAGCGCGAGCAGCTCGCGCCTCGACCGTCATCTCGCGGTGCTCGGAGGGCCTGCCCTCCCGCAGCGGGAGACCGTGGAGGCGACGTCGCTGATGCGTGAGCTGACCGCGCGTGAGCCCGCGCACAAGCGCAGCAGCAGGGGCGTCCGGATGCGCCGGGTCTCGCTGTTCGCGCCACTGCGCCGACTGCGCCGCTCGCTGTTCGGCGGTAACTGAGGCCCGCGCTCCGGCGGTCACACCGACCCGGCGCGGCGCCGCGGCACTCGTCCGTCGTCCCCACGGCACGCAGCGGCGCCCCGGTGTGCTCCCGAGCGCGGGTAATCCCCGTACGCCCGACCCTCGTACGCCAGACTTCCGTATGCCCGACCCCGTACGCCCCTCCGGCACTCCCGTCCCGTCGTCTCCCCGTCCGGCGGTGACGCGCCCCGGCCGTCCGCTCAGCGGTCCCCGTGCGCGTACCGGCGTACGGCGAGCGGGACGAACACCGCCAGCAGCACCGCGCACCAGGCCAGCGACCCGGCGACGGGATGCGCGACCGGCCAGGCGGCACCGGCGGGCACCGGCGCGTTGCCGAAGAGGTCCCGCAGCGCCGTGGTCACCGCGCTGATCGGGTTCCACTCCGCGACCGTGCGCAGCCAGCCCGGCAGTCCCCCGGTCGGGATGTACGCGTTGGACAGCAGCGGGAGGATGAAGGTCGCGCCGCCCAGTTGACCGGCGGCCTCCTCGTTCCGGGTGAGCAGCCCCAGGAAGATCCCGACCCAGGTCGTCGCGAACCGGAACAGCAGCAACAGCGCCACGGCACCCACCGCGCCGAGCGCGCCGCCTTCCACCCGCCAGCCCACCGCGAGCCCGACGAGCAGCAGCGGCACCGTCCCGGCGGCGGTGACGAGCACGTCCGCGACCGACTGCCCGAGTGGTACCGCGGCCCGGCTCACCGGCAGCGTACGCAGGCGGTCCGTCACGCCCCGGTGGGTGTCCTGGGCGGCCTGGAACATGCCCGTCATGATGCCGTTCGCGGCGGTCGCGACCAGCAGGCCGGGCACCAGGAACGCCCGGTACTCCTCGCCCGGCATCGCGAGGGCGCTGCCGAAGACGTAGCCGAAGAACAGCAGCATCGTGATCGGCATCGTCTGGGTGAGGATCAGCAGGCCCGGATTGTTCCGCAGCCGCCGTAGCTGCCGTCCCAGCATCGCCGTGCCGTCGTACGCGAGGTCATGGACCATCGTGCTCATGCCACAAGCTCCTTGCTGTCACCCGTGTTGTCGCCGGTGTCGTCGTCGCCGGTGTCGTCGTCGGTCAGGCGGAGGAAGACGTCGTCGAGGGTCGGTGGCCGCAGGCTCGCGTCCGCCAGGGGCACGCCCGCCGCGTCGAGTTCACGGACCAGGCGCGGCAGGGTCAGCGTCTGGTCCGTGCTGACCGCGCCGACCGTGCGCCGGTCGTGGTCCAGAGCGGGCTCCGTCCCCGTGAGACGGTCCAGGACGCCCGCCGCCCGCGCCAGGGCGTCCGCGTCCGTGACGACCGCCTCCGCGTACGAGCCCACCAGCGCCTTGAGTTCGGCCGGCGACCCGGTGTGCGCGACCCGGCCGCGGTCCACGAGGGCGATGTCGTCGGCCAGCCGGTCGGCTTCCTCCAGGTACTGCGTGGTGAGCAGCACGGTCGTGCCCTCCGCCTTCAGGGCGCGCACGGCGTCCCAGATGCGGTTGCGGCTAGCGGGGTCGAGCCCGGTCGTCGGCTCGTCGAGGAACAGCACGTCGGGGCGGCGCACGAGGCTCGCGGCAAGGTCGAGACGGCGTCGCATGCCGCCGGACAGGGTGGACGCGGGCCGGTCGGCGGCCTCGGCCAGACCGAAGCGGTCGAGCAGGTCATCGGTCCGCGCCGAAGCGTCCCGCACCCGGTGCAGCCGGGCGAACAACCGCAGGTTCTGGCGTCCGGTGAGGTCCCCGTCCACCGACGCGGACTGCCCGGTCACCCCGATCCGGCGGCGGACCGCGGCCGCCTCGCGCACCAGGTCGTGCCCGGCGATCCGCGCCGATCCCGCGTCCGGCCGCAGCAGCGTCGTCAGCAGCCGCACCGCCGTGGTCTTGCCCGCCCCGTTCGGCCCGAGCAGCCCGCACACGGTGCCTTCGGCCACCGCGAGATCCAGGCCGCGCAGCGCGTGCACGGCGCCGAAGCGCTTCTCCAGACCCTCACTAAGTACAGCGTACGTAGTAGTCATGGGTCGACCATAACGCACTACGTACGCTGTACGTAACTAGGATGGTGGCCGAGGTGATGCACGATGGCGGGCCGAGCGGCCGTACCCGAAGTGATCTGGTCGCGCCCCGAGCGCACCGGCCGCGGTCCGAGGCCGGCGTACACCCGCGCCGACATCGCCGCCGCCGCGGTGCGGATCGCCGACGCCGAGGGGCTGGACGCGGTCTCGATGCGCCGCGTCGCCGGTGAGCTGGGCTGCGGCACCATGTCGCTCTACAACTACGTCCCCCGCAAGGAGGACCTGTACGAGCTGATGATGGACGCGGTCAGCGGCGAGCACGAGCTGTGGGACCCGAGCGGCGACTGGCGCGCCGACATGATCCGGGTGGCCCGTCAGACCCGGGCGCTGATGCACCGCCACACCTGGCTGCCCCGCCTGATGTCCCCGGTCTACGGCTTCAGCCCCAACGCCCTGCGCTACCTGGAGCACTGCCTGGCCTGCCTCGACCCCTTCGAGGCGCCCCACGGCACGAAGATGGAGCTGATCGCGATGGTGAACGGCGTCGTGACGACGTACGTCACCAACGAGATCTCCACCGTCGAGCGCACCCGCTCGCTGCCCTGGTCCGAGGAGCAGGAGAATGCGACGCGCATCGCCTACCTCGGGCGGCAACTCGCGAGCGGCGCCTATCCGCGGCTGGCGGCGGCCTTCGCCGAGGACGCCGGACCGATCGACCTGGAGGGGGTCTTCGAGCGGGCGCTGACGCGGGTGCTGGACGGGTTCGCCTGAGTCTGGGCCCGAGTCTGTGTCCGGGCTTGAGTCTGTGCCCGGGTTTGAGTCCGAGCCTGGGCCGGTGCCCGCGCTCGGAGGGCGGCCCCCCACCGGGTCACAGCAGCGCCAACTGCCCCTCCGGCCCCTCCTCCCGGTCGTCCAGGACGGAGGCCGGCCGGCGGGCCGAGGAGGACACCGGCAGTACGCCCGCCTCCCGCAGCTCGGCCGCGGTGATCCCGGTCGTGACCGTCAACTCCCGGCACCGGTCCCGCACTTCGGCGAGCAGCGCGAGGACCGTGATCAGCTCCAGCAGCTCGGACGTCCAGGTCTGCGGCCAGCCGGCCGGACGGATCGCCGTCAGCGTGCCCGCCTCGCCCTCGGCGGTGCGGGCCGCGAACCACTGCTCGAGGACCCGGACCCCGCCCACCTCGAAGTCCCAGGCGCCCGGCGGCACGGGGGAGACCCGGCCCTCGTCCAGGTGCAGCGCCTCCTCGTCCCGGTCGTAGCGAACGGCCAGCGGACGCGGGGGCAGCGGGGCGCGGACGTACGGCCGCCGGCCGCCGGGCAGCTTGGGACGCTCACCGTCGCGGCGCATCAGCCACAGCGCGCGCCGGCCCAGCTCGACCCCGCGCTCCCACAGTGCGGGGTCCGCCGTGAGCGGGACCAGCGAGCCGGGCCGCACCGCCGCCACCGCCCAGGCGAGCACGTCCACCGCCTCGGGACGCCGGCCGAGCCGGACGGCCAGGTGGTCCAGGAGGCCGGGGGCGAGATTGGGCTCCGCGCCACCGGGGCGGCGGTGGAGCGGGCGGACCCGGGCGGGGCCGAACAGCGGCAGCCGCGAGGTCGCGAGGAGCAGCGGAGGGCCCGCGGCGTCGGGTGCTTCCACGACGAACACCTGCCGCTCGTCGGCCACCCGCCACAGCTCCGGCCGGGCCGCGTCGATCAGCCGGTGGTCGGGAATCAGCCATTGCTCGTCGAACGGTGCCCGCAGCACCCGGACCGGCTCCGGACACGGCCCCGAGGCGCGCGCCAGCCGCTCGGTGCCCCCGCCGCCGCCCGGCAGCCGCCCGACCGCCGAGTGCGGCGTGCGCGAGCGGGTCGGCTCGAACAGGGCCTCGCGGTCGGGCCCCTCGGCCTTGACCAGGGCGTCCCAGCGGGCCTTCAGGGACGCCGCGTCGGGAGCCGCCGGCCACCCCCGGCCGAGCCGCGGCGGTGCGACGGACCACGGCATGAGGTCCGCCAGCGGCGGAGCGTCGTCGTGCGTCACGCTGGGCATCGTACGACGGGACACCACGGCCTCACGTGGCGTCCAGGGTGACGGTGAAGGAGAAGCGGTCGCCCCGGTAGTGGATGACCGCCACGTCGAGGACCCGGCCCGCGGTGTCGTAGGTGATGCCCGTGTAGTGCAGGATCGGGCTCAGCAGCGGGACTTCGAGCAGCCGCGACGTCTCCGGGTCCGCGAGCCGGGCCTCGACGGTGTCCGTGATCCGCGCGATGTCCATGCCCACCACGTCCCGCAGCACCTTCGTCATCGGCCACCGCGCGAGGTCGTCCACGTCGATGCGCTCGGCCAGTTCGGGACGGACGTAGTTGCGGGCGTGGTTGGTCGGCTCACCCGTCTTCTCGTCGCAGCGCAGCCGGTGATACGTCCCCACTTCCGGCACGTGCGGGAAGTACTCGGCGAGTTCGGACGGCACCGCGACCCTGCCGTGGCCCAGCAGCTCCGCCTTCATGCCGGACTGCTGCGCCACGATCGCGTCCACCGAGCCAAGGAGCCGCACCGGGGCGCCCCGCCGGGCGTGCGGCTCGATGAACGTGCCGCGCCGCCGGTGCCGGGTGATCAGCCCCTCGTCCTCCAGCTCCTTCAGCGCCTGCCGCATCGTCAGCACGCTCACCCCGTAGTGGCCGGCCAACTGCTCCTCCGTGGGCAGGCGCAGCGGGTCCCGGGGCGAGCGGCCGAGTATCGAGGCGCGCAGCGACTGCGACACCTGGTACCACAGCGGCAGCTTGCGGTTCAGGACGATGGAGTCCGGGGCGAAGGAGGTCACGGGCCATCCGTACCGGTAGGGAATCCTCAGTGCAAGGGGCGGAAGTGACGCTCCATGCCCTGCCAGACGTCGTCGTAGCCCGGCTGCAGGTGTTCCGCGCGGGCCGCCTGGGGGGTGAGGGTCACCGGCCACCGCGTCTCGAACATGAACGCCAGCCCGTCGTCGATCCGCTGCGGCTTCAGCTCGGCCGCGCTCGCCCGGTCGAAGGTCTCCCGGTCCGGACCGTGCGCCGACATCATGTTGTGCAGCGAGCCGCCGCCCGGCACGAAACCCTCCGCCTTGGCGTCGTAGGCGCCCTCGATCAGGCCCATGTACTCGCTCATCACGTTCCGGTGGAAGTACGGCGGCCGGAAGGTGTCCTCGCCCACCAGCCAGCGCGGCGCGAAGACCACGAAGTCCACGCCGGCGAGGCCCGGGGTGTCCGAAGGCGAGGTCAGCACCGTGAAGATCGACGGGTCCGGGTGGTCGTAGGAGATGGTGCCGATGACGTTGAAACGGCGCAGGTCGTAGACGTACGGCACATGGTTGCCGTGCCAGGCGACCACATCCAGCGGGGAGTGGTCGTAGACGGCCGTCCAGAGGTTGCCGCAGAACTTGTTGACCACCTCCACGCGGCCCTCGCCCGCCTCGTCCGCTTCGTACGCCGCGACCGGTGCCCGGAAGTCACGGGCGTTGGCCAGGCCGTTGGCGCCGATCGGGCCGAGGTCGGGGAGCCGGAAGGGAGCCCCGTAGTTCTCGCAGACGTACCCGCGGGCGTCCTCGTCGAGCAGTTCCACACGGAAGCGGACCCCGCGCGGGATCAGCGCCACATGACCGGGCTCGGCGTGCAGCAGCCCGAACTCGGTGCGCAGCAGCAGACCGCCGCGCTCCGGCACGATCAGCAGCTCGCCGTCGGCGTCGCTGAAGACCCGCTCCATGGAGGCCGTCGCGTGATACACGTGCACGGCCATGCCGGTGCGCTGCGTGACGTCGCCGTTGCCGCCGAGCGTCCACAGGCCCGCGACGAAGTCCGTGCCGGGCTCCGGCTCCGGCAGCGGGTTCCACCGCAGCCGGTTCGGGTCGGGCACGGCCTGGGTGAAGGGCGCCGTGCGGATCGCGCCGTTGCCCGTGCGGGTGAACGCCGGGTGCGCGGCCGACGGGTGGATCCGGTACAGCCACGAGCGCCGGTTGTGCGCCCTCGGCTCAGTGAAGGCCGTGCCGCTGAGCTGCTCCGCGTACAGGCCCAGTGGCGCCCGCTGCGGCGAGTTCCGGCCCTCCGGCAGTGCCCCCGCGACGGCCTCCGAGCTGTGCTCGTTGCCGAAGCCGGACAGGTAGGCCAGCCCCTCCGCGGTCTTCCGCGCGTCCCCGCTCATTGATCGCTCCCTCGCAACCCGATTCCTATGGCACACCGTAGGATTGCGGTTTCCCGTGCGCAAGAGCCGTAAGAGGACTTCCCCGCTCCGCCCCGGTTCTCCCTGTTCGCCGCGTTCCCTTCTTGGTCATCCCCCGGGAGGATGACCGGAACCAGACCCCCGGGGGATCCGGACTGTCGGACCGGTGTTCTACTCTCGCGTCATGTCGTGGACGCGGAGAGGGCTCGCCGCGCTCGCGGTCTGTGTCCTGTTGTTGACCGGATCCGCGGGCTGTGGCTCCGGTGGCGGTGGTGAACCGGAGGCCGGGGACTCGGCCACGCCGGTCGGCAGACTGATCGACGCCACCGACGACGAGGGCCGGCGCTACCGGGAGGTGGACGCCGAGCACGCGCCCGAGGTGGAAATCGAGGTGCAGCCCGAGGGCGGCGACAGTTGGGACGTACGCCTGACCGTCCGCGACTTCAGGTTCTCGCCGGCCGGTACGGACGCGAAGGCGGTGGCCGGCCGCGGCGTCGCGCACCTCTTCCTCGACGGCGACCTCCTCACCCGCCTGCGCGGCCCCGAGTACCACATCGCCGCCGACCTGGTCCCGCGCGGCACGCACCAGGTCACCGTCCGTCTGTACGCCGACGACGACACCGTCTGGGCCGTCGACGGCGAGCCCGTCGAGAGCACGGCGGACATCACGGCATCGGACGCGGAACCGACCGGGGCGACGCGGCCGGAGCAGATCGAGGGCCGGACGGTCACCGAGACCCCGGCGGACCGGTGAGGACCGCCCACTCCCCGTACCGCAGTGCCCGTGCCGCGGGCCAGGGAGGCGCCCACGGCCGTACCGGAGGTCACGGTTCACCCGGCCGGGGCAAGAGGGCATCATGAGGACCGTGTCCCACGCGACCCCGCTCCGCCGTGCCCCCGTGCAGCGGCGCAGCGCCGAACGGCTGACCCGGATCCTCGACGCCTGCGCCGACCTCCTCGACGAGGTCGGCTACGACGCTCTGAGCACCCGGGCCGTGGCGCTGCGCGCGGACGTCCCCATCGGGTCGGTGTACCGCTTCTTCGGCAACAAGCGGCAGATGGCCGACGCCCTGGCCCAGCGCAACCTGGAGCGCTACGCGGAGCGCGTGACCGAACGGCTGACGGAGACGGACGCGGGGCCGGACGCGGGGCCGGACGCGGGGCCGGACGCGCGGCCGGGCGCGGGACCGGACGGAGGTGGCGGCTGGCGCGGCGCGCTGGACGCGGTGCTCGACGAGTACCTGACGATGAAGCGGACCGCGCCCGGCTTCTCCCTGATCGACTTCGGCAACCAGATCCCGGTCGGCGACCGCCACGCCGTCCCCAACCACCGCGTCGCCGAGCGGCTCACCGAGCTGCTCTCCGGCTACCTCGGCCGCCGCCCCGACGACGATCTCCGACGCGTGTTCCTGGTCGCCGTGGAAACCGCCGACACCCTCGTGCAGCTCGCCTTCCGGGTCGCGCCGAACGGGGACGAGAAGATCATCGAGGAGGCCCGGGAACTGCTGCGGGCCTACCTGGGGCGCGTGCTCGACTGACCGCCCGCCTCGACTGACCGGCTGCCTCGACTGACCCGCCGCCGTCGTACGGCCCTCCGTGGAAACCCTCCCCAACATGCCTACCGGTCGGTATGCTCACCGGGCAGAGAGCGCCACCGCCGCCTTCCGGGAGGACCCGTGTCCCGCACCGCCCTGCGTATCTGCCCCCTGTGCGAGGCCACCTGCGGCCTGGCCCTCACCATCGACGGCACCACGGTCACCGCCGCCCGGGGTGACCGCGACGACGTCTTCAGCCGCGGTTTCATCTGCCCCAAGGGCGCCTCCTTCGGGGCCGTCGACTCCGACCCCGACCGGCTGCGCACGCCGCTCGTGCGCAGGGACGGCGCACTGCGCGAGGCCACCTGGGAGGAGGCCTTCGACGCGGTCGCCGCCGGCGTCCGGACCGTCGTCGAACGGCACGGGCCGCACGCGGTCGGCATCGTCCTCGGCAACCCGAACGTGCACACCATGGCCGGCGCCCTCTACCCGAACGTCCTGCTCGGCGCCCTCGGCACCCGCAGCCTCTTCACCGCGTCCACGCTCGACCAGATGCCCAAGCACGTCTCCAGCGGACTGCTCTTCGGCGACGCGAACGCCATCCCGGTGCCCGACCTCGACCGCACCGACCATCTCCTCCTCATCGGCGCCAACCCGCTGGAGTCCAACGGCAGTCTGTGCACCGCCCCCGACTTCCCCGGCCGGCTCAAGGCGCTCAGGGCCCGCGGCGGCACCCTCACCGTCATCGACCCGCGCCGCACCCGCACCGCCAAGCTCGCCGACCGCCACGTGCCGATCCGCCCCGGCACGGACGCGCTCCTGCTGGCCGCGATGGTCCACGTGCTGTACGAAGAGGACCTGGTGGACCTCGGCGCGCTCGCCCCGCACGTCGAGGGGGTCGAGGAACTCGTCGCGTCCGTGAGGGACTTCACGCCGGAGTCCGTCGCCGCCGCCTGCGACGTGGACGCCGGTGTGACCCGCGCCCTCGCCCGCGAACTCGCCGCCGCCCCCACCGCCGCCGTCTACGGCCGCATCGGTAGCTGCACCGTCCCGCACGGCACCCTCGCGAGCTGGCTCGTGGACGTCCTCAACACCCTCACCGGCAACCTCGACCGGCCCGGCGGCGCGCTCTTCCCGCAGGCCGCCACCGACCGGACCCCGCGCCCCGCAGGACCCGGCCGCGGATTCGCGCTCGGGCGCTGGCACTCCCGGGTGGCCGGACACCCCGAGGCCAAGGGCGAACTGCCCCTGTCCGCCCTCGCCGAGGAGATCGACACCGCCACCGACGCGGGCGAGCCCGTCCGCGCGCTGCTCACCGTCGCCGCCAACCCCGTGCTGTCCGCACCCGACGGCGACCGGCTCGACAAGGCGCTGGGCTCACTCGACTTCATGGTGAGCGTCGACCCCTACCTCAACGAGACCTCCCGCCACGCCCACGTCGTGCTGCCGCCGCCCCCGCCGGCCCAGAGCCCGCACCACGACTTCGCCTTCAACACCCTCGCCGTGCGCAACCAGGTCCGCTACACCCGTCCCGCCGTCCCGCTGGAGCCCGGCCGGATGGCCGAGACGGAGATCCTCGCCCGGCTGACCCTGGCCGTCACGGGCACGCACGGCGCCGACCCGGCCGCCGTGGACGCCATGGTGATCGAGCAGACGCTCGCCAAGGCCGTACGGGAGCCGCACTCACCCGTGCGCGGCCGCGACCCCGCCGGACTGGCCGCCCTGCTCACCGGCGAGAACGGTCCCGAGCGGCGGCTCGACCTGATGCTGCGCCTCGGCCCCTACGGCGACGGCTTCGGCGTCCGGCCCGACGGGCTGACCCTCGAGCGGCTCCTCGCCCACCCGCACGGCATCGATCTCGGCCCGCTGCGCCCGCGCCTGCCGCAGCCGCTGAAGACCCGCAGCGGCAAGGTCGAGCTGCTGCCGGGGCCGATCGCCGACGACCTGCCGCGCCTCGGGCAGGCCCTGGCGCAGCGCCCAGCCGGGCTCGTCCTCGTCGGGCGCCGTCATCTGCGGTCCAACAACAGTTGGATGCACAACGTCCCGGCCCTCACCGGCGGCTCCAACCGCTGCACCCTGCACGTCCACCCCGACGACGCCGAGCGGCTGGGCGTGCGCAGCGCACAGCCCGTGCGCGTCAAGGGGCCCGGGGGAGAGGTGACCGTCCCGGCCGAGGTCACCGACACCGTCCGGCCCGGCGTGGTCAGCCTCCCGCACGGCTGGGGCCACGACCGGCCCGGCACCCGCATGAGCCACGCCGCCACCGATCCCGGCGTCAACGTCAACCAGCTCCTCGACGGCAGCATGCTCGACCCGCTCTCGGGCAACGCCGTCCTCAACGGCGTACCCGTCGAGCTGACCCCGCTGACTGCGCTGGCTCCACTGACCCCGCTCACCGACGCAAAGCTGTGACCTGGAGTTTTGCGCTTATTGCTCGCATGTCAACGTCTTGTTAACGCGGCTTCGAGGCCCCTAACGTCGCTCGCACCGCCTGCCCCGGTGGGATGTTCAAGGGCGAACGTTAGGTACTCATTCATGCTGACCATCCTCGGCTTCGCCATGATCGCGACCTTCCTGGTCCTGATCATGATGAAGAAGATGTCGCCGATCGCGGCGCTCGTGCTGATTCCCGCATTGTTCTGCGTGATCGTCGGCAAGGGCGCCCATCTCGGCGACTACGTCATCGACGGCGTGTCCAGCCTCGCCCCCACCGCGGCGATGCTCATGTTCGCGATCGTCTACTTCGGAGTGATGATCGACGTCGGGCTCTTCGACCCGATCGTCCGGGCCATCCTGAAGTTCTGCAAGGCCGACCCGATGCGCATCGTCGTCGGTACGGCGCTGCTCGCCGCGATCGTCTCACTGGACGGCGACGGCTCCACCACCTTCATGATCACGGTCTCGGCCATGTACCCGCTGTACAAGCGGCTGAAGATGAGCCTGGTCATGATGACAGGCGTCGCCGCGATGGCCAACGGCGTGATGAACACGCTGCCCTGGGGCGGCCCCACCGCCCGCGCCGCCACCGCGCTGAAGGTCGACGCCACCGACATCTTCGTCCCGATGATCCCGGCCCTGGCCGTCGGTCTGCTCGCGGTCGTCGTCCTGGCCTACGTGCTCGGTCTGCGTGAGCGCAGGCGGCTGGGCACGCTGTCGCTGGACGAGACCCTGGTGCGGGAGCCGGAGAGCGAGACGGTGCTGGTCGGTGCGGGTGCGGGCACTGGCGGCGCTTCCGCGCCCGGTGCGGGTGCCGGTGCCGGCGCAGGCAGCGCGTCCGCGGACGATCACGATGACGATGACGACGACGACTTCAAGGGCCTCGACCCGAACCGGCCCACCCTGCGCCCCAAGCTGTACTGGTTCAACGCGCTGCTCACGGTCGCGCTGCTCACCTCCATGATCATGGAGGTGCTGCCGATCCCGGTGCTCTTCCTGATCGGTGCCGCGCTCGCGCTCAGCGTGAACTTCCCGCACATCCCCGACCAGAAGGCCCGCATCGCGGCCCACGCCGACAACGTCCTCAACGTCTCCGGCATGGTCTTCGCCGCCGCGGTCTTCACCGGTGTGCTCACCGGCACCGGCATGGTCGACCACATGGCCAACTGGCTCGTGGACACCATCCCCGAAGGCATGGGTCCGCAGATGGGCCTGGTCACCGGCCTGCTCAGCCTGCCGCTCACCTACTTCATGTCCAACGACGGTTTCTACTTCGGCGTCCTGCCGGTCCTCGCCGAGGCCGGTCAGGCGCATGGTGTGTCGTCGCTGGAGATCGCCCGCGCCTCGATCGTCGGGCAGCCGCTGCACATGTCCAGCCCGCTCGTCCCGGCCGTGTACGTCCTGGTCGGCATGGCCAGGGTCGAGTTCGGCGACCACACGCGGTTCGTGGTGAAGTGGGCCGTCCTGACGAGCCTGGTGATTCTCGCCGCGGGCATCGTGTTCGGCATCATCTGATCAACAGATGAGCATGGGGGATCGTGAGATCGTCAGGAAGGGACACGACCATGACGCCCGGTGGGAACCGCGGCTGGCTGCTCCGCCTCGTCATCGCCTTCGGCTTCGCGCAGGCGGCGGTGTCGATGGCCAGGCCCGCCGTCTCCTACCGGGCCCTCGCGCTCGGCGCCGACGAACGGGCGGTCGGCGTCATCGCCGGTGTGTACGCCCTGCTGCCGCTGTTCGCCGCCGTTCCGCTGGGCCGCCGTACCGACCACGGCCGCTGTGCGCCGCTGCTGCCCGTCGGCGTGGTGCTGATCGCCGGGGGCTGCGCGCTGAGCGGCCTCGCCGGGTCCCTGTGGACGATGGCCCTGTGGAGCGGCGTCATGGGCCTCGGGCACCTCTGCTTCGTCATCGGCGCCCAGTCACTGGTCGCCCGCCAGTCCGCGCCGCACGAACAGGACCGCAACTTCGGCCACTTCACCATCGGCGCCTCGCTCGGCCAGTTGATCGGCCCCATCGCGGCGGGCGCGCTGATCGGCGGGCCCGACATGGCCGGCAGCAGCGCGCTCGCCCTGGTGGTGGCGGGCGCGGGCGCCGCGGTCGCCTTCAGCTCCCTGTGGCGCATAGAGCACCCGGCGGCGGCCAGGTCCGGCAAGGAGCAGGGTCCGCGCGTTGCCGTGGGGAGGATCCTGCGGGCCCGGGGCGTGCCCGGGGGCATCCTGATCAGCCTGTCCGTGCTGTCCGCGACCGACATCCTCACCGCCTACCTGCCGGTGGTCGGCGAGCACCGGGGGATCTCCCCGGCCGTGATCGGCGTACTGCTCAGCCTGCGGGCCGCCGCCACGATCGCCTGCCGGCTCGTGCTGACGCCGCTGTTGCGGCTGCTCGGCCGTACGGCCCTGCTCACGGTCACGTGTCTGCTGGCCGCCCTGCTGTGCGCCGGTGTCGCGCTGCCGGTGCCGGTGTGGGCGCTCGCCCTGATGCTGGTCGTCCTCGGCTTCTGTCTCGGCGTCGGCCAGCCGCTGTCCATGACGACCGTCGTGCGGGCGGCCCCCGACGAGGCGCGCTCCACCGCTCTCGCCCTGCGCCTGACCGGCAACCGCCTCGGCCAGGTCGCCGCACCCGCCGCCGCGGGCCTGATCGCGGGGGTCGCGGGCGTGGCCGCGCCGTTCGTGATGCTCGGGGCGCTGCTCCTGCTCTCGTCGGGCGTCGCCCTGCGCTCCCCGGCGGCCGGGGCGGCCGGGGCAGCCGGTGCCGCCGGTGCGTCCGGGCCGGCCGGCCGGGGGCGTGCGGCGGTCGGGCAGGATGTCACCGACCGGGCCGGCAACGGCCGGCCGTGTCGGGAACCGAAGGGATGAGCATGATTCTCATCGTTCTGTCCGCAGTCCTGGTCCTCGCCCTCGGCGGCTGCGCGTGCGTCGTGTGGGCGGCCCGTGGCGGCCCGCGCTGGACGCGGGGGGTGTCGAGGGCGACCCTGCTGGCGGGTGAACTGGTGCGCGCGTCCGGCCGTTCCCGCGGGGACCGGAACCGGGGCAGCAGCGGCAGCAGCGACGGCGGCGACTGACTGAGGGAATCCGGCCGTCCGCTTTCTCACCAGTTGGACGGTCGCGTCGAGTTGTGGTCCAGCGTCTTCCCCCGGCCGGGCACGGTCCGTTAACTTCCGTGACTCACACGCCTCGTACGACCCGCACGACGGCGTCCGACCGCGGAGCACCATCGCTCAGTGAGCCCCCGGGGGCACCTCCATGACACGCGCCATCTCCCTGCACGACGTGAGCAAGACCTACGCGCGAGGCGTCCGCGTGGTGGACCGGCTGTCGCTGGACATCGCGCCGGGCGAGTTCCTCGTCCTGCTCGGCCCCTCCGGCTGCGGCAAGTCGACCGTGCTGCGCATGATCGCCGGTCTGGAGGAGATCACCGAGGGCGAACTGACGCTGGACGGCGCGTACGCCAACGATCTGCTCCCCGCCGAGCGGCGGATGGCGATGGTCTTCCAGAACTTCGCCCTGTACCCCAACATGACGACCCGCGGGAACATCGGCTTCCCGCTGCGCGTCGAGGACCCGCAGGCCGACCACACCCCCCGTGTGGACGCCACCGCCCGCATGCTGGGCATTGAGGACCTGCTCGACCGCCTCCCCGCCCAGCTCTCCGGCGGCGAACGCCAGCGCGTCGCCATGGGGCGGGCCATCGCCCGTCACCCGACCGCCTTCCTGATGGACGAGCCGCTGTCCAACCTCGACGCCAAGCTCCGCAACCATCTGCGCGCCGAGATCACCAGACTCACCCGGGAACTGGGCGTCACCACGATCTACGTCACCCACGACCAGTCCGAGGCCATGTCCCTCGGGGACCGCGTCGCCGTCCTGCGCGGCGGGGTGCTCCAGCAGGTGGACACCCCGCGCGCCGTGTACGCCCTGCCGCGCAACGTGTTCGTCGCCGCTTTCATCGGCACCCCGCGCATCAACCTGCTGCGCGGCCTCGTGCGCGCCCCGCTGGACGGGGCGATGACCATCAGCCTGGGCAAGCAGTTCCTGCGGCTGCCCGAACCGCTGTCCCTGGACCACCAGTTGCTCCGCGTGCAGCAGGGCCGCGAGGTGATCGTGGGCCTGCGCTCGGAGGCCGTCAGGATCGCGAAGCCCGCCTCCGCCCGCCCCGGCGAGGTGCTGCTCACCGGCCTCGTGGAGCACGTCGAGTTCCAGGGCCACGAGGTGCTCGTGCACTTCAACACCGGTTCCCGGTCGGCCGTCGTGCCCGACCTGGAGGCGCCGCGCCCCGTCACCCGCCCGGTCCGGCGGCGCCGCCGCGACGGCACGGTCCTGGACCGGCTGAAGGAGCGGGCGGGCGCCCTGCGCGCCGGACCGGTCGTGGTCATGGACGAACCGGAGGAGCCCGGGCCCGGGTCCGTGGTGGCCGCCCCCGACGGCCGCCTCCCCGGCGACCTGATCGTTCGGACCACCCCCGACATCGACCTCCGCCACGGCATGCAGGTGCCCCTCCTCGTCGACCTCGCCCACCTGTTCGTCTTCGACCAGCAGGGTGACCGCATCTGCCCCGCCCCGGCACGGCTGCCCGACCTGGAGGAGTGATCCCGCCGCGATCTCGCACTCCGGGAGGGTGAGCCGCGCCACCATCGTGGGATGCCCTGGTGCCGTAAAACTATCGGCGCTAGTTTGGGGCCGGACGACGAGGCCCGCCCGGAAGGAACGCGATGAAGGCACACGACGGCATGTACATCGACGGAGCCTGGCGCCCCGCCGACGGCCGGGACACGATCGACGTCGTGAACCCGGCCGACGAGCAGGTGATCGGCAAGGTCCCCGCGGGCAACGCCCTGGACGTCGACACCGCCGTACGGGCCGCCCGCGCCGCCCTGCCGGACTGGGCCGCCACCCCGCCCGCCGAGCGCGCCGCACGGCTGGCCGCCCTGCGGGACGTACTGATCGCCCGCAAGGAGGAGATCGCCGAGACGGTCACCGCCGAACTGGGCTCCCCGCTGAAGTTCTCGCAGGCCGTGCACGCCGCCGCCCCCATCGCGGTCGCCGGCTCCTACGCCGACCTGGCGGCGACGTACGCCTTCGAGGAGAAGGTCGGCAACTCCGTCGTCCACCACGAGCCGGTCGGCGTGGTCGGCGCCATCACTCCCTGGAACTACCCGCTGCACCAGATCGTCGCCAAGGTCGCCCCGGCGCTCGCGGCCGGCTGCACGATCGTGCTCAAGCCCGCCGAGGACACCCCGCTCACCGCCCAGCTCTTCGCCGAGGCGGTGCACGAGGCAGGCGTCCCCGCGGGCGTCTTCAACCTGGTCACCGGTCTCGGACCGGTCGCGGGACAGGCCCTCGCCGAACACCCCGGCACCGACCTGGTCTCCTTCACCGGCTCCACCGCCGTGGGCCGCCGGATCGGCGCCGCCGCGGGCGCGGCCGTCAAGAAGGTCGCCCTCGAACTCGGCGGCAAGTCCGCCAACGTGATCCTCCCGAGCGCCGACCTCGCCAAGGCGGTCAACGTCGGCGTCGCCAACGTCATGTCCAACTCCGGCCAGACGTGCAGCGCCTGGACCCGCATGCTCGTCCACCGCGACCAGTACGACGCGGCGGTCGAGCTGGCCGCCGAGGCCGCCGCCAAGTACGGCGACCGGATCGGCCCCGTCGTCAACGCCAAGCAGCGGGAGCGGGTGCGCGGGTACATCGAGAAGGGCGTCGCCGAGGGCGCGCGCCTCGTCGCGGGCGGTCCCCAGGCCCCGCGCGAGCAGGGCTGGTTCGTCAGCCCCACGGTCCTCGCCGACGTGCGCGAGGACATGACCGTCGCCCAGGAGGAGATCTTCGGCCCCGTCCTGTCGATCCTGCGCTACGAGGACGAGGACGACGCCCTGCGGATCGCCAACGGCACGGTCTACGGTCTCGCCGGCGCCGTCTGGGCCGGCGAGGAGGCCGAGGCGGTCGCCTTCGCCCGCCGGATGGACACCGGACAGGTCGACATCAACGGGGGCCGCTTCAACCCGCTGGCGCCCTTCGGCGGCTACAAGCAGTCGGGCGTGGGCCGCGAACTGGGCGCGCACGGCCTCGCCGAGTACCTCCAGACCAAGTCCCTCCAGTTCTAGCCACGGGAGTTGCCCACGTCATGGCCGTCCGTACCGCTGTCCGAGCCGCCGTCGTACCCGCCGTAGGCGCCCCGCTGGAGATCACCGGGATCGAGCTGCCCGAGCCCGGCCCCGGCCAGGTCCGGGTGAAGCTCACGGCCGCCGGGGTCTGCCACTCCGACCTGTCCCTGTCCAACGGCACCATGCGCGTGCCGCTCCCCGCCGTCCTCGGCCACGAGGGCGCCGGGACCGTCGTCGCCGTCGGCGAGGACGTCACCCACGTCGCGCCCGGCGCCGACGTCGTCCTCAACTGGGCCCCGTCCTGCGGCGCCTGCCACGCCTGCTCGCTCGGCGAGGTGTGGCTGTGCGCGAACGCCCTGTCCGGCGCCGCCAACGTGCACGCCCGCCGCGCCGACGACGGCACCGACCTGCACCCCGGCCTGAACGTCGCCGCGTTCGCCGAGGAGACGGTCGTGAACGCCGACTGCGTCCTGCCCGTCCCCGACGGCATCCCGCTCACCGACGCGGCACTGCTCGGCTGCGCCGTCCTCACCGGCTACGGCGCCGTCCACCACTCGGCGAAGGTCCGCGAGGGCGAGACGGTCGCGGTCTTCGGCGTCGGGGGAGTGGGCCTCGCCACCCTCCAGGCGGCCCGGATCGCGGGCGCCTCGAAGATCGTCGCGGTCGACGTGTCCCCCGAGAAGGAGGAACTGGCCCGGGCCGCGGGCGCCACCGACTACCTCCTCGCCTCCGACACCACCGCCCGCGAGATCCGCGCCCTCACCGGCAAACAGGGCGTCGACGTCGCCGTGGAGTGCGTCGGCCGCGCGGTCACCATCCGCACGGCCTGGGAGTCCACCCGGCGCGGCGGCCGCACCACGGTCGTCGGCATCGGCGGCAAGGACCAGCAGGTCACCTTCAACGCCCTGGAGATCTTCCACTGGGGCCGCACCCTGACCGGCTGCGTCTACGGCAACGCCGACCCCGCCCGCGACCTCCCGGTGCTGGCCGAACACGTACGCGCCGGGCGCCTCGACCTCGGCGCCCTGGTGACCGAGCGCATCGCCCTGGACGGCATCCCGGCGGCCTTCGAGAACATGCTGGCGGGCAAGGGCGGGCGAGCACTGGTGGTGTTCTAGTGGTGTTCTAGGGGCGCGTATCGAAACCCTGTCTCCGCCGTGCGACGTAGGTCCCCCGCCTGATGTGGCGGGGGGCCGCACGCCGTAATCTCCCCGCATGACGGCAGTCGACTCTCCTCCCAGCGGTCCCCGTAGCCCGGAGCAGCGCAAGCGCGAGGCGCTTGAACGGCTCCTGCGAGACAACGACGCATGGGTCGCCACGGCCGACGCCACCGGCGAGCCGTGCCTCGTTCCGCTGGCCTTCTGGTGGGACGGCGAGGCGGTGTGGCTGTCCACCCGCGACACCAACCCGACGGGGCGCAACCTGTGCTCCTCGGGCCGGGTCCGGCTCAGCGTCGGCCACAGCCGGGACGTGGTCCTGATCCACGGCACCGCCCGCATGCTGACCCGCGAGGAGCTTCCGGCCGAGGTCGGCGACGCCTTCGCCGCCAAGGACGGCTGGGACCCTCGCGAGGACCACCCCTCGTACGTCTTCTTCCAGGTCGCTCCGCAGTTGCTGCAGGCGTGGGGAACGGTTGCCGAGATGGCCGGACGGACCCTGATGCGCGACGGGAAGTGGCTGGTCTAGACGGACCTCGAACGGGTGGGCTCGGCTCGACCCGGGGACCCGGCACGTTCCGGGGCCGCGGCCATCTGCCTGCGCGAGCGGGACACCGCCACGCCCGCCAGGCACAGCAGGCCGCCCGCCAGGGTGAGCAGCCCCGGCACCTCGCCCAGCGCCAGCCACGACATCAGCACGACCAGCGCGGGCACGGCGTACGTCGTCGCGCCCATGCGGCCGGCGGTCGTACGCGCCAGGGCGTACGCCCACGTCGTGAAGGCCAGCGCGGTCGGGAACACGCCCAGGTACACCATGTTGAGCGTGGCCGAGGCGGGCGCCCCGGCCGCCTCGTGCACCAACTGCCCCGTGAACGGCAGACAGAGCACCGCCCCGACCAGGCACCCGAACGTCGTCACCTGAAGGGCGCTCGCGTGCCCCAGCGCGGGCTTCTGCGCGACCACGCCGCCCGCGTACGCCACGGCGGCCAGCAGACACAGCGCCACCCCGAACAGCGAGGACCCGCCCTCGCCGGACATCGACAGACCCACGGTCACCGCACCGGCGAACGACACCGCCATCCCGGCCAGCAGCCTGGGCGGCAGCGCGTCCCCCAGCAGCCGGGCGCCGAGGAGCGCGATGAGGATCGGGCCGACGTTCACCACCAGGGCGGCCGTGCCGGCGTCCACCTGCTGCTCGCCCCAGTTCAGGACGACCATGTACAAGCCGAACCACAGCAGCCCCGATATCGCGATCCCCCGCCAGGCCGGCCGCGGTGGCAGTCCCTCCCGGCGCAGCAGGCAGATCACCCCGAGCGTCAGGGCGCCCGACAGAAGTCGCCCGAGCGCCAGCGCGCCGGGTGAGTACGCCTCGCCCGCACTGCGGATGGACACGAAGGCGGACGCCCACAGGACGACGGTGACGGTGGCCGCGCCGGCGGCGAGCAGTTCCGGACGGCGGTGCGAGAGGGCTGGACGGGGCGTGCGGGCTGGACGGGGCGTGCGGGCTGGACGGGGCGTGCGGGCGGCGCTCATCATGCTCCAGAGGCTAGGCAGTGGGAAGGCGCTCCCGCTGGCGGGTTTCGGACGCGGGTTTCGGACGCGGGTTTCGGACGCGGGCTTCGGGCCGGGACCCGGTGCTCAGCGCAGCACCGCCGGGTCGATGCCCAGCAGTTCGGACAGCGCGGCCTCGCCCACCGGCGTCATCTTCACCGCCCGCTCCGAGCCGATGCGCACGCACCAGCCCGTGTCCAGGGCGTGCGCGCACAGGGCCGCGCCCGCGACGCCCGCGAGATGGGGGCGGCGTTCCGTCCAGTCGAGGCAGGCCCGGGCCAGCGGCCGGCGACGGGTGGGTTTCAGTGGGATTCCGGCGGCGTCGAACCAGCCGAGACCCGCGTCCGTGAGCGCGAAGCCGGTGTCCTGGCGCAGCAGCCCGCGCCCGGTCAGCGCGTCGGTGACCGCGATGCCGAGCCGCCCGGCCAGATGGTCGTAGCAGGTACGCCCCCGGGCCATCGCGGACCCGGCGCTGGACGCCCGCAGCGTACGCGGACGCCGTGCCGCGGCCTCGGGCGCGACCTGGGCGGCCAGGTCCTCGACCAACTGCGCGACCCGCTCGTCGGCCAGCCGCACGTACCGGTGCCGCCCCTGCCGTTCCTCCGCGAGCAGCCCGCCCGCGACGAGCTTGCCCAGGTGCTCGCTCAGCGTCGACGCGGCGACCCCGGCGTGCCGGGCCAGCTCACCGGCGGTCCACGCCCGCCCGTCCAGCAGGGCCAGCAGGCAGGCGGCGCGCGTCTCGTCCGCGAGCAGCCCGGCCAGCCGTGCGAGGCCGGTCGCTTCGGCGTCCCTGTCGGTCATGCCTCCCAGGATGCGGCACGTACGGTTCGGCGGGCGCCGAAGTGTCCCTGGAGCCCGCAGCCTGTCTCAGGCATCCTGCGCCACCTGCGCGTACTGCTGCGCCAGCCCGTCCAGCAGCGCCGTCAGGCCGGTCTCGAAGGCCCGCTCGTCGATCTTCTCCTGCTGTTCGGCCAGGAGGTGCGCCTGCTGGAGGTGCGGGTAGTCGGCGGGGTCGTAGGCGCCCGCGTCGTCCACGAAGCCCCCGGCGAAGGAACCGAGCGCCGAGCCCATGATGAAGTACCGCATCAGCGCGCCGATGGACGTGGCCTGGGCCGCCGGCCAGCCCGCCGCGACCATCGCGCCGTAGACGGCGTCCGCGAGGTGCAGCGCGGCCGGGCGGCGGCCGGGGCCGTGGGCCAGCACCGGGACGATGTTGGGGTGGTCGCGCAGGGCCGCGCGGTAGGAGACGGCCCAGTCGTGCAGCGCGGTCCGCCACTCCCGGCCGTCCTCGAACATCGACAGGTCGACCTGCGCGCTCACCGAATCGGCGACCGCCTCCAGGATCTCGTCCTTGGTGCGGAAGTGGTTGTAGAGCGAGGGCCCGCTGACCCCCAGCTCCGCGGCGAGCCGGCGCGTGGAGACGGCCGCGAGGCCCTCCGCGTCCACCAGCGCGCGTGCCGTCTCGACGATCCGGTCGGTGCTGAGCAGGGGCTTGCGCGGTCGGGCCATGGCGCACATAGTAGGGCTGCGCCTTTTAACTAGCACTGCTAATTTAAAAGTACGCCATTCAAGGTCCGTCTTCGTTCAAGGTCCGTCTTCTGTGGGGTGACTCGGCATGAATCTGGAGCTCAGCGAGGAGCAGAGCGCCGTACGGCGGCTCGCGCGGGACTTCGTGGCGCGCGAGATCACCCCGCACGTGGTCGCCTGGGACCGCGCCGAGGAGGTGGACCGCTCCCTCGTGAAGAAGCTCGGCGAGGTCGGCTTCCTCGGGCTCACCGTCGACGAGGAGTACGGCGGCAGTGGCGGCGACCATCTCGCGTACTGCCTGGTCACCGAGGAGCTGGGGCGCGGCGACAGCTCCGTGCGAGGGATCGTGTCCGTCTCCCTCGGCCTGGTCGCCAAGACCGTCGCCGCGTGGGGCGACGAGGAGCAGAAGCGGCGCTGGCTGCCGGGGCTCACCTCGGGCGAGTACGTCGGCTGCTTCGGCCTCACCGAGCCCGGCACCGGATCGGACGCGGGGAACCTCTCCACCCGAGCGGTCCGTGACGGCGCCGACTATGTCATCAACGGCACCAAGACGTTCATCACCAACGGCACCTGGGCCGACGTCGTGCTGCTCTTCGCCCGCTCCACCGACGCCCCCGGCCACAAGGGCGTCTCCGCCTTCCTCGTGCCCACCGACACCCCCGGCCTCACCCGCCGCACCATCCACGGCAAGCTCGGGCTGCGCGGCCAGGCCACCGCGGAACTGGTCATGGAGGACGTCCGCGTCCCGGCCTCCGCGATGCTGGCCCCCGAGGGCAAGGGCTTCTCGGTCGCCATGTCGGCCCTCGCCAAGGGGCGGATGTCGGTCGCGGCGGGCTGTGTCGGCATCGCCCAGGCTGCACTGGACGCCGCCGTGAAGTACGCGGGCGAGCGCGAGCAGTTCGGGAAGACCATCGCCCACCACCAGCTAGTGCAGGAGCTGATCAGCGACATCGCCCTCGACGTGGACGCGGCCCGGCTGCTCACCTGGCGGGTCGCCGACCTGATCGACCGCGGGCAGCCCTTCACCGTCGAGTCCTCCAAGGCCAAGCTGTTCGCCTCGGAGGCCGCCGTCCGCGCCGCCAACAACGCCCTCCAGGTCTTCGGCGGCTACGGCTACATCGACGAGTACCCGGCCGGAAAACTGCTGCGCGACGCCCGCGTGATGACCCTCTACGAGGGCACCAGCCAGATTCAGAAGCTGGTCATCGGGCGTGCGCTGACCGGGGTTTCGGCGTTCTGAGTACCCCAACTGAGTATCTCGGCGGATGTGGTCCCGGCCACATCCGCCGACCCTTGTCCCCATGAGTGACACACCGGTCAAGCAGCAGAACACGGCGGCCTTCTACGGGCAGGCCGTCGCGTCGTTCGCGGTGGCCATGGCCGCCACCGCCATCGGCATCTACCAGCTCCAGGCCGACGCCTGGGTGCGCGCCTTCCTCGCGATCGCCGTCCTGTACCTCGTCACCTCGGCCTTCACGCTGGCCAAGATCATCCGGGACCGTCAGGAGGTGGTGCAGATCGTGAGCAGAGTGGACCAGGCGCGCCTGGACAAGATCCTGGTCGAGCACGACCCCTTCCAGCAGCCGGGCGGCACCCCTGCCGGACAGCGCCCTTAGGGCCTGCCCGGCGGATCCTGTCGCAGACGCGGGGTCTGGCGCGCACTCCCCCACTGCCTTAAGGGCGTGGGAGGGGCCCCAGGCGTTGTCGTCGGTTGCCAACGCTCTGCGTTGTCGCCCTCCTCCGCCTTGCATCTGCACGCACCAGACCCCGCTCAGCAGCGTCGATGGGGCGCCGTGTCTTTCCTGCGACCTGATCGCCGGACAGGCCCTAAGCGCCCGCTCAGCTTCGGCGGTATGGTGGTGCTCCTGTCACCGAGAGGGGCGAACAAGCGATGAGTACGGCGGCCGAGACGACGGGCGGCGACATCGAGCCGTGGGAAGAGGTCACGCCTGACGCGGCCCGGCGACTCCTGGTCGCCGCCGTGGAGGCGTTCGCCGAGCGCGGGTACCACGCGACCACGACCCGCGACATCGCCGGACGGGCCGGCATGAGCCCGGCCGCGCTCTACATCCACTACAAGACCAAGGAAGAGCTGCTCCACCGCATCAGCCGCATCGGCCACGACCGGGCGCTCGCCATCCTGCGGACGGCGGCCCGGGGCGAGGGCGGCGCCGCGGAGCGGCTCGCCGACGCGGTGAGTTCCTTCGTACGGTGGCACGCCGGACGGCGCACCACCGCGCGCGTGGTGCAGTACGAGCTGGACGCGCTCGGGCCCGACGCCCGTGCCGAGATCGTCGCGCTGCGCCGGCAGTGCGACGCCGAGGTGCGCGGCATCATCGAGGACGGCGTGGCCGCGGGCGAGTTCGAGGTCGTGGACCTCCAGGGCACCACGCTCGCCGTGCTGTCGCTCTGCATCGACGTGGCCCGCTGGTTCAACGTGAACGGCCCCCGGACGCCCGACGAGGTCGGCGCGCTCTACGCCGACCTCGTGCTGAGGATGGTGGGGGTGCGGGACCCGTCCGGGTCCGGCGCCGCTCAGACGTAGTAGCGCGAGACGGACTCGGCGACGCAGACCGGCTTGTCGCCGCCCTCGCGTTCCACGACGAAGGCGATGCTCACCTGGATGCCTCCCGTGACGTCCTCGACGCCGGTGATCGCCGCCGTGGCGCGCAGCCGCGAGCCGACCGGGACGGGGGCGGGGAAACGGACCTTGTTGGTCCCGTAGTTGACGCCCATCTTCACGCCCTCGACCCGGATCAGTTGCGGTCCGAAGAGCGGGAGCAGCGACAGGGTCAGATAGCCGTGCGCGATCGTGGTGCCGAACGGGCCCGCGGCGGCCTTCTCCGGGTCCACGTGGATCCACTGGTGGTCGCCGGTCGCCTCGGCGAACAGGTCGATCCGCTTCTGGTCGACCTCCAGCCAGTCGGTGTACCCCAGTTGCTCGCCCACCGCCGCCTTCACCTCGTCGGCGGACGCGAAGATCCTCGGCTCTGCCATGTCCCGGCCTCCCATGCTGAACTAGTCTAAGCGACTGCTTAGCATGGTGGCCCGCGAAGCCCATGTCAACGGACCGGGCGAGTGGCCGGGCCGGGTCGGTAGGGTTCGAGAGGTGCCTCAGATTCCCGAGAAGATCCAAGAGCTCACGGTCGGCCAGCTCGCCGCCCGCAGCGGCGCCGCCGTCTCCGCCCTGCACTTCTACGAGGCCAAGGGCCTGATCAGCAGTCGACGCACCTCGGGCAACCAGCGCCGCTTCGGCCGCGACGCGCTGCGCCGGGTCGCCTTCGTGCGGGCGGCGCAGCGGGTCGGCATCCCGCTGGCCACGATCCGCGAAGCCCTCGCCGAACTGCCGGAGGGGCGCACGCCCACCCGGGACGACTGGGCCCGGCTCTCCGAGTCCTGGCGCTCCGAACTGGACGAGCGCATCAAGCAACTGAACCGGCTGCGCGACCACCTCACCGACTGCATCGGCTGCGGCTGCCTGTCCCTGGACACCTGCGTCCTGTCCAACCCCGACGACGCCTTCGGCGAACGCCGCGCGGGCTCGCGCCTGATGGTGGAGCATCGTGAGCCCACCAACCACCGACAGCGCCCGAGCCGCCCCCGCGACCGCGACACGGAGTGCTGCGACTGACGACCCGACACCCAGACCCAGCCCCAGACCCAGACGCCGCTCCGTCCCGCCGCGCCGGGTCACCCGTCGTGCTGTTGCCGGGTCTCGGCCAGGTCGTGTGTCTGCCGGGTCTCGGGCACACACCCGTGGTGCACGCGCCGGGTCCCGGTCCGTTGCGCCCCCGCCGGGTCGCACCCGTCGGGCCCTGCCGGGTCTCGCTTCGTCGTGCCCGCGCCGGGCCAGGCGCCGTCCTGCCCTGCCCTGCCGGGTCTCGCCCGGTCGTGGCCCCGCCCGAGCGCGCCCCGTCGCGTCCCGCCCCGCCGAGTCATCTCCCGTCCCGTCTCGTCCCGTTTTGTCGGGTCGAGGTCACTCGTTCACCCCCCCACCGGACCACGCCCCGTCTCCCGCCGCGCCGAGGTCCACTCCCGTATGCCCGCGTCGACCAGTTCGGCGTTGGAGGTGGCGTGGCGGTCGTCCGGCAGGAGCAGGGTGTCCTCCAGGCCGATGCGGGTCGGCAGGCCCAGCCGGCCGGCCAGGCGCAGGACCGGCCAGGTGCCGGCGTCCTCGCCGTGGAGCAGGACAGGGCGGCCGTGGGCTGTGCCGAGAGCGGTGAGCAGGGTGCGCGCCGAGTCGGGAGCGGACGCCGGGGTGGTGTCCGTGACCTCCGCCAGAACCCGCAGCACCCGGGGCCCGAGCGGTGAGCGCAGGAACAGGTCCGCCCCGTCCGTGCCGGACCAGACGCCGGCCTCGACACCCACTCCGCGCTCCATCAGTGCGGCGGCGAGCTGCTCGGCGCCCGGCTCGTGCCAGTTGACCGACGCGTGGTCGGGCAGCACCGACCAGCTCCGTACCCGGGCCATCCGGGCGGCCGGGTCGGGCTCGGCCCAGGCGCCCGTCGTGACGCCGACCGGCACCGACGTCGGCACCCGTGCCCGTATCGCCTCCAGCGTGGCGGCGAGCACGCGCGGCGACAACGTGTCCTGTCCGCACGGTGTCTTCGGGTGGACGTGGACGTCCGTGGCCCCGGCGGCGACCGCTGCGGCCACTGAGTCGGCGAGCGCCTCCGGCGACAGCGGCACCACCGCACCGTCGACGGCCCCGCGGGCCCCGTTCACACACAGTTGCACCATCCCCCCATGGTGCCGGGCCCCACTGACAACACCCGCCGGCTCATGGCACCCCGCGGTGCGCTACGCCGTCATCAGCAACCGGCTCCGCCGGGCGTCCACCGGCGCGTCGGGGGTGAGAACGGGCCGCGGCACGAGGATTCCGCAGTCCGCGCAGACGGGGCCCGTCGAGGGTTCGTGGTCCAGGTCGTACGTCCAGACGAGGCGCTCCCCGTCGCACACCGGGCACACGGACCCCGGTTCACGCTCGAGCGCCGAGATCAGCCGGCGCAGCACCTCCGCCAGCGGTCCGTCGGGATGGACCCGGGGGTCGTCGCACCAGGCCACACCGAAACCGCCCCAGGTCAGCCGGTGCCAGTCGTCCACACTGCCCGGACTGCGCAGCCCGTCGTGCTTCTCCTTCCTGCGCCGCTCGGCGAACTCGACCTCGTAGGCCAGCCACACCGAACGCGCCTCCTCCAGCTCCTCCAGTGCGGCCACGAGCCGCGCTGGGTCGGGGGAGCGGTCCTCGGGACCGAACCCGGCCCGGGAGCAGAGATGGTCCCAGGTCGCCCTGTGCCCATAAGGGGCAAAACGCTCAAGGCACTTGCGCAGCGAATAGCGCCGCAGCGCCAGGTCGCACCGTGGATCGCGGACCTGTCTCGCCAGACTTCGGAAACCGGCCATCGCCCTGCACCTCCGTCACACCTGCACCTGTACTCGGGTCACTTCGGCGTCGTCGTACAGACGTCGCCGAATAGACGTATCGACAGGCGATTCGGCTCCATCCGATTTCCGATGCCCGCCATAAGCCGATCCACCCGTTCCAAAAAGTGACGCATGTTCATCTTCCAACTCGGGGATACCGGCGGTAACGTCCCGCCACACCCCCGTCGGGAGGAGCTGCCATGCAACGGCGCACCCCACGCAACGCCCTCGACAGACTGAGAACTCCCCGCGGCTTCCACGGGTTCCTGAAGTCCGCATCCGTATGCGCCCTCATTGCCGGCCTTTTGTCACCGCTTTCCCCGGCGATGGCCGCCGGCGAAGACACCGCCGAAGACACCGCCGAGGTCACGGCCACCGCGGCGGCGGCCAACGACCACTGCGGAGGGCAGTGTTCCGACATCCTGCCGCCCGGCCAGAACGGCAACGCCACCCTCGCCCAGATCCTGCTCAACCAGGCCTTCGGCACCCAGCCCGCGCACGCCGAGGACCAGCTCGGCCCCTACGCGGACCTCGCCACCGGCTACTCCACCCTCACCAACGACAAGATCAACGACTTCTTCAACGACGCCTCCTTCGGCGTCCCCGACGGACAGGTCGCCTCCACCGTCCGCCCCGCCGGCCGCGACGACGTGACCATCGTCCGCGACAAGAAGACCGGTGTGCCGCACATCACCGGCACCACCCGCTACGGCACCGAGTTCGGCGCCGGCTACGCGGCGGCCCGGGACCGGCTGTGGCTGATGGACCTCTTCCGGCACGTCGGACGGGGTCAGTTGACCCCCTTCGCCGGCGGCGCCCCCGCAAACCAGGGACTGGAACAGCAGTTCTGGCGCAGTGCCCCGTACACCGAGGCCGACCTCGAGGCGCAGATAGAGAGCGCCGCCGCCAAGGCAGGTGAGCGCGGCGAGCTGGCCCTGGCCGACGTGGACGCCTACGTCGCCGGCGTCAACGCCTACATCGACGCCTCCGACAAGGGCCGCTACTTCCCCGGCGAGTACGTCCTGACCGGCCACAAGGACGCCATCACCAACGCCGGCACCATCGAGCACTTCAAGCGCACCGACCTGATCGCGCTGGCCTCCGTCATCGGCTCCCTCTTCGGCGCCGGGGGCGGCGGCGAGGTCAACAACGCGCTCTCCCTCCTCGCCGCCCAGGAGAAGTACGGCGTCGCCGAGGGCACCAAGGTCTGGGAGTCCTTCCGCCAGCGCAACGACCCCGAGGCCGTCCTCACCCAGCACGACGGCAGCTTCCCGTACCTGCCCACGCCGGACGACCCGCAGGGCCGCGCCCTGCCCGACGCCGGGTCCCTCGAGGCGGAGCCGCTGGTGTACGACCGTACGGGCAGCGCCGCCGCGGCGAGCGCGACCGGCGCCTCCACCACCGCCGCGAAGACGGCCATGACATCGGCCCGGCGAGGCATGTCCAACGCCCTCGTCGTCAGCGGGGAGCACACCGCGAGCGGCCACCCGGTCGCCGTATTCGGACCGCAGACCGGCTACTTCGCGCCGCAGCTCCTCATGCTCCAGGAGATCCAGGGCCCCGGCATCAGCGCCCGCGGCGCCTCCTTCGCGGGCCTGAGCATGTACGTCGAACTCGGCCGCGGCCAGGACTACGCCTGGAGCGCCACCACCTCCGGCCAGGACATCATCGACACCTACGCGGTCGAGCTGTGCCAGGACGACCACCACTACCTCTACCGCGGCACCTGCACGCCGATGGAGAAGGTCGAACGCCACAACGCCTGGAAGCCGACCGTCGCCGACTCCACCGCGGCCGGCTCCTACACGATGCGCGTCTGGCGCACCAAGTACGGCCCGGTCGAGTACCGCGCCACGGTCGGCGGCAAGAAGGTCGCCTACACCACCCTGCGCTCCTCGTACCTCCACGAGGCCGACTCCATCATCGGCTTCCAGATGCTGAACGATCCGGACTACGTCAACGGCCCCGAGCGCTTCCAGAGCGCCGTCCAGCACATCAACTACACGTTCAACTGGTTCTACGCCGACTCCGAACACACCGCGTACTACAACAGCGGCGACAACCCGGTGCGCGCGGACGACGTCGACGCCGAGTTCCCGGTCTGGGCCCGGCAGGCATACGAGTGGCAGGGCTGGGACCCGGCCGACAACACCGCCCGGTACACCGCCGCGTCCGCCCACCCGCAGTCGGTCGACCAGGGCTACTACGTCTCCTGGAACAACAAGCAGGCCAAGGACTACCCGGCCGCGTCCTGGGGCAACGGCTCCGTCCACCGCGGCAACCTCCTCGACGACCGCGTGAAGAGGCTGGTCGCCGACGGCGGCGTCACCCGCACCGCGCTGGTCAAGGCCATGGCCGAGGCGGGCCTCGCCGACCTGCGGGCCGAGGACGTCGTGCCCGACCTGCTGAAGGTGATCGACTCCGCGCCGGTGACCGACCCGGCGGCCATGACGGCCGTGGACCGGCTCAAGGCGTGGCTGTCCGCGGGCGGCCTGCGCACGGAGACCTCGGCGGGCTCCAAGAAGTACGCCCACGCCGACGCGATCCGCACCCTGGACGCCTGGTGGCCGCTGCTGGTGAAGGCCGAGTTCGAACCCGGCCTCGGCAGCGACCTGTACACCGCCTTCACCCGCAACCTGCCCGTCGACGAGTCCCCGTCCGCCGCCCACGGCCCGACCGGCGCCCACGCCGGCAGCGCCTTCCAGTACGGCTGGTGGAGCTATGTCGACAAGGACATCCGGGCCGTGCTCGGCGAGCCCGTCAAGGGCCCGCTGGCGCGCGCGTACTGCGGCGACGGCGACCTCGCCGCCTGCCGGGACACCCTGGTCTCCACCCTCAAGGAGGCGGCGGGCCGCACGGCCGCCCAGGTCTATCCCGGCGACGACAGTTGCTCGGCCGGGGACCAGTGGTGCGCCGACTCGGTGATCCACCGCACCCTCGGCGGCATCAAGCACGGCGGCATTAGCTGGCAGAACCGGCCGACCTATCAGCAGGTCGTGGAGTTCACGTCCCACAGGTGACCCACCGACAGCGGGATCAGCGGTAGAGCAGGTACTGGCGGCGCGTCCTTCGGAACGCCGCCAGTTCCCTCTCCCAGCCGTCCACCACCGCGTCGGTGTCCGCGCCCGCGTCGATCATCGTGCGCACCTGCGTGGAGCCGGTGAGCTTGTCGATCCAGTTGTCCGACCGCCAGGCGAAGCCGTCCCAGGTCCGCCGCGCGGTCACCAGGAGGGCGATGCCGGTGCGCACCGGATCGAAGGCGGCCCGGTCGTGCACGTGGAGCTGCACACCGCCGACGGTCTTGCCCTGGAACTTGGAGAAGGTGGGCGCGAAGTACGCCTCCCTGAAGCGCACGCCAGGCAGGCGGAGCTCGTTCGCGGCGGCGGCCCAGCTCCCGTCGATGCCCTCGGCGCCGAGCAGTTCGAACGGGCGGGTGGTGCCACGGCCCTCGGAGAGGTTCGTGCCCTCGAAGAGGCAGGTCCCCGAGTACACCAGCGCGCACTCCGGCGTCGGCATGTTCGGGCTCGGCGGCACCCAGGGCAGTCCCGAGGCGTCGTAGAACTCCGAGCGCCTCCAGCCCGTCATCGTCACTGTCTCCAGCGGCACCGGCGACTGAAGGAACTCGCCGTTGAAGAGCAGCGCCAGCTCGGCGACCGTCATGCCGTGCGCCTGCGCGATCGGCTGCCGGCCGACGAAGGTCGCGAACTCCTTGTGCAGGATCGGACCGAGTGACGCCCGCCCGGTCACCGGGTTCGGCCGGTCCAGGACCACGAAGCGCTTGCCCGCGAGCGAGGCCGCCTCCATGCAGTCGAACAGCGTCCAGATGTACGTGTAGAAGCGCGCTCCGACGTCCTGGATGTCGAAGACGACGGTGTCCACGCCGGACGCCGTGAACACGTCCGCGAGCGGCTGCCCGCTCTTCAGGTACGTGTCGTAGACCGGCAGCCCGGTCGCGGGGTCGTCGTAGCGGCCCTCGGAGCCGCCCGCCTGCGCGGTGCCGCGGAAGCCGTGCTCGGGGCCGAAGACGGCGGTCAGGTCCACGCGGTCGTCGGCGTGCATGACGTCGACGATGTGGCGTACGTCGCGGGTGATGCCGGTCGGATTGGTGACGACGCCGACCTTCTGCCCGTCGAGCGGGGCGTAGCCGCCGTCGGCGAGACGCTCGAAGCCGGTGCGCAGCCGGTGGCGGCCCCCGTGGCCCCCGTGCCCCGCGGGTGCCGCCTGTGCCGTGCCCGCCGATGCGGCGGCGGTGGTGCCGGCCGCCACCGCGGCCGTCGTGGCGAGCAGGTTCCGTCTGGACAGCGTCATGCGGTGACCTCCGTGATCGCGGCGGGTGTCATGCGCACGCACGCTAACCCGCGCCCCGGGCCGGGCGGAATGGAGTAGACCGCGGTTCGCCTCTTCCGTCGCACATACCGACTGGTTAGTCTGGCGCTTGCAACGGGGAGCGAGCCTTGCCCGCGCCGTGCCCGAGCCGTGCCGAACCGTGTCGAAGGAGACCGATGGTGGAAGCCGTGCAGGATGCCGGAGTCGTCGTCACCGGGGCGGGAGGCGGCATCGGCGCCGCGCTGGCCCGCCGCTTCGCCGCCGAGGGCGCCCGGGTCGTCGTCAACGACCTGGACGCCGGCCGGGCCGAGGCCGTCGCCGACGAGATCGGCGGCATCGCGGTCCCCGGCGACGCCTCGACGATCGTCACCGAGGCCCGCGAAGCGCTCGGCGGCACGGTCGACGTGTACTGCGCCAACGCGGGCGTCGGCTCCGGGGGCTCGCAGGCCGCGGAGGAATCCGTCTGGGCGCTGGCCTGGGACGTCAACGTCATGGCCCACGTGCGGGCGGCCCACGAACTGATCCCCGACTGGCTGGAGCGCGGCAGCGGACGCTTCGTCTCCACCGTCTCGGCCGCCGGACTGCTCACCATGATCGGCGCCGCGCCCTACAGCGTGACCAAGCACGGCGCGTACGCCTTCGCCGAGTGGCTGTCCCTGACGTACCGCCACCGCGGGATCAAGGTCCACGCCATCTGCCCGCAGGGCGTGCGCACCGACATGCTGGCCGCCACCGGCAGCGCCGGCGACCTGGTGCTCCGGCCCACCGCGATCGAGCCGGGGGACGTCGCGGACGCCCTCTTCAAGGGCATCGAGGAGGACCGCTTCCTGATCCTGCCGCACCCCGAGGTCGCCGAGTACTACCAGGCGCGGGCCGCCGAGCCCGACCGCTGGCTGCACGGCATGAACCGGCTCCAGCGGCAGTGGGAGGAGGCGACGGCCCGGTGACCGGCTCCCCTTACGCGGCCAAGCCCTGGCTGGGCCTGCTGACCGACGTCCAGAAGGCCCCGCTCGACCCGGACGCCTCCCTGGTGCACGCGCTGCGCCGGGCCGCCGCCGAGGCCCCCGACCGCGCCTTCCTCGCCTACTTCGACGGCCGCCTCACCTACCGCGAGGTGGACGAGCTGAGCGACTCCGTCGCGGGGCACCTCGCCGCGCGCGGACTGGAGCGCGGCGAGCGGGTCGCGGTCCTGCTGCAGAACTCCCCGCACTTCGTGCTCGCGCTGCTGGGCGCCTGGAAGGCGGGCGCGGTCGTCGTGCCCGTCAACCCCATGTACAAATCGGGCGAGGTCGGCCACGTCCTGCGGGACGGCGAGGTGGCCGCGCTGATCTGCTCCGACCGGGCCTGGGAGTCGTACCTACGAGAGACGGCCGCGGACTCGCCGGTGCGGATCGCGCTCACGGGATGCGAGTTGGACTTCCAAACCCGCGGGGACGCGCGCGTGCTGGCGTTCGAGCGCGTGGAGCCGGGCGCCACCGACGCCGACGACCTCACGGAGGCGGCCCGCGCCGGTCACAAGGCTCCGCGGGGACGCGATCCGGAACCCGGAGACACCGCGCTCATCAGCTACACCTCGGGCACCAGCGGCACACCCAAGGGCGCCACCAACACCCACCGCAACATCATGTACAACGCGGAGCGCCAGCGCACCGGGCTCGGCCTGCCCGAGGAGCCGGTCTACTTCGCGCTGGCGCCGCTGTTCCACATCACCGGCATGGTCTGCGAGCTGGGCGCCTGCCTGAACAGCGTGGGCACGCTCGTCCTGGCGTACCGCTTCGAGGCGGGCGTGGTCCTGGACGCGTTCGCCGAGCACCGGCCGCACTACACGGTCGGCCCGTCCACCGCCTTCATGGCGCTCGCCGCCCACCCCGCCGTCACCCGCGAGCACTTCGCGTCCTTCGCCAACATCTCCTCCGGCGGCGCCCCGCTGCCGCCCGCCCTGGTGGAGAAGTTCCGCGCGGGCTTCGGCCCGTACATCCGCAACGGCTACGGACTCACCGAGTGCACCGCGCCGTGCGCCTCCGTCCCGCCGCACCTGGAGGCCCCGGTCGACCCCGTCTCCGGGACCCTCGCGGTCGGCGTGCCGGGCCCCGAGACGATCGTCCGCGTCGTCGACGAGCAGGGCGCCGAGGTGCCCTTCGGGGAACAGGGCGAGATCGTCGTGAGCGGCCCGCAGGTCGTCCCCGGCTACTGGCGCCGCCCCGACGCCACCGCCGAGACCTTTCCCGGCGGCGAGCTGCGCACCGGCGACATCGGCTTCATGGACGCCCAGGGGTGGCTCTACGTCGTCGACCGCAAGAAGGACATGATCAACGCCTCCGGCTTCAAGGTCTGGCCGCGCGAGGTCGAGGACGTGCTCTACACCCACCCGGCGGTGCGCGAGGCGGCCGTCGTCGGCGTGCCCGACGGGTACCGCGGGGAGACCGTCAAGGCCTACATCAGCCTCCGGCCGGGCGCCGGGGCGGACCCGGACGCACTCGCCGCGTACTGCGAGGAGAGACTGGCCGCCTACAAATACCCGCGCCAGGTGGAGATCCTGCCCGACCTGCCGAAGACGGCGAGTGGGAAGATCCTCCGTCGGGAACTGCGTTCCCGTACGCACCAGGACGGACAGTGAACGGAAACTGAAACGGAAAGGCAGGTGACGGCAGTGCCCAGGACCACGGACGGGGACGGCACTCCGGTGCCGCAGCGGCTCCTGGCCGCCGCCACCCGGCTCTTCGCCGAGCAGGGCTACGACCGCACCTCGGTACAGGAGATCGTGGAGGCGGCCGGCGTCACCAAGGGGGCGCTGTACCACTACTTCGGCTCCAAGGACGACCTCCTGCACGAGGTGTACGCGCGCGTGCTGCGCCTCCAGCAGGAACGCCTGGACGCCTTCGCGGACTCCGACGAGCCGGTCGAGAAGCGGGTGCGGGACGCGGCGGCCGACGTCGTCGTCACGACCATCGACAACCTCGACGACGCGTCGATCTTCTTCCGCTCCATGCACCAGCTCAGCCCGGAGAAGAACAAGCAGGTGCGCGCGGAGCGCCGGCGCTACCACGAGCGTTTCCGCGCGCTCATCGAGGAGGGCCAGCGGGCCGGCGTCTTCACCAAGGAGACCCCGGCCGACCTGGTGGTGGACTACCACTTCGGTTCCATCCACCACCTGTCGACCTGGTACCGCCCAGACGGCCCGCTCAGCCCGCAGGAGGTCGCCGACCACCTCGCAGACCTGCTGCTGCGCGCACTGCGCCCGTGACGCGTCCGCGAGGTGTCCGTGAGGCGTCCGTGAGGAGGTGACGGGCCCCGGAGCCACGGAGGGCTCCGGGGGCGCCGCCTCGCTCAGCGGTACTTCTTGATCTCCCGGCGGGCCAGCGAGCGCTGGTGGACCTCGTCCGGACCGTCGGCGATCATCAGCGTCCGGGCGCCGGCGTACAGCTCGGCCAGCGGGAAGTCCTGGCTCACGCCGCCCGCGCCGTGCAACTGGATGGCCCGGTCGATGATGTCGACCACCGCGCGGGGCGTGGCGATCTTGATGGCCTGGATCTCGGTGTGCGCGCCCCGGTTGCCGACCGTGTCCATCAGCCACGCGGTCTTCAGCACCAGGAGCCGCAGTTGCTCCACGGTGACCCGGGCGTCCGCGATCCAGTTGTGGACGACGCCCTGCTGGGCCAGCGACTTGCCGAAGGCGTCGCGGGACACCGCCCGGCGGCACATCAGCTCGATCGCCCGCTCCGCCATGCCGATCAGCCGCATGCAGTGGTGGATCCGGCCGGGACCGAGCCGGGCCTGGGCGATGGCGAAGCCGCCGCCCTCCTCGCCGATCAGGTTCGACACCGGCACGCGCGCGTGGTCGAACGTCACCTCGGCGTGGCCGCCGTGGTAGTGGTCCTCGTATCCGAAGACCTGCATCGCCCGGTTCACGGTGACGCCGGGCGTGTCGCGCGGGACCAGCACCATCGACTGCTGGCGGCGGATGTCCTCGCCCTCCGGGTCGGTCTTGCCCATCACGATGAAGATCCGGCAGTCCGGGTTCATCGCCCCGGAGATGTACCACTTGCGGCCCGTGACGACGTACTCGTCGCCGTCGCGCTCGATGTGCGTGGTGATGTTCGTGGCGTCCGAGGAGGCCACGTCCGGCTCGGTCATCGCGAACGCCGAGCGGATCTCCCCGGCGAGCAGCGGCTGCAGCCACTGCTTCTGCTGCGCCTCGTCGGCGAACTGGGCCAGCACCTCCATGTTCCCGGTGTCCGGCGCGGCGCAGTTCGTCGCTGTCGGCGCGAGCTGCGGGCTGCGGCCGGTGATCTCGGCCAGCGGGGCGTACTGGAGGTTGGTGAGGCCCGCGCCGTGGTCGGTGTCGGGCAGGAACAGGTTCCACAGGCCCTGGCGGCGGGCCTCGGCCTTCAGGTCCTCCACGACCTGCGGGGTGTCCCAGGGGGAGGCGAGGAGGGCCCGCTGCTCGTGGGCGACCTGCTCGGCCGGGTGGACGTGCTCGTCCATGAAGGCGAGCAGCCTGGCGCGGAGTTCCTCGGTGCGTGCGTCGTACGCGAAGTCCATGACGGGTCAGCCCTTCTGAAGGGTGGTCAGGCCGTGCTCGATGAAGACGGGGACGAGATCGCCGATGCGGTCGAAGCCGGGGCCGACCGTCTGGCCCAGCGTGTAGCGGTAGTGGATGCCCTCCAGGATCACGGCGAGCTTGAACCACGCGAACGCCGTGTACCAGGCGACGGCGGACACGTCGCGCCCCGAGCGGGCGGCGTACCGCTCGATCAGCTCGGCGGGGGCGGGGTGGCCGGGGGCCCGGGCGGTGGTGGAGACGGGGGAGTCCGGCAGGCCGAGCGGCATGCTGTACATCACCAGCAGGCCGAGGTCGGTCAGCGGGTCGCCGAGCGTGGACATCTCCCAGTCGAGGATCGCCCTGATGTCGTCGTTCTCGCCGCCGATCAGGACGTTGTCGAGGCGGTAGTCACCGTGCACGACCGTCGCGGCGGGGGAGGGGGGCAGCTCACGTCCGAGGGTGGCGTGCAGCTCGTCGATGCCGGCGAGGTCGCGGTTGCGGGACGCGTCGAGCTGCTTGGCCCAGCGGCGCAACTGGCGGTCCAGGAAGCCCTCGGGGCGGCCGAAGTCCGCGAGGCCGACCTCGGCGGGGTCCACCGCGTGCAGGCCGACGAGGGTGTCGACGAGGTTCAGCACGGCGGCGCGGGTGCGCTCGGGGCCGAGGGGGGTGAGCTGTTCGGCGGTGCGGTACGGGGTGCCCTCGACGAACTCCATGACGTAGAAGGGCGCGCCGAGGACCTCGTCGTCCTCGCAGAGGAGCACCGGACGCGGGACCGGTACGTGGGTGGGGTGCAGGGCGCTGATGACCCGGTGCTCGCGCCTCATGTCGTGCGCCGTGGCCAGGACGTGGCCGAGCGGGGGGCGTCGTACGACCCAGCGGGCGGTGCCGTCCGAGACCGCGTAGGTGAGGTTCGACCGGCCACCCTCGATCAGCCGGCCGGACAGCGCGCCGGTCACCAGGCCGGGCCGCTCGCGGTCGAGCAGGCCGCGCAACCGGTCGAGATCGAGTCCGGGCGGGTGGTCGGGGCTCATCGTCGCTCCCTACGGCAGGTGAACAGTACCCGACATATGATGCCGACCAGTCGGTATGTCGTCCAGTGGGTCGGCGGAACGTGATCGGCGTTACGGGCGTGGACACCGGGCTCACCGGCCCGGCCGCACCCGCCTGCCGGGCCTCAGAGGACGAGGAACGCGCCGCAGACCGCGAGGGCCGCGGTGCACAGGGTCGCCGCCGTGGCGTGGGCCGGGGTGAGGGCGCGGGGCCGGTTCGCCGAGGCGAGGGTGCGGATGCGGCCGTGGGCGATGCGCAGGAAGGCCAGCCAGAGGGCGCAGCACAGGGCGGCCGCGAGTACCGAGGCGGCCGTCGCGCCGCCGTGCAGCGCGGCCTTGGCGGCGAGTACGGCGACGACCGTGCCGGACAGAGTGGTACGGCGCCAGGCGAGCCGGGTGCGCTCGGGCTGGAGCCCGGGGTCGCGGCCCGGGGATGCCGCGTCGGCGCCGCCGCTCACGCTCAGCCCTCCCAGCCGGTGAGGACCACGACGACCATGACCACGGCGACCACCGCGACGACCAGACTGAGCAGGGCCGGGAAGCGGGAGACGGGAAGGCTCTCGCCCCGGCGCATGGCGCGTTCGCAGCGCACCCAGTGGTTCACGGCGCGCAGCGAGCACAGCACACCGGCCGCGAGCAACGCCAGCGCGAGCCCCACGCGCCAGCCCCAGCGCAGGTCGGGCAGGAACTGATCCACCGCGAACCCGCCGCCGATCAGGGCGAGGGCGGTGCGCAGCCAGGCCAGGAACGTGCGCTCGTTCGCCAGCGAGAACCGGTAGTCGGGGGTGCCGCCCTCCTGCCGGACCTCCTCGGGCGCAAACCACAGCCGGACGTTCCGCACAAATTCGCTCACCCCCGGACCCTATCCGCCACCACCCACCCCACCCACACCCAGCCGCCGCCCCCGCCACACCCAGCCGCCCGCACGCCTCCCGCCACGGGCGGTCGCCCGCCCGCCCCAACCGCGGGCAATCGTGCCTCCCCCAGTGCCTGAACGGCCTGGGAGGTACCCCCAGGGCGGCACCCGTCCCAAAGAGGGCGGCACCCGGCCAGCGCCGGCCCCAAAACCCCGTCACCCCCGCCAAGCCCGCAGCCGCGCATACGCCGACAAACCGTCCGGCACGAACTCCCACTCGCCGAGCCGTCGCTCCAGCTCCGCCTCCGGCAGGAACCCGTGCCAGGCCACCTCCTCCACCTGCGGAGACACCGGCCCCTCGCAGCGCACCTCGTACACCGCCGACCACCAGGTCCGCCCGGCGCCGTCGTCGTACAGGAACTTGAAGAGGAACTCGGGCCGCGGCAGCCCGCTCACCCCCAGCTCCTCCTCCGCCTCCCGCAGCGCCGCGTCGTCGTAGGACTCGCCCGCGCCCACCACCCCGCCGACGAACATGTCGTACAGGGAGGGAAACACCAGCTTCGTCGCCGTGCGGCGGTGGACGAAGACGCGCCCCTCGGGGTCCCGGGCCCACACGAACGCGCAGCGGTGGCGCAGCCCCCGTGCGTACGCGTCGCCCCGCAGGGCCTGGCCGACGACGCGGTCGTTCTCGTCGACGATGTCGAGGATCTCGTCAGCAGCGCTCATGCCGCCATCCAAGCGCGTCCGGCCCGTCAGCGTCGTTGCAGGGCCCGTTCGTGCCCGCTCTCGCCCGTGCCCTGGGGCATCGCCGGGTGCATGCCCAGCAGGACGATGCCCGCCACGACCGCCGCGAGACCGCCCGCCTCCGCCGCGAGGGCCCCGGTGTCGGTGTGCAGCCGGTCGCCGAGGAAACCGACCCCGCAGGCGATGCCCGCGAGCGGCTGGGCCGCCGTCAGGGCGGGCAGCGACCTGCGCAGGGGCGCCGTCTCGAAGGCGCTCTGGACCAGGACCAGGCCGGTGACGCCGAGCATCACCACGGCGTACGGCTGCCAGCCCGTCAGGAGTTCGGCGAAGCCGCCCGCGGCGAAGCGCCGGCCGCTGACCCGGGTCAACCCGTCCTGCACCCCGTACAGCAGACCGGCGGCCAGGGCCAGCAGCATCGGGCCCCAGGTCAGCCGGAAGCGGCCGGCGCACAGCGTGAGCAGCAGGGCCAGGCCAAGCATCACGCCGACGATCAGCCAGTGCCGCACCGGGTCGGTCACCGCGCTGCCGCCGCGCGGCTCACCGGCCAGGATGAACGCCGTCACGCCGCCCGCGAGCAGCGCGAGTCCGGCCCAGCCCTGGCGGCCCAGCGGCTGCCGGGTCTGGATGCGGGAGAGGGCGAGGGCGAAGAGGAGGTTCGTCGCCAGAAGCGGCTCGACGAGGGTCAGTTCACCGCCGCCCAGGGCGATCGCGCCCAGTACCATGCCGGCCACCATCAGCCCCATGCCGGCCAGCCAGCGTGGCACCCGCACCAGGTCGAGCAGGAGGCGGGGCGAGAGGAAGTCGCCCAGCGGAGCGCGCTGGGCCGCGTTCTGCTGGAGGACGAAACCGAAGCCCAGACAGCATGCGGCGCTCACGGCGAGAACCAGAACCAGAACCGACACGCTGCGTACCTCGATCGTCAGTCGGGTCACGGGGTGCGTCGGGGACGACTCTAGTGCGGGCGGGCGCCGGGTGCCGGGCGAGTGGCGCATTCGGGGTGGGGGAGAGGGCGGGTTCGGTGACAAGTTCCCCTGGTGTCACACGAGTTGACGCGTGTAACGGAGCGATTCCTCTTGACGTCAAGCCTTGGCTGCCGGTTTGCTGTGCGTGATCAGTTCATGGCAATCAGTTCATGGCGATCAGTTCATGGCATTCCGGTCATGGCAATCCGGCTACGACGACCTACCGCGTCGCGTGAGGAAGTTTCCCGCGGTGTCCCCACCTCCGCCTCCCCTCGGCCGCGGCCGCAAACGCGCGGCCCAAGCCTTCGACGAGGCCCTCGACGACGCCGAACTCGTTGCCGTCCGCGCCGCGTTGGCCCAGGGACGATGGCAGTCCGTCCGTTCCTTGCTGGTCCACACGGGTGACGACTGGGACCGCCGCGGGCACCGGGTGGCCGTACTCGCCGGGGAGCCCCACTGCGCGCCCTGGGCCCGCGAGTGGCTGCTCGCCGAACCCGACTCCGCCGACGCGTCCGTCCTGCTTGCCCTCGCCCTGGTCCACCGCGCCCTGCGGGGCAAGGAGAAGCCCGCGCGGGTCCGCGAGGGGTGCCGGGACGCCGCCGCCCTCGTGCCGGACGATCCCACGCCCTGGCTCGGCCTGCTCATGCTGGAGCGTTCGCTGGGCGCCGACGCCGACGTCGTCCGTGTCTTCGACGAGGTGCGAGCACGGTACGCCGATCACCATCACGCCCATCACCTGATGGTGGCCCGGCTCGCCGAGCGCGGCGGCGACGGGGGTCCCGACCCGCTGCACGAGGTGTACGACTTCGCCACCTGGGCCGCCGAGCAGGCCCCCGCCGACTCCCCGCTGGCCATCCTCCCCGTCGTCGCGCACGCCGAGCGCTACCGCGTACTGGCGGCCGCCGGCCACGAGTCCACCGACCCGAACGCCTGTGGCCACTGGGTCGGCCGGCGCGCCCGGCTGGTGATGAAGGCGGCCTTCGACTGGTGGCTGGAGTGGGAGCAGGACGGCCACCCGCGCCGGCTGATCGACCTCAACTTCCTCGCCCACGCCAAGTCCTGTGAGGGCCGCGGCGCCGAGGCCGCCGCCCTCTTCCACCGAATCGGCGAGCACGCCACGCCCGCGCCGTGGTCGTACCCGGACCGCGACCCGGTCTCCGCCTTCCGTGCCGCCCGGGCAGGCGCGCTGGGCACGGCCTGACCGCCCGACGACCCGACGACCCGACGCACACCACCCACACCACCCACACCACCGACACGAAAGAAGGACGTCCTGCGATGACCACGGGCAGTTCGAACACGAGCAGATCCGCGAGCGGTGGCGCCATCAGCACCTTCAAGGGGGAGGAGCGCGCGCTGCGCGCCGACCGGCTGGGCACGGGCGGACTCCTCCTGTCCGTGCTCGCCGCCACCGCCCCGCTGATGGTGGTCGCGGGCGTCATGCCCACCACCTTCGCGGTCATGGGCATCGTCGGACAGCCTCTGCTCTTCGTGGTGCTCGGTGTGGTGCTGATCCTCTTCAGCGTCGGGTACGCCGAGATGAGCCGGCACGTCCACAACGCGGGCGCCTTCTACGCGTACATCTCCCGCGGACTGGGCGGCACCGCCGGCGCGGGCGCCGCCCTGGTCGCGCTGGTCGCCTACAACGCCCTCCAGGTCGGCATCTACGGCATCTTCGGCTTCGAGGTGTCCGGGCTCCTGTCCACCTACGCCGACCTCGATGTGGCCTGGTGGATTCCGGCCCTGCTGGCCGTGCTCGCCGTCGGCGCGCTGGGCTGGCTGAAGATCGACGTCAACGCGCGCGTGCTGGGTGTCCTGCTGCTCATCGAGGTCGTCCTGGTGGTGGTGTTCGACATCGCCGCCGTCGCCGATCCGGGGGCGCAGGGCCTCTCGCTGCACGCCTTCAACCCGGACACGCTGACCGGCGCCGGTGTCGGGACCGCGCTCTGCTTCTGCATCGCCGCCTTCCTCGGCTTCGAACAGGCGCCCGTGTACGCCGAGGAGACCAGCCGGCCGCACGTGCTGGTACCGCGTGTCATGTTCCTGGCAGTGGGCGGGGTCGCGGTCTTCTTCGCGCTCAGTAGCTGGGCCCTGACCGTGGCCACCGGGCCCGACAAGATCGTCGGCACCGCACAGGAACAGAGCGCCGGACTGCTGTTCTTCCTGACCGAGTCACGGCTCGGCGGCACCTTCACCGACGTGCTGCACGTCCTGTTCGTCACCGGCATGTTCGCCGCGCTGCTCAGCTTCCACAACGTCGTCGCCCGCTACGCCTTCGCCATGGGTCGCGAGGGCCTGCTGCCCGCCGCCTTCGGACGGACCAGCGGCTCCAGCGGCGCGCCGGGCACCGGGTCGCTGCTTCAGACCGCCGTGTCCGCGGTCGTGGTCGTCGGGTTCGCGATCGCCGACGACAAGCCGAACGGCGACCCGACCCAGCCCGTACTGCACCTGTTCACCTGGGGCGGCAACATCGGTGCCCTCGGGGTGATCGTGCTGATGGCCGCGGCCTCGTTCTCCGTCGTCGCCTTCTTCGTCCGGCGCGGCGCCGCGGGGGCCCAGGGCGTGCGCCTGGTCACCTCCGCCGTCGCGGGCGTCGCCCTGCTGGTGATCGCCGGTTACACCGTCAAGGACTTCGACGTCCTCGTCGGCGCGGGACCCGACTCCGCCCTGAGCTGGGTGCTGCCCGGCATCATCGGCCTCGCCGCGGTCGCCGGCGTGGTGCAGGGCCTCGTCCTGCGCTCGCGCGCACCCGAGCGGCACGCCCGCATCGGCCAGGGCAACGAGGCGTTCCAACTGGACAAGGCCGCGTCCTCCTGACCCGCACGGGGACGCGCACGCAGGGTCGTCGCGTGAGCGGGTCGGGGGCGGGTCGGGGGCGGCGCGTACGACAGCGCCGCCCTCCCGGACCGCTCCCTCGGTGACCGTCAGGCGTCGGGCTCGGCGGCGGCGGGCTCAGCGTCGAAGGGCTCCGCGTCGGCGGGCTCCGCGGCGAAGTCCAGCAGCACCTTGCAGGACCGGCTCCGGTCCGCGGCCAGTTCGAACGCCGACTCCGCGTCCCGCACCGGCACCACCGCGCTGACCAGCGCGTCGAACGCGGGCTCGGCCGCGAGCAGCAGCAGCGCCTCGTCGAACTCGCCGTCGAAGCGGAACGCCCCGCGCAGCTCGATCTCCCGGCTCACCACCAGGTTCCCCGCGAAGGGGCTCTGCCCGGGCGGCAGCATGCCGAGTTGGACGACCACGCCGCCGCGCCTCACCAGCCGCAGACAGGTGTCGAGACCTGCGGCCACCCCGGACGCCTCGATCGCCGCGTCCACTTCCACCGGCCAACCGGAGTCGTCCGGGTCGTCGGCCCGTACGAGGGAGTCGGCGCCGACGGCCCGCGCGTACTCCAGAGCCGCGGGCAGCAGGTCCGTCACCGTCACGTGTGCCGCGCCCGCCGCCTTCGCCGCCGCGACCACCAGGGCGCCGATCGGCCCGGCGCCGGTGACCAGCACGTGCCGGCCGCTCAGATCCCCGGCCCGGCGTACGGCGTGCAGCGCGACGGAGAGCGGTTCCGCGAGGGCGGCGCGACGCGGGTCCAGGCCGGCCGGGAGGGGGCGCAGTTGGTCGGCGGGGACGACGATCCGCGCCGCGAAACCGCCCTGGACGTGCGGGAAACGGGCCGCGCTGCCCAGGTACCGGGTGTCCCGGCAGACGTTGCGCCGCCCGTCCACGCACTCCGGGCACACTCCGCACGGGGTCGCCGGATGCACGGCGACGGCCGTACCGGCAGCCGGGCCCGGCGGGTCCGCGTCCGGCAGGTCCGCGTCCGGCAGGTCCGCGTCGGGCAGGTCCGCGTCCGGTTTCGGGGAGCCGTACGCCAGGACCGTCCCGACCACCTCGTGCCCGAGCAGCATCGGCTCCCTCAGGCGGAAGTCGCCGACGCCGCCGTGCCGCCAGTAGTGCAGGTCGGAGCCGCACACGCCGCCGTAATGGACGGCGACCAGCGCCTGGCCGGGGCCGGGGCGCACGGCGGGCAGTTCCGCCACCCGCAGGTCGCCCGCGCCGTGGATCACGCAACCGAGCATCGAAGCCGCCTCCCCGGGGGCGAGCGCGGCGTTCACAGGACGCTCGTCATTCCGCCGTCGACGTACAGGATCTGTCCGCCGACGAAGTCCGCGGCGGGCGAGGCGAGGAACAGCAGCCCGCCCACCAAGTCCTCCGTACGACCCCAGCGCCCGGCCGGAGTGCGCCGGCGCACCCAGGCGCTGAACTCATCGTCCTCGACGAGGGGCCGCGTCAGCTCGGTCTCGATGTAGCCGGGACCGAGCCCGTTGACCTGGATGCCGTGCGGGCCCCAGTCCGCGCACATGCCCTTGGTGAGCATCTTCAGGGCGCCCTTGGTGGCCGCGTAGGGCGCGATGCCCGGGCGGACCACCTCGCTCTGCAGCGAGCAGATGTTGACGATCTTGCCGCGGCCGCGCTCCGTCATCCGGCGCGCGGCCTCCCGGCCCACCAGGAAGGCGCTGGTGAGGTTGGTGTCCAGGAGGCGGTGCCAGTCGGCGTCCGCGAACTCCAGCAGAGGCGCCCGCAGTTGCATGCCGGCGTTGTTGACCAGGATGTCGAGCGGACCCACCCGCTCCTCGACCTCCGCGATCCCGGCCGCCACGGACGGACCGTCGGTCACGTCGAACGCCGCCGTGTGGACCTCGCCGGGCAGGTCGGCGGCGGCCTTGGTGAGGCGGTCGCCGTCGCGTCCGTTGAGGACCACCCGGCAGCCGGCCTCCGCGAGGCCGCGGGCCAGGGCCAGCCCGATGCCCCGGCTGGAACCGGTCACCAGGGCCGTGCGCCCGCCGATGTCGAAGAGAGGGTGGGTCGTCATCGTCGTACTCCTCAATGCCCCGTCGGCAATGTCCCGTCGGCAGTGTCCCGTCGGCCGGGCGGCTATATGACCAGGGACAACAGCAGGACCAGGCCACCGGCGACCACCGAAATGACCGTCTCCATGACGGACCAGGTCTTGATGGTCTGACCGACGTCCAGGCCGAAGTACTCCTTCACCAGCCAGAAGCCGGCGTCGTTGACGTGGCTGAAGAAGAGCGAGCCCGCTCCGACGGCCAGGACCAGCAGGGCGGCGTGCGCGGTCGACATGTCGGCCGCCAGCGGCGCGACCAGACCGGCCGCCGAGATGGTCGCCACGGTCGCCGAGCCGGTCGCCAGCCGGATCGCCACCGCGATCAGCCAGCCCAGCAGCAGGGCGGGGATCGACCAGTCCTTGGAGATCTCCAGGATCATCTGGCCCACGCCGGAGTCGATCAGCGTCTGCTTGAAGCCACCGCCCGCGCCGACGATCAGAAGGATGCCGGCGATGGGTGCGAGGCCCTTCTCCACCAGGCCCGACAGCCGGTCCTTGCCGAACCCGGCGGGCCGCAGCAGCGTGAAGATGCCGACGATCACGGAGACGAGCAGGGCGATCAGCGGGTTGCCGATGACGTCGAAGGTGCGCTGCACCAGGTTCTCCGGGTCGTCGACGATGATGTCGACGAGCGCCTTGAGCAGCATCAGCACGACCGGCAGCAGGATCGTGGCCAGGGTGGCGCCGAAGCCCGGGCGCTTCTCCAGCTCCTCGGAGGCGCGCTGCGGGATCATGCGGTCGGGGGCGGGAACGTCCACCCAGCGGGCCGCGTACTTCGAGAACACCGGACCGGCGATGATCACTGTGGGGATGGCGATCAGCACACCCAGCGCGAGCGTCACACCGAGGTTGGCACCGATCGCGTCGATCGCGACCAGCGGGCCGGGGTGCGGCGGGACCAGGCCGTGCATCACGGACAGACCGGCCAGGGCCGGGATGCCGATCCGCATCAGGGAGTAGTTGCCGCGCTTGGCGACCATCAGCACGACCGGGATCAGCAGGACGATGCCGACCTCGAAAAACAGCGGCAGCCCGATGACGGAGGCGATCAGCACCATCATCCACGGCATGGAACGCGGGGTCGCCTTGGCGAGGATGGTGTCCACGATCTGGTCGGCGCCGCCGGAGTCGGCGAGCATCTTGCCGAGGATCGCGCCTAGGGCGATCAGGACGCCGACGCCCGCGACGGTGGAGCCGAGCCCGGCGGTGAAGCTGGTGATGACCTTGTCCAGCGGCGCACCGGCGAACGCGCCGAGCGCCAGTGACCCGATGGTCAACGACAGGAAGGCATGCAGCTTGAACTTGGTGATCAGCAGGACGATGACGGCGATGCCCAGGAGCACGGCGATGCCCAGTTGGGCATGTCCTGCCGAGGTGATCGGCTCGACGGTGTCCGCTGCCAGCATCTCGAAGCTGAGTCTGGTCACGGTGGTTCCCTTGCGGTGATGCGGATTCGGGGGAGACCGGGGCCGTGCGCGCGGGAGGCGGCACGCCCCCAGGGGGGAGGTGCCGGGGGGTTACCGGGCCGGCTCGGGAAGACCCTTCAGGGCGTTCATCGCCCGTTCGGTGATCTCCTCGGGGGTGCCGGCGACGTCCACCGCGACTCCCGCCTCGTCCGGCTGGAGCGGCTGGAGCGTGGCGAACTGGGAGTCCAGCAGGGCGGTCGGCATGAAGTGGCCCTGCCGGTGAGACATCCGGTCCTCGATCAGTTCACGGCTGCCCGTGAGATGCACGAAGACGACACCGGGAGCAGCGGCCCGCAGCCGGTCGCGGTACGACCGCTTCAGCGCCGAACTGCTCACCACCCCGCCCAGCCCGGCACGCCCGTGCGCCCAGCCGCCGATGGCGTCCAGCCAGGGCCGCCGGTCCTCGTCGGTGAGCGGGGTGCCGGCCGTCATCTTGGCGACGTTGGCCGGGGGGTGGAAGTCGTCGCCCTCGGCGTAGGGAACGCCGAGCCGCGCCGCGAGCAGGGGGCCGATGGTGGTCTTTCCCGTGCCCGCCACGCCCATGACCACGACCACGTGGGGGGTGTGCAGTTGCTGCATCGCACTCTCGCTGTCTGCTGTCTTCGTCGACATGTGATGTCGACGTAACTGAAACCCATTAGGTACGACGACTTCAAGAGTCTGTGACATATAAGTCTGACTTTTTATTCCCGTGACGTGCCCCGTACGCTGAGTGCATGAGCACATCGGGCCGGGGGCTGCACGGCCGCGTACTTGACACCCTCGGCCCCGCCATCACAGCGGGCGAATACCCCGCGGGCAGCGTTTTGCGCACGGACGAACTCGCCCAGCGTTTCGAGGTGTCGCGCTCCGTGATGCGCGAGGCGGTCCGGGTGCTGGAGTCCATGCACCTCGTCGAGTCGCGCCGCCGCGTGGGCGTCACCGTCCTGCCCGAGTGCGAGTGGAACGTCTACGACCCGCAGGTCATCCGCTGGCGCCTGGCCGGCACCGAACGCCCCCGGCAGCTTCGCTCCCTCACCATGCTGAGATCGGCGATCGAACCCGTCGCGGCGGGCCTGGCGGCACGCCTCGCCACGCCGGAGCAGTGCGCCGAGCTGACCGAGTGCGCGCTCGGCATGGTCGCCAACTCACGCGGTCACCGGCTCGAGGAGTACCTCTTCCACGACGTGGCCTTCCACCGCGTCATCCTGACCGCCTCCGGCAACGAGATGTTCGCCCGGCTCGGCGGCGTCGTCGCCGAGGTCCTGGCCGGCCGCACCCACCACGACGTGATGTTCGAGGACCCCGACCCGGCCGCCGTCACCCTGCACGTCCAGGTCGCCGAGGCGGTCCGCGCCCGTGACGCCGAGCGCGCGGAGGCGCTGACCCGGGAGATCACGGTGGGGGCACTTCAGGAGCTGGACATCCTGGCGCCCTGAGCGGCGCCGGCGGAGGCGTCAGCCGAGGACGTCCCCGTCCACGTACACCCACGCCCCGTCGACCCGCTCGAACCGGCTCCGCTCGTGCAGCGAGCCACCCCGGTAGGACGCCCGGAACGTCACGGTCCCGGCGGAGTGGAAGGCGGACCCGTCGCCCGTGCCCAGGATCTCAAGGCCGGTCCACCGCGTGCCCGGATCGAGGTCGAGGCGCTCCGGTCGCGTCCCGGGGTGCCAGGTCCGCAGCAGGTACCCCGCGTCCAGGCGCACGAAGGCGCTGTAGCGCGAGCGCATCAGGGCCTCGGCGGTCGGCGCCGAAGCCGCCCCCGAGTGGAAACGGCCGCAGCACTTCTCGTACGGGTCGGGCAGTCCGCAGGGGCAGGAACGCGTCGTCATGGCGGCCATTGTGCCCGCTCGCCGAAGTGCTGAACCGGTGCCGGAACGCAGAAGACCCCTGCTCAGCAGGGGTCTCGACTGGTATTGGTACTGGTGTCCGAGGGGGGACTTGAACCCCCACGCCCGATAAAGGGCACTAGCACCTCAAGCTAGCGCGTCTGCCATTCCGCCACCCGGACAAGGTGTCTGTTGTGCGGGGCGTTGCCCGCGGCGACGACGTAAACATTACCAGGCTTTCCGGGGTGGCCGATCACCCCCTCCTTGGGCGCGGACGGCCGGAGGGGGAGGATGAGGGGGACCCACCAGCAGTGACGTCAGCACTGACACCAGCAGTGACAGCGGGAGGAACCACGTGAGCGACTCGGGCACGGCCAGGAGCGTCACCGGCGAGGACGAGGTCGTCGACCTCTGCCGCGAGCTGATCCGGATCGACACCAGCAACTACGGCGACCACTCGGGGCCGGGCGAGCGCAAGGCCGCCGAGTACGTCGCCGAGAAGCTCGCCGAAGTGGGACTCGAACCGAAGATCTTCGAGTCCCACCCCGGACGCGCGTCCACGGTGGCCCGGATCGAGGGCGAGGACCCGTCCAGGCCCGCGCTGCTCATCCACGGCCACACCGACGTCGTCCCGGCCAACGCGGACGACTGGACCCACCACCCCTTCTCCGGGGAGATCGCCGACGGGTGCGTGTGGGGGCGCGGCGCGGTCGACATGAAGGACATGGACGCGATGACCCTCGCGGTCGTCCGCGACCGGCTGCGCAGCGGGCGCAAGCCGCCGCGGGACATCGTGCTGGCGTTCCTCGCCGACGAGGAGGCAGGCGGCACGTACGGCGCGCGTCACCTGGTCGACAACCATCCCGACCTCTTCGAGGGCGTCACCGAGGGGATCAGCGAGGTGGGCGGCTTCTCCTTCACCGTGAGCGAGCAGCGCCGCCTCTACCTGATCCAGACGGCCGAGAAGGGCATCCACTGGATGAAGCTGACCGTGGCCGGTACCGCCGGGCACGGGTCGATGATCCACCGTGACAACGCCATCACCGAGCTGTCCGAGGCCGTCGCGCGCCTCGGCCGGCACAAGTTCCCCGTCCGCGTCACCAAGACGACCCGGGCCTTCCTCGACGAACTCGGCGACGCGCTCGGCACCGAGCTGGACCCGGAGGACATGGACGGGACGATCGCCAGGCTCGGCGGCATCGCCAAGCTCATCGGCGCGACCCTGAGCAACACCGCCAACCCGACCCAGCTCGGCGCGGGTTACAAGGTCAACGTCATCCCCGGCGAGGCCACCGCGCACATCGACGGGCGCTTCCTGCCCGGGCACGAGGAGGAGTTCCTCGCCGACATCGACCGGATCCTCGGACCAGCGGTGCGGCGCGAGGACGTGCACGCCAACAAGGCCGTCGAGACCACCTTCGACGGCGCGCTGGTCGACGCGATGCAGTCCGCTCTGGTGGCCGAGGACCCGGCCGCGAAGGCGATCCCCTACATGCTCTCCGGCGGCACGGACGCCAAGTCCTTCGACGACCTCGGCATCCGGGGCTTCGGCTTCGCGCCGCTCAAGCTGCCGCCGGAGCTGGACTTCGCGGGCATGTTCCACGGCGTCGACGAGCGGGTGCCGGTGGACGGACTGCGGTTCGGCGTGCGGGTGCTCGACCGCTTCATCGACGCGTCCTGATTCGTCCCGGAGAAACGCGACTTCCGCGCGCGACGGTATTCGACCGCGCGTGCGGAAGTGGACCGGGAAGAGTGAATGCGCTCATAAGCTCGTAGCCTGATTACTCCCTCCTCGTTACAGGTGATGCGATCGGTAATTTGGGATCGCGTTTGCCAACTAGGAGGAACAATGCTCAAGAAGGTCGTCGCCGCCGCGGCAGCCACCGGTGGTCTGGTTCTCGCGGGCGCGGGCATGGCCGTCGCCGACTCCGGTGCCCAGGGTGCCGCCGTGCACTCGCCCGGCGTCCTTTCCGGCAACGTCGTTCAGGTTCCCGTGCACGTGCCGGTGAACGTCTGCGGCAACACGATCTCCGTGATCGGTCTGCTGAACCCCGCCTTCGGCAACGTCTGCATCAACAAGTGACGTTGTGCCTCGCCCCATGAGGGTCTGAGTCCGCCGGCCCCGGAGCGCACGCCATGCGCTCCGGGGCCGACGGCCTTTCAACGGCCTTTCGAGGGACCTTCGAGGGGCCTTCGGGGCGGGGGAACGACGGCAAGGCCGGAATTCCCGGCATTCTCGGTACCACGGGACCAGGACAAGGCAGGGATCCAGGAAATGCGACAGGTCACCCGCAAGGGCCTGATGACGATGGCGGCGGCCACCGGCGTGATCGCCGCCGCGGGCGGCACCGCCCACGCCGACTCGGGCGCGCACGGCTCGAGTTCGGATTCGCCCGGCGTACTGTCGGGCAACACGGTGCAGGCTCCGGTGCACGTGCCGGTGAACGTCTGCGGCAACACGGTCGACGTCGTCGGCATCCTCAACCCGGCGATGGGCAACGCGTGCGCCAACCAGGGCGGCGGTGCCTCCGGCGGACACGGGGACTCCGGCGGATACGGCGACTCCGGCGGCCGGGACGGCTCGCGCGGGGGCGCGCACGCCGGCGGTCACGCCTCGGACTCGCCGGGCGTCGCCTCCGGCAACCACGTCGAGGTGCCGATCGACGTGCCGGTGAACGTCTGCGGCAACACCATCGACGTCGTTGGCGCCCTCAACCCGAGCATCGGCAACGACTGCGGCAACGGGGGTGGCGGCGGGGATCATTCCACGCCGCCCGACGACCACGAGACGCCTCCGGGGGAGCCCGGCACCCCCGAGACTCCGGACGGCCCGGGCGGGTCTGACGGCCCGGACGGCGGGACGCCGGAAGGCTCCCCGCACGACAACCGGCCGGACACCCAGACCGTCGCCCAGCCCCGTGGCGACGCCCGGCTCGCCGAGACCGGCAGCGAACTGCCGCTGGGCCTCGCCCTGCCGGTGGGCGCGGGCGCGCTGCTCGCGGGCACGGTGCTCTACCGCAAGGCGCGCGCCTCGGCGTGAGAAGGGCGGACGGGAACACGCAGTGGGCTCCGCACCGGCGGGGCCCGCTCCGTCTCCGCCTCCGTCACCCGCGCCCGCCCGGGCCCGGTCACCGGCTCACCAGGTGGCGCGCACCTGGCGGATGATCCGCCGCCGCAACCGCACCTTGCGGCTGCCGTCGCGCAGCAGGGTCAGGCGGTACAACTCCCAGTGTCCGTACTCGGCATGGTCCGTCAGTTGACGCGCCGCCTCCTTGCGGGAGACCCCGCGAGGTAGGTACACATCGACAAATTCGTATTCCGGCATCGAATCTATTGTGCGGGCTGGGGCCAGGTACGGATAGCGTCTGCACTATGTCTGATGCTGCGCAGCCCACCGCTGCCGAGGTACGCGCCGCCGCCGAGGCGGTCAAGACCGCGCTCGACCGCCACCTTGCCGCGGTCGAACGCCGGTCGGGCGAGGACGACCCGGCCGTCTACGACGCGTTCAACGAGCTGGCCGCGGCCGCGGAGGCGTACGACGAACTGCTCTACGACCGGTACGACGAGGTCACTCCCTTCGAGATCCCCGGCGCCGACGACACGCTGCCGCCGTACACGGGACCCGAGGAGCCCAGCGCGCTGAGCGTCCTGATCCGCCGCGACTACGCGGTGGCCGAGCCGCAGCGGCTGATGGCCCAGGCCCGCCGGGTCGAGGCGGTGGACGAGGACGGGCAGGGCGCGGAGGCCTCGGGCACCGTGCACGGCGCGCTCGGCCTCCTCTTCGGTGAGTTCGAGCCGGACGAGATCGCCTCCCGGCACAAGGAGTTCGGGCTGGAGGAGGGCGACTCCACGCTCTGGGTGACGGCCGCGGACGAGACCGCCGACCCGGGCGAATGGCTGGAGGCCCCGTTCGAACAGGTCGACCCGCAGCGGGTGGTCTGCCGCTTCGACGTCAGCGCGGTCTTCGACGAGGAGTTCGACGACGGCATCGATGACGACGACGAGGACGACGACGAGGACGACGAAGACGACGAGGGCAGCGACGGCGACGGCGGCATGGCGGAGCTGGACGAGGACCTCGACACGGATCTCGAAACGGATCTCGACACGGACCTCGACGAGGACGGCGAGCCGGCGCCGCTGGAGGCGGACCGCTGACCGGCGGCCCCCACGTTCCGCCGGTCGCCCGGCAGGACGGTCGGCACACATGACAGCGGCGAATCGGCCGGGCAACCGTCGGCCCCGTGGCCCGGGCTCATGATTGGACAGTCTGCCCCGGCGACACGCCGCCGAAGTGGCGCTTCTGCCGGGAGGGACTGTCCAAACACCGACCGCTACGGGAGTCACCAACAGCCCCGGGCCCGCCGGATCCCCGCCGTGGACGACCGGGCGGGGTCAGTCCGCCGGCGGGATCTGGGGTGTGAGCAGCACCGGTAGGCGGGTCGTCCGGGGCTTGGCCGGGACCTCGGCCACGGCGTGGGGCAGCGCCTGCTCGACGCCGTGGACGACGGACAGATGCTGGGCGGCCCGGCCGAAGGCCGTGTAGACCCAGGGGCGGCTGAGGGCCTGCGCGGCATCGCCGGGCAGCACCACGACCGCCGCGGGCCACCGGCCGCCCAGCGCCTGGTGGGCGGTCAGCGCCCATCCGTGCCGTACGGTCCGCTCCACCTGGTCCCTGGGAACGACCACGGCCCCGCCGGCGCACGACAGGTGCAGGCCCTCGGCGTCGGCGCTCACCACCCGGCCCGGCAGCGTACGGCCCGGCGCGGGGGAGTGGACGACCCGGTCGCCGGGGTCGAAGCCGCCGAAGCGGCCGGGGCCGGGGTTCAGCCGTTCCTTCAGTGCCGCGTTGAGCGCCCGTGTGCCCGCGGCGCCGCCGTGCCCCGGCGTGATCACCTGGGTCTCCTCGGCGGGGACGCCGATCGCGCGCGGCACCGAGTCCGCGACGAGCTGGACGGTGCGGTGCACGGCCTCGCCCGCGTCCCGCACCGGCACGATCACGACCTCCTTGCCGGGCGCCTCCACCTGCCCCAGCTCGCCGATGCCGACGCCGGAGACCAGTTCGCCGAGCGGGCCCGGGTCCGGACGCCGCGAGGCGATCTGGGGGCAGGCACGCGCCGCCAGCAGGTCCGCGAAGACCCGGCCGGGACCCACGGACCAGAGCACCGCCGGGTCCCCGGCCAGCACCAGCCGGGCCCCGTCCGGCAGCGACTCCGCCAGCAGGGCGCCCGCTTCGACGTCGAGCTGCGGCGCGTCGAGCACGACGAGCAGATCGAGGTCCAGCGCACCGTCGGCATCCCGCCCGGGCCCCTCGGCCCCGGTCAGCAGCCCGGCCAGGGTGACGGCGGCGGGTGGGGCCGGGACGGAGCCCTCGGAAGCGGCCGTTCCCGAAGGGGAGGACGGCACGGACGACGGATCGCCCAGCAGGGCGGCGAAGCGGTCGCGGCCGAGCGGGCCTGGCGCGGCGGCCCAGGCGCGCAGCCCCAGGGCGTGCGCGGCGTGCAGCAGGGCGGCCGGCTCGGCCAGGGACGCCTCGCCGCCGGTGTGCAGGACCAGTCCGTGGGCCGCGACGGCACGGATCAGGTCGGCGGCGGCACCCGGGGCGGAGGCGGCGGCCCGCTCCCAGTCCGCGGCGGAACCGTCCTGCTTCGGCGCCGAGTTGACCAGCCGCGCCAGACCGTCGGCGAGGCTCTCCTCGGCGAGCGCGTACCGCTCCAGACCGATCAGCACCCGGACCGGGCGCTCCTCGCGCTCCTCGCTCTCCTCGTCCGTGCCCTCGGCACCGCCCGCCGTCTTCTCCGGGCAGGCGCCGGTCTCCTCCAGGGCGTCCTGGAAGGCCAGCGCCTCGCCCTCGGCGAGCGTGCTCTGCACAGCGGCCTCGGGATCCGGTACGCCCCGCTGCGCCAGCGTGGCGGTGAGCCGCGGCAGCTCCAGCGCGGTGTGCCCGGCCAGGGCCGCCTGCTCCAGAAGCCATACGGTGACGGCGCGGCCGCGACGCTCGTCGTCCGGGCCGCACTCCGCGCCCAGCAGCGCACGGGCGAACCCGTCCGCCTGCTCCGGCCGCACTCCGCCCACCCGGAGCAGTTGCCAGGGGTCCGCGCGCAGCGCGTCCTCGGCGCCCTCGCCGAGGAGCGCGGCGGTCTGCGGCGCGAGCGTCTCGGGCGCGCCGCCCTCGGCCAGCACGCGCCGCACCGTCTGCACGGCCTCCGGCGCCGGGCCCGAAGGCATGGCGGCCGGCTCGACGGGCACCGGCCGGGGCTGTCGTACCGGCTCCGGGGCGGGGCGGCGCGCGGGCTCGGGGGCGCCGAAGACCGCGGCCGCCGGCTTCTCGCCGCTCTCCACGGCCCGTACCGCGGCGAGCAGATCGGCCGCCGTGCCGCTGAGCCCGCCCCCGGCCTCGATCGGCCCCTGCCGCTCGGCCTTGCGCCGCTCGATCCGCTCCCGCTCGAGCCGCTGAGCAGCGAGCTCGGCCTCGACCTCGGACACCTGCGCGGCCGCCCCGTCCCCGGCCTCACCGCTCCGCTCCCCGGCTGCCCCGCTCGGCTCCCCGGCGGCCGTCTCGTCCCCGGCGGGTTCCCCAGCCGGCTCCCCGGCCGGGGACGAGACGGCCGCGTCCCGCTCCTCGCCGTCCGCCCGGCCGGTCTCCTCGGCTCCGTCGGACTCGTTCGGGTGAACAGCGACGTCCGGCGTGGACGCGTCCGCCGTGCCCGGGCGCTCCGGCCCGGTGTCCACGGCGTCCGTGGTGTCCTCGGCGGCGGGCTCGGGCTCCGTGCTCACAGCGTGCTCCAGTCGTGATCGGGGTAGCGGTGCACGGGCGCCGACACGTCGTCGAGCGCCCGGCAGATCTCGTCAGGAAGACTAAGGGTCTCCACTGACAACGCCGCCGTGAGCTGCCGCGCGTTGCGCGGGCCGATGATCGGGGCGACCACCCCGGGCCGGTCGCGGACCCAGGCCAGGGCCACCTGGAGCGGGGTCACCGCGAGCCCGTCCGCCGCCGTCGCGACCGCGTCCACGACGTGCCCGGCCGTCTCGTCGAGGTAGGGCTCGACGAACGGCGCCAGATGGTCCGAGGCGCCCCTCGAGTCCGGCGGCGTCGCGTCCTTGCGGTACTTGCCCGTGAGCACGCCGCGGCCCAGCGGCGAGGACGGCAGCAGACCGACACCCAGGTCCAGGGCGGCCGGCAGGACCTCCCGCTCGACACCCCGCTGGAGCAGCGAGTACTCCATCTGGGTGCTCGCCACCCGGTTCCGGGCGCCCGGCGCCGCCAGTTGCCAGGTCGCCGCCTTGGCAAGCTGCCAGCCGCAGAAGTTGGAGACCCCCGCGTAGCGCGCACGGCCGCTGCTCACCGCCACGTCGAGGGCGTGCAGCGTCTCCTCCAGCGGCGTGTGGGGGTCGAAGGCGTGCAGGTGCCACACGTCGACGTGGTCGGTGCCCAGACGGGCGAGCGAGGCGTCCAGCGCGGACAGCAGATGGGCGCGCGACCCGTCGAAGCGGCGGTCGGGGTCCGGCACGCTGCCGGCCTTGGTCGAGATCACCAGGTCCCGGCGCGGCACCAGGCCCTCCATGAGCCGCCCGAGCAGATACTCGGACTCCCCGTCGCCGTACACGTCCGCGGTGTCGACGAGGGTCCCGCCCGCTTCCCAGAAGGTCTTCAAGAGGTCCGCGGCGTCATGATCGTCGGTGTCCCGGCCCCAGGTCAGGGTGCCGAGACCGATGCGGGACACGCGCAGGCCCGTGCGGCCGAGATGCCTCTGCTCCATGAACGCCGACATTACTGGCCACGGCTTGCGCTGTGGGGGCCTGTGGACAACCGATTTCCGCGCGCTAAGGTCGGGGCACCAGCCACGTTACTGATCGGTAAGGGGAATCGGCCATGCAGCTCGGTATCAACCTCGGCTACTGGGGTGCCGGAATGGACGCGGACAATCTGGCGGTCGCCCAGGAGGCCGACCGGCTCGGATACGCCGTGTGCTGGGCCGCCGAGGCCTACGGCTCCGACGCGGCCACCGTGCTGACCTGGGTCGCCGCCCAGACCGAACGCATCGACGTCGGCTCGGCCATCTTCCAGATCCCGGCCCGGCAGCCCGCGATGACCGCGATGACGGCCGCCACCCTGGACTCCCTCTCCCAGGGCCGCTTCCGCCTCGGCCTCGGCGTGTCGGGACCCCAGGTCTCCGAGGGCTGGTACGGCGTCAAGTTCGACAAGCCGCTCGCCCGCACCCGCGAGTACGTCGAGATCGTACGCAAGGCGATGACCCGCGAGCGGCTGTCCTACGAGGGACAGCACTGGACGCTGCCGCTGCCGGGCGGCCCCGGCAAGCCGATCAAACTGACCGTGCACCCGCAGCGCGAGCACATCCCGCTGTACATCGCGGCGATCGGCCCGAAGAACCTGGAGCAGACCGGCGAGATCGCCGACGGCGCCCTGCTCATCTTCCCCTCCGCCGACCACCTGGAGGAGACCGCCGTCAAGCACCTGCGCGCCGGGCGCGAGAAGGCCGGCAAGAGCCTTGACGGGTTCGACATCTGCCCGACCGTGCCGCTGGCCCTCGGCGACGACAAGGACGTCACCACGCTCGCCGACACCTTCCGCCCCTACACCGCGCTCTACGTCGGCGGCATGGGCAGCCGCAAGCAGAACTTCTACAACCAGCTCGCCCAGCGCATGGGTTACGAGCGCGAGGCCGCCGAGATCCAGGACGCGTACCTGTCCGGCGACAAGCAGGGCGCCGCCGAGGCCGTACCGCACGAGCTGATCGACCAGACGACGCTGCTCGGCTCCGTCGACCGCATCGCGGACCGGATGAAGGCCTACGCCGCGGCCGGTGTCACCACCCTGACCCTCGCCCCCGCGGGCTTCACCCTGGACGAGCGACTCGCCGCGCTCCGCGCCGGCACCGAGGCCCTGGAGCGCGCCGGACTGGCCTAGGGCCGTCCGGCGGCACAGGGAGGTTTCTGCGGGACGTTTCTGCGGCCGTGGTGGGGGCTCGGGGGTCTTCCCCGCCACGGCCGTCACGAGGAACAACGCGCCCACCCGCGCGGGGTTACGCCTCCTGGTGCTCCCGGCCGTCCTTCTTCTGGCGGAGTTGTCCGCCGCACCTGTTGCCGTGCCCCCTCTCCCGCACTTGACTCGTGCTTCGCGGAGTGTGTGGAACCTGCGGAACCACACAGAGGCAGAGCAGAGGCAGAAAGGTGCCACCGATGCTTTCGGCCAGGAGCCTTTTCCAGGAGATCCTCGACGACGACGAGTCCTTCCGTCTCTTCTGCTCCATCGCCGCCAGCGGAGAGTCCCAGGGCGGCTGGGAGAACGCCCGCATCGCCGCGCTGGTGCCGCAGAGCGAGCGCGCCCTCGCCCCCAAGATCACCCGGCACGGCGCGGACGAGGACAAGCACGGCCGGATCTTCCACGCCCTGCTCAGGAAGCGCGGCCTCGAACCCGTCGGGGTACCGGCCGAGACCGACTACACGATGCTCCTGGAGCGGCACGGCATCGGCCTCGCCCACGAGAAGCTCAGGGCCGACCAGCCCCTCACCGTGCGGGACGTCATCACCTACCTCGCGCACAGCAGGGTCACCGAGCAGCGCGCGGCCGAGCAGATGGCGCTGCTCCTCAAGCACTTCGCGGACCATCCGGACCTGGGCCGGGCGGTCCGGATGATCTCCGCCGACGAGGACAACCACCTCGCCTACTCCCACGAGGAACTGCTGCGCTACGCCGACGCCGGACACGGCCCGTACATCCGGGCGACGCTGCGCGAGTGCGCGCTCGCCGAGATCCGCGTCCACCGGGACGTCAGCCTCGCCGTGATGGCCCGCATGGGGCGCCTCCTCGGCTGGTCGCGCGCCAGGTCGGCGCTGCTCGCGGCGGGCATCCACGCGACGTACGCCGGGGAACGGCTGGCCGGCTGGCGCCGCATGGTGACGCTGCGGACCCCCGAACGGCGCAACCCGCTCGGCGCCCCCGCCCCCGCCGCCGCGGCCCCCGAGTCCGGGGCCGACGCATCGGGCCGTCCGGCACCGGCTTCCGCGGCCGGGGCCGACGCACTGGGCGGTCCGGCACCGGTTCCCGCGGCCGGGGCCGATGCGCCCGGCCTCCCGGCACCGGCCCCTACAGCCAGCCCCGGCGCTTGAACTGCCGGAACAGCAGCACCTCCAGCAGGGCCATCAGCGCGATCACCGCCGGGTAGCCCCACAGCCAGTGCAGCTCCGGCATGTGGTCGAAGTTCATGCCGTAGATCCCCGCGAGCATCGTGGGGACCGCCGCCATGGCCGCCCACGCGGAGATCTTCCGCATGTCGTCGTTCTGCCGGACACTCGTCTGCGCCAGATGAGCCGACAGGATGTCCGAGACCAGCCGGTCCAGGCCCTCCACCGACTCGTTCACGCGCGTGAGATGGTCGTTCACGTCGCGGAAGAACGGCCGAGCCCTGTCGTTCACGAACGGCACCCGACCGCCGTACGCCCCGGTCCCGGCCAGCCTCGCCAGCGGGGGCGCGAGCGGGCCGGTCGCCCGGCGGAACTCCAGGACCTGCCGCTTGAAGGTGTAGATCCGCGACGCGGTGTGCCGGGAGCCGCCGCCACCCGGCGAGAAGACCTCGGCCTCCAGCTCCTCCAGGTCGGTCTGGAGCTCGACCGCCACCTCCAGGTAGTGGTCGACCGTGGCGTCCGCGATCGCGTACAGCACGGCGGTGGGACCCTTGCCGAGCAGTGCGGGCTCGTGCTCCAGACGCCGTCGTACGGCCTTCAGCGGGGAGCCCTCGCCGTGCCGGACCACGACCACGAACGCGTCACCGAGGAAGATCATGAGCTCGCCGGTGGAGACGGCGTCGCTGTCCGGCTCGTACACCACCGGCTTGAGGACGGCGAAGATCGAGTCGTCGTACACCTCCAGCTTGGGCCGCTGGTGCGCCTTGAGGGCGTCCTCCACGGCCAGCGGATGCAGCCCGAACTCCTGGCTGACCAGCTCGAATTCCTCCTCCGTCGGCTCGTGCAGCCCGATCCACACGAAACCGCCCGCCCTCCGCGCCTCGCCGAGCGCGTCCGAGAAGTCCTCGGGCCCGTCCGTGCGGCGCCCGTCGCGGTAGATGGCACAGTCGACGATCACCGAACGCATTCTCCCCTCGCCCCGGTGCTACCGCACCGCGCCGTACGCCTACCCTGGCCGCATGCCCACGCTGATCCTGGTCAGGCACGGACGTTCCACCGCCAACACCGAGGGGCTGCTCGCCGGCTGGACGCCCGGCGTCGCCCTCGACGAACGCGGGGCCGCACAGGCCGCCGCGCTGCCCGGGCGGATCGCCGGCCTGCCCCTCTCCGAGATCGTCACCAGCCCGCTGCAGCGCTGCCAGGAGACCCTCCGGCCGCTGCTCGACGCCCGGCCCGAGCTGCGGGCACACACCGACGAACGGATCGGTGAGTGCCACTACGGCGACTGGTCCGGCCGCAAGCTCGCCGAACTCAAGGACGAGCCCCTGATGGAGGTGGTGCAGGCACACCCCTCCGCCGCGGCCTTCCCGGGCGGCGAGTCGATGCGCGCGATGCAGACCCGCGCCGCCGAGGCGGTACGCGAGTGGAACGCGCGCGTGGAGCGCGACCACGGGGCCGACGCCGTCTACCTCATGTGCTCCCACGGCGACATCATCAAGTCCCTCGTCGCGGAGGCACTGGGCCTTCATCTCGACCTCTTCCAGCGGATCTCCGTCGAGCCCTGTTCCGTCACCGCGATCCGTTACACCCGGCTGCGCCCGTTCCTCGTCCGCCTCGGCGACACCGGTGACTTCGCCTCCCTGGCACCGCACGAGGAGCCACCCGGCGACGAGGCCCCGGTCGGGGGCGGTGCGGGCGCACCGTGATCGTCCGCCGCAGTAGGGTGAACCGGTCGCGGCAGTGCCCCCGATCTTCCGCTTCCCCGATTCCCGACTTCCATGGAGACAGGACGTGTCCCGTCAGGTGTACCTCTACGACCAACCGGAACGTTTTGTGGCCGGTACGGTCGGGCTGCCCGGGCGCCGTACGTTCTTCCTCCAGGCCATCGCCGGCTCCCGGGTGACCAGCGTGGCCCTGGAGAAGACCCAGGTCGCCGCTCTCGCCGAGCGCATGGACGAGCTTCTGGACGAAGTCGTACGGCGCAGCGGCGGCAGCACCGTCGTCCCCGCCACGGCGCCCACCGGGCCCGCCGACACGGCGCCGCTGGACACCCCCGTGGAGGAGGAGTTCCGGGTCGGCACCATGGCGCTGGCCTGGGACGGCGAGGACCAGCTCATGATCGTCGAGGCGCAGGCCCTCGTGGAGCTGGACGCCGAGTCCGAGGAGGACCTGGCGGAGGCCGAGGAGCGGCTCCTCCAGGACGAGGAGAACGGCCCCCCGATGCTGCGGGTCCGCCTGACCGGCGCGCAGGCCAGGGCCTTCGCCAAGCGTGCCCTCGACGTCGTCAACGCCGGGCGGCCGCCGTGTCCGCTGTGCAGCCTCCCGCTCGACCCGGAAGGACACGTATGTCCGCGCCAGAACGGATACCGCCGCGGGGCGTGACCACCGACGCGGCGGCGGCCGAGTTGCTCGCACGGGGCGAGCTGACCGTGCGCGGACGCATCCGTGACGCGTCCAACGCGGCGCTGTACTGCACGGTGACCCACGAGGGGCGCGAGGCGGCCTGCGTGTACAAACCGGTCGCCGGGGAGCGGCCCCTGTGGGACTTCCCCGACGGCACCCTCGCCCAGCGCGAGGTCGCCGCCTACGAGGTCTCCGAGGCCACCGGCTGGGGCCTGGTCCCGCCCACCGTGCTGCGCGACGGGCCGTACGGCGAGGGCATGGTCCAGCTCTGGATCGAGGCGGCGGGGGAGACGGAACTGCTCGCCCTGGTCGACGAGGAGGAACCCGGCGCCGGCTGGAAGGCGATCGCCCTCGCCGAGGTGGGCGAGGGCCGCACCGCACTGCTCGTGCACGCCGACGACGAGAGGCTGCGCCGGCTCGCCGTCCTCGACGCCGTGATCAACAACGCCGACCGCAAGGGCGGCCACCTGCTGCCCGCGGACGGGGAGCGGCTGTACGGCATCGACCACGGGGTCGCCTTCAACGCCGAGAACAAGCTGCGCACCCTCCTGTGGGGCTGGGCGGGCGACCCGCTCACCGGGGAGGCCCTGGCGGTCCTCGACGCCCTCAGGGAGGCACTGAAGGACGGCGGGCCCCTTGCGGTCCGGCTCGGCACGCTCATCACGCCCGCCGAACTCGACGCCACACGCGCGCGGGTCGACGCCCTGCTGACCTCGGGGAAGCACCCCGAACCGAACGGCGAGTGGCCGGCCATCCCCTGGCCGCCCGTCTAGCCGTCCCACCGCCGTCCTGCCGCAGCCCCGCCGCAGTCCCGCCTCCGATCAGCACGGCGGCGGGTTCCGCGCAAGAGCGCCGGACCGGCCATCCTGCCCGGTCCGGTTCGTGTACGGAACATCCGTCCGGTTAGGCTCATGACATGCATGCCTGGCCCGCTTCCGAGGTCCCCGCCCTGCCTGGTCAGGGTCGCGACCTGAGGATCCACGACACCGCGACCGGCGGCCCGGTCACCCTTGACCCCGGTCCCGTCGCCCGCATCTACGTCTGCGGCATCACGCCGTACGACGCCACCCACATGGGGCACGCGGCCACCTACAACGCGTTCGACCTCGTGCAGCGCGTGTGGCTCGACAACAAGCGGCAGGTTCACTACGTCCAGAACGTCACCGACGTCGACGACCCGCTCCTGGAACGGGCCGTGCGCGACGGCGTCGACTGGACCTCCCTGGCCGAGCAGGAGACCGCCCTCTTCCGCGAGGACATGACGGCGCTGCGGATGCTGCCGCCGCGGCACTACATAGGCGCCGTCGAGGCCATACCCGGCATCGTCCCGCTCGTCGAGCGGCTGCGCGACGCGGGCGCGGCCTACGAACTCGAGGGCGACACCTACTTCTCCGTCGAGGCGGACCCCCACTTCGGCGGCGTCTCGCACCTCGACGCTGCCACCATGCGGCTGCTCTCCGCAGAACGGGGCGGTGACCCGGACCGGCCGGGCAAGAAGAACCCGCTCGACCCGATGCTGTGGATGGCCGCCCGGGAGGGCGAGCCGAGCTGGGACGGCGGCTCGCTCGGCCGCGGGCGCCCCGGCTGGCACATCGAGTGCGTGGCCATCGCCCTCGACCACCTCGGCATGGGCTTCGACGTTCAGGGCGGCGGCTCCGACCTCGCCTTCCCGCACCACGAGATGGGCGCCTCGCACGCTCAGGCGCTCACCGGCGAGTTCCCCATGGCCAAGGCGTACGTCCACGCCGGCATGGTCGGTCTCGACGGCGAGAAGATGTCCAAGTCCAAGGGCAACCTGGTCTTCGTGTCGCGGCTGCGCCGCGAGGGTGTCGACCCGGCCGCCATCCGGCTCACGCTGCTCGCCCACCACTACCGCTCCGACTGGGAGTGGACCGACCAGGTGCTTCAGGACGCCCTCGCCCGGCTGGAGCGCTGGCGGGCCGCCGTATCCCGACCCGACGGCCCGTCCGCCGAGGCACTCGTCGAGGAGATCCGCGAGGCCCTCGCGGACGACCTGGACTCCCCGGCCGCACTCGAGGCGGTCGACCGCTGGGCCGCACGCCAGCAGGCCGGCGGCGGCACGGACATCGGGGCGCCGGGCGTCGTCTCCCGCACGGTGGACGCGCTGCTGGGCGTGGCGCTGTAACCGAGCGCACAGTCGCACAGTCGTACAGGCAGACGTAGACGTAGACGTAGACGCAGACGAAGGCAGGTGGCGCTTCCCGGCGGGAAGCGCCACCTGTTCTCGTTCTGTCCCGTTCGCTCAGTCCTCCGACGACTCCTCGTCGTCCCCGCTGGGCTTCGGCGGCCTCGGCGGGCGGGTCCGGCCACTCGGGTTGTCCCGCAGGAACGGCGTGCCGGACGGCCCGTCGCCGCCGTCCGCCGTGGCGTGCCCGCCAGGCCCGGAGCCGTCCCGGCGCCGCAGATACCGCTCGAACTCCCGGGCGATCGCCTCTCCCGAGGCCTCCGGCAGCTCCGCGGTGTCCCGGGCCTCCTCCAGCGACTGGACGTACTCGGCGACCTCGGTGTCCTCGGCGGCGAGCTGGTCCACCCCCACCTGCCAGGCACGCGCGTCCTCGGGCAGCTCACCCAGCGGGAGACGCACCCCGATCAGGTCCTCCAGCCGGTTCAGCAGGGCCAGCGTGGCCTTCGGGTTCGGCGGCTGCGACACGTAGTGCGGCACCGCGGCCCACAGTGACACGGCCGGTACGCCCGCGTGCGTGCACGCTTCCTGGAGGATGCCGACGATGCCCGTGGGCCCCTCGTACTTGGTCTCCTCCAGGTCCATGCGCCTGGCCAGGTCGGCGTCCGACGTGGTCCCGCTGACCGGGACCGGACGGGTGTGCGGGGTGTCGCCCAGCAGGGCGCCCAGGACGACCACCAGCTCGACGCCCAGCTCGTGGGCGAAGCCGAGCAGCTCGTTGCAGAACGAGCGCCAGCGCATGGACGGTTCGATGCCACGGACGAGGACGAGGTCGCGCGGTTTGTCGCCGCCGACCCGGACCACCGACAGCCTCGTCGTCGGCCAGGTGATCTTGCGGACGCCGTCCTCGATGAACACCGTGGGACGGTTGACCTGGAAGTCGTAGTAGTCCTCGGCGTCCAGCGCCGCGAACACCTCGCCCTTCCACTCCTTGTCGAGATGCGCGACCGCGGTGGAGGCGGCGTCACCGGCATCGTTCCAGCCCTCGAACGCGGCCACCATGACCGGGTCGACCAGCTCGGGAACCCCCTCGAGCTCGATCACCCAGCGCCTCCTTCCGACGTGCCCTCGCGTACCCCCCAACCTTACGGCGTGCCGAGGGGCCGCCCGCAGCCCCCTTGCACGGGGGAGTGAACGGATCACTGCCCCGTCCCCGGCGTCCGGACACCCGCCGCCGCTGCCGGATCACAGGGTGGAACGCAGCCACTGCTCCACGGACGCGATGTGCACCGTCGCCCAGGAACGCGCCGCCTCCGCGTCCCGGTCGCGCAGCGCGCCGAGGATCGCCCGGTGCTCGCGCAGGGTGCGGCCGACCGCGTCCTCCTGGGTCAGCCCGCGCCAGACCCGGGCCCGCGTGGTCGGTCCCGACAGACCGTCGAGCAGGGAGCAGAGCACCGAATTGCCCGCGGCCCCCACGATGCCCCGGTGGAACTCCAGATCGCCCGCGACCAGCTCCTCCACCGACGGTTCGGCACCGAGCGCCGTCAACCGGGCCTCCAGCGCGTCCAGTTCCGCGTCGGTGATCCGGGAGGCCGCCATCGCGGTCGCCGCCGGCTCCAGGATGCGGCGCACGGCCAGGAACTCCAGCACCGTGTCGTCGCGGTGGAAGTCGACGACGAAGCCGATGGCCTCGAGGAGCAGTTGCGGATCCAGGCTGGTGACGTACGTGCCGTCGCCCTGCCGCACGTCCAGGATCCGGATCAGCGACAGGGCCCGCACGGCCTCGCGCAGGGAGTTGCGGGAGAGTCCGAGCCCGGCGGCGAGCTCGCTCTCCTTGGGCAGCCGGTCGCCGGGCCGCAGCGCGCCGGAGACGATCATGCCCTTGATCTTCTCGATCGCCTCGTCGGTGACCGCCACGGCCGACCTCCCTGTGCTTCACAACGCCCCTGCACCTCACAACGCGCCGAGACATCCGATGTCTCACGCCATTATGCGGGCTCGCGCCACACGGAACACACACGCGGCGGGCGGCGGGCGGCGACCCCATCGGCGTGGAGCCGCCGCCCCGCCCTGCTCCGAGCGGGCCGGTCCTACGTCTTGCCGGTCCTACTTCTTGTCCAGCACGTCCTGGACCTGCGCGCGGACGTCGTCCGTGGCCAGACCGCGGATCGTCAGCGTCGTACGCCGGCGCAGCACGTCGTCGGCCGTCTCGGCCCACTCGTTGTCCCGGGCCCACACGACCTGCGCCCAGATCTCCGGGGCGTCCGGGTGGACGCGCTGGGCCAGCGCCGGGCTCTCGTTCGCGAGCCGGGCGATGTCGAAGGCCAGCGAGCCGTAGTGCGTGGCCAGATGCTTGGCGGTGTCCGCCGCCATGCGCGGGCCGGGCGCCGGGCCGTCCACCAGCAGCCGGTGGGCCACCGCGCGCGGGTTGGCGACGCCGGGCAGCGGCAGCTTCTTCGGCAGCGACGCGATCGGCTCGAAGTCGTCGCCCAGCGGGTGGCCCGGCAGCGCCTCCAGCTTCTTCATGACGGTGCGGCCGATGTGGCGGAACGTCGTCCACTTGCCGCCCGCGACGGAGAGCATGCCGCCCCGGCCCTCGGTGACGACCGTCTCGCGCTTGGCCTTCGAGGTGTCACCGGGACCGCCCGGCAGCACGCGCAGCCCCGCGAACGAGTACGTGATCAGGTCCCGGTCGAGCTGCTGGTCGCGGATGGAGAACGCGGCCTCGTCGAGGATCTGGGCTATGTCCTTGTCGTTGACCGCGACGTCCGCCGGGTCGCCCTCGAACTCCTCGTCGGTCGTGCCGAGCAGCAGCATGTCCTCCCAGGGGAGGGCGAAGGTGATCCGGTACTTGTCGATCGGGGTGGCCAGCGCGGCCTTCCACGGCGCGGTGCGCTTGAGCACCAGGTGCGCGCCCTTGGAGAGGCGGATGGACGGGGCGGCGTCCGGGTTCTCCATGCGGCGCAGGTGGTCGACCCAGGGGCCGGTCGCGTTGAGCACCAGGCGGGCGTCCACGCCGAACTCGTCACCGCTCAGCCGGTCCTTCAGCTCGGCGCCTGTCACCCGGCCCTTGGTGAAGCGCAGACCGGTGACCTCGGCGTGGTTGAGGACGACCGCGCCGGAGTCGACCGCCGCGCGCACCGTCATCAGCGCCATGCGGGCGTCGTTCATCTGGTCGTCGCCGTACACGGCCACGGCCTTGAGGTTGTCGGTGCGCAGCTCCGGCACGTCCTGCGCGGCCTTGGCCGGGGAGAGCAGGTGGCCGACGCCGTCCCCGAAGGCGGACAGCGCCGAGTACGCGAAGACACCGGCACCCAGCTTCGCCGCGCCGTGCGGCCCGCCCTTGTACACGGGGAGGTAGAAGGTGAGCGGGTTCGCCAGGTGGGGGGCCACCTGGCGGGAGACCGCACGGCGCTCGAAGTGGTTCTCCGCCACCAGCTTCACCGCGCCGGTCTGCAGGTAGCGCAGTCCGCCGTGGAGCAGCTTGGAGGAGGCGGAGGAGGTGGCGCCGGCGAAGTCGCCGGCATCGACCACGGCCACCCTGAGGCCGGACTGCGCGGCGTGCCAGGCGGTGGAGATGCCCAGGATGCCGCCGCCGATCACGAGAAGGTCGTACGACGCCTTGGAGAGCTGCTCCCGGGTCTCGGCCCGGCTCGGGTTGGAGCCGGAGGCCGGGTGCGTACCCAGGGCAGGCACGGACTGCAGGGTGGACTGAGTGGTCATGGTGGTTCTTACTCCTCGTCCTCGAGCCAGCCCATGGTCCGCTCGACGGCCTTGAGCCAGCTCTTGTACTCACGGTCGCGGGTCTCCGCGTCCATGCGGGGGGTCCACTCGGCGGCCCGCCGCCAGTTGGCGCGCAGGTCGTCGGTGCTGTTCCAGAAGCCGACGGCCAGACCGGCGGCGTAGGCGGCGCCGAGGCAGGTGGTCTCGGCGACCATCGGGCGCACCACGGGGGCGTCCACGAAGTCGGCGAGGGTCTGCATCAGCAGGTTGTTGGAGGTCATGCCGCCGTCGACCTTGAGGGCGGTCAGCTCCACACCGGAGTCCTTCGTCATGGCGTCCGCGATCTCCCGCGTCTGCCAGGCGGTGGCCTCCAGCACGGCGCGCGCGAGGTGCGCCTTGGTGACGTACCGGGTGAGGCCGGCGATCACACCGCGGGCGTCGGCGCGCCAGTACGGGGCGAACAGGCCGGAGAAGGCCGGCACGAAGTAGGCGCCGCCGTTGTCCTCGACCGTGAGGGCGAGGGTCTCGATCTCGGCGGCGGTGGAGATCAGGCCCATCTGGTCCCGCATCCACTGCACCAGCGAGCCCGTGACGGCGATCGAGCCCTCCAGGGCGTAGACCGTGTCCTGGTCGCCGATCTTGTAGCCGACCGTGGTCAGCAGGCCCGAGTAGGAGTTGATCAGCTTGTCACCGGTGTTCATCACCATGAAGGTGCCGGTGCCGTAGGTCGACTTGGTCTCGCCCTCGGAGAAGCAGGTCTGGCCGAACAGGGCCGCCTGCTGGTCGCCGAGCGCGGAGGCGACCGGGATGCCGCCGAGCAGCTCGCCCAGCCGGCCGCCCGTGATCTCGCCGTACACCTCGGCGGAGGAGCGGATCTCCGGCAGCATCTGCATCGGCACGCCGATGGACTCGGCGATCTTCTCGTCCCACGCCATGGTGTGCAGGTTCATCAGCATGGTGCGCGAGGCGTTGGTGACGTCGGTGATGTGCTTGCCGCCATTCACCCCGCCCGTCAGGTTCCAGACGACCCAGGTGTCCATGGTGCCGAAGAGCAGGTCGCCCGCCTCGGCGCGCTCGCGCACCCCCTCGACGTTGTCGAGCAGCCAGCGGGCCTTGGGACCGGCGAAGTAGGAGGCGAGGGGAAGGCCGGTCTCGCGGCGGAAGCGGTCCTGGCCGACGTTGCGGCCGAGGTCCTTGCACAGGGCGTCGGTGCGCGTGTCCTGCCAGACGATGGCGTTGTGGACGGGCTCACCGGTGTTCTTGTCCCAGACCAGCGTGGTCTCGCGCTGGTTGGTGATGCCGATCGCCTTGATGTCGTCGCGGGTGATGCCGGCCTTCGCGACCGCCCCGGCGACGACCTCCTGGACGTTGGTCCAGATCTCGGTGGCGTTGTGCTCGACCCAGCCCGGCTTGGGGAGGATCTGCTCGTGCTCCTTCTGGTCGACGGAGACGATGCGTCCGTCGCGGTCGAAGACGATGCAGCGCGAGGAGGTCGTGCCCTGGTCGATCGCGGCGATGAACGGCCCGTGGCCGTGGGAGGCGATGCCTGTGGTGTGGGCGTCGGTCACTGTGTGCTCCTGGGATTCCTTGGGGTGGTGGGCCGGTGCGTACGGCTCGTGTTCTGCGGCTCGATCATGACCGGGCGCGAGCCAGGTCAGGCGAACGCGAGGTTGTAGACACCTCCGGCGATCGCGCCGCCGATCAGCGGACCGACGACCGGGATCCACGCGTAGGACCAGTCGGAACCGCCCTTGTTGGGCAGGGGCAGCAGGGCGTGCACGATGCGCGGGCCGAGGTCGCGGACCGGGTTGATCGCGTAGCCCGTCGGACCGCCGAGCGACAGGCCGATGGAGACCACCACGAACCCGGTGATCAGGGCGCCCAGCACGCCGAGGCCGTTGCCCTCGTCGTTGAGCCCCTGGGTGAGGATCGCGAGCAGCAGGACGAAGGTGCCGATGATCTCGGTGGCGAGGTTCTGGACCGTGTGCCGGATCTCGGGACCGGTGGAGAAGACGCCCAGGACGGGTCCCGCGCCCTTCTCCTGCGCCTCTACGGACTTGGCCGTCGTGTCCTGTGCGCCCGGACCGCCGACGATCTCCCGGTCGGTGAGGTGCGCCTGGAACTGGCCGTAGTAGGCGACCCAGACCAGGACCGCGCCGATCATGGCGCCGAGGATCTGGCCCGCGAAATAGGTCGGGACGTTGTTCCAGTCGCCGTCCTTGATCGCGATGCCGACCGTCACGGCCGGGTTGAGGTGGGCCCCGGAGAGCGGGCCCGATATGTACGCGGCCGTCATGACGGCGAAGCCCCACCCGAAGGCGATGGCGACCCAGCCGGCGTTGCGTGCCTTGGAGGCCTTGAGTGTGACGGCGGCGCACACGCCGCCGCCGAGCAGTACGAGTAGGGCGGTACCGATGGTCTCGCCGATGAAGATGTCGGAGCTGGACACCCGCGACTCCTTTGTCCTTCGTCCAGGGAAAGCCGAACCCCGGGTCCCTCCGGGTGTTCCGGCGCCCTCGGTATGAGAGCGATGGCGGCCCTTGGCACTGTCACACTCTAACGCGTATTGCCGGTAGGTGTTCGACAATGCCGACCGATGGACGCGAGTCTCGTTCGACGTCACGCGTGCGTCAAGAGCTGTGTTATCGAAAGCACGATCGTTATTGATCGTCGTGGGCTATCGATCTTCGGGTGCGGTCGCCCCGCCGGGAAGACGCCGAGGGCCGGAACGCGCTCGGCGTCCCGGCCCTCGGCTCGTACCTCGCACCCGCGTGCCCGCGTGCCCTGCCTGGATGTCTAGAACCGCCCGGCGCCCAGGTCCCGCGACACCGCGCGGGCGCAGTCCCGTACCGCCGCGACCAGCTCGGGCCGCAGCTCACCCTCCCGGCACAGCCGCTCCACGGCCCCGGTGATGCCGACCGCGCCGACCGGCATGCGTCTGCGGTCGTGGATGGGGGCGGCGACGGAGGCGATGCCCTCCCAGGTCTCCTCGACGTCGGCGGCGTACCCACGCGCGCGTGTGATGTCCAGGATGTGTTCGAACCGGTCCGGCTCGCAGACGGTCCGGTCCGTGTACGCCTTGCGGTCGGCCTCCAGCGCCTCGCTGTGCGCGACCGGGTCGTACGCCGACAGCACCTTGCCCAGCGCCGTGGAGTGCAGCGGCTGCATGGCCCCGATCTCCAGGACCTGCCGGCTGTCGTCGGGCCGGAAGACGTGGTGCACGATCAGGACGCCCTGCTGGTGCAGGACGCCGAGGTGGACGCTCTCGCCGCTGGAGCGGGCCAGGTCGTCCGTCCACACCAGGGCGCGGGCCCGCAGCTCGTGGACGTCGAGGTAGGTCGTACCCAGGCGCAGCAGCTCCGCGCCCAGTTGGTAGCGCCCGGAGGCGTCGTCCTGCTCGACGAAGCCCTCGTGCTGGAGGGTGCGCAGGATGCCGTGCGCGGTGCCTTTGGCCAGACCCAGCGACGAGGCGATGTCCGACAGGCCGAGCCGCCGCTCGCCGCCCGCCAGCAGGCGCAGCATCGCTGCCGCCCGCTCGAGCGACTGGATGTTCCGTGCCATCGGCGTACTGCCTCCGTCCCCTTCGAGTGCCGACCTCGGCGTCGCTGACGTTGTTCGGCAATGCCGAACACTACCGGTCCATGCCGACCTCTCGCCAATGGTCGGCGGGCAACTGTTGCACTTCGGCCACGTCCCCGTGACCGTGGCCTGCCTCCGCGGTCCTCCGCGGTCGTCCGCTGTCCTGCGCCGGCGCCCCGGGAACAGGGCGCGGCACGCTCCCGGGCGGAGGGCGGACTCCTCCGTTCGGCGGGTATCCGCCCCGCCATACTCGTCCGTCTCGTGGACGCCCCGACCATCGGCCCCCGGTCCCGGCTACCCTGGCGGCGTGCGTTCTCCCCCGGGGCGTCCACAGCGGACGGTGCCGGGCAGACGCAAAGCCGACAGCCGTCGCATCATAGGGAGCCCTTTCATGGCCTCGTCGCCATCCACCCCGCCCGCCGACACCCGGACCCGTGTGTCCGCCCTCCGAGAGGCCCTCGCCACCCGTGTGGTGGTCGCCGACGGCGCGATGGGCACCATGCTCCAGGCGCAGAACCCCACGATGGACGACTTCCAGCAGCTCGAGGGGTGCAACGAGGTCCTGAACCTGACCCGCCCCGACATCGTCCGCTCGGTGCACGAGGAGTACTTCGCGGCCGGCGTCGACTGCGTCGAGACCAACACCTTCGGCGCCAACCACTCCGCCCTCGGCGAGTACGACATCCCCGAGCGCGTCCACGAGCTGTCCGAGGCCGGCGCGCGCGTCGCCCGCGAGACCGCCGACGAGTTCGCCGCCCGGGACGGCCGGCAGCGCTGGGTCCTGGGCTCCATGGGCCCCGGCACCAAGCTCCCCACGCTCGGCCACGCCCCGTACCCCGTCCTCCGCGACGCCTACCAGCGCAACGCCGAGGGCCTGGTCGCAGGCGGCGCCGACGCGCTGCTGGTGGAGACCACGCAGGACCTGCTCCAGACCAAGGCCTCCGTGCTCGGCGCCCGGCGCGCCCTGGACGCCCTGGGCCTGGATCTGCCGGTCATCGTCTCCGTGACGGTAGAGACCACCGGCACCATGCTGCTCGGCTCGGAGATCGGCGCCGCGCTCACCGCGCTGGAGCCGCTCGGCATCGACATGATCGGCCTGAACTGCGCCACCGGCCCGGCCGAGATGAGCGAGCACCTGCGCTACCTCGCCCGCCACTCCCGCGTCCCGCTGTCCTGCATGCCCAACGCCGGTCTGCCCGTCCTCGGCAAGGACGGCGCCCACTACCCGCTGACCGCGCCCGAGCTGGCCGACGCGCAGGAGACCTTCGTCCGCGAGTACGGCCTGTCCCTGGTGGGCGGCTGCTGCGGCACCACCCCCGAGCACCTGCGCCAGGTCGTCGAGCGGGTCCGGGACACCGCCCCCACCGAGCGGCAGCCGCGGCCCGAGCCCGGCGCCGCCTCGCTCTACCAGACCGTGCCCTTCCGGCAGGACACCTCCTACCTGGCCATCGGCGAGCGGACCAACGCCAACGGCTCGAAGAAGTTCCGCGAGGCCATGCTGGACGGCCGCTGGGACGACTGCGTGGAAATCGCCCGCGACCAGATCCGCGAGGGCGCGCACATGCTCGACCTGTGCGTGGACTACGTCGGCCGGGACGGCGTCGCCGACATGCAGGAGCTGGCCGGACGCTTCGCCACCGCCTCGACGCTGCCGATCGTCCTGGACTCCACCGAGGTCGACGTCGTCCGCGCCGGCCTGGAGAAGCTCGGCGGCCGCGCCGTGATCAACTCGGTGAACTACGAGGACGGCGCCGGCCCCGAGTCCCGGTTCGCGCGCGTCACGAAGCTGGCGCGGGAGCACGGCGCCGCGCTGATCGCGCTGACCATCGACGAGGTGGGCCAGGCCCGCACCGCCGAGAAGAAGGTCGAGATCGCCGAACGGCTCATCGAGGACCTCACCGGCAACTGGGGCATCCACGAGTCGGACATCCTCGTCGACTGCCTGACCTTCACCATCTGCACCGGCCAGGAGGAGTCCCGCGGGGACGGCGTGGCCACCATCGAGGGCATCCGCGAGCTGAAGAAGCGGCACCCGGACGTGCAGACCACCCTCGGCCTGTCGAACATCTCCTTCGGCCTCAACCCGGCCGCCCGCATCCTGCTGAACTCCGTCTTCCTGGACGAGTGCGTCAAGGCCGGCCTGGACTCCGCGATCGTGCACGCGAGCAAGATCCTGCCGATCGCCCGCTTCGACGAGGAGCAGGTCACCACCGCCCTCGACCTCATCTACGACCGCCGCCGCGAGGGCTACGACCCGCTGCAGAAGCTGATGGCGCTCTTCGAGGGCGCCACGGCCAAGTCGCTGCGCGCGTCCAAGGCCGAGGAACTGGCCGCGCTGCCGCTGGACGAACGCCTCAAGCGCCGCATCATCGACGGCGAGAAGAACGGCCTCGAACCCGACCTGGACGAGGCACTCCGGGAACGTCCGGCCCTCGAGATCGTCAACGAGACCCTGCTCGACGGCATGAAGGTCGTCGGTGAACTGTTCGGCTCCGGCCAGATGCAGTTGCCGTTCGTGCTCCAGTCCGCCGAGGTCATGAAGACCGCGGTGGCCCACCTGGAACCGCACATGGAGAAGACCGACGACGACGGCAAGGGCACCATCGTGCTCGCCACCGTCCGCGGCGACGTCCACGACATCGGCAAGAACCTCGTCGACATCATCCTGTCCAACAACGGCTACACCGTCGTCAACCTCGGCATCAAGCAGCCGGTCTCCGCGATCCTGGAGGCGGCCGACGAGCACCGCGCCGACGTCATCGGCATGTCCGGGCTCCTGGTCAAGTCCACGGTGATCATGAAGGAGAACCTGGAGGAGCTCAACCAGCGGGGGCTGGCCGCCGACTACCCCGTCATCCTCGGCGGCGCGGCCCTCACCAGGGCCTACGTCGAGCAGGACCTGCACGAGGTCTACGACGGCGAGGTCCGCTACGCCCGCGACGCCTTCGAGGGCCTCAGGCTCATGGACGCCCTGATCGGCATCAAGCGGGGCGTGCCCGGCGTGAAGCTGCCCGAGCTGAAGCAGCGCCGGGTGCGGGCCGCCACCGTGGAGATCGACGAGCGGCCCGAGGAGGGACACGTCCGCTCCGACGTAGCCGTCGACAACCCCGTCCCCGAGCCGCCCTTCAGGGGCACCCGCGTCGTCAAGGGCATCCAGCTCAAGGAGTACGCCTCCTGGCTCGACGAGGGCGCCCTCTTCAAGGGCCAGTGGGGCCTCAAGCAGGCCCGCACCGGCGACGGACCGTCCTACGAGGAACTGGTCGAGTCCGAGGGCCGGCCTCGGCTGCGCGGCCTGCTCGACCGGCTCCAGACGGACAACCTGCTGGAGGCGGCCGTGGTCTACGGCTACTTCCCGTGCGTCTCCAAGGACGACGACCTCATTGTCCTCGACGACGACGGCAACGAGCGCACCCGGTTCACCTTCCCCCGCCAGCGGCGCGGCCGCCGGCTGTGCCTGGCCGACTTCTTCCGCCCGGAGGAGTCCGGCGAGAGGGACGTCGTCGGCTTCCAGGTCGTCACCGTCGGCTCCCGGATCGGCGAGGAGACGGCCCGCATGTTCGAGGCCAACGCCTACCGCGACTACCTCGAACTCCACGGCCTGTCCGTCCAGCTCGCCGAGGCCCTCGCCGAGTACTGGCACGCGCGCGTGCGCTCCGAACTCGGCTTCGCGGGGGAGGACCCCGCCGTGATGGAGGACATGTTCGCCCTGAAGTACCGGGGCGCCCGCTTCTCCCTCGGCTACGGCGCCTGCCCCGACCTGGAGGACCGCGCGAAGATCGCCGCGCTCCTCGAGCCGGAGCGCATCGGCGTCCAGCTCTCCGAGGAGTTCCAGCTCCACCCCGAGCAGTCCACCGACGCCATCGTCATCCACCACCCGGAGGCGAAGTACTTCAACGCCCGCTGAGGCCACGTACCGCCTCCCGGGCCACACCAGGCGTTCGCGCCCCGCACGACGTACACTGGTCGGTCCACTGCAGGCCGGTTCCCTTCGTGGGAACCGGCCTGATCGTCCCTCAAGGAGGTACGTGGATGACCAGCACGGTCCCCGCGCTCGGAACCCGTACGGCCGAAGGCTCCGCCCTCCAGGCCGTGCTCCTCGACATGGACGGCACCCTGGTGGACACCGAGGGCTTCTGGTGGGACGTCGAGACGGGGGTCTTCGCCTCCCTCGGCCACACCCTCGACGACTCCTGGCGCCACGTGGTGGTCGGCGGCCCCATGACCCGCAGCGCGGGCTTCCTCATCGAGGCCACCGGCGCCGACATCACACTCGCCGAACTCAGCGTGCTGCTCAACGACGGCTTCGAGCAGCGCATCGGCCGTGACCTGCCGCTCATGCCGGGAGCCGCCCGGCTGCTCGCGGAGCTGTCCGCCCACGAGATCCCCACGGCCCTGGTCTCCGCCTCGCACCGGCGCATCATCGACCGTGTGATCACCACGCTCGGCCCCCGGCACTTCGCCCTCACCGTCGCAGGCGACGAGGTACCGCGCACCAAGCCCCACCCCGACCCGTACCTGGCCGCCGCGGCCGGACTCGGCGTGGACCCGGTCCGGTGCGCCGTCGTCGAGGACACCGCGACGGGGGTCGCCGCCGCGGAGTCCGCCGGCTGCCACGTCGTGGCGGTGCCCTCGGTCGCCCCCATCACCGCGGCCGCGCGGCGCACGGTCGTCGCCTCTCTGGAAGAGGTCGACCTGACATTTCTGCGCGGTCTGATGACACAAATGCGCTAGGCGTTCACCGAGCGTGCGGCGGCGTTGGGACGGCAATTGCGACAAGGGCCGCCCGAGGCATCACGACGGGTGTCCACCGGGTATTTCCGACGCCTCGAGTGGCTGAATTCCGGTACGGGCACCCCAATTCCAACTGTGATGTTCCCCACGTTTCCAGGGGTCGACAGTGGTGGACGGGTGTGCTGCCTGCCGCTTGGCGAACGTTGTCGAGGAGTCCTTGTGTCCTGATTGGAGAGACCCTGCACTAATCCTTCCACTGTCGGGTTTTCGGTGCGTCCACACCCGGTTTCGCTCCGTGATGAGTGCTCAACTCCGGTGGCTGCGAGCGCCCGTGCGGGCGCGGACTAACCTCGTCGCAAGAACATCGGCCACTACCCCCGTGATCCGCCGCGACACCCCTGCATGCCGGATACACGGACCGACAGCTCTGGAGAAACTCGAGCATGAACCGCAAGACTTTGGTGCTGCCGGCAGTCGTCGGCCTGCTCGCGCCGGTGCTCGCCGCCTGCGGCGGGTCCGACAGCGGCAGCGGCGGCGGGGACGCGATCGTCGTCGGCACCACGGACCGGTTCACCACGGAAGAGGCGCCCGCGCCTCTCGACCCGGCGTACGCCTACGACGTCGGCGCGTGGAACATCCTGCGCCAGACCTCGCAGACCCTGATGGTGCAGCCCCGCGGCGACGGCGAACCCGTGCCCGAGGCCGCCGAGCAGTGCGGATTCACCGACACCGGAAGTGAGCGCTACGCCTGCACCCTGCGGGACGGCCTGGAGTTCGCCAACGGCGACCCCGTCACCGCGGAGGATGTGAAGTACTCCTTCGAGCGGGCCGTGAAAATCGACGCCGACACACAGGTGGCCTCGCTGCTCTCCACCGTGGACACCATCGAGACGAAGGGCGACCGGCAGGTCATCTTCCACCTCAACACGGCGGACGCCACCTTCCCGTTCAAGCTGACGACGCCGGTCGCCGGCATTGTCAACCCGGACGACTACGAGAAGGACAAGCTGCGCGAGGGCTTCGAGGTGTCCGGCTCCGGCCCGTACACGATGAAGGCCGAGGTCGAGGGCGACGCGATGACCAAGGCCGTGTTCACCAAGAACCCCAATTACAAGGGGAGTCTGACGGTGAACAACGACAAGGTCGAGATCGTGTCGTTCACCGACGCCGACGCGATGGGCAAGGCCATCGAAAAGGGCGACATCGACGTGATGACCCGCGCGATGACGCCGGATCAGATCCAGCAGCTCTCCAAAGCCACGGACAGCGAGGTCGATCTGGTCGAGGTGTCCGGCCTCGAGATCCGCTACCTGGGCTTCAACACGGAAGCCGCGACGGTGAAGGACAAGGCCGTCCGCAAGGCGATGGCCCAGCTCATCAACCGCGACAAGCTCGTCGCCGCCGTGTACGGCTCGCAGGCCAAGCCGCTGTACTCGATGGTTCCGGCCGGCATCACCGGCCACTCCAACTCGTTCTTCAACAAGTACGGCGACCCCAGCGTCGACAAGGCGAAGGACATGCTGGAGGACGCGGACATCACCACGCCGGTCAAGTTCACGATGCACTACACGACGGACCACTACGGTTCCGCGACCAAGCATGAGTTCGAGCAGCTCCAGAAGCAGCTCAACGACAGCGGTCTGTTCGACGTGGACATCAAGGGCACGCCCTGGAACAAGTTCAACCTGGCCGAGCGGAGGGGCGAGTACGACGTCTACGGCATGGGCTGGTTCCCCGACTTCCCGGACGCCGACAGCTTCACCGCGCCGTTCCTCGACAAGAACAACACCCTGGGCTCGCCGTACGCGAACCCGAAGATCATCAACGACCTGATCCCCAGGTCCCGCGCCGAGGCCGACCGGCTCTCCGCGGTGGACATCCTCACCGAGATCCAGGACATCACCGCCGAGGACGTGCCGCTGATCCCGCTGTGGCAGGGCAAGCAGTACGTCGCCACCCGCGACGACATCACGGGCACGGCCTACCTCCTCAACTCCTCCTCCTCGATCCAGTTGTGGGAGCTGGGCCGGGGTGTGAGCGACTGACACCCGCACCGGTCAAGCCCGAAGGGCGCCCTCTTCTCCATCGGAAGAGGGCGCCCTTCGGGGTTCGTCAGCGCGCCGGCCGGGCGCCGCGGCGAGCGGCCTACTGCGCGCCGGGACGGACCAGGCCGCTCTCGTACGCGTACACCGCGGCCTGCACCCGGTCCCGCAGGCCCAGCTTGGTGAGCACATGGCCCACGTGCGTCTTGACGGTGGTCTCACTGACGAAGAGGTCGGCGGCGATCTCCGCGTTGGACAGCCCGCGGGCCACCAGCTTGAGCACCTCGACCTCACGGTCCGTCAGCGTGTGCAGGGTGTCCGGCACCGGCTCGTCGCCGGAGGGCAGATGCGTGGCGTACTTGTCGAGCAGCCGCCGGGTGATGCTCGGCGCGAGCATCGCCTCGCCGTTCGCCACCACGCGGATCGCCTGCACCAGCTCGTTGGCCGGGGCGTCCTTGAGCAGGAAGCCGCTGGCGCCCGCCTTCAGCGCCTCCACCACGTACTCGTCGAGGTCGAACGTGGTCAGGACCAGCACCTTCGCCGGGCCGTCCCGCTCGGGCCCGGTGATCTGCCGGGTCGACTCCACACCGTCCATCCGCGGCATGCGGATGTCCATCAGCACCACATCGGGCTGCAGCGCCCGCACCTGGTCGAGTGCCTGGAGGCCGTCTCCGGCCTCGCCGACGACAGCGATGTCCTGCTCCGCCTCCAGAATCATCCGGAAGCCTGTGCGCAGCAGCGGCTGGTCGTCGACCAGTAGGACGCGGATGGCCACGTAAGTCTCCTTCGCTAGTCCGGCCCCATTCTGCCCTGCTCGGTGTCGCCGGAGTCGGCCGCCCTCACCGGCAGCGGATAGGGCGGGGGAGTGCCGCCGAACTCCGGACAGTGCGCCTGGTGGTCGCACCAGCCGCAGAGCTTGGTCGGCCGGGGCCGCCAGTCGCCCGTCTCGGTCGCCAGCCGGATCGCCTCCCACAGCGCCAGCAGCTTGCGCTCGACCCGCTCCAGGTCCGCCGGGACGGGGTCGTAGGTGAGCACGTCGCCGCTGCCGAGATAGACGAGCTGAAGGCGGCGCGGGACGACCTTTCTCAGCCGCCACACCACCAGCGCGTAGAACTTCATCTGGAACAGCGCGCCCTCCGCGTACTGGGGCCGGGGCGCCTTGCCCGTCTTGTAGTCGACGATCCGCACCTCGCCGGTGGGGGCCACGTCGACCCGGTCGATGATGCCGCGCAGCCGCAGCCCGGACTCCAGCTCGGCCTCGACGAACATCTCCCGCTCGGCGGGCTCCAGCCGGCTCGGGTCCTCCAGGGTGAACCACCGCTCGACGAGCTGCTCCGCCTCGGTGAGCCACCGCGCCAGCCGCTCGCCCTCCGGATCGTCCGCGAACAGCTCGCCCACCTCCGGCCTGCTCTCCCGAAGCCGGTCCCACTGGCCCGGGACCAGCGACTTCGCCCGCGGTGCCGTGCGCTCGCCCGCCGGGGCGTCGAAGAGCCGCTCGAGCACCGCGTGCACCAGGGTGCCCCTGGTCGCCGCCTCGCTGGGCTTCTCGGGCAGCCGGTCGATGACCCGGAACCGGTACAGCAGCGGGCACTGCATGAAGTCGCCCGCCCTGGACGGCGAGAGCGAGGCGGGCGGTACGGCCACGGCCACGGGCGCGGCGGAGGGGGCCGCGGCCCCCTCCGGCCGGGCGGGCCCGTCGGCGTCCTGCGCGACATCCTCGATACTCGTCTCCATGCCCACAGACCTTACGGCCCGCCACTGACAGTGACCCAGCCCGCCGCCGTGACCCCCGCGCCGGAAGGGCGCGACGGAAGGGAGGGACAGGGGTGCCGGGGCTGAACGGGCGGGGACGGACGCATACCATCGACAGGAGACCCTCCCGTCCGGCAGGCGGGAGACGCTTCGAACGAGGGGACATCGTGGACGTGAGCGGCGGGAGCGGGCAGCCGCGGTCCGGCAACGACGAGTCGGCCGGGCCCCAGGCACGTCCCACGGCCCCGACCCCCGACTCCGCACCACCGGACCCCACGGACCCCACGGGCTCCGAAACGCCGGGTCCAACGACACTGGGTCCGGTGACGTCCGGCTCCGAGACGCCGGGTCGAGCGACGTCCGGCTCCGAGACGCCGGGTCGAGCGACGTCCGGCTCCGAGACGCCGGGTCGAGCGACGTCCGGCTCCGAGACGCCGAGTCCAGCAACGCCCGGCCCCGAGACATCGGGCTCTCCGACCCCGGAAGCCGACGCTCCGGAAGCAGAGGCTCCCGACCCCGGCCCGAACACCCCGGGCGACGCGACTCGGGCCCCGGACCCGGGCCGGACTCCGGACCCGGACCCGGGCCGGACTCCGGATCCGGGCCCGAAGGCCGACCCGTCCGGCGGCGGTGACGACGCCACGAGCCCGTGGTCGAAGCCGCCATCGCACGGTGACGGCCCCTCCGACGCCCCCGCGGGCCCCCGGCACGCTGCCCACGGCGCCGGCGGCCCGCGGCACCGTACCGAGGCCCACACCGACGGTGCGGGCGGACCGGGGCGGCCGCCGCAGCGCCGGCCGGAACCCGGCGGCGGGCTCCTGATGGGCCGGCCCTTCGGCGTACCCGTGTACGTCGCGCCGAGCTGGTTCCTGGTCGCGGCCCTGATCACCTGGGTGTTCGGCGGCCAGCTCGACCGCGTGCTGCCCGAGCTGGGCGCCGCCCGCTACCTGGTCTCCCTCTTCTTCGCCGTCGCCTTCTACGCCTCCGTCCTCGTCCACGAGCTGGCCCACACCGTCGCCGCCCTCCGCTTCAAGCTCCCGGTGCGCCGCATCCAGCTCCAGTTCTTCGGCGGTGTCTCCGAGATCGAGAAGGAGGCCGAGACCCCCGGCCGCGAGTTCGTACTGGCCTTCGTCGGCCCCCTGCTCTCCCTCGTCCTCGCCGGCGTCTTCTACGTCGCCCTGCTGCCCGTCGAGCCCGACGGCGTCACCGGCGTGCTGCTGGCCGGCCTGATGGTCTCCAACCTCCTCGTGGCCGCCTTCAACCTGCTGCCCGGCCTCCCCCTCGACGGCGGCCGCATGCTCCGCGCCGTCGTCTGGAAGATCACCGGCAAGCCGATGCACGGCACCATCGCCGCGGCCTGGGTCGGCCGGGCCCTCGCCCTCTCCGTCCTCGTCGGACTGCCCCTGCTCACCCAGTCCGGGGCCCTCGGCTCCGACTCCGTGGACGACATCGGCATGGACACCGTGATGGACGCCCTGCTCGCCGCGATCCTCGCCGCGATCATCTGGACCGGCGCCGGAAACAGCCTGCGCATGGCCCGCCTGCGCGAACACCTCCCCGAGCTGCGCGCCCGCGCCCTCACCCGGCGCGCGGTCCCCGTCCCGGCCGACACCCCGCTCTCCGAGGCCCTGCGCCGCGCCAACGCCTCCGGAGCCCGCGCCCTGGTCGTCGTCGACGCCGACGGCAGGCCCGCCTCACTGGTCCGCGAGGCCGGCATCGTCGGCGTACCCGAGCACCGTCGCCCCTGGGTGCCGGTCGGCACCCTCGCCCAGGACCTCACCGACGGCATGCGCGTCTGGGCCGAGCTGTCGGGCGAGGAACTCCTCGACGCCCTGCGCGCCAACCCGGCGACCGAATACCTGGTGGTCGAGGAGACCGGCGAGATCTACGGCGTCCTGTCCGCGGCCGACGTGGAGCGCGCCTTCGTCAAGGCCATGGCAAGGCCGAGCTGAACGCGCCCCGAAGGGGCGCGGGGAACTGCGCGAGCAACCCCCTACGGCCCGCGCCGTTCGCACGCACCGCAGCCACCACACCCCTGCACCGGTCAAGCCCCCCGCAGGGAACCGGTAGGCTGGTCACATGTCCGAACCGACCGGTGCCGCCCGCAGGCGCGGGCCCTTCAGGGTCGGGGACCAGGTTCAGCTCACCGACCCCAAGGGCCGCCACTACACGTTCACGCTCGAGGCCGGGAAGAACTTCCACACCCACAAGGGTTCCTTCCCCCACGACGAACTGATCGGTGCTCCCGAGGGAAGCGTTGTCCGCACCACGGGGAACGTCGCCTACCTCGCGCTGCGACCCCTGCTCCCCGACTACGTCCTGTCCATGCCCCGCGGGGCAGCCGTCGTCTACCCGAAGGACGCGGGCCAGATCCTCGCCTTCGCCGACATCTTCCCCGGCGCACGCGTCGTGGAGGCCGGCGTGGGTTCCGGCTCCCTCAGCAGCTTCCTGCTGCGCGCCATCGGCGACCACGGCATGCTGCACTCCTACGAGCGCCGCGAGGACTTCGCCGAGATCGCCCAGCAGAACGTGCAGCGCTACTTCGGCGGCCCGCACCCCGCCTGGCAGCTCACCGTCGGCGACCTCCAGGACAACCTGTCCGACGCCGACGTCGACCGTGTCATCCTCGACATGCTCGCCCCCTGGGAGTGTCTGGAGGTCGTCTCCAAGGCACTCGTGCCCGGCGGCATCCTGTGCTGCTACGTCGCGACCACCACCCAGCTCGCCCGCACCGTCGAGTCCATCCGCGAGATCGGCTGCTTCAACGAGCCGACCTCCTGGGAGTCGATGATCCGCAACTGGCACGTCGAGGGCCTCGCCGTCCGCCCCGACCACCGGATGATCGGACACACCGGCTTCCTGCTCACCGCCCGCCGTCTCGCCGACGGCGTCGAGCCCCCCATGCGCCGCCGCCGCCCCGCCAAGGGCGCCTACGGCGACGACTACGACGGCCCCAACGCCGGCGGAGGCTCCGGCCGCTAGCGGGCCCGTGCCGCGATCAACGTACAGACGCCGTGGTGGAGTTCCGGCAGCGTCCCGGAACTCCACCACGGCGTCGTCGCGTTGACGAACACCACGGAAGGGACAAGCGGCGACTCGGGAATCGGAACCAGTACCCACCCCGCCGTTCCCCCGCACTGTGACGTGTGGCACGATGCTGGCCACCCCCACCGGCACAGCCCTCACAGGAGACACTCCTCGTGCAGCACCCCGCCGTTCCGGACCTCTCGCACACGCACACCCGCCCGATCCACTGGGTCGCCACCGCCACGGCCGTCGCCGCGGTCGTCGCTCTGTCCTCGGTCCTTCAGCCCGACGCCGCGACGGCGGCCCAGAGCCCCGCCCCCGGTCCCAAGAGCGCACCGGCCCAGCACATCGCGCCGCCCGATCCGGCGACGGCGGCCTTCCCCCTGGACTGCGGCCCGGTCAAGACCCTGGTGCGGAAGCAGGCCTCCGGCGACCTCGACGGCGACGGCCGCCCCGAGACGGTGGCCGCCGTGCGCTGCGAAGCGCCCATGGGCACGCCGCCCGACGGGGTGTACGTCCTCACGCAGGACGCCGACGGCGGCAAGCCCCGCGTCGTGGCCACCCTGGTGGACCCCAAGGACCGCCACACCGTCACCGAACTCTCGGTGCGCGACGGCGCCGTCCGCGCCACGCTTCTCGGCTACTCGACGGCCGACGTGCCCAGTTGCTGCCCCGATGTCACGGACCACGCGAAGTGGCAGTGGAAGAACGGCGCGTTCGTCAGCGACACGCCCTCCCAGGCACGCACCGTGTGACCGGCGACCCCGCCCCGGACGCTGTGACACAACAGACAACGGTCACGGAACGTATGCGCAAAGTCACATTTTGGTCACTCTGAGTCCGGACCGTAGACCTCGGCCCTGTCCGAAACACGACGTACGTGGATGCACTCGCCCGGACACTCCTTCGCGGAGTCGACCACGTCCGTGAGAAGCGGCAGCGGCACGGGTGTTGTCGCTCCCGGCGCCTGCAGCAACTCGTCACCCGCGCCCTTGACGTAGGCCAGACCGTCGATGTCCAGCTCGAACACCTCGGGCGCGTACTGGGCACAGATGCCGTCGCCGGTACACAGGTCCTGATCGATCCAGACCTCCAGAGCCCCGCCGTCGACTCCGGCCTTCTGCTGCACGCTCATCTCTCCTGCCGTTTCCTGCGCCGAGCCCTCCGGGAATCCGGCCAGCTCCGACGGGTGTTGAACACTTCGACCCTACCTCCGCCTGGGTTCCCATCACGTTCGGTGGGTATTCCCCTGGCGTGAGGGAGAGCGCAAGGGTGAAGATCGGACACACCCCGACAGTCTTTGTGATCTAGGGGTTTCAATCGACACCCACCCAGGTAGGGTCTGGAAGCGTCCAGCTCCCCATGGAGGAGGTGAGGACCGTGGCAGCCCACGACGACGACATGAACCGCGGCATCCGCCCGGGACGCGGGTCCGAGGACCCGGCCGGGCAGGTGGCCTACCTTGAGCAGGAGATCGCCGTCCTGCGACGCAAGCTCGCCGAATCTCCGCGACACACGAGAATCCTCGAAGAGCGGATCGTCGAACTGCAGACCAACCTGGCAGGCGTGTCCGCCCAGAACGAGCGGCTCGCCGGCACACTCCGCGAGGCCCGCGACCAGATCGTGGCCCTCAAGGAGGAGGTCGACCGGCTGGCCCAGCCACCGGCAGGCTTCGGCGTCTTCCTGCAGGCGAACGAGGACGGCACCGCCGACATCTTCACCGGCGGCCGCAAACTCCGGGTGAACGTCAGCCCGAGCGTCGAGCTCGACGAGCTCCGACGCGGCCAGGAAATGATGCTCAACGAAGCACTCAACGTGGTCGAGGCCATGGAGTACGAGAGCGTCGGCGACATCGTCACCCTCAAGGAGATCCTCGAGGACGGCGAGCGCGCCCTGGTGCTCGGACACACCGACGAGGAACGGGTGGTACGGCTCGCCGAACCACTGCGCGGCCTCACCATCCGCCCAGGCGACGCCCTCCTGCTCGAACCCCGCTCCGGCTATGTCTACGAGGTCGTTCCCAAGAGCGAGGTCGAGGAACTCGTCCTCGAAGAGGTCCCCGACATCGGTTACGAGCAGATCGGCGGCCTCGGCGGACAGATCGAGGCCATCCGTGACGCGGTCGAGCTCCCCTACCTCTACCCCGACCTGTTCCGGGAGCACGAGCTGCGTCCGCCCAAGGGCGTCCTGCTCTACGGGCCCCCCGGATGCGGCAAGACACTCATCGCCAAGGCGGTCGCCAACTCACTGGCCAAGAAGGTCGCCGAAGTGACCGGCCAAGCCGCAGGCAAGAGCTTCTTCCTCAACATCAAGGGCCCCGAGCTGCTCAACAAATACGTCGGCGAGACCGAGCGGCAGATCCGCCTGGTCTTCCAGCGGGCCCGGGAGAAGGCCAGCGAGGGCACCCCCGTCATCGTCTTCTTCGACGAGATGGAATCCCTCTTCCGCACCCGCGGCTCCGGCGTCAGCTCGGACGTGGAGAACACCATCGTCCCGCAGCTCCTCGCCGAGATCGACGGCGTGGAGGGCCTGCAGAACGTGGTCGTGATCGGCGCCTCCAACCGCGAGGACATGATCGACCCCGCCATCCTGCGGCCCGGCCGGCTCGACGTGAAGATCAAGATCGAGCGTCCGGACGCCGAGGCGGCCAAGGACATCTTCGGCAAGTACCTCACCGAGCGCCTCCCGCTCCACGCGGACGACGTCACGGAGCACGAGAAGGACCGGGCGGCCACCGTCCAGAGCATGATCCAGACCGCGGTGGAACAGATGTACGCGGAATCCGAGGAAAACCGCTTCCTCGAAGTCACCTACGCCAACGGCGACAAGGAAGTCCTCTATTTCAAGGACTTCAATTCCGGCGCCATGATCGAGAACATCGTGGGCCGCGCCAAGAAGATGGCGATCAAGGACTTCCTGGAAGCGAACCAGAAGGGCCTTCGCGTCTCCCACCTCCTCCAGGCCTGCGTGGACGAGTTCAAGGAGAACGAGGACCTGCCCAACACCACCAACCCGGACGACTGGGCCCGGATCTCCGGAAAGAAGGGCGAACGGATCGTGTACATCCGTACACTCGTCACCGGAAAACAGGGCGCGGACACCGGACGCTCCATCGACACGGTGGCGAACACCGGTCAGTACCTGTAAAAGGCGGGGCGGCTGCGGGTGCCCTCAGTGGGTACCCGCAGCCGACTGTTTTCCGGAGCCCCGGCTGGAGCAAGGCAATGACGCAAATGATCTCCCCGCCAGCGCAAAGGCGTTCTAGGCTCTTCCATACCGCCGAGTCGCGCAGTGCGGGGACGGGCACCGCACACGCATCGGAGCGCCAGCGGTACTTGAACGGCGCCCACTACGGGCGCTGCCGGGCAAGGAGGGCCGCATGACCGTACGGCGAGTAATGGGTATCGAGACGGAGTACGGGATCTCCGTCCCCGGCCACCCGAACGCCAATGCCATGCTCACCTCGTCCCAGATCGTCAACGCCTACGCGGCGGCGATGCACCGGGCCCGCCGGGCCCGCTGGGACTTCGAGGAGGAGAACCCGCTCCGGGACGCGCGAGGCTTCGACCTCGCCCGCGAGGCCGCCGACAACAGCCAGCTCACCGACGAGGACATCGGCCTCGCCAACGTGATCCTCACCAACGGAGCACGGCTCTACGTCGACCACGCCCACCCCGAGTACAGCGCTCCCGAGGTCACCAATCCCCGGGACGCCGTGCTGTGGGACAAGGCCGGCGAACGGATCATGGCCGAGGCCGCCGAGCGGGCCGCCCAGCTACCCGGTGCCCAGCCCATCCACCTCTACAAGAACAACACCGACAACAAGGGCGCCTCCTACGGCACACACGAAAACTACCTGATGAAGCGGGAGACCGCCTTCTCGGACATCGTGCGCCACCTGACCCCCTTCTTCGTCTCCCGCCAGGTCTTCACCGGCGCCGGCCGCGTCGGCATCGGCCAGGACGGACACGAACACGGCTTCCAGCTCAGTCAGCGCTCCGACTACTTCGAGGTCGAGGTGGGCCTGGAGACGACGCTGAAACGGCCCATCATCAACACCCGCGACGAACCGCACGCCGACGCCGAGAAATGGCGCCGCCTGCACGTGATCATCGGCGACGCCAACCTGTCCGAGATCTCGACCTACCTCAAGCTCGGGACGACGGCCCTGGTCCTGTCCATGATCGAGGACGGCTTCATCGCCGTCGACCTCGCCGTGGACCAGCCGGTGCGCACCCTCCACCAGGTCTCGCACGACCCGACACTCAAACAACTGGTCACGCTGCGCAGCGGCCGCACCCTGACCGCCGTACAGCTCCAGATGGAGTACTACGAGCTGGCCCGCAAATACGTCGAGGAACGGTACGGCGCGGACGCCGACGACCAGACCAGGGACGTCCTGGGCCGCTGGGAGGACACCCTCAACCGGCTCGAGAACGACCCCATGAGCCTGGCCGGCGAGCTGGACTGGGTCGCCAAGCGAGAGCTCATGGAAGGCTACCGCCGCCGGGACAACCTCGACTGGGACGCCGCCCGGCTGCACCTCGTCGACCTCCAGTACGCCGACGTACGGCCCGACAAGGGCCTGTACAACCGTCTGGTGGACCGCGGCCGCATCCAGCGGCTGCTGGACGAGAACGAGGTCGAGCGCGCCCGTACGAAGCCGCCCGAGGACACTCGTGCCTACTTCCGCGGACGCTGCCTGGAGCAGTACGCGGACGACGTCGCGGCGGCCTCCTGGGACTCGGTGATCTTCGATCTGCCGGGCCGGGACTCGCTCCAGCGGGTCCCAACCCTGGAACCGCTTCGCGGAACGCGTAATCACGTCAAGGAGCTTCTGGACCGCTGCCGCACCGCGGAAGACCTGGTCAGGGTCCTGTCCGGCGGGTGAGCGGGCCGAGCGGGTACCGGGGAGGAAACGGCCGGACAGGGTGGAAAATCCCGGGTCCGGGAATCATGGAGATGGCCCCCGTACGTTGAGGAGAGTGCGGGGCCGATGTCGGACCCGGCTTGTAGGGTCTGATCTTGACCGAGCAACTGTGTCGGGCGAACCGAGCGGGGTGAGGGTTATGGCGACCAAGGACACCGGCGGCGGACAGCAGAAGGCCACACGGTCCACCGAGGAGGTCGAGGAGCAGGCGCAGGACGCGCAGGCATCGGAGGACCTCAAGGAACGCCAGGAAAAGCTGAACGACGACGTGGACTCCGTCCTGGACGAAATCGACGATGTGCTCGAGGAGAACGCAGAGGATTTCGTTCGCTCATTTGTTCAAAAGGGTGGCGAGTAGCCTTCGAAATGAAGGTTGCAGCGGGGGGTTCGCTTGTTGATCGAAGGAGCTGGTAGGCGTTGCTCGCGGTGTAAGGACCACAAGCCGCGGGCAGCGTTTGCACGAAACAAGGCGATGCGTGACGGGCTGCAGGCCTACTGTCGAGAGTGCGCTGCGACCTATCACCAAGAACGCCAGGTGGCCAAGGGGCGCAACGTCCGCCCGCGAGTGGAGGTACCCGAGGGGCACAAGCTCTGCCGGACGTGCGGGGAGATCAAACCACACAGTGAGTGGACCCGGAATCGCACAGCTTCTGATGGTCTGGCGACGCTCTGCAAGTCCTGCAAGGCGGCGCAGGGCCGAGCAGGCCACCTGAAGCGCCAGTACGGCATCACCGAAGCAGAACGTGATGCCCTGATCGCAAGTCAAGGCGGCGTCTGCTGCATATGTCTTGCCGCTCCCGCCGCACATGTGGATCACTGCCACGAGACGGGTAGGGTCCGTGGCGTACTGTGCTTCAGCTGCAACGCTGCGCTGGGGCAGTTCAAGGACCGGCCCGATGCCATAAGGCGGGCTGCCGCTTACGTGGAGGGAAACGCGTGGAAGCCAACACTCGTAGCACCGGGCGTCTACCGGCTGCCTTCCTGACGCCCGGGTCCTCTTCCTTCATGGACTTCATCGGTGTGCACCAGCCGGAGATGCTCCCGGGCAACCGGCAGTTGCCGCCGGTGCAGGGCGCCGTCGAGGCACCGCACGGCACCACGATCGTGGCGGTCACGTTCCCCGGTGGTGTCGTTCTCGCCGGTGACCGCAGGGCGACCATGGGCAACATGATCGCGCAGCGGGACATCGAGAAGGTCTTCCCGGCCGACGAGTACTCGGCGGTGGGCATCGCCGGTACGGCGGGTCTGGCCGTGGAGATGGTGAAGCTGTTCCAGCTCGAGCTGGAGCACTTCGAGAAGGTCGAGGGTGCGCAGCTTTCCCTGGAGGGCAAGGCGAACCGCCTGTCGACCATGATCCGGTCCAATCTCGGCATGGCGATGCAGGGTCTGGCCGTGGTGCCGCTGTTCGCGGGATACGACGTGGACCGGGGCAGGGGCCGCATCTTCTCGTACGACGTGACGGGCGGTCGGTCGGAGGAGCAGAGCCACGCGACCACGGGGTCGGGGTCGATCTTCGCCCGTGGCGCGATGAAGAAGCTCTTCCGGGAGGACCTGACCGAGGAGCAGGCCACGACGCTCGTGGTGCAGGCGCTGTACGACGCGGCAGACGACGACTCGGCGACCGGTGGTCCCGATGTCGCCCGCCGGATCTACCCGATCATCACTGTGATCACCGAGGACGGCTTCCGTCGGCTCGGCGACGACGAGTCCGCGGAGCTGGCCCGCGCGGTGCTGGAGCGGCGGCTCGAGCAGCCCGACGGTCCCAGGGCGGCGCTGCTGTAGCGGGGGGCCGGCCTTCGTGTTGTCAGGTGGTCCAGTGACTTCGACAGAAAGGGACGGATAACCGGTGTCGACGCCGTTCTATGTATCTCCTCAGCAGGCGATGGCGGACCGGGCGGAGTACGCCCGTAAAGGCATCGCGCGTGGTCGCAGCCTGGTCGTGCTGCAGTTTGCCGATGGCATCGTGTTCGTCGGCGAGAATCCGTCCCGTGCGCTGCACAAGTTCAGCGAGATCTATGACCGGATCGGCTTCGCGGCCGCCGGCAAGTACAACGAGTACGAGAACCTGCGGATCGGTGGTGTGCGCTATGCCGATCTGCGCGGTTACACGTACGACCGTGACGATGTGACGGCTCGCGGGCTGGCGAACGTGTATGCCCAGACGCTGGGCACCATCTTCTCCAGTCAGGCCGAGAAGCCGTACGAGGTGGAGCTGGTCGTCGCCGAGGTGGGCGACAGTACGGACGGCGACCAGATCTACCGGCTGCCGCACGACGGCTCGATCGTGGACGAGCACGGCTCGGTCGCGGTGGGGGGCAACGCGGAGCAGATCAGCGGGTATCTGGACCAGCGGCACCGGGACGGCATGACGCTGGCCGAGGCGCTGAAGCTGGCGGTGCAGGCGCTGTCCCGGGACACGAACGGCAGTGAGCGGGAGATTCCGGCGGAGCGGCTGGAGGTCGCGGTGCTGGACCGTACGCGTCCGCAGAAGCGGAAGTTCAAGCGGATCGTGGGTGGTCAACTGTCGCGGCTCCTGGACGCGGGTGCGGGTGCCGGTGTCACCGAGACGTCCGAGGCGGACGAGGCGGACGTCGACGAGCCGGGCGTCGAAGGGGACGAGGAGTAGGAGCGGGGGTCTGCCGTCGCTGGACCCGCGTGTCTTCGCACAGGTCATCGCGGCGGCGCTGTGGACCCCCGTACCACCAGGCCGACCGGCAGGTCCCCCTTCTCGGGGGGCCGTCCGTCCAGTACGGCCAGCAGGGCCCGCATGCCGCGTTCGCCGAAGGCCTCCGCGTCGAGGCGGACCGTGGTCAGCTCGGGGTCGATGGCCGTGGCGAGGCCGAGGTCGTCCAGGCCGGTGACGGACAGGTCGTCGGGGACGCGGAGTCCGGCTCGCCGGACGGCCTTGTAGGCGCCGGCGGCCAGTTTGTCGTCGTCGCAGACCAGTGCCGTGGGGGGCCGGGGCCCGGATGCGGCGAGGGCGGCCTCGGTGGCCGTGCGGGCGCCCTCGATCGAGATGGGGGCGCGGATCGTGCGGAGGTCGGTGCCGGGGACGTCGGCGAGCCGGGTCGCCAGTTCGCGGGCGCGTACCTCGAAGGTCCAGGACGGGATGTCCGCCGCGAGGTGGAGGAAGCTGCGGTGGCCCAGGGACAGCAGGTGTTCGGTGACCTGGCGGATGCCGTCGGCGATGTCCAGGTTGACCGTGGCGGCGCCCAGGCTGCCGTCCGGGTCGCTGTCCAGCATGACCAGGGGGAGTTGGTCGCCCCGGATGGCAGTGAGCGCGTCGGCGGCCATGGAGGAGGCGATGACGCCGTCCAGGGCGGCCTGCGCGGAGGCGAAGGGGTCCCTGGCCGGGCCCACGCCCTCGGGTGAGGGGTAGAGGACCACGCCGAATCCGTGCTCGGCGGCGACCCGTGCGGCGCCCGTGTACACCTCGGCGAAGAACTCAGTGGTCAGTGCGGGGACGACCAGCAGGACGGTTCGGGTGCGGCCGAGGCGGAGATTGCGCGCGGCGAGGTTGGGGCGGTAGCCCAGTTCGAGTGCGGCCTCGCGGACGCGTTGGGCCGTGGGTTCCGAGACGCGGCCGCGCCATTTGTCGCCGAGCACCAGGGAGACCGCGGCCTGGGAGACGCCGGCGGCCTGGGCGACGTCCCGGCTGGTGGGGCGGGTGCTGCCTTGTGCCACCGTTCGCCTGCGCTTTCGTCTGGACTCGTGAACAGGCGACATGGTACGTATGGCACACGTAGTTATACGTACAACGTCGTGGGTTGTTCCAGAGAACCAGAGAAGGGGGTGCGTTGTGGTCGCCGGGTATCTGGACATTCTCCGGGCGCGGCATGCCGTACGGCTGCTCGCCGGGACGCTCGTCGGACGGCTGCCCAACGCCACCGCGGCGATCGCGATCGTGTTGTTCGTGCGGGCCGAGGGCGGCTCGTACAGTCTCGCGGGTGCGCTGGCCGCCGTGTACGGCGTCGCCAACGCCGTGGGGCAGCCCGTGCTGGGGCGGCTCGTGGACCTGCACGGTCAGCCGCGGGTGCAGTTGCCGGCCGCCGTGCTGTCGGCGCTGGCCATGGCGGGGTTCGCGTTCGCCGGTACCGGGACGGCCGTGCTCGCGTATGGGGCGGTCGGGGCCGCGGGGCTGTTCACGCCGCCGCTGGAGGGCGGTCTGCGGGCGCTGTGGCCGAGTGTGCTCGGCAAGGAGGACCAGGTGCACACGGCGTACGCGATGGACGCCGTGGCGCAGGAGGTCATGTTCACCGTGGGGCCGCTGCTCGTGACGGTGTGCGTGTCGCTGTGGTCGCCGGTGGCCGCGCTGCTCGTGCTGAACGCGGTGGGGGTGCTGGGTGCGCTGTCCGTGGTCGTGTCGCCGCCCTCGCGCGCGTGGCGGTCGGCGCCGCGCGAGGCGCACTGGCTCGGGGCGCTGCGTTCGGGCGGGCTGCTGGCGCTGTTGGGGGCCTTCCTGTTCGTCGGGATGGCGCTCGGGTCCATCACGGTCGCCTCCGTGCCGTATGCCGACGAACACGGTGGTGACGCCGTCTACGGGTGGCTGATGGCCGCGCTGGGTCTTGGCGCGCTGGTCGGGGGAGCCCTTTACGGGGCGCGGCGGTGGGGTGGTGAGCCGGCGCGGCGACTGCGGGTGCTGGTGGCCCTGCTGGCGGTCTGTTACCTGCCGCTGACGCTGATGCCGGGCGTGGTGGCCATGGTGCTGCTCACCGTCCTCGCGGGTGTCTTCCTGGCGCCCTGTATCGCCTGTGCGTTCGTCCTCGTCGATGTGCACGCGCCGCGCGGCACCGTGACGGAGGCGTTCTCGTGGCTGGTGACGACGTTCACCGTGGGCGCCTCGGTGGGTACGGGCCTCGCGGGGCCCGTCGTGGAGCACGGCGGGGCCCTGTGGGGCTTCGCCCTGCCCGGGGCGGCGGGGTGCGTGTCTCTGCTCGTACTGGCGTGCACCGGGCGGGTCCTCGCAGCTCCCGCCGGGGGAGCGGTGGTTGCGGCTTCATCGGAAAATGATCCAAACCGTGCCGTCGAACCCCGTTTCAGTTCGGGTCATCAGGCGTAATGTTCAGTCATGGACCGCCGCATTTTCGGGCTGGAGAACGAGTACGGCGTCACGTGCACGTTCAGGGGACAGCGCCGCCTGTCGCCTGACGAGGTGGCGCGGTACCTCTTCCGCCGTGTCGTGTCATGGGGCCGCAGCAGCAATGTCTTTCTGCGCAACGGGGCCCGCCTCTATCTCGACGTGGGATCACATCCGGAATACGCGACACCCGAGTGTGACAATGTGACTGAACTCGTCACCCACGACAAGGCGGGCGAGCGCATTCTCGAAGGACTCCTGGTGGACGCCGAACGACGCCTGCACGAGGAGGGAATCGCGGGCGACGTCTACCTCTTCAAGAACAACACCGACTCCGCCGGCAACTCCTACGGCTGTCACGAGAATTACCTCGTGGCCCGGCACGGGGAGTTCTCGCGGCTCGCGGACATCCTCATTCCGTTCCTGGTGACCAGGCAGTTGCTCTGCGGCGCCGGAAAGGTGCTGCAGACGCCGCGCGGTGCCGTGTACTGCGTCAGCCAGCGGGCCGAGCACATCTGGGAGGGCGTCTCCTCGGCGACCACCCGCTCCCGGCCCATCATCAACACGCGCGACGAGCCGCACGCCGACGCCGAGCGCTACCGGCGCCTGCACGTCATCGTGGGCGACTCGAACATGTCCGAGACGACCATGCTGCTCAAGGTCGGCGCCACCGACCTGGTGCTGCGCATGATCGAGGCGGGCACGGTGATGCGCGACCTCACCCTGGAGAACCCGATCCGGGCGATCCGCGAGGTGAGCCACGACATCACCGGGCGCCGCAAGGTGCGCCTGGCCAGCGGCCGGGAGGCGTCCGCGCTGGAGGTGCAGCGGGAGTACTACGAGAAGGCCGTGGACTTCGTCGACCGCCGCGGCATCCGCACCGGCACCGTCGAGCGCGTGCTGGAGCTGTGGGGCCGCACCCTGGACGCCATCGAGGCCGAGGACCTCGACCGCATCGACACCGAGATCGACTGGGTCATGAAGTACAAGCTCATCGAGCGGTACCGGGCCAAGCACAACATGACCATGTCGCATCCGCGGGTCGCGCAGATAGACCTCGCCTACCACGACATCCACCGCCGTCGTGGCCTGTACTACCTGCTGGAGAAGAAGGGCCAGGCCGCCCGGGTCGCCAACGACCTGAAGATCTTCGAGGGCAAGTCCGTGCCGCCGCAGACCACTCGGGCCCGGCTGCGCGGCGACTTCATCCGGCGGGCCCAGGAGCAGCGCCGGGACTTCACCGTCGACTGGGTCCATCTCAAGCTCAACGACCAGGCGCAGCGCACCGTGTTGTGCAAGGACCCGTTCCGTTCGGTGGACGACCGGGTGGAGAAGCTGATCGCCGGAATGTGACCCGAGCGGAATGTGACCCGAGCGGTATGAGACCGGACGGGTGAGACACGCGTCACCGCACGAGAGGGCGGAACGCCACACACCCGAGCGGGATGAGACCGGACGGGTGAGACACGCGTCACCGCACGAGAGGGCGGAACGCCACACGGGCACCGTACGTTAGCCGTACGGTGCCCTTCTCACGCCGTAGAGTTGCGCGCACGCCAGCAAGCAGACCCAGATCGATACGAGGCCCCCACCGTGCGCCGACGCTCACTCCTCATCGCCGTCCCCGCGGGACTGGTCACGCTCGCCGCATGCGGTGACGACGACGACTCCGGCTCATCGAGCAACGCGAGTGACAGCGCGTCACCCGAGGCGTCGGCCACCTCGGCGCCGCCGCCGCCGAAGATCGTCGACGGTCCGCTGCCGGCGATCACCGCGGGGACGAAGTTCGACGAGAAGCCGACCGTCGCCAAGGGCAGCGGCGAGCCCTCCAAGGACCTCGCGGTCAAGACGGTCGTCGCCGGCGGCGGCAGGGCCGTCGCGGAGAACGACTACGTGTCGGCGAACTACCTCGGCCAGGTGTGGCAGAGCGCGAAGGTCTTCGACAACTCCTACGACCGCAAGACGCCTCTCGTCATCCAGCTCGCCCAGGGCAGCATCATCGACGGCTGGCGGTACGCGCTCGCCGGCAAGAAGACGGGCAGCCGCGTCCAGTTCTCCGTGCCGCCGACCTGGGGGTACGGGGAGCAGGGCAATGAGCAGGCGGGCATCAAGGGCTCCGACACGCTGGTGTTCGTGGTCGACGTGCAGGACACCTTCAACGCCACGAGCTCGGCCAAGGGCAAGGAAGTCCCCCAGGACGACGCCGCCCTGCCGAAGGTCGGCACCAACACCGACGGCAAGGCGCCCTCCATCGAGGTGCCGAAGGCCGACGCGCCGAAGAAGCTCGCGGCGGAGTACGTCCTGGAGGGCGACGGCGCCGAGGTTGGTGCCCAGGACAGCGTGCTCGTGCAGTACAAGGGCGTGTTGTGGGACGGCGGCAAGGAGTTCGACTCCACGTACGGCAGGAAGGAACTGACCTCGTTCTCGCTCCAGCAGGTCGTCAAGGGCTGGGCGCAGGGCCTGACGGGCAAGAAGGTCGGCAGCCGGGTCCTCATCGTCATTCCGCCGGACCTGGGCTACGGCGACAGCCCGCCGGAGGGCAGCGGCATCGAGAAGGACTCCACACTCGTCTTCTCCGTCGACATCCTCGCGAAGATGTGACGGCTCGAAGATGTAAGACTTGGGCCGTTGCCTTTCCGTAGACAAGCAGGAGCTGAACACGTGAGCATCGACAAGCCCGAGGTCGACTTCCCGGGCGGCGAGCCCCCGGCGGACCTCGAGATCAAGGACATCTGGGAGGGCGACGGCCCGGTTGCCGAGGCCGGTCAGACCGTGACCGTCCACTACGTGGGCGTGGCCTTCAGCACGGGCGAGGAGTTCGACGCGAGCTGGAACCGCGGGGCGCCGTTCCGCTTCCCGCTCGGCGGCGGCCGCGTCATCGCGGGCTGGGACCGGGGCGTGCAGGGCATGAAGGTCGGCGGCCGGCGTCAGCTAACCGTCCCCGCCCACCTCGCCTACGGTGACCAGAGCCCGACGCCGGCGATCAAGCCCGGCGAGACGCTGATCTTCGTGGTCGATCTGCTCGGAGTCTGATCGAGGTCCGAGCGGACGTTGATCCGAGCGGACGTTGATCCGATCGGACAGTGATCCGAACGGACAGTGATCAGAGCCGGTCATCCGGGGTCCATGCCTGTGCGGGCATGGGCCCTCGGCTTTTGCCGCGCCACCCCGGGGCGGTACGGTCATCCGTCGTAAGCACCATAGGGAGAAGGGCGTCGATGGCCATTGCCAAGGCCGAGCGGCTGATGAACCTGGCGCTGTGTCTGCTCGGGACGCGGCGGCCACTCAGCAAGCGCGAGCTGCGCGAGTCCCTGGAGGCCTACCTCGAGGCGGGCTCCGACGACTCCTTCAACCGCATGTTCGAGCGCGACAAGGACGACCTCAGGGAACTCGGGCTGGTCATCGAGACCGTCGAGAGTCTCGACGGCGAGGTCGGCTACCTGGCCCGCCGCGACAGCAACCGGCTGCCGCCCATCACCCTGGACGCCGAGGAGGCCGCCGCGCTCGGGCTCGCCGCGAAGGTGTGGCAGCAGGCCCGCCTCGCCGGTGCCGCGAGCGGCGCGCTGCAGAAGCTGCGCGCGGCCGGGCTGCCCGAGGACGTCGACCCGTACGAGGCGCACAGCGCGCTGGAGCCCCGCATCCCGGTGCACGAGGCCGCCTTCGAGCCGCTGATGCTGGCCTGCCGCGACCGCCGGCCGGTCGTCTTCGACTACCGCAAGGCCAACGCGGCCCAGCCCGAGCCCCGGCACGTGGAGCCGTGGGCGCTGGAGTGCTGGCGCGGCCACTGGTACCTGGCCGGGTTCGACCGCGACCGCGGTGCCGAGCGGGTGTTCCGGCTGTCGCGGATCACCGGCAGGGTGCGCTCGCGGGGCGCGCGGTTCACCGCCCCCGTGCCCGACGTCGTCACCGTCCGCGAGACGGTCGCGAGCTGGGCGGGGGAGACCGCCGACCGCTCCGCGCTGATCCGGCTGCGCACGGGCTCGGGGTACCCCCTGCGGGCGAAGGCCACGGGGGCCCGGGAACTCGGCGACGGCTGGGACGAGTTGGAGATTCCGTACGGGCACGGCCTGGACGCGTGGCTGGTGGAGTTCGGCCCTGACGTGGTGGTGCTGGAGCCCGCGGAGTTGCGTGCGGACGTGGTGGACCGGCTGCGTGCCGTGGCCAAGGGCTGAGGGGGAGCGGACAACACAGTGGCAGGCAAACCGGTCAGGGCAGTGAACGCCATCGACCAGACCCGACGGATGCTGTCCCTGGTGACGTATCTGCGCGAGCGTCCCGGGGCCAAGGTCGAGGACGTCGCGCGCGCCTTCGGCATCACCGAGGACGAGCTGGTCTCCGACCTCGACGTGCTGCCGATGTGCGGCACCAGCTTCCGCGGCGGCGATCTGCTCGACATCGACACCGACGGCGAGCGCATCTGGTGGCACAACCCTGCCGCTCTCGGCGCGGACGCCGCCGAGCCGCTGCGACTGGCCGCCGACGAGGCCACGGCGCTGCTCGTCGCCGCCCGGGCCGTGGCGACCCTGCCAGGACTGCGCGAGAGCGACCGGCAGGCGCTGCTGCGGGCGACCGCCAAGGTGGAGACCTCGGCCGGCGAGGCCGCGGGCGCCAGTTCGCGTCTGTCCGTCACCTTCGAGTCCGAGGGCGGCGTCTTCGCCGACGTCGACCGGGCCATCTCGGAGCGCCGCCGGCTGTGGATCCGCTACTACTCGCCGGCCCGCGACGAGGTCACCGAGCGCGAGATCGACCCCATCCGGCTCGTCAGCGTCGGGCACACCTACGTGGAGGCCTGGTGCCGCCGCTCCGAGGCGCGGCGCACCTTCCGGCTCGACCGGGTCGCCGAGATCCGCATCCTGGACGAGCCCTCCGCGCCGCCCGAGGTGGAGCTGCGGGACCTGTCGGAAGGGCTGGTGCAGCCCGCCGCCGAGGACCCCGAGGTCGTCGTGGAGGTCGGGCCCGGCGGGCGCTGGGTGGCCGAGTACTACCCGCACGACAGCGCGGATGAACTTCCCGACGGGGGCCTGCGTATCACTCTGCGCACCCCCGACCCGGCCTCCCTGCGGCGGCTGGCGCTGCGGCTCGGGCGCGACGGCCGGATCGTCTCCCCGTCCGCGCTCGCCGACAGCGCCCGGCTGGCCGCCCGCGAGGCGCTCTCGGCGTACGACGGGATCGAGGCGGCCGGGGCGCACGTCGGGACCGAGACGGTCGAGGGGCGGCACGACAGGCAGGAGCGAGGACTGTGAGCGAGCCCCTGGGGCCGGGGACAGGGCCAGGGACCGGACCAGCGGGGACAGGACCAGCAGGGACAGGACCGGGGACAGGACCGGGGGCAGGCGGGCCGGGTATGACGGCGGCGTCCGCGTTCGCCGGTATGAGACGCGTGTCGCCGGTCGTGTTCAAGGCGGGCTGCCCGGACTGCCGCGGTCGCTTCGAGCTCGCCGCGAGCGCCCTGCGCCTGGCCATCGGCGCCACGAGCCGCACCACCTTCTACTCGTTCACCTGCCCCGAGTGCGGGTCGGCCGTCCGCAAGCCGGCGGGGGAGCGGGTCGTGGAGCTGCTCACCGGCGGCGGGGTCAGGACCCTGCGGCTGCACTCCACGGTCTAGGGTCGACGTCATGTTCTGGCCGATGTTCGCCGTTGCCGTGGGTTTCCTGGGTCTTGCCGTTCTCGCGGTGCTCGCCGTGAAGGTGTTCGTGGAGGCGCAGCGCCTGGGCCGGCAGGTGACGGACTCCGCCCACCGCATCAGCCGGGCCGCGGACGACCTCGAGCGCGCGACGGAGAGCGCGGCCCGTTCCGTGGACGCGCTGTGAAACGTCTGAACCCCGCCGCGGGACCTCGGCGGTGACCCTCCGGACCCTGTGAGTTACGTTTTGGGACTCTTCGCCCTGTCACCTCACCGGTCCCGGACGGTACGCTGCTGATCGCGGCCAGGAACACGAGGCCCGGTCGCGGACGGGAGTACGCACAGGGATTGCCTCACGTTTACCCCTGAGCGTTACGATCGCTGCACAAGCGATCGATCAGACGTCTGTCCGGCCGGTCGGACAGCACCCCCACCCAGCCGCCTCGGTGAGAAGGTAAAGACTTATGTTCGGAAGGCTCGGCGCCCCCGAGATCATTCTCATCCTCGTCGTCATCATCCTGCTGTTCGGCGCGAAGAAGCTTCCGGACATGGCGCGGTCGCTCGGCAAGTCGGCGCGCATCCTCAAGAGCGAGGCCAAGGCCATGAAGGGCGAGAACAAGTCCGACGACTCCGCCCCGGCCGACCCGCCGAACCCCGAGCAGTCCGCGGCGCAGCGCACCATCCAGGCCTCTCCCGGCGACGTGACCAGCTCCCGGCCGGTCACCGAGCCGACGGACACGACCAAGCGCTGACGCAGGGCCGGTGACCTCCGGCCCGCCGCACGAGATGGGAACGTGGGTTGCTGAAGTCTGCCCGCACCAAGGAGAAGGACCCCGAGGGGCGGATGCCGCTCGCGGAGCACCTTCGTGAGCTCCGCAACCGGCTCGCGAAGGCGCTGCTGGCCATCGTCGTCGTCACCGTGGCCGCCGCCTTCTTCTATCAGGAGATCATCAACGTCCTCACGGAGCCGGTCCTCGAGTCGATCGGCTGTGAGAAGTCGTTCGAGGAGCTGGCCCAGTCGACGGCCGGCTCGGAGCCGTGCGCGCAGATCACCATCAACGGTCTGCTCGGCCCCTTCACCCTGGCGCTGAAGGTGTCCCTGACGGCCGGCATCGTGCTGGCCTCCCCGGTCTGGCTCTACCAGTTGTGGGCGTTCGTCGCCCCGGGGCTGCACCGGAGCGAGAAGAAGTACGCCTACGCGTTCGTCGCCACCGGCGCCCCGCTGTTCCTCGTCGGCGCCTACTTCGCCTACGCGGTGCTGCCCACCTCCGCCGAGGTGCTGATCGAGTTCACGCCGGACGACGTCGACAACCTGCTGCCGCTGGACGAGCTGCTCGACCTCGTCACCCGCATGGTGATCGTCTTCGGTCTCTCCTTCGAGCTGCCCCTGCTGCTGGTCATGCTCAACCTCACCGGAGTGCTGACCGGCAAGCGGATGCTCGGCTGGTGGCGCGCCATGATCATGGGCATCACGCTGTTCGCGGCCATCGCCACGCCCAGCACGGACCCCCTGACCATGGTCATGCTGGCCGGTCCGATCTGGGTCCTGTACTTCGCCGCGGTCACCATCTCCCTGCTGAACGACCGCCGGAGAGCCCGCCGCGATGCCCTGGAGCCCGACGACGACGAGGCGTCCGAGTTGGACCTCTCCCCCGAGGACATCGGCGAGGTCGAGGCCGTGACCACCGCCCGCGCCCTGCCCGAACAGGCCACGAAGGACCGCGTCAACGGCTACGACGACGTGACCTGACCTGACCTGACCTGACCTGACCGGGACCGGGGCGGTGACGCCGGACGCCGCCGCCCCCACGGAACCCCCCACCGAACCCCCACACAGCCGATCCCGATAATGATCGTCCTGTTGTCAGTGCGGCCCGGTACGCTCGAAAGCACGATGACAGAGGATCTCTCACCGGCCGAGCGGTACGCGGCAGCCCGCCGCCGCGCTGCCGAGCAGGCCACCGCGCTCGCCTCCTTCCGCGAGATGTACGACTTCGGCCTCGACCCCTTCCAGATCGAGGCCTGTCAGGCGCTCGAGGCGGGCAAGGGCGTCCTGGTGGCCGCACCCACCGGTTCCGGCAAGACGATCGTCGGCGAGTTCGCCGTCCACCTCGCCCTCCAGCAGGGCAGGAAGTGCTTCTACACGACGCCCATCAAGGCCCTGTCGAACCAGAAGTACGCCGACCTGTGCCGACGCTACGGCACGGACAAGGTGGGCCTGCTCACCGGCGACAACAGCGTGAACTCCGAAGCCCCGGTGGTCGTGATGACCACCGAGGTCCTGCGGAACATGCTGTACGCGGGCTCGCAGACCCTCCTGGGCCTCGGACACGTGGTCATGGACGAGGTGCACTACCTCTCCGACCGGTTCCGCGGCGCCGTGTGGGAGGAGGTGATCATCCACCTCCCCGAGTCCGTGACCCTGGTGTCACTGTCGGCGACCGTGTCGAACGCGGAGGAGTTCGGTGACTGGCTCGACACCGTGCGCGGCGACACCCAGGTGATCGTCTCCGAGCACCGGCCCGTGCCGCTGTTCCAGCACGTGCTCGCCGGGCGCCGGATGTACGACCTGTTCGAGGAGGGCGAGGGCCACAAGAAGGCCGTCAACCCCGACCTCACCCGCATGGCGCGGATGGAGGCGAGCCGCCCGTCCTACCAGGACCGCAGGCGTGGCCGGGCCATGAAGGAGGCCGACCGGGAGCGCGAGCGCAGACAGCGCTCCCGTGTCTGGACGCCGAGCCGCCCCGAGGTCATCGAGCGGCTCGACTCCGAGGGGCTGCTGCCCGCGATCACCTTCATCTTCAGCCGTGCCGCCTGCGAGGCCGCCGTCCAGCAGTGCCTGTACGCCGGTCTCAGGCTCAACGACGAGGACGCCCGGGAGCGGGTGCGCGCGCTCGTGGAGGAGCGCACCGCCTCCATCCCGACCGAGGACCTGCACGTCCTGGGCTACTACGAGTGGCTGGAGGGCCTGGAGCGCGGCATCGCCGCCCATCACGCGGGCATGCTGCCGACGTTCAAGGAGGTCGTCGAGGAGCTGTTCGTCCGCGGACTGGTGAAGGCCGTCTTCGCGACCGAGACCCTCGCCCTCGGCATCAACATGCCCGCCCGCTCGGTCGTCCTTGAGAAGCTCGTCAAGTGGAACGGCGAGCAGCACGCCGACATCACCCCCGGCGAGTTCACCCAGCTCACCGGCCGGGCCGGCCGCCGCGGCATCGACGTCGAGGGCCACGCCGTGGTGCTGTGGCAGCGCGCCATGAACCCCGATCACCTCGCCGGACTGGCAGGCACCCGCACGTACCCGCTGCGCTCCAGCTTCAAGCCGTCGTACAACATGGCGGTCAACCTGGTCGACCAGTTCGGCCGGCACCGCTCGCGGGAGCTGCTGGAGACGTCCTTCGCGCAGTTCCAGGCGGACAAGTCGGTCGTCGGGATCTCCCGGCAGGTGCAGCGCAACGAAGAGGGCCTGGAGGGCTACAAGGCCTCCATGACCTGCCACCTCGGCGACTTCGACGCGTACGCCCGGCTGCGCCGCGAGCTGAAGGACCGCGAGACCGAGCTGGCCCGGCAGGGCGCCAACCAGCGGCGTGCCGAGGCCGCCGTGGCGCTGGAGAAGCTGAAGCCGGGCGACGTCATCCACGTGCCGACGGGCAAGTACGCGGGACTCGCCCTGGTCCTCGACCCGGGCCTGCCCGCCGGGCGGTCCAACGGCCACCGCGGCTTCGAGCACCACGACGGGCCCCGCCCGCTGGTGCTGACCGCCGAACGCCAGGTCAAGCGGCTGGCGTCGATTGACTTCCCGGTGCCGGTCGAGGCGCTGGACCGGATGCGGATCCCGAAGTCCTTCAACCCGCGCTCGCCGCAGTCCCGGCGGGACCTCGCCTCCGCGCTGCGCACCAAGGCCGGGCACGTCCCGCCCGAGCGGGCCCGCAAGAAGCGGTCCCAGGCGGCCGACGACCGGGAGATCGCCCGGCTGCGCAAGGAGATCCGCGCCCACCCCTGCCACGGCTGCGACGAGCGCGAGGACCACGCCCGCTGGGCCGAGCGCCACCACCGGCTGCTGCGCGACACCTCGCAGCTCGAGCGCCGGATCGAGGGCCGGACGAACACCATCGCCCGTACCTTCGACCGGATCGTCGCGCTGCTGACGGAGCTGGACTACCTGCGCGGCGACGAGGTCACCGAGCACGGCAAGCGCCTCGCCCGGCTCTACGGCGAGCTGGACCTGCTCGCCAGCGAGTGCCTGCGCGAGGGTGTCTGGGAGGGCCTGTCCCCGGCCGAGCTGGCCGCCTGTGTCTCGGCGCTGGTCTTCGAGTCCCGGGTGGCCGACGACGCGATGGCGCCGAAGGTGCCCTCCGGCCAGGCCAAGGCCGCCCTCGGGGAGACGGTCCGCATCTGGGGCCGCCTGGACGCCCTGGAGGAGGACTTCGGGATCAGCCAGACCGAGGGCGTCGGCCAGCGCGAGCCCGACCTCGGCTTCGCCTGGGCGGCGTACATGTGGGCGTCCGGCAAGGGCCTCGACGAGGTGCTGCGCGAGGTGGAGATGCCGGCCGGCGACTTCGTGCGCTGGTGCAAGCAGGTCATCGACGTCCTCGGCCAGATCTCGGCCGCCGCGCCCGGCGCGGGCTCCACCGTCCCCAAGAACGCGCGCAAGGCGGTCGACGAGCTGCTGCGCGGAGTGGTCGCCTACTCGTCCGTGGGCTGACCGGGACCGCACGCACAGAGGCCCGGCGGGACATCCCGCCGGGCCTCTGTGCGTCCCGGTCACCTTCGGTACCTCACGCCCTCACGCCCTCACTCCTTCATTCCCTCATCACGGTGAGTGATCTTCGTATGCTCGTACGTCGTTACTCCATGTGTTCGAATGACTCCCCGGCGTGCAAATGAGCCCGACCCTACTCCAGTCCCCATGCCCGTTTCAGGTGCTTGCCGAATATGACACAGCGATGATCCGCCCGGACTAAGCTCGCCCGCAGCGCACCGAGTTGAGGTGTAATCGCGCGCTTGTTCCCAATGCGCCGAAGATCCCGACAACTCCCAGACATACCCCGCCGCAAGCTCCCCCATCCCAGCCGATTCGTTTTCAGAGGGCCTACATGGTGAGTGTTGATTCCCCTCCAGGTCGCCGTGAACTTCCCTACGCGCGAACGCTGTTGCTGCCGGCCATACTGATGGCCGCGGCCACCGGGGCCGCCGTCGCGCTGGTGACGGAACCGGCCCGGCTCGCCGTCGGCCTGTGCGGTGCCGTCGCCACGCTCCTGGTGATCACCGCGGCCGCCGAAGCGGTACGCCGCGGACGCACGCTGCGGGCCCTGCGCGCCGAGCACGCCCGTCACAGCGCGTATCTGGAACACCGGGCCGCGAGCCACCACGAGGAGATGGTCCACCTCGGCTCCGAAGTCATCCCGGACGTCCTGCGCTTCATGCGCCGGGGCGTCACGCCCCGTGAGGTGATGAACCGCCTCGGCGAGGTGGACCCCTCCTACCCCGAACTCGGCGAGCCCCAGCACCGGCTGATCCACATGGTCTGCGAGATCGTCGACCACGAGGACTCCATGCGTGAGTCCGCCGAGCGCTCCTTCGTCGACATCGCCCGCCGCGTCCAGGCGATCGTCCACCAGCAGAACAAGGAACTCCGCGAGATGGAGGAGGACCACGGGCGCAACCCCGAGGTCTTCGACGACCTCCTGCGCATCGACCACGGCACCTCGCTGATCGGCCGCCTCGCCGACTCCATCTCCGTGATCGGCGGCGGCCGGCCCGGACGCCAGTGGCCCGAGCCGGTAGCCCTCTACAGCGTGCTGCGCGGCGCCATGTCCCGGATCCTGGAGTACCGCCGGATCAACCTGGCCTCCATCGCCAAGGTCAACATCAAGGGCACCGCGGTCGAGCCGGTCATCCACGCCGCGGCCGAACTCCTCGACAACGCCACCCGCTACTCGCCGCCCGCGGCCAAGGTGCACGTCACCGCGACCGAGGTGCAGAGCGGTGTGTGCATCGAGATCGAGGACGCGGGCGTCAGCCTCAGCGAGGAGTCCCGCGGCCGCATCGAGGGTCTCCTCGAGCAGGCCAAGCGCGGCACCGACGTGCAGGACCTCGCCCACCACCCGCGCCTGGGCCTGTCCGTCGTCGGCCGGCTGTGCACGCAGTTCGGCATGGACGTCTCGCTGCGCGCCTCCGCGTACGGCGGCGTCCGCGCCATCCTCATCGTGCCCAGCAACATGATGACCGACGAGCCCGGCGTCGGCCTCGCCCACGGCATCGGCGCCACCTCGATCCCCACCCCGGGCCCGGACGCCCTGCCCGGACCGGAGCGCAAGCCCAAGAAGCGCCGTCCCACCAGCCCTCGCATCCCCGCCACGGTCTCCCTGGAGGACGACGTCCCCGAGGTGACCGAGTGGACGGCGGGCGGCCTCCCGCAGCGCCGCAGCCGGGTCAAGATGCCGCTCAGCCAGCGCCTCGCCGAGCAGGCGGTCTGGGAGCGGGAGGACGCCGAACGCCAGGCCCGCCAGGCCGCCGAGCGCGCCCGCAACGGCATCCCGGAGCCCGCCGGGCCGGAGCCCGAGCAGGAGAAGGACCAGGGGCTCCCGCCGGGGCACTTCATCGGCGCCTTCTGGGAGGGCCTCAAGCAGCACCCGGGCAGCACCCAGGCCCACCAGCAGTCCAGCAGCAACGAGCCGGCCCACGCCCCGGCAGACGACGAGGGGAACCTCAAGTGATCGAGCAGCAAGGCAAGTTCGACTGGATGCTCAGGGATCTCTACGACGGCGTCCCGGGCATCGAGATGATCGTGGTGCTCTCCGCCGACGGCCTGCGCATCGCCCGCTACTCCGGGGACCCGGACGCCGCCGACCGGGTCGCCGCCGCCTGCGCGGGCCTGCAGAGCCTCGCGAGCGCCGTCAGCCAGGAGATCCCCACCAGCGACGGCGACATGAAGATGGTGCTCATCGAGATGAACGGCGGCTACTTCTACCTGATGGCCGCCGGTCCCAACGCCTATCTCGCCGTGCTCTCCGACGTCCGCTGCGAACCCGGCCGGATGGGCCTGAGCATGGCCGACCTGGTCGCCCGGATCGGACCCCATCTCACCAGTCCCGCACGGCGCAACGGGCAGACCGTATGACTCCTCCCAGGCGCCAGAGGCGATCCCCCGGGCAGGACCGGTCCGCCGCGCCGGCCGCGCCCGCCCCGTCCGGCGCACCCGCCAAGGAGGGCGAACTCCGCAACCCCGAGCGGCTCTTCGTCATCGGCGGCGAAGGCGGCGGCGAACGCGCGGACATCGACCTCGTCACCCTGATCGTGGCCCGTGCCGACCCCCCGGTCTCCGCCACACCGGAACAGGCCGCCCTGCTGCGGCTGTGCGCCGCACCCCTGTCCGTGGCCGAGCTGTCGGCCTACCTGAGCCTGCCGTTCAGTGTGGTGACCGTGCTGCTCACCGACCTGCTGGCGACGGAACTGGTGCAGGCCCGCGCCCCGATCGTCCGCCAGAAGGTCGCCGACCGAAACCTCCTCGAAGCGGTGATGCATGGACTTCAAAAACTCTGACACCATCCCGGGCCCACGCACCGAGGACCGGCTGCCCCACACGGCCGAGGCCGCCGTGAAGATCGTCATCGTGGGCGGCTTCGGTGTCGGCAAGACCACCATGGTCGGCTCGGTCAGCGAGATCAGACCGCTGACCACCGAGGAGACGATGACCCAGGCCGGCATCGGCGTCGACGACAACTTCGGTTCCGCCTCCAAGACGGCCACCACGGTCGCCATGGACTTCGGCCGCATCACCATCACCGACGAACTGGTGCTGTACCTCTTCGGCACGCCCGGCCAGGAGCGCTTCTGGTTCCTGTGGAACGGCCTCTTCGAGGGCGCCCTCGGCGCGGTCGTCCTCGTCGACACCCGCCGCCTGGAGGTCAGCTTCGACGTGATGGGGCGCCTGGAGGAGCGCGGCGTGCCCTTCGTGGTCGCCGTCAACACCTTCCCCGACGCGCCTCGTTACCCCGTCGCGGAGCTGCGGACCGCGCTCGACCTGCCCGAGGAGATCCCCATCCTCGACTGCGACGTGCGGCGCCGGGCCTCCAGCCGGGACGTCCTGATGACCCTGATGCGCATGCTGCACGCCATCGCCATGAAGGGCGCGCTCACCTGACCACGCACGGCCGGCCGACCGACCGACCCCTTGACCCGACCCACACTCTGTCTGCGGAGCGAGACTGTGACGCCTGAACGCCACTCCCCGACCGGAACGGGCGAACCCCTGCTCGAACCACCGCCCGGCTGCCCCGCGCACGGCCTCGGGCCGGGCGGACTGCACCGGCTGCACGAGGCGGACGACCTGGAGGAGCTGTACGAGAAGCTGCGTGAGCGGCACGGGCCGGTGGCACCGGCGCTGCTCCACGACGACGTACCGATGTGGGTGGTCCTCGGGCACGCCGAGAACCTGCACATGGTGAGCACCCCCGCCCAGTTCTGCCGCGACAGCCGGATCTGGACCCCGCTCAACGAGGGCATGGTCAAACCCGACCACCCGCTGATGCCGCACATCGCCTGGCAGCCCATCTGCTCGCACGCCGAGGGCGACGAGCACAAGCGGCTGCGCGGCGCCGTCACCAGTGCCATGTCCGACCTGGACTTCCGGGAGCTGCGCCGGCACATCAAGCGGTACACCCAGCGCGTCGTCAACCAGTTCTGCGAGCAGGGCCGCGCCGACCTCGTCAGCCAGTTCGCCGAGCACCTGCCGATGGGCGTGATGTGCCACCTCCTCGGCATGCCGCAGGAGTACAGCGACCGGATGGTGGAGGCGGCGCGCGACACGCTCAAGGGCACCGAGACGGCGATCGCCAGCCACGCCTACGTCATGGAGGCCCTGGGACGGCTCACCGCCACCCGCCGGGCCGACCCGCAGGACGACATCGCAGGCCACCTCGTCAACCACCCGGCCGGGCTCACCGACGACGAGGTCAGGGAGCATCTGCGGGTGGTCCTGCTGGCCGCCTACGAGGCGACCGTCAACCTCATCGGCAACGTGATGCGCGTCGTGCTCACCGACCCGGGCTTCCGCGCCCAGCTCAGCGGCGGTCAGATGACCGTGCCCCAGGCGGTCGAGCAGTCCCTGTGGGACGAGCCGCCGTTCAGCACGGTCTTCGCCTACTTCGCCAAGCAGGAGACGGAACTGGGCGGTCAGCGCATCCGCGCCGGTGACGGCCTGCTGCTCGGTATCGCACCGGGCAACATCGACCCGCGCATCCGTCCGGACCTGGACGCGAGCATGATGGGCAACCGCGCCCACCTCGCCTTCGGCGGCGGCCCGCACGAATGCCCCGGGCAGGACATCGGACGGGCCATCGCCGACGCCGGCATCGACGCGCTGCTGATGCGGCTGCCCGACGTCCAGCTCGACTGCGACGAGGACGACCTGCGGTGGCGGTCGTCGATCGCGTCGCGGCACCTGGTGGAACTGCCGGTACGGTTCGAACCCAGGGCCCAGCAGGACATCAGGCAGCAGCCGAGCCACACCCCGCACCCGCCGCGGCGCGCCGCCTGGCACGTCGGCCTCCCGAAGCCGGAGGAGCGGCGGCCGCAGCCGCCGCTCCCGTCCCACCCTCCGCAGCCCGTGTCGGCGACGGCCGCGCAGCCCCAGCAGACGCCGGCAGCGGAGAGTCCCCGTCCCCGCGGTGCCTGGCAGCGCTTCCTGCTCTGGTGGCGCGGCTACTGACCGCCGCACCGGCCCTCCTACCCTCCTACGCCGCCCAGTCCTCGTACGCCGACCAGGCGCCCAGGGACCGTCCGCTGCGGAAGCGGTGCTCGCGCCCCGTGACCGGATCGGTGAACCCCAGCTCCCGCGCGAGCAGTTGCAGCGGGCGCCGGAAGTCACCGGCCGGCACGGGGGCGGTCACCTCGGGGTAGAGCGGGTCGCCGAGGATCGGCACGCCGAGGGCGTTCATGTGCACGCGTAGCTGGTGGGTCTGCCCGGTGCGGGGCAGCAGCCGGTACCGCCCGAGCCCGAGCCCGGGTCCGAGCCCGCCGTCCGGACGGTGTTCGAGCAGCTCGACGCGGGTCACGGCGTTCGGCTCGCCGTCGACCTCGCGGGCGGCGAGCACCCCGCGCTCCTTGAGGATCCGGCTGCGGACCGTCCGGGGAAGGGCGAGCGCGGGATCGTACGGGGCCACGGCCTCGTACTCCTTGTGCACCCGCCGGTCGCCGAACAGGCTCTGGTACGCGCCGCGTTCCTCGGGGCGCACGGTGAACAGGACCAGTCCCGCGGTGAGCCGGTCGAGGCGGTGCGCGGCGCCCAGCGTCGGGATGCCCAGCTCCCGGCGGAGCCGTGCCAGCGCGGTCTGGGTGACATGGCCGCCGCGCGGGGTGGTGGCCAGGAAGTGCGGCTTGTCCGCGACGACGACGTGCTCGTCGCGGTACACGATCTCCAGCGGGAAGGGCACCGCGACCTCGGCGCGCGGCTCGCGGTGGAACCACACGAACATGCCCGGCTGGTACGGCGCGTCGCTTGCCACCGGCCGCCCGTCCGCGCCGACGAACCGCCCGGCGTCGAACATGGCGTCGACCACGCCTGCGCCCGCGCCGGACAGCCGCTCCGTCAGGTGGTCACGCACCGTGGACCACGGCCCCGCCGGGGGCAGCCGCACCCGCATCGCGTCGATGCCGTCACGCTGCGGCAGGGGCGAGGGCGGGGGAGGGGTGCGGCGTCTCATCACCAGCCAGCGTACGAGGCGGTGACCTGCGGCGGTGGGGCGAGGCGGTGGGACCGCGGCGGAAAACCGCTGGGCCGCCGACCGGTCCCGTTGGCAGGATGCCGCCCATGCCCTATCTGACCCGCCCGGTCCTCGCCGCAGGCGCCCTCTCCCGTACCCCGCAGCCCACCCTGCCCACCGGCGACGGGCTGCTGCTGCGCCCGTGGCGCACGGAGGACGCTCCCGCCGTGCACGCGGCCTTCCAGGACCCGGTGATGCACCAGTGGCACGTACGCGCCGCCGACTCCGAGGAGGAGGTGCGCGGCTGGATCGGCGAGTGGCAGCGGGCCTGGGAGCAGGAGCGGGGTGTCCAGTGGGCGGTCGCCGACGCGGCCGACGACCGGCTGCTCGGCCGGGTGGCCCTGCGGGAGGTCATGCTGGGCGACGGGGGCGCCGAGGTCGCGTACTGGACCACGGCGGCGGCCCGCGGCCGGGGCGTCGCCGGGCGTGCCACGCGGACGCTCGCCCACTGGGCCCTGGACGAGATCGGCTTCCAGCGCCTTGAACTCCTGCACGCCGTGGCGAACGAGGCCTCGTGCCGGGTGGCCCGGAAGACCGGGTTCACCCTGGAGGGCACCAAGCGTCGCGCCGTGCTTCATCCCGACGGGTGGCACGACATGCACCTGCACGCGCGCGTACGCGGCGACTGAGACCGGGACGTCGCGCCGTCCGACAGCGCCCCCGTGCAGAGCCACCGTGCCGCTACTCGGCGGCGGTCGTGCTCTCCTGCTCGGCCTCGATGCGGGCGTTCCACTCCCGCTTCGAGGCCTGCCAGCCGTCCTCGTTGTGGCCGAGCCGCCAGTAGCCGGAGATGGACAGGTTCTCGCGGGGGAGCTCGCGCTCCACCCGGAGGTACTGGCGCAGTTCCTTCACACAGGCGGCCTCGCCGTGGACGAACGCGTGCACCCGTCCCTCGGGGAAGTCCAGTGCGCGCACGGCCTCGACCAGAGCCCGGCCCACCGGCCGGTCGCCGCGGTGCAGCCAGACGACCTCCACGTCGGAGTCGATCTTCTGCTCCTCCTCGGAGCCGTCGATCTCGACGAAGACGAACGCGCGAGTGCCGTCGGGCAGCGCCTCCAGGGACCGGGCGATCGCGGGCAGCGCGCTCGCGTCGCCGGCGAGCAGGTGCCAGTCGGCGGTGGTGTCGGGGGCGTAGGCACCGCCCGGACCCATGAAGTGGACACTCTCGCCGGGCCGTACGCGCTTCGCCCAGGGCCCGGCAAGACCCTCGTCGCCGTGGATGACGAAGTCCAGCGTCATCTCGAGGTGCTCGGCATCCCAGTGGCGCACGGTGTACGTCCGGGTCACCGGCCACTGCTCGCGCGGGAACTCCGCACGGATCCGCTCCATGTCGAAGGGCTCCGGATACGTCGCGCCCCCGCCGGGGAACAGCAACTTCACATAGTGGTCGGTGCAGGTGTCCGCGGCGAACGCGGAGAGTCCCTCGCCGCCGAGCACCACGCGCTGCATGTGCGGGGTCAGCCGCTCGGTGCGGACGACCTCTGCGGTGTGCGGCTTGCGCGGCTTGCGTGCCGGACGGTCTGCCATGACGGCCTCCCTGCTCCCTGCGTGCGGTCCCTGGTCCCTGCGTGCGGTTCCCGGGGGGTTAGGTTTACCTAAGCTAGCATCCCGGCCCTGCTTGTGGCTCATGGAACGGGCGCCGCGCGGTACGCCTCAGGCGGTGAGCGTGGTCAGCAGCCGTTGCAGTGAGCCGCCCAGACCCCAGCGGGCCGCCAGCCCGTCCAGCGCCGCGGCATCGCGCGGACCGTGCGGCAGCGCGGTGCCGACGTCCGGCAGTGGGACGTCGTCGGCCACCCGGACGACCTTCGGGGCGACCGCGAGATACGGCCGTGCCTCGGTCAGCCGCTTGCGCTGCGAGGGGGTGAGCTTCGCCTTCGGGTCGTCGACGGCGGCCTGAATCCCGGCCAGGTCCCCGAACTCGGCGAGCAGCTTGGCCGCCGTCTTCTCGCCGATGCCGGCCACGCCGGGCAGGCCGTCGCTCGGGTCGCCCCGCAGCAGCGCCAGGTCGGCGTACCCGCGCCCGTCGACGCCGTATTTCTCGCGCAGCGCGGCCTCGTCGGTGAGGTTGAGCGTGCCGACGCCCTTGACCGGGTAGAGCACGCGCACGCCCCGGGCGTCGTCGACGAGCTGGTAGAGGTCCCGGTCGCCGGTGACGATGTCGACCGGGCCGGTGGCCCGCGCGGTGTACGTGCCGATGACGTCGTCCGCCTCGTACCCGGCCACACCGACACGGGCGATGCCGAGCGCGTCGAGGACGGCCTCGATGACCGGCACCTGCGGCGACAGCGTGTCGGGCACCGCCTCGGCGTCGGGGCCCGCCGGGCGCTCCTCGGCCACGCGGTGCGCCTTGTAGGAGTGGATCAGCTCCACCCGCCAGTGCGGCCGCCAGTCGGCGTCCATGCAGGCCACCAGATGGTCGGGCCGGTGGTCCTTCACCAGGCGGTCGATGAAGTCGAGGAGCCCGCGCACGGCGTTCACCGGCGTGCCGTCGGGCGCCCTCACCGAGTCCGGCACGCCGAAGTACGCGCGGAAGTAGAGGGAGGCGGTGTCGAGAAGCATCAGTCGTCCGGTCACGCCTCGCATCATGCCGCAGGTGGCGTGGGTGAGTGAGGGAGGACCTGTGAACTGAATCACTCAGATGTTTGGCGCATAAGTATCCGGGCAGGCGCGCAGCCGGGCCGGAGCTGGTTGATGCATTCAACTGTTAGGGGAGCTTCGCGCCCTGCCCCTGCCCCCGACTCAAGAGGTAAGCGTGTCAGCCAGACTAGAGGCCGAACACCTGTACAAGGTCTTCGGCAGGAAACCGGACCAGGCAGTCGAACGACTGCGCCAGGGGGACGTCCACAAGAACCAGGGGGACGCCCGCGAGGACCAGGGGGACGTCCGCAAGGATCAGGGGGACGTCCGGGAGGCGCTGCGTGCCGACGGCACCACCGCCGCCGTCATCGACGCGTCCTTCACCGTGGAGCCCGGCGAGATCTTCGTGGTCATGGGTCTGTCCGGATCCGGCAAGTCCACGCTGCTGCGCATGCTCAACGGTCTGTCGGAGCCGACCGCCGGGCACGTCCGCTTCGGGGGCCAGGACCTCACCGAGCTCAGCGACCGCGAGGTGCGAGAGGTCCGTTCCAAGAAGATCAGCATGGTCTTCCAGCACTTCGCGCTCTTCCCGCACCGCAGCGTCCGTGACAACGCTGCCTACGGTCTTGAAGTGCAGGGCGTGCCCCGCGCCGAGCGCGAACGCCGCGCCGACGAGGCGCTCGCCATGTGCGGCCTGGCCGGCTGGGAGAAGTCCTGGCCCGACGAGCTGTCCGGCGGCATGCAGCAGCGTGTCGGCCTGGCCCGCGCGCTCGCCACGGACGCCGACCTGCTGCTGATGGACGAGTCCTTCAGCGCCCTCGACCCGCTGATCCGCCGCGACATGCAGGACCAGTTGCTCGACCTGCAGAAGACCCTGAAGAAGACCATCGTCTTCATCACCCACGACCTCAACGAGGCCATGCGCCTCGGCGACCGCATCGCCATGATGCGCGACGGCCGGATCGAGCAGATAGGCACCGCGCAGGACATCCTGATACGTCCCGCCAACGACTACGTCGCCTCCTTCACCAAGGACGTCGACCGCTCCCGCGTCCTGACCGCCGGTGCCGTCATGGAGACCGACGTGCGCGGCGACGAGGCCGACTGCGACTGCGAGACCGCCATGCCCGACACGCCGTTCGCGGAGCTGTGCGCGATCAGCGCCCGCGTGCCCCACGCGGTGGCGGTGCTGGACAGTGACCGTCACCTGGTCGGGGTCGTCCCCGCCCAGCGGCTCATCGGCTTCCTCGGCGACGAGGCCGACATCGTTCCCGGTGTCTGCGCCAGCCCGCGGGACAAGGGTGGCAAGAAGGTGATCAGCCGTGCCTAGGATTCCCCTCGGCGACTGGGTCAACAGCGCCGTCGACTGGCTGCTCAACAACGTCTCCTGGCTCTTCACGTTCCTCAAGGACATCTTCACCGGCGCCTACGACGGCATCAACGCCGTCCTCCAGGCGCCCGAGCCGCTGCTGCTCGCCGGCATTTTCGCCGTGCTGGCCTTCTGGCTGCGCGGCACCTTCGCAGGCATCCTCTCCTTCGCCGGATTCGCCTTCATCGACTCCCTCGAACTGTGGGAGAACGCGATGGTGACGCTGGCGCTCCTGCTGGTCGCCACGATCATCGCCCTGGTGGTGGCGGTGCCGGTGGGCATCTGGGCGGCGCGCTCGGACCGGGTGAGCGCGTTCGTCCGGCCGGTCCTGGACTTCATGCAGACGCTGCCCGCGATGATCTACCTGATCCCGGCGATCCTGTTCTTCGGGACCGGTTCCGCCCCGGGCATCGTGGCCACGCTGATCTTCGCGCTCGCCCCCGGCGTCCGCATGACCGAGCTGGGCATCCGCCAGGTCGACAAGGAGCTGGTCGAGGCGGCGGAGGCGTTCGGCACCACGCCCCGCAACACCCTGCTGCGCGTCCAGCTCCCGCTGGCCCTGCCGACGGTGATGGCGGGCGTCAACCAGGTCATCATGCTGGGCCTGTCCATGGCCGCGATCGCCGGCATGGTCGGCACCGGCGGCCTCGGCGGCGACGTCATGGAGTCCATCGGCCAGCTCAACGTCGGCCTCGGCGCCGAGGCCGGTCTCGCCATCGTGATCCTGGCGATCTACCTGGACCGCATGACCAGCGCGCTGGGCACCCACGTCTCCCCGCTGGGCCGCCGCGCCGCCGCCAAGGCACGCGCCGCCAAGGGCCTGAAGATCTGGTCCTACCGCCCCCAGCCGCAGGTCGCCGTGATCGGCATCGTGATCCTCGGTCTGGTGGCCGGCGGCATGGGCATGTTCGGCGGCACCGACGACGACGCCGACACGGCATCCGGCGGCAAGAACGTCGGCGAGGGCAAGAAGATCTCCATCGGCTACATCCCCTGGGACGAGGGCGTCGCCTCCACGTACCTGTGGAAGGAGATCCTCGAACAGCGCGGCTTCGAGGTCCAGGCCAAGCAGTTCGAGGTCGCCCCCCTGTACACCGCGCTCGCACAGGGCAGCATCGACTTCCAGACCGACTCGTGGCTGCCGACGACCCACGAGCAGTACTGGAAGAAGTACGGCGAGCAGCTCGACGACCTCGGCTCCTGGTACGACGAGACGTCGCTGGAACTGACCGTCCCGGCGTACATGAAGGACATCAATACCCTCGCGGACCTCAAGGGCAAGGGCGACCTCTTCGACGGGAAGATCACCGGCATCGAGTCCAGCGCCGGCGAGACGAACCTGCTCAAGACCAAGATCCTCAAGGCGTACGGTCTCGACAAGGAGTACGAGGTCGTCGACAGCTCCACGCCGGCGATGCTGGCCGAGCTGAAGCGGGCCCTCGCCAAGAAGGAGCCGATCGTCGTCCCGCTGTGGTCCCCGCACTGGGCGTACAACGACTACGACCTGAAGAAGCTGAAGGACCCCAAGGACGCCTGGGGCAAGGGCGACGGCGTGCACACGCTGTCCCGCAAGGGCTTCTCGGACGACAACCCGGTCGTCACCAAGTGGCTGAAGAACTTCTCCATGACGGAGAAGCAGCTCACCAGCCTCGAGGCCGAGATCAACAAGGCCGGCAAGGGACAGCAGCAGAAGGCCGTCCGCACCTGGCTCAAGGCCAACCCGGGCGTCGTCGACAAGCTCGCCCCGGTCGCGGGCGGCTCCGGCGCCACCCCCGCCGAGGCCAAGCGGACGGTCGACGTGGCCTGGTTCCCCTGGGACGAGGACGTCGCCGTCACCTACCTGTGGAAGAACGTCCTGGAGCGGCGCGGCTACAAGCTGAACCTGAAGCAGATGGACGTCGGCCCGGTCTACACCGGCCTGGCCACCGGAGACCTCGACCTCAACTTCGACGCCTGGCTGCCGTACGCCCAGAGCAATTACTGGAAGAAACACAAGGACAACCTCAACGACCTGGGCACCTGGTACGAACCGACCTCCCTGGAGATCGCGGTCCCCGCGTACGTGAAGGACGTCAAATCCCTCGCGGATCTCAAGGGCAAGGCCGACCTCTTCGACGGGAAGATCATCGGCATCGAGCCCGGCACCGGTGAGATGCAGTTGCTGAAGAACGAGGTCATGCCGGGCTACGGCCTGGAGGACGAGTACAAGGTCGTCGACGGCTCCACGCCGGCGATGATGGCCGAGCTCAAGCGGGCCCTCGCCAAGAAGGAGCCGGTGGCGGTCGTCCTGTGGTCGCCGCACTGGGCCTACAGCGAGTACGAGCTGACCAAGCTGAAGGACCCCAAGAAGGCCTTCGGCGAGGGCAACACGATCCGCACCATCTCCAGCAAGAAGTTCCCCGAGCAGTACCCGCAGCTCACCGAGTGGATCAAGAACTTCCACATGAGCGAGGACGAGCTGGGCAGCCTCGAGGCCGAGATCGAGAAGCGCGGTCAGGGCCACGAGGAGGAAGCCGTCGCGGCCTGGCTGAAGGAGCACCCGGACATGGTCGGCCGGATGACCCCGTAGTAGCACGACGCACATGGGACCGGTACGGCATCGTCGTACCGGCCACCCCGAGGGGTGGGCCCGGCGGCGCCTCCTGACGGCGCGCCGCCGGGCCCACCCCTCGGGCCGTCTCCGGCCCGGACACGGTAAGGATTCGGCCAACCACGGAGCGCCAACCCCCTGCCTGAGCATCGCTCCACCGGCCGGGAGCGGCGGGCGGGAACACGGAGGGCCGCCCACGCCTTGAACCGGTAAGGCCTCCGGTACGGCGGAAGGACCCGCCTGCCGGTGGCGAGAACCGTGAGGTCGCGGCCATCGCACCGTGACGTCGATGTGACGGCCGCCTGAAACGGTTTGCCGAACATGCGTAGGGTGCAGAGAACTCATCAGGAGGACGGCGCCCCCGAACGGGGCACGACGGGCACGACGGGCACGACGGCTACGACCGGTACGACCGGTACGACGACGAGTGAAGGAGGGAGCCGGAGCGATGGGCGACCACAAAGATCAGCATCTTCGGGTGGGCGCGGCCGTACGGCGACGGCGCCGGGCCCTCGAACTCACCCTCGCCGTGGTGTCCGAGCGCAGCGGCCTGTCCGTGCCCTTCCTGAGCCAGATCGAGAACGACCGGGCGCGGCCCAGCCAGAGTTCCCTGGAGAAGGTGGCCGACGCCCTGCGCACCACCGCCGTGGAACTGCTCGCCGCCGCCGACCCCGCGTGCAGCGTCGACGTGGTCCGTGCCGAGGACCTCGACCCCGAGCCGGCACCCAAGGTGCGCTCCCTGGTGCGCGGACACCACCAGATGCACGCCTCCGAGTTCACCGGCGACCACGACGCGGGGCGCGAACTGCAGTACCGCAACGACCAGTTGATGTTCGTCGCCGAGGGTGCCGTGGAGATCGAGGCCGAGGGCCGCGCCTACCGGCTCGGGCGTGGTGACACGCTGTACCTCACCGGCGGGGTGCGGCACCGCTGGCGGGCCACGGTGTCCGACACGCGGCTGATCGTCGTCGCCGTCGCCGAGCACATCGAGGCGGTCCGGGAAGGGCCCCGACGGTGAGGACATGCCGGTGAGGGTGGTCTCCCTGGTGCCGTCGCTGACCGAGGCGGTGGCCGGTACGGTCCCCGGGGCCCTGGTCGGCGCGACCGACTGGTGCACGCACCCGGCCGGTCTGGACGTCGTGCGCGTCGGCGGCACCAAGAACCCGAAGACCGACCGGATCCTCTCCCTGGCGCCCGACCTGGTGGTCGCCAACGAGGAGGAGAACCGCGCCCCCGACCTGGACGCCCTGCGCGCCGCGGGCGTCGAGGTGCTGGTCACCGAGGTGCGTACCGTGCCGCAGGCCTTCACCGAGCTGGACCGGGTGCTCACCGCCTGCGGCGCGCCCTCCCGGCCCCGGTGGCTGGACGAGGCCGAGGCGGCCTGGTCGGACCTGCCGTCCTCGCCCCCGGAGCGGCGCCGCACGGCCGTGGTGCCGATCTGGCGCAGGCCCTGGATGGTGCTGGGCCGCGACACCTTCGCCGGTGACGTCCTGTCCCGCCTCGGCGTCGACCACCTGTACGCCACACACACCGAGCGCTACCCCAAGATCCCGGTGGACGAACTGCGGGCGGCCCGCCCGGACGTCGTGGTCCTGCCGGACGAGCCGTACCGCTTCACCGCTGACGACGGCCCGGAGGCCTTCCCCGGCCTGCCCTGCGCCCTCGTCGACGGGCGCCACCTCACGTGGTACGGGCCGTCGCTGGCGGAGGCGCCCCGGGCACTGGCCGCGGCGCTGCGATGACCAGACACCCTGTCCCCAGCAGGGCATAAACTGAAGTTATGAGCAGCAGTACGAGCAGCGGCACGGGCGGCACGCGCGGTGCGGCCGGCGTGGAGGGCGGGCACGGCACAAGGGAGCGGCACGTGTCGGGCTCGCTGGCGCACCGGGTGCCGGACCTCGGGGCGATGGAGCTGCTGTTGGCGGTGGCGCGCCTGGGCAGCCTCGGCGGGGCCGCGCGCGAGCTGGGCATCACGCAGCCGGCCGCCAGCAGCCGCGTGCGCTCGATGGAACGGCAGTTGGGCGTCGCCCTGGTGGACCGCTCACCGCGCGGCTCCCGGCTCACCGACGCGGGCGCGCTGGTCACGGACTGGGCGCGGCGGATCGTGGAGGCCGCCGAGGCGTTCGACGCGGGCGCGCAGGCACTGCGGGACCGGCGGGACTCGCGGCTGAGGGTGGCGGCGAGCATGACCATCGCCGAGTACCTGCTGCCGGGCTGGCTGGTCGCGCTGCGCGCGCAGTTGCCGGACACCGCGGTGTCGCTGCTCGCCGGGAACTCGGCGGCGGTCGCGGAGCGCCTGCTGGCCGGGGAGGCCGACCTCGGTTTCGTGGAGGGGGTGAGCGTGCCGGCGGGCCTCGACTCCGCCGTCATCGCCCACGACCGGCTCATCGTCGTCACCGCGCCGGGCCACCCCTGGGCCCGCCGCAGGCGCCCGCTGGCCGCGGCGGAGCTGGCGGCGACCCCGCTGATCCTGCGGGAGAAGGGCTCGGGCACCCGGCAGGTCCTGGACGAGGCGCTGGGCGGCCTGGCCCGCCCCCTGATCGAACTGTCCTCCACCACGGCGGTGAAGGCGGCCGCGGTGGGTGGCGCCGGCCCCTCCGTCCTCAGCGAACTCGCCGTCGGCGAGGAACTGACCACCCGACGCCTGGTGAGCGTCCCCGTGGCCGATGTCGTCCTGGCCCGCGACCTACGAGCGGTCTGGCCCACCGGCCACCGCCCGACGGGCCCGGCCCGCCAACTGCTGTCCCTGACCAGGGCCTAGGCGTGCCGACGGGTCTGTGGGCGTGTCCGGTCGTGAGGGGCTCGCCCGAGGGCGCTGCGAGTGCTGCGGGTGGCGTGGCCTGGCGGCCACAGCCCGGCGGGCCCGGCTCGCCGAGTGGTGTCGGTTGCCCCGAGGGCAGGCGTGGCGGCGGGTCCGGTAGAGAGGGCTCGTCTGAGGGCGCTGAGGGTGCTGCGGACGGTGTCGGTGGTGCGGGTGGTGCGGGTCGTGTGGCCCGGCGGTCACTGCCCTGGGGGCTCGGCTTGTCGACTGGTGTCGGCTGACCCGGGGGCAGGCGTGGCGGCGGGGGCATGTCCGGTCGTGAGGGGCTCGTCTGCGGGGGCTGCGGGTGCTGCGGGTGCCGCGGGTAGTGCCGGTGGTGCGGGTGGTACGGGTGGTGTGGCCGGCGGTCACTGCGTGGCGGGCTCGGCTCGTCTAGTGGTGTCGGCTGACCCGGGGGCAGGCGTGGCCGCGGGGGCGTGTCCGGTCGTGAGGGTGCCCGTCGGCGGGTGCGCGGGTGGGGTGGCTCGGCTGTCACTGCCCGGCGGGGCCGACTCAGCGCGAGCGGGTCGCGTCGATCAGCGCTCGCATCACCCGTACGTCCTCGCCCATCTCCGGATGCCACTGCACGCCTAGGACCCAGCCGGGGCCGGACGGCAGTTCCAGGGCCTCCACGGTGCCGTCCGCCGCGTGGGCCGAGGCGACCAGGCCCGTGCCGAGCCGGTCCACCGCCTGGTGGTGGTACGTCGGCACGAACGCCTCCTCCGGCACGGCAGCGGCGTACAGCGTCCCCGGCACCGGCCGGACCGGGTGGCCGCCGAACACGCCCACCACCTCGGCGTGGCCCTCGACGTGCTGGACGAGCGTGCCGCCCAGGGCGACGTTGAGCAGTTGCATGCCCCGGCAGATGCCCAGCAGCGGGACGCGCGCGGCCAGGGCCGCCTCGATGAGCGCCAGCTCCCAGGTGTCCCGGGCCCGGGCGGGCGGGCCGGTGCGGGGATCGGGCTCGGCGTCGTAGCGGACCGGCTCCACGTCCGGGCCGCCCGCGATCACCACCCCGTCGAGGCGGGAGACGGTCGCGGCGGCGTGCTCCGGCGCGTCCGGCGGGAGCATCGCGGCCAGTCCACCCGCCCGCTGCACCAGCCGGGGATACCCAGCCGGCAACAACGCCGCCTCCAGCTCCCACACACCCCAGCGCGCCCCGGACTCCAGATACGTGCTGACGCCGATCAGCGGCCTGTGCGCCATCCGTCCTCCGTCCTCCCTCTTCCTTCCATCCCTCGTCCTCGTAAAGGACCGGTCTCATACCTTTTCCGCGCGGCGCTCACGCCAGGAACCCGCGCAGTAGCGCCGCCGTCCCCGCGCAGTGTTCCCGCGTGATCTCCCGCGCCCCGTCCGCGTCCCCGTCGAGCACCGCCTCCACGAGCGCGGCGTGCTGGCGCTGGGAGTGCTCCAGGTTGCGCACCAGCAGCGGGATGCAGTCCAGCAGGTCGTTGAGGGTGGCGCGGACCGCCGCGTACTGCGCCGCCAGGGCCGGTGAGCCGCACAGCTCCGCGAGCGTGAGGTGCAGCCTCGTGTCCAGCCGCCGGTACTCCGGCAGCGGCGCGTCCCGCGTGCCGGCCAGCGCCTCGCGCAGCCGTGCCGCCGACGCCCGCGTCAGCCCGTGCGCCGCGCACAGCCCGGCCGCGCCCACCTCCAGCACCTCCCGGAAGCGCAGCACGTCCTCGATGTCGACCCCGGCCACCCGGCGCCGCAGTTCGTCCTCGCCGCCCGCGTCCGCGCGAGGCAGCACGAACGTTCCGCCGTACCGGCCGCGTCGCGCCTGGACCAGCCCCTGGTCCTGGAGGACCCGCAGCACCTCACGCAGCGTCACCCGGCTGATCCCCAGCCGCTCCGCCAGCTCCCGCTCGGCCGGCAGTCGCTCGCCCCCCGACACCAGGCCCAGCCTGACGACCTGGAGGATCTGCTCCAGCGCCTCCTCGAAACCGTTGCCGGCCCGCACCGGTCGCAGCACCGGCGCCAGCCGGTCCGTCACACTCCCGGAACTCACGCCGGATTCCTCCCGCACGCGGCCGCGCCCCCTTCCCAACCAATGGTTCCCCGCCATACCTTATGGCTCCCGGCCAGAAGGAGGCTCTCCCCGTGGCAGACCGCACACCCCCGCTCGGGGTCGAGGAACTGCACGCCCTCGTCGCCGCCGGTGACATAGACACCGTCGTCCTGGCCTTCCCCGACATGCAGGGCCGCCTCCAGGGCAAGCGGTTCGCCGCGCGCTTCTTCCTCGACGAGGTCCTGGCGCACGGCACCGAGGGCTGCAACTACCTCCTCGCCGTCGACGCCGACATGAACACCGTCGACGGCTACGCGATGTCCTCCTGGGACCGCGGCTACGGCGACTTCGCCATGCACACCGACCCGGCGACCCTGCGCCGGCTGCCCTGGAACGAGGGCACCGCCATGGTCGTCGCCGACCTCGCCTGGGAGGACGGCTCCCCGGTGCTCGCCGCGCCCCGCCAGATCCTGCGCCGCCAACTGGAACGGCTCGCCGGACACGGGCACACCGCGCAGGTCGGCACCGAGCTGGAGTTCATCGTCTTCCGGGACACCTACGAACACGCCTGGGACGCGAACTACCGCGGCCTGACCCCGGCCAACCAGTACAACGTCGACTACTCCGTGCTCGGCACCGGCCGCGTCGAACCCCTGCTGCGCCGCATCCGCAACGAGATGGCCGGCGCCGGCCTCACCGTCGAGTCCGCCAAGGGCGAGTGCAACCCCGGCCAGCACGAGATCGCCTTCCGCTACGACGAGGCCCTGGTCACCTGCGACCAGCACGCGGTCTACAAGACCGGCGCCAAGGAGATCGCAGCCCAGGAGGGCATGTCCCTCACCTTCATGGCCAAGTACAACGAGCTGGAGGGCAACTCCTGCCACATCCACCTCTCCCTCGCCGACGCCGACGACAACAGCGTCATGGCCGACGACCGAGAGGGCGGCATGTCCGAGGTCATGCGGCACTTCCTCGCCGGACAACTGGTGGCGCTGCGCGAGTTCTCCCTCCTCTACGCCCCGCACATCAACTCCTACAAACGGTTCCAGCCCGGCTCCTTCGCCCCGACCGCGGTCGCCTGGGGGCACGACAACCGCACCTGCGCCCTGCGCGTGGTCGGCCACGGCCGCTCCCTGCGCTTCGAGAACCGGCTCCCCGGCGGCGACGTCAACCCGTACCTCGCGGTGGCCGGCATGGTCGCGGCCGGACTGCACGGCGTCGAGCAGCGCCTGGAACTGCCCGAACCGTGCCCGGGCAACGCCTACACCGCCGACTTCGCCCACGTCCCCACCACCCTGCGCGAGGCCGCCGAGCTGTGGGAGAACAGCGCCCTCGCCAAGGCCGCCTTCGGTGACGAGGTCGTCGCCCACTACCGCAACATGGCGCGTGTCGAACTCGACGCGTTCGACGCCGCCGTCACGGACTGGGAGCTGCGCCGCTCCTTCGAACGCATGTGAGGCACCCGTTGTCCGACGTGACCGACGTGACCGACCTGTCTGATCCTTCCGCCGAACCGTCCGACGAGCTACGGGTACTGAACCCCGCCACCGAAGAGGTCCTCGCCTCGGTCCCCGCCGCCTCCGCGGCCGACGTGGACGCCGCCGTCGTACGGGCCGCACGGGCGCAGACCACCTGGGCCGCCCTCGCCCCCGGCGACCGGGCCCGGCTGCTGCGCCGCTTCGCCGGGGCCGTCGACGAGCACCTGGAGGAACTGGCCCGGCTCGAGGTCCGCGAGGCCGGGCACACCATCGGCAACGCCCGCTGGGAGGCCGGCAACGTCCGCGACCTGCTCGACTACGCCGCCGGGGGAGTGGAGCGGCTCACCGGACGCCAGATCCCGGTCGCCGGCGGCTTGGACGTCACGCTCCTCGAACCGCTCGGCGTCGTCGGCGTCATCGCCCCCTGGAACTTCCCGATGCCGATCGCGGCCTGGGGCACGGCACCGGCGCTGGCGGCGGGCAACGCGGTCCTCCTCAAGCCCGCCGAGACGACCCCGCTCACCGCGCTGCGCCTGGCCGAACTCGCCCTGTCCGCCGGTCTCCCCGAGGGCCTCTTCCAAGTACTGCCGGGACACGGGCCCGTCGCCGGCGACGCGCTGGTCGAACACCCGGGCGTGGCGAAGATCGTGTTCACCGGGTCGGCGAAGGTGGGCCGGCGGGTCGCGGCCAAGGGCGCCGCGCTCCTCAAGCCCGTCACCCTCGAACTCGGCGGCAAGAGCCCCAACATCATTTTCGCCGACGCCGACATCGAGGCCGCCGCGGCCGCCGCGCCCATGTCCTTCCTCGACAACAGCGGCCAGGACTGCTGCGCCCGCACCCGCGTCCTCGTCCAGCGCACGGTGTACGACCGCTTCCTCGCCCTCCTGACCCCGGCGATCGAGTCCGTCCGCGTCGGCGACCCGGCCGACGAGAGCACCGAGATGGGCCCCCTCATCTCCCGCGCCCAACTGGACCGCGTCCGCTCCTACGTCCCCGCCGACGCCGCCGCCATCCGCGGCAAGGCCCCCGAGGGCGGCCCCGGCTTCTGGTACCCGCCGACCGTCCTCACCGGTGTCGAGGCGCACGCGCGCGTGGCCGTCGAGGAGGTCTTCGGACCCGTCGCCGTCGTCCTGCCCTTCGAGGACGAGGCCGACGCGATCCGCCTGGCCAACGCCACCGACTACGGCCTGGCCGGCTCACTGTGGACCGGGGACGTCGGCCGCGCCCTGCGCGTGTCCGGCGCGGTCCGCGCCGGGAACCTGTCCGTCAACTCCCATGCCGGCGTCCGCTACTGGACACCCTTCGGCGGGTTCAAACAGTCCGGCCTCGGCCGCGAACTCGGCCCGGACGCGCTGACCGCCTTCACCGAGACCAAGAACGTATTCATCAGCAACGTCTCGACGAACACGGAGGCTTAGCCACTCATGACCGAGCCACTCACCACCGGGCCACTCGTCGCCGAGGACATCGTCTGCCGTCGCCTGGTCGGCCGTACCGCCGTCGTCACCGGAGCGGGCAGCGGCATCGGCCTCGCCACCGCACGACGCCTGGCCTCGGAGGGCGCCCACGTCGTCTGCGGCGACGTGGACGAGACCCGGGGCAAGGCGGCGGCCGAGGACACCGGCGGGACCTTCGTCAGGGCCGACGTCACCGACCCCGAACAGGTCGACGCGCTGTTCCGGGCGGCCTACGACACCTACGGCAGCGTCGACGTCGCCTTCAACAACGCCGGCATCTCGCCGCCCGACGACGACTCCATCCTGGAGACCGGCCTGGAGGCGTGGAAGCGCGTCCAGGAGGTCAACCTCACCTCCGTCTACCTGTGCTGCAAGGCCGCCATCCCCTACATGCGGCGCCAGGGCCGGGGGTCCATCATCAACACCGCGTCCTTCGTGGCCCGGATGGGCGCGGCCACCTCGCAGATCTCGTACACCGCGTCCAAGGGCGGCGTCCTCGCCATGTCCCGGGAACTGGGCGTGCAGTTCGCCCGGGAGGGCATCCGCGTCAACGCGCTCTGCCCCGGCCCGGTCAACACCCCGCTCCTGCGGGAACTGTTCGCCAAGGACCCGGAACGCGCCGCGCGCCGCCTCGTCCACATCCCCCTCGGACGTTTCGCCGAGGCCGCGGAGATCGCCGCCGCCGTCGCCTTCCTGGCCAGCGACGACTCCTCCTTCGTCAACGCCACCGACTTCCTGGTGGACGGCGGGATCTCCGGGGCGTACGTCACACCGGTGTAGCTCGCCGCGTGCGGCGTCCTACAGTGCCGGGATGAGCATGACGCCGCCGCCCGGCTGGTACCGCGACCCGTCGGCCCCGCACCAGGAACGCTGGTGGGACGGCACGGCCTGGACGGAGCACCGGCGCGCCCCCGAGACCGCCGGGTACGGCCCGGCCGTGGGCCGGGCCCCGCAGCCGGGGCAGCAGCCGGCGTACCAGGTACAGCCGGGCCAGCCGGGCCAGCCGTCGACCGTGCCGCTGAACACGGGCGGCGGACCGGGTGGCGGCGGACGCGGGAAGGCCGTCGCCCTCACCGCCGCCGCGGCCGTGCTGGTCGCGGCGATCGTCACCGGCGTGTTCGTCCTGGGTGAGGACGACGGCGGCGACCCCGGGACGCAGGCCCCGCCGGTCACGGCGACCGCCACCGACCCCGCCCCGGTGAGCGACCCGCCGTCACCCTCGCCGAGCCCATCCGAATCCTCCGGATCCTCCGAACCCTCCGCCGACGACCCGGCCGTGGTCGAGGACCAGTTGAACGGCATCACCTTCCCGCTGCCGGACGGCTGGGTCCTGCCCAAGTACGTCGCCGAGGACGACGTCATGATGACCACGGACGGCACCTACGACTGCCCCGCCGACGGGAGCGTGTGCCGGCACGGCCTCGTCGTCTCCCGCACCGTCACCGCGAACGCCGAGTCCTCCCCGAAGACCCTCGCCCGCCAGGACATCGAGGACGCGGCCGACGACGCCTACGACCGCGACCTGATCGGCAACAAACCCTTCGGCGGCATCGAGTCCCACAAGGAGGTGTCGTCCGGTCCCGTCGCGGTCGCCGGACGCGCCGGGTACTACGTGCGCTGGCGGGTGACGACCGCCGAGGGGCCCGGCGGCTACGTGCAGTCGATGGTGTTCCCCTCCACCGTCGGCACGGAGTCCCCGGTCCTCGTCCGCTACGTCTTCGACGCGGGCGAGGACGGACCGCCGCTCGCCGACATGGACCGGATCACCAAGGGCATCCGGCCCGTCGGCGACGCGGACACGGGCGGCGGCGTGGGCAGCGGCATCGGCCCGACGGACTGACCGGGCCTACAGGAAGGTGTGCCCTTCGCCCCGGTAGGTCGGCACCGTCGCCGTCACCGCGTCCCCCTCCACCAGGTGCAGCGTGTCGAAACGCTCGCACAGCTCACCGGCCTTGGCGTGCCGGAACCACACCTTGTCGCCGATGAGCAGGTCGTCGGCGGGCGAGCCCAGCAGCGGCGTCTGGACCTCGCCGGGGCCCTCCTGGGGGTCGTAGCGCAGCCCCTCGGGCAGATACGGCACCGGCAGCCGGTCGGCGCCGGCCGCGCCCGAGGCCGGGTAGCCGCCGCCGAGCACGGTCACGACGCCGACTCCCGGCCGCCGGACCACGGGCTGCGCGAACAGCGCCGCCGGACGGCCGCTGAACGACGTGTAGTTGTCGAACAGCCGTGGCACGTACAGCCCCGACCCGGCGGCGATCTCCGTGACCGCGTCCTCGGCGGCGGTGTGCTGCACGCTGCCCGTGCCGCCGCCGTTGACGAACTCCAGGCCGGGCACCACGGCCCGGACCGCCCGCACCACGGCGGCCCGCCGCTCGGCGAGTTCCCGGCGGGCGGCGGCCTGCATCAGCCGCACCGCCCGCGACCGCAGCGGCCGGCCTGCGACCGCGTCCCCGACCCCGGCGACGTGACCCTCGTACGCCATGATGCCGACGACCTCGAACCCCGGCCGACGCGACACCGCCCGGGCCAGGTCGGCGACCTCGGCGGGGGAGTGCAGCGGGGAGCGCCGGGCCCCGACGCGCACCCGCCCGCCGAGCAGCCTGAGCGAGGTGTCCAGCTCCAGGCAGACCCGCACGACTTCCCGGCCGCCGTCGCGGGCCGCGTCGATGAGGCCGAGCTGCGCCGGGTCGTCGATCATCACGGTCACGGCGGAGGCGAGCTTCGGGTCGGCGGTCAGCTCCGCGTACCCGGCGCGGTCCGCCGACGGATAGGCGAGCAGCACGTCCTCGAAACCGGAGCGCGCCAGCCACAGGGACTCGGCCAGCGTGAAGGACATGACGCCCGCGAAACCGTCCCGTGCCAGAGCCCGTTCCAGCAGCGCACGGCAGCGTACGGACTTGCTGGCGACCCGGATCGGCTTGCCGCCGGCCCGGCGGAGCAGGTCGTCCGCGTTGGCGTCGAAGGCCTCCAGGTCCACGATCGCCACGGGGGCGTCCAGATGGGCGGTGGCCCGGTCGTAACGGGCCCGGTCGGCGGCGCACGCAGTCATGCACGCAGCCTGCCAGACAGGATTACCGCAGGGTAGGGGGACGTTCCGGGCCAATGCCACGCGCACGCGGACTGGTTCCCCCTCGGGCGGGGTCACGTCGTAGAGTGACGCGCACGCACGGCGGATACGACCCCGGCGGCAGGGCCCCGGGGCCCGCGCCGGGATGGCGGTCCTCCCGCGCGGGTATGCGTGCCCGGGACGGATCGTTCCGCGCCGGGCCGGGGCAGGGGACCACATCACCGGCCCGCGTCGGAGAAGCGGCACGGGCCCGAGGAAACGGGGGGTGCATGAGCACGGAAGCGCGCCGCGCCTCCCTTCCCCCGCACCCCGAGACCCCACCCCGCCCGGATACCCCGCCCAGCCCTCAGTCCCCGCCGGGTACGGCCCCCTCTCCCCGCCCGGAGACACCGCCCCGCCCGGCAACCCCACCTCGGCCCGGTACCCCGCCCCGCCCGGGGGCCGCGCCGGCTGCCGACGGCTTTCCCGGTCCGGTGGCCCCGGCCGGCCCGGAGGTCTCGTCGCGTCCGGGTGCTGTGTCCGGTTCGGGGTCTGGGCCTCGGATGGAGTCCGCGCGGGGTGCCGATGATTTTCCCGGTCCGGTGATACCGCCCCGTTCGGCGACGACGTCGCCCCGCCCGGAGAACCCGCCGGGTACCGGCACACCGCTCCGCCCGGAGCCTGCGCCGGGCCCGGATTCCGTGACCCGCTCCGGTGGCTCTCCCCGTCCGGTGACCCCGCGTGGTCCGGAGTCCGCGTCCCGCCCGGAGTCCGTGCCGGGCCCTGGCGCCACTCCCCGTTCGGCGACCCCGGCCCGCCCGGAGACGCCGTCGGGTGCAGGCACCCCGCCCCGGCCGGGTGTCCCGCCCCGACCGGTACAGGCGCCGGACGAGCGCGTGGGTGGCCCGGGCGTCCCGTACCCGGACTTCCGGCGACGCGCCGACGCCCCCTTCACCGCACCCTCCGCTCCAAAGAGCGAGGACACCCCGGGCCGCCGTACGGCTGCGGGCGAGGGGCGCGCGGACGTGCCCGCCCCCTCGGACGACCGTCGGGAGGACCGCCCCGACGACTCCGGAGCCCGGCCCCGCAACCCGCGCTTCCGGCTCGGCGGCTCCCGGTCCGGCGACGACGCGCCGCCACCCCGTGCCTCCGCCCGTTTCCCCGACACCGCGCCGACCGTCGGCCGTGAGGCCGCGGGCGGCGGCGCGATGCCGCAGACACCGCCCCACCGCGCCGGCGTTCCCGCGGAGACCCCGACGGAGACGACCACCCGCCTGCGCCCGATCCCGGCGGAACCGGTACCGGGACCCGCACCGGAAGCCGCACTCGCCGCGGAAGCGGAAACCGAGCCGGAAGCGGAAACGGGACCGGAACCTGGACAGGGACCTCGGACGGGACCCCGCGCGCCACGACCGGCATCCACCCCGCCCTCCGGCCCGGCGGACCGCGCCCCGGCCCCCGCCGGCCCCGACCCCGCCTTCTCCTGGAACTCCCCGGCACCCCCCGGCCACGGGCGGCCCCGGGTCTCGTTCGGGGAGCCCGAGGGGTACGACGGGCCGGCCCGGCCGCGTCGGCTCGGCGGGCGCCCGCGGCCCCAGGCCGTCGCCGCTGCCGTCTGTCTCGTGCTCGGGGTGGGGCTCCTCACCGGAGCCGTCACCGGTAGCTGGCTCGCTGAGGACTCCGGGGACAAGGGTGCGCGCAGCGCGTTCACCGAGGCCGGGGACCTGTGGCACAGCGTGCCCGTGGACCAACTGTTCCCGCCCACAGTCCAGGGCAAGGGCGCAGGACCCGGTGGAGCCGACCGTAGCTGGACGCGGGTCGCCGTCGCCCCGGACAGCGGCTGCGCCGGCGCCTTCGACCGGCTGCTGGCCAAGGTGCTCGACCCGGTCGGCTGCTCGCGCCTGCTGCGCGCCACCTACACCGACGCCACCCAGAGCTACGTCACCACCGTCGGCCTGCTCTTCACCAAGGCCGACGCCGCCGCCATGACCGCGCTGGCGAGCCGCTTCGAGAAGGAAGGCCTGGGCCGCCGGGCCGACCTCATGCCACTGCCGTACGCGGCCAAGGACACGGTCGCCGCGGACTTCGGCGCAGAGCAGCGGGCCTCGTGGACCGTCTCCGTGCTCACCGACGCACCCGTCGTCGTCTACGCCGTATCCGGCTGGGCCGACGGCCGCACCGTCGACGAGCCCGAGCCCGCCGAGGAGGCCACCGAGTCCGGTGCCACGTCGGCCCCCGCCCAGGCCGGCCTCGGCCACGAGGCGCAGGGCCTCGCCGACCGCGTCGAACGCGCCCTGCGCAAGAACGTCGGCCCGGCCACGGAGCACCCCTCGTGAACGCCCACCGCACCCGCCGCGCAGGCGGCGCCCTGAGCCTGTTCCTCGCCGCCGCCCTCGTCCTCGTCCCGGCACCCGCCGCGCACGCCGACGGCATCCGCGCCCAGCAGTGGGCCTTGGCCGCCCTGCACACCCAGGAGGTGTGGCGCACCACCAAGGGCGCCGGCGTCACCGTCGCCGTCCTGGACACCGGTGTCGAGGCCGACCACCCGGACCTGGCCGGCAACGTCCTCACCGGCAAGGATCTGGTCGGCTTCGGCGCGAGCGAGGGCGACCGCGCCTGGGCCAGGCACGGCACCGCGATGGCCGGGATCATCGCCGGTCACGGACACGGCACCGGAAACGCCGAGGGCGTCGTGGGCATCGCCCCGGAGGCGAAGATCCTGCCCGTGCGCGTGATCCTGGAGGACGGCGACCCCGCCCGTGCCAAGGCCCGCAAGACCCGCGGCAACGCCCTCGCCGAGGGCATCCGCTGGGCCGCCGACCACGGTGCCGACATCATCAACCTCTCCCTCGGCGACGACTCCGCCTCCGCGCACCCCGAGCCCGCCGAGGACGAGGCCATCCAGTACGCCCTGAAGAAGGGCGTGGTCGTCGTCGCCTCGGCCGGCAACGGCGGTGAGAAGGGCGACCACATCTCCTACCCGGCCGCCTATCCGGGCGTGATCGCCGCGACCGCCGTCGACCGCTACGGCACCCGCGCCTCCTTCTCCACCCGCCGCTGGTACGCCACGGTCAGCGCGCCCGGGGTCGACGTGATCATCGCCGACCCCGACCACCGCTACTACGAGGGCTGGGGCACCAGCGCCGCCTCCGCCTTCGTCTCCGGGGCCGCCGCACTGGTGAAGGCCGCCCACCCGGACCTCACCCCGGCCCAGGTCAAGGCGCTGCTGGAGGACTCCGCCCGCAACGCCCCCGCCGAGGGCCGCGACGACTCCCGCGGCTTCGGCTTCGTCGACCCCGCCGCCGCCATCGAGGCGGCCGCACGGCTGAAGCCGGAGGGCCTGAAGGCGGCCGCGTACGGCGACAAATACTTCGGCCCAGGACCGGACGCCCCCGCCTCCGACGACGGAACCTCGGCCTGGGCGGCTCCGCTGGCCGGCGGCGCGGGCGGCGTCCTGGTGGTCGCGGCCGTGGTCCTGTGGAGGGGCCGCCGCGAACGCTACGACGCCTTCTGACCCCGCCGACGCCTTCGCCCCGGCACGGCTCCTCGGCTATGTCAGCCCCGAAGGCCTCGCACGGCCCACTCGTCCCTGCCCGGTCCACCCGGCTACGTCAGCCCCGAACGCCTCTCACGGTCCGTTCGGCCCTGGTCGGCTGCGTCGGTCCCGCTCGGCCCGGCAGGGGTTGGTCGGCTGGGTCAGCCCCGACGGCCTCGCACGGTGCGCTCGGCCCCGCTCGGCTCCCTCGGCTACGTCAGCCCCGCACGGGCCCCGCACGCCCCGTCAGCCCTCATCGGCAGCGTGCTCCTCGTCCGTGAACACGGTCACCGCCGCCCGCGCCGCCGCCTCGGTCAGGGTGATGCCCTCCGCCTGCGTGCCGCTGCCCCGCGAGACCACCGCCACCAGGTAGCCGTGGCCGCCGGACTCCACCCGCCCGATGCTGTTGACGACCCACAGCCCGGTGGTGCTGCGTCGCAGCCAGCCGTTCTTCAGCGCCCAGGCGGTACCGCCGGTCCCGTCGGCAGCCGCCGACACACCCCACCGCTGACCGTCGGCGATCCGCCCCATCAGCCCCCGCACATACGCCCGTGAGGCCTCGCTCAGCTCCGAGCCGTCCGCCACGAACACCTGCCGCAGCAGCGCGACCTGGTCGGCGGCCGTGGTCTGCGTCAGCCCCCACAGCGGGCCGTCGCCGCCCGCGGTTCCCGTCAGCCCGAAGCGCACGTTCGCGGCGTCGAGTCCACCGGCCGTCCCGATCGCCCGCCACAGCGCCGACGCCGAGTCGTTGTCGCTGTTCTCGATCATCGCGACGGCGTACGTCTTCTCCTCGGTGGTCAGCGAACGCCCCGCGTCCTGCGCCCGGAGCAGCAGCGCCGCCAGGATGTCGACCTTGACGATGCTCGCCGTGTCGAAGGCACCCGTGCCGTACGAGGCGCTCTCGCCGGAGTCGGGATCGAGCACCGCCACCGACACCTCGGCGCCCTCCGCCACGGTCACCGAAGCCATGGCGGCCGTCAGCCGCTCGTCACGGTCCACCGCCGGCTCGGCCGTCTCCGCCTTCACCGATGCCTCCCCCTCCCCGCCCGAAGGTGCCGAGGCCGACGACGATACGGCGCCGCCGTCCGCACCGGGACGCGCGTGGCCCGGCCAGTACACCGCGCCGGTGACCGCGGCGCCCACGACGGCGAACGCGACCAGGGCGGACCACACCGGGGTACGTCGCCGTTGCCGCCGGGCTCGCCGCGCTCTGGAGGACTCCATGGCCGCGATGGTTCAGGCGGTTGCTGTGCGGGTCGTAGGACGGACGTTAAATCCCGGTCAGAGATCCCTGAGAGGCCGGTGAGGAGCGCCGTCCGCACCCCGATAGGGTCGGGGACCGTGGCGAACAAGAACATTCCCGACTCCGCCTTCTCCGACGACGACGGCTGCGCCGACCCCCGGCTGAGCGCGGCGCTCACCGCCTGGGCCGAGGACCGCACCGCGGTGACCCCCGTGCTGGAGGCGCTCAAGGGCGCCCGGCTGCTGGTACCCGTCGTGGCCGTGCTCGGTGAGGTGGAGGAGGACGAGAAGGGGCTGCGCCGCGAGAAGAGCAGTGACATGGCCGTACCCACCCTGAAGGCCGGCGACCGCACCGCGCTGCCCGCCTTCACGTCCACCGAGTCCCTCGCCCGCTGGGACCCGGGGGCCCGCCCCGTCGCCGTACCCGTGCACCAGGCGCTGCAGGCCGCCGCGCACGAGAAGGCGGACACCGTCGTACTCGACCTGGCCGGACCGGTGCCGTTCGAGCTGACCGGAGCGTTGCTGCTGGCGCTGGCCGAGGGGCGTACGACGGCCGACCCGCTCGCGGACCCGGCCGTGGCCGACGCCGTACGCACCGCCCTGACCGCCGAGCCCGCCGTGCTCCGGGCGCATCTCGGGCCGGGCCGGGCCGACGGCACCCTGGCGCTCGTCCTCGACCCCGGGGCCGACGCGGCGACGGCCGCCCGCGCCGTCGCAGGGCGGCTGGCCGCCGACGAAACACTGAGGGCCCGCCTGGTGCGCGGCCTCGACCTGGCACTGCTGCCGGCCGGGGCGACGCCGCCGGGCGAGCCCTTGTACGTGCGGGGACGGCTCCCGGGTCAGCCGTAGATCGCGCCCGTGTACTTCTCGCCCGGACCCTGGCCCGGCTCGTCCGGCATGAGCGAGGCCTCGCGGAAGGCGAGCTGGAGCGACTTCAGGCCGTCGCGCAGCGGCGCGGCGTGGAACGAGCTGATCTCGGTCGCGGTCGCGTCCAGCAGACCGGCCAGCGCGTGCACCAGCTTGCGGGCCTCGTCCAGGTCCTTGTGCGCGTCGCCCTCCTCGGTCAGGCCCAGCTTCACGGCGGCGGCGCTCATCAGGTTGACGGCGACCGTCACGATCACCTCGACCGCGGGGACCTCGGCGATGTCGCGGGTCATGGCGTCGAAGTCGGGCGTCTCGGGAGAGGGCTCAGGAGGGGTGTCACTCATGCCGGACACGATAGGCGCAGCGGGGGACCCGGCCCCACTCGGTCTCGGTTAGCCCTTCCCCTGCCGAGCTGCTAACCTTGTGTAACGACCGGTCGGACACGTACGCCCACGGCAGCGGATCCGGCCCACAAGTGGAGGCTTTCGAACTCCCACCTGGCCGTCCTCCGGACGGCGGGTCACCGGTCAGGCGGTCCCGTCCCAGCGGCGGCGGCCAGCCCGAAATCGCGCCCCGCGATCACATCGCGGCGGTGCTCCGGTAGTAGTTCGAGGAGCCCCGCCTGTGATCGTCCGGGGCATTTTTCATGCGCCGGCGCGGTTAGGTCTATCGAACACAGACGTTACGCGGCTGTCCGCCAGACCGTCGCGTGGTGCTACCGAGGAGGATCCATCAGCGCCGAGCCCCGCATCAACGACCGGATTCGCGTTCCCGAGGTGCGACTTGTCGGTCCCAGCGGCGAGCAGGTCGGGATTGTCCCGCTTGCCAAGGCCCTGGAGCTTGCGCAGGAGTACGACCTCGACCTCGTAGAGGTCGCGGCGAACGCCCGTCCGCCCGTGTGCAAGCTCATGGACTACGGGAAGTTCAAGTACGAGTCGGCCATGAAGGCCCGTGAGGCGCGCAAGAACCAGGCGCACACGGTCATCAAGGAGATGAAGCTCCGGCCGAAGATCGACCCGCACGACTACGACACCAAGAAGGGTCACGTCGTCCGGTTCCTCAAGCAGGGCGACAAGGTCAAGATCACGATCATGTTCCGTGGTCGCGAGCAGTCCCGGCCGGAGCTCGGCTACCGACTGCTGCAGCGTCTCGCGGAGGACGTCCAGGACCTCGGCTTCATCGAGTCGAATCCGAAGCAGGACGGCCGAAACATGATCATGGTCCTCGGTCCGCACAAGAAGAAGACCGAGGCGATGGCCGAGGCCCGCCAGGCGCAGGAAGCCCGCAAGGCGGACGCGAAGGCCAACCCCGGCAAGTCGCAGAACGCCGCGGAGTCCGACGAAGAGGCGGCCGAGGCCCAGGCCCAGGCCGAGGCACCCGCCGACGCGTGACCCCGGGGGACGCCAGTCCCCAGGACACAAACCGATACCAGTTCGACGCTCCAACCGTGCCCGGTTTCACGACCGGGCACCGGAGCGCCACCGACGAGGAGAGAACGGCGCCATGCCGAAGAACAAGTCGCACAGCGGTGCCAGCAAGCGCTTCAAGGTCACCGGCTCCGGCAAGGTGCTCCGTGAGCGCGCCGGCAAGCGCCACCTGCTCGAGCACAAGTCGTCGCGCCTGACGCGTCGCCTCACCGGCAACGCCGAGATGGCCCCGGGCGACGCCAAGAAGATCAAGAAGCTTCTCGGCAAGTGACGTACGGGCGCCACTGAGCGCCGTACGGCAGGACCGGGACCCAATCGATACCGGGCCGCGTGAGGACCACCGCGGCCCCGCTACAAGGAGTTAACAAGTGGCACGCGTCAAGCGGGCAGTCAACGCCCACAAGAAGCGCCGGGCGATCCTCGAGCAGGCCTCTGGCTACCGCGGTCAGCGTTCGCGCCTGTACCGCAAGGCCAAGGAGCAGGTCACCCACTCGCTGGTCTACAACTACAACGACCGCAAGAAGCGCAAGGGTGACTTCCGCCAGCTCTGGATCCAGCGCATCAACGCCGCTGCCCGCGCCAACGGCATCACGTACAACCGCTTCATCCAGGGCCTGAAGGCCGCCAACGTCGAGGTCGACCGCAAGATCCTCGCCGAGCTGGCCGTCAACGACCCGAACGCGTTCGCCTCGCTCGTCGAGGTCGCGCAGAAGGCGCTGCCGAGCGACGTGAACGCGCCCAAGGCGGCGTGACGCTGGCGCTGGCCTTGAGCCGTCGTCGAAGGGACCCGCAGGCTTGAGCCTGCGGGTCCCTTCGGTTGCCGTTGTGTTCGGTTCGTTGTCTGCCGCGGGTTCGTTGTGGCTTGTCGCGCCCACGCGGCGGAGCCGCACATGGATGCAGCCCCGCGCCCCTACGGGGCGCGTTGCAGTCCGCGTCGATTCAAATGTGAAGGTGAGCAAAGAGTGCGTCCCGCCAGCCCCGAGCTGATCTCCCCCCGGTCCCCCCGTGTCACCGCCGCGCGTCGGCTCGGGAAGCGGAACTTCCGGGGGAAGGAGCGGCTGTTTCTGGCGGAGGGGCCGCAGGCCGTGCGGGAGGCGGCGGGGTTCGGGGGCGCGCTGGTCGAGGTGTTCGCCACCGTCGAGGCCGCCGAGCGGTACGCCGACATCGTCGGTGCCGCCCGGGACGCCGGGGCCCGCGTTCATCTCGCCGCCGAGCAGGTGATCGAGGACATCTCCACCACCGTCACCCCGCAGGGCCTGGTCGGGGTCTGCGGGTTCCTGGACACCTCCTTCGACGAGATCCTCGCCGCCCGCCCCAGACTCGTCGCCGTCCTCGCCCACGTCCGCGACCCGGGCAACGCGGGCACCGTGCTGCGCTGCGCCGACGCCGCCGGCGCCGAGGCGGTCGTGCTCACCGACGCCTCCGTCGACCTGTACAACCCCAAGGCCGTACGCGCCTCCGTCGGCTCCCTTTTCCACCTGCCGGTCGCCGTCGGCGTACCCGTCGAGCGGGCCGTCTCCGGGCTGCGGGACGCCGGTGTCCGGGTCCTGGCCGCCGACGGCGCGGGCGAGCACGATCTGGACGCCGAGCTGGACGCCGGCACCATGGGCGGCCCCACCGCCTGGGTGTTCGGCAACGAGGCGTGGGGGCTCCCGGAGGAGACCCGCGCCCTCACCGACGCCGTCCTGCGCGTTCCCATCCACGGGCGGGCCGAGAGTCTGAACCTCGCGACCGCCGCCGCCGTATGTCTCTACGCGTCGGCGCGTGCACAGCGCGCCGCCGGAGGGTGCCGCTCCGTCACCGAGGCCTAGTAGGGTGACCAGCTCAAGGCCCCTGCGCGGTTGAGAGGTGGGGTACGGGGATGAGCGTCGGCACGAGCAGCGCACCGGGTGCACGCCAGGCGCCGCGGCCGCCCGCGCCCCGCACCCCCGGCGATCTCGCCGACCTCGGCATCGACCCGGACCAGTTGCCCGACGGCCTGGTCGTCGCGGACGAGTACGGACGCGTCGTCTGCTTCAACGCCGCCGCAGCCCGCATCACCGCCACCCCCGCCGCCCAGGCCCTCGGACGGCTCCTGGAGGAGGCGCTGCCCCTGGAGGACCTGGAGAGCCGGCGCTGGTGGCAGCTCACCGACCCCTACGGCGGCCTCGCCATCCGCGTCCGGCAGCCCGAGCGCAACCTCCTGCTCCCCGGCGGCCGGGAGGTCCTCGTCGCCGCCCGCTACGTCCGTACGCGGCCCACCGGCCCCGTCCACCGCGTCGTCGTCACCCTGCGCGACACCGAGGCCCGCCGCCGCACCGAGCGCAGCCACGCCGAGCTGATCGCCACCGTCGCCCACGAGCTGCGCTCCCCCCTCACCTCCGTCAAGGGCTTCACGGCCACGCTGCTGGCCAAGTGGGAGCGGTTCACCGACGACCAGAAGCGGCTGATGCTGGAGACCGTCGACGCGGACGCCGACCGGGTCACCCGCCTCATCGCCGAACTGCTGGACATCTCCCGGATCGACTCCGGGCGGCTGGAGCTGCGCCGCCAGCCCGTCGACATCGGGGCCGCCGTCGGCCGCCACATCCAGGCCTACGTCGCCGCAGGCCAGGAGGCCGACCGCTTCCTGCTCCGCCTCGCCCAACCGCTGCCCGACCTGTGGGCCGACCCCGACAAGGTCGACCAGGTGCTGAGCAACCTGCTGGAAAACGCAGTGCGGCACGGCGAGGGAACCGTCACCATTGACGTCACGCCCGCGGCGTCCCCCCGCGAAGGGGAGTACGGCGAGAACGCAGCTACGTCGGTCACGGTGAGCGACGAAGGGGCCGGCATCCCGGAGGAGTCCATGAACCGCGTCTTCACCCGCTTCTGGCGGGGCAGCAAGCGCGGTGGCACCGGCCTCGGGCTGTACATCGTCAAGGGCATCGTCGAGGCCCACGGCGGCACCATCACGGTCGGCCGCGCCCCCGGCGGCGGCGCCGAGTTCCGATTTACGTTGCCCGTGGCGGCCCCGGCGTACCTCACCTGAGATCCACTCGGAGGGCCGACGACCCCACGGGCGTAATCCAGCGTTCCACAGCCCCGTTAGACTCGGTCTTTGGCACCTTTGCGTCCAGTTCCGCAGACGAAGCGTCCCAGCCCCGTCTGAGGACCGTAGACGGGGCGTCCCAGCCAGCCAATCGGAAGCACGGGAAGAGATGTCGGCACCGAATAAGTCGTACGACCCTGTCGAGGTCGAGGCGTTGAAACCGGAAGAGATCGAGCGCACGCGGGACGAGGCGCTCGCCGCCTTCGCCGCCGCGGACTCCCTCGACGCGCTCCAGGAGGCCAAGGTCGCCCACACCGGCGGCACCTCCCCGCTGGCGCTGGCCAACCGCGAGATCGGCGCCCTGCCCCCGCAGGCCAAGGCCGAGGCCGGCAAGCGCGTCGGCATGGCCCGCGGCGCCGTGAACAAGGCGCTGGCCGCCCGCCAGGAGGAGCTGGAGGCCGAGCGCGACGCGCGCGTCCTGGTCGAGGAGGCCGTGGACGTCACGCTGCCCTACGACCGCGTACCGGCCGGCGCCCGCCACCCGCTCACCACGCTCTCCGAGCGCATCGAGGACATCTTCGTGGCCATGGGCTACGAGGTCGCCGAGGGCCCCGAGGCCGAGGCGGAGTGGTTCAACTTCGACGCGCTCAACATCGGACCGGACCACCCGGCCCGCGGCGAGGCCGACACCTTCTTCGTCGAAGGCCCCGACGGCGGCACCGAGTCCGGCGTCGTGCTGCGCACCCACACCTCGCCCGTGCAGATCCGCTCCGCGCTCTCCCGTGAGCTGCCGGTCTACGTGATCTGCCCCGGCCGGGTGTACCGCACCGACGAGCTGGACGCCACGCACACCCCCGTCTTCCACCAGGTCGAGCTGCTCGCCGTGGACGAGGGCCTGACCATGGCGGACCTCAAGGGCACCCTGGACCACATGGTCCAGTCGCTGTTCGGCGCGGAGATGAAGACCCGGCTGCGGCCGAACTTCTTCCCCTTCACCGAGCCGTCCGCCGAGATGGACATGCTCTGCTACGTCTGCAGGGGCGCGTCCGTCGGCAACCCCGACCGGCCCTGCCGCACCTGCTCCAGCGAGGGCTGGATCGAGCTGGGCGGCTGCGGCATGGTCAACCCGCGGGTGCTCACCGCCTGCGGCATCGACCCGGAGAAGTACAGCGGCTTCGCCTTCGGGTTCGGGATCGAGCGGATGCTGATGTTCCGCCACAACGTCGAGGACATGCGAGACATGGTCGAGGGTGACGTCCGGTTCACCCGGCCGTTCGGGATGGAGATCTGATGCGGGTCCCGCTTTCCTGGCTGCGGGAGTACGTCGACCTGCCGGCCACCGAGACCGGCCGCGACGTGCAGGCCAAGCTGATTTCGGCCGGCCTCGAGGTCGAGACCGTCGAGCACCTGGGCGCCGACCTCAAGGGCCCCCTCGTCGTCGGCCGGGTGCTGACCATCGAGGAGCTGGAGGGCTTCAAGAAGCCGATCCGCTTCTGCACCGTCGACGTGGGGCAGGCCAACGGCACGGGTGAGCCGCAGGAGATCGTCTGCGGCGCCCGGAACTTCGCCGTCGGCGACAAGGTCGTCGTGGTCCTCCCCGGTGCCACCCTGCCCGGCGGCTTCTCGATCTCCGCCCGCAAGACCTACGGCAAGACGTCCCACGGCATGATCTGCTCCGGCGACGAGCTGGGCATGGGCGACGACGGCAGCCACGGCATCATCGTGCTGCCGCCGGAGACCGAGGTCGGCAAGGACGCCATCGAGCTGCTCGAACTGGTCGACGAGGTCCTGGACATCGCCGTCACCGCCAACCGCGGCGACTGCCTGTCCATCCGGGGCGTCGCCCGCGAGGCCGCCATCGCCTACGGACTGCCGCTGCGCGACCCGGCACTGCTCGACGTGCCGGGCCCGAACGCCTACGGCTACCCGGTGAAGATCGCCGACCCCACCGGCTGCGACCGCTTCACCGCCCGCACGGTGACCGGCCTCAGCTCCGAGGCGCGCTCCCCGATCTGGCTCCAGCGCCGGCTCCAGAAGGTCGGCATGCGCTCGATCTCGCTCGCCGTCGACGTCACGAACCACGTGATGATGGAGCTGGGCCAGCCGCTGCACGCCTACGACCGCGACCTGGTCCAGGGCACCATCGGCGTGCGCCGCGCCGAGGAGGGCGAGAAGATCGTCACCCTCGACGGCACCGAGCGGAAGCTGCACGCCGAGGACCTGGTCATCACCGACGACCGCGGCCCGATCGGACTCGCCGGCGTCATGGGCGGCGCCAACACGGAGATCGCCGACCACGGCGCCGCCGAGAACGGGGGGACCGCGACGACCGACGTGGTGATCGAGGCCGCCCACTTCAACCAGGTGGCCGTCGCGCGCACCGCCCGCCGCCACAAGCTCTCCTCCGAGGCCTCCCGCCGCTTCGAGCGCGGCGTCGACCCGCAGGCCGCCGCCGCTGCCGCACAGCGCACCGTCGACCTGCTCGTGCTGCTCGCGGGCGGCACCGCCGAGGCCGGCGTCACCGAGATCAGCGCCCCGTCCGCACCGCACACGATCAGCGTCCCGGCCGACCACCCGGACAAGGTCGCGGGCGTGGCGTACGGCCGCGAGACCGTCGTACGCCGCCTCCAGGAGGTCGGCTGCGACGTGTACGGCCAGGACGAGCTGCTGGTCACCGTGCCGTCCTGGCGGCCCGACCTCACCGACCCGAACGACCTGGCCGAAGAGGTCATCCGGCTGGAGGGCTACGAGAACCTGCCCTCCACGCTGCCCAGGCCCCCGGCGGGCCGCGGCCTGACCCCCCGCCAGCGGCTGCACCGCCGGGTCGGGCGGGCGCTGGCCGGGGCCGGGTACGTCGAGGCGCTCAACTACCCGTTCGTCGGCGAGCAGGTCTTCGACCAGCTCGGTCTTGACGCCGACGACCCGGCCCGCCGTGTCGTCAAACTGGTCAACCCGCTCAGCGACGAGGAGCCCGCGCTGCGGACCACGCTGCTGCCGGGGCTGCTCGCCGCGCTGCGCCGCAACGACGGCCGGGGCGCGCACGACCTGGCCCTGTTCGAGTCCGGCCTGGTCTTCCACCCGCGTGACGAGCAGCGGGTCGCCGCGAACCTGCCCGTGGACCGGCGTCCCGACGCGGACGGCCTCGCCGCGCTGGACGCCGCGCTGCCCGACCAGCCCCGGCACGTCGCCGTGGTCCTGACCGGCGCCCGCGAGCAGGCCGGCTGGTGGGGCAGGGGTCGTCCGGCCGACTGGGCCGACGCGGTCGAGGCCGCCCGGACCGTCGCCCGCGAGGCCGGCGCCGAACTGGCCACCCGCAAGGGCCAGTACGGCCCCTGGCACCCGGGCCGCTGCGCCGAACTGACGGTCACCGTGGACGGCGAGGACAGGGTCGTCGGACACGCGGGTGAGCTGCACCCGCGGGTCCTGAAGACGCTGGGTCTGCCCGCGCGCACCTGCGCGATGGAGCTGGACCTCGACGCCGTGGAGCGGGTCGGCGACGACACCCCGCAGGCGCCTGGCATCTCCACGTTCCCGGTCGCCACGCAGGATGTCGCCCTGGTCGTCGACGCGTTCGTCCCGGCGGCGGACGTCGAGGCCGCGCTGCGCGAGGGCGCGGGTGAACTGCTGGAGTCCATCCGGCTGTTCGACGTCTACGACAACGCGGAGCAGCTCGGTGAGGGGCGCAAGTCCCTGGCGTACGCGCTGCGCTTTCGCGCGGGGGACCGGACGCTGACGGTCGACGAGGCGTCGGCCGCCCGCGACGCCGCGGTTGCCCTCGCGGGCGAGCGGGTGGGAGCGGTGCTCCGTAGTTAGCGGTTCGCCCAAGGGGCGTGGGGTTTCTGCCGGTTCGGCGGCTGCGGGTGCGTCGTGGTCGCTCGCGCAGTTCCCCGCGCCCCTGAAAAGCAAGACACGTTGCGCTGACGTCCCTCAAGGGGCGCGGGGAACTGCGCGATCAGCCACAACGCACCCGCGCTGGACGACGAACCGCAACCCGCCACGTACCCGGCGGAGCCGGCTTGCCGTCCGCCCCGCCACGGAGTGTCGGGCAGGCGGCCGGGCGGACGGCGTGAACACGGGCCGCCGCACTGTACGAGGGGGAGCCGGCGGCCCGGCCGGCCTCTTTCGAGGCAGTTCAGTCAACCGGTCGGGAACTCTCCGCGACAGCGCGCACACGCTGCGGATGCGCGTACTCCGTTCGCACCCCGTGTGAAGACCGACGCACTACGCTGTCGGCACCGATTCACCGGGGGGCACCCATGCAGCCCAACACCCTGCTCGACGCGATCCTGGACGAGGCGGGGATCTCGCACGCGGGACTGGCCGCGCACGTCAACCAGGCGGGACGGGCCCGTGGGCTCGCACTGAGGTACGAACACACCGCCGTCGCACGGTGGTTGAAGGGGCAGCGGCCACGCGGCCAGGTGCCCGACCTGATCTGCGAGGTCCTCGCGGCCCGGCTGCACCGCCCCGTCACGCTCGACGACATCGGCCTCGGCGTGCCCGGTGAACCCGCCGCCCCGCACACCGGGTCGCTGTCCGGGTTCGTGGAGCGGGCGACCGCCCTGTGGCGCTCCGACCAGCAGCAGCGCCCGCACATCCTGGGCGCCCCGGCGCTCACCGGCACGCCCGCCGTGATGCCGGTGTGGGAGTGGGAGAACCCGCCCGAGGACGTGGACGTCTCCCGCGGCGGCCGGCACCGGGTCACCGCGGCGGACCTGGAGATGATCCGCTGCGCCCGCGCCCACTACGAGCAGATGTACCGCAAGGCCGGCGGCATGGCGACCCGCGCCCGCATCGTCGGCTTCCTCAACTCCGAGGCCACCCCGATGCTGCGCGGCAGCTACACCGACGCCACCGGGCGTCAACTGCACCGCGCCACCGGGGGCCTGGTGGCGGTCGCCGGCATCTGCGCGTACGACTCCGACGCGCACGGCCTCGCGCAGCGCTACTTCCACCAGGCGCTCCGGCTCGCGAAGGCCAGCGGCGACCGGGGGCTCGGCGCCTACGTCATCGCGCTCCTGGTCAACCAGGCGCTGTTCACGCGGGAGTACCGGCAGGCCGTCGCCTTCGCCGAGGCCGCGCTGCGCGCCGCCGGCCGGCACATCACCCCGGCGCTCGCCTCCGACCTGTACGCGATGCAGGCCAAGGCGTACGCGCACCTGGGCGACGGCACCGGCGCACTTTCCTGCATCAGGCGGGCCGAGCAGGCCGCCGAGCGCATCCGGCGCGGGTACGAGCCCGACGAGACCGGCTATGTCCAGCCCGGGCTGGTCAACGTCCAGGTCGCCGAGGCCCTGCTCAGCCTCGGTGAACTCGCGGCGGCCGGGGAGCACGCCGCTGCGGCCGTCGACAACCCGGCGCACGACCGGGGGCGCGTGCACCGGCTCGCCATGCTGAGCACGATCGAACTGCGCCAGGGCAACGCCGACAAGGCGGTGGCCACCGCCGTGCGGATGGCCGAGCAGGCCCGGGGGATGGAGTCACAGCGCCTGCGCGACAGGCTCCGCGCGGTGCGCGAGCACCTGGTGAGCAACGGGTGCGCGGGCACGGCCGAGGCCGCCGAACTCATCGACGGGGCCCTGCGCGTACCACTGTGACCCGACGTGACCCGCGGTGACCCGCCGTGCGCCTGCTGCCGGGACGCTGCTGCTGCGATATTGCCACCTACTCAAGGAAGGTGGCAGAACCGTGCAGTGGACGAAACAGAGCGAACAAAATGTGTACTCAAATCGCTGGTTCAGCGTCAATCTCGCCGATGTCGAGCTACCGGACGGCCGGCATCTCGACCACTTCCTGATACGCATGCGCCCCGTGGCCGTGGCCACGGTCGTCAACGAGGCGGGCGAGGTCCTCCTGCTGTGGCGGCACCGTTTCATCACCGACAGCTGGGGCTGGGAACTCGCGGCCGGCGTCGTCGAGGACGGCGAGGACGTCGCGGTGGCGGCGGCCCGGGAGCTGGAGGAGGAGACCGGCTGGCGGCCCGGACCCCTGCACCACCTCATGAGCGTCGAGCCGTCCAACGGACTCACCGACGCCCGCCACCACATCTACTGGAGCGACGAGGGCACCTACGTCGGACACCCCGTGGACGACTTCGAGTCGGACCGCCGGGAATGGGTCCCCCTCAAACTCGCCCCCGACCTCGTCGCCCAGGGTGAGGTCCCGGCCGCCAACATGGCGGCCGCGCTCCTCCTGCTGCACCACCTCAGGGTCGGGCGTGATCAGCCGTAGGAGTAGAACCCCGAGCCGGTCTTGCGGCCCAGGCGGCCCGCGTCGACCATGCGCTGGAGCAGCGGGGGAGCGGCGTACAGCGGCTCCTTGTACTCCTCGTACATCGAGTACGCCACCGAGGCGACCGTGTCCAGGCCGATCAGGTCGGTCAGCTTCAGCGGGCCCATCGGGTGGGCGCAGCCCATCTCCATGCCGTTGTCGATGTCCTCGCGGCTGGCGATGCCCGACTCGAACATCCGGATCGCGGAGAGCAGGTAGGGGATCAGCAGCGCGTTCACCACGAAACCGGAGCGGTCCTGGGCGCGGATCGCGTGCTTGCCGAGCACCTTCTCGGTGAACAGTTGCGCCCGGCTGAGCGTGCCCTCGGAGGTGGTGAGCGCCGGGATCAGCTCGACGAGCTGCTGCACCGGGGCCGGGTTGAAGAAGTGGATGCCGATGACGTGGTCGGGCCGGGAGGTGGCGACCGCCAGCTTCACCAGCGGGATCGAGGAGGTGTTGGAGGCCAGGATCGCGTCCGGCCGGGTCACGACCTGATCGAGCACCTGGAAGATCTCGGTCTTGACCTGCTCGTTCTCGACGACGGCCTCGATCACCAGATCACGGTCGGCGAACTCGCCGAGGTCGGTGGTGAAGCTCAGCCGTGCCTGCGTCGCGTCCAGCTCCTCCGCGGTGATCTTGCCGCGCTCGGCGGCCTTGGCCAGCGAGTTGTGCAGCCGGGTACGGCCGATCTCCAGAGCCTCGCCCGTGGTCTCGGCGACCATCACCTCCAGACCGGAGCGGGCGCACACCTCGGCGATGCCCGCCCCCATCTGGCCGCAGCCCACCACGCCGACGCGTGCGATATCTCCCGAGATGCCGGTCACATCGTCCCTTTCGCTGACTTCACGGCTTTGGCAGCAGGCGTGCCGGGGTCCCCGAAGCCTGCTCCGATCGAGCACGTTACCTCCGAATGGTCACGGATCCGTCCCCCGGGTCGGGCATGCTGAGGGCCCGTACACGATCCGTGACCACGCGGATCCGCTGCGTTCAGGAGGTCTTCCCATGGGCCGTGTCTCGCGCCGTGCGTTCACGGTGGCGGCGTTGTCGGCGTTCACGACGGCGCCCCTGGCGTCGGCGGCCCCGGGCCCCGCGAAGCCGCCGCCGTCGCGCGGTGCCGACACCGGGATGCGGGGCATGTGGCTGGCCACCGTGGCCAACCGCGACTGGCCCACCCGCGCGGGGCTGCGGGCGTCCGAGCAGCGCGCGGAGCTGATCGAGCACTTCGACACCGCGGTCCGGCACCGCCTCAACACGGTGTTCCTCCAGGTGCGGCCCTCGGCCGACGCGCTGTGGCCCTCGACGTACGAGCCGTGGTCGCAGTACCTCTCCGGCAGTCAGGGCCGCGACCCCGGCTGGGACCCGCTGGGCACGGCCGTGCGGGAGGCCCACGCCCGCGGCCTGGAGCTGCACGCCTGGTTCAACCCGTACCGCGTCGCCACGCACGACGACCCGGACCGCCTCGTGTCCTCGCACCCGGCGCGCGAGAACCCCGGGTGGGTGGTGCCGTACGGCGGGCAGCTCTACTACAACCCCGGGCTGCCCGAGGTCCGGGCCTTCGTGCAGGACGCGATGATGGACGCGGTCGCGAAGTACGCGGTGGACGGCGTCCACTTCGACGACTACTTCTACCCCTATCCGGTGACCGGCCAGAGCTTCGACGACGGCGGCACCTACGGCACGTTCGGCGCCGGCTTCGCCACGAAGGCCGCCTGGCGGCGGGACAACATCGACCGGCTGGTGCGCGAGATGGCGGCGCGGGTCAAGAAGGTCCGGCCGGCCGCCCGGTTCGGTGTCAGCCCGTTCGGCGTGTGGCGCAACGCGGCCACCGACGAGCGCGGCTCGGACACCCGGGCGGGCGTGCAGACGTACGACGACCTGTACGCGGACACCCGCACGTGGGTGCGCGAGGGGTGGCTCGACTACGTCGTGCCGCAGCTCTACTGGAACATCGGTCTGGAGGCCGCCGACTACGCGAAGCTGCTGCCCTGGTGGGCCGAGGTGGCCAGGGGCAGCCGCACCCGGCTGTACGTGGGGGAGGCGCTGTACAAGTCGGGGGACCCGGCGCAGCCCGCCGCCTGGCAGGACCCCGCCGAACTGTCCCGCCACCTCACGCTGGCCGCGCGGTACCCCGAGGTCCGCGGACACGTCTTCTTCTCCGCGAAGGACGTCGCCGAGGACCGCGGCGGCGCGATGGCGCGGGTGGTCGCCGACCACTACACGCGGCCGGCCACCGTCCCGCGCTGACCACCGCCGGGCCCTCGGGCTACAGCCGGCTCTCGGACTTCCGCTGCGTCTCCCTGTCTACCGCTGCGTCTCCCGGTGCCGGATCTCCGAGTCGGGGCCGGGCGAGCACACGGCTTCGTGCCCGTCCTCGAACCGGACCCGGTACGGGGGAGTGCCCTGCTCGCCCATGACTTCGACGATCTCCGCGACCTTGTCGTGTTCACCGACCACCCGTCCGTGCTGGACAAGCTGGTCGCCCTTGGTTGCGTGCATCCGTGAGGCCTCCTCACCTGTGTGCCGCTGCTCAACCCCGGGCCCGCTGGGTGACCGCGATGCACACCAGCACCGCCGCGGCCGTCAGCGGAGCGGCCACCGTCAGGTGCTCGCCCAGGAGAAGTACCGACCACACCAGTGTGAGCAGCGGCTGGGCCAACTGCAACTGGCTGGCCTTCGGGATGCCGATGGCGGCCATGCCCCGGTACCAGACGACCAGGCCGAGGAACTGCGAACCGACCGCCACCCACAGCAGCCCCGTCACACTGTGCCCGGTCAGGTGCACCGGCTCGAACGACAGCGCCACGGCGGCCATCGGCACCGTCAGCGGCAGGCACAGCACCAGCGCCCAGCCGATGACCTGCCAGCCCGGCATCACCCGGGCCAGCCGGCCGCCCTCCGTGTAGCCGGCCGCGCACACCAGCAGCGCCGCGAACAGATAGGCGTCGGCCGAGGTCAGGGCGCCGCCGCTCTGCTGCACCGTGAACGCGATCACGGCCGCCGCACCCGCCAGGGCCGCGAACCAGAAGGTGCGCGAGGGGCGGGTGCCGATGCGCAGGGCGGACAGCAGCGCCGTGGTCAGCGGGAGCAGGCCGACCACCACGGCGGCGTGCGCGGTGGTCGACGTCTGCAGGGCCAGCGTGGTCAGCAGCGGGAAGCCCAGCACCACGCCGGCACCGACCACCGCGAGGCCGAGCCAGTGCCGCCGCCCGGGCGGTGTCACCCCCACCGCCAGCAGACAGGCCCCGGCGACCGCGGCGGCGAGGATGCTGCGCACGGCGATCAGGGACCAGGGGCCGAAGCCCTCCAGGCCCCAGGCGGTGGCGGGGAAGGTGAGGGAGAAGGCGACGACACCGAGGGCGGCCTGGACGGTGCCGGAGGACCCGCCGCCGGTGTCCGCGCCCGCCGCGCCGACTGCTATCCGGGACGGTGCGGTAGCGCTACTCTGTGCTCTCATGCATGAGCGTAGCAGCGTCGCTGAACTGGCGGGCGTGTTGCGACGAGAGCTCGACCGCTACTCACCCGGCGGAAAGCTCCCGTCCAGCCGGGCCCTCGTCGACCGGTTCCGGGTCAGCCCGGTGACCGTCTCCCGCGCCCTGGCGCAGCTCGCCGCCGAGGGGCTGGTGGTCACCCGGCCCGGCGCCGGCGCCTTCCGTGCCCGGCCCCGCCCCTCGGCCGCGGCCGCCGGGGACACCTCCTGGCAGGAGGTCGCGCTCAGCGCCGACGGCGCCGCCGACCTCGTACCGCGCTCGGTCGACGCCTCCGGGGTGCTGGTCTCGCTGGCCGCTCCGCCGCCCGGTGTCGTGGAGTTCAACGGCGGCTACCTGCACACCTCGTTGCAGCCGGAGCGGGCGATGGCGGCGGCCCTGGCCCGCGCCGGGCGGCGCCCCGGTGCGTGGGGGCGGCCGCCGATGGAAGGGCTGCCGGAGCTGCGGGAGTGGTTCGCGCGCGGCATCGGCGGAGCCATCACGGCGGCCGAGGTACTGATCACGGCGGGCGGCCAGTCCGCGCTGACCACCGCCCTGCGCGCCCTCGCCCCGCCCGGCACCCCGGTCCTCGTCGAGTCCCCGACCTACCCCGGCATGCTGGCCATCGCGCGGGCGGCCGGCCTGCGCCCGGTGCCGGTCCCCGTGGACGCCGACGGCGTGCGGCCCGCCCTGCTCGCCGACGCCTTCCGGGCGACCGGCGCCCGCGTCTTCGTCTGCCAGCCCCTGTTCCAGAACCCGACCGGCGCCGTGCTCGCCCCCGAGCGGCGCGGCGAGGTGCTGCGCATCGCCCGGGCGGCCGGCGCCTTCGTCGTGGAGGACGACTTCGTGCGGCGGCTCGTGCACGAGGACGCGGGCCCACTCCCGGCCCCGCTCGCCGCCGACGACCCGGACGGCGTCGTCGTCCACGTCTGCTCGCTGACCAAGGCCACCTCGCCCAGCTTCCGGGTGAGCGCCCTGGCCGCGCGCGGGCCGGTCCTCGAGCGCCTGCGGGCCATCCAGGTCGTCGACACCTTCTTCGTGCCCCGGCCCCTCCAGGAGGCGGCGCTCGAACTCGTCGGCTCTCCCGCCTGGCCGCGCCATCTGCGCGCGGTCTCGGCCGAGTTGAAGGCACGCCGGGACGCCATGACGTCCGCGCTGCGGCTGCAACTGCCCGAGATCTCCCTGCCCCACATCCCCTCCGGCGGCTACCACCTGTGGCCGCGCCTGCCGGAGGGCGCCGACGAGGTCGCCCTGACGGCGGCTGCCCTGCGCGCGGGCGTCGCCATCACCCCGGGCCGCCCCTACTTCAGCGCCGAACCCCCGGCCGCCCACTTCCGGCTGAGCTTCGCGGCGGTGGCGAACGTCGGGGAGATCGCGGAAGGGGTACGGCGCCTGCGCACCGCCTGCCCGGAGGCGTGGGGCGGCTGACGGAGGCGGGGGATATCCGCTCGACGCGCTCCCACCTGCCCTGCGAGCATCCCCGGCATGACCGACACGCCGACGCTCCCCGAGGGCTACGAGATCTCCACCGACCCGCACCGGATCGACGCCGGGCGCGTGCACCACTGGCTGTCCACCGACGCCTACTGGGCCCTGGGACGGCCCCGCGACAAGCACGACCGGGCCGTCGAGGGCTCGCTCAACTTCGGGGCGTACGACGCGGTGTCCGGGGAGCAGGTGGCGTACGCCCGGGTGGTCACCGACCGGGCCACCTTCGCCTGGCTGTGCGACGTGTACGTCGATCCCTCGGTGCGCGCCAAGGGCCTCGGTACGGCGCTGATCGCGGCGGTGCGCGCGCACCTGGAGCCGTACGGGCTGCGCCGCATCCTGCTGTCCACGCACGACGCGCACGGCGTGTACGAGAAGCTCGGGTTCACGGCGCTGGACCGGCCCGACCAGTGGATGGTGCTCGCCTTCGGTCGGTGAACCGTGGCGCACCCTGGGTAGCCCACAGGTAACACCCCTTGACCTGGGTACCTTTGCGCTCCACCATCACCGCATGGCGCTTCGGGTCACGTTCGTCGCGGCTGCGCGCAGCTCACCGCTGCTCGCGGAGCGCTTCGACGACGACCGGCCGCTGGACCAGGCCGGATGGGACGAGGTACTGCGCGCCGCGGGCGGCCTGCTGCCGCTCGCCGCCGCCGAGTTGCGCTACTGCTCACCCACACCCCGCAGCCGTGCCACCGGAGACGCGCTCGGCTGCGCGCCCCTGGTCCAACTCGCCCTGCGGGAGTGCGACATGGGCCGGTGGCGCGGTATGACCCTCGGTGAGGCCATGGCCCGCGAGCCGGCCGCCGTGGACGCCTGGCTCGCCGATCCGCGGTCGACCCCGCACGGCGGGGAGTCGCTGCTGGGCTTCATCACCCGGGTCGGCGGCTGGCTCGACACCCGTCCCGGCGAGGACGGCGACCGCATCGTCGCCGTGGCCGAGCCCTCCGTGATCCGGGCCGCGCTGGTCTACGTGCTGAAGGCACCGCCCGCGACGTACTGGAACCTGGACGTCCGCCCGCTGTCGGCGACCACCGTGACGGGCCGCGCGGGCCGCTGGAGCCTCCGCTTCGAAGGGGCGCAGGTCCAGGGAGCTACGAATCCGGCGTATCGCGACGGTAATCCGTTGTGAGCAGCAGGTCCTTGGCCGGGCCGCCCACCCGCCACACGGTCCGCCAGTGGTCGCGGTCCCGGACGGTGAACTCGCCGCGATAGAGGTCGGCGGCGCACGGGTGGTCCGCCACATGGTGTCCGGAGGTCAGGTCCAGGCCGTGGAAGGGGCGGCCGTCCGCGAACCGCACGTCGGCCAGGCCCGGCCCGCTCCCCGCCTCGTAGCGCAGCGTCCGCTCGGCGGGCCGGGTCACGCCCTGCCAGGTGAAGGCCCCCGACTCCCGGCTGAGCAGCCCACCACCGTCGAGGGCGTCGAACACCGTCGTCCCCTCGAAGTGCCCCTCCGCGCCGCTCGCCAGATCCCGCACCGACCGCTCGGTGCGCCACCGCCCCGCGAGGTACGCCAGCACATCCGGTACCGGCCACAACTCGCCCATCTCCACTCCCTCTCCCGCTCCGTCTCTCCCGCTCCCCTGGGAGCGCCCCGGCGAACACGGCCGTACCCGATCACTGCTGAGCCCGTACCCGGGCCCCGCACGGCGGTAGCGTCGGGTGCCATGATCGTATGGTTGAACGGCACCCACGGCGCGGGCAAGACCACGACCAGCACACTCGTGCAGCGGCTGCTCCCGGACTCACGGGTGTTCGACGCCGAGAAGGTCGGCGAGACGCTCATGGACATCACGCCGGGGCTGCCCGGGACCGACAATTTCCAGCACTGGCCGCCGTGGCGGCCGCTCGTCGTCGAGACCGCCCGCCGCGTGCTCGACTACACCGGCGGCACCCTGGTGATGCCCATGACCGTCCTGGTCGAGCAGTACTGGCGCGAGATCAGCACGGGCCTCGCCGAGCACGGCATTCCCGTACGGCACTTCGTTCTCCACGCCGACCGGGCCACCCTCCGCGGACGCATCGCGGGGGACACCGTCCTGGGCCCCGACTCCCCTTTCCGCCTGCGATACCTCGAGCCCTACGCCGAGGCGGCCCGCACGTGGCTGCACGCCGAGGCCGAGGTCGTCGACACCACGCACCTCACGCCCGCCGAGGCCGCCCTGCGGATCGCGGAGGCTGTCAAGAGCTGAGGGGAGGGGGTGCCGGGTCGCCGAGCCGAGGTCACCGCTGAGCGGCCAGCACCGCCGCGAGGCCCTCCTGCAGGTCTCTGACGAAATACCCGGGAACCTCCAGCGACGGGAAATGTCCCCCGACTTCGGGCGACCTCCATCGCACGATCCGCCGGTACCGCTCCTGCGCCCAGGGACGCGGACACTTCTCGACGTCGCCGGGATACATGGTGAGTGCTGACGGCACGTCGACCCGGAGTTCGGGATCGAGCGAGTCGTGGCTTTCGTAGTAGATGCGGGCCGCCGACGCGCCGGTCCGCGTCAGCCAGTACAGGGTGACGTCGTCGAGAACGCGGTCCCTGGAAATCCTCTCGAACGGGCTGTCCTCGGTGTCCGACCACTCGGTGAACTTGTCGAGGATCCAGGCGAGAAGCCCGACCGGTGAGTCGACGAGCGAGTAGCCGATGGTCTGCGGCCGGGTCGCCTGCTGCTTCGCGTACGCCGCGCGGTGGCGCCAGAAGTCACGGGTCTCCTCGGCCCACTCGCGCTCGAGCGCCGTCAGACCGTCCGTTGTCAGACCGGGCGGTCCCTGGGCGAACGTGGTGTGGATGCCGAGGACGTGCGCCGGGAATCTGCCGCCGAGGACCGTGGTGATGTTGCCGCCCCAGTCGCCGCCGTGGGCCGCGAACCTGCTGTAGCCGAGCCTTCCCATCAGTTCCACCCATGCGGCCGCGATCTTTTCGGTCCCCCACCCGGTGGTGGCCGGCCTGTCGCTGTAACCGAAGCCCGGCAGCGACGGGACCACGACGTGGAACGCCGGCGCGTCCGCGTCTTTCGGGTCCGCCAGCTCGTCGACCACATCGATGAACCGGGCGACGCTGTCCGGCCAGCCGTGCGTCAGGATCAGAGGAGTGGCGTCCGCGCGCGGGGAGCGGCGGTGCAGGAAGTGGATTCCCAGGCCGTCAATGGTCGTGCGGAACTGGCCGAGCTGGTTGAGGCGCTCTTCGAACGACCGCCAGTCGTACCCGGTGCGCCAGTAGTCCACGACATCGACGAGGTCGGCGAGCGGAACGCCCTGCTCCCATCGGCGAGGGCCGGGCGCCGCGTGACGGACCGTCTCGGCCTCCGGCAGGCGCGCCGCGGCCAGTCGCGCGCGGAGATCGTCGAGGTCGGCGTCGGTCGCGCGGGCCTCAAAGGCTCGCACGTCGCTGGTCGGACTGGGCATGAGACCTCCTGGACGTCGTGGAAGCGGCTACGACCTGCCGCGAACCGCCTAAGACGGTTCTAGCAGTCCTCCGCGCCCGGCCGCAACCGGCTAAGGTGGTTCCATGTGTGCCGCGTTCCCCGACTTCCGTCTCGGCAAGGTCCTGGCGATGAGCTTCACCGGGACTCTGTCGGAGCGTCACGGCGACCCTGTGGAGCGCATCCCCACGCCGCACCGACTCGTCGACTGGCTGGCGGTGAGCGGCCTCGCCGTGGACTCCTGCACCCCCGCCCAGCTCGACCTCGCCCGTGAACTGAGGGAGTCGATTCACGCCGCCGCGACAGCGGCCGCGGTCCAGGACGCTCTGCCCGCGTCCGCCGTCCAGGTCATCAACGACCGCAGCGCCCAGGGCCGGGCCGCGGCGATCCTGACGCCCGAGGGTGAGCGGCGGTGGCGGCTCGGCTCCGCCTCCCGCGTGGAGGATGCCCTCAGCGTGATCGCCGCCGACGCGATCAGTGTCGTCTCGGGCGAACGGGACGGAAAACTGGCCTTGTGTGCCTCGCCGACCTGCCAGGCCGCGTTCTTCGACACCAGTCAGAGTCGTACGCGTAAATGGTGTGACATGAACACGTGCGGGAATCGCCAGAAGAAGGCGCGCTTCCATGCCAGCCGGCGCAAAAGCTCCAGATCGGCGGAGTGATCGCCACCTCGGCCACAGGTGTCCCGGCTCCCGCCATTCGCTGGATTGCATAAACGTGCGGCTGTACGTATAGTCATGCCATCCAGGAGGAGGGTTTTCCATGGCGGTACGTGCGGCGGTGGCCGGAGCGAGTGGGTATGCGGGCGGTGAGCTGCTGCGCCTGCTCCTGACCCACCCGGAGGTCGAGATCGGCGCCCTGACCGGCAACTCCAACGCGGGCCAACGACTGGGCGCGCTGCAGCCGCACCTGCTGCCGTTGGCCGACCGAGTGCTGGAGGCGACGACGCCCGAGGTGCTCGGCGGTCACGACGTCGTCTTCCTCGCGCTGCCGCACGGGCAGTCCGCCGCCGTCGCCGAGCAGCTCGGACCTGACGTCCTCGTCGTCGACATGGGCGCCGACTTCCGGCTCAGGGACGCGGCCGACTGGGAGACGTTCTACGGCTCCCCGCACGCCGGCACCTGGCCCTACGGCCTCCCCGAACTTCCGGGTGCCCGCACCGCGCTGGAGGGGTCCAAGCGCATCGCGGTGCCCGGTTGCTACCCCACCGCCGTGTCACTGGCCCTCTTCCCGGCCTACGCCGCCTCGCTCGCCGAGCCCGAGGCCGTGATCGTCGCCGCGTCCGGCACCTCCGGCGCGGGCAAGGCGGCCAAGCCCCACCTGCTGGGCAGCGAGGTCATGGGCTCCATGTCGCCGTACGGCGTCGGCGGCGGACACCGGCACACCCCCGAGATGATCCAGAACCTCGGCGCGGTCGCCGGCGAGCCGGTCACCGTCTCCTTCACGCCGACCCTCGCGCCGATGCCCCGCGGCATCCTCGCCACCTGCACCGCCAAGGCGAAGCCCGGGGTCACCGCCGAGTCGGTCCGGGCCGCCTACGAGAAGGCCTTCGCCGACGAACCGTTCGTGCACCTGCTGCCCGAGGGACAGTGGCCCGCGACCGCCTCCGTGTACGGCTCCAACGCCGTCCAGGTCCAGGTCGCGTACGACGCCGCCGCGGGCCGTGTCATCGCGATCAGCGCCATCGACAACCTGGCCAAGGGCACCGCGGGCGGTGCCGTCCAGAGCATGAACATCGCCCTGGGTCTCGCCGAGACCACCGGACTGACGACGATCGGAGTTGCGCCGTGAGTGTGACGGCAGCGAAGGGATTCACGGCGGCCGGTGTCACGGCCGGGATCAAGGAGAGCGGCAACCCCGACCTGGCCCTCGTGGTCAACACCGGCCCCCGCCGCAGCGCCGCGGGCGTCTTCACCTCCAACCGCGTCAAGGCCGCGCCGGTCCTGTGGTCCGAGCAGGTGCTGAAGAGCGGTGAGCTGACCGCCGTCGTGCTCAACTCCGGCGGCGCCAACGCCTGCACCGGGCCCAAGGGCTTCCAGGACACCCACGCCACGGCCGAGAAGGTCGCCGAGGCGCTCGGTACGGGCGCGGGAGAGGTCGCCGTCTGCTCCACCGGGCTCATCGGCGTACTGCTTCCGATGGACAAGCTGCTCCCGGGTGTGGACACGGCCGCCGGTCAGCTCTCCGAGCACGGCGGCGAGAAGGCCGCCATCGCCATCAAGACCACCGACACCGTGCACAAGACGTCCGTGGTCACGCGGGACGGCTGGACCGTCGGCGGGATGGCCAAGGGCGCCGGCATGCTCGCCCCCGGCCTCGCCACCATGCTCGTCGTCATCACCACCGACGCCGACCTGGAGACCGAGGTCCTGGACCGCGCCCTGCGCGCCGCCACCAAGGTCACCTTCGACCGCGTCGACTCCGACGGCTGCATGTCCACCAACGACACCGTGCTGCTGCTCGCCTCGGGAGCCTCGGGCGTCACCCCGGAGTACGCCGCGTTCGCCGAGGCCGTACGCACCGTCTGCGACGACCTCGGGCAGCAGCTCATCCGCGACGCCGAGGGCGCCAGCAAGGACATCAGGGTCGAGGTCGTGAACGCTGCGACCGAGGACGACGCCGTCCAGGTGGGCCGCACCATCGCCCGCAACAACCTCCTCAAGTGCGCCATCCACGGCGAGGACCCCAACTGGGGCCGAGTCCTCTCCGCGATCGGCACGACCTCCGCCGTCTTCGAGCCCGACCGCCTGGGCGTCGCCATCAACGGCGTCTGGGTCTGCAAGAACGGCGGCGTCGGCGAGGACCGCGAGCTGGTCGACATGCGCTACCGCGAGGTCCACGTCGTCGCCGACCTCGCCGCCGGCGACGCCACGGCCACCATCTGGACCAACGACCTCACCGCCGACTACGTCCACGAGAACAGCGCGTACTCATCATGAGCAGCGGAATGAGCAACGCACCCACGCGGAAGCACACCGCGCTCCCCAAGGCCCAGATCCTCATCGAGGCGCTGCCCTGGCTGACCCGGCACCACGGCAAGACGGTCGTCATCAAGTTCGGCGGCAACGCCATGATCGACGAGGACCTGAAGGCCGCCTTCGCCCAGGACGTCGTCTTCCTGCGCCACGCCGGTCTCAAGCCCGTCGTCGTGCACGGCGGCGGCCCGCAGATCAGCGCCGCGCTCGACAAGCACGGCATCGTCAGCGAGTTCAAGGCCGGCCTGCGCGTCACCACCGAGGACGCCATGGACGTCGTACGGATGGTGCTCGCCGGGCAGGTGCAGCGCGAACTGGTCGGGCTGCTCAACCAGCACGGACCGTTCGCCGTCGGCCTCACCGGCGAGGACGCGCACACCATCACCGCCACCCGGCACCGGCCCGAGATCGACGGCGAGTTCGTCGACATCGGACGGGTCGGCGAGATCACCGAGATCGACACCGGCGCCATCGAGGCCCTGCTCGCCGACGGCCGCATCCCGGTCGTCTCCTCGATCGCCCGTTCCCAGGACGACGGACATGTCTACAACGTCAATGCTGATACGGCGGCTGCGGCACTCGCTGCGGCGCTCGGCGCCGAGACTCTCATGGTCCTCACCGACGTCGAGGGCCTCTACGAGGACTGGCCGGACTCCGACGAGGTGATCAGCCGCCTCACCGCGTCCCAGCTCGAGAAACTGCTGCCGGACCTGTCCTCGGGCATGGTGCCCAAGATGGAGGGCTGCCTGCACGCCGTACGGGGCGGCGTCACCACCGCCCGCGTCATCGACGGCCGGGTCCAGCACTCGATCCTGCTGGAGATCTTCACCGACGAGGGCATCGGCACGATGGTCGTGCCGGACGAACAGGGGGAGTCGTGAGCAACGGGGGAGCCGTGAGCAACGCGGAGCTGACCGAGCGGTGGCAGGACACGCTCATGAACAACTACGGCACACCGCGCCTGCCCCTGGTGCGCGGCGAGGGCGCCCGGCTCTGGGACGCCGACGGCAAGGAGTACCTCGACTTCGTCGGCGGCATCGCGGTCAACGCGCTCGGTCACGCCCACCCGGCGGTGGTCGAGGCGGTGAGCCGGCAGATCGCCTCCCTCGGCCACGTCTCCAACCTCTTCATCGCCGAGCCGCCCGTCGCGCTCGCCGAACGGCTGCTCCAGAACTTCGGCCGCGACGGCAAGGTCTACTTCTGCAACTCCGGCGCCGAGGCCAACGAGGGCGCCTTCAAGATCGGCCGGCTGACCGGACGGCCGCACATGGTCGCCACCCACGGCGGCTTCCACGGCCGCACCATGGGCGCCCTGGCGCTGACCGGCCAGCCCGGCAAGCAGGAGCCGTTCCTGCCGCTGCCCGGCGACGTCACGCACGTACCGTACGGCGACCCGCAGGCGCTTGCCGCGGCGGTCACCGAGGACACGGCGCTGGTGATCATCGAGCCGATCCAGGGCGAGAACGGCGTGGTCGTGCCGCCCCCCGGCTATCTGAAGGCGGCCCGGGCCATCACCGCCGCCACGGGCGCGCTGCTCGTCCTGGACGAGGTGCAGACCGGCGTCGGGCGGACCGGGCACTGGTTCGAGTACCAGGCCCACGAGGGCGTCCTGCCGGACGTCGTCACCCTCGCCAAGGGCCTCGGCGGCGGACTGCCGCTGGGCGCGACGGTCGCCTTCGGACGCGCCGCCGAACTCCTCCAGCCGGGCCAGCACGGCTCGACCTTCGGCGGCAACCCGGTCGCCTGCGCCGCCGGACTCGCCGTCCTGGACACCATCGCGGACGACGGTCTGCTGGACAACGTCAAGCGGCAGAGCGAGAAGATCCGCGGCGGCGTCGAGGCGCTCGGCCACCCGCTGATCGGCCACGTCCGGGGCGCGGGCCTGCTCCTGGGTATCGTGCTCACGGAGCCGCTCGCCGCCCAGGTGCAGCAGGCGGCTCAGGACGCCGGAATCCTGGTGAACGCGCCCGCACCCGATGTCGTACGGCTGATGCCCGCGCTGAACCTCGGCGACGACGTGGTGGAGACGTTCCTCGGGGCGCTGCCCGGCATCCTTGACCAGGTCGCCGACGTGGCGCACGGGGACGGACGATCCGGAGAATGAGACGACGATGAGCCACGCGCAGGAGCACGAGCAGACGGCCGGGCCCGCCCTGCCGCAGACCCGCACCGCACGTCATCGGCGGATCGTGGACATCCTCAACCGGCAGGCGGTGCGCTCGCAGAGCCAGCTCGCGAAGCTGCTCGCCGACGACGGGCTCACCGTCACCCAGGCGACGCTCTCCCGGGACCTGGACGAGCTGAACGCGGTGAAGATCCGCAACACCGACGGCGACCTCATCTACGCGGTGCCCAGCGAGGGCGGCTTCCGCACCCCGCGAGCGCCGCTCGGGGAGTCGGCGAAGGAGGAGCGGATGCGGCGGCTCTCCGCGGAGCTGCTGATCTCCGCGGAGGCGTCCGCGAACCTCGTGGTCCTGCGGACCCCTCCGGGGGCGGCGCAGTTCCTGGCCTCGGCGATCGACCAGGCGGAGCTGCACGACATCCTGGGGACGATCGCGGGTGACGACACGCTGATGCTGATCAGCAGGGAGCCCACGGGCGGGCAGGCGCTGGCGGACCACTTGCTGCGGTTGACGCAGAACGGGGGCTGAACGGGGCGGCGAGGTGGCCGGCCGACCCGCGGGTGCGCCGTGGCTGGTCGCGCCCACGCGGCGGAGCCGCACATCGGGACAGCCCCCGTGCCCCTGGGGGGTGCAGCGAGGCAGAGCGCAGCAGCCCCCGCCCTTACCTGCGGGCCCCGCCGTAGCTGCGGGCAGTCGTGCCTCCCCCAGTGCCTGAACGGCCTCGGAGGTACCCCCAGGGCGGCTCCCGTCCCACAGAGACCGGCACCACGCGAACGCGGGCGAGTGAAGCGCCGGTACCTCAGCAGCGGCGCCGGTCGCCCACGCTCCCCGCTCACCCCAGCCACCCCGCCAACCCCCCCGTGCACCGCACCTCGTCCCCCGCCGTGATCAGCAACCCCTCCACCCCCTCCAGCGCGTCCAGCCACCGCAGCCCCTCCCGCGCCCCCATCGCGAAGGCTGCCGTCGCCCAGCAGTCCGCCCAGGTCAGCCGGGGTGCCACCACCGTCACGGAGAGCAGGTCGGTCACCGCCGAGCGGCCGGTGCGCGGGTCGACGACATGGGCGCCGCGTTCGGCGGAACCGGACGTCGCCACGGCCAGCTCGGCCGCCCCCGCCGCGGAGACGACCGCCGCGAGCCCGCCCGGACGCAGCGGGTCCGACACGCCGACCCGCCAAGGCCGTGCCGCACCCGGCGTGCCGAGCAACTGCACGTCCCCGCCGCCGTTGACACTGACGCCACTCGCACCGGCCGCCGCGATCCGCCGCGCGGCGCGCTCCACCGCCCAGCCCTTGACGATCCCGGTCGGGTCGAGCCGGCCCCGATACCTCGTGCTGAACCAGCCCTCGCTCACCCGTTCCGCCTCGGCCGCCAGCTCCAGCACCTCGGCGACCTCGGGCACGCAGGCGCCGAGGGTCAGCTCTCCGCGTGCCAGCCGGGACAGCTCACTGCCGTCCCGGTAGGTGCTGAACACCGCGTCGGCCCGGTGCAGTCCGGCGACCGCCTCGTCCAGCGCCGCCCGTACGGCCGTGGGTTCCCCGCCACGGACGTCGAAGGAGAAGACGGTCCCCATCGTCTCCTCCACGTGACGCACCGCGGCGGGAGTCTGTGCGGACTCGGCCACGGTGTCAGCCACCGGCCCGGTCCAGTGCCGACTGGAGGGACTGCTGGTATCCGGCGCTGGTGTAGGTGGCGCCGGAGACGGCGTCGATGTCGGCGTTGCCCGCGGCGATCGCGGCCTGCTCGAGTTTGGGTACGGCGTCGGCGGTGACCTGGTCGCTCCGGCCGCCCTTGGGTGCCTGGAGGGTCTCGGCGGCGGTGATCTTCCCGTCGGTGACGGTGACGCGGACCTGCACGGGCCCGTACTGGGTCTGCGCGGCGTCGCCGGTGAGGACCTGCGTGCCCCGGGCGTCCCCGCCCGAACCCTCCCCGGCCTCGCCCGATCCCTCCCGGGCCTCGCCCGATCCCTGTTCGGCCGATCCGCTCGCGGCCGCCTTGTCGAGTGCCGACTGGAGGGACTTCATGTATCCGGCGCTGGTGTAGGTGGCGCCGGAGACGGCGTCGATGTCGGCGTTGCCCGCGGCGATCGCGGCCCGGTTGAGTTTGGGTACCGCGTCGGCGGTGACCTGGTCGCTCCGGCCGCCCTTGGGCGCCTGCACGGCCTCGGCCTTGGTGATCTTCCCGTCGCTCACCGTGAGCCGGACCTGCACGGGGCCGTACTGGGTACTGGCCGCGTCACCCGTGACGGTGCCGGCCCCCGCGCCCCGGCCGCCCTGCGGCGACTGCGCGGCAACCGGTGGAGCCGCGCCGCCCGCCGCCGAGGCGGAGCCCGGGTCGGACGCCGGTTTCAGCGACAGCAGCAGCACGATCCCGGACACGGTCGCGGCGCCGGCGAGCACGGCACGCCGAACGGGGTGGCTTTTCCTCATCTGTCCTGGACTCCTGATGTCCGTCGCTCACATCTCGAACGACTCGTGATGGATACGGCGGGCGGGGACCCCCGCGCCGCGCAGTGCCTCGTACACCGACTGGGCGAAGCCGGGCGGTCCGCACAGGAAGACGTCGTGGCGCTCGACGTCCGGGATCTTCCGGGCCAGGGTCTCCGCGGAGATGTCCGGGCGTTCCCCGTCCGGGCTGTTGACCGCGTACATCAGCCGGGCCCCGCGCTCCTCGGCGATTCCGGACAGCTCGTCCCACAGCGCCAGGTCCTGGGTGCTGTTGGCCCGGTAGAGCAGCGTGATGTCGCCGGAGGCGCCGGGCAGCGTCTCGAACAGCGCCCGCATCGGTGTGATCCCCACCCCGCCCGCCACCAGCAGCACCTTGCCGCGGCTGCGGCGCTGGGCGGTCAGGGCGCCGTACGGGCCCTCCGCCCACACCCGGGCGCCGGGCGTCAGCTCGCGCAGCCGGGTGCTGTGGTCGCCGATCGCCTTCACGGTGATCCGCAGCATGTCGGGACGCGGCGCCGCCGACAGCGAGTACGGGTGCGAGCTGAACCGCATCCCCGGCGCCAGGAACCGCCAGCGGAAGAACTGTCCCGCCTCCGCGCCCATCCGGTGCAGCCGGCGCCCGCCGATCAGCACCGACACGATCCCGGGCGTCTCCTCGATCACCGCCTCGACCCGCATCCGGTGCCGCAGGTTCAGCCGGAGGGGGGTCAGGACGCGGTACCAGAGCACGAGCGCGGTCACCGAGCCGTACAGCACGTACCAGACGGTCTTGGCGACCGGTTCGACGGCGAAGTCGTTGCCGGTGGTGAGCTGGTGCCAGAAGGTCAGGAACACCGCCACGTAGGTCAGCAGATGCACGTGGTACCAGAAGTCGTACGGGATCAGGCGGCGCACCGGGCCGACGGAGAGCAGCCCGATCAGCACCAGCAGGCCGGTGCCGATGGCCGCCTTGCCCATGTCGGGCAGTTGGTTCACGGAGTCGACCGTCTGCGCGACGATGTCGCCGAGGCCCTTGCCGGCCTGCGCCGCGTAGCCCCACATGATCAGGAAGACGTGCGCGAGGACCAGGCAGAGGGTGTAGCGGCCGGTCATGGCGTGCCAGCGGGCGACCCGGTCGGACCCGACGCGCCGCTCCAGCGCCGGCACCCGGGCCATCTGGAGCACCACAAGCGCCATCAGGTATCCGGCGAGCAGACCGGTGATCCGGCCCGCGCCCAGGAGCTTGCCGGTGTCGTCGGAAATGGCGGGCGTGTTGCGCCACCACAGCCACAACACGCCCGCCGCGCCCGCCCACACGGCGAGCAGCAGGGGGACGGCGGGGGAGCGGCGCGGACGGATGCGCCGCATCGTCTGACGGCGGGCGGCACGGCCGCCGGCGAGCGTGGTGGTCACGGTTCCTCCGTGGGGACTCGGCCCTTGGCCCACAGATACGCGCCGCGCCGGTCCAGCGTTCAGCCGCTGCCGGTAGTGCCGTCCGTGTTCAGTAGCGGGTGATCGCCGTGGCCCCGGCGGAGGTGCCGATCGCGATGTGCGGCCGCTCCTTCGGCTTCGCCCACCGCAGGATCCGCCGCATCGCGTCCTTCGGTACCGACACGCATCCCGCTGTCGCGCCGCGCCCGTTGACGTGCAGGAAGATGCCCGCGCCGCGCCCGCGCACCGGGCGGTGGTAGTTGAAGCCGACGACCAGGGCGTGCGCGTACTGCGCCGGGTAGGTGATCAGATGTTCGGCCTCGGTGGCGCGGCAGTCGGCGGGGCGCGGTTCGGTCCAGCGGTTGTAGGAGCGGGAGGCGTTGTCCTGGCACCACCAGGAGTCCTGGCGGACCGGGCGGTACCGGTACGCCGTCCCGCGCGGCGCCGCCTCGATGCCGAAGGCGTACGGCAGGTCGTACAGCCCGGTCGGGGTGGTGCTGGTGCCCTGTACGCGCGTCGTCCCGGCGGTGAGTCCGCCGGACCCGAAGCGGGCGGGCGCGGAACCGGCCCGCACCCACCGGTCCCCGCCCCCGGCCTCGCCCTCGCCCACGTGGTCCCACCAGGTGACGGTGCCCGTCGTCGAGCCGGTGTCCGGCGCGAGGGCGGTGATGAGCTGGCCGCCGCCCCCGGTGTCCGCCATCCGCTCCGGCAGCGGCCCGGGGGCGGGCCCACCGCCGGGCGCGGCACCGAGCACGAGGAGGGACGCGGAGACGAGGACGGCGACGACACCTGGGCGCATGGCTCAGACGGTAGAAGGAGGCAGCGGCAACGGCAGCCCGGGAAGGCCGTCAATGCTCGAGGCGATGTGGTCCTTCTTGGTGAAGTACGCGCTGAGCGAGGCGTCGTCCTCACGCGCGAACCGCTTGCCGTGCAGGTCCCGGTCGCTCTCGTACGCCATGAAGGGGACGGCGTATCCGCAGGTGTCGCGGATGAGTTCGGCGCTCACGACGATGATCGCGCGCAGTCCGTGTGCCGTGGTGTCGATGTCCGGGAAGTGGGTGAGCAGCTCCGGGAAGCGGGGGTCGTCGCGGAAGACCGGCTCGCCGCGGCCGTGCACCCGCACGATGTTCGGCGGGCCCTGGAAGGCGCACCACATCAGGGTGATCCGGCCGTTCTCCCGCAGGTGGGCGACGGTCTCCGCGTTGGAACCGGCGAAGTCGAGATAGGCCACGGTGAGTTCGTCGAGCACCGCGAAGCAGCCCGTGAGGCCCTTGGGGGAGAGGTTGACCGTGCCGTCGCCGGCCAGGGGAGCGGTGGCGGTGAAGAAGAGGGGCTGCGCCTCGATGAAGGTACGGAGTCTGCCGTCTATGCGCTCATAAGTCTTTCCCATGTCTAACGATTATGAGGGTGCGGGACGCGATGCGGGCCGGCACTCCGCGAGATTGACGAATCATGCAGGGTTCTGCATACTCATGCAGGACAGTGATCGTACGGTGAGGAGTGACCCAGGTGAGCAGCAACAGCGGTGACGTCCGGCTCTGGGGCGGCCGTTTCGCCGACGGTCCCGCCGAGGCCCTGGCGAAGCTGTCCGCGTCCGTCCACTTCGACTGGCGGCTCGCGCCCTACGACATCGCCGGATCGCGTGCCCACGCGCGCGTGCTGCACGCGGCGGGGCTGCTCACCGAGGACGAGCTGACCCGGATGACCGCCGGGCTCGACCGGCTCGAGGCGGACGTCGCCGACGGTTCCTTCGTCGGCACCATCGCCGACGAGGACGTCCACACCGCCCTGGAGCGCGGCCTGCTGGAACGGCTCGGCCCCGACCTCGGCGGCAAGCTGCGCGCCGGCCGCTCGCGCAACGACCAGGTGGCCACCCTCTTCCGCATGTACCTGCGCGACCACGCCCGCACCGTCGGCGGCCTGATCGCCGACCTCCAGGACGCGCTCGTCGGCCTCGCCGAGGCCCACCCGGACGTGGCGATGCCCGGCCGCACCCATCTCCAGCACGCCCAGCCGGTGCTCTTCGCCCACCACGTCCTCGCCCACGTCCAGGCGCTGGGCCGGGACGCGGAGCGGCTGCGCCAGTGGGACGAGCGCACGGCCGTGTCGCCGTACGGCTCGGGGGCGCTCGCGGGCAGCAGCCTCGGCCTGGACCCGGAGGCGGTCGCCCGCGACCTCGGCTTCGAGCACGGCAGCGCCGGCAACTCCATCGACGGGACCGCCTCCCGCGACTTCGTCGCCGAGTTCGCCTTCATCACCGCGATGATCGGTGTGAACGTCTCCCGGATCGCCGAGGAGATCATCATCTGGAACACGAAGGAGTTCTCCTTCGTGACCCTCCACGACGCCTTCTCCACCGGCTCGTCGATCATGCCGCAGAAGAAGAACCCCGACATCGCCGAGCTGGCCCGCGGCAAGTCCGGCCGCCTCATCGGCAATCTCACCGGCCTGATGGCCACCCTCAAGGCCCTCCCGCTCGCGTACAACCGCGACCTCCAGGAGGACAAGGAGCCGGTCTTCGACTCCATCGACCAACTGGAGATCCTGCTCCCCGCCTTCACCGGCATGATGGCCACGCTCACCGTGCACCGCGAGCGGATGCAGGAGCTGGCCCCGGCCGGTTTCTCGCTCGCCACCGACATCGCCGAGTGGCTGGTCAGGCAGGGGGTGCCGTTCCGCGTCGCGCACGAGGTGGCCGGCGAGTGCGTGAAGGTGGCCGAGGCGGACGGCAAGGAGCTGGACGAGCTGACCGACGAGCAGTTCGCCAAGATCTCCGCCCACCTCACCCCCGAGGTGCGCACCGTCCTCGACGTCCCCGGCGCCCTCGCCTCCCGCGACGGCCGCGGCGGTACGGCGCCCGGCGCGGTCGCCGTCCAGCTCGCCGAGGTGAAGGCGGACGTGGCGGCCCAGCACGCGTGGGCGACGGCCACGAAGCAGGGCTGACGCGGACCCCGGCAGGACCGGAACCGAGTCCCGGCGGGGCCGGATCCGAGTCCCGGGGCGAGCCGAAGGGCCTCGCGGGTTACGTTGGTCGCACGTCTCACCGGAGCCGACCGAACGGAGCCCGCGATGCCCTTCGCCCGACTGGCCACAGCAACGACCCCGACCTGCCACATCGGCCTCGGTCTCGCCGCCGTCGGGCGCCCCGGCTACATCAACCTCGGCCGGGACGCGGACCTCGGGCAGGACCGCAGTGTGGAGGCGCTGCGCACCCGCACCCACGACCTCCTCGACGCCGCCTACGCGCAGGGCGTCCGCTACTTCGACGCGGCCCGCTCCTACGGGCGCTCCGAGGAGTTCCTGGCCGGCTGGCTCCGGGACCGCCCCGACGTCGACGACGTGGTCGTCGGGAGCAAGTGGGGCTACACCTACACCGCCGACTGGTCGACCGAGGCCGAGCGGCACGAGGTCAAGGACCACGGTGTCGCGACGTACGAACGCCAGCGCGCCGAGACCGACGCCCTGCTCGGCGACCGGCTCGACCTGTACCAGATCCACTCGCTCACCCCGGACAGTCCGGCCCTCACCGACAAGGACCTGCACGCCAGGCTGGCCGAGGCCGCCGCGCAGGGCAGCACCGTCGGCTTCTCCACCAGCGGTCCCGCGCAGGCCGACGCCATCCGCGCCGCGCTCGCCGTGACCGTGGAGGGCGAGCCCCTCTTCCGCACCGTCCAGTCGACGTACAACGCGCTGGAGACCTCCGCCGGACCCGCGCTGGCCGAGGCGTACGACGCCGGGTTCACCGTGATCGTCAAGGAGGGCATGGCCAACGGCCGCCTCGCGGAGCCCCAGGCGCCCGACGTCCTGAGGGCCGTCGCGGAGGAGACGTCCCTGGGCTGCGACGCGGTCGCCCTCGCGCTGATCCTGCGAGAGCCCTGGGCCGGTGTCGTCCTGTCCGGCGCCGCGACCGTGAACCAGCTCGGCTCGAACCTGCACGCCGCCGTCGTCGATCTCGACGACGACCAGGTGGCGCGACTCGGCGCACTCGTCGAGGAGCCGAACGCCTACTGGGAGCACCGCGGGCAGCTTCCCTGGCACTGATTCCGGGCAGCGCCGACTCACGCCTTCAGGCGGCCCCGGCCGCCTGAAGGCGTGAGCCACGCGCGCCCAGCGTGAGACAAATATGTCTCATATGGGTTATGGTCGTCTCATGGCTGTCGACCGTGACCACGTACTGCGCAGCGCCGCGGCCCTGCTGACCCGCAGAGCCACCGCGACCATGGACGAGGTCGCCAGGGCTGCCGGACTGAGCCGCGCCACGCTGCACCGGCACTTCGCCGGGCGCGACGCCCTCGTGCGGGCGCTGGAGTCACTCGGCATCGCCGAGTGCGAGGCCGCCCTGGACGCGGCCCGCCTCGACGACGGAGCGGCGGCCGACGCGGTGCGCCGGCTCGTGCGCGAGATCGAGCCCGCCGCAGGGCTGCTCGCCTTCCTCTACAGCGAGAACCAGTTGTTCGAGGGCGAGGAGCAGAACGAGGGCTGGGCCCGCATCGACGCCCGGATCGCCGCCGTCTTCCGGCGCGGCCAGGAGAGCGGCGAGTTCCGCATCGACCTCACCCCCGTCTGGCTCACCGAGGCGCTCTACGGCCTGCTGGCCTCCGGCGCCTGGGCGGTGACCGAGGGCCGCGTGGCCCGCAACGACCTGACCCGCATGATCGTCGAGCTGCTGCTCGGCGGCGCACTCCGGAGAGAGCAACCATGACCAGCACCCTGCAGCCGGCCCACTCGACCGGGGCGGTGAAGGGCCCCGGCCGCTGGCTGGCGCTGTCCGTCCTGGTGCTGGCCGTGCTGCTGGTGGCCGTCGACGCGACCGTGCTCGGTCTCGCGACCCCCTACATCAGCGAGGACCTCGCCCCCTCCGGCACCCAACTGCTCTGGATCGGCGACGTCTACTCCTTCGTCATCGCCGGCCTGCTCGTCTCCATGGGCAGCCTCGGCGACCGCATCGGCCGCAAGCGGCTCCTGCTCGTCGGCGCCGCGGCGTTCGGCGCGATATCCGTCCTCAACGCCTACGCGCACACACCCGAGCTGATGATCCTCGCCCGGGCCCTGCTCGGCGTCGCGGGCGCCACCCTGATGCCCGCCACCCTCGCCCTGATCCGCAACCTCTTCCACGATCCCCGCGAACGCAGCCTCGCCGTCGGCATCTGGGGCGCCACCGCCTCCGCCGGCACGGCGGTCGGCCCGATCGTCGGCGGGTTCCTGCTGGAGCACTTCTGGTGGGGTTCCGTCTTCCTGATCAACCTGCCCGTGATGGCCGTCCTGGTCGTCGTCGGCGTCAAGCTGCTGCCCGAGTCCCGCAACCCGGACCCGGGCCCCTGGGACCTGCTCAGCGTCACCCTCTCCCTGGTCGGCATGGTCGGTGTCGTGTACGCCGTCAAGGAGGCCGCCGCCCACGGGTTCGCGTGGGCCACGCTCGCCGCGGGCCTGCTGGGCGCCGCCGCGCTCTACGGCTTCGTGCGCCGGCAGCTCACGATGCCGAAGCCGCTGCTCGACATGCGGCTGTTCCGCAACCGTGGCTTCAGCGGCGCGGTGCTGGCCGACCTGCTGACCGTCCTGGGCCTGTCCGGGCTGGTGTTCTTCCTCTCCCAGTACCTGCAACTCGTCCAGGGCAGGCGGCCCTTCGAGGCGGGCCTGGCGGAACTGCCCGCCGCCGTCGGCGCGGTGGTCGCCGGTCTGCTCGCCGGCCGCGCGGCCCGGCGCTTCTCGGTCCGTGCCGTGGTCGCGGGGGGTCTCGCCGCCGTCGGTCTCGCGCTCGCCGCGCTGACCGTCATCGGGCAGAACACCGGCTACCCGCTGATCGGCGCGGCCCTGCTGGTGGTCGGCGTCGGCGCCGGGTTCTCGTTCACCGTCACCGCCGACGTGATCCTCTCCAGCGTGCCCGGGGAACAGGCGGGCGCCGCGTCCGCCGTCTCCGAGACGGCGTACGAACTCGGCGCCGCCCTCGGTATCGCGGTGCTCGGCTCGATCGTGACCGGTGTCTACCGTGACTTCACGGGCCCCGCGGGCACCCCGGCCGCCGCGCACGAATCGCTGGGCGGCGCGGTGGAAGCCGCGGCCGGCCTCCCGTCCCGTACGGCCGAGACCCTGCTGGACTCCGCCCGTCAGGCCTTCGTCGACGGCCTGACCCTCGCGGCGGGCGTCGGTGCCGCCGTCCTCCTGGCCGCCGCCGCGGCCTCCTGGTTCCTGCTGCGGGGCCAGCGCCTGGAGGACGGGGTGGAACACCCGTAGAGGACCTGTCCGGTCCGGTCCCGGCCGCACGGCGCCGGAACGCGGACGGCGGGCCGCTCACCGAGCGACCCGCCGTTCACGTGTACAGGTTCCGCTACAGGTTCCGCGGAACTACGCCGCCTTCGCCTTGCTCGCGTACATGTCCACGTACTCCTGGCCGGACAGCCGCATGACCTCGGTCATCACCGAGTCGGTCACCGCCCGCAGGACGTAGCGGTCGCGGTCCATGCCCTCGTAGCGGGAGAACTCCATCGCCTCGCCGAAACGGACCGTGACCTTGCCCGGCCGGGGCAGACCCGCGCCGCCCGGCTGGAGCTTGTCGGTGCCGATGACGGCGAACGGGACGACCGGGGCGCCCGTCATCAGAGTGAGCCGCGCGATGCCGGTCCGGCCCCGGTAGAGGCGGCCGTCGGGGGAGCGGGTGCCCTCCGGGTAGATGCCGAAGACCTTGCCCTCGTCCAGGATGCGGCGCCCCGTCATCAGCGCCGCGACCCCGCCCCGCCCGCCGTCCCGGTCGACCGGGACCATGCCGACGCCGGTGAAGAACCAGGCCATCAGCCGGCCCTTGAAGCCCTTGCCGGTGACGTACTCGTCCTTGCCGATGAAGAAGACCTGCCGGTCGCAGTTGAGCGGCATGATCACCGAGTCGATGAAGGTGAGGTGATTGCCGGCCAGGATCACCGGACCGTCGCCCGGGATGTTCTCCACGCCCTCCACCCGAGGGCGGAACATCAGGCGCATGATCGGACCGAGCACTGCCTTGATGAGCGCGAAGCGGGACAACGGGTCCTCCGGTGTCGGGGTGCGGCATGAATCCGCCGCGGAGCCTGTGGCGGTACGGGTCTGTGGCTGTATGAGTCTGTGCAGGTGAGGACATTACTCGCGGTCCGGGGGGTCACGCACCTCGGGTCACCCGGGCCTTACCCGGTGTTGACGCGTGTTCACCTGCCGTGCCGTGACGTCGCCCGGCCCGGATCGAAGCACGGGCTCGGCGCGGACCGCGCGAGGCGCGCCGACCGAGCAGCGCCACCGACCCTTGTGGCATGCGCGTACCCCGCTCCGCCGGGGCCAAGCCGACGGCATGTCAGGCATCCGGTCCGGTACGACATCCGCACGCACCCGCGTGTTCCGGCCACGGTCTCCCGCTCGTCATGTACGCGCCCCTACGATCGGCCCGCACTGACGGTCGACGGCAGGAGGGCCCCATGGGAACGCAGGAGTCGGACGAGCGGGCGGACGGCGGCACCGGACGGCGGGCGCTCCTGGGCGCGGCGGTGCTCGGCGCGGGCGGGGCCGTACTGGGCCTGTCCGGCACGGCGAGAGCCGCCGGCACCGACGCCCGGCAGGACACCCGGCAGGACGCCCGGCACGGCGGCGGACACGGCGGCGGCGTGAAGGGCCTGCCCGTTCCCACCGTCATCGGCCACCGGGGGGCCAGCGGCTACCGCCCCGAGCACACCTTCGGCTCCTACGAGCTGGCCCTCGACCTGGGCGCCGACATCGTCGAGGCCGGTGACCTCGTCCCGACCAGGGACGGTCACCTCGTCTGCCGGCACGAGCCGGAGATCGGCGGCACCACGGACGTCGCCGACCACCCCGAGTTCGCCGACCGCGAGCGCACGAAGCTCCTCGACGGCGTCTCCACCACCGGCTGGTTCACCGAGGACTTCACCCTCGCCGAGCTCAAGACGCTCCGCGCGATCGAGCGCATCCCGGCCAACCGCCCGCACAACACCCTCTACGACGGCCGCTGGGAGATCCCCACCTTCGAAGAGGTGCTCCGCTGGCAGAACGAGCAGACCCGCAGGCGCGGCAGGCAGGTCTGGATCTACCCGGAGCTCAAGCACCCCACCTACTTCCGCAAGCTGGGCCTGGGCACGGAGGAGCGCCTGGCGCGGCTGCTGCGCAAGTACGGCAAGGACGGGAAGCACGCGCCCGTCATCATCCAGTCCTTCGAGCCCACCAGCATCCGGCGGATGAACAAGCTGGTCGGCAACCCCCTTGCCGTCCTGCTCTCCGGCGCGGACAGCCGCCCCTGGGACTTCGTCGAGACCGGCGACCCGCGCACCACGGCCGACCTCATCACGCCGAAGGGCCTCAAGGAGATCGCCTCCTACGCGCAGGGCATCGGACCCACCCTGGACCTGATCATCCCCAAGGACTCCGCCGGGCGGCTCACCGAGCCGACGACGCTCGTCCGCGACGCGCACCGCGCGGGCCTGATCCTGCACCCGTACACCATGCGCAACGAGAACCCCTTCCTGCCCGCAGACTTCCGCAAGGGCGGCGACCCCGACGCCTACGGGGACGCCTTCGGCGCGTTCCGGACCTACTTCGCCACCGGCATCGACGGCGTCTTCACCGACAATCCGGACACCGGCGTCCTGGCCCGCGAGGACTTCGTCAACGGCTGAGCGGACAACCCCGGTTGGGGTGAGCTTCGACCGTCCGGGCAACCCGCCGCCCGGGCGGCCGCGTCGACGTGCATATGACGCACGACCTGCTCACCTCCCTGCGCCCCCTGCTCACGGCCGAGGCCTCGGCCGAGGCATATGCGTCCGGCGCCGAGCCCGGCGACCTCGAACAGGAGGTCTGGCTGCGCCTGCTGGAACGCCTGGAGGCCGACGGCCCGCCCCACGACCCGCACCGCTGGCTGCGCAGCGCCGTCCGCACCGAGGCCCGCCGCACCCGCCGCAGGGCCCGCAACGAGCGGCCGTACGGCACCGAACCGGCCGGTGCCGCCGAGTGCCGGCCCGAGTACCAGCCCGAGCAGCTCGCGCTCACCGCGGCCCGGCACCGCGCCCTGCGCGACGCCGTGCGCCGGCTGCCGGGCCGCTGCCCCCGGCTGATGGAGGCCCTGTTGTCGCCGCGGGACCTCACATACCGGGAGATCGCGGGGGAGTTGGGTATCTCACAGGGCAGTCTTGGCCCGGAACGTTCCCGATGTCTGGGATGTCTCCGGCGAATGCTGGCGCCGGAGGTTGCGGCCCGCTGAGGACGGGGATAGGAGTGGGGGACCACAGGTGATCAGGTGAGCGGGAGGCATGCGCACATGGGCATGAGCGTGACCATCTCGGCGGCGACCGGACAGGACGCCGAACAAATCTTCCGGCTGCAGTACCTCTGCTTCCAGAGCGAGGCGGCGCTGTACGGCAACTACCGCATCGACCCGCTCGTCCAGACCCTGGACTCCGTGCGCGAGGAGGTCGCCGCCGACTGCGTCTTCGTGGCGCGGCTCGGCCAAGAGGTCGTCGGCTCGGTGCGCGGGCGGGCGACCGAGGACGGCGCGGCGTCCATCGGCAAGCTGTGCGTCCACCCCCGCCTCCAGGGGCACGGCATCGGGGCCCGGCTGCTGCGGGCCGCCGAGTCCAGCCTGGTCGAGGAGCGCGGCGCCAAGCGCTTCCGGCTGCACACCGGGCACCGCAGCGAGAGCAACCTGCGGCTGTACCGGCGCGTGGGCTACGAGACGGTGGGGACGGCCGAGGGCACGGACGGCGTGCCCATGATCGTCCTGGAGAAGCCGGCGGAGACGTACGCCACCACGGCCTGAGGACCGCCGGGCCCCGTGACCGCTACGCGGTGCGGGCCCGGCGCAGCCAGTACAGCGCCGACAGCGGCAGCAGCACGGGAATGAAGAGATACCCCATCCCGAAGTCCGACCACACGGTCGCGTCGGGGAAGGCGGACGGCTCCACCAGCGTCCAGGTGCCCACCGTCAGGACGCCCACCAACTCGGCGGCGCAGCACACCAGCGCCGCCCTGCGGGCCGCCTCGCCGCCGCGCACCAGGGTGTACGTGATGAATCCGTAGACGACGCCCGCGAGCGCCGACAGCGTGTAGGCGAGCGGCGCCCGGTCGAACTCCGTCGCGATCTGGTACGCGGACCGCGACACGGCACCGACGACCATCACGCCGTACAGCCACACCAGCAGGATCCCGGGCCCGCCGATCAGCCGCTTGCGGGCCGGCTTCTCCTGAGTGGTCACCATGTCAGCCTCCCCAGATGTCATACAGCCGCACCTCGAGAACGGCGAGGACGACACCGCCCGCGGCGACCGTCACCGAGCCCCAGCGGGTGCGCTCGGCCAGCGACATGAACCCCGCCGCGGGCACACAGGCGAAGGCGCCCAGCAGATACGCCACGAAGATCGTCGTGCCCTGGTCCGGTTCCTCGCCCCGCGCCAGCAGCACGATCCCGACCACCAACTGGATCAGCGCCAGCAGTGAGACCGCGGCCATGCCGATGAAGTGCCAGTCCTTCGTCGGCTGGTCACGGTAGGCCGCCCAGCCGCACCAGGCGGCGAGCAGCAGCGCGGCGACGCCGGTCACCAGCGTCAGGACGTCAAGCATGGCAGCGAGCCTATTACGGCCCAAAGGGCCCGCAGTCTCCGGCCCCGCGGGGTCGGAGACAGGAAGCTCCACGCACAGGCCCTCCTGTTCGACAACGACGGCACCCTCGTCTCCTCCCTCGCATCCGTGCGCCGCTGCTGGACACGGTGGGCCGTCGAGTACAGGATCACGGCCGAGCGGTTCGGGCGGGAGGAACTGCACGGGCGGGCGGCCGGCCACCGAGACAGCCGCCGAACTGCTGCCCGCCGACCGCTGGGCCGTCGTCGCCTCCGCCCCCCCCGACGCCTCGCCGAGGTCCGTCTCGACGCCATCGGCATCCACCCCAAGACCCAGACCCGAGGGCCTGTCCGGCGGACCATGCCTGAAGGGCGTGGGGACATGCCCCCGGCGGTGTTGTCGCCGGTGGTCAACGCTCTGCGTTGACGCCCTCCTCCGCCTTGCAACTGCACGCACCAGACCACCCCGAGCCCTACCTGCTCGGCGCACGCGCCCCGGGCGTCGACCCGGCGCCGGCATGACCACCGTGGCGTTGGCCACAACCCACCGGGCCGACGAACTCGACGCCGACCTGGTGGTCACCGACCTGTCGGCCTTGTCCGCACTGGTCACCGACGACGGAGTCGAGATCACCGTCCGGGGCCGATCCGCCACCCCGTGACCGGCATCGTCTCACCGTTGTCCAGAATCCGGACCGCGGTCTCCGGTCAGGACCATACGTCTGCTTTACTGATCGCATGAGCACGACGAGCGACCGCACCCCTGCGACCGAGGCGACGACGACGCCCGGTGCTCGTTGTATGTCTCGTCGCATGTCACGTTGTGCGTGTCGAATGTGCGCCTTCTAGAGGGCCCCCGCACCACCTGAGCCTCGCGCCCCGAAGCGAGCGCCGCTCATGTCCGCCACCGCGCCCCGCGCACGCGGCTGAGCCACGCCCCGCGCACACGTTTCTCCGCCGGTTTCCACCGCCACCGCGCGCACCGCCGCCGCGAGAACCATGCCGCGTTCCGAAGGCCCCCAAGAACCCTTAAGAAGAACGCCCCGTGCCCGGCGCCCACCACCGCGCCGCGCACTCGACAGTGACGGAAACCCACGTGATCACCACCACGGGCCTCACCAAGGTCTATCGTTCACGCGGCCGTGAGGTCACCGCCCTGGACGGCGTCGACCTGCACGTCCGCGAGGGCGAGGTGTACGGCGTCATCGGCCAGTCCGGCGCCGGCAAGTCCTCGCTCGTCCGCTGCGTCAACCTCCTGGAGCGCCCCACCGCCGGTACGGTCACCGTCGCGGGACAGGACCTCACCGCGCTGGCCGGCCGCGGCCCCCGCGCCGGCAAGGAGCTGCGGCAGGCACGCAGCCGAATCGGCATGGTCTTCCAGCACTTCAACCTGATCTCCTCCCGGACCGTGCAGGACAACGTCGAACTGCCGCTGGAGATCCTCGGCAAGTCCGGCAAGGAGCGCTCCCGCAAGGCCCTGGAACTGCTCGACCTCGTCGGCCTCGCCGACAAGGCGGGGGCCTACCCCGCCCAGCTCTCCGGCGGCCAGAAGCAGCGCGTCGGCATCGCCCGCGCCCTGGCCGGCGACCCCAAGGTCCTGCTCTCCGACGAGGCCACCAGCGCCCTCGACCCGGAGACCACCCGCTCCATCCTCCAACTGCTGCGCGACCTGAACCGGCAGCTCGGCCTGACCGTCCTGCTCATCACCCACGAGATGGACGTCGTCAAGAGCATCTGCGACTCGGCCGCCCTCATGGACAGGGGCCGCGTCGTCGAGTCCGGCACGGTCGGCGAACTCCTCGCCACCCCGGGCTCCGAACTGGCCGCCGCGCTCTTCCCGGTCGGCGGCGATGCGTCCGGGGACGACCGCACCGTCCTGGACGTCACGTTCCACGGCGAGGCCGCCACCCAGCCCGTCATCTCCCAGCTCTCCCGCACCTACAACATCGACATATCGATCCTCGGTGCCGCCATCGACACCGTCGGCGGCCTCCAGATCGGCCGGATGCGGATCGAACTGCCCGGCCGCTACGAGGACAACGTCGTGCCCATCGGCTTCCTGCGCGAACAGGGCCTGCAGATCGACGTGGTGGACGAGACGCCGGACGAGATGCCGGGTGAGACGCCGGGCGAGACGCCGGGCGAGCCGTCCGTGCTGGTGAAGGAAGGTGCCAAGTGACCTGGTCCGAGACGCAGCCCCTGCTGGAACAGGCCTCCTGGGAGACCCTGATCATGGTCGGCTGGTCCACCCTGATCGCCGTGGTGGCCGGGCTTCCGCTCGGTGTACTCCTCGTCCTCACCGACCGGGGCGGCCTGCTCCAGAACGTCGTGGTCAACAAGGTCATCGGCCAGGTCGTCAACATCGGCCGCTCGATGCCGTTCATCATCCTCATGGTCGCGCTGATGAGCTTCACCCGCTGGGTCACCGGCACCACCATCGGCAGCGAGGCCGCGATCGTGCCGCTCGCCATCGGCGGCATCCCGTTCTTCGCGCGGCTCGTCGAGACCGCCGTGCGCGAGGTCGACGGAGGGCTCGTCGAGGCCGTCCAGTCCATGGGCGGCAACACCTGGACCATCGTCCGCAAGGTCCTGGTCCCCGAAGCCCTTCCGTCGCTGATCGCCAGCACCACCACCACGATCATCGCCCTCATCGGCTACTCCGCCATGGCCGGCACCGTCGGCGGCGGCGGCCTCGGCGACCTCGCCGTCCGCTACGGCTACCAGCGCTTCGACACCGGCCTCATGTGGACCACCGTCGCGCTCCTCGCCGTCGCCATCTCGCTCATCCAGTTCGCCGGCGACTTCGCGGCCCGCACCCTGCACCGCCGGGGCGGACGCGGCGGCGCGACGCCGAAGCTCCGGCTGCTCAGGGCCAAGGAGCCCGCGGCGGCCGACATCGGCAAGGTCGCGTAGGCCCACGCGCGGGCCCACCCCCGATCCAGGACTCCCCGCACCACCCGAGGCGGGGTCGCACCACCTGAAGGAAAGGCACTTTTCGTGCGTAACACCGCCAAGATCACCACCGCCGTCCTCGCCGCCGGAGCCCTCACCCTCGGCCTGACCGCCTGCGGCTCGGACAAGGACTCCGCCTCCGACATCTCCGGCCCGCTGGTCGTCGCCGCGAGCCCCACCCCGCACGCCGAGATCCTCACCTACATCAAGGACAACCTGGCGAAGGACGCGGGGCTCGACCTCGAGGTCAAGGAGTTCACCGACTACGTCACGCCGAACACGGCGACGGAGGACGGCTCCGTGGGGGCCAACTACTTCCAGACCCAGCCGTACCTCGACGAGTTCAACGAGAAGAACGGCACCCACATCGTGTCCGTCGTCGACGTGCACCTGGAGCCGCTCGGCCTCTACTCCCACCAGGTGAAGAAGGCCGACGACCTGAAGAGCGGCGCGACCGTCGCCGTCCCCAACGACACCGTCAACGAGGGTCGCGCCCTGCAACTGCTCGCGGCCAACAAGATCATCACCCTCAAGGACGGTGTCGGCACCTCGGCGACCCCCGCGGACATCACCGAGAACCCGAAGAAGCTCGAGTTCAAGGAACTGGAGGCGGCCCAGACCCCGCGCTCCCTGGACGACGTGGACGCGGCGGTCGTCAACGGCAACTACGCCATCGAGGCCGACCTGAAGCCCGCCGAGGACGCCCTCGTCCTGGAGAGCGCCCAGAACAACCCGAACAGCAACCTCCTCGCCGTCAAGGAGGGCCAGGAGGACGACCCGCGCGTCAAGAAGCTCGCGAAGCTCCTCAACTCGCCCGAGGTGAAGAAGTTCATCGAGGACGAGTACGACGGCGCGGTCCTGCCCTCCTTCTGACCCTCCTCCCACGCCCAACCCCGCGTCACCCACCGGGTCCGCTCCGTGCTCACGGGGCGGACCCGGTGGTGTGGTTGAGTGCTTTCATGCTGCATGCTGGGCAGTTCGAGCAGGCCCTGACGGTTACCCAGGTTACGGAGCGGCGCATGACGAGCACCTTCCCCAACATCTCCATCAGCACGGAGCGGTTGGTGCTGCGCCCCCTCGACGAGGACGACGTTCCCGCGCTGGCCGCGATGATGAACGACGAGCAGGTCGCCGCCTGGACCCACGTCCCGCAGCCCTTCACCGAGGCCGACGCCGGCACCTGGATCGGCGACCACGCCCCCGCCGAGCGCACGGCCGGCCGGGGCCTCGACCTCGCCGTCACCGAGTTCCTCACCCAGCGACTGGTCGGCGTCGTCCAGCTCACCAAGACCAACTGGCACGTACGGTCCACCGAACTCTCGTACATAGTCGCCCCCTGGGCCCGGGGCGAGGGATACGCCTCCGAGGCGGCGCTCGCCACCTCCCAGTGGCTCTTCCGTGACCAGAAGTTCGAACGCGTCGAGCTGCGCACCGCGGCCGACAACACCGCCTCCCAGCAGGTCGCCCAGAAGATCGGCTGCATCAGCGAGGGCGTGCTGAGAGGCGCCTGCATAGCGCGCGTACACACCGACGACGGTGTCTGGAGGGACGTACGCACCGACTTCATCGTGTGGAGCCTGCTGCCGGAGGACCTCGAGGGCGCCACCGGGCAACTGACCGACAGCGACGGTTTCACCACCTTCACGGACTGGAACTGATGCACGGGGGCGGACGGCGCCACCCTCCCGTACCCAGGCCGCACCGGATACCCTCACGGGGCGCGCCGGCGAACGGTTCCGCGACCACGACCTGCGAAAACCCTGGAGACTGACGACGATGGCCGACCGTGTCACGGTGATCGGCTGGGACGGTTCGCCGCTGACCGCCGCGGCGCGCTCCGCACTGGGTGCCGCCACCCTCGTGGCAGGCGCCCCCCACCACCTGGCACTTCCCGAGGTACCGCCCGCCGCCGAACGCATCCGCCTCGGCAGCGTCGCCCTCGCCGCCCGCCGCATCGCCGCCCACCGCGGCACGACGGTCGTGCTCGCCGACGGCGACCCCGGCTTCTTCGGCGTCGTACGCACCCTGCGGGCCCCCGAGTTCGGCCTGGAGGTGGAGGTCGTCCCCGCGGTCTCCTCCGTGGCCGCCGCCTTCGCCCGTGCCGGTATGCCCTGGGACGACGCCCACGTGGTCGTCGCCCACCCCCGTACGCTGCGACGCGCGGTGAACGTGTGCCGGGCCCACACCAAGGTCGCGGTCCTCACCTCACCCGGCGCCGGACCCGCCGAACTCGGCCTGCTGATGGAGGGCATCCACCGCACCTTCGTCATCTGCGAGGAACTCGGCACCACGCGCGAACGGGTCACCGTCGTCACCTCCGACAAGGCCGCCGACCACACCTGGCGCGACCCGAACGTCGTCATCGTGGCCGGCGGCAGCGCCGGTCCGGGCACCGCGAGCGACGGCGCCGGCTGGATCGCAGGGCGCGACCCCGCCACCGGACCGCGCGGCTGGTCGCTGCCCGCCGCGGCGTACGGCGGCGAGCTGGGCGAGGGCGAGAGGGACCTGCTCCGCACGGCCCAACTCGCCCGGCTCGGACCGCGCCCCGGCGACCTCGTGTGGGACATCGGCTGCGGCAGCGGCGCCTTCGCCACCGAGGCCGCCCGCGGCGGCGCCGCCGTCATCGCCGTCGACCGCGACCCGGAGGCCTGCGCGCGCACCGAGGCCGTCGCACGGCACTTCGGCGTCCAGCTCCAGACCGTGCACGGCACCGCCCCGCACATCCTGGAGAACCTCCCCGAACCGGACGTCGTCCGGGTCGGCGGCGGGGGAGCGGCCGTGGTCTCCGCGGTCGCCGACCGCCGCCCGCAGCGCATCGTCGCGCACGCCGCGACCCGCGACGCGGCCGAACTCGTCGGCAGGGACCTGACGGAGCACGGATACCGAGTCGAGTGCGCCCTGCTGCAGTCCGTCGGACTCGACACCCGGGCCTGGACGGAGACGGAGCGGAGCGTCGCGTTCCTGCTCAGCGGTGAGATCGTGCGGCGCGAGGCACCTCGTTGACGACCGACGACGACCGCGCCCCGTGATCGGTTCGTCATACCGCGCGGGGTAGGCTGGCGGATTGTTGTACCGCACTGGGACACCCGGCAGTTCGTCGGGCAATGTCCGTAAAAACCCGCTCCTTCTGGGCTGGGTGTGGTACGGCACAACCGGAGGACGCGCAACGTGGCGCAGTCCACAGCGGGCCGTCGCGGATCAAGCTGTCGCGGCGGGGGAACGCCCGCGACAATGCCACTCAATGGCTTTGTCGTCTTTTCCTGCGGGTCGTTCGTGCCGCTCGGCACGCACGCTCGTTCTTCACTGCGGGCGGTCGGTGCGCCGTCCCGGGTGAGCTGGTCGTAGAAGCACTAACCGATGGGCGAGGGGTTACGCATGACCGACACCGGCCAGATCCCGGGCGAGGGGCTGCCGGAGAACGCAGGCATGGTGGAGCAGCCGGGAGTCCCCGCACCCGGCGCGTACGCCTACCTCTCCGAGGCCACCGCCGAGGACGAGGACCTGTTGTTGCTGCCGGGAGCCCAGAGTGCCTGGGGCAATGAGGTCGCGCCGCCTGCGCCGGAGCCGGTCGTGGAGACCGTGCACCAGCCGGGCCCGCACGAGATGTCCGGCCGCGACAGCGGCTCGGTCGACCTCGGCGGCGTCCGCCTGCCCGACCCGGCGCCGGACCCCGCGTCCGCCCCGGTCCCGTCGCGCAGACCCCTGCACCTCGGTCCGCCGATCCCCGACACCTCGGCGAGCCCGGTCCGTTCCCTCGCCGACCGCGGTCCCGCCGACGCGCCGGTACGGCACCCGGGTCCGCCGACCGCCGGCCCCGAGTACCTCGACGTTCCGCAGGCCGCCGCCATGCCTCCGCAGGCGGCGGCACCCTGGGGCGGGCAGACGGCACCGCAGGCCCAGGAGGTCCAGGAGGTCCAGGAGGCTCCGGTGAGCGCCGGGGCCGGGTATGCGGAAACGGTTGTTCCGGTACCGGACCAGGCGCTCGTGACCCGCGTGGCGACGGAGGCCGTGGCGGCGACGGGCGGGGCGACCGCGGGCGAGTCCGGCGAACCGGGCGAGGCCGCCGGGCCCGCGGAGGAAGCCGTACCGGTACCGGCTCCCGAGGCGGTCACCGCGGACCCCGTGACCGGGCCCGTCGAGGAGGCCGGTGAGCCCCCGCGGTTCCACGCTACCCCGGGGACGCCCGAAGGCACGGAGATCGAAGAGGCCCCCGAGCAGCCGGCCCCGGAAGGTGCACTCGAAGGAGCATCAGAGGGAGCACCGGAAGGGCCCGAGGAGCCCCGGGTGGCCGACGCCACCGAGGCTCCCGAGCCGGAAGCCGCCCAGGCACCGGACGCGTCCGCGGCCGTCGGAGGCCCCGAAGCGGCCGCCCCTGACGCCCCTGACGCCCCCGTTCCGGCGGTCGCCGCCGAACCCGTGCCGACCCCGGCCCCGGAGGCACCGGAAGCCCCGGAGGCCGCAGAGCAGGCCACGCCGGTACAGGAGGAGCCCGCGCACCCCCAGCCGGTGGCGCCGCAGCCCGTACCGGAGGAGGCGCCCCACCCACACCCGGACGTCCATCCCGCGCCGCAGGCCACGGCCCCCCAGCCGGAGCTCCAGGCCGACCCGCAGGAAGCCGCACCGCAGCCGGTGGTCCAGGCTGCCCCGCAGGCCCCTCCACCGCAGCCGGAGGTCGAGCCTGTGGGCGAGGCCGAGCCGGTCGTCGAGCCTGTGGCCGGAGCCGGAGCCGGAGCCGGAGCCGGAGCCGGAGCCGTCGCCGAGGCCGGAGCCGGAGCCGGAGCCGGAGCCGGAGCCGAGTCCGAAGCCCTCGCCGAGGCCGGAGCTGTCGCCGGGGCCGTGCCGGTCGTCGAGCCGGTGACCAAGGCCCAGCCCGTGGCCGGAGCCGGAGCTGTCGCCGGGGCCGAGCCGGTGGTCCAGCCGGTGACCAAGACCCAGCCCGTGGCCGAGGCCGGAGCCGGAGTCGAAGCTGTCGCCGGGGCCGAGCCGGTGGTCCAGCCCCTGACCAAGACCCAGCCCGTCGCCGAGGCAGAGCCGACGCTCGAGCCCGTCGCCGAGGCCGAGCGCGAGGCCCAGGCCACCGCCGAGCACCCCCCGGCCCCGCACGCCCCGAACGCCCCGCACGCACCGCAGCCCGCTCAGGGCCCCCAGTCCCTCATGGACGCCGACGTACCGCAGGAAGTGGCCGTGGCCGACAGCACGCCAGAGCCCGTGGCGAGCGACGCGACGTCGCCCGCCGACACCGCCGCAACGGACCCCGTGCCCGCGGGGGCCCCGGTCGCTGCGCGACCGCACTCCGACCAGCCCGTGGGCCAGTTCATGCCGGTCGACGGCGGTCAGGTGCCCACCACCCCGCACCTCGCGCCCACGCCGCCCGAGGCCGTTCTGGTCCCGCCGGAGGCCCTGGCACCGCAGGCCGTCGCCGAGGAACCGGCATCGGCCGACCCGGTGGCCGCGGTACCGGCGCCGCGCGAGGCCGACCCCGAAGTGGCCCAGAACGCCGACGACCTGGACACCCGAGGCGCCGGCCAGGAAGACCACGTGGACGAAGCGGTCGACGCGGTCGACGCTGCTCACGAGCCCCACGGAGCGCACGCGTCCCAGGAAGTACCCGCGATGCGGGAAGACCCGCACGACGTGAGCACGGCTGCGGCTGCTGCCGCGGTCGCGATCGCCGAAGCGCGACAGCCCACCGGCCCGGCGGCCCCCGCCTACGACGACGCCGAGCGCGAGGCCGTACTGAAGGTCATGCGCGAACGCCGTGACATCCGCAACGGCTTCCGGAGCGACCCCATCCCGCACGAGGTGCTGCTCCGCGTCCTGGAGGCCGCCCACACCGCGCCCTCCGTGGGCCACTCGCAGCCCTGGGACTTCGTCGTCATCCGGTCCGCCGACACCCGCCGCGCGATGCACGAACTGGCGATGCGTCAGCGCGACGCGTACGCGAAGTCGCTGCCCAAGGGCCGGGCCAAGCAGTTCAAGGAACTGAAGATCGAGGCCATCCTCGACACCCCGGTCAACATCGTCGTCACCGCCGACCCCACCCGTGGCGGCCGGCACACCCTGGGCCGGCACACCCAGCCGCAGATGGCGCCGTATTCCTCCGCGCTCGCCGTCGAGAACCTCTGGCTCGCCGCCCGCGCCGAGGGTCTCGGCGTCGGCTGGGTCAGCTTCTTCGACGAGCGCGAGATGGTCCGCGCCCTCGGCCTGCCCGAACACCTGGACATCGTCGCCTACCTGTGTGTCGGGTACGTCGACGAGTTCCCGGACGAGCCCGAGCTGATGCAGGCCGGCTGGTCCAAGCGCCGCCCGCTGTCCTGGGTCGTGCACGAGGAGACGTACGGCCGACGCGCGCTGCCCGGCGAGGCGCCGCACGACCTGCTCGCCGAGACCGTCGCGCAGATCCGCCCGCTGGACGCCAAGGCGCTCGGCGAGGCCTGGGAGCGGCAGAAGCGCATGACCAAGCCCGCCGGCGCGCTCGGCATGCTGGAGATCATCTCCGCCCAGTTGTCCGGGCTGTCCCGCCAGTGCCCGCCGCCCATCCCGGAGCCCGCGGCCGTCGCGGTCTTCGCCGGCGACCACGGCGTGCACGCCCAGGGCGTCACCCCCTGGCCGCAGGAGGTCACCGCCCAGATGGTGGCCAACTTCCTGGGCGGCGGAGCGGTCTGCAACGCCTTCGCCACCCAGGTCGGCGCCGAGGTGTGCGTCGTGGACGTCGGGGTCGCCACCGACCTGCCCGCCACGCCCGGCCTGCTGCCCCGCAAGGTCCGCGCGGGCACCTCCGACATGACCACCGGCCCCGCGATGAGCCGCGAGGAGGCCAAGCAGGCCATCGAGGTGGGCATCGAGACCGCCCGCGACCTGGTGGCGGCCGGCAACAAGGCGCTGCTCACCGGCGAGATGGGCATCGCGAACACCACCGCGTCCGCCGCGCTCATCTCGGTCTTCACCGGCGTGGACCCGGGCGAGGTGACCGGCCGCGGCACCGGCATCAACGACGAGACACTGGTCCGCAAGACCGAGGTCGTCCGCCGCGCCCTCGAACTCCACCAGCCGGACCCCGCCGACCCCATCGGCGTCCTCGCCGCGATCGGCGGCTTCGAGCACGCGGCCATGGTCGGTCTGCTGCTCGGCGGCGCCTCTCTGCGTACGCCGGTGATCCTGGACGGCGTCAGCGCCGGCGCCGCCGCCCTGGTGGCCCGCGCGATCGCCCCCGAGGTCCTCGCGGCCTGCATCGCCGGTCACCGCAGCGCCGAGCCCGGCCATGTCGCCGCGCTCAACAAGCTGGGCCTGCGCCCGCTGGTCGACCTCGACCTCCGCCTCGGCGAGGGCACCGGCGCGCTGCTCGCGCTGCCGATGGTGCAGAGCACCGCGCGGGCGATGCACGAGGTGGCGACGTTCGACTCGGCGGGAGTCACCGAGAAGTAGCCGGCCCCGGCGGCGGCGGGGAGGAGCGACGCGGCGACGATCCCCCGCCGCTGCACCCCCGCCGTATGCCGGACGCGTCTCGTGCCGTCCCCGCGCGTCTCCTAGAATCCGCACGTATCCCCACGTCAGACACGTCAGACACCTCAGACACGTAAGACACGTCAGGGCCGCTCCAGAGCCGCAGCGCCCGCCGCACCGCCAGGACGAGGAGCCCTCCCTCATGGCCGAACACCCCGCCTACCCCGTAGGCCTCCGCCTCGCCGGCCGTCGCGTGGTCGTCCTCGGCGGCGGACAGGTCGCCCAGCGCCGCCTGCCCGCCCTGATCGCGGCGGGCGCCGACATCCGCCTCGTGTCCCCGGAGGCGACCCCGTCCGTCGAGGCGATGGCGGACGCGGGCGAGATCACGTGGGAGAAGCGCCCGTACACGGAAGGCGACCTCGCGGACGCCTGGTACGCCCTGATCGCCACCGGCGACACCGGGGCCAACACCGCCGCCTCCGCCGAGGCCGAGCGGCACCGCGTGTGGTGCGTGCGCTCCGACGACGCCGACCGGGCGACGGCGTGGACCCCGGCGACCGGCCACAGCGAGGGCGTCACCGTCGCCGTGCTCACCACCGACGCGCGCGGCCGCGACCCCCGCCACACCGCCGCCATCCGCGACGCGGTCGTGGAGGGCCTGCGCGACGGCACCCTCGTCGCCCCGCACCACCGCACCCGCACCGCCGGAGTCGCCCTGGTCGGCGGCGGCCCCGGCGACCCGGACCTGATCACCGTCCGCGGGCGGCGCCTGCTCGCCGAGGCCGACGTCGTCATCGCCGACCGGCTCGGCCCCCGCGACCTGCTCGCCGAACTGCCTCCGCACGTCGAGGTCATCGACGCGGCGAAGATCCCGTACGGCCGTTTCATGGCCCAGGAGGCCATCAACAACGCGCTGATCGAGCACGCCCAGCAGGGCAAGTCGGTGGTACGGCTCAAGGGCGGCGACCCGTTCGTCTTCGGGCGGGGCATGGAGGAGGCGCAGGCGCTGGCCGAGGCGGGCATCCCGTGCACCGTCGTGCCCGGCATCTCCAGCTCCATCTCGGTCCCCGGCGCGGCCGGCATCCCGGTCACCCATCGTGGCGTCGCCCACGAGTTCACCGTGGTCAGCGGCCATGTCGCCCCCGACGACGAGCGCTCCCTGGTCGACTGGCCGTCCCTCGCGAAGCTCACCGGCACCCTCGTGATCCTCATGGGCGTCGACAAGATCGGCCGGATCGCCGAGACCCTCGTCGCGCACGGCAGGTCCCCGGACACCCCCGTCGCCCTCGTCCAGGAGGGCACGACGGCCGCCCAGCGCCGGGTCGACGCGACCCTCGCCACGGTCGCCGACACGGTCGTCGAGCACGAGGTCAGGCCGCCCGCCGTCATCGTCGTCGGCCAGGTCGTCGCCGTCGGCCCGCACGGGACCGCGTGACATGGCCGAACTCGTCACGATCGACAACCCGGACGACCCGCGCCTGCACGACTACACCGGCCTGACCGACGTCGAACTGCGCCGCAGACGCGAACCGGCCGAAGGCCTGTTCATCGCCGAGGGCGAGAAGGTCATCAGGCGGGCCGGTGAGGCGGGCTACACGATGCGCTCGATGCTGCTGTCCGCCAAGTGGGTCGACACCATGCGCGACGTCATCGACGAGGCCCCCGCCCCGGTGTACGTCGTCGACCCGGCGCTCGCCGAACGGGTCACCGGCTACCACGTGCACCGCGGCGCGCTCGCCTCGATGCAGCGCAAGCCGCTTCCCACCGTGGCGGACCTGCTGACGACCGCCCGCCGTGTCGTCGTCATGGAGTCCGTCAACGACCACACCAACATCGGCGCGATCTTCCGCTCCGCCGCCGCCCTCGGCATGGACGCGGTCCTGCTCTCCCCGGACTGCGCGGACCCCCTGTACCGGCGCAGCGTCAAGGTCTCGATGGGCGCGGTCTTCTCCGTGCCCTACGCCCGCCTCGACACCTGGCCGGGCGGTCTGGCGACGGTCCGCGAAGCGGGCTTCACGCTCCTCTCCCTCACCCCGGACGAGCGGGCCGAGCCCCTCGACGCGGTCGCCCCGCACCGTATGGACCGGGTGGCCCTCATGCTGGGCGCCGAGGGCAGCGGGCTGTCCCGGCGGGCCCTGGCGGCGTCCGACGCGTGGGTCCGCATCCCGATGTCCCACGGTGTCGACTCGCTGAACGTGGGCGCTGCCGCGGCGGTCGCCTTCTACGCGGTGACGGCGGGCCGGCCCCCGGCGTAGACCCCGCCCGCCCGGCGGACTCTCCGGCGAAGCCCCAGCCCCTACAGTCCGGTCGCCGCAGTCCCGGTCGCCCGCCGCTCGGGGTCCTCGTCCGGCACATCCACCCGCTCCAGTTGCCGTGCCGCCCGTACGCCGTCCCGCTGCTCGCCGCCGAGCCCGCGGGACGGTCCCTGACAGCCCTGTGCGGCGGCGATACCCAGCGCCACCAGCAGCGTCACCACCACGAACACGAACAGGCGCTGCCGCAGCAGCCGCGGATTGGCGGGCCGCCGCCAGCCGCCCCCCGTGGTCCTCGGCGCCGTACGGCCGGCCCCGTTGCGCGGCGCGGGACGACCGCCGCCGTTGGTACGGGGGGTGTTCCGGCCGTTGCCGTTGCCGTCGCGGGAGGCGGGGGTGGGCCGGGACGAGGACCGCCCTCCGGTGCCGCCGCCCCGCGAGGGCGCGCCGCCGCGCGGCGGAGTGGCACCCCGGGGCGCCGGTCCCCGCGACCCCGACGTGCTCCTCGGCGCGGGCGTGCCCGGCGTGCCCGGCCGGCCCTGCGGCCGTCGCTGGGTCCGCTCCGGATAGGTGTCGGCGAGCCGCCCCGTGGGCAGGTCCGCCTCGGCGCTGCGCGGCGCGGGCGGCCGTACGTCGGCCACGCCCTGCGACTCCCGGGTGGCGATCTCCTTGAGGCGCAGCGACAGTTGCAGGGTGCTGGGGCGCTCCACGGGATCCTTGGCCAGGCACGCCCGCACCAGCGGCGCCAGGGCGTCCGGGACGCCGTGCAGTTGCGCCTCCTCGTGGACGACTCGGTAGAGCATCACCTCGGAACTGCCGTGCCCGAAGGGCGAGTCGCCCATCGACGCGTACGCCAGCGTGGCCCCGAGCGAGAAGACGTCTGTCGCCGGTGTGACCGCGGCCCCGCGCACCTGCTCCGGCGCGAGGAAACCGGGGGAGCCGACCGCAGTGCCGACGTGGGTGAGCGTGGAGGCACCCGTCGCCCAGGCGATGCCGAAGTCGATGATCCGCGGCCCCTTCGGGGACAGCAGGATGTTGGACGGCTTCAGGTCCCGGTGCACCACCCCGGCCTCGTGCACCGCGACCAGACCCTCGGACAGCGCGGCGCCCACGGCCGCGACGTCGGCCGCGGCGAGCGGCCCGCCGTCGGCGACCTTGTCATGCAGGGAGGGGCCGGGCACGTACTGCGTGGCGAACCAGGGACGGTCCGCCTCCAGGTCCGCGGCGACCAGCCGCGCGGTACAGCCGCCCCGGATGCGCCGGGCCGCCGAGACCTCGCGTGCGAACCGCGACCGGAACTCCTGGTCCTCGGCCAGGTCCGGCCGGATGACCTTCAGCGCGACCCGCTGCCCCTTCTTGTCGGAGCCCAGGTAGACCACGCCCATCCCACCCGCGCCGAGCCGCCTGTGAAGCCTGAACGAGCCGACAACGCGCGGGTCCTCGCGCCTCAGGCGCATCATCGCCATGTTCATCCCCGCTGCCCGGTCCCTGTGACGAGCCACAGCTTACGTTTCCACAGCCGCCCGCGCGCAGAGGCCGCGCCCTCACGGGACGACGGATTGTCAGTGCCCGGTGGGAGAGTTGAGGGGTGGTCAGCGAACGCGTGAGCAGGCCGGCCCCACTCCGACGGTGATCCCAACCGGCCCCCGAGGCCCGGCGATTGGACCGGGGGAGAACCCCCGGGTGGAGGCGGCGGAAGGCAGTCGGGCGGCGCCGCGCACCTCGGCCGTGGGGGCGGATGGAGCAGGGCACGGGGCGGCTGCGGGGGCCTGCGGGGAGCCGGCCGAAGTGAGCGATGTCACCGGACAGCCAGGAGATACCGGGGCACGGTGGGCACCCCGTCCGGGAAGACCCGGAGACCCGGGAGCCGGTCTCCACCCAGGGGAGTACTCGGCAGGTCATGGCTCATCCTCCGGGAGGCCCGGCAATCGGTACGAGGGCATGACGTCCGACGATCGCCGGACGCATAGATTTGAGGTCAAGCGGCGGGTGCAGCACTCGTCCCCCGAGGTCAGACACCCGCCGCTGCACGAGACAACGAAACGGTCAGGAGAGGGACCATGGCCCAGACGGTTCCGCGGACGCTCGTCCGCACACGGGAAAGCCGCCGTCAGGGCCGTCGCCACCCCGCGGTGGCGACGCTCATGGCCCTACCCCTGGCGGTCCTGCTCCTCCTCGTCTTCGACGGGTGGGAGACAGTGGCCACACAGGCGTCGTCCGTGGGTGTGGTGCTGGGGCGCTGAGCGGCGACCCCAGGCCCGGAAGAGCGGTCCGGGCGGGGACATCCATCCATGAAACCCCGTGGGGACGGGGGTGCGGCGGACGGCAAAATGCCGGCGCAGCTGGGGAGCTGCGCCGGCATTGCTTTGCCTACGACACGGCGGGTACGGCGGAGACGGCGGGGGCCGCTGGCACCCGCGGGGACGCACGGACGGCGGGACCGCCGGACGCGCGGTAGGAGGCGGGGACGGTGGGGGCCGCCGGCACCCGCGGGGACCGCACGGATCCCGGCGACCGCACGGACGGCGGGCACCGCGGGGACGGCGAGGGCCGTTGGCACCCACCGGGGACCGCACGGACCCCGGCGACGGCGAGGGCCGCTGGCACCCGCGAGGACCGCACGGACGCCGGGGACCGCGCGGACGGCGGGACGGCGGGGACGTCACGGGCGGTGGGACCGCCGGACGCGCGGTTGGCGGGGAGGACGGCGGGGGTCGCTGGCCCCCGCGGGGACCCCACGGACTCCGGCGCCCGCGCGGACGGCGGGGACGGCACGGACGGCGGCGGGGACGGCGAGGGTCGCTGGCACCCCGGCGACCGCGCGGACGGCGGGACGGCGGGGACGGTGGGACCGCCGGACGCGCGGTAGGCGGGGAGGACGGCGAGGGTCGCTGGCACCCGCGGGGACCGCACGGACCCCGGCGCCCGCGCGGGCGGCACAGACGGCGGCGGGGACGGCGAGGGCCGCTGGCACCCCCGGCGACCGCACGGACCCCGGTGACGGCGAGGGTCGCTGGCACCCCCGGCGACCGCACGGACCCCGGTGACGGCGAGGGCCGCTGGCACCCCCGGCGACCGCACGGACGGCGGCGAGGGCGGCTGTCGCGCAGCCCCTGCGTACCCTCACCCTCGTGACAACGGACGCCCTCCTCCCCGCCCTCAAGGCCCGCGTCAGGGAAACGGCCCACGCCCGCACCCCGGCCTGCCCCTGCGGCGCGGCCACCGCCACCGCCACCCTCGCCGACCGCCCGGACGCCACCGTCGTCCGGCACGCGGGCACCGTCGCCAAGGCCCACGCGGCGGACGCCGACCCCGCCGGGCTGTCCCGCCGTGTCACCGTCGCCGCCCGCCTCCCCGGCGTACTCCTGCCCCCGCTGGCCCCGGCCCCGGTGCTTCTGCACGGGCGGCTCGTCACCTACTGGCCCTACGGCGCCCCGGTGGACCCGGAGGATCCGGACGCGGCGCCGTGGGAGGCCGCGGCCAGTCTGCTCGCCCGCCTCCACCGCACCACGCCCCCCACGGCCGTACCCGCCATGCGCGGCCCCGCCAAAGCGGCCCAGGCCCTCGCCCGCCTCCGGGACACCGCCCCTCACCACCCCGCCACCGCACCCGTACGCGCGGCCTGGGCCGCTCTCCCCGCCTGGGCGCGCGGCGAGGGCACCATGCCGGACACGACCACCCTCTGCCACGGCGACCTCCACCTCGGCCAGCTCATACGCCACCCCGCCCCCGAAGGGCCCTGGCTGCTCATCGACGTCGACGACCTCGGCACCGGCGTCCCGGCCTGGGACCTGGCCCGCCCGGCGGCCTGGTACGCCTGCGGGCTCCTCCCGCCCGACGAGTGGCACCGCTTCCTGACCGCCTACCGCGCGTCCGGCGGTCCCGCCGTCCCCGCCGACGGCGACCCCTGGCCCGCCCTGGACGTCCCGGCCCGCGCCCTCACCGCGCAGACCGCCGCCCGGGCCGTCACCAAGGCGGCCCGGGCGGACCGGCCGCTGGACGAGGTGGAGCGGACCCTGGTCGACGCCTGCGCGCGCATGGCCACCGTCCGGCCCTCCGCCCCCCGTAGTTGAGCCGAAGTTCCGCGAAGTAGGGTGCAACCGACCCGCGGCCGGACAGAGTCTGTCCTGGCGATACGCGAAGCAGGACCGACCGGCGAGGAGTTGAGCCGAGCATGCAGTGCCCCAAGTGTCACGCACCGATGCACACCTACAACCGCAACGGCGTTCAGATCGAGCAGTGCAGCGGCTGCCGCGGCATCTTTCTCGACTACGGCGAGCTGGAGTCGCTGACCCGCCTGGAGAACCAGTGGTCCCAGCCCGCTCCGCCGGCGCCGCCCACCGCGCCGCAGGCGTACCCGGCCGCTCAGGCTCCGGCCTGGGGCGCCCCGCACGGCGGCGGCCACGGTCACTACGGCCACCACCGTCAGAAGAGCTTCGGACGCATGCTCTTCTCGAGCTGATCCGCGGTGTGCGGGCTCGTCCGGACGAGCCCGCACACGACGAAGCCCCCGGCCGTACGAGACGGCCGGGGGCTTCGGGTGATGTGGACGATACTGGGATTGAACCAGTGACCTCTTCCGTGTCAGGGAAGCGCTCTCCCGCTGAGCTAATCGTCCTGGGAGTGATGCGAGTACAGCCTGAAACAAGTGAAGCGTGCGCGATACTGGGATTGAACCAGTGACCTCTTCCGTGTCAGGGAAGCGCTCTCCCGCTGAGCTAATCGCGCGGAGATCCATACGGATCAGTGATCCTCGCGGATCAGTGGACGATACTGGGATTGAACCAGTGACCTCTTCCGTGTCAGGGAAGCGCTCTCCCGCTGAGCTAATCGTCCTTGGAGGTGGAGACGGGATTTGAACCCGTGTAGACGGCTTTGCAGGCCGTTGCCTCGCCTCTCGGCCACTCCACCAGGAGTGTAGAGGACCCGGGAGGCCCTCTGTTCCCGCGAGCGGACGACGAGGTTCGAACTCGCGACCTCAACCTTGGCAAGGTTGCGCTCTACCAACTGAGCTACGTCCGCCTGTCGATGCGGCCCGCTCGCGCGGCCCGGCGACGTGATGAACTCTAGCGGATTCCGGGGCCAGCACAAAAACCCGTTTGTGCAGCGTGCTGCGGTGCGTGCGCCCGCGAACCTGGTCAGGGCACCCGGAAGGACACGTTCGGGCCACCCCGGGGACACCGGCCTAGACTCGGTCACGTGCTCGACCTGCCTCCCCTCGCCCGCTTCGGCGACCGTCTCGCCACCGGTCTCCTCGACGTCACGAGCGATCCCGCGGCCCTGGACTCCGAGGGTTTCTGGGCGGTCGGCGCCGACTTCGAGGGCCGTCTGACCTGCGCACGCTTCGCGGACGTACGCACGGAGCCGGTGCCCGCGCCCACGCCGGGAAGGTGGCGGGGCCCCGCCGTCGATGACTGGGCGTCCTCCCTGGAACACACCGCGTACACGACCGGCGTACGGCGCATCCGCGAGCACATAGCCGCCGGCGAGGTCTACCAGGCCAACCTCTGCCGGGTGCTCTCGGCGCCCGTCGCCCCCGACGCAGACGTGGACGTGGACGCGCTCACCGCCCTGCTGGCCCGCGGCAACCCGGCGCCGTACGCCGGCACGATCCGGCTGCCGGGGCACGGCGTCGAGATCGCCACCGCGTCGCCCGAGCTGTTCCTGCGCCGGGACGGCCGGACCGTCGAGTCCGGCCCGATCAAGGGGACCGGACGGACCGAGGCCGACCTCCTGGAGAAGGACTACGCCGAGAACGTGATGATCGTGGACCTGGTCCGCAACGACCTCGGGCGGGTCTGCGCCACGGGCAGCGTGACCGTGCCCGACCTGTGCGCCGTCGAGAAGCACCCGGGCCTCGTCCACCTGGTCTCCGCGGTACGCGGCGAACTGCGCGCGGGCACCGGCTGGCCGGAACTGCTCGACGCGGCCTTCCCGCCCGGCTCCGTCACCGGCGCGCCCAAGTCCAGCGCCCTGCGGATCATCGACGCGCTGGAGACCGCCCCGCGGGGCCCCTACTGCGGCGGTGTCGGCTGGGTCGACGCCGACCGGGGCACCGGCGAGCTGGCCGTCGGCATCCGCACCTTCTGGATCGACCGGGCCGTCGACGGGGCCGCCGGGCGGCTGCGCTTCGGCACCGGCGCCGGCATCACCTGGGGCTCCGACCCGGAGGGCGAGTGGCGGGAGACCGAACTGAAGGCGTCCCGGCTGCTCGCGGTAGCGTCGGGGCGTACGAGGTGAACGGAACTGGAGAGGCGCTGACGACGTGAAGATCTGGCTCGACGGTGGGCTCACGGACATCGAATCCGCCCGCGTCTCCGTCCTCGACCACGGGCTGACCGTGGGCGACGGCATCTTCGAGACCGTGAAAACGGTGGACGGCAGGCCGTTCGCGCTGACCCGGCACCTGGACCGGCTGACCCGCTCGGCCCGCGGCCTGGGCCTGCCCGACCCCGACCTCGACGAGGTCCGCCGCGCCTGCGCCGCCGTCATCGACGCCAACCCGGTGCCGCTCGGCCGGCTGCGCCTCACCTACACCGGCGGCCACGGCCCCCTCGGTTCCGACCGCGGCGAGCACGGCCCGACTCTCGTCGTCGCCCTCGGCGAGACCGGCCGGCGCGCCGACTCCACCGCCGTGATCACCGTGCCGTGGACCCGTAACGAGCGCGGCGCGCTCACCGGCCTGAAGACCACCTCCTACGCCGAGAACGTCGTCGCCCTGGCCCGCGCCCGCGAACGGGGCGCCTCGGAGGCGCTGTTCGGCAACACAGTCGGGCACCTGTGCGAGGGCACCGGGTCGAACGTCTTCGTCGTCCTCGACGGCGAGATCCACACCCCGCCCCTCGCCTCCGGCTGCCTCGCCGGGATCACCCGCGCGCTGGCCGCCGAGTGGACCGGAGCCCGCGAGAGCGACCTCCCGCTGGACGTCCTGGACCGCGCCGACGAGGTGTTCCTGACCTCCACGCTGCGGGACGTGCAGGCCGTGCACCGCGTCGACGACCGTGAACTGCCGGGCGCCCCGGGACCGGTGACCGCCAAGGCCATGCGGATCTTCGAGGAGCGGTCCGGGGACGACCTGGACCCGTAACCCGCCGATATTCGGCTGCCGTTCTCGCCCGCGCTGGGTAGAACTGCCGTGATGACCACGACCCTGCGGCCGACCGAGCCGCTCCAGCGCACCGCCGACGGGACGCGCTCGCGCCACTACCAGGTGTGCGTGAACAGCCGGCCCGTCGGCGTGCTGCACCTCGCCACCTCGCCCGCCCTCGGCGACTCGGTGGCCGTGATCCGCGAACTGCGCGTCGACGAGCCGGACCGCCGGCGCGGCCGGGGCACGGTGGCCGCGCTCGCCGCCGAGGAGGTCGCGCGCGGCTGGGGCTGCCGGCAGATCGAGACGAGCGTCCCCGGCGTCCTCGGCGCCCCCGGCGATGCCGAGGCAGGCGTACGGCTCGCGCAGGCGCTCGGCTACGTCCTGCGCAACCGCGGCATGACCAAGCCGCTCGGCGCCACCCCGCCCGCCCTGCCCCCGGGCAGCCGCGCACGGCCCATGACCCCGGAGGACTTCGCCGCCTGGCATGCGCACGAGTCGGAGCAGTACGCCCGCACCTGGATGGAGCGGGGCGTGTCCGAGACCGAGGCGTACGCGAAGGCTCGCCGCGATCACGAGACGCTGCTGCCCCAGGGGCTGGACACCGAGGACATGCTGTTCAGCGTGCTGGAGCACGAGGGCGAGCGGGTCGGCGTCCTGTGGCTGGCGCTGCGGGAGGACGGGGCCTACGTCTTCGACGTCGAGGCCGACGCGGCCCACCGCGGCCGGGGCCACGGCCGCACCTTGATGCTGGTGGCCGAGGCCCAGGCGATCACCGCCGGCCGCGCACAGATCGGCCTCAACGTCTTCGCGGGGAACACCGCGGCCGAGCGGCTCTACGAGTCACTCGGCTACGAAACCACGCGGTACACGTACTACAAGCCGCTGCTTTGACGCGGGCCCGACTCGCCCCTGTGCCCCTGTGCCCCTGTGCCCCTGTGCCCTTGTGTCCCTACGGGCCGCCTGGTCACATGTTCGGTAGCGGCGGGCGCGCGGCCGGGACCGGGGCCGTGCCCCGGCCGGGACCGGCGGCCGGTTCCAGTCCTCAGTCCCGCTGCTCGGCCAGTAGCCGGTCCGCGATCTCCTCGATGCGCTCGCGCAGCCCTTCCTGACTCTTGCCGCCGTCGAGGCGCTCGCCGCCGATCACGTACGTGGGGGTGCCGGTCACGCCGATCGCCTTGCCCTCGGCCTGGTCGGCGTCGACGATCAGGATGTGCCGGCCGTCGATGAGTGCCGTGTCGAACTCCTCCGAGTCCAGCCCAAGTTCCCGGGCCACCTCCACCAGGAGGGGCTCTCCCGCACGGTCCAGCTCCGCGACCCGGTCCAGGACGGCCTCGGCGTACGGCCAGCCCCGGCCCTGGGCGACGGCCTCCTCGGCGGCCTGCGCGGCGGCGAAGGCGTGCTTGTGCTTCTCCAGCGGGAAGTGCCGCAGCCGCACCTCCAGGCGGTCCCCGTACCGGGCGCGCAGGGCACGGAGATCGTCCAGGGCGCTGTGGCAGTCCGGGCACTGGAGCTCGCACCAGACGTCGAGGACGGGCGCGGCGGAACGGGCGGGGGAGGAGTCACTCATACCCTCATCCTCCCAGCCCACAGAGCGGCGCCCCAACCGGCGTCGTACACCCTTCACGGCCCCCTGCACGGCACCCGGGGATGAACCGACCCTGAGAGCCGACCCCTAGGGGGCGCCGTTTGGATCTTGCCGCCGGTCGCAGCGCCCCGCACGCACGCCCCCACTGCCGTACGGGCGTGGGAGAGTCGCCGTCGCCCCCGCCCGGGTCGGGCACACGGCACCGTTGCCCGGAGCCGCCCTGATCCGCACGACGCCCCCTAGATCTCCCTGATCTCGGCCCCCCGGCATAGCCTCACGGCGTCCCGGCGGTGCAGGATGGAAGGGACGAAGTACTCATGCCCGACCGAGCCCAGCCTGGAGGACCGGATGATTGCCGAGACCGTCTGCTCCGCGGTGTCCGCGGCGGGCCTGGGCATCGCGGCGGTCACCGCGTACCGCAAGCGTTTTCTCACCGCCGCCCGTATCGCCGCATACTCGCTGGTCCCGATCGGCCTGGTGATGACCGGAGTCGTCGAGTGGCTGGCCGACACGGCCTTCAGTCCGGTGGCCTGGGCCGGCTTCGGGGTCCTTGGCGTGGCCTGGGTGCTCTTCATGACGACCCGCGCCGTGGAGCGCCGCCGCGGCGGCACCCGCAAGGAGCGCAAGGCCGCTGCCCGGGCCGCGGCACAGCGTGACGCGGTGGCCCCCGGGGCCTCCGCGCCCTCCCTCGGCTCGGGCTCCCGCCCGGCCGCCGAGCCCGCGCCCCCGTCCCGGCCGGCGAAGGCGTCCCGGGGTGGTGAGGACGACTTCAGCGACATCGAGGCCATCCTCAAGAAGCACGGGATATGACGGCCGCCGCCGCTGAGGTGGAGTCACTGAGGTGGAGTCGCGGATGTGGAGTCGCCGAGGTGGAGTGAAACGACACAGCGGTCCCAGGCCGACAGAGCGTGCTCCGGAATGATCACGATCCGACCGGACATTGCGACATTCAACGAACTCCCGGTCTTTACGGGCGTGTTGATCGCGTAGACCCGGTCCGCTGAGTCATGATCGCGGCGAGATGCCGGACACCACTCAACTGGATACCCAGTTGGACACGAGACAGAGCGAAACCGCGCGGGTGCAGGACGAACCACGCGGCTGCCTCTTCGCCCTTTCCCAGCCACCGCTCATGATCTTCCTTGCGGTGATCGGGTGTCTGCTGCTCATGGCTTCGTTGCACGATCTGCTGTTGCTGTGAGCCGTACCCGCGCTCCCCGGCGCCATCCGCCGGGGGCCGCGTCGCCATCAAGGCAGCCGACAGGCAGCTCACTCGTGCCGGTCCGGAGGGCGGCGTCAGCCCGCCGCCTCCTTGCGCCGGGCCCGGTAGGCGGCCACGTGCAAGCGGTTTCCGCAGGTGCGGCTGTCGCAGTACCGCCGCGAGCGGTTGCGGGAGAGGTCGACGAAGGCGCGCCGGCAGTCGGGGGCCTCGCACCGCCGCAGCCGCTCCTGCTCCCCGGCGACCACGAAGAACGCCAGGGCCATCCCGCAGTCGGCGGTCAGATGGTCCGCGACGGAGGCGCCGGGCGCGAAGTAGTGGATGTGCCAGTCGTAGCCGTCGTGGTCGGTGAGCCGGGGGGTGGTGCCGGCGGCCGCGACCAGGTCGTTGATCAACCCCGCCGCGGTCCGGGCGTCGGGGGCGGCGAAGACCGCCGCGAACCGCCCGCGGATCCTGCGCACCGCCGAGAGATCGGGTTCCGAGAGCACACCGACGTCACTGATGTCGTGCGTTCCCACGAATTCCTGGAGGGCCGCGACGTCCGCCAGCCCGTCCGGAGCCGCTTCGTCCTCCGGCACGGTGTTCACCAGATCCACCACGGTGTCGAGCGCGCACCGGGTGTCGTGGGTGATCAGCACGTTTCGCTCCCTGGCCTGGGGGTCGGGCGGGCGCCCGCCGATGCTGGCCGATGGTAGTGGCTCGGGCGGCGGGCGAACCGGCCGCGAGCCGGTCCCGGTCGTCGGTTGCCCCTACAACGGCGGCCGGCCCGCCTTCGTTCCCCGGCGCCGCGCACGCGGCGGCGCCGCCCCCGCGGAGATCCGCGGCGACGACGCCGGTGTGTGCCGTATGCGGTTGTCCGGGCCCGTGCCGTCACCCCGAGTCGACGGCGACGGGCGGCTTCACGCGGGGCCCCGCCCTAGCTTTCCGCCAGGATGTGCGAGAGCTCCTGATCGAGATCGAAGTGCCGGTGTTCCGTGCCGGGAGGCACGGCGGCGTCTGTGCGCTTCAGGAAGGACTCCAGGGCCCGTGCCGGGGCCTCGAGCAGTGCCTCGCCCTCCGGAGAGCTGAGAGCGATACACACGACGCCCTGGCCGTGGCTGCGGGACGGCCAGACACGGACGTCGCCCGTGCCGGTGGGGCGGTGGAGACCTTCGGCGAGGAGGTCGCGGGCGAACACCCACTCGACGGTCTCCTCGGCTCCGGTGTGGAAGGTGGCGTGCACGGCGTAGGGGTCGGCCGTGTCGTACCGCAGGCCTGCGGGGACAGGCAGGGAGGACTCGCTCGACACAACGAGGCGCAGGTGCAGCTCGCAGCTGACCGTGGTGTTCATAAGCGCCAGGGCCTTTCGCTCAGTGTGCGCTCGGGGATTCGCACGTCGGCGAAATCGACATGCCACCTACGGTGCCGTTGTAAACCCCTCTGAGTGTTTTGCGTGTGTTTACGTAACTCTTCCGGCCGAGAGATCGTTCGGGTCCTGCGCCCATTCCGGTGACAGGTTTCGCTCGGGTAGTGTTTGGCCGTATGAACACGGGGAGTGACAAGCACGGCGAGGCAGCCGTGGCGGAAGACCGTACGGGGACGGACGAGGCCACGGCCGAGCGCGCGCTCGGTTCGCGGGCACCGGATTTCGTCAAGGCACGCCGTGCCCTGCACCTGAGCTGGCAGGTCGGCGTCTTCGTCGTCGGCCTGGCGGTCGTGGTGGCCGGCGTCGCCATGCTGGTGCTGCCCGGACCGGGCTGGGTCGTGATCTTCGGCGGCATGGCGATCTGGGCGACCGAGTTCGTCTGGGCCCAGCTCGCGCTGCGCTGGACCAAGCGCAAGGTCACCGAGGCGGCGCAGCGTGCCCTCGATCCGAAGGTGCGGCGCCGGAACATCATCCTGACCTCGATCGGTGTGGTGATCATCGCCGTGCTGGCCGGGATCTACCTGTGGAAGTTCGGCCTCCAGATGCCCTGGAAGATCGAGGACCAGTGATCGCCCGCGGGGGTGCGCCGTCGCGGCCCCCGCTGGTCACGGGCGCCCCTGACATGGGGTAATCTTCTTCCTGCGTCCGGGCGATTAGCTCAGTGGGAGAGCGCTTCGTTCACACCGAAGAGGTCACTGGTTCGAACCCAGTATCGCCCACCGGATCATCAGGCGGCCCGGCTCACGATCGTGAGCCGGGCCGCCTCGTCGTGCGGGTGCGCCCGGAAGTCCGCCCAGGGTGTCCGAAGGGCCCGCGCGGCCGTTCCGCTTCCGCCCGTGTTCATCCAACCGTGACCTTCGGCGTCGCGGCCCGCCCCGGGTTCCCAGTCGTTCGGCCCGTCGGTCGCGCCGCGCCGACCTGGGTGTTCGCCCGTCGCCGAACAGCGCGTCCGGGAGCGGTGTCCAGGCCGGTCACGGCCCGCGCCCGGCAATTCCTGTCCGAATCATTGACGCGCCTCCAGGCCCTCCGTACCTTGTGCCAGCAAGCGCTTACTTGAAACGATTCATGAGGCGAACGCGACGTCCCGGGGAGGCTCGTATGCAGCAGGGCGGGAATGCGAAGAGGCATGTGAACAGGCATGCGAACAGGTATGCGGAGAGGCGGACCGGGAGGCGGGCGATCCTCAAGGCGGCCGGGGCCTCGCTGGCCGTCGCGGGACTGGGCGCCACGGCCACCGCGTGCGGCGGCGGCAGCGGCTCGGGGGACGGAACGGTGACGATCCGTTACTCCTGGTGGGGTGCCGAGGACCGGGCGGAACGCATCAACAAGACCATCGCGCTCTTCGAGAAGAAGTATCCGCAGATCAAGGTCAAGACCGACTTTCAGCCGTACACCGACTTCTGGAAGAAGTTCAACACGCAGGCCTCCGGAGGGAATCCACCGGACGTCTTCCAGAATGCCATTGGTTTTCTCCGGAAATACGATGCCAAGAATGTCCTGCTCGATCTGAGTGAGCAGGTCAAGGCGGGAAACCTCGCCATGGACGGATTCCGCGCGGGTCTGGAGAAGTTCGGCGAGATCGACGGCAAACTCCTCGGCGTGCCCGTCGGTTCGAACTCGATGGCCCTGGTCATCGACAAGCCCGTCTACACCCGGGCCGGCGTCAAGCCCGAACAGGGCTGGACGTGGGACGACTTCGACGAGGCGATGAGGAGAATCCGCGACAGGACCGGCCGGGCCGGCGACAGCGGCATGTACGGCGTCATGTACCTCTACGACCTGTACCTGCGTCAGAACGGCAAGGCCTTCTTCACCGAGGACGGACTCGGCTTCACCGAGGCGGACCTGACCACGTGGTGGACCAAGGCGGAGAAGGGTGTGAAGTCCGGCCTGTTCGCCGACGCCAAGAAGGTCGCCCAGATCAAGCCCAAGTCGGCGCTCTCCGCGGAACTCGCCGGCAGCGAGTTCACCTGGGACAACTTCACCGTCCGCTACACCTCCGAGGGCAAGAGCGAGTACGGACTCGCGCCGATCCCCACCACGGACGGCAAACGGACCGGCCAGTACCTCGGCTCCTTGATGCTCAGCGGCTACAAGCGCACCGAGCACCCGAAGGAAGTCGCCCAGTTCATCGACTTCATGGTGCACGACCCCGAGGTCGCCAAGATCATGGGCTATGACCGCGGTGTCCCCGCGACGCATGCCCAGTACGACGCGTACCGGCCGACCGACCCGGTCAACAAGGCCATCGCCGCCTACGAGGAGTCGCTCGTCGAGGCGGGCGTCCTGGAGCAGATCACCCCGCACCCGAACGGGGCCGACATCTGCGAGGCCGCGTTCCTGCGCATCGCCGAGGAGATGGCGCTCGGCACCCGGTCGGTCGAGGACGCCGTCGAGCAGTTCTTCACCGAGTCGAAGACGGCTCTCGCCGGCTGATGGGAAGCGCCGTGACACACGCCCCCGCGAGGGAGGGACTGAGGAACTCCGAGCCGCGGCACGGTCCACGCAAGTCCCCGCGCCCCGCCGAGCTGAAGCGGCGGGGCCGCCGGGAGAACCTGGCCGGCTACCTCTTCATGTCCCCCTGGATCGCCGGATTCCTCCTGCTGACCGCGGGACCGATGGTCGCCTCGCTCTACTTCGCGTTCACCGACTACAACCTCTTCGACGCCCCCAGGTGGATCGGCCTGGACAACTTCTCCGAGATGTTCGGCGACCCGCGCTGGCGCCACTCGGTCCGGATCACCCTGTGGTACGTCGTGGTCGGCACGCCGATCAAGCTGATCGCGGCGCTCGGGGTCGCGCTGCTGCTGGCGCAGAAGCGGCGCGGTCAGGCCTTCTACCGGGCCGCCTTCTACGCGCCGTCCCTGATCGGCGCGAGCGTGTCCGTCGCGATCGTGTGGAAGGCGATCTTCACGGACGACGCGATCGTCGACCGTACGCAGCAGCTCTTCGGGTTCGACGCCGGCGGCTGGACCGGCGACCCGGAACTGATCATCTACAGCCTGGTGGCGCTGACCGTCTGGCAGTTCGGCGCCCCCATGGTCATCTTCCTGGCCGGCCTCAAGCAGGTGCCGCGCGAGCTGTACGAGGCGGCCGACGTCGACGGGGCCGGCAAGCTGCGGCAGTTCTGGAACATCACCCTGCCGATGATCTCCCCGGTCCTCTTCTTCAACGTCCTGCTGGAGACCATCCACTCCTTCCAGATCTTCAGCTCGGCCTACATCGTCGGCGGCGGCGCCGGAGGCAACGCCTGCGGTCCCGCGGACGGCACGATGGTCTACACCTGCTATCTGTACGTCCAGGGCTTCGAGAACAGCCGCATGGGCCTGGCCTCCGCCATGGCGTGGATGCTGCTGGTCGCGGTCGCCCTGGTCACCGCGGTGCTGTTCTGGTCCCAGAAGCGCTGGGTGCACTACGAGGAGGGCGGCCGATGAGCGCGCAGGCCACCGACGTCACGGCCAACGAAGCCACGGCCACCGACGTCCCGCACGCCCCGCCCGCGAAGGGGGCCCTGAGGCGCCGGCTGCCGGGCTCGCTCGCCTGGCACCTCGGGTCGCTGGCGATCCTCGCCGTGATCCTCTACCCGGTGCTCTGGGTGATCGGCGGCTCCTTCAAGGAGAGCGGCGACATCGTCGGCAGCCTGGACCTCTTCCCGGGCGACCCGATCACCTCCAACTACACGAGCCTCGCCGACGGCATCGCGGACATCTCGATCTCCACCTTCTTCCTCAACTCGCTCTTCCTCGCGATCGGTTCGGTGGTCGGGATCGTCGTGTCCTGCTCGCTGACGGCGTACGCCTTCGCCAAGATCAGGTTCGCCGGCCGCAACCTGCTGTTCACGCTGATGATCGGCACCCTGCTGCTGCCCTACCACGTGCTGCTGATCCCGCAGTACGTGCTCTTCCGCAACATGGACCTGATCAACACGTACACCCCGCTCCTGCTGGGCAAGTACCTGGCCACCGAGGCGTTCTTCGTCTTCCTGATGGTGCAGTTCATGCGCAACCTGCCCAGGGAACTGGACGAGGCGGCCCGCCTCGACGGCTGCGGGCATCTGCGCATCTACTGGTCGATCGTGCTTCCGCTGTGCCGGCCCGCCCTGATCACCAGCGCGATCTTCACCTTCATCAACTCCTGGAACGACTTCATGGGCCCGCTGATCTATCTCAACGAGCCGAGCAAGTACACCGTCTCCCTCGGCCTGAAGATGTTCGTGGACCAGGAGGGGCTGGCGAACTACGGCGGCATGATCGCCATGTCACTCGTCGCCCTGCTGCCCGTCCTCGCCTTCTTCCTGGCCTTCCAGCGCTATCTGATCGACGGCATGGCCACGTCCGGCCTGAAGGGCTGAGGTGAACCGATCATGACCGAGGCGCGTGCCAAGGCCCGTCCGGAACCGGGGGAGTCCCGGCTCGCCCAGGGGTTCGCCCTGTTCGCCGAGTGCCTGCTCACCGGCGTGTGGATCGCGGTGGCCGCGCTGCCGCTGGTCACCTACCCCGCCGCCTTCGCGGCAGGCGCACGGCACCTCGGGCGCCGGCTCGCCCACGAGAGCGGCGGCCGGCGGGAGTTCGTGGCCGACTTCCGGGCTGCGGTGCGCCGCGGGTGGCTCGTCGGGGTCGCCGGGTGGATCGCCCTGGCCGCCGTGTGGGTGGACGTGCAGGCCGTACGCAGCGGTCTGCCAGGCGGTCCGCTCGTCGGCGCCGTCGGGGTGCTCGCCCTGATCGGCGCCGCCGTGGCCGGGCTGCGGGCCGCGGCGGCCTGGCGGCCCGGCTCCTCCTGGCGGACGCTGCTGGCGCGGGCGGCCCGCCGCACCGTGCTCGACCCCGCCGGTTCCTTCCTGATCGTCGGCGGGCTGGCCGTCGTGGCCTGCTCCGCCTGGTTCAGCGCTCCGCTGGCCGTCGCCGTCCTCGGCGCCGTCGCCGCGGCGGCCGTCGCCGTGGAGGAGCGCTACCGGCGCCGCTGACCGGCGGCGCCCGAGCACCCGGGCCGGCGCTCCGGCACCGCGCCCCGACTGTCATGCCCTTGACATAGACCGTCTCAACACCTCACACCTCACACCTCAACACCTCACACCTCAACACCTCACACCTCAACACCTCACACCTCAACACCTCACACCTCAACGTCTCGACACCTTGACCCGACTGGCACCACCTCGCACAGCCATGCCCTTGACCACCCCCTGCACACCCGCACGGAAAGGAAAGGCCATGTCCCCCATCCCCCGCAGGTCCCTTCTCAAGGCGGCCGCCGTCGCCGGCGCCGCCGCCCAGTTCAGTTGGGCGCTGGGCACGAAGAACGCGCAGGCCGCGCCCGCCGCCCGCACCGCCGACGACAGCCCCGTCACCCTGACCTGGCTGGAGGACGGCGGCCTCGGCGCCGCCCCAGGCTCCACCGTCGGCGTCCCCTGGCCCAAGGGCACCTTCCAGGAGGACCAGTCGTTCGCCGTCACGGACGCCGACGGCAAGGCCGTACCCGTGCAGTCCTGGCCCCTCGCCCACTGGCCCGACGGCTCCCTCAAGTGGACCGCGCACGCCGTCGGCCCGGGGAACGGCAAGCTCACCCTGGCCGCCGGCGCCCCCGCCACCCCCGCCAAGAAGGTCACCGTCGACCGGCACGGCGGCATCATCGACATATCGACCGGCGTCATCACCGCGAGAATCGGGAAGTCCGGATCGACACTGATCAAGTCGGTCACCAGAGGCTCCACCGAGATCGCGAAGAACGGCCGCCTCGTCCTGCTGCGCCAGCCCGAGATCGAGGACGGCGACCAGGGCACGGTCAAGTACGAGCGCTTCGACGGCACGATCGACGAGGTGAGGGTCGAGCAGGAGGGCCCGGTCCGCGCCGTCGTCCGCATCGACGGCGAACACCGCAAGGGCCACCGCGGCCGGCTGCCGTTCTCCATCCGCCTCTACTTCTACGCGGGCGCCGACTCCTTCCGCATGGTGCACACCATCACGTTCGACGGGAAACAGGAGCCCGGCAAGGCGAGCGGCGACTTCGTCCGCGGCCTCGGCGTCCGCTTCACCGTGCCCATGCGCGACGAGTCCTACGACCGCCACATCCGCATCGGCGGCGAGGGCACCGGCCTGCTGCGCGAGGCCGTCAAGGGCATCACCGGACTGCGCCGCGACCCGGGCACCGCCGTACAGGCCGCGCAGTTCGCCGGCGAGAAGCTGCCCGACCCCGCCACCTGGGACCAGCGGGTCACCACCCGCCTGAAGTACATCCCCGAGTGGGGCGACTACACCCTCTCCCAGCTCTCCGCCGACGGCTTCACCCTGCGCAAGCGCACCAAGAAGGGCCACGGCTGGATCGGCGCCGGCGGCGGACGGCGCGCCTCCGGCTTCGGCTACGTCGGCGGCGCGAGCGGCGGCCTCTCCTTCGGGCTCCGCGACTTCTGGGAGAAGTACCCCGCCCAGCTCGACATCCGCGACGCCCAGACCGACGAGGCCGAGGTCACCCTCTGGCTCTGGTCGCCCGAGGCCCCACCCATGGACCTGCGCTTCTACCACGACGGCATGGGCCAGGACACCTACGCCGAACAGCTCGAAGGCCTCAACATCACCTACGAGGACTACGAACCCGAGTTCGGCACCCCCTACGGCATCGCCCGCACCTCGGAGCTCATGTTCTGGGCCAACGCCACCACCCCGACCGCCGGGAAACTCGCCGAGCAGGTCGAGACGGCCCGCGTCCTGCCGCAGTTGGCGGCCCCGCCGGGACAGCTCATCAAGGCCAAGGTCTTCGGCCCGGGCCTCTACTCCGAACCCGACCGCACCACACCAGCCAAGGCGAAGATCGAGGACCACCTCGACTTCCTCTTCACCTACTACAAGGACCAGGTCGAGCAGCGCCGTTGGTACGGCTTCTGGGACTACGGCGACATCATGCACACCTACGACACCGCCCGGCACGTGTGGCGGTACGACATCGGCGGCTACGCCTGGGACAACTCCGAACTCTCCCCGGACCTCTGGCTCTGGTACGCCTACCTGCGCTCCGGCCGCGCCGACATCTTCCGCTTCGCCGAGGCCATGACCCGGCACACCGGCGAGGTCGACGTCTACCACCTGGGCCAATGGGCCGGCCTCGGCACCCGGCACGGCGTCCAGCACTACGCGGACAGCGCCAAGCAACAGCGCATCGCCAACACCACCTACCGGCGCTTCTACTACTTCCTCACCGCCGACGAACGCGTCGGCGACCTCATGCACGCCAACGTCGACTCCGACGAGACGTTCCTCGCCCTCGACCCGCTCCGCAAGATCCGCACCGAGCCCTACACGCCCGACCGGCACGCCCTCTCGATCGGATTCGGCACCGACTGGAGCGGCCTGGTCTCGGCGTGGCTGACCGAGTGGGAACGCAAGGGCCCCAAGTGGGAGAAGGCCCGGGACCGCGTCCTGTCCACCATGGAGACCATCGCCGCCCAGCCCAACGGCTTCGTCCAGGGCAGCGGCCTGTACGACCTGGACACCGGGAGGTTCGCCGTCGCCGACGCCCCGAAGGTCGAGGTCTCCCACCTGTCGGCCGTCTTCGGCCTGAACGAACTGTGCGCGGAACTCATCGACCTCGTCGACATGCCCGAGTTCAACGAGGCGTACTACGACTACTGCCGCTACTTCAACGCGACCAAGACGGAACAGGCCGAGCGCTACGGCTCCGACTTCGGCAGCCTCATCCTCTTCCAGGGCCACTCGCGCCTCGATGCCTACGCGGCCGTGCAGACCGGCGACGAGAAGCTCGCCACGCGCGCGTGGGACAAGTTCTACGACTCCGACGGCTACAAGGAGTCGGCCCCCTGGAAGACGGAGAAGCTGAGCGGTCCCCTCGCGCTGGTACCGGGCAGCGAGGCGAGCTGGGTCTCCACCAACGACACCGCGCTCTACGGCCTCGCCGCCATCGAAAACCTCGCACTCCTGGGGGACAGGATGCCGTAGCCGGCCCCAGACGGAGGCGGGCGCGGGCACACTGCACGGGTGGACTGGAACCATTACCGATTCCGCAGCCTGTGGCCGCTGCCCGCGCCCGCCCCGGACGCCTACCGGGCACTGGAACGGATCGAGGACTACCCCCGCTGGTGGCCACAGGTGCGCGCGGTCACCCGCCTCGACGACACCAGCGGCATCGCCCGCTTCCGCTCCCTGCTCCCGTACGACCTCACGGCGACCCTGCGCGAAGGCCGGCGCGAGCCCGCGGCGGGCGTGCTGGAGGTGGAGATGAGCGGCGACCTGGAGGGCTGGGCGCGGTGGACGGTCGCCCCGCGCGGCACGGGCTCCCTCGTCCGCTACGACCAGGAGGTCGTCGTACGCAAGCCGCTGCTGCGCCGCCTCGCGGTGCCGGGCAGGCCCCTGTTCCGGGCCAACCACCGGCTGATGATGCAGGCCGGACGGCGCGGCCTCGCCGCGCACCTGGAAAGCGGTCGGCAAGCGGTTTGATGGAAACGCGCGGGGGCCTGTATTGTTCACTGCGTTCCCGGGCGATTAGCTCAGTGGGAGAGCGCTTCGTTCACACCGAAGAGGTCACTGGTTCGAACCCAGTATCGCCCACGCTCGCGACAGCGACGTGTGTCCGCGGACCACGCGGACCACGTCGCTTCGTTGTGTCACGCCGCCGTCGGCAGGTCCGGCCGCAGAGGCCAGGCCGGGTCCACCGCATCCTCGGTGCCGTTGAGCGCGAACCACGCCTGAAGCCCGCGCGCCTGACCCGCGTGCCACACCGCCTGGAGCGTGTGCAACTCGGCGGGGCTCAGGCGCTCAAGCCGCCCCGGGAAGCGCCGCCCCACCGCCCGTACGACCTCCAGCGCCGCCTGCGCGTCGGCCGCCGCCTCGTGCGCCCCCGCCAACTCGACGCCGTAGTGCGCGCACAGGTCGGTGAGGGTGCGTCGGCCCTTGCGGTAGCGGTCGAGGTGCTTGTCCAGCACACGCGGGTCCAGCACGTGCAGCGACGTCCGCTCCAGCCAGCGGGCCAGCGACGAGGCACGGTGCCGGCGCAACTCTCGGTCCAGCAGCGTGAGATCGAACGGCGCGTTCATCACCACGAGCGGACGCCCGGCGCGAGCCTGTTCGGCCAGCGCCTCGGCCATCTCGTACATCACCGGCGCCGGCCAGCGGCCGTGGCACCGCACGTGCTCCTCCGTCAGCCCGTGCACCGCCGTCGCGGCCTCCGGGACCGGCACGCCCGGGTTCACCAGCCACCGGGTCACACGCGGCCGCAACCCCGGCGCGTCCTGGACGACGAGCGCCGCCGACACGATCCGGTCGACCTCGACGTCCACACCCGTCGTCTCCGTGTCGAAGGCGGCCAAAGGCCCCTCGAACCAGCTCGTCATAGGGCACTCAACTCCTCCTGAGAGCGCGGCGACTGACGCGCCGTCCTGTGTCCCGTTTCGGTGATACCCGGGCTGTTTGCGCCGTACGCCGGAAGGACACAACAGGAGTACGGGTCTTTGCAGTTCACAGACCCGCAGTGGGGATACACCAGTTCTGGAAGGCTGTTGGCCATGGCCATAGCGCAGCCCGAACGGGGCGGGCTGCTGCCCGAGCGCACGGCGCCCCTGCGCGGCTCTCTCGCCACCACCGCCTGCATGGAGACCTTGCAGGTCGGCTACCTCCACGCGGTCGCCGCGGCGGCCGGCTGCTCGCTCTCCCAGCCCTTCCCGGACAACGGCATCGACTGGCACGTCAGCCACAGCGCCCCCGGGCACACGGTCGACGACGAGATCACCATCAAGGTGCAGCTCAAGGCCACCTACCAGATCCCGCCGACCCCTCCAGGCCGGTTCTTCTCCTTCACGCTCGACAACGACCACCTGACCAAGCTCGCCCGCACCCCCGTCTCCGTGCACAAGATCCTCGTCGTGATGATCGTCCCCCGGTCACGGGACCAGTGGCTGCGGGCCGGCCACGACCGGCTCGACCTCAGGCACTGCTGCTACTGGACCAACCTCGCCGGACATCCCGTCACCGGCCGGCGGCGCACCACCGTGCGGATACCGACCGCGCGGGTCTTCGACGACCGGGCGCTGTGCGAGATCATGACGCGGGTCGGGACGGGAGGGAAACCATGACGCACCGCCCGACCGGCGAACCCCTGCGGTCCGTACGGCCGCACCCGGCCGACCCCCTCGACGACACCCCAGTCGCCTCCGTCACCTCCGTCGACGCTCGCCCACCCGAGCCGGGCACCGTCGACCCGGCCGTGCTGACCGCCCTGCTCCACCGGCACGGCTGGCGACGGCGCGGCGGCGCCCCGGGCCGCTACGGCCGCTGGACCCCGCCCGGTCCCGCGGCGGGCGTCACCAGCCTGCTGGTGCCCGCCGGCCGTGCCTTCCCCGACAGCGACGACCTGCTCGGCGAGGCGCTGCTCGCCCTCTCCCGCAGCGGCACGCCCGCCGCCCGCGAGATCCTTCTCTCCCTCACCGTCCCCAGCGACGAGGTCCGCTGGGGACGCGACGTACCGGCGGGCCCCGGCGACGCCGCGTCCTGGACCGCGGAGGAACAACTGCGCTCCGCCGCCCGCCGGATGCTGCTCGCCGGAGCACTCGCCACGCGCGCGCGTGCGGGCTACTACGGCGCCCGGCACCGGCGTGCCGCCGGCGCGGCCCTGGAGAACGTCCTGGTGGGCCCCGCCCCCGGCGGACGCAGGCTCACGGCGTTCCTGCCGGTCACCACCGGCCGCCCCCTCGCCGTACGCCTCCACCACGCCGTCTGCGCCGCCCGCGAGGCCGTGGACTACCGGCGGGCCACCGGAGGCATGGAGGCCTTCGACTCGGCCGTCGCGGCCGGCGTCAGCCACGAACTGACCGAGGCACTCGTCGCCCTGGTCCGGGGCACCGAGGGCGCCACGATCGCCGTCGCCTGGGCACCGGCCGCGGGCGTCCCCGAGGGCTGCGGCGCACTCACCGAACCCGTCGAGTTCTCGCCCGGCGACCTGCCCGCCCTGCGCGAGGCCGCCGCCCGCTACCTGCGCGTCGAGCCCTCCGTTCCGGTGCGCCTCACCGGCACCGTCGTACGCATGCGCCGCACCGGACCGCGCGGCGCGGGCACCGTACGGCTGCGCGTGCTGGCCGGGGCGGACGTCCCGCACGTACGGATCACGCTGGACGAGGAGGCCTACCGGATCGCCGGGCACGCCCACCTCGTCGGGCTGCCGGTGCGGGTGCTCGGGCGGCTGGAGAGCCGGGGCGGGTTCCGCCGGCTCACCGGCGCCTGCGAGATCGCCCCCGTGCAGGTCGACGACGCGGAACGGGACCGGCTCCTGAAGGCCGTCCAGGAGCACGTGGAGGTCGCGGCCCACTTCGAGGAGACCTGCGGCGACGGAGGGGAGCGCGGGGACTGATTTCGCGGTGGGCGGGCCCGGGTCGGTACGATCGCCCTCATGCGTGCGCTCCGGTATGGCGCCGCAGCCCCACCTTCAGTCAGGAGAGACCGGTGTCAGACGTCCGTGTGATCATCCAGCGCGATTCCGAGCGGGAAGAACGCGTGGTGACGACGGGCACTACGGCCGCGGAGCTCTTCGCCGGCGAACGCTCGATCGTCGCCGCCCGCGTGTCCGGTGAGCTCAGGGACCTCGCCCACGAGGTCAAGGACGGCGAGACCGTCGAAGGCGTCGAGATCTCCTCCGAGGACGGCCTGAACATCCTGCGCCACTCCACCGCGCACGTCATGGCGCAGGCCGTGCAGGAGCTGTTCCCCGAGGCCAAGCTGGGCATCGGCCCGCCCGTCAAGGACGGCTTCTACTACGACTTCGACGTCGAGAAGCCCTTCACCCCCGATGATCTCAAGCGCGTCGAGAAGCGGATGCAGGAGATCCAGAAGCGGGGCCAGAAGTTCTCCCGCCGCGTGGTCACCGACGAGGCCGCCCGCGAGGAGCTGGCCGACGAGCCGTACAAGCTGGAGCTGATCGGCCTCAAGGGCTCCGCGTCCCACGACGACGGCGCGGACGTCGAGGTCGGCACCGGCGAGCTGACGATCTACGACAACCTCGACGCCAAGACCGGCGAGCTGTGCTGGCGGGATCTCTGCCGGGGCCCTCATCTGCCGACGACCCGGAACATTCCCGCCTTCAAGCTGATGCGCAACGCCGCCGCCTACTGGCGCGGCAGCGAGAAGAACCCGATGCTGCAGCGCATCTACGGCACCGCCTGGCCCACCAAGGACGAGCTGAAGGCCCACCTGGAGTTCCTCGCCGAGGCCGAGAAGCGCGACCACCGCAAGCTCGGCAGCGAGCTGGACCTGTTCTCCATCCCGGAGCAGATCGGCTCGGGCCTCGCCGTCTTCCACCCCAAGGGCGGCATCATCCGCCGGGTCATGGAGGACTACTCGCGTCGGAAGCACGAGGAGGAGGGCTACGAGTTCGTCTACACCCCGCACGCGACCAAGGCGAAGCTTTTCGAGACCTCGGGCCACCTGGACTGGTACGCCGACGGCATGTACCCGCCCATGCAGCTCGACGAGGGCGTGGACTACTACCTCAAGCCCATGAACTGCCCGATGCACAACCTGATCTTCGACGCGCGCGGGCGGTCCTACCGTGAATTGCCCTTGAGACTGTTCGAATTCGGCACCGTGTACCGGTACGAGAAGTCGGGCGTCGTGCACGGCCTGACCCGGGCCCGTGGCTTCACCCAGGACGACGCGCACATCTACTGCACCCGCGAGCAGATGTCGGAGGAGCTGGACAAGACCCTCACCTTCGTCCTGAACCTGCTGCGCGACTACGGCCTGAACGACTTCTACCTGGAGCTGTCCACCAAGGACCCCGAGAAGTTCGTCGGAACCGACGAGGCCTGGGAAGAGGCCACCGAGACGCTGCGCCAGGTCGCCGAGAAGCAGAACCTGGAGCTCGTGGCGGACCCGGGCGGCGCCGCGTTCTACGGCCCGAAGATCTCCGTCCAGACGCGCGACGCCATCGGGCGCACCTGGCAGATGTCGACCATCCAGCTCGACTTCAACCTGCCGGAGCGCTTCGACCTGGAGTACACGGCCGCGGACGGCACCAAGACCCGCCCGGTCATGATCCACCGCGCGCTGTTCGGTTCCATCGAGCGGTTCTTCGCGGTGCTCCTGGAGCACTACGCGGGCGCGATGCCGCCGTGGCTCGCTCCGGTGCAGGCGGTGGGTATCCCGGTGGGTGACGCTCACGTCGAGTACCTGGAGAAGTTCGCCGCGGCGGCCAAGCAGAAGGGCCTGCGGGTGGAGGTCGACTCCTCCTCGGACCGTATGCAGAAGAAGATCAGGACGGCCCAGAAACAGAAGGTCCCGTTCATGATCATCGTGGGTGACGACGACATGAACGCGGGTACGGTGTCGTTCCGTTACCGCGACGGCTCGCAAGAGAATGGCATCCCGCGTGACGAAGCGCTGGCGAAACTCGTTGACGTCGTAGAGCGCCGCGTGCACGTGTGATTGCTCCCCGCCTGAGCGGGGATGTTCCGATGCAGGAGATGCGGAATCGGGGACAGAGGTTGTGCTCCCCGCACCAGCGGGGCTTCGGGCCCCCGGGATCTTTCCGGGGGCCCTCCCTGTCAGTGCAGGCGACGCCATATGCTGCACGCATGACGAGTGAGCCGGAGCAGCAGCTAGGAGTGGGGACGCCGGACGCGTTCCAGCGTCTGTGGACGCCCCACCGGATGGCCTACATCCAGGGCGAGAACAAGCCGAGCGGCCCCGGTGCCGACGACGGCTGCCCCTTCTGCTCGATCCCGGCCAAGTCCGACGAGGACGGACTGATCATCAGGCGTGGCGAGCTGGTCTTCGTGGTGCTCAACCTGTATCCCTACACGGGCGGTCACGCCATGGTCGTCCCGTATCGCCACGTAGCCGATTACACGGACCTCACCGTCGGGGAGACCGCCGAGCTGGCCGAGCTGACCAAGCAGGCGATGACGGCTCTGCGCACGGCCTCCGGAGCCCAGGGGTTCAACCTGGGGATGAACCAGGGCGCGGTGGCGGGCGCGGGTATCGCCGCTCACCTGCACCAGCATGTGGTGCCTCGCTGGGGCGGCGACACGAACTTCATGCCCGCGATCGGCCACACAAAGGTGCTGCCCCAGCTCCTGGGCGACACCCGCAAGATGCTGGCGGAGGCGTGGCCCACCGCGTAGCGGCACGAAGGTCCTCGCGCGCGCCGGCCTCGAACGGGGCCTACGCGTTGTAGAGGTCGGCTTTCCCCGGTGTCGGATCCTGCACCGCCGTGCTGAGGAACGCCGACCGCGAGCCGAACTTCTCGGTGTCCACGCCGTTCTCGTCAAGGACCTTGATCGCCGCGGAGTGCACCACGCGCAGCACCGGGGCCGCCGCCCGCAACGCGTCGTCGGCCATGAAGCGGTGCCGCCACGGCTGGTCCGCCCACGCGTGCCGCAGTCCGAAGGGCTCGGGCAGGCCGATCGTGCCGCCGAGCCAGTTCAGCAGCGGCGGATACCAGGTGAGCGGGGCGCGGACGGCGAGGCGTACCACCTCGTTCGCGGTGACCAGCGGGAGCATCACCTTGCGGGTCTCCCACGGTTTGAACGACTTGCTGACCTCTTTCGAGGGTGCCTCCGGCTTGGCGGTGAACAGCGGGTTGACCGGGCCCAGCGCATGGCCGGTGACCTCGATGCGCAGCGTCTCGTGCAGCACGGTCACCGTGATCAGCATGGTGATGACGAGCTGGCCGTCCCACAGCGTCCACTGAACACCGAGGTAGTGCCGGTCACCGGCCCCGAACTGCTGCTTGTTGCAGATGTCCTGTATCGCGTGCTGTTTGACCTGGTACGCCTCGACGTCCGTGCCCTCCGGGCGGGACACCGCCTTGGCGCCCTCGCCGATCGGCGTGACGACCCAGTGCCGTATGGACGGCTTGGTGAAGCCGCCGGTGTTCAGCGGGCCGCGTTCCAGCATGCGGAGCTGGTCGTGGATGGACTTCACGACGTCCCAGCTACGGAAGGGGTGGATCTCCCGGGACGGGTCGGCCGGCACCAGGTTCTCGGCGAGCTGCCAGCTCCCCCAGCGGGTGCCCATGCCGAGTATGCCCTTGGGGCCGGCGTAGAAGACGGAGTTGGACTGCTGCTCGGCGCCGAGTTTGGCCAGGGACTGGCGCAGTTGCTCGGCGGCGGTCTCGTTCGGGTTGCTGGGGACCGCTTCGGGGACCTTGGCGCCGACGCCGCTGCCCGAAAGGAGACTGCTCCAGCGTTCCCGCAGGTCCTTGGCGGTGCCCTCGCAGATTCGCTTGGCCCAGAACCAGCCGACGACCGGAACGACGACCGCCGCGCGCGCGTACCAGGCCCAGAAGCCGGAGAAGGGCATCTTGACGAGGAACAGCACGGCCAGCGCGGCGATCGCCACGAGTACGGCGGTGCCCAGCGCCCCGGCCTGCTTGTTCTCCGCCTTGGCGACGGTGGTGCGGATCTGGAAGCCGAGCAGCCAGATCAGCATGCCGGGCAGGAACAGCAGACCGCACAGCACGATCACCGTGGACAGGCGGCCGTCGCGCGTCTTGCGGATGCCGTTGGCCGCCAGACAGTGCTCGACGACCACCTGCGGTTCGGCCCCGAAGGACTGGATGAGGGGCTTGCGGCCGCTGCCGAGCATGCGGTCGGCCACGGCGCGGGAGAAGGCCTCGCCGAGGTTGGGACGGAAGATCGTGGCCCAGGAGCGGCCCGCGTTGAGGGTCGTCTGGTGCCACTCGTTGTCGGCCTTCTTGATGTCCGCGAGCTCGCTGTCCCGGTAGGCGGCCGAGGCCAGCGCGAAGGTGGCCGTCTGGCCGCCGTCGTCCGTCCGCGGCACCTGCGGTCCGAAGAAGTCCGCGTAACCGCCGTCAACGGTCATTCCCGCCCCCGATCGCCACCACTGTCGCTCCTGCGGCCTTCCCGACTTCCCTGCCCCGCACACCTGTTGATCTGGTCATCAGCGTATCCGTCGCCACCGGTGTGCGTCACGGGACGCCCGAAGGCGCCCCGGCGCGCGCGGGTCGGGGCGGCGCGGAGGTCCCGCGC
>NZ_JAGMUO010000120.1:0-207 GCF_019049325.1 Streptomyces sp. AC512_CC834 | reverse complement strand
CGGCCTTCCCGACTTCCCTGCCCCGCACACCTGTTGATCTGGTCATCAGCGTATCCGTCGCCACCGGTGTGCGTCACGGGACGCCCGAAGGCGCCCCGACCCGCGCGCCGCTAGGTGTACTGCCCAGCCAGGTTGGTCGAGTTTGTGCGACGACACGGTCTGAATCTGTAGGACGGCGAAGGCCTCCGGTTGTGGAGTGGAGCTGTC
>NZ_JAGMUO010000119.1 GCF_019049325.1 Streptomyces sp. AC512_CC834 | reverse complement strand
ACACGGCCGCTTCGCTCTCACCCCCATGGCCGACCTCCTGCGCACCGACGCCCCAGGATCCCTCCACGACCCCTTCCTCATGCTCGGCGAAGACCTCTTCTGGAGGCCGTACGCCCGTATGTACGACACGGTGCGTCAGGGGCGGACCGCGTTCGACGACATCTTCGGTGACGGCTTCTTCGCCCACCTCCAGACCGTCCCCGAAACCGC
>NZ_JAGMUO010000012.1 GCF_019049325.1 Streptomyces sp. AC512_CC834 | reverse complement strand
ACCCCGACCAGGCCCCGTCCCCATCCCCGTCCCCCGTACAAAGGAGTACGCCGTGAGCAGCCGCAGTCCGGACGAGTTGCTGCGCATCGAGGGCATCCGCAAGACCTTCCCCGGCGTGGTCGCGCTCGACAGCGTCGACTTCGACCTGCGCCGGGGCGAGGTGCACGTGCTCCTCGGTGAGAACGGCGCGGGCAAGAGCACCCTCATCAAGATGCTCTCCGGCGCCTACACGCCCGACACCGGGCGGATCCTGGCCGGTGGCGAGGAGGTGCGCATCCACGGTGCGCAGGACTCCGAGCGCCTCGGGATCGCCACCATCTACCAGGAGTTCAACCTCGTCCCCGATCTGACGGTCGCCGAGAACATCTTCCTGGGCCGCCAGCCGCGCCGCCTCGGCATGATCGACCGGAAGCGGATGGACGCCGACGCCGAGGTGCTGCTGAAGCGGGTGGGGGTCAATGTGTCTCCCCGCGCGCGGGTGCGTGAACTCGGCATCGCCCGGCTGCAGATGATCGAGATCGCCAAGGCGCTCAGCCTCGACGCGCGCGTGCTGATCATGGACGAGCCGACCGCCGTGCTCACCTCCGACGAGGTCGAGAAGCTGTTCGCCATCGTGCGGCGGCTGCGCGAGGACGGCGTCGGGATCGTGTTCATCACGCATCACCTGGAGGAGATCGCCGCCCTCGGGGACCGGGTCACCGTGATCCGGGACGGGCGCAGTGTCGGGCAGGTGCCCGCCGGCACGCCCGAGGACGAACTGGTACGGCTCATGGTCGGCCGTTCCATCGAGCAGCAGTACCCGCGCGAGCGCACCGACGCCGGTGAGCCCCTGCTCAAGGTGGAGGGGCTCACCCGGGACGGTGTCTTCCACGACGTCGGTTTCGAGGTGCGGGCCGGTGAGGTCGTCGGCATCGCGGGGCTGGTCGGGGCCGGGCGGACGGAGGTGGTCCGGGCGGTGTTCGGGGCCGACCCGTACGACGCGGGGACCGTGCACGTCGCGGGCACCGCGCTCCGGCGCCACGACGTGAACGCCGCCATGGCCGCCGGGATCGGGCTCGTGCCCGAGGACCGCAAGGGGCAGGGGCTGGTGCTCGACGCCTCCGTCGAGGACAACCTCGGTCTCGTCACCCTCCGGTCCAGCGCCCGCGGCGGGCTCGTCGACCTCAAGGGGCAGCACGCGGCGGCCGAGCGGATCGCCGGGCAGCTCGGGGTGCGGATGGCCGGGCTCGGGCAGCACGCGCGGACGCTGTCCGGCGGCAACCAGCAGAAGGTCGTCATCGGCAAGTGGCTGCTGGCGAACACCAAGGTGCTGATCCTCGACGAGCCGACGCGCGGCATCGACGTCGGCGCCAAGGTCGAGATCTACCAGCTCATCAACGAACTGACGGCCGCCGGTGCCGCCGTACTCATGATCTCGAGCGATCTGCCCGAGGTGCTCGGCATGAGCGACCGGGTGGTCGTGATGGCGCAGGGGCGCGTCGCGGGTGAACTCCCCGCCGAACAGGCCACCCAGGACGCCGTGATGGCCCTCGCCGTCAGCACTCACACCAACGGCACAGACGCCACAGACGGAACAGACGGAACAGACGGAACGGAGGCCTCCCGTGGCCACTGACACGCTCAAGAGCAAGCCGGGCGCGCAGGGCGGCGCCATGGGCGGGCTGCGCCGCCTGCTGCTCGACAACGGCGCGCTCACCGCGCTGATCGTCCTCGTCATCGCCATGTCGGCGCTGTCCGGGGACTTCCTGACCGCCGACAACCTCCTCAACGTCGGTGTCCAGGCCGCCGTCACCGCGATCCTCGCCTTCGGCGTCACCTTCGTCATCGTCTCGGCGGGCATCGACCTGTCGGTCGGCTCGGTCGCCGCGCTGTCGGCCACCGTGCTGGCGTGGAGCGCCACCGAGGCCGGGATACCGGTCGCGCTTGCGGTTTTGCTGTCCATCGCGACCGGCATCGCGTGCGGCCTGGTCAACGGCTTCCTCATCTCGTACGGGAAGCTGCCGCCGTTCATCGCGACGCTCGCCATGCTGTCGGTGGGCCGCGGTCTGTCGCTGGTCGTCTCGCAGGGCTCGCCGATCGACTTCCCCGACTCGGTCTCGCACCTCGGTGACACGCTCGGCGGGTGGCTGCCCGTGCCGGTCCTCGTGATGATCGTGATGGGGCTGATCACCGCCTTCGTACTCGGGCGGACCTACATCGGCCGGTCCATGTACGCCATCGGCGGCAACGAGGAGGCCGCGCGGCTGTCCGGGCTGCGGGTGAAGCGGCAGAAGCTCGCCATCTACGCCTTCTCCGGTCTGTTCGCCGCCGCCGCGGGCATCGTGCTCGCCTCCCGGCTCTCCTCCGCGCAGCCGCAGGCCGCGCAGGGCTACGAGCTGGACGCCATCGCCGCCGTCGTCATCGGCGGTGCCTCGCTGGCGGGCGGCACGGGCAAGGCGTCCGGCACGCTCGTCGGAGCGCTGATACTGGCGGTGCTGCGCAACGGCCTCAACCTGCTGTCCGTCTCCGCGTTCTGGCAGCAGGTCGTCATCGGTGTCGTCATCGCGCTGGCGGTGCTCTTCGACACGCTGCGGCGCAAGGCGGGCGCGGTCACGCCGGCGGCCGGGGCCGGTGGGAGCGGGGGCGGGAGCGGCAAGGGCAAGCAGGCACTCACGTACGTGATCGCGGCCGTTGTCGCGGTGGCCGTCGTCGGCGCGACCTCGCTGCTGCACAACGACTCCTCGGACGGCAAGAACCAGAAGATCGGGCTGTCGCTGTCGACCCTCAACAACCCGTTCTTCGTGCAGATCAAGGACGGAGCGCAGGAGGAGGCGAAGAAGCTGGGCGTGGACCTGACCGTCACGGACGCCCAGAACGACGCCTCCCAGCAGGCCAACCAGCTACAGAACTTCGTCAGCGGGAGCCTGTCCTCGATCATCGTCAACCCGGTGGACTCCGACGCGGCGGGCCCCTCGGTGCTCCTGGCGAACAAGGACGACATCCCCGTCATCGCCGTGGACCGCGGCGTCAACAAGGCGGACACGTCCGCGCTGGTCGCCTCCGACAACGTCGAGGGCGGTCAACTGGGCGCCAAGGCGCTCGCCGAGAAGCTCGGCGGCAGGGGCACCATCGTCATCCTCCAGGGCCAGGCCGGCACCTCCGCCAGCCGGGAGCGCGGGGCGGGCTTCGCGGCCGGGCTGAAGGAGTACCCGGGCATCAAGGTCGTCGCCAAGCAGCCCGCGGACTTCGACCGCACCAAGGGCCTGGACGTGATGACGAACCTGCTCCAGGCGCACCCCGACATCGACGGCGTCTTCGCGGAGAACGACGAGATGGCACTCGGCGCGATCAAGGCGCTGGGCTCCAAGGCCGGCAAGTCGGTCCAGGTCGTCGGCTTCGACGGCACCCCGGACGGGCTGGAGGCGGTCCAGGAGGGCACGTTGTACGCGTCCGTGGCGCAGCAGCCGAAGGAACTGGGCAGGATCGCAGTACAGAACGCGGTGCGGGCTGCCGAGGACAAGAAGGTGGAGAAGACGGTGAAGGTGCCGGTGAAGGTGGTCACAAAGGAGAACGTGGCCGGCTTCGAGGGCTGAGACCGGCCCTTCGAGGGCTGAGACCGGCCATCGGGACCCGGCGGAAGCCAGCGGGAATCACTCGAATCGGAGAACGATTGATGTACGACTACGACCTGCTGGTCGTCGGGTCGGCCAACGCCGACCTGGTGATCGGTGTCGAGCGGCGGCCGGCGGCGGGCGAGACGGTGCTCGGCTCCGACCTGGCCGTCCACCCGGGCGGCAAGGGCGGCAACCAGGCCGTCGCCGCCGCCCGGCTCGGTGCCCGTACGGCCCTGCTGGCCCGGGTCGGCGACGACGACTACGGCCGGCTGCTGCTGGACTCGCAGCGGGCGGCCGGCGTCGACACGGTCGGTGTGCTGGTGGGCGGGGCCCCGACCGGTGTCGCGCTGATCACCGTCGACCCGTCCGGGGACAACAGCATCGTGGTCTCGCCGGGCGCCAACGGCCGGCTGGCACCGGGGGACGTGCGTGCCGCGGCCAGCCTCTTCCACGCCTCCCGGGTGGTCTCCGCGCAGTTGGAGATCCCGCTGGAGACGGTCGTGGAGGTGGTCCGCTCGCTCGCGCCGGACAGCCGCTTCGTGCTGAACCCGTCACCGCCGCGCCCCCTGCCGCAGGAGGTGCTGGCCGCCTGCGACCCGCTGATCGTCAACGAGCACGAGGCGAAGGTGATCCTCGGGGACTCGCTGGTCGGCGAGCGCCCCGAGGACTGGGCCCGCGTCCTGCTGGCCAAGGGCCCGCGCTCGGTGGTCGTGACCCTGGGCGCCGAGGGCGCGCTGGTCGCGTCGGCGGCCCAGGGCGTGGTCCGGGTGCCGTCCGTGAAGGTGGCGGCCGTGGACACGACGGGCGCGGGCGACGCCTTCACCGCGGCGCTGGCCTGGCGCCTCGGCACCGGCGAGTCGCTCGCCCAAGCGGCGGCCTACGCGGCCCGGGTGGGCGCGGCGGCGGTCACGAAGGCGGGCGCGCAGGAGTCGTACCCGACGGCGGCGGAGGCCGAGGCACTGGAGGCCGGGGCGCTGTGAAGAAGGCAGGCATACTCAACCGCCATCTCGCGGGGGCCCTCGCCGAGCTGGGGCACGGGGACGGCGTCCTGGTGTGCGACGCGGGGATGCCCGTCCCCGACGGGCCGCGCGTCGTCGACCTGGCCTTCCGGGCCGGGGTGCCGGGCTTCGCGGAGGTGCTGGACGGCCTGCTGGCCGAGCTGGTCGTCGAGGGCGCGACGGCGGCGACGGAGGTCCGCGCCGCCAACGCGGACGCCACCGCGCTGCTCGACCGGCACTTCCCCGCGCTCGAACTCGTCCCGCACGAGCGGCTGAAGGAGCTGTCGGCGGGCGCGCGCCTGATCGTCCGCACCGGGGAGGCCCGGCCGTACGCGAACGTACTGCTGCGGTGCGGGGTCTTCTTCTGACAGCCCCGGACATAATTCGAGAGGGCCCGGTCCGTCGACCGGGCCCTCTCGGGTTTCCCCTCCCCTTCAGAACCCCGTGAATTCCCCCCCGGGTACCCCCACGGGAGCTCTGATGCCAAGTACGACCCGCCGTCCCGCGAAAGGGTTGCACGGGTCGCCGGGATTATTTTTCGGGCCCCGCGCCGACCGCGCCGCCCGCGCCGCCCACGTCTCCCGCGTCCCCCGCGTGCGCGGCGAACCGTGCCGCCGTCTCGGCCAGCACCTCACGCCCGTCGCGCGCCCACAGCCCCTCGTTGAACAGCTCGACCTCGATGGCGCCGGTGTACCCGGCCGCCTCCACGTATCCCCTCCACTCCCGCATGTCGATCGCGCCGTCGCCGATCTGGCCGCGGCCGTTGAGGACGCCCTCGGGCAGGGGGGTGGTCCAGTCGGCGAGCTGGAAGGTGTGGATGCGGCCGCACGCGCCCGCGCGGGCGATCTGGCCGGGGGCCCGGTCGTCCCACCAGATGTGGTACGTGTCGACGGTGACGCCGACCTGGTGGGCCGGGAAACGTTCCGCGAGGTCCAGGGCCTGGGTGAGGGTGGAGACCACACAGCGGTCGGAGGCGTACATGGGGTGCAGCGGCTCGATGGCGAGGCGTACGCCGTGCTGTTCGGCGTAGGGGCCCAGCTCGGCCAGCGCGTCGGCGATGCGTTCGCGGGCGGCGCGCAGGTCCTTGTCGCCGGGCGGGAGGCCGCCGGAGACCAGGACGAGGGTGTCGGTGCCGAGGGTGGCGGCCTCGTCGACGGCTCGGCGGTTGTCGGCCAGGGCGTTCGCACGCTCGTCCGGATCGACGGCCGTGAGGAAGCCGCCGCGGCAGAGGGTGGTGACGTTCAGGCCGGCGTCGCGGACCAGTTTGGCGGCCGCCTCGACGCCGTAGGCCTGGACGGGTTCGCGCCACAGGCCGAGGTTGCCGATGCCGAGTTCGCGGCATGCGGTGGTCAGTTCGGGCAGGGAGAGCTGCTTGACCGTCATCTGGTTGATGCTGAAGCGGCTCAGGTCGGGCTTGGTGTCGTCGTCGCTCACTGGTCCACTCCGTACAGGCTCAGCAGGTTCCGCATGCGCTCCTCGGCGAGCTTCGGGTCCGGGAACAGGCCCAGGCCGTCGGCGAGTTCGTAGGCGCGGGCGAGGTGCGGCAGGGAGCGGGCCGACTGGAGGCCGCCGACCATCGTGAAGTGGCTCTGGTGGCCGGACAGCCAGGCGAGGAAGACCACGCCCGTCTTGTAGTAGCGGGTGGGAGCCCGGAAGAGGTGGCGGGAGAGTTCGACGGTGGGGTCGAGGAGGGCGCGGAAGCCGTCCGTGTTGCCCGTGTCCAGGACGCGGACCGCCTCGGCGGCCAGTGGGCCCAGCGGGTCGAAGATGCCCAGCAGGGCGTGGCTGAAGCCGTGGTCGTCGCCCGCGATCAGCTCGGGGTAGTTGAAGTCGTCGCCGGTGTAGCAGCGCACGCCCTGCGGCAGGCGGCGGCGCAGGTCGATCTCGCGCTGGGCGTCCAGGAGGGAGACCTTGATGCCGTCGACCTTGTCGGGGTGGGCGGCGATGACCTCCAGGAAGGTGTCCGTCGCCGCGTCGAGGTCGGACGAGCCCCAGTAGCCCTCCAGGGCCGGGTCGAACATCGGGCCCAGCCAGTGCAGGATCACCGGTTCGGCGGCCTGGCGCAGGAGGTGGCCGTAGACCTCCAGGTAGTCCTCCGGGCCCTTCGCGGTCGCGGCGAGGGCGCGGGAGGCCATCAGGATGGCCTGGGCGCCGGACTCCTCCACGACGGCCAGTTGTTCCTCGTACGCCGTCCGGACCTCGGCGGTGGTGGTGGCGGTGGCGGTACCGGCGGCGGTGGCGGTGAGCTGGTCCGTGCCGACGCCGCACGCGATGCGGCCGCCGGTCGCCCTCGCCTCGGCTGCGGAACGGCGGATCAGCTCGGCCGCCCCGGCCCAGTCCAGGCCCATGCCGCGCTGGGCGGTGTCCATCGCCTCGGCGACGCCGAGTCCGTGGGACCACAGGTGGCGGCGGAAGGCGAGGGTGGCGTCCCAGTCGACGGCGGCGGGCCCGTCGGGGGTGGTGTCCGCGTACGGGTCGGCGACGACGTGCGCGGCCGAGAAGACCGTACGAGAGGTGAAAGCGCTTCCCCCGGAGAAGGCCAGAGGCTCGGTGCGCGGTTCGTGGGCGCGCAGGTTGCCGTGCGCGTCGGGGAGGTGGAGGGTCACAGGGCGATCTCCGGTACGTCGAAGCGGCGGCCCTCGGCGGAGGACTTCAGGCCCAGTTCGGCGAGCTGGACGCCGCGGGCGCCGGCCAGCAGGTCCCAGTGGTAGGGGGCGTCGGCGTAGACGTGGCGCAGGAACAGCTCCCACTGGGCCTTGAAGCCGTTGTCGAAGTCGCCATTGTCGGGGACCTCCTGCCACTGGTCGCGGAAGGCCTCGGTGGCGGGGATGTCCGGGTTCCAGACCGGCTTGGGGGTGGCGGAGCGGTGCTGGACGCGGCAGCCCCGCAGTCCGGCGACCGCGGAGCCCTCGGTGCCGTCGACCTGGAACTCGACCAGTTCGTCGCGGTTGACGCGGACGGCCCAGGAGGAGTTGATCTGCGCGATCGTGCCGCCGTCGAGTTCGAAGACGCCGTAGGCGGCGTCGTCGGCGGTGGCGTCGTAGGGCTTGCCGTTCTCGTCCCAGCGCTCGGGGATGTGGGTGGCGGTGAGGGCCTGGACGGACTTCACGCGGCCGAACAGCTCGTGCAGGACGTACTCCCAGTGCGGGAACATGTCGACGACGATGCCGCCGCCGTCCTCGGTGCGGTAGTTCCAGGAGGGGCGCTGGGCCTCCTGCCAGTCGCCCTCGAAGACCCAGTAGCCGAACTCGCCGCGCACGGACAGGATCCGGCCGAAGAAGCCGCCGTCGATGAGGCGCTTGAGCTTGCGCAGGCCGGGCAGGAAGAGCTTGTCCTGGACGACGCCGTGCTTGATGCCCTTCGCCCCGGCGAGGCGGGCGAGTTCCAGGGCGCCGTCCAGGCCGGTGGCCGTCGGCTTCTCGGTGTAGACGTGCTTGCCCGCGGCGATCGCCTTCTTGATCGACTCCTCGCGGGCGGAGGTCACCTGGGCGTCGAAGTAGATGTCGATGCCGTCGTCGGCGAGGACCGCGTCCAGGTCCGTGGAGATGGCGTCGAGCCCGTGCCGGTCGGCCAGCGCCCGCAGCGCGTGCTCGCGGCGGCCCACCAGGACCGGCTCCGGCCACAGCACGGTGCCGTCGCCGAGGTCGAGGCCGCCCTGTTCGCGCAGCGCCAGGATGGAGCGGACCAGGTGCTGGCGGTAGCCCATGCGCCCGGTCACGCCGTTCATGGCGATACGCACCGTCTTGCGTGTCACGTCATTCCCTTCGTACGAGCCATGCCGCAAGCTACGGATCGAGCCATACAGCAAGCGCTTTCTATGTATAACGAAGCTAGCCTGTGAACAGTGGTCTGGACAAGACCGCAGCCGGGGTGAGTTGTTCGAGGGGGCGAACGACGGCGAGGCGTGGCCGTAAGGTCACCCGGGAACGGCGTTCGGCACAGACACACGCGCGATGCGGAGGACGAGGACATGACGGTGACACTGGCGGACGTGGCGGCCCGCGCCCAGGTCTCCCCCGCGACGGTGTCGCGCGTGCTGAACGGGAACTATCCCGTGGCCGCCTCCACCCGGGAGCGGGTGCTCAAGGCGGTCGACGAGCTGGACTACGTCCTCAACGGCCCCGCGAGCGCGCTGGCCGCGGCGACGTCCGACCTGGTGGGCATCCTGGTCAACGACATCGCCGACCCCTTCTTCGGCATCATGGCCGGCGCCGTCCAGTCCGAGATCGGGGGCCCCGGCGGCAGAGCGGGCGGCGAGAGACTCGCCGTGGTCTGCAACACCGGCGGCACCCCGGAACGCGAGCTGACCTACCTCACGCTGCTGCAACGCCAGCGGGCGGCGGCCGTCGTGCTGACCGGTGGCGCGATGGAGGACGCGGTCCACCAGGCTGCCGTGGCGGCGAAGCTGCGCAAGCTCACGGAGGCCGGGACGCGGGTGGTGCTGTGCGGGCGGCCGCCGGCGCCGGACACCGGGGCGATCGCGCTGACCTTCGACAACCGCGGGGGCGGCCGGGAACTGACCGAGCATCTCATCGGCCTCGGGCACCGGCGGCTCGGCTACATCGCGGGTCCGGAGGAACGGACCACGACCCGGCACCGGCTGGAGGGCCACCGCACCGCGCTCGCCGCGCACGGCATCGAGGAGGATCCCCGCTGGACGGTCCACGGCCGCTACGACCGGCAGGCCGGTTACGAGGCGACGCTGGAGCTGCTGCGCCGGGACCCGACGCTGACCGCGGTCGTCGCCGCGAACGACTCCGTCGCGCTGGGCGCGTGCGCGGCGCTGCGCGACTCGGGGCTGCGGATCCCTGACGACGTGTCCGTGGCCGGCTTCGACGACCTGCCGTTCAGCATCGACGCGGTGCCCGCGCTGACGACGGTCCGGCTGCCGCTGGCGGAGGCGGGGGCGCGGGCGGGGCGGGTCGCGATGGGGCGGGAGGAGGCACCGGTGGGCGGGATCGCCACGGTGCGGGGGGAGTTGATGGTGCGGGGGTCCTCCGGACGGCCGCGGGTTTGATACCGGCCGTTGGTTTCGCGGTGGCCCGCGTTGGGGTGGGCGCTGCTGGGGGCTGCCGCCCCCAGACCCCCGCTTCGGCCTGGACGGCCTCGTCCTCAAGCGCCGGACGGGCTGGGATTGCCGGCCTGCGTCGTGATGTGACCGGGCACCGGGCTGAGAGTGCCCCGCCTGCGTCGTGATGTGACGGGCCGGGGTTGCTCCCCCGCGACACCGAAGCGACGGGCAGGAGTGCGGGGCGTGGTGGCGGGTACGCTCCGGGGTCATGAAGCTGGCGTTCTCCACCCTCGGTGTTCCCGGCCTGCCCCTGACCGATGTGCTGGGGCTCGCGACCGCGTACGGCTACCACGGGGTGGAGTTGCGCGCCCATCCGGAGGAACCGGTGCACCCGGGCCTGACGCCCGGCGAACGGGCTGCGGTGGCGGCCGAGTTCAAGGCGGCGGGTGTCGAGCCGCTGGGCCTGGCGGGGTACGCGCGGGTCGCCGCGCCCGGTGACGACGACGCCGTGATCGCCGAGGTGCGCGACCTGCTCGATCTCGCCCGTGACCTGGGCGCCCCGTACGTCCGGGTCTTCCCCGGCGGCGGCACCGAGCAGAGCGCCGAGGAGGCCGACGCGGTGGCCGCCCGGCGACTGGGGACGGCCGCCGAGTACGCCGCCGAGCTCGGCGTACGCATCCTGCTGGAGACCCACGACTCGCACCGCACCGGCGCCGACGCGATGCGCGTCCTCGGGCTGGTCGGGCACCTTCAGGTCGGCGCCCTGTGGGACGTGATGCACACCTGGCTGGGCGGCGAGCAGCCCTCCGACTCGTACGCGGCGCTCTCCCCGCACCTGGGCTACGTCCAGGTCAAGGACATCGCCTCCGCCGACGACACCACTCCACTGCCGCTGGGCGCCGGCGTCCTGCCGCTCACCGAGGTGGTGGACGTGCTCTCCCGGCACGGCTGGGACGGCTGGCTGTGCTGGGAGTACGAGAAGCGGTGGTACGAGTCGGCCGCCCCGTTGCCCGGGCTGCTGGCGGGCGGCCGGGAGCACCTCGCGCGGCTCCTCACGGACGCGGCGTGAGCCCGGACGAAACCGCCGCCGAGCCCACCCGGCGCTCCAGCCCCTCCCGGCAGCCCGGCCACTCCGCCGCCGTGATGGAGTAGATCGCGGAGTCGCGCAGCCGGCCCTCCTCGCCCGGCGCCGAGGAGCGGGACCAGTTGCGCAGGACGCCCTCGAAGCGGGCGCCGGTCTTCTCGATCGCGGCGCGGGAACGGGCGTTGCGGGCGTCGGTCTTCAGGTCGACCCGGGACACCTGCCAGACCTCGAAGGCGTGGCGGAACAGGAGCAGCTTGGCCTCGGCGTTCACGCCCGTGCCCTGCGTGGAGCGGGCGAGCCAGGTGAAGCCGACCTCGACGGCGTCGAGCGCGTCGTCCGTGAGCCAGGAGCGGGGTTCCCAGTAGGAGGTGGCGCCGACCGCCCGGCCGGTGGCGCGGGACACCTGCGCGTAGGGCGCCAGCCGTCCCGTGGCCGCCCGGGCCAACTGGGCGTCGATGTACGCGCCGACCTCGTCGGCCCCCGGCACCCACGTGTACGCGTAGGTGCCGCGGTCCTCCGCCGCCGCCTGCGCCAGATCGGCCGCGTGCCGGTGGCCCAGCGGCTCCAGTCGTACCAGCGTGCCTTCTAGGACCGGGGCGTTCAGGGTGAATGTCATCGGACGGATTCTTCAGTGGGGGCCGCGGGCCGTCCAGCGAATTCCTGGCGGCCGGTCGCGGCCGACAACCGTCCGTCCCGCCCGCCCGACTCCGCGCGCCTCACTCACCCCGCCCTGGCCACACCCACGTACCGCGGCGGCGCCCCCGTCCCGGCCACACCCACGCACCGCGCCGACACCCCGCCCCGGCCGACGCCCACCCGCGCCGGGATCACGTATCCCACCCGCTCCCACCCGCCCCGCCTGCCCCGCCCGCACCGACTTGGGGAACCGCGCCCGGCCGGGAACCGACCCCCCGTCGCGGTCGTCCAATGCGTGCGTCGCCGGGCGAGTCTTCGCGGTGCGGTGTCGGCCTCGCTGCCGGCTGCGATCGCCGACCCACCTCTCCGCCGTACCGCGGCCGGCCCGCACGCCGTCGTCGGCGCGACCCCTCCCTGCGCCGGCGGCGGCCCCTCCCGCTCGCCCGGCGTGGCTTCGGGTGACTCGTGTGCGCTCCCTTGACTGGCAGAAACTTCCCGGATATTGGTGACTCCTTGGCAGTTTCCTTCACCAGCTCTCCGGAAGGAGCGCACGTGCACCACAGCAGCACGGCCGGCACGGGAAGCACCGCACAGCCCTCCAGACGTACCGTCCTCACCGCCACCGCGGTCGTCACCGCGGCCCTGGCGGCCGGGGGCGGCACGGCGTACGCCGACGCCCGCGGGCCCGGCGACGACAAGCTCCGCACCCTCATCTCCCGCATGACGCTGGAGGAGAAGGTCGGTCAGCTCTTCGTCATGCGGGTCTACGGCCACTCGGCCACCGACCCCGACCAGGCCGACATCGACGCCAACCTCGAGGAGATCGGCGTCCGCACGGCGGCCGAGCTGGTCACCAAGTACCGCGTCGGCGGCATCATCTACTTCACCTGGGCGCACAACACCCGCGACCCGCACCAGATCGCCGACCTGTCCAACGGCATCCAGAAGGCGTCCCTGGAGCTGCCCCGCGGCCTGCCCGTGCTGATCTCCACCGACCAGGAGCACGGCATCGTGGCCCGCGTGGGCGAGCCCGCCACCCTCTTCCCGGGCGCGATGGCCGTCGGGGCGGGCGGGTCGCGCTCCGACGCCCGCACGCTCGGCCGGATCGCGGGCGCCGAGCTGCACGCGATGGGCATCCGCCAGGACTACTCCCCCGTGGCCGACGTGAACGTCAACCCGGCCAACCCCGTGATCGGCGTACGGTCCTTCGGCGCCGATCCGGCCGCCGTGGCTGAACTCGTGGCCGCCGAGGTGACGGGATATCAGCGGTCCGGCGTCGCCGCGTGCGCCAAGCACTTCCCCGGGCACGGCGACACCGCCACCGACAGCCACACCGGGTTCCCGGTGATCACGCACAGCCGCGAGCAGTGGGAGGAGCTGGACGCGCCGCCCTTCCGCGCGGCGATCGAGGCCGGGATCGACGCGATCATGACCGCCCATCTGATGGTCCCCGCGCTCGACGACTCCGGCGACCCGGCCACCCTCTCCCCCGCCATCCTCACCGGCATCCTGCGCGAGGAACTGGGCTACGACGGGGTCGTGGTCACCGACTCGCTCGGCATGCAGGGCGTGCGGACCAAGTACGGCGACGCACGGGTGCCGGTGCTGGCGCTGAAGGCTGGTGTCGACCAACTGCTCAATCCGCCGGACCTGCCGCTCGCCTGGAACGCGGTCCTGACGGCCGTACGGGAGGGCGAGCTCACCGAGGCTCGGCTCGACGAATCGATCCTGCGCGTGCTGCGGCTGAAGGCGAAGCTGGGGCTGTTCCGGGACGCCTGCACCAGCCGCCGGGACGTCGACCGCACGGTCGGCACCCGGGGTCATCTGGCCGCGGCCGACCGGATCGCCGAACGGACCACCACGCTGCTGGTCAACGAGGAGCGGCTGCTGCCGCTGTCACGCAGGAGGCATCGCCACGTGCTCGTCGTGGGCGCGGACCCGGCCTCGCCCTCGGGCACGACCGGGCCGCCCACCGGTGTTCTCGCGGGCGAGCTGAACGAGCTGGGCTTCAGGGCCACCTCCCTGTCCACCGGCACCGCGCCCTCCGCCGCCGTCGTCGACCAGGCGGTCGCGGCGGCCGGGGAAGCCGACGCGGTGGTCGTCGCCACGTACAACGTGACCGCGGGCAGCAGCCAGCGCACGCTCGTCGCGCGGCTGCTGGAGACCGGGAAGCCGGTCGTCGCGGTCGCCGTCCGCAACCCGTACGACGTGGCCCAGCTCCCCGGTGTCCCCGCCTTCCTCGCCGCCTACTCCTGGACCGACGTCGAGGTGCGGGCGGCGGCCCGGGTGATCGCCGGGCGGGCACGGCCCCGCGGGAAGCTGCCCGTGCCGGTGGTGCGCGCGGACGATCCGGACACGGTGCTCTTCCCACTCGGACACGGGCTGTCGTACCGGTCGTAGCCGGGCGCGGCCGGTCCTGGCCGGGCGCCGCCGATCGCGGCCCGTCCTGACCCGTCCTGGCCGCGCGCCACCAATCCCAGCCGGGCGCGGCCAGACCTAGCCGGGCCCGGCCGGGCGTGACCAGGCGTCGCCGGTCCTGGCCGGACGCCGCCGATCCCAGCCGGGCGCCGCCGGGCCTGGCCGGGCGCCGCCGGGCCTGGCCGGGCGCCGCCGGGCCTGGCCGGGCCCGGCCAGGCGTCACCGATCCCAGCCGAGCGTCACCGGTCCTGGCCCGTCCTGACCCGTCCTGGCCGGGCGTCACCGGTCCCAGCCAGTCCGTGGCCGGGCATGGCCGGGCGTAGCCGACCTGGCCGGGCGTCACCGGTCCTGGCCCGTCCTGACCCGTCCTGGCCGGGCGTCACCGGTCCCAGCCAGTCCGTGGCCGGGCATGGCCGGGCGTAGCCGACCTGGCCGGGCGTCACCGATCCCAGCCGAGCGTCGCCGGACCTAGCCGGGCGTCGCCGGGCGTGACCAGGCCTAGCCAGACCTGGCCGGGTATGGCCGGGCGTAGCCGACCTGGCCGGGCGTCACCGATCCCAGCCGGGTGTGGGGGCGTAGTGCGGGCTACGTCGCACGCCGGGGGCGGCCCCGGCGCCTGTGCGCAAAGCCTCCCGCGCGGCTGGCGTGCGCCCGTGGCCGCGGGTCACGCTGGACCGGGGAATCCGGGGGGGACGGCGATGCGTGAGCGAGGGGCCGCGGGGGTGTGGTGCGCGCTGTCGGCGCTGGCCGCCGTGCTGCTGACGAGCTGCCAGGGCCTGTCGGGCCCGGGGGACGGGGACTCGGGCGGGGACTCCGGCGGGGAAGGGACGGTCTCGGCGGGGGCGTCCGCCGACGCGCGGCGGTCCGGGTACGGGGCGGTGTTCCTGGCGATCGACGAGTGCAGCTCGTTCGGGACGGTGAGCACCACCGAGGTGTCCTGCGACAGCGAGCGGGCGGCGGCGCGGGTCGTGGCCCGGGAGGACGGCCGGGCGAGCGCCGGACCGCCGTGCCCCGCCACCACCGACTTCGTGCTGCACATCAGCGAGCAGCGCCCCTCCGCCGACGAGGACGGCGACGGGACCGTGCCCCGGGGGTACGCCTGCATGCGCAAGCTCCTCCCACCGCACCCCGGAGATCCGGGCGCCGGGGGCGGACCGCGCACCATCGTCGGCGACTGCGTCCGCGACACCGTCGGCACCGGCGACACAGGGGGCGGCAAGGTCCGGGAGACCTCGTGCGACGGCACGGGGGAGAAGAAGCCGCAGTACCAGGTGGTCCGGGCGGTCGTCGAACGGGCCGACTGCCCCGCCTCCACCACCCTGTACGTCCGTATCGGCGGCGACCGTCCGGTGGGCTGTGCCCGGCCGCTGTGAGCGGCGGCCGGGCACAGTCACCGTGCCGGTCGTGCTACGGACGCAGCGCCGGCTCGCGCTCGACGTCCCGCTTGTCCAGCCCGGCGTCGAACGTCGCCAGCGGCTTGGCCGCCGACGGGTCCTCCTGGACCTTGGCGGAGGCGACGCCCGCCCAGTCCAGGATGCGGGCCGTGGCCAGTGTCTTCTGGTCGGGCACCAGACCGGCCACGTTCGCACCGTGGTTCATGCCGGGCGCGGTCATGACGTAGGAGTCACGCGCGCCGTGGCCGAGGCGGAAGCGCTCGGCACCCCACGGGTCGTTCTCGCCGTACACGAACAGCATGTGCCGGGCGTGGTGCCGCACCCAGCGGTCGACGTTCCACATCGCCCACGGCTCGAACCGCATCGGGATCGAGCGGGGCACGAAGTTGCGCGGCGGCTGGTAGCCGTAGCGGATGTACTTCTTCTCGATGTGCGGGAAGTGGATCGTCGGTGCGCCCATCTGGGTGCCCGCCTGGTAGTAGTACGGCGTGTACCTCTCCAGACCCTGGTCGGTGTACGCGGAGAAGCCGGAGATGGTGTTGACGGAGTCCCAGATCGCCTCGTCGGTGGCGTTCTTGGCGTCGGCCGGGATGTCGGCGCAGTCGGCGAGGGTGCTGTACTGCCAGAAGCCCCAGACGTAGTCGAGGACGACGGCCTCGTAGGCGCGGTCGAGGTTGCCGATGGTGTCGAAGGTGTAGCCGTTCTCGGCCGCGTACGCCGCGTACTTCTTCTCGAGCGGCGCCCGGCGCACCAGCGCCTCGCGCTGCACCCCGTTCAGCTTGTCGCGGCACTCCTCGGTGCCGACGCCGGCGAAGAAGCGGTCGTAGGCCGAATCCTCGCGGTTCACCACGTCGTTGGGGGCGACGTAGGCGACGACGCCGTCCATGTCGCGCGGGTAGAAGCGCTCGTAGTAGGTGGCGGTCATGCCGCCCTTGGAGCCGCCGGTGGAGACCCAGTTCTTCGAGTAGATGCCCTTCAGGGCCTTGAAGATGCGGTGCTGGTCGCTGGCGGCCTGCCAGATGTCCAGCTTGGACCAGTCGGCCGGCTCGGGCCGGGACGGGGTGAAGTAGCGGTACTCCATGGAGACCTGGTTGCCGTCCACGATCTGGGTCGGCTCGCGGCGGCTGGGGTTCGTGGAGACGTTGTAGCCGCCGGTGTAGAACACCGTCGGGCGGCTCACGTCCTTGTGCAGCACGGTGATGCGCTGCTGGAACGTGCCCTTGGACGGGTGCCGGTGGTCCACCGGCTGGGTGTAGTTGAGGACGAAGAAGCGGTAGCCGGTGTACGGCTTCTCCTCGATCAGGCTCATGCCCGGTATGGACAGCAGCCGGTCCTTGATGTCGACGGCCTTCGGCTCGGCGGCGGTGGCCGCGCCCGCCGTGCTGACGGTGCCTATGAGCACCACGAGAGCCAGCAGCCATCTGAGCGCCTTGCGCATGCACCCTCCCTGTGAAACAGATGTCCGCCGGAAGCTATCGGAGCAAGCAGCGCGAACACCAGGGCGCGAACACCAGGGTCAACAGAGGATCCAGCCGGAGCTGCCTGGCCGCCCCGTGCCCGCACGCCTGCGGACATCGCCGCTTGGCGTCAGGCTGCTCGGGGCGGTAGGCCGGACAACTCCGCTGTCCGACAGGACGATCCCAACCCTGACGGGGCAGACACCTCGACGAACGTTCGGCAGTCACCCGCGCGCGTCAGCGGGTCGCGCCGACCGGCTCCTCCGGTTCGGCCGCTCCGACGAAGGTCCGCCACAGCCGCGCGTACCGTCCGTCGAGTGCCAGCAGTTCGTCGTGTGTACCGTCCTCGGCGACCCGCCCGTCGGCCATGACGACGACCCGGTCCGCGCGGGCGGCCGTGGTCAGCCGGTGCGCGACGACGAGCGTCGTACGGCGTCCCGCGACGCGGTCGGTGGCCTGGTTGACCTGGGCTTCCGTGGCCAGGTCCAGGGCCGCCGTCGCCTCGTCGAGGAGCAGGACGTCCGGGTCGACCAGCTCGGCGCGGGCCAGCGCGATCAACTGCCGTTGTCCGGCGGAGAGGTTGCGGCCCCGCTCGGCGACCTCGTGGAGGTAGCCGCCCGTGAGCGTGGCGATCATCTCGTGCGCGCCGACCGCCCGCGCCGCCGCCTCCACCTGGGCGTCGGTGGCGTCCGGACGGCCGTAGGCGATGGCGTCCCGGACGGTGCCGGTGAAGAGGTACGCCTCCTGCGGGACGACGCCCAGCCGGTGCCGGTAGGAGGTGAGGTCGAGGGCGCGCAGGTCCCGCCCGTCGACGGTGACCCGGCCGCCGGTCGGGTCGTAGAAGCGGGCCACCAGCTTCACCAGGGTCGACTTGCCCGCGCCGGTCTCGCCGACGAAGGCGACCGTCTGTCCGGCGGGGATGCGCAGGTCGATGCCGGTGAGGGCCGTCTCCGCCGCGTCGTCACCGCCGTACTTGAAGTCCACGTCCTCGAAGGCGATCTCGCCGCGCAGGGACGTGACCTCGGACGGCTTGTCGGCGGCCCGCGTCGAGGTCGGCTCGCGCAGCAGCTCCTGGATGCGGCCCAGGGAGACGGACGCCTGCTGGTAGCCGTCGAAGACCTGGGAGAGCTGCTGGACGGGTGCGAAGAACAGTTCGATGTAGAGGAGGTACGCCACCAGCGCGCCGGTCGTCAGCGTCGCGTCGTCGATCCGCCCGCCGCCCACGATCAGCACGACCGCGGCGGCGCCCGAGGAGAGGAGCTGCACGAACGGGAAGTAGATCGAGATCAGCCACTGCCCGCGGATGCGGGCCTGCCGGTAGCTGTCGCTGCGCTCGGCGAACCGCCGCCCGCCGTCCCGCTCGCGCCCGAAGGCCTGCACGATCCGCAGTCCCGCCACCGACTCCTGGAGGTCGGCGTTGACCGTGGACACCCGTTCCCGGGCCAGCTCGTAGGCCTTCACGCTGGCCTTGCGGAAGAAGTACGTGGCGATGATCAGCGGCGGCAGGGTCACGAAGACGATCAGTGCGAGCTGCACGTCGATCACCAGCAGGGCGACCAGGATGCCGAAGAAGGTGACGACCGAGACGAAGGCGGTGACGAGCCCCGTCTGCAGGAACGTCGACAGCGCGTCCACGTCCGTCGTCATCCGGGTCATGATCCGGCCGGTCAGCTCGCGCTCGTAGTAGTCGAGGCCGAGCCGCTGGAGCTGGGCGAAGATCTTCAGGCGGAGCGAGTACAGGATCCGCTCCCCGGTCCGGCCGGTCATGCGTATCTCGCCGGTCTGCGCCGTCCACTGGGCGAGCACGGCGAGCAGTCCGAGCAGCGAGGCCGCCCAGACCGCGCCGAGGGCGGCCTGGGTGACGCCGTCGTCGATGCCGTGCCGGATCAGCACCGGCAGCAGCAGCCCCATGCCCGCGTCCACGGCCACGAGGGCGAGGCTGATCAGCAGCGGTGCGCGGAAGCCGCGCAGCAGGCGCCGCAGGCCGTAGGACGACTCGGGCCGGACCGCCCGCGCCTCGTCGATGTCCGGGGTCCCGTCGGCCAGCGGCAGCGCGTCGACCTGGGCGAGCAGCTCCGGGGTGGCGGGGGTGCCGGCGAGCGCGGTGTCCTTGGGCGTACGGTCGCCGGTCCACAGGCGTGGCGTGACCCCGCGTTCGGCGTCGAACTCGGCGTCCAGCTCGTCGCGTACGGAGGTGTCCTCCGCGGGTGCCTCGGGCCGGGCGTGCCCCGGTGAGACGCCGCCCAGCTCGTCGGGGTCGGTGAGCAGGCGCCGGTAGAGGGCGGAGCGCTGCTGGAGTTCCTCGTGGGTGCCGAGGTCGGCGAGGCGGCCGCGGTCGAGGACGGCGATGCGGTCGGCGAGGCCCAGGGTGGAGCGGCGGTGGGCGATGAGGAGCGTGGTGCGGCCCCGCATGACCTGCTTCAGCGCCTCGTGGATCTCGTGCTCCACGCGGGCGTCCACGGCGGACGTGGCGTCGTCGAGGACCAGCAGCCGGGGGTCGGTGAGGATCGCCCGGGCGAGCGCGACGCGCTGGCGCTGGCCGCCGGAGAGGGTCAGCCCGTGCTCGCCGACGGTCGTGTCGTAGCCGTCGGGCAGCTCGGTGACGAACCCGTGCGCCTGCGCCGCCCGCGCGGCGGCCTCGATCTCCTCGTCGGTGGCGTCGGGATGGCCGTACGCGATGTTGGCGCGCACGGTGTCGGAGAAGAGGAAGGAGTCCTCGGGGACCAGCCCGATGGCGGCCCGCAGCGACTCGAGGGTCAGCTCGCGCACGTCGTGGCCGCCGACGAGGACGGCGCCGCGCGTCACGTCGTAGAAGCGCGGCAGGAGCAGCGAGACCGTGGACTTGCCGGAACCGGAGGACCCGACGACGGCGAGGGTCTCGCCGGCCCGGATCTCGAAGGAGAGCCCGTCGAGGACCGGCCTGCCCTCCGCGGACACCGTGGACGCCCCGGACTCCCCGGACTCCCCGGACCCCGCAGACGCCGCCGCGTAGCCGAAGGCGACGTCGTCGAACTCGACGGTCGCGGGCGCGTCGGCCGGCAGCGTCTTCGTGCCGTCCTCGATGCCCGGCTCGGTGTCGATCAGCTCCAGGACGCGCTCGGTGCCGGCGCGGGCCTGCTGGCCGACGGTGAGCACCATGGCGAGCATGCGGACCGGGCCGACGAGCTGGGCGAGGTAGGTGGAGAAGGCGACGAAGGTGCCGAGGGTGATGTGCCCGCGTACGGCCAGCCAGCCGCCGAGGGCCAGCATGGCGACCTGCCCGAGCGCGGGGACGGACTGGAGGGCCGGGGTGTAGGTGGCGTTCAGCCTGATCGTGCGCAGCCGCCCGGCGAAGAGCCTGCGCCCGACCTCCCTGAGCTTCCCCGTCTCCTGGTCCTCCTGCCCGAAGCCCTTCACCACGCGTACGCCGCTCACCGAGCCGTCGACCACACCGGCGACGGCCGCGGCCTGTGCCTGGGCGTACCAGGTGGCGGGGTGCAGGCGGGTGCGGCTGCGGCGGGCGATGAACCACAGGGCCGGGGCGACGGCCAGCGCGACGAGGGTGAGCGGCAGGGACAGCCACGCCATGATCACGAGGGAGATCAGGAAGAGCAGGACGTTCCCGATGGTCATCGGGAGCATGAACAGCAGGCCCTGGATGAGCTGGAGGTCACTGGTCGCCCGCCCGACCACCTGCCCGGTCGACAGCTCGTCCTGCCGCCGCCCGTCCAGCCGGGTGATCGTGTCGTACATGCCGGTGCGCAGGTCGTGCTGGACGTCGAGGGCGAGCCGGCCGCCGTAGTAGCGGCGGATGTACGTCAGGACGTAGACGACGACCGCTGCGCCGACGAGGAGACCGGCCCAGACGGCCATGTCCCTGGTCTTGTCGCCGATCACGTCGTCGATGATCACCTTGGTGATCAGCGGGACGAAGGCCATGACGGCCATGCCGCCCAGTGACGCACCGAGAGCGAGAACGACGTCCTTCGGGTACCGCCAGGCGTACCCCGCCAGTCGTCGTACCCATCCCCGTTGCGCGTCCACGCCGTGCCCTCCGGTCGGTCGTCCTGCTCATCTGATCTACCGGAAGGCACCAACACGGGCGAGCGGGGATTTCATCCCGCCGCAACATTCGAGGACTGTTTCAGACGCGCACGCGGAGCCTGAGAAAGCGGGTGGTCTGTACGTCGTTCCGGTTGTCGTCGCTGACGACGAGGACGTCGAGACGGCCTCCGGAACGGCCGGTCACGGTCATCCCCTCGAAGTTGTCGAGGAGCGGGTTGGGCTGGGGCTGCTTGGCGGTGGCGCCGAGGGAGGGGCAGTCGCCGAGGTCGGCGAGAAGGGTCTTGCCGAGCGTGGTGCCGCCGCGGTGCCGGTCGGCGAGCTGGAGGCGGACGGTGTTGCCGACACCGGAGGTGAAGCCGCGCTCCAGGACGAGGAGGCGTCCGTCGGGCGTCGCGGCGACCTCGGAGACGCCGAGCCCGGGGTCCGTCCGGTAGGTGTACTGGGCACCGAGCCGGAAGTCGCCGTGCCGCGTCCGCTGCCAGGTCTGGAAACGGACCAGGTCGGCCGGGTCTCCGTCGAGCGGGTACTCCATCGAGGCGACCAGGGTCCGCCCGCCGGGCAGGAGCGTGAGCCCCTCGAAGCTGCCGTTGGCCCGGGCGCGGCCCGCGGGAGCGGTACGGAGGTCGTCCGGCACGGGGAGGCGGTCGAGGATCCGGCCGGTGCGGGAGTAGCGGCGGACGGACGGCTCGGTCTCGGAGGAGACGAGGTACGTACCGTCGCCGTCGGCGACCAGTCCCTCGGAGTCGAGCGCGGCGCCCTTCTCGTCGGCCAGCGTGATCACGCCCCGCGGCCTCAGGGTGCGGGCGTCCAGCCGGAACAGCTCGGACCGGTCGGAGAGCGCGGCCAGGGAGCGGTGCCCGTCGCGGGTGAGGGCGGAGAGGTTGCCGACGTAGGTCTCGTCGTACGTCGTCTTGTCGAGGGCGTCGGAGAAGCCGGTGAGGGAGACGGAGCGGGAGCAGTCGTTCCGCTGGTGACTCTGGTGACTCTCCTGTGCGGCGGCCGGTCCGGCGGCGGTCAGGCAGCCGGCCGCCGCGAGTCCCGCAGTGAGGGCGGCGAGGGCGGTACGGAGGGTTCTGGGGCGCATGGCCGTCACCCTAGGACGACGGGATGGACGGAAGTTGGCCGCTTTTCGAAAGGTGGGATGCGGGGGCGTCCGGATGGCAAGTAATGCTCCATGCCAGAGCAGAGGGAAGGCGGTCAGCGATTGGCCGGGCGGCTGTACGCGACGCTGCGGGTGCTGAAGTTCATCGCGGATCCCGGCCGCCGCAAACCGACTCTCCAGGATGACTTCAAGGACAAGGACAGTCCGCGGCAACGGATCCAGGCTCTGAAGCTGGACCTCTTCGAGGACCTGGTGACCGCCGTCCAGAAGGGCCGGCACGCGAAGGAGATGGCCGAGGTGTTCCGCGCGATGCCCGCCGTGGTGCCGCTCAGGCAGGGCGCCCTCAAGGACAACCTCGGCACACCAGAACTGGCCGAGCTCAACGCGGGCTACCGCGCCCAGCTCACGACCCTCAAGGAGGCCCTGCCCAAACTGCTCGACTGACCGCCGCGTTCAGGGCAACCGCATGCCCCGGCTCTCGGCGATCCGGTGGACGTCCGTCAGCGCCTCGCACATCCGGGTCAGCAGGAAGCGGAGCTGTTCGGGCGTCGCGCGCGCGTCGACGAGCAGGTCGGCGGCGTGGTCCAGCAGGTCTTGGACCATGTCGAGTCGGGTGGTCTCGATGACATCGGCGATCCGGGACAGCGGTCCGTCGCCGTCGGTCAGCAGGTAGCAGGGCTTGCCCTCGGACCCCATCCAGGGCAGCAGCCGGGCGGTGCGCGTGCCGTCGTTCACCGCGCGGCCTCCACGCCGTGGATCACCCGCGGCCCGAGGTCGATCCCGTGCACCGCGAACCACAGGGCCCGGCGTCGTGCCGCTGTCGCCGGACAGGGCGCCTACCATCACGCGTTGAGCGATGCACTGTCCCTGCGTCAACTACCCGGCCCTGAAGGGCCGGGCTTGCAGGCAGAGTGAGAGCTGATGCCCCACTGTGGTTCCCTGCGTCCGGTACCGCTAGGCGGTACTGGGGCGGTTGACTGCGCCCCGCTGCCACACAGCATCGGCGCGGTGGGCGATATTGCGGGAGCCGTTGTGGTCCGCGTGCAGCACGGTCCCGCAGGACCGGCATACGAACCTTGCTTGATCCACTCGGTTGGTCCGGTGGGTGTGCCGGCACTCCGAGCACTGGCGGGAAGTGTTGCGCGGGTCCACGTGGACCACGGGCACACCAGCCCGCTTGGCCTTGTACTCGACAAAGGAGCCGAGTTGGGCGAACGCCCAGGAGGAAAGCCGTGCCCGCTGGTCCTTCTTGGCCGTAACCCTCTGCCGGATACCGGTCAGGTCTTCCAGACCGATACCCCGGGAGGTGCGTTCAGCGGTGGTCACGAGCTTCTTGGCGATGATGTGGTTGCGCTGGGTGGCGTACCGGGCTTCCTTGCGCCGCTGGCGCTTGAGGACACGGGCCGCACTCCTGGTGCGCTTCTTCTGCAGCTTCGAGCGCAGGTCACGCTTGCGCTGTCGGTACCGGTTGGCCTGCCGGCCGGACATGATCCGCCCGTCGCTGGTGGTGGCGATGTTGACGATCCCGAGGTCCACGCCGAGGAAGCCGTCCGACTCGCCCTTGCGGGAGGCCAGGAGCTTCATCGCCTCGGGCGAGCACACGAACGGGACGCCCTTGAGCCGCCCGGCCACCGTCTAGACGGACACGGTCCGATCGTCCAGGTTCCCGGTCAGAATCCGGTCGTCGTACGGCTGCGCCGAGGTCTCATGGAACCCGATCGGCTTCGCCTCGGCCTTGTTCCGCCGCTTCGATCCCTGTGGTCCGTAGTTCCCGGCCCGCAGGTTCGCCCTGAGCGTGGCGTAGGTATCACACACCTTCTTGACCGTGCGCACGGCGGCCTGCGCCCCGAGATCAAAGTCGGCCTTGATCCGGTAGTACACGGCATCCTGCAACACGTTCCGGCGCTTGAGGCCGTTCGCGAACGCCACCTTGGGCCGCGTTCGCGGCCCGGTTGCAGGCACGCAGGGTCGCTGCCAGTGCATCCGCGTCATGAGCGGACACAGGCAGCAGGCCTTTCGCCCCGGCGGCGAAACTCCGCCGGTTGCCCTGCTCCGCAGGAGCTTCGATTCCTCCCCGCCCTAACCTCGCGCTTTCGCGAGTGGGTCTGTCCGGGGCTTGATCAAATAAGCGGAGAGTGCTGCTGACCTGCAACGATGGGACTTGTCGAGGGTCCTGTCAGCTGCGAGGAAAGAAGCACTCTCCAGGTGAAGAAGCGTAGCGGGTCGTATCCGTGTGTTCGTGTCGAGGGCGGCGGCCGTGGGGTGGTCTCGCAGGCCGGGGCGGTGCTGCTGGTCGAGACGGTTCGCAAGTCCGGGCTGGACACCGCGATATCGGCTGCACTGGCGCCGTGGCGCAAGCCGCGGGCGGTGCACGATCCGGGGAAGATCCTGCTGGACGTGGCTCTGGCCGTCGCGCTCGGCGGGGACTGTCTGGCCGACGTCGGCATGCTGCGGGCCGAGCCCGATGTGTTCGGCCCCGTTGCCTCCGATCCGACGGTCTCCCGTCTCGTCGACGCTCTCGCTGCAGCCGGCCCGAAGGCTCTCACCGCGATCCGGTCGGTGCGGTCCGAAGTGCGGTTACGGGTCTGGGAGTTGGCCGGTGCGGATGGTCCGGCCGCCGGTGGCACCGTGATCGTGGACATCGACGGCGTCCTCGTCCTGGCGCACTCCGAGAAGCAGGATGCCACCGCGACCTGGAAGAAGACCTTCGGCCATCATCCGCTCGTCGCGTTCGTCGACCACGGCGAGGCCGGGTCCGGGGAACCGGTGGCCGCGCTGCTGCGGCCCGGCAACGCGGGCTCCAACACCGCCGCCGACCACATCGAAACCGCCCAACTCGCCCTGGCCCAACTCCCCAAGCACCTGCGGCGGGGCCGGCAGACTCTGATCCGCACCGACTCCGCCGGCGGGACCCATGCCTTCCTCGACTGGCTCTCCCGCCGGGGCCGGTGGCTGTCGTATTCCGTCGGAATGACCATCACCGACACCCTCCACCAGGCCGTCCTGAAGATCCCGAAGAAGGCATGGACACCGGCCTACGACGCAGACGGCACCGAGCGGCCCGGCGCCTGGGTCGCAGAGATCACCGACATCCCCGACCTGAGCACGTGGCCCAAGGGCATGCGGCTGATCGTCCGCAAAGAACGGCCGCACCCCGGCGCCCAGTTGCGCTTCACCGACCTCGACGGACTTCGGCTCACCTGCTTCGCGACCAACACCCAAGGCGGCCAGCTCGCCGACCTCGAACTGCGTCACCGCCGCCGGGCCCGCTGCGAGGACCGCATCCGAGGCGCCCGCGACACCGGACTGCGCAATCTGCCCCTGCACGACATGGCACAGAACCGGATCTGGCTGGAGATCGTCCAGATCGCACTCGACCTCCTCGCCTGGATGCCAATGCTCGCCCTGACTGCAGAAACCCGCCGCTGGGAGCCCAAACGGCTTCGCCTGCGGCTGTTCTCCGCCGCCGCCCAGCTGGTCACCACCGGCCGCCGCCGCTGGCTCCGCTTCACCGCCCGATGGCCCTGGACTGATGTGATCACCCGCGCGATCCAGCGACTCGCAGCCCTGCCAAACCCCGGCTGACCAGAGACTCCGACCGTCCCGACGAGCCACAGCAACATCCCGGAGCCGTGGAACCCCGGCGCCCACCCGACGCGACAGCCGGGCCGCCAACCTGCCCCAGCCCACGAAATTCCGCACCACGCAAGCACAGAGTCCCCGTCAGCGAACCGACGAGGACTCATGAACGATCGAGGCTAAGACGGGGCATCCTCGAAGGAGATCAGGTGAAACGCTCGCCCTGCTCAAGTCGACGGTGAAGGACTACGAAGACGATGTATGAGCACATTGCGAACGCGGCCGAACTCGTCGGTTGGCGCCGGTCCACGTACAGCGGCAATGAGGCCGGCAGTTGTGTGGAGGTGGTAGACGCGTACGCATCCGGGATACCCGTGCGGGATTCGAAGGTGCCGGGGGACCGGCGCTGGTGTTCTCGGCGGCCGGCTGGGCGTCGTTCGTCACGGCCCTCAAGCGACACCCCTCTCCCTCAAAACGGTGAACAATCCAACCCTCCCTGTCCTCCACCCGCTCATACGAGTGGCCGCATGACAAAAACCTCCGAAGTGCTCACGTTTTCCCGACCATAGGGACCATGAGCCCGGCCCCCTGGCACGACCGCAACCCCCTCAGCACAGGCCACGTGATCAGCACGGTGCGTACACTCATGCGCTCCGACGGCCTCGACGTGTCCGTGGCCGCCATCGCCCGCGCGTGCGGGACCTCGCGCAACTTCCTCTACGAGAACTGGAAAACCGCGTCCGCGCTCCACCTGCGCGCGCTGACGGTCGAACTGGCGCAGAGCTTCGTCGTCGCGGACCGCACCCACCCCAGCGACGGCACGGTCGACGGCATCGCCGAGCACCTGGCGCAGGTCGTACGGGTCGTCCGGCGCCATCCGACGACCGCTGCCGTCGCGCGTACCTCACTCACGGCGAGGGCGAAGGCGCACACCACGACCGACGGTCCTCTGGTGCGGGTCGTGACAGAGCGTGTGGGCGATCTGCTGCACCCGCTCGCTCCACGTGGCGGGATCTGGGGCGATCCCGTTCTGCACTCGCGGCCGTGGAAGATTCTTTGGATCGCCCGTCCCGCGGCCCTCTGCCCCGAGGCCGTCGGCGACGAGGAATGGGAGGGCAGCCTGGACGCGGCCTTCGCCGAGCTGCTGCGTGACCTGCTCACCCCATGGGCCACCAAGGAGTGACCCTCCCGGCACGGGATTCACAGCCCGCCCCCAGTCCGAGCACAGCCCATGCCCATCGGGCGTGGACACGGTGGCGTGGTGACATCTGCCACCGCTCCACTGCACGCGGCCACCGAGCCGCCCGTACCGTCCGCCGCACCCGGCGCGCCACGATGGTCGCTTCCGGTCCTGCTGGCGATCCTCGCCCTGGCGGCCGGGCTGTACTCCTGGAACCTGTCCGGGGCCGGGCTGAACAGCTTCTACAGCGCCGCCGTGCTCAGCGGCACGGAGAGCTGGAAGGCCTGGTTCTTCGGCTCGCTGGACGCGGGGAACTTCCTCACCGTCGACAAGCCGCCCCTCGCCCTGATGGTCATGGGGCTCTCCTGCCGCCTCTTCGGGTACGGGACCTGGCAGATGATGCTGCCGATGGTCCTGGCCGCCCTGGGGACGATCTGGATCCTGCACGGCTCGGTGAAGCGGGTGTGGGGCCACGGCGCTGCGGCGGTCGCCGCGCTGGTGCTGGCGCTGACCCCGATCACGGTCGCCATCAACCGGGACAACAACCCCGACACCCTGCTGGTGTTCCTGATGGTGGCCGGGGCGGCGCTGGGCCTGCGCGCCGTCCGTGACGGGCGGCTGGTTCCCCTGCTGGGGTCGGCGGCGTGCTTCGGACTGGCGTTCAACACGAAGATGCTCCAGGGCTACATCGCTCTGCCGGCGGTCTTCCTCGTCTACGTGTACGCGACGGACCTCGGCTGGACGAAGCGGCTCAGGAACCTGGCGCTCGCCGCCGTCACGCTGGCCGTCTCCAGTTTCTGGTGGGCGACGGCGGTGTCCCTGGTGCCGGCCTCCGAGCGGCCGTACATCGGCGGTTCGACGGACGGCACGGCCTGGGACCTGATCATGGGCTACAACGGCCTCGGCCGGGTCTTCGGCGGCGACGGCAACATGGGCGGGGGCGGCGGTGGAGGCGGCGGATTCTCCGGCACCGCGGGCATCGGCAGGATGTTCAACGACGCCCTCGGTGGCCAGATCTCCTGGCTGCTCCCCTTCGCGGGCATCGCACTCGTCGGCGGTCTGGTGCTGCGCGGCAAGGCACCCCGCACCGACCTCACGCGCGCCGCGCTGGTGCTCTGGGGCGGCTGGACGGCGCTGCACTACCTGACCTTCTCCATGGCCGAGGGCACCATGCACCCGTACTACACGACCGCGCTCGCACCCGGCATCGCGGCGCTGTGCGGGGGCGGCGGCGTCATGCTGCTGCGCGCCTTCAGGACCGACCGGCGGTGGGTGTGGGTGCTGCCGCTCGCCCTCGGGGTCACGGGCGTGTGGGCGATCGTGCTGCTGCGCCGCGCCTCGGGCTGGAACACCTGGCTCTGGCCGACGGTCGCGGTGGTCATGGCGCTGGCGATCGCCGGGCTGCTCGTCTTCCGTTCGGGGCGCCGGCTGCGGCTGCTGGCGGTGTCGATGGCGGCGGCCGTCGTCGCGGCGGTGGCGGGCCCGGCGGCGTACGCCTGGTCGGTACCGTCCGGTTCGGGCGGCGCCATGGGCGGCACCAACCCGACCGCCGGCCCCACGACGGGCGGCGGCATGGGCGGCCCGGGCGGCGGGGGAGGGGGCCGCGACGGAGGGGGCCAGGGCGGCTTCCCGGGCAGCGGTGGCGAGGGGCCCGGCGGCCGGCCGCCGAACGGCCAGGGCGGCCCGGGCGGCGGCACCTCGCCGGGACGCGACGAGCTGCCCAGCGACGCCGAGTTGCCCAACAACGGCCAGACCCCCGGCGACACCGGGGACCCCACCGGCACGCCCCCGAACGGCACGCTTCCGGACAGCGGCACGGATTCCGGCTCCGACTCGGGCTCCGGCAACGGCGTCGGCGCGGGCGGACAGCCGGGCAGCGCAGGCGGCTTCGGCGGCGGCATGGGGGGCGACACGAGCAGTGAGCTGGTCGCCTATCTGAAGAAGCACCAGGACGGGGCCACCTGGCTCCTGGCGGTGTCGAGTTCGCAGAGCGCCTCGCAGCTCATCCTCAGCAGCGGCGAACCGGTCATCTCCATGTGGGGCTGGTCCGGCAGCGACAACGCGATGACCCTGGCAAGGCTCAAGGAGCTGGTCAAGAAGGGCGAGTTGCACTACGTCCAGGTGGGAGGCGGAGGCATGGGCGGAGGCATGGGCGGCGGCAGGGGCGGCGACTTGGGCCTCAGCTCCGAGGTGACCCAGTGGGTCCAGGAACACGGCACGGTCGTCGAGGCGAGCGAGTACGGCGGCGCCTCGTCGTCGGACTCGTCGGACTCGTCGGACGTGCAGTCGCAGAGCACGTCGGGCGACGTCTACCGGCTGGACCCGGCAGACGTGAACTGACCCCAGGCGCACCGACCATCACAGCGGCCTCCGACCCTCACGGTCGGGGGCCGCCATCACGTAATCGACACCCTCCGTACACCCCACCTCCCACATGTCCATGTCACGCTCGTTCCACCGTTCCACTCCACACGCGTAGATCGGACACCCCACATGCTCGCGATACGCACGCGGCGACGGAAAGCGGCGGCCCTCGCAACGGCCGCCGTACTCGCCGGACTCGCCGCCCCCTCACTGACGGCGACCACCGCAACGGCGACGACGGCCGCACCCACGACCGTGACGTCGGACTACGACTCGACGTACTACAAGGACGCGATCGGCAAGACGGGTGCGGACCTCAAGTCGTCGCTCCACACGATCATCAGCGACCAGACGAAACTGTCGTACTCGGCGGTCTGGGACGCGTTGAAGGCCACCGACGAGGACCCGGCCGACAGCGGCAACGTCGTCCTGCTCTACTCGGGCGTCTCCCGCAGCAAGTCCCTCAACGGCGGCGACACCGGCGACTGGAACCGCGAGCACGTGTGGGCCAAGTCCCACGGCGACTTCGGCACCGCCACCGGCCCCGGCACCGACCTGCACCACCTGCGCCCCTCGGACGTCCGGGTCAACAGCGACCGGGGCAACAAGGACTTCGACAACGGTGGCAGCGCCGTCGACAACGGCGGCGGCAGCCTCACGGACTCCGACTCCTTCGAGCCGCGCGACGCGGTCAAGGGCGACGTGGCCCGCATGATCTTCTACATGGCGGTCCGCTACGAGGGCGGCGACGGCTTCGCCGACCTGGAGGTCAACGGCCAGGTCGACAACGGCAGCAACCCGTACATCGGGAAGCTGTCCGTGCTGAAGGCGTGGAGCGACGAGGACCCGCCGGACGCCTTCGAGGAGCACCGCAACCAGGTCATCTACGACGACTACCAGCACAACCGCAACCCGTTCGTCGACCACCCGGAGTGGGTCGAGTCGATCTGGTAGGCCTCACCGGGGCTGAACCCCCTTACCCGAGGGGCGTTCAGCCCGGCATACCGGACATCACCCATCCAGAGCCGCCGTCGCGCCGGGGGAGGGGCGTGGCTCGCCCCCGCACCGGCCACCCCCGCCGCCGCGAGGCCCTGCGGGCGGTCGCTCCGGGCCAGCTCGTCCAACGGGCAGTGGACACCGACGAACAGCACGTCCTCAGGCCGCAGCACCGTCAGGCAGTCGAGCAGCCGCCACGGCTCGCTCAGCACATGGTCGACCACGATGTCGTTGCCCGCCTCCGCCATGGCCGCGATCGACCGGTGGAAGCCCATCCTGGTCCGCCGCAGCGCGGCATCGAGCTCCTCCGCCCCGAGCTCCCGCCTACTGCGCATCGCGTTGAAGCCGTCGATCGACCGCCATGTGGAAGAAGACGCCATCGTCCAGGACGCCCAGAAGCTCCCTGGCGATGCTCGACTCCCCGAACTGGAGGTGCGGTTGGCGCTTTTGCCGGGACAGACTGTCCAAACACCGACCGCTTCCTCACACCGCGAACAGTCGATCGGGTGATCAGTCCGAGCCCGGATGCGTCGGCGCGAACATGCGCAGTACGGCGGGGAGGACGACCACCGAGGGCCCCGGTGCGGCCAGGGCCTTCGCGAGGTCTGCCGCCAGCGTCTCCGGTGATGTCCGCACGCCCGGCACTCCGAACGACTCGGCCAGGGCCACGTAGTCGGGGCGGGTCAGTTCGGTCGCCGTCGGCTGTCCGAAGGCGTCGGTCATGTACTCGCGCAGGATGCCGTAGCCGCCGTCGTCGACGATGAGCCAGGTGACGCTCAGGTTGTACTGGCGGGCGGTGGCCAGCTCGGCGATCGAGTACAGGGCGCCGCCGTCGCCGGAGACGGCCAGCACCGGGTGGGTGGGGTCGGCGGCCGCGGCGCCGAGGGCCGCCGGGAAGGCGTAGCCGAGGCCGCCGGCGCCCTGGGCCGAGTGCATGGTGTTGGGGGCCTTGGCGTCGAAGGCGGACCATGCCCAGTAGGCCAGGATGGTCATGTCCCAGAAGGAGGGGGCGCCGGACGGGAGGGCGTTGCGGACGGCGGCGAGCACGTCCTGTTCGAGGGTGAGTTCCTGGGACGCGATGCGCTCGCGCACCTGGTCCAGTACGGCCCGCACGCGCTCCGGGGCGGTCGGGTCGGTGCGCTCCGCCACCGTCTCGAGGAGGGCCTGGAGGGCGAGGCGGGCGTCGGCGTGGATGCCGAGGGCCGGGTGGTTGGACTCCAGTTTGCCGAGGTCGGCCTCGATCTGGACGATGCGGCCGCGGGGCTTGAACGTGTGGTAGTTCGAGGAGAGTTCGCCGAGGCCCGAGCCGACGACGAGGAGGACGTCGGCGTCCTCCAGGAAGTCCGTGGTGTGCCGGTCCTCCAGCCAGGACTGGAGGGAGAGAGGGTGCGTCCAGGGGAAGGCGCCCTTGCCGCCGAAGGTCGTGACGACGGGGGCCTGGAGGCGTTCCGCGAGCTGCCGGAGCTTCTTCGACGCGTCCGCCCGGACGACTCCGCCGCCCGCGATGATCGCCGGGCGCTGCGCACCCGACAGCAGGTGAGCCGCCACCGCCGTCAGTTCGGGGCGCGGGGGCAGTTCCTCGGGGAAGGTGTCGCCGCCGGTCACCACCGGGATCGAGGTCTCGGCGAGCAGGACGTCCTGCGGGATCTCCACCCACACCGGGCCGTGCGGGACGGTCAGCGCCGACGTCCACGCCTCCGCGATCGCAGACGGGATCTGGGACTGGGCGCGGACGGTGTGGACGGACTTGACCACGCCCCGGAAGGAGGCGGCCTGGTCGGGGAGTTCGTGGAGGTAGCCGTGGCGGCCGCCGCCGAGGCCCGCCGTGGGGACCTGGCTGCTGATCGCCAGGACGGGGGCGGAGGCCGCCCGTGCCTCCTGGAGCGCGGCGAGGGAGGTGAGGGCTCCGGGGCCGGTCGACAGGAGCAGCGGGGCCGCCTCGCCGGTGATCCGGCCGTACGCGTCGGCCGCGAAACCGGCGTTGTTCTCCACCCGCAGGCCGATGTAGCGCAGGTCGGAGCGGCGCAGCGCGTCGAACATGCCGAGGGCGTGCTGGCCGGGCAGGCCGAAGACGGTGGTCGCGCCGAGCCCGGCCAGGGTCTCCACGACCAGGTCTCCGCCGTTGCGGCCGGGGGGAGGGTTCAGCGCGGCCTCCGTCTGGGCGGCGGTCGGACGGAGCACCAGGTCGTGGTCGTGGGTCACTTGGTCTCGGTCTCCTGGTCCGTGGCGCGGGCCTGCCCGATCTGGCGGCTCATGATGGTGGTGAGTTCGTAGGCGGTGTGGGACGCCGCGACCGACGTGATCTCGGCGTGGTCGTAGGCGGGGGCCACCTCGACGACGTCGGCCGACACCAGGTTGCAGGATGCCAGGCCGCGCAGGATCTCCAGGAGTTCGCGCGAGGTCATGCCGCCGGCCTCGGGGGTGCCGGTGCCGGGGGCGTGGGCGGGGTCGAGGCAGTCGATGTCGATGGAGATGTACAGGGGGCGGTCGCCGATGCGCTGCCTCAACTGGTCGGCGACCTCGTCGGCGCCGCGGCGGTAGAGGTCGGCGGAGGTGACGATGCCGAAGCCCATCTTCTCGTCGTCGGTGAGGTCCTTCTTGCCGTACAGCGGGCCACGGGTGCCGACGTGGGAGAGCGCGGAGGTGTCCAGGACGCCCTCCTCCACCGCGCGGCGGAAGGGCGTGCCGTGCGTGTACTCGGCGCCGAAGTAGGTGTCCCAGGTGTCCAGGTGGGCGTCGAAGTGGAGCAGGGCGACAGGGCCGTGCTTCTTGGCGACCGAGCGGAGCAGCGGCAGGGCGATGGTGTGGTCGCCGCCCAGGGTCATCAGGCGGGCGCCGGTGCCGAGGAGGTCGTCGGCGGCGGCCTCGATCGTCTCGACGGCCTCGTTGATGTTGAAGGGGTTCACGGCGATGTCGCCGCCGTCCGCGACCTGGGCGAGGGCGAACGGGGCGGCGTCCTGGGCCGGGTTGTAGGGGCGCAGCAGGCGGGAGGCCTCGCGGATGGCGTTGCCGCCGAAGCGGGCGCCGGGGCGGTAGGAGACGCCCGAGTCGAACGGAACGCCCACGACGGCGACGTCGGCGGCGCCGACCTCGTCAAGGCGGGGCAGCCGGGCGAAGGTCGCGGGGCCGGCGTACCGGGGGACGCGGGAGGAGTCGACGGGGCCGCGGGGCGTCTCGTTGCTGCTCATGTACTGCCTTCCTTCTTACGCTTCGTCGCGTATGTACTGCTGCTGTCCGACTGTACTGGCGGGTGGGACAGCCGGTCGTCGCAGCGTAGGCGGGCCGAATGAGCGTGCGAAATGTACATTCCGTCCATGCGCGCCCTCGGGACTGGAGGAAACGGCCATCGGGCCGGGGCCGGCCGGGACCGGCCGGGGTCGGCCGCTCCCCGATCGTGACCCGCGTCCCAGCGGGTGACATGCCGGAGACTGGCGCAGGCCGCTGCCGCACAATGGAGCCATGCCGATACCCGGGACGCCCAGCCGCGCCGAACTCGCCGAGCACCTCGTCAGAACACGTATCGCGGGCGACGTCGCCACGCCCCGCGAGAACAACCTCTCCCACTACCGGAAGCTGGCGAACGGCGACCGGCACTTCTGGCTCGGCCTGGAGCTGGGCGACCGCTGGAGCGACGAGCAGGACGTGCTCGCGGTGATGGCGGAACGGGTCGGCGTCAACGACGACCCGGAGTACCGGTACGGCCAGGACACCATCGACCCCGAGCTGACCGTGGCCGCGCTGGAGCGGATGGCGGGGCGGCTGCGCAAGGCGGCCGACGGGGGGCAGCGGGTGCTGTTCGCCACCGGTCACCCGGGCGGCCTGCTCGACGTGCACCGCGCCACGGCCGCCGCGCTGCGCGCCGCGGGCTGCGAGATCGTCGTGATCCCGGAGGGGCTGACGACGGAGGAGGGGTACGTCCAGCAGTTCGCGGACGTGGCGGTGCTGGAGCACGGCGCCTCGCTGTGGCACACCCACTCCGGTGAGCCGATGAAGGCGATCCTGACCGGCCTGGAGCGCGCGGGCCGCCCGCTGCCGGACCTGGTGGTGGCCGACCACGGCTGGGCGGGTTACGCCGGTCAGCACGGCGTGGACTCGCTCGGCTACGCGGACTGCAACGACCCGGCCCTCTTCCTCGCGGAGTCCGAGGGCACCCTCCAGGTGGCGATCCCGCTGGACGACCACGTGGTCAGCCCGCGCTACTACGACCCGATGACGGCGTACCTGCTGACGGAGGCGGGGCTGAAGTAGCCCACGCGCTTCAAGGGTCTACGGCCAGGGGTTCAGCCCCTCCGTGCGGCGCTGCGCGAAGCCCGGCGTCGGGTCGAGGTAGACCCGGCGCACGATCGGGAACTCCTCGCGCAGCCGCTGCTCGGCCCGCTCGCACGCCCACTCGATCTGCGCCGCGGTCGACACGTCCCGGAAGTCGACCTTGGCGGCGACCAGCGCCTCCCGCGGCCCCTGCACGAGGGTGGTCAGCTCGAGTACGGCCTCGATGTGCTCGACGGCCACCAGTTCCGCCCGGATCCGCTCCCGCACGGTGCGGGGCAGCGGGCGGCCGACGAGGAACTCGGCGTTGGAGCGGCCCAGCACCCAGGCGACGTACAGCAGCAGGGCGCCGATGCACAGCGAGGCGACGCCGTCCCAGACGCCGGAGCCGCTGAGCTGCCCGCCGAGCAGTCCGCCCGCGGCCAGCAGCAGTCCGGCCAGCGCGGCGGAGTCCTCCATGACGACGGCCTTGACGGCGGTGTCGGGGGTGCGGCGCAGGTAGCGGCCGAAGGAGACGCGGTGGTGGGCGGCCTCGCCGCGGACCTGGCGCAGGCCGGTGCGCAGCGAGTAGCCCTCCAGCACGAAGGCGACGGCCAGGACGATGTACGAGATGAGCGGGTCGCCGAGGTCCTCGCCGTGGGTGAGCGTGTGGATGCCGTCGTAGAGGGAGAAGACCGCGCCGCCGACGAAGGTGGCGACGGCGGCGAGCAGCGCCCAGATGTACCGCTCGGGTCCGTGGCCGAGGGGATGGTCCTCGTCGGCGGGGCGCACGCTGCGTTTGAGCGAGGTCAGCAGCATCACCTCGGTGACGGTGTCGGCGACCGAGTGCGCGGCCTCGGACATCATCGCGCTGGACCCGCTGATCACACCGGCGACCGCCTTGGCGACGGCGATGCCCAGATTGGCGAAGGCGGCGACAAGCACCGTGAAGGTGCTGTCGCCGCCGCCGGTCTTCTCGTTCGCGGAGGGCGCCATGCCGCTCAGTGTTCCCGAGGGACGCGCACCACGCCTTCCTGAATGACCGAAATGGCGAGCCGGCCGTCCTGCGTGTGGATGCGGGCCTGGCCGAGGCCCCGGCCGCCGGACGCGGACGGCGACTGCTGGTCGTACAGCAGCCATTCGTCGGCGCGGAAGGGCCGGTGGAACCACATGGCGTGGTCCAGTGAGGCCCCGACGACGTCGCCGACGGCCCAGCCGCCGCGGCCGTGGGCGAGCAGGACCGAGTCGAGGAGGGTCATGTCGGAGACGTAGGTGGCGAGGACGACGTGCAGCAGGGGGTCGTCCGAGAGTTTGCCGTTGGTGCGGAACCACACCTGGGAGTGCGGCTCGCGCGGGGTGCCGAAGTCCCCGTACGGCGGGTCGTCGACGTGGCGCAGGTCGACGGCCGCGCGGGCCTCGAGGAAGCGTTCGACGGTCTCGGCGGGCAGGTGTGGGTAGCCGCGCAGCCGTTCCTCGCCGGTGGGGACGGTCGCCGGGTCCGGTGCGGGCGGCATCGGGGCCTGGTGGTCGAGGCCATCCTCGTACGTCTGGAAGGACGCCGACAGGGTGAAGATCGGTTTGCCGTGCTGGACGGCGACCACGCGGCGGGTGGTGAAGGAGCGGCCGTCGCGCAGGCGGTCGACGTTGTAGACGATGGGGGCGCCCGGGTCGCCGGGGCGCAGGAAGTACGCGTGCAGGGAGTGCGCGTGCCGGTCCTCGGGGACCGTGCGCCCGGCGGCGACCATGGCCTGGGCGGCCACCTGCCCGCCGAAGACCCGGGGGACGACGGCGGAGCGGGAGTGGCCGCGGTAGATGTCCTCCTCGATCCGCTCGAGGTCGAGCAGGTCGAGGAGGGACTGGAGTGCTTCGCTCATGTCCTGGAGACTCCGGGGAATCCGCGGTCTACAGGCCCATGTTCTTCGCGATGATCATCTTCATGACCTCGCTGGTGCCGCCGTAGATGCGGTTGACGCGGTTGTCCGCGTACAGGCGGGCGATCGGGTACTCGTTCATGTAGCCGTAGCCGCCGTGAAGCTGGAGGCAGCGGTCGATGACGCGGTGGGCGACCTCGGTGCAGAACAGCTTGGCGCTGGCGGCCTCGGCGGGGGTGAGTTCACCGGCGTCCAGGGCCTCGGTGGCGCGGTCGGCGACGGCCTCGGCGGCGTCCACCTCGGCCTGGCAGGCGGCCAGCTCGAACTTGGTGTTCTGGAAGTGGGCGACCGGCTTCCCGAAGACGGTGCGGTCCTGCACGTAACTCTTGGCGAACCGGACGGCGGCCTTGGCCTGGGCGTAGGCGCCGAAGGCGATGCCCCAGCGCTCGGAGGCCAGGTTGTGGCCAAGGTAGGAGAAGCCCTTGTTCTCCTCGCCGAGCAGGTCCTCGACGGGCACCTTGACGTCGACGAAGGCCAGCTCGGCGGTGTCGGAGGTGCGCAGGCCCAGCTTGTCCAGCTTGCGGCCGACGGAGTAGCCCTGGGACTTGGTGTCCACGGCGAACAGGGATATGCCGTGACGGCGGTCCTCGGCCGTGGGCGCGTCGGTGCGGGCGCAGACGATGACCTTGTCGGCGTGGACGCCGCCGGTGATGAAGGTCTTGGCGCCGTTGAGGACGTAGTGGGTGCCGTCCTCGGAGAGCTTGGCGGTGGACTTCATGCCGGCGAGGTCGGAACCGGTGCCGGGCTCCGTCATCGCGATGGCCCACATCTCCTCGCCGGTGACGAACTTCGGCAGGAAGCGCTTCTTCTGCTCGTCGGTGGCCAGCATGTTGATGTAGGGCAGGGCGAGCAGCACGTGGACGCCGGAGCCGCCGAACTGGACGCCGGCGCGGGCGGTCTCCTCGTAGAGGACGGCCTCGAACTTGTGGCTGTCCATGCCGGCGCCGCCGAACTCCTCGGGCACGTTGATGCCGAAGAGGCCCAGGTCGCCGAGCTTGTGGTAGAAGTCGCGCGGCGCCTGGCCGGCGGCGAACCACTCGTCGTAGACGGGGACGACCTCGGCCTCGATGAAGGCGCGCAGGGTCTCCCGGAACGCCTCGTGGTCCTCGTTGAACACCGTACGGCGCACCGCGCCACCTCCAGGGTACGTATCTAAGCGCTTGCTCAGACTTCACCGTACCGGCGGGTAGGGAGGGCCGTCCAGGGTGGGAGGCGGGTAACCCTCGTCACTCCGTGACACGGCGACACCTCGCCACCGGCGACGCAAGGGCGCGGTCGGCCGCCACTGCCGCCCGGGGCTCCGCCCCGGACCCCGGCCTGTGCCCACCCACCACCCGACTCGGTCGGCCGAGAAGTGAGGGACCGAGGCGCGGTCGGCCGAGGGACGAGGTGCCGGGGCCCGGCGTCAGGTCCCGGACGGGCCGGGCGCCCTACGCCGCCCCTACGCCGCCCCCACCGCCGCGAACGCCCCCCGTGCCATCCGGTGCAGCAGTGCCGCCGTGACCGCGCGGCCCGGCAGGGAGCCGGGGCGGCCGAGGTGCGGGGTGGAGTTCAGGAGGCCGAAGACCGAGTGGACCGCGGAGCGGGCGGCGGGCTCAGTGACGGCCGGGTAGACCTCGCGGAGCACCCCGACCCACAGCTCGACGTACTGCCGCTGCAACTGCCGCACCATCTTGCGGTCGGTGTCCCGCAGGCGGTCCAGCTCGCGGTCGTGCAGGGTGATGAGCGGGCGGTCGTCGAGCGCGAAGTCGATGTGGCCCTCGATGAGCGAGTCGAGTACCACGTCGGCGCCGGTCGCCGCGCCCGCCTCCGCCAGCCGCCGCTTCGCCCCGGTCAGCAGCGAGTCGCTGATCCCGACCAGCAGCTCGGCGAGCATCGCGTCCTTGCCGGCGAAGTGCCGGTAGAGCCCGGGGCCGCTGATGCCGACCGCGGCGCCTATCTCGTCGACGCCGACCCCGTGGAAACCCCGCTCGGCGAAGAGCCGGGCGGCCTCCTTGAGGATCTGCTCGCGGCGGGTGGGGGCGTCGGTTCTGGTGGCCATGGAGCCAATTCTAGACAGGGCGGTTAGCGGTCGTTAACCTGAAGGAAACGCGTTAACGCTCATTAACTGGTCGACCACTGGTGAGGGGACCGCAGGATGCACGAGGCACCGGAGCTGACGACGGCGGCAGATCCCGCGTCCGAGTCCTTTCGGGCCAACGAGGAGGCGCACCGCGTCCTCGTTCAGGAGCTGCGCGCCAAGCTCGCCGCGGCCCGGCTCGGCGGCGGGGAGCGGGCTCGGGCCCGGCACACCGCGCGCGGCAAGCTGCTGCCGCGCGACCGCGTGGACACGCTGCTCGATCCGGGCTCGCCGTTCCTGGAGCTGGCGCCGCTCGCGGCCGACGGGCTCTACGACGGAGCGGCCCCGGCCGCCGGCGTGATCGCCGGGATCGGGCGGGTGAGCGGCCGGGAGTGCGTGGTCGTCGCCAACGACGCCACCGTCAAGGGCGGCACGTACTACCCGATGACCGTGAAGAAGCACCTGAGGGCGCAGGAGGTGGCGCTGGAGAACCGGCTGCCGTGCCTGTACCTCGTGGACTCCGGGGGCGCCTTCCTGCCGATGCAGGACGAGGTGTTCCCGGACCGCGAGCACTTCGGGCGGATCTTCTACAACCAGGCCCGGATGTCCGGCGCCGGCATCCCGCAGATCGCCGCCGTCCTCGGCTCCTGCACGGCGGGCGGCGCGTACGTCCCGGCGATGAGCGACGAGGCGGTGATCGTCCGCGATCAGGGCACGATCTTCCTGGGCGGCCCGCCGCTGGTGAAGGCGGCCACCGGTGAGGTGGTCACGGCGGAGGAGCTGGGCGGCGGCGAGGTCCACTCCCGGATCTCGGGCGTCACCGACCACCTCGCTCAGGACGACGCGCACGCCCTGCGCATCGTGCGGCAGATCGTCTCCACCCTGCCGGAGCGCGGCCCGCTCCCCTGGGGCGTGGAGCAGGCCGTCGAGCCGAAGGCCGACCCGAACGGGTTGTACGGCGCGGTCCCGGTGGACTCCCGTACCCCCTACGACGTGCGCGAGGTCATCGCGCGCGTGGTGGACGGCTCCCGGTTCGCCGAGTTCAAGTCCGAGTACGGGCAGACCCTGGTCACCGGCTTCGCCCGCATCCACGGCCACCCCGTCGGCATCGTCGCCAACAACGGCATCCTGTTCTCCGAGTCGGCCCAGAAGGGCGCCCACTTCATCGAGCTGTGCGACCAGCGCGGCATCCCGCTGGTCTTCCTCCAGAACATCTCCGGGTTCATGGTGGGCAGGGACTACGAGGCCGGTGGCATCGCCAAGCACGGCGCCAAGATGGTCACGGCGGTCGCGTGCACGCGCGTGCCCAAGCTGACGGTGGTCGTCGGCGGGTCGTACGGCGCCGGGAACTACTCGATGTGCGGGCGGGCGTATTCGCCGCGCTTTTTGTGGATGTGGCCCAACGCCAAGATCTCCGTGATGGGCGGCGAGCAGGCCGCGTCCGTGCTGGCCACGGTGAAGCGGGACCAGTTCGAGGCGCGCGGCGAGGAGTGGCCGGCCGAGGAGGAGGAGACCTTCAAGGCACCGATCCGCGCCCAGTACGAGAGCCAGGGCAACGCCTACTACGCGACCGCCCGCCTGTGGGACGACGGGGTCGTCGAGCCCGCCGACACCCGCCAGGTGCTGGGTCTGGCCCTGACCGCGTGTGCCAACGCGCCACTGGGCGAGCCCCGGTTCGGCGTCTTCCGGATGTGAGGAGGGGACCTGTGGAGAACACGAACGAGATGCCACGCATGCCACGCATGTTCGACACCGTGCTCGTCGCCAACCGCGGCGAGATCGCGGTGCGCGTCATCCGGACGCTGCGCTCGATGGGCGTGCGCTCGGTGGCGGTCTTCTCCGACGCCGACGCGGACGCCCGGCACGTGCGGGAGGCCGACGAGTCGGTACGGATCGGACCGGCGCCCGCGACGGAGAGCTATCTGTCCGTCGAACGGCTGCTGGAGGCGGCGAGGCGGACGGGCGCGCAGGCCGTCCACCCGGGGTACGGCTTCCTCGCCGAGAACGCCGGTTTCGCGCGGGCCTGCGAGGAGGCGGGGCTGGTCTTCATCGGACCGTCCGCCGACGCGATCGCCCTGATGGGCGACAAGATCCGCGCCAAGGAGACGGTGCAGGCGGCCGGGGTGCCGGTCGTGCCCGGCAGCAGTGGCAGCGGCCTCACGGACGGGCAGCTCGCCGACGCCGCCCGCGAGATCGGGACGCCCGTGCTGCTCAAGCCGTCGGCCGGCGGTGGCGGCAAGGGCATGCGGCTGGTGCGGGACGCCGCCGTGCTCGCCGACGAGATCGCCGCCGCCCGCCGCGAGGCCCGCGCCTCCTTCGGCGACGACACGCTGCTCGTGGAGCGGTGGATCGACCGGCCCCGGCACATCGAGATCCAGGTCCTGGCCGACGGCCACGGCAACGTGGTGCACCTGGGCGAGCGCGAGTGCTCGCTGCAGCGGCGGCACCAGAAGGTGATCGAGGAGGCGCCGAGCGTCCTCCTGGACGAGGCGACGCGGGCGGCGATGGGCGAGGCGGCCGTGCAGGCGGCCCGCTCCTGCGGCTACCGGGGCGCGGGCACGGTGGAGTTCATCGTGCCGGGCAGCGACCCGTCCTCGTACTACTTCATGGAGATGAACACCCGTCTCCAGGTCGAGCACCCGGTGACCGAGCTGGTCACCGGCCTGGACCTGGTGGAGTGCCAGCTCCGGGTCGCGGCGGGCGAGCCGCTCGGCCTCGCGCAGGAGGACGTACGGCTGACCGGGCACGCGATCGAGGCCCGCCTGTGCGCGGAAGACCCCGCCCGCGGCTTCCTCCCCTCCGGCGGCACGGTGCTGCGGCTGCGCGAGCCCGAGGGCGACGGGGTGCGCACCGACTCGGGGCTCAGCGAGGGCACCGAGGTCGGCAGCCTGTACGACCCGATGCTGTCCAAGGTGATCGCCTACGGCCCCGACCGGCAGACCGCGCTCAGGAAGCTCCGCGCGGCCCTCGCCGGGACGGTCACGCTCGGCGTGCAGACCAACGCCGGGTTCCTGCGCCGGCTCCTCGCGCACCCGGCGGTGGTGGCGGGCGAGCTGGACACGGGGCTGGTGGAGCGGGAGGTGGACGGCCTCGTCTCCACGGACGTACCGGAGGAGGTGTACGAGGCGGCGGCGGCCGTACGGCTGGACGCGCTGCGCCCGCGCGGTGACGGCTGGACGGACCCGTTCTCGGTGCCCAACGGCTGGCGCACCGGGGGCGAGCCGAAGCCGGTCGCCTTCCACCTGCGCGCGCCGGGACTTGAACCCGCTACTCACACCCCGCGCGGCACCCACACCGTCACCCACGACCGGGTGTCCGTGACCCTGGACGGCGTACGGCACTCCTTCCACCGCGCCGCCGACTGGCTGGGCCGCGACGGCGACGCCTGGCACGTGCGCGACCACGACCCGGTCGCCGCCTCCCTCAACCGGGCCGCCCACGCGGGCGCCGACTCGCTGACCGCGCCGATGCCGGGCACGGTGACGGTGGTGAAGGTCGCCGTCGGCGACGAGGTGAGCGCGGGCCAGAGCCTGCTGGTGGTGGAGGCGATGAAGATGGAGCACGTCATCTCCGCCCCGCACGCGGGCACCGTCGCCGAGCTGGACGTGGCGCCGGGCACGACCGTCGCCATGGACCAGGTGCTCGCGGTCGTCGCACCCACCGACGAGGGCGAGGAGACGGCATGAACGCCCCGGAACTGGGCCTCCCCATGGCCGTACCGGCCGAGGGCCTGCCCGCCCGCGTCCGCATCCACGAGGTCGGCGCGCGCGACGGACTGCAGAACGAGAAGGCGACCGTGCCGACGGCCGTCAAGGCGGAGTTCATCCGCAGGCTGGCCGGCACGGGCCTGACCACGATCGAGGCGACGAGCTTCGTCCACCCGAAGTGGGTCCCCCAGTTGGCGGATGCCGAGGACCTCTTCCCGCAGGTGTCCGACCTGTCGGTGTCGCTGCCGGTGTCGCTTCCGGTCCTGGTGCCCAACGAGCGCGGCCTGGACCGCGCCCTGGCGCTGGGCGCCCGGAGCGTGGCCGTCTTCGCCAGCGCCACGGAGTCCTTCGCCAAGGCCAACCTCAACCGCACGGTGGACGAGGCACTGGCGATGTTCGAGCCGGTGGTGGCCCGGGCCAAGGAAGCGGACGGCATCCGCGTCCGTGGCTACCTGTCGATGTGCTTCGGCGACCCGTGGGAGGGCCCGGTCCCGGTCCCCCAGGTGGTGCGGGTCTGCCGGGCCCTGCTGGACATGGGCTGCGACGAACTGAGCCTCGGCGACACCATCGGGGTCGCGACCCCGGGGCACGTGAGCGCGCTGCTGACCGCGCTGGACGGGGCCGGTGTCCCCGTGGACCGGATCGGCGTCCACTTCCACGACACCTACGGCCAGGCCCTGTCCAACACCCTCACCGCCCTGCGGCACGGTGTGACGACCGTCGACGCCTCCGCCGGCGGCCTCGGCGGCTGCCCGTTCGCGAAGTCCGCCACCGGCAACCTCGCCACCGAAGACCTCGTGTGGATGCTGCGCGGCCTCGGCATCGACACCGGGGTCGACCTCGACCGTCTCGTCGCCACCAGCGTCTGGATGGCCGCCCACCTGGGCCGACCCAGCCCGTCCCGCACCGTACGAGCCCTCTCCCACCAGGAGTCGTGAACGACATGGACCACAAGCTCTCCCCCGAACTGGAAGAACTGCGCCGCACGGTCGAACAGTTCGCGCACGACGTGGTGGCGCCGAAGATCGGCGACTTCTACGAGCGGCACGAGTTCCCGTACGAGATAGTCCGCGAGATGGGCCGCATGGGGCTGTTCGGGCTGCCGTTCCCGGAGGAGTACGGCGGCATGGGCGGCGACTACTTCGCCCTGGGCGTGGCCCTGGAGGAGCTGGCCCGGGTGGACTCGTCGGTGGCGATCACGCTGGAGGCGGGCGTCTCGCTGGGCGCGATGCCGGTCCACCTGTTCGGCACCGAGGAGCAGAAGCGCACGTGGCTGCCCCGGCTGTGCTCGGGCGAGATCCTGGGCGCGTTCGGCCTGACGGAACCGGACGGCGGCAGTGACGCGGGCGCGACCCGCACCACGGCCCGCCTGGACGAGGCCACGAACGAGTGGGTCATCAACGGCACCAAGTGCTTCATCACCAACTCGGGCACGGACATCACGGGCCTGGTCACGGTCACGGCGGTGACCGGCCGCAAGCCCGACGGCAGGCCCCTGATCTCGGCGATCATCGTCCCGTCGGGCACCCCGGGCTTCACGGTGGCCGCCCCGTACTCGAAGGTCGGCTGGAACGCGTCGGACACCCGTGAGCTGTCCTTCTCCGACGTCCGGGTCCCGGCGGCGAACCTGCTGGGCGAGCGGGGGCGCGGCTACGCGCAGTTCCTGCGCATCCTGGACGAGGGCCGCATCGCCATCGCCGCGCTGGGCACGGGGCTCGCACAGGGCTGCGTGGACGAGTCGCTCACCTACGCGAAGGAACGTCACGCCTTCGGCAAGCCCATCGGCGCCAACCAGGCCATCCAGTTCAAGATCGCCGACATGGAGATGAAGGCCCACACGTCCCGCCTCGCCTGGCGCGACGCGGCCTCGCGCCTGGTGACGGGCGAACCCTTCAAGAAGGAGGCGGCGCTGGCGAAGCTGTACTCGTCGACGGTCGCCGTGGACAATGCCCGGGACGCCACGCAGATCCACGGCGGCTACGGCTTCATGAACGAGTACCCGGTGGCCCGCATGTGGCGGGACGCGAAGATCCTGGAGATCGGCGAGGGCACCAGCGAGGTCCAGCGGATGCTGATCGCGCGGGAGTTGGGTCTGGTGAGCTGAGGCACGGCCCGATGCGGGGCGGGGCCGGACCTGCCCCGCCTCTGGACAAGATCTGAGGTTAGGCTAACCTACCTTCGAATTGTCCCGCAGGGCGCGACGCTCCGCACCGTTCGAAGGCAGCCACCACCATGTCCAACGCCAGAGTCACCCACCCGACCCGCCGCGGAATCCTCGCCGCCGGCGGCGCCCTCGGCCTCGGTGCCGTGCTCGCGGCCTGCGGCGACGACGACGCGAAGAGCGGTGGCTCGGACGACGGGACGGGCGGCGGCGCCGCCAAGTCCGGCCCCTGGTCCTTCAAGGACGACCGCGGCACGACCGTGAAGCTGGACAAGGTGCCGACGAACATCGTCGCCTTCACCGGTGTCGCCGCCGCCCTGTTCGACTACGGCATCGAGGTCAAGGGCGTCTTCGGGCCCACCACGACCGAGGACGGCAAGCCCGACGTGCAGGCCGGCGACCTCGACGTGGACAAGGTCACCGTCCTCGGCAACGCGTGGGGCAAGCTCAACGTCGAGAAGTACGCGGCCCTCGCCCCCGAGGTGCTCATCACCACGACGTTCGACACCGCGGGCACCCTCTGGTCCGTCCCGGAGGAGTCCAAGGACAAGGTCGCCAAGCTCGCCCCGAGCGTGGCGATCTCGGTCTTCGACCGCCAGCTCACCAAGCCGCTCCAGCGCATGTGGGAGCTGGCCGAGTCGCTCGGCGCGGACATGAAGGCCAAGAAGGTCACCGACGCCAAGGCCGCCTTCGACAAGGCCGCCGCCCGGCTGCGCGCGGCCGCCAAGGCCAAGCCCGAGATCAGGGTGCTGGCCGGCTCCGCGAGCCCCGACCTGTTCTACGTCTCCGGCACCAACCTCTCCGTGGACCTGGAGTACTTCAAGGCCCTCGGCGTGAACTTCGTCGAGCCCCCCGAGGAGGCCAAGAAGGCGACCGGCGGCTGGTTCGAGAGCCTGAGCTGGGAGAACGTCGACAAGTACCCGGCGGACGTCATCATCATGGACGACCGCGCCTCGACCATCCAGCCCGCGGACATCACCGAGGGCACCTGGAAGCAGCTCCCCGCGGTCAAGGCCGGCCAGGTCATCTCCCGCTCCCCCGAGCCGATCCTGTCCTACGACAAGTGCACGCCGCTGCTGGACAACCTGGCCGAGGCGATCGAGAACGCCAAGAAGGTCGGCTGACCCACCACCTTTCTCCGGAGCCCCTCATGACGACGGCCGTCGCCGCCCCGTTCCGTTTCTTCTCCCTCCAGGTCGTACGGACGAGGCGGCTCGGCCCGTCCCTGGCCCGGGTCACCTTCGCGGGGACCGACCTGCGCGCCTTCCACTCCGACGGCCTCGACCAGTCGCTGTCGCTGTTCCTGCCGCACCCGGGGCAGGCGGCGCCCGCGGTGCCCGTGGAGCTGGGCGAGGGCTGGTGGCAGGGCTGGCGCGACCTGCCGGACGACGTACGGGCGGTGATGCGCTCGTACACGCTGCGGTCGCTGCGCCGGGACGACGACGGGCACACCACCGAGATCGACATCGACTTCGTCCTGCACGGCGTCGAACCCGGGTCGGGGCTCCAGGCCGGTCCCGCCGCGCGCTGGGCCGCCGACGCCGCCCCCGGCGACCGCGTGCTGGTACTGGGCCCCGCGGTCGCCGACAACCGGGCGATCCGCTTCCGGCCGCCCGAGGACACCGACCTGGTGGTGATCTGGGGCGACGAGACCGCCGTACCGGCCGCGTGCGCCGCCGTGGAGTCGCTGCCGGCCGGCACCCGCGCCCGGGTCTGGCTGGAAGTGCCGCACGCCGAGGACGTACAGGACCTCGACACGGCCGCGGACGCCGAAGTCACCTGGCTGGTCGGAGACGCCACCAGCGGGCCCGAGGCGACCCTCGCCACCCTCCGCGACGCCCGACTCCCGCCCGCCGAGCACCCCTACGTCTGGATCGCGGGCGAGTCCGGGTGCGTCAAGCGACTGCGGCGGCATTTCGTCGGCGAGCGCGGCATCGACCGGCGCCGCGTCACCTTCGTCGGCTACTGGCGCCGGGGTCTGACGGAGGAACAACTCCGCGAGCAGGGCTGACGACCGCACCGCACACCGCACACACGAGGCCGCAGTGACGGCAGTGACGGCAGTCACGCACAGGCATGTGTTTGGGCAAGGTGACTTAGGTTAGGCTCACCTAAGTTGAATCAAGGGCTCCGGCCCGCCCCCAGCCCATCCCCCTCTCGGACCGTCCCCACCGGAGGACCCCCACATGCGCTCGCACCTGCTCAACGACACCACCGCGGAGCAGTACCGCCGCTCCGTGACCGAAGGAGTCGAGCGGGTGGCCGCCAGAATCGCCACCACCGACCGCCCGTTCACCGGCGTCACGGCCGACGCCCTCTCCCCCCGCATCGACGCGATCGACCTCGACCGGCCCCTGCACGACACGGCCGCCGTCCTCGACGAGCTGGAGGACGTCTACCTCCGTGACGCCGTCTACTTCCACCACCCCCGCTACCTCGCCCACCTCAACTGCCCGGTCGTCATACCGGCGTTGCTCGGCGAGACGGTCCTGACCGCCGTCAACTCCTCCCTGGACACCTGGGACCAGTCGGCCGGCGGCACGCTCATCGAGCGGAAACTGATCGACTGGACCACCGCCCGGATCGGCCTCGGCCCCGCCGCCGACGGCGTGTTCACCTCCGGCGGCACCCAGTCCAACCTCCAGGCGCTGCTGCTGGCCCGCGAGGAGGCGAAGGCCGAGTCCTTCGCCGACCTGCGCGTCTTCGCCTCCGAGGTCAGCCACTTCAGCGTGAAGAAGTCGGCGAAACTGCTCGGCCTCGGCCCGGACGCCGTCGTCTCGATCCCCGTCGACCACGACAAGCGGCTGCAGACCGTCGCCCTCGCCCGTGAACTGGAGCGCTGCGCGAAGGACGGCCTCGTCCCCATGGCCGTCGTCGCCACCGCCGGAACCACCGACTTCGGCTCCATCGACCCGCTGCCGGAGATCGCCGGGCTGTGCGAGCAGTACGGCGTGTGGATGCACGTCGACGCGGCCTACGGCTGCGGACTGCTCGCCTCCCTGAAGCACCGGGACCGCCTCACCGGCATCGAGCGGGCCGACTCGGTCACCGTGGACTACCACAAGTCGTTCTTCCAGCCGGTGAGCTCGTCGGCCGTGCTGGTCAGGGACGCGGCCACGCTGCGCCACGCCACCTACCACGCGGAGTACCTCAACCCGCGCCGCATGGTCCAGGAACGCATCCCCAACCAGGTGGACAAGTCCCTCCAGACCACCCGCCGCTTCGACGCGCTCAAGCTGTGGATGACGCTGCGCGTGATGGGCGCCGACGGCATCGGACAGCTCTTCGACGAGGTGTGCGACCTCACCGTAGAGGGCTGGAAACTGCTCGCCGCCGACCCGCGCTTCGACGTCGTGGTCGAACCGTCGCTGTCCACCCTGGTCTTCCGCTGCATACCGGCGGCCGTCACCGACCCCGCCGAGATCGACCGCGCCAACCTGTACGCCCGCAAGGCCCTGTTCGCCTCCGGCGACGCCGTGGTCGCGGGCACCAAGGTGGCCGGACGGCACTACCTGAAGTTCACCCTGCTCAACCCCGAGACGACCGCGGCCGACATCGCCGCCGTCCTCGACCTGATCGCCGGCCACGCCGAGCAGTACCTGGGAGAGTCCCTTGACCGCGCTTCCTGAAGCCAGTGCACCGTACGACTTCGTGGGGATCGGCCTCGGCCCCTTCAACCTCGGCCTCGCCTGCCTCACCGAGCCGATCGCCGAGCTGAACGGCGTCTTCCTGGAGTCCAAGCCGGACTTCGAGTGGCACGCCGGCATGTTCCTGGACGGCGCGCACCTCCAGACCCCGTTCATGTCGGACCTGGTCACCCTCGCCGACCCGACCTCCCCGTACTCCTTCCTCAACTACCTGAAGGAGAAGGGTCGGCTGTACTCGTTCTACATCCGCGAGAACTTCTACCCCCTGCGCGTCGAGTACGACGACTACTGCCGCTGGGCCGCGCACAAACTCGGCAGCGTCCGCTTCTCCACCACGGTCACCGAGGTGACGTACGACGAGCGCGACGAGCTGTACGCCGTCGCCACCACGTCCGGCGACACCTACCGCGCCCGCCGCCTGGTCCTCGGCACCGGCACCCCGCCGCACATCCCGGACGCCTGCCGGGGCCTGGCCGGTGACTTCCTCCACAACTCCCGGTACGTCCAGCACCGGGCGGAGCTGGTGAAGAAGAAGTCGATCACGCTGGTCGGCAGCGGCCAGTCCGCCGCCGAGATCTACCAGGACCTGCTGAGCGAGATCGACGTCCACGGATACCAGCTCAACTGGGTCACCCGGTCCCCGCGCTTCTTCCCCCTCGAATACACCAAGCTCACGCTGGAGATGACGTCCCCGGAGTACGTGGACTACTACCACGCGCTGCCCGAGGAGACCCGCTACCGCCTCACCGGCGAGCAGAAGGGCCTGTTCAAGGGCATCGACGGCGACCTGATCGACGAGATCTTCGACCTGCTCTACCAGAAGAGGCTCGGCGGCCCGGTCCCCACCCGTCTGCTCACCAACTCCGCGCTGACCGGCGCCCGGTACGCGGACGGAACGTACACGCTGGGCTTCCGGCAGGAGGAGCAGGGCAAGGGCTTCGAGATCGAGACCGAGGGGCTGGTCCTGGCCACCGGCTACCGGTACGCCGAGCCCGAGTTCCTCAAGCCCGTTCGGGAGCGGCTGCGTTACGACTCCCGGGGCAACTTCGACATCGCCCGCAACTACGCCGTCGACGTCACGGGCGGCGGAGTGTTCCTGCAGAACGCGGGGGTCCACGCGCACAGCGTCACCAGCCCCGACCTGGGCATGGGCGCCTACCGCAACAGCTTCATCGTCCGGGAGCTGCTCGGCACCGAGTACTACCCGGTCGAGAAGACGATCGCGTTCCAGGAGTTCGCCGCATGAGCACCGCCACCAGCGCGATCGGCGCGCTGACCCTGCGCCCCCTCGACCCCCTGACGGACGCCGAGCTGCTGCACGGCTGGCTCACCCACCCCAAGTCCGCGTTCTGGATGATGCAGGAGGCGAAACTGGTCGACGTCGAGCGGGCGTACATGGAGCTGGCCGCCGACGAGCACCAGGACGCCCACCTCGGCCTGCACGACGGCGTCCCCGCCTTCCTGATGGAGCGCTACGACCCGGCCCACCGCGAGCTGGTCGGGCTGTACGAGCCCGAGCCGGGCGATGTCGGCATGCACTTCCTGGTCGCGCCCACCGACCGGCCCGTGCACGGCTTCACCCGGGCCGTGATCACCACCGTCATGGCCGCACTCTTCGCCGACCCGGCCACCACGCGGGTCGTCGTCGAACCGGACGTCACCAACACTGCCGTCCACGCCCTGAACGCAGCCGTCGGATTCGTGCCCGAGCGCGAGATCCAGAAGCCGGAGAAGAAGGCCTTGTTGAGCTTCTGCACCCGCGAGCAGTTCGAGAGGGCGGTGTCCGCATGACCCTCGCCGACGCCGTCGCCCACCTCTCCCCCGAACGCTGGGAGCGGGCCAACCGCCTGCTGATCCGCAAGGCACTCGCCGAGTTCACGCACGAGCGGCTCCTGACCCCCGAGCCGGAGCCTGAGCCGAAGCCGGACGGGCAAGCCGGGCAGACTTACGTCGTCCGCAGCGACGACGGCCAGACCGTCTACCGCTTCACCGCGACCGTCCGCGCCCTGGACCACTGGCAGGTGGACGCCGACTCGATCACCCGTCACCGCGACGGCAACGAACTGCCGCTCGCCGCACTGGACTTCTTCATCGAGCTGAAGGAGACGCTGGGTCTGAGCGAGGAGATCCTGCCCGTCTACCTGGAGGAGATCTCCTCCACCCTCTCCGGCACCTGCTACAAGCTCACCAAGCCGCAGCTCACCTCCGCCGAACTGGCTCGGTCCGACTTCCAGGCCGTCGAGACCGGCATGACCGAGGGCCACCCCTGCTTCGTCGCCAACAACGGCCGGCTGGGCTTCGGCGTCCACGAGTACCTGTCGTACGCACCCGAGACCGCGAGCCCGGTCCGCCTGGTGTGGCTGGCGGCGCACCGCTCGCGGGCGGCGTTCACGGCGGGCGCGGGCATCGAGTACGAGTCCTTCGTACGGGACGAGCTGGGCGGCGAGACCGTCGACCGGTTCCACGGCGTCCTGCGCGAGCGCGGCCTGGACCCGGCCGACTACCTGCTCATCCCGGTCCACCCCTGGCAGTGGTGGAACAAGCTCACCGTCACCTTCGCCGCCGAGGTCGCCCGCGGGCACCTGGTCTGCCTCGGCGAGGGCGACGACGCGTACCTGGCCCAGCAGTCCATCCGTACCTTCTTCAACGCCTCGCACCCCGAGAAGCACTACGTGAAGACGGCCCTGTCCGTCCTCAACATGGGCTTCATGCGCGGCCTGTCGGCGGCGTACATGGAGGCCACCCCGGCCATCAACGACTGGCTCGCCCGGCTGATCGAGGGCGACCCGATGCTGAAGGCCACGGGGCTGAGCATCATCCGGGAGCGGGCGGCCGTCGGCTACCGGCACCTGGAGTACGAGCGGGCCACCGACCGCTACTCCCCGTACCGCAAGATGCTGGCGGCGCTGTGGCGGGAGAGCCCGGTGCCCTCCCTCCGGGACGGCGAGTCCCTCGCCACCATGGCCTCCCTCGTCCACGTCGACCACGACGGCGCCTCCTTCGCGGGCGCGCTGATCGAGCGGTCCGGGCTCACGCCCACCGAGTGGCTGCGGCACTACCTGCGGGCCTACTACGTCCCGCTGCTGCACAGCTTCTACGCCTACGACCTGGTGTACATGCCGCACGGCGAGAACGTGATCCTCGTCCTTGAGGACGGGGTGGTGCGGCGCGCGATCTACAAGGACATCGCGGAGGAGATCGCGGTGCTGGACCCGGACGCGGTGCTGCCGCCGGAGGTGGCCCGCATCGCGGTGGACGTGCCGGACGACAAGAAGCTCCTGTCGGTCTTCACGGACGTCTTCGACTGCTTCTTCCGTTTCCTCGCCGCGAACCTCGCGGGCGAGGGGATCGTCGAGGAGGACGCCTTCTGGCGGACGGTCGCCGAGGTCACCCGCGAGTACCAGGCGTCGGTGCCGGAGCTGGCCGACAAGTTCGCCCGGTACGACATGTTCGCGCCCGAGTTCGCGCTGTCCTGCCTCAACCGGCTCCAGTTGCGCGACAACCGGCAGATGGTGGACCTGGCCGATCCGTCCGGCGCGCTCCAACTGATCGGCAGCCTCAAGAACCCCCTGGCGGAGTTCTGACCCACGAACGGGCGGGCACCCCGGAGACGGTCCTCCGGGGTGCCCGTCGTGCCGTTGCGGATCAGGTCCAGGGCACCTGCGGCGAGTGGTAGTAGTCGATCCCCAGCGCCTCCCAGCGCGGTGCCTGTTCGGCGAGCCGCACCTTGTAGGTGTCCCAGTCGTGCGCCTTCGCCGGGGCCCAGCCCAGCTCGGCGACGCCCGGCAGCCTCGGGAAGGCCATGAAGTCCAGCTCGTCCGGGTTGGACAGGGTCTCCGTCCACAGCGGGGCCTCGACACCGCGGACCGCGGAGGCCGGGGCGCCCGGCAGATAGGTGGCCGGGTCCCAGTCGTAGGACCGCCGCACCTCCACGTAACCGGCCCAGGACAGGCCCAGCGGGGTGTCCTTGGTGTACTTCATGTCCAGGTACGTCCGGTCGGCCGGGGAGAGGATCAGCCCGGTGCCGTTCCTCGCGGCCTCGGCGACCTGGGCCTTCTCCGCGTCGCTGGTGCGGTCCAGGCCCCACCACTGGACCAGCGCGCCCTCGGCCGGGTCGGCACTCGCCAACTGGTGCCAGCCGATGACCGTCTTGCCGTACTTCGCGACGATCGGCTGCACCCGCTCCATGAACTTCACGAAGTCCTCGTGCGGCGTGGAGTGCGCCTCGTCGCCGCCGATGTGGAGGTAGCGGCCCGGGGTGAGCGCGGCGAGTTCACGCACGACGTCGTCCACGAAGTCGTAGGTGATCTCCTTGTCCACGCACAGCGTGCTGAAGCCGACCTCGGTGCCGGTGTACAGCGGGGGTGCCACGCCGTCGCAGTTCAGTTCGGCGTAGGAGGCGAGGGCCGCGTTGGTGTGGCCCGGCATGTCGATCTCGGGGACGACCTCGAGGTGGCGTGAGGCGGCGTAACGGACGATCTCCTTGTAGTCGTCCTTGGTGTAGTGGCCGCCGGGTCCGCCGCCGACCTCCGTGGAGCCGCCGTACGTCGTCAGGCGCGGCCAGGAGTCGATGGCGATGCGCCAGCCCTGGTCGTCGCTGAGGTGCAGATGGAGCTTGTTGTACTTGTAGAGGGCGACCCGGTCGATGTAGCGCTTGACCTCGTCGACGCTGAAGAAGTGCCGGGAGACGTCCAGCATGACGCTGCGCCAGGCGTAGCGCGGGGTGTCCTTCACGGTGCCGCCGGCGACCAGCCAGGGGCCGGGCTGTACGGAGTCCTTCTCGACGGCGGCGGGCAGTAGCTGACGCAGGGTCTGGACGCCGTAGAAGAGCCCGGCGGCCTTGCGGGCGGTGATGGTGACGCCGTCGCGTCCGCTGTCGAGGCGGTAGCCCTCGTCGCCGTAGGAGCCCTTCGCCAGGCGCAGCCGGATGCCGCCGTGGCCGTGGGAGTGGGAGGTGACGGGGAGTCGGTATCCGGTGGAGGGCCTCAGGAGGTCCGCGAGGTAGTCGCCGACGCGGCGGGCCTCGCGCGAGTCGTCGACGCGGATGCGGGTGCCGCGGGTGATGCGGTACGGGGCGCCGCCCGGGTCGACCGAGGCGGGGGCCGGGATCACCCGGTCCAGGGGCGTCGGGGCCGGGGTCGGGGTCGGGGTCGGGGTCGAAGTCCGGTCCGGGGCGGCGCCGGTGGTCATGGCGCCGACCGCCGCCACCAGTAGCAGCGCTCCCAGCAGCCGGGTGATGCGGGGAGTCGTTCTGTGGTGCCGTCGATGAGGTATCACGTGCGCTCCCTTCGCGATGGGTTGGACCACTCTCCCGCACCATCACCCTCCGCAGAAGCGATGAAACAATCCCCGCATGGCGGAAATCATCCAGAAGGACGGAACGTGGGTCTTCGACGGCGACGCCCTGCGGTTGACACCCGGACGGGACAAGAACGTCAGTCTGCTCCGCAGAGAGCTGGGTGAACTGCTGGTGCCGCTCGCGGCGTTGGCGGGCATTTCGTTCGAGCAGGGCAAGAAGTCGGGGCGGCTCAGGCTCCGTCTGCGGGACGGCGCCGATCCGCTGCTGCACGCGACGGGCGGCCGGCTGACCGAGCCGCACGACCCGTATCAGCTCCTCGTGGAGTCCGACCGGTACGGCGTGGCCGAGTACTTCGTGGACGAGGTGCGCCACGCGCTGCTCCTCGACCAGGTCCCGTCCGGCCCGGTGGACGCCTATCTGCTGCCGGGCCCGTCCGTGCCGCTGTCGGTGTCGGCCGGGGACGGCGTCGCGAGCTTCGACGGGGAGCGGGTGCGGGTGGAGTGGAAGTGGCAGGCGGAGGACTCCAAGTCGGCCGCCGGGACGCGCACCCTCCCCCTCGCCGACATCGTCGCCGTGGAGTGGCAGCCGACGGTGGGCCTGGAGAACGGCCACCTGCGTTTCACCGTGCGGGGGGCGCCGACCAAGGCGCCGCCGAAGTACGACCCGAACGCCGTGGAGCTGTGGGGCTTCAAGAAGGATCCGCTGATGGCCCTGGTGGCGGCGGCCGTGCAGGTCCGCCTCCCGCACCCGGCCGCCCCAGCCGCCCTGGAGGACGCCGGTGGGGCCGAGGAGGCGCCCGCCCCGGCACCCGCACCCGCAGCAGCCGCCGAGGACGACCACGACGCGCTGCTGCGACGGCTGCGGGAGCTGGGCGAACTGCACCGCTCCGGGGTGCTGACGGACGAGGAGTTCACCCTGGCCAAGCAGGCGGTACTGAAGCGGATGTGACCGGCCGTCCGGCCGGACAGGCGCGCGTCCTGCCGGACCCGGCACCTCCTATCGGGCCCGGCGCGCCACCGTGAAGTGGTCGACCGTCTCCCCGGTCTCCGCGATGCCCCGCACCTTCAGGGTCGACAGCCGGCCCCGGGAGGCGGGCGTCACGTCCACGCGCAGGAAGGAGTAGTCGAGGTACCGGACCCGGGACCAGGCGACGGTCTCGCTCTGCCGCCCGCCGTCGACGGTCACGAAGGACGACACCGACTCGACGTCCTTCTCATGGCCCTCGTAGCTCTGCTCGGCGCTGAACGCGTACAGGCTCTTGCCGGCCGCACCCGCCGTGACGTAGACGACGCCGTCCGTCTCGGGGTGGGCGGTGCCGCCGACCGGCAGTTCCTTGGTGACCTCGCCGCCCTTGATGACGTCGGTGCGCTCGTAGACGTGGTTGTGCCCGTTGATGACCAGGTCGACGGTGTACTTCTCGAACAGCGGCACCCACGCGTCGCGGACGCCGCCCTCGGAGGCGTGGGCGGTGGAGGTGCAGTAGGCGCAGTGGTGGAAGAAGACGACGACGAAGTCGATGTCCCGGTCGGCCCGGTACTTCTTCAGCCACCGCTCCAGCCAGCGGGTCTGGGTGCCGCCGGAGATGCCGAGGTTGGCGGGGATCTCGAAGGAGATGTCGTTGGCGTCGAGGGAGATGACGGCGGTGTTGCCGTGGACGAAGGTGTAGACGCCGGGGAGGTTGTCGGCGTCGGGGCCGTTGTCGGGCAGTTCCCAGCGGGCCTGTTCGCCGCCGTAGCCGTTGGGTGAGTACCACGCTTCCATGTCGTGGTTGCCGTACGCCACCATCCACGGGACCTGCTTGGCGACCGACTCGGTCTGGTACAGGAACTGGTCCCACACCCGCGAGTCGAAGCCGGTGTCGGAGGTCTTGCCCTGTCCGGCCGGGTCGCCGTAGGCGATGTCGCCGGCGTGCAGGTGGAAGGCCGGGTTCTGGGCGAGGATCAGGGCGTCGTTGGCGAGGCCGTGGTAGCTGACGCCCTGGTCGCCGAAGGCGGTGAAGGTGAACGGTTCGGAGCGCGAGGGCGCGGTGGTGAAGGTGCCGAGGGTGCCGGCGAGGTGCGGCTCGGCCGGGTCGAAGCCGGCGTGGCCGACCCCGTAGTAGTAGGTGCGGCCGGGCTTGAGGCGGGTCAGCCTGGCGTGCATGTAGTACTGCGTGTGGTCGCCGCTCGCGCCGACACCGGCCGGGGTGTGCAGCGGGCGCGGCTCGGCGTCGATCCTGTGGGAGAGGTCCCAGGGGTGGGCGCCGACGCGGATGAATGGCCTGTGCACCGCGACCGGGACCTGCCAGGAGACGGTCATCTCGGTGCGCGGGTCGTTGCCGTAGGCGAGGTGGCGGCCGAAGGGGGCGACCAGGGCGCCGTCGACCGTGCCGGTGCCGCCCGGCCGCCGGTTCGGGGTGGCGGCCTGCGCGGTGGCGCCCGGCACGAACGCTCCGCCCGCCACGGCACCGAGCGTGACCGCGCCGCCCCTGATCATCGTGCGCCGGGAGAACCTGGCGCGCAGGTATGCGTGCTGTTCGGCCATGCTCATGCGCTCGGCCAGCCGCTCGGGAACGCCCATGCGAGGAATGTCCATGGCGTCTGAAACTCGTCTCCTCAGGCAACGAAATTCCAGCCACAAGATAGACAGGGCACGAACAGCCCCTCATGAGAGTTTCAACAGCTACCTGCCCGAAATCGGGCAGGATTCTTGCGTAGCCCTCTCCCGTACTCCAGGATCTACCGGGTGCACGACGAACTCGTTGATCATCTGACGCGGTCCACCCCGCTGAGCCGGGGCGAGGCGCTGCGCGTGATCCAGGACGTGCTCGCCTACTTCGACGAGACGACCGAGGAATACGTCCGTCGCCGCCACCGCGAGCTCCAGGCCCAGGGCCTGGTGAACGCGACGATCTTCGAACGGATCGAGGCGGAACTGAAATACCGGGCGGTCGCACCGGCGGAGCTGTCGCTCCGTCAACTGCGCCGCATCGTCTACGGCTGAATCGTCTACGGCTGAGAAGCCGAAGAAGGACACGAGGTTTACGTATACATGTGCGGAATCGTCGGATACATCGGCAAGCGCGACGTCGCGCCCCTGCTCCTCGAAGGCCTCCAGCGCCTGGAGTACCGCGGCTACGACTCGGCGGGCATCGTCGTCACCTCCCCGAAGGCGGCCGGCCTCAGGATGGTCAAGGCCAAGGGCCGGGTGCGCGACCTGGAGGCCAAGGTCCCCGCGCGCTTCAAGGGCACCACCGGCATCGCCCACACCCGCTGGGCCACCCACGGCGCCCCCTCCGACGTGAACGCCCACCCGCACATGTCGGCCGACAACAAGGTCGCCGTCGTCCACAACGGCATCATCGACAACGCCGCCGACCTGCGCCGCAAACTGGAGGCGGACGGCGTCGAGTTCCTCTCCGAGACCGACACCGAGGTCCTCGTCCACCTCATCGCCCGCTCCGAGGCCGTCAAGCTCGAGGACAAGGTCCGCGAGATCCTCCGGCTGATCGAGGGCACGTACGGCATCGCCGTCATGCACGCCGACTTCCCCGAGCGCATCGTCGTCGCCCGCAACGGCTCGCCGGTCGTCCTCGGCATCGGCGAGAAGGAGATGTTCGTCGCCTCCGACATCGCCGCGCTGGTCGCCCACACCCGGCAGATAGTCACGCTCGACGACGGCGAGATGGCCACCCTCAAGGCCGACGACTTCCGCACCTACACCACCGAGGGCACCCGGACCACGTCCGAGCCCACCACCGTGGAGTGGGAGGCCGCCTCCTACGACATGGGCGGCCACGACACCTACATGCACAAGGAGATCCACGAGCAGGCGGAGGCCGTGGACCGCGTGCTGCGCGGCCGGATCGACGACCGCTTCTCCACCGTGCACCTCGGCGGCCTCAACCTGGACGCCCGCGACGCGCGTGCCGTGCGCCGCGTGAAGATCCTCGGCTGCGGCACCTCGTACCACGCGGGCCAGATCGGCGCCCAGATGATCGAGGAGCTGGCCCGCATCCCCGCCGACGCCGAGCCGGCCTCCGAGTTCCGCTACCGCAACGCGGTCGTCGACCCCGACACCCTGTACATCGCCGTCTCCCAGTCCGGTGAGACCTACGACGTGCTGGCCGCCGTCCAGGAGCTGAAGCGCAAGGGCGCCCGGGTCCTCGGCGTCGTCAACGTCGTCGGCTCGGCGATCGCCCGCGAGGCCGACGGCGGCATGTACGTGCACGCCGGGCCCGAGGTCTGCGTCGTCTCCACCAAGTGCTTCACCAACACCTGCGTCGCCTTCGCGCTGCTCGCCCTGCACCTGGGCCGCACCCGTGACCTGTCCGTGCGGGACGGCAAGCGGATCATCGAGGGGCTGCGCAGGCTGCCCGCGCAGATCTCCGAGATGCTGGGGCAGGAGGAGGACATCAAGAAGCTGGCCGCCCGGTACGCCGAGGCCCGCTCGATGCTCTTCATCGGCCGCGTCCGGGGCTACCCGGTCGCCCGCGAGGCCTCCCTGAAGCTCAAGGAGGTCTCCTACATCCACGCCGAGGCCTACCCGGCCTCCGAGCTGAAGCACGGCCCGCTCGCCCTGATCGAGCCCGCCCTGCCGACGGTCGCGATCGTGCCGGACGACGACCTGCTGGAGAAGAACCGCGCGGCCATGGAGGAGATCAAGGCCCGCAGCGGCCAGATCCTCGCCGTCGCCCACCAGGAGCAGGAGAAGGCCGACCACACCGTCGTCGTCCCGAAGAACGAGGACGAACTCGACCCCATCCTCATGGGCATCCCCCTCCAACTCCTCGCCTACCACACGGCCCTGGCCCTCGGCCGCGACATCGACAAGCCGAGGAACCTCGCCAAGTCGGTAACGGTGGAGTAGCGCCCGAAGGGGCGCGGGGGCTGCATCGATGTGCGGCTCCGCCGCGTGGGCGCGAGTAACCCCCACCCACCAGCACAGGCGACACAACAGGCGACACAACCGAACGGACCCCCACGTGTGCCACCAAACACGGGGGGTCCGTTCCAATGCCGGGGGCTGCCCAACCCCCAGCCTGCGCAGCTACCCGGCGGCCGTCATCCGCCGGCCCGCCGCGCGTCGCGAGACATCCGTCGGCCAGTGGGCGAGCACCGCGGTCGCCGCGTACCAGGCGACCGCCCCCGCCGCGACGGCGAACCATCCGCCGGCCCTGCCCAGCACCTCGCTGTCCGCGAAGACACCGAGGGCGAGCAGCAGCAGGGACACGAAGAACAACCCGTACGTGCCCTGCCCGAGCGTGTCACCGCCGGCGAACGTGAGGGAGAGGGCGACGAGGGCGAACAGCAGCAGGAAGAGTCCCGCCGCGTTTGCGGAGACCTGGTTGTCGGCGGAGACGGCCCAGGTGAACCAGAGCGCGCCGAGCACGACGAAGGCCGTACCGGAGGCGGTGTCCTTCTCGCGCAGCGCCAGCAGGCCGGCGACGAAGAGCGCGATGCCGCCGACGTACTGGGCGACGGTCACGGCGTCGGCCGCCGTCACCTGGTCGATCACGCCGGTGTGGCCGATGCCGAAGGCCAGCAGGGTGATGCCGAGGGCGAGTCGGCCGACGATGGTGGTGGTGGTGCTTCCCGCAGAGACGTCATTGTCCACGGCGGGCTCCCTTCATGCATGTGCGGTGGTGCGGTGAAACTTATATGCCCTTCACAAGGGCACAAACACCTCTACGCGTCGGTAGCTTCACGCTGCATGAGCAACAGGGAGACCCAGGCCGCCGGGACCGCTACGGGATGACCACCACGGGCCGCTTCGCCCGCTTGGCGAGCCGGCCGGCGACGGAGCCGAAGAGGCGGCCCACCAGGCCGTGACTGGAGCCGACGACGATGGCGTCCGCCTCGTACTCCCGCCCCACCTCTTCGAGTTCGTGGCAGATGTCGCCGCCTCGCTCGACCAGGATCCAGGGCACCTCGGTGAGGTAGTCCGCGCACGCCAGCTCCAGACCGAGCACCTCGGTGCGGTGGTCGGGCACATCGACGAAGACCGGGGGTTCGCAGCCGGCCCACACCGTGGTGGGCAGCCGGTTGGCGACATGCACGATGACCAGGCCGGAGCCCAGCCGGGAGGCCATGCCGATGGCATAGGCGAGGGCGCGCTCGCTGGAGGTGGAGCCGTCGAAGCCGACGACGACGCCGTGCTTGAAGGCTGGGTCGCACGACTGGCGTGGCTCTTCGGCCGCCAGGGGCTCGGCCGCCGCAGGTTCGGCGACGGGCCGCTTGCGGTCCGCGGGTTCGAAGTATTCGTGACCGGCCATGGCTGTCTCGGCGTTTTTATCCTCTATGAGGGGACAACAGTGTGCGGCGGAGCTGCGTGTCCGGGAATGGTCTTCCCAACCCCATACCCCCAAGGGTACGGCGGCACGCCTCCTTCGCCCAGATCCCGCGAAGGTCCGCCGCGGGCTCACCGGAGCATGCCCGAGGGGGCGCCCGTAACGCAATGGTTGCTGCGCTGTACAGGCGGTTTGCACAGGATTCAACAGTCCGTGACCGGTCGTGACCCCCGCGCCGGGCGGGCGTTGATCTCCATGCCGCCACCCCCAGGGAGCCCCGCGTGTCCGGACCGTACCGTCCCGCCGAGCCGACGTCCGGCACACCCGACCGCCGCCCCGGCCCGACCGAGCGCGCCGGCCCTGCCGCGCCCGCCCGGGACGGCGTCACCGACCTCGTCCGCTGGGCGGCGTTCAGTTGCTTCCTCGTCCCGGTCGCACTCCTCTGGTACGGCGCCTCGTTCGCGGGCACGGCCGGTACGGCGCTCGGGCTGGCCGTCGTCACCGGCGTCTGCCGCCTGCTGTTGCGGCGTTCGCAGCGCGTCGCGGGCCGGCCGCGACACCGGAACCGTGCGGTGCGGGACCGGGCGGTGCGGGACCGCGGCCGCGCGGTGCGCGGGGGGCGTCGGCGCAGGGCCAGAACGCCGGCCCGTGGGGGCGGGCGGCATGCTGGGGAAAACACACCGGTCGACTGACCGGTTTCCGCGCACAGTTCCGCTTCTTTTCAGCCAACTTCCGCCGGTGGCGCATCACTACCCCTCACCACCCCCCAACCCCCGTTCCACCTGCACGGAAAGGGTCTCGGGGCCCCCTCGCACCCTACGGGGATTGGCCACTGACACAAGGCGCACTTCCCAGGGGCGCCCCGGAGTGCAACGCTTCGTGATCGACTGCTTCACGCCAAGTTGCCATGTCGACAATGTCCCAAGTGCCGAACCGGCCACCTCGGCGCGACGGGACACAGTAGATTCGATCTTGACTGTCTACGGCGGGGGACTCGTGCAGGACCGAGGGGAAACGTGTTGGAGCGAGATACCCGAAGGGTAGAGGGAGCCGCGACCACCGAGGGGGGCTTAGCAGCATGAGCCACGACTCCACTGCCGCGCCGGAAGCCGCTGCGGCCCGGAAGCTCTCCGGGCGACGCCGCAAGGAGATCGTCGCGGTGCTGCTGTTCAGCGGCGGCCCCATCTTCGAGAGTTCCATACCGCTGTCGGTGTTCGGGATCGACCGCCAGGACGCCGGCGTGCCGCGCTACCGACTACTGGTGTGCGGCGGTGAGGAAGGCCCGCTGCGGACCACGGGGGGCCTGGAACTCACCGCGCCGCAGGGCCTGGAGGCGATCTCGCGCGCCGGCACGGTCGTCGTACCGGCCTGGCGCTCGATCACCTCACCGCCGCCGGAGGACGCACTGGACGCGCTGCGCCGCGCGCACGAGGAAGGTGCCCGCATCGTCGGCCTGTGCACCGGCGCGTTCGTACTCGCGGCGGCCGGCCTCCTGGACGGCCGTCCCGCCACCACGCACTGGATGTACGCGCCGACGCTGGCCAAGCGCTATCCGTCGGTGCACGTGGATCCGCGCGAGCTGTTCGTGGACGACGGCGACGTGCTGACGTCCGCGGGCACCGCGGCCGGGATCGACCTGTGCCTGCACATCGTGCGCACGGACCACGGCAACGAGGCGGCCGGCGCGCTGGCCCGCCGCCTGGTCGTACCGCCGCGCCGGACCGGCGGACAGGAGCGCTACCTCGACAGGTCTTTACCTGAGGAGATCGGTGCCGACCCGCTCGCCGAGGTCGTCGCCTGGGCGCTGGAGCACCTCCACGAGCAGTTCGACGTGGAGACGCTGGCCGCGCGCGCCTACATGAGCCGCCGCACCTTCGACCGCCGGTTCCGCTCACTGACGGGCAGCGCCCCGCTCCAGTGGCTGATCACCCAGCGGGTGCTCCAGGCGCAGCGCCTGCTGGAGACGTCGGACTACTCGGTGGACGAGGTCGCGGGCCGCTGCGGCTTCCGCTCGCCGGTGGCGCTGCGCGGTCACTTCCGCCGCCAGCTCGGCTCGTCCCCGGCCGCCTACCGGGCGGCCTACCGGGCACGCCGTCCCCAGAGCGACCGGCAGCCGGACCCGGACGCGGGAGCCTCCCGGGCTCCGGCCCCGGCCCCGGCGGAGGCACCGGCCGCCCTCCCCCCGGAGAACGCGGTCCCGTTCCAGACCCGCCGCACGGCAGCCCCGATGCCGGCGGGCGCGGCGACCGTGCCGGGGCAGCGCAGCGCGCCATGAGGTAGGAGACGCAACGCTCACAACGCCGGACGGGCACACTCAGCCCGTCCGGCGTTTGAGGACGAGGCCCGTTCAGGGCTGAAGCGGGGGCCTGGGGGCGGCAGCCCCCAGCAAGGCCGGCACAGACGCCGGGGACCACATAAACAGGCGCCCACCGTAAAGTGGCCCGCATGAACGATCGCATGGTGTGGATCGACTGCGAGATGACCGGCCTCTCGCTGTCCGACGACGCGCTCATCGAGGTTGCCGCCCTCGTCACCGACTCCGAGCTGAACATCCTCGGCGACGGTGTCGACATCGTCATCCGCCCGCCGGAGCGGGCCCTGGAGACGATGCCGGAGGTGGTGCGTCAGATGCACACCGCGTCCGGCCTGCTCGCGGAGCTGGACGGCGGCACGACCCTGGCGGACGCCGAGGCCCAGGTCCTGGCGTATGTGCGGGAGCACGTGAAGGAGCCCGGCAAGGCCCCCCTGTGCGGCAACTCGGTCGGCACCGACCGCGGCTTCCTGCTGCGGGACATGCAGACGCTGGAGGACTACCTCCACTACCGGATCGTCGACGTCTCCTCGATCAAGGAGCTGGCCCGCCGCTGGTACCCCCGGGCGTACTTCAACAGCCCCGAGAAGAACGGCAACCACCGCGCGCTCGCCGACATCCGCGAGTCCATCGCCGAGCTGCGCTACTACCGGGAGGCGGTCTTCGTCCCGCAGCCCGGCCCCGACTCCGACACCGCCAAGGCGATCGCCGCGAAGCACGTCGTCTCCGCCGGGTAGGCGCGGGCCGCCGGGGAAACGGCGCCCCGAAAAGCCGGGCGCGAGCACCCCTTCGGACCCTGTACACTTTTTCTCAGCCGGTCGGGGACCCCGCCACGCGGGATTCGAGCACCGGCCTTGGTGGGTGTAGCTCAGTTGGTAGAGCACCTGGTTGTGGTCCAGGTGGCCGCGGGTTCAAGTCCCGTCACTCACCCTCTCCAAAGAGGCCGATGACCTGTAAGAAACGGGTCATCGGCCTCTTTCGTCGCGTCCGTGACATTAGGACAATCGGGCCGTTTCTTCCTTTATCCGATATTCGCCCGACGGGCAAGTGCATAGACACCTGGACGAGACGGACCAGGAGTGTGCCCATGACCATCGACGTTCCGGCGCAGGCCGATGCGCACCGCGCCCTACAGCTTCAGACCCCGCCGCCGGCCCTGATGCTCAGGACCTATCGCAGGCTGGCGCCCCTGCGGATGCGCAGGGCCGTGCGGGCCTGGTTCGGTGTGGAGCGGTGGGAGAGGCTGCGGCAGCGGCTGGAGAGACCGGCGGCCCTGATGCGCGAGGCGCGGCACCGTCGGCTGTGCGCGCGCCTGACGCGCCGGGGCCTGCTGCGGGACGGCGAACGGGTGCCCGTGCAGACCGCCGGAGGGACCCGCGTCGCGCTGGTGCAAGAGGGCGTGACGCCCCTTCTGGCCCGGGAGCACAATCTGCGACTGGTGCTGCGCACGCTGGCAGAGGCGGGCGTGGACCACTTCGTCGTGCGCAACACCGCGAGCGCCTCCTCCGCCGTGGGGATCAGCTCCGAAGACCGGGCGGCGGCCGAGAGCGCACTGGTCGCCATGGGCGCGGACGTGCCGGCGTACGTCATGCGGACGGGTGGATCCGGGCCGGCCCGGGACCGGGGTGCGGAACCGGCCGGCTCTCCGCGTTCCTGGCGCCGGGCCGCCGACCGGAAGATCATCCGCGTCTTCTGCTATCTGACCGACGGCACTGCACCCGACGGCGCACCCGGCACGGTGCTCGGCTCGGGCCACGGCTGCGACATCGAGGTCTGGCGACCGTCCGAGGAGGGCGCCGAACTCGTGGCGCCGCGCCACAACCGTACCTGCGAACGGGTCTGCCGCGAGGCACCCGCGGTCGAGGTCCCCGGTCGCCGCTTCACCCGGCTCGCGTCCGAGTACACCCGGCCGCAGCCCGCCCCCGTACGCACCCGGCGCGAGTTCGCCGAGCCGGTGCCCGACGACATCCACTTCCCCGTCGACGCCGTCTACACCTGGGTCGACGGCTCCGACCCCGCATGGCAGCGGCGCCGCGCGGCGGTCGCGGGCGAGCCGTACCACCCGCAGGCCGCCAACACCGCCCGCTATCTCAGCCGTGACGAGCTGCGCTACTCGCTGCGCTCGCTGCACCTGTACGCCCCCTGGATCCGGCACGTCTATCTCGTCACCGACCAGCAGGTGCCCACCTGGCTGAACACCGCACACCCCCGGCTCACGGTCGTCGACCACCGGGAGATCTTCACGGACCCCGCCATGCTCCCGACGTTCAACTCGCACGCCATCGAGAGCCGGCTGCATCACATCGAGGGGCTCTCCGAGCAGTTCCTCTACTTCAACGACGACGTCTTCCTCGGGCGCCCCACCTTGCCGCAGCAGTTCTTCCTGGCCAACGGCATCAGCAGGTTCTTCCTCTCGAAGGCGATGCTGCCGCCGGTGGGAAGTGTGGGCACGGACGACGTACCGGTCTCCGCCGCGGGCCTCACCAACCGACGGCTCCTTCAGGCCCGCTTCGGCACCAGCATCACCCAGAAGATGAAGCACACACCGTGCGCGCTGCGGCGCAGTGTGCTGGCCGAGATCGAACAGGTCTTCGCGGAGGACCACCGGCGCACCGCCGCCCACGTCTTCCGCAGCGCGGACGACATCTCGATCACCAACTCGCTGCACCACTACTACGCGTTCCACACGGGCCGGGCCGTGCCCGGGAACATCCGCTACGACTACATCGACATCTCCCGGCCCGGCATCGCCCCGCGGCTGCGCCGTCTGCTGGCCTCCAGATCGAATGTCGCCTTCTGCCTCAACGACACGGTGACCTGCGACGCCGAGGGACACACCAACGTGGAACTCGTGCAGCGCTTCCTGGACGGCTACTTCCCCTCCGCCAGTCCCTTCGAGCACCAGCCCGACCACAAGGAAGCGCTCCCCCTGCCATGCCTCTCGCCATCAGGCTCCCCCACCATCCCGGCGTCCTCGAGGCCGAGGGCTCCTATCCACGCGCGCTCAACGTCCTGAGCCGCAAGCAGACCGCCGTACAGCGGCAACTGCGCCGATCGGGTCTGGCGGGGTACGAACCCGTGACCCAGGCGACGCTGCTGGCCCTGGCGCAGCAGGCGCCGCCGGGCAGCGCGGTGTACGACGTCGGCGCGCACATCGGGCTCTACGCGGCACTGATCGACGCGGTGTACGGCCGCCGGCTGTCGGTGCACGCCTTCGAACCGACACCGGACACGGCACACATCTGCCGGAACATCCGTCGGCACAACGGCCTGGGCTTCGAGCTGATCACCTCGGCGGTCTCCGACACACCGGGCACCGGCGAGCTCTGCCTGTCCCTGAAGGGCGAGTCCTCCAACTCCCTCAACGCCGCGCATCGCAGGCACACCGAGACCGTGAGCGTGCCGGTCACCACACTGGACGCGTTCACCGCGAAACGGTCGGCCCGGCCGCACCTCGTCAAGATCGATGTGGAGACGCTCGAGGGCCAGGTGCTGGCGGGCGCGCTGGAGACGGTGCGCCGGCACCGGCCCTGGATCGTGCTGGAGATCCTGCCCGGCTCCGACCACGACGCCCTGGGCCGGGCGCTGGATGTGCTCACCGAGCTGGGGTACGGACTGCATCTCCTCCAGCCGGAGAGCCCGTGGCCCAGCAGAGACCGCGGTGACTACCGCCCGCACGTGGGCAGTCAGTGCCGCGACTGGCTGCTCGCGCCCGCGCCGCTCACGTACGACTTCCACCACGCGGTACGCACCTGGCTCAGGGCCGTCCTGGCGTGCGACGAGAGCACCAACCTGACCGTCCCCGCCGGTGCCTCCTTCCCCCACGGCTGGAACGCCCCGTACGGGTACGCCCCTGATGGGCCGGACGAGCGGTTGAAGCGGCGGCGGGGTCTGTTCTCTCTGGGCCGGGCGGGGTGAGCCGGGCGGAGTGAACCGGGCCGGGTAGGCCGGGCGGGGTGAGCCTGCCGGCCCCGCAACGTCACGACGACGCCCGCTCCACCAGTTCCGTCGCCAGTACCACCTGGTGCCGCTCCAGCCCCCGCGAGGCCGCCGGGCGGCGGTCCGCGATCTCGGTCAGCAGGAGGTCTATCATCGCGCGGCCCATCTCCTCGATGGGCTGGCGGACACTGGTCAGCGGCGGATCGAGGTGGCGGGCGATGGCCGAGTCGTCGTAGCCGACCAGCGCCACGTCGTCCGGGATGCGCCGGCCCGCCTCGCGCAGGGCCTGGCGGGCACCCGCCGCGGTGACGTCCGAGGCGGCGAAGACCGCGTCCACGTCGGAACGGCGGCGCAGCAGCTCCACCATCGCGCGGTGCCCGCCCTCCTCGGTGAAGTCCCCGGCTTCGATCAGCCCCTCGTCCGGTTCGTGGCCCGCGTCGCGCAGCGCCTCGCGGTAGCCGTCGACGCGCCGCTGGGCGCCGTAGACGTCGAGGTGGCCGGTGATGTGGGCTATCCGGCGGCGCCCCCGGGACAGCAGGTGCTCGACGGCCGAGCGGGCGCCGCCGTAGTTGTCCGAGTCCACCGAGGCCAGCGGCTCCGCGGCCGAGCGCGGGCCGCTGATCACCGCGGGGATCTCCAGCTCGGTCAGCAGGTCGGGCAGCGGATCGTCGGCGTGCACCGAGACCAGCAGGACGCCGTCCACCCGGTGGGCGGCCAGGTACTGGGCGAGCCGCTCCCGCTCCCGGTCGCTGCCCGCGAAGATCAGCAGTAGCTGCATCTCGGTGTCGGACAGCTCGGAGCCGACACCCTTCAGCATGTCCGAGAAGTACGGCTCCGCGAAGAAGCGGGTCTCCGGTTCCGGCACCACCAGGGCGATCGCGTCCGTGCGGTTGGCGGCCAGGGCACGGGCCGCCGTGTTCGGGACGTAGCCGAGTTCCGCGACCGCCGCCTCGACGGCCGCACGGGTCGCGTCGCTGACCCGGGGCGAGCCGTTGATCACCCGGGAGACCGTGCCGCGACCCACGCCCGCCCGGGCGGCGACCTCCTCCAGGGTCGGGCGTCCGGCGCCCCGGCTCCGCCCACCGCTGACCACCATGGTCGCCGCCTTCCCCTCAGAGCTGTCTGGTCAGGAATGTAACAGCCACGGGCGTGCACTCCCCGTCCCCGTCGCCCCCATGAGACGGGAGCCGGGACCGGGGAGGCGGAGGGAAGGGCCGGGGGAAGGCCGAGGCGAGGCCGAGGCGGAGGGGAGGCCGGTGAGGCGCGGGTGTCCTACCTCGCTCCGTCGGCGGCCGGCAGCGCGTTGCGCCGGATCACGTCGGCGTACCAGTGGGCGCTCGCCTTGGGGATGCGGCGCTGGGTGGAGTAGTCGACGTAGACGGCACCGAATCGCTTCGAATAGCCGTAGGACCACTCGAAGTTGTCCAGCAGGGACCACAGGAAGTAGCCGCGGACGTCCGCCCCGTCGGCGACCGCCCGGCGGACGGCGTCCAGGTGGGAGTGCAGGTAGGCGATCCGCAGGGGGTCGTTGACCAGGCCCTCCGGGGAGATGTAGTCGTCGAAGGCGGCGCCGTTCTCGGTGACCATCAGCGGCAGGCCCGGGTGCGACTTCGCCAGGCCGGTCAGCAGGGTGTGCAGCCCGTCGGCGTCGATGGCCCAGTTCATCGCCGTGAGGTTGTCGTTGGCGAGGTGGAAGGCGACGTCGTCGGAGCCCGTCCACGGGGAGTGGTCGCTGGCGCCGTGCCCGTCGTTGCCGGTGCTGCCGGAGCCGTCGGCGGGCAGCGAGACCACGGTCGGCGCGTAGTAGTTGACGCCGAGCACGTCGATGGGGCGGGAGATCTCGGCCAGGTCGCCGTCGTGCACAAGGGCGCCCCAGTCGACGAGGTGCCCGGTGTCGGCGAGCAGGTCCTCGGGGTAGGCGCCGTCCAGGATGGGCCCCGTGAAGATCCGGTTGCCGACCGCGTCGATACGGCGGGCCGCGTCGGCGTCCTCGGGACTGCCGGTGAGGGGGCGCACCTGGTGGAGGTTGAGGGTGATGGAGGTCTGCGCGGTCGCCGGCAGCACCGAGCGGAGCGCGCCGATCCCCTTGCCGTGGGCCAGGTTGAGGTGGTGGGCGGCGCGCAGGGTGGCGGCCGGGTCGGTGCGGCCCGGGGCGTGGACGCCGGAGCCGTAGCCCAGGAAGGCGCTGCACCACGGCTCGTTGAGGGTGGTCCACACGCCGACGCGGTCGCCCAGCGCACGGCCCATGATGCCGGCGTACTCGGCGAAGCGGTCGGCGGTGTCGCGGTGCGGCCAGCCGCCCGCGTCCTCGAGCTCCTGGGGCAGGTCCCAGTGGTAGAGGGTGGCGACCGGCGTGATGCCCGCCTCCAGGAGGTCGTCGACGAGCCGCCGGTAGAAGTCCAGACCGCGCTCGACGGCGGGTCCGCGGCCGGTCGGCTGGACCCGGGACCAGGAGACGGAGAAGCGGTACGCCTGGAGGCCCAGGTCCTTCATCAGTGCCACGTCGTCGCGGTACCGGTGGTAGTGGTCGGCGGCGATGTCACCGGTGTCGCCGTTGCGGACCTTGCCGGGGGTGTGGCTGAAGGTGTCCCAGATGGAGGGCGTGCGGCCGTCCTCGGCGGCGGCGCCCTCCACCTGGTAGGCGGCGGTTGCGGTGCCCCAGACGAAGCCCGTCGGGAACGAGGTGTCGAAGGCCGACCGGGCGGTGGTCTCGGGTCGTACGGCGGTCATGGTGAGAACGCTCCCAAATGACGTGGGGAAGGACCGGACGGCAGGGTCCGGCCGTGCGGGACGGCGGGTGGCGCCGAAGGCCGGGTGGCTCGGGAAGCCGGGTGGCGCGGAAAGGCGAAGCGGAAAGGTAAACGGCTCGGGAAGGCGGACGGCGCGGGAAGGCGGACGGCGCGCGGTGGGTGCCGCCCTCACCGGCAGGGCCCGCGGACGAGGCGGGCTCTGCCGGTGACGGCCGGAGCGGAACGGGGTGGCGGCCGGGCACTCCCGGTGGCGGCCCGGCGCTCCGCGGTGGCGGCCCGGCGCTCCGCGGCGGCCGGGTCAGCCCTTGACGGCGCCCGCCATGATGCCTCCGACGATCTGCTTGCCGAAGATCACGAAGACCAGCAGCAACGGCAGGGTGCTGATCAGTGCTCCGGCCATGACGATGCTCTGGTCGGGGGTGTAGGAGGCGCTGAGCTGGCCGAGCGCGACCTGGAGGGTGGGGTTCTCCTGGGTCAGGGCGAGGAAGGGCCAGAAGAAGTCGTTCCAGGCCTGTACGAAGGTGAGCATGCCGAGCACCATCATCGCGGGCCGTGCCACGGGCAGGACGACGGCCCACACGATGCGGAGGTTGCTCGCCCCGTCCACCTTGGCCGCCTCGATGAGTTCGTAGGGCAGGGCCTCGATCAGGTACTGGCGCATGAAGAAGACACCGAAGGCGCCGACCAGGGTCGGGAAGATCACCGACTCCAGTTGTCCGCCCCAGCCGATGTCCGACATCATCATGAACAGCGGCACGACGCTGAGCTGCGGCGGGATGGTGAGGGTGGCGATGACCGCGGTCATCAGCGCGCCACGGCCGCGGAAGCGCATCTTGGCGAAGGCGTAGCCGGCCAGCGTGCAGAAGAACAGCGTGGCCGCGGTGATGCTCGTGGACACGATGATGCTGTTGACGATGGCCTTGCCGAGGTTGGCCTGTTCCCAGGCCGCTTCGAGGTTGCTCCACAGTCTGCCGCCCGGGATGAACGGCGGTGGGCTGTCGAGGACGCGCTGCTGGTCGTGCGAGGCGGCCACCAGGGTCCAGTACAGCGGGAAGAGGGACCCCAGGCCGACGACGATCAGTGCGAGGTAGGTGTAGGGGCCGCCCTTCATCTGCTGGCCGGCGCCGATCTTGAGGCGGCCGCGGCCCTTGGCGGTGGGTGCGGGAGGCGGGGTCGCCGCGGGGCTCGACGGGATCTTGGTGGGACTGGTCGTGGTCATCGTGTCGCTCCCGTCAGGCCGCGCTCTTGCGCACGTACCGGCTGACGATCCAGTTGATCAGGGCGATGAGCAGCAGCAGAACGAGCATGGCCCAGGCCACGGCCGCGGCCGGGCCGAGGTGCCCCAGCTTCCAGCCGTAGTTGTAGAGGTAGATGCTGAGCGTCTCGTACTGGTGCTCACTGCCGCCGACGGAACCGAGCGTGCCGCCCTGCAGCAGCAGCGGCTCACCGAACAGTTGCATGGAGCCGATGGTCGAGATGACGATCGTGAACAGGATCGTCGGCCGCAGCGAGGGGATGGTCACCTTGAGGAACTGCTGCCAGCGCGACGCGCCGTCGATGGAGGCCGCCTCGTACAGGTCGCTCGGCACGGCCTGCATGGCCGCCAGGTAGATCAGGGCGTTGTAGCCGGTCCAGCGCCAGATCACCATGACCGCGATGGCGAACTTGGACGACCAGTGCCCGTTGCCCCAGTCGAGGCCGTCGATTCCGACGAGGCTCAGCACCCAGTTGAGGAGGCCGCCGTCGGCCCGGAAGACCAGGGCGAAGACGAGGGCCGCGGTCGCCACCGAGGTGGCGTACGGGGTGAGGATCACCGTGCGCCAGAAGGTGCTGGCGCGCAGCTTGTAGTTGAGCAGGTGGGCCAGGCCGAGCGCGACCAGCAACTGCGGGACGGTCGAGATGACGCCGATGATGAAGGTGTTGGAAACGGCCGTCCAGAACTCGGAGTCCTGGAGGATGGTGGTGAAGTTCTCCAGGCCCACCCATTCGGACTGGTCGAGCGTGGTCATCTCCACCCGGTGCAGGGCGATCCAGCCGGTGTAGAGGAGCGGGTAGAGCCCGAAAGCACCGAAGACGAGGAAGAAGGGGGCTATGTACGCGTACGGCGACGCCTTGTCGTCGAAGCGCCACAGCCGCGTTCGCCACCGGCTGGGTGCTTTGGACGCGGCGCCCGGGCCGCCGGCGGGCGGCTTGTGGGCACCCCGTGTGGGGGTTGTCGTTGCCACGGAGGGAGTCCTTCCCTGGGAGGTCTGGCCGGGTAGGGGCGGGAGGCGGGCGGCCGGGCCGGACGCCCGTCCCGCCGTTCCCTCCCTGCGCGGATCGGAACGCTGTCGAGCGGCCCGCGCGGCGGCTTGAGGTACGTGTGACGGTCTGAGGTGAGTCTGAGGTGAGGGTGAGTACGGGACCCCGGTCGGGCGGATCGGGCTGCTTCGCCAGTGCGGTCCGGTCACGGCCGCCGGCCCTCGTCAGGGAGGACTGTACGAGGACCGGTGCCCGTACGGCGAGAGTCCCGCCGGACCGGACACCGGGAACCGGGGCGAGTGTGCCGCGGTCGTGGAGCGGCCCGTCGTGGAGCAGCCCGCCGCACACGGCCGGGCCTGCGCACCCCCGCACCCGCACCCGCGCCCGCGGGCGCCGGCCGTCGTACGGTCACGGTCGCGGTTCCGGCGGGCGTGCGGTGCGGGCGGCCGAAGCCGCCCGCACCGTCGGGGTCAGCCGATGGCCTTGTCGATCGTCTCGGTGGCGGCGTCCCAGGCCTTGTCCGGGTCGGTGCCGCGCTGCTCCATGTTGTTGATCTGCGTGGAGATCGCGTCCTTGATCTGGCCGTCCTTCGGGCCGAGCACGGCCACCGGGATGCTCTTGGCCTCCTCGGCGTAGAGCGTGCCGACCGGCGCGTTGTTGAAGTACGGGAGCTTCCCGTTCTTCACCTCGGGGAGCTCGTACGCACCCTGGTTGGACGGGAAGATGCCGACGGCCTTGAAGACGGCGGCCTGCTGCTCGGGCGCGGTCAGCCACTTGGCCAGCGCGGTGGCCTCCTTGACGTGCTCGCCGCTCTTGGGCACGGTCAGGAAGGAACCGCCCCAGTTGGCCGCCACCTCACCGGGTGCGCTGGCGATGTCCCACTTGCCCTTGAACTCGTCGCCGGAGTAGTTCTCGATCTGGAGGGCCATCCAGGCGGGGCAGACGACGGTGGCCACGCTGCCCGAACGCAGTGCCGCCTTCCACGGGTCCTGGAACTGCGGCACGCCCTGGCTCAGCTTCTTGTCCGCGGCTTCGGCGGCCAGGTCCCAGGCCTTCTGAACCGCGGGGTTCTCCTTGTAGATCGGGTTGCCGTCGGCGTCGTAGTACTGCTTCTCGGAGGAGCTGACGGCGCCGTTGAACAGCGCGCTCGCGGAGTCCATGAAGAAGGTGCCCTCGGGGGCCTTCTCCTTGTACTTCTCGCCGAGCTTGATGTAGTCCTCCCAGCCGCCGTCGACCGCCTTGCCGACCTCTTCGCGCTCGGTCGGCAGACCCGCCTTCTCGAAGAGGTCCCTGCGGTAGCACAGCGACATCGGACCGATGTCGGTGCCGGCGCCGATGACCTTCCCGTCCTTGGTGGTGGCCTGCTTGGCCTTCCAGTCGAGCCACTGACTGACGTCGATCGAGTCCTTCAGGTCGACGAACTTGTCCGCCTGGGTGTCGACGATCTCCTTGATGCGGGCGACCTCGACTCCGACGACGTCCCCGAGGCCACTGCCCGAGTTCAGTTGCTGAAGGAGCTTCGGGTAGTAGTCCTGCTCGTTGGCGCTCGTCTCCTCCTTCACCTCGATGTTCGGGTGAAGCTCCTGGTACTTCTCGAACAGCTTGGCTTCCTTGTAGCCGAACTGCCCGTAGTCGGACACCTTGAGGGTGATCTTCCCGTCGGAGCCCGAGGCGTCCGAGTCGCCGTCGCTGTCGCTGCTGCAGCCGGTGAGCAGCAGAGCCGAGGCCGTGAGGACCGACGTGGTCAGGGCCGCTGCTCTGCGGCCACGACCGCCGCCGGTACGGGTGATGCGCATTCCACTACTCCTTGTTCCAGGGGGGAACGGGGACCTCAGGAATCAGACCGCCGGGATCGGCGGTCCGGACCTGCCCTCTCGGTTCGAGCAGCGGCCAACCCAGGGCAACGCGACGTGCGATGCGAAGATGCTGGTCAACGGTGTGCCATGCGAGGTGGAGGGAAGGGCCGATGGTGCTGTCGTCCGCACGGGAGAGAGTCCCGATGCTCCGTGGGACCGCTCCCACGCGGCTTGCCCCGAAGACTCGTTGGTGCCGGTCCCCGGTGTCAAGAGTTGAAAACGGCGTTGTTGCCCAAGCGTGTTCTGTGCGTCACATGAATGTGTCGCGTCACGGCACGTAACGCATCGGACACCAGCCGGACTTGGCCCGGATTCCCGCAGGTCACCGGGGGTTGACCGGCGAACCGGGGCGCCGAGGGGGTGCGCCTGGGCCGGTGCCGGGCTTTCTGGGCCAGAATGAAGCACGTCCCCCCACCCACGCCGGAAGGTAAACGATGAGCCCTGCCGACCAACCGTCCACGACCGCGGTCGTCCGGCGCCCGACCCTGAACGCCGTGGCCGCGCTCGCCGGTGTGGGCCGCGGCACGGTCTCCCGGGTCATCAACGGTTCGCCCAAGGTGAGCGACCGTTCCCGCGCGGCCGTGGAGCAGGCGATCGCCGAACTCGGCTACGTCCCCAACCCCGCCGCCCGCTCCCTGGTCACCCAGCGCACCGAGTCCGTGGCGCTGGTCGTCCCGGACGCCCAGACCCGGCTGTTCTCCGAGCCGTACTTCTCGGGGATCATCCGGGGCGTGTCGGCCGGACTGGCCAGCGCCGGAATGCAGTTGCTGCTGGTCCTGGTGCGCGACGACAAGGAGTACGACCGGCTCGCCGGCTATCTGTCCGCGCAGCGGGTGGACGGGGTACTGGTGGTCGCGGTCCACCGCGACGACACGCTGCCCGACCGGCTGGACGCACTCGCGGTGCCGACGGTGCTGGCCGGCCGGCGCGGTGACCGGGAGCCGCTGGGGCACGTCCGCGCGGACAACCTCGGCGGCGCCAGGAGCGCGGTCCGGCATCTGCTGACGATCGGCCGCCGGACCGTCGGCACCATCACCGGGCCGCTGGACATGGACGTCGCCCAGGACCGTCTCGACGGCTACCGCGAGGCGCTCCGGGACGCCGGGGTCACCGTCGAAGAGGAGCTGGTCGAGGACGGCGACTTCACCGAGGAGGGCGGGCGGGCGGCCATGCGGGAGCTGCTGCGCCGGCGCCCCGGCCTGGACGCCGTCTTCGCCGCTTCGGACGTGATGGCCTCCGGTGCGATGCTGGAACTGCGCGCCGCGGGCCGACGGGTGCCCGAGGACGTGGCCGTCGTCGGCTTCGACAACTCGATCGTGGCCCGGCACACCGATCCGCCGCTCACCAGCGTCCGCCAGCCGCTCGAGGAGATGGGCCGCACCATGGCCCACCTCCTCCTCGACGAGATCGCGGACCGGGGCAGCGGACACCGGGCGGTGGTCCTGCCGACGGAACTCGTGGTGCGCGGGTCGGCCTGAATGCGACCGAGTCACCACGGCGCCGACGCAGCCGCACACCCGCCTTCCTGATGGGAGCGCTCCCATGCATAATGGGACACCCCAACCCCGTGGGAGCGATTCCATGCCATCATCGAGCCCGGTCTCCTTTCCTCCTGCCTTCCTCTGGGGCGCCGCGACCTCGGCGTACCAGATCGAGGGCGCGGTGCGGGAGGACGGCCGTACCCCCTCGATCTGGGACACCTTCAGCCACACGCCCGGGAAGACGGCCGGCGGGGACACCGGTGACATCACCGTCGACCACTATCACCGCTACCGCGACGACGTGGCGCTGATGAAGGACCTGGGGCTCGGCGCCTACCGCTTCTCCATCTCCTGGCCCCGGGTGCAGCCGACCGGGCGCGGCCCCGCCGTCCAGCGCGGCCTGGACTTCTACCGACGCCTGGTCGACGAGCTGCTGGCCGCCGGGATCAGGCCCGCCGCCACGCTCTACCACTGGGACCTGCCGCAGGAGCTGGAGGACGCGGGCGGCTGGCCCGAGCGGGACACGGCGTACCGGTTCGCCGAGTACGCGCAGATCGTCGGCGAGGCGCTCGGCGACCGGGTGGAGCAGTGGATCACGCTGAACGAGCCGTGGTGCGCCGCCTTCCTCGGCTACGCCTCCGGTGTGCACGCCCCCGGCCGCACCGACCCGACGGCCTCGCTGCGCGCCGCGCACCATCTGAACCTGGCGCACGGCCTGGGCACGGTGGCGCTGCGTTCGGTGATGCCGGTCCGCAACTCGGTGGCGATCAGCCTCAACACCTCCGTCGTCCGGCCGCTGTCGAAGAGCCCCGCGGACCTGGCGGCGGCGCGGAAGATCGACGACCTGTCCGGCGGGATCTTCCACGGCCCGATCCTGCACGGCGCCTACCCGCAGTCCCTCCTGGAGGCGACCGCGTCGGTCAGCGACTGGTCGCACGTCCAGGACGGCGACCTGGAGCAGATCCGCCAACCGATCGACGCGATCTGCCTCAACTACTACACGCCCACCGTGGTGTCGGCCGCCGACGCCGACTCGCGGGCCCCGCGCGCCGACGGCCACGGTTCGAGCGACCACTCGCCGTGGCCCGCCGCGGACGACGTGGCGTTCCACCAGCCGCCGGGCGAGCGCACCGAGATGGGCTGGAGCGTCGACCCGACCGGCCTGCACGAGCTGATCATGCGCTACGACCGGGAGTCTCCCGGCATGCCGCTGTACGTCAGCGAGAACGGTGCCGCCTACGACGACAAGCCCGGCGCCGACGGCACGGTGCACGACCCCGAGCGGGTCGCCTACCTGAACGGCCACCTCTCGGCGGTCCGGCAGGCCATCGCCGACGGCGCCGACGTCCGCGGCTACTACCTGTGGTCCCTGCTGGACAACTTCGAGTGGGCGTACGGCTACGAGAAGCGCTTCGGCGCGGTGTACGTCGACTACGTCTCCCAGCAGCGCACCCCGAAGTCGAGTGCCCTGTGGTACGGCCGGGCGGCCCGCACGGGGACGCTGCCGCCGGTGGACTCGGCCGGGTAACCGCCTGCCGGGTAACCGCCTGCCGAACCCCCTTCAGGAAAGCGGCGACGACGGGGCATGGGCGCGGGCGCGGGGCATGGGCGCGGGGCATGGGCGCGGGGCGCGGCATCCGACAGGGTGCCGCGCCCCGCTCGTGGGGCCGGTGTGGGGGGAAGCCCGGCCCTACTTGTAGGCGGCGAACGCCTTGGAGAAGGCGTTCGCCGCCTGGTCGATGGAGCTGCACGTGGCGTCGGCCGAGGGCTTGGGGCCGCCGGCGCAGGCCTTGTCGCGGGTCGCGGACCACATGGACAGTCCGCCCAGGCCCTTGGACTCGGCGAACTCCACCAGTTGGGTGGCGTCGTCGACCTTGAAGACCTCGGAGGCGACGTCGTTCACACCGATCATCGGGGTGACGGAGACCGTCTTCCACGCCTCGCTGTCGGAGAGGCCCAGTACGCCCTTGACCTGGGCCTGGGTGGCGGTGGCGGCCTGCTCGGCGTAGGTGCCCATGTCGCCGCTGTACGCCGGTCCGTAGTCCATCGCCATGATGTTGACGGTGTTGATCTCCACGCCGTTCTTCTCGGCGTCGGCGAGGAGGTCGACGCCCGCCTGGGTCAGGCCCTCGGGCATGACGGGGAGGGTGAAGGAGACGTCCAGGCCGGGGTGCTCCTTCTGGAGCGCGGCGATGGCCTGGGCACGGCGGGTGTTGGCGGCCGTGTCGGGCAGCGCGCCGCCCTCGACGTCGAAGTCGACCTTGGTGAGCTGGTAGGCGTCGACGACCTTGCCGTACGCCGCCGCCAGCGCGTCCGCCGACGTGCAGGTCGTGCCCAGTTCGGAGCCGGAGGCGCCGCCGAAGGAGACGCGGACGTCGCCGCCCGCGTCGCGCAGGGCGCCTATCTGGTTCGCGACGGCGTCGCTGCCGAGGTCGGTGACGCCGCCCCACTTGGGGGTGCAGCCGCCGCCGTCGGTGACGAAGGCGAGGGTGTAGTTCTTCACGCCGGTCGCCTCGGCGCTCGCGAGCAGGTCGAAGGCCGGGTAGAGGGAGGTGTCGACGTACGGCGCGAAGCCGGCGCCGGCGGCGGTGCCGTTGCCGGGGGTCTGGGTGGGCGCCGGGGTGGTGGCGGTGTCGGTCGGGGTCGGCTCGGCGGTGTCGGTGTCGGTGGCCGTGGGGGCCGGTGTGGACGTCGGGGCCGGGGGGTCGGTGGGGCGGCCGCTGGGCTCGGGGGTGGCTCCGTCGTCCGCCGAGCACGTGGCGTCGTCGACGAGGCAGCCGGTCGGGTCGGCGGTGCCGTTGACGACGAAGCCGACGGTGACGGACTCGCCGGCCTTCAGCCCGTCCGTGTCCCACTTCGGCGGGGTCACGGTGACGTGGTGTCCGTCGGCCTTCGACTCGGCGTTCCACAGCGAGCCGAGCTTCGCGCCGGAGGGCAGGTCGAACTCCAGCGTCCAGTCCGTCTTCGCCTGCCCGCTGTTGTTGGTGACGACGTACTGGGCGGTGTAACCCGTCGACCACTCGCTGGTCCTGGTGTACGCGGCGCCGACCCCGGCGGCCTGGGCGGTGCTGGTGAACAGCAGCGCGCCCCCGCCGGCCACGGCTGCCGCGACGACGGCGCCGATCGCCTTGTTCCTGCCACTGACCTTGCGTCGGTGCGTGCGCATCACGTGCCTGCCTTCGCTGTTCACGGTGCCCTCGCGGGAGACCTGCGGGGGCGGGGTGGGGGTGAGGCAGCACGCTAGCGAGCCGGAAACGGGCAAAGAGCCTGATCCGGGCGGGGGTTGACGATCTTAGGGTGCGCTTAAGGAAGGGATCGGGGCCGATTAAAGGTCGAGCCGGTCCGGGGGTGTCTGCGGCGGCGCACGGCCCCCCGGTGCCCGCGCTGCCGTACCGGCGCCGTCCGTCCGTCGAGCTGGATCCAGATCCGCACCTCGGTGCCGCCCAGCACGGACGAGCCGATGCGTACGTCGCCGCCGGTGGACTCCGCCAGCCGGCGCACGATGTCCAGGCCGAGCCCGGTCGACCCGTCGGTGCCCGAACCCCGGCCGCGGGCCATCGCCGCCCCGGGGTCGGGTATGCCGGGGCCGGCGTCCGACACGAGCACGATCACCGCGTCCTCGCCGTTGTGCAGGTCGACCGCGAAGGCGGTGCCCTCGTCGGTGTGCCGGAAGACGTTGCCGAGCAGGGCGTCCAGGGAGGCGGCCAGGTCGGTGCGGGCCACGGGTATGCGCACCGGGCGGTCGGCGCCGGCCACCCGCCACTTGCGGCCCTCGTCCTCGGCGAGCGCGGACCAGAACCCCATCCGCTCCCGGACCACCTCGGCCGCGTCGCACCCGGCGCCGGGACCTGCGGCGGCCGTCTGCGGCTTGGCGTCCCGGGCGGTGCGGATGATCGTGTCGACCTCGCGCTCCAACTGCTCGACGGCGGACCGGGTCTGCTCGGCGGCGAGGCCGTCGCCGAGCGAGGCCGCGTTGAGGCGCAGCACGGTCAGCGGGGTGCGCAGGCGGTGGGACAGGTCGGCGGCCAGTTCGCGCTCGTTGGCGAGGAGCTGGACGACCTGGTCGGCCATGGAGTTGAACGCGACCGCCGCGCGCCGCAGTTCGTCCGGCCCCTCCACGGGCACCCGCGCGCCCAGCTTGCCCTCCCCCAGCTCGTGCGCGCCCTCGACCAGGCGCCGCGCGGGCTGCACCATGCGTACGCCCAGCCGGTCGGCGACCGCGACCGAGCCGACGATCAGCGCGACGCCGACCGCGGCGAGCACCGCCCAGGCCGTGCCGACGCCGTTGGTCACCTCGGACTCGGGGACGTACACCTCGACGACGGCGATCTCGCCGGAGCTGAGCGCGACCGGCTGGAGCAGGGTGGAGCCGCCGCCCACCTCGGTGGTGGAGGCCCGTCCCATCTCCCGTACGGCGGCGATGTCCTCGTCGGTGGCGCGCTGCCGGCCGATGTCGGCGGCGCCACCGGCCTCGCTTGCGGACCCGGTTCCGGCGTCGCTTCCGGCACCGGTCCCGGCTGCGGTCTCGGTCCCGGACGCCGGTATGTGGACGGCCATTCCGGCGTCCGAGCCGGCGGAGGCGACGACGCGTTCCAACTGCTCGCGGTCGGTGGTGATGGACAGGGCCGGGGCGACGGCGGCGGCCTCCCGCTCGGCGTTGGAGAAGGCACGGTCGCGGGCCATCTCCCGGATGACGAGTCCAAGCGGCACGGCGAAGGCGACCACGACCATCGCGGTGACCGCCAGCGACACCTTGACCAGGGCCCACCTCATCGTGGCGGCTCCAGCTTCACTCCGACGCCGCGCAGGGTGTGGAGATAGCGCGGCCGGGCCGCGGTCTCGCCGAGCTTGCGCCGCAGCCAGGACAGGTGGACGTCGATGGTCTGGTCGTCGCCGTAGGACTGCTGCCAGACCTCGGCGAGCAGTTCCTTGCGGGGGACGACGACGCCGGGCCGGCCTGCCAGGAAGGCGAGCAGGTCGAACTCGCGGCGGGTCAGGTCGAGGGCCGCGCCGTCCAGTTCGGCCTGGCGGCGCAGCGGGTCGACGGTGAGGCCGCCGACCCTGATGACACTCGACGGCGCCGCCTCCGCGGGGCCGCCGCGGGCGCGGCGCAGTACGGCCGCCATCCGGGCCGACAGGTGCTCGACGGAGAACGGCTTGGTCAGATAGTCGTCCGCGCCCGCGTTCAACAGCCGTACGACCTCCGCCTCGTCGTCCCGGGCGGTCGCGACGATCACCGGTACGTCGGTGATGCCGCGCAGCATCTTCAGCGCCTCGGAGCCGTCCAGGTCGGGCAGTCCGAGGTCGAGGATCACCACGTCGAAACGGAAATGGGCGACCTCGCGCAGCGCCTCCAGGGCCGTACCCACGCTGCGCACGGTGTGCGAGGCGTCGGTCAGTTGCCGGATGAGCGCCGAGCGTACGAACTGGTCGTCCTCGACCACGAGCACACTTGCCATGGGCGGCACCGTACGCCATGCGGACCGACCCGGTCCGGGCCTGTGGACAACTCCGCGTCCTGGCCTGTGGACAACTCCGCGCGGACCTCCGTCACACCGCGTTCGGGCGACACGCGTGGGACGGGTGAGGCAGTATGGCCGCGATGCGCAGAGGACTTGTCCACGTAATCGCCTGGCTGCTCGCCACCGGCGCGGCGGTCACGCTGTCGTGGTGGGGTGTCCACACGGTGATGGCGGGCACGGCCTACGACGCCCCCCGCGCGCTGCCCATCACGGCGGCCGACGCGAGTGTGCGGGACGGGCAGGGCGGCGACGGGGAGTCCCTGGCGTCGTCCACCAGCCGGCCGTCGCCGTCGTCGGCACCGTCCGGGTCGTCTCCGTCGTCCGGGTCGGGCAGTCCGTCGCCGGCGCCGAGCGGGAGTTCCGGCAAGCCCGACCCCGCCCCGGCGCGGACCGAGCCGTCCACCGCTCCCGAGGGCGCGACGAGCCCCTCCCCCGCCACGTCCGGCCGGGTCAGGAGTTACGACACCGACGGGGGCCGCGCGGTCTTCGACCTCGGTACGTCGTCCGCGTCTCTGGTGTCGGCGACGCCGGGCACGGGCTGGTCGATGCAGGTGTGGAAGACGGAGTCGTGGATCCGGGTGGAGTTCACGTCGGGCGCGGACCGGGTGTCGGTGTTCTGCACCTGGCACGACGGGCCGCCGCGGGTGGAGATCGGCGCCTACTGATCTCTGCCTACTGATCGCCATCCACCGACTGGCATCTACCGACCGGCCTCTACCGACCGGCACCTACTGGGCCGCCTTCGGCCGCCGGGTCACCGGAAAACGGAGGCCGGCGGGGCGGGTGAGTCCACGGCGGCCGCGTCCGTCACGGGTACGGCGCCGCCGGTGAAGTCGGCCAGCGCGCGGCCGTGTTCGACGCGCGCCGGGTGCGGGTCACAGGCGGCGCGGCGGGTGAGTTCGGCGACGGGCAGCGGCTGGTCGCAGGCGACGAGGATCGCGTTGCCGAAGCGTTTGCCGCGCAGTACGGCCGGGTCGGCGACGAGGGCGAGTTCCGCGAAGCGGCCGGCGGCGGTGGCGACCTGGCCGCGCAGATGGGCGAGCGGCGGACCGTCGGCGAGGTTGGCGACGTAGACCCCGCCGGGCGCGAGCGCGCGCCGTACCTCGTCGAGGAACTCGGTGGAGGTCAGGTGGGCCGGGGTGCGGGCCCCGCCGAACACATCCGCGACGACCAGCCGTGCCCACCCGTCGGGCACCTTGGCCAGTCCGGCGCGGGCGTCGGTGGAACGCACCCGGATCCGCGCGCCGGGGTCCAGGGGAAGCTCCCGGCGGACCAACTGGACGAGGGCGGCGTCCCGCTCGACGACCTGCTGGGTGGAACGGGGGCGGGTGGCGGCGACGTAGCGGGCGAGGGTGAGGGCGCCACCACCGAGGTGCACGGCCTGGACGGGCCGGCCGGGCGGGGCGGCGAGGTCGATGACGTGCCCGATGCGGCGCTGGTACTCGAAGGAGAGGAACGCCGGGTCGTCGAGGTCGACGTGCGACTGCGGGGCGCCGTCGATCAGCAGCGTCCAGGCCCGGGGGCGGTCCCGGTCGGGGACCAGCTCGGCGCGCCCGCCGTCGACGTCCTCGACGACGGCTTCGGCGGCAGCGCGCCCGCGGCGGACGTTCCTGGACTTTCCCATCGGCCCATTATCGGACCATCCCTGGCTCGTGGCCGCAGCGGCTGGTCAGCGGCAGCCGTCCGCGGTCCTGGTCAGCGGCAACTGTCCGCGGCCCTGATCAGCCGGGCCGCCTCGCCCAGCGCGGCACGCAGTACCCCGGGGTCGGTCGCCAGGTCCGCCTCGCCGGGCGGCAGCAGCCAGTCCGAGCCCTCCACGGGCGGCTCGGGCTCCGGAACGATGCTCAGTCCGCGGCCGTCCGTCTCCGTACAGGTGCTGCCCGGCACGTCCCAGGCGGCGGCGGTGCCCGACGGCACCAGGAATCCCAGGGTGTCGCAGCCGTCGTCGTGGAGCACGGAACCCACCCCCTCACCGGCTCCCCGTCTGAGGATGTCGACCGCCTCCAGACCCTGCCGGGTCGGCACGGTGACGACGTCACAGGCGTCGCAGGGGGGATCGCTGATCCGGCTGGTATCCATCCCGGCCTCCACCACCACGGAACTCCTCCTTGGACGAGCGGGTCGGAAGTCGGGGGCCTCCCGGTCCACACGGTTCAACGCGTCGGACCGTCAACGGCTACGGCACAAGTTGGCCGCAAAGGATGGCACTTCATGGCAGATCACGGATGAGATATCCGGTTTGTAGCCAAACAGTGCGTGGCGGCTCCGTCACAGCCGGTACGTTCTTGCTCGCCGGAAACAGGGATGCCACGCGATGACCGACAGGCTGACGGATAAATCACCGCAACTCACCTCTCTTCCGGCATGGTTCGACGGTTCGCACGAGAGGACCCGGCCATGGCGTCGTCAATGGTGACCTCCGCCCAGCCCGAACGGCCCCCGCGGCCGAACACCGCCTTCCGGCGATTGCGCGGCAAGCGCTCGCCGGCCGAGTTCGCGGCGGCGGTCCGCCGGGCCGCGCGCGAGATCGGCGAGCGGGTCAGTTGTGACGCGCGCTACGTCGGGCGGGTCGAGGCGGGCGAGATCCGCTGCCCCAACTACGCCTACGAGCGGGTCTTCCTGCACATGTTCCCCGGCCGCACGCTCACCGACCTGGGGTTCGCGCCCCGTTCGTCGGTACGCGGGCGCCAGACTCGCGCCACGGGTGAGTCGCGAGGGGCGGTTGAGCCGTATGAGACGTATGACACGCGAGACATGCGTGACACGCAGGACACGCAAGGCACGCAGGACACGCAAGGCATGCAGGACCTGTACGAAACGCACGACGACAACAACGAGGAGAGCGACGTGCTGCGTCGCGCATTCATGACGAGCGGTGCCACGGTGGCCGCCGCCTCGCTGGGCCCCCTGGGGCTCGCCCTCGAAGCCGCGGCGGCCGGACGCCCCGCGCGCCGGTCAGGGGCGGGCGAGGCCGGCGCCCTCGAAGAAGCCGTCCGCCGGATCCGGCTGCTCGACGACCGGCACGGCGCGGACGGCCTCTACCGGCGCGCGGCGGCCCCGCTGCGCACCGCGTACGCGCTGCTGGACGCCGGCGCGTCCCGGCAGGCGACCGCGGACCGGCTCTACTCGGGCGCCGGTGAACTGGCGATCTCCGTGGGCTGGCTGGCGCACGACTCGGGGCGCTTCGACGACGCGCGCTCCCACTACGCCGAGGCACTCGCCACCGCCCGGATGAACGGCGACCCGGGCCTGGAGGCGCACGCCTTCTGCAACATGGCGTTCCTGGCCCGCGACGCCGGGCGTCCGCGCGAGGCGGTGCGGGCGGCCCAGGCCGCGCAGCGCGCCGCCCGCCCGCTGGGCTCGGCCCGGCTGATGTCCCTGCTCGCGCTGCGCGAGGCGGGCGGCTGGGCGGGACTCGCCGACCGCGTCGGCTGCGAGCAGGCACTGGTGCGCGCCCAGACCTTCTACGAGCGAGGCCCCTCGGCCGCCGACCCCGAGTGGATGAGCTTCTACGGCGAGGCCGAGCTGGAGGGCCTGGAAGCCCAGTGCTGGTCCACCCTGGGCGACTGGCCCCGGGCCGCCCGGCACGCGCGGCGCGCGGCCGAACTGCAGGACCCGCACTTCACCCGGAACCTCGCGCTGTACTCCGCGGAGCTGGCCGACGACCTCGCCCGCGGCGGCCGCCCCGACGAGGCGGCGGGCGCGGGCATGCGGGTCCTGGACCTGCTGGGCGAGGTCCAGTCCTCACGCATCCACACGATGCTCGCCACAACGGCCCGCGTACTCCTCCCCCACCGCCGGGCCTCAGGCGTCTGCACCTTCCTGGACCGCCACAGGGCGCTGCCGCGCCCGGCTTAGCGGCCCGGCACCGCCGTCAGCCGACGAGGTGCCCCAGATCGTTCCAGCTCTCCACCGCCGCCTCCCCGTAGGCCCACCCCAACACCGACAGCGACGTCGGATTCAGCCGTATCCGCGCCCCGAACGACACCGGCAGCCCCAGCCACCGTGCCCCGATCGACCGCAGAATGTGGCCGTGGGCGAAGACGAGCACGTCACGGTCGGCGTCCCGCGCCCACGCCACCACCTCGTCCGCGCGCGCGGTGACGTCCGCCGGGCTCTCCCCCTCGGGGACCCCGTCCCGCCAGACCAGCCAGCCGGGCCGGACGGCCTGGATCTGCTCCGGTGTCATGCCCTCGTACGCCCCGTAGTCCCACTCCATCAGCGTGTCCCACGCGCGGGCGCGCGTACCGAAGCCCGCGAGTTCGCACGTCTCACGCGCGCGCACCAGCGGACTGGTCCGCACCTCGACGCCGGGCAGCCCGTCCAGCGGCGCCCGGTGCAGCCGCTCGCCGAGCAGCTTGGCGCCGCGCCGGCCCTCCTCCAGGAGCGGCACGTCGGTCCTGCCGGTGTGTCTGCCGGACAGCGACCACTCCGTCTGTCCGTGCCTGGCCAGCAGGATGCGCGGTGCCATGAAGAGGCCTTTCCGGGATAAATGTCAGCGGGGACGCCTCCATCATCCCGTACGGTCCGCACGGGCAACCCGAGGGGCGTTCCCGGCGTCTATCCGGTCCGAGGGCGCCTCATGAAGGGGGCGCGGCGAGGCCGTAGAGTGGCTCGCCCGTGTCGGACCAGACGCGCGAGTGACGAGAAGGATGAGAAGGGGGAGGGCGATCGGATTGCCGCACACCGAGACACCGGGCACCGAGGCGGCCCCCCAAACTCGGCTGCGCTGGTGGACCGAGCTGCCGCTCATCGTCCTCGTGTACGCCTGCTACAGCGCCGGGCGCCTGCTCGTGCGCGGCGACGTATCCGACGCCGTCGACCACGGCCTGGCCCTGCTGGACATCGAGAAGGCGCTCTTCCTCAACGCGGAGCACCCGCTCAACCGCCTCTTCACCAACGAGCCCTGGATCGGCATACCGGCCGACTTCTGGTACGCCTCGCTGCACTATGTGGTCACCCCGGCGATCCTGATCTGGATCTTCCGCTCCCGGGCGGTGCGCTACCGGGCCGCGCGCACCTGGCTGATGACGTCCACGTTCATCGGCCTCATCGGCTTCACCCTCATGCCGACCTGCCCGCCCCGGCTGCTGGACGCGAGTCACGGGTTCGTCGACACGATGGCCCAGTACAGCTCGTACGGCTGGTGGGGCGGCGCGGCGAGTGCGCCGCGCGGTATGGGCGGCATGACCAACCAGTACGCGGCCATGCCGAGCCTGCATGTGGGCTGGGCGCTGTGGTGCGGGGTGATGCTGTGGCGCCACGGCGGCACACGCCTGACGAAGGTGGTCGCCGTCGTCTACCCGCTGGGGACCACGCTCGTGGTGATGGGCACCGCGAACCACTACTTCCTGGACGCGGTCGCGGGCGCGGCCGTGATGGGCGTGGGGCTGCTGTTGACGCCGTTCGTGCTGCGGACCGCGGAACGGGCGCGGACCCTGCTCGCGGCCCGTTTCGCACCGGGCAAGACCCCCTCGACGTCCGCTTCGACGTCTGGCTCCGACAGTGCGGGTTCCACGATTGTCAGTGGTGGATGCCAGAATTCCGCGGGTGAGCGATTCCCACGGCAGCGCGAGCAGCGGTTCGGACCAGGAGCCGAGCCGGACCCCGCCCCCTCGGACGCGGGGGACGAGACTCCGGCACCGGCTCGCTGAGCTGCGCGGTCCCGACGTGGCGGCCAAGGCGCTGGACGCGCGCGCCCTGGCCGCCCTCGCCGCCAACCCGGGGTGCCGTCGGCGGGCCATTCTCGACGGTGCCGGGGTGGACAAGGCCTCGCTGGCCGGTGCGCTGGGCTCGCCGTCGGTCTTCGGACAGTCCCAGTTCGCCTTCACGCGGGGCAACGCCTTCGAGGCGAGGGTCAAGGCGGACGGTGGCGCCGAGCTGCTGCGGCTCGTGCACGAGAAGCTGGACCGGGGCGCCGAGCCGCCCGCCGGCGCTCAGGTGCCCGACCTGTCCGCGACCGGCCCCGAGGGGCGCGCGGCACGGACGTCGCTGGCCCTGCGCGAGGCCACCGGCTCGCCCGGCACGTGGACGCTGCTCGACCATCCGATGCTCGCCCTCGATGTCGCCGGTTCCCCCGCCTTCCTGGAGCCGGACGCCGTGGTGGTGCATCCGGACGGTGGCTGGACGGTCGTCGAGATCAAGTCCTTCCCCATGCTGGACGGCTCCGCCGACCCGGCGAAGGTCGGCGCCGCCGCACGCCAGGCCGCGGTGTACGTGCTGGCCCTGGAGCGGGTCGCCGCCCGCCTCGACCCCGCCCCGCGCGTACGCCACCGGGTCCTGCTCGTCTGCCCCAAGGACTTCTCCAACCTGCCCACCGCGTCCGCCGTCGACGTGCGCAAGCAGCGCGCCGTCACCGAACGCCAGCTCGCCCGCCTCACCCGCATCGAGGAGATCGCCGACGCACTGCCCGAGGGCGTCTGCTTCTCCCCCGAGCTGCCCGCCGAGGAGCTGACGGCGGCGGTCGAGGCGGTCCCGGCGACGTACGCGCCCGAGTGCCTCTCCGCCTGCGAGCTGGCCTTCCACTGCCGCGCCCGGTCCCGCGAGGACGGCGCGGTGACCAGCCTGGGCCGCCCGGTGCGGGCCGAGCTGGGCGGTCTTGCGACGGTCGAGGACGTGCTGGCCGCGGCCCACGGGGAGGCCGGCGACCCGAACGACCCGGCGGTCGCAGCGCTACGCAGGGCGGCCCGACTGCGCACGGAGGCACTGACGACAGCGAGTTCCCGGACCGGCAGGACGACCAACACCGGTACCGGCACGGCGACAGACGCCGGGCTCAGCACGGCAACCGACGCCGGGGTCAGCGCGGCAACCGCCGCCGAACCCGGCGAGACGACCACCGACGCCGGGATCAGCCGGGCGACCCCCACCCGAGCCAACCGGACCACCAACGCCGGTACCGGCGAGACGACCGACACCAGGACCAGCACGGCAACCGCCGCCGAACCCGGCGAGACAAGCGCCGACGCCGGAGCCAGCCGGCCGACCCGCACCGAAGCCAGCCGGGCCACCGACACCTCGACCGGCGGGGCGACCGACGTCTGGGGCGGCGCGGCGACCGCTGGCGGACCCGGCGGGACGATCGGTGCCGGGCGCAGTGGGTCGGTCGGGGGCAGTGGGGTGTCCGGGTGTCGCTGATCACTACGCTCGCCCGGCTGGAGGCCGTGCACACCGGGCGTGCCCAGCCCGCCGCCACCGTCCGGCACCGGCACCTGTCCGACCGTCCGCTGGTCTTCGTACCGCTGATCACCGCCGGTGAGGCGGGCGCCCCGCTCGGCGCGCTGGTCGGCACCGACCGGGACGCGCCGCGGCTGCTGGTCGTGCCGCAGCCGCGCGACCGCGACCTGCGCTTCGCGTTCCTGGCCGAGCTGGCCGGCATCGTGCTGCCGCACGTCGAGGCGTGCGCGGCCGACGTCGAGTCCGCCGAGCGCACCGAGACCGACCCGGAGACGGGCAAGCGGGTCAAGGTCGAGGTCGACCTGTGCGCCGACGCCGCGCAACTGATCGTGCCGAGCCGCGCCGGCATCGACTTCGTACGGCTGCTGGGCCGGTCCATGCGCTTTCGGCGTACGGCGGAGCAGGACCCGGAGACTCCGCACCCCGCGCCGCCGCACGTGCCGCTGCTCGGCCGGTGGCTGACCCACTACGGCGAGCGGGCCCGCGTGCCCGGCTCCGCCCTCCTCCTGGCCATGACCGACCTGCTGGGCCGGCACTGGGCGACCGGACAGTCCACTCTGGAGGACCAGCATCTGGGCGCGCTGCTCGCGTGGATCGCCCCGCCGGAATCCTTCCCGACCGGCGCCGAGGCCGCCCGCCACGCGGAACTGGCCCGGGACGCGGACGGCCACTTGCTCTGCCCGCCCGCGGGCCCGGCCACCGACCCGGCCTTCGACAACAAGCTGCTCGCCCCCGCCATCGAGCGCTACGACCGGGCCCGCACCGCGCTCGCCGCGGCCGAGGACGGCCTGGAGGCCGACGAACGGCTCGGCGCGCTCACGGCCGCCGAGCACGAGATCCGCACCCTGGTCGAGAGCCGTACGCGGCCCACCTGGGACACGGTGTGGCGGGGCCTGGACCTGCTGCGCGCCCTGCCCGCCGGCGCGCACGCCGAGGACCGCTGGACCCGCGACCGCTGGGCGTTCACCTCCCACCGCGACCGCATCCTGGCCGGCGAGCCCCCGCAGCCGCGCCGCGACGACGCGGTGACGGCGGCGAACAAGCTGGCCACGCGCGAGCGCGAGCAGGCCCGTCTCGAGGCCCAGGAGGCGCTGGACGATCCGCTGGTGATGGCCGGGCGGCGGCTGTCCGGGGAGGCGTTCACGGGTGAGGTCATCGACGTGGTGATGGCGTACAGCGAGAGCAAGCGGCCCAGTCCGCGCCCGCTGGTCACGGTCCGCACGGACGACCGCCCGCACCTGGGCGAGCGGGTGAAGGTCTACCGGTCGCTGGGCGGCAAGCCGCAGGCGGCCGAGTACGTCGGACCGGCGGGCTCCGCCGACCCCGAGGACCCCGACGCCGATGCCGAGTACGCCGACGAGGGGACGGTGGTCCTGCGGATCGTGGACAAGATGGGCCGCGGCAAGGAGCCCGAGCCGGGGTCGGTGCCCGAGAAGGGCGACCTGGTCTGCTTCACCCTCTTCGAGCACGAGCAGCGGGGCGGCGCGAAGCTCCCCGACCCGGAGCAGACCCCGTGGACGCACGGCGGCCCGCCCGGTGAGACGGCCGCCGTGCCGGAGGCCGCAGACGCCCAGACCGACGAGGACGTGCTGTGACCGCCGAGGCACTCTCCCCACTCGCCCCCGCTGCCTTCGACCCGGGTGCGGAGGCCGCCCGCGCCACCGCGGCGATCCTGAACGACACCCTGCACGGCACGGAGCGCGGTGTCGTCGTCGACTCCCCGCCCGGCGCCGGAAAGTCCACGCTCGTGGTGCGTGCGGCCCTGGAGCTGGCCGAGGCGGGCCGCCCCCTGATGGTGGTCGCGCAGACCAACGCCCAGGTCGACGACCTGGTCCTGCGTCTCGCCGAGAAGAACCCGGACCTCCCCGTGGGCCGCCTGCACAGCAGCGACGCCGACCCGTACGACAAGGCCCTCGACGCGCTCACGAACGTACGCAAGTCGGCGAAGGCCGCCGACCTCGCCGGGCAGGCCGTCGTCCTGTCGACGGCCGCGAAGTGGGCGCACGTCAAGGTGGACGAGCAGTGGCGGCACGCGATCGTCGACGAGGCGTACCAGATGCGCTCCGACTCACTCCTGGCCGTCGCCGGGCTCTTCGAACGCGCGCTGTTCGTGGGCGACCCGGGTCAGCTCGACCCGTTCGCGACGGTGGGCAGCGAGCAGTGGGCGGGCCTGGCCTACGACCCGTCGTCCTCGGCCGTGACGACGCTCCTCGCCCACAACCCGGGCCTCCCCCAGCACCGCCTCCCGGTCTCCTGGCGCCTGCCGGCGTCGGCGGCCCGCCTGGTCTCGGACGCCTTCTACCCGTACACGCCGTTCCGCAGCGGCACGGACCACGGCGACCGGAGCCTGGCCTTCACGGTGCCGTCGGACGGCTCGGGCCCCGACCTGGTGATCGACGAGGCCGCCGCCTCGGGCTGGGGCCTGCTGGAACTGCCCGCGCGGCACACCCCGCGCACCGACCCGGAGGCGGTGCGGGCGGTGGCGGCGGTGGTCCGGCGCCTGCTCGACCGGGAGGGCCGGGCCACGTCCGAGCGCTCCCCGGAGCCCGCCCCGCTGACCGCCGCCCGCATCGCCGTCGGCACCGCGCACCGCGACCAGGCGGCGGCGGTCCGTTCGGCGCTGGCCGACCTCGGTGTGAGAGACGTGACCGTGGACACGGCGAACCGGCTCCAGGGCCGCGAGTACGACGTCACGGTCGTCCTGCACCCGCTCTCCGGCCGCCCCGACGCCACCGCCTTCCACCTGGAGACCGGCCGCCTGTGCGTCCTGGCCTCCCGGCAACGGCACGCGTGCATCGTGGTCTGCCGCGAGGGCGTGAGCGACCTGCTGGACGACTACCCGTCCACGGAGCCGGTCCAGCTCGGAACGCTGGTGAAGTTCCCGGACGGCTGGGAGGCGAACCACGCGGTGCTGGCTCATCTCGCGGAGCACCGGGTGGCGTGGAGTTCCTGACGAAGGCACCGCGGCATTTCCCTTAGGGCTAAGATTTCTCCATCTGATGTACGCCGCGAGGGGAAGACATGGCGCAGGGCAGGGCGGCGAAGCGGCCGGACGCGGTGGCGGGGATCGTCGGGGACTGGGCACGTGAGCGGCCCGAGCTGGACACCTCTCCGCTGGAGGTGCTGGCCCGGCTGCACCGGTCGTATCTGCAGTACCAGTCGCGGATGACCTCGCGGCTCGACGAGCACGGGCTGTCCGTCGCCGGGTTCGACGTGCTCACCGCGCTGCGCCGGGCGGGGTCCCCGTACCGGCTGACGGCCGGGCAGTTGGCGGCCTCCGGGCTGGTGTCGTCGGCGGGAGTGACGCTGCGTCTCGACCGGCTGGAGAAGGACGGCCTGCTCGTGCGCGAACGCGACGCCGAGGACCGGCGCGTGGTGTACTCGCGGCTCACCGGGGCGGGCCTGGCGAAGGTGGACGAGGTGTTCAGCGAGCACCTGGAGAACGAACGCCGGATGCTCGGCGGGCTCTCACCCGCCGAGCATCGTCAACTGGGCCGTCTGCTGGCGAAGTTGGAGCGTTCGATCGTGGAATCCGACGACGCCGCCCCGGCTCAGCGCCCCGAGACGGACTGAGCGGAGGCGGACTGAGCCGTCGACTGCCGTTCGGCCTGCGTCCGGTACAGCCGGCGCAGCCGGACCACGCCCAGGTCGTGCTGGTAGAGGTTCTCGCGCTGGTCGGCGTCCGCGGGCATGCTCTCCAGGATGACGCGGTCCTGCTCCAGTACCTCCCAGTGGCGGGCCTCGATGAGGGTCTTGTAGAGGAACCGCCAGGTGTCGCGCTGCCAGTCGGCCACCTTGCGGTAGCGCCAGAAGAAGACGCCGGTGCGCCCCGCGTCCACCGGGCAGGCCATGCCGACGATGCCGAAGGGGCCCCCGGGGCCCGCCGACGGCGGGTAGGGGATGGACAGGTCCACCCAGTCGACACCGGTGTGGCACAGCTCGACCCAGTCGAAGTTGACGCCCCGCTGGTCGGTCTTTTCGAAGAAGTAGCCGCGTGCGGTCTCCCTGATGCGGAACTTGGCGGTGGTGTCGCCGGCGAACATGGTGTGCGACTCGGAGTGCAGGAACGCGCCGTGCATCGGGTCGAGCAGGTTCTCCATGGCGAACCGCCACGGCACGTCCCACTCCGCGTAGCAGAGGAACGCGGAGATCTCGTCGTCGGCCAGCGGCTCGGGGAGGGTGAGTTCCACCGGCTCGGGGTGTTCCTCGTCGCCGAAGTAGGCGAGGACCGCGCCGCCGACCTCGCGGACGGGCAGCGAGGTGACGAGGGTCTTGCCCTCCAGGTTGCAGCCGGGCAGACCGGGCACCGAGGTGACCGTGCCGGTGGTGTCGACCTCGACGCCGTGGTACCAGCAGGCGACGCGGTCGCCCAGGTGCTTGCCGAGCGACAGGGGCGCGCCGCGGTGGGGGCAGCGGTCGGCGAGCATGGACAGGGTGCCGTCGGACTTGCGGAAGAGCAGCCAGCTCTCGCCGAGGGCGGTCACCTTGCGCATGCCACCGCGCTCGACGAAGTGGGACGGCACGACGGGGTGCCACTGGTTGCGCAGACCGTGGGCGTAGACGTGGTCGGCGGTGTCGTGGGTCGAGAGTGTCATGTCAGGCTCCCAGGCGGTTCATCTCGGCGCGGAAGGACTCCTCGGTCCAGGGTTCTCCCGTGGGCGTGTGCACCTGGCGGGAGTTGAGGCCGTCGATCACGTCGCTCAGTTCGTGACCGTCCTTGGTGAAGATGTCCTCGAGCGTGCGCGCGAGTTTCAGCTCGTACGGGGTGGGCTCGTGGTCACGGGTCTGGTGGGGGTCCAGGAAGGGCCAGGTCTCGGGCACGGTGTTCTCCATCAGGGCATGAGGGGGATGTCAGAGGTTCAGGACAAGGCGGTCCGAGGCGCAGCGCGAGACGCAGACCATCATCGTCTCGCCGGTGGCACGCTCGGCGTCGCTGAGCAGGAAGTCGCGGTGTTCGGGGGTGCCGGCGAGGACGCGGGTCTCGCAGGAGCCGCAGATGCCGTCGCGGCAGGAGAAAGTGACGGCCAGTCCGGCGTTCTCGGCGGCCTCCAGGATGGAGGTGCCGGAGTCCACGCGCAGGGTGACGCCCGACGTGCGGCACTCGACGTCGAAGGCGCTGTCCTCGCCCTCCCTAGTGGCCACGGCCGGTGCGGCGAACCGCTCGGTGCGCAGGCGCCCCTCGGGTGCCGCCTCCTCGACGGCCTTGAGCAGCGGCTCGGGGCCGCAGCAGTACACCAGCCCGTCGGCCGGGAGGCCCGCGAGCGTGCCCGCCACGTCGATGTGCCCCTGCTCGTCCTGCGGTACGAGGGTGACCTCGCCGCCGCCGAGCGCCGCGAGTTCGCCGCCGAACGCCATCGAGGCGCGGGTCCTGCCGCCGTGGACCAGCCGGTACGGGATGCCGTCCCGTTGCGCGCGGCGGGCCATGGCCAGGATCGGGGTGATGCCGATGCCGCCGGCGACGAAGACGTAGGAGGCGGCGGGTTCGAGGGCGAAGTGGTTGCGCGGCCCGGCCACCCGCACAGTCTGGCCGGGCCGCAGCTTGGTGTGCACGTGGCGCGAACCGCCGCGCGAGGACGGCTCGTCGAGGATGCCGAGGCGGTAGACCCCGCTGTCCGCCGGGTCGCCGCACAGGCTGTACTGGCGGACGTGGCCGCCCACATGCAGGTCCAGGTGCGCGCCCGGCGTCCAGGCAGGGAGCGGCTTGCCGTCAGGGTGGACCAGCTCGACGGAGAGGACTCCGTCCGCCTCCCAGGTCGTGCGGTGGACGAGGAGGTCCAGTTCCTGCTCTTCGGCGGCTTCGGCGGCTTCGGTGGCTTCGGTGGCTTCGGTGGTGCTCATGTCGGCGGGCCTCCTTACCGGGTGGGGATCTTGACGGGCGGGGTGAAGGGGTTCTTCATCTGGCCGAGCGCGTCGAGGTCGACCTCGACGAGGGTCGGCCCGTCGGAGGCGACGGCCGCGTCGATCACCTTCGCGGCCTCGCTCGCGTCGCCGATCCGCGCGTACGGGAGTGCGCAGGCGGCGGCGAGCTGGGCGAAGTCGGGGGTGAACAGGTCCACGCCGGAGCGGCGTTCGGTGTAGGTGGCCTGCATGTTGCGCAGCACGCCGTACCCGCCGTCGTTGAAGACGATCAGGGTCAGGCGAGGCCGTTCCTGGGCGAGGGTGAGCAGTTCGCCCAGGTGGACGGCGAGGCCGCCGTCGCCCGCGATCACGACGGTGGGCTCGCCGGGGCGGGCGAGGGCCGCTCCGATGCCCATGGCGAGGCCCTGGCCGATGCCGCCGCCGCGCGGGAAGACGTTGGCGCGGGGGTCGTGGATGGGCAGCAGGCGGTTGCCCCAGGAGGAGGACGGGATGGTCACGTCCCGGGCGACGACGGCGCCGCGCGGCAGGGCGGCGGCGAGGGCGTCGCAGATCGCGGCCTGCGGACCGATGCCGTCGTGCAGGGCGGCCCGCACCTGCTCCCGTACGTGCCGGACCCGGTCCGTCCAGTCCGCGTCGGCCCGTACGGCGGCCTCGGTGAGCCTGGGCAGGACCGTTTCCGCGTCGCCGTGGAGGGAGTGCGGCGCGGGGTGCACCCGGCCGAGGGCGGCGGCGTCAACGTCGATCTGGATGTGCGCCTCGGGGAGGCGGAGCCCGTAGTCGGCGGTCTCGTTGGAGCGGAAGTGGGTGCCGACGGTGACAAGGACGTCCGCGTCGGCCAGGAGCGCGCGTCCGGCGGGCGTGGTGGCGAAGTTGCCGACGACCTGGTCGTGGTCCTCGGGCACCGAACCGCGCCCGGAGTTGGAGGTGAGCAGGCCGGCGCCGGTGGCCTCCAGCAGGGCGAGAAGCTGGTCGCGGGCGGTGTTCGCGCCGCCGCCTGCCCAGATCAGCGGGCGTCGCGCGGAGGCGAGCAGCTCGCGTGCCGCCGCCAGCCGGGACGGGTCCGGCACCGGGGCCTCAAGAGCGGAGCCGCACTCCCCGTCGTCCTCCTGGGCCGCGTACTGGAGGTCGATCGGCCACTCCACGCTGGCGGGACCGCCCGGCGCGGTGAGTGCGGCGGCGGACGCCTCGCGCAGGATGCGGCCCGCGTCCCGGGCGGAGGTGACGGTGGCGGCGTACTTCGACACCGCGGCGAGCATGCCGAGCTGGTCCTTCGTCTCGTGGATGAAGCCGCGCCCGCTGCCGAGATACGAGGACTCCACCTGCCCGGTGACGTGCAGCACCGACGTCCCCGAGGACAGCGCCTCGATCAGGGACCCGGCCGCGTTGCCCGCGCCGGTGCCGGTGGAGGTGAGGGCGCAGCCGATCGAGCCGCGGGCCCGGCCGTACGCGTCGGCGGCGTTGACGGCGCTCGCCTCGTGCCGCACCGGCACGAACCGCAGCTCCGGGTCGGCCTCGACGGCCTCCACCAGCGGCAGGTTGTGCACGGACACGATGCCGAACACGGTGTCGACGCCGAGGGACTTGAGATGGGCGGCCAGGAGTCCGCCACCGTGGTCGTAACGCATACGAACTCCTCAGAGGATGCCGCGGCCGACTCCGCCGCAGACGTCGATGCTGGTTCCGGTGATGTAGGAGGCGCGCGGCGAGAGCAGCGAGACGATCGCGTACGCGACCTCCTCGGCGCGGCCGAGGCGCCCCAGCGCGATGCCCCGGTCGGCGGCGAGCTCCGCCTGCCACTGCTCGTAGGTGAGGCCGCTGTCCGCCGCCGCGTGGCGCCGGGTCCACTGGCCGGTGTCGACCAGGCCGAGGCAGACGGAGTTGACGCGGATGCCCTCGGGGGCGAGTTCGCGGGCCAGGGAGGTGGAGAGGTTGAGGATGCCGGCGCGGGCGGCGCTGGTCGTGATGAGCCGGATCTCCGGCTGTTTGGCGAGGACCGCGTTGACGTTGACGATCGCGGCGGTGTCGGAGGCGCGGAGGTGGGCGCGGGCGGCGGCGAGGGGATGGAGGACGCCCGCGAACTTCAGCTCCAGCTCGTCGCGCCAGTCGTCCGCGGTCGTCTCGTCGAGAGCCTTCATACGGGACTGGCCCGCGTTGTTGACGAGCCCGTCGAGCCGCCCGCCGAGGTGCGCGGCGGCACGCTCGGTGAACTCCCGTACGGCGTCGGTGTCCCGGACGTCGCAGACGCCGGTGTACAGGCGATCGGTACCGGCGCCGAGACCTGCC
>NZ_JAGMUO010000118.1 GCF_019049325.1 Streptomyces sp. AC512_CC834 | reverse complement strand
ACGGTGGAGCCCGCCCCGGCACCGGAACGAGCTCCGGAGGACCGCCCGGAGAGCTGACAGGCACCCCGGCGGCCCCACCGGGCCCGGAATGTATGCCGCACCCCCCAGGTTTTAGCCTTGGGGGGTGCGGCATTTCCGTATGCCGACCGCAGGACGGATCAGGAACGAGGCACCAGATGACCGACCCCGTGACGTTGGACGGCGAGGGCCAGATCGGCGAGTTCGACGAGAAGCG
>NZ_JAGMUO010000117.1:14574-142934 GCF_019049325.1 Streptomyces sp. AC512_CC834 | reverse complement strand
GACGCGCCACGCCGGACCGGCCACCATCCGCCTCCTCAACCTCCCGGGGGCTCCAGCCACAGCAACATGATCAACTTAAGCTAAGTGGCATTGCCTCAAGAAGCGCCGGAGCAAGTCCTGTGCTGGCCCATGCTCGTAACGCTCTGCTAGCTGTAGTGGAGTTTCACCATCCGCAGCGGGGAGCGCAGGGTCAGCGCCATACGCCAACAGTATGGCAGTCGCCGCCGCATTGAGCGGGTAACCAGACTGGAGATGGCCATCCCCTTCCAAATCGATAGAATGCGTGAGTGTGGTATGCCCGAAGCAGATCTCATTTGGGTCTTCCCCGGAACTCAACAAGATGGCGATCTGCTCATATTGACTCGTCTCAATAGCTTTATGCAAGGGTGTCCAGGTGTCAACTCCTGTTTGTTTGCCGTCTGACGGCTGCTCATCCATTGATGGGAAAGTCGAGGGACTCTGTCTTGCCTGGCGTGTCGCCGTAGGGCAGTAGCTTGACAGCGAGAAACGCAAGAGTTTCCCATCGAATAGACATATTCGAGCTCACGGTATAGTGCCACCTTTTCGAGGCAATAGATGCTCGTAGTCACATGCCGCGACCGCGCGAATTCTTACCTCCCAAAGCGCTCCGAGTATTTCGGATGCAACTGGAACAACTTCTCCGAGCGATGCCGAATCGGTCGGCTGGCAATCCAGTACAGATGGCCAGCCGATGAAGTCATCTTCCGATTCTACTGTCCCCTCGTAATCATTACGCTGCCACTCGACCACCAGTGAAGGGAAGTGAATGACATCACCCTCGAGGAGGGCCTCAGGAATACAGTGAAGCAACCGGTGGCTCACGATATCCCAGTTCGGAGCGGCGATATAGATCGCACAATCAAGCTCCACGTTCACCTCGCTTGACTCGAACGAAGGGCCTGATCGACATCGTCCCCCATAACCTTAACGATCTCCTTCTTTACGCCGCTTCTCCTCGGTCTTACATCGCTGGGTGGGTGCCGCCGGCGAGTGCGGTGGTCCGCTCGGCGTATCGACCGCGCTGCAGGTCGTAGACGACGAGTATCGGCGCGGGGTCGAACTCCAGTCGCCAGAAGTGCGGGATGGCGGCCTCCGCGTAGAGCGTGGGCTTGACCTTGCGGTCCATGGTGCTGTTGCCCGGGGAGACGAGTTCGGCGACAAGCTGTACCGGGTTCGATGTCGACGACGACAGGATCGTCGGCGGTCGCGTCGGCGTCGACCACCGTCAGGTCGGGCACGACCAGGCCTGACGGCAGGACGGTGTTGACGCCCTCCAGGACCTCCACCGGTGCGCCGACCGCTCTGGCGGCTGCGTCCAGGGCGAGGTGGAGGCGGAACGAGGCTCGCTGGTGACGGACGCCGGGGACAGGGGACTTGACCAGGGATTCCCCCAGCAGCTCATAGCGGGTGGTGCGATCTTCCGGCAAGGCGAGGACATCGGCGACGGTCCAGGGCCCTGTGTGGTCGATCACGCCGCCCAGTCCCTTTGGCCTCCTCGTCCGACCGGCGGTCTCGGCCCTGTTCTCGTATAGCTACGGCCAGGTGGCGTGTAGCGCTGAGTAACTACACGGGGCTGCGGTCGCGCTGCTGAAGGGCGGCGAAGTCGGCGTGCGCGGTTTCGACGGCCTCCGGGTACGCCTGGGTCTTCTCGTGCTCGGCCAGCGCCCGGTAGATGCTGGAGAGGCTGGGGCTCTGTCCCTTGCGGCGGCCGGTGGGGATGAGCAGGTCGGGCTGGATGTCCTCGACGGTCTCGCCGTTCGCGCGGCGTCGGAGCACGGTGTGCAGCATGTCGTCGGTGATGACCGGGGGCCGGCCGCCGTGGTTGCCCTTGCGGGCCGCGGTGTCGAGTCCTTCGAGGGTGGCCTCGCGGATGTTCTCGCGCTCGGTCTCTGCCATCGCCGCGAAGAACCCGAACAGCAGGCGTCCCGGACCGCTGGGGTCGTACATCCCCGGGAGGGGTCCGGCAAGCATTTCCAGGACCAGGCCGTGGGCGGTGAGGTGGTCGGCGAGCGCGGTCAGCTCTGCGGCATCGCGCCCGAGACGCTTCATCTCGTACACCGTGAAGATCACCCGGCAGTGCGGTGCGTGTGCCTTGATCTCCCGGGCGGCGGTGAGGGCTGCCTCGAACTGCGGGCGGACCCGGACCCGGGTGCTGATCTTCTCCGAGAAGATCTTGTCCCGGGGGATGCGCTTGGCGGTGAGCGCGTCGAGCTGTGTCTGGAGTTCTTGGGTGAGGGTTGAGCATCGGGCGTATCCGATGCGGATGTCCGCGCTCGGAGTGTCCGGGTCGACGGGCGCGGGCGCCGGGGTGCCGGGCCTCCACGGCTGGCCGGGGCCGCGGTCGGCGGGTGTCGGCACGCGCAGGAGTTTCGCGAGCCGGGGCACCTTCGTGAAGCGGCCGGTGTGGTAAGTCCCGGCGACCGCGCCGGAGCGCGAGCGGCAGGGTGAACCTGGCGATGCGTTACAGCGCGGGCAGGGGTGGCGCTCGACGTCGTCCGCTTCGGGCGCGAGTGCGGTTTGAGGGTCCGTCATGACCCCGGATACTGTCACAAACATTTCCCAGAACGCGCCTGGTTCCACTTCTGAGTGAGAACGAGTTGTGACAGTGAATCCGCGCTTCGGACCGCCTCCGCCGACCGTTTCCGATCTCGCTCCGGGAAAGGGTCGTTTCTGGGAGTCGGACCACTGCATCCAGGAGTCGACAGGGCGGGGCGGCTTGAGCGTCACGGCGGGCCGGTCCGCCACGCCAGGAGGGCCCCGCAAAGTACATGGAATTTCAAATAATTGGATTATCTATGTACTGTGTGGGTCATGGATGATCGGCAGCTGACCGAAGAGCTTTACGACTGCCTGTTCGCGATCCGCGCCCAGGTGCATGCCGAGCTGAAGGAGCTGGCCCGGGAAGCGGGGCTGACTGACACTCAGGCCGATGCGCTGTGGAGGCTGAGTCGCGGGCGGGAGATGACCGCGCGCCGTCTGGCCGAACTCTTGCAGTGCGACGCCTCAACCGCCACGTCGATGATTGACCGGCTGGAGAAGCGCGGCCTGGTCCGCCGTGTGCCTCACCCCATCGACCGCCGCTCGAAGGTGATCCAGCTCACCCCCGAGGGATGCGCGCTGCGCGATCGCGTCATCCAGCACACCACCGAGCACTCACCCTTCGCGCTCCTCGACCACGAGAGCAGGCTGCGCCTGCACACGCTTCTCCGCGAAGTGATCGACGGCCCCCGCCCGAAAGGTGAGGCCGCCAGCGTCAAGGACACCGTGAAAAAGGAGCAGCGATGAGCAGCAAGACCGCAGTCATCACGGGCGGAGCCTCAGGCCTGGGCCTTGTGACGGCACGCCACCTCATCAAGGCCGGTCAGAGCGTCGTCCTCGTCGGCCGGGACGCGACGCGCACCCGGGCCGCCGCCGACAGCCTGCGCGGCCTGGCCCCTGCGGGCAGTGACGCGGCACCGCCGAGGACGTACACCGCTGACCTGGAACAGTGGTCGCAGGTACAGGCACTGGCAGCGAAACTGGCCGCCGACAGACACCCGGTGGACGTCCTCATCAACAACGCAGGGGCGGCGTTCCCCCGGTACGAGCAAACACCGGACGGCGTGGAGCGCACCTACGCACTCAATCACCACGCCCCGTTCTTGCTCACCCACGCCCTCCTGGCCGAGGGAGTACTCACGCTCGAAGCGCGGATCATCAACATGTCCTCGTTCGTGGAAAAGCGTGGCAGGATCGATGCCACCGATCCGGATGTCGCGGGAACATCGTGGAGCAAGCGCTTCTACAACCAGATCAACGTCTACGCGACGAGCAAACTCGTCAGCCTCCTGGCCGCGCGAGAACTCGCACACCGCCTGCCTGACGGCATGAGCCTTTACAACGCCAATCCCGGCATGGTCAAGGGCACCGGGATGAACAGCAACGCCGGCGGTCTGATGCGGCTGACCGCCCCGCTGTTCCGTCCGTTCGCCATCACCCCGGACGAAGGTGTGCAGACCCCAGTCTGGCTCGCCGGCGCCTCGCCCGCACCGCGCCCCAGCGGCGGATTCTTCAGCGAGTCCCAGCCGGACACCCCTTCGCGCCTGGCCCTGAACGACGGTCTCGCCCGGACCGTCTACACCAAAACCGCAGCCCTCCTCGGAGTGGAGCCGCTCACGAGGTAGGGCTGGCCCGGAACCGGTTGTCACGCCGGGGTTGCGGCTGCCTCGTCCTGCGGGGTGCGCGGGCCGGGCACCGTGGCCCGGATGGACAGGTCCAGATCGAGGCGGTTGTTCATGTCCAGCTCGAACCGGCCGTACGGATTCACATGGGTCCAGAACAGCGGCGACAGCGCCCTGCGGTCCGCGTCGGTGAGCTTGTCCGCCCACTTCGGATCGGCCAGGACCTCCTGCATCAGCAGCGTGTTGACGTGCACCAGCGCGGACTGGAGCAGGTGCAGCGCGAGCATGCTGACCTCCTGGGACTCCTTGTCGGCGCCGGCCAGGTCGCCGTCCTTGCCGTAGAAGAGGTCCTTGTTCGCGGAGTTCCAGTTCTCCACCACCTGCAACCCCTCGTGGATCTCCTGGCGCATCTCGACATCGGCGAGGTAGTCGCAGACGAACGAGGTACGCACCGCCCGGCCCAACTCCTCGATCGCCCGGTACGTCGGGTGCTTGGGCCCTCCGCGGGTGGAGCGCCGCAGGACCTGCTCAGCCTCGGCGGTGCCCAGACGCAGGGCGGTGGTGTACTTCACGATCTGGTCGTACTGCTGGGCGATCAGCTCCCAGTCGATCGTCTTGGTGGAGAGCACCGGGCCGACGTTCGGCCAGTTCTCGTCCTCCCCGGCCGCCGGCCGGTACAGCTTCGCCGATCCAATGTTCTTCAGCCGGGGCATCAGCTTGAAGTCGAGCATGTGAGCAAAGGCGAAGCCGACGATGGAGGCGCCGTGCGTGTCGGTGTACTGCCGGTCTACCTCCATGTCGGTGCAGTGCCGCAACACACCCTCGATCATCGAGGCGACCTCGGAGGCCGAGCAGGACTTCAGCTGGGAGTAGATGCACACCGACTTCCGCTCGACATGCCAGTAGATCATCACGCCGGGGCCCCGGTAGCGCTGATGCCACTCGGTCATCAGGTTGGAGGACCAGGCGCCGAACTTGCGGCTGTCGGAGGCGCACGCCGTGCCGGTGCCCCACCACATCTCATCCCGGACGGCGAAGGTGGCGTTCACCAGCTTCCGCAGGGCCGCGCGCATGTTGGCGCGGTTGACGAACAGGTGCCGCACCCGCCGCAGCGTCGCCTCCGACTCGCCGTGCTTGCCGGTCACCGCGACCCGCTTGATCCCCATGTTCGTGCCCAGGCCGAACAGGACCAGCAGCAGCCGGCGCCGCAGCACGTCCTTCGAGAGCATCTCCCTGGTGGCGACCGAGGTGAACTCGGCGATGAAGTCCGTGTCGAACTCGGCGTACTTCAGGATGTCCAGCAGGTCGATGGTGCCCCAGCACCGCTCGATCTCGCCCTTGATCGCCACCAGGCTCTCCGGCTCCTCCTGCTTGCCGCGAGGGGAGACCCGGATCCACGGCTCGCCGTGCTTCTTGACGATCGCCACCCCGCCCGTCGTGCCCTCCGCCAGCGCCTGCTCGAAGCGGTCCAGCGAGGTACGGAGCTTGCCCTGGAGGGCGGCGATGAACTCTCCGGCGTCCTGCGGCTGGCCCAGCGCGGCGTAGTGCACGTCCCGGTTGTCCTCGAAGTCGGCGGGCAGGTCGTCCTCCGGGTTACGCCACCGGTTCGCCCCCACCACCCAGATCTCCCGCCGCCGCACCGCGTCCCGCAAAGCGACCAGCACGCACAGCTCGTACGGGATGCGCTCGACACGGCCACGCTCGTCCACCACCGCCGCCCGCCAGTGCTCCGGCACCACCCCCGCCAGCGGCACACTCTCCGCAGGATCGAAGAACGCGCCCTCCCTCAGCGGCTGGTCCAGATAGCGCTGGAGCAGGTCGATCGCGTCCATCACCGGCCGGTAGGAAGTGTTGTTGCACTTCAGCTCCAGCGCGCCCAGCAGCGGCGAGAGCATCCGCCGCCAGTGCGCCGAGTACGACGACCGCAGCACCGTACGCACCCGGGCCTTGTAGCGGGCCTCGTTCGCCGCGGCCTCCGCCGCCAGCGCCTTCAACGTCTTCTCCCCGCCGACCACCGGGTAGATCACCCGCCGCACCGTGCCGGACGGCCCGGACAACGCCGCCCCCGCGACCCGCAGCAGCATGCCCTCCTTGCCCCGGACCTTCTTCAGCTCGGCGTTCAGCTCCTTGTCGACCTTCCGCTCCGCCCGGGTGTTGATCTTCAGTACCAACTGGATGAACAGGTCCACCAGCGAGTCGGTGATCTCCGTCTGCCGCACATGGCACAGCGCGGCCAGCAGCGCCAGGCGCCGCGGCGGCTTCATCCGCTCCAGGTTCGCCGGGTACTCCTTCGACGCACGCGCCCGCCACGCGTCCACCAGCTTCTCCGACACGTCCGCGAACAAGTCCGCGGGCAGCTCCAGCCGCCGGACCCGCTTCAGCTTGTTCACCTCCGCAAGCAGGCTCTCCAGCCCCGGTGCCCCCGGGTCGGCCTTCAGCTCGGCGAAGTGCGACCGGCCGCCGCCCGACACCGCGCCCTCACCGTCCGCTCCTTCGACCGTCTCCTCCTCGCTGCCGGCGACCAGGTCCTCCAGGCGCGAGCGTGTCGCGTGCGAGATCCGCTCCATCCTGCTGCGGCAGAACTGGGCCTCGAAGTCCTTGACCGCCTTGCCCACCAGCCGCCCGACCTGCCCGGGGGCCGGCGGCTCGATGTAGTCGTTGCGGCACCGGGCCACCACGGCCGCCGCCAGCCGATCCCGCGACAGCTCCACAGGGCACAGCTCAGCGGCCAGCCACTCGGCCAGCCGCTCCTGGTCCTCCTCGGTGTTCGCCCGGAACCCGTACGCCTCCCGGATCTCCTTGCGGTGCCGCTTGATCCGGTCGCCCTGCCAGTCGTAGTCCGCCCACGCACCGGCGGGAACCTTGACCTGCTGGGCCACGTACTCGACTGCTGCGGCGGGCATCTCCTTGGCGGACTCCGGGAATCGGGCCTCGACCTCGAAAAACTTGAGCAACAGCGCGAAGCCCAACCTGGTCGCCCCGGACTTGTTCCGTACCTTCTTCATGTCGCCTTCGAGCAGCGTCCAGACCTCGATCAGGTCTTCCGGCTCCCAGTCCTGCCGCATCCATCCCGCCCCTCGCCATCACTCATTCAGCTCAACGAGACGACCAAGTCAGGGAAACGAGGTCTACGGCGGTTACTCAGCGCTACACGCCACCTGGCCGTAGCTATACGAGAACAGGGCCGTCTCGGTGTGACGCCGAATCGTCGCCGCCCGGCGGGCATAGACACTAAACGCTTGTGGAGCGCCGATAAGACGGGCGCACTTGCCCGCACAGCGCGGTAGGGCAGGAAGCCCCGCGGAAGGGTCGGCGGCCCAGGCCGGAATCCATGGACTTTAGGTGAGGGAGCGAGCGAGCAGGGAGCACGTCACAAGAGCGACGGGACCTCCGCCGCCGAGACCTCCCGGGCCGCGCGTTCCAGGGCGCTGGCCAGGAGGGCCAGGTCGGTCGGGCCGTTGCCGAGTTCGCGGACTGGGCGGCGGGTGGGTGGGTCGCCCATGCGGTGCCATTCCAGGGGGACGACCGTGGGGCGCAGGGTCGCCGTGCGGGGGATGCGGCCTGTGACGCGGCCGCCCTGGAAGGGGGTGGTGCGTCCGTCGGGGTGGGTCAACCGGCCGCGTCCGGGTGTCGGTTCGTCCGGGCCCGGTACCGGCGCGTCCAGGGTGACGCGCAGGGTCGCGCGGAGTGCGGGCTCCGTGCGGTCCGTACGGCCGCCGGGTGCGGTGGCGGCGGCCAGGTGGACGCCGAGTCGCTCGCCCTCCCGCGCGACGGCCTCCAGTGCCCGCATCACCGAACCCGCCGCGGGGCGCCCGGGGGAACCGAGCGGGGGTGTGACGAGCGCGTCGAGGTCGTCCACGACGACGACGAGGCGGGGGAGTGGCGGTACGGCGCCCGCCCGACGCCGGGCCGTGCCGGGGCGCAGCCGCATGGTGGAGCTGGGCGGGGAGTCGACGTCCCCGTTCTCCGGCAGCTCCGCCGGGCCGGGCCCGCCTGCCGGCGGTGTGCGTTGGGCGATCAGGCGGCCCGACACCTCGCGTCCGGTGTGCCACTCGGCGAAGTGCGACCGTCCGAGCAGTTCGGCGCGCCGCTTCAGCTCGGCACTCAGGGCCTGGGCGAACTCCCGCATCACCACGGGGTCGTTGGCGGTGAGGTGGGTGGTGACGTGCGGTACGTCCGTGCACACGCGCAGGCCCTCGCCGTGAGCGCCGCCCGAACTCACGCTGTCGCGGCCGTCCATGAGGACGACGCCGAGCCGGTCGGGGCGTTCGGCGGAGGCCAGCGAGGCGACGAGGGCCCGCAGCAGCTCGGTGCGGCCGCTGCCGGGCGGTCCCTCGATCAGCAGGTGCGGTCCCTCGGCGGCGAGATCGACCGTGACGGGGCCGCGCGGACCGGCGCCCAGGACCGCGTGCGCGCGGCCCCCGAGAGCCTGTGCGTCGTCGGACGCGTCGGCCCAACGGGCCATCAGGGAGGCGGGGGTGGCGCGGGCCAGGCCCAGTTCGTCGAGGAGCCGGGCCGTCTGGGGGAGCGGTGCGGACACGCGCGCGTGGTGCTCGCCGCCGCCCGCGGCGGTGTCGGTGCGCAGCGGGGCCAGGGCGCGCGCGAACCGCTCGGCCCAGGGCAGGGAGACGGCGTCCACCGTGCCGAGGGTGCCGTGACCGACCGGGCCGGAGGGAGCGGCCGGGGCGCCCGTGCCCGAGTTCGTGCCCGTGCGGGCGACGCGCAGCAGCCGCAGGGTCGTCGCCACGTCGCCGCTGAGCAGTGCCACGGCACCGCACTCCCGGAACACCGGCGACACCGCGCAGGCCGCCTCGTACGTCCGCGTCACCGGGGACGTGGGGGAGGCGGCGGCCGTCTCGGCGAGGCAGACGACGTGGATACCGGCCCGCGGTCCCTCCAGGGCCAACCGCGCCACCGCGTCGCGCACGTCGGCACCGCCGGGGTCCCCGTCCACGACGACCACGGTGTACGGCCCGGTGAAGGCTTCGGCGGGGTCGGTTACCTCGTCGGACATGCCGTCGGGCCGCGCCCAGGAGGGCTGGTGGCGGACGGCGTCCGTCGCCGGGTCCTGGAGTGCGTCCGGCGCGGGTGGCGCCGGCTGGGCCGGGATCGTGGCAGTTGGGGTCGGGGGCCGGGCGTCGGAGTGGTGGTCCTCCAGGCGGCGGAGGAGTTCGTGGGCGCGGGCCGTGGCCTGTTCGCGGTCGTGGGCGAGGAGCAGGCGACAGTCCTGGCCGTGGCCCGGACGGAGCTGGGGCAGCCAGCCCAGCCATGACCACTCGGCGCTCCGCTCGGCGAGCGGGCGGGAGCGGTCCGCGCTGATCAGGACGATCTCCAGGGCGTCGGCGGAGTGCAGCGCGGCCAACTGCGCCAGCACCGAGCGGGCCAGCCCGGCGAGCCGCTCCCGCGGGCCCGCGAGCCCGAGCGCGCCGACCTCGCGCAGGTCGGCGGTGACCGGGACCGCGGGCAGCGGCGTGGCACCGCCCGGCGCCACCCGGTCGGCCGTACCGAGCCGCACGGTGAGCGCCTCCGGGTGGCCCGGGCCGCGCTCCCACAGCCTCGGACCCGGCCCGAGCGCCGTCAGCAGCAGCGATGCGGAGTCCGGCCACGTCTCCGGGGCGCGGGAGGTGCCGGCCGGGGCCGCCGGTGTCGGTCCGGCCGACTTTTCGACGTACGCGTACGTGCCGGACGCGGTTTCCTCCTGTACGGCGCCGCGCCCGCCGGTCAGCCGCCGCGCCCACGCCCCTATCCCACCGCGCCTGCGGACCTCCTGCGGTACGTCGGTGCCGCGCAGGGGAGTGCCCTTGCGTCCGGTGCGGGCATCCGTATCCGTACCGGTTCCGGGGGCGGTGTCGCTCTCCCGGCCCGTGCCGTCGTCCGGGCCGACGCCGCCTGTCCGGCCGAGGGCACCGGCGGGGCGTCGGGCCGTCTCACCGGCCGCGCCCGTACGGGAGGCGTCCGGGTGGGCAGCGCCTGCGCCCGTGCGGGCCGACCGCCCGCCGGAGGAACCGGCACCGGATCCGTCCGTGCTCGTGCGGGCCGACCGCCCGCCGGAGGGATCCGCGCCGGAAGGGCCTGGGCGGGACGGATCCGGGCCGGACGAATCCACGCCGGACCAATCTGCGCCGGACGAATCCACGCCGGACGGATGCACATCGGACGGGTCCGCGCCGGAGGGGCCCGGGCGGCTCGCACCCGGCGCGCCCGCGCCGGACGGGCCCAAGCCTGACGTGCCAGTGCCGGACGGATCCACGCCGGACGCGCCGAAGCCGGACGGGCGAGTGCCGGACCCGCCCCTGCCGGACGCGCCCCCGCCGGACGTGCCAGCGCCGGACCCGCCCCGGCGGCTCGCGCCCGGCGTGGAAGAGGCCGTGCCGTACGCGTCCTCGCCGGGTGTGCCCGGGGCCGGAGCGCGGAAGCCTTGCGCAGCGGGCATGCCCGTCCCGTACGCCCCCGCGCCCTGCGCGCCGCCGTGGGTCTCGCCTCCGGCGGGGGACTGGCGGGGCAGGCCCCCGGTGGGGCCGGTGCCGTGGCTCTCGATGCGGGGGGCGCCGCCCTGGCCGGGTACCTGCGGCGGCTCGACGGGCGCCGCGTCCGTGCCGTACCCCGACGTGCCGTACGCGTGATGGGTCCGCCCGCGGGCCCCGGTCGGCCCCTCCGTCCCGGTCGTCCCGCCCGTCCCGGTGCCGTGGGGCGTGGCGCCCGGCGAGGTCGAGTCCGCCGCACCGGCCGTACGGGGAGAACCGCTCGGCGTGCCGGTCGCCCGCGCGGGTCCGGTCGGGCCGGTTGTGGCGCCGTGGGCCGGCGCGGTCGCGCGGGAGCGGCCGTCGGCTTCGCGCGCGTGCCCCTCCGCCACGTCGGCTTCGCGCGCGTGCCCCTCCGCCACGTCGGCCACGCGCGCGTGAATCACCGCGTCACTGTCACTGTCACCCTCCCCGTATCCGTCGCCCGACGGGGACACCTGAGCCCCGGACAGCCGTACGTGTCCCTCCCCGTCCGGCGTCGTCGCCACCCGCGCCTGTGCCGCCGGAGGCACCGGCACGAGCCGCAGGGCCGACTCGCCGATCCGCAGCAGCGCACCCGGCGCGAAGCGGACCGGGCGGTCGCCCACGCGGGTGCCGTCCAGCGTGGTGCCGTTGGTGGAGCCGAGGTCGGCGACCGAGACGCGGGCGTCGGGACCGACGGTCACGGCGCAGTGCATCCGGGAGACGTCCGGGTCGTCGAGCGCGACGTCGGCGTCGGCGGAGCGGCCGAGCCGGATCTGGCCGCCGTGCAGGAGGTGGACGCCGCCCGCGTCGGGACCCGCGACCACGTGGAGCTGGGCGGGGACGTCGGCCGGCTCGGCGTGCGGGTCGGGCTCGCCCGGGGCGCCCAGGCACAGCACGGCGCCGTCGATCAGCGGCGGCTCGCCCAGGGTGCTGCGCTGGGCGTCGAGCCGCTGCGCACCCGCGTACAGCACCACCTGGCCGGAGCCCGGGCCCTCGCCGCCGGGGAGCGCGGCGGCCAGCGCGGAGGCGACCGCGGCCAGGGCAGTGCCGGCCGGTGCGGTGACCAGCACGTCGCAGCTCGCGGCGCGGCCCCCCACCGAAGCATGCGGGCCCAGCGGGTCTACGACGGTCAGCCGGATCTGCATCGCCGTCAGCGGTCCCTTCGCGCGGGCGCCCGCACGCCGGGACAGAAGCCGTCACCGCGGTCCCCCACCGCGGACTTCCCCCACCGCCACACGAGCACGTCGGCCAGTACTGCACGCATCCTCGCACCTGCCACTGACAACGCGCCCGCCGCCCGCCATCAAATGATCTTGATTGGTCGGCTCTGCCCCCAAAAATGCCTGACAGGTGGTCTGCGGATGATCGAATACCGTCCGCTTGAGATCGGTCACGTACGGGCAACAGCAACCAAGGGACCGGGTCGAGCGTCTTTCCTTCGAACGTGGTCCGGGGGCGGCACTACAGTTGGGTCCGACTGGATCCGCCGGGTCCGACCGGATCGGACTGGATCCGGCACAGTGGGTCCGAACAGCCAGCAAGCAACTAGGAGCGCATGACGTGCGGCCGGTAGGCAGCAAGTACCTCCTCGAGGAGCCCCTCGGCCGCGGCGCCACGGGCACCGTCTGGCGTGCCCGCCAGCGCGAGACCGCTGGAGCCGAGGCGGCCGTGGCCGGACAGCCCGGCGAGACCGTCGCGATCAAGGTCCTCAAGGAGGAGCTCGCGAGCGACCCCGACATCGTGATGCGCTTCCTGCGCGAGCGCTCGGTCCTGCTCCGGCTCACCCACCCCAACATCGTCCGGGTCCGCGACCTGGTCGTCGAGGGCGAGCTGCTGGCCCTCGTCATGGACCTCGTCGACGGTCCGGACCTGCACCGCTACCTGCGCGAAAACGGGCCGCTCACCCCGGTTGCCGCCGCCCTGCTCACCGCACAGGTCGCCGACGCGCTCTCCGCCAGCCACGCCGACGGCGTCGTCCACCGCGACCTGAAGCCGGCCAACGTCCTGCTGAAGCAGACGGGCGGCGAGATGCACCCGATGCTCACCGACTTCGGCATCGCCCGCCTCGCCGACTCACCCGGCCTCACCCGCACCCACGAGTTCGTCGGCACGCCCGCGTACATCGCGCCGGAGTCCGCCGAGGGCCGCCCGCAGACCTCCGCGGTCGACGTCTACGGCGCCGGCATCCTGATGTACGAGCTGGTCACCGGCCGTCCCCCGTTCGGCGGGGGCTCCGCCCTGGAGGTGCTGCACCAGCACCTGAGCGCCGAACCGCGCCGCCCCTCCACCGTCCCCGACCCGCTGTGGACGGTCATCGAGCGCTGCCTGCGCAAGAACCCCGACGACCGTCCCAGCGCCGAGAACCTCGCGCGCGGCCTGCGCGTCGTCGCCGAGGGCATCGGCGTGCACGCGAACAGCGCGCAGATCGGCGCCGCCGAGAACGTGGGCATGCTCCTCGTGCCCGACCCGACGCCCGCGCAGGTCCCGGGCGCCCCCGGCGCCGCCGATCCGACGCAGGTCCTGCCGCAGAACCCGAGCGGCGCCTACGACCCGAACGGCGCGACCAGCGTCCTGCCGCACACCGGCAACCAGGCGGGCGCCGCCGACCCCACCGCCGTCATGCCGCCGGTGCCACCCGGACAGCCGGGCGGGCCGGGACAGCCGGGCGGGCCGGGACAGCCGGGCGGGCCCGGACAGGGCGGGCCCGAGGACCCGCACCCCTGGCAGAACCAACTGCGCGCCGCCCGCGACCGCAACGAGCAGACGCAGGTCCAGTACCTCGACCCGAACGAGGACCCGCTGCGCCGCCGCCCCCAGCGGCAGGTGTCCCGCCCGCCCCAGCAGCCGCGCCAGGCCCCGCAGGGCCCGCCGCCCCAGCAGCCCGGCTACGGCTATCCGCAGCAGCAACCGCAGCAACCGCAACCGCCGCAGCGCTACGCCAATCCGCAGCCCCAGCAGCAGCCGCCCCGGCCCCAGCCGCAGCGGTACGCGCCGCCGCCCACGCCCGAGCCGCAGCCGCCCCGGCGCGAGCCCAGGCCGCCGCGGCAGCGCAGCGCCAACCCCATGCGGATCCCGGGGCTCGGCTGCCTCAAGGGGTGCCTGTTCACGATCGTCATCCTGTTCGTGGCCGGCTGGCTGATCTGGGAGCTGAGCCCGCTCCAGGACTGGATCGGCACGGGCAAGGGCTACTGGGAGCAGCTCAGCGACTGGTTCACCTCCGTGACCGACTGGATCGGGGACCTCGGCGGCTCGGGCGGCGGGGTGTGACCGGTAGCTGAGCCGGCTCCTCCAGCGTGTCCGTACACGTCGTGTACGGACACGGGTACCGGACGCGTTTCCGCCCCGTCCGGAGGCGAGGCTGGGGATTTGTCGACACCCAGCGGGTGATTTCCGCCTCCGCTGTGAAGGTTGGCTCCTCGGACGCGTACTTTTAGGCGCAACACGCGTCGGTAGGAGCAGTCTTGGCACGGAAGATCGGCAGCCGGTACACCGCCCACCAGATCCTCGGTCGGGGCAGCGCCGGCACGGTGTGGCTGGGCGAGGGTCCCGAGGGGCCCGTCGCGATCAAGCTGCTGCGCGAGGACCTGGCGTCCGACCAGGAACTCGTCTCCCGCTTCGTGCAGGAGCGCACCGCCCTGCTCGGCCTGGAGCACCCGCACGTCGTCTCCGTGCGCGACCTGGTGGTCGACGGCAACGACCTCGCGCTGGTCATGGACCTGGTCCGCGGCACGGACCTGCGCACCCGCCTCGACCGGGAGCGGCGCCTGGCACCCGAGGCCGCGGTGGCCGTCGTGGCCGACGTCGCCGACGGACTGGCCGCCGCCCACGCCGCCGGGGTCGTGCACCGCGACGTCAAGCCCGAGAACGTACTGCTCGACATGCAGGGCCCGCTCGGCCCCGGCGGCTCGCACCCGGCCCTGCTGACGGACTTCGGGGTGGCCAAGCTCATCGACACCCCGCGGCGCACCCGCGCCACGAAGATCATCGGCACGCCGGACTACCTGGCCCCGGAGATCGTCGAGGGCCTGCCCCCGCGCGCGGCGGTCGACATCTACGCGCTGGCCACCGTGCTGTACGAGCTGCTCGCCGGCTTCACGCCCTTCGGCGGCGGTCACCCGGGCGCGGTGCTGCGCCGCCACGTGACCGAGACCGTCGTCCCGCTCCCCGGCATTCCGGACGAGCTGTGGCAACTGCTCGTCCAGTGCCTCGCCAAGGCGCCGGCCTCCCGGCTGCGCGCCTCCGAGCTGAGCGCCCGGCTGCGCGAGCTGCTGCCGATGCTCGCCGGAATGGGCCCGCTGGACGTGGACGAGCCCGACGCCGAGGACGACGAGGACGAGCCAGGCGAGTCCGGCGAGTCCGCGGCGCCCCCGGCCGCTCCCGCCTCCTCCGGAGAGCCGGTACGGCGCCGGGGAGCGGTGCCCCTGGTGCCGGGCGCCAAGCCGGCCGACTCCAACCGCGACACCCACACGTCGATGCGCGTACCGGCCCCGGACGAGCTGGCCGGCGGTGCCCGCGGCACCGCCCGCGCCCCGCGCGCGTCCGGCGCCCGGCGCCCCGGCTCGGCCCGCAACCGCGCCACCGCGCGGCGTCGCCGGATCGCGGTGGGCGCGGGCGCGGTCGCCCTCGTGGCGGCGATCGGCGTCGGTACGTGGCTGGCCACGGGCGGTGACGAGGGCGGCACCGGCCCCCAGGACACGCGGAACTCCGCACCGGCCTCCCCCTGAGGCCGGGCGCGGCGCAGCCACCGCCGCCGCCACGTGACGGCCAGGCGAAGACCGCTGGACGGAGCCGTTACGCTGGACGCGTGGCAGTCGTCGATGTATCCGAAGAGCTGAAGTCCCTCTCCTCGACCATGGAGTCGATCGAGGCCGTCCTGGACCTCGACAGGCTGAGGGCAGACATCGCCGTGCTCGAGGAGCAGGCGGCCGCGCCCTCCCTGTGGGACGACCCGGAGGCGGCGCAGAAGATCACCAGCAAGCTCTCGCACCTCCAGGCCGAGGTCAGGAAGGCCGAGGCACTGCGCGGCCGGATCGACGATCTCGGTGTGCTCTTCGAGATGGCCGAGGAGGAGGACGACCCGGACACCCGTGCCGAGGCCGAGACCGAGCTCACGGCCGTGCGCAAGGCGCTGGACGAGATGGAGGTCCGCACCCTGCTCTCGGGCGAGTACGACGCGCGTGAGGCGCTCGTCAACATCCGCGCCGAGGCCGGTGGCGTGGACGCCGCCGACTTCGCCGAGAAGCTCCAGCGCATGTACCTGCGCTGGGCCGAGCAGCGCGGCTACAAGACCGAGATCTACGAGACGTCGTACGCGGAAGAGGCCGGCATCAAGTCGACCACCTTCGCCGTGCAGTCGCCGTACGCCTACGGCACCCTCTCCGTCGAGCAGGGCACGCACCGGCTAGTGCGGATCTCGCCCTTCGACAACCAGGGCCGCCGCCAGACCTCCTTCGCGGGCGTCGAGATCCTCCCTGTGGTCGAGCAGACCGACCACATCGAGATCGACGAGTCCGAGCTGCGGGTGGACGTGTACCGGTCCTCCGGCCCCGGCGGCCAGGGCGTGAACACCACCGACTCCGCCGTGCGCCTCACCCACATCCCCACCGGCATCGTCGTCTCCTGCCAGAACGAGCGCTCGCAGATCCAGAACAAGGCCACCGCCATGAACGTCCTCCAGGCCAAGCTCCTGGAGCGGCGCCGCCAGGAGGAGCAGGCCAAGATGGACGCCCTCAAGGGCGACGGGGGCAACTCCTGGGGCAACCAGATGCGTTCGTACGTGCTGCATCCGTACCAGATGGTCAAGGACCTGCGCACGGAGCACGAAGTGGGCAACCCCGAGGCCGTGTTCAACGGCGAGATCGACGGTTTCCTGGAGGCCGGCATTCGCTGGCGCAAGCAGCAGGAGAAGTAACGCGAAGCGGGAACGCCGCTTTGTCGACAAGGCAACTGCCGCCCTTCCGGCGGCGGTTGCCTTTCGTCTGCCCCTCGTTCGCCGGTGATGTCTGGGTTTTACATCACACTCACACCCTTTGTGTCCGGCATACGTCCCGTACCTGGACATCGCGTACGCAATGGCCTTGACGTTGCTTTGAACATTCGTAAGGGTGATGCTCGGCATGCGTATTTCTGGGGCGCATGTGAACCGGGGGACTTGAGCGCAGCTACCTCCGTCGATCACGGCCCCGATTGCGGCCTCACCGACTAATGGCTACTGGGGGTAGCAACTACATGACGAAGAAGACGCGCATCCGTGTCGCGCGCATAGCAGCCGGCGCCGTGATCGCGGCCGGCGCCTCCCTGACCGCCGCGGGCGCCGCCTCGGCACTCGAGATCGGCGTGAGCGCCAGTTCCGAAGACGGTCTCGACTTGACCGTCCAGGACGGCCCCGACGGTGACACCGAAGGCACGACCGACGGCAACACCAGCCTCGGTGTGATCGAGGGCACCTCTCAGGGCACGTCGGAGGGCGCCTCCGAGGGCTCTTCGGTGGGTGCCTCCGAGGGCACGTCCGAAGGCACCTCTGAAGGTACGTCCGAGGGCACGTCCGAGGGCACGTCGGAGGGCACCTCCGAAGGTACGTCCGAGGGCACCTCCGAGGGCACGTCGGAAGGTACGTCCGAGGGCACTTCGGTGGGTACTTCCGAGGGCACGTCCGAGGGCACCTCCACCGGCACCTCCGAGGGCACGTCCGAGGGCACCTCTGAGGGCGGCGACAACGGCGGCACCGGCGACAACGGTGGCAATGGTGACAACGGCGGTTCCGGCGACAACGGCGGGAACGGCGACACCGGCGGCAACGGTGACAACGGCGGCTCGCAGAGCACCGGCGGCAACGGCGGCGGTACCGGCGGCGACGACGGCACCACCCCCGACGGCGGCGGCAACGACAACGCCGCTCAGGAGGAGGGTTCCTCCGCCCTGACCGACACCGGCGAGGAGGCCCCGGCCTCCGACACCGCCGCCCAGGGCAGCGGTGACGAGCTCGCCGAGACCGGCGCCGCGGAGACCACGTTCCTGCTGGTCGGCGCCGCCACGATGATCGCCGGTGGCATCGGCTTCCGCCTGCTGCCGCGCATGATGAACGGCCGCGGCGGGGCCACTGCCTGACGGTAGCCGTCCGCGTACGCACCGCGCAGGCACCGCGTACGCACACGAAGGGGCCCGGAGCGGCATCGCTCCGGGCCCCTTCCATGTGGCCTGTCCATGTGTACGTGTACGTGTACGTGTCCTGGGCTGATCCCTCGCGCTCGCGCGGGTGTCGGCGTCCTGGAGCTGGAGCCCTGAGGGGTGCTGGAGGCCCTGAGGGGGTGCTGCAGGCCTGTCAGACGGTCTGGTGGGCCAGGAGGGCCACCGCCGCGACCAGCACCGCCAGCAGCGCGATCAGCGTCATCGGGTTCAGGCCCGCGAAGAAGCTGTTCTCCTGCTGGAGCCGCTCGCGGTTGGCCCGGCACACCGGGCACCTGCCCTCGCTCACGGGCGCCGCGCAGTTCGCGCACACCAACCGGTCATACGTCATGCGCTCGCCCTCCTTGCAACCGGCTCAATCCGAACAACGCCCGCGACGACACGAACGTTCCCCTTCCACTGTGCCAGGTTCCCCGGCCCCCCGCTCGCCCTCCCGGCGGGGACAAAACGCGCAACTACCACGCAACCCCGACCGGTGACTGCGGTCCGCTCCCCGGTTCGCGTATGGTCACGCACATCTACCCCCGGCGACCCGTGGTGCATCCGTGATCCGATTCGACAACGTCTCCAAGGTCTACCCCAAACAGAGCCACCCAGCCCTCAGGGACGTCTCCCTGGAGGTCGAGAAGGGCGAGTTCGTCTTCCTCGTCGGGTCTTCGGGCTCGGGAAAGTCCACCTTCCTGCGGCTGGTCCTCCGCGAGGAGCGGTGCAGTCACGGGCAGGTGCACGTCCTGGGGAAGGACCTCGCCCGCCTGTCCAACTGGAAGGTGCCGCAGATGCGGCGCCAGCTCGGGACGGTGTTCCAGGACTTCCGCCTGCTGCCGAACAAGACGGTCCATGAGAACGTCGCCTTCGCCCAGGAGGTCATCGGCAAGTCCCGCGGCGAGATCCGCAAGTCCGTGCCGCAGGTGCTGGACCTCGTCGGTCTCGGCGGCAAGGAGGACCGCAGGCCCGGCGAGCTGTCCGGCGGTGAGCAGCAGCGCGTCGCCATCGCACGCGCCTTCGTCAACCGGCCCAAGCTGCTGATCGCCGACGAGCCCACCGGCAACCTGGACCCGCAGACCTCCGTCGGCATCATGAAGCTGCTCGACCGCATCAACCGGACGGGCACCACCGTGATCATGGCGACCCACGACCAGAACATCGTGGACCAGATGCGCAAGCGCGTCATCGAGCTGGAGAAGGGCCGCCTCGTCCGGGACCAGGCGCGCGGCGTCTACGGCTACCAGCACTGACGTCGAGGAACGAAAGGCTTAACGAGACGCCATGCGCGCCCAGTTCGTACTCTCGGAGATCGGTGTCGGTCTTCGCCGCAATCTGACGATGACCTTCGCGGTGATCGTCTCCGTCGCCCTGTCGCTGGCCCTGTTCGGCGGGTCGCTGCTGATGAGCGACCAGGTCACCACCATGAAGGGCTACTGGTACGACAAGGTCAACGTCTCGGTCTTCCTCTGCAACAAGAGCGATGCCGAGTCCGACCCCAACTGCGCCAAGGGCGCGGTGACCGCGGACCAGAAGAAGCAGATCACGTCCGACCTCGACGAGATGGCCGTCGTCGAGAAGGTGACGTACGAGTCGCAGGACGACGCGTACAAGCACTACAAGGAGCAGTTCGGCGACTCGCCGCTGGCCAGCTCCCTCACGCCGGACCAGATGCAGGAGTCCTACCGGATCAAGCTGAAGGACCCGGAGAAGTACCAGGTCATCGCGACCGCCTTCGACGGCCGGGACGGCGTGCAGTCCGTGCAGGACCAGAAGGGCATCCTGGACAACCTCTTCGGCCTCCTCAACGGCATGAACTGGGCCGCCCGCGCGGTGATGGCGCTCATGCTCGTCGTCGCGCTGATGCTGATCGTCAACACGGTGCGTGTCTCGGCGTTCAGCCGGCGGCGCGAGACCGGCATCATGCGCCTGGTCGGCGCCTCGGGCTTCTACATCCAGGCGCCGTTCATCATGGAGGCGGCGGTCGCCGGGCTCATCGGCGGTGGTGTCGCCTGCGGCTTCCTGGTGGTCGCCAGGTACTTCATCATCGACCACGGGCTCGCCCTGTCCGAGAAGCTGAACCTGATCAACTTCATCGGCTGGGACGCCGTCCTGACGAAGCTGCCGCTCATCCTGGCCACCAGTCTGCTGATGCCCGCGTTGGCCGCTTTCTTCGCGTTGCGCAAGTACCTGAAGGTGTGACACATGCCAAGAGGGCCGCACGGTCAAGCGACCGTGCGGCCCTCTCGCGTTGTCCTAGACTCACCGGCATGTCAGGTCGTGACCTGTTCTGTCAGCCCCGCCGCGTACGCCACGGGGCTGTCCTGACCTTGGTGTTCGCCAGTGTGCTCGCCGCGGGCGCGGCCACCGGCTCGCTCCCCGGGACCGACCGGAAGTCCGGGCCCGGCACGGCCCGTTCGGCCGCCCCGGCCGCCTCGGCCGGTCAGCACGGCCGGAACGGCGACGTCGCCCGCGCGGCGGCCGAGGCCATGGCCGACGGCAAGTCCCCCGTGGAGGCCGCCGAACGCGCCGTCAGCCGCAGCGGGGACCGCTGGGGCGCTGTCTACTCCGAGGGCGAGTACGAGGAGTTGGAGGCCGCCCTCGACGGCCGCTACACCGGCGTCGGGCTCTCCGCGCGCCGCGAGCGCGACGGCGGTATCGAGGTGAGCGAGGTGCGCTCCGGCTCACCCGCCGCCGACGCCGGGATCCGCGAGGGCGACCGGCTGCGCAGTGTCGACGGCGAGCGGGTCGACGGGCGCCCCGTCACCGAGGTCGTCTCCATACTGCGCGGCGACGCCGAGCAGGAACCCGCCGGCACCGCCGTCCGGCTCGGTCTGGAACGCGGCACGCGCGCGTGGACCGCGACCGTACGCCGCGCCCGGCTGTCCACGGACCCGGTGACCGTCCGCAAGCTCGCCGACGGCCTCACCGTCGTCAAGGTCACCTCCTTCACCAAGGGCGTCGGCGAACAGGTGCGCGACGCCGTCGCGCAGGTGCCGTCCGGCGCCGGAATCGTCCTCGACCTGCGCGGCAACTCCGGCGGCCTGGTCACCGAGGCGGTCACGGCCGCCTCCGCCTTCCTCGACGGCGGCCTGGTCGCCACCTACGACGTCGACGGCGACCAGCGGGCCCTGCACGCCGAATCCGGCGGCGACACCACCAGACCCCTGGTCGCGCTCGTCGACGGCGGCACGATGAGCGCGGCCGAACTCCTCACCGGGGCCCTCCAGGACCGCGGCCGGGCGGTCGTCCTGGGCTCCCGCACCTTCGGCAAGGGCTCGGTGCAGATGCCGAGCCGGCTGCCCGGCGGCTCGGTGGCCGAGCTGACCGTCGGGCACTACCGCACCCCCTCCGGCCGCGGCGTCGACGGCACGGGCATCACGCCCGACCTGGAGGTCGACCCGGCCGACCCGGCCGCCCTGGAACGGGCCCGGACGGTCCTGAGCGGACTGGGACGCTAGGGCCTGTCCGGCGGATCAGGTCGCAGGAAAGTCACGGCGCCTCATCGGCGCCGGTGAGCGGGGTCTGGTGCGTGCAGATGCAAGACGGAGGAGGGCGGCGACGCGATGGGGGTCCCCCCGCTCGAGCGAAGCCGAGAGTGGGGGAGTCGACAACCGACGACAACGCCGCAGATGTGCGTGCCAGACCCCGCGTCTGCGGCATGATCCGCCGGACAGGCCCCAGGCGGGGCGGCGCCCGCGTAATCGGCTTTCCCCGGGGCCCCTCCGTAGTGCCAAAATGGGCTGCACTATGGCTAAGGAAAAAGGGCGCAAGCTGATCGCGCAGAACAAGAAGGCGCGGCACGACTACCAGATCCTCGACACCTACGAGGCCGGCCTCGTGCTGTCCGGGACCGAGGTGAAGTCGCTGCGCCAGGGGCGGGCCTCACTGGCCGACGGGTTCGTGCAGCTCGACGGGCACGAGGCGTGGCTGCACAACGTGCACGTGCCGGAGTACAGCCAGGGCACCTGGACCAACCACAGCGCACGCCGCAAGCGGAAGCTGCTGCTGCACCGCGTGGAGATCGACAAGCTGGAGGCGAAGTCCCAGGAGACCGGTCACACGATCGTGCCCCTGGCGCTCTACTTCAAGGACGGCCGGGCCAAGATCGAGATCGCGCTGGCGCGCGGCAAGAAGGAGTACGACAAGCGCCAGACCCTCCGCGAGAAGCAGGACCGTCGCGAGGCGGAGCGGACGGTCTCGGCGATCCGGCGCAAGCAGCGGGCCTGACGCCGGGAATACGCTGGCACCTTCGTGCGTTGGTCACGTAGGATGGCATCCGCACCTCGGAGCAGGTGTGGACGTGATTGAACTGTTGTAAATTAAACACAGCAACATGGGGATGATCGGTTTCGACAGCGGCTGTCGAAGCAGGGGAAGCGTGTCGAGGAAGCGGCCATGATCTCGTAAACCACAGGCCGAAAAAATAATCGCCAACACCAAGCGCGATTCCTCCCAGCAGGCCTTCGCCCTCGCTGCCTGATCTCAGGTAGCGAAGCGAGCCTCCTACTAAGGGAGTGTCAGCCCGGGGCTGTTCCCGACCCGGATCCTGGCATCAGCTAGGGGACTAAACCTTGATCCCGGTCACGGGGTGAAGAGGGAAACCAAACAGTGACTGAGCCCGTCGGAGACTTGTCCGCGTGATCTCCGGGGCTGAGAAAATCGAAGCGGACTGCGCACGGAGAAGCCCTGATTCCGCACCGTTGGACGCGGGTTCGATTCCCGCCATCTCCACGAGATCGAGGGCGACATGCGCTCGCGGAAACGCGAGCCATGTCGCCCTCGTCTTTTTTGGCGCCGGCGCCCGGACGCCGGACGAACAGGTCGTCGTCACGCGGTCGCGAGGTCCCGCCGGGGCGGCGGCAGCAGGGTGAGCAGCAGTGCCACCGCGGCCGCCGTCACCGGTACGCCGTAGCCGGCGGTGGGGGAGAGGTGCTCCACCGTCCAGCCGCCCGCCGCGCTGCCGCAGGCGATGCCGCCGAGCAGGCCCGTCACCGCGAGCGTCATGCCCTCGTTGAGCCGGCCCTCCGGGGTGCGGTGCTGGACCAGCGTCATCGTGGTGACCATCGTCGGTGCCGTCGCCATCCCGGCGACCAGCAGCGTGAGCGCCAGCAGGGGCAGTGAGCCGCTGAGGGACGCCGCGAGCAGCGGCAGCGTCAGCAGCGCCGCCATCGCGGCCACACACCACGGCAGACGGTGCTCGGCGGGACCGGCCGGCTTGAGCGCGCCGTACAGCAGGCCCGCCGCGCAGGAACCGGCCGCCTGCAGGGCGAGGACCACACCGGCCGCCGCGCGGTGTCCCTGTGCGTCCGCGAACGCGATCGTGACGACCTCCATGGCGCCGAACACCCCGCCCATCGCCAGGCACGTGACCAGCAGCGGCGGGATGCCCGGGGCCCGCAGGGGCGCCTTCGCGCCCGGCCGTGGACGGGCCGGCGGCTCGGTCGAGCGCTGCGCGGCGAACAGCAGCATGCCGGTCACCAGCAGCACCACGCCGACGAGCGTGCCCGCCTCCGGGAACAGCGCGGTGCACAGGAACGCGGCGAGGACGGGCCCGAACATGAAGCACAGCTCGTCCGCGGCCTGTTCGAAGGAGTTCGCGGTGTGCAGCGCGTCGGCGGCGTCCTTCCGGTCCTTCCTGTCCCTCCCGTCCTTCAGCAGGTGGGCCCAGCGGGCGCGGGCCATGCCGCCGGTGTTGGGTGTCGTCGCGGTGGCGGCGTAGGCGGCGAACAGCGTCCAGGCGGGCGCCCCGTACCGCACGCACAGCAGCAGGGCGACGGAGCCCAGCGCGGCGATCAGGGTGGCGGGCACGGCCACCTTGGCCTGGCCGTGCCGGTCCACGAGGCGGGCCGTCCACGGGGCGACCAGCGCCGTCGCCGCCAGCCCCGTCGCGGTGACGGCGCCGGCGAGGGCGTACGAACCACGAGTGCCGGCGATCATCACGACCGCGCTCACACTGAACATGCCCATGGGCAGCCGGGCCATGAGATTCCCGATCGTGAACGCTCGGGCGCCGGGTATGGAGAGCAGACGCCGGTACGGTCCCGGCGGCCGGCGCCCGGTGCGGGGGCCGAAGTCGGCGGCGACCAGAGTGTCGGCGGTGACGGCGAAGACGGTGGTGGGCGGAGACGGGCAGGACGGACAGGACGGGCGAGACGGATGGGGCGGGTGGGATAGATGGGACGAGTGCGCGGGGGTCCGTTGCGGCATGTGCCCACCGTCGCCCGGAGACGATCAGGGGGTCCAACACCTTCTCCGTGGCCATTCACGCACCCCCGTTGTAAATTCGCCGGATGCCCGCACCCGCCCACCTCGACCCCCGCCTCCTGCGCGCCTTCGTCGTCGTCGCCGAGGAGCTGCACTTCACCCGCGCCGCCGCCCGTCTCTATGTCGCCCAGCAGGCGCTCAGCAGGGACGTCCGGCGCCTGGAGCGGGAGTTGGGCGCCGAGCTGTTCGTCCGGACCACTCGGCAGGTGACGCCGACGGCCGACGGTGAGCGGCTGCTGCCGTACGCCCGCCGGGTCCTCCAGGCGCAGGACGACCTGCTCGCCGCCTTCGGACAGGCCCGGCCGCTGCTGGTCGACCTCAACTCCCCGGGGCTGGTCACCGGCCGCCTGGTCCTGGAACGGGCCCGCTCGCTCGCGCCCGAGCAGGAGCTGATCGCGCGTTACGAGAGCGGACTGACCCATGCCGCGGGCGAACTGCTCGCCGGCCGCCTCGACGCCTCCTTCGGCCGGTTCGCCGGGCTCCCCCCGGCGCTGCGGGCCGGACTCCGCCACCAGCCGGTGCGCTACGAGCCCATGGCGGTCGTCCTGCCCGAGGACCACCCGCTGGCCGAGCTGGCGGAGGTACCGCTCTCCGCACTCGCCGGGGAGACCGTGTACGCCGGGGCGGGCAACCCGCGCACGCCGGAGTGGACCGACCTCGCGCACCGCCTGTTCGAGGGGCGCGGCATCGACGTGGCGCCACCCGCTCCGCTGGCGATCGGCGAGGAGGAGTTCCAGCGCATCATGGACAAGACGCGCAACCCGATCCTCGCCGTGGTGAGCTTTCCGGCCATGGCCGCGACCGTGGTGCGCCCCCTCGTCGGCCCCGTGCCGCTGTCGCCCGTGTCACTGGTCTGGCGAAAGGGACTGGCGCATCCGGCACTCGACGCGCTGCGCCGGGCGGCGGCGCAGGTCGCGGCCGAAAAGTGCTGGCTCCAGGCCCCTGTCGAAGGATGGATTCCGGCCGCCGACGCGACTGTGATGTCCGTCCACAACTGACACGCGGCCACCACACATCCTCCGCGTGCGCTACATTCTCTGCCTGAGCACGGTGTGATACAGGGGGCGCTCGAACCTGGTGGGGGCCGGTTCGGCCGACGGGTGCTCGGAGTCGTGTGCGCACCCGGAAGTGTTCCTTGGGGGGAAGTGCGCGCGCGTGAAGAAATGGCAAGAAGACGCCCAACCGGAGTGGCCCAAGGTCGCGTCCGGGGGTCGTGATCACTCGGAGGCAGGACAGAATGCTGACGCCACCGAGGTGCTGCCGGCGAACCGGCCCTTCCCGTCAGCAGGGGAACCTCCGATGACCGCGACGCCGCCCGGCGGGTCCAGCGGATCCGCGTCGGGCTCGGGGTGGTTCGGACGTTCCGGTGCCGACGAGACGGAGATCCTCGGCTCCCGAATAGGGAACCGGGACCGGGACCGAGCCCGGACAGACCGGAGCCCGGTGGGCCAGGGACGGATAACCTGGGGCAGAACCGAACCGGCCGGGGCGAACCCCAGCGGATCGAACCCCAACGGATCGAACCCGACTGGATCGAACCCCAAGAGACCGGACCGCAACGCGGCCGCCCCGAACCACGCCCTCCCGAACCGCGCCAACCCCGGTGAGACCCGCCCGGCCATCGGGACCGACCCCACGAGGATCGATCCCACCAGGGCCAACCCGTTCGGCAAGGCCTCCGACGCCACCCCGGCCACCGATGTCGGCCAGGGCCTCCGAACCGGCGCGGACATCGACCGGACGGACGTCCTCCCCCCGGCCGGCCCCGCCACCGCCGCACTCCGCGACCCCTGGCAGGAGACCCCGGGCACGGACGACCCCGCCGGTGCCGGTGCCAACGCCGACGCCGACGCCGATGCCGATCCCGGCGCCAGTGGTCACACCCACGATCCGCACGAGGTGACGGTCCAGCTCGACGCCGTCCACCTCGGCGACGGCGTGCTCCTGCGGGCCGACGGCGGACACCGCAAGAGCGGCCCGGAGGGCTCCGACGGACCCGTCTTCGTCGACTCGTCGGGCCGCCGCAACCGCCTGTACCGCCGCCTCGGCATCCTCGTCGGCATCGCCTGCGCGATCTACGCCGTCGTCATCGTCTCCACGCTGCTCTCCGGCAACTCCGACGCGCCCTGGATGCCCGTACCGGGCCAGGAGGAGGGCGAGCCGGCCGGCCAGGTCGACCCCACCCCGCTGCCCTCGCAGTCGGCGCAGCCCTCCGGCACCGGCACCGGCGCCCCGCAGACCAGCCCCTCGGCCGACGCCGGCGTGACGACCGAACCGGGCGTCGAGGCGCCCGCCTCCGGTACGTCCGGCGTGACCGGCGGAGCCACCGGGCAGCCCGGCACGAGCGCCGACCCCCAGTCGTCGGCGCCCGGCACCGACCCGAAACCGGGCGGCGGCGGCGCGACCGAGCCGGGCACGTCGGAGTCGACGCAGGCACCGCCGCCCGCCACCACCGACCCGTCACAACCGGCGGGCGGCGGCGAGACCACGACCGACCCGACCGAGCCCACGGGCGGCACCAGCACCGCACCCGGTGACGGCGGCACCAACGCCAACGGAGCGAGTGACCCCGACGCCGTCGCGGGGCCCGCCGGCGCGCCCGTCGTCGTCGCCGCCGACCCGGGCGACACCACCACGTCCGCTTCCTCTTCCGGTTCCTCTTCCGCTCCCCTTTCCCTGGCCCCGGAGAACACCCTCTGATGGCATCCCGCACCCGCCGTCACGGGGCCGCGCGCAGCGCCCGTGAGGGCTCCCGCCGTCGCCTGCCCCTGCGTCTGCTGCTTCCGCTGCTCGTGCTGGTCGCCCTGGTGGCGATGCTCATGCTGCGCGGATACGTACACAGCGAGATCCTCGCCGACCACCGCGTCCAGCCGCCCGCGCCGACCACCCACGTACCCGAGAAGATCCTCGAGGGCGGCCCGGTCATCGACGTCCGCGGCGGCCGCACCGAGAGCCTGAGCGTGCCCGACCACCGGCTCGTCCTCACCTTCGACGACGGCCCGGACCCGACCTGGACCCCGAAGGTGCTGGACGTGCTGAAGAAGTACGACGCGCATGCGGTCTTCTTCGTCACCGGCACCATGGCCTCCCGCTACCCGGACCTCGTCCAGCGCATGGTCGACGAGGGCCACGAGGTGGGACTGCACACCTTCAACCACCCCGACCTCTCCTTCCAGTCCAAGAAGCGCATCGACTGGGAGCTGTCGCAGAACCAACTGGCGATCACCGGCGCGGCCGGTGTGCGCACCTCGCTGTTCCGTCCGCCGTACTCCTCCTTCGCCGACGCCATGGACGACAAGTCCTGGCCGGTCACCGAGTACATCGGCAGCCGCGGCTACCTCGTCGTCGTCAACAACACGGACAGCGAGGACTGGAAGAAGCCCGGCGTCGACGAGATCATCCGTCGCGCCACGCCGCACGGCGGCAAGGGCGCCATCGTCCTGATGCACGACTCCGGCGGCGACCGCCACCAGACCGTGCAGGCCCTGGACCGGTTCCTGCCCGACCTGAAGAAGAAGGGCTACGAGTTCGACAACCTCACCGAGGCCCTGGACGCGCCCAGCGCCATGAGCCCGGTGACCGGCGCCGAACTGTGGAAGGGCAAGGCGTGGATCTTCCTGGTCCAGGCCTCGGAGAAGCTCACCGACGTCCTGGTGGTGGGCCTGGCGGTCATCGGCACGCTGGTCATCGCCCGCTTCGGTCTGATGCTGCTGCTCTCCGTCGTCCACGCCCGCCGGGTCCGCCGCAAACGCTTCCGCTGGGGACAGGCGATCACCGAACCGGTGACGGTGCTGGTCCCGGCGTACAACGAGGCCAAGTGCATCGAGAACACGGTCCGTTCCCTGATGGAGAGCGACCACCCGATCGAGGTCATCGTCATCGACGACGGCTCCAGCGACGGCACCGCCCGGATCGTGGAGGGCCTCGGCCTGCCCCATGTCCGGGTGATCCGGCAGCTCAACGCGGGCAAGCCGGCCGCGCTCAACCGGGGGCTCGCCAACGCCCGTTACGACCTCGTCGTGATGATGGACGGCGACACCGTCTTCGAACCCTCCACCGTCCGCGAACTCGTCCAGCCCTTCGGCGACCCGAAGGTCGGCGCGGTGGCCGGCAACGCGAAGGTCGGCAACAAGGACAACCTCATCGGCGCCTGGCAGCACATCGAGTACGTGATGGGCTTCAACCTGGACCGCCGGATGTACGACATCCTCGGCTGCATGCCGACGATCCCCGGGGCCGTCGGCGCGTTCCGCCGCTCCGCCCTGGAGCCCTTCGGCGGCATGAGCGACGACACCCTCGCCGAGGACACCGACGTCACCATGGCGCTGCACCGCGCCGGCTGGCGGGTGGTCTACGCCGAGAACGCCCGCGCCTGGACCGAGGCCCCGGAGTCCGTCCAGCAGCTCTGGTCCCAGCGCTACCGCTGGTCGTACGGCACGATGCAGGCCATCTGGAAGCACCGCCGCGCGGTGATCGAGAAGGGCCCCTCGGGCCGCTTCGGCCGCGTGGGCCTGCCCTTCGTCTCCCTGTTCATGATCGTGGCCCCGCTGCTGGCGCCTCTGATCGACGTCTTCCTGCTCTACGGCATCGTCTTCGGCCCGACGCAGAAGACGATCGTGGCGTGGCTGGGCGTCCTGGCCATCCAGGCGGTGTGCGCGGCCTTCGCCTTCCGGCTCGACCGGGAACGCATGACCCACCTGATCTCGCTGCCGCTGCAGCAGATCCTCTACCGCCAGCTCATGTACGTCGTGCTGCTCCAGTCCTGGATCACCGCGCTCACCGGCGGCCGCCTGCGCTGGCAGAAGCTCCGGCGCACCGGCGCGGTCGGAGCGCCCGGCGGCTCCGCGCCGCAACAGCGTGGGCGGAGCAGCCATGATCGGAGGCCCGTGGCATGACGCGCGGACACACAACGGGTACCGGTACGAACCCGGAGCCCACCCGTCCCTACGACTCCGCGTACGCGGGGGACCCGAACGGGGCCGCGCCGACACCGTACGCGGTCCCGCAGCAGCGCACCGCGACTCCCGCTCCCGCGCTCGCGCCAGCTCCCGCGCCGGCGGTCGGCAGGCCGGGGCGCGACCGCTACCTGGACCTGCTGCGCTCCGTGGCCCTCGTCCGCGTCGTGGTGTACCACCTCTTCGGCTGGGCCTGGCTGTCGGTGCTGTTCCCGTCGATGGGCGTGATGTTCGCACTGGCGGGCTCACTGATGGCGCGTTCGCTGAAGCGCCCGGCGATGAGCGTGATCCGCGGGCGCGTGCGTCGTCTCCTGCCGCCGATGTGGGCGTTCGGAGTGCTGGTGCTGACGATGATGTTCGTGAACGGCTGGAACCCGTCCGACGATCCGGATCACGGCGGCACCTGGGGCCTGATCGAGCTGTTCAACTACATCGTCCCGATCGGCGCCCCGCCCTACCCCTGGCACGTCGGCTCCAAGTCCGGACTGCTGGAGGACACCTGGGCCGTGCAGGCCGCGGGACCGCTGTGGTACCTGCGTGCCTACCTCTGGTTCGTCGTCGCCTCCCCGCTGCTGCTGTGGCTGTTCCGCAAGGCCCCCTGGCCGACGCTGCTCGCACCGCTGGGCCTGACGGTGCTCGTCGGCACGGACCTGGTGAAGATCCCCGGCGAAACCGGCAACGCCGTCACCGACTTCGCGGTCTACGGCAGTTGCTGGGTCCTGGGCTTCGCCCACCACGAGGGTCTGCTGAAGCAGATCCCGCGTTACGTCTCGGTCTCCAGCGCCTCTCTGGTGATGGCCTTCGGCCTGTGGTGGGCCTCGAATCACCTGGGCCCCGACGGCTGGGACCTCAACGACATCCCGCTCGCCCAGGCCACCTGGTCGTTCGGATTCGTCGTGATCCTGCTCCAGTACTCCCCGTCGTGGCAGGAACTCCCGGGCCGACTGGCCAACTGGGACAGGCTGATCACGCTCTCCAACAACCGCGCGGTCACCATCTACCTGTGGCACAACCTGCTGATCATGGCGACGGTTCCGATCATCGACCTCGCCTACAGACTCCCCTTCATGCAGGGCGAGCGGGCGGTCGGCGCCCTCGACGGCTCGTACACGCTGTGGATGTTCTCCCTCGTCTGGCCCCTCATCGGTCTGGTGATCCTGGCGGTCGGTTGGATCGAGGACCTGGCGGCGAAGCGCAAACCGAGACTCTGGCCGAACGGAAGCACGAGCAAGCGGCCCCGACCGAGCACGGGGGCGCACCGGGGCTGACGCCAGGGCGCCGACGCGCGGCTCGGCCGATGATCTCGGTGCCGGATCCGGACACGGACACGGATCCGTCACGGGATCGAAGCGGGGTGCGTTGCCGTTGCGGATCTGCCGGTAGGCATCGGCAGCCGGGGCCGGGAAGCCGCTCTGGATCGACGTGGGTGGGCGTGCGAGACTGCCCCGGTTGCGCAAGTGAACAGGGTGGCGTGGCGTGAGCCGGTCAGGGGGAGCAGGCGGGATGAGTAAGCGGCAGACGCAGAAGATGCTGCGGTTGATGGCGAGCGGGGAGCCGGTCCAGCTCACCAGCCGGATGTCTTCGGTGAAGAAGCTCGCCAAGCTGGCCTTCGTCGCCCAGCAGTTCGGGTACGAGTACGCCGACGTGCGCCAGAGCGGGGGGAACAATGCCGCGCTCACCATGCTGCTCGTCCCCGACCCGAGCCCGCAGGCCCGCACCCGGGCCGCGCAGAACTGGGCGCAGTACCCGAACGCCGGCGACGGCGTGTCGCTGCCGCCGCTCGTGCCGGACGCCTTCGAACTCCTCAAGGCCCGGATCAACTTCGACCTCACGGGCAAGAACGCCCAGAAGAACATGGGCTACGGCGCGCTCGGCGGCACCGTCGCGTGTGTGGCCCTCGCCTACCGCCAGGGCGGTTCGTCGGACGACTTCGTGCTCTCCGGGATCATCTGGCTGGCCCTCATGGCGGCCCTGGGCGTCGGCTTCCTCGTCACCCGCAAGCGCAACGCGAAGTTCGCGGCCCGGTTGCAGGCCGCCGGGTTCCTGCCGATGGCCGACGAGACGGGGCGGGTGCGGTACCTCCCGCCCGGCGGGCAGTTGCCGGGGCACGGGAACCCGTTCGGCGCCGCGCCCGGCGGCTACGGACAGCCGGCCCCCGGCCAGTACGCCGCCCAGCCACCGCAGCAGCAGCCGTACGCCCAGCCTCAGCAGCCCTACGCGCCGCAGCAGCCGCAGCAGCCCTACGCGCCGCAGCAGCCGCAGCAGCCCTACGCCCCGCAGCCGTATGCGCCGCCCCAGGCCCAGCAGCCGTACCCGCCGCAGGGTCACCCCCAGCAGAACCCGCAGCAGCACCCCCAGCCGTACCCCCAGCAGAATCCGCACTGGCAGTCCCAGCCCCCGCAGGGCTGACGGCGATCTCTCACCCGGCGTTCGCGCCGGGTGAGAGCGACGTTCCCTTCCGGTCATCCACAGCCCCACCGGCCCGAAACGCGTCCTCCCTACCTTCGGTGCAACCGAGCTGTGGAGCACCGTGGAGGCGTCATGACAGTCCCTGGCGGCCGCTGGATCGAGTACTGGGATCCCGAGGACGAGACCTTCTGGCGGGAGACGGGGGAGCGGACCGCCCGGCGGAACCTGTTCTTCTCGGTGCTCTGCGAGCACATCGGGTTCTCCGTCTGGACGCTGTGGTCCGTCCTGGTGCTCTTCATGGGCCCGGAGTACGGGCTGACACCGGCCGACAAGTTCCTGCTGACGTCCGTGGTGACGCTCGTCGGGGCCGTCGTGCGGGTGCCGTACACCTTCGCCGTCGCCGTCTTCGGCGGCCGGAACTGGACGATCGTCTCCGCCGGGCTGCTGCTCGTACCGGCTGTCGCGGCCTTCGCCGTCATGGAGCCGGGGACGCCCTTCTCGACCTTCCTCCTGGTCGGGCTGCTGGCCGGGATCGGCGGCGGCAACTTCGCCTCCTCCATGACCAACATCAACGCCTTCTTCCCGCTCAGGAAGAAGGGCTGGGCGCTCGGTCTCAACGCCGGGGGCGGGAACATCGGCGTGCCGGTCGTCCAACTGGCCGCGCTCGCGATCATCGGGGCGAGCGGCGGGCCGCGGGTGCTGCTCGGCATCTACATTCCGCTGATCCTGGTGGCCGCCGTCCTCGCCGCCCGCTTCATGGACAACCTCGCCTCCGTGAAGAACGACACCGGGGCCGCCAAGGACGCCGCCCGCGACGCCCACACCTGGATCATGTCCGTGCTGTACATCGGCACGTTCGGCTCGTTCATCGGCTACAGCTTCGCCTTCGGGCAGGTGCTGCAGAGCCAGTTCGGGCGGACCCCGCTCCAGGCGGCGTACCTGACCTTCATCGGCCCGCTGCTCGGCTCCCTGATCCGTCCGCTGGGCGGCAGGCTCGCCGACCGGTACGGCGGCGCGCGGATCACCCTGTGGAACTTCGTGGCCATGGCCGCCGCCACCGCCGTACTCGTCGCGGCCGGTATGGCGAAGTCGCTCGCGCTGTTCGTGGCCGCGTTCGTGGTGCTGTTCGTGCTCAGCGGGCTGGGCAACGGGTCGACGTTCAAGATGATCCCGGGGATCTTCCAGAACAAGGCGCTGGGTATGGGACTGACGGGGGAGGCCGCCGTGGCGTACGGGCGGCGGCTCTCCGGTGCCGCCATGGGGCTGATCGGCGCGGTGGGCGCGCTCGGCGGCGTCGCGATCAACCTCGCCTTCCGGCAGTCCTTCCTCTCCTTCGGCTCGGGCACCGGTGCCTTCGTCGCCTTCCTCGCCTTCTACGCCGTGTGTTTCGCTCTCACGTGGGCGGTATACCTTCCCCGCGCGGCTCTCCGGGCGGCGGACGTCCCGGCGGGCCCGGACAGGGCGAAGGCCGAGCTCAGCCGTGCCGAGGTGTGACGTAACACTGGTGACATGAAGCGGAACCGAGCCTGTCACGCAGCGTTGACAGGCTCGGTCGCCACGTGACTGTGCACGTGGGTGTGAACGGATCGGAGCGCGGCGAACGATGGACGACGTGTACGACGAGCGGCAGCGACCCGACCACGGGCCCCTGGCCGGATTCACCGTGGGCGTGACCGCCGCCCGCCGGGCCGACGAACTGGGCGCGCTGCTCCAGCGGCGCGGTGCCGTCGTACAGCACGCGCCGGCGCTGCGGATCGTGCCGCTGGCCGACGACAGTGAGCTGATGGGCGCGACCAAGCAGCTCATCGAGCAGGCACCGGACGTCGTCGTCGCCACCACCGCCATCGGGTTCCGCGGGTGGGTCGAGGCCGCCGACGGCTGGGGGCTCGGGGACGCCCTGCTGGAGCGGCTGCGCGAGGTGGAGCTGCTGGCGCGCGGGCCCAAGGTCAAGGGGGCGGTGCGGGCCGCGGGACTGACGGAGCGGTGGTCGCCCGTGTCGGAGTCCATGGCCGAGGTTCTCGACCGGCTCCTGGAGGAGGGCGTCGACGGGCGCCGGATCGCCGTACAACTGCACGGTGAGCCGCTGCCGGGGTTCGTGGAGGCGCTGCGGGCGGGCGGCGCGGAGGTGGTGGGCGTGCCCGTGTACCGGTGGCTGCCGCCGGAGGACATCTCTCCCGTGGACCGGCTGCTGGACGCCGCCGTGGCGCGGGGCGTGGACGCCGTGACGTTCACCAGCGCGCCCGCCGCGGTGTCGCTGCTGGGCCGGGCCGAGGAGCGGGGGCTGCTGCCGGAGCTGGTCGCCGCGTTCGGCCACGACGTGCTGGCCGCCTGCGTCGGCCCGGTCACCGCGGTGCCGCTGCAGGCGCACGGCGTCGACACGGTTCAGCCCGAACGCTTCCGGCTGGGCCCCCTCGTCCAGTTGCTGTGCCAGGAACTCCCCGGCCGCGCCCGCGCCCTGCCGGTCGCCGGGCACCGGCTGGAGATCCGCGGCCACGCGGTGCTCGTCGACGGGGAGCTGCGAACCGTACCCCCCGCGGGCATGTCCCTGCTGCGGACCCTCGCCCGGCGCCCGGGCTGGGTCGTGCCCCGCGCCGACCTGCTGCGCGCCCTGCCGGGCACCGGCCGCGACGAACACGCCGTCGAGACGGCGATGGCACGCCTGCGCACCTCCCTCGGCACCCCGAAACTGATCCAGACGGTCGTCAAACGCGGCTACCGCCTCTCCCTGGACCCGGCCACGGACGCCAAGTACACGGACGGTTGAGGGGCACGAGGACGGCTGAGGGCACACGGCGGCGCGCTGAAAACGGGCACGCGCCGGCACGGGGACGCGGCGGCGCTGGGGTGCGCTGGAACGGGGGCCGGGGGCAGCACGGGGGCGCTGCGGTGCGGCGGCACCGGGGCGCGGCAGCGCGGGGCGCGCTCGCACGGAGACGCGGCGGCGCTGGGGCGCGCTCGAACGGGGACAAGGCAGCACGGACAAGGCAGCACGGGCACGCGTTGGCACCGGGACGCGGTAGCACCGGGACGCTGCGGTGCGGCGGCACCGGGACGTGGCAGCGCGGGGCGCGCTGGCACGGGGGCGCGGCAGCACCAGGGCGCGGCGGCGCGGCGGCGCGGCAGCACCGGGACGTGGCGGCGCGGCGGCGCGGCGGCGCGGCGGCGCTCCGGCACGGAGACGCAGCGGCGCGGGGGCGCGCTGGCAACGGGGACGCTGACGCGGGGGCGCGCTGGCACGGGGGGCGCCGCAGCACGGGGACGCGGCAGCACCAGGGCGCGTCGGCGCGCCAGCACCGGGGCGCGGCAGCGCGCCAGCACCGCGGCGCGGCAGCGCGCCAGCACCGGGGCGCGGCAGCGCGGGGGCGCGCTGGCAACGGGGACGCTGACGCGGGCGCGCGCTGGCACGAGGGCGCCGCAGCACCCGGGCGCCGCAGCACCCGGACGCGGCGGCACCGGGACGCGGCGGTGCGGCAGCGCGCCAGCACCGGGACGCGCCGCTGCGCCAGCACCGGGGCGCGGCGGCGCGGGGCACGCCAGGGCCTCCCCGTAAGCGCGGGCGCGTACGCGTGCGCCCATGTGGGAGCGGTACGAGGGGTTCCGGGCGGGAGTGCGGGAAGGCACTGTAGAGGGAGCGGTCCACCTGCTCCCCTTTCCAGCCCGCACTGCGGCGGGCCAGCCCTAGGCGGTGACAGGAACATGGCATTGGGTACGGCCACCGACCCGTACGAGCTGCGGTTCGACACCGGGCGGATCTGTCTGGACCTCATCGCCACCACCCACCCCGTGGAACGCCTCGACTCCCTGGAGGCGCTGCGCGCCTGGATCACCGGCTCCGGACTCGTGCCGCCCGGGACCCCGCTGGCCCACGCCGACACCGCCTGGCTGACCGGCTTCCGCGAACTGCGCGGCGAGACCGCGAGGTTGGTCCGCGCCCGGCCGGCCTCCCGCACCCGCCGGTACGACCTCGCGCTCGCCCGCGTCAACGAACTCTCCCGCGCCGCGCCCCCCGCCCCCCGTGCGGTCCCCGGCGAGGACGGCGCGCTGGTGCGCGAGCTGACCGGGCCGCCGCAGTGCGCGGCGCTGCTCGGCGCCCTCGCCCGGGACGCCGTGGAACTGCTCACCGACCCCGCGGCGCGGGCGAGCCTGAGGCAGTGCGAGGGCGACAACTGCCCCATCGTGTACGTGGACACCTCCCGCGGCCGCCGCCGACGCTGGTGCTCCAGCGAGATCTGCGGCAACCGCGAGCGCGTCGCCCGGCACCGCCGCCGCGCCGCGCTCGCCCGCTGAGCTTCACAGACCTCGGTGTGGCAGAAACGTGAAGAGGTAGAGGCGGTTATGTGCCGCCGTGTCCCGCTCTGCGCGCCGCTCCCGAGAAAACTCTCATCTCACTTTGAACACGCCGCACTTCGCGCCCGTACCGAATGGGCGAGCGACCGACTGGGGGATCCCCCGGACACCGGAGGTGGGCGTGCGCAAGGATTCCGTCGTGGCCAATGAACGTGGTGCGAGGGCCCGACATCGCATGTCCCAATCGTCCTCGGAACCCGACGAGGAGCTGATGCGCGCCCTGTACCGCGAGCACGCCGGCCCCTTGCTGGCCTACGTGCTGCGGCTGGTCGCGGGGGACCGGCAGCGCGCCGAGGACGTCGTCCAGGAGACGCTCATCCGTGCCTGGAAGAACGCCGGTCAGCTCAACCGTGCGACCGGATCGGTACGCCCCTGGCTGGTGACGGTCGCCCGGCGCATCGTCATCGACGGCCACCGCAGCCGGCAGGCCCGGCCGCAGGAGGTCGATCCGTCGCCGCTGGAGGTCATCCCCGCGGAGGACGAGATCGACAAGGCGCTGTGGCTGATGACGCTGTCGGACGCGCTCGACGACCTGACCCCGGCCCACCGGGAGGTCCTCGTCGAGACGTACTTCAAGGGGCGTACCGTCAATGAGGCGGCGCAGACACTGGGCATACCCAGCGGCACCGTTCGCTCCCGGGTGTTCTACGCCCTGCGTTCGATGAAGCTGGCACTCGAGGAGCGGGGGGTGACGGCGTGATGAGCGGGTACGGGGGAGTTCAGGGATTCGGCGCGGGGGATACGGGTAATTCTGTCCCCATGCAGGGATCACCGGCGCCGAACGAGCACGAGACCGTCGGCGCCTACGCCCTCGGGATCCTCGACGACGCGGAGGCGACGGCCTTCGAGGCCCACCTCGCCACCTGCGAATGGTGCGCCCAGCAGCTCGACGAGCTGGCCGGCATGGAGCCGATGATGGCCGCCCTCGCGGACCTGCCGGGTGTCGGCACGCCCGCGATCGCCGAGTCGCTCACCGCCAAGCCGGGACCGCGCCTGTCGGAGAAGCTCGTCGACGAGGTCGCCGAACGCCGCGCGAGCAAACGCCGCCGCAACTTCTACCTGGTGGGCACCGCGGCCGCGCTGATCATCGGCGGCCCGTTCGCCGCCGTGGCGACCACGGGCGGCGGCGGAGGGGGCGGCGGTGACGACGGCGGCCGCAAGACCGAGGCGTCGCAGCAGGCCGCGAGCCCCGCCGAGTCCGCCTTCGCCACCATGCCGGACCGGGTCACCGCCACCGACCCGTCCACCGAGGTCAGCGCCACCGTGGCCCTGGAGAAGAAGGCCTGGGGCACCGAGACGGTCCTGGAGCTCAAGAACCTCAAGGGCCCCCAGAAGTGCTCCCTGATCGCCGTCGGCAAGAACGGCGAGCGGGAGACGCTCACCTCCTGGACGGTCCCCGAGTGGGGCTACGGCATACCGAACGCCACCACCGAAAAGGCCAAGAAGCCGCTCTACGTGCACGGCGGCGCCGCCTTCGAACCCAACCAGATCGCCCACTTCGAGGTCATGACCTTCGACGGGAAGCGGCTGGTGGAGGTCGACGCGTAGACCGTCCGCCAGGCGCGCCGTAGCTTCCGGGGCCCCCTTCGCGTATTTTTGACGGCTGCCCAGCACGTCAGAAGGGGGCCCGGTGGCCGCACAGGCTCAACAGGATTCAGCGGTCGACTCGGAGCACGACTCCGTACGAAAGGACTCCGCGCGGGAGGACTCCGTACGGGACCGAGAGATCGACGTGGAACAGGCACACCTCGACCGGGTGTACCGCCGCCTCGAGGAGAAGATCCACGAGGCGGAGTTCCTCATGCACGACGCCGCGCAGCGCGGCCACGTCGGCACGCCCGGCGCGCTGGCCGAGCGCGACGCGCAGGTCTTCCGGGCCGGCATCCACCTCAACCGCCTGAACAACGAGTTCGAGGACTTCCTGTTCGGCCGGATCGACCTGCTCCCCGGCAAGGACGGCAGGAAGGGCCCGGACGGCGCGTACACGGCGGTCGAGCCCGCCGAGGGCGCCCTCGGACCCGACCACACCGCCGACATCGCCGAGACCCTGCACATCGGCCGCATCGGCGTCCTGGACGAGGACTACGCCCCGCTGGTCATCGACTGGCGGGCGCCCGCCGCGGCGCCCTTCTACCGCTCCACGCCGGTCGACCCGGGCCGGGTCGTGCGCCGCCGGGTGATCCGCTCCAAGGGGCGGCGCGTCCTCGGCGTCGAGGACGACCTCATGCGGCCCGAGGTCACCGCCCGCCTGGACGGCGAGGAGCTGGCCGTCGTCGGCGACGGCGCCCTGATGGCCGCCCTCGGCCAGGCCCGTACGCACTCCATGCGTGACATCGTGGCCTCCATCCAGGCCGAGCAGGACCGGGTGATCCGCGCCCCCGCCGCCTCCGTGACCTACGTCGAGGGTGGCCCAGGCACCGGCAAGACCGCCGTCGCGCTGCACCGGGCGGCGTACCTGCTCTACCAGGACCGGCGCCGGTACGCGGGCGGCATCCTGATCGTCTCGCCCACCCCGCTGCTCGTGGCGTACACCGAGGGCGTGCTGCCCTCCCTGGGCGAGGAGGGGCAGGTCGCCATCCGCGCGATCGGTTCACTGGCCGACGACGCGGCGGGCGCCGGGGCCACGCTGTACGACTCCCCGGCCACCGCCCGCGCCAAGGGCTCCTCGCGGATGCTCAGGGTGCTGCGCAGGGCCGCGCGCGGAGCCCTGGAGCCCGCCGACTCGCCGACCCTGCTGAGGGTCGTCGCCCTCGGCCGCCGCCTCGAACTGGAGGCCGAGGAACTGGCCGGCATCCGCCGCACCGTCCTCGGCGGCACCGCGCCCGTCAACCTGCTGCGCCCCCGCGCCCGCCGGCTGCTCCTGGACGCCCTGTGGGACAGGTCCGGCGCCGGCGCCCGGCACACCGACCCCGAGCTGGCCGCCGAGCTGCGCTCCTCCTTCGACGAGGACGTCAGCGCCGAGGACCCCTTCATCGCCTTCCTCGACGCCTGGTGGCCCGAGCTGACCCCGCGCGCCGTGCTGACGGCCATGGCGGACGAGCGCCGCCTGGGCCGCTGGGCCCGGCGCGTGCTCAACCCCGGAGAGGTGCGCAAGGTGGCCCGTTCGCTGCGGCGCGAGGGCTACTCCGTGCACGACATCGCGCTGCTCGACGAGCTCCAGGCGATCGTCGGCACCCCGGCCCGCCCCCGCAAGCGGCGCGAGGCGGACCCGCTGGACCAGCTCACCGGGCTGGACGAGCTGATGCCGCAGCGCGAGGAGACCCAGTGGGAGCGCGCCGAGCGCCTCGCGCAGGAACGCACCGAGTACGCGCACGTCATCGTGGACGAGGCGCAGGACCTCACCCCCATGCAGTGGCGGATGGTCGGCCGCCGCGGCAGGCACGCCACCTGGACCGTCGTCGGCGACCCGGCCCAGTCCTCCTGGTCCGACCCCGACGAGGCGGCGCAGGCCCGTGACGAGGCCCTGGGCACCCGCCCGCGCCGCCGCTTCGAGCTGACCGTCAACTACCGCAACCCGGCCGAGATCGCCGAACTGGCGGCGAAGGTCCTCGCCCTCGCCATGCCCGGCTCGCAGTCCCCGTCGGCCGTGCGTTCGACCGGTGTGGAGCCGCGCTTCGCGGTGGTGCGGGACTCCCTCGCCCGGACGGTCCGGGCGGAGGCCGCCCGGCTGCTGGACCTCGTGGACGGCACCGTCGGCGTCGTGGTCGCCATGAACCGGCGCGAGGAGGCCAGGCGCTGGCTGGCGGGACTGGGCGACCGCGTGGTGGCGCTGGGCAGCCTGGAGGCGAAGGGCCTGGAGTACGACGCCACGGTGGTCGTCTCCCCGGCCGAGATCGCCGACGAGTCGCCCGCCGGACTGCGCGTGCTGTACGTCGCCCTGACCCGGGCCACCCAGCAGCTCACCGTCGTCTCGTGCGAGCGGGACGAGCCGGACGCGGCGGGGGTGCCGGACCTGCTGCGCGACTGAGGCGCCGGTCCAGAACGTGCGAGAGGCCCACGCCGTCGAGCGGCGCGGGCCTCACGTCTTCGCTTCTTCGTGCACTTCGTTTAAGTGGCACCGACCCGCCATGCTCGCCTCGCGGCAAGTGGTCGCTCGTAGCGACGAAGGTTGGGCCCGGGGGCTTGGATCGAGCCGGTGCCACGTCCAAGGTAACAAACGATCCCCGCAAGACAATTCCCGTCCCGCGGGTTCCTTCGCCGACCTCTCCACCGCTTCCGGTCTGCCCCTCCGGCGGCCCCTTCCCCCGACGGGCAATTTCTCGTATGGTGGAAGTCGTTTTCCGAAAGCGGTGCGAACAAAAAGTTCGCAATCCGGGGCGGCTACCGCGTACTCAGTGGTAGGTGCGACGATCGGACGGCACAACCCGGTTACAGGTGAAAGCAGAGGAAGTCGGCCATGGCAACGGCGCCCAGCGTCTCCTACTCGATGACGGTCCGACTGGAGGTGCCCGCGGGGGGAACCGCAGTCTCGCAGCTCACCACCGCTGTGGAGGCAGCCGGCGGCTCCGTCACCGGCCTCGACGTCACGGCCTCCGGCCACGACAAGCTCCGGATCGACGTCACCATCGCGGCCGGCTCGACCTCCCACGCCGACGAGATCGTGGAGCAGCTTCGGGGCATCGAGGGCGTCAGCCTGGGCAAGGTCTCCGACCGTACCTTCCTCATGCACCTCGGCGGCAAGATCGAGATGCAGTCCAAGCACCCCATCCGCAACCGCGACGACCTGTCCATGGTCTACACGCCCGGCGTGGCCCGCGTCTGCATGGCGATCGCCGAGAACCCCGAGGACGCCCGCCGCCTCACCATCAAGCGCAACTCCGTTGCGGTCGTGACCGACGGCTCGGCGGTGCTGGGCCTCGGAAACATCGGCCCCAAGGCCGCGCTGCCGGTCATGGAGGGCAAGGCGGCCCTGTTCAAGCGGTTCGCCGGCATCGACGCCTGGCCGCTCTGCCTGGACACCCAGGACACCGACGCGATCGTCGAGATCGTCAAGGCCATCGCCCCGGGCTTCGCCGGTATCAACCTCGAGGACATCTCCGCCCCCCGCTGCTTCGAGATCGAGGCCCGGCTGCGCGAGGCCCTCGACATCCCCGTCTTCCACGACGACCAGCACGGCACCGCGATCGTCGTCCTCGCCGCGCTGACCAACGCGCTGCGCGTCGTCGGCAAGGGCATCGAGAACGTACGGGTCGTCATGTCCGGCGCCGGCGCGGCCGGTACGGCCATCCTCAAGCTACTGCTCGCCGCGGGCCTCAAGAACGCCGTCGTCGCCGACATCCACGGCGTCGTGCACGCGGGCCGCGCCGACCTGGTGGACGCCGCGCCCGAGTCGGCCCTGCGCTGGATCGCCGACAACACCAACCCCGAGGGCCTCACCGGCACCCTCAAGGAGGCCGTGCACGGCGCGGACGTCTTCATCGGCGTCTCCGCCCCCAACGTCCTCGACGGCGACGACGTGGCCGCCATGGCCGAGGGCGCGATCGTGTTCGCGCTCGCGAACCCCGACCCCGAGGTCGACCCCGCCATCGCCCGCGAGACGGCGGCGGTCGTCGCCACCGGCCGCTCGGACTTCCCGAACCAGATCAACAACGTGCTGGTCTTCCCGGGCGTCTTCCGCGGACTGCTGGACGCCCAGTCCCGCACGGTCAACACCGAGATGATGCTGGCCGCCGCGCACGCCCTCGCGGACGTCGTGACCGAGGACGAGATCAACCCGAACTACGTCATTCCCAGCGTCTTCAACGACAAGGTCGCCGGTGCCGTCGCGGGCGCCGTGCGGGAGGCGGCGAAGGCCGCCGGAGTGGTGGCGTAGGTTCCTCCGGCGGGGGAAGGCGGCCTGTGGCGTGGTGGTGAGGATCACCACGGCGGGCCGCTCCACCGGCGCGTCGCGGGATGTCGGGCCTCGGATCGCCCTCTAGGGTTGCGCAAGGCTCAGGCCCTCTCGGCGTGTGACTCCCACGGGTGTTCTCACGACTCCTGGGGGTGCCGGATTGGCTTTACCGCCGCAGGTGGAGGCAGGATGCCTCCCTGGGCGCGAGGGTCTGACGACCGACCCGGGTCCGGGGAGTGTCCGAGGACCCTGGCAGCATCGGCATCGCTGTGCCCAACATGCGGCTCCGCCGCGTGGCACGCCTCAACGGCAAGTAGAACACGGGAGTAACAACATGAACCGCAGTGAGCTGGTGGCCGCGCTGGCCGACCGCGCCGAGGTGACCCGCAAGGACGCCGACGCCGTTCTGGCCGCGTTCGCCGAGGTTGTCGGTGACATCGTCTCCAAGGGTGACGAGAAGGTCACCATCCCCGGCTTCCTGACCTTCGAGCGCACCCACCGTGCCGCTCGCACCGCCCGGAACCCGCAGACCGGCGAGCCGATCCAGATCCCGGCCGGCTACAGCGTCAAGGTCTCGGCGGGCTCGAAGCTCAAGGAAGCCGCCAAGGGTAAGTAAGCGCTCCGCTTTTAGCGCCGGGGGACTGCGGGGCTGCGGGTCGTCGTATGGCCGCGGGCCGGTTGTGGCTGGTCGCGCCCGCGCGGCGGAGCCGCAAGTCGATACAGCCCCGCGCCCCTGTCGCGGGCGCTCAACTCAACGCCGATGGGGCGGTCACCCGGGTTCGGGTGACCGCCCCATCGGCGTGTGTGCTGTCGTCAGCCCAGAGCCTTGCCCGGGAGTTCCACCTTCGCGCCCAGCTCCACGAGCTTCTCCATGAAGTTCTCGTAGCCCCGGTTGATCAGGTCGATGCCGTGGACCCGGGACGTGCCCTGGGCCGCGAGGGCGGCGATGAGGTACGAGAAGCCGCCGCGCAGGTCGGGGATGACCAGGTCGGCGCCCTCCAGCTTGGTCGGTCCCGAGACGACGGCCGAGTGGAGGAAGTTGCGCTGGCCGAAGCGGCAGTGGGAGCCGCCGAGGCACTCGCGGTAGAGCTGGATGTGGGCGCCCATCTGGTTGAGCGCCGAGGTGAAGCCGAGACGGGACTCGTAGACCGTCTCGTGGACGATGGACAGCCCCGTGGCCTGCGTCAGGGCGACCACCAGGGGCTGCTGCCAGTCCGTCTGGAAGCCGGGGTGCACGTCCGTCTCCAGGGCGATGGACTTCAGCCGGCCGCCCGGATGCCAGAAGCGGATGCCCTCGTCCTCGATCTCGAAGGCGCCGCCCACCTTCCGGAAGGTGTTGAGGAACGTCATCATCGAGCGCTGCTGGGCGCCCCGGACGTAGACGTTGCCCTCGGTCGCCAGCGCCGCCGAGGCCCAGGAGGCGGCCTCCAGGCGGTCCGAGAGGGCGCGGTGGGTGTAGCCGCCCAGCTCGTCCACACCGGTGACGCGGATCGTGCGGTCGGTGTCCATCGCGATGATCGCGCCCATTTTCTGCAGAACGCAGATCAGGTCCTCGATCTCCGGCTCCACGGCCGCGTTGGACAGCTCCGTGACGCCCTCGGCGAGCACCGCGGTCAGCAGGACCTGCTCGGTCGCGCCGACGGACGGGTACGGCAGGTTGATCTTCGTACCGCGCAGCCGCTGCGGGGCCTCCAGGTACTGGCCGTCCGCCCGCTTCTCGATCGTCGCGCCGAACTGCCGCAGCACCTCGAAGTGGAAGTCGATGGGCCGCCCGCCGATGTCGCAGCCGCCCAGACCCGGGATGAAGGCGTGCCCGAGCCGGTGCAGCAGCGGGCCGCAGAACAGGATCGGGATGCGCGACGAGCCCGCGTGGGCATCGATGTCGGCGACGTTCGCGCTCTCCACGTGGGAGGGGTCCATCACCAGCTCGCCGGGCTCCCCGCCCGGACGGACGGTCACCCCGTGCAGTTGCAGCAGTCCGCGTACGACCCGCACATCGCGGATGTCCGGCACGTTGCGCAGCCGGCTCGGCGCACTGCCCAGCAGAGCGGCCACCATTGCCTTCGGCACGAGGTTCTTCGCACCGCGGACCCGGATCTCGCCCTCCAGCGGGGTTCCGCCGTGGACAAGCAGTACGTCATCAGCGCCGTTGACGGTCATGAATCTCGCGTTCCGTGGGGTTGGGCAGGGGCCAGAAGGGAAAGGGTAATCGTCTTGTACCCCCCTTCAGTGCGCCTCCGCACGGTCCGGCGACGTCATGGATTTGTCACAACACGCGGTGTTCACCGGCGCACACGGGGGGTCACGGCCCCGGAGCGTGCGCGGGGGGTGTGTTCACCCCGTGCCGCCGATTGCCGCCCCACGACGGGCGAACATGCGGGATCATGTCTGGCATGACCGAGGTGTCCTCGCTCACGGGGCGGCTGCTCGTGGCCACGCCCGCCCTGGCGGACCCGAACTTTGAGCGTGCCGTGGTGCTGCTCCTCGACCACGACGAGGAGGGCTCCCTCGGTGTCGTCCTCAACCGTCCCACCCCGGTCGACGTGGGCGACATCCTGGAGGACTGGGCCGACCTGGCCGGCGAACCGGGCGTCGTCTTCCAGGGCGGCCCGGTCTCGCTGGACTCGGCCCTCGGCGTCGCCGTCGTCCCCGGCGGGGCGTCCGGCGAGCGGGCGCCGCTGGGCTGGCGCCGGGTGCACGGCGCGATCGGCCTGGTGGACCTGGAGGCACCGCCGGAGCTGCTGGCGTCCGCGGTGGGCGCCCTGCGGATCTTCGCCGGGTACGCGGGCTGGGGGCCCGGCCAGTTGGAGGACGAACTGGCGGAGGGTGCCTGGTACGTGGTCGAGTCCGAGCCCGGCGACGTCTCCTCGCCGTTGCCCGAGAAGCTCTGGCGCGAGGTCCTGCGCCGCCAGCGGGGCGACCTGGCCATGGTGGCGACGTATCCGGAGGACCCGTCGCTCAACTGAAGCGTGTGAGCTTCAGTACCCTTGGCGGTTATGAGCACTCTCGAGCCCGAGCGCGGGACAGGTACGGGAACCCTCGTCGAGCCGGCGCCGCAGACGTCCCACGGCGACGGCGATCACGAGCGCTTCGCGCATTACGTCCAGAAGGACAAGATCATGGCGAGCGCCCTCGACGGCACCCCCGTCGTGGCGCTGTGCGGCAAGGTCTGGGTGCCGGGCCGCGACCCGAAGAAGTATCCCGTCTGTCCCATGTGCAAGGAGATCTACGAGTCCATGAACGGCGGCGGGGACGAGGGCAAGGGCGGCGGCAAGGGCGGCGACAAGAAGTAGCGGCCGCCCCGCACAGACCATCCCGAAGGCCCCCGGAGTGTGCCCGCGCACACTCCGGGGGTCTTCGTGCGTGATCAATTGGTTCAGACCTCTTGGTTCAGACCTCTTGTGGACATGTTCATGTACTCCTTACCCTCCTGGATGTTGTGCAGAGCGAAACCGTCATTGCATATGTTGCAACGCGCGTCCGGAGGAACACTCCATGAAGCTCGCCCCCCGCCTGGCCGTACTGCTGGCCGTCGCCGTCGTCGCCGCGACCGCCTGTGCCCCCCAGACGTCCGACAACTCCTCCTCCGGCAAGGACGAGAAGAGCGGCACGCTCCGGGTCTGGCTCTTCCAGGAGGTCAACAACAAGCCCAAGGAGAAGGTCGTCGACGCGGTCCTGGCCGACTTCGAGAAGGCGCACGAGGACACGAAGGTCACCGTCGAGTACATCCCCGTCGAGACCCGCGCCCAGCGCATCAAGGCCGCCTTCAACGACCCGAAGAGCGCCCCCGACGTCATCGAGTTCGGCAACACCGACACGGCCGGGTACGTCAAGGACGGCGGACTCGCCGACGTGACCAAGGAATTCGCGGCCTGGGACGAGGCCAAGGACACCGACCCCACCGCCCGCCAGTCGGTCACCGTGGACGGCAAGGTCTACGGCGCCCCGTACTTCGTCGGCGTCCGGGCCCTGTACTACCGCACCGACGTCTTCGACGAACTGGGCCTTCAGGCACCCAAGTCGCTGGACGAACTGGCGTCCACCGCGAAGAAGGTCCGGGCCGCGAAGCCCGACCTCTACGGCATCGCGGTCGGCGGCGCCTACACCTACGGCGCGATGCCCTTCATCTGGGCGTCCGGCGGCGAACTCGCCACCGGCAAGGGCGGTTCGTACGCCTCGGCGATCGACAGCGCCGCGTCCCAGAAGGGCATCGAGGCGTACACCTCCCTGTTCGGCGACGACAACTGCCCGGCCGCCAAGTGCGCCGGCATGAGCGGCAACGACACCGTCACCGCGTTCGCCTCCGGCAAGGCGGCCATGGCGATCGGCGGCGACTTCAGCCACCAGGCCGTGGAGGCCGGCAAAGTGAAGGGCAAGTACGCGGTCGTGCCGCTGCCGGGCGCCGAGCCCGGCTCGATCGCCCCCGCCTTCGCGGGCGGCAACAACATCGGCATCCTGAAGAGCACCTCGCACCGCACCCTCGCCGTCGACCTGATGAAGCGGCTCGCGTCGAAGAAGGCGCAGGGTGAACTGTTCGACGCGATGGGCTTCCTGCCGACCTACACGGACGTACGGCAGCAGGTGGCGGCGGAGGAGCCCTTCGTGAAGCCGTTCGTCGACACGCTCGCCGCCGGCACGAAGTTCGTCCCGGCCTCTCCCGCGTGGGCGACGATCGACTCCTCGCAGGTGCTGCCGACGATGTTCCAGGAGGTCGTCAGCGGCAAGAAGGACGTGGGCGCTGCCGCTGGGGACGCGGCCGACAAGATGGACGAGGCGTTTGGCTCCGCCGGATGACTGGGGTGCCTAATGGGGTGGGGGGTGCGGTTCGTGGGCGGGTGCGGGTACGTGGTGGCTTGTCGCGCCGTTCCCCGCGCCCCTATCGGGGCGCTTCCAGCACCCCTTGGATCTATCTTGCCCCCGCCCTTGTCGTCCTCGGTGGGCTGCTCGTCTACCCCGTCTATCAGCTTGGGCTGATCTCCTTTCTGGAGTACACGCAGGCCCAGGTGTCCGGTGGAGAGCCGACCACCTTTCAGGGGTTCGGGAACTACGCCGAGTTGTTCGGGGACGGTGAGTTCTGGCGGGTGCTGCTCGCCACCGTCGTGTTCGCCGCGGCCTGCGTGGTGTCCACGTTGGCCGTCGGGTGTGCGCTCGCCGTGTTGCTCACGCGGGTGCGGGCCGTGCCGCGGCTGGCGTTGATGCTGGCGGGGCTGGGTGCGTGGGCGACCCCGGCGGTCACCGGGTCGACGGTCTGGCTGCTGCTGTTCGACCCGGACTTCGGGCCCGTCAACCGGATGCTGGGCCTCGGCGACCACTCCTGGACGTACGGGCGCTACAGCGCCTTCCTGCTCGTCCTGCTCGAAGTGGTCTGGTGCTCCTTCCCGTTCGTCATGGTGACCGTCTACGCCGGGATCCGGTCCGTGCCGTCCGAGGTGCTGGAGGCGGCCGCGCTCGACGGGGCCTCCCAGTGGCGGATCTGGCGTTCGGTGCTCGCGCCGATGCTGCGGCCGATCCTGGTGGTCGTCACCATCCAGTCGGTCATCTGGGACTTCAAGGTCTTCACCCAGATCTACGTCATGACGAACGGCGGCGGCATCGCCGGCCAGAACCTCGTACTCAACGTCTACGCCTACCAGAAGGCGTTCGCGTCCTCGCAGTACAGCCTCGGCTCCGCGATCGGCGTCGTCATGCTGCTGATCCTGCTCGCCGTGACGCTGGTGTACTTGCGGCTGCTGCGCCGCCAGGGGGAGGAGCTGTGAATCTTCCGCGCGTGCGGGTGCGCCGTCCGTGGCGGCTCGCGGCGGAGACGTCGGCGCTGCTGATCGCGGTCGTGGTCGCCTTCCCGCTGTACTGGATGGTGCTGAGCGCCTTCAAACCGGCCGGGGAGATCGAGTCGAGCGAGCCGCGGCCGTGGACCCTGACGCCGTCGCTGGATTCCTTCCGGCGGGTCTTCGGGCAGCAGGAATTCGGCCGTTACTTTCTCAACAGTCTGCTCGTGGCGGGCACCGTCGTGATCGCCTCGGCGCTGATCGCGTTCCTCGCGGCGACCGCGGTGACGCGTTTCCGGTTCCGTTTCCGGACCACCCTGCTGATCATGTTCCTGGTGGCACAGATGGTGCCCGTGGAGGCGCTCACGATCCCGCTGTTCTTCCTCATGCGGGACTTCGGCCTGCTGAACACGCTGGGTTCGCTGATCCTGCCCCACATCGCCTTCTCGCTGCCCTTCGCGATCTGGATGCTGCGGGGCTTTGTGAAAGCCGTGCCGGACGCCCTGGAGGAGGCCGCCTACATCGACGGGGCGAGCCGGACGCGCTTTCTGTGGCAGATCCTTTTCCCGCTGGTCTTCCCGGGGCTGGTGGCCACCAGCGTCTTCTCCTTCATCTCGACCTGGAACGACTTCCTGTTCGCCAAGTCGTTCATCATCAGTGACATCTCCCAGTCGACGCTGCCGATGGCGCTGCTGGTCTTCTACAAGCCGGACGATCCCGACTGGGGCGGAGTGATGGCCGCGTCCACGGTGATGACGATTCCGGTGCTGGTCTTCTTCGTACTCGTACAACGACGACTCGTCTCCGGCCTCGGCGGAGCGGTAAAGGACTGACATCGTGACGGACTTGACGGACCCGACGGACGTGACAGACCTGACGGACCCGGCGGACGTGATTCCCCGGCCTCAGCACGTGGCGGCCCGGGGCGCCTTCTTCGACCTCGGTCCGGACACCGGGCTGGCGGCGGGCGACGGCACCGGGCACACCGAGCGCTGGCTGCGGGCCACGCTGGGCGCGGCCACCGGTCTGCCGCTGGCCCCCGCGGCGGGCGACGACAACGCCGTCCGGCTGTCCCTCGACGGGAAACTGGACGCCGAGGGCTACCGCCTCGACGTCGCACCGACCGGCGTACACCTCACCGGCGGCGGCCCGGCGGGCCTCTTCTGGGGCGCGCAGACGCTGCGGCAACTGCTCGGCCCGGACGCCTTCCGGCGCGCCCCGCTCCCCGGCCGCCGGTGGCGGCTGCCGCTGGTCCGCATCGAGGACGCGCCCCGTTTCCGCTGGCGCGGCCTGATGCTGGACGTCGCCCGGCACTTCATGCCGAAGGACGGCGTCCTGCGGTACCTGGACCTGATGGCCGCCCACAAACTCAACGTCCTGCACTTCCACCTGACGGACGACCAGGGCTGGCGCGTCGAGATCAAACGCCACCCGAAGCTCACCGAGACCGGCTCCTGGCGGTCGCGCACCAAATACGGCCACCGGGCCTCGCCGCTGTGGGAGGACAAACCCCACGGCGGTTACTACACCCAGGAGGACATCCGGGAGATCGTCGCCTACGCCGCCGAGCGGCACATCACCGTCGTCCCCGAAATCGACGTACCCGGGCACTCGCAGGCCGCCATCGCCGCGTATCCGGAACTCGGCAACACCGATGTGATCGACACCACCGCCCTCTCCGTCTGGGACACCTGGGGTGTCTCCCCGAACGTACTCGCCCCCACCGAGAACACGCTGCGCTTCTACGAGGGCGTCTTCGAGGAACTCCTGGAGCTTTTCCCCTCGGAGTTCCTCCACATCGGCGGCGACGAATGCCCCAAGGAGCAGTGGCGGCGTTCGCCCACCGCCCAGGCGCGGATCGAGGAACTCGGCCTTGCCGACGAGGACGAACTCCAGTCCTGGTTCATCCAGCACTTCGACACCTGGCTCGCCGAACGCGGGCGCCGGCTCATCGGCTGGGACGAGATCCTGGAGGGTGGACTGGCCAAGGGTGCGGCCGTGTCCTCCTGGCGCGGGTACGCGGGCGGGGTCGCCGCCGCGCGTGCGGGACACGACGTCGTGATGTGCCCCGAGCAGCAGGTGTACTTGAACTTCCGGGAGCACGGGGGCGAGGACGAACCCGTGCCGATCGCCTTCGTGCGCACCCTGGAGGACGTCTACCGGTTCGAGCCGGTTCCGGCGGAACTGGCGCCGGAGGAGGCCGGGCATGTGATCGGCACCCAGGCGAACCTGTGGACCGAGGTGACCGAGAACCAGGAGCGGGTGGACTACCAACTGTTCCCGAGGCTCGCCGCCTTCGCCGAGGTCGCCTGGAGCGCCCTGCCCGCCCCGGCCGACCGGGACTTCGCCGCCTTCGAGCAGCGGATGGCCACCCACTACCGGCGACTTGACGCCCTGGGCGTCTCCTACCGGCCGCCCGGCGGCCCCCTGCCCTGGCAGCGGCGGCCCGGCGTGCTCGGCAGGCCGCTCGACGGGCCACCGCCCAACAAGTAAGGAAAACGCCCCCAAACGCCACCGAAGAGTGGCAACTCGTGCGCATCGAGCGTAGCTCCGATCGCTGGATATCCCGTGTGAAAACGGACCATCCCGTCGGCGAGGTGGGCGAATGCCTCCTAGCGGACCCCTGCGTTCGGGCCCTGCAAAGATGTGCCAGAGTTGCCACGTCCGCCCTGTCAGGTCGTACCGTACGGCCACATGGGCGGGACCAGGTGGGACAGCGGGAAGGGGCAGTCGGTTTGACCACGCACGCACCGCAGGCGGCGCAGGCCGTCACGCTGCCCACGACACTGGACGAGGCCGTGGCGGCGCTCGCCGCGATGCCCGCCGCCGTGCCGGTCGCGGGCGGCACCGACCTGATGGCGGCCGTCAACTCAGGCCAGCTCAGGCCCGCCGCGCTGGTGGGCCTCGGCCGGATCAGCGAGATCCGCGGCTGGCAGTACCAGGACGGGCACGCACTGCTCGGCGCGGGGCTCACCCATGCCCGCATGGGCCGCCCCGACTTCGCCGCGCTCATCCCGGCGCTCGCCGCCGCCGCACGCGCCGCCGGACCGCCGCAGATCCGCAACGCGGGCACCCTGGGCGGCAACATCGCCTCGGCCGCCCCCACCGGGGACGCGCTGCCGGTGCTGGCCGCCCTGGAGGCGACGCTGATCATCGCGGGCCCGGACGGGGCCCGCCGGGAGATGCCGGTCTCGCACCTGCTGGCGGGCATGGAGATGCTTCGCGCGGGCGAGCTGATCGGCTACGTGCGCGTGCCGCTGCTGCACGCGCCGCAGGTCTTCCTCAAGGCGACAGGCCGGACCGGCCCGGGCCGCGCGACGGCCTCCGTGGCGCTGGTCCTCGACCCCGCCAGGCGCGGCGTGCGGTGCGCCGTCGGCGCCATCGCGCCGATGCCGCTGCGGCCCCTGGAGGCCGAGCAGTGGGTGGCCTCGCTCATCGACTGGGACAACGGCCGCGCCATCGTCCCGGAGGCGCTGCACGGCTTCGGCGAGTACGTCGCCGCGGCCTGCATCCCCGACGCGGTCCCGGCCGAGGACGGCTCCGTGACGCAGCTCCCGCCCGCCGTACTGCACCTGCGGCGCACTGTCGCCGCGCTGGCCCGACGAGCACTGGGGAGGGCGCTGTCGTGACCGACGACCAGCACGGCGACCAGTACGACGATCCGCACGACGATCCCTACGGCGATCAGTACGGCGACCAGCACGGAGGGGGCACGCCCCCGAGCGGCGGACGCTGGGACCCGCTGCCCCAGGGCGACTACGACGACGGCGCCACCGCCTTCGTGAAGCTGCCCGAGGGCGGCGTGGACGCGCTCCTGGCCTCCTCCGACAGCCCGCTCGCCGCGCCCGGGCACGGCTATGTGCCGCCGCAGATCACGGTCACGCCCGCCACGACCGGCACCGACCCGGCCGCCACCGGCTCCTGGGCCATGCCGTCGGCACCGTCCGCGCCCGTGGACGGCACCCAGTGGCAGGTCCCGGACACGCGGCAGGAGCCCCCCGCCCACCAGGGGTACACCGAGTACCCGCGGCAGGACCCGTACGGCGGGGCCGCGCCCTACGACGCGAACACCGGGCAGGGCGCCCCCGGACAGGACACCCGGTTCAGCTACCAGCCCGGCGCCACCGGACAGTGGGACTTCTCGCAGGCCGAGGCGGAGGCGGAGGCGGCGGCTCGACCCGCACCCGGGCAGGACGTGACCGGGCAGTGGTCCATCCCCGTGGCCGACGGCGATCTGCCGGACGAGTCGGGCGAGTTCACCACGTCGTCCCTGGCCGAGCAGTGGGGGACCGGCGCTCCGGCCACCCTCCCCGGCGGCGCCCCCGCGCCCTGGGCGACCCAGCCCGCCGGACAGCCGTGGGGCGAGGGCGAGGGCCCGGCCCAGGCCGGTCCCGGCCGTGAACGACAGGCGCCCGGGGCCCCGCGCGCGCCCGAACCGGCCGTCGGCCCGTACGGGCAACGGCCGCCGTCCGGCTCCGCGGTGGAAGCGGCCCCCGCGACCGCCCCCGGCGACGAGACCGTGACCGGGGCTCCGCGCGCGCCCGAACCCGCCGTCGGCCCGTACGGGCAACGGCCGCCCGCCGCCCCCGCGGTGGAAGCGGGCTCCGCGACCGCGCCCCGCGAGGAGACCGTGACTGGGGCTCCGCGCGCGCCCGAACCCGTCGTCGGCCCGTACGGGCAACGGCCGCCCGCCGCCCCCGCGGTGGAAGCGGGCTCCGCGACCGCGCCCGGCGACGAGACCGTGACCGGGGCTCCGCGCGCGCCCGAACCCGTCGTCGGCCCGTACGGGCAACGGCCGCCCGCCGGCTCCGCCGTGGAAGCGGGCTCCGCGACCGCGCCCGGCGACAGGACCGTGGCCGACGGACCCGGTGGGGCCGAGGAGGCCCCTGAAGGCCCCGCTGAGCGGGCGGCGGACCGCGGAGAGGCCGCGGATGCTGATTCCGGACCGGAGGCCGCCGCGCACCCCGTGACGGCCTTGGCGCGGCCCGGTACGGCCGCCCCGCGGGAGCGGGCTCCGCAGCCCGCACCGGACCGCGGTCAGGATCCCGGACGGGACCCGGAGACGGAGCCCCGGACCGGCCCGAGGGACCAGGACCGCGCCCACCCCCGGCTCGACGCGACCGACGACCGGCCCGACGCGACCGACACCACCGATCCCCAGGCCGACGCGGCCGACGCGGTCGACGGGACAGACGGAACCGACGAGCCCACCGCGGCCACCGCGGCCGACCCGGCCGCCGACCAGGACCCGGCCGACCAGGACCCGGCCGTCGACCAGGAGCCGTCCCCGGCCGGCCCGCACGAGGACCACCCCCTCGCCTCCTACGTCCTGCGCGTCAACGGCGCCGACCGGCCCGTCACCGACGCCTGGATCGGGGAGTCGCTGCTGTACGTGCTGCGCGAGCGGCTCGGTCTCGCGGGCGCCAAGGACGGCTGCTCGCAGGGCGAGTGCGGCGCGTGCAACGTGCAGGTCGACGGACGGCTCGTCGCCTCCTGCCTGGTCCCGGCCGTCACCTCCGCCGGCAGCGAGGTCCGTACGGTCGAGGGCCTGGCCACCGACGGGCAGCCGTCGGACGTGCAGCGGGCGCTCGCCCGGCGCGGCGCGGTGCAGTGCGGCTTCTGCGTACCCGGCATGGCGATGACCGTGCACAACCTCCTGGAGGGCAACCCGGCGCCGACCGAGCTGGAGGCCCGCCAGGCCCTGTGCGGCAACCTGTGCCGCTGCTCCGGCTACCGGGGCGTCCTGGAGGCCGTCGACGAGGTCGTCGCCGAGCGCGAGGCGCACACCGCCGCCGAGGCGGGCGGCACGGACGCCGACGAGCCCCGCATCCCGCACCAGGCCGGTCCGGGCGCGGGCGGCGTCAACCCGTCGGCGTTCGACTCCCAGCCACCGCCCGGCACTCCGGACGCGGCAGCGGGACCGCACGACCGGCCCTTCGGTGACCAGGGCCAGGACGGAGGCCACGCGTGAGCAACGACGCCGCGACTGCGGAGGCCGAGGGAACCGCCGGGGCGGCACCCCAGGCACCCCCCGTCTCCGAGCCGATCCCGCACGGCATCGGCGCGTCCCTGCCGCCCGCCGACGCCCGCGCCAAGACCGAGGGCACCTTCCCCTACGCCGCCGACCTGTGGGCCGAGGGCCTGCTGTGGGCGGCCGTCCTGCGCTCACCGCACCCGCACGCGCGCATCGTGTCCATCGACACCACCCACGCGCGCGAGATGCACGGCGTCCGCGCGGTCGTCACCCACGAGGACGTGCCCGGCACCGCGCTGCACGGCCGGGGTCGCGCCGACCGCCCGGTCTTCGCCTCCGAGGTCGTACGCCACCACGGCGAGCCCATCGCCGCCGTCGCCGCCGACCACCCGGACACCGCCCGGATGGCCGCCGCCGCCGTCATCGTCGAGTACGAGGTCCTCGACCCGGTGACCGACCCCGAGCAGGCCTTCGAGGCCGAGCCGCTGCACCCCGACGGCAACCTCATCCGGCACATCCCGCTGCGCCACGGCGACCCGGAGGCGGCCGGCGAGGTCGTCGTCGAGGGCCTGTACCGCATCGGCCGCCAGGACCCGGCCCCCATAGGAGCCGAGGCGGGCCTGGCCGTACCGCGCCCCGACGGCGGCGTGGAGCTGTACCTGGCCTCCACCGACCCGCACGGCGACCGCGACACGGCCGCCGCCTGCTACGGCCTGACACCCGAACAGGTGAAGATCGTCGTCACCGGGGTGCCCGGGGCCACCGCCGACCGCGAGGACCAGGGCTTCCAGCTTCCGCTCGGCCTGCTGGCGCTGAGGACCGGCTGCCCGGTGAAACTGACCGCCACGCGCGAGGAGTCCTTCCTCGGCCACACCCACCGCCACCCCACCCTCCTGCGCTACCGCCACCACGCGGACGCCGAGGGCCGGGTCGTGAAGGTCGAGGCGCAGATCCTGCTCGACGCGGGCGCCTACGCGGACACCTCCTCCGACGCCCTGGCCGCCGCGGTGGCCTTCGCCTGCGGCCCGTACGTCGTCCCGAACGCCTCCATCGAGGGCTGGGCCGTACGCACCAACAACCCGCCCTCCGGCCATGTGCGCGGCGAGGGCGCCATGCAGGTGTGCGCCGCCTACGAGGCGCAGATGGACAAGGTCGCCAAGAAGCTCGGCCTGGACCCGGCCGAGGTGCGGCTGCGCAACGTACTGGCCACCGGCGACGTGCTGCCCACCGGCCAGACGGTCACGTGTCCCGCCCCCGTCGCCGAACTCCTCCAGGCGGTCCGCGACTTCCCCCTCCCCGACCTGCCCAAGGACACGCCCGAGGACGAGTGGCTGCTGCCCGGCGGCCCCGAGGGCGCGGGCGAACCGGGCGCGGTGCGCCGGGGCGTGGGCTACGGCATCGGCATGGTGCACATGCTGGGCGCCGAGGGCGCCGACGAGGTCTCCACGGCCACCGTGAAGGTCCAGGACGGCGTGGCGACGGTGCTGTGCGCGGCCGTCGAGACCGGCCAGGGCTTCACCACGCTGGCCCGGCAGATCGTGCAGGACACCCTCGGCGTCGACGAGGTCCAGGTGGCGCCCGTCGACACCGACCAGCCCCCGGCGGGACCGGGCTGCCGGGGACGGCACACGTGGGTGTCGGGCGGCGCGGTGGAACGGGCGGCGAAGATGGTCCGCACCCAGCTCCTCCAGCCGCTGGCGCACCAGTTCGGGATGTCCACCGAGCTGCTCCAGATCGCCGACGGCAAGATCACCTCGTACGACGGCGTGCTGTCGACCACGGTCACCGAGGCGCTGGACGGCAAGGAACTGTGGGCCACCGCCCAGTGCCGCCCGCACCCGACCGAGCCGCTCGACGAGGCCGGGCAGGGCGACGCCTTCGTCGGCATGGCCTTCTGCGCGATCCGCGCCGTGGTCGACGTCGACATCGAGATCGGCTCGGTACGGGTCGTCGAGCTGGCCGTCGCCCAGGACGTGGGCCGGGTGCTGAACCCGGACCAGTTGACCGCCCGGATCGAGGCGGGCGTCACCCAGGGCGTCGGTATCGCGCTCACCGAGAACCTCCGCACCCCGCGCGGCCTGATCCGGCACCCCGACCTGACCGGCTACGCCCTCCCGACCGCGCTGGACGCCCCCGACATCCGGATCGTGAAGCTCGTCGAGGAACGCGACGTGGTCGCCCCCTTCGGCGCCAAGGCCGTCAGCGCGGTGCCGGTGGTGGCCTCCCCGGCGGCCGTCGCCTCCGCCGTACGCGCGGCCACCGGACGCCCGGTGAACCGCCTCCCGATCCGCCCGCAGGCCGCGGTGGTGACCGGGGGCTGAGCGTGAGCGCCGGGCGCGGCCGGTCCACCGGGCGATGTCAGTGGTGCCCCGTAGTGTGCGAGGTGGTGGGGACGGCAGCAGTCCCCGACCGCGGGACCGCACACTCTCGGGGGAAACAATGCACACAGCCATGGGCGAGAAGACGACCGCGCGTTCGGTGCCGTCGCTGCTGACCCTGGTCCGCCTCGTGACGTCGGTGGACGATCCGTCCTGGACGCGCGGCATCCTCAGACCCGCGCCGGCCGGGTGCGAGACGCCGCCACCGCTGTGGCTGTGGAAGACGTACGTGCTGGTCGGCTGTCTGTTCCTGACAGCGGGCCGCCGAGCGCCCGCGGAAGCCGCTCCGGGACTGCCGGCCCGGTTCCTGGACCGGGAGTTCGGCCGGTCCCGGGTGACGCGCTTCGAGGAAGCCGACTTCCCGGGCACCCTCACCCACGAACCGACCCGGCGCTTCCTGTGCGAGACGGGGCTGCCGGACCACGGCCCCTTCCTCGGGCGCACCGACGAGGGCCTGCCGGTGCTGCCAACGCTCGCGGAGTACGCCTCGGAACGGGCGGACGCCCCGCCGCTCCCGGACCACGCCGACCACCTGCTTCACCTGGGCGGCACGGCCGACGGCATCCACCTGCTCGTCCACGGCACGACGGGCGAGGTCCTGACCTGGTGCCCGCCGGAGGGCGCCCCGCTGCCCCTGGCTCCGGACCTCTCGGTCCTGGCGTTCGGACTGTGGCTCAGACACCGGGCGTCGCGCGGAGCCGCGCGCGACGCCGCGCTCACGTAGCGGGGCGGCCGGCCGGCGCCTGGCTCACCTCCGGCCCCTCTTGCTGCTGCTGCCCGAACCGGTGCCCGACGCACCGCGCTTGGTGCCGCCCGCCTTCGCCGACCTCGCTTCGTACGCCTGCTGGAGCCCGGCCCTCGCCCCGTTGATCGCTTCGGTGTGCCCGGGGGCGGCGACGGCGGCCCGGCCGAGAGCGGCCAGCGACTTCTCCACGTACGCCTTCCAGTAGGCGAACTGCTGCGCGGTGACGTTCTTTCCGTTGAGGCTGGCGCTCAGACGGTTCGTGTATTCGACGAGGTAATGCACGGTGCTGCCCAGGTGCGCGTCGTCGATGCCGGTCTCGCCCGTGTGCTCCAACTCCCACACATGGGCCTCGATCTCCTGCATGGGGAGCTGGAGGGTCTTCATGGTCGGTCCCCCGGTCGGGGTGTCCGCCATGGGGTCGTTGAAGATGTGCGCGTCACCGCCGTCCGCGCGGTCCTCGTCGGGAGCCAGGGACCGTTGTGCCACGTGGATGAGTTCGTGACGAAGGGTGCTGTAGAGGGCCGCCGCACCGAGGGTGAAGAGGTTGCGGTGGAAGGTCAGGGTGACCTGCTGCTCACCGGGCGACTCTCCGTCTTTGATCAGGGCCTCCTGGGTGACGGCCATGGCCTTCCCGGCCCCTGCGTCGGTGTCCTTGTAAACGATCTTGGCGTTCCTGTGCAGGTTCTTCATTCCTTCGATGCCCACCTCGTCCGTCGGAGCGGGCATCTGCTGCATGACATGCGTGAACACGTCCATCAGTAGCTGCTGACGCTCGCCCGGCGCCGCCGTGCCGATGCGCCGGACGAGCTCGGCAGGCAGGTCGGGCACTGATTCCGAGGCTCCCTCAGTGGGCGGGGCGATGGTGCCGGAAAGGATGCGCTGCACCGGCAGGCCGCCGGCGGCGGAGCCGGAACCCTGCCGCGGCCGGCCGTGCGGATGGTGACCCTCGCGCAGCATCTGCACCGCGGCCTGGTTCCCGGCGGTGTTCTGGACCTCCGTGACGCTGAGCAGCGGCGTTCTGCCCACCGTCGCCGTCGCCGTGGGAGAGGGGCCGTGCCGCGGACGGTCGGCTCCGGCGTACGGGGTCCTGGCGTCGGGCGTGCACGCGTTTCTCCTCGGAGCAGGTGTGTCGGTCACCTCTGCATACGCGGACGACGGCCACGGGACCAGAGGCTGAGGGGCAGACTCCGACGCCCGAACGGGCACGGCCCCTTCTTGTACGGCCCCTTGTTGTCCTCCCTTTGCACAAGCATGGAGGCCGTGGCGGGAATCGAACCCACGTAACTCCCCGCGAGCGGAGCTCGCTCATGGATGCCGCGCAGGCGAGCCCCTCAACCACTCGGGCACACGGCCGTGTCCGACTTCGTGACTCGACGGTAGGCGGAGCCGCGGCGGTGCTCAAGGAACCCGGGGAGGCCGCAACACGACTGCCATACCGCGTTCATGAACGGCGGGCGGTCGTACGACCAAGGTCCCGGCCCCGTACCGCCCTCCGACAGGGGTCAAAGCGCACTGTGGCCCTTACTCTGGCGACCATGACCGTCCCTGAGCCCCGCGACACCGATGTCGCCGTCCCCGCAGTCCCCACAGTCCCCGCCGAGCCCGCCGTCGGTACCGCCGCGCCCGACGAGACCGTACTGAGCCGCACCTACCGGGCGCTGAGCATCGGCATCGTCTCCGTGATCGTGCTGATCGCCTTCGAGGCGACGGCGGTCGGTACGGCGATGCCGGTGGCGGCGCGGGAGCTGGACGGGGTGTCGCTGTACGCGTTCGCGTTCTCGGGGTACTTCACGACGAGCCTGTTCGGGATGGTTCTCTCCGGCCAGTGGTCGGACCGACGGGGCCCGCTGGCACCGCTGACCTGCGGTATCGCATCCTTCGCCGCGGGTCTGGTGCTGGCCGGGACGGCCGGGGCGATGTGGCTGTTCATCCTCGGGCGGGCCGTGCAGGGGCTCGGCGGCGGGCTGGTCATCGTCGCCCTGTACGTCGTCGTCGGGCGGGCCTACCCGGAGCGGCTGCGGCCCGCGATCATGGCGGCGTTCGCGGCGGGCTGGGTCGTCCCGTCGGTGGTCGGCCCGCTGGCCTCCGGCGCGGTGACCGAACACCTCGGGTGGCGCTGGGTGTTCCTCGGCATCCCGGTGCTGGTCGTCTTCCCGCTGGCCCTCGCGCTGCCGCAGATACGCGCCCGCGCGTCCGGCGCCGTCGGCGGAGGGGAAGCGCCGGCGTCCTTCGACGGCCGCCGCATCCGCCTCGCCCTCGCCATCTCGCTGGGCGCGGGGCTGCTCCAGTACGCCGCCCAGGACCTGCGCCCCCTCTCGCTGCTGCCCGGCGCGGCGGGCGTGGCGCTGCTCGTGCCGTCGGTCCTCGGACTGCTGCCGCGCGGCACCTACCGGGCGGTGCGCGGGCTGCCCTCCGTGGTCCTGCTGCGCGGGGTGGCCGCGGGGTCCTTCATCGCCGCCGAGTCCTTCGTCCCGCTGATGCTGGTCACCCAGCGCGGACTCAGCCCCACGCTGGCCGGTCTCTCGCTGGCGGCCGGCGGGGCGACCTGGGCGGCGGGCTCCTGGCTTCAGTCCCGGCCGCGCCTGGAACCCCACCGCGAGCGCCTGATGGCCCTCGGCATGGTCCTGGTCGCGGCGGCCATCGCGACGGCGCCGAGCGTGCTGATCGACGCCGTGCCCGCCTGGACGGTGGCCGTCGCCTGGGGCTTCGGCTGCTTCGGCATGGGCCTGGTGATCTCCTCCACCAGCGTCCTCCTGCTCAAGCTCTCCGCCCCCGAGGAGGCCGGCACCAACTCCGCCGCCCTCCAGATCTCCGACGGCCTCTCCAACGTCGTACTGCTGTCGGTCGGAGGCGCCGCCTTCGCCGCCCTCGGCGGCGGCACGGTCAGCCACGCGGCCACGGAAGCCACCGGCTCCCACCCGACGGCCTTCGCGGCGGTGTTCCTGCCGATGGCGGCGGTGGCGCTGGTGGGGGCGTGGGTGGCTATGCGGGTACGGGAGAAGTGAGCCGGGTGCGGAAGAAATGAACCGGATGCGGGAGAAGCGAGCCGGGCCCGGCTGCGAGGCGGCCGGGGGAGCTGTGACGTCCGTCCCACCCGGGGGTGACCCGCCCCCGTGGGCGCGTTGAACGCGTCGGCCCGCCGGTAGGGTGGCCCGGTTGTCATACGTGGCCGAGCCGCTCCACCCCCTTCGGACCCCTTCGGAGACCGTGACTACCACCGCCAGCTCCAGCACCTCGCACCACCTGTCCCCGGCCTTCCCGGGCCGTGCCCCGTGGGGCACCGCCGGCAAGCTGCGGGCCTGGCAGGAGGGGGCGATGGAGAAGTACCTCCAGGACCAGCCCCGGGACTTCCTGGCGGTCGCCACCCCCGGCGCCGGAAAGACCACCTTCGCCCTGACGCTGGCGTCCTGGCTGCTGCACCACCACGTCGTGCAGCAGGTGACCGTCGTCGCGCCGACCGAGCACCTGAAGAAGCAGTGGGCCGAGGCCGCGGCCCGCATAGGGATCAAGCTGGACCCCGAGTACAGCGCGGGCCCGCTCAGCCGCGAGTACCAGGGCATCGCCATCACGTACGCCGGCGTCGGCGTGCGCCCCATGCTGCACCGCAACCGCGTCGAGCAGCGCAAGACCCTCGTCATCCTCGACGAGATCCACCACGCCGGTGACTCCAAGTCCTGGGGCGAGGCCTGCCTGGAGGCGTTCGAGCCGGCCACCCGCCGCCTCGCGCTCACCGGCACGCCCTTCCGCTCCGACACGAACCCGATCCCCTTCGTCGCGTACGAGGAGGGCAACGACGGCATCCGCCGCTCCGCCGCCGACTACACCTACGGCTACGGATCGGCGCTCGCCGACGGCGTGGTCCGCCCCGTCATCTTCATGAGCTACAGCGGCAACATGCGCTGGCGCACGAAGGCGGGCGACGAGATCGCCGCCCGGCTCGGCGAGCCGATGACCAAGGACGCCGTCAGCCAGGCCTGGCGCACCGCGCTCGACCCGCGCGGCGAGTGGATGCCCGCCGTGCTGCGCGCCGCCGACCAGCGGCTCACCGAGGTCAGGAAGGGCGTCCCGGACGCCGGCGCCCTCGTCATCGCCGCCGACCAGGACTCCGCCCGCTCCTACGCCAAGCTGATCCGCGAGATCACCGGCGACAAGGCCACCGTCGTCCTGTCCGACGACACCGGCGCGTCCAAGAACATCGACGACTTCAGCGCGAGCACCGACCGCTGGATGGTCGCCGTCCGCATGGTGTCCGAGGGCGTCGACGTCCCCCGCCTCGCGGTCGGCGTCTACGCCACGACGATTTCGACCCCCCTCTTCTTCGCCCAGGCAGTAGGCCGCTTCGTCCGTTCCAGGCGCCGCGGCGAGACCGCCTCCGTCTTCCTCCCCACCGTGCCCGACCTGCTCACCTTCGCGGGCGAGATGGAGCGCGAGCGGGACCACGTCCTCGACAAGCCCAAGAAGGAGGGCGAGGAGGATCCCTACGCCGAGTCCGAGAAGGAGATGGACGAGGCGAACCGGGAGCAGGACGAGGACACCGGCGAGCAGGAGCAGTTCTCCTTCGAGGCACTGGAGTCCGAGGCCACCTTCGACCGGGTGATGTACAACGGCGCCGAGTTCGGCATGCAGGCGCACCCGGGCAGCGAGGAGGAGCGGGACTACCTGGGCATCCCGGGCCTGCTGGAGCCCGACCAGGTCCAACTCCTCCTCCAGAAGCGTCAGGCCCGGCAGATCGCGCACAGCCGCAAGAAGCCGGACGACGAGGCCGACCTGCTCGAACTGCCCGCCGAACGCCGCCCGGTCGTCTCCCACAAGGAGCTGATGGAGCTGCGCAAGCAGCTCAACACCATGGTCGGCGCCTACGTCCACCAGAGCGGCAAGCCGCACGGTGTGATCCACACCGAACTGCGCCGCGTGTGCGGCGGCCCGCCCAGCGCCGAGGCCACCGGCGGTCAGCTTCGCCAGCGCATCGCCAAGGTGCAGGAGTGGGCGACGCGCATGAAGTGACGCGCGGGGGCGTGCGGCCCCGTGCGCACGCGCGATACGTATCGGGACAAACACAGGCAGTCGATAACGGTTGGCGCCCGGATTCTGGACGGAGCCTTCCGCTGAGCGGACCTGGTAGTTACTGTCCCGCTACGCACACGCCCCGTGGCAGCGCCGCCGCGGAGCGCAGCCGTGAAGCGACTGGACCCGGGCACAAGGCCGGACCGTCAGCCGATCGGCGGCCTCTGAAGCGCGTCACTGACGGGACTCGGTGACGCATCGCCGCGAGGAGGGCCGCCGACCTCACCACTAAGGAGTGGGCGTCGTGACCGCGGAGACCTCTCAGACGCTCGACCGGGGACTGCGCGTCCTCAAGCTGCTGGCCGATACGGACCACGGGCTGACCGTCACCGAGCTGTCCCACAAACTGGGCGTGAACCGGACCGTTGTCTACCGGTTGCTCGCCACGCTGGAGCAGCACGCACTCGTACGCCGCGACCTGGGCGGCCGCGCCCGCGTCGGACTCGGCGTACTGGGCCTGGGCCGCCAGGTGCACCCCCTCGTCCGCGAGGCCGCGATGCCGGCGCTGCGCTCGCTGGCCGAGGACATAGGGGCGACGGCCCACCTGACCCTGGTGGACGGCGCGGAGGCGCTGGCCGTCGCCGTCGTCGAGCCGACCTGGACGGACTACCACGTCGCCTACCGCGCCGGCTTCCGCCATCCCCTGGAACGGGGCGCCGCCGGCAAGGCGATCCTGGCCGCCCGCCAGCCGCCGCCCCAGCCCGCCGGCGAGCCCGAGGACGACCCCGGCTACACCCTCACCCACGGCGAACTGGAGGCCGGCGCGTGTGGCGCGGCGGCACCCCTCCTCGGCGTCACGGGCGTCGAGGGCAGCGTCGGCGTGGTCATGCTGGCCGACGTGGTCCCCGAACGCGTCGGCGAACGCGTCATGCACGCGGCCCGCGAGGTGGCGGAGGCCCTGCGGTGACGTCCGGCGGCGCGCGTCGGTATCAGTCGTGCGCCGCGTAAGCGACGAAGTCGCCCCAGGCAGCGGGGGAGAGGGCAAGCTGCGGGCCGCGCCTGTCCTTGGAATCCCGGATGTGGACCGCGGCGGCGCAGGTGGCGACCTCGACGCAGTCACCGTCTCCGCCGCTGCTGTAGCTGCTCTTGAACCAGGCGACAGCCACCTCGACGCAGTCGCCGTCTCCGCTGCTGCTGTAGCTGCTCTTGAACCAGGCCAGTTCAGTGCTCTGGAGGACGCTCACTTCCTTCGGGTCGGAGACGAACAGACCACCACCCTGACCCTCGTTGTAGGCGAACCATCGCGCCTCGGGCGTCTCCAGCAACTGCATGGGGCCGGCCAAGCCGGCGTGAGCCGTCCGCACCAACGGCATCACCTGCACTTCGATGTTGCGCAGCGCCGCCAGCTCCAGTACGTGGTCGATCAGTTGTCGTGTCACGTCCGCCCCGCCCGTGCACCGGAGGAACAGGTGTTCCTCAACGATGAAGCTGAACGCCGTGTTCGGCCGCTCGCGCAGCAACTTCTGCCGTTCTTCCCGTGCCACCCACTGCGCCTCGATCTGTTCGTCTCCCAGCGGAGGCAACTGGTTCTCGAACAGAGTGCGCGCATACGCCTCCGTCTGCAACAGGCCTGGAATGAGCCGGCATTCGTACGTACTGAGGCTGACGGCCGTGGCTTCCAGCCTGGCCCACTGCCGGAACCAGCTCGCGAGTCCCGGTTGCCGCGACAGATGCTGCACGGCTCCGCTGAGAATGCCTGCCGCGTCCAGCGCGTCATCGGCCCGCTGGACGTACTCCAGCGTGGGGAGGCGCCTGCCCTGCTCGACGGAGGCCACGGTCTGGACCGAGTACCGCACCTGCTCGGCCAGCTCCTCCTGCGTCAGCCCGGCCCGCCTGCGGAACCCCTTGACCACGGCCCCGAACGTCTTGAGGCTGTCGGAGACTTCAGGCTCCCCGCCCCCGCCGACCACGCCCGCATCCACCGCACCGTCCGCCATGGCGGCCACCTTCCGCACGTTCTCCCCGCCGCACACTCCCAACGCGCCCAGGGTTACAGTCGGTCACCGCCACTGTCCACTCTTCGCACTCGTACGCTGACTCTGCGTACGAGTGGCTGACCTGGTGAAGTACCGCGTCCAGTGCCACGGTGACCCCGTGATGTCGCTCCCGCCCCGCCAACTCGCTGTCGCCGTACGTATGTTCATCCGAAGCTTCAGCTCGACCAGCCGACGTGATCAGCCGATGGTGCGCAGGAGTGCGGTCTTGGGGTGCTCGCGCAGGACCTGGATCGCCTCGTTCATGCCGGACTTGGCGGCATCGTCCATGTGTGCGTGGAAGGCGTCGGCGTTCTCCCAGACCTGGATGGCGTAGAAGGCTCCGGGGTCATTGGCGTCCTCGTACTCGGTGGAGCTGATCAGGCCGAGCTTCTCGGAGGTCTGGATCGCGTGGAGCAGCGCGTCTCGGGCTTGGAGCTCCAGTCCGTCCTTGGCGTGGATCTCGATGAGGACTGTGATGGTGTTCTGGTTGCTCATGGGTGGTGCTCCCGTCTCTCCTGTGGGTTCTCCGTCGGTCCAGTCGGTCCAGTCGGTAGAATAAGATGTGTTCACGCTTCTTATTTGCCAACGGTACAACAGGAGGGGCGATGCGGCGCAGACGGGGCAAGGATCTCGAGGATGCCCTGCTGGGGGCGGCGTGGGCCGAGCTGACGGAGCGCGGGTATGCGGCGTTCACGCTGGAGGCCGTGGCGAACCGGGCCGGTACGAGTACGCCGGTGATCTACCGTCGCTGGGCCAACAAGGCGCTCATGGTCGAGGCGGCCATCGCGCACGCGAGTTCTCAGCGGGTCGTCGAGGTCCCGGACACGGGGACGCTCCGTGGTGACCTGATCGCCGTCCTGCGGGCGGCGAACGCGTCGCGGACCGACCTTCTCGTGGCGACCGTGATCCTCCTCGACGGGTACTTCGCGGACACGGGGACGAATCCGGACCAACTCCGCGAGTATGTGCTGGCGGGCCGGCGTTCGGCGGCCGAGGAGATCGTCCAGCGGGCCGTCCGGCGGGGGGAGGTGGACGCCTCCCTGCTGGAGCCGCGTCTCGTCTCGCTGCCCTTCGATCTCTTCCGGCACGAGGTCCTCATGACGCTGCGGCCCGTGTCCGACGAGGCCATCGAACGGATCGTCGACGGCATTGCGGTGCCCCTTCTGACCCGCCAGGCGTGACAGGGGTAGCGCCGGTAATGATCCAGGATTGAACGGTAGCGACGGTTCCGCTTCTGAGGGGTTGGCGAGGGTTAGGGGTCCGGCGTCCTTCGGTAACGGGAGGCGTTGGGCAGCCAGTAGGGTGCGTGAGGTGAACACTTCCTCCACGCTCCCGCGTTCGTTCCGGCTGCTGGTGACGGGGGGAGGCACTGGCGGTCATACCTACCCGGCCCTGACGGCGATCCGTACGCTGCAAGGCCGCTTCGCGGATGCGGGCGGCACGCTGGATGTCCTGTGGATCGGGACGGCGGACGGTCTCGAAGCGCGTGTCGCGCCGGCGGAGGGCATCGCCTTCAGGACGGTGGCCACGGGGAAGATCCGCCGCTCGTCGAATCCGCTCAGGATGCTGTCCGCTGCGAACGTGAAGGACATGGCGCGGGTGCCGCTCGGCGTCGCTCAGGCCCGCTCGATCGTGTCGGAGTTCCAGCCGGACGTGGTCCTGGCGACCGGCGGGTATGTGGCGGTCCCGGCCGGGCTCGCTGCGCGGCTGTGCCGGCGCCCGCTGGTCCTGCATGAGCAGACGGTCCGGCTCGGGCTGGCCAACCGGAAGCTGGCGAGTTCGGCGACGCGCATCGCGGTGTCTTCGGAGTCCTCGCTGCCGCTGCTGCCGGCCGAGGTGCGTGAGCGTGCGGTCGTCACCGGAAACCCGGTACGGCCTGAGGTGCTGGGCGGCCACGGGGACAAGGCGATCGAGGCACTGGGCCTGCACGGGTTCGACCGGCATCTGCCGACCGTGTACGTCACCGGCGGGGCCCAGGGCGCCCAGCAGATCAATCTGGTCGTCCGTGAGGTGCTGCCCTGGCTCTTGGCGCATGCGAACGTAGTCCACCAGTGCGGTCCGGCGAACGTGGACGGACTCCGGGCGGCCGCCAGCGGCCTGGATCCGGTTCTCGCCGGGCGGTACCACGTGAGCGGGTTCGTCGGGTCGGAGCTGCCGGACGTTCTGGCGCTGGCCGACGTGGTGGTGTCCCGGAGCGGCGCCGGGACCATGGCCGAGCTGACCGCGCTCGGCAAGCCGGCCGTATTCGTTCCGCTCGCCACGTCGGCCGGGAACGAGCAGGCACACAACGCCCGGCACCTGGCCGACGCCGGGGCCGCGCTCGCTCTGCTCGGCGAGGTCACCGGCCAGGCTCTCCGGGATGCGGTGGGCCCGCTCCTGACCGACCCCGCCCTGCGGGCGGGGATGGCGGAGCGTGCCCGCTCGAAGGGGCGACCGGATGCGGCGGACCGGCTCGTGGATGTGGTGCTGTCCGCAGCATCCGGCTGATTGGCCGCGTTCAGGGGCGGCCGCGTCCCGATGAACCTCCGGCGGACGTGAGGGCCTGTTCGAGCGAGGTCACCACGAGGTCGATGTCCGGCTCGGTGGGGTGCTGGTGGAACGGCAGGCTGAGGATCTCCTCACCGGCCTGTTCGGTCTCCGGCAGGTGACGCCTGAATGCGGCGAACGCTGGTTGGGTGTGGTTGGGCGGGTAGTGGACTCCGACTCCGATGTCCCGGCCCCGGAGGGCGGCGAACACCTCGTCGCGGTGAGCGATGCGGACCTGGCACAGGTGTGGCACCGCCTGGTCGACGTCGACGTCGACGAGCGTGACACCGTCCAGCGGGGCGAGGGCGTCGCGGTAGGTGCGCCACAGGTGGCGGCGGGTGTCCTCGGCGGCCTGGAAGCCGTCGAGCTGGACCAGGCCGATGGCGGCATTGAGGGCAGAGAGCTGGTAGCGCAGGCCGAAGCCCTCCACCCGGTAGCTGGTGGTGTTCGCGCGTTCGCCCTGGGACTGGACCACGCCCAAGAGCCGGGTCCTGCGGATCGTGTCGGCTTCCGCGGGCGTGCGGGGGATGACCATGCCGCCCTGGCCGCAGGTGAGGTTCTTGATCGGGCCGAACGAGAAGCAGGTCAGGGCGGTGCCGCTCGCCCCGACGCGGCGTGTGCCGTGCCGGGAGCCGAACGCGTGCGCCGCGTCCTCGATCACAACGATGCCCCGTTCGTCGAGGTCCTCCCGGATGGCGGAGAGGTCGACGGGCCGGCCGCCGAACAGGACCGGCATGACAGCGGCCGTCTTGTCGGTGACCGCCTCCAGGACTAGCTGGTGGTCCACGCACAGGGTGGCGGGGTCGATCTCGATGAACCGCGGGGTGGCGCCGACGGCCAGGATCGCCTGAATCGTCGCGCAGAACGTCATCGAGGGGACGATCACCTCGTCACCGGGGCCGGCCTTGGCGGCGAGTAGGGCGGTATGGAGGGCTGCGGTGCCGGAGGTGACGGCCACGGCATCGTGGACGCCGAGGAATTCGGCAATCCTCTGCTCGAACTCCTCGGTGACGCTGGTGTGTCCGTACTGGCCGGACTCCAGGGCCTGGGCGACGGCGGCGGCCTCCTGGCCGTAGAGGTACGGCCTGGCATTGCGCCGGGTATCCGGCTTTGACGAGTTGATCATGACTCACCCTCCGCCTTCGTGATCGGACGGATGATCGGTCGCATCAGCGCGCCGGCCGTCTCCAGAGCCGAGGACACGTCCGCGACCGACGGCCCGGCAGCGACGAACATGCCGATCTTGTGGCCGGACTGGTCGTGCGGCCGTATAAGGTCGCCCGGCTTGGCATACAGCACGACGTCGGTGATCCCGGGGATGTTGCGGGCTTCGGCGACGCCTTCCCATGCGACCAACTCGCCGTCCGTGATGAGCGGTGATCCGACCAGCTCCACCGCCGCCTGCTCGTTGCGCGTCGGCACCAGATGATCGTCGAACGGCTCGCCGAGCGCGAGTGCGACGAGCGCACCCACGACGTTCACGCCATAGGCGGCGGTGTGCACTCGCGGGATGCTGTCGCCGCTGAGACGTGGGTTGGCCTCGATGATGCGCGCCTGACCATCTGTACCAAGGACAAGGTCGAAGTTCGCCGGCCCATCGACAATGCCAAGTGCACGGCACAGCCGTTCGGCGCTCGCCTCAAGCTGGTCGTGTTCCGCCGAGGACAGCTGCACCGTGCTGATCCGCCTGACGACGAAACTCCCGGCGACAAGCTCTTGCTCCTTGACGCAGGTCATCATCGACCTGCCGTCCCGCAGGAAGAGATCAATGGTCAACTGACGGCCCTGGACGAACTCCTCAGCGATCACGGTCCGAGAGGCGGAGTAGACACGGGCGTGGGCGACGGCGGCCGGTAGGTCGTCCGGGCGGGTGACGCGGGTGACACCCTTACTTCCCGAACCATCCACAGGCTTGATCACGAGCGGGAAGCGCAGCCCCGCCGCTTTTGCGACGACCTCATCCGGATCGCTCGACGCGGTCCATCCGTATCCGGTAATGCCGCAGGCAGCGGTGATCTCGTGGAACGCGGCCTTGTCGAGGGCCACGAGTGCGCTCTTGGGGTAGACGTAGGCAGTGCCGTATCGCAGCGCCAGGGCGTGCCAACTGGCGAGCCCGGCGTCGCTCGCGCCGCATACGATCCCGGCGGGGCGTACGTCGCCCAGCGCGTCGGCGATGGCGCCGGTGTCCCGGGTGGAGATCGTCAGGGCCGCGTCGGCGAACGGAAACGCGAGAGCGTCCGACCGCATGTCCACCGCGATGGTCGGGATCTCACGGCGTCGTGCCTCCTGGTAGAGCGGGATCTGCTCCTCCGATGCACCCAGCACGATCAGCGCACCCTGTGGCCAGCTCTCAGACATGCTCAGGCTCCCTGGGCCGTGGCGAGGATGACGCGCGGACGCATGGCGGCGGACAGGGGCGGCGTCCGCCGGCCGTGGTTGTGGCGATACCACTGGACGGTCTTCTCCAGCCCTTCGTCGAGGTCGTGGGCCGGGCGGAAGCCGAGAGCGCGGATCTTGTCCCAGAGCATGGAGTACCGCAGGTCGTTGGCCTGCCGGTCGGGAATGTAGGTCACCGAGTCCCAGTCCGTGCCGCACAGGGACAGGAGCTTGGCGGTCAGGTCGCGGCTGGTGAGGTCGGTGCCGCCGCCCAGGTTGTAGATCTCGCCGGGCTTCCCGGCGCACAGCACGAGCTCGATGCCGGCGCAGTTGTCGTCCACGTGCAGCCAGTTGCGCACATGCTGTCCCTGACCGTGCAGGGTCACCTTCTCCCCGCGCAGGAGGCGGGTGACGAAGAGGGGAATGATCTTCTCGGGGAACTGGTGGGGGCCGTAGTTGTTCGAGCTGCGCGTCACGCACAGCGGCAGGCCGTAGGTCTGGAAGTGGCTCAGGGCCACGAGGTCGCTGGCGGCCTTCGACGCGGCGTAGGGGACGCCGGGCCGTAAGGGGGCGTCCTCGCCTGCTGCGCCTTCGGCCAGCGAACCGTACACCTCGTCCGTCGAGACGTGCACGAACTTCTCGATCCCGTGGCGGCCCGCGGCCGCGGCGAGGGTATGGGTCCCCAGGACGTTCGTCGTGAGGAAGCGGTCGGCCGTGGTGAGGGAACGGTCGACGTGCGATTCAGCAGCGAAGTGCACCACCACGGTGTGCCGGGCCATGAGCTCGTCCACGAGCGCGGCGTCGAGGATGTTGCCGTGGACGAAGGTCAGCCTCGGGTCGAGGAAGGCATCCCCGAGGTTCGCGGTGTTGCCTGCGTAGGTGAGCGCGTCCAGCACGGTCACCCGGGACACGTCGTCCCGGCGCAGCATCCGCCGGACGAAGTGCGAACCGATGAAGCCGGCACCGCCGGTGACGAGAATTTCGTACATCTGACACCCACTTTGGTCGTGGACCGGGAAGGGACAGCGGACCCCTCGAACACCAGACCCCTAAGTCGATGTGGGGGCCCGTTGGCGAGTCGCTGTCTGCCCTCAGGGAACCGCCGGCGCGGGGGCATGGGGAGGCGAACTATGGGGGCGAACAACGCACATCCCGTATCCCCGCCTCCCCGTCACGTCCTAGGCTCGGGTCCCGCACCTGCGGCATCCGCGTCGCAGGACAACAGCTGGTTGGAGGGGGCTCGGTGACGTCTGCAAAGGACCGCCAGAGCGATCCCAACGAGGCTCTGGCCCGGCTCGTCACCCAGGCCGGCGCGAGCCATAAATCGCTGGCCGCGCAGATCAACAAGATCGGGGCAGCGGCCGGCGTGCCCCTCAGGTACGAGCACACCAGTGTCGCCAGATGGGTGAATCTCGGAATGACCCCGCGCGGCCGGACCCCTGAGTTTCTGGCCGCTGCGCTGGGCGAACGCCTCGGCAGGCCGGTCAGCGTGGACGAAATCGGCATGTACGGCAGGTCAGGCGGAAACCCTGATATGGGGTTGGATTTCGCCCGCGACCCCGTCGATGCGATCCGCGTCGCCGCGACCTACTGGAGAACCGTGGACCGCTCCCGCCGCAAACTCATCAGCAACGGCTTCGCCATCGCCGCCTTCGCCACCCCCGTCACCCGCTGGCTGGCCAAGCCGACCGACACCCCCACCGCGCACGAAGGCGGCCGCCAGGTAGGCCGCAGCGACCTCGGCGAACTGTGGAAGGCCGCCGATGAAGCCCGCCTCTGGGACTCCCGCTACGGCGGCGGGAACTGGAAGGCCAGCTCCGTCACCGAATGCCTACGCCTGCGCGCCGCACCCCTACTGACCGGCACGTACACCGAGACCATCGGGCGCGAGCTGTTCGCGGCGACCGCTGAGCTGTCCCGTGTCGTGGGCTGGTCAGCCGTCGACACCGGTCACCACGACGTCGCCCAGCGGCACTTCGTCCAGGCCCTGCGTCTGGCGCGGGCCGCAGGCAACGTGGAGAGCGGCTGCTACGTGCTGGCCACCATGGCGCTCCAAGCATTCCTGCGCGGATGCCCCGACCAGGCCGCCGACATGGCCGAGGGCGCCTACGAGCGCGGTCTCGGCCACGCCGCACCCCGGGTGCTGGCCTTCGCGAAGCTGGCCGAGGCCCGTGCCCACGGGCGCAGCGGAAATGCCAGAGCAGCCAAGGCCGCCCTCGGCCGCACCGAAGAACTGCTCGACTCCATCCGACCCGGCAGCCACGATCCGCAGCAGCTCGCCTACATGACCCACGCCCGGCTCGCCGCCGACGCCACCGAAGTACACCGCGACCTCGCCGACCCCAAGGGCGCCTTCGCCTGGAACGAGCTGGCCGAGCCCATGCCCGCGGACCGCTTCACCCGAGCCACCGGCATCCGCATGGCCGTCCTGGCCACCAGCCACCTCCAGAACCGCGAACTCGAAGCCGGCCTCACAGCAGCGAACACCTCACTGCGCATCCTCAGCACCGTTCACTCCGCCCGAGCCCACAGCTACCTCCACGACGTCACCCGCGCCCTCGCACCGTGGAAGGCGCACCCCGAGGTCGGCGACCTGATCCAGCGCACACGCACCGAACTGCCCGCCGCGGCGTGACCCCTGCGGACCGCCGCTGAGCAGATCACACCGCGCGGTGGGTGTCCGTGACGGCGGATAGCTCTCTTGCCAGCCTCACCAACGGACGGGGCCCGGCGACCCGGTCCCAGACGCTCTACCTAGCGAAGGAAGGCCACGCCCTGAGCTGGATCTCGTGCGTGGCATTCGAGGCGTTCCATCGAGGACGGTCGCCTCCAGCCGGGGGACCGTCGCTACCGTTCAATCCTGGAGCGTTACCGGCGCTACCCCTGACAGGCGCGACAGGCGCCCGGTCCGGGCAGGACGACCTCGCGTTAGATTGACTCCGTGCTCTCTCGTCTCACGCGTCCCCAGGTCCTCGCCGTATGCGGGCTTCCCGTCGTGGCGCTGCTCGCGACCGCCGTGTTCGCGCCGCTGCCGTTCTCCGTGGCGCAGCCGGGGCTGACGGCCGATGTGCTGGGCAAGAACCAGGGGGCCGAGGTGATCACGATCAGCGGCGCGCCGACGGACGACACCAGCGGGCAACTGCGGATGACGACGATCCAGGCGACCGGGCCGGACGCGAGTGTTCATCTCGGCGACGTGCTCAGTAGCTGGTTCGACACCGACCGGGCCGTCATGCCGCGCGACGCCGTGTACCCGAGCGGCGACGACGTGAGCGAGATCGAGGAGTACAACCGGGAGCAGATGGAGGAGTCGCAGGACTCGGCCACCGCGGCCGCGCTCCGGTACCTCCGGATGGACAAGGACGATGTCGACGTTGAGCTGCGGCTCGAGGACGTCGGCGGGCCCAGTGCCGGGCTGCTGTTCTCCCTCGGCATCGTCGACAAGCTCGGCGCCGGGGACCTCGCCGCAGGCAAGGTCATCGCCGGGACCGGGACCATCACCGACGGCGGCAAGGTCGGTGCCGTGGGCGGGGTGCCGCTCAAGACGCAGGCCGCGCGGCGGGACGGGGCGACCGTCTTCCTCGTACCGAAGGCGGAGTGCTCGGACGCGCAGGCCGAGCTGCCGAAGGGGCTCCGGCTGATCCCCGTCACCACCCTCAAGGGCGCCGTCGACTCGCTCAAGGCGCTGGAGAGCGGGAAGGGCAGCGTCCCCTCCTGCTGAGCACCGCCGCCCCCGTCTAGCCCTCCTTCACGAAGCCCTTCTCCTTCATCCAGTCCAGCGCCACCTGGTGCGGATCCTCGCCGTCCACGTCGACCTTCGCGTTCAGGGTCTGGGCCACGTCGTTGGTCAGCGCCTTGGTGACCGGGTCCAGGACGGAGGCGATCGCCGGCCACTTCTCCAGGGTGGCGGTGCGGACCATGGGCGCCGCGTTGTAGTTCGGGAAGAACTTCTTGTCGTCCTCCATCACCACCAGGTTCATGGACTTGATCCGCCCGTCGGTGGTGTACACCTCGCCGTAGGTGCAGGCGCCCTCCGCGGTCTGGGTGTAGATGATGCCGGTGTCCATCTGGGTGATGTTCCCGGCCGGGATGGACATGTCGTACGCCTTCTCCAGGCCCGGCAGGCCGTCGGCCCGGTTGGCGAACTCGCCCTCCACGCACAGCGTCACCGCACCCGGGTCCGACTTCGCCAGCTCGGCCACCTCCGAGAGGGTCTTCGTCTTGTACTTCTTGTAGTTGGCCTGGTTCATCGCCAGGGCGTACGTGTTGTTCAGGCGGGCCGGCTCCAGCCACGTCAGCCCTTTCTTCGCGTCGGCCTCCTTCACCGCCTCCCACTGCTGCCGCGGGTCGGGGATCGGCTTGCTGTGGCCCAGGTACGTGATCCAGGCGGTGCCCGTGTACTCGTACGTGGCGTCGGCGTCGCCGTTCTCGACCGCCGCGCGGGTGCCGACGGAGCCCTGGATGCCCGTGCGGTCGAGCACCTCCGCGCCGGCCGCCTCGAAGGCGATGCCCATGATCGCGCCGAGGACCAACTGCTCGGTGAACTCCTTCGAGGTGACCGTGAGATCGGCGCCGTCCAGCGGGCGTCCCTTTCCGATGGAGCCGGGCTCGACGTCGTCGACCATGGGGGAGCCGCTCGTCAGGCCGCAGCCGGCGGGAGCCGCCAGGACGGCCGCGGCCAGCAGCAGACACGTCCGCCGTCTCAGCCGGGTCAGCCGTTTCAGCCGTCTCGGCGGTGTGAGCCGTCTCATGTCTCCACCTCCAGTCCCCGCGGGCGCAGCAGCAGTTCGGTGAGCGAGGCCAGCCAGTCCACCAGCAGCGCGAGGGCGACGGTGAGGATCGAGCCCAGTACCAGCACCGGCATCCGCTGGCTGGTGATCCCCGTGGTGATCAGCACGCCCAGGCCACCGCCGCCGCCGAAGGTCGCCAGCGTCGCCGTACCGACGTTCAGGACGAGGGCCGTGCGCACGCCGGCCAGGATCAGCGGGACGGCCAGCGGGAGTTCCACCCGGGTGAGTACGCCCAGCGGCGACATGCCGATGCCGGTGGCCGCCTCCAGGAGCGTCGGGTCGTTCGCCTTCAGGCCGGCGATGGTGTTGGAGAGCACCGGCAGGATCGCGTAGATGATGATGCCGATCAGGGCGGCCCTGCGGCCGATGCCCAGCCAGATCACCAGCAGCGCCAGCAGACCGATCGCCGGGGTCGCCTGGCCCATGTTGGCGAACGCCATCGCCACCGGCGTGGCCTTCCGGAACATCCGCCGGGTGAGCAGGATGCCCAGCGGGATCGCGATGATCAGTACGAAGAAGGTGGAGATCACCGTCAGTTGGACGTGCTGCCACAGGGCCTTGGTGACCTGGCCGTTCGACAGGGCGTTGCGGCTGAGCGCGTCCAGGTCGGCCTGCTGGAACCACAGCCAGGTCGCCAGCAGCACGGCGATCAGGACCACGGGCAGGAAGGTCAGTTTCCGCCACCCGACCCGGGGCCGGGCCGCCGCGGCAGCCGGGGACGGCGGGGACGGCGGTGACTGCGCCGCGTCCTCCCCGGCGCCCCTGCCCCCGCCCTCGCCCCCGTCCTCGCCTCCGCCTCCGCCGCCCTCGCCTCCGCCTCCGCCGTCGTCCCGGAAGGCCAGCCCCTTGACCTCGTGCTCGCCCGCGGGGCGGCGGCCGGGGGAGGGGCGCGAAGAGCTGCTCACGCCCCGCCCCCGTCCCCTACGAAGCCCTCCTGCTCGCTGTGCGTCTGCGTGGCCCGGGTCTCCTCGAGGTCGTGCTGGTGCTCCAGCGCGTCGAGCCGGTCGGCCTCCAGCAGCTCGTGCACGGAGTTCATCAGCGTCTCCATGTCGACGACGCCCTCGTACGTGCCGCGCCGCCCGGTGACCGCGACCCGCCCCGCGTTGTCGGTGAGCACCGCCTCCAACGCGTCCCGCAGCGTCGCGTCCCGGGTCACCGTGTCGTGGACCAGCGTCCCGGCCCGCGCCAGCGAGCCCCTGGCCCGCATCAGGTCGCCGCGCCGCAGCCACTTGTAGGGGCGCCCGCGCCGGTCGAGGAGCAGGATCTCGTTGGTGCCCGACTCCCGCAGCCGGTCGAAGATGTGCTGGAGCGGGTCCTCCACGGTCACCGTCGGGTAGTCCGTGATGCCGACGTCCCGCACCCGGGTCAGGTTCAGCCGCTTCAGCGCCGCGCCCGCGCCCACGAAGCCGGAGACGAAGTCGTCCGCCGGGTTGGTGAGGATGGCCTCCGGGGTGTCGAACTGCGCGATGTGGGAGCGTTCGCGCAGCACCGCGATCCGGTCGCCCAGCTTGATCGCCTCGTCGAAGTCGTGGGTGACGAAGACGATCGTCTTGTGCAGTTCGTGCTGGAGGCGGATCAGCTCGTCCTGGAGGTGGTCCCGGGTGATCGGGTCGACCGCGCCGAACGGCTCGTCCATCAGCAGTACGGGCGGATCGGCCGCCAGCGCCCGTGCCACGCCCACCCGCTGCTGCTGGCCGCCGGACAACTGGCGCGGATAGCGGCCGTGGAACTCCCCGGCGTCGAGACCGACCAGGTCGAGCATCTCCTCCACCCGCGCGCGGATGCGGGACTTCGACCAGCCGATCATCTTCGGTACGAGGGCGATGTTCTGGGCGACGGTCATGTGCGGGAAGAGACCGGAGGACTGGATCGCGTAGCCGACCTTGCGGCGCAGCTTCACCGGGTCGATGTCGGTGACGTCCTCGCCGTTGATGCGGATGCGGCCGCCGCTGGGCTCGATCAACCGGTTGATCATCTTCAGGGTGGTGGACTTCCCGCAGCCCGAGGGGCCGACGAGGATGACCGTCTCGCCGGCCTTGATCTCCATCGACACGTTCTCGACGGCCGGCTGCGGATTGCCCGGGTAGCGCTTGGTGAGGGAATCCAGCTCGATCGTCGCCCCGGTGGTGTCGCCGGCGGCCGCCTTGCCGTGGTCGTTCTCGGTCACGGACTGAGCTGTCTCAGGCACGAATCCCCCTCGGAATGGTCAGGCGTCCGAGCAGCACGTACGCCGCGTCGAACAACAGGGCCAGGACGATGATCCCGAGCGTGCCCGCGAGCACCTGGTTGAGCGCGTTCTTGCTGCCCAGCGAGGCGATCCCGCGGAAGATCTCGTTGCCCAGGCCAGGACCCGAGGCGTAGGCGGCGATCGCCGCGATGCCCATCAGCATCTGCGTGGAGACCCGGATGCCGGTCAGGATCGGCGGCCACGCCAGCGGCAGCTCCACCCGCAGCAGCCGCGCCGGACGCGACATCCCGATGCCCTTGGCCGCGTCCACCAGCGCCGGGTCGACCCCGCGCAGGCCGACGATCGCGTTGCGCACGATCGGCAGCAGCCCGTACAGCGTCAGCGCGGTCACCGTCGGCGGCACGCCCAGGCCCACGATCGGGATGAGCAGACCGATCATGGCCAGCGCCGGGATGGTGAGGATGGTGGACGTGGTCAGGGTCGCCAGGTTCCCCGCCCACTCGCTGCGGTAGGTGACGACGCCGACCAGGACGCCGATCAGGGTCGCCACGACCATGCACTGGAAGACGGCGCTCGCGTGCTGGTAGGCGTCGGCGAGCAACTGCTGGTGCCGGTTGCCCAGGAAGTCCCAGAAGTTCACGTCCGCTCACCTCCGGGATCGGGTCGGCCTCAGTCACTCAGTCACTCAGTCGGTCTGGGTCACTCAGTCGGTCTCGGTCACTCAGTCGTGTCCGCCGCTGTCCTCGGCCGCCTGCTCCACCAGCGGGATGATCCGCAGCGGAACCGGGTTCTCCATGACGATCGCCGTGGCGGCCCGGACGATGCCATCAAAACCGACAACCCGGTCGATCACCCGCTGGAGATCGGCGTTCGAGCGGGCCACGAGGCGGCACAGCATGTCCCCGGTGCCGGTCGTGGTGTGCAGCTCCAGCACCTCCGGCACGTTCGCCAAGTGCGCCCGTACGTCGGCTCCTTGGCCCTGTCGGATCTCCAGCGTGGCGAACGCGGTCACCGGGTATCCGAGGGCCGCCGGGTCCACGTCAGGACCGAAGCCGCGGATGACTCCGTTCGACTGAAGCCGGTCGAGCCGGGCCTGCGCGGTACCGCGCGCCACCCCCAGCCGCCGGGACATCTCCAGCACCCCGATCCGCGGCTCCCGCGCCAGCAGCCCGATGATCCGCCCGTCCAGTCGATCGATCGCCATGTCACGCCCTCCCGGCTGGTCATCCTGTACACATCGCCCGCACCCACCGGCGTATCACTGGTCAGGTTGCCCACTGAAAACGCAAACTATTGCGCACCTTGCAGACACGGGAGACGCTGCGACTATGACGCAGACCACACACCACACTCCCGACACCGCCCGGCAGGCCGATCCCTTCCCGGTCAAGGGAATGGACGCGGTCGTCTTCGCCGTGGGCAACGCCAAGCAGGCCGCGCACTACTACTCCACCGCCTTCGGCATGCGACTGGTCGCCTACTCCGGACCGGAGAACGGCAGCCGGGAGACCGCGAGCTACGTCCTGGAGAGCGGCTCCGCCCGCTTCGTGTTCACCTCCGTGATCAGGCCCTCGACCGACTGGGGCCGCTTCCTGGCCGAGCACGTCGCCGCGCACGGCGACGGCGTCGTCGACCTCGCCATCGAGGTCCCGGACGCGCGCGCCGCCCACGCCTACGCCGTCGAGCACGGCGCCCGCTCGCTCGCCGAGCCGCACGAGGTCAAGGACGAGCACGGCACCGTCGTCCTCGCCGCGATCGCCACGTACGGCGAGACCCGCCACACCCTCGTCGAGCGCACCGGCTACGACGGCCCGTACCTGCCCGGCTACGCCGCCGCCAAGCCGATGGTCGCCCCGCCCGAGCAGCGTGTCTTCCAGGCTGTGGACCACTGCGTCGGCAACGTCGAACTCGGCCGCATGAACGAGTGGGTCGGCTTCTACAACAAGGTCATGGGCTTCACGAACATGAAGGAGTTCGTGGGCGACGACATCGCCACCGAGTACAGCGCGCTGATGTCGAAGGTCGTGGCCGACGGCACCCTCAAGGTCAAGTTCCCGATCAACGAGCCCGCCGTCGCCAAGAAGAAGTCCCAGATCGACGAGTATCTGGAGTTCTACGGTGGCGCCGGCGTCCAGCACATCGCGCTGAACACCAACGACATCGTGCAGACCGTCCGCGCGATGCGGGCGGCCGGCGTCGAGTTCCTGAACACCCCCGACTCGTACTACGACACGCTCGGCGAGTGGGCAGGCGAGACCCGGGTGCCCGTCGACACGCTGCGCGAGCTGAAGATCCTCGTCGACCGCGACGAGGACGGCTACCTGCTGCAGATCTTCACCAAGCCGGTCCAGGACCGTCCGACCGTCTTCTTCGAGATGATCGAACGCCACGGCTCGATGGGCTTCGGCAAGGGCAACTTCAAGGCCCTGTTCGAGGCGATCGAGCGCGAGCAGGACAAGCGCGGCAACCTCTGAGCCGACGCTACGCGGGCGGGCCCTCCAGCGAGGGCTCGCCCAGCTCCGCCAGTGCCCGCTTCGCCTCCGGCGCCCGCAGCGGCGAGAAGTACGGGTTGATCATCAGCGCCTCCCGCAGATGCCGCCGCGCGGGCCCGGACCGCTCCAGCTCCTTCTCGATCACCCCCCGGTGGAACACGTACAGCGCGCTGCGCACCCCGCCGCCCTTCTCACCCTCCGTCGCGATCGTCGCGAACTCCAGCGCCTCCTCGTCGGCGCCGGTGCGGTGCAGCGCCCAGCCCAGCGCGTCGGCGACCGCGATCCCCGGCTGCCGCCCCCACTCGGCCCGCAGGAGACGCACCGCCGTCGCCGGGTCCCCGTGGTCCGCCTCCAGACGCCCCAGCACCAGCCGCTCGTCGGCCCCGGCGGCCTCCGCGCTCCGTACCCGGTCCCGCAGCAGGTCGTACTCCACCCGCGCGGCCTGCCCGAGGTCCAGCGACTCGTACAGCTCGCCCAGCTCCAGCGCGTACTCCGGGCTCGGCCGCTTGGCCAGCGCCGCCTGGTACGCGGACAGCGCGTCCGTCGTGCGGCCCAGCGCCGCCAGCGCCCGGCCCTGCCCGGCCTGCGCGGCCCGCTGGTCGGGGTCGGTGCGCAGCGCCTCCTGGAAGAACCGCAGCGCCTCCTCGCGGTCCCCGCGCTCGAACGCCAGCCGCCCGGCCTGCTCCAGGTATGCCGCCCGCTCGGCCGGTGCCTCGGCCGCCGCCGCCGCGTCCGAGATCCGGGCCGCCGCGTCGTCCCGCCAGCCCCGGTCCCGGTAGACGGCCGCGGCCAGCGCGCCCACGGCCGGAGTGCCCGGGCGCAGCTCCATCACCTTGTCCAGGGCCCGGCCCACGCCCTTGTGGTCGCCGAGTCCGGTGTACGCGTCGATCAGCACCGCGTGCGCCGACCACCGCTTCGGCGCCGCCTTCACCGCGCTCTCGCCCCACTTCTTCGCCGCCGGGAAGTCCCGGCGCGCCACCGACAGCGCCGCGAGCCCCTCCAGGGCCTGCGGATTGCGCTTCGCCCCGGTCTTCAGCGAGGTGCGCAGCGCCTTCTCGGCCTTCGGCCAGTTCGCGGCGTCCTCCGTCCGGCGGCCCTGCTCGACGTAGGCCGCGCCCAGCACCGCCCACGACGCCCCGTCCAGCGGATGCGCCCGCAGGTGGGTCTCCCGGTCCCCGATCAGCACCGCCAGGTCGCCCAGCGCGGCCGGCACCCCCGTGGTGACCGCGCCCCGGGCCACCGCCGCAGGACCCGGCGCTGGCGGGGGAGCGTCGCCCCCGCCCCAGGGCAGCAGCACCAGGACCCCGCCGAGTACGGCGGTCCCGGCGACGGAGGCGATCAGGACCCGGCGACCGCGGCGGGATCGCCGCCCGCGTCCGGTCTCCTTCTGCACGACGTCCTGCATGGCGTCCGTGGCGTCCATGGCGCTCACTGTGCGTCAATACGACGATCGCACCGGGCAGGCGGCGGGTGCCGTCGACGGGGTTCACACCGATGGCCCCGGGTGCGAACCTGTGATCATGAGCCGTATCGAAGCGCCTCGCGACGAAGACGACGCGGCCTCCGAGGCCGGCGCGGCCGCGGCGGTCGACAGCACCCTCGTCGACCGGCTGGTGGCCGGACTGCCCGCCGGGTCCGTCCTCACCGACCCCGACGTCACGGCCTCCTACGCCAACGACATGGCGAGCTTCTGCCCGGCCGGCGCCCCCGCGGTCGTCGTCCTGCCGCGCACCGTGGAGGACGTCCAGCACGTCATGCGCACCGCCACCGAGCTGCGCGTCCCCGTCGTCCCGCAGGGCGCCCGCACCGGCCTGTCCGGCGCGGCCAACGCCACCGACGGCTGCGTGGTCCTCTCCCTGACGAAGATGGACCGCATCCTGGAGATCAACCCGGTCGACCGCGTCGCCGTCGTCGAACCGGGCGTCGTCAACGCCGCGCTCTCCCGCGCGGTGAACGAGCACGGCCTCTACTACCCGCCGGACCCCTCAAGCTGGGAGATGTGCACGATCGGCGGCAACATCGGCACCGCCTCCGGCGGCCTGTGCTGCGTCAAGTACGGGGTGACCGCCGAGTACGTCCTCGGCCTGGACGTCGTCCTCGCCGACGGCCGCCTGATGTCCACCGGCCGCCGCACCGCCAAGGGCGTCGCCGGGTACGACCTCACCCGGCTCTTCGTCGGCTCCGAGGGCTCCCTCGGCATCGTCGTACGGGCGGTCCTCGCGCTGCGCCCCAAGCCGCCCGAGCAGTTGGTGCTGGCCGCCGAGTTCGCCTCCGCGTCGGCCGCCTGCGACGCGATCTGCCGGATCATGGAGGGAGGGCACGTCCCGTCCCTCCTCGAACTGATGGACCGTACGACGGTCAAGGCGGTCAACGACCTCGCCCACATGGGCCTGCCGGAGACCACCGAGGCGCTGCTGCTCGCCGCCTTCGACACCACCGACCCGGCAGGCGACCTCGCCGCCGTCGGCGCGCTGTGCGAGGCCGCGGGCGCCACGCAGGTGGTACCGGCCGAGGACGCGGCCGAGTCCGAACTCCTCCTCCAGGCGAGGCGGCTGGCGCTCACCGCGCTGGAGTCGGTCAAGGGCACGACGATGATCGACGACGTGTGCGTGCCCCGCTCCCGGCTCGGCGCCATGCTGGAGGGCATCGAGCGCATCGCCGTGAAGTACGACCTCACCATCGGGGTCTGCGCCCACGCGGGCGACGGCAACACCCACCCCACGGTCTGCTTCGACGCCTTGGACCCCGACGAGTCCCGGCGGGCCCGCGAGTCCTTCGACGAGATCATGGCCCTCGGCCTGGAGCTCGACGGCACCATCACCGGCGAGCACGGCGTGGGGGTACTGAAGAAGGAGTGGCTGGCGCGGGAGATCGGCCCGGTGGGCCTGGAGATGCAGCGGGCCGTCAAACAGGTCTTCGACCCGCTGGGCCTCCTCAACCCGGGCAAGCTCTTCTGACCGGACAGGCCCCGGCCGCCCGCCCCTCACCTTGCGAGCAGCTCGGCCAGCCCGTCGTCGATGCCGAGCTGCCCGCCCTCCGTCCCCGGCGGCACCGTCCGCAGGGTCCGCTCCAGCCAGGCCGACACCTGGGGGGTGGGCGCCTCCAGGAGGGCGTCGCCGTCCGGGCTGCTCAGCGCGATCAGTACGACGCTGCGGCCCTCCGCCTTCGACGGCCACACCCGCACGTCGCCGTGCCCGGACGGCCGGAAGACGCCCTCCACCAGGAGGTCGCGGGCGAACGTCCAGTGCACCGGGAGGCCGGAGTCGATGTGGAAGGTGATGTGGACGGCGTAGGGGTCGTCGGTGTGGTAGCCGAGCCGGGCCGGCACCGGGATGCCGCGCTCGGGCGACAGGATGAGCCTCAGCTCCAGTTCGCGTTCCACGACGGTGGGGGCGGTGGGGTGGTCGGGGTGCATGGCGGGGTCCCTCTCTCGCTCGTCTCTCGTGTCCCGGATCTCGTGTCTCGTACGGATCCGTACGGGCCGGCCGGAGCGGGCCCGCACGAGAGAGAGCGCACCGGGGCGGGAGCATTACGCGGGTTCGCGGAACTTTTTTCGCACCACCTCTGTCCCGGGCGCCCCCGGGTGTGAAGGTCTGTGCACGAGGTTGCCCGGAAAGGGGCGGGTCCGGCGGGACCGGCGGTGCGGATTGCGCCCGTCTGATAGATGTTGAGGCCCCCCTATCAACCCCCGAGCAGATACGGGACGACGGACATGAGCGCCCCAACCCCGGCCCCCGGCGACGACAGGCCCCGCGAAGGGTATTACCCGGACCCGTCCATTCCTGGATACGTCCGGTACTGGAACGGCGCCTCCTGGGTGGCGGGCACGAGCCGCCCCGCCCCCGAGGACGGCGAGCCGCTCGCGCCTCCGCCCGGCGCGCGGCCCTCCGTCGAGGAGACCGGCCCGCACTTCTTCGACGAGGACCCGGTCGGGGAGCCGCCCGGAGCCGCGTCCCAGCACGGCAGCCGTCCGGAGCCCGCCACGGCCTGGGGCGCCGACCGCTCCCACCAGCCGGGCCACCCCGGCACCCCGGAGCAGCGCGTCGCCTGGCCGGGCACGGCGCAGGGCACGGACCCGAGGATCCCGCACGCCCGGCAGCCGGGACCGACCGCCCCACCCGACCCCGGCACGGCGCCGGGCGGCGACCCGCGTGCGGGGATCGCCGGGCCCGGTACGGGGGCCAGTACGGCGGGGGAGGGACGTGCCCCCGGCGGCCCGGCAGGCCCTGCGGGCCCTGCGGGCGGTGGCAGGCCTGCGCAGGACGGGCGGAACCCCGGCGGATCCGCGCGCGCCGCGTCTGCCGACTCGGCGGGCTCGGCGGCCTCGGCGGGTCCTGCGGGCTCGGCGGGTGCCGCGGGTTCGGCTGGTGGTGGCGGGCCCGTGCAGGATGGGCGTGGCCCGGGGCGGCACCCCGGCGTGCCCGCAGGCGCTGCGTCTGCCGACTCGGCGGGCCCTGCGGGTTCGGCTGGCGGCGGCAGGCCCGCGCAGGACGACGCCGCCTCCGGCGCCGCGACTTCCGGCGAGGCGGAGGCCCAGGCCGGCAACACCTTCGTCTTCCGTCGCCCGACGGCGGGCCCGCAGAGCGCCCCCGCCGCGGAGGACGAGGGCACCATGACCTTCCGCGCCGTCACCCCGCGTGCGGGCACGCAGCCCGGCGGCTCCGGCTCAGGCCCCGGCCCCGGCTTCGGTGCCGGCAAGGCGGCCGCCGACCGGGCCGTCGGCGCGCAGCCTCCGACGGCCCCCGCCGCCCCCGGGGTTCCGCACCAGGGGCAGGCCCCGGCCCCGGTGCCTGCGTCGCAGCCCGACGCCTCCGCGCCGGTCGCGGCGGCCGGTCCCGGCGGCGGTCAGTCCTCCTGGGCGCAGCAGGTGCACCGGCTCGCCGGCGCGGACGAGCAGCCCGTCGCGCCGTGGAAGCCGCCGGTCGACGACGTGTTCCAGGCCGCCGCCAGGCGTCAGGCGGCCGCCCGGCCCGCCGGTCTCGGCAAGCGGCTGGCCGCCCGGCTGATCGACACCGTCGTCCTCGCGGGCGTCACCGGCGTGGCCGCCGTACCCCTCGGGGTCAAGGCCGCCGACCACGTCAACGACAAGATCGACCAGGCGAAGCTCTCCGGCGAGACGGTCACGGTGTGGCTGCTGGACGGCACGACCTCCACGTATCTGGGGATCGTGCTCGCCGTCCTGCTGCTCTTCGGCGTCGTCTACGAGGCGCTGCCGACCGCCAAGTGGGGCCGCACGCTGGGCAAGAGGCTGCTCGGCCTGGAGGTACGGGACATCGAGGCCCACGAGCCGCCGTCGTTCAGCTCGGCCCTGCGCCGCTGGCTGGTCTACAGCGTCCCGGGCCTCCTGGCCGTGGGAGTGGTCGGCGTCGCGTGGTGCCTGTTCGACCGCCCGTGGCACCAGTGCTGGCACGACAAGGCGGCCCGCACGTTTGTCGCGGGCTAGCTTGGCGGGTGGGGCCGAGGGGGGCGTGCGTCTCGCGGTCGGCTGCGGGTGCGTTGTGGTTGCTCGCGCCGTTCCCCGCGCCCCTTTGGGGGCGCGTCCACTGCACGCGCCTCAAGGGGCGCGGGGCTGTGCTGAATATGCGGCTCCGCCGCGTGCGCGCGACCAGCCCCCACGCACCCGCACCCGCCGACGCACCCTCGGCCCACCTCCCCCGACGGCGTCGACGGCAAGGCAAGGCACGCCCCCGTACTCCGAACGGCCGCTCGCCGGATGCGCCGTAAAAGAGCCCGGGGTCGACTCGGGACATGAGCAGCGAACCGCCCCCCGGATCCGGCGGGCAGCCGCCGGAAGACGACCCGTTCAGGAAGCGTCCCCAGTCCCCCGGGCCGGGCCCCGACCCGGGCCCCGGCGAGGGCGGCACGGGCTCGCCGTACGACAACCCGTCCCCGTCCCCGCCCCCGCCCCCGGGCGGTGGCGGGCCCTACGGCGGTGATCCGTACGGCGGCGGCTCCTACCCCACCGATCCGCTGGCCGGGATGCCCCCGCTCGCCGACAGTGGCCGGCGTACGCTCGCGCGGATCGTCGACATGATTCTCGTGGGCCTCGTGGTCTGGCTGCTGAGCTGGGCCTTCGACGTCCAGGAGTACCAGGTGGACGACGACGACGTCTCCTTCGGCAAGTCCTTCTGGCAGTCCCTGATCGCCGCCCTGCTCTACATCGGCTACGACACGTACATGATCACGAGGAACGGCCAGACCCTCGGCAAGAAGTGGCTCGGGCTGCGCGTGGCCAACCTGGACAACGGAGCGACGCCCTCGGGGCAGACGTCACTGATCCGCGCCCTGGTGCTGTGGATCCCGTTCGCGTTCTGCTGCGCCTGCGTATGGACGATCATCGCGGGTGGCTGGAGCTTCTTCGACCGGCCCTACAAGCAGGGCCTGCACGACAAGGCGGCCAAGACGGTCGTGGTCAGCACCCGCTGACACGGCCTCCTCCTCGGCCTCAGGCGGCCCGTCCGCGCGCCGACTCGCCCGCGCTCGCGCCCGCGGAGATCCGGGTCGCCGCCGATACCGGCTCCCGGCCCGCGGCGGGCCTGTGGGCCGGCACGGCGGTCACCGCGCGCGACCTGGGCACCGGGACGGTCATGGCGACCAACAGCCCGAGGCCGAGGGCCGCGACGGCGATGAGAGCGACTCCAGGACCCGAACTCGTCCGCGACAGCAGCAGCATGGCGAGCGTCGAGAAGATCACGGTGAACGAACCGTAGGCGAACTGTGCGGCAGTCGGACGGGGCATGGCCATCGTGTCCTCGGAAGACAATCTGGGGTGAGACGGGCTGTCGGCCTGGCTTTCCGCCGGCTTCCGGGCGTTCCGCCAAGCGACTCTAACCCGCTGTGTGCCCGAGTGGAACCAGCAGTAAGCGTGACCTAACCGGCATGGCCGATGCACGGGGGGCGCACGGATTCACGACGTCCGCGAAGTGGACGGTCCCGCGCGCCCGTCGGACGTGAGTACGGACGTCAGGTCGGACGTCAGGACGGTCACGATTCGGCGTCCGCAAAGCGAACCGCGGCTCCGCATAGTGCACTTGTTCTGCTCAAGTCAAGGTCTGTCTTTTCTGGGGAACCTCTAGTCAAATGTCGTCACTTGACTACACGCGTTGAACACGTGTGCGCGGACTTCGCTCTGTCCCTGTCCCTCCATCCGCGCGCGTGAACGCGGGGGAGGAACTCAAGTGGCCAGAAGATCCTGGACGTTCAGAACCGCGGCGACCACCGTCGCACTGGCGGCCGCCACCGCAACGATGTCGGCGGCCGGCGTGGCGCAGGCGGATTCGCCGGCCCGGCCGGAGGCCGTGAACCGTCACGACCCGAGCCCGGCCAAGGAGTCGCGCGCCCACAACCTCAAGGGCCCCCTGAGCGACACTCAGGCAGCCCAGCGCGAGGAAGCCCTGAAGCAGGTCATATCCGGCGATGCCTCGGTGAAGAAGAAGGACGGCTCCAAAGTCGTCGAGCTCAAGAGCAGGAAGGGCGACAGCAAGTACGTAGAACTGGGCCGGGAGAAGACCGACAAGATCTTCACCATCCTGGTCGAGTTCGGCGACAAGGTCGACAGCCGCTACGGCGGCGACGCCGGCCCGCTGCACAACGAGATAGCCAAGCCGAAACGGAGTACGGACAACTCCACGGCCTGGCAGGAGGACTACGACCAGGACCACTACCAGGACCTGTACTTCGGTTCCGGCAAGGGCGTCCACTCGGTCAAGACGTACTACGAGAAGCAGTCCTCCGGCCGCTACTCGGTCGACGGCGAGGTCTCCGACTGGGTCAAGGTGCCCTACAACGAGGCCCGTTACGGCTCCAACAAGTGCGACCCCGACAACTGCGCCTGGTACGCGGTGCAGGACGGCGTCACCGCCTGGGTCGCCGACCAGAAGGCCGCCGGCCGGACCAGCGCCCAGATCAAGTCCCAGCTCGCCCAGTACGACCAGTGGGACCGCTACGACTTCGACGGCGACGGCGACTTCAACGAGCCCGACGGCTACATCGACCACTTCCAGATCGTGCACGCCGGTGAGGACGAGTCCGCGGGCGGCGGCGCGCAGGGCGAGGACGCGATCTGGGCCCACCGCTGGTACGCCTTCGGCACCGACGCCGGCGCCACAGGACCCGACGGGAACCAGCTCGGCGGCACGCAGATCGGCGACACCGGCATCTGGGTCGGCGACTACACCATCCAGCCGGAGAACGGCGGACTCGGCGTCTACGCGCACGAGTACGGCCACGACCTCGGTCTGCCAGACCTCTACGACACCGCCGGCGGCGACAACTCCACCGGCTTCTGGACGCTGATGTCGTCCGGTTCCTGGCTCGGCACCGGCCGCAACGAGATCGGCAACCTTCCCGGCGACATGACCGCCTGGGACAAGCTCCAGCTCGGCTGGCTGAACTACGACACCGCCAAGGCGGGCGTCAACTCCTGGCACAAGCTGGGCCTGGCCGAGTACAACACCAAGCACAAGCAGGGCCTGGTCGTCGAGCTGCCGAAGGAGGCGGTCACCACCGAGATCGTCCCGCCGGCCGAGGGCGAGACCCAGTGGTGGAGCGGCAGCGGCAACGACCTCAAGAACACGCTGACCCGCAGCGTCGACCTCACCGGCAAGTCGTCCGCCTCCCTCACCCTGGACGGCTGGTACGACATCGAGGCCGACTACGACTTCCTCTACACCGAGGTGTCCACCGACGGCGGCGCCAACTGGACCGCGATCGACGGCACGTTCGACGGGCAGCCGATCCAGCGCGACGGCAGTGACAAGCCCGCGCTGAGCGCCACCGTCGACGCCTACGGCAAGCTGGTCTACCCGCTGGACGCCTACGCCGGCAAGAAGATCGACCTGCGCTTCCGCTACCAGACCGACGGCGGCCTGGCGATGAAGGGCTTCGCCGCCGACGAGATCGCGGTGACGGCCGACGGCGAGACGCTCTTCTCCGACAACGCGGAGACCGCGGACGACGCGTGGACGGCGAAGGGCTTCACCCGCAAGGGCGCGTCCTTCACCAAGGAGTACGCGCAGTACTACGTCGCCGAGAACCGGCAGTACGTGTCGTACGACACGACGCTGAAGACCGGTCCGTACAACTTCGGCTTCACGTCGCGCCCGAACTGGGTCGAGCACTACAACTACCAGAACGGCCTGCTGATCTGGAAGTGGGACACCTCCCAGACGGACAACAACACCAGTCAGCACCCGGGCACCGGCCTGATCCTGCCGATCGACTCGCACCCGACCGCGCTGAAGTGGAAGGACGGCACGCTGATGCGCAACCGCGTCCAGTCGTACGACGCGCCGTTCAGCCGCTACCGCACGGACGGCATGACGCTGCACAAGGCGGACGTCGCGAAGTACATCCCGGGCTCGAAGGGCGTCTCGGTCTTCAACGACCGCAAGAACGACTACTGGGACCCGGCGAACCCCACCGGCGGCGTCAAGATCACTGACACCAACACGAAGATCAAGATCCTCAAGGAGGCCAGAAACGGCTCGACGATCACGCTCGAGGTCCGTCCAGCGGGCAGGTAAATAGCATCTGCCCAGGTCAGATCATGATCGGCGGTGACCCCCTGGCGGGTCGCCGCCGATCCGTGTTTAGGTGCGTCCTGTGGTTCTCTTATTGACACCGGGCCCGACACCCGGACCGACGCAGGCTGACTCGGGGGTATGACCGCATGGCCGCAGGAGGCTTCTGCAAGCTGCCGAACGGCACGGTGGTGGTGGCACTGAACCTGCCGAGCCCCGTCGGCCCGCAGGCCGGGGGAGTGCGCTTTCTCGTCCACGCCCAGAACCGGGCGCGCGCCCTGACCAGGCTGCGCAACCTGGGGCTGCGCGCCGTCTACCTGCGGGGCAACGCGGCCCCGCCGACCCCGGACGAGGTCACCGCGGTCCTGCACCACCCGGACGGCCTGATATGGCGTACGGCACCGGTGGCCGGCGCCGTGGGCGGCCCCGACCTGGTCCAGGAGCTGTGGCACCCGATCCGGGCCCTGCTCAGACGCCCGGCCGCCCCTCAGACGTAGAGCCCGCCGGGGCCCGCGACCGGAACGGTGACCGGGCCGGTGACCGGGTCGGTGATCCGGACGGCGATCGGGACGGCAGGATCCGGCCCTACTGGACGACCGGCTTCCCGGACAGCTCCACGCCCGCCTCCCGCAGCTCCTCCAGCGCCCGCTCGGTGGTCTGCGCGGCCACCCCCGCGGTCAGGTCGAGCAGCACCTGCGTACGAAAGCCCTCACGGGCGGCGTCCAGGGCGGTGGCCCGGACGCAGTGGTCGGTGGCGATGCCCACGACGTCGACCTCGTCGATCTCCCGGGACCGCAGCCACTCGGCGAGCGTCGTGCCGTTCTCGTCGGCGCCCTCGAAGCCGCTGTAGGCGGCCGCGTACGCCCCCTTGTCGAAGACGGCGTCTATCGCGCCGGAGGCGACGACGGGGGCGAAGTTCGGGTGGAAGCCGACCCCCTCGGTACCGGCGACACAGTGGGCCGGCCAGGAGTGGGCGTAGTTGGGGTTGTCGGCGAAGTGGCCGCCCGGCGCCACGTGGTGGTCGCGGGTGGCCACCACGTGGCGGTAGCCGGCGGGCGCCTGCCCGATCAGCTCGGTGATGGCGGCCGCCACGTCGGCACCGCCGGACACCGCGAGGCTGCCTCCCTCGCAGAAGTCGTTCTGCACGTCTACGACGATCAAGGCGCGGCGCATGGTCGGTGTCCTTCGACTGGGTCGGGGGTGGGGTGGGGGGTGGTGTGGAGACGGGTGGTGCGGGGCTGGTTCCGGCCTTGTGGGCCGCACAGCTTTAGCTACCCGAGCCCCCGTGCGCGTACTCCGTCGGAATGACGGGTTCCCCTCGGGAGAGCTGGGTCGCGGACAGCGGAAGGTTGGCGCGGGCGGCCGTGTGCCGGTCCCGGACGGCGTCCAGCGGCTCGCGGGCGACCACCTCGCCGCCCTTGACCAGCTCGACCAGAAGCTGCCGGTCGGCGAGGGCGTCGGGCACCGGCCCGGTGCCGACCACCTCGGCCTCCGCGTACCCCTCCGCGTCCAGGCGCCGCGCGGCCCACTTGCGTCCCCCGATCGACGTCTTGCCGCCGGTGGACTTCTTGGCCACCGGCACCAGCGGCGCCCCGTCCGCGCCGGACTCGGCGCGCGCGACCAGCTTGTAGACCATGGACGCCGTCGGGTGCCCTGACCCGGTCACTAGCTGGGTGCCGACCCCGTAGGCGTCCACGGGCGCCGCCGCCAGCGAGGCGATGGCGTACTCGTCCAGGTCCGAGGTCACGACGATCCTCGTCCCGGTGGCGCCCAGCTCGTCGAGCTGCTGCCGCACCCGGTGGGCGACGAGGAGCAGGTCGCCGGAGTCGATGCGTACGGCGCCCAGCTCGGGCCCGGCGATCTCCACGGCCGTACGGACGGCCTCGGCGACGTCGTAGGTGTCCACCAGGAGTGTGGTGTCCCGGCCGAGCGAGTCGACCTGGGCGCGGAAGGCGTCGCGCTCGTTGTCGTGCAGCAGGGTGAAGGCGTGGGCGGAGGTGCCGACGGTGGGGATGTTGTAGCGGAAGCCCGCGGCCAGGTCGGAGGTGGTGGCGAAGCCGCCGACGTAGGCGGAGCGGGCGGCGGCCACGGCCGCCAGCTCGTGGGTGCGCCGGGCGCCCATCTCGATCAGCGGACGCTCCCCGGCGGCGGAGGACATCCGGGAGGCGGCGGCCGCGATCGCCGAGTCGTGGTTGAGGATGGACAGGATCACCGTCTCCAGCAGCACGCACTCGCCGAAGGTCCCCTCGACCCGCATGATCGGCGAGCCCGGGAAGTACACCTCGCCCTCGGGGTAGCCCCAGATGTCGCCGCCGAAGCGGTACTGGGCGAGCCAGTCCAGGGTCTCCTCGTCGACGATGTCCTTCTCGCGCAGAAAGCGCAGGACGTCCGCGTCGAAGCGGAAGTTCTCCACCGCGTCCAGTACCCGCCCGGTGCCCGCCACGACGCCGTAGCGGCGCCCGTCCGGCAGCCGCCTGGTGAAGACCTCGAACACGCTCCGGCGCCCGGCCGTGCCCGCCTTCAGGGCTGCCCGCAGCATGGTCAGCTCGTACTGGTCCGTGAAGAGCGCCGTCGACGGAACGTCCACCGGCAGCCCAAGGTCCGCTGTGTTCATACGACGGATCGTACCCCCATTTCGTCACTCTGACGATTTCGATGTCCGCCTGTTCGCGTGGCGCCCGCCACAGGCCCGTTTGTGCGGGTGCCCCCCTGTGGTGGCAGCATGGGCCATGTGACGGCAGCCGCACCCATGGAGATCGAGAAGACCGAACCGGCGGAGGAGGTCTTCGCCGTACCCGAGCCCGACGTGCCCTGGTTGACGATCGTTCACAACGATCCCGTCAACCTCATGAGCTACGTGACGTACGTCTTCCAGTCGTACTTCGGCTACTCCAAGGACAAGGCCACCAAGCTCATGATGGACGTCCATCACAAGGGCCGGGCGGTCGTGTCCAGCGGCAGCCGGGAGGAGATGGAACGGGACGTACAGGCCATGCACGGCTACGGTCTGTGGGCCACCCTCCAGCAGGACCGGAAATGACCACGCCCAGGGACCCGTGCCGGTGACGGACGCCCGGTGACCCACGCCCGCCCGCAGGACGGAAGAGCTGAATCGCCTTCATGCCCGGACAATTCGAACCGCTCCCCGGCGGCGGCGCGGCCGTCGCCCTCGACGACGTCGAGATCTCCATCATCCGCTCCCTGGCCGTGCAGCTCCTGGAGCTGATCGGCCCGGGACCCGCCGAGGACGCCTCCGACGACCCGCTCGCCGAGCTGTTCGCCGAGGGCCCGAGCGAGCCCCCCTCCGACCCGGTGCTGCGCCGCCTGTTCCCGGACGCCTACGGCGACCCCGAGGGCACCCCGCAGGCCCGGGAGGCCGAGGAGCAGCGGGCGCACTCCGCGGAGTTCCGCCGCTACACCGAGAACGACCTGCGCGCCGGCAAGCGGGACAGCGCGCTCACGGTGATCCGCGGCCTGGACGCCGTCGCCTCCCGGTCGGCCGGCGAGGACGGGGCGGTGCTGAAGCTGTCGGCGCAGGAGTCCCGGCAGTGGCTGAGCGCCCTGAACGACCTGCGCCTGGCGATCGGCGCCCGGCTGGAGATCGCCGACGAGGACGACACGGACCTGCTCTACCGGCTCCCCGACGAGGACCCGCGCAAGCCGATGGTGATGGCGTACCTGTGGCTCGGCGGGCTCCAGGAGTCACTCGTCGCGACACTCATGGCCTGAGTGCTGTGGTGCCGTGATGCCGCGTGCCGTTATGCCCCGAGCGCGGTGATTCGGTCACGCTGGGTGTCCGCTCAGCGGAGTCTCAAATCCGGATAACGATCCCGTCAAAGCCGCGCCCTTTTTTGCACCGCCGGGGTGTCCTTTGTCCGCTTCTCCCTGTGGGACACGTCACAGTCGACCCCTGTGATCAGCGCCGTCGTCGTGGTAAATCTTCTCGACCGCCCGGCGAACACCACCCGAATGTTCGGCCGGGTGCGCCACCGAGCCGGCCGACCGCCGGCCAGGCACCGAGCGGGATGTGAGGCCCGCTCAGCTCCATCATCCGGGGGGATCGAGACCCGATCCGAGGCCGAGTCAAGGCCCGGATCGGCATGGAGAAAGGCGCACCACACATGACCTCAGCGCAGGTCGACACGGACGACACGGACAAGGCCCCCGAGGAGGGCTACGAGCGCGGCCTCAACAGCCGCCAGGTCCAGATGATCGCGATCGGCGGCGCCATCGGCGTCGGTCTCTTCCTGGGCGCCGGGGCCAACATCGCCAAGGCCGGCCCCAGCATCATCCTCATGTACGCCCTCGCCGGCGTGATCATCTTCTTCATCATGCGGGCGCTCGGCGAACTGCTCCTCTACCGTCCCGTCTCCGGCTCGTTCGCCGAGTACTCACGTGAATTCCTCGGCCCCTTCTTCGGCTACTTCACCGGCTGGACGTACTGGCTGATGTGGGTGGTCACCGGCATGGCGGAGCTGACCGCCGCCGCCATCTACATCCACTACTGGTTCCCGGACATCCCGCAGTGGGTCTCCGCCCTGGTCTTCCTGGTCCTGCTGTTCGTCGCCAACCTGATCTCGGTGAAGCTGTTCGGCGAGATCGAGTTCTGGTTCTCGATGGTCAAGGTCACCGCCATCATCGGCATGATCGTGATCGGCGTCGGCGTGCTCACCCTCGGCTTCAGCCAGGCCGGGGACACCGCCGCCGTCTCCAACCTGTGGGAGTTCGACGGCTTCTTCCCCAAGGGCATCGGCTCGTCCCTGATGACCCTCCAGGGCGTCATGTTCGCCTACCTCGCCGTCGAGCTGGTCGGCGTCACCGCCGGTGAGTCGGAGAACCCGGAGAAGACCCTCCCCAAGGCCATCAACACCCTGCCCTGGCGCATCGCCCTCTTCTACGTCGGCGCCCTGACCGTCATCCTGGCGGTGGTCAAGTGGACCGAGTTCGCCGAGGGCGTCAGCCCCTTCGTGGAGGCCTTCACCGTCATCGGCATCCCGGCCGGCGCCGGCATCGTCAACTTCGTCGTGCTCACCGCCGCCCTGTCGTCCTGCAACTCCGGCATGTACTCCACGGGCCGCATGCTGCGCACCCTCGCGGACAACGGCGAGGCTCCCAGGGTCTTCAACAAGCTGTCCTCGACGAAGACCCCGGCCATCGGCATCGGCGTCTCGGTCGTCTTCATGGCCATCGGCGTGGTCCTGAACTACCTCGTCCCGGAGAAGGCCTTCGGCTACGTCACCTCCGTCGCCACCGCCGCCGGCATCTGGACCTGGCTGATGATCCTGATCAGCCACGTCCGCTACCGCCGCAAGGTCGTCGCGGGCCGCCTGCCCGCCTCCTCCTTCCCGGCGCCGGGCGGCTCCGTGTGCTCCTACATCGCCATCGCCTTCCTGCTCTTCGTCACCTGCCTGATCGCCTACGACGCCGACGCCCGCGTCTGTCTGTACGTGATGGCCGGCTGGGCCGCCGCCCTCGGCATCGGCTGGGCGGTGCTCAAGAGCCGCAACCCGCAGATCACCGAGCGGCCCGGCGAGCCGGAGTTCGAGAAGATCGGCTGACACCGCCGGCGGGCGATGCCCGACGGACGTCCGGCATGTGGACCGGCCCGTACCACCCACCGGTACGGTCCGGTCCCTCTGCTTATCCTGGCCGCATGCTGACCATCACCCAGGCCCTGTACGACCAGATCGTCGCCCACGCGCGCGAGGACCACCCCGACGAGGCGTGCGGCGTGGTGGCCGGTCCCGTGGGCGAGGGCCGCCCCGAGCGGTTCGTCCCCATGCTCAACGCCGCCCGCTCGCCCACCTTCTACGAGTTCGACTCGCAGGACCTCCTCAAGCTCTACCGCGAGATGGACGACCGCGACGAGGAGCCGGCGGTCATCTACCACTCCCACACCGCCACCGAGGCCCACCCCTCCCGCACCGACATCACCTACGCCAACGAGCCCGGCGCCCACTACGTCCTCGTCTCCACCGCCGACACCGACGGCGTCGGCGACTTCCAGTTCCGGTCGTTCCGCATCCTGGAGGGCGAGGTCACGGAGGAGGAGGTCAAGGTCGTCGAGGCGTACTGATCTCGCCCGACCTCACCCGATCTCGCACAGCGGACGGAACGAGTCCATCAGGTGAGATCACACTCCGGAAGCCGGACCGGGAATCGATACGATGAGCCCATGGTTCTTCTCGACGTGAGCGAAAAGGCGCCGGGCACGCTGCTCGTGGCGCGCCTGCACGTCGACCTGTGCAGGCTGAAAAGCGCCATCTGTTGATCTTCCGCCGCCGTACGGCCGTGAGCGGTGCCGTACGGCCGTGAGCCGCGGCGTGCCGACGTGCGCCGCCGTGCGCCCTCACCACCCACGACAAACTTCCGACAGGAGCCCTCAGCCATGGCCATCGAGGTCCGCATCCCGACCATCCTCCGCCAGTACACCGACGGCCAGAAGGCGGTGGAGGGCAACGGGGACACCCTCGCCAAGCTCTTCGCCGACCTCGAGACCCGGCACACGGGCATCCAGGCCCGCATCATCGACCAGGAGAACGGCGAGCAACTGCGCCGCTTCGTCAACGTCTACCTGAACGACGAGGACGTCCGCTTCCTCGACGGCATCGACACCAAGCTCACCGACGGCGACAGCATCACGATCCTGCCGGCCGTGGCCGGCGGTATGGCCTGATCGGCGATGCGCTACGACTCCCCGCTGGCCGCGGTGGGCAACACCCCTCTGGTGCGCCTGCCGCGGCTCTCGCCGTCCGACGACGTCCGCATCTGGGCCAAGCTGGAGGACCGCAACCCGACCGGCTCGATCAAGGACCGCCCCGCGCTCCACATGATCGAGCAGGCCGAGAAGGACGGCCGCCTCACCAAGGGCTGCACGATCCTGGAGCCGACCAGCGGCAACACCGGCATCTCCCTGGCCATGGCCGCCCGGCTCAAGGGCTACCGAATCGTCTGCGTGATGCCCGAGAACACCTCGCGCGAGCGCCGGGACCTGCTCGCCATGTGGGGCGCGGAGATCATCTCCTCCCCGGCCGCGGGCGGCTCCAACACCGCAGTCCGGGTCGCCAAGGAACTCTCCGCCGAGCACCCGGACTGGGTCATGCTCTACCAGTACGGCAACCCGGACAACGCGGGCGCCCACTACGCCGGCACCGGCCCGGAGATCCTCGCCGACCTCCCCTCCATCACCCACTTCGTGGCCGGCCTCGGCACCACCGGCACCCTCATGGGCGTCGGCCGCTACCTGCGTGAGAACAAGCCGGACGTGAAGATCGTCGCCGCCGAACCGCGCTACGACGACCTGGTGTACGGCCTGCGCAACCTCGACGAGGGCTTCGTACCCGAGCTGTACGACGCCTCCGTGCTCACCACCCGCTTCTCGGTGGGCTCCGCCGACGCCGTCACCCGCACCCGTGAGCTGCTCCAGCAGGAGGGCATCTTCGCGGGCGTCTCCACCGGCGCCGCGCTGCACGCCGCGATCGGCGTCGGCAAGAAGGCGGTGAAGGCCGGCGAGAGCGCGGACATCGCGTTCGTCGTCGCCGACGGCGGCTGGAAGTACCTCTCCACCGGCGTCTACACGGCGGCCACCACCGAAGAGGCCATCGAGACCCTCCAGGGCCAGCTCTGGGCCTGACGGCTCGTTCGACTCATCCGGTTCTTTCGGCTCGTTCGGCTCATTCGGCGGCGAGGTGACGGCGGACCTGGTCCCACAGGGCCGGGTCCACCGCACCCACCCGGCGCCGGAAGTCCCGCTCCGGCACCCTCCGCAGCTCCTCGGTCTCCAGGTAGCTCGTCCGCCCTCGCGCGTCCCCGACCGAGCCCGGCGGCAACGTGATCACCCCGGCCCGCCCGTCCCGGTACCGGGTGGTGATCTTCGCGACCAGTACCCGCCGCCCGCGCACCGAGATCACCAGACACGGCCGGTCCTTCGCCCCGCCCGAGTCCTCGTACGGCACGTTCGCCCACCAGATCTCCGCGGGCCGCGGCCGGTCCACCCGGACCCTCGGCCCCCGGGGGTGCCCCGGCGGACGCCGGCTGCCGCCCGGCCGGGGAGGTCGCCGCCCCCGGCCCCAGCCGTCGACGACCGTGGCGACGAGTGCGAGAAGCACCACCGCCGCGAAGGCGAGCCACCAGGACGTGTCCATACCGACGACCGTACCGGCGCGCACAACCACTTGCGCGCCCCTTCCGCGGCCCCGCGCGCCCCACTTCCAGCCGAACCGGTGACACCGCAGGTGAGTTCGCCCACAACGGCCCCTGGTGGAGGAGCGACCACAGGTTTTGCGCCTTACGCTCGACGAACCGCACGACCCCCGTCTACCCACACGCGCCAGCGGAGGTTTCTGCTTCATGAAGCTCACCGTCGTCGGCTGCTCGGGGTCGTTCCCGTCCGCGGAATCGGCCTGCTCGAGCTACCTCGTCGAGGCCGACGGCTTCCGGCTGCTCCTCGACATGGGCAACGGTGCCCTCGGCGAGCTGCAGCGCCACTGCGGTCTCTACGACCTCGACGCGATCTTCCTCAGCCACCTGCACGCCGACCACTGCATCGACATGTGCGCCTACTTCGTGGCGCGCTACTACCGGCACGACGGCGGCCGCTGCGCCCCCCTCCCGGTCTACGGACCCGAGGGCACCGAGCACCGGCTCACCACCGCCTACGCCGACACCCCCTCCGCCTCGTCCATGAGCGAGGTGTTCGACTTCCACACGGTCAAGCCGTCCACCTTCGAGGTCGGGCCCTTCACCGTGCACACCGAGCGGGTCGCCCACCCCGTGGAGGCCTACGGCGTCCGCGTCGAGCACGGCGGCCGCTCACTGACGTACTCCGGCGACACGGGAGTCACCCCCGTGCTGGACGAACTCGCCCGCGACACCGACCTGTTCCTGTGCGAGGCCGCCTTCACGCACGGCAAGGAGAACATCCCCGACCTCCACCTCAACGGACGCGAGGCCGGCGAGAGCGCCGCCCGCGCCGGCGCCCGGCGCCTGGTGCTCACCCACATCCCCCCGTGGACCGACCCCGAGGTCAACCTGGCCGACGCGCGCGAGGTCTACGACGGAGCGGTGGAGGTCGCCGCGGCGGGCGCGGTGTACGAGATCTAGACCGCACCCGGACGCACGAGGGCCCCGGAACCAAGTACCCGCTACCCGGTTCCGGGGCCCTCGTCATGCCGTACGGCCGTCATGCGTACGGCGGTCATGCCGTACGGCGGTGGCTCACGCCTTGGTGAGGTCCTCGACCTCTTCCTCGGGCTCGCGGCCCGGCGTCATCAGGTTGAACTTGATGATCGCGAAGCGGAACGTCACGTAGTAGATCGCCGCGAACACCAGACCGATCGGAATGATCAGCCATGGCTTGGTCGCCAGATGCCAGTTCAGGACGTAGTCGATGGCGCCGGCCGAGAAGTTGAAGCCGGCGTGCACACCCAGGCCCCACGTCACCGCCATGGAGATGGCGGTCAGCACCGCGTGCAGCACGTACAGGACCGGTGCGATGAACATGAACGAGAACTCGATCGGCTCGGTCACACCGGTGACGAACGAGGTCGCGGCCAGGGAGAGCATCATGCCGAGGACGGCCTTGCGGCGCTCGGGACGGGCGGTGTGCGCCATCGCCAGGGCGGCGGCCGGCAGACCGAACATCATGATCGGGAAGAAGCCCGCCTGGAAGATGCCGGCGGACGGGTCACCGGCCAGGAAGCGGGTGATGTCGCCGTGCACGACCTCACCGGCGGAGTTGGTGAAGTCGCCGAGCTGGAACCAGGCCACGGTGTTCACGAACTGGTGCATGCCGACCGGGATCAGCGCGCGGTTCACGCCACCGAACAGGGCGGCGCCGCCGGAGCCGAGGCCGGTCATCCACTCACCGAAGTTGGAGATGCCGGTGCCGACGGGCTCCCAGACCAGACCGAAGAACACGCCCACCACGATGCCGACGAAGGCCATGATGATCGGCACCAGACGACGGCCGTTGAAGAAGCCGAGCCAGTCCACCAGCCTGGTCCGGTGGAACCGCTGCCACAGGACGGCGGCGAGCAGACCCATGATGATGCCGCCGAGCACACCCGGGTCGTTGTACGTCGCCGCGACGTCCTCGCCCTTCTGGACCACCGCCTCGGTGACCGGGAAGGCCTCCAGGACCTTGCTGTAGACGAGGAAGCCGACCACCGCGGCCAGCGCGGTCGAGCCATCGGCCTTCTTGGCGAAGCCGATGGCCACGCCTATGCAGAACAGGATCGGCAGCGAGCCGGTGAGAGCACCGCCCGCGTTGTTGAAGACGGCGGCGACCTTGTCCCAGCCCAGGCCGTCCTTGCCGAAGATGTCGTCCTGGCCGAGCCGGACCATGATGCCCGCCGCCGGGAGAACGGCGATCGGGAGCTGCAGGCTGCGGCCGACCTTCTGCAAACCCTGGAAAAGACCAGATCCCCGCTTCTTTGCGGGGGCCGCCTTGTCGGTGGCGGTGCTCATACTTCCTCCATCGGGTGGTGGTCTACACCACTCAGTGGTGTAGACCTGTTTTAGCACGATGAAGGCCGCGTAAGGAACCCGTGATTCCGCGACCGGAGCGCTACGCGCAGTGCCCGATCAAACCCCCAGCTCACGCCCCCGCGAGGGCGCGCCGAAGGCCCCCGGACGGAGAGTCCGGGGGCCTTCGCAAGACCACGGTCAAAGGGTACGTGAGACGGTACGTGACGGTGCGTGAGGGCTACACCTTGGTGACGTCCTCCACCTCGTCCTCCGGCTCCCGCCCCGGAGTCTTCAGATCGAACTTCGTGATCGCGAACCGGAAAACCACGTAGTACACCACCGCGAAACACAGCCCGATCGGAATGATCAGCCACGGCTTCGTCGCCAGGTTCCAGTTGATGACGTAGTCGATCAGCCCCGCCGAGAAGCTGAACCCGTCCTTCACACCCAGCGCCCACGTCACCGCCATCGACACCCCCGTCAACACCGCGTGCGCCGCGTACAGCAGCGGGGCGATGAACAGGAACGAGTACTCCAGCGGCTCCGTGATCCCCGTCACGAACGACGTCAGCGCCACCGACAGCATCAGACCGCCGACCTCCTTGCGCCGGTGCGGCTTCGCGCAGTGCGTGATCGCCAGCGCCGCCGCCGGCAACGCGAACATCATGATCGGGAAGAAGCCCGACGTGAACTGACCCGCGTTCGGATCACCCGCCAGGAACATGTTGATGTCACCGTGCACCACCGTGCCGTCCGGCTTCGTGTACGAACCGAACTGGAACCACATCGGCACGTTCAGGAACTGATGCAGACCGATCACCAGCAACGCCCGGTTCGCCAGCCCGAACACCCCCGCGCCCCACGCGCCGATCCCGGTCAGCCAGTCGCTGAAACTCTCCAGCGCGTCACCGATCGGCGGCCACACCCACAGACACAGCGCCGCGAACACGATCGCCACGAACGCCATGATGATCGGCACCAGCCGGCGCCCGTTGAAGAAGCCCAGCCAGTCCACCAGCTTCGTCCGATGGAACCGCTGCCAGAAATACGCCGTCAGCAGCCCCATCACGATCCCGCCGAAGACCCCCGGATTCTGGAAGACGAACGCGGTCGCCTCCGCCGAACCGTCGACCGGCTGACAGCCGACCTGCGGCACCACCTGCGAACCCTCCGGACAGTCCTCCGGGAACTGCCGCAGCACGTTGTAGTAGACGAGAAACCCCGCCACCGCCGCCAACGCCGTCGAACCGTCCGACTTCTTCGCCATCCCGATGGCCACGCCCACACAGAACAGCAGCGGCAGCCCCAGCGAACCGTCCAGCAGCGCACCCCCCGCGCCGGTCATCACCTTCGAGACGTTCGACCAGCCAAGACCGTCGTCCCCGAACACGTCCGGCTGCCCCAGCCGGTTGAGAATGCCCGCGGCGGGCAGGACCGCGATGGGCAACTGAAGACTGCGACCCATCTTCTGCAAGCCCTGGAACGCCTTGTTCCAGCGGACGCGAGCGGGACTGACCGCGCTGTCGGCACTCATCCGGTCTCCATCCGGTCTCCATCCGGCCATCCGGCCACCCGTACACTGGTGTAGACCAGTCGACGGGCGGCTCCGCCGTCGTGACGCCATCATTCGGTACGCACCGCACGATGGCTCGCGAAGATGGGCCAACTGTGGGTTACTGCGACAAAGCGGTCCGGACCAGGGAGAAGGAACATGGCCAGCAAGGCTGAGAAGATCGTCGCCGGCCTCGGCGGCATCGACAACATCGACGAGATCGAAGGCTGCATCACCCGACTCCGCACCGAGGTCAAAGACCCCGCGCTCGTCGACGAAGCCGCCCTCAAGGCCGCCGGCGCCCACGGCGTCGTCAAGATGGGCACCGCCATCCAGGTCGTCATCGGCACCGACGCCGACCCGATCGCCGCGGACATCGAAGACCTGATGTAAACGAACGGGCTCACCGTTTCACCGCTTCATCGACAAGGGGCCTCCACCGCGGATTTCCACAGCGGGGAAGGCCCCTTCCCCATGGGCCGCTAGGCTCATCCGCATGTCACGCATCGACGGCCGCACCCCCCAGCAGCTCCGCCCCGTCACCATCGAACGCGGCTGGAGCAAGCACGCCGAAGGCTCCGTCCTCGTCTCCTTCGGCGACACCAAAGTCCTCTGCAACGCCTCCGTCACCGAAGGCGTCCCCCGCTGGCGCAAGGGCAGCGGCGAAGGCTGGGTCACCGCCGAATACGCCATGCTCCCCCGCGCCACCAACACCCGCGGCGACCGCGAGTCCGTCAAGGGCCGCATCGGCGGCCGCACCCACGAGATCAGCCGCCTCATCGGCCGCTCCCTGCGCGCCGTCATCGACTACAAGGCGCTCGGCGAGAACACCATCGTCCTGGACTGCGACGTCCTCCAGGCCGACGGCGGCACCCGCACCGCCGCCATCACCGGCGCCTATGTCGCCCTGGCCGACGCCGTCATGTGGGCCCAGCACACCAGGAAGCTGATCAAGCCCAGCCGCAAGCCGCTCACCGGCACCGTCTCCGCCGTCTCCGTCGGCATCGTCGACGGCACCCCGCTCCTCGACCTGTGCTACGAGGAGGACGTCCGCGCCGACACCGACATGAACGTCGTCTGCACCGGCGACGGCCGCTTCGTCGAGGTCCAGGGCACCGCCGAGGCCGAGCCCTTCGCCCGCGACGAGCTGAACGTCCTGCTGGACCTCGCCACCGCCGGCTGCACCGAACTCGCCGAGCTCCAGCGCAAGGCGCTCGACGCGGTCCTCGAAAGGTAAAGGGAGTAAAGGAAGCGCCAAAGACGCCTCAAGGAAAGGCGGCCGCACACGCAACTCGGCCGCCCACCACCGCGTCCCTAGCAGTACAACACCACGGGCGTACGGCAGTCCAAGCCGTACGCCCGACGCCGCACCGCACACGGGCCGCCCGGCCCTGTCCCAAGGGGAGGACCGAGACCCATGGCCGCGAGCCGCCACCGCCGCCTTCGCCGCACCGCCACCGCCGTCGCCACCGCCGCGACCATCGCCCTGACGGCCGGCCTCACCACCGGCTGCGACGCCGTCGACAAGGCCCTCGACTGCGTGCGCACGGCCGACGCGATAGCCGACAGCGTCACCGAACTCCAGCAGGCCGTGGAGAACACGGACGACCCCACCCAGTGGGAGGAGTCCCTCGACTCCATAGACAAGAACCTCGGCAAGATCGGCGACCAGACCGACAACGCCGACGTCAACCAGGCGGTCGACGACCTCGGCAAGGCCGTCGACAACGTCCGCACCTCGGTCGAGAACGGCGACGAGACCCCCGACCTCAGCCCGGTGACGGACGCGGCCGGCGAACTGACGAAGGTCTGCACGCCGTAGGGAGCGGGTGTCGGAGGACTGGCGGGCGCCCGGGATACTGGACCCCATGACCCGCCTGATCCTCGCCACCCGCAACGCCGGAAAGATCACCGAACTCCGCGCCATCCTCGCCGACGCGGGCGTGCCCCACGACCTCGTCGGCGCGGACGCCTACCCGCAGATCCCCGACGTCAAGGAAACCGGCGTCACCTTCGCCGAGAACGCCCTGCTCAAGGCCCACGCCCTCGCCCAGGCCACCGGCCTCCCCGCCGTCGCCGACGACTCCGGCCTCTGCGTCGACGTCCTGAACGGCGCGCCGGGCATCTTCTCCGCCCGCTGGGCCGGCCGCCACGGCGACGACAAGGCCAACCTCGACCTCCTCCTCGCCCAGCTAGCCGACATCGCCGACGAACACCGCCCCGCCCACTTCGCCTGCGCGGCAGCCCTGGCCCTGCCCGACGGCACGGAGCGCGTGGTCGAGGGCCAACTCCGAGGCACCCTCCGCCACACCCCGGCCGGCACGAACGGCTTCGGCTACGACCCGATCCTCCAGCCGGAGGGCGAGACGCGGACCTGCGCGGAACTGACGGCGGAGGAAAAAAACGCGATCAGCCACCGGGGGAAGGCGTTCCGGGCACTGGTGCCGGTGGTACGGGAGCTGTTGGGCTGAGGCCCCACGGAAGGGGCCGCCCATTGGACGGCCCCTCTGCCGTGCGGCCGGTGGGATTCGAACCCACACGGGCTTTCGCCCACGGCGATCTAAACGCCGCTCGGCTGCCAGTTACGACACGGCCGCTCAAAACCGATCACAGTGCTCGACCGGTGGCAGTCAGTGTACGGGGGAGCGGGTCACCCTGCGAGGGGCGCCTCGCCTTTCCGGCGACACCAGGTCTCCGTCAGGGCGTGGCAGTTGGGACAGAGGTACCGCAGGTTCTCCCGACGGTTGTCCCGCCAGTTCCCATTGACATGGTCGATCTGAAGGGTGATGCGCCGGCCGAGCCATTCGCCGGTGCTGCCGCAGGTCTCGCAGGAGTATGGCACCCCGATCTCACCCAGAGCTCTGTGCAGTTGGGCCCTGTTGGTTCGGCCGACGTGAGACGGGAGAACGATCAGCACTCGGTGAGCAGTAGATGCTGGGGCGGGCGGCTCGGCTCGCCCCCAGGACCTGCGCTCGAAATGACTGGTGTCGATGCCTAGTCGCGCGACCGCGCGTCGGACTCGGCGATGATTGACGTCACAGACCTCCAGCCCAAGGCTGCGCATGACATCGGCGTAGCTCGTGCAACACGGCACAAGATCGCGGAGCTGATCTTCGAGAATATGCAGGCGCCGGTGTGAGAAGTGACTCGTGTCGATGCCCTGGGCGCTCATCATGCGACGCGGTGTGGCGCGCGAGCGGCTGTCGTCCGGTACGCCCAGCGCACGCGCGACGGCCCGCACGCTGGTCACCGCTGCCGCCGCGATACGAAGTTCATCGGTAGTGAAAGGCAGGTCCACCTCGGCGTGGTGGAGGCCGGGGAAGTGGCCGACGTCGATTCCCGCTGCGGCGATGCGGCGTCGGATGTGGGACAGGGTTCCGGTGGCAGGGGTCGCACCCAGCTTCAGCGCCACCTCCCGCAGGGACGATGACGAGGCGGCGGCCTCAGCGATGGCTGCGTCGGGATACTTGCGCCAAGGGCTGCGCTTGACGAAGTGGCTCGTGTCCAGCCCGTATCCGTTGACCTTTTCCTGGAGCACCCTTCGCTGGCCGCCGCTCACCTTGAGGCCGAGTCGCCTCATCAGATCGGCCCAGTTTCGAGCTTCGGCGACCGCCTCCTCCAGCCGCTCCCGGCTGTACGCGCTGGATCCCATCGAACCCCCTCCGTTCCGGCCACGCGTTCGTGGCCTCGTACGGAGTAACGAACCGGTTATCGGACCGTCACGCACGGCATGCGGAAGGGCCCGTACCGGAAAGCTTCCGGTACGGGCCCCGTCAAGGGCAGTTCAGATGCCCAGGTCCTTGATGAGCTTGGCTACGTGGCCCGTGGCGCGGACGTTGTAGAGGGCGTGTTCGACCTTGCCCTGTTCGTCGACGACGATCGTGGAGCGGATGACGCCCATGTAGGTGCGGCCGTAGTTCTTCTTCTCGCCGAAGGCGCCGTACGCGTCGAGGGTCTCTTTGTCGGGGTCGGCGAGGAGGGTGATCTTCAGGGACTCGGTCTCGCGGAACTTGGCCAGCTTCTCCGGCTTGTCGGGGGAGATGCCGATCACGTCGTACCCGGCGCCGGCCAGCAGCTCGAGGTTGTCGGTGAAGTCGCAGGCCTGCTTCGTGCAGCCGGGGGTAAGCGCGGCAGGGTAGAAGTAGACGATGACCTTGCGGCCCTTGTGGTCGGACAGGGACACCTCGTTGCCGTCGGCGTCCGGGAGGGTGAAGGCGGGGGCCGGGTCCCCGGGCTGGAGTCGCTCGCTCATCGGGTCAGAGTAACGGGGGGTCCTGACAGTGCGGCGGGGCCCGGAGCTGACAGACTGTCCGGGACAGTGTCAGAAGACTTCGGAGGCGTACGGTGGCGGACACGTCGGACATCAGAACCCCGGCGCAGATCGAGGCGGACATCAAGCGCCGTCGCGAGGTGCTGGCCGAGACGCTCGACGAGATCGGGATGCGGGTGCACCCGAAGACGATCGTGGGCGATGCCAAGGCCAAGGTCGCTTCCAGCGTCGATCACACCCTTGGGCGGGCGTACGTCCAGGCCAATCGGGTGGTCGGCGATGTGAAGTCGCAGTTCGTGGACGAGGAGGGCGCGCCTCGGTTGGAGCGGGTCGTGCCCGTCGCGCTCGTGGTGGTCGGGGTCGTGGGGCTGCTCGCCCTGGGCGGTACCCGGCGGCGCAGGCGCTGAGCCGGGGCAGGTAGGTTCGAGGCGTGAGCGCCAAGAGAAACGAGCACGTCTCCCAGGACGACAAGCTGCCCATCCGGATGCTGCACGACCGTGTACTCGTGCGGCACGACTCCGGTGAGGGCGAGCGGCGTTCGGGGGGCGGCATCCTGATCCCCGCCACGGCGGCGGTCGGCAAGCGGCTGGCCTGGGCCGAGGTGGTCGCGGTCGGGCAGAACGTACGGACCGTGGAGCCGGGCGACCGGGTGCTGTACGACCCGGAGGACCGTGCGGAGGTCGAGGTGCGGGGCGTGGGCTACGTGCTCATGCGCGAGCGCGATCTGCACGCCGTGGCCGCGGACCGGTTCGAGGGGTCGGAGGACTCCACCGGGCTGTATCTGTAGAGCGGTAGGGCGAAGGGGCTGGTGACCGGTGTCACCAGCCCCTTTCTGCTGTTTTTGCTACCTTGGGAAGCACCCCGACGAGACGCGCCGTACCGGGCTGAAGGAAAAGACGACGCACCACCGTTCAGTTCGTTCACGGAGGTGCCTGTCATGGCGTGGGTTCTGCTTGTCGTCGCCGGTCTGCTCGAGGTCGGCTGGTCGATCGGGATGAAGTACACCGACGGTTTCACCCGGCTGTGGCCGAGTGTGTTCACCGGTGCCGGGATCGTCGCGAGCATGATGTTGCTGTCGTACGCGGCGCGGACGCTGCCCATCGGTACCGCCTACGGCGTGTGGGTGGGGATCGGTGCGGCCGGGGCGGCGGTGCTCGGCATGGTGGTGCTGGGTGAGCCGATGACCGCCGCCCGGATCTTCTTCATCTGTCTGCTGCTGGTCGCCGTGGTGGGGCTGAAGGCGACCTCGGGTCACTGACGCCGGGGTGTGATGGGGATGCCGGCGACCGTGCCCGCGGTGTCCGAGTCGCCGCCGCCCGCTCCGCTGTTGTCCCCGCCGCCCTCGGTGGTGCCGCCGTCCGGCGAGCCGCCGCCGCCCGTGGGGCCGGGTTCGGTGCTGGCGCCGCCGGTGGTGGGGGTGCCGCCGCCGGTCGACGGGGGGCCGGTGTCGTTGCCGCCGGAGTCGCCGGGCGGGGTGCTGTCGCTGTCGCCACCGCCCGGGGTTTCGGTGCCGGAGCCGTCGTCCTCGTCGCCGGTGGACTCGTCGTCCGGGTCGCCGCTGCCGCTCTCGTCGCCGCTGCCGGGTTCGTCGGAGGAGTCGGCGGACGGGGGCGCGGTGACGTCGGCGCCGTCCTGGAGCCGGAGGTCGAAGTCGGTGACGGGTTCGCCCTTGAGGGCGTTGCGGGTGTACTGGCTCCAGATTTCGGCGGGGGCGCCGCCGCCGTTGACGCGGGCCAGGCCCATGGCGCCGTACAGGGGCTTGTGGGCGGCGGTTTTCGGGTCCTGGCCCATGACGGCGACGACGGTGGACAGTTCGGGGGTGTAGCCGGCGAACCAGGCGGCCGTGTCCTCCTCGGCGGTGCCGGTCTTGGCGGCGGCGGGGCGGCCGGCGGCCTGGGCGGCGGTGGCGGTGCCGTTCTGGACGACACTGCGCAGGACGGAGGTGGTGGTGTCGGCGGACTCGCGGCTGACGGCCTGGTGCTCGCGCCGCTCGGGCAGCTCGACCTCGTGCTTGCCGTCCTTCATGACCTTCTCGACCAGGGTGTACGTGCCGTGCCTGCCGTGGTTGGCGATGGTCGCGTACGCCTGTGCCATGTCGAGGGGGCTTGCGGTGGCGACGCCGAGGGCGATGGAGGGGGAGGGGGTCAGTTCCGGGGTGTTCTTGGAGAGCCCGAGGTCGATGGCGGTCTGCATGACCTTGTCGGAGCCGACGTCCACGGCCATCTGGGCGTACACGGCGTTGATGGACTTGTCGGTGGCCTCGCGGACGGTGACGTTGCCGTAGTCGCGGTGGTCCTCGTTCTCGGGGGCGTAGCGGCCGCCGCTCCAGCCCTGGACGGGGCGTTCGCTGGTGCCGTCGTAGCGTGTGTTGGGGTTGATCGTGCGGCCGTCCTGCGTCTCGGAGTGGTTCTCGACGGCGGATGCGAAGACGAAGGGCTTGAAGGTGGAGCCGACCTGGAAGTCGCGGCGGACGGCGTTGGGTGTGTACTGCTTGACGTAGTCGATGCCGTTGTACATCGCGACGACCTTGCCGGTCTTCGGTTCGACGGAGGCGCCGCCGGCGCGGACGTAGGTGTCGACCTTGCGTTCCTTCTTGTCGAGCTGGGACATCAGCTTGTCGTCGACGGCTTTGACGAAGGCGTCCTGCTTGTCCTTCTGGAGGGTGGTGGTGATGCGGTAGCCGCCGCGGTCGAGTTCTTCCTCGTCGACGATGCCGTGCTCGATCAGGTACTTCTTGACGATGTTGACGACGTAGCCGCGCTGTCCGGACATGTTGGTGGAGATGGTGGACTGCTTGGGCTTGGGGAACTTCGCGGCGGCGCGTTCGGAGGGGCTGATCCAGTCCTGCTCGACCATGCCGTTCATGACGTAGTTCCAGCGGGCCACGGCGGCGGGCTTGTTCTCGGGGTGGGCGACGACGTCGTAGTGGCTGGGGGCGTTGAGCAGGGAGGCGAGGTAGGCGCCCTGGGCGGCGCTGAGGTCCTTGGCGTCGATGCCGTAGTAGGCCTGGGCGGCGGACTGGATGCCGTAGGCGCCGCGGCCGAAGAAGCTGGTGTTGAGGTAGCCCTCGAGGATCTCGCTCTTGCTCGTCTCGCGGTCGAGCTTGATCGAGATGAAGAACTCCTTCACCTTGCGGGTGATGGTCTGGTCCTGGGCCAGGTAGTAGTTCTTCACGTACTGCTGGGTGATCGTGGAGCCGGACTGCTTGCCCTTGCCGGTGGCGGTGTTCCAGCCGGCCCGGAGCATCGCTGCGGGGTCGATGGCGGACTCGGTGTAGAAGTCGCGGTCCTCGGCGGCCAGGACGGCGTGCTGGGCGTCCTTGGAGATGCGGGCGAGGCCGACGCTCTCCCGGTTGACCTCGCCGTCGCGGGCGAGGACGCTGCCGTCGGCGTACAGGTAGACGTTGGACTGCTTGGTGGCGAGCGCGTTGGCGGCGGGGATCTGCACGAGGTGGTAGCCGAGGAAGAAGCCGCCGACGATCAGCAGGAGGCCGATGACGACGGTGCTCAGCACGATGCGCCAGGTCGGGATCAGCCGGCGCCATCCGGTGCGCTTGGGCCGCTTGGGCCGCTTCGGCTTCCCGGGCTTGCCTGCCTGGTCTGCCTGGCCCGTCCGGTCCGTCCGATCCTCGCCGGCCGCCTGTGGCTCTCTCGGCGCCCAGCCCTGGTGCGGCTGCTGCGGCTGCGGCTCGTCACTCATGTCGTGCACGGACTCCTGTTTCGCTTCGTGCGGATTTTGGGTCGTCTGAGTCGTCTGGCGACGTCTGAGGTTCTTCTGATGAAGACTCTCGCACCGGGCGTTCCGTTCCCACTCGACGGCACACCCGTGAAATTCCGTGGCACCGGCCGTCGCGGTCGGACTAGGCTCCTGCGCTTTGGTGCCGATCGGAGGGGGAGGGCTGTGGATGTGGCCCCTGTGGGCTCCGGGCGGCTGTACGTGGCCGTCGCGGCGGGTGGATTTCGACGGTACGCGACGTATCGGGCGGCCACCGCGGCCGGGGTGTTCACCAACACGGTCTTCGGATTGATCCTGGTATACACCTATCTGGCCCTGTGGGACGAGAAACCGCAGCTCGGGGGGTACGACCAGGCGCAGGCCGTGACCTTCGTGTGGCTGGGGCAGGCGCTGCTGGCGGCGCTGGCGATCGGGGGCGGCGGGTTCGAGGACGAGTTGATGGAGCGCATCCGTACGGGTGATGTCGCCGTCGATCTGTACCGTCCGGTGGACCTTCAGATGTGGTGGCTGGCGGCGGACGTGGGGCGGGCGGTGTTCCAGTTGCTGGGGCGCGGGGTGCTGCCGTTCGCGTTCGGGTCGCTGGTCTTCCCGGTGGCGCTGCCGCGGGAGGTGTCCGTGTGGGCGGCGTTCCTGGTGGCGGTGGTGCTGGCGGCGGTGGTCAGTTTCGCGCTGCGGTATCTGGTGGCGCTCTCGGCGTTCTGGCTGATGGACGGCATGGGGGTGACGCAGATGGCGTGGCTCGCGGGATTCTTCTGCTCGGGGATGCTGCTTCCGCTGAACGTGTTCCCGGGTGCGCTCGGTGAGGTGGTCCGGATGCTGCCGTGGTCGTCGCTGCTCCAGGCGCCGGCGGACGTGCTCCTCGGTGAGACCGACGCGCTGGGGACGTTCGTCTTCCAGGCCGGGTGGGCGGCGGCGCTGCTGGCGGTGGGGCGGCTGATGCAGTCGGCGGCGACGCGACGGGTGGTGGTCCAGGGTGGCTGAGACGGCGCGGGTGGCCGGGGAGCGCGGGCGGGTCGCGGAGGGGGTGCGCGCGTACGGCCTGATCGCCACGATGTGGATCAGGTCGACGATGGCGTACCGGACGTCGTTCGCGCTGACGACGTTCGGGAACTTCGCGGCGACCGCGCTGGACTTCGTGGCGATCCTGCTGATGTTCTCCCGTGTCGACGCGCTGGGTGGCTGGTCGCTGGGCGAGGTGGCGTTCCTGTACGGGGCGGCCGGGGTCTCCTTCGGGCTGGCCGATCTGGCGGTCGGCTCGATGGAGCGGCTGGGCCGGCGGGTGCGCGACGGCACGCTGGACACGCTGCTGGTGCGCCCGGCGCCGGTGCTGGCGCAGGTGGCGGCGGACCGGTTCGCGCTGCGCCGGCTGGGCCGGCTGGCGCAGGGGGTGCTGGTGCTGGTCTACGCCCTGGTGCTGCTGGACATCGACTGGACGGCGGCGAAGCTGCTGCTGATGCCGGTGATGCTGCTCGGCGGGGCCGGGATCTTCTGCGCCGTGTTCGTGGCGGCGGCGGCGTTCCAGTTCGTGGCGCAGGACGCGTCGGAGGTGTCGAACGCGTTCACCTACGGCGGGACGACGATGCTGCAGTATCCGCCGACGGTGTTCGCGCTGGACCTGGTGCGGGGGGTGACCTTCGTGATGCCGCTGGCCTTCGTCAACTGGCTGCCGGCGGGTTATGTGCTGGACCGGCCCTTCCCGCTGGACCTGCCGGAGTGGGTGGCCTTCACGTCGCCGCTCGTGGCGGTGGCCTGCTGTGCGCTGGCGGGGCTGGCCTGGCGGGCGGGGCTTCGTTCGTACCGGAGTACAGGGAGCTGAGGGCGTGCGGGAGCAGAGGGAGCAGAGGGAGCAGAGGGAGCTGAGGGTGTGAGGGAGCAGACGGCGATGACCGAGGTGGACACCGCCGCGCCGCAGGGCGCGGCCTTCATCGAGCTGACCGGCGTCGAGAAGGTCTTCGACGTGCGCAAGAAGACCGGCTTCATGAAGCGGGAGCGGCGTGAGGTGCGGGCCGTGGACGGGCTGTCGTTCACGGTGGCGCGGGGCGAGATGGTCGGCTACATCGGGCCGAACGGTGCCGGGAAGTCGACGACGATCAAGATGCTCACCGGCATCCTGACGCCGAGCGGCGGCCGGCTGCGGGTGGCCGGGATCGACCCGTCCCGGGAGCGGACCCGGCTGGCGCAGCGTATGGGGGTCGTCTTCGGGCAGCGGACGACGCTGTGGTGGGACCTGCCGCTGATCGACTCCTACCGGCTGATGCACCGCATGTACCGCATCCCGGACGCCCGTTACCGCGTGAACCTGGACCGCTGTGTCGAACTCCTCCAGCTCCAGGAGCTGCTGGACGTGCCGGTGCGACAGTTGTCGCTGGGGCAGCGGATGCGCGGGGACATCGCGGCGGCGCTGCTGCACGACCCGGAGGTGCTGTACCTGGACGAGCCGACGATCGGCCTGGACGTGGTGTCCAAGGCCAAGGTGCGGGGGTTCCTGCGGGACTTGAACGCCGAGCGCGGCACGACGGTGCTGCTGACCACGCACGACCTCCAGGACATCGAGCAGTTGTGCTCGCGGGTGATGGTGATCGACCACGGGCGGCTGATGTACGACGGTCCGCTGGCCGGTCTGCACGAGGTGGGGGAGAGCGAACGCACTCTGGTGGTGGACCTGGAGCGGGAGTTGCCGCCGATCGAGGCGCCGGAGCCTGCGCGGGTGGTGCGGGTGGAGGGGCCGCGGCAGTGGCTGGCGTTCCCGGCGTCGGCTTCGGCGGCGGGGCTGGTGGCGCGGATCGCGGCGGAGTATCCGCTGGTGGACCTGTCGGTGCGGGAGCCGGACATCGAGTCGGTGATCGCGAAGATGTACGCGGAACGCGCGGGCGCGTAGTGTCCGGCGCGGTGACCTCGTAGGCTGCTGTACATGACCGACGACGCCCCGGAACTCCGCGCATCCGACGCCGACCGTGAACGAGTCGCCGAGGTCCTGCGGGACGCCCTCGCGGAGGGGCGCCTGGACATGACCGAGTTCGAGGAGCGGCTGGACGCCACGTACAGCGCGCGGACCTACGGCGAGCTGGCGCCGATCACCAGGGACCTGCCGGCCGGTACGGCGGTCGAGATGCCCAGGGTGTCGATGACCAAGGAGCCCGAGCGGCGCGGTGAGGGCTGGGCGGGCCGGATCACCGGCCGTGAGGGCTCGTCGTCGTGGGCGGTCGCCGTGATGTCCGGCTTCCAGCGCAAGGGGCGCTGGACGGTGCCGAAGCGGTTCAACTCCTTCTCGTTCTGGGGCGGCGGGGAGATCGACCTGCGCGAGGCGGACTTCTCGGACCGCGAGGTCGTGATCAACTGCGTGGCGATCATGGGCGGGATGCAGGTGACCGTGCCGCCGGGCATCGAGGTCGTAGTGCGCGGCATCGGGATCATGGGCGGCTTCGACCACCGCGAGGAGGGTGTCCCAGGGGATCCGGGCGCCCCGCGCGTGGTCGTGACGGGCTTCGCCTTCTGGGGCGGCGTCGGCGTCGAGCGCAAGATGGCGCGGGCGGAGCGGCAGCGGCTGAAGGAGGAGCGCCGGCAGGAGAAGCTGGACCGCAGGGCCGAGATGCGGGAGCTGCACTCCTCCTTCCGGGAGGACGTGGAGGGGGCCCACGACAGGATGCTGGAGGGCCACCGGGACATGCTGCGCGAGCACCATGACCAACGCCGCGAGCAGCGCGACGAACGCCGTGAGCAGCGCGAACTGCGCCGCGAGGACCGGGACCGCCGCAGGCGCGGCGAGGACTGAGCGGGGCGAGGTCGTTCCCGCCGGTCCAGCCGGGTCCTGCCGGGTCCTGCCGGTCCAGGTCGGCTTCCGCCGGTCCCGCAGGGTCCCGCCGGCCCCTGCGCCTCGATGGGCGCAGCGACGAGCGCCGCGAGTAGCGCGAACTGCGCCGGGAGGACCGGGACCGCCGCAGGCGCGGCGAGGGTTGAGCCGGGCGAGGTCGTTCTCGCCGGTCCCGCCGGGTTCCGCCGGGCCCCGTTGAGTCCCGCCGGCCCCTACGCCGCGATCGGAGCGGCCCCCTTCAGTGTGTCCAGGTCGAGGATCTCGCCCATGCGCGCGTATCCCTTGTCGCTGGGGTGCAGGTGGTCGCCGCTGTCGTAGTCGGAGCGGAACCGGCGTGGGTCGTAGGCGTCGCGCAGGGCCTTGTCGAAGTCGACGACCGCGTCGAAGACCCGGCCGGAGCGGATCTCCTCGTTGATCTCCTGCCGCATCGTCTCCCGGGCCTCCGTGTAGCCGCCGTAGCCGCCGAACGGCATGATCGTCGCGCCGACGGCCTTCAGTCCCCGGGCGTGCGCCTGGTCGACCAGGGTGCGCAGGCCGGTGAGGATGGCGTCGCGGTCGGCGAGTTCGGGGCTGTGCAGGATGTCGTTCACGCCGAGGACGATGACGACGACCTTGACGTTGGTGCGGCTCAGTACGTCCCGCTCGAACCTGCTGAGCGCGCTCGGGTTGTCGGCGGGCCGCCCCGTCCTGCTGGTCAGGACGCGGTTTCCGCTGATGCCCTCGTTGACGACGCTGTAGTGGGGCGCGTCCTCGCCGGCGTCCGCCGCGTCGTGCAGCCGCCCGGCGAGGATGTCGGGCCAGCGGTGGTTGGCGCCGACCTCGGACCCGAAGCCGTCGGTGATCGAGTCGCCGAACGCGACGACGGTGCCGTCGGCCTCGTGGCTCAGTACGTCCAGCGCGGTCAGGTAGCGCCAGTACGGCGTCGGCGTGGTGTAGGCGACGCCGGTGACGCCCGCCGTGCGGTCGCCGTCGGCGAGGTAGCTGGTCTGCCGGGCCTGCGGGTGGTAGGTCACCGGCCCGGACGGGATGGGGGAGTACGTGGTGACCAGGACGTCCGCACCGTAGGGGACGGCGATGCGGGCGATGTCGCTCATCACCTGTCCGCCCGCCGGGATGATCACCCGCGCGCTGCCGCCGAAGGTCAGCCGGCGCATGGTGTCGGCGATCGCGGCGGCGGTGTCGGGTCCTGCGGCCAGGGCGATGGAGGCGTGCGTGACGGTCAGCGGGGACTGCCCGTAGAGGTTGGACAGGGTGATCCGCGCGCTGGTGCCGCCGATGCTCGTGTGCACGACGTTGCGCACGGAGCGGCCCGCCATGCCGGTCGTCTCGGTGCCCGGCTCGGCGGCGGCGGGCGAGGTGGCCCAGGCGCCGACCCAGGTGCCCGTGGAGGCGGGGGCGACGTCACCCCGCGGGAGACGGCCGCCGGCGAGCGGTGTGCGGTCCCTGCCGCCGCCGTCCGCGGACACTCCGGCGTATATGGCCGCGGAGATCGCCACTATCAGGGTGACGATCGCCGCGAGCAGGGCACGGTGCTTGGTGGGAGGCGCCCCCGCACCTCCGTCACGACCCCGGGTCATGCTGTGTTGTTCTCCTCGGGCGAGGGGAGCCCCGAGGCTCCGGTCCGATGAACCCATGATGCGTCATGGGGCGGGGAAAGGCCGCAGGAGCCCCGGGCGTTCCCCCTTCCGGACAGACGCCGGGAACTTGTGTTCCGTTCCAGGAGTCGGTCAGGAAGGGACAATGTGTGCGGGACGGATCAGCGAACGGGTGGAGCGGATGGAACGCACGAAGGCGGAACTTCCCGGCGGTGCCGGCGGTTCCGGAGGGGCGGGCGGTTCCGGAGGGGCCGCGGAGGGCGCGGGGACCGGTGCTCCCGCCGCGGGGGCGTACCGCGACCGCGCGATGACCTCCTTCAGCCCGGCCGACGAGGAGAAGCGCCGCGGCGTGCGCCGTATGAAGCTCACCGCCACCGGCATGCTGCTGTTCGTGGCCGTGGTGTACGTCCTGGCCGAGTGGGCCTCCCACCGCGGCGCGGGCGCCTGGGCGGGCTATGTGTCGGCCGCCGCGGAGGCCGGGATGGTCGGCGCCCTCGCCGACTGGTTCGCGGTCACGGCCCTGTTCCGGCACCCGCTCGGCATTCCCATCCCGCACACCGCGATCATCCCCAAGAAGAAGGACCAGCTCGGTGTCTCGCTCGGCGAGTTCGTCGGCGAGAACTTCCTCTCCGAGGACGTCGTACGCCAGCGGCTGCGCGCCGTCGGCATCGGCAGCCGGCTCGGCGCCTGGCTCGCCGTGCCCGAACACGCCGACCGGGTGACGGCCGAGCTGTCCGCCGCCCTGCGCGGCGCCCTCACCGTGCTGCGGGACTCCGACGTGCAGGCGGTGGTCGGCGAGGCGATCACGCGCCGTGCCGACGCCCAGGAGATCGCCCCCGGCATCGGCAAGATGCTGGACCGGGTCGTCGCCGACGGCGGCCACAGACGCGCCGTCGACCTGATCGTCTCCCGCGCCCACGACTGGCTGATCCTGCACGGCGACTCCGTGATGGACGCCGTACAGGGCGGGGCACCCGGGTGGACGCCCCGGTTCGTCGACAAGCGGATCGGCGACCGCGTCTACAAGGAGCTGCTGCGCTTCGTCACCGAGATGCGCGACATGCCCGCCCACCCCGCGCGCGGCGCCCTCGACCGGTTCCTCACCGACTTCGCCTCCGACCTCCAGTCCGACACGGACACGCGCGCGCGTGTGGAGCGGCTGAAGACCGAGGTGCTGGGCCGCGGTGAGGTCCAGGATCTGATCGCGTCCGCCTGGACGGCCGTACGATCCATGATCGTCTCGGCGGCGGAGGACGAGCGCAGCGAACTGCGCCTGCGGGTCCGGGCCTCGCTGCTGTCCCTGGGCGCCCGGATGGCCTCCGACCCCAAGGTGCAGGGCAAGGTCGACGGGTGGGTGGAGGGCGCCGCGGTGTACGTGGTCACCACCTACCGCAAGGAGATCACCTCGCTGATCACGGACACGGTGGCGAGCTGGGACGCGGAGCACACCACGAAGAAGATCGAGGCGAACATCGGCCGCGACCTCCAGTTCATCCGCATCAACGGCACGGTGGTCGGTTCGCTGGCCGGGCTGCTGATCTACACGGTCTCCCGCATGCTGGGGGCGTAGCCCCCGTCCGACGGGCCCCGGGCCTCTCGCAGGCCTCCCGGCGCGGTGGCGTGTTCCTCCCGGTGCCGGGCACACGGGAGGCGTTCGCTCGGCGGAGCCCGACGGAGAGGGAGCCATGGCAGCGGAAGCGTCGTCGTCGGGCTCGGTGCCCGCCTCCACCGGTACCGTCACCACGGCCGTCCCGGCCCGTCTGGACCGGCTGCCCTGGTCGCGATGGCACTGGATGATCGTCATCGGCCTGGGCACCGTCTGGATCCTGGACGGCCTCGAGGTCACGATCGTCGGCAATGTCGCCGGGCGCATCGCCGAGGACGGCAGCGGCCTCGACATCAGCTCGGCCCAGATCACCGGCCTCGCCGCCGCCCTGTACGTGGCGGGCGCGTGCTCCGGGGCGCTGTTCTTCGGCTGGCTGACCGACCGGCACGGCCGCCGGAAGCTGTTCATGATCACACTGGTGGTCTATCTGGCGGCGACCGCGCTGACCGCGCTCTCCTTCGAGTCCTGGTGGTTCTTCCTCTTCCGCTTCCTCACCGGCTTCGGCATCGGCGGCGAGTACGCGGCGATCAACTCCGCGATCGACGAGCTGATCCCGTCCCACTACCGGGGCCGGGTCGACCTGATCATCAACGGCAGCTACTGGCTGGGCGCGATCGGCGGCGCGCTGCTGTCCATCGTGATGCTGGACACCGACATCTTCGCCAAGGACCTCGGCTGGCGGCTCAGCTTCGCCATGGGTGTGCTCCTGGGCCTGGTGGTGCTCCTGGTGCGGCGGCACGTCCCGGAGAGCCCACGGTGGCAGTTCATCCACGGCCAGGGCGAGAAGGCCGACAGACTCGTCTCCTCCGTCGAACGGGAGATCGAGGCGGAGAAGGGCGAGAAACTGCCGCCACCGGCCGGTGAGATCACCATCCACCAGCGCAAGAGCATCGGCTTCGGCCTGATCGCCAAGACCGTCTTCCGCCGCTACCCGCGCCGCGCGGTCCTCGGCCTCTCCCTCTTCATCGGCCAGGCCTTCCTCTACAACGCCATCACCTTCGGCTTCGGCACCATCCTCATCACGTTCTTCGACGTGCCGACCGGCAGCACCGGCTACTACTTCGCCGTCATCGCCGCCGGAAACTTCTGCGGCCCGCTGCTCCTCGGCCACCTCTTCGACACGGTCGGCCGCCGGATCATGATCTCCAGCACCTATCTGATCTCCGGCATCCTGCTCTTCGGCACGGCCTGGCTCTTCGACCGCGGCTCGCTGACGGCCAGCACGATGACGGCCTGCTGGTGCGTGGTGCTGTTCTTCGCCTCGGCGGGCGCCTCCAGCGCGTACCTGACCGTCTCCGAGATCTTCCCCATGGAGACCCGCGCGATGGCCATCGCCTTCTTCTACGCTCTCGGTACCGCCGCCGGCGGTATCAGCGGCCCGCTGCTCTTCGCGAACCTGACGGAGTCCGGCGTGGTCGGCGACACTGTCCTGGCCTTCCAGATCGGCGCGGGACTGATGTGCGCGGCCGGGCTGGTGGCGGCGTTCCTCGCGGTCAAGGCGGAACGCCGTTCGCTGGAGGACATCGCGGAACCGCTGTCGACGGTGGCGGAGCGGTGAGGAGCCGAGAGAATGGGTGAGGAGCCCCCGATGAGCATCCGAAGGATCGTCCCCAACATCCACGTCGAGGCCGAGGAGCAGTGGCAGACGAGCCGTGACTTCTACGGCCTGCTCGGCTTCGAGGAGGTCATGGACATGGGCTGGGTGACGACCCTGGCCTCCCCGTCCAACCCCACCGCCCAGATCAGCCTCTTCACCGAGGAACGCACCGCGCCCGTCGTCCCCGACCTGAGCGTGGAGGTCGAGGACGTGGACGCGGTGTACGACCAGGTGGTCGCGTCGGGCGCCGAGATCGTACGGGAGCCGCAGGACGAGGAGTGGGGCGTACGGCGCTTCTTCGTACGGGATCCGAACGGCCGCGTGATCAACGTCCTGACCCACATGTCCTGACCGGCGTCGGCCGCGCGGTGCTCAGGCCCGCCGGTCGGCGACCGCCCACGAGGCCAGCGCCACCGCACCGGCGACACCGAACACGGCGGGCCAGGCGCCCACCTTCTTGGCCAGCGGGTGGGACCCGGCGAACCCGGCGACGTACGCGGCGCTCAGCGCGCCCGCGGCCCGGCCGCCCGCCCGCTCCCGCCACTGCTGCGCGGCAGCCGCCCCGGCCACGGCGAGCACGACCCCGCCGAGCTGCCGCTTCTTCGTCCAGCGGGCCACGCCGTACCCGCCGACGAGACCGCCCGCGGCCACCACCGAGCTGGGAACCTTCGCCATGCTGCCTCCTGCTCCTGCTGCCGCACCGACTTCTGGAACCGAGGCTAATCCTCACCGGGCACGGCGCTCGCGCCGGGGTGAGCGCCGCCCGATTGGCCGAACATCGTGCCCTGAGCGCGACACCTCGGGGTATCCGCCCAGTTGAGGAGCGGGGACGGTGGTCAGGTGGACAGGTGGAACGTGAACGAGGGAAACGAGGGAGCAGCAAGCCGATGAGTACGCAGAGTCCCGGCACCGACCGGCCGGACCGGTCCCGCGCCCGGTCGGTCCGGGTGGACGGCGCCCGCGTGGCCTGCTGGGAGTCGGGGCCGCCCCACGCCGAGCCCGTGCTGCTCCTGCACGGCTACCCGGCCGACCACCGCTGCTGGCGCCACCAGATCCCACCTCTGTCGGTCCGGCACCGCGTCGTCGCCCCGGACATCCTCGGCTGGGGCGCGTCCGACCGACCGCTGCACCTGTCCTTCGACTACGACACGGAGGTCGCCCGGCTCGGCCGGCTGCTGGACGCGCTCGGGCTGGACTCGGTGAACCTGGTCGGCCACGACTACGGCGGCTTCCTCGCCCTCGGCTTCGCCGAGACCCACCCCGGGCGGGTGCGCCGGCTGGCGATCCTCAACAGCCGCGCGCAGGCCACGTTCACCCGCCGCTGGTACGCCGCGTTCAGCCTGGTCGGCCTCGCCGGACGCAGCCCCGTACTCCGCCGCCCGGCGATGCGCCTGCCCTACGCCGCCATCCACCGCCGTTCCTTCGCGCCGCTCGTGCGCGCCGGACACCTGGACGTCGACGTCCTGGAGGGCTACGTCGGCTGGATGGACACCCCACAGGGCCGCCGCTGGCTGCTCCACTACTTCGGCGACTACCGCACCCCGCCCCGCCCCGAGCTGCGCCGGGGCCTCGCCGGCATCTCCTGCCCGACGGCGGTCGTCTGGGGCCGCGCGGACCCGTACCTGAGCCCCGCGATCGCGACCGAGCTGGCCGGGGCCGTGCCCCGCGCCGAACTGACGATGCTGGACGACGCGGGCCACTGGGTGATGGACGAACGCCCGGACGCCGTGACGGCGGCACTGGGCCGGCTGATGGAACGCACTACTCCAAACGGGTGAGACGCAGGTCACAGACGCGCCCTTGCCCGGCCTGTCACATCCCACCCCCGTCGGTCCGTCGTAGCTGTGTAGGCCGACAGCCAGCGACCAATCACCAATGACCAATGACGGAGGAACTCATCATGGAAGCGCGCCTCAACCTGTTCGCCAACCCGCTCGCGGGCAAGCTCCTGCGGCACATCAACTCCGCGGGCAAGACCGTGGGCGAATCCACTCTGCCCGCCGCGACCCAGGAGCTGGTCAAGATCCGTGCCAGCCAGATCAACGGCTGCGGCTTCTGCCTCGACATGCACACCAAGGACGCGGCGAAGGCGGGAGAGACCTCGCTGCGCATGAACCTGATCGCCGCCTGGCGGGAGGCCAAGGTCTTCACCGACGCCGAGCGCGCCGCCCTGGAACTGACCGAGCAGGGCACCCGCATCGCCGACGCCGGCGGCGGTGTCACCGACGAGGCCTGGGCGAACGCCGCCGAGCACTACGACGAGGAGCAGCTCACCGCCCTGGTCGGGCTGATCGCCATCATCAACACGTACAACCGTATGAACGTCATCACGCAGCAGCCGGCGGGCGACTACGAGCCGGGAATGTTCGGCTGAAGCCCGGCCCGCCAGCCTGCTGGCCCGTTGGCCCATCGGCCCCCGGTGTCCCGCTGCCCGCCGTTCAGTCGGCGTGCAGCAGGACCGGGAGCCGCTGGTGGCCGTTGCTGATCAGGGAGGGCACGGGCGGCAGTTCCTCCGCGGGGTCGGCGAGGCGTATGTCGGGGAAGCGGCCGAAGAGGCTCTCCAGGGCGAGGGTCACCTCCATGCGGGCCAGCGGCGCGCCCAGGCAGAAGTGGACGCCGTGACCGAAGGCCAGGTGCTCCTTGACCGTGCGTGTCGCGTCGAACGTGTCGGCGTCCTCGTGCCAGTCCGGGTGGCGGTTGGCGGCGGCGTACGAGGCGAGGATCGCCTCCCCGCGGGCGATGGTCCGCCCGTCCGGCAGGGCGACGTCGGTGACCGCGTACCGCAGGGGCAGGTGCTTGACCGCCGGTTCGTGGCGCAGCGTCTCCTCGACCACGTCCGCCCAGGTGACCTCGCCCTTGCGGACCAGTGCGAGCTGGTCGGGGCGGGTCAGCAGGGTGTGCGCGGCCTGGTCGATGACGTTGACGGTGGTCTCGTAACCGGCGCTGATCATCAGCAGCAGGGTGTCGCGCAGCTCCGCGGGGGAGAGGCGGGCGCCGTCCTCCTCGTCGTCCCGCGCGGCGATGAGCAGGGACGTCATGTCGTCGCCCGGGGTGGCGCCCTTCGCGGCGATCAGCTCGTCCAGAACCCCGTACAGGCGGGCGGTGTTGGCCTGTGCCTCGCTCTGGTCCAGGGTGGTGTCGAAGACTCCGTCGACGAGGGCGCGGAAGCCCTCCCGCCGGTCCTCGGGCACGCCCATGAGGTGACCGATCACCGCGATGGGCAGCGGGTAGGCCAGCTCCTGCCGCAGGTCGACCGGCTCACCGGCGGGGAGGTCCGCGAGGCGGTCGACGAGCCCGGTCACCATCTCCTCGACGGCAGGGCGCATCGCGGCGATGCGACGGGCGCTGAAGGCGGGTGCCACCAGCCGGCGCAGCTTGCGGTGATTGGGTCCGTACGCGGTGAACATGTTCTCCACCGCCACCCACAGGGCGAGCGGCCAGGTGCCGACCACCTCGCCGAAGGCGGGCCAGTGCGCCCGGGCGTCCTTGGAGACGTCGGGGCTGGTGAGCAACTGTTTGAGGAGGGCGGGATCGGTGATCGACCAGGCCTCCACCCCGAGGACGTCCACGCGTGTCGCCGGGCCGCCCTCCCGCAGGGCACGGTGCTCGGCGTGGTGACCGGCGCCGGTGGGGTCGAGGACGAGGACGGGCTGCTGGGTCGCCATGGCCTGGCTCCTTAGTGTGCGGCGTGGTGTACGGCGGGGAAGGTGACGGGCAGGGATTCCAGGGCGCGGTGGAACGGGCCGGGGCGCCAGGTCAGTTCGGCGAGCGGCCGGGCGAGGTCGGTCCGGGGCAGCGCGTCCAGGAGGTGGGTGACCGCGGTCTCCGCGATGAGGTAGGCGTGCGAGCGGGCGGGGCAGGTGTGCGGGCCGATGCTCCAGGCCAGATGGGCGCGGTTGCCGGCGTGGTGGCCCGCGGGAATGCCCTCGGTGAGGGCCGGGTCGTTGTTCGCGGCCGCCATGGAGATCACGACCGGCTGGTCGGCGGGCAGCAGCACCCCCTCCACGTCGATGGGGTACGGGGGATAGGAGATGCAGTAGTTCGCCATCGGCGGGTCGGTGTAGAGGACGGCGTCGAGGGCGTCGCGCACCGTGGACAGACCGGCGTGCAGGTCCGCGGAGAACTCGTCGTCGGTGAGGATCTTCAGGATCGTGTTGCTGATCAGGTTGGTCAGGGGCTCGATCCCGGCGCCGTAGAGCGTGACGAGCTGATGGCCCATCTCCTCGTCGCTCAGTTCGGCGGGGTGGAGGGTCAGGCGGGACGTGATGTCGTCGCCGGGGTGGAGCCGGCGCAGGGTCACGAGGTCGGACACGGCCTGGGCGAGGATCTGGTTGCCCTGGTCGGCGTTGGTGGTGTCGAAGATCTTCGCCATGCCGTCGGCGATGCGCTGCCCGATCTCGTCCGGGCAGCCGAGCAGCGCGCTCAGCACGCTGAAGGCGATGGGGAACGAGTACTGCGTGAGCAGGTCCGCCGAGCCGACGCCGCGGAACCCGTCGATGGCACCGTCGGCGACCTTCTCGACCAGGGCCCGCAGCCCGTGCTGGTCGACGTGGTCGATGGCCTGGGTGTTCGCGGCCCGGTAGCGGGCGTGTTCGGCGCCGCCCGAACGCAGCGCGTTGGGCCGCCACTCCATCATCGGCCGCACCGGGCAGGTCGCCGGGATCAGCTTCTCCCAGGCGCGGGGGTCGGCCGGGAAGTGCAGCGGGTCGTTGAGGATGCGGCGGGCCTGGTAGTAGCCGATCACCAGCGTCGCGGGGACCCCGGGCGCCAGGTCGACGGGGACGAGCGGGCCGTGGGTGCGCCGCATGCGCCGGTAGGCGGCGTGCGGGTCGTCGGCGAACTCCGGGGCGTACAGGGCGATCCGGCCCGGTGGGGTGGTCGGCGCGGGCTCGGTGGAGGGCAACGTCATCGGCGGGACTCCAGGAGGGCGGCTGAACGGTGTGCGGAGAGGTACTCCGTGAGCGTGATCAGGGCGTGCAGGGAGGACGTGCGGTCGCGGGCGTCGCACACCGTCAGGGGCGTGGCGGGTTCGAGGGCCAGCGCCTCGCGCAGTTCGGGCTCGGGGTAACCCGGGGCGCCGGGGAAGGTGTTGATGGCGACGGCGTACGGGATGCCCGCGCCGTCCAGCAGACCGAGGGCGTCGTGGGAGGCGTCGAGGTCGCGGGTGTCGGCCAGCACGAGACAGCCGAGGGCGCCCTGGGCCAGGTCCTCCCACAGCGGCTGGAAACGGGACTGCCCCGGCAGCCCGAACAGGTACAGCGCGAGCCGCCCGTCGGCCAGGTGGATGCGGCCGAAGTCCATCGCCACGGTGGTCGTCGTCTTGTGCGGGGTGCCGCGCAGGTCGTCCACACCGGCGCTGGCCTGCGTGATCGGTTCCTCCATCCGCAGCGGCCGCACCTCCGAGACGCTGCCGATGAATGTCGTCTTGCCGACGCCGAAGCCCCCCGCGACCACGATCTTGGCCGACCGCGTCACCGTGGCCGGGACGTAGGCGACGGGCGGGTCAGACCATGGAGCGGAGCCCACGGAGTACCTCCTGCAACAGGTCGAAGTCGGGTTCGTCGTCGGCCGCGGGGACCGGGCTCGAGAGGTGGCCGGAGTCCATCAGCGAGGAGACGAGGATGCGGACCGTGGAGGGCGGCAGTTCCAGCGCGGCGGCGATGTCGGCGACGGCCAGGCCGCCGTCCGCGCCCGCGAACAGCCGCATCACCCGGCGGGCGTCCGGGCCGAGGGTGTCCGTGGGACCGGTCGCGGCGATGACCACGCTCTCCAGGCGAACGTCCTCGCGTGCGCGGATCCGGCCCTGGGTGCGGACGTAGGGCCTGACCATGTCGGGGTCACGCCGCGGCCCGCTCATACCGGTGAGCCGCCTTCCGCGACCGGGACGCGCTCCTCCGTGGTCAGCTCGTGTCCGACCCGGGTGGCGAGGCGCACCATGTGGTGGGAGATCAGCCCGACGTCGGCGTCCGGGCCCGTGGTGCACACCGACAGCATGGTGTTCTTCGCGGCGGTGGTCGTCAGGCCGATGCAGCCGACCGACTCGATCAGCAACTGGCGCATGCCCGCACCGCCGGTGAACTCGTCCCAGGCCTTGCCCGCCGCCCGCAGCGCCGCCGTCAGCGCGGCGAACTTCTCCCCGTCGTCCTGGCCGATCGTCACGGTCCGGGCCTTCAACAGGCCGTCGCTGCTCATCAGTACGGCGTAGCGGACGCCTTCGACGGTGCCGAGTTCCTGGTCGAGCAGCCAGCCCAGGCTGTTGGTGTGTGTGTCTTGCACGATCAGTGTCCTTCGTCGTGAGCGGCGTCGCGGCCGGCGGTGTGCGTGGCGTCGGCGCCGGTGTCGGCGGGTCCGGCCTCCCCCTGCCGACCGAGGCGGGTCCCCGCCGCCCAGGCCGCGGCGACGGTGGGCCGGCCGGGCTCGGTGTCGTCCGATGCGGCGGGCCGCCGCGCCGGGGCGGGCGCGGTGGAACGCCGCCGGACGGTCAGACCGCTGGCGGTGGTGGTCGCGGGCGCGGCGGCCGGTTCCGGAGCGGGGGTCGGTTCGCCAGCGGGATGCGGGGCGGGCGATCCGCCCTCGGGCCCGTGCTCCCTGGGCCAGCGCTCCCCGGACCTGTGCTCTCTGGGCCCGTGCTCTCTGGGCCCGTGCTCCGGTACGGATTCCGACCCCGAATCCGGTCGCGGTGGCTCCGCGGCGAGAGCCACCGCGGGCTCCGCGTCGGGGGCCGGCGGCGCGGGTTCGGCGACCAGGGCCGACGGCGCGAAGTCGGCGCCGACCGGGGCGACGCCGGTCGCGGCGGCGGATGCGGGGGCGGGTGTGGCGTCGGGCTGGGCGGCAGGTACGGCGGTGGGTGTGGCGGCCGGGGTCGACGGTGCGAGGCCGCGGCCGGTCGGGGCGCCCGTCGCGGCGGCGGGTGTGGCGGTGGGCTCGGCCGCGGGTTGGGCGGTCACGGGGCCGGGCTGGGCGGCAGGTTTGGCGCCGGGCACGGCGGCGGGCTGGGCGGTCACGGCGCCGGGCACGGCGGCAGGTACGGCGCCGGGTACGGCCGCGGGTACGGCGGTAGGCACGGCGCCGGGCTGGGCGCCGGGCACGGCCGCTGGCACGGCGGCGGCCGGGGCGGCACGTATGGCGCCCGGCACGGCGGCGGGTGTGGTGGCCGGATGGGTCGTCGCCGGGTCGGCGAGCAGGTTCTTCGGCAGGACGACCATGGCCCGGGTTCCCTGGTAGATGTTCGGCGCGGTCAGCTCGACGCGGAAGCCGTAGCTCTCCGCCAGCAGGGACGCCACGCGCAGCCCGGTCTGGGGGTGGGCGCCCAGCCGGGTGATGTCGTCGCGCTGCTCGCCGGACATCACGTCACTGGCCCACAGCAGCCGCTCGTCGTCCATGCGCAGTCCCGCGTCGTCCACGATCAGGAAGCAGGCGTGGTGCCCCTGTTCGAGCGAGACGTGGACACTGGCGGCGGGCGGCGAGTAGCGCAGCGCGTTGTCCAGGAGTACGGCGAGCGCGTGCACGATCGCCTCCACCGCGCGGCCCTCGACCACGACGGATCCCATCTCGGGGTGCTTGATCCGCTCGTACCCCTCGATGCGGCCCATGGCGGCGCGCACGATGTCGGTCAGCGTGGTGGCGGGCCAGCGCCGGGACAGCTTGTCCCCGGCGAGTACGGAGTACCCCGACGCCGTGAGCAGCATCTGCTGCGCGAGGTGGTCGATCTCCACCAGCGTCGCGTACGCCTCGTCCGAGATGTGCCGCCGTACGCCGTGGCTGACGGCCCGGCCCAGCCTCGCCGACCGCGCCACGACGTTGTTGGCGAAGCCGCGCACGGCGGCCCGGGCCACGCCGACGGACTCGTGCCGTACCTGTGCGATCCGCAGCTCGGTGTCCTGCCGTACGTGGTCGGCGGTCCGGGCCGCGGCCTGCCCGGCGGCCGTCCGCTCCTGGGCCCGTACGTCCTCCACCGCGGCGGCGACCGACCCGGGGACGGCCCGCAGCCGCTCGGCGAGCGGGGTCCCCTCGAGCTGCGCCGGCACCAGCAGCCCGCCCTCGGGGCCCGCAGCCCCCCGCCCGTCCTTCGCTGCTGCCGCCGCCGGGATCACGGTGGTCGTGAGGTGCTGCACGCACTGCTCGGCCGCGACGAGTTGCAGGGTGAGCCGGTCGGCGTGCTCGCGCAGCAGCTCGGCCCGGCGCCGGGCCTGCCCGCCCTTGCGCCGGAAATGCCACGCGGCCCCGACCGCGGCCACCGCCAGCGCCGCGGTGGCGGTCAGTATCAGTTCAGTCATCAGGTCCTCACGGATCGGAAGCCGTCGGTGTGGGGGAGGGAGGCCGAGGCGCGGAGGGGCCGAGCAAGGGGTGAGGCGGAGGGCGCCGGGGGCCGGCGGCGGTGATGCCCGCGAGCCTCAACAGGCCGGAACGACCCGGCGGCGGCGAGAGCGCACGACATGGATCTCCAGGGAACACGCGAGGGCCGGTACGAGCAGAGGGGGCGACGACGACGCGGACTCGAAACGGACCAGGACCGCGCACCCGAGCCGCCTCGAACACCCGTATCCACGACCGGCGTTCGACGTACGGGAAGGGACCCTACCGCTTGTGCTCACACCTCGTGTCAGCCTCGTGACTGCAAGCCGGAGCCACCGGAGGTTTGACGCGAAAAATGCCCGGATGGCAGTCGAACACCTGTGGCTGAAAAGGGCGTTGGCCCCGCCCGCGGAACTTTGGTAGAGGATCAGCCGTCGTCGGCGAGGCGCCTCAGCCACTCGCTCAGCAGCCGCTGCTCCGCGTCGCTGAGCGCCGTCTGGTCGGGGAGGGCGGCGCGCAGGGCGCGGGCGGCGCCCGCCGGGCCCGCGTCCCGTACGGCCGGACGTTCGCGGGTGACGGCGGCGACCATGGACTCCCGCAGGGTGGTGAACAGGGCCGGGTCGCGCCGGTCCGCGGGCAGGGACAGCCAGGTGAGCACCGCGCCGCGTGCCGTGGCGTGAATGATCTGGGCCGCCAGCTCCTCGTCCACGCGCAGCCAGCCACCGGCGGCGAGGCGCCGGATCCGGCCCATGAGGACCTCCATGCCGGTCCTGAAGGCGGCCGACCCCGTTCTGGTGGGCTCGGTGTACATCAGCGTGTACAGCGCGGGATTGGCCAGACCGAACTCGACCGCGACGTCCCAGCCGGCCCGCAGGTCCGCGATGGGGTCCGGCGGGTCGGGGTCGACGCGCTTGCCGGCGAGGAAGGTCGCGAAGCCGTGCTCGGCCACCGCGTCCAGCAGCCCGTCCTTGTCGCCGAACAGCCGGTAGATGGCCGGCGGCTGCAGCCCCGCCGCCTCGGCGACCGCGCGCGTGGTGACCGCGTCGCGCCCCCCGCGCGTCAGCAGGCCGATGGCGGCCTCGATGACCCGCTGCCGGGTCTGGTCGGAACGAGATGGCATGAATCAACGATATCGCGTCAGTGTTCCCATCGTAATTATCGGTGTTACCGTGGAAGTGATTCCGCTGGAAACAAACCTCTGTGAACACTGGAGCGAATCATGATCATCGTGACTGGAGCCACCGGCAAGCTGGGCCGTCAGATCGTCGAGCACCTGCTCAACCGGGTGCCGGCGGACCAGATCGGCGTCAGCGTCCGCGATCCGGAGAAGCCGCAGGCGCGGGCCTTCGCCGACCAGGGCGTGCGGGTACGGCGGGGCAGCTTCACGGACGCCGCGAGCCTCGCCCACGCCTTCGAGGGCGCCTCGCAGGTCCTCGTCGTGTCCGTGGACAAGATGGGCGAGGAGTGCGTCAAGCAGCACCGGGCCGCGATCGAGGCGGCCGTCACGGCGGGCGCCCGCCGCATCCTCTACACCAGCCAGATGGGAGCCGGTGAGGCGTCACACTTCCAGTCCTGCCGCGACCACGCCGCCACCGAGGAGATACTGCGCGAGAGCGGCGTGCCGTACACCTCGCTGCGCAACGGCTTCTACGCCGCCAGCGCCGCGCTCTTCCTCGAACGCGCGGTGGAGTCCGGCCAGATCGTGCTCCCCGCCGACGGACCGGTCGCCTGGACCGCCCACGCCGACCTCGCCGAGGCGACGGCCGCCATCCTGGCCGACGAGGGCTGCTTCGAGGGCCCCACCCCGCCGCTCACCGGCTCCCGGGCGCTCACCTTCGACGACATCGCGGGCATCGCCACCGAGGTGACCGGCCGCACCTTCACCCGCACCACCGCACCCGACGCCCCGTTCCGGGACCAACTGGTGGGCAACGGCGTCCCCGCGGAGTCGGCCGACCATCTCCTGGGCATCTTCGCCGCCGCCCGCGCGGGCGAGTTCTCCATGGTCGACTCGACCCTGGCCGAGCTGCTGGGCCGGGAGCCGATCGGCCTGCGGGAGGCGCTGGGGGAGACGCTGCGCGAGCAGCCGTCCGCCGGCTGATCCGACCGACCGATTCGACCGGCCGGTGCTGCGGCGGCGGTGCTCCGGGGGCGGTGCTACGGGCGGCAGGTGCTGCGGGCCGGGAGCGGGGCTGTCATCGCAGGCACCCCGCCCCGTCTCGCCCCGCTCCAACCCGCTCCAACCCGCTCCCTCACGATCCGGAGCTGAGCTGGTCCGTGATCTCCTTGATCCAATCGTTCTTGCCCGCCGGGTCCATGAGGCTCGCCTCCCACGGCCCCTGTTCCATCTTGTGCTTCTCGGGGCCGCACTTGATCGCTACCAGCAGGTCCAGGGCGGAGCGGCGCAGTTCGGGCGCCGTGTCGGGGCTCGAGGCCATGTTGTAGATCTTGTGCGCCGCCAGTTGGCGCTCGTGCCTCGACACCTTCTTCCAGACCTTCATGGCGTGCTTCAGCGATTCCCAGGTGGGCTGGGCCACCGGCGTTTCCTCGCCCTCCGGCGTGTAACGCTCGGGGTGGTGGGCCTCCTGGAAACGCTTGGTGGCCGCCCGGCCTCCCTTGTAACCGGCGACGGTGACGACGAGGCCCGCCCCCACCCCGGCGATGATCCAACCGGCCGGGTTGGACGCCAGAGCTCCCGTGGCGACGATGGCCACGGTGGCGATGCCGCCCGCGCCCTTGAGGCCCTCGCCCACGACGCCGCCCCCCGCCTCCTTGGCGATCTTGGAGACTTGCTTCTTCTTCGCGAGCTTCGTGGTGCCGGTCAGAGTTTCCAGGTCTCGCACGACCCTGAGGTGGGCGATTTTGGCCTGGGTCTCGAGCTGCGCCGCCGCCTCGTAGTCGGCCGCGGTGGCGTCGAGCGCGGGCCTCCACTCCTCCAGTGGGCGACCGGCGTTGTCCGCCGCGAGCGCCGTGACGGCCTCGTACGCGGTTTTGGCGTTCCGCTCCGCGGTGTTCGCCTCGGCCTCCAGTCGGCCCAGCAGTTCGGCGTGGGTGACGTTGGCATCTCCGAGCCTCTTCAGGTTCCTGTGCTTGCGGGACGCTCCCCCGACCTTGCCGACGGCCCGGATGCTCTTCGCCAGACCTGCGACGGCGCTGAGAACACCGCTCGCTTCGGCGGAGGCCGCGGTGCTTGCCACGCCCTGGAGCTTGACCGCGTCCTTGGCGATGGCGCCGGCGTTGGCACCCGTACTGGCGACACTGACGCCCGCGTCGGTCGCCTTGGTCTTGCCCTTCTTATGTGCGTTGTGGTAGCCGGCTCCGCTCCCCTTCCGCAGGGCTGTCCTCAGATTCCTGAACGAATCCGCGACGCTGGCCCCGAAGGAGAGGAGCTCCGTGCCGGCGCTCAGCGATGCGCCGGAGACCCCCGCGGCGGAGGCGTCGTGCTTCAGGGCGGAGGCGTCCGCGGCGGCGGCCGTGTCGTTCTTCGGGGCGGAGGACGCTGCGGCGGTGGCCTCCTGGCCGAGGCCGGCGGCGGTGGGGGCCTGGAAACCCTTGCCCAAGGCGTCCGCGGGGTCGAGGACCCTCTTCCCCTGGTCCGCGTTCTCGGCGACTGCCTTCAGGCGCTCACTCCTGGCCTCCGACCTGGCCTCGGCGGCGGCGCGGCGTGCCTCTTCGGCCTCGCGTTCTTCGGCGGCGGTGCGTGCTTCGTCCCTGGCCGTGTCGACGTGTTCTTGGAAGCCGGGGTCGACTTCCATGCCCTGGGTGCCGGTTTCGGAGCCGCGTCGAGTGAGGCCTGCGGGGTCGGGCCGGGTGCCGGAGTCTGAGCCGCGTCGGGTGCGTCCCGACGGAGGGAAGCGGGCCACGAGGGCGGCGATGCGTGCCTCTTCGGCGGTGGCGCGTTCGGCGGCGAGGCGTGCTCTCTCCGCGGCCGCGCGTTCTTCGGCGAGGCGTGCTTCCTCTTCTTCGGCGGCCCGGCGTCCTTCTTCGGCGGCACGT
>NZ_JAGMUO010000117.1:14041-14564 GCF_019049325.1 Streptomyces sp. AC512_CC834 | reverse complement strand
GACGGGGTGAAGCTGGCGGCGAGGGCGGCGAGGCGGGCTTCCTTGGCGGTGCGTTCGGCGGCGAGGCGTGCTTCTTCGGCGGCACGCTCGGCGGCGAGGCGTGCTTCGTCCCTGGCCGTGTCGATGTGCTCCTGGAAGCCGGGGTCGACTTCCATGCCCTGGGTGCCGGACACCGAGCCGCGTCGGGTGGGGCCTGCGGGGTCGGGTCGGGTGCCGGTTTCGGAGCCGTGTCGGGTGCGTCCCGGCGACGGGGTGAAGCTGGCGGCGAGGGCGGCGAGGCGGGCTTCCTTGGCGGTGCGTTCGGCGGCGAGGCGTGCTTCTTCGGCGGCACGCTCGGCGGCGAGACGTGCTTCCTCTTCTTCGGCGGCGCGGCGCCTTTCCTCGGCGGCGGTGCGTGCTTCGTCTCTGGCTGTGTCGATGTGTTCGCGGAAGCCGGGGTCGACTTCCATTCCCTGGGTGCCGGATGCCGAGCCGCGTCGGGTGGGGCCTGCGGGGTCGGGTCGGGTGCCGGTTTCGGAGCCGC
>NZ_JAGMUO010000117.1:0-14031 GCF_019049325.1 Streptomyces sp. AC512_CC834 | reverse complement strand
CGCTCGGCGGCGAGGCGTGCTTCGTCCCTGGCCGTGTCGATGTGCTCCTGGAAGCCGGGGTCGACTTCCATGCCCTGGGTGCCGGACACCGAGCCGCGACGGGTGGGGCCGGCCGGGCCGGGCCGGGTGTCGGACTCGGAGCCGCGCCGGGTGCGTCCCGACGAGGCGAAGCGGGTCGCCGTGGTGGCCTCGGGTGTCGCGGCGCGTTCCGGAGGGCTGGTGGTGCTGCGGACATCGGGGTCCGAGACGGTCCGGGTGCCGGAATCCGTGTCGAGGGGCGCGTGGTCGGCCAGGGCACCGGGTGCCGAGCCGGCTCGGGCGCGGCCGGCCGACGCCCGTCGGGTGCCGGGTGCCGAGCCGGGCCGGGTGCTGTCGGTCCCCGGGGTCCGCTCCAGGGTCCTGCCTCTGGCGCGTTGCACCGTGGCGGTTGCCGCCTGGTTGCCGGCGCTGGACTGGAGCCCGAGGAGAGCCTGTTCCGCCGAGGTCCTGGACGACCCGGACGACCCTGACGACCCGGACGACGCTGACGAACTCCCGGTCTGTCCTTCCTCCCGACGCTCCCGGGTCGCTGTGAGGGCGGCTACGGAAGGCCGTTCGGGGGTTCGGTGGACAGGGGCGCTCATGGACATACCTCTCCTGCTGCCGGACCGGGCCACGCGAAGGTAGCCAGGCCCGGCGAACAGAAAGGGTGCGGCGGGGAAACACTTCACGGACGCGCGCGGAACGCGTCCCGGCCGGGGACGGGCCGGGCAGGGACAGCGGTCTGCCCGGTGGTCCGTGGCTAGGGGCTCACGATTGGACGGTTTGTCCCGGCGACACGCCGCCGAAGTGGCGCTTTTGCCGGGACAGACTGTCCAATCACCGACCGCGCCCCCGGTGTCGTGGGCCCGCCCGCCACTAGCGGCCGATCTTGTCCAGGTCGGCGAGGTCCTCCTCGGAGAGGGCGAGCCCCGCCCCGGCGACGTTCTCACGCAGGTGCGCCACCGACGACGTACCCGGGATGAGCAGGATGTTCGGCGACCGCCGCAGCAGCCAGGCCAGGGCGACCGACATCGGCGTCGCGTCCAGCCGGGCGGCCACCGCGGACAGGGCCGTGGACTGCAGCGGAGTGAAGCCGCCGAGCGGGAAGAAGGGCACGTAGGCGATGCCCAGGCCGGCGAGCTCGTCGATCAGTGCGTCGTCCTGACGGTGCGCCAGGTTGTACATGTTCTGCACGCACACGATCGGTGCGAGGGCCCGCGCCTCGGCGACCTGCTCCGCCGTGGCGTTGCTGACCCCGAGGTGCCGGACGAGACCTTCCCGCCGCATCTCGGCCAGCGCCTCGAGGGGCTCGGCGAGCGAGCCCGGCCGGGGCCCCTGGGCGTCACCGAGCCGGAGATTGACCACGTCGAGCGCGTCGAGTCCGAGATCCTCGAGATTCTCCAGGACGGCGCGGCGCAGGTCCTCGGGCCGCCGGGCCGGCGGCCAGCCGCCCTGCTCGTCACGGACCGCGCCGACCTTGGTCACGACCCGCAGTGCCGCGGGGTAGGGGTGCAGCGCCTCACGGATCAGCCGGTTGGTCACGCGTGGCCCGTAGGCGCCGGCGGTGTCGACATGGGTGATCCCGAGGCCGGCCGCCTCGCGCAGGACGGCGAGTGCGCCGTCGTGATCGGCGGGCGGGCCCATGACACCGGGGCCGGTGAGCTGCATGGCGCCGTAGCCGAAGCGGGTGACGGTCAGGTCACCGAGGGTCCAGGTGCCGCCGGGAAGGGAAACGGGGGATGTGCTCATGCCTCTGTCTTTCAGGTGGAGCCGGGTGGGTGGTGGGTGACGGTGCCGCGCGGCGACCTCTGCGTCAGTATGGGGAGAGCCGCTTCCCCAGGGGAAGCAGGCACCCAGAAGTGCGTAACCCACCCACGGGAAGGAGGGGACCGTCCCATGGCCAGAACCACCACGGCGGCCCAGCAAAAGGCACAGGCCAAGGTGGAGTACGACGCCTTCCTGGCGGCATGCCCGAGCCGGGAGCTCCTGGAGAGGATCTCCGGCAAATGGGTCATGCTGATCCTGTCCGCGCTGGGCAGTGGCCCGTACCGGCCGGACGCCGACTGCGCCACCGGCGGCCCGCGACCGATGCGCTACTCGGAACTGTCCCGGCAACTGGCCGGTGTCAGCCAGAAGATGCTCACCCAGACGCTGCGCTCACTCGAGCGCGACGGCATCGTCACCCGCACCGTGACCCCCACCGTCCCGGTCACGGTCACCTACGAGCTGACCGACCTCGGTCTCTCCCTGCACCACCTGATGCGCGCCATCAAGACCTGGGCGCAGACGCACATGGACGACGTACTGACCCACCGGGAGACCTACGACGGCCGCGCCGCCACGCGATCTCCTTGATCCCGCTGATCCCGCTGATCCCGCTCGATTCCGCTTGATTCCACGAGTGCGCCCGTATCCGCCCGGATCACTCGCATGTGGCTCCTATCACACCGAAATCGGCGATCGAAACGCATGCGTTCACTAACAGGAGGACGTAGGCTGGTAGCGATACGAAACAGTTTCGTTTCGTCCTTGCCCGCCGAGTCAAGTACTGGAGAACGTCCCCATGTCCCAACAGACTGCAGAGCCGGAGGCGACCCCGCTCCGGAAGGCCGGCACCGGCTCTCCGGCCGACGGAGCCTCGTCCGGTCGCCGCTGGTGGATCCTCGCGATGATCGGGCTCGCCCAGTTGATGGTCGTACTGGACGCGACCATCGTGAACATCGCCCTCCCGTCCGCCCAGGCCGACCTCGGCTTCTCCGACGGCAACCGAACCTGGATCGTCACCGCCTACTCACTCGCCTTCGGCAGCCTCCTGCTGCTGGGCGGCCGGATAGCCGACCTGTTCGGCCGCAAGCCGGCCTTCCTGGTGGGCATCGGCGGCTTCGCGGTGGCCTCCGCGATAGCCGGCGCCGCCCCGAACTTCGAGGTACTGGTCACCGGCCGCGCCCTGCAGGGCCTGTTCGGCGCACTGCTTGCCCCGGCCGCCCTCTCCCTTCTCACCACCACGTTCACGGACGGCAAGGAACGAGCGAAGGCCTTCGGCATCTTCGGTGCCATCGCGGGCTCCGGCGCGGCCGTCGGCCTGCTGCTGGGCGGCGTGCTCACCGAGTACCTGAACTGGCGCTGGACCCTGTACGTCAACCTCTTCATCGCGGTCGTCGCGCTCGTCGGCGGCTGGATGCTGCTGCAGAACACCGAGCGCGAGCGCGGTGCCAAGCTCGACATCCCCGGCACCGTTCTGGTCACCGCGGGTCTGTTCGGCATCGTCTACGGGTTCTCCAACGCCGAGTCGCACGACTGGAGCTCGCCGCTGTCGTGGGGCTTCCTGGCCGCCGGCGGCGTACTGCTGGCCGTGTTCGCCTGGTGGCAGACCAAGGCCGCGCACCCGCTGCTGCCGCTGCGCGTGCTCCTGGACCGTGACCGTGGCGCGTCCTTCGTGGCCATGCTGGTCGCCAGCGCCGGAATGTTCGGCGTGTTCCTGTTCCTCACCTACTACCTCCAGCTCACCCTGGGCTTCTCCGCCATCCAGACAGGCCTGGCCTTCCTGCCCATGGTGGCCACCCTGATGCTGTCGGCCACCCTGTCCACCACCTTCATCCTCTCGTTCGTCGGACCGAAGATCGTCGTCCCCGTGGGCATGGCACTCGCCGCCGCCGGCATGTTCTGGCTGACCGCCCTGGGACTGGACAGCTCGTACGCCGCCGACGTCCTGCCGCCCCTCCTGATCGCCGGCCTCGGCATCGGCCTGATCATGGCCCCGGCCATGAGCCTCGCCACCAGCGGCGTGGCCACCGAGGACGCGGGAGTCGCGGGCGCCTCCGTCAACACGATGCAGCAGATCGGCGGCTCCATCGGCACGCCCCTGCTCAACACCCTCGCCGCCAGCGCCGCCACGTCCTACCTCGTCGGCAGGGACCCGACCAACAAGCTCGTCCAGGCCCAGGCGTCGATGGAGTCGTACACCACCAGCTTCCTGTGGTCGGCCGTCTTCTTCGTCGTCGGCGGAGTGATCGCGGTGCTGCTCTACCGGCCCGGCGTCCCGGCCGCGGCGGACCCCGACGCCGCCCCCGCCGTCCACATGTAAGCGGCATGTGGAGGCTCGCACCCACCTGTGGGGACGGGGCGGATGCGAGCGACGGGCCCGGTACTCTCGGCGAGTACCGGGCCCGCTTCCGTGCGGGCGGTGTGCTCACTTGTACGTGAGCCCGTGGGACGGGTCCTGGACGGGACCGAAACGTGGATACCGGCGGCCCGTCTTCGGATTGCGCAGCCATACTCCGTCTTCGGCCAGCCAGGAGTCGCACAGGAAGGCAGCGGCGACGAGGGCGCCCATGGCTCCGAAGGTCAAGGCAAGAGTGGCTCCAAAGCTCCCTTCGGGTTCGAAGTTCACCACCGTCAGCCCTGTCAGGACGACCGTCGAGACGGCGGCGGCCAGTGCGAGGGCCCCTCGGATCCGTCGGCGCCTGCGCGTCTCGGCCATGCCCAGGACGATGCACCAGACGGTCTGGTCGCAGGTCGGGCAGACCTGTTGACGTATGGCGGACCCCCTGGGCGGCCGGGACGTCTGGAGAGGATGAACGATGTACCACTGGACGATCCGGTCACCGACTTTCGTGCCCACGAGCCGGCACGCCAGACGGATCGTCGGACGGCGTCCGACCGGCCCCCTGCTGGAACGTCGCCTCACACCAGCCCTCCGACCCCGAGCGCCACACTCCGCGTCGGATGGTAGCCACCTCGGCCCGGTCGGCCACCCCCGGCGCCGAAACCGTCAGAGAACATCCACACGTGTCCGCCTCGGTCGGCGCGGGTGCCGCTCGGCCCGCTGGTCGCAGGTACGCAGCTCACCGGGCCGAACACCGGGTCGTTCCTGAGTTCCTGAGTTCCCGAACCGGCTCCGCTACCGGGAGTGTGCGGGCCGGGCTTCGCACAGCCCGGCCCGGACGGCGGCTTCGATGTCGTCGTCCTGCGCGTCCGTGCCCCCCGGGTCGACGTTCGCCATGACCGTCGCCTGCCTGCCGTCGGCCGTCGCGCCGCCCGCGGTCTGGTAGCCGAAGATGTCGCCGCCGTGGCCCCAGTACAGGCCACCGCAGGGCAGCGGCCGGCTCTCCAGACCCAGGCCGTACTCCCGGCCGTCGTCACCACCGGTCGGCCGTGTCCTCATCATCGCCTTGAGCTGTGCCGGGCGCAGCAACTCGCCGCGCACGAGGGCGTCCAGGAAGCGGTTGAGGTCGTCGCCGCTGGAGATCATCTCGCCGGACGCGCCTGCGACGGAGGGGTTGAACTCGGTGATGTCGATGAGCGGCGCGTCCTCGCCCGGGCGTGCGTACCCGCGCGGGTGCGGCCCGGGGATCGACGTGGCGTCGCCCGGCACGGACGTGTCGTCCAGGTCGAGCGGTTCGATGATGCGCCGTTCGATCTCATCGCCGTACGAGTGTCCGGTCACCTTCTCGATGAGCATGCCCGCCAGCAGGTAGTTGGTGTTGGAGTAGTGCCACTCGGAGCCGGGCTGCGCGCCGGGCTTCTCGAAGGTCGGCGGGTGGGCGAGCGCGAGGTTCACCAGGTCGCGGGTGTCGTGGTGGGCTAGCGGGTCCTCGAGGATGTCCTGCGGGCTGAGGTGGTCGAGGTAGTCGGGCAGGCCGCTGGTGTGCTGGAGGAGCATGCGCACGGTGATCACTCGGCCGTCGTTTCCGTGTCCGCGGACGACGCCGGGCAGGTAGCGCTCCACCGGGGCGTCGAGATCGACGAGGCGCTGCCCCACCAACTGGAGCACGACCGTGGCTACGAAGGGCTTCGTCATGCTGCCGATCCGGAACAGGCTGTCTCCGCGCACCGGCGCCCGGCTGTCCACGTCCGCGACGCCGCTGGTCAGCGCCGCCCTGCCGCGTCTGTCCCGCGTCGCGACGAGTGCTCCGGGCGCACCGTCCGCGGTGGTCAACCGGTGCATGATCGCGCGCAGCCGAGCGCCGTCGAGGGTGTGGGACGACTGTGCGGTGGCGGCTTTGGCCGTGGCCGCCGTGGCCGCCGTGGTCGTCGCGGTCGCCGTGGTGGCCGTTGTGGCGGCGTGACCCGGCAGGTTCGTGCCTCCCAGCACACTGACTGCCACGGCCAGCGTGGCTGCCCCGCCCCGCGCACGTTTGTGCTTGATCACGTGTCCACCCTCCGTCGTCGTGAGTTCACGATGCCCGAGGGGGTCGGCCGACTCGATGGGGTGGTCATCCGGAACGGCGGTGGGGAAAACCCCCGGTGACGACCGATGCGGCTGTGCCCAGGAGGACTGCCCGGGACCCCTCCCGTCGCTCGAACACTATGGTTCGGCGCATGTCTCCCAGCCCAGGGCAACGAGGCTTCGACCCAGCGACACTCCTGGTCACGGTACTGGTCCTGCTCGTCGGTGGTTGCTCCTCGTCCGGGTCCGGGTCTCCGTCCACAGAGTCACGTCCCTCCACACCGACTCCCAGCGCAACCGATCTGACACAGGCGATGGGCAGGTACGCCGTGTCCTCGTGCGCCATGCTCAGCGATGAGGAGCGTGCCGCCTACGGGATCACACAGCCGGGTCGCGCGATCGACCTGTCCGAGGGTCCCGCCGAGTCGTGCTACTGGCTGGTCTCAACAGGCATCCAGATCGGTTGGATCCCGTACCCCAGTGACCAAGCGCGCGACGAGAAGGCGAACGCACCGGGTGCTCGGCAGATCGAGGTAGCCGGTTACGACGCTGTCCAGACCGCTGATGACGAATCCTGCTACCAGAACGTCTCGATCGGATCCGACCCGGACTTCGTGGTCGTCGGTTCCAGCGGCTCGTTCAGCACCCTGGTCATCCGGAATGAACCCAGCGCTCCCAAAGAAGTGTGTGAGATCGCCACCCTGTTCAGCGAGCTGTTCATCTCCAAGCTCCAGAAGCTCGATCTGTCGGCTTGACCTGTCGGCCTGATCGGAGCGAAGCCGACCCACCGGGGGCCGGTCCGCGTCAAAGCGGCCTGGCCGACGGCGGCCACTCTCGCCTGATCAGCCCGAACACCCAGGAGTCGGACACCTCGCCGTTCACGACGCAGTCCTCCCGCAACGTCCCTTCACGCACGAATCCGATCTTCTCCAGAACCCGGGCGGATGCCGCGTTGCGCGTATCGGCCTCGGACTGGACCCGGTTCAGGTCCAGCGTGTCGAACGCCCACCGCAGCAAGGCGTGCGCGGCCTCCGTCGCGTAGCCGTGGCCCCACATCGCCTCGTCGAGGCAGTAGCCCAGCGAGGCGCTGCGGTAGACCGGGTTCCATTCGGTCAGGCCGCACCAGCCGACGAAAGCCCCGTCGGAAGCGCGGTCGATGGCCACCCGCGCTCCGGTGCCTTCGGCCTCCACCTTCCGGCACGTCGTGACGAAGCGCTCGGCGCGGGCCCGTTCGGTCCACGGCGGGGAATCCCAGTAGCGCATCACGTGGGTGTTGCTGTGCAGTGCGTAGAGACGGTCCGCGTCGGCGTCGGTGAAGGGCCGCAGTCGCAGCCGGTCGGTCGTCAGTACGGGAGTGGCCAGAGTCATGCGCATCATCTTGCGTCCTCATGGGCCAGGCGGAACACCGAATATCCGTGTCCTCACCGGGCGTTCGTCTGTTCCGTGAGCCTGCCCTTGCGCAGGCTGAGGATGCGGTCGGACTGCGTGGCCAGGTGCTGGGAGTGGGTGACGACGACCACGCACTTGCCCTGATCGTGGGCGAGTTCGCGGAAGATGTCGATGATGCCCTGGGCGGTGTCCTCGTCGAGGTTTCCGGTGGGCTCGTCGGCGAAGAGGATGTCGACGTCGCAGGCGAGGGCGCGGGCGATGGCGACGCGCTGCTGCTGCCCGCCGGAGAGCCGCAGCACGTTACGGGTGGCCGTCGCCCCGTCGAGACCGACCTTCTCCAGTAGCCGCAGGGCGTGGGCCTTGCGGCTTCCGGTCCCGGGTTTGGCACCGGTGATCTCCATGGCGCAGGTGACGTTCTGGAGGGCGGTCATGTAGGTGAGCAGGTTGTACTGCTGGAAGATCGTCGCGGCGTGCTTGTTGCGGTAGCGGCCGAGACCCAGCCTGGTGAGGTCCTGCCCGTCGAAGCTGATCGTGCCCTTGGTAGGGGTGTCGAGGCCGCTGGCGAGGCTGAGCAGGGTGGTCTTGCCGCTGCCGGAGGGGCCCAGGACGGTGTAGAGGGTGCCGCGTTCGAAGGCGTAGTCGATGCTCTTGAGCACGGTGGTCCTGCGGCGCTGGCCTGAGTAGGTGTGGCTGACGTCGGCGAGGCGCAGGACGGGCGGGGCGGCGGTGGCAGTCGCGGCGGCGTTGGTGGCGGCGTTGGTGGCGGCGGTGTCGCTGGTCATGGCGGGTCACTTGCCCTTCGTGAGGATGGTGCGGGGACTCAGGCGCAGCACGGACGCGGCCAGTACGGCGGTGGCGAGCAGGCCGATGCCGAGGCCGACGCCGCCGACGGTGGCGAGGTCCGCCGGGTCGAGCGCCACCGTGATCGTGTCGATGGGGTCGGCGTTCTCGACGGGCTTGTCGTTCATGTCGATGCCCTCGTTGAGGCCGGTGCTGCCGGGCGGCGGGGCCTCCCAGGAGTCGATCTTCTGCTTGGCGGAGCTGGCCTCCCTGCCGAGCAGCGCCTGGCCGGCGCTCTGGGTCAGGTCCGGGGCGAACAAGGAGCTCAGGCCGACGGCCACGGCCGCGACGAGGACGATCTCCAGGGCCTGCTGGGAGATGAGCCTGCTCTTCCGCTCGCCCATGGCGAGCAGGACGCCGTACTCCTTGCGGCGCTGCCTGACGGCGAGGTTGACCAGGAGGGCCAGGACGGCCGCGCCGGCGATGCCCATGAGCCACATGGCGACGGTGGCCGTGGAGCGGATGCTCTTGAGCGGACCGGTCATCTGCTGGACGGCCTTGTCGTTGGCGTCCAGCTTGAAGCCGTCGAACGCCGAGCCCGCGATCCGCTTCGCCTCGTCCTTGAACGCGCCCTGCACGTCGGCGTCCTGGAGGAGGAAGGTCGCCTCGCCGACCTGGAGCGGCCCGTCACCCGCGGAGTTGATCACGGAGAAACCGCCCACCGTTCCGTACACCATGTTGGCCGGGCTGATGGCGTACTCGGGGTCGGGTTCGGCGCTGGGGCTCGGGTCGCGGTAGATGCCGCCCACGGTGAAGTCGGCCGTGGTCTTCTCCTCGTTGCCGGTCAGGGTGAGCGTGTCGCCGACGGCGAGGCCGTTCTGCCTGGCCAGCCGCTCCTCGATCAGCAGCAGCTTCTTGTCCTTGTCGGCGGCCGTGAGGTGCTTGCCGGACAGGAGGGTGAACGTGCCGTTGCGGAAGTCGGGCAGCAGCGAGGTGTCGAGGACGCCCATGCCCACGGTGCCGCCGGGCCCCATGGGGTCCTTGGGCCCGCCCTCGGCCAGTTCGGCGCCGCCCTTGAGGATGACGCGGTCCCACGCCGAGTACGTGTACTTCTGCACCTGGGGCAGCGCCCCGAGCTCGTCGACGGTCGCGGCGTCGATGCGCGGGGCCTGGAGCTGTCCGCCGCCGCTCAACTGGTCCATGTCGATGGCGAGATTGACCTCGGCGCCCACGGAACGCTTGGCGTCCTGCTCGGCCCGGGCCGTCGCGTCGTTGATCAGGATGCCGACCAGCACCATCACGGAGATGACGAGGAAGGTGGCGAGGGTGATGAGGGTGCGGCCCTTGCGGGCCCACAGGCTGAGCCCTGCGCGTTTGACGAAGTTCATGGGGATCGGCTTTCTCGTCCGTGCCGGGGGCGCCGGCTATTCGGTGTCGGTGAGGATGGAGCGGGGATGCAGGCGGAGAATCCCGATGCCCGGGACGACGGTGGAGACCAGGGAGATCCCGAGCCCGATCCCGGCGACCTTGCCGACGGCGGCCGGCTCGACCCGCACCGTGGGCGGAGCGATCTCGGCCCCCGGCGCACGAACCGCCGGTGCCGGTGCCGGTGCCGATGCAGGCTCGTCGTCCTGAGGGCCGAGGAGCGCGTCCCCCGCGGGCTGTCCGGCGAGCGCCCCGGCCAGTGCGGCGAGCGCGACGGCGGGCACGGCCACGGCCGCCACCTCCACCGCGTGCTGGCCGATGAGCTGCCACTTCCGCTCGCCCATCGCGAGCAGCACCCCGAGCTCGGTACGCCGCTCGCGGATCTGCAGCGTCACGATGAGCCCGAGGATCAGCGCACCGGCCACGGCGATCGCCCAGACGATCAGCCCCGCGAACGTGCCGACCCGCTGGATCGAGCGGACCTGGTCCCTGTACGCCTTGTCGTTGACGCGGAAGTCGAAGCCGCCCGCACCGAGGAGCCGTTCGGCCTCGGCGTACAGTTGCTCGGCCTGGTCCGGCGATCCGATCTTGTACACGGCCTCGCGGACGGTCGCGGTGCCGGTGTGGAGCTGCCGCGCGATGCCCACCGGCACGTACAGCGCGTTGCCGGGCAGCTCGTGCGGCGGCGTCCAGCCCTGCGGATCCCGCGTCGGGTCCTGGAAGACACCGACGACCGTCAGGGCCGCCGTGCGCTCGCCGTCCCCGGAGCGCACCCGGACGGTGTCGCCCACCTCGAGGTGGTTCCTGTCGGCCAGGCGCCGCTCGATCACCGCGACGTCCCGGCCCGCGTCCTCGGGAGCGATGCCGCGCCCCGCCGTGATCTTCGTCGAGCCGTACGAGAAGGGCAGCAGCATGCCCAGGTCACGGACACCGTTGAGGGCCAGCGGCCCCTGCTCCTCCTCTTCCTCCTCTTCCCGCTCTTCCTCTTCCCGCGCCTCCTTCTCCCCGGCACCGCTGCCGCCCGGCTTCGGCGCATTCGACGTCAGCGGCGTGAAGCCACGCGCTCCGGCCCGTACCAAAAGCTCCGGGTTGTAGCGGTGCACCAGGTGGAAGGCGCCGAGCCGGTCGGCCAGGGCCGGGGTGAGGCCCTTCTTCTTGACGGTCACGTCAACGCCGATGGTGCGCTGCGCGTCGGCCTCCTGGCGGGCGGCGGCGGCCTGCAGCAGGAAGCCGCCGAGGAGCAGGGTGCAGATGACGACGAAGAGCGCCAGCAGGGCGGCGGTCTTGGACTTTCTGGCACCAAGGCTCATACCGGCGCGCTTGACGAAGTTCATGCCCGAGACACAAGCAGCCCGCTGTTTGCAGCAGGATAAGCGCGTTACAGCGGCATAAGGACCGGCCGGGCCCGGACCGGACCGGACTGGCCCGGAGTGCTCCGGGCGGGGGCCGCACCCTTATCCGGCTGCAATCATGACCTTGATTTCATGGGGCCATGAGAGTTCTGGTAGCCGAGGACCACCGTGTGCTCGCCCGCACCGTCGCCACCGGCCTGCGGCGCCAGGCGATGGCCGTCGACATCGCCGCCACCGGCGACGAGGCCGAGCGGATGTGTCTGCTCACCGCCTACGACGTGCTGATCCTCGACCGCGACCTGCCGGTCATGACCGGCGACGAGGTGTGCAGACGGCTGCGGGAACTCGTCGACCCGCCGCGGATCCTGATGCTGACCGCGGCGGGCGAACTCACGGACAGGATCTACGGCCTCACCTCGCTAGGCGCCGACGACTACCTCACCAAGCCCTTCGAGTTCCCCGAACTCGTCGCCCGCGTACGTGCCCTGAGCCGTCGCGCGCCCAAGCAGCAACCCACCGTGCAGCGCTTCGGGAGCATCACCCTGGACGATGCGCGACGTGAAGTCTCCGTGGACGGCCGCCCGCTGGAGCTGACCCCGAAGGAGTTCGCCGTCCTGCGCCTGCTGCTCGCGGCCGGTGGTGCGCCGGTGCGGCACGACGTACTCGTCCGCACCGTCTGGGACGAGCACCTCGACCCGCGCACCAGCGCGGTCCGCGCCACCGTCAGCCGGCTGCGCGGCAAGCTCGGTGACCCCGGCCTCATCGCCGCCGACAAGGGAGAGGGATACCGGCTGTGCGACTGAAGCCACGGCCGCGACCACGGGCGCTGCTGAGCAGACTGCCCTTCCGCGCCCGCCTGGCCGCCGCCATCTCCTTGCTCTTCCTGCTCGCCGGTGTCGCCCTGCTCGCCTTCGTCGTGCTGCTCGCGCGCTACGGAACGGAGCAGCAGCTCGAGGGGATGTCGGTCAAGCGCGGCGATGCGCCGGACAGCCAGGTGGCGCCTTTCGGGCCAGTGAGCCCCGTCCGGCCGGGCGGTCCCTCTCCGGTCCCGAGCGACGTCCTCATGATCCAGAAGATCGACCAGACCGTGCAGGCCGTCCAGGACACCGCGCTGCGCCAGATGGTGCTCTGGTCCGCCGTCGGCCTCCTCGTCATGGCGTTGCTGGCCGGACTGCTCGGCTGGTGGCTCGCGGGACGGGCACTGCGTCCCGTCGCCTCCATGACCGAAGCCGCCCGCCGCATCAGCGAACAGAACCTGCACCAGCGCCTCGCGCTCACCGGCCCCGACGACGAGCTCCACCGCCTCGCCGACACCTTCGACACGATGCTCGACCGACTGGAGAAGGCCTTCGAGAGTCAGCGTCGCTTCGTCGCCAACGCCTCCCACGAACTCAAGACGCCCCTCGCCGCCCAGCGCACCGCCCTCCAGGTCGGCCTCGCCGACCCCCTCCCCGAGAGCCTCGTCGATGTCCGCGAGGACCTGCTCACCACCAACCGCGAAGCCGAACACCTCATCAACGCGCTCCTTCTGCTCGCCCGCAGCGACCGCGGCCCGGACCGGACCGAGGGCGTGGATCTCGCGCACACCGCCCACCTCGTCACCGCCGAACTCGCCCCGCAGGCCGCCCGGAACGACGTACGCGTCGACGTCGGCGCCGACACCCCGCTGGTCGTTCCCGGCGAACCCGTCCTCCTGCGGCACTTGCTGACGAACCTGATCCACAACGCCGTCCAGTACAACCACCCCGGCGGTCACGTCCGCGTACGACTCGACGCCTCCACCGTGACGGTGACCAACACAGGCCCCCACGTGCCCGCCGAATGGATCCCCGACCTGTTCGAGCCCTTCCGCCGCCTCGACGCAGACCGCACCGCCACCACCGGCCACGGCCTGGGACTGTCCATCGCCGCCTCCATCGCCGAGGCCCACCACGCCACGCTGACGGCACAACCCGGCACCGACGGCGGACTCGTCCTCACCCTGCGCTTCCCCTGAGTGCCAGTGCCCTCGACCGACGGTGTGCGCCGAAGCGGAGCCGTCGAACCGGTTGGCGTGCCCCGACCCTTGGCACGGTGGTGGCGGAAGAGGCGCCACGTGGGCGTCGAACCAGCCCCCAACGGCTCACCGGCGTCGTAGACGCTCACGATGAGCTTGCGCCAACGCAGGGGCGAGCTGAGGGTCGGTGAACTTCAGCGCGGCATCCAGAACGCGACGCCCTGGTCGTCGTAGAGCGCCTGGTACGTCATCTGGCTGCCGAGGGTGCAGATCTCGGGCAGCGGGCCGTCTTCCTCGTACTGGGCCACCCGGCCCGCGTCGGTGACACGAACAGGGCCCCGCACGCGTCCCGGACGCGCAGCGCGTGCAGCTCCCACCGCATGTAGTCGCTGAGCGGCGCTTCGACCACGCGGGCACGCCGGGCCGCGAAGCCGTTCCGCTCGACCTTGCGGTGGTACTTCGCCATGTCCGCGTGGGCCGCTTCCAACAGCCGCAGGGACTCGTCCCAGTCGCCCCGCCAGAACGCCAGTACTTCTCGAAGTCGGCGTAGTAGCCCTTGAGCGCCATCCGCTCTCCCACCGCGCCGTGCAGCGGACTACGCATCCGGGAGGTCTGCCTTGGCCGCGAGGATCGCCGCCAGGGGGATGATGACCAGGGGGATGACCAGCCGCTCCCCGGGATCCACCGGCATGTCGAAGGCGCGTCGCCATGAAACACCGGCCACGTCCGCGGCGACGGTGCCCTGCGACCGCAGCCGGGCGACTGCCACTGATGCTCCTATTGCTGTCAAGCGGTCTGGACCCAGTCGCGGTAGGCGTGGGCCAGATCGTCGTCGCGGGTGAGCCCTCGTTCGAGTCTGGAGATGGTTGTGGGCCAGACGCGGAAGTGCTGGGCGACGA
>NZ_JAGMUO010000116.1 GCF_019049325.1 Streptomyces sp. AC512_CC834 | reverse complement strand
GCCGGTCGAGGCGCCCGCACTGCCGTGCGGTGCTCGGGGGCGCGCCTCTGCGAGTGCGCGGTCGCGGTCGGGGTCCCCTCGCGCCGGCCGAGGGCGACGCGGTGGCATCCCGGGGCCGGTCGAGGCGCCCGCACTGCCGTGCGGTGCTCGGGGGCGCGCCTCTGCGAGTGCGCGGTCGCGGTCGGGGTCCCCTCGCGCCGGCCGAGGGCGAC
>NZ_JAGMUO010000011.1 GCF_019049325.1 Streptomyces sp. AC512_CC834 | reverse complement strand
TACCAGGCGCCGTACAGGGCGCGTTCGCGTTCCACGAGCAGGGGCAGCGGGTCGGAGCTGGTGACCAGCTCCCGCAGCGGATGCCCGGCCAGCACCGCATCCACCTGGGGCGTCAACGCCGCCGCCAGGCGTGAGGCGGCCGGCCTGCTCTCGTCCCGCAGCGCGTCGACGGCGGCCAGCAGTTCACGCCGCTCCTCGCTCCCGGGCACGTCCGCGGCGGCACGCTCGTACAGCCGCGCGCCCTCCTCCAGGACCAGCTCGGTGTCCATGCCCGCCGGGATCTTGATCCGCGCGTGATGCCGCCAGGTGGTGACCGGATCGCCCCACGCCTCCACGGTGTACGACCACGGTCCGGGCTCGCCAGCGGTGACGGTGGCGCCCCAGCGGTCGGTGCCCGGGGCCAGTTCGCGCATCGGTGTCCAGGGGCCCGGCCGGCCCCGCGGATCTCTGAGGACGACATTGGCGGCGACCGCGTCGTGTCCCTCCCGGAACACGGTCGCGGAGACCTCGAACGACTCGCCGGTGACGGCCTTGGCCGGCCTGCGCCCCCGCTGGACGACCGGGCGGACGTCCAGGACGGGGATGCGCCCGACGACGGTGGTGTTGCTGTCCGCGGGGGATGCTGACGAGTGGTGCGTTGCGGGCATGACCGCTCCTGTCCGCGTCAACGTGGGTGGGCGGATGGCTCTGGGGAGGTGGGTCCTGCGAGGTGCGTGCGGGGCGTACCGCAGGAGCCTTCCCACACTCTTCGGGTGGGCAATCCGGCACTTTGTCAACTACTCACGCGTATGTCGACAAGGTGACACACACGGCGATCTGACCGTCGTTTTCCCGGCTGCCGCTCCCGCAATCAGCGTTCGTCGCGACATGTGCAGCTTTCCTTGTGGGCCGAACTGTCACAAGAAGGCTGACGGGGAAAGATCCGGCCATATCGACACGCCGTGCGTGTCGCGACCTGCCCGGCGGATCAGGTCGAAGGCCCCAACACGGGACACATCACGCGGTAACGTCGTCAGGGTGAAGGCGATTCGTCGACTGACCGTCCGTCCCGTTCTCCCCGACCCCCTCCGGCCGCTCAGTGATCTGGCCCGGAATCTGCGCTGGTCCTGGCATCCGGAGACCCGCGATCTCTTCCAGTCCGTCGACCCCGAGTGCTGGAGCGCGTCCGGTCGCGACCCGGTACGGCTGCTCGGCACCGTGCCGCCCGCACGCCTCGCGGAGCTGGCCGAGGACCGGCGTTTCCTGCGCCGGCTGACCGCGGTGGCCGACGACCTCGACCACTACATGACCGGTGACCGCTGGTACCAGGCCCAGCCCGGCCGACTCCCCGCCGCCGTGGCCTACTTCTCGCCCGAGTTCGGCATCACCGCCGCCCTGCCCCAGTACTCCGGCGGCCTCGGCATCCTGGCCGGCGACCATCTGAAGGCGGCCAGCGACCTGGGTGTGCCGCTCGTCGGCGTGGGCCTGCTCTACCGCCACGGCTACTTCCGCCAGTCCCTGACCCGGGACGGCTGGCAGCAGGAGCACTACCCCGTCCTCGACCCCCACGAGCTGCCCCTCGTCCTCCTCAAGGAGACCGACGGCACCCCCGCCCACGTCGCCCTCGCGCTGCCCGGCGGCCGGGAGCTGCGGGCCCGCGTCTGGCTGGCCCAGGTCGGCCGGGTACCGCTGCTGCTCCTCGACTCGGACGTCGAGGAGAACGACCTCGGCGAACGCGGCGTGACCGACCGGCTGTACGGCGGCGGCAGCGAGCACCGGCTCCTCCAGGAGATGCTCCTGGGCATAGGAGGTGTCCGGGCGGTACGGACGTACTGCCGGCTCACCGGCCACGCCGCGCCGGAGGTGTTCCACACCAACGAGGGTCACGCCGGCTTCCTCGGTCTGGAGCGCATCGCCGAACTCTGCGACGAGGGCTCGGAGTTCGGCTCCGCCCTGGAGGCGGTACGGGCCGGCACCGTCTTCACCACCCACACGCCGGTCCCGGCCGGTATCGACCGCTTCGAGCGCGAGCTGGTCGCCCGCCACTTCGGCCCCGACTCCGAACTCCCGCGCATCGACGTCGAACGCGTCCTGCGGCTCGGCATGGAGACCTACCCCGGCGGCGAGCCGAACCTCTTCAACATGGCCGTGATGGGCCTGCGCCTGGCCCAGCGCGCCAACGGCGTCTCCCTGCTGCACGGCGGGGTCAGCCGCGAGATGTTCTCCGGACTGTGGCCCGGCTTCGACGCCGACGAGATGCCGATCACCTCCGTCACCAACGGTGTGCACGCCCCGACCTGGGTGGCACCCGAGGTCTTCCGGCTCGGCGCCCGGCAGATCGGCGTGCAGCGGGCCGAGGACGCGCTGGCCGTCGGCGGCTCGGACCGCTGGGACTCGGTCGCCGACATCCCCGACCAGGACATCTGGGAGCTGCGCCGCACCCTGCGCGAGCAGCTCGTCGAGGAGGTGCGGGAGCGGCTGCGTGCCTCCTGGCGGCAGCGCGGCGCCGGGACGGCCGAACTGGGCTGGATCGACGACGTCCTCGACCCGGACGTGCTCACCATCGGCTTCGCCCGGCGCGTCCCGTCGTACAAGCGCCTCACGCTGATGCTGCGCGACCGAGACCGGCTGACGGAGCTGCTCCTGCATCCGGAGCGGCCGATCCAGATCGTCGTCGCGGGCAAGGCGCACCCGGCGGACGACGGCGGCAAGCGGCTGGTGCAGGAGCTGGTGCGGTTCGCGGACGACCCGCGGGTGCGGCACCGCATCGTGTTCCTGCCGGACTACGGCATGGCGATGGCGCAGAAGCTCTACCCCGGCTGCGACATCTGGCTGAACAACCCCCTGCGCCCGCTGGAGGCGTGCGGGACCAGCGGCATGAAGGCGGCGCTCAACGGCTGCCTCAACCTGTCGGTCCTCGACGGCTGGTGGGACGAATGGTTCCAGCCCGACTTCGGCTGGGCGATCCCCACCGCCGACGGCGCGGGCACCGACCCCGACCGGCGCGACGCCATAGAGGCCGCCGCCTTGTACGACCTGCTGGAACAGCGGATCACCCCGCGCTTCTACGAGCGCGGCGCGAGCGGGCTGCCCGACCGGTGGCTCGAGATGGTCCGCAAGACCCTCAGCCTGCTCGGGCCCAAGGTGCTGGCCGGCCGCATGGTCCGCGAGTACGTCGAGCGGCTCTACGCCCCCGCCGCCGAGGCACATCGCGCGATGGACCCGGACTCCGCTCGCGGGCTCGCCGAGTGGAAGGCTCGGGTGCGGGCGGCCTGGTCCGGCGTGAGCGTCGACCACGTGGAGACGTCCGCCGCCACCGCCAGCGCCGAACTGGGCACGACGCTCGGGCTGCGGGTGCGGGTGAACCTCGGCGACCTGGCGCCTCAGGACGTGGAGGTGCAGGCGGTCTCCGGCCGGGTGGACTCCGAGGACCGGATCACCGACGCGGCGAAGGTGCCGCTGAAGCCGGTGGGCGGCCCCGACCTGGAGGGCCGCTGGGTGTACGAGGGCCCGCTCGCCCTGGACCGCACCGGCCCCTTCGGCTACACGGTCCGCGTCCTGCCCGCGCACCGGCTGCTGGCGTCCGGCGTGGAGACCGGCCTGGTCGCGGTGCCCTCGGGCGACCTGGCGGAGGCGGCGGGGCTGCTGATGCGGTGAGCGCCTGGGCGGTGTCGGGGCAGTGCCTGGGCGGTGCCGGGGCATTGATGAGGCGGTGCCGGGGCGGTGCCTACCCGGTGCCCAGCCGGTGCCTGGGCGGTCAGTCCTCCTCGTCGCCGCCGCTCAGCCGCCGCAGGACGGTGCCGCAGCGGCGGGCGTAGGCGTGCTGGAAGGCGCGGGCGGCCGGTCCGCCGGCCTTGGCGTACCACTTGGCGGGGCGGCTGAAGGCGGACACGGTCAGCCAGACCGTGCCGTCGCCCGTGCGGTCGACCACGAAGGCCTCCTCGCCGGACTCGGGGTGACCGGGCAGCGTGCCGTAGGCCAGGCCCGCCCGGCGCGGTTCCTCGAGGGTCCACACCACCCGGCAGGGCGCCTTGATCATTCCGGCGAGGGTGACGGTGACGTCGACGTCGGGCGCGGCACGCTCCGCGCTCACGTCGATGCCTACGCCCAGCTCCCGGTGCATCTCCCAGGTGAGTACGGCCTCGACGGCCCGCTGGAAGACCGGTTCGCCCTCCCCCAGGCGGGTGCGTACGTGCATGGGGCGGAAGCCGGGCGGGCAGTGGCCCTGCTCGCGGGTGGCGCCGACGTCGTCGTACGTGAAGGACATGGGTCCCAAGAGTAGGGCGGCACCCGGGAACCGCTGGTTCCGGGTGCCGCCCGCCGTGTGTTGGTGCCAGTCAGCTCACGTTGATCGCGGTCCAGGCCGCGCCCACCGTCTTGTACTCGGTGCTGTCGGCGCCGTACAGGTCGGAGGCCGCGCTCAGGGTCGCCGCGCGGGCGTCCCCGTAGTCGGTCGTCGACGTCATGTACTCGGTCAGCGCCTTGTACCAGATCTGCAGCGCCTTGGCGCGGCCGATGCCGGTGACGGTGGAGCCGTCGGAGGTCGGGGAGTCGTAGTCCACCCCGTCGACCGTCCGCGCCCCGCTGCCCTCGGACAGCAGGAAGAAGAAGTGGTTGGCCGGGCCCGAGGAGTAGTGCACGTCGACGTCGCCGAGGCCGGAGGACCAGTAGTCCTTGGACGCGCCGTCCTTGCTGGGCTCGTCCATGTAGCGCAGCGGGGTGCCGTCGCCGTTGATGTCGATCTGCTCGCCGATGAGGTAGTCGCCCTTGTCGGCCGAGTTGTTGGCGAAGTACTCCACGCCGGTGCCGAAGATGTCGCTGGTCGCCTCGTTGAGGCCGCCGGACTCGCCGCTGTAGTTGAGGCCCGCGGTGTTGGAGGTGACGCCGTGGCTCATCTCGTGCCCGGCCACGTCCAGCGACGTCAACGGGTTGGTGTTGCCCGTGCCGTCGCCGTACGTCATGCAGAAGCAGGCGTCGGACCAGAAGGCGTTGACGTAGTCGCTGCCGTAGTGGACGCGGGAGTAGGCGGCCTTGCCGTCGTTCTTGATGCCGTTGCGGCCGAAGGTGTCCTTGTAGAAGTCCCAGGTGACCTGCGCGCCGTAGGCGGCGTCGACGGCGGCGGTCTGGTCCTGGGGGTCGCTGGAGGCGGCGCCGGTGCCCCAGGTGTCGTCCGCGTCGGTGAACAGGGTGCCGGTGCCGGAGGTCGAGCGGGCCAGGTTGTACGTCTTGTGGCCGCCGCGCCCGGTGTCGTAGAGCTGGTACGAGGAGCCCGACTTGGTGGTGCCGAGCTCGACCGTGCCCGAGTACAGGCTCTTGCCTGAGCCGGTCTCGATGCCCTGGTACTCGTACAGCTTGGCGCCGGTGGCGGCGTCGGTGATGACGTGGAGTTCGTTGGGGGTGCCGTCGTCCTGGAGGCCGCCGACCACGGTCTCGTAGGCGAGGACGGGCTTGCCGTCGGCGGCCCAGATCACCTTGCGGGGCGCGGAGTCGGCCGCCGTCTTCGACGAACCGGCGTCCTTGGCGGCGCTCAGCGCCTGCTGCTCGGCCTTGGCCGCCTTGACCTTCGGCGTGACGGTGGCCACCTCGACCGAGGCCTTCGTCGCCTTGGTGACGCCCTCGGTGGCGCCGGACTTCGACCGGTGCACGACGAGGTCGCCGCCCAGGACGGGCAGGCCGTCGTAGGTGCGCTCGTAGCGGGTGTGCACGGTGCCGTCGTGGTCCTTGACCACGTCCTTGACGACCAGTTTCTCCTTGGCGCCGAGGCCTATCTCCCGGGCCGTGCCGGCCGCGCCGGCCTGCTGCTCCTGTATGAGCGCGCTGCGGGCGGTGTCCGACAGCAGCACGGGGGCGCCCGGGAGGGCCGCGGGCGCGGTGCTGTCGGCGGCGGCGTTGCCCGCGCTCAGGCCGGTGGTGAGCATCGCTCCGGCGGCGACCGCGGTGGCCAGGGCCAGCGTGGAGCGCTTGTGGCGCGCGAAGAGGGAAGACACACAAGCTCCTTCGGTGGGGGGACCCGGTCGGCGTGGGGTGTCCGGCCGGTTACTGCGAAGTAGTGCTGTGGGTGACAGAAGACTGACACCGAAGGCGCGTACATGTCAGGAGGGCGTGATGATGTTGGCCGAAAAGCGATGTCCGGGCGTGTGTTGCGGAAATGTGAAGGCCGTGTGACCTCGGTCAAGCGGCAACAAGACGGGCGTAAGTGCTTGGCAAAAAACCGGCGGACATGGAGCGGGCGAGGAGCGCACACGCGGAGGGCGCCGCTCCGGAGGAATCGAACCTCCGAAGCGACGCCCTGACTTGGGGTGGTGTGCCCACGAGCCGTCCGGCCTACGGGAAGGTCAGCCGCCAGGCGTCGATGTAGCCGGTGTCCGCCGGGCCCTGGTCCTGGACGCGCAGTTTCCAGGTGCCGTTGGCCGATTCGGAGGAGGCGTTGACCGTGTAGGTCTCGTGCACGTCCTCCGCCGGGTCGTAGCCGCTGTTCTTCAGGCGGTACGTCGACCCGTCCGGCGCGACCAGGTCGATCCGCAGGTCACCGCGCCAACTGTGCACGATGTCCACGCCCACCTGGAGGTTGCTCGGCGCGTTGCCGGCCCGCCCGGAGACCGTGAGGGACGAGGTCACCGCCGACCCGTAGTCGGGGATGTTCACGTTCGTGGTGCTCTCGACGGTGGTGCCGTCACCGGGGTCGCCGCCGTCACCGGGCCGCGAGCCGACGTTGATGCCCGCCCACGCGTTCTGCACCGCCGTGTACTCGGCGCTGTCGGTGCCGTACAGCTCACCGGTCGCCGCCAGGGTGCCGGTGCGGGCGCCCGCGTAGTTGGTGGTCGACGTGAACTTGGTGGTCAGCGCGCGGAACCAGATCTTCTCCGCCTTGGCGCGGCCGATGCCGGTGACCGGGAGGCCGTCCGAGGTGGGCGAGTCGTACGTGACACCGTTGATGGTCTTGGTGCCGCTGCCCTCGCTCAGCAGGTAGAAGAAGTGGTTCGCCGGGCCGGACGAGTAGTGGACGTCCACCCCGCCGATCCCCGAGTACCAGTAGTCCTTGGACGGGCCGTCCTTGCTCGGCTCGTCCATGTAGCGCAACGGGGTGCCGTCGCCGTTGATGTCGATCTCCTCGCCGATGAGGTAGTCACCGACGTCGGAGGGGTTGTTGGCGTAGAACTCGACCGATGTGCCGAAGATGTCGGACGTGGCCTCGTTCAGACCGCCGGACTCGCCGCTGTAGTTGAGTCCCGCGGTGTTGGACGTGACGCCGTGGGTCATCTCGTGCCCGGCCACGTCGATGGCGGTGAGCGGGTTGGAGTTGCCGTACCCGTCGCCGTACGTCATGCAGAAGCAGCCGTCCGACCAGAAGGCGTTGACGTAGTTGTTGCCGTAGTGGACCCGGCTGTACGCGCCCACACCGTCGCCGCGGATGCCGGAACGGCCGTGCACGTTCTTGTAGTAGTCCCAGGTCAGCGCCGCCCCGTAGTGGGCGTCGGCGCCGGCGGTCTCCGGGTCGGAGGAGCTGCCGTTGCCCCACACGTCGTCGGAGTTGGTGAACAGCGAACCGGTGCCGGACGAACCGCCGTTCAGGTTGTACGTCTTGTGGTTGCCGCGCGCGGTGTCGGTCAGCGTGTACGACGAACCCGAGCGGGCGGTGCCGAGCGTCACCGTGCCGCTGTACGTGGTGTGGCCGGTGCCGTTCTCGATGCCCTGGTACTCGTACAGCTTGGCGCCGGTGGCGGCGTCGGTGATGACGTGCAGTTCGTTGGGGGTGCCGTCCTCCTGGAGGCCGCCCACGACCGTCTCGTACGCCAGGACCGGGGTGCCGTTCGCCGCCCAGATCACCTTGCGCGGGGCGCGGTCGGCGTCCGGCTGCTCGGCGCCGGCGGCCTTCGCGGCCGACACCGCCTGCGACTCGGCCTTGGCGGCGGAGATCTTCGGCGTGACGGTGGCGGGCCTGATCGCCTTCGCCGTGGCCTTCACGACCTGCTCCGTCTTCCCCGCGTCACTGGCCACCACGAGGTCGCCGCCGAGGACGGGCAGCCCGTCGTAGGTGCGCTCGTAGCGGGTGTGCAGGGTGCCGTCGCGGTCCTTGGCCACGTCCCGGACGACCAGCTTCTCCTTGGCGCCCAGGCCCAGGTCGTCGGCGGTCTCCGCCTTGGTGGCGTTGGCGTCGCGGATCAGTTCGGCGCGCTGGGCCGGGGTGAGCTTGACCAGCTCGGTCCCCTTCGCGGGGGACGGTCCGGGTGCCGCGGTGGCGGCGCCGGACTGGACCGCCGTGGCGATCAGCGCGGCTACACCGGCCAGTGCGACGGCCGCGGCACGCCGGTGCGTGGCACGGCGGGAGACGGCGGGGGAGACTGCGGGGGAGGTGGTGTGGGAGGTGCGTCTGTGGGGAGTACTGCTGCTCACACTGACTCCTTCTGCGTGGCCGCGGGTCGCGCGGCCAGGGGAGACCGGTCGGCGGGTGGCCGGCCGGGCGGAACTGTGTACGCAGAAACCACGTGCTGGGAGCTGACCGCGGCACAACGCTCGTGGGGAAACTGTGGGGGCGTTGTGGAGGGCCGACGGAAGAGTGGCAGGAGAAAGCGCTACTTGTCAGGAGCGCGTCACTAAGTTGGCTGGAAATGGTTCGTTGACCGGGCGTTCACGTTCGATAAACGGAATCTTTGCTGTCCCGGTCCGGTTACTGTCCAGCCGGTCAGTAACCGGCGAGCCGCTCCCCGTGCCAGGACCCCCACAGAGCCGCGTACGCGCCGCCCGCCGCCACCAGTTCGTCGTGCGTGCCCAGCTCCGTCAGCAGGCCGTCCTCCATCACCGCCACCCGGTCGGCGTCGTGCGCGGTGTGCAGGCGGTGCGCGATGGCGATGACCGTACGGCCCTTCAGCACCGCGGCGAGCGCCTGCTCGGTGTGCCGGGCCGTCGCCGGGTCCAGCAGGGCGGTGGCCTCGTCGAGGATCAGGGTGTGCGGGTCGGCCAGCACCACCCGGGCCAGGGCCAGTTGCTGGGCCTGCGAGCCGTCCGTGGAGTGGCCCTTCGCGCCCAGCTCGGCGCCGAGGCCCTCCGGCAGCTCCCGCACCCACTCCTCGGCGCCGACCGCGGCGAGCGCGGCCCACAACCTCTCGTCCGTGGCCGTCGGTTCGGCGATGAGGAGGTTGTCACGCACCGTGCCCAGGAACACGTGGTGCTCCTGGGTGACGAGCACGACCTGGCGGCGCAGCCGCTCCGGCCCGAGATCGACCACCGGCACCCCGCCCACCGTCACCGAGCCCTCCGTCGGCGCGTCCACGCCCGCCAGCAGCCGGCTCAGCGTGGTCTTGCCGGCCCCGGAAGGACCGACGACCGCAAGCCGCTCACCCGGCCGCACGGTCAGGTCCACCCCGCGCAGCACCTCGCCGCCCCGGTCGTAGGCGTACCGCACCCCGGACACGTCGATACGGTCGTCCGCCGGCACCGCCGAGTCGTCCGTCCTCGCCCGCGGCGCGCGCGCCAGCCCCTCCACCCGGGCGAAGGAGGCGCCGCCGGCCTGGAGTTGCTCGGTCCGCATCAGCACCTCGTCGAGCGGCCCGGCGAGCTGCTGGAGGTACACGGCACAGGACACCACCACTCCGAGGCTCGCCGACCCGTGCACGTGCAGGAACCCGCCGAACAGCAGCACCCCCGCCACGGGAAGCACGTACGAGACGTCCACCGCCGGGAAGAACACACTGCGCAGGAACAGGGTGCGCAGCCGGGTGCGCCGCGAGACCTCCAGCGCCTCGCGGCTCGTCGTCACCCGGCGTTCGGCCAGCCGGAACGCCTCGACCGTACGGGCCCCCGCGACCGTGGCGGACAGGCTCTCGGCGACGTCCGAGTTGGCCGCGCCCTCGGCGAGGTAACCGGCCCGGGCCCGGCGCAGGTACCAGCGCAGCGCGAGCCAGGACGGCGTCAGCCCCAGCACCCCGACCAGGCCGAGCAGCGGGTCGAGCACGAACACCGCGGCGGTGAGGAACAGCGCCTGCACGGCGTTGACCAGCAGCTCGGGACCGGCGTCGCGCAGCGTCGTGCCGACGGTGGTCACGTCGGCGGTGCCCCGCGTCGTCAGGTCACCGGTACCCGCCCGCTCCACCACGGACGCGGGCAGCGCCAGCGCCCGGTCCACGTACCGCTCCCGCACCCGGGCGAGCGTCCGCTCTCCGAACCGGTGCCCCACGTACCGCGCCCAGCGGGCCAGCAGCAGTTGCGCGAGGGAACACAGCAGGATGGCGAGGGCCATCCGGTCCACGGCGTCGACCTCACCGCCGGCCCGCACCTCGTCGACGATCCGGCCCAGCAGCCACGGACCCGCGAGCCCGGCCAGCGCGGCCAGCGCGTTGAGCCCGAGGACGACCGAGAAGGCCCGCCGGTCGGCGCGCACGAGGTGGGCTGCCGCCCGGCGGACGTCGGTGCGCTCGGCGACGGGGAGTTGTCCCGGTGTCGGCTCCGCGGTCATCGGGCGGGCTCCTCTTCGCTCGCGGCTTCGTCGGCTTCCGCGGCGTCCTCCGCGTCCTCGGCGTCGCGTGCGACCAGGGCGCGGTATCCCGGCTCGGTGTCCAGGAGTTCGCGATGGGTGCCGGTGGCCGCGACCTTGCCGTCGACCAGGTGGTGCACGACGTCCGCGCGGTCCAGCAGGAGCGGTGAGGTGGCGGCCAGTACGGTCGTACGGCCCTCTCGGGCCCCCTTGAGGCGGTCGGCCACGGTGGCCTCCGTGTGGGCGTCCAGGGCGGAGGTGGGTTCTGCGGCGAGGAGGATTTCGGGGGCGGTCAGCAGGGCTCGGGCCAGGCGGATGCGTTGGCGTTGGCCGCCGGAGAGGTCGCGGGCCTGGGCCGCGACCGGGGTTTTGAGGCCGTCGGGGAGGCCTCGGACGATGTCTTCGGCTGCGGCGCTGTGTATGGCCTGGGTGAGATCCGCCAATTCATCTGCCCCGAGAGGTCGTTGTGCGTCTGCGGGTGCGTCGTGGCTGGTCGCGCCCACGCGGCGGAGCCGCAAATCGACACTGCCCGCGCCCCTTACCGGCATCTCCTGAGCGCCTATGACATCGCTCAGGGTGCCTGCGAAGAGGTCGGCTTCCGCGTCGGCGACCAGGATGCGGGAGCGGATCTGGGGGAGCGGGACATCGGCCAGGGGGACGTCGCCCCACGTCACGTCCGACGCGGTGTAGCGGCCCAGGCGGTCCAGTATCTCGGTGGCGTCGGACGGGCGGGACGTGACCAGGGCGGTCAGGTGGCCGGGGAGTACGCGGACTCCCGAGGCCGGGTCGTACAGGGCCGCGGGTTCCGCGGGGGCGTTGCGGGTGCCGTCGTCCGGTTCCGGCTCGAGGTGGAGGAAGGCGACGACGCGGCGGGCGGCCACCACGCCCCGGCTGAGCTGGTGGCCCATCTCGATGAGGAACGCCACCGGCCAGCCGAGCGCCACCACATAGCCGTACACCGACACCAGTTCGCCCACACTGATGTGCCCCTGCACGGCCAGCCGGGCGCCCATCCACGTCACCAGGGCCAGGAACAGCACCGGCAGTCCCACCCCGAGGGCCTGGATCCAGCTCGTCACCGCGCCGACCCGGTAGCCCTGCTCGCGCAGCCGCCCCGAGTCCCGGCGGAACGCGTCCGCGACCAGGCCCTTGCCGCCCAGCCCGTTCAGCACCCGCAGCCCGCCCGCGAGGTCGCCGATCCGCGCGGTCAGTACGGACTGCCGCTCCCGGTACTCGGTCTCCCTGCCCTGCAGGCGCCCCATGAGCGGGCCGAGCAGCACCCCGAGCACCGGCACCCCGAGCAGCACCACCAGGGCGAGCCGGGTGGACACCGACAGCATCAGTCCGCCGACCGCCGCATAGGCGACGACCGCTCCGATGCCGGGCCCCACGGCGGTCAGGGACGTGCTGATGGTCTGCACGTCGCCCACGCCGATCGTGACGACCTCGCCGGCCCCCACCTGGCCGCGCAGAGCGGCGCCGAGCCGGGTGGCGTGCCCGACGACCACCTTGACGGTGCGGAAGTTGGCGTCCATCCGGACCTTCGTCATCGTGCGGTGGCGCATCATGCCAAGACACGCGTTGACCCCGCCGACGGCGACCATGGCGCCCGTCCAGCCCGCCAGCGCGCCCAGGTCGCCGGGCTCAAGACCGTGGTCGACCGCCCGCGCCATCAGGTACGGCGTCGCCGCCAGCAGCACCATCCAGACACTGGACAGCACCGCCGCCCCCAGACACCGCGGCCACTGCCGTCCGACCAGCCACGCCAGGTACCGCCAGCCTCCCCGGCGGTCCGGGGCGCCCGGATCCTCGTACGCGTCGATCCTCATGCCAGGCTGTCCCGCCAGGCGCGGTGCAGGTCCGCGAACCGGCCCGTACCGGCGATCAGTTCGGCCGGGGTGCCGTCCTCGACGATCCGGCCGTGCTCCATCACCAGCACCCGGTCGGCGATCTCCACGGTGGAGAGCCGGTGCGCGATCACGACCGCCGTACGGCCCTTCAGCACCGTCGCCATCGCCCGCTGCACCGCCCGCTCCCCGGGAATGTCCAGCGAGCTGGTCGCCTCGTCCAGGATCAGCACCGCCGGGTCCGCGAGCAACGCCCGCGCGAACGCCACGAGCTGCCGCTGGCCGGCGGAGATACGACCGCCCCGCTTGCGGACGTCGGTGTCGTAGCCGTCGGGCAGGGCGACGACGAAGTCGTGGGCGCCGATCGCCTTCGCGGCCCGCTCGATCTCCTCCCGCGTCGCCTCCGGACGGCCGATGGCGATGTTGTCGGCGACCGTGCCGGAGAACAGGAACGCCTCCTGGGTCACCAGCACCACCCCGCGCCGCAGTTCGGGCACGGCGAGGTCGCGCAGGTCGGTGCCGTCCAGCAGGACCCGGCCCTCGGAGGGGTCGTAGAACCGGGCGAGCAGCTTGGCCAGCGTCGACTTGCCCGCGCCGGTCGAGCCCACCACGGCGACCGTCTGCCCGGCCGGGAGCGTCAGCTCGAAGCGCGGCAGCACCTCGCCGCCGGTGCGGTAGCCGAAGCTCACCGAGTCGAAGACGACCTCGCGGCCGGGGCGCTCCGCCGCCGGCGGCGGCAGCTCCTTCGGCGCGGCCGGCTCGGGCACAGTCGGCGTCTGGGCCAGCAGCCCGGCGATCTTCTCCAGCGAGGCCGCCGCCGACTGGTACGAGTTCAGGAACATGCCCAGCCGGTCGATCGGGTCGTACAGCCGGCGCAGATACAGCACCGCCGCCGCCAGCACACCGAGCGCCAGCGTGTCGTCCGCCACCCGGTAGGCACCCCACAGCACGATCCCCGCGACGGCCGTGTTGGCGACCAGCCGGGAACCGACCACGTAACGGGCCATCTCCAGCGACGCGTTGCCGTTGGTCCGCTCGTGGCGGCGGTTCAGCACCGCGAAGTCGGCTTCGCCCGCGGCCTCCCGGCGGAAGGCGCGCACCGGCCGGATGCCGTTCATCGTCTCCACGAACTTCACGATCACCGCCGCGATCGCCGTCGACCGCTGCCGGAACACCCGCCCCGCACGCCGCTGGTACAGCCGCACCAGCGCGTACAGCGGCACGAACGACGCCACCGCGACGGCGCCCAGGCCCAGGTCCAGCCAGAGCAGCAGCGCCGCGATGTACACGAAGGAGAGGATGACCGTCACCAGCTCCTGCAGGCCCTCGTCGAGCAGCTCGCGCAGGGACTCCACGTCCGTGGTGGAGCGGGAGATGAGACGGCCCGAGGTGTAGCGCTCGTGGAAGTCGACGCTCAGCGCCTGCGCGTGCCGGAAGATGCGGCCGCGCAGGTCGAGGAGCACGTCCTGGCTGACGCGCGCCGCCGCCGCGATGAAGGCGTACTGCAGTGCGCCCGCCGCCGGCGCGCACAGCAGGTAGCCGGCGCCCACCGCGATCAGCGGGCCGTGGTCGTCGTCCCGCAGCGCCGGCACGGCGTGGTCGATGGCGTACGCCACCAGCAGCGGGCCCGCCTGCACCGCCGCCTGCTGGAACAGCAGGAGCAGGGTGGTGACCGCGACGCGGGCCTTCAGGGGTGCCAGCAGGGAGCGCAGCAGGCGACCGGTCGCGCCCGGCGGGCTGGGCAGGACGTCCCGGTCGAAGAGGTCGTCGGCCGCGCGGGTGTCCGCCTCGGTCGCCGGGCCCCTGTCCTCCGGTCGTCTCCTGTCCGGCGCGGTGGCCGTGGGCGCACTCATCGGCGCTCCCCTTCCCCGGGCACCTCGTGCCCGTCGAGCCCGTTGTGCCCGTCGTGCCCGTCGAGCCCGGACATCAGGTGGGCGTACTCGGTGCTGGTGCGCAGCAGTTCGTGGTGGGTGCCGACGGCGGTGATACGGCCGTCCGAGAGCAGGGCGACGCGGTCGGCGAGCAGGACCGTGGAGGGGCGGTGGGCCACGATCAGGGCCGTGGTGTCGGCGAGGACCTGCCGCAGGGCGGCCTCCACGGCGGCCTCCGTGTGCACGTCCAGCGCGGACAGCGGATCGTCCAGGACGAGGAACCTCGGTCTGCCGGCCACCGCGCGGGCGAGCGCGAGGCGCTGGCGCTGGCCGCCGGACAGGCTGAGGCCCTGCTCGCCGACCTGGGTGCCGGTGCCCTCGGGAAGGGCGTGCGCGAAGTCGGCCTGCGCGACGGCGAGCGCCCGCCCCAGCTCCTCGGCGCCGGCGCCGTCACCGGCCCCCATCAGCACGTTCTCGCCGACGGTCGCCGAGAAGAGGGTGGGCTCCTCGAAGGCCACGGCGACCATGGAGCGCAGCTCCTCGCGGGACAGGGCGGTGATGTCCTCGCCGTCCAGCGTGATCCGTCCGGAGGTCACCTCGTGCAGGCGGGGGACGAGCGCGGTCAGCGTCGTCTTCCCACTGCCGGTCGCGCCGACCAGGGCCATGGACTCACCGGGGCGGATGTGCAGGTCGAGCCGGTCGAGGAGGGGCGGGGAGTCGGGGGGTGCGTCGGGGTAGCGGAACCGGACGTCGTGGAACCGCAGTCCGCCCGCAGCGGCACCCCGCGCCGCCGGGCCGCGCTTCCCACCGCCCCGCACCGACGCGGGGTCACCGGCACCACCCTCCGTTTCGACCTCCTCGTCCATCACCTCGAAGTACCGGTCCGTCGCCGTCGCCGCCTCCTGGCTCATCGCCAGCAGGAAGCCGATGGACTCCACCGGCCACCGCAGGGCCAGCGCCGTGGACAGGAACGCCACCAGCGTCCCCGTCGACAGCGACCCGTCCGCCACCTGCACGGCCCCGACCACCAGCGCGGCCCCGATCGCCACCTCCGGCAGTGTCACGATGACCGCCCAGATGGCCGCCAGCAGCCGTGCCTTGCGCAGCTCCGTCCCGCGCAGCGTGTGCGACAGCTCGTAAAAGGCCCGGGCCTGACTGCGGTGCCGGCCGAACCCCTTGATGATCCGGACGCCCAGCACGCTCTCCTCGACCACGGTCGTCAGATCGCCGACCTGGTCCTGCGCGCGCCGCGCCACCGCGGAGTACTTCTTCTCGAAGATGCCGCAGGTGATCATCACCGGGATGGCGGGCCCGAGGATGACCAGCCCCAGCGTCCAGTCCTGGACCAGCATGATGCCCACGCCGACGAGGATCGTCACGCCGTTGACCAGCAGGAACGTCAGCGGGAAGGCGAGGAACATGCGGAGCAGCATCAGGTCGGTCGTCCCGCGCGACAGCAACTGCCCCGAGGCCCAGCGGTCGTGGAAGGCCACCGGCAGCCGTTGCAGATGCCGGAACAGATCCGCCCGCATCCCCGCCTCGACCCCCGCCAGCGGCCGGGCCACCATCCACCGTCGCAACCCGAACAGCAACGCCTCGGCCACCCCGAGCAGCAGCAGGTACAGCGCCCCGAGCCACACGCCCGCCGGATCGCGGTCGGCGACCGGCCCGTCCACCATCCACTTCAGTACGAGGGGGATCACCAGCCCCACGCAGGAGGCCAGGATCGCCACGAACGCGGCCGTCCCCAACCGCGCGCGAACCGGCCGTACATAGGGCCACAGCCGCAGCAGGGCACGTACGGTGGAACGCTTCTCGACAGCGTCCGTGGCGGGTTGCGGGGCGGGTTGCGGGACAGGGTCAGGGGCGAGATCCGTGGCGGGTGCAGGTTTCGTGGGCATCAGCAGCGAGCCTACGGTTCACCACTGACAGAGCCCACCGAGTTTTCGCGCGCACCGGGGTCGTACGGGGGGCATCAACCGATCGGCTGATGCGCCTTCGAGCGCGTCGCCCGATGCGCCGGGCGCCCGCTTACCGGGACGCTGGCGGCATGCCCGTCATCGAAGTCACCGACCTGCGCAAGTCCTACGGCGGACGTCCCGTCGTCGACGGTGTGTCCTTCGCCGTCGAGGAGGGCGAGATCTTCGGCGTCCTCGGTCCGAACGGCGCCGGCAAGACCACCACCGTCGAGTGCGTCGAGGGCCTGCGGGTCCCCGACGCGGGACGCGTCCGCGTCACCGGCCTGGACCCCGTCGCCGACCACGAGAAGGTCGCCCGCGTCCTCGGGGCCCAACTCCAGCGGAGCGAGGTGCAGCCTAAGCTCACCGTCCGCGAGGCCCTGGAGCTGTACGCCGCCTTCTACCCGGCCCCGGCCGACTGGCGTCCGCTGGCCGAGCGGCTCGGCCTCGTCCCGATGCTGGACACCCGGTTCGCGAAGCTCTCCGGCGGTCAGAAGCAGCGCCTGTTCATCGCGCTGGCCCTGGTCGGCGACCCACGCGTCGTGGTGCTGGACGAGCTGACCACCGGCCTCGACCCGCGCGCCCGCCGCGAGACCTGGCAGCTCATCGAGGACATCCGCGCGGGCGGTGTCACCGTCCTCCTGGTCACGCACTTCATGGAGGAGGCGCAGCGCCTGTGCGACCGGATCGCGGTGATCGACCGGGGCCGGGTCGCCGCCCTGGACTCCCCGGCCGGGCTCATCCGGCGTTCGGCGGGCGCCACCGTCATCAGCTTCACCCCGTCCGAGCCGCTCGACGACACGGACCTGCGCGCGCTGCCCGAACTCGCCTCCGTCGCGTACCGGGACGGCCGCGTCACCCTGTCCGGCACGGACGAGACGGTCAACGCCGTTGTCACCCTGTTCGCCCGCGCCCGCGTCACCGCCCACCAGCTCAGGGTCACCGACACCACGCTGGACGACGCCTTCCTGGATCTCACGGAGGCCACCGCATGAAGACCGCCGCACGCGACACCGCCACACGCCACACCGCCGTCCTCGACACCGCCGTACTGAAGACCGAGCTGCGCCTGTTCCGCCGCGAACCCGGCGCCCTGTTCTGGATGCTGGTGTTCCCGACCCTGCTGCTGGCGATCCTCGGTTCCATCCCGTCCTTCCGCGAAGCCGACCCCTCCTTCGGCGGGCTGCGCCCGGTCGACGCCTACGTGCCGGTGGCCGTGCTCCTCGGCCTGACCGTCGGCGGCCTCCAGGGCATGCCGCAGGTCCTCACCGGCTACCGGGAGCGCGGCATCCTGCGCCGGATGTCCGCCACGCCGGTGCGGCCGGCGGCCCTGCTGTCCGCGCAGATGGTGGTGTGCGGCGGGGCCGCCCTCCTCTCCGCGCTGCTCGCGCTGGCGGTCGGCCGGCTCGCCTTCGACGTGACGCTGCCCGAGCAGCCCCTCGGCTACCTCCTGGCGCTGCTGCTGGCGGTGCTGGCCGCGCTCTCCCTCGGCGCCCTGCTCTCCGCCCTGTCCCGCACCACGAAGACGGCCGGCGCGATCGGCTCGGCCGCGCTGTTCCCGGCGATGTTCTGCGCGGGCGTGTGGCTGCCGGTGCAGGCCATGCCGGACCTGCTGGCCGAGATCGTGGGCTTGACCCCCTTCGGCGCCGCCGCGCAGGCCCTCAACGAGGCCGCGGCCGGCGACTGGCCGGACTGGTCCCACCTGGCGATTCTGGTGGCCTGGACGGCGCTGCTCACCTCGTTGGCCTCGCGCCGGTTCCGCTGGGAATGAGCGCGCCGATGGCCGACACTGGCCCGATGACCGACGCGGGAACCGTCGAGCGCCAGTGGACGGCGTTCCACCAGTGGGGGCCGTTCGGCCTGCTCGCCGTCGGCACCGTGGTCGCCGCGGCGGCCTCCGACCTGATCGGCACGACCGCGGGCCAGTGGTACCTCGCGGGCGCCCTGATCGCGGTCGCGGCCGGCCTGCAGTTGTGGTGGGCCAGGTCGGCCCGCACCCGGACCGGGCCCACCCCGGCGAGCGTCTGCCTCTACTTCGTGCGCTGCGCCGTCGCCTTCGTCCTGGTCTGGCTCAACCCGCTGTTCGGCTTCTACGCCTACTCCGGCTACTTCGGGGTCGACCGGCTGCTGCCGCCCCGGCTGCTCAAGGCGGGACTGTTCCTGACGGCGGTGACGATCGCGGGCTCGCAGTCGGGCGGGCTGCCGCCGGGCGACGAGTCGGGCTGGGTGCTCTTCGGCGCGATCCTCGCGGTCAACGTCGTACTCCTCGTGGTGTTCGCCCGCCTCGCCGAGACGGAGGCGGCCCGCAGCCGCGCCCGGGTCGAGACCATCGCCGAGCTGGAACGCACCAACGCGGCCCTGCAGCAGGCACTCGACGAGAACGCCGCCCTTCACGCCCAGCTCCTCGTCCAGGCCCGGGAGGCCGGCGTCGCCGACGAACGCCGGCGGCTGGCCGCCGAGATCCACGACACCCTCGCCCAGGGCCTGACCGGCATCATCGCCCAGCTCCAGGTCGTCGCGGCCACCCCGGACCCGGCGCTCGGCCGCGAGCACATGGACCGGGCGGTCGCCCTGGCCCGGCACAGCCTCGGCGAGGCCCGCCGCTCCGTGCACAACCTCTCCCCGGTCGCGCTGGCCGACGACGGGCTGCCGGACGCGCTGAAGAAGACGGTGACTGAGTGGGGCGAGCGCACCGGCGTCCAGGCCCGGTTCACCGTCACCGGCACCGCCGAGCAACTCCACGACGAGGTCGCCGCCGCCCTCCTGCGCATCGGCCAGGAGGCCCTGTCCAACACGGCCCGCCACGCCCACGCCGACCGGGTGGGCGTCACCCTGTCCTACATGGGCGACGAGGTCACCCTCGACGTCCGCGACGACGGCCGGGGCTTCGACCCGCCGACCGCACGGGAGCGCACCACCGTCGGCGGCTTCGGCCTCGAGGGCATGCGGGCCCGCGCCGAGCGCGTCGCGGGCTCGCTCACCGTCGAGGCGGAGCCGGGCCAGGGCACGGCCGTCTCGGCTCGCGTACCGTTGGTCCGCCATGACCGATGACGCCATGACCGACGACGCCCTGAACGATGACGCCGTACCGACGACGCCATGACCGACGACGCACTGACCGACGACGCACTGACCGATGACGCCGTGATCTCCCTCCTCGTCGTGGACGACCACCCCGTGGTCCGCGACGGCCTGCGCGGCATGTTCGAGTCCGCGCCCGGCTTCCGCGTCCTCGGCGAGGCCGCGGGCGGCGTCGAGGCCGTGGAACGGGCCGCCGCGCTCGACCCGGACGTGATCCTCATGGACCTGCGGATGCCGTGCGGCGCGGGCGTGGACGCCATCCGGGAGCTGACCCGGCGCGGCGCCCGCGCCCGGGTGCTCGTGCTGACCACGTACGACACCGACTCCGACACCCTGCCCGCCATCGAGGCCGGCGCGACCGGATACCTCCTCAAGGACGCGCCCCGCGACGACCTGTTCACCGCGGTCCGCGCGGCGGCCCAGGGGCGCACCGTCCTCTCCCCGGCCATCGCCTCCCGTCTGGTCTCCGCCGTCCGCGGCCCCAAGGCCCCCGGCGGCGAGCCCCTCTCCGCCCGCGAGCGCGAGGTGCTCGCCCTGGTCGCGCGCGGCACGTCCAACAAGGAGATCGCCCGGGTGCTGTTCATCAGCGAGGCGACCGTGAAGACCCACCTCACCCACCTGTACGCCAAGCTCGGCGTGGGCGACCGCGCGGCGGCGGTCGCGACCGCGTACGACCGGGGCATCCTCGGCTGAACCGGGCCTCGCTCACCCCGCCCTCAGCAGCAGCACCGTCCGCGCCGGGACCGTGATCGCCACGCCCGCCGGGTACGTGGTGCCCGGCGGCTCGTCCTGCTCCTCCCGGCCGGTGTCGACGACCACCTCGTACCGCTCCGCCCACGGCGGGCCCGGCAGCACGACGTCCACCGGTGTGTCCCCCGCGTGCAGGACGGCCAGGAAACTGTCGTCGGCGATCGGGGCGCCGCGCTCGTCGCGGCCCGGGATGTCCCGCCCGGACAGGTACATGGCGAGCGTGGCGGCGGGGGCGTACCAGTCCCGCTCCGTCATCTCCGCGCCCCGGGCGGTGAACCACGCCAGGTCGCGCAGGCCGTCCGCGGAGTGCGCCCGGCCGGAGAAGAAGGCCCGGCGGCGCAGCACCGGGTGCCGGTGGCGCAGGGCGATCAGGCGGGAGGCCAGCTCGAACAGGGGCCGCCACCGGGGGTCGTGGAGCAGGCTCCAGTCCACCCAGCCGATCTCATTGTCCTGGCAGTAGGCGTTGTTGCCGCCGCGCTGGGTGCGGCCCATCTCATCGCCCGCGACCAGCATCGGCACCCCGGTCGACAGCAGCAGCGTCGTCAGCAGGTTGCGGAGCTGACGGCGCCGCAGGGCCCGTACGTCCTCGTCGTCCGTCTCCCCCTCCGTGCCGCAGTTCCAGGACCGGTTGTCGTCCGTGCCGTCCCGGTTGCCCTCGCCGTTGGCCTCGTTGTGCTTGCGCTCGTACGACACGAGGTCCCGCAGGGTGAAGCCGTCGTGCGCGGTGACGAAGTTGACCGACGCGTACGGCCGCCGCCCGCCCCACGCGTACAGGTCGCTGGAGCCCGACAGGCGGTAGCCCATCTCCCGCACGTCCGGCAGCGCGTGCCGCCAGAAGTCCCGGACCGAGTCGCGGTAGCGGTCGTTCCACTCCGTCCACAGCGGCGGGAACGCGCCCACCTGGTAGCCGCCCGAGCCGACGTCCCACGGCTCGGCGATCAGCTTCACCCGGCGCAGCACCGGATCCTGCGCGATCACCGCGAGGAACGGGGACAGCATGTCGACGTCGTGCATCGAGCGGGCCAGCGCCGCCGCCAGGTCGAAGCGGAAGCCGTCCACGCCCATCTCCGTCACCCAGTACCGCAGCGAGTCGGTGATCAGGCGCAGCACGTGCGGCTGGACGACGTACAGGGTGTTGCCGCAGCCGGTGTAGTCGGCGTACCGGCGCGCGTCGGGCTGGAGGCGGTAGTAGCCGCGGTTGTCGATGCCCTTCAGGGACAGCGTCGGGCCCAGCTCGCCGGCCTCGGCGGTGTGGTTGTAGACCACGTCGAGGATGACCTCGATGCCGGCCGCGTGCAGCGCGCGCACCATCCGCTTGAACTCGCCGACCTGCTCACCGGTGGTACCGGAGGCGGCGTAGGCGGCGTGCGGGGCGAAGTAGCCGACCGAGTTGTAGCCCCAGTAGTTCCTCAGGCCGCGCTCCAGCAGATGGCTCTCGTGCGCGAACTGGTGCACGGGCAGCAGCTCCACCGCCGTCACGCCCAGCCGGGTCAGGTGCGCGATCGCCGCCGGGTGCGCGAGGCCCGCGTACGTGCCGCGCAGCTCGGGCGGGATGTCGGGGTGGAGCTTGGTGAAGCCGCGCACGTGCAGCTCGTAGATGACCGAGTCCGCCCACGGCGTCTTCGGGCGCCGGTCGTCCGACCAGTCGTCGTCGTCATGGACCACGACGCCCTTGGGCACGTACGGCGCCGAGTCCCGGTCGTCGCGCACGGTGTCCGCCACCCGCTGCTCGGGCCAGTCCCGGACGTGCCCGTACACCTCGGGCGGCAGGCCGAAGTCGCCGTCCACCGCGCGGGCGTACGGGTCGAGCAGCAGCTTCGCCGGATTCCAGCGGGCGCCGGTCCACGGGTCCCAGCGGCCGTGCACCCTAAAGCCGTAGCGCTGCCCGGGCAGGACGCCGGGCACGAAGCCGTGCCAGATCTCGTGCGTCAGCTCCGTCAGCCGCACCCGCCGCTCCCCGCCACCGGAACCGGAGCGCGGGCCACCGGAGGCCGATCCACCGGAGGCCGATCCACCGGAGTCCGGCGTGTCGAACAGGCACAGGTCCACCGCCTCCGCCCCGCCCGCCCACAGCGCGAAGTTGGTGCCCGCCACCTGGTCCGGGCCGGTCCGGAACCGGGCGCCCAGCGGCACCGGGGTGCCCGGCCAGGCGGTCGGCCAGGCCGCCGGCACGACGGCCGGCACGGCGGGCGACGGCGCCTCACGCCGCGCGCCGCCGACCACGACGGCGGGGCGCCCGTCCGCGGCGGCCTGCTTCCCGGCCACCGCCTCCTGCTCGGCTGCGCTGGACACCTGTCAGCCTCCCACGGCTCGTGGAACGACGTCCGGCAGGAGGGCGTGCGGCGTCCCGGCCGCAGCTCCCCGTCGCGTCGTCCTCCCCACAGTTCTGCCCACCGGGTGGCTCGCACTCACGTTTCCCCAGGGCCGACCGGTCGTTACGGGTGGATGTGAGGCACGTACACGGGCGCGCACGGCGCGCGGGCGCCGCTCTGGCCGCCCTACTGACATGGGCAGGACTGCTGGCCGGCGCCGCCGGATGCACCTCGGACGGGGGTGGCATCGGCTCCGGCATCGGCGACGGCATCGGCGAGATGTTCGGCAAGCCACCCGCGGCCGAGGACGTCATCCGCGTCACTCCTGACGACGGGAGCAAGGCCGTCCGGCCGGAGAAGGAGCTGTCGGTGCGGGTGCCCGACGGCCGGCTGGAGTCGGTGAAGGTCGTCAAGGCGCAGGACGCGCGCGAGACCCCGGTGCCGGGCCGGATCTCCGAGGACGGCCTCAGTTGGAAGCCGGACGACGACCGGCTCGCGCTCGCCGCCAAGTACACGGTCGACGCCGTGGCCCTGGACGGCGGGGGACACCGCTCGGCCCGGCACACCACCTTCACCACCTACGTCCCCGAGGAACGCTTCATCGCCTACGTCGCCCCCGAGAACCGCTCGGTCGTCGGCACCGGCATGATCGTTTCGCTGGAGTTCAACCGGGAGATCACCGACCGCGCCGCCGTCGAACGCGCCGTCTCCGTCTCCGCGAAGCCCTCCACCGAGATCCGCCCCCACTGGTTCGGCAAGGACCGCCTCGACTTCCGCCCCAAGGAGTACTGGAAGCCCGGCACCGAGGTCACCGTCGCCCTGGACCTGCGGGACGTCGAGGGCGCGAAGGGGGTCTACGGGCTCCAGCACAAGACGTCCTCCTTCACCGTCGGCCGCAGCCAGGTCTCCCGCGTCGACGCACTCGAGCGCACCATGCAGGTGCGCCGGGACGGCACGCTGCTGGCCACTGTGCCGATCACCGCGGGAGCGCCGACCACCCCCACCTACAACGGCAAGATGGTCATCACCGAGATGCTCGAGGTCACCCGCATGAACAGCCGCACGGTCGGCTTCGGCGGCGAGTACGACATCCCCGACGTCCCGCACGCCATCCGCCTGACCAGCTCCGGCACCTTCCTGCACGGCAACTACTGGGCGCCCGCCGACACCTTCGGCCGGGCCAACGTCAGCCACGGCTGCATCGGGCTGCGCGACGACAAGGGCGGCGGTTCCGACACCCCGGGAGGCTGGTTCTTCGACCGCAGCCTCATCGGCGACGTCGTCGAGGTGGTCCACAGCAAGGACAAGAAGGTCGCCCCGGACAACGGGCTCGGTGGCTGGAACATGAAGTGGAAGGAGTGGAAGGAGGGCAGCGCGGTGAAGTGACACCGGCGTGCTCGCGGCACCCGGCGCCCAACTCGGTACGGAACAGTGACAATTCCGCTGCCCCGATCCCCCCTGGCCTGCGGTTACGATGCGCCGGTGCGTGCGCGAGCGCACTGGGGTGCGGGCCGGACCGGGCCCGGCGAGGGGAGACAAGGTGAACGTGCGTCCGATAGCGGGGGCGGTACTCGGGGTGCTGATGCTGACCGTCACCGCGTGTGGCGGGGGCGGATCGGGCTCGGGGGCCGGGGACGGCGATGGGGAGAAGGCCAAGGACTCCACCGCGGCACAGAGCAAGCAGTCCGAGGCCGTCGTCACCATCGCCCCCGAGAACGGGGCCAAGTCCGTCGACACCAGCGGCGCCCTGAAGGTCGGCGCCGTGAAGGGCAGGCTCACCGAGGTCGTCGTCAAGGACGCCAAGGGCACGAAGGTCGACGGGAAGATAACCGGGGACGGCGCCGCCTGGACGCCGTCCGCCCACCTGGCCGCCTCCACGACGTACACCGTGCACGCGGTCGCCAAGGACTCCGAGGGCCGCACGGCCGCCGAGGACTCCCGCTTCACCACCCTGACGCCGAAGAACACCTTCATCGGCACCTTCACGCCGGAGGACGGCTCGAAGGTCGGCGTCGGGATGCCGTTCTCGATCCGCTTCACCCGGGGCATCACCAACCCGGAGGACGTCGAGAAGGCCATCACCGTCAAGACCGAGCCGGCCGTCGAGGTCGCGGGCCACTGGTTCGGCAACGACCGCCTCGACTTCCGTCCCGAGAAATACTGGAAGGCCGGCACCAAGGTCACCGTCGACCTCAACCTCGACGGGGTGGAGGGCCGCGAGGACGTCTACGGCAAGCAGGCCAAGACCGTCTCCTTCACCGTCGGCCGCAGCCAGGTCTCCGTCGTGGACGCCAAGAAGCACACGATGAAGGTGGTGCGGGACGGCAAGACCGTCAAGACCGTCCCGATCAGTGCCGGCAAGCCCGGTTACGAGACCTGGAACGGCAAGATGGTCATCAGCGAGAAGCTCGAGGTGACCCGGATGAACGGCGAGACCGTCGGCTACGGCGGCGAGTACGACATCAAGGACGTCCCGCACGCCATGCGCCTGTCCACCTCCGGCACCTTCATCCACGGCAACTACTGGGGCGGGGACGCCTTCGGCAACTACAACTCCAGCCACGGCTGCGTCGGCCTGCGCGACGTGCGCGGCGGCTGGGACGAGAAGGCGCCGGCCGCCTGGTTCTTCGAGAACTCGCTCATCGGCGACGTGGTCGTGGTCAAGAACTCCGAGGACGAGACCATCGCCCCGGACAACGGCCTCAACGGCTGGAACATGTCCTGGGAGAAGTGGAAGGCCTGAGCCTTCGCACAGAGGTACGGCGTACGGCCCCGGTGCCCTCGATGTGAGGTACGGCACCGGGGCCGTTGCCGTTAGTCCCCGTGCTGTGCCTGCCTGGGGGCAACCCCCAGACCCCCGGCCGGGTGTGAGCGACCGCACCCACCCCGTAGCCGTTAGTCCCCGTTAACCTGCTGGGCATGACCGTAAATCTCGAAGTCGCCGAAGGCGTCGGCACGCTGCGCCTGGACCGCCCGCCCATGAACGCGCTGGACGTCGCCACCCAGGACCGGCTGAAGGAGCTGGCCGAGGAGGCCACCCGGCGCGAGGACGTACGCGCCGTGGTCGTCTACGGCGGCGAGAAGGTGTTCGCGGCCGGCGCCGACATCAAGGAGATGCAGGTGATGGACCACGCGGCGATGATCGTGCGGGCCCGTGCCCTCCAGGACTCCTTCACGGCGGTGGCCCGCATCCCCAAGCCCGTGGTCGCGGCGGTGACCGGCTACGCCCTGGGCGGCGGCTGCGAACTCGCCCTCTGCGCCGACTTCCGCATCGCCGGGGAGAACGCCAGGTTCGGCCAGCCCGAGATCCTGCTCGGCCTGATCCCGGGCGCGGGCGGCACCCAGCGGCTGTCCCGGCTGGTCGGACCCTCCAAGGCCAAGGACCTGATCTTCACCGGCCGTCAGGTGAAGGCCGACGAGGCGCTGACGCTCGGCCTGGTGGACCGGGTGGTGCCGGCCGCCGAGGTCTACGAGCAGGCACACGCGTGGGCCGCGCGGCTCGCGAAGGGGCCCGCCATCGCGCTGCGCGCGGCGAAGGAGGCGATCGACACGGGTCTGGAGACGGACATCGAGACCGGCCTCGCCGTCGAGCGGAACTGGTTCGCCGGTCTGTTCGCCACGGAGGACCGCGAACGCGGGATGCGCAGCTTCGTGGAAGAGGGCCCCGGCAAGGCGAAGTTCGTCTGACGCGCCCCGCAGGATGCGCGAGTGTCACCCTCGAAGTCGCGTCGTACCCCTTGCAATTGACGCGATGTCTGATCCGGGTCCCTCGATGGGGCGGTTTATGGCAGCCTTAACGCACCATTAAGCGCGTCTTGTCGAGGGAGTCCGCCGCGTGTCTCCGGCCGAGCCGTCCGCGCAGGTCAGTGGGGCTGAATCCACTCCCGAACTGCCTGTGGCATATGCCGATCGACCGCCACCCGGCCCGGTCCTGGCGGGGGCGTATTCCCCGGGAACGGCCCCGGAGCCCCCTGCGGGCGGCCATGATGGGGGCATGGCGGGGCTGGAGGGTACGGAACAGCCGCGGGGAGCCGGACGTGCGACCGCGGCGCGCTGGTCGCCGGCGGTGGAGGACGAACGCGCGCTCAAGGCGCTGGAACTGTTCGGCAACCCGACGGAGCGCGAGGTTCCGTTACCGTCCCGCCCCGAGTCCGCCGCCACCGCCCGCCGACTGGCCCAGGTCGTCGCCCTGCGCCAGTGGAAGCTCGGCCCCAAGGTCACGGAGGACACCGTCCTGCTCGTCTCCGAGCTGGTCGGCAACGCCGTACGGCACACCGGCGCACGCGTGTTCGGCCTCCACATGCGCCGCCGCCCCGGCTGGATCCGGATCGAGGTCCGCGACCCCTCCCGGGGGCTGCCCTGCCTGATGCCGGTGCAGGAGACGGACATCAGCGGGCGCGGACTCTTCCTCGTCGACAAGCTGTCCGACCGGTGGGGCGTCGATCTGCTGCCGCGCGGGAAGACCACCTGGTTCGAGCTGCGGGTCGTCGACCGGTGACATCCCGGTCTCTCCATCTATCCCTGAAATCAACCCCGTTCACCGGACACGCCACCTACGGGTGAGAATCCGGAACGTGCCGCTCCGTAGCCGGGATCGTATGCGCATGATCACCACTCGCCTGCGCCGCCGGACCGCCGCCGCCGTCCTGTCGCTCTCCGCCGTCCTCGCCACCTCGGCCGCCACCGTCCCCGGTGCCGCCACCGCCCCGACGGCGGCCCCGACGGCGGCCCTCGCCAAGGCCGCCCCGGCCTGCCCCCAGTTCGACGACAAGACCAAGGCCGCCGCCGACCGCGGCGTCGACGTCGACCGCATCACGCCCGAGCCGGTCTGGCGCACCACCTGCGGCACCCTCTACCGCAGCGACAGCCGCGGCCCCCAGGTCGTCTTCGAAGAGGGCTTCCACGCCAAGGACGTCGAGAACGGCCAGTACGACGTGGAGAAGTACGTCCTGGTCAACCAGCCCTCGCCGTTCGTCTCGACGAGCTACGACCACGATCTGTACAAGACCTGGTACAAGTCCGGCTACAACTACTACATCGACGCCCCCGGCGGCATCGACGTCAACAAGACCATCGGCGACACCCACAAGTGGGCCGACCAGGTCGAGGTCGCCTTCCCCGGCGGCATCCAGCGGAAGTACATCATCGGCGTCTGCCCGGTCGACCGGCAGACCAAGACCGAGATCATGAGCGACTGCGAGAGCAACCCGCACTACCAGCCCTGGCACTGACGCGCCGACACCGGCCACTCAGGGCAGGAGGAACAAGGCCTCCGAACCCACCGGCCGGTAACCCGCCGCCTGGAACGCCCGCAGACTGCGGGCGTTCCCCGCCGACACCTGCGCCCACACCGGCTCGCCCCCGGCCAACTGCCGCGCCGCCGTCACCAGCCGCCGCCCCAGCCCTCGGTGCCTGGCATCCTCCGCCACCTCCACGGCGACCTCCAGCCGCCCGGCGACCCCCCGGCCCAGCACCAGCACCCCGCCGTCCGCCGCCCACACCCGCACCTCGTCGCGCCGCCGCCGGGCCGAGACCACCCGGGGGTGCCCTGGATCGGCCACCTCCGTCAGCTCGACCTCGGGCCGCCCCGGGAGCGGGGCGCCGGTCAGCAGCACGTCGATCGTGTCGGTGGACCACCGAGTGCGCCGTGAAGGCGATGACCCAGAATCTCCCGCAGGCCCTCCGCCACACCGCGCTCCTTGTGCTCTGTGCTCCTTGAGTCTCCACCCACTGGAAGGCACAGACTCCCAGACATGACCGACGACGGCACCGACCTCATGACCATCGGCGAACTGGCGCGGACCACCGGACTCACGGTGCGCACCATCCGCTACTGGTCCGACGAGGGCGCCCTGCCCCCGGTCACCCGCTCCGCGGGCGGATACCGGCTCTACGACGCCGCGTCCGTCGCCCGCCTGGAGCTGATCCGCACCCTGCGCGAACTGGGCCTGGGCCTGGACGCCGTACGCCGCGTCCTGGCCGGCGAGACCACGGTCGCGCAGGTCGCGGCGGCGCACGTGAGCGCGCTGGACGCGCAGATCAGCTCGCTGAGGGTGACCCGCGCGGTGCTGTCGACCGTGGCGCGACGCGGCTCGACCGCTGAGGAGATGACGTTGATGAACAAGCTGGCGCGACTGTCCACCGCCGAACGGCGGCACATCATCGATGACTTCATGGCGGAGGTCTTCGCGGGCATCGACACCGCGGACCCGGACATCCGCACCCGGCTGCGCTTCGCCGCGGCCGACCTGCCCGACGACCCCACCCCCGAGCAGGTGGACGCCTGGGTGGAGCTGGCCGAGCTGATCCAGGACCCGGAGTTCCGGGCGACGATGCGCAGGATGATCGAGTTCAACGCGGCGGACCGGGGAGCGGACGTCCCCACAAGCTCGTCGCTGTGGTTCGTGAGCCGCCTGGTGCAGCTCGCGGGTGACGCGCTGCGCGAGGGCGTCGCGCCGGACTCGCCGCGGGCCGTCGGCATCCTGCACGCGCTGATCGGCGACGCCGACCCGGCCGTCGTCCTCGAACGCCTCACCGCGGTGACCAACGTCCGGCTCGCCCGCTACCGGGAGCTGTCGGCGATCGTGAACGGCGTGGAGCCCCCCTCCGCCCACGAGGCGGAGTTCGGGTGGGTGGTCGCCGCGCTGGAGGCTCGGACCGGCAGCTAGTCTGACCTGCGTCAGATGGACCCAAGAAGGACCCGAGAACGAAACGAGGGGCGGATCGGTGGCGGACATCGAGGAAGCACGCAAGCATTTCGAGCGGATCGACACGGACGGTGACGGCCTGATCACCGCGGCCGAGTTCAAGGCCGCGCTCGCCCAGGGCGGCGACTGGAACGTCACCGAGTCGGTTGCCGAGGCGATCATCGCCGGCCGCGACCTCGACGGGGACAAGCGGCTGTCGTTCGACGAGTTCTGGGCCCACCTGAACAAGTAGCGACGACGCGGTGAGAGAGGGGCGCACGCCGGTCACCCGGCGGGCGCCCCTCCGCCGTCGGCGCACGTTGCTGCGGGGGAGTGAAGCCGTGGCGACGGCGGAATAGCCCGCCCGGCCCGGAGGTTGCTGGTGCTCACCAGCAGGACACGACCCCCGAAGGGCCAGGCGAGCAGGACCATGAAGATCGGCATCATCGGCGCGGGCAACATCGGCGGCAACCTCACCAGGCGGCTCACCGCCCTCGGACACGACGTCTCCGTAGCCAACTCACGCGGGCCGCACACGCTCACCGCGCTGGCCGAGGAGACCGGCGCCACCCCGGTGCCGGTGGAGGAGGCGGCGCGCGGCGCCGAGATCGTGGTCGTCACGATCCCGCTGAAGAGGGTCCCGGACCTGCCGTCCGGCGTCCTCGACGGGGCGGCCGACGGCGTCGCGGTCATCGACACCGGCAACTACTACCCGCGGCAGCGGGACGGCAGGATCGCGGGCATCGAGGACGGGGGCCGCACCGAGAGCCGCTGGACCGAGGGCCATCTCGGCCACCCGGTGGTCAAGGCCTTCAACGGCACCTACGCCCAGGACATCCTCGACCGCCCCCGCCCGGCCGGCGCGCCCGACCGCATGGCGCTCCCGGTCGCCGGCGACGACGAGGCGGCCAAGGCCAGGATCCGCGCCCTGATCGACGAGCTGGGCTTCGACACCGTCGACGGCGGCGGCATCGACGACTCCTGGCGCCAGCAGCCCGGCACCCCGGTCTACGGACTGCGCGCGGGCGTAGAGGGCGTCACCGAGGCCCTGGCGAAGGCGCCGCCGGAGCGGCCGGTGGATTTCCGGGGCTGACCCGCCACCCCCGGATCAGGGCTGGGCCCAGTCCTTGAGCGCCGCCTTGCTCGCGAAGTCCGCCACATTGGTGTCGACCGGGTCGTCGGTGTACTGGTGGAAACGCCAGTCGGCCTGGATGCGCGGCTTGCCCGCCGACACGTAGTCGGCGATCCACAAGCCGTCGCCGGCATACGACGTCCTGTCGATGTTCAACCAGAAATTCCGGTTGCAGTAGAGGACGACCCGGTTGTCCGGCCGCAGCGCCTTCACCTTCTTGATGAAGCTGTCCTTCTCCGCGTTGCTCGCGTGGGTGCCCTCGCCGTTCGTCTCCCAGTCGACGGCGAGGATGTCGCCCTTCCTCTCCGGGGCGTGGGAGACGAAGTACTCGGCCTGGGCGGTGAGGTTGCCCGGCCACAGGAAGTGGTAGAAGCCGACGACCAGTCCGGCGTCGCGGGCCCGTTTCGTCTGGGCCGCCAGCTTCGGGTTGACGTACGAACGGCCTTCCGTCGCCTTCACGAAGACGAAGGAGAGACCGTCGGTGTCGTAGTTGGAGGACTGGTACGAGCTGACGTCGATGCCGCGCAGCATGGGGCCTCCCTGAGAGGCGGTGGGGGGAAGTGGTCGCGTCTTGTTGTCCCTCATTCCCCGTGCGGGGGTGGGGGATTCCCACCGGGTACCGCTCGGCGCGTCGATAGCATTGCGGGGACGGAGAGTTGGGGGAGGCCGGCGTGGAGCCGTTGATGGGCATGGTGGTTTCGGCGGTCGGCACGGTCGCCTCGGGCGCGCTGTCCGGAGCCGGCGGCGAGCTGGGCCGGCGCACCTCCGAGAGACTCTTCGACCTGCTGAGACGTGACCCAGTCGGGGATGGGGACGGGGGCGGGGAGGGTGCGGGTGTGGACGGGCCCACCCTGCCCGTCACCGAGTCCGAGCGGTCGGCGGCCGCGTTACGGCTGATGGAACTCGTCCACAGCTCCCCGCAGGCCGCCCGTGACGTGTCGGAGTGGGTGCGGGAGGCCGCCTGGCTGACCCCGCGTTCCGTGCCCGCCGTGGCGCACGGTGCCTCCCGGCCGCGGATGCTGCCGCCCACGACCGCGGTGTTCACCGACCGCGCGGACGTACTCGCCTGGCTCACGGCCCTGTTGGACGAGGAGGACCGTACGCGGGGAGCGCCCGTGATCGCCGCGCTGACCGGCCCGGGCGGTATCGGCAAGACCGCCGCCGTCGTGCACTGCGCCGTGGAGCTGGGGGACCGGTTCCCCGACGGCGTCCTCTTCGCGGACCTGAACGGCGCGTCCGCCGGTACGGCACTGCCGCCCTCCGACGTACTCGCCAGGTTTCTGGAGCGGCTCGGGGTGCCGTCCGCCGCGGTGCCGGGCGACGAGGCACGGCAGCGGGATCTGTACCTCGACTGCACGGCCGACCGCCGCATGATCGTCGTACTGGACAACGCCCATGACGACGCCCAGGTGATCCCCCTGCTGCCGGCCTCTCCGGGGTGTCTGGTCCTGGTGACGAGCCGGCACCGGCCGGGTCGCCTCGTGGCGCGGCACGGAGCCCGGCCGTTCGCGGTGGGACCGCTGTCGTCCGAGGACTCGGTGAGCCTGCTCAGGCGAGTGGTCGGGAACGATCGACCCGCCGCGCCCGACCACGCCGTGCGGGCCGTCGCGGACGGCACCGGCGGCATCCCGCTCGCGCTGTGCACCACGGGCGCGGGCCTCGCCGTACGCGAACACCTGAGCTGGGAGCGCGTCGCGCGCCGGCTGTCCGACCGGATCCACGGCCACGACCGGGAGGGCACCGACGTGACAGACGCGCACCCCGACGACTCAGGAGCCCTGACCGACCCGACCGACCCGACCGACCCGGTCCGGGCCGCTCAGGACGTCGCCTACGGCGAACTCACGCCCGACTGCGCCGCCCTCTACCGCGCGATCGCGGTGGCCGCCTGGCCGACCGTGACCGTCGCGTGCGCCGCGCAGGCCGCCGGTGTCCAGGACCGGGAGGCCCGCGCGCTCCTGGAACAACTGGGCCGGGTGAACCTGCTGGAGGAGGTCGGGGAGGAGCGGTACCGCTTCCACGACCTGACCCGCGCCCACGCCCGGGAACTGGCGCTGGCCGAGGACGGGCACACCCGGATCTCCGGCGCCGTCCGCCGGGTGGCCGTCGGGCAGTTGCGGTTCGCGGCCGCCGCGGACTTCCGGGTCATGCCGAAGCGGTGGCGGCTCGGCCCCGCCTATCAGGACCTCGTCCTTCCGGCGGACCGCGACGGGAGCGACGGCAAGCGCGCGTTGGCGAGCCTGCGCCGTGAACGGGAGAACCTCGCGGCCGCCATCAGGGCCGCCGATCAGCACGGCTTCGACGACCTCGTGTGGCAGTTGTGCGAGGCGATGTGGACCCTGCATCTGCGCCTCGGCTTCCACGCCCAGTGGATCGACACCCACGTGCTCGGAGTCGAGGCGGCCCGGCGCAGCGCCGCGGAGTTCGGCGACCGGCGTGCCGTGGGCCGGATGTGCACCCAGCTCGCCTTCGGCCACATGGGAGCCGGGCGCGCGGACGACGCCGAGGCGGCTCTCGAACAGGCCGTGGCGGCGGACCGGGACTGCGGCCACCACCGGGGGGAGGCGAGCGCCGTCGAGGCGCGGGGGCTGCTCCGCCTGCGGCAGTGGGAGTTCACGGCGGCCGAGCGCTGCTTCGAGGAGGCCCGGGAGATCCTGGACCGCATCGGCCCGGACGGTGACGGACGACAGGACGTCCCCCGGGCCACCGCCCTGCTCACGCACCACATCGGCCGCGCCCGGACCAAGCAGCGCCGCTTCACGGCCGCCGCGGCCCAACTGCACGACGCCCTGGCGCGGTTCCGGCGCCTGAGCGACGGCGGTGACCCCTACAACGAGGGCCGGGTCTACATGAGCCTGGGCGATCTCCACCTGGACGCGGGAGACCCGGACCAGGCGCGGGTGTGCCTGGACGAGGCCGTCAAGGCGATGACCGCCGACGGCGCGGGCCTGCAACTCGCCGACGCCCTCATCGCGCGGGCACGCTGCCACCGCGACGCCGGACGCACCGCGCAGGAGGCGGAGGATCTGCGCGGCGCCGCACAGTGCCTCTCGGAGGCGGGGAACGACGACGAGGCGGCGCTCGCCAGGGTGCGGTCGCGCCTGACCGAGATCGAGGCGTGACGCGTCAGGCTGGGGGCCCGCGCCGGACGGCCGCCGCGGTTCGTGAATCCACCGCAGGCCGGACGGATGCGCCGACAGGGGCGGGGCGGCCCTTCAGGCCCCTCGCTCAGGGCACCCGTACGGCGAACGGCTCGACCGTGACCCGGTGCACGGCGGCCCCGGTGCGCACCCGGATCACGGGCCCGGCATCGGCCGGGGTTCTGCCGCTCGCGGTCCAGGCGTAGAGCGCGCAGGCGTAGGCGGCCGGATCGCACAGGTCGGGCCGTCCGTCGGGGTCCGGCGCCGCGGACAGCCGCAGCAGCTCTCCCTCCCGGGTGCCCACGAAGCAGCGGTCCAGCCCGTCGACGTAGGCGACCAGCCCGCAGTACGGGTGGCTCGCCAGGGCCTCCGCCGCCCAGGCGGCGGGCGGGCCGAGCCGTGGATCGTCCGCGTCGGCACGCCGTACGACCACATCGGCGACGCGCAGCCGGCCGGGCTCCCGGGTCTCCTCGTCGACCATCGTGTGCACCGACTCGGCCGGCGCGGCGGGGTCCTGGGGCGGATCCGGCTCGTCGCCGCCGACGGCGTACCGCGCGAGGTCGACCTCCGGGGGGTCCGCGCCGATCCGCCGGACCTGGACCCGGACCGGGGCGGTGGCACGGGCGGGGTGGAACGGCGGGAGCGGCAGGGGTTCGAGCAGCGCCGCGTGCGACCGGGGTTCGGGCAGGTCCATCAGGCCGTAGAACAGGCGGCGCAGGAGCACCGCGGACTCCCCGGGCGCCGAACTGGTCTGTTCCGCGAGCGCCTTGTACCGGCCGGGCTCGTGTGCCTCGACCGCGCGGTCGATCTGCGCGCGCAGGCTGCCGTGCCGCAGCAGCCGGGGAGCCGTCCGTCCGAGGGAGGCCACCGGGGAGCCGGGGTCGAGGTCCTGCTCGGGGAAGGCGCCGAGGAGGACCGGGACGCCTATGGACGCCGCGTAGTAGGTGACGCTGGAGTGGTCTCCCAGGACGCAGTCGGCCGCGATGAGCGCCTGCCGCCACCCTTCGAGAGGCGGCACGGCGTCGAGGCCGGCCCGACGGGCGTTCGCCAGCCACGCCCGGACCTGTCCCGGACCGTGGCCGTACCAGATGTTGGGGTGCAGGACGGCGGTCGTACGGTACTCGTCGGCCGGCAGCTCCGCCGCGAGCCGGGACAGCAGCCAGGGCAGCAGATCGTCGGGGTCGTCGCTGTCTCCGCCGAAGAGGGAACGGGGCGCCCAGGTCGAAGCGACCACGACCAGCCGCCGGTCGGGGCCCACGCCCAGCGCGCGGCGGAACCGGTCGCGCTGGGGGAGCGCGGTGAGGATGCGGTCGTAGCACGGGTCCCCGGCGAGTACCGCGGTGGGCGCGGCCTCGGGACAGGCCGCGCGCAGCCGTTCCACCTGCTCGGGATGGGACAGCACGGTCGCGGTGGCGATGGGACGCCCGTCCTCGAGAACCCACTCCGGCGCCATCCCGAAGACGGGCGACCGGAGGCCATCTCCATCTCCGTGTCCGGTGTCCGGTGTCCGGTGTCCGGTGTCCGGTGTCCGGTGTCCGGTGTAGCCAGCCTCTTATTGTAGCCAACACCATGGGAGAGTATGACCAACTTCCCCTGTATCTCTCCCAGTTCGCCCCCGTAACTCGCCGACACCGCAAGGTCGAACGCCGTGTCCTTGGCCTGCTCCCACGGCAGCACCGGCATCCCCGCCCGGGCCAGCAGCTCGGGCACTCCGGCGAGGAAGGGCGACGAGCCCGTGCAGGTGGCGAACATCTGCACCCGGAGGTCGCCGTCGAACAGCGGCAGCACGTCGAGGAGTCGCGTCGCGGACGTCACGTTGTGCACGACGAACAGCACGCTCCGGCAGCCCGCCCGGGTGACCCAGCGCTCCGCGTCCGCACCGGCCGGCACCCGCAGCCGCAGCGCCTCCGCCCCACCCGTCATCGCCGGTCCGGTCCCCTGAATTGGTCGAGTCCACTGTCGCCGTGATCGTCCCGATGTTACCGCCGAACGGCTGTCCGCGAGGCCCTGTTGACGCGCGTAGCGTCGTGCCCCACGCTGTGCTCTGGTCCACGATCGGACCACCTTGGACGGAGATGCTCGGGAGGCCGAGATGTTCAGACGCGTGTCACGGTTGCTTGTCTCATTTGTCATGATCATGGTAGGTGCGGCCGTCGGTGTGGGCGCCACCGCCGGCACCGCGCAGGCCGACTCCTGCTACACCTGGAACCGCACCCTGCGGCAGGGCTCCTCCGGCAGCGACGTGACGCAGCTCCAGATCCGCGTCGCCGGCTGGGTCACCTCCGGCGAACGGCTCTCCTACGACGGTCAGTACGGCGCCCGGACCGCCGCCGCCGTGAAGAAGTTCCAGTCCGCCTACGGCCTGGGCGCGGACGGCGTCGCAGGACCGGCGACCTTCAGCAAGATCTACGCCCTCCAGGACGGGGACTGCACCCCCGTCCACTTCACCTACGCGGAACTCAACAAGTGCAACTCCACCTGGTCCGGCGGCGCGGTCTCCGCGTCCACCGCCAAGTTGAACGCGCTGAAGACCATGTGGAAACTGGAGGCGATGCGGCACGCCCTCGGTGACGTGCCGATCACGATCTCCAGCGGCTTCCGCTCCCGCGCCTGCAACAACGCCGTCGGCGGCTCGTCCACCAGCCGCCACCTCTACGGCGACGCCGCCGACCTGACCGGCACACCGAGCTTCTGCCGGCTCGCCCAGCAGGCCAGGACCCACGGCTTCTCGGAGATCCTCGGCCCGGGCTACCCCGGCCACAACGACCACACCCACGTGGCCTTCGACCCGTCGCCGTACTGGTCGGCCCCCAACTGCGGGATCTGACCCGGCGTTGCCGCGGGGGCGGCAACGCCGTGAAGGTCGAGCTGTACGACGACGGCTGGTCCATCGGAAAGGTGGTGGACTACTCCGTCAACAGCCTCGGCAGCAACGAGTGCCCGCTCAATCCGGTCAGCACTCGATGATGTTCACCGCGAGTCCGCCCCGGGCCGTCTCCTTGTACTTCACCGACATGTCCGCGCCGGTGTCCTTCATCGTCTTGATGACCTTGTCGAGGGACACCTTGTGGGACCCGTCGCCCCGCATCGCCATCCGTGCCGCCGTGACCGCCTTGACCGCGGCCATGCCGTTGCGTTCGATGCACGGGATCTGGACGAGGCCGCCGACCGGGTCGCAGGTGAGGCCGAGGTTGTGTTCCATGCCGATCTCGGCGGCGTTCTCCACCTGCTCGGGGGAGCCGCCCAGCGCCTCGGCGAGGGCGCCGGCCGCCATGGAGCAGGCGGAGCCGACCTCGCCCTGGCAGCCGACCTCGGCGCCGGAGATGGAGGCGTTCTCCTTGAAGAGCATGCCGATGGCGCCCGCGGCCAGCAGGAAGCGGACCACGCCGTCCTCGTCGGCGCCGGGGACGAAGTTCACGTAGTAGTGCAGGACCGCCGGGATGATGCCGGCGGCGCCGTTGGTCGGGGCCGTGACGACCCGGCCGCCGGCTGCGTTCTCCTCGTTCACGGCCATCGCGTAGAGCGTGATCCACTCCATGGCCAGGGCCTTCGGGTCGCCCTCGGAGCGCAGCTTGCGCGCGGTGTTCGCGGCCCGGCGGCGCACCTTCAGGCCGCCCGGCAGGATGCCCTCGCGGGTCATGCCGCGGTCCACGCACGCCTGCATCACCTGCCAGATCTCCAGCAGGCCGTCGCGGATCTCGTCCTCGTCGCGCCAGGCCCGCTCGTTCTCCAGCATCAGCGCAGAGATGGACAGGCCCGTGTCCCGGGCCAGGCGCAGCAGCTCGTTGCCGGTACGGAAGGGGTACTTCAGCACCGTGTCGTCGAGCACGATGCGGTCCGCGCCCACCGCGTCCTCGTCGACGACGAAGCCGCCGCCGACCGAGTAGTAGGTCTTGGTCAGCAGCTCCGTGCCCTGCGCGTCGTACGCCCACAGGGTCATGCCGTTGGCGTGGTAGGGGAGGGCCTTGCGGCGGTGCAGGACCATGTCGTCGTCGTAGGCGAAGGCGATCTCGTGCTCGCCGAGGAGGCGGAGGCGGCCCGCGGACTTGATCTTCTCGACGCGTTCGTCGGCCGACTCCACGTCCACTGTGCGCGGCGAGTCGCCCTCCAGGCCGAGCAGTACCGCCTTGGGCGTGCCGTGGCCGTGGCCGGTGGCGCCGAGGGAGCCGTACAGCTCGGCGCGGACCGAGGTCACGGAGTCCAGCACCTCCTCGCCCCGCAGTCGGCGGGCGAACATGCGGGCCGCGCGCATCGGGCCGACCGTGTGCGAGCTCGACGGGCCGATGCCGATCGAGAACAGGTCGAAGACCGAGATGGCCACGGGGACTCCTCAGAACGGGGGTGGTGCAGAGGGTGGTGCTTCGGGTGGGGCGCCGGGCCTGCTTGTGGCGGGCACGGCGCCCCGAACACGCGCGGTGTCTACTTGTTGTTCAGACCCGGGTACAGCGGGTGCTTGTCGGCCAGGGTCTTCACCCGGGCCTTGAGGGCCTCCACGTCGTAGGACGGCTTCAGCGCCTCGGCGATCACGTCCGCGACCTCGGCGAAGTCCTCGGCCGTGAAGCCGCGGGTCGCCAGGGCCGGCGTACCGATGCGCAGACCGGAGGTCACCATCGGCGGACGCGGGTCGTTCGGGACGGCGTTGCGGTTGACCGTGATGCCGACCTCGTGGAGGCGGTCCTCGGCCTGCTGTCCGTCCAGCTCGGAGTCGCGCAGGTCCACCAGGACGAGGTGGACGTCCGTGCCGCCGGTCAGGACGGAGACGCCCGCCGCCTTCGCGTCGTCCCGCACCAGGCGCTCGGCCAGGATGCGGGCACCGTCCAGCGTACGGCCCTGGCGCTCCTTGAAGTCCTCGCTCGCGGCGACCTTGAAGGCGACGGCCTTGGCGGCCACCACGTGCTCCAGCGGGCCACCCTGCTGACCGGGGAAGACGGCGGAGTTGATCTTCTTGGCCAGCTCGGCCGTGGAGAGGATCACACCGCCGCGCGGGCCGCCCAGCGTCTTGTGCGTGGTGGTCGTCACCACGTGCGCGTGCGGGACCGGGTTCGGGTGCAGGCCCGCCGCGACCAGCCCGGCGAAGTGCGCCATGTCGACCATCAGGTACGCGCCGACCTCGTCCGCGACCTTGCGGAACGCGGCGAAGTCGAGCTGGCGCGGGTAGGCCGACCAGCCGGCCACGATCAGCTTCGGCCGGTTCTCCTTGGCGAGGCGCTCCACCTCGGCCATGTCGACCTGGCCGTCGTCGCCGACGTGGTAGGGAACGACGTTGTAGAGCTTGCCGGAGAAGTTGATCTTCATGCCGTGGGTCAGGTGCCCGCCGTGGGCGAGGTTCAGACCCATGATCGTGTCGCCGGGCTTGAGCAGCGCGAACATCGCGGCCGCGTTGGCCTGGGCGCCCGAGTGCGGCTGTACGTTGGCGTGCTCGGCGCCGAAGAGGGCCTTGACCCGGTCGATGGCGATCTGCTCGACCACGTCGACGTGCTCGCAGCCGCCGTAGTAGCGGCGGCCGGGGTAGCCCTCGGCGTACTTGTTGGTGAGGACCGAACCCTGGGCCTCCATGACCGCGACCGGGGCGAAGTTCTCCGAGGCGATCATCTCGAGGGTGGACTGCTGGCGGTCCAGCTCGGCGTCGACGGCGGCGGCGACGTCGGGGTCCAGCTCGTGCAGGGGGGTGTTCAGAAGCGACATGTGTCCGTGTCTCCTCAGGCGCCGGCGAAGGCGGTGTACTCGTCGGCGGAGAGCAGGTCGGCCGGCTCGTCCGTGATCCGCACCTTGAACAGCCAGCCGCCCTCGAAGGGAGCGCTGTTCACCAGCGACGGGTCGTTGACGACGTCCTCGTTGACCTCGGTGACCTCGCCGGAGACGGGGGAGTACAGGTCGGAGACCGACTTGGTCGACTCCAGTTCGCCGCAGGTCTCGCCCGCGGACACCGAGTCGCCGACCTCGGGAAGCTGCACGAAGACGACGTCACCGAGCGCGTTGGCCGCGTGCTCCGTGATGCCGACCGTCGAGGCGCCGTCCTCGGCGCCCGACAGCCACTCGTGCTCCTTGCTGTAGCGAAGCTGCTGGGGGTTGCTCATGGCCTGAATTCTCCTGTACGCGAGGAAGTGGCTGGTGAAGGGGGTGATGGGCGGCGGGATGACGAAAGGGCCGACGCCCAGTCTTTTACTTCTGGCGCTTGTAGAACGGCAGCGCCACGACCTCGTACGGCTCGTGGCTGCCCCGGATGTCCACACCGACACCCTCCGTGCCCGGCGCCGCGTGCGCGGGGTCGACGTACGCCATGGCGATCGGCCTGCCCAGCGTCGGGGACGGGGCGCCGGAGGTGACCTCGCCGACGACCTCGCCGCCCGCGACCACCCGGTACCCGGCGCGCGGAACCCGGCGGCCCTCGGCGACCAGGCCCACCAGGACGCGGGGCGGCTCCGAGGCGGCGCGCTCGGCGGCCTCGGTCAGCGCGGCGCGTCCGACGAAGTCGCCCTCCTTCTCGAACTTCACCACCCGGCCCAGACCGGCGTCGAACGGCGTCAGCGCGGTCGTCAGCTCGTTGCCGTACAGCGGCATGCCCGCCTCCAGGCGCAGCGTGTCCCGGCAGGACAGGCCGCACGCGACCAGGCCGACGCCCTCGCCCGCCCGGGTCAGCGCCTCCCACAGCTCCACGGCGTGCTCCGGCTTCACGAACAGCTCGAAGCCGTCCTCGCCGGTGTAGCCGGTGCGCGCGATCAGCGCCGGGACGCCCGCCACCGTGCCGGGCAGCCCGGCGTAGTACTTCAGGCCGTCCAGGTCGGCGTCGGTGAGCGACGCGAGGATGCCCGGGGACTCGGGACCCTGGACGGCGAGCAGCGCGTAGGCGTCGCGGTCGTCGCGCACCTCGGCGTCGAAGCCGGCCGCCCGCTCGGTCAGCGCGTCGAGCACGACCTGGGCGTTGGAGGCGTTGGCGACCACCATGTAGTGAGAAGACGCGGCGTCGGTGTCACCCAGGCGGTAGACGATCAGGTCGTCCAGGATGCCGCCGTCCTCGCGGCAGATCATGGTGTAGCGGGCCCGGCCCGGCTTCACGCTGCCGATGTTGCCGACCAGCGCGAAGTTCAGCAGCTCGGCCGCCTGCGGCCCGGTGACGGTGATCTCACCCATGTGCGAGAGGTCGAAGAGACCGGCCCGGGTGCGCACCGCGACGTGCTCCTCACGCTCGGAGCCGTAGCGCAGCGGCATGTCCCAGCCGGCGAAGTCGGTCATCGTCGCGCCGAGCGCGCGATGCGTGGCATCCAGCGCGGTACGGCGGGGTTCGGTACTGCTCATCGGTCGGTCGTCTCCCAGGACAGGACGTGGCGAGGTCGGTCCTCCCCATCTGTCATCGGAACCTGAGAGGTTCGCCCTGGCCACCGGAGTACGGCGATCAGCGGCTTGCACCTTGGGTGGGACCGCCGTCGGGGGCGGTCCGCTTTTCAGATGTGCCTCGCCCGCGCGGTAACGGGGCCTGAGAGATTCAAGGGAGGGACTTGCTCCTTCGGCGCCCCGGCGCGGCCGGGGACTCTCCCGCGCGGATTCAAACGGCCGGTATGCAGTTGGCGCCGCCATCATTGCACGACAGGTCCATCCGTGGCAGACCGTGATCTGTAACCGGCTTGTGGCAGTAAGCGAACGAAAACGCGAGACCTGCGCATTACCTTCTCTTTACACTCGACGGGGACGGGAACTCGTGAACCGCCCCAGGGGAGGACGATCACGGTGAACAGGACCACGGCGTACGCCACGACCGCGGGGCTCGCGCTGCCCGAGCAGCCCGCCGCCCCGGCCCCGGAGGCGTGCGCCGAACTGCCCGCACCCGTCGTCCGCGACCTGCGGGACCGCGACGGCCGCAGCCCGCACGCCCTGCTCTTCGGACCCCGGGACCTGGTGGTGATCACCGGCCTGCCCGGCAGCGGCAAGTCCACGCTGATGGAGCGCACCGTGCGCGGCCGGCGCATCGACTCCCAGGACACCCGCGACCGCTGGGACCGCCGCATGCCGCGCTTCCTGCCGTACGGGCTCTACCGCCCCCTGGTCCGCCTCGCCCACTACGCCGGACTGCGCCGCGCGCTGCGCTCCGGCGAGGGCGTCGTCGTGCACGACTGCGGCACGCAGGCCTGGGTGCGCGGCTGGCTGGCCCGCGAGGCCCGCCGCCGCGACGGCACCCTGCACCTGCTGCTGCTCGACGTCGCCGCCGGCGAGGCCCTGGCCGGCCAGCGCGAGCGCGGCCGGGGCGTGACGCGGTACGCGTTCCTGCGGCACCGCGCGGCCAACTCCCGCCTGCTGCGCGCGGTGACCGGGGGCACCCTGCCCGTCGGCTGCGCCTCGGCGGTCGTCCTGGACCGCGCGGCGGCCGACACACTCCACCGGATCGCCTTCACCGGGTGACGGATCGTAGGGGCACGGGGCCGAACGGGTTAGCCTTTCAGCCACGAACAGCCGTACGGGCAGCCGTACGGACAGCGGCACGGGCAGCGGTACGGACAGCCGTACGGACAGCAGCACGGACAGCGGTACCAGGCAGGCGGTAGGCAGGCAGATGAACTTCCCGGCACAGGCACACCCCCACCCGCACGGCGGATGGCCCGGCAACGAGCTGGAGGAGGTGCTGTCCGCCTCCCTCGGCGTACCGGGCGCCGGCGGCCGGATCGTGGAGGTACTCGGCCGCAGCTTCGTCTGGGTCCCCCTGCCCAACGGCGGCGGCCCGCACAGCGGCCCCCTCGACCTGCCCTCCCTGGAGGTCGACGGCCAGGCCTACGTGCCGGTGTTCAGCTCCGAGGAACAGCTCCGCCAGGTCGCCGGGGCGCAGATGGCGTACACGGTCGCCCCCGCCGCGGAGTTCGCCCGCGGCCTGCCCCCGCAGATCGGCATCGCCGTGAACCCGGAGGGCGTGGTCGGCATCCCGCTGCCGCCACCGGCCGTGGCCGAGCTGTGCCGGGCCGGGCGCACCCCGCTGGACGGGCTCGCGTCCGGCGGCCGGGTCCGCCTCTTCGAGCCGGACTGGCAGGACGACCCGGTGGACTTCCTGGCCGCGGCCTCCGCCGAGTTCGCCGCCACCGGCGTCGTGCGCACCGCACGCCGCTGCCTGGCCGCCGTCGAGACCGCCGACCCGACCCTGTTCGTCGGCGTCGAACTGACCCACTGGGAGGGCGACGCCCGCGCCCTCCCCCTGGACGCCCTCGGCCGGGCCCTCACCAAGGCCCCCCCGAAGTGGCAGGTCAACCTGGTCCTCCTGGAGGCGGCCCAGGACCCGGTCTGCGACTGGATGCGACAGAAGGTCCGCCCGTTCTACGACCGCGACTTGTAATCGCCGGTAGGGCAAGCGCCCCCAAGGGGCGCGGGGCCGTGACATGTGCGGCTCCGCCGCGCGGGCGCGAGCAACCACGATGAAACCCGTACCCGCCGGACGGCAGGAAGCCCCGAGCTCGTAGGCACCCCCGCACCCGGCGGAGCCTTAAGCTGGTTCCACAACCGGGACTTCTCGAAGGGGCGATACGCGTGAGCGCCAGCGGCACCACGACCGGGCAGGTCGAGCACATGCTGCGCCAGGTGACGCCCGGGCGCTACGACGCCTACGAGGCCCTGCTGCGCGCACTCGCCACCCCCACCTCCGGCCAGGTCTGGATGCTGCTGTGGCACGGCCAGGCCGGCTCCGCGGACGCCCAGTACGGAAACATGGAGGTCGAGGGGTACGGCTACGCGCCCTGTGTCACCTCCGCCCAGGAGCTGTCGGCCAGCGGCTGGAACCGGTCGTACGAGGTGGTCGACGGTCTGGAGGTGGCCCGCGCCCTGTACCCGGACCACTACGGCCTCTGGCTCAACCCGCACGCACCCGGCGGCGGCGTCGGCATCCCCTGGCTGGATCTGCGCCGTATCGCCTCCGGCCTGGACCGTCAGGCCGCCGGGCCGCTGCGGCTGTCCGAACCGGCCGTCGAGATCCCCCAGTTCTACGCCCTGCTCGCGCAGAACGCCCACCGCACCCCCGCGGTCCGCGCGCTGCGCCGCGCCTGGGTGCAGCCGGCGCTGGGGGCGCCGTATCTCGCCATCGGACTCGACGTGTACGACACCTCCCCGCCGGCCGTCGACGCGGTGCGCGCGATGATGCAGCAGTCCGTCGGCGCGGTACCGGACGGGCTGCCGGTGTCGACGGTGGCGATGACCGACGCCCACGACCCGGTCGCCATGTGGCTGCGGGCGAACGCCCGTCCGTTCTACGACCGCGAAGCCCACGTGGCCGCCCCCGCCCAGGCGCCGGCGGGCGGGTACGGATACCCTCCGGCCGGTAGCCGGTACTGACGGACGCGGGGTCCGGACGGGCTCCGGCCGGGCTCCGGCGGCTTGGTCAACAGAGGCGACAGAGGCGGTCTTCGCGCGTAGATGAGGGCGTAAAAGCGCCTCCTTGTACCTGATGTCCCAACTCGCCCATGTCCGGCCCCCGTTACCCACTGTCCGGATAACGGAACACCTCAAACAGCATCACGGTTGCGCATCCATTCCTCGTCAAGTCTGGCTACAGATCGCCAAAGCATTGAAGACTCCCGCAACAAGGGGTGGATGCTCGCCTCTTTGTACGACGTACGACGGACTGATCACGCCGCTACCGCGGCAAGTGTGGGCCGGCTACCGCCGGTTGAGAGGGGTCCCTGCCAGATGACGGCACCACTGCACGAGCCGACCGCGGAAGCGGCCCCGAGTGCGACAGAGGAAGCGGCTGTCGCCGGCGCCGAGACCAAGTCGGTACAAGGGCGATCCCTGGGCCGGATCGCCTGGGAGCGCCTGAAGAGGGACAGGCTGGCCCTCGCGGGTGGCATCGTGGTGCTGATCCTCATCGTGGTCGCCGTGCTGGCGCCCGTGATCACCTCCATCTACGGCCAGGAACCCAACGCGTACAACGAGGACATGATCGACCCGCTGTTCGGCACTCCCAAGGGGAGCCTCGGCGGCATCGGCGGCGACCACTGGCTCGGGGTGGAGCCGGTCAACGGCCGCGACATCTTCGCCCGCATCGTCCACGGCTCGCGGATCTCGCTGCTGGTCGGCTTCCTGTCCGCGATGGTCGCCGTGGTCCTCGGCACCATCCTCGGTGTCCTGGCCGGCTTCTTCGGCGGCTGGGTCGACTCCCTCATCTGCCGGATCATGGACGGCCTGCTGGCCTTCCCGCAGCTCCTGTTCATCATCGCCCTGGTCTCCGTCATGCCGGACGACATGCTCGGGCTGAGCGGCACGGGGGTGCGCCTGCTCATGATGATCGTGGTCATCGGCTTCTTCGGCTGGCCCTACATCGGCCGCGTGGTCCGCGGTCAGACACTCTCGATGCGCGAGCGGGAGTACGTCGAGGCGGCGAGATCGCTGGGTGCCGGACGGTTCTACATCCTGTTCAAGGAACTGCTGCCCAACCTGGTGGCGCCGATCATCGTCTACACGACGATGATGATCCCCACCAACATCCTCACCGAGGCGGCGCTCAGCTTCCTCGGCGTGGGCGTCAAGCCGCCCACGTCGTCCTGGGGACAGATGCTCTCGAGCGCGATCGACTACTACAAGTCGGACCCCACGTACATGGTGGTCCCCGGTGTGGCGATCTTCATCACCGTTCTTGCCTTCAACCTCTTCGGTGACGGCGTTCGCGACGCGCTGGACCCGAAGGGTTCCCGCTGACCTGCCGTACCGCAAAGCGACCCGTGGCACCTGCACGGGGTCTCTCATCTAATCCGGAGGATCCGAGATCGTGACTACCCAACGCACCTCAGGGCGGCGCAAGCAGGCTTTGGCCGCTGCCGCAGTGGTCGCCGCGCTGCTGACCACGGCGGCGTGCGGCGGCGGCGGCGATGACGACGGCGGCGGCGGTTCGAAGAACGGCGCGGCCGGCTACGACGCCGCCAACAACAAGGTCGCCCAGGCCTCCGAGGCCAAGAAGGGCGGCACGCTGAAGTTCGCCAGCACGCAGGACGCCGACTCGTGGGACACCACGCGTGGCTACTACGGCTTCATGTGGAACTTCTCCCGCTACTACAGCCGCCAGCTCGTCACGAACAAGACGGAGCCGGGCGCCGCCGGAGCCGAGGCCACCCCCGACCTCGCCACCGGGCTCGCCAAGGTCTCGGACGACGGCAAGACCTACACGTACACCCTGCGTGACGGCGTCACCTGGGAGGACGGCAAGCCGATCACCTCCAAGGACGTCAAGTACGGCATCGAGCGCGTCTGGGCGCAGGACGTGCTGTCCGGCGGCCCGACGTACCTCAAGGAGGTGCTCGACCCCAAGGGCGAGTACAAGGGTCCGTACAAGGACAAGTCCAAGGACAAGCTGGGCCTGAAGGCGATCGAGACGCCGGACGACAAGACGATCGTCTTCCACCTGCCCAAGGCCAACTCGGACTTCGAGGAGATGCTCGCGCTGACCTCGGCGTCGCCGGTCCGCCAGGACAAGGACACCAAGTCCAAGTACGGCCTGCACCCGTTCTCCTCGGGCCCGTACAAGTTCGAGTCCTACAACCCCGGCAAGGACCTGACCCTGGTCCGCAACACCGAGTGGAAGCAGAGCTCGGACCCGGTCCGCAAGGCGTACCCGGACAAGATCACGATCAAGTTCTTCTCCAACGCCAACGACATGGACGCCCGCCTGATCGCCGGCGACTACGACATCGACCTGGCCCAGACCGGTCTGTCCCCGCAGGGCCGCACCACCGCCCTGAAGGAGCACAAGGCCAACCTGGACAACCCGGTCTCGGGTTACATCCGGTACGCGGTGTTCCCGCAGAACGTGAAGCCGTTCGACAACATCCACTGCCGCAAGGCCGTGCTCTACGGGGCCGACCACGTGTCCCTGCAGACCGCGCGCGGCGGCCCGGTCGCCGGTGGTGACATCGGCACCAACATGCTGCCGCCCGCCGTCCCGGGCTCCGAGGGCCAGAAGTACGACCCGTACGAGATGGCCGGTGCCAACAAGAACGGCAACGTCGAGAAGGCCAAGGAAGAGCTGAAGGCCTGCGGCAAGCCGAACGGCTTCAAGACCACCATCGCGGTCCGCAACAACAAGCCGGTCGAGGTGGCCACCGCCGAGTCCCTCCAGGCGTCGCTGAAGAAGGTCAACATCGACGTCGAGATCGACCAGTACGACGGCTCGCAGTACGCCAGCGTCATCGGCAGCCCCACGAACGTGGCCAAGAAGGGCTACGGCATCATCATCATGGGCTGGGGCCCGGACTTCCCGTCCGTGCAGGGCTACGGTCTGCCGCTGTGGCACAGCGACTACATCCTCGACAGCGCGAACAACAACTTCGCGATGATCGACGACCCGAAGATCGACGGCCTCTTCGCCGACTACCTGACCGCGAAGGACGACGCGGGCAAGAAGAAGATCGCCACGGAGATCAACCACAAGGTGATGGAGGGCGCGTACTACCTGCCCTTCGTCTTCGAGAAGTTCCTCAACTGGCGCTCCAGCGACATCGCGAACGTGTACACCACCGACGCGTACAGCGGTATGTACGACTTCGTCAACATCGGTCTGAAGAACCCCAAGAAGTAACCGGTACACCCGCCGTACGGCACGAAAGGCAGGTGAAGGCCGGCGCGGCGTGACCGTGGGCCGCCGGAAAATCTCCGGCGGCCCGTGGGACGCAGCGGGCCGCAACCCGTGCTCGCTTACCTCATCAGGCGGCTGTTCGCCGCCGCAGTGATGCTCGTGGTCATCATCCTGGTGGTCTTCTGCATCTTCTTCCTCGTCCCCAAGTGGGCGGGGGTCGACATCGCCCTGAACTTCGTCGGCAAGCAGGCGGACCCCGCCGCCGTCGAGGGCGTGCGCGAGAAGCTGGGTCTGGGAGACCCGGTCCTCGTCCAGGCCTGGGAGTTCTTCAAGGGCCTCTTCGCGGGCCGCACCTACGCGTCCGGCGGCGACGTGACCAACTGCGCCGCGCCCTGCTTCGGCTACTCCTTCAAGACCGAGCAGTCCGTCTGGCCGGTCCTGACCGAGCGTTTCCCGGTGACCCTGGCTCTCGCGCTCGGCGCCGCCGTACTGTGGCTGATCTTCGGCGTGGCCGCCGGTGTGCTCTCCGCCCTCAAGCGCGGCACGCTGTGGGACCGCGGTGCGATGGTCGTCGCCCTGGCGGGTGTCTCGCTCCCCATCTACTTCACCGGTCTGCTCAGCCTGGCGATCTTCTCCTACGGACTCGGCTGGATCGACGGTCAGTTCGTACCTCTGGACGAGAGCTTCACCGGCTGGTTCGGCGGCATGATCCTGCCCTGGATCACCCTGGCCTTCCTGTACGCCGCGATGTACGCCCGGATCACCCGCGCCACCATGCTGGAGATCCTCGGCGAGGACTACATCCGCACCGCTCGGGCCAAGGGCCTCAAGGAACAGGTCGTCATCAGCAAGCACGCGATGCGGTCGACCCTGACCCCCCTGCTCACCATGCTCGGCATGGACCTCGGCGCCCTGATGGGCGGCGCGATCCTGACCGAGACCACGTTCAGCCTCCCCGGCCTCGGCCAGAAGGTGCTGGACGCGATCCAGAACCACGACCTGCCCTTTATCCTGGGCGTCGTCCTGATCACTTCTCTCGCGGTGCTGATCGCCAACCTCGTGGTGGACGTCCTGTACGCCGTGATCGACCCCCGAGTGAGGCTCGCATGACCGACCTCAGCAAGAGCGGGGCAGCGGTGGGCGAGCCCACCGCCACCTCGCCCGCGCCGACCGCCTTCCTGGAAGTACGCGACCTCAAGGTCCACTTCCCGACCGACGACGGCCTGGTCAAGTCCGTCGACGGGCTCTCCTTCCAACTGGAGAAGGGCAAGACCCTCGGCATCGTGGGCGAGTCCGGCTCCGGCAAGTCGGTGACCTCGCTCGGCATCATGGGCCTGCACACCGCCGGCCAGTACGGCAAGCGCAAGGCGCGGATATCCGGCGAGATCTGGCTGGACGGCACCGAGCTGCTGTCCGCCGACCCCGACCACGTGCGCAAGCTGCGCGGCCGCGAGATGGCGATGATCTTCCAGGATCCGCTGTCCGCGCTGCACCCGTACTACACGATCGGGCAGCAGATCGTGGAGGCGTACCGCATCCACCACAAGGTGGACAAGAAGACCGCCAAACGCCGCTCGGTGGAGATGCTCGACCGCGTCGGCATCCCGCAGCCGGACAAGCGGGCGGACAGCTACCCGCACGAGTTCTCCGGCGGTATGCGCCAGCGCGCGATGATCGCGATGTCGCTGGTCAACAACCCCGAGCTGCTCATCGCGGACGAGCCGACCACCGCCCTGGACGTGACCGTCCAGGCGCAGATCCTCGACCTCATCCGGGATCTACAGAAGGAGTTCGGCTCCGCGGTCATCATCATCACCCACGACCTGGGCGTCGTCGCCGAGCTGGCCGACGACCTCCTGGTGATGTACGGCGGCCGGTGCGTCGAGCGCGGCCCGGCGGAGAAGGTGTTCTACGAGCCCCGGCACCCCTACACCTGGGGCCTGCTCGGCTCGATGCCGCGGCTCGACCGCGACCAGCAGGAACGCCTCACCCCGGTCAAGGGCTCGCCGCCCTCCCTCATCAACCTCCCGTCCGGCTGCGCCTTCAACCCGCGCTGCCCGTACGCCGACGTGCCCAAGGACGACGTGACCCGCACGGTCCGCCCCGAGCTGACCCAGGTCGGCAGCACGCACTGGGCCGCCTGCCACATGTCGCAGGAGCAGCGGGAGCGTATCTGGACCGAAGAGATTGCGCCGAAGCTGTGAGTGACGAAGCGAAGGCAGAGGACGAAGCGGTGACCATCCCCGCACAGACCAGCGGCACCACCCTCACCAAGGACGCCGCCCCCGGCGAGACCCTGCTGAAGGTGACCGGGCTGCAGAAGCACTTCCCGATCAGGAAGGGCCTGCTGCAGCGCCAGGTCGGCGCGGTCCGCGCCGTCGACGGCATCGACTTCGAGGTCAGGTCCGGCGAGACGCTGGGCGTTGTCGGCGAGTCCGGCTGCGGCAAGTCGACCATGGGCCGGCTGATCACCCGGCTCCTCGAGCCGACCGCGGGCAAGGTCGAGTTCCAGGGCAAGGACATCACCCACCTCGGGGTCGGCGGCATGCGTCCGCTGCGCCGCGACGTGCAGATGATCTTCCAGGACCCGTACTCCTCGCTGAACCCGCGCCACACCATCGGCACGATCGTCAGCGCCCCCTTCAAGCTCCAGGACGTCCAGCCCGAGGGCGGGGTCAAGAAGGAGGTGCAGCGGCTGCTGTCGGTGGTCGGGCTCAACCCCGAGCACTACAACCGCTACCCGCACGAGTTCTCCGGCGGTCAGCGCCAGCGCATCGGCATCGCCCGCGCGCTCGCGCTCAACCCGCAGCTCGTCGTGGCCGACGAGCCGGTCTCCGCGCTCGACGTGTCGATCCAGGCCCAGGTCGTCAACCTGCTCGACGACCTCCAGAGCGAGCTGGGCCTGACGTACGTGATCATCGCGCACGACCTGTCCGTCGTCCGGCACGTCTCGGACCGGATCGCGGTGATGTACCTCGGCAAGATCATGGAGCTGGCCGACCGCGACCTGCTCTACAAGACGCCGATGCACCCGTACACCAAGGCCCTGATGTCGGCGGTGCCGATCCCGGACCCGTCGCGCAAGTCGGCCAAGAGCGAGCGCATCCTGCTCAAGGGCGACGTGCCCTCGCCGATCTCGCCGCCGAGCGGCTGCCGTTTCCACACCCGGTGCTGGAAGGCGACGCAGGTCTGCACGACCACCGAGCCGCCGCTGAAGGAGCTGCGGCCGGGCCAGCAGGTGGCCTGCCACCACCCGGAGAACTTCGAGGACCAGGCCCCGCAGGACGTCGTCCTGCTCACCGTCGCGAAGGAGGCGGCGGAGCTGGTGTCGGAGGACGCCCTGGCGGAGTCCGCGGCGACCTCGGCGGCGGTCGCCGCGGAGGTCGAGGAGGAGCACGCGGAGAGCGACGCGGCGGACGGCGACGCAGCGGACGGCGACGCAGCGGACGGCGACGAGCCCGCCGCCGAGGGTGCCGCCGGTGCCGAGGAGAAGTCTCCCGCCAAGGAGGAGCCTCCCGCCAAGGAGAAGTGACCTCGCCCCGTCCGTGAGCCCCTGCCTTCGTTTGTAAGGCAGGGGCTCATTGGCAGGTAAGAATAGAAGGGTGTACGAGCAACTCTTCAGCCCCACCGTCCAGCACACGCTCGACCTGGTCGGCATCTTCGTCTTCGCCATCTCGGGCGCGCTGTTGGCCGTGCGCAAGAACTTCGACGTCTTCGGCATCGCCGTCCTCGCCGAGGTCACCGCGCTGGGCGGCGGGCTGTTCCGGGACCTGGTCATCGGCGCCGTGCCGCCCGCGGCCTTCACGGACCTCGGGTACTTCATCACCCCCCTCTTCGCCACGCTGCTGGTCTTCTTCCTCCACCCCCACGTGGAGCGCCTCCAGAGCGGCGTGAACATCTTCGACGCGGCCGGGCTCGGCCTGTTCTGCGTCGCCGGCACCACCAAGGCGTACGACTACGGACTCGGCCTGACCGCCTCCGCCTGCCTGGGCCTGACCACCGCGGTGGGCGGCGGCGTCCTGCGCGACGTGCTCGCCAACGAGGTGCCCTCCCTGCTGCGCTGGGACCGCGACCTCTACGCCGTCCCGGCGATCGTCGGCTCCGCGATGGTCGCGCTGTGCATCCGCTACGAGGCGCTCACCCCGTTCACCAGCGCGCTCGCCGTCGTCACGGCCTTCGTCCTGCGCCTGCTCGCCCTGCGCTTCCACTGGCGTGCACCGCGCGCCTGGAACCGGCGCTCGACGGTGGTGGAGGGGGACTGACCCGGCTCCCGCCAAGGGCCAGCACGTCCTAGGGGTGAGGCATGTCCTTGACGAAGACGACGCCGTCGGTCGTGTCCAGGTGGGCGGGGTCGAGCGAGGCGTAGCCGAACCAGGGGGACACGCGGGGCGCGGGACGCGGGTCGCCGAGGGCCTCGGCCAGCCGCCCGGCGCCGATGACGCAGGGGTTCTCCGGGAGCGCGTACAGGAGCCCCTCGACGCTGTCCGGCGGCGGTGTGTCCACGCCCTGGTGCCGGATCGTGCCGAGAGCCGTGGCCACGAAGGCGTACTCCCCGCCGAGCCGGGCGCTCACCAGCGCGCCGGCACTCCACCACTCCACCGGCCCCTGCCACATCCGCATCGTGCTCCGCTCGCGCTGGAGGTGGGAGTTGTGGGCGTGGACGAACGCCGGCCCCCGGTCGGCGAGCGCGAGGAGATTGCGGGCCATCATCCGGTCCCGCACGCCCAGCAGGCGGTTCATGCGGGCCGGAGAGGTGTCGGCCATCCAGTAGTGGTAGCTCAGCAGGCCCGTCGCGGTGCGTGCGTACAGGCGAGCCCGGTCCCAGCTTTCGCGCGAGGCCGCCGCGAGTAGGTGCGGTGTCTGCTCGTCGAGCAGCGACACCAGGTCGTGGGCGATCGTCCGCAGCTCCCCGGCCTCGGCCGACCGCCCCACGGACCGGGCCGGGTCCGTCATCGCCTCGGGCTCGGTCCACCGGTCGTCGGCGCCGAGCAGGCGGTCCAGCGTCTGAGCGGTGCAGGGGAGCAGGACCGGGTCCACCCCGGCCGAGAGGAGGTGGCCGTGGAGCGCGGTGAGCGCCTGCCGGGGGCTCGCGGCGCCGGTGATCTCCAGCGGTCCGTCGAAACCGGCGAAGCGGACCCGCTCGTCCGCGGGCCGGTCCTCGTTGTACGCGCGCATCCAGCGCACCAGCTCCCGGTTGGCCGCGCTCGGGCCCCAGGGGTGGCTGAACCCGCGTGCCACGACCTCGTCGAGGGTGCCGGTGCCCGACGTGACGTAGTCGTCCACGACCAGCCCCATCAGGCAGTCGCTCTCGATCGCGATCGTCCGGTAGCCGTGCTGCTCGACGAGTTGCCGGAACAGGTCGTTGCGCACGTCGAGCAGAGCGTCCTCGCCGTGGGTGGGCTCGCCCAGCGCGAGCAGCCTGGGCGGGGCCGGGAACAGCCGCCTGAGGGCGACGGCGTCGAGGGGATGGGCGATGTCCTGGATGCGTTCGGCCATGGCTTCAACGGTATCGTTGAACTTTCGGTTGAAACTTTGACGCGTGAGTGTGGGAGGGCGTGGAACCTTTGGCCGCCAACCTTCAAAGCGGGGAAAGACTCAGGCCGGTAGACCTGGCCCGCGCGCACGGTCTGTCGGCGCAGGCGGTCAGGAACTACGAGGCGGCCGGCATCCTCCCGGCCGCCGCTCGCACGGCCCACGGCTACCGCGCCTACACCGCGCTGCACGCCCGAGCCCTCGACGCGTTCCTCGCCCTGGTACCCGGCCACGGGCACCGGGCGGCGGCTTCGGTGATGCGGGAGGTGAACGAGAGTGCGGTGGGCGAGGTTGCGGTGGGCGAGGCGCTCCGGCTGATCGACGAGAGCCACGCGCAGTTGCTCGACGACCGGCGCACACTGGAGGCCGTGGAGGGCGCGCTGCGCGACCTGGCGCCCGAGGCCGCCGGGGGCGCGCCGGGGTCGGCCGGCGGGTTCATCGGGGCGCTCGCGGCGGAGCTGGGCATCCGGCCCGCGACCCTGCGCAAGTGGGAGCGCGCCGGACTGGTGCGCCCGCGTCGCGACCCGCTGACCGGATACCGGCGCTACGACGCGGCCGACGTACGGGACGCCCGCCTCGCCCACCAGCTCAGGCGGGGCGGCTATCCGCTGGAGCGGATCGCGACCGTGATCGCCCAGGTGCGGTCGGCCGGGGGACGGGAACCGCTGGAGGCAGCCCTGCGTGAGTGGCACGACCGCGTGTCCGCCCGCGGCCGGGCGATGCTGACCGGGGCAGTGGCACTGGAGGCGTACCTGCGCGAGCGGGAACGGGAACGGGAACGGGTCGGTGACCCGGAGGCAACCTAGAAATCCTTGCAAAGCTACCGCTTAGTAGTTTCCTGTTGTACCGTGCAGTCATGCCAGAAGCAGCCTCCCCAGCGGCCACGCGGGCCACCATCGGCGACAGCGAGTTCGACCGGGACACCGCCGTCACCCGGCGCGCCCCCGGCGTCTACGACATCGACCTGTCGGCCGGCTGGACGATCGTCAACGCCGTCAACGGCGGCTATCTGCTGGCCGTCCTGGGCCGCGCCCTCGGCGAAGCCCTCCCGCACGCCGACCCCTTCACCGTCACGGCGCACTACCTCACCGCCTCCCGGCCAGGACCGGCGGTCGTGCGCACCGAGACCGTCCGCACGGGGCGCACCCTCTCCACCGGCCAGGCCTCCCTCTTCCAGTACGACGACGAGGGCGACGAGGTCGAGCGCATCCGCGTCCTCGCCTCCTACGGCGACCTCGGCACGCTCCCCGACGACGTCCGCACCTCGGCGAAGCCGCCCGCGATCCCGCCGATGGACCAGTGCTTCGGCCCGGAGGACGGCCCGGCCCCCCTCGATGGCAGCTCGGCCATCGCCGACCGGCTCGGGCTCAAGCTCGACCCCGCCACGCTGGGCTGGGCGCTGGGGCAGCCCTCGGGACGGGGTGAGATGCGGGCCTGGTTCGGGCTCGCCGACGGCCGCGACGCCGACCCGCTCTCGCTGCTCCTCGCGGTCGACGCGCTCCCGCCGACCGCCTTCGAACTGGGGCTCAAGGGCTGGGTGCCGACGGTCGAGCTGACCGTGCACGTGCGGTGCCGCCCGGCGCCCGGTCCGCTGCGGGTCTCCATCACCACCCGCAACCTCGCCGGCGGCTTCCTGGAGGAGGACGCCGAGGTCTGGGACAGCGCCGACCGCCTGGTCGCCCAGTCCCGCCAGTTGGCCCGGGTGCGGCTCGCCTGACCCGGGCGATACGTCGTTACGGCCGCCGGGGCCGAGCCGTACCCCGGCGGCCGATCGCCCGTCAGTCCAGCCAGTGCGCGCGGCCGATGCTGATCAGCCGTAGCTGCCGGGCCGCCGTTCGTGCCGCTCGCCGGCGCTCCTCCTCGGGGGCCTCCACCGCCTCCAGCGCCTCCAGGAACAGCGAGGCCGTGATCAGCATCTGGTCGACGTAGAGGCCCGCGAGCATCCGCAGGTCGGCATCGCTCCAGCCCGCCGACACCGCGTCCTTGGCCAGCTCGGCCTTCACCTCCTCGGCGAACCGCGCCAGTTGCTCGCGTATCGCCTCGCGCACCGGCTGCACCCCGCCGTGCCGCTCCCGCGCGATGAAACGCACGTGTGCCGGATGCGCGGCCACATGACCGGCGATCAACTCGACCGCGCGGGCGATGCGTTCGTCGCTGTCCTCGGTCGGTGACACCGTGGTCCGGATCATCGGGTGCAGGCTGCCCAGCGCCTCCTCGACCAGTGCCACGCCGAGGTCGGCCGTGGAGCGGAAGTGCCGGTAGAAGGCGGTCGGGGCGACGCCCACGGCGCGGGTGACCTCGCGCAGCCCCAGACTGCTCAGGCTCTGCTCCTCCAGCAGGCCCAGCGCCGCGTCCAGGAGCGCCTGCCGGGTCTTCCGCTTCTGCGCCTGCCGAACGCCGGGGGTGTGACTCATGCCATGCAGTTAACAACTGTTTTCTGGAATTGAAAAGCCGTGCGGCACGTTAGACTGAGTAGTCAGTGAACAACTGTAACCGCGAACTGTCACCGCGATCGTTCACGGAAGTCTGGGGGATCCGATCCATGCTGTTCCTCGTCGTCGCACTCCTGCTCCTCGGTGTGGTCCTGGGCACCGTCGCCCACGCACCGCTCACCTTCTCCGTCGCCGCCGGCCTGGTCATCGCCGTCTGGCTCGGCATCTTCGCGATCCGCGAGCGGCACGGCCGCCGACGGAGCACCTCCGCCCACTGACGCACTGAACCGTCGTACACGGACGCACGAACCGCACAGCAGGGAGAACCTCATGCAGCTCACCGCACCGGTCACCCGCACCGCCGCCGACACCGCCCGCCGGACCGGCATCCGGGACACCGACGGCATGGCCGTCGCCTCCTTCGTCCTCGGCCTGCTCGGCCTGCTCGTCCTCAACGTCTTCCTGGGCCCCATCGCCATCGCCCTGGCGACCGTCGCCCTGTGGCGCGGCACCGCCCGCCGCGGCCGGGCGCTGCTCGGACTCGGCCTGGGCGTCGCCGACCTGCTGGTCCTGGTGGCGTTCATGTCCGCGGACAGCACCATGTCCTGGAGCCTGTGAGCCCGCCCACGATCCGCGCCAGGATCCGCGCCACGATCCGCGCGGCCACCCGCGAGCGGACGGGGCCGACCTTGCTCTGAGGCCGGGCACAAGTGCCCCGTAGAATCGGCCTCACCATGGCTTACCTCGACCACGCCGCGACCACCCCGATGCTTCCCGAGGCGGTCGAGGCACTCGCCGCACACCTGGGCGTCACCGGCAACGCCTCCTCCCTCCACGCGTCCGGCCGCCGGGCGCGGCGCACCGTCGAGGAGGCCCGCGAGACCCTCGCCGAGGCGCTCGGCGCCCGACCCAGCGAGGTGGTCCTCACCTCCGGCGGCACCGAGGCCGACAACCTCGCCGTCAAGGGCCTGTACTGGGCCCGCCGCGACGCCGACCCGGCCCGCACCCGGGTCCTGGCCAGCCCCGTCGAGCACCACGCGGTCCTCGACGCCGTCCACTGGCTCGGCGAACACGAGGGCGCCACCGTCGAGTACCTGCCCGTCGACGCGCACGGCCGCGTCCACCCCGAGACGCTGCGCGAGGCCGTCGCCCGTAACCCCGGCGACGTCGCCCTCGCCACCGTCATGTGGGCCAACAACGAGATCGGCACGATCATGCCGGTCCGTGAACTCGCCGACGTGGCGGCCGAGTTCGACGTACCCCTGCACGCCGACGCGGTCCAGGCCTTCGGTCAGCTCCCGGTCGACTTCGCCGCCTCCGGGCTCGCCGCCATGACCGTTTCCGGCCACAAGATCGGCGGCCCCTACGGCATCGGCGCGCTCCTGCTGGGCCGCGAGTACAGCCCCGTACCGGTCCTGCACGGCGGCGGCCAGGAACGCCATGTGCGCTCCGGCACCCTCGACGTCCCCGCCGTGGCCTCCTTCGCGGTCGCCGGCCGCATCGCCGCCGAGCAGCACGAATGGTTCGCCCGTGAGATCGGCGCCCTGCGCGACGACCTGGTCGACGCCGTCCGCACGGCCGTCCCGGACGCCATCCTCGGCGGCGACCCGTCACCCGGGGGCCGCCTGCCGGCCAACGCCCACTTCACCTTCCCCGGCTGCGAGGGCGACTCCCTCCTCCTCCTGCTCGACGCCCAGGGCATCGAGTGCTCCACCGGCTCCGCCTGCACCGCGGGCGTCGCCCAGCCCAGCCACGTCCTGCTGGCCACCGGCACCGACCCCGACCTGGCCCGCGGCACCCTGCGCTTCTCGCTGGGCCACACCTCCACCCCGGCCGACGTGGAGGCGGTCGCCAAGGCGATCGGCCCCGCGGTGGAACGGGCCCGGGCGGCAGGACTGTCCTAGCGGGACGGGCTCGGCGGGACCGATCCGGACGCCGGAGCCGGACGCCGGAGCCGGACGCCGGATCCGGATGCCGGAGTCGGCGCTAGACGCCGGAGCTCGAGGGGCCGCTCGACGGACTGCCGGACGGACCGCTCGACGGAGCGCTCGTGGCCGCCCGGCGCACCAGCTTCAGATACCGGTCCCAGTCCCAGTGCGGCCCCGGGTCGGTGTGGTCGGTGCCCGGCACCTCCACGTGGCCGATGATGTGCTCGCGGTCCATGGGTATCCCGTACCGCGCGCAGACCGCCGCCGTCAGCCGCGCGGAGGCGGCGTACATCGCGTCGGTGAAGTCCTGGGGGCGGTCCACGAAGCCCTCGTGCTCGATGCCGACACTGCGTTCGTTGTAGTCGAGGTTGCCCGCGTGGTACGCCACGTCCAGCTCGCGGATCATCTGCGTCACGTGCCCGTCCTGCCCGACGATGTAGTGCGCGGACGCCTTGTGCCCCGGGTCCTGGAAGGCCCGCACGGCACTGACGAGGCTGCCCTGTGTGACATGGATGATCACCATGTCGATGTCGAAGTCGTCCGGCCGGTCCGCCTGCCGCCAGTTCGCGTCCGACGCCGACACCCAGCGGGCGCCCGCATAGTCGACGACGCCCTCGTCACGGGGCCGCTCGACGCCCGGCAACCGCCACCACAGGTGGGCCAGCTCGTCGCGGGCCAGCACGCCGGTGCCCACGGCCGCCGCCGCACCGCCGACGATCAGCGCCCGCCTGCCGATGCGCCGATCCGCGTCCCCGGCTCCACCGGTCGACCCGTCTTCGGAGCCACCGGCGGAGTCACTCGTGGATTCGCGCTTCGCCCCCATGTGCTGTTTGACGAATACCCGCGCGCTCCGGTTCCCGGCTCCCCGTACTCTGGAGGGGCTATGACTGACACTCCGCAGAGCACCCGCCCCCTCCGCGTCCTCGCCGCCATGTCGGGCGGAGTCGACTCCGCCGTCGCCGCCGCCCGCGCGGCCGAGGCGGGGCACGACGTGACCGGCGTCCACCTCGCGCTCTCCGCGAACCCGCAGTCCTTCCGCACCGGCGCCCGGGGCTGTTGCACCATCGAGGACTCACGCGACGCCCGCCGCGCCGCCGACGTCATCGGCATCCCGTTCTACGTGTGGGACCTCGCCGACCGCTTCCGGGAGGACGTGGTCGAGGACTTCGTCGCCGAGTACGAGGCCGGCCGCACCCCGAACCCGTGCCTGCGCTGCAACGAGAAGATCAAGTTCGCCGCGCTCCTCGACAAGGCGCTGGCCCTCGGCTTCGACGCCGTCTGCACCGGCCACTACGCCCAGGTGATCCTGCGCGAGGACGGCGTCCGCGAACTGCACCGCGCCTCCGACATGGCCAAGGACCAGAGTTACGTCCTCGGCGTGCTCGACGACCGCCAGCTCGCCCACGCGATGTTCCCGCTCGGCGACACCCTCACCACCAAGGACGAGATCCGCGCGGAGGCCGAACGCAGGGGCCTCGCGGTGGCCCAGAAGCCCGACTCGCACGACATCTGCTTCATCGCCGACGGCGACACCCAGGGCTTCCTGGCCAACCGTCTGGGCAAGGCGGAGGGCGACATCGTCGACGAGGCGGGCAACCGGCTCGGCACCCACGAGGGCGCGTACGGCTACACCATCGGCCAGCGCAAGGGCCTGAAGATCGGCACCCCGGCCCCCGACGGCAAGCCCCGCTACGTCCTGGACATCTCGCCGGTGGACAACACGGTGACGGTCGGCCCGGCGAAGGCGCTGGACGTCGACGGTTTGCGGGCCATCAAGCCCCGCTGGTGCGGCGCGGCCCCCACCGGCCCCGGCGCCTACACCGCCCAGCTCCGCGCCCACGGCGGCGAGACGGAGGTACGCGCCGAGCTGGTCGACGACTCGCTGGAGGTCTCCTTCACCGAGCCCGTCCGCGGCGTCGCCCCCGGCCAGGCGATCGTGCTGTACGACGGCACCCGCGTGGTGGGCTCGGCGACGATCGCGTCCACGGTGCGCGCGGCGTCGGCGGCCTGACACGAACGCCTGCTCGTCCAGCTCGGCCTCGCCAACTTCCAAAAATGCCGGATCGGACAGATCGAACGAATGAAGTGAAGGCGGTTCGTTCGATTGAAAAGGTCATGTCCCGGCGAACGCTGTCCCGGATGCCTATGGAAAGGTCGTCCAGAGTGGCGACCTCTACGCAGTTGTTGCCACCCGTTTCCGAGTACGAAGACTTCTGCCAACGCGGTTCAGACAGCATGGATGCTCCTACAGTTCTCGGGCCACCGTGTGGATGAAGTCGGCTGACTCTCTTGGAGTCAACGCTGCCTTCTCGATCAAGTCCAGCCGTCTGCGGAAGTTCTCCAACTGGACAGGCGCGTCGTAGAAGACTGCTCCGGTCGGCGAGTCCATGTGCACGGTGTCCAGGTGCGGGTTGGCCGCTTCCGCGTAGAGGACGGTGTCTCCGGCCATAGGGAAGCCACCCGTGGTGAACGGGATCACGCGCAAGGTCACGTTGTCCCGCTCGGTTGCTGTCAGGAGGATCTTGTGGGGCTCGAGTGTGTGGTTGAGGACCCGCCGCCGCGGTTGATGCTAAGGCATGTCTGAGGAATTGCTAATATTTTCTGTCGGAAATCAAGCTTCCTGACTGGACTGCATTGACCAACGAAGTGAATGTTGATCGACGTACGGAGAATCCTCGTGCGGGAAAGACGCTGTGTCGTATCGCCACCCGCTCGTCATCGTGGACGGCTACTTCGACGCATGCGTTGCCGGATGCTTCAGAGAAGGAGGACTTGAACCACTTCAACTCAGACAAAGTCGACACCTCTATAGAGACTTGGCGATTTCGAGGATGAAGTCCCTCGATGCACTCGGATTCAACGTCACCTGTTCGGCCAAGTCCAGCCGCGTGCGGAAGTTGGCCAGATGAGTGGGGGAGTCGAAGAAGACCGCGCCGGTCGGCGAGTCCACCTGGACTGTGTCCAGGTGAGGATTGGAGGCTGACGCGTACATCACGGTGTCGCCTGCCATGGGGAAGCCGTCTGCGCTGAAAGGGATCACGAGCAACTGGACGTTGCTGCGTTCGCTCTCTTCCGTGAGCCGGTTCAGCTGGGCCCTCGCGATGCGGCTGCCCCCGATTCGCATCCGAAGCGCCGCTTCGTGGACGTAGCCGACGTACGGCACGCCCGGAACGCTGTCGACCACGCGGTGCCTGCTGAGCCGCTGGGCCACCCGAAGCTCCAACTCCAGGCGCGGCAGTGCTGGGACGAACAGGTCGAAGAGGGCTCTGGCGTGGTCCTCCGTCTGGAAGATGCCTGGGATGTGGGCGGTCTGGAGTGTCTTGATGCCGGTGGCGTGGTGCTCAACTTCGGCAACATCCAGGAAGTCGGGCGGGATCTTTCCTCGGTACTCGTCCCACCACCCCTTCGGGCGCCCGCCCGTCATCGAGGCCAAGGCGTCGATCAGGTTCGGGTCGTTGCACTCGTAGATGCTCGCGAGACGGCGCAGGCGCTCCTCGCTGATGCCGAACCGCCCCGCTTCGATGTTCGAGATCATCGTGCGGTCCGCGCCAAGTCGGGTCGCGGCGACGGGCGCGGACATACCGGCGGCCTCCCGCAGTCTCCGTAGCTCGGCCCCGAAGCGGCGTTGACGGATGCTCGGCTGCTGCCGTGGTGCCATGAACAACTCCTCGCTCGCGCGCACAGTTTGCCGATGGTTCGGTCAGGCGTCCACCGAATCTCAAATTAAAACTCGTTTTAGTGAAGTAGGTAGCACACGTTTTAGTACATGCTCTAGCGTGTGATCCACGCCACCCACCCGCCTTCGGGGAGGAAGCGCACCGCCCGCTCCGCCTCTCGTCCAGGGCCCGACGAGAGGCGGAGCGGGCGGCAGGCCACCTCTGGGTAGCACCAGCCGGGCCGCGCCGTACGGCGCGAGAACCGTCACTCCATTCACCCCGTCTCAACGAACCGAACCCGTAACTCGTCGCACACGCACAGGACACGCACACGCACAAGGAGGTGCCGCGTGAAGAATGCGGAACCGGAACACGAGTCGATGCCCGAACCGTCAGGACGGAGGGACGACTGTCCGGCACTCGGACCGGCCCCCATCCCGTTCAACGAACCCTGGGAGTACGAGCTTCACTTCCCGCGCGATCCGCGAGGGCCGGCCGTCGCCCGTACGACGCTCAAGGCCGTGCTCGGCGCGCACGGGCTGGGTGAGTTCACCGACCGGGCCGAGTTGCTGGCCTCCGAACTGACGACCAATGCCGTCCGGTACTCCCTCGGACCCGCCACCGTCCGGTTGTGCTGGACCAACCCCGTGCTGCGGGTCAGTGTCACGGACACCTGCCCGCTCGTTCCGGTGCCGTTCGCGTCGGCCGGGCCGGACGTGGAGCGGGGGAGAGGGCTGTTGATCCTAGATCTGCTGGCCGACGACTGGGGCGGGTGCCGTCTCGGCGAGTCCGTGTTCGGGGTCGGCGGCAAGAGCATCTGGTTCGAGCTGGTGCTGGGTGACGGGGACCGGCCGACGGACGGCGGCGTCGGAGGCGGGAGAGGGCCGTCGCAACCCGGCCCGTCCGCTCTCGCCGCCTGACGGACCGTACGCTCCTCACCCGGTGAGGAACTCCATCAGCACCGGCGCCAGTACGCCCGGCTCTACCATGTGTGTCTGGCCCTCCACGGTGCCGTAGGTGCCGTGGGGAGCCGCTCCGGCGATCGCGCGGGCCGCCTCGTGCCACCAGGCGTCGCTCGCGCCGCCCGCCAGGGCCAGCAGGGGAGCGGTGACCGACGCCAGCTCGGACTCCGGGACCCGGCTGTCGCCCATCGCGGCGTCGTCGTACGCCAGGCTCGGCGCGACCGACTCCATGCCGGTCCACATGGGGGACTGCCGGGCGCCCCGGATCATCTCCTCGCCCAGGCCGGTGTGACGCAGGAACGCCTCCACCGCGTCCCCGCGCCTGCCCTGCCCGAGCGCTTCGGTCAGCCGCTCCGTGTACGCCGCCGCGGCCCGCACCGCGGCGTCGTCCATCGCGTACGGGACCTCGTACACGGCGACGCGGCGCACCGGCAGTCCGCTCGCGGCGGCCCGCAGCACCAGCGCGCCGCCCGACGACATGCCGTAGAGCGACGCCTCGCCGCCCACCGTCTCGATCAGCGCCGCCAGGTCCTCGATCTCGCGCTCCACGGCGTAGGGGGCCGTGTCACCGCTCTCGCCGCGGCCCCGGCGGTCGTACACGGTCACGTCGAGACGGTCCGACAGCTCCGCGGCCAGCGGCGCGATCGTCGCGCCGGTCGACATGGCGCCGCTGACGAGGACGACGGCCGGTCCCCGCCCGGTGCGTTCGTAGGCGATGGACGTGCCGTCGCGCGAAAGAGTCTTCTTCTCCATGCCTGTGCAGACTGCCTTACGGCACGCGATTCATCGCTCAGGACACCTCGACGTCGTAGAAGCAGAGGTGGTCCTTGATCTCCGCCACCTCCGGCTTCGGGTCCGGGTACGCCCACACCAGGTCGGCCGCGTCCGGCAGCGACCAGTACGACGCGTCGCCCTTGAAGGGGCAGTGCGTGCGCGTGTCGGAGGCGGTCAGGAGGTCGAGGCGTACGTCCTTCGGCGGGATGTAGTACCGGTCGGGACAGCCTGTCTCCCGAAGAACCAGTGCCCCGTCGCTGTCCGCCAGCACCTGCTCGCCGCGCACCACGCTCACGTGCCGGTCGCTCGGCTCGACGGTGATGCGGTGTCCCTTGGTCACGATTGTTCTCCTCGGTCCTCGGTCCTCGGTAGCCGGTTCTGCGTTCTGCGTTCTGCTGATGACAGCACGACCGGAAGCCGCATTCTTCCCGCCGGCGAGGGAACGTACCGTTGCCCCATGAACATCTGCGTCTTCCTCTCCGCCGCCGACCTCGACGAGCGCTACACGCGCCCCGCGAAGGAGTTCGCCGAACTGCTCGGCAAGGGCGGTCACACCCTCGTGTGGGGCGGCTCCGACGTCGGGTTGATGAAGGTGGTCGCCGACGGCGTGCAGGAGTCCGGAGGAAAGCTGCTGGGGGTCTCGGTGGACTTCCTGGCGGCCAAGGCGCGCGAGGGCGCCGACGAGATGGTGATCGCGCGGGACCTGGCGGAGCGCAAGCGGCTGCTGCTGGAGAAGGCCGACGCCGTGGTCATCATGGTGGGCGGCACCGGGACCCTCGACGAGGCCACCGAGATCCTCGAGCTGAAGAAGCACGGGCACACCGACAAGCCGGTCGTCCTGCTCAACACGGCGGGCTTCTACGACGGACTCAAGGAGCAGTTCCGCCGGATGGAGGACGAGGGCTTCCTGCCCCGCCCCCTCACCGAGCTGGTGTTCTTCGCCGAAGAGCCGGTCGGCGCGCTGGCCTACCTGGAGGAGAGCCAGGGCATCGAGTGAGGCGCCGGTGGTGCGAGCATGGCGGGCATGGCTACCCATGTGATCACCGGAGCGGGGTCCGGCATCGGCGCCGCCGTCGCCCACCGCCTGCACGAACGCGGCGACGAGATCGTGCTGCACGCGCGCGACGCCGGCCGCGCGAAGGAACTGGCCGCTGCGTTCCCCGGCGCGAAGACGCTGGTCGGCGACCTTTCCGACCCGGGCAAGCTGTCCTGGGCCCTGTCCCACCAGAGCCTGCCCGACCGCGTGGACTCGCTGCTGCACATCGCCGGGGTCGTCGACCTGGGCCCGGTCGGCGACCTCACCGCGAAGACCTGGCACCACCAGTTGAACGTCAACCTGGTCGCCCCCGCCGAGCTGACCCGCCTCCTGCTCCCGCAGCTCCGCGCCGCCCAGGGCCACGTGCTCTTCGTCAACTCCGGTTCCGGCCTGAACGCCCACGCCGGCTGGGCCGCGTACGGGGCCTCCAAGCACGGTCTGAAGGCCCTGGCCGACGCCCTGCGCCAGGAGGAGCACGCGAACGGCGTCCGCGTCACCTCGGTCTACCCCGGCCGCACCGCCAGCCCCATGCAGGCCAAGGTCCACCAGCAGGAGGGCAAGGAGTACGACCCCGAGAAGTGGATCGCCCCGGAGTCCGTGGCCACGACGATCCTGATGGCCCTGGACCTGCCGAAGGACGCGGAGGTCAACGACCTGACGGTGCGCCCGGGAAGGTAAGGGCTCCTTTGTGACGCCGGTGCGACACTTCAGCCCGTTGGGGGTGCCCCCTCTGGGGGAGTTTGAGGACGAGGCCGTCCAGGCCGAAAGCGGGGGTCTGGGGGCGGCAGCCCCCAGGGACGGGAAAGGGAAGGGGCGGCGGGGGCGAAATCCAGCCCCGCGCCCCTGCGTACGCTTGCCCCGTGAACGACACCTTCGCCCCCGCCACCGGCATCGGCAGCCTCCCGGGCCACGACGTCCGCGAGGCCGCCAAGACCGCCACCGGCACCTTCGAGGACTTCCCCTTCCTCCCCGAACTGCCCGCCCGCGGCCCCGGCGCCGACATGATCGGCCGCACCGCCGGCATGCTCGTCGAGCTGTACGCGCGCGTGGAGCCCAGCGGCTGGCGACTCGGCGACCACCCGGGCCGGGACACGAAACGCGCCCGCGCCTGGCTGGGCGAGGACCTGGACGCCCTGGAGGAGTTCACCCAGGGCCACGAGGGGCCGCTCAAGGTCCAGGCCGTCGGCCCCTGGACGCTCGCCGCCGCCCTGGAGCTGAGGAACGGCGAGGCCGTCCTCTCCGACCCCGGTGCCTGCCGCGACCTCGCCGCCTCCCTCGCCGAAGGACTGCGCCTGCACCTGGCGGAGGTCCGGCGCCGCGTGCCCGGTGCCCGGCCCGTGCTCCAGCTCGACGAACCGTCCCTCACCGCCGTCCTGGGCGGCCGGGTGCGCAGCGCCAGCGGCTACCGCACCCACCGCGCCGTCGACCGCCAGGTCGTCGAGGCGGCACTGCGCGACATCGCCGGGGTGCACGACGGCGGCCCGGTCGTGGTCCACTCCTGCGCACCGGACGTGCCGTTCGCCCTGCTGCGCCGGGCGGGCGTCGCGGGCGTCTCCTTCGACTTCGCGCTCCTCACCGAGCGTGACGACGACGTGATCGGTGAGGCGGTCGAGGGCGGCACCCGGCTCTTCGCCGGTGTCGTGCCCGGCACGGACGCCGCGTTGTCAGACCCTGCGGGTAGCGTCATGGGTGTCAGGACGCTGTGGCGCAGGCTGGGGCTGCGTCCGGAGCTGCTCGCGGAGGCGGTCACCGTCACTCCGGCGTGCGGACTCGCGGGCGCCTCCCCGGAGTATGCCCGCCGCGCGCTCGCCCACTGCGTCCGGGCGGCGAGATCCCTCGCGGACAACCCAGAGTAACGGGAGGAGCATACGGTGGCCGGCGAAAAGCAGGGCGACAAGCAGGCGGAGACGACAAGCGTGCCCGCCGAGGCGCGGGAGAGGCACGCGCAGCTCGCCGAGCAGATCGAGGAGCACCGCTTCCGGTACTACGTGAAGGACGCCCCCGTCGTCAGCGACGCGGAGTTCGACCGACTGCTGCGCACCCTGGAGGAGCTGGAGGAGCGGCATCCGGAGCTGCGCACCCCCGAGTCCCCCACGCAGAAGGTCTCCGGTTCGTACGCGACGGAGTTCACGGCCGTAGAGCACCCCTCGCGCATGCTCTCCCTCGACAACACCTTCAACGACGAGGAAATGGCCGCCTGGTTCGAGCGCATCGCCAGGGAGCTGGGCGAGCAGGAGTACCACTTCCTGTGCGAGCTGAAGGTCGACGGCCTCGCCGTCAACCTCACCTACGAGCGCGGCCGGCTCGTCCGCGCCGCCACCCGCGGCGACGGCCGCACCGGCGAGGACATCACGCCCAACGTCCGCACCATCGCCGAGATCCCCGAGCGCCTGAAGGGCGACAAGGTCCCCGACCGCGTCGAGATCCGCGGCGAGGTCTTCTTCCCGATGGAGAAGTTCCAGGAACTCAACGCCCGGTTGAACGAGGCAGGGGACAAGCCTTTCGCCAACCCCCGCAACGCGGCGGCCGGTTCGCTGCGCCAGAAGGACCCGCGCGTCACCGCGTCCCGGCCCCTGCACATGGTGGTCCACGGCATCGGCGTCCTGCAGGGCTACTCGGGCATGACCCGTCTCTCCCAGGCGTACGACCTGCTGAAGACCTGGGGCCTGCCCACCTCCCCGCACAACAGGGTGGTGGACGGCCTCGACGGCGTACGGGACTTCATCGCGTACTACGGCGAGAACCGGCACTCGGTGGCGCACGAGATCGACGGTGTCGTCGTCAAGCTCGACGAGATCCGACTCCAGGGCCGGCTCGGCTCCACGACCCGTGCGCCCCGCTGGGCCATCGCGTACAAGTACGCGCCGGAGGAGGTCAACACCAAGCTCGTCGACATCAAGGTGGGGGTCGGCCGCACCGGCCGCGTCACGCCGTACGCGCAGGTCGAGCCGGTCACGGTGGCCGGCAGCGAGGTGGAGTTCGCCACGCTGCACAACCAGGAGGTCGTCAAGGCCAAGGGCGTCCTCGTCGGCGACACCGTGGTGCTGCGCAAGGCCGGTGACGTGATCCCGGAGATCCTCGGGCCGGTCGCCGACCTCAGGGACGGCAGCGAGCGGGAGTTCGTGATGCCGGCCGAGTGTCCCGAGTGCGGGACACCGCTGAAGGCGATGAAAGAGGGCGACATCGATCTGCGGTGCCCCAACGCCCGTGCCTGCCCGGCCCAGTTGCGCGAGCGCGTCGCCTACCTCGCCGGGCGGGAGTGCCTGGACATCGAGCACTTCGGCGGGGTCGTGGCGGCCGCGCTGACCGGACCGCTCGAGCCGTCCGAGCCGCCGCTGGTGGACGAGGGCGACCTCTTCGACCTCACCGTCGACAAGCTGCTGCCCATCAAGGCGTACGTCCTCGACCCGGACAGCGGGCTGCCCAAGCGCGACCCCAGGACGGGCGAGGAGAAGATCGCCACGGTCTTCGCCAACAAGGAGGGCGAGGCGAAGAAGAACACCGTCTCGCTGCTGCACCACATCGAGGAGGCCAAGAACCGCCCGCTGGCCCGCTTCATCAACGGCCTCTCCATCCGGTACGTCGGACCGGTCGCCGCCCAGGCCCTCGCGCGGGAGTTCCGCTCCCTCGACCGCATCGAGCAGGCCACCGAGGAGGAGCTGGCGAGCACGGACGGGGTGGGCGGCACCATCGCCACCGCCGTCAAGGAGTGGTTCGCCGTGGACTGGCACCGCGAGATCGTCCGCAAGTGGAAGGCCGCCGGCGTCCCGCTGGAGGACCGGTCGACGGGGGAGGACGAGGGGCCGCGACCGCTGGAGGGACTCACCGTCGTCGTCACCGGCACCCTGGAGAACTTCACCCGGGACGGGGCCAAGGACTCCCTCCAGAGCAGGGGCGCCAAAGTGACCGGATCGGTGTCCAAGAAGACGTCGTTCGTCGTGGTCGGTGACAACCCGGGTTCGAAGTACGACAAGGCGATGCAGCTAAAAGTGCCGGTTCTGAACGAGGACGGTTTCGTCGTCCTGCTCGAACAAGGAGCCGAAGCGGCGGCGGGTGTCGCACTTTCGGCTGAGGAATAGCGGTTGAAGGCCACCCGATCGGCGCATATCAGATGCATACGGGTGGCTGGGGCGCATTCGGGCAACCGTCGACGACCAGTGCCCCTGGAAGCCATCCGCGGCCTACTGTTGAGGTGTGCGCCGACCGCGTCCGACCGCGGTCGGGGCGTCCCCCTGCCACGCGTGACAGGGGGAGGGGTCTCCAACGCGGAGCCGTTGAAGGTGGTCGAGGCGGGGGCCGCGTGGCGTGGGCACCGCCGGCTGTGAGAGGGACGGGAATGGAACCGACCGAGAGCGCCGCCGCGGGCTCACGGCTGCGCCTGCGTCGCATGGTGGGCACGCGGCACGTGAGCCGGTGGTTCGGGCAACGCGATGGCGGCGTCCCGCGTCCCGCGGCGGTCGCACGCGGCCCCGTACCGCCGGCCGCGGGCCACACCCCCGGCCTGTCCGACCCCGACGGCGAACGGCACCTGGCCTGGCCCGCGTTGCCCGCGGCGGTCGTCGCGGCCGCCGCCTTCGTTCTGGGCGCCGGCTTCTACCACGCGTTCACCGACGGCCACGCCCTCTTCCCGTCCGGCACCGCCGGCTGGTCCCTGGCCGTGCTGTCCGGCATCGTCGTCGGCCACCTGGTCATGCTCGGCCGCTCCCGCTGGTGGGGCGGCACCGGGTCCGGCGCCGCCCTCACCCTCGCCGTCCTGCTGCTGTACGGCTGGGTTCCGGCCGGCATGGTCAGCCTCACCGTCGTCGTCCTGGTCGGCGTAGCCCGCCGGGGCCGCTGGCGGCAGGGCGTCCTGCACGGCGCGGTGGACATCCTCGGCATCGCCGCGGGCGCCCTGGTGCTGCGTGTCTGCGGCTCCGTGCCTTCCGTCGAGGACCCCTGGGACCCGAACACCTGGGGGATGTACGCGGCGCCCAAGGTGGTGCTCGTCGCCGTCGCCTACCTCGCCGTCACCCGCGCCCTGCTGTGGTATCTGCAGACACCGCGCGTCGGTCTGCCCACCGTCGCCCGCACCGCCCTGGTCAGACACGGCCTGGTCGCCGTCGCGCTGCTCGGCATCGCCCCGCTGGTCTGCGTCGTCGCCGTCGCCAAGCCGCTGCTGCTGCCGCTGTTCGCCATCCCGCTCATCGCCCTCGACTCCACCCTGTGGATCGCCCGCGCCCGGGCCGAGGAGCAGTTGCGCGACCCGCTCACCGGACTGCCCAACCGGCAGTGGCTTCTCGAGCGGACCTGGACCGCGCTGGACGACGCCGAGCGGATCGGTGCCCGCGCCGCCCTGATGCTGATCGACCTCGACCGTTTCCGGTCGGTCAACGACACGCTCGGCCACCTCGCCGGGGACCGGCTGCTGCTGCAGACCGCCGACCGGCTGCGGCAGGCCCTGCCGCGCGGGGCGGAGGCCGCGCGGCTCGGCGGCGACGAGTTCGCCGTCTTACTGCCCGTCGCCGACTCCACCACGTCGGCGACCCGGATCGCCCGGGCCCTGGTGGTCGAGCTCAGTTCCCCGATGGACCTGGACGGGCTCACCCTGGTCCTGGAGGCCAGCGCCGGCGTCGCCGTCTTCCCCGACCACGCGCTGGACGCCGAGGGGCTGCTGCGCCGCGCGGACGTGGCGATGTACCAGGCGAAGCGGGACCGTACGGGCGTGGAGGTCTACGAGTCCAAGCGGGACTCCAACACCCCGGACCGGCTCGGGCTCCTCGGCGACCTGCGCCGCGCCCTGGACGCCCACGAGGTGCAGCTTCACTACCAGCCCAAGGTCCGCTTCGACGGACAGGTCGCGGGCCTTGAGGCCCTGGTGCGCTGGGTGCACCCCGAGCGCGGCAGGGTGCCGCCGGACGAGTTCATAGCGATCGCCGAGTCCTCCGGGCTGATGCCCCACCTCACCGAGTACGTACTGGAGACGGCGCTCGAACAGGTCGCCCGGTGGCGTTCCCAGGGCCTCTTCGTGCCCGTCGCGGTCAACGTCTCCCCGCGCGACGTCCACACGCCCGGGTTCGCCGGCTCGGTGGCCGCCCGCCTCGCCCGGCACGGCGTTCCCGCGGGAGCGCTCCAACTCGAGATCACGGAGCACGTCCTCCTGGAGGACCCGCAGCGCGCGGCCGACACGCTCAACGCGCTGACCGGGCACGGCGTGAAGATGTCCCTGGACGACTTCGGGACCGGCTACTCCTCCCTCGTCCATCTGCGCAGGCTCCCCGTCAGCGAGCTGAAGATCGACCGCTCGTTCGTGGCCCGGCTGGCCATCGACAACGAGGACGCCGAGATCGTGCGCTGCACCGTCGACCTCGCCCACTCGCTCGGACTGCTCGTCGTCGCCGAGGGCGTGGAGGACGACGAGACCTGGGAGCGCCTGCGCGACCTGGGCTGCGACGCCGTACAGGGCTGGCTGGTGGCCGCCGCCATGCCGCCCGACGAGACCACCGCCTGGCTGCTCGCCCGCGGCTCCCGCGGCTGGGTGCGGGCCGCCGCCGCACTGCCCGCGGCGGCGAGCGACGAGTGAGTCGGCCTGCGGTGATCCGCGGGTGATCCGCAGTGATCCGCGGTGCGAAGCGCCCGGCCGGCAGGGTGAGCCGGTGGTCGTGGGCCTCATCGGGCTGGCTGGTGGCCGCCGCCGTGCCGCCCGACGAGACCGCCGCCTGGCTGCTCGGCCGCGGCTCCCGGGGCTGGGTGCGGGCCGCCGCCGCACTGCCCGCGGCGGCGAGCGACGAGTGAGTCGGCCCGCGGTGATCCGCGGGACCGTGGCGCGGATCGCCCGGCCGGCAGGGTGAGCCGGCGGTCGCAAACCTCGCGGGCCTCGTGCGCCTCCTACGCCTCCTCCCGCGCCTCCTGAGGCAGCTCGGCGCGACCGGGTTTCCAGCGGCGCCGGTCGTCCGTCGCGCGCCGGGGAGCGGCCCCCGGGGAAACCGTTTAACGGCCACGGGGCCCGGCCCCATAGGATTGGGCCAAACCGATCGGGCCGAATCGACTGGGACAAGCGACTTGCCCAGGCCGATGGGCCCCGACCACACACTCACCCAGAGGAACGCTGCATGCCTGGCATCACGCGCGAGGAGGTCGCCCACCTCGCCCGGCTGGCGCGTCTGGAGCTGAAGCCCGAAGAGCTCGAGCACTTCGCGGGACAGCTCGACGACATCATCGGCGCGGTCGCCCGCGTCAGCGAGGTCGCCGACCAAGACGTACCGCCGACCTCGCACCCGCTGCCGCTGACGAACGTCATGCGGCCGGACGAGGTCCGTCCGTCGCTCACGCCCGAGCAGGCGCTCTCCGGCGCCCCCGCCCAGGAGCAGCAGCGTTTCAAGGTGCCGCAGATCCTGGGGGAGGAGTAATCGCCATGAGCGACATCATCAAGCTCACCGCGGCCGAGATCGCCGCGAAGATCGCCTCCGGCGAGCTGACCGCCGTCCAGGTCACCGAGGCCCACCTGGCCCGCATCGACGCCGTCGACGAGAAGGTGCACGCCTTCCTGCACGTCGACCGCGAGGGCGCCCTCGCGCAGGCCCGCGAGGTCGACGCCAAGCGCGCGCGCGGCGAGAAGCTCGGCCCGCTGGCCGGCGTCCCGCTCGCGCTCAAGGACATCTTCACCACCGAGGGCATCCCCACCACCGTCGGCTCCAAGATCCTCGAGGGCTGGATCCCGCCGTACGACGCGACCGTCACCCAGCGGCTGAAGGCCGCCGACGTCGTCATCCTCGGCAAGACCAACATGGACGAGTTCGCCATGGGGTCGAGCACCGAGAACAGCGCCTACGGCCCGACCGGCAACCCCTGGGACCTCACCAGGATCCCCGGCGGCTCCGGCGGCGGCTCCTCGGCCGCCCTCGCGGCCTTCCAGGCGCCGCTGGCCATCGGCACCGACACCGGCGGCTCCATCCGCCAGCCCGCGTCCGTCACCGGCACGGTCGGCGTCAAGCCGACGTACGGCGGTGTCTCCCGCTACGGCATGGTGGCCTTCTCCTCCTCCCTCGACCAGGGCGGCCCCTGCGCCCGCACGGTCCTGGACGCGGCCCTGCTGCACGAGGTGATCGCCGGGCACGACCCGATGGACTCGACCTCCATCGACGCCCCGGTCCCCGCCGTCGTCGACGCCGCCCGCAACGGCTCGGTGTCCGGCATGCGCGTCGGCGTCGTCAGGCAGTTCCGCGGCGAGGGCTACCAGGCCGGTGTCATCCAGCGCTTCGACGAGTCCGTCGACCTGCTGAAGTCGCTGGGCGCCGAGGTCGTCGAGCTGGACTGCCCGTCCTTCGACCTGGCGCTGTCCGCGTACTATCTGATCGCGCCGTCCGAGTGCTCCTCCAACCTCGCCCGCTTCGACGGCCTGCGCTACGGCGCGCGCGTCGGCGACGACGGCACGCACTCCGCCGAGGAGGTCACCTCCCTGACCCGCGAGGCGGGCTTCGGCCCCGAGGTCAAGCGCCGCATCATGCTCGGCACGTACGCGCTGTCGAGCGGCTACTACGACGCGTACTACGGCAGCGCCCAGAAGGTCCGCACCCTCATCACGCAGGACTTCGAGCGGGCCTTCGAGCAGGTCGACGTGATCGTCTCCCCGACGACCCCGACCACCGCCTTCGCGATCGGCGAGCGCGCCGACGACCCGATGGCGATGTACCTGGCCGACCTGTGCACCATCCCCACCAACCTGGCGGGCAACGCGGCCATGTCGCTGCCCTGCGGCCTCGCGCCCGAGGACAACCTGCCGGTGGGTCTGCAGATCATCGCCCCCGCCATGAAGGACGACCGGCTCTACAAGGTCGGCGCCGCGGTCGAGGCCGCCTTCGTGGAAAGGTGGGGCCACCCGCTGATCGAGGAGGCACCGTCGCTGTGAGCGCACTGACCAAGGCCAAGGGCTTCAAGAAGTCCCGGTCCGGCCTGTACGTCTCGATGGCCACGTCGGCGTTCGGCGCCGTCGGGGTCTACAAGCAGATCAAGAAGGCGCGTGGCGAGAGCGACACGCTGCGGCTGCTCGACGCCGTCGTGACCGGCGCCGCGGTCGTCACCAACCTCGCGATCCTCTACCGCGAGCTGAAGCGCCTCGGCGACGACGACGTCCTGCTGGGCTGAGAGGGAAGTTTCACCGTGACCACCACGACCGACCTGGTGTCGTACGAGGACGCACTCGCGTCGTACGACCCCGTCATGGGCCTAGAGGTCCATGTCGAACTCGGCACCCGCACCAAGATGTTCTGCGGCTGTTCGACCGCACTGGGCGCCGATCCCAACACCCAGACCTGTCCCGTCTGCCTCGGCATGCCCGGCGCGCTCCCGGTCGTCAACGCGACCGGCGTCGAGTCGGCCATCCGGATCGGTCTCGCGCTGAACTGCGAGATCGCCGAGTGGTGCCGCTTCGCCCGGAAGAACTACTTCTATCCGGACATGCCGAAGAACTTCCAGACCTCCCAGTACGACGAGCCGATCGCCTTCGACGGCTACCTCGACGTGCAGTTGGAGGACGGGGAGACCTTCCGCGTCCAGATCGAGCGCGCCCACATGGAGGAGGACACCGGCAAGTCGCTGCACGTCGGCGGCGCGACGGGCCGGATCCACGGCGCCTCGCACTCCCTGCTCGACTACAACCGCGCCGGTATCCCGCTCATCGAGATCGTCACCAAGCCGATCGAGGGAGCGGGCGAGCGCGCCCCCGAGGTCGCCCGCGCCTACGTCCGTGAGCTGCGCGAACTCATCCGCGCCCTCGGCGTGTCCGAGGCCCGCATGGAGATGGGCCAGATGCGCTGCGACGTCAACCTGTCGCTGCGCCCGCACGGCCGGGAGAAGTTCGGCACCCGCAGCGAGACGAAGAACGTCAACTCGCTGCGTTCCGTGGAGCGCGCCGCCCGCTTCGAGATCCAGCGGCACGCCGCCGTACTGAACGACGGCGGCACGATCATCCAGGAGACCCGCCACTTCCACGAGGACACGGGGTCCACCACCTCGGGCCGCGTGAAGGAGGAGGCGGAGGACTACCGGTACTTCCCGGAGCCCGACCTGGTGCCCGTGGCCCCCTCGCGCGAGTGGGTCGAGGAGATCCGCTCCACCCTGCCCGAGCTGCCGCTGGTGCGCCGCAACCGGCTCCGCGAGGAGTGGGGCGTCTCCGGCAACGACATGCAGTCCATCCTCAACGCCGGAGCGCTGGACCCGATCGTCGCCACGATCGACGCCGGCGCCGACGCGGCCTCCGCCCGCAAGTGGTGGATGGGCGAGCTGGCCCGCAGCGCCAACGAGTCGGGCAAGGCGCTCGACGATCTGGCGATCACGCCGGTCCAGGTCGCACGCGTCGCCGAACTGGTCACGAAGGGTGAACTGAACGACAAGCTGGCCCGCCAGGTCATCCTGGGCGTCCTCGCCGGTGAGGGCACGCCGGACGAGGTCGTCGACAGGCGCGGCCTGAAGGTCGTCTCCGACGAGGGCGCGCTGACCGCCGCCGTCGACGAGGCCATCGCCGGCAACCCGGGCGTCGCGGACAAGATCCGCGGCGGCAAGGTGGCCGCGGCCGGTGCCCTGGTCGGCGCGGTCATGAAGGCGACCCGGGGGCAGGCGGACGCGGCCCGCGTCAAGGAGCTGATCCTTCAGAAGCTGGGCGTCACCGAGGGCTGAGACCCGGTGCACCGCGAGCTCCGGGGGGACGCGTCGATCGCGACGCGTCCCCCCGGAGCCGTTGTTGTGAATAAGCCCACTAAGTCCGCAAACGATCAATTCCGCCTGCAAGAGTGACATCGCATTGCTCATGCGTTCTTTGCGGGCCGTTCGCGCCATGGACGACTGTTTCCGGTGTTCCCGGTCAAAGATCCCAAAAACAGACACCCTGGGAGCACGTTCGTGGCAGCCCTCGCACGCTGGTGTGTACAACGTCGCCTCGTATCCGTCCTGCTCTGGCTCCTCGCCCTCGGCGGCGTGGCCACGGCCGCCACGGTCACCGGCTCCGCGTACTCCAACGACTACGGGATCCCCGGCACCGGCTCCGACCGCGCCTCCGAGCTGCTCGACTCCGGCTTCCCCGGCCTCGGAGGTGACAGCGACACCGTCGTCTGGCACACCACGACCGGCACCGTCCGCGCCGCCGACGTCGAACAGGCCATGAACCGCACCCTGGAACGCATCGCGGAGCTGCCCGGGGTGGCCTCGGTGACCAACCCGTACGACGACCCCGACTCGCCCCTGATCAGCGAGAACGCCCACACCGCGTACGCCCCGCTCACTCTCGGGGACGCCTCCCGGGACATCGGCGCCGACGAGGCACGGGCCGTCGTCGACACCGCCAGGGCCGCCGAGACCGACGGGCTCCGGGTGGAACTGGGCGGCAGCGCCATAGCGCTCACCGAATCCACCGGCAGCCACCTCGCCGAGGCCGTCGGCGTGGCCGTGGCCGCGGTCGTGCTGTTCCTCGCCTTCGGCTCCGTCGCCGCGGCCCTGCTGCCCATCGCCACCGCGCTGGTCTCCGTCGGCACCGCCTACGCCGGCATCACCCTGCTCGGTCACGCCATGACCGTCGCCGACTTCGCGCCCATGCTGGGCACCCTCATCGGCCTGGGCGTCGGCATCGACTACGCCCTGTTCATCGTCACCAGACACCGGCGCGGACTGAAACGGGGCCTGTCCGTGGCCCAGGCCGCCGCCGACGCCGTGGCGACCACCGGACGCGCCGTCGTATTCGCGGGTGCCACCGTCTGCATCGCCCTGCTGGGCATGCTGATCCTGCGGCTGAGCTTCCTCAACGGCGTCGCCGTCGCCGCCTCGCTCACCGTGCTCCTCACCGTCGCGGCCTCCGTGACGCTGCTGCCGGCCCTGCTGTCGTACATCGGCCCGCGCGCCCTGAGCCGGCGCGAGCGGCGCCGGCTCGCCGAGCACGGGCCCGAACCCGAGGTGCCCACCGGGTTCGCCGCCCGCTGGTCGTCGTTCGTCGAGCGCCGGCCCAAGCTGCTCGGTGCCCTCGCCCTCGTCGTCATCACCGTCCTCGCCCTGCCCACCCTCGGCCTGCGCCTGGGCACCTCCGACCAGGGCAACGACCCGAGGGGCACGACCACCCGCCAGGCCTACGACCTCCTCGCCGACGGCTTCGGCCCCGGCGTCAACGGCCCGCTCACCCTGGTCACCGAGGTCCGCGGCGCCGAGGACCGTCTGGCGCTCGACAACCTCGACGTCACCCTGCGCACCACCGAGGGCGTCTCGTCGGTGACACCGGTGACGTACAACTCCGGCGGCGACGCCGCGTACCTCACCGTCGTACCCGAGTCGGCACCGCAGTCCCGGCAGACCAGCGACCTGGTCGAGCGGCTGCGCTCCGAGGTGCTCCCGCGCGCCGAGTCCGGCACCGCGCTCGACGTGCACGTGGGCGGCGTCACGGCCGGCTACGACGACTTCGCCGACGTCATCGTCGGCAAGCTGCCCCTCTTCGTCGGCGTCGTCGTCGGCCTGGGCTGCCTGCTGCTCCTGCTGGCCTTCCGCTCCGTCGGCATCCCCCTCAAGGCCGCCGTCATGAACGTCGCCGCCGTCGCCGCCGCCTTCGGCGTCGTCGTGGCGATCTTCCAGTGGGGCTGGGGGAGCGAACTGCTCGGCCTCGGCAGCGCGGGGCCGATCGAACCCTTCCTGCCCGTGATCATGGTCTCGGTGCTCTTCGGGCTCTCCATGGACTACCAGGTCTTCCTCGTCAGCCGGATGTACGAGGAGTGGCTGGAGACCGGCGACAACCGGCGGGCCGTCCGGGTCGGGCTCGCCGAGACCGGCCGCGTGATCAACTCCGCCGCCGTCATCATGATCTCGGTCTTCCTCGCCTTCGTCCTCAGCGGCGACCGGGTGATCGCCATGTTCGGCATCGCGCTCGCCGCCGCCGTCGCCCTGGACGCCTTCGTCCTGCGCACCCTCCTGGTGCCCGCCCTGATGCACCTGCTCGGCCGCGCCAACTGGTGGCTGCCGCGCCGCCTGGACGCCCTCCTGCCGCGCATCAGCATCGAGCCGCCCGAGTGCCGGGCCGCACATGAGAGGCTGGCCGCCGTGACGGACGCCGAAGTGGCGGACGTCCTCGCGGAGGAGGAACGGCAGCGGGATGTACGCGATATCACTGGGTGACGACGGAGCCGAACTGCGCCGCCTGGAGACCTGGCACGCCGAGGAGTTCCTGGCCCACCTGGACCGCGGCAGGGACTTCATCACCGAGCACATTCCGTTCGGGGTGAAGGCCACCGACGTCGACTCCGCACGCGAGGTGCTCCAGGCCTACGCCGACCGGCACGCAGGCGACAGCGGCTTCCTGCACGGGCTGTGGCTGGACGGCACGCTCGTCGGCGGCCTGCTCTACCGCGTCTTCGACGCCACCACCGGCGTCTGCGAGATCGGCTGCTGGCTGGAACCCGCCGGCACGGGGCGCGGCCTGGTCACCCGGGGCGCCCGCGTGCTGATCGACTGGGCCTTCGACGAGCGCGGCATGCACCGCGTGGAGTGGCACGCCTCGTCGGCGAACACCCCGAGTGTCAACGCCGCTCGGCGACTCGGCATGATGCGTGAGGGCGTGTTGCGCGAGAGCTTCCCCTACCGGGGCGTCCGCCAGGACACGGAGGTGTGGGCGGTGCTCGCACCCGAGTGGCGTGCGGCACGCGAGGCACGCGCGCGTGCCGCTCAAAAGGATCATTAAGGGACCTCTCAGACAGCGTCCGTACGGTGCGAGGCATGGGAACGAAGACAGTGGACGAGACCGGCGTGAAGACCGACGAGCACAAGACGGACGGGGCGACCGAGGCGACCGAGGCGACTGAGACCGCTGAGGCCACTGCGAAGACCGAGACCGACGACGCCACCGCGACGGACGCCGACGTCACGGATACCGACGTCACGGACGAGACCGGCGTCACGGACGAGACCGACGGCAGCGACGAGACCGACGGTATCGACAAGGCCGACGGCATCGACGGCACCGAGGCCGGCCCCACCGGCGTCGGCCAGGGCGCCGGGGCCGTCGTCTCCGCCGGTCTCGGCATCGTCTCCCTGACCGGTAGCTGGGTCGGCACCCTGGCCTCCGCGCGCGAGTCACTGATCGGCCAGCTTGAGACGTCCTCGACCTCTGACGTCGGCACCATGATCGAGAAGGGTTACGGCAACGCCTGGCACGCCACCGCGCTGTGGGGCGGCGTCTTCGCCCTCGTCGCGCTGATCGTCGGCGTCGTCGTACTGGCCCGCCCCGCGTTCGGCGCGCCCGGCCGCCCGCAGGCCCCGTGGATCAAGTCGGTGGCCTGGGCGGGCGTCGCCCTCGGCGTCATCGGCCTGCTGCTGGCCGTACTGAAGTACACGGACGTTCTGCTCGGGCTGCCCTCCACCGGCTGACCAGGGCTTCTGAGGGGTCTTAGGGCATCAGCGCGCCATAGGCACGCGCCCTAAGACCCCTCACGCACGTCTAAGGCCCCGACCGGCGCCGAAGATGCGGAACTTACCCGATGTGGCCCACCCACCTGGGAGACGAAGGTTGAGGCATCGCAAAGAGCGAAGCCGAAACCGAAACCGACTCCCACCGAGGGGCACACCATGTACGAGTACGAGATCCAGCAGTTCCGCACCGCCGAGCTGATCCGCCGCGCCGACGAGGCCCGGCTCGCCCGCGAGGTGGTCCGGGCCCGGCGCGCCGCCCGCTGGGAGGCCCGGCACGGCGGTGCCGCGGCGGAGAGCCATACGCCGCGACAGCGCCGGCACCGGTCCGCCCGGGTCGCGTGAACGGGGTGCACGGGGGAGCCGGGGAGGGAGGCCGCACGGCCTCCCTCCCCGGCGTCGTTCCCGCCCCTCTCCCCGCCGTCGTCCCCGTAGCGGTTCGCCCGCCGAAAACCGGTGCTCCGTTGAAAACCGGTGCCCCGTTGTCGGACCCGCGTGCGATGCTCGGGTCCGTGGAGACCAGGTCCGTCAGCCCCGTGTTCGTCGGCCGTACCGGCGAACTGGGCACATTGAACGAGGCGCTCGCCCGCGCCGACGGTGGAGACGCCGCCGGCCCGTCCGCCGGCCCGTCCGCCGTCGGGGGAGAGCCGCAGGCACTGCTGCTCGGCGGCGAGGCGGGCGTCGGCAAGACCCGCCTCGTCGAGGAGTTCGCCGCCGCCGCGGCCCGCCGGGGAGCCGTCGTCGCGCTGGGCGGCTGCGTCGAGATCGGCGCCGACGGGCTGCCCTTCGCCCCGTTCTCCACCGCCCTGCGCGCCCTGCGCCGCCTGCTGCCCGCCGAGTTGGCCGACGCGGCCGCAGGGCAGGAGGAGGAGCTGGCCCGGCTGCTGCCCGAACTGGGCGAGAGCGTGCAGGCCACCGGCGGCGGCCGGCACGACGAGGAGAGCATGGCCCGCCTCTTCGAACTCACCGCCCGCCTGCTGGAGCGCGTCGCCGCCCGGCACACCGTCGTACTCGTCCTGGAGGACCTGCACTGGGCCGACGCCTCCACCCGCCACCTGATCGCCTACCTCTTCCGCACCCTGCGCACCGGCCGCCTCGTCGTCCTCGCCACGTACCGTTCCGACGACATCCACCGCCGCCACCCGCTGCGCCCCCTGCTCGCCGAACTCGACCGGCTGCGCACCGTCCGCCGCCTCGAACTCGGCCGCTTCACCCGGGACGAGGTGTGCCGCCAGATCGCCGGGATCCTGGCCCACGAGCCCGACCCGCGCCAGGTCGACGAGATCTTCGAACGCTCCGACGGCAACGCCTTCTTCGTCGAGGAACTCGCCGTCGCCGCCCACGAGGGCAGTTGCGCCGGCCTCACCGACTCCCTGCGCGACCTGCTCCTGGTCCGCGTCGAGGCCCTGCCCGAGAGCGCCCAGCGGGTCGCGCGCATCGTCGCCGAGGGCGGCTCCACCGTCGAGTATCCGCTGCTCGCCGCCGTCGCCCGGCTCGCCGAGGACGACCTCATCGAGGCGCTGCGCTCCGCCGTGAACGCCAACATCCTGCTCCCCGCGCCCGACGGCGACGGCTACCGCTTCCGCCACTCCCTGGTCCGCGAGGCCGTCGGCGACGACCTGCTCCCCGGCGAACGCTCCCGCCTCAACCGCCGCTACGCCGAAGCCCTGGACGCGGATCCGGCCCTGGTGCCCGCCGCCGAACGCGTGATGCGCCTGGCCAGCTACTGGTACCACGCCCACGACGCCGCCAAGGCCCTGCCCGCCGTCCTGGACGCCTCCGTCGAGGCCCGCCGCCGGCACGCCTACTCCGAGCAGCTCCGACTGCTGGAGCGCGCGATGGAACTGTGGGACGCCACCCCCGACGACGTACGCGCCACCCTGCGCCCCGTCGACTACACCGAGGTCTACCCTCCCTGCGGCTGCGACCCGGCCACCACGCCCCTGCGCTACCTCGACCTGATGGCCGAGGCCGCCGTCGCCGGACGGCTGTGCGGGGAGCGCGAGCGCGCCATGAAGATCACCAAGCGGGCGCTGCGCCTGCTGGAGGACGACCAGGACGCCGGCGCCGCAGCCGGCACCGGCGCGGATGCGGACGTGGATGCGGACGCGGACGCGGACGCGAGCGACCGGGAACCGCAACGCGCGGCCTGGTTCTGGACGCAGCGCTCGCTGCTGGTCCAGGCGCAGGGCCGCGGCGACGGCTGGCGGGAGCTGGGCATCGCCCAGGAACTGGTCCGCGGCCTGCCGCCCTCCCAGGTGCACGCCGAGGTGCTGGCCATGTCCGCGAACTGGTCGATGCTCCACAGCCCCGGCCCCGGCGCGGTGACCGCCGCGGAACGGGCCGTCGAGTACGCGCGCATGGTGGGCGCCGACGACATCGAGCTCAACGCACGGCTCACCCTCGGCGGCCTGATGGTGGACGCGGGGCACATCGACGCGGGACTCACGGAGATGTTCCAGGTCAGGGATCTGGTCGTGGCACAGGACCGGTCCGCCGTGGTGGCCCGCAGCCACGTCAACCTGCCCTCGACCCTGGAGAGCGTCGGCCGCTCCGAGGAGGCGCTCACCATCCTGCGCGAGGGCGTCGACCTCACCCGGCGGATGGGCCTGCTGGAGTCCGAGGCCTGGGTCTGGGGCAACCTCGCCGAGTCACTCATCTCCCTGGGCCGCTGGGACGAGGCCCTCGAGGCGGCGGACATGGCCGGAGCGCCGGGCCGCAGCCCCGCACCACGCGGCGGCGCCGCACTCAAGCGCGCCGTCGTCACCCTCGCCCGCGGCGAGCGCTCCGAGGCCGCCAGGCTGCTCGCCGAGGCCCGCGCCGCCTACGGCACGCACGACCCCATGCCGCAGCACCACCTGCCGCTGGCCGCCCTCACCGTCGGCATCGCCGCCGCCGAGGGCCGCCTCCCGGACGCGCGCGCCGAACTCGGCAGGGTCCTGGACGCGGGCTTCCCGCCCGGCACCCAGCGCTACGGCTGGCCGCTGCTGCTGTCCGCCGCCGAGGCGGAGGCCGACGCGCGCGCCCTGCCGGCCGCCGAAGAGGGGCGCGCCGAGATCCTCGAACGCCTCGCCAAGGCCGCGAGGTCCCTGACGACGGGCGCCCCGGTCTGGGCCGCCCACGAGAGGTGGGTGCGCGCCGAACTCCACCGCGCCCACGGCCTGGACACCCCGCAGACCTGGTCGGAGGCGGTCACCGCCTTCGAATGCCTGGAGCGCCCCTACGAACTCGCCCGCGTCCGCCGCCGCCTGGCCGGCGCCCTCCTCGCGACGGGCGGCGAGGACGAGCGCGCCCGCGCCACCGAGCTGCTGCGCCTGGCCCGTACCGTCGCCGACCACCTCGGCGCACGCCCGCTGTCCGACGCCGTCGGCCTGCTCGGCCGGCGCGCCCGCCTCACGCTCGGCGGCACCGCCGGACCCGCTGCCGCAGCCGCCGCGCCCGTCGACCCGGCCGACGCCCTGGGCCTGACCGGCCGGGAGCGCGACGTCCTGCGGCTGGTCTCCGACGGCCGCACCAACCGCCAGATAGCCGAGGAGCTCTTCATCTCGCCCAAGACGGCCAGCGTCCACGTGTCCAACATCCTGGCCAAACTCGGCGTCTCCGGCCGCGGCGAGGCGGCCGCGGTGGCCCACCGGCTGGCGCTGTTCCCCGCCGAACGGCTCACGTCCCGTTCGACGGAGTGAGGCTTACGCTGTAAGGGACGCCGAGCGACGGAGGCACCGTGTTCAACGCATTCGAGGAACTGTTCTCCCCCGGCCGCAAACACACCCGCGACGAGCAGAACCGCCTGGAACTGACCCGCGAGGACGTCGGTGACGGCGACGGCGGGCACGGTCCGATAGACCTCACCTCGGGCAAGGTCGTCATCCAGCGGCCGCGCTCCGACGAGGCGGAGACCTCGCCCCCGCGGGACGAGTAGGCCGCCGCCTACTTCACCTCCAGCTCCAGGATCCGGTCGTCGTCGCCCTTCGCGTCGCCCCGGCCGTCCGTGTTGCTGGTCACCAGCCACAGCTTGTCGCCGCCCGCCGGCGCCACGGTGCGCAGCCGGCCGTACTCGCCCTCCAGGAAGGCCTGCGGTTCGGCGGAGGTTTCCGTGCCCTTGAGCGGGATCCGCCACAGCCGCTCACCGCCCAGCCCCGCCATCCACACCGAACCCTCGGCGTAGGCGACACCGCTGGGGGAGGCCTCGTCGGTACTCCACTGCGCGACGGGGTCGTGGAACCCGGAGCCGCCGCCCTTGCCCTCGGCCTCGGGCCAGCCGTAGTTGTCGCCCGGCTTGATCGCGTTCAGCTCGTCCCAGGTGTCCTGACCGAACTCCGAGGCGAACAGCCGCTGCTTGTCGTCCCAGGCCAGCCCCTGCACGTTCCGGTGGCCGTACGAGTACACCGGGGAGTCGGGGAAGGGGTTGCCGGGCGCCGGTTCGCCGTCCGGCGTCATCCGCAGGATCTTGCCGCCGAGGGACTCCTTGTCCTGCGACAGGCCCTTGTCACCGCTCTCGCCCGTGCCCGCGTACAGCATCTTGTCGGGGCCGAACGCGATCCGCCCGCCGTTGTGGATGACGCCCTTGGGAATCCCCCGGAAGACCGTGTCCGGCGCGCCCAGTTGCTCCCCGGACGGCTTCTTCTCGTCGTACAGCACGCGCACGATGCGGTTGTCCGAGGCGGAGGTGAAGTACGCGTAGATCATGTGGTCCGAGGCGTAGTCGGGGGAGAGCGCGATGCCGAGCAGGCCGCCCTCGCCGGACGGGGACACCCCGGGGATCTCGCCCAGCTCGGTCTTCTTGCCCGTCTTGTCGTCGACCCGCGTGAGCGTGGCCTCGTCGCGCGAGGAGACGATCAGGTCCCCGCCTGGCAGCGGAGCCAGACCCCAGGGGCTCTTCAGCCCCGTGGCGACCGTACGGAGCACCTTCACAGAGCCCTTCGCGGGCGGCGTCTGTTCGGCGGGTGATCCGGCGGGCGAGGACTGGGCCGCCGTACTGGTCGGGGAGGTGCTGCCGTCCGCTCCCGACGGGTCCGCGCCGTCGGAGGAGCCGGAGGAGCAGCCGGCCGTCAGCAGGAGAGCGGCGGCCAGCACGGCCGGCACGGCTCGACGTTGCACGATCATGGTCCCTTCGACGCGGCGGGTTCCCCCTGTCATACACCGCACGCGCTCCCCAAGTTCCCGATCCCCGAATCCCGAACCCACCAGCGAACCGACAGCGGGCCCCGCGACGAACCGCGCGGCGGATCCGGCGGCGAACCGGGCGGCCGACCTGGCGGCGGGCCCGCCGGCGAACCTGGCGGCGGACCGCGCGGCGGACTCGGCAGCGGGCTCGGCGGCGAAACTCGCGGTTTACCCGGCAGCGAGCCCTGCGGCGGGTCCGGCAGTGGCCCGGCGGCGGATCCGGCGGGCGGGGCGGCGGATCCCGTGGCGGGCCGGGCGGCGGATCCGGCAGCGAACCCCGCGGCTTGCCCTGCGGCGAACCTGGCGGCGGATCCCGTGGCGGACTCCTCGGCGGATCCGGCAGCCGACCCGGCAGCGGGCCCGGCGGCGGATCCGGCGGCGAGCTCTGTGGCGGATTCCGCGGCGGACCCGGCGCGGATCCGGCCCGGGGCCGGTAGCGGCCCCCGCGGCGGAGGGGCGTGACCGTTACTCCCAGGAGCCCTGGGCCGGCGGCAGCCCGCGGATCTCCGCCAGGTCGTGCTCCGTCAGTCGCAGCGTTGCCGCCCGCGCGTTCTCCGTCACCCAGCGCTCCTGCTTGGTGCCGGGCACCGGCACCACGTGCTGCCCCTGTGCCAGCACCCAGGCCAGCGCCACCTGCGCCGCGGTGACCCCGTCGCCGTGCCGGGCCGCGATCCGGCGCAGCGCGGCCACGATCGGCTGGTTGGCGGCCATCATCTCGGCGGTGAAGCGGGGATGCCGGGCGCGCAGGTCCTCCGGTTCGAAGCCCTGGCCGGGCGTCAGCGTGCCGGTCAGGTAGCCGTTGCCCAGCGGCATCGCGGCGAGGAAGCCGACGCCGCGCGAGACGCACCAGGGCAGCAGCGTCCGCAGCGCCTCCGGCGACCACACCGACAGCTCGGCCTGCACGGCGCTCACGGGGAAGACCTGCTGCACCCGCTCCAGTTGGCGGATCGTCGCGTCGTGCAGCCGCGCCCCGGGCCGCCGGGCCGACCGCGCGCCGACCGCGCACAGGCCGAGCGCCCGTACCTTCCCGGCCCGCACCAGGTCCGCCATCGCGCCCCAGGTCTCCTCGACGGGTATCTCGGGGTCGGCCCGGTGCAGTTGGTAGAGGTCAATGACGTCCGTCTGGAGCCGGCGCAGCGAGGCGTCGCAGGCCCGCCTCACATAGCCGGGACGGCCGTTGGCCACGATGTGCTGCTCGCCCACCAGCAGACCGACCTTGGTCGACACGAAGGCGTCGGACCGCCGCTCCCGCAACACCCGCCCCAGCAGTAGCTCGTTGGTGAACGGGCCGTACATGTCCGCCGTGTCCAGCAGGCAAGCACCCAGGTCGAGGGCCCGGTGCACCGCCCTGACCGACTCGTCGCCCCGCTGCCGGGACGCGCTGTACGCCCAGTTCATCGGCATGCACCCCAGTCCGACGGCCCCCACCGCGAGCGCCGTCGCGCCGATCGTCCTGCGCTCCACCTGGTCGTGACCCTCCCTCGTCAGGTCACCCAACCTAACCTCTGCCTCTTCGCCCCCTGACATAGCCTCCTGACCATGACTGCTGACGTGTGGCTGCCCATCCCGCCGGACGACATCGAGGGCCTCCCCGAGGGCCCCGCCTACCGCCACTGGGTCGGCGAGGAGACCTTCCCCGCCGACCCGGCCGACTGCGCGTTCTACGTCGTCCCCTACATGAAGCCCAGCATGGTCGGCGTACGGCCGCTGCCCCAGATGCGCTCCGTCCAGGTCGTCCAGACCCTCTCCGCGGGCATCGACCACGTGGAGCCCGGCCTGAAGCACCTGCCCGCGGGCGTACGCCTGTGCAACGCGCGCGGTGTGCACGAGGCCAGCACCGCGGAGCTGACCCTGGCCCTGATCCTTGCGTCGCTGCGCGGCATCCCGGACTTCGTGCGGGCGCAGGACCGCGGCGAGTGGCTCGGCGGGTTCCGGCCCGCGCTCGCGGACCGGACGGTCCTCATCGTCGGGTACGGGGCGATCGGCGCCGCGATCGAGGACCGGCTCGTGCCGTTCGAAGTCGCGCCGGTGGTGCGCGTCGCGCGCTCCGCCCGCACCACGGAGCGCGGGCCCGTGCACCCGCTCACCGAGCTGCCCGCCCTGCTCCCTCGGGCCGACGTCGTCATCCTCTCCACACCGCTCACCGAGGCCACCCGCGGCCTGGCCGACGCGGAGTTCCTGGCCCGGATGAAGGACGGTGCCCTGCTCGTCAACGTCGCGCGCGGACCGGTCGTGGACACGAAAGCGTTGCTCGCCGAACTGGAAAGCGGACGCCTCACCGCGGCCCTCGACGTGACCGACCCCGAACCGCTGCCGCCGGGCCATCCCCTGTGGCATGCTCCCGGCATAGTCGTCAGCCCGCACGCGGGCGGGCCGACCTCCGCCTTCCTGCCGCGCGCCAAGCGGCTGCTGGTGGACCAGTTGAACCGTTTCGTGAACCAGGAACCGCTGCGCAACGTGATCCTGACGACGGGCGCGTAATCCGTTTCGGGTACCCTCCGCAACTCCCCGGATGCGGTGGGTACGCGCATATCCGCTGGTCGTCACGGAGCGTAGAGAAGCTATGTCCCTGAGTGACGAGACTGGTGTATCGTCCGACAGGGGATGCGCCGCGCACCGTACGGCGCCGGGGATGGACATCTCAGACTGTGAGGGGGGCGACGGGCGATGCACGGCCTATGGACCAACGATCCGACGCGGCGGAGCCGCCGCCGGCGACCCTGGCGCACGGCCACGGCCACGGCCACGACCACGGCCACGACCGCACGCGGACGGGGCCGGCCGGCCCGCCGATGTCCGTGGGGCGCGGGAGCGGTGCGGACCGGGAGGCCACGGTGAGTCCGCCCCCCGTGCCCACTCTGGACGGAGTGCTGCGCACCCAGGCCCCGCCCGGACCGCTGCTGTCCCGGCCCTCGGCCGCCGTCGGCGGACCGCCCCTCGTCCGCCAGCTCGTGCTGGCCCTGGTCTGCGCGGCCTACGCCGTCGGTGCCGCGCTCGGCTGGGGTTCGGAGTACGTCGCCAAGATCATGGGCGACTTCGGGCTGAGCGCCGCCGCGGGCGCCGCCGCCGTCTCCTGCTTCCTCTACGCCCGCGGGCGCCGCGTCCGCTTTCGACCCGCCTGGCTGCTCTTCGCCCTCTCCTCGGCGATGGCGTCCCTGGGCAACCTGGTCTGGGGGTGGTACGAGGTCGTACTCCGGGTGCCCGTGCCCAGTCCCAGCTACGCCGACCTGTTCTTCCTGTGCTTCGCGCCGCCCGCCATCGTGGGGCTGCTCGTGCTGGCCAAGCGGCCGGTGACGAAGGCCGGCTGGATCTGCCTGGGCCTGGACGCCTGGCTGATCGGCGGTTCGCTGCTGACCCTGGCCTGGAGCCTCGCGCTCGCCCAGGCGGCGAAGGCCGGGGGCGGGTCCAGCGTGGCGCACTCCGCGCTCTCCGTGGCGTACCCGCTGCTCGACATCGCTCTCGTCAGCATGGTGCTCGCGCTGCACTTCAGGCGGTCACCGGTCTGCAGATCCGCGGTCAACACCGCCATCGGCGCGCTCGCCCTGACGGTGATGTGCGACGCCCTGTTCACCTCGCCGCTGCTGCACAACAGCTACCGCTCCGGACAGTTGCTCGACGCGGGCTGGTTCGCCGGCTCCCTGCTGCTCGCGTACGCCCCCTGGGCGGTGTCCCGGCACCGGCGGCCCTCGTCGCACGGGGAGGGTCCCGGCGGGCACACACGCGTGGTGCGCGAGCACATGCCCGGACAGCGCGGCACCGGCCACCAGCCCACGCCCCCCGCCACCTCCACCTCCACCTCCACGTCCGCCTCCACCTCCGCCTCGACCTCCTTGCCCGGCCCCGGCCCAGGCCCCGGACAGGGCGGCGAGCGAGGCCGCTATCCGGCCTCCCGGCCCATCGCCGGGTCCCTGGCCGCGCTCACCCCGTACCTCGCGGCCGCGGTCTGCACCCTGGGCATCCTCTACAACGTTCTCAACGGCCGCAGCGTCGACCGCGTGGTGCTGCTGACCGGCGGCACCGTGGTGCTCGCGCTCGTCGTCCGGCAGGGCATCATGCTGCTCGACAACATCGTCCTCACCCAGGAACTGGCCCAGAAGGAGAACCACTTCCGCTCCCTGGTGCAGGGCTCCAGCGACGTCATCATGATCGCCGCGCCCAACGGCATCCTCCGCTACGTCTCCCCGGCCGCCGCCGGCGTCTACGGACGCCCCGCGGAGGAACTCGTGGGCAGCGAACTGGCCGGGCTCATCCACCCCGAGGACCTCGGCTGCGTGGTGCACGAGGTACGCCGGTTCCTGGCCGCCAGCCCGGTCGAGGAACCCACCACGCGCATCGAGTGCCGCTTCCGGTCCGGGGAAGGAGGCTGGCTCAACGTCGAGTCGACCGTCAACCGGCACCACGGCGGCCTCATCTTCAACAGCCGCGACGTCACCGAGAGAGTGCGCCTCCAGGCACAGCTCCAGCACAACGCGGAACACGACCCGCTCACCGACCTGCCCAACCGCGCCCTGTTCACCCGGCGCGTCCAGCAGGCCCTGTCCGGCCGCCGCGCCTTGGACCGCGGCGCCGCCCTGCGCGGGACGGCCGTGCTCTTCATCGACCTCGACGGCTTCAAGGGCGTCAACGACACCATCGGTCACCAGGCCGGGGACGAGCTGCTCGTCCAGGCCGCCCGCAGACTCCACGAGGCCGTGCGCAAGGGGGACACCGCCTCCAGACTGGGCGGCGACGAGTTCGCGGCCCTGATCGTCGGGGACGGCGTCCGGGACCGGGCAGCCCGCGAGGGCCACATCCGGGAACTCGCCGACCGCCTGCGCATGACCCTCTCGCAGCCCTACCTCATCGACGGCAACGATGTCCGTGTCAACGCCTCCATCGGCGTCGCCTTCGCCGAACCCGGCCTGGGAGCAGGCGAGTTGCTGCGCAACGCCGACCTGGCGATGTACCGGGCGAAGGCGAGCGGCAAGGGACGCGTCGAGCTGTACCGGCCGCAGATGCAGCAGGACGTCGTACGCAAGGCCGAGCTGGCCACCCGCCTGCGGGCCGCGCTGCACGACGGCGAGTTCGCGCTGCTGCACCAGCCGGTGGTCTCCCTCGCGGACGGCCGGATCACGTCGGTCTGCGCCCAGGCGCGGTGGCGCTCCTCGCAGGGCGTGCTGTTCACCCCGGCCGAGTTCCTGCGGGTGACCGAGGACGGCGACAGGACCGCCGAACTGGACCGCTGGGTGCTCCGGGAGGCCGTGGAACAGGCCGCCGAGCGCGCGGCGACCGGGCTGTCCGTGACCGTGGCCATACGCATCGGCGCCCGCCGCCTGCTGGACCGCTCCATGCCGCTGGGCTCCGTGGAGGCCCTGCTGACCCGGCACGGACTGCCACCCGGCTCTCTTGTGATCGAGCTGTCGGACATCGATCCACGGGTCGGTCTCGACGAGCTGGACCGCCGGCTGAACGCCCTGCGAAGGGTGGGCGTCAGGATCGCGCTGGACGGGTTCGGCAACGGCTATGCGGCGATCACCGCCCTGCGGCGGCTGCCCGTGGACGTCCTCAAGCTCGACCGGGGCCTGGTCGAGGGTGTCGTGGAGTCGGCGCGACTGCACAAGATCACCAGCGGTCTGCTGCGCATCGCCACCGACCTCGGGCTGAAGTCCGTGGCCGATGGTGTGGACCTGCCCGAACAGATCGTCGCCCTGCGCGCGATGGGCTGTACGCACGGACAGGGCATGGCGTTCTCCGGCGCGCTGGACGAGTACCGGCTGCGCAGGGCGCTCGGAATCGGCCATTATCCGGTGCCGCACGGGCCGGCCGAACCGGCCTTCGCGGGCGCCGGCGGGGTGTACACCAAGGGGGTCGGCAACACCCCCACCGGCCAGGCCGTCGGCCAGGTCGCCTCCGGGCTGCCGGCCGTCCTGGGTGGTGGCACGGCCCTTCGCTCACATAATGAGACTCCCGTCCCACCCACTTGACAGTGAGTGCGCGCCGGGAGGAAGGTCAGTGCCATGCGCACCCGAATTCTCGTACTTGGAAAGCGCGTCGGCTGAAGCTGGTGACGTCCGGACCTACTCGGACTCCCCGCGACCCACACCCGGCGCGCTCCCCTCGCTTGCCTTACGGCACGAGGGGTTTTTTGTTGCACAGGCACCGGCCGAGCAGCAGCCGAAGATCGTACAAACCTCGCAAAAACCCTCAGCATCGAGAAGAGAACGCCGATGACCGAGCAGGCCACCGGGGCTCACCCGCAGCCCCGGCCCCGATCCGGAGGACAGTCCGCCCCCGAGCACGTCACGGGTGCGCAGTCCCTCATTCGCTCTCTCGAGGAGGTCGGCGCCGACACCGTATTCGGCATTCCCGGTGGGACGATCCTTCCGGCCTACGACCCGCTGATGGACTCCACCAGGGTGCGCCACGTCCTGGTCCGCCACGAGCAGGGCGCCGGCCACGCGGCCACCGGCTACGCGCAGGCCACCGGCAAGGTCGGCGTCTGCATGGCGACCTCGGGACCCGGTGCCACCAACCTGGTCACCCCGATCGCCGACGCCAACCTGGACTCCGTGCCGCTGGTCGCGATCACCGGGCAGGTGGTGTCCGCCGCGATCGGCACGGACGCCTTCCAGGAGGCGGACATCGTCGGTATCACCATGCCGATCACCAAGCACAGCTTCCTGGTCACCAAGGCCGAGGACATCCCCCGGGTGATCGCGCAGGCGTTCCACATCGCCTCCACCGGCCGTCCGGGGCCGGTCCTGGTCGACATCCCCAAGGACATCCTCCAGAAGAAGACCACCTTCTCCTGGCCGCCGGTCATGGACCTGCCCGGCTACCGCCCGGTCACCAAGCCGCACGCCAAGCAGATCCGCGAGGCGGCCAAGCTGATCTCCGCCGCGAAGCGCCCCGTGCTCTACGTCGGCGGCGGCGTCCTCAAGGCCGGTGCCACCGCCGAGCTGAAGGTCCTCGCCGAACTCACCGGAGCGCCCGTCACCACCACCCTGATGGCGCTCGGCGCGTTCCCCGACAGCCACCCGCTGCACGTGGGAATGCCGGGCATGCACGGTGCGGTCACCGCCGTCACCGCGCTGCAGAAGGCCGACCTGATCGTCGCCCTCGGAGCCCGCTTCGACGACCGCGTCACCGGCAGGCTGGACAGCTTCGCCCCGTACGCCAAGATCGTCCACGCCGACATCGACCCGGCCGAGATCGGCAAGAACCGCGCCGCCGACGTCCCGATCGTCGGCGACGCCCGCGAGGTCGTCGCCGACCTCGTGCAGGCCGTCCAGAAGGAGCACGACGAGGGCAACAAGGGCGAGGCCGCCGCGTCGAGGTACGCGGCCTGGTGGAAGGACCTCAGCCGCTGGCGCGAGACCTATCCCCTCGGCTACGACCAGCCCGGAGACGGCTCGCTCTCCCCGCAGCAGGTCATCGAGCGCGTCGGACAGCTCGCACCCGAGGGCACGATCTTCGCGGCCGGCGTCGGCCAGCACCAGATGTGGGCCGCGCACTTCGTCCAGTACGAGAAGCCTGCCACCTGGCTGAACTCCGGCGGCGCCGGAACCATGGGCTACGCCGTCCCGGCCGCCATGGGCGCCAAGGCAGGCATGCCCGACCGGGCCGTCTGGGCGATCGACGGCGACGGCTGCTTCCAGATGACCAACCAGGAACTGACCACCTGCGCCCTGAACAACATCCCGATCAAGGTCGCCATCATCAACAACGGCGCCCTCGGCATGGTCCGCCAGTGGCAGACGCTGTTCTACAACCAGCGCTACTCCAACACGGTGCTGCACTCGGGACCGGACGCGGACAACACGCAGATGGGCGCCGGCACCCGGGTCCCCGACTTCGTGAAGCTGTCTCAGGCCATGGGCTGCTACGCCATCCGCTGCGAGGACCCCGCCGACCTCGACAAGGTGATCGAGGAGGCGAACTCCGTCAACGACCGCCCCGTCGTCGTCGACTTCATCGTCCACGAGGACGCGATGGTCTGGCCGATGGTCGCCGCCGGCACCTCCAACGACGAGATCATGGCCGCCCGGGACGTCCGCCCCGACTTCGGCGACAACGAAGACGACTGAGCGAGAGAGACTCAAGAGACCATGTCCAAGCACACGCTCTCCGTCCTGGTGGAGAACACCCCCGGCGTCCTCGCCCGGATCACCGCCCTCTTCTCCCGCCGCGGCTTCAACATCGACTCGCTCGCCGTCGGCGTCACCGAGCACCCCGACATCTCCCGCATCACCATCGTGGTGAGCGTCGAGGACTTCCCGCTCGAGCAGGTCACCAAGCAGCTCAACAAGCTCGTCAACGTGCTCAAGATCGTCGAGCTGGAGCCCAACCAGGCCGTCCAGCGCGAACTCGTTCTGGTGAAGGTGCGCTCCGACAACGAGACGCGCTCCCAGATCGTCGAGATCGTCCAGTTGTTCCGCGCCAAGACCGTCGACGTCTCCCCGGAGGCCGTCACCATCGAGGCCACCGGCAGCAGCGACAAGCTGTCCGCCATGCTCAGGATGCTGGAACCGTACGGCATCAAGGAACTCGTCCAGTCCGGCACGATCGCCATCGGCCGCGGCGCCCGTTCGATCACGGACCGCTCGCTGCGCGCACTCGACCGGTCCGCATAACGACGCGGGCGGGCGGCCGGCCGGAAGGCGGGCCGCCCGTATTCCGAGACCCCGAAACCTCCCGTCCCCCCACCGGCATACGGTGGGACGCAACACCTGCACACAAGGAGAGAACCCAGTGGCCGAGCTGTTCTACGACGCCGACGCCGACCTGTCCATCATCCAGGGCCGCAAGGTCGCGGTCATCGGTTACGGCAGCCAGGGCCACGCCCACGCCCTGTCGCTGCGCGACTCCGGTGTCGACGTGCGCGTCGGTCTGCACGAGGGCTCCAAGTCCAAGGCCAAGGCCGAGGAGCAGGGCCTGCGCGTGGTGAGCCCGTCGGAGGCCGCCGCCGAGGCCGACGTCATCATGATCCTCGTCCCGGACCCGATCCAGGCCCAGGTCTACGAGGAGCACATCAAGGACAACCTGAAGGACGGCGACGCGCTGTTCTTCGGCCACGGCCTGAACATCCGCTACGGCTTCATCAAGCCCCCGGCCGGCGTGGACGTCTGCATGGTCGCCCCCAAGGGCCCGGGCCACCTGGTGCGCCGCCAGTACGAGGAGGGCCGCGGCGTTCCCTGCATCGCGGCCGTCGAGCAGGACGCCACGGGCAACGGCTTCGAGCTGGCCCTGGCGTACGCGAAGGGCATCGGCGGCACCCGCGCCGGCGTCATCAAGACGACCTTCACCGAGGAGACCGAGACCGACCTCTTCGGCGAGCAGGCCGTCCTGTGCGGCGGTACGGCGGCGCTGGTCAAGGCGGGCTTCGAAACGCTGACCGAGGCCGGCTACCAGCCGGAGATCGCCTACTTCGAGTGCATGCACGAGCTGAAGCTGATCGTGGACCTCATGTACGAGGGCGGCCTGGAGAAGATGCGCTGGTCGATCTCCGAGACCGCCGAGTGGGGCGACTACGTCACCGGCCCGCGGATCATCACCGACGCCACCAAGGCCGAGATGAAGAAGGTCCTCGCCGAGATCCAGGACGGCACCTTCGCCAAGAACTGGATGGACGAGTACCACGGCGGTCTGAAGAAGTACAACGAGTACAAGAAGCAGGACTCCGAGCACCTCCTGGAGACCACGGGCAAGGAGCTGCGCAAGCTCATGAGCTGGGTCGACGAAGAGGCGTAGGCCGTGTCGCCCCGTGATGGTGCCCCGCGTCTCGGGCGCCGTCACGGGGCTCCGCCCCGAACCCGCTCCTCAAACGCCGGAGGGGCTGAATTCGCTGGCTGAATTCGCGTTGGCCACCCTGTACAGCCACTTCCGGGTGATCCTTCCGCTCAGGCGCAGGACGGCGTCCGCCACGCCACTACACTGCTGCACAACATACGCGTCAGGCCCACAGCGTCGTGCGTCTTCCACGCGGCCACCAACCCTCCACCGCCTGCGGCCGTCGGGACGGCCGTCCGCATTGGACTTGTGAGGACTCACGTGAGCTCGAAACCTGTCGTACTCATCGCCGAAGAGCTGTCGCCCGCGACCGTGGACGCGCTCGGCCCCGACTTCGAGATCCGCCAGTGCAACGGCGCGGACCGGGCCGAACTGCTCCCGGCCATCGCCGACGTGGACGCGATCCTGGTCCGCTCCGCCACCAAGGTCGACGCCGAGGCCGTCGCCGCCGCCAAGAAGCTCAAGGTCGTCGCGCGCGCCGGTGTCGGCCTGGACAACGTGGACGTCTCCGCCGCCACCAAGGCCGGCGTGATGGTGGTCAACGCCCCGACCTCCAACATCGTGACCGCCGCCGAGCTGGCCTGCGGCCTCATCGTCGCCACCGCCCGCAACATCCCGCAGGCCAACGCCGCGCTGAAGAACGGCGAGTGGAAGCGCAGCAAGTACACCGGCGTCGAGCTGGCCGAGAAGACCCTCGGCGTCGTCGGCCTCGGCCGCATCGGCGCCCTGGTCGCGCAGCGCATGTCCGCCTTCGGCATGAAGGTCGTCGCCTACGACCCCTACGTGCAGCCCGCGCGGGCCGCGCAGATGGGCGTCAAGGTGCTGTCGCTCGACGAACTGCTCGAGGTCTCCGACTTCATCACCGTCCACCTGCCCAAGACCCCCGAGACCCTCGGCCTGATCGGCGACGAGGCGCTGCGCAAGGTCAAGCCGAGCGTCCGCATCGTCAACGCCGCGCGCGGCGGCATCGTCGACGAGGAGGCGCTGTACTCGGCGCTCAAGGAGGGCCGCGTCGCCGGCGCCGGCCTCGACGTGTACGCCAAGGAGCCCTGCACGGACTCGCCGCTGTTCGAGTTCGACCAGGTCGTCGCCACCCCGCACCTCGGCGCCTCCACCGACGAGGCCCAGGAGAAGGCCGGCATCGCCGTCGCCAAGTCGGTGCGCCTCGCCCTCGCCGGTGAGCTGGTCCCCGACGCGGTCAACGTCCAGGGCGGCGTCATCGCCGAGGACGTCAAGCCGGGCCTGCCCCTCGCCGAGCGCCTCGGCCGCATCTTCACCGCGCTCGCCGGCGAGGTCGCCGTCCGCCTCGACGTCGAGGTCTACGGCGAGATCACCCAGCACGACGTGAAGGTGCTGGAACTCTCCGCCCTCAAGGGCGTCTTCGAGGATGTCGTCGACGAGACCGTTTCCTACGTCAACGCCCCGCTGTTCGCCCAGGAGCGCGGCGTCGAGGTCCGGCTGACCACCAGCTCGGAGTCCCCGGAGCACCGCAACGTCGTCACCGTGCGCGGCACCCTCGCGGACGGCGAGGAGGTGTCGGTCTCCGGCACGCTGGCCGGCCCGAAGCACCTCCAGAAGATCGTCGCCGTCGGCGAGTACGACGTGGACCTCGCCCTCGCCGACCACATGGTCGTCCTGCGCTACGAGGACCGCCCCGGCGTCGTCGGCACCGTCGGCCGCGTCATCGGCGAGGCCGGCGTCAACATCGCCGGCATGCAGGTGGCCCGTGCGACGGTGGGCGGCGAGGCGCTGGCCGTCCTCACCGTCGACGACACGGTGCCCGCCGGGGCGCTGGCGGAGGTCTCGGCGGAGATCGGGGCGACGTCCGCCCGGTCGGTGAACCTGGTCTGAGGAAACTCGTTCGAGGAACCTCATCCTCAAACGCCGGACGGGCCGAGTCGGTCGGCCCGTCCGGCGTTTTCCATGCCTTCTCTGCTTTCATGCCTTCTGTGCCCGCTTCCGGGCGCACCCTGACGTGTCCCAGCCCCAGCTACAGGCGACGCGCCTTGAGTGCCATGTGCAGCAGCAGCCGGTCCTCGCCGTCGTCCAGGTCCAGGGCCGTGAGCTGTTCGACGCGGGAGAGGCGGTAGTACAGCGTCTGGCGGTGGATGCCCAGCTCGGCGGCGGCGCGGCCGGCCTGGCCCGCGCAGTCCAGGTACACCTCGGCGGTACGGGCGAGTTCGCGGTGGGCGGGGGAGAGCAGCGCCCGTACGGCGGGATCGTGGGCGGCGTGCGGGGGCAGCGCGGTCAGCAGGCGGAACGCGCCGATCGACGTCCACTGCGCCACCGGCCCGAACCGCGACTCGGCACGCGCCGTCCGTGCCGCCGCCGACGCCTCCCACCAGGCCGCCCCCAGCTCCGCGAGCCCCGTGCGCGGCGCCGAGACACCGGCCGCCACGCCCGCCGCCACGCCCGCCGTCCCGCTCGTGCCGCCGGCCCCCAACCGCTCCAGCAGCCGCCCCGCCGCCGACGTCGCCGGGGCCGGCAGGTCCGCCGAGCGCAGCCGGACGAGCAGCGCCAGCGACACGGCCGAGGCCTCCCACGGCACCGTGCACAGGGCCGTCGCCCCCGGCACCGTACGGACCGAGGGCGCGTCGTCGGGGTCGGCCGAGGGCCACGGCGCCACGCAGACCACCGCGTGCGGGGTGTCCGCCCGGGCGCCCAGCGCGCTGCGCAGTTCCGCCACGGCCATGTCCCGCTGCCAGTCCCGCTCGGCGGTCAGCACCGCCCGCAGCTCCCGGCTCAGGTCCGCCCCGTGCTGCGCCTCGTCGGCGAGCAGCGCGCCGATCCGTGCCGTGACCTCCATGGCCGCCGTCAGTTGCCGCCGCGTCGGACCGGGGTCGGTGTCCAGCAGCCACACGTAGCCGAGGACGACACCCCGATGGCGTACCGGCAGACAGGTGCGCCCCCGGTACACCCCCGCCTCGGGCGTCGGGGGGATACGGACCGGGGCGGTCGCGCGGGTGATGCCGAAGCTCTCGAACCACGCCCGGACCGCGGCCGTGGAGCGCCGGGTCAGGATCGAACGGGTGCGCACCGGATCCAGGGCGGAGGGATCGAGGTCGCCCTCGCTGTCGTACGCGCCGAAGGCGATCAGCTCGAAGTCGCGGTTCTCCAGCGTCGCGGGCGCGCCCAACAGCTCGGAGACCTCGTCGACCAGCTCCTGGTAGTCACCCTTCGAATCCGTCGTCACCCGGGCATTCTGCCGCATTCAGGCGCCGCCTTCATACACATGTCTGAGATCTGCGGCACGGATGCGTGACAGGTGTCGATGGCCGACGATCGGGAGGATCCTTAGATTTCACGGTGGTTCTCCGTGCCGTCCCCCGTTCGTCGGGCTACGGCCTCGTGTTGGTTGGTAAGTGGAGGTGCCCCGTGCTGGGTCCCGTGATTCTCGCCGCGTCGCGCAGCGACCGGATGCGTCGGCTGGTCTCGGCCACGCCCGTGACCAGGCCGGTCGTCGACCGGTTCATCCCCGGCGAGACGGTCGACGACATCGTGCCGATCATCCGGAGCCTGACCGACCAGGGCCTGGAACTGACGATGGACGTCGTCGGCGAGGACATCACCACCCCCGCGCAGGCCGAGGCCGCCCGCGACGCCTACCTGGAGCTGATCGACCGGCTGGGCCCGCTCGACCTCGGCACCCGCGCCGAGATGTCGGTCAAGCTGTCGATGTTCGGCCAGGCGCTGGACGGCGGCCACGAGCTGGCCCTGAAGAACGTCCGCCCGGTCGTCGAGGCCGCCGCCGAGGCCGGCACCACGGTCACGCTCGACGCCGAGGACCACACCACCCTCGACTCGATGTTCGCCATCCACGAGGAGCTGCGGAAGGACTTCCCGCAGACCGGCTGCGTCATCCAGGCCTACCTCTTCCGCACCGAGGCCGACGCGCGCCGGCTCGCCGACAGCGGCTCTCGCGTACGGTTGGTGAAGGGCGCCTACAAGGAGCCCGCAGAGGTCGCTTACCAGCAGCGCCACGAGATCGACAAGGCGTACGTGCGTGTCCTGCGCACCCTGATGGAGGGCGAGGGCTACCCGATGATCGGGTCGCACGACCCCCGCCTGATCTCCATCGCCCAGGAGCTGGCCCGCACCGCCGGGCGCAAGCTCGACGAGTACGAGTTCCAGATGCTGTACGGCATCCGCGGCGACGAGCACCTGCGGCTGGCCGCCGAGGGGCACCGCATGCGCGTCTACACCGCCTACGGCACCGACTGGTACGGCTACTTCATGCGCCGTCTCGCGGAGAAGCCGGCGAACCTCCGGTTCTTCGCCCGCTCGATGGTCAGCAAGGGCTGAGCCCACACCGCTCGCACAACCCGCTCAGTTAAAGGAGTATCGAAAACCATGGACGCTGTGACCCGGGTCCCCACCCCCGTCAACGAGCCGGTGCACGGCTACGCCCCCGGCTCGCCCGAGCGTGCCCGTCTGGAGGTCAAGCTCAAGGAGCTGGCCGACAACCCGGTCGACCTGCCCTGCACCATCGGCGGCGTCCGGCGGATGGGCGGCGGCGAGCGCTTCGACGTCGTGCAGCCGCACAACCACAAGTCCCGCCTGGGCACGTACGCCAACGCCACGCAAGCGGACGCCCAGGACGCGATCGACGCCGCCCTGGCCGCCGCCCCCGCGTGGCGCGCGATGTCCTTCGACGACCGCGCGGCGATCATCCTGCGCGCCGCCGAGCTGCTGTCCGGCCCGTGGCGCGAGACGATCGCCGCCTCCACCATGCTCGGCCAGTCCAAGACGGCCCAGCAGGCCGAGATCGACAGCCCCTGCGAGCTGATCGACTTCTGGCGCTTCAACGTCCACTACGCCCGGAACATCCTGGCCGAGCAGCCCCCGGCCAACTCCCAGGGCGTGTGGAACCGCATGGACCACCGCCCGCTGGAGGGCTTCGTCTACGCGATCACGCCCTTCAACTTCAGCGCGATCGCGGCCAACCTGCCCACCGCCCCCGCCCTCATGGGCAACGTGGTGGTCTGGAAGCCGTCCCCGACCCAGACCCACGCCGCCGTGCTGCTCATGCGGCTCCTCGAGGAGGCCGGGCTGCCCAAGGGCGTCATCAACCTCGTCACCGGCGACGGCATCGAGGTCTCCAACGTCGCGCTCGAGCACCGCGACCTCGCCGGCATCCACTTCACCGGCTCGACCAAGACCTTCCAGCACCTGTGGAAGACGGTCGGCAACAACATCGAGAAGTACCGCACCTACCCGCGCCTGGTCGGCGAGACCGGCGGCAAGGACTTCCTGGTCGCCCACCCGAGCGCGGACCGCGCGGTGCTCAAGACCGCGCTGACCCGCGGTGCCTTCGAGTACCAGGGCCAGAAGTGCAGCGCCACCTCGCGCGCGTACGTCCCGGCGTCGATCTGGAACGACGGTTTCAAGGAGGAGTTCGCCGCCGAGGTCGACTACCTCACCATGGGTGACGTCACCGACCTGTCGAACTTCGTCGGCGCCGTCATCGACGCGCGGTCCTTCGCCAAGAACAAGGCCGCGATCGACCGCGCCAAGACGGACGACACCTGCACGATCGTCGCGGGCGGCTCCTACGACGACTCGGTCGGCTACTTCGTCCGTCCGACCGTCGTCGAGTGCTCCGACCCGGAGAACGAGGTCTTCCGCACCGAGTACTTCGGCCCGTTCCTCGCCGTGCACGTGTACGACGACAGCGCCGACGACGCGTACGACACGATGCTGACCCAGATGGAGTCGGTGTCGGACTACGCGCTCACCGGCTCGGTCGTCTCGGGCGACCGCGCGGCGGCGGCGTACACGATGGAGAAGCTGCGCTACGCGGCCGGCAACTTCTACATCAACGACAAGTCGACCGGCGCCGTGGTCGGCCAGCAGCCCTTCGGCGGCGGCCGTGCCTCCGGCACCAACGACAAGGCCGGTGCCCCGCAGAACCTGATGCGCTGGACCCTGACCCGCGCCATCAAGGAGACGCTGGTCGCGCCGACCGACTACACGTACCCCCACATGGGCTGACGTTCCGTGGGCAGCGCCCGGCGGGCCAGGTCGACCGACCTGGCCCGCCGGGCGTTTTCGCAGGTCGGGGCCGGGTGGCCGAAGGCACCGTCTCAGATAGTAGGAAGTCCGAGTAATTGTGGAGACAGACGCTCCGCGCTCCCTTAACTTTGTAGGAGCCGAACGTCCCGCTCGATCGAGCGGATGGCGGTCGTGAGCCGGTCCTCGTGCAGGCAACCCCTGCGGCACCGCGCTCCCCGCCCCTTCCGGCGTCTCTCCGTACCGCTCGCTTTCCGCGCTCTCCGTGTGCCGAAGGAGTCGATTCCCATGGCCGAGACGACCGTCCGCCGCCGAGTCCGCCACCTCTCCCGTACGACCGACTCCGACCGCAAGAACGCCGCGGCCGCCCTCCAGCGTGCCCTCGACCGCCGCGACAACGGCGGCGCCACCGGTCACTGAGCCGCGCGGACGACCGTGGCGTCCGTCCGCATGCCGGACGCCGCATGTCATCCCGTGGGACGAGGGGTAGGGTGCCGCACATGTCGGCAAGTTCTCGCAGCCTCAATCTCGCAGTGATCCCCGGTGACGGCATCGGCCGGGAGGTCGTGGCCGAAGGCCTGAAGGTCCTCTCCGCCGTCCTTCCGCAGGATGTGAAGCTGGAGACCAAGGAGTTCGACTTCGGCGCCCGGCGCTACCACGCCACCGGTGAGACCCTCACCGACGCCGATCTCGACGCCCTCAAGGCGCACGACGCCATCCTGCTCGGCGCGATCGGCGACCCGTCGGTGCCGTCCGGTGTCCTGGAGCGCGGCTTCCTGCTCAAGCTCCGCTTCGCCTTCGACCACCACGTCAACCTGCGGCCGTCCAAGCTGCTGCCGGGTGTCGCCACCCCGCTCGCCGGACAGCCGGAGATCGACTTCGTCGTCGTCCGCGAGGGCACCGAGGGCCCGTACACCGGCAACGGCGGCACCATCCGCAAGGGCACCGAGCACGAGGTCGCCACCGAGGTCTCCGTCAACACGGCCTACGGCGTCGAGCGCGTCGTCCGCGACGCCTTCGCCCGCGCCCAGGCCCGCCCGCGCAAGAAGCTCACGCTGGTCCACAAGAACAACGTGCTGACCTTCGCTGGCCACCTGTGGACCAACATCTTCAACAAGGTGGCCGCGGAGTACCCCGAGGTCACCACCGACTACATCCACGTCGACGCCGCGACCATCTACCTGGTCACCGACCCGGCCCGCTTCGACGTCGTCGTCACCGACAACCTCTTCGGTGACATCATCACCGACCTCGCCGCGGCCGTCTCCGGCGGCATCGGCGTCGCCGCCAGCGGGAACATCAACCCCTTGGGCGACTTCCCCTCGATGTTCGAGCCGGTGCACGGTTCCGCGCCCGACATCGCAGGACAGGGCAAGGCCGACCCCACCGCCACGGTCCTGTCCGTCGCCCTGCTGCTGCGCCACCTCGGCCACGAGGACGAGGCGACCCGCATCGAGGAAGCCGTCTCCGCCGACCTCGGCGAACGCGCCGGCCTGCCCGCGCGGAGCACCTCCGAGATCGGCGACGCCCTCGCCGTACGAGTAGCCGGCTGATCCGGCGCACTCGAAATCCAACCTTTCGAAGCCGCCGGGTCCAAGAAACAAGGCACCCGGCGGCTTTTCCCTGCGTCCGCCAGGTGCGACCATCAGACCCTGGGCCGCATTCACCCCGTTTCATCCGTCACCGGTCGTGCGCGACAATCGAACACGAAGCCGCGACATGAGGGAATGCTCGGACGTCCTAGCACCGGCCACCGGCCGTACGGGCGTGACAGCGGCCCGTCACACATCAAAACCGGTACTGCATCTCCCGGGGGACAACCCCCGGACCCCCGGCCGGACACGGACGCTGCCCGCACGTCTGCCAGGAAGCGAAGGACATTCACCCCATGACGACGCCCACGATCGAGCTCAAGCCCTCCGCCAAGCCGCTCTCCGACGCAGACCGGCAGGCGATCCTGGCCAACCCCGGGTTCGGCCGCCACTTCACCGATCACATGGTGACGATCAAGTGGACCGAGGGCCGCGGCTGGCACGACGGTCAGCTCGTGCCGTACGCCCCGCTCTCCCTAGACCCGGCCACCATGGTCCTGCACTACGCGCAGGAGATCTTCGAGGGGCTGAAGGCCTACCGCCGGCCCGACGGGAGTGTCGCCACCTTCCGGCCGGAGAAGAACGCGCGGCGCTTCCAGGCCTCCTCGCGCCGGCTCGGCATGCCGGAGCTGCCGGTGGAGACGTTCCTCGAGGCGTGCGACGCGCTGGTGCGCCAGGACCGGGACTGGGTCCCGGCGCACGGCGGTGAGGAGTCCCTCTACCTGCGCCCCTTCATGATCGCGACCGAGGTCGGCCTGGGCGTCAAGCCGGCCAACGAGTACCTCTTCCTGGTCATCGCCTCCCCGGCCGGCGCCTACTTCCCGGGCGGCGTCAAGCCGGTCTCCATCTGGGTCTCCGAGGACCGTGTCCGCGCCGTCCCCGGCGGCATGGGCGACGCGAAGACCGGCGGCAACTACGCCGCGTCCCTGCTCGCGCAGGCCGAGGCCGCCACCAAGGGCTGCGACCAGGTCTGCTACCTCGACGCGGTCGAGCACCAGTGGGTCGAGGAACTCGGCGGCATGAACCTGTACTTCGTGTACGGGGACAGAATCGTCACCCCCACCCTCACCGGCTCCATCCTGGAGGGCGTCACCCGCGACTCCCTGCTCACCGTCGCCCGCGACCTCGGTTACGAGGCCGAGGAGGGCCGCGTCTCCGTCGAGCAGTGGCAGCGCGACTCCGAGAACGGCACCCTCACGGAGGTCTTCGCCTGCGGTACGGCGGCCGTGATCACGCCCGTCGGCACGGTCAAGCGGGCCGGTGCGCAGTGGCAGCAGAGCGGGGGCGAGACGGGTGAGGTGACGCAGCGGCTGCGGGACGCGCTGCTCGACCTCCAGCGCGGCACCGCCGAGGACAAGCACGGGTGGATGCACACCCCGGCCTGAGCACCACGGCCGGCGGACCGGTGCGGGGCCGCCCGCTCCTCGAACGGGCGGCCCCGTACCGTCACTCTCCCTCCGCGCGCACCCGGTCCACGATGCCCTGCGTCAGCGTCTTGGCCCGGTCCTCGAGATTCCACCGGCCGTGCCGGTAGGCGTGGTTGCTCACCCAGAACACCAGCACGCCGTCGCGCAGGGTGCGCCCGAGGAGCGCCAGCGACCAGCCGTTGCCGCCGTCGTGCCAGGCGAAGGGGCCGCCGGGCAGCTCACGGACGTTCCAGCCGTACGCGTAGGAGTCCTCGGAGTCGGGCTCCGGCACCCGGGCCTCGAACAGCTCGGCCCGTGCCTCGGCGGGCAGGACGGTGTCGTCCATCAGCGCCCGGTGCCAGCGCAGGAGGTCCGGTGCGGTGGAGAGCATCCCGCCATTGCCCCGCAGGTTCCAGTACGGTCCGTCGGTGGCCCAGTCGTGGTCGTACGGCCTGCCGTGCTCGCGTCCCCGGGCGGCGTACTCCACCGCGACCAGGCGGCGCGGCCACCGGGGCAGCACATAGCCGGTGTGCCGCATCCCGGCGGGTGCGAACAACTGCCGGGCGAGGAACTGTTCGTAACCCTGCCCGGAGGCCTTCTCGACGATCGCGGCGAGCAGGCTGTACCCGGTGTTGGAGTAGTGCCACTCCTCGCCCGGCGCGGAACGCGGCGCCGAGGCCAGCGCCCGGCGCACCAGCTCGTCCCGCGAGATCGGCTCGTAGTCGTCGCCCAGCGCCTCCACCAGGCCCGACGTGTGCGTGAGCAGTTGCTCGATGGTGATGTCACGCTTGTCCGCGGGCACCGGGCCGAGGAACCTGTCGATCCGGTCGCTCACGCGCAGCCGGCCCATCACCTCCAGTTTCAGGATCGCGGCCGCCGTGAACTGCTTGGTCACGGACATGATGTCGTAGACCGTGCGGCAGCTCGCGGGGGTCCCGGCCGCGCGGTCGGCCGTGCCGAACCCCGCGCAGTACACGAGGTCGTCGCCGTGCGCGGCCAGCACGGTTCCGCTGATACCGGCGGGCAGGGTCCGGTGCACGAAGTCGGCGACCGAGTCCCCGTCGCGCGGGCCCGTGGCGGCCCCGGCGGACGGTCCGGCGCACCCCGCGGGCAACAGCAGCGCCGCGAGGGCCACCGCGGTGACCGCGGTGACCGCGCCGTGGCGTCGCGAACGTGTCGGGTTCAAGTGGGAGAACATGCGCCGAGGTTGACCGCCGCTCGCCGGGTTCCTCAAGCTGTCAGGGTGTTCGAGCTTGTGCGAACCCGGATCCGGACGGCTCACCAGGGGGAATGACCATGACCACGGCACCACCCGTCCCGCCGGACACCGGCCCGGCCGACTTCGTCGCGGCGCTGCGGCGCCTGAAGGCCTGGTCCGGGTCGAGCTACCGCCTGCTGGAACGCCGGGCTGCGGACGCGGGCCACGTGCTGCCCTACTCCACGGCGGCGACCATGCTCGGCAGGGACCGGTTGCCGCGCGCGGAACTGGTCGTCGCGTTCGTCGCCGCGTGCGGACTGCGGGGCGAGGAGGCGGAGGCCTGGCCGGACGCACGCACCCGCATCGCGTGCGCGGCGCCCCGGGAGCCGTCGGCACGGAACTCGGCTGCCTGGGAGTCGGCGGCCCCGGAGTCGGCGGCCCGGGAGTCGGCGGCGCCCCTGCCCGCCACCCGGCCGACCTCCCTCGCCGCCCCGGCCTCGGCCTCGGCCTCGGCCTCGGCCACGGCCACGGCCCCGGTCTCGGCCCCGGTCTCGGCCACGGGCCTGGCCACGGCCACGGCCTCGGGCCTGGCCTCGGCCTCGGGCCTGGCCTCGGCCCCGGGCTTGGCCTCGGCCCCGGTCTCGGCCTCGGACCTGGCCCCGGCTCCGGCTCCGGCTCCGGTCCCGGGCTTGGCCTCGGCCCCGGTCTCGGCCCCGGACCTGGCCCCGGCTCCGGCTCCGGCTCCGGTCCCGGGCTTGGCCTCGGCCCCGGTCTCGGCTCCGGCTCCGGTCCCGGGCTTGGTCTCGGCCCCGGTCCCGGTCCCGGGCTTGGTCTCGGCCCCGGTCCCGGTCCCGGGCTTGGTCTCGGCCCCGGTCCCGGTCCCGGGCTTGGTCTCGGCCCCGGTCCCGGCCCCCGCCTCGTTCCCGCGTCGCCGAGACGCTGCCCCGCTACGCGGGACGCGTGCCCGGCGCTGGGTGCTGGCCGGGGCCGCTGCCTTCCTCGCCGCGCTGCTCGGCGGTACGGCGGCCCTCGGTGTCCCGAGCACCGAGGAGGTGCGGGAGACGCGGACGCCGTCGGGTGCGGGCGTCGTCGGTGAGTGATCCGAACGCTCACCGCTCGCATCCTGAGACGGACGGTGAGCAGCGGGGCGGAATGTGCCAGACTGCGAGCGTGCTCTCGTTCGCCATGATTATTGGCAGCAGGCGCGCCGGTCCGCAGTGACCGCCACGTACGACCAGGTACGGGTGGACACCGTCGTCCTCGACCCGCGCGCAGACCTCTCGCACCCGCGAGAGGTTTTTCGCTTTCCTGGCCCACCCCAAGCCGGGAAAAGAGCGCACGGGATCATAGAAGGACGGTGGAGCCGGTCATTCCGGTAGACCGAGATCCCATACAGGAGCCTTCAGATCATGACCGCAACCAGCGAACTCGACGATTCGTTCCACGTCTTCGACACCACCCTGCGCGACGGCGCGCAGCGCGAGGGCATCAACCTCACGGTCGCGGACAAGCTGGCCATCGCACGGCACCTGGACGACTTCGGTGTGGGCTTCATCGAGGGCGGCTGGCCCGGCGCGAACCCGCGGGACACCGAGTTCTTCGCCCGGGCCCGGCAGGAGATCGACTTCAAGCACGCCCAGCTCGTCGCCTTCGGCTCCACCCGCCGCCCGGGCGCGACCGCCGCCGAGGACCACCAGGTCAAGGCGCTTCTGGAGTCCGGCGCCCAGGTGATCACCCTGGTCGCCAAGTCGCACGACCGGCACGTCGAGCTGGCCCTGCGGACCACGCTGGACGAGAACCTGGCGATGGTCGCGGACACGGTCTCCCACCTCAAGGCGCAGGGCCGCCGGGTCTTCGTCGACTGCGAGCACTTCTTCGACGGCTACCGCGCCAACCCCGAGTACGCGAAGTCTGTCGTGCGGACCGCCTCTCAGGCGGGCGCCGACGTCGTCATCCTCTGCGACACCAACGGCGGCATGCTCCCGGCGCAGATCCAGGCCGTTCTCGCCACGGTGCTGGCCGACACCGGCGCCCGGCTCGGCATCCACGCCCAGGACGACACCGGCTGCGCCGTCGCCAACACCCTCGCCGCGGTCGACGCGGGCGCCACCCACGTGCAGTGCACGGCGAACGGCTACGGCGAGCGCGTGGGCAACGCCAACCTGTTCCCGGTCGTGGCCGCGCTGGAGCTGAAGTACGGCAAGCAGGTCCTGCCCGAGGGCCGGCTGCGCGAGATGACCCGGATCTCGCACGCCATCGCCGAGGTCGTCAACCTCACCCCCTCCACCCACCAGCCCTACGTGGGCGTCTCCGCCTTCGCCCACAAGGCCGGCCTGCACGCCTCCGCGATCAAGGTCGACCCCGACCTGTACCAGCACATCGACCCCGAGCAGGTCGGCAACACCATGCGGATGCTGGTCTCCGACATGGCCGGCCGCGCGTCCATCGAGCTGAAGGGCAAGGAGCTCGGCATCGACCTCGGCGGCGACCGCGAACTGGTCGGCCGGGTCGTGGAGCGGGTCAAGGAGCGCGAGCTGGCGGGCTACACCTACGAGGCCGCGGACGCGAGCTTCGAGCTGCTGCTGCGCGCCGAGGTCGAGGGCAGGCCGCTGAAGTACTTCGATGTCGAGTCCTGGCGCGCGATCACCGAGGACCGCCCCGACGGCACCCACGCCAACGAGGCCACGGTCAAGCTGTGGGCCAAGGGCGAGCGCATCGTCGCCACCGCCGAGGGCAACGGCCCGGTCAACGCCCTGGACCGGTCCCTGCGCGTGGCCCTGGAGAAGATCTACCCGGAGCTGGCCAAGCTCGACCTGGTCGACTACAAGGTCCGCATCCTGGAGGGCGTGCACGGCACCCAGTCCACGACCAGGGTCCTCATCTCCACGTCGGACGGCGCGGGGGAGTGGGCCACGGTGGGCGTCGCGGAGAACGTCATCGCCGCCTCGTGGCAGGCCCTGGAGGACGCCTACGCGTACGGACTGCTGCGGGCGGGGGTCACCCCCGCCGCGTGAGCGGCAACCCCGGCGGCCTCCCCCCTCCCCCCGCAAGCTTCCCGGCTCGCACTTATGTCTCATTGAGGCGTATTCGGGTACTTTCGAAGGTATGAAGGGCGTCCGTGTTCAAGTCCTCATACGCCTGCTGATCGCGCCGGTCGTCGCCGCGCTCGCGCTGCTGCTGGCCGGTGCGCCCGGCGCGCAGGCGGCCACCGACGTCTCCGAGATCGGCGCGGCCCTGCGCGAAAGTCCCGTGTACGTGGACCCGGCCGCCTCCGACCTGCTGTCCGAGGCGGACGCGGAGGCGCTCGCCGACAAGATCGAGGACGCGGACGAACCCGTCTTCGTGGCGGTCCTCCCGGCCGACCAGCCGACCGAGAACCTCTTCCGGAACATCCGCACGGAGACCGGTATCACCGGCCTGTACGGCGTCCGGCTCGGCGACCAGTTCGACGCGCGCGCCGACAGCAGCGTGCTGAGCCGCCAGGGCGTGGACAACCTGGTCACCGCCGCACAGGGCGCGGGCGACACCAAGGCCCAGCTCAACGACTTCGTCGACGACGCGCTGCGCAGCGTGCGAGGCTCCGCCCCCTCGTCCTGGGACTCCGGCGGCGCCTCGGTGTCCACGGGCGCCCTGATCACGGCCGGCGCGGTCGTGGCGGCGGCCGGCGCGGGCGCCTACGCGCTGGCCCGGCGCAACCGGCTGCGCCGTGAGGAGGAGCAGCGGGTCGCGCTCGAACGGCTGCGGGTGGTGGTCGACGAGGACATCACGGCGTTCGGCGAGGAGCTGGACCGCCTGGACTTCCACCCGGCGGAACCGGGCGCCGACGACGCGATGCGGGCGGACTACGAACACGCCCTCGACGCCTACGAGCGGTCCAAGACGTACATGGCGGACGCCCGTAAGCCGGAGGACGTGCGCGCCGTCACCCAGGCCGTGGAGGACGGCCGGTTCTCGCTCGCGCTGCTCGCCGCCCGCCGCGAGGGCGAGCCGCTGCCCGACCGCCGTCCGCCCTGCTTCTTCGACCCGCGCCACGGCCCGTCGGTCGCCGACGCCACCTGGACCCCACCGGGCGGCGCCACCCGGCAGGTCCCGGTCTGCGCGGCCGACCAGGCCCGGCTGTCCGACGGACTGGATCCGATGATCCGCGAGGTGGACACCGATCAGGGCCGCCGCCCCTACTGGGACGCGGGCCCGGCCTACGGCCCCTGGGCGGGCGGCTACTTCGGCGCCGGCATCCTGCCCGGCCTGCTGGTCGGCACCATGCTGGGCAGCATGATGGCGGGCCCGGCCTACGGCGCCGGCTACGGCAGCGGTTACGGCGACTTCGGCGGCCACGAGGGCGGCGACGTCTCGGGCGGCGACTTCGACTCCGGCGACTTCGGGGGCGGCTTCGGCGGCGGGGACTTCGGCGGTGGCGGCGGTTTCGGCGGCGGAGGGGACTTCGGCGGCGGCTTCTGAGCCCCGCGGGCCCGTCAGCGCCTGCCCGCGGGGGACGACTCCACTGCCGGACGGTCCGCGTGCGAGCGCACGGTACGGGTGCGGGACGCGCCGCTCCCGCGCCGGACGACGACCACGGCCGCGAGCCCGACGGCCAGTCCGAGGGCGGTCGCGACACCGAACGGTTCGCCGAACATGAGGGCACCCCACACGGCCGTGACCGGGGCCATCAGGAACATCAGGGTGTTGACCTCGGTGATCCCGGACCGCCGCAGGATCAGCCAGTACAGCCCGTAGCCGCCGAAGGTGGGCAGCACCACCAGCCAGGCGGTCGCCACCCAGAACGACGAGTCGGCGGGCGGCGTCGCCGCACCCACGCCCAGCGCCAGGGCCGAGAAGAGGACGGCACTGGTCACGCAGTGGATCGTCAGGGACACCCGCGGCGCGACCGGTGTCCGCGAGCGGCCCTCCAGGAACGTGGCCGCCACCAGCGACAGCATGCCGAGGAACGGCACGAGGTACGCCCACCAGGCCACCTCCGCGCCCACCGCCGCGGCGTCGGCGACCGTCACCGTGGCCACGCCGGACAGCCCGAGCCAGAGTCCCAGCCACTGCCCGCGCGAGACGTACTGCCGCAGCAGGGGACCGGCGAGCGCACCGGCGACGAGTGGCTGGACGCCGTCGATCAGGGCGGTGGTGCCGCTGGAGACGCCCAGCTCGATGGCGTAGTAGACGCTGAGCAGATAGCCGCTCTGCGACAGCGCGCCGATGACCACCTGCCGACCGGCGTCCCGGAGCGTCAGGCCCCGCCACTGCGCCCGGGAGACGGCCGCCGCGGCGACCAGGGCCGCGGCGAGCGGCAGGAAACGCCACATCAGGAGGGTGGGCGTGGCCGCGGACTCCGCACCGAGCTTGGCGCCGATGAAGCCGGAACTCCAGCACAGTACGAAGGCGGCCGAGAGCAGGGCGTTCATCTCGCCTCCTCTAGTAGACAGATCGGTGTACTCGTTTTGGAGTGCCCACTATACAGACCGGTATACTTGTGCGGTATGGAGGAGCTGGAGAGAACGGAGCTGGGGACAGTGGAGTCGGCGCAGAAGCCGTACCGGGTCCGGCTTACGCCCGGCGCGCGACGCGTGCTGGCGGCGGCGGAGCGGCTGTTCTACGAGCGCGGCATCCACGCCGTGGGCGTGGACCTCATCGCCGCCGAGGCCGGGGTGACCAAGAAGACCCTGTACGACCGGTTCGGATCGAAGGAGCAGATCGTCGTCGAGTACCTGGCCGGCCGCGACGAGCGGTGGCGGGACGTACTCGCCCGCCGGCTGGACGCGGTCGCGGGGCAGGGGCCGGTCTCCCGGGTCCTGGCGGTCTTCGAGGCCTCGCGCGCGTGGGCGGCGGAGTACGGGGCGAAGGGGTGCAGCATGATCAACGCGCACGCCGAGATCGGCGACCCGGCGCATCCGGCGTACCCGGTCATCGTGGCGCAGAAGGCGTGGATGCTCGACCTGTTCACCCGTCTCGCCCGGGAGACCGGCACGGCGGACGCGGACCGGCTGGGACGGACGCTGATGCTGCTCCACGAGGGCGCCCTGGTCACGCACGGTCTCGGGGTCTTCCCCGACCCCTTCGACCCCTTCGGGCAGGCTCTCGACCAGGTGCGCGCCCTGCTCGGAAACGGGGCGGCGCCGGGCCGGGACACACCACTACGGTGAGCCCATGCCGTCAGGAACCGCGCTCCTCGTCATCGACATGCAGAACGCCACCGTCGCCATGGCCCACCGGGCGGCCGGGACGGTCGCCGCGATCGCCGCACTGAGCGAGCGGGCGCGAGCGGCCGGGGTGCCGGTGGTGACCGTGCGGCAGGGGGACGAGGGCATGGTGCCCGGGAGCGAGGGCTGGCAGGTCGTGGCCGAGCTGGCGCCCCGGGAGGGGGAAACGGTCGTCGACAAGACGACCCCGGACGGCTTTCTGCACACCGGCCTCGACGCGACCCTGAAGGCGCTCGGCGTCACCGAGGTGATCGTGACCGGGTTCGCCACGGAGATCTGCGTGGACACCACGGCACGGCAGGCGCTGAGCCGGGGCTACGACCTGCTCGTCGTCGCCGACGGGCACACCACGTCGGTGCGGACCGAGGCGGACGCCGGCGACCTCGTTCCGGCGGACCGCTCGATCGCCCAGTACAACGCGATCTACCGGACGATCGGCTGGCCCGGCCGCAGTATCCGGGTCCGGGCCGCCGCCGACGTGGACTTCGTCGCCCCCTCCCCGGGGGCGCGGGGCGTCATGCCTGCCTGATCGCAGAGATGTCGAAGTTCAGCTTGATCTTGTCGGAGACCAGTACGCCGCCCGTCTCCAGCGCCGCGTTCCAGGTGAGCCCCCACTCCGAGCGCTTGATCTCCGACTTGCCCTCGAAGCCGACGCGCTCGTTGCCGAACGGGTCCTTGGCCGCGCCGTTGAACTCCAGGTCGATGGTGAGCGGCTTGGTCGTGCCGAGGACCGTGAGATCGCCGGTGATGCGGTAGTCGTCGCCGCCCAGGGACTCCGCCTTGGTGGACCGGAAGGTCATCGTCGGGTGCTCGTCCGTCTTGAAGAAGTCCGAGCTCTTGAGGTGGCCGTCACGGTCGGGGGAGCCCGTGTCGATGCTGTCCATCGTGATGTCGAGCGACGCCGTGGAACGGGACGGGTCCGTGCCGTCCAGGTGCAGCGTGCCGGTGAAGTCGAGGAACTTGCCCTTGACGTTGGTGACCATCGCGTGGCGTGCGGTGAAGCCGATCGCGGAGTGCGCGGGGTCGACGGTGTACTCGCCGGTCAGCGTGGAGAGGTCGGGGGTGGTGGTCATGGTCAGCCTCCGGAGAAGGTCTTGATGTTGAATGTTCAACCAGTTCAACGGTCTCGACTCTAGACCTATTCCATGACGCCATCAAGCACGCGCCATCAGCCACTCCACACCACGTGCCGCGGCACCGTTCCCGTCCCACCCCTCGGCGTGATAGACGGCATGAGCATGACCCCACAGCGCCCCACCGCCCCCACCCGCCGCGCAGTCCTGCTCGCCGCGGCGACGGCCGCCGCCCTCACGTCCGTCCCCCGGGCGGCAGCCGCGGCCGACCCCTACGAGGCCCTGCGCCTGCGCTGGCTCAACATCGCGCTTGGCACCGGCTACGACCCGGCCGCCGAGCCGTACGCCTCCCGCCTCGCCGAGACCGGTGAACGCGCCCGCGACCACCGCGCCACCATGGCCCCCACCCCCACGTCCCTGTGGCCGGACCACCCCTTCGACCCGCCCGCGGGCATCACCTTCGCCTACGGACGCCTGTGGACGATGACCGAGGCGTACGTCCAGGAGGGCACCGGCTCGACCGGCGACCCGGCCCTCCTCACCGACATCCTGCGCGGCCTGGACCACCTCTCGGCCACCGTCTACAACCCCGCCACCACCCGCTACGGCAACTGGTGGGAATGGCAGATCGGCAGCCCCCGGCTCCTGACGGACATCACGGCCGCCCTGTACAACCACCTCGGCGCCGACCGCGTCGCCGCCGCCTGCGCCGCCGTCGACCACTTCGTCCCCGACTCGATGCTCGGCGACTACACCGGCACCTCCACCGGCGCCAACCGCGTCGACCTGTGCCGCTCCGTCGCGCTGCGCGGCATCCTGGGCCGGGCACCCGCCAAGCTCGCGCTGGCCCGCGACGCCCTCTCACCGGTTTTCCCGTACGTCACCAAGGGCGACGGGCTCTACGCCGACGGCTCGTTCGTCCAGCACACCTGGGTCGCCTACTCGGGGACGTACGGCCAAGTCATGCTGGACGGGCTCGGCCGGCTGTTCACCCTGCTGGCCGGCTCGGAGTGGGAGGTGACGGACCCCGGCCGGCAGATCATCCTCGACAGCGTCGAGCGCGCCTACGCACCCCTGATCCACGACGGACTCGCCATGGACACGGTCAACGGCCGCGCCATCAGCCGGGGTTACCTCAAGAGCGACGACCTGCACGTCATGCGCAGCGACCACTTCCACGGCCAGCAGCTCATCGCCGCCATGGCGGTCCTCGCGGGCGGCGCGAGCGACGCCGAACGGGAACGCTGGTACGCCCGGATCAAGGGCTGGATCGAGCGGGACACCGTCACCCCCCTGCTCACCGCGCCCCAGTTCCCGGTCGCCGACCTGGCCCGGCTGCACGCGATCGCCGACGCGCCCGGCGAGGCCGCGCCCGAACCCACCGGACACCACCTCTTCGCGGCCATGGACCGCGCCGTCCACCGCCGCCCCGCCTTCACCGCGGCCCTCGCCATGGCCAGTGACCGCATCGCCCACTACGAGTGCGGCAACGGCGAGAACCCGCGCGGCTGGCACACCGGCGCGGGGATGCTGCTCTGGTGGGCGAACGGGTCTGCTCCGGATCGGGCCGATCGGGCCGATCAATACACGGACTGGTTCTGGCCGACCGTCGACTGGTACCGGCTGCCCGGCACCACCGTCTCCACCAAGCGCCTGGCCGACCGGGCGGGCGGCGAGTGGGGCGAGCCCAAACCGGACGTGCGCTGGGTCGGCGGCACGACCGACGGCGAGTACGCGGCCGTCGGGCAGCATCTCAAGGGGCTCGGCTCGACCCTCGAAGCCCGCAAGTCCTGGTTCTTCCTCGACGACGCGGTGGCCTGCCTGGGAGCCGGCATCACCTGCGCGGACGGCGTCCCGGTCGAGACGGTCGTCGACAACCGCAACCTGGGGGAAGGAGGCGAGCACACCCCCGCCCTCGCCCGCGGGCGGCACTGGGCCCACCTGGAGGGCCACGGCGGCTGGATCGTGCCCGAGGGCGGCGAACTGCGGACCCTGCGCGAGGACCGCACCGGCTCCTGGTCCGACATCAACACCACCAGCACGACCGAGCGCCGCACCCGCCGCCTGCAGACCCTCTGGCTGGACCACGGCACGGACCCGACCGACGCCGGCTACGTGTACGTCCTCATGCCGGGCGCCTCCCGACGGGCGGTGGCGCGCCGTGCCGCCGACCGCCACTGGCTCACGGTCCTCTCCAACGACGACCGGTGCCAGGCGGTCGCCGCCCGCTCGCTCGGACTGACGGCCGCCAACTTCTGGAAGCCCGGCACCGCAGGCCCGCTCACCGCGACGGCCGGGGCGAGCGTCCTGGTCCGTCGCCGGGGCCGTACGGCTACGCTCTGCGTGAGCGAACCGCCGCGCTCGGGGGAACCCGTGGAGATCATCTGGGACCACCCGGTGGGGGCGGTGATCCGGGCCGACGAAACGGTCCGGATCCTCGCTGCAGGCCGCCGACTGCACCTCCGCGTCACTCCAGGGGTGGTATGTACCACCCATGAATGTGAGGTGACTCTCAGCTAACGGGTTTGTACGACCCCTACAAGACTGAGGGCCTCTGAGCAGTCGAAAGGGCTGCATGCGGTGGGGGTTCTGTTCGGTGCTACCAGGAAAACGGGCCGGAGACTGTGAGGAGTCGACGGCTCGCATTCCTTGGTCGGCTTCGTAGAGTCGCTACATGACCGTTTTGGATGAGGCGCCGGGTGAGCCGACGGACGCGCGCGGGCGAGTGGCCGAGCTGCACGGGATTCGTGCGCAGGCGCTGGCCGGGCCGAGCGAGAAGGCGACGGCGGCGCAGCACGCCAAGGGCAAGCTGACGGCACGGGAGCGGATCGAGCTGCTCCTGGACCCCGACTCCTTCCGTGAGGTGGAGCAGTTGCGCCGGCACCGGGCGACGGGGTTCGGCCTTGAGGCCAAGAAGCCGTACACCGACGGTGTCATCACCGGTTGGGGGACGGTCGAGGGCCGCACGGTCTTCGTCTACGCCCACGACTTCCGGATCTTCGGCGGTGCGCTGGGTGAGGCCCACGCCACGAAGATCCACAAGATCATGGACATGGCCATCGCGGCGGGCGCGCCGCTCGTCTCCCTCAACGACGGCGCGGGAGCCCGCATCCAGGAGGGGGTCAGCGCCCTCGCGGGCTACGGCGGCATCTTCCAGCGCAACACCAGGGCGTCCGGGGTCATCCCGCAGATCAGCGTGATGCTCGGCCCGTGCGCGGGCGGCGCGGCCTACAGCCCCGCCCTGACCGACTTCGTCTTCATGGTCCGCGACACCTCGCAGATGTTCATCACGGGCCCGGACGTGGTCAAGGCCGTCACCGGCGAGGAGATCACCCAGAACGGCCTGGGCGGCGCCGACGTGCACGCCGAGACGTCCGGCGTGTGCCACTTCGCCTACGACGACGAGGAGACCTGCCTCGCCGAGGTCCGCTACCTCCTCTCCCTCCTCCCGCAGAACAACCGGGAGAACCCGCCCCGCGCGGAGTCCTCGGACCCCGCGGACCGCCGCTCCGACGTGCTCCTCGACCTCGTCCCCGCGGACGGCAACCGCCCGTACGACATGGCCAAGGTCATCGAGGAACTCGTCGACGACGGCGAGTACCTCGAGGTCCACGAGCGCTGGGCCCGCAACATCATCTGCGCCTTGGCCCGCCTCGACGGACAGGTCGTCGGCATCGTCGCCAACCAGCCGCAGGCCCTGGCCGGCGTCCTCGACATCGAGGCCAGCGAGAAGGCCGCGCGCTTCGTCCAGATGTGCGACGCCTTCAACATCCCGATCATCACCCTGCTGGACGTACCCGGCTTCCTGCCCGGCGTCGACCAGGAGCACGGCGGCATCATCCGCCACGGCGCCAAACTGCTGTACGCCTACTGCAACGCGACCGTGCCGCGGATCTCGCTCATCCTGCGCAAGGCGTACGGAGGTGCTTACATCGTCATGGACAGTCAGTCCATCGGCGCCGACCTCACGTACGCCTGGCCGACCAACGAGATCGCCGTCATGGGCGCCGAGGGCGCCGCGAACGTCATCTTCCGCCGTCAGATCGCCGACGCCGAGGACCCCGAGGCCATGCGGGCCCGCATGGTCAAGGAGTACAAGGCCGAGCTGATGCACCCCTACTACGCGGCCGAACGCGGCCTGGTCGACGACGTCATCGACCCCGCGGAGACCCGCGAGGTGCTCGTCCAGTCCCTGGCGATGCTCCACACCAAGCACGCCGACCTGCCCTCCCGCAAGCACGGCAACCCGCCGCAGTGACCCGAGGAGCCACCTCCATGTCAACTCCCGACATCCGCGTCGAGAAGGGCCACGCCGAGCCCGAGGAAGTCGCCGCCATCACGGCCCTCCTCCTGGCCCGCGCCGCGGCCCGCCCCGTCGAGATCGCCCCGACCCACGGCGGCGGCCGAGCCCGCGCGGGCTGGCGCCGCCTGGAGCGCGAACCGGGCTTCCGCGCACCCCATAGCTGGCGCTGACCCTGAACCCATAAGTAGAAGGCCCCTCCGCTTCGGAGGGGCCTTCTACTTATGGGGGTGCCTGCTCGACGCCGGGCCAGGCAACTCACCTAGGGGCGCGGGGAACTGCGCGCCAAGCCACGACGCACCCGCACCCGGCAACGAAACCGCCCCCGGCAGCCCGGTGGCCGCAGGGGGCGTCGCGCAACCCGGCGCTAACGGGGTGCCGCCCTCTTTGGGACGGGTGCCGCCCCAGCGGCACGACTGCCCGCAGGCTGGGGGGGGAGGAGGGCACGGCTGCCCGCAGGCTAAGGGGAGGGGCACGGCTGCCCGCAGGGTGGGCGGAGTGCCGGCGCTACCGCAGGCGGGCCATCAGCGCGTGCTCCACGAGAGTGATCAGTGCCGACTTGGCGTCGGCGCGATGCCGCGCGTCCGTCGTGATGATCGGGGTGTCCGGGCCGATCTGCAGCGCCTCGCGCACCTCGTCCGGGTTGTACGGCTGCTGCCCGTCGAAGCCGTTGAGGGCGATGACGAACGGCAGACCGCTGTTCTCGAAGTAGTCGACGGCGGGGAAGCAGTCGGCGAGCCGCCTCGTGTCGACCAGCACGATCGCGCCGATGGCGCCGCGCACCAGGTCGTCCCACATGAACCAGAACCGGTCCTGGCCCGGCGTACCGAACAGGTACAGGATCAGGTCCTGGTCGAGCGTGATGCGGCCGAAGTCCATGGCGACCGTCGTGGTCGTCTTGTCCCCCGTATGGGTGAGGTCGTCGATGCCCGCGGACGCGGATGTCATCACGGCCTCGGTGCGCAGCGGATTGATCTCCGAGACGGCGCCGACGAACGTGGTCTTGCCCACGCCGAAGCCGCCCGCCACCACGATTTTCGCGGAAGTGGTGGAGCGGGAAGGCCCTCCGCTAGAGCTTGCGAAGTCCACTGAGCACCCTTTCGAGCAGTGTCACGTCTGGCTGGCCGCCGGCGCTCTCGTCGCCGCCGGGCTGATGGATGGCGACCAGGCCCGCCTCCGCCAAGTCGGCGACGAGGATCCTGGCCACGCCGAGAGGGATCGTCAGGAGGGCCGAGACCTCGGCCACCGACTTGATCTCCCGGCAGAGGTTGCAGATCCGCTGATGCTCGGGCAGTTGGCCCTGCATCTGGTGCGGCTGCGCGGTGGTGTGCACCAGCGCCTCGATGGCGAGCTGGTACCGGGGCCTGGTGCGGCCGCCCGTCATGGCGTACGGGCGCACCAGGGGGTTGTTCGACGCCCCTGCGGGCGCCGGCTCAGGGGTGCGGCGCTGCGGCTGCACGGGCTGGATGCGCGGAGCGTGCGGCTGGTCGTACGGCGAAGGGCCGGGGCCCTGCGGCGCGTACGGCTGCCGGTGACGCGGCACGGAGGGGTAGCCGTAGCCGTTCGCCGAGCCGTCGCTCGGTCCCTGACCGGGGCCGTACGACCAGTTGCCCGATGACGGACCGCCTGGGGGTGTTGCCACTTTTTCCTCCTCCGACTGTGCCTGGCACCCATCGCTGTGGAGCCGCGTCCCGAAACTTTACGGCCACGGGACGCCAAAACGCACCGTCTGTCCTTTAGTTGAGAAGGCTCCCTTGGAGCTCGGCCCGCAGATCGGGGGTCAGAACCGTGCCCGCACGGTCCACCAGAAGGGCCATCTCGTACCCAATGAGACCGATGTCCGCCTCGGGGTGTGCAAGAACCGCGAGGGACGAGCCGTCGGAGATGGACATGAGGAAGAGGAATCCGCGCTCCATCTCCACAACCGTCTGGTTCACGCTGCCGCCCTCGAAGATGCGCGAGGCACCGGCGGTCAGCGAGGTCAGACCGGAGGCGACGGCCGCGAGCTGATCGGCTCGGTCGCGGGGGAACCCTTCGGACATCGCCAGAAGGAGTCCGTCGGCGGAGACCACCACCGTGTGGGACACCCCCGGGGTGTTGTCCACGAAGTTGGTGATCAACCAGTTCAGGTTCTGCGCCGCCTGGCTCATCGGGCTCACAACTAACGCTCCTGGTTGTAGGTGCTGTCAGGACCACGGTGTTCATTCCCCGTGCCCTGGCCGTTCGTTTCACTGCCTGCGTTGCGGCCTCGCTCGACGCCGCGCCGCAGGTTGCTCAGCCTGCCCCGGACGTCTTCCGGAGCGCGGGAGACCTGGGGGCCTCCCTGTGGAGTGGTTTCGGCGGCGCCCTCGACCAGGTTGGCCTTGGGTACCCGTCGCGGCAGGCCCGAGGAGGTCACCCCGCCCGCCTTGGGCTTGCTCAGCGCCGAGGCCTGCTGCCAGCGGTCGTCGTTGGCCGACCGCCAGGTGTCCGCGCCGTTCGTTCCCGGGGCGGCGGCCGGCGTCTCCTGGCTCACGTGCCCCGCGTCGCCCGCTCCGCCCGCACCGCTCGCGGTGGATCCGCGGCGGGGAAGACCGGCGTCGGTGAGCTCGTGGGCGGCGGAGGGGGCCGGCCCCGGACGGTCGAAGCCTACGCGGTCCGCCTCGTTCACGTCAGCGGCCTGCGCGGATTGCGCCCCAGGAGCACCCGCGGGGTACTGGTCCGGATAGCCGTTCCGGTATCCGTCCTGCTGGGGCCAGTCGTCCTGGTGGCGTCGCTGTTCGAAGGCCGAGTAGTTCTCCGGGGAGGGGGAGCCGGAGCCCGCCGGCTGCTGCCCGTTCTGCCCGTTCTGCCCGTTCTGGCCGGGCTGCGGGTAGCCGGGGTCCGGGTAACCGCCGTTGGCCGCGTAGCCCTCGTTCCCGGGCAGGCCGCCGTTCGGCGCGTAGTACTGCTCGTCGTACGACGGCTGCCGCGGTTCCTGGTAGGCCTGCTGCTGATCGGCGTACGCCGACTGCTGGTCGTACCCGCCGCTCTGCTGGTCGTACCCGATGTTCTGCTGCTGCCCCTGGTAGCCGTCCCCGCCGGGGTCGTAGCCGGGCTGCTGACCGGTGAACCGGTCCTGGAACCCGGGCGTCCCGGCGCTCTCGGCGCCGCCGTGGTCCGCCGGACCCGGCAGCTCGGGGGGCGACTGGGCCTCCAGGGCCGCGCGGCGCTCCTCGCGCATCAGCGAGCGGCCGACCGGGTCCAGCTCCCGTATGTCGTCGGGGATCTCGGCGTACCGGCTGTCGTCGAAGCCCAGCTCGGCGGCGGTGCGCATGGGCTGACCGACCTGGCCGAAGTTCTCGCCCTGGAAGTTCTGCTCCGGGATGATCTGCGAGACGGTGAACTCGTCGCGCGGCTGCTGCTCGCCGCCGCCACCGTGGGTGATGGCGTCCGGGAGCATGACCAGCGAGGTGGTGCCCGCCTGCTCGCCGGAGGGGCGGAGCTGGACGCGGATGCCGTGCCGGTCGGACAGCCGGCCGACCACGAACAGACCCATGCGCTGCGAGATCGCGGCGTCCACCGTCGGCGGGTTGGCCAGCTTGTGGTTGATGTCGGCGAAGTCCTCGGCGGTCAGGCCGATGCCCTTGTCGTGGATCTCGACCATCACGCGGCCGTCGGGCAGCCGGGTCGCGGTGACGCGGACCTTGGTCTGCGGGGAGGAGAACGTGGTGGCGTTCTCCAGAAGCTCGGCGAGCAGGTGCACGAGGTCGGTCACGGCCCGGCCGTGGATCTCCGCCTCCGGCACGCCGGACAGCTCGATGCGCTCGTACTGCTCCACCTCGGAGGAGGCGGCGCGCAGCACGTCGACCAGCGGAACCGGCTGGTCCCAGCGGCGGCCGGGCTCCTCGCCCGCGAGAACCAGCAGGTTCTCGCCGTTGCGGCGCATACGGGTGGCGAGGTGGTCGAGCCGGAAGAGGTTCTCCAACTGGTCGGGCTCGGCCTCGTTGTTCTCCAGTTCGGTGATCAGGCTGAGCTGGCCCTCGATCAGCGACTGGTTGCGGCGCGACAGGTTGGTGAAGATCGCGTTGATGTTGCCCCGCAGCAGGGCCTGCTCGGCGGCGAGCCGGACGGCCTCGCGGTGCACCTGGTCGAAGGCGCGGGCGACCTCGCCGATCTCGTCCCTCGAGGTGATCGGGATCGGCTGCACCCGGGTGTCGACCCGGCCGGGGTCGGTGCGGGAGAGCTGGTCGACCAGCATCGGCAGGCGCTGCTCGGCGATGCCGAAGGCGGCGTTGCGCAGTTGGCGCATGGAGCGGCTCATCTGGCGGGCCACCATGCCGGCCAGGATGAACGCGGCGAGCAGCGCGATGACGACCGCGGCACCCGTGATGTAGGCGTCGCGCTCGGCGTCGTCGGCGATCGTGGACGCCTCGGACACCGCCCTGTCGTCCAGGTCCGACTCGATCTTCTGGTACGCGTCGAACTTGAGGGTGTTGACCGCCCACCAGTTCTCCGGCGTGATGCCCTGCCCGGCCAGCTCGGCCCGCGCACTGGTGTCCGTGGACTCGAGCCCGGCCAGCTCCGAGATCATCGTGGTGGGATTGGCCGGCGGCGGCACGTAGTCCGGGTCCTTGGCCTTGGCCTCCTTGGCCATGGCCGCGCCGTCCTTCTTGAGCTTCGCCTCGGCGTCCTCGAGCTTCTGCGCGTCCGCCTCGGTACCGCCGCCGATGTACTCCTCGATCGCGATGCGTTCGAGATAGGCGTACGAGGAGAGGGCGACGCGCTGGCTGGCGAGGTGGCTGGGCTCAGGACCCGGCTTGACCAGCATGTGCATGCCGATGGAGCGCTCCAGGGAGAGCGCGGCCTTGGTCAGCGAGATCGCGTAGACGGTACGGCCGTAGGAGGTGATGTTGCCGGTGCCCAGACCGAGCTCGTTGGCGAACTCCATCAGGGGGTGGGCGATGCCGGTGTAGCCCTCCTCGGTCTCCACGCCCTTGAGCTTGGAGGTGTACGCGGCCGCCCGCAGCGTCTGGAGCTTGGGCTCCTGCTCGCGGAACACCTTCAGCCGGCGCTCCAGTCCGGCCTTGCCGGGCATGCCCTGGGCCGCCACGTCGAACGCGTCGGCCGCCTCGTCGGTGGCCTCACGGGCCTGGGTGACGGTCGTGTCCTTCTCGCCCTTGCCCTGCAGCAGCGGGGCCGCGGTGATGTCGCGCTCGTTGTAGAGGGCGTTGGCGTAGCCGAGGGAGGCCCGTACCAGGCGCGCGGTGCTCTCGGCGTCCTGGGCGTCCTGCCAGGTGTCGATCGAGCTCTTCACCTGGAAGCCGCCCATGACGAGGCCGACCAGCACGGGTATGAGCAGGATCGCGTTCAGCCGGGTGGCCACCCGCCAGTTGCGCGGCGAGAACCGGCCGCCGCTCGGCGCGGGTTCGGCCTTGGGTTCCGCAGTGGGCGCGGGGGCGGGCGCCGCTGTGCGCGGCGGCGGGGTGAAGTTGCCCCGGGCCGATGGCTCGGGACTGTTCTTGCTTCGCCTCACTCGACCAACAACCTCTCGGCGGTCGGCACCTGTGTCGTGCCGCTGTGTCTCAGAACCCGGTCCGTCATCGAGTACGTGCTACTGCTGAGTACGTCTTCGACCATTGGACGGTTCCGGCATTCCAGCACGGCGACCAGCGCTCTTCCAAACAGTGGAACGCGGGGGTTACACGTGATGTAAGCCCCACGTAAAACGGTCATAAAGAGCGAGGCCCGTCAAAAGACGGGGCATTCGTGCGCGCAGCGAGACCAGTTGACCGCGTCGCGTGTCGATACCACCCGATTCCTCTGCCGAAACGTTATGAACAGCGGAGCCGACCGTGTCAAAGGACACAGTCGGCTCCGTCCCGTCTACGCCACGTGACGTAGACCCTGCCGACTTGGCTGTGACCGCCCGTGGACCTACCGCAGGCGGGCCATCAGCGCGTGCTCGACCAGCGTGATCAGTGCCGACTTGGCGTCGGCGCGATGCCGGGCGTCCGTCGTGATGATCGGGGTGTCCGGACCGATCTGCAGCGCCTCGCGCACCTCGTCCGGGTTGTACGGCTGCTGCCCGTCGAAGCCGTTGAGCGCGACGACGAACGGCAGACCGCTGTTCTCGAAGTAGTCGACGGCCGGGAAGCAGTCGGCCAGCCGGCGCGTGTCGCACAGCACGACCGCGCCGATGGCGCCGCGCACCAGGTCGTCCCACATGAACCAGAACCGGTCCTGGCCCGGCGTACCGAACAGGTACAGGATCAGGTCCTGGTCGAGCGTGATGCGGCCGAAGTCCATGGCGACCGTCGTGGTCGTCTTGTCCCCGGCGTGTGTGAGGTCGTCGATCCCGGCGCTGGCCGAGGTCATCACGGCCTCGGTGCGCAGCGGATTGATCTCGGAGACGGCGCCCACGAACGTGGTCTTGCCGACGCCGAAGCCGCCGGCCACCACGATCTTCGCGGAGGTGGTCGCCCGGCCTCCGTCAGAGCTTTCGAAGTCCACTGAGCACCCTTTCGAGCAGTGTCACGTCAGGCGCACCGCCGTTGTTCTCGTCTCCGCCAGGCTGGTGAATGGCGACGAGTCCGGCCTCCGCGAGGTCCGCGACCAGGATCCGCGCCACACCGAGCGGCATCGCCAGCAGGGCCGACACCTCGGCCACCGATTTCACCTCGCGGCACAGGTGGCAGATGCGCTGGTGCTCGGGGAGCAGCCCCATGAGCGCTGCCGGGTCGGCCGTCGTACTGATCAGCGCCTCGATGGCGAGCTGGTAGCGCGGCCTGGTCCGGCCACCGGTCATCGCGTAGGGACGTACCAGCGGCTGGTCGCCCTCGTCCTCGTACGGCTCCGCGTACGGATCATGAGAGGCGGTGGGCGGGGTCATGAATCCTCCGGGCGGGACAGCAAGTCGGTCAGTCAAGCCGTCTGACGAGGCCGGTGGGGGGATTGTGGCGGCCGGACGGTGATTTGGTAACACGGGTGGTGCCGGATCCGATCAGTGGAGCAGACTGCCTTGTAGTTCAGCGCGCAGGTCGGGTGTGAGGACCGCACCCGCGCGGTCGACCAGGAGCGCCATCTCGTAGCCGACGAGGCCGATGTCGCACTCCGGGTGCGCGAGGACGGCGAGGGACGAGCCGTCCGAGACGGACATGAGGAAAAGGAACCCTCGTTCCATCTCCACGACCGTCTGTGCCACGTTGCCGCCCTCGAAGATGCGGGACGCCCCCGCGGTCAGCGAGGTCAGCCCCGAGGCGACGGCCGCGAGCTGGTCGGCGCGATCGCGCGGGAAGCCCTCCGACATGGCCAGAAGGAGTCCGTCGGCGGACACGACGACCGTGTGGGACACCCCTGGGGTGTTCTCCACGAAATTCGTGATCAACCAGTTCAGGTTCTGTGCCGCCTGGCTCATCGGACTCAACTAACGCTCCTGCTGGTGAGTGGGCCGCGGATAGCTGCCGGTCTGTTCGTTACCGGTACCGGCCTGACGGCCCTGTGCGATTCCCCGACGGAGATTGGTCAGCCGGCCGCGCACGTCGTCGGGCGCACGCGAAACCGCCGGACCGCTCTGCTGCGACTGCTGCTGAGCCGTCCCCGGGACGAGGTTGGCCCGGGGTACCCGGCGCGGGAGGCCGGAGGTGGTGATTCCGCCCGCGGCCGGCTGCCGGACGCGTTCCGCCTGCCGGACGAGATCGTCGTTCGGCGAGCTGCGCCAGGCGGAGGTGGCGGGCCGCTGAGGGGCCGCCGGGGTCTGGGGCTGGGTGGCCTGCGGCTCCGGGGCCGCGGCCGGGGCGGCCTGCTGCGCCCTCGCCTCGCGGTCGCCGTGGAACCAGTTGGTCTCCAGCGTGTCGTACAGCGGCGTCCGTCCGTCACCGGGACCGGCGGCCGGGGGCAGCGCCCATCCGTCTGCGGGCCGCTGCTGCGGGGGAGTGCCGTTGGCGTTCTGGCCCGCGGGCTCCTGGGGGGCCGGGCGCTGCGGGGCCTGACGCTGCGGGGCCGGACGCTGCGGGGCCGGCGGACGCGGGGCGCCGAAGTCGTTCCCGCCGTGCGTGCCGCCCGCCTGCGGGCGCTCGAACTGGCCGGTGGCGGCCGGGTTCTGACGGCCCGGCAGGTTGTGCTGTCCGGTGGAGCCGTTGTCGTAGCCCTGGGCGCCGGGGAACCGGTCGGCCTGGGCGGGGTCGTTCGGAGCCGCCTGCGAGGGCTGGCCGCCGCCGAAGACGTCCGAGCGGACGAAGGCTCCGCCGCCCTGCTGCGGGGCGCCCGGCTCGGGCCGCGCGAACTGGTCGTTCTGCGGGGAGTCCAAGCCGCCCTGGCCGCCCTGGCCGTACTGGTTGTTCTGACCCTGCCGGCCCTGCCCGTACTGACCCTGCCCGTACTGATCCTGCTCGTACTGGTCCTGGCCGTAGTCGTCCTGGCCGCCGTACTGATCCTGCTCGTACTGGTTCTGGCCGGGTTGGGCGAACTGGCCCGTGTTCTGCGGCTCGTCCCGGCGCGGTGCCGGGGCGTCGAAGTCGGGGCGGGCGAACTCGGCCGTGGCGGCGGGGGACTGGGGCTCGCCGAACCGCGGCACCGCCGGCATCTCCGCGGTCGAACCCGGGCCCTGCCGCTCGTCGTGGCGCGGCGTCCGGCCGGTGCGGGAGCTGTCCGGCTCGTCGTGGCCGCGCGGGGCGTCCAGCGAGGCACGCGGCACGGGCGGCTGCGCGTTCTCGTCGCTCCAGCTCGGCACGCGCGGCTGCGGGTTGCCGCCGGGCAGCTCGGCCCGCGGACCGCCACGCGGCGGTAGCTGCGGACGACGGCCCTGCTCGGCGTCGCCGTTGCCGTTGCCCCGGCGCTTGCCGCGCTGCGGGGGCGCGGAGGGACCGCGTCCGCCGCCGAACATGTCCTGGCCCTGCGATGCGTTGGCCTGCGAGGCGTTGCCCTGCGCCGCGTTCATGCCCGCGGCCTGGAGGCCCTGCGGAGCACCGGGCGCCTGACCGGCACCGGCACCAGCACCGGCACCCGCGCCGGCCGGAGCCGGTCGGTTCTGCTGGCCCGGACCCGCCGGGGACTGGGGCCCGCGCGCGCCACCCGGCGCACCCGGGAAACCGCCCGCGTCGCGCCCGGGCAGTGCGGCCCGCGGTCCCGGACCGGCACCGAGCCGGCCGCCCGGCGCACCGGCGCCGAGGGCACCGCCACCGCCGAAGGCACCGCTGCCCGCGAGGGCACCGCCGCCCTGGCCACCACGGCGGGCAGCGGCGACACCGGCGGCGGCCTGCGCGGCGGCGGGACCGCCGTTGCCCGCGGACTGACCCTGCTTGGGCTGCGGCTTGCGGCCGCCCTGGGCGACGTCGACGGGCAGCATGACCAGCGCGGTCGTACCACCGGAGTCGGACGGCCGGAGCTGGATGCGGATGCCGTGGCGCTGCGAGAGGCGGCCGACCACGAACAGACCCATGCGGCGGGAGACGGAGACGTCCACGGTGGGCGGCGAGGCGAGCCGCTCGTTGATCGCGGCCAGGTCCTCCGGCGAGAGGCCGATACCGGTGTCGTGGATCTCGATCAGCACGCGGCCGTCGGGCAGCGCGTGACCGGTGACCTTGACCTTGGTCTGCGGCGAGGAGAACGAGGTCGCGTTCTCAAGCAGCTCGGCGAGCAGGTGCACGAGGTCGTTGACCACACGGCCGGCGACTTCGGTGGTCGGCACGGAGGCCAGCTCGATGCGCTCGTACTGCTCCACCTCGGAGGCGGCGGCACGGAGCACGTCGACCAGCGGGACCGGCCGGGTCCAGCGGCGGCCGGGCTCCTCACCGGCAAGGACCAGGAGGTTCTCACCGTTACGGCGCATGCGGGTCGCGAGGTGGTCGAGCTTGAACAGCGAGGAGAGCTGGTCCGGGTCGGCCTCGCGGGACTCCAGTTCGGAGATCAGCGAGAGCTGGCGCTGGATCAGACCCTGGGAGCGGCGCGAGAGGTTGGTGAACATCGCGTTGACGTTGCCCCGCAGCAGGGCCTGCTCGGCGGCGAGGCGGACCGCCTCGCGGTGCACGTCGTCGAAGGCCGAGGCCACTCGGCCGATCTCGTCCCGGGAGTGCACACCGACCGACTCCACCGAGGTGTCGACGTCCTGCGGGTCGGTCTCGGAGAGCTGCTTGACCAGCTCGGGCAGACGGTCCTGGGCGACCTTGGTCGCGGTGTCCTCCAGGCGGCGCAGCGAGCGGATCATGGACCGGGCCACGACGAACGCGCCGACCAGGGAGACGCCGAGCACGAGCAGGATCAGGACACCCGAGAGGATGGCCTCCTGCTCGGACTCGTTGCGCAGCTCGCGAGCCTGCTGCTCCATGTCCTCCAGCAGCTTCAGCTCGATGTTCTTCATCTGCTGGATCTTGGTGGAGCTGTCGTCCAGCCAGTCCTGGTAGGACCGGGACTTCAGGCCCGCCAAGCCGTTTTCCCTGCTGAGGGCGCGACCGGCGTACTGGTCGGACGTCTCGATCACCGGGTTGCCCTCGGTGATCGGCTTGAGCACGTCCTCCGCGCCCTCGCCGTAGATGCTGGTGAAGCTGCGCAGCTCGGACGTCTGGCTCTGCAGCGCGGACTGGGCGTACAGCCGGTCGTTCTCGGAGAGGTCGCCCTTGCTGGTGTTGTTCGCGGGAAGCGCCGCGGCGAGGACAGCGCGCTGGATGGACGCGTACTCCTTGGCCGAGGAGAAGGCCGACAGGGCGCGCGTGCGCTGGATCATGTCGGAGTTGCTGGTCGCCTCCGCCATGTCCTGGGAGAGGTCGAGCAGGTGGGTGATCAGACGGTGGTAGGACTCGACCGTCTGGGTCGAGTTGTCCTCCGCCTCGTACGCCGTGCTGCGGATCTTGGTCAGGTCGTTCAGGTCGCTCGCGATGCCGACGAGACTGTCCCGGACGCCGACGAGCTGGCCGTCCTTGCTCGCCGCGTCGATCTGCTCGGACTGGTCGAGGAAGTTCTTCAGGGCCCGGTCGGTCTGCTCGCGGTCGCCCTTGACGGAGATCGCGCTGGACTGCGAGTCGTGGGCCAGCGGGCCGGCGGACTGGTCGCGCTCCTCCTGGAGCGCGGCGGCCAGCTCCGTGGCCTGCTTGGTCATCTCGGTCAGCAGCTTCATGTTCTCGAGCTGCTGCATGTCTTCCAGCGACTGGTTGATGCGCAGTGCGCCCAGCGAGGTCGCCGCGACCACCGGAAGCGCCAGCAGCGACACCAGACGGGTGGAGATCCGCCAGTTGCGCAGCGCTATTCGCGGGCCGGGGCCGGTCGAGCCCTTGGCCGGCTTCTTGGGTGGCTTCTCGCCGGTTGCGGACGGGCCCGTCGCCTGACCGGCGCGCTCCTGGCCGTCGCCGGACTGGTCCTGGCCCGGGTTCTGGGCGTGCTGGGGCGAGGAGCCGACGGCCTTGGGGCCAGTCCCGCCCTGCGGCTCCGGCTCTGCCGAAGCGCTGCCATCCCTCTTGAAACGTCCCTGCACTAGCGTCGCAACCTCTGGACCAGGCGCCCCTCCGCGTGAACGGCTGGGCACGGTGTCGGCGTCATAGGGGCGCCCTGAATACGCCCCTGTGTTGGTCGTGAGTGACCGGCGCTGGCTCCCCCTTCTCGCCGCCGCTCGGCGCTGGTGTGCGCCCCCTTGCGCCGGCTCGATCCCGCGGCGGTCCGTGGAATTCCAGCACAGTGCAGGATCTCCAACAAGGCCCATGGGACAGGCCGTGAGATACGTGACAGCACGTGAGGGTCGAGTCACCAGACGTAGAAGATGATCACCCGCAAACCGGATGTATGTGCGCGAATCGTCGAGGTGTGGAGGGTGTCCCAGTCGCCATGATCAGCAGCGGAATGGTGCCTTCAGGTGTGCAATGTCGGTTTAGTCGGGGTGGCGTTGTCGTCGCAATTGACCGGTTTGACCCTTGATAAGTGAGGAAACTCACACCCAGATCGTGGGCTCCCCCAGGGTTGGCGGGGAATCGCATGTTTAGCCTGACGCTTTACAGAGAAGGCAAAACCGACAACCCGCGCCCTCGCAGGGGTATCACCAGCCCCTCGGGCGCCCGGACATGACAGGGCTTCGTACAACCGTGAAGACGACGATGATGTTCCACAAGATCGCCAACCCGCGACGCACGACGCTGGCGCACCTCGAGGGCGCCGACGACCTGCAGACGCCGGAACAACTGGAGCACGCCGTCGAGCTCCCCGCCCAGACCGCCAACCCCCGGCGCACGACGCTGATGGAGATTCCGGTCGCGGCGTCCGCCGCAGAGTAGTACGACACCGGGCAGCCGACCGTTCAGCGGCCAGGGGCCTCTTGCCGCGTTAGCCTGGAGCGTCAGACTCCAGCCAGCTCAGTCAAGGGGCCAAGCAACCCGTGCGCATCGCCAGGTTCTCCATCGACGGGAACGTCGCCTTCGGCGCGGTCGAGGGCGACCAGCCGGACCAGCTCGTCCTCGACATCATCAAGGGCATCCCGTTCGCGGACTACGAGCTCTCCGGCACCAAGGTGCCCCTGAGCAAGGTGCGGCTCCTGCCGCCGGTACTCCCCAACAAGGTCGTCGCCTTCGGCCGCAACTACGCCGAGCACGCCCGCGAACTCGGCAACGAGGTGCCCGACGCCCCGTTCGCCTTCTTCAAGCCGTCCACCTCGGTGATCGGCCCCGGCGACGCCATCCAGTACCCCTCCTTCTCCGAGGAACTGCACCACGAGGCCGAACTCGCCGTCGTCATCGGCCGCATGTGCCGCGAGGTCCCGCGCGAACGCGTCAAGGACGTGATCTTCGGCTACACCTGCGCCAACGACATCACCGCCCGCGACGTGCAGCGCCGCGAGAAGCAGTGGGCCAGGGCCAAGGGCTTCGACTCCTCCTGCCCGCTCGGCCCCTGGGTGGAGACCGACCTGGACCCGAGCGATCTGACCATCCAGCTCACGGTCAACGGCGGCCAGCGCCAGCTCGGCCGCACCAGCGAGATGATCCACTCCATCGAGGATCTGATCGTCAACATCTCCGAGGCGATGACGCTGCTGCCCGGCGACGTGATCCTCACGGGCACCCCGGCCGGCGTCGGCCCCCTCAGCGTCGGCGACGAGGTCGCCGTCACCATCGAAGGCATCGGCACACTCACCAACAAGGTTGTCAAGCGTGGCTAGCGCACCCGGCTCCCCCGTACGCGTCCGTTTCTGTCCGTCCCCCACCGGCAACCCCCACGTGGGCCTGGTCCGCACCGCCCTGTTCAACTGGGCGTTCGCCCGGCACCACCAGGGCACGCTGGTCTTCCGCATCGAGGACACCGACGCGGCCCGCGACTCCGAGGAGTCGTACGACCAGCTCCTCGACTCGATGCGCTGGCTGGGCTTCGACTGGGACGAGGGCCCCGAGGTCGGCGGCCCGCACGCGCCGTACCGCCAGTCGCAGCGCATGGACATCTACCAGGACGTCGCGCGGAAACTCCTCGACGCCGGCCGCGCCTACCGCTGCTACTGCTCCCAGCAGGAGCTGGACACCCGCCGCGAGGCCGCCCGCGCCGCAGGCAAGCCCTCCGGCTACGACGGCCACTGCCGCGACCTGAGCGCCGCGCAGGTCGAGGAGTACACGTCCCAGGGCCGCGAGCCCATCGTCCGCTTCCGGATGCCCGACGAGGCTCTCACCTTCACGGACCTGGTCCGCGGCGAGATCACCTACCTCCCGGAGAACGTCCCGGACTACGGCATCGTCCGTGCCAACGGCGCCTCCCTCTACACGCTCGTCAACCCGGTCGACGACGCCCTGATGGAGATCACCCACGTCCTGCGCGGCGAGGACCTGCTCTCCTCCACCCCGCGCCAGATCGCCCTGTACAAGGCGCTGATCGAGCTGGGCGTCGCCAAGGACGTCCCCGCCTTCGGTCACCTGCCCTACGTCATGGGCGAGGGCAACAAGAAGCTGTCCAAGCGCGACCCCCAGTCGAGCCTCAACCTCTACCGGGAGCGCGGCTTCCTCCCCGAGGGCCTGCTCAACTACCTCTCCCTGCTCGGCTGGTCGCTCTCCGCCGACCAGGACATCTTCACGATCGAGGAGATGGTCGCCGCCTTCGACGTCTCCGACGTCAACCCCAACCCGGCGCGCTTCGACCTGAAGAAGTGCGAGGCGATCAACGGCGATCACATCCGCCTCCTCGAGGTCAAGGACTTCACCGAGCGCTGCCGTCCCTGGCTGAAGGCCCCCGTCGCACCCTGGGCGCCCGCGGACTTCGACGAGGCCAAGTGGCAGGCCATCGCGCCGCACGCGCAGACCCGCCTGAAGGTGCTCTCCGAGATCACGGACAACGTCGACTTCCTGTTCCTGCCGGAGCCGGTCTTCGACGAGGCGAGCTGGACGAAGGCGATGAAGGAGGGCTCGGACGCTCTCCTGAGCACGGCCCGGGAAAAGCTGGACGCCGCCGACTGGACGTCCTCCGAGTCTCTCAAGGAGGCCGTCCTGGCCGCCGGCGAGACCCACGGCCTCAAGCTCGGCAAGGCCCAGGCCCCCGTCCGCGTCGCCGTCACCGGCCGCACGGTCGGCCTGCCCCTCTTCGAGTCCCTGGAGGTCCTGGGCAAGGAGAAGGCGCTGGCCCGCATCGACGCGGCGCTGGCGAGGCTCGCGGCGTAACGCACCGCCGGGGTGAGGGGCGGCAGCCGCGCAGGCCGCCGCCCCTCCGCCGCACCCGCGTCCCGCCCGCGTCCCCCGCCCGCGTCCCCCGCCCGGGTCACGACACCCGGCGTCGAGATGGCCGTCCCGGCAGACTGGGGCGCATGCACCGTAAGGACATCGACCCACGCTTCTTCGGGGACCGGTTGGCCTACAACCGGGCGGTCGTCGTCGAACAGCCGCAACGCTGGCTCGTGCTCGCCGGTCACGAGGCCCGCGACGACGAGGGCGGCATCGCAGCCGTGGGCGACATCCGCGGCCAGATCCGGCTGACGTTCCGGCGCCTGGACGAGACGCTGCGCAAAGCCGGGTTCGCCCTGAGCGACCTCGTCCAGATCAGGATCTTCACCGTCGACATCGAGACGGTGACCGCCAACTACGACGCCGTGCTGAGCGAACTGGCCGACGCGGACTGCCGCCCCGCCAGCCTGCTGGCCGAGGTCCGGGCCCTGTCCGACCCGCGGATGCTCATCGAGATCGAGGGCCTCGCCGCCCAGTGATGCCGCCCGCGAGTGAGGGTCACTGCGCGTCGGCCTCGTCGACGAGATAGGCGCTCTCGTCGAAGATCTCCAGTACGACGACGACCATGACCGCTCCGGCCACCATGTACTCCAGCATCACGCCAGGAGCGACGTAAGCCTTGCGCAGGTGCTCGTCGGGGCCGAGCTGAGCGGTCGAGTTCTTCCGGAACGGGTCACGGGCCAGTATTCGCACGGCCCGGTCCAGATGGGCCCGGCGCTCGCCGGGCAGGTCGTCGTAGGCCGCACGGGCCTCGACGGTGAACTGGACGCGACGCGAGGTCATGGCGGGCTCGGTCTTTCGCTCGTCGGTCTGCCCACGCTACGGCATCCGCGCATGCCCGGACCGCCGAAGAGCACCATGCCCACCCCGTCCCGGCGTACCGTCGGATCATGAGCATTCGCGCCGTGGTCTGGGACGTCGACGACACTCTCTTCGACTACACCACCGCCGACCGTGAGGGCATGCGCGCCCACCTGGTCGCCGAGGGACTCCTCGCCGGGTACGGATCGGCGGAGGAGGCCCTCGTGCGGTGGCGGGAGATCACCGACCGGCAGTGGGCCCGCTTCGCGGCCGGCGAGGTGGACTTCGTCACGCAGCGGCGCGACCGCACCCGGGTCTTCCTGGGCCGGCCGGAGTTGACGGACGCCGAGGTCGACGACTGGTTCCAGCGGTACGTCACGCACTACGAGGCCGCCTGGTCCCTCTTCCCGGACGTCCTGCCCGTCCTCGACGCCCTCGCCGCCAGCCACCGGCACGCCGTGCTCTCCAACTCCAGCGTCACCGTCCAGGACCGCAAGCTGCGCGTCCTCGGTGTGCACGACCGCTTCGAGGCCATCCTGTGCGCCGCCGAGCTGGGCGTCTCCAAACCCGAGGCCGGAGCCTTCCTCGCGGCGTGCGACGCCCTCGCGCTCACCCCGTCCGAGGTGGCCTACGTGGGGGACCACCCGGAGATCGACGGACGCGGAGCCGCGGATGCCGGACTGCTCTCGGTGTGGATCGACCGCGGCGGCGTGTACGCGACCGTCGACCCGCCGGCCGGGCCGCGTCGCATCGCCTCTCTCGCCGAACTTCCCGCGCTCCTCGGCGCCGATACCCGTTTTGGAGCCCCGTCCACCTTCAGGTAATGTTCTTCCTGCGCCGCCGGAGAGCGGGCCGAAAGGTCGGAAATCCGGGGGCGCACGCTAAGACAAGACCTCCAACGGGGGTTGCGTTTCAGTGGCCTATGGTGTAATTGGCAGCACGACGGTTTCTGGTTCCGTTAGTCTAGGTTCGAGTCCTGGTAGGCCAGCTCGCAGAGCTTATCTGCGCCGCGGATCACCATCCGCAAAGCCCCCGTTGTGTAGCGGCCTAGCACGCCGCCCTCTCAAGGCGGTAGCGCCGGTTCGAATCCGGTCGGGGGTACAGATCCTTCCCGCGAGGACAGCTTGGGTCGCTCCCGCTGTCCACACGTGGACAACATCCGGCTACCGCCGGGTGGGGATCGCTAGGGCCCCCGTTGTGTAGCGGCCTAGCACGCCGCCCTCTCAAGGCGGTAGCGCCGGTTCGAATCCGGTCGGGGGTACGAACTGGTCTAAACCACATTGGTCTATGGTGTAATTGGCAGCACGACTGATTCTGGTTCAGTTAGTCTAGGTTCGAGTCCTGGTAGACCAGCTCGGATCTGCGGCGGTGCAACATTGAACGCTTGCAAGATCCACGCCCCCGTTGTGTAGCGGCCTAGCACGCCGCCCTCTCAAGGCGGTAGCGCCGGTTCGAATCCGGTCGGGGGTACAAGAGTCCCGAAGGGGCTCCCGCTTCGGCGGGAGCCCCTTCGTGCGTCAACTCCCTTGTGTCTCCCCACGGACGGCGCCACCATCTGAGCTGTATCCGGACAGTGCAGCTCGACAACACGGGGAGGCGTCATGCCGGGCAAGTCCGCGACAGCGGCCCGCACCACCGCCGCGGCCGAGGGGGACGTGACCGTCCTGCTGATCGGCATGCGGATCAACCACTTCTGGGCCGTGCACCACTGGCTGCCCGTCCTCCTGGCGATGCCGCGCATGCTCCGCGAGCTGGCCAAGGACCCGGAACGCGGACTGCTGGGACACGTCCTGCTGACGGCCTCACCGCGGACGTACTACGTCGTCCAGTACTGGGAGTCCAAGGAGAAGCTCTACCGGTACGCGCACTCGCCCGACACGTTCCACCACCGGGCCTGGGCGATCATCAACCGGAAGGAACGGAAGGGGAAGATCCGGGGGCACGTCGGGCTGTGGCACGAGTCGTACGTCGTGCCCGAGGGGTCGTACGAGTCGATCTACGCGGACATGCCCGCCTTCGGCCTCGCGGCGGCGCACGGACAGGTGCCGCTCGAGCAGCGGGGCATGCGGGCGCGGGACCGGTTCGCGTACCGGTCGAAGGAGCAGGCGGCCGCCGGGGAAGAGGCCCCGGACAGGGTCTGAGAACGGAGCGGGGCCCGCCGCGGCGTTGAGGCGGGCCCGTTACCGGTCAGGTGTCCGGTGTCCAGGTGTCCTGGATGGTCAGCCGGTGCGGCGCAGTGCCTCGGAGAGGCGGCCGGCGGCGTCGATGATCGCCTGCGCGTGCATACGGCCGGGGTGGCGCGAGAGGCGCTCGATGGGGCCGGAGACGGAGACGGCGGCCACCACGCGGTTGGAGGGTCCGCGCACCGGCGCGGAGACGGACGCGACGCCGGGCTCGCGCTCGCCGATGGACTGGGCCCAGCCGCGGCGGCGCACGCCGGACAGGGCCGTCGCCGTGAAACGGGCGCCCTGAAGGCCGCGGTGGAGGCGCTCGGGCTCTTCCCAGGCCATCAGGATCTGCGCCGAGGAGCCGGCCTTCATGGTGAGCGTGGAGCCGACCGGGACCGTGTCCCTGAGGCCCGACAGGCGCTCGGCCGCGGCCACACAGATGCGCATGTCGCCCTGCCGGCGGTAGAGCTGAGCGCTCTCGCCCGTGATGTCGCGCAGGTGGGTGAGGACCGGGCCCGCCGTGGCGAGCAGGCGGTCCTCGCCGGCCGCCGCGGCCAGTTCGGCCAGGCGCGGGCCGAGAATGAAGCGGCCCTGCATGTCGCGCGCCACCATACGGTGGTGTTCCAGCGCCACGGCCAGGCGGTGGGCCGTGGGTCGTGCCAGTCCGGTCGCACCGACCAACCCCGCGAGGGTGGCCGGGCCGGACTCCAGAGCGCTCAGGACGAGGGCCGCCTTGTCCAGAACGCCGACGCCGCTACTGTTGTCCATGAAACGATACTCCCGTCTCACTCTGTGAAACGCAAGTTCAATTTTCCGTGGAACGCGCCACTCTGGATGGCACGAAGTCACAACGGCCCGTGACGAAAGGGCCTGGTGGCGGTTGCCCGGAAACACAGGGGTGAGGGCACCGCTTCCCCAAGATCTCTAGTTGGGTCGGCGCGCTGTCGCCGGCCGGAGGGAAAGCGATGGGTAGGACACTCGCGGAGAAGGTCTGGGACGACCATGTCGTCCGGCGCGCCGAGGGCGAGCCCGACCTCCTCTTCATCGATCTGCACCTGCTGCACGAGGTGACCAGCCCGCAGGCCTTCGACGGCCTCCGCAAGAGCGGCCGTCCGGTGCGCCGGCTCGACCTGACCATCGCCACCGAGGACCACAACACCCCGACGCTCGACATCGACAAGCCCATCGCCGACCCGGTCTCCCGGGCCCAGCTCGAGACGCTGCGGGGCAACTGCGCGGAGTTCGGTGTCCGGCTGCACCCGCTGGGCGACGTCGAGCAGGGCGTCGTGCACGTCGTCGGCCCGCAGCTCGGCCTGACCCAGCCCGGCACCACCGTGGTCTGCGGCGACTCGCACACCTCCACGCACGGTGCCTTCGGCGCCCTGGCGTTCGGCATCGGCACCTCCCAGGTCGAGCACGTGCTGGCCACCCAGACGCTGCCCATGGCCCGCCCGAAGACCATGGCGATCACCGTCAACGGCGAACTGCCCGACGACGTCACGGCCAAGGACCTGATCCTGGCGATCATCGCGAAGATCGGCACCGGCGGCGGCCAGGGCTACATCCTGGAGTACCGCGGCGAAGCCGTCGAGAAGCTCTCGATGGAGGCCCGGATGACCATCTGCAACATGTCGATCGAGGCCGGCGCCCGCGCGGGCATGATCGCCCCCGACGCGACCACCTTCGCCTACCTCCAGGGCCGCCCGCACGCCCCCGAGGGCGCGGAGTGGGACGCGGCGGTGGAGTACTGGAAGACGCTGCGCACCGACGACGACGCCGAGTTCGACGCCGAGGTGGTCATCGAGGCCGCCGAGCTGGCCCCGTTCGTCACCTGGGGCACCAACCCCGGCCAGGGCGCGCCGCTGTCCGCCGCCGTCCCCGACCCGGCTTCGTACGAAGACGCTTCGGAGCGCTTCGCCGCCGAAAAGGCCCTGGAGTACATGGGGTTGGCGGCCGGACAGCCGCTGCGTTCCATCAACGTGGACACCGTCTTCGTAGGTTCCTGCACCAACGGCCGCATCGAGGACCTGCGCGCCGCCGCCGAGATCGTCCGGAGCCGCAAAGTCGCCGACGGCGTACGCATGCTGGTCGTGCCGGGCTCCGCGCGGGTGGGGCTCCAGGCCGTCTCCGAGGGCCTGGACGTGGTCTTCAAGGAGGCCGGCGCCGAATGGCGGCACGCGGGCTGCTCGATGTGTCTGGGCATGAACCCGGACCAGCTCTCCCCCGGTGAGCGCTCCGCGTCCACCTCCAACCGCAACTTCGAGGGACGGCAGGGCAAGGGCGGCCGCACCCACCTGGTGTCGCCGCAGGTCGCGGCCGCGACGGCGGTCCTGGGCCACCTGGCCTCCCCGGCCGACCTGTCCGCCGCCGACGTCCGCACGCCCGCAGGAGTCTGAGAGCCATGGAAGCGTTCACCAAGCACACCGGCCGGGCCGTCCCGCTGCGCCGCGGCAACGTCGACACCGACCAGATCATCCCCGCCCACTGGCTCAAGAAGGTGACCCGGGACGGGTTCGAGGACGGGCTGTTCGAGGCCTGGCGCAAGGACCCGGAGTTCGTGCTCAACCGGCCCGAGCGCGAGGGCGCCACGGTGCTGGTCGCCGGGCCCGACTTCGGCACCGGATCCTCGCGCGAGCACGCCGTCTGGGCGCTGCAGAACTACGGCTTCAAGACGGTGATCTCCTCCCGCTTCGCCGACATCTTCCGCGGCAACTCGCTGAAGAACGGCCTGCTCACGGTGGTCCTGGAGCAGAAGATCGTGGACGCGCTGTGGGAGCTCACGGAGCGGGACCCGCAGGCCGAGATCACGGTCGACCTGGAGGCCCGCGAGGTCCGCGCCGAGGGCGTCACGGCCTCCTTCGAGCTGGACGAGAACTCCCGCTGGCGGCTGCTGAACGGGCTGGACGACATCTCGATCACCCTGCGGAACGAGGCGGACATCGCCGCGTACGAGGCGAAGCGCCCGTCGTTCAAGCCGCAGACCGTCCAGGTCTGACCCCCGGGACTTCCAGGAGGCTCCGCAAGGTCGAGTTTCGGCCACCCAACACCCTCGCCGTACCCCCGATCAGCCCGATCGGGGGTACGGCCGTTTTTTGTCCCGCCCGCCTGCGCCTGTCACGGATGTGGCGCGCAACTTCCCACGTTAGAGGCGTTGTTGCCGGGGTACGCACCTCATGAAGGCTGGCCTTCCGGGTGTGCCCGGAAGGCCGTTTGAGGCGGCAGTTGCCCCCTGCGCAGGCGACAACTCGCCCCAGATGGCACAATCTGTGCATGGAACACGACGGCCAACTCGAGCTCTATACGGCGGTCGCGGTCCGGCTCAAGGAAGCGCACACAAGAGTGCGCGCACTGCAAGTCCCGGAGGGCGTACGGATGGCGCTGACCCGGAAGCTGCTGGTCATTACGGCCGCGGCCAAACACGATCTCGCCGGTGCGGCAAGGCGTCTGGATCGGTTCACCGCCGACCTCGACGCGGGTCGATTCCCCGAAGAGGACGGCTGAACAGGCCCGGGACAGCCCGAGTTCGTTGCGGCACAAGGGTGATTAGCCCGTTTCGTGTTTGATTTGCGGTATATATCTGCCTAACGTGCGAAAAAGCTTGAACACATTCGTTCTGGCGATGTCTCCGAAGGGGAAGACGTGAACAAGGCGCAGCTCGTAGAAGCGATTGCCGACAAGGTGGGCGGCAGGCAGCAGGCCGCCGACGCTGTCGACGCGGTCCTGGACGCCCTCGTCCGTGCCGTGGTCTCGGGCGACCGGGTCTCGGTCACCGGATTCGGTTCCTTCGAGAAGGTCGACCGTCCGGCCCGCTACGCCCGCAACCCCCAGACGGGAGAGCGGGTTCGGGTCAAGAAGACCTCCGTGCCGCGCTTCCGCGCGGGCCAGGGCTTCAAGGACCTGGTGAGCGGCTCGAAGAAGCTCCCGAAGAACGACATCGCGGTCAAGAAGGCCCCCAAGGGCAGCCTGTCCGGCCCGTCGGCCACGATCTCCAAGGCCGCGGGCAAGAAGGCCGCCGCCAAGAAGGCCACCGGCGCCGCGAAGAAGGCCACGGGCGCGGCCAAGAAGGCGTCGGCGAAGAAGGCGACCGCCAAGAAGACCACCGGCGCCGCCAAGACGACGGCGAAGAAGACCACCGCCAAGAAGTCCGCGGCCAAGAGCACCACGGCTGCGGCGAAGAAGACCGCGGCCAAGAAGGCCCCCGCGAAGAAGGCGACCGCCAAGAAGGCCCCGGCCAAGAAGTCGACCGCCCGCAAGACCACCGCCAAGAAGGCCACCGCCCGCAAGAAGTAGCAGGCCAGTAGCCAGTAGCAAGTAGTAGCAGGCACTGGCAGGCACTGGCAGGCAGCAGCAGGCGAACAGGCACAGGGGCACTCACGCGCCGGGCCGGACTCCCTCTCGGAGTCCGGCCCGCGGCGTGTCCGGGGTCCGGCGGGAAGCCCCCGCCGATCAGAGCGTCTGCAGTGTCACCAGCGTGATCCGGCGGCCCGTGTCCGAGTTCGTGTCCGCGCCCTCGGTCTCGATCCGCACCCGCTGCCCGGGCCGCAGCAGCCGCAGGCCCCCCGCGTCGAACGCCGCCGCGTCGAAGGGCAAGGGCGTGCCGTCGTCGAGCAGCACCTGCCCGCTGCGGCTTTCGGGGTCGTACGTGTACGCGGTCGCCTGCATGCCGGGCAGCCTACTGCCCGGCGATCAGCAGCCGCGCCGTCACCGCGGCCGTACGGGGCCCCACCCCGAGCGTCAGCGCGGTGCGAAGATCATCGCCGGTGTCGACGTCCTGCCGTACGGAATCCACCGCGCCGAGGCGTAGTTCCACCGCGCCGGAGGCGCGGTGGTGGGCCCGCGAATCCGGGCCGAAAGCGGGGGCCAATTCACAGCCCGGCGCCGCGGCCAGCAAGGTGGTGCCGATTCCGGCCGCGTCCGGGAGAAAAGCGCGCCGGAATTGCGTGGCCGCCGCCAGCACCCGCGCCAATTCGGCGGGCCGGAGTGCGGGAAGATCGGCGTTGAGCGCGGCCACCGCACTTTCGGGCCGCGCCGCCCGTACCACGGCCGCCCCGTGCGCCAGCGCGGCGTTCAGGCCGCCGCCGGGCTCGTCCGCGACCACGCCCGCACCGAGCGCCGCGAGTTCCCGTCCGGCCCGTGCGTCGTCCGTGACGACTGCCACATCGGCGACCTCCCGGCAGGCCAGCGCCGCCGCCACGGTGTCCAGTGCGAACGCCAGCGCGAGCCCCGGCCGCACCCCGTCGTCCGCGGTGTCCGACAGCCTGCTCTTGGCCCGGGCAAGGGGCTTCACGGGTACGACCAAGGTCCACTGCACGAGCGTTCCGTCCTTATCTCGTCGCCGTCATTGTCACCCGGGGGACCTGGCGGTTCACTCTTCGGGGCGTACGGTGTTCTCGACAGACGGGCGGCCCGGGGCGACACTTGTGCGGCCCCAGGCCCTGGAGGAAAGGTGTCAGCGTGCCCCGCCGCAGAATCGGCTTCTGGTACCGCCTGGCCGCGGTGATCTGCAAACCGCCGCTGGTGGTTCTGATCAAGCGGGACTGGCGGGGAATGGAGAACATTCCGGCCGAGGGCGGATTTATCACCGCCGTGAACCACAATTCGCACGTCGACCCCTTCGCGTACGCGCACTACCAGTACAACACCGGGCGCGTCCCGCGATTCCTGGCGAAGAGCGCCCTTTTCCGGAAGGGCTTCGTCGGCGCCGCGATGCGGGGCACCGGACAGATCCCCGTCTACCGCGAGAGCACGGACGCGCTGAGCGCCTTCCGGGCCGCGATCGACGCCGTGGAGCGCGGCGAGTGCGTCGCCTTCTATCCCGAGGGCACCCTCACCCGCGACCCCGACGGCTGGCCGATGACCGCCAAGACCGGTGCCGCGCGCGTCGCCCTTCAGACCAGGTGCCCGGTGATCCCGGTCGCGCAGTGGGGCTGCAACGAACTCCTGCCGCCCTACGCCAAGAAGCCCAGCCTCCTGCCGCGCAAGACCCACCAGGTGCTGGCCGGCCCGCCGGTCGACCTGGCGCGGTTCTACGACAAGGAGATGACCGCGGAGCTGCTGAAGGAGGCGACCGAGGTCATCATGGCCGCCGTCACCCGCCACCTGGAGGAGATCCGCGGCGAGAAGGCGCCCGAAACCCCCTACGACCCGCGCCGCGAGCGGATCGAGCAGCGGCGCCGGACGCAGACGCAGTCACAGCCGAGGCAGTCACCACAGCCGAGGCAGTCACAGCCACGCCCGACGCAGCCGCGGTCGACGAGGACACGGACGCAGGGACCGCAGGCAGAAGGGCAGAGCACGTGAGCAAGCCGGTCAAGGCGGCCGTCTTCGGCACCGGATCCTGGGGCACCGCCTTCGGCACGGTCCTCGCCGACGCGGGGTGCGACGTCACCCTATGGGGGCGCCGCGCCGCACTCGCCGACGCCGTCAACTCCACCCGCACCAACCCGGACTACCTGCCCGGCGTGGAACTCCCCGAGAACCTGCGGGCCACCACCGACGCCGCCGAGGCCGCACGCGACGCCGACTTCACCGTCCTCGCCGTCCCGTCCCAGACGCTGCGCGCGGGCCTCGCCGACTGGGCGCCGCTCCTGGCGCCCGGCACGGTCCTGGTGTCGCTGATGAAGGGCGTCGAACTCGGCTCCGCGATGCGGATGAGCGAGGTGATCGGGGACGTCGCCAAGGTCGGCGCCGAGCGCATCGCCGTGGTCACCGGGCCCAACCTGGCCCGTGAGATCGCCGCCCGCATGCCGGCCGCCGCCGTGGTCGCCTGCCCCGACGAATCCGTCGCCCAGCGCCTCCAGACCGCCTGCCACACCCCGTACTTCCGCCCCTACACCAACACCGACGTCGTCGGCTGCGAGCTGGGCGGCGCCGTGAAGAACGTGATCGGTCTCGCCGTCGGCATCGCGGACGGCATGGGCCTCGGCGACAACGCCAAGGGCTCCCTCATCACCCGCGGCCTCGCCGAGACCACCCGCCTCGGGGTCGCACTCGGCGCCGACCCGCTGACGTTCTCCGGACTGGCCGGTCTGGGCGACCTGGTGGCGACCTGCTCCTCGCCGCTGTCGCGCAACCACACCTTCGGCACCAACCTCGGCAAGGGCATGACCCTCGAGGAGACCATCGCGGTCACCAAGCAGACCGCCGAGGGCGTCAAGTCCTGCGAGTCGGTGCTGGATCTGGCCCGCAGGCACGGCGTCGACATGCCGATCACCGAGACGGTCGTCGCCATCGTCCACGAGAGCAAGTCCCCGGTGGTCGCCGTGAAGGAGCTGATGTCGCGCAGCGCGAAGCCCGAACGACGCTGAGCGATCCCGAACGACGCCGAGCGATGCCGAACGACGCCGAGCGATGCCGGGCCACGCTGGGCGACGCCCGGCGACGCCGGACGGAACCTGCGGCTCCACCCCGCGCCACGCGGCCCCGCCGACGCTGTCTCGGGGCCGCACGGGCGGGTACCCTCAACGCGATATGAGCACCGAGAACCTCCCCCAGAGCCCTGAGCGCAGCCCGGAGCGGCCGCCTCGGAAACCGCGTGTGGCCGTCGTGTTCGGCGGGCGCAGCTCCGAACACGGGATCTCCGTGGTCACCGCCGGCGCCGTCCTCGCGGCCATCGACCGGACGCGGTACGACGTCCTGCCGATCGGCATCACCAGAGACGGCCGCTGGGCCCTCACCGCCGACGAACCGGAACGCATGGCGATCACCGAGCGCCGTACGCCCGACGTCGAGGAACTCGCCGAGTCGACCGAGGGCGGCGTGCTGCTGCCCGTCGACCCCGCGAACCGTGAAGTCGTCTACAGCGAACCCGGCTCGGTGCCCAAGGCGCTGGGCGAGGTCGACGTCGTCTTCCCCGTGCTGCACGGCCCGTACGGCGAGGACGGCACCCTCCAGGGGCTGCTGGAGCTGTCCGGTGTGCCCTACGTCGGCGCGGGCGTGCTCGCCTCGGCCGTCGGCCAGGACAAGGAGTACATGAAGGCGGTCTTCACCTCCTACGGGCTGAAGGTCGGCCCGTACGTGGTGATCCGGCCCCGCGAGTGGGAACAGGACCGCCCCGGCGCCCGCAGGAAGATCGTCGACTTCGCCGGCGAGCACGGCTGGCCGCTGTTCGTGAAGCCCGCGCGCGCGGGTTCCTCGATCGGCATCACCAAGGTCGACGACCTCTCCGGCCTCGACGAGGCGATCGAGGAGGCCCGCCGCCACGACCCGAAGATCCTCATCGAGGCGGCGCTGCGGGGCCGGGAGATCGAATGCGGGGTGCTGGAGTTCGAGGACGGCCCCCGTGCCTCCGTCCCCGCCGAGATCCCGCCGCCCACGGAGCACGCGTACTACGACTTCGAGGCCAAGTACATCGACTCCACCCCCGGCGTCGTGCCGGCCCCGCTCACGGCCGAGGAGACCGCCGAGGTCCAGCGGCTCGCCGTGGCGGCCTTCGACGCGGCCTCCTGCGAGGGGCTGGTGCGCGCGGACTTCTTCCTCACCGAGGACGACGAGTTCGTCATCAACGAGATCAACACCATGCCCGGCTTCACACCGATCTCCATGTACCCGCAGATGTGGCAGGCGAGCGGCGTGAGCTATCCGGAACTGGTGGACCGGCTGGTCCGGGCGGCGCTGCGGCGGCCCACGGGACTGCGCTGAGACGTCCCCCGCGCACGAACGAGAAGGCGATCCCCTCGGGGATCGCCTTCTCGCAGTATGATCAGCGGGTTTTCCCGGTCCGTTGCCCGCTGCCCGCAGGCGGCAGCGCCTGGTCCGGTTGTCCGGTTGTCAGGGTTACGCCACAGCATGGCGATCCCGGCCCGGGGCCGGGAACCGCCGCCGACTCGCTGTCGTCTGCTGAGGAGCAGCCTGCGGCGACGATCAACCGGTGCGGGAGCGAGCGGGCGGAGAGGGGGCTAGAGATGGACGACCGGACAGGTCAGAGTACGGGTGATGCCGTCCACTTGCTGGACTTTGGCGACCACCATGCGACCCAGTTCGTCGACGGTGTCGGACTGGGCGCGGACGATGACGTCGTAAGGTCCTGTCACGTCCTCGGCCTGGATCACTCCAGGGATCTTGCTGATCGTCTCGGCGACGGTCGACGCCTTGCCGACCTCCGTCTGGATCAGGATGTACGCCTGTACCACGGAACCTCCAGAGCGGCCACGAGGATCATGTGGGGAAAAGGAACGCCACGGTATCGCGTAGCCGCTCTCCGCGGGGAGACCCGCGGGCCTCGGGCCTTGCGCGCCGGGGTGCCGGAATGACACGAGTTGACGATCACGCCGACCGTGACGACGGTCATTTCGACCGTAACGAGGACAGAGATGACGCGCGACCGGGCACGGACACAGGCACGGACACGGACACAGACAGAAGGGGAGCCAAGGCGATGAAGGGGACTGTTGGTGAGCTGGGGGAGTTCGGGCTCATCAGGGAGCTCACCTCCCGTCTCACCACCACCCCGGCGGTCCGGGTCGGTCCCGGCGACGACGCCGCGGTGGTGGCCGCGCCCGACCGCAGGGTGGTGGCCAGCACCGACATCCTGGTGGAGGGGCGGCACTTCCGCCGCGACTGGTCCACCGCGTATGACGTGGGCCGCAAGGCGGCGGCGCAGAACCTGGCCGACATCGCCGCCATGGGCGCCGTGCCGACCGCGCTGCTGCTCGGCCTGGTCGTGCCCGCCGAACTGCCGGTGACCTGGCCGACCGAGCTGATGGACGGACTGCGCGACGAATGCCAGGTCGCGGGCGCCTCCGTGGTCGGCGGCGACGTGGTGCGCGGCGACACCATCACCGTCTCCATCACCGCGCTGGGCGATTTGCGCAACCAGGAGCCCGTCACCCGGGGCGGTGCCCGGCCCGGCGACCTCGTCGCGGTGACCGGCTGGCTGGGCTGGTCCGCCGCCGGGTTCGCCGTGCTCTCCCGCGGCTTCCGCTCGCCGCGCGCCTTCGTCGAGGCCCACCGCCGCCCCGAGCCGCCCTACCACGCGGGTCCGGCCGCGGCCGGGCTCGGCGCCACCGCGATGTGCGACGTGAGCGACGGGCTCATCGCCGACCTGGGGCACATCGCCGAGGCCAGCAAGGTCAGGATCGACGTCCGCTCCGGGCAGATCGACATCCCGTCCCAGATGAACGACATCGGGCAGGCCGTCGGCGTCGACCCCATGCAGTGGGTCCTCACCGGGGGCGAGGACCACGCGATCGTGGCGACCTTCCCGCCGGACGTGAAGCTGCCCGCCCGCTGGAAGGTCATCGGCGAGGTCCTCAACCCCTCGGCGCTGCCCCAGGTGACCGTGGACGGGGCGCCGTGGACGAGCAAGGGCGGCTGGGACCACTTCGGCGGGGACGTGGAGTCGTGACACCGCCACCCCCGGCCCAGCCCGCCGTCCCGCCCCCGGCCCCGCCTCTGGTCCCGCCCCTGGTACTCACCGTGGCGGGCTCCGACTCCGGCGGCGGCGCAGGCATCCAGGCCGACCTGAAGACGATGCTGGCCCTCGGCACGCACGGCATGAGCGTGCTTACCGCGGTCACCGCGCAGAACTCCCTGGGCGTGCAGGGCGCCTGGGAACTGCCCGTGGACGCGGTGCGGGCCCAGTACCGCAGCGTCGTGGACGACATCGGCGTCCAGGCGGTCAAGACCGGGATGCTCTCCTCCGCCGAACTGGTGGAGACCGTCGCGGAGTTGATCGGCGCCACGGACGCCCCGGCCGTCGTCGACCCGGTCGGCGTCTCCAAGCACGGGGACGCGCTGCTCGCCGCCTCCGCGCTGGACTCGGTGCGCACCAGGCTCCTGCCGGTGGCCACCGTCGCCACCCCGAACCTCGACGAGGTCGCCCAACTCACCGGCGTACAGGTCGAGTCGGACACCGATCTGCGCCGGGCCGCGGCTGCCGTGCTGGAGTACGGGCCGCGCTGGGCGCTGATCAAGGGCGGCCACCTGGCCGGCGACGCCGTCGACCTGCTCACCGACGGCTCCGAGGAGCACTGGCTGCGCGCCCCCCGCCTCGACAACCGGCACACCCACGGCACGGGCTGCACCCTCGCCTCGGCCGTGGCGTGCGGGCTGGCGAAGGGGCAGTCGGTGCCGGAGGCGGTGGCGGCGGCCAAGGAGTACGTCACCGGGGCGATCGCGGCCGGGTTCCCGCTCGGCGACGGCATCGGACCGGTGGACCACGGCTGGGCGCTCAGGCGGGATACTCCCTGAGCTCGATGCCCGTGGCGGCCCTCTCAGTGAGCCGCTTGAAGAAGCCGGCCATCACGCGGTGGCCGAGCAGCCGGTACATGCGGTCGCGGCTGCGGATACGTCGCTCGGTGGGCGGCGCGAAGAACGGGCCCGCGTTGCCGGAGATCTTCTGACAGCCCTTGGCGAAGTCCCGGATCCTGCTCTCGTACTCGGCGAACGCGGTGCGGTGGTCGCCGCCCGCCAGGGCGAGTTCCCCGGCGAGGACGTGGGCGCCGACGATCGCCACGCCCGTGCCCATGCCGCCCATGGTGGCGCCGTACCCGGCGTCGCCGAGCAGGGCGACGCGCCCCTTGGCGAGCCGGTCGACGTGGATCTGCGCGATCGCGTCGAAGTACAGGTCGTCGGCCTCCTCCAGCGCCTTCAGCACGTCCGGCGCCGCCCAGCCCATCCCCGCGAACCGCTCCCGCAGGATCCGCTTCTGCGCGGCCACGTCACCCCGGTCGTACGCCAACTGCTCCGAGCGGAAGACCAGCAGGGCGCCCGCGCGCTCCGGGTCGCCGTCGTAGTTGCCGACGCAGACGGCGCGGCCGGGCTCGCTGTAGAGGCGGCCGGCGCGGTCGAGGCCGAGGTGGTTGGGGATGCCGAAGCCGGCCACGTAGTGGTCCAGGAAGCGCAGGTGCCGGGACTCGTCGCCGAAGACCAGGCGGCGGGTGCGCGAGTGCAGGCCGTCGGCGCCGACGACGAGGTCGAAGCGGCGGGGGGCGCCCTGCTCGAAGGTGACGTCCACGCCGTCCGGGGTGTCGGTGAGCGTGGCGACCGAGTCGCCGAAGACGTACTCGACGGTGTCCTTCGTGCGCTCGTGGAGGATCTTCGCCAGTTCGCCGCGGAAGATCTCGACGTCCCCGCTCATCATCTCGGCGGGCAGGTCCACCCGCGGGGTGCCGTCGGCGTCCACGACGGTCTGCCGGCCCATGTGGGTCTGGCGGGCGTGGATCTCCTCCCAGACCCCCATGGCGGTCAGCACGGTCCGGTGGACGTGTCCCCGGAAGTCGACGGCGAAGCCGTCCCCGCGCAGGGCGGGTGCCTTCTCGACGACGGTGACGCGGGCGCCGTACCGGGCGAGGCCGAGAGCGAGGGCGGGTCCGGCGACGCCGGCGCCGGAGATCAGGACGGCGAGGTGGCCGAGACGGTCTGTGTTGGTCATGGCAACGAGCCTCGACGGCGCCGCTGACCGTTCACCCACCGCCCGCATACCGCCCGCAAACCACACGGTCACCGAGCCTGCCGCGGGAGCCGGGCCGCCCACCGCTGCCCCAGGGCCGCCCGAAGCGAGGGCGGCCCGCCTGCGGCAGGCTGGGGGCTGCCTGTCGCGTGCTCGGCCCGCCTGCTGCTGGCTGGGGGGTCTGTCGCGTGGTCGGGGTGTCTACGGCTGGCTGGGGGCCGCCTGCCGGGAGGTTGGGGTGTCTGCTGCTGGACCAGGGGCGCCTGTCGCGAGGTGGGGGCGGCTACTCCCGGCCGAGGGCCGTCGACCGCAGTTTCCGCCCTCGCGTGAAGGCGCGGGTGTAGGCCTCGGGGCTGAGTCGGGTGCGAACGTCGTGGTCGGTGCGGGCGGTGTCCGGGTCGCCGGGGGCGGGGGTGCCGCGCAGGCCCGTGGCGGCGCCGAGGAGTTCGGCGGCCTGCTCCGGGGTGGGTGTGAGCGGGGTTGGGGTGCCGCTGGACCAGGGGCGCCTGTCGCGAGGTGGGGGCGGCTACTCCCGGTCGAGGGCCGTCGAGCGCAGTTTCCGTCCCCGTGTGAAGGCGCGGGTGTAGACCTCGGGGCTGAGTCGGGTGCGAACGTCGTGGTCGGTGCGGGCGGTGTCCGGGTCGCCGGGGGCTGGGGCGCCGCGCAGGCCCGTGGCGGCGCCGAGGAGTTCGGCGGCCCGCTCCGGGGTGGGGGCGAGCGCGGACAGGGAGTCGGCGACCTCCGCGAGGGCGAGCACGTCGGGGGAGTCGAGGGCGAGCGCGCGGGCCTGCTCCAGCCAGTCGCGGGCGGCCTCCGCGTCGCCCTCCGCGGCGGCCGTGCGGCCCAGGCCCACCAGGATGCGGACCGACTCGCCGGTGCTGAACCAGTTGGCGGCGCACAGCCGCAGCGCGTTCTCGTACTCCACGCGCGCGCGTGCCGTGTCACCGGACAGCCGGGCCACGTCGCCGAGGCCGCGCCGGGCACTCGCCACCTTGTCACCGGCACCGGCCGTGCGCGCGAGGGCCGCGGAGCGCGTGAAGTGCGTGACGGCGTCCTCGGGCTCGCCCCGGTGCAGCAGTACGACCGCGCGGGAGCGCAGCAGGTCCGCGGTCTCCTCGGGCGCCTCCAGCTCCCTGACCTGGGCCAGGCCCTCGTCGAGCAGTTCGAGGGCCTGGTCGTGGGCGCCCCGCCGGTTCGCGAAACCACCCAGCGGGTCGAGGCAGTTGGCCATGCCCCAGCGGTCTCCGGTGGCACGGAAGCCGGCCAGGGAGCGGGCGAAGGCGGCCTCAGCCTCCTCCGCCCGGCCCGCGAACAGCTCCTGGTAGCCGATGCCCATGTCGAGCAGCGCCAGCCCCCAGGGCCGCTCCCCGACCTGGACCCTCGGCAGGGCGTCCTGCACGAGCGTGGGCCCGCAGGTCAGTGAGTGCAGCACGACCGCGAACGGCAGCCGCAGCGGCCGGTCCAGCGACTCCATCAGCGCCGACACCCGAGCGACCCGTTCGGTCTCGGCCGGGTCGTCCCCATCCCCGTCCCCGGCGACCGCGTTCATCGCGCACAGCGCGTACTCCTCGGTCAGCCCCTCCGGCGGCTCGTCCCCGACGGCCGCCAGCAGCGCGCGGGCCCGCGGCACCTGTTCGCCGTGCAGCCCGCGCAGCCGGCGGAACCAGGTCAGGGCGGCCATGAGCCGCAGGGCCTCGCGGGGTGCGGTGTCCGTGAGATGCCGCTGGGCCGCGTCCAGATTGCCCAGCTCGGCGGTGAGCCGGGCCAGCCAGGGCAACTGATCGCCGGTGCGCAGCCGCGGCTCCGCCCGCTCGGCCAGCTCCAGGAAGTACGCCGCGTGCGCGTCGCGCAGCCCGTCCCGGCCGGTCAGGTCCTCGGCCGCGAACGCGCGGAGAGTCTCGAGCATCCGATAGCGGCCCTGGGGCAGGTGCTCCAAGAGTGACTTCTCCACCAGCGAGGCCAGCAGGTCCTCCGGGTGCGGCACCCCGCACACCGCCTCCACGGCCTCCAGCGTGGCACCCCCGGTGAAGACCGTCAGCCGCCGGGCCAGCTCCCGCTCCTCCTCGTCCAGCAGATCCCAACTCCACTCGACGACGGCGCGCAGCGTGCGATGGCGGGGCGCCTTGGAACGGTCGCCCCGGCTGAGGAGACGGAAACGGTCGTCCAGGCGGTCGGCCAGCTCGTCCGGGGCAAGCGTGCGCAGCCGGGCCGCCGCCAGCTCGATGGCCAGGGGCAGCCCGTCCAGGGCCGCGCAGATCTCCGGCACGCGCGCGTGCCCGTCGAAACCGGGGCGCACCGCACGGGCGCGTTCCAGGAACAGCTCGACCGACGGGCGCGGCGACAGCGGCGGAACCGGCACCAGGGCCTCGCCGGTGATCCCGAGGCTCTCACGGCTGGTGGCGAGGATCCGCACACCGGGACAGGCACCCAGCAGCAGCGCCGTCAGCGCCGCGGCCGCGTCGACGAGATGCTCGCAGTTGTCGAGCACGAGCAGCGGTTCGCGGTCCTCCAGGGCGGTCAGCAACCGCTCCGTGGTGTCCGCGCCCGCGTTGCGAAAGCCCTCCCGCACACCGAGTGCGGTGAGCACGGCGTACGGGATCTGCGCGCCGTCGGTGAGGGGCGCCAGCTCGACGAAGCAGACGTCCGCCCGGGAGCCCGGCGTACCCCGCCGGCTCGCCGCCTCGATCGCGAGCCGCGTCTTGCCGGTGCCGCCGGGACCGGTGAGCGTGACCAGGCGCGCCTCGTCGAACAGGGCGGCGATGCGGTCAAGGTCGGTGTCCCGGCCGACGAAGCGGGTGAGCTGGGCGGGGAGCCGGGGCCGTCGCGGGGCGGCGGCGGTGTGTCCCCGGAGCAGTTCGCCGTGGAGCGCGGACAGCTCGGGCGACGGGTCCGCGCCGAGCTGTCCGGCAAGCGTGCGCCTGGCCTCCTCGTACACCGTCAGCGCCTCGGCGGGCCGCCCGGCCGCGTGCAGGGCGCGCATCAGGTGCGCGTACAGCCGCTCGCTCAAGGGATGCGCGGCCAACAGCGCCCGCAGCTCGGGAACCAGCTCCGGGCCGCCACCGAGCGCCAGATCCGCCTCGACCCGGTCCTGTACGGCGGTCAGCCGCAGCTCCGTGAGCCGGGCCGCCTCGGCGGGTACGTGCGGCAGGTCGGGCAGCGCCGGGCCGCGCCACAGCGCGAGCGCCTCACGCAACCCGGCCGCCGCGCGCGCGGGATCACCGGCGGCGAGAGCGGCACGCCCCTCACCGCACAGGCGTTCGAATACGTGGCCGTCGATGGACTCGGGCGCGGTGACGACGCGGTAGCCGACGGCACCGCCCTCGATGTGCGTGTGGGGAGCGAGCCGCCCGCGAAGCCGGGAGATCTGCGACTGGAGGGCGTTCGCGGCACCGGCGGGCGGCTCGGTGCCGTACAGGCCGTCGATCAGCCGGGCCGACGGGACCGTACGGCCCGCGTCGAGGAGCAGGAGGGTCAGCAGCGCTCGGGGGCGGGGGCCGCCGGGGTCGACGGGGGTGCCGTCGTCGGTACGGATGTCCAGGGGGCCGAGGATGCCGAAGCGCATTCCCGGAATTCTGGCACGGCGGAGAATTGCGCCGCCGCGAAGATTCCCGGCACCGCCAAGATTCCCGGCACCGCGAAGATTTCCGGCACGGCAAAAAGCCGGCCCACCCGAGGTGGACCGGCTCCGTGCAGCGGACCAGGCAGTGGCCGCGCGCTCAGCTCATGCGTCAGCGCGAGACCTTGCCGGCCTTGATGCACGAGGTGCAAGCGTTCACGCGCTTCGGCGTCCCGCCGACCACGGTACGCACGCGCTGGATGTTCGGGTTCCAGCGACGGGACGTACGGCGGTGCGAGTGCGAGATGTTGTTGCCGAAGCTCGGCCCCTTGCCACAGACGTCGCAGTTGGCAGCCACGGGTCACTCCAAAGACTTCAGATGCACTTACGGTTGATCCCGGCATGCCGGGATCAAGCTCTCGGAACGCGCGAACGGTCCGGGATCTGAGTGGCGGTGCCAGGGGGAGAGCCCGATCGGGATCGGGCAACCGGAGCAGCATACAACGGCTGCTCCCGTACAACGAAACTACCATGGCAGCTCAGGGGCCCGCCCCAGCCCTCTTCCGGCCCTCTTCCGGAGGGCCCCCTCCCAAGGTCTACGCTGCCAGCCACGTCCGCAGCTCAGGGAGGCGCAGGTGGCGCAGGTGCCACAGAGGTTCTTCGACGCTCTGGCGGTGCGTACCTGGTGCGGTCTGTCGCTGCGCGCGCTGGGACGGGCGCGCGAGGAGATCGACGCCATCAACGTCTATCCCGTCGCCGACGGGGACACCGGCACGAACCTCTACCTGACCGTCGAGTCGGCCACCGCCGCCGTGGAGGCCGTGTTCGCCGCGCACGAGGTGGACGCGAGGGCGCCGGACGCGGACGGCGGGCCCTCGCTGGCGGATGCCGTGGGCGCGATGGCGCACGGAGCGCTGATCGGCGCGCGGGGCAACTCCGGGACGATCCTGGCGCAGTTGCTGCGCGGCATGGCCCAGGTGCTCACCGCGCGGGGCGACTCGGCCCACACCGAAGGCGCCGGACTGCGGCTGGCCCTGCGGCACGCGGCCGCGTCCGCCCGGCAGGCCGTGGCCCACCCGGTCGAGGGCACCGTCCTGACCGTCGCCTCGGCCGCCGCCGACGCGGCCGACGGTGCGGAGGGCGACTGCGCGGACGTGGCCCGCGCGGCCTACGACGGCGCCCGCGCGGCGCTCGCCGCCACCCCGGACCAACTGCCCGTCCTGGAGCGCGCCGGCGTGGTCGACGCCGGAGGACACGGACTGGTGACGGTCCTCGCCGCGCTGGTGGAGACCTTCACGGGCCGGGCGCCGGGCCCGCTCGTCCTGCCGCACGCGCGCGTGGAGCACGGCGGCGCGGGCCCCTCGGACGAGTGCGCCGCACCGGAGGGCGAGGAGAACGCGCCCGCCTTCGAGGTGATCTACCTCCTGGAGGCCGAGGACGCGGCCGTGGCACGGCTTCGGCAGCGGCTCGACGGACTCGGGGACTCGCTCGTCGTGGTCGGCGGCGACGGACTGTGGAACGTCCATGTGCACGTCGACGACGCGGGCGCCGCCGTGGAGGCGGGCGTCGAGGCCGGGCGGCCGTACCGGATCCGCATCACCCACTTCGGGCACGGCGACGTGCACACCACCGGTACCGAGCGCCCGCCCCGGGAGCGGACCCAGCGCGCCGTGGTGGCCGTCGTACCGGGGGAGGGGCTGGCCGCGCTCTACACCGAGGCCGGCGCGACCACCCTGCTCGCGCGCCCCGGGGAGCCGCCCGCGAGCGGTGAACTGGTCCAGGCCGTCCGGCGGGCACACGCGCGCGAGGTCGTGCTGCTGCCCAACGACGCCGAGCTGCGCCACACCGCCGCCGCGGCCGCCGAGCAGGCCCGCGCCGAGGGCATCCGCGTCGCCCTCATCCCGACCCGATCCGCCGTCCAGGGCATCGCCGCGCTCGCCGTGCACGCGTCCGAGCGGCGCTTCGACGAGGACGTGGTGGCGATGACCTCGGCCGCCGGTGCCACCCGCCACGCGGAGGTCACCGTCGCCGAACGCCAGTCCTGGACCACGGCGGGCATCTGCCAGGCCGGTGACGTCCTCGGCCTCATCGACGGCGACGTGGCCGTGATCGGCGCGGACGTCTCGGAGGTCGCCGCGACCGTCCTGGAGCGCATGCTGTCGGCCGGCGGCGAGCTGGTCACCCTCGTCCTCGGCGACGAGGCGCCCCAGACCGTCGCCGACCGGCTGGAGGCCCGCGTCCGCGAGGCGTACCTCGCCGTCGACACGGTCGTCTACCGGGGCGGCCGGCAGGGCGCGCTGCTGCTGGTCGGCGTGGAGTAGGTGGAGTAGGTAGTGGAGTAGGGGGAGGAGGGGAAAGAGGCGGAGGAGTACGGCTGGTACGGCGCTTCCCTGGGCCGATGTCAGTGGCGTGGTGTGCAATGGATCTCGTGCCCGCACTGCAAGAACCCCTGAAGAAGGTGCTCGGCCCCGCCACCGCGAAGGTGATGGCCGAGCACCTCGGCCTGCACACCGTCGGCGACCTCCTCCACCACTACCCCCGTAGATACGAGGAGCGCGGCCAGCTCACCCACCTCGCCGACCTGCCCATGGACGAGCACGTCACGGTGGTGGCCCAGGTCGCCGACGCCCGCCTGCACACCTTCGCCTCGTCGAAGGCCCCGCGCGGCAAGGGCCAGCGCCTCGAAGTGACCATCACGGACGGCAGCGGCCGCCTCCAACTGGTCTTCTTCGGCAACGGCGTGCACAAGCCCCACAAGGAACTCCTGCCGGGCACCCGCGCGATGTTCGCCGGCAAGGTCTCCGTCTTCAACCGCCGACTGCAACTGGCGCATCCGGCGTACGAATTGCTGCGCGCCGACGACGACGGGGACGCGGCCGAGAGCGTCGAGTCGTGGGCGGGCGCCCTCATCCCCCTCTACCCGGCCACCGCCAAACTGGAGTCCTGGAAGATCGGCAAGGCGATCCAGACGGTGCTGCCCAGCGCGCAGGAGGCCGTCGATCCCCTTCCCGGCACCCTGCGCGAGGGCCGGGGCCTGGTCCCCCTCCCCGAGGCACTCCTCAAGATCCACCGCCCGCACACCAGGGCGGACGTCGAGGACGCCCGCGCCCGCCTGAAGTGGGACGAGGCCTTCGTCCTCCAGGTCGCCCTCGCCCGCCGCCGCCACGCCGAGACCCAACTCCCCGCCGTCCCCCGCAGACCGAGCCCGGACGGCCTGCTCACCGCCTTCGACGACCGCCTCCCCTTCACCCTCACCGAGGGCCAGCGGAAGGTCTCCCGCGAGATCTTCGACGACCTCGCCACCGACCACCCGATGCACCGGCTGCTCCAGGGCGAGGTCGGATCGGGAAAGACGATGGTGGCACTGCGCGCCATGCTCGCCGTCGTCGACGCGGGCGGGCAGGCCGTGATGCTGGCGCCCACCGAGGTGCTCGCCCAGCAGCACCACCGGTCCGTCGTCGAGATGATGGGCGAGCTGGCCGAGGGAGGCATGCTGGGCGGCGCCGAGCACGCCACCAAGGTGGTGCTGCTCACCGGGTCCATGGGCGCCGCCGCCCGCCGGCACGCCCTGCTCGACCTGGCCACCGGCGAGGCGGGCATCGTCATCGGCACCCACGCGCTGATCGAGGACAAGGTGCAGTTCCACGACCTCGGCCTGGTCGTCGTCGACGAACAGCACCGCTTCGGTGTGGAGCAGCGCGACGCCCTGCGCGGCAAGGGAAAGCAGCCCCCGCACCTGCTCGTCATGACCGCCACGCCCATCCCGCGCACCGTCGCCATGACCGTCTTCGGCGACCTGGAGACCTCCGTCCTGGACCAGCTCCCGGCCGGCCGGTCCCCGATCGCCAGCCATGTCGTCCCCGCCGCCGACAAACCGCACTTCCTCACCCGGGCCTGGGAACGGGTCCGCGAGGAGGTGTCGAACGGCCACCAGGGGTACGTCGTCTGCCCACGCATCGGCGACGAGGACGACGACCCGAAGAAGAAGGCCGCGCAGCGCAAGTCGCCCGAGGACGACGCCGAGAAGCGGCCCCCGCTCGCCGTCCTGGACGTCGCCGACCAACTGGCGAAGGGACCGCTCCAGGGGCTCGGGGTCGAGATCCTGCACGGCCGCATGCAGCCCGACGACAAGGACGCGGTCATGCGCCGCTTCGCCGCCGGGGAGAGCGACGTCCTGGTCGCCACGACGGTCATCGAGGTCGGGGTGAACGTCCCCAACGCCACCGCGATGGTCATCATGGACGCCGACCGCTTCGGCGTCTCCCAGCTTCACCAGTTGCGCGGCCGGGTCGGGCGGGGTTCCGCTCCCGGCCTGTGCCTGCTGGTCAGCGAGATGCCCGAGGCGAGCGCGGCCCGCCAGCGGCTGAACGCCGTCGCCGGCACCCTCGACGGCTTCGAGCTCTCCCGCATCGACCTCGAACAGCGCCGCGAGGGCGACGTCCTCGGCCAGGCCCAGTCCGGCGCCCGCACCTCGCTGCGGGTGCTCGCCGTCATCGAGGACGAGGAGATCATCGCTGAGGCCAGACAGGAGGCGGCCGCGGTCGTCGCCGCCGACCCGGAGCTGACCGGCCTGCCCGGTCTGCGGACGGCCCTGGACGCCCTGCTGGACGAGGAGCGGGAGCAGTACCTGGAGAAGGGCTGACAGACTGGCGACGGACGCCGTCCGTACACCCGAGCACACCGACAAGGACCCAGAAATGACCCGCGTGATCGCCGGCAAGGCAGGCGGACGCCGCCTGGCCGTTCCGCCGGGGACCGGCACCCGCCCCACCTCCGACCGCGCGCGCGAGGGCCTCTTCTCCACCTGGCAGTCCCTGCTCGGCGCCCCGCTGGACGGCGAGCGGGTCCTCGACCTGTACGCGGGTTCCGGCGCCGTCGGTCTGGAGGCGCTGTCCCGCGGCGCGGGACACGTGCTCCTCGTCGAGGCCGACGCCCGGGCCGCCCGCACGGTCCGGGAGAACGCCAAGAGCCTCGGCCTGCCCGGCGCCGAGGTCAGGGCGGGCAAAGCGGAACAGATCATCCGCACCCCGGCCCCGGCCGAGCCGTACGGCGTCGTCTTCCTGGACCCGCCGTACGCCGTCTCGGACGACGATCTTCGGGAGATCCTGCTCACACTCCGTACGCAGGGGTGGCTCGCCGGGGAAGCGCTCGTCACCGTGGAGCGCAGCACCAGGGGAGGCGAATTCCGCTGGCCCCGGGGCTTCGACGCGATCCGGGCCCGTCGCTACGGCGAGGGAACGTTTTGGTACGGTCGCGCCGCCTCTACGTGCGAAGACGCACGATGACCGGACCGGAGAGCGAGGGAACTCTAGTGCGCCGCGCCGTCTGTCCCGGGTCGTTCGACCCGATCACCAACGGACATCTCGACATCATCGCCCGTGCGTCGAGCCTCTATGACGAGGTCTACGTCGCCGTGATGATCAACCAGGCCAAGAAGGGCCTGTTCGAGATCGAGGAGCGGATGGACCTGATCCGCCAGGTCACCGCCGAGTACGGGAACGTGCGCGTGGAGTCCTTCCACGGCCTCCTCGTCGACTTCTGCAAGCAGCGCGAGATCCCGGCCATCGTCAAGGGCCTGCGCGCGGTCAGCGACTTCGACTACGAACTGCAGATGGCCCAGATGAACAACGGCCTCTCCGGTGTGGAGACCCTCTTCATCCCCACCAACCCCACCTACAGCTTCCTGTCGTCCTCCCTGGTCAAGGAGGTCGCGACCTGGGGCGGCGACGTGTCCCACCTGGTGCCGCCGCTGGTCCTCGACGTCCTCTCGGAGCGCCTGAAGAAGCACTGACCGCGCCGTCGTACAGCTCGCGGCGGCTTCCGGCGACTTCCGGTGACTTCCGGAGACTGACAACCCGTCACCCGGTGTCCCCGGGACACCCCAGGGTCGTACAGTCGTCCCGTCCGTCTCCAACACAGCTTTAGAGAGTGGCGAGCACACGGTGGACGTGCAGAACAAGCTCGACGAGATCACCGCGATGGTCTCCGGCGCCCGCGCCATGCCCATGTCGGCCTCGTGCGTGGTCAACCGCGCCGAACTGCTCTCGATGATGGAAGAGCTGCGCGCCGAGCTGCCCGGTTCCCTCGCCCAGGCCCAGGAGCTGATCGGCGACCGCGAGCAGTTGGTCGCGCAGGCCCGCCAGGAGGCCGACCGGATCATCGAGGGCGCGCACACCGAGCGCGGTTCCCTGATCGCCGACACCGAGGTGGCCCGCCGCTCCCAGGCCGAGGCCGACCGGATCCTCGCCGAGGCCAGGCAGGAGGCCGAGGAGGTCCGCGCCGAGGCCGACGACTACGTCGACTCCAAGCTCGCCAACTTCGAGGTCGTCCTCACCAAGACCCTCGGCTCCGTCGGCCGGGGCCGCGAGAAGCTGCTCGGCACCGGACCCGGCCTCGACGAGAACGGCTACGAGGACGAGGACGCCCCCGAGCGCAGCCACGACCCCGAGATCCTGCGCCGCGACGCCGACTCCTACGTCGACACCAAGCTCGGTGCCTTCGAGGCCGTCCTCGCCAAGACCCTGGACGCCGTCGGCCGCGGCCGCCAGAAGCTGCACGGCCGGATCGCCACCGACGACCTCGGCGCCCTCGCGGACGACCTGAGCACCGTCCAGCACTCCAGCGACGCCGACTACCTCGCGGGCCTCTCGGACGCCCCCGTCGAGCAGCCCCGGCAGCCCCAGTACGGCGAGCAGCAGCCCGCGGCGGCACAGCTTCCGGCACAGGCCGTACCCGAGATGCCCGCACAGGTGCCCGCACAGGTGCCTGCACAGATGCCGGCGCAGGCCATGCCGGACATGCCGCAGCAGGAGCCCGCGTACGGCTACGCACAGCAGCAGCCCGATCCGTACGCGGCCTACCAGCAGACCTACGGCGGCCAGCAGGACCCGTACGGCTACCAGCAGCAGGGCGCCGACCCGTACGTCTATCAGGGCTACGACGTCCAGCAGCAGGCGTACGACGGACAGCAGGGCTACGCCCAGCCCCAGCCCCAGCAGCCGCAGCAACCCCCGCAGGCCCAGCCGCCGGCGCTCGACGAGACCAGCCTCTTCGACACCGGCATGATCAGCGCCGAGCAGCTCAGGGCGTACGAACAGGGCCGCGGACTCTAGGCTGCCGGACGCTCGACCGGCCCGGATTGGGACGAGAGCGAATGGTCCAGTATCCTGGCTGTTCGGTCGCGCGTACGTCCGCGATCGGCGCTGCCCGGGAACACCGAAGGGCGGCACCCCCACACCACGAAGACCGAAAGCAGGAATGGTTCTGAACGCGCGCCTCGACCACCGCGACCCCCTCGTGTTCGACACACACGAGCTGGGACGGCGGCCCGGTGCGCTCCAGCGCCTGACCCGCACGGTCGACGCTCCCAAGGACTTCGGTGTCCAGGGAGTCGTCGGAGTGCCGGAAGGCGCCCCGGTGAAGCTCGATCTCCGGCTCGAGTCGGTCATGGAAGGGGTGCTCGTCACGGGCACCGCCCGTGCCAAGGCCGAGGGGGAGTGCGTAAGGTGTCTGGAGCCGCTGGAGCAGCAGCTCGAAGCGGACTTCCAGGAGATGTTCTCGTACCCTGACGCCGACGACCGGGGCCGCCCTGTGGCGGAGCCGGCCGACGACGCCGAGGAAGACGAGGACAGGCTCTTCGTAGAGGACGGACTGATCGGCCTCGAACCCGTGCTGCGCGACGCGGTGGTGCTCGCACTGCCGATGCAGCCGGTGTGCCAGGAAGACTGCCCGGGTCTGTGCTCCGAATGCGGAGTACGCCTGGCGGACGACCCCGGCCACCACCACGCCGCCGTCGACATCCGTTGGGCGGCATTGCAGGGACTCGCCGGTTCACTCGAAGACGGCGAGAAGGACGAGATGAGCGGCGACGGGCCAGAATCCGCGGACGCCGCCGAGAAGCAGGAGAAGTAGCCGTGGCTGTTCCGAAGCGGAAGATGTCGCGCAGCAACACGCGCCACCGCCGGTCGCAGTGGAAGGCTGCGGTCCCCACCCTGGTTGCGTGCGAGCGCTGCCACGAGCCCAAGCTGCAGCACATCGCGTGCCCGGCTTGCGGCACTTACAACAAGCGCCAGGTCCTCGAGGTCTGAGCGGCTGGTGAGAGGCACTGTGTCCACTACCAAGAAGGTGGCAGACGTCGAAGCCACCAGTCCCCGCCGCCGCGGGGGTGCTCCGGCGGACACCCAGGCCTCGTCCCACACGCTTCTGGAAGGGCGGCTCGGCTATCAGCTCGAGTCCGCCCTTCTGGTGCGTGCACTGACCCACCGTTCCTACGCGTACGAGAACGGCGGTCTGCCGACGAACGAGCGGCTGGAGTTCCTCGGGGACTCCGTGCTCGGCCTCGTCGTCACGGACACGCTGTACCGCACTCACCCCGACCTGCCCGAAGGCCAACTGGCCAAGTTGCGGGCCGCGGTGGTCAACTCGCGTGCGCTGGCGGAGGTGGGCCGTGGGCTCGAACTCGGCTCCTTCATCCGGCTCGGCCGCGGTGAAGAGGGCACGGGCGGCCGGGACAAGGCGTCCATCCTCGCCGACACCCTCGAAGCGGTGATCGGCGCGGTCTATCTCGACCAGGGCCTAGACGCGGCCTCCGAACTGGTGCACCGCCTGTTCGACCCGCTGATCGACAGGTCCTCCAACCTCGGTGCCGGCCTGGACTGGAAGACCAGCCTCCAGGAACTCACTGCGACCGAAGGGCTCGGTGTCCCCGAGTACCTGGTCACGGAGACCGGCCCCGACCACGAGAAGACCTTCACCGCTGCCGCCCGCGTCGGAGGCGTCTCGTACGGCACCGGCACCGGCCGCAGCAAGAAGGAGGCGGAGCAGCAGGCCGCGGAATCCGCCTGGCGGTCCATCCGGGCCGCGGCGGACGAGCGCGCCGAGGAGGCGGCGGCCCATCCGGCCGCCGAAGCCGCCGACGCACCGTCGGCCTCCGCCTGAGCCACCCGATACACCGATCCATCCGATACACCTGGTACACCGCACGTCGCGAACGCCCGCCCCACGAACCGGGGCGGGCGTTCGGTTCGTCCACCGGCCCGGCCCCACCGGACCGCCCGAGGGGATGCCATGCCCGAGTTGCCCGAGGTGGAGGTCGTACGGCGCGGTCTGGAGCGCTGGGTCGCCCACCGGACCGTCGCCGACGCCGAGGTGCTGCACCCGCGTGCGGTACGCCGGCACATCGCAGGACCCGACGACTTCGCCCACCGCCTGAAGGGCCACCGCGTCGGCACCCCCAGCCGCCGCGGCAAATACCTGTGGCTGCCCCTGGAGGACACCGACCAGGCGGTCCTCGCGCACCTCGGCATGAGCGGCCAGCTACTGGTCCAGCCGCACGAAACACCGGCCGAGAAGCACCTGCGCGTCCGCGTCCGCTTCACCGACGCCCTCGGCACCGAACTCCGCTTCGTCGACCAGCGCACCTTCGGCGGCCTCTCCCTGCACGAGACCACCCCCGACGGACTGCCCGACGTCATCGCGCACATCGCCCGCGACCCACTCGACCCGCTCTTCGACGACGAGGCGTTCCACCTGGCCATGCGCCGCAAGCGCACCACGGTCAAACGGGCCCTGCTCGACCAGTCCCTGATCAGCGGCGTCGGCAACATCTACGCGGACGAGGCCCTGTGGCGCGCCCGCCTGCACTACGAACGCCCCACGGCGACCCTCACCCGCCCCCGCACCACCGAACTCCTCGGCCACGTCCGGGACGTGATGAACGCCGCCCTCGCCGTCGGCGGCACCAGCTTCGACAGCCTGTACGTCAACGTCAACGGCGAGTCCGGCTACTTCGACCGGTCGCTCGACGCGTACGGCCGCGAGGGCCTGCCCTGCCGCCGCTGCGCCACACCGATGCGGCGCCGGCCGTGGATGAACCGCTCCAGCTACTTCTGCCCGAAGTGCCAGCGGCCGCCGAGGATCACGCCGTAGGCAATCAGGCCGTAGGCATCCGCTGTGCGTCGTACCGCTCGCGCGACGCCAGCACCTCGTCCATCCGGCCCTCCAGGCACTGGATGAGCGCGCTCAGTCGTCCGGCCACCTCGCGGCCGAGCGTCGTGAGCTCGTAGTCCACACGCGGTGGATTCGTGGGCTGGGCCTCGCGGTGCACCAGCCCGTCGCGCTCCAGCGCGTGCAGGGTCTGGGCGAGCATCTTCTCGCTGACGCCGTCGACACGGCGCCGCAGCTCGTTGAACCGGAGGGAACCCTCGTACAGCGCGCCGAGCGTCAGCGCGCCCCAGCGCCCCGTGACGTGCTCCAGGGTGCCGCGCGAGGGACAGGCCCGGGAGAACACGTCATACGGCAGATCCTGCTCCGCCGTGCGCTCCTGCGTGGTCGACATGCCTCCAGCGTACGGGAGCGCAGCGCTGCGCCGCAGATTGCGCTGAGCAGGGGGCAGCGCTGTCCCGAGAGTGGCGGATGGCCGGTGGCCGGTGGTGGTCAGTAGCCGAAGTCCTGTGTCCACCAGGGGCCGCCGGAGCCGAAGTGGACTCCGACTCCCAGGGTCTGGAAGTCGCAGTTCAGGATGTTGGCCCGGTGGTCGGGGCTGTCCATCCAGGCGTCCATCACGGCCTGGGCGTCGGCCTGGCCGCGGGCTATGTTCTCGCCCCCGAGGCCGCTTATGCCGGCTGCCGCCGCCCGGTCCCAGGGGGTGGCGCCGCCGGGGTCGGTGTGGTCGAAGAAGCCCTCGGTGCCCATGGCCTCGCTGAAGTCCTCGGCCAGTTCGCGCAGGGCGCTGTTCGCGGCCACCGGGCTGCAGCCCACTTTGGCCCGTTCGGCGTTGACCAGCTTGAGCACCTGCGCCTGGGCGACGGCCTCCTCCGAGACGGCGGCTGGCGCGCTGGGCCCGGTGGGCTCCTGGGCGGCCGGGCGCGAGGGAGTGGGCTTCGGCTTCGCGCTGGGCGTCGTCTTCGGCTTCTTGGTCTTGGACGGCGTCTCCGCCGGGGCGGCGGGCTTCGAGGCCGGCGCCGACGGCGAGGGCGAGGCCGAGGACGGCGAAGTGGAGGGGGAGCCCTCGGACGAGGCGTCCCCGGAGGGGGAGGACTGGGAGGACTGGGAGGGCGAGGAGGAGCGGTCGGTGCCGCGGCTCGTGGAGGCGTCGCCGCCGCGGCCGGTCTCGGCGCTGCCGGAGGCGCCGCCCTGCTCGGACGGGCTGTTCGTCGGGGCGTCCTGGGCCTGCACCCGGTCGCCCCCGTCGCTGCCGCCGCCGATCCGGTAGTTGTCGAGGCCGGGCACCGCGCCCGTGGCCACCGCCACCGTGCCGATGGCGACCGCGGCGGACACCCCGAGCAGACCCGTGCGGACCGGAGTCGCGGCCTTCTTCCGGCGGCGGCGGTGACCCGCGGTGGGCTGCGGGCCGGAGTCGGGCGCGTACCCGTCACGGGGGAAGGCGACCGTGCGGCCGGCCTGCGGACCCTCGCCGTCGGGCCCGCCGGGCCCGCCCGGACTGCCCGGACCGTCAGGGCTCTGCGCCGCGAACAGATAGGCGTCGCTCCTGGCCTGGACCTCGGCGTACGCCTCGGGGTTCAGATAGGGCGCGATCCCCATCGTGGGGGCCCCGCCGGCGTCCGGAGCGGACTGGTCGCGGCCCTGGCCCGTCGTCGTGCCGTCCGTCTGACGGCCCTCCGTGGCGCGGCCCGTGGCGGCGCGGCCGGCGGCGGAGCGTCGGTGGCGTCCCATGTCCTGGCCTTCCTCGTCCTCGTCCTCGCACTGGTCCTCGCGCTGGGCGTGCCCTCGCGGTCGACGTGCTCACGATCAACACGGAACTCACACGATCGAGTGAGTTTCAAGTGAGATTCATTGGGTCGGGACGGTACCGCATGGCGCCGGGGGGTGGAGTGTCCAGCGAGACATTGACTGGTTAGGTTGCAGTCATGAGCGAGGATGTACGGCTGGTCGCGTGGGTGCGCGGACAGGTCCAGGGTGTGGGTTTCCGCTGGTTCACGCGGGCCAGGGCGCTGGAACTCGGCGGCATGAGTGGTTTTGCTCTCAATTTGGGTGACGGTCGCGTCCAGGTCGTCGCGGAGGGCCCGCGCGAGCGCTGCGAGGGGCTGCTCGACTGGCTGCGCGGCGCCGACACGCCCGGACGTGTGGACGGCGTCACCGAGATCTGGGACACACCGCGCGGGGGCTACGAGGGCTTCGCCATCCGCTGACGCCGGGCCGCCCGGGGAGTCTCCGGCGACTGCGACGAGCCTCCCCACAGGGGTGGCCGGCGCGGAAACGGGCAGGTGGTTGCCAAGGGGGACCGCTCGTGGCAGGCTCCGCACGCGGAATGACCGCCCTGCCCCCAGGGGCCCGCACCGGCCCGCAGGAGTCGCAGCGTCGCCGTTCGCCGGCCGCACGACCCCGGGCGCCCGCCAATACGGGGCGTGATCGTGTTGACCGTCAAACTTTTTGGTGAGACGCTGAAAGCCCCGCGCACCTTAGCTGTTTGGCATGGTTGAACGGCAGTAAAAACTCCAAAGTGCCAAGCACCGCGGGTGCGATCCCCTCACGACCCAACCGCTTCGGTCGGTCACTCATTGTGGAGGACCATCCATCATGGCAAAGGCGCTTCTCGGTTACGTCGGCGGCTCCGACCCTCGACTCCTCGCCGAGATGCGACGGCTCCAGCAGCGCGTCCAGGACCTGGAATCCGAACTCGGACGAATCCAGGCGGAGAACGACGCGCTGGCGGCTGCCGCTTCTCACGACAGGATCATGGAGAGCATGGAGAGCGTTGACGCACACCAGGCGGAGCCTGCGCTCACCTGATCACTGCATCGCTCCACTACGGCACAGCAGTGCCACCACGGCACAGCAGTGGTCGGGCCCGCCCGTACAACCGCTCAGGTGTCAGAGTCTGCAAGGGACGCTTCGGCGTCCCTTCTTTCTTTTCCGCCCCGCCTCGTCCGTCTCGCCCGCCCCCCGTCTCGTCCGTCCCCCCGCCTCGGCGCCCGCCCTGTCCCTGCCCCGCGCAACCTTTCACCCTCTTCAACGTCTGATGTGCCCTGCACGTTCACCGGTGAAACCGCGGGGGTTCACCGGTTCATGGAGCGAGACACACCCGAAAGGTAGAGTCCGACGGCGTGCACCTGAAGGCCCTGACCCTCCGCGGGTTCAAGTCGTTCGCCTCGGCGACCACGCTCCGGTTCGAGCCGGGCATCACCTGTGTCGTCGGCCCGAACGGCTCGGGCAAGTCCAATGTCGTCGACGCGCTCAGTTGGGTCATGGGCGAACAGGGCGCCAAGTCGCTGCGCGGCGGCAAGATGGAGGACGTCATCTTCGCCGGCACCACCGGCCGTCCACCGCTCGGCCGGGCCGAGGTGTCGCTGACCATCGACAACTCCGACGGGGCCCTGCCCATCGAGTACGCCGAGGTCACCATCACGCGGATCATGTTCCGCAACGGCGGCAGCGAGTACCAGCTCAACGGCGACACCTGCCGCCTCCTCGACATCCAGGAACTCCTCTCCGACTCCGGCATCGGCCGCGAAATGCACGTCATCGTCGGCCAGGGCCAGCTCGACTCCGTCCTGCATGCCGACCCGATGGGGCGCCGCGCCTTCATCGAGGAGGCCGCGGGCGTCCTCAAGCACCGCAAGCGCAAGGAGAAGGCGCTCAGGAAACTGGACGCGATGCAGGCCAATCTCGCGCGCGTGCAGGACCTCACCGACGAGCTGCGGCGCCAGCTCAAGCCCCTTGGCCGCCAGGCCGCCGTCGCCCGCAGGGCCGCCGTCATCCAGGCCGACCTCCGGGACGCCCGGCTGAGGCTCCTCGCCGACGACCTCGTACGGATGCGCGAGGCACTTGAGGCCGAGGTCGCCGACGAGGCCGCGCTCAAGGAACGCAAGGACGCCGCCGAACAGGAACTGGGCCGGGCGCTGCGCCGCGAGGCGGACCTGGAGGACGAGGTGCGCCGGCTCACCCCGCGCCTCCAGCGCGCCCAGCAGACCTGGTACGAGCTGTCCCAGCTCGCCGAACGCGTGCGCGGCACCATCTCGCTGGCCGACGCGCGCGTGAAGAGCGCCACCTCCGCGCCACCCGAGGAACGCCGCGGCCGCGACCCCGAGGAACTGGAGCGCGAGGCCGCCCGGGTCCGCGAGCAGGAGGCCGAACTCGAAGCGGCCCTGGAGGCGGCCGAACACGCCCTTGAGGACACGGTCGCCCACCGCGCCGACCTCGAACGCGAGCTGGCCATGGAGGAGCGCCGCCTCAAGGACGCCGCACGCGCCATCGCCGACCGCCGCGAGGGCCTGGCCCGGCTCAGCGGCCAGGTCGGCGCCGCCCGTTCCCGCGCCGCCTCCGCCCAGGCGGAGATCGAGCGGCTGGCCGAAGCCCGGGACGAGTCCCGGGAACGGGCCGCCGCCGCCCAGGAGGAGTACGAGACGCTCCAGGCCGAGGTCGACGGACTCGACGCCGACGACCGGGAACTCGCCGAACGGCACGACGCCGCCAGGCACGCGCTGGCCGAGGCCGAGGCCACCCTGAGCGCGGCCCGCGAGGCGGCCACGTCGGCGGACCGTGAACACGCCGCCACCCGGGCCCGGCACGACGCCCTCGCCCTCGGTCTGCGCCGCAAGGACGGCACCGGCGCGCTGCTCGCCGCCAAGGACCGGCTCACCGGCCTGCTCGGCCCGGCCGCCGGACTCCTCACCGTGACACCCGGCCACGAGACCGCCCTGGCCACCGCCTTCGGCGTCGCCGCCGACGCCCTCGCGGCGACCTCCCCCGCGGCCGCCGCCGACGCCATCCGCCTGCTGCGCAAGCAGGACGCGGGCCGGGCCGCCCTGCTGCTCGCCGGCGCCCCCGACGACGTACCGCGCGAGAGCCGGGACGACGGACCGCCGTACGCCGCCGACCTCGTCCACGGGCCCGACGACCTGATGCCCGCCGTACGGCGGCTGCTGCGCGGGATCGTCGTCGTCGCCACCCTGGAGGACGCCGAGGACCTCGTCTACGCCCGCCCCGCCCTGACCGCGGTCACCGCCGAGGGAGACCTGCTGGGCGCCCACTTCGCGCAGGGCGGGTCCGCAGGGGCGCCCAGCCTCCTCGAAGTGCAGGCGTCCGTGGACCAGGCCGCCGCCGAGCTGGCGGAGCTGGGCGTGCGGTGCGAGGAGCTGGCCGGGGCGCAGGACGCGGCCGTCGGACGCCGCCGGGAGTGTGCCGCGCTCGTCGAGGAGCTGGGGGAGCGGCGCCGGGCCGCCGACCGGGAGAAGTCGTCGGTCGCCCAGCAGCTCGGCCGACTCGCGGGACAGGCGCGGGGCGCCGCCGGAGAGGCGGAGCGGTCCGCCGCCGCGGCGTCCCGGGCGCAGGAGGCGCTGGACAGGGCGCTGACGGAGGTCGAGGAGCTGGCCGAGCGGCTCGCCGTCGCCGAGGAGATGCCCGTCGAGGAGGAGCCCGACGCCGGAGCCCGTGACCGGCTCGCCGCCGACGGGGCCAACGCCCGCCAGACCGAGATGGAGGCCCGGCTCCAGGTCCGTACGCACGAGGAGCGGGTCAAGGGCCTCGCCGGGCGGGCCGACTCCCTGGACCGCGCCGCCCGCGCCGAACGCGAGGCACGCGCGCGTGCCGAACAGCGGCGGGCCAGGCTGCGGCACGAGGCGGCCGTCGCCGAGGCGGTCGCGGCGGGCGCCCGGCAGTTGCTCGCGCACGTCGAGGTCTCCCTGACCCGCGCCGACGAGGAACGCACCCTCGCCGAGGCCGCCAAGGCACGGCGGGAGCAGGAGCTGACCGCCGCGCGCACTGCCGGGCGCGACCTCAAGGCGGAGCTCGACAAGTTGACGGATTCAGTTCACCGGGGCGAGGTACTCGGCGCCGAGAAGCGGCTGCGCATCGAGCAGCTAGAGACCAAGGCGCTGGAGGAACTCGGTGTGGAACCGGCGGGGCTCGCGGCCGAATACGGCCCCCATCAAGCGGTGCCGCCCTCGCCCCCCGCCGAGGGCGAGGAGCTCCCGGAGGACCCCGAGCACCCACGCAACCGGCCCCGGCCGTTCGTCCGCTCCGAGCAGGAGAAGCGCCTGAAGGCGGCCGAACGCGCCTACCAGCAGCTCGGCAAGGTCAACCCGCTGGCGCTTGAGGAGTTCTCCGCGCTCGAGGAACGCCACCAGTTCCTCAGCGAACAACTGGAGGACCTGAAGAAGACCCGCGCCGACCTGCTCCAGGTCGTCAAGGAGGTCGACGAGCGCGTCGAGCAGGTCTTCGCCGAGGCCTTCCGGGACACCGCCCGGGAGTTCGAGGGCGTGTTCGGCCGGCTGTTCCCGGGCGGTGAGGGCCGGCTGATCCTGACCGACCCCGACAACATGCTCACCACGGGCGTGGACGTCGAGGCCCGGCCGCCGGGCAAGAAGGTCAAACGGCTCTCGCTGCTCTCCGGCGGGGAGCGCTCGCTGACCGCGGTGGCGATGCTGGTGTCGATCTTCAAGGCGCGGCCGAGCCCGTTCTACGTGATGGACGAGGTCGAGGCGGCGCTCGACGACACCAACCTGCAGCGGCTGATCCGGATCATGCAGGAGCTGCAGGAGGCCTCGCAGCTCATCGTCATCACCCACCAGAAGCGCACGATGGAGGTCGCCGACGCGCTCTACGGCGTGTCCATGCAGGGCGACGGTGTGTCGAAGGTCATCAGCCAGCGGTTGCGCTAGCTCGGCACGTTAGCTTCAACTCTTGAACACATTTAACCCCTAAGGATCTCAAACTTCACGGCTCTCGCCCTATTGACTTCGGAACTTGAAGGCATATTCTCTGCAACGTTGCCTTTACCTTCAGGTCCCTTCCGATGGTCCCTACCGATGGCACCTCGAAGGGTGAACCGCCCCGGCAGCGTTGCCGGTAGTCCGAGGAGTACACACGTGGCCAGCACATCGCAGGCACCCAACTCAGCAGCCAGGACGGCTCACCCCGATCATCTCGGGCACGTCATCTTCATCGCGGCGGCGGCCGCGATGGGCGGTTTCCTGTTCGGCTACGACAGTTCCGTGATCAACGGCGCCGTCGAGGCCATCCGGGACCGCTACGACGTCGGCTCCGCGTTGCTGGCCCAGGTCATCGCCGTCGCACTGATCGGCTGCGCCATCGGCGCCGCGACCGCGGGCCGCATCGCCGACCGCATCGGCCGTATCCGCTGCATGCAGATCGCGGCGGTCCTCTTCACCGTCAGCGCCGTCGGCTCCGCCCTGCCCTTCGCGCTGTGGGACCTCGCCATGTGGCGCATCATCGGCGGCTTCGCCATCGGCATGGCCTCAGTGATCGGCCCGGCCTACATCGCCGAGGTGTCCCCGCCCGCCTACCGCGGCCGGCTCGGCTCCTTCCAGCAGGCCGCGATCGTCGTCGGCATCGCCGTGTCGCAGTTGGTCAACTGGGGCCTGCTGAACGCCGCCGGCGGCGACCAGCGCGGTGAGCTGATGGGCCTGGAAGCCTGGCAGGTCATGCTCGGCGTCATGGTGATCCCGGCCGTCCTCTACGGCCTGCTGTCCTTCGCCATCCCCGAATCCCCCCGCTTCCTGGTCTCCGTCGGCAAGCACGAGCGCGCCAAGCAGGTCCTCGAAGAGGTCGAGGGCAAGGACGTCGACTTCGACGCCCGTGTCGCCGAGATCGAACACGCCATGCACAGCGAGGAGAAGTCCTCCTTCAAGGACCTCCTCGGCGGCAGCTTCTTCTTCAAGCCGATCGTCTGGGTCGGCATCGGCCTGTCGGTCTTCCAGCAGTTCGTCGGCATCAACGTCGCGTTCTACTACTCCTCGACGCTGTGGCAGTCGGTCGGCGTCGACCCGTCGCAGTCGTTCTTCTACTCGTTCACGACGTCGATCATCAACATCGTCGGCACCGTGATCGCGATGATCTTCGTGGACCGCATCGGCCGCAAGCCCCTCGCCCTCATCGGCTCGGTCGGCATGGTGATCGGTCTGGCGCTGGAGGCCTGGGCCTTCTCCTTCGACCTGGTCGACGGCAAGCTCCCGGCCACCCAGGGCTGGGTCGCCCTGATCGCCGCCCACTTCTTCGTCCTCTTCTTCGCCCTCTCGTGGGGCGTGGTCGTCTGGGTCTTCCTCGGCGAGATGTTCCCCAACCGGATCCGCGCCGCCGCCCTGGGCGTCGCCGCCTCCGCGCAGTGGATCGCCAACTGGGCCATCACCGCGAGCTTCCCGTCGCTGGCCGACTGGAACCTGTCCGTCACCTACGTGATCTACACGGTCTTCGCCGCGCTCTCCATCCCGTTCGTGCTCAGGTTCGTGAAGGAGACGAAGGGCAAGGCCCTGGAGGAGATGGGCTGACCCGCCCGCCCCCGAACCCGGGGGGAAGGGCCCAAGTCCCCGCTGCCCCTCTCCCCGTACCGTCCGCCGCCCCGCCCGGTCACCCTCCGGACGGGGCGGCGGTGTCGTACGACGGAAGGACGGCCTCCGAGATCGTCGGCGCCGGGACGACCACCGCCGGCTTCGGCAGCACGACGTACAGGAGACCGGAGATCACCACCGTGGCCACCCAGCCGAGGCCGTACTCGCCGATCACGTTGTTGCCGGCGAGGGGGCCGGTGAACCAGTCGGACGTGGTGAACATCAGGCCACCGGCCAGGCCCACCGCCCAGGCGACGACGGCCGCGGGGGAGAAGCCGCCGCGGTACCAGTAGGCGCTGGTGCGGCCGGTGTCGGCCAGGGCCTCGCCGTCGTACTCCCGACGGCGCAGCATGTCCGCGCCGAACACGCCGACCCACGCGGAGAAGGCGACCGCGAGCAGCGACAGGAACGCGATGAACGAGCCCATGAAACTGGTCGCCACCAGCATCAGCACACCGCCGAAGACCAGCGAGATCACGGCGTTCACCGAGACCGCCCAGTGCCGCGGGACCTTGAAGCCCAGGGTCTGCGCGGTGAAACCGGCCGAGTACATCGACATCGAGTTGATCAGCAGCATGCCGATCAGCGCGATCAGCAGGTACGGCACCGCGATCCAGGTCGGCAGGATCTCGCCCAGGAAGGAGACCGGGTCGGCGGCCGAGGCCAGGTCCGGCGTCGAGACCGCCATGACCGCGCCCATCAGCACCATCGGCAGGACGACGATGCCGGCACCGCCGACCGTGACGCCCACGATCCCCTTCGAGGACGCCGTGCGCGGCAGGTACCGGGTGAAGTCCGGGGCGGACGGGATCCAGCTCACGCCGCCGGCCGCGATCAGACCGACGCCCGTGATCATCGCGGCCACCGACCCGGCGGACCGGTCGAACACCGCGGACCAGTCGGTGTCGACGACCAGATGGCCCAGCACCAGCACCGAGAAGGCGCCGAAGAGGTACGCCGCGTACTTGTTGCACTTCTGTACGGCGTTGATGCCCAGCCCGGAGATCGCGAACGTCGCGACGACGAAGGCGAGCAGCGTCACCATGTCCAGCACGCTGTTGGCGCGTATGCCGAACACGATGTCCAGCACGGTGAGCAGGGCGTAGGCGCCGGTCACCGCGTTGATCGTCTCCCAGCCCCAGCGGGCGATCCAGATCAGCGAACCGGGCAGCAGATTGCCCCGCTGGCCGAACACGGCCCGGGACAGCGCCATACCGGGGGCGCCGCCCCGTTTGCCGGCGATGCCGATCAGCCCGACCAGGCCGTACGACACGAGCGGCGCGGCCCCCGCGACGACCAGGGCCTGCCAGAAGTTCAGCCGGTACGCCACGACGAGGCTCGCGCCCATCGTGAGCAGCAGCACGCTGATGTTGGCGCTGACCCAGGTCGGGAACAGCTCGCGGGTCCGGGCGGTGCGCTCGTGGTCGGGCACCTGCTCGATGCCACGGGTTTCCAGGGCGCTTTCGTTCTCGGCGGTCTTGCTCATGTGGGGGGTCCGTGCCTCGATCGTGGGGAGAGGGGGGCGGTGGGACTCGTGGGACTCTACGCGCGTTGACGCGGGCTCCTCCATCGTACTTTGATCCGACTCCGCCCCTCCAGGGGCCTTTGTCCTTTGTCGGAAGCCACAAGGGGCCGGCGGCTAGGGGCCATGCCGGAGGTCACGCATACTGGACCCGTTATGGAAATCGTCATCCTTGCTGTAGTCATCGCCGTGGTCGTGATCGGCGCGCTCGGCGGGCTGGTCGTGGGCTCCCGCCGCAAGAAGCAGTTGCCTCCGCCGCCTCCCGCCACGCCCGACATCACCGCCCCTCCGGCCGAGCCGCACGTCGGCGAAGAGGCCGAGACGCCGCGCGACGAAACGCGCCGGACGATAGAGGAGGTCGACCTCCCGGACGGCGGCACCGCCACCGTCGAGGAACCGCCGGTCGAAGAGCTCGAGATCCCGCAGCTCGAGGTTCCCGAGCCCACCGCCGGCCGTCTGGTCCGGCTCCGTGCCCGCCTCTCCCGCTCACAGAACGCCCTCGGCAAGGGCCTGCTGACCCTGCTGTCCCGGGAGCACCTCGACGAGGACACCTGGGAGGAGATCGAGGACACGCTGCTCACCGCCGACGTCGGCGTGCAGCCCACCCAGGAGCTGGTCGAGCGGCTGCGCGAGCGGGTGAAGGTGCTCGGCACCCGCACCCCCGAGGAGCTGCGCGCCCTGTTGCGCGAGGAGCTGATCACCCTGGTCGGCCCCGACATGGACCGCGAGGTCAAGACCGAGCCCGTCGCGAGCAAGCCCGGCATCGTGATGGTCGTCGGGGTCAACGGCACCGGCAAGACCACCACCACCGGCAAGCTCGCCCGCGTCCTGGTGGCCGACGGCCGCAGCGTCGTCCTCGGCGCCGCCGACACCTTCCGCGCCGCCGCCGCGGACCAGCTCCAGACCTGGGGCGAGCGGGTCGGCGCGCACACCGTGCGCGGGCCCGAGGGCGGCGACCCCGCCTCCGTCGCCTTCGACGCGGTCAAGGAGGGCAAGGAGATGGGCTCGGACGTCGTGCTCATCGACACCGCCGGCCGTCTGCACACCAAGACCGGCCTCATGGACGAGCTGGGCAAGGTCAAGCGGGTTGTGGAGAAGCACGCGCCGCTGGACGAGGTCCTGCTAGTGCTCGACGCCACCACCGGCCAGAACGGTCTGATCCAGGCCCGGGTCTTCGCCGAGGTCGTGAACATCACCGGCATCGTGCTGACCAAGCTGGACGGTACGGCCAAGGGCGGCATCGTCGTCGCCGTGCAGCACGAGCTGGGCGTGCCGGTCAAGCTGATCGGGCTCGGCGAGGGCGCGGACGACCTGGCGCCGTTCGAGCCCGCGGCCTTCGTGGATGCCCTCATCGGCGAGTGACACCGGCCGCGCCGACGTCCCGCGCGCACCGGAACACGCGCGTGCGAGAAGCGCCCGCGTGCGAGAAGCGCCCGCCTCCCTGACCGGGGGACGGGCGCTTCGCCGTGTGGCGCACGGAGTGCGGACGGCGAGGGGTGCGGACGCCGCGGGGGCGGCGCGGGGGCGCGGGGGTGCGGACGGCGAGGGGGTGCGGACGCCGCGGGGGCGCCGGGGTGCGGACGGCGCGGGGGTGCGGACGGTGCGGGGGCGCCGGGGTGCGGACGGCGCGGGGGTGCGGACGGTGCGGACGGCGCGGGGGCGCGGAGGTGCGGACGGCGCAGGGGTGCGGACGGTGCGGACGGCACGGAAGTACGGACGGCGCGGAGGCACGGACGGTGCGGAGGCGCCGAGACGCCGAGGTGCGGGCAGCCCGGGCGGTACGTGTGCGGTGCGATGAGCGGGCTGGGTTCGGGGGCCTACGCCCGCGATCGATGGGCCACGTACGCCAGCGTGCCCAGCAGCAGCCGGGCCGCCGGGGGCCTGGTGGCCGAGTCGAGGTCCGGGGGGCGCAGCCAGCGCGCCGGGCCCCGGCCGCCGCGGTCGGAGGGCGGGGCCGTGACGTACGTACCGGCGCCGAGGCCGCGCAGGTCGAGGGCGGACGGGTCGTCCCAGCCCATGCGGTAGAGCAGCCCGGGCAGCTCGGCGGCGGCGCCAGGGGCGACGAAGAACTGGGCGCGGCCCCGCGGGGTCGCCGTGACCGGACCGAGCGGGAGGCCCATGCGCTCCAGCCGGGCCAGCGCCCGCAGCCCGGCGGGCTCGGCCACCTCGATCACGTCGAAGGTCCGCCCGACCACCAGCATCGCCGCGGCGCCGGGGTACCGGGCCCAGGCCTCGCTCGCCTCGTCCAGCGTCGCCCCGGCCGGCACCCGGGGCGCGAAGTCCAGGGGATGCGCGCCCGGTGCCGGACAGTCGGGCAGACCGCATGAGCAGGCGCCCGCGGCGGCCCGGGCACCCGGCACCACGTCCCAGCCCCACAGCCCGGTGAACTCGGCCACGACGGTGCACTCCGCGGCGCGGCCGCGGCGGCGTGCACCGGACCGGATCTCGCGCATGCCCCGACTGCTGCCGATGCCGATCGTGAAGCCCATGCCCCCTCCAACGGGTCCGACGCAGCGGCGGTTACGCAACGGACGTGAAACGTGACTCTCTGCTTCCAACTCCCCAGTGTGGCGCGGTTCAGACAGCGTCCGGAAGCACCCGGGGTGGTGAGCCCGACCGTGCACGCCCCGGTGTGCACCGTTGCACCGGCTCCCGGTTGGCCTATGTCAAGTGAATCGCGTACTGGCCACGGCGAGTTCATTCGAAGGGGTGGCGAATGGTGGCGATTCCGTAATCGCCATGGCTGGACGGGTGATCGTGGGACTACTTTGTGTGCATGGAGCCTTGGGGCACATGCACTTGTGGGTATGCCGGAGGCAACCCGGCGTTCCGTTCGAAGGGTGGCAAGCACCGGACGGAAGGCCTCAACCACCGGCATTCTGATAGGGCTTGGCGCACTCGGCGACAGGTGGTCTCAGGGATGGGGGCGTTCCAGTGAGCGGCAACGGCGGAAGCGGTACGAGCGCGGGCACCGCGTCGCACGCTGACAAGCGCCCGAACGAGCTGCTCACCTCGTGGTTCGCCCGCAGTGGCTGGTCCAAGGGTGAGCTGGCCCGTCAGGTCAACCGCAGGGCCCGCCAGTTGGGCGCCAACCACATCTCCACCGACACCTCACGGGTGCGCCGCTGGCTCGACGGCGAGAACCCGCGCGAGCCGATCCCGCGGATCCTGTCCGAGCTGTTCTCCGAGCGCTTCGGCGTCGTCGTCTCCGTCGAGGACCTGGGCCTGCGCTCCACCCGCCCGACGCCCTCCGCCACCGGCGTCGACCTTCCCTGGACGGGCCCGCAGACCGTGGCCCTGCTCAGCGAGTTCTCGCGCAGCGACCTGATGCTGGCGCGCCGCGGCTTCCTCGGGAGCTCGCTGGCCCTCTCCGCGGGCCCGTCCCTCATCGAGCCCATGCAGCGCTGGCTCGTCCCCTCGCCCTCGGCCGCTCCCTCGTCCGCCCGCGAGGCCGTGCCCGCCTCCCGCGCGCGCGGCCGCCTGTCCCGGCCGGAGCTGGAGCTGCTGGGGTCCACCGCCGTGATGTTCCGCCGCTGGGACGCCCAGTGCGGCGGCGGCCTGCGCCGCAAGGCCGTGGTCGGCCAGTTGCACGAGGTGACCGACCTCCTCCAGGAACCCCAGCCGGAGACCACCCGCGCCAAGCTCTTCAAGGTCGCCGCCGAACTCGCCGAACTGGCCGGCTGGATGTCGTACGACGTCGGACTCCAGCCCACCGCGCAGAAGTACTTCGTCCTCGCCCTGCACGCCGCCAAGGAGGCGGGCGACCGGCCGCTCGGCTCGTACGTCCTCTCCAGCATGAGCCGCCAGATGATCCACCTCGGCCGGCCCGACGACGCCCTGGAGCTGACCCACCTCGCGCAGTACGGCAGCCGGGACTGCGCCGGACCCCGCACCCAGTCGATGCTGTATGCGATGGAGGCCCGCGCCTACGCCAACATGGGCCAGCCCGGCCGCTGCAAGCGGGCCGTGCGCATGGCCGAGGACACCTTCGCCGAGACCGACGAGTGGGACGAGCCGGACCCCGACTGGATCCGCTTCTTCTCCGAGGCCGAGCTGTACGGGGAGAACTCCCACTCCTTCCGCGACCTGGCCTACGTGGCCGGCCGCAGCCCCGCCTACGCCTCCCTCGCCGACCCCCTGATGCGCCGGGCCGTGGAGCTGTTCGCCAAGGACGAGGAGCACCAGCGCTCCTACGCCCTGAACCTGATCGGCATGGCCACCGTGCACCTGCTGCGCCGGGAACCCGAGGAGAGCGCGGTCCTCGCCACGGAGGCCATGGGCATCGCCAAGAAGGTCCGCTCCGAACGCGTCAACACCCGCATCCGTAAAACCGTCTACACGGCCGTACGCGATTTCGGCGACCTCGGTGAGGTCGTCGACCTCACCGAACGGCTCGCCGTCGAGTTGCCGGAGACCGCCGAAGCGGTCTGAACCCCACCAGCCCCGGCCGCGGCCGGCCCTCCCGAACTGCCCGACTCGGCTCCCCCATGCCAGGTCACTCGGAGGCCGCCGCGGCCGGCTCACGTGCCTGTGCGGGACGTCGCGCCACGACAACGACCGCACCGCCGCGCAGCCGGCAGTTCACCCACGCGTAACACGCACAGCGCCTTCGTCACGGCGGCGAAACAACGAGGGGCGTCCACCGAAACCGCGCTGCGCCAATCTCATGGCGCATAACCGGCCCACCCCTCACTGCCCGCTCAGGCTTCGCCCGCACGGGGCCGTACCAACGACGAGGAGACGCCGATGGCTCCAGCCATCACGCTTGCCGCAGAGACGGAGCTCTCTGCCGCCAACACAGGCTTCATGCTCATCTGCTCCGCCCTGGTGATGCTCATGACCCCGGCGCTGGCCTTCTTCTACGGAGGCATGGTCCGCGTCAAGAGCACCCTGAACATGCTGATGATGAGCTTCATCAGCCTCGGCATCGTCACCGTCCTGTGGGTGCTGTACGGCTTCTCCATGGCGTTCGGCACCGACACCGGCGGCATCGTCGGCTGGAACTCCGACTGGATCGGCCTCAGCAACATCGGCCTGACCGAGCTGTGGGACGGCTACACCATCCCCGTCTTCGTCTTCCTGGTCTTCCAGCTCATGTTCGCCGTCCTCACCCCCGCCCTGATCAGCGGCGCCCTCGCGGACCGCGTGAAGTTCACGGCCTGGGCGCTGTTCATCGCCCTGTGGGTGACGATCGTCTACTTCCCGGTCGCCCACTGGGTGTGGGGCTCGGGCGGCTGGGCCTTCGAACTCGGCGTGATCGACTTCGCCGGCGGTACGGCCGTGCACATCAACGCCGGTGCCGCCGCGCTCGGCGTGATCCTGGTCATCGGCAAGCGCGTCGGCTTCAAGAAGGACCCGATGCGCCCGCACAGCCTGCCGCTGGTCATGCTCGGCGCCGGCCTGCTCTGGTTCGGCTGGTTCGGCTTCAACGCCGGCTCGTGGCTCGGCAACGACGACGGCGTGGGCGCGCTGATGTTCGTCAACACGCAGGTCGCCACCGGTGCCGCCGTCCTCGGCTGGCTCGCCTACGAGAAGATCAGGCACGGCGCCTTCACCACCCTCGGTGCCGCCTCCGGTGCCGTCTCCGGCCTGGTCGCCATCACCCCGGCAGGCGGCGCCGTCTCCCCGCTCGGCGCCATCGCCGTCGGCATCATCGCCGGTGTGGTGTGCGCCATGGCCGTCGGCCTGAAGTACCGGTTCGGCTACGACGACTCCCTCGACGTCGTCGGTGTCCACCTCGTCGGCGGCATCCTCGGCTCGCTGCTCATCGGCTTCTTCGCCAGCGGCAAGGGCCAGTCCGACGTCGAGGGTCTCTTCTACGGTGGTGGCCTCGACCAGTTCTGGAAGCAGTGCGCCGGAGTCTTCGGCGTCCTCGCCTACTCCCTGGTCGTCTCCGCGGTCCTCGCCTTCCTGCTGGACAAGACGATCGGCATGCGAGTCTCGGAGGACGACGAGGTGGCCGGCATCGACCAGGCCGAGCACGCCGAGACCGCATACGACTTCAGCGGCGCCGGCGGCGGTGCCGCCCGGACGACCGCCACGCCGGGCGCCTCCGCGGCCGCGTCGGCCCCGAGCAAGAAGGTGGACGCATGAAGCTCATCACCGCCGTCGTCAAGCCACACCGGCTCGACGAGATCAAGGAGGCCCTCCAGGCCTTCGGGGTCCACGGCCTGACCGTCACCGAGGCCAGCGGCTACGGCCGCCAGCGCGGCCACACCGAGGTCTACCGCGGCGCCGAGTACACCGTCGACCTGGTGCCCAAGATCCGCATCGAGGTGCTGGTCGAGGACGACGACGCCGAGCAACTGATCGACATCGTGGTCAAGGCGGCCCGCACCGGCAAGATCGGTGACGGCAAGGTCTGGTCGGTTCCGGTCGACACGGCCGTACGCGTCCGGACCGGCGAGCGCGGCCCCGACGCGCTCTGAAGCAGCTCTGAAGCAGCTCTGAGGCAGCTCTGAGGCAGCTCTGAAGTAGGACAACGGAACGGGAGTCGCCGGGTGACGAGTACGGACGTGACGCGAGAAGCAGACGACTCGGGACCCGGCGGCTACGCGGCGGCCCGGCTGCGCCTCCTCACCGAGGGGGCGCGGTCCGGGCCGCCGCGCCGCAGGGCGCTGTCCGAACTGACCGACGACTGGCTGTCGGGCCTCTTCGCCGCGGGCGCCGCGGGGCTGACGGGGCTTGCGGGGCCCAAGGGGCTCACGGGGGTGTCGCTCGTCGCGGTCGGCGGCTACGGGCGCGGCGAACTGTCCCCGCGCAGCGACCTGGACCTGCTCCTGCTGCACGACGGCGGTGACGACAAGGCGGTCGCCGCGCTCGCCGACCGCCTCTGGTACCCCGTCTGGGACCTCGGGATCGACCTCGACCACTCCGTCCGCACACCGCAGCAGGCCCGGAGGACGGCGGGCGAGGATTTGAAAGTCCAACTCGGTCTCCTGGACGCCCGCCACCTCGCCGGAGACCTCGGCCTGACGACCGCACTGCGCACCGCCGTCCTCGCCGACTGGCGCAACCAGGCCCCCAAGCGCCTCCCCGAACTGCGGGAACTGTGTGCCGGGCGCGCGGAGCGCCAGGGCGAGCTGCAGTACCTGCTGGAACCCGACCTCAAGGAGGCCCGGGGCGGCCTGCGCGACGCCACCGCACTGCGCGCCGTCGCCGCCTCCTGGCTGGCCGACGCCCCGCGCGAGGGCCTCGCCGACGCCCGGCGCAGGTTGCTCGACGTGCGCGACGCCCTCCACCTGACGACGGGCCGGGCCACCGACCGGCTGGCGCTCCAGGAACAGGACCAGGTGGCGGCCGAGCTGGGGCTGCTGGACGCCGACGCGCTGCTGCGGCAGGTGTACGAGGCGGCCCGCGTCATCTCCTACGCCGGCGACGTCACCTGGCGCGAGGTGGGGCGGGTACTGCGCTCGCGCTCCGTGCGGCCGCGGTTGCGCGCCATGATGAACGGCGGGAAACCCGTCGCCGAGCGCTCCCCGCTCGCCGAGGGCGTCGTGGAGCAGGACGGCGAGGCGGTGCTCGCCCGCACCGCGCGCCCCGAACGCGATCCCGTACTCCCGCTGCGCGCCGCGGCCGCCGCCGCCCAGGCCGGGCTCCCGCTCTCCCTGCACGCCGTACGGCGACTCGCTGCCACCGCGCGCCCCCTGCCCACGCCCTGGCCCGCCGAGGCCCGTGAGCAGCTCGTGACCCTGCTGGGCTCCGGCCGGCCCACGGTGCCGGTCTGGGAGGCGCTGGAGGCCGAGGGCCTGGTCACCCGGCTCCTGCCCGACTGGGAACGGGTCCGCTGCCGCCCGCAGCGCAACGCCGTGCACCTGTGGACCGTCGACCGGCACCTGATCGAGACCGCCGTCCGCGCCGCCGGGTTCGCCCGCCGCGTGCACCGCCCCGACCTGCTCCTGGTCGCCGCGCTGCTGCACGACATCGGCAAGGGCTGGCCCGGCGACCACTCCGTGGCCGGCGAGACCATCGCCCGGGACGTCGCCACCCGCGTCGGCTTCGACCGCGCGGACGTCGCCGTCCTGGCCACCCTCGTACGCCACCACCTCCTGCTCGTGGAGACCGCCACCCGGCGCGACCTCGACGATCCGGCCACCGTGCGCGCGGTCGCCGACGCGGTCGGCACCGAGCACACCCTGGAGCTGCTGCACGCCCTGACCGAGGCGGACGCGCTGGCCACCGGCCCGGCCGCCTGGTCGTCCTGGCGCGGCTCCCTCGTCGCCGACCTGGTGAAACGGGTCGCCGGGGTGCTGGCCGGGGAGCCGCCGACCGAACCCGCGGCCACCGCGCCGCCCACCGCCGAACAGGAGCGGCTCGCGGTCGAGGCCTTCCGCACGGGCGGGCCGGTGCTGGCGCTGCGGGCCCAGACCGAGCCGCCGCCCGCCGACCCGGCACCGGCCGCCGACCCGGAGCCGCTCGGGCCCGAGCTGCTCGGCGTGGAGCTCCTGATCGCCGTACCCGACCAGGAGGGGGTGCTCCCCGCGGTGGCCGGGGTCCTGGCCATGCACCGGCTGACCGTCCGCACCGCCGAACTGCGCTCCCTTCCGCTGCCGCACGGTGTCGAAGGCTCCGTCCTGCTCCTCGACTGGCGGGTCGCCGCCCAGTACGGTTCGCTGCCCCAGGCCGCCCGGCTCCGTGCCGACCTGGTCAGGGCCCTGGACGGCACCCTGGACATCGCCGGCCGGCTCGCCGAACGGGACGCCGCCCATCCCCGGCGCCGGGGCGTGGAGCCGCCCCCGCCCCGCGTGACCGTCGCCCCGGCCGCTTCCCGGCTGGCCACGGTGATCGAGGTCCGCGCCCAGGACGCGCCGGGCCTGCTGTTCCGGCTCGGGCGGGCGCTGGAGGGTGCGGGGGTGCGGGTGCGCAGCGCACACGTGTCGACGCTGGGGGCGAACGCGGTGGACGCGTTCTACGTCACCGGCCCGCAGGGCGCGCGGCTGCCGGGGGAGGCGGCGGTTGCGGTGGTGCGGGAGCTGGAGGAGTCGCTGGGGGCGTGACCTTATGGTCGCCTCGTGCGTTTACCGGATGTGCTCCCCGCACATGCGGGGATGGTCCGCCCGCTCAACAAGTCCTGAAGATGGTCAAGGCATGCTCCCCGCACACGCGGGGTTCCGTCCCCGCCCGCTGTGTTCCACGGGCGGGGACGAGTTGGTTGTCAGGGCGGATACCCTGGAGGGCAGCCCGAAACTTCCCCGACTCCGAGGACCGACGCCACCGTGTTCGATACCCTCTCCGACCGCCTCAGCGCGACATTCAAGAATCTCCGCGGCAAAGGCAGGCTGTCCGAGGCGGACATCGACGCCACGGCCCGCGAGATCCGCATCGCGCTCCTCGAGGCCGACGTGGCCCTGCCCGTCGTGCGCGCCTTCATCAAGAAGGTCAAGGAGCGCTCCCTGGGCGCCGAGGTCTCCAAGGCACTCAATCCTGGCCAGCAGGTCCTCAAGATCGTCAACGAGGAGCTGATCACCATCCTCGGCGGCGAGACCCGCCGCCTGCGCTTCGCCAAGCAACCGCCGACCGTGATCATGCTGGCCGGTCTCCAGGGTGCCGGTAAGACCACCCTCGCGGGCAAGCTGGGCCACTGGCTCAAGGAGCAGGGCCACTCGCCGCTGCTCGTGGCCTGTGACCTCCAGCGCCCCAACGCCGTCAACCAGCTCAGCGTCGTCGCCGAGCGCGCCGGCGTCGCGGTCTACGCCCCCGAGCCGGGCAACGGCGTGGGCGACCCGGTCAAGGTCGCCAAGGACTCCATCGAGTTCGCCAAGGCCAAGGTCCACGACCTGGTCATCGTCGACACCGCCGGCCGCCTGGGCATCGACCAGGAGCTGATGCAGCAGGCCGCGGACATCCGGGACGCGGTCTCCCCGGACGAGATCCTCTTCGTCGTCGACGCCATGATCGGCCAGGACGCCGTCAACACCGCGGAGGCCTTCCGCGACGGCGTCGGCTTCGACGGCGTGGTGCTGTCCAAGCTCGACGGCGACGCCCGTGGTGGTGCGGCCCTGTCGATCGCCTCGGTGACCGGCAAGCCGATCATGTTCGCGTCGAACGGCGAGAAGCTCGACGACTTCGACGCCTTCCACCCGGACCGGATGGCCTCCCGCATCCTCGACATGGGTGACCTGCTCACCCTGATCGAGCAGGCGGAGAAGACGTTCAGCCAGGAAGAAGCCGAGGCGATGGCCTCGAAGCTGGCGTCCAAGAAGGGCCAGGACTTCACCCTGGACGACTTCCTGGCCCAGATGGAGCAGGTCCGGAAGATGGGCTCGATCTCGAAGCTCCTCGGCATGCTGCCCGGCATGGGCCAGATGAAGGACCAGATCAACAACCTCGACGAGCGCGACGTCGACCGCACGGCCGCCATCATCAAGTCGATGACCCCGGCCGAGCGCCAGGAGCCGACGCTCATCAACGGCTCGCGCCGCGCCCGTATCGCCAAGGGCTCCGGCGTCGACGTCAGCGCGGTCAAGTCACTCGTGGAGCGCTTCTTCGAGGCCCGCAAGATGATGTCCCGCATGGCCCAGGGCGGCGGCATGCCGGGGATGCCGGGTGTCCCGGGCATGGGCGGCGGCCCGGGCCGGCAGAAGAAGCAGCAGAAGAAGGCCAAGGGCAAGCAGCGCTCCGGCAACCCGATGAAGCGCAAGCAGCAGGAGCAGGAGGAGGCCGCCCGCCGGGCCGCCGCCGCGCAGAACGGGGGCGCCCTCGGACTGCCGCAGCAGGGCGGCCAGGACTTCGAGCTGCCGGACGAGTTCAAGAAGTTCATGGGCTGACGGCCCGTTCCTTACGGACGTACGACGCCGGGGCGCCCCTTGCCGAAGGGGGCGTCCCGGCGTCGTGCGTATTCGGTCGGAGTCGGTCCTTACGGAACCCGGGCGATCAAGTAGCGGAAGACGTTCGGCATCCACACGGTCCCGTCCGGCCGCCGGTGCGGATGCAGGGTCTCCGTCAGCTCCTTGTCGACCTGCTCCTGGTCGGTCGCCGCGACCGCCGCGTCGAACAGCCCCGTCGACAGCAGTCCGCGCACGGCGCTGCCCACGTCCGCGTAGCCGAACGGGCACGCCACCCGTCCCGAGCCGTCCGGCCTGAGCCCGGCCCGCTGGGCGACCTCCTCGAGATCGTCGCGCAGGGCGGGGCGCCAGCCGCCGGCGCCGCGCAACGGGTCGGCGAGTCGGGACGCCACGCGCAGCACCGACGTCGTGGCACACCGCTCCGGCGGGCCCCAGCCGGCCAGCACCACGGCCGCCCCCCGCGCGGCGAGCGGCGTCGCCCGGGCGAGCAGATCCCCCAGCCCTTCCGCGTCGCCCGCGAGGCACCCGATGGGCTCGAAGGCGGTCACCAGGGTGAACGCCGGCGCCGACGGGTCCGCCGCGTCCTCGGGCGAACCCTCGACGATCCGTACCGCGTCGATCCGCGCCGCGTCAGCACGCGCGCGTGCGCCCCGCGCCCGGGGAGGTTCCGGCGCCTCGGCGGCCCCGGGCAGCAGCCGCTGCCGTGCCAGGGCCAGGAGCTCCGGAGAGCGGGAGTCGACTCCGGTCACCGCGGCACCGCGCGAGGCCGCCATCAGCAGCGCGAGGCCGGAACCGCAGCCCAGCCCCAGCGTCCGGGTGCCGCCGCCCACGTCCAGTCGCTCGTAGACGGCCTCGTAGAGCGGTACGAGCATCCGCTCCTGTATCTCGGACCAGTCACGCGCGCGTGCACGCAGGTCCACGTGAGGCGTCGCCCTCGCGTGAGACGGGTGCTGCCGCACGAGCGTAGGTGTCATAGGAAAGCGCCCCAATCGCCGAGTGTTGCCGCCGTGCCCGATTCCCTGGCCCCCGTGCAGTGCGCTCGCACTCCCCCCGTATGCCAGGAAACTCCGGGCTCGCCGCGGCGTCCAGTGGTAGCGGGGCCCGGTTTGCCCGATCCCCGTCGCCGTGGCGAGATTTCACCTGCCTCTTTACAGGAGGCCCCCGGCCCTTCAGGCCGGGGCAGCGGGCAGAGTCGAAACCCGTCAGATTTCGTGAGGGTGGCGCGCAGCCGTACGACGACCGCATGCCGACCTGGAACCCGGACCGGCAGACGGTCAGCGTCTGGACGGTTGCCGGACGACTGAAAGGTATTCCGTTCGTCCGCTCGCCCGAGGCCCTCAGGTTCCACGCCTTCCGCAAGGGCGAATCCGACCTGGCCATGCGCGACGGCATGTTCTTCCTGCTGGCCACCGTCGATGTGGCCCGGCCCCCGGCCCACGAGCCGGACGGGTTCCTCGGGGTGGACCTCGGGATCGTGAACATCGCGACCACGTCGGACGGGCAGATCATGTCCCTCGGCCGGATGGCCTGAACGTGTCGTCGGGCGATGACCGTGGGTGGTCGCGGCGCCGACGAGGCGGTTCCGGCCAAGGTCACCGGGCCCGGCGCCCGTCGTACGGTGCCCGGATGCGGCGGGAGGCGGGGCGGTGCCGCACGACGGTGGCGCACCCGGTAATCTCGCGTCCGTCGAAGCGCCCACTCGGACGTCGAAGTGTCCACTCGGACGACGCTCCTCCGGCGCGACAGCGACCGAAACGCCTCTTGCGCATGCGCGGGTCGCACGCATCCCGGCGCGTGGACGGCGGCTACACGCCGGCGCGTACGTCGGACTACGCACCAGCTTGGTACGAGCTGTGAGGCTTCTCCGCAGATCAGCGCACCCGCCCTCGTCGGGACGCATCAGCGGCAACTGACTGGTACGTGCAAATTATTTGGGATGCCCCGGAATAGGAACACAGCGGCACCCCGGCTCGTTGTCATTACGTGAGCACGACACCACCTGTTCTCGCCGCAGAGCTGGCGCAGGCGTGGGCCGACATTCAGCGGCACCACACCGAGCTGCCCGATCTTGCCGCGCCCGAGTCCCTGATCGGAGAGTCGTCGTCCGCCTGCGGGCACGAGCTCTCTTTCGAGCGACTGCTTCATGAGGCAGTCCACGGCATCGCAGCCGCGCGCGGAGTACGCGACACCTCCCGCGCGGGGCGCTACCACAACCGTCGATTCCTCGCGATCGCCGAGGAGTTGGGCCTCGACCACCCCGAGGAGCCGCATCCCAGCAGCGGCTTCTCGCTGGTCACGCTCACCCCCGAGGCGAAGCGCCGCTACCGCCCGACGATCGATCGCCTCCAGCGCGCGCTGAAGGCCCACACCGTCGCCACCGCGACCGACTCCGCCCGCAGCTTCCGCGGTCCGGCCGCCCGCCACGGCTCCTCCGGGGGAGGGGTGCGCGTAAAGGCGGTCTGCGACTGCGGGCGCAATGTGCGGGTCGTCCCGTCGGTGCTGGCCCAGGCCCCGATCGTGTGCGGCGGCTGCGGCAAGCCGTTCCGGATCCCGGAGGTGGTCGGCGCGGGGATGAGCTGACGATCCGGCTGCTCGTGGCAGCCGGATCCGGGCCGGGTCCCGTCGTCCCGAGGCCGGGTGGTCCGTCCCGCGGACGGACCCGGCGCCCTCGGTCCGACGGGCCTGCCCACGTGTGGCACAATGGCTAGCTGTACTCGACAGTCGAACAGGACCCCTCTCTCCTCCGGCTGACGCGTCCATCGGGCACTCGGGTACCGCAACCCCACGCGGCTCTCTCGCCGTGCCCAACCACGTCAAATCCAGGAGAATCCACTCCCGTGGCAGTCAAGATCAAGCTGAAGCGTCTGGGCAAGATCCGTTCGCCTCACTACCGCATCGTCGTCGCCGACTCCCGTACCCGCCGTGACGGCCGGGCCATCGAGGAGCTCGGCAAGTACCACCCGACGTACAACCCGTCGGTGATGGAGGTCGACGCCGACCGTGTCGCGTACTGGCTCGGTGTCGGCGCGCAGCCGACCGAGCCCGTGCTCGCCATCCTCAAGAAGACCGGCGACTGGCAGAAGTTCAAGGGCGAGCCCGCCCCGGCTCCGCTGCTCCAGCCGGCCGAGAAGGCGGCCCGTCCGTCCTTCGAGGTGATCGGTGGCGAGGACGAGGGCAAGGGTGAGGCGATCACCCAGAAGAAGAAGGCCGACAAGAAGGACGAGGCTGCCGCCGAGTCCGAGTCGACCGAGGCCTGAGCATGCTCGAGGAGACTCTCGAGCACCTCGTGAAGGGCATCGTCGACAACCCTGACGATGTGCAGGTCGCCTCGCGCGACCTGCGTCGCGGGCGGGTGCTCGAGGTCAGGGTCCACCCCGACGACCTCGGCAAGGTGATCGGCCGCAACGGCCGCACCGCACGCGCTCTGCGCACCGTCGTGGGCGCCATCGGCGGCCGCGGTGTCCGTGTCGACCTGGTCGACGTGGACCACGTCCGCTGACGCCAGAACGCAGCACCGGCTCGGGCCGGGGAAGGCCACTGGGCCGTCCCCGGCCCGTAGTCGTATGAGCCGTGACCCGGCGTCGTATGAGCCGTGACCGGCGTCGTGCGAGCCGAGAGCGGCTCGTCGCAGTTCCGACAGGAGATCAAGCACAGTGCAGCTCGTAGTCGCGCGCATCGGCCGCGCCCACGGAATCAAGGGCGAGGTGACCGTCGAGGTCCGCACGGACGAGCCGGAGCTGAGGCTCGGGCCCGGTGCCGTGCTGACCACCGATCCCGCCTCCACCGGGCCGCTCACCATCGAGACCGGCCGGGTGCACAGCGGCCGCCTCCTGCTGCGCTTCGCCGGCGTCCACGACCGCACCGGAGCCGAGGCGCTGCGCAACACCCTCCTGATCGCCGACGTCGACCCGGACGAGCGGCCCGAGGACGAGGACGAGTACTACGACCACCAACTGATCGACCTCGACGTGGTGACCGGGGACGGCGACGAGGTCGGCCGGATCACCGAGATCTCCCACCTGCCCACGCAGGACCTGTTCGTGGTGGAGCGCCCCGACGGCAGCGAGGTCTACGTGCCGTTCGTCTCCGAGATCGTCACCGGGATCGACCTGGACGAGCAGCGCGCGGTCATCGACCCGCCGCCCGGCCTGATCGACGACCGCACCGCCCCCGACGAAGTCGCTGATGGACGCGGCGCCTCCGCGCGGGACGACGCGGAGGACTCCCCGGGAGAAGACGCGTAATGCGGCTCGACGTCGTCACGATCTTCCCCGAGTACCTGGAACCGCTGAACGTCTCCCTCGTCGGCAAGGCACGCGCGCGTGGGCAGCTCGACGTCCGTGTGCACGACCTGCGCGACTGGACGTACGACCGCCACAACACGGTCGACGACAGCCCGTACGGCGGCGGCCCCGGCATGGTGATGAAGACCGAGCCGTGGGGCGACGCCCTGGACGCCGTCCTGGCCGACGGCTACGAGACGGGCTCCGGCGAGCCCGCCCTCATCGTGCCCACGCCCAGCGGCCGGCCCTTCACCCAGGAACTCGCCGTCCACCTCTCCGAGCGCCCCTGGCTGATCTTCACACCCGCCCGCTACGAGGGCATCGACCGCCGCGTGGTCGACGAGTACGCCACCAGGATGCCCGTCTACGAGGTGTCCATCGGCGACTACGTCCTCGCCGGTGGGGAGGCCGCCGTACTCGTCGTCACCGAGGCCGTGGCCCGGCTGCTGCCCGGCGTCCTCGGCAACGCCGAGTCCCACCGGGACGACTCCTTCGCCCCCGGCGCCATGGCCAACCTGCTGGAGGGACCCGTCCACACCAAGCCGCCGCGGTGGCGCGACCGCGGCATCCCGGACGTGCTGCTCAGCGGCCACCACGGGAAGATCGCCCGCTGGCGCCGCGACGAGGCCCTGCGGCGCACCACGGCCAACCGGCCCGACCTGATCGAACGGTGCGACCCGGCGGCCTTCGACAAGAAGGACCGCGAGATGCTCTCCATCCTGGGCTGGCAACCCGATCCGGACGGGGAGCCGTACGGCCGATTTTGGCGCAGGACCCCGGGCATGGAAGAATAGGCCGCTGTTGTGCGTCCGTCCGGAGCGCGCCCCTGCCACAGGGGGACACGACGCCCGTCCCGACCCGCACGACCCTGATTCCGAAACACCTAGTTTCCGTTGATGACCTGTGGCATCAGCGAGGAAAGCAGACGAAATGTCTCACCTGCTCGACTCCGTCGACTCCGCGTCGCTGCGCAGCGACGTCCCGGCCTTCCGCCCCGGCGACACCGTCAACGTCCACGTGCGCGTCATCGAGGGCAACCGCTCCCGTGTGCAGCAGTTCAAGGGCGTCGTCATCCGCCGCCAGGGCGCCGGCGTGCGCGAGACCTTCACGGTCCGCAAGGTCTCCTTCTCCGTCGGCGTCGAGCGCACCTTCCCGGTGCACACCCCGATCGTGGAGAAGATCGAGCTCGTCACCCGCGGTGACGTCCGCCGCGCGAAGCTGTACTACCTGCGCGAGCTGCGCGGCAAGGCCGCGAAGATCAAGGAGAAGCGCGACAACTGAGCGCCCTCCGAGGTCCGTGGCGGGGCCGGATAGCATCTGGCCCCGATGGACACCGAAGCACAGCACACGGAGCGCGACCGCTCCTCCCGCCCTTCCGACTCCGAGCAGCCCTCGGATCCGGGGGACCCGGAGGAACGGTCGCGTTCCGCGTTGACGGGGCGGATCAGGGACTGGGTGCCGGGCGGCCGGATCACCGTGACCCTGCTGACCTTCCTGCTGTTCCTGCTGCTGCTCAGCACCTTCGTGCTGAAGCCGTTCCTGATCCCCAGTGGATCAATGGAGCGCGGATTGAGGATCGGTGACCGGGTTCTCGTAAATAAGTTGGCGTACCGTTTTGACGGCCGGCCGCAGCGGGGCGACATCGTCGTCTTCGACGGCACCGGGCTCTTCGGGCACGGCGACTACATCAAACGCGTTGTCGGTGTGGGTGGGGACCACGTGGTGTGCTGCGACAGGGAGGGGAGGGTCCGGGTGAACGGACAGTCGGTCGACGAGTCGTCGTTCCTGTACCCCGGCGACCGCCCGTCCACGGTCCGCTTCGACGTCGTCGTCCCCGACGGAACCCTCTTCGTCCTCGGCGACCACCGGGCCGACTCCAGCGACTCCCGCGACCACCTGGGCTCCCCGGGCGGTGGGATGGTGCCGGTGGACGAGGTGATCGGCCGCGCCGACTGGATCGTCTGGCCCTTCGGCCACGCCACCCACCTCGACCGCCCAGACGCCTACGCGCGCGTGCCCGAGTCGGAGGCCGAGGTGGAGGCCGAGGCCGGGGCGGAGCACCGTGAGGACGGCGATGGGTAGCCGGGGCAAACCGCGGGGAGCGCCCAGCAGCCCCACGGAGAACCTGCTGCCCACCGGCTCCCGGCGCACCGCCGCGCCGTCCGGTGGCCGCTCGCGCGCCGAACGCCGCAAGCTTCAGCGCAAGGTCAAACGGCGTCGCAGGCGCGGCGCCGTCAAGGAGATCCCCCTCCTCATCGGCGTCGCGGTACTCATAGCGCTGGTGCTGAAGACCTTCCTCGTCCAGGCCTTCGTGATCCCGTCGGGCTCCATGGAGCAGACCATCCGGATCGGCGACCGGGTCCTGGTGGACAAGCTCACCCCCTGGTTCGGCTCCGAGCCGCAGCGCGGGGACGTCGTCGTGTTCCGGGACCCCGGCGGCTGGCTCCAGGGCGAGCAGACCAGCAAGAAGGACGACCCCGTCGTGGTCAAGCAGGTCAAGGAGGGCCTCGCCTTCATCGGTCTGCTGCCGTCCGACGACGAGAAGGACCTCATCAAGCGGGTCGTCGGTGTGGGCGGGGACCACGTCAAGTGCTGTGACAAACAGGGACGCATCACCGTCAACGGCGTTCCCCTGGAGGAGAAGGACTACCTGTACCCCGGAGACACCCCGTCCAGGACGCCGTTCGACGTCACCGTCCCCGAGGGACGGCTGTGGGTGATGGGCGACCACCGGTCCAACTCCGCCGACTCCCGCGCCCACCAGGAGACCGACTTCGGCACCGTGTCCCAGGACGAGGTGGTGGGGCGGGCCATGGTGATCGCGTGGCCGTTCGGCCACTGGACCAGCCTGGACGAGCCGAAAACGTATGCGTCCGTGTCCGACTCGGCCGCCGGTGCGACCGCCGCTCCCCGGCTGTCGCATAGGGTTGCCCCCTACGATCCGAACGCGATGATTCAACTCCCGACCCCTGCGGAACTCCCGCTCGTTATGGGAGTGGTGGGCCTGCGTCGTATCCGGGGCAGGCGGTGGCAGAGAGTAAGGAGTTGGCGTGGGGGATGTGGCGGTTGGCGCACGGTCCGGACACGACGGCGAGGAGAACCGCGGACGCCCCGAGGAGACGGCCGCCCCGGTCACGGACGGCGCCCCGGACTCCGGGCACGACTCCGGAACCGAGGACGGCAGGGTGACGAACGGACACAACGGCGGGACCGAGGACGAGGGAGTGGGCGGGACACCTCCCACCGCACCCTCCGCGGCCAAGAAGCAGCGCTCCTTCTGGAAGGAGCTGCCCATCCTGATCGGCATCGCGCTGGTGCTCGCCCTGCTGATCAAGACGTTCCTGCTACAGGCGTTCTCGATCCCGTCGTCCTCGATGGAGAACACCCTTCAGATCGGTGACCGGGTTCTCGTCGACAAGCTGACCCCCTGGTTCGGCTCGGAGCCCGACCGCGGCGAGGTCGTCGTCTTCCACGACCCGGCCGAATGGCTGGCGGGCGAGCCGACACCCGACCCCAACGCGTTTCAGACCGTCCTGAGCTGGATCGGCCTGATGCCGTCCGCGGAGGAGAAGGACCTGATCAAGCGCGTCATCGGCGTCGGCGGCGACACCGTCGAGTGCAACAAGACGGGCCCGCTCAAGGTCAACGGCAAGGCGCTGAACGAGCCGTACGTGTACCCCGGAAACACGCCGTGCTCCGACGACGACCAGGGCGGCCAGTTCAAGGTCAAGGTGCCGCAGGGCATGATCTGGGTCATGGGCGACCACCGGCAGAACTCCCGGGACTCGCGCTACAACCAGTCGGACAAGAACGACGGCATGGTCCCGGTGGACGCGGTCATCGGCCGCGCCATCGTGGTCGCCTGGCCGATGGACCGCTGGGGCACCCTGTCGGTCCCCGACACCTTCGACCAGGACAGGCTCCAGGCCCAGGCCCAGGCCCAGTCTCAGTCCTCTGCCGCCGCCGCGCTGTCGGTGGCACCCCAGGGCCTGGCCCTCGCCGGCGTCGCCCCGGTCGTCTGGTGGCGCCGTCGCCGCACCGCCCCCGCCGAGACTCGCTGAGAGCCGCCGAGACCCACCGAGACCCGCTGAGACGCCTCGGATCGTCCGCCCGTCGACGCGGCAGCCCCTCCCGGCCGCCTTCCGCCCCCGGGGAGGGGGCTGCCCCGTTCGGGTACCGCCGGGTAAGGTGCCGCTCCATGGGTGGCGAGAGCACGACACGTACGGCCCCGCGCGGCGGCGGCGCGAACAAGGGTCCGGTGGGCAGCCGGACCGGGCAGCGGCTGTCCGGACTCGCCGTGGCGCTGGGTCTGGTGCTGTTCCTCGGCGGGTTCGCCTGGGGTGCGGTGGTCTACCGGCCCTACACCGTGCCGACCAGCTCGATGACGCCGACGATCGACGCCGGTGACCGGGTCCTGGCGCAGCGCATCGACGGCGCCGACGTCCACCGCGGCGACGTCGTCGTGTTCAAGGACGCGACCTGGGCCGACGCCCCGCTGGTCAAGCGGGTCGTCGCCGTCGGCGGGGACACCGTCTCCTGCTGCCAGAAGGGCAAGCTGAAGGTCAACGGCAAGGTGATCGAGGAGCCGTACCTGCCCGCAGGCACCCCGGCCGAGATCAGCGACTTCCAGACCGTGACCGTTCCGGAGGGCCGCCTGTTCCTGCTCGGCGACGAACGCGACAACTCCGTGGACTCCACCGCCCACCTCACCGACGCGGCCGGCGGCACCGTGCCGCGCGGCGCCGTGGACGCCCGCGTCGACGCCGTGGCCTGGCCGATGAACGGCATGCTGGAGCGGCCGACCGGGTTCGAGACCCTGGGCGGCCTCTCCTCGCCGGGTCCGCTGCGGACGGTCGTCGCGGTGGTGATCGCCGGGGCCGTGCTCATTCTGGCCGGCGCGGCGTACGGGCCCCTCGCCAAGCGGGCCGGGGCCTCCCGTGCCCGAAGCGGAGCGGAGCCCACCGGTGGCCGCTGAGGTGACCCCGGCGGGCCGGGACACCTACGAGGGCGGACTGCGCCGGGTCGCCCGGGTCGTGCTGCTCGACTCCGAGGACCGCATCCTCCTGCTGCACGGGCACGAACCGGACGATCCGGCCGACGACTGGTGGTTCACTCCCGGCGGCGGCGTGGAGGGCGACGAGACGCGTGCGGAGGCCGCCCGGCGCGAGCTCCTGGAGGAGACCGGCATCACCGACGTCGAACTCGGCCCGGTGCTGTGGCGGCGCAGGTGCTCCTTCCCCTTCGCGGGCCGCCGCTGGGACCAGGACGAGTGGTACTACCTGGCCCGCACCGCCCAGACCGCCACCGAGGCCCTCGGCCTCACCGAGCTGGAGCGGCGCAGCGTCGCCGGAGCACGCTGGTGGACGTGTGAGGAACTGACCCGGGCACATGAGACGGTGTATCCGACCAGACTCGCCGGGCTGCTGCGCAAGCTGCTCGACGAAGGTCCCCCGGCCGGGCCGGTGACTCTGGACACCGAAATCGTCTAGGGGCGCACGGGACTGGCGCACAATGGTGGGACCGCACGGCTGAAGGGGAACATGCCATGAGCGCCGAGGACCTCGAAAAGTACGAGACCGAGATGGAGCTCAAGCTCTACCGGGAGTACCGCGATGTCGTCGGTCTGTTCAAATACGTGATCGAGACCGAGCGGCGTTTCTACCTCACCAACGACTACGAGATGCAGGTGCACTCGGTCCAGGGTGAGGTGTTCTTCGAGGTCTCCATGGCTGATGCCTGGGTGTGGGACATGTACCGGCCGGCCCGGTTCGTCAAGCAGGTGCGGGTGTTGACGTTCAAGGACGTGAACATCGAGGAGCTGAACAAGAGCGACCTGGAGCTTCCCGGCGGGTGACGGAGTTTTCCACAACCGGTGAGTAGTTCACCGTGAGTGACGGGATCGACCCGTCTGCGTGATCGTTGGTGCCGGAGGTGGTGCCGGCATGAACGCACGAGGTGCGATGGGCAAGTACGGCGAGACACTCGCCGCCCGCAGGCTGACCGGGGCCGGGATGACCGTCCTGGAGCGCAACTGGCGCTGCGGCAGGACCGGCGAGATCGACATCGTCGCCCGGGACGGAGACGTCCTGGTCGTCTGCGAGGTCAAGACGCGCAGGGCCGGTTCCTTCGAGCACCCGATGGCCGCCGTGACCCCGGAGAAGACGGAGCGGCTGCGGCGGCTCGCCGAGCGCTGGATCCAGACCCACGGAGGCGCCCCGCCCGGCGGCGTCCGCATCGATCTGGTCGGCGTGCTCCTCCCGCAGCGCGGCGCCCCCGTGGTCGAGCACGCCCGGGGGGTGGCGTGATGGGGTTCGCGCGTACGTGCTCGGTGGCGCTCGTCGGCGTCGAGGGCGTGGTGGTCGAGGTCCAGGCCGACCTCGAACCGGGGGTGGCGGCGTTCACGCTGGTGGGGCTGCCGGACAAGAGCCTGACGGAGAGCCGGGACCGGGTCCGGGCGGCCGTGGTGAACTCGGGCGCGGAGTGGCCCCAGAAGAAGCTGACGGTGGGACTCAGCCCGGCCTCGGTGCCCAAGAGCGGCAGCGGCTTCGACCTGGCCGTCGCCGCAAGCGTCCTGGGCGCCGCCGAGCGGATCGACCCGCGGGTGCTCGCCGACATCGTGATGATCGGGGAGCTGGGTCTGGACGGCCGGGTGCGGCCGGTGCGCGGCATCCTGCCGGCGGTCCTGGCCGCGTCCGAGGCCGGCTACGAACAGGTGGTCGTGCCGGAGTGCGCCGCCGCCGAGGCGTCCCTGGTGCCAGGGGTTTCCGTACTCGGCGTGCGCAGCCTGCGCCAGCTCATCGCCGTCCTCGCCGACGAACCCGTGCCGGAGGAGGAACAGGACGAGCAGGGCCGCCCCGACCCGCTCCTCGCCGGTCTGCGCATGCCCGGCACCGGCGCGGCCACCGGCATGCACGGCATGGGGGCGGCGCAGCACGACCAGGGTCACGACCTCGCCGACGTCGTCGGCCAGGGGTCGGCGCGCACGGCCGTGGAGGTCGCCGCCGCAGGCCGTCATCACCTCTTCCTGGAAGGGCCGCCGGGGGCCGGCAAGACCATGCTCGCCGAACGGCTGCCCGCCATCCTGCCCCGGCTCTGCCGTGCGGAGTCGCTGGAGGTCACCGCCGTGCACTCGGTGTCGGGACTGCTGCCGCCGGGCAAGCCCCTGATCGACGTGGCCCCCTACTGCGCCCCGCACCACTCCGCCACGATGCAGGCCCTCGTCGGGGGCGGCCCCGGCATCGCGAGGCCGGGAGCCGTGTCACTGGCGCACCGAGGCGTCCTGTTTCTGGACGAAACACCGGAATTCAGCAGCCACGCGCTCGACGCCCTGCGCCAGCCGCTGGAGGCCGGGCACGTCGTCATCGCGCGCAGCGCGGGCGTGGTGCGCTTCCCGGCGCGGTTCCTGATGGTGCTCGCCGCCAATCCCTGCCCGTGCGGGCGGTTCTCGCGCACGGACGAGCTGTGCGAGTGCCCGCCCTCGTCGATCCGCCGCTACCAGGCCAGACTGTCCGGCCCGCTGCTCGACCGGGTCGACCTCCGGGTCGAGGTGGACCGGGTCACACGCAGTCAGCTCGCGGGGGACGGCCCCCGGGGAGACGCCACCGCAACGGTCGCCGACCGGGTGCGGGCGGCCCGGGAGCGAGCGGCCGCGCGCCTCGCGGACACCCCGTGGCGGTCGAACAGCGAGGTGCCCGGCCGTGAGCTGCGCAGCCGCTGGCGCGCCGCGCCCGGAGCGCTGGAGGAGGCGGAGCGCAGTCTGGAACGCGGCGTCCTCACCGCCCGCGGCCTCGACCGGGTCCTGCGCGTCGCCTGGACCGTGGCGGACCTCGTCGGCCACGACCGGCCCGACGTACGGGACGTCGCCCTGGCCCTGCAACTGCGCACCGGGGTGCCGCGAGGCGTCCCGATGGCCCTCGGAGCGCTGACATGACCGGGGACACCGCGCCCACGGGCGGCGACGCCCTGTTCAACGCCGACGCGGCGACCCGTGGCGAGGAGGGGTGCGGTTCCGCCGCGGCGAGGAGCGCCGATTCGACGAAGGCCGATTCGAAGGACACCGATTCGAAGGACACCGATTCGGGGGACGCCGCTTCTGGGGGAGGCGGTGCCGGGGGCACCGGGGCGCGGAGTGACGGGCCGGTGGACGGTGAGCTGCTCGGGCGGGTGTTCCTCGCCCGGGTCATCGAGCCCGGCGACGAGACGGCCGGGCGGTGGGTGCGCGAGCGCGGCGTCGTGGAGGTGGCGCGGCGGTTGCGCGAGGGCGGGCGTGCCCTGCCCGGGGTGAGCGAGAAGCGGTGGGCCGGGCTGTGCGCCCGGGCGAGCAGGGCCGACCCCAGACGGGACCTGGCCGCCGCCCGGTCCGCGGGGGCGCGCTTCGTGGCACCCGGGACCGCCGAGTGGCCGGGGCAGCTCGACGACCTCGGTGACGCCCGGCCCCTCGGTCTGTGGGTGCGGGGCGGGCCCAGCCTGCGCATGTGGGCGCTCAGGTCGGTCGCCGTCGTCGGCGCCCGCGCCTGCACCGAGTACGGCGCCCACATGGCGGCCACGCTCGCCGCCGGCCTCGCCGAGCGCGGCTGGGTCGTGGTGTCCGGCGGCGCCTACGGCGTCGACGGCGCGGCCCACCGAGGGGCCCTCGGCGCCGGCGGTGCCACCGCGGCGGTTCTCGCCTGCGGTGTCGACCGCCCCTACCCTCCCGGGCACACCGCCCTGATCACCAGGATCGCCGACCAGGGCCTGGTCGTCGGAGAGCTGCCACCGGGCGACCATCCGACGCCGAGCAGATTCATCCTGCGCAACCGCGTGATCGCCGCGCTCACCCGGGGCACCGTGGTCGTCGAGGCCGCCTACCGCAGCGGTTCCCTGGTCACCGCACGGGCGGCTCGGCGCCTGGGCCGGCATGTGATGGGCGTGCCGGGGCCGGCGACCAGCGCGCTCTCCGCCGGCGTGCACGAGCTGCTGCGCGGCGACGCGGTACTCGTCGGCGACGCCGCCGAGGTGGTCGAACTGGTCGGCGACATGGGGGAGCTGTCCCCGGAGCGGCGCGGGCCGGTCCTCCCCACCGACCTCCTGGAACCCCGGACCCGCCAGGTGCTGGCCGGGCTCCCCGCGCGGGGAACGGCGACGGCGGCGGAGGTGGCACGCCGGGCCCAGACCACGCAGGACGACGCGATCGCGAGACTGTACGAACTTCGAGCACTTGGTTACGTCGAACGACACGGCGACGGCTGGAAGTTGACACGCCAGGCGATGATCTCGGTCCGCGGAGGTCGCAGCCCGTGCTGACGCACCGTGTTCGGCCGTCCGGGGGAACCCCGACGCCCGTGGGGATTCTGGCAGTTGAGGTATTCGAGTGATCACCCAGAGCGATCATCGTCCCCCCTGTAGAGCGTTCAGCGGAACGTATCTGCGTACCGCCCTCACCCGCTTCTTCGCACACCGCGACGGTCCAGTCACGCTACGCTCACGATGACCCCCACGCAGACGGCCGACAGCAGGCGACAACCAGACAGCAGGCCGGCGGCCTCAGGCACACCACAACACGGCAGAACGGCACTAGGCGACGAATGCCCCAGCACACCTCCGGGTCCGACCGGGCGGCGATCCCCCCAGCCGCCCGCGACGGTGGCAGCGTGCGACCGTCCGCCCCCTCGACGCTCGACGAGCTGTGGCGGTCGTACAAGACGACCGGCGACGAGCGGCTGCGGGAACAGCTGATCCTGCACTACTCGCCCCTCGTGAAGTACGTGGCCGGCCGGGTGAGCGTGGGACTGCCGCCCAATGTCGAGCAGGCCGACTTCGTCTCCTCCGGGGTGTTCGGGCTGATCGACGCCATCGAGAAGTTCGACGTCGACCGCGAGATCAAGTTCGAGACGTACGCGATCACCCGGATCCGGGGCGCGATGATCGACGAACTGCGGGCGCTGGACTGGATCCCGCGGTCGGTGCGGCAGAAGGCGCGCAACGTGGAGCGCGCCTACGCGACGCTGGAGGCACGGCTGCGGCGCACCCCCTCGGAGAGCGAGGTGGCCGCGGAGATGGGGATCGCGGTGGAGGATCTCCATGCGGTCTTCAGCCAGTTGTCGCTGGCCAACGTGGTCGCCCTGGAGGAGTTGCTGCACGCGGGGAGCGAGGGCGGCGACCGGCTGAGCCTGATGGACACGCTGGAGGACACCGCCGCCGACGATCCGGTGGAGATCGCCGAGGGCCGGGAACTGCGGCGGCTCCTGGCGCGGGCGATCAACACGCTGCCGGAGCGGGAGAAGACCGTCGTCACGCTGTACTACTACGAGGGCCTCACACTCGCCGAGATCGGGAACGTGCTGGGCGTGACCGAGAGCCGGGTCAGTCAGATTCACACCAAGTCGGTGTTGCAACTGCGCGCCAAGCTGGCCAGTTTCGGCCGCTGACCTGGGCTTACGGCACGCGACAGGCCCCGCTGTCGGCCCTGCCCGTGACCCCGTCGGCGGTCGTACGGTCGGGTGAGTGACTCCCGTACGGCGTGGCGCGTCCGTAAAGTGGTGACGTGCCAAGGATTCGAGCGGCCTCTGTGGCCGAGCACCGGTCGATGCAGCGTGCCGCCCTGCTGGACGCGGCACGCTCCCTGCTGTCCGACGGCGGAACGGAGGCGCTGACCTTCCCCGCCCTCGCCGAACGGACGGGACTTGCCAGGTCGTCCGTCTACGAGTACTTCCGCTCGCGAGCCGCGGTGGTCGAGGAGCTGTGCGCCGTCGACTTCCCGGTCTGGGCCGCGGAGGTCGAGGCGGCGATGGAGCGCGAGACGGCCCCGGAGGCCAAGGTCGAGGCGTATGTGCGGGGGCAGCTCGACCTGGTCGGCGACCGGCGGCACCGGGCCGTGGTGGCCATCTCCGCGAGCGAGCTGGACGCCGGCGCGCGGGAGAAGATCCGGGCCGCGCACGGTGGGCTGATCGCGATGATCGTCGAGGCGCTGGGGGAGATGGGGCACGGAGAGCCGCGGCTGGCGGCCATGCTGCTCCAGGGCGTCGTGGACGCGGCCGTGCGGCGGATCGAGCTGGGGGCGGCGGAGGAGCCGACGGTGATCACCCGGGCGGCGGTCTCCATGGCGTTGCGGGGCGTACGGGGCTGACCGCCGCGCCGCCGGGCAGGGGCACCCCCAGCACCGGCAGCAGTCGCGACGGACCCGCGTCCAGCAGCCACGGCGGGAGCAGGGAGAGCGGGTTCCGATAGACCTCGCCGCGCAGCAGCCCCCAGTGCAGGCAGGCCGCGCAGTGGGAGCCCGTCGGTTCCACCGTGCCCAGCACCTCGCCCGCCGCCACCTCGTCGCCCTTCTCCACCGCCGCCTCGACCGGCTCGTACGTCGTCCGCAGAGGCGGGTCCCCCGTTCCCGTCAGCTCCAGTGAGACGACGCCCCGGCCCGCCACCCGCCCCGCGAACGACACCCGCCCCGCCGCCACCGCCCGCACCGGTGCCCCGCCCGCCGCGGCGAGGTCCACACCGCGGTGGCCCGGTCCGTACGGGGTTGCCGGGGGCTCCCAGCCCCGCAGGACGGCGGGCCGGGTGCCGACCGGCCAGTGCCGGGCCACGGCCGGCACCGCCGGGTCCGGGACCTTCCTGCCGAAGTCCGCCGCGGCCGTCACGGCGGCCGCCGCCGGCGCGGGACGCGACGGACCCGGGACCACGACGGTCAGCAGCAGCACCACCCAGGCCCACGCCCACGCACTCCCACTCGCCCCCGCACACGTACTCGTACTCGCCATTCGCCTCGTTCGCATGCGAGCACCGTCCCGCACCAGGGCCGACCGCCGCCCGGCCCTGTGGACCGCGCTCCGCTTGTGGACAGCCGCGTCACCCGGTACCCCGCGGGTCCCGTACACTTCTGGTGGCGATCCGGGTCACCGGGTCGACTTCGCACGCCCCGACATGAAGCCTCCCAAGGCTGGTGTCAGCGCCTCTCGGTCCTCAGCGGCACGGCGCAACGCGGGCGTCAGGCGCGGGAGCCGTCCGGCTTCCGCGGCACAACCGAGAAACTCGAGGAGATGCGGCCATGGCCGTCGTCACGATGCGGGAGCTGCTGGAAAGCGGCGTCCACTTCGGTCACCAGACCCGTCGTTGGAACCCGAAGATGAAGCGGTTCATCTTCACGGAGCGCAACGGCATCTACATCATCGACCTGCTCCAGTCGCTGTCGTACATCGACCGCGCCTACGAGTTCGTCAAGGAGACCGTCGCCCACGGCGGCACGGTCATGTTCGTCGGCACGAAGAAGCAGGCGCAGGAGGCCATCGCCGAGCAGGCCACCCGCGTCGGCATGCCCTACGTCAACCAGCGCTGGCTGGGCGGCATGCTCACCAACTTCTCGACCGTCTACAAGCGCCTGCAGCGCCTGAAGGAGCTCGAGCAGATCGACTTCGAGGACGTGGCCGCCTCCGGCCTCACCAAGAAGGAGCTGCTGGTCCTCTCCCGCGAGAAGGCCAAGCTGGAGAAGACCCTCGGCGGTATCCGCGAGATGTCCAAGGTGCCCAGCGCCGTTTGGATCGTGGACACCAAGAAGGAGCACATCGCGGTCGGCGAGGCCCGGAAGCTCAACATCCCGGTCGTCGCCATCCTCGACACCAACTGCGACCCCGACGAGGTCGACTACAAGATCCCGGGCAACGACGACGCGATCCGCTCCGTCACCCTGCTCACCCGCGTGATCGCCGACGCCGTCGCCGAGGGCCTCATCGCCCGCTCCGGCGCCGCCGGTGGCGCCAAGGGTGACAAGGCCGCCGGTGAGCCGCTCGCCGCGTGGGAGCGCGACCTGCTCGAGGGCGAGAAGGCCGAGAAGGCCGAGAAGGCCGAGAAGAAGGACGACGCCGACGCCGAGGCCGCCGAGAAGCCCGCCGAGGCTCCGGCTGCCGACGCCGACGCCGAGGCCGCCCCGGTTGCCGAGGCCACCGAGGCTCCGGCCGCCGAGGCCGCCCCCGCCGACGAGGCGCCCGCTGCCGAGGCGCCCGCCGCCGAGGCTCCGGCCACGGACGCCGAGCAGGCCTGACCCTCACCACCTTCGGGTTCTGGACGGCGGGGGCTGCGAAGCCTCCGCCGTCCGGCCCGTAGATCTTCAGACTTCGAGAGAGATTCCGGAAACATGGCGAACTACACCGCCGCCGACGTCAAGAAGCTCCGCGAGCTCACCGGCGCCGGCATGATGGACTGCAAGAAGGCGCTGGACGAGGCCGAGGGCAACGTCGACAAGGCCGTCGAGGCGCTCCGTATCAAGGGTCAGAAGGGCGTCGCCAAGCGCGAGGGCCGCTCTGCCGAGAACGGCGCGGTCGTCTCGGTCATCGCCGACGACAACACCTCGGGTGTCATCGTCGAGCTGAAGTGCGAGACGGACTTCGTCGCCAAGGGCGAGAGGTTCCAGAACGTCGCCAAGACCATCGCCGAGCACGTCGCCAAGGCCGCCCCGGCCGACCTCGAGGCCCTGCTCGCCTCCGAGATCGAGCCCGGCAAGACCGTCCAGGCGTACGTGGACGAGGCCAACGCCAACCTCGGCGAGAAGATCGTCCTGGACCGCTTCGCGCAGTTCTCCGGCGGCTTCGTGACCGCGTACATGCACCGCACGATGCCTGACCTGCCCCCGCAGATCGGTGTCCTCGTGGAGCTGGACAAGCCCAACGCCGAGATCGCCAAGGGCGTCGCCCAGCACATCGCCGCCTTCGCGCCGAAGTACCTCTCCAAGGAGGACGTCCCGGCCGAGGTCGTCGAGTCCGAGCGCCGCGTCGCCGAGGAGACCACCCGCGCCGAGGGCAAGCCCGAGGCCGCCCTGCCGAAGATCGTCGAGGGTCGCGTCAACGGCTTCTTCAAGGACGCCACCCTGCTCGGCCAGCCCTACGCCCTGGACAACAAGAAGTCCGTCCAGAAGGTGCTGGAGGAGGCCGGTGTCAGCCTGAAGCGCTTCTCGCGCATCAAGGTCGGCATCTGAGTCCGTACCGCGACGGACGCGCGACCCCGGTAGGGTCGACAGCAGTCGTCGGCGCCGTTCGCGTATGCCGTTGCGTACGCGCGCGTGGCGGCGGGCGACAGCAGATCTGACGAGGAGGCCATTGCCGCGTATGGGATGCGAAACACGCCCCCACCGGCAGTGGCCTTCTTCGTGTGTGTGACCCACGTAGAAGAGACGAGATCTCCATGACCACCACCAAGGCCGAGAAGAGCGACGACGGCAAAGTAGGCGGCCGTTTCATGCTGAAGCTGTCCGGAGAGGCCTTCTCCGGCGGTGGGGGCCTGGGCGTCGACCCCGACGTGGTGCACGCCATCGCCCGCGAGATCGCGGCCGTCGTACGCGACGGCGCGCAGGTCGCCATCGTCATCGGCGGCGGCAACTTCTTCCGCGGCGCCGAACTGCAGGTGCGCGGCATGGACCGCGCCCGCTCCGACTACATGGGCATGCTCGGCACCGTGATGAACTGCCTGGCCCTCCAGGACTTCCTGGAGAAGGAGGGCGTCGACTGCCGCGTGCAGACCGCCATCACCATGGGCCAGGTCGCCGAGCCGTACATCCCGCTGCGCGCCGTGCGCCACCTGGAGAAGGGCCGCGTGGTCATCTTCGGCGCCGGCATGGGCATGCCCTACTTCTCCACCGACACCACCGCCGCCCAGCGCGCCCTCGAGATCGACGCCGAGGCCCTCCTCATGGGCAAGAACGGCGTGGACGGGGTCTACGACTCCGACCCGAAGACCAACCCGGACGCCGTGAAGTTCGACGCGCTCGGCTACGGCGAGGTCATCACCCAGAACCTGAAGGTCGCCGACGCGACGGCCGTCACGCTCTGCCGCGACAACAGCCTCCCCATCGTGGTCTTCGAGCTGCTGAAGGAGGGCAATATCGCCCGCGCCGTCAAGGGTGAGAAGATCGGCACGCTTGTGGGTGACCAGGGCAGCCGGGACTGACCGGAGAACACCCCCCGTCCGCGGACGCCACCTGTCCGGGGGACGGACGGGACGGGACCGGGCCGGGGGATGGACAATGTCCCGCCGGTCGGGAACCGTGCAGGAAGAACGCGACGCAGCCGGCCGACGACCCGTCAGGGAACCGCAGCCGGGCCTACTCAAGACACGCAGGAGCAAGTGGTGATCGAAGAGACCCTCCTCGAGGCCGAGGAGAAGATGGAGAAGGCCGTCGTGGTCGCCAAGGAGGACTTCGCCGCGATCCGCACCGGCCGTGCGCACCCGGCGATGTTCAACAAGATCGTGGCCGACTACTACGGCGCGCCGACGCCGATCAACCAACTGGCCTCGTTCTCCGTGCCCGAGCCGCGCATGGCCGTGGTGACCCCCTTCGACAAGACGGCCCTGCGCAACATCGAGCAGGCGATCCGCGACTCCGACCTGGGCGTCAACCCGAGCAATGACGGCAACATCATCCGGGTGACGTTCCCCGAGCTCACCGAGGAGCGTCGCCGCGAGTACATCAAGGTCGCCAAGGCGAAGGCCGAGGACGCCAAGGTCTCGATCCGCTCCGTACGCCGCAAGGCCAAGGACGCCATCGACAAGATGGTCAAGGACGGCGAGGTCGGCGAGGACGAGGGCCGCCGTGCGGAGAAGGAGCTCGACGACACCACCGCCAAGTACGTCGCCCAGGTGGACGAGCTCCTGAAGCACAAGGAAGCGGAACTGCTCGAGGTCTGATGAACGACTCTTCCTGGGGGGCGCCGCCACAAGCCGGGTACTGGGGGCCGTCCGACCAGGGACCCGCCCAGGGCGCCGACCCGGCGGGTCCCGCATACGATGCGCACTACGCGCAGCAGACTCGCCCCATGCCGATCGTGCCCGACGTACCCGAACACGGCGGAGACCAGGACGACGACCAGGGGACCGCTCGGCTGAGTGGTCCCCTGTTCCGGGACGAGCCGTTCCACGACCAGCCCTCTCGCGACGAGCCGTTTCGCGACGAGCCCTATCGCGACCAGAACCCGTCGGCGCAGCCGTATGCGGCGGTGCCGCAGAATCCGGAGCCCATGCCCGACGCCCCGCACCCGGCGCACCCTCAGCCGTCGCCGCAGAAGAAGAGCGCGGGGCGCGACCTGGGTGCCGCGATAGGGGTCGGCGTCGGGCTCGGCGTGGTGATCGTCGCGTCGCTGTTCGTCGTCAAGGCCGTCTTCGTCGGCGTGATCGTGGTCGCCGTCGTGGTGGGGCTGTGGGAGCTGACCAAGCGGCTGGAGGAGCGCAAGGGCATCAAGGCGCCCCTCGTGCCGCTCGCGATCGGCGGCGCGGCGATGGTCGTCGCCGGGTACGCGCGCGGTGCCGAGGGCGCCTGGGTCGCCATGGCGCTCACCGCGCTCGCGGTCCTGGTGTGGCGGATGACCGAGCCGCCGGAGGGCTACCTCAAGGACGTCACGGCGGGCCTGTTCGCGGCGTTCTACGTGCCGTTCCTGGCCACGTTCGTCGCCATGATGCTGATGGCGGACGACGGTGCGTGGCGTGTCCTGGTCTTCCTGATACTGACGGTCGTCAGCGACACCGGCGCCTACGCCGTCGGCTGGCGCTTCGGCAGGACCAAGCTGGCCCCGCGCATCAGCCCCGGCAAGACCCGCGAGGGCCTGCTGGGAGCGGTGGCGTTCGCGATGGTGGCGGGCGCGCTGTGCGTGCAGTTCCTGATCGACGACGGCACCTGGTGGCAGGGCCTGCTGCTCGGCCTCGTCGTCGCCGTCAGCGCCACCCTGGGCGACCTCGGCGAGTCCATGATCAAGCGTGACCTCGGCATCAAGGACATGGGCACCCTCCTGCCGGGCCACGGCGGCATCATGGACCGCCTGGACAGCCTGCTGCCGACGGCACCGGTGGTGTGGCTGCTGCTGGTCGTCTTTGTGGGGTCCGGGTGAGTGCAGGCCACGGCGCCGCGCGGCGGTAGCCGCGAATTGATACAGCATGGACCGCCTGGACTCGCTCCTGCCGACGGCACCGGTGGTGTGGCTGCTGTTCGTGATCTTCGTCGGGTCGGGTTGACAGCGATCAGGTAGCCTGGAAGGGCCCGCGGCGTCTGGCTGCGGGCCCTTCCGTGTGTCCCCGCCGACGCGGGGGTGTTCCAGTGAGGTCTCCTGGCTTCGGCATGGCTCTGCCGTCCTCCCCGCCGACGCGGGGGTGTTGCCACACAGGCCCGCCGTCATGAGGAGTTGTCCGACCGTGGCCCGTCCAGTCCCCGGTGAGCTGACCTTCGCCGCACCCCGCGGAGCGAAGCGGCCGCCGCGGCACCTCGCCGACCTCACGCCCGCCGAGCGCAAGGAGGCGGTCGCCGCGATCGGTGAGAAGCCGTTTCGTGCGAAGCAGCTCTCGCAGCACTACTTCGCGCGGTACGCGCACGACCCCGAGCAGTGGACCGACATCCCCGCCGGTTCCCGCCAGGGGCTCCGGGAGGCGCTGCTGCCCGAGCTGATGACGGTCGTGCGGCATCTGTCGACCGACGAGGGGACCACGCGCAAGACGCTGTGGAAGCTGTTCGACGGGACGCTCGTCGAGTCGGTTCTGATGCGCTACCCGGACCGGGTGACCATGTGCATCAGCTCCCAGGCCGGCTGCGGCATGAACTGCCCGTTCTGCGCCACCGGCCAGGCCGGCCTCGACCGGAACCTGTCGACCGCCGAGATCGTGCACCAGATCGTGGACGGTATGCGCGCGCTCAGGGACGGCGACGTCCCGGGGGGTCCCGCGCGGCTCAGCAACATCGTGTTCATGGGCATGGGCGAGCCCCTCGCCAACTACAACCGCGTCGTCGGCTCGATCCGCCGCCTCACCGACCCCGAGCCGGACGGGCTGGGGCTCTCCCAGCGCGGCATCACCGTCTCCACGGTCGGCCTCGTCCCGGCGATCAACCGGTTCGCCGACGAGGGCTTCAAGTGCCGCCTCGCCATCTCGCTGCACGCGCCCGACGACGAGCTGCGCGACACCCTCGTCCCCGTCAACACGCGGTGGAAGGTGCGCGAGGTGCTGGACAGCGGGTTCGAGTACGCGGCGAGGTCCGGGCGCCGGCTGTCCATCGAGTACGCGCTGATCCGCGACATCAACGACCAGGCCTGGCGCGGCGACCGTCTCGGGCGGATGCTCAAGGGCAGGCCGGTGCACGTCAACCTCATCCCGCTCAACCCCACGCCCGGCTCGAAGTGGACCGCCTCGCGGCCCGAGGACGAGAAGGCGTTCGTGGAGGCGATCGCGGCGCACGGTGTGCCGGTGACGATCCGGGACACCCGTGGGCAGGAGATCGACGGGGCGTGTGGTCAGCTCGCCGCAAGCGAGCGGTAACCTGACCGACGTCAGTACAGAATCACAGTAACCACATCTTCATATTCCGACAGGGGAGCGCCACAGCGCTGAGAGTGCGGCACCGGCCGCAGACCCTCCGAACCTGGCCCAGGTCATTCTGGGTAGGGAGATCGGTCATCACTCGAGCTGTTGCGCCCTGCCCGGGACCCTCACCAGGGGTTCCGGGCGGGGCCGCGTCTTCTCCTGGTCACCCAGGAGGAATTCAGTGAGCATCACCAAGAAGGTCAGTGTCCTGGCCGTCGGCCTCGGCATGGTCGGCACGCTGGCCGCCTGCGGATCGTCGTCCGACGACGCCGACGGCTCCGGCGACTCCAAGACCGTGACGCTGGTCAGCCACGACTCGTGGGCCGCGTCCAAGGACGTCATCGCCGCCTTCGAGAAGAACTCCGGCTACAAGGTCGAGGTGCTGGAGGACGGCGACGCCGGGCAGGCCGTCAACAAGGCCATCCTCACCAAGGACAACCCCCAGGGCGACGTCTTCTTCGGCGTCGACAACACCCTGCTGTCCCGCGCCCTCGACAACGGCCTGTTCCAGCCGTACGAGCCGAAGGGCTCCGACCTGGTCCTGCCCGAGTACCGGGCCGACCAGGACAAGCACCGGGTCACGCCCGTCGACACCGGCGACATCTGCGTGAACTACGACAAGGCGTACTTCAGCAAGCACGGCCTGACCCCGCCCAAGTCCTTCGACGACCTGGTCAAGCCCGCGTACAAGGACCTGCTCGTCACCGAGAACGCGGGCAGTTCCTCGCCCGGCCTCGGCTTCCTGCTCGGCACCGCCGCGAAGTACGGCGACGAGGGCTGGCAGGACTACTGGCAGAAGCTCAAGGACAACGGCGTCAAGGTCGTCGACAGTTGGGAGCAGGCGTACAACGAGGAGTTCTCCGGCTCGTCCGGCGGCAAGAAGGCCAAGGGCGACCGCCCCCTGGTCGTCTCCTACGCCTCCTCCCCGCCCGCCGAGGTCATCTACGCCGACCCGCAGCCGGCCACCGCACCGACGGGCGTCGCCACCGGCACCTGCTTCCGCCAGGTCGAGTACGCGGGCCTGCTCAGCAACGCCGGGAACCCCGAGGGCGGCAAGGCGCTCCTCGACTTCCTGATCAGCAAGACCTTCCAGGACGACATGCCGCTGAACATGTTCGTGTACCCGGTGCGGGAGGGCGCGCAGATCCCCCAGTCGTTCGTGAGGTTCGGGCCGCAGGCGAAGGACCCGGAGACCATGGACCCGGCGAAGATCGCCGACAACCGCGACCAGTGGGTCAAGTCGTGGACCTCGCTCGTACTGAAGTGACCGGAGCGGGCGACACGAAGGCCCCGCGAGACCGCCGTGGTGAGAGCCGCCGCGGGAGCCGTGGTGGGAGCCGTCGCGGGAGCGCGGCGCGGCTCGCCCTGATGGCCGTGCCCGTCGCGTTCTTCGCGGTGTTCTTCGCCTACCCCGTCGCCGCGATCGTCGCGCGCGGACTCGAGGTCGACGGGGTCTGGCAGTTCGGCCGCATCGGCGACGTGCTCGCACAGTCCGGCGTCCGCCACGTGCTGTGGTTCACCACCTGGCAGGCGCTGGCCTCCACCGCGCTCACGCTGCTGATCGCGCTGCCCGGCGCGTATGTCTTCGCCCGTTTCGACTTCCCCGGCAAGCAGGTCCTGCGGGCCGTGGTGACCGTGCCGTTCGTGCTGCCCACGGTCGTCGTCGGCACGGCGTTCCTGGCCATGGTCGGGCGCGGCGGGCTGCTCGACGAGCTGTGGGGCCTGCGCCTGGACACCACGGTGTGGGCGATCCTGCTCGCGCACGTCTTCTTCAACTACGCCGTCGTCGTACGCACCGTAGGCGGCCTGTGGTCGCAACTCGACCCGCGGCAGGAGGAGGCCGCGCGCATGCTCGGCGCCTCGCGGCTGAAAGCCTGGCGGCAGGTCACCCTGCCCGCGCTCGCGCCCGCCGTGGCCGCCGCCGCGCTGATGGTGTTCCTGTTCACCTTCACCTCCTTCGGTGTCGTCCAGATCCTCGGCGGGCCCACCTTCTCCACGCTGGAGGTGGAGATCTACCGCCAGACCTCGCAGCTCTTCGACCTGTCCACGGCCGCCGTGCTGACGCTGATCCAGTTCGCGGCGGTCGTCGCCGTCCTCGCCGTGCACGCCTGGACGGTACGGCGGCGTGAGACGGCCCTCAGGCTGGTGGACGCGGCCACGACCGCGCGCCGGCCGCGCGGAGCCGGGCAGTGGACGCTGCTCGCCGGGGTTCTGGGCGTCATCGTCGTCCTGCTGGTGCTGCCGCTCGCGGTGCTGGTCCAGCGTTCACTGGGCGCCGCCGACTTCGGCTACTACCGGGCGCTGACCCGCGAGGACGGCGGCGCCTTCCTCGTCCCGCCGATCGAGGCGATCGGCAACTCCCTCCAGTACGCCGTCGCCGCCACCGCCATCGCCGTGGCGATCGGCGCGCTGGCCGCGACCGCGCTCACCCGGCGCGACGCGGGCCGCTTCGTGCGCGGGTTCGACGCGCTGCTGATGCTGCCGCTCGGGGTGTCGGCCGTGACGGTCGGCTTCGGATTCCTGATCGCGCTGGACGAACCCCCGCTGGACCTCAGGTCCTCCTGGATCCTGGTGCCGCTCGCGCAGGCGCTGGTGGGCGTCCCCTTCGTCGTACGGACCATGCTGCCGGTGCTGCGGGCGGTGGACGGACGGCTGCGGGAGGCGGCGGCGGTGCTGGGGGCGTCGCCGTGGCGGGTGTGGCGTGAAGTGGACCTGCCGATGGTCCGGCGCGCCCTGCTGGTCGCGGCCGGGTTCGCCTTCGCGGTGTCCCTGGGGGAGTTCGGGGCGACCGTGTTCATCGCACGGCCCGACAACCCGACGCTGCCGGTCGCCGTGGCGCGGCTCCTTGGGCGGCCCGGGGACATGAACTACGGCCAGGCGATGGCCCTTTCGACGATTCTGATGCTGGTGTGCGCCGTGGCCCTGGTGGTGCTGGAGCGACTGCGGACCGACCGGAGCGGGGAGTTCTAGAGATGCGCCTAGGTTTGCGGGTGATCCAGGGATGCTGCTGAGCCTTGAGGGCGCGACCGTTCGCTTCGGCGGACGGGCCGTGCTCGACGACGTCGACCTGGGGGTCGCCGAGCACGAGGTGGTGTGCGTGCTCGGGCCCAGCGGCAGCGGCAAGTCGACGCTCCTGCGGGCGGTCGCCGGGCTCCAGCCGCTGGACGCCGGACGGGTCTCGCTGGACGGGCGGGACCAGTCGGGGGCGCCCGCGCACAAGCGCGAGGTTGGGCTGATGTTCCAGGACCACCAGCTTTTCCCGCAGCGGGACGTGGCCGGAAACATCGCCTTCGGGCCGCGGATGCGCGGCGCTTCCCGCAGTGAACAGCAAGCCCGGGTCGCGGAGTTGCTGGAGCTGGTCGGGCTGCCGGGCGCCGCCCGCCGGTCCGTCGCCGCGCTGTCCGGCGGTGAGCAGCAGCGGGTGGCGCTGGCCCGCGCCCTCGCGCCCCGGCCCCGGCTGCTGATGCTGGACGAGCCGCTCGGCCAGCTCGACCGCTCGCTGCGGGAGCGCCTGGTGGTCGAACTGCGGGAGCTGTTCAGCCGGTTGGGCACCACCGTGCTCGCCGTGACACACGACCAGGGCGAGGCCTTCGCGCTCGCCGACCGGGTCGTGGTGATGCGGGACGGGCGAATCGCGCAGTCCGGCACGCCTCTTGAGGTGTGGCAGCGGCCGGCGGACGCGTTCGTGGCCCGCTTCCTCGGTTTCGACAACGTGGTCGACGCCTCCGTCGCCGGTCAGGCCGCGGACACCCCGTGGGGCAAGGTGCCGGTTCCCGAGGACGCCCCGCAGGGCACGCGGACGCTGCTCGTGCGGCCCGCCGGGGTCCGTGTCGTCCCCGCCGACGAGGGCCTGCGCTGCACGGTCACGGCCCGCACCTTCCGCGGCACCCACGTCGCCGTCCGCCTCCAGCCCGAGGACGCGCCCCGCCTGGAGGCGGCGTGCGCGCTGCGCTCGGCGCCGGAGGTCGGGGACGCGGTGGGAGTGGAGTTCGACGCGGCGGAAATCGTCGTGCTCGGGTGATCGTCGCGCTCATAGGGTGACCGCATGACACTCCTCGCGCACGACCGGTACTGCGACGAAATCGTTCACATGACGGCCGGGCTCAGGGCCGTGGTCACGTCCGGTGCGGACCTGTCCGCCACCGTGCCGACCTGCCCGGACTGGACCCTGGAGGATCTGGTGCGGCACGTGGGCCGGGCCCTGCGCTGGACCGGGCTGATCGTCGGCACCCGCGCCGAGGAGGACGTCCCGATGGACCGCGCACCGGGCACCGAGGGGCCCGCGACGACCGGGGACGCGGCGGCGCTGGACGCGTGGCTGGCGGAGTCCGGCGAGGTGGTCGTCGAGGCGTTGCGGGAGGCCGGACCGGACGCGCACGCGTGGTCATGGGCCGGTATCGACACGGCGGGCTTCTGGGCGCGGCGGGTGACCCACGAACTCGTCGTCCACGGCGCGGACGCCGCACTGGCGGCGGACCTGCCGCTCCCGGCGGTCGCGCCCGACGTGGCGGCCGACGCGGTCGACGAGTGGCTGGACATCGTGCGGTTCGTGCAGCGGGTCCTTCCCGGCGCGGCGGTGAACGAACTGCGCGCCCCGGGCAGCAGCCTTCACCTGCACGCCACCGACACCCCGGCGGAACTGAACGCCGAGTGGCTGATCGAGCTTCCCGACGACGGCATCATCTGGCGCCGAGGCCACGAGAAGGCCACCAAGGCCACCGTGGTGCTGCACGGCCCGCTCACGGACGTGCTGCTGGCCTTCTACGGCCGACTGCCGCTGGACGCCCCGGGACTCGAGGTGCTCGGTGACCGGGGGCTGCTCGAACTCTGGCTGGAAAAGGCGACGTTCGGCTGACACGACGGTGGCCCGCCCCGGATCGGGACGGGCCACCGCCGTGCGTGAACCGCAGTGCGGGCGTCAGCTACTGCTGTTCGCTCCGCGACGGCGCAGGCCGAAGAAGACCGCGCCACCACCGACGGCGACCAGGGCCGCCGCGATGCCGGCGATCATGCCGGTGTTGGAGTTGGCACCGGTCTCGGCGAGGTTGGAGTCACCGGCCGCCGGGGACGGTGCGTTGTCGTTCGGCACGGCCGCCGGAGCGGTGCTCTCGTCCTGCGACGGCGCGGGGGCCGAGGTGGACGGCTCGGGGGCCGGGGTCTCCGTCTCGTCGGACGGGGTCGAGGAACTCTCCGACGGGGTCGGGGTCGGCGTGTCCTCGGTCTTGCAGGGGGTCGACGGGGTCGTGAGGTTCGGCTTGATGTCCTCGTCGACGTACTGGGCGGCCTTGACGTGGATGCGGTACTCCGCGTTCGGCTTCCAGTCGGCGGCGAAGGTGATGGTGCTGCCCTCGCGCGTGCCCTTGACCGTCTGCTGGCCGACCTTCTCGGCGTCGGCACCGTTGTTCTGCAGGTAGACGGTGACGGTGGCCGGGACGCCGGCGGGGTCCACGTCGGTGACGGTGATGACACCCTTCTCGCCGTCGCACTCGGCGGCGGCGGAGAACTCGCTGATGTTGCAGGCGAGGGCGGTGCCGGAGGCGCTGAGTGCCAGGGCCGCGGAGGCGGCGACGACGCCGAGGGCGCGGACGCTACGGCGTGATGCCGTGCGGCTGATTATGGACAGGACTGCCACTTTTGTCCTTTACGGGAGCGCAGATGCGGGGGGTGGAGAGAGTGCCGACGCTCGAAGAGACGGCATCAGCACACCCATGAGCCTCACTGGTCTATAAGCGGTGCATAAGAACTGTCAACGCATATGCCAGCCACGGCTGTTGACTTTACCGCCTTATTAACCGCCGACACGTTTCAGTGCCTCGGGAGCCTCCTCGATCCGGTCGACCAGTGCGATCCGGGACTCCATAGCGCGCCCCTTCGCCAGCGAGGTCAGCAGCGGCCACGCCGGCAGCGTCCGGGTCCAGTGCTCCCGGTCCACGAGCACCATCGGCGTGGGCTCGCCGCGCGACTCGTAGTAGTTCGGCGTCGCGTTGTCGAAGATCTCCTGGAGGGTGCCGGCCGCGCCCGGCAGGAACACCACGCCCGCGTTGGAGCGGGCCAGCAGGCCGTCCTCGCGGGTCGCGTTGGCGAAGTACTTGGCGATGTGCGCGGCGAAGGCGTTGGGCGGCTCGTGGCCGTAGAACCAGGTCGGGATGCCGACCGATCCACCGCCACCGGGCCAGCGTTCGCGCACCTCGAAGGCGGACCGCGCCCAGTCGGCGATCGACGGCGTGAACGAGGCGACCTTGGCGAGCAGCGTCAGGGCGTCGTCGAGCATCCCGTCGTCGAACGGGGCCGCGTACGCGCCGAGGTTCGCCGCCTCCATCGCGCCCGGGCCGCCGCCCGTGGCCACCGTGAGACCGGCGCGGGCCAGTTCGCGCCCCAGGCGCGCGGCGCCCGCGTACTCCAGGGTGCCGCGCGCCATGGCGTGTCCACCCATGACACCCACCACCCGGGCGCCGGCGACGAGTTCGTCCAGCGCGTCCGACACGGCGTCGTCGTGGATCGCGCGCAGCATGGAGGCGAAGACGTCCCCGTCGGTCCTGGTCTGCTGGAACCAGTCGTAGGCGAGGGCGTCGGGTGTCGCCTCGTAGCCCTCGTCGAGAGAGGCGTACAGCTCGCCGGGGGAGTAGACGTGGCCCCGGTAGGGGTCTACGGGCAGGCCCGGTATGGGCGGGAAGACCAGGGCGCCGGCGGCGCGCACCCGGGCGGCCGCGCCGGGGTCCATCGGGCAGCCGAGGAAGACGGCGCCCGTGGGGTCCGCGGCGAGCAGGGCGTCCGTACGGGCCGTCAGGTCGACGGCCTGGACGCGGTGATGGGCGAGAGTGCCGTGCGCCGAGACGACCCGGTCGAACTCGGCGAGGCTCTCGATCTCCCGGTCGTGAGAGGCGTGGTGGGACTGGGACTGGGACTGGGACTGGGACGGTGACCCGGGCTGTGGGCGGGCCTTGGGCTGGGCGGGTGTCGGATCCACCCGCCCATGCTAGGCCTGCGCCCGGATCAGCCCTGGACCGCCGCCGGGTCCATCCACACGACCTCGAAGGTGTGGCCGTCGACGTCGTCGAAGGCACGGCCGTACATGAAGCCGTGGTCCTGGGTCTCGCCGGTGACCGAGCCGCCGGCCGCGACCGCCTTCTCCACCAGCTCGTCGACCTTCTCGCGGCTCTCGGCGCTCAGCGCGATCAGCACCTCGCTGGACTTCGTCGAGTCCACGATCTCCTTCTTCGTGAACTCGCGGTACTTCTGCGGCGTGTGCACCATCACGACGATGGTCTCGCTGAGCGGGATCGAGGCGGTGGTGTCGTCGCTGAACTGGGCGTTGATCTCGTACCCCAGCTCGACGAAGAACTTCTTGGAGGCGTCGAGGTCGTTGGTGGCCAGGTTCAGGAAGATCATCTGCTGGTACATGGGGGCCTCTCCCGTCGGGGCGCTGCTGTTGTCGTGCCGTTCGAAGAGGTAGACGGGACGGGCCCGCGGAACTCATCGCCGGTTCGCGACTTTCTTCGAGAAGTTCTTCGAAGGGTTCTCCGCGGGGCAGCGGGGCAGCGGGGTCGGTGGGTCAGTGGGTCAGCGGCAGCGCCGCCAGCACCGCGACGATCAGGGTCAGCGGACCGAACAGGGCGAGCAGGGCGGCGGCTCGCACGGCCGCGGCGGCGCGCAGGGTGGTCGGGGGCGCGCCCAACCGCAGCAGGGCGTCCCTGGTGTCGGCACGGGCGTGTCTGGCCTCGACGGCCGCGGTGAGGAGGGTGGCCACCGTGCAGCCCGCCACGAGGACGGCTCCCAGGGTGCTCAGTGGGCCGAAGGCCGGTCCGTCGCCGTCGTACACCGTGGTGGACACGTACGCCGCGGCGGCGACGGCGGCCACCACGCCGAGGGGACGGCCGATGCGGTGCGACTCCTCCATGAGGACGCGGCCGGCCAGGAGACGCAGGGCGCCGGGGCGGGCGGCCTGGAGCAGACGGCCGCACAACTGGGTGAGGCCGGGCCCGGCCAGGGCGAGACCCAGGGCGGTGAGGGCCCAGCCGATCAGGACACCGGCGGAGGGGGCGGTGCCGGGGTCGGGCGCGCCGGCCGCGTTGCCGGTGTAGGTCTCGACGGTGAGGCCCGCGGCGAGTACGGCGATGCCCCAGGGGAGGACGGTGCTGTTCTGCGGGCGGGGAGCAGGACCGGGCGGGTCGTCCGGCGTCCGCGCGGTGCCGTCCGCCCCAGCCGCAGCCGCAGCCGCAGCCCCAGTCGCAGCTCCAGCCGCGGTCGCCGTTTCGGCTGCCGCTGTCACCGCCGTTGCCGTTGCCGCTGCCGCTGCCGCTGTCGGGCGGGTGTCACTGGCCTGCGTGAGCAGGGTGCCTTCCCCGGCGGGGGCGTCACCGGCGGCACGAGCGCTGGCGGGCTCGGCGGCGCGGGCGCCGAAGCGGCCGTAGGCGCCGAAGGTCTCGCGGGCCTTGCCCCAGCCGTACGCGCCGAAGCGGCCGTACCCGCGGGTGGCGTTGGCCCGGGTGGACCGAGGCTCGCGGGGGCGCAGCGTGTGCGCCACCGCGGCCGACGCGACGGCCGGTACGAGGGTCAGCAGGGTCAGGACGGCCGGGGCGGGGAGGGACTGGCCGACCGCCAGGGCGTCCGCCGCCACGCCGTCGAAGGGCAGGCCGCCCGTCAGGTCGCCGCGCAGGTGGAGGAAGACGAGCAGGGCCACCACCGAACCGAGCACGCCGGACAGGGCCGTGGTCGTCGCCGAGACGGCCATCAGGCGGCCCGGGCCCAGGCCGATCGCCGACAGTCCGGAGCGGGGCCGGGTACCGGGATCGGTGTGGGCCACGGCGACGGCGAGGTACACCGTGGCGGCGAGGGGGGCCGCGCACCAGGCCAGGCGGAGAGCGGAGGCGCCGGGCGTGTCGGGGTGGCTCAGCGCGTGTCCGAGGGCGCACAGCAGCAGGAAGCCCGTGCCCGCCGAGGCCACCGCGACCAGCAGGCGGCGCAGGTGGACGGCGAGGTGGGCCGTGCGGGTCAGGCGGAGAGCGAGCACGCCGCCCGGCCTTCCGTTCCGGCGGACCCGGCGGACCCGGCGGACCCGGCAGACCCGGCAGCCCCCGTGGCCACCGTGGTCTCCGCGAGCGGAGGCAGGTGCACGGTCCGTACCCGCCGTCCGTCAAGGAGAGCCACCGCGCGGTCGGCCAGGGCGGCCGTCTGCGCCTCGTGGGTGGCGAGCAGGACGGTGATGCCGTGCGAGCGGGCCGCCGTGGTGAGCGTCCGCAGGACCTGGGCACGGTCGGCGCGGTGCAGGGGCGCCGTCGGCTCGTCGGCGAAGAGGACCGCCGGGGCGACGGCGAGCGCGCGGGCGATGCAGACGCGCTGCCGCTCGGCCTGCCGGAGTTCGTGCGGGCGCCTGCGCGCCTTGTCGCCGACGTCGAGGCGGTCCAGCCACTCCAGGGCGGCGGTCTTGGCCCGGCGCCGCCCGGTGCCGCGCAGCATCAGAGGGAGCGCCGCGTTCTCCCAGGCGTTCAGCTCCGGGACGAGCACCGGGGTGGGATCGATCCAGCCGAAGCGGTCGCGGCGCAGCCGCTCGCGGCTGAGGGGACCCATGGTGTGCACCGGCACACTGTTGAACCACACCTCGCCGTCCTGCGGCTTCACCAGCCCGGACAGGCAGCGCAACAGCGTGGTCTTGCCGCTGCCGCGCGGGCCGCTCACGGCGAGGATCTCGCCCTCGCGCACGCCGAGCGACACGCCTTGCAGCGCGGGGGAGCCGTCGTGGTGCTGGAAGTGCAGGGCGCGGGCCCAGAGCACGTCGTTGTCCGGCGGAGCCTCCATGGGCGTACACCTCGGTTCAGATCCGTATTTCCCCGGTCACGTCCCCCTTCCGGGGGAACGAAGACGGGGCCGATCGGTCACTGGGCACGCTAGGCAGTCCCCGGCGGGAGGCCGGACAGCACCGGGCCCCGGGCCGCCGTGTCTCACTCGAACGGGCGGCGCCGGGGCCGAAGTGATGATCCGAAAGGAAGATCGGAACAAGCGGAACAAGCGGAACAAGCGGAACAAGCGGAGCCAGAGGCTCGCGGACCGGTGATCAGAGCTTCGTCCACGCCTCCGTCAGCGTGGCGCGCAGGATCTGCTCGATCTCGTCGAAGGTCTCCTGGTGGGAGATCAGCGGCGGGGCGAGCTGGATGACCGGGTCGCCGCGGTCGTCGGCACGGCAGTACAGGCCGTTCTCGAAGAGCTTCTTGGAGAGGAAGCCGTACAGGACACGCTCGGTCTCCTCCTCGTTGAAGGATTCCTTGGTGTTCTTGTCCTTGACCAGTTCGATGCCGTAGAAGAAGCCGTTGCCGCGGACGTCGCCGACGATCGGCAGGTCGTGCAGCTTCTCGAGGGTGGCGCGGAAGGCGCCCTCGTTGTCGAGGACGTGCTGGTTGAGGCCCTCGCGCTCGAAGAGGTCGAGGTTGGCGATGCCCACCGCGGCGGAGACCGGGTGGCCGCCGAAGGTGTAGCCGTGCAGGAAGGTGTTGTCGCCCTTGTAGAACGGCTCCGCCAGGCGGTCGGAGATGACACAGGCGCCGATCGGGGAGTAGCCCGAGGTCATGCCCTTGGCGCAGGTGATCATGTCCGGGACGTAGCCGAACTTGTCGCAGGCGAAGGTCGTGCCCAGGCGGCCGAAGGCGCAGATGACCTCGTCCGAGACGAGCAGCACGTCGTACTGGTCGCAGATCTCGCGCACCCGCTGGAAGTAGCCGGGCGGGGGCGGGAAGCAGCCGCCGGCGTTCTGCACGGGCTCCAGGAAGACGGCCGCGACCGTGTCCGCGCCCTCGAACAGGATCTCCTGCTCGATCTGGTCGGCGGCCCAGCGGCCGAAGGCCTCGGGGTCGTCGCCGAAGAGCGGCGCGCGGTAGATGTTGGTGTTCGGCACCTTGTGCGCGCCCGGGACGAGCGGCTCGAAGGGGGCCTTGAGGGCGGGCAGGCCGGTGATGGACAGGGCGCCCTGCGGGGTGCCGTGGTAGGCGACCGCGCGGGAGATGACCTTGTACTTGGTCGGCTTGCCGGTCAGCTTGAAGTACTGCTTGGCGAGCTTCCAGGCCGTCTCGACCGCCTCGCCGCCGCCGGTGGTGAAGAAGACCTTGTTCAGGTCGCCGGGGGCCTCGACCGCCAGGCGCTCGGCCAGCTCGACGGCCTTGGGGTGGGCGTAGGACCACACCGGGAAGAAGGCGAGCTCCTGCGCCTGCTTCGCGGCGGCTTCGGCCAGCTCCGTGCGGCCGTGTCCGGCCTGGACCACGAACAGGCCGGCGAGACCGTCGAGGTAGCGCTTGCCCTTGTCGTCGTAGATGTGGGTGCCCTCACCGCGGACGATGGTGGGGACGGGGGCGTTCTCGTACGACGACATGCGGGTGAAGTGCATCCACAGGTGGTCGTACGCGGTCCTGCTGAGGTCCTTGGGGTTGGGGCTGTCGGTGCTCACGATTATCGGGTTCCCCACATATAGGTCTGCTTCTTGAGCCTGAGGTAGACGAAGCTCTCGGTGGAGCGCACCCCGGGCACGGCCCGGATGCGGCGGTTGATGACCTCCAGGAGGTGGTCGTCGTCCTCGCAGACGACCTCCACCATCAGGTCGAAGGAGCCCGCGGTCATCACCACGTACTCGCATTCCGACATGGCCGACAGCGCCTCGGCGACGGACTCCACGTCCCCCTCGACGTTGACGCCGACCATCGCCTGGCGCCGGAAGCCCACGGTGAGCGGGTCGGTGACGGCGACGATCTGCATCACGCCCTGGTCGAGGAGCTTCTGGACGCGCTGGCGCACGGCCGCCTCCGACAGGCCCACGGCCTTGCCGATGGCGGCGTACGGCCGTCGGCCGTCCTCCTGGAGCTGCTCGATGATGGCGAGGGAGACGGCGTCCAACTGGGGACCGCCGTTCCTGGACTCGCGGGAGTCCTTCTGGTCTGCGCTTCGACTGGCCACGGCTTCACTGTGCACGACGTATCGACAGTTTCGCAAGGCCAGATCGATGAAATTCGTTGTTTGAATCGTCTGAGTCTGCGGATTTCGCACCCTGGAGGCGACCGGGGGTGTTGAAAACGTCGGGACTCCGTCTAGGGTGGGTGTCTCAGTTACTGGACACCCGAACTTGGAGGGCCGGCAGTGAGCACCGAGCTGCGTCGTCTGCGCAATTACATCGACGGTGAGTTCCGGGACGCCGCCGACGGACGGACCACGGAAGTGGTCAACCCCGCGACGGGCGAGGCCTACGCGACCGCCCCCCTGTCCGGCCGGGCGGACGTCGACGCCGCCATGGCGGCCGCCGCCGCGGCCTTCCCGGCGTGGCGGGACCTGGTCCCGGCCGAGCGGCAGAAGGCCCTCCTCAAGATCGCGGACGCGTTCGAGGAGCGGGCCGAGGAGCTGATCGCGGCCGAGGTGGAGAACACGGGCAAGCCCATCGGGCTGACCCGTTCCGAGGAGATCCCGCCGGTGGTCGACCAGATCCGCTTCTTCGCGGGCGCGGCGCGGATGCTGGAGGGACGCGGCGCCGGTGAGTACATGGAGGGTCTGACCTCCTTCGTGCGCCGCGAGCCGATCGGCGTCTGCGCGCAGGTCGCGCCGTGGAACTACCCGATGATGATGGCCGTGTGGAAGTTCGCCCCGGCGCTCGCCGCGGGCAACACGGTCGTCCTCAAGCCCTCGGACACCACCCCCGCGTCCACGGCCCTGATGGCCGACATCATCGGCTCGGTCGTCCCCAAGGGCGTCTTCAACGTCGTCTGCGGCGACCGCGACACCGGCCGTCTGATGGTCGAGCACGAGACCCCGGCGATGGCCTCCATCACCGGCTCCGTGCGGGCCGGCATGTCGGTCGCCGAGTCGGCGTCGAAGGACCTCAAGCGCGTCCACCTGGAGCTGGGCGGCAAGGCCCCCGTCGTCGTCTTCGAGGACACCGACATCCCCAAGGCCGTCGAGGACATCTCGGTCGCGGGCTACTTCAACGCCGGCCAGGACTGTACGGCGGCCGCCCGCGTCCTCGTCCACGAGTCGATCCACGACGAGTTCGTCGGCGCCCTCGCCAAGGCGGCGGCCGAGACCAAAACCGGCCGGCCCGACGACGAGGACGTGCTGTACGGCCCGCTGAACAACCCCAACCAGCTCAAGCAGGTCTCCGGGTTCATCGAGCGGCTGCCCGCGCACGCCAAGGTCGAGGCGGGCGGCCACCGGGTCGGCGACAAGGGCTACTTCTACGCCCCGACCGTCGTCTCCGGCCTCAAGCAGGACGACGAGATCATCCAGAACGAGGTCTTCGGCCCCGTCATCACCGTCCAGTCCTTCCGTGACGAGGACCAGGCCGTCGAGTGGGCCAACGGCGTCGAGTACGCGCTGGCCTCCTCGGTGTGGACCAAGGACCACGGCCGCGCCATGCGGATGTCCAAGAAGCTGGACTTCGGCTGCGTGTGGATCAACACCCACATCCCGCTGGTCGCCGAGATGCCGCACGGCGGCTTCAAGAAGTCCGGCTACGGCAAGGACCTGTCGTCGTACGGCTTCGACGACTACACGCGGATCAAGCACGTGATGACGTCCCTGGACGTCTGACCGTCTCGCGGTCCGCCGGTCCGACCCTCGGACCCCGTCGGACCGTCTGACGAACCCGGTGTGCGCGCGGCCCCGGACGGAAGCCCTCCGTCCGGGGCCGCGGTGTGTGAACCGTGAACCGGCCCCGGTCGACAGGGTGTCGGGCCTGGACGGAGGCGCTCGACGCAGCGTCCATTGTCCGCGCCACGGCGGGCGCGGCATCCTGCGGCCATGCCCCTGCTCTCGAAGACGCCCTCGCTCTCCCGCCGGGCCCTGCTGCGGACGCTGGGCGGTTCCGCCGCGGCCGGCGCGCTGGCCGGCTGCGGTGTGCCGGCCGCGTACGTCGCGCCGGGCGACCGGGCCGCGACCGACAGGTCCGCTACCGAACGACGGCTGACCTGGGCGAACTGGCCGCTCTACATCGACACCGACGACGAGCACCCGAGCCGGCGGCCCACCCTGGAGGCGTTCGAGGAGCGGACCGGCATCTCCGTGGAGTACATCGAGGAGATCAACGACAACGACGAGTTCTTCGGCAAGATCAGCCCGTCCCTGATGAACCACCAGCCCACCGGCCGCGACCTCGTCGTCATCAGCGACTGGATGTGCGGGCGGTTCGTGCGGCTCGGCTGGGTGCAGGAGATGGACCGCTCCCGCCAGCCGAACGTCACCAAGTACCTCGACCCGCTGCTGCGTTCGCCCGCCTTCGACCCGGGCCGGAAGTTCACCGTGCCCTGGCAGTCGGGCATCACCGGCATCGCGTACAACCGCCGCAGGCTCGGTCGGGAGATCCGGCACGTGTCCGACCTGTGGGCGGCCGACCTCAAGGGCCGGGTCACCCTGCTGTCGGGGATGGACGAGGCGTTCGCGCTGCTGATGCAGGGCAACGGCGTGGACATCACCGACTGGAAGGCGGACGACTTCCACCTCATCTGCGACCAGGTGGAGAAGCAGGTCGGCAAGGGCCAGATCCGCCGCTTCACCGGCAACGACTACATCAAGGACCTCTCCAGCGGTGACGTGCTCGCCTGCCAGGCCTACTCCGGTGACGTGATCCAGCTCCAGGCGGACGACCCCGACATCGAGTTCGTCGTCCCGCAGGAGGGCGCCGAACTGTGGGCGGAGTCCCTCATGATCCCCAACCTGGCCCGGCACAAGGCCAACGCCGAGCGGCTGATCGACTACTACTACCAGCCCGAGGTCGCCGCGGAGCTGGCCGCCTGGGTCAACTACGTCTGCCCGGTCCCCGCCGCCCAGGACGTGCTCGCCTCCTCCGACGACGAGGAGACCGCCGCCCTGGCCGAGGACCCGCTGATCTTCCCGGACGCGGCGATGCGCGGGCGGCTCGCGATCGCACGGGACATCGCGGCGGGGGAGCGGACGGAGTTCGCGAAGCGGTGGAACGGGATCGTGGGGGTATAGCAGACTGATCATGTGATGAAGTCATCAAATGGGTCATCAAATGGCGAAGGCGTGGGGGGTGCGGTCACCCTGGGGCTGCTGGCCGCCTGGGCCCTGCACGACCTGGAGGAACTGGCGGCCATGCCAGGCTGGTGGCGGCGCAACCTCCCCGCCCTGCGCGAGCGGTACCCCACCGTGCCGGAGGCCGTCTGGCGGCGGGCCGAGTCGGTCGGCGGGCGGGAGTTCGCGGTGGCCGTCGGCGCGATGGCCGCGGTCGTGACCTCCGCGTCCGTCGCGGGACGCCTGACCGGCGGCCGGTCGGCCACCTACCAGACCGCGCTCAACGCCTTCGGCCTGCACGGCCTGGTCCACCTCGCGCAGGCGGGTCTGGCGCGCGGCTACACGCCCGGGTCGGCGACCTCTCCGCTGATCGTCGTCCCGTTCACCCTCTGGGCCCGACGTCGCCTGCGCCGCGCCGACGTCCTGCGCGCCACCCGCCCGCGTGATCTCGCCGTGGGCCTGGGCTTCGCGGGCGCGGCGACGGTCGCGGCGCATGTGGTGGCACGGCGGCTGACGGTCAGCGGCTGACGGCCGGCAAGCAGCCGGTCAGCGGCTGACGGGGACTGACAGGGACTGGCGTGGACTGACGGGAGCTACTTCAGCGCGGCCGCGACGATTCCATCGATCACGGGGTTCGGCTCCGTGCTCTTGGCGTCCGTGGCGTTGACCGAGTAGACGAGGGTGCGGGACAGGTCGCGGGTGCCGCCGATGAGCGCGCTGTAGCCGTAGCGGGAGCCCGACTTGCCCCAGAAGGTGATGTCACCCACCTTCTTGTACTGGAGCCCCGCGCTGCGGGTCGCGTCCGGAAGGCCCGCCGGGGTCGTGAACATCTCCTCCAACTGCGGCCGGGGCACGATCCGCCCCCGGAACAGGGAGGTGAGCAGCCGTTCCAGGTCGGCCGTCGTCGAGATCATGTCACCGGCCGCCCAGCGGTCCGCCTGGTTCCACTCGGTCACGTCGAGCAGCTCCGTCGTACCGTCCGGCCGTTCCACCCTCTGGTAACCCCGGTTGTGCGGGCCCCGGATGCGCGGGTCGGTGCCCGGGAAGTACGTGTGCCACATCCTCGCCGGGCGCAGGACCAGGCGCGTGGCCTCGGTGGCGTAGGAGTGTCCCGTCACCTTCTCGATCAGCAGCCCGAGGACCGTGTAGTTGATGTTGAGGTAGTGCTGCCGTTTGCCCGGGCAGAACTCCGGCCCCTTCGCGATCGCCGACGCCACGACCTCCCGCGGGGTGAGGGTGTCGAAGCGGTGCGCGTACAGCTCGGCGAAGTCGTCGCCGAGCCCGTCGCCCGCCTGGATGCCGCTGGTGTGGTTCAGCAGTTGGCGGACGCTGATCGGCTGGTCGAAGTCCGGGGTGAACACGCCGGGAAGGTAGTGCTGCACCGGGGCGTCCAGGTCGACACGGTCCTGTGCCGCGAGCCGCAGGACGGTGGCGGCCGTGACGACCTTGGTGACCGAACCGGCCCGGAAGACAGCGTCCGGATCCGCAGGCCGGCCACTGGCCAGGTCGTGCACGCCCGCGCTGCCGCGCCAACTGCCGTCGGTGCCGCCGACCCGTACGAGGGCCGCCGTGGCGTGGTCGCCAGGGACCATGGCGAGGGCGTCGCGCAGCGCCTTCGCGGCCGGTCCGTCCGACCGGTGCGCGGCGGCGGCCGGGGTGGGAGGGGTGGACGGTGCGGCGAACGCGGGCGCCGCCAGCGGTCCGGCGGACAGGGCGAGTACCAGGGAAGCGGCGAGGACGGAGGAGGTGCGGGCACGCATCGACGGCTCCAGGATCCGGGAGGGACGGGCAAGACGGTCGCCGATCATCCTCGTGTGCCGCCCGCCACGCCGGATCGCCGCGGGGGAGGACTCCTGCCCGGAAGCGGAGGTCGGGGAAATCCCTTACGTGACGGGGGACTTGTGCGGGACAGTCCGTACGGGACGTGCCGGCCGGTCCGCGTGCGCGTCGCGCAGGGCGCACAGGACGTCGATGCGGTTGGTCGTGATCGAGTCGACGCCCAGGGCGTGCAGCCGGCGCATGGAGCGGCGGGTGTCGGGGGTCCACACGGACAGCAGGAGGCCGTCGCCGTGGACGCGGTCGGCCAGGGCCCGGTCCACCAGTCCGAAGCGGTAGTTGAGCCACCGCGGCCGGACCGCCGCCAGCAGCGCGGGCCGGGGCGGGGCCGACGTCGTCCAGGTCATGGCGATCTCGGCGGCGGGGTCGGCGGCCCGCACGGCGAGCATCGCCGCGGCACCCGCCGTGTAGTACACCCGGTCCCGCGCCCCGCACTCGCGGACCACGTCCACGACGCGCCGCACCGCGCGCTCGCCCGGCGCCCCCGGCAGGTCGAGCATCAGCCGGCCGCCCTCGGTCGCGGCCAGGGCCTCGGCGAGGGTCGGCACCCTGCCCGCCGTCAGCCCGCGCACCTCGTCCGCGGACAGGGAGCGCAGCGGCCGGTCCTGCTGCCACAGCCGTTTGAGGGTCTCGTCGTGCAGCAGCACCGGTACGCCGTCCCGGGTGAGGCGTACGTCGGTCTCGACCGCGTCCGCGCCGCGGTCCAGGGCGGAACGCAGCGAGTCGACGGTGTTCTCGCGGTGCCGGTACGGGTCGCCGCGGTGGGCCACGGCGGTCAGGTCGCGCGGGGTGTTCATGATGACGGCAACTCTCAGGAGGCGAGCCAGGCGGCGGTGTACGTGTCGATCTCGTCCTTGATCCGAGCCTTGCCCGGCGCGTCGAGGAAGGACGCCTCGACGCCGTTCCTCGCCAGGTCGGCGAGTCCCCGCTCGTCGAGCCCGAGGAGGCGGGCGGCGACGGCGTACTCGTTGTTGAGGTCGGTGCCGAACATCGGCGGGTCGTCGGAGTTGATCGTCACCAGGACCCCGGCGCGGGTGAACTCCTTGATCGGGTGCTCGTCCAGGGTGCGCACCGCCCGGGTGGCGATGTTAGAGGTCGGGCACACCTCCAGCGGGATCCGGTGCTCGGCGAGGTGGGCCAGCAGCTTCGGGTCCTGCGCGGAACTGGTGCCGTGCCCGATGCGCTCGGCGCGCAGTGCGGTCAGGGCGTCCCACACCGTCTGCGGTCCTGTGGTCTCGCCGGCGTGCGGCACCGAGTGCAGGCCCGCGGCGATCGCCCGGTCGAAGTACGGCTTGAACTGCGGGCGGGCCACCCCGATCTCGGGTCCGCCGAGCCCGAAGGAGACCAGGCCCTCCGGGCGCAGCCGGTCGTCGGTGGCGAGCCGCGCCGTCTCCTGCGCGGACTCCAGTCCGGCCTCGCCCGGAATGTCGAAGCACCAGCGCAGTACGGTCCCGAACTCGGCCTCGGCCGCCTTGCGGGCGTCCTCGATCGCGTCCATGAAGGCGCTCTCGTCAATGCCGCGCCGGGTGGAGGAGAACGGGGTGATCGTCAGCTCGGCGTACCGCACCTGCTGCCGGGCCATCTCCCGGGCCACCTCGTACGTCAGCAGCCGGACGTCCTCCGGGGTGCGGATCAGGTCGACGACGGACAGGTACACGTCGATGAAGTGTGCGAAGTCGGTGAAGGTGAAGTAGTCGACCAGTGCCTCGGGGTCGGTGGGGACCTTGGAGTCGGGGTGGCGTGCGGCCAACTCCGAGACGATGCGCGGGGAGGCGGAGCCGACGTGGTGGACGTGCAGCTCGGCCTTGGGCAGCCCGGCGATGAAGGCGTGCAGGTCGCGCGGGACCTCGGGGTCGACGAGGTGCTCGGTCAAGGGTTCCTCCCCAAAGCGGCGCCCCGGGCCGCGCGGCGGCGGCGGTGGTGGGGCGCGGGTGATCGGCTGATCGATGGTTCGGGGATCATCGTAGGCCGGTCTCACGCCGGGCGGCCCGGGACCGTAGCATGACGGGCACGAACGACCCAGGGGGCAAAGGCATGACGGACTCGATACAGCCGGGCGGGAACTCCGCGGATGGTCACGACCCCTGGGCGCCCCCGGAGAGCGGGCCGTCCCTGGACAAGGGCGCCGGCGCCGGAGCGGGGCAGCCGCAGGAGCCGCCCCGGCCTCCCGTCGCCGACACACCGCCCTGGCAGCCGCCGCCGGTCCACGACCAGCCCACGGTCACCTCGATGCCGAACGCCGGGTTCGGCGCCCCGGATTCCCCGGTGCCGCCTCCACCGGTCGCGCCGGGCGGCGCCGGTGCCCCGGGCGGCTACGGCTACCCCGGATACGGTCAGGGCTACGGCTGGCCCGGCATGCCGATGCCCCCGCAGAACGGCATGGGCACCGCGTCGATGGTGCTGGGCATCCTCGCCTGCGCGCTGTTCTGCATGTACGGCGTGGTCTCCGTGGTGCTCGGCATCCTCGCCGTGATCTTCGGGATCAAGGGTCGCCGGAAGGCCGACCACGGCCTGGCCAACAACCACGGGCAGGCGCAGGCCGGGTTCGTCATGGGCATCGTGGGCATCATCCTCGGCGCCGCCGTGATGCTGCTGATCGCCATCGGCATCACCGCCGCCATCAACGACGACTCGGACTACGACGACCCCTACTACGGATCCGCGCGCCCGGTGCCGGTCTCCGCGGCGGCGGAAAGCTGAACCCTCCTCACCAGGGATTCTCACCAGGGACTCTCCTCTACGATGTCAAACGCCAACGAGGGGAGAGCAGTTCATGTCGCACACCAGTCCCGGACCCGGAGGGTACGGCCCACCGCCGCAGCCGGGTCAGCCGCCCGCCGGGGGTTACGCGTACCCGCAGTCCGCGCCCGGGTACGGCAGTCCGAACCAGGGGCCGGGGTACCCGGCGGCCCCACCGGTCGGCTACCCGCATGCCCCCGGCTACGGCATGCCGATGCAGCCGAGCAACGGCATGGGGACCGCGGGTCTGGTGCTGGGCATCATCGGCGTGGTGTGCAGTCTGACCTTCTTCCTCTGGTTCTTCGGCGTCATCCTGGGCGTGCTCGGGATCATCTTCGGTGCGATCGGCCGCGGCAAGGCCAACCGGGGCGAGGCCACCAACAAGGGCGCCGCCACCGCCGGACTCGTGCTCGGCATCACGGCCACCGTGATCCTGCCCCTGCTCGGCTTCCTCGCCTTCGCGAGCCTGATGAGCGTCGCCTGAGCCGGGCGCCCGCGGGCCCGGCCCGGTAGCCGGCGAAGGGGGCGGCCCCGAGGCCGCCCCGCGGGCGGGCCGGGCGGGGCTCAGTGCTGCTCGCGCGTTCTCAGCCGCTCCCTGGCCGTCATCAGCGCGAAGCCCAGCAGGTTCGGCCCCCGCCAGCGCTCCGGATCGGTCGTCGCCTCGTGGGTCGTGGACAGGCCGATGCCCCACACCCGGTCCACGGGGCTCGCCTCCACCAGCACTCGGTCGCCCGTGTTCAGCAGGAACGCCCGCAGCGCCGGGTCCGAGGCGAACTTGTGGGTGCTGCCCGCCACCACGATCCGGAACCGCTCCCGCGCCCACACGGCCTCGTCGAAGCCGCGCACCAGCCGGCCCGCCTTCTTCGCCTCGGCGGGATGGCCGGCCGCGAGCACCCGTCGCTCGGCCTCCGCGTCCTCGAAGAGCCGGGCCTTGCCCACCATCATCCAGTGCTCGGCGCTCGCGTACTGCACCCCCGCCACGGTGAAGGGCGAGGGCCACCACTGGCTCAGACAGCTCGGTCCGATCCGGCCGTCCGGGAGCGGTCGGTGCCCCCAGAAGCAGAGGTACTTGATCCGCGCGCCCGCCCGGACCCGCCCGATCAGCGCCTCCCTGCTGTCGATGCCCTCCACCGCCGCCCCCGTCATCCGCTCCGTCTCCGCCTCCGCCCCTGTGATCTCTCCCATACACGCGAGTGTGGCACGCGCCACTGACACTCCGTCCGTCCTTTTCCGTGGCGACTCGACACCTGGTCGACAGATTCCGTCGCGTAACCAAATGGCAACAACGGAATCACTTGTTGGGGGCCTAGTGCTCTGTCAGGATCGGCACTCACATCGAGCCTGAGCCACGCCGGCCCCCACCACGGGGCGACCGAGGAGAGCCGACATGCACAACCCGGGCAACGCCACCCAGGACCGATTCCCGGCCCAGGACCGCTTCGCGGACGGGGCCCAGTACATCGCGGGCCGTCTGACCAGGGGCACCTCCGGGCGGACGCACACGGTCGTCGATCCGGCCACCGGTGCCGACGTCCTGACCTATGAGCTCGCCGGTTCCGAGGACGTCGACGCGGCCGTCGCCGCCGCGCGGGAGGCGTTCCCCGGCTGGGCCGGTGCCACCCCGGGCGAGCGCTCGGACGCCCTGCACCGGTTCGCCGAGGTGCTCGCCGAACGCGCCGAGGACTTCGCCCGCGCGGAGTCCCTCCAGTGCGGGAAGCCACTGAAGCTGACCCGCGAGTTCGACGTGCCGGGCAGCATCGACAACGCGTCCTTCTTCGCCGGTGCCGCCCGGCACCTCCAGGGGCAGTCGGCCGGGGAGTACTCCGGCGACCACACCTCGTACGTCCGCCGCGAGCCCATCGGCGTCGTCGGGTCCATTGCACCCTGGAACTACCCCCTCCAGATGGCCGCCTGGAAGATCCTCCCGGCCATCGCCGCGGGCAACACCATCGTGCTGAAGCCCGCCGAGATCACCCCGCTGACCTCCCTCATGTTCGCCCAGGCCGCGACCGCCGCCGGCATCCCCGACGGCGTGATCAACATCGTCAGCGGGACCGGGCGGGAGGCCGGCGAGCACCTGGTCGGGCACCCCGACGTCGCCATGACCTCCTTCACCGGGTCCACCGCCGTCGGCAAGCGCGTCGCCGAGGTCGCCACCGCCACCGTCAAGCGCCTGCACCTGGAGCTGGGCGGCAAGGCCCCCTTCCTCGTCTTCGACGACGCCGACCTCGAAGCCGCCGTCCACGGCGCGGTCGCGGGCGCGCTCATCAACACCGGCCAGGACTGCACGGCCGCCACGCGCGCGTACGTGCAGCGGCCCCTGTACGAGGCGTTCGTCGAGCGGACCGCCGCCCTCATGGACACCGTCCGCGTCGGCGACCCCTTCGCCGCGGGCACCGACCTCGGCCCGCTGGTCAGCCACGTCCAGCGCGACCGCGTCGCCGGCTTCGTCGACCGGGCCCGCTCCTACGCGCGCGTGGTGACCGGCGGCGAGGCACCGCAGGGTGTACTCAAGGACGGCGCCTACTACCGGCCGACCCTCGTCGCGGACGCCGCGCAGGACAGCGAGGTCGTCCAGTCCGAGATCTTCGGGCCCGTCCTGGTCGTGCTGCCCTTCGACACCGACGACGAGGGCATCCGGCTGGCCAACGACACGCCGTACGGGCTCGCCGCCTCCGCCTGGAGCCGGGACGTGTACCGGGCGGGCCGCGCCACCCGCGAGATCAAGGCGGGCTGCGTGTGGATCAACGACCACATCCCGATCATCAGCGAGATGCCGCACGGCGGTTACCAGGCGTCCGGCTTCGGCAAGGACATGTCCGCCTACTCCTTCGAGGAGTACACGCAGGTCAAGCACGTCATGTTCGACAACACCGCGGTGGCGGCCAAGGACTGGCACCGCACCGTCTTCGGGGACCGATAGGACCGGATAGGACCGGATAAAACCGATAGGGCCGACAGCACCGACAGCACCGACAGCCGTCACGCCAGGCCGCCGACCACGGCCGACCCACCCGGAAGGGCAACCACGCGCATGGAGCAGTACGAGCCCGACCGCCTGTCCGCGGCCCAAGTGGCCGCCATGCGGCGCAGTCTCACGGGCGGCAGGGCCGCCCTCACCCGTCGCTCACTGCTGCGCGCCTCCAGCGGCGGCGCGCTCGCGGTCGGCGGACTCGGCCTGCTGAGCGGCTGCGGCATCCCGGCGGCCGGCAAGACCGAGGGCGGCGTCTCCGCCGAGGACCACTCCAAGGAGGAGAAGCAGGTCCGCTTCTCCAACTGGACCGAGTACATGGACGTCGACGAGAGCGGCCGTCGGCACCCCACGCTGGAGGCGTTCACCAAACGCACCGGCATCAAGGTCACCTACACCGAGGACATCAACGACAACAGCGAGTTCTTCGGCAAGATCCAGCCGCAGCTCGCCGCGGGCCAGGAGACCGGGCGCGACATCATCGTCCTCACCGACTGGCTGGCCGCCCGCCTGATCCGCCTCGGCTGGGTCCAGAAACTGGACCCGGCCAACCTGCCGCACGCCTTCGCCAACCTCTCCCCCCAGTTCCGCACCCCCGACTGGGACCCCGGACGCGCCTACTCCTACCCCTGGCAGGGCATCGCCGCCGTCATCGCCTACAACAAGAAGGCCCTGGACGGCGTCGAGGTGAAGTCGGTCTCCGACCTGCTCGACAACCCGAAGCTCAAGGGGCGCGTCGGTTTCCTCACCGAGATGCGCGACACCATGGGCATGACGCTGCTCGACATGGGCAAGGACCCGGCCCGCTTCTCCGACGACGACTACGACGCCGCGATCGCCCGGCTCCAGAAGGGCGTCGACAACGGCCAGATACGCCGCTTCACCGGCAACGACTACACCGCCGACATCAGCAAGGGCGACTTCGCGGCCTGTCTGGCCTGGGCCGGAGACGTCGTCCAGCTCAAGGCGGACAACCCGGACGTCGACTTCGTCATCCCGGACAGCGGATACATCACCTCGAGCGACAACATGCTGATCCCCAACAAGGCGCGGCACAAGACGAACGCCGAGCGGCTCATCGACTACTACTACGAGCCGGGCCCCGCCGCACAACTCGCGGCCTACATCAACTTCGTCTGTCCCGTGGACGGCGTGAAGGACGATCTGGCGAAGATCGACGAGGACGCGGCGAACAACCCGCTGATCATTCCCGACCAGGCCATGCAGGCCAAGTCGCACTCCTTCCGCTCCCTGAGCTCGAAGGAAGAGACGGCATACGAAGAGAAGTTCGCGAAGCTCACTGGGGCGTGACGACGATGACGACGCATACGACGAAGAGCCGGACAGAGGCGACGGACCGCGGCGGCGACGTCCGCCTCACCGGCATCAGCAAGACCTACGGCTCCTTCACCGCCGTGCACCCGCTCGACCTGACCGTGCCGCAGGGCTCCTTCTTCGCCCTGCTCGGCGCCTCCGGCTGCGGCAAGACCACCACCCTGCGCATGATCGCCGGACTGGAGGAGCCCAGCGGCGGCACCGTCCACCTCGGCGACCAGGACGTGACCGCCCTCCCGCCCTACAAACGGCCGGTCAACACGGTCTTCCAGTCCTACGCCCTCTTCCCGCACCTCGACATCTTCGAGAACGTCGCCTTCGGTCTGCGCCGGCGCGGCATCAAGAGCGTGAAGAAGCAGGTCGGGGAGATGCTCGACCTGGTCCAGCTCGGCGAGCAGGCACGCAAGAAGCCGCACCAGCTCTCCGGCGGCCAGCAGCAGCGCGTCGCGCTCGCCCGCGCCCTGATCAACCACCCCAAGGTGCTGCTCCTCGACGAGCCCCTCGGCGCCCTCGACCTCAAGCTGCGCCGCCAGATGCAGCTCGAGCTCAAGCGCATCCAGACCGAGGTCGGCATCACTTTCGTGCACGTCACCCACGACCAGGAGGAGGCCATGACGATGGCCGACCGGGTCGCCGTGATGAACGCGGGCCACGTCGAGCAACTGGGCGCCCCCGCCGACCTGTACGAGAACCCGCGGACCACCTTCGTCGCCAACTTCCTCGGCACCTCCAACCTCATCGAGGCCGAGGTCGACACCCGCAACGGCGACGACGTCGTGGTGAAGGCGGCCGGCGACAAGCTGGTACTGCCCGGCGCCCGATGTTCCGCGCCGGCCCGGGCGGGCGGCAAGGTACTCGTCGGAGTCCGCCCCGAGAAGATCAGCCTCACCCACGCCGACGACGCGGGCTCCGTCCCCGAGGGCCGCAACCGCGTCACCGGCAGGATCAGCAACACCAGTTTCATCGGCGTCTCCACCCAGTACGTCGTCGACTGCGCGGCCTGCCCCGAGTTCGAGGTCTACGCCCAGAACATCGACCGCGATCCCCGGCTCGCGCCCGGCGCCGACGTCGTCCTGCACTGGAACCCGGCGCACACCTTCGGGCTCGATGCCGCTCAGTCCGTGCTTGCAGGGACGATGGGCGAGGCGGGTATCGCCGAGGGCGAGGCCGCCTGATGTCCACCCTCACCGAGGCGCCCCCGCCGCTCTCCCCACCCGCGCCCGAGAAGCAGAAGCCCCCGCGCAAGAGGGGCCGCTGGACGCCGTACTGGCTGCTGCTGCCCGGCATCCTGTGGCTCGTCGTCTTCTTCGCGGCGCCGATGATCTACCAGGCCTCCACGTCCGTGCAGACGGGTTCGCTGGAGGAGGGCTACAAGGTCACCTGGCACTTCGCCACCTACTGGGACGCGCTGTCCGAGTACTGGCCGCAGTTCCTGCGCTCGGTCGCCTACGCCGCCTCCGCGACGGTGCTGTGCCTGCTGCTCGGCTATCCGCTCGCCTACCTGATCGCCTTCCGCGCCGGCCGCTGGCGCAACCTGATCATGATCCTGGTGATCGCGCCGTTCTTCACCAGCTTCCTGATCCGCACCCTGGCCTGGAAGACGATCCTCGCGGACGGCGGCCCCGTCGTCGGCGCCCTGAACACGCTGCACGTCCTGGACGTCACCAGTTGGCTCGGCTGGACGTCCGGCGACCGGGTGCTGGCCACGCCGCTCGCGGTGGTCTGCGGACTGACGTACAACTTCCTGCCCTTCATGATCCTGCCGCTGTACACCTCGCTGGAGCGCATCGACGGGCGGCTGCACGAGGCGGCGAAGGACCTGTACGCGAAGCCGTCCACCGTCTTCCGCAAGGTCACCTTCCCGCTGTCGATGCCGGGCGTGGTCTCCGGGACGCTGCTCACCTTCATCCCGGCGACCGGCGACTACGTCAACGCCTCCCTGCTGGGCTCGGCCGACACCGGCATGATCGGCAACGTGATCCAGTCCCAGTTCCTGCGGGTGCTGGACTATCCGGCGGCGGCCGCGCTCTCGTTCATCCTCATGGCCGCGATTCTCGCCATGGTCACCTTCTACATCCGCAGGTCCGGGACGGAGGATCTCGTTTAAATGGACGCGCGACGGAGTCGTATATTCGGCACGAGCGTCAACTGGTTCAAGCGCCATATGGTCGTGATCGCCGGACTGCTGACGCTCGCGTATCTGCTGCTGCCCAACGTCGTGGTCACGGTGTTCTCGTTCAACAAGCCGAACGGGCGATTCAATTACGAGTGGCAGCAATTCTCCACGGACGCCTGGAAGGACCCGTGCGGGGTCGCCGGGCTGTGCGGCTCCCTCTCGCTCAGCCTCCAGATCGCCCTCTGGGCGACGCTCGGCGCCACCGCGCTCGGCACGGCGATCGCCTTCGCACTGGTCCGTTACCGCTTCCGCGCACGCGGCGCGATCAACTCGCTGATCTTCCTGCCGATGGCGATGCCCGAGGTCGTGATGGCCGCCTCGCTGCTCACCCTGTTCCTCAACATGGGCGCTCGGCTGGGGTTCTGGACGATCCTGATCGCCCACATCATGTTCTGCCTCAGCTTCGTGGTGACGGCCGTCAAGGCGCGCGTGATGTCGATGGACCCGAGACTGGAGCAGGCCGCGCAGGACCTGTACGCCGGTCCCTTCCAGACCTTCGTGCGGGTCACGCTGCCCATCGCCGCCCCCGGGATCGCGGCCGGCGCGCTGCTCGCCTTCGCGCTGTCCTTCGACGATTTCATCATCACCAATTTCAACGCGGGTTCCACCGTCACCTTCCCCATGTTCGTCTGGGGGTCGGCCCAGCGCGGAACGCCCGTTCAGATCAATGTCGTCGGTACGGCCATGTTCGTCATCGCCGTACTGTTCGTTCTGGTCTCCATGGCCATCGGCAACCGCCGAAACCGCAACAAGGCATAAAGGCCGCAAGGCATAAAGGCCGCAAGGCGTAAAGACACAAAGGCGTAACGCGCGTCAGTGCATTCGTAGGGAGTTGAAATCATGGCCCCGAGCGCCATGAGCCGCAGCAACGACTGGACGAAATCCCTTTCCGACGCCCAGCCGGTCCCGTACTGGCTGGACGACCCCGGCCGTCCCCGCCCCGAGGCCGCCCTCACCGGCGCCGAGACCTGCGACCTGCTGGTCGTCGGCGGCGGCTACAGCGGGCTGTGGACCGCGCTGATCGCCAAGGAGCGCGACCCGGGGCGGGACGTCGTGCTCCTTGAGGGCCGCGAGGTGGGCTGGGCCGCCTCCGGCCGCAACGGCGGCTTCTGCGCCGCCTCCCTCACCCACGGACTGTCCAACGGCCTCACCCGCTGGCCGGACGAGATCCACAGACTGGAGGAACTGGGCGCCCGCAACCTCGACGCGATCGAGTCGGCGGTCGCCCGCCACGCCCTGGACTGCGACTTCGAACGCACCGGCGAGATCGACGTGGCGACCGAGGAGTACCAGGCCCGGGAGCTGAAGGGCTGGTACGAGGAGATCCGCGCCAAGGGCCTCGCCGACGGCGTCGAGTACCTGGACGCCGGGGCCGTACGGGAACAGGTCGACTCGCCGACCTTCCGGGGCGGACTGTACGACCGGCGTGGCGTGGCGATGGTCAACCCCGCGAAGCTCACCTGGGGCCTCAAGCGGGCCTGCCTCGATCTCGGCGTGCGCGTCTACGAGAACACCCCCGCGCTCACCCTGCGGCCCTACGGCGCCGGCATGACCGTACGCACCCCGTACGGCGGGGTCCGGGCCCGAGCCGTCGCGCTCGGCACCAACGTCTTCCCGAACCTGGTCCGGCGGGTGCGCCCGTACACCGTCCCGGTCTACGACTACGCCCTGATGACCGAACCGCTCACCGCCGGGCAACTGGCCTCGGTCGGCTGGCGGAACCGGCAGGGCCTCGGGGACAGCGCCAACCAGTTCCACTACTTCCGCCTCTCCGCCGACAACCGGATCCTGTGGGGCGGCTACGACGCGATCTACCCGTACGGCGGCCGGGTGCGTGCCGAGCACGACGACCGCCCCGAGACCTACGCCAAGCTCGCCGGGCACTTCTTCACCTGCTTCCCGCAGTTGGAGGGCGTCCGCTTCACCCATGCCTGGGGCGGCGCCATCGACACCTGCTCCCGCTTCTCGGCCTTCTTCGGCTCCGCGCACCAGGGCAAGGTGGCGTACGCGGCCGGGTACACCGGGCTCGGCGTGGGCGCCACCCGGTTCGGCGCCGAGGTGATGCTCGACCTGCTGGCGGGGGAGCGTACCGAGCGCACCGAACTGGAGATGGTCCGCAGGAAGCCGCTGCCGTTTCCGCCCGAGCCCTTCGCCTGGACCGGTATCGCGCTCACCAAGTGGTCGCTGGCCCGAGCGGACGCGCACGGGGGCCGGCGCAACCTGTGGCTGCGGACCATGGACCGGCTGGGGCTCGGCTTCGACAGCTAAGCCGGGTCGGCCGGGTCGGCCGGGTCCGCCAGGCAGGGTCCGCCGGGCCCGCCGGGCCCGGCGGGCCCGCTCTCCGTGTGACCCGGTTCACCCCAACGGGGTGCGGCAACCCGCGTAATGCTGCCGCCAGACCTCCCTCTCTCTCGTGACGCACCCCGCGTCCACGAGTGAAAGGGAGGTCTCACATGCCTGGGGCGAAGACGGCGGCCACCTGGCTGGCATCCGTCGCACCGGATCCCGAGTCCTGTCGGCGGGACTGGGAGCGCGACCCTCTGGGAGTCGCGCTGCTGCCCGCCGGCAAGGCCTGGGACGTGCTCATCCTGCCGAGCAGGCTCGGCTACCCGACCCTCGACGTGCTCTCCCGCGTCCTGGACCAGCCCGGCCCGGTGCTCGCCGACTTCGGCGACGCGCGCACCGGCTTCTTCGTGCCGGCCGGCACCGCGACCCGCTGGCTGGGCACCGGCATCCGGACGGCCGGGCTCGGCACCTGGATCGTGGTGCCCCACCCCGGCGGGCTGTCCTCCGGCGGAATCCGCTGGCTGATCCCGCCGGACGGGAGCGGTACCCTCACCGATCCCTCGCTCCTGGAGCTGGCGATGCACGAGGCGGCGGCGGCTCTCGCGGTGGAGGAGAACGAGCGATGAGAGGGGTGAGGTGCACAAGGGGTTGACAACCGAATTGGTCTGGACCAAATTGGGCGCGCTTCACCCTCCCCATCTCCCCCATGTCCGGAGGCACTTGTGGAACGCTCCAGACCTCTCGCCCGTCGCCGCCTCGTCACGCTGCTCACCGCCGCGGCTCTCGCCGCGTCCGGCACGACCGCGCTCACGTCGGCCGCCCGTGCGGCCGACGCGGACCTCGCCCGCAACGGCGGCTTCGAGTCCGCCCTCGACCACTGGACCTGTACGGCGGGCACGACCGTGACCTCGCCCGTCCACAGCGGCACGGCCGCCCTGAAGGCCACCCCGGCCGGCGCCGACAACGCCCGCTGCGCACAGACGGTGTCCGTGAAACCGGACTCCCAGTACACGCTGTCCGGATACGTCCGCGGCAGCTACGTCTACCTCGGCGCGAGCGGCACCGGCACCACCGACGTCTCCACCTGGGCCCAGTCCGCCCCCGACTGGCAGCAGTTGACGACCAGCTTCCGCACCGGCCCGTCCACCACCGAGGTCACGGTCTACACCCACGGCTGGTACGGCACCGGCGCCTACCACGCCGACGACATCTCCCTCACCGGCCCCGGCGGCGAGACTGGGCAGCCCCCCGCGGCCCCCGGGGGCCTGAAGACCGGCTCCGTCACCTCCTCCACCGTCGCCCTGTCCTGGTCACCGGTGCCGGGCGCGACGGGATACGCCGTCTACCGCGACGGCGCCAAGGTCAGCACGGTCACCGGCACCTCCACCACCGTGACCGGCCTGACCCCCTCGACGGCGTACGCCTTCCAGGTCGCCGCGGTCAACGACGCGGGCGAGTCGGCGCGGTCCGCCACGGTCACGGCGACCACCGCCCAGCGCCCGGACGACGGCGGCGGATCCTCGGACCTCCCGGCCCACGCCCTGGTCGGCTACCTCCACGCGAGCTTCGCCAACGGCTCGGGCTACACCCGTATGGCCGATGTGCCCGAGAGCTGGGACGTCATCGACCTGGCCTTCGGGGAGCCCACCTCGGTCACCTCCGGCGACATCCGCTTCGAGCGCTGCCCGGTCGCCGAGTGCCCGAACGTGGAGTCCGACGCCGAGTTCAAGGCGGCCATCAAGGCCAAGCAGGCGGCCGGCAAGAAGGTCCTGATCTCCATCGGCGGCCAGAACGGCCAGGTGCAGCTCACGACCGCGGCGGCCCGCGACACCTTCGTCTCCTCCGTCTCGAAGATCATCGACGAGTACGGCCTGGACGGCCTCGACATCGACTTCGAGGGCCACTCCCTGTCGCTGAACGCCGACGACACGGACTTCAAGAACCCGAAGACCCCCGTCATCGTCAACCTGATCTCCGCCGTGAAGACCCTCAAGGCCAAGTACGGCGACGACTTCGTGCTGACCATGGCCCCCGAGACCTTCTTCGTCCAGCTCGGCTACCAGTACTACGGCACCGGCAAGTGGGGCGGCCAGGACCCGAGGGCGGGGGCGTACCTGCCCGTGATCCACGCCCTGCGCGACGACCTGACCCTGCTGCACGTCCAGGACTACAACTCGGGCCCGATCATGGGCCTCGACAACCAGTACCACTCCATGGGCGGCGCCGACTTCCACATCGCCATGACCGACATGCTGCTCACCGGCTTCCCCGTCGCGGGCGACGCGAACAACGTCTTCCCGCCGCTGCGCCCGGACCAGGTCGCGATCGGCATGCCCGCCTCCACCAACGCCGGCAACGGCCACGTCTCCCCGGCCGAGGTCACCAAGACCCTGAACTGCCTGACCAAGAAGACCGACTGCGGCTCGTACGCCACCCACGGCACCTGGCCGGACCTGCGCGGCCTGATGACGTGGTCGATCAACTGGGACCGTTACTCGAACTGGGAGTTCCAGAAGAACTTCGACGCGTACTTCGGCTGACGTCCCGCGGGGTCCGGCCGGGTGGGGTCCGGCGGTCCACCAGCCGGACCCCGGTCAGTAGCACCGCCCCCAGGCACCAACTGGCCACCACGTCCAGCGGCCAGTGGTAGCCGCGCCGGACCAGCCCGTAGGAGGTGCCGAGCACCAGCAGGACGCACAGCACGACCAGCCCCCGGCGTACGGCCGGCGCGCGCAGCCGTCCGAGCAGCAGCAGCGTCGCCGCGCCGTACGCGACGACCGCCGTGGCGGTGTGGCCCGAAGGGTAGTAGCCGGTGGCGGGCGGCACCGCCGGGGTGCCGGGGCGGTCGGTCCACTCCTTCAGTGGGGCGACCAGCGCCGGTACCAGGGCCATCGCCAGAGCCCCGGCCAGAGGCGGCAGCCACCAACGGTCCACACTTGTAGCCCGCCCGTGCCACGCCACGTACGCCAGCGCCACGACGAGGACGGGCACGGCCACCTGCACATTGCCCAGGTCGGCCAGCAGTTCGGAGAACCGGTCCGGGTGGACGAGCGCCTCGCTCAGCCGCTCGTCCACCCCGACCAGCGGGCCGTCGGCGACGACCTGCCAGGTGATCAGCGCGAAGAGGAGAACGGGCAGCCCGAGGAGGGCGGACAGGGCGCGTGGCGGGACGGAGACCGGCATGACGCCCAGCTTCGCAGGCCCGCCGTCGCGTAGTCTCACCGCCCGTGATCACCATACGAACGGCACGGGACAGCCAGTGGGGAGAGACCTTCGCCCGGCTGCGGACCATGGCCAAGGAGGGCCGGTACGAGGAGGTCGAGGCCGAGGCACGGACCCTGGCCGCGCTCCCGCGGCGACCCTGGCGGAGGCGTCCGCCGCACTGGGAGGCGAGGGTACTGGCCACGGGAACGGCCGTCATGCACGGCCGGATGGCCGAGGCGCTGGACGAACTGGACACGCTCATCGCGGAACTGGAGCCCGTCGGCCTCAACTCGCAGATGCTGCGACTGATCGCCCGCAGCAACCGCGTGGTGGCCCTGTCCGGCCTGCGGCGGTACGCGGAGGCAGAGACGGAGGCGAACGGCGTCCTGAGGGAGCTGAACCAGATCGCCCACCGCGCCCCGGTGTCGGCGCTGGAGATCACCACCCTCGGACATCTGACCGCCGTGCTGTGCGGGCTGGCCCGCCACGAGGAGGCGGAGGCCGTGGCCCGCGGCAATCTGACCCGGGCGAACGGACCCGCCGTCGGCGTCCTGCACACCACGCTGGCGCGCAGCCTGAACGGGCAGGGCCGCTACGAGGAGGCGCTGACCGAGGTACGCCGGCCCCTGCCGTCGCCCCGCTACGCCGCCGGATACTTGGACCTGGTCGCCGCCGAGGCCCTGTACGGACTGGGGCGCCGCGCCGAGGCGGAGGACGCCGTACGACGGTCGCTGGCCGACTGCGAGCGGCAACTGCACCCGGCCCATCCGCGTACCGGCGAGGCCGGCGCCCTGCTGGCCCGCATCACGGGAGAGGGAGCGGGGGAGTGAACACCGAAGGGCCGGCACAAGGGGGGGAGTGTGTCGGCCCTTCGGTGAACCACCGTCCCGAATGCCGAGGCGGCCGTCCTGACCGGAACGCCGCGCGCCCCGGGGGGTTTGGGGCGGGCGACCGTCCGATCGGTGAGGAAGCCGGAGCCCACGGGCTCCGGTTGTGTGCGCGAGGCACGACCAGGTCGAAGCTGGGGAAGCCTCGTCCTGATGATCCGCCCACAGTCCCCTGTGGGCGGGGTGTATCTCTCATCTGCGTAGAACCTACGGCAGGGGTTGGGCTCAGGACAGGGCCATCGGCGTCCTGACATCCACCTCGCACACGTTCTTCACACGCTCTGACGGTCGGCCCGGCCAGGCGTGCGAAACGCAGCTCAGACGCCGGCGAAGGCCTGTTCGATGATGTCGAGGCCCTCGTTCAGCAGGTCCTCCTCGATGACCAGCGGCGGCAGGAAACGGAGCACGTTGCCGTAGGTGCCACAGGTCAGGACCAGCAGGCCCTCGGCGTGGCAGGCCTTGGCGAGCGCGGCGGTCACCTCCGGGTTCGGCTCCTTGGTGTCGCGGTCCTTGACCAGCTCGATCGCGATCATCGCGCCGCGGCCCCGGATGTCGCCGATGACGTCGAACTTCTCGGCCATGGCGGCCAGCCGGGACTTCATGACCGCCTCGATGTTCTTCGCCCGGGCGTTGAGGTCCAGCTCCTTCATCGTCTCGATGGCACCGAGCGCGCCCGCGCAGGCCACCGGGTTGCCGCCGTAGGTGCCGCCGAGGCCGCCGGAGTGCGCCGCGTCCATGATCTCGGCGCGGCCGGTGACGGCGGACAGCGGCAGGCCGCCCGCGATGCCCTTCGCGGTCGTGATCAGGTCGGGGACGATGCCCTCGTCCTCACACGCGAACCACTGGCCGGTGCGGCAGAAGCCGGACTGGATCTCGTCCGCGACGAACACGATGCCGTTGTCCGAGGCGAACTCGCGGATCGCGGGCAGGAAGCCCTTCGCCGGCTCGATGAAGCCGCCCTCGCCGAGCACGGGCTCGATGACGATCGCGGCCACGTTCTCGGCGCCGACCTGCTTGCTGATCTGGTCGATCGCCTGGGCGGCGGCCTCCGGACCGGCGTTCTGCGGGCCGGTCGGCCAGCGGTAGCCGTAGGCGACCGGCACGCGGTACACCTCGGGCGCGAAGGGGCCGAAGCCGTGCTTGTACGGCATGTTCTTCGAGGTCAGCGCCATCGTCAGGTTGGTCCGGCCGTGGTAGCCGTGGTCGAAGACGACGACCGCCTGCCGCTTCGTGTACGCGCGGGCGATCTTGACGGCGTTCTCGACGGCCTCGGCGCCGCTGTTGAACAGGGCCGACTTCTTGGCGTGGTCGCCCGGCGTCAGCTCGGCCAGCGCCTCGGCGACGGCGACGTAGCCCTCGTACGGCGTGACCATGAAACAGGTGTGGGTGAAGTCGGCGAGCTGCGCGGACGCCTTGCGTACGACGGCCTCGGCCGAGGCGCCGACGGAGGTCACCGCGATGCCGGAACCGAAGTCGATCAGGCGGTTGCCGTCGACGTCCTCGATGACACCGCCGCCGGCGCGCGCGACGAAGACCGGCAGTGTGGAGCCCACACCCTGCGCGACCACGGCCGTACGGCGGGCCTGCAGCTCCCGCGACTTCGGGCCGGGAATGGCGGTGACGACGCGGCGCTCCTGCGGAAGTGCGGTCATGGGGGCTCCTGGGGTCTTGCCGGATCTGCGGGACCTGGTGTGCCTGCGGGATCCGCGGGATCTTACGGACGCTTGCCTTCTTTTCTCGCAGGCTAGGACCGGTGGTGTGGGGTGGGCATGCTCCATGTGGGCGTTGTCCGTGAGGCCGGTTGTCCGACATGGACAGGTGTCGGGAACGGCGACATATGGACACGTCGACGCGAGCCCGGCCGCGTAAGCGGTGAACTCCCCCTGGGAGGGCGTTAGATTGGCTCGCTGATGGTGGACGGAGCGGCTGGTCAGGGGGCAAGGGCGATGGACGGCGACGGGAACCGGGACGCGCGGGGTACGCATGCGAACCCTGTGCCGCGCCCGGCGGGGCCTCCCGAGGTACCCGCGAGGCCTCCCGAGGTACCCGCGGAGGCGCCCACGGCACCGCCACGGCCGACGCGGGCGCCGCCGGGGATGTCCGCGCTGCCGGGCGTACCGCCGCTGCCCGACGGCTCCGACTTCCTGTCCTGGCTGCGTACCCCGCGCCCGCAGGCGCTGCCCGGCGTCTGGCGCTTCGGGCACCGGGCGCGGCCGGAGGAGGAGCCCGAGCGCGTGCCGGGGCGGCAACTGCTGAGCGGGGCGGTGATCGCCTTCCTCGTCGGCTGGCTGATCTGGTCGCTGCTGTGGAACGGCTACCTGGGCGGCTGGTGGCTGCTGCCCCTCTACGCGATGATCCCGGACTCCTGGGCCCAGCCGCACAGCTTCGCCTCTGTCGTGGTCGTCTACGCCTACTACGTCCTCATCGCGGGCATCATCATGGTCGGCGTCGGCCGGCTCGGCCGCTGGGGCGAGATCTGGCGGCGCTACGGCCCGCCCGCATGGCGCCGGGCCGCCGCCCCGGGCGGCGTTCCCGCGCCCGCCCCCGAGGAGGACCCCGCCGCCTGGCCCGCGCTCCGCGCCGCCGGTGCGCACGACGCCGCCGAGCGGCTCGCCGCCGACGCCCGCACGGGGCTCATGCGGGACGTCGACCACGCCCGCATCACCCGCGCCTGGCAGGGCGTGCAGCGCGGGCGGCACAGCCTCGCCACCTTCACCGGCGCGGTGCTCAGCCACGGCGCCGGCGCCTGCCCGCACCCCTCCGGAGCCCGCGACCTGCCCGTCCGGCAGGCCCGGCACGACCTGGTCACCGGGCAGGTGCGCATCGGCACGGCCGCCGAAGACGACCGCAACCCCTACGCCTACCGCGGCACCGGACTCGCCCTCGGCCCCGACCTGCTCGGCACCTCCCTGCTCGCCGTCGGCCCCGCGGGCTCCGGCAAGACCGGCAGCGTGGTGCGGCCGCTCACCGAGTCGCTGTGCCTGCACGCGCTGGCCGGCCGCGCCGCGGTCGTCGTGGTCGGCGCGGCGGGCGCCGACCTCGGCCCGGCCGACGCCTACGACGTGGTCGTCCGGATCGGCAACCCGGACTCCGTGTACGACCTGGACCTGTACGGCGGCACCACCGACCCCGACGAGGCCGCCGTCGTGCTCGCCGAGGCCTTGGTCGGCGACCTCACCGACCAGCACCAGGGCGGCGACACCCGGCGCTCCACCACCGTCCTCGCCCAGTTGCTCGGCCCGTTCCGCGCGGTGCACGGCCGCTTCCCCGGCGTACCGGAGCTGCGGCAACTGCTGGACGGTGCGCCCGGACCGCTGGCCGAACTGCGCCAGGGCCTGCGGGCGGCCGGGCAGGAGTCGCTGCTGCGCGAACTGGACGCGCGTGAGCGGCAGATGGGCAACCCCGGGGACGTGGGCGGCGTACTGGCCGACCGGGTGGCGCTGCTCGACCGGCCCGCGTTCGCCTCCTTCTTCGACACCTCGGGGCAGTCCCGGCCGTTCTCGCTCAAGGCCCTCGACCACCCGGTCCGGGTCCGCATCGACCTGCCGGAGCGCGGCCACGCCGACGCCTCGCGGATGCTGGCCCGGCTGGTGCTCGCCCAGTTCACGGCGAGCGTCTCGCTGCGGGAGGACCGGTCGCTGTTCCCCTGCCTGGTGCTGGACGACGCGAGCGGCGTGGTGACGCCGGAGGCCGTACGCGGCGTGCAGCGGCTGCGTTCGGCGGGCGCCGGGGTCGTGCTGACGCTGCGCACCCTGGACGACGTACCGCGCCCCCTGCGCGGGCCGCTGCTCGGGGCCATCGGGTGCCGGATGGCGCTGTCCGGGCTCACCCCCTGGGACGGGCAGGACTTCGCCGAGGTGTGGGGCAAGGAGTGGACCGAGGCCCGCGACGTCACCGACCGGCAGATCATCGCCGAGACCCCGGCAGGCAAGGCCGTGCACATGCTCCGCCGGGTGATCACCGGGAAGGCGCCCACCGCGCGGGCGGTCACCGTGCGGCAGGTCGAGCGGGAGCGGTGGTCGGCGTCCGAGCTGGCGCACGCCGTGCCGGCCGGGCACGCGGTGCTGTCGCTGACGAGCGTCAAGGGGGAGCACGCGCCGCCCCTGCTGGTGGATCTTCGCGGGTGAGTCGTACGGTCCCCGGGCGGGCACCCGGGGACCGTACAGTGAGGCAGAATCGACACAGGTCGTTCATACGCGGCGGCCAAAAATCACAGAGACTCCACACCGACCCACACCGACCCACACCGATCCCCGCACCGATCCCCGCACCGATCCCCGCACCGATCCCCGCACCGACCTCGTGCACCTCGACGCAGACCCGAAGGCCCAGACCCCATGCCCCCCACGCTCGCCTCGCTCGTCCACCACTCGGCGCTCAAGCTGACCGTGCGCGCGGGCGAGGACCGCCTCGACGTGCCGGTGCGCTGGGCGCACGTCAGCGAACTCGCCGACCCCGTGCCCTACATGGAGGGCGGGGAACTGCTGCTGGTCACCGCCCTCAAGCTGGACGCCGAGGACCCCGAGGCGATGCACCGGTACGTGAAGCGGCTGGCGGGCGCCGGGGTGGTGGGCCTCGGCTTCGCCGTCGGGGTCAACTACGACGCGGTCCCCGAGGCGCTGGTCGAAGCGGCCCGGCAGGAGGGGCTGCCGCTCCTCGAAGTGCCGCGCCGCACCCCTTTCCTCGCCATCAGCAAGGCCGTGTCCGCCGCGATCGCCGCCGACCAGTACCGCGCGGTCACCGCGGGCTTCGCCGCCCAGCGCGAGCTGACCCGGCGGACCCTGACCGACGGTCCGGAGGGCCTGCTGGCCGCGCTCGCCGCACAGGTCGACGGCTGGGCGGCGCTGTACGACGCCTCGGGCGCCGTCGTCGCCACCGCACCGGAGTGGGCGGGCCGCAGGGCGGCCCGGCTCACGGCGGACGTGCGGCGGCTGCGCGAGCGCCCGGCACCGGCCTCCTCCGTGGTCGGCGGCGCCGGGAACCCCGAGCACCCCGAGAACGCCGAGAACGCCGAGAACGCCGACCGGGTCGAGCTGCACTCCCTGGGCACCTCCCGCAGACCACGCTCCGCGCTCGCCGTCGGCACCGCCGCCGCCCTCGGCACCGCCGAGCGGTACGCCGTCCACTCCGCCATCGCCCTGCTCACCCTCACCACGGAACGCTCCCGCTCCCTGCACGAAGCCGGGCTGCGCATCGACGCGGCCGTACTGCGCATGCTGCTGGCCGGCGAACCCGACCACGCGCGCACGGTCGCCGGGGACCTGTACGGCGGCCTGCTGGACGCCCCGTTCCGGATGATCGTCGCCGAGCAGGCCTCCGCCTCCGCCGCGCGGGCGCACGCCGGAGGGCAGACACGCGCGCCTGCCGCGAAGACCGGCTCCAGGTCTGGCTCCGGGTCCGGCGGCTCGCCGACCGCCGCTGCCCCGGGCGGCGACCCGCTCGCCTCGCTCACCGAGGTCGTGGAGTCCGCGGCGGCCCGCGCAGGTGAGGCGGTGCTGGTCGTACCCGAGGGTGAACGGCTCGTGGCGCTGGCCACGGACGGGGGCGCGGCCGTCGCCGCCTGCGTCGAGTACGCGGCGGCGCTGGAGGCCGGGCGTGCGGCTCCGGAGCCGATGACGGGCGGCGACGAGGAGGGCCTGGTCGTCGGCCTGTCGGCACCGTCCGGGCCCATCGCCGCCTCCGCCGCCTACAAACAGGCCGAACAGGCCCTGTCGGTGGCCCGTCGGCGCGGACGCGTCTGCGTGGAGCACGAGCACCTGGCGGCCGGCTCGGTCCTTCCGCTGCTCGCCGACGACGCGGTGCGCGCCTTCGCCGACGGCCTGCTGCGGGCGCTGCGCGACCACGACGCCACCGGCCGGGGCGACCTGGTGGCCTCCCTGCGCGCCTGGCTCTCCCGCCACGGCCAGTGGGACGCCGCCGCGGCCGACCTGGGCGTCCACCGCCACACCCTGCGCTACCGGATGCGGCGGGTGGAGGAGATCCTCGGCCGCTCCCTGGACGACCCGGACGTACGCATGGAGCTGTGGCTCGCCCTGAAGGCGACATCGCCCGAATAGCCGCCGGTCCCCTCACAAGCGTCGGCCGGAATCCTCAGCCCGTCCGGCGCTTGAGGACGAGGCCGTCCAGGCCGAAGCGGGGGTCCGGGGGCGGCAGCCCCCGGGGACGGGACGGGAAGGGGCGGCGGGGGCGAAAACCCACCACGCACACCCACCCCGCACCGCCCACCCTCACCCGCACCCCGCACGCGCCCACCCCCACCTGGCCACACCGTCGAAGAACCCACCCTCACTAATACGCCACGGACAAGCGCCCTCCACCCCACCCCGCCCTACCGTTGACCCCGCACCACACCACACCGCACCGCAGCGCACACACCGACACCACCCCAACGCGGAAGGGCCCGGGACTCCACATGACTTCCACCCACGCCTTCTGGCTCGCCGGCCGCCAGGCCACCGGCGAGGCAGCCCTCGACGTCACGTCCCCCTGGGACGGCAGCCACGTCGGCACGGTGAGCCTCCCGACCGACGCCCAGGTCGAGGAGGCCGTGGCCGCCGCGTACGCCGTACGGGACGCGTTCGCCGCCACCCCCGCCCACACCCGCGCCGCCGCCCTGGACCACGTCAGCCGCCGCCTGGCCGACCGCGCCGAGGAGATCGCCCGCCTGATCTCCGCCGAGAACGGCAAGCCGGTCAAGTGGGCCCGCGGCGAGGTCGGCCGAGCGGTGTCCGTGTTCCGCTTCGCGGCCGAGGAGGCCCGCCGCTTCAACGGCGGCGAGGCCCAGCGCCTGGACACCGACGCCGGCGGCCAGGGGCGCCTCGCCCTCACCCGCCGCTTCCCCAAGGGCGTCGTCCTCGGCATCGCGCCCTTCAACTTCCCCCTCAACCTGTGCGCCCACAAGATCGCCCCCGCGATAGCCGCCGGCGCCCCGATCATCCTCAAGCCGGCCCCCGCCACGCCCCTCTCCGGCCTGATCCTCGGCGAGCTGCTCGCCGAGACCGAGCTGCCCGCCGGCTCCTGGAGCATCCTCCCGGTCCCGAACGACCGCATGCCCGCCCTGGTCCAGGACGAGCGCCTCCCGGTCATCTCCTTCACCGGCTCCGAGACGGTCGGCTACGCGATCATGGACTCGGTCCCGCGCAAGCACTGCACCCTGGAGCTGGGCGGCAACGGCGCAGCCGTCGTCCTCGGCGACTGGGCGAGCGACGAGGACCTGACGTGGGCCGCGCAGCGCATCGCGACCTTCTCCAACTACCAGGGCGGCCAGTCCTGCATCTCCGTGCAGCGCGTGATCGTCGACGCCGCCGTCCACGACCGTCTGCTGCCGCGCATCGTCGCCGCCGTCGAGGCCCAGGTCACCGGCGACCCGAACGACGACGCGACCGATGTGGGCCCGCTGGTCAGCGAGGCCGCCGCGGAGCGCGTGGAGTCCTGGGTCGAGGAGGCCGTCACCGCGGGCGCCACGCTCCACACCGGCGGCAAGCGCGACGGCGCCTCCTACGCCCCGACCGTCCTCACCGGCCTGCCGGCCGACACCACCCTCGCCCGCGAGGAGGCCTTCGGACCCGTCCTCAGCGTGCAGAAGGTGAACGGCGAGGCCGAGGCGTTCGCAGCCGTCAACGACTCCAAGTACGGCCTCCAGGCAGGCGTGTTCACCCACGACCTCCAGGCCGCCTTCCGCGCCCACCGGGCCCTCGAGGTCGGCGGCGTCGTCATCGGCGACGTCCCCTCCTACCGCGCCGACCAGATGCCGTACGGCGGCGCCAAGCAGTCCGGCGTCGGCCGCGAGGGCGTGAAGTTCGCGATGGACGACTACACCTACGAGCGCGTCCTGGTCCTGACGGGGCTCGCGCTCTGACACCTGCTCCTCTCACCCGGCGTCGAGCTGATGGTCTGCCCAGACGTACGTCTCGGGGAGCAGGTCGGTGACGGGGACCGCGCGGACGCGGTCCCCGTCACCGACGATCACCTCGATTCCGGGAAAGTAGTCGAGCAGCACCTGGCGGCACCGGCCGCACGGAGGAACGACTCCCCGCTCGCGGTCGCCGACGGCGACGATCGTCTCCAGCTCGTGGGCGCCCTGGGCCGCCGCGGCTCCGATGACGACCAGCTCGGCGCAGGGGCCGCCGGTGAAGTGGTAGGCGTTGACCGCCGTGACGATCCGGCCGTCCCGGTCGCGGGCGGCCGCCGCCACGGTGTGGTTGTCGCCCCGGCACCGGGTACGGGCCACGTGTGCCGCGGCCTCGACGAGTTCGTGGTCGACGGGGTGCGTCTGCGAGGTCATCGTCGCTGCCTTGTCAGGTGTCGGGCGACGTCGGGCGGGGGCCGTCGGTCGGTGTGCGGACGGATACGACGCTCCTACTGTGCGACAGCCCGCCGTCCGCCCCGACAGCAGGTCCCGCAACGTCGCGCTGGAGTGGTCCCAGGACCATGCGGTACGCACCCAGTGGCGGCCCTTCTCGCCCATGGCGCGGGCCCGCCGCGGGTCGCGCAGGAGTCTGATCAGCCGGTCCGCCGTCGCCGCGCCCGAGCCGCCGTGGACGACATGACCCGTCTCGCCGTCTCGCCGTCGCACACCGCGTCCGGGGCGCCGCCCGAGTCGCCCGCGACGACCGGCGGTCCTGGGAGCTGTCCGCCTACCGGATCGCCCAAAAGGTACTGACCAACGCCGCAAGCACGCCCCCGGCGCCCGTACCGTGGTGGAGGTCGACTACGGCGCCGACCGGCTCCTCACCCTCCGCGTCCGCGACGACGGCCCCGGCACGGGGCACGGCCTGACCGGGATGCGGGAGCGGGTCCGGACGGCGGTTTCCTGGTGGAAGTGGAGCTTCCGTGGGGGAGCGGATGTGCCCCGTGGAGCGACGAGCGAGGAGACCCGTGTGATCAGAGCACTGGTCGCCGACGACCAGGCGGTCGTCCGCACCGGCTTCGTGAACCTCCTGGGCATCCAGGAGGACATCGAGGTCGTCGGCGAGGCGGAGGACGGGGCGCAGGCGGTGCGGGTGGCCGACGAGACCCGGCCCGACCTCGTGCTCCTCGACATCCGGATGCCGCAGTTCGGCCTCGACGATTACGTGTACGACGCGCTCGCGGCCGGGGCTGGAGGCTTCCTGCTCAAGGACGCCACCTTCCCCGAACTGCTGCACGCGGTCCGGGTGGTGGCCAGCGGCGACGCCCTGCTCTCGCCCGAGATCACCAAGCGGCTGATCGCGGACTTCGTCCACACCCGCGCCTCACGGCTGCCCGTCCGTCCGGCCGCCGATCTCACGGCCCGGGAGACCGAGGTGCTGACCCACCGATCACACGGTGAAGACCCACATCAACCGGCTGTTCGCCAAGCTGGAGCTGCGCGACCGGGCCCAGGCCGTGATCGTCGCCTACGAACTCGGCCTGGTCCGGGCGGCCCTGGAGTCGGGGGCCCGGCACCGGTAGCCACCGACGCCGGGCCCCGTCATCGTGCCGGCCTGCTCCGGACCCTCAGCCGGAGAAGCCGACGTGCGCGAGCCGCAGCGGGCCGCGCAGCCTGATGCGGAGGTCGTGGACGCCCTCGGCCGCGAAGGCGGCGTGGAGTTCCACGTAGTCGTACGGTCCCGGTGTGGGCGCGTCAGGCGACAGCGCCGTCGTCCACGGGCCCCCGTCGAGGGCGATCTCGACCGTGCCACCGCCACCGCTCCCGCCCGCCACCGCCACCGCCACCCCGGTGACACCGGCGCCGAAGTCGCAGTCGCGGTAGAGCAGTTCGCCCGTCCGTCCGGCGACCGGCGTCACCGCGTCGCCCACGACCCTGGTCCGGTCGACGATCTCCGTGCCGCTCTGCTCGTCGAAGTCGACGGCCTGAACGCCGCGCTGGCCGGCCGGGCGCGGGGTGGCGGGCTCGCCGTCGAGGGTCACGGTCGCCGACAGGCGTACGTCCTCGCTGGAGGCGCCCACCAGCAGGGCGTACGGGCCCGGCTCCAGCCGCCACCGGTCGTGCGCGACGTCCCAGAACGCGAAGGCCGACAGCGGGACCTCGAAGGAGACCTGGGTCGTCGCGCCCGGGGCGAGGGCGAAGCGGCGGTGGGCCAGGAGCTCGCGGCGCGGACGCGGGACCGACGGGGCCTGGGCGCGGGCGTAGAGCTGGGCCACCTCGTCGGCGGTGACGTCGCCGGTGTTGGTGACCGTGAAGGACACGGACACCGCCTCCTCGGTCACCCGTGCAGTGAGGTCCGCGTACCCGAAGGACGCGTAGGAGAGGCCGTGCCCGAACGGGAACAGCGGTGTCCCCTCGAAGTACAGGTAGGTCTGACGGCCGCCGATCACGTCGTAGTCGAGCAGACCGGGCAGGTCGGCGTCGTCGGCGTACCAGGTCTGCGGGAGCCGTCCGGCGGGGGAGACGTCCCCGGCGAGCACGCAGGCCAGCGCGGTGCCGGCCGCCTGGCCGCCGTGCGCGGTCCACAGCACCGCCGGGAGGGTCGCAGGGTCGACCGCGTACGGGTAGGCGGACACCAGCGCCAGCACCGTGTCCGGGTTGGCGGCGCGGGCCGCGCGCAGCAGCCGTTCCTGGTGGGCGGGCAGCCGCAGCGTCGTACGGTCCTCGGTCTCCCGGCCGTTGATGTGCGGGTCGTTGCCCGTGACGACCACGACCACGTCGGCCTCGGCCGCCGCCCGCGTCACGGCGTCCTCGCCGCGCTCGGTGACGACCAGCTCGAAGACGTCCGGACCGCCGCTGGCGTCTTCGGCGGCAACCTTCACGCCGTCGGCGGCGACCCGGACGTGACGACCCGTCCCTGTGTGCTGGAGGAGGTGCCCGTTCCCGTGGGGTTCAAGTCGGAACGTCTCCTGCACGATCCAGCCGCCGGGCTGGTCGGCGGAGGCGCGGACGAAGCCGTCCTCGGCGACCGAGAGGTAGCGGCCGTCGGGGGAGCGCAGGGTCAAGGCGCCCTCGCCCCAGTCGATGAGCGCCAGTTCGGTGCCGGTGGCGTCGGTGGTGAGGGGCGGCAGGTCGGTGCGGCCGACGAGCAGGGCCGGGTCGAGGGCGCCCTCGGCGCCGCGTGCTCCGGCGGGGGAGTCCTCCGCCGGGAGCACGTGCAGGAACGTACCGCCGGCGGTCCGCAGCCGGACCCGGTCCACGCCCTCCGCGAAGCTCACGCGGTCGGCGCCGAACCGCTCGTACAGGCCCTCCAGCGGGGTGGAGCGGTGGATGAGCGTGCCGCTGTACCAGTCGAGCTTGCACTCGTCGGCGAGCAGTCCGACGACGGCGACGCGGGTGTCGGCGGCCAGCGGCAGGACGCCGTCGTTCTTGAGCAGGACGACCGCCTGCTCGGCCGCCTCCCGCGCGAGCGCCCGGTGTTCCGGCGAGTCGAAGAAGTCCCTGGCGGTGTCCGTGACGGCGTACGGATCGTGCTCCGGGTCGAACTCGCCGAGCCGGAGGCGGACCGAAAGCTGCCTGCGCACCGCCGCGTCGACGTCGGCCTCGGTCAGCAGGCCCTGCTCCAGTGCGCCCCGGACCCGCGCGACGGTCTTCGACGGGTCCGTGCCGTGGTCGGTGAAGCTGTCCACCCCGGCCCGCAGCGCGGCGGCGGTCGCCTCCTCGTGGGTGTCGAAGTAGTGCTCGGAGTCGACCAGGTTGGAGGGCGCGCCGGCGTCGGAGCAGACGAGCAGGTCCTCCTCCGTCCACGCGCGCAGGTGCTCCCGCAGATACGGGGAGACGTGGTTGGGGCGGCCGTTGACCAGGTTGTAGGCCGGCATCACCCCGGCCACCGCGCCCGCCCCGACGGTCGCGCGGAAGGCGCGCAGGTCGTACTCGTGCAGGACGCGTGGCCGGACGGACGACGAGCAGGTGTCCCGGTCGGTCTCGTTGTTGTGTGCGAGCCAGTGCTTGAGGACGGGCGCGGTGCGCCAGTACGTCGGATGTTCGCCGCGCAGGCCACGGGTGTAGGCCGTGGCGATGGCCGAGGTGAGCCCCGGGTCCTCGGAGTAGCCCTCCTCGCCCCGGCCCCACAGGGGGTGGCGCAGCAGGTTCACCGTCGGGGACCAGACGTTGAGGCCGACGCGGTCGTCGTGGGCGCGCATCGCCCGCGCCTCCCTGGACACCGCCTCGCCGACCCGGCGCACGAGGTCCTCGTTCCAGGTGGCGCCGATCCCCACGGCCTGCGGGAACACGGTCGCCGGACCCATCCAGGCCACCCCGTGCAGCGCCTCCTGGCCGGTGCGGAAGGCGGCGATGCCGAGGCGCTCGACGGCGGGCGCGTACTGGTGCAGGAACCCGGTCTTCTCGTCGAGCGTGAGCCGCGACAGCAGGTCGTCGACGCGCTTCGCGAACGGCAGGTGCGGATCACGGAAAGGCGGCGTGGGCGGCGTGGATGCGGTCACGTGGGGTTCCCTTTGCGATGGAGCGGCCAGGCGCTTTCGAAGCGCTTCGATGCTCAGTCGCCGCCAGGGTGGGTGTCAAGCCACTTGGGCGCATCACCTCCGACTTCTCTTCGCAACCCGGGTGCCACATGAGCCGGTTCGGCCTGTCCCGTCCACCCCATACCTCGGAGGAATTATGGAGTCGACCCTTGTGCACCCCCAGGCGTTCACTTAACCTCGCAGCACATCGAAGCGCTTCGACGGCGAGGCTCCCGCCCGGCAGCGCACCTGAGGTGCGACGCGAACCGGGGATTCCTCCGAGGACCGCTTCGGGCTCAGCCGGTTCCACTCGAGACACCGCAGCCGACGGCCACCGCCGGGTGTCCCCTGGTGCGCCACGCAGGCATGAAGGCACGCAGGCACGAAGACATGAAGGCACGCAGGCATGAAGGGTTGACGCAAATGACGCCGAACGCCGGCTCCGGTCCCAGCCGGAGAAAGTTCCTCGCCTCCACAGCGGCCGCCACCGCGGCGGTGGCGGGAGGGGTGCCGCTGCTCTCCGCCTGCGGCGGATCCGACGGCGGTTCGCGAGACGGCACCACGTCCGGCAAGGACGCCGAGAAGCTGCTGCCGGCGTACGTGGCCGGCAACGTCGTCACCCCCGACATCCCGAGCAAGAACGGCTCCGCGGTCGGCTTCACCGGCAAGCTCGACCTCGCCGGCCTGAAGACCTCGGTGCCCAAGAAGCTCGGCAAGGGCGGCGAGGTCACCGTCATGTCGCCGTTCTGGGGATCCCCGCCGAAGGACGACAACGCCTACTACCGGGCGATGAACGACCTCATCGGCGTCGACGTGGGCTGGCAGAACCAGGACGGCAACACCTACGACCAGAAACTCGGCGCGGTCCTCGCCTCCAGCGAGGTGCCCGACGTGGTGGTCGTACCCGGCTGGAACATGACCGGCAGGATACCCAGCGCCATCATCGGCAAGTTCGCCGACCTCGGCCCGTACCTGTCCGGCGACGCGGTCAAGGAATACCCGAACCTGGCGGCGATCCCCACCGACGCCTGGCGCCGGTCCATCTTCGGCGGCAAACTGCGCGGCCTGCCGATGCCCTCCTCGTACGTGACCGGCATCGTGCCGCTGTACCGGCAGGACATCTTCGACAAGCGGGGCTACGAAGTCCCCCGGTCCTGCGACGAGTTCATGGCGCTGGCCAAGGACGCCACCAGCGCCAAGGCCAAGCGCTGGGCCTGCCTGGACATGAAGTGGACCGCCTTCAACGCCTTCGGCGTGCTCTCCGGCAACGAGAAGTCCCTCGGCTGGAACCAGGCCGACGGCAAGCTGATCTACCGCATCGAGACCGACGAATACCTCGAGGCCCTGGAGTGGACGCGCAAGCTGTTCGCCGCCGGTGTCGTGCACCCCGACGCCAAGCTGGGCAAGAGCAACGCCGCCGACCCGGGGCCCAAGTTCGCCGCCGGCGAGTTCATCATCTACAACCAGGACTCCTCGCAGTGGTGGAGCCGTACCGCCGAACAAGCCATCCAGAACCCCGAGTTCAAGATCTGGGGCATGGACATCTTCGGCCACGACGGCGGCGACCCCACCCTGTGGGCGCAGAACCCGGCGGGCATCTTCGCCTTCGTCAACAAGAAGGCATCCAAGTCCGTGATCCGCGACGTGCTGGCCGTCGCCAACGTCACCGCCGCGCCGTACGGCACCAAGGAGTACATGGCCACCAACTACGGCGTGGAAGGCACCCACTACACCGTCGAGGACGGGGTGCCCACCAAGACAGAGCAGGGCAACATCGACGTGTTGAACGCCTTCGTGATGGTGGCGAGCCCCGCCGCGACCATCGCCCACCCCGACTTCCCCGAGGTCGCCAAGGGGCAGGTCGAGTGGCAGCAGCGCATGGGTGCCTTCACGAAGAAGCCCACCTTCTACGGCATGCAGATCACCGAGCCCACCCGCTACACCAACCTCTCCAACGACTTCGAGCAGTTGGAGGACGACATCGTCCGCGGCCGCAAGAAGATCGGCGACATGCAGCAGGCCGTCTCCGACTGGAAGAGCAAGGGCGGCGACAAGCTCCGCGACTGGTACAAGAAGCTGCTCGACGAGAATGGCATGGCGGCGGGCTGATTCGGTACCGAGGCAAGGAGAACCGCCGTGTCCCACAGCACGGTGCCTCGGACCAGGGCCGAGGCCGATGCGACGAAGAAGACCCCGGTGGCGTCCGGCGGCGCCACCGGCCCCCGCGGAGGAAGGCCGCACACGCACGCCGGAAAGCTCAGCCTCCGGCTGAGATACCGGCGCGACCGCGTACTCCTGCTGATGACGCTGCCGGCCGTCCTGCTCGTGCTGCTCTTCAACTACCTGCCGATCCTCGGCAACGTCGTCGCCTTCCAGGAGTACGACCCCTACATCAGCGACAACGGGATCGTCTCCATCCTGCACAGCCCCTGGGTGGGCCTGGACAACTTCCAGCGGATCTTCGAGGACTCCGCGTTCTGGAACTCGGTGCGGAACACGCTGGTGCTGTTCGTGCTCCAGCTCGTGCTGTACTTCCCGATCCCCATCGGGCTCGCGCTGCTCATCAACAGCGTGGTCCGGCCCCGGGTACGGGCGATCTCCCAGGCCATCCTCTACCTGCCGCACTTCTTCTCGTGGGTGCTGGTCATCGCCGTCTTCCAGCAGATCTTCGGCGGCGCCGGGCTGCTGTCCCAACTGCTGCGCGACCACGGGTACGACGGGCTCACCCTCATGACCGACCCGGACACCTTCAAGTTCCTGGTCACCGCGCAGAGCGTGTGGAAGGACGCGGGCTGGGGCATCATCGTCTTCCTCGCCGCGCTCGCCTCGGTCAGCCCCGACCTGTACGAGGCCGCCGCGATGGACGGCGCGAACCGCTGGCGCCGCATGTGGCACGTCACGCTGCCCGCGCTGCGCCCCGTGATCGCCCTGCTGCTGGTGCTGCGCGTCGGTGACGCCCTCACCGTCGGCTTCGAACAGATCCTGTTGCAACGCGGCGCCGTCGGACCGGGGGCCGCGGAGGTCCTCGACACCTTCGTGTGGTGGAACGGCGTACGCAACCAGGACTTCGGCTTCGCGGCCGCCGCGGGACTCGTCAAGGGCGTCATCAGTCTCGGCCTGGTCCTGATAGCGAACAAGGTGGCCCACCTCATGGGCGAGCAGGGGGTGTACAAGAAGTGACCGCCGCCCAAGGCGCGACCGCCGTCCAGGACACGACCGCCGTGACCGACGATCCCGCGCGCAAACCCCGCCGGTGGGCGGCCCCGCCCCGGCCCGTGTGGGAGGAGAAACCCAGCCGGACCGGACTCGCCGGCAAGGGACTGGTCCTCCTCCTGGCCTGCTTCGGGATCCTGTTCCCGCTGTGGATCGTCGTCGTCACCAGCCTCGCCTCGCGCAAGGCCATCGACGAGGCCGGCGGGCTGGTGATGATCCCGAAGGACATCACCTTCGTCGCCTACCAGGAGCTGCTCAGCGGCGGCCAGGTCACCCGCGCCGCACTGGTCAGCATCGGCGTCACCCTCGTCGGCACCCTGTTCTCGATGGCGGTGTCCGTGCTGTGCGCCTACGGACTGTCCCGCACCGGCTCCCTCGGCCACCGCTGGATCCTCATGGTGCTGCTCGCCACGATGTTCTTCAGCGCGGGCCTCATCCCCACCTACCTGCTGGTGCAGTCCCTGGGCCTGACCGACAGCTACCTCGCGCTGATCCTGCCCAGCGCGATCAGCGTCTTCAACATCCTGGTACTGCGCGGCTTCTTCATGGGCATCTCGCAGGAGCTGATCGACAGCGCCCGCATCGACGGCGCCGGGGACCTGCGCATCCTGTGGCAGATCGTGCTGCCGCTCTCCCGCGCGGTCGTCGCGGTCATCACGCTGTTCTACGCCGTCGGCTACTGGAGCGCCTGGTTCAACGCCTCCCTGTACCTCAACGACCAGGACATGCTGCCCCTGCAGAACGTCATGATCCAGCTCGTACAGAAGCAGGAGGCTCCCGTCGGCCTCGGCCAGGCGATCAAGACCGGTGAACTGTCCGGACTGGCCGTGCAGATGGCGGTGATGGTCATGGCGCTGCTGCCGGTGGCCGTGCTGTCGCCCTTCGTCCAGCGCCACTTCAAGAAGGGGATGCTCACCGGGGCGGTGAAGGGCTGATGCGACACCGCGGACAGCCGAACCTCGCGGACGCGACCCGCCGGCGCATCCTCTACGGCGGCGACTACAACCCCGAGCAGTGGCCCGAGGAGACCTGGCCCGACGACGTCCGCCTGATGCGGGCCGCCGGCGTCAACTCCGTCACCCTCGGCGTCTTCTCCTGGGCGAAACTCGAACCACGCCCCGGCGTACACGACTTCACCTGGCTCGACCGTCTCATGGACCTGATGCACGAGGGCGGCATCGGCGTCGTCCTCGCCACCCCCACCGCCTCGCCCCCGCCCTGGCTGGGGCACCTGCACCCCGACACCCTGCCCCGCGACGCGGACGGCCGCACCGAGTGGTGGGGCGGCCGGCAGCACTTCTCGCACTCCAGCACCACCTACCGCCGCCACGCCGCCGCCGTCACCGAGGCCCTGGCCGCCCGCTACGCGAGCCACCCCGCCCTGACCATGTGGCACATCAACAACGAGTACTGCACCCACGACCACGGCGACGAGGCCGCCACCCGCTTCCGCCGCTGGCTCCTGGACCGGTACGGCACCCTCGACGCCCTCAACACCGCCTGGGGCACCGCCTTCTGGAGCCAGGGCTACGGCGACTGGGCGGAGGTCTTCCCACCCCGCCACGCCCACTACCTGAAGAACCCCACCCAAGTCCTGGACTTCCGGCGCTTCACCTCCGACATGCTCCTGGAGTGCTACACCGCCGAGCGCGACATCGTCCGCCGCCACACTCCGCACCTCCCGGTCACCACCAACTTCATGCCGCTGTGGTCCGGCCAGGACGCCTGGCGCTGGGCCGAGGAGGAGGACGTCGTCTCCGTCGACCTCTACCCCGACCCGCGCGACCCGTTCGGCGCCCAGGAGGGCGCCCTGATCCAGGACATGACCCGCTCCCAGGCCCGCGGCCCGTGGATGCTCATGGAACAGGCGGCCGGACCCGTCAACTGGCGCGGCGTGAACCACCCCAAGCCGCGCGGCCTGAACCGCCTGTGGTCCCTCCAGGCCGTGGCCCGCGGCGCCGACGCCGTCTGCTACTTCCAGTGGCGGCAGTCGCGGCAGGGCGCCGAGAAGTTCCACTCCGGGATGGTCTCCCACGCGGGGGAGCAGGGCCGCACGTACCAGGAGGTCAAGCAGCTCGGCGCCGACCTCGCGAGGCTGGGCCCGCACGTGGCGGAGAGCACGATCACCGCCGACATCGCCGTCCTGCACGACTGGCACTCCTGGTGGGCCGGCGCCCAGGACGCCCGCCCCTCCCGCCGCTTCGACCACGCCGACGTCCTGCGCGCCTGGCACCGCGCGCTGTGGCGGGCCCACCTCACCACCGACTTCGCCCACCCGGACCACGACCTCACCCCGTACAAGGCCGTCGTCGTCCCCCAGCTCTACGCGCTCACGGACACCGCGATCGACAGACTCCTCGCCTACGTCCACGGCGGCGGCACCCTCGTCTGCGGCTTCCTCACCGGCGTCGCCAACATGGACGACCGCGTCAGACCCGGCGGCATGGACGCCCGACTGCGCGACCTGTTCGGCATCCGCACCCTGCACGAGTGGTGGCCGCTGGAGACGGACGAGAGCGTCGACTGCGACGGCTTCCGGGGCACCCTGTGGTCGGAGGAGATCGAGCCCGACGGCACCGCCGCCGAGACGATCCCCTACAAGGGCGGCGAGCTGGACGGACTCCCCGCCGTCCTGCGCAAGGGCCGCGCCTGGTACCTCTCGACGCTCCCCGAGCCGGAGGCGCTGCGCGACCTGCTCGCCCGCGTCGCCGCCGACGCGGGCGCCCGCCCGGTGCTCGACGGACTCCCGGACGACGTCGAGGCCGTACGCCGCGGCGACCTGCTGTTCCTCCTGCACCACGGCCGCGACCCGGTCACCGTCGACGTCCCGGGCACCCACCGCGACCTGCTGACCGACACGAGGATCACCGACCGCGTCACCCTCGGCCGCTACGACGTGGCGGCCCTCACGGAGCGGCCGTCATGACCGCCACGCCGATGGCCGGCGGGCCTGTGCACGACATGTCCGTGGCTGGCGGGGCGACGCTGGGCGGGTCTGTGTACGGCGTGCCTGTGGCTGGCGGGCTGACGACCGACGGGCCCCGGCAGGACACGCGCACGACCGGTGGGCCCGTGTGCGGCATGTCCGTGACCGGTGGGGCGACGCTGGGTGGGTCTGTGTACGGCGTGCCTGTGACCGGCGGGGCGACGAGCGGTGGGTTCGTGTGCGGCATGTCCGTGACCGGTGGGCCGACGACCGGCGGGCCCCGGCACGAGACGTGCACGACCGGTGGGTCCACGACCGGTGGGCCCGTGTGCGACATGTCCGTGACCGGTGGGCCGACGACCGGCGGGCCCCGGCAGGACACGCGCACGACCGGTGGGTCCACGACCGGCGGGCCCGTGCACGCCATGCCCGTGACCGACACGCCCACGACCGACACGCCCACAACCGGCGGGCCCCTGCACGGCACCTGGGAGGCCGAGCCCGCCACTCGCTGGGAGGACGCCTTCCTGAGCGGCAACGGCCATCACGGCGCCCTCGTGTTCGGCGATCCGAACGCCGACCGGGTCGTCGTTACTCACCACACCCTCGTCCGTCCGGACGGCGACGGCGACGACGAACACCGTCGCCCGCCCCGGCTGGCCGACCGGCTCCCCGCCCTCCAGGACCGCCTGCTGGCCGGCGACACCACCGCCGCCGAGGCCTTCACCGACGGCCGTCCCCTGCAATGGGTACGCCCCTTCCACCCGGCCTTCCAGCTCCGCCTGAACCGGCCCGCGTGCGACGCCCACGCCCCCTACCGCCGCTCCGTCGACTTCACCACCGGCGAGACGACGGCCACCCGCTCCACCTGGACCAGCCGGGTCTTCGTCTCCCGCGCCGACGACGTGATCGTCCAGCACGTCACCGCCCCGGACCTCACCCTCGACCTGTCCCTCGACCCCCGCCTCCCCGGCGCCCCCGCCGGGCTGGGCGTCGGCCACGGCACCGTCCTCACCCCCGAGGGCGCCCTGCTCAGCCTCCGCGCCCGCTACCCCGGCAGCGACCTGGCCTACACCGGCGTCACCCTGATCGCCGTCACCGGCGGCACCACGAGGCTCGTGCCGCCCGGCGTACTCGTCGAGGGCGCCACCGAAGTGCTGCTCCTCACCCGCGTGCGCCGCCACACCGGCGACCTGGACGTGGTCGCCGAGAGCCGCGCCCTGCGAGACCTCCGAGACCTCCGAGGCCTGCACGACCTGCCCGACCTGCCGGACGGGCCGACGTACGACGCGCTCCTCGAACGGCATCTCGCACGCCACCGCACCGCCTACGACCGCGTCACCCTCGACCTCGCCGCCGACCCCGCCGAACGCGCTCTGCCGGGATCGCAACTGCTCACCCGCCCCCGCAGCGCGGCCCTGCTGGAGCGCCTCTTCGCCGCCGGGCGCTACCACCTGCTCTCGGCGAGCGGCCTGCTCCCGCCCCGCCTGACCGGCCTGTGGACCGGCGACTGGAACACCGCCTGGTCAGGTGCCTTCACCACCAACGCCAACCTCAACCTCCAGACCGCCTCCGCCGCTGCGGCCGCCCTCCCCGAGGTCACCGAGGCCCACGCCGCCCTGGTCCACCGGCAGCTCCCGCACTGGCGGGACAACGCCCGCGAGATCTTCGGCACCCGGGGCGTCGTCGCGCCCTCGCACACCGACGGCGAGTCCGGGCACACGTACCATTTCAGCCGCGCATACCCGCTCCACCTCTGGACGGCCGGCGCCGACTGGCTGCTCAAGCCCCTCGTCGACCACGACGAGACCCACGGCGCCCGCGACCCCCGTACCGTCGCCGCACTGGCCGAAGTCGCCCTGTTCTACGAGGACTTCCTCACCCGCACCGACCCGGACGGACACCTGGTGGTCGTCCCCTCGTACTCGCCCGAGAACCGCCCCGCGGGTGGAAGCTGGGGCACCCTCAACGCGGCCATGGACCTCTCCGCCGCCCGGCACGCCCTGCTGACCGCCGCCGACCACCACCCCGAACACGCCGACCGCTGGCGCGCCCTCGCCGCCCGCGTCCGCCCGCACCGGATCAACATCGACGGCGCGCTCGCGGAGTGGGCGTGGCCCGGCCTCAAGGACACCTACGACCACCGCCACCTCAGCCACCTCTACGGCGTCTGGCCGCTCGACGAGATCACCCCGTACGACACCCCCGAGCTCGCCCGGGCCGCCCACCGCGCCCTCGCACTGCGCGGCGCCGAGAACGACTCCGCCCACGGCCACCTCCACCACGCCCTGATCGCGGCCCGGCTCCGGGACGGCGGCCGGGTCGCCCACGCCCTCGCCCAGGTCCTCGACGGCGACTTCTTCCACGCGTCCCTGATGAGCGCGCACTACCCCCACCGAGACGTCTACAACGCGGACGCCGCACACGCCCTCCCGGCCGTCCTGATCGAGATGCTGGTGCAGTCCACCCCCGGCCGCCTCGTCCTGCTGCCCGCCCTCCCCGCGTCCTGCCCGCAGGGCGAACTCAGGGGCGTACGCACCCGGTTCGGTGCCGAACTCGACCTCACCTGGACGCCGGACGGCCGTGCGACGGCCCTCCTGCGTCCACGCCGCACCCACCGCGTGGAACTCCGGACCTCCTCCGGCGCCGAGCCGCTCGACCTCGTCGCCGGAGAGGACCGCGTCATCAGCGTCAAGACGCGGTAGCACCCGCGCACCTCCCCCCCCACCCATGGAAGGAACCGCCATGGCACCACGCACCCGCACCCGCACCCTGACCGCTCTCCTCGCCCCCGCCCTCGCGCTCGGCGCCACCGTCGGTCTCGCCGCCGCGCCCGCGCAGGCCGCCGTCTGGAACTCCTGCGACCAGTGGGGCAACACGACCCTGAACGGCTACACGCTCTACAACAACATCTGGGGCTCCGGCGCCGGCAGCCAGTGCGTCTGGGCCAACTCCGGCACCAACTGGGGCGTCTGGGCCGACCACCCGAACACCGGCGGCATCAAGTCCTACCCGAACGCCAAGAAGGTGATCAACAAGCCGATCACCTCCCTCGGCTCGCTCAGCAGCAGCTACAACGTCACGGTCCCGTCGTCCGGCGCGTACAACACGTCGTACGACATCTGGGACACGGATTACGACTACGAGATCATGCTCTGGGTCAACCACAACGGAGCCGTCGGCCCGCTCGGCATCTCGCAGGGGACGGCCACCCTCGGCGGCCACACCTGGAACGTCTACAAGGGCGACAACGGCGCCAACGAGGTCTTCTCGTTCCTGCGCACCTCGGACTCGGACTCCGGCACGGTGAACATCCTCCCGATCCTGAAATGGATCAAGGACACCAAGGGCTGGATGGGCAACGAGACCATCGGCGACGTGCAGTTCGGCTACGAGATCACCTCGTCCGCCGGCGGTCTGGACTTCCAGACCAACAACCTGACGGTCAGCGCCGGCTGACCCACCGCACCCCAGGGCCGAGGGGCCGGCCCCGCCCGGGACCGGTCCCTTCGCTGACTCCGCTTCCGCTTCCGCGTCCGCGGCCACCGCCCGCCCACGCCGGGCCGGCCGAGCCGACCACCAGCTTGACGGCCGGCCCGGCCGGCTACGACCGGACGGGCGCCGGTCCCGAGCTGGCCCGGACGGTCAGTTCCGGCGCGAGCAGCACGACCTCGTCGCTGCCGCGGCCACCGAGCTTGGCGACAAGCTGCTCCACGGCGTGCCGGCCCATCTCCTGCGCCGGCACGGCGACCGAGGTGAGCCGCACCGAGGCCTGGGTGGCGACCTGATCGGGACAGACCGCGACCACCGACACGTCCTCGGGCACGGCCCGGCCCTGCTGGCGCAGCAGCGCGAGCAGCGGCTCGACCGCCGACTCGTTCTGGACGACGAATCCCGTGGTGTCCGGACGTTCGTCGAAGAGACGGGCGAGCGTCGCGGCCATCGCGTCGTACCCGCCCTCGCAGGGCCGGTGCAGCAGCCGCAGCTCCAGCTCCCGCGCGCGGGTGCGCAGCCCGTCGAGGGTGCGCTCGGCGAAGCCGGTGTGCCGTTCGTAGACCGCGGGAGCCTCGCCGATGACGGCGATGTCGCGGTGCCCCAGCTTCGCCAGATGCTCCACGCACAGCGCCCCGGTCGCCCGGAAGTCCAAGTCGACGCAGGTGAGGCCGGTGGTGTCGGCGGGCAGGCCGATCAGGACGGACGGCTGGTCGGTGCCGCGCAGCAGGGGGAGCCGCTCGTCGTCGAGTTCGACGTCCATGAGGATCATCGCGTCGGCGAGCCCACTGCCGGTGACGCGGCGCACCGCGTCGGGGCCCTCCTCGCCGGTGAGCAGCAGGATGTCGTACCCGTGGGTGCGCGCACTGGTCGCGACCGCGATGGCGATCTCCATCATCACCGGCACGTACATGTCGGTGCGCAGTGGGATCATCAGGGCGATGATGTTCGACCTGCTGCTTGCCAGGGCGCGGGCGCCGGCGTTCGGGTGGTAGCCGAGCTTCCGGATGCTCTCCTCGACCCGCTGCCGGGTGGTGGTGGAGATGGACCGCTTGCCGCTGAGGACATAGCTCACCGTGCTCGCCGAGACTCCGGCGTGCTGGGCGACCTCGGCGAGGGTGACCATCCAGCTTTCCAAGCTTTTGAAGCGCTTCGACAGCGCGCGGGGCGGACAACGGCGGGTGAGAGTAGTCCGACAGTAACCCCAGTGGGGATGGGTGTCCATAGGCTGTCGAAGCGCTTCGACTGCCTTGGGTTCCGCGTGTCCCACTTCCCGTCTCCCCTCCGCAGTATCGGCCGAACGGCCGCACGAAGGGTGGCTGGGTCGCCCGGGATCGGGTACATACGATCGGGTAGCACCGACTAGTAACGTACATCCGCTTGTTCGTGCAGGATGAATCGTGGCGAGGTGAGCCTCATGTCCGCACCAACCACCCCCTCCTCCCGACCCACCGTCACCGAACGTGAGGCCCGACAGGTCGCGGAGGCGGCCCGGGAACAGGACTGGCGCAAGCCCAGCTTCGCCAAGGAGCTGTTCCTCGGCCGCTTCCGCCTCGACCTCCTCCACCCCCACCCGCTCCCGGCCGACGAGGACGTCCAGCGCGGCGAGGAGTTCCTCGCCAAACTGCGCGACTTCTGCGAGACGAAGATCGACGGGGCCGTGATCGAACGCGACGCACGGATCCCCGACGAGGTGATCACCGGGCTGAAGGAGCTGGGCGCCTTCGGCATGAAGATCGACACGAAGTACGGCGGCCTCGGCCTGACCCAGGTCTACTACAACAAGGCCCTCGCCCTGGTCGGGTCCGCGAACCCCTCGATCGGTGCGTTGCTCTCCGCCCACCAGTCGATCGGCGTACCGCAGCCGCTGAAGATGTTCGGCACCCAGGAGCAGAAGGACACGTTCCTGCCGCGCTGCGCCCGCACCGACATCTCGGCGTTCCTGCTGACCGAGCCGGATGTCGGCTCCGACCCGGCGCGCCTGGCCACCACCGCGGTGCCGGAGGGGGACGACTACGTCCTCGACGGAGTGAAGCTGTGGACGACCAACGGCGTCGTCGCCGACCTCCTCGTCGTCATGGCCCGCGTCCCGAAGTCCGAGGACCGCAAGGGCGGCATCACCGCCTTCGTCGTGGAGGCCGGCTCCGAGGGCATCACGGTCGAGAACCGCAACGCCTTCATGGGCCTGCGCGGCCTGGAGAACGGCGTCACCCGCTTCCACCAGGTGCGCGTCCCGGCCGCGAACCGCATCGGCCCCGAGGGCGCCGGCCTCAAGATCGCCCTCACCACCCTCAACACCGGCCGCCTCTCGCTGCCCGCCATGTGCGTCGGCGCCGGCAAGTGGTGCCTGAAGATCGCCCGCGAGTGGTCGGCGGTGCGCGAGCAGTGGGGCAAGCCGGTCGCGCTGCACGAGGCCGTCGGCTCCAAGATCTCCTTCATCGCGGCTACCACCTTCGCGCTCGAAGCCGTCCTGGACCTGTCCTCCCAGATGGCCGACGAGGACCGCAACGACATCCGCATCGAGGCCGCCCTCGCCAAGCTCTACGGCTCCGAGATGGCATGCCTGATGGCCGACGAACTGGTCCAGATCCGCGGCGGCCGGGGCTTCGAGACCGCGGCCTCCCTGGAAGCCCGCGGCGAGCGCGCCGTTCCCGCCGAGCAGATCCTGCGTGACCTGCGCATCAACCGCATCTTCGAGGGCTCCACCGAGATCATGCACCTGCTGATCGCGCGCGAGGCCGTCGACGCCCACCTCTCGGTCGCCGGCGACCTGATCGACCCCGACAAGACCCTGTCCGACAAGGCGAGGGCGGGCGCGCAGGCCGGCGTCTTCTACGCCAAGTGGCTGCCGAAGCTCGTCGCCGGACCGGGACAACTCCCGCGCTCCTACGCCGACTTCCACCCCTCGGGCCACCCCGACCTGTCCGGCCACCTGCGCTACGTCGAACGCACCGCCCGCAAACTCGCCCGCTCCACCTTCTACGCCATGTCCCGCTGGCAGGGCCGGATGGAGACCAAGCAGGGCTTCCTGGGCCGCGTCGTCGACATCGGCGCGGAACTCTTCGCGATGAGCGCCGCGTGCGTGCGCGCCGAGCACCTGCGCACCAGGGACGACCACGGCCGCGAGGCCTACCAGCTCGCCGACGCCTTCTGCCGCCAGGCCCGCATCCGCGTCGAGGAACTCTTCGGCCGGCTGTGGACCAACACCGACGACGTCGACCGCAAGGTCGTCAAGGGCGTGCTGGGCGGCGCGTACGAGTGGCTGGAACAGGGCGTCGTCGACCCGTCGGGCGACGGGCCGTGGATCGCGGACGCGACACCGGGCCCCGCGCGGAGGGAGAACGTGCGTCGTCGCATCGGCTGAGCCCCCGGGGGCGATCCGGTGATCCGGGCGGTCGGGCCGAACCCGGACGGTTCGGATAAACAATGCCGATCCGGACGAACCCGGATCGCCCCACCGGCCCCCCGCCCCACGCGGGACGGCTCACCCCCGACACCGCCCCCGAC
>NZ_JAGMUO010000115.1 GCF_019049325.1 Streptomyces sp. AC512_CC834 | reverse complement strand
AGGAACCTCCATCCAACCGGACCGGAGCACGCCCGCGCACTTGTCCACCCGCAAACCCCCACGTCACAGGGCTACAGAACAACTTTGCCGGGACCCTGGGCCGGCTATGCCCGCGATGTATGCGAATAGGTCCTCTGCCGTAACCGTTGCACCTAGGGTTTGCGACAGTGCCTTCAGTAGCCCGGGCGTCACATTCGCCTCTGCCAGTTCCGCGTGACGATAGAGCGGCGCGACTCGGCCGCCTTCTGTGCCTTTGAAGTGGTGCATGTCGGGGATGAGGGCTGTGAATCCCACAGCCGGCCCTGCCCGCCCCGACTCGGAGTGCAGTTCGGACAGATAGATCTGGCGGTCGCTGTGGGCGAACCACAAGGCGGGTCGCGGAAAGTCGATCACGCGCCGGTCCGCAATGATCCACTGTCGGTCGAATGTCATCCTGCCGTATGGGGCGAGGACCGGTGTCCGCTCTGTCTCTTCGGCAAGGGGGCCCCGCCATTCGTGTCCCGGGAGTGGCTGTTCTGGCTTGTCCGGGCGGCGGTCCCGAGTGCTCTTCAGTAACGTCCCTTTGGTCGATATGTGAGCCTGGACGAGTGTCCGCCAGCGTTCTTGCAGAACGGACTTGCTGGGCGAGACCGGCCAACTGCGGTTGTTCTTGTTTCCGGAACTTGTCCAGGGCAAAAGGACGTCCACGGTGGGCATAGCTGTCCACTCAGAGGCGGCTACGGCCTCAAAGGGGGTGGTCCACCCTGAGGAACAGGACTGCCATGGTGTTCCGTCCCCGGCCTGGTGTCCGTCGATGCTGAGTCCGTCGAGCCAGCCGAACTTTGCTTCTCTGGTTCCGGCGGGTACGTCGAGTCGCCACACGCGCGCAGGATGCTCCGGGTCGGGGGATCCTCGACGGACGAAGACCGCGATGCAGACCTCGCGTTTCACGTCCTGGAAGACACGCGTGCGGGGGTCGGAGTAGGGGCCCTCGGGAGAGAGCCCGATGATCCAGCCTTCGTCGGCCGCCTCGCGCAGGTAGCGCCGCATACCGGCGGCGCCCGCACTGTCCAGGAACCCGGAGTTGGTGATGAGGGCGACGATCCCACTGGGCGCTTCCGGCGCACCCAAGGCCGTCACCTGGTCGAAGACTTTCCAGGTCGACCATGCCCAGAAGTACACGTAGAGATTGTCCAGGGCGTATCCGATACGCCCGTTGTCCTCGGGGTGGAAGCGCGCCAGGATCGCCCCCCGGTCGTTCGGATTCCCCTCGGTGACCCAGCGCCCGACCCCCGACTGCTTGGCACCGCGCAGGTACGGCGGGTTGCCGATGACCACCATGACTTTCTCCTCCGCCTTGACCTTGTTGGCCAGTCGGCGGTGTCGGGCGATCGCCTCGTACATCAGACCCAGGTGGTGCTCGACGGCCGGGTCGTCCAACGTGTCGGCCACCAGCAGTCTTGGCGCGTAACCGGTGATGTCGGTCTGATGGGCCTTGAAGGCGTGATGTACGCGAAGTTCGGCCACCGCGTACGGTCCGGTCTGCTTCTCCAGACCGATGAGACGCCCCGCGAGTTCGCGGAGGAGTCCGCTCTTGAGGGTGTCGCGGTGCTTCAGTGCCAGGTCCTTGGCGACGTGGTCGACGATGTTGATGAGGAAGGTTCCGGTGCCCATGGCGGGATCGACCACGGTGACGTCCTCACTGCCGAACCCGTCCTCCTGGCCGAGCCGGTCACGCAGTACCTCGTCGGTGAACTGGACCATGAAACGGACAGCCTCGCTGGGCGTGTAGTACGTACCCGTACGTCGTCGCAGCTCCGGGTCGTAGGCGCTCAGGAACCCCTCGTAGAAGTGGAGGTAGGCGTCCCCGCTGCCGTCCTTGAACATCTCCGGGTCGACCGCGGAGATGACGTCGATCAGCGTGTCGATGACTCCGCGGAGATCGTCGAGGGCTTCGTCGGTCAGCACCGAGAGGGCTTTGCCCATCAGGGAATGACGTTTTCCCAACTTGCCTGCGACGTCGGGTAAGGAGAGCTTCTCCATTTCGATGCCCTCAAGGCGGGCCAGCAAGATCGCGAAGGTGAGCGTCTGGCTGTAATGGTCGGCGAACTCAGCCGGCAGGGCGTCGGGGAAGAGCAGGTCTTTCCAGTTGCCCGCGAGAATGGAGAACGCGGCGTCGGCCTCTCCGTGTTCCTCACGGGTGAGACGTTCAGTGACCTCGTCCCGCAGGAGGGCGCAGATTCTGGCGATGCGCTTGACCAGTTCACCGATGCTGCCGACGGTCAGGGGCGCCGGAGCAAGGAAGAGGGCGATGGCCCGCTCGAATCCGTCGTCCGCCGGGGTGAGTTGCCGACTGCCGCTGAGCAGGTCTCCCACCAGGTGCCCGGTCGGGCCGATTTGCACGCCGAAACGGTACACAATCCAGTCGTAGCCATTTGAATACAGGACATTGGGAAGGGCCTTGAGTTTCTCCCACTGCTCCCGGTTGTGACTCTTCGCGGACCACTTCTGCGGGTCGATACCCCTGTCAGGCCGCTTCAACTCGACGTGCCCGATGGTCCTTCCGCCGGTACTGATGGCGAAGTCGGGCCGCACGCCAAGTCGTTTGACGCTGCTCTGGCCATGGGCGATCAGTCTCATGTGCTGCCGACTGGCCATACCACGCAGTAGTTGCTCCACGGGTGCGGTGAGGCTCTCCTCCTTCCCGCTATCCGCCCCAGCGGGTCCCTGAAGCTTGGCCCTGACCTCCTGCCCGAACCGGGCGACGAGATCGGCGACCGACCCGGTGGCTCTATTCCCTGCTCCGATGTCCCTTCGCGGCAACGCCCACCCCCATGGCAGTGCACACGCACGGTGATCGCACTAATACACACTGCCCATCAGGCTGCAACTGGCAAACACCCGGGCACGGTTGGGTACTGGGGCAGGGTCCCGGCAAAGTTGTTCTGTAGCCCTGTGACGTGGGGGTTTGCGGGTGGACAAGTGCGCGGGCGTGCTCCGGTCCGGTTGGATGGAGGTTCCT
>NZ_JAGMUO010000114.1:22514-49751 GCF_019049325.1 Streptomyces sp. AC512_CC834 | reverse complement strand
GGTGGGATGGTGCTGGCGGCGGGTCAGGCCAACTATGCGGCGGCGAACACGTTCCTGGACGGTCTGGCGCAGTTCCGGCGCAGTCGTGGGCTGCCTGCTACGTCGCTTGCGTGGGGTTTGTGGGCTGCGGCGAGTGGGTTGGGGGGTGGTGGTTCGCAGGTGGAGGCTGAGGCGCGGATGGCGCGGCTTGGTCTTCCGGCGTTGCCGGTGGATGAGGCGTTGGAGTTGTTGGACGCGGCTCTGGATCGTCCTGGTGATGCGGTGCAGGTGCCGTTGCGGATCGATGTGGCGGCGTTGGCGTCGCGTGGTGAGGAACTCCCCGCCCTCCTCAAGGGGATGGTCAGGACCCGCGTGCGGCAGGCGGTCGGCGCACAGTCCGACGGCACGACGCTGGCCCAGCGGCTGGCCCCGCTCACCGGCGCCGAGCGGCAACGCGAGCTCTTGAACGTCGTACGGGCAGGGGTGGCTGGAGTACTGGGCCACACGTCGATCGATTCCGTGGAACCGGACCGGGCTTTCAAGGACCTCGGCTTCGATTCGTTGTCGGCGGTCGAGCTGCGTAACCGGCTGAACGAGGCGACCGGACTGCGGTTGCCCGCGACTCTCGTCTTCGACTACCCCAGCGCACAAGCTGTGGTCGAGTACGTCGACACCGCCCTGGGCGGAGCCGACCAGGCACCGTCCGCGCCGGTGACCGTCGCACCACGTGCGGAGGACGACGACCCGATCGCGGTCGTGGGGATGGCGTGCCGTTTCCCGGGTGGTGTGGCGTCGCCGGAGGATCTGTGGCGGCTGGTGTCGGACGGTGTGGACGCGGTGTCGGAGTTCCCCTCCGACCGCGGCTGGGACGCCGGTGTGTTCGACCCGGAGCCCGGGCGGGCGGGGAAGACGTATGCAAAGGAGGGCGGTTTCCTCTACGACGCGGCGGACTTCGATCCCGACTTCTTCGGTATCAGCCCGAATGAGGCGCTGGTCATGGACCCCCAGCAGCGGCTCCTCCTGGAGACCGCGTGGGAAGCCCTCGAACGCGCCGGGATCGACCCTGGTCTCCTCAAGGGCAGTGCGACGGGCGTGTTCGCCGGCGTGATGTACCACGACTACGGTCTCGGAGACGAAGCCGCCACCACCAGTGGAGGCAGCCTGGTGACGGGCCGCGTCTCCTACACCCTCGGTCTCGAGGGTCCGGCGGTCACCGTGGACACGGCGTGCTCGTCCTCCCTGGTCGCCCTGCACCTGGCGGTACAGGCCCTGCGTTCTGGGGAGTGCTCCCTGGCTCTGGCGGGCGGTGTCGCCGTGATGTCGACGCCCGGCATGTTCATCGAGTTCAGCAGGCAACGCGGTCTGGCGGCCAACGGTCGTTGCAAGTCCTTCGCCGCCGCGGCCGACGGTGTCGGCTGGGCCGAGGGCGCCGGCATGCTGCTGGTGGAGCGTCTGTCGGACGCGCGCCGCAACGGCCACCCCGTTCTGGCCGTCGTCCGTGGCAGCGCCATCAACCAGGACGGTGCCAGCAATGGCATGACGGCCCCCAACGGCCCCTCGCAGCAGCGGGTGATCCGTCAGGCACTGGCCGGGGCGGGACTGACGTCGGGCGACGTGGACCTGATCGAGGCGCACGGTACGGGTACGACGCTGGGCGACCCGATCGAGGCGCAGGCGCTCCTGGCCACCTACGGCCAGGACCGTCCCGAGGATCAGCCGCTGTGGCTGGGCTCCATCAAGTCGAACATCGGTCACGCGCAGGCCGCGGCCGGTGTCGGCGGCATCATCAAATCGGTTATGGCGATTCAGCACGGCGTGATGCCGAAGACGCTGCACGTGGACGCTCCCAGTCCCAACGTCGACTGGGACGAAGGTGCGGTCCAGCTACTGACGGAGGCTCGCGAGTGGCCGGCTCTGGAGGACGGGCGGCCGCGGCGTGCAGGGATCTCGTCCTTCGGGATCAGCGGAACGAACGCGCATGTGATCGTGGAGGAGCCACCGGTGGCGGAGCCGGCGGAGGCGTCGGCTGCGCGGGTTCCGGTGGGTTCGTCGGTGGTGCCGTGGGTGGTGTCGGGGCGTGGTGTGTCTGCGGTGGTGGCGCAGGCGGAGCGTCTCCATGCCTACGTCGACGGCGATGCCGCGCTGTCGCCGGTGGATGTGGGTTTGTCTTTGGTGTCGTCGCGGGCTGCGTTGGAGCGGCGTGCGGTGGTGGTGGGCCGGGACCGCGACGAGCTGCTGACCGCGCTGGGCGGGGTGGAAGGCTCGGTGGTGCGGGCGCGTGCGGGTGGCCGGACGGCTGTGCTGTTCACGGGTCAGGGGAGTCAGCGGCTGGGTATGGGCCGGGAACTGTATGACGCCTTCCCCGTGTTCGCGTCGGCGTTTGATGCGGTGTGTGGCCGGTTGGACGGTCTGCTGGGGCGGTCGTTGCGGGAGGTGGTGTGGGGCGATGACGCCCACCTGCTGAACCGGACGGTGTTCGCGCAGGCGGGGCTGTTCGCGGTGGAGACGGCGTTGTTCCGGCTGGTGGAGTCCTGGGGTGTGCGTCCCGACTTCGTGGCGGGGCACTCGATCGGTGAGGTGACCGCCGCGCATGTGGCGGGGGTGCTGTCCCTGGAGGACGCGGCGTCGTTGGTGGCGGCGCGGGGCCGGCTGATGGACGCGCTGCCCGAGGGCGGAGCGATGCTGGCCGTCGAGGCCACCGAAGAGGAAGTGCTGCCGGTGCTGTCCGACGGTGTCGGGATCGCCGCCGTCAACGGGCCCGTGTCCGTGGTGGTGTCCGGCACCGAGGCCGGTGTCGACACGGTCGCTGAGCACTTCACCACTTTGGGTCGGCGGGTGTCCCGGCTGCGGGTGTCGCATGCGTTTCATTCGCTGTTGATGGAGCCGATGCTGGAGGAGTTCCGTGGGGTGGTGGCGTCGCTGTCGTATGCGGAGCCGTCCCTGCCCGTCGTGTCGAATGTGACGGGCGCTGTGGCGGTGGCGGGGCAGTTGACGGACCCGGAGTACTGGGTACGCCACGTGCGCGATGCCGTCCGCTTCGCCGACGGCATCAGCGCCCTGCAGGGGCAGGGTGTGGTGCGGTTTGTGGAGTGCGGCCCGGACCCGGTCCTGACCGGTCTGGCCCGGCAGACCCTCGACACGGACGCCGACGACGTCACCTTCGCGTCCGTGCTGCGCAAGGACCGTGCGGAGGATGTGACGGCCGTGACGGCGCTGGGGCAGGTGTTCGCCTCGGGCGGCACCGTCGACTGGACCGCCTTCTACGCCGGACGCGGCGCCGAACGCGTCGATCTGCCCACCTACGCCTTCCAGCGGCGCCGTTACTGGGTCGATGCGCAGGTCGGGGGTGCTGACCTCGGTGCGGCGGGGTTCGATACCGCCGAGCATCCGCTGCTGAAGGCCGCGCTCACCCTCGCCGACAGCGACGGGCTGCTGCTGACGGGGAGGCTCTCGGTCGGTACGCAGCCCTGGCTGGCCGACCATGTCGTGGGCGACACGATCCTCTTCCCCGGCACCGGACTTGTCGAACTGGCCCTGCACGCCGCCGATCAGGTCGGCTGCACACAGCTCGACGAACTCACCCTCCAGACCCCGTTGATCGTCCCGCAGGACGGCGCCGTCCAGCTCCAGGTCGTCCTCGCCGGCCCTGATGAGTCCGGGGCCCGCACGGTCACGATCCACTCGCGCCCGGAGAGGTCGGGGCACGAGGCGATGCCCTGGATGCTGCACGCGCAGGGCTTGGTGAGTGCCACGGCCACGGCCCCGGTCGCCTCGGTGGAGGAGCTGGCGGTGTGGCCGCCGGCCGGTGCCACGCCGGTCGACGTCACGGACGCGTACGAGGTGCTGCTCGGCCAGGGGTATGGCTACGGCCCGGCGTTCCAGGGGCTGAAGGCGGCCTGGCGGCGCGGTGACGACGTCTTCGCCGAGGTCGCCCTGCCCGAGGAGGCGCAGGCCGACGCGGGCGCCTTCGGTGTGCACCCGGCGCTGCTCGACGCGGCGCTGCACGCGGCCCTGCTGCACGGCGCCTCGGGATCCGACGGCGATGCCGGTGCGGGCGCTGGCGCCGATGACGGTGCCGGTGAATCGGGCCGGCGCAGGCTGCTGCCGTTCGCCTGGTCCGACGTGGCTCTGCATGCCACCGGCGCCTCGACCGTCCGGGTCCGCCTGTCCACGGAAGGGGAGGACACCGTGTCCGTGACCCTTGCCGACACCGCGGGTGTGCCCGTCGCCACGGTGGGATCGCTGCTCTCCAGGCCGGTCTCCGACGACCAGTTGGCGGGGCCCTCGGCGACCCACGACTCCCTGTTCGGCCTGGACTGGACGCCCGTACCGGCTCCGGCGGCGGCGACAGCCGGGGCGGCGTCGGCGGCCTGGCGCCGTTGGGAGGATGTCGTGCACGTCGCGGACGACGGCGCCCTGCCGGACGTACCGGAGATCGTGGTGCTGCGTTGCGACGAGCCCGCCGACGGTGGGCTCGCGGACGGCGGCCTCGCGGACGGTGACTCCGTCCGTGAGGCCACCCGGCGGGTGCTCGGCGTGCTCCAGGCTTGGACGGGAGACGCGCGCTTCACCTCCTCGGCCGCGACGCTGGTCGTCCTCACCAGGGGCGCGGTCGCGCTGAACGGTGAGGACGTCACCGACTTGGCGGGAGCCGCCGTGTGGGGTCTGACCCGGGCCGCGCAACTGGCGCATCCGGGCCGGATCGTGCTGGCCGATCTCGACGCGGAGGCCGCCGATGACGGCGACGACCCGGCCACGGCCGCGTTGCTCGCCGGTCTCGTCGCCTCCGCCGAAGGCCAGATCGCGGTGCGCGACGCCGGGCTGCTGGCCGCCCGGCTGGCCAGGGTGCCGGTCGCCGTCGGGGACGGCACCGCCCGTGCCACCCGCTTCGACGGGGAGGGCCCCGTGCTGATCACCGGCGCGGGCGGCATGCTCGGCCGGCTGTTCTCCCATCACCTGGTGACCCGGTACGGCGTACGGGACCTGCTGCTGACCAGCAGGCGCGGGGACGCGGCGCCGGAGCTCACGCGGCTGCGGGAGGAACTGGACGCTCTGGGCGCCCGTGTCGAGGTCGCCGCCTGTGACATGGCCGACCGTGCGGCGGTGGCCTCCTTGCTGAAGGGGCGCCGGCTGTCCGGGGTCGTACACCTGGCGGGCGTTCTCGACGACGGCGCACTCGCCTCCCTCACTCCGGAGCGGATGGCCACGGTGCTGCGTCCCAAGGTCGACGCGGCGCTCAACCTGCACGCGCTGACCGAGGACATGGATCTGTCGGCGTTCGTGATGTTCTCCTCGGCCGCGGGCACCCTCGGCAACGCCGGCCAGGGCAACTACGCGGCGGCCAACGCCTTCCTGGACGCCCTGGCACAGCACCGCAGGGCACGCGGCATGGCCGGTCAGTCGCTGGCATGGGGGCTGTGGGGCAGCGACACCGGGATGGCCGGCGAGCTGGCCGAGGCGGACCGCAGGCGCATGAAGGGGGTCGGTATCGATGCCCTGAGTCCTGAGGAGGGCCTCGCGCTGTTCGACGCCGCCGTGTCCCTGGACCGGGCGGCGGTGGTGCCGATCAGCCTGGACTCCAGCGTGCTGGCCGAAGCCGGTGAACAACTGCCCCCGCTCTACCGCCAACTGGTGCGCGGCCCGGTGCGCCGGTCGGTCGCGGCCGGGTCGTCCGCCGCCGAGGGGGCCGCGGCGAAGCTGCGGAACCGGCTCGCGGCGCTGGCACCGGAGGAGCGCGTGGCCGAGCTGCTGGACGTGGTGCGTGCCCAGGCCGCCACCGTTCTCGGGCATGCGAGCCCGGCGGAGGTGGAGCCGGACCGGGCGTTCAAGGACCTCGGCTTCGACTCGCTGAGCGCGGTGGAGTTCCGCAACCAGGTCAACGCGGCCACCGGGCTGCGGCTGCCGGCGACGCTCGTGTTCGACTACCCCAACGCACGGGCCCTCGCCGGGCGGCTGCACGAGGAGCTGGCTCCCGCGCAGGCCGCCGACGGGGCGGAGGAGGCCGAGGTGCGGCGCATCCTCCAGGCCATCCCGTTCAGCCGGCTGCAGGACGCGGGTCTGATGGAGGCCCTGCTGGAACTCGGTGGTGCACCGGGCGGCGGCCTGCTCTCGGACCACGCGGGCCACGCGGGCCACGCGGACCAGGCAGGTCAGGCAGGTCAGGCGGAGGACGACGAGTCCATCGACGAGATGGACACCGAGTCCCTCATAAGCATGGCCCTCGAGGGTCTCCCCACCGACGACCAGGGGTGACCACCCGCGAGGCCACCGTGACCAACAAAAGGGGTCCCCACCGGGGTCCCCATCGGGGTTCCCACCGGGGCCCCCTATTGCCCGTCCAACCGTTCCCACCACCTCTTGGAAGTGTCTGACATGCATGTGGCACCAAGCGCCAAGGGCGCCGCCCCGTTCGGTGAGCACCAGACCTGGTACCGCGTCACCGGCGATCTCCACTCCGGCCGGACCCCACTCGTGGTGGTGCACGGCGGTCCTGGCAGTACCCACGACTACCTGCTGAACCTCACGGCCCTGGCCGAGGACGGCAGGCCGGTCGTCCACTACGACCAGATAGGCAACGGCGGTTCCACCCATCTGCCGGACCGGGGCGCCGACTTCTGGACCGTGGACCTGTTCCTGGCCGAGCTGGACAACCTGCTCGACCACCTCGGCATCGCCGACGACTACGCGCTGTTCGGCCAGTCGTGGGGCGGCATGCTCGCCGTCCGGCACGCCGCGCGCAGGCCCGCGGGCCTGCGCGGACTGGTGGTGGCCAACTCCCCGGCGTCGTACCCGCTGTGGCTGCAGGAGGCGAAGGTGCTGCGTGACCAACTGCCGCCGGGTGTCAACGACACGCTGCTGCGGCACGAGGCCGCCGGCACCACCGACAGCGACGAGTACTTCGACGCCATGCGCCCCTACTACGCCCGGCACGTGTGCCGGATCGACCCGTGGCCGCGGGACTTCATGGCCTCGTTCATGGAGGTCTACAACGACCCGACCGTCTACTACACCATGAACGGCCCCAACGAGTTCCATGTGATCGGCACCCTGCGTGACTGGTCCGTGGTGGAGAACTGCGCGGACGTGCGGGTACCGACGCTGGTCCTCACCGGCGGGCACGACGAGGCCACTCCGGCGACGGTGCGGCCCTTCCTCGACCTCGTCCCCGAGGTGCGGTGGGCGGTGCTCGAGGAGTCCAGCCACATGCCCCACCTCGAAGAGCCCGAGCGGTTCCTGGAGGTACTCCGCGACTACCTGGCCGGCCTTGAGGGGAGAGGTTAAGGGCAGGGCAGGGGTGGCCCTAGGGGTTCCGGTGGCCGGTTATGAACTACCGTTGGGCACAGCTTCAGGGCGCGTTCTCTGAATGCTAGGGGAATTCGGCGGATTTCAAGACCGTGGTCACATCGTAGTCACTTGGATGGTGAATCCATCCGTTCGGTCGTGCCATTTGAGTAACTCCAGTGCTCCAGCATTTGCTGGCAATTCCGCGCTCTCAGATCGTCCGTGGTCCAGGAAACCGGAGGAAAAAATCGAATGTCCATGCTGACTCTCAGCTCATTCGAGACAGTGCGTTTCCGTGCCTACGGACCACGCCAGATCGACGAGATCGCCAAGCGTTACGGGCTGCCGGCGGACATGCGCGAGACGGTTCGCGTGGTCTCCGAGGTCCTGCCGTTCCGGGTGAACGAGTACGTGCTCTCGCAGCTCATCGACTGGGAGAACATCCCGGACGACCCAATGTTCCAACTGGTCTTCCCGCAGCGGGGGATGCTCGCCCAGGAGGACGAGGCCCGCGTGGCACGGGCCATGGAGGGCGGCTCCCGGGCGGAGCGCAAGGAGGTCGTCGCGGAGATCCGCTCGCGGCTCAACCCGCACCCCTCCGGACAGCGCGAACTCAACGTGCCCAAGGACGAGGGCTCCGAGCTGCCCGGCATGCAGCACAAGTACCGGGAGACGGTGCTGTACTTCCCGAGCCAGGGCCAGACCTGCCACAGCTACTGCACCTACTGCTTCCGCTGGGCGCAGTTCGTCGGCGACGCCGACCTGCGGTTCGCGGCGTCCACCCCGGACCAGCTCGTCGGCTACCTGCGCAAGCACCCGGAGATCAGTGACGTGCTCGTCACCGGCGGCGATCCGATGGTGATGAGCACGGAGCGGCTGCGCTCGCACCTGGAGCCGCTGCTCGCCGTGGAGAGCGTGCGCACCATCCGTATCGGCACCAAGTCCGTCGCCTACTGGCCGCACCGCTTCGTCGGCGACCAGGACGCGGACGACGTGCTGTCGCTGTTCGAGAAGGTCGTCGACTCCGGCCGGAACCTGGCGGTGATGGCGCACTTCAGCCATCCCCGCGAGCTGGACACGGACCTTGCCCGCCGGGCGGTCGCCCGTATCCGCGCCGCCGGCGCCCTCGTCTACTGCCAGGCTCCCCTCATCGCCCACGTCAACGACGACGCCGCGGTCTGGAACGAGATGTGGCGGGCGGAACTCGCCGTCGGCGCCGTCCCGTACTACATGTTCATCGAGCGCGACACGGGACCCTACGGCTACTTCAAGGTCCCGCTGACCGACGCCGTGGAGATCTTCCAGGACGCGTACCGGGCCCTGCCGGGACTGGCCCGCACCGTGCGCGGGCCGGTGATGTCCGCGACCCCCGGCAAGGTCGCCGTGGACGGTGTGTCGCAGACTCCGCAGGGGCGCCACTTCCAGTTGCGGATGCTGCAGGCACGCAACCCCGACCTGGTCGGCCGGTCCTTCCGTGCCCGGCATTCGCCCGACGCCGCGTGGGTCGACGACCTCGAACTGGATCCCGACACCCCCGCCGACCTGAAGGCCGCGTTCAACGGCGGCGCCCGGCCCGAGGCCTGACCGACGGCAGGCAGGATCCGAAAGGAGACGGCCATGGCAGGCCGGAACGTGTCCCCCAATCTCGCCCTCAACCAGCTCGTGGCGGAACGTGTCGCCGCGGGGGAGTCCCTCGTGCACCTCGGGTTCGGCGAGGCCCGCCTGCCCGCGTTCGCCCCGCTGGCGGACCGGCTGGCGGCGGGTGCCCGCCGCAACGCCTACGGTCCGGTCGCCGGCGCCGAGGACGTACGCGAGGCGCTCGCCGGCTACTTCTCCCGCCGCCGGCTGCCCACGGACGCCGACCAGGTGGTCCTCGCACCCGGCAGCAAGCCGCTGCTGATGGCCCTGCACATGACCGTCCCCGGGGACGTGCTGCTGCCGAGGCCCTGCTGGAACACGTACGCCCCGCAGGCCCGGTACATGGGCAAGCAGGCCATCGGGGTGGACATACCCGAGGAGTGCGGCGGGGTCCCCGAGCCGGCCGCGCTGCGCGAGGCCGTCCGCTCCGCCCGCGCCCGCGGCCACAACCCGCGGATGGTCGTCCTCACCCTGCCCGACAATCCGACCGGCACCCTCGCCCCGCCCGCGCTGGTACGCGAGATCTGCGCGATCGCGGAGGAGGAGGACCTGCTCATCGTCTCGGACGAGATCTACCGGGACGTCGTGCACGACCCCTCGACCCCGGTGCTGAGCCCGGCCGAAGTCGCCCCGGACCGCACGGTCGTCACCACCGGCCTGAGCAAGAGCCTCGCGCTGGGCGGCTGGCGGATCGGCGGTGCCCGCTTCCCCGCCGGAGAGTGGGGCCGCCGGATGCGCGACGGGGTGATCTCCGCGGCCAGCGAGGTGTGGTCCACGCTGGCGGGCCCCATGCAGGAGGTGGCCGCCTACGCGTTCGCCGAACCGCCGGAGATCAGGGCGAGGCTGGAGGCGACTGCCCGGCTGCACGGGGCGGTCGCCCGTGACGTGCACCGCATCATGGTGGCCACCGGTGCCGTGTGCCGGCCGCCGACCGGCGCCTTCTACGTCTACCCCGACTTCGAACCGCTGCGCGCGCCCCTCGGGTTCCTGGGCGTCACCGACTCGGCCTCGCTGTTCCGGCATCTCCTGGACGAGTTCGGGATCGTCGTGCTGGCCGGCCATCACCTCGGCGACGACGAGCACGCGCTGCGCTTCAAGGCCGCCACCAGCATGCTCTACGGCACGACGGCCGAGCAGCAGGAGGAGTCGCTGGCCGCGGTCGATCCGCTGGTCGTGCCGCATGTGCGGGCCGTCCTCGACCGCATCGAAGAGGCCTTCACCAAGCTCGTCCCGTAGGCCCGCGCCGACTCCACCCCCTGCCACCCGCCGTTTGCCACCTGCCGTTTGCCGAGGAGTGAACAGCACAGATGACCACACAGTCCAAACCCGAGACCCGCAGCGCGCTCGTCTTCCCCGGCATGGCGCCCATCCGCTTCGCGGACGTGGCGAAGTTCATGCTGATCAACTCGCACGCCCGCCGGCTCCTGCGGATCGCGGACGAGGCGCTCGGCTACTCGCTGTTCGACCGCTACCGCGACGCCGACGCCGACGGTGACTACAGCGAGTACGCCCAGGTCGCCTTCTTCGTCAACTGTGTCGCCCTGGGGCACTGGGCGGAGGAAGTGCACGGCATGAGCCCGGACGTGATCGCCGGTCCGAGCTTCGGCAGCAAGTCCGCCGCGGTCTTCTCCGGCGTGCTGAGCTTCACCGACGCCGTGCGGATGACCGCGAGCATGGCGCGCGTCGAGAACGACTACTTCGCGCGGGAGTACCGGGACGCGGTGACGCTCTCCTTCACCCGTACGCCGCGCGAGCAGCTCGACGAGGTGCTGGCCGAACTGAACGACCGCGGCGAGTGGTACGACCTGTCCTGCCACATCGACGACGACTTCTACATGGTGTCGCTGGACGGCGGCAGCGTGGAGTGGATGGAGAAGCAACTGCGCTCCCTGGGCGGCATGCCCCTCTACACCATGCGTCCGCCCATGCACTGCAGCGCGTTCGGCGCCCTGCGCGACCGGATCGACGAGGAGGTCCTGGCCGGTCTCCGGTTCGCCGACCCCGCGCTTCCCGTCGTCGCGGACCAGGACGGCGCGGTCCTCACCACCGGTGAACAGGTGCGGCAGATGCTCCTGGACGGCTATGTGCTGCCGGTGCGCTGGCCCGCCGTGGTGGACACGCTCAAGGAACGGTTCGACGTCGGGCGGATGTACGTGTGCGGTCCCGACAGCCTGTTCGGCAGGGTGGGCGTCACCACGCGGAACTTCGAACTCGTTCAGGCCAACCCCCGAACGGCCATGCGCCCGCGCCGGGCTGTCGTCGCCGTCTGAAACAGGGGGCGACGGCAGCCCGGTGCGGGAGCCGGTGGCGCGTCCTTCGGTGGCGGTCCCCGTCACCGAAGGACGGTCCGGTGGCGGGTGGCGCCGGACCGGCCGCTCAGCGGCCGGGGCCGCCGAGCAGTCCGGACAGCGCCTTCCACAGGGTGCCGGGCGTCGAGAAATTGTCCATCGTCAGGGCGTCGTCGACGAAACGCACGTCGTACGCGCTCTCCAGCGAGGCCAGCAGTTCGACGGTTCCCAGCGAATCCAGACCAAGGTCCCGCAGATCGGCTCCGGCATCCAGTTCTTCGCCGTCACCGATAAACGGCAAGTGTTTCCGCAGGGTCTTCTCGAACTTTTCGTCCCACATAACTGATCCTTTCCCGGTGGAAATGGGTCCCGGGACGAATATATTCCGACCGCCGCCCAGGAATCGGGCGTGTTACCCCCTAATCGAGCAGCGAAGCCCCCTATTCGGAGAAAGAATGCTTAAGACGATCGAGGACGCGCTGCACGAGCGGTTCCTGCGTGGGCTCTCCGTGTCGGCGCGGCGCCCGGCCCTGCACACCGGGGAGCGGACGGTCAGCTACGAGGAGATGCACGAGCTCGCCCTGCAGTGGGCTGGTTCCCTGCTCGCGGCACCGGGCGGGCCGCCGCGGGCCATCGGTGTCCTGGCGGCCAAGGGGCTCGAGGCGTACGCCGGGATACTCGCCGGCCTGTACACCGGGGCCACCGTGGTACCCCTGCACCCGGGCTTCCCCGCGGACCGCACCCGCAGCATGCTGCAGGACGCGGGTGTCTCGGCGGTGCTGGCGGACGACGCCGGACTCGCCGCCCTGACCGAGGCCATGGGGCCCGAGAGCCGGCTGCCGGTGCTCGCCCCGTTCGCCGCCGACGGCGTGGGCGGTGCCCGGCGCATCGGGGTGTCGGCCCTGGACGCCCTGGACGAGCCCCGGCCCGTCGCCCCCGACGATCGCGCGTACATCCTGTTCACCTCGGGCTCGACGGGTCGGCCCAAGGGTGTGCCCATCTCGCACGGCAGCACCACCCACTACTTCCGCCTCATGGACGAGCGCTACCGCTTCGACGCGGACGACGTCTTCTCGCAGACCTTCGACGTGAACTTCGACTGCGCCATGTTCGACATGTTCTGCGCGTGGGGCGCCGGCGGCAGCATCAGCCCCGTACCCCTCCAGGCCTACCGGGACCTGCCCGGCTTCGTCGCCGAGCGCCGGATGACGGTCTGGTTCTCCACCCCGAGCACCGTTTCCCTGATCCGCCGCACCGGCGGGCTCGCCCCCGGCGCGCTGTCCGGCCTGCGGTGGAGCCTGTTCGCGGGGGAGGCGCTGCGCGACCGGGACGCGGTCGCCTGGCAGGAGGCCGCGCCCGCCTCCACCCTGGAGAACATCTACGGGCCCACCGAACTGACCGTCACCATCACGGGACACCGCTGGTCCCCGGAGACGTCTCCGGCGCTGTGCGTGAACGGTCTGGTCCCCATCGGCGCCGTCCACGAGGGCCACGACCACCTGTTGCTCGACGAGGACGGCCGGCCCACCGCTGAAGAGGGTGAACTGATCATCACCGGACCGCAGATGACGTCCGGCTACCTCGACCCCGAGCACGACAGCGGACGCTTCCTCGAGCACGACTCCCGCACCTGGTACCGCACCGGCGACCGGGTACGGCGGCTGGACAACGGCGAACTCGTCTATCTCGGCCGTCTCGACGCCCAGGTGCAGATCCAGGGCTGGCGGGTGGAACTGGCCGAGGTCGAGCACGCGCTCCGTGCCTGCGAGGAGGTGCAGGAAGCGGTCGTCGTGCCCAGGACGACGGACGCCGGAACGGAACTGGTCGTCTTCTACACCGGTCTTCCGGCCTCTCCCGCCGCCCTCGCGGGCCGGCTGCGCGCACTGCTCCCGCAGGGCATGGTCCCCAAGCACTACCGGCACGTGGCGGACTTCCCCCTGAACTCCAACCGCAAGGTCGACCGCAACCGGCTGCGCGCCGAGGCGGGACAACTCCTCGACGCCCCCTCCGCACACTGACCGACGACCTGACGACCTGACGACCTGACGACCTGACGACCCGACGCCCCGACGACCCGCTGATCCGTACCACGACCACCGACCACCGACCATCCGTACGAAACAGGAGAACCTCATGTCCGACAGCAGCACACCCGGCGACGGCACCCCGTTCGCCGACGTCATCACCGGGCACGCCGACTCCCTGCACCCCGAAGGCGTCGACTGGGACCCCAACCGCCAGGCCTTCCTGGTCAGTTCGACCCGGCACGGCACCGCGTCGATCGTCGACGGCCACGGCCGGCTCACCCCGCTGGTGACCGACCCCGACCCGCGGATCGTGTCGACCGTCGGCATCACCGTCGACGTGCCCCGCAACCGGCTGCTGCTCGGCTACCACGACCTCGGCATCGGCGTCCGCTCCACTCCGGAGACCAACCTCAAGGCATCTGGCATGGCCGTGTACGACCTGGCCACCGGTGAGGAGCAGTTCCTGGTCGACCTGGCGCTCGGCGAGGAGCCCATGCACGCGGCCGACCGGATCGCGCTGGACCAGGACGGCACCGCGTACGTGAGCGACCCGGCGGCCAACAAGATCTACCGGGTCACCGTGGACGGCAAGGCCGAGGTGCTGGTGGACAGCCAGACGCTGTCGCCCGGCTGGGAGCTGGGCACCGGCGCCGGCGTGATCGGCCTGCGGGTGCACTCGGGCGGTTTCCTGCTGGCGCTGCACTACACCACGGGTCTGCTGGCCCGGGTGTCCACCGACACCGGGGAGGTCCGCCAGGTCGAGCTGTCGGGCGGCCCCATCGTCGGCGGGGACGCGTTCGCCCTGCGTGCCGACGGCAGCATGGTGGTGGTCAGCAACGCGCTGGCCAACGAGAACGGTGAGGACGCGGTGATCGTCCTCGAGCCGGCGGACGAGGACTGGTCCGCCGCCAAGACCGTGCACCACGAGAAGTGGCCCGAGAAGAACCCCACGGACGTGCTGCCCACGCCGCACGGCGACTACGTGCTCAGCGGCCGTCCCGAGTACCTCTTCCGCGGAGAGACGGCCGACGACTTCGTGCTGCGCCGCATCGTCTGAGTCCCCGTCCCCGCTCTGCCCGCACGCACTGTCGGCCGACCCTCCCCCAGGGTCGGCCGGTGGCGTTCGGTGGCGTTCGGTGGCGTTCGGTGGCGCGTTGGGGCGCCGTGACTGACGCCCCACGCGTTCCGCGGCCCGGTCAGGCCTGTGCGGCCTCGGGCGCTTTCGCCTCGGACCAGCGCAGCATGGCCTGCAGGGCCAGCGTCAGGTCGTGGCCCGTGGGGGCGCGGTCGGGGTCGACCAGCCACTGCGCCATGACACCGGTGGCCATCGCCTGGAAGAAGGCGCCCACCGCGCGCATCGACGCCTCGTCCAGTTCGTCGGCGTTCTCACCCGCGATGTTCTTGAACAGCTCCATCATGGAGGTCCGGCCCTGCTCGACGCCGTCGGCGAGCGCCGGCTTCAGGTCCGGCACCCGGTCCACCTGGGCGAACACCTCGAAACTGGCCAGCAGTAGCTGCTGGTTCGTCTGGTACCTCTCGACGATGTGCGACCAGACCGCCTCGAACCGCTCGACCGGTGTGGCGTGGGGATCGACATCGGGGACCTGGGTGGGTGAGATCTCCTTGCCGGTGTCGTCCAGCGCCTCCAGGAGCGCCGCGTTGAGCAGCGCCTCCTTCGAACCGTAGTGGTAGCCGATGGACGCAAGGTTCGCACCGGACGCGGCGACGATGTCGCGCGTCGTGGTACGGCCGTACCCCTTTTCGATCAAGCAGCGCTTGGCGCCGATGAGCAAGTCCTCGCGATGTCCCATGCTTCAACCTTAGTCGACGTCATATACATTCGTCTCATACAGTGCTCTAAACGGCCCTCCACCTGCAAGGGCCGATCCCCGTCCCCCGGGAATCGGCCCTTGTGTCCGGTGTCCGGGACCGGTGTCCGGGACCGGTCAGATGCCGGCCACGGCCGTGAGCGCGGCCCGGTCGGTCTTGCCGTGCACGGTGACGGGCCACTCCGCCACCACATGCAGCTCCTTGGGTGTCATGTAGGCGGGCAGAGTCTCCGCACAGAACGCGCTCAGCTCCGTTCCCCTGGGCGCCGCCGCGTCCGGTGCCATCGACACGAACGCCCCCAGCACGGGTTCGCGCTCCGGCCGCCGCACCACCAGCACGGCGGCCGCGGTGACCCCCGGGAACTCCAGGATCTTGCGCTCCACCTCACCGATCTCCACCCGGTTGCCGCGGATCTGCACCTGGGAGTCGACCCGGCCGCAGAAGTACATCTCGCCGCCCCCGCCCCGGTGGGCGAGGTCTCCGGTACGCAGGACGAGCTGGCCCGAGCGGGGGTTCAGCGGGTCGGGGACCTGGGCCCGGCGAGTGGCCTCCACGTCGTCCCAGTAGCCGGTGAACAGGGCGGGGGTCCGCAGATGGATCTCGCCCTGCACGCCGGGCTCCTCGATCACCTGCCCCGACTCGTCGACGATCATCATCTCCGCGCCGGGGTGGGCGAACCCGATGGACAGCTTCTCCAGGTCCGCCGGCAGCGGGTTGGGCACGTCGGTGAACGAGCAGGCCATGGTCTCCGTGGCGCCGTAGCAGTTGACGAGCCGGGCCTGGGGGAGCAGCCGCTGCAGCAGGCGCAGCTCCGGCAGCGGGAAGTCCTCGCCGCAGAACAGCACGCCGCGCAGCCGGTCGAGCGAGGCCAACTGCTCGCTCTCGTGCTTCAGGGCCGAGCGCCAGATCGAGGGCACCCCGTCCACCTGGGTCACTTCCATGTCCTTCAGGAACTTCACGAACCGCCGCGGCCAGCGCAGCGTGTCCCGCGGGACCGGCACCACGGCCGCGCCGCTGCCCAGCGCCAGGCCGATGTCCAGCAGGGAGAAGTCGAACTGCAGCGGTGACGTCGTGGCGACCCGGGCACCGCTGCCCACGATGGCGTGCTGGAGCATGCCCCGGTAGAACGACACCACCGCGCGGTGACTCATCACCACACCCTTGGGGCGGCCGGTCGTACCCGACGTGAAGATCATGTAGGCGGTGTCCGTGCCGACCGGTTCGCGGCGGTGCCGGATCCGCGGCCGGGGCCGCCGCTCCACCGTCAGCCCCTGCGGCCCGAACCGTGCGGTGCCGAGGCCCTCGGGCACACCCTCCCGGTTGCCCTCCTGGGCCTGGGCGTACAGGCCCGGTTCCGTCGTTTCGATGATCGTCAACAGCCGCTTCAGCGGCGTCTCGGGGCTCACCGGCACGAAGGTCAGGCCCAGTGACGAACACGCCAGGAACATCGCTATGGCCGAGGACGAGGTGTCCGACTCAAGGATCACCCGCTCACCCATGTCCAGCCCGAGCCCGTCGAGCACGGACGCGTACCCGTGGACCCGCTGCTCCAACTGCCGGTAGGTGGTGACCACGGCGGGTTCCCCGTCCGGTCCCGCCTCGACCACGGCCGGCTCGTCGGGCGTCACCCTGGCCCAGGCGAGCATGAAGTCGTGCAGTCGGTCGACCGGCGCGGAAACCGACACGGAAATCTCTTGACTCAGGCTCACGTGAATCTTCCCCCATGACTGGCGGCGGGTTCTGGTTGGCCCGGGATTCGCCGCACCTTCGCAAGTCCGGCGGCGGGGCATACACGCAGTCGGTCCTGAACTGTCGAGTGCGGCATTTTAGGGGCCGGCCGGATGCGTGAACGGACGCTCAATTCTGCGGCCGGTATTGCGCAAATCTCGGACTGTTGACCGGATTCCTATCACGGGCGATAGTCGCGGGCAAGGTTTTCCGGCGTACTCTGGGGCGCTCGCCGCCCCCTCAGTGGATCCCTGTCTCCCCTTATATTTCCAGGCCGGAAGTTCCGGGGTGGCGCCTAGGGGTGGCTAGGGGTGACGGCTCGGCTTTTATCTCACGTAGCGTGCGGTTGCGTGGCGGCCCGGGTGAGGTCTGTCTGCACGACTAATCGATAACGTGGAGTGTGCCTCGATGAGCGAGTCTGGGATTTTCCTTTCCGCCGGCGACGAGGACACGCCGGTCGACCGTTCACGTCTCATGCGTGAACTGGCGGAATTGCCTGTTTCCGAGCAGCGTCGAATGCTGCTCGATCTGGTACGGGAACAGACCCGTGGCATGCTGCGGAAGCTCCGCCCCGACGAGGACGGCGACGTCGACATCGCACGCCCATTCCGAGAGCTGGGCCTGGACTCGCTGAGCCTGGTCGAGATGCACGCACGTCTCAATTCCGCCACCGGACTCGCGCTGCCGGTCACCGTCGCCTTCGAGTACCCCACCCCCGGGCTGCTCGCCGACCACCTGCGGGCCGAGGTGCTCGGTCTGTCCGACGACGACGCCGGCGAGCCCGAGCCGCCCGCCTTCGACGACGACGAGCCGATCGTCGTCGTCGGCATCGGGTGCCGTTTCCCCGGGGGCATCTCGTCCCCGGCGGACCTGTGGCGGGTGGTCGCCGAGGAGCGGACGGTCGTCGCCGACTTCCCCGACGACCGGGGCTGGGACCTCGACCGCCTCTTCGGCGACGACCCCGACGCCCCGGGCCGCAGCCACGTGGGCAAGGGCGGCTTCCTCACCGACGTCGCGGAGTTCGACGCCGAGTTCTTCGGCATCGGCCCGCGTGAGGCACTCGCCATGGACCCCCAGCAGCGGCTGCTGCTCGAGACCGTGTGGGAAGCGGTGGAACGGGCGGGCATCGACCCGACCTCCCTGCGCGGCAGCCGGGCCGGTGTCTTCGTCGGCGCCGGAGCCCACGAGTACGGCGTCCGCTCCCACGAGGACGCCCAGGGCACCGACGGCTACCTGCTGACCGGCAGCGCGCTGAGCATCGCCTCCGGACGGGTCGCCTACACCCTCGGCCTCGAAGGCCCCGCACTCACCATCGACACCGCCTGCTCCAGCTCCCTCGTCTCCCTGCACCTGGCCGCGGAGTCGCTGCGCCGCGGCGAGTGCTCCCTCGCCCTGGCGGGCGGCGCGACCGTGATGGGCAGCCCCGCCACGTTCACCGAGTTCAGCCGGCAGCGCGGCCTCGCCCCCGACGGCCACTGCAAGGCCTTCGCGGCGGCCGCCGACGGCACCGGCTTCGCCGAGGGCGTCGGCATCCTGGTCGTGGAGCGGCTCTCCGACGCCCGGCGAAACGGCCACAGCGTCCTCGCGGTCATCCGCGGCAGCGGCATCAACCAGGACGGCGCCAGCAACGGCCTCACCGCACCGAACGGCGCCTCGCAGCGGCGCCTCATCCGCCGCACCCTGGCCCGGGCCGGCCTGGTGGCGGACCAGGTCGACGCCGTGGAGGCGCACGGCACGGGAACCACCCTCGGCGACCCGATCGAGGCCCAGGCCGTCGTCGCCACCTACGGGCAGGGCCGCGCCGAGGGGCACCCGCTGTGGCTGGGCTCGGTGAAGTCCAACATCGGGCACACCCAGGCCGCGGCCGGCGTCGCCGGCGTGATCAAGATGATCGAGGCGATGCGCCACGGCGTCCTGCCCCGCACCCTGCACGTCGACGCGCCCTCGCCCAACGTGGACTGGTCCGCGGGCGACGTACGTCTGCTCACCGACCCCGTCCCCTGGCCCGCGGGGGACGGCCCCCGGCGCGCGGGCGTGTCCGCGTTCGGGGTCAGCGGCACCAACGCCCACGTCATCCTCGAAGAACCCGAGCCGGAGGAGGTCGAGCCCCGCACCCAGCCCCCGGCCGGCTCCGCCACCGTCGGCCTCGTCCCGGTCTCGGCCCGCACCGAGCCCGCGCTGCGCGGCCAGGCCGCCCGGCTGCTCGACCTCGTCGACGCGGACGAGAACTGCACCCCGGCCGACCTGGGCCACTCCCTGGCCACCACCCGGGCCGCTCTCGACGAGCGTGCCGTACTGGTCGTCGGGGACCGTACCGGGCTGCGCGAGGGCCTGCGGGCACTCGCGGACGGGCGGAGCACTCCCGACCTGTTCCGCGGCACCGCGCACGGACGCGGCCTCGCGTTCCTGTTCACCGGACAGGGCAGCCAGCGCGTCGCCATGGGCCGCGGTCTTTACGACGCGTTCCCGGTGTTCGCCAAGGCGCTCGACGAGGTCACCGGCTACCTGGACCTGCAGCTCGAACGGCCGCTCTACGACGTACTGTTCGCCGCGGAAGGGTCTGACGAAGCGGCCCTGCTGGACCGTACCGCGTTCGCCCAGGCCGCACTCTTCGCGGTCGAGACCGCCCTGTTCCGGCTGGTCGAGTCCTGGGGTCTGCGACCCGACTTCCTCGCCGGACACTCCATCGGCGAACTGACCGCCGCCCATGTGGCGGGCGTGCTCTCCCTGGACGACGCCGCCACCCTGGTCGCCGCACGCGGCCGGCTCATGCAGGAACTGCCCGAGGGCGGCGCCATGCTGGCGGTGCAGGCCGCCGAGGACGAAGTCCTGCCCCTGCTCGACGAGTCGGCCGGCATAGCGGCCGTCAACGGACCCACCGCGGTAGTGGTCTCCGGCACCCGCGAAGCCGTCGAGACCATCGCCGGCCACTTCTCCGCGCTGGGCCGCAAGGTGAGCCGACTGCGGGTCTCGCACGCCTTCCACTCGCCCCTCATGGAGCCTATGCTCGCCGAGTTCGAGCGGATCGCGCAGATTCTCACCTACTCCGCGCCCACCATCCCCGTCGTGTCGAACGTGACCGGACGCCTGGCCACCACCGAGCAGCTCTGCTCACCGCAGTACTGGGTGGACCACGTCCGCCAGGCGGTCCGCTTCGCGGACGGGGTGCGGCACCTCGCCGGGAGCGGCGTCGGCACCTTCCTCGAACTCGGCCCCGACGCCGTACTGTCCGCCCTCGCCCAGCAGTCCGTCGACAGCGACGAAACGCTCTTCCTGCCCGCCCTGCGCCGCGACCACGACGAGGAACGGACCCTGCTCACGGCGATCGCGCGGGCCCACGCCCACGGCGCCGCCCTCGACGGCTCCGCCCTGTTCGCCGACCGGGACACCCGCTTCCTCGACCTGCCCACCTACGCCTTCCAGCGGCGCCGCTACTGGCTGACCGCCCCGCCCGCCACGGGCGACGCCCCCGGCCTCGGCCAGACGGCCGTCGACCACCCGCTGCTGGGCGCCGCCGTCAGCCTGGCCGGCGCCGACACCGCCGTCCTCACCGGCCGCCTCTCCCTGAATTCCCACCCCTGGCTCGCCGACCATGTCATCTCCGACGTCACCCTGCTGCCCGGCACCGCCTTCGTGGAACTGGCCGTCCGCGCGGGCGACCAGGTCGGCTGCGGCCTGCTGGAGGAACTGACGCTCCAGACACCGCTCGTCCTGGCGCCCGACGCCTCCGTCGTCGTCCAGGTGGTGGTCGGCGCCGCCGACGACGCCGGACTGCGCCCGCTGGAGATCTTCTCGCGGTCCGAGGACGGCGACGCCACCTGGACCCGGCACGCCGCCGGCCTCCTCGCCCGCACCACCGCCGCCCCCGACACCGACCTCACGGACCTCACCGATTGGCCCCCGCCCGGCGCCGAACCCCTCGACACCACCACGCTGTACGAGGACATGGCGCGCGACGGATACGGCTACGGCCCCGTCTTCCGGGCCGTCAGGGCCGCCTGGCGGCGCGACGGCGAGGTCTTCGCCGAGGTCGCCCTGCCCGACGGAGAACGGGCCAACGCGGCGGCCTTCGGACTGCACCCCGCCCTCCTCGACGCCGCCCTGCACACCGCCGACCACGGCTCCGCCCGGCCGGCCGCCGACCAGGTGCGCATCCCCTTCTCCTGGAACGGCGTCACCCTGCACGCCGCGGGTGCCTCGGCCGTCCGCGTCCGTATCACCCCCGGGGGTGACGACGCCCTCACCGTCACGCTCGCCGACGCCGAGGGGCTGCCCGTCGCGAGCGTCGCGAACCTCGTGCTGCGCCCTGTCTCCGCCGAACAACTGCGGTCCGCCCGCACCGGCCGCGGCGGCGACCTCCACCAGGTGACATGGCGCCCGCTGACACCGGCCGCGGCTCCGGCCGCGGCTCCGGTCACCTCTCCGGTCACCTCTCCGGTCGGCACTCCGGTCGGGGAACCCGTCGCCTGGGACGGCAGCGCCGACGCGCTGCACCGGCTCACCGACGGTGCCGACGGCACACCGGCGTCCGTCGTCCTCGACCTGCCCGGCGTCCCGGCCGGCACCGAACTCGCCGCCCGGCTGCGCGGCGCCGTCAACACGGCCCTGGAGGCGGTACGCAACTGGCTCGGCGACGAACGCCTCGCCGACAGCGTGCTCCTCGTCCGCACCCGCGGATCCGTCACGGTGCCGGGCCACGCCCCCGCCGTACCGCACCTGGCGGCCGTCTGGGGCCTCATCCGCTCCGCACAGGCCGAGAACCCCGGGCGCATCGTCCTTCTCGACACCGACACCGACACCGACACCGACACCGACACGGCGGATGTGGTTACGGCGGGTGTCGTCCTCGCCTCGGGCGAACCCGAGGCCGCCCTGCGCGGCGGCACGCTGTGGGTACCGCGACTCGTACTCGCCCCGGCCACCGGCCCGGCCACCGACCCGGCAGCCCCCGCGCCGTGGGACGACCACAGGACCGTACTGATCACCGGCGGCACCGGCGGCCTCGGGGGCCTCCTCGCCCGCCACCTCGTCACCCAGCACGGCGTACGCCACCTGCTGCTCACCAGCCGCCGCGGCCTGGACGCACCGGGCGCCCGCGAACTCGTCGCCGAGCTCACCGAGAACGGCGCCCGGGTCGACGTGAGCGCCTGCGACGTGGCCGACCGCCGGGCCGTTGCCGCGCTCCTCGGCTCCGTCCCCGCCGACCACCCGCTGGGCGCCGTCGTGCACACCGCCGGCGTCGTCGACGACGGGCTCGTCGGCTCCCTGACCGCCGACCGGCTCGACACCGTACTGCGGCCCAAGGCCGACGCGGCCTGGCACCTGCACGAACTGACGCGCGACCTCGACCTCGCGGCATTCGTCCTGTACTCCTCCATGGCCGGTCTCCTCGACGGTGCGGGCCAGGGCAACTACGCCGCCGCCAACGTCTTCCTCGACGCACTGGCCGAGCAGCGGCACCTCCAGGGCCTGCCGGCCACCTCGATCGCCTGGGGCCTGTGGACCGGCGACGCGGGCATGGGCGCCCACCTCGACGCGTCCGCCCTGCAGCGCGCCCGCCGCCTGGGCATGGAGGGGCTCTCCGCGGAGGACAACCTCGCCCTCTTCGACCGGGCCGTCGTATCCGGCAGCGCCGCCGTCTCCCCGCTGAGGGTCGACTTCGACGCCCTGCGCGCCCGCAACGACGGCATCCCGCCACTGTTGCGTGACCTCGTACGCGTGCCCGTGCGGCGATCGGCCGCCGGGCCCGCCGCCCGTACCGCGTCCGAGAACGCCGGCCGCTGGGCCGGCCTGCACGGGGCCGAACTGACCGAGCGCCTGCTGGACCTGGTGCGCGAACAGGCCGCCGACGTCCTCGGCCACGACGGAGCCGACGCCGTCGGCGTACGACGCGCCTTCACCGACATGGGCTTCGATTCCCTCGGCGCGGTCGAACTCCGCAACCGGCTCAACTCCGCGACCGGCCTGCGGCTGAGCGCCACCCTCACCTTCGACTACCCGACACCGCGCGCGCTCGCCGAACACCTCGCCACCAAGGTCGAAGGCCCCGCCGCCGCCGACGTCCGGCGCAGCCGGCCCGCCGTCACCCGCACCGACGAGCCGCTGGCCATCGTCGGCATGGCCTGCCGCTACCCCGGCGACATCATGTCCCCCGAGGACCTGTGGCGGACGGTCACCGCGGGTGAGGACGTCGTCTCACCCTTCCCCACCGACCGTGGCTGGGCCCGCGACCTCTACGACCCCGAGCCGGGCGTACCGGGCAAGAGCTCCGCCCGCGAAGGCGGATTCCTGCACGACGCCGCCCTGTTCGACGCCGCGTTCTTCGGCATCAGCCCGCGTGAGGCGCAGGCCATGGACCCCCAGCAGCGGCTGCTCCTCGAAGTCGCCTGGGAGACCCTGGAACGGTCCGGTATCGACCCGCACAGCCTCAAGGGCAGCGACACCGGTGTGTTCGCCGGCGTGATGTACCACGACTGGGGCCTGCGGCTGGGCCCGCTGCCCGAGGACGTGGCGGGCTATCACGGCAACGGCAGCCTGGCCAGTGTCGTCTCCGGCCGGGTCGCCTACACCCTCGGTCTCGAGGGTCCGGCGGTCTCCGTCGACACTGCGTGCTCGTCCTCCCTGGTCGCCCTGCACATGGCGGCCCAGGCCCTGCGCTCCGGGGAGTGCTCCCTGGCCCTGGCCGGTGGCGTCACCGTCATGTCCACCCCGGACACCTTCATCGACATGAGCAGACAGGGCGGACTCTCCGCCGACGGCCGCTGCAAGTCCTTCGGCGCGGGCGCCGACGGCACCGGCTGGGGCGAGGGCGTCGGCCTGCTGCTCGTCGAGCGGCTCTCCGACGCACGCCGCAACGGCCACCAGGTCCTCGCCCTCCTGCGCGGCAGCGCGGTCAACTCCGACGGCGCGAGCAACGGCCTGACCGCCCCGAACGGACCCTCGCAGCAGCGCGTCATCCGTCAGGCCCTGGCAAGCGCCGACCTGTCGACGAGTGACGTCGACGCCGTCGAGGGCCACGGCACGGGTACGACGCTGGGTGACCCGATCGAGGCGCAGGCGCTGCTGGAGACGTACGGCCAGGACCGGGCGGAGGACCGTCCGCTGTGGCTGGGCTCCGTCAAGTCCAACATGGGTCACACGCAGGCTGCGTCAGGTGTCGCGGGCGTCATCAAGATGATCATGGCGATGCGGCACGGGCAGCTCCCCAAGACCCTGTACGCCGACGAACCCAGCCCTCAGGTCGACTGGACCCAGGGTGCGGTCCAGCTCCTCACCGAGGCCAGGGAGTGGCCGGCCACTTCTGCCGCCCGACCGCGCCGGGCGGGCGTCTCCTCCTTCGGGATCAGCGGCACCAACGCCCATGTCGTCATCGAGCAGTCCCCGGCTCCGGAGCCCGCCGCCGGCTCAGCGGTCGATTCCGACTCCGACTCCGTCACGAGTCCGCTCCTGCCCTGGGTGCTCTCCGCCCGCACCCCGCAGGCGCTGAGGGCCCAGGCCGACAGGCTCCGCGCACACCTCGACACTCTCACCGACGCCGAACTCCGCCCCGCCGGACATGCTTTGGCGACCACGCGGGCCGCGCTCGAACACCGGGCCGTGGTGATCGGCGACGGGCGTGACGCTCTGGCCGAGGCGCTCGACACCCTCACCGCCGAGTCCGCCACCGGAGCGACGGTCGGCGAGATACGTGACGGCAAGACGGCTGTGCTGTTCACGGGGCAGGGGAGTCAGCGGCTGGGGATGGGCCGGGAACTGTATGACGCCTTCCCGGTGTTCGCGTCCGCCTTCGATGCGGTCTGTGGCCGGTTGGATGGTCTGCTGGGGCGGTCGTTGCGGGAGGTGGTGTGGGGTGAGGATGCCCGGCTGCTGAACCGGACGGTGTTTGCGCAGGCGGGGCTGTTTGCGGTGGAGACGGCGTTGTTCCGGCTGGTGGAGTCCTGGGGTGTGCGTCCCGACTTCGTGGCGGGGCATTCGATCGGTGAGGTGACCGCCGCGCATGTGGCGGGGGTGCTGTCCCTGGAGGACGCGGCTTCGTTGGTGGCGGCGCGGGGCCGGCTGATGGACGCGCTGCCGGAGGGCGGGGCGATGCTGGCGGTGGAGGCCACCGAGGCAGAGGTGCTGCCGGTGCTGTCCGACGGTGTCGGGATCGCCGCGGTCAACGGCCCCACGTCTGTGGTGGTGTCCGGCACCGAGACCGGTGTCGATGCCGTGGCTGAGCACTTCACCACTTTGGGTCGGCGGGTGTCCCGGCTGCGGGTGTCGCATGCGTTCCATTCGCCGTTGATGGAGCCGATGCTGGAGGAGTTCCGTGGGGTGGTGGCGTCGCTGTCGTATGCGGAGCCGTCCCTGCCCGTCGTATCGAATGTGACGGGCGCCCTCGCGGTGGCGGGGCAGCTCACCGACCCCGAGTACTGGGTGCGCCACGTGCGTGAGGCAGTCCGTTTCGCCGACGGGATCGGTGCCCTGCATGAGCAGGGTGTGGTGCGGTTTGTGGAGTGTGGTCCGGATCCGGTTCTGACGGGTCTGGCCCGGCAGACTCTCGACACGGCTGCCGATGAGGTCATCTTCGCGTCGGTGCTGCGCAAGGACCGTGCGGAGGATGTGACGGCGGTGACGGCGCTGGGGCAGGTGTTCGCTTCGGGCGGCACTGTCGACTGGACCGCCTTCTACGCCGGGCGCGGTGCTGAACGCGTCGATCTGCCCACCTACGCCTTCCAGCGCGAGCGCTACTGGCTCGATGTCACCCGTGCCGTCACGGGTGACATCGGTTCCGCCGGCCTGGAGGGCGTCGATCATCCGCTGCTGAGCGCGATGGTCGTGTCGCCCGACTCCGACGGACTGGTGCTGACCGGCCGGTTGGCTGCGGACACGCATCCGTGGATCGCCGATCACGATGTCCTCGGCCGCGTCCTGCTGCCGGGCACCGCCTTCGTGGAACTCGCTGTCCGGGCTGGTGACCAGGTCGGCTGTGACGTGGTCGAGGAACTGACCCTTGAGGCGCCGCTGGTGCTGCCGGTCGACGGCGGTGTGGCGGTCCAGGTGGTGGTCGGTGCCGCCGACGACACGGGACTGCGCTCGGTGGAGGTGTACTCGAGGGTCGAGGGCGACGACGCCCCCTTCACCCGTCATGCGACGGGCCTTCTCGGGCGCGCCACCAGCGTTCCCGAATTCGAGCTGACCGCCTGGCCTCCGCCGGGTGCCCAGAGCCTGAAGGTCGAACGGCCCTATGAGCGTCTGGCCAGCCGCGGTTATGGCTATGGTCCGGTGTTCCAGGGGCTGAAGGCGGCCTGGCGGCGGGGTGACGATGTCTTCGCCGAGGTGGCGCTGCCCGAGGAGGAGCACGCGGAGGCGGCTCGCTTCGGACTGCACCCGGCGCTGCTCGACTCCGCCATGCATGTCGACCTGCTACTCGACGGCACGGATGAGGACGAGGGCGCGACGATGCTGCCCTTCTCCTGGAACGGAGTCTCTCTGCACGCGGCCGGTGCGTCCTCTCTGCGCGTGCACATCCGGCGCGTACGCGGCGAGGAAGTCTCCTCCATCGGCGTTGCGGACACCACCGGCCAACTGGTCGCGACGGTCGAGTCTCTGGTCACCCGGCCGGTGTCGGTGGGGCAGTTGGAGTCGGCTGGTGGGGTGGTGGGCCGGTCGTTGTGGCGGGTGGGCTGGAGTCCGGTGGTGGTGCCGGAGGGTGTGGCGGCTGTGCCGGTGTGGGACGGGGAGGTGTGGCCGGCGGGTGATGTGGTGCCGCCGGTGGTGGTGTGGGAGGTGCCTTCTCCCGACAGCTTCAGCGACCGCGACAGTGGCAGTGCTGGTGTGGGGGCGCGGTTGGTGGCGGGGGTGGTGTTGGAGCGGGTGCGTGGGTGGCTTGCGGATGAGCGGGTGCTTGCGTCGCGTCTGGTGGTGGTGACGCGTGGTGCGGTGGGTGTGGTGCCGGGTGATGGTGTGGATGTGTCGGTGGCGGGTGTGTGGGGTGTGCTGCGTGCGGCGCAGGCGGAGAACCCGGGCCGGCTGACGGTGCTGGATCTGGATCCGGGTGCGGATGACGGTGTAGGGGTGGTGGCGGGTGCGGTGGCTTCGGGGGAGGCGGAGCTCGCGGTGCGGGACGGTCGGGTGTTCGTCCCGCGTCTGGTCCGCGCCCTCCCACCCACCACCGCCGACACCGCCGACACCGCCGACACCGACGACGTCGATACGTCGGCTGGGGTGTCGTTGTCGGGTGGTGCGGTGTTGGTGACGGGTGGGACGGGTGGTCTGGGTGCGGTGGTGGCCCGGCATCTGGTGGTGGCGCGTGGGGTGCGGGATGTGGTGCTGACGAGTCGGCGTGGGGCGGGTGCTCCGGGTGCGGCGGGGTTGGTGGCGGAGTTGGAGGCTGCCGGCGCGCGGGTGGAGGTGGTGGCGTGTGATGTGGCCGACCGGGAGGCGGTCGCCCGGCTGCTGGCGGGGTTTGACGGTGTGGAGCGCCC
>NZ_JAGMUO010000114.1:22254-22504 GCF_019049325.1 Streptomyces sp. AC512_CC834 | reverse complement strand
GCGGGTGCTCCGGGTGCGGCGGGGTTGGTGGCGGAGTTGGAGGGTGCCGGGGCGCGGGTGGAGGTGGTGGCGTGTGATGTGGCCGACCGGGAGGCGGTTGCCGGGCTGTTGGCGGGGTTTGACGGTGTGGGGCGCCGGTTGCGGGGTGTGGTGCATGCGGCCGGCGTGATGGACAACGCGTTGGTGCAGGACATGGACGGGGTGCGGCTGGAGCGGGTGTGGGGGCCGAAGGCGGACGCTGCCTGGTATC
>NZ_JAGMUO010000114.1:14359-22244 GCF_019049325.1 Streptomyces sp. AC512_CC834 | reverse complement strand
CCAACTATGCGGCGGCGAACACGTTCCTGGACGGTCTGGCGCAGTTCCGGCGCAGTCGTGGGCTGCCTGCCACCTCACTCGCCTGGGGCCTGTGGGCTGCGGCGAGTGGGTTGGGTGGTGGTGGTTCGCAGGTGGAGGCTGAGGCGCGGATGGCGCGGCTTGGTCTTCCGGCGTTGCCGGTGGACGAGGCGTTGGAGTTGTTGGACGCGGCTCTGGACCGCCCCGGTGATGCGGTGCAGGTGCCGTTGCGGATCGATGTGGCGGCGTTGGCGTCGCGTGGTGAGGAACTCCCCGCCCTCCTCAAGGGAATGACCGGCACGGCCGCACGCAGGACCGCCCGCTCGGGCGCCACCGCGGACACCGGCACGTTGGCCCAGCGCCTGGCCGGGCTCGACGACGCCCAGCGTGACCGCCTGCTGCTCGACCTGGTGCGCAAGCACGTGGTCTCGGTGCTCGGCCATTCCGGGATCGAGGCGATCGGCCCCGACCGGGCGTTCAAGGACCTCGGCTTCGACTCCCTGGCCGCGGTCGAACTGCGCAACGCGCTGGGCGCCGAGGCCGGGGTGCGGTTGCCCGCCACACTCGTCTTCGACTACCCGACGGCACGTGCGGTGACCGAGTACCTCAGGAGCCGGGTCACCCCGGCGGCCGAGCCCAGGCCCGCCGCGGTCACTCCGGTCAAGGCGGCCGACACGGACGAGCCGATCGCCGTCGTCGGCATTAGCTGCCGGTTCCCCGGCGGACTGCACTCCGCCGAGGACGTGTGGCAGATGCTCGTCGACGGTCGTGACGTCGTCTCCGACTTCCCCGCGGACCGCGGCTGGGCCGTCGACAACATCTACGACCCCGAGCCCGGCGTCGCCGGCCACACGTACACCCGCCAGGGCGGATTCCTGCACGACGCGACCGAGTTCGATCCCGAGTTCTTCGGGATCATGCCGCGCGAGGCGATGGCCATGGACCCGCAGCAGCGGCTGCTGCTGCAGGGCGCCTGGGAGGCCTTCGAACGGGCCGGCATCGACCCGCAGTCCGCCCGCGGCAGCCGTACCGGCGTCTACACGGGCATCATGTACCACGACTACCGCAGCAGGCTGCCGCAGGTGCCCGACGACCTGACCGGCTACATCGGCAACGGCAGTGCGGCCAGCATCGCCTCCGGCCGTGTCGCCTACACCCTCGGCCTGGAAGGGCCGGCGGTCACCGTGGACACGGCCTGCTCCTCCTCACTGGTCGCCCTGCACATGGCCTGCCAGGCGCTGCGTCAGGGCGAGGTCACCATGGCGCTGGCGGGCGGTGTCACCGTCATGGCGACACCGGAGCTGTTCATCGACTTCAGCCAGCAGCGCGGGCTGTCCGCGGACGGCCGCTGCAAGGCCTTCGCCGGATCCGCCGACGGCACCGGCTGGTCCGAGGGCGTGGGCCTGCTGCTGGTGGAACGTCTGTCGGACGCCCGGCGCAACGGTCACCCGGTGCTGGCCGTGGTGCGCGGCAGTGCCATCAACCAGGACGGCGCGAGCAACGGCCTCACCGCCCCCAACGGACCCTCGCAGCAGCGCGTCATCCGCCAGGCGCTGGACGCCGCCGGCCTGACCGAGTCGGACATCGACCTGGTCGAGGGCCACGGCACGGGCACCAGGCTCGGCGACCCGATCGAAGCGCAGGCACTGCTGGCCACCTACGGCCAAGGCCGTGCCGACGACCAGCCGCTGTGGCTGGGCTCCATCAAGTCCAACATGGGTCACGCGCAGGCCGCAGCCGGCGTCAGCGGTGTCATCAAGGCCATCATGGCGCTGCGGAACGAGACGATGCCGCGCACCCTGCACGTCGACGAGCCCTCGCCGCAGGTGGACTGGTCGGAGGGCAACGTACGGCTGCTGACCCGGGAGCGTGCATGGCCCCGGTCCGAGCGGACCCGCCGGGCCGGTGTGTCCTCCTTCGGGCTCAGCGGCACCAACGCGCACCTGATCCTGGAGGAGGCGCCCGCCGAGGGGCCCGAGACCACCGAGCCCGAGGCCACCCGGCCCGCGTCGCCGACGGTGCCCGAGCTGCCCGTCGTACCCGTCGTACCCCTCGTACTGAGCGCCGCCAGCGCCTCCGGGCTGCTGCGGCAGGCCGAAGCGCTGAAGTCCTGGCTGGCCGCGGACCCCGGACGCACGCTGTCGGACACCGCCTTCTCGCTGGCCACGAGCCGGGCCGCACTCGACCACCGGGCCGTCGTCGCCGCCACCGACCGGGACACCGCGCTCAGCGCACTCACCGCGCTCGCGGAGCAGGAGGAACGGCCCGGCACCGTCACCGGAGTCGTCGCCCCCGACGCCCCGCTCGCCTTCCTGTTCTCCGGACAGGGCTCCCAACGACCCGGCATGGGCAGGGAACTGTACGAGCTGTTCCCGGTGTTCTCCACGGCGCTCGACGCGGTGTGCGAGCACCTGGACCCGCTCGTGGAGCGTCCGCTGCGGGACGTGATGTTCGCCCCGATGGATGGTGCGGACGGTGCGGACGGCGCCGACGGCGGCCGGGAACTGGACCGGACCGTCTACACGCAGAGTGCCCTGTTCGCCTTCGAAGTCGCTCTGTACCGGTTGCTCGAGTCCTGGGGCGTCGTCCCCGACGTACTCATGGGTCACTCGGTCGGTGAGCTGGCGGCCGCCCACGTGTCGGGAGTGCTGTCCCTGCCCGACGCCTGCGCCCTGGTCGCCGCCCGCGGACGGCTGATGCAGGCGCTGCCGGCCGGCGGGGCCATGACCGCCCTGCAGGCGACCGAGGAGGAGGTACTGCCCCTGCTGGGCGAGGGAACCGGTATCGCCGCCCTCAACAGCCCCTCGTCCCTGGTCGTCTCCGGAGACGAGAGCGCCGTTCTCGCCGTTGCCGCCCATTTCGAGCGGCTCGGCCGCAAGACCAGCAGGTTGCGGGTGTCCCACGCCTTCCACTCGCCGCTGATGGAACCGATGCTGGAGGAGTTCCGGCAGATCGCCGACGGGCTCTCGTACGGCACCCCGGCCCTGCGGATCGTCTCCAACGTGACGGGCCGCGAGGCAGGACCCGGAGAGCTGGCCTCCGCCGACTACTGGGTGCGCCACGTCCGGCAGGCGGTGCGCTTCGCGGACGGTGTCCGGCAGTTGGAGGCGGACGGTGTCACCCGGTATGTGGAGGTCGGTCCGGACGGGGTGCTCAGCGCCCTCGCCGCGGCCGGTCTGGAGCACCCCGGCCACGTCGTCGTGCCGGCCCTGCGCAAGGACACACCGGAACCGCAGGCCCTGTTCACCGCCCTCGCCCGGCTGCACGTGCACGGGGCCGGCCCCGACTGGGCGGCCGTGTTCGCGGGCCGTGGCGCGCGCCGGCTCGACCTGCCGACCTACGCGTTCGAGAAGCGCCGCTACTGGCTGGACGCCGCCCCCGCCGCGATGTCCGGCTCCGCACAGGACATCGGCCAGCAGGCCGGGTCGCATCCGCTGCTCAGCGCGGTCGTCGTCTCCCCGGAGAACGGCGGGGTGGTCCTCACCGGCAGGCTCGCCATGGACACCCAGCGCTGGCTGGCGGACCACAACGTGCTCGGCACGCTGCTGCTGCCCGGCACCGGCTTCGTCGAACTGGCCCTGCGCGCCGGTGAGGAGGTCGGCTGCGACATCGTCGAGGAACTCACCATCGAGGCGATCATGCCGCTGACCGCCACGGGCGGCACCGCCGTCCAGGTGCTGGTCGGCGCCGCGGACACCGCGGGCCGGCGTTCTCTGGCGGTGTACTCGCGGGCGGAGAACGTGCCCGACCACGTCGGCTGGACCCGGCACGTCTCCGGATTCCTCGCCCCGTCCACCGGCCCCGCGTCGCCGCCCGCGCCGCTCGGCGCCGGTGCCTGGCCGCCGCCGGGCGCGGAGGCCGTCGACATCAGCGACGTCTACGACTACCTCACCAGCCAGGGCTATTACTACGGCCCCACCTTCCGCGGCCTCCAGGCCGTCTGGCGGCACGGCGAGGACGTCTTCGCCGAGGTCGCCCTGCCCGAGGAGGCGCGGGAGGAGGCCGTCGGCTACCGGGTGCACCCGGCGCTGCTGGACGCGGCGCTCAGCGCCACGGACTTCCTCGGCGGTTACCGGCCGCAGGACGTCGGCGCCTCTCACCTGCCGTTCGCCTGGACGGGCGTCTCCCTGCACGCCGGCGGCGCAGCCCGGATGCGGGTCAAGCTCAACTCGATCGGCCCGGACGCCGTACGGCTGCAACTCGCCGACAGCACCGGTCTGCCCGTGGCGACCGTGGAGTCCCTCGTCGTCCGGGCCGTCACCCCGGACCGGGTCGCCGCCGCGGCGGCCGCCTCGACCGGCGCCGAACAGCGCGAGGCGCTGCACCGGGTCGGCTGGAGCCCGCTGCCGCTGGGCACCGCGGGCGGCACCACCGCCGGCGACTGGGCGGTCCTCGGCGGCACACCGGCGGACGCCGGAGTGCCCGATGACGTGACCGCCCATGCCGACCTGGACGCCTTCACGGCAGCCCTCGACGTCGGCGACCCCGTACCCGAGCTGGTGCTGTACCCGTGCCCCCGGGTGGTGGACGGGGACGTCCCGTCCGCCACGCGAGCCGTACTGGACCGGCTCCTGCGGGTCCTGCGTACCTGGTCGACCGACGAACGGCTCGCCGGTACCCGGCTGATGGTGGTGACCCGCGGTGCCGTGGCCGTCGGCGACGACACCGGCACCGACGAGGCCGTCGACGTCGCACAGGCGCCCGTGTGGGGGCTGGTGCGGTCCGCCCAGCAGGAGAACCCGGGCCGTTTCCTCCTCGCCGACCTCGACGAGGACAGCCGCGTCACCCCGCCGCTCGCGGCCCTGGGCGAACCGGAGTTCGCCGTACGCGGCAGCGACGTCCGCGTCCCGAGGCTGACCGGGATCCCCGTGGACGACATCGAACGCCCCGCTCCCTGGGACCCCGCCGGCACCGTCCTGGTCACCGGCGGCACCAGCGGCCTCGGAGCGCTCCTCGCCCGGCACCTGGTCACCGAGCACGGCGTACGCCATCTGCTCCTGACCAGCCGCCGCGGGGCCGATGCCCCCGGCGCCGGTGAACTCGTCGCGGAACTCGCCGAGCTGGGCGCCGCGGCGACCGTCGCGGCCTGCGACGCCGCCGACCGCACCGCGCTCACCGAGCTGCTCGCCGGCATCCCGGACGACCGCCCGCTGCGCGGCGTCGTACACGCGGCGGGCGTTATGGACAACGCCCTCGTCACGTCGCTGACGCCCGCGCAGGTGGAGGCCGTACTGCGGCCCAAGGTCGACGCGGCGTGGAACCTGCACGAACTCACCCGCGACCTCGATCTGTCCGCGTTCGTCCTGCTGTCCTCGTGCGCGGGGCTGCTCGTCGGCGTCGGCCAGGGCAACTACGGAGCGGCCAACCGCTTCGTCGACGGCCTGGCCCTGCACCGCCGGGCGGCCGGCCTGCCCGCGACCTCGCTGGCCTTCGGCCTGTGGACGGCCAGGACCGGCCTCGGCGGCGGAGTGACCGAGGACGACCTGCACCGCATGGACCGGCTGGGCATGCCAGCCATGGCCATCGAGGAGGGCCTGGCCCTGTTCGACGAGGCCGTCGCCCTCGACGAGGCCCTCCTCGTCCCCATCCGCGTGACCGCCGCCCGCCTCGCGAAGGCCGCGGACGACGAACTGTCCCCGCTGTTCCGTGAGATCGTGCGCGTCGCCCGCCGTGACGCGGCCCGGCCCGCCGCGACCCCGACGACACAGCCCACGTCCACCCCAGCCGCCACCCCTGCCGGTGCCGGAGCCGGTGCCGGTGCCGGTGCCGCCACGAGTTCGGGCACCCTGGAGGACCACCTGGCGCCCCTCGCCCAGGCGGAACGCGAGCGTGCCCTCGTGGACCTCGTACGCACCCACGTGGCCGCGGTACGCCACGACGACCCGCAGGCGATCGACATCAGCAAGGGCTTCACCGAGCTGGGCCTCGACTCGCTGGCCGCGATCGAACTCCGCAACCGGCTCCAGACCGCCACCGGGCTGCGGCTCCCCGCCACCATGATGTTCGACTACCCCAACCCGGCGGTCCTCGCCGAGTTCCTGCTGGACGAGCTGACGCCCGGCCTGCCGGAAGCCCCCGGGCAGGGCGCCGCGACCGGCGAACCCGACGACGCGTCCGTCCGGAGCGCGCTGCAGTCCCTCTCCGTGGACAGCCTCCGTGCGGCCGGCCTGCTGGACGGGCTGCTCGCCCTCGCCGCGGCCGGGCAGGACACGAACCCGCCCGCCGAACCGACGGCGGGCAAGGCGCACGAGGACCGCAGTGACGCGATCAAGAGCATGGGGATCGAGGACCTGGTCCGCGCCGCCCTGTCCGGAGACGAAACCAACTGAGTGCCCGGGTCCACCGGCCCGCACCGAGCGAGAGGTTTACCTTCACCGTGGACGCATCCGTCGAGCAGGTCGTCGAAGCGCTCAGAAAATCCATGCTGGACAACGAACGCCTGCGCCGGCAGAACGCCGACCTCGAAGCCGCCGCCGGCGAGCCGATCGCGATCGTCGGCATGGCCTGCCGCTTCCCGGGCGGCGCCACCTCTCCGGACGAGCTGTGGCAGCTTGTCGCCGACGGCGTGGACGCCGTGTCCGGATTCCCCACCGACCGCGGCTGGGACATCGACGGCGTGTACGACCCCGAACCGGGCAAGACCGGCCGCACCGTCTCCCGGGAAGGCGGCTTCCTGCACGACGCGGCGGACTTCGATCCCGCCTTCTTCGGCATCAGCCCGAACGAAACCCTGGGCATGGACCCCCAGCAGCGCCTGCTCCTGGAGTCGTCCTGGGAGGCCGTGGAGCGTGCGGGCATCGACCCGCTGTCTCTGAAGGGCAGCCGCACCGGCGTCTTCGCCGGCGTCATGTACCACGACTACGGGTTCGGCAGCAGCGACGGCAGCCTGGTGACGGGCCGGGTGGCCTACACCCTCGGCCTCGAGGGCCCGGCGGTCACCGTGGACACGGCGTGCTCGTCCTCCCTGGTCGCCCTCCACATGGCGGTACAGGCGCTGCGCTCGGGGGAGTGCTCGCTGGCCCTCGCCGGCGGTGTGACCGTGATGACGAACCCGGACATGTTCATCTATTTCAGCACCCAGCGAGGCCTGGCCTCCGACGGCCGCTGCAAGTCCTTCTCCGAGTCGGCCGACGGTGTCGGCTGCTCCGAGGGCGTGGGCATGCTGCTGGTCGAGCGCCTGTCGGACGCACGCCGCAACGGTCACCCCGTGCTGGCGGTGGTGCGCGGCAGCGCCATCAACCAGGACGGCGCCTCCAGCGGCCTCACCACCCCGAACGGTCCGTCGCAGCAGCGGGTGATCCGGCAGGCTCTGGCGAGTGCGCGGCTGGGTGCCGATCAGGTCGACGTGGTGGAGGCGCACGGTACGGGTACGACGCTGGGTGACCCGATCGAGGCGCAGGCGTTGCTGGCGACCTACGGCCAGGACCGTCCCGAGGGTCAGCCGCTGTGGCTGGGCTCCATCAAGTCGAACATGGGTCACACGCAGGCTGCGGCGGGTGTCGCGGGCATCATCAAGATGGTCATGGCGATGCGTCACGAGACGATGCCCAAGTCCCTGTACTCCGACGAGCCTTCGTCCAAGGTGGACTGGGACGCGGGTGCTGTGGAGCTGCTGACGGAGGCGCGGGAGTGGCCGGCGCCGGAGGAGGGGCGGCCGCGGCGTGCGGCTGTGTCGTCGTTCGGTCTGAGTGGGACGAACGCGCACGTGATTGTGGAGGAGCCGCCGGTGGCGGAACCGGCGGAGGCATCGGCTGCGCGGGTTCCGGTGGGTTCGTCGGTGGTGCCGTGGGTGGTGTCGGGGCGTGGTGCGGGTGCGGTGGTGGCGCAGGCTGAGCGGCTTGCCGGGTGGGTGGGTGAGCGGCCCGAA
>NZ_JAGMUO010000114.1:0-14349 GCF_019049325.1 Streptomyces sp. AC512_CC834 | reverse complement strand
GGCCGGGACCGCGACGAGCTGCTGACCGCGCTGGGCGGGGTGGAAGGCTCGGTGGTGCGGGCGCGTGCGGGTGGCCGGACGGCTGTGCTGTTCACGGGGCAGGGGAGTCAGCGGCTGGGGATGGGCCGGGAACTGTATGACGCCTTCCCGGTGTTCGCGTCGGCGTTTGATGCGGTGTGTGGGCGGTTGGACGGTCTGCTGGGGCGGTCGTTGCGTGAGGTGGTGTGGGGTGAGGATGCCCGGCTGCTGAACCGGACGGTGTTTGCGCAGGCGGGGTTGTTTGCGGTGGAGACGGCGTTGTTCCGGCTGGTGGAGTCCTGGGGTGTGCGTCCCGACTTCGTGGCGGGGCATTCGATTGGTGAGGTGACCGCCGCGCATGTGGCGGGGGTGCTGTCCCTGGAGGACGCGGCGACGTTGGTGGCGGCGCGGGGCCGGCTGATGGACGCGCTGCCCGAGGGCGGAGCGATGCTGGCGGTGGAGGCCACCGAGGCAGAGATCCTGCCGGTGCTGTCCGACGGTGTCGGGATCGCCGCGGTCAACGGGCCGACGTCTGTGGTGGTGTCCGGCACCGAGGCCGATGTCGATGCCGTGGCGGAGCACTTCACCACGCTGGGTCGGCGGGTGTCCCGGCTGCGGGTGTCGCATGCGTTTCATTCGCCGTTGATGGAGCCGATGCTGGAGGAGTTCCGTGGGGTGGTGGCGTCGCTGTCGTATGCGGAGCCGTCCCTGCCCGTCGTGTCCAACGTGACGGGTGCCCTGGCGGTGGCGGGGCAGTTGACGGACCCGGAGTATTGGGTGCGGCATGTGCGTGAGGCCGTCCGGTTCGCCGACGGGGTTGCTGCCCTGCAGGGGCAGGGTGTGGTGCGGTTTGTGGAGTGCGGTCCGGATCCGGTCCTGACGGGTCTGGCCCGGCAGACCCTCGACACGGACGCCGACGACGTCACGTTCGCGTCCGTGCTGCGCAAGGACCGTCCGGAGGATGTGACGGCCGTGACGGCGCTGGGGCAGGTGTTCGCTTCGGGCGGCACTGTCGACTGGACCGCCTTCTACGCCGGGCGCGGTGCTGAACGCGTCGACCTGCCCACCTACGCCTTCCAGCGACAGCGCTACTGGATCGACGCGCACGCCGGTGTGAGCCTGGGCGTGTCGGCCGTGGGGCAGCACGACGTGGACCATCCGATGCTCGGGGCGTCGTTGGCCCTTGCCGAGACGGAAGGTGTGGTGCTGACCGGTCGGCTGTCCCTGGACTCGCAGCGTTGGATCGCCGACCACGACGTACTCGGCAGCCTCCTGCTGCCCGGCACCGGCTTCGTGGAACTGGCGGTCAGCGCGGGTGAGCGGGTCGGTTGCCCCGTACTGGAGGAACTGATCCTTCAGGCCCCCCTGATCCTGCCCGAGCGCGGGGGACTTCAGGTCCAGGTGTCAGTCGGGGCACCGGACGCGGAAGGCCGACGGGCGCTGCACATCTATTCACGCGCCGCGGATGCCGCGGCCGATGTGCCCTGGACCCTGCACGGTGTGGGCGCCCTCGTGGAGGACGCAGTGACGCCGTCCGCCGACCTCACACAGTGGCCGCCGCCGGGAGCCACGCGCGTCGACGTGAGCGGTATGTACGACCTGCTGCTGCGCCAGGGATATGCCTACGGTCCCGCCTTCCAGGGTCTTCGGGCGGCCTGGCGACGCGGCGACGACGTCTTCGCCGAGGTCGCGCTGCCCACGGAGGAGCACGCCGAGGCGGAACGGTTCGGCCTGCATCCGGCGCTGCTGGACGCGGCGATGCACGCGTTGAGCCTTGGTGAGGAGGGTGACGAGCAGACCTTGCTGCCCTTCTCCTGGGGAGGCGTCACGTTGCACGCGGCGGGTGCCAACGCCCTGCGGGTGGCCCTGCTGCGCGACGACTCCAGCACGGTGGCCATGGAGCTGGCCGATGCCTCCGGAGCGCCTGTGGCCTCCGTACGGTCGCTGGCTTTCCGGCCCGTCTCGGCCGAGCAGCTCAGGTCCGCCGGTGACCACACCGACCAGTCCCTCTTCCGTGTGGATTGGACGCCCTTCACAGCCGTCCCGGCGGCGGACACGGAGGACGGCACCTCCCAGCTCGCCTGGGCCGATGCGTTCAGCGCCGAGTCGGTGCCGGACGTCGTGGTCTACGACTGCCGGGCGGCGGATGCCGGTCTCCTCGACGCCATGCACGCGACGAGCCATGACGTGCTGGCGAAGGTGCAGGAGTGGCTGGCGGACGACCGGTGCGTCGACTCCAGGCTCGTGGTGGTCACCCGCAACGCGGTGTCCGCCGGTGAGGGCGAGATCGCTGACCTCGTTCAAGCTCCCGTGTGGGGACTGGTGCGCGCGGCGCAGGCCGAGTACCCGGGCCGGTTCGTCCTCGTCGACGTGGACGACACCGCAGAGTCCCGGAACGTGCTGGCCGGCGTGATCGCGTCGGGGGAGACCGAGGCCGCGATCCGGGCGGGCGGTGTTCTCGTGCCCAGGCTGGTGAGGGCGACGACGGCCGGGGACCCGCCCGGGACGAGTCCGAGGCCGGACCCGGAGGGCACGGTCCTGATCACCGGCGGTACCGGCGGCCTCGGCGCGCTGCTGGCCCGCCACCTCGTCACCGAGCACGGCGTACGGCATCTGCTGCTGACCAGCCGGCGCGGCCCGCAGGCACCCGGCGCCGACGAACTCGTCGCGGAGCTGGCCGAACTCGGGGCCGAGGCAACGGTCGTCGCGTGCGACGTGTCCGACCGCCGGGCGCTGGAGGACCTGCTCGCCGTCGTACCGCGGGACCACCCGCTGACCGGCGTGGTGCACGTGGCGGGTGTGGTGCACAACGGCATGGTCGCCACCTGGCCGCCGGAGTGGCTCGACGAGGGCTTCGGGCCGAAGTCGGACGCGGCCTGGCACCTGCATGAGCTGACCAAGGACAGCGACCTGTCGATGTTCGTGCTGTACTCCTCGTCCGGCGGCATGGTTCTGGCCCAGGGGCAGGCCGGTTACGCGGCCGCCAACGTCTTCCTCGACGCGTTGGCGGTTCGCCGCCGTGCCGAGGGGCTGCCCGCCACGTCCATGGCGTGGGGCGCCTGGCGCATCGACTCCGGCATGAGCCGGGAGCTGAGTGAGGCCGACCTGGAGCGCATGCGGCGGCAGGGACTGCCGGCGTTCAGCGCGGAGGAAGGGCTCGCCCTGTTCGACGCGTCCTTGGCGAACGGCGAGAGCGTCATCGTTCCGATGCGGGTCGACACCGCCGTACTGCGGACTCGTACAGGTGAGATGCCTGCGCTGCTGCGTGGTCTCGTCCGCGGCCCGGTCCGCAGGGCAGTCCGCGCCGAGACGGGCTCCGACACCGTCACAGCGGTGGACCTGTTGTCCGGGCTGCCCGCGACCGAGCGCGACCGCCGCATGCTGGAAATGGTGCGAGCGAAGGCCGCCGAGGTGCTTGGCCACGCCACCCCCGAGGCGATCGACCCCGAGCGGGGCTTCCTGGACATCGGGTTCGACTCGCTCAGCGCGCTGGAGCTGCGCAACCGTATGGTCACCCTGGCCGGCCGGAACCTGCCCCCGATGCTGGTCTTCGACCACCCGTCCGCCGCGGACCTGGCCGGGTACCTGACCGAGCTGCTGTTCGAGACCGAGGCGCCCACCGTGGACGCGGACCTCGCGGAGGCGTCCGCCGACGAACTCTTCGACATCCTCGACAGCGAACTCGAAGTGTTCAAGTAGGGGCAAGGCGAGGCCGGCGTCCACAGGAGGCGGCCGGCGAGGTGTGCGGCCGCCCGGCCGCATACCTCCCGCGCCACCTGGGACATCTGCCAGGCAAGGCACCGTGCGGTGACCCCAGCCAGCGCAGGGCCATGTTCGAAGGGGCCTGGCTGGCCCTGGGCCGCAGCGCCCGTGGTGATCTGGAGGCCGCTTGCGCGCTCGGCCAGGTCGTCACCGACCGCCTCGACGTCGTGGGCTCGCCCCGCAGCGCGGCCCTGCTCCACCAGCTCGCCGCAGACCTGCGCCGCCGACAGCGCAACACCCACGTGCGAAGCTTCCTCCCGACCCTGGAGAACGCCCTCACTCAACACGCCCCGTCGGCGCCACCCGGCCGCTAGGGTCAGGATCATGGCCGCAGGGGAGCGAGTTGTCGTTGTCGGGGCCGGGGTGGCGGGGCTCACCACCGCCGTCGTTCTCGCCGAGGCCGGAGTCTCGGTGCATGTCATCGCCGAGGAGGTGCCGGGCGTCACCTCGCTGGCTGCCGGGGCGATGTGGGGTCCCTACCTGGTCGAACCGAAGGACAAGGTCGACCAGTGGGGACAACGGTCATTGGAGATCTTCCGCGAGCTGGCCGAGGACCCGTCGTCGGGCGTCCGGCTCACCAGCGGCATTGAGGCGTCCCGCACGGCCGAGACCCCGCCGGACTGGGCCACCACCCTGCCCGGCTTCCGGCCGTGCGAACGGGCCGAACTGCCGGTCGGGTTCTCGGCCGGCTACCGGTTCACTGTGCCGCTGATCGACATGCCGACCTACCTCGGCTACCTCCTGCGTCGGCTCGATGCCGCCGGGGGAACAGTCGAGCGGCGCCGCCTGGCCTCGCTCGCGGACACCGGTCCGGCCACCGTGATCGTCAACTGCACGGGCCTCGGCGCCAAGGATCTACTGCCGGACCCTGACCTTCGGCCCATCCGCGGCCAGCACGTCGTCGTCTCCAACCCGGGGCTGACCGAGTTCTTCTCCGAGGACACCGGCCTCTCACCGGACCTGCTGTGCTTCTACCCCCACGGCGACACCGTCGTCCTGGGCGGCACGGCCATCGACGGTGAGGGTGGCCTGGCCCCCGACGACAAGGCGGCAGTCGGCATCCTCGCCCGCTGCGCCGAGGTCGAACCCCGTCTTGCCTCAGCCAGCGTTCTGGCGCATCGGATCGGTGCCCGGCCCACCCGGGCCACGGTCCGGGTGGAGGCCGACCGGCGGGAAGACGGCGCTGTGGTCGTGCACAACTACGGGCACGGCGGCGCCGGCGTCACGCTGTCATGGGGTTGCGCCGAGGAATTGACGGTCCTTGATCTGTTATAGGGGATCTGACCTGTGACTTCGCATTGGGCAGGGATGGGGCACGAGGGCTGCCAGTGCGACGGAACCCGCCGAGTGCGTCTTGATGACGCAGAGAAGGTTGTGCGGGTGTTGGAATCAGGTGCCTGACGCGGCTCGTGCCCGCAACATCGCCGTCGGCCGCATCTGGGGGTGCGGCCGACGGCAGGTCAGGTGATCGTCAGGTGGATGCAAATGTGGCGGCCTTGCGGCCCCTGCGGGTGCGGCGGTGGAGGATTTCGTCGAAGGTGGCGCGGGCGCCGGTGGGGTCGATGTAGTGCATGGCCAGGAGGGCTGCGATGACGGCGCCGACGAGGTCGTTTTGGACTTCGTCCCAGGCGTGGTCGTCGCCGCAGGTGGTGAGGCCCTTCAGCCCGTGCAGGGCGTGCATGGCCTCGCCGGCCTCCTCGGCGACTTTGCCGACCTGGAGGGCCTTGAGCTCCTCGTCAGGCAGGTGGGCGCCGGCCGCTCGGCAGACGGCGGAGAGTTTCTCGATGTTGTCCCACAGGGTGTCCACGGCGGACCTCCGGTTCGATGGCTTGGGCTATTCCTGTGTGGGGCGTCCGAGCTGGCGTACGGTCCATCCGGCCATGCGCCAGGCGTCGGCGTCGATGAGGTTGCGGAGGTCGACGAGGACCGGGTCCGTGACCCGTGGGGCGAGGGCCTTGGGGTCGGCCTCGCGGAAGTGGGGCCACTCGGTGGCCAGGACGATCAGTTGGGCGCCCTGGACGGAGTCGTCGAGGGCTTCGGCGTAGTCGAGCTCCGGGTGTCGGCGCAGTGCTGTGGGCACAGCGTGCGGGTCGTGGACGGTGACGGTCGCTCCGCGCTGGTGCATGAGCGCGGCGATCGCCAGGGCCGGGGATTCGCGGACGTCGTCGGTTCCGGCCTTGAAGGAGGCGCCCCAGACGGTGATGCGTACACCGTCGACCGGTCGGCCGAGAGTCTGCTCGATGAGCCTCAGCGCGGCGGTGGGCCGGGATTCGTTGACCTCCTCGGCGGCTCGCAGAAGGGTTGCTGCTTCGGCGGCCCCGAGGGTGTGGGCCGAGGCGGTGAAGGCGCGAACGTCCTTCGGAAGGCAGCCGCCGCCATAACCGGGGCCGGCGTTGAGTCCGCCGCGACCGATACGGGGGTCCAGGCCGATGGCCTCGGTGAGCTGCTGGACATCGGCTCCGGCGGCGGTACACATGTCGGCGACGCCGTTGATGAAGGAGATCTTCATGCCGAGGTAGGCGTTGGCGGCGCCCTTGATGAGTTCGGCGGTGGCGGGATCGGTCACGAACAGCGGGATCCCGTTCGACAGGAGAGGTGCGTAGACCTGGCGTACAGCGTCCTCCGCGCGGGCCGACGGCACGCCCACGACGATCCGGTCAGGGCGCAGGGTGTCCTCGATGGCGTGGCCCTCGCGCAGGAACTCCGGGTTCCAGACGACCTCCACGTCCTCACCGGCCGGGGAGAGACGCGCGAGCAGGGCACCGAGATCGCGGGAGGTGCCGACGGTGACCGTGGACTTGCCGATGATCACGGTCGGGCGGGTCAGATGCGGGGCGAGAGCGCGGGCAGCACCGAAGACCTGCCCGGTGTCGTAGCTCCGTCCGTCCGCGTCGATCGGCGTGCCCACGGCGAGGAAGTGGATGTCGGCGAACTCGGCCGCCTCCGCGAGGCTGGTGGTGAACCGCAGCCGTCCAGTGGCGGTGTGGGTGCTGAGGAGTTCGGGCAGGCCGTCCTCGTAGATGGGGCACTCGCCGGCGTTGAGGCGATCGATCTTCGCCTGGTCCAGGTCCACGCCGATGACCTCGTGGCCGATCTCGGCCATGGCAGCGGCGTGGGGGATGCCCAGGTGTCCACAACCGATGACGGATACGCGCATGGGGTCGACGCTCCTTTCCTTGCCTCTCGCCCGCCCGGGGAGTCCGGGCCGGCCGGGTGCGTCACGCTAGCGCCAACACCCGGCAGGGCCCTCTTCGTGCAGGTGGATCAACCAGTCTGCTGTTTCAGCAGATTGACGAGTGCGGGCAGCGCCTCAGCGGCGGTTGCCCGGCACACCAGGTCGCCGTCCTGGGGTCCTTCCAGCGGGTATGACAGGAACTGGCCGTCGCGCCAGAAGCCCTCCGGGTCCAGGTAGACGACCTGCATGCCGCGTTCCCGGGCGCGGGCCTGGACCTTGCGTCGGTCGGCATGCAGGCCGACGACGAGAAGGGCCTTGGCGCCGTCGACCCACTCGACATCGGGTACGGCCTGGTCGTACCGGCGCATGAAGCACTCGTCGAGCCCGGCGCGCGCGGCGAGCACGTCGAAGTTGTTCGTGATGACCGGACCGACGAGGTGCCCGGCGTCCTTCAGTTCCTTCAGCGCCCACATGGCCGGGGTCGGCTCGGCCAGGAAACAGGCGCGGAACATCTCCACGAATTCCGCAGTCTTCTCCTCCGGCTCGGTCAGCACCTCGTGGAGGAGGGTGTCCGCTGTCGGGGAGAGGGTGAAGCGGTGCTCCCGCGGCTCGTGGCCCTGGCGGTCGGTGACTCGGTAGATCTCGTGGAGCCGGTGCAGGGGCGGGATCCCCGCCTCGACCGACGTACCGCATCCGATCTCCACCTGGAACGGTCGCAGGTCCGCGAGTACGGACAGGGTCGGCACGCGGGTCGGCGTGCCGGGGCGGTCTTTGAACCGGATTCCGGTGGAGAGCACGTTCCACGGCAGTTGCCGCACAGCGGGCGGCGCTGCGTAGGACACAGAGGCGATCTGCACGTCCAGGCTCCGGTAGCCGGCTGGGAGGATGCGGCCCGCAGCGGCGTCCTGGGGGTGGACGTCGTGCTCGGTGATCCGGCACTTCAGATCCCGCCGTGTCCATAAGAGTCCACCGGGGGCCTCCTTCCAGCCGCCAGTGGCGAGCGAATCCCACAGGGCGTCGTGGTGCGCGTCGATCTCGTCGGCCGGGGCGGACACGGAGTGAAAGAGGTACAGGTCGGTCAAGCCGATGGCCGGCGCGGCAGTGGTCGGGACCAAGCCGTACCGGTAGCGGTAGTGAATGATCCGCCGCCGGGCGTCGTCCGAGGCCGCCCAGCCGGACTGGCCGGCGGTGGCCTTCTCCCGGGTGCGGCGCCAGATGCCTTCCTCGATGTAGCGGGGGCGGTCGGCGTCGCCGAAGTACGTCTTCCAGACCTGCTGTTGGTCGGGGACGAGCTGGTCGATGACGATGTACGGGATGTCCACGATCCCTCCCTGGAGAATCATGCGTGGATGTTCCAGATGGCTGACGGGGTGCAGGCCGTCCCGCTCCGGGCGGCCGAAACCGCGCTGAGCGGGACGGTTCTTCAGCGCCGCTCGACGAGAGAGCAGCGTGGGAGGCCCTGGCGGCCGAGCGCAGGCATACGGCCTCGGTGTCGGGAGCGGCCTCAGCGGTCGGAGGGCAGGCTCGCGTCCGGTGTGATGGCGGAGGGCCGGTGGCCGGCGCCTTCGAGGAGCGGGCCGGCGTGCTCACGCAGTGCCCAGGCCGGGCCGACCCGGTCGGCGACGGCCAGGAACGTGAGCGCGAGTCGGCCCTCGCGGTCGGACCGTGCGGTTCTGGACGCGGCGTTTCGGGCGTGGTGGCGTCGGGCCGCCGTCACGAGGTGCCGCCGAGGACGCGTTCGTGGGCGTCGAGGAGGCGGCTGGTCTGCGCGTACAACCGCTCCAGCTCAGCAGAGGTGAGGATGAGCGCGCCGTCGAGGGTCGAGCCGTCATCGAAGTGGAACTCGACGGGAACCGACCCTTGCTGCGCCCTCGGATCGTAGACCGCGTCCCGGCCGGCCAGCAGCGTGGCGTGGGTGGCCTTCACCGGCACGGGCCTGAGCGTCGTCCCGTCGGCGGGCGCGGACCACTGGGTCCCGCCGCCGGGCGGGCGCAGGTGGTAGGTCGTGGCGGAGCCCTCGCCAGGGAGGGCGACCACGACTCCCACACGGTCTTCGCGGGCACTGTCGGAGGCGAGGTCGCCGAGCCGGGGAACGAAGGGTGCTGCCGTACCTAACCCGGCTCCCTGGGAGGGGAGGTGGGGAGAACGTCGTCGCGTCATGTCCTGAAGTTAGGGACAGGACAATCCTCGAATATGAGCCGGAGGAATACGACCCCTATCCGTCCAGGTGAAAGCGGTCGGACATGCGCCGCAACCTCTCGCGCGTGACTGCTCGTTCCGCGTAGACGATGCTGCGAAGCGTCGAGCGGGCCGATGGGGTGGTTCCGTACGAGCTGGGGCGCGATCCGCTCGGCTGTCTCCAGTTCGGCCAGGGCCCTTCCCCGGTTCCCGTCCCACAGCCAGGCGCGCGCGACGTCCATGTGATGGTGTCCCTGACGGGAGTTGGGCAGTGACCCGACCAGTACTGGGCTGGTACGGCGGTTTATCTCCAGTGCCTTGCCCTGTTCGCCCATTTCCAGAGCCACGCTGATCGCGTGGATCTGCACGTTCCCGGCGGAGAACGTCAGTGAATGCCGGTCGTACACCGGCGCCCCGACGTACGCGTCCATGCGTTCGGCAGCGTCCTTTGCGTGTCCGATCCGGTCCTCGGCCTCCGAGGCGCGGCCGGCTCGAGCGGCAGAGACCGCAGCCCGCAGTTGAAGCGTGCCCCAGGCCCGCACGGCCAGCGGCTCGCCACGGTCGTACTCCTGTTCCATCGAGGTGATCGCCTTGTCCGAGAGCGTCAGAGCGTCGGCCCAGTCAGCCGTTGCCCACATGTCCCAGACCCTCATCCAGTCGGCGACGGCGGGCAGCACCGGATCTCCCGACAACCTGGCTGACCATGCGGCCCGCTCGCAGGCCATGGCAACCAGCTCGGGGTGCCCGAGGGCGTGGGCGGCGGTGTGCGCGAACTTGCAGCACACGGCATAGATGGCATAGGCCTCCTCCCTCTCGTGCCCCTCCGAGTCCTCCGCCAGAGCGCGCGCCTCGCGAAACAGATCCGGGAGAACTCGGAGAATCGCAACGTTGGAGGCGGTGTCCCGCAGGCGGTGCAGCCGCGTCACTTCACGCCAGAGCTGTGATGCCGGTCGCGGAGCCCCATCGAAGACGGGGACGAGGTCGTAGCGGCGCAGCTCGCGCAGGATCGACGAGGCGGCAACCTGCCACTGGTTGTCGTCGGGAGAGCTGCTGTACGGGCGCCCGATCAGGTCGTTCGGATGGACGTGCAGCTCTGCGGCCACCTGGTTGAGCAGCCCGACCCGGTCCAGCTCGATCAGGCCACGTTCCATCTTCGACACCCAGCCCTGCGACTTCCCCAGGGCCCTCGCCAGGTCGGCCTGTGGCATACCCAACCGCAGCCTCGCCCTGCGAACGCGCTTGCCGATCTCCTCGGCTTCCTCCAGCATCAGGACACCTCCCGGCCGCCGGACGATCCGGCGCGATCGCCGGTCTGTCCGTACAGAGTTCGTCTCCAGCACGGTACCCATGACGCGGCTTGCGCGTGAGGCGAGCTGCCGGGACAGGGGTCCCACAGCCGTGTCCCCTGTCCCGCCCGGAAGGGCCGTCACGAGGCAGGCGGAACTCGTGCCTTATCGGCGACAGGCCCGTCCGAGCCAGGTGCCCAATCCTCCGCCGTTGTTGCTCTACGGCAGCGGATCATGTTGATGAGGAACACCCCCACGTCGCATTTCGCCGGAGGCAGCCAGTGACCGTCGTGACCGTCTTGCACCCTGGATCCATGGGCGCGGCGGTCGCCGCCGAGCTTGTCGCCGGCGGCCATGAGGTGCTGTGGGTGCCCAAGGAACGCAGTGAGAGCACGTGGCGCCGCGCGAGGGAGGTTCGTGCCACAGCTTGCGACTCGCTCGCGGAGGCGCTGGCCCATAGCGCGGTCGTTCTCTCGGTCTGCCCACCGCAGGCGGCGGAGGACGTGGCAGCGGCCGTGGCTGCGCACGCCTTCGCTGGGGCGTACGTCGATGTCAATGCCATCAGTCCCCAGCGCGTGCAGCGCATCGCGGAGGAAATCCGCCCCGGCTCCGAGGTCGTAGACGGCGCCGTCTTCGGTCCGCCGCCAGGTGAAGGTCGTATGGCACGGCTCTATCTCGCAGGGGTCGGCTCCGCCGTCGACCTGGTGGAGCCGCTGTTCGCGAACTCTTCGCTGGATGTGCGCCGGGCAGGCGAGGCCATCGGTTCCGCTTCCGCCCTGAAGATGGCCTTCGCCAGTTACCAGAAGGCCGCTCGTACTCTCGCAGGGGTCTCCCACGCGCTCGCACACGCCCATGGAGTCGGCGACCAGCTCATAGCTGAAGCCGAGATCATGGTTTCTGTGATCCTCTCCGATCCGGGGTACCTGCCGAGCGTGGCTGCCCGGGCCTGGCGCTGGGCGCCCGAGATGGAAGAGGTCGCCGATACTCTCCGGGCGGCTGACCTTCCCGCCGACATGGCCGAGGCTACGGCTCGGGCCCTTTCGTGCTGGGAGCAGGACAAGGACCAGTACGACTTGCCGGTCGCGCAGGTCCTCTCTCAGCTCCGGTCGGGAAGAAGCACTTGACCCCGCTCCCGCTGAGAGTGCCCGCCCAGGGCTGATCACCTCCGCCGAGGCCGAGAGGTATCGGTGGGTGTGGCCGTTGTCGCAGGCTGCGGGAGAGTTACGGGGCGTAGGACGGTGCTGCGTGCCGCCTGAGCTTGCCGACTTGGAGCGGGCCTCTGCGAGAGCCGTTGTACGCGCCAGATCAGTGTGCGTGCTGGAGAGCGGGCGTCGTCGAGGGCGCGTTCGTCTGTCGCCTGCTGCAACCGGCGTCTGGGATCGTGGCCTGCGGTCTCCGCGGCGGCGCGCCTGTACGGAACCGGCGAAGGCCCGCAAGAAGGTCGCACGCGCTGACGCTGAGGGCACAAGACCTCCTGGAGCGCTGCTCCAGGAGGCGGCCCGAGCCAGGAATCCCCTCCCCCTTCAGGGAGGGGAGGATTCAAAGCGTTGTAGTGATCCACTCCTCGATGATCCGGGCGGTGTCCTCGGCCGACTCCTCCAGAATGCTGAAGTGGTTCGCCTTCACCGTCCGGACGTCGTGCGCGGGATCCCACGGCTTCGCCTGCCAGTCGTCCTCGTACGACGTCGTGTCCTCGGTACCGGGCAGGGAGAACGACTCGGTGCACTGCACGAACAGTACGGGTGCGTCCAGCGGCTCCGTCTTCAGCTTCGGTACCAGCTCCACGTACCGTCCCATCGTCGACAGCCGGTAGCTGTCGAACCGCCCGAGGGTCGACTCCTTCTCCAGCATGCTGAGCACCATGCCCTCGTCCAGGTCGTTGCGGCCGCTGTCGGCCCGGTAGCTGTCGAGCAGCACCACGGCGGCCGGTGCGACGCCCTTGACCGTCTCCAGGTACTGGGCGGTGACGTGGGCCAGGAGCCCGCCCGCGGAGTATCCGACGACGACGAACGGCTCGCCGTCCGCCGCCACCAGCACGCTCTCCGCGAGAGCCTCGACGGCCGCCTCGGCGGTGGCCGGCAGCCGCTCCTCGGAGCTGAAGCCGGAAACGGGCACCGCCGACACCTGCCGCACGCCGCGGAAGTACGACGCCAGGCGGGCCTGCTGGTAGACGCCGCCGGTGGCCATGGGCGTGCTGACGCAGATCAACCGGGGGCTGCCGGGCCCCTCGGCCAGTTTCACCGGCGGCGGCGCCGCACCTAGGTCCCGCACCGACGAGAAGCTGGGACGCACGTCGGCGACCGCGGCCAGCAGATCGAACGCCTTCGCCATGGGGCCCGACATGACCGCCCGGCGGAACAGCGCGCTCAGCGTGTCCGACGCCGCGTCGTCGGCGTCCCCGGGCCTGCCCGCACCGCCGCCGTACGTCTCGCCCTCCGGCGATCCGGCGGCGGAGTGCGCGAACTCGTCCTGTACGAAACGGGCGAGCGCGGCGGGGTTCTTGTTGTCGAAGACGACCATCGCCGGAAGGCGGAGACCCGTGGCCGCGTTGAGACTGTTGCGCAGTTCCATGGCGCTGAGCGAGTCGAAGCCCGCCTCCAGGAAGTCGCGCTCCGGGTCCACCGCGTCCACCGAGCCGTGGCCCAGCAACGAGGCGGAGTACTTCTGTACGGCCTCCGTCAGTACCCGGGTCTGCTCGGCGTCGTCGAGACCCGTCAGCCGAGCACGCAGTGAGTCCGCGGTTCCGGTGGCGGAGGCGGCCGTACGGCGCGCCACCGGGACCAGCCCCTGGAGGAGCGCGGGCAGTGTCGTCTGGCCGCGCAGCGCGGCGGTGTCGATCCGCAACGGCACCTGCACCGCATCACCGGGGCGGTCCAGAGCCGCGTCCAGCAGCGTCAGCGCCTCGTCCACCGGCAGTGCCGGAAGACCAAGCCGCGCCATCCGCATCTCGGCGTCCTCCTGGGCCTGGTTCATGCCGGTGGCGGTAGCCCACAGGCCCCAGGCGAGTGAGGTGGCAGGCAGCCCACGACTGCGCCGGAACTGCGCCAGACCGTCCAGGAACGTGTTCGCCGCCGCATAGTTGGCCTGACCCGCCGCCAGCACCATCCCACCCGCCGACGAGAACATGACGAACGCCGCCAGATCCATCCCCGCCGTCAACTCATGCAAATACCAGGCCGCGTCCGCCTTCGGCCCCCACACCCGCTCCAGCCGCACCCCGTCCATGTCCTGCACCAACGCGTTGTCCATCACCCCGGCCGCATGCACCACACCCCGCAACCGGCGCCCCGCACCGTCAAACCCCGCCAACAGCCCGGCGACCGCCTCCCGGTCGGCCACATCACACGCCACCACCTCCACCCGCGCCCCGGCACCCTCCAACTCCGCCACCAACCCCGCCGCACCCGGAGCACCCGCCCCACGCCGACTCGTCAGCACCACATCCCGCACCCCACGCGCCACCACCAGATGCCGGGCCACCACCGCACCCAGACCACCCGTCCCACCCGTCACCAACACCGCACCACCCGACAACGAAGCAGTGGTACCGGTGCCGTCGACGTCAGCGTCGGCGTCAGCGGTGTCAGTGGTGGCGGACGGGAGAGCGCGGACCAGACGCGGGACGAACACCCGACCGTCGCGCACCGCGAGCTCCGCCTCCCCCGAAGCCACCGCACCCGCCACCACCCCTACACCGTCATCCGCACCCGGATCCAGATCCAGCACCGTCAGCCGGCCCGGGTTCTCCGCCTGCGCCGCACGCAGCACACCCCACACACCCGCCACCGACACATCCACACCATCACCCGGCACCACACCCACCGCACCACGCGTCACCACCACCAGACGCGACGCAAGCACCCGCTCATCCGCAAGCCACCCACGCACCCGCTCCAACACCACCCCCGCCACCAACCGCGCCCCCACACC
>NZ_JAGMUO010000113.1:42629-217020 GCF_019049325.1 Streptomyces sp. AC512_CC834 | reverse complement strand
CCCCTACGCCGAGCCGTCCGGCCCGCCCCCCGCCTCCCCCGGCGCGGCCACGCCCGGCACAGCCGCCACCCCCACCACAGCGGCGACGCCCACCCCCACCTCAGTGACGCCCACCCCGACCCCGACTCCCGGCAGGTGACGGAAGTGTCCGACAGGGAACCGCCGCGCCGCCGTGTGCCCGGACCCGCGAGGCCCGTCCGCCCCGGCGGACGGCGGCAGCCCGGCCCCGGCGCCCGGCCGGCCCGCAGGCCCGGGCCGCCCCGCCCGGCCGCGCCCCGCGCCATCCGGCTGGGCAGCCCGCGCCCCCGCCTGCGCATGATCGGCCTCGCGCTGACCCTGGTGCTGTCCGCCTTCGTCGTACGGCTCCTCCAGGTGCAGGCCGTCGACGCCGGCACGTACTCCGCGAAGGCCGAGCAGAACCGCTACGTCGTGCACACGCTGCCCGCCGAACGCGGCGGGATCACCGACCGCAACGGCGTGGCCCTCGCGACCACCGTGGACTCCTACGACATCACCGCCGACCCCACGATGTTCACCCGCGAGCAGCTCAAGGTCGACGACGGGCCCGAGCAGGCGGCGGCCCTCCTCGCACCGATCCTCGGCGAGGACCAGCAGGACCTGGTCGACCGGCTCCGCCCGAAGAACAAGGAACTGCGCTACGTGCGCCTCGCGCGCAGGCAGACCCCCCAGGTCTGGAACCAGATCAAGGACCTGAAGACCGCGCTCACCACGAAGGCGGAGACGGACAAGTCGGCGGTCAACGTGCTCGCGGGCGTCTTCGCCGACCCCAGCAGCAAGCGCGTGTACCCGGCCGGCGACCTCGCCGCCGGCGTCCTGGGCTGGGTCGGCGCCGACGGCAAGGGCGGCGGCGGCCTGGAGCGGAAGCTGGAGAAGACGCTGGCCGGCGAGGACGGCGAGATCCGCTACGCGCAGTCCGGCGGGCGCCACGTGCCCACCGCCGGTTCGGCCGAGACGCCCGCCGTGCCCGGCAGCGACGTCGAACTGACCATCGACCGCGACATCCAGTGGGCCGCGCAGCACGCCATCAGCGAGCAGGTGGAGAAGTCCAAGGCGGACGGCGGCTACGTCGTCGTCCAGGACACCACCACCGGCGAGATCCTCGCCATGGCCAACTCGCCCGGCTTCGACCCGGGCGACCTCGCCCACGCCGACCCGGACGCGCTGGGCAACGCCGCCCTCCAGGACGCCTTCGAGCCGGGCTCCACCGCCAAGGTGCTGTCGATGGCGGCCGTGCTGGAGGAGAACGTCGCCACCCCGAAGACCCACCTCACCGTCCCCAACCGGCTCAAGCGCGGCGACCGGTCCTTCAAGGACGACATCGACCACCCGACCTGGTACCTCACGCTCAACGGCGTGCTCGCCAAGTCCAGCAACATCGGCACGATCATGGCCACCGGCGAGCTGGGCGACACCCAGGCCGAGGCCAACAAGGTGCTCTACTCCTACCTGCGCAAGTTCGGCCTCGGCGGCTACAGCGGGCTCGGTTTCCCCGGCGAGACCAAGGGCATCCTCGCGCCGCCCGACCAGTGGTCGACCTCGCAGCAGTACACGATTCCTTTCGGCCAGGGCGTCTCCGTGAACGCGCTCCAGGCGGCCTCCATCTACTCGACCGTCGCCAACGGCGGTGTCCGTATCGAGCCCACGCTCGTACGCGGCACGAAGGGCGCCGACGGCCGCTTCACACCGGCCCCGGAGCCCAAGAAGACCCGCGTGGTCAGTGAGAAGACCGCGAAGACGCTCGCGCGGATGCTGGAGTCCGTCGTCGACGACGAGGAGGGCACCGGGAACAAGGCGCAGATCGCCGGCTACCGGGTGGCGGGCAAGACGGGCACGGCCAACCGGGTGGATCCGGCCACCGGCAAGTACCACGGCTACACCTCGTCGTTCGCCGGATTCGCCCCCGCCGACAAGCCCCGCGTCACCGTCTACTGCGCCATCCAGAACGCCACCGAGGGCAGCTACTTCGGCGGCCAGATCTGCGGCCCCATCTACAAGCAGGTCATGGAGTTCGCCCTGAAGACCCTTCAGGTCCCACCGACCGGGGCCGACCCCGCCAACCTCCCGGTCACCTTCAAACCCTGACCCGCGCCCCCGCACCTCCGCACCCCCGCCCTCCGCACAGAGCCCGTACCGAGCCACCAGGAACCACCCGTGACAACGATCACCCCCGACCCCGGGAACCAGAACGCCCCCCAGTCATCCCCCCCGACCTCACTTCGCCCGGAGGCGGGCACTGCCGGTACGCTCACCGCCGTGCCACACCCTGATCACTCCCAAACCACCCAGAAGGGCCACCCCGTGACATACCCGGGACCGCCCCGGCCGGTGCGGATCTCCGCCACACCCCTCGCGGAACTCGCCGATCAGTTGGGTGCCGCCGCGCCGGACGGCCCCGCCGAGGTCACGGGCATCACCCATGACTCGCGCGCCGTCCGCCCAGGCGACCTGTACGCCGCCCTCCCCGGAGCCCGCGCCCACGGCGCCGACTTCGTCACCCAGGCCGCCGGCCTCGGCGCCACCGCCGTGCTGACCGACCCGGCCGGCGCGCAGCGCGTCGCCGCCACCGGTCTGCCGGCGCTCGTCGTCGACGACCCGCGCGCGCGGATGGGCGAGCTGGCGGCCACGATCTACGGCCACCCGGGCCGCGATCTCCTCCAGATCGGCATCACCGGCACCTCCGGCAAGACCACCACCGCCTACCTCGTCGAGGGCGGCCTGCGCACGGCGAAGTCCACCGGGCTGATCGGCACGGTCGAGATGCGCATCGGCGACGAGCGCATCAAGTCCGAGCGGACCACACCCGAGGCCACCGACCTCCAGGCCCTGTTCGCGGTGATGCGCGAGCGCGGCACCGACGCGGTCGCCATGGAGGTCTCCAGCCACGCCCTGGTGCTCGGCCGGGTCGACGCCTGCGTCTTCGACATCGCGGTCTTCACCAACCTCAGCCCGGAGCACATGGAGTTCCACTCCGGGATGGAGGACTACTTCCAGGCGAAGGCGCAGCTCTTCACACCGGAGCGCAGCAGGCTCGGCGTGGTCAACGTCGACGACGAGTACGGCCGCCGCCTCGCGGGCGAGGCCACGGTCCCGGTCGTCACCTACTCCGCCGAGGGCCACCCGGACGCCGACTGGCGCGCCGACGAGGTCGAGGTGGGCCCGCTGGACTCGACGTTCACGGTGCTCGGGCCGAAGGGCGAGCGGATCACCGCCAAGTCCCCGCTGGCCGGACCGTTCAACGTGGCGAACACGCTCGCCGCGATCGTCTCCCTGGCCGCCGCGGGGCTCGACCCGCAGACCGCCGCCGACGGCGTCGCCGCCGTCCCCGGCGTCCCGGGCCGCCTGGAGCGGGTGGACGAGGGCCAGCCCTACTTCGCGGTGGTCGACTACGCCCACAAGACCGACGCCGTCGAATCCGTCCTCAAGGCGCTCCGCAAGGTGACCGAGGGCAAGCTGCACGCGGTGCTCGGCTGCGGCGGCGACCGGGACACCACCAAGCGGGAGCCGATGGGCGCCGCCGTGGCCCGGTTCGCCGACACCGCCGTACTGACCTCCGACAACCCCCGCTCCGAGGACCCCCTCGCGATCCTCGCCATCATGCTCCAGGGAGCGGCGTCGGTGCCCGCGCACGAACGCGGCGAGGTGCAGGTCTTCGAGGACCGGGCCGCCGCGATCGCCGCCGCCGTCGCCCGGGCCGAGCCCGGCGACACGGTGCTGGTGGCGGGCAAGGGCCACGAGCAGGGCCAGGACATCGCCGGGGTGGTCCGTCCCTTCGACGACCGCCAGGTGCTGCGCGAGGCCATCCAGAAGACCCGGGGACGAGATCCCGAATGATCCAGCCGATCCGATGAGCCAATGAGCCAATGAGCCGAATGATCCAGGGGACGAACTTGTGATCACCCTCTCTCTCGCCGAGATCGCAGAAGTCGTCGGCGGGCGGATGCATGACATACCGGACGCGTCCGCGCAGGTCACCGGGCCGGTCGTCCGGGACTCCCGGGAAGCGGGGCCCGGCAGCCTCTTCGTCGCCTTCGTCGGCGAGCGGGTGGACGGCCACGACTTCGCCGCCGCGGTCGTCGAGGCGGGTGCGGCGGCCGTCCTCGGCTCCCGCCCCGTCGGCGTGCCCGCGATCGTCGTGGAGGACGTCCAGGCCGCCCTCGGTGCCCTCGCCCGGCACGTCGTACGGCGCCTGGGCACCACCCTCGTGGCCCTCACCGGGTCGGCCGGCAAGACCAGCACCAAGGACCTGATCGCCCAGGTGCTGCGCCGCAGGGCGCCCACGGTGTTCACGCCCGGCTCCCTCAACAACGAGATCGGGCTGCCGCTCACCGCGCTCACCGCCACCGACGAGACGAAGTTCCTCGTCCTGGAGATGGGCGCCCGCGGCATCGGCCACATCCGCTACCTCTGCGAACTGACCCCGCCGAAGGTCGGGCTCGTCCTCAACGTCGGCTCCGCGCACATCGGCGAGTTCGGCGGCCGGGAGCAGATCGCGCAGGCCAAGGGCGAACTCGTCGAGGCGCTGCCGCCGGCCGAGGAGGGCGGCGCCGCGATCCTCAACGCGGACGACCCCCTCGTACGGGCCATGGCCTCCCGAACGAAGGCGAAGGTGGTCCTTTTCGGAGAGTCCGACGAAGCGGACGTTCGAGGTGAGAACGTGCGACTCACGGACAGCGGACAGCCCTCCTTCAGGCTTCACACACCCTCCGGTGCAAGCGATGTGACCATGCGCCTGTACGGTGAGCACCACGTGTCGAACGCGCTCGCCGCGGCCGCCGTCGCCCACGAGTTGGGCATGTCCGCAGACGAGATCGCCACCGCGCTCTCCGAGGCGGGCTCCCTCTCCCGCTGGCGGATGGAGGTCACCGAGCGCCCGGACGGCGTGACGGTCGTCAACGACGCCTACAACGCGAACCCCGAGTCCATGAAGGCCGCACTGCGTGCGCTGGTGGCCATGAGCAAGGGGCGTCGTACGTGGGCGGTGCTCGGCAAGATGGCCGAGCTCGGGGACGAGGCGCTCGCCGAGCACGACGCGGTCGGACGGCTCGCCGTCCGGCTCAACGTCAGCAAGCTCGTCGCGGTCGGGGGCAGGGAAGCCCGCTGGCTGCAACTGGGCGCATATAACGAGGGTTCGTGGGGTGAGGAGTCGGTGCACGTGTCCGACGCACAGGCGGCGGTCCACCTGTTGCGCAGCGAGTTGCGCCCGGGGGACGTCGTGCTCGTGAAGGCGTCCCGTTCGGTGGGTCTGGAGAGCGTCGCCACGGCGCTGCTCGAGACCGGCACCGAGGGTGAGGTTGCCGCCCGATGATGAAGCAGATCCTGTTCGCAGGAGTCATTGGCCTCTTCCTGACGCTGATCGGCACCCCGTTGCTGATCAAGCTGCTGGCCCGCAAGGGCTACGGCCAGTACATCCGCGACGACGGCCCGCGCGAGCACGCCGCCAAGCGCGGTACGCCGACCATGGGCGGCATCGCCTTCATCCTGGCCACGGTCGCCGCGTACTTCCTGGCCAAGGTGATCACCAGCTACCTGGACCCGAACACGAACACCGGGCCGACCTTCTCCGGTCTGCTGGTGCTCGGCCTGATGGTGGGCATGGGGCTGGTCGGCTTCCTCGACGACTACATCAAGATCGTCAAGCGGCGTTCGCTGGGCCTGCGGGCCAGGGCGAAGATGATCGGCCAGCTCACCGTCGGCATCGCCTTCGCCGTGCTGGCGCTCCAGTTCGCGGACAACCGCGGCAACACCCCGGCGTCCACCAAGCTGTCGTTCATCACCGACTTCGGCTGGACCATCGGCCCGGTGCTGTTCGTCATCTGGGCGCTGTTCATGATCCTCGCGATGTCGAACGGCGTGAACCTCACCGACGGCCTGGACGGCCTGGCCACCGGCGCCTCCGTCCTGGTCTTCGGCGCCTACACGTTCATCGGCGTCTGGCAGTTCCAGGAGTCCTGCGCCAACGCGCTGACCCTGACCAACCCGGGCGCCTGCTACGAGGTGAGAGACCCCCTCGACCTCGCGGTGGTCGCGTCCGCGCTGATGGGCGCCTGCCTCGGCTTCCTGTGGTGGAACACCTCGCCGGCCAAGATCTTCATGGGCGACACCGGTTCGCTCGCGCTCGGCGGTGTGCTCGCGGGTCTGGCGATCTGCTCGCGCACCGAACTGCTGATGGCCATCCTCGGCGGCCTGTTCGTCCTGATCACCATGTCGGTGGTCATCCAGGTCGGCTCCTTCCGCCTCACCGGGAAGCGGGTCTTCCGGATGGCGCCACTCCAGCACCACTTCGAACTCAAAGGCTGGTCCGAGGTCCTTGTCGTGGTCCGCTTCTGGATCATCCAGGGCATCTGTGTGATCGTCGGACTCGGCCTCTTCTACGCGGGATGGGCAGCGGACAAGTGACCTCCTCCTCGGTGCCTTTCGAGTTCCAGGGCAAGCACGTCACCGTCGCCGGACTCGGCGTCTCCGGCGTCCCGGCCGCCAAGGTCCTGCACGGCCTCGGCGCGCGCGTGACCGTCGTCAACGACGGCGCCGACGAGCGCGCGCGGGCGCAGGCGGCGGAGCTGGAGGCGCTCGGCGTCACCGTGCGCCTGGGCGACGGCACAGCATCCGACAGCGGCTCCGCCGCGGGGCTCCCCGAGGGCACCGAGCTGATCGTCACCGCACCCGGCTGGAAGCCCACCAAGCCCCTGTTCACCGCGGCCGAGCAGGCCGGCGTCCCGGTCTGGGGCGACGTGGAACTGGCCTGGCGGCTGCGCGGCCCGGACGCGCCGCCGTGGCTGGCGGTCACCGGCACCAACGGCAAGACCACCACCGTCCGGATGCTCGCGTCGATCCTGAAGGCGGCCGGTCTGCGCACCGCCGCCGTCGGCAACATCGGCGTCTCGCTCCTCGACACGGTCACCGGCGACACCGAGTACGACGTCCTGGCCGTGGAGCTGTCCAGCTACCAGCTCCACTGGGCGCCCTCCCTGCGCGCCCACTCGGCCGTCGTGCTCAACCTCGCCCCGGATCACCTGGACTGGCACGGCTCGATGGAGGCCTACGCCGCCGACAAGGGCCGCGTCTACGAGGGCAATCGCGTCGCCTGCGTCTACAACCTCGCCGACAAGGCCACCGAGGACCTGGTCCGCGCGGCCGACGTCGAGGACGGCTGCCGGGCGGTCGGCTTCACCCTGGGCACGCCGGCACCCTCCCAACTCGGCGTCGTGGAGGGCCTCCTGGTCGACCGTGCCTTCGTCGAGGACCGGCAGCAGAACGCCCAGGAGCTCGCCGAGGTCTCGGACGTCGACCCGCCGGCCCCGCACAACATCGCCAACGCCCTTGCCGCCGCGGCCCTCGCCCGCGCCTTCGGCGTCCCCGCGGCCGCCGTACGGGACGGGCTGCGCGCCTTCACCCCGGACGCCCACCGCATCGCGCACGTCGCCGACGTCGACTCGGTGGCGTACGTGGACGACTCCAAGGCCACCAACACCCACGCCACCGAAGCCTCTTTGGCGGCGTACGAGTCGATCGTCTGGATCGCCGGCGGGCTCGCGAAGGGCGCCACCTTCGACGAGCTGGTCGTGGGCGCGGCGAAGCGGCTGCGCGGCGCCGTCCTCATCGGCGCCGACCGCGCCCTGATCCGCGAAGCCCTGGCGCGACACGCCCCCGAAGTACCCGTGGTCGACCTCGACCGGACCGACACTGGTGCGATGCTCCAGGCCGTCCAGGAGGCGCGGCGGCTCGCCCGGCCCGGTGACACGGTGCTGCTGGCCCCGGCCTGTGCCTCCATGGACATGTTCACCAACTACAACCAGCGCGGTGACGCGTTCGCGCAGGCCGTTCGCGAACTCGGCGCCTGACCCGGCCGCCTCCTGCCGCCGGGTGAACTCGGGAGGACGCGTGGGACGGTCCATGCCGACATACAGCGGAGGCCCGACGTGCAGCGGAGGCCGCGATGCCCGGTAGTCCCCAGAGCCGTACCGGACGTCCGCCCGTACAGCGGGCCGTCGGGCGACCCACGACGCCGGGGCCGCCGCACGAGAACCCGGTGCTTCGCCTCTACCACCGCCTCCACCGCGCCTGGGACCGGCCGCTGACCGCGTACTACCTGATCTGCGGCGGCAGCGCGCTGATCACCGTGCTCGGCCTGGTGATGGTCTACTCGGCGTCCCAGATCACCGCGCTCCAGCTTTCGCTGCCCGGTTCGTACTTCTTCCGCAAGCAGGCCCTGGCCGCCCTGATCGGCTCCGGCCTCCTGGTGGCCGCGATGCGCATGCCGGTGAAGCTGCACCGGGCGCTGGCCTACCCGATCCTCGCCGGCGCCGTCGTCCTGATGATCCTGGTCCAGGTGCCGGGGATAGGAGTGGCGGTCAACGGCAACCAGAACTGGATCGCGCTCGGCGGCTCCTTCCAGATGCAGCCCAGCGAGTTCGGCAAGCTCGCCATCGTGCTGTGGGGCGCGGACCTGCTCGCCCGCAAGCAGGACAAGAAGCTGCTGGCGCAGTGGAAGCACATGCTGGTGCCGCTGGTGCCCGCCGCGTTCATGCTGCTCGGGCTGATCATGATCGGCGGCGACATGGGCACGGCGATCATCCTGACGGCGATCCTGTTCGGGCTGCTGTGGCTGGCCGGCGCGCCCACGCGGCTGTTCGCGGGCGTGCTGTCGATCGCCGTGCTGCTCGGCTTCATCCTCATCAAGACCAGCCCCAACCGCATGGCCCGGCTCAACTGCCTCGGTGCCACCGACCCCGGTCCTGGCGACTCCTGCTGGCAGGCCGTGCACGGCATCTACGCCCTGGCCTCCGGCGGACTGTTCGGTTCCGGGCTCGGTGCCAGTGTGGAGAAATGGGGGCAACTCCCCGAAGCGCACACCGACTTCATCTTCGCCGTCACCGGCGAGGAACTGGGCCTTGCGGGGACGCTGTCGGTACTCGCCCTCTTCGCGGCTCTAGGCTATGCGGGTATCCGCGTGGCCGGACGCACGGAGGACCCCTTCGTGAGGTATGCCGCGGGAGGCGTGACCACCTGGATCACGGCCCAGGCCGTGATCAACATCGGTGCGGTCCTCGGGCTGCTGCCGATCGCCGGTGTCCCGCTCCCGCTGTTCTCCTACGGGGGTTCCGCCCTGTTGCCGACCATGTTCGCCATCGGTCTGCTGATCGCCTTCGCGCGTGACGAACCCGGTGCGCGGGCGGCGCTTGCGTTGCGGCAACCTCGCTTTGGTAGAAAGCGGGGAGCCAGGGGTCCCGCGGCCAAGCGGAACTCCCGGAGTTGGAACACGATGCGACGGCGCGCCTCGGCGGCGCGCTCGTCCGGAGAGCGGTGAATTTCGGTGCATGTCGTACTCGCCGGCGGAGGAACCGCGGGCCACATCGAGCCCGCGCTCGCCCTCGCGGACGCCCTGCGCAGGCAGGATCCGACCGTGGGTATCACGGCCCTGGGCACGGAACGCGGCCTCGAGACCCGCCTGGTACCCGAGCGCGGGTACGAACTGGCGCTGATCCCGGCCGTACCGCTGCCGCGCAAGCCCACCCCCGAGCTGATCACCGTCCCGGGCCGGCTGCGCGGCACCATCAAGGCGGCCGAGCAGATCCTGGAGCGCACCAAGGCGGACGCCGTGGCCGGCTTCGGCGGCTATGTGGCGCTGCCCGCCTACCTCGCGGCCAAGCGGCTCGGTGTGCCGATCGTCGTCCACGAGGCCAACGCCCGCCCCGGCCTGGCCAACAAGATCGGCTCGCGCTACGCCGCGCAGGTCGCCGTCTCCACCCCCGACAGCAAGCTGCGCAACTCCCGCTACATCGGCATCCCGCTGCGCCGCGCCGTCTCCACCCTCGACCGCGCCGCCGCGCGTCCCGAGGCCCGCGCGATGTTCGGGCTCGACCCCAACCTGCCGACGCTGCTGGTCTCCGGCGGTTCGCAGGGCGCCCGGCGGCTCAACGAGGTGGTGCAGCAGGTCGCTCCCTGGCTCCAGCAGGCCGGCATCCAGATCCTGCACGCGGTCGGGCCCAAGAACGAACTGCCGCAGGTCCACCAGATGCCGGGAATGCCCCCGTACATCCCGGTAAGTTATCTGGACCGGATGGACCTCGCGTACGCCGCCGCCGACATGATGCTCTGCCGTGCGGGCGCGATGACCGTCGCCGAACTGTCCGCCGTCGGGCTGCCGGCCGCCTACGTCCCGCTGCCCATCGGCAACGGCGAACAGCGGCTCAACGCCCAGCCGGTGGTCAAGGCCGGCGGCGGACTGCTGGTCGACGACGCGGAACTGACGCCCGAGTGGCTGCAGCACAACGTCCTGCCCGTGCTGGCCGACCCGCACCGGCTGTACGAGATGTCCCGCGCCGCCGCCGAGTTCGGCCGCCGGGACGCCGACGACCTGCTCGTCGGCATGGTGTACGAGGCGATCGCCGCCCGTGCGCATCGTTAGTCACGTATGACGGAAGGCAGGGAGCGTGGCCGGACCGACCACCGCCGAACGCGGTGCACGCCAGCAGAAGTCGTCCGGCCCGCCCCGCGCGCGCCGGTTCGGCCCGCCCCGTCTTCGTACGATCATCATCCTTACCGTCGCGCTCGTACTCGTCGCGGGCGGGACCCTCTGGGTGCTCTACGGCTCGAACTGGACGCGCCTGGAGCGCGTGTCGGTCTCGGGAACCCGGGTCCTGACCCCCGCGCAGGTGCGCGAGGCCGCCGACATCCCCGTCGGGGACCCGCTGATTTCCGTCGACACCGAGGCGGTCGAGGCGCGACTGCGCCGGAAATTGCCCCGCATTGACGAGGTCGGCGTGGAGCGTTCCTGGCCGCACGGAATCGGACTGAAAGTGACCGAGCGTACTCCGGTCCTGATTGTCCAAAAGGGCGGAAACTTCGTGGAAGTGGACGATGAAGGCGTCCGTTTCGCCACGGTTTCCCGCGCTCCGAAAGGCGTGCCGGAGCTGAAATTGGAGCCCGCCCGTTCCGGCTCCGCGGCGGCGAGCCTGCGCCGCTTCGACGAGGACCGCCTGGTGCGGGAGGCGGTGCGGGTGGCGGGACGGCTCCCGGACGCGGTCGCCCGGGACGCACGGCTCGTCAAGGTCCGTTCCTACGACGACATCTCGCTGGAGTTGAGCGGCGAGAGGACCGTGTCGTGGGGGAGCGGTGAGCAGGGTGTGCAGAAAGCCCGTGCACTCACCGCGCTGATGAAAGCGACACCGGATGCGCGGCACTTCGACGTGAGCGTTCCCACCGCCCCGGCGTCATCCGGGAGTTGACGGGTATACGCGCAGGCCAGCACCCTGGTTGGGCAGCGCTACGGCTGATCACATAGGGTGAAAAGAAAAACGGGAGGTTCGGCGTGTTCGTTGAACGTGCGCCACTTGTCGACTTAGTGTCCTGTTCAGAAGAGTCCAAGGAACAGACACACTGGTAACCCTAAACTTCAGCGTTAGGGTTCGGGTCGGCGCTACGGACCGTCCCAATCGGCATCAGTCGTCGGGTCGCGGGGGCATCAGTGCTTCGGCGGTCGGCGACACGTAACTCGAGGCGAGAGGCCTTCGACGTGGCAGCACCGCAGAACTACCTCGCAGTCATCAAAGTCATCGGTGTCGGCGGCGGTGGTGTCAATGCCATCAACCGGATGATCGAGGTCGGTCTCAAGGGCGTCGAGTTCATCGCCATCAACACCGACGCACAGGCGCTGTTGATGAGCGACGCCGACGTCAAGCTCGACGTCGGCCGCGAACTCACCCGCGGACTCGGCGCCGGAGCCAACCCGGCCGTCGGCCGCAAGGCCGCCGAGGACCACCGCGAGGAGATCGAGGAGGTCCTCAAGGGGGCCGACATGGTCTTCGTGACGGCCGGTGAAGGCGGCGGCACCGGCACCGGCGGCGCGCCGGTGGTGGCGAACATCGCCCGCTCGCTCGGCGCCCTCACCATCGGCGTGGTCACCCGCCCGTTCACCTTCGAGGGACGGCGCCGGGCCAACCAGGCCGAGGACGGCATCGCCGAACTCCGCGAAGAGGTCGACACCCTCATCGTCATCCCCAACGACCGGCTCCTGTCCATCTCGGACCGCCAGGTCAGCGTGCTGGACGCGTTCAAGTCCGCCGACCAGGTGCTGCTGTCCGGTGTGCAGGGCATCACCGACCTCATCACCACACCCGGCCTGATCAACCTGGACTTCGCCGACGTCAAGTCGGTCATGTCCGAGGCCGGTTCGGCCCTCATGGGCATCGGCTCGGCCCGCGGCGACGACCGCGCGGTGGCCGCGGCCGAGATGGCGATCTCCTCGCCGCTCCTGGAGGCGTCCATCGACGGCGCCCGGGGCGTCCTGCTCTCCATCTCCGGCGGCTCCGACCTCGGCCTGTTCGAGATCAACGAGGCCGCCCAGCTCGTCAGCGAGGCCGCCCACCCCGAGGCCAACATCATCTTCGGCGCGGTCATCGACGACGCGCTCGGCGACGAGGTGCGGGTCACCGTGATCGCGGCCGGCTTCGACGGGGGCCAGCCGCCGTCCAAGCGGGACAACGTCCTCGGGTCCTCCTCGGCCAAGCGCGAGGAGCCCACCCCGGCGCGGCAGTCCGAGAGCCGCCCGTCCTTCGGCTCGCTCGGCAGCGTCAAGCCGAAGGAGGAGCCGGAGCAGGCGCCCGCGCCGGAGCCGGTCAGCGACCTGCCGCCGGTCTCCGCGCCGCCGGTCCCGCCGTCGCGGACCTACTCGGACAGCGCCGCCGAGGAACTGGACGTGCCGGACTTCCTGAAGTGATAGGACAGCGCGACACCGTGAACGGCGCGCACTTCGGCTTCACCGACCGGTGGGGCGGAGTGAGCGCCGTTCCGTACGAGCAGCTCAATCTCGGCGGCGCGGTCGGCGACGACCCCGGCGCCGTCATGGCCAACCGGGAGCTGGCGGCGAAGTCGCTGGGCTTCGACCCGGCCCGGGTGGTCTGGATGAACCAGGTGCACGGCGCCGACGTCGCCGTGGTCGACGCGCCCTGGGGGGAGGGCCCGGTCCCGCGGGCCGACGCGGTCGTCACCGCCGAACGCGGTCTCGCCCTCGCCGTCCTCACCGCCGACTGCGTGCCCGTACTGCTGGCCGACCCCGTCGCCTCAGTCGCCGCCGCGGCCCACGCGGGCCGGCCGGGACTGGTCGCCGGGGTCGTCCCCGCCGCCGTACGGGCCATGACCGAACTCGGCGCGGACCCCGCCCGGATCGTCGCCCGCACCGGACCCGCCGTGTGCGGCTGGTGCTACGAGGTGCCCGAGGAGATGCGCGCCGAGGTGGCCGCCGTCGAGCCGGCCGCCCACGCCGACACCGCCTGGGGCACACCGGCCCTCGACGTGAGCGCCGGCGTGCACGCGCAGCTCGAACGCCTCGGGGTGCGCGACCGGGCGCAGTCGCCGGTGTGCACCCGGGAGTCGAAGGACCACTTCTCCTACCGACGCGACCGCACCACCGGGCGGCTCGCGGGCTATGTGTGGCTGGACTGATGGGGCATGACGGACCGTAAGCACGAACTCGCCGAGAACCTGGCGAAAGTGGAGGAGCGCATCACCGCCGCGTGCGCGGCCGCGGGCCGCCCCCGGGAGGAGGTGACCCTCATCGTGGTCACCAAGACCTACCCGGCGGACGATGTGCGCATTCTCTCGGAACTGGGGGTGCGCCACGTCGCGGAGAACCGCGACCAGGACGCGGCCCCCAAGGCCGCCGCATGCTCGGATCTGCCGCTTTCGTGGCATTTCGTCGGACAGTTGCAGACCAACAAGGTGCGCTCCGTGATCGGTTACGCCGATGTCGTCCAGTCCGTGGACCGGGCCAGGCTCGTCACGGCACTGTCGAGAGAGGCGGTGCGGGCCGGCCGCGAGGTGGGCTGTCTCCTCCAGGTCGCGCTGGACGCGGGGGAGGGCGCGCGAGGGGAGCGCGGTGGGGTCTCGCCCGCCGGAATCGAAGAGTTGGCCGATCTCGTCGCCGGATCGGACGGCCTGCGGTTCGACGGTCTGATGACCGTGGCACCGCTCACCGGCGAGTACGCCGGACGCCAACAGGCGGCGTTCGAGCACCTCATGGATGTGGCGACCCAGGTGCGCCGAACCCATCCGGCTGCGAACATGGTTTCCGCAGGGATGAGTGCGGACCTCGAACAGGCCGTGGCCGCCGGAGCGACACATGTACGCGTCGGCACTGCGGTACTCGGAGTCCGACCCGGGCTCGGGTAACGTCGCCAAGAAGTCGGACCACAGCAGAAAATATGGTCATTACCGCTGAAAGGCGGACGCAACGACCTCGTGGATCGCAGGCACTTGGCAGTCGTCAGCCGATCCACCACAGAGCGGAGGACTCAGAGCATGGCCGGCGCGATGCGCAAGATGGCGGTCTACCTCGGCCTCGTGGAGGACGATGGGTACGACGGCCGGGGGTTCGACCCCGACGACGACTTCGAACCCGAACTGGACCCGGAGCCCGAGCGGGACCACCGACGGCATGAACCCGCGCACCAGTCACATGGTTCGCATCAGCCCCAAAGGGACGAAGAGGTACGAGTCGTACAACCGCCCGCGCAGCGCGAGCCGGTGCCCCGTTCCGCTTCGCTCGCGGCGGAATCGGGCCGTCCGGCGCGTATCGCGCCCGTGGCGTCCATCACACAAGAACGCGCAAGCATGGAAAAGAGCGCACCGGTCATCATGCCCAAGGTCGTGTCCGAACGAGAGCCCTACCGGATCACCACACTTCACCCCCGGACCTACAACGAGGCCCGTACCATCGGGGAACACTTCCGTGAGGGCACGCCGGTGATCATGAATCTCACTGAGATGGATGACACAGATGCGAAGCGACTTGTCGACTTTGCGGCCGGTTTGGTGTTTGGTCTTCACGGCAGTATCGAGCGGGTGACGCAGAAGGTGTTCCTGCTGTCTCCTGCTAACGTCGATGTCACGGCGGAGGACAAGGCCCGTATCGCAGAGGGCGGATTCTTCAACCAGAGCTGAGACGCACCACCGGTACAGAGCAAGAACGCGGGCCCGAGGAAGGGTCCGAGAGATGGTTCAGGGGAGAGGGAAGCACAGGTCATGAGCGTGGTCCTGGATGTCGTCTACATCGCGCTGATGTGCTTTCTCATCGTGCTCATCTTCCGGTTGGTCATGGACTACGTCTTCCAGTTCGCCCGCTCGTGGCAACCCGGCAAGGCGATGGTGGTCGTTCTCGAGGCCACCTACACTGTCACCGATCCACCGTTGAAGCTTCTGCGGCGGTTCATTCCGCCGCTGCGTCTCGGGGGCGTGGCGCTCGACCTGTCCTTCTTCGTGCTGATGATCATCGTCTACATCCTGATCCGCATCGTGAGCCGGCTGTGAACGATGAGAGAGATACGGGCTTGCCGAATGCCGACGACAACGTTGAGGTGAAGAGATGCCGTTGACCCCCGAGGACGTGCGGAACAAGCAGTTCACGACTGTCCGCCTCCGAGAAGGCTATGACGAGGACGAGGTCGATGCCTTCCTCGACGAGGTCGAAGCCGAACTGACCCGCCTGCTCCGCGAGAACGAGGACCTGCGCGCCAAGCTGGCCGCGGCGACGCGTGCGGCCGCGCAGAACCAACAGAACATGCGCAAGCCTCCGGAACCGCCGCAGGATCAGCAGCCCCCGCACCAGCAGGGCCAGCCCCCGCACCAGCAGGGACAGCCGCCCCACCAGCAGGGCCAGCCCCCGCACCAGCAGGGACACCCGCAGCAGGGCGGTATGCCGCAGCAGGGCATGCGAGGTCCCGGCGCTCCGGTGCCCGCCGGCATATCGGGCCCGCCGCAGCAGCAGATGGGTGGCCCCATGGGTGGTCCGCCCCAGTTGCCGAGCGGCGCCCCGCAACTGCCCGCCGGCCCCGGCGGTCAGGGTGGCCCGCAGGGTCCCGGCCCGATGGGTCAGGGTCCGGGGCCGATGGGCCAGGGCCCGGGTCCGATGCAGGGCCAGATGGGTCCCGGTCCGATGGGCGGCCCCATGGGCGGCCCGCAGGGTCCCGGTGGCCCCGGCGGTCCCGGCATGCCCGGTCAGGGCGGCCCCGGTGGCGACAGCGCCGCCCGGGTCCTCTCGCTGGCGCAGCAGACCGCCGACCAGGCGATCGCCGAGGCCCGTTCCGAGGCCAACAAGATCGTCGGCGAGGCGCGTTCGCGTGCCGAGGGTCTCGAGCGGGACGCCCGTGCCAAGGCGGACGCCCTGGAGCGGGACGCGCAGGAGAAGCACCGCGTAGCGATGGGCTCGCTCGAGTCGGCCCGCGCCACGCTGGAGCGCAAGGTCGAGGACCTGCGCGGCTTCGAGCGCGAGTACCGGACGCGGCTCAAGTCGTACCTGGAGTCCCAGTTGCGTCAGTTGGAGACCCAGGCGGACGACTCGCTGGCCCCGCCGCGTACGCCCGCGACGGCCTCCCTGCCGCCGTCCCCGGCGCCCTCGATGGCTCCGGCCGGCGCGAGCGCCCCGTCGTACGGCGGCAACCAGTCGATGGGCGGTGGGCCGGGCCAGTCGGGTCCGTCCTACGGCGGTCAGCAGCAGATGTCGCCCGCGATGACCCAGCCGATGGCGCCGGTGCGACCGCAGGGTCCGTCGCCGATGGGGCAGGCGCCCTCGCCGATGCGCGGGTTCCTGATCGACGAGGACGACAACTGAGCCGGTTCGCACCGACGACCGGTAGTACGGCGTAGCCGCCGGCAGCGTTCAGGGCGGGCCCCGGGTTTCTGACCCGGGGCCCGCCCTTTGCACTCCTCCGTAGCCGGTGAGCACCCCCACCCCTCGTCGCGCTGCGACGGACAGCACTGGGCCCGGCACCTCTCGCATGAGGAGCGCCGGGCCCAGGTGCTGCTGGTGCGGCTACTGCTTGCGCAGGCGGAACACCAAGGACAGGCCCTCGTCCGAGAACGGGGCGCCGTACGTGTCGTCCGCCTCGCCCTGCGCGAAGTCCGTCGCGAGGACCTCGTCGGCGATCAGACCGGTGTGGTCGGCCAGGGCCGCGATCGTGACCGGGTCCGTGGCCGTCCAGCGCAGCGAGATCCGGTCGGCGACGTCGAGGCCGCTGTTCTTGCGGGCCTCCTGGATCAGGCGGATCGCGTCCCGGGCGAGACCCGCCCGGCGCAGCTCCTCCGTGATCTCCAGGTCCAGTGCCACCGTCGCACCCGAGTCGGAGGCGACCGACCAGCCCTCGCGCGGCGTCTCCGTGATGATCACCTCGTCGGGGGCGAGGGCGATCGTCTCGCCGTCGACCTCCACCGAGGCCGAGCCCTCGCGCAGGGCGAGGGACAGGGCGGCGGCGTCCGCGCCGGCGACGGCCTTCGCCACGTCCTGGACGCGCTTGCCGAACCGCTTGCCCAGCGCCCGGAAGTTGGCCTTCGCGGTCGTGTCGACCAGCGAGCCGCCGACCTCGCTCAGCGACGCGAGGGACTCGACGTTCAGCTCGTCCGTGATCTGTGTGTGCAGCTCGGGGGAGAGCACGTCGAAGCCCGCCACCGCGATCAGCGCCCGGCTGAGCGGCTGCCGGGTCTTGACACCCGACTCGGCGCGCGTGGCGCGGCCCAGCTCGACCAGGCGACGGACCAGGACCATCTGCCTGGACAGCTCCGGGTCGATCGACGACAGGTCGGCCTCGGGCCACGAGGACAGGTGCACCGACTCCGGGGCGCCCGGGGAGACCGGCACCACCAGGTCCTGCCAGACCCGCTCGGTGATGAACGGGGTCAGCGGCGCCATCAGCTTGGTGACCGTCTCGACGACCTCGTGCAGCGTGCGCAGCGCCGCCTTGTCGCCCTGCCAGAAGCGGCGACGGGAGCGGCGCACGTACCAGTTGGACAGGTCGTCGACGAACGCGGACAGCAGCTTGCCGGCGCGCTGGGTGTCGTAGGCGTCCAGCGCCCGCGTGACCTGGTCGGTGAGCGCGTGCAGCTCGGACAGCAGCCAGCGGTCCAGAACCGGGCGGTCCGCGGGCGCCGGGTCGGCCTCGCTGGGGGCCCAGCCCGAGGTGCGGGCGTACAGGGCCTGGAAGGCGACCGTGTTCCAGTAGGTGAGGAGCGTCTTGCGGACGACTTCCTGGATGGTGCCGTGGCCGACGCGGCGGGCCGCCCAAGGGGAGCCGCCGGCCGCCATGAACCAGCGGACGGCGTCCGCGCCGTGGCGGTCCATCAGCGGGACCGGGTCCAGGGTGTTGCCCAGGTGCTTGGACATCTTGCGGCCGTCCTCGGCGAGGATGTGGCCGAGGCAGACGACGTTCTCGTACGACGACTTGTCGAAGACCAGGGTGCCGACCGCCATCAGCGTGTAGAACCAGCCGCGGGTCTGGTCGATGGCCTCGCAGATGAACTGCGCCGGGTAGCGGGACTCGAAGAGTTCCTTGTTCTTGTGCGGGTAGCCCCACTGCGCGAACGGCATCGAACCCGAGTCGTACCAGGCGTCGATGACCTCCGGGACGCGCGAGGCGGTCTTGCCGCACCCGTCCTGCGGGCAGGCGAAGGTGACCTCGTCGATGTACGGGCGGTGCGGGTCGAGGGCGGACTGGTCGGTGCCGGTCAGCCCGGTCAGTTCGGCGCGGGAGCCTGCCACCGTGAGGTGGTTCTCCTCGCAGCGCCAGATGGGCAGCGGGGTGCCCCAGTAGCGGTTGCGGGAGAGCGCCCAGTCGATGTTGTTGTCCAGCCAGTCGCCGTACCGGCCGTGCTTGACCGAGTCGGGGTACCAGTTGGTCTTCTCGTTCTCCTCGAGGAGACGGTCCTTGACGGCCGTGGTGCGGATGTACCAGGACGGCTGCGCGTAGTACAGCAGCGCGGTGTGGCAGCGCCAGCAGTGCGGGTAGCTGTGCTCGTAGGGGATGTGCTTGAGGAGCAGGCCCCGCTCGTCCAGGTCCTCGGTGAGCCGCTCGTCGGCCTTCTTGAAGAAGACGCCGCCGACCAGCGGGACGTCCTCCTCGAAGGTGCCGTCCGGGCGGACCGGGTTGACCACCGGCAGGCCGTAGGCGCGGCAGACCTTGAGGTCGTCCTCACCGAAGGCGGGGGACTGGTGGACCAGACCGGTGCCGTCCTCGGTGGTGACGTAGTCGGCGTTCACCACGTAGTGGGCCGGCTCGGGAAACTCGACCAGCTCGAACGGGCGCTGGTACGTCCAGCGCTCCATCTCGGCGCCCGTGAAGGACTGCCCGGTGGTCTCCCAGCCCTCGCCGAGCGACTTGGCGACCAGGGGCTCGGCGACGACGAGCTTCTCGGCACCGTCGGTCGCGACGACGTAGGTGACGTCGGGGTGCGCGGCGACCGCGGTGTTGGAGACCAGGGTCCACGGGGTCGTCGTCCAGACGACCAGGGCGGCCTCGCCGGCCAGCGGTCCCGAGGTGAGCGGGAAGCGGACGTAGACGGACGGGTCGACGACCGTCTCATAACCCTGGGCCAGCTCGTGGTCGGACAGGCCGGTGCCGCAGCGGGGGCACCAGGGGGCGACGCGGTGGTCCTGGACCAGCAGGCCCTTGTTGAAGATCTCCTTCAGCGACCACCAGACGGACTCGATGTACTCGGGGTCCATCGTGCGGTACGGGTCCTGGAGGTCGGCCCAGTAGCCCATGCGGGTCGTGAGCTCTTCGAAGGCGTCGGTGTGCCGGGTCACCGACTCGCGGCACTTCGCGTTGAACTCGGCGATGCCGTACGCCTCGATGTCCTGCTTGCCGGTGAAGCCCAGCTCCTTCTCCACCGCCAGCTCGACCGGGAGCCCGTGGCAGTCCCAGCCGGCCTTGCGGCCCACGTGGTAGCCGCGCATGGTGCGGAAGCGGGGGAAGACGTCCTTGAAGACGCGCGCCTCGATGTGGTGGGCGCCGGGCATGCCGTTGGCGGTGGGCGGGCCCTCGTAGAACACCCACTCGGGGCGGCCCTCGGACTGCTCCAGGCTCTTGGCGAAGATCTTCTGCTCACGCCAGAAGTCGAGCACCGCGTGTTCGAGCGCGGGCAGGTCGACCTGGGCGGGCACCTGGCGGTACTGCGGCTGCGTATTCAACGAGCTTCCTCCGGCGGACGTGCTGCCTTCCGTCAGAGGGACGAGAGCCGTGCTCCCGCGGTACCACCCTCCTTGGCCCGGCCGGTGCGTCGTGTGCTCCGGTGAGCCCCCTCATTGGGGTCGCGAGCCGGTTCTACTAGCCCCGGCTGTCCTGCCAGGGCTTTCTTCCGGCGGCTCCGGGGTGATCTTCACGTCGCGCTCGCCCCCGGGCTCACACCGTCCCCGGGTCGCTCTGGGCTGCTGACGTCGCTACTCGTCCCCATCCACGCTTTTCGCTCCGCCCAGTGTACGGCGCCGCACGGACAGCGGCCGACCGGTTTTCGCGCCGGGGGAAGCGGCGGCCGGGGGCGGGGCGGCGTACGGCCTCCGTATGGCCCTGTGTGACCCGAATGCCGCCGCGTGGCATCCGGCCTCCCGGACGGTCCCGGACGGTCCCGGCCGGGAGCCGTCCCGGCGGATTACCGGGCGGGGAGCTGGGCACAACGCATTCATGCTCGCCGCGTGGCGCACGGTGGGCGGGCGAATCGGGCGGCGTGCCCCGTTGCCGCGGGGCCGGAGTCGATTTATCGTCCCAGCACGATTCGCGCGCAAGATCACAATATGTGAAGGGGCCGCGGCCATGGTGGCGAAGAAGACCGCCGAAGAGCAGTCGCAGGCGGCTGCGGAGGAGACCGCTGCCAAGAGGACGACGGCCGGGAAGGCGGCCGCCGGGAAGGCGGCGGCCACCAAGAAGCCGACCGCGGCGAAGAAGAGCACCGCCAAGAAGAGCACCGCGAAGCAGGCCCCGGCGAAGAAGGCGGCGGCCGAGAAGAGCCCGGCGAAGAAGACCGCGGCGAAGAAGGCGGCGGCCAAGAAGACCGCGGCGAAGAAGAGCACGGCGAAGAAGAGCACTGCCAAGAAAGTGGGCGCGGCCGAGGCCGCGGAGCAGACGGGAGCCACGACGGTGGTTGCGAAGAAGACTCCTGGCACGGCCACGGCGGCCAAGACCGCTGTTCCCAAGGCCCGCGGCGCCGCCGCCGACCCCGGCGACCTCGCGGTACGTCCCGGCGAGGAACCCTGGACCCCGCAAGAGGTCGAGGAGGCGCGCGCGGGGCTGCAGTCCGAGGCCCTGCGGCTGCGCACCGAGATCGACTCCTCCGAGCGGTCGCTGCAGGGCATGATGCGGGACTCCGGGGACGGTGCGGGCGACGACGAGGCGGACACCGGCAGCAAGAACATCACGCGCGAGCACGAACTGGCGCTGGCCGCCACCGCGCGCGAGGTGCTCACCCAGACCGAGCGCGCCCTGGAACGCCTGGACGCCGGCACCTACGGACTGTGCGAGAACTGCGGCAACCCCATCGGCAAGGCGCGCATGCAGGCCTTCCCGAGGGCCACCCTGTGCGTGGAGTGCAAGCAGAAGCAGGAGCGCCGGTAGTGACCAGCAGCCGGAGCGGAAGGTGTGACGTACCCTCGTCCTCAGTCAAGGACCTAGGCTGAGGGACTCACGTGGCAGAGGCGGAGCGCATCATCGGTACTCCGGACACCCCGGACACTCCGGACACCCCCGACGCGGCGGGGGACGGGCAGGAGCGGCCCGACGCCGAGCGGGAGCAGGAACAGGCTCCGGAGCGCCCCCGGGGCAAACGGCGGGTCGCCGTGCTGTTCGCCGTCGCCGTGTCCGCCTACCTGCTCGACCTGGTCAGCAAGATGATCGTGGTCGCGAAGCTGGAGCACCACGAGCCGATCGAGATCATCGGGGACTGGCTGAGGTTTGCCGCGATCCGCAACGCGGGCGCGGCCTTCGGCTTCGGCGAGGCCTTCACGATCATCTTCACGGTGATCGCGGCGGCCGTGATCGTCGTGATCGCCCGCCTCGCGCGCAAGCTCCGCAGCGTGCCGTGGGCGATCGCGCTCGGCCTGCTGCTCGGCGGTGCCCTGGGCAACCTCACCGACCGGATCTTCCGCTCGCCCGGCGTCTTCGAGGGCGCGGTCGTGGACTTCATCGCGCCCAAGCACTTCGCCGTCTTCAACCTCGCAGACTCGGCGATCGTCTGCGGCGGCATCCTGATCGTGATCCTCTCCTTCCGGGGCCTCGACCCGGACGGCACCGTCCACAAGGACTGACCTCCGCCGGAGCCGGTTGTCCACAGGGACCGGGCGCGCGTTCGGGAGTGTCCGGTCCGTCCGGCATACTCGACGGGTGAGCACGCTTCCCGAGATCCGCACCCTGCCCGTGCCCGACGGCCTGGAGGGCGAGCGCGTCGACGCCGCCATCTCCCGCATGTTCGGCTTCTCCCGTACCAAGGCCGCGGAACTCGCCGCGGCGGGCAAGGTCCAGGTCGACGGATCGGTGGTCGCAAAGTCCGAACGGGTGCACGGCGGCGCCTGGCTCGAGGTCGAGATGCCGCAGGCCCCGGCGCCCGTGCGGGTGGTCGCCGAACCCGTCGAGGGCATGGAGATCGTGCACGACGACGAGGACGTGGTCGTGATCGCCAAGCCGGTCGGTGTCGCCGCCCACCCGTCCCCGGGCTGGACCGGTCCGACCGTCATCGGCGGCCTGGCCGCCGCCGGGTACCGGGTCTCCACGTCCGGCGCCGCCGAGCGGCAGGGCATCGTGCACCGCCTCGACGTCGGCACCTCCGGCCTGATGGTGGTGGCCAAGTCGGAGCGCGCGTACACCTCGCTCAAGCGCCAGTTCAAGGAGCGCACGGTCGACAAGCGCTACCACACGCTCGTGCAGGGCCACCCCGACCCGACCAGCGGCACCATCGACGCCCCCATCGGCCGCCACCCCCAGCACGACTACAAGTGGGCCGTCACCGCCGAGGGCAAGCCCTCCGTGACGCACTACGACCTGATCGAGGCCTTCCGCGCCGCCTCCCTGCTGGACGTGAAGCTGGAGACCGGCCGCACCCACCAGATCCGCGTCCACATGGCCGCCCACCGCCACCCCTGCGTCGGCGACCTCACCTACGGCGCCGACCCCACCCTCGCCAAGCGGCTGCGCCTGACCCGCCAGTGGCTGCACGCCGTCCGGCTCGGCTTCGAGCACCCCGGCGACGGCCAGTGGGCCGAGTTCGCCAGCGACTACCCGGAGGACCTCCAGCAGGCCCTCGACCTGGTCCGCGAGGAGACCTACGGATGAGCGCCCCGCGGTCCGCCGCACGCTCCGCCCCGGCCTACCGCGTCCGTGTCGCCGAGGACCCCGCCGACCGGGAGGCCTGCTTCACGGTGCGCAAGGACGTCTTCGTCGCGGAGCAGAAGGTCCCCGAGGACATCGAGTACGACGCCTACGACGCCGCCGCCGTGCACGTCCTCGCGGTCCGGGAGGACGGCGTGCCGCTCGGCACCGGCCGGCTCCTGCACGGCGAGGCCGCCGCGGCGAAGAACGGCGACGGCGACCCGGCCGTCGGCTCCCTGGGCCGGCTCGCGGTGACCGCGGCGGCCCGCGGGCTGGGTGTCGGCGCCGCGCTGGTGCGGGCCGTCGAGGACGCGGCACGCGCGCGTGGACTCACCGCGGTGGACCTGCACGCGCAGACCCATGCCCTGGGTTTCTACGAGCGACTGGGGTACGAGGCGTACGGACCCGAGTTCCCGGACGCCGGGATCCCCCACCGCGCGATGCGGCGCGCCCTGTAGCCGCAGGTGCCGAACGGGCTGGTGGGGCCCGGTGGCGTGGCACGCTTGAGGGCAGCCGTGTGAACGCCTAGACCCCACTGGAGCGGTGACCGTGGATCAGTTGGCCCTGTTGTTCATGCTGCTGTTCGGGGCCCTGCTGAGCGTCCCCGTCGGGGCCCGGCTCGGGCTGCCGGCCCCGGTGCTGATGACGCTGCTCGGAATCGTGCTGGCGCTGCTCGAGTTCGTCCCCAACGTCGACATCCCACCCGAACTCATCCTGCCCGCGCTGCTGCCGCCGCTGCTGTACGCGGCCGTGCGGCGCACGTCCTGGCGGCAGTTCGCGGCCAACAAACGCCCGATCTTCCTGCTGGCGGTCGCGCTGGTCTTCGTCACCATGGCCAGCGTGGCCGCGGTGGCCAGTGCGATCGTGCCGGGACTGCCGATCGCCGCCGCCTTCGCGCTGGGCGCGCTGGTCGCGCCGCCCGACCCGGTCGCGGCGACCGCCGTGGCCGGGCAACTGGGGCTGCCGCGCCGCCTGGTGTCCATCCTGGAGGGCGAGGGGCTCTTCAACGACGTCACGGCCATCGTCCTGTACCACGTGGCCATCGCCGCGGCCGTCGGCGGCACGTTCTCGCCGTGGCAGGCCGGGCTGGACCTCGTGCTGTCCGCCGTCGTCGCCGTCGCGGTCGGCCTCGCGCTGGGCTGGGCCACCAACAAGCTCCTTGGCCTGCTGGGGGACGCCACCCTGCAGATCGGCCTGACCCTGCTGGTGCCGTACGGGTCGTACGTCCTGGCCGAGGAACTGCACGGCTCGGGGGTGCTCGCGGTGCTCACCACCGCGATGTTCCTCGCCGAGTACGCCTTCGACGCCGACGACGTGATGACCCGGCTCGCCGGGCACACCGTGTGGGACGTCGTCGACACCCTCGTCACCGGAGTCGCCTTCGGCCTGGTCGGTCTGGAGCTGCACAACGCGATCCGCACGGCCTCCGGACGCTGGGCCGAACTGCTCGGCTGGTCCGCGGCGGTCGTGGGCGTGGTGATCCTGGTGCGGCTGCTGTGGCTGCTGCCGGCCACCTGGCTGACGAAGCGGCTGCACGCCAGACGCGACCACGACGAGGACATCCCCATGTCCATGCGGGAGACCGTCGTCATGTGGTGGGCCGGGATGCGGGGTGTCGCCTCGGTCGCGCTGGCGCTCGCCATCCCGCTGGAGACGGACGACGGATCCGCCTTCCCGCACCGCGACGAGCTCGTCTTCATCGCGTTCGGCGTGATCATGGTCACGTTGCTGCTCCAGGGTCTGACGCTGCCCTGGCTGGTGGGCCGGCTCGGCGTGCGGGCGGACACCGAGCGGGAGAAGGACTACGAGAAGCAGCTTGCCGTAAGGGCGGCCAAGGCGGCGAAGCAGCGGCTCAAGGAGATCGAGTCGGCCGAGGAGCTGCCGGAGGAGCTTTCCGAGCAGTTGGTGCGGCGGGCCGTCGACATCGGGGCGCGGATCAGCCCGGACATCGGCGACGAGGAGCGGCGCGAGGCGATGGAGCAGCGGGCGTTGCGGATCAAACGGGTCCGGCGCATCCAGGGCGAGATGCTGAGCGCCGCCCGCCACGAGATCCTGGCCGCCCGCAGCGAGGCCGGCGCCGACCCGGAGATCGTGGACCGGGTCCTGCGCCACCTGGACGTACGCAGCCTGAGATGAGCGCGGGCAGACGATCGTGCGGGCCGGGGTTCACAGACTCTTCGTCGGCCGTCCGGGGAAGCGGCGGGGTTCGCCGTCGGGGGAGCGGCGGGCGTGGGGGACACCGTCGCGGGGCGGGCGCAGGGCCGCGTCCGCCGTGTTGACCCGCGGCAGCGCGTACGGGTGCTCGTCGGCCAGCCAGCGGATCATCTCCTCGCGGACGGTGACCCGTACCGTCCAGATGTCGTCCGCGTCCTTCGCCGTCACCAGGGCCCGTACCTCCATGGTGGTCGGGGTGGTGTCCGTGACGGTCAGGTTGTAGCTGCGCCCGTCCCAGGCCGGGCACTCGCGCAGGATGTCGCGCAGCCGCTCGCGCATCGGCTCCAGCGGCGCCGTGTGGTCGAGGTGCCAGTAGACGGTGCCGGTCATCTGCGGGCTGCCGCGCGACCAGTTCTCGAACGGCTTCGAGGTGAAGTACGACACCGGCATCGTGATCCGGCGCTCGTCCCAGGTGCGCACGGTCAGATACGTCAGCGTGATCTCCTCGACGGTGCCCCACTCCTCGTCCACCACGACCGTGTCGCCCATGCGCACCATGTCGCCGAAGGCGATCTGGAACCCGGCGAACAGGTTGCCCAGCGTGGACTGGGCGGCCACACCGGCGACGATGCCGATGATGCCGGCCGAGGCCAGCAGCGAGGCGCCCGCCGCGCGCATCGCCGGGAACGTCAGGAGCATCGACGCCACGGCGATCACGCCGACGACCGCCGAGACCACCCTCATGATCAGCGACACCTGGGTCCGCACGCGCCGCACCCGCGCCGGGGCCCGCTCGGCGTGGGCGTGCGCGTAACGGGCGTAGGACGTCTCGACGACCGCCGCGGCGATCCGGATCACCAGCCAGGCGACCGATCCGATCAGCGCCAGCGTCAGTGTCCGGCCGACCCCCGTCTGGTGCTCCGGGAACACCTCGGCCTCGACGTACGACCCTCTCAGCAGCCCCGCGCAGAGCACGATCTGGTAGGGGACGCGGGCCTGGCGCAGCAGGTCCCACAGAGGTGTCTCGGGGTGTCGTCCGTCGGCCTTGCGCAGCAACAGGTCGGTGGCCCAGCCGATGACCAGGGTCAGCAGGACTGAGCCGCCGACCACGATCAGCGGGCGGAGTATCGTCTCCATGCCCTCGAACGTAACCTCCGCCATCGCCAAGCGGTGAACCTGTGACTTATGTCCTGTCCCGGTTGCCGCCCGGCATCGCCCGGCACCGCGTTGTCACACCCGGCTGGCACCATGGCCTCATGAACATCGTGCTCTTTCACTCGACCCTCGGCCCGAGGCCCGCGGTGCGGCAGGCCGCCGACCGGCTGCGCGACGCCGGGCACCAGGTGTGGACCCCGGACCTCTTCGAGGGCCGTACCTTCGACTCGGTCGAGGAGGGCATGGCCCATCAGGACGGGATCGGCCGGGAGGAGCTGCTGAAGCGGGCCGTGCTGGCCGCCGCGCCCTATTCCGAGCGGGGACTGGTGTACGCCGGGTTCTCGCTCGGCGCCTCCATCGCCCAGACCCTCGCCCTGGGCGATCACCGGGCGCGCGGACTGCTGCTCCTGCACGGCACCTCGGACCTCGCGCCCAACGCCTCGGTCGACGAGCTGCCGGTCCAGTTGCACGTGGCCGAGCCGGACCCCTTCGAGACGGACGACTGGCTCAGCGCCTGGTATCTCCAGATGGGCCGGATCGGCGCCGACGTCGAGGTGCACAGATACGCCGGCGCCGGCCACCTCTACACCGACCCCGAGCTGCCGGACTACGACGCGGAGGCGGCCGAGGCCACCTGGCGGGTGGCGCTCGGCTTCCTCGACTCGCTGGAAGAGCTGGAAGAGCCGGAAGAGCCGGAAGAGCTGGAAGAGGCGGAAGAGCTGGAAGAGGCGGACGTGACCGGGGATCAGACCGGCGCGTAGACGCGCTCGACCCGCTGGGTCCCGCTGCGCGTGCGGTAGGAGCGGGCCCAGGCGGACGTGGCGTCCGCGTCGGTCCGGTCGGAGACGACGTAGTAGTCCATCTGCGCCCGGTCCGCCGTGATGTCCAGCACGCCGTAGCCGTGCCGGTCGGTGTCGACCCAGTGGACGTGCCGGTTCGCGGCCCGGATCACCGGCGCGGCGATCGCCGAGACGGTGCCCTCGGGGACCTTCACGATGTCGTCGAGATTGTCCGAGGTCACCGAGGTGACGACGAACTCCGTGGCCGCCGAGGCGGACAGCGGGTACGTGCTGGCGTTGTACGGCACGTCGTTGGCCCACGCCATGTGGATGTCGCCGGTCAGGAACACGGTGTTGCGGACGGCGTTCGCGCGCAGGTGGGCCAGCAGCTCGCGGCGGTCGTCGGTGTACCCGTCCCACTGGTCGGTGTTGAGGGCGAGGCCCTCCTTCGGCAGCCCGAGCAGCTCGGCGAGCGGCCCGAGCAGCGAGGCGGGGAGCGCGCCGATCGCGAACGGCGAGATCATCACCGGGTTGCCGACCAGCCGCCAGGTGGCGTCGGAGGCCTTGAGGCCCGCCTTGAGCCAGTCGAGCTGGGCGCGGCCGGTGAGGGTGCGCCCGGGGTCGTCGACCTCGCCGCTGCCGAGCGCCACCTGCTGCGAACGGAAGGACCGCAGGTCCAGGAGCGAGAGGTCGACGAGCTTGCCGAACCGCAGCCGCCGGTAGGTGGTGCCGGCGATCGCGGGGCGGACCGGCATCCACTCGAAGTAGGCCCGCTTGGCGGCCGTCTGTCGTGCCGCCCAGGTCCCCTCGGCGCCCTCGGTGTGGTTCTCGGCACCCCCGGACCAGGTGTCGTTGGCGATCTCGTGGTCGTCCCAGATCGCCACGACCGGCGCCGTGGCGTGCAGCGCCTGGAGGTCGGGGTCGGTCTTGTAACGGCCGTGCCGGATCCGGTAGTCGGCGAGCGTGAGGATCTCGTGGGCGGGCGCGTGCGGGCGTACGACGGTGTCGCGGGTGCCGTACTCGCCGGTGCCGTACTCGTAGATGTAGTCGCCCAGGTGCAGCCAGGCGTCCAGGTCGCCGCGGGCCGCGAGATGGCGGTACGGGGAGAAGTACCCGGCCTCCCAGCTGGCGCAGGAGACCACGCCGAAGCGCAGGCCGGTGACGGCCGCGTCGTGCGCGGGGGCGGTGCGGGTGCGGGCGACGGGGGAGGCGGTGGGACCGGCGGAGAAACGGAACCAGTAGTCCGTGGCGGGCAGCAGGCCCCGGATGTCCGCCTTCACGGTGTGGTCGGAGGCTGCCGTCGCGGTGACGGACCCCTTGGCGACGATGTCCGTGAGGGCCTTGTCCGTGGCGACGACCCAGCTCACCTCGGTGTCCGGGCCGGCTCCGGAGCCGGGTATGGCCTCGGGCGTCGGTGTCACCCGGGTCCACAGCAGGACGCCGTCGGGCAGCGGATCGCCGGAGGCGACGCCGTGCAGGAAGGCGGGGGCCGCGCCGGCCGCGCCGGCGGGCAGGGCCGCGGCGAGCGGGGCGGCCAGGGCGGCGCCGGCCGCCGCGGCCTTGACGACCGTACGGCGGCTGGGAGTTCGGCTGGGAGTTCGAGTGGTCGCGCGCGCGGCGGACGACGCGGACGACGGGACGGTGGTCTCGGACGATCTGTGTCGACTGGTCACGGCCGATCACGTTACTGATCGGTACCCGCGCGAGCGGGCGAACTCGCGAAAGTTCGCCCGCTCGTCAGCCGGGGATCACCGGGTCACTTGGTGACGCCGGCGTCCTTGAGGGCCTTCTGCCAGGCCTCGGTCGTGCTCGGAGTCTCGATCACCTTGTCGTTGATCTTGATCGTCGGGGTCGACTGCACACCGTCGGACTCGTCGAAGGACTTGCTCATCCGCATCGCCCAGGCGTCGTAGGTGCCCTTCTCCACGGCGTTCTGGAACTTCTTGTTGTCCTTCAGGGCGTCCACCGTGTCCGCCACCTTGATCAGGTAGTCGTCCTTGGCGAACTCGTCGGTCGACTCCTCCGGGTGGTACTTGGTGGAGTACAGCGCGGTCTTGTAGTCGATGAACGCCTCGGGGCCGACGTTCAGCGCGGCGCCGAGGGCGCTGAGCGCGTTCTTCGAGCCCTCGCCGCCCAGGTTGCCGTCGAGGAAGGTGCCGACGGTGAAGGAGAGCTTGTAGTCGCCGTCCTCCATGCCCTTGTTGACGGTCTCGCCGATGCTCTGCTCCATGGCGGCGCAGCCCGGGCAGCGCGGGTCCTCGTAGAGGTGGATGACGTTGTCGGACTTGGACTCGCCCATGACGATCGTGGTGCCGTCCTTGCCGGAGGTGTTGGCCGGGGCCACCACCTTCGCCTCGGCGGCCTTCTCCCAGCCGCTGGGCTTGTTGCCCTGCACGACGGCGTAGCTGATGCCGCCGGCTATCGCCAGCACGCCGACGATGGAGGCGGCCACGATGACCTGCCGCTTGACCTTGTCGCGCTTGGCCTGGCGCTCGCGCTCCTGGCGCAGGCGCTCACGGGCCGCCGACTTCGCCGACTGACTGTTCCGCTTGCTCATGATGGTGATCTCTCCGGGGACGCGCACACGGACGTGTGCGGAAGTACGTACAGGGCCACTGCTGTGCTCGGTCGGGTCACACGAAGGCGACCGGGCACAGGGGCGGTCCGCGCCGTCCCAGGGAGTGCGTGAGGATCCGCTCGCGGGCGCCGGTGGTGCGGCGGGCCGGGAGCGCCGGGCGGTGCGCCGACGGGGCCCGGCGCACGCTCACGGCCGCGACGGCGAGCAGCAGCGGCCGGAAGGTGGTCGCGGCCACCGCGCTCAGCGCCTGGGCCAGCGCGCGCTCGCCGCGCCGCAGCCAGGCCGCCGCGAGCAGGCCGACACCGACGTGGGCGCCGAGCAGCAGCCAGGCGGTCGCGGGGTCGGCGTGGGCGAGCAGGGCCGCGATCCGGTCGGTGTCGGCGCCCGTCACCCGCGTCAGCGGGGCGGCGACGCCGGTCCCGACACCTGTGCCGTCGCCGCACAGCACGTCGAAGCCGACGGAGCGCAGCGGTCCCGCGACGGGGCCGCCCGTCCGGCCGTAGCAGACGTGCTGGCCGGTGGTGAAGACCGTGTCGGCGGCCAGCTCCAGCGGGATCAGCAGGGCGGCGATCCGCCCGAAGCCGCGCTCGCGCCGCCCGGCCAGGGCGTACGCGATCAGGAACACGGCGGCGGTGACCGCGGCCACCGTGCTCAGCGGCAGCGGAACCCCGGACAGCAGCACGTGCGACGCGGTGCTGAGGGTCACGACGAGCGCCGTGAACAGCGCCGCGCGTACGGCTCTGAGCGGGGTTCCGGATATGTCCATAGCAGTAGAAGAGTGTGTCACGGGGCCCGGTAAGGGACCCCTAAAGGGTTCCTGTGAGACGGCCGACGGTTACCGAACCGGAATGGTCACAGACCCGGGATCCGGCCGTTGCGGAACAGGTCGACGAAGGTCTGGTGGTCGGCGCGAGCGCGTGCGCCGTAGCGGTGGGCGAAGTCGATCAGCAGGGGAGCGAACCCCTCCTCGTCGGCGGCGATCGCCGCGTCGATGGCCCGCTCGGTGGAGAACGGCACCAGGGACTCCCCGGACTGGTCGTCGGCCGCCCCGTGCATGGTGGCGGTGGCCCGGCCCAGGTCGGCGACGACCTCGGCGATCTCGTCCAGGTCGTCGATGTCGCCCCAGTCCAGGTCGACGGCGTACGGGGAGACCTCGGCGACGAGCTGACCGGAGCCGTCCAGCTCGGTCCAGCCCAGCCACGGGTCGGCGTGCGCCTGGAGGGCGCGCTGGGAGATCACCGTGCGGTGGCCCTCGTGCTGGAAGTAGTCCCGGATCGCCCGGTCGGTAATGTGCTCGGAGACGGCCGGGGTCTGGGCCTGCTTGATGTAGATCACGACGTCGTTCTCCAGGGCGTCGCTGTTGCCCTCCAGCAGGATGTTGTACGAGGGCAGGCCGGCCGACCCGATGCCGATGCCCCGGCGGCCGACGACGTCCTTCACGCGGTAGGAGTCCGGACGGGCCAGGGAGGACTCCGGGAGCGTCTCCAGATAGCCGTCGAAGGCCGCCAGCACCTTGTAGCGGGTGGCGGCGTCCAGCTCGATGGAGCCGCCGCCGGGAGCGAAACGGCGCTCGAAGTCACGGATCTCGGTCATCGAGTCCAGCAGCCCGAAGCGGGTCAGGGAGCGGGCGACACGCAGCGCGCCCAGCAGCGGCCCCTCCGCGGTGTCCAGCGTGAAGGGCGGCACCTCGTCGCTCTTGGCGCCGGTGGACAGGGCGTGGATCCGCTCGCGGTACGCGCCCGCGTACACCCGCACCAGCTCGCTGATCTGCTCGTCGCTGAACGCCTTCGCGTACCCGATCAGCGCGACGGAGGCGGCGAAGCGCTTGAGGTCCCAGGTGAAGGGGCCGACGTAGGCCTCGTCGAAGTCGTTGACGTTGAAGATCAGCCGGCCCGTGGAGTCCATGTAGGTGCCGAAGTTCTCGGCGTGCAGGTCGCCGTGGATCCACACCCGGGAGGTCCGCTCGTCCAGGTAGGCGCCGCCGTGCTGATCACCGAACGCCGGGTCCTCGGTCAAATCACGGTAAAAGAGGCCGGCGGTACCGCGGTAGAACGCGAAGGCCGAGGCCGCCATCTTCCGGAACTTCACGCGGAACGCCGCGGGATCCGCGGCCAGCAGCCGGCCGAAGGCGGTGTCGAAGACGGCGAGGATCTCCTCGCCGCGGTGCTCCTCGTTGAGCTGCGGGACCGACATGCCTGGTGCCTCCTGGTGCGGGTGGTGCCTGACGAGTGGAGCGGATCTCCACTCGGGCCAACGTTCGAAGGGGTGCGGGAGTGCCCGCCCCAGAAGGTACGCGTGGTGAGCCTCGGAGTGTCAGTGGCGAGGCATAGACTTCGACGCTGACCCCCCGGACTGACCGCAGCCAGTCACTCATTGTTCTCTGAGGAGGCCGAACGTGTCCAAATCGCCGTTCACGCACCTGCACGTCCACACCCAGTACTCGCTGCTGGACGGTGCCGCGCGGCTCAAGGACATGTTCAACGCCTGCAACGAGATGGGCATGTCGCACATCGCCATGTCCGACCACGGAAACCTGCACGGGGCGTACGACTTCTTCCACTCCGCGAAGTCGGCCGGGGTCACCCCGATCATCGGGATCGAGGCGTATGTCGCCCCCGAGTCGCGGCGCAACAAGCGCAAGATCCAGTGGGGCCAGCCGCACCAGAAGCGGGACGACGTCTCCGGTTCGGGCGGTTACACCCACAAGACCATGTGGGCGACCAACAGCACCGGCCTGCACAACCTCTTCCGCCTCTCCTCCGACGCCTACGCCGAGGGCTGGCTGCAGAAGTGGCCCCGGATGGACAAGGAGACCATCAGTCAGTGGTCCGAGGGCATCGTCGCCTCCACCGGCTGCCCCTCGGGCGAGGTGCAGACCCGGCTGCGCCTCGGCCACTTCGACGAGGCGCTGAAGGCGGCCGCCGACTACCAGGACATCTTCGGCAAGGACCGTTACTTCCTGGAGCTGATGGACCACGGCATCGACATCGAGCACCGGGTCCGCGAGGACCTGCTGCGGATCGGCAAGAAGCTCGGCATCCCGCCCCTGGTGACGAACGACTCGCACTACACGTACGCGCACGAGGCGACCGCCCACGACGCCCTGCTGTGCATCCAGACCGGCAAGAACCTCTCCGACCCGGACCGCTTCCGGTTCAACGGCACCGGCTACTACCTGAAGTCGACGGACGAGATGTACGCCGTCGACTCCTCCGACGCCTGGCAGGAGGGCTGCGCCAACACGCGCCTGATCGCCGAGATGATCGACACCACCGGCATGTTCGAGAAGCGCGACCTCATGCCGAAGTTCGACATCCCCGACGGCTTCACCGAGGTCACCTGGTTCCAGGAGGAGGTCCGCCGCGGCATGGAGCGCCGCTTCTCGGGCCAGGTCCCCGAGGACCGCCAGAAGCAGGCCGAGTACGAGATGGACGTCATCATCCAGATGGGGTTCCCCGGCTACTTCCTCGTGGTCGCCGACTTCATCATGTGGGCCAAGAACCAGGGCATCGCGGTCGGCCCCGGCCGAGGCTCCGCGGCCGGTTCGATCGTGGCGTACGCGATGGGCATCACCGACCTCGACCCCATCCCGCACGGCCTGATCTTCGAGCGGTTCCTGAACCCCGAGCGTCTCTCCATGCCCGACGTCGACATCGACTTCGACGAGCGCAGGCGCGTCGAGGTGATCAGGTACGTGACCGAGAAGTACGGCGCCGACAAGGTCGCCATGATCGGGACGTACGGCAAGATCAAGGCGAAGAACGCCATCAAGGATTCCGCGCGCGTCCTCGGCTACCCGTACGCGATGGGCGACCGGCTCACCAAGGCCATGCCCGCCGACGTCCTCGGCAAGGGCATCGACCTCAACGGCATCACCGACCCGACGCACCCGCGCTACAGCGAGGCCGGCGAGATCCGCGGGATGTACGAGGCCGAGCCGGACGTGAAGAAGGTCATCGACACCGCCAAGGGCGTCGAGGGCCTGGTCCGGCAGATGGGCGTGCACGCCGCCGGCGTCATCATGTCCAGCGAGCCGATCGTCGACCACGCCCCGCTCTGGGTGCGGCACACGGACGGCGTGACCATCACGCAGTGGGACTACCCGCAGTGCGAGTCGCTCGGCCTGCTGAAGATGGACTTCCTCGGCCTGCGCAACCTCACGATCATGGACGACGCCGTCAAGATGGTGAAGTCCAACAAGGGCGTCGACCTCGACCTGCTGTCGCTGCCGCTGGACGACCCCACGACCTTCGAACTGCTCCAGCGCGGCGACACGCTCGGCGTCTTCCAGTTCGACGGCGGACCGATGCGCTCCCTGCTGCGGCTGATGAAGCCCGACAACTTCGAGGACATCTCCGCCGTCTCCGCGCTCTACCGTCCCGGCCCCATGGGCATGGACTCGCACACCAACTACGCGCTGCGCAAGAACGGCCTCCAGGAGATCACGCCGATCCACAAGGAGCTGGAGGAGCCCCTCCAGGAGGTCCTGTCCGTCACCTACGGCCTGATCGTCTATCAGGAGCAGGTGCAGAAGGCCGCCCAGATCATCGCGGGCTACTCGCTCGGCGAGGCCGACATCCTGCGCCGCGTGATGGGCAAGAAGAAGCCCGACGAACTGGCGAAGAACTTCGTCCTGTTCCAGGAGGGCGCCAGGAAGAACGGCTACAGCGACGAGGCGATCCAGGGCCTGTGGGACGTGCTGGTCCCCTTCGCCGGCTACGCCTTCAACAAGGCGCACTCCGCCGCGTACGGACTGGTCTCGTACTGGACCGGCTACCTGAAGGCGAACTACCCGGCCGAGTACATGGCGGCCCTGCTCACCTCGGTCAAGGACGACAAGGACAAGTCGGCCGTCTATCTGAACGAGTGCCGGCGCATGGGCATCAAGGTGCTGCCGCCCAACGTCAACGAGTCCATGTCGAACTTCGCCGCGCAGGGCGACGACGTGATCCTCTTCGGCCTGTCCGCCGTGCGCAACGTCGGCACCAACGTCGTCGAGTCGATCATCAGAAGCCGCAAGGCCAAGGGGAAGTACGCCTCCTTCCCCGACTACCTGGACAAGGTGGAGGCCGTCGTCTGCAACAAGCGGACGACGGAGTCGCTGATCAAGGCCGGCGCCTTCGACGAGATGAGGCACACCCGCAAGGGCCTGACCGCGCAGTACGAACCGATGATCGACAATGTGGTCGCGGTCAAGCGCAAGGAGGCCGAGGGCCAGTTCGACCTCTTCGGCGGCATGGGCGAGGAGCAGAGCGAGGAGCCCGGCTTCGGACTCGACGTCGTCTTCGGCGAGGACGAGTGGGACAAGACCTATCTGCTCGCCCAGGAGCGGGAGATGCTCGGGCTCTACGTCTCCGACCACCCGCTCTTCGGCCTGGAGCACGTGCTGTCCGACAAGGCCGACGCGGGCATCCAGCAGCTCACCGGCGGTGACTTCGGCGACGGCGCGGTCGTCACCATCGGCGGCATCATCTCGGGCCTCCAGCGCAAGATGACCAAGCAGGGCAACGCCTGGGCCATCGCCACCGTCGAGGATCTCGCCGGCTCGCTGGAGTGCATGTTCTTCCCCGCGACGTACCAGTTGGTGTCCACGCAACTCGTCGAGGACGCCGTGGTGTTCGTCAAGGGGCGCCTCGACAAGCGCGAGGACGTGCCGAGGCTGGTCGCGATGGAGCTGATGATCCCCGACCTGTCCAACGCGGGGGCCAACGCGCCCGTGGTCCTCACCATCCCGGCGACCCGTGTCACGCCGCCGATGGTCAGCCGCCTCGGCGAGATCCTCACGCACCACCGGGGCGACAGCGAGGTGCGGATCAAGCTTCAGGGGCCGACGAAGACGACGGTGCTGCGCCTGGACCGGCACCGGGTGAAGCCCGATCCGGCCCTGTTCGGAGACCTGAAGGTGCTGCTCGGGCCGTCCTGCCTGGCGGGCTGAGCGGAGAGCCGAGCGGAGCAACGAGCGGAGAAGCGAGCGTAGAAACGAGCGAGGGGCGCCCCCGGTTGCTTGCCGGGTGCGCCCCTCGTCGTGGATGTCAGTTGTGGCCGAAGCGCTTCTGCCGCTTGCGGGAGGCCGCGTCGCCGGGTGTCGTCAGCGACGGGGAGTGCTGTTCCTCGCGGTCCAGCACGGCCGAGTCGGGGGCCTGGTGCGGGGAGCGCTCGGCCTGGGGCTGCTTACGATCACGATTGTTCTTGTTCTTGGCCATGGTGATCTACCTCCTGAGGGGGATCTGGGGGCCAGGACCGCAACCAGATTCACATAGGCCAACAAAGAACGCATATCGGGCAATTACCGTGTGTGACACGGTCCGGCCGGCGCCCGAGGTGCCGAAACGCCACGCCGAAGATCGAGTTCGGGCCGTTAACCTCCGCGCGGTCGGGCAGACTCGAAGGAAGCCCGAAGCAAACCTCCCGGAAAGAGGGTGGATCGCGTGGACCGCTGCATCGTCCTGGTGGACGCCGGGTATCTGCTGGGGGCGGCCGCGAGTCTCCTCGCCGGGGAGCCCTCGCGCTCGCGCATCACCGTCGATCACGCCGCCCTCATCCAGGGGTTGCGCGACCGCGCCGAGTCCGACACGCAGCAGCCCCTGCTGCGCATCTACTGGTTCGACGGTGCCCCCGACCGCGTCCCGCAGCCCGAACACCGGCGGCTGCGCGTGATGCCCCGGGTCACCGTCCGGCTCGGCGCCCTCACGCGCAGTGACGGACGCTGGGCGCAGAAGGGCGTGGACGCCGCCATGCACGCCGAACTGACCGAGCTGGCCCGCAACCGCGCCTGCTCCGACGTCGTCCTGGTGACCGGCGACGGCGACCTGCTGCCCGGCCTGATGGCCGCGAAGGAACACGGCGTCGCCGTCCACCTGTGGGCCGTACAGGCCGCCGACGGCGACTACAACCAGTCCGAGGACCTGGTCGCCGAGGCCGACGAACGACGCGTGCTGGACCGCATCTGGATCACGAAGGCGGTACGCGCCAAGGAGATCGGCGGTATCTGCGCGCCGTCGCCCGTGCCCCGCCCCGAGATCGCCGCGATCCTCTCCGCGCCGCTGCCCGAGTCCGCCCTCTCCGCCGCCCCCGAACGGCCCGTCGAGGAACCCGAGCACCCCACCACGACCACCGCCCGCCCGACCGGCACCGACGAGCGGGTGCCGCCCGCCAAGGGCGTCCCCACCCCCAAGGACCTCGCCGCCCTGCGTGCCCCCGGCTCCCACCCCGCCCCGCAGCCGACGAGCGCCACCCTGCGCTGGTCCTCCGACAAGGGCTGGGTCGACCGGACCGCCGCCGAGCCGTCCGAGGCCGCCTCCCTGCCGACGCTGGCCCAGCTCACCACCGCCGAGCAGCGCTGGGCCGACCGCGAGGAGGACATCACCACGGTCGGCGGCGACCCGTACGAGGTCGGGCAGGTCTTCGCCCGCCGCTGGCTGGACCGCCTCGGCGACCAGGGCCACCTGCAGAAGCTCTCCGGGATGTACCCCCGCATCCCGCACCGCGTGGACGGGGAGCTGCTGCGCTACGCGGCCCGCTTCGGTCTGCTGGCCCACAAGGACGACCAGATCGACGAACACGACCGGTACGCGATCCGGGCCGGGTTCTGGCGGGAGATCGACGTCCGGACGGCGACCGAACGCACCCCCGCGGCGGAGTGAGATCCCCTGGCATCCCTCCGGCATTCCCCGGGCATTGCCCTGGCATTCCCCCTCGCATTCCCCCGGCTGAATCGACACTTATGGGCGGACCCGGAAGCGGGGCGCGAGGACCGACCCCGTAGTCTCGTCCCTTGTGAGTACGCGCGCGGCACAGGCACTTCGACCCGGTGGCGATGCCGTGTGCGTGGTGCGCGGACTGACCAAGACCTATCCCGCCGTACGCGGCAGGCGCGGCGTTCCGGCGACTCCCGAGGTACGGGCCACCGACGACGTGACCCTGGACATCCGCCGCGGTGAGATCTTCGGACTGCTCGGACCGAACGGCGCCGGCAAGTCCACCCTCGTACGCCAGCTCACCGGGCTGATGCGCCCCGATCGCGGCGGCGTCGAGATCCTCGGGCACGACATCGTGCGCCACCCGGACCTGGCCGCGCGGATCCTCGCCTACCTCGGACAGGAGTCCAGCGCCCTGGACGAGCTGACCGTGTCGCTCGCCGCCGAGACCACCGGGCGGCTGCGCGGCCTGGAGGTGCGACGGGCGCGCGCCGAGCGGGACGCCGTCCTCGAGGAACTGGGTCTGACCCCCCTCGCCGCCCGCCCGATCAAGAAGCTCTCCGGCGGCCAGCGCCGCCTGGCCTGCTTCGCCACCGCGCTGGTGGGGGAGCGCCCGCTGCTCGTCCTGGACGAGCCGACCACCGGCATGGACCCGGTGGCCAGGCGCGCGGTCTGGTCGGCCGTCGACCGGCGCCGCGCCGAACACGGCACCACCGTGCTGCTCGTCACCCACAACGTCATCGAGGCCGAGACCGTACTCGACCGGGTCGCCGTCCTCGACCGGGGCCGCGTGATCGCCTGCGACACGCCCTCCGGACTCAAGGAGAAGGTCGCCGGAGAGGTCCGCGTCGACCTGGTGTGGCGCGAGAGCGCACCGCTGCACGTCCCGGAGGTCGCCGCCCTGCGCGACCGCGTCGTCGAGTCGGGGCGCCGCTGGACCCTGCGGCTCGCCCCCGAGGAGGCCCGCGCGGTCGTCGCCACCGTCACCGGCGGCGCGGCCTTCGCCGCCCTGGACGACTTCACCCTGGCCACGCCCAGCCTGGAGGACGTCTACCTGGCGCTGGGCGGCGCCGCCCGGCAGGGGCTGGTGAGGGCTTGAGCACGCGAGCGGTGAGAACACCGGCCGCCGCATCCGTACCCATCAGGGCGACCGCTTCGAACGACCCTAGCGAAGGGGAACAGCGCGACGTGAGTGCCGTACCCGCCGATGTCCTGCCGGGCGCTGCCCTGGCCGTCGAACAGCAGCGCGTGGCCGGTCCGGGCGAGCTGGGGCCCAAGGCGCGGCTGTGGCCCTCCCTGGTGGCCGTGTACCGGGCGCAACTGTCCCGGGCGCGGGTCGCGCGCATCCCGCTGCTGTTCGTGGCGACCTTCCAGTCGATCGGCATCATGATCCTGATGCGCGGCGTCGTGGACGGCGGCGGCGAGGCGCAGGCCGTGGTCGCCGGTTCGGCGGTACTCGTCGTGGCCTTCGTCGCGCTGAACCTCCTCGCCCAGTACTTCGGCCAGCTCCGCGCGAGCGGCGGCCTCGACCACTACGCGACGCTGCCCGTGCCGCCCGCCGCGGTGGTGCTGGGCGCGGCGGGCGCGTACGCGTCCTTCACCGTGCCCGGGACCGTGGTGACGGCGGTGTTCGGGTGCCTGCTGTTCGGGCTGCCGATGACCCACCTGTGGGTCCTGGTGGCCGTGATCCCGCTGGCCGGCGCCGCACTCGCCGGACTGGGCGCGGCGCTGGGCCTGCTCGCGCCCCGGCCCGAGTTCGCCACCCTGCTGGGCCAGCTCGGCATGTCGGCGGCGCTGCTGCTCGGCGTGCTGCCGCCCGAGCGGTTGCCGGGGGTGGTCCGCCTGGCGCGGGACCTGCTGCCCTCCACCTACGGCGTGGAGGCATTCGCCCGCACGTTCGGCCCGCGGCCCGACTGGGCCTTCGTCCTCGGCGACCTCGCGGTGTGCGCCGCGGTCGGGGTGATCTCGCTGGCCGTCGCCACCTGGGCGTACCGCCGGGCCGCCGTCCGGTGACGCGCCGCACAGTCGGGTTTGGCACGATGGCACGGTGACCGCACCTCTGACTCCGCCACCGCCGCCGAACGAACGCCCGTCGTACCAGGGCGGGCCGGTGCCGCCGTCCGCCGGTGCGCACGCGGTGGATACCGCCTTCGGCGCCCCGCACGACCACCACGGCGAACAGGACGGCCCCGGGATGTTGACCGAAGTGCGGCAGGCCGCCGTGACCGTGCTGGCGGTCGCCCTCTCCGGCGCGCTGCTGGGCGTGCTGTGGTGGAAGCTGGCACCGACCGTGCCGCTGGTCGGCGATCTGGCCGACAACCGGTGGATCGTCTACTTCAAGGACTCCGAGGGCGAGCAGGCGGTCGGCGTCGACGGCACCTTCACCCTGCTCGCGCTGGCCTTCGGGGCACTCAGCGCGGTGGTCGCCTTCCTGCTGCGGCGGCGCGGCGGCGTCCCCCTGGTGGCGGCCCTCGGCGTCGGCGGGCTCCTCGGATCGCTGCTGGCATGGCGGATCGGGGTGTGGCTCGGGCCCACCCAGGACGTGATCGCCCACGCCAAGGACGTGGGCAAAGGGGTGACGTTCGCGGCGCCGCTGAAACTGGGCGCCAAGGGGGCGCTGCTGGCCTGGTCGGTGGCGGCGCTCGTGGTCCATCTGGGCCTGACGGGACTGTTCGGGCCCCGCGATCCGGAGCCCGATGCCTGGCCGGCCCCGTACGGCGACAAGTCCGCCTAGGGCGGCCCAGTCCCGGCCTAGGCCGGGCGACGGCCGTGGTTGGCCCGGCCCTTCCTGGTGCGCCACCTGCGTTTGCGCGTTCGCTTCGACATGTCCTGTCTGATTAGCCGAGAACCGGGCGCCCGTCGAGGGGGTAGGGGGTGCTGTTTGGATCCGGTCGGCTCCAGGCAACGGTGCCTTTCGCGACCCCGACAAGATCCAAACGGCGCTCCCTACGCACGGCCGATCGGGGCGAGGACCGCGGCCGTGAGCTTGGCCAGGTCGTCCGGGGAGAGTTCGACCTCCAGGCCGCGGCGGCCCGCCGAGACACAGATCGTGGCGTGGTCCGAGGCCGACGCGTCCAGGACCGTCGCGAGCCGCTTGCGCTGGCCCAGCGGGGAGATGCCGCCCCGCACGTAGCCCGTGGTGCGCTCGGCCAGGGCCGGGTCGGCCATCGTCGCGCGCTTGCCGCCCACCGCCGCCGCCAGCGCCTTGAGGTCCAGCCGGCCCGCCACCGGCACCACCGCGACCGTCAGGGCGCCGTCGACGTCCGCCACCAGCGTCTTGAAGACCCGCGCGGGCGGGACGCCCATCGCCTCGGCCGCCTCCTCGCCGTACGACGGGTGGGCCGGGTCGTGCTCGTACGCGTGGACCGTGTACGTCACCCCGGCCGCCGTGAGCGCCACGGTGGCCGGGGTTCCGCCGGACGGCTGCTGCTTCCTGGACTTCTTCGCCATGCGGGCCGGTACCTCAGTTGAGACTCGTCGGGCCGCGCGTCAGTTCCAACGCCGGCAGGGACGGCAGCGTACGGATGATGGAGGTCTCGGAGCGAAGGAGTTTCAGCTCGTCCCGCAGGCGGGAGGCGGTGTCCGGGGCCTGGAGCAGCCGCTGCTTCGTCGGCGTGTCCAGCATCATCGCGGCGGCGACCAGGTAGGAGACCACGCCCGGTTCGTCCGGCAGTTCGGCGCCGGTCGCCAGCGACCGTTCGCGTGCCCCCGCCAGCCGCTTCTGGTACTGCCGGAAGGACCGCAGCACGCCCTCGGCCAGCGCGCCCGCCTCGTCGCCGGGCTCCTCGGGCAACTGCTCCAGCTCGGCCGTCAGGAAGGGACCCGAGGCCTCCACCGAGAGCAGCCGCACCCGGTTCGTGCCGGTCGCCAGCACCTCGAAGGAACCGTCGGCCCGCTCGCGGACGGTCGCCGCGTCCGCGATACAGCCCACCTTGTGGAACGCCTTGACCGGGTCGGTCCCGAACCCGGCCGTCGGCCCGCGCTCGAGGACGGCCGTCGGGTCGGGCAGGCCGGGGGCGGTCTGGGCCACCTCGTAGCCGTCACGGATCGCCACGACGGCGAACCGGCGCGGTTCGTCCTCGGAGGTCTTCAGCAGTTCGCGCATCATGGCGCGATAGCGCTCCTCGAAGATGTTGAGGGGGAGCACCAGCCCCGGGAACAGGACAGAGTTCAGGGGGAAGAGGGGGAGCCGGACGGTGGTCACGACGCAGAAGCCTAATGGTCGCCGGGGCGGACGCGTTCGCCGTGCCCATTTCCACGGACGTCGTCGCGCACCTGGAGGAAGCGGCCGAGCGGGTCGTCCGTGTCCCGGTCCCACGGAAAAGACGTGACGTACGGGCCGGTCAGACGGAGTTGCTCCGCCGCGTCCCGGGGGCGTTCCAGGCGGCAGAGGACGTACACCAGCAGGTTCCGCAGCTCCGCCGCCCACGGGTCGGCCGCCGGACGGGCCGACGAGAAGGCGATCGCGCTGTCGGCCGCGGCGTCCAGGCGGGCGCGGTGCGTGCGTACGGCGGTCGCAGCGGCGCCGCCGGTCGCGGTCGTCGTCAGGCAGGTGAAGGCCGCGTGCAGCGGCAGGGCCCGTACGAGCGCGTCCTCGGGGGCGTCCTGCGCGGCCGTCTCGGCGAAGTCCAGGCACTCGCCGTGCGCGTCGGGCGAGGCGGCGGCCAGGTAGTCCAGGGCGGCGACATGACAGCCGTAGTGGTGCGGACAGCGGCGGACCGCCTGCTCCCACAGCCGCTCGAACTCGGCGTGTCCGGCGCGTGCGCCGCGCGCCGCGTCCAGCGCGGTCCGCCACGGCACCGGGTCGCGCCCGGCGGCCTCGGCGGCGGCGACGACCGCGGGGACCACCTGGCGCAGGAGTTCGGCGCGGGCCGGCGAGTCCCAGTGCCGGTGGACCGACAGGCGGGCCGCGACCAGCAGGGCGTCCGGGTCGTCCGGGGCGGCGGCCTGCCAGTCGTCCAGCCACTGGGAACGGGAGCGGGCGAAGGCGGCGAGCCGGGTCGCGTAGCGGTCGCGGTGGTCCCATTCGGCGTTCTCGCGGGTGCCGGCGAGGAGGCCGGCGGCCAGGCCGTGCTCGCCGCGGGCCGCGGCGACGAGGACGGGGCCGAGGCGGTCGTCGGGGGCGTCGAGGAGCACGTCGTCGTCTTGGGCGGGCCGTGGCGACCGGGACCGGTCCCGGGCCGCGGTCCGCAGGAACGCGCGCAGCATGGCCAGTACGACGGCCGAGGGTTCGCGATGGTTGTGCGGCCTCTGTCTCGCCCTCGGCCTTGGTCTCGGCCTCGGCCTTGGTCTCGGCCTCGGTCCCGGTCCCGGCCCCGGTCCTGGTCCTGGTCTCGGCCCTGGTCTCGGCCTCGGCCCCGGTCCCGGTCTCGGCCCCGGCCCCGGTCCCGGTCTCGGCCCTGGGCCGGGTCCCGGCCTCGGCCCCGGCGTCGGCCCCGGCCCCGGTCTCGGCCCCGGCGTCGGCCCCGGCCCCGGCCCCGGTCTCGGTCTCGGTCTCGGTCTCGGCCCCGGCCCCGGCGTCGGCCTCGGCCCCGGCGTCGGCCTCGGTCTCGGCCCCGGCCCCGGTCCCGGCCTCGGCGTCGGTCTCGGCCCCGGTCCCGGCCTCGGCGTCGGCCCCGGCGTCGGTCTCGGCCCCGGCCTCGGTCTCGGTCCCGGTCCCGGCCTCGCCCCGGTCCCGGCCCCGGTCCCGGCCCCGGTCGCGGTCCCGGCCCTCGGCCCCGGCCCCGGTCGCGGTCCCGGCCCCGGTCTCGGTCCCGGCCCCGGCGTCGGTCTCGGTCCCGGCCTTGACCCCGGCCCCGCCTTCGGCCGGACGTGTCGCCTGCGGAAGCTCGGGGAACGCGCGTTCCCCGGCGCGCCCGGAGGGACGCCCGGGACCCCCGGGACGCCCGGGACGCCCGGGACGCCCGGGACGCCCGGGACGCCCGGGACCCCCGGGACCCCCGGGACGTCCGCGACGCCCGGGACGCCCGGGACCCCCGGAGGGGTCAGCTACGGCGGAGCAGGCGGGTCGCGCCCGCTGCCACCGTCGTCGCCAGGATCCAGCCGAGCAGGACCAGGGCCGTCGTCAGCCACTGCCAGCCGTCGTGGAGCCGCCAGGAGCCGGCCTGGCCCAGGTCGATCACCGGCAGGAGCAGGTCGAGGGCGAAGAGGGCCGGGTTCCAGTCCGGGTGCTCGCCGGTCTTCAGCGGTGCCGGGTCGGCGCGGGCGAAGGCGAGCGAGCCCGCCGCCCAGAGGACCGCCATCCACACCGCCGCCCGGCCCGGCCGGTAGCCGTAGGCGACCGTCCAGTCCTGCGCGTAACCCACCAGCTTCGCGGCGAGCGGCAGGCTCTCGCGGCGCCTGCGGTGCTTGGCGAGCAGCACCTCGCGGGCGTCCTCGTCCTCGCCGCCGGCCCGCAGCACGGCGGCGAGCCGCTCGTACGGCTCCGGGTTGTACTCGGCGGTCGCGGCGCCCACCCACCGCAGCCGCTTCTGAAGCGGGAACGGCCCGCGCGGTACCAGGTTCTCGTAGGCGAAGCCGCCCATGTGCAGCCGGCCGGGGCCCGGCCAACTGTCCGCACGGTCCATCAGGTTGACGACCCGCGCCCCCGACAGCACCACCTGCCCGCGTGCCGGCCGCTCGCCCAGGAACCGCAGCTCGGGCGTCTGCACCCGGCGCAGCGACAGCTCCTGGTCGTCGGTGAAGGTGAACCGGGCGTGCTCCAGGTCCAGGGCGTCGCCGAACCGCCCGTCGTCGAGCCGCACCCCGCCCTCGCATTCGAAGCGCTGGATGCGGGTGCCCTGGGCGGGGGTGGTGCCGCGCAGCAGCGGGCTGCCCAGCCCGGCCGGCGTCAGGTACAGCGTGCGCTCCACCGTGAGCTGCGGGGCGTTCAGCGCGTGCCGCGTGTACGGGTTGAGGAGCCGGGCGCCGCGCAGGCTCAGCGAGACGCCGACCTGGGCGCTGCGCAGGCTCACCTCGCCGTGCGACTCCAGCATCTCGGCCTGGAGGTCCTGCCCGACCGTCATGCCGTCCGCGGCGATGGCACGGCCGCTGCGGTCCCGGTGCACGATCGCCTGGTTGAGCAGCAGGTCGGTGCCTATCTGCGCGTCCGTGAGCCGGATTCCCCCGGGGAAGCGGGAGCGCGGCAGGTGCAGGTCGCCCTCGGTGTGCAGCCGGGCCGCCTCCAGGCGCGGAACCGAGCAGTCCACCAGCCGCACGGTGGTGAAACGGGTCTCCGGCAGCAGCACCTCCCGCTCGAAACGGCAGCCCCGCAGCTCGACGTACGGCTCCACCGTGCCGCCCGCGAGGTCCATCGTGTCGCTGATCCGCACGCCCACGAGCTGGAGCGAGGACACCCGGCCGGCGAGGGCCGGCGGACCGTCGAGAAGCAGCCAGCACACGATGCGGGCCCGCACCGTCCGCTCCGGCCCCCACGGATGCCCGCCGTGCGGGTCGTCGACGAGCGCGTCGCCGCTGCTCAGGTCGTACACGCTGCCGTTGCGGAAGGCCTGCCACATGCCGGCCTCGGCGGCGGTCAGGTCGTCCGGCAGCTCTCCGTCACGACGGCCGGCCCCCTCGGTCACGGTGCTTCACTCCCTCCCCAACTACTCGTCGGTCGCTCACTCTTCGTACAACCGTTCATGCCCACTCCGTGACGCTCCGAACACTCAAAGTGAGCACGGATCACGCGAGTTCGCCGTGGGCCGCAAGAGTCCGCCGCGTGAGCCCGCCGCGTTCTGTATCAGCCATTGATACGCGCGGACCGTGCCGGACGCGGGTCTGAGAGAATTGGTTCCGTGATCTCCCGAATCGATCTGCGCGGCGACGCCCTCCCCGAGGGACCCGCCCTGCGCGACCTGCTGCCCCGGGCCGACTTCGACGTCTCGGCCGCCCTGGAGAAGGTGCGTCCGATCTGCGAGGCCGTGCATCATCGTGGCGACGCGGCGCTGATCGACTTCACCGAGCAGTTCGACGGCGTCCGCATTGACCGGGTGCGGGTCCCGGCCGACGCGCTCACGCGCGCGCTGGAGGAGCTCGACCCGGCCGTCCGCGCGGCCCTGGAGGAGTCCATCCGCCGCGCCCGCCTCGTCCACCGCGAGCAGCGTCGCAGCAGCCACACCACGCAGGTCGTGCCCGGCGGCTCGGTCACCGAGAAATGGGTGCCGGTCGAGCGGGTCGGGCTCTACGCGCCCGGCGGCCGGTCGGTCTACCCGTCGTCCGTGATCATGAACGTGGTGCCCGCCCAGGAGGCCGGGGTCGGCTCCGTCGCACTCGCCTCGCCCGCCCAGGCGCCCGCTTTCGAGAACGACCCGGCCGGCGGGCTCCCGCACCCCACCATCCTCGCCGCCTGCGCCCTGCTCGGCGTCGACGAGGTGTACGCGGCGGGCGGTGCCACCGCCGTCGCCATGTTCGCGTACGGCACCGAGTCCTGCCCGCCCGCCAACATGGTCACCGGCCCCGGCAACATCTGGGTCGCCGCCGCCAAGCGCTACTTCACCGGGAAGATCGGCATCGACGCCGAGGCAGGACCGACCGAGATCGCCGTCCTGGCGGACTCGACCGCCGACCCGGTGCACGTCGCCTCCGACCTGATCAGCCAGGCCGAGCACGACCCGCTGGCCGCGGCCGTCCTGGTCACCGACTCCGTGGAGCTCGCGGACGCGGTCGAGAAGGAGCTCCAGCCGCAGGTCGAGGCGACCAGGCACGTCGAGGACCGGATCCGCCCGGCCCTCGCCGGCCGCCAGTCCGCGATCGTGCTCGTCGACGGCGTCGACGAGGGCCTGCGCGTCGTCGACGCCTACGGCGCGGAGCACCTGGAGATCCAGACCGCCGACGCCGCCGCCGTCGCCGAGCGCGTCAGGAACGCCGGCGCGATCTTCGTCGGCCCGTGGGCCCCCGTCTCGCTCGGCGACTACGCGGCCGGGTCCAACCACGTCCTGCCCACCGGCGGCTGCGCCTGCCACTCCTCGGGACTGTCCGTGCAGTCGTTCCTGCGCGGCATCCACATCGTCGACTACACGCGCGACGCGCTCGCCGAGGTCGCGCACCACGTGGTGACGCTGGCGGAGGCGGAGGACCTGCCCGCCCACGGCGCGGCGGTCAAGGCGCGTTTTGCCGGAGGCGAACAAGACGGGCACAGTGACTGGAAGGTCCCGGCAAGCAAGTGACGTTCGGAATCGACGATCTCCCCGTACGGGACGAGCTGCGCGGCAAGTCCCCCTACGGCGCACCCCAACTGGACGTGCCGGTACGGCTGAACACCAACGAGAACCCCTACCCGCTGCCCGAGGCGCTGGTCGAGCGGATCGCCGAGCGCGTCCGCGAGGCCGCCCGCGACCTCAACCGCTACCCGGACCGGGACGCGGTCGAACTGCGCACCAAGCTCGCCGAGTACCTGACACAGACCTCCGGGTACGCCGTCGACGTCCGCAACCTCTGGGCGGCCAACGGCTCCAACGAGGTCATCCAGCAGTTGCTGCAGACCTTCGGCGGGCCGGGCCGCACCGCGATCGGCTTCGAGCCGTCGTACTCGATGCACGCCCTCATCGCGCGCGGCACCGGCACCGGCTGGATCTCCGGCCCGCGCCGCGACGACTTCACCATCGACGTGCCCGCCGCCGAGCGGGCGATCGCCGAGCACCGCCCCGACGTCGTCTTCATCACCACCCCCAACAACCCCACGGGCAACGCGGTTCCGGCCGAGACGGTCCTCGCCCTCTACGAGGCCGCTCAGGCCGCGAAACCCTCCATGGTCGTGGTCGACGAGGCCTACATCGAGTTCAGCCACGGCGCCTCGCTGCTGCCGCTGCTGGAGGGCCGCCCCCACCTCGTCGTCTCCCGCACGATGTCGAAGGCGTTCGGCGCGGCGGGCCTGCGCCTCGGTTACCTCGCCGCGCACCCGGCCGTCGTCGACGCCGTCCAGCTCGTACGGCTGCCGTACCACCTGTCGGCCGTCACCCAGGCGACCGCGCTGGCCGCCCTGGAGCACACGGACACGCTGCTGAAGTACGTCGAGCAGTTGAAGACCGAGCGGGACCGGCTGGTCGCCGAACTGCGCGCGATCGGTTACGAGGTGACCGAGTCCGACGCGAACTTCGTCCAGTTCGGGCGGTTCACGGACTCGCACGAGACCTGGCGGAAGATCCTCGACCGGGGCGTGCTGGTCCGGGACAACGGCGTGCCGGGGTGGCTGCGGGTCACCGCCGGAACTCCGCAGGAGAACGACGCGTTCCTCGACGCGGTACGTGAAGTCAAGAAGGAGCAGAACACATGAGCCGCGTGGGACGCGTGGAGCGTACGACCAAGGAGACCTCGGTCCTCGTCGAGATCGATCTCGACGGCACCGGCAAGACCGACATCGCCACCGGCGTCGGCTTCTACGACCACATGCTCGACCAGCTCGGCCGGCACGGTCTGTTCGACCTGACCGTGAAGACCGACGGCGACCTGCACATCGACTCCCACCACACCATCGAGGACACCGCCCTCGCGCTGGGCGCCGCCTTCAAGCAGGCCCTCGGCGACAAGGTGGGCGTCTACCGCTTCGGCAACTGCACGGTCCCGCTGGACGAGTCCCTCGCCCAGGTCACCGTCGACCTGTCCGGCCGCCCCTACCTCGTGCACACCGAGCCCGAGAAGATGGCGCCGATGATCGGCGAGTACGACACGACGATGACCCGGCACATCCTGGAGTCCTTCGTCGCCCAGGCACAGATCGCCCTGCACGTGCACGTGCCGTACGGGCGCAACGCGCACCACATCGTGGAGTGCCAGTTCAAGGCGCTGGCCCGGGCCCTGCGCTACGCCTCCGAGCGCGACCCGCGCGCGGTCGGCATCCTGCCTTCGACGAAGGGCGCGCTGTAACCCATGAACGGTACGTCCACCGCACTGATCGTCGTCGGCCTCTTCTTCCTCGGCGGCATCTACTCCTTCGCCAAGCAGCAGATGCCCAAGGGGCTGATCGTGCTGCTCTCCATCGGCGCCGGGATGTGTCTGCTCGCGGGTGTCCTGCGGCTGGAGGTCTGGAGTTGACCGCCGCCAAGCGGGTCGTCGTCTTCGACTACGGCTTCGGCAACGTCCGTTCCGCCGAGCGCGCACTCGCGCGCGCGGGAGCCGACGTCGAGATCACCCGTGACTACGACAGGGCCATGAACGCCGACGGGTTGCTGGTCCCCGGCGTCGGCGCCTTCGCCGCCTGCATGGACGGCCTCAAGGCGGCGCGCGGCGACTGGATCGTGGATCGCCGACTGGCGGGCGGGCGCCCGGTCATGGGCATCTGCGTCGGCATGCAGATCCTCTTCACGCGCGGCATCGAGCACGACGTGGAGGCCGAGGGCCTGGACGAGTGGCCCGGCACGGTCGGACCGCTCCAGGCCGACGTCGTCCCCCACATGGGCTGGAACACGGTCGAGTCACCCGCCGGCTCGCAGCTCTTCGCCGGCCTGGACGCCGACGCCCGCTTCTACTTCGTGCACTCCTACGCCGTCCACGACTGGGCCCAGGAGTCGCAGAACCCGCTGATCGCCGCCCCCAAGGTCACCTGGGCCACGCACGGCAAGCCCTTCGTGGCCGCCGTGGAGAACGGCGCCTTGTGGGCCACCCAGTTCCACCCGGAGAAGTCCGGCGACGCCGGAGCCCAGCTCCTCACCAACTGGATCGAGACCCTGTAGAGATGAGCCCGGTAGAGATGAGCAAGCTCGAACTCCTCCCCGCCGTCGACGTCCGCGACGGTCAGGCGGTCCGGCTCGTGCACGGCGAGTCCGGTTCCGAGACCTCCTACGGTTCGCCCCTGGAGGCCGCTCTGGCCTGGCAGCGCTCCGGCGCCGAGTGGCTGCACCTGGTGGACCTGGACGCCGCGTTCGGCACCGGGGACAACCGCGAGCTGATCGCCGAGGTCGCGAAGGCCATGGACATCAAGGTCGAGCTGTCCGGCGGCATCCGCGACGACGGCACCCTCGCCGCCGCACTCGCCACGGGCTGTACCCGGGTGAACCTCGGCACCGCCGCCCTGGAGACCCCCGAGTGGGTCGCCAAGGTCATCGCCGAGCACGGCGACAAGATCGCGGTGGGCCTCGACGTACGCGGCACGACGCTGCGCGGCCGCGGCTGGACCCGGGACGGCGGCGACCTCTACGAGACGCTGGCACGCCTCGACAAGGAGGGCTGCGCGCGGTACGTCGTCACCGACATCGCCAAGGACGGCACCCTCCAGGGCCCGAACCTGGAGCTGCTGAAGAACGTCTGCGCGGCCACTGACCGCCCGGTCGTGGCGTCGGGCGGCGTCTCCTCCCTCGACGACCTGCGCGCGATCGCCGGGCTGGTCCCGGCCGGTGTCGAGGGGGCCATCGTCGGGAAGGCCCTGTACGCGAAGGCGTTCACCCTGGAAGAGGCCTTGGAGGCTGTGGCGTCATGACATCCGAAGCCGTACGGCGCGTGCAGAGCGGAAGTCCCTGGGAAGAGTCCTTCGGTTTCGCACGGGCCGTGGCGGCGGGTGATCGTGTCATCGTGGCGGGCACCACCGCCTTCAGGGGCAACCTCCTGTACGGCGACGGCGACCCCTACGAACAGACCAGGGTGGCCTTCGGCACCGCCGTCGAGGCGATCGGCGAGTTCGGACTGGACATCGGGTCCGTGATCCGGACCCGGGTGTACCTGGCCCACTCGCGGGACGTCGACGAGGTGGGCCGCGCCCACAAGGAGCTGTTCGACTCCGTGCGCCCGGCCACCACCCTGCTGGTCGTGGAGGGCTTCATGGACTCCCGGGTCCTGGTCACGGTGGAACTGGAAGCATTCAGAGAGCAGTAAAGAGAGCAGTAAGAGGCATCGAAGGAGCCGTGGATTCATGACCCTGGCGGTCCGAGTCATCCCCTGCCTGGACGTGGACAACGGCCGGGTCGTCAAGGGCGTCAACTTCCAGAACCTGCGCGACGCGGGCGACCCCGTCGAGATGGCCAAGGTGTACGACACCGAGGGCGCCGACGAGCTGACGTTCCTGGACATCACCGCCTCGTCGGGCGACCGCGAGACGACGTACGACGTGGTGCGCCGCACCGCCGAGCAGGTGTTCATCCCGCTGACCGTCGGCGGCGGCGTGCGCACCGCGGAGGACGTCGACAAGCTGCTGCGGGCCGGTGCGGACAAGGTGGGCGTGAACACGGCCGCCATCGCCCGCCCCGACCTGATCCGCGAGATCGCCGAGCGGTTCGGCCGGCAGGTCCTCGTCCTGTCGGTCGACGCCCGCCGCACCGAGGCGGGCACCTTCGAGGTGACCACCCACGGCGGCCGGCGCGGCACCGGCACCGACGCCGTGGAGTGGGCGCACCGGGCCGCCGAGCTGGGCGCGGGGGAGATCCTGCTCAACTCGATGGACGCGGACGGCACGAAGGACGGCTACGACCTGGAGATGATCGAGGCGGTCCGGAAGCACGTGACCGTCCCGGTGATCGCCTCCGGCGGCGCGGGCCGCCTCGCCCACTTCGCCCCGGCCGTCGCGGCGGGCGCCGACGCGGTGCTGGCGGCGTCCGTCTTCCACTTCGGCGACCTGCGGATCGGCGAGGTGAAGGAGACGCTGCGGGGGGCGGGGCATCCCGTTCGGTAGTTCGAGGCACCCCTCTTGGTAGTGAAGGTGGTAGTGGTCGCGGTTGTGGTCCCGCTAGGGTGCTCATATGCCTGGGATCACGATCGAGTTCACCGAGGAAGAGCTGGCCGAGCTGCGCGCGGAGGCCAAGGAGCAGGGCGTCGCGATCAAACGGCTCGCGCACGACATACTGACCGAGGACGTTGTGCGCCGGCGGCAGAAGCAGCGGTTCGTCGAGGGGGCGTCGAAGTATGCACGCGAAATCATGGCCGACTTCGAAGAGCGCTTCCCGGCGGGACTGCGGTGACGCTCTACGTCGATGCCGGCTGGGTCCTCTGCGTCCAGGTCGAGGCCTCGCCGCCGAACACACCTATCCGGGACTGGGGCGCCCTTCATTGCATGGCCGAGAGGCACAGGTACGAGCGTGTCGCGGGAGAGCCCTACTACGAGGAGATCCCGACCCGAGCGGCCACATTCCTGCACACCGCGCTGAGGCTCCGACCGTTCACGGACTACAACGCGTCGATCGGCATCGGCTGCATCCGGGCGTACATGGAGGCCTCCGGAACGCCGATCGACCCACGGCCGGGCGACTGGGCCAAACTCGTCTCCGACATCCGCGGCGACGAGACCGACCTCAACGAGACCGCCCGCCTGCTCCGCACCTGGGCTGCATGACCCGGTGTCCGACCTCACCGACATAGCCACCCACAGGGCACGGCTCACCCCCGGCCGTCCCGCCCACCGCGACGCCAACGTCCTGCGCTGGGTCGCGGCCTACACCGCCTCCATGCTCGGCGACAGCATCTTCTTCCTCGCGCTGTCCTGGGCCGCCGTGCAGCGCGGCAGCCCCGCCGAGGCCGGGATCGTCACGGCCGTGAGCGCGGTGCCGCGCGCGCTGCTCATGCTCGGCGGGGGAGTGATCGTCGACCGGCTGGGACCGCGCAGGGTCGTCATCGGCAGCGACACCGTACGGTGCGTGGCCGTCCTCCTGGTGGCCGCGCTGCTCTTCGCGACCGACCCGGGACTGTGGCTCCTCGCCGTTCTCGCCCTCGTCTTCGGTGCGGTGGACGCCCTCTTCCTGCCCGCCGTCGGGGCGCTCCCGGCGCGTCTGACGGGCAATGACCAGCTCGCCCGCGTCCAGGGCATGCGGGGCCTCGCCATCCGCTTCTCCTCCGTCGTGGGTGCCCCGCTCGGCGGCCTCGGGGTGGCGATCGGCGGCGCGGCGGCGGCCTTCGCCTTCGCCGGTCTGCTGATCGCCGTGTCCGTACCGCTGCTGGTCTCCGTACGGATGCGCGAGCTGCCCCCCGACGACGCGGCGGCCGCTCCCGGCGGCACCGCGTGGCGGGACCTGCGGGACGGGCTCCGATACATCCGCCGGCACCGCGTCCTCGGCCCGCTGATGCTGGTCATCGCCCTCGGCGACCTCGGCTTCGTCGGCCCGCTCAACATCGGCCTGACCCTGCTCGCCGACGAACGCGGCTGGGGAGCCTCCGGAATGGGCTGGACACTCGCCGGCTTCGGGGTGGGCGCCGGGGCGGCGGCCCTGCTGCTGACCGTCCACGGACGCGTGCCGCACGCCGGGTACGTCCTGGCCGGCGCCATCATCCCCGGCGCGGTCGCGATCGGCGCCCTCGCCCAGGCGCCCGCCCTTCCCGTGGCCGTCGTCACGGCGCTGCTCGTCGGCCTGCTCGCGGGGCTCAGCGGCGCCCTGTGCGGGGCCCTGCTCCAGACCCAGTCCGCCCCCGCCCTCCTGGGGCGCGTCACGGCGGTCTCCGGGATCGTCAGCCTGGGCATCGCGCCGCTGAGCATGCCGCTGTCCGCCGCCGCCATCGGCGTCTGGGGCACCGGCCCGGTCTTCGCCGTCAGCGCCGCGGTCTGCGGCCTCGGCGGGATCGTCGCCCTGTGCGCACCGGGGGTACGCCGGGCCGAACTGCCGACGTGAGAGGCAGTGAGAGCCAGCGAGAGGCGGACCTCAGATCCCGAGCTGCCGCTTCTCCCGGAGCTTGGCGATCGCGTCCTGCTCGCCCTCCAGCTCCACCTTCGCGGCGCTCTGCCGGCCGTACGCGAACAGCAGCAGCTCGGACGGCTCGCCCGTCGCCGTCACCACCGGCGTACCCCGGTGGGCGACCGTCGTCTGGCCGTCGGGGCGGCGCAGCACGAGGCCCGTCGGGAGGCCGCGGCCCATCAGGCGGGCCGCGCGCTCCAGGCGGGACCACAGGGCGTCCTGGAACACCGGGTCCAGCTCGCGCGGCGACCAGTCGGGCTGGGCACGGCGGACGTCCTCGGTGTGCACGTAGAACTCCACCGTGTTCGCCGCCTCGTCGACCTGCTTGAGCTGGAACGGCGAGAACCGGGGAGGGCCGGTGCGGATGAGCTGGAGCAGTTCCTCGTACGGCTTCGCGCCGTACTCCTCCATCACCCGGTCGAGCCGGGACGCGAGCTGCTTGATCAGGGTGCCCCCGGCGGCGTCAGGGCGGCGCTCGCGCACCACCACGTGGGCGGCGAGGTCACGGGTGCGCCAGCCGTCGCACAGGGTCGGGGCGTCCGGACCCGCCGTTTCCAACAGATCCGCGAGCAGAAGTCGTTCACGCTTGGCGAAAGTCGACATGGAGTCAGCCTACGGCGGCCGGCCGGGTCCGCCCAATGGACGGCCCCGGGGCGTGTCCGTCCCGCGCGGCACAATGGGGCGCATGACCAGCAGCTCCCCCCGGCGGCCCAGCCCGCTCGCCCCGGAGATCACGGCCCGCCTCAAGCGCGGCGCCGACGGCCTCCTGCCCGCCATCGCCCAGCAGTACGACACCGGAGAGGTGCTGATGCTCGGCTGGATGGACGACGAGGCACTGCACCGCACGCTGACCACGGGCCGCTGCACCTACTGGTCGCGCAGCCGCCAGGAGTACTGGGTCAAGGGCGACACCTCCGGGCACTTCCAGTGGGTGAAGTCGGTCGCCCTGGACTGCGACGCCGACACCGTGCTGGTCAAGGTCGACCAGGTCGGCGACGCCTGCCACACCGGCGCCCGCACCTGCTTCGACGCCGACGTCCTCCTCGCCGAGGACGCCGAGGAGATCGAGGACGCCGAGGAGACCGAGGGCCCCGCGGGCGCCGGCGCGCCCGGCGCGGGTCAGTAGGGTCTGCCGCCATGGACGACATGGACCTCGACACCTTCCGCAAGCTGGCCGCCGACCGCCGGGTGATCCCGGTGAGCCGCAAGCTCCTCGCCGACGGCGACACCCCCGTGGCCCTGTACCGCAAGCTCGCCGCCGAGCGGCCCGGCACCTTCCTGCTGGAGTCCGCGGAGAACGGGCGCTCCTGGTCCCGGTACTCCTTCGTCGGCGTCCGCAGCGCCGCCACCCTCACGGAGAAGGAAGGGCAGGCCCACTGGGAAGGCTCCCCGCCCGTCGGCGTCCCCACCGACGGCGACCCGCTCGCCGCCCTGCGCGCCACCGTCCAGGCCCTGCACACCCCGCGCGACCTCGCCCACGACCTGGGCCTGCCCCCCTTCACCGGCGGCATGGTCGGCTACCTCGGCTACGACATCGTGCGCCGCCTCGAGAAGGTCGGCCCGGGGGAGCGGGACGACCTGAGACTCCCCGAGCTGACCATGCTGCTCACCAGCGACCTCGCCGTCATGGACCACTGGGAGGGCTCGGTCCTCCTGATCGCCAACGCGATCAACCACAACGACCTGGAGACCGGCGTCGACGAGGCCTACGCCGACGCGATCGCCCGCCTGGACGTCATGGAGGCCGACCTCACGCGCGCGGTCGCCCAGCCCCCGGCCGCGCTGCCGCCCTCCGAGCTGCCCGAGTACACCGCGCTGTGGGGCGGCCCCGACTTCCAGGAGGCCGTCGAGGACATCAAGGAGCGCATCCGCGCGGGCGAGGCCTTCCAGGTCGTCCCCTCACAGCGGTTCGAGACGCCGTGCACGGCGAGCGCCCTGGACGTGTACCGGGTGCTGCGGGCCACCAACCCCTCCCCGTACATGTACCTGCTCCGCCTCGACGGCTTCGACGTCGTCGGGTCGTCGCCCGAGGCGCTGGTCAAGGTCGAGGACGGGCACGCCATGGTGCACCCCATCGCCGGCACCCGCCCGCGCGGCGCCACCCCGCAGGAGGACCAGGCCCTCGCCGACGAACTGCTTGCCGACCCCAAGGAGCGCGCCGAGCACCTCATGCTGGTCGACCTCGGCCGCAACGACCTCGGGCGCGTCTGCGAACCCGGCTCCGTCGAGGTCGTCGACTTCATGTCCGTCGAGCGGTACTCGCACGTCATGCACATCGTCTCCACGGTCACCGGCCGGGTGTCCCCGGACCGCACCGCCTTCGACGTCCTCACCGCCTGCTTCCCGGCCGGCACCCTCTCCGGCGCGCCCAAGCCGCGCGCCCTGCAGATCATCGACGAACTCGAACCCTCCCGGCGCGGCGTGTACGGCGGCTGTGTCGGCTACCTCGACTTCGCGGGCGACTCCGACACCGCCATCGCCATCCGCACGGCGCTGCTGCGCGACGGCACCGCCTACGTCCAGGCGGGCGCGGGAGTCGTCGCCGACTCCGACCCGGTCGCCGAGGACACCGAGTGCCGCAACAAGGCGGCGGCGGTCCTGCGGGCCGTACACACGGCCAACCGGTTGACGCAATAGGGCGGGCCGGTCGGGACGGTAGGGCGATTCTCACGCCCGCCAATTCGAACCCCGGGTGACGGTTCGCCCGGGGTTCGGGTGATAGTGGAGTACGTGACAGCCGTTCCGCACCCCCGCACCCCAGCCGCAGGACCCGCCCGGGCCGGCCGCCGGAGCCTCGCCGTAGCCCTGATGTGCGGCGCGCTCGGCGCCGCCGTCGCCCTGCTCGCCACCCGGCAGGAGTGGGCGCAGGGCACCGCGACGGTGGCCGGCGGCGCGTTTCCCCTGACCGCCACGGGCAGCGACGTCACGGGCGTACCCGCGGCGCTCGCCATAGTGGGCCTCGCCGCGCTCGTCGCCGTCTTCGCCGTCCGCCGGGCGGGCCGCTTCGCCGTCGCCGCCCTGCTCGCGCTGAGCGGCGCGGGCACCGTCGCCGCCGCCCTGCTCGGTGCCTCCGACAGCTCCGCGCTGGACGACCAGGCCGCCAAGGCCGCCGGCGACACCTCGGCCACCGTGGACGCGCTCTCCCACACCGCCTGGCCCTACGTCGCCGCCGTGGGCGGCGCCCTGCTCCTGCTGGCCGGGCTGCTCGCGCTGCGCTACGGCCGCCAGTGGCCCGCGATGTCCGGCCGCTACGAGCGCGACGGCACCCCGCGCCCGCGCCGCAGGCCGCAGCCCGTCGACCCGAACCGCCCCGAGGACCTCTGGAAGGCCATCGACCGAGGCGAGGACCCGACCAGCGCCTGACCCGCGTTCAGGTCCGGGTTCAGGCCCGCGTCCAGGTTCGTTCAACTCCGCCGTTCACCCGCCGGAGCACCCCCGCTCACGGCGCGTGCCCCCGTGCGGGACAATGGGCGCGAGCGTCCTGCTCAGACATGGCACACAGAACGAGGAGCAAGCAATGGCGGGCAGCAGCCACGGTCACACCCCGGCCGCCTGGACCGGTGTCATCATCGCCTTCATCGGTTTCTGCATCGCGGGCATGTTCATGGTGGCCGCCCAGCCGTGGGGCTTCTGGGCCGGCATGGCGGTCGTGCTCCTCGGCGGTGTCGTGGGCTACATCATGCGGATGATGGGCCTCGGCCAGCCGAAGCGGAACCACCCCGTGCACCAGGTCGCGGGCGACCGTGCGGAGGCCGGCGCCAAGGGCTGACCGGGCACGGCGGGCCACGGACCCCACGAGGGGCGGACCGGCACAGGGTGCCGGGAACCGCCCCTCACGTGCGCGTGCGGAACGCCGGGGGCAGAATGCGGGCGTGGACGCCGACAGCGGTAAGCCGACCCCGACCCCCGCCATGAGCCGGTCCAGGGCCCCGACGCGGGGCGCGTTCGCGCGCCTGGCCGTCCCGGCCGGAGTGCTCGCGGCCGTCGCCGGGGCCTTCGCGTACGTGGGCAGCGTGGACCCCTACGAGCCCGGCCACTATCCCGTCTGCCCCCTGCTGCGCTTCACGGGCATCTTCTGCCCCGGCTGCGGCGGCCTGCGCAGCGCCCACGCCTTCGTCCACGGCGACATGCCGGCCGCGCTGCACGCCAACGCGCCCGCCGTCCTCGCCTATCTGGGCTTCGCCGTCCTGTGGACCGTCTGGGTGATCCGCGCCGCCCGCGGACGTCCCGTCCGGGTCGACCTCGGACCGGTCCACCTGTGGACGCTGGGGACGTTGCTGCTGGTCTTCACGGTCGTCCGGAACCTGCCGTTCGGCGGCACGCTCCTGCCTTGATCGTCCGACGGACGTCCGGGCGGGCCAGGGACCGGCGTCGGCCGGATGCGGGACCCGTGCCCGGTTCCGGATACCATCACAGTGACCACACGTTTTGCCGTCAGAAAGGGGGCCGCTCGCGTGAGTGTGCTCGACGAGATCATCGACGGAGTCCGTGCCGACCTCGCGGAGCGGCAGGCGCGCGTCAGCCTCGACGAGCTCAAGGAGCGCGCGGCCCAGGCTCGCCCCGCCAAGGACGGCGTGTCCGCGCTGCGCGGCGACGGTGTCAAGGTCATCTGCGAGGTCAAGCGCTCCAGCCCGTCCAAGGGCGCGCTCGCGGCCATCGCCGACCCGGCCGCACTCGCCGCGGACTACGAGGCGGGCGGCGCCGCCGTCATCTCCGTCCTCACCGAGGAGCGCCGCTTCGGCGGCTCGCTCGCCGACCTGGACGATGTCCGCGCGCGTGTGGACATCCCCGTGCTGCGCAAGGACTTCGTCGTCACCTCGTACCAGTTGTGGGAGGCCCGGGCGCACGGCGCCGACCTCGTGCTGCTGATCGTCGCGGCCCTCGAGCAGCCGGCCCTGGAGTCGCTGATCGAGCGCGCCGAGTCCATCGGACTCACCCCGCTCGTCGAGGTGCACGACGAGGACGAGGTCGAGCGCGCGGTGGACGCCGGCGCCAAGGTCATCGGCGTCAACGCGCGCAACCTGAAGACGCTCGAGGTCGACCGCGGCACGTTCGAGCGGGTCGCCCCGGAGATCCCCGCGCACATCGTCAAGGTCGCCGAGTCCGGCGTCCGCGGCCCGCACGACCTCATCGCCTACGCCAACGAGGGCGCCGACGCCGTCCTGGTCGGCGAGTCCCTGGTGACCGGCCGCGACCCGAAGACGGCCGTCTCCGACCTGGTGGCGGCAGGCGAACACCCGGCACTGCGCCACGGCCGGGGCTGACACCCCGCTAGGCTGACCCCGATGACGACGCTCCCCCTCACCCCAACCTCCCGGGACCCGTACGCCCGCCTCGCGCGCGGCTGCCGCCCCCGAGGCTGCCGCGCCCCCGCCCGCCGGGTGCACGGCCGCAGGGTGCGATACGTCATCGGAGACGAACCCGGGCAGGTCAACGGCATGCGATGGCACCAGCCAACCTAGGGGCGCGGGGCTGTAGTGAATCTGCGACTCCGTCGCGTGGGCGCGACCAGCCACAACGGGCCGGCAGCCGACAGACAACACCCCGCCCCCACGGCGATTAGTCCCCACCAGACACTCACCGTGAGGTACCCGCATGCCCAGCAACTTCTTCATCCCCGACCCGGAGGGTCAAACCCCGAGCCCCGAAGGCTACTTCGGCGCGTACGGCGGCAAGTTCATCCCGGAGGCCCTCGTCGCCGCCGTGGACGAGGTCGCCGTCGAGTACGACAAGGCCAAGTCCGACCCGGAGTTCGCCCGCGAACTGGACGACCTGCTCGTCCACTACACCGGCCGCCCCTCGTCCCTCACCGAGGTGCCCCGCTTCGCCGAGCACGCCGGCGGTGCCCGGGTCTTCCTCAAGCGCGAGGACCTGAACCACACCGGCTCGCACAAGATCAACAACGTGCTCGGCCAGGCCCTGCTCACCAGGCGCATGGGCAAGACCCGCGTGATCGCCGAGACCGGCGCCGGCCAGCACGGCGTGGCCACGGCGACGGCCTGCGCCCTCTTCGGCCTCGACTGCACCATCTACATGGGCGAGATCGACACCCGGCGCCAGGCCCTCAACGTGGCCCGCATGCGGATGCTCGGCGCCGAGGTCATCGCCGTGAAGTCCGGCAGCCGCACGCTGAAGGACGCGATCAACGAGGCCTTCCGCGACTGGGTCGCCAACGTCGACCGCACCCACTACCTGTTCGGCACCGTCGCCGGGCCCCACCCCTTCCCGGCGATGGTGCGCGACTTCCACCGTGTCATCGGCGTCGAGGCCCGCCGCCAGCTCCTGGAGCAGGCCGGACGCCTCCCCGACGCCGCGATCGCCTGCGTCGGCGGCGGCTCCAACGCCATCGGTCTCTTCCACGCCTTCATCCCCGACGCCGACGTCCGCCTCATCGGCTGCGAGCCCGCCGGGCACGGCGTCGAGAGCGGCGAGCACGCGGCCACCCTGACCGCGGGCGAGCCCGGCATCCTGCACGGCTCCCGGTCCTACGTCCTCCAGGACGACGAGGGCCAGATCACCGAGCCGTACTCGATCTCGGCCGGCCTGGACTACCCGGGCATCGGACCCGAGCACGCCTACCTCAAGGACTCCGGCCGCGGCGAGTACCGCGCGGTCACCGACGCCGCCGCCATGCGGGCCCTGCGCCTGCTGTCGCGCACCGAGGGCATCATCCCGGCCATCGAGAGCGCCCACGCGCTGGCCGGGGCCCTGGAGGTCGGCGAGGAGCTGGGCAAGGACGGGCTGATCGTGGTCAACCTGTCCGGCCGCGGCGACAAGGACATGGACACCGCGGCCCGCTACTTCGGGCTGTACGACACCGACGCCGAGGTCGCGGCCGACGAGACCGGCGCCGCGGAGATCGAGGGGGACGCCAAGTGAGCGGGAACGTGCGACTGCTGAACGACACCCTCGCCGCGACGAAGGCCGAGGGGCGCGCCGCCCTGATCGCCTACCTCCCTGCCGGGTTCCCGACCGTCACCGGCGGCATCGAGGCGATCAAGGCCGCCCTCGACGGCGGCGCCGACGTCGTCGAGGTGGGACTGCCGCACAGCGACCCCGTCCTGGACGGCCCGGTCATCCAGACCGCCGACGACATCGCCCTGCGCGGCGGTGTGCGGATCGCCGACGTGATGCGCACCGTCCGTCAGGCGCACGAGGCCACCGGCAAGCCGATCCTCGTCATGACCTACTGGAACCCCATCGACCGCTACGGCGTCGAGCGCTTCACCAGCGAGCTGGCCGAGGCGGGCGGCGCCGGGTGCATCCTGCCCGACCTGCCCGTGCAGGAGTCGGCGCTGTGGAGGGAGCACGCCGACAAGCACGGGCTCGCCACGGTCTTCGTGGTCGCGCCCAGCAGCCGGGACGCACGGCTCGCCGAGATCACCGCGGCCGGCAGCGGCTTCGTCTACGCCGCCTCCCTCATGGGCGTCACCGGCACCCGCGAGTCGGTCGGCGCGCAGGCCGAGGACCTGGTGCGGCGCACCCGCGCCACCACCGACACCCCGGTCTGTGTCGGCCTCGGCGTCTCCAACGCCGCACAGGCCGCCGAGGTCGCCCGCTTCGCCGACGGCGTCATCGTCGGCTCGGCGTTCGTCAAGCGCATGCTGGACGCCCCCGACGACGCGGCCGGCCTGGAGGGCGTCCGCGCACTCGCCGCCGACCTCGCGAAGGGCGTGCGCGGGCAGGCGTAGACCGGGAGACCGGGCGTAACGGCAGGTAAGTCATACGGGTCCCTCGTACGGGTGGACCTGGGACCGGGGAGGCGCGCTGCGCCTCCCCGGTTCGTTCTGCGGGGTGTGAGCGAGAAGAACCGACAGGGAAAGCGCGGCGCCCGCGAGAAGCTGGCAGCCGAGCGCGAGAAGCAGAAGTCCAGGGACAAGCGCCGCCGCGCGCTGATCGTCGGCGCGAGCGTGGTCTGCGTCCTGGGGCTCGCGGCGGTGATCGGCGTGGTCGCCGCGAACGCGGGCAAGGACGACGGCAGCGAGTCCGCCGGGCCGATCGTGGCGCCCTCCGGCGCGCAGGGCAAGGACGGCCTCGCGATCCCCGTCGGCAAGGAGAGCGCCAAGTCCACGCTCACCATCTGGGAGGACTTCCGCTGCCCGGCCTGCAAGGCCTTCGAGCTGGCGTACCGCGACACCGTCCACGAGCTGACCGACGCCGGAAAGCTCAAGGTGGAATACCACCTGGCCACGATCATCGACGGCAACATGGGCGGCACCGGCTCCCGCAAGGCCGCCAATGCCGCGGCCTGCGCCCAGGACGCCGGAAAGTTCACCCCTTACCACGACGTGCTGTACGACAACCAGCCGTCCGAGACCGACGACGCCTTCGCCGACGAGAACAAGCTGCTCGACCTGGCGGGCGAGGTCGACGGCCTCGACACCACCCTCTTCCAGGAGTGCGTGAAGAACGGCAAGCACAACAGTTGGGTGGAGAAGTCCAACAAGGCCTTCCAGGACGGCGGCTTCAGCGGCACGCCGACGGTGCTCCTGGACGGCAAGAACATCTACCAGGACCGCTCGATGACACCGGCCAAGTTCAAGCAGATGGTGGAGGAGGCCAACAAGTAGCGCGCCCGCTCGTTACGGACCCGTAGCCGGGCTGCCCGCCGCGCGTCCCGTCCGACACGGTAGCGTCGACCCTGCCATGGAACTTGCCTTCATTCCCAGCCCGTCGCGCGGGGTGCTGCACCTCGGTCCCATCCCGCTGCGCGGCTACGCGTTCTGCATCATCATCGGCGTCTTCGTTGCCGTCTGGCTCGGCAACAAGCGCTGGGTCGCCCGGGGCGGGCGGTCCGGCACAGTGGCCGACATCGCGGTCTGGGCCGTTCCCTTCGGTCTGGTCGGCGGACGCCTCTACCACGTGATCACGGACTACCAGCTCTACTTCAGCGAGGGCCGTGACTGGGTCGACGCCTTCAAGATCTGGGAGGGCGGCCTCGGCATCTGGGGCGCGATCGCGTTCGGCGCGGTGGGCGCCTGGATCGGCGCCCGCCGCATGGGCGTCCCGATGCCGGCGTACGCCGACGCCGTCGCCCCCGGCATCGCCCTCGCGCAGGCCATCGGCCGCTGGGGCAACTGGTTCAACCAGGAGCTGTACGGCAAGGCGACCGACCTGCCGTGGGCCCTCGAGATCACCTCGACGGCCGACGGACGGGTGCCGGGCACCTACCACCCGACGTTCCTGTACGAGTCGCTGTGGTGCGTCGGCGTCGCCTTCCTCGTCATCTGGGCCGACCGCCGCTTCAAGCTCGGCCACGGGCGGGCCTTCGCGCTGTACGTCGCCGCGTACTGCGCGGGCCGGTTCTGGATCGAGTACCTGCGCGTCGACGACGCCCACCACATCCTGGGCCTCAGGCTGAACAACTGGACCGCGCTGTTCGTGTTCCTGCTCGCCGTGCTGTACATCGTGCTCTCGGCGCGGATGCGGCCGGGCCGGGAGGCCGTGGTCGAGCGGGGCGCGGAGCCGTCCGACGGCGACGCCGGGGACGCCGCGAAGGCGGACGCGGAGGCGGACCCCGCGGACACCGGAGCCGACGACGCGAAGGAAGCCGACGACGCGGACGATGCCGGGCACGCGAAGGAGTCCGACGGCGGGGACGCGGCCGGACGCGCAGAAGAATCCGAGCCCGCGGACGAGGCCGACGACGCGAAAGACGACGCGAAGGACGACGCCAGGAGCTCCGAGACCGTGAAGGACGGGGCCGACACCGCCAAGAAGGGCTGACGGCCCGCCGTATACGCCGCCGAGGGCGCCCGGGACTTCCCCGGGCGCCCTCGGCGTGTGCCGGGACACTCCGGTCAGGACAGGGCGGGCCGCCGGGCCAGGGACAGGGTGCGCCGGGCCGTCGCCACAACCGCCGCGTCGATGAACCGGCCGTCCGGCAGCGCCTGCGCGCCCGGCTGGACCGTCGCCGCCTTGACGATCGTCTCCGCCTCCTCCAGCTCCCGTTCGGTCGGCAGATACGCCCGCTCGATGATCGGCAACTGGCGGGGGTGGATCGCCGCCCGCCCGAGGAAGCCCAGGGCACGGCCGTGCGCGCAGGACGCGGCCAGACCCTCCAGGTCCCGCGTGTCCGGATGCACCGTCTGCGACGGCGGCGCAAGACCCGCCGCCCGCGCGGCCACGACCACCCGCGAGCGCGACCAGTCCAGGCCGGTGTCCCCACGTACCCCCAGGTCGGCACGGAGATCCGCCTCGCCGAGGGCGATGCCGCGCAGCGACGGGTGGGCGGCGGCGATCCGGTACGCCCGCTCCACCCCGAGGGCCGTCTCCAGCAGGGCGTACAGCGGTGGCCCGCCGGTGGTCGCGGCGACGCCGGTCACCTGCTCCGGGGAGGTCACCTTGGGCAGCCGCAGCCCGGACAGTCCCGGCAGCGCGGCCAGCGCCGCCAGGTCCCCGGCGGCGAACGGCCCGTCCAGGGCGTTGACGCGGACGTGCACCGGCACCGGCTGCGGCTCGGTGAGCAGCTCGGCGGTGGCGTCGCGGGCGTACTCCTTGCGGTCGGCGGCGACCGCGTCCTCCAGGTCGACCACCACCACGTCGGCACCGGCGGCCAGCGCCTTGGCGACCACCCGGGGCCGGTCCCCGGGCGCGTACAACCAGGTCAGCGGGGGCGCGTTCATACGACGCCCTCCTCGCGCAGCTCCTTCACGTCCGCCGGGGTGAGCCCAAGCCCGGTCAGTACCTCCTCGGTGTCCGCGCCGTGCGGGCGGCCCGCCCAGCGGATCGCCCCCGGGGTCGCGGAGAGCCGGAAGAGGACGTTCTGCATGCGCAGCGGGCCCAGCTCGGGATCGTCGACGGTGGTGACGGTGTCGAGGGCCTGGTACTGCGGGTCGCTCATCACGTCCCGCACGTCCTGGACCGGAGCGACCGCCGCCTCGGCCTTCTCGAAGGCGGTGAGCACGTCGGCGCGGGTGTGCCGGGCGATCCAGTCGCCGACCGCCGTGTCCAGCACGTCGGCGTGCCGGGCCCGGTCGCCGCCCGTCGCGAACCAGGGTTCGTCGATCAGCTCCGGGCGGCCCACCAGGCGCATCACGCGCTCGGCGACCGACTGCGCCGAGGTGGACACGGCGACCCAGTCGCCGTCGGCGGTGCGGTAGGTGTTGCGCGGGGCGTTGTTCTGGGAGCGGTTGCCGGTGCGCGGCTGGACGTGGCCGAGCTGGTCGTACCAGGTGGGCTGCGGGCCGAGGACGGTCAGGATCGGCTCGATGATCGCCATGTCGACGACCTGGCCCTCGCCGGTGCGCTCCCGGGCGGCCAGCGCCGTCATCACGGCGTACGCCGTCGCCAGCGCGGCGATCGAGTCGGCGAGGCCGAACGGCGGCAGCGTCGGGGGCGCGTCCGGTTCGCCGGTCATCGCGGCGAAGCCGCTCATGGCCTCGGCGAGGGTGCCGAAGCCGGGGCGGCGCGCGTACGGGCCGAACTGGCCGAAGCCGGTGACCCGGGTGAGGACCAGGCGCGGGTTGACGGCGGACAGCTCGTCCCAGCCCAGGTCCCACTTCTCCAGGGTGCCCGGGCGGAAGTTCTCGACGACGACGTCCGCCGTCGCGGCGAGACGGAGCAGGGTGGTGCGACCTGCGGGCTTGGACAGGTCCAGGGTGATCGTGTGCTTGTTGCGGCCCAGCAACTTCCACCACAGGCCCACGCCGTCCTTCGACGGGCCGTGTCCCCGGGAGGGATCGGGCCGGGTGGGGTGCTCGACCTTGATCACCTCGGCGCCGAAGTCGCCGAGCATGGTGGCGGCGAGCGGTCCCGCGAAGAGGGTGGCGAGGTCGAGGACGCGCAGGCCGGCCAGCGGGGCGGGGGTGGGTGCGGGGGCGGAAGCCGCGGAGGCGGCGGAGGCGGAGGTGGAGGCGGTCACGTCGGACTGGGGCATGGGCGGGTGGCCTCCCGGTGGGTGAGGTGGGCGAGGGTGTCGAAGCCGGTCCCGTCGAAGCCGCCGACGGAGGTGGCCAGGCGGTTCTTCAGCGGCGCCGTCCAGTGCTCGGGCAGGGCGGCGGGGGAACCGGCGAGCAGGCCGGCGACGCAGCCGGCGGTGGCGCCGTTGGAGTCGGTGTCCCAGCCGCCCGACACGGCACGGGAGACCGAGCCGGTGAAGTCGCCGTCCGCGTGGGTGAGCGCGGCGGCGATCAGGGCGGTGTTGGGGACGGCGTGCACCCAGTGGTGGGCGGGGGAGTGGACGGCGTGGAGTTCGTCCACGACCGTGTCGAAGTCGGGGTGCGCGCCGGCCAGCCGTACGGCGTGGCGGACGGCCCGGGCGAGGCGCGAGCCGGGCGGTACGACCGCGAGGCCGGCCCGCAGACAGGCGTGGACGTCGTGTCCGCCGCCGGCGGCGGTGGCGATGACGGCCGCCGCGAACATCGCCGCCTGGACGCCGCCCGCGGTGTGCGTGAGGGTCGCGTCGCGGTGCGCCTGCCCGGCGGCGGCGGCCGGGTCGCCGGGGTTGGTCCAGCCGTGCACGTCGGCGCGGATCAGGGCGCCGATCCACTCGCGGAAGGGGTTGCGGTGGCGGGCGGTGTACGGGGGTTCGAGGCCGCTGAGGAGGTTGCGGTAGGCGAGGCGTTCGGCGGTGAAGGTGCGGCCGGCCGGGAGTTCGTCGAGCCAGACGCGCGCCACGTCGGCGGTGGTGAAGTCCCTGCCGTGACGCTGGAGCAGCAGAAGGCCCAGGAGGGGGTAGTTGAGGTCGTCGTCCTCCGGCATGCCGTCGATGTTCTCGGCGAGGGAGGTCGGAGCGGAGCGGCGGTTCCAGGGGTGGGCGGCGAGCAGGTCGCGGGGCAGGCCCCGGGCGGTGAAGTACGTGGTCGGCGGCCAGTTGCCGGCGGCCCGGGCGAGGCGTCGGATGCCGGTGAGGGGGAGCTTCTCGACGGGTTTGCCGAGGAGGCAGCCGACGGCCCGGCCCAGCCAGGCGGCCTCCAGGCGCAGCGGGAGGGCCGGGTCCTGGAGCGCCGCCGGACCCGCTGCCGGGCCCGCTGCCGGTGGCGGCGCCGCCACCGGCCAGTCGGGGCACAGCCTCCTGATGTCCGCCAGGTCCGTCGGCTCCGCGTCCGCCAAGGGGCTCGGCAGCGCGGCCAGTTCGTCCAGCAGGTCCTCCGCCAGCAGGCGCAGATGAGGGGAGGCCGGCTGCGGGGAGGCGCCGGCCCGGGCGGGGGCCTCGCGGCCGCCCGCCGCCCGCCAGCGGGCCGCGACCGCCGACGCGTCGCGGCCGTCCTGGGCCGCCTGGCGCAGCTCGTGCCCGATCAGGTCCTCGGGCTGCGCCCAGGTCAGTCGGAGCATCCCGGGCCTCCGATCGCGGCGAACGCCCGCTCGTGGGCGCGGCGCCGCCTGACGTCCCGCTCGAAGACCTCCCGCGCGACCTCGGTGAGCGTCGTCGCCGGCTGCCACAGGTCCAGGCGGCTCGCCTCCGCGACCGTCTTGGCCCAGTCTTCCGGCACCGGCGAGCCCAGCGCCCCGGCCAGCGCGCCCGCCATCGTGGCGATGGAGTCGCAGTCCCGGCCGTAGTTGACCGCGCCGAGGACCGCGTGCCGGAAGTCGCCGCCGGAGACGAGCAGCATGCCGAGCGCGACGGGCAGCTCCTCGATCGCGTGCAGCCGGGACGGGCGGCGGGCGGCAAGGGAGGGCGCCCGGTAGTCGGGTCCCACCGTGTCGTACGGGGTGACCGCTTCCCTCAGCGGTGCGAGCGCCGACTCGAAGTCCGAGTGGCGCGCGGCCACGTCGCAGACCGCCTCGATCGCCGCGCGGGTGCCGTCCTTGGCCAGGGACAGCGCGGCCGCCACCACCGACTCCGGTGTCGCCCCAGGGGCGCACGCCGCGGCGACCGCCGCCGCGAAGACACCGGCCGCCTCACGCCCGTACGACGACTGGTGCGCGCCCGCGACGTCCAGGGCCTCGGCGTAGGCGGCCGAGGGGTGGGCCGCGTTGACCAGGCCGACCGGGGCCATGTACATCGCGGCACCGCAGTTGACGATGTTGCCGGTGCCGGCCTCGCGCGGGTCGACGTGGCCGTAGTGGATCCGCGCCACCAGCCATTTCTCCGCCAGGAAGATCCGCTGGAGCGGGAGTGCCTCGGCCTCCAGCTCGGGGATCCAGCGCGGGTGCGTGATCAGGTCCGGGACCAGGTGCTCGGCGACCGCGTACGCGTCGAGGTGGTCGCGGACCGTGGCGTAGACCCGGACCAGTGCGTGGGTCATCAGGGTGTCGTCGGTGACGTGGCCGTCGCCCTTGTGGTACGGCGCGACGGGGCGGGCGGTGCGCCAGGCGTCGCCGTTCCAGGGGCCGACGATGCCGTGGATCCGGCCGCCGTGGCGTTCGAGGATCTGCTCGGGGGAGTAGCCCTCGACCGGTCCGCCGAGCGCGTCGCCGACGGCAGCGCCGACGAGGGCGCCGGTGACGCGCTCGTCCAGGCTCGCCGTGCCGGCTTCCGCGGTGATGGGTGTCATGGGGTGTCTCGTCCTTCTGGTCGTCCCTCGGGTCGGGCTTCTGGTCGGGCTGCTGGTGGGGCATCCGGTCGGTCTTCCGGTCGGGACGGATGCCGGGCGTGCAGGAGACCGGCGAGTTCGACCAGGTCGGTGCCGGTGAGCCGGGGCAGTACGCAGCCGGGCAGGACGCGGCAGGCGTCCCGCCAGGACGCGGGGACCGCCGCGCCGCCGCCCAGCGCGCCGGTGAGGGCGCCCGCGAGCGCGGGGGCGGAGTCCGCGACCCTGGACAGACAGGCCGCCGCCGGTACCGCCTCCGCGATGCGGCCCCGGGCGGCGGTTGCCAGGGCGAGGGCGACCGGGACGGTCTCGGCGGCGGCGATGCCGTAGCTGTACACGTGGTCGACGATCCGGTGCTCGAGGAGCGGGACGAGGGCGAAGGTGCTCTCGGCGTCCGCCGCGAGGGCCAGTGCCTGGCGGGCGTTGCGGCCGATCTCGGTCGCCTCGGGGAGCTCGGCGAGCGCGGCCGACACGCAGGCGTGGACGTCGGCGCCGTCCAGGGCGCACGCCAGTGCCGCCGCCATCGCCCGGGCGCCGTGCACTCCGTCGCCGTCCTGGGTGTAGCGGGCGTCGAACTCGGCGAGGTCGGCGGCGAGCCGCGGGGCGCCGGGATGGACGACGGCGAGGACGCAGGCCCGGACGCAGGCGGCGTCGTCGAAGTAGTGCGGGTTGTCGTGCCCGGTGGCGGGCGGGCGCAGGCCGGCGGCGAGGTTGCCGAGTCCGGCCCGTACCGAGATACGGGCGCGCAGCGGCAGGACCGCCGACTCGACCTCGGGGGCACGTTCGGACGCCGCGGCGACCTCGCTGGCGACGGCGTTCCAAGTCAGGTCGATCGCCGCCCGCATCCGGCGGTCCCGGCTCAGGTCCCCGAGCGCGCTGTCGTCCCCGGCCCGCAGCACCGCCTCCGCCGCGAACGCCGCCCACTCGGCGTCGTCCGAGGGACCGAGGCGCAGCGGTTCCGGGGGCTGGTTCAGGGCGATGGGGACGGGGAGGGTGGTGGTCGCGTTCTGCTCGGCGAAGGTGTCCAGCTCGCGGGTGAGCCGACGGGTCCACTGCGGCATCCGGGCGGCCCGGTGCCGGGCGGCGGGCCAGCCGGCGGCGTCCCCCGCGGCGAGACCGAGGAGAAGCCCCTCGATCCGCTCGGGCAACGGCACCCCACCATCCGACCCGACCGCCCCCGACTCGGTCCCCGGCCCGACCGCCCCCGACTCGGTCCCCGGCCCGGCGGCCCGCGGCTCGGTTCCCGCCATGACCGCCCCCGGCTCGGTTCCGGGCCCGGCGGTCTGTGGGTTGGTTCCGGGCCCGGCGGTCCGCGGCTTGGTTCCCGGCATGGTCGTCTGTGGGTTGGTTCCGGGCTCGGTGGTCTGTGGCCTGGTCGCCGGCCCGGTGGTCCCCGGCTTGGTTCCCGGCATGGCGGTCCGCGGCTCGGCTCCCGGCCTGGCGGTCCCCGGCTCCGTCCCTGGCCCGGTGGTCCCCGGCTCCGTCCCTGGCCTGGCGGTCTGTGGCTTGGTTCCTGGTCCGGTGGTCCCCGGTTCCGTCCCTGGTCCGGCGGTCTGTGGCTCGCTCCCTGGCCCGGCGGCCCCCGGCCCGGACCCCGGCTCGGCCGTCCCCGGCCCGGACCCCGGCTCGGCCGTCCCCGGCCCGGTTCCCGGCTCGGCCGTCTCCGGCTCGGGCTCTGGTCGGTGTCCGCTCCCGGTCGGGTCGGCCCCCTCCGGCGCATCGGGCGTCTCGACGTACGCCATGGTGGCGGCCGTTGGCCCGGCGACGGGACGGACCCTGCTCACGACGACACCTCCGCCGCCGTGCCGATGTCCGGGACGGGTGGGTACGGGCTCCGGGGCAGCGCCCCCTCCGGCCCTCGCGGCGCGCTCTCCGGCCCCCGAGGCTCGCCCTCCGGACCGTGCGGCACTCCCCTCGCCGCGTGGGTCAGCAGGTCCGCCACCTCCCGCACGTGGTGGCCGGCCATCGTCGGGAGGCAGGTGCCGCGGGCGGGGCCGATGGCGGCGGCCCACTCGGCGGGGATGGCGTCGACACCCCGGGTCGCCCCGGCCAGGGCGCCGGCCACCGCGGCCGTGGTGTCGGCGTCGCGGCCCATGTTGACGGCCGTGAGCACGGCGTCCGTGAAGTCGCCGTCGGCCGCCGCGTACGCGCCGAAGGCGAGGGCGACCGCCTCGGGGGCCAGGTCGGTCCACGGGTAGCCGCCGATGACCACCGCGGAGCGCACCGCGCGTTCGCCGCGGTGGGCCGCCGTCATCGCGCGGCGCAGACAGCGGGCGGTCCAGGAGTCGTCCGGTACGACGGCCAGGGCGGAGGCCACGACCACGACCGCCGGCGCCCCGGTCATCGCCGCTGCGACACCCGCCGCCACCGCCTGGCCGCCGTAGATGCCCTCGCCCTCGTGGCTGACCGAGCCGTCGATCGCCACCAGCCGGGCCGCCTCTGCGGGCCGGCCCGCCGCGAACACGCCGTGGGGCGCGGCCCGCATGGCCAGCCCGTCGCTCCAGGCGTGGCGGTGCTGGGCGGAGATGGGGGCGGCCAGTCCCCGGCGCAGGTTCTCCAGGGTGCCGCGTTCGCTGAAGCCCGCTCCCCGGAACGGGCCCTCCTCCCGGTCCGCGATCCACTCGTGCCAGGCCGTCTCCACGTCGACCGGGGTGAGCGCGGAGCCGTACCGCGCCAGCAGCAGGCCCGAGAAGATCGCGTACTCCGTGTCGTCCGTACCGGCCGGGTTCTCGGCCACGTATCCCGTGATGCGGCCCCAGCGGGCGCGGATCTCGGAGGGCTTCATGTTCTCGGCCGGTGCCCCGAGGGCGTCCCCGACGGCCAGTCCGAGCAACGCGCCCCGGGCCCGGTCGCGGAGCCCGACGGCGCCTTGGGGCGCGGGAACCGGGGGAATGCAGGCGGTGGATGCCATGCGGCCGCTCCTCTCCCTTTGCCCATCTGTCCCCGGTGTGGTGCGCACCGCAGCCTCACCGGGCTCAGCGTCACCCGGTCGACATATGTGCAGCCATGATCACGGATGAGCGCTCGACGGCAAAACCGCAGGTAAGCCCAGCCTTTCCTTGCTGGCGGGACGGAAATGATCGGCGTAGATTGGTTGTTGTCGAGAGATAGAACGAGTCTAAACTAGCTTCCAGGGGGACCCGCGTGGCCATCATCGAAACCGAGGCGCCGCTGCACGAGGCGCACCGCGACAACCACACGCACCGCGACGTGAACGGCGGCTGGCTGCGCCCCGCCGTCTTCGGCGCGATGGACGGCCTTGTCTCCAACCTCGCCCTGATGACCGGTGTCGCCGGCGCGGCCAGCCAGCAGACCGTCGTGCTGAGCGGCCTGGCCGGTCTGACCGCCGGCGCCTTCTCCATGGCCGCAGGCGAGTACACCTCCGTCGCCTCGCAGCGCGAGCTGGTCGAGGCCGAGCTGGACGTGGAGCGCCGCGAGCTGAGAAAGCACCCGGCGGACGAGGAGGCCGAGCTGGCCGCGCTCTACGAGGCGCGGGGCGTCGAGCCGAAGCTCGCGCGCGAGGTGGCCCGCCAGCTCTCCAGTGACCCCGAGCAGGCGCTGGAGATACACGCCCGGGAGGAACTGGGCATCGACCCCTCCGACCTGCCGTCGCCGATGGTCGCGGCCGTCTCCTCGTTCGGGTCCTTCGCGCTGGGCGCCCTGCTCCCCGTCCTGCCGTTCCTGCTCGGCGCCGGTGCGCTGTGGCCCGCGGTGCTGCTCGCGCTGGCCGGACTGTTCCTGTGCGGCGCGATCGTCGCCAAGGTGACGGCCCGTAGCTGGTGGTACAGCGGCCTGCGGCAGCTCGCCCTCGGTGGCGCGGCGGCCGGTGTGACGTACGTCCTGGGCAGCCTGTTCGGAACGGCCGTAGGATAACCCGGCTCGAACTTATGCGAGGGGTCGCATAGGTAGCCGTTACTCGCTGGTTTCGAGTACGCAATCTCCGGGCATGAGCCGTAAGCGCTGTGGGCAATGAGGCCTGACGCGCATCCGCGGAGTGGGCGACGACGCTCCCTCCGCGCCCTCGGGCCGACGGACATCGATCTGTTCGCTTCGGTCTCCATAGCTTCCACCGCCGGGCGCGGTACCCCCGCCGCAACCCTCGGTGTCCGCATGTTGGAATGGATTGTCCCGTTTACCGAGAACCAATCCATCATGTAACCTGCACCAAATTTTGCACCCACGCAGAGGGCCAACGTCGTCCCTCGGCACTTTGCACATGCCAGATGACGACGACGGGAGAGCCGATGCGTACGCCGCGCCAGCCGTCCCAGCACTCCGCGAATGGCCAGAACTGGTCCTTCATGGATGCTCGCCCTGCTGCTCAGGGTATGTACGACCCCCGCAACGAGCACGACGCCTGCGGCGTCGGTTTCGTCGCCACTCTTACCGGCGAGGCGTCCCACACCCTGGTCGACCAGGCACTCACCGTGCTGCGCAACCTCGAGCACCGTGGCGCCACCGGCTCCGAGCCCGACTCGGGCGACGGCGCGGGCATCCTCTCCCAGGTGCCGGACGCCTTCTTCCGCGAGGTGGCCGGATTCGAACTGCCCGAGGCCGGGGCGTACGCCGTCGGCATCGCCTTCCTGCCGCCCGACGGCACCGACGGCACCAACGGCACCGAGGACGCCGTCTCGCGGATCGAGACCATCGCGACCGAGGAGGGCCTCACCGTCCTCGGCTGGCGCGAGGTCCCGGTCGCCCCGCAACTGCTGGGCGCCACCGCACGCTCGACCATGCCGGTCTTCCGCCAGATCTTCGTGAGCGACGGCGCCTCCCGGGGCATCGCCCTCGACCGCCACGCCTTCGCACTGCGCAAGCGCGCCGAGCGCGAGGCCGGCGTCTACTTCCCGTCGCTGTCCGCGCGGACCATCGTCTACAAGGGCATGCTGACCACCGGCCAGCTAGAGCCGTTCTTCCCGGACCTGTCCGACCGCCGCTTCGCCTCCGCGATCGCGCTCGTGCACTCCCGCTTCTCCACCAACACCTTCCCGAGCTGGCCGCTCGCCCACCCGTACCGCTTCGTCGCGCACAACGGCGAGATCAACACGGTCAAGGGCAACCGCAACTGGATGCGCGCCCGCGAGTCCCAGCTCGCCTCAGGCCTGTTCGGCTCTGCCGACCATGGGCACAGCGGGTCCTCCGCGGACCTGGAGCGGATCTTCCCGGTCTGTACGCCGGACGCCTCGGACTCCGCCTCCTTCGACGAGGTGCTCGAGCTGCTCCACCTCGGCGGGCGTTCGCTGCCGCACTCCGTGCTGATGATGATCCCGGAGGCGTGGGAGAACCACGCCTCCATGGAGCCGGACCGGCGCGCCTTCTACCAGTTCCACTCCACGATGATGGAACCCTGGGACGGCCCCGCCTGCGTCACCTTCACCGACGGCACCCAGGTCGGCGCGGTCCTCGACCGCAACGGTCTGCGCCCCGGCCGCTACTGGGTCACCGACGACGGCCTCGTCGTCCTCGGCTCCGAGGTCGGCGTCCTCGACATCGACCCCGCCAAGGTCGTCCGCAAGGGCCGCCTCCAGCCCGGCCGCATGTTCCTCGTGGACACCGCCGAGCACCGCATCATCGAGGACGACGAGATCAAGGCCCAGCTCGCCGCCGAGCAGCCCTACGCCGAGTGGATCGAGGCCGGCGAGATCGAGCTGTCCGACCTGCCCGAGCGCGAGCACATCGTCCACACCCACGCCTCGGTCACCCGCCGCCAGCAGACCTTCGGGTACACCGAGGAGGAGCTGCGCGTCCTGCTCGCGCCGATGGCCAAGGCCGGTGCCGAGCCGATCGGCTCCATGGGCACCGACTCGCCGATCGCCGCGCTCTCCGAGCGCCCCCGGCTGCTCTTCGACTACTTCACCCAGCTCTTCGCGCAGGTCACCAACCCGCCGCTGGACGCCATCCGCGAGGAACTGGTCACCTCCCTGCGCAGCTCCCTTGGCCCCCAGGGCAACCTGCTGGACCCCACGGCCGCCTCCTGCCGCAGCGTCCTGCTGCCCTTCCCGGTGATCGACAACGACGAGCTGGCCAAGCTCATCCACATCAACGCCGACGGCGACATGCCCGGCTTCAAGGCCGCGACCCTCTCCGGTCTCTACCGGGTGCACGGCGGCGGCGACGCGCTGGCCGCGCGCATAGAGGAGATCTGCGCCGAGGCCGACGCCGCCATCGAGAACGGCGCCCGGCTCATCGTCCTGTCCGACCGCCACTCGGACGCCGAACACGCGCCGATCCCGTCACTGCTGCTCACCGCGGCCGTCCACCACCACCTGATCCGCACCAAGCAGCGCACCGAGGTGGGCCTGCTGGTCGAGGCCGGCGACGTCCGCGAGGTCCACCACGTCGCCCTGCTCATCGGCTTCGGCGCCGCCGCCGTCAACCCGTACCTGGCGATGGAGTCCGTCGAGGACCTGGTCCGCGCCGGCACCTTCCTCCAGGCCGTCGACGACGAGCCCGAGCAGGCCATCCGCAACCTGATCTACGCCCTCGGCAAGGGCGTCCTCAAGGTCATGTCCAAGATGGGCATCTCCACCGTCGCCTCCTACCGCGGCGCCCAGGTCTTCGAGGCCGTCGGACTCGACGAGGCCTTCGTCGCCAAGTACTTCAACGGCACAGCCACCAAGATCGGCGGCGTCGGCATCGACGTCGTCGCCAAGGAGGTCGCCGCCCGCCACGCCAAGGCGTACCCGGCCAGCGGCATCGCGCCCGCCCACCGCGCCCTGGAGATCGGCGGCGAGTACCAGTGGCGCCGCGAGGGCGAGCCGCACCTGTTCGACCCGGAGACGGTCTTCCGCCTCCAGCACTCCACGCGCTCCGGCACGTACGAGACCTTCAAGAAGTACACCGAGCGCGTGAACGAGCAGTCCGAGCGGCTGATGACGCTGCGCGGCCTCTTCGGCTTCAAGACCGGTACCGAGGGCCGCCGGCCGATCCCCGTAGACGAGGTCGAACCCGTCTCCGAGATCGTCAAGCGCTTCTCCACCGGCGCCATGTCGTACGGCTCCATCTCCCAGGAGGCGCACGAGACCCTCGCCATCGCCATGAACCAGCTTGGCGGCAAGTCCAACACCGGTGAGGGCGGCGAGGACCCCGAGCGCCTGTACGACCCGGCGCGCCGCTCCTCGATCAAGCAGGTCGCCTCCGGCCGCTTCGGCGTCACCTCCGAGTACCTGGTCAACGCGGACGACATCCAGATCAAGATGGCCCAGGGCGCCAAGCCCGGCGAGGGCGGCCAACTGCCCGGCCACAAGGTGTACCCCTGGGTCGCCAAGACCCGGCACTCCACCCCCGGCGTCGGCCTGATCTCCCCGCCGCCGCACCACGACATCTACTCCATCGAGGACCTGGCCCAGCTCATCCACGACCTGAAGAACGCGAACCCGCAGGCGCGGATTCACGTCAAGCTGGTCTCCGAGGTCGGCGTCGGCACGGTCGCCGCGGGCGTGTCCAAGGCGCACGCGGACGTGGTCCTCATCTCCGGGCACGACGGCGGCACGGGTGCTTCTCCTCTGACGAGCCTGAAGCACGCGGGCGGCCCCTGGGAACTGGGCCTCGCCGAGACCCAGCAGACCCTGCTGCTCAACGGCCTGCGCGACCGGATCGTCGTCCAGACCGACGGCCAGCTCAAGACCGGCCGCGACGTCGTCGTCGCCGCACTGCTCGGCGCCGAGGAGTTCGGCTTCGCCACCGCGCCGCTCGTCGTCTCCGGCTGCGTCATGATGCGCGTCTGCCACCTCGACACCTGCCCCGTCGGCATCGCCACCCAGAACCCGGTCCTGCGTGACCGGTTCGCCGGCAAGGCCGAGTACATCGTGAACTTCTTCCGCTTCATCGCCGAAGAGGTCCGCGAGATCCTCGCCGAGCTGGGCTACCGCTCCATCGAGGAGGCCGTCGGCCACGCCGAGACCCTCGACGTGACCCGCGCCGTCGACCACTGGAAGGCCCAGGGCCTCGACCTGGCGCCACTGTTCCACGTGCCCGCGCTGGCCGAGGGCGCGGTGCGCCACCAGGCCGTCGGCCAGGACCACGGCCTGGAGAAGGCGCTCGACAACCAGTTGATCAAGCTCGCCTCCGACGCCCTGGCCGCCTCGGACGCCACCGAGGCCGCGCCGGTGCGCGCCCAGGTCGCGATCCGCAACATCAACCGCACCGTCGGCACCATGCTCGGCCACGAGATCACCAAGAAGTTCGGCGGCGGCGGTCTGCCCGACGACACCGTCGACATCACCTTCACCGGCTCGGCCGGCCAGTCCTTCGGCGCCTTCGTCCCGCGCGGCATCACGCTGCGCCTGGAGGGCGACGCCAACGACTACGTCGGCAAGGGCCTCTCCGGCGGCCGGGTGATCGTCCGCCCCGACCGGGGCGCCGACCACCTCGCCGAGTACTCCACCATCGCCGGCAACACCATCGGCTACGGCGCCACCGGCGGCGAGATGTTCCTGCGCGGCAAGGTCGGCGAGCGCTTCTGCGTCCGCAACTCCGGCGCGCTCGTCGTCTCCGAGGGCGTCGGCGACCACGGCTGCGAGTACATGACCGGCGGCCACGCGGTCGTCCTCGGCGAGACCGGGCGCAACTTCGCGGCCGGCATGTCCGGCGGCATCGCCTACGTCGTCGACCTCGACCGCGCCAACGTCAACGCCGGCAACGTGGACGCCGTCCAGGCACTGGACGACTCCGACAAGGACTGGCTGCACGACGTCGTGCGCCGCCACGCCGAGGAGACCGGGTCCACGGTCGCCGGCAAGCTGCTCGCCGACTGGACCGTCGCCGTGGAGCGCTTCAGCAAGATCATCCCCAGTACGTACAAGGCAGTGCTCGCCGCCAAGGACGCCGCCGAGCGGGCCGGTCTCTCCGAGACCGAGACCACCGAGAAGATGATGGAGGCGGCGACCAATGGCTGATCCCAAGGGCTTTCTGAACCACGGACGCGAGGTCGCCAGGACCCGCCCCGTCGGCGAGCGCGTCAAGGACTGGAACGAGGTCTACGTCCCCGGCTCCCTGCTGCCGATCATCAGCAAGCAGGCCAGCCGCTGCATGGACTGCGGCATCCCGTTCTGCCACAACGGCTGCCCGCTCGGGAACCTGATCCCCGAGTGGAACGACTACGCCTACCGCGAGGACTGGTCGGCCGCGCAGGAGCGCCTGCACGCCACCAACAACTTCCCGGAGTTCACCGGCCGCCTGTGCCCGGCCCCGTGCGAGTCGGCGTGCGTGCTCGGCATCAACCAGCCGCCGGTCACCATCAAGAACGTCGAGGTCTCCATCATCGACAAGGCGTGGGAGACCGGGGACGTCGCCCCGCAGATCCCGGAGCGCCTGTCCGGCAAGACCGTCGCCGTCATCGGCTCGGGCCCGGCGGGTCTCGCCGCCGCCCAGCAGCTCACCCGGGCCGGCCACACCGTCGCCGTCTACGAGCGCGCGGACCGCGTCGGAGGCCTCCTGCGCTACGGCATCCCCGAGTTCAAGATGGAGAAGCGGCACATCAACCGCCGCATAGAGCAGATGCGCGCGGAGGGCACCCGCTTCCGCACCGGTGTCGAGATCGGCCGCGACCTCAAGGCCACCGACCTGAAGAAGCGGTACGACGCCGTCGTCATCGCCGCCGGGTCCACCACCTCCCGCGACCTGCCGGTCCCCGGCCGTGAGCTGAACGGCATCCACCAGGCCATGGAGTACCTGCCGCTGGCCAACAAGGTCCAGGAGGGCGACTACGTGGCGCCCCCCATCTCGGCCGAGGGCAAGCACGTCGTCGTCATCGGCGGCGGCGACACCGGCGCCGACTGCGTGGGCACCGCCCACCGCCAGGGCGCGGCCTCCGTCACCCAGTTGGAGATCATGCCCCGGCCGGGCGAGGAGCGGAACCCTCTCGCGCAGCCGTGGCCGACCTTCCCGATGCTCTACAAGGTCACGAGCGCCCACGAGGAGGGCGGCGAGCGGGTCTACGCCGTCTCCACCACCCACTTCGAGGGCGACGAGGACGGCAACGTCCAGTGGCTGCACATGAGCGAGGTCGAGTTCACCGACGGGAAGCTCACCCCGAAGCCGGGCACCGAGCGCAAGATCCCGGCCCAGCTTGTCACCCTCGCCATGGGCTTCACCGGCACGGACCGGGAGAACGGTCTGGTCGACCAGTTCGCGCTGGAGCTCGACGCACGCGGTAACATCGCCCGGGACGCCGACTTCCAGACCAACGTGCCGGGTGTGTTCGTCGCCGGTGACGCCGGCCGCGGCCAGTCGCTCATCGTCTGGGCGATCGCCGAGGGCCGCTCGGCCGCGAGCGGCGCCGACCGCTTCCTGACCGGAGCCAGCGAACTGCCGGCCCCGATCCGCCCGACCGACCGCGCCCTCGCGGTCTGACGGACGGAACAACCGAAGATCGTCCCGCACAATGGCGTGCGGAACACTGATGGCGCCTGCCCTGTCCCCGACCGGACAAAGGGGCAGGCGCCGTCGCACGCTCAGGGCACCTTGTAGGTGTCCCCGTACACCTCCCACACCAGCGGCGTCGCCAGCTCCATGTTCCCGGCCTTCAGGAACCGGCGCTGGGCGGTGTCGACGCGGGAGGTGTCGATGCCCGGGCGCTTGGCCTGCATGGCCCGCTCGCGGATGTCCAGGAACGTGTCCAGGTAGGCCTTCTCCGAGCCGCCCTGGCCCGGTGTCTTCGCCTCGCTCAGGGCCTGTTCGCGCAGCCCGTAGAAGCCCCCGGCGTCCGTGTCGGGGCCGTGGAAGACCATCGCGTCGTAGTAGACGAACTGGCCGAGCGTGCCAAGGCCGTCCAGCTTGGCGAGGCGGACCGCCGGCTCGAAGTAGACCCGGTCGCGCTCCTCCTCCTGGGCCTCGCGGAACGCCGGGACCTTCGCCTCCGCCCGCCAGGCCGCCGTGAAGCCCGGGTCCAGGCCCTCGTGCGAGTCGGTGCCGTCGACCTCGCGCAGGGCGGGCAGGTACTCGGCCAGGCCGTTGTCGGGGTGGGCCTCGGTGTAGCGCTCGACCAGGGCGAGCAGGTCGTGGGTGCCGGTGCAGAAACCGATGATGCCCGCGGTGTACCCGTCGCCGTCCCCGACGTCCTCGACGGCGCCGTAGGCGGTGCGCCACTCGGTGGTCGAGTTCTCGGCGCTGGACACGAGCTGCTGGGCCAGCTCCTTCTTCGCGGGTGCGGCGAGCCCCGGCGGCAGGTCGGCGATCAGCGCGTCGTCCGCCTCCCGCTCCTCCTCCGCCCGGTCCTTGGCGTCCTCACGCGTCGCCCGGGTGGTGGCCGCGGACGACGAGGACGCGGCGGCCGGGGTGTCGGCCGGGTCCGCCGAGTCGCCCGGCACGACGAAGTACAGGCCCGTGGCGATCACGGGAACGGCCGCGAGGAACAGCACACCGGCACGCTTCACTGGGGGACACCTCCGCCTGTCAGTTCCGTCACCCTGGCCACCGCCGTCACCGCGAGCAGCAGCACCAGCCCCACGCAGGCGGCCACCTGCACCGCCACCCGGCGCCCGTCCCGGGGCGCGTACGCGAGGGCCAGCGCGCCGCCCGTCAGCAGCCCGCCGAGGTGGCCCTGCCAGGACGTGAGCCCGGCGGAGAGCAGCAGCCACAGCAGCAGGAACGCCATGAAGCGGTTCACGGAGGCCATGTCGGCGCCGATCCGGCGGGCCAGGACGTAGTACGCGGCCCCCAGCCCGAAGATCGCGCCGGACGCGCCGACCGAGGGCTGAGCGGGGTCGGCGAGCAGCAGTTCGAGGACCGAACCACCGAGCGCCGACAGCAAGTAGAGCACGGCGTGGCGGACACGGCCCAGCATCGGTTCCACCACGCGCCCGAGCTGCCACAGTGCGACCATGTTCATCACGATGTGGAGGATCCCGAACGTGCCCTCGGTGGGCTCCAGATGGAGGAAGGCACCGGTGATCATCCGTTCCCACTCGCCGGCCACGACCCCTTCCGCGTGGAAGCCGCCGAAGTACGCGCCCTCGTAGACGTAGTGGCCGCCGTCCGGGCCGACCAGCCGCGCACCGACCATGGAGAACCGGTCCACGATCTCCGGCCGCACCACCTCCGCCAGGTACGCGAGGACGTTGAGCCCGATCAGTACGTACGTCACCACGGGCGTCGTCGAGACCCGGCCGCCGACGATGGTCCGGGCCTGCCGGACCGACCGCGCACCCTCCTTCACGCACTCGGGGCACTGGTGGCCGACCGGCGCCTCGCGCATGCAGTCCGGACAGATGTACCGCTCGCAGCGGGTGCAGCGCACGTGGCACTCCACCGCGGGATGGCGGTAGCACGTGGTGACGGTGGACTCGGAATCCACGGCCGGCTCCTCGGGACGGGGGAGGGGGGACGGTGAGCCGGTGGGGACGGCGGCGAACAAAATAGCGAATGCCGAAGGGTGTACCGAGAGGCGGGGTGCACCGTGCCGTAACCTCGGCACCCAGATGCCGTACGTACGGGGTGACGGGGGAGTCCGCATGGCCGCGATCAGTCTCACCAAGGTGCAGGAAACGGCGCCCGCGCTGGTCGATCTGTACAAGAGCGCCGGAGTGTCCCTGACGAAGCACGGGATGGAGGGGACCCGGGCGGCGGTCTACCTCGTCGTCGACTACTCCGGCTCGATGAAGCCGTACTACAAGGACGGCAGCGTGCAGGCGCTCGCCGACCGGGTGCTCGGACTGTCCGCGCACCTCGACGACGACGGCACCGTGCCGGTGGTGTTCTTCTCCACGGACGTCGACGCCGTCACCGAGATCGCGCTCGCCGACCACCAGGGGCGCATCGAGCGGATCGTGGCCGGCCTCGGCCACATGGGCAAGACCAGCTACCACCTGGCCATGGACGCCGTCATCGACCACTACCTGGACAGCGGCTCCCGCCACCCCGCCCTGGTCGTCTTCCAGACCGACGGCGGCCCGATCAACCGGCTCGCCGCGGAGCGGTACCTGTGCAAGGCGGCGCCGCTGCCGCTGTTCTGGCAGTTCGTCGGCTTCGGCGACCCCGGCAGTCGCCAGTTCGAGTACCTGCGCAAGCTCGACGAACTCGCGGTGCCCGACAAGCGGGTCGTCGACAACGCCGGGTTCTTCCACGCGGGCCGCGACCCGCGCAAGGTGACCGACGCCGAGCTGTACGACCAGTTGGTCGGCGAGTTCCCCAAGTGGCTGGTGGCCGCACGCGCGCAGGGCATCGTGCGGCCGTAGCCGACCGGGCCGCGCCGGTCAGTGCCGCAGTCCCTCAATGCCGCAGCGAGAAGCCCAGCAGGACCCCGGCGGTCACCTCCACCGCGTCCGGAGCCAGGGCGCCGGACGGGCCGCCGCCGCCCGTGGCGCGGAACGCGGCGAAGGGCTGGGACTCCACGTCCTGGATGTGCAGCACCGGTCCCAGCCGCGCGTCCGCCGCCTCCGCGTACACCTGGGCCTTGCGGCGGGCCGCGGCCACGGCCCTGCGCCGCGCCTCGTCGAGCAGCGCCGGCCGGTCGCGCACGTCGAACTCGACGCTGTCGATCCGGTGTGCCCCCGCGTCGACCACGTCCACGATCAGCCGCTCGAGGTCGTCCAGCGCCTCCGTCTCCACCGCGTACGAGGCCTGGCACCGGTACCCGAGCAGCGTCCGGCCACCGCCGTGACCGTCGTACTCCGAGCTGAGACTGAGTCGGGAGCCCGAGACCGCGACGTCCGGCACGCCGCGTCGGCGCAGGACCGCCCGCAGCCGGGCCACGGCCTCACCGGCCTTCCGGAAAGCCAGTTCCGGCGACGATTCCAGCACGTCCACCGCCGGCTGCACCCGCGCGAGTCCCGGTTCGGACCGCACCGTGGCCGAGCCGAACACGCTGATGCCCCAGGGTTCTTCGATGGCCTGTGTCATAGGCGCATTGAAGCAGTGCCCCCGCGCCCCGCGCGCCGCATCACGTGTCGCACTCCAGGACCGTGCGGCACAGCCCGCACCGCGCCCGGACCCGTCCCCGCACCGGCACCCTGATCCGCTGGTGGCAGGTCGGGCAGGGGAACGCCACCCGGAGCTGCCCGGACGCCTGCGCGGTGAAGGAGTAAGGGCCGTCCGCCGCCGCGCCCGCGGCGAGCGGGTCCTGGGCGTGCCGGCGGTCCCGGGCGTAGCGGCGGCGGCCCGCCCAGCCGGCCGCGGTGAGCGGCGGCTGCTGCTCGTCCCGGCGGGCCCGGGCCATGCCCTTGCCGTACGCCGTGTACGCCTGCGGACTCGTGAACCACACCGACGGGTCCTCGCCGAACACCAGCGCCCGCTTGGCCAGGACGTAACCGAACTCCTCCGGCGTCAGATATCCCAGCTTCTGCGAGGACGCCGAGTCCTCCCGGAAGGCGTCGAGCAGCAGCCAGCCGGCGCCCAGGTACGTCGTCGCCGTGTCGGTGAGGATCTCGTTGTCCCGGGTGCCGGGGAACGACAGGTCGAGGCGGTGCAGGTAGACGTGCATCACCTCGTGCGCCAGGGCCGCGCCGATGTCCCGCCGATGGGTGCGGAAACGGTCGTTCAGCTCGATGAAGTACTCCGGGCCCGCCGTGAGCTCCACGCTCGCCGCGTGGGTCATCTCGCGGAAGGAGACGATCATGCGGGCATCGGGCAGCCGGTAGTGCCGCACCAGCTCGTGGGCCACCCGCTGCGCGCCCAGATACAGGTCGTCGGTGTCGCAGAACGCCACGTCGACCGGAGCCACACTGGCCGAGAACGTCTGCACGGTGTCGTACGACAGGCGCCGGTACAGCGCCGTGACGGCCTCCCGCACCGTCTCCAGGTGCGGGAACCCGTGCTCGACCGGTCCGCCGTTCGCCACGCCCGACCCCCAAGACGCCTGAACCCTGTGTCCCACTCTACGAGGACTGTAGGGCGTTCAGCGCCTGAGACGGTCTGCGACAGCCGGGGCCCCGCCCGTAGGGTGTGCGCCCATGACCACCAGCAACACCGGTACCGGTGCCGTCGACCCCGCCGTCCGCGAGGAGCTGGCCCAACTGCGGAACAGCATCGACAACATCGACGCGGCCGTCCTCCACATGCTCGCCGAACGCTTCAAGTGCACCCAGCAGGTCGGCCACCTCAAGGCCCGCCACCGGTTGCCGCCCGCCGATCCGGCCCGCGAGGCCCAGCAGATCGACCGGCTGCGCGCCCTCGCCGAGAGCGCCAAGCTCGACCCGGCGTTCGCCGAGAAGTTCCTCAACTTCATCATCGCCGAGGTGATCCACCACCACGAGCGCATCGCGGAGAGCAACGGCAACGGCAACGGCAACGGCAACGGCAGCAGCGGCAAGGGCAGCGGCAGCGGTCCGGCCCCGGCCGCCGACTGACGCGGGGTGCGCCCCCGCCCACGGGGCGCACACCCGGGGGCGCACGGCGGGCGGCGCGGCGGACCGGACATACTCCGCGTACCGAACCGCCTCTGTGCGCTGCCCACCGCATCAGGCAGCATGTCGTGCATGTCCGTACTGACGCGCGACGAAGCGCAGACCCGTTCCCGGCTCCTCGACGTCCACCACTACGCGATCGACCTCGATCTCACCCGTGGGGACGAGACCTTCGACTCCCGTACCGTCATCCGGTTCACCGTCCGCGGCGACACGGTCACCACGGACAACGCGGACTCCACGGACACCTTCGTCGAGGTCAAGCCCGCCGAACTGCGCACCGTCACCCTGGACGGACACCCCCTGGACCCGGCCGCCCTCGACGAGAACCGGCTGGCGCTGAAGGGACTCACCCCCGGCGAGCACGAACTGCACGTCGACGCCGCCATGCGCTACTCCAGCACCGGCGAGGGCATGCACCGCTTCACCGACCCCGCCGACGGCGAGACCTACGCCTACACCCAGCTCTTCCTCGACGACGTGCAGCGCGTGTACGCCGCCTTCGACCAGCCCGACCTCAAGGCCGTCTTCGACCTCACCGTCACCGCACCCGAAGGCTGGACCGTCCTCGCCAACGGAATCACCGAACACACCGGCGACGGCCACTGGAAGGCCGCCACCACCCCGCTGATCTCCACCTACCTCGTCGCCGTCGCCGCCGGACCCTGGCACTCCGTACGCACCGAACACCGCGGCCTGCCCTTCGGCATCCACTGCCGCCGCTCGCTCGCCCCCCACCTGGACGCCGACGCCGACGAACTCATCGAGGTCACCCGCGGCTGCTTCGACCGCTACCACGAGAAGTTCACCGAGCCCTACCCCTTCGACTCCTACGACCAGGCGTTCGTCCCCGAGTTCAACGCCGGCGCCATGGAGAACCCCGGCCTGGTCACCTTCCGCGACGACTTCGTCTTCCGCTCCGCCGTCACCGAGACCCAGCGGCAGACCCGCGCCATGGTCATCGCCCACGAGATGGCCCACATGTGGTTCGGCGACCTCGTCACCCTGCGCTGGTGGGACGACATCTGGCTGAACGAGTCCTTCGCCGAGTACATGGGCTACCAGACCACCGCCGAGGCCACCCGCTTCACCGACACCTGGACCGACTTCGGCGTCACCCGCAAAGCCTGGGGATACGACGCCGACCAACGCCCCTCCACCCACCCCGTCGCCCCCGAGAACGTCCAGGACACCGCCTCCGCCCTCCTCAACTTCGACGGCATCTCCTACGCCAAGGGCGCCTCCGCCCTGCGCCAACTCGTCGCCTGGCTCGGCGAGAAGGACTTCCTGGCCGGCATCAACATCCACTTCGACCGGCACAAGTTCGCCAACGCCTCCCTCGCCGACTTCATCGACTCCCTCGCCGCCGCCACCGACCGCGACGTCCACGCCTGGGCCGACGCCTGGCTGCGCACCACCGGCGTAGACACCCTCACCCCGCGCGTCACCGGCGACAACGGCAGCCGCGCACTCACCGTCACCCGCACCGGCGAACGACCCCACCGCATCGCCGTGGGCCTCTACGACCAGGACCCCGCCGGCGAGGGCAGCCTCACCCCGCGCGAACGCCTCGACATCGACGTGCCCCAGGCCGAACCCCGGCCCATCGGCAAGCTCCCCGCCCTCGTCGTCCTCAACGACGGCGACCTGAGCTACGCCAAGATCCGCTTCGACGCCGAGTCCTTCCGGACGATCCGCGCCGGCCTGTCCGGCCTGCCCGACCCGCTCACCCGGGCCGTCGTCTGGAACGCCCTCAGGGACGCCGTCCGCGACGGTGAACTCCCCGCCGGCACCTACCTGGACATCGCCCGCGCCCACCTCCCGTACGAGACCGACCTCGCGCTCGTCGACGGCGTCCTCGCCTTCGCCGCAGGCCAGGTCGCCGACCGCTACGTCACCCCCCAGGAGCGGCCCGCCGCCCTGACCACCCTGGCCGAGCTGTGCCGCGACCTCATCCGCCGCACCGAGGACGGCGACCACCCCGGGCTGCGCCTGATCGCCGTACGCCACCGCATCGCCACCGCCGCCCACCCCGACACCATCGCCGCCTGGCTCACCGACGGCACCGTGCCCGGCGGCCCCGAACTCGACCCGGAACTGCGCTGGCGCATCCTCACCCGGCTCGCCGTCCTCGGCGCCACCGACGAGACCGCCATCGCCGCCGAACTCCAACGCGACCCGAGCGCCACCGGCCAGGAAGGCGCCGCCCGCTGCCGCGCCGCGCTGCCCGACGCCGAGGCCAAAAGCCGCGCCTGGGAGGCCATGTTCGTCTCCGACGACCTCTCCAACTACCTGTTCACCGCCACCGCCCAGGGCTTCTGGCAGCCCGAACAGACCGACCTCGTACGCGACTACGTACCGCGCTACTACACCGCGGCCGTCGCCCTCGCCGCCCGCCGCGGCCCCGCCATCGCCGACGCCGCCGGCCGCTGGGCCTTCCCCGGCCACGCCATCGACGCCGACAACCTGCGCCTGGGCCAGGAGTGCCTGAACGACGCCGCCCCGATCCCCGCCCTGCGCCGCAAACTCGCCGACCAGCTCGACGACCTGGCCCGCGCCCTGCGGGTACGGGAGGCGAACACGGACTGAACCCGTACGCGGCCGGTTCCGGCTGACCGTTCGCGGCCGGTTCCGCGTTTCCGGGGGAAACGGGGCCACCGGGAAGCAGGGAACCGGCCGCGCGGATACCTCTTTCGGGTTGTGATCACTGAGCTGTCCGGGCGTACGCGCACATCCGCGTACAAGCTGGAACCCCAGTCCCCGCGCCCGGAGGACAGCCCATGGGCATGCCGCCCCTCGCCTCGGGCCCGCACGGCCCCGACGCCCTGCGGCCCCTCCTCGACACCGTGCTCGACGCCCTGCGCACCGGCACGGCCGCACGCGGCGGCCCGCTGCCCGCCGGCGGCCCCGACGCCGTCGCCGCCCGGATAGCGGACGCCGCCGGGGAGATCCTCCCCCACCGCGGCGACCCCGAGGCGCTCCGCACCCTGGTCACCGCCCTCGCCGAGGGCGCCGCCGACCCCGCCCTCCCCCTGTGCGCCGCCCACCTCCACGCCCCGCCCCTCGCCGTCGCAGCCGCCGCCGACCTCGCCGCGAGCATCCTCAACCCCTCCCTCGACTCCTGGGACCAGGCCCCCGCCGCCTCCGCCCTCGAAGCCCTCGTCACCCGCGCCCTCGCCCACGAGACCGGCGCCACCGACGCCCTCGTCACCACCGGCGGCACCGAGTCCAACCAACTCGCCGTCCTGCTCGCCCGCGAAACACACGGCGCCGGCCTGCGACTGGTCCACGGAGCCAACGCCCACCACTCGCTGCCCCGCGCCGCCTGGCTGCTCGGACTGCCCGAACCCGTCGTCGTCCCCGCCCCCGCCGGCACCCTCGACCCCGCCGCCCTCGACGAGGCCCTCACCCAAGTCCCCGGACCACACCTCGTCGCCGCCACCGCCGGCACCACCGACGCCGGGCTCATCGACCCCCTGCCCGAGATCGCCGACCGCTGCACCGCACACGACGCCCGCCTCCACATCGACGCCGCCTACGGAGCCGGCCTCCTGTTCAGCGACCGGCACCGCCCCAAACTGGCAGGACTGCAAGCCGCCCACACCGTCGCCCTCGACCTGCACAAACTCGGCTGGCAACCGATCCCCGCCGGCCTCCTCACCGTCACCGACACCGACGACCTCGCCGCACTCCACCACCGCGCCGACTACCTCAACCCCGACGACGACACCGACGCCGGCCTCCCCGACCTCCTCGCACGCTCCCCGCGCACCAGCCGCCGCCCCGACATCCTCAAGACCGCCGTCACCCTCAAAACCCTGGGCCGCGCGGGACTCGGCGCCCTCGTCGACGCCGTCTGCACCCTCGCCCAGGATTTCGCCGGCCTGGTCGAGGCCCACCCGGACTTCGACCTGCACACCCCGCCCACCACCAGCACCGTCCTGTTCCGGCCCACCCACGCCACCGACGCCACCGTCGCCGCCGTACGCCGCACCCTCCTCACCACCGGACACGCCGTCCTCGGCCGGGCCCGCGCCGACGGCCGGCTCTGGCTCAAGACAACGCTCCTCAACCCCCACACCCACCCCGACGACCTCGCCGAACTCCTCACCCTCGTACAAAGCTCCCTGGAAGGACACACCCCCCGATGAACACCGCCCAACACCCCACACCCGACGCCCCCCGCGACCTCGTCGGCATCGGCATCGGCCCCTTCAACCTCTCCCTCGCAGCCCTCGCCGACCCCCTCACCGGCCTCGACGCCGTCTTCTACGACCAGCGCCCCGCCTTCCACTGGCACCCCGGCCTGCTCATCGACGGCGCACGCGTCCAAGTGCCCTTCCTCGCCGACCTCGTCACCCTCGCCGACCCGGCCAGCCCCTGGACCTTCCTCAACCACCTCAGGGCCAGAGAACGACTCTTCCCCTTCTACTTCGCCGAACGCTTCCACATCGAACGCACCGAATACGACGCCTACTGCCGCTGGGTCGCCGACAACCTGCCCTCCCTCCGCTTCCACCACCAGGTCGACGCCGTCCGCTGGAACCCCGAACGCGCCCTCTTCGAAGTCGACTACACCCAACTCGACGCCGACGGAGAAGCCGAGGCCCTCGGCCGCACCCACACCAGGAACGTCGTCCTCGGCGTCGGCACCGAACCCCACATCCCCGACCCGCTGCGCCCCCTCGTCGACGACCCCACCGTCCCCGTCATCCACGCCGCCGACTACCTCGCCCACCGCGACACCCTCCTCACCGCCGGACACGTCACCGTCATCGGCACCGGCCAGTCCGGCGCGGAGACCTTCCTCGACCTCCTCCGCCACCGGCCCGCCGGCCGCGAGAAACTGCACTGGCTCGGCCGCACCGAAGCCTTCGCACCCATGGAGTACTCCAGGCTCGGCCTCGAACACTTCACCCCCGACTACACCCGCTACTTCCACGGCTTGGCCGAACCGGTCCGCGACCGCCTCGTCGCCGCCCAGTGGCAGCTCCACAAGGGCATCGACACCGACACCACCACCGCCATCCACGACGAGCTGTACCGCCGCACCCTCGACGGCGGCTGGCCCGACACCACCCTCACCCCCGGCGTCCACGTCCGCACCGCCGGACGCATCGCGACCACCAGAGTCGAACTCCACCTGGAACACGCCCAGCAGAAGACCCGCACCCGCCTCACCACCGACGCCGTCGTCCTCGCCACCGGCTACCGCGAACGCCCCCTCGGCCGCGTCCTGGCCGGCCTCGACCCCTACATGCGACGCGACAGCCGTGAACGCCCCCGCATCGACGACCGCTTCCGCCTCGTCCTCGACCCCTCCGTCACCGGCTCCGTCTACGTCCAGAACGCCGAGACACACACCCACGGGGTCGGCGCGCCCGACCTGGGCCTCGCCGCCTGGCGCAGCGCCACCATCCTCAACGACCTGACGGCGCAGCAGCCGTACCCCCTGCCGGGCCGCACCGCCTTCACCACCTTCGGCCTGCAAAACGGGCAGCCCCAGATCCCGTCCGCGCGCCACCACCGGACGCTCACCCCCCTGGTGGACGGAATCTGAGGCTGCCCAACGACGAGGGGACGAGCGGACCGCGCCCCGGACGGCCGCTCAGAACACCGGCGTACCGTCACGCGTCAGCGACCAGTCCACCGACGCGAAGTCCTTCGGATCCAGCACACCCTTCTCGGTCGCCCACTCCGCGATCCGCGTACGGATCTCCGTCGACTCCGACCACAGCTCCCTGGCCGACGCCACATGCGGGAAGGCACCACCACCGTTGGCCCGATAGTTGTTCACAGCCAGCACGAACTTTGCGGCATCGTCCAGCGGAGCACCGTCACGGGTCAGGTTCCTGATCCGCGAGCCGGCCGCCCGCGCGACATCGATCTCGTACTTCAGACCCGACACATAGTCATAGTTGTAGTCCGGACGGCCGTTCGCGTTCGTCAGCCTGTCCACATCCACCGGCGCACCGGCGGCCGTCCGCACGTAGTACTCCGCCGAATACTCCAGATACGCCCGGACCTGCGCGCCCGTCATCAACTTGGCGACCAGCGTGTTGTCGTACACGTACAGGCTCGACAGGTCCCGGATCGTCACGTCACCGGCCGGAATCTCCGAAGTCCGCGAGAACGGCGACGCCTGCGCCAGGACCGGCAGCGACGCGTACGCCGTGCCCGCCAGCGCCTCCCTGACCACGTCCTCCTGCACCTTGGTGATCAGATCGATGATCGGCGCGTCCTTGTACCGCGCCTCGACCGTCGTCAGCGTCTCGGTCGCGCTCCCGACAACCTGATTGACGTACGCCACCACCTTCTCGTGCTCGTCCGTCAGCAGCCGGGTAATCCGCGGGTCGTCGGCGACCGACCCGGAGTCGCGCAACGACGCCTTCACCGACTCCACGCGCCAGCGGCCCCGCTCGAAGACCAGCTCGAAGTCGAACAGGGTGAGCCGCTCGGCGAAGCACAGCGGCTCCGAGAGCACGACCGTCCTCCCCGTCTCCTCGTTGACGACCTTCAGCTCCGCGATCTCCTCGTGCGCGTGCCCGACAAGGATCGCGTCGACACCCGGCACCAGCCTCGCCACATTGGCCGCCGCGTTCTCCACATACGGAACCTGGTCACCGTAGGACGAAGTGCCCGACGAACCCGAGTGCGCCGACACGACCACCACGTCCGCACCCATCGAACGCAGCTTCGGCACCCACTTCGCCGCCTGCTCCTCCAGCCCCGGAAAGGCCAGCTTCCCCTGCACGTACGCCTTGTCCCAGATCGCGATGCCCGGGTTGGTCAGCCCCAGCACCGCCACCTTCACCGGCGGCGCGCCCTTCACCCGGAACGTCTTCATGAAGTACGGCGGGAACGCGGGCCTCAGGGTCTTCGCGTCGACCGCGTTCGCGCCGAGCAACGGGAAATCGCACTGCTCCTCGAACCTGCGCAGCGTCTCGATGCCGTAATTGAACTCGTGGTTTCCGAGCGCCACCGCGTCATAGCCGATGGTATTCATGGCCTGCGCCATCGGATGCACCGGACCGCCCTCGGCGGTGATCGGATCCACCTTCGCGTAGTAGTACGTCAACGGGGTCCCCTGGATGGTGTCGCCCGCGTCAAGAAGCAGCGTGTTGTGGCAGCCCTTCTCCTCGCGGACCTGGTTCACCAGCGTGGAGATCCGCGCGAGACCCTGGGCGTTGCCCGCGGCGTCCGTGTACTCGGCGTCCTTGTAGTAGTCCCAGTTGAAGACGTGCCCGTGCAGGTCGGTGGTGCCGAGCACGGTCAGCGAGTACCGCTTGGGCTTCCTGTGCCCCCTGTGCCCCCTGGGCGCCTTGCGCGTGGGGGCCGCCGCCTCGGCCGCCGGAGCCGCCGCCGCGCCGGCCAGTGCGACCCCCGCCCCCGTCACGGCGGACCTGCTCAGGAACTTCCGGCGGTTCAACGGCATGGCTGACTCTCCTCGGTGGGCCGTGCAGACAGGGGCAACGCGCGTAGATTCTGTCCTGAACATGGCGCCTGTCAAGAGGTGGCGGCTAAATCGAACGCTCATCAGAGCGACCGGCCGCACAATTCAACACTTGTCAATAGCCCTTTACTCAAAGGTTGTTGAGTGGTCATACGTGGCCAATTCGCTACCGGCCGGTAAGTCATAGGCTCGACTCATGCGCCGAGCAAAGATCGTCTGTACCCTTGGGCCCGCCACCGACTCGTACGACCAGATCAAAGACCTGGTCGACGCCGGAATGGACATCGCCCGCTTCAATTTCAGCCACGGCACCCACGCCGAACACGAAGAGCGCTACCACCGTGTCCGGAAGGCGTCCGACGAGACCGGCCGCAGTGTCGGCACCCTCGCCGACCTTCAGGGTCCGAAGATCCGCCTCGGCCACTTCACCGAAGGCCCCGTACTCCTTGAACGCGACGACACCTTCACCATCACCGTCGAGGAAGGCGTAGCAGGCGACCGCCACACCTGCGGCACCACCTACGCCGGCCTCGCCGCCGACGTCACCCCCGGCGAACGCGTCCTCGTCGACGACGGCAAGGTCTGCCTCGAGGTGACCGGCGTCGACGGCCCCCACGTCCGCACCACGGTCATCGAGGGCGGCATGGTCTCCGACCACAAGGGCCTCAACCTGCCCGGCGTCGCCGTGTCCGTACCCGCCCTGTCCAAGAAGGACGAGGACGACCTGCGCTGGGCCCTGCGCAACGGCTTCGACGTCATCGCGCTGTCCTTCGTGCGCAGCGGACGCGACATCCTCGACGTCCACCGCATCATGGACGAGGAGGGCCGTCGCCTCCCCGTCATCGCCAAGGTCGAGAAGCCGCAGGCGGTGGAGAACATCGAGGACATCGTCGCCGCCTTCGACGGCATCATGGTCGCCCGGGGCGACCTCGGCGTCGAGATGCCCCTCGAACAGGTACCGATCGTCCAAAAACGCGCGGTCAAGCTGGCGAAGCGCAACGCGAAACCGGTCATCGTCGCCACCCAGATGCTCGACTCGATGATCGACAACGCCCGGCCGACCCGCGCGGAGGCCTCCGACGTCGCCAACGCCGTCATCGACGGCACGGACGCCGTCATGCTCTCCGGCGAGACCAGCGTCGGCAAGCACGCGACCGACACCGTGCGCACGATGGCCCGCATCGTCGAAGCCGCGGAGGAGGACATCCTCGCCAAGGGGCTGCCCCCGCTGACCGAGCGCAACAAGCCCCGCACCCAGGGCGGCGCGGTCGCCCGCGCGGCGGCCGAGATGGGTGACTTCCTCGGCGCGAAGTTCCTGGTGGCCTTCACCCAGTCCGGCGACACCGTCCGCCGCCTCTCCCGCTACCGCTCACCCATTCCGCTGCTGGCCTTCACCCCCGAGCCCGCGACGCGTTCCCAGTTGAGCCTGACGTGGGGCGTGGAGACCTTCCTCGGCCCGCACGTGGACTCCACCGACGCGATGGTCGACCAGGTGGACGAGCTGCTCACCCGGTACGGACGCTGCGAGAAGGGCGACGTCGTGGTCATCACGGCCGGCTCACCGCCCGGCGTGTCGGGCACGACGAACCTGGTCCGGGTGCACCACATCGGGGAGGACGACAGTCCCAAGTAGACCGGCCGTCAGTACTTGGGGCCGACGTGGACGTCCATGAGGGCTACGGAGGCTTTGCGGGCTACGGAGATGTTGTACGCGTTGCCGTGCCGTGTGCAGTGCGTCCACTCGATGCCGAGGTTGTCGAGGGTGTCCGTGAACAGGCGGCGGATATCGGCCGAGACGTTGGTGAAGAAGTACCGCGGGTACTCGTATCGCTTACGCACCCCGCCGACGGTCTTCGTGGTCCAGTTGGTGATACGGCAGCCATCCGAGTGGATCAGGCCCCGGATGAACTCCCAGGGGTGAACGTCGACGATGGCCTGTTGCCAGGGCTCGAGAGCGATCCGGCGATCGTGCTTCTTGCCGGGGCCATGCTGAGGAAAGAAGCAGGGCCAGTGTCCGCTGTAGCCGACCGCGGAGGTGTAGCCGACGGCATGCACTCGGCTCGCCTTCCCGCTGGGATTTACGGCCTTGATAGCGGCAACGCACGCATCGATGAGGCCGGGCCATGCATCGGCGCACGCGATCCGGAGGAAGTAGCCCGACCGCATGCCAGGGCTGATGCAGCCGTCACCGAGATAGAGGCCAAGCAGGTAGGCGTATGCCCCCCGGTCTGCAGGCGGATCGGCCGTCGGACCGCACAGCGGGCAGAAGGTTTGCCGCATGCGTGGCAGAGGCTCGATACGCGTCTGCCACGAGCGGATGGCGGCGCGAGATATGCCGGTCTCTTTGCTGACGGAGTTCAGGCTCCGTCCTTGTGCCACCAGTGCCAGTGCCCGCTTGCGTGTGCTGGTGTCGTACATGCGGCCACTCTGTGGCAATGGCTGTGACGACACACGACGAAAAGCGGATGTTCACGAGAACGTGTACATCCGCTTCCAGTTGTAACCTTCGATTCTGAGGAAAAGTGCCCCGGGTGGGATTCGAACCCACACTGAATACCTTTTGAGGGTATCGTCTCTACCGATTGGACTACCGGAGCTCCTGCGAATCGAAGATTTCGCCCGACCCGCTGCCCGTCCACCATACCGCAGCTAGGTAGGCTCTTGTCAGCAGTATCCCTGCCCCGAACGAGGAGCTCACGTGACCGCCCCCGAGTCGCCCCAGCCCGCCGACGTGACCGACGACGACCAGTCGCACGTTCCTCCGCTGACGACCCGTGTCGTCATCGCGGAGGACGAGGCGCTCATTCGGCTGGATCTCAAAGAGATGCTGGAGGAGGAGGGGTACTCCGTCGTCGGCGAGGCCGCTGACGGGGAGCAGGCCGTGGAGCTGGCCCGGGAGCACAAGCCCGACCTGGTGATCCTCGATGTGAAGATGCCCAAGATGGACGGCATCTCGGCGGCCGAGAAGATCGCCGAGGAGAGCATCGCGCCGGTGCTGATGCTGACGGCGTTCTCGCAGCGCGACCTGGTGGAGCGGGCCCGGGACGCCGGTGCCATGGCGTACCTCGTGAAGCCGTTCAGCAAGAGCGACGTCGTTCCGGCGATCGAGATGGCCGTCTCGCGGTTCACGGAGTTGAAGGCGCTGGAGCAGGAGGTCGCCGACCTCAGCCTCCGCCTGGAGACTCGCAAGCTGGTGGACCGCGCCAAGTCGGTGCTGCAGACGGAGTACGGTCTGTCCGAGCCGGCCGCGTTCCGGTGGATCCAGAAGACCTCGATGGACCGGCGGATGTCGATGCAGCAGGTGGCGGAGGCGGTCATCCAGGACGCCGAGGAGAAGAAGGCGTCGAAGGGCTGAAACATGATGCGACGAAGGCCCGCGTCCCCGGTGTGGGGGCGCGGGCCTTCGTCGTACGGTCTGCCCGGGGCGGGTGTCAGTCCTCGCCGAGGTAGGCCTTGCGGACCGACTCGTCGTGGAGGAGGTCCTGGCCGCTGCCGGACAGGACGATGTTGCCGACCTCCATGACGTGGCCGTGGTCGGCCAGGGAGAGGGCGGCCTGGGCGTTCTGTTCGACGAGCAGGATGGTGGTGCCCTCGGACTTCAGCTCGGCGATCGTCGACATGATCTTCTGCATCATGATCGGGGAGAGGCCCATGGAGGGCTCGTCGAGCATGAGGAGCTTGGGCCGGGACATCAGGGCACGGCCCATGGCGAGCATCTGCTGTTCACCGCCGGACAGGGTGCCCGCGGCCTGCTTGCTGCGTTCGCCGAGGATCGGGAAGAGCTCGTAGGCGCGCTGGATGTCCTTTTCGATGCCCTGTCTGTCGTTGCGCAGGAAGGCGCCGAGGCGGAGGTTGTCGCCGATGGTCATGCGGGGGAAGATGTGCCGTCCCTCGGGTGAGTGGGCGAGTCCCAGGGAGACGATCTGGTGGGCGGGGACCTTCTTGAGGGATTTGCCGCCGAACTTGATCTGGCCGCCGACCGGTTTCAGCAGGCCCGACAGGGTGCGCAGGGTCGTGGTCTTGCCGGCGCCGTTGGTGCCGATGAGGGTGACGACTTCACCGGCGTCCACCTTGAAGGTGATGCCTTTGACGGCCTCGATCTTGCCGTAGGCGACGCGGAGGTCCTCGACCTCGAGCAGTGCGGTCATCGGTCGTTCTCCTTGCCGGCCGCGGTGTCCTTGGTGGTGTCGGCCTGGGCGGCTTCGGCGGCCTCCACCTCGGCGGCTTCCGCTGCGCCGGGGTCGTTGGCGAGGGGTTCGCCGAGGTAGGCGGCGACGACGCGTTCGTCGCCCTGCACTGTGGCGCTGTCGCCCTCGACGAGTTTCTCGCCCTGGACGAGGACGGCGACGCGGTCGCAGAGGTTGAAGATGAAGCGCATGTCGTGCTCGATGACGAGGACGGCGATGCCCTTGTCGCGGATGGCGAAGACCAGTTCTTCGGTGGCCCGGGTCTCTTGCGGGTTCATGCCGGCGGTCGGTTCGTCCAGGAGGAGCAGTCCCGGTTCGCTGGCCAGCGCGCGGGCGATTTCGAGCTTGCGCTGCTCGCCGTAGGGCAGGTTGCGTGCGAGGTGTTCGGCTTTGGCGGCCAGGCCGACGAACTCCAGGAGTTCCATGGCGCGTTCCCGGGAGGCCTTCTCCGCGCGGTGGAAGCCGGGACCGCGTAGGACGGCCGACCAGAAGCCTTCCTTGGTTCGGGTGTGGCGGCCGACGAGGACGTTCTCGAGGACCGTCATGTTGGCGAACAGTCGGATGTTCTGGAAGGTGCGGGCGATGCCGGCGGCGGTCACTTTGAAGGATTTGGCCGGCAGGATCTGGCCCTTGAAGCGGACTTCGCCCTCGGTCGGTATGTAGAGACCGGTGAGGCAGTTGAAGAAGGTGGTCTTGCCGGCGCCGTTGGGGCCGATGAGGCCGACGATCTCGCCGCTGTTGACGGTGAGGTCGACGCCGTTGACGGCGGTGAGTCCGCCGAAGCGCATGGTGACACCGCGTGCGTCGAGCATGGTGGTGCCGGGGGTGGGGGCGCCCGGTGCGGTGTCCTTGGTGGTGGTGTCGGTGGTCATGGTGGTCAGGCCCCTGTCTTGCTCAGGACTGTGGGCGCGTCGGCCTCTTCGTGGAATTCCAGCTTGCGGCGCCGGTTGGCGATGAGGCCCTCCGGGCGGAAGCGCATCAGCAGGACGAGCGCGAGTCCGAAGGCGAGGAGCTGGTAGTCGTCGAGGAACTGGAGTTTGTTGGGAATCAGGAACAGCAGCGAGGCGCCGATGAGCGGTCCGGCGATGGTGCCCATGCCGCCGAGGACGACCGCGGCGAGCAGGAAGGCGGAGTTGGGCGGGGTGGTGCCGGCGAAGAGGTACTGCTCGGGGGTCACGGTGTAGGTGACGTGTGCCTGGACGGTGCCGGCGAGTCCGGCGAGCGAGGCGCCGACGGCGAACGCGATGAGCTTGACGCGGAAGCCGTTGATGCCCATGGCGAGCGCGGCGGTCTCGTCCTCGCGGATGGCGACCCAGGCGCGGCCGATGCGGGAGTCGCCGCTGCGTTGGAAGACGAGGACGACGACGGCCGTGATGACGAGCATCAGCAGGAAGTAGTTGGCGAACCGGCCGAGGGTGAAGCCGCCGATGTCGTGCGCGACTCCGAGGTCGAAGCCGAGGACGTTGAGGTCGGGGATGGACGAGATGCCGTTGGAGCCGTTGGTGACGTCCGGGCCCGAGGTGCCGTCGAGGTTCTGCGCGGCTATCCGGAAGATCTCACCGAAGCCGAGGGTGACGATGGCCAGGTAGTCGCCGCGCAGTCGCAGGGTTGGGGCGCCGATGAGGATGCCGAACACCAGGGAGGCGGCGGCGCCGACGAGGACGGCGGCCCAGAAGGGGAAGTGCACGCCGAACGGGGAGCTCTGCGATCCGGAGACCAGGGCGGCGGCGTAGGCGCCGACGCCGAGGAAGGCGACGTAGCCGAGGTCGAGCAGGCCGGCGAGGCCGACGACGATGTTCAGGCCGAGGGCGACGGTGGCGAAGATGAGGATGTAGACGCCGAGGGTGGCGTACTGGTCGTTGGACTGGGTGAACGGGAACAGGGCCGCGGCGATGAACGCGCCGCAGGTGGTGATGTTCTGGTGGCGTGCGGTGATCTGGGTGGCCTGGCTGATCAGGCCGGCCTTGTTGAGTGTGGCGAAGCCGAGGCCGGCGGTGATCAGGAAGCCGACGAAGAGTTCGTCGTACTCGGTGCCGATGCCGTAGGTGAAGACGGTCAGGCCCAGGGCGAGGATCGCGACGATGATGAGGATCTCGGCGTACGCGGGCAGGGCGGGCACGGGGCGGGGGCTGCCGGAGGCGTAGGCCGCCTTCAGTGTCTGTCGACGGTGGGCCCAGCGGTGTTTGGTGTGTTCCCAGCGGGTGTCTTCCGGGTCGATGGGGTCGGGCTCGGGGCGTTCGAACGGCAGGGCGAGTGAGCCCAGGAGTGCCAGGAGGCTGACGGCCGCCGCGATGAAACCGCCTGGTTCGAGATTGACGAGGCCGCCGAGTTGGGTGGTGATCGCGAGGGCCGTGTACCAGGTGGTGGCGAACGCGGCGAGGGCGGCGAATTTGAGCGCGCCGTCGGCGCCTGCGGGGGTGAGCCACCGCAGTCCGCGTACGCCGTACGAGGCGAGGCCGAACAGGGTGGTGAGGGCTCCGCCGATGAGGACGAGGACTTGCAGGCCGCCCGGGTAGCCGTAGACGGTGAGGTCGCCGGGGAACTCGGCGGTCCAGGTCCAGGCGAGGAACGTGGAGAGGACGGTGAGGACGCCGCCGCCGGTGGCGAGGGCGCGGCCGAGGTGCGGGGGTATGCCGATGAGGCCGGAGGTGTCGCCTGTGGCGGGGGTGCCGGTGTTCTTCGGCGCGGTGGTCTGTGTGGTCATCGGTGTCACGCCCTGTCCGCAACGCGTTCGCCGAGCAGGCCCTGTGGCCTGAACAGCAGCACGAGGATGAGGAGGATGAAGGCCCAGACGTCGGCCCAGGACTGGCTGCCGAACTTGTCCAGGCCGGGTACGTCGGCGATGTAGGCGGTGGCCAGGGTCTCGGCGACTCCGAGGGTGATGCCGCCGATCATGGCGCCGTAGATGTTGCCGATCCCGCCGAGGACGGCCGCGGTGAATGCTTTGAGTCCGAGGATGAAGCCCATCTTGAAGTTGATCTGGCCGTACTTGAGGCCGTAGGCGACACCGCCGATGGCGGCGAAGGCGGCGCCGAGGGCGAATGCGATGACGATGATGCGGTCGGTGTTGACACCCATGAGTTTGGCGGTGTCCGGGTCCTGGGCGGTGGCCTGCATGCCGCGGCCGGTGCGGGTGCGCATCACGAAGTAGGCGAGGATCGCCATGCTGATGGGGGCGGCGCTGAACAGGAAGATGTCGCCGGTCTGGATGGTCACGTCGCCGATGTGGAAGGGGCCGCCGTCGATCTGCGGGAAGGTGCGGGCCGACCTGGCGTCGGGGTACAGGGCCCAGACCGCCTGCTGGAGGGCGAGGGAGAGGCCGATGGCTGTGATCAGGGGGGCGAGGCGTGGGGCGCCGCGCAGCGGGCGGTAGGCGAACCGTTCCGCCCCTACCGCGACCGCCATGGAGACGGCCATTGCGCCGATGATCATCAGGGGCAGCGCGAGCAGCATGGAGGTGCCGTCGGGCAGGATGTAGACATAGACCGTGAGTGCGCCGAAGGCGCCGGTCATGAAGATCTCGCCGTGGGCGAAGTTGATGAGCTGGACAATGCCGTAGACCATTGTGTAGCCGATGGCGATCAGCCCGTACATGGATCCCAGTAGCAGGCCGTTGACCAGCTGCTGCGGCAGTTCGTTCACCGCATGTCCTCCGAGACTTTCGGACGTTCGACGGATGTGGGCCGGATGTGGCCGGATGCGAGTCCGCGCGGGGCGCCTGTGGAACAGCGCCCCGCGCGGCTCTTCGGTGGTGCGGGTGTCGTGCCGGTGGGTCAGCCGGTGTAGGTGCCGGACTTGACGGGGCTCCAGGCGCCGTCCTTGACGGAGTAGACGGTGAGCTGCTTGTTGGTGGTGTCACCGAATTCGTCGAAGGAGACCTTGCCGGTCACGCCGTCGAACGAGACGTTCTGCATGGCCGCGGTGATCTTGGCGCGGGCGTCGTCGGGGAGCTTTCCGTCGTTCTTCTCGACGACGGTCTTGACGGCCTCGATGATCGCCCAGGCGGAGTCGTAGGAGTAGCCGCCGTAGGCCTCGAAGGGCTCCTTGTAGCCCGCCTCCTTGTAGTTCGCGACGAACTCCTTGGCGGACGGCAGGGTGTCCACGGGCGCACCGACGGAGGTGGCGAGGTCGCCGACGGCCGAGGAGCCGGCGAGCTTGATGAAGTCGGCGCTCTTGATGCCGTCGCCGCCGACCAGGGGGATCTTGGCGCCGGTGGCCTTGATCTGCTTGCTGAGCGGGCCGGCCTGCGGGTATTCGCCGCCGTAGTAGACGACGTCGGCACCGGAGTTCTTCACCTTGGTGGCGACCGCGGAGTAGTCCTTGGTGTCCGGGTTGATGTGCTCGGTGCCGACCACCTTGCCGCCGAGCTTCTTGAACTCGGTGGTGAAGGTCGCGGCGAGGCCGGCGCCGTAGGTCTTCTTGTCGTCGATGACGAAGACCTTGCGCTTCTTGAAGTCGTTGTAGACGTACTGCGCGGCGAACGGGCCCTGGACGGCGTCGGTGGTCGCGGTACGGAAGTACGAGTCGAACTGGCGGACCTTCTTGGTGCGCCAGTCCGGTCCCTGGGTGAGCCCGGGGCCGGTGTTCGCCGGGGAGACCTGCACCAGTTTGGCGGTGTCGAGCACCTTCTGCATGGCCTCGCCGACCGAGGAGTTCAGCGGGCCCACGACGCCGAGGACCTTGTCGTCGGCGACGAACTGGGTGGCGTTCTGCTGGCCGACGGAGGGCTGGATCTGGTCGTCCAGGGCCTCGATCTTGAAGTTGATGCCGTCGACGTACTTCTCTTCGTTGGCGATCTTTGTCGCGAGCTCCGCCGAGTTCTTGATGCCGAGGCCCATTGCGGACAGGTCGCCGGTCAGCGGGGCGTCGACACCGATGACGACGGTGGTGCCACCGCCGCCGTTGCCGGAGTCCGACCCGCCGTCGTCGTCGCGCGAGCCGCAGGCGGTGAGGGTGAGCGCTCCCGCCGCCAGAGCGGCGGTGATGGCGATGAGCGAACGTTGACGCACGATCAGTCCTTTCCCTGGCACGGCCGCTTCCCCGTGGAGGCGGTCGAGTCGAGCGCTGGGCCGAAATGACAATCCGACGGCGCGGTGACTGGCCGTGACTCTAAGCGGGTGTGGGGAAGGTGGAGGAGAGTCTGAGTGATGCTGTGACTCTCTTGTTATGACACCGGGTAATACAGAGCGGTACTGGGTGGGAAGAAGGGCAGAATTCAGGCCGATTCGCCCTGTCCACATGTTGAGAACCTGCAGGACCGATGCCCGGTGTTCAGGCGTCTGGGGCGTTTTGGTGATTACCCTGAATCGTTGCTGCAGGCGACCTCAAGGGCCTGGGAGAGGTCCTGCGCATAGCGCGTCCCCAGGATGAAACTGTGCGCTTGTATTGCGCGCGCATTACGCAGCGTTACATCCAAGAAAGGGAGTCCGGGATTCCGGGGCGCTTTTTCACATTCCGTCACCCGGAGCGTGACGACGATCTTGCGGGAGGAATGCGATTTTGTCTGGAAAGGTGCCGCGGGGGACGACGTCACCGACAGGCCGTCGTAGGGCTGGGCCAGCCGCGTCAGGGTGACGGGCGGGCCGGACCGCACGCTCAGCAGCACCGCGAAGCGGAAGCCGCCGGCCGGGGCCCCGGGCGAACCGGCCACGGGGGACACGTAGGCGAGGTCGACCGCCTGGGACGGATAGGGCGGCGGGGGAGCGGGCGGCGGTTTCGGCCGGCTCGCGTACAGGTAGCCGCCGCCCGCCAGCACGACGAGGGCCGCGGTGGACGCGAGGACGGTCCGGCGGTGACGGTCGTAGCGCCGGGCCAGAGGCCGACGCGGCCGGGGCCGCGGGGTGTCCCGGGCGCGGGTGTCCTCGCCCGGCTCGACGGGTCCGACGCCGCTCATCACTGCCACGGGCCGTCGCTCGGACCGCCGTCGCGGTACGCCTCGGCACACGCCTGCCGTATCCGGCGTGTCATCAGCTCTCTGGCGGGCCGGACGCCCTGGTCCCGCCTCGTGGCCCGCGCCGTGGCCAGAACCTCCCGCAGGACGTCGTACTGCCGGTTGGACAGCCCCATCGACTGATAGTCGCCGTAGGGCTCGTGGCCGTCCAGCATCTCGCGCGCCCAGTACCCGACGGCGCTCTCGCACGACTCCGCGCGGGACATGGGCCGCGGCGCAGCGGACGAAGCGGTCGCGGACGAAGCGGCCGCGGTGGGCGCGGCACCGGAGCCGCCCGGCCCGTCGCCCGGCCCGTCACCCGGGTTCGCGCAGCCGACGGCCGCGACGGCGATCAGCAGCGCCGGCACCACGGCCCCCGGCCGGAGGGCCCCTCCCCGTCCCATGCCTTGAAGCTATGGCGCCGGAGGGCCGGGAGCAATGGCCTGGCCGGGTGCCGTGGGGCGGGGCCGAGCACCGCCCGGACGGGGTGGGGGACTCCGTGGTCGACCCCGGGGTGGTGCGCTCAGCCCGCCGTGCCCGCCCGCGCTCCGTCGCCGGGGTTCACGTCCCGCAGCAGGCAGGTCAGGCGGGCGGTGCACACCCGGCGGTCCTGCTCGTCGCTGATCACGATCTCGTACGTCGCCGTCGACCGGCCCCGGTGCACCGGCGTGGCCACCCCAGTGACCAGGCCGGAGCGGGCCCCGCGGTGGTGGGTGCAGTTCAGGTCGACACCGACGGCGATCTTGGAACTGCCGCCGTGCAGCATCGAGCCGACCGACCCGAGCGTCTCGGCCAGTACGGCCGACGCACCGCCGTGCAGCAGACCGTAGGGCTGGGTGTTGCCCTCCACCGGCATGGTGCCGACGACCCGGTCGGCCGACGCCTCGACGATCTGGACGCCCATGCGCGTCCCCAGGTGCCCGGCCGAGAACATCGCCACGAGGTCGACGCCGAGCGCGGCGTACTCGTCGACGACCTCCTGCGGGAACTGCACCTGCTGCTGCTCGCCCATGGGCCGGCTCCGTTTCTTCTTCCGACGTCTGTCCGGTCCGCCGGCCGGTCGCTGCGACCGGCCGGCGGCTCCGCTGAGCAAACGCTCAGTCGGTCGCCGATTGTTCCAGACGGACGACCACGGACTTGCTGGCCGGGGTGTTGCTGGTGTCCGCGGTGGCGTCCAGCGGCACCAGGACGTTGGTCTCCGGGTAGTACGCCGCCGCGCAGCCACGGGCCGTCGGGTAGTGCACGACGCGGAAACCGGGCGCCCGCCGCTCCACCCCGTCCTTCCACTCGCCGACGAGGTCGACGTACGCGCCGTCCGCGACGTCCAGCCTGCGGGCGTCCTCCGGGTTGACCAGGACGACGCGGCGGCCGTTCCTGATCCCCCGGTAGCGGTCGTCCAGGCCGTAGATCGTGGTGTTGTACTGGTCGTGCGAGCGCAGCGTCTGGAGCAGCAGCCGCCCCTCGGGCAGCTCGGGGTACTCGACCGGCGCGGCGGTGAAGTTGGCCTTGCCGGTGGCGGTCGGGAAGCGGCGCTCGTCGCGCGGGGCGTGGGGGAGGGCGAAGCCTCCGGGGTGCGCCACGCGCGCGTTGAAGTCCTCGAAGCCGGGGACGACCCGCCCGATGCGGTCGCGGATCGTCGCGTAGTCCTTCTCGAACCCCTCCCACGGCGTGCGGCTGTCCTCGCCGAGCACCCGGCGCGCCAGCCGGCACACGATCGCCGGCTCGGACAGCAGTTGCCCGCTGGCGGGCTCCAGCCGGCCCCGGGAGGCGTGCACCATGCCCATGGAGTCCTCGACGGTGACGAACTGCTCGCCGCCACCCTGTACGTCCCGTTCGGTGCGGCCCAGTGTCGGCAGGATCAGTGCCCGCGCGCCGGTGACCGCGTGCGAGCGGTTCAGCTTCGTCGACACGTGCACGGTGAGCCGTGCGCGGCGCATGGCGGCCTCCGTGACCTCCGTGTCGGGGGACGCGGAGACGAAGTTGCCGCCCATGGCGAAGAAGACCTTCGCCTCGCCGTCGCGCAGCGCGCGGATGGCGCGTACGACGTCGTAGCCGTGCTCGCGCGGCGGGGCGAAGCCGAACTCCTTCTCCAGGGCGTCCAGGAACGCGGGCGCGGGCCGCTCGAAGATGCCCATCGTGCGGTCGCCCTGCACGTTGGAGTGGCCGCGCACCGGGCAGACGCCCGCGCCCGGGCGGCCGATGTTGCCGCGCAGCAGCAGGAAGTTCACCACCTCGCGGATGGTGGGCACCGAGTGCTTGTGCTGCGTGAGGCCCATCGCCCAGCACACGATGGTGCGCTTCGAGGCCAGCACCATGCGCAGCGCTTCCCCGATCTCCGCGCGCGTGAGGCCGGTCGCCGCGAGGGTCTCGTCCCAGTCGGCGGCTCGGGCGGCCTCGGTGAACTTCTCGTAGCCGTGGGTGTGTTCCGCGACGAAGGTTTCGTCGACGGCGCCCTCGGTGTCGAGGATCAGCTTGTTCAGGAGCCGGAACAGGGCCTGGTCGCCGCCGAGGCGGATCTGCAGGAACAGGTCGGTGAGCGCGGCGCCCGCGGTGAGCCCCTTGGGGGTCTGCGGGTTCTTGAAGCGCTCCAGGCCGGCCTCGGGCAGCGGATTGACGCTGATGATCTTCGCGCCGTTCGCCTTGGCCTTCTCCAGGGCGGAGAGCATCCGCGGGTGGTTGGTGCCCGGGTTCTGGCCGGCCACGATGATCAGATCGGACTTGTACAGGTCCTCCAGCAGGACGCTGCCCTTGCCGACGCCGATGGTCTCGGACAGGGCCGAACCGGACGACTCGTGGCACATGTTGGAGCAGTCCGGCAGGTTGTTCGTGCCCAGCTCGCGTGCGAAGAGCTGGTAGAGGAACGCCGCCTCGTTGCTGGTGCGCCCCGAGGTGTAGAAGACCGACTCGTCCGGCGAGTCCAGTGCGGCGATCTCCTGAGCGACGATGTCGAAGGCGCGCTCCCAGGTGACCGGCTCGTAGTGCTCGCCGCCCTCCGGGAGGTACACCGGGTGCGTCAGCCGGCCCTGCTGGCCCAGCCAGTAGCCGCTGCGGGTCGCGAGGTCGGCCACGGAGTGCGCGGCGAAGAACTCCGGGGTGACGCGGCGCAGGGTGGCCTCCTCGGCCACGGCCTTCGCGCCGTTCTCGCAGAACTCCGCCTTGTGCCGGTGGTCCCCCTCCGGCCAGGCGCAGCCCGGGCAGTCGAAGCCGTCCTTCTGGTTGACGCTCAGCAGCGTCAGCGCGGTCCGCTTCACGCCCATCTGCCGCTGCGCCATGCGCAGGGTGTGGCCGATCGCCGGGATGCCCGCCGCCGCGTGCTGGGGCTCCGAGACCTGCGGCGCGTCCTGAACCGGATCACCCTTGGGCGGCTTGGTGGCCATCGCGCGCTCCTTCGCCTACACGTGTGAGGTATGTCTCCGATCCTCGCACGCCCCGCCGACACCGAGGCGGGCCGGGCGGGGCGGAGATGGTGAGCAAAGCTTGCGGAACCTGCGGCGATGCCGCCGCGCGCCCGGCCCGGGAGGGCGAGGGGGGCCGACTGTCAGTGGCACGTGGCAGGATCGGGGTTGTGGCGAAGACAGCATCGAAGAAGACCGACAGCACCTCCGGCGCCCGACCGCGGCTGATGCTCATGGACGGGCATTCGCTGGCGTACCGCGCGTTCTTCGCGCTGCCCGCGGAGAACTTCACGACCGCGACCGGCCAGCCGACCAACGCGATCTACGGCTTCGCGTCGATGCTGGCCAACACCCTGCGTGACGAGGCGCCCACGCACTTCGCGGTGGCGTTCGACGTCTCCCGCAAGACCTGGCGGTCCCAGGAGTTCACCGAGTACAAGGCGAACCGCTCCAAGACTCCGGACGAGTTCAAGGGGCAGGTGGAGCTGATCGGCGAGCTGCTCGACTCCATGCACGTCCCCCGTTTCGCCGTCGAGGGTTTCGAGGCGGACGATGTCATCGCCACGCTCGCCACCGAGGCCGAGGCCGAGGGCTTCGACGTGCTGATCGTCACCGGTGACCGGGACTCCTTCCAGTTGGTCAGCGAGCACACCACGGTCCTGTATCCGACCAAGGGTGTCTCGGAGCTGACCCGTTTCACACCGGAGAAGGTCTTCGAGAAGTACGGGCTGACGCCCGCCCAGTACCCCGACTTCGCGGCGTTGCGCGGCGACCCGTCCGACAACCTGCCGGGCATCCCGGGCGTCGGCGAGAAGACGGCCGCGAAGTGGATCAACCAGTTCGGGTCGTTCGCCGACCTGGTCGAGCGTGTCGACGAGGTCAAGGGCAAGGCCGGGCAGAATCTGCGCGACCACCTGGAGTCCGTCCAGCTCAACCGCCGGCTCACCGAGCTGGAGCGGCGCGTCGAGCTGCCGAGGGCGGTCACCGACCTGGAGCGGACGGCGTACGACCGCAAGGGCGTCGCGGTGATCCTGGACACCCTGGAAATCCGCAACCCCTCCCTGCGCGAGCGGCTCTACGCCGTCGACCCGGGCGCCGAGGAGGCCGAGGTCACCCCGGTGGTGTCGGATGGCGTGGAGCTGGACGGCACCGTGCTCGGCACGGGTGAGCTGGCCGGCTGGCTCACCGAGCACGGGGCGCAGCCGCTCGGTGTGGCCACGGTCGACACCTGGGCGCTGGGCACCGGCTCGGTCGCCGAGGTCGCGCTCGCCGCGTCCGACGGGACGGCCGCCTGGTTCGACCCGACGGAGACCGACGAGGCCGACGAGACGGCGCTGCGGACCTGGCTCTTGGACCCGGACCGGCCGAAGGTCTTCCACAACGCCAAGGGCGCGATGCGCGTCTTCGCGGAGCACGGCTGGAGTGTCGCAGGCGTCGGCATGGACACCGCGCTCGCCGCCTACCTGGTCAAGCCGGGCCGTCGCTCCTTCGACCTGGACGCGCTGTCCCTGGAGTACCTGCACCGCGAGCTGGCCCCCGCCGCCGCGGCCGACGGGCAGCTCGCGTTCGGCGCGGACGAGGGTGCCGAGGCCGAGGTGCTGATGGTGCAGGCCCGCGCGATCCTCGACCTGGGCGAGGTCTTCGAGGGCCGTCTGACGGACGTCGGCGCCGCGGACCTGCTGCGCGACATGGAACTGCCCACGTCCGCGCTGCTCGCCCGCATGGAGCGGCACGGCATCGCGGCCGACCGGGCCCATCTGGAGGCCATGGAGCAGATGTTCGCGGGCGCCGTCCAGCAGGCGGTGAAGGAGGCGCACGCGGCGGCCGGACGCGAGTTCAACCTGGGCTCGCCCAAGCAGCTCCAGGAAGTCCTCTTCGGCGAGCTGAACCTCCCCAAGACCAAGAAGACCAAGACCGGCTTCACCACCGACGCCGACGCCCTGGCCTGGCTCGCGGCCCAGACGGACAACGAACTGCCGGTGATCATGCTCCGCCACCGCGAGCAGGCCAAGCTCCGCGTCACGGTGGAGGGCCTGATCAAGACGATCGCCGCGGACGGCCGCATCCACACCACGTTCAACCAGACGGTCGCCGCGACCGGCCGCCTCTCCTCCACGGACCCGAATCTGCAGAACATCCCGGTCCGCACCGACGAGGGCCGCGCGATCCGCCGCGGCTTCGTCGTCGGCGAGGGCTTCGAGTCCCTGATGACGGCCGACTACAGCCAGATCGAGCTGCGCGTGATGGCCCACCTCTCCGAGGACGCGGGCCTGACCGAGGCGTTCACCTCCGGCGAGGACCTGCACACCACCGCCGCCGCACAGGTCTTCTCCGTCGAGCAGTCCGCGGTCGACGCGGAGATGCGCCGCAAGATCAAGGCCATGTCCTACGGCCTGGCGTACGGCCTGTCGGCCTTCGGCCTGTCCCAGCAGCTCAACATCGAGGCGGCCGAGGCCCGCGGACTGATGGACGCCTACTTCGAGCGCTTCGGCGGCGTACGGGACTACCTGCGCCGGGTCGTCGAGGAGGCACGGGCCACGGGTTACACGGCGACGCTCTTCGGCCGCCGCCGCTACCTGCCCGACCTCAACAGCGACAACCGCCAGCGACGCGAGGCGGCCGAGCGCATGGCCCTGAACGCGCCGATCCAGGGCACGGCGGCCGACATCGTCAAGATCGCCATGCTCAACGTCGACAAGGCGCTGCGCGAGGCGGACCTCAAGTCCCGCATGCTGCTTCAGGTCCACGACGAAATCGTCCTGGAGATCGCCCCCGGCGAGCGCGCGGCCGCGGAGGAGCTCGTCCGCCGCGAAATGGCGAACGCGGTGCGGCTCAGCGTCCCCCTGGGCGTCTCGGTGGGCGCCGGCCGGGACTGGGAGTCGGCAGCGCACTAGCCTCGGCCGGTCGCCGGTGGTCGGCTGTGCGGGGACGGGCGTGGAACGGGCGGCGAGTGTCCCCGTCACTCCGGTGGCCCCCGCGGAAACGCCCGCGTCCCCGTCTCCCCCGAGGATGCGGGCATGGGTATACGCATGCTCCACCACCGGACGACACCGGCACGGGCAAGCACAGACGGACCCGCCCGCGTGCCACTCCTCCCGGTCCCGGTCTTCGCGCCGGGCGCAAGTACCGGCCGCATCCCCACCACCGTCGCGACGGTCCTCCGCCGCACCGCGACGGACCTCCGCCGCAGACTCGCCCATCGGGCCCCGGCGACCGCCGCCCCGCGCGAGACACCCGCGTGGCGCCTGTGGGCCGACCTGGCCCGCGGCTACCTCGCGCTGGCCCTCACCCTGCTGCCGCGGGCACGGCCCGCCCACACCTTCACCGTGTTCGTCGCGACCGCCGACACCCTCGGCGCGCGACCCGGCGGCCCGGTTCCGTACCGGCGCCGCACGGGCTGGTGGGGACCGGGGCCGGGCGCCACACCCTGACCCCCACGGCGTACCGGGGTGAACGGCAACAGAACTCCGCATATGGCCAACTGGTGAATATCGGGCACGAACGGGTGCCCGTGCAAAGCAAGTTGTCGTAGGGTCGCCTGCGGCACCGTACTGGTCGAACAGACGAACACCGTGCTCGGAAAGTTGTGGTGCAACCGTCGGCGCGAACCGATCGTCACAACAGGTCGAGCACAGCGCGCACAGCGGGCGCGACGGGCACGACGGGCGAGTACGGCAGCCGAAGACGTACGGAGAAGGACGCGCGAGCGTCCACGGGAGGGGTTCACTCTATGGCGGCGCATTTCGACAGGAGGCTCCGCAAGGCGGCGGTCACCACCACCGTGGCGGCGGTCGCGGTCGCGGCCCTGTCCGCGTCCCAGGCCCCCGACGTGACGGCCGACGGCAACGGCAGACAGACCACCGCCGACAACGCGCCGACGTCCGACACGCCCTCCGCGGACAGCGCCACCGGCAACTCGCCGTACTACACCGACCTGCCGCCGCTCGACAGCCCGAGCCCCGCCCCGACCACCGGCACCCCCTCCTCCCCGAGCTCGTCCGAGTCGGGCGTGCCCGCGACCGTCCTCGACGCCTACAAGAAGGCCGAGTCGGAGCTGCGCCAGTCCAAGCCCGGCTGCAATCTGCCGTGGCAACTGCTCGCCGCCATCGGCAAGGTGGAGTCGGGTCAGGCCCGCGGCGGCCGCGTCGACGCCGGCGGCACGACCATCGGCCGCATCATCGGCCCGCAGCTCGACGGCAACGGCTTCGCGCTCATCAAGGACACCGACAACGGCGTCTACGACGGCAACAGCAGCTACGACAACGCCGTCGGTCCCATGCAGTTCATCCCCTCCACCTGGGCGTGGGCGGGCCGCGACGGCAACGGCGACGGCAAGGAAGACCCGAACAACGTCTACGACGCCGCGCTCGCCGCCGGCCACTACCTGTGCCGCTACGGCTGGGACCTGTCCGACCAGGACGACCTCGAGAGCGCGATCCTCAGCTACAACAACTCGCAGGACTACCTGTACACGGTCCTGTCGTGGCTGGAGCACTACCGCAAGGGCACCCACGAGATCCCGGACGGCACCGGCAGCCTCCCGGTCGGCCGCAGCGACGACACGTTCGGCTCCGGCGCCGACCCCTCACCGGGCCGGACGGGCGCCGGCGGCACGACCCAGACCCCCGGCACGGCGTCGCCCAGCCCGAGTCCGGGCAAGCCGTCGGACCCGGGCAGCTCCACCAGCCCCGGCTCCCCGAGCACCAAGCCTCCGACGGACCCGGAGCCGGAACCGGATCCGGAGCCTCCGACGGAGACGCCCACTCCCACCGACACGGTCCACCACCTGGAGAACGCCGGCACCACCGGGTTCACCGCGATCGCGGGCGACACGTTCGCAAAGAAGATCAGCACCCGCGCCGAGACCAAGACCGGAGAGGCCGTCGGCAAGGTGCGCGTCCGCTTCACCGTCCTGGGCGACACGGACGCCACCTTCCCCGGCGGCGACAAGGTCGCCGTGGCGACCACCAACGCCTCCGGAGTGGCCGTCGCGCCCGCGCTGGTGGCGGGCGAGAAGACCGGTGAGTTCACCGTCCGGGCCACCGTGATCGGCCGTACCGTCGCGGGCCTCGACTACAAGGCCACCGTCACCGAGCGCGTCGCCGACGCCCTCACCCGCACCGGCGAGACCGACCTGACGTGCACGCCCGGTGGCACGTTCGCCGACCGGGTCGAGGTGAAGGCCACCCACAAGGGCGCCGCCGCGGACAAGGTCGCCGTCACCGCCACGCTCATCAAGTCGGATCTCGACCCGACCGAGAACGACAAGGGCCCCTACTTCAAGGACGCCGACAAAAAGGCCGTGCGTACGCTGACCGGCCTGAAGACCGACGCCAACGGCCGGCTGAAGCTGCCGGAGCTGTACGCCGACGACACCGAGGGCACGTACATCCTCCGTCTCACCACGGCGGGCGGCGCCGCGCTCGACGTCACCCTGACGGTGGCGGCCAAGACCGAACCGACACCGGACCCGTCCACCGACCCGTCCACCGAGCCGTCCGAGAGCCCTTCCTCCGAGCCGTCCACCGGGCCGTCGACCGAACCGGAGGCGTAGGCGCCGTCCCGCCCGGCGGGGCGCCCCATGCCCCGCCGGGCGGCCGTCACTTCCCGAGCCGCGCCTTCGTGTACCGCGTCGGCTCCGCCGTGGCCGGGTCCTCGGGCCACGGATGCTTCGGATACCGGCCGCGCAGCTCCGCCCGTACGCCGTTGTAGCCGTCCTTCCAGAACGAGGCCAGGTCGGCGGTGACCGCGGCGGGACGGCCGGCGGGGGAGAGCAGATGGACGAGGAGCGGCACCCCGGCGATCTCCGGGGACCGCTGGAGCCCGAACATCTCCTGCAACTTCACCGCGAGAACCGGCTGTTCCGGGTCGGCGTAGTCGATCCGGATCCTGGACCCACTGGGGACCGCGATCCGCTCGGGGGCCAGCTCGTCGAGCCGTGCCGCCTCCCCGGAGGCCCAGGGCAGCAGCCGCTTCAACGCCTCCCCGGCGTCGATCCGGCCCAGGTCGGCCCGCCGCCGGGCCCGGCTCAGCTCGGGCTCCAGCCATTCGTCCACGCGCGCGAGCAGCGCGTCGTCGCAAACGTCCGGCCAAGGCTCACCGAGATGCCGGCGCAAGAACGCCAGCCGCCCGCGCAGTACGTCCGCCTCGGCCGGCCGGCGCAGCAACCCGAGCCCCTCCCGCCGCAGCCCTTCCAGCAGTGCGCTCCGTACGAGAGCGGGGTCGGCTTTCGTCAGGGGCCGCACCGCCAGTTCCACGGCTCCGAGCCGTTCGACACGCCGGGCGACCACGTCACCGTCGGCCCAGTGCACCTCGTCCCGCTCCGTCAGCAGCGCCCCCGCCGCGAGCCGGGCCGTCCCCTCGTCGACGACCGCGCCGAGCTGCACACGCGCGTGCCCCTTGCCCACGGGGCGGTCGGCCACGGCGACGGCGATCCACGGTGCTCCGCGCATCGCCGACGCCTCCGGCAGTTCGGCGCGGGTGCCGGAGACCATCAGATACGAACCGCCGTCCTTCCTGGCCACGCGCTCGGGAAACGCCAGAGCGGCCACCAGCCCGGCAAGCGTGTCCTCGGTGGCCACCCCCGCCCGCCCGCCGCTCCCGCGCTCCACGGCGGCCCGCAGCCGCCGCACCTCGGTCCGCCACCGCGTCCCGTAGGCGTCCCGGCCCCGCCGGGCGGCCCGCAGCACGGACACCAGATCGTCCCCGTACTCCCGCGGCGCCTCCTCACTCAGCAGCCCCACCACCTCCGCCACCACCTCCGCCACCACGTCCGAGCCACGGCCGCCCCCGGAGTCGCCGGTCGTCGGTGACACGCCGGCGCCCAGTTCCTCCGCGTCCAGGAGTGCCCGGCCCAAGCGGGGGTGCAGGCCGAGGCGGGCCATGCGTACCCCGCGCTCGGTGGCCCGGCCGGCGGAGTCCACCGCGCCGACCGCCGTCAGCACCGACCGGGCGGCCGCCATCGCCCCTCCCGGCGGCGGATCGAGCAGCGCGAGACCGGACGCGTCCGGATCGCCCCAGCAGGCCGCCTGCAGCGCGAACGCCGTCAGGTCGGCCACCTTGATCTCCGGTGCCGGGAAGCGCGGCAGACGGGCGTCCTCCGCTTCCGCCCAGCAGCGGTACACCACCCCCGGCGCCTCACGCCCGGCGCGGCCCGCCCGCTGCCCCGCCGAGGCCCGCGAGGCCCGTACGGTCGTCAGCGCGCTCAGCCCGCGCGCGTGGTCCACCCGCGGCTCCCGCGCCAGCCCCGCGTCCACGACCACCCGCACGCCCGGAACGGTCAGCGACGACTCGGCCACCGAGGTCGCCAGCATCACCCGGCGCCGAGTCCCCGGCGCCAGCACCGCGTCCTGCACGGCCGCCGGCGCCCGCCCGTGCACCTGGAGCACGTCCACGTCCGCGCGAGCGCCCAACTGCCCGGCGACGCGGGAGATCTCCCCGACCCCGGGCAGGAAACACAGCACGTCCCCGTCCCGCTCGGTCAGTGCCCGCCGCACCACCGACGCCACGTGCGAGAGCAGCGCCGGATCCACCCGCATCCCGTGCGGCGGCCGCACCGGACGCCCCGGTGGCGCCCACACGACCTCCACGGGGTACGACACGCCCCGCGCCTCGACGACCGGCGCCCCGCCCAGCAGCCGGGCCCAGCCCTCCGCGTCGGTCGTGGCCGACGCGGCCACCAGCCGCAGCTCCGGCCGCAGGGCCTGCCGCACGTCCCAGAGGAACGCCGCCGTCGTGTCCGCGTCCAGATGACGCTCGTGGCACTCGTCGAGCACCACCACGTCGACGCCCGTCAGCTCCTGGTCCCGCTGGAGCCGCTGCAACAGCACACCCGTCGTGACGACCTCCACGCGCGCGTGGCGCCCGACGACCCGCTCGCCGCGCACGGTGTACCCGACACTCGCGCCGGGCTTCTCGCCCAGCAGCCACGCCATGCGCCGGGCCGCCGCCCGCGCCGCGATCCGCCGCGGCTCGGCCACCACCACGCGCCGCGCGGGACCCTCACCCAGCAGCCCGGCCAGCGCGAGCGGCACCAGCGTCGTCTTGCCGGTGCCGGGCGGCGCGACCAGCACCGCAGTGCCGTGCCCCTCCAGGGCGTCGTGCAGCGCGGGCAGGGCACCGCGTACGGGCAGCGCGTCCAGGGCGTCGTAACGGATCACGCCCCCAGTGTCGTACGCCGGGGAAACGGCCTCGCACGCGCGCGTGCACCCGTACCGCGGGTGCGGGGATGGCTGGGGATGGCTTCAGTCGCGCTCGCACACGAAGATCGCCGTTCCCGGGATCAGCCGCCCGCGCAGCGGCGACCAGCCGCCCCACTCGGAGGTGTTCCAGTCCGGCCACTCCGGCTCGACGAGGTCCACCAGCCGGAACCCCGACGTCGCCACGTCCCGCACCCGGTCACCGAGCGTCCTGTGGTGCTCGACGTAGACCGCGTGGCCGTCGTCGTCCTGCTCGACGTAGGGCGTGCGGTCGAAGTAGGAAGCGGTCGCCGACAGTCCCTCGGGGCCCGGCTCGTCCGGGAAGGCCCAGCGCAGCGGGTGCGTGACCGAGAAGACGAAGCGGCCGCCGGGCCGCAGCACCCGGCGCACCTCCCGCAGCACCAGCCGCGGGTCGGCCACGAAGGGCAGCGCCCCGTACGCCGAGCACGCCAGGTCGAACGAACCGTCCGCGAAGGGCAGCACCGTCGCGTCGGCGCAGACCAGCGGGAACGAGCCGCCGATGCGCAGGGCGTGCTGGAGCTGGCGGTGGGAGAGGTCCAGGGCGACCGGCCGGGCACCCTGGGCGGTCAGCCAGCGCGAGCACTGGGCCGCGCCGGCCCCGATCTCCAGGACGTCCCTGCCCTTCAGGTCCTCCGGCGGACCGAGCAGCTCGGCCTCCACCTCGTCCAGGCCCTCGGGACACCACACGAAGCGGTCGTCGCCGAGGAAGGTGCCGTGATCGGTCTGGTACTCGTCCGCGTTCCGGTCCCACCAGCCGCGGTTGGCGCGGGAACTCTCCGTGACACCGGCGGCACGCCGGGTGGCCTCGGGTTCGGCCCCTTCGGCCCCGGATGCGGCCCCGGATGCGGCCTCGGACGTTACGGGCTCTTGGATGACCGGCTCCCTCGTACTAGTCTGCGGGCTCTTCCGTGCCGCCTGCCCCGTGTCACGTACGGGGTGTCCGGTGGGCCACGTGGCCTCGGGAGACGGCATTTGTGCCGGGTATGCGACGATCTGCCCCGGGTGTGCGGCTTCGCGCATTGACCCTGCCCGGCTGCCCCCGTATGCTACAAGTTGCGCTGCGGGCCTGCGCACCTCAGACGTAGCAGGTCGCGCTCGCATCTGTTGTATGTCCCCTCGGTTCTCGAGGTGTCACCCCTGGTTTCGGTGACGCTTCCTAAGCTGTCCGGCTTCTTCAGAGCGAAACGGGCTCCCGGCGTAAGCAGTACCTACGACTTCAATGTCCGTACCGGAGCCCTTTCCCACATGACGAGCAGCACCGAGACCACCGCCACCACCCCGCAGGTTGCGGTCAACGACATCGGTAACGAGGAAGCCTTCCTCGCCGCGATCGACGAGACGATCAAGTACTTCAACGACGGCGACATCGTCGACGGCGTCATCGTGAAGGTCGACCGGGACGAGGTCCTGCTCGACATCGGTTACAAGACCGAAGGTGTCATCCCGAGCCGCGAACTCTCGATCAAGCACGACGTCGACCCCAATGAGGTCGTCGCCGTCGGTGACGAGATCGAGGCCCTTGTTCTCCAGAAGGAGGACAAGGAAGGCCGCCTGATCCTCTCGAAGAAGCGCGCCCAGTACGAGCGAGCCTGGGGCACCATCGAGAAGATCAAGGAAGAGGACGGCATCGTCACCGGTACCGTCATCGAGGTCGTCAAGGGTGGTCTCATCCTCGACATCGGCCTCCGTGGCTTCCTCCCGGCCTCCCTGGTCGAGATGCGCCGCGTTCGCGACCTCCAGCCCTACGTGGGCAAGGAGCTCGAGGCGAAGATCATCGAGCTGGACAAGAACCGCAACAACGTGGTCCTGTCCCGCCGTGCCTGGCTGGAGCAGACCCAGTCCGAGGTCCGCCAGACGTTCCTCACCACCCTCCAGAAGGGTCAGGTCCGTTCCGGCGTCGTCTCCTCGATCGTCAACTTCGGTGCCTTCGTGGACCTGGGTGGCGTCGACGGTCTGGTCCACGTCTCCGAGCTGTCCTGGAAGCACATCGACCACCCCTCCGAGGTTGTCGAGGTCGGCCAGGAGGTCACCGTCGAGGTTCTCGACGTGGACATGGACCGCGAGCGTGTCTCCCTGTCGCTGAAGGCGACCCAGGAAGACCCGTGGCAGCAGTTCGCCCGGACCCACCAGATCGGCCAGGTCGTGCCCGGCAAGGTCACGAAGCTGGTGCCGTTCGGTGCGTTCGTCCGCGTGGACGAGGGCATCGAGGGTCTGGTCCACATCTCCGAGCTGGCCGAGCGCCACGTGGAGATCCCGGAGCAGGTCGTCCAGGTCAACGACGAGATCTTCGTCAAGGTCATCGACATCGACCTCGAGCGCCGCCGCATCAGCCTCTCGCTGAAGCAGGCCAACGAGGCCTTCGGTGCCGACCCGTCTGTGGTCGAGTTCGACCCGACCCTGTACGGCATGGCCGCGTCCTACGACGACCAGGGCAACTACATCTACCCCGAGGGCTTCGACCCCGAGACCAACGACTGGCTCGAGGGCTACGAGACCCAGCGCGAGGTGTGGGAGACCCAGTACGCCGAGGCGCAGACCCGCTTCGAGCAGCACCAGGCTCAGGTCATCAAGTCCCGCGAGGCGGACGAGAAGGCCGCTGCCGAGGGTGTCGACACCGCGGGTGCGGCTCCGGCCGCGTCCAGCAGCGGTGGCGGCAGTGGCGGCGGCGGAGGCTCGTACTCCTCCGAGGGCGGCGACAACTCCGGCGCCCTGGCGTCGGACGAGGCGCTGGCCGCGCTGCGCGAGAAGCTGGCCGGCGGCCAGAGCTGAACCCCGGCCGCTGAGGCATAGCGGTTGACCGTGACTGAGGGGCCGTACCTTTCGAGGTGCGGCCCCTCAGCGTTTTCCGGTCGGTGTTTTCCGGTCGGCGTTCTCCGGGGAATGCCCCACCCCGTAAGGGCGTTATGACGTACGAACACGAGGAGGGGAGCGGTCACTGTGCTTGATCCACAGGATTTGTACGCATGGGAGCCGAAGGGCCTGGCCGTCGTCGACATGGCACTCGCCCAGGAGTCGGCCGGACTGGTCATGCTGTACCACTTCGACGGATACATCGACGCCGGCGATACCGGCGACCAGATCGTCGACCAGGTGCTCGACTCGCTGCCCCACCAGGTCGTCGCCCGCTTCGACCACGACCGGCTCGTCGACTACCGGGCGCGTCGGCCGCTGCTGACCTTCAAGCGGGACACCTGGACGGACTACGAGGAGCCCACCATTGAGGTGCGGCTCGTCCAGGACGCCACCGGGGCACCGTTCCTGCTGCTGTCGGGCCCCGAGCCGGACGTCGAGTGGGAGCGTTTCGCCGCCGCCGTCGAGCAGATCGTGGAGCGGCTGGGCGTCCGCCTGGCGGTGAGCTTCCACGGCATCCCCATGGGTGTTCCGCACACCCGCCCCGTCGGCATCACTCCGCACGGCAGCCGCACCGACCTCGTACCGGGCCGAGGCAGCCCCTTCGAGGAGGCGCAGGTCCCCGGCAGCGCGGAGGCGCTGGTCGAGTACCGGCTGATGCAGGCCGGCCACGACGCGCTCGGCGTCGCCGCGCACGTCCCGCACTACATCGCCCGCTCCCCGTACCCGGACGCGGCGCTGACCGTCCTGGAGGCGATCACCGCGGCGACCGGTCTGGTGCTGCCGGGCATCGCGCACTCCCTGCGCACGGACGCCCACCGCACCCAGACGGAGATCGACCGGCAGATCCAGGAGGGCGACGAGGAACTCACCGCCCTCATCCAGGGCCTTGAGCACCAGTACGACGCGGCCGCGGGCGCCGAGACCCGGGGCAACATGCTCGCCGAGCCCGTCGAGATCCCCTCGGCGGACGAGATCGGCCGCGAGTTCGAACGGTTCCTGGCCGAGCGGGAGGGCGAGGGCTGATCCGGTAGCCTGGCGGACGGCCGTGACCCCACCCGTCCCCGCCGTGCGGGGGTGATCCGGTGGGCCTGACCGGCGGTGTCGGAGTCGGCAAGTCGTCCCCGCCGTAGCGGGAGTGTTGAGGTGGAGGCGCGGTCATGCTGTCCGTGGGCCTGACCGGCGGGATCGGCGTCGGCAAGAGCGAGGTGTCGCGGCTGCTCGTCGAGCACGGCGCCGTACTGATCGACGCGGACCGGATCGCACGCGAGGTCGTCGCGCCGGGCACGTCCGGGCTCGCCGCGGTCGTCGAGTCCTTCGGCGAGGAGGTCCTCGCCGAGGACGGCGGCCTGGACCGGCCGAAACTGGGCTCGATCGTGTTCGCAGACCCGGAGAAGCTGGCCGTCCTGAACTCGATCGTGCACCCCCTGGTCGGCGAGCGCTCCCGAGCCCTCGAGGAGGCCGCCGCCGAGGACGCCGTCGTCGTCCACGACGTTCCCCTGCTCACGGAGAACGGCCTGGCGCCGCTGTACGACCTCGTGGTCGTCGTGGACGCCGACCCCGCCACCCAGCTCGACCGGCTGGTCCGGCTGCGCGGCATGACCGAGCAGGACGCGCGCGCCCGCATGGCCGCCCAGGCGACGCGAGAGCAGCGCCGGGAGATCGCGGACGTGATCGTCGACAACGACGTGCCGCTGGCGGAACTGCGGCGCCGGGTGGAAGAGGTCTGGGTCGAACTGGTGCGCAGAGCGCACACGGAATAGCGGCCCCCGCGCGGGCGTTGATCCCTTCCAGTGAGGGAAGGACTCTGCCGTGCCCGAGACCAGCGGATCGACCGGACGTACTCCGGAGACGGATGTCATCGACTTCCGTGCCGCCGAGCATCTGCTCGCGGCGCGGGACCCGCGGGGCGCGGTGAAGCTGCTCGACGCGGTCATCGGCGCGCATCCGGAGAGCACCGCCGCGCGGCTCCTGCGCGCGCGTGCCTTCTTCGCGGCGGCGCAACTGCGACCGGCCGAGCTGGAGTTCACCATCGTCCTGGAGCGTGAGCCGGACAACGCCTTCGCCCACTTCGCGCTCGCCCGCACCTACGAGCGCCGGGGCTGTCCCGACCAGGCGCGGCGCCACTTCCGGCTGGCGGCGGCTCTGGACCCGAAACCGGAGTATCTGCAGCAGGCGCGGTTCGACTCCTGACGGCCGGCGCTTCAGAGCTGTCGGTGCCCCGGGTGCCCCGGGCGCGTTGGGCCCCTCGGGGGCAGGTACGGCGGGATGTCCCGGCCGGGCTGGTAGTGCGGGCCCTGACGGAGGTGCCGGAGGATCACGGTCAGGTCGACCGTGACGACGAGCCACAGCACTCCGCAGGCGAGCGCCCACCCGAACCGCCCGGTGAGCGCGAAGGCGGCCGTGCCGAAGACCGCCCAGACCAGCCCCCACAGGCTCAGCCAGAACCGCGCTCGCAGCGCACTGCGCGCGGTTGCCGGTTCACTGCCCGTACGCATCGCTTCACCACTCCTCCTACGAACGTACTCCGGCAGCCCGTGCCGGAAAACCAGGAACCTCGCGACCGGGCGCGTTCACTCGGTCGGGTGAACCCCTATCGAGTGGGAACGGGTGTGCGGGGGCGGGCCGTTGGACTGGCATGGAGCTGAAAATGCGAGAGGGCCACCAGGGGACGGGGCCCGGAGCCATCACCCCGGACGGCTGTGCGGTCGAGCTGTATTCGCGGCTGCCCGCCGGAGCCGAGCCGGACATCGTCGCCGCCGCCGCGCCCGGGGGCGCGCGGATCCTGGAGCTGGGCTGTGGGGTGGGGCGCATGACCCACCCACTGCTGGAGCGGGGGTTCACCGTCACCGCGGTGGACGAGTCCGCCGAGATGCTGGAGCACGTGCGCGGGGCACGGACCATATGCGGCCCGATCGAGGACCTCGACCTCGGCGAGAGCTTCGACGTCGTGATGCTGGCGTCGTTCCTCGTGCACGCCGGGGACGACGAGGTGAGACGGGGGCTGCTGCGCACCTGCGCCCGGCATGTCGCGGAGGACGGCTTGGTACTGATCCAGCGGGAGGGGGCGGGCTACCACACGAACCTGCCGCGTGAGCGGGTGGACCCCAGCGGCTTCACCGTCCGGATCGTGTCGGCGGAGCCGGTGGGCGACGGCGTCAACGCGGTCCGCGCGGAGTACGAGTTCCCGGACGCGGTCTGGACGCAGACCTTCCGCGCCCGGCCACTGACCAGGGAACAGTTCGAGGAGGCGCTGGGGGAGGCGGGACTCGCGGTGGACCGGTATCTCACCGACGACGGGACGTGGGTGGGGGCGGTTCCCGTGCGAGGGAGGTAGCAGTCCGGTGGCGAGGCCCGGGGCAGCCCCACGGGAGCGGCCCCACGGGAGCGGCCCGACGGGAGCGGCCCGACGGGAATGGCCCGACGGGGCGAGGTCAGGGCCTGGTCTCGGCGTCTCTCCGGGCGCTGCTCAGGCCGTCCAGGTTGCGCAGCCGATCCATCTCGCGGCGGTCGCGCTTGGTCGGGCGGCCGGCGCCGCGGTCGCGGATGCCGGCCGGGGCGACGGCCTCGCGGGGCGGGGGCGGCGGGGAGTTGTCGAGGTAGCACTGGGCGGCGACCGGGGCACCGACCCGCTTGCGGATCAGCCGCTTCACGACGACGACGCGTTCCCGGCCCTCTTGCCGCAGCCGCACCTCGTCGCCGACACGCAGGGAGTACGCGGGCTTCACCCGCTCGCCGTTCACCCGGACATGGCCGCCGCGGCAGGCGGTCGAGCCCAGGGAGCGGGTCTTGATGAGGCGCACGGCCCAGATCCAGCTATCCACCCGGACGCTCTCGCCGTTCTGCGGCCCGGCCGCCTCGGCGGCGGCGATCGCGGCAGTGGTCTTGGGGTCCGGTGTCCGGGCGGCGGCGGCAGCGGCGCCGTCCCGCGGGGCGGCCACCCCGTCGCTCCTGCCTTCGTCATGCTCGGAAGCCATGCTTCGACCTTAACCGTCCCGCCGAGCGAGAGGAGCCGCATTTTCCGCGGAACCGTCCGGGCCTCGGGTACGGGAGCCGTCGCGCACCCGGAGAGGGGCCTACGGTGGAGACATGGACACCGGCGGCCTCTCCGTGCTCGACCAGCGGCTCGTGGGGTGCCGGGCCTGTCCGAGGCTGGTCGACTGGCGGGAGGAGGTGGCCCGTACCAAGCGGGCGGCCTTCGCCGACTGGACGTACTGGGGTCGGCCGGTGCCGGGCTTCGGGCCGCCGGACGCGCGGCTGCTGATCGTCGGGCTGGCCCCCGCGGCCCACGGCGGCAACCGCACCGGCCGGATGTTCACCGGCGACCGCTCCGGAGACGTGCTGTACCAGGCGTTGTACGACGTGGGTCTCGCCTCGCAGCCCACGGCGGTCTCCGCCGACGACGGCCTGGAACTGTACGGCGTGCGCGTCACCTCGCCGGTGCACTGTGCCCCGCCCGCCAACAAGCCCACCCCCACCGAACGCGACACCTGCCGTTCCTGGCTCGTCCAGGAGCTGGGGCTGCTGCGGCCGACGCTGCGGGCGGTGGTCGTACTCGGCGCCTTCGGGTGGCAGGCCGCGTTGCCCGCGTTCGCCGGGGCCGGCTGGACCGTGCCCCGCCCGCGCCCCGCCTTCGCGCACGGCGGGCAGATCACGCTGGACGCCGCCGACGCTCCCGGCCTGCGTCTCTTCGGCTGCTTCCACGTCAGCCAGCGCAACACGTTCACCGGACGGCTCACTCCCGGGATGCTCCGGGACGTGCTGCGCACGGCGGCGGAGACGGCGGGGCTGCCCGTCGGGTGAGTGGCCCGCCCGGCAAAGGAGGTGAGCGACCCGGGCCACCGCGGATACGGTGCTCCGATGGGCCTGTATCCGGAGATCGAACCGTACGACCACGGCATGCTCGACGTCGGCGACGGCAACCACGTCTACTGGGAGACCAGCGGCAACCCGCACGGCAAGCCCGCGCTGGTGCTGCACGGCGGACCGGGATCCCGCACAAGTCCGGGCCACCGACGGTACTTCGACCCGGCGGCCTACCGGATCGTGCTCGTCGACCAGCGCGGCGCCGGACGGTCGCTGCCCCGCGCGAGCGCCTACGGCACGGACATGAGCGTCAACACGACCCGTCACCTCATGGCGGACCTGGAGCGGCTGCGCGCCCACCTGGGCATCGAACGGTGGCTGGTGTGGGGTGTGTCGTGGGGATCGGTCCTGGGCCTGCGGTACGCGCAGACGCACCCCGGGGTGGTGTCCGAGCTGGTACTGACCGGCGTCGCGACCGGCTCCAACGCCGAGGTGGCTCTTATGACCCGGGGCTTGGGAAAGATCTTCCCGGAGGCACACGAGCGGTTCCTCACCGAGCTGCCCCCGGACGAACGCGACGGCAATGTGGCCGCCGCGTACAACCGGCTGCTGGAGTCACCGGACGCGGCGGTGCGCGAACGGGCCGCGCGCGCCTGGACCGACTGGGAGACGGCCACGATCCCGGCGCCGCCCCGCTCGGTCGCCCGCTTCGAGGACCCGGACTTCCGCATGGGCTTCGTCCGTACCGCCACCCACTACTGGGGCAACGATCACTTCCTCGGTGACGGCAACGACGAGGGCGTGGTCCTGCGGGACGCACCCCTGCTGAAGGGCATTCCCGGCACCCTGGTCCAGGGGAGCCTCGACTTCGGCAACCTCCTCGGCATCGTCTGGCGGCTCCATCACGCTTGGCCGGACAGTGAGCTGGTGATCGTGGACGAGGCCGGACACGACGCCGGGGCGACCGGGGACGAGGCCCTGCTGGCGGCGACGGACAGCTACGCGCGCGGCGACGCCTGACGCCCGCTCACCCAAGGAGCGAAGCACTACTGGGGCCGCCACACGTAGCGCACATCCGGCTCCCGCTCCTCGTTGCGGGCGCCGTCCGACCACTCCACGGCCGTGAAACCGTGCCGGGGCACCAGCACGTGCCGGAAGTACTCCCGGACCTCCGCGTCGGTGCGGGGCCGGGCCACGGTCGGCAGTGCGACGGCGAAGGAGCGCAGCCAGACGTCGGCGCCCGCACGCGCGTCGGCGCCGGAGGCGCGCCGCAGGACGACCGCCTCGCCGCCCGCCGCGGCGACTGCCTCGACGCCCGCCTCCCGTCTCACGGACGGCTCTCGTCCGGCACGACCGCGGTCGCCGTGATCTCCACCAGTTGCCCCGGATAGCCGAGGCAGCTCACCCCGAGCAGCGTCGAGGAGTGCGGACCTGCACTGAGGCCCGAGGCCTCGACGACGTCCCAGACGGCGGACAGCGCGGCCGTCTCGGTGCTCACGACGTACACGTCGGTCGACAGCACGTGCTCCAGGCCGCTCCCGACGGCACGCAACTGCTCGGTGAGGTTCGCGATCACCTGCTCGGCCTGCCGGACGTGGTCGCCCTCACCGACCAGCTTCCCCTCCGCGTCCAGCGGTACGGACCCGGCCAGGAAGGCGAGCCTCGTCCCGGCCTCGACGACGGAGGCGTGGGAGTAGGTGGGCGGCGGGAACAGACCGGGCACGGTGACGCGCTGAATCACGAGGGCTCCTTGAAGACGGACGGACAACCCCCCGATCGTCCGTTCTCCGCCCGCCCGGCGCACCCGAATTTCCCTCGCGACCCGCACCCCCGGCCGCCTAGGCTTCCGGGGGCGCGGGGCGTCCCCGTCGCCTCCCCGCCCGCTCTCACTCCCCGTCCCGCCCTCATCGTCAGGAGCCCGCAGCAGTGCCCACCCGCACGGACCAGGCCTTCCTCGACACGACCGCCACCCGGCTCGCCGCCCTGCCCACCGTCCGGGCGGTCACCCTCGGCGGCTCCCGGGCCCAGGGCACCCACGGACCGGACAGCGACTGGGACCTGGCGGTCTACTACCGGGGCGCCTTCGACCCGGAAGACCTGCGCGCCCTCGGCTGGGCGGGGGAGGTCTCGGAGATCGGCGCGTGGGGCGGCGGGGTCTTCAACGGGGGCGCCTGGCTGACGATCGACGAGCGCCGGGTCGACGTGCACTACCGCGACCTCGACGTCGTCGAGCACGAGGTGACGGAGGCGGAGGCCGGCCGCTTCGGCGTCGAGCCGCTGATGTTCCACCTGGCGGGCATCCCGACGTATCTTCTCGTCGCGGAACTGGCCATCAACGAGGTGCTGCGCGGCGAACTGCCCCGCCCCGCCCACCCGCAGGCCCTGCGCGCGACCGCTCCGGAACGCTGGTACGGCGCGGCCACGGCCACCCTCGCCTACGCCAAGGCGGGCCACGCACCCAGGGGCGCCCTCACCCAGGTCGCCGGCGCGATCGCCCTCGCCGCGACCCAGACGGCACACGCGGTGCTGGCGGCCCGCGGGGAGTGGGTCACCAACGAGAAGGGGCTGGTCCGGCGGGCCGGGCTGCGCGCGGTCGACGCATTGGTGGCGGGCCTGACGCCGGATACGGAGAGCCTGGCACGGGCGATCGGGGACTGTGAGACGCTGCTCGGCCGAGCCGTACATGGCGTCCCGCAGTGAGGCGGTTGCGGTGCGCGGACAAGCGGTGAAGTCCGCCCGCTCGTTCGTGTTGATCCAGTTGATCCAGTTGATCCACGGGTCGAGGTCGGGCTTGACGAGGAAAACGAGCGTGGCGATCTGAGCCACCGGTCCGGCCCTGGCACCCGCCCCAGGGCCCGCATCGTGGCAGAGCCGACATCCGACGCCGGCCGCTCCTCCCGCGGACCGTCACCTCCGCGAAACACGCACGTTCCCGCTCGCCCCGGTGGCTCCCCTATCGTTGAAACCACGCACCCAAGCCCGGCCACCGTCGTCCGAAGGCTCGCCCCCGCCCTCGACCGGACGACAGGAGCCCCGCACCCCGTGTTCCGTACCGCTCGCCGCGCCGCCCAAGCGCTTCCGCCCTGGCTCGCGCACCCCCTGAGCGCCCAGCGCGGTCCCGTGCCCTGGAGCGCGGTGACGCGGGGTGCGCTGGCCGGCGGACCGCTGCTGCTCGCCGCCCTGCTCGCCGACCGGGCCTCCCTGGGAGTCGTCGCCGCCGTCGCCGCCATGCTGGCCGGCATCAACGACCGGCCGGGCAGCCGGCGTACCTCCGTGCGACGGATCGGCGTCCCCGCGCTCGCGGGAGCGGCCGGGCTGCTCGTCGGGACGTACGCCGGGCAGCACCTGGGAGCCGTCGCGCTGACCCTGGTGCTGACCGGGCTCGGGCTGGTCGCCGGAGGTGTCAGTGCGGTCGGGCCGGTGGCGTCCGCGACCGGGACGCAGTTGCTGGTCGGAGGTGCCGTGGGCGCGGGGATGCCGCTGCCCGACCCCGGGTGGCAGAGCATGCTGGCCTTTCTCGCCGGTGCCGGATGGCTGCTCGCGCTGCGGCTGGTCCTGCCCACTCCCGGTTCCCTCAGCGGCGAACTGCGGCTCGATCTCCGTCTCGACTACCGCTTCGACGGGGAGCGGGCGGCCGTCGCCGACGTTTACGAGGCCGTCGCCACGCTCCTCGACGCGGTCGGCACGGAGCACGCCGTGGCCCGCCGGGCCGCGCTCACCGCCGCGCTCGACCACGCGCAGGACGCGCTCGCCGGACCCCGGCTGCGGCGCCGTGCCTCCACCGCGGCCGAACGGCGGCTGCACGCCCAGTACGCCGCGGCACTGCCCCTGGGCGAGGCGGCGACCGCGCTCGCCTGGGCGGGGCAGGCCGTGCCCGCCCGAGCCGCCGAAGGACCCCGGCGGCTTGCGGCGGCCGTCCGCGGCAACGCCCCCGCCGGCCCGCTGCCCGCGCCCAGCCGCACCGAACCCGCCCTGCGCGCCCTGGACGACGCCCTGCTGCACGCCGCCGAGGCCTTCGACCGGGGCGGCGGACAGGACCTGCACACCCGCAGGCGGTCGCCCCGCACCCTGGCCCGCGCCGTCCTCGGGGCCGGCGGGAGGGAGTACGGGATGCGGGTCGGGCTGTGCTTCGGGGCGAGCGCCGCCGTCGCCCAGGCGCTGCACCACGGCCAGTGGCACGGGTCGCACCAGCACTGGTACTGGCTGCCCGCCACCGCCGTCTTCCTCGTCAAGCCCGACCTCGGCCCGCTCGTGTCCCGGGTGCTGTGCCGGGCGGCGGGGACCGTCCTCGGGGCGCTGCTGTTCGCCGGGTTCGCGGCCGTGCTGCCCCGGCCCGGGGGACTTGTCGCGCTCATCGCGGTCTGCGGGGCCCTGGTGCCGGTCGCCGCCCGGCACTTCGCCGCCCAGACCACCGTCGTCACCGTCCTCGTCCTCGCCCTGGTCATGGTGGGCGGCGAACCCCAGGCCTCCGCCGGCCGCATCGGGGAGACGCTGCTGGCCTGCGCGATCGTGCTGGTCGTCGGGCACCTGCCGATGCCGGGGCGGCGGGGTGCCGGCATCCGGGCCGGCATCGACGCCGCCGACTCCGCCGCGCACGCCTACCTCGCGCACGTACTGAGCGAGTCCGACGACCGGACCGCCCGGTGGACGCTGCGCCGTGAGGCCTACCGCACGCTCGCTCAGGCCCGTGCCGCCGGCTCCCGGGCCGCCGCCGAACTGCCCGCCCTCGCCCGGCACTCCGCGGGCTCGGACGAGGTCGCCGCGGTCCTCGAACGGCTCGTCGACACCATCACCGCCTGCGCCGTGCACCTCGACGACACCGGCCGGCTCACCCCGCGCCACACCGAACGGCTCGCCGCCCTGCGGGACGAACTCGCCGAGCGCCGCGGACGCGTGGGCCGGCACGGCCCCGAACTGCCGCTCGCGGGGTGAGCGTCCGCGCCGGACCGGGTGCCGCAGCGTCGCCCGCCCCGTACGTTGGCGTGATGACGCCTTCTTCGCACGGGAAGCCCGCGGATCTCGTCATCACCGGCTGCACCGTCCTCGTGCACGACGACCGGGAAGAGATCGGCTTCCGGGAGGACGCCGCCGTCGTCGTACGGGACGGGGTCGTCGAATCCGTGACGACCGCCGCGGCCGTGGACGGCCTGGCCGCCGCCGACCGCATCGACGCCCGGGGCCAGGTCGCCCTCCCCGGCCTGATCAACTGCCACACGCACACGCCGATGGTCGCGCTGCGCGGTCTCGCCGAGGATCTGCCCACCGAGGAGTGGTTCAACGACGTCGTCTGGCCCGTCGAGTCCAACCTCACGGTACGGGACGTGATCCTGGGCGCCCGACTGGCCTGCGCCGAGATGATCCGCGCGGGGGTCACGACCTTCGCGGACAGCTACTTCCACATGGACGCCGTGGCCGCGGTCGTCACCCAGTGCGGGATGCGGGCGCAGTTGGGACAGGCGTACTTCTCCTCGCAGGGGCCCGAAGGTCTGGCGGCGTCACTGGAGTTCGCCCTGCGGCGCCGTGACGGGGCCGGTGGCCGGATCACCACCGCCCTCGCCCCGCACGCCCCCTACACGGTGGCCGACGCCGACCTCGCCGCCACCGCGGAACTCGCCCGCGCCCACGACCTGCCCGTGCACCTGCACGCCGCCGAGAACCGCGACCAGACCGACACGAGCCTCGCCCGGCACGGGGTCACCCCCATCGAGGTCCTGGAACGCACCGGCATCCTCGACACCGATGTACTCATCGCCCACGGCACCGGCATCACCGAGGGCGACCTGCCGCTCCTCGCGCGCGCGGGCGGCCGTACGGCGGTGGCGACCGCGCCCCGCGGCTACCTCAAGTTCGCCTGGCCCACCACGACACCCGTGCGCGCCCTGCGCGACATCGGCGTCCCCGTGGGGCTCGCCACCGACGGCGCCGCCTCCAACAACTCCCTCGACGTGTGGGAGTCGATGGCGCTCACGTCCCTGATCCAGAAGTCCACCGAGAACGACCCCCGCTGGCTGACCTCCCGTCAGGCCCTCCACCACGCCACCGTGCAGAGCGCCCACGCGGTCGGGCTCGGGGACACCGTCGGCCGTATCGCGCCGGGGCGGCGGGCGGACCTCGTCCTGGTCGACCTCACAGGTCCGCACACCCAGCCCGTGCACGACCTCGCCGCCACCCTGGTGCACAGCGCGCGCTCCGCCGACGTGCGCACGACGATCGTCGACGGGCGCGTCCTCATGCGGGACCGCGAACTGCTCACCGTCGACGTGGCCGAGGTGGCGCGGGAACTGGGGGAGCGGCTGCCCGCCCTGACCGACCGCGGGCACGGCCGGCGCGTCCAGGAGTACGACACCTGAAAGACCGGCTCAACGGCGATTCGGCACCCTGCGGAAAAGAATCCTGCCGGGCAGCGATGAGTTCCGCTGCGGCCTTCGGTCACCACCCCGACGGACCGTCGGGTCCTCGGACCGAAGCACGTCGCACAGGAGGCTGGAGCCATGTCGCTGCCCGAGATCGTCACCCGCGCGGACTGGCGCGCGGCGCGCGAGGCCTTACTGGCCAAGGAGAAGGCGGCCACCCGCGCGCGTGACGCCCTCAACGCCGACAGACGCGGGCTGCCCATGGTGGAGATCGACAAGGAGTACGTGTTCGAGGGCGGCGACGGCAAGGCCACCCTGCTCGACCTCTTCGAGGGCCGCGACCAGCTCGTCGTCCACCACTTCATGTTCGCGCCCGAGTGGGACGCCGGCTGCCCCGGCTGCTCGGCCTTCCTGGACCAGATCGGGCACCTCGCGCACCTGAGGGCACGCGGCACCTCGTTCGCGGCCGTCTCCCGGGCGCCGTATCCGAGGATCCTGCCGTTCAAGGCCCGGATGGGCTGGACACTGCCCTGGTACTCGTCGTACGTGAGCGACTTCAACACCGACTTCGAGGTGACCGTCGAGCACGAGGGCGAGCTGGTCGAGCGGCCGGGGGTGAGCTGCTTCCTGCGGGACCGCGACCGGGTCTTCCACACCTACTCGACGTACGAGCGCGGCCTCGACGGGCTCGGCTCGACCACCAGCCTGCTCGACCTGACCGCGCTCGGCCGGCAGGAGCCGTGGGAGAAACCCGAGGGACGCGCGTCGGCTCTCGGCGCGCCCGCGGGCCGCGGGAGAGTCCGCCACCACGACGAGTACGACGACTGAGACGCTCCGTAGCGAAAGCGGCCGAACGGCTGAGGCGCGGCTCACACTTTGCGGTGAACGGGTGTCAACTATGTCTCAGTACCATCACCGCGCGAGGCGTTCGCTCCATGGTTGGCGTTTAACTCTACGAGTACAGCGCTACATGGAGGTGCGAGGTGAACGGGCGAACGGTGCTCGAACGCTTTCCCGCCGGCGGGCCGCGAGGGTCCTGGCCGGCGGAGGAGTTCGCACAGGCGCGGCGTCTTGAGGGGCTGCCCGCCGAGGTCGTCATGGACCTCGCCACGGACATGTTCCTGGTCGTCGTGCGCGGTGGCGACGCCGCCGTCGGCGGCGCGGCGGCCTGACGCCCCGGTAGGGGTACGCGGTCCGGTGCCGTCGCTCGCAGGCGCCTACGCGCTCACCGGGCGCGACCAGGTCGGCGTCGTGTTCGTCAGCCGGCACAGGGCCAGGTACAGCGGAATGGGCGGGGTGTAGGGGACCGTGCCGTCCGAGCGGTGGATGAGGCCGGGCAGACCCGGGCTGTCGGGTATGACCGCACCGGTGGCGTAGCGCGCGGGCGCGGGCCACTCCAGGGCGTAGTCGGAGTCGGACGGAACGATCCACCACCAGTGCGCCTCGTCGCCGTAGACGCATCCCACCCGCGGCAGCCGGGGCAGTACGAGGGGACCGAGCCGGGCGGGCACCGCCACCGCGTCGCAGCCCAGCGGCGCCGTCATGCCGTCCGGCACGGGCAGCCTCAGGGGCGTCCCGGGAGCGGTTCGTCCGCGCTGGAGGCGGATCATCGTGTCCAGACCCAGCGGCCGGATCCCGGACGCAGCCCTCATAGCCATTCGGTCCCCGTTCCGCGGAATACCTCGCGACGGCTTGCCTCCGCCTCGCCCTCGTCCCCCGCGTCGTCCGCGGGGCCGGGCTTCGGGCGGGCTCCCCAGCCCAGGTCGTTGTGGGGCTCCGACGGGTCGCGCGGTCCGTCGGCCTTGCGCGGCAGCTCGGCCCAGACCAGCAGTCCGGGACCGTGCTCGTGGGCGCCCCAGGCGTCGCACAGGGCGTCGACGAGGAGCAGTCCCCTGCCGTGCTCGTCCTCGGGCTGCTGATCGGCCGTGGGGTGGGGCTGGCCGGGGGCGCAGCCCTCGTCCCGCACGGCTATGCGGACCAGGTCGTCGATGTCGTGCAGTTCGCACACTATGTGTCTGCTCGCGGTGTGCACGATCGCGTTGGTCACCAGTTCGGAGACCACCAGGGCCGCCGTGTCACAGGTGTCCTCGCACACCGACCAGCCGCTCAGCCGGGCCCGGGTCAGGCGTCTGGCCTGTGAGGGAGAGCCCGGATGAGCGGCCAGCTCGAAACGGAACCGGCGCTCGGCGGCGGCGGCTCCCGAGGAGCCGGCTCCCATGGCGGCACCGAGGCCCAGGGAGCCCGCGGTGGCGTCTGTTCCTAAGGGCGCGGACGGAATCACGCTTGCCACTATCGCCCCGCCGTGAACACTTGGCAAGTGTCACTCTGAAAAATGCAGAGTGCTGTGTGACGCTCTGGACGGTCGTGGCACACTGCTCGCAACAGCACGTCGAGCGGCGCCACTTCAGGCCGTCGAAGACCTTCCCCGGTTTTCGAACAGGTCTTCGAATGGCGCCGCCGGGCTGTCCGCACCAGGGCACGCGGGGGTTGTCCGCACCAGGGCACAGGGACGCAAGGACTCTTTCGGGACTCTTCAGGAGGTGGGCGGTGAGCGAGCCGCGGTCCGCGCCGACGGTCGGCCAGGTCGTACTCGGCCGACGCCTGCTGGAACTGCGGGAACGTGCCGGTCTCAAGCGCGAGGAAGCCGCCCGCATCCTGCGTGTCGCCCCCGCCACGGTCCGCCGGATGGAGATGGCCGAGGTCGCCCTCAAGATCCCGTACCTCCAGTTACTGCTGAAGGCCTACGGTGTCGGCGACGAGGAGGCCGACGCGTTCGTCCGGCTGGCCGAGGACGCCAACAAACCGGGGTGGTGGCAGCGCTTCCACGACATCCTCCCCGGCTGGTTCTCGCTGTACGTCAGCCTGGAGGGCGCGGCCGCCCTGATCCGCGCCTACGAGCCCCACTTCGTCCCCGGGGTGCTGCAGACCGAGGACTACGCGCGCGGGGTGCTGCGCTCCGGCGCCATCGGGCAGACCCGGCCCGACGACATCGAGCGCCATGTCGACCTGCGCATGCAACGCCAGGGACTGCTCACCCGTGAGGACGCACCCCGGCTGTGGGTCGTGATGGACGAGACCGCGCTGCGCCGCCCCGTCGGGGGCCCGGAGGTGATGCGCGCCCAGATCGACCGGCTGCTCGAGGCCACGAAGCTGCCCAACGTGACACTGCAGGTCGCCCCGTTCGCCAGCGGGCCGCACCCCGGCACGTACGGGCCCTTCGTGCTCTTCCGATTCGCCATGCCGGAACTGCCGGACATGGTCTACAGCGAGTACCTGACCGGCGCCGTCTATCTCGATGCGCGCTCCGAGGTGGCGACCCACCTCGAGGTCATGGACCGCATGGCGGCGCAGGCCGCCACGGCACATCGCACGAAGGAGATCCTCCGGGATCTCCGCAAGGAGCTGTGAATGAATCGCATCAAACCCCAGCGCGCGCCACGCAACCGCGCCGAGCGGATCTACAACGGCATGCCCGCACGTGACCTGGGCAGCGAGGGCTGGCACAAGCCGTGGAGCGGCGGCAACGGAGGCAACTGCCTGGAGGCGATGAAGCTCTCCGACGGCCGGGTCGCGGTCCGGCAGTCCACCGATCCGGACGGGCCGGCGCTGATCTACACCTCGGCCGAGATGACGGCCTTCATCGAGGGGGCGAAGGCGGGAGAGGCGGACTTCCTGCTGTCTTGAGACGTGCGCCCTGTTGATTGTTGTTTTTAAGCTGTTTGGCACGGATTTGGCACAGAGTTCATCACCCATCGCGACGAGGACTCAACACCTGGGAGTGCGTCGACTGGTATCCCGGCGGAAAGGACAACCACCCGGTCGACGGCATCCGGCAGTCCTGGACGTCGGCACGGGTATCCCTACCGAGCCCAACCTGCACCAGGTCGCCCAGAAGATCGCACCCGACGCTCGCGGGATGATCCTGGACTTCGAGCGGACCGTCGCGCTGTCCCTGGTCCGCCGGCTGCTGGCCGGGGTGCCCTCCGGCAGTCACCTGGTGATGACCCACGCGACGCCCGCGACTTCACGCCCGAGGTGCCACAGGTGCGGCACCCGGGACTGGGCGAACCGGCCGCCGGACAGGAGGACGGGGTCATCCCGGGGTACGGCGCGGTGGCCCGCAAGCCGTGACGGGGGCGGGGTTGCCGGTGACGGGCACTCGGCCGTCACCGGACGGTGAGGTTGTCACCGGCCGGTGAGGCCGTCATCGAACGGTCAGGCCGTCGTCGGCCGGTCAGGCCGTCGTCGGTCGGTCAGGCCGTCATCGGTCGGTCAGGCCGTCATCGGTCGGTCGTACGGGCCGACCGGGGCCGGTAGCCGGGTGCTGCCGCCGGACAGGTGGCGGTCGACGGCCGCCGCCACCGCCCGCCCTTCCGCGATCGCCCATACGACGAGCGACTGCCCGCGGGCGGCGTCCCCGGCGGCGAACACCCCGGGCACGTTGGTCGCGAAGTCCCGGTCCCGGGCGATCGTGCCACGGGGCTCCATCTCCAGCCCCAGCCCTTCGACGAGCCCGTCCTCGCGGTCGGGCCCCGAGAAACCGAGGGCAAGGAGGACCAGGTCCGCGGGGAGCGAGCGCTCCGTGCCGGGCAGCGGACGGCGCCCGGCGTCCACCCCGACCAGGTGCAGCGAACACACATGCCCCTTCGCGTCGCCGGCGAAGCGGAGTGTGGACGCCGCGAACAGCCGCGCGTCCGCGTCCGCCGCAGGCGCCGACCGCAGGTCCCGCGCCTCCTCGTGCGCCGCCGACAACCGGTACAGCCGCGGATACGTCGGCCAGGGCTCGGCCTCCTCGTCACGCTCCGCGCCCGGCTGCGCGTAGATGTCCAACTGAGTCACGGACGCGGCCCGCTCCCGCACCGCCGTACCGAGGCAGTCCGCGCCCGTGTCGCCACCGCCGACGATGACGACGTGCTTCCCGGCGGCGGACAGCGGGGAGGACTCCAGGTCGCCCTCGCACACCCGGTTGGCCAGCGGAAGATACTCCATCGCCTGATGAATCCCGGCCAGCTCCCGGCCGGGCATGGGCAGCTCCCGCCACGCGGTCGCCCCGGTGGCGATCACCACCGCGTCGTACCGGGTCCGCAGCTCGGCGGCGCCCACGTCCCGTCCGACCGCCGTCGACGTACGAAATCTCGTCCCCTCGGCCCGCATCTGGTCCGTGCGCCGCTCTAGGTGCCGCTTCTCCATCTTGAACTCGGGGATGCCGTACCGCAGCAGCCCACCGACCCTGTCGTCCCGCTCGTACACGGCGACGGTGTGCCCGGCCCGGGTCAGTTGCTGCGCCGCCGCGAGACCCGCGGGTCCCGACCCGATCACCGCCACCGTCCTCCCGGACAGCCGGTCCGGCGGCCGCGGCGGGGTGAAGCCCTCCTCCCAGGCCCGGTCGGCGATCGCGCACTCGACGTTCTTGATGGTGACGGCGGGCTGGTTGATGGCGAGCACACAGCCCGCCTCGCACGGCGCCGGGCACAGCCGGCCGGTGAACTCCGGGAAGTTGTTCGTGGCGTGCAGCCGCTCGCTCGCCGCGCGCCAGTCCGACCGGGAGACCAGATCGTTCCAGTCCGGGATCAGGTTGCCCAGCGGACAGGCCTCGTGACAGAAGGGGACGCCGCAGTCCATGCAGCGGTCGGCCTGCCGGCCGACGATCGGCAGCAGCGCGCCCGGTACGTACACCTCGTTCCAGTCCCGGACCCGCTCCCCGGCAGGCCTGCGGGGCCACTCCTCGCGGGGCGTCGTCAGGAAACCCTTGGGATCGGCCATGGCCGTCTTCCTTGCGTACGGGGTGGCTGGCCGTGCGCCGTCGGGCGGCGCTCTCGCGCTCCACGATACGACCGGCCCGCCCCGCGCGCAGAGCACCAGACGACTCCTCGACCACGGCACCCCCGGCGGTGGCGGCGCGCCGTCCTTCCCTCAGGTGAGGGCCAGCACGTACGCCACCGCCGCGGCGGCCGAGGCGCCCGTACGGACGTGATTCCAGGCCGTCCACTCGCGCACGTACGACGGCCACCGCGCGGCCGCCTGCGCGGAACCCGGCTCCAGCCGGAGCAGCGCCGCGTTGCGGGGCACGTTGGCGGCGATGGTCACCCCGAACGACCCGGCCAGGTACAGCGCGCTGCCCAGCAGCAGCTCCACCGCGGTCTCCTCGGGCCACAGCACGAACGTCACCACGGCGATCACCGCCGCCAGCACCGCCGTCCCGAGGAACACGCACATGAAGGCCGGCCGTACCGCGGCCGTGTTGATCGCGTTCATCGCGGCGACCCCCTGCGCGGGCGGCAGCGCGGCGAGCCCCCGCATGACGAAGGTCGAGAAGGCGCAGAAGACCCCGGCCGCCAGTCCGGTCCCGAGTAAGCCCAGCACCGTCAGCACGAAGTACGGTCCGTCGATCATGTCGTGTCCACTCCCACCCGTCCCACCCGTCGAGTAGCTGCCCGCCCGGCTCGCCCGGCCGCCGATCACCCCAAGTCAACCTCCGCACCGGCACGGTGACCATGGCCGAGCGCCGCGAGCCCATGCGCGAACGTCCACGCGGACGCAGCGGCGACTGACGCATGATGGGCGGGTGCGACTGGAAGCGATCACCTGGGACCGGCTCGGCGAGCGGCTCGCCGAGCGCCTGCTCGACCTCGAGCCCGCCGACGGCGGCGCCTGGACCCGCGTCGCCCTCGACGGCGCCCCTGCCGCCCGCCCCGGCGACCTCGCCGAACGGGTCTCCGAGGCGCTGCGCGTCCGCGGCCGCCCCGCCCTCGTCGTCGCGACGGAGGGCTTCCTGCGCCCCGCCTCGCTCCGTCTGGAGTACGGGCACCAGGACGTCGAGTCCTACTACAACGGCTGGTACGACACCGGCGCCCTGTGGCGCGAGGTCTTCGACCCCCTCGGGCCCGGCGGCAACGGGCGGGTCCTGCCCGACCTGTGGGACCCGGTCACCGACCGCGCCACCCGCAGCCCCTATGCCCAGCTCCCGCCCGGCGGTGCGCTGCTGCTCCACGGTCCCTTCCTGCTGCGCCACTGGTTCCCCCTAGATCTGAGCGTCCATCTCTTCCTCACCCCCGGCGCCCTGCGCCGCCGCACCCCCGGGACCGAGCACTGGACCCTGCCCGCCTACGAGCGCTACGACGAGGAGACCGACCCCTCCTCCTCCGCCGACGTCCTGGTGCGTGCCGACGACCCACGGCATCCCGCGTGGAACGGCTGACGCCCGCGGTGCACGGCAGGTCCGTCGCGGCGGCTCAGAGCCAGCCGTTGCGCCGGAAGCCACGGTGCAGCGCCAGGCAGGCGACGGCTATCACGCCTATGACCAGGCCGTAGCCGTACCGCCAGCCCAGCTCAGGCATGTGGTCGAAGTTCATGCCGTAGACGCCGCAGACCATCGTGGGCACGGCGACGATCGCGGCCCAGGCCGTGATCTTCCGCATGTCCTCGTTCTGCGCGACCGTCACACGGGCGAGATGCGCCTGGAGGATGGAGTTGAGGAGTTCGTCGAAGGCCGCGATCTGCTCGGTGGCCCGCAGAAGGTGGTCGGCGACGTCGCGGAAGTAGGCCTGTATCTCCGGCTCGACCACGCGGAACGGCCGCGTGGCCAGTTCCTCCAGCGGCCGGCCGAGGGGCACCACGGCCCGCCTCAGCTCCAGAAGTTCACGCTTGAGCTGGTAGATGCGCCCGGGGTCGACCCGTGCGCCGTTCTCCGCGAACACCTCCGTCTCGACATGGTCGATGTCCGCCTGGACCGACTCGATGACGCCGAGGTAGTCGTCCACCACATGGTCCGCGATCGCGTGCAGTACCGCCGACGGCCCCTTGGCGAGCTGCGCGGGATCGGACTCCAGCCCCTCCCGCAACGGTCCCAGCGAGCCGTGCCGCCCGTGCCGCACGGTGATCACGAAGTCCTGGCCGACGAACACCATGATCTCGCCGGTGCTCACCACCTCGCTCGTGGCCGTGAGCTCCTCGTGCTCCACGTAGCAGACCGTCTTGAACACGGCGAAGAGCGTCTCTTCGTACCGCTCCACCTTGGGCCGCTGGTGGGCCTCGATCGCGTCCTCGACCGCCAGCGGGTGCAGCTCGAAGAGTTCCGCGACGCCCTCGAACTCCTGGTCCGTCGGCTCGTGCAGGCCGAGCCAGACGAAGCCCGCTCCGCGCCTGCGCATCCGCGCCACCACGTCGACCGGATCGCCGCCCTCGGGGGTGCGGACACCGTCCCGGTAGGTCACGCAGTTCACCACCGAGGAACCCAGCGGGGAGCGGGCGGGGTGGCTCAGGTCCACCCGCGGCCGCCGCCGAGCCAGCCGTGCCACCTTCCGGAGGCCGCCGGCCCTGCCCAGCCCCGTGACCTTCCGCAGATTGCCTGCCATGGTCATCCGAATCTCCTCGCGTGGGTCCCCTCGCGCCGTGCTTCCCGCGCCTTGGCAGGCCAGTTTGCCAGGTCGGCGGATACGGCGAACGAGCCTGTGGAAACGGAGGATTCCGCTTTGTTCCCGCCTGTGGACGGGCCGTTCGGGCCCGCACGCGCTCTCCGCCCGGCCGGCTCGGAGGGCCCCTCGTGCCGGAGCGTCGCCCCCTTCGGACGAGCGGGACAACTGGGATGATCCCAGCATGACGCGAACCGACGGATACCTCCTCGACAACGGGCAGGCCGAGGCGGCGGAGCGCTTCGACGCCTTCGCCACGCTCTTCGACCCCACGACCTTCCGGCACCTGGAGACGCTCGGCGTCGGCCCCGGCTGGCGCTGCTGGGAGGTCGGGGCCGGAGGCACCTCCGTGGTGTCGTGGCTGGCCAAGAAGGTGGGCCCGACCGGCAGGGTCCTCGCGACGGACATCGACACCTCGCGGGTCGCGCCGGCCGGCCGGCCACCGGTCGAGGTGCGGGTGCACGACGCGGGCGCGGAGGAACCGCCGGGGGAGGGATTCGACCTGGTGCACGCAAGGCTCGTACTCGTCCATGTCCCCGACCGGGAAAGGGCGTTGCAGTCGATGATCAAGGCCTTGCGTCCCGGCGGCCGCCTCCTGGTCGAGGACGCCGACCCGGCGCTCCAGCCCCTGCTCTGCCCCGACGAGCACGGCCCCGAGCAGCAACTGGCGAACCGGCTGCGGCACGGCTTCCGCGAGCTGCTCTCCCGTCGTGGCGCCGACCTCTCCTACGGCCGTCGGCTGCCCCGTCTGCTCCGGGAGGCGGGGCTGCGCCGGGTGGAGGCCGACGCCTACTTTCCGCTCACCTCACCCGCGTGCGCCGCTCTGGAGTCCGCGACGGTCCGTCAGATCCGCGAACAACTGGTCGCCGCTGGGGTGGCCACCCACGACGACATCGACCGCCACCTCGCGAACGTCGCGTCCGGGGACATGGACCTCGCGACGGCCCCGATGATCTCGGCGTGGGGGCGCAAAGGATAAGGCAAAGGATAAGAAGAACCGCAAAGGATAAGAAGAACAAGGAGGCCCGCGGGAGCGGGCCCCGGTCTCGGCCCGGTCCCACCCGCGCCGCAGGCAGCCTCGATGGCTCCCGACGCATCCGCCGGCTCCCGCACCTCCCGCATCTGTCGCCGCTTCCCGCACCTACGGGTCAGCCGGTCACAGGTCAGCCGGTCACAGGTCGGCCGTCCGTGGCGGTCTCCCGCCCACCCGCTCGACCGCCCGCGCCCCTGCCCGGCACCCCGCGACCGCCGCCTCCTCGGGCTCCGCGCCCGCGAGCAGCGCGGCGAGGAACGCGCCGGTGAAGGCGTCACCGGCGCCCGTACTGTCCCGCGGCGACGCCGTGACGGCGGCGACCCGCGTGCTCACGGTGCCGGACCGGGCCACCAGGGCCCCCTCCGCGCCCTGCTTGACGATCACCAGCGGAACGTGCCGGCTGAGCTTCGCCGCCGCGTCCGCCGTGTCGGGCAGCCCGGTGAGCAGGCATGCCTCGTCACGACTGGGCAGCAGGACGTCCACACCCTCGACCAGGCCGAGGAAACGGTCGACGCCCAGTCCGGTGAGGAACCCGGCCGACGCCGGGTCCAGGCTGACCGGCACCCCACGCGCGCGGGCCGCGGCCAGGGCGGCCGACACCAGGGCGCGGCTCGGCTCCGAGAAGAGGAGGTAGCCCGAGAGGTGCAGCCGGCCCACGCCGTCGAGCAGCGTGTCCGACCAGTCGTCCGGCCCGATCCGCAACGCCGCCCCGCTGTCCGTCAGGAACGTCCGCTCGGCCTCGTCACCCGTGTCGACCAGGCAGATCACCGTCCCCGTGGGCGCCGCCGCGTCGACGACCAGAAGCGGACGTACACCATGCGCCGCCAGCTCCCGCTCGTGCCAGACCGACGCGTCGGCGCCGACCCGGCCCAGCAGCCGCACGTCCCCGCACCCTCCGTACGCGGCCCAGCAGGCCACGTTGGCACCCGCCCCGCCGGGCAGCCGCCGGATCGAGGCGGCGGTGTCCGTGCCGGCGGCCAGCGGTCCCCGGTGCCGGGCGACGACGTCCGTGACGACGTCCCCGACGACCAGCAGCGCACCGTCCGGCTTCGCGGTCATGCCCCGGTCCAGGCCGCGGCGATCCGGGCCGCCAGCCGCACGTTCCCGCGCACCGCCGCCAGGTTGGCGTTCAGCGAGGCGCCGTCGGTGAGACGTACCAGACGGTCGAGGAGGAACGGCGTGACCGCCTGGCCCGTGATCCCCTCCGCCTCGCACGCGTGCAGCGCGTCGGCCAGCACACGCGCGTGGAGCGCGGGATCGAGCTGTGCCTCCTGAGGAACGGGGTTGGCGACCACGAGCGCGGAGTGCGGCCCGCCCAGCGCGTCCTGCGCCCGCATGACCGCCGCCACCTGCTCCGGATCGTCCAGCGTCCAGTCCACCGGATGCCCCGAGTCGGACAGGTAGAAGCCGGGGAAGCGGTCCGTGCCGTATCCGGCCACCGCGACCCCCAGCGTCTCCAGTCGTTGCAGGGTCGCCGGCACGTCCAGGATGGACTTCACGCCCGCGCAGACCACCGTGATCCCGGTGCGGGCCAGCAGGCCCAGGTCGGCCGACTCGTCCTGCGTCACCGTCCACTGCCGGTGGACGCCGCCCAGTCCACCGGTCGCGAACACCCGTACGCCGGCCAGGGCCGCGAGCCGGGCGGTCGCCGACACGGTGGTCGCCCCGCTCGCGCCGGTGGCCAGCGCGAGCGGCAGGTCCCGGTGCCCCAGCTTGCGGATGCCGTCCTCATTGGCGACCCGCTCCAACTGCTCCTTGTCCAGGCCGACATGGGGCCGTCCGTCCAGCACGGCGATCGTCGCCGGTACGGCGCCCTCCCGCCGCACCGCCTCCTCCAGCTCCCGCGCCACCAGCAGATTGCGCGGGCGCGGCAAGCCGTGCGCGATGATCGTGGACTCCAGGGCCACCACGGGGCGACGCGCGTCGACCGCCGCCCGTACCTCTTCCGACACCACCAGCATCAGCGCCTGCTTCCTGTCCGACTGTCCGACGGTTCTCCCTCGGCTGCCCGGTCTCCCTCATCTCTGGCGGGCGGGGGACCGGGCCAAACCCCCGCCAGTGCAGCGGCGGGCCCTTGCGGCTCTCGGGACAGGGCAGGAGTCTGGAAACCATGACGGACAACACGACACGTCTCGACCACGTGGTCCTCTGGGTGCGCGACCCGGTCGCCGCGGCCGGCTTCTACGAGAAGAACCTGGGGCTGGAGCCCCTGCGGGTCACCGAGTACGCCGCGGGAACCGTGAGCTTCCCCTCCGTGCGCCTCAACGACGAGACCATCCTCGACCTCGCACCGCGCTCCATGGCGCAACGCATGCGCGTGGTCCCCGGCGCCGACGCCAGTGCGGGACATCCCGTCAACCACATCTGCCTGTCCCTGGCAGCGCACGACTTCGACGCACTGCGCGTCCGGCTGACGGAGCAGTCGATTCCGGTCTCGGAACTCTCCTACGACTCCTACGGAGCCCGCGGCATGGCCAGGCGAAGCTTCTACTTCGGCGACCCGGACGGCAACATCATCGAGGCCCGGCACTACGAGTAGCCCCACCCGTCCGGTGCCGCCTCTCACAACAAGGGCGCGGGTCAGAACAGGGGCTCGGGCAGCACGCCCTCCAGCGCGAGCAGCCGCCGCTTGGTGTCCACGCCGCCGCCGAACCCGCCGATGCCGCCGTCGCTCTCGACGACCCGGTGGCACGGCACGACGACCGGCAGCGGATTGGCTCCCATGGCCATGCCCACCGCCTGTGCGGCGCCTGGCCGGCCCACCCGGCCGGCCAGGTCGCCGTAGCCGACGACCGAGCCGTGGGGGACGCCGGACGCCAGCTCGCGCAGCACCTGCCGGTTGAAGCCCGAGATCAGCGACCAGTCCAACGGCAGCTCGAAGTCGCGCCTGTCGCCCGCGAAGTACGCCGCCACCTGGCGTATCGCCTCGGCCAGCAACGGTGAGCCGGGCGCCTCGACGGGCTCCGTGCCCAGCCGGGCCGCGAGCCTTTCGAGCGCCCGGTCGCGCGCGGCGCCGGTGGCGTGGAACACGACGTTGACCAGACCGTCGCGGGTGGCGGCCAGCAGCAGCGGACCGATGCCGGTGCCGACGACGGTCCACACGACCTGCTGCTCGTAGTGCCCATGGCTGTCCATGCGCCCACCGTACGGCCGGCCACTGACAACGCCCGGGTCAGCCCACGGCGTCCCGCACCACGTCGGGCTTGTTGGTGATGATGCCGTCGACGTCGTACCCGGCGACCCGGCGCGCGGTGTCCGCGTCGTTCACCGTCCAGGTGAGGACCTCCAGCGGCCTGCCGTGCGGCCCCGTGAACGCGTGGACCGACGACACGTAGCTCATGGAGAGGGAGCCGTGCGACGGGTTGATCTGGTCGGTGAACTCCGCGTACGCGGGCAGGTCCGACACGGGCGGGGTGCCGAGGAACCCGGTCTTCACGGCGGGCTTGAGATCGTGGACCGTCCGGATGCTGTCGGCGTCGAAGCTCTGCACGACCAGCCGCCCCGCCACATGCCGCCGGTCGAGCCAGCCCTCGTTGGCGAGAACCTTGAGGGTCTGCTGCTCGATGCCCGGGTACTGCCCGGGGCTCTTCAGCTCCAGCAGCAGCTTCTGGTGGTTGTGCTCCACGCGGTCCACGTACTGCTTCAGCGTCGGCACGCGCGCGCCCGCGTACTGGGACCCGAACCAGCTTCCCGCGTCCAGCCGCGCGATCTCCGCGGCGGTGAAGTCCTTCACGTTCCAGGGCGACCGGTCCGGGAAGACCTCCTCCACGTCGGTCGTACGCTTCAGGCTCTCGTCGTGGAGGACGACGAGTTCGCCGTCCCGGGTGCGCTGGACGTCGTTCTCCACCCAGCGGATGCCCAGCTCGGCCGCCAGGTCGACGGCGGCCAGCGTGTTCTCCGGCGCATACCCGGAAGCACCCCGGTGGGCGACCACCGTGGGCCCCCTGTCGCCCGCCTCGTCGGCTTGGGCGTGCGACAGGGGAGCGGTGAGGGCGACCCCCAGCAGGGCGGTGGTCGTGACGGCAACTGCGCGCACGTGCATGCGTACTCCTCGCGTCGAACGATCACGGACAGCACCACTGTGACATCGGAGAGTCAACAGAAGAGGGGTGCAGAATGGCCACAGGCTGAATGGAGTTGCTCAACTACGCACACCGGGGCGGCACAACTGGGGCGAGACCGTGATTCTTTGCCGGAGAATCGTTCGACCATTCCGGTGGAAGTCATACTCTCTGCACTCGGCCCTGACCGTTCGCGCGGTCCCGGGAGGGGGCGCACATCAGGAGAATCCGGGACGTAACCGGGGCGTAAGTAGGCGGAAGGGCAGCCGCACATGCAAAGCACGGTCGACGGATTCAGCTACGGACTCGTCACACCGCTCGTGGCCTACCTCATGGCCTGCCTCGGCGGTGCCCTCGGTCTTCGCTGCACCACCAGGGCCATGCTGGTCACCCGTTCCTGGCGCCCCGGGTGGCTCGCCCTCGGCTCGGCGGCGATCGGCTCCGGCATCTGGACCATGCACTTCATCGCGATGATGGGGTTCACGATCGAACACACCCCGATCCGCTACGACTGGCTGACGACCTTCGCCAGCCTGGCCGTCGCCATCGTCATGGTGGGCGTCGGGATCTTCATCGTCGGCTACCGGGGCGCGCGCGGGACGGCCCTGTTCACCGGCGGCACCATCACCGGCCTGGGCATCGCCTCGATGCACTACCTGGGGATGGCCGGAATGCATCTGGACGGGCAGCTCACGTACAACACGTTCACCGTCGGCGTGTCCGTCGTCATAGCCATGGCCGCCGCCACCGCCGCCCTCTGGGCGGCCGGACAGGTCCGGGGCTTCTGGTGGAGCGTGGGCGCCGCCCTGATCATGGGACTGGCCGTCACCGGCATGCACTACACGGGAATGGCCGCCCTCGACGTCCATGCCGCCGGCACGTCCGCGCCCTCCGTCGGCGGGTCCCCCGCCGAACTGCTCGCCCCCATGCTGATCGGCCCCCTCGCCTTCCTCGTCGTCGCCGGTGTCGTCGTCCTGTTCGACCCGCTGATGGTCATGGGGAAGCCCGCCGGGGTCCCCGTCGAGCGGAAGCCGGGCATCCCCGCCCACACCGCGCTCCCGCGCAATGTCCGTCACCCGGCCCACCACCCCGTGCGCCACACCCGCCGCCCCCTCGTCCACCGGCGCCCCCGCACCCCGCAGAACCGCTGATCGGGACCGGTTGTCAGTGCGGGGTCGTACGGTGGAACCCATGCGGCCCGTTTCCCAGATCGAACGCACGGTGGCGCCCTTCGAGGTCGTCAGCCCCTACCAGCCGAACGGCGACCAGCCGGCGGCCATCGCCGAGCTGGCCCGGCGCGTCGAGGCAGGCGAGAAGGACGTCGTCCTGCTCGGCGCGACCGGCACCGGCAAGTCCGCCACCACCGCGTGGATGATCGAGAAGCTCCAGCGCCCCACCCTCGTGATGGCGCCGAACAAGACACTGGCCGCCCAGCTCGCCAACGAGTTCCGCGAGCTGCTGCCGAACAACGCCGTCGAGTACTTCGTCTCGTACTACGACTACTACCAGCCCGAGGCCTACGTCCCCCAGTCGGACACCTACATCGAGAAGGACTCCTCGATCAACGAGGAGGTGGAGCGCCTGCGCCACTCCGCGACCAACTCGCTGCTCACCCGCCGTGACGTCGTCGTGGTCGCCTCCGTCTCCTGCATCTACGGCCTCGGCACCCCGCAGGAGTACGTGGACCGCATGGTCCCGCTCCGGGTCGGCGAGGAGCACGACCGGGACGAGCTGCTGCGCCGCTTCGTCGACATTCAGTACACGCGCAACGACATGGCCTTCGCCCGCGGCACCTTCCGGGTGCGCGGCGACACCATCGAGATCTTCCCCGTCTACGAGGAGCTGGCCGTCCGCATCGAGATGTTCGGTGACGAGATCGAGGCCCTGTCCACGCTCCACCCGGTCACCGGCGAGATCATCAGCGACGACCAGCAGCTCTACGTCTTCCCCGCCTCCCACTACGTCGCTGGTCCCGAGCGCCTGGAGCGGGCCGCCAACGACATCGAGAAGGAGCTGGCGGAGCGCCTGACCGAGCTGGAGAAGCAGGGCAAGCTCCTGGAGGCCCAGCGCCTGCGGATGCGCACGACGTACGACCTCGAGATGCTCCGCCAGATCGGCTCCTGCTCCGGCGTCGAGAACTACTCGATGCACTTCGACGGCCGCCTGCCCGGCTCCCCGCCGAACACCCTGCTGGACTACTTCCCGGACGACTTCCTGCTCGTCATCGACGAGTCGCACGTCACCGTGCCGCAGATCGGCGCCATGTACGAGGGCGACGCCTCCCGCAAGCGGACCCTGGTCGACCACGGCTTCCGGCTGCCCTCCGCGCTCGACAACCGCCCGCTGAAGTGGGAGGAGTTCCAGGGACGCATCGGACAGACCGTGTACCTGTCGGCGACCCCGGGCGCCTATGAGCTCTCCCGTTCGGACGGCGCCGTCGAGCAGATCATCCGCCCCACCGGCCTCGTCGACCCGGAGGTCGTCGTCAAGCCCACCGAGGGCCAGATCGACGACCTGGTGTACGAGATCCGCAAGCGGACCGAGAAGGACGAGCGCGTCCTGGTCACCACCCTCACCAAGAAGATGGCCGAGGACCTCACCGACTACTTCCTGGAGCTCGGCATCCAGGTCCGCTACCTCCACAGCGACGTCGACACGCTGCGCCGCGTCGAACTGCTGCGTGAGCTGCGCGCGGGCGAGTACGACGTCCTGGTCGGCATCAACCTGCTGCGTGAGGGCCTCGACCTGCCCGAGGTCTCCCTGGTGGCGATCCTCGACGCCGACAAGCAGGGCTTCCTGCGCTCCGGCACCTCCCTCATCCAGACCATCGGCCGCGCGGCGCGCAACGTCTCCGGTCAGGTCCACATGTACGCGGACAGCATCACGCCGGCGATGGAGAGGGCCATCGACGAGACCAACCGCCGCCGCGAGAAGCAGGTCGCGTTCAACAAGGCGAACGGCATCGACCCCCAGCCGCTCCGCAAGAAGATCAACGACATCGTCTCCCAGATCGCCCGTGAGGACGTCGACACCGAACAGCTCCTCGGCTCGGGCTACCGGCAGTCGAAGGACGGCAAGGGTGCCAAGGCTCCCGTGCCCGCGCTGGGCGGCCAGGCGACGGGCGGCGCCAAGGCGGCCAGGGGCAGGGCCAAGGAGACGGCGGTGACCGACCGCCCGGCGGCGGAACTCGCCGGACAGATCGAGGACCTCACCGCCCGGATGCGGGCCGCCGCTGCCGACCTCCAGTTCGAGATCGCGGCCCGGCTGCGTGACGAGGTCTCCGAGATGAAGAAGGAACTGCGCCAGATGAAGGAGGCGGGCCTGGCCTGACGGCCCGCCCGGGCACGCGCTGTGTTGCAAGACCGACACAAAGCGCGGACCGGGGTGGGGCGCTGTCAGTGCCCCTGCGTAGGGTTCTGGTCAACCGCGGGTACCGCGGCAACAGGGGACAGTCCGAGAGGGGATCAGCGCGTGACCGTCAACATGACCAAGGGTCAGGCCATCAGTCTGCAGAAGAGCGACGGCGGCAGCCTGACGTCGGTGCGCATGGGTCTCGGCTGGCAGGCGGCTCCCCGGCGCGGCCTGTTCGGTTCGCGCACCCGGGAGATCGACCTGGACGCCTCCGCGGTCCTGTTCGCGGACAAGCAGCCGGTCGACGTCGTCTTCTTCCGCCACCTGGTGAGCGACGACGGTTCGGTGCGCCACACCGGGGACAACCTCGTCGGCGGTGTCGGCCAGGGCGGCGACGACGAGGCGGTCCTCGTCGACCTGCAGCGTGTTCCGGTCCACATCGACCAGATCGTCTTCACCGTGAACTCCTTCACCGGCCAGACCTTCCAGGAAGTGCAGAACGCGTTCTGCCGCTTGGTCGACGAGACCAACGGCCAGGAACTCGCCCGCTACACGCTGGCCGGCGGCGGGGCCTTCACGGCCCAGATCATGGCCAAGGTGCACCGCGTGGGCCAGGGCTGGTCCATGACCGCCATCGGCACCCCGGCCAACGGCCGCACCTTCCAGGACCTGATGCCGGCGATCCTGCCCGTCCTGTAGCGGGCCCGACTCGAACCGCCCGTCCCCGCGCGGGGACGGGCGAACGACGCACGACACATCACGAGTGACACATGAGTGACACAGGGGGAAGGCGATGACGGCCGAGCTGACGCGGGGACAGAACCACCCGCTTCCCCGGGCCCGTCTCGAGATCCGGGTCTCGGCCGGCACGCCGATCGTGGCCGGAGCCACGCTCGGCGACGAGAACGGCACCATCCACGGCGTCGACTGGGTCGCCCACCCGGGCACACCCACCCTGCCGGGCCTGGAGGTCTCCCGGCAGGCTGCCGCCGAGCATCGCCTCGCGGTGGACCTGGACGCCGTGCCGGACGCCGTGCACCGCGTCAGTGTGCTGCTCGCCCTGCCCGTCGGCGGGCAGGGCCCGGCCCGGTTCGGGTCCGTGGCCGCCCCCTTCGTCGCCGTCACCGGCCTCGACGGCGACGAAGTCGCCAGTTACACCGTCACCGGCCTGGAGGCCGAGTCCGCCGTCGTCGCGCTGGAGCTCTACCGCAGGCAGGGCGCCTGGAAGGTGCGCGCCGTCGGTCAGGGTTACGCGGGCGGCCTCGCCGAGCTGCTCACCGACCAGAACCTGGCCCAGGCCCACCAACTCGCGGGGAACATCCACGAGGCGGTGGCGAGCGGGCTGGCGCGTTCCGTGCCGGCCCCTCCGGGACGCACCGCGGACGGTGACCGCGCCCGGCCGGCCGCCGCCCCGGCGCACGGCCCGGACCACGGCGCCGCGCCCCAGGCCGGCCCCGGCCCCGCGGCGCCGGCGTCCCCGTACGACGCCCAGAGCGACGCGCCCCACCCGCACGCGCCCGGCCCGCACGCACCCGGTGGGCCGGGACAGCACGGTGCGCAGCAGCCGTACCCGGGCGGACCGGCGGGGGACTCCGCCGGCACCGGCCAGTCGTCCGCGCCCGCCGGAGGCGGCCCGATCGACTACAGCCACCCACGCAGGCACACCGGGGCCCCGCCTTCGCCGCCGCCGACCGCGCCCCCGGCGGAACCCGGGCAGCCCGCCCGGCCCGTCGCCGGTGACGCCACCGGCTGGTCCATGGAGGAGCGGCTCTACAACCAGGTGTGGGGCATGTTCGAGGACCTGGCCAGGACCACGGCCGCCTACCGCAGCGCCGTCGACTTCGCCGACTCCCGCATGGAGAAGGAGCTCGACCAGGCCCTGTCCGACCCCCGCAGCCGGATCGGCGGGCAGAGCGACGCCGCCCGTGAAGCGGCGCGCGCCCGGCACGGCCAGCTCGTGTCCCAGGCCAAGGAGGTCCTGGACCGGGACGTCGCTCAGCTCGTCGCGGAGGCCGAGGTGGTCGAGCCCGCCCTGCCGGCGGCCTACGCGCGCTGGGACAACCCCGTCTGGCACGCCTACCGCGTCCCCATGGAGATCCCGATGGCCCTGCGGCTGGGTGATCTCCATCTGCCCGAGGCGGAGCACATACGCGTCCCGATGCTGATCCGGCTGCCGCTGGAGCGGGGCCTGTGGATCGACAGCGGGCGCTCCGCCTCGCTGGACGGCTCGTTCGCCGACTCGCACGAAACGCGGCGCCTGGGCCTGGAGACGGCCGTCGCCCACGCGGCCCGGCTGCTCGCCATCCACCCCGCGGGCGAGTTCACCGTGCACGTCATCGATCCGGCCGGATCCGGGGCACAGGCACTGGCGCCGCTGGTGCAGACCGGGGTGCTCGCCGCCCCGCCCGCCCTGGGTGCCGCCGGGACGGCGGACGTACTCGCCCGTCTCACCCAGCGCGTCGACCTGGTGCAGATGGCGCTGCGCGGCGGCGCTCCCGACGCGCTCCCGCCCGGTCTCGACACCTCCCAGCAGCTACTGATCGTCAACGACTTCCCGCACGGCTTCGACGACCGGGCGGTCAACCAGTTGCGTTACCTCGCCGACGAAGGTCCCGCCGTCGGAGTCCACCTGATGATGGTCGCCGACCGTGAGGAGGCCGCCGGGTACGGGCCGCTGCTCGACCCGCTGTGGCGCTCGCTGTTGCGGCTCACACCCGTGGCCGACGACCACCTCGCCGACCCGTGGGTCGGGCATGCCTGGACGTACGAGCCGCCGCTCGTCCCGGCCGGCAGCCAGGTGCTTCAGCAGGTGCTCACCCAGGTCGCGGCGGCCCGCCGTTCGTGGGGTCGGTGACCCCTCCCGAGCTGGGCATTTGAGCTTTATTTGCAAATCTCTTTACCTTCCCTTGGGGAATGGGGTACTGTCGTCCGTACGGAGGGGAGTACTCCCTGTCTGTGCGGCGTACCCGTCAATACGGATCAGGCCAGATCCCGGGGCGTCGGCCCGTGGCTTCCGGGCGCGTCACGCGTCCCGGACCCGGGTGGAAGAGACCTCCGGCAGCGACGACGCTGACATCCGCCGTGTGACGTACTGCCGGAGGCAAAGTGGAAGTTTCCGTGACCCTGTGGGTCCTGACCATCGTGGGCCTTGCCGCCCTCATCGCGGTCGATTTCTTCATCGGTCGCAAGCCGCACGACGTATCCATCAAGGAAGCCGGGATCTGGACGGGCGTCTGGATCGCCCTGGCGGGCCTCTTCGGGCTCGGGCTGCTCCTCTTCGGCGGCGGCCAACCCGCCGGCGAGTTCTTCGCGGGCTTCATCACCGAGAAGTCGCTGAGCGTGGACAACCTGTTCGTCTTCGTCCTGATCATGGCGAAGTTCGCGGTGCCCTCGCAGTACCAGCAGCGGGTTCTGCTCATCGGTGTCCTCATAGCCCTGGTCCTCAGGGCCATCTTCATCGCCGCGGGCGCCGCGATCCTCGCCAGCTTCGCGTGGGTCTTCTACATCTTCGGCGCCTTCCTGATCTGGACCGCCTGGAAGCTCATCCAGGAGGCCCGGGCCGACGACGAGGACGAGGAGTTCGAGGAGAACAAGCTCCTCAAGGCCGTCGAGCGTCGCTTCGGCGTCGCCGACCGGTACCACGGCACCAAGCTGTGGATCCAGGAGAACGGCAAGCGGATCATGACCCCGATGCTGGTCGTGATGCTCGCGATCGGCACCACCGACGTGCTCTTCGCACTCGACTCCATCCCGGCGATCTTCGGCCTGACGCAGGACCCGTACATCGTGTTCACGGCCAACGCGTTCGCCCTGATGGGTCTGAGGCAGCTCTACTTCCTCATCGGCGGTCTGCTGAGGAAGCTGGTGCACCTCTCCTACGGCCTGTCGGTCATCCTGGGCTTCATCGGCGTCAAGCTGGTGCTGCACGCCCTGCACGAATCCGGCGTCCACGTCCCCGAGATCAGCATTCCGGTCTCGCTCGGCGTGATCTGCTCCGTCCTGATCGTCACCACGATCACCAGCCTCCGCGCCTCCAAGAAGCAGGCCGAGGCGGAAGCGGCGGCCGCCGGGAGCGACGACGCCTCGAAGGACAGCGTCGAGGCCTGACCGAGTACACCCCGGTCGGGGGGAAGACCGACACCGACACACACCGACACCGACACCGATACCGGGAGCGGCGTACGGCGAGAAGCCGTGCGCCGCTCCCGGCGCAGGTGATGGGGATGGGGGCGGGACACGGAATGCGGGGCCCGTCACCCTCTGCGACGATCAGCGCATGGTCACTGGTCCGAGGGCGTTCCTCACACACTGGACGACCGTCACGCCCGTGATCGCGGTCGTGCTGCTGGCCCTCACCTGGGGCCGCGACCTGCCCGGCGCGGTCGTCGCACTGCTCACGATCGTTCTGGCGGCGTCCGTCCTGGCCGCCGTGCACCATGCCGAGGTGGTCGCACACCGGGTGGGGGAGCCCTTCGGCTCCCTAATCCTCGCCATCGCCGTCACGGTCATCGAGGTCGCGCTCATCGTGACCCTGATGGCGGACGGCGGCGACAAGAGCGCGTCCCTGGCCAGGGACACGGTCTTCGCGGCCGTCATGATCACCTGCAACGGGGTCGTCGGTCTCAGCCTCCTGGTCGCCTCCCTGCGGCACGGGACCGCCGTGTTCAACCCGGAGGGCACCGGCGCCGCCCTCGCCACGGTGGCGACCCTGGCCACCCTCAGCCTGGTCCTGCCGACGTTCACCACCAGCGCGCCCGGCCCGGAGTTCTCCACCGTGCAGTTGACCTTCGCGGCACTGTCCTCGCTCGTCCTCTACGGCCTGTTCATCGCGACGCTGACCGTGCGGCACCGCGACTACTTCCAGCCGATCACCCGGCAGGGCGAGGTGATCACGGTCGAGGGGCACGCCAACGCGCCGTCCTCCCGTACGGCCCTGATCAGCGTGGGGATGCTGGGCCTGGCGCTGATCGGCGTGGTCGGCCTCGCGAAAGGGGTGTCGCCGACCATCGAGGACGGAGTGCAGGCCGCCGGACTCCATCACGCCGTGGTCGGCGTCGTCATCGCGCTGCTGGTGCTCCTCCCGGAGACCATCGCCGCCGTGCGTTCCGCGCGCCGCGACCGGGTGCAGACCAGCCTGAACCTCGCCCTGGGTTCCGCCATGGCCAGCATCGGCCTGACCATCCCGGCGGTCGCCCTGGCCTCCGTGTGGCTCACCGGACCACTGATTCTCGGCCTCAGCTCCATCCACATGGTGCTGCTCGCCCTGACCGTGGTGGTGGCCTCGCTGACGGTCGTGCTGGGCCGGGCCACGCCCTTGCAGGGAGGCGTTCACCTGGTGCTGTTCGCGGCGTACCTGGAACTCGCCGTCAACCCCTAGAAGGCACAGTCGGGCAGTAGGCCCTGTCGGGCCGGCGACGGCGAAGCGTCAGTAGGTCACGGTGATGCGCCGCGCGGGTCCGTCGATCCGCACGGTGCCTCCGTACGGGACGACCACCTGCGGATCGGTGTGTCCGAGGTCCACGTCGAAGACGATCAAGGTGTCGGGAGCGTAGACCCGCATCGCGCGCAGCACCGCCGCCCGCTGTTCCGCCGCGTATCTGGCGGCCTCCTCGGGGCTGTTGGGGCGCTCGAAGGACCACGTCTTGGGGCGGCCCATCAGCAGTGCGGAGAAGCGGCCGAGCAGCCCGCGCTCGCCCATGTTGCGCAGGATGCGGAACACTTCCTCGGCGCCCGGCAGTTCCTCGGACGTCTCCAGGAAGAGCACGTCGCCGTCGTACTCCGCCGGATCGCGGGCGATCTCGCGGTCGGCCATCAGCAGCCAGGCGAGGATCTCCAGGCAGCCGCCCCACGTGCGCCCCTCGACCACCCGGTCGGCGTTCACCCACGACCAGCCCGCCCCGGGCCGCATCTCGGGCTCGGCGTCGAAGGTCGCGGGGTCGGCCCAGTCACGGCCGACGTCGTTCCAGCGCTCGGCCGGCCGCAGTTCGTAGGGGCCGGAGGTGAACAGCGCCGCGCGCAGGGAGTCGGCGGTCTGCGGGTGCATGGCGACGGGGCGTCCGAGCTGGACCATGACACTGCCGCCGTGATAGCCGACGATTCCCGTGTTGCGCAGGTGGGCGAGCAGGTTGGTGTTGTCGCTCATGCCGAAGAACGGCTTCGGGTTGGCCCGGATCAGCTCCCGGTCAAGGAGCGGCAGCACGGTGATCTGGTCGTCACCGCCGATCGAGGTGAACACCGCCTTGATGCCGGGGTCGGCGAAGGCCGTGTGGAGGTCGGCGGCACGCTCGGCGGGCGTCGAACCCATCTTCCGCGTGGCCGGATACTCGACCGGCTCGAGACCGTACTCCTTACGCAGCCGATCCAGGCCCAACTCGTGGGGGAGCGGGAGGAGTCCCGGCAGCCCGGACGCGGGGGACAGCACGGCGACACGGTCGCCGGGGGAGGGCTTGGGCGGGTACGCGATCCTCGTCATGCGCGGAGGGTACGGCGGCCCGGCGTGTCGGCGCACCGTGATAAACCGGGGACCGAGCAGCGGTCGCGCAAGGACCGCCGCCCCTCTCACGGACCGGAGGAACCGTGCCCCGCACCCTGGCCAACGCCCCGATCATGATCCTCAACGGCCCCAACCTGAACCTGCTGGGCCAGCGCCAGCCGGAGATCTACGGCTCGGACACCCTCGCCGACGTCGAGGCCCTGTGTGTGAAGGCGGCGGCCGGGCACGGCGGCACGGTGGACTTCCGGCAGTCCAACCACGAGGGTGAACTGGTCGACTGGATCCACGAGGCCCGGCTGAACCACTGCGGGATCGTGATCAACCCCGCCGCGTACTCGCACACGTCCGTCGCCATCCTGGATGCGCTCAACACCTGCGACGGGCTGCCGGTGGTGGAGGTCCACATCTCCAACATCCACCAGCGTGAGCAGTTCCGGCACCACTCCTACGTCTCGCAGCGCGCCGACGGAGTCGTCGCGGGATGCGGGGTGCAGGGGTACGTGTTCGGCGTGGAGCGGATCGCGACCCTCGCCGGGGCAGGGGCGGCCAGGGCCTGAGGCCGGGGCCGCCGGCCGAGGGCGGGGATCGGGAGGCCGGCGGCCCGTGCCGCCCCAGGAGCCGTCGTCCTGCGCGGGGCTGCCTCCAGTCGACCGCGCCGCCCCGTGCGCGGGGAGCGCGCGCGGCCCGCGGGTGTGTGCGAACGCTTCACACGGGGCGCGTACGGAGGCTTCGAGCGCCGGGCTCGCACTCCCGCGCCACCGGTCACCAGCCGCGGGCCCGCCATTCCGGCAGGTGCGGCCGCTCCGCGCCGAGCGTCGTGTCGTCGCCGTGCCCGGGGTAGACCCAGGTCTCGTCCGGCAGCAGGTCGAAGACCTTGGCCTCCACGTCGTGGATCAGGCTCGCGAACGCCTCCGGGTCCTTGAAGGTGTTCCCCACACCACCCGGGAAGAGACAGTCCCCAGTGAACACGTGCGGATGCCCGTGCGGGTCGTCGTAGACCAGGACGACGGAGCCCGGCGTGTGCCCGACCAGGTGGCGCGCGGTGAGCTCCACCCGCCCCACCCGGATCGTGTCGCCGTCGTCGACCAGCACGTCGGTCGGCACGGGGATGCCCTCGGCGTCGTGCCGGCCGGCGTGGGTGCGGGCCCCGGTGGCCGCGACGACCTCGGCGAGCGCCTGCCAGTGGTCGCCGTGCCGGTGGGTGGTGACGACGGACGCGATGCCGTCGTCGCCGATCGTGCCGAGCAGCGTGTGCGCGTCGTTGGCGGCGTCGATCAGCAACTGCTCGTCGGTGGCCCGGCAGCGCAGCAGATAGGCGTTGTTGTCCATCGGACCGACCGCGACCTTGGTGATCATCAGGTCCTTGAGCTCGTGCACGTCGGCGGGTCCGCCGACCCTGACCTCTCCGCTGTACGTCATGACGGCAGCCTAGCGCCGGGAGGGCGGCCCGGTCCGCGGACCGCCCCCCGCCGGCTACAGCGGCGGCACCACCGGCAGCGGGCCGCCCTCCACCGCGAGCGCGGAGCCCTCACGGCGACCGGCGAGCCAGCCGAGCAGACCGGCCGGGGGACCGGTGACGGTCACCTCCGGGGCGTCGGCCTCCCGTCCCGTGCGCCACGCGCGCGTGCCGTCCGTGAGCCGGGTGGGCGGCACATCGGGGTGTCCGGAGAACCGGGCGGCGAGGAACGCGGTCTCCCGCTCGGTGAACTCCGCCGGAAGATCCTCCAACTCGTACCCGATGCCCAGGTCCACGTGGTGCAGTTCCACCTCGATCCACCGCCGGAACGGCACCCTGGACGCGGAGTCGGTGACTCCGCCCCGCAGCTCCACCGTGCGCGACCAGTCCGCGGGCGTGGCGCCCGTCTCCTGGAACCGGTCCGCGCTCTCGCGCACGTCGGCGAGCTGCTCGTCGAGTGGGCGCGGGGCGTCCCGCTCGATGTCGGCGTCGCGGACCTCGCCGGAGACGTACATGGGGCGTCCTTCGAGGACGTTCACGAGGGCGTCGGCGTTCCGGGCGAGGTGGGCGAGGACGTGGCCGCGACTCCAGCCGGGAAGCCGTGACGACTGCGTCACGGACGCGTTGTCCAGTTTCCCGACCGCGGTGAGCAGCCGATCGGTCGCGTCACGTACAGACGCCAGGTCATGAGCGTGATCAATCATGCTGCTGACCCTAGACCGGGCCACACCTTCGGGTGAAGGTTGTGAACGACCCCCGTAATTCGAATGCGCGTGCTATAAGGTCGGATGCGGCGTCGGGCATGCTGGGAAGTCGGGGTTTGTTGACAACCGGTGAATCCGACCGGCGTTGTCAGTGGCTCCCCCTAGTCTGAGAAAGACGGGGGCCCCGCCCCTGTCACTTCTCTCAAGAAAGGTGCGGACCGGCGTGGCCGACCGTCTCATCGTCCGTGGCGCGCGCGAGCACAACCTGAAAAACGTCTCGCTCGACCTGCCTCGTGACTCGCTCATCGTCTTCACGGGCCTGTCCGGGTCGGGCAAGTCCTCCCTGGCCTTCGACACCATCTTCGCCGAGGGCCAGCGGCGCTACGTGGAGTCCCTCTCCTCCTACGCCCGGCAGTTCCTCGGCCAGATGGACAAGCCGGACGTGGACTTCATCGAGGGCCTCTCCCCGGCGGTCTCCATCGACCAGAAGTCGACCTCGCGCAACCCGCGCTCCACGGTCGGCACCATCACCGAGGTCTACGACTACCTGCGCCTGCTCTTCGCCCGCATCGGCAAGCCGCACTGTCCCGAGTGCGGCCGGCCGATCACGCGCCAGTCGCCGCAGGCCATCGTGGACAAGGTCCTGGAGCTGCCGGAGGGCAGCCGCTTCCAGGTGCTGTCCCCGCTGGTGCGCGAGCGCAAGGGCGAGTTCGTCGACCTCTTCGCCGACCTCCAGACCAAGGGCTACTCCCGCGCGCGGGTGGACGGCGAGACCGTCCAGTTGTCCAACCCGCCGACGCTGAAGAAGCAGGAGAAGCACACCATCGAGGTGGTCGTCGACCGCCTCACCGTCAAGGACACCGCCAAGCGCCGCCTCACCGACTCCGTCGAGACCGCGCTCGGCCTGTCCGGCGGCATGGTCGTGCTCGACTTCGTCGATCTCCCCGAGGACGACCCCGAGCGCGAGCGCATGTACTCGGAGCACCTGTACTGCCCGAACGACGACCTGTCCTTCGAGGAGCTGGAGCCCCGCTCCTTCTCCTTCAACTCACCCTTCGGCGCCTGCCCCGACTGCTCCGGCATCGGCACCCGCATGGAGGTCGACGCGGAGCTGATCGTCCCGGACGAGGACAAGTCCCTCGACGAGGGCGCCATCCACCCCTGGTCGCACGGGCACACCAAGGACTACTTCGGCCGCCTGATCGGCGCCCTCGCGGACGCCCTCGGCTTCCGGACGGACATCCCCTTCGCGGGGCTGCCGCTGCGCGCCAGGAAAGCCCTGCTGCACGGCCACAAGACGCAGGTCGAGGTCCGCTACCGCAACCGGTACGGCCGCGAGCGCCGGTACACCACCGCCTTCGAGGGCGCGATCCCCTTCGTCAAGCGCCGGCACAGCGAGGCCGAGAGCGACTCGAGCCGCGAGCGCTTCGAGGGCTACATGCGCGAGGTGCCCTGCCCCACCTGCGAGGGCACCCGCCTCAAGCCCCTCGTCCTCGCGGTCACCGTCATGGGCAGGTCCATCGCCGAGGTCTCGGCGATGTCCATCAGCGACTGCGCCGACTTCCTGCGCGAGCTGAAGCTCAGCGCCCGCGACAAGAAGATCGCCGAGCGCGTGCTGAAGGAGGTCAACGAGCGGCTGCGGTTCCTGGTCGACGTCGGCCTGGACTACCTCTCGCTGAACCGCGCGGCAGGCACCCTCTCCGGCGGCGAGGCCCAGCGCATCCGCCTGGCCACCCAGATCGGCTCCGGACTCGTCGGCGTGCTCTACGTCCTCGACGAGCCGTCCATCGGCCTGCACCAGCGCGACAACCACCGGCTGATCGAGACCCTCGTCCGGCTCCGCGACATGGGCAACACGCTCATCGTCGTCGAGCACGACGAGGACACCATCAAGGTCGCCGACTGGATCGTCGACATCGGCCCCGGCGCGGGCGAGCACGGCGGCAAGGTGGTGCACAGCGGCTCCCTCAAGGAGCTGCTGGACAACGCCGAGTCGCAGACCGGCCTGTACCTGTCCGGCAAGAAGGCCATCCCGCTGCCCGACATCCGCCGCCCGCAGGACCCCTCCCGGCGGCTCACCGTGCACGGCGCCCGTGAGAACAACCTCCAGGACATCGACGTGTCCTTCCCGCTGGGCGTCTTCACGGCCGTCACCGGCGTCTCCGGATCCGGCAAGTCGACCCTGGTCAACGACATCCTGTACACACACCTGGCGCGCGAGCTGAACGGGGCGCGGAGCGTCCCCGGCCGGCACACGCGCGTGGACGGCGACGACCTCGTCGACAAGGTCGTCCACGTCGATCAGTCGCCCATCGGCCGCACCCCGCGGTCGAACCCGGCGACGTACACCGGCGTCTTCGACCACGTCCGTAAGCTGTTCGCCGAGACCACGGAGGCGAAGGTCCGCGGCTACCTGCCCGGCCGGTTCTCCTTCAACGTCAAGGGCGGCCGCTGCGAGAACTGCGCGGGCGACGGCACAATCAAGATCGAGATGAACTTCCTCCCGGACGTCTACGTCCCGTGCGAGGTCTGCCACGGCGCCCGGTACAACCGGGAGACCCTGGAGGTCCACTACAAGGGCAAGTCCATCGCCGACGTCCTGAACATGCCGATCGAGGAGGCGACCGACTTCTTCGAGGCGGTCCCCGCCATCTCCCGGCACATGAAGACCCTGAAGGACGTCGGCCTCGGCTACGTCCGGCTCGGCCAGTCCGCGACCACCCTGTCCGGCGGCGAGGCCCAGCGCGTCAAGCTCGCCAGCGAGCTGCAGCGCCGCTCCACCGGACGCACGGTCTACGTCCTGGACGAGCCGACCACCGGTCTGCACTTCGAGGACATCAGCAAGCTGCTGACGGTCCTCGCGGGCCTGGTCGACAAGGGCAACACGGTCATCGTCATCGAGCACAACCTCGACGTGATCAAGACCGCCGACTGGGTCGTCGACATGGGCCCCGAGGGCGGTGGCGGCGGCGGCCTTGTGGTCGCCGAGGGCACGCCCGAGCAGGTCGCCGGCATCCCCGCCAGCCACACCGGCAAGTTCCTGCAGGACGTCCTCGGTGCCGACCGGGTCAGCGACGCGGCCTCGGTGACCCTGCCGCGCAAGGCGGCGGCGAAGACGGTCGCGACCAAGGCCACCGCCAAGAAGACCGCCACGAAGACGGTCACCGGCACGGCCGCGAATAAGGTGACCGCCACCAGGACGGCCAAGGCGGCCAAGACGGCCAAGACTGCCGACACGGTCAAGAAGGCCGCCAAGCCCGCCGCGAAGAAGACCACGCGGACGAGCAAGGCCTGAGTTCCGACAGCGCCGGGCCCCACGGGATCATCCGTGGGGCCCGGCGTCGTCCGCGCGGCGCACGCCCCTCAGGCGCCCGCCGGCTCCGGCTCCACGAACTGCATGTCGAGCTGGATCTTCACGACCTCTCCCAGCAGCCCCGGCGCGAAGTCCAGGCCGAACTCGCTGCGCCGGATCTCACCCGTCGCCTCGAACCCCGCGTGCCGGTTCCCGCCCATCGGCACGTCCACCAGCCCGCCGAACTCCACGGCCAGCGCCACCGGACGGGTCACGTCGCCGATCGTCAGCTCCCCCTCCATGGTCCAGTCCTCGCCCTCGCCCGAGACCCGCTTCGAGCGGAAGGCCATCGTCGGCCGCTTTCCGACGTCGAGCAGGTCCGAGGCGCGCACGTGCGCGTCCCGGTCGGTGTTCCCGGTGTCGATGGAGGACAGGTCGATCGTCGCGGACACCCGGACGTCCTCGGCCCTCCGACCGACGTGAAGCTCGGTCTCGAACCCCGTGAAGCGGCCCCGGACCTTGGCGATGCCGAAATGGCGGATGGTGAAGTTCACCGAGGAGTGGAACGGGTCCAGGACCCACTCACCAGGAGCGATGGGCAGAGCGGCGGCGGAGGCGCCGATGTCGTTCGTCATGCCGTCCACCCTGCGGGCCGAGCGCCCCGCCAGGGAGACCGGCCCGAGCGTGGTAGTGGCAGGGCCACCCTTTCTCCCGCCCGCATTGGTACGTTCCAGAGGTGAGCGACAACGAGTTGGGCACGTTCCTGCGGACCTGGCGCGAGTCCGTCACCCCGGCCGAGGTGGGGCTCCCCACCGGCCCGCGCCGCCGCACCCCCGGCCTGCGCCGCGCCGAACTGGCCACGCTCGCCGGAGTCAGCGTCGAGTACCTCACCCGGCTGGAACAGGGCCGCGACCGCAACCCGTCGGCCCAGGTGCTCGGCGCCCTCGCCGACGCGCTCAACCTGTCCCTGCGGGAGCGGATGCTGCTGCGCCGCCTGACCGCGGAGGCCGACGGCGGCGACCCGCTGCTCTGCGCCGCGGCCCCGCCGCTCGGCAGCGGCGCGCGCCCCACCGTGCGGGCCGTACTGGACCGGCTGGAGCCGAGTCCCGCCGTGGTGCTCAACCGGATCGGCGACGTCCTCGCCCACACCGGCGGCTACGCCCGGCTGACCGGCCCGATCGGGCTGCTGGACGACGAGCGGCCCAACCTGCTCCGGTACCTGTTCACCGACAGACGTGCCCGCGTCGCCTACCCCGACTGGGACCACGTGGCCGACGACCTGGTCGCCCAGCTCCGGCACGCGGCGCCGCTGCGGGACCCGTACGTGAACGACCTGGCCGACGAGCTGACGGTGACGGCGGGGGCGGCGTTCACCGACCGGTTCGCCGACCTGGGCGTGGCGGCCCGGCGCGTCGGCACCCAGCACCTCGAGCACCCGGAGGCCGGACCGCTTCGGCTGCTGCACGAGACGCTGGCGCTGCCAGAGGAGGGCCAGCGCATCGTCGTACACCTGCCCGCGGACGACGCCACGGCCGCCGGCCTGGACCGTCTGAACGGTCGCCGCCCGGGAGCCCTGCGGGCCGTCCGCCCGGCGGTCTGAAGGACGGGACCGTAGCCGCTGCCGGCCGAGCCCGTCAGACGGCGACCTCGTGGGCGTACGGCGGTTGCGCGCCCGCGCGGGAACAGGTGACCGCCGCCGCGCGGGCGGCGAAGCCCAGCAGCCCGGCCCAGCCCTGCGGACCCAGGGCGGCGAGAGCCGGTCCGTCGAGCGCGCCGCGCGCCGCGAGACCGTGCAGCAGCGCCGCGTTCACCGTGTCGCCCGCGCCGATCGTGTCCACCACCTCCACCCGCTCGCCCGCCACCGTGTACTCGCCTCCGTCACGGGGGAACGCCGTCAGACCGGCACCGCCCCGGGTGACCACGACCGCGGCCGGGCCCGCCGCGAGCCACTCCCGCGGTGTGCCGCCGAGCCACTCGGCGTCCTCGGCGGACAGCTTCAGCAGCGACACGGACGGCAGCCAGCTCTTGAACCGGGCCCGGTACGCGTCCGGGTCCGCGATCAGCCCGGCCCGGATGTTCGGGTCCAGCGCCGTGAACACGCCCCGCGCGGCCGTCTCGCGCAGCAGTTCCTCGTACGCGCTCGCGCCCGGCTCCAGCACCAGCGAACAGGTCCCGAAGGAGACGGCCCGAGTACCGGACGGCAGCGCGTCGGGCACCGTGAACAGCCGGTCGGCCGTCCCGTCCACGTAGAAGGAGTACGCGGCCGAGCCGTCCGCGTCGAGCGAGGCCACGGCGAGGGTCGTCGGCTCGGGCCCGCGCTGCACCGGCGAGACGTCCACCCCGGTCTCCCGCAGCCGGTCGAGCAGCGCCTCGCCGAAGGCGTCGTACGACACCCGCGAGCAGAACGCGGCGGGCGAGCCGAGACGGCCCAGCGCGACGGCCGTGTTGTACGGACCGCCGCCGAGCGCCGGCCGCAGTGCGGCGAGGGCGCCCGTGCCCTGCGGTACCAGGTCGATCAGTGCCTCACCGGCGACGACGATCACGGGACGGTCCTTTCGTGAGCCTTGGCATAGGGGCTTGCTCGGACTGCGCGAATTGCGTGAATTGCTCGGACTGCTCGGACTGCTCGGGCTGCTCGTTCCGTCCGGGCCGCTCTTCGCAGCCGCAGGAGGTGCGGTGGACGAAGGCACAGGGCAGCCGCACGGTCCGCGCGGGACGGTCCGGTGCGGCGAGGCGTTCCAGCAGCAGCCGGACGGCCTGCGCGCCCAGGTCCCTGCTGGGCTGGGCGACGGCGGTGAGCCGGGGCGAGAAGAGGTCCGCCCAGGCGAAGTCGTCGAAGCAGCACAGCGCGAGGTCACCCGGCACGGACAGGCCCCGGTCCCGGAGCGCGCGCAGGGCACCGATCGTCATCGCGTTGTTGGCGGTGACCAGCGCGGTGGGCGGCACCGCCAGGGACAGCAGGTCCGCCGTGGCTCGTTCGCCGCCGGCCGCCTCGGAGTCGCCGTGGACCAGCAGCCGTTCGTCGAAGGGCAGCCCGGCGGCGGCGAGGCCGTGCCGGTACCCGGTGATCCGCTCGCGGGTGGTGCTGAGCCCAGGCCGGCCCGCGACCAGGCCGATCCGGCGGTGGCCGAGGCCGGCGAGGTGGCCGACCAGCCGGGTCGTCGGCTCGGCGCTCTCGGCGCAGACCTGGTCGAAGCGCGGCGCACCGTCGCTCTTGGGCGCGTCGACGATCCGGTCGAGGAACACGGCCGGCACACGGTGGCGTCCGAGGTAGGCCAGGAGGTCGCGCGGGTCGGCGGAGGGCGCCACGATCATGCCGTCCACGCGCCGCTCGTGCAGCAGTTGGACGACCTTGCGCTCGTGCCCCGGATCGTCGTGCGGGTCGGCGATGAGCAGGCTGTAACCGTGCTCCAGGGCACTGGCCTCGACGCCCTGGAGGATCTCCGTGAAGTACGGGTTGCTGATCGCCGACACCGCGAGCCCGATGGAGCGGGTGCGCGCGGTCACCAGGGAACGGGCGAGGGTGTTCGGGGTGTAGCCCAGCTCCTCGACGGCGTCCAGCACCGCCTGGCGGGTGTGCGGCAGCACCGGGCGGGTGTCGTTGAGCACGTGCGAGACGGTCGCCACGGAGACCCCGGCGCTCCGCGCCACATCGACCATGGTCGGCATCGGCATGCTCCCTTCCCCACGTACTGCCGTCGCGTATTGCCGTCGTGCCGGCTCCCCGCGTGTGCTTGCGCGGGTACTGGCGGGGACCGTATCCCATCCGGGCACGGACGTAAACGATTGCGCAAGCGTTTACGTCCGTCGTCCATACCCGCCCCGCCCGCTGGCCGGAAGCTCCGGATATCGTCGCCCTGCATCAGCACGCCCCTCCCGACCAGTGGAGATTCCATGCCCGGCCGCCCCGCCCCGAGTCGCCGTACCGTCCTGCGCTCGGCGGCTCTCACGCCCGTCGCCGGACTCGGCCTGGCCGCCTGCTCCCCGGGCGACGACGGTGCCGCGCCGGCCAGGCCGACCGCGCCCGTGGACCTCGGCGCGGACGGAGAGGTCGCCAAGGGCACGACCAAGCTCCACACGGACGGGAACGTGGTGGTCAGCCGCGCCGAGGACGGCTCCCTCAAGGCGTTCAGCACGGTCTGCACGCACGCGGGGTGCCCCATCAGGAAGCTGGAGGGAACCAAGCTCGTCTGCCCCTGCCACGGCAGCGAGTTCGACGCCCGCACCGGCGAGGTGCTGCACGCCCCGGCGACCGCGCCGCTCATCGAACTGCCGGTCGAGGTCGAGCAGGGCCGGATCGTCGCGAGCCCCGGGACCTGACCGGCACGTCCGGCGTCCTACTCCCAGTCCCAGCCGATCCCCAGCATCCCCGACCGCACCCGCGGCTCCACGAGGTGCACCGAGTGGTGCTGTCCGCTGAGAGTCAGCTCCTGCCGGCCGCCGCGCGGTGCCGCCGGCGAGTGCTGTGTGAACCGGTGGCAGCGCACCGGCAGGGCCGCGGCGTCGAAGCGCACCTGGAGCGCGTACTGCCCGCCCGCCGTGGCGAACCCGCGCACGTACTCGCGCGACACCCCGGCCGTACCGTCCTCGACGCCGTAACGGAAGAGATGGGTGTCGCCGGCCCGCAGCCGCGTGTCGAAGAGCAGCTCGGTCACGAGCACACCGGTGTCCTGATGGGTGCGGACACGTCCCGTGCGGCAGTTCTCCAGCGCGTGCACGGTCATCTGCTCGGGAGCGCATCCGGGATCGCCGTAGTGGACGGCGACGAAGCGGTCGACGCCGTCGCGGTGCGCGCGGACGATGTGGTGCGACTCGCGTCCCGCCAGCTCGCGGCGCGGCCCGATCCGGATCCGTTCGTGGTGCCCGAGGGTGTGCACCCCGCCGTCCGGCGAAGGGTGTTCCAGCTCGGCCAGGAGCTGGTCCAGAACGCCCGAGGCCGCCAGGTGGGCGCGGTAGGAGCGGGCGGCCGGCCGCCGCTCCGGGGTCTCCTCGTCGGCCTCGGCGAGCAGGCGTATCAGCGACTCCTCGGGCAACTGGAGTATCTCCTCCAGGGCCCGCACGGCCCGCAGGGACTCCGGGCGCTGCGGGCGGCGGGCGCCCTGCTGCCAGTAGCTCAGACTCGTGACGCCCACCTTCACCCCGTGGCGCGACAGATGGTGCTGCACGCGCTGGAGCGGCAGTCCGCGAGCGGCGATCGCGGCGCGCAGAGCGACGTGGAAGGGGCCACCGCGCAGGGCCGAGTCGAGTTGCGCGGTGGCGACGTCCGCGAGCTGTGTGGCGTGCGGCATGCAGGGGCCTTTCTGTGAAGTTCACGGCGGCTGGTCAGACCGTCGACACGGATCGGCCGGGGCCGCCCCCCGGTCGCGGCGCAGAGGTCTTCACATCCGTACGCCGCGCTTCAGGGCCCCGAGTCCCCCCGCATTGAAGCGTGTTGACCTAGTCCCGACAACACCTGGCGCCCGACCGTCACGCGCTCCTGGCCGAGAACGCACGGGCCCGTCGTCCCGGGGGCCACGCGGCGTGACCGAACGGCCCCGCTGCGTCCTCTCCGGGCTTCCCGGTGGGCCGTCCACAGGGGGTGCGGCCCGTCGTCCACAGCCCCGTCGAAGTGTCGGTCCTCGCCAGTAGGGTGTGAGTCATGGCCGACCCCTCCAGCTACCGCCCCAGGCCGGGAGAGATCCCGGACTCCCCGGGGGTGTACAGGTTCCGTGACGAGCACCGCCGGGTGATCTATGTCGGAAAGGCGAAGAGCCTGCGCCAGCGCCTGGCGAACTACTTCCAGGACCTGGCGAACCTCCACCCCCGCACCCGCACCATGGTCACCACCGCGGCGTCCGTGGAGTGGACGGTGGTGTCCACGGAGGTCGAGGCGCTGCAGCTCGAGTACTCCTGGATCAAGGAGTACGACCCCCGGTTCAACGTCAAGTACCGCGACGACAAGAGCTACCCGTACCTCGCGGTGACGATGAACGAGGAGTTCCCGCGCGTACAGGTGATGCGCGGCCACAAGAAGAAGGGCGTGCGCTACTTCGGGCCGTACGGGCACGCCTGGGCGATCCGCGACACGGTCGACCTCCTGCTGCGCGTCTTCCCGGTGCGCACCTGCTCCGCCGGCGTCTTCAAGAACGCCGTCCGCACCGGCCGACCCTGTCTGCTCGGCTACATCGGCAAGTGCTCCGCCCCCTGCGTGGAGCGGGTTTCCGCCGAGGAGCACCGGGAGCTGGCCGAGGAGTTCTGCGACTTCATGGCCGGCCGCACGGGCGCCTACCTGCGCCGCCTGGAGGGGCGGATGGCCGAGGCGGCCGAGGAGATGGAGTACGAGCGGGCCGCTCGCCTGCGCGACGACATCGGAGCCCTCAAGAAGGCGATGGAGAAGAGCGCGGTCGTGCTCGCCGACGCCACCGACGCCGACCTGATCGCGGTCGCCGAGGACGAGCTGGAGGCCGCGGTCCAGATCTTCCACGTACGCGGCGGACGCGTGCGCGGCCAGCGCGGCTGGGTCACCGACAAGGTGGAGGAGGTCACCACCGGCGCCCTCGTCGAGCACGCCCTCCAGCAGTTGTACGGCGAGGAGACCGGGGACGCCGTCCCCAAGGAGGTCCTGGTCCCCGCCCTGCCCGACCCGGTGGAGCCCGTCCAGCAGTGGCTGACCGACCGCCGTGGGTCGGGCGTGTCGCTGCGCATCCCGCAGCGCGGCGACAAGAAGGCGCTGATGGAGACCGTCCAGCGCAACGCGCAGCAGGCCCTCGTGCTGCACAAGACCAAGCGCGCCTCCGACCTGACGACGCGCTCGCGCGCCCTGGAGGAGATCGCCGAAGCCCTCGATCTGGACAGCGCCCCGCTCCGGATCGAGTGCTACGACATCTCGCACCTCCAGGGCGACGACGTCGTGGCCTCCATGGTCGTCTTCGAGGACGGGCTGGCCCGGAAGAGCGAATACCGCCGATTCCAGATCAAGGGCTTCGCGGGACAGGACGACGTCCGTTCCATGCACGAGGTCATCACCCGCCGCTTCCGCCGCTATCTCGCCGAGAAGGAGAGGACCGGCGAGTGGGTGGACGGCGACGAACCGGACAACGGCGATCAACACACGAACGCGGCACCCGCCGCACCCACCGCGGATGCCGCACTCGCGGCGGGTGCCGCACCCGCCGGGGACGCGGCACCTGCCGGGGATGCCGCACCCGCCACGGACGGCCAAGCAGCCGAGGACACCGCAGCCGCCATGAACGGCACACGCACCACGAACGGCGAACCGGCGCCCGACGGCCGACCCGTCACGGACGGCCCAACCCCGCCCCATGGGCAATCCGCGCCCCAGGGGCAGGGCGCGCTCTACGGCGAAGGTGCGCCGCACGGCCAATCCGCGCCGCACAGGCAGGGCGCGTCCCACGGGCAAGCCGCGCCCCACGGGCAGGGCGCACCGCACGGCGAAGGTGCGCCGCACGGGGAGGGTGGGCCCGGTGGTCCGGGTGTCGTTGGCCGTGTGGGCGGGACGTCCGGGCAAGCCGCTTCGGACGACGGTGCCGACCTCATGGACGGCCCGGCGCTCAAGGACGACGACGGCCGTCCCAAGCGCTTCGCCTACCCGCCCCAGCTCGTCGTCGTCGACGGCGGGCAGCCGCAGGTCGCGGCCGCCCAGCGGGCGCTGGACGAGCTGGGCATCGACGACATCGCCGTCTGTGGTCTCGCCAAGCGTCTGGAGGAGGTCTGGCTGCCCCGTGAGGACGACCCGGTCGTCCTGCCCCGCACCAGCGAGGGCCTGTACCTGCTGCAACGGGTCCGCGACGAGGCCCACCGGTTCGCGATCACATACCAGCGCGCCAAGCGCGCCAAGCGCTTCCGCTCCAGTCCGCTGGACGACGTGCCCGGCCTGGGGGAGACCCGCAAGCAGGCGCTGATCAAGCACTTCGGTTCGGTGAAGAAGCTGCGGTCGGCGACGATCGACCAGATCTGCGAGGTGCCCGGCATAGGCCGCAAGACGGCCGAGACCGTGGCCGTCGCCCTCGCCGGGGCCACCCCGGCCGCTCCCGCCGTGAACACGGCGACCGGAGAGATCATGGATGACGAGGACGGGGCACCCGAGACGAGGGCGGATGCCCCGGGGGAGCCCGTGTCCGCGGGCACCCCGGACGAACGACGGGGGCAGGAGAGATGACCGAGCACGAGGCACAGGCCACAGCGGGGCGAGAACAGACCGGGCCTACGACGGGGCGAGAACAGGCAGGGCCGACCACGGGGCCAGAACGGGCCCACGGCACGACCGGCGAGGACACGGGCCCGCAGACGGCCGGCTCCGAGCCGCGCCAGGACGACGGAGCACAGGTGAGTACGGGCAAGGAAGCGGCCGGGGCGCACGAGGCGGCCATCCCCGAGCTGGTGATCATCTCCGGCATGTCCGGAGCCGGCCGCTCGACGGCCGCCAAGTGTCTGGAGGACCTGGGCTGGTTCGTCGTCGACAACCTCCCGCCCGCGCTGATCCCCACCATGGTGGAGCTCGGCGCCCGTTCCCAGGGCAACGTCGCCCGCATCGCGGTCGTCGTCGACGTCCGCGGCCGGCGCTTCTTCGACAACCTGCGCGAGTCCCTCGCGGACCTCGACGCCCGCGGCGTCACCCGGCGGATCGTCTTCCTGGAGTCCTCCGACGACGCGCTGGTACGCCGCTTCGAGTCGGTGCGCCGCCCGCATCCCCTCCAGGGCGACGGCCGCATCGTCGACGGCATCGCCGCCGAGCGGGAACTCCTGCGCGAGCTGCGCGGCGACGCCGACCTGGTGATCGACACCTCCAGTCTCAACGTGCACGAGCTGCGCGCCAAGATGGACGCCCAGTTCGCGGGCGACGAGGAGCCCGAGCTGCGGGCCACGGTGATGTCCTTCGGCTTCAAGTACGGCCTCCCGGTCGACGCCGACCTCGTCGTCGACATGCGGTTCCTGCCCAACCCGCACTGGGTGCCGGAGCTGCGCCCCTTCACGGGCCTCAACGAGGAGGTGTCGAGCTACGTCCTCAACCAGCCCGGGGCCAAGGAGTTCCTCGACCGCTACGCCGAGCTGCTCCAACTGATCGCCGCGGGCTACCGTCGGGAGGGCAAGCGCTATGTGACCGTCGCCGTCGGCTGCACCGGCGGCAAGCACCGGTCCGTGGCCATGTCGGAGAAGCTCGCCGCCCGGCTCGCCGCCGAGGGCGTGGAGACGGTGGTCGTCCACCGGGACATGGGACGGGAATGACAGGGGAATGACAGGACGTACTCCGCGGCTGAGCAGGCTGCGCCGGGTGGTGCCCGAGGGACGCGGCGGCAGACCCGCCGACGCCCGCACCGCCCGGCCCGAACAGGCGCGCGGTGGCAAGCCGCGCCGCCGGGGCGCCCAGCCCAAGGTGGTCGCCCTCGGCGGCGGCATGGGCCTGTCCGCCTCGCTCGCCGCACTGCGCCGGATCACCGGCGACCTCACCGCCGTCGTCACCGTCGCCGACGACGGCGGCTCCAGCGGGCGTCTGCGCGACGAGCTGGGCGTCCTGCCGCCCGGCGACCTGCGCAAGGCGCTGGCCGCGCTGTGCGGCGACGACGACTGGGGCCAGACCTGGGCCCGCGTCATCCAGCACCGCTTCCAGTCCCAGGGCGACCTGCACGAACACGCGGTCGGCAATCTGCTGATCGTCGCCCTGTGGGAGCAGCTCGGCGACCATGTCCAGGCGCTGGACCTGGTGGGCAAGCTGCTCGGCGCGCACGGGCGCGTGCTGCCCATGTCCGCCGTCCCGCTGGAGCTCCAGGCCCTGGTCAAGGGCCACGACCCCGACCGGCCCGACGAGGTGGAGACCGTACGGGGACAGGCGACCGTGGCACTCACGCCCGGCGAGGTGCAGTCCGTGCACCTGGTGCCGGGCGGTCCGCCCGCCGTCGTCGACGCGGTCGACGCCGTCCTGGACGCCGACTGGGTGGTGCTGGGCCCCGGCTCGTGGTTCTCCTCCGTCATTCCGCACCTGCTCGTGCCGGATCTGCTGGACGCGCTGGTCGAGACGAAGGCCCGCCGGGTGCTCTCGCTGAACCTCGCCCCGCAGCCCGGAGAAACCGAGGGCTTCTCTCCGCAGCGTCATTTGGAGGTTTTGGGACGACACGCCCCTAAACTCGCCCTGGACGTGGTGCTGGCCGACGAGGCCGCCGTGCCCGACCGTGACTCGCTCACCGACGCCGCGAAACGGTTCGGCGCCGCGGTCGAGCTGGCTCCGGTCGCCCGGACCGACGGGACCCCGAGGCACGACCCGGAGCTGCTGGCCGCCGCGTACGACCGTATTTTTCGGATGCATGGAAGGATCGGCCCATGGCGATGACGGCAGCGGTGAAGGATGAGATCTCCCGGCTCCCCGTCACCCGGACCTGCTGCAGAAAGGCGGAGGTCTCCGCCATTCTGCGGTTCGCCGGCGGCCTTCACCTGGTGAGCGGGCGCATCGTGATCGAGGCGGAGCTGGACACCGCGCGGGCGGCCCGCCGGCTCAAGCAGGACATCCTGGAGATCTTCGGGCACAGCTCGGAGCTGATCGTGATGGCGCCGGGCGGGCTGCGCCGCGGTTCGCGTTACGTCGTTCGGGTGGTTGCGGGCGGTGACCAGCTCGCCCGGCAGACCGGCCTGGTGGACGGCCGCGGCCGCCCGATCCGGGGTCTGCCGCCGCAGGTGGTCTCGGGGGCCACCTGCGACGCCGAGGCCGCCTGGCGCGGGGCCTTCCTCGCGCACGGTTCGCTCACCGAGCCCGGCCGCTCCTCCTCCCTGGAGGTGACCTGCCCCGGCCCCGAGGCCGCGCTCGCCCTGGTCGGCGCCGCCCGTCGGCTCTCGATCCCCGCCAAGGCCCGCGAGGTGCGCGGCGTGGACCGGGTCGTGGTCCGCGACGGCGACGCGATCGGCGCCCTGCTCACCCGGCTCGGCGCCCACGACGCGGTGCTGGCCTGGGAGGAGCGCAGGCTGCGGCGCGAGGTCCGGGCCACCGCCAACCGCCTCGCCAACTTCGACGACGCCAACCTGCGCCGCTCGGCCCGCGCGGCCGTCGCCGCCGGCGCCCGGGTCCAGCGCGCCCTGGAGATCCTCGCCGACGACGTGCCCGAGCACCTCGCCGCCGCGGGCCGGCTCCGCATGGAGCACAAGCAGGCCTCCCTGGAGGAGCTGGGCGCCCTCGCCGACCCGCCGCTGACCAAGGACGCCGTCGCCGGCCGCATCCGCCGCCTGCTGGCCATGGCGGACAAGCGCGCCTCCGACCTCGGTATCGCCGGCACGGACGCCAACCTCGGCGAGGAGGAAATGGCCGACAACCTCGTCGGCTGAGCGAGTCCGGGCCGCGGACGGCCGACGGGCCGCGCCGTGGACAGGCCCTGGAAAGGCCCTGGACAGGCAGTCAGCAGGCCATCAGCAGGCCGTCAACAAGGCAGTCAGCAGGCCATCAGAAGGCCGTCGACAAGGCGGTCAACCAGGCTTCAACAAGGCGTCAACAAGCCGGTGCCGTCGCCCACTTGGGTGACCGGCACCGGCTTTCGCGTGTCCTTGCCGCACTCTTGACTCGATCATGAGCTGTCATGAGCCTGGCATCTGTTCGCTGCTGTGGCGAACCCAGGCCTGTCGGACAGGCCCCATCCAGGGGGTTTCATGAGACGAAGAGCGAGATCGATCCTCGCCGTCGGCGCGCTCCTGATCGGCGGAGCGAGCTTCGCACCCATCGCCCAGGCACAACCCGCGGATCCGGGGACCCCGGACGCGAACGAAGTGAAGGTCTTCCGCGCCGACGTCACCCGCGAGCAGGTACCCCTGCTGCTGGCCGCCGGGCAGGACGGCCACGAACTCGGCGAGCAGGTACCCGACCGGGGTACGGCCCCCGTCGAGCTCTACCTCACCGAGAAGCAGGCCGGCACGCTGGAGAAACAGGGCGTCGACCTCACCGAGCACACCCTGTCCACCCAGGCCGAGGAGCGCGTCGAGGACGCCGCCGACGGCGTCTTCCGCCCGTACAGCGGCAGCGGCGGCCTGCGCGAGGAGATCCTGCGGACCGCCCGGGACAACCCCCGGCTCACCAAGGTCGTCTCCATCGGGAAGACCGTGAACGGCCAGGACATCCTGGCGCTCAAGCTCACCAAACACGCGAAGAAGTCGAAGGACGGCTCCAAGCCGGCCGTCCTCTACATGTCCAACCAGCACGCGCGCGAGTGGATCACCCCCGAGATGACCCGGCGGCTGATGCACCACTACCTGGACAACTACAAGAAGGACCGGCGGATCAGGAAGATCGTCGACTCCACCGAGCTGTGGTTCGTCCTGTCGGCCAACCCCGACGGCTACGACTACACCTTCGAGAACACCGACAACCGCCTCTGGCGCAAGAACCTGCGCGACGTCAACGGCGACGGCACCATCAGCACCGGAGACGGCGTCGACCTCAACCGCAACTTCGCCTACAAGTGGGGCTACGACGACGAGGGCTCGTCCCCCAACCCCACCAGCGAGACCTACCGCGGCGCGAGCCCCGGCTCCGAGCCCGAGACCAAGGCCCTGGACGCCTTCCAGAAGCGGATCGGCTTCACGTACGGCATCAACTACCACTCCGCCGCCGAACTCCTCCTCTACGGAGTCGGCTGGCAGGTGGCCACCAACACCCCGGACGACGTCCTCTACAAGGCACTCGCCGGCACCCCCGACAACTCCGCGATCCCCGGCTACCACCCGCAGGTCTCCTCGGAGCTGTACACCACCAACGGCGAGGCCGACGGACACGCGGCCAACGTCAACGGCATGGCGATGTTCACCCCGGAGATGTCGACCTGCAAGACGGCCTCCGACGTGGACCCCGACGACCAGTGGAACGCGCGCGACTGCCAGTCGGGCTTCAACTTCCCCGACGACGAGAAGCTGATCCAGCAGGAGTTCGCGAAGAACATCCCGTTCGCGCTGTCCGTCGCCGAGTCCGCCGCCCACCCCGACCGGCCGTCCTCCTCGGTCGGCCTGGACGCCGCCGACTTCACCCCGGCCCCCTTCACCACCTCCTACGCGCGCGGCGCCGACCAGGAGGTCTCCGTCGTCGTACGCAAGTCCGTGCGCGACAAGGAGCTGAAGTACCGCGTCAACGGCGGGCGCACGCACGACGTGAGGCTGCGGCCCTGGCGGGGCGGCGAGACGTACGGCGGTGAGGACAACCTCTACTTCGACGAGTACCGGGCCAAGGTGAGGCGCGGCGGCCCCGGTGACCGCGTCGAGGTCTGGTTCACCGGCGAGACGGAGCGGGGAAGCCGCGACAAGCACGGCAACCCCGACAAGCACGGCAGGCACGGCAAGCGCACCGAGAGCGAGCACTTCACATACACGATCGCCGAGCGGCCCCGCGCCGACGTCCTCGTCGTCGCCGAGGAGGGCGCGAAGGCCACGCGGACCCGTACGTACGTGGACGCCCTCAAGGCCAACGGCCGGCGCGCGGCCGTCTGGGACGTCGCCACGCAGGGCGCTCCCGACTCGCTCGGCGTCCTCGGGCACTTCGACACCGTCGTCCACTACACGGGCGCCGCGGTGCCCGGCAACGCCACCCAGCTCCAGTTGCGCGCCTTCCTCAACGAGGGCGGCAAGCTGATCGAGGCCGGCGAGCAGGCCGGCGGCGACGTCGACCTCGGCGGCGGCACCCTGTCCGACGACTTCAGCCAGTACTACCTGGGCGCCTACACCCGCACCTCGACCTCCGGCGCCACCGGGTTCACCGGCTCCGGCACGCTCGACGGAGCCGACGGCACGCTCGGCGACGCCCCCGGCAACCCGCTGGACGCCGCCGGAACCTACAGCGTGACCTCCGACGAGCTGGACCCCGACACCTACCCGCAGTTCGCGAGCGAGGGCGCCGGGAAGTTCGCCGGGACGGTCAACCCGTACGGGCCCTACGCGGGCGAGTGGATGGCCGCCGCAGTGCACACCGACGACGCCTACAAGCGCCTCACCCGCACCGTCGACCTCACCGGCGTCACCGCCTCCGACCGCCCCACGCTCCGCACCCAACTGCTGTGGGACACCGAAACCGGCTACGACAACGCCCTGGTCGAGGCGCACACCACCGGCGCCGACGACTGGACCACGCTCCCCGAGGCGGGCGGCGCCACCGGCACGGCCGTGCCCGCGGAGTGCGCGGCCGGGTTCTACCTGGCCGGGCACCCCTGGCTGGAGCACTACCTGACCCTCTCCGACGACGGCTGCACCGCGACCGGCACGACCGGACAGTGGAACAGCCTCACCGGCTCCTCGGGCGGCTGGAAACAGGTCGAGTTCGACCTGAGCGCCTACGCCGGGAAGTCCGTCGACGTCTCGATCGCCTACGTCACCGACCCCGGCAGCGGCGGCCGCGGCGTCCTCGCCGACGAGGCCTCCCTGGTCGTCGGAGGCACGGCTACGCAGACCGAGGGCTTCGAGAGTTCGCTGGGTGCCTGGCAGGTCTCCGGACCCCCGGCGGGCAGCCCCGCCGTCCTGAAGGACTGGACCCGCACCGGAACCCTGTTCCAGACGTACGGCGCGGTCACCACGGACGACACCGTGCTGCTGGGCTTCGGTCTGGAACACCTCACCGAACCGGACGCCCGCGCGGCACTGCTCCGCCGGGCGCTGCGTGCCCTGGACGAGTGAATCCCGGCCCGCGGGGGACTGACCCGGTGTAGCCAAATCGGGTGATCGGTCCCCGGGACCAGGGCGGTCCGTACCCCTACTGGCGGGTACGGACCGCCCTGCCGGGTACGGGCCGTCTCGATGTCACCCCCGAGGCCCCGGAGAGGTAGGGTCGGACGTGGTCGGGGACATCCCAAATACAGCTCGCCGGCACATCGGGCCGGCGTACCAACGAGGAGATCGGTTCGTGACGATCCGCGTAGGCATCAACGGCTTTGGCCGCATCGGTCGTAACTACTTCCGCGCGCTGCTGGAGCAGGGTGCAGACATCGAGATCGTGGCTGTCAACGACCTGGGTGACACCGCGACCACCGCCCACCTGCTGAAGTACGACACCATCCTCGGCCGCCTCAAGCAAGAGGTCACGCACACCGAGGACACCATCACCGTCGACGGCAGGACCATCAAGGTCCTGTCCGAGCGCAACCCGGCCGACATCCCCTGGGGTGAGCTGGGCGTCGACATCGTGATCGAGTCGACCGGCATCTTCACCAAGAAGGCGGACGCCGAGAAGCACATCGCCGGTGGCGCCAAGAAGGTCCTCATCTCGGCTCCGGCCAAGGACGAGGACATCACCATCGTGATGGGCGTCAACCAGGAGAAGTACGACGCGGCGAACCACCACGTCATCTCCAACGCCTCCTGCACCACCAACTGTGTGGCGCCGATGGCCAAGGTCCTCGACGAGAACTTCGGCATCGTCAAGGGCCTGATGACGACGGTGCACGCGTACACCAACGACCAGCGCATCCTGGACTTCCCGCACAAGGACCTGCGCCGCGCCCGTGCCGCCGCGGAGAACATCATCCCGACCACCACGGGTGCCGCCAAGGCCACCGCGCTGGTCCTCCCGCAGCTCAAGGGCAAGCTCGACGGCATCGCGATGCGCGTCCCGGTCCCCACCGGCTCGGCCACCGACCTGGTCGTGGAGCTCCAGCGCGAGGTCACCAAGGACGAGGTCAACGCCGCGTTCAAGAAGGCCGCCGACGACGGCGACCTCAAGGGCTTCCTGTTCTACACCGAGGACGCGATCGTCTCCTCGGACATCGTCGGCGACCCGGCTTCCTGCACCTTCGACTCCTCCCTGACCATGGTCCAGGACGGCAAGTCGGTGAAGATCCTCGGCTGGTACGACAACGAGTGGGGCTACTCGAACCGCCTCGTCGACCTCACGGTCTTCGTCGGCAACCAGCTCTGAGCGACTTCAGCAGGCACCGCGATGCGGTAGCAGGGCTCGGGCAGCGCAAGGTCGCGCCGTCCGGGCCCTGCGTCGCGTCCGCAGCGACCAGCCCTCGTAGGATCACGAGCGATCCGAGAACCCAGGAGCCCTCTTGAAGACGATCGACGAACTGCTCTCCGAAGGCGTCGCGGGCAAGCGCGTCTTCGTCCGCGCCGACCTGAACGTGCCGCTGGACGGCACCACCATCACCGACGACGGCCGCATCCGCGCCGTGGTGCCCACCGTCAAGGCCCTGGCCGACGCGGGCGCCCGCGTGATCGTCGCCTCGCACCTGGGCCGCCCCAAGGGCGCCCCGGACCCGGCCTTCTCCCTCTCCCCGGCCGCTGCCCGCCTCGGTGAACTCCTCGGCGCCGACGTCGCCTTCGCGACCGACACGGTCGGCACCTCCGCCGAGTCCACGGTGTCCGGCCTCGCCGACGGCGGCGTCGCCGTCATCGAGAACCTGCGCTTCAACGCAGGCGAGACCAGCAAGGACGACGCCGAGCGCGCCGCCTTCGCCGACAAGCTGGCCGGCCTCGCGGACGTCTACGTCGGTGACGGCTTCGGCGCGGTGCACCGGAAGCACGCCTCGGTCTTCGACCTGCCGAAGAGGCTCCCGCACTACGCCGGCTACCTCATCGCCACCGAGGTCGGCGTCCTCAAGAAGCTCACCGACGACGTCAAGCGCCCCTACGTCGTCGCCCTCGGCGGCGCCAAGGTCTCCGACAAGCTCGCCGTCATCGACCAGCTCCTCGGCAAGGCCGACCGGATCCTCATCGGCGGCGGCATGGCGTACACCTTCCTCAAGGCCAAGGGGTACGAGGTCGGCATCTCCCTCCTCCAGGAGGACCAGATCCCGGCCGTCAAGGAGTACATGGAGCGCGCCGAGAAGAACGGCGTCGAGCTGGTCCTGCCCGTCGACGTCGTGGCCGGGCCCGGGTTCCCGGACCTCAAGACCAAGGCCCCGGCCGACGCCACCACCGTCGCCGCGGACGCCGTCCCGGCGGACCGGATGGGCCTGGACATCGGTCCCGAGTCCGGCAATCTGTACGCGTCCAAGCTCGCCGACGCCGCCACCGTCTTCTGGAACGGGCCCATGGGCGTCTTCGAGCACCCCGACTACGCCGAGGGCACCAAAGCGGTCGCCCAGGCACTCGTCGACGGCCCGGGCTTCACCGTGGTCGGCGGCGGCGACTCCGCCGCGGCCGTGCGCACGCTCGGCTTCGACGAGAACGCATTCGGCCACATCTCGACCGGCGGCGGCGCCTCCCTCGAATACCTCGAGGGCAAGACGCTCCCCGGCCTCGCCGCACTGGAGGACTGACCCGATGACCACCCGCACGCCGCTGATGGCGGGCAACTGGAAGATGAACCTCAACCACCTCGAGGCCATCGCCCACGTCCAGAAGCTCGCCTTCGCCCTCGCGGACAAGGACTACGACGCCGTCGAGGTCTCCGTCCTCGTACCCTTCACCGACCTGCGCTCGGTGCAGACCCTGGTCGAGCACGACAAGCTCAAGATCAAGTACGGCCCCCAGGACATCTCCGCCCACGACGGCGGCGCCTACACCGGCGAGATCTCCGGCCCGATGCTGGCCAAGCTGCGCTGCACCTACGTCGCGATCGGCCACTCCGAGCGCCGCCAGTACCACAGCGAGAGCGACACGCTCGTCAACGCCAAGGTCAAGGCCGCCTACAAGCACGGTCTGACCCCGATCCTGTGCGTCGGCGAGGAGCTGGACGTCCGTGAGGCGGGCAACCACGTCGACCACACCCTCGCCCAGGTCGAGGGCGGCCTGAAGGACCTCCCGGCCGAGCAGGCCGAGACGGTCGTGATCGCCTACGAGCCCGTGTGGGCCATCGGCACCGGCAAGGTCTGCGGCGCCGACGACGCCCAGGAGGTCTGCGCGGCCGTCCGCGGCAAGCTCGCCGAGCTGTACTCGCAGGAGCTGGCCGACAAGGTCCGCATCCAGTACGGCGGCTCCGTCAAGTCCGGCAACGTCGCCGAGATCATGTCGAAGCCCGACATCGACGGCGCCTTGGTCGGCGGCGCCTCGCTGGACTCGGACGAGTTCGTCAAGATCGTCCGCTTCCGCGACCAGTAGCCGGCGGCAGGTCGGTCGGCAGATCGACCAGTGAGTATGCGCCAGCCGCGATACGTCGTACCCTTGCGGGGGCATGGTGGCCTGCTGTCACCGTGCCCCCGTCGTTCATCCGAATCCGAGGAAGTTGGTCCAGCCGTGGTTTTGGGGTTCTCGATCGCCCTGATCGTCTTCAGCCTGCTGCTGATGCTGCTGGTGCTGATGCACAAGGGGAAGGGCGGCGGCCTCTCCGACATGTTCGGTGGCGGCATGCAGTCGTCCGTCGGTGGCTCCTCGGTCGCCGAGCGCAACCTCGACCGGATCACCGTGGTGGTCGGTCTGTGCTGGTTCGCGTGCATCATGGTGCTCGGCCTGCTGATGAAGGCGAACAACTGACCCGTCCCGCACTTGTGCACGTAAAGCCCCATGTCCGGTACGCGCTCCACGGCGCCGCCTATCATGGGGCTTGCGTCTGCGTGCTGGGGCTTGTAACTCCAATCACTGGACGCGCGTTGGGCCTTACGTAGACTGAGGCGCTCGCAGCGAAGCGAAACGCCGACTCGCTTCGCGGCACCATCACGCAGGGAGTTACGACCGTGGCAAGTGGCAACGCGATCCGGGGAAGCCGGGTCGGGGCGGGGCCGATGGGCGAGGCCGAGCGTGGCGAGTCCGCGCCGCGTCTGCGCATCTCCTTCTGGTGCTCCAACGGACACGAGACACAGCCGAGCTTCGCGAGCGACGCCCAGGTCCCGGAGACCTGGGACTGCCCGCGCTGCGGCTTCCCCGCCGGACAGGACCGGGACAACCCACCGGACCCGCCGCGCACCGAGCCCTACAAGACCCACCTCGCGTACGTGCGCGAGCGCCGCAGCGACGAGGACGGCGAGGCGATCCTCGCCGAGGCGCTCGCCAAGTTGCGCGGCGAGATCTAGCCTCCGTCCGCGCCGATCGCCTTCATTTCCTGATCAACTAGGTTGGAACAGCCGGGACAGCAGGGACGGCTGGGACACCCGAGGAAGAAGGCTGACGTCCGACATGAACGCAGACGGCCGTACCAGGCTCAACCAGACGCCCGAATGGGCCGCGCTGGCCAAGCACCGCGAGCAGCTCGGCGAGGTGCGGCTGCGCGAGCTGTTCGCCGCCGACCCGGAGCGCGCCACCGGCCGCACGCTCCGCGTGGGAGACCTGTACGTCGACTACTCGAAGAACCTCGTCACCGACGAGACGCTGGCCCTGCTCCAGGAACTGGCCGCCGCCACCGACGTGTTCGGGCTGCGCGACGCCATGTTCCGCGGCGAGCGGATCAACATCACCGAGGACCGCGCCGTCCTGCACACCGCCCTGCGCGCCCCGCGGGACGCGGTGATCGAGGTCGACGGCGAGAACGTCGTCCCCAAGGTCCACGCCGTGCTCGACAAGATGGCCGACTTCGCCGACCGGGTCCGCGGTGGTGAGTGGACCGGCCACACCGGCAGGCGCATCCGCAACGTCGTCAACATCGGCATCGGCGGCTCCGACCTGGGCCCTGCGATGGCGTACGAGGCGCTGCGCGCCTTCG
>NZ_JAGMUO010000113.1:0-42619 GCF_019049325.1 Streptomyces sp. AC512_CC834 | reverse complement strand
GACGGCGCCGACCTGCACGAGGCGCTCCGGGACCTGGACCCGGCCGAGACGCTGTTCGTCATCGCGTCCAAGACCTTCACCACCATCGAGACGATCACCAACGCCACCTCCGCCCGGACCTGGCTGCTGACCGCCCTGGGTGACGACGCCGCGGTCGCGCGGCACTTCGTGGCGCTGTCGACGAACGCCGGGAAGGTCGCCGGCTTCGGCATCGACACGGCCAACATGTTCGAGTTCTGGGACTGGGTCGGCGGCCGGTACTCGTTCGACTCGGCGATCGGGCTGTCCCTGATGATCGCCATCGGCCCGGACCGCTTCCGGGAGATGCTCGACGGCTTCCGCATCGTCGACGAGCACTTCCGCACCGCGCCCGCCGAGTCCAACGTGCCCCTGCTGATGGGCCTGCTGGGCGTCTGGTACGGCAACTTCCATGACGCGCAGTCGCACGCGGTGCTGCCGTACTCGCACTACCTGTCGAAGTTCACCGCGTACCTCCAGCAGCTCGACATGGAGTCCAACGGCAAGTCCACAGGCCGCGACGGGAACCCGGTCGAGTGGCGGACCGGACCCGTGGTCTGGGGCACGCCGGGCACCAACGGCCAGCACGCCTACTACCAACTGATCCACCAGGGCACCAAGCTGATCCCGGCGGACTTCATCGGCTTCGCCCGGCCCGTGGCCGAGCTGAGCGACGGACTCAAGGCCCAGCACGACCTGCTCATGGCCAACTTCTTCGCCCAGACCCAGGCACTCGCCTTCGGCAAGACCCCGGACGAGGTACGCGCCGAGGGGGTGGCGGAGGAGCTGGTCCCGCACAAGACGTTCCGGGGCAACCACCCCACCACGACCGTCCTGGCCACCGAGCTGACCCCCTCCGTCCTCGGCCAGCTCATCGCGCTGTACGAGCACAAGGTGTTCGTGCAGGGCGCGATCTGGAACATCGACTCGTTCGACCAGTGGGGCGTCGAGCTGGGCAAGGTGCTCGCCAAGCGCGTGGAGCCGGCACTCAGCGAGGGGGCCGAGGTGCCCGGTCTGGACGCGTCCACCAAGGCGCTGGTCGCCACCTACCGGGAGCTGCGCGGCCGCCAGTGACCCCCCGTGCGGTAGCCCTGACTACGTCTTCCGGCCCACAAGCACGGAAACAGCGACGTCTTCAGTGAAATGCTGATCCGGCGGGAGCCTCTGCCTGATCCCCGCTGCGAACGCCGGCCGGTCGTCCGCTGCGGGCAGCTCATCTGCGGGGACAGCGGAGTAGACGCCGCCGATGAGCTGGTCGAAGCTCAGCTCGTCGCTGTATTCGATCACGATCTCCCGGACCCCTTCGAAGCCGGCCGCCTCCAGGGCCCGCGTATAGCGAAGCCGGTCTGATGCGCCGGTGCCGCAGGACGCCTTCAGTTCCGTGCCGAAGTGGTCCTCCAAGCAGGCCCGCAGGGAGCGCGACCAATCGCTGTCCTGCAGCCACAGGGGTGTCCCGTTGGCGACCACCGCGACACCGCCTCCGGCCCGGACCAGGGGCGGCAGGGCACGGAAGAGCTCCTCGTGCCGCATCCAGTGGAGTGCCTGCCCGATGACCGCCATCGCCAACGACCGCTGCCCCAGCAGGTCTCCGAACGCGGGAACATCGGTGTCGGCACCCAGGACCCACGTCGTGTTCCGCACTCCCTGCCTTGAGGCTTCTTCCCTCGCGAGGCGGAGCATGTCCGGTTCAGGATCCATACCGATGACCGAACGGACCCGCCGGGCGAGCGGGATGGTCAACTGGCCCGTGCCACATCCGAGGTCGAGCACCAGGTCGTCGGTGGTCAGCTCGAAGGCTGTTTGCAGCGCATCGAGCACCTGAGGTGGATAACCACGCCTGAACTTCGCGTAGTACTCGGCGACGTCACCGCTGAACCCCAGAGTCATGGCGTCCACTTTGCCGAAGCGCGGGCCCGGGAGACAGCCTCGCACAGGGAGATCGCTACCGGCTGAAACCAGGGCCGGACACGGGCCAGAGATCCCGCCCGGCATCCTCCACCGGGGAGAGCAAAGCCCCCGACCGTGCGAGCAAGGGCACACGGTCGGGGGCGTCCGGCGGGACGGATCAGGCCGACGCCGGTGGGTACAGGGATCTCGGGAGCTGCGAAGCCGCCGCCGAGTCCAGGAGCCACAGGGTGCGGGCGCGGCCCCGGGCGCCCGCGGCCGGGGCCTGGATCTCGCCCGCGCCCGAGAGGGCCATCGCGACCGCGTTCGCCTTGTCCTCGCCCGCCGCGAGCAGCCACACCTCACGGGCGGCGCGGATCGCGGGGAGGGTCAGGGAGACGCGGATGGGGGGCGGCTTGGGGGAGCCGTGGACGCCGATCACCGTGCGGTCCGTCTCGCGGACTCCCGGGTGCTCCGGGAAGAGCGAGGCCACGTGCGTGTCCGGGCCGACGCCGAGGAGCAGGACGTCGAAGGACGGGACCGCGGCGTGGTTCTCCGGGACGGACGCCGTGGCAAGCTCCTGGGCGTAGGCCGCTGCCGCCGCCTCCACGTCCGAACCGTACGGGCCGTCGGACGCCGGCATCGCGTGCACCCGCTTCGGGTCCAGCGCCACCGTGTCGAGCAGCGCCGCGCGCGCCTGGGTGACGTTGCGCTCCGGGTCGCCCTCCGGCAGGAAGCGCTCGTCGCCCCACCACAGGTCCAGGCGGGACCAGTCGATCGCGTCCCGGGCCGGGGAGGCGGCGAGGGCCGCGAGCAGGCCGTTGCCGTTGCGGCCGCCGGTGAGGACCACGGACGCGCTGCCCCGGGAGGCCTGCGCGTCCACGATCTTCGTGATGAGGCGGGCCGCCGCGGCCTCGGCCATCAGCTCCTTGTCACGGTGCACGACGAGCTGCGGGGTGTCGCTCATTTCGCCGCCGCCTTCGTCACCGGTGCCTTCTCCCGCGTCGCGTCCTTCGCGGGAGCTTTCGCAGCCGACCCGACGGGAGCGGCGGCCGCGAGGGCGCCCGCACCGTCGCCGGAGTCTCCTTTGGCCGGCGCGTTCAGGCGGTTCACCCCGTAGCGCAGCGCCGAGGCGTACGTGTCGTCCGGGTCGAGGCGCCGCAGCTCCTCCGCGATCAGCTCGGCCGTCTCGCGGCGCTTGAGCGCGACCGCGCGGGCCGGCTGGCCCTGGATGGAGAGGTTCGCCAGCGTGCCGTCGGCCCGGTCCAGGACGACCGGACCGCAGTCGGTGTCCATCCGGACCGCCGTCAGACCCGGGCCGTTCGACGCCGAGCGCTTCACCGGCACGTCCAGCCGGTCCGCGAGCCACATGGCGAGCAGCTCGCAGCTCGGGTTGAACTCCTCGCCCTCCACCTCGACCGCCTGCACCTCGCAGTCGACCTGGTCCAGGGCCGCCGCCAGCATCGAGCGCCACGGCGTGATGCGGGTCCACGACAGGTCGGTGTCGCCGGGCGCGTAGGCGTCGGCGCGGGCCACCAGCTCCCGTACCGGCTCCTCGCAGGCGTAGGTGTCGGTGACCCGGCGCTGGGCGAGCGCGCCCAGCGGGTCCTTGGCCGGGTCCAGCGGCGCGTTCACCGGCCACCACACCACCACCGGGGCGTCCGGCAGCAGCAGCGGCAGGACCACCGACTGGGCGTGGTCGACGACGTCGCCGTGCAGCCGCAGCACGATCGTCTCGCCGGTGCCCGCGTCGGCGCCGAGGCGTACCTCGGCGTCCAGCCGGGACCTGGTGCGGTCCCGGGGCGATCGGGAGACGCGCTTGATGACGACGAGCGTGCGCGAGGGGTGCTCGTGCGCGGCGTCGCTCGCGGCCTTCAGCGCGTCGTAGGCGTTCTCCTCGTCGGTGACGATGACGAGGGTGAGCACCATGCCGATGGCCGGGGTGCCGATGGCCCGGCGGCCGAGGACCAGTGCCTTGTTGATCTTGCTGGCCGTGGTGTCCGTGAGGTCTGTCTTCATGGCCGGCGCCAGCTCCGTCCGTCTCGCTCCAGCATGTCGTCCGCCTCGACGGGCCCCCAGGTGCCGGCCGGGTACTGGGCCGGGGTGCCGTGCGTGTCCCAGTGCTCCTCGATCGGGTCGAGGATCTTCCAGGACAGCTCGACCTCCTCGGTGCGCGGGAACAGGTTCGCGTCGCCCAGAAGGACGTCCAGGATCAGCCGCTCGTACGCCTCCGGGCTCGACTCCGTGAACGACTCGCCGTAGGCGAAGTCCATGGACACGTCCCGGATCTCCATCGAGGTGCCCGGCACCTTGGAGCCGAAGCGGACGGTGACGCCCTCGTCGGGCTGGACGCGGATGACGATCGCGTTCGAGCCGAGTTCCTCGGTGGCCGTCGAGTCGAACGGGGAGTGCGGGGCCCGCTGGAAGACGACCGCGATCTCCGTCACGCGGCGGCCGAGACGCTTGCCGGTGCGCAGGTAGAAGGGGACGCCCGCCCAGCGGCGGTTGTCGATGCCGACCCTGATCGCGGCGTAGGTGTCGGTCTTCGACTTGGGGTCGATGCCGTCCTCCTCCAGGTAGCCGACGGCTTTGGCGCCGCCCTGCCACCCGGCCGCGTACTGGCCGCGCACGGTGTGCTCGCCCAGGTCCTTGGGGAGGCGGACCGCCCCCAGCACCTTGGTCTTCTCGGCGGCCAGCGCGTCCGCGTCGAAGGAGGCGGGCTCCTCCATGGCGGTCAGCGCGAGCAACTGGAGCAGGTGGTTCTGGATGACGTCACGGGCGGCGCCGATGCCGTCGTAGTAGCCGGCCCGGCCGCCGATGCCGATGTCCTCGGCCATGGTGATCTGGATGTGGTCCACGTAGGACCGGTTCCAGATCGGCTCGAACATCGTGTTGGCGAAGCGCAGCGCCAGGATGTTCTGGACGGTCTCCTTGCCCAGGTAGTGGTCGATGCGGAAGACCTGGTCCGGGGCGAACACCTCGTGGACGATCGCGTTGAGCTCCTCGGCCGACTTCAGGTCGTGGCCGAACGGCTTCTCGATCACCGCGCGGCGCCAGGAGCCGCTCGACTGGTCGGCAAGCTGGTGCTTCTTGAGCTGCTTGATGACCACCGGGAAGGACTTCGGCGGCACCGACAGGTAGAAGGCGAAGTTGCCGCCCGTGCCCTGTGCCTTGTCCAGCTCCTCGATGGTGCCGCGCAGCCGCTCGAAGGCGTCGTCGTCGTCGAAGGTGCCCTGGACGAAGCGCATCCCCTGGATGAGCTGCTGCCAGACCTCCTCGCGAAACGGCGTACGGGAGTGTTCCTTGACGGCGTCGTGCACGACCTGGGCGAAGTCCTCGTGTTCCCAGTCGCGGCGGGCGAACCCGACGAGCGAGAAGCCCGGCGGCAGCAGACCCCGGTTGGCGAGGTCGTACACGGCGGGCATGAGCTTCTTGCGGGAGAGGTCGCCGGTGACGCCGAAGATGACCAGACCCGACGGCCCCGCGATACGCGGGAGCCGTCGGTCTGCGGGGTCACGCAGCGGGTTGCTGCTTGACAATGTTTTAGCCCTCCGAGGGGGAGAGGCGCTTCAGCTCCGCCTCGGTCGACTTCAGCAGGTCGTTCCAGGAGTCCGCGAACTTCGCGACGCCCTCCTTCTCCAGCAGTTGGACCACGTCGTCGTAGCCGATCCCGAGCTTCTCGACCGCGTCGAGGTCGGCGCGGGCCTGCTCGTAGGTGCCGGCGACGGCGTTGCCGGTGATCTCGCCGTGGTCCTCGGTGGCGAACAGGGTCGCCTCCGGCATCGTGTTCACCGTGTTCGGCGCGACCAGGTCGGTGACGTACATGGTGTCGCTGTACGCCTTGTCCTTCACGCCCGTCGACGCCCACAGCGGACGCTGCTTGTTGGCGCCGGCCTTCTCCAGGGCGGCCCAGCGGTCGGCGGCGAAGACCTCCTCGTACGCCTGGTAGGCGAGCCGCGCGTTGGCGACGGCGGCCTTGCCGCGCACGGCCTTGGCCTCGTCGGTGCCGAGCGCGTCGATCCGCTTGTCGATCTCGGTGTCCACGCGGGACACGAAGAAGGACGCCACCGAGTGGATCCGCGAGAGGTCCAGGCCGCGCTCCTTGGCCTTCTCCAGGCCGGTCTGGAAGGCGTCCATGACCGCGCGGTACCGCTCCAGCGAGAAGATCAGCGTGACATTGACGCTGATGCCCAGACCGATGGTCTCGGCGATCGCCGGCAGACCCGCCTCGGTCGCAGGGATCTTGATGAAGGTGTTGGGCCGGTCCACCAGCCAGGCGAGCTGCTTGGCCTCGGCGATCGTCGCCCCGGTGTTGTGCGCGAGGCGCGGGTCCACCTCGATGGAGACCCGGCCGTCCTTGCCGCCGGTGGCGTCGAAGACGGGACGCAGGATGTCGGCGGCGTCGCGGACGTCCGCCGTGGTGATCATGCGAATGGCCTCTTCGACCGTGACCTTGCGGAAGGCGAGGTCGGAGAGCTGCTGGTCGTAGCCGTCGCCCTGGGAGATCGCCTTCTGGAAGATCGACGGGTTGGTGGTGACGCCCACGACGTGCTGCTGGTCGATCAGCTCGGCGAGGTTGCCGGACGTGATCCGCTTGCGCGACAGGTCGTCCAGCCAGATCGCGACGCCTTCGTCGGAGAGGCGCTTGAGTGCGTCTGTCATGGAAAATGCATCTCCTATATGTCGTTACGAGCGTCAGCGCCGGGCCGCGGCGAGGGATTCCCGCGCGGCGGCGGCCACGTTCTCGGCGGTGAAGCCGAACTCGCGGAAGAGCACCTTGGCGTCCGCCGAAGCACCGAAGTGCTCCAGGGAGACGATGCGGCCGGCGTCGCCCACGTACTTGTGCCAGGTCAGGCCGATCCCGGCCTCCACCGCGACCCGGGCCCTCACGGACGGGGGCAGGACGCTGTCCCGGTACCCCTGGTCCTGCTGCTCGAACCACTCGACGGACGGCATGGACACCACACGGGTCGGCACACCGTCGGCCTGGAGCTGCTCGCGCGCCCCGACGGCGACGTGCACCTCGGAGCCGGTGGCGATGAGGACGACCTCGGCGTCGCCGCCGTCGGCCTCGAACAGCACGTAGCCGCCCTTGGCCGCGTCCTCGTTGGGCTCGTACGTCGGCACGCCCTGACGGGTCAGCGCCAGACCGTGCGGCTGACCCTTGCCGAACTCCTTCGTCCAGCGGCGCAGGATCTCGCGCCAGGCGATGGCGGTCTCGTTGGCGTCGGCCGGGCGGACCACGTTCAGACCCGGGATCGCGCGCAGCGAGGCGAGGTGCTCGACCGGCTGGTGGGTCGGGCCGTCCTCGCCCAGACCGATGGAGTCGTGCGTCCACACGTACGTCACCGGCAGGTGCATCAGCGCCGACAGCCGCACCGCGTTGCGCATGTAGTCCGAGAAGACCAGGAACGTTCCGCCGTAGATGCGGGTGTTGCCGTGCAGCGCGATGCCGTTCATCTCCGCGGCCATCGCGTGCTCGCGGATGCCGAAGTGGATGGTGCGGCCGTACGGGTCCGCCTCGGGCAGCGGGTTGTCCGCCGGGAGGAAGGACGACGTCTTGTCGATCGTCGTGTTGTTCGAGCCGGCCAGGTCGGCCGAGCCGCCCCACAGCTCGGGGACGACCGCGCCGAGCGCCTGGAGCACCTTGCCGGACGCGGCGCGGGTGGCGAGGCCCTTGTCCGCCTCGAAGACCGGGATCTTCTCCTCCCAGCCCTTGGGCAGCTCACCCCTGGCGACCCGCTCGTACTCGGCGGCGCGGTCCGGGTTGTTGTCCCGCCACTGCTGGAAGGACTTCTCCCACACCGCGCGGGCCGCCTGGCCGCGCTCCAGGGCGCCGCGCGTGTGCTCGATGACCTCGTCGGAGACGTCGAAGGACTTCTCCGGGTCGAAGCCCAGGACCCGCTTGGTGGCCGCGACCTCCTCGTCGCCGAGCGCCGAGCCGTGCGCCGCCTCGGTGTTCTGCGCGTGCGGGGCGGGCCAGGCGATGATCGAGCGCATCGCGATGAACGACGGCCGGTCGGTGACCTGCTTCGCCGCCTCGATCGCGTCGTAGAGCGCGTTCGGGTCGAGGTCGCCGTCCGGCTTCGGGGCGACCCGCTGCACGTGCCAGCCGTACGCCTCGTAGCGCTTGCAGGTGTCCTCGGAGACGGCGGTCTCCGTGTCACCCTCGATGGAGATGTGGTTGTCGTCCCACAGCAGGACCAGGTTGCCGAGCTTCTGGTGGCCCGCGAGCGAGGACGCCTCGGAGGAGATGCCCTCCTGGAGGCAGCCGTCACCGGCGACGCAGTAGACGAAGTGGTCGAAGGGGGAGGTGCCCTCGGCGGCCTCCGGGTCGAACAGGCCGCGCTCGTAGCGGGCGGCCATGGCCATGCCCACCGCGTTGGCGACACCCTGACCCAGCGGGCCCGTCGTCGTCTCCACGCCCGTGGTGTGCCCGTACTCCGGGTGCCCGGGGGTCTTGGAACCCCAGGTGCGGAACGACTCCAGATCCGCCAGCTCCAGGCCGAAACCGGCCAGGTAGAGCTGGGTGTAGAGGGTCAGGGACGAGTGGCCGGCGGACAGCACGAAACGGTCGCGTCCGACCCAGTTCGCGTCGGCGGGGTCGTGCCGCATCACCTTCTGGAAGAGGGTGTAGGCGGCGGGCGCCAGGCTCATCGCCGTACCCGGATGGCCGTTGCCAACCTTCTGTACGGCATCGGCGGCCAGGACGCGGGCGGTGTCCACGGCCCGCTGGTCCAGTTCGGTCCACTCGAGGTCTGTGGTGGTCGGCTTGGTGCTCACCCTGAGTCAGGGCTCCTCTCCACATGTCGGATGCCGGTGCACGTGGGCGCCCACCGGCTGCCGGCGCGTCCGTGAGTCGGCCGGCCGTTGTTGAGCCTACCCCCGTAAGTACGTGCGTTTTTCCGCTGGAAACAAGACTGCCGGGACTCTTCTCGATCCGCCTGTCGACTGGGCGAAACCGCATTCGGCAAGTGAATACGGAGCCGCTCATCTGACTGCTCAATCGACTCTCCGAACGCACGTCGGAGCGCCCCCTTCAACACGACCCCACCCCCGCGAAGGCCGAGGTATGGGCAACGTCTAAAGTGGCGTGGTACGCGCGAGCCTTTACCGCCACTTCACACGGTCGGGCTTGCTGGGATGTCTCTGTCAGGGGTGTGCGTGACGGCCGTTGAATCCCGTCCTGCGGGGGTTATCGGGACGAACCAGAGCCCGAGTCACCGGCCGTTCGGGGCCCGTGTCAAGGCGTTCGTGGCGTTGACCAAGCCGCGGATCATCGAGCTTCTTCTGATCACCACCGTTCCGGTGATGTTCCTCGCCGAGCAGGGCGTTCCGAATCTGAAGCTGGTGCTGCTGACCTGCCTCGGCGGGTACCTGTCGGCAGGCGGCGCCAACGCGCTCAACATGTACATCGACCGCGACATCGACGCGCTGATGGACCGGACCTCGCAGCGCCCGCTGGTGACCGGCATGGTCAGTCCGGTCGAATGCCTGGTCTTCGGCATCGCCCTGGCCGTCGTCTCGACCCTGCTGTTCGGCCTCACCGTCAACTGGCTGTCGGCCTGGCTCTCGCTCGGCGCGCTCCTCTTCTACGTCGTCGTCTACACGATGATCCTCAAGCGGCGCACCTCGCAGAACATCGTCTGGGGCGGCATCGCCGGCTGTCTGCCGGTGCTCATCGGCTGGTCGGCCGTGACCAACTCGATGTCCTGGGCGCCGATCATCCTCTTCGCGGTGATGTTCTTCTGGACGCCGCCGCACTACTGGCCGCTGTCCATGAAGGTCAAGGACGACTACGCGCGCGTGGGCGTGCCGATGCTGCCGGTCATCGCCTCCAACAAGGTCGTGGCCCGGCAGATCGTGATCTATAGCTGGGCGATGGTCGCGGTGTCGCTGCTGCTGACGCCGCTCGGCTACACCGGCTGGTTCTACACGGCGGTCGCCCTGCTGGCCGGCGGCATGTGGCTGTGGGAGGCGCACGGGCTGCAGAACCGCGCCAAGGCCGAGGTCTCGGGCGGCAAGCTCAAGGAGATGCGGCTGTTCCACTGGTCCATCACCTACGTGTCGGTGCTGTTCCTGGCGATCGCGGTGGACCCCTTCCTGCGCTGAGCGCCTCTTGCGGGCGTCTCTTGCAGCGCCGCTTGCGCGGTACCTCCGCGGTACCTCTGTAGACGTCCGACGGGCGGGGTGCGTGGTCAAGGCCACGCACCCCGCCCGTCGCCGTTCGATCTACCCGTCGGTAGCATCCTGTTCATGGCAGACACGCAGCAGGTGGACACCGAGCAGGGCGACAGCAAGGCCGCCGGATGGGCGCACCGGTGGGCCGAGCACCGGGTGACCCGGATGGCCGGACGGATCGACACCTTCGCCAAGGCCCACGGCGGCGCCGAGGCCCAGGTGGCCTACCTCGGCGAGCGCGGCGCCCGCATCGTGCTCGTCGGCGAGGACGGCGCCTGGGGCGACCTGGTCGCGCGCTCCTACGAGGCGGCCCGAAAGGCCGTCGAGAAGTCCGGGATCACCGTCCACGAGGACTTCGACGGCGAGTTCGCGGCCAAGGTGGCGACGGGCCGCTACGAGTGGTCGCGCATGGCGGGCATCCAGGTCGGAGGCCCGAGCAACACCTGAGACCGGGTTCACCCGTTAGGACCGTAGGAAGCGTCGAGGCTCGAGTCGCACGGCGCGCGAGCCGCGAGGCGCACGGTCCCAGCACGGGGAGCCCGGATGATCGAAACGCCGTCCCTGGTGGATCAGTACTGCCACGGCGTCCTGAGAACAGAGCTGGGCCTCGGCACCTTCGAGGCCCAGTTGGCCCGCACCGAGGGGCCGCCGGCCCCCGGCACCACCCTCTTCGACACCCAGACCGGTTTCGCGGTACGCCGCTGGTGCCCGCCCCTGCTCGGCCTGGAACCGCACTGCCCGCCCGCCCGCTACCTGGCCCGGCGCCGCGAACTGGGCGTCATGGAGGCCGACCGCCGGCTGCTGCGCGGCAGCGGCATCACGACGTACCTGGTCGACGCGGGGCTGCCCGGTGACCTCACCGGCCCCGCCGAGATGGCCTCGGCCGCGAACGCGGACACCCGCGAGATCGTGCGCCTGGAACTCCTCGCCGAGCAGGTCGCCGACACCTCGGGCACCGTCGAATCCTTCCTCGCCAACCTCGCCGAGGCCGTGCACGGGGCCGCCGCGAACGCGGTCGCCTTCACCTCCGTCGCGGGCGTACGACACGGCCTGGCGCTCGCGCCGGAACCCCCCGGCGCCGGTGAGGTGCGCGGTGCCGCCGCCCGCTGGCTGACCGGACGCGAGGTCGGCGGCGAGCTGAGCGACCCGGTGCTGCTGCGCCACCTGCTGTGGATCGCCGTCGCCTCGGGCCTGCCGCTGCAACTGCACGCGGGCCTGGGCGAGCCCGGCCTGCGCATCGACCGCACCGACCCGGTCCTGCTCACCGACTTCGTACGGGCCACCGCCGGCCTCGGCACCGACCTGATCCTCCTGCACGGCTACCCGTACCACCGCCACGCCGCCCACCTGGCCGGTGTCTTCCCGCACGTCTACGCCGACTCGGGCGCCGCCCTGGTGCGTACCGGCGCCCGGGCCGCGACGGTCCTCGCGGAGATCCTGGAACTGGCCCCCTTCGGCAAGATCCTCTTCTCCAGTGGCGCCCAGGGCCTGCCCGAGCTGCACGTCGTCGCCGCCCGCCTGTTCCGCGAGGCCCTCGGCCGGGTGCTGGGCACCTGGGTGGCCGAGGGGGCGTGGTCGCTGGGGGACGCGCAACGGGTGGCGGGGATGATCGCCTCGGGCAACGCCGGGCGGGTGTACGGGCTGGAGTGACGGGCGTACGCACCGGAGTGACGGGTGTACGGGCTGGACCGAATCGTCGACACTGGGCGGATGCCGACCGACGCCCTGCTCGACCGCTTCCTCACCGGCCTGCTGCCCCTCGGCCCCGTCGCCGTCTGGGCCCACGGCTCACTGGGCGGGGGCGACTACCAGGAGGGCCGCAGCGACCTCGACCTGATCGCGATCCTGCCCCGGCCGGCCACGGCCCGCACCGCCTGGCAACTGGGACTGCTCCACGCCGGTCTGCGCGCCGACCCCCTGGCCGGACTGCTGCACTGCACCTACCTGTCGCCCGCCACCTCGGCCGACCCCGACCAGCGGCACCTGACCTGGGCCCACCGGCAGCTCTTCAAGCGGACGGTCACCCCGGTCACCCGGCGCGAACTCCACAGCTTCGGACGCGTCCTGTACGGCGAGTCGCCCAAGGAACTGCTGCCCCCGGTGGCGGACGGCGAACTGGCGGAGTTCGTCGTCCGCGACCAGCGGGACTTCTGGCGGCCGACCGTGCGCAGGGCCGAGTTGTGGCGGCAGGACGTCTGGGTCGACCTGGGTCTGCTCACCTTCGCCCGCGCCACCGCCACGCTGCGGGAGGGCCGCCTGATCACCAAGAGGCAGGCCCTGGACGAACTGCCCGCCCTGGGGGCGCCCGGTGAGGTCGTCGAGGACATCAGCGAACGGCGGTACGGCGATCCGGCGCGGCCCGCGGCCACCCAGGAGTGGACCGGCCGCCGCGCCGAGCTGACCCGGAGCTACCTGGGACCGGCCATCGACACGCTGGTGGGCGCGTACTCCTGAGCCGGCAGCCCGGCCGCCGTCTCCTCCGGCCGCTCGCGCAGCGACAGCAGCACCCGCAGTACCGCGATCCACACCAGGCACGAGCCGAACATGTGCAGGCCGACCAGGACCTCGGGAAGGTCGGTGAAGTACTGGATGTAGCCCAGTGCCCCCTGGGAGAGCAGCACCAGGAACAGGTCGCGGGTGCGGGCCAGCGGCCCCTTGGGCGCGTCGACCGCCTTCAGCACGAACCACAGGGCGAACGTCAGCGTCACCACGACCCACGCCAGAACGGCGTGCGCCTTGCTCACCGTCTCCCAGTCGATCGGCATCCGCGCGACGTCGCTGGAGTCACCCGCGTGGGGCCCGGCGCCGGTCACCACGGTGCCGACCGCGATCAGCAGGACCGAGACGGCGGTCAGGACCCACGTCAACTGCTGGACCGCCTTGCCGACCAGGGGGCGCGGTGCCGTGTCGCCCTCCCGGGTGCGCTGCCACATCACGGTCGCCACGGCGATCAGGGCCGTGGACAGCAGGAAGTGGGCCGCGACCGTGTACGGGTTGAGGCCGACCAGGACCACGATGCCGCCGAGGACGGCGTTGCCCATGACGATCCAGAACTGCAGCCAGCCCAGCCGCGTCACGCTGCGCCGGTACGGCTTCTGCGACCGGGCGGCGATGATCGCCCAGCCGACCGCCGCGCACAGCACGTACGTCAGCATGCGGTTGCCGAACTCGATGACGCCGTGGAAGCCCATCTCGCTGGTGGTGGTGAGCGAGTCGTCGGTGCACTTGGGCCAGGTCGGGCAGCCGAGGCCGGAGCCGGTGAGGCGTACCGCACCGCCGGTGACGACGATGACCACCGCCATGGCGAGCGCGATGAAGGCCGCCCGCCGGACCGTGCGGGGGTGCGGGGTCCAGCGTGCGGCGATGAAGGCGAGCGGGTTGCGCACGGCTGCTGCGGCGTCGGCGCGGGTCACGTTTGGCACGCCGTCCATCGTAGGCGCCCGCTTGTGCACGCTTTCACGAGGGTCGGCCTCCGGGGATGCGTCCCTACTCCCAGCGGAAGAACTTCCCCGCGGCCGCGAGCCCCACGACCGCCCACACGGCGAGGATGCCCAGGTCGCCCCAGGGTATCGAGGCCCCGTGCTGGAGGACGTCCCGCAACCCGTCCGACAGGGCGGAGATCGGCAGCAGCCCCAGCACGCTCTGAGCGGCGTCCGGGAACTTGTCCAGCGGCACGATGACCCCGCCGCCCACGAGGAGCAGCAGGAAGACCAGGTTGGCGGCGGCCAGCGTGGCCTCCGCCTTCAGCGTGCCCGCCATGAGCAGCCCGAGCCCGGAGAAGGCGGCGGTGCCGAGGACCAGGAGCAGCAGCACGGCGGCCGGGTTGCCGTGCGGCGACCAGCCCAGCGCGAAGGCGATCACCGTCAGCAGGACGATCTGGAGCACCTCGGTGACCAGGACCGACGCCGTCTTCGCGGTCATCAGGGCCCAGCGGGGCAGCGGTGAGGCGGCCAGCCGCTTCAGCACCCCGTACCGGCGCTCGAAGCCGGTGGCGATGGCCTGCCCGGTGAACGCCGTCGACAGCACGGCGAGCGCGAGAATGCCGGGGGCGAGGAAGTCGACGGCCTCGCCGGCTCCGGTGTCGATGATGTCCACGGAGCTGAACAGGACGAGCAGCAGCGTCGGGATGATCACCGTCAGCAGCAGTTGCTCGCCGTTGCGCAGCAGCATCTTCGTCTCGAGGACGGCCTGCGCCGCGATCATGCGCCCCAGCGGAGCGGCGCCGGGCTTCGGGGCGTAGGTGCCGGGGCCGGTGCCGCCGGTGCTCCCGGCGGTGTCCGTGGTCGTCGTCATGAACGCAGCTCCCTGCCCGTCAGCTCCAAAAACACGTCCTCCAGGGTGTGCCGTTCCACCGAGATGCGGTCCGGCATCACTCCGTGCTGGGCGCACCAGGAGGCCACCGTCGCGAGCAGTTGCGGGTCGACCTCGCCGTTCACCCGGTAGGAGCCCGGCGTCAGCTCGGCTGCCGCGGAGTCCGCGGGGAGCGCCTTGAGCAGGGACGCGACGTCCAGTCCGGGGCGGCCGGAGAACCGCAGGGTGTTCTCGGCGCCGCCGCGGCACAGCTCCTCCGGGGAGCCCTGTGCGACGACCCGGCCGGTGTCGACGATGGCGACGTCGTCGGCCAGTTGCTCGGCCTCGTCCATGTGGTGCGTGGTGAGGATCACCGAGACGCCGTCGCCGCGCAGGTCCCGTACGAGGTCCCAGGTGGCGCGGCGGGCCTGCGGGTCCAGGCCCGCGGTCGGCTCGTCCAGGAACACCAGCTCAGGGCGGCCGACCACGGCCATCGCGAGGGCCAGCCGCTGCTGCTGCCCGCCAGAGAGCCTGCGGTACGTCGTGCGGCCGCAGGAGCCGAGCCCGAGCCGCTCGATCAGCGCGCCGACGTCCAGCGGATGGGCGTGCAGCTTCGCGACGTGGCGCAGCATCTCGTCCGCGCGCGCACCGGAGTAGACGCCGCCGGACTGGAGCATCACGCCGATCCGCGGGCGCAGCTCGGAGCCCTGTCTCACCGGGTCCAGGCCCAGGACGCGCACGGTCCCGGAGTCCGGCCTCCGGTATCCCTCGCAGGTCTCGACCGTGGTCGTCTTGCCCGCCCCGTTGGGACCGAGCACGGCGGTGACACCCGTACGGGCCACCAGGTCGAGGCCGTCCACCGCGGTCTTCGTGCCGTACCGCTTCACCAGGGCCTGGACCTGGACGACGGGCTCGCTTCGCATGGGTCACGAGTCTAGGTAGGTGGACGGGCCATCGGGCGCGGGGGTGTGGAAAACTCCTCACCGCACCTGCGTGCGGGCCTCAGTCGCGCGGGCGGTGCGTGGTCAGCCACCGTTCGGCGTAGGCGACCGCGTCCGGCAGTGGGAACAGGCGTACGTCGGCCGCGCCGAGCCTCGCGCGTACGACGGGACGGTCGCGCTCGAAGTCGTGGCCCAGTTCGTCGAACCGCTCCGACGTGATCGACACCTCGGTCACCCGCTCCCAGCCCACCGGCCCCGGGCGCCCCACCTCCACCAGGGGGGAGGGGATCCGGTACTCGGCGAGGTGGAAGCCGGTGCACGCCTCGTAGCCCGCGCCGAGCAGCAGCACCCGGGCGTCCAGCCGTTCCAGCGTGGCCAGCGGACTGCGCTCGCCGAGCCGGCAGTCGGTCGCGTGCCCCGCGACCACCTCGGCGGCACGTGCGCCGAGGGCCGCGAAGGAGGTCTGCGGATGCGCGCTGCGCCGGGCGCCCGGCCAGGTGCGCACCGTCTCGGGGAGTACGCCGACCCCGCGCGAGGGGGTGATCAACGGGTCGTAGGCGGGCATCGCGGCCCGCACGGTGTCCCACCACTCCTCGGGCACCGGCGGGCTCTGCCACAGCGCCGGGTCCGAGAGGTCGCCGGTCTGGGTAGGGACCACCAGGGTGCCGTCCGGACCGAGTACGTCGAGCAGTGCCTGGACGACGGCGACGGGCCCTCCGCAGACCCAGCCGAGGGAGCTGAGGGAGGAGTGCGCGAGGAGGGTGTCGCCGGTGCGCACCCCCAGCTCGCGCAGCCCGGCGGCGATCGTGCCCCGGGTGACGAGTGGGCCGGTGGGAGGGGGTGTGGGCATGCGGGGGAGTGTTCCGGAAGCGGCTCGGGGACGCCACCCGATTGCCGCCGTGCCCTCCCTTCGCCCTCCCCTCGCCCTCTCCTCACCCTTCCCGCAGTGATCGATCAAAGATCGTTTCCGCAGGTCACGTTAGGTATACCTAAGTGACGTAGGGCACCGTCCGATGATCCGGACCCGGCTTGCCCGCCCCGGATGAATTACGCAACAATGGCGTTGTGAAAAACGTTGGCGAGGCTCCGCAGGAGGAACTCGCGACCGGTGAGCGGTCCACCCGCAACCGTGTCGCGCGCTCCATCCTGGACCACGGGCCGTCGACCGTCGCCGAGCTCGCCGGACGCCTGGGCCTGACCCAGGCCGCCGTCCGGCGCCACCTCGACGCCCTGGTCGCCGACGACGTGGTCGAGGCCCGCGAGCAGCGGGTCTACGGCGCGCGCACGCGCGGACGGCCCGCCAAGGTCTTCGCGCTCACCGACTGCGGCCGGGACGCCTTCGACCAGTCGTACGACAAGCTGGCCGCCGACGCCCTGCGCTGGATCGCCGAGCGGGAGGGCGGGGAGCAGGCGATCGCCGCCTTCGCCCGCGCCAGGATCGCCGCCCAGTCGGGCGCGTACCGCAAGGCCGTCGAGTCCGTCCCCGCCGAAAAGCGCGCGGAAGCCCTGGCCAAGGCCCTGAGCAAGGACGGGTACGCTGCCACCGCACGGAGCGCACCCCACCCCCAGCAGGGCGAGCAACTGTGCCAGCACCACTGCCCGGTCGCCCACGTCGCGGAGCAGTTTCCGCAGTTGTGCGAGGCGGAGACGGAATTTTTCGCCGAGCTGCTCGGTACACATGTACAGCGGCTCGCGACCATCGCGCACGGCGACGGGGTCTGCACCACGTTCATTCCGAAGACTTCGCACGCGCCGCCGCCCGCGGCGCAGCCACCCACGAACACCGCTCACGCATCTGCAAGCACGGCCGGGAGGAACCCCGCATGACTCTCCCCACGGAGACTGCTCACCCTGAGCTCGAGGGCCTGGGCACGTACGAATACGGCTGGGCCGACTCCGACACGGCCGGCGCCTCTGCCAAGCGCGGCATCAACGAGGACGTCGTCCGGGACATCTCCGAGAAGAAGTCCGAGCCGGAGTGGATGACCAAGCTCCGCCTCAAGGGCCTGCGCCTGTTCGAGAAGAAGCCCATGCCGAACTGGGGCTCGGACCTGTCGGGGATCGACTTCGACAACATCAAGTACTTCGTGCGCTCCACGGAGAAGCAGGCGGAGTCCTGGGAGGACCTGCCCGAGGACATCAAGAACACGTACGACAAGCTCGGCATCCCCGAGGCGGAGAAGCAGCGCCTCGTCGCCGGTGTCGCGGCCCAGTACGAGTCCGAGGTCGTCTACCACCAGATCCGCGAGGACCTGGAGGAGCAGGGCGTCATCTTCCTGGACACCGACACGGCCCTGAAGGAGCACCCGGAGCTCTTCAAGGAGTACTTCGGCACCGTCATCCCCGTCGGCGACAACAAGTTCGCGTCGCTGAACAGCGCCGTGTGGTCCGGCGGCTCCTTCATCTACGTGCCGAAGGGCGTGCACGTCGAGATCCCGCTCCAGGCCTACTTCCGTATCAACACGGAGAACATGGGCCAGTTCGAGCGGACCCTGATCATCGTCGACGAGGGTGCCTACGTGCACTACGTCGAGGGCTGCACCGCGCCGATCTACAAGTCGGACTCGCTGCACTCCGCCGTGGTCGAGATCATCGTCAAGAAGAACGCCCGCTGCCGCTACACGACCATCCAGAACTGGTCGAACAACGTCTACAACCTGGTCACCAAGCGCGCCGTGGCGTACGAGGGCGCGACCATGGAGTGGATCGACGGCAACATCGGCTCCAAGGTGACGATGAAGTACCCGGCCGTCTACCTGATGGGCGAGCACGCCAAGGGCGAGACCCTGTCCATCGCCTTCGCGGGCGAGGGCCAGCACCAGGACGCCGGCTCCAAGATGGTCCACATGGCGCCGAACACGTCGTCCAACATCGTCTCGAAGTCCGTGGCGCGCGGCGGCGGCCGCACCTCCTACCGCGGTCTCGTCGAGATCGGCGAGGGTGCCCACGGCTCCAAGTCGAACGTGCTGTGCGACGCGCTGCTCGTCGACACCGTCTCCCGCTCCGACACGTACCCCTACGTGGACGTCCGCGAGGACGACGTGTCCATGGGCCACGAGGCGACCGTCTCCAAGGTCTCCGAGGACCAGCTCTTCTACCTGATGAGCCGCGGTCTGACCGAGTTCGAGGCGATGGCGATGATCGTGCGCGGCTTCGTCGAGCCGATCGCGAAGGAGCTGCCCATGGAGTACGCCCTCGAACTCAACCGGCTGATCGAGCTGCAGATGGAAGGCGCGGTCGGCTGAGACCCGCCCCCCGAAGCAGTCGCCAGATTTCTGACGCAGGAAGAGAGCAGACCGACAGCCATGGCTGAGGCTCAGAACATCCCCGTGGGGTCCACCACCGCGGGCCAGATCGCGGTGGCCGCCGAGTCGACCGTCGCCACGCGCATGAGCGCACCCGCGTCCTTCGACGTGGCGGACTTCCCCGTCCCCCACGGCCGCGAGGAGGAGTGGCGGTTCACGCCGCTTGAGCGGCTGCGCGGGCTGCACGACGGCACCGCGGTCGCCACCGGCGACGGCGTGAAGGTCGACATCGACGCGCCCGAGGGCGTCGTCGTCGAGACCGTCGGCCGCGACGACGCGCGCATCGGCAGGGCGGGCGCCCCGGTGGACCGGGTCGCCGCCCAGGCCTACTCGGCGTTCGAGAAGGCAGGCGTGATCACCGTCCCCAAGGAGACGGTCCTCACCGAGCCGATCCGGATCGCCGTGCACGGCCAGGGCGGCACCGCCTACGCCCACCAGGTCGTCGAGCTGGGCGCCTTCGCCGAGGCCGTGGTCGTCATCGACCACACCGGTGACGCGGTGCTCGCCGCCAACGTGGACTACGTCCTGGGTGACGGCGCCAAGCTGACCGTCGTCTCCGTCCAGGACTGGGACGACAAGGCCGTGCACGTCGGCCAGCACAACGCGCTGATCGGCCGCGACGCCGGCTTCAAGTCCTTCGTGGTCACCTTCGGCGGCGACCTGGTCCGGCTGCACCCGCGCGTGGCCTACGCAGGACCCGGCGGCGAGGCCGAGCTGTTCGGTCTGTACTTCACCGACGCCGGCCAGCACCAGGAGCACCGCCTCCTGGTCGACCACAACGTCCCGCACTGCAAGTCCAACGCCGTCTACAAGGGCGCGCTCCAGGGCGAGGACGCGCACGCCGTCTGGATCGGCGACGTGCTCATCGAGGCCAAGGCCGAGGGCACCGACACCTACGAGATGAACCGCAACCTCGTCCTCACCGACGGCGCCCGGGTCGACTCGGTGCCGAACCTGGAGATCGAGACCGGCGAGATCGTCGGCGCCGGCCACGCCTCCGCCACCGGCCGCTTCGACGACGAGCAGCTCTTCTACCTGATGGCGCGCGGCATCCCCGAGATCGACGCCCGCCGCCTGGTGGTCCGCGGCTTCTTCGCCGAGCTGGTCCAGCAGATCGGCGTCGCGGACATCGAGGAGCGCCTCCTCACCAAGATCGAAGAGGAGCTGGAGGCGTCGGTCGCATGACCTTCGTACGCGTCTGTGGAGCGGACGAGCTGGAGGAGGACACCCCCAAGCGGGTGGAACTCGACGGCACGCCCATCTCCGTCGTGCGGACCGAGGGCGAGGTCTTCGCGATCAACGACATCTGTTCGCACGCGAACGTCTCCCTCGCCGAGGGCGAGGTCGACGACTGCCACATCGAGTGCTGGCTGCACGGCTCGCGCTTCGACCTCCGTTCCGGCAAGCCCGACAGTCTTCCGGCGACGCGCCCCGTCCCCGTTTACCCCGTAAAGATCGAAGGGGACGACGTGCTCGTCTCCCTCACCCAGGAGTCCTGAGGCACCCATGGCAACGCTTGAAATCCGAGACCTGCACGTCACCGTCGAGGCCGACAACGCCACGAAGGAGATCCTCAAGGGCGTCGACCTCACCGTGAAGCAGGGCGAGACGCACGCCATCATGGGCCCCAACGGCTCCGGCAAGTCCACCCTCGCCTACTCGCTCGCGGGTCACCCCAAGTACACGATCACCAGCGGCACCGTCACCCTCGACGGCGAGGACGTCCTGGAGATGTCCGTCGACGAGCGCGCCCGCGCCGGCCTGTTCCTCGCCATGCAGTACCCGGTCGAGGTGCCCGGCGTCTCGGTCTCCAACTTCCTGCGCACCTCCGCCACCGCCGTCCGCGGCGAGGCCCCCAAGCTGCGCACCTGGGTGAAGGAGGTCAAGGAGGCCATGCAGAACCTCAACATGGACCCCGCCTTCGCCGAGCGCAACGTCAACGAGGGCTTCTCCGGCGGTGAGAAGAAGCGCCACGAGATCCTCCAGCTCGAGCTGCTCAAGCCGAAGATCGCGGTTCTCGACGAGACCGACTCCGGCCTCGACGTCGACGCCCTGCGCGTCGTCTCCGAGGGAGTCAACCGAGTCCGCGAGTCCGGTGCGGTCGGCACGCTGCTGATCACGCACTACACGCGCATCCTGCGCTACATCAAGCCCGACCACGTCCACGTCTTCGCGAACGGCCGCATCGCCGAGTCGGGCGGCCCCGAGCTGGCCGACAAGCTGGAGGCCGAGGGCTACGAGGCATACACGAAGGGTGGCGCATCCGAGTGACAGAGCTGCCGGGCCTCCTCGACGAGTCCAGGCTTCTGGGCGAGGCGATCCGCAAGGACTTCCCCATCCTGGACCGCCAGGTCCACGACGGGCACAAGCTCGTGTACCTGGACAACGCGGCGACCAGCCAGAAGCCGCGACAGGTGCTGGACGCGCTCAGCGACTACTACGAGCGCTACAACGCCAACGTCCACCGAGGCGTGCACGTCCTCGCCGAGGAGGCCACGGCGCTGTACGAGGGCGCACGTGACAAGGTCGCGGAGTTCATCAACGCGCCCTCGCGCGACGAGGTGATCTTCACCAAGAACGCCTCGGAGTCCCTCAACCTCGTCGCGAACATGCTGGGCTGGGCCGACGACCCCTACCGCGTGGACCACGAGACCGAGATCGTCATCACGGAGATGGAGCACCACTCCAACATCGTGCCGTGGCAGTTGCTGGCGCAGCGCACCGGCGCGAAGCTCCGCTGGTTCGGCCTCACCGACGACGGCCGCCTGGACCTGTCCAACATCGACGAGGTCATCACCGAGAAGACGAAGATCGTCTCCTTCGTGCTGGTCTCCAACATCCTGGGCACCCAGAACCCGGTCGAGGCGATCGTGCGCCGCGCCCAGGAGGTCGGCGCCCTCGTCTGCATCGACGCCTCCCAGGCCGCGCCGCACATGCCGCTGGACGTACAGGCCCTCCAGGCCGACTTCGTGGCCTTCACCGGCCACAAGATGTGCGGCCCGACCGGCATCGGCGTCCTGTGGGGCCGCCAGGAGCTCCTTGAGGACCTCCCGCCGTTCCTCGGCGGCGGCGAGATGATCGAGACCGTCTCGATGCACTCCTCCACCTACGCCCCGGCCCCGCACAAGTTCGAGGCGGGCACACCCCCGGTCGCGCAGGCGGTCGGTCTCGGCGCGGCGATCGACTATCTGAACTCGATCGGCATGGACAAGATCCTCGCCCACGAGCACGCGCTGACCGAGTACGCGGTCAAGCGTCTGCTGGAGGTCCCCGACCTGCGCATCATCGGCCCGACGACGGCCGAGGAGCGCGGCGCGGCGATCTCCTTCACGCTGGGAGACATCCACCCGCACGACGTGGGTCAGGTACTGGACGAGCAGGGCATCGCGGTCCGGGTCGGGCACCACTGCGCCCGCCCCGTCTGCCTGCGCTACGGAATTCCTGCGACCACGCGAGCGTCGTTCTATCTGTACTCCACGCCGACCGAGATCGACGCGCTGGTCGACGGCCTGGAGCACGTACGGAACTTCTTCGGCTGACGGGACGAGCGAAGAGCATGAAGCTGGACTCCATGTACCAGGAAGTCATCCTGGACCACTACAAGAACCCGCACGGGCGGGGCTTGCGGGATGGCGACGCCGAGGTCCACCACGTCAACCCGACATGCGGCGACGAGATCACGCTCCGCGTGAAGTACGACGGTACGACGATCAGTGACGTCAGCTATGAGGGCCAGGGCTGCTCGATCAGCCAGGCGAGCGCCTCCGTGCTGAACGAGCTGCTGGTCGGCAAGGACCTGGCCCAGGCGCGGCGGATCCAGGAGACCTTCCTGGAGCTGATGCAGTCCAAGGGCAGGATCGAGCCCGACGACGCGATGGAGGAGGTCCTGGAGGACGCGGTCGCGTTCGCCGGGGTCTCGAAGTACCCGGCCCGGGTCAAGTGCGCCCTGCTGAGCTGGATGGCCTGGAAGGACGCGACGGCCCAGGCACTGGACGGCGCCGACGCCGAGAAGGAGACGACGGCATGAGTGAGACCGTGGAAATGAAACCGGCCTCCGAGGAGGAGGTCCGCGAGGCCCTGCTGGACGTCGTGGACCCCGAGCTGGGCATCGACGTCGTCAACCTGGGCCTGATCTATGGCGTCCACATCGACGACGCGAACATCGCCACCATCGACATGACCCTGACGTCGGCGGCCTGTCCGCTGACGGACGTGATCGAGGACCAGGCCAAGTCCGCCACGGACGGCCTCGTCAACGAGCTGCGCATCAACTGGGTCTGGATGCCGCCGTGGGGCCCCGACAAGATCACGGACGACGGCCGCGAGCAGTTGCGCGCGCTCGGTTTCAACGTCTGAGACACACCGTCTGAGACACACCGGCACCGTTCCGGAGAACGGCGGCACCCCTCGGGTGCCGCCGTTTTCCGTGTGGCTGTTTCCCGTGTCGCTGTTTCCCTGTCCCCGCGTACTCTCGTTATGTACGCTCGTACGCATGGGATATCTGCTCCTGGCCGGAGCCATCGCCGCCGAGGTCGCCGGGACCACCGCCATGAAGTACAGCGAGGGCTTCAGCAAGCTGGTCCCCTCGCTGCTGACGACGCTCGGGTACGTACTCTCCTTCGCACTCCTCGCCCAGACCCTGAAGATCCTCTCCGTGGGCACCGCGTACGCCATCTGGGCCGGCGTGGGCACGGCCGCCATCGCCACGATCGGCGTGGCCTTCATGGGTGAGGGGATGACGGCGACCAAGGCCGCCGGCATCGCGCTGATCATCATCGGCGTCGTCGTCCTCAACCTGGACGGTGCGCACTGATGTCCCGCCGCCACGACCCCGAGCGACGGCAGCGGATCATCGACGCGGCGATCCGGGTCGTGGGGGAGAAGGGCATCGCCGGCCTCAGCCACCGCACCGTCGCCGCCGAGGCGGACGTCCCCCTCGGCTCCACGACGTACCACTTCGCGACCCTGGACGAACTCCTGGTCGCCGCCCTGCGCCAGGCCAACGAGGGCTTCGCCAAGGTGGTCGCCGCGCACCCGGCCCTGTCCGCCCCCGACGCCGCCCTCGCCCCCGACGCCGACCTGCCCGGCGAACTCGCGCGCGTCCTCGGCGAGTGGCTGGGCGGCGACCGCACCGGCGTCGAGCTGGAGTACGAGCTGTACCTGGCCGCCCTGCGCCGCCCCGCCCTGCGTCCGGTCGCCGCCGAGTGGGCCGAGGGCGTCGGCGCCCTCCTGGCCCGGCGCACGGACCCGGTGACGGCCCGCGCCCTCGTCGCCGTACTGGACGGCATCTGCCTCCAGGTCCTGCTGACGGACACGCCCTACGACGAGATGTACGCACGGGAGGTCCTGGCGCGGGTCGTCCCCGAGCCCGGCACCCGAGACGGCCGCGGTCCCGGCTCGCTTCCACCGGCGGCAGCCGGTTAGGTTGCCCTCATGACCGACACGACTGCTCCCCGTACGACCGGCGCCGTGGCCGCCGGGCTTGCCACCGTCGCCGCCGACGGCACCGTCCTCGACACCTGGTTCCCGGCGCCCGAACTGACCGCCGCGACTGCCGAGGACCCCGGCCCCGCCGGCACCGAGCGGCTCACCGCCGAGCAGGCCGCCGACCTCCTGGGCGGCGGCGCGACCGCGGCGATCGGTCCGGACGCCCGCCGGGGCGTCGAGGTGGTCGCGGTCCGCACGGTCATCTCCTCGCTGGACGACAAGCCGCTCGACACGCACGACGTCTATTTGCGCCTGCACCTGCTCTCCCACCGCCTGGTCAAGCCGCACGGCCTGAGCCTGGACGGCCAGTTCGCCCACCTCGCCAGCGTCGCCTGGACCTCGCTGGGCCCGGTCGCCGTCGACGACGTCGAGAAGGTCCGCCTCAACGCCCGCGCCGAGGGCCTGCACCTTCAGGTGACCTCGATCGACAAGTTCCCCCGCATGACGGACTACGTCGCCCCCAAGGGCGTCCGCATCGCCGACGCCGACCGGGTCCGGCTCGGCGCGCACCTCTCCGAGGGCACCACGGTCATGCACGAGGGCTTCGTCAACTTCAACGCCGGCACGCTCGGCACCTCGATGGTCGAGGGCCGCGTCTCCGCCGGCGTCGTCGTCGGCGACGGCTCCGACATCGGCGGCGGCGCGTCCACCATGGGCACCCTCTCCGGCGGCGGCAACGTCCGCATCACCATCGGCGAGCGCTGCCTGGTCGGCGCCGAGGCGGGCGTCGGCATCGCGCTGGGCGACGAGTGCGTCGTCGAGGCCGGCCTCTACGTCACCGCCGGCACCCGCGTCACCATGCCCGACGGCCAGGTCGTCAAGGCCCGCGACCTCTCCGGCGCCTCCAACATCCTCTTCCGCCGCAACTCGGTCACGGGCACGGTCGAGGCCCGCCCGAACAACGCGGTGTGGGGCGGCCTGAACGAGATCCTGCACAGCCACAACTGAGCCGACGTTACGCTCGGCGCCGAGCGCCCTTTCCGCCGGCCGCGGGGAGGGCGCTCACGCGTTGCCGGGGGCGGCCTTCTCCTGTTGCCGGCGCACGATCTCCGTGATCCAGACGGGGGCGTACGGGGAGGTGCAGCCCGGGGAAGTCGGGTAGTCCTCCAGGACTCCGAGGTGCTCGCCGACGGCGATCGCACGGGCGCGGTGCTCGGGGTGTTCGATGCCGATCCGGGCCAGGCAGTGGTTCATCTCCCACTGCAGGCGGTCCGGGGCGTCCTTCATCTCCGCCTCGATGGTGGCGAGCAGGCCCGGGAGGTCGAGACCCGCCGGCCTCCTCGCCACGCGTTCGGCGGTGAGCGCCCAGCCGGCACTCGCGACCACCGGGTCCGGGTCGGCGGACCAGGCCACGCGCACCTCCTCGGCGTACGGGTTCTTCTTCACCACGTAGTTGACGAGCCAGTCGTGCACCTTGGGAGTGCGCGCCTCGCGCAGCATGGTGTCCAGCTCGTCGCGCGTGAAGGCCTTCGGGCGGCAGACGAGGAGCGCCAGCAGCCGTGCGGCGGTGTCGCCCGTCGCCCAGAGCGGGCGCGCGAGTTCCGGCTGCGGCTGTGTCCTCAGCCGCTTCGCGAGCGCGCGCAGCCTGGTGAGGTTCACACCGTGGTCGTCACCGTGCTTCTCGTTCACCGCCCGGACCCGCGAGTCCTCGAGCCCGGCCAGCTCGGCCATCACGTCGGCCACCGTCGGCTCAGGCGGCTCGGTCGGCGTCTTCTCCGGCACCTCGGTCGCCTCCTGTCGCCCTGTCGCCGTCTGTCGGTCACCTGCGGGGCTCAGCCTACGGCGGTCAGCGTTTCAGGGCCCGGTACCGCTTCAGCAGGGCGGTGACGCGGGCCTGGTCGGCCGCGCCGTTCAGCTCGGTCAGGAGATCGTCGGGGCACAGTTCGTAGAGGTCGCCCCACCAGCGGTGGCCGCGGTTGTCCCAGATCCGGTATCCGCCCGGGACGCCCCGGGCCACGTAGCGTCTTCTGCTCATCGGGGTGACCGTAGGGCGCGCAGGGCGCCCGGCGCCAACGCGTTGGGCGGTGCCCGCCGCGCCCGTACGGATGACTCACCGTGACCTTCCGGTGGTCCTGGCGGATGAACGGGTGGACGCAGGGTCCGATCAGACGCCGATCCGACGAAACGAGGGGCCTGGTATGACGAATGAGCGGGCGGGGAACGTGGCGCGTTGGCTGGCCGGGGCAGGCGCCGCCGTGCTGGTGTGCTGGGGTCCGGCAGGGGCTGCGGGGACCGCGCAGGCCGACGAGACGACGACCGGTTCGCACAACGGTCCCCGGGTGGGACTCCTCAACGTCCACGTGGGGCAGATCGACGACCCGGCGGAGGACGTACTGGAACACACCCTGCTCTTCGGCGACGGCTACGCCTGGAACTGATCCACGCCGGCGACCAGTTCCTCGTACGCCTTCAGCAGACCGGCCGTGGTCTCCTGGTCCGCGGGCCGCAGCGGTGCGCGGACCGGGCCCGCGGGCAGGCCCAGCGCGCCGAGGAGGGCCTTCGTGGTGACCGTGCCGGGCAGTCCGGCAGCCATCACCGCCTCGATCAGCCCGATGGCCCGGCGCTGGAGCCCGGCGGCCCGTCCGGTGTCGCCCGCGTCGAAGGCGTCGAGGACGGCCCGGAACAGGTCCGGTGCGGCGTTGGCGACGGTACTGACGTATCCGGCCGCCCCGATCGCGTACAGGGCGAGGATCTGCTCGTCGCAGCCCGCGTAGTACGCCAGGCCGGTGCGGGAGAGCACCTTCTGGGTGCCGAGGAGGTCGTAGGAGCAGTCCTTGACGGCGACGATCCGGGGGTGCTCCGCGAGGCGGACGAGCGTGTCGGGTTCGATGCGGGTGCCGGTGCGGGCGGGGATGTCGTAGAGGGCGAGGGGCAGGCCACTGGCGTCGGCGACCTCCAGGAAGTGCGCCTCCAGGGCGTCCTGCGGGGGCCTGCTGTAGTACGGCGCGACCACCAGCAGTCCGTCCGCGCCGGCCTTCTCGGCGGCCAGGGCCAGTTCCACGGTGTGCCGGGTGTCCGCCGTGCCCACCCCGGCGACCAGTGCCGCCCGGTCCCCGACTGCCTCGCGCACCGCCGTCACCAGCGCGGCCTTCTCGGCGTCCGAGGTGGTCGGCGACTCGCCCGTGGTGCCGGACAGCACGAGGCCGTCGCAGCCCCGCGAGACCAGCCGGTCGGCGAGCCGCTGCGCACCGTCGAGATCGAGCGCGCCGGACTCGGTGAAGGGCGTGACCATGGCGCACAGGGCGCGGCCGAAGGGCGGCGGACAGGGGCGGTCGTGGACTGTCGTCATGCGAGTAGTGTCGGCCCACAAATCATGTAGCTCCACTTAAATTCGCTACGACGTACCTGTAAGGAACGCTGCGCGATCGTGTGAGGAAGACAGGTCAAGAGGGCAGGGGTAGTGCCAGTCGGCCACGGGTACTCGGGTTGCTCCGAACCGAGAGGAGGCGGAACACCGTGACCGGAACCATGCACACCAGGCCGGTGCACGACGAGCAGCACTCCGTGGGCGAACTCGTCGGTCAGGCCACCGAACAGCTCTCCCGGCTCGTGCGCCAGGAAGTGGCCCTCGCCAAGATGGAGCTGGCCCAGAAGGGCAAACGCGCCGGGCGGGGCGGCGGAATGCTCGGTGCCGCGGGCGCCATCGCGTATGTGGGCCTGTTCGCCCTGGCCGGCACGGCCACCGCCGCGCTCTCGCTGGTACTGCCCGTCTGGGCCGCGGCGCTCATCGTCACGGTGGCTCTCTTCGTGATCGCCGGCGTACTGGCCATGACCGGTCGCGCCCAGCTCCGACGAGCCGTACCCCCCAAGCCCGAGGAGACGCTCGGCAGCGTCCGGGCGGACGTCGACCAGATCAGGGAAAGGGCGCATCGATGACCGACGCGACGAGCGGGGACGGTACGAGGACCGGCTCCACCGCACAGCCGACCGGCGGAGCCAAGGGCCCCGACGAGCTGCGAACGCAGATCGAACAGACCCGCGGCGAGCTCGGCGACACCGTGGAGGAGCTGGCGGGCAAGGCGGACGTGAAGGGCCGCGCCAAGGCCCGCGCCGCCGACCTGCGGGACAAGGCCGGTGCCATGACCGTCCAGCTCCGCAGTACCGCCACCCAGGCGGGCCACACCGCGCAGGACAAGGCGGGCAGGGCAGGTCACACGGTGCAGGACAAGGCAGGCCGGGCCCGGCACACCGCCGAGGGACGCGTGCCGGGGCGGGCCCGCGGCGCGGTGCGCGCCGGGTTCGGGCATCCGCGCGTGATGCTCGTCGCCGGGGCGGCGGCCGGCGCGGTGGTCGCCGTCGGCCTGCTGAGCCGCCGGCACCACGGACACTGCTGAACCGGCCTCGCGCGAGCGAACGGGCACCGGCCGGGGCGAAAGCGGGTATGACGGTACGAGGGTAACGAGAGTACGAGGAGGGGCCCCGGCCCCTCCTCGCGTCGTGCGCGTCGGACTACGGACGGAACCGCAGCACCTGCGGGTCGTGGTCGCTGATCTGGTCGTGGAACTCGGCGTTGACGTGGACGCTGTCGTAGGACAGGTGCCCGCCGTGCCGGACCGACGGGCTGACCAGGATCTGGTCCAGGACCTGGCTGTTGCCCTGGTAGACGTACGAGTAACGCTCACCGCGCGGCAGCGACTTGACCGCCGACCACAGGGCGCCGTCGTCCTCCAGGATGCGCGTGGTCGTCGAGAACTCGAAGTCGTTGATGTCGCCGAGAGCGATCACGTCCGCGTGCTTCTGGGCGGACAGGATCTCCTTGACGAAGGTGTTCACCGCCTTCGCCTGGAGGTGGCGCTGGGTCTCCGAACCGCGCGCGGGCGGCTGGTACCGCGCCGTCAGACCCTGGTCGCCGCCCTTGGAGTTGAAGTGGTTGGCGATGACGAAGACCGTACGGCCGCGGAAGACGAACTCGCCGGCCAGCGGCTTGCGGCTGTCCTCCCAGGCCGGGTTCGCCGGATCGACGCGCCCAGGGGAGAGGGTCAGCGCCGCCTTGCCGCGCACCTTGCGCACCCCCGTAGCGGTGGTCGCGTCGCCGCCCTCGCGGTCGGTGAAGGAGACCCGCTCCGGGTTGAACAGGAACGCCTGGCGGATGTTGCCGCCGGGCTGGCCGCCGTCCGCCTTGTCGACCGGGTCGATGCCCCGCCACGCGTAGCGCGGGCCGCCGGCCGCGACGACGGCGTCGATCAGCTTGCCGACCGTCGCGTCGGCGGCCACCGTGCCGTCGTCCGTGGCGCCACTGTTGTCCTGGATCTCCTCCAGCGACACGATGTCGGGGGACTTGAGGCGGTGCACGATCGTGTCGGCGTGCGCGGCGAAGGTGTCGTCGGACGGGTCGAGGTTCTCGACGTTGTACGTCGCCACCGCCAGCTCGCGGGCGCTGTGCCGCCGCGTCGACTCACGCTCCAGGCCGCCGCTCTCCAGCGTGCCGATCTCGCTCGCGACCAGCGTGTAGCCGCCGTACTGGTTGTAGTCCAGCGGACCGGCGGTGGTGCCGGCGAGGGTGTCGCCCACGGTGGCGTCGGGGAAGTCGGCCGGTTTGCCCAGCGACTGGATCTGGAGCCGGCCGGTGTTCTGCGCGTCGTAGGAGCCGTACACCGTGCCGCCGCGGCGGTTGGCGTGCTCCCAGGGCTTCACCGTCACCCACAGCTCGGTGTACGGGTCCGAGGCGCCGACCACACGGGCGTCGGCCACCCGGACGTTCATGCCCTCCAGGGACTCGTAGTGGTCCAGGGCGTACTTCCCCGGCCGCAGCGTCAGGCCGTTGACCGAGCCGTTCGCGGCCTCGTCGCCCTCGGGGGCGTACGCGCGCGGCACCGAGCGGGCGGAGACGGTCGTCGCGGCCGGCAGGGCGTTGCCGCCGGAGACGACGGTGACCGTCGGGCGGGTGATCTCGGTCAGCGACTGGTTCCCCGAGGACGTACCGCCCGGGACGTACTCCGAGACCGTGCCGGAGACGGTGACCGCGTCACCGGCGGCGACCTCCGGGGCGGAGCCGGTGAAGACGAAGACGCCCTCGCTGGTGGCCGGGTCGGCGTCCGGCCGCGGGTCCTGGATCCAGAAGCCCTTGGAGGAGCCGTAGCCCCGGACGCCGGTGACGATTCCGGCCACGTCCGCGACCTGCTTGCCGGCGTACGGCGACAGGCGGGTGCTGCCCTGGATGTCGTGGACGCGCACGGAAGCGGCGTCGGCGGAGGCGGCCTGCGCGGGTGCGGAACCGGCCTGCGCGGGTGAGGTGAGGACGACGGTGGACGCCGCCGAGCAGACGGCGGCGACGGTGAGCGCGGCGAGGCGCGCGGAGGACGTGCTGGCCAACGGGATCCCTCCGGGGACGTGACGTGGCGCCGGGACGAGGGTGGGGCGGGGCGTGGGGCCACCGGGCACACCTGGAACCGCGTGAACACTTGTCCACCCGGCTTCCCCGGGCCCCCGGATTCCCCCGCTTTCTACGCGCGTCAATCTCCTGCTTGGCCACGCCGGTTGTCAAGGTTTCGGCCATGTACACCACCCGACGGGGAGATGAACCGGGCGGCATCGGTGGAAACCCGTCTAGGCTGAGCGGTTGAGCCGTACGGCGTCCGGACCGGTCGTACGGCGGTCAAGGCGCGCGAGGAGAAACAGCCGATGTCAGACAGCTCCACCCTGCCGCCCGCACGGCTGCGGCCCGAAGCCGAGCTGGCCCGCGACGCACTGTCCGCACCAGTGCTCGCCCGGGCCGCCCGGCTGGCCCGCTGGGCCGGACCGGACACCCGCGTCGACGCCGGCGGCGGACTCGTCGACGAGCAGTTGCCGGCGGCGGCCGAGCAGCTCGGGCTGACCGGGGACGACGCGGCGGCGTACGCGAGCGAGGCCTGGCGGATCGCCGTGGACACCGGGCTCGTCGAGATCACCGACGAGGAGGCAGGCACCGTGGCGGCCGGCGAGGATCTCGCCCTGCTCACCGGCGGCTCCCCCCAGGACGTGCTCGGGGTCTGGCTCACCGCCCTGGAGGCGGTACTCGCCGACGCGAGCGTGCCCGACCTCGACGACCTGGTCGACGCGATGGCCGAGGGCGGCGAGGTCGACCTGTCCTCCCTCGACTGGGACCCCGACGCAGAGTCCGAGTTCCTCGACGGCGTGCTCGGCAACCTCTACCTGCTCACCGTCGGCGAGGACGGCCCCGGCGACGCCCCGGTGCCCCTGCCCGCGCTGGCCGCCTCCGTGATCGTGCCCAGCGACATGGGCGAGCCCAGCAACGAGGTCCTTGAGCAGGTGTCGGACGCGATGATGCGCCTGGACGACCAGTTCCGGCTGCTTGAACCGGTCGGAATCGTCGAGTACCAGCCGGTCGACGAGGCGCTGATGGCCGACGCCGACGAGGAGCCCGCCGCCCCCGTCGACGACACCGACGTCGCCCGCTACGGCATGGTGCGCCTCACTCCGCTGGGACTGTACGGACTGCGCGCCCGGCTCCTGGACGCCGGCTTCGAGGCCCCCGCCGTCGGTGACCTCGCCGACAAGGGCGCCGACGCGCTGCTCGACGGCACCGCCCCCTTCCCGCCGGCCGCGGCCCACGCCGAGACCGAGCTGTGGCTCGCCGGACGGAGCCCGCTGGACGCCGCCCGCGAACTGCTGGCGGCGGCACGCGGCTCCGACACCGGCGCGCCCCTGCGCCGGCTGCGCTGCCAGCAGGCGCTCTCCCTCGTCGGCGGCGAGGCCGAGCCCGCGCTGCGCGAGGTCCTCGACGACGCCGAGCTGGGCGGCCTGGCCCGGGTGTGGCTGACCGAGCACGGAGCCCGGGACGTGCCCGCCCCGCCGCAGGAGATGGTCTTCTGGCTGACCATCGACACCGTCGCCGCACAGCTCGCCGCCGAGGGCAACTCCGAGGAACTGCGCGCCCTGGTGGAGGGCCTCGCCCGCCAGCACAGCGGCTTCTTCGACACGGCCTGGCGGGTCGAGCACCCGGCCGCACCGGACGTCCTGGAGGCGATGGGGCGGCTGCACCCCGACAAGAAGATCGCCAAGGAGGCCCGCAAGGCGGCGTTCAAGGCACGCTCGCAGCAGGGCGGTTGAGCGGCGGGCAGGGATGAGCGGCGGGCGGGGACGAGCGGCGGGCAGGGATGAGCGGCGGGCAGGGATGAGCGGCGGGCAGGGATGAGCGGCGGGCAGGGATGAGCGGCGGGCAGGGATGAGCGGTGGCGGGGAGAGGCCTTCGCCCGTTCAACTCCTGTTCAGACACGGGCGGGACTCCCGTTCAGGCACGGGCGCGAGCGTGACGCCGGAACCGAGGTCCGCCACCCTCCACGGCACGCCCACCGTCACAGGAGACACCATGTCGCTCACCCGCAGGGACTTCGCCAGTCGATCCGCGCTCACCGGCGCCGGAGTCGCACTGGCGGGCAGCGTCGGCGCCCTCGCCACCGCTCCGAACGCCCTCGCGTCCACGGACACCGAGAGCGTCGGGGAGGAACACGGCCACGGCCACGGCCACGACCATGATCACGACCACGGGCACGACCACGGCGGCGTCGGCTACGGACCGCTGATCCCCGACCCGGACGGCATCCTCGCCCTGCCCGCCCGCTTCAGCTACGAGATCATCACCTACTCGGGGCGGACCAAGCTGGAGTCCGGCGAGTACACCCCGTCCAACCACGACGGCACCGCCACCTTCGACGGCCCGCGCGGCACCACCCTCCTCGTCAACAACCACGAACTCGGCGGCCACCGCGACGACTGGCGGCACCCCGTCCCGCTCACCGAGGGCCTCGTCTACGACCCGGCCGCCGGCGGCGGCTGCACCGTCGTCGAGGTCCGCCGCGGCGGCCACGTCGCCGAGTGGGTCGGCATCGCCGGCACCGCCCAGAACTGTGCGGGCGGCAGCACCCCGTGGGGCACCTGGCTGACCTGCGAGGAGACCGAGGACAAGGCCGGCGAGGAGGGGATGACCAAGGACCACGGCTACGTCTTCGAGGTCGACCCCGAGGACCGCCGCGCCAACCGCGACCCCCAGCCGGTCAAGGCCCTCGGCCGCTACGCCCACGAGGCCGTCGTCATCGACCCCAGGCGCGGCCACGCCTACCTCACCGAGGACGCCTCAGGACCCAACGGCCTGCTCTACCGCTGGACGCCGCCCGAGCACTTCCGGCACGGCCGCGGCCGGCTGCGCACCCTCGCCGACGACGCCGGGGTCCTCCAGGCGTTCAAGTGCTTCGACTCCGGCGGCACGTTTGTCGACGACCTCTCCCGCGCGACGAAGACCGGCACCGTCTACGGCGTCGACTGGGCCGACGTCCCCGACCGCGACGCGAAGACCACCTCGGTGCGCAAGCAGTTCGCCGCCGGTGAGGTCACCCGCGCGCGCAAGCTGGAGGGCATGTGGTGGGCGGACGGCGGCGCCTACGTCGTCACCTCCTTCGCGCGTGACGAGAGCCCCGGTCGCCCCCACGACGGCCAGGTCTGGTTCTACGATCCCAAGCGCCGCACCCTCACCCTCAAGGTCCTCCTCGGCGTCAACGCCGACCCGTCGGCCGACGGCGCCTTCGACGGCCCCGACAACATCACCGTCTCCCCGTACGGCGGCCTGGTCATCGCCGAGGACGGCGAGGGCGTCCAGCACCTGTTCGGCGCCACCGACAGCGGGCGCACCTACCCCATCGCCCGCAACGAGCTGAACCTCGGCACCGAGGACGACCCCGATTACAGCGAGTTCACCGGCGTCACCTTCTCGCCCGACGGCCGGACCCTGTACGCCAACATCCAGACGCCCGGCATCATGCTGGCGATCACGGGGCCGTGGAAGCGGCAGAAGCGCCGGTAATTAATTCGGTCGCCCGAGCGACGGCTGCCCTTTTAGAGTGATGAACGTCCAGGTGCGAAGGCAGGACCTACTTCCACTCATAATGGGGCGGTCACGGGTTCGAGTCCCGTCTCCGGCACAACGCGCCGGTGTAGCTCAGGGGTTAGAGCACCTTGTCGGTTCCGCCGACCTGAACTCTGGACACCCATAACTTCATGCAATTTCATGCAACTTCATGCACCTCCCGGTGCGCGGGCCGCGGCTACTTCTTCTCTCCAAAGAATCCCATGCCGCCGCCCACTTGATCTCGGGAGGCGCAGCAGATGGCAGGGTGCCCGGTGCGCAGGCAACGGATACTTCCTTGACCGGAGTGTTGCGGGTTCGAATCCCGTCACCGACTTCGGGTCGGTGTAGCTCAATTCGGCAGAGCATCCGGATGTTCCCGTCGCCGATTCCGATCTCGGGCACCCTCCTTCTGTCGCGTCTCCCTCCGAAAAGAATTCGGGGGAATTCACCATGGCGCGATTCAACACCAGGTCCGTGAAGGCGCAGCCCGCCTCGCGCGTGACCTCGACGGGCCGCGTACTGCGTACCTACGAGGGCGGCCGCGGCAGCGAGCGCGACGCGCGCTCCGAGCTCTTTCTGCTGTCGGTGGGCAACTTCGTGTCCCAGCAGACCTTCTACGAGACCGGCGCCGCCCGCGACGACCGGTTCGCCACGCTCGTGCGCGAGCTGGCCCTCACCGACCCGTCCTGGACGGCCGGCCTGCTCGGCTGGCTGCGCGGCGAGGGCAACCTGCGCACCGCCTCGATCGTCGGCGCCGCCGAGTACGTCAAGGCCCGCCTCGACGCCGGCGCCACGGGTGGACCGGCGAACCGGCAGGTCGTCGCCTCCGTCCTCCGGCGGCCCGACGAGCCCGGCGAGCTGCTCGCGTACTGGACGGCGACGTACGGCCGCGCCGTGCCCAAGCCGGTCAAGCGGGGCGTCGCCGACGCCGTACGACGGCTCTACCACGGCAAGTCGCTGCTGAAGTACGACACCGCGTCCAAGGGGTACCGCTTCGGCGACATCCTCAACCTGGTGCACGCGGCGCCTGACCCGGACAAGCCGTGGCAGGGCGAGCTGTTCCAGTACGCCCTCGACCGCCGGCACAACCCGGACACCGCCGTGCCGCCCGCTTCCAACCGTGTCCTGACCGCGCACCGCGAGCTGATGGCGCTGCCCGTCGCCCAGCGGCGAGCGGTGGTCACGGCGCCCGACGGTGCCGAGCGGCTCGCGGCGGCGGGCATCACGTGGGAGATGCTGGCCGGCTGGCTCCAGGGGCCGATGGACCAGGCGGCCTGGGAGTCGGTGATCCCGTCCATGGGGGCTATGGCATCGATCCGTAACCTGCGCAACTTCGACGAGGCCGGCGTGTCCGACGAGGTCGCCGCCCAGGTCGCGGCGCGGATCAGTGACCCGGCCGAGGTGGCGCGTTCGCGGCAGTTCCCCTTCCGCTACCTCGCCGCGTACCGGCACGCGCCGTCGCTGCGCTGGTCGTACCCGCTGGAGCGGGCGCTCGGCCACTCGCTGGCCAACGTGCCCGCGCTGCCCGGCCGGACGCTGGTCCTCGTGGACCGCTCGGGCTCGATGTTCTACTCGCGGATGTCGGACCGCTCGGAGCTCAACCGGGCCGACGCGGCGGCGGTCTTCGGCACGGCGCTCGCGCTGCGGGCGGCGGACGCGGACCTCGTGGAGTTCGGTACGTCGAGCAACCGCGTGAAGTACCGCAAGGGCGAGTCGGTGCTGAAGATCCTGGACCGCTTCGGCGACCTGGGCGGCACCGACACGACCGGGGCGGTACGGCGTCACTACAGGAAGCACGACCGGGTGCTGATCGTCACCGACGAGCAGTACGCGTACAGCCGGCACGGCGACCCGACCGAGCAGGTGCCGCAGCACGTGCCGGTCTACACCTGGAACCTCGCCGGGTACCGGGCGGGCCACGGCCCGTCGGGCAGGGCGAACCGGCACACCTTCGGCGGCCTGTCGGACGCGGCCTTCCGGATGGTTCCGCTGCTCGAGGCGGCCCGGGACGCCGACTGGCCCTGGGCGGCCTGATCCGGCGGCGCGCGGGGTAGGGTGCCCGGAAGGTTGCCCGGCGGGCAGGGAGTGGCGATGGCGCAGGTCAGGCCTTTGCGTGCGGATGCCCGGCGCAATCGTGAGCGGTTGCTCCGGGTGGCCGCCGAGGTGTTCGCGGACCGTGGTGCGGGGGCGGCGCTGGACGACATCGCCCGGCGTGCGGAGGTCGGCGTCGGCACGTTGTACCGGCACTTCCCGACGCGACAGGCACTGTTGGAGGCCGTCTACCTCGAGCGCGTCGAGGCGGTCGCGGCCCGTGCCGACGTGATCGCCGCCGCCCGGCCGCCGGGTGCGGCGCTCCGCGCGTGGCTCGACGAGCTCGCCGTCGGGATGCTGCAGGCGCGCGGGCTGAAGGCGCTGCTCGGTACGGCCGTCACCAGTGGTTCCCCCGCGTGCGGCGACTGCGTGCGCGGCGCGGCGGCGCGACTGGTGCGGGCGGCGCAGGAAGCCGGCGAGCTGCGGCCGGACGTGGCGCCGATCGAGGTGCTGCGGCTGGTGCACGGGGTGGTGACGGCGTGCGAGTCCGCCGACGAGGTGGACGAAACGGCCGCCCGGCGGTACCTGTCGCTGCTCATGGAGGGGCTGGCGCGGCCGTAGGGCGCCCGGCTGTCCGGGCGCCCCTTGCCGTCGTCCGGTCTCTCCTACAGTGCCTGGGCCGCCGGCTTCACCATGCCTCGCACCGTGCGGGACTTGACGAAGTCGCCGATGGCGGTCATCTCCCACTCGCCGGAGTACTGGCGGATCAGCTTCGCCATCATCACGCCGGTCTGCGACTCGGCGCCGGTGAGGTCGAAGCGGACCAGCTCCTCGCCGCTCGCGGCGTCGATGAGGCGGCAGTAGGCCTTGGCGACCTCCGTGAACTTCTGGCCCGAGAACGAGTTCACCGTGAAGACCAGGCCGCTGACCTCCTGCGGAAGCCGGCCGAGGTCGACGACGATCACCTCGTCGTCGCCGCCGCCCTCGCCGGTCAGATTGTCGCCGGAGTGCTTGATCGCGCCGTTCACGATCGAGAGCTTGCCGAAGTAGCAGCTATCGATGTGGTTGCGCTGCGGGCCGTAGGCGATGACCGACGCGTCCAGGTCGATGTCCTTGCCGCGGTACGCCGGCTCCCAGCCGAGGCCCATCTTGACCTGCGAGAGCACCGGCTGGCCGCCCTTGACGAGGGAGACGGTCTGGTTCTTCTGGAGGCTGACCCGGCCCTTGTCGAGGTTGATCTTGCCGGTGCCCGGGGCGGGCGCGGGCGGGGCCGGGGGTGCCGCGGGCGGAGCGGCGGGCATCGTGGGCGCGGCGGCGGGCGGGGGAGGCGTGGCAGCCTGGGCCCGGGGCGGGGGCGCCGCCTGGGCGGGGGCCGCCGGCTCCTCCACCGTGACACCGAAGTCCGTCGCGATGCCGGCGAGGCCGTTGGAGTAGCCCTGGCCGACCGCGCGGGCCTTCCAGGCGCCGTTGCGCAGGTAGACCTCCACGATCACCAGTGCGGTCTCGGTGCCGAGCTGCGGGGGCGTGAAGGTGGCGAGGACGGAGTTGTCGTCGCCGTTGCGGATGGTGGCGGTCGGCTCGATGCCCTGGAAGGTCTGGCCGGCGGCGTCCGGGCTCGCGGTGACGACGATCTTCTCGATGCCCGGCGGGACGGCCGAGGTGTCGACCACGATCGCGTCCGGGGCGCTGCCGCCGCCGGAGCGGTAGGTCACGCCCTGGCCGGTGGGCTGGTTGTAGAAGATGAAGTCGTCGTCGGAGCGCACCTTGCCGTCGGCGGTGAGCAGCAGGCCCGATACGTCGAGCCGCACCGGGGCGGCGACGTCCACCGTCACGCGGGCGGCGGAGAGGGGGATGTTCGAGCCGGGGGTCATAGCTGTCATGTCGGGTGAACGAGCGAGGGCGTTTTACCGTTCCCTTACCCGGCGGCCAATCGGGTCGGCGGCCGGGGAGCGCCCGGTCAGCGGCGGTTTCGGGGGTGGTTTCGGGCCGTGCGTTCGTTGCCGTGCTTGTAGTTGCCGGTCCAGCGGGCCATGACCAGTTGCGGGTCGCCCGCCGTGACCTCTTCGAGGAAGCGGGCGGCTCGGGAGCCGTTGAGGGTGGTGGCGGGGCGGTTGTGGTGGGTGATGTGGACGGTGCCGGATGCGGTGGCCGTGTAGGCGAAGCCGTGGGGTTTGGGCATGCGGGGATCGTAGGGCGGGGTGGGGTGGCGGGCCCACGGGGTTTCGCCCCCGCCGCCGCCCCGTCCCATTCCCGTCCGATTCCCGTCCCATTCCCGTCCCATTCCCGTCCCTGGGGGCTGCCGCCCCCAGACCCCCGCTTCGGCCTGAACGGCCTCGTCCTCAAACGCCGGACCGGCTAGACAGTCAGGGCACGACCACGATCTTGCGGCCCACGCCCGCCGCGAACTGCTCCAGGGCCTGCGGGTAGCGGGCCAGTTCGATGCGGTCGCTGATGAAGACGTCGGGGTCCAGGACGCCGTTCGCGAACAACTCCGCCGCGCGTTCGTAGCTGTGCAGGACGGCCATCGAACCCGTGATGGTGATCTCCTGGTTGTAGATGCGATACGGGTCGATCTGCACGCGCGTCGCGTAGTCGGCCACGCCGAACTGGAGGAACGTGCCGGCCTTGGCGACCCGGTCCAGGCCGTCCTGGATGGCGGCGGCGTTGCCGGTCGCGTCGATGACGAGGTCCCAGCCCTGGGGACGGTCCAGCTCGTCCGGGGTCGCGGCCGACGCCGAGACGCCGAGGCCACGGGCCGTCTCCAGGCGGGCCGGGTTGAGGTCGACCATGTCGACGCTGGCCGCGCCGGTGCGCTTGGCCAGCTCCAGCATCATCAGGCCCATCGTGCCGGACCCGTAGATCAGGACGTGGGCGCCGAGGCGGGACTGGAGGACGTCGTAGCCGCGGACCGCGCAGGACAGGGGCTCGATCAGGGCGGCGTCCTGGGTGCGGACGTGCTCGGGGAGCTTCACGCAGTTCGCGACCGGTGCCACCGCGAACTGCGCCGCGCCGCCCGCCGTCGTCACGCCGATGGCCGCCCAGCGCTCGCAGAGGTTGTTGTGGCCGGTGCGGCAGTAGCGGCACTCGTAGCAGTAGAGGGAGGGATCGACGGCCACCTGGTCGCCGACCGCCACCTCCGTGACCTGCGCGCCGACGCCGACCACCGCGCCGGCGAACTCGTGGCCCGGCACGATCGGGAGCTTGGGCGCGAACTCGCCCTGGAGGATGTGCAGGTCGGTGCCGCACAGGCCGCAGGCGGCAACCTCGACGACGACCTCGCGCGGCCCTGGCGTCGGGTCCGGGACCTCGGTGACGACGGCACGGCCCACGGACTCGATGACGGCGGCCTTCATTTCACGGCTCCCAACGACAGGCCCTGGACCAGTTTGTCCTGGGCGGCGAACCCCGCGGCGAGCACCGGCAGGGAGATGACGAGCGACGCGGCGCACACCTTGGCCAGGAAGAGACCCTGGCTGGTGATGAAGCCGGTCAGGAAGACGGGGGCGGTCTCGGCGACCACGCCCGTCAGCACCCGGGCGAAGAGCAGTTCGTTCCAGCTAAAGATGAAGCAGATCAACGACGTCGCGGCGATGCCCGGCAGGGCGATGGGGGCGACCACCCGGACCAGGATCGTCGGCAGTTTCGCGCCGTCCACCCGGGCCGCCTCGATGATCGCGACCGGGACCTCGGCCAGGAAGGACTGCATCATCCAGACCGCGATCGGCAGGTTCATGGAGGTGTAGAGGATGACCAGCAGCCAGATGTTGTCCAGCATGTCCGTGTTCTTGGCGAACAGGTAGATCGGCAGCAGGCCCGCCACCACCGGCAGCATCTTGGTGGACAGGAAGAAGAAGAGGACGTCGGTCCACTTCTTCACCGGGCGGATGGACAGGGCGTAGGCGGCGGGCAGGGCCAGGACCAGCACGAAGAGGGTCGAGGCGATCGACGCCACCGCCGAGTTGGCCAGTGCGGGCCAGGGGCTCGCGCCGCCGTCCACGCCGAAGAACTCGCGGTAGCCGTCGAGCGTCAGCGACGCCGCGAACGACGGCGGGTTGGTGGCCGCGTCCGACTCCGAGTGGAAGGAGGTCAGCGCCATCCACGCGATGGGCAGGAAGAAGACGATGCCGACCAGCCAGGCAACCAGGCCCAGGCCCGCACCTGCCTTGCGGCGGGTTCGGACGCGCTCGGTGCCGGTGCCGGTGGCGGCGGGTCGTACGGCGGTGGCGCTCATGCGCGGCCAACCTCCTCGCGGAACAGGGACGACACCACGCGCAGTGCGAAGGTGGCGATGATGATGGAGCCGATGACGACCAGGACGCCGGCGGCCGAGGCGAGGCCGTTCTCGTGGGCCTGGTAGAAGCTCTGGTAGACGGTGTAGGGCAGGTTGGCCGTGCCCAGGCCGCCGGACGTGATGGTGAAGACGGCGTCGAAGTTCTGCACGATGTAGATCGAGCCGAGCAGGGCGCCCAGCTCCAGATAGCGGCGCAGGTGGGGCAGGGTGAGGTGGACGAAGACCTGCCAGTCGCTCGCGCCGTCCACCCGGGCGGCCTCGATCTGCTGCTGGTCGCGGCTCTGCAGGCCGGCCAGCAGGATGAGCATCATGAAGGGCGTCCACTGCCACACCAGGGATGCCTCGACCGCGAGCAGCGGGGTGTTGGAGATCCAGTCCGGCTGCGGTCCGCCGACGTAGTGCAACAACCCGTTGAGCAGGCCGTACTCGGGGTTGTAGAGGACGTGCTTCCACAGCAGGGCCGCCGCCACCGGTACCACCAGGAACGGGGCGATCAGCAGGGTGCGGACCACGCCCCGGCCCTTGAACTTCCGGTCGAGGAGCAGGGCGAGGGCCAGGCCGAGGACCAGGCTGGTCAGGACGACCGCCACCGTCAGCAGGATCGTCGTCCACACCGACTCGCGCAGGGCCGCGTCGGACAGGACGTCGCCGTAGTTGCCGAAGCCGGTGAAGCTGCGGGCGTCCGGGTAGAGGGCGTTCCAGTCGAAGAAGGAGATCACCAGGGTCGCCACGAAGGGCAACTGGGTGACCAGGATCATGAAGACCAGGGCGGGGAGGAGGGGGGCCCGGGTGGCCCAGTTGCGCAGCCGGTTGGACGGCGGGCGGACGGTGGAGCGAGTGTGTTCGGGTGCGGCCGAGGGGGCCGTTGTCGTGGCGGTCATCGTCCCTCGTACTCCTCGGAGATCTTCTCGGCGAGCTGCTGGGACTTCTTCAGGGCCTCCTCGACGGACTGACGTCCGGCGATGGCCGCGCTGATCTCCTGGGAGACCTTGGTACCGAGGTCGGTGAACTCGGGGATGCCGACGAACTGGATGCCGGGCGCGGGGCGCGGCTGCACGCCGGGGTCGTTCGGCTTCGCGCCCTCGATGGCCTCCTTGGTCATCTCCTGGAAGGCGGCGGCCTCCTTGACGTAGTCCGGGTTCTCGTACGTCGAGGCGCGCTTGCCGGCCGGGACGTTGGACCAGCCGGACTCCTCGCCGACGAGCTGCTCGTACTCCTTGCTGGACGCCCAGGAGACGAACTTCCAGGCCTTGTCGGCGTTGTGGGAGGCCTTCTGGATGCCCCAGGCCCAGGTGTAGAGCCAGCCGGAGGAGTCCGTCTTCTCCACGGGCGCGGGCGCGTAGCCGATCTTGCCCTTGACCGGGGAGTCGGCGGCGTCCAGGGAGCCGGCCGCGGAGGTGGCGTCGTACCACATGGCGACCTTGCCCTGCGTCATGTTGTTCAGGCACTCGGCGAAGCCGGACTGGGCGGCGCCGGACTCGCCGTGCTCGCGGACGAGGTCGACATAGAACTTCGTCGCCTTCTCCCACTCGGGCGAGTCGAGTTGTGCCTGCCAGTCCTTGTCGAACCAGGTGCCGCCGAAGGTGTTCACGACCGTCGTCAGGGGTGCGATCAGCTCGCCCCAGCCGGGCAGTCCGCGCAGGCAGATGCCCTTCATGCCGGGCTGGAACCCGTCCAGCTTCTCGGCGAAGCCGGCCACCTGCGTCCAGGTGGGGTGCTCGGGCATGGTCAGGCCCGCCTTGGCGAACAGGTCCTTGCGGTACATCAGGAAGGACGACTCGCCGTAGAAGGGCTGGCCGTAGAGCTTGCCGTCGTCGCCGGTGAGGGACTCGCGCATCGGCCCCAGGATGTCCTTCTCGTCGTACCCGGGGTCCTTGGCGACGTAGGAGTCCATCGGCTCGAGCCACTCGTTGCGGGCGTAGATGGGTATCTCGTAGTTGGAGAGGGTGGCGACGTCGTACTGGCCGGCCTGGTTGGCGAAGTCCTGGCTGATCTTGTCGCGGACGTCGTTCTCCGGCAGGACGGTGAAGTTCACCTCGATGCCGGTCTCTTCTGTGAAGTGGTCGGCGGTGAGCTTCTGCAGCTCGACCATCTGCGGGTTGTTGACCATCAGGACGTTGATGGCGTTGCCGCCGGATCCGGCGCCGCCCGCCCCGACCCAGCAGCCGGTGAGCAGCGGGGCGAGCAGCGTCCCTGCGGCGGCCATGGCGAGCGTGACTCGCGGCCTCCGTCGGCTCTGGGTTCGCATGGATCGCTCCTGAACATATGGGGAGGTATGGGGTATTGGAGAGTGCGGATGTACTGCCGTGCGGGGAAGTGGGACGGGGGAAGTGGGGCGGGGGAGAGGGAC
>NZ_JAGMUO010000112.1 GCF_019049325.1 Streptomyces sp. AC512_CC834 | reverse complement strand
CCTCGCGCATCAGGAGCAGCCGGTGGCAGCGCTCGGCCTCGTCCATGACGTGGGAGGAGACGAGGAGAGTGGCGCCGCGGTCGGCGGCGATGGAGTGGAAGAGGGTCCACAGGTCGCGGCGCAGGACGGGGTCGAGGCCGACCGTCGGTTCGTCGAGGACCAGGAGTTCGGGGGCGCCGAGCAGGGCCACGGCGAGGGAGACGCGGCTGCGCTGGCCGCCGGAGAGGTTGCCGGCCAGGGAGTCGGCGTGGGTGGTGAGGTCGACGTCGGCGATGACCCGGGTGACGTTCTCGCGGCGCTCGTCGGAGGCTGCCCGGCCCGGGGCGAGGATCTCGGCGAAGTAGTCGAGGTTCTGGCGGACGGTGAGGTCGTCGAAGACGGAGGGCGCCTGGGTGACGTAGCCGATCCGGGTGCGCAGGGCGGGGTGGCCGGCCGGGCGGCCGAGGACGTCCAGGGTGCCGGTGACTTTGGCCTGGGTGCCGACGATCGCCCGCATCAGGGTCGACTTGCCGCAGCCGGAGGGGCCGAGGAGTCCGGTGATCCGGCCGCGCGGGACGGTGAAGCCGAGGCCGCGCAGGACGGTGCGGGGACCGCGTACGACGGTGAGGTCCTCGGCACGGACGGCGGGTGGGGCGTGGTCGCCGCCCTGTTCTCCGGGTTCCCCGGGCGGCCGGGAAGAGTAATTCCGCATGTGCGGAATATTCCTCCCGGGCGCCGGTGACGTCAAGCCGTCGGGAGGTACGGCGGCGCCGGGGTCGTCGCGAGCAGGAGGTGGACGTCGTACGCCTCCTCGACGACTCCGTCCGGGAAGACGGTCAACAGGTGCCGGCGCTCCTCGGCCAGGAAGGCGGCGGCGCGTTCCTCGGTGTCGGTCAGGAAGACGGAGTGGCTGCCGAGGTTGGCCAGGTGGGTGTCGAGGGGGACGCGGCGGCTCCAGCGGATCACTCGGTGGACGAAGTCGAGGTTTCCGGTCGGGTCGGCGAAGCGGGCGTCGATGTTCCGCTTCTCGGCGGTGAGGTTCTGGCCGGTGAAGTGCCGTTCGACGCGGCGGGCCGCTTCCGCGATCCACGGCACGTCGAGGGCGTCGGTGTTCCACCACAGCGCGAGCGCGCCGCCCGGACGCAGCACGCGCAGCGCCTCCGGGACGGCCAGGGCGGGGTCGGTCCAGTGCCAGGCCTGGGCGTAGGTGAGGAGGTCGGCGCGGTGGCCGGCGACGGGGAGGGCGTCGCCGCTGCCGCGGACCACCGGCACGCCGGGGAGGGTGCGGCGGAACTCGGCCGCCATGCCGGCGCCGGGTTCCACGGCGATCACGTCGGCGCCGCGCTCGTGCAGGCGGGCAGTGGCGAGGCCCGTGCCTGCGCC
>NZ_JAGMUO010000111.1 GCF_019049325.1 Streptomyces sp. AC512_CC834 | reverse complement strand
CACCGGTATTACGCACCCTCAGGCGCACACGCGTACTGCTGCCGGGGTCCACAGTCGCGGACGCGGGCTCCAGCGAAGTCCACAGGCTCACGAGGCGAGGCTATGGAGCAACTCCACGCCCGTCAGCGGCACTCGGGGCAGTAGTGAGTGCCCCGAGGTGCCTGATCAAACGGCTGTTCGGGCCACGCCGTCATTCCTTCGAGGGGTGGATGATCTTCCACTCCTGATCGTCGGTGTTGGTGCAGTCGGCGATGTTCAGCCGGGTCTCGGTGCCGCCGTTCTGGCCTTTCACGTTCAGGCACTTGTTGTTGCTGGCGAAGTTGCGGATCCAGTAGTCGCCGCTCTTCTGCTTGTCGACCCACCAGAGCTGGTTGTCGTCCTTCGTGCCGTCGCAGCGGAACTCGGCGATCCCCGTTCCCACGGGACGGGCGCCGAACTCACCCAGGTCCATGCAGAACCTGTCCGTGGCGTTCCGGATCTGGAAGAGCGGAGCCCCTCCGGGACCGCCCTTCGGGTACTTCACCTCGAGATGCCAGTACTGGTTGTCGCCCTCTTCGTGGCAGTTGGCCTGCTGGACGATCTCGTTGATCTTGCCCTTTTCCCGTCCGGGAACGTCGGCGCACATGTGGGTGGTGGCGTTGCGCAGCATGACGTTCTTGGCGGGCACCACCGGCTTCACCGTCGGCTTCTTGGGCTGGTCGCCACCGCCGCCGCCTCCGCCACCACCGCCATCGCTCTTGGATTCCTCGGCGGCCGGCTGCTCGGCTTCCTCCGAAGGCGATTCGGCCGTGCTGGGCAACGTCTCCGGGGTGGCGCTTGGGCTGGGTGCGAGGGCGGCGCCCGCCTCCTGCGTCTGCTCCGTCGCACTCGTGCGGACCTGCGGCTTGTACGCGATCCAGATCATCACGAACGCGATCGCGAGCGCGACGAAAATGCCGAAGAAGGTCGCCAGCCAACGCGGCAGGAACCCGCGTTGCACGTACGTGCCCTCGACCTCCGTCGGGTCGACTCCGGAACGGCGCACGGCCAGCGTGTAGGGCCGCTCCTCCTTGGCGCCGAACCAGATGATCTGCTGCGGCTTGAGAGTCGTCTCCAGGAACGCCGCACGGCCCGGCTCGATCTGCACGTTGCCCGGGCGGATCTCGTACGACAGGTGATCACCGTTGTCACTGCCCGAGACCGACGCCGTGACCTTCGTATTGCCGAGGTTGTCCACCGCCAGCTTCGGCCGGCCCCTGAACCTGCCCTTCACCGTCGGCGGCACCAACTCCGCCCGCACTTCCGAGAACGCGGTGATCGTCAGATTGCCCTCCGGCACCGTCACCGCGTCCGGATGCTCCGTCGGCGTAATCCGCACCGCATACGGATTCGGCCCCGCCACCGCATCCGGCGTACGAGGCGGCGCGAACGTCAACTCGACAGTGCCGGTCGTGCCCGGATACAGACGCAGCGTCGGCGGCTCGACCGTCGTCCAGGGCGCAACGTCCCCGACAGGCTCGAACCGGTACTCGTCGACGACATCACCGGTGTTGCGCACCCGCAGCCGCACACGCGTGCTGCTGCCGGGGTCGACGGTGGCGGACGCGGGCTCCAGGGAAGTCCAAAGGCTCACACGCCGACGCTACGCGGGTCCGGATGGCGCGTCAGGAGTCGCAAGGGCAAAGCAGGTTGCCCCGGCAGACGTCGTCAGACCGTGAACCGGACCGCCTCCAGTTGCAGCTTCTCGGTCTTCATGTCGCTGCCGAAGTATCGCCACTCCGGCGTGGTGCAGCCCTGTTGCAACCAGCCCTTGTCCTTGACGTGGGCATTCACGCAGACGTTGCCTTCCCCGGTCGCGAGGGTGAACCCCTCCATCGGCGAGACCGCCTCCTTGGTGCTGCCGAGGTACATGTCGGTCTTGTCGTCGGCACTCTCCCACTTGCTGCCGTTGAGCCATCCCTCGACGACGTGGGCTCCGTTGCCGGTGACGCCCTTCGTCCCGGACACGGCGATGTTCAGGGCCTTTATGGGGAGGTTCTTGCCCACCGTGCCGGCCTCGGCGCCGTCGCACACGGGGTCCTGCCAGCCCTGGTCGGCCACGTAGGCGCGGTAGCAGATGTGCCGGCCGTCGCTGCGGTCGGCGAGCTCCTTCACGGCCGTGGCAGCGGTACGCACCGGCTTCTTGGTCTGCTTGTCCTCGCCGCCGCCCTTGTCCTCGTCGCCCTTGTCTCCGCCGCCTCCGTCGTTCTTCGGCTCCTGGGTGGCCGACGGCTGCGCCTGCGGCTGCTCGGCGGGCGCGGACTCGGCACTGCTGGGCAACGTCTCCGGACTCGCACTCGGACTGGGCG
>NZ_JAGMUO010000110.1 GCF_019049325.1 Streptomyces sp. AC512_CC834 | reverse complement strand
CCCGCGCCACCCCAGCCCCGGAAGACCCGCCACCCCCAGCCCGGGAGGACCGGCCCCCGCCGGGTCGGCCCGGGAGAACCCGCCCCACCCCGGCCCGAGACGACCCACCCCACCCCCAGCCCGGGAAGACCGGCCCCCGCCGGGTCGGCCCGGGAGAACCCGCCCTACCCCGCGCTCCCCGAGTCGGCCGCCGCCAGCACCCCGAGGAACGCCGCGACCTCCGTCAGGTCGACCCGCTCCAGTTCGGCGGGGCGCAGTACGACCCGCAGTTCGCGGCAGATCACCCGTTCCCGGGAGTGGGTGATGAAGGAGAGCAGGATCAGGCGCAGCAGGCTCTCCTCGTCCAGCCCGTGCAGCCGGGACAGTCCCGAACCGATCAGCGGCACGGCCACCCGGTCGAGCTGGCCGTGCCGGTAGACGGCGTCCCACACCCGGCCGAGGCTGAGCCACAGCTCCTCCGTGCTCGACCGGGCCACGCAGTCGTTGCCGATCCTGCTGTAGGCGACCCCGAAGACCAGCCGCGGCCGGCTGCCGAGCACCGCCACCGTGCCGACCGGGTAGCGGTCGAGCTTGCCGTACGGCTTGTCCCGACGCGTCTCCCGGGCCACCGGCACGGCCGCGCGCAGAGCGGCGTCCAGCTCGCCGTCCAGCCGCCCCGCGTCACCGTCGTACCGGCGCTCCAGCAACTGCCCCTGCACACTGGTGCCGCTGATGACGACGCCGTCGCGGACGTCGGTGTCGAAGGTGTCGCAGAACCCGACGACGAGGTGGGCGGACTCGTCGAAGAGGTCGCCGGGTCCGACCGTCACGGACATCCGCGGCCGCCCGAACTCCTGGCACACGACCACCGTGGGCCGGCTGCGCAGCAGCGCCCAGGCCAGACACAGCAGCACCGACGCCGCCGTCACCGGCGCCGGGGCGGGAATGGCCTCGGGCCAGAGCTGCCCCACGAACTGGAGGACCGCCGACACCCCGCCGAAGGCCGCCATCACGCTGCCGGCGAACAGCCGCCGGGTCCGCGCCCCGCCGAACGGGCCGCGGCGGCCGACCGCGCCCCGGCGGGCACCGGGCCCGCGCCGCCCGCCCCCGGGACTCAGCCGGCCGCTCCGCCGTGACGGACGTACGGCCGCAGGGGCCCCGCGCGAACCGACCGAATCCACAACTCCCCCAAACGGACAATTGATACGCTGCCGAAACCTCCCCCGCGACCACCGGGCGGGAGAGGGCGAAGCGAGTGGAGACCACTTGTATGGCGCGCATCCGTGTGAGCGTCCTGGGCCCGGCCAAGCTCGAAGTCGACGGCGTCGCCACCCGGTTGACGCCGTTGACGACACGGCTGCTGGTCCGCCTGGTGGCGGCGGAGGGCGAGCCCGTACCGGTCCGCCGGCTGCACCGGGACGTGTGGGCGGTCGACGGCGAACAGCCGCACTCGGCCGTGCGGCACCGCAACGAGGTGCAAAAACGCGTCCTCGAACTGCGCCGCGCCCTCGACGCCGCGCACGGCGGTGACGGCGCCCGGGTGCTGCGCACCGAACAGCTTCTGGCCGCCCCGGCGCCCGAGACGGCGTACCGGCTGGTGCTCGAACCCGACGAGCTGGACTGCGCGGAGTTCACCGAGCTGGTCAACTCCGCGCTGCTCGCGGCCCCCGTGTCGGCCGCCGACCGGCTGGCCGCGGCGCTCGCCCTCGTCCGCGGCGCTCCCCTGGCCGAGGCGGGCGACGAGGACTTCGCACGGCCGCTGGTCCGCCGGCTCACGGCACTGCACGAGACGGCCCGCCGGCAGCTCATCCGCAGCCGCATGGACCTGGGCCGCCACGACCTCGCCCTGCCGGTCGCCGAACGGATGGCCCGGGAGCGGCCGGACGACAGGGACGTCGCCGAGCTGCTCGGTTCGCTGCGCGCCCGGCTGCGGGAGCGGCACGGGCGGGAGCTGCTGCGCCAGCCCTTCCCCGGCGCCGGGGACCTCGTGGTGGTGCGCGGCGACCTGTTCGACCAGGAGGACGCCAATCTGGTGGTCGGGTTCACCGACACCTTCGACACCGCCACCGAGCAGGACCTGGTGATCAGCCGGGAGAGCGTCCAGGGGCAGTTGGTGGAGCGTCTTTTCGGCGGCGAGCGCAAGCTGCTGGACGACCGGATCCAGGCCGGTCTGAGGGCCTGCACCCCGCTGCGCACCGAACGGCCCCAGGACAAGCCCCGCGGCCGGCGCGTCCGTTATCCGCTCGGCACCACCGTCCCGCTGACCGTGGACGGCCGCCGGGTCTTCGCCGTGGCCTACTCCCGCCTCGGCAACGACCTGGTCGCCCGCTCCGGTCCCGCCGATCTGCGGGCGAGCCTGGACACCCTCTGGCCGGCCGTCGCCCGGTACGGCATGTACAAGCCGGTCGCGATCCCGCTGATCGGCTCCGGACTCGCCCGGATCGTGGAGCTGGACCGCACCCAGTTGCTGCTCATGATCGTGGAGAGCTTCGCCGCCCACTGCCGCCGCGAGCCGACGACCGCCCCGGAGCTGCGCGTCGTGATCCGCCCGGCCGACCTGGAGCGGACCGACCTGTCGGCACTCGGCACGTACCTGCGCACCTCCCGGCACCCGGGCATCGATTCCGGCACCGGCATCGGCACTGGCACTGGCACCAGCACCGACGTCGGCGCCGGCACCGGGAGCCAGGACACCGGAGCCGGCGCCGGCGACAGCGGTGGGGCGTACGGCCGCCGGTGACGTCGACATGCCCTCAGGGCACCAGCGTTCCCGCTTCCGACACCAGCGGCGCACCGCTTCCGAACCGCTTCCGGTCCGGGCGGTGGCAGCGATTCCGGCGGTGTCGGCGGTGGCAGCAGTGTCGGCGACGGGGCGGTGTCGGTGTCGGCGAGGGCCGCGCCCTCACGTACGTCCGTCGGCGTCGTCCCCCGCGGGCGCGCCGACCGTGAACCCGATCACCGACCCGCCCCCGTCCCGCCGGTAGGCGAACGGCGCGCCCCCGTGGGCCAGCGCCACCTCCCGCACGATGGACAGGCCGAGGCCCGAGCCGGGCTGGGAACGGGCGCCGGCGGCGCGGTAGAAGCGGTCGAAGACCCGGGTCAGGTCGGCCTCGGAGATGCCGGGGCCGCGGTCGAGGACCTCGACGCGTACGGGCCCCGGCAGGGCGGGTCCGGCGACGGCGACCTCGATGGGGCCGGTGCCGTCGGGGTCGAACTTCGCGGCGTTCTCGACCAGATTCGAGACCGCCCGGGTCAGCAGGGCCGGCCGGCCCTCGGTCGTCGTCTCGCCGCAGGCCCGTACGGCGATCTCCCGCCCGGTACGACGCCGGGCCAGGGCCGCCACGTCATGGGCGATGCCGGCCAGGTCGACCGGCTGCGGAGGCTCGCCCGCGGACTGCCCGGCCGCCAGCTCGACCAGTTCGTTGACCAGGTCGGTCAGCTCACGTGCCTCCTGCCCCAGGTCCGCGACGAGTTCCTCGCGGGCGCCCGGCGGGAGTTCGTCGATCCGGCGCAGCAGCGAGATGTTGGTCCGCAGCGAGGTGAGCGGCGTCCGCAGCTCGTGGCCCGCGTCCTGGACCAGGCGCCGCTGGTCCTCCTCCGACTGGGCGAGGCGGCCCAGCATGAGGTCGAAGGCGCGGCCGAGCCGGCCCACCTCGTCGGGTCCGGTGACCGGGACCTGGACGCCGAGCCGGCGGGTGCGGGCGACGTTCTCGGCGGCGGAGGTGAGGACCACGAGGCGCCGGGTGATACGCCGGGCCAGCCACCAGCCGAACAGGCCCGCGGCGACCACCACCGCCGCCATCAGCAGCAGGGTCCGCCGCTGCAGGGCCCGCAGCAGATCCTCCGTGTCGCTGAACTCCTGCGCCACCTGCACCCCGCCCCGGCCGTCGCCGAGGGAGACCGTCGCGACCCGGAAGACGTCGTCGCCGACGTCGACGTCGGCGTGCTGCACCACCCGCCCCGCCGGTCTCGCGCCCGCGGTCCGCCGGTCGGCTTCCGTCACCGGCAGCCGCGGTTCGGCCGGGTCGAGCACCCCGCCGTCCGGCCCGAGAACCTGTACGTCGGTGCGGGCGGGGCGGACGATGTCGTGGCCGGGCGCGGAGGAGGAGAAGTCGGCGGGTGACAGCCGCTGCCTGCCCACCTCGGCCCGCAGGTCCCGCACCGCCTGCTCGAAGACGGACTCCTGGTCCACCCGCACCAGCCGGGCCGCCGCGTTGTAGGACAGCCCTCCGACGAGGACGGTGACGACGGCGGTGATCGTCGCGAACGACACCGCGAACGTCGTACGCAGCGACAGCAGCCGGGGCCGGCGCCCGAGCGGGGCGGCGCCCACTCAGTCCGCCCGCAGCACGTAACCCACGCCGCGCACGGTCTGGATCAGCCGCGGGGCGCCCGGCTGGTCGAGCTTGCGGCGCAGATAGCCGACGTACACGGCGAGATTCTTGGAGCCGGGCCCGAAGTCGTAGCCCCAGATGCGGTCGTAGATCGTGGAGTGGTCGAGCACGATGCCCGCGTTGCGGACGAGCAGCTCCAGCAGTTCGAACTCGGTGCGGGTCAGTTCCAGCTCGCGTCCGTCGCGCCAGGCGCGGCGGGCCTGCGGGTCCATGCGCAGCCCGGCCGCCTCCAGGTGTCTGCCGTCCGGCTCCTCCGGCTCGGCGACCTGCTCGGGGGCGTGGGGCCCGGCGGCGTCGGACCCGGCGGCGTCGGATTCCACCCGGTCGGTGCGGCGCAGCAGGGCGCGCAGCCGGGCGAAGACCTCCTCGACGTCGAAGGGCTTCACGACGTAGTCGTCGGCACCCGCGTCGAGGCCGGCGATGCGGTCGGCGGTCTCCACCAGCGCGGTCAGCATCAGGATCGGGGTGGCGTCGCCCTCGGCGCGCAGCTCCCGGCAGACCTGGAGGCCGTCGACGCCCGGCATCATCACGTCGAGGACGAGGACGTCCGGCCGGCCACGGTGGGCCTGCGCCAGCGCCTCGACGCCGTCCGCGACCGCGGTGACCCGGTACCCCTCCAGGGTGAGGGCACGCTCCAGGGCGTGGCGGATGGCGCGGTCGTCTTCGGCGAGCAGAACAGTCCGGGGCACGCGTCCAGTCTGCCAAGGCGTACGCCACGGCGACCGGACGGCCGGGCTTCTTACCCGGATCTCACCCGCCGAGCGGCCCCGGCCGACCACACGACACCGACGCGGACTCCGACCGCCCGAGCCTGAAAGACCAGGCCGACGGCGCCACCACCCGGCCCGCCGGGAGCCTCGACGGACTTCAGCGGCCCATTCAACCCCGCGGTGTCTCCGCAAGGTCACCGCAGTACGAACAGGACAGCCGCGCTGCCGCGCTGCCGCGCTCCCGCGCTGCCGTGGGGACGCGGGGGACGCAGGCACGCCGGGACGCGGGGGACCGAGCGGGCCGTCCCGCGGTGGACGGCGCCGTTCCGTGCCGGGCGGCGGATACCGCGCCCCGGCAGCGGGGCGAGCGCGCGAGCGCGTCCCGGCAGCGAGTACCGCGCCCCGGCGGCGGGGCGGGCGCGCTACGGCGGCGGGGCAGCCCGCTACGGCGCCGGGCTCGGACCCGGCACGCTCAGCGCGGCGAGCCGCTCCTCGAAGGGCGTGACCTCCTCGAAGGAGTCCCGCCCGGGCAGCGGGCGGGGGGTGGTGGACAGCCCCGCCATCAGCGCCGCCAGCTCGCCCGCGGCCCGCTCGATCCGGGCGTCGAGTCCTTCCGCGCCCCAGTCCTCCGACGCGGCGTACACCCCGGTGGGGACGACGACCGCCTTCAGGTAGGCGAAGAGCGGGCGCAGGGCGTGCTCCAGCACCAACGAGTGCCGAGCGGTACCGCCGGTCGCGGCGATCAGCACCGGCTTCCCGGTGACGGCGTCCTCGTCGGTGACGCTCAGCGCGTCGAAGAACGACTTGAACAGCCCGCTGTACGACGCCGAGAACACCGGAGTGACGACGATCAGACCGTCGGCAGCCGCGACCTCGGCGAACGCGCCCGCCAGCGTCGGCGCCGGGAACCCGTTGGTGAAGGTGTGCGCGATCTCCACGGCGAGGTCGCGCAGCTCGATGACCTGGACCTCCGCCGACGTCCGTCCTGCGGCGACCGCGGCCAGCCGGTCGGCGAGCAGCCTGGTGGACGAGGGCACGCTCAGCCCCGCGGAGACGACGACGAGCTTCATGCCCGTACTCCTTCCTTTTCCTTGTCGGCGCCGGCCAGCAGGGACGCGTGGGTCGGCGCGTCCGGCACGTTCGCCGGACGGTTCTTGGCGAACTCCTCGCGCAGCACCGGCACGACCTCCTCGCCGAGCAGGTCGAGCTGCTCGAGGACGGTCTTCAGCGGCAGCCCGGCGTGGTCCATCAGGAACAACTGGCGCTGGTAGTCACCGGCGTACTCGCGGAAGGCGAGCGTCTTCTCGATCACCTGCTGCGGCGAGCCGACGGTGAGCGGGGTCTGCTCGGTGAAGTCCTCCAGGGACGGCCCGTGCCCGTACACCGGCGCCTCGTCGAAGTACGGCCGGAACTCGCGCACCGCGTCCTGCGAGTTCCTCCGCATGAACACCTGGCCGCCGAGCCCGACGATCGCCTGCTCGGGCGTGCCGTGCCCGTAGTGGGCGTAGCGGGCCCGGTACAGCTCGATCATGCGCTTGGTGTGGTCGGCGGGCCAGAAGATGTTGTTGTGGAAGAACCCGTCACCGTAGTAGGCCGCCTGCTCGGCGATCTCCGGCGAGCGGATGGACCCGTGCCAGACGAACGGCGCGACGCCGTCCAGCGGCCGGGGCGTGGACGTGAACCCTTGCAGGGGCGTACGGAACTTCCCCTCCCAGTTCACGACGTCCTCGCGCCACAGGCGGTGCAGCAGGGCGTAGTTCTCGACGGCGAGGTTGATGCCCTCGCGGATGTCCTTGCCGAACCAGGGGTAGACCGGGCCGGTGTTGCCGCGCCCCATCATCAGGTCCACCCGGCCGTCGGCCAGGTGCTGGAGCATCGCGAAGTCCTCGGCGATCTTCACCGGGTCGTTCGTGGTGATGAGGGTGGTGGAGGTGGACAGCACCAGCCGCTCGGTGCGGGCCGCGATGTAGCCGAGCATGGTGGTCGGCGACGAGGGCACGAAGGGCGGGTTGTGGTGCTCGCCGGTGGCGAAGACGTCGAGCCCGACCTCCTCGGCCTTGAGCGCGATGGCGACCATGGCCTTGATGCGCTCACGCTCGGTCGGCGTACGACCCGTGGTGGGGTCCGGCGTGACGTCGCCGACGGTGAAGATGCCGAACTGCATGATCGCTCAACCTCCAGTTTGTTGATGCTTCAACTATACCGGGGAACGAAGTACCCCCGCCCGATATTCCGCAGGCCCCCGCAGGTCCCCGCACCGCAAGTCCCCGCAGGCCCCCGCAGGCCCCGCAGGTCCATGACTCGCGTGCTCGCGTGCGAAGCTGCCCGCATGCTCGTGCTCCGCTCCGCCGCCCTCTTCGTCGTCGCCGCCCTGTTCGAGATCGGCGGCGCCTGGCTGATCTGGCAGGGGGTGCGCGAACAGCGCGGCTGGCTGTGGGCCACCGGCGGCGTCCTCGCCCTCGGCGCCTACGGCTTCGTCGCCACCTTCCAGCCCGACGCCCACTTCGGCCGCATCCTCGCCGCGTACGGCGGGATCTTCGTGGCCGGCTCGATCCTGTGGGGCATGGTCGCCGACGGCTACCGCCCCGACCGCTGGGACATCACCGGGGCGCTGGTCTGCCTCGCCGGGATGGCCGTGATCATGTGGGCACCGCGCAACGGCGGCTGACCCACGTCCTACTCTGGGCGGCGACCGGCAACCCGAGCAAGGAGCAGCCCATGGCCACCGCAGCCGCCCCGTCCGCCGCCTCCCGCATCGCCGTCGTCACCGGTGCGAGCAGCGGCATCGGCGCCGCCACGGCCCGGCAGCTCGCCGCCGCCGGCTACCGCGTCGTCCTCACCGCCCGCCGCAAGGACCGCGTCGAAGCCCTGGCGCAGGAGATCGAGGCGGCCGGACACAAGGCGACCGCGTACCCCCTGGACGTCACGGACCGCGCGGCGGTCGACGAGTTCGCGACCGCGTTCAAGTCGGTCGGCGTCCTGGTCAACAACGCGGGCGGCGCGCTCGGCGCCGACCCGGTGGCCACCGGCGACCCGGCCGACTGGCGCCGCATGTACGAGACGAACGTCATCGGCACCCTCAACCTCACCCAGGCCCTGCTCCCCAAGCTGGAGGCGAGCGGCGACGGCACGATCGTCGTCGTCTCCTCGACCGCGGGCCTGTCCACCTACGAGGGCGGCGCGGGCTACGTCGCCGCCAAGCACGGCGAACACGTCCTCGCCGAGACCCTCCGTCTGGAGATCGTCGGCCGCCCGGTCCGCGTCGTCGAGATCGCGCCCGGCATGGTCAAGACCGACGAGTTCGCCCTGACCCGCTTCGCCGGCGACCAGGACAAGGCGGCCAAGGTCTACCAGGGCGTCGCCGACCCCCTGACCGCCGACGACGTCGCCGACACCATCACCTGGGCGGTCACCCGCCCCGCCCACGTCAACATCGACCTCCTGGTCGTCCGCCCCCGCGCCCAGGCATCGAACACGAAGGTGCACCGGGAGGGCTGACGCCGGTGAGCACGTCGCGTCCCGTCGGCGGAACCGGTCAGCCGCCGGCGCCGTCCGCCGGGAGCGCGGGCGGGGCGCCGGCCGGCAGCTCCGCCACCGCGTCGGCCAGGACCACGTGGGTGCCGCGCTCTCTGAAGGCGGCCACGTCGGTGCCCGTCGCCTCCGAATCCGTGACCAGGGTCCAGCCCGGGGACAGGGTGGTCCAGGCGTGGAACGGGGCGCGGCCCAGTTTGGCCGCGTGGGCCAGGACATAGACGTGGGTGGCGCGGCGGGCCATCAGTTCCTTCAGGCGGGTCTGGCGCAGGTCCGCCTCGCAGATTCCGCCGTCCGCCGTGACGCCGTCCGCGGACAGGAAGACACGGTCGAAGGTCATCCGTTCCAGCGCCGCCTCCGTCAGCGGGCCGACGAAGGCCCGGCTGAGCGGGCGCAACGTGCCGCCGAGGCACTCCACATGGACGTTCTCCACGTCCGCCAGCTCGTGCAGCACCGTCAGGCCGGTGGTGGCGACCGTCAGGTCCTGCGCCGTGCGCAGCTCGTGCGCCAGCGCCCCGATCGTCGAACCGGCGTCGAGGAGCAGGGACTCGCCCGGCTGGACCTGTGCCGCCGCCCACCGGGCGATGGCCCGCTTCTGCGCGTACGCCTCCCCGGTGCGCTGGCGCAGCGGCGCCTCCGGGTGCGCGTTGAGCGCCATCGCGCCGCCGTAGGTCCGGGCGAGCCGGCCGTCCGCGGTGAGCCGGGCGAGGTCGCGGCGGATGGTGGAGGCGGTCACGCCGAAGTGCCGGGACAACTCCTCGACGCTGGCCAGGCCGGTGGTGGTGGCGAGTCGCAGGATCTCCTCGCGCCGGGCCTGGGATCCGTTGGGCGGCATCAAGTGTCCTTCGCGGTACGTCGGTTCAGCGGGCGGTGGACATCTCTGCGGCCTGCCGCAGCGCCTCGACCATGCTACCGGCCTCGGCCTTTCCGGTACCGGCGATGTCGAAGGCGGTGCCGTGGTCGACCGAGGTGCGGATGACCGGGAGACCGACGGTGAGGTTGACGCCCGCCTCGATGCCGAGCACCTTGACGGGGCCGTGGCCCTGGTCGTGGTACATCGCCACGATGAGGTCGTAGTCACCGCGGGCGGCCAGGAAGAAGGCGGTGTCGGCGGGGAGTGGGCCGCGGGCGTCGATGCCGTCTCCGCGCACCTTCTCCAGCGCCGGGACGATCTTCTCCGCCTCCTCGCCGTAGCCGAACAGCCCGTTCTCGCCCGCGTGCGGGTTGATGCCGCAGACGCCGATGACGGGTGCGGCCAGCCCGGTGCGGACCAGGGCCTCATGGCCGCGCCGCACGGTCCGTTCGACCAGGCCGGGCTCGATCCGGTTGACCGCGTCGATCAGACCGATGTGGGTGGTGACGTGAATGACCTTCACCTTCTCGGTGGACAGCATCATCGACACCTCCTCCACGCCGGTGAAGTGCGCGAGCAGTTCGGTGTGGCCGGGGTAGAGGTGCCCGGCGGCGTGCAGGGCCTCCTTGTTGAGGGGGGCCGTGCAGATGCCGTCGATCTCGCCTTCGAGGGCCAGTTCAGCAGCCCGCTTGACGTACTCGTACGCTGCGTCGCCGGCCTGGGCCGACAGCACGCCCCAGGGCAGGTCGGCGGGCAGCAGTCCGAGGTCGATCACGTTGATGCGGCCGGGTGTGAACTCGGCGTCCGCCGGCGTCGCCACGGCCACGATCTCGCAGTCGGCCCCGAGGATCTCGGCCGCTTTCCGCAGCCGTGCGGCGTCACCGATCACCACCGGCCGGCACCGGCTCAGCGTCGTGGCGTCCAGCGCCGCGGGCACGATCACCTCGGGGCCGACACCGGCGCCGTCGCCCATGGTGAGACCGATGAGGGGGAGGGGCTGCTGCGCGTTCACTGGGTGGCTCCTTGCTGGGAGGGTGCCGCGGCGGACGGGGCCGGCGACGGGGGGAGACGACGGTGACAGGGGTGGGGGAAGGGGAGGCGACAGGAGGCGGGGGCGGAGCGCTGCCGCGATGCGGTGGAAGGAGTCCGGGCCGCCGAAGCTCCCGGGGCGGGTGACGACCGAGCGGCCGTCCGAGGTCCTGCAGTGCACGGCACCGTGATGGATCTCGCCGACGGGCCACAGCGCCGTCACGCCCACCGCGTCCAGGACCCGGCGGGCCGTCTCGCCCCCGGTCAGGACGAGGTCCGGGCGGCCCGGCAGCGCCGCCACGGTCCGTGCCAGACCGGCCGCGATCCGGCGTGCGGCTTCGGGGCGTACGCCCTCGGAACCGTCCACGCAGAGCACGGTGACCGTGCCGGGCGACGGCTCGGGCAGGGCCACGGGGGCTTGGCCGGCCAGTTCCGAGGGGGACAGTCGTAGGTGCCGGGCCCCGGCAGCCACCAGCCGTGCGACCTGCTCGGCCACGACGGGTTCCGCACTGCCGGCCACGAAGAGGAGCGGACGGGCAGTGGGGCAGGCGCCCCGCTCCTCGAAGAAGCCGGCCCCCACCGCCGACCCCGACCCCGGCGCAGACGCCCCCACCGCCCGTGCCGTCCCCACTGCCCGTGCGGAGATGCGGCGGCCCAGCGCGGCCGCCAGCCCGCCGCTGCCCAGCAGCCGGCACCCCGGGCCGAGCAGCGCCGCCGCGGCGGCGATCACCGCCAGGTCGGCATCGGTCTCCGCGTCGCACACGGGGTGCCGTCCGCGCTCCGCCGCCCGCCGGAACCGTCCGGCGAGCGCGACGGGCCCCTGCCGGACGACCCCCGCCGGGACGACCTCGGTCGGCAGCGGTGCCAGTGCCTCGGCGACCGACCGGGGCGCGGCACGCGTCTCCGCACGCCAGGCCGCGCTCTCGTGCAGCGGCACACCGTCGACCAGGACCACACCGTCGCGCACCACGCGTCCCGCGGCGGGCAGGGCCGTCGCGATCACCACGAACTCGGCCCCTTCCGCGAAGGCCACGGCCTCCGCGCCAACCGGTCCGCGCAGCAGCGAGTCGCACTTCTTGTACCAGACCGTCGGGAACGGGGGGAGCGTACGGCCGTGTTCTGCGCGGAAGTTGGCTGCACGGAAGTTGGCTGCGCGAAACGCGCGAAACGCGGCTTCGTCCGGGTCGCTCGCCCCGGGCGTTCCGGTGCCGGCGTCGGAACCGGCCAGTGCGGTCCGTACGGCATCGGCCGCGGCGTCCTCGTCCAGGTGGCGCGAGTCGAGGTCCACCACCACCGACTCACCGGCGGCGGGGGCGACCAGGTCTGCGGCGTGCAGCGTCAGGCGCGCGGGCAGCCGCAGCAGTGCGGCCACTTCCGCCGCCCCCGACAGGTCGTCGGCGAGCGCAACGACCGAGGTGTCGTCCCGACGGCACACGTGAACCTCCTCCCACAGGACCCGGACACCGGTGCGCACGGGCTGCGCGGCAGCCGGCGGTCGGTCTCCGCGATGCCCCGATGATGACATAGCTTGCGCGATTCGCGCGAGCCTCTTGCGCATAGCGCGCAGCCATGCGAGCGTTCCTCCACTGCGACGAACGACCGTCGCCCCGTACAGCCGCACCACCGCAAAGCCGCACCGCCGCACCGCCGTGATCGTGAAGCCGCGTCGACCCCGGACAGAGCGACGGAACAACGGCACCGCAGCCGCACCGGAAGGAACCGCCCGTGAGTACCGGCACCCGCCCCGGCCCACAGGACAGCCCGCAGGGAAGCGAGCCTTCGCAGGCCCCCGTACCGCTCTCCCGCCTGGTCCTGGGCACCATGACGTTCGGCGACACCGTCGACCGCGCGGGTGCCGCCGCCATGCTGGACACCGCACTCGACGCCGGCCTCACCGGCGTGGACACGGCCAACGGCTACGCGGGCGGCGAGAGCGAGCGGATCCTCGCCGGGCTGCTGCCCGGACGCCGGGAGCGGATCGTGCTCGCCACCAAGGCCGGCATCCCGCACCCCGACCAGGGCGAGCACGCCCCGCTGTCCCCGTCCGGCCTGCGCGCCGCCCTCGAGGGCAGCCTCGAGCGGCTCGGCACGGATCACGTCGACCTCTTCTACCTGCACCAGCCGGACCGCCGCACCCCTCTCGCCGAGACCCTCGCGACCGTGGGCGAGTTCGTCGCGGAGGGGAAGGTCCGCGCCCTCGGCGTCTCCAACTACGCCGCCTGGCAGATCGCCGAGCTGACCCGGACCGCCGACGAGGTCGGCGCACCGCGCCCCGTCGTCGCGCAGCAGCTCCACAACCTCCTCGCCCGCCGGATCGAGGAGGAATACGTCGAGTACGCGGCGGTGAGCGGGCTGCGCACCATGGTCTACAACCCCCTCGGCGGCGGCCTCCTCACCGGCAGGCACCGCTTCGAGGCCGACCCCGCCACCGGCCGCTTCGGCGACTCCAAGCTCGCGGCGATGTACCGGCAGCGCTACTGGAACGAGGACCTCTTCGGCGCCGTCGCCGAGCTCACCGCGATCGCCGACGACGCGGGCCTCCCGCTCACCGAACTCGCCCTGCGCTGGCTCCTGGACCGCCCCTCCACCGACGCGCTCCTGCTCGGCGGCTCCCGGCCGGAACACCTGCGGGCCAACATCGCGGCCGCACAGGCCGGCCCGCTGCCGGCGGACGTGACCGCGGCCTGCGACGCCGTCGGCTCCGCCCTGCGCGGCCCGATGCCCGCTTCTACCTGCACCAGCCGGACCGCCGCACCCCTCTCGCCGAGACCCTCGCGACCGTGGGCGAGTTCGTCGCGGAGGGGAAGGTCCGCGCCCTCGGCG
>NZ_JAGMUO010000010.1 GCF_019049325.1 Streptomyces sp. AC512_CC834 | reverse complement strand
ACGCGGGCCTACTCGGTGACCATCAAAGGATCATTCGGGAAGGTACGCCTCCGCGTCCCCGCCCGGGGCTGATCCACAGGTCTTGAGCATTGCTCCGCATCCGGGTCACGCTCGCCGAGTTGGAGAAGCTCAAGGGCCACGACATCGGCGCTCGCTTCTCCAGCGGGCACGCCTACTTGAGCGTCTTCCGCTTCGACGACGACATGATCGTCACGCCGCTGCTGACACATAGCGTGGGCCGCGATGCGCCGACGCTGCACCTGCGGCGGCACCAGGACGACGGCATGTTCGACCGGTTCGCCGCGCACGTCGAGGAGCTGTGGACGCGCGGAACGCCAGTGTGGGAGGGCTCTTGTGGGCAGGCGTGACTACGAGGACGACCCGCAGGCACCGCAGGCCAACAGCCTGGTGCCCGCTGCCTCGGCGGTCGTGACCGACGACGCCGGCCGCATCCTGCTTCAGCGGCGCGTCGACAACGGACTGTGGGCACTGCCCGGCGGGCGAATGGAGATCGGCGAGACGCTGCCCGAGTGCGCAGTCCGGGAGACCCGCGAGGAGACTGGCCTCGACGTAGAGGTGATCGGGCTCGTCGGCACGTACTCCAACCCGGGGCACGTCTTCGCCTACGACGACGGCGAGGTACGCCAGGAGCTCTCGATCTGCTTCCTCGCGCGCGTGGTCGGCGGGCGGCTGGCTGTGTCCGACGAGTCCACCGAAGTCCGCTGGTTCGAGCCGTCCGCGGTTGACGATCTGCCCATGGTGAGTGGAGTCCGTAAGCGGGTGGACGACTGGCGTTCGGGTGCGATGCCCGCCCTCGGCTGACCCTGGACGCACGAAAGCGGCCCCGCCCTCCCACGTGGGGAGAGCGGGGCCGCGGTCATCGGGCGGTTTCTTCAGGCGGCAGGGAGTGGCAGGTAGTTGCCGCCCAGGCGGTCGACGAGCCAGTCCAGCCCCCGTGGGGTGAAGAACGTCTGCTCCACCCACTGGCCGTTGCGGGGCTTCAACGAGCTTGACGTGGGCGAGGCACGCGCCCTCGTGTTCCTGGTACCGCTGGCGCTGGTTCTGCTTCTGCAGGAAGTGGATGTCGTCCCTGCGGAGCATCTCCATGAACTTGGTGCGCCCGAGGCCGCCGGTGAGGTCGGAGAGGGCGTGTAGGTGGCGGCTTTTCGGTGCGCGTTGCGCTCCCTTGGTCTCCGTGCCCCGCTTTGGCGGGTCACGCTCGTACGCAATGAGCTGCCGCCCCGCGAATGTTGGTGACGTATCATGGTTATGTACATCATGGACTCATGGCGAGGGGTGGCTGGCATGTCCGTGACTCAGGTCGATCTCGACGACGAGGCGCTGGCCGAGGCGATGCGGCTCATGGGTGCCTCGACGAAGAAGGAGACGGTCAACGCGGCTCTGCGGGACTACGTGGCGCGCGTCAAGCGGCTGGAGGCTGCCGAGAAGCTGGCCGCGCGTGGTGAGCGGGGCGAGTTCGAGGCTGCGGCCGCGGCGCACGCGGCGGCCAAGCGCGCTCGGCGGGCAGCCTCCGAGTGATCACGTACCTCCTCGACACGTCCGCCCTGTGGCACCTCTTCCGTACGCCGGGTGCGTTGCGGCCCTGGGAAGGGCACATCGCCGCCGGTGTGTTCCACATCTGCGAGCCCACGAGGGCGGAGTTCCTGTACTCGGCCACCAGCCCGGCCCATCGGGACGAGTTGGCCGAAGAGCTGGATGACCTCTGCCATCTCTCGCCGGTTCCCAAGAACGCGTGGCGCTGGGTCGACACCGCGCAGTACAAGCTCACCCAGCGAGCCCGGCATCGCGCCGCCGGAGCCATCGACCTCCTGGTGTGTGCGACAGCGGCCCATCACGGCCACTCGTTGCTCCACGTGGACAACGACTTCGCCACGGTGGCCGCGGTCCTCAAGGAAGTACAGCAACGGGACGTACGCGCCTGACCGCTGCCCACAGGGACTACCGTTCCCCGGCGGACTGCCCGCGGCGGGTGGCCTGCAGGCTGCCGAGCAGAGCCAGCGCCTGGGCGTCGGCGCTTCCCGGTTCGGCGTGGTAGATCACCAGCAGTTGTCCCGGTGCTCCGCGGACATCGAAGGACTGGTACGTGAGCGAGAGGGGCCCGACGTCGGGATGGCCGAGTTCCTTGGCGTCCTGAGTCTTTCCGTAGACGGTGTGTGATGCCCAGAGCGCGGCGAAGTCCTCGCTCGCCCCGGTCAGGGAGTCGATCAGCTCGTACAGACGCGGGTAGTGGGGGCCGAGGCCCGTGGCGTGACGCAGGCCGGCCACAACCGCCTCGGCCGATCTGTCCCAGCGCGTGAAGAACCCCCGTGCCGCTGGGTCGAGGAACGTCATACGGGCGAGGTTGTCCACTGCTTCGAACGGGGAGAACAGCGCTTCGGCCAGGGCGTTGGCCGCCAGGAAGTCCTTCGCCGGGTTCAGGACGAACGCCGGGGCGTTCGTGTAACCGTCGAGGAGTTGCTTCAGCGGTGCACCGACCGCTTCCCTCGGCAGGTCCCGGTTGTCGTCCCGTACCGCGCCCGCCAGCCGGTACAGGTGCTCGCGCGCCGCGTCGTCCATGCGCAGGGCGCCGCTGATCGCGTCGAGGATCTGCGGGGAGGGGCTGCGCTCGCGGCCCTGTTCCAGCCGGGAGTAGTAGTCGCTGTTCATTCCGGCCAGGACGGCGACCTCCTCCCGGCGCAGCCCCGCCACCCGGCGCGCGCCGTATGAGGCGAGGCCGACGTCACCGGGTCGCAGACGGGCACGGTGGGCACGCAGGAATTCTCCGAGATCGTTGCTGGTCACCCGTCCAGGGTAAGCCGCCCCCCGGTGGTGTGCCTGGGTGCGCCGTACCCCGGCACAGCCTGTCCTGGCTCTCGCTTCCGCCGTGGCACAGCCTTGCTTCGAGGACACCTGCGAATGAAGGGGAGCGTGATGAGCCAGCAGTCGGAGGCATCGGCCGGTGAGCGGGCGGACGTGGTCGGTATGTGGGTGACCGCGGACGGACACATCCGCCAGGAAATGCGCGCCGACGGCCGCTACGACGAGGCCCGCGGCAACCGCCCCAGCGCCTACACCGGCCGCTACACGGTGACCGGAAACCACCTCGACTACGTCGACGACACCGGCTTCACCGCTACCGGCGACATCCGCGACGGCGTGCTCTTCCACGAGCACCTCGTCCTGCACAAGGAGGACCAGGCGTGAAACACACAGCCAAGATCTTTCTGATCACCGGCGTCAGCGGCGGCCTCGGCCGCGCCTTCGCCACCGCCGCCCTGGAGGCCGGCCACACCGTCGTCGGCACCGTCCGCAACAGCACCGATGCGGCGGCCTTCGCCGCTCTTCGCCCGGAACGTGCTCACGCCCGCATCCTCGACGTGACCGACGACGAAGCCGTGTTCGCCGCGACGGGTGAGGTGGAGGAGGCCATCGGCCCCGTCGACGTGCTGATCGCGAACGCCGGCTACGGCCTGGAAGGGACCTTCGAGGAAACCTCCCTGGCCGACCTGCGCGCCCAGTTCGACGTCAACGTCTTCGGCGCCGCAGCCACCATCCAGGCCGTCCTGCCCTTCATGCGCCAACGGCGCCGCGGGCACATCCTGGCCGTCACCTCCATGGGCGGCCTGGCCGGCTTCCCTGGCGTCGCCGCCTACTGCGGCAGCAAATTCGCACTCGAAGGCATCCTCGAAGCCATCGGCAAGGAAGTCGCCGCCTTCGGCATCCACGTCACCGCCATCGAGCCGGGCTCCTTCCGTACCGACTGGGCCGGACGCTCGATGATCCGCGCACCGCGCACCATTCCCGATTACGACGACCTCTTCGAACCCATCCGCGCCGCCCGTCAGAAGGCCGACGGACGACAGCTCGGCAATCCGGCCCGCGCCGCCGGCGCGCTCCTGCGCGTCCTCGACGCACCCGATCCGCCCGCTCACCTGGTCCTCGGCTCCGATGCCCTGCGCCTGGTCCGCGCCGGACGTGAAGCCGTCGACCACGACCTCGACACCTGGAAAGAGCTCACTCTCTCCACGGACTTCCCGCAGACCGACGAGAAGGGCTGATTCAGGTAAGCCGGGCTCTGGCCCAGGTTCATGCACAGCCCGGCGAGCCCGGAGGGGACGACCAGGACGGCGACGCGTTCGCCGAGGAGTGGGAGTTCGTCGAGCACAGCGGCTGCGATGCTGACGTGGCCGCGCTGTGGGCGGCGCTGGAGCAGGTCGCGCTCCGGGGCGGCGTTGTCCGGTGCGGCCACCGTGGACTGATCGCGTACCTCGCAGCGGCGCTGCCGTGAGCCGCGGATGTTCGCGCGGCTCACGGGCAGGGACGTCCGCCCGGCCCGTCCGCCTACCGGCGGGCGGTGCCGGCGGCGATGTGCAGCCGCGCGTCGGCCCAGTCCGCGTGGTCCGAGTCGTTGCCGTCGCCGCCGTCCGTCACGCGCAGGGTCAGCCGCCGCACGCCGGTGACGTCGATGTCGAAGGCATGGGCGGGGTCATGGGGGCCCATGACCCCGCTCGTGCCCAGCACCTTCCCGTCGCCGATGACTTCGAAGACCACGGACCCCCGGTCCGGCGTCTCCTCGTCGATGCCGACGTCGGCGTTGAAACGGTCATAGGTGTCGGTGTCGCCCAGGTCGACCGTCACCTCGGAGGACGCGTGCGTGCCGAGCCCCTTGCCGTAGGTCCGGTCACCGATACGCAGCGGCCCGCCGTCGCCCTCGGCCGACTCGCCGTTGGACGTGTCCCGCTCGACCGGGCCCCAGCCGTTGGTCTCCGCCGAGAAGGGGAGATCCCTGACGTAGTCGATGCCGGGCGGTGACACGAAGACACGGGCTTGCCTCCGCAGACTCAGTTTCGGGGCGGTTGCGCCCGCGGCCGGGTCCCGGTAGGCGACGGTGACCGGAATGTTGGTCCAGCCGTAGGCGGGCTGCTCCGGCACGGTGATCCGCCAGTCGGCGGTCAGCGGCCGACCGGTGGCCAGCTCGGCCGCGGTCGCCCCCGGTCCCTCGACGCTCCAGCCCTCCGGGGCCTTCGCGCTGAGCGTGACATCGGTGACCGGACCGAACTCGTCGATCGTGAAGCCGCCGTCGAGCCTCACCTCCGTGCCCGGATCCGCCGCGGTCTCCCGGGGGTCCACCGTCAGCGTGCCCGAGGGGACATGGCGTACGGGCTCGTCGCAACCGGCCCGGCCGGGCACAGCACGGCAGACGAACGCGGCGAATCCACCGTTCTCGACACCCCGCACCTTCAGGGTGTCGTGGCGAGTGAGCAGCCGGCTCTCCCGGACCGGGCCGTCCGGGCCGTCGCGGACCACATCGACGCGCCACCTCCCGCCGCTCAGGAAGTCCAGCGGCACCCGGTGGGTCCGCGCCGCGCCCACGGCCGTCTCACCCAGGAACCATCGGGCGCCACTGCGTCGTGCGAAGCCGGCGCTTTGACCGGGCGCGCTGCCCTTCACCTCCTGGGCCTTCTGGGACGAGGACACGCGCCGCTACATTCTCGGCCCGCCCATGCACATCGTCTCGGAGAACACCGATCCGAAGACCACGAAGGACCCGACGTTCGAGCTCGCCTACTGGCGCTTCGGCCTGCGGGTCGCGCAGCAGTGGCGCGAACGGCTCGGCCTGCGCGGCGATCCGGGGTGGCAGCGTGTCCACGACGGACTCGCGCCGCTGCCGGTGCAGGAGGGCACGTACGTCCCGCATGAAGGCGTCCAGGACATGTGGACACGGTGGAACTTCGAGCACCCGGCCCTGATCGGCCCGTACGGCTGGCTGCCGGGCGACGGCGTCGACGTCCCCACGATGGCCCGCACCGCCGAGAAGGTCTTCACCGGCTGGCGGTTCGACCGGACCTGGGGATGGGACTTCCCGATGCTCGCCATGTGCGCCGCGCGGCTCGGACGCCCCGACGACGCCGTGGACTTCCTGCTGCACCCGGCCGCCGGTTTCCAGTTCGACGACGCGGGCCTGGCGACCGGCGGGCCGTTCCCGTACTTCCCGAGCAACGCCGCGCTGCTGTACGCCATCGCGTTCATGGCAGCCGGCTGGGACGGCGCACCCGACCGGCACGCGCCGGGCTTTCCAGCAGACCGGCGCTGGACGGTGCGCTTCGAAGGGCTGCAGCCGGCCCTGTGAGTTCAGGAGGAACATCCGGTACGGATCTCTGGGAACGGGGCGCCGTACTGCCGCCCAACGCCGGACCCTGCGCGCTGACGCTGCCCGCGTGGCTGCCGGATCAGCAGTGCCGTGAACTGCCGGTGCCCCAGCGGCTGCAGCGGTTCACCGCGCGAACGATCACCGCGTTGGGACTCGAACCTCAGTGGTCGAGGGCCAGGTGCAGGGCGAGGAGGTCCTTGCCGTAGTCGTTGCCGTTGGGGGTGCGGATGATCGCGTGGATGTGCCGCTGGGTCATCCCGGCTTCCCAGCCCGCCGCCTTCCCGATGGGCCCGAGGTCCTGGGAGTCGAGCTCGATGAGCACGACGGGGCTGTGGACGCGGTAGTACATCGGCGTGTCGTCGGTGGTGGCACCGTGCCAGGAGAAGTGGGTGTCGTCCTGGTGCCTTTTGATCTCGGCCATCTTGATCCTGGCGTGGCCGTGGTCGACGTTACCGACGAACAGCTCGACGATCTTCCACAGCTTCGCCCGTTGCGCGGGGTTCAGTTCGGTGGCCGCGATGCCCTCGTACGGCATGACGGCGTTGTCCGAGTACGCGCCGGCCGTCAGGTCCCGGTCGCTGGTGGCGCTCGTGGTGACCGCGACCGCCTGCTGGTCCGCGCTCAGGGAGCGTAGGAGGGCGTAGCCGGCGGCCAGTTCGTCCTCGAAGCTCTTCGTGCCTTCGTACTCGCTGTCGATGCCGTAGTCGGCGACGCGGGGCTCGGTCCCCATGAAGGTCGGCGTCATGACGACCTGGTCGCCGAGGACGAAGTAGTTGATGACCAGGTGGTGGCCCTCGAACTGCCAGCCCCACGGTTCCCTGGTCGACGGGGTGCCCATGATGGTGAGCCAGTACAGCTCGTCGTTGAACTGGTCGGTGAGATCGACCAGTTGACCTCCGTAGAGGTTGAGATGACGGACCTTGTCGGCGTTCTCCAGCCCGCGGGCGCTCATGCCCGCCTTCAGGATCGCCAGCGCCTTGAGACGCTGGGCCTTCGTCATGTCCTGCAGGCTCAGACCCGCGTCCCGGTCCCCGTCCACGTTCGTCCACAGGCGCCACTGATCCTGGGTGTAGTCGGATGCCTGTACGGGGAAGGCAACGGCCTCACGCTGAGTGGCCGTGAGGGAGGCGAGCCATGCCTCGGCCGCGGCCACGCTCTCCCTTGTGGACACGCCGGTCCGGTGGATGCTGTAGAGGTCCTCGATCACGGTGCCGTCCGTGGTCACGCCCATGAACTCGTCCTTGACGCCGGGGCCACCGCCGCCCGGGCCTCCGGGCCCACCCGATGCCGTGGCCGACGGGGAGGCCGACGGAGAGGCGGTCGAAGCGGCCAACGACACGTCCGACGACGCGCCCGCCCGGGACACGGCGGCCATCGTGCCGAACGCGGCGGCTCCCGCCGCCGCGAACGCCTGCGTCATGAACCGGCGACGCGACGACGATCCGGGTGAACCGGGCTCGTGGCGACGGTGTCCATGGACACGGTGACGCTCATCGTTCTCAGAGTTGTTGCGAGGTTCGGTCACGGGGAACTCCTCTGCCGGTGCTCTTGTCAGCGGGACGCTACGTGCGAGACCTGTGCTTTGCGTGTCAGGGAGGTATGCGTTGCGGACCGCGGCTCAGTGACCGTTATTGTCTGACACCTTTCAGGCGGGTGGCCCGGGGTCTCTGTGGGGAAAGGGTTCTTACTGCACACTTCTTGTGCCACCCGAGTGGCAGTGTTAGCTTCCCGTCATTGGTTGTCCGACAATCTTGGCGACGCGGGACGTCGCCAAGGAGGAGGCCAAGGAGGAGGCCGAGGAGGCAGACATGTCGACCACACAGCGCAACCCCCAGTCGGAGGCACTCCGTCTCGACCACGTCACGCTGGAGTTCCCCGGGGCTCACCGGCCGGCGATCGAGGACGTGTCGTTCAAAGTCGACCGCGGCAGCGTCGTCGCCGTGATCGGACCCAGCGGATGCGGCAAGAGCACCATCCTCAACCTGGCCGCCGGGCTGCTCACCCCCACGCAGGGGCAGGTCCACTACGCCGGTGAACCCGTCACCGGCGTGAACTCCGACGCGGCGTACGTGACCCAGCAGTCCCACCTGCTGCCCTGGCTGAGTGTCCAGGCCAACATCGGCCTGGCGCTGAAGTTCCGCAAGGTTCCCAAGGAGGAACGCGAGGAGCGCGTCGCCCACTGGATCGGGCTCGTCGGCCTGACCGGATTCGAGCATCACTTCCCCCGGGAGCTGTCGGGCGGTATGCAGAAGCGCTGCGCGATCGCTCGGGCGCTGATCTACAACCCCTCCATCGTGCTGATGGACGAGCCGTTCGGGCCGCTCGACGCCATCACCCGGCTCGAGCTCCAGCAGGAGCTGCTCAACATCTGGCGGGAGCAGAACGGGACGCTGATCTTCGTCACGCACGACCTCAACGAGGCCATCTACCTGGCCGACGAGGTCGTAGTGATGTCGAAGGGCCCCGGCACGATCCGCCGTGTCATTCAGGTCCCCTTCGAGCGGCCGCGCCAGATCGGTTCGCTCGTCGAGTCCCCCGAGTTCTCGGAGCTCTACAACGACCTCTGGGGTCTCTTCGCCGCCGAGCGGAAGGCCGCCGCGTAACGCGGCCCAGCCGGGTGCGGTCACCACGACCGGCGGCGCACCCGTGAAGGAACATCGAGAGGAGGAGCGGTGATGGGAGAGCCGGTAGGGCTGCGCAAGCGGGGCAACCCGCCCACGCGCAGGCCGGAGATCTGGACACCCGACCTGCTCGACAAGGTCGCCTGGCGGGTGAAGGCGGCACACGAGCCGTTCCGGGGTGTGGCCACCTCGGACGGCATCCGGCCCGGACTGTTCCCGCTGCGCGACACCGGCGCGGACGTCGGCAAGGTGTACCGGGCGGCGGAGGACTACCTGGCGGGCCTGACGGAGAAGCAGCTCGCCGAGGGCCGGTTCCCGATGGACGACGACAGTTGGCGCCACTGGAACAACGGCGCCCGGTACTTCCTGCGCCACGGCGTCCTGCTGGAGGAGCTCGACGACGCGGGGCGCGAGCGGGCCCTGGCCGTCGTCCGGGAGAGCCTCAGCGCGGACGGGTACCGCCAGATGGTCGACCTCATGCGCCTCAACCTCACCATCGGCGAGCTGAGCGACAACACGCACGGACTCAACGAGTGGCTGTACTGGTTCTCCCTGTACGGCGAGCCGGAGAACGGCGGCCCGTGGGGCTGGCAGCTCGACGGACACCACGTCAACATCAACTGCGTCTTCGTCGGGGACCAGATGGTCCTCACCCCCTCCTTCCTCGGCGCCGAGCCGGTGGTCGCCGGGTCCGGCAAGTACGCCGGAACCGTGGCCTTCCGGGGCGAGGAGGCGCTCGGCCACGAGCTGTTCACCCAGCTCGACGGGCGGCAGCGGGGGCGGGCCGTCATCGCGGACACCATGCCGCAGGAGCTGGTCGTCGGAGCCTTCCGGGACAACTGGGAGCTCGACTACCAGGGGCTGCGGCTCGCCGAGATGTCCTCGGGGCAGCGGGACACCGCGCTCCGGCTCCTCGGCCTGTACGTGAACCGGGCCGGCGACCAGCACGCCCGGGCGCGCACGGAGGAGGTGCTGACTCACGAGGGGGACACCCGCTTCGGCTGGGCCGGGGATCCCGACGGCACCTTCTACTACCGCTTCCACAGCCCGGTGATCCTCGTCGAGTTCGAGCACATGGCAGGCGTGTTCTTCGACAACGACCACCCCTCGCGCCGGCACATCCACACCATCGTCCGCACCCCCAACGGCAACGACTTCGGTGTCGACCTGCTGCGTCAGCACCACGAGAGGCACCACGGGCGGCAGGCCTGAGGCGCCCCCCAGTTCCTATAGCAGGAGGAGAAGGAAATGAAGTTGGTGCTCGGCCGTGACGACCTCGCGGCAGCCGCACTGTCGGCGGCCCGCGAAGCGGGTTCCGAGCCGGAGCGGGTCGACATCAAGCCGGTGCACAAGGCCTCCCGGGGCTTTGTGAACGAGTCGGACGCGGACCTGTGCGAACTGGCGATCGTGACCGTTCTGCAGGCCCTCGCCTACGGCAAACCGGTGCTGCTGCTGCCCGTCACCACCCTCGGACGCCACCAGCACCAGACCCTGGTGACCCTCGGCGGGCTGTCGGTCGCCGACGTGGAGGGGCACAGCGTCGGAGTGCGCGCCTGGAGCCAGACCACCGGCGTGTGGGTGCGGGGGTTCCTCACCGAGCAGTACGGCGTCGATCTGCGCAAGGCCCACTGGACGACGTACGAGGGCCATCACGTCGAGGGCGCCGAGGACCCGTCCTGGGTGACGCGCGCGCCGCGGGGGACCAAGCTGCCGGCGGACTTCCTCGAGGGCCGGGTCGACTTCGGGATCATGGGCAACGAACTGCCCTCCGACGACCGCATCCGCACCGCCGTCGACAGCGCCCACGAGGTCGCCGAACAGTGGTCCGAGGACCAGGGATTCATCCCCGTCAACCACGTGGTCGGCGTGTCCGAAGCCGCCGCCGCGGAGCACTCCGCCGCCGTCCTCGCCGCCTACGACGCGATGCGGTCGGTACTCACCGCCAACGAGGAGGGCGGGCCCGTCGCCCGGCACCCCGTCGGCTTCGAAGGACTGCGTGCCGCGTTCACCAAGGCGGCCGCCTACGCGCTGGAGCAGGACGTGATCCCGCGGGCGGTCGACTACGACGAGCTCGTCGAGCGGTCCTGTGCGGCACTCGGCGTCCCGCCGGCCCGCCTCGGCGGCTGAGGCCCGCGGCACGGACCGTCGCACCGGAATCAGGAACAGCAAGGAACGGTAAGGGACAAGGCATGGACAAGCTCACGGTGGTACTCGGAGACTTCCCGCACGCGCGGCCGCTGCTGGACGGCGACGTCGAGACGGACGGCTACCTGGTCGATCCGGTGGAGGTCAAGCCGGTCATCGGCGCCTACCGGCGGATGATCCGGGACCTGGAGTTCGACGTGTGCGAACTGGCGCCGGTCTCCTACCTGATGGCGCGCCAGGAGGGCATCCCGCTGACCGCGGTGCCGGTGTTCCTCAACCGGCGCTTCCACCACGGCGACGTACAGTGCGCCGGGCAGTCCGGCATCCGTGTGCCGCGGGACCTGGAAGGACGCCGGGTCGGCGTCCGCGCCTACTCGGTGAGCACGGGAGTGTGGGTGCGCGGCGTGCTGCGGGACCAGTACGGGGTGGACATCGACAAGATCACCTGGGTGGTCGACGACGACGACCACATCGAGGGCCGGGTCCCCGCCAACGTCGAGCGGGTCACCGACGGCCGTTCGCTGGGCGAGCTGCTGCGCGCCGGCGAGATCGACGCCGCGCTGACCGGGAACGCCGGGACGGGACGGGCGGGCGCGCCCAAGGCCGGCTGGACGGCGGCGGCGGCCGAACCGGAGAGCGACGGCGACGACGGCCCGTACCCGCTCTTCCCCGAGGCCGGCCCGCTCGCCGTGGACCACTACCTGCGGACCGGCGTCTACCCGCTGCACTCGCTGATCTCGGTGCGCTCCGAACTCGTGGAGCGCGATCCCGGCCTGCCCGCCAAGCTGTACGCCGCGTTCGCGCAGAGCAAGCGCCGGCACCTCGCCGCCCGGCCCGAGTGGTCGGCGGTGCCCCGGCTGGCCCGCCAGGGGCGCGCGATCGGTGGCGACCCCGTCCCCTACGGCATCGAAGCCAACGAGCCCAGCCTGCGCGCGATGGTGCGGTTCGCCAAGGACCAGGGCCTGCTCGACGCGGACTTCCCCGACGAGCCGAGCTCGCTGTTCGCGGCGGGCGACTACCCGGACGCCTGAGCCGCCCGCGCGAACGCACCGCCCGCACCGGACGCACCGGACGCACCGAACGCACCGAAGACAGACGAGAAGGGGGCACCACGTGGACGTCGCCCAGCAGGTGATCTCGGGTACGGGCGAACACGGGAGCTGATCTGTCATGCCGTCAGCTACTGTTCCCGCCTCAGTTCTCACTTCCACGGAAGAGAAAGGCGGCCGAGGTGGACAGCGACAGCATCGGTGCCGAGCCCCGGGCGAAGGCGCCGGGTACCCGCTACAGCCACGCCTACGAGGGCCTGCGCTCCCTGCTGCTTTCGGGGAGTGTCGCGCCCGACACGCGACTGACCGAAGCGGACCTCACGCGGATGTTCGACGTGTCGCGAAGCACCATGCGCACCGCGCTCGCGCGGCTGACGCAGGAGGGCTATGTCACCAGCGAGGTCAATCGCGGGGTGCGCACCAGGAGCTTCTCCGTCGAGGAGGCGGCGGACATCCTGGAGGCCCGCGAGATCCTGGAGGCGGCCCTCGCCGGCAAGGCGGCGGAACGGGCCACGGCCGAAGAGATCGAGAAGCTGCGCGGCACGCTCCGGGAGATGGAGGAGGCGGAGTCACGCGGCGACCAAACCGCCTACTCGCGCGGCAACCGCAGCTTCCACCAGCAGATCAAGCACGCCTCGCACCAGACGACCCTGGCCCGTGCCTACGACACGCTGCTCTACCCACTGGTGATGCGGCAGTACCGCAACCTCTCCGCGCAGCACCCGAGGGCCGGTTCGCTGGAGGAGCACCAGACGATCTTCCTGGCCGTCGTCACCCGCAATCCCGATGCGGCGAACGCGGCGATGCGCCATCACGTCGGCTCCGCCCGCCGGGCGCTGCTGCTCGACAAGTCCCCGCAACCACCCGTCGGCTGACGGGCGGCCGGGGCGGAAGGGACCGAATGGGCCGCCCCATCGCGGACACCGAAGCGGGACGCGTCGAAGGCGTCGTCTGCCGGGACCAGATCGTCACCGTCTTCCGCGGCATCCCCTACGCCGCCCCACCCGTCGGCGACCTGCGCTGGCGGCCGCCGCAGCCGCCCCCGGCCTGGGAGGGGACCCGGCGGGCCGACCGGTTCGGCCCGATGTGCCCGCAGCCACCGACCGACGCGGCCGCGACCGGCGTCGACGTGCCCATGAGCGAGGACTGCCTGAACCTGAACATCTGGACGGGCGCGGCCCACCGTGCGGAGCGGCGCCCGGTCCTCGTCTGGATCTACGGTGGCGGATTCCGCGAGGGCACCGGGGCGAACCCCCGCTACGACGGCGAGAACCTGGCCCGCGGCGGCCTCGTCGTCGTCACCTTCAACTACCGTCTGGGCGCCCTCGGTTTCCTCGCCACACCCGAGCTGAGCGACGAGTCGGGACACCGGTCCTCCGGAAACTACGGGCTGCTCGACTGCGTCGCCGCCCTGCGCTGGGTGCGTGACAACATCGCGCACTTCGGCGGCGACCCGGACCGCGTCACCGTCGCGGGCCAGTCCGCGGGCGCCGGCCTGGTCAACTTCCTGGCCATGTCCCCGCTCGCCAAGGGCCTGTTCCGTCGTGCGATCGCGCAGAGCCACGCCCGCCACGCACGTGATCCGGAACTCCGCTATCTGTCCACGTCCTACCGCATGCGGGCCGGTGCCGAGAACGCCGGTGACCGCTACGCGCGGGAGCACGGTGCGAGCACGGCCCACGACCTGCGGTCGTTGCACTGGCGGAAGCTGATAGACGGCCGCAACCCGGTCGACACGAGCGTCGACACCGGCGGCTCCGCGTCACCACCGCTGTTCCGTCCCGTCCTCGACGGCTGGGCGCTGCCCGCCGGCTACGACGAGACGTACGCCAAGGGCTCGCAGAACGACGTCGACTACCTCACTGGGAACAACCTCGACGAGAGTGGCGCGGTCCCGCGGACGATGGTCGCCGCCCTGCGCGGCGGGCGCGGGACGGTCCGGCCGGGCTCTCCGGCGGTCAACGTGAGCCTTGATCAGCACGTCGCCGCGGCCCGGCGGAAGTTCGGGACGCTCGCCGAGGAGTTCCTGCGGCTGTACCCGGCCGCCACGGACGACGAGGCGGCACGGGCGAGCAGCACCGCGGCACGCGACAACTCCCGCATCTCGACCCTCTTGTGGGGCGCGGACTGGAGCCGGCACGCCACCGGCACGCTGCACACCTACTTCTGGACCCGACGCGCCCCGGCGCCGGACGGCGGCCCGCGACGGGCCGGCCACGGTTCGGAGATCGACTACGTCTTCCGCAACCCCGCGTCCGGCACCGGGGCATGGACCGAGGAAGACCACGAGACCGCGCGGACCGTCTCCGCCTACTGGACCAACTTCGTCGCCACCGGCGACCCCAACGGCAGCGGCCTGCCGCGCTGGCCGGCCTTCTCACCGGACGCCGGCGCCGTCATGGAGATCGGCGCGCGCTTTTGGACGATTCCCGTCTCCGATCCGGACCGCACCGACTTCTGGATCCGGTTCTTCCGTACTCAGCATGCCTGGTGAACAAGCCTGGTGAACAAAGGAGTTCCCATGACCTACCGCGTGAATCGCCCGCACCTGGCACTGGCTGCCTCCGTGTTGTGCGGCGCCGCGTGTCTGACCGCCTGCGGCGGCGACGGCTCGTCGTCGGTCGGCGCCGACGGCAAGACGACCGTCTCGGTCGGGGTGAGCGGCAACGTCTTCGACCTGTCCATCCGACTGGCGGACGAGCAGGGCTACTTCGACAAGCAGAACATCAAGATCAAGTATGTGACACTGACCGCCTCCACGGGCACCTCGGCCCTCCAGTCGGGTTCGGTGCAGTTCCTCAACTCCAGCCCGACCAGCTTCCTGGCCGGCCTCAGCAAGGGCCTGCCGGAGCTGTCGGTCGCCACGAACGGGGGAGGCAACCCGCTCGGCATCGTGGTCAGTACCGAGTTCGCCAAGAAGAACGGCCTGACCGCCGACAGCCCGGCGGACAAGGTGGCCCAGGCCCTGGCCGACTCGACGGCCGGCGCCAGCTCCGCCAACACCAAGGCCGAGGCGGGCATCTTCCTCAACGCACACGGTGTCGACCCGGACGAGCTGAAGTGGGTCTCGCTGCCGAGCCCGGCGGCCGACAAGGCCGCCCTCGCCAAGGACGAGGTCGACTGGTTCATCACCTCCGAGCCGATCCCGCTGCAGGTCCAGCACGAGGGCGACGGCGTCGTCGTGGCCGATCCGTCCAAGGTTCCCGAATGGGGCTACGAGCAGGCAGGATACGGCCAGCTCGTGGTCGCGAAGGAGAGCTACGCGAAGGGCAACTCCGCCCTCGTCAAGGGATTCGCCACCGCCGTGCAGCAGGCCACCGCCTACCTCGACGCCCACCCCGCCGACGACAAGGCCGTGCTGGCCGCGGCCCGCGAGAGCATGCCGAGCGTTCCCGACGACGTGCTGAGCGAAGCCGTCTCCCAAGTGGACTGGCCCGCGACCGCCAAACAGGACGCCGCCGGATGGAAGACGACCGTCGCCTTCGTGAAGGACGGCATCGGCGCGGTCCCGGACGCGAGCGTGTCCTCCGACAACTGGACCAACACCTACCTGCCGTGACACGGCCGGACCGAACCGGAAGGGAGCAGACCATGGCGATCGCCACCGACAAAGCTGTGACCAAGCCCGAGCCCGACACGGCGGGACGGCCCACCAAGAAGGCGCGTGCGGGCTGGCACAGCACGACCTCCGTGATCCTGCTGCGCATCCTGGTGATCCTGCTGGCTCTCGTCCTGTGGCAGGTGATGAGCGGCCCCGTCGTGCCCGAGTACGCGGTCAGCAAGCCCACCGACGTGTACGACGCGCTCACGGACATGCTCGGCTCGGCCGCCGGGTGGACCAACATCAAGGTGACCGCCGTCGAGGTGCTGGCCGGCTTCGGTCTCGGCGTCGCCGCCGGAACGGTGATGGGCCTGTTCCTGGGCTCGTTCCCGCTCCTGGGGCGGGTGCTCGAACCGCTCGTCGCAGCCGTCAACGGCATCCCGAAGATCGCACTCGCCCCGCTGTTCCTGCTGTTCTTCGGCATCGGCTCCTGGTCGAAGATCACGATCGCCATGACCGGTGTCGCCTTCGTCGTCTTCTACAACATCTATCTGGGACTGCGGCTGCGGGAACGCGAACTCGTCGAGGTGGTCCAGGTGATGGGTGGGCGCAGGCACCACGTCATGGGCTATGTGACGATACCGACGCTCGCCGCCCCGTTCTTCGCCGCCCTCAAGACCGGCGGCCCGCTGGCCATCCTCGGCGTCATCGGCGGCGAGTTCATCGCCTCCTCCGAAGGCGTGGGACACGAACTGTTCACCGCGGCCCAGAACCTCGACGCGGCCTCCGAGTTCGCCGGCCTCATCGTGCTCGTCGCCATGACACTCAGCCTCAACGGGGTGCTGGGCGCGCTGGACACGTACGCCCTGAAACGGCTCGGACTCGCCGCCCGCCGCCGGCAGCCCAAGCGCTGAGCCCCGCACGGGCCGGCCGAGCCCACCCACCCCGGCGTCCGGAAAGGACAGCCCAGTCGATGAACGAACCTCCGCACGCCTCATCACGCGTCACCCGGGACGCGGGGCCGCCGGCATCCCGGCGGTCTTCCCGCAGAACCGTCCTGGCAGCCGTCGCGGCATCCACCGCGACCGCCGTGCCGCTGCTTTCCGCCCCGCCGGCCGCCGCCTCCCCGAAGCGGTACCACGACCAGGATCTGCTCCATGTGGGCACCTGGGGCCAGGACCAGGTGCATGCCGTCCGGTTCGATCCCGCCCGCGCCACCATGACCTCCCTCGGAGCGGTGGCGGAGGTCAGCTCGAACTGGGTCGCGGTGCACCCGACCCGCCCGGTCCTCTACGCAGCCGGCGGGGAGCCGGGCGGATTCATTCGCACCTTCCGCATCGACGACGTCTCGGGAGCTCTCCGGAAGACCGGCGAGCTCGAGACGGAGGCCGTCCAGGGCAGTAGCGGCGGACTGTCGTACATCGGCCTCACCGCGGAAGCGGACACCCTCCTGGTCGCCGACTTCGCCACCGGCTCCGCGGCGACTGTTCCGATCCGGTCCGACGGCGTGCTGGGCGCGGTGGCCTCCAGCGTGCAGGACACAGGTTCAGGGCCCCATCCGCGCCAGGCCGGTCCGCATGCGCACCACGTGGTGGTCGATCCCAGCGGCAGGTTCGCCCTGGTCGCCGACTTCGGTGCCGACCGGGTGTTCGTCCGCGACTACGACCGGACCACGCACCAGTTGTCCGCCCGCAGGCCCGACGGAGACGGTTCCTACGCGACGGCACCGGGCTCGGGCCCCCGGCGCCTGGCCTTCCACCCGAACGGCTGGACGGCGTATCTGCTGAACGAACTGACCGCGGACATCGAGGTCTTGCGCTGGGACGCCCGCGAGGGTGTGCTGACGCCCCGCCGGATCCTGACGACGAACGCCCCGGGCCACACCGGCACAACAAGCGCCGCCGAACTGGCGATCAGCGGCGACGGCCGGCACGTCTACACCTCCAATCGCGGCGACAACGCCCTGGTCGTCTTCTCGGCCGACCCGAGAACCGGACTGCTCACCGAGGTGCAGCGACTGCCCTGCGGGGGCGTCACGCCGTGGAGCTTCTCCCTGCATCCCGGGGGACGGTGGCTGTTCGTCGCGAACAAGGGGAGCGGATCGGTCGACCTCTTCCGTGTGGACCCGCGATCCGGGCGACTCACGGGCACCGGCACCTCCGTGGCCGTCCCCAGTCCCGGCTGCGTCAGTGTCCGTCCGGCGCGCCACTGAGCGGGTTCGCGCGCCACTGAGCGGGTTCGCGTGCCGCTGAGAGGGTTCGCGCGCCGCTGACCACCCACCGCCGCCAGGTCCCGGCCGGACCTGGCGGCGGTGGTGTTCTCCGGGCGCGCGCGCCGCCACCTGTCGGTGAAGGACGCGGTGATCGGTGATCAACGGGTGGTGGAGGCTGCGCGACGGGAGGACCGGGACAGGGCGAGCATGGTGATTCCCACGGCCGCCGCGGCGAGTCCGCCGACCAGGAGGGCGCTACGGGGGCCGCTGGCCGCTCCGATCGCCCCGACGGTGGGCGCACCGATGACGGTGCCGCCCATCCAGCCGATCGTCCAGATCGAAACCACCCGCCCCCGCATCTGCGGCGCGGCCCCCACCTGCATGAGCGTCTTGGCCGACGAGTTGAACGTGATCGATCCGGAGCCGACGAACAGCAGGGCGGCCAGCGCCAGCGGCAGGTTCGGCGCCAGGGCGGCGGCGCAGATCAGAACTCCCCAGATCACCGCCGACACCGACAGGGACCGTGTGGTGACCCGAGGGCGCCGCACGACGACGAACCCGCCCAGGACCGCCCCGGCACTCATGGCGGCCATCGCCGCGCCGAACCCGTCGGGACCCGCGTGGAACACCGAGGTGGTGAGCAACGGAAGTGTCACCGGGAACTCCCAGGTCAGCATACCCGTCACATAAACCATGATCATCGGGTGGAGGAGTTCGGGGGTGCGGCAGATGTAGGCGATTCCGGCGCGGATCTGTCCCTTCGCGTGCACTTCCCGCTCGGTGGGACGCATCTCCGCCACGCGCAGGGCGAGGAGGCTGATGATGACGGCCACGAACGACAGGGTGTCCAGCGCGAAGCACGGAGTCATCCCGAAGGCGGCGATGAGGACTCCGGCGAGGCCCGGACCGACGAGCTTCGCCGTGTTGACGAGGGTGGAGTTGACGGCGATCGCGTTGGGCAGACGGTCCCGGTCGACCAGTTCACTGATCAGGCTCTGGCGCGCCGGGCTGTCGAAGACGTTGATGGAGCCGAGCACCAGCATGATCGTGACCAGCAGTGGCAACGTCACCAGGCCGGCCCACGACAGCACGGTCAGCAGTGCGGCTTGGAGGGCGAAGCAGACCTGCGTGACAGTGAGCAGGCGCCGACGGTCGTGACGGTCCACCACCAGGCCGCCCCAGGCCCCCAGGAGCAGGATCGGCAGGTACCGGGCGCCGGTGACGACGCCGAGCATGGTTCCGCTGTGCGTGAGCTGGAGCGCCAGCCAGCCCACCGCGATGGTCTGCATCCAGTTGCCGACCACCGAGATGCACTGGCCGAGCATGTACAGGCGGTAGTTGCGGATTCTGAGCGAGGCGAAGCTGCTCAGGTGCGCGCTACCGACGGCTCCCGGGCGAAGGGACGGCATGAGGCTCCCTTCCTGGTCACCGACGTCGAACTACGCCGGATCGGAGCGGAGTCCGTCGCCTCATCGTACGGATTAAAGTTCTGTTCCGGTACTACTTGCGAGAGAGAAAGTGTGTGTGGTGAACGGATCTCCCCCAGGTAGACGCTTTTAGCGGCCAGGTGTGCTGCTCGTCGCGTGGTCGGCTGCTTCGACGGTCGGAGTGTCGGACCTGGGAAGAAGTACACAGTCGGAACCAACTGTGTCTCACGCTTCAGGAATCGGTCCCCGTGGGCTCGAGCCTGTCCGCGGGCTGTTCCTCGGCGGGCGCGACCAGCCGTTCCAGGAGCATCACGGCGGCCTCGAGCATCACCTTCTCGGCGTCCGAGAAGCCGGAGACGCGGGACAGGAAGAAGGCGTCCGTCCGCTCCCAGGTGGCCGCGAGGACGTCCCTGCCCTCGGGCGTCATACCGACCAGGGTGGACCGGCCGTCGTGTGCGTCCGGGACGACCTCGACCAGGCCGTCCGCCGAAAGGTTGGTCACGATGCGCGTGACCGAGGACTTGCTGATCTTCTCCAGGCGGGCGAGGTCGGTCATCCGCAGCGGACCGAACCTGTCGACCGTCCACAGAGTGGAAAAGCGGGACGGGGTGATCGGCGTCTCGGCGGCGGACGGCTCACGCATCTGCCGTGACAGCCACATCGTGACGGTACGCAGTCTCGCCAGGACCGCCCCGTCGTCCGCACTCCCGGCCATCGCCCTCCCTCGGCACACCTCGAACACTCAGTTCGGTGACGCCACGAGTCTAACGAGCCGGTACCGCACCGAGTGGTGAGGTGGCGAGCACCCTCGCACGCCGACTTGGCCTCCGAGTTTGTCCGACAAAATGGAGGGTGAAGAGCGGTCTTCGGCCGCGAAAGTGTGCGTATTCTCTGCGCTGTTCTTGTCGGCCCGCTACGACGGTGTTACGTTCGCCGTCATCGTTCGTCCGACAATCGTCGCTCCGTCGGGGACGAATACCGGCCGCTCCCGGGTGACCGTGCTGAGAGCCGAGGCGACCGTCACGCCGCTCCGGTCTCAGGCGTTCTGAAAAGCGAAGACCGAAGACCGCAGATCGAAGAAACGAAGATCGAGGATCGGAGACCCGCATGAACGTGCCCGACGATCACAGCGCGCGCCGGGGAAGCGGCCCCCTGTGGGACCGGCGGGGCTTTCTGGGGCGGACGGCCGGAGTCGCCGCCGGTGGTGCGCTCATCGGTACCTTCGCCGCCCAACCGGCGTCCGCCGCACAGGCGTTCGGAGACCGGCCGGTGCGTACCGAGTCCGGGCCGGTGTCCGGAGTCCCGGCCGCGCCGCACGGTGTCACGGTGTACAGGGGCATCCCGTACGCGGCCACCACCGCCGGTGAGAACCGCTGGTGCCCGCCCCGGCCCGCGCCGGCCTGGGAAGGCGTACGCAAGGCGGACACGTTCGGAGACGCGCCGCCGCAGGCGGGCAGTGGCTTCGCCATGAGCGAGGACTGCCTGAACCTCAACATCTGGACCGGCGCGTCGCACGCCGGTGAACGGCGTCCGGTGTACGTGTGGCTCTACGGCGGCGGCTTCTCCGGCGGCAGGGGCTCGGACCCGCTGTTCGACGGTTCGACGCTGGCGAGCAAGGGCGTGGTCGTCGTGACGGTCAACTACCGCCTCGGCGCCCTCGGATTCCTCGCCACCCCCGAGCTGAGCCGGGAGTCGGGCCATGACGCCTCGGGCAACTACGGGCTGCTCGACCAGATCGCGGCGTTGAAGTGGGTGCGGCGCAACATCAAGGCGTTCGGCGGGGACCCGGACCAGGTCACCGTGGGCGGCCAGTCCGCCGGAGCCGGCTCCACGGACCTGCTGTCGATCTCGCCGCTCGCCTCGGGCCTGTTCCGCAGGGCCGTCGCCGAGAGCCAGGTGCGCTTCCCCCGCGACCCCGAACTGCGCTATCTCGGGACGTCGTACCGGAAGAAGGCCACCGCGGAACAGCAGGGCACCGCCTACGCCGCCGCGCACGGCGGCACCACCCTGGCCGAACTGCGCGCCGTGCCGTGGCAGGACCTGATCGACGCCGCCACGCTCAAGGACGAGACGGTCGACAGCAAGACCGTCGCCAAGCCGCCGCTGTTCCGGCCGGTCGTCGACGGCTGGGTGCTTCCGTCCGGCTACCACGACGCCTACCGGCGCCATGCGCAGCACGACGTCTGGTATCTGGCCGGCAACAACCTGGACGAGAGCGGAGCGGTACCGGAGACCGCCTTCGACCACTGGCGCGAGACCGGCTACCCCGACCGCCCCGGCGCGCCGCCCGTCCACGTCACGCTCGACGACTACGTGAACGCCGCGCACCGCAAGTTCGGCGCGCTCGCCGACGAGTTCCTGACGCTGTACCCGGCGGGCACCGACGACGAGGCGGCCCTCGCGAGCAACGACGCCGTCCGCGACAACTCCCGGGTGAGCACCCACCTGTGGAGCACCGAGTGGAGCCGGGGCGCCGACCGCCCCGTGCGCACCTACTTCTGGACCCACCGCCCGCCGGGGCCCGACCACGATCTGCGCGGCGCCTACCACGGCTCCGAGATCGCCTACTTCTTCGGCGGCCTCTACCCCGCCGACCAGGGCTGGACCCGCACCGACCGGAAGCTGGCCGACACCATGTCGTCCTACCTCGCGAACTACATCGCCACGGGCGACCCCAACGGCCGCGGGCTGCCCGCGTGGCCCGTCCACGACCCGAGCGCACCGACCGTCATGGAGGTGGGTGAGCACTTCGGACCGGTACGGGTCGCGACGGCTCCCAAACTCGACTTCTGGAAGCGGCACTTCGCCGCTCAGGAGGCCTGGTAGCGGGAGCTTCAGCCGGCCTTCCGCTGTTCGAAGAGCCAGTCCTGGACACCCCCGATCGGGTAGGCGGCGCGCCGGCCGCAGATGTGGTTGTTCACGCGTTCACGCTGCTCTCCTCGAGTCGGGCCGCACCACGGTGTCCTTCTTCTCCTGCGATGTGCGGCGCAGTACGTCGAAGGCCTGCCTCCGGGGTACGGAGGCAGGCACGGTGTCCGGGGAGGCGGGCCGTCCCGCGTGGTCAGACTCCCGTCGGGTCCTTCTCGTAGGTCCGCTCCCCTGTCCGCTCCGCCGCGGGCGCCGGCTCGTGGCCGCCCTCACTGAGGCCGAAGCGGTCGTGCACCTTGCGCAGGAACGGCGGCGCGTACCAGGCCGAGCGGCCGAGCAGGCGCATCGCGGCGGGCACCAGCACACCCCGGACGGCGACGGCGTCGATGAGGACGGCCAGTCCGCTGCCCAGACCGAACATCTGCATGTAGCTGATGCCGGCCGTCCCGAAGGCGAAGAAGCTCACCGCCAGCAGGCAGGCAGCCGCGCTGACGATGCGGCCCGTGTGCCCGAGGCCGTTGACCACTGCGGTCTCGTTGTCCGCGCCCTGGTCGTGCAGCTCCTTGATCCGGCTGGTGACGAACACCTCGTAGTCCATCGAGAGGCCGAAGGCGATGCAGAACATCAGCAACGTCATCGACACCTCCATCGGCTGCGGCGTGAAGCCGAACAGGTCGGAGAAGTGGCCTTCCTGGAACATCCACGTCATGACGCCGAGGGCCGCTCCCAGGCTGACGATGTTGAGCACCAGCGCCCGCAGCGGCTGCACCACGCTGCCGGTGAACAGGAACAGCAGAACGAAGGTGGTGAGGGCGATCAGGCCGCCGGCGAGCGGAATCAGGCTGGTGATGGAGTCCTTGGAGTCGACCAGCGCGGCGTCCCTGCCGCCCGCCAAGGGGTCCGTCCCCTCGGGTGCTTCGACCGCTCGTACGTCCTTGACCAGGTCCTGGGCCGCGTCCGACATCGGCGTCAGATCGCTCACCACGTTGATCCGCTGCGCCTCGGGGCGGCCGAGCGCGGCGTTGCGCGGACCGGGCGCCGCGGCCTGCCCGTCGGTGTAGGTCCCGGTGGACGCCTCGACGCGGACGACGCCGTCGAGCTCCGAAAGCCTGCCCGCGTACGAGCCCAGCGGTGCCTTGCTCACGGACTGGTCCATGACCACATGGATGGCCGCCGCGTCGCTGCCGTTGAAGTTCTCCTCCAACTGGGCCGAGACCTGGCGGCTCTTGGCGTCCTCGGGCAGCGAGCGCTCGTCCGCGATACCGATGGAGATGCCCAGCAGCGGACTCGCCGCCACCAGCAGTACCGCGAGCACCGGCAGCGCGGTCAGGGCGGGACGCCGCATCGCCGTGCGGGCAAGCCGCCCCCAGAAGGGCACCCGGGAGTCGTCGTGCCGCTCCGTCTTCTTCGCCCAAGGCAGCCGGCCCTTGTTGACCCGGTGCCCCAGGACATTGAGCAGGGCCGGCATCACGAACAGGGTGCTGACGGCGGCGATGGCGACCACACCGACGCCGGCGTACCCGAACGAGCGAAGGAAGTACTGCGGGAACACCAGAAGTGCCGCGAGCGCGACCGCCACCGTGGCGGCGGAGAAGGCGACTGTACGGCCCGCGGTGTTCACGGTGTGTCGGACGGCGTCGTCCACGCTCGCGCCCTTCGCGAGCTGTTCGCGGAACCGGCTGACCATCAGCAGCGCGTAGTCGATGCCGAGGCCGAGACCCAGGGCGGTGGTCAGGTTGGTGGCGGTGATGGAGATGCTGGTGGCGCTGCCGAGGAGGAAGAGCTCCGCGAACGTACCCACGATCGCGATGAGCCCGATGGCCAGCGGCAGCAGAGCCGAGACCACACTGCCGAACACGAACAGGAGCAGCAGGAGGGTCAGCGGCAGGGCGATCGTCTCGGCGAGGACCAGGTCCTCGGAGGAGTAGGTCCCCATGTCGTCACCCACGGCCGCGCTGCCGCCGGCCTCGACGGTGAGCCCGGCTTCTTTCGCACCGGTGTACTCGTCGATGATCTCCTTGGCGTTCTCCCGCTCCTTGGTGTCACCGCCCTTTACATGGGCGAGCACCATCGCCTGCTTGCCGTCCTCGGAACGGAGCTCCGGGTTGCCCGTGTCCCAGTACGAGATCACGTTCGCAACCGTGTCCTCCTTCTTGAGGCCGGCGGCCAGTTCCTTGCCCTGCTGTGTGGCGGACGCGGCGTCGACGCCGCCCTCGGGGGCACTGACCAGCAGGACCAGGTTCGACTCCCCGCCGAACCTGTCGGTGATGACCGTCTTGGCCCTGCTGGACTGGGAGGACGGGTCGTCGAAGCCACCAGGCAGGAGCTTGCCGAACGCGCCGGCGCCCAGAACTCCCATGAGGACCACGGCCACGGATGCGACAATGAGTACCAGCCGGGACCGGCGGATCGTCAGTTCGGCTATGCGTTCAAACACGCACTTTCTCCTTGCGTTCTTACGGCGTGAACCCTTGGCCCGCGCTGGTGGTGGGGGTGCGGCGGAGCCGCTGCTCCGTCGCCGGCCATGACGCTATCCAGGTAGCAAGGGGCTTTGGCAGTGCGAGATTTACTTAACAGTGTGAGGTCGTTCTCAGGCCGATTGCCCGTCCGGGAGGTGGGCACCGTCCGTCACAGCGGCGCCCACCACGTGACCGTCGTCCCCCGCCCCTCGTCCGGGCCGCCCTCGCCGTCGTCGACGACCTTCAGGTGCACCCCGTCCCGGCCCTTTGGCGACGTGACGGGTGTCTCGACGGTGACCTCGACACGGGTGACGCCCGGGCGCGCGGATGCGTCGGCCAGGGCGTCGCGGAGTGCGGTCAGGAGGCCGTCGGCGACCCGGTCGGGTACGCAGGTGTCGACGGCGCCCCTGAAGTGCGTGGACGGCGGGAAACCGAGCCGGGCGGCGGCGGACGCGGTCTCGCGCAGCACCCGGCCGCGCAGGCCGGTCGGCGGGTCGGCCGGGGGCTGCTGCAGCGTGAAGATCGCCGTACGGACCTCCTGGACCGTGGACCGCAGCTCGTCCACCGCCCGGCCGAGGATGTCGCGGACGTCGGCGGCACCGGGGCGGCGCTGCGTGGACTCCAGCATCAGGCCGGTGGCGAACAGCCGCTGCACCACCAGGTCGTGCAGGTCCCGGGCGATGCGGTCACGGTCCTCGTAGACCGCGAGCCGTTCCCTGCCACGCCGGGCGTCGGCGAGGACGAGGGCGAGCGCGGCCTGCGAGGCGAACTGCGTCGCGAGCAGCCGTTCCAGGTCCGTATACGGGCGCTCCCCGCGGCGCCGGGGCAGGGCGAGGGTGCCGATCAGCCGGCCGCTCGCCTGGAGGGGCAGCATCATGCTCGGCCCGAACCGGTGCCGTACGTGCGTCGTCATGCGCGGATCGGTCGCCGAGTCCGCGATGAACACCGGTTCACCGCCCAGAAGTTGCTCCAGGACGGGGCTGCCCGGCTCGATGGTCGCGCCGACGATGCCGTCCGGGTCGTCGGGCGTCGAGGCGGTCACGATCTCCATGCCGCCCTCGGCGGTCGGGTGGAGGATGACGCCAGCGGAGGCGCCGGCGAGCAGCCGGGCCCGTTCGGCGACCGTCGTCAGCGCGTCGCCGGCGCCCTGCTCGGCGCCGTCCTCGGTGAGCAGCGCGGTGGTGACGGCCGCCGCGCCCTCGATCCAGCGCTCGCGCTGCCGGGCCGTCTCGTACAGCCGGGCGTTGCCGATCGAGATGCCGGCCTGTGTGGCGAGGACCCGCAGCAACTGCTCGTCCTCGACCGTGAACGGCCCGGCACCGGGCCGCCCGGCCAGCCGCAGCTCCCCGAACACCTCGTCGTGCACCAGGATCGGCACCCGCAGCCGCGGTGCCGTCTCCGGTACGGGGGCCGGGGCGGGGGTGCGGATCTCGGCCAGGCCGCTCTCGCCGGGGTCGGCGACGGCCAGGGCCGCGCAGCCGGCGTCGGTGAGTTCGGCGGCGCCGTCCACGATGTGCCGCAGGACGCTGTGCAGGTCGAGGTCGGTGCCGACACCCAGGACGGCTTCGAGGAGACGGGTCAGTCGGGGCGTGGGCCGGGCGGTCATCCGGTCGGTTCTCGGTGCGTGCGGGTCCTGGATCAGTCGGAGCCCGAGCCCGAGCCGGAGTCGGTGCCGGTGCCGGTGCCGATACCGGCGTCGGAGGTCGTCGGGTGCAGCGTGATCGGCTCGATCCGGCCCTCCAGCATGCTGCCGAGGCCCTGGACCGCGCACACGTCGGGCCGCTCGGCGATGTGCACCGGCATGCCGGTGGCCTGACGCAGCATCTGGTCGAAGCCCGGCAGCAGCGCGCTCCCGCCGACCATCATGATCCCGCGGTCGGCGAGGTCCGCGACCAGGTCCGGCGGGCAGTCCCGCAGCACCTTGCCGATGCCGTCGAGCACGGCCGTCAGCGGCGTCTGGATGGCGTTGCGCACGGTGGCGGTGTCGACCCGCACACTGCGCGCGAGACCGGTCGCCACGTCCCGCCCGTGGATCTCGGTGGTCGCCGGCCCCTGCGGCGTCAGACCGTTGCCGGACAGGGCGAGTTGCAGCGGACGTACGGACTGGCTGGGCAGCACCAGCTCGTGCTGGTGGCGCAGGAGCTGCACGATCGCGTGGTCCACGGCCTCGCCGCCGACCGGGACGCGTACGGCGGTCACGATCGAGCCGAGGGAGAGCACCGCGACCTGCGTGGCGTGCGCGCCGCACACCATGATCATGGTCGCCTCGGGCTGTTCCACGGGCAGTCCGCAGCCGACCGCCGCCGCGATCAGCGTGTCGACGAGTTCCACCCGGCGCGCGCCGAGCCCGACCAGTGTCTCGATCGCCGCCCGCTGGGACAGCGGATCCGCGTCGTGCGGGGTGCAGACGGCGGCACGCAGCCGGGGCTTGCGGCGCAGGGCGCGGCGGATCCGGTCACCGAGCAGGTGCCGCAGCATGCGCTGGGCCATCTCGATGTCGACGACCGTGCCACCGGAGACGGGCCGCACGACGCGGATGTAGCCGGGGGTGCGGCCGGTCATCTTCTCCGCGAACTCGCCGACCGCGATGAGCGCGCCGGTGCGGGTGTTGATCGCCGCGGCGGACGGCTGGTCCACGACGAGCCCGGCGCCCTTCACGTACACGCGGGTCCGCGCCGCGCCCAGGTCGACGGCGAAATGGCAGCGGCGTAGCTGCTCCAGACTGGCGGTACTGGCCGTACTGGCGGTCATTGGCAGATCCTCCCGAGAGCGCTGACCGTGCGGGGCCGCCCGGTGGCCGGCCTCTTAGGCACCGATCGTGCGCGGCGGCCGGGCCGGGCGCCCGCTGGAGGGGGCCGGGCGGGGGGCCGCTGAATGGGGGTGGAGGCCGGCGCGGCCGGTGGACCGGCGGGTGCGGTGGGTCAGCGGTTCTCGGCCGCCGTCAGCAACGGGCGCAGGTCCGGTACGAGGAGTGCGCCGGGGTCCGCCGCGGTCAGCTCCCGCCGTACCCGTTCGCCGGGCCAGTGGCCGATGAACGGCAGACCGACCGCGCGTGCGGCGGACTGCTCGGCGGCGGACGAACCGACCAGCACACAGTCACCGGCGGGAGCGTCCAGCCGCTCCAGCGCCCGGTGGAGGACGTCCGGGTCGGGCATGAGGCGGGCGAGGTCGGCGCCCCGGCCGTGCGCGCCGCCCGGCAGCGCGTCCAGCAGGCCGCGCCGCCGCAGGTACGCGGTGACCGGCTCGGGGGCACGGTCGCTCACCACCGCGGCGGGCACGCCGCGGGTGTTCAGCGCCCGCACCAGACGGTCGGCCAGGGCAACCGGCCGCGCCGTGCGGGCCGCGCGCGTCTCGTGCCGGTCCAGCCGGACCCGTACGTCCGGGGCGAGCCGGTGGCCGGCGAGCGCCCGGACGAAGTCGAGCGTGCCGGCGTATCCGTCCGTCGTGGCCCGGGGCAGCGGCACCCCGGCCAGCGCGTCCTCGGGGTCGCGCTCCTCGACGAAGAGCCCCGCGATGTCCAGGAGCACCTCCCGCTCCGCCGCGGGCCGGTACAGCCGGGCCACCACGTCGTCGAAGCCGAGGAGCACGCAGCGGGCGCCGGCGATCAGGTCCGCGGGCGAGTGCGCCGCGGGGCGCGGCCGGGGCGCGACGGCGGCAGCGGCGGGAGTGGACGGAGTGGCGGGCGTGGTGGGCGTGGTGGGAGCGGTGGGAGCGGTGGGGCGGCTCGGCCGGGAGAGGGTCCAGACGGCCCGGTATCCGGGCACCTCGATCTCTCCGAGCTCTCCGAGATCGAACTCGCGACCCTCCCGGACCGCGGCGAGAGGCTCCCTGGTCAGCTCGGCGACCACCTCGCGCACGTCGGTGGCCCGGCTGCGCACGGCCTCCACCGGGTCCTCGACCTGCCACGTCGCCTCGATGCCGCCCACACCCGTCTCGAGACGGTGCTCGGTCAGGTCGACCTCGAAGTACTGCGCGGCCGCGCGGAGTGCCGGGGGCGCGGACCGGACCGGCTCGGAGTCCGGCAGGGCGAGCGTGCCGTCGGGCAGCCGCAGGACGAAGGTCCGGGAGGCGTCGCGCCCGACGGGGAGCCGCCCGTCCGCCGGCATCGGGAAGGGGCCGCTCACCGCCCCGCCGTCCGATGCCGCCGCCCCCGGGTCCCCGGCGTCCTCGACCAGGCGGTACCAGCCGGTGTCGTCGGCCAGCGGCTGGAAGAGGTCCGGGGGGAAGGCGGGCCCGTCCTGTCCCTCCTCGCACACCTCGTCGTAGTAGAGGGAGTCCGAGAGGGCGACGACCGCCTGCGCGGCCGAGGCGTCCAGGGCCGCGGTGACCGACCCGGTGTCGGCGCGGCCCAGGGACTGCTCCCCGGTGCCGTCCAGTCTGAACTCCACCTGCCAGAACTCCACCCGCAACCGCAGGCCGGCCAGGCGGGCCAGCCGTCCGGGAAGACCCTCGACGGTGGCCCTCAGGAGCGGGGCGGCCTCGGCCTGCGGCGCCAGCAGTACGAGGATCGGACCACCGGGTTCGTCGACGAGCTCGTAGGCCTCGTCCGTCCCGCTGTCCGCCAGCAGGTCCGTGACCACGCCGTGCAGGGCCGCGCGGGCGTCGTGGTCCACCGGGCCGTCGGCGAGGGCGTACCGGACGCAGGCGCGGAAAGCGGTGTCGAAGTCGAGCTCCGGCTCGTCGGGTTCCAGCTCCTCAGGTTCCCGCTCGTCGGGTTCCGGTTCCTCCAGTTCCGGTTCCGGTTCGGCCGGTTCCAGTTCCGGTTCCGGGCCCCCGTCCCTGTCCCTGTCCGCCGGGACCTGTGCCGTGTCGTGCTCCGCGTCGTCGTCCAGCAGGGGTGCCCAGAGGTCGTCCTCCGTGGGGAAGGGGCCCTCGGGCAACTCGTCCGGCGCGGACACGAGCGGCTCGTGGGCGTCCGGACCCTCGGGCCGGTGCTCGTACTCCGACCACGGCGGCGCGTCCTCCACCGGCCCGGCGTGCTCCTCGCGCAGTTCCTGGCCCAGCGCCCTCAGGGCCGGACTCCGCCCCCCGGACAGCTCGTACTCCTCGTACACCTCCAGCGCCTCTTCGCCCCGGCCCTGGCGGCGCAGCGCGATCAGGTACAGGCGGCGGAAGTCCTCCCGGTGCGGGTGGGCACGCAGCAGGCCGGCCAGTTCGGCGGAGGCCCGGTCGTACTCGCCGAGGGTCAGGTCGAGTTCGGCGCGCTTGGTGTGCAGGGCGAGCCGCAGCCGCAGGAGACGGGTGCGGGCGGTGCGGGCGGCGGGGCCGGGCACGTCCGCGAGGGGCTCGGCGTCGCGCCACAGCGACAGCGCCTCGGTGACCAGGCCGTGGGCCTCGGGAAGCGTGCCCTCCAGCCGGGCCGCGTCGGCGAGCCGTACCAGCTCGTCGCAGCGCACCAGGTCCAGGTCGTCGGCGCTGGTGTGCAGGGCGTAGCCGTGGGCGGCCGTCGCCAGGACACCCGGGCCCAGGATCTCCGTCAGGCGCCTCGCCAGCCGGGTCACCTCGCCCCGCGGGTTGCGCGGCTCGTTGCCCGGGTCCCACAGCCCCCACCGCAGCTCCTCGTGCGTCACCGTGCGGCCGTGTTTGAGGAGCAGCATGGCGAGCAGCGCGCGCACGTCCGGCGGCAGGTCGGGGGAGCCGTCCGGCAGGGTGACGCGCAGCGGGCCGAGCGCCTGGTAGCGGCGCCGCGGGTAGGCCGCGGACGCCTGGGGCGGCAACTTCGGGTCCGTGAGGAGCCGCAGGCCCTGGGTCTGCGCCGCCGGCGAGGCGGACATCATCAGGTCGAAGGCGTGCGCGTAGTGGATGCGCATGGCGCCGAGCGAGCGGTCGAGGCGGCTGGAGTCGATCGGGACGGCCAGGTGCGAGGTCCCCGACGTCAGCAGCAGGAGGATCTCGCACAGGGCCCGCAGGTCCTCGGACCGTCCCGGCGGTCCCGTGGTGCGCCCCGGTTCGAGGAGGCTGAGCCGGACCGTGCCGTCCGGCAGGAGTACCACTCGGGAGGTCTCCAGGCCGCCGTGCGTGACGCCCGCCTCGTGCAGGGCGGTGAGCGCCCGCGCCAACTGGGCCCCCACCGACACCGTCAGCGGCACCGGCAGGCGCCGGTCGTCCGGCCGGGTCAGCGCGGCCAGCGCTATGCCGTCGAGATGCTCCATGACGACGTAGGGGATGTCGTCCTCGACGCCGGCGTCCAGGACGGTCACCACGTTCGGGTGGGTGACCCGCGTCAGGCGGCGCGCGTCCCGCAGGAACGCGCGGCGCGAGGCGGGGTCGGTGTCCGCGTCGTGCAGCCGGATCGCCACCGTCCGGTTCGTTGTGGTGTCCTCCGCCAGCCACATCTTCCCGGTCGGTGCCAGCCGGCGCGTCGGCCGGTAGCGCGCGCCCAGGACGGCCGGGAAGGGCGACGGGAGCGCGGGCCGCTCCCGTGCGGCCAGTTGCCGGGCGCTGGCCTGGCTGATCGCCGCGAACGACTCGCTCCCGTCGGCCCTCTCGGTGCCCTCCCGGGAGGGGAACAGCGCGCGGAACTCGCCGGGCGAGCGCCCCGCCCGTTCGTCGATCAGTCCGCCGGTCCGCAGCAGCAGTTCGTGGGTGCGGTTGCGGGCGGTGCGGGGCAGCCCGCGCAGGAGGAGGTCGCGCACGCCGGGGCGGAAGGCGTAGGAGCCGGACGGCCCGGCGACCGTGGTGAGCAGTCCGCTCAGGATGACCTCGGCCAGGTGCTGGGGCCGCGGGTCCGGCTCGACCGCGGCCTGCACCAGCCGCATCACGGGCAGGTCGGGGCGGCCCAGCGCGAGGTGGCCGGCCAGCCGGTACGCCTGCGGGGAGGCGCTCGCGCGAAAGCGCAGGACGAGTTCCTCGGCGGACAGCAGCCCGACGTCGGTGCGGTCGTCGGCGTCGGCCGGCAGCGGGCGGTGCAGCGTGGCGGCCGCGCCCGGGTACGGGGTACCGCCCGGACTCGCGACCAGTGCGGCCCAGTTCGCCAGCCACTCGGGTCCCGGCTCAAGCACGGGGACGTGCACGGCCGCCCCGGGGGCCCGGGGCGCGGTGCTGTCGTACGGCGTGAAGGCGAGCGAGGCGCTGGGCGCGGCCCGGTGCGGGGCCGACAGCCGGCCCGGGACCGGCGGCAGGGCGGTGTCCCGCCACAACTGCTCGGGCAGCGGCTGGAGGACGGCCAGGGGCGTGCGGTGCGCCCAGCGGCGCAGCGTGCCGAACCACCGGGTGCCGGCCGGGCCCTCGCGCCACTGCGGCCCCATGCAGTCGCTGATCAGCAGCATGACCGTACGGCCGTCGGCGGGGGCCTGGGCTCCGTCGCCGCGGACGGTGCCGTCGGGGTCCGCACGGTGCAGGGTGACGGTGCGGAAGACGCCCGACTCGGCGAGCGCGGCGTGCAGTTCACGTACCAGGGGCTGCCAGACGGGCATCGTGGGGCCCGCGTCGTGCACCAGGTGCAGGCGCAGCCACCGTTCCCGTACGGGGCGCAGTACCGGCAGCCACCACCGGGGGTCGGCGCCGAGGCGCGCGATGCGGTCGGCGGTCGCGGACTCGTCCACCTCGTGGCCCACGGGCGCGTCGGTACGGCGTTTCAGCGGCCGCAGGGAACGCTGCAGCGCCAGCGTGTGGCGCAGCATCGGCGGGGCGGGCGCGAGCAGGGCGCTGTGCGGCTGGGCCGCCGACGTGCCCGGGGCGGGGGCCGGGGACGGCAGGCGCAGGGGAGTGCGGGAGTCGTCGGAGGCGGCGGGAGGGGGGTCCGCCGGCCGGTCACCGCGGGGCCGGTGCCCCGGCCACTGTCCGCCGCGTCGCTGCCGTTCCCGCTCCCGGTCCCATTCACGGTCCCGGTCTCGCTGTTCGTCCCGATCCGGTGCCGCTTCGGGGGCGGGCGGCGTCGGCTCCTCGGGATGCGTCCCGGACGCCGGACCGTCCGGCGGGTCCTGGGCGTCGGGTTCCATCTGCCCGGCCAGCCACAGGAGTTCGGCCAGCTCCAGCGGGGTCGGGCGGACACCGGAGGCCGACTGGCCGAGGATGTCGGCCAGCCGGGGCAGGGGTTCCGGCGAGCCGGGGCGGTCGGTGGGCATCAGAAGGCGTCGGGCTGCGGGGACCTGCCCAGGTACGGCATGAGCTGCTCGGCCAGCTCGTCCAGGGAGTCGGTGCCCAGACCGGAGGAACGGGCCATGTAGATGGCGTTGAGCAGTTGGTCGGTGGCCAGTTCGCCGCTGCCCACCCGGGACAGGAACCGGTGGATGAGCTGCTGCGCGTACCCGTCGGGCTCGCCCAGGTGGGCGCGGACGATCTCGGCGAGGTGGTCGTCGTCGGGCTGCCGCAGGCGCAGCGAGACGCAGCGGCGCAGGAAGGCGGGCGGGAACTCCCGCTCGCCGTTGCTGGTGAGGACGACGAAGGGGAAGGCCTTGCAGCGGACCCGGCCGCGCTCCACCGGCACCCGCTGGTCGGCGCCGTCGATCAGCACCTCGACGTGTCCGTCGGGGGTGTCCCGGGAGGTCCGCACGAGTTCGGGGATCTCGTACTGGCCCTCCTCCAGGACGTGCAGGAGGTCGTTCGGCAGGTCTAGGTCGCTCTTGTCGATCTCGTCGATGAGCAGGGCGCGCGGGCGGGCGTAGGGCAGCAGGGCGGTGCCGAGCGGGCCGAGACGCAGGTGGTCCTCGATGCCCGTGGCGTCGGCGGCCGCCGACGGGGCGTCGGGCTGCTGCGTGGCCTGGCGCGCCGCGTACAGCCGGGAGAGCGGATCGTAGGCGTAGAGGCCGTCGCCCAGCGTGCTGCGGCTGGTGATGTTCCACCGGAGGACCGGGCCGAGCCGCAGTTCACGGGCGACCGCGTAGGCGAGGGACGACTTCCCGGTGCCGGGCGGTCCTGTGACCAGCAGCGGACGCCGCAGGTACAGGGCCGCGTTGACCAGTTGCACCGTGTCCGAGGTGGCCTGGTAGGTCGCGGCACGGTGGGCGCGGTCGGGCGAGGCGGCCGGGGCGTCGTCGTCCTCGGCGGGCGGGTCGAGCACGGGAGCGCCGTCGAAGGCCCGCCAGGGCGGGGGAGGCGGGAGCTTCGTGATGCCGTCGTGGGGGGCCGGCGCGCCGGTGTAGACGGGCCACAGGGGCATGGGTTCTTCTCTCCGAGCGATCGGTACGGCGGGCGGTTCGGCGCGGTTCATCGGCGGGGCGGGCGGTTCAGCCGACGGGGGAGTGGAGGAGGGCGGCGGGCTCGGCGAAGCAGCGCGGGTCGTCCCACAGCAGTTGGACGTCCCGCGCCCAGTGCTCCTCCGGGACGTCGGCCGCGTCCGCCGTCTCGCGCAGCTCCCGGACCAGGCGGGGGAGTTCGGCCGGCGGCACGCCCGCCACGGACACGGCCAGCTCGTCGAGGAACACCGTGCCGGAGCAGGGGCCGCCGGGGTCGCCGGGGCCGTGGGGTCGGTCGGGTCGGTCGGGTCCGCCTGCCTCGTGGGGTCCGCCGGGGCCGTGGGGTCGGTTGGGTCGGCCGGGTCCTTTGGGGCCGCCGGGTCGGTCGGGTCCTTCGGGTCCTTCGGGTCGGTCGGGTCGGCCGGGGCCTTGGGGTCCGTGGGGTCGGTCGGGTCCGCCTGCCTCGTGGGGTCCGCCGAGTCCTTCGGGTCCGTCGGGCCGTTCGGGTCCGTCGGGCCGTTCGGGTTCGCCGGGTTCGTCGGGTCCGTGGGGTCGGTCGGGGGCTTGGGGTCCGCCGGGTTCGCCGGGGCCCGCGTGCCCGTTGCCGGGGCAGCCGTGGCGTGGCCACAGCAGCACGGGGACGGGGACGTTGAGGCCGACCTCGAAGTGCTCCGGCGCCCCCGTGGGCGGGGTGGCGAAACCGGCCAGCTCCGCGTCGTCCCGCAGCCGCTTGCGCAGGCCCGCCGGCCGCTCCCGGGTGCCGCAGTCCACGCGGTGCAGCGTGCCGCCCGGACTGACCCCGAGCCGCCGCCACTTCTTGCGCAACTGGTGGCGGAGCCGCCCGCTGCGGTGGCGGTAGCGGTCGGTCACCACGAGCGGGTAGGCGCAGCCGAGCGGCGTCGAGTCGTCCTCACCGCACTCCCAGTGCGCCACCGGCTCGTTCAGCCACTCGCGCGGCAGCACGAAGGTGAGCAGCTCGTCCGCGCCGGGGTCGAGCTGGGTGAACGCCTCGTCGATGCGCTCCTGCACGAAGGACCGCACCGCGCCGCGGGCCAGCCGGCGCGAGCCCACCGGGCGGCGCTGCCCGTCCCGGTAGGCGGACACCTCGACGGTGACCTGGTCGGCGCCGGCACCGCTGTGGTCGATCTCCACGACGATGGGCGACCAGGTCGCCGGGCGCGGCGGCGGGGCGTGCAGCCGCTCCTCCAGCCGGTCGGCGAACCGGGCCACGGCCGCCGGCTCCGGCACCTCCCACTGCACGTACGCGGCGGCCTCTCGGAGGGAGGCGAAGCCCCCGTCCGGGGGCGGCGGGTCGAACGCGTCCATGGCCGAGACGTACAGCCGGTTCGGGTCGCAGTCCAGGCCGGTCTCCTCGGCCCGGCGCACCAGCGCGTACAGCCGTCTGCGGGCGTCCGCCCGGTGGCCGGGCGTGGGCACCAGCTCGCCCAGCTCCGGCCAGTAGCGCGCCATGACCTCGACGGGCAGCATCCTGCCGACGCGTACGTCCCTGGCCCCGGCGACGGCGGAGACCATGCCGACGACCGTGCCGTCGGCCAGCGTCAGCGCCGCCCCGCTGAACCCGGCCGCCAGCGGCTGCCCGTGCGCGGTGAGCGCCTCCAACTGGACCCACTCGTCCGAGATGAGCGGGCCCGGCAGGGCGCGGTAGGAGGCGAGCATGCCCTCGTCGTACCCCTTGGGGAAGCCGTAGGCGATCAGTTCGGGGGCGAGGGTGGCGGGGGCGAGCGCCGTCCGCTCCGTGCCGGGCGGGGCGAAGGCGGCCGGGGTGAGCGGCACGTCCCGGTCCAGTTCCAGCACGGCGAGGTCGCCGAGGTCGGCGGCACCGTCCCGCCAGCCGCCGTGCACGGCGACGGTGCCGGACAGCTCGCCCAGGTCCCGGCGCCCCGGGAAGGTCACCGTCACCGGGGCGCGGTCGGCCCAGCGGACGACATGGGCACAGGTGAGCAACCGGCGGGCGGAGACCAGGAATCCGGCGCCGACCTCCTTGCCGCACTCGACGCGGGCGTGCCAGGCGGCACCGCTCATGACAGCGCGGCGGCGTCCGGAGCCTCGGGACGCGTCGGGGACGACTGCGACTCGGGGCGCGTCGCGGATGGTTGTGGTTCGGGGCGCGTGGCGGACGACCGTGGTTCGGGCCGTGTGGCGGACGATCGCGGCTCGGAGTGCGTGGGGAACGGTTGCGGCTCGGCGCGTGTCGCGGACGACCGCGGTTCGGGGTGTGTCGCGGACGGCTGTGGTTCGGGGTGTGTCGCGGACGACCGCGGCTCGGGGTGTGTCGCGGACGGTTGCGGCTCGGGGCGCGTCGCGGACGACTCTGGCCCGGGGCGTGTCGCGGACGGCTCCGGCGACCAGCTCAGCTTCACGATCAGGTGGCCCTCTGCCGAGCCCTTCGCGATGACCGCGCCGGCCTCCGCGCTCAGCTTGACGCCGAACTCCAGCTCCACCGAGTCGGGTCTGAGCGAGCCGTCCCTGAAGACCCGCAGCGCGGACGCGGCCGCCGCCCGTACACCGTCCAGGGAGTCCTCGAAGGTGCGGGCCGCCCGGGCCGGGCCGTCGCCGCGCGAGACCAGCCGCGCGCCGTCCTCGTCCTCGACGCCCTCGACGACGACCCGCACGCCGTCCTCGGTCTTGAACTCGACCAACCCGTCCATGACGCCGCTCGCTCCCCGTGTGCCGTACGTGTCCGTGCGCATCACCATTGTGACGGACGGTACTTGGCCGTGTCCCGCCTTCCGTCGCGGGTCCGTCCTGCCACTGGCGGAAACCCGCCAAGGCGTCTACCCGCCGCGTCCACTCAACTCCCGTCCCCCACAGGCCCCCTGAGACTGCTCACAGCACTCGTCACAGCACTCTACGACGACACGAAGAGAGACGTGGATGAGCACAGGACCAGTCAGACGTGGGGCGACCCTCCTGTCGGCGGGGCTCGTGATCGCGCTGCTGCCGGCCGGGACGGCGGCGGCGCAGGAGCCGCCCCCGGACCCGGCGCGCACCCCAACGGCCACCGCTCGCACGGCCACCGCGGCCACCGCGGCCGGTGCGGCCCGCACCGTGACCCTCGTCACCGGCGACCGGGTGACCGTCACCGACCTCGGCGGCGGCCGGAAGACCGTCGCCGTCGAGCGGCCCGAGGGCGCCACCGGTGCCGTGCACACCCGCAGCTCCGGCGGCCGGACCACCGTCGTACCCGACGAGGCCGTGCCGTACCTGCGCGACGGCAGCCTCGACGAACGCCTCTTCGACGTCGGAGAGTTGCTGGAGCAGGGGCTCGCCGACACCGAGACCGGCGAGCTGCCGCTGATCGTGACCTACGACAAGGGGGCGCGGGCCGCCACCCCGAGGGGCACCGAGCGGACGCGGGCGCTGCCCAGCGTGCGCGGGGCCGCCGTGGAGGCCGACAAGGGGCGTGATTTCTGGCGCGAATTCACCCGCCGAAGCGCCGGTATCGACGGCGTGTGGCTCGACGGCCGGGTCACCGCCGCGATGGCCGAGTCCAACGCGCAGATCGGCACACCCGAGGCCTGGCAGGCCGGGCTGACCGGCAAGGGCGTCACCGTGGCCGTGCTGGACAGCGGTGTGGACGCCGGGCACCCCGACCTCGTCGGACGGGTCGGGCAGAGCAAGAGCTTCATCCCCGGTGAGGAGGTCGCCGACCGGCTCGGCCACGGCACGCACGTCACCTCCACCGTCGGCGGCAGCGGCGCCGCCTCCGACGGCAAGGAGAAGGGCGTCGCGCCCGGCGCCACGCTCGCGGTCGGCAAGGTCCTCGACGACGAGGGCTTCGGCAGCGAGTCGGAGATCATCGCCGGCATGGAGTGGGCCGCCCGGGACGTGGACGCCGACATCGTCTCCATGAGCCTCGGCTCGACCGAACCCAGCGACGGCACCGACCCGATGGCCGAGGCCGTCAATACCCTGTCCCGCGAGACGGGCGCCCTGTTCGTGATCGCGGCCGGGAACACCGGCGCACCCTCCTCCATCGGCTCGCCCGGCGCGGCCGACGCCGCCCTGACCGTGGGCGCCGTCGACGCCGCCGACCAGGCCGCCTACTTCACCAGCGCCGGGCCCCGCTACGGCGACAACGCGCTCAAGCCCGACCTGTCCGCGCCCGGCGTCGACATCCTCGCCGCCCGCTCCCGGCTCACCGAGGGCAGCGGCGACTACACGTCCAAGAGCGGTACGTCGATGGCGACACCGCACATCGCCGGGGTGGCCGCCCTGCTCGCCGAGGAGCACCCGGACTGGAGCGGCGCGCGGCTCAAGGATGCGCTGATGTCCACCTCGAAGGAACTGGACGCCTCCGTCTACCAGTTGGGCGCGGGCCGGGTCAGCGTGCCCGACGCCGTCGACGCCGACCTCACCGCCACCGGCAGCGCCGACCTGGGCTTCTACTCCTGGCCGTACGAGGCCAACGAGCCCGTCACCAAGGCGGTCACGTACACCAACGACTCCGATGCGGCCGTCGAGCTGAAGCTGTCCGTGCGGGGCGCCCCCGAGGGCGTCGCGACTCTCGCCGACACCTCCCTCACCGTGCCCGCGCACGGCACCGCCGCCACCACCGTCACCGGCGACGGGGCCAAGGCGCCGGTCGGCACCACCGGCGGGCAGATCGTCGCGGCCGACGCGAGCGGGAAGGCCCTCGCGCACACCGCGTTCGGGCTGGTCAAGGAGGACGAGCGGTACACGCTCACCGTGCGCGTCTTGGACCGCTCCGGCGCCGCGACCCCGGCCGACCTGACCGTCCAGCGGCTCACCGAGGGCGTCGACCCCTTCCCGGCGCACGTCGGCGCCTTGGGCACCCTGGAGCTGCGGCTCCCGCGCGGGACGTACAGCCTGTCGTCCTTCCTCGACGTGCGCGGCAGCCACGGCGCGGACTCCCTCGGCCTCGGCTTCCTCGCCGCACCGGAGGTCGTCGTCGACCGGGACCGCGAGATCACCCTGGACGGCCGCGAACTGCGCGAGATCCGCGCCGACGTCGACCGGCGCACCGAGACCCGGCAGCTCATCATGGAGTACGACCGTGAGGCGAACGGCTCCGACCTGTTCGGCGCCGTCCAGGTGCCGCTGACGTACGACAGCATCTTCGCCGCGCCGACCCGGAAGGTCACCGAGGGCGGCTTCGAATACCGCACCGTGTGGCGGCTCGGCAAGCCGCTCCTTGAGGTCAAGGGGATCGGCGAGGCGACCGTCCAGTCCGGCGGCACCCTGACCGAGGGCCGCACCCGGCTGCCCCTGGTTGACGTCGGGGACGTCGGGGCCGGGCCCCTCCCGGACGGCGTACGAGGCAAGGCGGTCCTCGCGAAGCTCACCGAGGGGACCGAACCGACCGCGCTCGCCCAGGCCGCGCAGGACGCGGGCGTCAAGGCGCTGTTCGTGACCGACGACGCCCCCGGACGGCTGATGTCGTGGTGGGGCACCGCCGACAACGCCGACCGGCCGCTCCAGATCGCCACGGTCTCCGCGGCCGACGCCCGCCGGCTGCACAGGGCCGGCCGGGTCGACATGACCGGCACCCGCAACACGCCCTACGTGTACGACCTCTCCGAGGGGCACCCCGGTGCCGTGCCCGACCGGGACCTCACCTTCGAGCCCCGGCACCGGGACCTCGCCGTGGTGCGCGCCAAGTACCACGCCGCCGAACCGGCGAGCGGCGGCGAGTTCCGGTACTCGATCACCGACACCTTCCCGGTCGGCCTCGGCTTCCGGGAGCGGATCGACTACCCCGCCGAGCGCACCGAGTACGTGTCCACCGGGCCCGGCCAGCGGTGGCACGAGACCGTGACGACCGGCGGCACGGCGCTGGAGGAGCGCGGCGGACTGATCCGGTACCGGGGAGGGTCGCGCACGGAGCGGAACTGGTTCAAGCCCGTGTGGCACCCCTACCTCGGTACCGGGCTCGGCTGGGGACAGCAGCGGCTGGGCAACCAGATCCAGCTCAACGCCCCCGGCTGGGGCGACTCGGGACCCGACCACACCGGCTTCGGCGACGTGTGGAGCGACGACAGCGGCATGACGCAGACCACCTCGGTCTACCTGGACGGCGAAGCGGTCGACCAGGGCAACAAGGGCTCCACCGCCTATGTGTGGGAGGCGCCCGCCGACGAGCACACCTACAAGCTCGTCACCGACACCGCGCTGGACGCCGCGCGCTGGCCGCTGGCGACGAAGGGGCACGCGGAGTGGACCTTCCGCTCGGCCGAGACCCCGGACGACCGGTGGACCTTCCTGCCGCTGATCAACCTCTCCTTCGACGTCGACACCGACCTCGCGGGGAAGGTGCGCGGCGGCAAGAGGCTGCGGATCGGGCTCGGCGCGCAGTACGTGGCGGGCGCCCCGGACACCGGGCGGATCGGCGGTGGCAAGCTGGAGGTCTCGTACGACGACGGGAAGACCTGGCAGCAGGTCCGGCTGCGCGGCGGTCACGGTGACGGAGAGGCGTCCTGGCACGGGACGCTGAGCGTGCCGCGCCACGCGGAGCACGTCTCGCTGCGGGCCTCGGCGCGCGACGACCGGGGCGGCTCGGTCACCCAGGAGATCGTGCGGGCGGTGGCCGTGCGGTGACACGCGGACGGCGCCGCCTCCCTGGGACGGGGAGGCGGCGCCGTCGGGTTTCTCGGACCGTCAGACCAGCCAGCCGACGAAGTGGACGATGCCGGCGAGGATGTCGGTGAGAAGGTTCATGATCGTGCAGCTCCTTGCGCTGTGCATGTGTGGGACCTGCTGAGATCTATTGAGATCTACTGAGACCTGCTGAGGCCCACTGGGACTACTGGGACATGTGCGGCAACTACGGTCTGCAGCCCGTTGCTTGCACACCGTAAGTATCGTTGGTCCCTGCAGTCACATGCGCTCTTCAGAGCGACGACCACCTGTTCGAGGGAACAATTGATCGCTTGTTCGGATCACGCCAAGTTCGGCCAAGTCCTGTGGTCGCAGGCGCAGTTGACCGGCCGTCGCCTCCACCTCCGTCGGCGGGCGCTTCAGGATCGCCGCCGCCGGCTCCGGTGCGATGACCGAGAAATAGCTGTCCGGGGTGGCCCAGGTGCTGCCGGGCGCGGCCAGCGCCAGCGCGCCGCCCGAGCCGCCCTCGCCGATCAGCAGCGTGGTGACCGGCGTACGCGCCGACGCCACCGCGCCGAACAGGTCGGCGATCGCCGGGCCCGCCCCCTGCCGTTCCGCCGCCGCGTCGTTGGCCGCGCCCGGCGTGTCCACCAGGGTCAGCACCGGGATGCCGAGCCGGTCCGCGAGGCGGATCAGCCGGGTGGCGGTGCGGTACCCGGCGGGCCGCGTCGCGGTCCCGGTCTGGGCGGCGTACGCGACCGTCCGCCCCGCGTGCTCACCGAAGCCGCACAGCATGCCCTCCGGGTCGGTGCCGCCACAGCGGTCCCCGGACAGGGCGACGCGGTCGGTGAAGTAGGCGTCCAGGTACGCCCCGGCGCGCGGGCGTTCGGGAGCGCGGGCCCGCCGCACCGCGTCCCAGCCGGTGTCCGGCAGGCCCCTCGCGCCCAGCGGCCCGGGCACCGGCGCCGGATCGCCGGACGGCGCCGCCAGCAGCCGCAGCCACCGCCCCAGCGTCCCGCGCAGCTCCCCGGGCGGTACGACGGCATCCACGCTGCCCGCCGCCACCTGCGCCTCCGCCGTGTACGCCGCCGGATCGGCGTCCGGCGGCCGGACCCGGGAGCCGGCGAAACCGATCTGGGCGCCCGGCATGGCGAGGACCACGTCGGCGCCCGCGCCCAGCGTCGCCCAGCCGCCCCCGGTCGCCGGGTCCCGCACCACCGCGACCTGCGGCAGCCCGGCCGCCCGGGTGAGCGCCGACTGCCGGGCCACCCGCTGCAGTTGGGTCAGCGCGAGCATCCCCTCCTGCATCCGGCTGCCGCCGGTGGCGACCAACGGCACCACGGGCAGCCGGTGTTCGCGGGCGTACACGTACGCCGCCTCCAGCCGGTCGCCGGTGGCGCGGCCCAGCGAGCCGCCGAGGAAGCCGAACTCGAAGGAGATCAGCACGGCCCGGGTGCCCTCGACACGGCCGGTGCCGCAGACGACGGACTCCTCCTCGCCGGTGCGCTCGGTGGCGCGGGCCCGCAGGGCGTCGTAGCCGGGCCAGCCGAGGGGGCCGTCGGGCCGCCACGGGCCGTCCTGGTGGGGGAGTTCGGTGAAGGTGGAATCGTCGGTGACGAGGGCGAGGAACTCCCGCGCGGAGCGGCGCTCAGCCACGGTCCAGCGCCCGCTTCATGATCTTCCCCATGTCGTTGCGGGGCAGCGCCTCGATGTGCCGGACGACGCGGGGCCGCTTGTGCGGGGCGAGCCGGGCCGCGACGTGGTCGGCCAGCGCGTCGAGGGCGGGCGGCGCGGCGGGGTCGGCCGGCACGATCCACGCCACGATCCGCTCCCCGAGGTCCGGGTCGGGCTCCCCGGTGACCGCCGCCTCCCGCACCGCCGGATGTTCGAGCAGCGCGTTCTCGATCTCCCCGGCCCCGATCTTGTACCCGCCGCTCTTGATCAGGTCGGTGGCCTTGCGGCCGACGATGCGGACATAGCCGTCGGGGTCGCGCACCGCCATGTCGCCGGTGCGGAAGAACCCGTCGGCGGTGAAGGCGGCGGCGGTGGCGTCCGGGCGGTTCAGGTACTCGGTGAACAGGTTCGGGCCGCGCACCTGGATCTCGCCGACGCTCTCCCCGTCCAGCGCCGCGACCGGCGTGCCGTCCTCCTCCACGAGCCGCAGCTCCACCCCGGGCAGCGGCACGCCCACGGCTCCGGCGCGCGGCTCGCCGTCCGCGCGCACGCTGGTGTTCATCAGCGTCTCCGTCATGCCGTACCGCTCGATCACGCGCCGACCGGTGGCGGCGGCGATCCGCTCGTGGTCGTGCACGGGCAGCGCGGCCGACCCCGACACCAGCAGCCGGGCCCCGGACAGCGCCTTCGCCAGCTCCGGATCGCCGGGGAGCGTCTCGGCGATCCGGTGGTACATCGTCGGCACCCCGAACAGCATGGTCGCGCCGTCGTTCAGCTCCCGCGCCGCGCCCTCGGTGGAGAACCTGCCCAGGTGCCGCACGGACCCGCCGCGCCGCAGCGGCCCGAGGATGCCGAGGACCAGCCCGTGCACGTGGAACAGCGGCAGCCCCTGCACCAGCACGTCCTCGCCGGTCCACCGCCACGCGTCGGCGAGCGCGTCCAGCGTCGTCGCGAGGGCCCGCCGGGGGATGACGGCCCCCTTGGGCGGTCCGGTGGTGCCGGAGGTGTAGACGACGAGGGCGGGGTCGCCGTCGCCGGCGCGGTCCTCGGGGACGGGCCCGCGGGCGTGCACGTCGACGTCGACGCGCTCCAGGGCGCCCAGGGCGGGCGGTAGTTCGCCGCCCGGGGGCGCCAGGACGAGCGACGGCGCGCTGTCGGAGAGGATGTGCGCGAGCTCCTTGTCGCCGGACTTCGGGTTCAGCGGTACGGCGGGGACCCCGGCCAGCAGCGCGGCCACCACGGCGACGGCGGTCTCCATCGCCGGGGTCGCCCAGACGGCGACCCGGTCGGCGGCGCCGATCCTCCCGGCCGTGGCGCCCGCCGCGGCGGCGAGTTCCGCGTACGTCAGGGAGCGCTCGCCGAACCGCAGGGCGGGCCGGTCGGCGGGAGCGCCGGACGGGGCCGGGGAGAGGGCGGGAAAGAGAGAGGACACGCGTCGTACTCCTTAGCTGTTGCTCACGGTTACCGATTCTCCGACGTGGACCTACCCGAAGCCGGGCACGACCAGCACCAGCCACGCCAGCGTCGGCACGGCCGCCACCACGATGCCCCCGTAGACCATCAACTGCCGGAAGAAACGGTCGCGGTCCACGTCCGGGGCCGCGGCCAGCACCAGCGCGCCGTTGGTCGAGAAGGGACTGACGTCCACGACCGTGGCCGAGACCGCGAGCGCCGCCACCATGCCGACCGCCCCGATCTCGCCCTGCGCGAGGAACGGCACCGCCAGCGGGATCAGTGCCCCCATGATGCCCACGGACGAGGCGAAGGCCGACACGATCGCGCCGATGTAGCAGAGCAGTACCGCGGCGAGCAGCGGGACGCCGATGCCGCCGACGCCCTCACCGGCCCAGGTGATGGTGCCCATCTCCTCCAGTACGCCGACGTAGGTGAGGACACCGCAGATCAGCAGCACCGTGGACCAGGCGATCTCGCCGACCGCGCGGCGGCTGTCCTCCGGCCAGGCGGTGCTCAGGACGACGGCGAGGGTGACCGCGGTCAGACCCGCGTCCAGGTCGAAGCCGAGGACGGCCACGACGAGGGCGACCAGGGCGATGAGAGTGGCGATACGGGGCGGGGTGAGGCGTGTGGTGCCGCCGGTGCCGCCGGTGTCCTGGTCGGGGCGCACGGCGACGGCGGTGGGGGCGGTTCCGCCGGAGCCGGACTCGGTGCCCTTGCCCGTGCTGGTGCCGGTGCCGGTGCCGGTGCCGGTGTCGCCCGGCTGCGTCCCCTTGCGCGCGCCCGTGCCCGTGCCCGTGCCCGTGCCCGCGCCCGGGTCGCCCTCGCCGTCCGTCGGGACCGACCCCCGCGCCCACAGCTTCCGCCCGCCGAGCACCGCGAACAGCACGCTCGCGATGAGGAGGTTGGCGATCAGCGAGGCGAGGAAGAGGCTGATCTCGCTGCCCGGCAGGTTCTCGCGCTCGACGATGCCGTTGACGATCGAGCCGTAGATGCTGATCGGCGAGAACCCGCCCGCCTGCGCGCCGTGCACCACCATCGTGCCCATGAGCAGCGGGCTGATCGAGTACCGGGTGGCGAAGCTCAGCGCGATCGGCGCGACGATGGCGACCGCGGCCGGGCTGACCGCGCCGATCGCCGTGAGCGCGCCGGTGAGCGCGAACATCACCCAGGGGATAAGCGCGACCCGCCCCCTGACCAGCCGGACGGCCGCGTGCACCAGCCAGTCGGTGGTGCCGTTGGACCGGGCGATCGCGAACAGATAGGTGACGCCGACGAGGACGACGAACAGGCTGCCGGGGAAACCGGCGAAGATGCCGTCCGCGTCGAGGTCCGCGACGAGCGTGCCCACCCCGAAGGCGGCGGCGAAGGCGAGCGCGCCCATGTTGACGGAGCGGGTGGTGGCGATGACGAACACCACGACGAGGACGAGGATCGAGATGAGTTCGGGGGACATGCGGGGGCTCCCGAGTGCTGACCTGATTGCTGGGGTGAGTGGCTGGGGTGAGTGGCTGGGGTGAGTGGCTGGGGTGATTGCTGAGGTGAGTGGCTGAGTGGCTGAGCCACTTGGATGGTGCGGTTGGCTGGTCAGCGTGGGCCCGCCCCGGGCCCGCGTCAAGGGGTCGCGCAACAATTGGCTCAGCCACTCGGCCACCGAAGCCCGGTGCTACGCTCCCGTGGAGAGGGGGATCTCGTGACCGACGCCCTGCGTCCCATGACCAAACAGCGCCTGTACGAACAGGTGCTGGAGCGGCTGCGCCAGTACGTCACCGACGGCGGCCTGCGAGCCGGCGACCGGCTTCCGCCCGAACGGGACCTCGCCCAGCGCCTCGGCGTCAGCCGCGCCTCGGTGAAGCAGGCCATCGTGGTCCTGGAGGTCCAGGGCCTGGTGGAGGCGCGGCACGGCGGCGGGACCTATCTGGTCCGGGACAGCCTCGATGTCGAACCCGTCGAGAAGATGGTCGAACGCCGACGCCGCCTCCCCGACGTCCTGGAGGCCCGCGAGGCGCTGGAGACCAAGCTCGCCGAACTGGCCGCCGAGCGCCGCACGGAGGACGACCTGGCCGCGATGCGGACCGCGCTGGACGTGATGGCCGAGGAGATCGACCGGGGCGGGCACGGCGTCGAGGGCGACCGGCTGTTCCACGCCGCGGTCACGGCGGCGGCGCACAGCAGCCTGCTCGCCGAGTTCATGCGCTCCATCGCCCACCAGATCGCCGAGAGCCGCACCGAGTCCCTGCGCCAGCCCGGCCGCCCCGGCCGCTCCCTGGACCAGCACCGGGCGATCCTGGACGCCGTCGCCGCCCGGCAGCCCCGGCAGGCCGCCACCGCGATGCGCCGCCACGTCCGTACCGTCGCCAAGGTCCGCCTGCTGGACTGGGACCCGGAGGACGAGCGAGAGGATCGATGAGGCGATGAGGCGATGAGAGCGCCGACCGTCCCCCGCATAGCCCTGGTGACCTGCCGTCCCGGCCCGCAGGTCAGTGTCGACCGCGATCTGCCCGTCCTGGTGCGGGCGCTGGAGGAGGCGGGGGCCCGCGCGTCCGCCGAGGTGTGGGACGACGACGGCGTCGACTGGGGCTCCAGAGACCTCCTCGACCAGGTCCGCAACGACGAGGCCGCCGAACAAGCCCGCCGCGAACTCGAATACGCCTTCCGGGCGGGGAAGGCCACCAGCCGTCCCCACGGTGTTCGGACCCTCACGTGAGTTCGGCACGGCGGACCTTTCCGATCCGGTACGCCCCGTATCCGGGTGAGGCTCTGGACTCCTGGCTGGAGGCATTCGCCGCAAGGCTGGGCTGTCCCTTCACCGATGCCCTAGGGGCACTCGGCCTCCCGAACCGTGACCCGGCCGTGGCCGCCCCGGTCCTGCCCCGTTGGACGACCGTGGCCACTGCCGACGAGCTGGCCGTCATCACCGAAGTCACCGGGGTCGCCGCCGATGTGCTCACGGCCATGACCCTGCAACGGTACGACGGCCACGCGGTGGTGATCGTGCCCGGACAACGCCGCGTGCACCGGCAGGCCCTATGGGTCGGGCAGGGTCTCGGTTCTGCCCCGCCTGCCTGGAGGAAACCGGTGGCCGCTGGCAGGTGACCTGGCGGCTGGGCTGGTCCTTCGCCTGCATCCGTCATCACGTCCTGCTCGCCGACCGCTGTCCAGCCTGTCTACGCACCCTCGACTGCGCTCCCACCCCCGCCGGGAAGTGCCCCGTCCCGGCCTGTGCTCCAGCGCGGCCCTGGCCGGTGGCCCGCGCCCACGACGCTGCCACCACCCCCTGACCGACACCCCGGTCACCGCCCTCACGCCCGACGGAGCCCTGGTGGAGACGCAGCGCCTGATCAACACTCTGGTCCTCAACCACGCAACAACCGCCGACCTGCATCCTGTGACTTCCGGCGAAGTCCTCGAACGCCTTGAGCACTACCGGACCAACCCTCTGTTTCCGCGTTCCCAACGCCATCCGGACATCCAGCGCGGTGACATGCACAGCTACTACGCGCCCGACGACGCCGCAGCCACCGCCGTGGCGATCGCTGCGGCGCTCCGTGTCCTGTGTGCTGCGGACATCCCCGCGGCAGCCGATGCCACGCGATGGCTGACCGAGCGGGTGGCCGCCTCCGGCCGCACCCTGCATCCCGCTGGCGTCGTGTCCGTCGGCGGGACGCTGTCGCCCGTCCTTGAGGCGGCCCTGCGCTGCAGCCGGGAGTCACAAATCCTGCCGGTTTACCGGCTACGCCACCGCACCGCCGTCCACTCCACCATGCCTCCGGCCAACCACAACGCCAGGGCCAGCATGCTGCCAACCGCCCTATGGCCCGAGTGGTTCCTGCGCCTGTCCCCACACCATCCCAGCGGTCGGCCCGCAGCCCAGCGCACGGACGAGCTCCTGGCCGTCGCCTGCCTGCTCGCCGGCAACACCGCCTCGATCCAGGCGGCGACCCGGCTGACCGGCACCACCGTCACCAGCCACAACGTCTTCACATTCCTCGCCGACCTCACCCGCCGCAGCGACTGCGCCGACGTCCTGTACGCCCTGATCCTCCTGGCAGACCACCTCGACCAGTACGGCACTCGTATCGACTACGCACGCCGCCGCGCCCTGTTCACCAATCAGGCCAGCTTCATCGACCCACGCTGCTGGAACGATCTACAGCGCCGCCTGCGATCGACCCACGCCCCCAACGTCGCGCACGCCCAGTGCTGGATCTTCCACACCGTGACCGGCTCGCCGCCGCACCTCGGCCACCCCAGCCTCGCACCGGCCGCCGGAGCACAGCGCCAGTAGTACCAGCGTTTCCGATGGCGGATTCTGCCCGCCGAAGCCGACCTGCTCACCCACAGCGCGCAGGCACTCCTCGACGGGCACAGCATCGACGAACCGCTTCAGTGGACGCCCCGGCTGTCCGCCCGTGTCCTGCACCACCTCACTCTGCCCGGGCCCGACCCGGATAGCATCACCGTCACCCAGCTCCACCAGGCCGTGCCCGGCGGTGACTTCTCCATCGCGCAACTCGCGCGGAGCTTGAACACCACCACGGCTCACGTCATCTGCCTGCTGTCCCAGCACCCCGTCGACTGGAGCCCGCCCCGGTTCCGCCGTACCCAGCACACCGCCACCCGTCTGAAACAGTGGTGCATCTGGTACGAACGGGACCACCTGTCGCTCCAGGGCATCGCCGACCGTGAAGGAACCAGCCTCGCAACTGTGCGTCTGGCCTTCCTCAAGAACGGCGTCCCGCTACGCCCAGGCGGGCCCTATCCGGGCCGCCCTCGGCGAGGGTAATTGCGTCCGGGCACGGCCATGTGGGCCTCCTCCCGCTGTCCAAGCTCAAGGGGCAAGGCCCTTCCACATCTGGCACAGGCTCTGCGCGTTCATTCTTGGCCGTCACCCAGCAGGAAGGAGCCGTCCTGCCATACGCGTCCTGAACGCATGCCATCGACCTTGGGCGAGCCATCGGAACTCCGGCCGCCCGTTCCGTTCGTTGGGCCGACGCCGACGCTCTCGAACGGCATGCCGGGCTCGATGAGCGTCACCTCGTCTCCCAGACGGAGGTATTGGCGATGCCGCGTCAGGCTGCCCTCGAAAGCCACCGCCACGCTGCACGAGCCAACAATGAAGCACACCTGATCATGTTCACGCCAAATTGACGATCCGCCCGTCGCCCACGCCCGTTCGACCAGCGAGAATGCGCACCTCTCACGGTGGAGCACCGCAGGATTTCAGCCCTGTCTTCTGATACGCGTTAGCCAGCCCCCATCCCTGATCAGGCATCACTCGTCCCTTTCACGTCTCCATCACAGGTGATGCACTGTGCTCACACAAATACAAAGACTTGTCGTAACCGCTCTAACCCTGGTTCTGCTGGTCACTACGGGTGTCACGCCGTCATGGGCGTCACCCCAAGCCCAACCACGCACCGCTGAGGCGGTCGCAGAGCAGACGGAGTCCAGGACCGCTGCTGACCTGCCGAAGCCGCCTAAGGCTATGTCGCTGGCCGAGCGCCGCGCAAAGGTCGCCGGGGACCGGCACGAACGATCACCGATGCGCGCGTACATGAACGCACCGGAGAAGAAGCCCCAGGGCAAGCCCTACGACCGGTCCGACAAGGAGCGTGCCGAACGCGGCCCCGCAGCCGGACCGCAGGCGGCACCCGGGGCCAGGGTCGCGTCCGCCGAGAACCCGACGTGGGTGTCGAGTTGGGCCATCGCCTACCCGGGCATGCTGTCGATCGGCGGGCAGGTGAAACTGCCCAAGGCCGGATCGGCGTACACCGGTATGTGGCTGTACGTGCGGGACGCGGCCGGGAACTTCGTCGTCCAGCAGGAGATCAAGAAGTCCACGGACGATCCCAGCGGTGACACTCCGGACACGGGTGCCTGGTGCTACGACTGGTGGTCGAGCAACTCCTATCCCAAGGACCAGTGTTTCTGGTGGGCCGGCAGCGCGCTGGACGGAATCCTCGAAGACGGCAAGAAGTACTACGCCTGGGTCTTCCTCAACAGCGCCGACGGGACGTCGAGCCCGGGCGGTACCACCTCGCCGCTGGTGGAAGCCTTCTACACGCCGGTCATCCCCGGCGCCCAGGCGGGGATCTGCACCTGCTACGCGCAGGCGCACCGCGCCGACCCGGTCAACACGGCCACCGGCATGTTCTTCGAGCAGCTCACCGACGCCTCCCTGGTGGGCCCCGGTGTGCCCCTCACCCTGGAACGCACCTACCGCTCCGACTCAAGCGCCGTCGGCCTGCTGGGACGTGGCTGGGCGACCCCGTTCGACGCGGGGCTGACCCTCGCGACGGGAAAGGCGACGTACCGGACGGGCGACGGCGCGTCGTTTGTGTTCACGCGGAACGGTGACGGTTCGTACACCGGCCCGGCGGGCTCGGCGGCCAAGCTGGTCAAGGGCACGAGCACGTACACGATCACCACCCCGGACCACACCGGGCGGACCTTCGACAGCAGCGGCCGGCTCACCTCCGTGACCGACAAGGCCGGCCAGGGACTGGCCCTGGCCTACGAGTCCGGCCAACTCGCCTCCGTCAAGGACGCCGCTGGACGCACCACCACCTTCATGCCCGGCACCGACGGACTGCTGGCGGAAGTGGGCCTGCCCGACGGCACATCGGTGTCGTACGGGTACACCGGCGGTCTGCTGACCTCGGTGACCGACCCGGCGGGCAGGACGTCGTCGTACGTCTACGACGCGAGCAAGCGCCTGTCCTCCTACACCGACCCGGCGGGCGGCCAGGTCACCAACGACTACGACACGTCGGGCCGCATCAAGTCCCAGACCGACCAGAACGGCAAGACCACCACCTTCACCTGGGACGGCAGCAGCGAGTCCCACACCACGGCGCCGGACGGCGGCGTGTGGACGGACGTGTACGCCGGCAACGTCCTGATGGAGACGATCGACCCGTACGGCAAGAGCGTCACCTACGACTACGACCGCCATCTGCGACCCGTCGCCATCACCGACCAGCGCGGCAACACCACGGAGATGACCTACGACAGCGCCGGGCGGATGCTCACCCGCAGCGCTCCCTCCGCCCTCGGCTACACGGAGAGCTGGACCTACGACGGCGCGGGCAACATCACCAGCCACACCGACGGCCGCGGCAACAAGACCACCCACACCTACAACACGTCCAACCAGCTGACGTCGACCACGGATCCCCTGGACGGCACGGTCGAGTACACGTACACGGCGCTCGGCTCGCTGGAGACCGTGACGACCCCGCGCGGCAAGGTCACCACCTACGGCTACGACGCTGCGGGTAACCGGACGTCGGTCACCACCCCGCTCGGTGAGAAGACGACGTTCACCTACGACGAGGCCGGCCGGATCCTGTCCAGGACGGACCCGCGCGGCAACGCCGCCGGACCCGATCCGGACGCCCACACCACGGCGTACGCCTATGACGGGCGCGGGCTGCTCACCTCGGCCACGGACGCCCTGGGCCGCACGACCGCCTACGAATACAACGGCGCCGAGCAGGTGGTGGCGGCCACCAACCCGGCGGGCGACACCACGACGTTCGCCTACGACGACGCCGGCCACCTGACCCGGACCACCGACCCCGCCGGCAATACGGTCACCCGCACCTACGATGCGAGCGGACGCTTGTCCTCCGAGACCGACGCGACCGGTGGCAAGACCACCTACACCTACGACAAAGTGGGCCGCCTGCTCAGCAGCGTCTCCCCACGCGGAAACGCCGACGGCGCCGACCCGGCCGGCCACACCACCAACTACGCCTACGACGCGGCCGGCAACACCACCAAGGTCACCGGCCCGACCGGCGCATCCACCACCACGACCTACGACGCGATCAACCGGCCCCTCGTGGTCACCGACCCGCTGGGCCACACCACCAGCTACACCTACGACGACAACGACAACGTCACCAAGGTCACCGACGCCGCGGGCGAGACGGCCACGTCCGTCTACGACAAGAACAACCGGCTCACCAGCAGCACCAACCAACTCGGCAAGACCACCTCCTACGCCTACGACGTCGACGGCAACCTGCTCAGCCGTACCTCCCCGCTCGGCCACAAGGAGAGCTGGACCTACGACGCCGACGGCCGACAGGTCACCGCGGTCGACCCGCGCGGCAACGCCACCGGCGCCGACCCGGCCGAGTACACGGTCGCCTACGGGTACGACCCGGCGGGCAACCCCACCACGGTCACCGACCCGCTCGGCGGCGTGACCACCACCACCTACGACGCGGTGAACAACGTCGTCAAGCAGACGGACGCGGACGAGCGGGCCACCGTCTACGGCTACGACGACCTGGACCGGCTGACCGAGGTCACCGCTCCAGGCGGCGCGGTCACCACATACGAGCACGACACGGCCGGCAACGTCACCGGCCGCACCGACGCGAACGGCCACGTCACCACGTACGGCTACGACGCGGCCCGTCGCCTCACCTCGGTCACCGACCCGCTGAAGCGGGAGACCACCTACGGCTACGACGCCGACGGCAACCTCACCCGCAAGACCACATCCCGCGGATCCACCGACTACACCCACGACCCACGCGGCCTGCTCACCGAGATCGACTACTCGGACACCACACCGGACGTGACCTTCGGTTACGACGACACCGGCCGCATGACCGCCCGCGCCAACTCGAAGATCTCCGAGGACTTCGCCTACGACTCCGTCGGCAACCTCACCAAGACCCGCCACTTCGCCTACACCTACGACGCCGCCGGACAGATACTCACCCGCACCCACAGCGGCGGCTCCGTCGCGTACACCTACGACGACGACGGCCGCACCGCCACGATGACGGCCGACGGCGAGACCACCACCTACACCTGGGACCCGGCCGCGCACCTCACCCGGTCCGCGCTGCCCAACACGGAGACGGAGGAACGCCGCTACGACCGCGCGGGCCGCCTCACCGCCGTCACCTCCGCCAAACACGGCGTCACGGTCACCAAGACCGGGCTCACCCTCTCCGCGGCCGGTCTGCCCACCCACGTGGACATCACCAGGGCAGGTGTCGGCGCCGGCGGCTACGACCAGACCTACGACACCGCCGGCCGCCTCACCACCGGGTGCTTCCCACAACCCGGAACCGCCGGATGCGCCTCCGGCCGCGCCACGTCTTACTCCTACGACAAGGTCGGCAACCGTCTGACCTCCACCCTGGGCGACACGTCGACCAGCTACACCTACGACGCCGCCGACCAGCTCACCGCCACCACCACCGGCACCACGACCACCGCATACGGCTACGACACCGACGGCAACCAGACCAAGAAGGGCCCCGACACCTACACCTACGACCTGGCCGGACGGATCTCCGCCGCCACCGTCGCGGGCGTGAGCTACACCTACGACCACGATGCCAGTGGCAACCAGGTCGCCGTCGCCAAGAACGGCACGACAACCAACCGCTACCAGTGGGACCCCAACGCCCCCCTGCCTCTGCTGGCCTCGGAGTCCAGCGGACTGGGCATCGCGCAGACCTACCGGTACGACCCACTGGGGCAACCGGAGTCGACCGAGACCGGCGCCGGCGCCGTCTACTACTACCACCACGACACCCAGGGCTCCCCGGTCGACGTCACCGACAGCACCGGCACCCTCCACCAGCGCTGGGCCTACGACCCGTACGGCAACCGCACACTGGACACCGTCACCGACGGGGCCCCCGCGAGCACCCCTTCCTACACCGGCGCCCGCTACGAGACCACCACCGGCAACCTCGACCTGCACGCCCGCCAGTACGACACCACCACCGGCCGCTTCACCCGCCCCGACCCGGCAACTCGCCCCCTGTCGACACCGTATGTGTCACCGTACGCATACGCCGACAACGTCCCCACCCTCCTGACCGACCCCAGCGGCCTGACCCCCGACGACCCGAACAACGACCGCGTCGACAGCCTCGGCGAGGCGGCGAGCATCTTCGGCGACGGCTTCGTCGAGGGCCTGAAGTCCCCCTTCGTCTTCCTTGGAGACGCCTACAACGCGCTCACCGGCCAGAACGGCGGTGCCGGCGCATTCGTCGACAAGTACCTGCCCGTCCGCCCCGCCTACCGCCTGTACCGCGCGGACTACATGCTCCGGCAACAGGGCTGCGACGCCCTCGCTGACCTGTACACCGAAGCAGCCGAAGAGCTCACCAAACAGATCCTCCTCGTGGGGATCGGCGGCCTCACCGGGTGGAGGCGTGCAGCGGTAGAACCAGACATCAACGCGTACCCCGCAGGACCTGGCGGCCCCACCCGCTATGGGCCGGGCGCGGCGCACTCTGGTGACCCATCGTTCAGCGGCAAGGGCTACCAGTGGGCCGCACCTAGAGTACCGACCAACGTACTCGGCCCCGGCGAGGCGTGGCACCCGAGCCACGGCACACCAGTCATCGGGCGCCTCGACGACACCCTCATCGGAGGGTCATGGTCCCACAACTCAAAGCTCACAACTGGCACTTGGACCCTCGCAAAGAACGATGCGTGGATACAGGCCATCATCGACCAGCGCGGTACCGTGTACGTTGCGTCGCCCACTGCAGGAAACTACTGGCTGCCGTCACGGATGGAACCCACAGTATTCGCCCGTGAAATCCAGCAGCTCCTTCAATCTGGATACAAATGGAAGGGAGACTATCTTGTCCCGCCGAAGGGGTAGCAGGGAAGCAGAGCAGTCACCCGTAGGTGTGGCACGCCTCAAGGGAAAGCGTTTTGACGGCTACCTTCGCTACGGCATCCCGCATGAGCTGGATTCTGAGGTGGATGCCATGATCCAGGCATATACGGAGAATTCCGCGTCTGGCAGGCAGAGAGCGATCGACGACCTGAACGCAAGAAGCGCCTCCGTGCTCAGCGTATACGGGCAAAGAATGGCCTCGACCGCAGTCCGCTCCAGGTCGATTGAACCGCTAGTCCGCGGACTTATCGCTGTCGGAATGGCGGAGGAACGCCTCGGTGACCCTCGCGAAAATCTGTATCCGTTGGTAGCCATCAACGACGGCGCTACCCTCATCGGCACCTCAATCCGGACCTTGATCTCGAAGGTTTCGGACCTCCTCCCCCCGAGGGCACTGGAGAAGCTACGCGAATTTGATCAACGTCAGGAACAGGACAAGTCTCTAGAAGCTATGGGGCTGAGAAGATTCGGTAGCGGGCAGAACTTCCTCTACTCCTAGCCTTCCCTGACGCAGTACTGCTTCCGACCAGCCGCTTACGCGCTGGGCGGAAGCGGACTGCGCCGCGAAGCGGCTACCCCGGGCCCATCAACCGCAGGCCGCTTCCCCGGTCAGCCTGTCGCTGCAACAGCCCCCACGTGAACTCCGCGACCACCTCGCGCGGTACGCCGTCCCCGTCCGGGGCAGTGAAGGCCAGCCCCCACCGCGTCGGTGCCGAGCCCTGGAGCGGCCGGGCGGGGGCGAAGGCGCGGGCCGCCTCGTCGACCGTGCAGGACCAGGGCGTCAGATCGTCCAGGGTGCGCAGCTCCGGTCCCTGCGCGCCGGGGGCGCGGACCAGCCACTCGTTCCAGACGACGCCCCGGTCGGCGACGAGGACCTCGAAGCGCAGGCCGGGCCACAGGGGCAGCGCCCACTGCTGGGCCTCGCACTCCAGGTCGCCGATCCGGCGGGGTGCGCTGGACTCGGGCTCACCGAGGACGGAGCGGTAGCGGGACGCGGCCGAGCGGGAGCGCGGGGAGCGGAGCATCGCCTGCCAGCGCCTGTTGGCCTCCCGCATCTCGGCGAGCGAGGCGCCCAGTGCGCGGCGGGCGTCCTCGACCGGGCCGGGATTGTGGTCGGCCATGCGGCGCAGCAGCACCAGATGGAAGTGGCGCGGGGTGAACGGGCCGGCAGGCTGTTTTCCGGCGGACATGGACGGGGGCGGGGGCATGAGCTCCATCGTGGACCATCGTCGGGACGCACGCCCATTGCCCCGGCAAACGCGATGTGAGTAGCGTCTCTAACGAGCCTGGGTTTTCCTTGGTGTAGCTGGGCTTTCGGCCCTGGTGGAAAACGGTCTCGGGTGCCCGGGTCGCCGTCCTGCCGCCCGTGGTCGGGTGGTGGGGGTGGCGTGGGCGTGCAGGTGGAAGCCTGTGCCGAGGTGTGTCCCGCGTGGCCGGTGCGGCCTGCGGGGTGGGCTCATCGTGTGCGGTGCCTGCCGCCGCTCACGCCGCCGGCCGCGGCGTAGGGGTGGCTGGGGCAGTCGCCCCGCCGGACGCTTTCCACCCGCTCCCGGTTCCGCTGATGCGGTGCTCGGGGGTGTGGGTGGGGCGGGGACCCCGCGTCGCCTGTTGGGCGCGGGGCGGTTTCTCGTGGGTCCGCTCTTCGTCCGGTCCGCGGGACGTGTCTGCGTCCCGGACGATGAGCGGGCGGGGAGGGGGACATGCTGGACCGGCTGGTCCAACTCCTCGACCGTGCTGCGCAGCAGGTAGCTGCCGTCGGCGCGGTTGAGGACGTACTGGTGTTGGTGCGTGAGGCCGCGGGTGCCGATACGCTGCCAGGCCGCCACGTCGCGATCCGCGCTGTAGCCGCAGGCCGCGTTCGGGCAGGTGGCCCATTTCCAGCCCGCTCTGGGGTTGTCGGGGGCCGTGTGATGGCGGAAGTGTGTGAGGCAGCGCGGGCAGTACTTCGAGGTGCCGCGGGCCGGGACGACGACTACCGCGATGCCGTAGCGGGCGGCGTGGTGGATGGTGTCGGCGACGATCTGGCCGCGCACTGATGTGGACAGGCGAGTGTTGAGGGTGCGGCCCTTGCCACGTGCCTCCATGTCGCGGAGGTCTTCGAGACAGATCACCGACGCGTCCGTGGCACGGGCGTGCTCGACCATGAAGCGGGCCGCTGTGCGGGCGATCGCCCGGTTCAGGTGCTCACGGCGGCGGGAGATGCGACGGTGCTCTTCGCGTAGCACGGTGAGTTTCGCCACGACCAGGGGGGCGGGCCGGATTCCGGCCGCCCTGCGGCCCTCGGCCAGGCGCTGAAGGTGAGCGACCTTGGTCCACAACTGCTCGGCCTGGATGCGGAGTCGGTCGGCCTTGGCCAGGACGCCGTTGACGCGCAGGAACGCGGGGCGTCCGTCGGTGTGTAGGGCCGGTCCAGGGCCGCCATCGAGCGTGAGGGTGCCGCCGGTGAGCAGGGTGTTCAGTCCGTAGTCGAAGGCCACGGCCCGTACATGCCCGGTCCGCTGCGCCTTGGGCACGGCCGTACTGTGGGCGACATCCAGCCGCAGGCGTCCGTTACGGACGCGCAGGGTGGGGGTGTGCAGCGCGGCGGTGGCCTCGATGGTGGGCGGGAGCCGGAACCGCACCACGGCCGTATGCCAGTCGGCCCGCGAGCAAGGGTCCGGGCACACCGGCAGCCGTACGGTGAGGACCGCGAACCGGGCCGGATCGTCCTCGCAGCGCTCCAGGGTGGTTAGCTGCTTGTCGGCGGCGGCCAGCACCACCTGGCCGCCTGCTCCCGGAGCGGCCTCCAGCTCGCACACATCGGCCGGCAACCGGTGACGGGCGGCAGCGAAGGTAAGGATCTGCCGGGTCCGGGCACGCAGTACCGAGGCCGGGATCCCCGCCCCGTCCGGCACGGCGGCCCGCAGCGCCTCCCACTCCACGGGCGTGCGTCGTATCGGGTCGAGGTTCCCGGCCGGCCAGGAAGCCAGGACGCCCTCCACCACCTCGGCCCGCCAGTGCGCGGAGCGCAGGACGCGCCCTGCCTGTTCCTCGGCGATCCGCCGCACCCGGTCCGACACATACACACCGGACGGGGCCGTAGCCGTCCAGCCCAGAGTACGCAGAGCCATCCACGCGTTCGAGGGCAGCGCCTCCCCCGACGAGGCCTTCCCCGAGGCCAGCAGGTCCAGATCCTTCCGGCTCCAGTGCGCGGCGATCACCTCAGTGGCCATCGCCTCCACCAGATCCGTCAACCACCCCACCCGCACAGCCAGCACCCCGGCATCGAGGACTTCACCACTGACCGTGTCCAGAGCCCGCAACCCCGACGCGGAGGCACACGCCACCCGCACTGTCTCCCCAGCCCCCACCGCGATCTTCCGCCGCACCGGCCTACACCTCACGCTTCGCAGGAGCAGGAGCAGGAGCAGGAGTGGCGGCGGCAAGGAGGCGCCGACGGGCCTGACGGGAGCGGATGCCGTAGAGACGGCCGGAGAACGAAGCGACCAGGTACATGAAGTCGGTCAGGAGCTCTTCGCTGTCACCGGGGGCAGCCGAGTCGGGATGCAGAACCTCTACCGCGACCCGGTCACGGGCCAGCAGCGTGGTGATCCAGGCAGCACCGAAGCGAGCGAGACGGTCCTCGTGGGTGACCCGCAGATGAGTGAACTCCCGTGCCTGAGCCCGCTTGAGCAGGCGATCCAGGCCCGGACGACGCTCACGCATCCCCGAGGCCCGGTCCCGGAACACCGCCACGACCTCACCACAGGCCGAGGCCCGCAACTCAGCCTCCTGCGCACCCAGCGAGGACTCCCGCCCCGTCGTGCCGGAGACCCTTACATACAACGCCTCGCGTCGCTCACGGACCTGCTCGCCCCCACCTACCAGCAGCTCCAGGGCGGCAGACGGGAAGCGACGCTCCCGGCCGACCCACACCACGCCGACCTTGCCCATATCCGCCCAAGTCCGCAGCGTGTCCGGGTGCAGACCCACCCGACGCGCGGCCACCGACAGACGAAGAAGCTCCATGACCCAAGATCTAAACACCCACAAAACCCGGCACCCACACACAAGTCGATTCACCACTCGAAACCATGAACCGAACCTCATCGCCTGCCCGCAGCCACAACCTGTGATACACAGCGAAACCCAGGAACGCCAAGCCACTCAGTACACTGCCGAGGACCCCGCGTTCGCCATTCCGATCGCCTGTTGAGATCTCGAACATCGAGGTCTCGACCGCAGGCGCCTGAGACACCTAGGGAGGGGGCCGGACATGGGACGTCTCGTACCAGCTGTGACCCGGGCTCTCGACATACTGGAGCTCTTCCTCGACGGGGACGGCACGCTCTCCGCCCCCGACATCGTGCGCCGGCTCCAACTGCCGCGCACCACCGTGCACGAACTGGTCACCACGCTCGCCGCCCGCAAGTACATCGTCCCGGTCGCCGGGCAGACCGGACGGTACCGGCTCGGCGTGCGTCCGTACCAGCTCGGCGCACGCTACGCCGAGCACCTCGACCTCGCCGCCGAGGGCCAGCAGGTCGCCCGGTCCGTCGCCGAGACCTGCGACGAGACGGTGCACGTGGCGATCCTGGAGGACACCGACGTCATCTACATCGCCAAGGTCGACTCCACGCACGCGGTGCGCATGGTGTCCGCGGCCGGCCGCCGGCTGCCGGCCCACTGCACGTCCGTCGGCAAGATGCTGCTGGCCTCCCTCCCCGAGCCGGAGGTCGCCGCGCGCTTCCCGGACGGCGCCGAGCTGGCCGCGATGACCCCGAACAGCATCACCGACCCGGCCGCCCTGCGCGAGGCCCTGGCCGTGATCCGGGAGCGCGGTACCGCGGTGGAGAGCCGCGAGTCCAACCCGGACGTCTCCTGCGTGGCCGCCCCGGTCCGCGACCGCACGGGTCGCGTCGTCGCCGCGCTGTCGGTCTCCGTGCCCATGATCCGCTGGAGCGAGGAGCGCCGCGCCGAGCTGGAGCAGCTCGCCGTCAAGGGCGCCGCCGACCTCTCCGAGCGCCTCGGCCACCGGAGCGCGGCATGACAGGAACCGGCATGACAGGAACCGGCACGGCGAGCACCGGCACGGCCTTCGAGGTGGCCGTCCACGAGGAGGCCGCCCTCGGTGAGGGGCCCACCTGGGACCCGGCGACGGACCGCCTGCTGTGGATCGACATCCTGAACTCCCGCGTCCACACATACGACCCGTCGACCGGCCGCCGCACTCTCCGCCGCACCGACCAGCACGTGGGCGCCGTCAAGCCCCGCGCGGGCGGTGGCCTCGTCCTCAACCTGCGCGACGGGATCGGCCTGCTCGACCCCGACGACACCTTCCGCTGGCTGCACCGCGAGCCCGTCCCCGGCCGCCGCGGCAACGACGCCGCCGTCGCCCCCGACGGCAGCCTCTGGGCCGGCACCATGCGCTACGACGAGGCGGTGGGCGGCGGCACGCTGGCCCGCGTCACCGGCGACGGCACGTCCGAGGTCCTCCTCGACGACGTGACGGTGAGCAACGGCACCGGCTGGAGCCCCGACGGCCGGTTGATGTACTACATCGACACCCCGACCCGCCGCATCGACGTCTTCGACACCGACACCGACAGTGGCCGGATCATGGGCCGCCGGCCTCTGGCCGTGATCGAGGACGGTGCGGGATTCCCCGACGGCCTGTGCGTCGACGCCGACGGCTGTGTGTGGGTCGCCCTGTGGGACGGCGGCGCGGTACGCCGCTACACCCCGTCCGGCGACCTGGACCGGGTGATCCCCCTCCCCGTCCCCCGGGTCACGGCCTGCGTCTTCGGCGGCCCCGGCCTCACCGACCTGTACATCACCACGGCCCGGGTGGGCCTGCCGGCCCCGCACCCCCTGGCGGGCTCGCTGCTGGTGGTGCCGGGCGCGGGGCAGGGGGTGGCGCAGCCGGCGTTCGCCGGGTGAGGATCACCTCCCCGTGCGGTCAAGACCGGCGAGCACCTTGCGCTCACCCGCGGTCAGCGGCGCCCCGTTCAGCGGGGGGAGCGGGGTGCCTGCGAGGGCTGCCAGGACCGTGCCGGGGTGGAACATGCGGGTCGGGGGCGTGCGCATGCTGGTGACGTCCCAGATGGCCGAGGCGGCCGCGTAGGAGCCCGTGGCCGCCTTCGCCACGCGTCGCGTGTACGCCGTGAGGACGCGGTCGGCGACGCCCGGCCGCCCGCCGCGCACCTCCGGGTAGAGGACGTCCTGGCTGACGGCCATGGACCACGCCGCGTCCACCGACCGCGCCGCCCCCCGCAGCACCCGCCGGGCGAGACCGGGCTCGCCGAGACCGTCGGCCCGGTCCAGCTCTCCGCCGAGCACCCGCGCGCCGAACGCGGCCACCGACATGCCCTGCCCGTACGCCGGGTTGAACGTGCCCAGCGCGTCGCCGAGGACCACGAAACCCTCCGGCCAGCCGGGCGCCTTCTCCAGGTACCGCCGTACGTTGCTGGTCGACCGGCTCAGGTGCACGTCGGTGAGGGGCTGCGCGCCCGAGATCAGCCGCCCCACGATCGGGTCCGGCAGATCGAGCGTGTACCGCAGGAAGCCCTCCGGATCGGCCGGCGGCTCACCACCGCGCGAGCCGCCACAGCTCACCAGCCAGCGGTCCCCCTCGACCGGCATCACCATGGCGCTCCGGGCGGGCCTGGACACATACGGGTTGGCCTGCACGATCGTCAGCGGAAACCGTTCCGCCCCGGCCGGTACGCGGTACACCCGCGACGCGTTGACCAGCCCCGAGTCGACGGTCCGGGTGCGGACACCGGCCAGCCCGAGACCGTCCAGCCAGGCGAGGACGCGGGTACCGCGTCCGCTCGCGTCGACGACCAGGTCGGCGTCGAGGTCCGCCTCCCCGTCCGGTCCCGTGATCCGCACGCCCCGCACGCGCCCCGCGGACCCGGTCAGCCCGACCACGGCGGCCTTGCGGACCTCGACGGCGGACCGCTCGAGCACCGCGGCCCGTACCGTCCAGTCCACCAGCGCCCGGGTGCACGTGAGCATCACGGGCCCCTCGCGCCGCCACCGACGCAGCCAGCCCTCCGGGGTGAGGGCGAGCATGCCCGAGCTGAGGGATATCTCGTGGGCTCCGGCGGCGAGCAGCCGTTTGCGCAGGCTCACGCCCGGCACGATCTCCTCCATGGCGGCCAGCCCGCCGGCCATGAGCAGATGCGCGTGCCGCCCCTGCGGCAGTCCCCGACGCTGCTCGGGGCCCTCGGGCAGGTCGTCGCGCTCCAGCACGACGACTTCCTCCACGCCCGCGGCGGACAGCACGGCCGCGGCCAGCATGCCCGCCAGACCGGCACCGACGACGACGGCTCTACGCGACATGTGGCTCCTCGGGTTCGGTCATGGTTCCGGTCACGGCGGACGGCACCGCGCCGCCGGGCGCCTCGGTCCCGGCGGGTGGGCGGTGCAGCGCCTGCGCCAGCTCGACCAGCCCGCTCGGACCGGAGACCTCGGTGGCGTGCAGGCGATACGTGGCGGAGGTCTCGGGCGGTTCCTCGTGGGCGTCGGCCCGGCGCGCGGCGTCGGCGAGCATGGCCGCCTCCGCCGCCAGCCGGGCCTCGTGCGGGGTACGGCCCGCGCGCAGAGCGGCGTCCCGTACGCGCTCACGGACCCGGTGGTCGAAGTACGGCGCCAGGGCGAGCAGGCCGTCGTGGATGGACACCTCGCGCCACTGGAGCCGGGCCTGGGGAGGCTGCCACCAGGCGGTGGGCGGCTTGGGGGCGGTGGACACCGAACTCACCAGGGTCCACAGCGGATCCAGCCGCCGGTAGTCGCCCAGCCCCCGCCAGTGGGCGAGCACGGGAGGCAGCAGCCGCGGCAGCAGGAACCCCGCCGAACACAGCAGCGCGGCCAGTGACGCCATCGGCGGGGCCACCGTGGTGGACAGGAAGTCGAGGTCGTGCCCCGACCAACGGGCGACGACCGCCGCGTACTTGGTGAGCTGGAACCCCACCACGTCCAGCAGGGCACCGAGCATGATCAGTCGCAGACCGGTCCGTAACAGGCCGCCGACCTCGCGGCCCCACTTGACGCAGACGGCGCACATCACCAGCATCGCCGCGCTGTGCCCGAGCAGGTACAGCAGGATCATCTCCCGCATGAACGGCGTGCCGGCGTAGTAGGTGTCGAGGTCGGTCAGCCGCTCGGTGTCGGCGTCGGCGAGCGCGAACAGCACGACGATGGCGACCACCAGCAGACCGTAGGCGGCCATGCTGCGCAGCACCATGCGGCGCACCAGCTCGCGGGGCCCGCCCCGCCAGTTGATCAGCAGCACCAGCACGGCACAGCTATACGCGGAGAGCATGCCGTAGGTCAGCGGGGCGCCGAAGTTGGGGACGCCGGTGAGTTCGTTGACGGCGGAGAGGGTGGCCGGAGCGGCGCAGACGAAGACCAGGGCGCCGAGGACGATCGCCACGCAGGTGGACAGGGTCAGTGGGTTCCGCATGGCCGTGCGCGGGCGGCGGAACAGCAGCACGGAGGTCATGCCGAACACCAGGGCCGCCAGGTACACGACGAGACTCACGCCGGGCAACTCCTCTCGTCGTTCACGTCGTTCACGTCGTTCACGTCGTTCCTGCCGTTCCCGCCGTGGTCGTACCGCTCGGCACCGCGGAGGCGGCAGGCACCGGAGCGGTGCCTGCCGGTGCGCCTCCCAGCACGTCGGCGATCCGGCCGAGCGCGGCCTGGCCCGGGGCCCGGTCCAGGGGCGGGCCGGTGTCGCGGGACGCCGGGGCCTCGCACCGCGGGTCCGCCTCGTGCCGTACCGCGTCGGTGATCACCGCGGCCCAGGCGGCCGCCTCGGCCCGTTCCGGATCGCCGGTCGCCGCCAGCACACCGGCGCGGGTCCGGTCGTAGAGGTCCCGGTCGAAGTACGCGTCCAGGTGGCTGAGCGCGTTGTGGATGCTGGTCCGGCGCCACACCAGGCGGGTGCCGGGCGAGGCGAACCGCGGCCGGGGCAGCCGCAGCGCACGGCGGGTGAGCAGATCGTCCAGCGTCCGCTCCAGGGGCCAGAGACGGGCATACGTCCGCCCCGCCAGGCGCCACTCGCTCACCCGGGGCGTCACCAGCGGCACGAGCACCCCGACGACCGTCACGAGGGCGCCGAGCCCGGCGGCGGCCGGGGAGACGGTGGTGCCGAGCGCCGACCAGTCGCGCCCGGACCAGCGGGCGCCCACCGCGACGAGCTTGGCCACGCTGTAGCCGGCGCCGCACAGCGCGCCGATGCCGAGCAGCGTCATGCCCGCCCGCAGCCCGCCCCTGACCCGGCGCGCCCAGCGCAGCGACGTGAGCGTGGTGACGGTCACCGCGGTGAGGTGCGCGAGCAGGTACAGCACGATCATCTCGGCGATGAACGGGGTCGTCGCGTAGTAGGTGTCCAGGTCGGTGCGGCGCTCCACGGGCGCGTCCCCGAGGACGAAGGTCACCGCGATGCCGAGGACCACGGCGGCGTAGGAGAGCGCCCACCGGCGCGCGGTGCGGCGCACCCGGGGTCCGCCGCGCCAGTGGACGACGAGGACCTGGGAGGCCGCGCAGTAGCCGGTGATCGCGGCGTAGGTGAGCGGAGCCGCGAGGTTGGGCACTCCGCTCAGCTCGTTGACGGCGCCGACGGTCGGCGGCGCCCCGAGCAGGAAGCACAGCCCCGCCAGCCCCAGCACCGCGCAGATGGCGCGCAGATACGGATCGCGGCGGTGGCGCAGCAGGTCGGGGGCCTTCACCAGCAGGCCGAGCCACAACGCCGCGCAGCTCATGTAGTTGATCAGGCCGTTCATCTGGCCGTTCATCTCGCCGTTCCGCGGTAGTTGAGCGCGGCACCGATGCGGCCGGCGAGGTCCCGGGGGTTGGAGTTGTCCCCGTCGTCGTGGTGTTCGCCCGCCGTGGCGAACACCGAGTCGGTGGACGCCTCCAGCCAGGTGCGCAGCCGACGGCCCATCAGCATCCCGAAGCGGTCCGCCTCCTGCTCCTCGGCCAGACTGAAATCGGTGCGCGCGGCGACCGGCCGGGGCCGACCGTCGCCGAGGGCGTCCGTGTCCGTGTCCGTGTCCGCCACTCGGCGGCTCATGTGCCACACCTCGTGGCAGAGGATCACGATCTGGTGCCACACGGCGGCGCGTTCGTCCACCACGACGTCGTCGTGCCCCTCGCGCTCCAGCCACAGTCCGCTCGCGGTGTGGGGCGGGAAGGCCGCTCGATGCACGATCACCTCGCGCCCTCGCCAGGCGCTCACGGAAGCGACGAGCGCCTCGAACAACACCTCGGGATCGGCGGGCACCGCCACCCGGATGGGGTCGATGAGGGCGTCGGCGAGGCGACGCATCTCCTTCCTGGTACGCGCCACTGTCTCCCCGTTCCCCTGGGTTTCGCTCGAGCCTACGCGGCCGGATGTGTCCGCGTCATGCGAGAGACGCGCGCGGAAAGTCCTGCCCGAGTTCCTCCCAGAGTTCCTGCCTGAGTTCCGCCTGAGTTCCTACCCGGGTTCCTGCTCGAACCATTGACGCGCAAGCGCTTCACATCTACGGTCCCGTTCGAAGTTACGGGCGTCATTCGATATCTCGAACACTCATGAGCAGATGGGGCAGGGCATGGGACGACCTGGCCTGAATCGCAGGCACTTTCTGGCCGCGGCGGGCGGTCTCACGGTCGCGGGCAGCTTCGGCTTCGCCGCGCTCGGCACCGGGGCCGACGCGCTCGCCTCCGGAGCGGACACCCGTGTGCGCTACTGGAACCTCTTCAGCGGCGGCGACGGCTACAACATGATCGCGATGCTGGACTCCTTCCGTAAGGACAATCCCGGCATCGACGTGAAGGACTCCACCCTCCAGTGGGGCAGCCCCTTCTACACCAAGCTCGCCATGGCGGCCGCCGGCAGCCGCGCACCGGACCTCGGCGTCATGCACCTGGGCCGCGTCACCGGCTTCTCGCCCGGCCGCCTCCTGGACCCCTGGGACGTCGGCCTGCTCGCCAAGTACGGCGTGAAGGAAGCCGACTTCAACCCCGAGCTGTGGCGGCGCGCCGTCATCGGCGGCAAGCTCTACGCCCTCCCGCTCGACATCCACGTCCAGCTCTGCTTCTACCGCAGAGACGTGCTGAAGAAGGCCGGCCTGCTCGGCGACGACGGCAGGATCGTGCCGGTCACCTCCACCGACGAGTGGTTCGACGTGCTGAAGAAGGCCAAGAAGGCCACCAAGAAGGGTCTGCAGACCATCGGCCTGTGGCACAGCGACCAGAACTTCCAGTGGTGGTTCTTCGTCGCGTTCTACACCCAGCTCGGCGGCACCTGGTTCAACGACGCCAAGACCGAGGTCACCTTCGACACCGACAAGGCCGTCCAGGTCCTGGAGTTCCTGCGGCGGCACATCACCGACGGCTACGCCGACCCGAGCTACGGCGGCACCGCGGGCGCCGAACAGTTCGTCAACGGCGCTCCCTTCGCGTGGGAGGGCAACTGGTCCGTGCCGGTCTTCGACGCCGCGAAGGTCGACTACGGCGCGACTCCGCTGCCGCCCGTCTTCGGCAAACAGGCCACCCACGCCGAGTCGCACTCCTTCGTACTGCCGCACCAGTCGGACCGCGGCGGCGCCACCAACGAGGCCGCGCACCAACTGGCCGCCTACGTCGTCAAGCACGCCCTGCAGTGGGCGGCCGGCGGACACATACCCGCCTACACGCCGACCCTGTCCACGGCCGCGTACAAGAAGCTGAGCCCGCAGAACGAGTACGTCGGCGCGATGGACCACCAGGCCACCGAGCCGAAGGTGTGGTTCGCCGGCTCCACCGGCATCCTCGCCCAGCGCGTCGGACCGATCGTCGTCTCCTCGACGGTGGGCTCGGCGAAACCCGAGGCCGCCGCCCGCCGGATGAAGAGCATGCTCACCGAACTGCTCGCCATGAAGAACCCCATGGACGGCCGCACCGCCGCGCAGGGAGGTGCGGTCGCATGACGACGACCAGCGCTGAAACGATCATCCGCCCGGCCCGCGCGAAGAGCGCCGCGGACAGCGCCACCGTCCGCCGCAAGCAGGGACTCCAGCACGGCGGCTGGTTCGTCGCCCCGTTCCTCGCCCTGTTCGCGCTCTTCGTGATCTGGCCGCTGCTGCGCGGCGTCTACCTCAGCTTCACGGACGCCAACATCTCCGGCGACGGCGCGAGCTTCATCGGCCTCGACAACTACCGCGAGGCCCTCAAGGACCCGCTGATGTGGGACGCGCTCGGCCACAGCGCGTACTTCACGCTCCTCGTCGTGCCCTGCATCACCGTCCTCGCCTTCCTCCTCGCGATGCTCGCCCACCACATCGAGCGCGGCAAGTGGCTGTGGCGGCTCTGCTTCTTCCTGCCGTTCCTGCTGCCGTCCACCGTCGCCGCCAACCTGTGGCAGTGGCTGTTCAACCCCGGCACCGGCATGGTCAATCACGTCTTCGGCCTGGAGACGCCCTGGCTGACCGACAAGTCGTACGCGATGCTCGCGGTCGTCATCACCACCCTGTGGTGGACCGTCGGCTTCAGCTTCCTGCTCTACCTCGCCGCGCTCCAGGGCATCCCCCCGCACCTCTACGAGGCCGCCAAGCTGGACGGCGCGAACGCCTGGCACCGCATGGTCCACATCACGCTGCCGATGCTGCGCAACATCACCGGCCTCGTCATCGCCCTGCAGATCCTCGCCTCGCTCCAGGTCTTCGACCAGGCCGTCGTCATCCAGGACTTCGGGCCCGGCCCCGAGAACTCGACCCGCACCTTCGTGCAGTACACCCTCGAACAGGGCTTCACCAGCTACCGCGTGGGCTACGCCTCCGCGATCTCCATCATCTTCTTCGTGCTCATCGCGGCCGTCGCCCTCGCGCGGATGTGGCTGCTGCGCAACCGTGAGGAGGGCGGCCGATGACCACCGCCGCAGCACCGACGCGAACCGGGCGCCGCCGGGCCTGGACGCCGAGCCAGATCGTGCTCACGCTCATCGGCACCGCCGTGTCCGCGGTGTTCCTCGCCCCGCTCGCCTGGGCCCTGTTCACCTCGCTCAAGTCGGAGACCGAGGCCGTCGAGGTGCCCACGCACTGGCTGCCCGAGGACTGGACGGGCCAGGCCTGGCAGGCCCTCTTCGAGACCGGCAACATCACCAACTGGTTCGTCAACTCCCTGGTCGTGTCGGTCTGCGTGACGACCGTCGTGCTGCTGGTGAGCGCGCTGGCCGGATACGGCTTCGCCCGCACCGAGTTCCGGGGCAAGGGCGTCCTGATGGGCGTCGTGATGGCGGGCCTCATGGTCTCCCCCGCCGTGCTCGGCGTGCCCCTGTTCACCACCGTCCAGCAGATGGGGATGGTCGACACCTACTGGGGCATGATCCTGCCGCAGTGCGCGCCCGCCGCGATGGTCTACATCCTCTACAAGTTCTTCCAGGGCATCCCGCGCGAGCTGGAGGAGGCCGCCTTCATCGACGGCGCCGGCCGCTGGCGGGTCTTCTTCACCATCATCGTGCCGCTGTCGCGCCCCTCGCTCGCGGCGGTCGGCATCTTCACCTTCATCAGCTCGTGGAACAACTTCCTGTGGCCCTACATGGTCACCAACAACCCCGACCTGATGACCATGCCGAACGGCATCGCGACCGTCATGAACTCCTACGGCATCCAGTGGGCCCAGCTCATGGCCGGCGGCCTCATGGCGGGCCTGCCGCTGATCGTCGTCTTCGTCTTCTTCCAGCGCCAGATCGTGGCGGGCGTCGCGCACACAGGACTCGCCGGCCAGTAGAGCGCCCCGTAAGCACACCAGGCGCCCGGTAAGAACACCGAACACCCGGTAAGAACACCCCCCTCGAAAGGAACAGATGCGCACCGCCCGCTTCACCCTCGACCCCGCCTTCACCGTCGGCGAAGTCAACCCCCGCCTCTTCGGCTCCTTCGTCGAACACCTCGGTCGCTGCGTGTACACCGGCATCTTCGAACCCGGCCACCCCACGGCGGACGCCGAGGGCCTGCGCCAGGACGTCCTGGACCTCGTCCGGGAACTCGGCGTCACCGCCGTCCGCTACCCCGGCGGCAACTTCGTCTCCGGCTACAAGTGGGAGGACTCCGTCGGCCCGGTCGAGGACCGCCCGCGCCGCCTCGACCTCGCCTGGCGCTCCACGGAGACCAACCGCTTCGGCCTCTCGGAGTACATCGCCTTCCTCAAGAAGGTCGGCCCGCAGGCCGAGCCCATGATGGCCGTCAACCTCGGCACCCGGGGCGTGGCCGAGGCCCTGGAACTCCAGGAGTACGCCAACCACCCCGCCGGCACCGCCCTGTCCGACCTGCGCGCCGAGCACGGCGACAAGGACCCCTTCGGCATCCGGCTCTGGTGCCTCGGCAACGAGATGGACGGCCCCTGGCAGACCGGCCACAAGACCGCCGAGGAGTACGGCCGCGTCGCCGCCGAGACCGCCCGCGCCATGCGCCAGATCGACCCGGACGTCGAACTCGTCGCCTGCGGGTCGTCCGGGCAGTCCATGGAGACCTTCGCCGAGTGGGAGGCGACGGTCCTGAAGGAGACGTACGACCTGGTCGACCACATCTCCCTGCACGCCTACTACGAACCGCACGACGGGGACGTCGACTCCTTCCTGGCCTCAGCCGTGGACATGGAGTCGTTCATCGAGAACGTCGTCGCCACCTGCGACCACATCGGTGCCCGCCTCAAGTCGAAGAAGAGGATCAACCTCTCCTTCGACGAGTGGAACGTCTGGTACATGGCCAAGACCCAGGCCGAGGTGAGCGCCCTTGACTGGCCCGAGGCGCCCCGCCTCCTCGAGGACAACTACAGCGTCATGGACGCGGTCGTCTTCGGCTCGCTCCTCGTCGCGCTGCTCCGGCACGCCGACCGCGTCACCGTCGCCTGCCTCGCCCAGCTCGTCAACGTCATCGCCCCGATCATGACCGAACCGGGCGGCCCGGCCTGGCGCCAGACGACCTTCTTCCCCTTCGCCCAGGCCTCGGAGTACGGCCGCGGCGAGGTGCTCGACGTCCGGGTGGACTCACCGACGTACGACACGAAGAAGTACGGCGAAGCCGACCTGCTGCACGCCACCGCCGTGCGCGGCGAGGACGGCTCGGTCACCGTCTTCGCCGTCAACCGCTCCCGCACCGAGCCGCTGCCGCTGGACGTCGCCCTGAGCGGCCTCGACCTGACGGAGGTCGTCGAGCACAGCGCCCTCGCCGACGCCGACCCCGACGCCCGCAACACCCTCGCCGACCCCGAACGGGTCCTCCCGCACCCGGTGGACGGCACGACCCTGAGCGACGGCAGGCTGACCGCGGCCCTGGAGCCACTGTCCTGGAACATGATCCGGCTGCGCTGAGCCCTGCCCGGGTCGGCGCCGGCCGCGTCAGCGGCGGCCGGGGGAGGGTACGGGCTTCACCGGCACTCCTCCGGACGCGCTGCCCAGCAGCTTCAGGCGCACCGTCCCCGGTCCCGACGCCGTGTCGCCGCCGGACAGCACCGCGAGGGCGAGGGTGTTGGCGGCGGCCCGGGTGCGCAGGATGCCGTTCGGCAGGACGAAGGTGTGCGGCGCGCCTGTGCGGCCGCCCGCGTACTCGCCCATGTTCCAGCCGTTCAGGAACACCTGGACGCGGTGGTCACTGTGGTCGCCGTCACGGCCGTTGTCCAGGACGAGCCCGACCGAGGCGTCGGTCTCCGGCGGGACGTCCAGCCGGAAGGCGGTCCGGTACCAGGTCACGCCCTGGCGCCGATCCTGGCGGGTGAGGGACGCCGGGGACACGCGCTCCCAACCGTCGCTGTCGTAGCCGGGCAGATGCCAGCCGTGCCGTTCCCCGTACAGCCCGCCGTTGTTGAGCGGCCCGCGCACCGGGTCGGGGGCGGCCGTGCCCATGATCCGCCAGCGCACGTCCGGCGACGCCCCCTCGAAGCCGGCCGAGGTCAGCCCGCGGGCCGTCCGGTACGCGTCCTGGCCGTGCTGCGTGCGCCGGACCAGGACGGACAGGACGGGGGCGGCATCCGCGTCGCGCCGCTCCCGCAGTGCCCCGCGCAGCGCATCGGGCAGCGGGAAGTCGGCCGTGGCCGTCCAGGTGCCCTTCCCGTCCTCCTCCTGCTCCCGGCCCACCTGGTGCGTGCCGAGCGGCTCCCCGTCCAGCCAGGCCATCAGCAGTCCGCGCGCACCCGTGCTGTACGAGAGGGACACCGACTCCAGGCCCGCGGCGCCGGTGAGCCGGCCCCGGTACCAGACGTCGCCGTAGTGGAAGCCGTAGTCGTCGGCGAAGAGCACGGGCTGCCCCTCGGGCACGGGGGTCGTGCTGTGCGACGTACGCCGGTCGGCGACCGTCCACCCCTCGTCGCCGTAGTCGGGCCGGGACTCGAAGTTCTCGGTCCGCCGCCGCCAGCCGTCCAGCGCGGGCAGCACCGGCTCGGGCACGCCGGGCAGCGGCCACACCGCCATCAGACTCCCGGCGCGTCCGAGGGACGCCTCCACCGCCTCGCCGTTCCAGGTGACGTGGGTGATGCCGCGCGGCGCCCACACCTCCAGCTCGCGCTCCCCGACCGTGTCACCGGTCAGCCGGATCGTGGCACCGTCCAGGGCGACCTCGCGCAGCAGCTCCGGGCCGCGCACGAGGACCCGGCCCGACGGGGTCTCGTACGGCCACAGCCGCAGCGAGGCGGCGTCGTCGGCGAAGATCAGCAGCAGGGTGCGGTCGGTCTCCCCGCTGCGCACCCGCACCCGGGTCAGCCGGTCCTCCTTCAGCGGTACGGACACATGCAGCTCGCCGTGGTCGAAGGCCCAGGCCGCCTCCTCGTCCAGCCGGGTCGGCCACGGCTGGTCCGGGCAGTCGAGGACCAGGTGCGCCATCTCGCCGGCCCGCCCCACGAACGCGGCGATGTCCAGCCGCCCCACGCTCAGGGACATCATGGGCTGCACGGTGGCGTACCCCAGCTTCCGCCCGGCGCCCAGGTGGAGCCCGGTGGCGAGGAGCTTGGCGTCCCGGGCGGGGACGGTGACCTCCACGTCGCTGCCGCCCATCGGCACCTTCGAGGTGACGTCGGCGGTCGAGTCGTTGCGCAGGACGTAGGCGTGGGAGCCGGTGTCCGGGTTGGCCAGGTGCCGCACCTTGATGCGGGCGTCCGCCGCCCTGACCGTCGGCCCCTCGTCCATGCGGGTGAAGTCCGGTACGTGGCGCAGGAGGTGCCCGAGCTGGTGGAGCGGGGCGAGCTTGTCCGTGGGCCGGCGCGCCTCGTCGATCGCCGCGGTGGGATCGTACGTGGGGGAGGGCGCGGACGGCGCGGGCAGCCACCCCCACGAGGTGCCGCCGAACGCCATGTGGACGTTGTGCAGCGTGCCCCCGCGCGCCAGGCGGCCGAACTGGACCCGCCGCGCCTCGGCGGCGTCCCGGGTCCGCTCCGGCTCCCCCCAGGCGAGCGGGGTGCCGGCGTGCAGAAGCGGTACGTCGATGCCGTCGGCGCGGATCCTCTTGCGCAGGTGGTCCAGGCCGGCGCGCTCGGGAGTGTCGGCCCGGTAGAGCAGGACCGTGCCGGCGCCCCGGGTGAACTGGTGGCGGGCGACGATCTCGTTGACCCGGCTCAGCCACTCGTCGGCGTGGCGCAGATAGGCGGGGTCGGTGGTCCCGGCCCGGGCGTCGACGGTCGCCAGCCAGCCGGGCAGCCCTCCGGCGTCCACGTCCGCGCCGATGCGGGGGCCGGGGTCGAGGACGACGTACAGACTGCACTCGGCGGCCGTGCGCAGGAACAGGTCGAGGTCGCGGACGCCGGTGAAGTCGTACGCGCCGGGGGCGGGGGAGTGCTGGTTCCAGGCGAGGCGGACGCTGACCGCGTTGTGGCCGTACGCCCGCATCTTCTGCAGCACGTCGCGCCACAGGGACGGGCTCGGCAGCCGGAAGGGGTGCATCTCGCCGGACCACAGCGCCAGCCGCCTGCCGTCCACCAGCAGCGAGTACCGGTCCAGGGCGACCCGGTGACGTTCCCCGTCGGCGTCCGGCGGCCCGGGCGGCGGCCCGGTGGGCACGGGGCCCGGAGCGCCGGAGGCGGGCAGCGCGGCGCTGCTCACGCTGCCGCCGAGCGCGAGACCGAGAACGGTGGTGCCCGCGAGGGCGTTGAACGCTCGTCTGCTGATCCTGCTGCGCTCCAAGGGAGCCTCTCCTGTTTGCCTGTATCTCCGGTCCCGCCGCCTGTGCGGGACCGCCCGTGCCGGACCATTGTTCCAGCGGACGCCACCATGGTCGGCATGAGGATCTCGGCGCGTGCGGACTACGCGGTACGGGCGCTGCCGGAACTGGCCGTCCGGCGGGACGATTGCCCGGTCAAGGCGGAGGGCGTGGCCGCCGCGCAGGACATTCCGCACAAATTTCTGGAGGGGATCCTCGGGGGCCTGCGCCGCGGGGGTGGCGCTGCGCGCCAATGTGCGCAGGATCCTGGCTCCCAGGGGGTGGGAATCAGCCGCTGTGAATGGCCGGAGAGACATCTGTCCGAGCCCGGCGGGGGTCCCTACGATGCGACCGTTCCGTGAATGTCATGTGCACGCCACGTGTAGATGGCGAACACATTCAACGACTCGCAACGACGTCACAACGACATCACAACGAATCCACCCCCCACTGACCGGGATGGGAGACCCATGGCCACCGGCCTGCTTCTGGGCGGCGCGATCGCCGCGCTCCTCACCTCCGCACTGCCCGCGCAGCACCAGCCCTCCGGCTCGTTCGAAGACCCGCCGCCGGACAAGATCGTCATCAAGGTCGCCACGGTGAACGGCTCCGGCTGTCCGCAGGGCACCGCGGCGGTCGCCGTCTCCGAGGACAACACCGCCTTCACCGTCACCTACAGCGACTACCTCGCCCAGGCGGGCGGCAACTCCTCGCCGACCGACTTCCGCAAGAACTGCCAGCTCAACCTGCTCGTCCACGTCCCGCAGGGCTTCACCTACGCCATCGCCGGCGCGGACTACCGCGGCTTCGCCGCCCTCCAGTCCGGCGCGAAGGGCACCCAGCGGGCGTCGTACTACTTCCAGGGCTCCCCGAACACGGAGTTCCGCACCCACCCCTTCGACGGCCCCCTCGTCGACAACTGGCAGGCCACCGACACCACCGACTGGGCCCAACTGGTCTACGCACCCTGCGGAGTCCAGCGCAACTTCAACATCAACACGGAGTTGCGGGTGAGCACGGGAACGTCCGACCCCGACGAGGTGAGCTTCATGACCATGGACTCGACGGACGGCGACATCAGCACCGTGTACCACCTGGCGTGGAAGGAGTGCCCGGAGACCTGACCGGCGGCCGACCGGGGGAGGGCGTTGCAGCGACCCCCTCCGGTGGAGTGGCCGTGGGGGCCGCCCGCTTCTTCTTCAGTGTCGTGCTTCCGCGCCCCGAGTAAAGGGCGCTCCGCTGTCGCTCCGCGTCGGCTGCGCCGATGGCCCTGCGGGCCACCCTTGACTCGGGCCGCTCCAACACGGGCGAGAAGCGCGCGGGCGGCCCGGGGAAAGTGGTGGCCCGGGTAGGCCGGTCCCTTCGGTCGGCTGCGTACGCCCCCGGCGCGAGGGGCGCGTCGGCGCCTCGCATGCACGCCGGGCGGGCTCAGCGGCTGCACGCCGGAGGGCCGTCCGCAGTCCCCACGGACGGCGGTCGGTGGCCGGGGTCGGTGGGTCGAGGAGTGATTGGACAGTTTGTCCCGCCTCTGCGGCGCGTTTCCTGGGAGAGTGACTCCTCCACCCCGTAAACGGGGTGGCTTCTCGCTAAGCCGGGTTGGCGTCGCGACGGACCAGCCCGGCCCGTAGAACGTTGGTTGCTCCCACGACGTCGGCGTGCGCTGTGTGGTCGCACGAGATGCAGTGGAACTTCTCCTGTGTGGGCCGGTTCTCCGCTGAGACGTGCCCGCATTCGGGGCAGGTCCGGGAGGTGTTGCGGGGGTCCACGGCGATCACGTCTCGTCCGGCGCTTTCAGCCTTGGCGTGCAGGATCGTCAGGAACACCCCCCAACCGGCGTCGGCGATCGAGCGGTTCAGACCTGTCTTGGCGGCGGCCCCGTTGGGCAGGAACGCGCACGGCTTGTCGGGGTCGGGCTTCGGCGTGACGGTCTTGCTCATGTTGCGGATCTTGAGGTCTTCGTGCGCGATGAAGTCGTGCTCGGTGACCAGGGCGTGTGCGGTCTTGTGTGCGTGGTCGAGGCGCTGACGCCGCACTCTGCCGTGCAGGGCCGCGACGCGCTCTACGGCCCGCTGGTGGTTGTTGGTGCGGTTCTT
>NZ_JAGMUO010000109.1 GCF_019049325.1 Streptomyces sp. AC512_CC834 | reverse complement strand
CACAACATCGCCGCTGCCCTACGGCATCACGCACGCGACACCGACCGCCCCATCAACCTGCTCCTGGCGGCGTGAGCAACGACTTTGCCGGGGCCCTGCGGTAGCGGCGGATGCGGCACCGGTACAACTTCGACAGGAAGTCGATCTTGCGGGCGAGAAGACGCGGTCCTGCAGTGCGAGAACCGCAGGTTCCTCGCAAACGTCATGTGGGACAGCATTGGTGGAACTCACCCGTGCGGGCGGCCGGGTTCACCGCAGAAACGAGCCTGCGCCCTCATGCGGACCGGGGCCACCCAGGCGCCCTGAGGCATCGTTTCCAAGGACGGCTGCGGCGGGCTCTGATGAGGGGCCTCGGCAGCGGAGCCGTGGACGAATCCGTTGCGACTAGGGGAGAAGTCAGTGATGAACAGCAAGTGGTCGCGCTCGCGAGATGACGACGGCGGCAAGGACGCCGGGAAGGGTGCGAGTGCGCCGGTCCCGGGGGATCGCGGGATCTTGGCGGGTGCCGATGTGGGGGTGGGCATCACAGGAGACGGGAACCAGTTGACCGTCGATGGCGATGTTGTCAGCGGCGACAAGCACGAGACCTGCACGACGACCGAGTACCACTACCACGCCTCGGCGCTTGCGGCGGCCGGGACATCCTCGACCGCGCTCCCGACCCATGTTGACCGGCGGCAGCAGGCAGAGCTGATTCTCGTCGGGCCGCTGAACACCGAGATACTCGCCCCCCTCCTTCGCCAGGCTGACGCACTCCTGCCGACAGACCCCGAACAGGCCGCCCCTCTCTACGGACAGATCGCCTCCAACCTGCACGGCACCGGCTTCCACGGGCACGCAGCTGTGATGCAGCGCAAGCAGATGGCCGCCCTGCAAGCTGCTGGCCACAGCGTCGCCGCCGTGGAGATGGCAGGCAACCTCGCCGTCGCGTCCCTGCGCGCCGGAGACTACGACCAAGCCCGGTCCCTGACCAGAGACATCGCGAGGCTGGCGCTCAAGAGCAACGAAGCCGGGGAACCGCGAGCAGACCGAGCAGAGCGAATCGCGAAACTACTGCAAGCCACCGCGGACAGCCTGCTGCACCCGCTGGGCGAGTTGGACAGCCTTCGTGAGGTCCTTTCGGCGAGTTCTGCCGCGCGGGATCCCGAGTATCGTCCCGTACTAATTCTCCTGCTCGCAGAGCAGGCACTCGCCTTCGATCCAAACTCGGTTCGTGAACTCGACGGGCTCGTGTCGGAAGCCATCGATGCCTTGGCCGAACGGGGCAACGACGTGGACCACACACTGCTCCGACTCCGTCTCATACGTGCCCACTACGACCCTTCCGAACGATGCGCACTGCACCAGCGGGCGCGCCGCCACCACGTGACGGACCGCCCGGCGGCGATGGTCTTCGCACGGGAGGGCCGGCGGCTCGCCGAAGAGGGGGAAGCAGACGCCGCCGTCGAGGCGTATCGCGATGCCGTCAATGCCGGCATACGCGCCGACTTGCCACAAGATGCCGCAGACTGGCTTTACAGTATCAGGAGCATCAACGTCTCGTACGGCCCGTTGGCGGGCGACATCGACGACGAACATCGACTCGCACAGGCACTCCGCGCAACCGGCACGGGTCGCCTTCTGGTCCGGTCTCGGCAACCCCGGGAGCAGGCTCTGTCTGCACTGGTGCGGCAAAAGCCTCGGGAGGCCATCACTGCCGCGCAGCGTTGGCTCGTGGACACCGTGGTGACCGGGGACTGGACGGGAGAACTGGAGGCACTGCGTTTTCTGGCCGACCTGTACCGGGAAAGCACCGAGGCAGGGCTGGCGGCGATCTACTATCAGCGAGCGGGAGAGGCCGAGGCGGCAAAGAAGCTTGCTGTCGCCTCCGGCGACACACTGCTTCCTCTCGGGCCTCTCCAAGGCGTGCCCTGGCGGGTCGCCCGTGCACGAGCAGCACAGCTGGAAGCACAGGCAGACCTCCTGGATGACGAGGCCGCCATCGATCTTCTCGGTGAACTCATCGACATGGCTCGACGGCTGCTGTCCGGGGATCTGGCTGAATCTCCTCGCCGACACCTCCTACATCAAGTCCTTAGTAGCGTCTGTACCCTCGCCCCCCAGGGCACGGCCGAGCAGGCCGGTCAGGTGCTCACCGACCTCGTCGATCTCAAGCGGACCGGTAGAGGCGCAACCTGGTTCGCCATCGCGTACCGGCACCCCAGCCTCGCCCTTCCAGCCGTCACCAAGCTGCTCGACGAAGCTGAGCGAGGTACCTACGACGCTTGGAAGGCACTCGGCGAGAGCCGGTGGGTTCGGATCCTCACCGCGCCATCGTCCCCGCTGACGGCAGCCGAGCGGAAGGCTTGCCGAACACGGCTCGCCAACCTTGTCCCCCTCGCCGAGGACAACAAGTACCCAGCTGCCCTCGCCCTGAGCCAGGTGGTCGCCGACCACCCCACCGTGCGGGCCGCCGCCCTTGAGGCCCTGGACCGCATCCTGTCCCGACCCGCTCCCGACCTGCACAAGACCACCATCGGTGATCAGCTGGCGAACGACGCACTCCTGGTTTGCCAGCTTGACGAGTCCAGTCGCCAGCGCTGCGCCTACAGACTCATGGAAATCGCTTTGGACAGGCGCGAGATCGCTGACGCCCGACGCAATGCCCTGAACGGCCTCCGCAACCTGATCACGGACCTGCCGCGGGCGGATAGGACAGCCTTCTACCACCAGGCTGAGCCCTTCGTCCTGGGTGAGCAGGATGGCAGTCATCTCGACAGCGAAATGACTGGTACTCCTCATCCCCTCAGATGGGCCCGGATCTCCTTCGGCACGGCGTCCTTGCGCGGGCCGGCCCTGGAGTTGGCGCACCTTGCGGCGGAACTCGATGACGAGCACCACTGGGTGCGGGAGAACGCCATCGCATTGCTTCGTACAGACGTTACCTCGGACGTCGGAGACGCAGCCCGTGTTCTCGCGTACCTGCCGCCGCAGATCGCGCTCAGTGTTGACCCCGCGCTGCTGGTCACACACCACAACAGGACCGTCCGTCAGGCCGGCGCCTTTCTCGCCGTGTCCCATGCGGGTCAGCACCCCCGAACCATCCGCCGACTCGCTGAAGACAACGACCACACCGTCCGCCGCACATTGGCCGAGGTCGCTGAGCTTCGCATGAAGGAGGGAGCTATCGACTCGGTGGTGCTGGAAGTGTTGGAGCGGCTTGCCGACGATGTCCGCGCCAGCGTGCGACACGCGGCCGTCGCCGCTAAAGCATCCTGAAGGACTCTGGCGGTCGCGGACCAAGTAGGGCGTCGGGTTCGTGCATGGGGGCGGATACCCGCTGGTCTTGGCCCCCGTGGGCCGCGGCACGTACGGCATGAGATGGTCGCGCGGGATGATTCTGGGGTCCACCTCACTTGCGCCGCGTTGCCGGATCGGAGCGAGCTCGCTCGCCCCCACCCCCATCATGTTGGTGCCGGCTCAGATCCGCGGCATGCATCGGCCGGGGGGATCGTATCGTTCAAGTGCGGTGTCCGGGTGCGGTGCGTGAGGAGTAGACCGATGGCTGTTTCAGGAGTGATGCGACGCGTGTGCATCGCGGTCGCGGCGGTGTCGGCGGCCGCGGTCGTGGGCTTGATCCTTGTGGTTGTGCTGGTGGATCTGGACACCGCTGACCGTGTGGCCAGCATCATCGGGGCCGTGATCAGTGCCACTTCCCTGATCGGTTTCGTGTACACATTGAGTCGGCCCACTGGCGTTGCTGTCGCGGGCACTCGCTCGGTGCAAGCTGGCGACAGCATCGGGCGCGCGGTAACCGGTGACAACAACCGCCATCAGGGCATCGCGGCCCAACCGCAGCCATCGGCCACAGATTCCGGCCCGAGTACCACGACAACGGCGCCCGGCGTGCCCGGTGAGCGGGGAGTTGCTGCTGGCGGATCCATTGGTGAGGCGATCACTGGCGATGGGAACCAGCAGACGTGACCTGGCACAGCGAAAGCTTCGGCTACGCGCCCTCCGCTTGCGTGACCATCACAGGACGCGACCTCGGCAAGATCCACCATGAAGTTGCCTACCGGGTGGCGCTAACCTCGCGCTTTCACGAGGTGGAGTTGTCCGAGGCTTGATCAAATAAGCGGAGAGTGCTCCTGACCTGCAACGATGGGACTTGTCGAGGGTCCTGTCAG
>NZ_JAGMUO010000108.1 GCF_019049325.1 Streptomyces sp. AC512_CC834 | reverse complement strand
GTTCCGCAGGCGGTGCAGGTGTAGGTGCGTTCACCCAGCGGCAGTGCGTGCTTGGCTCTCGCTCCGCACTGCGCGCAGTCCATCGTGGTGTACGCGGGGTGGACCAGGCGGATGTCCCGCCCGTGTTTGCGTCCCATCTCGATCAGGGCGGTCTTGGTGGCGCCGATGGCGGCGTCGGCGGCCTTGCGGGCCATGGTCGTCCTGGCCAGGAACTTGGGGCGGAAGTCCTCGACCGCTACGGCATCATGGTCTCGGACGACCTTCTTGGCCCACTTGCGGCCGGTGTCCGCACGCTGCCGGGCGGCCTTCTTGTGGGCCTTCGCCCGCAGCTTCTTCGCCGTCCGGTAGCCCCTCGACCCG
>NZ_JAGMUO010000107.1:393-2048 GCF_019049325.1 Streptomyces sp. AC512_CC834 | reverse complement strand
GGTGTGTCGCGGGTGTCGTGGTCGGTGGGTGTGCGGGCGGCGGATCGTGAGGCGTTTTTGGCGTCGATGCGTTCGTTGTACGGGGGGAGTGTTGTTTTCGCGGCGCGGCCTCGTTCTGGTGGGGTGACGGACTTTTCGTTGTTTGCGGACGAGGTGTGGCCGAAGGGGTTGTCGTCTGCTCCGGTGCTGCGTTTTGGTGTGGTGCGGTTGGGTCCTGTGGGTCAGGTGTTGGCGGGGCCGCGGGCCGGGTGTGATGTGGAGTTCTGGGAGGACGGGGCTGATCTGCTGGCGGGTCCGTCTGCGGAGGCGGAGCTGGCGAGGGTGTCGCCGCAGGCGTCTGCCGAGGTGCTGGCCGATGCGCTGGTCGCGCCGCGGCGCAACCGCGTCTCCGACGTGATGCCCACCGGCGAGCAGAAGCCGGCGAAGGTGACGGTGCAGGGACGCGACTTCCCGACCTTCGAGCCCTTCACCGTCGCGACGGTCGACGACGTGACCTTTCCCGTCGACGTGGTGTACACGTGGGTCGACGGCGAGGACCCGGAACTGCGGGCCAAGCGGAACAAGTACAAGGGCGAGGGCGTCACCGACATCCTCGACAAGGAGACCAACGAGTCCCGGTACACCAGCCATGACGAGTTGAAGTACTCGCTGCGGTCGCTGGAGATGTACGCCGACTTCGTGCGGCACGTGTACATCGTCACCGACGGACAGGCGCCGGAGTGGCTGGACGCGGACGCGCCCGGTGTGACGGTCGTCGACCACAAGGACATCTTCCCCGAGGGTGTGCTGCCGGTCTTCAACTCGCACGCCATCGAGACGAGGCTGCACCACATACCGGGGCTGTCGGACCACTACCTGTACTTCAACGACGACGTCTTCGTCGGGCGCAGCGTCACCCCGCAGCACTTCTTCTACGGCAACGGCATCGCGCGCATCCCGTTCTCGCCGCTCAAGATCGGCGTCGGACAGCCGCACGGCGGCGAGACCGCCACCAACTCGGCGGGCAAGAACGTCCGTCAGTTGCTGCTGAAGACCCACGACCGCTTCACCACGCACAATTTCATGCACACGCCGCTTCCGCAGGTGCGGTCGGTGCTGACGGAGCTCGACGAGATGTTCCCCGAAGCGATCGAGCAGACCATGCGCTCGCGCTTCCGGTCGCCCGACGACATCGCGATGACCGCGTCGCTCCACTACAACCACGCCTATCTGACCGGCAAGGGAGTACCCGGGAAGTTCCGTTTCCGGTACGTCAACATCAGCCGGGAGGACGCGGGCCGCCGCCTGTCGGGGATCATGAAGAAGCGGAACTACGACTTCTTCTGCCTCAACGACGTCGACGTCCCGCCGGAGCAGCGCGAGGAAGTCACCGCTCGCATGTTCGCCTTCCTGGAGGAGTACTTCCCGTTCCCGAGCGCTTTCGAGAAGTCTCCGGAAGGCGAACCGGAAAGCGAACCGTCGGGAGAGCGTTGATGGCTCCGCGCGGTCGCCACGTACACAGGCTCGTGCGCGCAGGCGCGAGGCTCCGCCGGGAGGCACAGGAAGAGGCGCGGCTGTCGAGAGTGACGCGGCCTCGGCACGCCCTGCTCCAGTCCGACACGGGTGTCCGGCGGGCGGAGTTCGAAGGACAGCCGTTGTGGGGCCGGGTGGTGGAC
>NZ_JAGMUO010000107.1:0-383 GCF_019049325.1 Streptomyces sp. AC512_CC834 | reverse complement strand
GGTGTGTCGCGGGTGTCGTGGTCGGTGGGTGTGCGGGCGGCGGATCGTGAGGCGTTTTTGGCGTCGATGCGTTCGTTGTACGGGGGGAGTGTTGTTTTTGCGGCGCGGCCTCGTTCTGGTGGGGTGACGGACTTTTCGTTGTTTGCGGACGAGGTGTGGCCGAAGGGGTTGTCGTCTGCTCCGGTGCTGCGTTTCGGTGTGGTGCGGTTGGGTCCTGTGGGTCAGGTGTTGGCGGGGCCGCGGGCCGGGTGTGATGTGGAGTTCTGGCGGGACGGGGCTGATCTGCTGGCGGGTCCGTCTGCGGAGGCGGAGCTGGCGAGGGTGTCGCCGCAGGCGTCTGCCGAGGTGCTGGCCGATGCGCTGGTCGCGCCGCGGCGCAACCG
>NZ_JAGMUO010000106.1 GCF_019049325.1 Streptomyces sp. AC512_CC834 | reverse complement strand
GTTGCGGGGTGTGGTGCATGCGGCCGGCGTGATGGACAACGCGTTGGTGCAGGACATGGACGGGGTGCGGCTGGAGCGGGTGTGGGGGCCGAAGGCGGACGCGGCCTGGCATCTGCACGAGCTGACGGCGGGGATGGATCTCGCGGCGTTCGTCATGTTCTCGTCGGCGGGTGGGATGGTGCTGGCGGCGGGTCAGGCCAACTATGCGGCGGCGAACACGTTCCTGGACGGTCTGGCGCA
>NZ_JAGMUO010000105.1 GCF_019049325.1 Streptomyces sp. AC512_CC834 | reverse complement strand
TCCGCCGGCGGCGACGAGTGCCACATGGCCTTCCACTTCCCGGTCATGCCGCGCATCTTCATGGCGGTGCGCCGCGAGTCCCGCTACCCGGTCTCCGAAATCCTCGCCAAGACCCCCGCGATCCCGTCCGGCTGCCAGTGGGGCATCTTCCTGCGCAACCACGACGAGCTGACCCTGGAAATGGTCACCGACGAGGAACGCGACTACATGTACGCGGAGTACGCCAAGGACCCGCGCATGCGCGCCAACATCGGCATCCGCCGGCGGCTCGCCACCCTGCTGGACAACGACCGCGACCAGATCGA
>NZ_JAGMUO010000009.1 GCF_019049325.1 Streptomyces sp. AC512_CC834 | reverse complement strand
CCCCGGGAACACCACTGGCCACACGCCTGGGTTTCTGATGGCCACCAGCCTGGGCCTCCAACGGCCACCCACCTGGGCATCTCAATGACCGTTGACACAGAACCCGCACCACGTATTCGGCAAGACCAGCCTCCACCACCAACTCACCGGTGCCGCGATCAACGGTGCCGCGATCAACCTCATCCGTATCGATGCCTGGCTCAGCGACGAGCCGCGCGCCCGCCCCCGGACCAGCCACCTGGCAGCACTTTGCCCCGCCGATGCGCGGCGGGGCAAAGTGCTGCCAGGGCCAGGGATCAGCAGTGTCGGGATTCTGTCCGGCCCTGCTCTTGTGCGTGGTCAGCAGGGGGAGGGCTAGCTGAGGGTTTGGAAGTCGAGCCAGCCGCCGGTGCCGACGGAGGTGGGAGTGCCGTGTCCTGTACTGGTGATGGCTGGGTAGAAGTAGAGGCCCTTTCCGGTCTCGGGGCTGGTGGCCCAGAGGTCTGGCTTGTCGTCATTGTCGGCGTCGCCGCCCGAGGCGATCAGTGGTCGGCTCGTCGGGGTCCAGCCGTGTCCGATCTCGGTGCGGGTGGCGCCGACCCCGAGGCCTTCTCCGGCGGGGCCGGTCCCGGGGTAGAGGAAGAGGTCACCGGTGCTGCGCTGGCGGGCGAGGAGGTCGACGTGGGTGTTCTGGTCGACGTCGCCGGGGGCGATGAGGTCGTAGTCGGCCCAGCCGCCGCCTCCGATGAGGACGGGTTCGGTGATCTCGTCGAGGCGGTAGCTGCTGGCGCCGTAGTAGAGCCAGAGCAGGTTGCCTTCCTTGACGAGGAGGTCGGGGAAGCCGGGGACGTCCATGGTGCCGTCGTTGTCGACGTCCAGGGGGCCGTCGATGTCACCGATGCCGATGACCTGGGTGGCGTTTTGCCAGTGGCTGTTGGCGGGGTCGTAGACGCTCAGTTCCTGGCGGCCTGCGGTGCAGGTGCTGCTGCCGTTGGGTGCTTTCTCGCCGAGGGTGGTGCAGGCGTAGCCGTAGCCGTTGTTGGGGTGGAGTTGGAGCTTCTTGCTGCCGGCGGTTCCGCTGAGGGAGATGAGGTCCTCGTATCCGTCGTCGGTCCAGTCGCCGCGGTGGGTGATGGATGCGCCGTCGAAGCTGCTGGGACTGGCTTCGGAGTAGACGCTCAGGGTGCCGTTGCCGGAGCCTGAATACTGCCAGAGTGTGCCGTCGGTACGGATGCCGTACATGTCGCTGTTGGCGTCACCGTTGAGGTCGCCTGGCTGGTCGGCGATGTTGAGGCTGTTGACGTAGAAGAGGTACGTGGCGCTGTCGGAAGCGTTGCCGCTTGCGTCAACGCTGCGCGCGTAGAGACGGTGGGGACCTGCGGATGTGGGCGTGATGCTGACGTCGGTGGGCAGGCCGAACCGCGACGTCACGGTGCGTACGGTGGGGTCCCAGTCGGTCCAGTACTCGTACTCGGTGACGTCGGTGACGCCTCCACTAGCGAGAGTGAAGGTGCCCTCCGCGCGGACGGGGCTGGTGCTGTCCGGCCATCCGTCGGAACCGTCGGGGAACTCGGCGGAGGAGACGGTCGGCGGCTCGCTGGGACGGGTGCTGTCAAAGCGGAAGTGGCATTGGTCGGAGAAGGCGCTGCTGGTGGTGCCGTCCTCCGTTTTGGCCCACCAGGAGAAGAGGCCGGTTCCGGTGATGCCTGCGTCTTTCAGCAGTGAGGCCAGTTTGGCCTTGGGGACGACGATCTTGGCGATGGTCCCGGAGGTGGTGGACACGGTGGTGTTGACCTCGTTGCCCGCCCCTCCGTGGCCCTGGGGCCACAGCACGAAGCGGGCTTTGACGGTGCCCCCGTCACCGTCGCGGAACTTGGCTCCCAGGGTGATGTCCGTGTTCCCGACGGTCGTGAAGAGAACCGCGCCTCCGCAACTGGTGGCCGGCGAGGTGTAGAGGCCGGTGGGGACGCTGGGCACCGTGTTGTAGTCGGTGGACAACACAGCGGTCTTGGCGTCGAACTTCTTCCAGCCGAATACGTCCGACTCGTTCGCGGCCGCGAGTTCGAGCTGCAGGGTGTTCCACTTGCCGGCTGCGGCGTCTTTCGCCCCGGCCGTCGTGTCAAACGCGAGGTTGCCCGCAGGGCAGCTTGGGCCCCACCCCTTGGCGTCGTCGACCGTGGACAGTTTCTCTCGCCGGGTGGGGCGGCTGTTCCAGGTGCACGCCGAATTCGTTCAACATGCCGGTCCACGTGCAGAACCGCTTCGGACAACTGGCCGGCAGAGATGAACCTGTGCTCGTCCAGTTTGTTGAACGCGATCACACCACCGGCATGCCCGCTCTCGGCACGCCGGCAGGCTGCAGCCTGGTCGATAAAGCCCTTGGCCACGCTACTGACCTGTTCAGGCCCTTTGATGGAGACGACATCGTAGGACCAGCGGGCCCGGCCAGCACGTGCCCGTAGGACGTGTAGTCGGCCCACCCACGTCGGCGCCTGGCGCCATGACGTACTGGTGTACGCCGTCAACGAGAGCGTGAGCCTCCCGGGTAAACTCTGCATACACAGTGCGCCGGGCTGTCAGTGCTTGCTGATCGGCGGCGCCTCGGGTCTGTTCACGGGCTGCCTGCACTGTGGTCTTCGCGTCGGCCCGGGCACCGAAGTAACCCAGCGGCGCCGCCGCAAGTGCAATGGCGGCCGCTACCGCCTCGGGTGAAAAGACGACCTCCACGATCGGTATAGCCAGCATGACAGCATGATCCCCTCACGGGAATGACAGGGAACCCAAACCAGTCAGGGGCATGCGGCTTCGGCAGAACGGCGGCCGCCGGCCATGCGGAAGCGTCAAGCGATGAAGGCATCGTTGATCGGCGTGATGCGGTGCATCGGGCGGGATTCAGCCGCGGCCGGTCTCCTTGCCCTCGATTGACGGATCACCCGAGAAGGCGAACGTCCTTGGCTCCCCACTGTCCACCCGACCAGACCTCGCCGCGCCAACGCTACGTCGTCGGCGACATGGCAACGGCACAGGCTCGGTCTGCGGGCGGTGAGCACAACGACTTGGGCTCCTACTTGCTCTTCTCGGCTTGTGCAGTGGCCTCGGAAGCGGCCACGGGCTCGGGTCCACCGGTTGCGGTGTAGTAGACAGAGGAGCCTTGCTTCGTGCGCTGGGCATGCTGCTTGGCGACGAGACCTTCGAGCGTGTTGCGGACTACGGTGGTCTGGACAGCGCGATCGGGATGGGCCTGGTTCAGACCGGCAGTGACCTCTGCAGCGGACCGGGGGTCGCTCTGCGCAGCAAGGTGGCGGCGGACGAGTTCGACGAGAGTGGGTGCATCGCTCTTCACTGCTGCTTTGCCCGCAGCCTTGGTCGCACGTGACTTTTTGGCGACGGGCTTCTTGGCCGCTGCGCGGCCCCGCGAGGCAGTAGTCTTCTCGGCCCGCGAACGCCTGCCGCCGACAGGCTCAGCGGCCGTCTTCTTGCGGGGCGAAGGCACAGTGGTGCTCTCGGTAGCCGGCGCGGGGACCGTGCTGGCCAGCGCCTGCTGGATGTTTACCAGCACACTGTGGTCGTGCTGCAGAGCGGTGAGCTTCTCCTGGAGCGTGGCGATGTCCGCGCCGATGCGCTCCTGCTCCCTGGCATTGCGCTCGAGGTCTCCGGCCACCTGGGCGGCATACTGCGAGGCCACTTCGGTTGTCGTCGATGTCTTCGGCATGGTGCTTTCTCCTTGCTGCGTGAGGGACATGGAGGGGGGAGGTAACTGCGGAAGCGGATGCGTGGCTGCGGCTGAAAGGAATGCCGCTGCACAGCACCTGCCGCGCATACCCCCCCGTGCAGAGATAGTACGGATGAGAGACGAGGAGCGGTCCTCCCAGATCACGTCCAGACGTACTCGTGGTCTGGACGCCGTGGGCTGTGCAGCATCAGCGATCCTGGTCTGCCGAGCAGTGGCTCGGCTGTTGCGGGAACTGCCAGAGCACTTCACCGGTGTCCTGGCGTTGGTGCCAGGACACCAAGGCGCGAGCAGACACCAACCGGTCGAGCAACTCCACGGTCTGCTGCGGGGAGTGCCCGCACAGGCGGGAAACAGCGTCCAAGTCCTCTGTGTTGAAGGGATGCGACGCGAGCACGAGAGCGGTCAGCCGCAGCGCAGCGGGAGCCGCAGCCGACAGCGCCAGAGGCGTCGGGTGCAGAGCCCAGTGAGCGGCGCGGCGCCGCGCACCACGGCCTGGTGCCTGGTCCAGCACGGTGGCGTCCAGCAGCCGTACGGTCACGGGTCCGGGCCGGGAGCGGGCCGTCTCCAGCCACCCGGCCTGAGCCAGCTCCAGCCACAGTTCCCGGCGCCCGCGTAGCCGCATGGTGCGCAGCAGCCCGTCCGCAACCGTGACATGGCCCAGGGTGTCTGCACGCAGGGCGCATTGCAGGGCGAGCAGCCGGGCAGCGGGTGAGGTGAACTGGGGGAGCGCGGCGGACAGGTAGGTGAGCATCTCCCGCACACGGGCCCGCTCGTCGGATCCCGGCGGCAGGCCGTGGCGGGCACGCCGCAGAATGTCTCCCGACGGCTTGGGCCGGCGTGCGCCGAGCAGCGTCTCCGGCACGACGGCGGTCCCGCCGGTCGCTGCGGCGCAGGCGGCGCAGGTGTCGGCCAGGCGCCAGGAGCGCCCGCCGGTCTGCCGGGTGAGCGCCAGGAGTACCGGCCCCCCGCAGCCCCGGCTACGGGAATGCCACGAACAGCCCAGGGCGTGGCACTGGCACGTGCGCAGGTGCGCGGGCAGTGCCTCGGTGCGAGCATGGCTGGCCAGGTGTGTCAGGGCCGCCGACCGGGCCGAGGGCCCGTCCACCGGGGGTGTGTGGGCCTGGCACTGGATGCAGAACAGTCTCGGCCCTCCCGCCCGCGGGTGCAGCTCGACTGTCCAGACGCGCCGCATCGCGGTCTGTGTACCGGCCAGCCTCATCGGCTCGTCGTCCTCCCATGAACACAACTGGTGGGCAGGCGCCTTGGCATCAGGAGCCAGGACGCCAGCACGCTAGTGCAGTTTTCCGCACTGCGACTGTCACCCTCGTGAGCCCAGATAGTGCAGAAACTCGCACTGACAGGGCACTATCCTGCACCGTCGGATGGTGGGGTGACGATCTTGCCCCCCGATCCCGACTTCAGCGCACTACGCGTGGAATTCGCACGCCTGCGGGGCGCACGCGGCTGGACCTTCGATGAACTCGCCAGCCGCAGTGGCCTGGCCCGCCGCACCCTCATCGACCTCGAGCACGGTCGCACCCCCGGCAACCTCACTACCTGGCACGTCCTCGCCCACGTCTTCGACGTGCCCATCGAGCACCTGCTTGCGGTGCTCTGCAGCAACCACACTCCGCCGGGCCGCTAGGGCACGTGATGACCGGGCGCGTCCTGCGCCCCGCGCCACGCCGAATCACTCGAAACGGCGAGACGGTGGCGTACTTGTGTGCGATCCTCCGTGCCTTCGTTCGCACGGGCTGGGCTGTTCGCGGGATCACCGGAGGTCACTGCGTCGGCTACGGTGTGCGGTCTGGCACGGTCCGCGCATGCGCTCCCAACCCATCCGCTCCCACCCCCGCGGGGATGGCAGCCCCCGCACCGCGCACCCGCGCACCCGGCCGCCCCTACAGGTATCCGGCGCCAGGCCATGCCGTCCCCTGCGCGCCGGGCAGACTCGATGCTGCTCCGCGTGCGGCGACCGAACCGAACTCTGCCCGCGTGTCGGCCGCCGGCTTGTCGCCCCGCACCCCTCAGGATCGGCTGCGGCCGAGGTCGCTGAAGGCTGCCGCGAGCACCTCAGCGCAGGCATCGCCCACCCCCGGAGCGACGGCATCGACTGGTGCCGCAGCAACCGTCGGCTCGTCTGCTCCCGCAGAGCGGTCACCTCGCGGGCCCGGCCCCAGCTGGTGGCACTGGGCCTCAGCCTCGCCCTGAGGACCCGCCGCGCGATCGACACCGGGGTCCGCGCCACCAGCGCCACCACGTCTCGCTCAGCACGGCCCTCCGCCGTCTCTGCCCGCCCGGTCGTACGCATCCTGCGGAACCTCTGCCCAGGCAACACCCCAGCAGGAAAAAACGGCTGCGCCGCCCAGTCCCCGCGCCGTGCTCCACGCTCCCAGCACGTCCGGGACACCCGCTCCCCGTACGGCTGCTGGAAACTGCCCGCAGACCATCAGCACGTCCAACGCCCGTTGCCCCCGCCGGTGGACCTCTACAATCTCAGCCGCGTTCCCTGCACCGAGCAGCAGCGCCGGCGCGCCCCACGCCGTCAGGACCGCGCAGCCGTCCCCGCTGGCCTCGACCGAACCGGACGGCGCGCCATCGGCTCCTGCCTGCACACCGCCCGACCCCGCTCCCGCCCCTGTATCCCGCGCCGCTCGTCCCGCCGCGGCGCTGGAGCGTGACGATGCCCCACCACGCCCTGGAAGTCCTGCTCACACGGCCCATCAGCCCGGCCGAACTCCGCGCCGCCGCCCGCCGCGTCCCCCTCGCAGCCAACGCCGACTCCACCCGCCTGATGGCCCTGTGCCCAGGCAAGACCGAAGGGCGGGCAGCACGGCGCCTGCGCCGGCACCTCACCACGGCCCTGCCCATCGATGTCATCACCACCCACTACCCCGACACAAGCGGAGACGTACTGCTCAACGTCACCTTCACGCCTGCAGTCCACACAGCCCTGCGCCACAGCGCGGAACAGGCCGGCCGCACTCCCGAACAGGTGGTGGAACGAGCGCTGCACCGGACGCTGGCCCAGCACGACCGAAACGAAACCGAGCGTCTCGCCCACGCCCTGTCGCACCTCCTGACCGGAACGACACCCGCCAGCCTTCTGGCAGCCGTCGGACAGGTCCTGGCCCGTACCCCCGGAGCAGCACCATGATGAACGCCACCCCCGAGCAGACCGCCGCAGCCGACGCCTTCCGCAACGGCGACCATCTGTCCCTGCAAGCCGGCGCAGGAACCGGCAAGACCAGCACCCTGAATCTGCTCGCCCGCACCACCCGTCGCCGAGGCCGCTACCTTGCCTACAACCGGGCCATCGCCCAGAACGCGGCCGCCCAGTTCCCCGGCAACGTCCAGTGCAAAACCGCCCACGCCCTGGCCTACGCGGCAATCGGCCACCGATACCGCCGCCGCCTGAACGCCCCCCGCCGCCCCGCATGGAAGAGCGGGCAGGACCTCGGCATCACCAAGGCCCTCCGCATCGACGAAAAGGAGGTGAGCCCCATGGCCCTCTCCAACGCGACCCTGCGTACCGTTTCCCGCTTCTGTCATGCCGCCGACGAGAGCATCGCTCCTCACCACGTGCCCCGCCTGCGCGGCCTGGAAGACCCCGGCTGCCATACTGAACTCGCCGACCACATCATGCCGTTCGCCCGCAGAGCCTGGGCCGACCTGCAGCACCCCGACGACGGCGCCGTCCGTTTCGACCACGACCACTACCTGAAAATCTGGGCACTCACCCGGCCTCGGCTCGACACCGACTTCCTACTGCTGGACGAAGCACAGGACACCAATCCGGTCGTCGAAGACATCTTCCTCGCCCAGCGCGACCACGCCCAGCTCGTCATGGTCGGTGACTCTGCACAGGCCATCTACCACTGGCGCGGAGCCAAGGACATCATGACCGGCTTCGACGGCACCCGCCTGGCCTTGTCGCAGTCCTTCCGTTTCGGCCCCGACCTTGCCGCAGAGGCCAACCGCTGGCTCCACCTCGCCGACGCTCCGCTCCGCCTCACCGGCACCCCCGACATCCCCACAGAACTCGGGACCGTCACCCAACCAGATGCCGTTTTGTGCCGCACCAACGTCGGTGCCATGGCGCAGGTGATGGCACTCATGGCCGCCGGCAGCCGAGTAGCTCTGGCCGGAGGAGGAGAGAGCCTGCAGACCCTTGCCCTGGCCGCCCGGGACCTCAAAGAAGGCCGACGTACCCACCACCCCGAGCTGACCCTCTTCACTCACTGGGGCGAACTCCAGGACTACGCAGCCTATGACCCGGCGGGACGTGATCTGCAGCCGCTGGTCAACCTCGTCGACACCCACGGCACAGATGCCATTCTCAACGCCGTAGCTCGGCTCGTCTCCGAGCCACAGGCGCAGGCGACTGTCTCCACCGCACACAAAGCAAAGGGACGGGAGTGGTCACGCGTACTCATCGCCGACGACTTCACCCCAGAGGACAACGGCCCAGCCGACAGCGATGACGGCACTCCGACGCCTCCCGAACCGATCGACGAGGCAGAAGCCCGTCTGGCGTACGTGGCCGTCACACGGGCACGCCAGTGTCTCGACCTCGGCGGACTGGCATGGGTCCGTGACCACCCCGACGGTGCTGCGGCGCAGGACGCGTCATGAAGGCCCGCGTACGTGTGCGGGCGCGGACGGGGCGACCGTCATCGCCAAGTCAGTGCGCGTGCGCGTTCAGCCGTGCCCAGACGGTCTTTCCGGGGGCTGCCTCGGCGTAACCCCATTGGCTGGTCAGAGCGTCCACGACGAGCAGGCCCCGGCCTGCGACGGCCATACCCCGAGGCGGGTGAGGCAGTGGGGGAGCCGGACTGGGGTCGGAGACAGCGCACAGCACCGTGCCCGCAGTCCGGGCGATACCCAGCCATGCCTTGGCTTCCCGCGGAGCGCTCGACCGCAGCGCATGCCGAACCGCGTTGGTGGTCAGCTCGTTGACCACGAGAGTCAGGTCTTCGGCCACAGCGCCGATGCCCCATGCCACGGCGGTGTCGCGGACGAAGCAGCGGATGCTTTTCAGACTACTCGGGTCCCGCGTGAATGCCCGAGCGGCAAAGTCGGATGTGCTGATGCCCAGGGCAAGTCCCCAGTCCGGTGCCGTGGGCGGGGTCAGCGGTGAACGGGAGGGGCAGCTCACGCTCCGAAGTGGCAAGAGGGCCTCCGCATACGGCCCTTGGCTCGGCGCCGTCGCCGCGTGAGCTGTCACTGTTCATCCCCCCGGAAGACGTCCAGTTGTATGGGCCGCGGTCCTCTGCCCTGACTGAGAAGTATCCGCGTCGCCCCACTCCGGATGCAATTGCATCCGTGACTTGCATCCAAATGAGGAGGGGAGGGAAAGCATGTCCCCAGCAACCAGAGCAGCGTCACCCAAAAATGAAAGAAGTCGGAAACGATCGAAAGAGGTCGGACATGGCCCGTGCCTTCAACGGTGTCCCGGCGGACTCTCTTCCAGGAGTGACATGGGTCAAGAGCCGTCACAGCACAGCAGACGGCAACTGCGTCGAAGTGGCGCTACTGATAGGAGGTGAGGTGGCACTGCGCAACTCCCGGCACCCTGACGGACCGGCGCTGGTCTACACGAGGGCAGAGATCGCGGCCTTCATCGCGGGGGTGAAGGACGGCGAGTTCGACCCGATCGCCAGTTAACGCCAGCCTGAGACAGTCCAATTGACGCGCCCGCCGCCTCGTCTCCTGGAAGACTGGCGCTCGTCGTCCGGCCACTACAGGAGACATCATGCCCGTGCCCGCCCCTCCGGTCGATGCACCGACCCTGGAGTACTACCTCGACGCCTCCGCGCGCAGCCCCGTCGCGCTGCGGCTGGTCCTCGGGTACTACCTGCGTCACCTGCGCAAGGCGGCACACATCGACGCGGAGCCGGCGGGCAAGTCCATCAGAAGCTCGGAAGCCAAGATCTCCCGGATGGAACGAGCCCAGGTCACCTGCAAGCACGACGACGTGATGGACCTGCTCACCCTCTACGGTGTCGATGACAAGCACGTCCGCGCCCGCTTCGCCGAGATCGTACGCATCTCCCGCCAGCCCGGCTGGTGGCACCGATTCGACGGAGTCCTGCCGGACTGGTGCGGCAAGCTGATCGGCCTGCAGGAGGCAGCCTCTGTCATCCGCACCTACGAAGTGCAGCTCGTTCCCGGACTGCTGCAGACACCCGCCTACACAGAAGCCCTGGTACACCAGGCCTACCCCGCCGCTCCTGCCGAAGAGGTCAAAGACCGGCTGGAACTCAGGGCCCTGCGCCAGAACGTCCTGATCCGCCAGGCCCCGCCCCGACTTTGGGCCGTCCTCGACGAAGCCGTGCTGCGCCGGCCCATGGGAGGCGATCTGGTCATGCGAGAGCAACTGCGCTATCTGATCAGCATGTCTCGCCTCAGCCACGTCACGATACAGATCGCGCCCTTCAACCGGCCGGGGTGCATCGCCGGAGGCTTCCCGATTACGCACCTGCGCTTCGACCTTCCGGCCTTGCCCGACGTCGTCTACCTCGAGCAACTGCAGGACGCCGAGTACTTGGACAAACCAGACGAGACTCAGCACTACCGAAGCGTCCTGGACGGCTTGGCCCAGGCCGCTCTGTCCCCGCAGGAGAGTGTGGAGCTCCTGGACAGCATGATCAACTGAACCCGGCCAGTCCGCACCTCAGCGCACCACGGCCACCGCTCCGCGCTCGGCCCACCTCAGACTGCCGCCACCCGCAGCACGGTCACGGCCCGGCCGCCACTGGTGCACATCCACCAGCCCCGGAGCCATCTGCTGCAAGCCGCCGAAGAATGCGTCGACGTCCGCCCGCGGGCGCACGCGTCCCCACCGGCCCGCAGCCGCTTCCCGCAGCAATGCACCAGCCTTCCGACGCACCTCGGCATCCTCACTCACGAGATGGCTTGCTGCGATGAAACTTCCCGATGCCAGTATTCTCGCTGCCTGCTGCAGCACGGTCGAAGGACCAGCGTCTTCGGGAACGTTGTGCAGTCCTGAGACAAGAAGCACGGCCACCGGCGACGAAAAGTCGATCATCTCGCGCACCGCAGCACTATTCAGTAGAGCAAGTGATTCAGCCGGAGCAGCCCGCATGACCAGCGTGTACCGGTCCTCCCACAAAGCGCGGCCATGGACCAGCGCCAGCGGATCATGATCGGCATAAACGGTGCGCGCACCCGCCTGGATGCGCCGAGCAACGTGGTGCACTCCCACAGAGGTCGGCAGTCCGGCGCCGAAAACCACGTACTGGCGCACCTGGTGATCACGGGCCAGATGACTGGTCGCCCTCAAGAGGAACCGATGCGCAGCCTGAGCCACCCGAGGTGCTTCGGGAACGATCTGCGTCAGCCGCTCGCACGCCTCACGGTCGGCGCCGTAGTGGTCCTTGCCGCCCAACAGGTAGTTGGTCATCCGGGCAAGGTTCGGTGATTTGGAGTCGATTACATCCAGCCGCGGCGTCTGCCCGCGCTCCAAGGTGGCACCCCGCCCCGTGTTGGTACCCGCAGCACGCTGCGTGCTGCGGGTACCCATGGTAAGGAGGCCGCTTTCACCGCGGGTAGTTCTTCGCCGAATCAGCACGCGCGGGTCGAAGCGCGCTGCAGGATCCCTTCCGGAACCCTCTCACCGGCGCACGCGACCGGCCGGCGGATGCGCGGCCGCGGCGGAGGCCGTCAGCTTCCCGGGCAGAGCCCGCTGAGCCATCCGTAACCGGGTAGCGACAACCGGCGGCTCGACCCCCATCAGTTCCGCCGCCTGCGCCTCACTCAAATGCATCCGGCAACGCAGCACGACCGCATCTGCCTGCGCCGGCGGCAGCACCTGGTGCACCGGATCCGGCCCCGTGACACCTGCATCACCGCTACGCAGCACGGAGGAGATCAGGGCATCCAGCAGCCGCCACGCCACCGCAGCAGGCCGCGGACTGCTGATGACCGTCGGCCAGATCGTGGCAAGATTGCCCAGGAGCGCCCTGACCACCTGCTGGCTCACCAACGGGTCCCGGACCCGCTCCCGCGTGTAGTGCAGGTACCGCTCCTGATGCAGGAGACAGAAGGCGGTGTACTCCAGCGGCAGAACCAGCTCGATAGACGGCGCAGTGGTCACCACCGCGCCGCCTTCCTGCACCAGCCGGTCCGTCCGACGCAAACGCATGAACATGGCATCCCACTTCCTGCAGCACACAGGGCATCAGGCGGATTCGGACGGGTCGGCAGACTGCGACTGCGGATCCTTGGGCGGATCCATGCAGAGCAGGAAGGTGTAGTGGACCGCCTGCCACAGCGGCCGCACGTCGGCGGGCCAGCCGCCCAGCGCGGTCACCAGCGCCGACGTCTGCTCCCAGCCCGGAACCAAGACGCCCTCGAGGATGTCCTCGATCTCCTGGACACTCAGCGCACCGTGGGAAGCGCTGCGGACCACGCCGACACGGGGACGACCTGCCGCCAGGTGCAGACCGCGCAGTGCGGCGTGCAGCCGATCCACCGCATCAGTGATCGCGTACTGCGCCGGCGGCACCTTCCCGTGTGCACTCTCGAACAGCACGCTCAGCTCTGCCGGGTCGCCTCCGAACAGCTCGGTCAGCGCACCCACCACGCCCCAGGCCGGGGTTCGCTCTCCGGAAAGGATGCGCGAGACATACGAGGGAGACAAGGACGTCCGCTCGCCCACGTCCCTGATCGTCAAACCACTGGATCGGTGGAGATGCGACAGCGCCGAGGCCAGCTTCGCCGACGCCCGCTCGGCCACCTTGGACAGCTGGCCGTCTGCCGCGGCGTTCACGCCCTCCATCATCGGGGCAAGAGGCTCCTGCACCTCGGCACGCTCGGCAGCCCGCCTTCTCAGGCGTTCCCGCACCCGGTTCTCCGGCCACCGAGTACGGGCCGTGGTCACACTCAACTGCGCCGCCTCGGCCACCTGCTCCCAACTCGAGCCCTGGGACCGCGCGTCCTGAACGGCGGCCGCCGTGTAGTAGTCCACTTCCCGGGCCACGCTGCTGGCACAACGCAGGAGCTCCTGAAGAGGCCGCCCGTCGTACTCGGCCTCGAGGAGCGCGGCCGACAACGCCTGCAGGTCCTCTGCGATGCGCCGGCCCAAGGGGAGCGCCGTGGGCGCCTTGTGCTGGCCTGTCTTGCCGGACCGGTCGCGCTGTGCCTTGCTGCGGCAGCCGACGCTGCAGTACTCCCGCTTGCGGCCCGGACCGATCGTCTGAGCGAACCGCTCCTGGCAGTAGCGGCAGATGCCATAGCGGGGACTCGAACCCGCCATCCTTTCCTCCCACGTGCTGTGACCGTTTCTCTTCCGTGCGCGCGGAGTTCTGCGCAAGCTGAAGAGGAATGGACTCTTCCCGTGTCCGTCCCGGCGGCAACCGCCGGGACCGCGGGTGGCGCGCTGTGCAGCGCGCCACCACGATCAAGCACGGCTCAGATCAGTCGAATTCGCTGGTAGCGGAGTTGCGACTGGCGCATCATCACCGAGAGGCCGGCCACCAGCGCTGTGGTGGCAGGTCCCGTCCACTGGTCTCGGATCAGGAGCACGGGGAGCACGGCCACTGCCAGGAACGCGCTCGCCTGCACCGTGACAGTCCAGACACTCATGCCACGGGTTTCAGGCTGGGAGCGACGCGGAATGCTAGCGTCGTCGCGAGTTGCCGCCCTGGTTGCGGCAGCGGCGAAGTACGGGACAAGCATAGGTGGTTACCTGCCTTCCTTGGTCTCGTTGAGGAGGGGCCCCGGAGTCGGTAGCGAGCCTGCCCGGGGTTCCCTCGCGTCAACGGACGGTAGTCCCTCCGTCACAAGCGGCGCCATATAAACCGTTCATCGCGCAAAGTTCGAATCTCCTTGCGGTGAGCAATTGCGGTCTGTGGCCTGCAAAGGCGTCGAACATCGTCGCCTTCAGCCCATCCTTGATCGGTCTCGACCGTGAATGACAACCCCTCGTTGTGCTGCATAAATGCGACTGACCCAGGCGAGTGGGCCGTCTTGCCTCCCTGACGTACGCCGGGGCGCGCTCTGCCGCCACAACGTTTGCGGACATGGTGCGCCCTGCCCTTACCGATACATTCGCGCAAATTTGCATATCCCGCTCTCGCGTGAGTGAATCCAGTCCTTCCAGAGAGCTGCCGCAACCGGGGTGTGTCGTGGCGGCTATGGAAGAGATCGACGACGCTCATGCGTTCGACCGGGCTGCTCGTGATCGACGTCGGCTGTGACCGCGATGGTCGCCCCGATGCTGTCGAGGCTCTTGGCGTTCGCTCGCCGTCCAGGTGCCGGCGCCGGAGCTACCGTCGTATCCCGGCAATGGCCCGATGTGCGGCCTCCAGTGGCTGACCAGTGTCCAGAGCCTGCGCTGTCACCCCTGCTGCCGCATCAGAATTTCTCGCACGGTGGCGAAAGCGATGCGTTCCTGCTCTAGGCGCAGGTGTGGCCCGTAGGTGGCGTTCCGCAGGTCCTGGTCGAGGTGTGCTTCCTCGGGGGTGAGGCGTGTCAGGCTGCCGTGCGCCTGTGTCTTCTCCTGGCTCCAGTGGGCCTCGTGGGCGAGGAGGGTGGTGCGGTCCATGAGGATTGACGTGGTGTGCGGGAAGCGTCCCCGGACCTGGTCGAGGGTGGCGAAGCCGTGGGTGTCGATGTCGCCCCAGTAGTAGAGGGCGACGTTGTCCAGCCAGGGGAGGTGACGCAGCAGGGCCGCGGCGTACCCGGAGCCGAGGATGGCGATGGCGTCGGCAACTGGTGGCAGTGAGAGGTAGGTGATTTCGTTCTCGAGGACGAAGACGGTGTGCACTGCACACGATGGCAAGGTGCCCACTGGTGGGACAGCTACGACGAGCCGGCCGACCGTCGTGCCCGGTGACCGCGTTCCGCACGGACTGACCCGTTGCGTGACCGCGGGGCGGCGGGCGGGCTACTGGTCGGGGTGGACGGCTTGGACGCCGGTGCCCGCGTACGCCTTCGGCGTCAAAGTGAGCAGGTACCGGCCGGCGGGGTGGGCGGCGGAGGGGCGGGCGGCGTGGATGGCGTGGACGGCGGCCCAGGAGTGTCCGAAGCGCAGCAGTTCGGTGGCGGTAACCGCGGCGTCGGTGTCGAACGCCTCGATCCGGATGAACCGCAGCCCCTTGATGTAGCCGAGCAGCCCGGGCCGCTCGGGATCGCCGGCTGTCAGGGACAGCACCGGCGCGTACAGGTCTCCGAGTCCTCCGGAGGCCTGGACGTAGAACGCGGCGACCGCCTCGTTGAACGGGTCCTTCGGGTCGTACAGCGCTCCTGCGGTCGTGTGGTCAAGGACGACCGCGATCGGCGCCACTACGCGGCTGCCCGGGGACCGTGTGCGGTGCCGCCGAGGCGCTCCAGCAGGGTTCGGGCCTTCGCCTCGGCTTCCGGGCTCGGTGCGCTGCCGAGGGCTGAGGCCAGCTCGGCGCGGGCCAGCTCGGCGCGTTCCGCGTACTCCGCCTGCGTCGGCGTGCTCTGCGCGAGGTCCTCGACCAGGTTGCGGATGGTGGTGCCATGCTCGGCGGCCAGCTGGGCGAGCCGGTCCCGCGCGGCCGTGCCCACCTTGATGCTCGTCTCGTCTGCTGCCATACCCCGACTCTACCGCGCTCCTCTACTTTGAGTAGAGGAAACGTGTGTGGACGGCAGCACTCGGAAGGCCGACCTGGCCCCCACGCCCTGTCCGGGCAGCATGTGCGTTCAGTGCGGGTCGGCACGCGAGATGTACGCCCCCTGAGCGCCCTGCGGCCAGGGGGCGGCGTGGTCCGGAGTCGGGCCCCTGCTCTTGGGCGGCAGTGGCCCGACCCGGCTGCTCGCCCCTGCGTGGGCTGGATCAGGTGCCGCTCTCGCCGAGCAGGAGGCGTGCATCGTTCTGCGCTTGCTGGCGCCACGTCCGCTGACGGTCGAGGACCGCCACGGTGCGCCGTTGGACGGTCAGCAGCGCTTGGTGGGGGTCCTTGCCGTAGTAGTCGCCCAGCGTCTGCACCAAGTCCTCGAACGCTCCCAGAACGGCCAGCACCGCCGCGGTGACGATCTCCGGGTCGGCTCGCATGACCGGCTGGTCGTCCTCGTCGGAGGAGAAGGCCTGGGCGACCATCCACACGGTGCTGTGGGAGGCCGCGGAGGATATGCGGTACCAGGCAGGAAGATGTGTGGGCCGCTTCGCGGCAATGCTGGTGAGGTCCACCTTGAACGGCGCCTGCACCGGCCCCAGCACGGCCGAGCTCGGATGACCCCGGTTGTCCAGGCCGATGCTCATTCCGGCGCGATGGACGGTCCGCTCGGCCACCTGCCAGATCTTCTCCGCCTCCGGGACCGCCTGCACGCCGACATCCTTGGCCGCGACCTGATGCTGCCGCGCCCCGTTGAGCCACGCGGCCGCAATGCGCACCGCACGCTGCTCGGGGCTGAGACCGGGCTCGTAGAGGTGGCACACGCGGATGGCGCCCTCTTGCACGACGCGGGAGAGCGAGACGAGCGACCAAATGGCCACGGGCTCGCCCACCAGCGTCCGCTCGATTGCCTGGACGTGATCGAAGATGTTCCCGAGGGTGAGCTGAGTGCTCCAGCCCGCCCACGCCCACAACCGTGAACGTGCCGTGCGGTGCCGGTGATGTGAGGAACTGACCCAGCCGGCATCGGCGGGCGACATCCCCTCGACCGCGGTGCCCTCGGTGAGACTCCCGACGAAGGCGTCGAGGGACTGAGCGGCATGGCGCAGCGTACGCGCGCCCTCGTCCACGACTTCCTTGGGCACGCCGAGTCGACGCGGATCGGAGGCTGCATCTGGGTTCACCTTGGCGACCGTACACGCCCCTCTCGAAGGGCAGCTTCGCTGCGTCGTTCCCGCATTACAACGCTGGCTTCTGGTGCCGTGCGAGGAGGCTGGTGAAGAAGGACTCCAAGAGCTGCCTGCCGCCCGGTTCCTTCAGCTCCCAGCCGCCGAAGCGGTAGATCTCGTATCCGGCGAGTCTGAGCCGGCGGTCCTCGGCGACCATCTCCGCGTACAGCCGCGGCACCGCGGTATGCGTGATGCGCCCTTGCTTGTCGGGCGGGTTGGGCCGGCCGTAGTGCTGTACTCCGTCGACCTCGATGACGATGCGGGAGCGGTCCGGGGCCAGGAGCAGGAAGTCCATCCGCTGCCGGTACAGCGCGCCGGACTGCTTGCCGCTCTTGCGGGTGTAGGGGTCGTAGTGGAGGTAGACCTGGGGGATCAGTGCGGGCAGGTCGAAGCCGCCTTTCTCGGCGTACCGGGCGCAGTAGGTGATCATGAGGAGTTGCTCGGGCTTCGAGTCCAGCGATCGGTACAGACGCCGGTACAGGCCGTCGGCGGCCGTCTTCTCGTCGGCGCCCGGCTGGTGGTTCTTCTGCCACCAGGCGACCATCTGCCGCCAGGTGAGCCCGTGCGGGGGCAGGGGGTCGGTGAACACCAGGCAGCTGTCGGAGTGGACGATCTCGACCTCGTTGTTCACCGCGTCCCGCAGCACGATTTCCGGCTTGACTCCGTCGGCGGCGAAGATCAGGTTCTTGAAGCTGCCCGACGGCCCCTTGGTGAAACGCCGTTCGTACTCCAGCTCCTCCAGGTCCTCCAGCGCGTCCCGCGTGGGGCCGAGGATCTGCTCGATGCAGTCCCGCCGCGCCTTCCAGCTGCCGCTCATATCGTTGGCGCGCCAGTAGGTGCCGAACCCGCGCGGTCCGTCGAAGGTACGAAACGGCCAGGCGGGCGGCTCCAGGGCCAGGCGCTCCAGGACGGCGCGGTGCGCCTTGATGATCAGGGGCACGTTCTCGTCGTCCAGATGCCGGCTCTGGCCGTCGGTGCCGTAGGAGACGAAGTCGTGGTGCAGCAGCCGGGTCAGAGCGATCGCCACCTCCAGGTCGGTGTGCCCGGCCGGCGGACCGAAGCGCAAGGATTCGACCAGTTCGATGTCGAGCACCCAGGGCTGCGCCCATCCGTCGCCGCTGCTGAAGAACGCCGCCAGCTCCACGCCCACCCCCGTCGTGATCCTGCAGGACATCGTCGTCCGCCAGCAGCACGGCCGCCAGAGTCCGTTTCCCGCGCTCGTCTCCTCTGCCTCCCGCGCCACCGTCGTCTGCAGGGACTCGGTAGGAGGGCTTGCCCGCCATGGCCGCGTCCCGCACGACTGCCGAACCGCCGGGCCCACGTTCTGATCGTGCCCGTGGGATCCGGCGCGGCGCTCCCGCCTGTCACCCTTCGACGCCGTCGTCGCGCAGAGGCCCGAGATAGCGCACGGGCGGGAAGCGCTTGGCGACGCGCATCGTCACGGTCGCGTGCCCGTGCGCGGCGAGGTCCCGCCGCGCCTCCTTCATGTTGAGGATCTTGTCCATCGTGTAGATCTCGGTACAGGGCCCGAGGTCGAACTGCTGCTCGCCGAGGGTGAAGAGCAGGCCCAGATAGCCGGCGGTGACGCGGAACATCCCGGCGCGGATGTCGCCCAGTTTGTCGAGGGCCTCAGCGCTGTCGACGCCCACCGACACGGTGCCGCCCCGCAGCACGGTCTCCTCCCCGTCGAGAAGAGCGAGCATGTCCTTGACCTCACGCGCATCGCGTTGGGTGAAGTTGTCTGGGACCGGGAAGAAGCGACCCGTCCTGCTCTGCAGCCGGCTCAGGTCGTCGAAGGCGTCGGCCCACAGCTGTGCCTCACCCGACTCCCAGCCCGCGGGAGTCATCCCGGTGCTGACCGGCGCCCGCACCCGGCCGGCCGGCTCGCCGGCGAAGGCCAACTCCATGAAATGGCCGGCCGTGGCCTGGCTGAGCAGTTTGAGCGCGGGCACCAGCATCAGCGGCATCGCCACCTCAGGCGGTTGGAAGGTGAACTTCAGCTGGGCGGAGCGGTCGCCATGGCTGTAGCGCAGCCGCACGCGCATCACCCCGGTCATGTCGCTGCCGTACAGGATGCCGCCGTCCGAGCCGCTCACCCGCTGCGTGAAGCGCACGGGCAGGGAAGCGAGCGGAACACCCGAAGACAGCTGGACCGCGACCTGCCCCTGCAGGGGCGGTGTCACCTCCTGCCGGACCGAGGAGATGCGCACACCACCCACCGTGACGCGCTCCAGCCCCAGCCCTGCGGGACCCGACAGCGTGGCCTCGGCCAGATTGTCCGCGCTCAGCTCCACCTCTCCGCCGAAGCGCATGACCTCCTCGAACCGCTCCCTTCGGCGGGCCTCCTGCGGGTCGTCCCCAGCGAAACGGACCGGGCCGGTGAGCCGGATCGCACCCTGCCCGTCCGGGTCGGGCCCGCGGGGCGACAGGTGCACGACCGTGCGGCCGTCGGCATCCAGAAGGGTCTGCACCGCATAGTGCGGGGAGATCTCCTGGACTCTCCCGTGCAGCGCGCGGGCCCGCTCGAGGTAGTCGCTGATCCCGCCGTGCAGCACGTCGCGCTCGGCACGCGCCTCGGCGATCCGCTCCAGGATGTAGTCGGCCGACTCCTGCAACGCGTAGCGCACCAGATCGGGATGAGCCGCGCACTTCTCGTCCAGCCAGCTGCGCCCCCGCCAGTGCCGCACGAATTCGAACTCGCCGCGCAGGCCGTCGAACCAGGCCTGCTCGGCAGGGTTCGGATCGATCGGTACGAGCAGATCCCAGTGATCCGGCTGGTGACGGGCCGCAGACACCAGAGACTCTCGTACCTGCCGGCGGCGGCCGGGCGTCATGCGGCCGGTGAACGACTTCGCCTCGTACACGACCAGCTTGTCGTCGTCGGTGTACTCGAACAGATCCCGGCCGCCGTCACCGCCCGTCCCGTCGACCGGCTGTGCCCGCTCCCGCAGCCGCATCACCAGCAAGGTCACCAAGGACTCCGACAGCCTGGGATTCTCGGCCAGCCTCTCCCACGGAACTCTCACCACACGCCCACCCTACGAACCCCCACTGACACCACACCCTGCCCAGCACGTCGAACTCACCATCCAGACGGCACTTCTGGCCAGGGGCGCCGCCGCGCCAGCAGCCGCCAGGCCGGCTGCCCGCCGGGTTGTTGAAGGAGCGGCCGCACCTGCCGCCTCCGAAACCGGGACGGGCCCGCCAGAAGACGAGACGGGGCCCGGGGCCCTCCGGGGCCGGGGACGGTGTCAGGAGGGGGACAGGGGGTCGGCGTAGGCGGTGAGGAACCGGTCGCCGGTGACTACTGCTACGCCATGCCCTGATCCGGACCATCCAACTGCCCCTGCGCCAGGCGGGGCATCAAGCGCTCAGGCCCACTGACCGAGCACGCGAGCAGAGCCGCCCGCTCCCGTCTAGCCGGATGTCTCCCATCTGGTGGTGAACAACGCGCATTCGAGCAGGTCGGGGGCTGCACTGGCTGGCCAGATGTCGCCTGCGGCCAGCTGGTCGGCGGCGGCCTGCATGAAGGAGAGGTAGACCCAGTAGCGGTGGGGCGACAAGTTCCCGTCCGACCACACCCAGGCAGCGATCGAGCCGTCCACATCGTGGCTGCTCTCCCGGCCGACGGCAGCGGCCAGTTGCTGCAGATGCCTGGACAGCTCGTGATCGAGGATGATCGGCCGCGGCCTGCGGGCGGGCGGGCGGGCGGGCGCCACGGTGATACCGGTGAAGTAGAGGAACTTGGTGAAGAAGGCCGGACCGAGCCCGGCGACTTGCCCTTGGAGCGCGGTGTACGCCTGTGGTGCACCGTGCTCGCGCAGCGCGGTGATCGCGGTGGCCAGCGCCGAGTCCAGGCCATAGAAGGCCGGGATCTTATGCTGCAGGGCTGCATGAAGGTGTCAGTCGTAGATCGTCACTGTGATGTCCGTTGGGAACCTGGCCTGAACTGGGAAAAGACGCTGACCTCCTCTGCCGACTTCCTGTGACAGGAGTGACGAAAGTCGTTGCCATTCCCGTGCAGACCCGTATGGCAGGTGGCTCCTGACGTGCATGGATGCGTGTATGCCTCGGTCTGTAATCCTGTCAGTAGGCGCTGGCGTTCACCTACCTGCTCGCCTGACTGAGGTTATGGAGTCCTTGCGGACGCTGTGGATGATCTTCAAGGCCAAGTCGAAGTCGACGCCACGGAAGTACTCGCCTATCGCCGTAGATTCCTCAAGCTCCTCCAGTGCTTTGAGGGATCTGGACTCCCAGTTGCGGGCGTTGGCTACGGGCCTCGATATCCAGGCCCGCACCATGACTGTGCAGTGAGCCATGCTGACCCGCTCCAAGGACTTGATGCGCGCAGTGACGCCAGATCTACCGGTCTGCCCCAGACGCGAGCTGGTGAGCCCGACCTTCAGGTCTGGCCCAGGTCCCACGAAACCGAGAGCATAGATCCGCTCGCCGGGCGCATTCAGGGGCGCGCCTGCCGCCTCTAGTTCCGCCCAAGCCAGTTGGTTGGCTTGCCGTAAGTCATCGACAGTAACGTCCGGTACCGCGTGCGGCAGTTGTGCGTACGCCTGTATCACTCGCTGCCGCGCGGTAGCGGCTTCTTCTCGACCCAGCATGCGGGGCAGTGTGCCGGACAGGACTGACAGCCATGGATCACGGTTACAAGAAGCGGAGCTCGGCCGGCCGGGGCGTCCCTACCTAGACCCGGGGCGCATTCGCCTGCGCCATGACGGCGTGAGCCTTGGCGCATCCCGCTGTTTGCGCGTTCACTCACTTGGCGCGTGGAGATTGTGTAAAGGTTCGGGTTGGGTGGCGGACGGGCCTCGTGGGGCCCACGCCGCTCATGTGGGGGAGAAGACACCGAGCAACAGGGGAGTGCGCCAGTGCGCCAGAGGCATGACCAGACGCCGGGCGGGATGTACCTGAGCCGCCTGAGCATCAAGAACTTCCGGTCCTGCTACAACCTGAAGGTCGACTTCCAACCGGGCATCACACTGCTTGTCGGCGAGAACAACTCCGGGAAGTCCAACGTCATCGAATCGCTGCGACTGGCCACCACGCCCTTGAACCGTCGGGGCACCCGCTGGTTCGAAGACTCCGACCTGTCCCGCGGCCGGGAGGGGGCTGAGGCCGAGTTCACAGCCACTTACGACGGACTGACCGACACTCAGCGGGCGCACTACATCACTGCTCTCGATGTCAGCACGCACCAGGCCAGTTATACCACCACCTACCAGAAGGACCCCGTCCGTCAGCAGATGCGGGCCAGCGTGACGGCAGGGCCGGTGGGCGGCCCCGACGCCGAGTCGGCCAAGCGGGAGCAGATCACACACGTCTACCTGGCCCCGCTGCGCGACGCGCAAAGGGAGCTCGACTCCTCCGACGGCAGCCGACTGCTGCGCATCATCCAGTACCTCACGACGGAGGACGACCAGGAGAAGTTCCGCTCGACGGCCAACGACTCGCTCAAAGAACTCACCAACCATGATGTCCTCACCACCACGACCGACGCGATCCAAACCCATCTCGGCAAGCTGACCGACTCGGTTCGGGGCCAGAGCGTCCAGGTCACCTTCGCCGAATACCAACTGCACCGCCTGGCCCGCAGCCTGCGCGTGAAGATGGCCGAGTCCGGGATCGAACCCGCAGGCCTCGCCGAATCGGGCCTGGGCTACGCCAACCTCCTGTTCATCGCGACCGTCATCCTCGAACTGCGCAAGGCCCAATCTGCAGAACTGACGCTGTTCCTCGTCGAAGAGCCCGAAGCCCACCTCCACCCGCAGCTGCAGGCCGTGCTCCTGGACTATCTGCGCGAACAGGCCGAGGCCTCACCCCGGGACGACCTGCAGGGACCGGCCGGACGGATCCAGGTCATCGCCAGCACGCACTCCCCGAACCTTGCCAGCAGCGTCGGCATCGAGAACGTCGTTGCGCTGCGTACCCGCGCCGAACAAGAGATCGACCAGGACGACAAGGGGCGTGACACCGAGGTTCTGCGCCGCAGGACCCAGTCACTTCCCCTGGCCCAGCTGGCCCTGGCCGACAACGAGCGACGGAAGATCAACCAGTACCTGGACGCCACCCGCGCCAGCCTGCTCTTCGCCCGCCGCGTCGTCCTGGTCGAAGGCATCGCGGAAGCCGTCCTGCTGCCGGTCATCGCTCGGCACTGCCTGTTCAACGGCGACGACCAGGCCAAGCAGCGCCGGGACTTCCACGGTGTCACCATCATCAACGTCGGCAGTGTCGACTTCGCCCCCTACATCACCCTGCTGCTCTCAGAGGTCAACGGCTGCCGGCTGCTGGACCGACTGACAGTCATCACAGACCGGGACCCCGACCCCGAACTCCCCAAAAAGAAGAAGAGCAAGGACGGCCAGCAGGACCAGACGCCCACCGCCGAAGAACCCGAAGCCACGGCGGACGAGGGCGGTGATGAAGACGAGAGCGACGACCGCACCAAGGTCAGCAACCGCAAGGAGCTGCTGGACGAACACGCCGCCTCCATCGGTGCGGCCGACCACCTCATCGTCGCGGAGGCACCCCACACCCTTGAGGCCGATCTCCTTGCTCCGACGGCCAACGAACCGACCCTCCGGTCCGCCTACCTCAAACAGCACCCGCAGTCGCAACAGCACTGGGACGACATCCTCACCCACCCCAAGGGCCGCTCCTTCGGCTTCTACCAAAAACTGTGCAAGCACTCCAAGTTCATCAGCAAAGGCGAGTTCGCCCACGACGTCGCCCTGGCCATCCAGGACGGGGCAGCCTTCGAGGCACCGCAGTACCTCACCGACGCCGTGCACGGCGTGCTGTCCGACCAGCAGGGCGGTGCCCAGTGAGCGAACTTGTCCTGACCACCGACCAGAAGGCCCTGGTCGATGCGGAAGAAAGTCTGTTCGCGGCGGCCTGCCCGGGCGCCGGCAAGACCCGTGCCATGGTTGCCCGGTTCCTCAAACGAACGGCCGAGGAGGACCGCCAGGGCATTGCGCTGCTGTCCTTCACCAACGCAGCGGTAGAAGAAGTACGCCAACGATGCGGGCCGCGCACACAAGCCCTCGAAACCCCCCACTTCGTGGGAACCTTCGACACCTTCATCCACCGCTTCATCGTCACTCCTCTGTACGTCAAAGCGTTCAAACAGAAGCCCAACTACGTGCAGCGCTGGCGTGACATATCCAGTGCGAGCTTCCGCCTCGGCCAGATCGGCCGGGCCAAGAATCTGCATCTCGAGTGGTTCGACTTCGACCCGGTGGGCCGCGCACGTCTGGTAGAAGGCCGCATCCCACGCGACTTCGGCAGTCCAACAGTCCTTGCAGAACTCCTGGCGAGAAGATTCGAAGCGGAAGCCCACGCCTCCCACATCTTCGGCCGCCTCGTCAGCGCCGGCACCATCAGCTGCGTGGCCGCCCGCTGCCTGGCCGAGTACTGGCTGCAGGAGGCAGACGGACATCAGATCCTCGCCCCGCTGCTGCGCTCCCGCTTCGCCGAGGTGATCGTTGATGAAGCGCAGGACTGCGGGCGCGAGGAACTGCGCATCCTTGAGTTCCTGCGGCAGCAAGGTACCCGCGTCATCATGGTGGGGGACACGGACCAATCGATCTACGAGTTCCGCAGCGCGACCCCCGAGGGTGTACGAGCCTTCGCCGACAGCCTTCCCGGCGTCCCTATCCAGCTCAGGGACAACTGGCGCAGCACACCTGCCATCTGCGCGTTCAACACCTCGCTGCGGTCCGGGCAACTCACCGAGCTGGCCCGCGGCGAAAACGCCTGGAATCCCACCCCCGTGCACCTGGTCGAATACAAGACCCTCAACGAAATCGTGCCCACCGCTCTCGGCATCGCAGAGCGCAACAAACTCACCGCCGACGACCTCATCCTGCTGTCACACGCCGAGACGCACGGCATGAAAGCCGCAGGAGTGCCCGGCATCGACAACACCAACCCCAACCGGGTGGCACGCATCGCATCGGCAGGCCAAATCCTCAGATCACGAACGACGGACCCTCGGACCCGCCGCAAGGCCATCGACCAGGTACAGCGCGCGGTGCTCGATGCCCTCACCGCCAACCAGAGAGCGAAAACGGGACACGAAGACTTCGACGCCTGTTGCGAACTGGCAGGCGTCGAACCGCGCTGGCTCGAAGCCTTCGCCGTACGCATGGCACTGGGCCTCAACGCGGCCGACAGAACCAGAAACACCTTCGCAGCGGAAGTCCGCACCTACCTGAGAGACGCAGACTGGGCGGACATTTGTCCACCCAACACCACAGACCTGGGTAGACTCTTCAAAGCTCCGAACGAAGCAACGTGGACCCGCACCACCTCCACCGGCACCGAACCGCTCATGCGCTTCTCCACCGTGCACGGAGTCAAGGGCCGCCAGTACCCAGGAGTGGTACTCGTCGTCCCCGACAGGCTGCGCACCGACAACGCCACGGAGCGGAACGTTGTCGACGACTGGGAAAGCGACCACAACACCGAGGCCCGACGCGTCCTCTACGTTGCAGGTTCTCGAGCGCAGCAGCTGCTGATCTGCGCCATCCACGAGAAGCACATCGGCCGCATCGAGGCCGTGCTCGCCAAGAGCGGTGTTCCCCACGCCAGGTCGTAGCCCTGATTGCCCGGCCCCGTGCGAGCGCTGCACCATGCGGGCCTGGCCTGCAGCGGCTTGGTCATCTAGCGTCACCTGCTCACCAAGATCCGGGGGCGTGATGCTGCCGAGCGCGGCCGAAAACCGAAGCGGCTCCATCATGAGCTGCCCCGAGTTTCGTAGAGTCCGCGGATCTTGTTTCACCACCCCGGACACCGAACCCGCCACCGACACAGTCGCGCCCCCCCCACGCTGAACGCCGCAGGCTCTCCGCGGCCTGCACACCGCGGCGGGCCCCGCCCCGCCATGTCCGAATCACCCCGATCCGCACAGCGGAGGTCCCTCGTGAAGCGCGCACGCGCCACCTCGCTTCTCAACGACATGCTCGACCGGCTGGAAGAGGGAGGCTGGCCGCTGGACCTCGTCGACGAGATCCTGGTCTTCGGCTCCTACGCGCGCGGCGTCCTGGAGCCCGCGGACGTCGACGTGATTCAGGGGATGTATTCCTCCATGAGTTTGCCCAAATGCAGGATCATCGGCAGCCGGGTCGCTTTGTCGGTGTGCGTGTGAAACCGGCGCAGTGTCTGCACGTACAGCGCAAGCTGGTCCGGATCGTCGCCGTCCTGGAGGAAGGAGGCGTGGATGTGCAGCGAGGTGGGGTTTTGTCCGTTCTTGCTATCGTTTTCCGGGCCGGACAGCTTGCTCACGCCCTTGGGTAGCTGGCTGGTGCTGGGGCGGGGGTTGATGGCCAGATAGCCGCGGTCGTTCCACCGCGCGACACCGGAGATTCGTCCCCATCCGTAGGGCAGTTCGGGCAGCACCGGTACCAGCTCCGTCTTTGCGGCGTCACCCTCGACGGCAGGGCTTGCGCCGTCGTCCGCTGTGCCTTGGTTCTGGGCCGCTCCTGGATGGGGCTCGGCCTGGTCCGGCCTGTCGCCAACATCCTCGGTGCCGGTGACAGACTCAGCCACTTCCGGGGCCGGGCCGATACCGAAGCCGTAGGGCAGTTCGTCATTGGTGTCGTTGATCCGCACAATGCGCAGCCCCGGCAGGCTCGCCGGCGTGCGGTGGACAGGCACCACTGCAGGGTCGGTGAGTGAGATTCCTGGCCATACGAGTGCGTCGGGGGTGATGTGCTGGTTGGCCAGCCAGGGCCAGAGTCCCTTGTTCCGCAACGTCGCGGCGCGGGCGATGAAGAGCCGGTCGTGGGTGTCGTCTTCCGCGAGCGCGCCGCGCAGGAAGCGGGCAAGTGCTTCCTGGTCGGTCCGCTTCACTTTTCCGCGGCCCTCGGCCAGCGCCGCGGGAAGCTGTTCGAGGGGGATCTCCGGCTCGACCGGATGGCTCTGGCTGGGGATCAGCTGACCGGTCGCGGTGCCGTCGGTACGCATCCGCAGCAGCATCGGAACGAAGTGAGGGCCTGCGTGGGCCAGCCACAGCGCGGCTACTTCCAGTGGTGCGGTGCCGAACAGCGGCGGGAGCGTGGGGAGGTGGCCCAGTTGCCTCAGCAGGTCCCGCAGGGCAGCGGTGACGCGCTCGATGTCCTGCTTGCGTACCTCGGTGTTCTCGAAAGGGTGCAGGCCGGCGGTCTTCGCGTCCGGGTTGGGGTCGCGGTTGACGGGTTTGATGATCTGGACCAGTCGGTTGCAACGCGGCGGCAGGGCGTTCTTCAGCGGCTTCTTCGGGTCCTCCAGCCTGGCGGCCTTGTAGCAGCCCGGGCCCTCCAGCTCGATGAGGCAGCCGACCGGCCGGTCTGCGGGAGGGAACTCGTCCTGCCAGAGCCGGGCGCGTTCATCGAGCGCGGCCTGGCGGACCCGGCGGCGCTGGTCGGGGTCGCTGTCGGTGGCCTTGGGCCAGCCGGCCAGCAGCAGCCCGGGCTTGACCAGGCGCAGCCTGACACTGAACTCGTCGCCGCGGTAGCAGCCCCCTACCGCGCCGCCGTCGTGGGCAGGGGCGTGCTCCAGGCCCAGGACCCGGGTGAGTACGACATGGACGGCGTCGGCGGTGCGCGGCGTCGCGTGCCACAGCTCGATCGGATACTCGACGCCCACACGGGTGCGCTTCTTTGGCAGCCGCCGCGAGCGCGGCTTCACCTCCGCCACCGGGGTGACAGGCACCAGATGGTGCTCATCAAGGACCGGGGCCAGGGCTTCGAAGACAGTCAGATGGTCGATCGGCTGGAAACCGGTCCCGGTAGGATGCCCGCCGGTCTCCCGCGCCCCGTCGTCGTTGTCCTCGTCGTCTTTGAAGTAGTTGTAGCCGGTGCTGTGCTGCAGGAACGCCTGGGGTGTGGGCGCATGGCCGTCTCCGGCCTCGCTCGGGGAGGCGAAACGGGCCGGCTCCTTGCGGACCTGATCGGGCAAGGGAAACAGGTCGGGGCTGGGCAGCCGCGACAGGATCCGGGGCAGGCCGGGTTTCCACGTCCACCGCATGTCGTCCTTGACGCCGGTCACGGTGACCGGGGCCCGCAACAGCGTGTCCCGCTCGGTGCCGCGCAGCACGCCTCTCGGCGCGTGCAGCAGCATGGTGGCGGTGGCGGGCTCGTACCGGCTGCGCCGTGGGATGTAGGCAGGCTGGGTGGCGGCCATGCGCGTGACGTGCGGGACCACCCGCAGCAGCAGCCGTTCGTCGTGGGGGAGTGTCACCACGTTGAAGCGCAGGTAGTGGGTGCTGTAGCCCTGCTCGCCGCCACGCGAGAGGCGGGTCGGAGGCCACAGGAACACGGACCGGTCACCGTCGGGCGAGGCCGGGCCCATGATCCACGAGGATCCCTGGTCGGTGTCGCGGCCGCCCAGCCGGCGGCGCCCGTCGACCCAGCTGGCGGCAAGGAAGGTCGCCAGCATCTTGTAGGCGGCCTCGCTGGGCTCGGCGGTGCCGTTCGGCCGTACGCCGCGTTCGAGCAGGTCCGGCCGCACTGGCTTCCACTGCAGCTGCAGAGCCTTGTCGATGACCTCACCCCAGGGGACGTCGGTCTGGTGGGGGGCGACGTGCCCGCACACCCAGGCTTCCAGCGCGAGTGCCACCACGGTGGCGTCGGCCAGCGGGCGCACGGCGCGCAGCCAGGTGGTGGCGCGCAGGTCGGTGGCAACGGCCAGCAGCTGCGGCTCCAGCTCCAGCAGCAATTCCGTGAGCGCCCACGTCGGCAGGCGGTCCTTGCGGCGCGCCTTCGGATTGGAGGCCCAGGCCCGCTCCAAGCGGGGGAGCAGGCCGGCGGGGAATGCCGCGCTGTGCAGCTCGCACGGCCACCACCCGTCCGGCTTCGCGGCGAACAGCGGGAACTGGATCCCGCTGAAGGAGATCTTCGGGCGCTTCGGTCGCTCGGTCATCGGCCCCAGTCCATGGTCTCGAAAAGGTTGTCCAACAGGCCCCAGGTCGCCCTCGCGATCTCGTGCTCAAGTCGCCGCTCAGGCGGCGCACCGGGCTCCGGGGCATCGAGCAGGCGGTTGATCAACTGGCGGCCAGCGACCAGCACGCTGGTGCGGTCGGTGTCCTCCGCCGTCTCACGCAGGTTCGCGGCCCGGGGCGCGAACGCGGCGTCGAGGAGGTAGATCCGGGTCGGCACGTTGCCGCGGATCGTGCGTCCGAGCGTCTGGTACAGCTGCACCATCAGGTCGCTGACGAATGCCCGCCGAAGGTCGAGGCGGGCAAGGCGGGAGAAGAACAGCGGCTGCCCCATCAAGGTCAGCCACAGACCGCGGGCATCGGCACGCAACAGTCTGGCCTGCTTGCTCAGGTCCGCACCAGGGACCGTCCCGTCCATCGGGTGCAGCAGCCGCTGCATCGCGTACTGGTTGAGAACGGCGAGGGGGAACGACAGGTCGTCGGCGGGCGGGTGCAGCCTGGCGAGGTAGAACAAGGCACCGAAGGCCGCCACCCCTCGCCCGTTGAGGACGTTGTGGCCGCGCTGCAGCGATCCCTCCGGGGCAAGCATGACGTCGGCGTCGGTCGCGGCGAACCGCCCGATCCGCCGGTAGGCCAGCCCATAGCGGCCAGGGTTGGCAGAGTCGGGAGTGACGTGACGGGCCGCCAGGCGGGTCTTGAGGTTCATGTGCACTGCGCACGCGGCCGCGTCCTTGCCGCTGAGTGTGACGAACGCGAGCCGCTGACGATCGGGATCAAGCCGATCACGCACCTGGTCGACCAGCGACCTGGAAGCCCCGGGCGCGGGGTTGCAGATCGCGTCCAGGACGGCGCGCAGCCCGTCCTCACGCTGCTGGCGGCCACCGGCGCCGGACACGAAGATGCCCTTGTGGTCGCCGAGGCGGTACTGCGGCCGAAACAGCATCCGGCTCTCGCGCAGCGCCTGCGCGCACGCCTCGGGCTCGCGCAGGATCAACTGCGGAGTGATGTCCACGTGGTAGCGCGCCGAGCCGGGCATCCAGCTCGTGGCAGAGGTGAGCACCACGTTGGGGCCCTCGACCCCCTCGCACCCCAGCAGGTCGTGCAGGTGGTACAGCAGCCAGCGGCCCACCCCGCGCAGCCACAGGATCTCCAGCGAACCGCTGGTGCCGTCCCGGTTCGGTTTCCACTGCAGAGCCAGCATGTTGCCCATGGCCTGCTCCGGCACGAGCATTTGCAGGTCGGGCGGCGGCTGGTGCTTGAAAAAGCTGTCAGCAGCCTCCATCGGCATCTGCTTTTGGACCGCGGGCAGCAGCGAGTTGGCGCCGAAAAAACTCGTGGTGATCCGCGCCGCCCAGATGCCGGCCATGAGCAGCCGTACCAGCTGCGGCAGCAACTGCTCAACCCAGTCGCTGACGTTCCCCTCTTCGTCCTTCGGCGCGTGTTCGAGCAGCCATCCCTCAGCCGCTTCCTGAGCGGACCACTCGGTGTCGTAGCCGGCCGTCATCGCGGTCAGCAGGCGGTCCAAATGACCGGGAGGAGCCTTGAACGGGTCCCGGGCCAACGACGCGAAGAACTCATCGAAGAACCGGTCCGCAGCCTCCTCCTCCCTGGCCTGGTCCGGCCTCTCCTTCAAGGTGGTGATCCCGTGCAGGGACCGGGCCAGCCGGCTCAGCAGCGAAAAACCGCTGAACGGTCCCTCCGCCGCGATCTCCGACAGCAGGTCCTCCCCGCCCTGGCCCTTGCCGCTCCCGCCTTTGTTCTTGGCCTTGTTCTGCTTGTCCGGTGGTGTCACCAGCAGGGGGTACAAGCCGGCCAGCGCCTGATAGTGCCGCAGCATGTAGCCCTGGTAGCGACGCACATCAGGATGGGTCAGCGGCTGATGCCAGGCGGCATCAAGACTGTCGTGGCAGGCGATCGCCGTGCGGGCGCTCCACCCACCGGGAAAAGTCAGTGGCTCCTGAAGCATGAACCGCTGATCGAAATCGCCCATCACCTTGTCGGCCTCGTCGACCAGCAACAGGCCCAGCTCGTGCTGGATGGCCTCGATCTGCCGCGCCCGATAGGAAGAGCCCTCCATCCGGCTGCTCACCAGACCAGAGGATGTCATCACCCACACCTGCGCATCCGGGACCGCGCGCGCCGCAGCCTGCTGCGGGCACACATGCGTCAACGGGCAGTCGTGCAGCTCCCGCTTCTTCGGCAGCTTCAGCCGTCCGCGGCAGGGGAAGTCCTCCTCCCGCAACGGCGCGTCCCCGCGCCCGGCACCGGTACGCAGCGGCTCAAGCAGACACATCGACGTGGTGAACTCCGCCGCCGGATCCAACTCCGCACCGGGCAGAGCCTCTCCGGCGTCCACGTCGTACAGCTCGTCACGCCAGTAGCTCTCTACGTGGCGTTCGCGGGTGGTACGGCCGATGAGCGGGACCGCGCGGATCCCCAGTGCGCGCAGGAACCGCACCTTGGCCAGCGCGGCGCTGATCGACGGCATCACGTAGCCCACCCGCAGTCCGCGCTGGACACCGATGAACGCCAGCCCGTCCAGCAAGGTGCTCTTGCCCGCGTTCATCAGCCCGACCGCATGGGCGATCCCGTCGACGGTGAACACACCCAGGCCGTCGACGAGACGCCCGGCCGCTTCGTCGACACGCGAGAACGTCATGTTCTGAAAGCGCTGTTCGAAGTTGCGGTCACTGATATCCGGGTGCGACTCCAGGGCTCGGTCCATCTCCTTGAAGGCCTGCGCCAGATCGCCCCGGGTGACAGGGAACGGCTCCCGGACGCGGCTCGCGCGCGCAGCGAGCCGCGTGGCCGGTGAGGCGACCGGGATCCAGGACGGGATCCGCAGGCTCTCGATCGCCCCGTCGCGCCGTTTGAAGAAGCACTCGGCGCCCGGCGGCACCGGTGGGTGTTCAGGGTCGACGTCGTAGGGCACTGCGTCGGTGAGCGCAGCCCGGTACACACCCTCTCGCTGCGGAAGATGCGGTGAGGGATACCGCTCGAACAGAGTGCCGCCGAGGACCCGCTGCCCGGGCGGGCCGACTGTGGTGAACATCCGCAGCTCGACCGGGACTTTGTGATACTCGTTCAGCCGCTCGCGCCACTGGCCGCCGCGCGCTGCGTCACCCATCCGCAGCCGCACCCGCCGGGCGACCTCCAGGCCAGCTGGCCCCAGGTCCGCATAGTGGTTGAGCGCCGTCCACAGTGCGCCGACCGCCTGCCCGGCCAAATGCTGCTCCAGGTAAAACAGCCCCAGCTCGAGCTGGCAAAACTCCGCCGGCGACAGGTCGCCCAACCGCGCGTCAAGACCGGTCTCCTGCATATCGGTGACCAGGTCCGCGTACCACTGCGAACCCATCCTCACCATGGTGTGCCGCCAAGAGCCCGGACGCGGGCCTTCGAAACGAAGTCACCCTCAGAAATGACCCGAACGCCGTCGCTACGGCCCTGCATCTCCCGCCTGAGGTCGTCAACATAGTGCTTCTGCTCGAACCGGTGCCAGGGCAGGATCAAGAACCGATGCCGCGCCCGCATACGCTGGTTCCATGTGAACGAGCGCCCCAGCATCGTCGCGCTCGTGCAATCCTTTGCGTCCCCGGCCCACCACTCGGACCGGCCCGGATCATCTGACGCGGCCGGATCCGGAAACTCCACGGCGACGTCGCAGGCATCCATGCCCGGCCACCTGTGCAGCCGCGCCCGGCCTTCCGGCAGATCTCCGAGCGCATCGAACAGGCGTTTCTCCACCAAGCCCGGGTCGTGCATACAGACCCGCACACCGCGGTGCTGCACGTAGTAACCCTCCAGCACCTTGAGCCGCCTGATTACCGGAACCCCGCCACAGCCGGGCGTCCCGCACACGTCAACGCCCTCGTGCAAGGGATTGCCGCAGTCGTTGCAGACCCGGCAGAAAGCGGTCCCGCCGGTCTTGCGGTACTGGTAGGCGGCATCGAAGAAGTCCCGCACATACAGGCGACCGTGACGATCAGCCTCCTTGAACCGCCCGGTGAGCTTGTTCAGCTCGAGGTCGGACACGACGGGGGACTCGATCAGGAACAGCCGCAGCGACACATAGGCCTGCTGGACCTCCTCCTCCGTTCGCCCGTGCAGCTCCGCCGTGGCCTGCAGCCTCGCGAACGCCCGGTTCTCCGTGAGCTCTGCCTCGGCGTCCGACTTCGGCGCTAGCCGCGCCGCCTCATCCGCGAACGCGGACAACTCCTCGCCGTCGATTAACATGCTCTCTGCGTCACTGTCAGAGACATCCAGCCGCACAGGCCAGCCTCCCAGCGGCCGACGGCACCAGGCGAACACCACCATGTCGCTGACCGGGGGCTCGATTCCCTGCTCCAGCGCACGCCACCACAACCGGGTCACACCGGCGCGCCACGCTTGCGGGAGCAGACCAGTCGTGGGTTCGGCCCCCTCACGGACGCGCTGGCGCTCCCATAGGATCCGTGCCAGTCCGGCTGCCAGCAGTTTCAACGTCATGTAGTCGTCGGCGATGCTGTTGCCGACCTCGGCCAGCCGCTCACGGGTCGCCTGATGCATCGTCACCCGCGCACCGTACTCCCACGCTGGTACACAGCAACGTTTCTGTTGGCCGCAGGCCACTCTTTGGAGGGACGAGACCCACTATGCAGAAGGGTGAGTGTGGTAGGCGATCAATGGTCACGTCCGGTCTACAGTCGAGGAAGGCACGGGTGCCGCCGGCGGAATCGGTGCGGATCAGTGTCTGCCAGCCCCCGCCGCAGGTCTCACCGGCCTCTGCCTTGGCCTTGCCGGCTCGGCCCGCAGCCGTACCGTGTGCTGGTCCCGCCGACTGCTCGCCGCCGCAGCTGCGCCCGTACCGCCCCGTCTCCGTACCGCAGTCGCGGCGCGCCGACTCATCCATCCTCGCGCGTTACATAATTGGCCCTAGTTATGTACCGAGGGGCTAGACTCGTACCCAGGCGTTACACCCCGTGTGGCGGATGGCCCACTGCTGCGCGCCTGTACTCCGCTGCTCCCGGCTGGTCTGCTCCTCGACGCAGACCCCGCCCCGCCCGTCCTGCTTCTGCTGGAGTTGCCCGTGTCTCCCTCGCGTTCCCCACTCGCTGCCAAGACCGGGGCGGCCACCGGCCTGCTGCTGCCGCCCGCCGACGACCCGGTCTGGGGGAGTGTGCCGCTCGCATTGCGTCAGAACCTGTCCGTGCCCGCGCATCGCCTGGTGAGCCCGCCGCGCGGGGGGCTGGCGGAGAAGTCCGGTCGCCCGCTGCGCCTGGCGTTGAGTGCCACCGCGAAGATGCGCACGACCGGCGCCCACTGGCACGTACTGCTCACTGCCCCCCGCGCCGCGTTCGGCGGCCCCACCAGCGACCGCGCCGGGCAGGCCTACACACTGCTGCAGCAGGTCGTCGACGACTACCTGCGCGCCGCCTCGGCCCAGCTGCCCGTCGCCGTCCCGGTCTCGGCCGAGCAGCCCTCGGCCGCGCAGAAGCGCGCCCCGGCCACACCCTCTGCTCCGGGCCAGGCCGCCGAACCGCTCCCCGCCACCGACGCACCCACAACGCCCCAGGAACAGCCTGCCCCTCGGGCCGCCGACACCGGCCCCGCCCATAGCCGGGCCGCCCTCCCGCCCTCCCCTGGCGCCATGGAGCCGCCGCCGGCTCCCGCCACGCCGGCGCCCGCCGCCGACTCCGACCAGCCTGCGGCCACCCCACCCCACCCGGCCCTGCCGCCCGGCAAGACCAAGGCCGTCCCGGGCAAGACCCCCGCCACGCTCCACCAGGCCCGCGCCGCGCTGCCCGACCTGATCCGCGCCGCCGCCGACGGCACCCCCACTCCCCTCATCCGCGAAGACACCGACCACGCCCTCCTGACCACCCCCGACGCCGCCACCACCCTGGGCTGGGACCTCGAGCACGCGCCCGCCCACGGGATTGCCGACGCCCGCAAGAAGCTCGGCGACCTCATCCACGAAGCCGCCCAGGGCCACCCCCAGGTCCTGCGCCGCCACACCACCCCCGTCGCCGTGCTGCTCCCGGCCACCC
>NZ_JAGMUO010000104.1:267832-275811 GCF_019049325.1 Streptomyces sp. AC512_CC834 | reverse complement strand
CCTCCCGATCTCCACTCAAGATCAGGTTCGTATGGATGCCACGAAGTGAGTCAGTTTTGATCCGCCGTCAGAGGGTCACGGTTCAAGCGACGCCGACAGTGTTGGCGAACCGCATTTTCAGGAAGGGCACCGGCGTCCGGTCAAGGTCGGTGAGACCGAGCATGCGGTAGCGCGTGACCGCCTCGTCCAGGGTTTCCCGCCCGGAGAACTCGCAGGCATAGGCGGGATACGCCAGCCACACATGCTCCGTCAGCTCCGGTTTCTCCGCATGGTAGAAACGGTGCACCTTGGGCGCGATGCTCACGACAGCATCGAAGCGGCGCCCGGCGGGCGGCTCGAAGCCTTCAATCGATCCGAGAAAGGGGTTACGTGCGGCCATCTCGTCTTCGTGTTCCCGTGCGAACCGGAGGATGCTGACGGCCAGGCCCTCATCGTAGGTGTCCCGACCGCTCAGCTGGAGAAGACGCTTGCCGTCGGCGGACAGCGCCCCTGCGAAGTCGACCCCGGTCGCCGGCGACCAGTGCCAGGCATCAGGCAGCCCCGGGAGCGGCACCGCCCCGGACAATCCCATCACTACGGCGCGAACGTCCATGTTTCTCCGTGATCAGGTGCACGGGTATCCGTCTCCGACTTCCTGGATGTACGTCTCCGTCATCTGGCCACCGGGTTGCGGTGCTCGTACGTCAGCGAGGTTCAGGACATGCCAGTCACTCGGCCTGTGGCCGACCATCACCGTCCGGTCGAAGCTCGGCCGCGCAGTCACTTCCCACGCCTCGGGACGTCGGCGCCGCGCCGCCACACATAGAGGTGCGGTCAGGGCGCCGCCTCCCCGGGCATAGCCCTGCCCCGCCGCCAGCGCGGAACACCCCCACGCGAGGCTCCGGCTTCGCGTGGGTGTCGACCGTCGAGGGTCAGCTCCGCGACGCGTAGGTCACGAAGTCTGCCCACGCCCCGGGTGTGAGCGCGAGCCGCGGGCCCGATGCGTTCTTGGAGTCACGGACGTGGACCGTGGCAGCGGTGGGGGCGACTTCGATGCAGTCACCGGGCTCGCCGCTGCTGCTGTAGCTGCTCTTGAACCAGTGGAGTTCAGCGGTGCTCATAGTCTCCCCAGCACTTGCTCGATGAATGCCTGCGACTCCCTCGGCGTGAGAGCCTGCGCCCGGATCATGCCATAGCGCAGTTCAAGGATCCGGAGGTCCTTGGGGCTCGAGACCGGGCGGCCGTTGAAGGCCCCGTCGGAGCGTCCCATCGCCGTGCCGTCGGCGAACTTCAGCACCTCGATCATGCCTTGCGATCCAGCGTGCTCCTGCCGGTCGGTCGGCATGACCTGAAGCGTCACGTTCCTCAACTGCGCCACTTCCAAGATGTGTTCCAGCTGTCGGCGTAGCACCATCTTCCCACCATAGGGACGTTCGAGCGTCACCTGTTCCTGGACGAAGCTGAGCGTGGGAGCGGGCTCCCTCTGGAGGACGGCCTGTCGCGTCACACGAGCAGCGGTCTCCCGCTCCACAACCTCGTCGGCGAGCGCGGGCTGCGTCATCTCGAACAGCGCCCGCGCGTACTCCTCCGTCTGCAACAGCCCGTGGATGTTGTGGTTGCTGTACAGCAGCATCTCCACCGACCGTTCCTCCAGTTCGGCCAGCTGCCGCACCTTCTTCGGATACCGCGCCTTGCGCATGTCCTCCATGAAGGCTCGCAGATGCCCCTGCGCCTTCAAGATCTGGTCCGCCCGGTCCAGGTACTCCGGGCGGGGAATGCGGGCCCCGCGTTCCATCTTGCGGATCATGTCCTCGCCGTATCCGAGGGCTGCGGCCAGCTCGGACACGCTCACCCCGGCCGCCTCCCGGCAGACCCTGAGCAGGCGGCCCACCGCCTGCACCACCGGCTCGACCTCGTCGCCCGGCTCCACGTCCCAGCCCGCCTCGTCGACACACTTGTCCACGGCTCCTCCTTCGGCGCGTACGCGTACTCGTACTCGTACAACGCCCGGGACAGCCGAGACAGCCGAGACAAATGCCGGGACAGTGACGGTACGTACAAGCGTTGTCACTCATCCACGGAAGCAGATTCCGCCACGCTGAGTGACGTGAACCAGGAAACCAGTGACCCCACGCCCCGACTCGCTGCCGACCCCGTCCGGAACTTCAGCCTCCAGCTGTCCTCCACGCCTCGCGGCGCCCGTCTCGCCCGACTGCTCGCCACCGAGCAACTGCGCACGTGGGGACTGCCGTCGCACCCGGCGGAGCTCATCGTCGGGGAGCTGGCGGCCAACGCCGTCACCCATGGCCGGGTCTCCGGCCGGGACTTCAGGCTGTTGCTGTACGTCGTCGGCGACACGCTCCGCATCGAGGTCACCGACACGCGCGGTGACCGGCTCCCGCACCCACAGCAGGCCGCGGCCGACGCCGAGTCCGGCCGGGGCCTACTGCTCGTGGCTGCACTCGCCGACCGCTGGGGAGTCGTCCCAGGCCCGCCTCCGCGCAAGACCATCTGGGCCGAGGTGGGGGCCGGACCGATGCCGGGCTGCTGAAAGGTCGGGCGCCGCTACAACCACTCTCCGCCGTCGTCCTGCACGTCGGCTTGGTCGTCACGCACGACCACGACCAGCTGCACCGGCGCGTCCGTGGCGTCGTGTTTGACTCCGGCCAGGACGACCTTGCCCGAGAGCCGCCATGCGGCGTGGTCGATGTAGTCCGCGCCGTCGGTCACGTCCTCGTCGACGCTCTGCAACCGGCCCCCGGAAGCACCGGCTTCCAACTGGGCTTCGAGCCCCGGAAGCTCTGCGGTGGCCAGGGACGGGAAGATCAGGCTCCGGCTGGTTCGCCGGTCTGCCGGTTCCAGTCGGTGCCCAGGGGTGGAGCGAACACTCCCGGTCGGGAACGTGGCTGCGCGAAACCGTACGGTCACCCCCGTCAGGACACCCCGAGCAACTGATCCAGCATCTCGTCGTACGCCCGGAATCCGGCCTTGCCTTCGTCCGGTGCGTCGGACTCGGGTCGGAGGATGCCCGGCAGGTGCGCGACACGCCACATGCGGAAGACCAGGCTGGGAGTGCTCCCGCCGCTCGGGTCGGCCAGGGCACAGGCGATGGTCATCACCTCGGTGATCTGCTCCGCGCCCCGGACGGCCTCGGTGCCGGCCGCGACGGCCGCGGTGACGAGCGCCTGAAGCAGAAGCGTGAGCTGCAGGTCCGCTGCCATACGGCACATGCGGCGAACCAGCGCCGGCTCCTCCAGCTTCTCCAGAGGCTCGGGGACCCCCGTGACACCCGCGGACCACAGGAGCAGAAAAGCCGCGGGCACTTCATGATCGCGCAGTCGTCCCAGCTCGTCGACAACGGCCATGCCCGAGTCACTGAACCGGCAGACCGACCGGATACCTCTGAGCAGGCGCCCCACATCCTCGGACCGGTCGTCCAAAAAAAGGCCGACCGAGACGTCTGAGACGGACCATGAACCCGTGGCGTTCACCGCCCCGACCTCCACGACACCGCCGAGCGGGCCGAAGACACCACGAGCCAGCATGCTCTCCGACATGGGAACGATCGAACCTGCCACTACCGCACTCCTCGTAAAACTCTAGAACTGGCCCATCATGTGCTGAATCACCGCATCTCGCTGCGGAAGCGTGCGCGGGGAACCGGCATTCAGGATGTCGACCCCCTCCTGCGTGTCCACAAAGTACTCCGGCTGGCGCCCGGCGGGCCCGCTGTGCTCGCGGAGCACCGAATCAGCGAACGATCTCGGCACTTCGGTCCGGACCACGACTCCGTCGGGGCCGGCGTACTGTGTGGCGGCTCTGTTGAAGTCGTCGGTCAGGTACACGCCGGCGTCCGGGGTGTATTCGCGCTGCATGTCGTGAGAGCGGCCCAACGAGAATTCCCCGCCGCTCCAGTCCCGTGACCCGTGGTAGAGAACCACGCTCTCCTCGTCGCACGACATCAGACCGAAGGGGTCGGTCTGCCGCCACGGATGGGTCACGTAGCTGTAAGGATCCGGGGCGGGCACCAGGCCGAGTGGGTCCAGTGAGGTGTAACAACCGCTCTCCGGATCGTAGTGGCGGTGGTAGTTGTAGTGCAGTCCTGTCTCTTGGTCCTGGTACTGCCCGGGAAAGCGCAGCGGAGTGTACGCCCGGCTTTGCCGGGGCCAGGCCGTAGCACCCCATAGCGTCCGGTGGGCTCGCCAGCTCACCTCGCCGTGCGTGTCGACGAGTTGGGTCGGAGTGCCGACCAGATCGGTGACGATCGCGAAGAAACGAGCGTCTACTTCTTCCTGCGTGGCCGAGTCGGTCAGGCGTTCGGTCTGGGCGATCGGTCGCATGCCGGAGTGGTCCCAGGTGAGAGTGACCGCATTCGGCAGAGCCGGGTCGCTGGTGGTCTCCTCCACGAGAACCGGGCCGTCCCACGTGAAATCCGTCCGCTCCACTACTGACTGGCCGTCGTCGCCAAGTCGCTCCTTGGCGATACGGCGACCGAGAGGGTCGTAGGAGTAGCGCCAGAACGTGCCGTCCGGGGTCCTGACGGAGGTCAGTCGGTCCTCTGCGTCCCAGATGTACCGCCAGACTGCGGGCTTCCGGGACAGGCGCCTCTTGCAGCGCTCCACGACGCGTCCGGCAGCATCGTGGACGTAGCGCATTCCTCCCGCACGCTCCAGGCGACTTCCGGCGTAGGAACGACTGCCTTGCGCCGCGTCCAGTCCCGGATAACCGGACCATGAAGCAGAAGCGATGTGTCCTGCGACGTCATAGTCATAGCTTTCCGAGCGGCCTTCCCCCTGCAGGCTCCTGACGCGTCCCATCGAGTCGGTGTTCAGAACGACGGGGCCGTCGATGACATCGGACGCCCGGCTCGGATCGTGCTGCTCTCCGTAGCTGTATTCGCGGCCCTGGACCAGCCGGTCCGCAGTCGTCCACCGCTCTTCCACCGGCCGACCACTCGCGTCCCGCTTCTGGTCGAAGCGCAGGGAGGCGTCGACGAGACGGCTGATTTCCTGTCCGGCGGCATCGTGGCCGAACTCGATGGCGTGGCCGGAAGTATGCAGACGGGTCGTGCGTCCGACGGCGTCATACCCGTACAGGGCACGTGCACCGGAGGGCGTGACTCGCTCGACACGGCGCCCGGCGGAGTCGTACGTCGACACCGTCGACCGGCCGTTCACCCGCTCGGCGACGACCCGCCCGGCGGGATCCCGCTCCACCCTAAGGTCACAGCCCGGCCCCACGGCGCGGACCAACCGTCCCATGGCATCGTGTACGTACTCGGTGGCCTCGGCACCGACCACCTTGGAGCGAAGCCGCCCCATCGGGTCGTACTTGAACGCCACTTCCTGACGCGTCGGGTTCACCCGCCGAGTCAACCGGCCGGCCGCGTCCCGCTCATAGGTTGTCCGCTGCTCGTCGTAGTCCGTTTCGGCAACGAGCCGGCCGGCCGCGTCGTAGGTGTATGCCCAACGCAGGCCGAGGGGATTCACCGCCCGCGTGAGCCTCAGCGACGCGTCGTACTCGAACTCGTACCGCCCTCCATCGGATTCGGTCTGCGCGGTGAGCAGGTCGAAGGGACCGTATTGGAAGGACGTCAGGGCGCCGCCCGGCTGCACGTGGGACGTGCAGTTGCCCTCGCCGTCATAGGTCCACGTCTCCTGAGTGCCGTCGGGGTCGAGGACCCGGGCCGGGCGGCCTTCGACGGTCCACCACAGCCTGGTCGTTTCTCCCAGGGGGTCTGTGACGGCGCTGAGCCGGCCGAAGGAGTCGTACGTGCGTGTGGTGCGCTCGCCCAGGGCACTGGTGGTCTCGCATCGTAGGCCGGCGGCATTGCAGCGCACGGTCGTCATGGCGCCGAGTGGGTCGGTCACCGATGCGATCGCCCCGTGGGCGTCGTAGGCGAACCGCGTGCGCGCACCGTCCGGTGCGATGGACTCGAGCCGGTTACCTCGTGCGTCGTAGGTGTGTTGCCAACTCGTCCCGTCCGGCAGGTTGACGCGGGTCGGCAGGTGCAGTGCGTTGTACACCACAGTGACCACACCGCCGTCCGGCAGCGAGACACGCGTCGGCCGGCCGACCGTGTCCACCTCATGACGCGTGCTGTGCCCAAGGGGATCGGTGCGGGAGAGCAGGTGGTGGTGGTCGTCGTACTCGGTTCGAGTGCAGTGGCCAAGGGGGTCTATCTCGGCAACGACCTGGCTGTTGTCGTTGACAACGAACCGAGTGGTCGCGCCGTCGGTCGTCGTATGCCTGGTGACGCGGCATCCCCGCCAGGCGGAGAGTTCCTCGTCGTACGTGAACGTGCCGGCGACGTGTCCGGCCTGTCCGGCCTGTGAGACACATCGCCCCTGATCGTCGTAGACGTAGGCGTACCGGTGGTCGTTGCGGTCGGTCCACGACGTCATACGCAGGTACTCGTCGTAGGTGAACGCAAGGGCCAGGCCGGATGAGTTGACGACCTCGGTGAGGTTGCCGTCGTCGTAGCCGTATCGCCTGACAACGGTGTCCGAACCGTCCTCCGCATCGGCCAGATGCAGGGCGGTGACACGGCCGTCGGAGGTGGTGAAGGTGACGTGGTACCCGCCCGAGTGCCGGATCCCGAGCGGAACGCCGGACTCGTCGTAGTCGAAGGTGAGACTGTTGGCGTTGCGGTCGGTGATGCTGGTGATACGCGCAGTGCCGTCGGGCTGTGGGGCGAAGCGGCGGCTGAGACCGGTCCAGGGATCGTCCACTCGATACGTCCCGTCGGCCTCCCGGCTGAGGGGCATACGGGGCCCCGATTCGGGCAGCCGGAGATGCCCTGCCTGACTTTCGGCGCGGTAGACGAGAATCATCCCGTCCTCCGTGACGAAGAAGACGCCGTCCGCGTCCATCTCCAGACGCTGATCCAGAGTCGAGGACCAACCGGGGCCGAACCACCATCCGCATCCGTAGTCGGACGCGGCGCGGCGAATGAACGTCAGGGGCAGGGTTCCGGGAAGGGACACGTCCGTCTGGACCAGGAACGTGCCTCCAGTAGCGACGTCGACCGGGTCACCGCAGCCCTTGATCTTGCTCTTCAGCCGGTTGTAGGCGCCCTTGGCGCCGTCGGCCACCGCTGTCTTGGCGTTCTTGGCGACGCCTCGCGCGCTGAGGGCCATGCCCTTCAGCCCCGTCTTGCCCAGTGCCTTCGCGCCCTTGGCAAGCCCTCCGAGGGTGGTGAGCCCCTTCATGCCGGGTATGCAGTCCAGCGCGGCCAGTCCCACGTCCCACAGGGATGCCTGGCCCTTGCTGTATTTGTAGAGCGTGTCCGCAAGGACGACGAGGGCTGCGACGAGGACGATCGCGCCCAGGATCGGCCCGCCGATGATCATCGCGACGATGCCGACGACCGCCACGACGACCTTGCAGACCGCGACGATGCTGTCCCAGTTGTCGGAGACCCAGTCCCCGACCTCCTCCCACCACGACCGGTTCTGGATACCGGCGTCGGACGCCTCGTCGATCTTGCTCTTGGCCTCGCGGGCCGCGTCGTCACGCATCTTGCGCGCGTCCGCGGCCATCTTCTTCGCCACCTCCAGCGCGCCCTGCGCGGAGTCGACGGCCGACTGCGCGTTCGTCTGCGCCGTCTTCGCGTGCTGGACGTCACGGGTGGCGGCGCGGACCTTCCCCTCGTCCGGCTTGTCGGCGTCCGACTTGCTGCCGGTCGGATCGTCCTTGTACTTGTCCGCCTCCTTCGACGCCCGCGTCACCCACGAGTCCGCCGAGGACAGCTTCGACTGGGCGGAGGACAGGTCGTCACGGGCCTCCCGCGCCTTGGCCAGCGCCTTGTCGGCCAGGACCTGGGCCCGCTCCAGCTTCGGCCAGAAGTCGGCGAGAGCGTCGCCGCACATCCCGTACGACTTCTCCAGCTTCTTCAGGTTCTTCGGAACGCCGGAGAACTCCTCCTTGAAGACGGTCGCCGACTTGCCCGCCCACTCCGCCAGCGCCGACTCCCCCGCCATGCCCTTGACCAGACGCAG
>NZ_JAGMUO010000104.1:194692-267822 GCF_019049325.1 Streptomyces sp. AC512_CC834 | reverse complement strand
GCCTCGGACACGTCGTCGGCGAAGTCGTGCAGCGTCCTCGCGAGCGTACGTACGCGTTGTGGGTCGCCCGGGGTCGGGTCCTTGTCCAGGTCCAGGACATGCCAGTCACTCGGCCTGTGGCCCACCATCACGCAACCCCCGTCAGCCCACGCACATCAGCAACAACCCCTATGCACACGGGAACTTACAAGGCACAGCCGTTCGAAGAAAGGTGGCTCCTGAACCGGCTCGGCTCACCGGAGCGTGGGCGTTCGGGGGGATGCCGCGAGCAGAACGCCGCCCGGTCGAGGCTCGGCCTCGCAGTCATCGATGTCCGCGCACCGCCCTCCAGGCGTCGCCGACCGTGTAGGCGACCGTCAGTCGCCAGGCGTCCAGCTTGTTCCGCACCGCTGACCAGACGCTCCAGCACTTCAACCACATCGGCAGCCGTCGGAACGGTACGAAGGTCAGGGTGTCGTCGATGGCGTTCACCGCGATGCTCCTGCTGCCCGGCCCCTTTGCTCGCAGTGCGGCGTAAAGCTCCGGCGTCAGCTCGCCGTTGAGGCGGGCCGCCGTTCCCGCCGCAGTGCAGGCGAACCCGCGCTGAGCGACATCCGGCAGTTGTATCGCCCTGACGATCCGGGGTGACGCGTCCTCCAGCGGGCAGTTGAAGGCCAGCCCGATCGCCGCCGTGCCGAGCCGGCGCTCACCGCGCTCGAACGCGGCGTCCCACTCCGCGGGGTCGTCCAGAGCCAGCAGCCGTTCGCCGGTCTCCCAGTTCCAGTCGGCCGTCACGCCGTTGCCCGCCTCCTCTCGTGCTCGTCAGCCCACGAACCGGAACGTCGACGTGATCGCGTCGAAGATGTCGAAGAAGGAGTCCGCGAGGTCGAGGACCTGGCTGCTGCCGGCGACCAGGGCGACCTTGCCCTCCTGGCCGGGGACCGGGATGTACGTCTGCATGAGCACCGCGCGGACGGTGCGGTTGAGGGCGTCGCCGGGGACCGGGATGTCCTCGATCCCCTGGGTGCGGGCCGCGGGGCCCACGCCGGGGACGTCGACGGTCGTCACCTTGCGCCAGGAGTCGCCGGGCTTCTTCGCCTCCTTGACGGCGAGTTGGGCGGCGACGGCGGCCGGGTCGGTGGAGAGGGGGTCGCCGGACGACGTACGGCCGCCTACCAGCGACACCGTCACCGAGCCCGTGATCGGGGTGTCGCCGCCGAAGCTCTCCGCCATGCAACCGCAGTACAGCGCGCCGGACTTCCACGCGTCGGACGCCGCCTTCTGGAGGAAGGTGACGTAGGCGCCGCGGGAGGGCTTCAGCTCCGGGTACTGGCGTATTCGGTCGTCGACCATGCGGCGGATCGAGTCGTCCCGCGACTCCGGGCGTACGTCGAACTCCCACCAGGACTCCGGGACCTTGATCCGGAACCCGCCCCGCTCGACGGTCAGTGCCTCCGTGTAACGGGCCATGACGTACCCGGCCTCCCCGCGCGTCACTCGATCAGGTTTTCCGACATCGTCCCATTGATCGAGTGGCCGGGCCCAGCCGTGACCCGGCCGTGGCCCAGCCGTTGCCCTGTCATGGCCCTGCCCGGGTCTACCCCCGCTTCGCCACCGTCAGCAGTACCGCCGCGTCCTCCAGCGCCTCCAGGCTGTGGCGGGCCGGGGGAATCAGGATGAGGTCGCCGGAGCGGCCTTCCCAGGAGGTGTCGCCGCTGACGAGGCGGACCCGGCCGCGCAGGACCTGGACGGTCGCCTCGCCGGGGTTCTCGTGCTCGGCGAGGGTGGTGCCGGCGGTCAGGGCCAGGAGGGTCTGGCGCAGGACGTGCTCGTGGCCGCCGTGGACCGTGGTGGCGCTGCGGCCGCTCGAGGTGGCGGCGGCGTGTTCGAGGTGTTCGCGGGCGAGGGCGTCGAGGGAGAGTTTCCGCATGGGTGCAAGTCTCACCGTCGGCGGCGGACGGCCACCAGGGCCATGTGGGGCAAGCCGGTCAGCGATTGGACAGAGCGATTGGACAGTTTGTCCCGGCAGAAACTGCGCTCAAGCGGCATATTCGCGACATACCGGCGGGACAAACTGTCCAATCAGCCTCAGATCACGCCCTGTGCCAGCATCGCGTCGGCCACCCGCTCGAAGCCCGCGATGTTCGCGCCGGTCACGTAGTCGCCGGGGGCGTCGTAGCGCTCGGCGGTTTCGTGGCAGGTGGTGTGGATGCTGGTCATGATCTCCGCCAGCTCCTCCTCGACCCGCGCCGACGTCCACGACGTACGGGCGTGGTTCTGGGCCATCTCCAGGGCGCTGACCGCGACGCCGCCCGCGTTGGCCGCCTTGCCGGGGCCGAAGGCGACGCCCGCCTGCTGGAGCAGGTGCACGGCCTCGGGGGTCGTCGGCATGTTGGCGCCCTCGGAGACGGCCTTCACGCCGTTGCGGATCAGCGCGGTCGCGTCGTTCTCGTCGAGTTCGTTCTGCGTGGCCGACGGGAGGGCGAGGTCCGCCGGGACCTCCCAGACGCGGCCGCCGGGGACGAAGCGGGCCGAGGCGCCCCGGCGCTCGGCGTACGAGTCGACGCGGCCGCGCTCGACCTCCTTGATCTGCTTCAGCAGGTCGAGGTCGATGCCCTTCTCGTCGACGACGTAGCCGGAGGAGTCCGAGCAGGTGACGGCGTTCGCGCCGAGGGCGGTCAACTTCTCGATCGTGTAGATCGCGACGTTGCCGGAGCCCGAGACGACCGCGGTCTGGCCCTCCAGGTCCTCGCCGCGCTCGCGCAGCATCGCCGCCGCGAAGAGCACGTTGCCGTAGCCGGTCGCCTCCGGGCGGATCAGCGAGCCGCCCCAGCCCGCGCCCTTGCCGGTGAGGACGCCGGCCTCCCAGCGGTTGGTGATCCGGCGGTACTGGCCGAAGAGGTAGCCGATCTCGCGGCCGCCGACGCCGATGTCCCCGGCCGGTACGTCCGTGTGCTCGCCGATGTGCCGGTACAGCTCCGTCATGAAGGACTGGCAGAACCGCATGACCTCCGCGTCGCTGCGCCCGTGCGGATCGAAGTCGCTGCCGCCCTTGCCGCCGCCGATGCCGAGGCCGGTCAGCGCGTTCTTGAAGATCTGCTCGAAGCCCAGGAACTTGATGACGCCCAGGTTGACGGAGGGGTGGAAGCGCAGGCCGCCCTTGTACGGGCCCAGCGCGCTGTTGAACTCGACGCGGAAGCCCCGGTTGACGCGGACGCGGCCCTGGTCGTCCTGCCACGGCACCCGGAAGAGGACCTGCCGCTCCGGCTCGACCAGCCGCTCGACGAGGCCGGGCTCGGCGTACTCGGGGCGGGCGGCGAGTACCGGCGCGAGCGTTTCGAGGACCTCGTGGGCGGCCTGGTGGAACTCGGGCTGGGCCGGGTTGCGGTGTTCGATCTCGGTGAGCAGGTGGTCGAGCGCGGTCCTGGTCTCGCTTCGCGTCGTCACGTAGGCCCTTTCTGGCACGGCGGACACCGGTCGCTTGCACCGACCGGTGAGGGGCGCTCGGCGCCGTTGCCGCGCGCGGGACACTTAAGTGTTACGCGCATGTAAAGGCCGTGGCCAGCACCCGGTCAATGGATGAGACGAAGGCCTCCCGGCGCAGGTTACGCGTCTCCGTTGAGCATCCGCGCGGTGAGGACGTTTCCGCCGACGCCCCAGCCGCCGTCGGGGACCTCGTCGACCAGGACCACGGTGGTGGGACGGGCGCGTTCTCCGTAGATCTCCGCGTACAGGTCGGTGGTGCGCTCGACGATCTTCCGCTTGTCCTCGGCGGTGAGGGTGCCCGCGGGGACTTTGAAGTGGGCGAAGGGCATGTCAGATCATCCCTCCGTTGGCGCGCAGGATCTGGCCGTTCACCCAGTGCCCGGCGGGGCTGCCGAGGAAGGCGACCACGGCGGCGATGTCGTCCGGGGTGCCCAGCCGCTCCAGGGGCGGGGTCTTCGCGAGCCGGTCGATCTGCTCGGGGGTCTTGCCGTCGAGGAACAGGTCCGTGGCCGTCGGCCCGGGCGCGACCGTGTTCACGGTGATGTCCCGGCCGCGCAGCTCCCGCGCCAGGATCAGCGTCATCGCCTCCACGGCGCCCTTGCTCGCCGCGTAGGCGCCGTACGTGGGGAACTGCGTGCCGACGACGGACGTCGAGAAGCCGATGAAGGAACCTCCTGTACGCAGTCGCCGTGCCGCCTGCTGGGCGACCACGAAGGTGCCGCGGATGTTGGTGCGGTGCATGGCGTCGAGTGCCGCCAGGTCCAGGTCGGCGATCGGGGACAAGGTCATCCGTCCGGCCGCGTTGACGACCACGTCGACGCCGCCGAACTCCTCCTCCGCCCGGTCGAACAGCGCGGCGATCTCCTTCTCCTCTGCCACGTCCGCCTGTACGGCGACCGCCCGCCCGCCGGCCTCGGTGATCGCCGTCACCGTCTCGTCGGCGGCCGAGGCGTCGCGGGCGTAGTTCACGACGACGGCCAGGCCGTCCTGGGCGAGCTTCTGCGCGACCGCCCGGCCGATGCCGCGCGATCCGCCGGTGACGACGGCGACCCGGGTGCCGGCCGGGCGGTCGTGTTCGGGAGTCTGCGGGCTCGTTTGGTTCGTGTGGCTCGTGTCGTTCGTGTCGTTCGTGTCGTTCGTGTCGTTCGTGGGATGTGCGTGCGTGGTCATGGCTCCACGATGCGCGCGGTCGGCCCGCGCAGCCAGGGGATGTCATCCCCTGGGTCGCCGCCCCGGCCGAGCGCACAATGGACGGCATGAGCGCCGTGAAGTACGCCGAGCTGGGGACCTTCCTGCGGTCGCGACGTGAGCGCATCCGCCCGGCCGAGGTCGGGCTCCCTGCCGGACCGCGCCGCCGGGTGCCGGGGCTGCGCCGCGAGGAGGTCGCCCAGCTCGCCGGGGCGTCGGTGGACTACTACAACGAGCTGGAGCGCGGCGCCGGGTCCCAGCCGTCCGAGCAGATGATCGCCGCGCTGGCGAGGGCACTGCGGCTGTCCGGCGACGAGCGGGACTACCTCTACCGGCTCGCCGACCGGCCGGTGCCCGTGCAGGGCGGGCCCGCCTCGCACGTACACCCCGGCATGCTGGACCTGCTCGGCCGGATGACGTCGACCCCGGCGCAGGTGATCACCGACCTGCACGTCACCCTCGTACAGAATCCGCTGGCGGTGGCGCTGCTCGGGGACCAGTCCGGATACCGGGGGCCCCGGGCCAGCTTCGTCCACCGGTGGTTCACCGAGCCGGAGGCCCGGCGCCTGTATCCGGAGGCCGACCACGAGGGCAAGTCCCGCTCCTTCGTCGCGGACCTGCGGGCCGCCGCCGCGCGCAGGGACAAGAAGGACGCGGAGGTCGGCTCGATGATCCGTACGCTGCTCGCCGTCTCCCCCGAGTTCGCCGCGCTGTGGGCCGACCACGAGGTGGCCTTCCGACGCGAGGACCGCAAACGGCTCGTCCACCCCGTGATCGGTGTGATCGAGGTCAACTGCCTCAACCTCTCCAGCGAGGACGGCCGTCAGCGGCTGCTCTGGTTCACCCCGGCCGTCGGGACCGACAGCGCGGGGCTGCTGGATCTGCTGACGGTCGTGGGGACGCAGGAGGTCGCCGAGCCGACGGGCTGACTTCGCGATCACCGCGACCCCCCACTCGTCGTCCGGATCGACCTCCCATCCCGCCTCTCCCGTCTCGCCCTTGAGCCGGCCCGCCTCCGCGGGCCCCACCGCCTCACGTCCACCGTCGCCATGCCGCACCCCTCCGTCGCCCCGCGATGCCCTACCCGTACCAACCACCCCGACCGTCCGGACAGCACCGGACAACCGACGGACAGTCACCACCCACCCGATGGAAACGGGCTGACATACGGGAGACCTCATGTCCAAGACCCTGGTCGACATCGACATCGACGACGACAAGCCGGCCCTCGCTCAGCGGAAGCTCGGCACCAGGAGCAAGCGGGAGACCATCGACCGCGCGCTGACCACAGCGTCCGCCGCCAGTGCCGATGACCGGGCACGAGCACTGCGCCGGCTCCAGGAGAACGCCGACGCGTTCCTGGACTTCGACGTCCTCGCAGAACGGGAACGGGCGGGCCTGTGACCTACCTGGCCGACACCTCCGCCGCGTGGCGGCTGCTGCGCGCGGACGGCTCGGTTCCCCTTGGTCGAGGATCGTGGAGGTACAGCGGGACCTGGCCAAGATCGGTCACCATCGCGGCCCCTCTCCCATGGACATCCTGATCGCCCTCGCTGCCGGGCACCATCACGTGACCGTTCTCCATGTCGACGACGACTTCGCGGCCATCGCCAAGGTGAGGCCGGACATCCACATGGTCCGGGGCGAAGCGCGAAGCGACTGACCCCGAGACGCCACAGCGCCCGCGCCCGGCGACAACCAGGCGTTGGGCACTTGCCGTTGGAACGCCGGTGCCCCGATGCATACGTCAGGAGACGCGCCCCCACGCCACGCGGCGCCCGTCTCGCCCGTCTGCTCGCGACCGAGCAACTCCGCTTCTGGGGCGTGCCGCTGGACCCGGCACGCCATCTCGTCGCCGAACTGGCCAACAACGCGGCGGATCACGGACGCGTGCCCGGCCGCGATTTCCGGCTCACCCTCTACCTCTACGTCGTCGGCGAGACCCTCCGCATCGAGGTCACGGATACCCGGGGCCAGGAGCTGCCCCGTCCCCAAAGCCCCGCCCCCGACGCGGAATCCGGCCGTGGACTGCTGCTCGTCGAGGCGCCGGCGGACCGCTGGGGAGTAACCGAGGGGCGCTTTCCGCGCAAGACCGTACGGGCCGAACTGCACTTCACGCCACCGCAACCCACGTCCTGAGGCTGCGGTGCCGTCGGCGCCCAACCAAGGAAAGAACCCGGGGAGAAAGAACCCCACCAAGCCCCACCCCTCCCGCCCGAGGCTCTCGTCACCCGGGCGGGTGAACATCACCGGTTGAGCTGGATTTCCGGGCCCCCAACACCCCTACTCTCAGCGCAAGCAAACACATCACCCAAAAATACTTCGGCCCCCGCTGGGACTGTCATCCCGGTGCGAGGGCCTACCACCAAGGAAGAGGAAGACCTTCCCGATGGGTACCCAAAACCCTAGCGCGCCCCCGCACGCCCCGTCAGCCCCCGCCGACAACCCGACCCGTACGCGTCGCCGCCGCCGCGGCGGCGGCATCGTCCACGAGAACACCCGCCACACCACCCGCTTCGTGGTGATCGGCAACCACCTGGTCCAGCACGAGGAGCTGTCCCTCCTCGCGATCGGCCTCGGCTGCCACCTCCAGTCGCTGCCCACCGGCGCGGGCGCCGACATCAAGTCAATCACCGCCCGCTTCCCCGAGGGCCGCACCCGCATCGCCGCCGCCCTGCGCGAACTCGAAACCCACGGCTACCTGCGCCGCGAACGCCACCGCACGACGACCGGCCACATCGTCAGCCGCACGGTCTCCTGCAACCAGCCGAACGCGGCCACCCACCGCGAGCCGACCGACACCGGCGACTGCCCGGACCGCCCCCCGACACCCCGGTCGTCCACCGAACCGACCGCACCGCCCCGACAGCCCCGCCCGCCAGAGCAGCCCCCCGCACCACCGGAGCAAGCACCCCCACCCCACCCGCCCTGCACCACACCAGGCGAAACCGGCACCCGCACCCGCACCACCCCTCGCCCCCGCACGCCGTCCCGCAGCCCAGTTGCACCGCGCCCGCCCTCCTCCAACAGGCCACCGACCTCCTCACCACCCTGCGCCGACACGACCCCCGCCTCCTCCTCTCCGCCACCGACACCGCCCACCTCACCCCCGGCGTCGCCGCCTGGCTCGAACGGGACATCACCCCCACCGCCGTACGCCACGCCCTGACCACCGACCTCCCGGACGAACCCCTGCGCCGCCCCGCAGCCCTCCTCGCCCACCGCCTCACCGCCCAACTGCCACCCCCGCCCCCGTTCAGAGCCGCCCCGGCCGGTCCGCCACCACCCCGCCACGACGTACGCAACTGCGACGGCTGCGACCGCGGCTTCCGCGCCCCCGAGACCGAAGACCGCTGCCGCGACTGCCGCACAGCCGCCAGCGACGCACCGCCCGGGACACCCTTTGAGCAGGGCCCTTCACACACTCGTTGAACAGGAGAAACACACCTCGATGTTCGCGTCCCGATTCCCCAGCCGTCCCGGACGACTACCCTGGCCAGTGCACTCCCGGGAGGACTTCATGAGCACTCAGGCCGACCACGGACACGAGCTGGTCCCCCGCCCCGAGCAGACGCCGGACGCGCTGCGAGCCGCCCTCACCGTCGTCGCGCCCGGGCGTCTGCCGGAGATGCAGCAGACCAAGGAAGAGGCGTTCGCCAAGGCCCTGGAATGGCAGTCGCTCAGCCCGGTACGCGGCTGGGCCCTGGCTTGGGCCCGCGACATCGAGATCGCCCGCCGACCCGACCTCGCGGCCCGCCACTCCCTGGCCAAGAACAACCTGGAACACCAGGACGCGTACGTGGCCCGTGAAGCCCTGCGAGAGCTGAGTGCCGTCCTCGACGAGGCGATGAAGGCAGTACACGCTTGAGCTGGTCCTGGGAGTACGCCTTCGGCGCGGAGGAAGCCGCCCGCACCGCCCCTCCCGTCTTCCTCACCGTCGTGGAACGCAAGGCCGCCGAGTTGGTCAGAGCGGCAGAAGCACGGTACCTGCACGGTCGCGCGTACGGCGGAGACGATCCGAAGGGCGGCGACATCGCAGTCCCCGGCGGAATGTTCACCTACCAGATCGTCGTGCGGGATGAACGCGTCTACGTCGTCCAGATCACCTACCTGGGCTTCTGAGACGGCGCACGCCCGAGAACGGACATCGCGACACTCGTCCCACTACGGCCCTGGCCGCGCTGGCGGCCATCCTGCGTCCGGCCGCACTCCGCTGTCAGGTCCCGTGCGAGTGACAGCTTCCAGGAACGCGCCCAGCATGGTGACGGGCTTCGCATACTGTGACGCCGGGAACCGTGACCGTGGAAGTTTGCGCACAGGACCGCTCATCACGCCACCGTAGACACACAGAACGGATGCCCCGCCGGGTCCAGCAGCACCCGCCAGCGGTCCGGTGACGGCTGGAAGTCGGGCTTCGTGGCGCCCAGGGCGAGCAGGCGGGCCTCGCCCGCGTCCAGGTCGTCGACGCCGATGTCGATGTGGGCCTGCTTCTCCTGGGTGGTGCCCGGCCAGGTGGGCGGGCGGTAGTCGGGCAGGCGGCAGAAGCCGAGGCCGGCGGCGCCGTCCTTGCCGCCGAGCAGGTAGAAGTCGTCGGTGGAGAAGGCGACGGGGAGGTCGAGGGCCTCGGCGTAGAAGCGGGCCGTCTCGGCGGGGTCGGCGCAGTCGAAGGTGACGGCCGAGTAGTGGAACGTGGGGGTCTTCTCGGACGGGGTGTGGGTGTTCTCCGTTGTCGTCATGGGAGAGACCGTAGGACGTGACCAGGACAGTTTCGGTCCTGGTCGTCGACCGGGTGCGTGGCAGACTTCGGAAGCGTGCTCAGTACTTCCGCCCGGCTGCTGCGACTCGTCTCCCTGCTCGCCGTCCGTCCCGCCTGGACCTGCGGTGAGCTGGCCGAGCGGATGGAGGTCACGGAGCGGACGGTGCGGCGGGACGTCGCCCGGCTGCGGGAACTCGGGTACGCCGTCGACTCCGATCCGGGGCCGTGGGGCGGGTACCGGCTGCGGCCCGGGACGCGTACGCCGCCGCTGATCCTCGACGACGAGGAGGCCCTCGCCGTGGCCGTCGGGCTGCGGGAGGCCGCGTTGAGCGGGGCGCTCGGCGGGGACCAGGCGGCGCTGTCGGCGTTGCTGAAGCTGCGGCAGGTGCTGCCGCGGCGGGTCGCGGAGCGGCTCGGGGACATGGACGCGGCCTTCGTGCAGACGCCGCGGGCCGGTCAGCCGCAGGTCGCGCCGGGGATGCTGCTGGAGCTGGCGGCCGCGTGCCGGCGCGGCGAGCGGGCGCGGATGGCGTACCGGGGCTGGGAGGGGCGGGCCAGTGTGCGGGACGTGGATCCGTACCGGCTCGTGCACACCGGGCGGCGCTGGTACTTCGTGGCGCGGGACGTCGAGCGGGGCGAGTGGCGGACCTTCCGGGCCGACCGGGTGGAACGGCTGCAGCCGACCGGGCGGGCCGTCGAGTTCACCGACCCGCCGCCCGATCCGGCGCTCCTCGTGTCCCGCGCGAGCGCGACCGGGCCGTACGCGCTGCTGGCCACCGTCCGCCTGCCGGTGCCCATGGAACAGGCGCTGCGGTTGATTCCCGCCACGGTCGGGCTGCACCGGGCCGACGGGCCGGACGTCACCGTCGTCGATGTCGGCGGGCCGGACGCCGAGGGGCTGGCCGGGTATCTGCTGGGGCTCGGTACGCCGTTGCGCGTCCTTGCGCCGGACTCCGTGCGGGAGGCACTGCTGCGCCGGACGCGGGCGCTGCTCGCGGAGAACGCGGACGCGGACGGGGCGGCGGAGCCGGAGCGGGCCTGAGCGGGCCTGAGCCCCGGCCGCGGAAGTACTTGAAGTTTCTTTCACAGGTCCGTACCAACCTCTTGCCCCCGCCCTCCCCGCGTCGCAAGCTCCCCTCATGGAGCTGGAGTTGCGGCATCTCAAGACGGTCCGGGCCATCGCCGACGCCGGCAGCCTCACCAGGGCGGCGACGGCTCTCGGGCTCGCGCAGCCCGCGTTGAGCGCACAGCTCAAGCGGATCGAACGGGCCCTGGGCGGCGCGCTGTTCGTGCGTGGACGGCACGGGGTGCGGGCCACCGCGCTGGGCGAGCTGGTGCTGGAGCGGAGCCGGATCGTGCTGCCCGCGGTGACCGAGTTGCAGCAGGAGGCGGCCCGGTTCGCCCGGGCGCCGCACACGACGGAGCGGCTGCGGATCGGCGGCACCCACGGGCCCTTGCTGGGCGCCCTCCTCGACCGGCTGGCCGGTGTGGCGCCCGACGCCCGGATGACGACCTGCACCTCCTGGTCGGAGCGGGAGCTTGCCGCCCAACTCGCGGAGGGGAGGCTCGACTTCGCGCTTGCTGGTACCTGCGGCACCGCGTCGCCGCCCGTCGGCGAGGGGCTGGTGTGGCGGGAGGTCGCCGTCGACCCGGTGTTCGTGATGATGCCCGAGGGCCACCCGCTCGCCCACCGCGCGGAGGTGGACCTGACGGAGCTGGCGGACGAGGAGTGGTCCTGTGTACCCGGCGACGGCTGCTTCGGCGACTGCTTCAGCGCGTCGTGCGCCCGCGCCGGGTTCACCCCGCGCCGCATGTACGAGACGGACACCGCGTCGCTCGTGCACCTGGTGCAGGTGGGGCGGGCGGTGGGGCTGTGCCGGGCGACCTTTCCGACCACGCCCCAGATCGTGACCCGGCCCCTCGCCGGCACCCCGCTGACCTGGCGGCACCTGATCGGCTGGCACGCGGTGACGCAGCGGCAGGACACCGCGGCCGCCGTACTCTCGCAGGCGCGCATGGCGCACGCGAGCGTGGCGGCGAACAGCGACAGCTACACGGAGTGGATGTCGGCCCACCGGGTTCCCTGACGCCGATTCCCTGATGCCTTCCCCGATGTCTCCACCCCCAGCCCCGCGGCATTCCATAACACCGGGGAGAGGGACGACTGACCTCTTATGGCGGGCGGTTGTCCCTCCCTACGGTTTCGGCACCTCCCCACCGAGACCGAGGAGATCCCCCATGCCCCACGGACACCGAAACCGACACCGGCCCCACCACACCAGAGCCATGGGTGCCGCCGTCGCCGCGACCGCCGCTCTGCTCGTGGCCGGGCTCAGCGGCTCCGCGAGCGCCGGGACGGCGCCCGTCAGCTCCGCCCCCACCGCGGCAGAGACCCTGCGCACCGACGCCGCGCCCCCGGCGCTCCTCAAGGCCATGCAGCGGGACCTCGGCCTCGACCGCCGGCAGGCGGAGCGCCGCCTCGACAACGAGGCCGAGGCGGGCGCCACCGCGGGCCGGCTGCGTGCCGCGCTCGGCGGCGACTTCGCGGGGGCATGGGTGCGGGGCGCCGAGTCCGGCACCCTGACCGTGGCGACGACCGACGCGGACGACGTCGCCGCGATCGAGGCGCGCGGCGCCGTGGCGAAGGTCGTACGCCACTCGCTCGCCGACCTGGACGCGGCCAAGGCCCGCATGGACAAGGCGGCGGCCGACCTGAACACCGCCGACGCGCCCGTCTGGTACGTCGACACGCGCGACAACACCGTCGTCGTGGAGGCGATCCGTCCGGCGGCGGCGCGTTCACTGCTGGCGGCGGCCGGTGTCGACCGTTCCCTCTCCCGCGTCGAGAAGCGCACCGAGCGGCCCCGCACCTTCTACGACCTCCGCGGCGGCGAGGCGTACTACATCAACAACAGCACCCGCTGCTCGATCGGCTTCCCGATCACCAAGGGCACCCAGCAGGGCTTCGCCACCGCCGGCCACTGCGGTCGGGCGGGCTCCAGTACGACCGGCGCCAACCGGGTGTCCCAGGGCACCTTCCAGGGCTCGATCTTCCCCGGCCGCGACATGGCGTGGGTGGCCACCAACTCCAGTTGGACGGCGACCCCGTACGTCCTCGGCGCCGGTGGGCAGAACGTCCAGGTCACCGGTTCCACGGCGGCTCCGGTCGGCGCGTCCGTCTGCCGTTCCGGCTCGACGACCGGCTGGCACTGCGGCACCGTCACGCAGTTGAACACCAGCGTCACCTACAAGGAAGGCACCATCTCCCCGGTCACCCGGACCTCGGTGTGCGCGGAGCCCGGCGACTCCGGCGGCTCGTTCATCTCGGGCAGCCAGGCGCAGGGTGTCACCTCGGGCGGCTCGGGCAACTGCCGGTCCGGCGGCGTGACCTACTTCCAGCCGATCAACGCGCTGCTGCAGAACTACGGGCTCACCCTGAAGACCACCGGCGACGACGGCGGGGACCCGGGTGACCCGGGCGACCCGGGCGAGCCCGGCGGCACCTGGGCGGCCGGCACCGTCTACCAGGCGGGCGACACCGTGACGTACGGCGGCGCCACCTACCGCTGCCTCCAGGGCCACCAGGCCCAGCCGGGCTGGACGCCGGCGAACGTACCCGCGCTGTGGCAGCGGATGTGAGCCGCCACCACTGACCCCCACAGGGGGCAACGGGGGACGGGTCCGGGCGCGCGTGAGGGAGAGCGCCCGGGCCCGGTCACGTCGTCGTACGGCCGTGGCCCTCAGGTGCGGGTGACCGTGCCGCACTCGTCCCCCGGCGTGTCCCTCATCTCCCCGCTGCGGTCGTACGGGTCGACAGAGGGCCCCGTCGCCTGCTTCCGGTCCGCGGGGAAGAAGGGGTGCAGGTAGCCGTCATACAGCTTGCACGCGGTGTTGTACGTGTTGACCTTGTACTCGTGGATCGCGAGCTTGCCCCGCGTGGCGTGCCACCGGTCGGGGTCAAGGAGCAGCGTCGTGATCTCACGGCGCACGATGGTGCGCTCGACGTGGTCGCCCCCGTCGGACTTCACCAGCGGATACACGAAGGTGTAGTCGGCGTGCACCTTGATCTCGCCCGGCTTCCCCCCGGCCAGCGACATGCGGCCGCGCACCTTGACCACGTCGCCCGCGAGCCGCACCTCGTCGGGGTCGAACCGGCTGAACAGCCCGACGGGGTCGTATTCGCGCGACGGCTCGCGCAGCCCCCGCCGCTGGTCCGGCAGCAGGTCCTTCTGCGCCTCGGGATCGAGCAGGCCGAGCGCCTCCTCGGGCCGTCCACCCGCGATCACGTCCGGGTCGAGGTTGGCGGCGACGAGGAACTCCTTGGTACGCCGCAGGGCCAGCTCCGCGTCGGCCTTGCTCATCCCGGCCACCGCCTTGGCCTGAGGCAGCTCGATGGCGTCGGCGCCGTCGGCCCAGCGCAGGGCGGGCGAGCCGCGGAACGGGTGCTCGACGGTGGGGCCGCCCGACCGGTCCACCTGGCCGGGGGCACCGCTCGGCCGCGCCGTCTCGGCGGGCAGCGGCGTCGGCGACGCGGCCGCCTCCGCCTCCCCGCCGGGGAGGCGGTCCGTGACCAGGGAGGGCCGCAGGGCGATCACCGCGACCGCCGCCAGCACCACCACGCCGACGACCGCGCCCCACCCGCGCCGGCGTTCGCGACCATCGCCCTTCGGGGTGCGTTGCGGGGCACGCCAGGGTGCGGGCTCTTCCTGCCCGCGCAACCGTGCGGTCACCATCCGCGCCCGCGCCGACGGCTCCTTGGGCGCGGCGGTGCCACCGCCTTCGGCGGCCTCTCGGAGGAATGCCTCCAACTGCTCGTCGGAGAGGGAGGGGGCCGAGTCGTCGTCGGAACGGTCGGGTGGCGGGACGGAACTCACGGGCTCACTTTTCTGCGTGGCGGGGCCGGGGCTTTCGGCGATCAATCGTGCCGCCACATGGAGGAAAAGTGCCGGGCCGTGAGGGATTTGTGACCGAACCCGTACGTCAGGACCTCAGATACGTCAGCACCGCCAGCACCCTGCGGTGCGTCTCGGTCGCCGGGGGCAGGTCGAGCTTGGTGAGGATGCTGCCGATGTGCTTGCCCACGGCCGCCTCGGAGACGACGAGTTCGCGGGCGATGGCGCCGTTGGACCTGCCCTCCGCGATCAGGGCGAGCACCTCCCGCTCGCGCGGGCTGAGCCGCTCCAGCGGGTCCCGTCGGCGGCGCAGCAACTGGCGTACCACCTCGGGGTCGACGACCGTGCCGCCGTCCGCGACCTCGGTCAGCGCGTCGACGAACTCCTCGACCTGGCCGACGCGGTCCTTCAGCAGATAGCCGACGCCGGTGCCGTCGCCGGAGTCCAGCAGCTCGGCGGCGTAGGCCCGTTGTACGTATTGGCTGAGGACGAGAACGGGCAGGGCGGGCCGCCGCTCGCGCAGCCGCACCGCCGCGTGCAGGCCCTCGTCCTGGAAGCCGGGCGGCATACGGACGTCGGTGACGACGATGTCCGGGGTGTGGTCCGCGACGGCCGCGACGAGTGCCTGCGCGTCGCCGACGCCCGCCACGACCTCGTGGCCGAAGCGGGCGAGCAGGCCGGTCAGACCGTCCCTCAGCAGCACGCTGTCCTCCGCCAGTACTACGCGCAGGGCTCGGTCCACTCGCAAGGAATCTCCACGGACAACAGGGTGGGTCCGCCCGGCGGGCTGGACAGGGAGAGTCTGCCATCCAGGACCGACACCCGGTCGGCGAGTCCGGTCAGCCCGCTGCCCGCCCCGGGGGCGGCCCCGGCGGCCACGGGGTCGGCCCCCGGGTCGGCCCCGCCCCGGCCGTCGTCGCGGACGCGCAGGATCAGCCGTCCGTCGCGGTGGCCACCGCTCACCTCGGCGCGGTCGGCGCCGCTGTGCCTGCCGATGTTGGCGAGGGCCTCGCAGACCACGAAGTAGGCGGCGGCCTCGACGGCCTGGGGCAGCCGTCCGGGCAGTTCCAGGGTGACGTCGACGGGGACGGCGGAGCGGTCGGCGGCGTCGGCGACGGCCGCCGCCAGGCCGTAGTCGGCGAGGACCTTGGGGTGGATGCCGTGGATCAGCTCGCGCAGTTCCTCCAGGGCCCGGGCCGCCTCGCCGTGCGCCTTGGCGAGCTGGTCGGCGAGCGGGCCGGGCGGCGCGTCCAGGCGGGCCAGGCCGAGGGTCATCGTCAGGGCGACGAGGCGCTGCTGCGCGCCGTCGTGCAGGTCGCGTTCGATGCGGCGCCGCTCGGCCTCGAAGGCGTCCACCAACCGCACGCGGGAGCGGGCGAGTTCGACGACCCTGGTGTCCGGGCCGCCCTCGCGCGGGGTGCCCACGAGGACGCGGGTCAGCTCGGCCCGCGCGCCCGCGGCCAGGCCCAGCGCGTAGGCGCCCAGGGCGAGGAGGAGCAGTCCGAGCACCGCGACGCCGAGTGCGGTCGGCCAGGTGGTGACCGTCCACTGCTTGAGGACCTTCGCCTCCTCACCGCCGCCGACGGTGGCCATCAGCAGCGGGGTCGCGGCCAGGTAGAGGGGTACCGCCAGGACGAGCACGACGACCAGGGCGTCCAGCGGCCACAGCAGGAGGGCGAACAGCAGGGCGTGGCCGAGTTCCCGCCAGGTCGCCCGCTCCCGCAGGCGCGTGGTCAGCCAGGCCCACGGGCCGGTGGCGGGCGGCTGCCGTACGGGGCGGGCGGGGGCGGGGGCACGGTCGATCAGGCGCAGCCGGTGCCGTTCCAGCCGGGCCACGGGGATGCCCACGAGGGCGGTGAGCACCAGCAGGGGCAGGCCCACCAGGACGACGGCGAGTACTCCTGCGAGGGCGACCGCGGCCGTGATCACCACCAGGGCCAGGGCGCCGGCCAGTGCGCCGGTCACCAGGTAGGCGACCGCGCGCCAGGGCCACTCCGACAGCAGGTAGCCGCAGCCGCGGGCGGACAGGGCCTGCCACAGGTCGCGTGGGCGGGAGCGGGAGCGGGGGTGCATGCGGATCACCGTAGAACCCGTGCGCGCGGCGGGGCCATCGGTCCAGTGGGCGTCTTGGGGGTATGGCCTGCCCTACCCCGGTTCTCGCCCCTGCCGCACTGCGCCGGGGTGGCCGCGGGCGGTTTCGTGGTGCCGGTCAGTGAAGCAGACGGCACCCGACGAGTGGGGACATGGGGACATGGGGACACATGATGACGACGCGATACGGCTGCGGTCCGTCAGCCGACGGTACGGGTCGGGCGACAGCGGGGTGACGGCCCTCGACGAGGTCACCGTCGCCTTCCCCCGGGGGACGTTCACGGCCGTCATGGGCCCTTCCGGGTCGGGCAAGTCGACCCTCCTGCAGTGCGCCGCCGGCCTGGACCGGCCCACGTCGGGGTCGGTGGTCGTCGGCGGCACCGAGCTGACCGGACTGAGCGAGCGGCGGCTGACCCTGCTGCGCCGTGAACACGTCGGCTTCGTCTTCCAGGCGTTCAACCTGCTGCCGTCGCTGACCGCCGAGCAGAACGTGGCGCTTCCGCTGCGCCTGGCCGGGCGCCGGCCTCCTCGCGGCCGGGTGCGCGAGGTGCTGCGGCAGGTCGGCCTCGGTGACCGTGCCCGGCACCGGCCCACGCAGTTGTCCGGCGGCCAGCAGCAACGCGTCGCTCTGGCGCGCGCGTTGATCACCCGCCCCGCGGTGCTGTTCGCCGACGAGCCGACCGGCGCCCTGGACTCGCGCACCGGCCGCGAGGTGCTGAGCCTGCTGCGCGGCATGGTCGACGACGGGGGCCAGACCGTCGTCATGGTCACGCACGACCCGGTCGCCGCCGCCTACGCCGACCGCGTGGTCTTCCTCGTCGACGGCCACGTGAGCGGCGACCTGACCGGCGCGGGCGCCGACACCATCGCCGCCCGCCTGACCGGACTGGAGACAGCACCGTGCTGAGCGCCGTCCTGCCCACGATGCGCACCCGCCCGCGCATCCCCCGACCGACCCCACCGAACGCCTCCCCCGCCGCCCCGGAGAACGCGCCATGCTGAGCATCGCCCTGCGCACGATGCGCACCCGTTGGGTCAGCTTCGTCGGCAGTTTTGTCGCGTTGGCGTTGGGGGTCGCGCTGCTCGCCGTGACGGGGCTGGCGCTGGCCTCGTCGCTGGACGCGCCCGAGCGGGTGCCGGAGCGGTTCGCCGCGGCGCCGGTCGTGGTCCGGGGGCAGGACACCCTGCGGGTGCCGACGCCCGTCGGTGAGCGTACGGAGGAGCTGGCACGGCCCCGTGCCGTGCCCGGCGCGGTCGTGGCCCGGCTGGAGCGGCTCGGCACGGTCGTCGTGGACCGGTCCTTCCCGGTACGCGTCCACGGCCGGGACGTGCACGGCCAGGGCGATCACGGCCGAGACGTTCACGGCCGCAGCGTGCCCGGTGACCTGGTGGGTCACCCCTGGTCCACCGCCGCCTTCGCCCCGTACCGGATCGACGCGGGCCGCGCGCCGCGTGCCGCCGACGAGGTGGTCGTCACCGGCGGCTGGGCCGCGCCGGGCGATCGGGTGCGCACGGACCGGGGCACCCTGCGGGTCGTGGGCACCGTGCGCGGCCTCGGTTTCGAGGACGCCGTCTTCTTCACCGACGCGCGGGCCGCCCGGCTCGACCCGGTCAGCGTTCAGTTGACGGTCGACGCGGAGGCGTCCGACGTACGGGACGCCGTGCGGGACGCCGTGCGCGGCAGCGCGGGTGTGCGGGTGCTCACCGGGGACGACCGGCGGTACGCCGACGCCGATCCCGACCGGGACCGCGAGGCGCTGACCGCGCTGAACGCCCTGTTCGGCACGGCCGGCGGCGTCACCGCGTTCGTGTCGGTGTTCGTCGTGGCGTCCACCTTCGCCTTCGCGGTGGCCCAGCGGCGCCGGGAGTTCGGGCTGCTGCGCACGGCCGGGGCGACGCCTGGGCAGCTCCGCCGGACGGTGCTGGCCGAGGCCCTCGGCGTCGGCGTGCTCGCCTCCGCGGCCGGCTGCGTGCTCGGCGCGTACGGAGCCCCGCACCTGGCGGCACGGGTGGTCGACGACGGCCTGGCACCGGCCTGGTTCAGCATCGGCGACCAGACCTGGCCGTACCACGTGGCCTTCTGGACGGGCCTCGCCGTCGCCCTGTGCGGCGCGTTCGCGGCGTCGTGGCGGGCGGGGAGGACCGGTCCCGTCGAGGCGCTGCGCGAAGCCTCCGTGGACGCCGGGACGATGACCCGGGGCCGGTGGCTGTGCGGCGCGGGGCTGCTGCTGACCGCGCTGGTGACGCTGGGCGTCTCCCTGGCCGGCGACCCCGGCGACCTGCTGCACCGCAAGACCTACGTGAGCCGGCCGATGCTGCTGATCACCGCGGTCGCGCTGCTGGCACCGGTCGTGGTGCGCCCGCTGACCCGTTCACTGACCCGGCTCCCGGCACGCCTGCCGAGCGCCACGGGCATGCTGGTGCGCGAGAACGCGGCCGCCGGTGTCCGCCGTACCGCGGCCGTCGCCGCACCGGTGCTGGTCACGGTCGCCCTCACGGGATCACTGCTCGGTGCCACCGCGACCCTCAACGAGGCGAAGGCCACCGAGACGCGCGAGCGGACCGTCGCCGCCTTCGTGATCACCGCACCCGGCGACGGCGGCACGGGCCTCGACGGCACGGGCGTCGGCCATACGGGACTCGACCGTACGGGACTCGACAGCACGGGCCTCGACCGCCGGACCCTGGACCGGCTGCGCGCGATCCCCGGGACGGAGATCTCACCGTCCTCGTCGAGCGCGGTGTACGTCCTGGAGGACGACGTGGCACTCATCAGGTCCGACGCCCGCGCCGTCGCCGACCCGGAGGCGCTCACCGCCACCACCCGGCTGCCGCTCGCGGCGGGGAGGGCGACCGACCTGGACGACCACTCGATCATCGTGAACGAGGAGTGGGAAGAGCACACGGTCGGCCGGAACGTGCGGGTGTGGCTCGGCGACGGCACGGAGAAGACACTGCGCATCGCCGCGGTGATGCACACCGGCACCGGCGGCAACGGCGTCTACGTCACCCCCGCCAACGCGCCCCGCGCCCCGGTCGACCGGGTGGACGTCGCCCTCACGGACGGCGCCGACGCCGACGCGGTGGCCGACCGGCTGCGGGAAGCGGTGGGACCGGCCGGCGGGCAGGTGTCGACCGGGGACGAGTGGATCGCGGCCGCCCGGCCCCAGACCAGCGGCACGACCCGGCTCGGCTTCCTCCTGGTCCTCGGCATCGCCCTGCTCTACACCGCCATCTCGCTGGTCAACACGATGCTGATGGCCACCTCCGACCGGGCCCGCGACCTCGCGGTGCTGCGGCTGGCCGGGGCCACCAAAGGCCAGGTGCTCCGCCTGGTCGGCGCCGAGTCGCTGACGGTCGTCGCGGTCGGCGCGCTGCTGGGTCTTGTCGTCACCGGGCTCAACCTGGCAGGGATGTCGGCGGCGCTGGGCCTGCTCTCGGTACCCGTCGCGCCGGTGCTGCCGTGGGCGGCCGTCGGTACGACCGCGGGTGCCTGCGCGGTCCTCACCGTGGCGGCGTCGGTCGCACCCGCGGCCCTGACGCTGCGACGCCGCCCGGTGGAGCCGGCAACCATCCGTGAGTGACCGGAAGGGGACAGCGAAAGGGCCCGTACGACCGAAGTCGTACGGGCCCTTTCAGGCATCAGCCAATGTCGGCCCATGCCAGGTCGTCAGGTCAGGCCAGGCCGGGTAGGACCGACCGACCGACCGACCGACAAGCAGGCGGAGCCTACTTGTTGATCTTGGTGACCTGGCCGGCGCCCACGGTCCGGCCACCCTCGCGGATGGCGAACTTCAGGCCCTCTTCCATGGCGACGGGCTGGATGAGCTCCACCTTCATCTCGGTGTTGTCACCCGGCATGACCATCTCGGTGCCCTCGGGGAGGGTCACGACGCCGGTCACGTCCGTCGTACGGAAGTAGAACTGCGGACGGTAGTTGTTGAAGAACGGCGTGTGGCGGCCACCCTCGTCCTTGGACAGGATGTAGGCCTGCGCCTCGAACTCGGTGTGCGGGGTGACCGAGCCCGGCTTGATGATGACCTGGCCGCGCTCGACGTCCTCGCGCTTGATGCCGCGAAGCAGCAGACCGACGTTCTCACCGGCCTGGCCCTCGTCGAGGAGCTTCCGGAACATCTCGATGCCGGTGACCGTGGTGGTGGTCTTGTCCTGCTTGATGCCGATGATGTCGACGGTCTCGTTGACCTTGAGGATGCCGCGCTCGATACGACCGGTGACGACGGTGCCACGACCGGTGATCGTGAAGACGTCCTCGATCGGCATCAGGAACGGCTTGTCGACGTCGCGCTCGGGCTCCGGGATGGCCTCGTCCACGGCCTTCATGAGCTCGAGGACCGAGTTGCCCCACTCCTTGTCGCCCTCGAGGGCCTTCAGGGCGGAGACCTTGATGACCGGCAGCTCGTCACCCGGGAACTCGTACTCGGAGAGCAGCTCACGCACCTCGAGCTCGACGAGCTCCAGGATCTCCTCGTCGTCCACCATGTCGGCCTTGTTCAGGGCGACGACGATGTACGGAACGCCGACCTGGCGGGCCAGGAGCACGTGCTCCTTGGTCTGCGGCATCGGGCCGTCGGTCGCGGCGACCACGAGGATGGCGCCGTCCATCTGCGCCGCACCCGTGATCATGTTCTTGATGTAGTCCGCGTGACCGGGGCAGTCGACGTGCGCGTAGTGACGCGTCTCCGTCTGGTACTCGACGTGCGCGATCGAGATCGTGATACCGCGCTGGCGCTCCTCGGGAGCCTTGTCGATCTGGTCGAAGGCCGAGGCCTCGTTCAGCTCGGGGTACGCGTCGTGCAGCACCTTGGTAATGGCGGCCGTGAGGGTCGTCTTACCGTGGTCGATGTGACCGATGGTGCCGATGTTGACGTGCGGCTTAGTCCGCTCGAACTTCGCCTTCGCCACTGGGGTCCTCCTGTGGAGTGGTTCTGTACGCCTTACTCATCGGCGCCAGGTGATCTTTGCTGGAAAGCCCGGGTGCCGGGGCATTCCGCCGGGTTTGCGGCGGAATGCCCCATGCAGGCTCCGGGGTCAAGCCTAAAGCGTGTTTACGGGGTCCGTTGAACGGAGTAGTCCGTTACTCGCCCTTGGCCTTCGCGATGATCTCCTCGGCGACGTTCCGGGGAACCTCGGCGTAGGAGTCGAACTGCATCGAGTAGCTTGCGCGACCCGACGTCTTGCTGCGGAGGTCTCCGACGTAGCCGAACATCTCCGACAGCGGCACGAGGCCCTTCACGAGGCGGGCACCCATCCGCTCCTCCATGGCCTGGATCTGGCCACGGCGGGAGTTGATGTCGCCGATGACGTCACCCATGTAGTCCTCGGGCGTGGTGACCTCGACGGCCATCATCGGCTCGAGGAGCACGGGCGAAGCCTTGCGCGCGGCCTCCTTGAAGGCCTGCGAACCGGCGATCTTGAAGGCGAGCTCGGAGGAGTCGACCTCGTGGTAGCCACCGTCGAGGAGCGTGATGCGCACGCCCGTCATCTCGTAGCCGGCCAGGATGCCGAACTGCATGGCCTCCTGCGCACCGGCGTCCACCGAAGGGATGTACTCCTTCGGGATGCGGCCACCGGTCACCTTGTTCACGAACTCGTACGACGCGTCGCCGCCCTCGATCGGCTCGATCGCGATCTGCACCTTGGCGAACTGACCGGTACCACCGGTCTGCTTCTTGTGGGTGTAGTCCACGCGCTCGACGGTCTTGCGGATCGTCTCACGGTACGCGACCTGCGGCTTGCCGACGTTGGCCTCGACCTTGAACTCACGGCGCATACGGTCGACCAGCACCTCGAGGTGCAGCTCGCCCATACCACCGATGATGGTCTGGCCCGTCTCCTCGTTCGTGTGGACCTGGAAGGACGGGTCCTCCTCGGCCAGCCGCTGGATCGCGACGCCGAGCTTCTCCTGGTCGCCCTTCGACTTGGGCTCGATGGCGACCTGGATGACCGGCGCCGGGAAGTCCATGGACTCCAGGATGACCGGCTGCTTGTCGTCGGACAGCGTCTCACCCGTGGTGGTCTGCTTCAGACCCATCACGGCGACGATGTCGCCGGCGCCCACCGCCTCGATCTCCTCACGCTTGTTGGCGTGCATGCGGTAGATCTTGCCGATGCGCTCCTTGCGGCCCTTGACGGAGTTCAGCACGGCGGTGCCGGACACCAGGCGGCCGGAGTACACCCGGACGAAGGTGAGCTTGCCCAGGTGCGGGTCGCTCATGATCTTGAACGCGAGCGCGGAGAGCGGCTCGTCCTCGGACGGCTTGCGCTTGACGACGACCTCGGGGTCCTTGACGTCGTGACCCTCGATGGCCTCGACGTCGAGCGGGGTCGGCAGGTAGCGCACGACCGCGTCGAGCAGGGGCTGGACGCCCTTGTTCTTGAACGCGGTGCCGCAGAACACCGGGGTGACCGTGGTGCCGCTGGACTTGCCGGAGGCGATGGTGACGCGGCGGATCGCGGCGTAGAGCTGCTCCTCGGTGGGCTCCTGGCCCTCCAGGAACAGCTCCATGATCTCGTCGTCGTTCTCCGCGACGGCCTCGACCAGCTTGCCGCGCCACTCGTCGGCGGCCTCGGTGTGCGTGGCCGGGATGTCGACGGTCTCGTACATCTCGCCCTTGGCCGCCTCGGCGGACCACACGAGCGCCTTCATGCGGACCAGGTCCACGACGCCCTTGAAGTCGGCCTCGGCACCGATCGGGAGCTGCATGACGAGCGGCTGGGCGCCCAGGCGGTCCGAGATCATCTCCACGCAGCGGTGGAACTCGGCGCCGGTGCGGTCCAGCTTGTTCACGAAGCAGATGCGGGGCACGCCGTAACGGTCGGCCTGACGCCACACCGTCTCGGACTGCGGCTCGACACCGGCGACACCGTCGAACACGGTCACGGCACCGTCGAGCACCCGCAGGGAACGCTCCACCTCTACGGTGAAGTCGACGTGCCCCGGGGTGTCGATGATGTTGATCGTGTAGTCGTTGTCCTCGAGCGGCCAGTGACAGGTGGTGGCGGCAGACGTGATCGTGATGCCACGCTCCTGCTCCTGCTCCATCCAGTCCATCGTGGCGGCGCCGTCGTGGACCTCACCGATCTTGTACGAAACGCCGGTGTAGAACAGGATCCGCTCGGTGGTGGTCGTCTTGCCCGCGTCGATGTGGGCCATGATCCCGATGTTGCGGACCTTGGCCAGGTCAAGTGAAGTGGTAGCCATAAGGCTTCGGTCTTCTCTCGGTCTCGATGTGGGGAGCGACTACCAGCGGTAGTGCGCGAAGGCCTTGTTGGACTCGGCCATCTTGTGCGTGTCCTCGCGCTTCTTCACAGCGGCACCGAGGCCGTTGGAGGCGTCGAGGAGCTCGTTGAGCAGACGCTCGGTCATGGTCTTCTCGCGACGGGCGCGGGAGTAACCGACGAGCCAGCGCAGCGCGAGGGTGTTGGCGCGGCCGGGCTTGACCTCGATCGGCACCTGGTACGTCGCACCACCGACACGGCGGGACTTGACCTCGAGGGTCGGCTTGATGTTCTCGAGCGCGCGCTTGAGCGTGATGACCGGGTCGTTGCTGGTCTTCTCGCGCAGTCCCTCCATGGCGCCGTAGACAATGCGCTCGGCGGTGGAGCGCTTGCCGTTCATCAGCACCTTGTTGATGAGGGAGGTCACCAGAGGGGAACCGTAGACCGGGTCGATGATGACCGGGCGCTTCGGGGCGGGGCCCTTACGAGGCATTTCTACTTCTCCTTCTTGGCGCCGTAGCGGCTGCGGGCCTGCTTGCGGTTCTTGACACCCTGGGTGTCGAGCGAACCGCGGATGATCTTGTAGCGAACACCGGGCAGGTCCTTCACACGGCCGCCGCGCACGAGCACGATGGAGTGCTCCTGCAGGTTGTGCCCCTCACCCGGAATGTAAGCGGTGACCTCGATCCCGCTGGTCAGACGCACACGCGCGACCTTACGCAGGGCCGAGTTCGGCTTCTTCGGGGTGGTCGTGAACACACGCGTGCAGACGCCACGGCGCTGAGGGGAACCCTCGAGTGCGGGCGTCTTGTTCTTCTCGACCTTGTCCTGCCGGCCCTTCCGGACCAGCTGCTGGATCGTAGGCACTACTTCTCCGGTTTCTGTGTGCCGAATGGTGAAGCTAACCTGGAACTTCGCCGACCCACGCGGTCGGGTGTGTCGAAGCCGCGGACTCCGGCCGCGAGGCGGAAGGAGGCGCGATTTGCGGTGGCCACACACGGCCCCGGTGCGGTTGTAGGCACGCACGAGGGCCAGGGCACACCCCAGGCACAAGGTCTGAGCGTACCTACCGCATTCGCTGCGGTCAAAACAAATGGGCGAGTCAGGCCCCGGGGCCCGAGTCAGGCCCGGGGCAGCGGGACGCGCGGCTCGTCGGGGGCGGGGTCGGAGGCAGGGGCGGGAGCAGCGGCGGGAGCAGGGGCGGGGGCGGTGCCGGGCTCGGCCGTCGCCGTGTCGTGGCGGACGAAGTACGTCGGCCGGTTCTGCACCGCCGTGTATATGCGCCCGACATACTCACCGAGCAGGCCGACGCAGATGAGCTGCACCGCACCGATGAAGACCAGGCCGGTGAAGAGCGAGGTCCAGCCGGGGACCGTGCGGCCCAGCGCGAAAGCGGTCAGCGTGTAGACCAGCAGCCCCAGGCAGACCACGAAGGCACCGGCGCCCAGCCAGGTCGCGATGCGCAGCGGGGCCGCGGAGAACCCGGTGACGCTGTCGACCGCGAGGCGGATCATCCGGCCCAGCGGATACTTCGTACGGCCCGCCGTGCGCGGAGCGCGCTCGTACGTCACCTGCCCGCTCGGGAAGCCCAGCCACGGCACCAGCAGGCGGTAGACCCGCTGCTGGTCCGGCAGGGCCTTCAGGGCGTCCACGGCGGCCCGGCTGAGCAGACGGAAGTCGCCCGCCTGCGCGGGGACCGTGGGGCCCGCCAGGCGTCGCATGAGGCGGTAGTAGACGCCCGCCGACCACCGCTTGAACCCGGAGTCGCTGCTGCGGTCGGCGCGCACGCCGTAGACGATGTCCAGCCCCTGCGCGCGAGCCAGCGCCAGCATGTCGGGGATCTTCTCCGGCGGATCCTGCAGATCGGCGTCCAGGCTCACCACGTACGCGCCGCGCGCCCGGTCGAGCCCCGCGGTCAGGGCCGCCTGGTGGCCGGAATTGCGCCGCAGCGCGACCACGCGCAGTTCCGGCCAGCCCAGCCGGAAGGCGGCGAGCAGCTCCGGCGTGCGGTCGCCGCTGCCGTCGTCCACGGCGACGACCTCGTGAGGGACGCCCAGCCCCGTCAGGACCGGACGCAGCCTGCTGACCAGCGCGGGCAGGACCTCTTCCTCGTTGAACATCGGAATGACGACCGACAGTACGACCGGTTCAACGATCCGTTCAACGATCTGCTCAACGACCGGTTCTCGCCGCTCCGCGTTCCGTCCCTTTTCCTGTTCCTCTTCCTCGGGCACCGCGCCTCCCCTCCCCTCCCCGTGATCTTGAGTACAGATGTGCGACTCTTGTGCGATCTTATGGCAGCAATTGACGGTTGAGGGTGGCCCGAGGGGGATGACAGCCATGGACACGGCTGCCGACGACGCGATGACCGACGGGCCGGCCGACGCGGCGCAACGGGGGCCCGGCGACCACCGGGAGCGCTCCTGGCGGACCTGGCCCCCGGCCCTGCCGGCCGGCGCCCGGCCCTACCTGGCCCCGCTGCTCCTCTACGGCGTCACCAAGCTCGTCGGCCTCGGCGTCTTCGCCTCCCTGCTGACGTACGCCGGGGACTTCCGGGAGAAGAACCCGCGCTTCGGCGGCGGCGCCCACTGGTGGGACGTCCTGGCCACCTGGGACGGCTGGTGGTACCTCCAGGTCGCCGAACACGGCTACAGCCCCTCCCTGGTCCACCTCGACACGGACGGCCTGTTCACGGTCGAGCAGAACTCGGTCGCGTTCTTCCCGCTCTACCCGGCCCTGATCCGCATGGTCTCGGAATCCACCGGCCTCGGCCTGTACGGCTCCGGCATCCTGGTCTCCGTCCTGTCGTCGTTCGTCGCCGCGGCCGGGATCTACGCCGTGATCTCGCTGATCGCGGGCGCGCGGGCGGGCACCATCGCCGCCGGGCTGTGGGCGGTGGCCCCCGGCGCGGGCGTCGAGTGGGCGGTGTACTCCGAGTCCCTGTTCGTCGCCATCGCCGCCTGGGCCTGCTACGCCGTGATGACCCGGCGCTGGCTGGCGGCCGGCCTGCTCGCCTTCACCGCCGGCCTGAACCGCCCCACCTCCGCCGTGCTCATAGGCGCCGTGGGCCTCGCAGCCCTGGTGACCCTCGCCCGCCCCGGGTCCCGGCGCGAGCACGGCGTACGGGGCCCGGTGTACGCGATGCTCGTCGCACCCCTCGGCCTGCTCTCCTACATCGCCTGGATCGGCTACAGCACGGGCGAGGCCACGGCGTACTTCACGCTCCAGCGCGAGGGCTGGGCGCACTTCTTCGACTACGGCGCCTACACCTGGGACGTGCTGCGCAACCTCGCGGTGGGCCACGGCGACTACCACTTCGCCTTCTCCACCCCGGACCTGCTCTCCCTCCAGCTCGTGCTGGCGCTGCCCTTCCTCATCGCCCTGATGCTGCGCAAGAAGCCCCCGCTGGTGCTCGTCGCGTACACCGTGGCGACGATCGTCACGGTCCTGGGCACCCAGCAGATGTTCGGCAACACCATGCGCTATCTGCTGCCCGCCTTCCCCCTGCTCCTGGCCCCGGCCGCGGCCCTGAGCCGCCTGAAGCCGCCGAGCCTGGTGGTCTTCTTCACCACGGCCGCGATCGCCTCCGGCTGGTACGCGCACTACGTCATCTTCGAACTGGGCGTGCCGTAGGCCCGCCCCCACTCGCACGGCAACGCCGAAGGGCGGCCACCCCTTCCGGGGTGACCGCCCTTCGGTCGTAGCGGCCTTCTCAGGCGACTCGCCTACTGGCCTACCGGCCTACTGGTTGTACGGACCGTAGTCGTAGTCCTCCAGCGGAACGGCCTGGCCGGAGCCCGTGCCGAACGGCGAGTAGTCGATGTCGTCGTAGCCGACGGCCGAGTACATCGCGGCCTTGGCCTCCTCGGTCGGCTCGACCCGGATGTTGCGGTAGCGGGACAGGCCCGTACCGGCCGGGATGAGCTTGCCGATGATGACGTTCTCCTTGAGGCCGATGAGGCTGTCGGACTTGGCGTTGATCGCCGCGTCCGTCAGGACTCGGGTCGTCTCCTGGAAGGAGGCGGCCGACAGCCAGGATTCCGTCGCCAGCGAGGCCTTGGTGATACCCATGAGCTGCGGACGACCGGAGGCCGGGTGACCGCCCTCCTGGACCACACGACGGTTCTCGGTCTCGAACTTCGTGCGCTCGACCAGCTCGCCGGGCAGCAGCTCGGCGTCGCCGGACTCGATGATCGTCACGCGGCGCAGCATCTGCCGGATGATGATCTCGATGTGCTTGTCGTGGATCGACACGCCCTGCGAGTTGTAGACCTTCTGGACCTCGCCGACCAGGTGGACCTGGACGGCACGCTGACCCAGGATGCGCAGCACGTCGTGCGGGTTGGTGGCACCCACGGTGAGCTTCTGGCCCACCTCGACGTGATCGCCCTCGCCGACCAGGAGACGGGCACGCTTCGAGATCGGGAACGGCGTCTCGTCGCTGCCGTCGTCCGGGGTGACGACGAGCTTCTTGGTCTTCTCGGTCTCCTCGATCCGGACGCGGCCGGAGGCCTCGGAGATCGGGGCGACACCCTTCGGGGTACGGGCCTCGAAGAGCTCGACGACACGCGGCAGACCCTGGGTGATGTCGTCACCGGCCACACCACCGGTGTGGAAGGTACGCATCGTGAGCTGGGTGCCGGGCTCACCGATGGACTGGGCGGCGATGATGCCGACCGCCTCACCGATGTCGACCAGCTTGCCGGTGGCCAGCGAACGGCCGTAGCACATGGCGCAGGTGCCGACCTGGGACTCGCAGGTCAGGATCGAACGGGTCTTGACCGCCTCGACGCCGTGGGCGACCAGGGCGTCGATCAGCACGTCACCGAGGTCGACGTTGGCCGGCGCGATCACCTTGCCGTCGATGACGACGTCCTCGGCGAGCATGCGGGCGTACACGCTGGTCTCGACGTCCTCGGCCTTGCGCAGCGTGCCGTCGGCGTCGCGCGTGGCGATCGGCAGCTTGAGACCGCGCTCGGTGCCGCAGTCCTCCTCGCGAATGATGACGTCCTGGGAGACGTCGACCAGACGACGCGTGAGGTAACCCGAGTCGGCGGTCCGCAGCGCGGTGTCCGCCAGACCCTTACGGGCACCGTGCGTGGAGATGAAGTACTCCAGCACGGACAGGCCCTCACGGAAGGACGCCTTGATGGGACGGGGAATCGTCTCGTTCTTGGCGTTCGACACCAGACCACGCATACCCGCGATCTGACGCATCTGCATCATGTTTCCGCGAGCACCCGAGTTCACCATCATGGAGACCGGGTTGGTCTTCGGGAAGTTCGCGTTCATCGCCTCGGCGACCTCGTTGGTCGCCTTGGTCCAGATCGCGATGAGCTCCTGCGTGCGCTCTTCCTTGGTGATCAGACCGCGCTCGTACTGCTTCTGGACCTTCTCGTCCTGCGCCTCGTAGCCCTTGACGATCTCCTTCTTCGCATCGGGAACGACGATGTCGGAGATGGCGACGGTGACGCCGGAACGGGTGGCCCAGAAGAAACCGGCCGCCTTCAGGTTGTCGAGCGTCGCCGCCACGATGACCTTCGGGTAGCGCTCGGCGAGGTCGTTGACGATCTCGGAGAGCTGCTTCTTGCCGACCTCGTAGTCGACGAACGGGTAGTCCTCGGGCAGCAGCTCGTTGAAGAGCGCGCGGCCCAGCGTGGTCTTCAGGGTGAAGGTGTCACCCTGCTGCCACTCCGGCTCGCCCTCCTCGCGGGCCGGCGGCTCGAAGCCGCGGGGCGGGATGGTGCCCACCGGGAAGCGGATGTCGATCTTCGACTGGAGCGACAGGTCGCCCGCGTCGAACGCCATGATCGCCTCGGCGGCGGAACCGAAGGCACGGCCCTCACCCTTGGGGCCACGCCCCTCGGAGTCGGTGGTGAGGAAGAACAGACCGAGGACCATGTCCTGGGTCGGCATCGTCACCGGACGGCCGTCGGCCGGCTTGAGGATGTTGTTCGAGGACAGCATCAGGATGCGGGCCTCGGCCTGCGCCTCCGCGGACAGCGGCAGGTGCACGGCCATCTGGTCGCCGTCGAAGTCCGCGTTGAACGCGGTGCAGACGAGCGGGTGGATCTGGATGGCCTTGCCCTCGACGAGCTGCGGCTCGAAGGCCTGGATGCCGAGGCGGTGCAGGGTGGGCGCGCGGTTCAGCAGAACCGGGTGCTCCGCGATGACCTCTTCGAGCACGTCGTACACGACCGTACGACCGCGCTCGACCATGCGCTTGGCGCTCTTGATGTTCTGCGCGTGGTTCAGGTCGACCAGGCGCTTCATCACGAACGGCTTGAAGAGCTCCAGCGCCATGGCCTTGGGCAGACCGCACTGGTGCAGCTTGAGCTGCGGGCCGACGACGATGACGGAACGCGCCGAGTAGTCGACTCGCTTGCCGAGCAGGTTCTGACGGAAGCGGCCCTGCTTGCCCTTGAGCATGTCGGACAGCGACTTCAGCGGACGGTTGCCGGGGCCCGTGACCGGGCGGCCGCGGCGGCCGTTGTCGAAGAGCGCGTCGACGGCCTCCTGGAGCATGCGCTTCTCGTTGTTCACGATGATCTCGGGCGCGCCGAGGTCGAGAAGCCGCTTCAGGCGGTTGTTGCGGTTGATGACGCGGCGGTACAGGTCGTTCAGGTCGGAGGTCGCGAAGCGGCCACCGTCAAGCTGCACCATCGGACGCAGGTCCGGCGGGATGACCGGCACGCAGTCCAGGACCATGCCCTTGGGGCTGTTGCTGGTCTGCAGGAACGCGGAGACGACCTTGAGGCGCTTGAGCGCACGGGTCTTCTTCTGGCCCTTGCCGGTACGGATGATCTCGCGGAGGCGCTCGGCCTCCTCGTTGAGGTCGAAGGACTCCAGGCGCTTCTGCAGCGCGGCGGCGCCCATCGAGCCGTCGAAGTAGGTGCCGAAGCGGTCGCGCAGCTCGCGGTAGAGCAGCTCGTCGCCCTCGAGGTCCTGGACCTTGAGGCTCTTGAACCGGCTCCACACCTCGTCGAGGCGGTCGATCTCGCGCTGCGCACGGTCACGGAGCTGCTTCATCTCGCGCTCGGCGCCCTCGCGCACCTTGCGGCGCACGTCGGCCTTGGCGCCCTCGGCCTCGAGCTCGGCCAGGTCGGTCTCGAGCTTCTTGGCGCGGGCCTCGAGGTCGGAGTCGCGGCGCTGCTCGACCTGCTGGCGCTCGACGGAGACGTGGGCCTCCAGCGAGGGCAGGTCGCGGGTGCGGCGCTCCTCGTCCACGAACGTGATCATGTACGCCGCGAAGTAGATGACCTTCTCGAGGTCCTTCGGGGCGAGGTCGAGCAGGTAGCCGAGGCGCGACGGGACGCCCTTGAAGTACCAGATGTGGGTGACGGGAGCGGCCAGCTCGATGTGGCCCATCCGCTCACGGCGCACCTTGGCGCGAGTGACCTCGACGCCGCAGCGCTCGCAGATGATGCCCTTGAAGCGGACCCGCTTGTACTTGCCGCAGTAGCACTCCCAGTCCCGGGTCGGACCGAAGATCTTCTCGCAGAAGAGTCCGTCCTTCTCGGGCTTGAGCGTGCGGTAGTTGATCGTCTCGGGCTTCTTGACCTCGCCGTGGCTCCACTGACGGATGTCGTCAGCGGTGGCCAGACCGATCCGGAGCTCGTCGAAGAAGTTGACGTCGAGCACTATGCGTCAATCCCTCTCAGGGTTGTAAGTCTGTGGTCTGAAACGGGGGTCGCGGGATCGGCGGGGCCTGTGGGTGACAGGCCCCGCCTGACTCCCGTCAGACCTCTTCGACGCTGCTCGGCTCGCGCCGGGACAGGTCGATGCCGAGCTCCTCCGCCGCGCGGAAGACGTCCTCGTCGGTGTCACGCATCTCGATGGACATGCCGTCCGAGGACAGCACCTCCACGTTGAGGCACAGGGACTGCATCTCCTTGATGAGCACCTTGAAGGACTCGGGGATGCCGGGCTCAGGGATGTTCTCGCCCTTGACGATGGCCTCGTAGACCTTCACGCGGCCGGTCACGTCGTCGGACTTGATGGTCAGCAGCTCCTGGAGGGCGTACGCGGCGCCGTAAGCCTCCAGCGCCCACACCTCCATCTCACCGAAGCGCTGGCCACCGAACTGGGCCTTACCACCCAGCGGCTGCTGGGTGATCATCGAGTACGGGCCGGTCGACCGGGCGTGCAGCTTGTCGTCGACCAGGTGGTGCAGCTTGAGGATGTACATGAAGCCGACCGAGATCGGCTCCGGGAACGGCTCACCGCTGCGGCCGTCGAACAGCCGCGCCTTGCCGGACGGGAGCACCATGCGCTCGCCGTCGCGGTTCGGGATGGTGTGCTGGAGCAGGCCGGCCAGCTCGTCCTCGCGCGCACCGTCGAAGACGGGGGTGGCGACGTTGGTGCCGGGCTCGACCTTGTCGGCGCCGATGACCTGGAGCCGCTCGGCCCACTCCTCCGCGAGGCCGGAGACGTCCCAGCCGCGGCTGGCGAGCCAGCCGAGGTGGATCTCCAGGACCTGTCCCGGGTTCATTCGGGACGGGACACCCAGCGGGTTCAGGATGATGTCGACGGGCGTGCCGTCCTCGAGGAACGGCATGTCCTCGATCGGGTTGATCTTGGAGATGACGCCCTTGTTGCCGTGGCGGCCGGCGAGCTTGTCACCGTCGGTGATCTTGCGCTTCTGCGCCACGTACACGCGCACGAGCTGGTTCACACCGGGGGGAAGCTCGTCGCCCTCCTCGCGGTCGAAGACGCGGACGCCGATGACCTTGCCGATCTCGCCGTGCGGGACCTTGAGGGAGGTGTCGCGCACCTCGCGCGCCTTCTCGCCGAAGATCGCGCGGAGCAGGCGCTCCTCGGGGGTCAGCTCGGTCTCGCCCTTGGGCGTGACCTTGCCGACGAGGATGTCGCCGGCGACGACCTCGGCACCGATGCGGATGATGCCGCGCTCGTCGAGGTCGGCGAGGACCTCCTCGGAGACGTTCGGGATGTCCCGGGTGATCTCCTCGGGGCCGAGCTTGGTGTCACGGGCGTCGACCTCGTGCTCCTCGATGTGGATCGAGGAGAGGACGTCGTCCTGCACGAGGCGCTGCGACAGGATGATCGCGTCCTCGTAGTTGTGACCCTCCCACGGCATGAACGCGACCAGCAGGTTCTTGCCGAGCGCCATCTCGCCGTTCTCGGTGGCCGGACCGTCGGCCAGGACCTGGCCCTCGATGATCCGGTCGCCCTCGGCGACGACGACCTTCTGGTTGACCGAGGTGCCCTGGTTGGACCGGGAGAACTTGGCCAGGCGGTACGTGATGTACGTGCCGTCGTCGTTGGTGGTGGTGATGTAGTCCGCGGAGACCTCCTGGACCACACCCGCCTTCTCGGACTTGACCACGTCACCGGCGTCGGCGGCGGAGCGGTACTCCATGCCGGTGCCGACGAGCGGGGCCTCGCTCTTGATGAGCGGCACGGCCTGACGCATCATGTTCGCGCCCATGAGCGCGCGGTTGGCGTCGTCGTGCTCGAGGAACGGGATCATCGCGGTCGCGACCGACACCATCTGGCGCGGCGAGACGTCCATGTAGTCGACGTCGTCACCGGGGACGTAGTCGACCTCGCCGCCACGGCGGCGGACCAGGACGCGGGCCTCGGAGAACCGCATGTCCTCGCCCAGCGCGGCGTTGGCCTGCGCGATGACGAAGCGGTCCTCCTCGTCGGCGGTCAGGTAGTCCACGTCGTCCGTGACCTGGCCGTCGACGACCTTGCGGTACGGCGTCTCGATGAAGCCGAACGGGTTGATCCGGCCGTACGAGGCGAGCGAGCCGATCAGACCGATGTTCGGTCCTTCCGGCGTCTCGATCGGGCACATGCGGCCGTAGTGCGACGGGTGGACGTCACGGACCTCGAAGCCGGCCCGCTCACGGGAGAGACCACCCGGGCCGAGCGCGTTGAGACGACGCTTGTGCGTCAGGCCCGACAGCGGGTTGTTCTGGTCCATGAACTGGGAGAGCTGGCTGGTGCCGAAGAACTCCTTGATGGAGGCGACGACCGGCCGGATGTTGATCAGGGTCTGCGGCGTGATCGCCTCGACGTCCTGGGTGGTCATGCGCTCACGCACGACGCGCTCCATACGGGCGAGACCCGTACGGACCTGGTTCTGGATCAGCTCGCCGACGTTACGGATGCGGCGGTTGCCGAAGTGGTCGATGTCGTCGGTCTCGACGACGATCTCCCGGCCCGACTCGCCCATCGTCTCGGTCTCACCGGCGTGCAGCTTCACCAGGTACTTGATGCTGGCGATGACGTCGTCGGTGGTGAGGACGCCGGCGTCCAGGGGCTCCTCGGCGCCGAGCTTCTTGTTCACCTTGTAGCGGCCGACCTTGGCGAGGTCGTAGCGCTTCGGGTTGAAGTAGAGGTTCTCGAGCAGCGTCTGCGCGGCCTCACGCGTGGGGGGCTCGCCCGGACGCAGCTTGCGGTAGATGTCGAGCAGCGCGTCGTCCTGGCCCTGGGTGTGGTCCTTCTCCAGGGTGGCGCGCATGGACTCGTACTCGCCGAACTCCTCGAGGATCCGCTCGGTCGTCCAACCGAGGGCCTTGAGCAGGACGGTCACGGACTGCTTGCGCTTGCGGTCGATGCGGACACCGACCATGTCGCGCTTGTCGATCTCCATCTCCAGCCAGGCACCCCGGGACGGGATGATCTTGGTGGAGAAGATGTCCTTGTCGGACGTCTTGTCGATGGAGGAGTCGAAGTAGACACCCGGCGAACGGACGAGCTGCGACACGACGACACGCTCGGTGCCGTTGATGACGAAGGTGCCCTTGTTGGTCATGAGCGGGAAGTCGCCCATGAAGACCGTCTGGGACTTGATCTCGCCGGTCTCGTTGTTGGTGAACTCGGCGGTGACGAAGAGCGGGGCCGCGTACGTGAAGTCGCGGTCCTTGCACTCGTCGATGCTGTTCTTCGGGGGCTCGAAACGGTGGTCGCGGAAGGTCAGCGACATCGACCCGGAGAAGTCCTCGATCGGCGAGATCTCCTCGAAGATCTCTTCCAGACCGGACTTGGTGGGGACGTCCCGACCGGACTCCAGAGCCGACTCGACGCGAGCCTTCCAGGCGTCGTTGCCGAGCAGCCAGTCAAAGCTCTCGGTTTGCAGCGCGAGAAGGTTCGGAACCTCGAGGGGCTCCTTGATCTTTGCAAAGGAGATGCGCAGCGGGGCGGTGCTGGCAGCGTTGTTCGTATTCGCGGTCGAGGCATTGCGCGAGGCGGCCAAGAGGGGGTCCTTCCGAGGGCTCGGACTCACTACGCGCGTACCGGTCCCTCTTCCGTGCACGGAGACAGGGGGTGCCTGATGTGGCTAAAGAGCCAGGTCAGGCATGCTCTGGTCGTCAGTGCTCGGGCGAGGGCGGACCCCTGGTGACGGGCAGGGGGCAGCTAACAGGCAGCGCAAAGGGTCAGTGTAGCCACTTGGCACACTGATGTCCAGTGCGGTTCTCTGCAACCGTGTTCGCTCCTCGTTGTTCTCACCACCTGTGCGGCAAGGCCTCGCCCTCAACGCACCCAGATACTGCCCTCTTCGCCGTCGATCCATGCCTCGGATTCGGATCCTTGTGACGACGCCCTGAGAATCGCGCGCTGCGTGCGGTTCGTCAAGGCCCCCCTTGCCCAAACCGGTTGCCGCCAGGGGGCTCTCAGGGCCCCGGCGACGGCACGACGAAGATCACCCTACTCTTCACCGTCACGCGTGCAAGGCAGCCGCAGCCGGACCCTGGATACGCCGAAGAGCGACCACCCGGATGGATGATCGCTCTTCGGGGCCCGGGCGTTACAGACCCTCTCGGAGTCCGTGGTGCCCGTGCGGTGTTACCCGTGGTACCCGCACGGGTTACCCGTGCGGTGTTACCCGTGCGGTGTTACTTGACCTCGACCGAGGCGCCGGCGCCCTTGAGAGACTCGGCGGCCTTCTCGGCGGCGTCCTTGGCGACCTTCTCGAGGACGGGCTTCGGGGCGCCGTCCACGAGGTCCTTGGCCTCCTTCAGACCCAGGGAGGTCAGCTCGCGCACGACCTTGATGACCTGGATCTTCTTGTCGCCGGCACCGGTGAGGACGACGTCGAACTCGTCCTGCTCGGCCTCGGCCTCGACCACGGCGGCGGGGCCGACCGGGGCGGCGGCGACCGCGGCGGCGGCGGTGACGTCGAACTTGTCCTCGAAGGCCTTCACGAACTCGGAGAGCTCAATGAGGGTCATCTCCTCGAACTGGGCGAGCAGGTCGTCCTGGCTGAGCTTCGCCATGATGGCGGTCCTTCCACTAATTCGGCAGGTGCCGGATGTACGGGGTGAGGCGGGCGTACGTCGGGCCCGCGTCGACCCTCACCTCATGCGGTTCATGCGGCGAGGATCGGAAAGCGAGCCGAATTACTCGGCACCGCCCTGCTCGTCCTGCTTGGCACGGAGCGCGTCCACGGTGCGGACGAGCTTCGAGGGAAGCGCCTGGAAGAGCTGAGCAGCCTGAGTCTGCTTGCCCTTGAAGGCACCCGCCAGCTTGGAGAGCAGAACCTCGCGGGACTCGAGGTCCGCAAGCTTCTTGATCTCGTCGGCGGTCATCGCCTTGCCGTCAAGGACACCGCCCTTGATGACGAGATTCGGGTTGTCCTTGGAGAAGTCGCGCAGACCCTTCGCCGACTCCACCGGGTCACCGGTGACGAAGGCGACGGCCGTCGGACCAGCGAAGAGCTGGTCGTCGAGCGTGATCCCGGCCTCGTCGGCCGCAATCTTGGTCAGCGTGTTCTTCACCACGGCGTACTGGGCGTTCTCACCGAGCGACCGGCGCAGCGTCTTGAGCTGCGCCACGGTGAGACCGCGGTACTCGGTCAGCACGGCGGCGTTGGAGCTGCGGAACTTGTCCGTCAGCTCGGCAACCGCGGCAGCCTTTTCGGGCGTTGCCATAGAGCCTCGGCCTCCTTCCGGGTGATTCGGACCGCGCGGACCCGAAGGAGGACTGGGCAAACGAAACGCCCCGGCGCAGGCGCACGGGGCGTGGCTCGACCGCTCGCCGCACGCACGAGGCGCGGACTGACGGGAGCTCATCCACAGTCACCTGCGCGGGTCGTCCGCAGTTCAGCGGATCCTTCGGCCACCATGTCCTCTCGCGAGCACACGGCAACGACCAGCGGTCTTTGGCTTCTGTGGAAGCGTACGTGAACGGGGCAGTGTCGAGCAAATCCGCCCCTGCGGCGACCCGACGGGCCGGGCGCGGCCGCCTCAGCCCTGCTGGGCCCCCTTCATCATCTCGGCCAGGTCGGCGGTGTCCTTGGCCGGCGGGGCGGTGACCTTCACGGGCTCGTTGACGCCGAGGAAGGTGATGGTCATGTCCATCGGGCCCTTGTCGGCTTCGCCGCGCATGCGGAACTGCTTGGTCTGGTCGTCGCCGTCGACCCACATGTCCATGGTGAGCTTGTCGAGCCCCATCTTCTCGTACTGCTCGATGCTCTTCTGGCGCTTGTCCCGGGTGGCCTTGTCCTCGTCGCCGAGGGACTTCTCCAGGTCGGCCAGGGTGACCGTGCCCTTGTAGTGGGTGGTCTTCACGCCCTCGACGGTCTCGGTGCCGACCTTCTCGACGTCCTTGGCCCCGGTGAGGAAGGTGGACTCGGCCGCCGGGTTCTGGTCGGCCTGGGAGGCGCCGGCCAACTGGTTCAGCTCGTCGCCGGCGCCCATCGCGGACAGGTCGAACTTGATCCAGCTCTTGCCGTCCATCTCCTTGGCTGCCTGGGGGCCGCCGCCGATGTACATGGCGTTGTCGACGAGCCGGATCTCCGCGGTGCCGCCGGCTCCCTGGTCGAGCGCCGTCATCTTCATGCTCATCGCGAGCTCGGGCTTGATCTGCATCTGGGCCTCGGCCTTGACCCGCCCCTCCTCGGGGACCTCGCCGGTCATGCGGTAGCGGAGGGAGTCGATCTCCTCCGTGTTCTTCGCGGCCTTGGCGACGGCAGCGGCCGGGGTCATGTCCGGGGACCGGTCCGCCTTGTCGGTCTTGTCCTCGCCGGCACAGCCCACCGCCCCGGCGGCGAGCAGCAGGGCGACCAGTCCGGCGCCCACGGGCACGCGTACGGAAGTCTTCATGGAATTCCCCCCACGGGATTCAAGGAACCAAAGGAACAAAGGAGCACAGAAGCGCAGGAGCACGGGAGCACGGGAGCACAGGAGACACACCGCTGCTCCACAGCAGCTCTCCACAACAAAGGACGCGAGCATATCCGAATCGGTTCGAACGATCTTGTGATTTCTGTGCCAGGACCGTTCTTAACGGCCCTGTGCTGCCAGCAGTTCCTTGAAGTCCGCCGTGTCGGCGGCCGGAGGGCGCTTGGCGGAGACGGCCACGCCGTAGTCGCTGTAGTAGGCGGTCTGGGTCAGCTCCCCGGTCTCCGTCCGCCCTCGCTCGACCTTCTTGACCAGCAGGTCGCGGTCGTCCACCCAGATGTCGACCGTCTGGGCGGTGGCCCCGCCCACCTTGCCCGACCAGTGCGTGGTGCGCCGGCCGCGCGTCGTCTCCTCGCCGACCTCGCGTACGGTGCCGGAGGCCAGCAGCCGCTTCACCGCCTGGTGGGGCGTGGTGCTGCGCATCTGGTCCGCGAACCCGGCACCCGCGCCGCCGCCGAGGTCCTCCAGGTCGGCGTACACGTACTTGATCCAGTGCCGGCCGCCCATCCGGTCGGCGAACTCGTCGCCCATCCTGGCGTAGTAGGCGTCGGGCAGATACCGGGCCTCCATCGCCTCGGTGCCCAGGCGGCGCATGGTCTCGGCGGTCGTGCCGCCGGTGTACGTGATGGTCAGGGTGCCGGTGAGACCGTCGCGCCAGCCGAGGGCGCCCGTGGCCTCCAGGGACAGCTCGCTGCCCATCACGGTGGTGGACTCCACCCGCGCCGAACCCGCCCGCCCGGTGGCCCGTTCCACCGCGCGCAGGGACTCGGCCGAGGGGCCGGTGAGGGCCGGGGGGTCCGAGGACGCGGGGCCGGAGGACGGCGGGGCGGAGCGCGGTGGGGCGGAGCGCGGTGGGGTGGCGGCGGGCGGCGCGGTGGACGCGGGCGGCGCGGTGGAGCCGGTGGAGTCCGTGGAGCCGGTGGATCCTCCGGAGGCGGTGCAGGCGGTGCCGCACGCCAGCGCGGCCGACACCGCGATCGAGACGACCGTACGGCGTGCCCTCGTGCCCGTCATCCGCCCACCCCTTGCGCCCCGTACGGCCCTTGCGCCCCATGCGCGAGTCCGCTCGCTGCCCGCACGCTAACCCAGGGCGCCGGGAAAAGGGACGGGCCCCGCACCTCGGAAGGTGCGGGGCCCGTGAACCGGTGGGGCGAGCTGCTCGCTCAGACCGCGGCCGGGTCCTCCTCGACGAGGAGGTTGCGGGTGCGGTTGGAGTCGAGCGGAATGCCGGGGCCCATCGTGGTGCTGATGGCGGCCTTCTTGATGTAGCGGCCCTTGGCGGCGGACGGCTTCAGACGGAGGATCTCCTCCAGCGCCGCGCCGTAGTTCTCCACCAGCTTGGCGTCGTCGAACGACGTCTTGCCGATGATGAAGTGCAGGTTCGAGTGCTTGTCGACGCGGAACTCGATCTTGCCGCCCTTGATCTCGGTGACGGCCTTGGTCACGTCCGGGGTCACGGTGCCGGTCTTGGGGTTCGGCATGAGACCACGGGGACCGAGCACGCGGCCGAGGCGGCCGACCTTGCCCATGAGGTCCGGGGTGGCGACGACGGCGTCGAAGTCCAGACGGCCCTTCGCCACCTCGTCGATCAGTTCGTCGGAGCCGACGATGTCGGCGCCCGCGGCGGTCGCGGCCTCGGCACGGTCACCGGTCGCGAAGACCAGGACCCGGGCGGTCTTACCGGTGCCGTGCGGGAGGTTCACGGTGCCACGGACCATCTGGTCGGCCTTGCGCGGGTCGACACCCAGGCGGAAGGCGATCTCGACGGTGCCGTCGAACTTGCTCGTGGAGGTCTCCTTGGCGAGACGCACGGCCTCGAGCGGGGCGTAGAGCTTGTCCCGGTCGATCTTGGCGTCCGCAGCGCGGAGAGACTTGCTGCGCTTGCTCACTACTGCTCCTGTTGGCTTCTGAGGAGTCGTGGTGCGGGCCGAGCCGGCCCTGCCACACTGTCCTGACCTTGCGGCTACCGCCGCGTGGCTGGCTTACGGGGGTGGAGGTCAGCCCTCGACCGTGACGCCCATGGAACGAGCGGTACCGGCGATGATCTTCTCCGCCTGGTCCAGGTCGTTGGCGTTGAGGTCGGGCATCTTGGTGGTGGCGATCTCACGGACCTGGTCACGCGTGATCTTCGCGACCTTGGTCTTGTGCGGCTCGCCGGAGCCCTTCTCCACGCCCGCGGCCTTGAGGATCATCTTCGCGGCCGGCGGGGTCTTGGTGATGAAGGTGAAGGAACGGTCCTCGTAGACCGTGATCTCCACCGGGATGACCCAGCCACGCTGCGACTCGGTCGCGGCGTTGTAGGCCTTGCAGAACTCCATGATGTTGACGCCGTGCTGGCCCAGCGCGGGGCCGACCGGCGGAGCCGGGTTCGCGGCACCGGCCTGGATCTGGAGCTTGATGAGCCCCGTGACCTTCTTCTTCTTGGGAGGCATTTCGGGTCCTCTCCCATTTCATTGTCGATTGTCGTGCGCACTAGGCGCTTTCACGTTCCACTGCCCGAAGGCAACCGCATAACCCTAACGGGTACTCCTGCGCGGCTAAAAACCGAGCAGGTCAGACAGGCCTTGGGAGCCTGTCTGACCTGGCCGGAAGTACAGATACCCGAAGGATCAGTTCTTCTGGATCTGGTCGAAGCTCAGCTCGACCGGGGTCTCGCGGCCGAAGATCTCGACGAGGCCCTTGACCTTCTTCGAGTCGGCGTTGATCTCGTTGATCGTGGCCTGCAGCGTCGCGAACGGGCCGTCGGTGACGGTGACCGAGTCGCCGACCTCGAAGTCCAGGACCTGGACCTCGACCTTGCGCTGCGGAGCCGGCTTGCCCTCGGCCTCGGCGGCCTCGCGGGCGGCCTTCTCCTCGGCCTCCGGGGCGAGCATCTTGACGATCTCGTCCAGCGTCAGCGGGTACGGGTCGTAGGCGTTGCCGACGAAGCCGGTGACGCCGGGGGTGTTGCGGACGACACCCCAGGACTCGTTCGTCAGGTCCATGCGCACCAGCACGTAGCCGGGGAGCTTGTTCTGACGGATCGTCTTGCGCTCGCCGTTCTTGATCTGCGCGACCTCTTCCTGCGGCACCTCGGCCTGGAAGATGAAGTCCTCGACGTTCAGCGAGACGGCACGCTGCTCGAGGTTGGTCTTCACGCGGTTCTCGTAACCGGCGTAGGTGTGGATGACGTACCACTCGCCGGGGAGGACGCGCAGCTCCTGGCGGAGCTTGTCGATCGGGTCGAGCTCGGGCTCGGGCTCCTCGGCCTCCGCTTCGGCCTGGACGGCCTCCACGTCGTCCGCGTCCGCGGTCTCGTCCACGTCCGCGGTCTCGGTCGGCTCCGCGGTCTCGTCCACGTCCGCTTCGGCCTCCGCGTCAGCTTCCGCTTCCGCGACGACGGTGTCGTCGGCAGCCTCGGCCTCGGCGGAGGCCTCGGTGTCCTCGTTGTCGGCGCCCTCGACGGTGCCGGGCTCGTCCTCGACGGACTCGACCGGCTCGATGGCGTCGTTCACGTTCGGGTCAGACACTGTGGCTGCTTCTTCCTGGATACATAGGGGTGGAACACGCGAAAGGGGCGCCGGGTACCTCGGCGCCCTTCGCTCTCGACTCAGCCGAAGACGTACTTGGCGGCGTGAGAGAAGCCATAGTCAATCAGAGTCACCAGGCCGATCATGATGACCACAAAGATGATCACCACGGTGGTGTACGTGGTTAGCTGGTTGCGGCTGGGCCAGACAACCTTGCGCAGCTCCGCGACGATCTGGCGGTAGAAGAGCGCGAGCCGCTTCAGCGGGCCCTTCTTGCCTCGCTTGCCGCCCTTGCGCGACTTCCTCTTGGAGTCCGGCGCCTCGTCCTGGGCATCAGGCATGTCGATGGAGCCCACGGCGTCCGTCACTCGTCCTCACCTGATTCCGGGTCGTGGCCGTGCCGCGCCCGGTTGGAGCCGCACGGCGGTGCATTGCTGTACGTACATGCGCACACATCCTGGCGAAGGCGTGTGTAGCAGGGCCGGAGGGACTTGAACCCCCAACCGCTGGTTTTGGAGACCAGTGCTCTACCAATTGAGCTACGACCCTTTGTGTGTCCCCCAACGTACCGCATCCGCCCGGACGCTTGGTGTGCGCCGGATGATCGCGGGCCAGTGAAGGCCAACGAGGTGAGAGTGTACGTGTTCAGGGGCCGGGCGTCGAACAGAAAGCACGTCCGGACTGATGTTCAGGGCCCCCACCCGGTCCTGCACCGGTCCGGTCCCGGCCCGGTGCCGGTCCGGTGCCGGTCCGGGGGCCAGTCCTGTTCAGTCCGTGAAACCCGTGTGCCGGGGAAGTTTCCGGTCTGGAACGATGGGGCCATGAGCCCTGCAACCCCTCCCACCGAGCACCGGGTCTCCGCCCGCATCGGCGCGATCTCCGAGTCCGCGACCCTCGCCGTGGACGCCAAGGCGAAGGCCCTCAAGGCCGCCGGGCGTCCAGTGATCGGCTTCGGCGCGGGTGAGCCCGACTTCCCGACGCCGGACTACATCGTCGAGGCCGCCGTCGAGGCGTGCAAGAACCCGAAGTACCACCGCTACACGCCGGCCGGCGGACTGCCCGAGCTGAAGGCCGCGATCGCCGCGAAGACGCTGCGCGACTCCGGGTACGAGGTCGACCCGTCGCAGATCCTGGTCACCAACGGCGGCAAGCAGGCCATCTACGAGGCGTTCGCCGCGATCCTCGACCCGGGCGACGAGGTCATCGTCCCGGCGCCGTACTGGACGACGTACCCCGAGTCGATCCGGCTGGCCGGCGGTGTGCCCGTCGAGGTCGTCGCCGACGAGACGACCGGCTACCGGGTGAGCGTGGAGCAGTTGGAGGCCGCGCGCACCAAGAAGACCAAGGTCGTCCTCTTCGTGTCGCCGTCGAACCCGACGGGGGCCGTGTACAGCGAGGCCGAGACCGAGGCGATCGGCACGTGGGCCGTCGAGCACGGTCTGTGGGTGCTGACCGACGAGATCTACGAGCACCTCGTCTACGGCGACGCCTTCTCCGTGTCCATGCCGGCGCTGCTGCCCGAGCTGCGCGACAAGTGCATCGTGGTCAACGGTGTGGCGAAGACGTACGCGATGACCGGCTGGCGGGTCGGGTGGGTCATCGGCCCGAAGGACGTCGTCAAGGCCGCGACGAACCTCCAGTCGCACGCGACGTCCAACGTGGCCAACGTGTCCCAGGCGGCCGCGCTCGCCGCGGTCTCCGGCGACCTGGACGCCGTGGCGAAGATGCGGGAGGCCTTCGACCGGCGCCGCCAGACCATCGTGCGGATGCTCAACGAGATCGACGGCGTGCTGTGCCCGGAGCCCAAGGGCGCGTTCTACGCCTACCCGTCGGTGAAGGCGCTGCTCGGCAAGGAGATCCGCGGCAGGCGTCCGCAGAACTCGGTCGAGCTGGCCGCGCTGATCCTGGAGGAGGCCGAGGTCGCGGTGGTACCGGGTGAGGCGTTCGGTACGCCCGGGTACCTGCGGCTGTCGTACGCGCTCGGGGACGAGGACCTCGTCGAGGGCGTGAGCCGGATCCAGAAGCTGCTGGCGGAGGCGCGGGACTGACCGCCCCCTCCTCCCCTTCGTTTCCCGGCAGGGGCCGCACCTCGGCGTCGAGGTGCGGCCCCTGTTTGGTTGTGCGTTGTTTGTGCGAGCAAGACCACGTACGGGGAAAGTGCTGTCGGACCGGGCGTGTCGTGCGGCAGGATCAACAAATGGCGCGTGTACGTGATGTCTCTGAACTGCCCAAGGCCCATCTCCACCTGCACTTCACCGGATCGATGCGGCCCACGACCCTGCTGGAACTGGCCGACAAACACGGCGTGCGGCTGCCCGACACGCTGACCGACGCACTGAGCCGCGGGGAGTCGCCGAAGCTGCGGGCGACCGACGAGCGGGGCTGGTTCCGCTTCCAGCGGCTGTACGACGCGGCGCGGTCGTGTCTGCAGACGCCGGAGGACATCCAGCGGCTGGTGCGGGAGGCCGCGGAGGAGGATCTGCGGGACGGGTCGGGGTGGCTGGAGATCCAGGTCGATCCGACGTCCTACGCGCCGCGGCTGGGTGGCTTGATTCCGGCGCTGGAGATCATCCTGGACGCGGTGGAGACGACCGTGCGGGACACCGGGATCGGGATGCGGGTGCTGGTGGCCGCGAACCGGATGAAGCACCCCCTGGACGCGCGGACGCTGGCGCGGCTGGCGGTGCGGTACGCGGAGCGGGGCGTGGTCGGCTTCGGGCTGTCGAACGACGAACGCCGGGGGATGGCCCGTGACTTCGACCGGGCGTTCGCGATCGCGCGGGAGGGCGGGCTGCTGTCCGCGCCGCACGGGGGTGAGCTGACGGGTCCTGCGTCGGTGCGGGACTGTCTGGACGACCTGGAGGCCGACCGGATCGGGCACGGCGTACGCGCGGCGGAGGATCCGCGACTGCTGAAGCGGCTCGCCGACCGGCAGGTGACGTGCGAGGTGTGTCCGGCGTCGAATGTCGCCCTCGGTGTGTACGAGAAGCCGGAGGACGTGCCGCTGCGGAGGCTGTTCGATGCGGGGGTGCCGATGGCGCTGGGCGCGGACGATCCGCTGCTGTTCGGGGCCCGGCTGGCGGCCCAGTACGGGATCGCGCGGGAGCACCACGGGTTCACCGACGCGGAGCTGGCGGAACTGGCGCGTCAGTCGGTGCGGGGGTCGGCCGCGCCGCAGGAGGTCAAGGGGAAGCTGCTGGCGGGGGTGGACGACTGGCTGACGGCGTAGGCGGGCGGGGCGCACGGGGGTGCGGGGGTTCGGGCGTGGGGTTCGGGCGTGGGGTTCGGGCTTGGGGTCCGGCCTGGAGTTCGGGCTTGGGGTTCGGTGGTCAGCGGAGCCCGGCGAGGAGCGTTCGGGACAGGCGGCGTGCGAAGGCGTCGGCCGGCGGGCGTACGCCGGTCGGGGTCGCGTCGTACGCGAACGCCCGCTGCGCGCAGGCCCCCAGCAGGAGCGACGCGGCCGCGAAGGTGTCCGCGTCGGCGCTGACGCGGCCCGCGGCCTGCTCCGCCCGCAGATACGTGTCGAGGCCCTCGATCGGCAGGTGCGGGCCGGTGCCCAGCTCGCGCATCGCCTCGTCGTGGCGGCGCTTGAGCTGCGTCTGGGCGTACAGCGACGCGGCGATCGGGAAGCTCTGTTCGTAGAAGAGCGCGGCCTGGTGGGCGATCTCCGTGAGGTTCTCTTCGAGCGGGGCCCGTCCGGGCTCGGCCGTGAGGCCCCGGAGCAAGGGGGTCAGCCTCGGGAGCCGTTCGGAGAGGACCCGGATGAACAGCTCCTCCTTGCTCGCGAAGTGCTTGTACAGCGCGGCCTCGGAGCAGTCGGCCACCCTTGCGATCTCCTTGGTGGTGGCGCGGGCGAGCCCGACGGTCAGCATCAGCTCATGGGCGGCGTCCAGGATGCGCTCCCGGGCCGGCTTGGCGGGCGGCATGGCTGCTCCAGTCGGGGCTTGACTAGTGGGTGAGTACTTACTCACTCTAGAGGAGATGGGGGTGAGTGAGTACTCACCCACCCTGGGCGGCCACACCGCGCCGCGTGGAAGGGAGTACGTCATGGAACTCACCGTGTTCGGTGCCACCGGGGGCATCGGTCAGGAGATCGTCCGGCAGGCGCTCGGCGCCGGGCATCGGGTCACGGCCGTCGTACGGGATCCCGCGCGGCTGCACGTGGACGGGGAGCGCCTGGAGGTGTTCCGGGCGGACCTGGGCGATCCGGCGGCGGTGCAGTCCGCGGTGGCCGGCCGGGACGCCGTGCTGTCCGGGCTCGGCGCCCGCAGCCGCGCCGACGCCGGGGTCGGGACCAGGCTGACCCGTACGGTCCTCGGCGCGATGGAGGCGGAGGGTGTGCGCCGGCTGGTGGTGGTCAGTGCCGCTCCGGTCGGGCCGGAGGCGCAGGACGCGGGACTGCTGGACCGGGCCGCGCGCGGCGTCGTATCCGCCGTCCTCAAGGACATCTACGCCGACCTGCGTGCCATGGAGGCGGAGATCGCGCGCAGCGCCACGGACTGGACCGCCGTCCGGCCGCCGCGGCTGCAGGACAAACCGCTCTCGGGCCGGTACCGGACGGTGATCGGCGGTTTTCCGTCCAAGGGGCGCTTCATCGGCCGCGCCGACGTCGCCCACGCGATGCTCGCCATGACCGAGGACACGGGGACGGTGAAGCAGGGCGTAGGGGTGGCCTACTGAGGGCCTGTACTGCCAGTACTGCCAGTAGTGCCCGTACTGCCGGTACTGCCTGCGCTGCCGCCTGCGGTCACAGGCTCACGCCGACCGTCACCGGTTCGTTGACCAGCGTGACGCCGAAGGCGTCCTGGACCCCGGCGACGACCTCGCGGGCCAGGGCGAGCAGGTCCTCCGCGGTCGCCTCGCCGCGGTTGGTGAGGGCGAGGGTGTGCTTGGTGGAGATGCGGGCGGGGCCGGTGCCGTAGCCCTTGGTGAAGCCCGCTCTGTCGATCAGCCAGGCCGCGGAGGTCTTGACGCGGCCCTCACCGGCCGGGAAGGCGGGCGGCTCCACGGCGTCCCCGAGGAGCATGGCCGCGCGCGAGCGGAACGCGGCGAACTCCTCGTCCGTGAGGATCGGGTTGGTGAAGAACGACCCGGCCGACCAGGTGTCGTGGTCCTCGGGGTCCAGCACCATCCCCTTCCCCGCGCGCAGCTTCAGCACGGTTTCCCGGGCGGTCGTCAGCGGCACCCGGTCGCCCGCCCCGACGCCGAGGGCGCGGGCCGTCTCGGCGTAGCGCAACGGCGCGGAGAGGCCGCCGGCGTCCTCCAGCTCGAAGCGGACCCGCAGGACGACGTACCGCTCGGGCTCGGCCTTGAAGCGGCTGTGGCGGTAGGAGAAGCCGCAGTCGGTGGTGGAGAGGGCGACCGTTTCGCGGGACCTACGGTCGTAGGCGATCACCTCGGTGATCGTGGAGGACACCTCCTGGCCGTACGCGCCGACGTTCTGGATGGGCGTGGCGCCCGCCGAGCCGGGGATGCCGGCCAGGCACTCGACACCCGCCAGGCCGGCCTCGACGGTGCGAGCGACGGCGTCGGTCCAGATCTCGCCGGCCGCCAGCTCCAGCGTGGTGCCGTCGAGCAGGAGGCCTCGGGTGGCGATGTGCAGGGCGGTGCCCTCGAAGCCCTTGTCGCCGATGACCAGGTTGGATCCGCCGCCGATGAGCAGCAGGGGGGTGCCGGTGTCGTCGGCCTCGCGGACGGCGGCGATCACTTCGGCGTCGGTCGTGGCCGTGACCAGCCGGGTCGCCGGTCCTCCTAGTCGGAAGGTGGTCAGCGGGGCGAGGGGAGCGTCGTGGAGTTCCTGCACGCGCTCAAGACTACGAGACGCCACTGACAGCGCCGGGCAGCGGGAAACGCCCCGACCGGACGGCCGGGCGTTCTTCGGTCAATGCGGGTGCCGGAGCGGGACGAAGTGAGACGAAGTCCTTGAGGGCCTCGGTGCCTCGGTGCCTGCGGTGCCTGCGGGGGCCGGTTCGGCACGGCCCAAGGGAGGATCCTCCTCTCGTGTCCTGTGCAGCGTTCTGTCTCGTTCGGTCAGTACGAGGGCGGCCGCGCCGTCGGTACGGCGGCGGGACGGGATCGCGAAGCGGTAAGGGGCGTCCTCCATACAGAACGCCCCTTACCCCTGCGGCCTCTCGTGAGCGGAGCAGGCGGGACCGAACAGGCCGGTCAGCCCAGTCGCACGACCGCCCGGGACATGCCGAGAACCTTCTGGCCGGCGCTGGTGGCCGTGAGGTCGACGCGGACGGTGTTGTCGTCGAGCTTGGCCGCCACCTTGCCGCTGACCTCGATCACGGCACCCCGGTCGTCGTTCGGGACGACGACGGGCCTGGTGAAGCGGACGCCGTACTCCACGACCGCGCCCGGGTCCCCGGTCCAGTCGGTGACGACGCGGATCGCCTCGGCCATGGTGAACATGCCGTGCGCGATGACGTCCGGCAGGCCGACCTCCTTGGCGAACTTCTCGTTCCAGTGGATCGGGTTGAAGTCGCCGGAGGCACCCGCGTACCGCACGAGCGTGGCGCGGTCCACGGGGAAGCTCTGCGCGGGCAGTTCGGTGCCGACCTCGACGTCGCTGCACGCGATCTTCGCCGTCGCGGGGCGCGTCATGGGATGCGTCGTGGGATTCGTGGGATGCGTCATGGAATGCTCACGCCTCCTCGGCCGCGCGGGCCACGAGCTTGGTCCAGGCGGTCACGACGTGCTCGCCGGCCTCGTCGTGGACCTCGCCGCGGATGTCCAGGATGTCGTTGCCCGCCATCGACTTGATCGCCTCGATGGTGGAGGTGACCGTGAGTCGGTCGCCGGCACGCACCGGACGGGCGTAGGCGAACTTCTGGTCGCCGTGCACCACCCGGCCGTAGTCCAGGCCGAGCTGCGGGTCCTCGATGACCTGACCGGCCGCCTTGAACGTGATCGAGAACACGAACGTCGGCGGAGCGATCACATCGGAGTGGCCGAGCACCTTCGCGGCCTGCGCGTCGGTGTACGCCGGGTTGGTGTCCCCCACCGCCTCCGCGAACTCACGGATCTTCTCCCGGCCCACCTCGTAGGGCGCGGTCGGCGGATAGGTCCGCCCCACGAACGTCTGGTCGAGCGCCATGGGCTGGCAACCTCCTGCTGCTGCTCTTCGCGGCTGTGCCGACGAGTGGCCTTACCAACGAGTGGCTCGACCAACGGGTGTCTTGGCCAACGAGTGGCGGTGACAACGACACGAGGCCGCCCCCAAGCCTCGGGGACGGCCTCGTGTACGAGCCTGTGTCTATCGCGTTTCGCGGTGCGCGGTGTGCGCGTTGCAACGCGGGCAGTGCTTCTTCATCTCCAGTCGGTCCGGGTTGTTACGCCGGTTCTTCTTGGTGATGTAGTTCCGCTCCTTGCACTCCACGCAGGCCAGCGTGATCTTCGGGCGGACGTCGGTGGCAGCCACGTGAGTGCTCCTTGACGGACGGGTTGATTGTATTAACGCAGGAAAGAGTAGCCGATTGAAGGACCGACCCCGCAATCGGCTACTGAGAGTAGCGGTGACCGGACTTGAACCGGTGACACAGCGATTATGAGCCGCTTGCTCTACCGACTGAGCTACACCGCTGTGATGCGATCGGACCCCGCCTCGCGACGGGGAACCTCTCACACCAGAGCCCCAAAACGGAATCGAACCGTTGACCTTCTCCTTACCATGGAGACGCTCTGCCGACTGAGCTATTGGGGCGAGCGATGAAGACATTACACGGTCGCCCACCGTTCGCCCAAATCCGTTTCGCCGCCCCTGCCCCGGTCTCGTCCCGCCCGCCGCGGGAGGGCAGACCGCACCGGTACGACTATTTCGCTCCTCCGCGCCACGGGCTGATCACCGTCCTAGGCTCGACTCACTCTGCGTGATCTTGCGTCCCCCACTGCGCAGCCCCGAGCCCAGAGGAGCGCGATGCCCGACAGTCAGCCGCAGCCGCCCCACTCGCCCTCCCCCTCGGGCCCCGCCGACCGCGGTTCGCTCCTGCTGTGCGGGGCGCGGCTCACCGACGGCCGGACCGTGGACGTACGGCTCTGCGGCGGCCGTATCGAGGCGGTCGGCACGGCCGGCAGCCTGACCCCGGGGCGCGCGTCCGGTCCCGGCACCCGCCTGGACCTCGGCGGTTACCTGCTCCTCCCCGCCCCCGTCGATCCCCACGTCCACGCCGACACGGCCCTGACGGCCGACGCCCCCGGGCCCGTCTCCTACGACCCCGAGGACGTCCAGCGCCGGGCCACTGAGGCCGCCCTGCTCCAACTGGGACACGGGGCCACCGCGCTACGGGCGCACGTGCGGGTGGGCGACGTTCCGGGGCTGGGCGCGCTGACCGCCGTACTGCGGGCCCGGCGCTCGCTGCGCGGGCTCGCCGAACTGACCGCGGTGGCCATGCCGAGGGTCCTGACCGGGGTGGCCGGGGCCGACGGGCTGGCGATGCTGCGGGACGCGCTCAAGATGGGCGCGGACGTGGTGGGCGGGTGTCCGGACCTGGACCCCGATCCGACGGGGTACGTGGAGGCGGTCCTGGAGGTCGCCGCCGAGCACGGCTGCCCGGTCGACCTGCACACGGACGCCGCCGACCCGGCGCGGCTGGCCCGCCTGGCGGCGATGGCGGGCGGGCTGCGTCCCGGCGTGGCCCTCGGCCCCTGCGACGGCCTGGGCAAGCTGCCCGCCGAGGTGGTCTCCCGGGCCGCGGACCAGCTCGCGGCGGCCGGGGTGACGGTGGTCTGCCTGCCGCAGGGCGCCTGCGGCGCCGTGGAGCTTCCCGACGGCACCGCTCCGGTACGGCTGCTGCGGGCGGCCGGGGTGCGGGTCGCCGCGGGGAGCGGTGCGCTGCGGGACGTGTCCAACCCGGTCGGGCGCGGGGACCCCCTGGAGGCGGCGTACCTGCTGGCCTCCCGTCACGGGCTGCGCCCCGAGGAGGCCTACGACGCGGTGAGCGCGGCGGCGCGGGCGGCCATGGGTCTGCCCGAGGTACGGGTGGAGGCGGGTTTCCCGGCGGAACTCGTCGCCGTACGCGGGGACCGGCTGGCGGGCGCGCTGTCCCTGGCGTACAGCAGGATCGTGGTGCACCGGGGGCGTGTGGTTGCACGGACCAGCGCGGTACGGGAGTACGGCGACTCGACCACCGCGTCGGACCTGGGGCTGCCCCGGCAGGGGCGCGGCGGGCAAGGGCGACGCGACGGGCGGGACGGGCACGGGAACACGGCCTGAGGCGAGCCGGGGCGGGCGGCGAGAACCGCAGGACGGGACAGGGCGGGGGACGGGTCGCGCCGACGGCGAACGGCGAATAATGGTGCGGCGCGGGCGGCCGAAGTCGTGCGGCGCGGGCGGCCGTCGGGGCGTACGGTCGAAGACATGCGCATTGTCATCGCTGGTGGTCATGGTCAGATCGCGCTGCGGCTCGAGCGGTTGCTCGCCGCGCGCGGTGACGAGGTGGCGGGCATCATCCGCAAGGCCGAGCAGGCCGACGATCTGCGGGCGGCCGGCGCCGAACCGATCGTGCTGGACCTGGAGTCGGTCCCGGTCGAGCAGGTGGCGGAACGGCTGCGGGGCGCGGACGCGGCGGTCTTCGCCGCGGGGGCCGGCCCCGGAAGCGGGGCGGGACGCAAGGACACGGTGGACAAGGCGGCGGCGGTCCTCTTCGCGGACGCGGCGGTCCGGGCGGGCGTACGGCGCTTCGTGATCGTGTCGTCCATGGGCGCCGACCCCCGGCACCAGGGGGACGAGATCTTCGACGTCTACCTGCGTGCCAAGGGCGAGGCCGACGCGTACGTGGGTTCGCTGGACGCGTTGGACTGGACGATCCTACGTCCCGGCGCCCTGACGGACGAAGCGGGCACGGGCCTCGTCCGCCTGGAGGCGCGCACCGGCCGCGGCCCCGTTCCGCGCGACGACGTCGCCGCCGTCCTGGCGGAACTGGTCGACACCCCGGCCACGAACGGCCTGACGCTGGAGCTGATCAGCGGTTCGACGCCCGCTTCGGTAGCGGTGAAGTCGGTGGCCGGGAACTGAGGGCGGCGCTGGGCCCGAACGGTCAGAACAGGGGCAACTGTCCGGGGAACTCGGGGACGACGTACCCGTCCAAGGACGGCTGCGCCGCACCGAGTTGCGCCGATCGACGCGAACCGGGGCAGGAGACGAGCTCCCCGCTCCCCCGCGCACCGGGCGGATCATGGCGCGCGTAACGCCCCGCGACGACCGCGATCTCGCGACGGCACTCGGGGCAGTTTCTGCGACGGGAGGACGAGGCCATGGCACCAGTCTGCCCGCTGGGCGGCCGACGCATGACGAAGGGCCCTGCGACCTGCTGTTCAGGCAGGTCACAGGGCCCTTTCGTTCCCGTGTGGCGGCGCCAGGATTCGAACCTGGGAAGGCTGAGCCGGCAGATTTACAGTCTGCTCCCTTTGGCCGCTCGGGCACACCGCCGGGGTTCGCTGCCCGTCGAACCGCTTTTGGGCGGTGCTCTGTGGCAACGACGTAAACGATACCTGATGTGGAGGGGTGCTTCGCCACCCGATTGATCGCCGCTCGGGGCGTGGCGGGTGACTAGGCTTGTCCGGACGCGGCCGAGGACCCCGCCGGGCTCGGCGGCCGCCGATGTACGCCGGTACGGACCCGATACGCGGCCCGACACGCACCCAGATACAAGGAGCCACAGGACATGGCCGACTCCAGTTTCGACATCGTCTCGAAGGTCGAGCGGCAGGAGGTCGACAACGCCCTCAACCAGGCCGCCAAGGAGATCTCGCAGCGCTACGACTTCAAGGGCGTGGGGGCCTCGATCTCGTGGTCCGGGGAGAAGATCCTCATGGAGGCCAACTCCGAAGACCGGGTGAGCGCTGTCCTCGACGTCTTCCAGTCCAAGCTGATCAAGCGGGGCATTTCGCTGAAGGCTCTGGACGCGGGCGAGCCCCAGCTCTCCGGCAAGGAGTACAAGATCTTCGCGTCGATCGAGGAGGGCATTTCCCAGGAGAACGCGAAGAAGGTGGCCAAGCTCATCCGCGACGAGGGCCCCAAGGGCGTGAAGGCTCAGGTGCAGGGCGAGGAGCTGCGGGTCTCCTCGAAGAACCGGGACGACCTGCAGACCGTGATCGCCCTGCTCAAGGGCCAGGACTTCGAGTTCGCACTGCAGTTCGTGAACTACCGGTGACCTGTTGAGCGGATGACGACGAGGGAAGGGTGGGCACCCGACGGTGCCCACCCTTCCCTCGTCTGCGGTCCGCGCGCGTTCAGTTGCGCGAGTTGCCGAACAGCAGACGGTAGGCGACCAGGAGCACCAGGGAACCGCCGATCGCCGACGCCCAGGTGGCACCGTCGTAGAAGTCCTTGCTGATCGGGTGGTCCAGCCAGCGCGCCGATATCCAGCCGCCGATGAACGCGCCCGCGACGCCGATGAGAGTGGTGCCTATGAAACCTCCCGGGTCGCGGCCCGGCAGCAGGAACTTGGCGATGGCTCCGGCCAACAGTCCGAGGATGATCCAGCCGATGACGGTCATGCCGTGATCCTGCCCTTTCTCGCTGTGCCCGCACTGTCCCAGTGCTGTGGGCCTCTTCCCCCGGTGTTCATGTCCTCTGTCCTCTGTCCTCTTGATGGGCAAGACGTTCCGACCGCGCCCGGTGGTTGCGCTGATCAGTATGGTGCGAGCCATGACACCTGCGGGTTCGGAGCTGCGTCGCACCCTCGGTGTGGGCGACGCCGTCGTCGTGGGTCTCGGTTCGATGATCGGCGCCGGGGTCTTCGCCGCCCTGGCGCCCGCGGCGCGCGCCGCCGGGTCGGGGCTGCTCCCGGCCCTCGCCGTGGCAGCCGTCGTCGCCTACTGCAACGCCATGTCCTCGGCACGGCTGGCCGCCCGGTATCCGGCCTCGGGCGGCACGTATGTCTACGGGCGTGAGCGGCTCGGCGATTTCTGGGGCTATCTCGCAGGCTGGTCGTTCATCGTCGGGAAGACGGCCTCCTGTGCCGCCATGGCGCTCACCGTGGGCGCATACGTCTGGCCGGAGCGGGCGCACGTGGTGGCGGTCGCGGCCGTGGTGGCGCTGACCGCGGTGAACTATGGCGGGATTCAGAAGTCCGCCTGGGTGACGCGGGTGATCGTGGCCGTGGTCCTCGCTGTCCTCGCTTCCGTGGTGGCGGTGTGTCTGGGGTCGGGACGGGCCGACTCCGGGCGGCTGGACGTCGGCTTGTCAGGAGGCACCGGCGGACTCCTCCAAGCGGCCGGCCTGCTGTTCTTCGCGTTCGCGGGGTACGCGCGCGTCGCGACCCTCGGTGAGGAGGTGCGGGACCCGCGGCGCACGATTCCCCGCGCGATCCCGCTGGCCCTGGGCATCACGCTGGCGGTGTACGGGTGTGTCGCGGTGGCTGTCCTCTCTGTACTGGGCTCGGGCGGTCTGGGGCAGGCGACGGCGCCGCTGGCCGACGCGGTGCGGGCGGCCGGCCTGCCGGGGCTGGCGCCGGTCGTGCGGGTGGGCGCCGCCGTGGCCGCGCTGGGCTCTCTGCTGGCGCTGATCCTGGGCGTCTCACGGACGATGCTGGCCATGGCCCGGGACCGTCACCTGCCCCAGGCGCTGGCCGCGGTGCACCCGCGTTCCCAGGTGCCGCACCGGGCGGAATTGGCGGTGGGCGCGGTGGTCACGGTCCTGGCCGCCACGGTGGACGTACGTGGGGCGATCGGGTTCTCCTCCTTCGGTGTGCTGGCGTACTACACCGTGGCCAACGCCTCGGCCTGGACGCTCGAGCCGTCCAGGGCGTCGCGGGTCCTACCGGCGCTGGGGCTGATCGGGTGTGTGGTGCTCGCGTGCTCGCTTCCGGTGGTGTCGGTCGTCGTAGGTGTGGGTGTGCTGGCGGTGGGTTTGGTGGCGTACGGGGTGCGGGGGCAGCAGGTTTCGCGGTAGGCGGCGGCCTGGGCGGGGCGCGCCGACGGGCGTGGGGTTGGGCGCGGCGGCGGGCGGGGACGTGGCGTGGCGGCGCCCACGGCCTGCCGCCCGGCGCCCGCCGTCCACCGCCCGACGGCGCCTCGTCTCTCGGTGGGAGCGGGCCCGGCCGGTTGTCTCAGGAGGCCCGTGCGGGCGCCTTGTCCGTCGTACCGGGCCGTCTCCCGGTACATATGGGGAAGTCGGTCCACGGGGTCGGCTCCGGACCTTCGTTGGCCTCCTCGTACCAGCCCGTGCCGTCGACCCAGGCGCGCAGCCAGTCGGTGAGGCTCGGGGCGTCGACGTACCAGGCGTGGTCGGCGTCGCCGGCGTTGGGCTCGAAGAGGAGAACGGTGGCCTGCGGGGAGCGGCAGTCGACGCACGCGTACATCGCGCAACCCCAGTGGGATATCGGCAGGACGCCCTCGGGCCACGGCCAGTCCGGGTCCTTCACGGCGCTCTCGCGGTTGGCGAGGTACTGGGCGACGGCGGCGGGCTCGCCGGAGGGCGGGTTGTCGAGCAGGGGCAACAGACCGTAGTCCGGGCCGAATCCGCCGTCCCCTATGCGCGGGTACAGCTCGGTGAGCAGCGAGGGGAGTGGGAAGCCCAGCGCGGCCTCGGCGCGGGCCCGCGTCGCCCCGTCCACGGGCTCGGGCAGGGAAGCCTAGCCCCACGGCCGGGTGTTCCGCGCTTTGGCGGCCACCCGTTCCAGCAACTGCTCGTTCTCGGTCATGTGTTCATGATGCAGGGCGTCACTGACATCCGAGCGGGCCTGTGGACAACCCGGAAGTTGTGGACAACGACGACTCTTACCAGCCGGTTCGCTGGGTGGGGCCGGCGGCCGTGAACGGCTGGTCCGTGCGCACGATCTCGCGGCCCATCGGAAGCAGCGAGACGGGGATCAGCTTGAAGTTGGCGATGCCGAGCGGGATGCCGATGATCGTGACGCACAGCGCGATGCCGGTGACGATGTGGCCGATGGCCAGCCACCAGCCGGCGAGGACAAGCCACAGCACGTTTCCGATGCAGGACGGTGCTCCGGCGTCGCGGCGCTCGACCGCCGTGTACCCGAAGGGCCACAGGGCGTAGACACCGATACGGAACGCCGCGATGCCAAACGGGATTCCGATAATCGTGATGCAGAGCAGCGCGCCGGCGAGCAGGTAGCCGAGGAACAGCCAGAAGCCGCTGAGCACGAGCCAAATGACGTTGAGGATGGTCTTCACTGCTGACGACCTGCCATCTTTTCGAGCCGGGCGATTCGCTCCGCCATCGGCGGGTGGGTGGAGAACATCTTCGAGAGACCCTGCCCCGGACGGAAGGGGTTGGCAATCATCATGTGGCTGGCGGTCTCGATCCGGGGTTCCGGGGGCAGCGGGAGCTGCTTCGTGCCCACCTCCAGTTTGCGCAGGGCGCCGGCGAGGGCGAGCGGGTCGCCGGTGAGCTGGGCACCGGAGACGTCGGCCTCGTACTCCCGCGAGCGACTGATCGCCAGTTGGATGACGGTGGCGGCGAGCGGTCCGAGAAGCATGATGAGGAGCATGCCCAGCAGACCTGGCCCGTCGTCGTCGTTGGACCGTCCGACAGGGATCAGCCAGGCGAAGTTGACCAGGAACATGATCACGGAGGCGAGGGCGCCGGCGACGGAGGAGATCAGGATGTCGCGGTTGTAGACGTGGCTGAGCTCGTGCCCGATGACACCGCGCAGCTCGCGCTCGTCGAGCAGGCGCATGATGCCCTCGGTACAGCACACGGCCGCGTTGCGCGGGTTGCGGCCCGTCGCGAAGGCGTTCGGCGCCTCCGTGGGCGAGATGTACAGGCGGGGCATCGGCTGGCGGGCCTGGGTGGAGAGCTCGCGCACCATGCGGTACAGCGCCGGGGCCTCGAACTCGCTCACCGGACGGGCACGCATCGCGCGCAGCGCCAGCCTGTCGCTGTTCCAGTACGCGTACGCGTTGGTACCCAGGGCGACGAGGACGGCGACGACGAGGCCCGCTCGGCCGAAGAAACTGCCGATGACGATGATGAGCGCGGACAGTCCTCCGAGGAGGACTGCGGTCCTGAGCCCGTTGTGCCGGCGGTGCACGGTACGCCCTCCAAGTGGTGCAGCAGGGGAACCCTTCGCTTGCTGGTCTCGCTCGCTGTGGTTGCTTGCTGGTCTCCGATGCCACCGGTGCCGTGGCGACACGTCCAGTGGACCCTTCCGTACTGGTCAACGCCAGGCGAGGGTCACCAGTTCCCCGGCGCCCGGCGCGGCGCACGTGGTCCGTACGGGTGACGGCCGCATCGGGCGGCACGCGCGCGTGGAGGCCGGGTGCCGCACGCGCGTGCCGGAACGCCTGCGTTCAGAAGAGCCCGGTGTCGGCGAAGCGCAGGATCAACTGGGGTGCTCCGGAGAGGGCGACGGCGAGGACCGCGGTCACGGTGATCGCGGCCGTGAGGGGGGCGGGGACGCGGTGCCTGACGGTCGCGTCCTCGGGCGTGTGGAACAGCAGAGCCGTCCATCGGAGGTAATAGAAGAGCGCGATCACGACGTTGACGGCCATGACGACGGCCAGCCAGCCGAGTCCGGCGTCCACGGCCGCGGAGAACACCGTGACCTTGGCGAAGAGTCCGATGATGCCGGGCGGCAGTCCGGCGAGGCAGAGCAGGAAGAACGCCAGGAGCAGGGCGGTGAGCGGGTTGGACGCGTACAGGCCGCGGTAGTCGGCCACGCGGTTCTGGGACCTCGTGCGGCCCACGAGTGCGGCGACCGCGAAGGCGCCGAGGTTCACCACGGCGTACATGAGGGCGTAGGCGACGGTGGAGCCGATCGAGCGCTCGGGGTTGTCGGAGTACGCGGCGGCGGCGATCGGCACCAGGAGGTAGCCGGCCTGGCTGACGGACGACCAGGCGAGCAGGCGTACCGCGCTGTACGCGCGCGTGGCCTGCTGGCGGAGGGCTCCGACGTTGCCGACGGTCATGGTGAGCGCGGCCAGAGCCGCGAGGGCCGGGCCCCAGACGTCGGCATAGGAGGGGAGGGCGACGACCGTGACGAGGATCAGGCCCGAGAAGCCGACCGCCTTGCCCACGACGGACAGGTAGGCCGCGATCGGCAGGGGGGCGCCCACGTAGGTGTCGGGCACCCAGAAGTGGAAGGGCACGGCGGCCGTCTTGAAGGCGAAGCCGACGAGGGTGAGGACGACGCCGGTCTGGGCGAGCGTGGTGAACTGTCCGTCGACGTGCTGGATGCGGTCGGCCACCTGGGTGAGATAGAGGGTGCCCGTGGTGGCGTAGACGAAGCTGATGCCCATGAGGCTGACCGCGGTCGCGGTGACCGAGGACAGGAAGAACTTCAGGGCCGCTTCGGAGGATCTGCGGTCGCCCTGCCGCAGGCCGACGAGGGCGAAGGCGGGCAGGGAGGCGACCTCCAGGGCGACGATGAGGGTCGCCAGGTCGCGGGAGGCGGGCAGGAGGGCGGCGCCGGCCGCGGAGGAGAGCAGCAGGAACCAGAACTCGCCCTCGGGGAGCCCCCGGTCGGCGTCCTTCACGGCGGTGACGGACAGGAGGGCGGTCAGGAGCGCGCCGCCGAGGACCAGGAACTGGATGGCGAGGGTGAACGTGTCCGCGGTGTAGCTGCAGACGCCGGGCTCGCCGGTCAGGCAGAACGTCGAGCGGTCGTCGTTCACCAGGGGCAGCAGCATGAGGGCGGAGGCGGCGAGTCCGGCGAGCGAGATCCAGCCGAGCAGCGACTTGCGGGCGTCCTTGACGAAGAGGTCGGCGACGAGGACGACGAGTCCGACGAGCGCCGTGATGGTGGGCGGCGCGATGGCGAGCCAGTCGACGGACTGGACGAGGTTCTGGGCCAGGGGCTGCGACAACGGCTCGGCGAGGGTCTGGGCCTGGACGCTCATCGGGTGCCTCCTGAGAGGAGCTGCTGCACGGCCGGGTCGGTCAGCCCGAGGAGGGTTTTGGGCCACAGTCCGGCGACGACGGTGAGGGCGACGAGCGGGGTCCAGGCGGCGAACTCGTACGTGCGTACGTCGGTGAGGGCCGGGGCGTCCCGCGGTACGGCGCCCATGCAGACACGACGGACCACGATCAGCATGTACGCGGCGGTCAGCAGCGTGCCGAACGCCGCGATCGCCATGAAGGTGAGGAAGGCGGGGCGGCTGAGGTCGGCGTGCGGGTCGAAGGCGCCGAACAGGGCGAGCATCTCGCCCCAGAATCCGGCCAGGCCCGGCAGGCCGAGCGAGGCGACCGCGGCGAAGGCGAGCAGGCCGCCGAGGCGCGGTGCCTTGCCGTACAGGGCCGCTCCGGTCTCCTCGGCGAGGGTGTCGAGGTCGGTCGTGCCGGTGCGGTCCTTGAGGGCACCGACCACGAAGAAGAGCAGGCCGGTGATGAGGCCGTGGGCGATGTTGGCGAACAGGGCACCGTTCACGCCGGTCGGGGTCATCGTGGCGATGCCGAGCAGGACGAAGCCCATGTGGCCGACGGAGGAGTAGGCGATGAGGCGTTTGAGGTCGCCCTTCGCGCCCCGTTTGGCGAGGGCCAGGCAGGCCAGCGAGCCGTAGATGATGCCGACCACGGCGAGCGCGGCGAGGTAGGGCGCGAAGACGCGGAAGCCGTCCGGCGCGGCCGGGAGCAGGATCCGGACGAACCCGTACGTCCCCATCTTCAACAGGACGCCGGCCAGCAGGACCGAACCGACGGTCGGCGCGGCGGTGTGGGCGTCGGGCAGCCAACTGTGCAGCGGCCACATCGGCGTCTTCACCGCGAGCCCGATCCCGATCGCCAGGACCGCGATGACCTGCACGGATGTGGTCAGCGACCGGCCGTTGTCAGTGGCGAGTGCCACCATGTCGAATGTGCCCGCCGTGATTCCGATCAGGAGCAGGCCGAGCAGCATGACGACGGAGCCGAGGAGCGTGAAGAGGATGAACTTCCAGGCGGCCGCGGCCCGTCCCTCGCCGCCCCAGCGGGCGATGAGGAAGTACATCGGGATGAGGACCATCTCGAAGGCCAGGAAGAACAGGATCAGATCGAGGACGGCGAAGGTCGCGAGGGTGCCGGACTCCAGGACGAGCAGGAGCGCGACGAAGGCCTTGGGGCTGGGGACCCGGGGCTGCTTGAAGTACGAGTAGAGCGCGCAGAGGAAGGTCAGCAGCGCGGTCAGGACCAGCAGGGGGAGGGAGATGCCGTCGATGCCGAGGTGGATGCGCACGTCGAGTGCCGGGATCCAACTGATGTCGGTGCTGGCCTGCATCTTCGACGGATGGTCGTGGTCGAAGCCGAGCACGAGGACGACCGCGGCGATGAGGACGGCGCCGGTGACGGTCAGGCCGTGCCGGAGTACGGCCTGCTCGGGGGACTTCCCCTTCAGCCCGGGCGGGGCCGGCACAAGAGCGGCGGCGGCGCCGAGAAGCGGGCCGACGACGACGAACGCGAGAAGGAACTGCATCACGGACTCGTTGATATCGATCACGCCTGCTCACGCTCCCGTGGCGACGAGGACGGCGGCGACCGCGAGGACGACGGTGCCGGCGAGCAGCGCGCTCACATAGGTCTGCACATTGCCGGTCTGGGCGCGTCGCACGGCGGACCCGAGCAGCCGGGGCAGGGTGCCCGCAGCGCGTACGTAGGTGTCGACGACCTCGCGGTCGAGGAACCGGACGAGGCTCGCGCCGGCCTGGACCGGGCGGACGAAGAGGGTCGTGTACACCGCGTCGAGGTGGAAGCCGACGGCCGCGTGCCGGTGCATCGGGCCCAGCAGGAGCCGTCCCGGATCCGAGGGGTCGGGCGCGGAGGCGAGGTCTCCGTAGGCGGGCCTGTGGCTGGCGATGGCCTCGGACTCCACCAGGGCGGCGTCGCCCTCGGGGTGGGCCGCGACCGCGCCGAGCGGGGTGCCGGCCGCGAGCGCCGTGGTGTGACGCCAGGCGGCATAGGTGACGATGCCGCCGACCAGGGCCACTCCCGTGCCGAGCACGGAGGTGGTGAGGGTCGGGGTGAGGTCGTGGCCGTCGAACCAGTCGGGCAGCAGGCGGAAGGCGAGCCCGCCCAGCGCGAGTGAGGGGAGGGCGAGCACCCAGAGCACGGCGTTCATGACCACCGGTTGCCTCCCGTGGTCGGGGGCCTCGGCGCCGCGTCCGCGGAAGGCCAGCAGCCACAGACGGGTCGCGTAGGCGGCGGTGAGCAGGGCCGTGATCAGTCCAGCGACGAGGACGGTCCAGCCGGCGGCGCCGGGCGCGTGCTCGGTGTGGCCGGTGGCGACGTGCTCCGCGACACCGAGGACGGACTCCTTGGAGAAGAAGCCGCTGAAGGGCGGGATCGCGGCGAGGGCGAGCAGCGCCACGGTCATCGTCCAGTAGGCGTCGGGGACGCGTTCGCGCAGGTTGTGCATGCGGGACATGGCGGCCAGCGAATTGGTGCCGGCGGCGTGGATGATCACGCCGGCGGCGAGGAACAGCAGCGCCTTGAAGGCGCCGTGCGTAAGGAGGTGGAAGACGGCGGCACCGCGGTCTCCCGCGGCGAGGGCGCCGGTCATGTAGCCGAGTTGTCCGATCGTCGAGTAGGCGAGGACGCGCTTGATGTCGTCCTGGGCGAGTGCGGCGAGCGCCGAGCCGACCATCGTGACGGCGGCCATGACGGCGAGGACGACCATCGCGGCCCGTGAGGCCTCGAAGAGCGGGAGGAGCCGGGCGACGAAGTAGACACCGGCGGCGACCATTGTCGCGGCGTGGATCAGCGCGGAGACGGGCGTCGGGCCCGCCATCGCGTCGGGGAGCCAGGTGTGCAGCGGGAACTGCGCCGACTTGCCCGCCACACCGGCCAGGAGCAGTAGCACGATCAGCGTCGGGTGGTCGAGCGATCCGCTCGCCACCGCACGCAGGATCTCGGTGATGCGAAAGGAGCCGGCCTCGGTGGCCAGCGCCAGCAGACCGATCAGGAAGGGGACGTCACCGAGCTTGGTCACCAGGAAGGCCTTGAGGGAGGCGGCGCGCGCCTCCGGGGTCTCCCAGTAGTGGCCGACCAGGAAGTACGAGCAGATGCCCATGATCTCCCAGCCGACCAGCAGCACCATCAGGTCGCCGGAGTAGACGACGAGGAACATGGCGGAGGTGAACAGCGAGACGAGAGCGGCGTACGAGGCGTAGCGCGGGTCGTCGCGCAGGTAGCCCATGGAGTAGATCTGCACGCAGCCGGCGACGCAGCCGACCAGGACCGCGGCGAGGGCGGCGAAGCCGTCGATGTGCAGGGCGAGTTCGACGGGGACCGAACCGGTGGGTGTCAGTTCGGTGGCGGCGTCGACGGCCCGGTCACCGCCCTGGCGGGCCGCGACGAGTACGGCGAGGACGAGGGCCGCCAGCGTCGGCAGGACGGCGAGGGGGCGGACGAACCCGGGCGCCGACCGGCCCAGCAGAAGGCCGGCGGCTGCCCCGAGGAAGGGAAGGAGGGGGACGAGTACGGCGAGGGTGGTCGTGGTCACGCGGTGGCCTCAGCCTTCTCGGCCGTCCCGGTCGCGGGGGTCTCGGTGTCGGGTCCGTCCGGTTCGTGACCCTCGGCGGTGTCGCGAAGCTTGTCGATGTCCGAGGTGCCGCTGTTGCGGTGGACGGCGAGGACGATCGCCAGGCCGATGCCGATCTCGGCGGCCGCGATGGCGATCGTGAACAGGGTCAGGGCCTGGCCGGAGTGCAGGGTCTCTTCCGCGGCCTTGCTGAGCCAGACGTCGAAGGCGACCAGGTTGAGGTTGACGGCGTTGAGCATCAGCTCGACCGACATCAGGACCAGGATCGCGTTGCGGCGGGCGAGGACGCCGTAGAGGCCCGTGCAGAAGAGGAGGGCGGAGAGGACGGCCGGATAGGCGAGGTGCATCAGCGGACACCATCCTTGTCGGCACCGTCGGCGTCGGTACCGCGGTCCGCGTCGGTACCCCGGTCCGCGTCGGTACCGGGGTCCGCGTCGGTACCGGGGTCCGCGTCGGACTGCCGGTCGGCGTCCGGCTGCCGGTCGGCGTCCGGCTGCCGGTCGGCGTCCGGCTGCCGGTCGGCGTCCGGCTGCCGGTCGGCGTGGGCTGTCCGTGCCGTGCCGGTCCGGGCGCCGTCGGCCGCCCGGTCCGCCTTGGCCTTGCGGGACAGCACGATGGCGCCGACCAGGGCGGCGAGGAGGAGGACGGAGAGGGCCTCGAAGGGAAGGACCCAGTTCTGGAAGAGGCTCGCTCCGGTGACTGCGGTGGAGCCGGCGGCGGGGCCGTCCAAGTCGATCCACGTGGTGCGGAAGGCGTCGACGACGACCCATACCAGCGCCGCGGCGGAAGCCACGGCGACGGTGAGGGCGGCCCAGCGGTTGCCGGAGTCGGCGTCCGGGGAACGGCCGATGGGGGCTCTGGTCAGCATCAGACCGAAAAGGATGAGGACGACGACGGCACCGACATAGATGAGGACCTGGACCCAGGCGATGAACTCGGCGGTGAGCAGGAGGTATTCGACGGCGAGGCCGCCGAGGGCCACCACCAGCCACAGCGCGGCGTGTACGAGCTGGCGGGTGGTGACGGTGACGACGGCGGCTCCGAGGGTGACCAGACCGACGAGGAGGAAGACGATCTCGACACCGGTCGGGGAGAGGAAGCCGTGCGATGCGCCAGCCGCGGTCGTCGAGTCCGCGGCGAGGTGGCCGACGGTCACTGCGAGGGTCATTCCGGGCCCTCCTGCTCGGGCTGGTCCGTCTGCTGCTTGGAGTCGCCCGCCGGGCGGGTGGGCTGCTCGGCGGCACGGGCCTGCTCGTCGGCGAGGGACGCGGTCTCCCCGGCCGCCTCCTGCTGCGCGGCCAGTTTGTCGGCGCTCTTGCGGGCGGCGGCGAGTTCCTTGGGTTCCTCCGCGCCGGGGTCGAGGGCGGGCGGGGCCGGGACCGTCCACATCCACTCGCGGAGCTTGTCGCGTTCGTGGGTGAGTTCACGGATGTCGGTCTCGGAGTACTCGAACTCCGGGGACCAGAACAGGGCGTCGAAAGGACAGACCTCGATGCAGATACCGCAGTACATGCACAGGGCGAAGTCGATGGCGAAACGGTCGAGGACGTTGCGGCTGCGGTCGCGGCCCCCGGGCGTGGACGCCGGGACCGTCTCCTTGTGGGAGTCGATGTAGATGCACCAGTCGGGACACTCGCGGGCGCACAGCATGCAGACCGTGCAGTTCTCCTCGAACAGGCCGATCACGCCGCGGCTGCGGGGCGGGAGTTCCGGCTGGGCGTCCGGGTACTGCTGGGTGACGGTCTTCCGCGTCATCGTGCGCAGGGTGACGGCCAGGCCCTTGGCCAGGCCGCTGCCGGGGACGGGGGCCATTACGCGATCACCACCTTGACGATGCCGGTGAGGGCGATCTGGGCGAGGGAGAGGGGGACAAGGACCGTCCAGGACAGTTTCTGGAGCTGGTCCTCACGCAGGCGCGGGTAGGTCACGCGCAGCCAGATCACGACGAAGGCGAGGACGGCCGCCTTCAGCAGGGTCCACACCCAGCCGAGGCCGTCGGCACCCCAGGGGCCGTGCCAGCCGCCCAGGAAGAGGACGGTGGTCAGGCCGCACAGGACGACGATTCCGGCGTACTCGGCGAGGAGGAACAGAGCGAAGCGCAGGCCGGTGTACTCGGTGTAGGCACCGAAGATGATCTCCGAGTCGGCGACCGGCATGTCGAAGGGGGGCCGCTGGAGTTCGGCCAGCCCCGCGACGAAGAAGACGATCGCGCCGACGATCTGCCAGGGCAGCCACCACCACTCGAAGGCGTCGAGGATACCGACGAGCGAGACGGTGCCGGCCGCCATCGCCACGGAGGCGGCGGTCAGCAGCATCGGGAGTTCGTACGCGAGGAGCTGGGCGGCGGTACGCAGGCCGCCGAGGAGGGAGAACTTGTTGGCGGAGGACCAGCCGGCCATGAGCGAGCCGAGGACTCCCACGCCCATGACGGCGAGGACGAAGAAGACGCCCGCGTCGACGACCTGACCGACCGCGCCCTCTCCGGGCCCGACGGGAATGGCCAGGAGCACCAGGAGGTACGGCAACAGGGCCACGGCGGGGGCGAGCTGGAAGATGCGGCGGTCCGCGTCGGCGGGGACCACGTCCTCCTTCTGCGCGAACTTCACGCCGTCCGCGACGAGCTGGGCCCAGCCGTGGAAGCCGCCCGCGTACATCGGACCCAGGCGGCCCTGCATGTGGGCCATCACCTTGTGCTCGGTCTGACCGACGATCAGGGGGAAGGCGAGGAAGACGACGAAGACGACCAGGAGCCGCAGCGTGACGTCGAGCGCGTCGTTCACTGCGGGCCTCCTGGGGAGTTCGGGGGTTTCCTGGGGGTGTCGGTCTCGTCGGAGGTGTCGGATTCCTGGGGAGCGTCCGGCCCGGCGGAAACGTCCGGCTCGGCAGGAGCGTCCGGCTCGTCGGGTACGGCACGGTCCTTGGGAGCGTCCGGCTCTTCGGAGGGGCCGGGCTCGCTTCCGGGCCCGGTTTCGGCAGGCTCGTCGAACGCCGGGCGGGCGTGGTGCCACGGCGCGTCCATGCCGCGCGGTGTCGAGGGCGTCGGCTCCGGGGCCGGTTCCCCGGCGGGCGAGGAGGGGGCGGTGTCGTCGTCGCCCCGGGGGGTTGGGCCGGAGCCCACGTGGTCCGACGGCCCGCCGCCGGAGACGTCCGGCCGACCCGCCGGGGCACCGGAGTCGGCGACGCCCTGCTGCTGCCCGGCGTCCGACTCGGCGGTGGGTTCGTCCGCCGGGCCGGACGCTCGCTGGGACGCGGAACCCTGGCTCGCACTGCGCGACCGCCGGGGCGCCGGTGCCGCCGGGGGCGGGGCGGCCGGGGAGTCCTGGCCGCCCGGGGAGGTCTGGCTGGCCGAGCCCTCGGCGGCCGTGCGGGTACGGCGCGGAGTGGCCGGGGGTTCGGTGCCGGGCGCCGTCTGGCCGACGGAGCCCTCGGCGGCCGTGCGGGCACGGCGGGCCGGACGTTCGCCTGCCGCGCGGGCCGGACGCTCCCCCGCCGCCCGCCCCGCACCGCGTGCCGGGCGGGCCGGAGCGGGGGGTAGCTGGCCCTTCAGCGGACCCCACTCGTTGGGGTCGGGGACGCCCGGCGGCAGCATCTGGCGGCGACGGGGGCCGCCGTGATCGGACTCGCCGGGCTCCTTGGCACCCGGCCAGGCCTTGGCGACGCGGGCGGCGAGGACGAAGTCCTTGCGCAGCGGGTGACCCTCGAAACCCTCCGGCAGGAGCAGATGCTCCAGCGCGGGGTGGTCCTCGAAGGCGACGCCGAACATCTCGTGGGTCTCGCGCTCGTGCCAGGCCGCGCCCGCGTACACCGCGACGGCGGTGGGCAGGACCGGGGCCTCGTGCGGGACCGTCGTACGCAGCAGCAGCCGGCGGACCGGTCCCAGCGCCACGACATGGGCCGCGACGCGGAACCCGGTGCCCGGTTCGTCGACCGCGCTCAGCCAGTCGAAGTACGTGCAGCCCAGGCGGTCACGCGCGGTCTCCAGGGCGGAGATCCAGGACGCCGGCGGCACGTCCACGGTCAGGACGTCGTACGACTCCTCGGCCGTGGCCTCCGTACCGAACAGTTCCCCGACGTCGGCGGGCAGCCAGCCGACCGCGGTCATCGGCCCTCTCCCGAGTCCGTGTCCGTGTCCGTGTCTGGGGCCGTATCCGGGGTCGTATCCGGGGTCGTGTCTGAGGCCGGCGGTCGCACCAGGCCGCTCTGCAGCGCGGCCGTCGACGGCCGGGGCGGGGTGCCGTACCGCTCCCCCAGCGACTCCCGCGCGATCTTCTCCTGGAGCTTGAGGATCCCCTGGAGCAGCGCCTCGGGGCGCGGCGGGCAGCCGGGAACGTAGACGTCGACGGGGATGATCTGGTCGACGCCCTTCGTCACGGAGTAGGAGTCCCAGTAGGGGCCGCCGCAGTTGGAGCAGGCCCCGAAGGAGATGACGTACTTCGGCTCGGGCATCTGCTCGTACAGCCGCTTGACGGCAGGGGCCATCTTGTCGGTCACCGTGCCCGAGACGACCATCAGGTCGGCCTGGCGGGGGCCCGGCGCGAACGGGATGACGCCGAGCCGGATGAAGTCGTGGCGGGCCATCGACGCGGCGATGAACTCGATCGCGCAGCAGGCGAGGCCGAAGTTGAAGACCCACAGGGAGTAGCGGCGGCCCCAGTTCAGGACGACCTTCATCGGCTCCGGGGCGAGGCGTGCGAGGGTGCCCAGCCGCTTGGGCTCGGGGAGCGGCACGGGTGCGGGGACGGGTGCGGGGACGGGTGCGGCGGGGTTCACGTCCACGACAGGACGCCCTTCTTGTATGCGTACAACAGACCCACGGCGAGGAAGCCGAGGAAGATGAACATCTCCACGAGGGTCGTCGCGCCGTAACCAGGGTCGGCGAAGACCGTCGCCCAGGGGAAGAGGAAGATCGAGTCGACCGCGAAGATGACGTAGAGGAACGCGTACACGTAGTAGCGGACCTGGGTGTGTGCCCAGCCCTCGCCGACGGGGTCGACGCCGCATTCGTACGTCAGCAGCTTCTCGGGCGTCGGGACCACCGGCCGCAGCAGGCGCCCGGCACCGAAGGCGACGGCGACGAAGAGCACCCCCACGACGGCGAGCAGGCCGACGACCGAGTAGGACTGGAAATAGTCCGCGGCGAGCCCGACGGTCGGTTCCGGCACGTGCGTTCCTCGCTCCCTGTCGTGAACGCTGCTGTTCGACGATCTGTACGGACGGGAGTCTAGGGCCTGATAAAGAGACGGTAAGCAGCCCGTCGTACCTTGGGACGCGGGGGTGGGGTTTTCCTCAGTTCATCCCGGCGGTCCGCCTCATGGCGCGGCGTCTCGCCGCACGGCACGCTGGCTCGTATGACCGAACACGTCTCGACTTCGACCCCCACCGGGCTCGCCGGTGGGGCGACCGGTGGCCACCTGCCGCCGGCCCGGTTCGCCTACGACCGGCACACCTGGAAGGAGATCGCCCACCTGCTGGCGAATCTCCCGGCGGCGCTGATCGGATTCACCTACGTCGTGACGATGCTGGCCGTGGGCGTCGGGTTGACGCTCACGGTGATCGGGCTCCCGCTGCTGGCGGCCGGCCTGCTGGGCGCCAGGCAGTTGGGCAAGCTGGAGCGGGCGCGGGCCCGGGCGCTGCTCGGAGTACGGGTGGACGAGCCGAGCCCGCTGCCCTTGCGGGGGAATGGCGGCTTCTTCTCGCAGTTGTGGATGTCCTTGAAGGACCCGGTGGGCTGGCGCACCGTTCTGTACGACTTCATCCGGTTCCCCTGGGGGGTTCTCACCTTCGTCGTCACGCTGACGTCGTTGTTCCTGCTGTGGCCGGTCCTGCCGTTCATCGCGCGGGGCCTGGCCAACGCCGACCGGGCGATGGTGCGCGCGCTGCTGTCCCCCTCCGACGAGCTGGAGCGGCGGATCGCCGAGCTGGAGTCGGACCGGGGGGTCGTGGTCGACACGGCCGCGGCCGACCTGCGGCGCATCGAGCGCGACCTGCACGACGGGGCGCAGGCCCGCCTGGTCAACCTGGCCATGGGGCTGGGCCTGGCCAAGGAGAAGCTCCTGGAGGATCCCGACGCGGCGGCGACCATGGTCGACGAGGCGCACGGCGAGGTGAAGCTGGCCCTGCAGGAGTTGCGGGACCTGGCCCGCGGCATCCATCCGGCCGTCCTCACCGACCGCGGCCTGGACGCGGCGCTCTCCTCGGTCTCCTCCCGCTGCACCGTGCCGGTCAGGGTGACCGTCGACCTGACGGAGCGCCCCGCGGCGGCCATCGAGGGCATCGCCTACTTCACCGTCTCGGAGCTGCTCCAGAACGTCAGCAAGCACAGTGGGGCGAGGTCCGCCTCCGTGGAGGTGTGGCGGTCGTCCGACCGACTGCTCATACAGGTGGGAGACGACGGCCACGGGGGTGCGAGCCTCGAGGGCGGTACGGGGATGAAGGGCCTCGCCGACCGGCTGTCCGCCGTCGACGGTCTCTTCGTCGTCGACTCGCCGCAGGGCGGCCCGACTTCCATCACGGCCGAGCTGCCGTGGCGGGACCGCACGGAAGCCGACGCGTCCTCGGGCACCTCCCGTACCTCCGCCACGAAGTAGCTGAAGCCCCGAACCACTCCGTACCCCCGGGTCCGGGTCCCGGGTCCACGTCCCAGGCCCAGGGGTAGGGAAAACCCCCCTCTCCAGACGCCGACGAGCTCCATTGGCCGGAACGGCGCGGTCGACGAGGGTGGAGTTACGACAGCACAGCCTTAGGACGAGGAGAAGGACGGCACCGATGGCCACGGAATACGGACAGAGTTACGGGCTCGGGGGCGGGTCCGGCATTCCCGGGGACACCGGGGCGCGTCGCCACCGGCTGCCGGCGGGACTGCGGGCACCGTTCGAAGCACGCAGTTGGCGAGAGTTCGGCTATGTCCTGGTGGGTCTGCCGGTCGGCATCCTGCTCTTCACGTACGCCGTCACGATGATGTCGCTGGGAGCGGGCCTGCTGGTGACGTTCCTGGGTGTGCCGGTGCTGGCGGCCGCACTCGCCGGGTGCCGGGGCTTTGGCGCGATGGAGCGGGTGCGGGCGCGCGCCCTGCTGGGGCTCCAGGTGTCCGACCCGGAACCGCTGCGGCTGAAGAAGCAGGGCGCGATGGGCTGGATGGGGGCCGTGCTCAAGAGCGGCACCTCCTGGCGGAGCCTGTTGTACGCGCTGCTGCAGTTTCCCTGGGCCGTGTTCTCCTTCGTCGTCTCCGTGGCCGTCTGGACGACCGGCTGGACGATGCTGACGTATCCGCTGTGGTTCTGGGTGTTCCCGATGTACGCCGGCCAGGACGGGCTCCAGCTATACGGCGACGAGACGCACCAGGTCTACCTGGACAACCCCTTCGAGATCACCGTGACCGCGCTGGTCGGGCTGCTGTTCACCCTGGCGACGCCGTGGCTCGTGCGGGCGCTGACGATGGTGGACCGGGTCATGGTGCACGGGCTGCTCGGACCGTCGCGGCTGGCGACGCGCGTCGTGGAGCTGGAGTCGGACCGGGGGGCCGTGGTCGACACGGCCGCGGCCGACCTGCGGCGCATCGAGCGCGACCTGCACGACGGGGCGCAGGCCCGCCTGGTCAACCTGGCCATGGGGCTGGGCCTGGCCAAGGAGAAGCTGAGGGAAGACCCCCGGGCCGCGGCCGTCATGGTCGACGAGGCGCACGGCGAGGTGAAGACGGCCCTCCAGGAGCTGCGGGACCTGGCCCGGGGCATCCACCCCGCCGTACTGACCGACCGCGGTCTGGACGCGGCGCTGTCGGCGGTCGCCTCGCGCTGCGCCGTGCCGGTGCGGGTGGAGGTGGACCTGGCGGAGCGGCCGGTGTCGGCGATCGAGGGCATCGCCTACTTCACCGTCTCGGAGCTGCTCCAGAACATAAGCAAGCACGCGCGGGCCACGTCGGCCGCCGTGGAGGTGTGGCGGGTGGAGAACCGGCTGATGCTCCAGGTCGTGGACAACGGCATGGGCGGTGCGGACGCGTCCGCCGGGTCCGGGCTGGCCGGACTGGCGGAGCGGCTCGACGCGGTGGACGGGATCCTCGTGGTGGACTCCCCGGCCGGAGGGCCGACGCGGGTCACGGCGGAGCTGCCGTGGCGGACCGAGCCGGTCACCAGGTAGACCGACCCGGACCTGGACCTGGACCTGGACCCGGATCCGGACCTGGACCCGGACCGAGCCGGACCCGGATCCTGCACGCGCCCGCGGGGGCGGGCGGCGTGCGGCGGCGTGTGCAGGGGTGCGCAGGGGTGCGCAGGGGTGCGCAGGCGAAAATCGGCCACCGAGCGGCCGAACCCGGACTGACACCCCGGACTTCCCGTTCTCTTCCCGTTGCCCGAGGGCGTTCGGCCTCCGATGCTGGAATGCTGGACCTGTCGCACGGACGGTTCGTGGACGCGGCGTGTGCCGCGCGGATCGTGAGGTGCACAGGCTGTGGGGGACCGAGGATCGTGGAGGACAGGGTGCGGGTGGTCATCGCCGAGGATTCAGTGCTGCTCAGAGAGGGGCTGACCCGGTTGCTGACCGACCGTGGGCACGACGTCGTCGCCGGTGTCGGCGACGGTGAGGCACTGATCAAGACCATCACCGAGCTGGACGCGCAGGGCGAGCTGCCGGACGTCGTGGTGGCGGACGTACGGATGCCGCCCACGCACACCGACGAGGGGGTGCGCGCGTCGGTACGGCTGCGCAAGGCGCATCCCGGCCTCGGCGTGCTGGTGCTGTCCCAGTACGTGGAGGAGCGCTACGCCACGGAGCTGCTGGCCGGTTCCAGTCGGGGCGTCGGTTATCTGCTCAAGGACCGGGTGGCCGAGGTGCGGGAGTTCGTGGACGCGGTGGTCCGTGTGGCGGAGGGGGGTACGGCGCTGGACCCGGAGGTGGTCGCGCAGCTCCTCGGGCGCAGCCGCAAGCAGGACGTGCTGGCGGGGCTCACTCCGCGGGAGCGCGAGGTGCTGGGGCTGATGGCCGAGGGCCGGACCAACTCCGCGATCGCCCGGCAGTTGGTCGTGAGCGACGGTGCCGTGGAGAAGCACGTCAGCAACATCTTCATGAAGCTGGGTCTGTCCCCGAGCGACGGTGATCACCGGCGGGTGCTCGCTGTGCTCACCTATCTCAATTCCTGACACGAGTGGCTCACGTACCGGAAGCGGTTGACCGGCTCGGCGGGTCGGGTACTCATCCGGACGAATGAGAAACCGAAGCGCGGACAGGCGGCGTCCCCACCAGTGTCGGGAGGCGGGAAATCCTTGGGATTCCAGGGCTGCGGGCCATCTCGAAGTCATGTCCATCATGCGAATGTCCACCGGAAGTCACGGCGTGCGGACGTAGGGTTGATCCCGGGACGGTCGGTGGGAGACCAGTCCCCGGACAGCCGTCCCGAGGGAGGTCCAGTTCAGTGACCAGCCAGGTCAGCAGCCCAGCGGAGCAGGCCGACGGAACCGACGAGACCGTCGTGGGAGCGCAGCGCAAACCGGTCGGGGCGAAGGACGTCCGTCGGCTGGACCGGGTGATCATCAGGTTCGCGGGGGACTCGGGCGACGGGATGCAGCTCACCGGGGACCGTTTCACCTCGGAGACGGCGTTGTTCGGCAACGACCTGTCGACGCTGCCGAACTTCCCGGCCGAGATCCGGGCACCCGCCGGCACCCTGCCGGGCGTCTCGTCGTTCCAGTTGCACTTCGCGGACCACGACATCCTGACGCCGGGCGACGCCCCCAACGTGCTGGTCGCAATGAACCCGGCCGCGCTGAAGGCGAACGTGGGAGACCTGCCGCGCGGCGCGGAGATCATCGTCAACACGGACGAGTTCACCAAGCGCGCGATGCAGAAGGTGGGCTACGACACCTCTCCGCTGGAGGACGGCTCGCTGGACGGGTACCACCTGCATCCGGTGCCGCTGACCACGCTGACCGTCGAGGCCCTCAAGGAGTTCGACCTCAGCCGCAAGGAGGCCGAGCGCAGCAAGAACATGTTCGCGCTCGGGCTGCTGAGCTGGATGTACCACCGGCCCACGGAGGGCACGGAGAAGTTCCTGAAGTCGAAGTTCGCGAAGAAGCCCGACATCGCCGCGGCCAACATCGCGGCCTACCGCGCGGGCTGGAACTTCGGTGAGACGACGGAGGACTTCGCGGTCTCCTACGAGGTGGCACCGGCGGCGACGGCGTTCCCGCCCGGCACCTACCGCAACATCTCCGGGAACCTGGCGCTGGCCTACGGCCTGATCGCCTCGTCCCGGCGGGCGGACCTGCCGCTCTTCCTGGGCTCGTACCCGATCACCCCGGCCTCGGACATCCTGCACGAGCTGAGCCGGCACAAGAACTTCGGGGTGCGGACCTTCCAGGCCGAGGACGAGATCGCCGGGATCGGTGCGGCGCTGGGCGCGGCGTTCGGCGGTTCGTTCGCGGTGACGACGACGTCCGGTCCCGGTGTGGCGCTCAAGAGCGAGACGATCGGCCTGGCGGTCTCCCTGGAGCTGCCGCTGCTGGTCGTGGACATCCAGCGCGGTGGTCCCTCCACCGGTCTGCCGACCAAGACGGAGCAGGCCGACCTGCTGCAGGCCATGTACGGGCGCAATGGTGAGGCACCGGTCCCGGTCATCGCCCCGCGCACCCCGGCGGACTGCTTCGAGGCGGCGTTGGAGGCGGCACGGATCGCGCTCACCTACCGCACCCCGGTCTTCCTCCTGTCCGACGGCTATCTGGCCAACGGCTCGGAGCCCTGGCGGATCCCCGAGGTGGACGGGCTGCCGGATCTCGCGGTGCGGTTCGCGCAGGGTCCGAACCACACGCTGGACGACGGCACCGACGTCTTCTGGCCGTTCAAGCGCGACCCGCACACCCTCGCCCGGCCCTGGGCGGTGCCGGGCACGCCGGGCCTGGAGCACCGCATCGGCGGCATCGAGAAGCAGGACGGCACCGGGAACATCTCCTACGACCCCGCCAACCACGACTTCATGGTCCGCACCCGGCAGGCCAAGATCGACGGCATCGACGTCCCCGACCTGGAGGTCGACGACCCGGACGGCGCGAAGACGCTGGTGCTGGGCTGGGGCTCGACGTACGGCCCCATCACCGCCGCCGTGCGCCGGATCCGCAAGGAGGGCGGCCGGATCGCGCAGGCCCACCTGCGCCATCTCAACCCCTTCCCGTCCAATCTCGGCGCGGTGCTGGAGAGGTACGACAAGGTGGTGATCCCCGAGATGAACCTCGGGCAGCTCGCCACCCTGATCCGGGCGAAGTACCTGGTCGACGCGGCGTCGTACAACCAGGTCAACGGCATGCCGTTCAAGGCGGAACAGCTCGCCACGGTCCTGAAGGAGGCCAACGATGGCTGACGGCAACGCACTGCTCCAGCTCGTCCCCAGGGCCGAGGGCAAGCAGACCATGAAGGACTTCAAGTCCGATCAGGAAGTG
>NZ_JAGMUO010000104.1:113308-194566 GCF_019049325.1 Streptomyces sp. AC512_CC834 | reverse complement strand
GTCAACCTCAAGATCCTCCTCTTCAACAACCGGATCTACGGCCTGACCAAGGGCCAGTACTCCCCCACCAGCGAAGCCGGGAAGATCACCAAGTCCACGCCGATGGGCTCACTGGACGCACCCTTCAACCCGGTCTCCCTCGCCCTCGGCGCGGAGGCGTCCTTCGTCGCCCGCACCGTCGACTCCGACCGCAAACACCTCACCGAGGTCCTGCGCCAGGCCGCCGAACACCCCGGCACGGCACTGATCGAGATCTACCAGAACTGCAACATCTTCAACGACGGCGCCTTCGAGGTCCTCAAGGACAGGCAGCAGGCCGAGGAAGCGGTGATCCGCCTCGAACACGGGCAGCCCATCCGCTTCGGCACCGACGGCACCAAAGGCGTCGTACGGAATCCGCGGACCGGCGACCTGGAGATCGTCACCGTCACCGCGGACAACGAGGCCGACATCCTCGTCCACGACGCCCACGCCACGTCCGCGACCACCGCCTTCGCCCTCTCCCGCCTCGCCGACCCCGACACCCTCCACCACACCCCCATCGGTGTCCTGCGCTCGGTCGACCGGCCGGTCTACGACACCCTCATGGCCGAACAGCTCGACACCGCCGTCGAACAGAACGGCAAGGGCGACCTCGCCGCGCTGCTCGCCGGCAACGACACCTGGACGGTCGTCGGCTGACACCGGTGACCGGTGACCGGTGACCGGTTCACAGCACGCGAGAGGCCCGGACGGGGAACGTCCGGGCCTCTACCCTTACCGCGAGGTGCGTACCTTACTTCAAAGTGGGCACTTTCGTTCAGATAGCGCAGCTCCTAGGGTTGGTGGAAACGCACATCCCGCTAGGAGCACTGAAGCCATGAGCATCGTCGTCACCGGAGCCACCGGACACCTCGGCCGCCACGTCGTGCGGCAACTGCTGGACAAGGTGCCGGCCGACCAGGTCACCGCGGTCGTCCGGGACCGCGACAAGGCCGCCGACCTCGCCGCCCGCGGTGTACGGCTCGCGATCGCCGACTACAACTCCCCCGGGACCTTCGACGGCCTGTTCGCCGCCGGTGACCGGGTGCTGCTGATCTCCGGCAACGAGTTCGACAAGGGCCGCGTCCAGCAGCACACGATCGTGATCGAGGCGGCGAAGAAGGCCGGCGTCGCCCTGCTCGCCTACACCAGCGCCCCCGAAAGCCTCAAGGCGGCACTCGCCGACGACCACCGCGCCACCGAGAAGGTGCTGGTCGGCTCGGGCGTGCCGTACGTGCTGCTGCGCAACGGCTGGTACCACGAGAACTACACCGAGCAGCTCGCCCCGGTCCTGGAGCACGGCGCCGTCGTGCAGGCGGCCGGCGAGGGCCGGGTATCCTCCGCCTCCCGCGCCGACTACGCGGCCGCCGCCGTCGCCGTACTGACCGGCGAGGGCCACGAGAACACGGCGTACGAGCTGGGCGGCGACGAGGCGTGGAGCTTCGCCGAGTACGCCGCCGAGCTGAGCCGGCAGACCGGCAAGGAGATCGTCTACAACCCCGTCTCCATCGAGGCCTACACCGGCATCCTGACCGGCGCCGGGGTGCCCGGGCCGCTGGCGGACGTCTTCGCGGGGGTGGACGCCGCCATCGGGAAGGGCGAGCTGGTCGTCTCCACCGGCGACCTGTCCCGGCTGACCGGCCGTCCGACCACACCGCTCGCCGAGGCCGTCACCACCGCCGTCGCCGCCGTCGCCGCCGCCCCGCTCAAGGACTGACCGCCACACCGACCCGCACGGCGGCTGCACGGCTGCACGACACCCGGCCGCCTGTCATGACCGTATTCCGATACGGGCATGACAGGCGGCCGGGTGCGGCGCTACCTTCGTCCTGGCATGCCTCCCCGTTCCGGCATGCCGTGTGCGTAGGCCGTGTGCGTAGAAGGAGGTGCCCGTGGCCGGGTCGTCCAGGAGTGAGCAGCGAATAGGCCTGCTGAACGGCTTCGCGGCGTACGGGATGTGGGGGATCATCCCGCTGTTCTGGCCGCTGCTCAAGCCCGCCGGGGCCGGCGAGATCCTCGCCAACCGGATGGTGTGGTCCCTCGTCTTCGTCGGCGTCGCCCTGCTCTTCGTACGGCGCTGGGCCTGGGCCGGCGAGCTGCTCCGGCAGCCGCGCAGACTCGCCCTGGTCACGGTGGCCGCCGCGGTCATCACCGTCAACTGGGGTGTCTACATCTGGGCCGTGAACAGCGGCCATGTCGTCGAGGCCTCGCTCGGGTACTTCATCAACCCGCTGGTCACCATCGCGATGGGCGTGCTGCTGCTCAAGGAACGGCTGCGGGCCGCGCAGTGGGCGGCGGTCGGGACCGGCTTCGCGGCCGTACTCGTCCTCACCCTCGGTTACGGCCAACCGCCGTGGATCTCGCTCTGCCTCGCCTTCTCCTTCGCCACGTACGGCCTGGTGAAGAAGAAGGTCAACCTCGGTGGCGTCGAGTCGCTGACCGCGGAGACGGCGATCCAGTTCCTGCCGGCGCTCGGCTATCTGCTGTGGCTGGGCTCGCAGGGCGAGTCGACCTTCACCACGGAGGGCCTCGGGCACTCGGCCCTGCTCGCCGCGACCGGCGTGGTCACCGCGATCCCGCTGGTCTGCTTCGGCGCGGCGGCGATCCGCGTACCACTGTCCACGCTGGGGCTGCTGCAGTACCTGGCGCCGGTCTTCCAGTTCGTGCTCGGTGTCCTCTACTTCGGTGAGGCCATGCCGCCCGAGCGCTGGGCCGGGTTCGCGCTGGTGTGGCTGGCGCTGACGCTGCTCACCTGGGACGCGCTGCGCACGGCCCGCCGGACCGCCCGGACGCTCAGGGAGCAGTTGGACCGGGCGGGCACGGGCGTACCGCCGGTCAAGGGGGGCGCCGCCGCGCGGGAGCCGGGGACAGGGGTCGTGGCCTCCGGGACGCAGGCGGCCGATTCCGCCGCGCCCGGGCACCGCGACGCGACGGCGCGTCCCACGCCGTAGCCCCTGGTACGCCGCTCCTCGCTCGCCCCGCCCCGCCAGCCTCCGGGGAAGCCGGGGTCGGTTCCGGCGATTCCGTTGCCTGTCCGTTCATGCATCCCATTGACTGGCTTCATGACATCGACCTCGGGGCCGGCTCCCCTGCACTTCAAGATCGTCATCGATGCGGCCGCCCCGCACGCGCAGGCGGACTTCTGGGCCGCCGCCCTCCACTACGAGGTGGAGGACAACAGCGCCCTCATCGAGAAACTGCTGGGCTTCGGAGCGGTACCGGCCGAGCTGACCGTCGAGTCCCACGGCCGCCGCGCCTGGCGGGACCTGGTCGCCGTACGGCACCCCGACGACCCCGTCCAGGAGGAGAGCGGCACCGGGCTGGGCCGGCGACTGCTCTTCCAGCGCGTACCGGAGGCCAAGACCGTCAAGAACCGGGTCCATCTCGACGTGCACGCGCGGGACGGGCGGCGCGAGCAGGAGGTCGACCGGCTTCGGGCGCTGGGAGCGAGCGTGCTGCGGGAGGTGAAAGAGCCGGGCGGGGAGTGGGTGATGATGGCGGACCCCGAAGGGAACGAGTTCTGCGTCCATTAGTCGCGACCAGGGGGCTTCCGGATGCGCGATGCCGTGGCCGAATAGCGGTCTTGACGCAGGGTCAGTCCCGACCACACCGTCCAGGCACCCCATTCACTGCGGAGTCCCCTCCCCAGGGACTCCCTAGGAATCCGGAGCCCCCCACATGAAGCTCCCCCTTTCCGGGCGTGCGCTGACCGCCGGTGCCGTCGCCGTCGCCACACTGGTGACCGGCGGTTCCGCCGCCGGCGTGGCGTCCGCGTCCGCGCCCTCCACACCTGCCTCCGGACCCGCGGCTGTCGCCGCGGCGCCCGACATACCGATAGCCAACGTCAAGGCCCACCTGACGCGGTTGCAGTCGATCGCCACGGCGAACGGCGGCAACCGCGCCCACGGGCGCCCGGGCTACCAGGCCTCGCTCGACTACGTGAAGGCCAAGCTCGACGCGGCCGGGTTCACCACCCACGTCCAGCAGTTCACGGCCTCCGGCCGCACCGGGTACAACCTGATAGCGGACTGGCCCGGCGGCGACGCGAATCAGGTTGTCATGGCCGGGTCACACCTGGACAGCGTCACCTCCGGCCCCGGCATCAACGACAACGGCTCGGGCTCCTCGGCGGTCCTGGAGACCGCGCTCGCCGTGGCCCGGTCCGGCTACCAGCCCACCAAGCACCTGCGTTTCGCCTGGTGGGGTGCGGAGGAGCTGGGACTCGTCGGCTCCCGCCACTACGTCAACAGTCTCGGCTCCGCCGAGCGCGCGAAGATCAGCGGCTACCTGAACTTCGACATGATCGGCTCACCCAACCCCGGCTACTTCGTCTACGACGACGATCCCACGATCGAGAAGACCTTCAAGGACTACTTCGCCGGTCTCGGCATCTCCACGGAGATCGAGACCGAGGGCGACGGCCGCTCCGACCACGCGCCCTTCAAGAACGCGGGCGTCCCCGTGGGCGGCCTCTTCAGCGGCGCCGACTACCGCAAGACGTCCGCGCAGGCGGCCAAGTGGGGCGGCACCGTGGGCCAGCCGTTCGACCGCTGCTACCACTCGTCCTGCGACACCACCGCCAACATCAACGACACGGCCCTGGACCACAACAGCGACGCCATCGCGTACGCCATGTGGGAGCTGTCGCAGTAGGGCAGGCGCCCCCGCGGTCGACGCCCCCGCGTGCGCCGACCGCGCGGGTGTCGTCCGCGTGTGTCGTCCGCGCCTGGTCGTCCGCGCCTGCGCCGTGTCCGGTCAGCCGGTCTGGGCGCGGACGCGGTCGGCGAGGCGGCTCATGCGGGCGCGGGCGGACTCCAGTTGCTCCGCGTCCTCGGCGGCCGGGCCCTGCTCGGCGGCGAGTTCGTCCCACAGTCCGACCAGGTCGCGCCCCAGCTCCAGGCCCCGTGCGGGGTCGCGTACGGCACGCCAGGCGGTCGCGGCGCTCTGCACGTTGCCGTACGCGGCCTCGGCGTCGCCCGTGCGCCGGTGTATCCGGGACAGGTCCAGGGAGAGGTGGAAGGCACGACCCGGGTCGCCCGACAAGTAGGCGATGTACGCGGTGAGTTCGCGGAGCCGGAGTACCTCGGGGTGCTCCGGCCCCAGCGTTTGCGAGGCATCCGTCACCGTCTGCTCCGCCAGCCGTGCCGCGGCCTCCGTACGTCCCTCCTTGACGGCCTCGTTGATCCGGGACGTCGGCTCCGCGAGGAGCGCGGGGACGGTGGCGTCGCCGGGGGCGGTGATCGGTTCGTCCCCGAGCACGGCCTCGGCCACGGCGTCGAAGCCGCGGGCGGGGGTGGGGGTGGGCTTGGGGTCGGGGTCGAGGTCCCGGACGAGGTCCGAGGCGGGGGCGGCCTTCCGCTCGGGGACGGCCTCCGGCTTGCGGGCGGGAACCGGCTTGGGGGCGACGACGGGTTCCGGTGCGGCCGTCGGCCTGGGCGCGACGACGGGTTCCGGTGCGGCGGCCGGCCTGGGCGCGGTGAACGGTCCGGGTACGGGCTGCGGCTCCGCGTCTTCCGAGGTGCCGGTCGTGGAGGCACCGTCCATGCTGGGCGGCGGCCCGAACGCACCCGTCGGCGGCGCCACCGTGCCGGGTGCCGTACCCCTGGGGGCGCTCTCGGCCGGTTCCGGAAGGGCGCGCAGGGTGAACGTCGGCGCGGAGACACCGTCCCGCACGGGTTCCACCGGGCGCAGGACGTGCGTGGCCCGGTCCTGCCGTACGGGTGCCTCCTCGATGGCGTCCTCAGGGGTTTCCTCGGGTGCTTCCCCGGGGGCTTCCTCGGGTGCCGTCGGCACCGGTTCCGCGGCGAGGTGGCTGGAGCCGTCGGGGTCGACCCGGAGGGGAACGGAGTAGCCGATGCGCCGGTCGTGGATCGTGGCGAGGACGGGGTGGCCGAGGGCGAGGGCGAGGTGGTGGAGGCGGTTCAGAACGGCGTTCTGGATCTCCTCCCCCGGCGCCGCGACGACCAGTGAACCGTCGACCGAAGCACTGCGTGCGCCGGAGTCGGCCTCCGGCACGCGGACGTCGATCGGCGTCGCCGCAAGGTCGGGCGAGCGCTCGGCGCGCCCGTGGTCCCGCTGCTTGTCGCGGCCGAGTCGAGACATCGTTCCCCCACTCATCGGCGGCTTCCGTCGGCGGTTTCTGTTCCATGCCGTCCAGAGCCTGTCATGCCTGTCGTACCTGTCATGCCTGTCGTGCGCCTACAGTCGAGTCTCTCCGCTCGCTCGCGATTCTCACGTCACCGGGGTGTCACAGGCTCGTTCCAGGAGGTCACGCCGGTATCGGCGGGTCGGTGGGCGGGTCGGTGCCTGGCGGGCGCGTAAGGGTGTGGCAGGCGGGGCGCGGGGCGCGGGAGGCGGGCGAGTGACGCGGGAGGAGAGCGGGCAGGCGGTCAGGCATGCGACAGGGACCGGAGATATGGATCCGCGGACCGGTGACCGTGCCGGAGCCGCCCGCACCGGAGCCACCGCCCGCCTCGCTCGCGCGGCACCACTCCTGGGTCGGCACGCACGGCGGCGCGGGGGTCTCGACGCTCGCCGCGGTGTACGGCGGGCACGACTGCGGGCGCCGCTGGCCCGGCCCGGCGGACCCGCCGTCGGTCCTGCTGGTGGCGCGTACGCACGCGGCCGGACTGGTGGCCGTCGCCCGGGGCGTGGAGGACTTCCGGCGCGGGCGGGCTCCGGCGGGAGTCGACCTCGACTCCGTCGTCCTCGTCGCGGACGCGCCCGGGCGGCTCCCCCGGCCGCTCGCCCAGCGCGTGAGGCTGCTCGAATCGACCGTGGACGTCCACCGCGTCCCGTGGGTCCCCGCCTGGCGCCTGGGCGAGGTGGACGCGGGCCCGCCGAGGGGGACCGACTCCCTGTGCCGCCTCACCCGGCGGGTGCGCTGAGCCCGGCCGACCCCGAGCGAGCCCGGCCGACCCCGAGCGGGCCACGGCTAGGAGGTGATGTCCTTCGTCGTGAACCGGGCCCAGGCCGCCGAGCCGAAGACCGCCGCGTAGAGGGCCTGGAGGCCGAGGTTCTTCACCAGGTCGTCCCAGTAGACCGGTTCGCGCATCAGGTCGGCGAAGGACAGCCAGTAGTGGGAGAAGAAGTACGGCTGGAGGGCGTCGAGCTGGGGGATCTGGTCGAGGATCTGGATGGTGATCAGCAGCCCGACCGTGGTCGCCATCGCCGCAATGCCGCTGCCCGTCAGGGTGGACACGAACAGGCCGAGGGCCGCCACGCCGACGAGTGAGGCGGCCACGACCAGGGCGATCAGCAGCGCCCGTCCCAGGCCCTCGGTGTAGGTGATCCGGGTGCCGGAGATGGTGATCAGGTCGCCGACCGGGAACAGCAGCGCGCCGACCGCGAGCGCCGAGACCGCGACCACCAGGGTGGCGGCGAGGCAGAAGGCGATCACCGTCGCGTACTTGGTGAGCAGCAGCCGGGAGCGGCCGGCCGGGGCGACCAGGAGGTAGCGGAGGGTGCCCGCGCTGGACTCGCCCGCGATCGAGTCGCCCGCGACGACGCCGATGGCCATCGGCAGGAAGAACGGGAGGGTCGCGGCGAGCGCGGTGAAGACCAGGAACAGCCCGTTGTTGCTGACCTGCGAGATGAACGCCGGTCCCTCGCCGCCACCGCCGCCGCCGACCGAGGACCCGTCGCTCGTCTCGATCTTCACGGCGATGCCCACCAGGATCGGCACGGCGGCCAGCACGCCCAGCAGGGCGAGGGTGCGCCAGCGCCGGAAGGTGATCAGCAGTTCACTGCGCAGGAGTCCGAAGGACCACAGCGGGCTCGGGGCCCGCGGAGCGCCGGCGGCCCGCACCGGGGTCGGCGCCGCGGCCCCCGTCATCGGCTCCTGGGGCGCTTCAGCCCGCGACATCGAAACCCTCCCCGGTCAGTGCGACGAACGCGTCCTCCAGGGAGGCGCGTTCCGACACGAAGCCGCGGACCCGGACGCGGGCCGCGACCAGGGCGGCGTTCACCTCGGCGAGATCGCGGTCCGGTGGTTCCGCCGTCACCCGGTCCTCGGCGACGACCACGTCCCCGGCGCCCTGCTCCTTCAGCACCCGGGCGGCCTCGCCCGTGTCCGGCGTGGTCACCACCAGCCGGCCGCGCGCTCCGGCCGCCAGGTCGGCCACCGCGCCCTGGGCGATCAGCCGCCCCTGTGCCATCACGGCGGCGTGCGTGCACACCTGCTCGATCTCGTCCAGCAGGTGGGAGGAGAGGAAGACGGTGGTGCCGTCGGAGGCCAGTTCGCGTACGAGGGCGCGGATCTCGCGCATGCCCTGGGGGTCGAGTCCGTTGGTCGGTTCGTCCAGGACGAGCAGGCGGCGCGGCTGGAGCAGTGCCGCGGCGAGGCCGAGTCGCTGCTTCATGCCGAGCGAGTACGCCTTCGCCTTCTTGCCGGCGGCGGCCGCGAGGCCCACCCGGTCCAACGCCGTCCCGACGCGCTCGCGCCGGGTGCGCGGGTCGGCGGTGGGGTCGGCGGCGTCGTAGCGCAGCAGGTTGTCGCGGCCGGAGAGGAAGCCGTACAGGGCCGGGCCCTCGATGAGGGCGCCGACCCGGGGCAGTACGGTGCGGACCGCGCGCGGCATGGGCCGGCCGAGGACCCGGGCGCTGCCCGAGGTGGGTTCGATCAGGCCCATCAGCATGCGGATGGTGGTGGTCTTGCCGGAGCCGTTGGGGCCGAGGAAGCCGAAGACGCTGCCCGCCGGGACGGTCAGGTCCAGACCGTCGACGGCGAGTTGTCCGCCGCGGTAGCGCTTGGTGAGCGCGCGGGTGGCGATGACTGCGTCATCCGCGCGCTCCTGGTCCGGGCTCTCCTGGTCCGGGCGCTCCCGCTCCGTGGCGGACGCTTCGGCCATCGGCTCCCTCTCTTCGTCCTCGTCGCCGTACACGGTCACCGTACGCAGTGGCCGTACGCAGTGGCCGTACGCAGTGGCCGTACGCAGTCGGCGTACGGCCTACTTCGCGGCGTCGGCCGCCTTCACCAGCGCGTCCTTGGTGACCGCACCGGCGTAGACCTTGCCGTCGTCCGTGATCAGGGCGTTGACCAGGCGGGTCTTGAAGACCGTGCCCGAGCCGAAGTCGCCCTTGACCTGGTCGCCGAAGGAGCCGAGGAAGCCGCCGAGGTCACCGAGGTCACCGAGGTCGCCGCCCGCGGGAGCCGTGGGCAGACCCTGGCCGCCGGTGTCGAAGGTGGCGATCGAGTTCCAGCCCTCGCCGATGACCTCGAGGCCGTCCATCCCCTTGGCGAGGTCGCCCTCGGCCTTGCCCCCGCGCTCGGGGGCCTTGCGCCCGTGCTCCGGGGCCTTGTCCGCCTCGTCGCCCTCGGTGACCTTCGCGCCCTCGGGCGGCGTGAAGTCGAACGTCGACGCGTCCGGCTTCGCGAAGCTGACCTTGGTGAAGCCCGCGTCCACGACGGCGGCGCCGCCGCTCGTCGGGGTCAGCGTGAACTTCAGCGGCGTGCCGGTCTCGGCGTCCACGGCCACGGTGATCGCCCCGACCGTGGACCCGTCCTGCTTGGGCTTGACGACCAGCTTGTACGCGTCCCGCCCGGCCACCTGCGCGGTGCCGTCCACGGTCACGGACGTGGTGTCGTCGATCGCCGCGAGCGCCTGGTCGGCGAAGTCCTTCGGGGTGGCCGGCACGTCCTTCTCCGGCCGCTCGGCGGCGTCGGAGGGGGCGGGGGCGGTGGAGTGGTAGACCTCGTTGGACTTGCTGTCGTAGCCCCAGACGTCCTTGCCGTTGTGGATCAGGCTGTACTCCGCGGCGTCCTCCAGCAGGGACACCTTCTGCCGGTCGGGACCGTCGGCCGCGACCCGCAGGGTGTGGCTGCCGGACACCAGCTCGGTGAGCTTGGCCGAGGGGTCGGCGGCGGAGCCCTCGTCGTCACCGCCCGAGCCCGGACCGCCGGACATTCCGGACATCAGACCGCTCTCCAGCCCCCCGAGGTCCGGCAGGCCCAGGTCCGTGCTGATCCGCACCGTGCCGGACAACTGCTGGACGTCCGACTTGGCGATCTTCTCGATGAGCTGCTCCGCCGTGACCTTCGGCAGGTCGGGGTCCCCGGAGTCGGCGAGCGCGGGGACGAGCCCGATCGTCGCGGCCGCCACTCCCATCACCGTGACCGGGACGACGTACCGCGCGGCCTTGCGCCGTCCGGGCCGCAGCTCCTCGCCCGCCCCGGCGGTCGTGTTGTCGTCGGAATCGATCGGTGCCATGTGTGCCCTACCTCCGTCGTCGGCGGCGGCTGTCTCGCGACCTCGCACTTGTTGACCCGTGCGCCGCCATTCTCACCCGAATCGGTGAGGATTGGTGTTTTTCCGTGGTGTCCATCTGACCAAATCACCGGAGCGGAATCGTCAGACCGCGGGCTCAACTCCGCCTACTCCTGCGGGATGACACGGAGGGGCGAGGTCTCCCCCGGCCCGTAGGGGGTGGGGCCACACCACCCGGCGGCACCCGGCGGCACATCACCCGGCAGCTCGGCGCTCGGCCGGCTCGGCACTCAGCCGGCTCGGTGTTCGACCGGCCCGGTGCTCAGCCGGCTCGGTGCACGACCGCGTCGCACAGCTCCACCAGCGCGGCCTTCGCGTCGCACTCCCGCAGCGGGGCCAGCGCCGCCCGGGCGTCCTTGGCGTACCGGACGGTGTCCCGCCGCGCCTGCTCCAGTGCGGGGTGGGCCCGCAGCAGGCGCAGCGCCTCGGCGTGCCGCGCGTCGTCGCTCAGGTCGGAGTCGAGCAGCTCGCACAGCGCGATGTCCTCGGCGATCCCCAGCCGGGCGGCGCGCTCGCGCAGCCGCAGCACCGGCAGGGTGGGGATGCCTTCGCGCAGGTCGGTGCCGGGCGTCTTGCCCGACTCCTGGGAGTCGGAGGCGATGTCCAGGACGTCGTCCGCGAGCTGGAAGGCGACGCCGAGGCGCTCGCCGTACTGGGTCAGCACGTCCACCACCGTCTCGTCGGCGCCGGACATCATCGCGCCGAACCGGCAGGAGACGGCCACCAGCGAGCCCGTCTTGCCGCCCAGCACGTCCAGGTAGTGGTCGACCGGGTCCCGGCCGTCCTGCGGGCCGGCCGTCTCCAGGATCTGACCGGTGACCAGCCGCTCGAATGCCAGGGCCTGGACGCGGACCGCCTCGGGCCCGAGGTCGGCGAGGATCTGTGAAGCGCGGGCGAACAGGAAGTCGCCGGTGAGGACCGCGACCGAGTTGTCCCAGCGGGTGTTCGCGCTGGGCACCCCGCGGCGCACGGCCGCCTCGTCCATCACGTCGTCGTGGTACAGCGTGGCGAGGTGGGTCAGCTCCACGACCACGGCCGAGGGCACGACCCCGGGGGCGTAGGGGTCGCCGAACTGGGAGGAGAGCATCACCAGCAGCGGTCGGAACCGTTTGCCGCCGGCCCGCACCAGGTGCTGGGCGGCCTCCGTGATGAACGGCACCTCGCTTTTGGTTGCCTCAAGCAACCCTTCCTCGACAGCAACCAATCCGGCCTGGACATCGGCTTCCAGAACCTGGTCCCGCACGCTCAGCCCGAACGGCCCGACGACGGTCACGAGGGGTCTCCTGTCTGCTGGTGTCTACTGGCGATTACCTGGTTTGTCGATAGGTCGCTGCCACCACTCAAGTCAGCGTATCCGGTCACGTTTCGATCACCGCTAGCGCCCACCGCTACAGGCCGGTCGATATCGGATCATGAACGGTATGTTTTTGATCAGGTGATATGAGCAGATTTTGATTGATATCGCCAGAGGGAATGCGCGCCTGAGCGCGAGCGGGCCGGAAGCCGCCACCCAAGATCCCATCACTCCTCCCAACGGCCCGCACTCCGAGAACGTCACCCGCTCCCCACCCCGCTTCCCTCTTCATCTCGCCCGACACCCGAAGCCGTCCCCGCCGAAGGCCGGTTGAAGAGTAGTTGGGACTAATGCCCGTTTTGCCGCGCTTGTTGATGCCCGTGAGTTGGCTCACTCCGGGACGCCTTCAGGCAACCCCGCCGGAATCCGTGCCCTCCCTATGCCCCGCAAGCCAGTTGGGGCTTGGCAACCGCAAAGGATCAAGAGCCTCAAACGCCTCAGACCAAGGTCAACAGGCATGTTGGGTGATTCCTGCACTTGTTCCGGACATGTGCTCTCGCATACGTTCCCGGCCTGTCGGGCGGACGCCGAATCCTGCCACCGCCCGGAAGCACAGTCATCCACCCAACAAACTCGCAGGCAGGAGCGGGGGACCCAGGTAAGTCGCCGCACCGGTCACCACCGGAGCGGCTCGGGGTGAAGCCGTACCCGTCAGGGCGCGGCCGGGCACCTCCCCGCCCGAACCCGACAGCTCACCTCGTAGGCGTATGGAGAGGGACACAGCATGTCTGCCAACGGTCAGAACCGTCACGCCCGTACCAGCCGTCTCGCCCGCAAGCTCGCCGTGGCCGGCACCGGCGCCGCGGTGCTCGCGCTGCCGCTCATCGGCGCCACCACGGCCTCCGCGGCCACCCCGGCCGCCGCCACCACCGCCACGACCGCCACCACGGCGGCGACCACGTACCCGGACAACCTCGACGGCTGGATCCGGGAGTCGCTCGACATCATGGCGCAGCACGGCATCCCCGGGTCGTACGACGGCATCCACCGCAACATCATGCGGGAGTCGTCCGGCAACCCGCTCGCGATCAACAACTGGGACATCAACGCCGTCAACGGCACCCCGTCCAAGGGCCTGCTCCAGGTGATCGACCCGACCTTCCAGGCGTACCACGTGGAGGGCACCTCCTGGGACCCGTACGACCCGGTCGCCAACATCACCGCGGCCTGCAACTACGCGGCCGACCGCTACGGCTCGATGGACAACGTCTTCAGCGCGTACTGAGCCGTACCAAAGCGCGTACGGAGCTGTACTGAGCCGTACTACGAGGTAGCGAAGATCCGATCGAGGACGACGGCCACGCCGTCGTCCTCGTTCGTGAGGGTGACCTCGTCGGCCACCGCCTTGAGTTCGGGGTGGGCGCCGGCCATGGCGACGCCGTGGGCCGCCCAGTGGAACATGGGGATGTCATTGGGCATGTCGCCGAAGGCGATCGTCCGCCGCCGCTCCAGGCCCAGATGCTCGGCGGCCAGTGCCAGACCGGTCGCCTTGGTGATGCCGCACGGCTGGAGTTCCACCGTTCCGGGCCCCGACATCGTGACCGTCGCGAGGGAACCGACCACCGCGCGCGCCGTCGCCGCCAACTCGTCGTCGGTCAGCTCGGGGTGGCGCAGCAGCACCTTGCTGATCGGGGTGGTCCACAGCTCGTCGCGCCGCCCGACGCGCACCGCGGGCAGCTTCGGGTGGGGCATCAGGTACCCCTGCTCGATGAGCGTCAGCCCGTCCACGCCGTCCTGGTCGACCGCGGCGTGCACCTGGCCCACCTCGGCCTCGATCTTGCCGAGCGCGGTCTCGGCCAGCTCCCGGTCCAGGGTGACCGACCACAGCATCCGGTGCGCGCCGACGTCGTACACCTGCGCGCCCTGCCCGCACACCGCGAGCCCCGTGGCGCCGAGGCGGTCGAGCAGAGACCGCACCCGGGGGGCCGGCCGCCCCGTCACCACCAGATGCCGCGCACCGGCCCCGGCCACCCGCGCCAGCGCGGCCAGCGACCGGTCGGAGACGGTGTCGTCGCCGCGGAGCAGCGTGCCGTCCAGGTCGGTCGCGACGAGTGCATATGCGGTGCGGTCCATGATCAGAGAATACGGACACCGCATCCGTCCGACTCACCCGCGACCGCTTCCGAACGAGGACGTAGCGAACGCGTTCGAACCCGCACGAGGATGCACGAGCGTGCCCGATCATGTCCGAAACCTGGCACATCATCGGCTAAGGCCGGTTAAAGGCCTGTGCGCCGGTTGGCAACAAGATGGTCCGCTACCTACCCGCCGGGCGGCCCCCGGGGGTACCTTCACTGTTGTTCAGGGGGGACTTGATCGGGGGGTCGGGTTGAACAGCGGACGTGTGCGTGTGCTCAGGCCGGAGGAACTGGGCGAGGGGGAGCGGGAGCACTGGCGCGAGCTGCGCGCCAGGTCGGCGGCGCCGCGCAACCCGTTCATGGAACCGGAGTTCACCGACGTCGTGGGCCGCGTACGCCCGCGGGCGCGGGTGGCGGTGCTGCACGACGGCGGTGAGGCGGCCGGTTTCCTGCCGTACGAGCGCGGTCCACTGGGCCAGGGCCGGGCGATCGGGCTCGGGGTGTCGGACTGCCAGGGCGCGGTACTGCGCCGGGACCTCACCCCGGACCTCCACGAACTGCTGCGGGCCTGCTCCCTGTCGAGCTTCGCCTTCGACAACCTGGAGGCGGGGCAGGGGCTGTTCGTGCCGTGCGCGGCCGACGAGCACGCCACCTACGTCATCGACGTGGAGAAGGGCTACGAGGCGTACGAGGACGTACTGCGCGACCGGTCTCCGAAGTTCCTGAAGACCACACTGGCCAAGGAGCGCAGGCTGGGCCGCCGGGCCGGAGACGTCCGCTTCGTGTTCGACGAGCGCGATCCGGCCGCGCTGCGCACGCTCATGGAGTGGAAGTCGGCGCAGTACCGCAGGACGGGGCGCCGGGACCGGTTCGCACAGGAGTGGATCACCCGGCTCGTCGCCCGGCTCGCCGAGACGCGGGCGCCCGGGTGCACCGGCACGCTGTCCGTGCTCTACGCGGACGGCCGGCCGGTCGCCGCGCACTTCGGGCTGCGCTCGGCGACGGTCCTGGCCTGCTGGTTCCCGGCGTACGACCCGGACTTCGCGAAGTACTCGCCGGGACTGGTGCTGCATCTGCGCATGGCCGAGGCCGCGGCCGCCGAGGGCATCGGTCTGCTCGACATGGGGCGGGGCCCGGCGGAGTACAAGGACTCCCTGAAGACCGGCGAGATGCCCGTCTACGAGGGGGCGGCGACGCGCGTGGGGGCGGGCGCCGCACTGCACTGGCTCGGCCGCGAACCGGCGCGCCGCGCGCACGGTTTCGTACGCGACCGGCCCCGGCTGGCGTCACTGGCGGCACGGACGTTGAGGAGCGCGGGCCGGCTGCGCCAGTCCTGACGGAGGCAACCACTAGGGGGGTGGGCGCATGGCCGGTACGGGGCGTGCGCGACCGGAGACACGGCGAGAAACGGCGGAGTTCCTCGGCATCGGGCCGGTGCAGGTGGCCGAGCTGGATCTCGGGGGCGCGGGTGCGGGGGGTGCCGCGGGTGCCGTGGGCGCCGCGGGTGCCGATGGCGCCGGGGACGCGGTCGGCGACGGGCAGGCGGACGGGGGCGCGGTCAGCGCCGGGGAGATGGCCGGGGACGCGGTCAGCGACGGGAACGCGGTTGACGCCAGGGAGGTGGACGAGGACGCGGTCAGCGCCGGGAAGACGGACGGGCACGCGGTCAACGCCGGGAAGACGGACGGGCACGCGGTGCTCAGACCCGGCCCGGGGTGCCCACCGGTCACGTCCGGTGCGGTGTTCCTCCTGGTCAGACGGGCGGGTCGGCCCGTCGGCACGCTGGTCGGGCAGGTGCCCGAGGGGGCGGATCCCACCCGGGTACTGGCCGTGCTCGCCCGGGAGCTGCCCCGCGGGGAGCCGTCCGAGCCGTTGCCCGCGCCGTTGCCCGAGCCATCGCCCGCACCGCCGTCCGCGCCGCCGTCCGCGCCGCCGTCCGCCACGGTCGTGGTGGCCACCCGGGAGCGCCCGGGTCCGCTCGCCCGCGCCCTGGACTCGCTCCTCGCGCAGGACCACCCGGACTTCGACGTCGTCGTCGTCGACAACGCGCCCCTGACCGGCGAGACGCGGGACCTGGTGCTGCGCAAGTACGGCGAACGCGTCCGGTACGTGTGCGAACCGGTGCCCGGCCTCGCCGTCGCGCACAACCGGGGTCTCGCCCTCGTGCGGAGCGAGGTGGTCGCCTTCACCGACGACGACGTGGTCGCCGACCCGCGCTGGCTCACCGAGCTGACCGCGCCCTTCACCGCCGACCCGCGCCTCGGCTGCACCACCGGGCTGATCCTGCCCGCGCGGCTGCGCACCCCCGCCCAGGTCCTCCTGGAGAGCCACGGCGGCTTCGCGAAGGGGTTCACGCCACGGACGTACGACCCGGAGCATCCGCCCGCCGACGAGCCGCTGTTCCCGTTCACCGCGGGCCGGTTCGGCTCCGGCGCCAACATGGCCTTCCGTACGGCGGTACTGCGGACGGTCGGCGGCTTCGACCCGGCGACCGGCGCCGGCACGCGCGCGCGGGGCGGCGACGACCTCTACGGGTTCGTCCGCGTCCTCGCCCAGGGGCAGCGGCTGCGCTACACCCCCTCGGCGCTGGTCTGGCACCACCACCGGGAGAGCTGGCGGGACCTGGAGGCCCAGGCGTTCGGCTACGGCGCCGGCCTCACCGCGTATCTCACCGCGGTCCTGGTGAACCGGCCCGCGCTGCTGCCCGCCCTCCTCGTCCGGCTGCCGGGCGGGCTGGCACACGCGCGGGGCCTGACCGCCGTACGGGACACGGGGGACGGCGGCGCCCCGGGCGCCCCCGGCACCCCCGGAGCCCACGACGAACGGATCCATCCCTGGCCGCGGCGCCTGTCGCGGTTGCAGCGCCGGGGCATGCTGTACGGGCCCGTCGGCTATCTGCGCGCCCGCCTCGCCCTGCGCACGGCCGGACTGGAGGCGCGATGAGCGAGGCGGCCTGGGCACGGCACATCCCCGTCCTCCTCTACCACGCGGTGATGGACGATCCGCCCTCGTGGATCGCCGAGTTCAGCGTCGCCCCGAAGGAGTTCGCCGCGCACCTGGACGCGATCATCGACAGCGGCAGGACGCCGGTCACGATCAGTGCGCTCGCCGACCACCTCGCCCGGCGGGCACCGCTGCCGCCCCGGCCGGTGCTGCTCACCTTCGACGACGGCTTCGCCGACCTGCCCGGTCCCACGGCCGAGGCGCTGGCCGAGCGCGCGCTGCCCGCCACCGCCTATCTCACCACCGGGGCCATCACCCCGGGCGGCCGCAGTCTGCTGCCGCCCGCCCCGATGACGACCCTGGACGCGGTGGATGCGCTGGAACGTTCCGGCATGGAGATCGGCAGCCACACCGTCACCCACGCCCAGCTCGACACCCTGTCCACCAAGGACCTCGCGTACGAACTGCGTACCTCCAAGGCGGTACTGGAGGACGCCCTGGGCCATCCGGTCCGTCACCTCGCCTACCCGCACGGCTACAACAGCGCGAAGGTCCGGGCGCTGTCGGCCCGCGCCGGGTACGAGACGGCGACCGCCGTGCGGCACGCGCTCAGTTCGGACCGCGACGAGCGGTACCGCATCGCCCGGCTCATCGTGCGGCGCGGCCACACGGTCGCCGACGTCGAGGGCTGGCTGGCGGGGGACGGCGCCCGGACCGCCCCCTATCGCGACGGCCCGAAGACGGTCGGCTGGCGGTGGTACCGCCGGGCCCGCGCCGTCCTGCACGGCCCCGTGTTCGCCGGGTGAGCGAGCGGCGGGGAACCGGATGATTTGGGTGTGAAAAGCCGAGTAAATTCCTATACTTGGCCCCAGGGGAGGGAGCTTCAGCGTGCAGCAACATGTGCCCGTACCGACCGCCGAGAGCAGCATGCCGCCGCCCGCAGATCCCCTCACCACCCCGGGAGGGCCCACCGGCGGGGCGCCCGGTGAGCCCGGTGAGCCCGGTTCCTGGCGGGCCGCCCGTTCCTGGCGGGCCGCCCTCCGCCGCCCCCGCACCCTCGGCCTGCTGACGCTGCTGCTCGCCACCGCGCTGTGGGTGTACGCGCTGCCCCGCATCGGCTTCCGTGAGATGGGCGACTACGGCCTGCTGGACCGCCTGCCCGTCACCTACTACCTCTCGCTGCTGGTCCTCACCGCGGGCTTCGTCCTCAGCCTGCGGCGCGCGGCCACCGCACCCTGGTGGCCGGCCGCGCACTGCGCCGCGATGCTGTTCGCCCTCAAGGCACCACCGGCGGTGCTCTACGACGCGGTGCGCTACCCGTGGGCCTCCAAGCACGACGCCGTCGTCAACACGCTGCTCGCCAACGGCGAACTCCGGCCGGAGGCGGCGCTGTCGGGCAACATGTCGGCGTACGACCAGTGGCCGGGGTTCTTCACGCTCAACGGCGGCCTGGTCCGCGCCTTCGGGGTGGAGAGCGCCGCCGCGTACGCCAACTGGGCACCGATCGTCCTCGGGCTGCTCATGACGCCGGTGCTGGTGCTGATCTACCGCACCTTCTGCCGGGACTGGCGACTGGTGTGGACCGCCGTCTGGATCTTCCAGCTCGCCAACTGGGTGGGCCAGGACTACTTCGCCCCGCAGGGACTCGCGTACCTGCTGCATCTGGCGGTCATCGCGGTGGTGCTGCGGCACTTCGTGCGCCCGGGCTCCGCCGGACAACTGCGCGACCGCGCCTTCCTCGATCCGGCGGCGGCCAGCGTCCCCCCGCCGACCGGAAGCGGACAGCGCGCGATCTGCGTGGTGATCCTCGCCCCGCTGATCGCCGCCATCAACGCCACGCACCAGCTCACGCCGGTGATGCTCTGCGTCTGCCTGCTCGCCCTCAACCTCACCCGCCGCTACCGCAACGTCGGGCTGCTGGCCGTCGCCGGGCTGCTGATGCTGACCTGGGACCTGACCATGGGGCGGCCGCTGTTCGTCGAGACGCTCTCCACCCTCAAGGAGTCCCTCGGCGAACTGACCCAGAACTCCCGCGCCGGCTACGCCGGTCAGCTCACCGGCCCCGGGCCCGAACTCGCCGGTACGGCCAACGTGGCGATGGTGCTGGCGGTCACCGCGCTCGCCGGTGGTGCCGTCGTGCTGCGGCGCCGGCTGACCCGCAGCGCGCTGCCACTGCTGCTGGTCTCCGTCGCGCCGGTGCCGCTGTTCGTCGTCAACGACTACGGCGGCGAAATGCTCTTCCGCGTCTACCTGTTCGCCCTGCCCGGCGGGGCCTTCTTCGCCGCCGCGGCACTCGTGCCGGCCTTCGCGGGCGCCCACCGCGACCGCCCGAGGGTCGTGAAGGCGCCTCGGCAGAGGGTCGCGGCCGTCGCGCTGCCGGCGGTGCTGCCTGCTGTCCTGCCGGCGGTCCTGCTGGTGCTGCTGGCCGGCTTCCTGCCGTCGTACTACGGCAAGGAGAAGATGTACTACACGCCGCCCGCGGAGACCGCCCTGGTCACCCGGACCCTCGACAACGCCCCCGAAGACTCGCTGATCCTCGCCACCACCGGCTCCTTCCCGCAGGCGCTGCACCGCTACGACAGCCTCGAGCACTGGTACTTCGCCGAGCAGGAACTCCCCGAAAACGAGCGGATGCTGAAGGACCCGGCCGGCTACCTCGCCGACGGGATCCCGCCGGGAACGACGGCGTACGTGATCCTCACCCGCACCCAGGACGTCTACACCGCCGGAGAGGGCCTGCTGCCGCCCGACGGCTTCGCGAGGCTGCGCACGGAACTGTCGGCCTCGCCGCTCTTCCGCACCGTCGAGAGCCATCCCTACGGGGTGGTTCTGGAGTACCGCCGGGCCACCCCATGACCACCATCCGATGACGGCCACCCCATGACCACCATCCGATGACGGCCACCCCATGACGACCATCCGATGACGTCCATCCCATGACGACCACCAGGTGATCCGAGAACCGAAGCGACGAAGGGCGGTCAGGTCAGTCCATGAACACCACAGACTTCACCGACTCCACCGGGGGCTCCACCGGCTCCCAGGACACCGGCCGCGCCGAAGAGATCCGGGGCGTCAGAGTGACCCCGACACATCTCAGAGTCCTCGTCGCCGCCTCCGGCTGGCTGGCGCTGGCCGCCACCGCCGTACCCGGCCCGTCACCGCTGCGCTGGATACCGGTGCTGCTCTTCACCCTGTTCGGACCGGGCTGCGCTGCGCTGTATCCGCAGCCGAGCGGCCTGGCCGCCGGTGCGCGGCTGGAGGCCGCCGCGTTCGCCGCGCCCGTCAGCCTCTCGCTCGGTGTGCTCGCCGCCACCGCGCTGTTCCTGGTGGAGGCCTTCTCGATGGCCGCGTTCATCGTCTCGCTCGCCGTCTTCACCACGGTCACCGCGGCGCTGCCGGGACTCCCGCTGCCCGCCGCCCGTCGCGGCGCGGCCGAACCCGCCAAACGCAGGTCCGCCCCCGGTGGCGGCACATGACGGGCGGGCACCGGGGACACGAGCCGTCCGATTCCCGTGGGGTGACAGGCATGGGCACGGCGAAGCGCGCCTATACGGCCGTCGTACTGGTGGCGGTGGCCGCACTGATCGCCGGGCTCGGCGTCTGGGCCGGCCGCTCCGAGGAACCGGACGTCTCCGGGGACGCCCTGCCCGACAACGCGGCCTCCGGCGAGGCGCCCACCGGTCCGTGCGCGCCCAGCGAGACGCTCGTTCCCGGCTGCGGGGCCTGGTGGGGCGCGTACGTGCCGTACGCCGGGAACGGGTCGCTCAAGGACGCGGTGCTCGGCTTCGAGAAGCGGATCGGCCGCAAGCTGGACCTCGTCTACAACTACCACGACATGTCGGGCACCGAGCTCGACGGCCAACTGCTCACCCCGGACGAACAGGAGCTGGGCAGGGACCGGCTGCTCATGCTGGCCTGGGAGTCCACGATCTGGACCGAGCCGCACCACGAGAACTGGACCGAGACCCAGCTCGGCTGGAAGAACATCGCCTCGGGGAAGTACGACGAGGAGATCCTCGACCCGCAGATCCGGCGCATCAAGTCCTACGGCAAACGGGTCTTCATCTCCTTCGACCAGGAGACCGACGCCCGCATCAAGGAAGGCGCGGGCACGCCGGAGGAGTTCGTCGCGGCGTACCGTCATCTGCACGACCGGTTCCGTGAGCTGGGCGCCGACAACGTCGTGTGGGTGTGGACCGTCTCCGGCTACCTCGGCAGCGCGGACGAGATGAAGGCGCTCTACCCCGGGGACGAGTACGTCGACTGGATCGCCATGGACCAGTACAACTACTACCAGTGCCACAACACCACCGACTGGAAGAGCTTCCTGCGCAGCCAGCGGCCCAGCTACGAATGGCTGCGCGAGAACATCACCGACGACAAGCCGGTGATGCTCGCGGAGTTCGCCACCGCGCCCGACGCAGACAACCCGACGCGTCAGCGCGACTGGTACACGCGGATCCCCGCCGACGTGAAGAAGCTCCCGCAGGTCAGGGCGCTGGTGCACTGGAACCGGCCGCCCTCCGAGGAGCCCGCGTGCGACCTGACGGTCAACGACGGACCGGGGCTCGAGGGTTACCGGGAGGCGGGGAAGAACGGGTACTTCCACCAGCCCGTGCCGTCCCGCTGACCGCACCGGCCTTCCGGCCCGGAAGCCGGACGAGGACAGCAAGGGCAGCGAGGGCAGCAACGCCGACGAGTACGGCGAGGGCGGCGAGGGCGGCGAGCAGCGGCAGTGCCGCGGGCGCGAGCGCCTGCCGCCACACCCAGCCGCCCACCGCGACGAGATACAGGACTCCCCAGCACCCGGGCCACGTCAGCCGCCCGACCGTGCGCGCGAGCAGCAGCCCCAGCGGAACCAGGCACAGGAGGAGGGCCACCTGCGGCACCCACCGCAGCAAGGGTCCGGGCCCGCTCAGCCCCATCGTCTCCGCCAGCGCACCGGCCGACCTCGTGTAGAACGCGCCGTCGACCGCCCGGGGTTGCCAACCGAGGGCCACGGGCGCGGTGTGCAGGGCGAGCAGCGCGGATCCGAGTGCCGCACCGGGCAGCCATGCGGTACGCGCCGTGCACAGCGTCACCGACGCGACGAACACCACGAGCAGCAGGCCTCCCGCGACGACTGCGGGCCACGGCAGCTCTTCCAGCAACCGGCGTCCCGTCAGCTCGGCTCCGGAATCCCCGGACGCGCCGGAGGCACCGCCGAGCCACGGCAGGCCGCGCAGCGCCGCCCAGAAGACCGCCGTGGCGATGGCGAGCAGGTACCACAGAACGCCCCTCAGCCACCGCTCCCGGCCGTCCCCGGCGTCGGCCCCGGCCGTCCCAGCGCCGACCCCGGCCGCGGCGCCGCCCGCCGCCCCGGCGTCCGCGTCGGTCTGGTGCGGCCGGACGACCAGCGCCAGGGTGTCCGCCTGCAGCGCCTCGCGCTCGTACCCGGGACGGCCGATGAACAGTCCAGCCGTGCCAGCCGCGTCAGCCCCGTCAGCCCCGTCGGCCGTGTCAGCCGTCCCGGCCGCGTCCTGGCCGGGTCTGCGCCGCTCGTAGTCCGCCCAGCGTGCCCAGTTGGTGCCGTAGCCGGCGGTCGCGTTCAGCCGTGCCCATCGGGTGCCGTAGTCCGGGCCGGTGGCGACCGGGTCCCGGCGCCGGCGCCGTCTGCCACCCGCCCGCGGACCCTTTCCGCCGGCGTCGTCCATGCCGCGCAGCGCCCCGCGCAGGCCGGGCGCGCAGCCGACGGCGACCACCGTCATGCTCACCAGCACCGCCCAGCCGGCGCCCGCGATCCCGGCCGGCGTGAACAGCATCGCCGCGCTGCCCAGCACGAGGACGCACATGGTGCCCTGCACGGCGGCGAGCACACCGGTGCGGCCCTGGACGCGCAGCACGCCGATGTACAGCTCGACCACGACCCTCGGCAGCGCCCCGATGGCCAGCAGCCGCAGCACCGTGGAGCCGTGCTCGGCGTAGTCCGCGTCGAAGGGGGCGAGGATCTGCGGGGCGAAGACGACCAGGAAGACGACGACCGGCACCAGCAGCAGCGTCATGCGGCGCAGCGCTCCCCGGACGCCGTCGGCGAGGCGGCGCGGGTCGTGCGAGGCGTGCGCGGTGAGCGAGGAGGCCATGTTGACGGCCATGAACTCCATGGTTCCGCCGACGGTGTAGGCCACATAGAAGTAGCCGTTCTCCGCGGCGCTGAAGTTGACCGCGACCATCACCGGCAACAGATTGATCATCGCCAGGCTGAAGAGCGCGCCCAGCGAGTCCCCGGCCAGGAAGCGGCCCATCTCGCGGACGGCGGGCGGCTCCACCGCGCGGTCGGCGGCGGTCTGGCGCGGGATGAGTCTGCGGAAGATCAGCCAGCCGAGCGGCACGGTGGAGAAGGCGATGGCCACCGCCCAGGACACGAAGATGCCGAGCACCGGCAGTGTGGTGGCGAAGAGGGCCAGCAGGATCAGCTTCCCGACCGAGAACACGGCGTTCCCGGCGGGCACCCACTCCGCCTTGCGCAGCCCGGTCAGCACGCCGTCCTGGAGAGTGAGCAGCGCCCAGGCCACGGACGCGGCGACGAACAGCGTCCCCGCCTCGAGCGTGCCGAGCGGGGCGTACGAGGCGCCCCACAGGTCGAGGGTGAGCAGGAAGACGACGGCGGCCACGGCGACGACGACCGAACTCGCCGCGTACGCACGCCACACCAGCCCTCCGGTGGCGCGGCCGGCGCGCGGCACGAAACGGACGACGGCGCCGATCATCGTGGTCGCCGTGATGCTGGCGAGCAGCCGCATGGCGGCGATGGCCGCGGAGCCCTGGCCGACGGCCTCCTCCGAGTAGTAGCGGGCGGCCACGAGCCAGAAGCCCAGGCCGAGCACGGCGGAGACGCCGGTGCTGAGCATCAGGAAGTAGGCGTTCTTGAAGAGCGAGTCGCCACCGTGTCCGCCCCGGGGCAGGGCCGAGCCGCCGCCCGCGGGTGCCGCGGCGGCCTCGTGCACCCGGGTCTCAGCCACCGGACGGACCCAGCCCTTCCGGCGCCTCGGCCGGTCGTACTCCGGACTCCTCCAGCGCGGCGAGGACCGCGCGGGCCCGCAGCGGATCCACGGGCAGCGCGTGCCGCGCGAACCAGCGGGCCCCCTCGGGGGCGGGCGACGGATCGGTGAAGGCCGCGCCCGCGTAGTCGTCCAGGGGCGGGTCGTAGAGGTAGCCGACGACAATGCCGCGCCGGGCCAGCGCGCGGACGGCCGCGTCCCGGTCCGCCACCAGCAACGGCACCCGGAACAACGGCTGTACCGTGCCCGCCGCCGACCGACTGCCCTCGCCCGCGCCCTCGCCTGCGCCCGCGCCCGCGGCTCCGGCTGCGCCCGCGCCCGCGGCTGCCCGGACGGCCGGCCCCGCCCAGCGCGTGGACAGCAGCAGCTCCGTACCGGCCCGGCAGTCCGCGAGTACGTCGTCCAGCCGGTCGAGCCCGCGCCCGACCCGCCCGAGCCGGAACCGGCCGGCCCGCAGCCGGTAGTCGTGCATGTCGACGCGGACCCAGGGGTCGTGCGCGTCCAGGCCGGGTGCCGCTGCGCCCGCGCGTGCCAGCTCGTCCGGGCGCAGCGGCATCCGGATCTCCTCGCGCTCCATCAGCCCCAGCAGCCGCATCGTGGCCCAGGCGGCCCGCCGCAGCCGCAGCCCGCGGACGGCGGCCTCCGCGTACGGCCTTACGGCGTAGGCCAGTTCGGCGGTCGTGCGGCGCGGCAGCAGCAGGTCGTCGCAGGACTTCTCCAGCGCGTCGCGCAGGCCCGGGTCGGCGACCGCGAGGATGCCCCCGGCCTTGGCACCGACGTGCTTGGACAGGCTGAAGACGGAGGCGTCGCCCCAGGCGCCGACCGGCCGGCCGCCCACGTCGCTGCCGATGGCGTGCGCCGCGTCCTCGAACAGCGGGATGCCCAGGGCGTCGCAGCGGGCCCGCAGCCGGGGCGCCGGGTCCGGGTTCCCGTACAGGTTCGTCGTCAGTACGGCGGACAGCGAGCCCCACGTCTCCTCGGGCACGGCATCGATGTCGATGGACGCGTCCGACGGGTCGAGCGGCGCCTGCACCGGACGCAGCCCGGCCGCGAGGACGACGAAGAAGATGACGTCGTCGTTGACCGGCGACATCAACACCCGGCCGCCGGGCGGGCACCAGTGACGCAGTGCCGCGTACAGCCCGAAACGGCATGACGGTACGTACACGCATTCCCGGCCGAGTCTGCCGCGCAGGGTCGCTTCCAGTCGCCTCCTCGACCGCGAACCGTCCCGCACCGAACCCGGACCGGCCTCCCCAATGGCCATCCGCTCCCCCTGATGTGCCGTCGAAGTCCCCCTCCCCGAGGCCCTCGGACACCCGCCCAGAGTCACCCAGTTCGCACCGCTCCGTCAAGATTGCGTGCCAGCCTGTGGACAACCGCGTGTGCACAGGCAGAAACGGAGCGCCACATCCGGGCCCGTTCACGCGGGCGTACGCCGACGGGACGCCCTACGGGTCGCTCTCCTCCTCCCGCGCCCCGGCGCCCGCGGCGCTCCCCGCACGTCAGCGTGCCTGCGCGCGCCCTCTCCCGCCACGCGACGCCATCTCCCTCCGCACTGCCCAAGACCGGTATGTCCCCCGTAACGTGTGGCCCGACCACGCACCACGTGGCGCACACCGACCACGTGGCGCACACGGCGCGCACCGCGCACATGGCGAGCACGAAAGCGAGGCAGCACCCGATGCCCCCCTTCGATGTCCCCGAGGGCGATCCCTTCGGCCCGCACAACCTTCCGTACGGTGTGTTCTCGATCCCCGGCTCGCAGGAGCGGACGGTGGGCGTCCGGCTCGGCGACCACGTCCTCGACGCCGGCGCGGCGGCCCACGCGCTCGGCTCTCCGTACGCGTCCCTGCTCGCGCGGCCCACCCTCAACCCGCTGCTGGCGGCCGGGCGCACCGCCTGGTCCGACGTGCGGCGCGCGCTGACGGCCTGGGTGACGGTCCCGTCCCACCGCGAGACCCTCGAACCCCTCTTCCACCCGCTGTCGTCGGTGACCCTGCACCTGCCCTTCGAGGTGGCGGACTACGTCGACTTCTACGCCTCCGAGAACCACGCCCGAAACGTCGGCCAGATCTTCCGTCCCGACGCCGCCGACTCCCTCACCCCGAACTGGAAGCACCTCCCGATCGGCTACCACGGCCGCTCCGGCACGGTCGTCGTGTCCGGCACGGACGTCGTACGCCCATCGGGGCAGCGCAAGGCCCCGGCCGACGCCGCTCCCGTCTTCGGCCCGTCCGTCCGCCTCGACATCGAGGCCGAGGTCGGCTTCGTGGTGGGCGTGCCGTCCGAACTGGGCAGCCCGGTGGCGCTCGGCGACTTCCGCGAGCACGTCTTCGGACTCTGCCTGCTCAACGACTGGTCCGCGCGGGACGTCCAGTCCTGGGAGTACGTCCCCCTCGGCCCGTTCCTCGGCAAGTCCTTCACCACGTCGGTGTCGGCGTGGATCACGCCGCTGGACGCGCTGGAGGAGGCGCGGGTCGCGCCGCCCGAGCGCACGCATCAACTGCTGCCCTACCTGGACGACACGGACGACGACCGGGACGAACCCGGCGGCTACGACCTGCGGATCTCCGTCGCCGTCAACGGCCATGTCGTCTCCGAGCCGCCGTTCGCCACCATGTACTGGACGGCTGCCCAGCAGTTGGCCCACATGACGGTCAACGGCGCCTCGCTGCGCACCGGCGACCTCTACGGCTCGGGCACGGTGAGCGGGACCACCGAGCGGGAGCGCGGATCGCTGCTGGAGCTGACCTGGAACGGCCGCGATCCGCTGGAACTCCCCGACGGCAAACGGACGTTCCTGGAGGACGGGGACGTGGTGACGTTGTCGGCCTGGGCTCCGGGGCCGGGCGGCATCCGGGTGGGGCTGGGCGAGGTGACCGGTCGGGTGGTCGGACGGGGCGCCTGACGGAGCGCCCCGCGGGGCGGGTGCCGGTGGTTTCCGTACTCCGGGATTCCGTACTCCGGGATTCCGGATCCGGTGGCGCCGACCCCTGACCCACACCGCCCGGCCCCGTCATACTGGCGTCGGGCGGTGTGCGTGGCGCGTCCCCCCTACTCCGGCAGGACCGGGAGCCGCACCACCACGACACCGATCCAGCACAGCACCTGTACAGCCCCTGTACAGCACATGCTGAGCACATGCTCAGCCCTTGTACAGCCAGAGCCGCCCATCCTTCGACCAGGATCCGGAGCCAGTGGCATGACCGTCTGCCTGCTCCTGCTGTTCGTCGTCGCCGTGACCGCCGCGGTGCCGGTGCCTCGCGCGCTGACGCGTTCGGGGTGGCCCGAGCGGGATCCCGTGGTCGGGCTGTGGGTGTGGCAGTGCCTGGTCGCCACCGTCCTGCTGTGTTGTCTGACGGCTCTCGTGCTCGGTGCCGCCGCCGTCTTCGGCACCGTCCGCGCCCAGCTCTTCGCGCCGGCGCCGCCCGCGGTGACCGCGGCGTACAACCTCTCCGCCGGCCCGCCCTGGGCGGCCGCCCTCACCCTGCTGCTGGCGGGCGGTGCCGCCTGGACGACCGCGATGCTCGGCCGTGAGCTCGTCGAGGCCCGCCGGCGGCGCGCCCGGTCCCGCGCCCACCTGCGCGAGCGCGCCCCCGACCTGCCCGCCGGGCTCCCCGCCGCACGCGGTCCCCTGCTGGTCCTGGAGGACGAGTACCCGGACGCCTGGTGGATGCCCGGCAACCCGCCCCAGTTGATCGTCACCACCGGCGCCCTGCACCGCCTCACCGACCACCAACTGGACGCCGTCCTCACCCACGAGCGCGGCCACGCCCGGGCCCGCCACGACTGGCTGCTGCACCTGTCCACGGCCCTGGCCACGGGCTTCCCGCGTGTCCCGCTCTTCGCGCACTTCTGCGACCAGACGCATCGCCTGGTCGAACTCTCCGCCGACGACACCGCGTCCCGCCGCTGCGGCCACCTGACGACCGCGCTGGCCCTGATCGAGCTGAACCAGCACCGCGGCGTCCTGTCCTGCTCCTCCAGCCACCGCCTCCTCGGCGAACGTGTCGACCGCCTCCTGGAACCCCAACCCCGCCTGACCCGCCGCCACCGGGCCCTGACCACGGCGACAGCCGCCCTGGTCCCCCTCATCCCCCTCCTGATCACCTTCGCCCCGGGCCTGACGGCGCTGGCGTGATCCCGCGGACGCGGAAGCCTCCCCGGCGAGTCCCCTGCGTCCAGTCGCCCAGCCGCCTATATCCAGTCGTCGGGCTCGGGCTCCGGTTCGTGCTCGGGCCAGTCGTCCGCGCCGGAGTGCGAACCGGGACCGGTGCCCGAACCGGGACCGGTGCCCGCGTTGGTCGACGGGGCCGGGGGCACGGGTGTGGCGGCGGCCGGTCCGTCCAGTCCCGCCAGCACCTCGACCACACCCTCCCCGTACGTCGCCAGCTTCTTCTCGCCGACCCCGCTGATCCCGCCGAGCTGCCCGACCGAGGTGGGCCACACGGTGGCGATCTCCCGGAGGGTGGCGTCGTGGAAGATGACGTACGCCGGGACGCCCTGCTCTCGGGCCTGTTCCGCGCGCCAGGCGCGCAGCGCCTCGAAGGCGGGGAGCAGCTCCGCGGGCAGTTCGGCCGCGGCCGCCTTCGCCTTGCGGTCGCCGCGGGCGCCGCCCGCCGCCTTGGCCGCGGCCGGCTTCTTGGGCTCCTTGCGCAGCGGCACCTCCCGCTCCCGCCGCAGAACCTCGCCGCTGGTCTCGGTCAGCACCAGCGTGCCGTACTCCCCCTCGACCGCGAGCAGCCCCTGGGCCAGCAGTTGCCGGGCGACGCCGCGCCACTCGCCCTCGGCCAGCTCCTCGCCGATGCCGAACACGGAGAGCTGGTCGTGGTCGAACTGGATCACCTTGGCGGTGCGCTTGCCCAGCAGGATGTCGATGATCTGCCCGGCGCCGAACTTCTGCCCACGCTCACGCTTCAGCCGCACCACCGTCGACAGCACCTTCTGCGCCGCGACCGTGCCGTCCCAGGTCTGGGGCGGGGTCAGGCAGGTGTCGCAGTTCCCGCAGCCGGGCCGGTCCGGATCCTGTCCGAAGTAGGCGAGGAGCTGGCCGCGGCGGCACTGGACGGTCTCGCACAGGGCGAGCATCGCGTCCAGGTGGGACTGGGCCCGGCGGCGGAACGCCTCGTCGCCCTCGCCGGACTGGATCAGCTTGCGCAGTTGTATGACGTCGTTGAGGCCGTACGTCATCCAGGCCGTCGACGGCAGCCCGTCCCGGCCGGCGCGGCCGGTCTCCTGGTAGTAGCCCTCGACCGACTTGGGCAGGTCCAGGTGGGCGACGAACCGCACGTCCGGCTTGTCGATGCCCATGCCGAAGGCGATGGTCGCCACGACCACCAGGCCCTCCTCGCGCAGGAACCTCGACTGGTGCGCCGCGCGGGTGCCCGCGTCGAGGCCCGCGTGGTACGGCACCGCCTCGACACCGTTGCGCGACAGGAACTCGGCGGTCTTCTCGACGGAGTTGCGCGAGAGGCAGTACACGATGCCCGCGTCCCCGGGGTGCTCCTCGCGCAGGAAGCTCAGCAACTGCTTCTTGGGCTCGGCCTTGGGCACGATCCGGTACTGGATGTTGGGCCGGTCGAAGCTGGCCACGAAGTGCCGCGCCGCCGGCATGTTCAGCCGCTCGGTGATCTCGCGGTGGGTCGCGTCGGTGGCCGTCGCCGTGAGCGCGAGGCGGGGCACGTCCGGCCAGCGCTCGCCGAGCAGCGACAGGGCGAGGTAGTCGGGCCGGAAGTCGTGGCCCCACTGGGAGACGCAGTGTGCCTCGTCGATGGCGAAGAGGGAGATCTTGCCGCGGGAGAGCAGGTCGAGGGTGCTCTCCAGGCGCAACCGCTCGGGCGCCAGGTACAGCAGGTCCAGCTCACCGGCCAGGTACTCGGCCTCGACCACGCGTCGCTCGTCGAAGTCCTGCGTGGAGTTCATGAACCCGGCGCGCACGCCGAGCGCCCGCAGCGCGTCCACCTGGTCCTGCATCAGCGCGATCAGCGGCGAGACCACGATGCCCGTGCCGGGCCTGACCAGGGACGGAATCTGGTAGCACAGCGACTTGCCACCGCCGGTCGGCATGAGCACGACGGCGTCGCCGCCCGCCACCACATGGTCGACGACCGCTTCCTGCTCGCCGCGGAATGCCTCGTACCCGAAGACCCGGTGCAGCGTGGCCAGCGTCTCGCTGTCCAGCCGCCCCACCCCTGTCTCCGCCTTCTCCGCCGTCTCCGCCGTCGCCTCTGACATCTCGCCGATCACGCCCGTCCCGCCCATCGTCCCGTCCCCCGTACGCCCTGCCTCGCCCGTCTGGCCCGTCTGGCCCGTCTGGCCCGTCTGGTCCGTCCTGTCCCGACCACTGCCTCAACGATAGGGGTCCGCGCCGACAGCCTCGGAGTTATCCACAGGCTGCACACCGACACCCGCGTCAAGGGCGCGACGGTCGTTCACACGTTCGCGGGAGACTCGCCCGTTTCCGGCGGATAGTCTGATTGCACCCGCGAGACTCCGTCCCATGGGAGCACTGATGAGCGTCGCACCGAAGGCGTCCAAGCCCACCTGGCCGATCCCGCCGGAGGGCGGCTGGACCGCAGACGACCTGGACCAGCTTCCGAACCTGCCTCCGCATACGGAGCTGATCGACGGGAGCCTGGTCTTCGTGAGTCCGCAGACCGCCTTTCATGAACGAGCTGTCGACTTCTTCAAGTGGCAGTTGCAGTCGCTGGCACCTGCCGAGTTCGAGGTCTTCCGTGAGTTCACGATCGACATCGACGTGCAGAACAGGCCGGAGCCGGACGTCATCGTGTTTCGGGCAGACGCCTGGACGGAGTCGGCCCAGACCCGGTTTCCGTCATCGGCCGTCTTGCTGGCAGTCGAGGTGGTCTCCACCGAATCGGTCTCCCGAGACCGCGAGACCAAGCCTCTGAAGTACGCCAGGGCGAAGATCCCGCACTACTGGAGGGTCGAGAGCGAGAAGGGTCTCGCGGTGGTGCATGCCTTCGAGCTCGAGCCCACCGTCGAGGCCTACACCAGCGTCGGCATCTTCCGCGAACGCATGAAGGTAAGTGCGCCCTTCCCGATGGACCTCGACCTGACGGCCATCAAGGCCCGTCCTGGCAACGCGTAGGCACCCAGAGCACGCGACGGCGGCCCGGCACCCTTGCTCCTGGGGTGCCGGGCCGCCGCGGTCCTACCGGCGAGCGCACGCAGCGCACGCGTCAGCGCACGAACACGCCCGCCTGACCCGCCAGGTCCAGGAAGTACTGCGGTGCCACGCCGAGCACCACCGTGACCGCGACTCCGACACCGATCGCCGTCATCGTCAGTGGTGACGGCACCGCGACGGTCGGGCCCTCCGGGCGCGGCTCGCTGAAGAACATCAGCACGATCACGCGGATGTAGAAGAACGCCGCGATCGCCGACGAGATCACGCCGACCACGACCAGCGGAGCCGCGCCGCCCTCCGCCGCGGCCTTGAACACGGCGAACTTGCCCGAGAACCCGGAGGTCAGCGGGATGCCGGCGAAGGCCAGCAGGAATACCGCGAACACGGCCGCCACCAGCGGTGACCTGCGACCGAGCCCGGCCCACTTGGACAGGTGCGTCGCCTCACCGCCCGCGTCGCGCACCAGCGTGACGACCGCGAAGGCGCCGATCGTGACGAAGGAGTACGCCGCGAGGTAGAAGAGGACGGACGAGATGCCCTCCGGCGTGGTGGCGATGACACCGGCGAGGATGAAGCCCGCGTGCGCGATCGACGAGTACGCCAGCAGCCGCTTGATGTCCGTCTGGGTGATCGCGACGATCGCACCGCCCAGCATGGTGACGATCGCCACCGCCCACATCACCGGCCGCCAGTCCCAGCGCAGGCCGGGCAGGACGACGTAGAGGATGCGGAGCAGGGCGCCGAACGCGGCCACCTTGGTCGCCGCCGCCATGAAGCCGGTCACGGGTGTCGGCGCGCCCTGGTACACGTCCGGTGTCCACATGTGGAACGGCACCGCGCCCACCTTGAACAGCAATCCCATGACGATCAGCGCGGAGCCGACGAGCAGCAGCGCGTCGTTGCCCATGGTGTCGGCGAGCGCCGGGGTGACGTTCTGGACGGTGCCGTTGACGACCTCGGCGATCGTGCCGTACGACATCGAGCCCGCGTAGCCGTAGAGCAGCGCGATGCCGAACAGGGTGAACGCGGAGGCGAAGGCGCCGAGCAGGAAGTACTTGACGGCCGCTTCCTGCGACATGAGCCGCTTGCGGCGGGCCAGCGCGCACAGCAGGTACAGCGGGAGGGAGAAGACCTCCAGGGCCACGAAGAGGGTCAGCAGATCGTTGGCCGCCGGGAAGACCAGCATGCCGACGACGGCGAAGAGCAGCAGCGGGAACACCTCGGTGGTGGTGAACCCTGCCTTCACCGCCTTCTGCTCGCTCTCGCTGCCCGGCACGGCCGCCGCCTGTGCGGCGAAGGAGTCGACGCGGTTGCCGTGCGCCTCCGGGTCGAGCCGCCGCTCGGCGAAGGTGAACAGGCCGACCAGGCTGGTCAGCAGGATGGTGCCCTGCAGGAACAGGGCCGGTCCGTCGACGGCGATGGCGCCCATCGCCGCGATGCCGGCCTTGGTCGTGCCGTATCCGCCCGCCGCGAGCGCGACGACCGCGGCGAAGGCCGCGACCAGGGCGACGACGGACAGGAACATCTGTACGTAGTAGCGGGACCGGCGGGGCACGAATGCCTCGACCAGGATTCCGATGATCGCCGCGCCGAGGACGATGAGGACGGGCGACAACTGCCCGTACTCGATCTCCGGCGCGTCGATCTTGGCGATCGGATCGGCCGCCGTCGCCGCCGTTGTCCACAGGCTGTGGACGGCTGTTGCGCTCACTTGGCCGCCTCCACCTCAGGCTGGGGGTCCTTCTTGTGTACGTCGGACATGGTCTGCTCCACCGCGGGATTGACGATGTCCGTGACGGGCTTCGGGAAGACGCCCAGGAAGATCAGCAACGCCACCAGAGGCGCCACGACCACCAGCTCACGAACCCGTAGGTCGGGCATCGCGGACACCTCGGGCTTCACCGGGCCCGTCATCGTCCGCTGGTAGAGGACGAGCGTGTAGAGCGCGGCGAGAACGATGCCGAAGGTGGCGATGATCCCGATCACCGGATAGCGCGTGAACGTGCCGACCAGGACCAGGAACTCACTGACGAAGGGCGCCAGGCCCGGCAGTGACAGGGTCGCAAGACCGCCGATCAGGAAGGTGCCGGCCAGCACCGGGGCGACCTTCTGCACACCGCCGAAGTCGGCGATGAGGCGCGAGCCGCGCCGCGAGATCAGGAATCCGGCGATCAGCATCAGCACGGCGGTCGAGATGCCGTGGTTGACCATGTACAGCGTGGCGCCGGACTGGCCCTGGCTGGTCATCGCGAAGATGCCCATGATGATGAAGCCGAAGTGCGAGATCGACGCGTAGGCGATCAGCCGCTTGATGTCCCGCTGGCCGACCGCGAGCAGCGCCCCGTAGATGATGCTGACGACCGCCAGCACCAGGATCACCGGCGTCGCCCACTTGCTCGCCTCCGGGAAGAGCTGGAGGCAGAAGCGGAGCATCGCGAAGGTGCCGACCTTGTCGACGACCGCCGTGATGAGCACGGCGACCGGGGCCGTGGACTCCTGCATGGCGTTGGGCAGCCAGGTGTGCAGCGGCCACAGCGGTGCCTTCACCGCGAAGGCGAAGAAGAAGCCGAGGAACAGCCAGCGCTCGGTGCTGGTCGCCATGTCCAGCGAACCGTTGGCCCGCGCCTCGGCGATCTCGGCGAGCGAGAAGTTCCCGGCGACCACGTAGAGCCCGATCACCGCGGCCAGCATGATCAGACCGCCGGCCAGGTTGTAGAGGAGGAACTTCACCGCCGCGTAGGACCGCTGGGTGGCGGCCGTCTTCTCGCCGTGCTCGTGCGCCCGGTCCCCGAAGCCGCCGATCAGGAAGTACAGGGGGATCAGCATGGCTTCGAAGAAGATGTAGAAGAGGAAGACGTCGGTGGCCTCGAAAGAGATGATCACCATCGCCTCGACGGCCAGGATCAGGGCGAAGAAGCCCTGTGTCGGCCGCCACCGGCTGCTGCCGGTCTCCAGCGGGTCGGCGTCGTGCCAGCCCGCCAGGATGATGAACGGGATCAGCAGGGCGGTCAGCGCGATCAGCGCCACCGCGATGCCGTCCACGCCCAGTTCGTACCGGACGCCGAAGTCCGCGATCCAGGAGTGGGACTCGGTGAGCTGGTAGCGGTCGCCGTCGGGGTCGAAGCGGACCAGGACCGCGATCGCCAGCCCGAGCGTGGCCAGCGAGACCAGCAGCGCCAGCCACTTGGCGGCGGTGCGTTTCGCGGCCGGCACGGCTGCCGTGGCGATCGCCCCGACGGCCGGGAGGGCCGCCGTGACTGTCAGCAGGGGAAAGGACATCGGTATCAGACCGCCCTCATCAGCAGGGTCGCGGCGACGAGGAGTGCCGCACCGCCGAACATCGAGACCGCGTACGAGCGCGCGAAGCCGTTCTGCAGCTTGCGCATCCGCCCGGACAGGCCGCCGACCGAGGCCGCCGTGCCGTTGACGACTCCGTCGACCAGGGTGTGGTCGACGTAGACCAGGGAGCGTGTGAGGTGCTCGCCGCCGCGGACGAGGACGACGTGGTTGAAGTCGTCCTGGAGCAGGTCGCGCCGGGCGGCCCGGGTGAGCAGCGACCCGCGCGGGGCGACGGCCGGGACCGGACGGCGCCCGTACTGGGCCCAGGCGATCGCGACGCCGACGACCATGCAGGCCACCGTCGCCGCGGTGACCGTACCGGCGCTGATCGGCGCGTCGCCGTGGCTGTGCCCGGTGACGGGCTCGAGCCAGTGCAGGAAGCGGTCGCCGATGCTGAAGAAGGCACCGGCCCCGACCGACCCGACGGCCAGCACGATCATCGGGATCGTCATGGTCTTCGGCGACTCGTGCGGGTGCGGCGGCTCGTAGTCGCCGCGGGTTTCGGCGGCGGGCTCCACGTCCGGCTTCGCGGGAGACGGCGTCGGGGCGTTGCGCCAGCGCTCCTCGCCGAAGAACGTCATCAGCATCACGCGCGTCATGTAGTACGCCGTGATGGCCGCGCCCAGCAGGGCGCAGGCGCCGAGGATCCAGCCCTCGGTGCCGCCCTTGGCGAACGCCGCCTCAATGATCTTGTCCTTGGAGAAGAAGCCGGACAGACCCGGGAAGCCGATGATGGCGAGATAGCCGAGGCCGAAGGTGACGAAGGTGACCGGCATGTACTTGCGCAGTCCGCCGTAGCGACGCATGTCGACCTCGTCGTTCATGCCGTGCATGACGGAGCCGGCGCCGAGGAACAGCCCGGCCTTGAAGAAGCCGTGCGTCACCAGGTGCATGATCGCGAAGACGTAGCCGACGGGGCCGAGGCCGGCGGCCAGCACCATGTAGCCGATCTGCGACATGGTCGAACCGGCCAGCGCCTTCTTGATGTCGTCCTTGGCACAACCGACGATCGCACCGAACAGCAGCGTGACCGCGCCGACGATGGTGACCACCAACTGCGCGTCGGGCGCGCCGTTGAAGATGGCGCCGGAGCGGACGATCAGGTAGACGCCCGCCGTCACCATCGTCGCGGCGTGGATGAGGGCGGAGACCGGGGTCGGGCCCTCCATCGCGTCGCCGAGCCAGGACTGCAGCGGCACCTGGGCGGACTTGCCGCAGGCGGCGAGCAGCAGCATCAGGGCGATCGCGGTGAGCTTGCCCTCGTCGGCCGAGCCCGCGAGTCCGGCCTCCCCGTGGCCGCCGAGCACCGGCCCGAAGGCGAAGGTGCCGAACCACAGGAACATCAGCATGATGCCGATGGACAGGCCCATGTCGCCGACGCGGTTGACCAGGAAGGCCTTCTTCGCGGCGGTGGCGGCGCTCGGTTTGTGCTGCCAGAAGCCGATCAGCAGGTAGGAGGCGAGTCCGACGCCCTCCCAGCCGACGTACAGCAGCAGGTAGTTGTCGGCGAGGACGAGCAGCAGCATCGCCGCGAGGAACAGGTTCAGGTAGCCGAAGAAGCGGCGGCGCCGCTCGTCGTGCTCCATGTACGCGACCGAGTACAGGTGGATGAGCGAGCCGACGCCGGTGATCAGCAGGACGAACGTCATCGACAACTGGTCGAGCCGGAAGGCGACGTCGGCCTGGAATCCCTCCACCGGGATCCAACTGAACAGGTGCTGCGTCAGGGTGCGGTCCTCGGCGCCGCTGCCGAGCAGGTCGGCGAAGAGGACGACGCCGATCACGAAGGACACGGCGGCCAGCAGCGTGCCGATCCAGTGACCGACGGCGTCCAGCCGGCGTCCGCCGCACAGCAGGACCGCGGCTCCGAGCAGGGGCGCCGCCACCAGCAGCGCAATCAGGTTCTCCACGTTTCAGCCCCTTACAGCTTCATCAGGCTGGCGTCGTCGACCGAGGCCGAGTGGCGGGAACGGAACAGGGACACGATGATCGCGAGCCCGACCACGACCTCCGCGGCGGCGACGACCATCGTGAAGAAGGCGATGATCTGGCCGTCGAGGTTGCCGTGCATCCGGGAGAAGGCGACGAACGCGAGGTTGCAGGCGTTGAGCATCAGCTCGATGCACATGAAGACCACGATCGCGTTGCGCCGGACCAGCACACCGGTGGCGCCGATCGTGAACAACAGGGCCGCGAGGTAGAGGTAGTTGACGGGATTCACTTCGACGCCTCCTCGGACCGCTCGGAGTCGGACCGCGTGGAGCCCGCCGGGCCGACCGCCTTGCGTTCCAGGCGGTCCTCGGACCGCTCCTCCAGTGCCTTCAGGTCGCCCAGCGCCTCCATCGACACGTCACGGATCTGACCCCGCTCGCGCAGCGTCTTGCTGACGGTCAGCTCGGAGGGGGTGCCGTCGGGCAGCAGGCCCGCGATGTCGACCGCGTTGTGCCGGGCGTACACGCCGGGTGCGGGCAGCGGCGGCAGGTGCTTGCCCTCGCGGACGCGCTGCTCGGACAGCTCGCGCTGGGTCCTGGCGCGCTCGGTGCGCTCGCGGTGGGTGAGGACCATGGCGCCGACGGCGGCCGTGATGAGCAGGGCGCCGGTGATCTCGAAGGCGAAGACGTACTTGGTGAAGATGAGGGACGCGATGCCCTCCACGTTGCCGTTCGCGTTGGCCTGGGCGAGGCCGGTGAACTCCGTGATGGAGGCGTTGCCGATGCCGGCGATCAGCAGGATGCCGAAGCCGAGACCGGACAGCAGGGCCAGCCAGCGCTGACCCTTGATGGTCTCCTTCAGCGAGTCCGCCGCGGTGACACCGACGAGCATCACCACGAACAGGAACAGCATCATGATGGCGCCCGTATAGACGACGATCTGCACGATGCCGAGGAAGTAGGCGCCGTTGGCGAGGTAGAACACCGCCAGGACGATCATGGTTCCGGCGAGGCACAGCGCGCTGTGCACGGCCCTCCTCATGAAGACGGTGCACAGGGCGCCGATCACCGCGACCGTACCAAGGATCCAGAACTGGACGGCCTCTCCGGTGGAGGTGCCGACGGAGAGCGTCGCTGCGGCGGCGAGCTGCGCGCTCATCGGCGGATCACCTCCTCCGACGCCGGTTCCTCCGGGCCGAAGGTGGAGGCGGCCTCCTGGACCACCTCTCCCTCGGAGTGGGCGACCTGCTGTTCGGTGCCCGGTGCGGCCTCGGTCACCAGGCCCCGGTAGTAGTCCTGTTCGTCGGTGCCGGGATAGATGGCGTGGGGCGAGTCGACCATCCCCTCCTCCAGACCGGCGAGCAACTGGTCCTTGGTGAAGATGAGGTTGGCGCGGCTGGAGTCGGCCAGCTCGAACTCGTTGGTCATCGTCAGCGCGCGCGTGGGGCACGCCTCGATGCACAGGCCGCACAGGATGCAGCGGGCGTAGTTGATCTGGTAGACGCGGCCGTACCGCTCGCCCGGCGAGTAGCGCTCCTCGTCGGTGTTGTCCGCGCCCTCCACGTAGATGGCGTCGGCGGGACAGGCCCAGGCGCACAGCTCGCAGCCGACGCACTTCTCCAGACCGTCCGGATGGCGGTTGAGCTGGTGCCGCCCGTGGAAGCGCGGGGCAGTGGTCTTCTCCTGCTCCGGGTACTGCTCGGTCAGCCGCTTCTTGAACATGGCCTTGAAGGTCACGCCGAAGCCGGCCACGGGGTTCAGGAAACCGGGGTCGGTCTCCTTGGGTTCCTCAGCCATCGGACGCCTCCTTTCCATCCGTAGATCCGTCCAGTGATCCGCCCAGAGATCCGTCACTCTGAGTATCGGGCCCACCACTGACAATCAGCTCCCGCTCCCGGCGGGGACGGCGCCTGGGCACCGGTGGCAACTCCTGACCGGGCATCGGCGGTACGGGGAACCCGCCGGCCATCGGGTCGAAGGCGGCCGGCTCCCCGGCGGTGCCCTCGGCCGGTTCCCCGGCCTGCCCGCCCCGGTCGCGGTACATGTCCACGACGAAGGACAGCACCAGCAGAGCCAGGACGCCGCCGCCGATGTAGAGGGCGATGTCGCTGAAGCCGTAGTTCTCGTTCCTGAGGGCCCGCACGGTCGCGACCAGCATCAGCCAGACCAGGGAGACCGGGATGAGGACCTTCCAGCCGAGCTTCATCAACTGGTCGTAGCGGACCCGGGGAAGCGTGCCGCGCAGCCAGATGAAGAAGAACAGCAACAACTGGACCTTGACCACGAACCAGAGCAGCGGCCACCAGCCGTGGTTGGCGCCCTCCCAGAAGGTGCTGATCGGCCACGGGGCCCGCCAGCCGCCGAGGAACAGCGTGGTGGCGACCGCCGAGACCGTCACCATGTTCACGTACTCGGCGAGCATGAACATCGCGAACTTGATCGACGAGTACTCGGTGTTGAAGCCGCCCACCAGGTCGCCCTCGGACTCGGGCATGTCGAAGGGGGCGCGGTTGGTCTCGCCGATCATCGTGACGATGTAGAGGATGAAGGAGACCGGCAGCAGCACGATGTACCAGCGGTCGTCCTGCTGGGCGACGATCTCCGAGGTCGACATCGAACCGGAGTAGAGGAACACCGAGGCGAACGCGGCGCCCATCGCGATCTCGTAGGAGATCATCTGCGCGCAGGACCGCAACCCGCCGAGCAGCGGGTACGTCGATCCGGAGCTCCAGCCGGCGAGCACGATGCCGTAGATGCCGACCGAGGCGACCGCCAGGATGAACAGCATGGCGATCGGCAGGTCGGTGAGCTGCATGGCGGTGCGGTGGCCGAAGATCGAGATCTCGTTGCCGGCCGGCCCGAAGGGGATCACCGCGATCGCCATGAAGGCCGGGATGGCCGCGACGACCGGCGCGAGGACGTACACCGCCTTGTCGGCGCGTTTGACGACGACGTCTTCCTTGAGCATCAGCTTGATGCCGTCGGCGAGCGACTGGAGCATGCCCCATGGGCCGTGCCGGTTCGGGCCGACGCGCAGTTGCATCCAGGCGACGACCTTGCGCTCCCACACGATGGAGAACAGCACGGTCACCATCAGGAAGGCGAAGCAGAACACCGCCTTGATGACGACCAGCCACCAGGGGTCGGTGCCGAACATCGAGAGGTCTTCAGCGGCGAGGTACGGGCTCATGCCTCCACCTCCTTGGGGGCTGCGCCCGCGGGCGTCGCCGGACCGATGCGGACGAGGGTTCCGGGCAGCACCCCGGCGTCGGAGGCGACGCCGGTGCCGGCCGAGTTCAGCGGAAGCCAGACCACCCGGTCGGGCATCTCGGTGACCTGAAGCGGGAGTTCGACGACTCCGGCGGGACCGGTCACGGCGAGGAGGTCGCCGTCCTTGACGCCCGCCTCGGCGGCCGTGGCGGCCGACACGCGCGCGCGTGCGGCGTGCCGGGTACCGGCGAGCGCCTCGTCGCCCTGCTGGAGCAGGCCCCGGTCGAGCAGCAGCCGGTGCCCGGCCAGTACGGCCTCGCCGGCGGCCGGGCGCGGCAGCGCGCTCGCGGTCTGCAGCGGCTCACCGGCCCGCGGCCCGTCCCAGGCTCCGAACCGGTCGATCTCCGCGCGCGTGGTGCGCAGATCGGGCAGGCCGAGGTGTACGTCCATGGCGTCGGCCAGCATCTGCAGGACGCGGGCGTCGGCGGGAGCGACTGGGCGGGTCATCTGGTCGGGCTTGAGCGCGGCCTCGAAGAAGCGCACCCTGCCCTCCCAGTTGAGGAAGGTGCCGGGCTTCTCGGCGACCGCGGCGACGGGCAGGACGACGTCGGCGCGTTCGGTGACCTCGCCGGGCCGCAGCTCCAGCGACACCACGAACCCGGCCTCGTCGAGTGCCGCACGCGCGCGTGCCGGGTAGGGAAGGTCGGCGACCTCCACGCCCGCCACCAGCAGCGCCTGGAGTTCGCCGCGGGCCGCGGCCTCGACGATCTCGCCGGTGTCACGGCCGTAGCGGTGCGGAAGGTCGGCCAGGCCCCAGAGGGCGGCGACCTCCGCGCGTGCGCGCGGGTCGGTCGCCGGGCGCCCGCCGGGCAGCAGCGACGGCAGCGCGCCCGCCTCGATCGCGCCGCGCTCCCCGGCCCGGCGCGGGATCCACACCAGCCTGGCGCCGGTCGCCGCGGAGGTCCGTACGGCGGAGGTGAGACCGCCGGCCACGGACGCCAGCCGCTCGCCGACGACGATCACGGCACCCTCGGCCCGCAGGGCCTCGGCCGCCTGGGCGCCGCCCGTCTCCAGTCCGACGCCGCTCGCGAGGGCGTCCAGCCACTCGGTCTCGGTGCCGGGGGCGGCGGGGAGCAGGGTGCCGCCCGCCTTCTCCAGGCCCCGTGTGGCGTGCGTGGCCAGCGAGAAGACCTTCTGCCCGTGTCCCCGCCAGGCCTTGCGCAGCCGCAGGAAGACGCCGGGTGCCTCCTCCTCGGCCTCGAACCCGACCAGCAGCACGGCGGGCGCCTTCTCCAGCGCGGTGTAGGTGACGCCCGTACCGTCGAGGTCCCGGCCGCGGCCGGCGATCCGGGCGGCCAGGAAGTCGGCCTCCTCGGCGCTGTGCACGCGCGCGCGGAAGTCGATGTCGTTGGTGTCGAGCGCCACGCGCGCGAACTTGCTGTACGCGTAGGCGTCCTCGACGGTGAGCCGCCCGCCGGTCAGGACGCCGGTGCGCCCCTTGGAGGCGAGCAGCCCCTGCGCGGCGATCTGCAGGGCCTCCGGCCAGGAGGCGGGCTCCAGCTCGCCCTCCGCGTTGCGCACCAGGGGCGTGGTGAGCCGGTCCCGCTGCTGTGCGTACCGGAACCCGAAGCGCCCCTTGTCGCAGATCCACTCCTCGTTGACCTCGGGCTCGTTGGCCGCGAGGCGCCGCATGACCTTGCCGCGCCGGTGGTCGGTGCGGGTCCCGCAGCCGCCGGAGCAGTGCTCGCACACGGACGGCGAGGAGATCAGGTCGAAGGGCCGGGAGCGGAACCGGTACGCCGCCGAGGTGAGCGCGCCGACCGGGCAGATCTGGATGGTGTTGCCGGAGAAGTACGACTCGAAGGGGTCGCCCTCGCCGGTGCCGACCTGCTGGAGCGCGCCCCGTTCGATCAGCTCGATCATCGGGTCGCCCGCGATCTGGTTGGAGAACCGGGTGCAGCGTGCGCACAGCACGCAGCGCTCGCGGTCGAGCAGCACCTGCGTGGAGATCGCCACGGGCTTCTCGTAGGTCCGCTTCTTGCCCTCGAAGCGGGAGTCGGACTGGCCGTGCGACATGGCCTGGTTCTGCAGCGGGCACTCGCCGCCCTTGTCGCAGACCGGGCAGTCCAGCGGGTGGTTGATGAGCAGCAGCTCCATCACACCGTGCTGGGCCTTCTCGGCGACGGGCGAGGTGAGCTGCGTCTTCACCACCATCCCGTCGGTGCAGGTGATGGTGCAGGACGCCATGGGCTTGCGCTGGCCCTCGACCTCGACGATGCACTGGCGGCAGGCGCCGGCCGGGTCGAGGAGGGGGTGGTCGCAGAACCGGGGGATCTCGATGCCGAGCTGCTCGGCGGCCCGGATGACCAGGGTGCCCTTGGGCACGCTGATCTCGGCGCCGTCGATCGTCAGCGAGACGAGATCCTCCGGCGGGACCGCCGCCTCTCCCCCTCCCGAGGGAGCATTGGTGGCCACTGTCATGCCTTCACCTCCGTGCGGTCGGCCCAGGCCGTCGACTTGGCCGGGTCGAAGGGGCAGCCGCGGCCCGTGATGTGCTCCTCGTACTCCTCGCGGAAGTACTTGAGCGAGGAGAAGATCGGCGAGGCGGCACCGTCGCCGAGGGCGCAGAACGACTTGCCGTTGATGTTGTCGGCGATGTCGTTCAGCTTGTCGAGGTCGGACATGACGCCCTTGCCGGCCTCGATGTCGCGCAGCAGTTGGACGAGCCAGTACGTGCCTTCGCGGCAGGGCGTGCACTTGCCGCAGGACTCGTGGGCGTAGAACTCGGTCCAGCGGGTGACGGCGCGCACGACGCAGGTCGTCTCGTCGAAGCACTGGAGCGCCTTCGTGCCGAGCATGGAACCCGCGGCGCCCACTCCTTCGTAGTCAAGAGGGACGTCGAGGTGCTCGTCGGTGAACATCGGCGTCGAGGAGCCGCCGGGCGTCCAGAACTTGAGGCGGTGGCCGGGGCGCATGCCGCCGCTCATGTCGAGGAGCTGGCGCAGCGTGATGCCGAGCGGGGCCTCGTACTGGCCGGGACCCGCGACGTGGCCGCTGAGCGAGTAGAGCGTGAAGCCCGGGGACTTCTCGCTGCCCATCGACCTGAACCAGTCCTTGCCCTTGTTCAGGATCGCGGGAACTGACGCGATCGATTCGACGTTATTCACCACAGTCGGGCACGCGTAGAGGCCCGCGACGGCAGGAAAGGGGGGACGGAGCCGCGGTTGACCCCGGCGGCCTTCGAGCGAGTCGAGCAGTGCGGTCTCCTCACCGCAGATGTACGCGCCGGCGCCCGCGTGCACGGTGAGGGTGAGGTCGAGTCCGCTGCCCAGGATGTTCTCGCCGAGGAAGCCGGCCGCGTGGGCCTCGCGCACGGCCTCGTGCAACCGCCGCAGCACTGGGACGACTTCACCACGCAGATAGATGAAGGCATGCGAAGACCTGATGGCATAACACGCGATGACGATGCCCTCGATGAGGCTGTGCGGGTTCGCGAAGAGGAGCGGGATGTCCTTGCAGGTCCCCGGCTCCGATTCGTCGGCGTTGACAACTAGATAGTGAGGCTTGCCATCGCCCTGGGGAATGAACTGCCACTTCATCCCCGTCGGGAACCCGGCACCGCCGCGTCCACGCAGACCGGACTCCTTGACGTACGCGATCAGGTCGTCCGGCGCCATCGCCAGCGCCTTGCGGAGCCCCTCGTACCCCTCGTGCCTCCGGTAGACGTCGAGAGTCCAGGACTCGTCCTCGTCCCAGAAGGCCGACAGCACGGGTGCGAGCAGCTTCTCCGGACTGCTGCCCTTGATCTCGGCTGCCACGGTCATCACTCCCCCTCCTCGGCGGTGGGCCCCGCCTGGTCAGCAGGGCGGGGCGAAGCCCCTCCATCACGGGTGGTGGTGGGCGACGGGTGGGAGGGGTCGGAGGCCGATGTGTCCTGCGGCGCGTCGTGCGAGCTGAGGTGTTCCGTCGGGGACGGGTCGTGCACGGCCCGCTCCTGCGGTGCGTCGTGCGGTCCGCCGTCCCGCGGGTGCACCACGCGCGCGGCGGGCACCTCGCCCTTGGCCAGCTTCAGGCCGGCCAGGGAGGCGGGACCCGCGCTGCCGCCGGCCGCGACGGCGCCGTCCCGCTCGTCGGGGAAGCCCGCCAGGATCCGGGCGGTCTCCTTGAAGGTGCACAGCGGCGCACCGCGCGTGGGCGTCACCGGCAGTCCCGCGCGCAGGTCGTCGACGAGGCCGCGGACGCTCGCCGGGGTCTGGTTGTCGAAGAACTCCCAGTTGACCATCACGACCGGCGCGAAGTCGCAGGCCGCGTTGCACTCGATGTGCTCCAGGGTGACCTTGCCGTCCTCGGTGGTCTCGCCGTTGCCGACGCCCAGGTGCTCCTGGAGGGACTCGAAGATGGCGTCGCCGCCCATGACCGCGCACAGCGTGTTGGTGCAGACGCCGACCTGGTAGTCGCCGCTGGGCCCGCGCCGGTACATGGAGTAGAAGGTGGCGACCGCGGTGACCTCGGCCGTGGTGAGGTCCAGCATGTCCGCGCAGAACCGCATCCCGGTGCGCGTGACGTGTCCCTCCTCCGCCTGCACGAGGTGCAGCAACGGCAGGAGGGCGGACCGGGAGTCCGGGTAGCGGGCGATGACCTCGCGCGCGTCGGTCTCCAGCCGGGCCCGGACGTCGTCCGGGTAGGCGGGCGCGGGCAGTTCCGGCATGCCCAGGCTGACGCCCCGCTCCGAAGAAGAGGTGGTCACCGGTCGACGCCTCCCATCACGGGGTCGAGGGATGCCACGGCGACGATGACGTCGGCGACCTGGCCGCCCTCGCACATCGCCGCCATGGCCTGCAGGTTGGTGAAGGACGGGTCGCGGAAGTGGACCCGGAAGGGGCGGGTGCCGCCGTCGGAGACGACGTGCACCCCGAGCTCGCCCTTGGGCGACTCCACCGCCGCGTAGGTCTGTCCCGGGGGCACGCGGAAGCCCTCGGTGACCAGCTTGAAGTGGTGGATCAGGGCCTCCATGGAGGTGCCCATGATCTTCTTGATGTGGTCGAGGGAGTTGCCCAGTCCGTCCGGTCCCAGGGCGAGCTGGGCGGGCCAGGCGATCTTCTTGTCGGCGACCATGACCGGGCCGGGCTTGAGCCGGTCCAGGCACTGCTCGACGATCCTCAGCGACTGGCGCATCTCCTCGAGACGGATCAGGAAGCGGCCGTAGGCGTCGCAGGTGTCGGCGGTCGGGATGTCGAAGTCGTACGTGTCGTAGCCGCAGTACGGCTGGGTCTTGCGCAGGTCGTGCGGCAGGCCGGTGGACCTGAGGACCGGGCCGGTGGCGCCGAGGGCCATGCAGCCGGCCAGGTCGAGGTAGCCGACGTCCTGCATGCGGCCCTTGAAGATGGGGTTCCCGGTGGCGAGCTTGTCGTACTCCGGGAGGTTCTTCTTCATCTTCTTCACGAACTCGCGGATGTGGTCCACCGCGCCGGGCGGCAGGTCCTGGGCGAGTCCGCCCGGGCGGATGAACGCGTGGTTCATCCGCAGGCCGGTGATCAGCTCGTAGATGTCGAGAATCAGTTCACGATCACGGAAGCCGTAGATCATGATCGTGGTGGCGCCGAGTTCCATGCCGCCGGTGGCGATGGCCACCAGGTGGGAGGAGAGCCGGTTCAGCTCCATCAGCAGGACCCTGATGACGGTGGCCCGGTCGGGGATCTCGTCCTCGATGCCGAGGAGCTTCTCGACGCCCAGGCAGTACGCCGTCTCGTTGAAGAACGACGTCAGGTAGTCCATGCGCGTCACGAACGTGGTGCCCTGCGTCCAGTTCCGGTACTCGAGGTTCTTCTCGATGCCGGTGTGCAGGTAGCCGATGCCGCAGCGGGCCTCGGTGACCGTCTCGCCGTCGATCTCCAGGATGAGGCGGAGCACGCCGTGCGTGGACGGGTGCTGCGGTCCCATGTTGACGACGATGCGCTCGTCGTCGGCTCGGGCCGCGGACTGGACGACCTCGTCCCAGTCGCCGCCGGTGACCGTGTAGACGGTGCCTTCGGTGGTCTCGCGCGCGGAGGCCGCGGACGCTGACTGTGTGCTGCTCACGAGTACGACCTCCGCTGGTCCGGAGCCGGGATCTGGGCGCCCTTGTACTCGACGGGGATGCCGCCGAGGGGGTAGTCCTTGCGCTGCGGAAAGCCCTGCCAGTCGTCCGGCATCATGATCCGCGTCAGGGCCGGGTGATCGTCGAAGACGATGCCGAAGAAGTCGTACGTCTCGCGCTCGTGCCAGTCGTTCGTCGGATAGACGGCGACCAGTGACGGGATGTGCGGGTCACTGTCGGGAGCGCTGACTTCGAGGCGGATCAGCCGGTTGTGGGTGATCGAGCGCAGGTGGTAGACGGCGTGCAGCTCGCGGCCCTTGTCGTGCGGGTAGTGGACGCCGCTGACGCCGGTGCACAGTTCGAAGCGCAGGGCCGGGTCGTCGCGCAGGGTGCGGGCGACGCGGACCAGGTGCTCGCGCTCGATGTGGAAGGTCAGCTCGTCGCGGTCGACGACCGTCTTGTCGATGGCGTTGTCGGGCAGGAGTCCCTGCTCCTCCAGCGCGCCCTCGAGTTCGTCGGCGACCTCGTCGAACCAGCCGCCGTAGGGCCTGCTCGCCGGTCCGGGGAGTCGGACGGAGCGGACCAGGCCGCCGTAGCCGGACGTGTCGCCGCCGTTGTTGGCGCCGAACATGCCGCGCTGGACGCGGATCTCCTCGCCTCCCTGACCACGCTGGCCCGGGAGGTTCTCCGCGGACAGGTCCTTCTCGGGGTTGACCTCGTTCGCGTCACCCGCGGTGTCGTTCGCGTCACTCACCGCAGCAGCCCCTTCATCTCGATCGTGGGCAGGGCCTTGAGCGCCGCCTCCTCCGCCTCGCGGGCCGCCTCCTCGGCGTTGACCCCGAGCTTGGAGCCCTGGATCTTCTGATGGAGCTTGAGGATGGCGTCCAACAGCATCTCGGGCCGCGGCGGGCAGCCGGGGAGATAGATGTCGACCGGGACGATGTGGTCGACGCCCTGGACGATGGCGTAGTTGTTGAACATGCCGCCCGAGGAGGCGCAGACCCCCATGGAGATCACCCACTTCGGGTCCGGCATCTGGTCGTAGACCTGCCGCAGCACCGGCGCCATCTTCTGGCTGACCCGGCCCGCGACGATCATCAGGTCCGCCTGCCGCGGTGAGCCGCGGAAGACCTCCATGCCGAACCGCGCCAGGTCGTAGCGGCCGGCGCCGGTGGTCATCATCTCGATGGCACAACAGGCGAGGCCGAACGTGGCGGGGAAGACGGACGACTTGCGTACCCAGCCCGCGGCCTGCTCGACGGTGGTCAGCAGGAAGCCGCTCGGCAGTTTTTCTTCGAGTCCCATGTCAAAGGCCCCTCAGTCCCATTCCAGGCCGCCGCGCCGCCATACGTACGCGTACGCGACGAAGACGGTGAGCACGAAGAGCAGCATCTCCACGAGCCCGAAAATCCCCAGGGCGTCGAAGGTGACGGCCCAGGGGTAGAGGAAGACGATCTCGATATCGAAGATGATGAAGAGCATCGCCGTCAGGTAGTACTTGATGGGGAAGCGCCCGCCGCCGGCCGGCGTGGGGGTCGGCTCGATGCCGCACTCGTAGGCCTCGAGCTTCGCCCGGTTGTACCGCTTCGGACCGATCAGCGTGGCCATGACCACGGAGAAGATCGCAAAGCCTGCCCCGAGGGCTCCCAGTACGAGGATGGGCGCATACGCGTTCACCGCTCCTCGCTCCTCTCAGTCGGCACTGACTGCTGGCGGTTGCATCGGACTCACAGCCGCCCCAACAGCCCCACGAGCCCCGCCCGTCCCGACGAAGATCGCGAACATGTGAAGCAGGTCACAAGCCCAACTGCCTCGCATCTTATGCCCGCCACTCTGTGATCTGCGACACGGGGTATTACACAAGCTTTGTGATCTCCACCACCTGACGAACGATCATGAAGTCGGATGAGCGGTGATCTTCACACAGGAAGCGTCCAGTCGATCACCAGAGGTGACATTTTCGCTCATCACCGCTGGCCAGGGCTTGGGGGCAAGGAGCGTCTCAATATCAAGATGCTTCCCTTGCATGCAAATTGGTGCTGGACGCGAACGATTGATAGAGGACGCGTTCACACATGAGAGGGAGAGCCGGGGGCGATGTGGACACGTGCACGCGTTCACGAGCGTCGGCCCCGGCCGGCGCGAAGCGGACGCGAGCCGGCTCGGACCCCTCGGGCCCCCTCGGGCCCCCTCGGGCCGACTCGGACTGCTTCGGTCCGGCCGGGGTCGGGTCGCACGCGACGGACGCGAGCACCTGGGTAACCGTTCCGTGACCTGCGCCACATTCATGAAAGGCGTCTGAGAACCGGGCTTGGCCATGTGTCCCAACCAGTGGTAAGCGCGGGTCAATTCGGGCGAAACGATCAAAGCCCGTGATCACAGGCCGATCACGGCCGCCCGCAATGTCCGTTACGGCGTCAATAAAGAGCGACACGCCCGGGATTCGACGACTCGATTGAACAACTGTGGCGCAGGACACGTTTCTTGAAGGTATGGAGGAGCTACTGATACCGGTTGTCCCTATGTCCCACACCGCTCACATACGCAGCCACCGGAAGCCCCGCCGCAGCGCGTCGACCATCGCGATGCGGACCGGAGTTGCCGGTGGCGTCCTCAGCACCCTGGCAGTGGCCGGTGCGTCGGGTGCGGCCAACGCGGCCGAACCAGTGACGCAGACGCTCGAACTGCCCACCCTGACGGCCGACCTGGCCGCTCAGGTCGCCCAGTCCGCGGACGTCACGCAGCAGGCGGCCGCGAGCTACCAGCTCCAGGCCGAGCGCGACGCGGCGGCCGCCAAGGCCGCCAAGCAGGCCAAGACTGACCTCGCCGAGGCCAAGAAGAAGGCCGCGGAAGAGAAGAAGAAGGCCGAGGAGGCCGCACGCAAGGAGGCCGCCGAGCGCGCCTCCCGCACCGCCGAGCGCGCCACCCTGAGCGCTTCCGCGGACACCGGCTCCTCCACCGACACCGGCAGCACCAGCACGTCCACGGCCACCGGTTCGGCCGCCGCCGTCGTCTCCTTCGTCCAGGCCCAGGTCGGCAAGGCGTACGTCTCCGGCGCCACCGGCCCGTCCGCCTACGACTGCTCCGGACTCGTGCAGGCCGCCTTCAACCAGGTCGGCATCAGCCTTCCTCGCGTCTCTCAGGCCCAGTCGACCGCCGGCACCCAGGTCGGGCTGGACAACCTCCAGCCGGGCGACATCCTGTACTGGGGCGGCGCGGGCAGCGCGTACCACGTGGGCGTCTACGTCGGCGACGGCATGTTCGTCGGCGCGCAGAACTCGTCCACCGGTGTCGTCGAGAAGCCGCTGTCGTACGACCCGCCGAGCGGTGCGGTGCGCGTGCTGTAACCCACGCACAACGCAAACCACGCACAACGCGGACATATTCGCGCGAAGGGTCGCAGCCGCTCGAGGGCTGCGACCCTTCGGGGTCTCGCGGCTCTCCTGACGCCCCTGACGTTCCATGGCCGTCCTCTGAAGTTCCGTGGCGTCCCCTGACGTTCCATGGCGTCCCTCCGGCGTCTCCTGGCATGCTCGGCGCGGGCCGGTCCCCATCGGCCCGTCCACGAGCCGAAGGAGAGAACGTCATGCCGAGTGTGTTCGTCCAGGGGCGGCCCACCGCCTCCTATCCCCCGCTCGCCCCCGACGCCCGGCGCGGATCGGTGCGGCGCGTCACCGAGGTCGGCGAGGGGGTGCTGCACAGGCCGTGCCGGGACGTCACCGAGTTCGGGCCCGACCTCGCCGCGCTCATCGACGACATGTTCCGCACGATGTACGTCGCCGAGGGAGCCGGGCTGGCCGCCAATCAGGTGGGGGTCGATCTGCGCCTGTTCGTGTACGACTGCCCCGACGACGACGGAGTCCGGCATGTCGGACACATCGTCAATCCCGTGCTGGACCCCCTCGCCCCGGCCGCACGGCGGCTGCTGGACGAGGGTGAGGGGTGCCTGTCGGTGCCGGGCGCCGTCATGGCCGTACCGCGGCCCGACCGGGCGGTCGTGCGAGGCCTCGACAAGGACGGCGCAACGCTCGTCGTCGAGGGCACCGGGTACTTCGCGCGCTGCCTCGCCCACGAGACCGACCACGTGAACGGGCATGTCTACCTGGACCGGCTGTCCGGCCGGGAACGGAAGGCGGCGCTGCGGCAGTCGGCGGACCGGCGCGAGGAGGTCCTCGCGCGCCGGTCCGCCAACGCCGCGGATCTCGACCGAAGCGACCGAAGTAACCGAAGCAGCGACTGAGGCCCTCAGGCCTTCGGTGCGACCTTGCTCAGTCCGTTGATGATGCGGTCCATCGCGTCGCCGCCCGTCGGGTCCGTCAGGTTGGCGAGCATCTTCAGGGTGAACTTCATCAGGATGGGGTGGGTGAGGCCGCGCTGGGTCGCGATCTGCATGACCTTCGGGTTGCCGATGAGCTTCACGAAGGCGCGGCCCAGGTTGTAGTAGCCGCCGTAGGTGTCCTTGAGGACGCGCGGGTAGCGCTGGAGGGCGATCTCCCGCTGGGCCGGGGTGGCCCGCGCGTGGGCCTGGACGATGACGTCGGCGGCGATCTGGCCGGACTCCATGGCGTAGGCGATGCCCTCGCCGTTGAAGGGGTTCACCAGGCCGCCGGCGTCGCCGACGAGAAGCAGGCCCTTGGTGTAGTGGGGCTGGCGGTTGAAGGCCATGGGCAGGGCGGCGCCGCGGATCGGGCCGGTCATGTTGTCGGGGGTGTAGCCCCAGTCCTGAGGCATGGACGCGCACCAGGCCTTGAGGATCTCGCGCCAGTCGAGTTCCTTGAAGGCGGCGGAGGTGTTCAGGACGCCCAGGCCGACGTTCGAGGTGCCGTCGCCCATGCCGAAGATCCAGCCGTAGCCCGGCAGCAGGCGGTCCTGCGCGCCGCGCCGGTCCCAGAGTTCCAGCCAGGACTCGAGGTAGTCGTCGTCGTGGCGGGGTGAGGTGAAGTACGTGCGGACCGCGACGCCCATCGGACGGTCCTCGCGGCGGTGCAGGCCCATCGCCAGGGACAGCCGCGTGGAGTTGCCGTCGGCGGCCACCACCAGCGGCGCGTGGAAGGTGACCTCGCGCTTGTCCTCCCCCAGCTTGGCGTGCACGCCGGTGATGCGGCCGGTGCGGTCGTCGACGACGGGGGCGCCGACGTTGCAGCGCTCGTGGAGGCGCGCGCCGGCCTTCTGGGCCTGCCGGGCGAGCTGCTCGTCGAAGTCGTCGCGCTTGCGGACGAGTCCGTAGTCGGGGAAGGAGGCCAGATCCGGCCAGTCGAGCTGGAGGCGGGAGCCGCCGCCGATGATGCGCAGGCCCTTGTTGCGCAGCCAGCCGGCCTCCTCGGAGATGTCGATGCCCATGGCCACGAGCTGCTTGGTCGCGCGCGGGGTCAGGCCGTCGCCGCAGACCTTCTCCCGGGGAAAGGCGGTCTTCTCCAGCAGGAGGACGTCGAGCCCGGCCTTGGCCAGGTGGTACGCGGTGGTGGAGCCGGCTGGCCCCGCGCCCACGACGATCACATCGGCGGTGTTGTCGGAGAGGGGCTCGGTCACGGCGGGATCTCCCCAGAGTTGGAAATGTGCGTGCCGACGGGCACTGGACATGGGCAGTCTATTCAGCGTCATCGATCACCCGGCTGAAGGGCTGCCCAGTGAAGCGACCTCTCCCCGTTGTACGGTTGCGCGTCCCCACCGACGAGGACGCCGTCGCCTGGCACCGGCTCTTCGACGACCCGGACGTCATGGAGTTCCACGGCGGGAGGTCCGCGGAGCTGTCCGTCTACGAGGAGCTGACCGCCCGCCAGCGCCGGCACGACGCCGAGCACGGCTTCTGTCTGTGGACCATGGTGGACGGTTCCGGGCAGGTCATAGGCTTCACCGGCGCCCAGCCGTGGCCGGGCGACTGGGGCCCCAAGGGCGAGATCGAGATCGGCTGGCGCCTCGGGCGGGCACACTGGGGCAAGGGGTACGTCACGGCGGCGGCCCGGGAGACCCTGGAGCGGGTGGGTGCCACCGGTGTGGCGGAGGTGGTCGCGATGGTCGACGCGCGCAATACCCGCTCCATCGCGGTCACGGAGCGGCTGGGCATGCGGCTCGCCGAGGTCTTCACGATCCCGTCGTCCGAGCGGCAGGGGCACTGCTACCGCCTCCCCCTCCCGCTTCCCCTTCCCTCCGCACCCGTTCCCTCCACACCCCTTCACGCTACATAACGTAGAGTAATCAATTGTCACAGTAAGCCACTTGACGCTTCCGGGCGGTGCGCGGCGGAGCTACTCTGCCGGGTACCGCTGGGGGTGACGTCCGTGCGCCTGGTATCCAAGAGTCCCGATGTTCGCGTACCGCGCCTGGTCGGTCTGATGGCCGTGGACGCGCACGAGGCCGCCCGCGCGCAGGACCTGTCCCTGAACGCGCCGGACCGGCCCGATGTCCGGCTCGCCGTCGTCGACTACGTCGTACGCCAGTATCCGCAGCCCGGCGCGCAGGTGCCGCGGGAGTCGATGGTGTACGTGTGGTTCGACTTCGGCGAGGGTGAGGGCGAGGGCGGCGGGGGCATCCGTGAGCCGCGCGTGCCGAGGCCGCCGCTGGGCGGGCTCGAGCGGGAGCTGACCGAGCCGGGCGAGCCGACGCCGCAGCCCCGCTGCGCCGCCCTCAGCCTGCCTTGAACCCCCGGTGCAGCGTCACCACGCCGCCCGTCAGGTTCCGCCACGCCACCCGGGACCAGCCGGCCCTGCCCAGCCGCGCCGCGAGGGCCGGCTGGTCGGGCCACGCGCGGATGGACTCGGCGAGGTAGACGTACGCGTCGGGGTTGGACGACACCGCGCGGGCGACCGGCGGCAGGGCGCGCATCAGGTACTCGGTGTAGACGGTCCGGAACGGCGCCCAGGTCGGGTGCGAGAACTCGCAGATGACGACCCGGCCGCCGGGCCGCGTCACCCGGTACAGCTCGCGCAGCGCGGCGTCCGTGTCCTGCACGTTGCGCAGCCCGAAGGAGATGGTCACGGCGTCGAAGGCGTCGTCCTTGAAGGGCAGCCGCGTCGCGTCGCCCGCGGTGAACGGCAGCCAGGAGTGCCGTTCCTTGCCGACCTGGAGCATGCCGAGGGAGAAGTCGCACGGGACGACGTAGGCACCGGTGCGGGCGAAGGGCAGGGAGGAGGTCGCCGTGCCGGCCGCGAGGTCCAGGACCTTCTGCGCCGGGCGGGCGTCGACGGCTTGGGCGACCGCCTTGCGCCACGCCCGGTCCTGGCCGAGCGAGAGCACGGCGTTCGTCAGGTCGTACCGTTCCGCGACGTGGTCGAACATCGAGGCGACTTCGTGCGGCTGCTTGTTCAGGGAAGCGCGGGTCACGGGCCCATTGTTGCAGCACCGGGTCGCGCCACGGAGGTGCAGCCCCGGCTCAGGCAGCAGGCGCGGCTCAGGCAGCAGCTCCGGCTCACGGCAGCACAGCCGCGACTCACGGCAGCAGGCGCGGCTCACGGCAGCAGGCGCGGCCTCTTTCGCGCGGCGACGTCCTCCACCCACCCGAACAGCAGCACGAACACCGCGATCAGGACCCAGCCCACCCCCAGCAGGAACCACTGACTCTCCAGCGGCAGATACGCCTCGAAGGCGGGCACGTCCCAGAACAGGTCGATCAGCGGCACCGCCAGGACGAGGGCCAGCTCGTGCCAGAGGTAGACCGTCACCGCACGCGCGTTGAACACGGTCACCAGCCGGTCCAGTCGGCGCCACCGGACCAGGCCCGAGAAGTCGAGCCCGAGCCGCGCCTTGGAGTACATCAGCAGCGTCACGAACCCGGCCGACCAGAAGGCCTGCGCGAACGGGATGTCGTCCACGTCGTAGGTGCCGTACTCCCCCTGGTGCGCGAAGGCGTACCAGGCGCCGCAGGCTAGGGCCGCGAGCGACAGGACGACGACGGCGGCCGGCTTCAGACGTGCCAGCACGCCCTCGCGGTGCGCAAAGCCGAGGATCCAGCAGAAGAGGTACGTCGCCAGGTCGAGCAGTCCGGTGCCGAAGCGGTTCTCCGGCGGCTGCCAGAGGAACTGGAACACCACGATCGGGGCGAGCGACAGCAGCAGCACCGGCACGGGCGCGAGCCGGAACACCCGCAGCAGCAGCGGGGAGAGCAGCACGAACCACAGGTACGTCCTGAGGTACCAGAGGATCTCCCAGGCCTGCTCGGCCCAGGCGCTGCCCGGCGGGTCGCCGAGCGGCACGACCCAGTAGACGATCTGCCACCCCGGCATCCAGCCGCGCACCAGCATCGCGCCGACCACGAACAGACCCCAGCACCAGAACGGCGGCAGCAGGCGGCGCAGCCGACCGCGGACCACCGCTGCCGCGGGCCGCTGGAGCGACTTCGCCATCAGCGTGCCGGCCAGGCCGAACATGACCCCCATGGACGGGAAGACCAGCCCGGCCCAGGGCCAGCCGAAGGCGTGGTACGCCACGACCCGGACGAGGGCGAGGGCGCGCAGGGTGTCGAAGTACCGGTCCCGCGCCGGCCCACCGGCCACGGCCCCGGCAGCGGCACCGGCACCGGCACCGTCAGGACGCGCCGCCGCCCCTGCCCCACGCGTCGCCCCCTTGCTGTGCGCCCCCATCACCCGTTCCCCGCCGGCGTACCCACCTCGCCCGTCCGCTTCAGTTTCTGCCAGCGCAGCCGGCCGCCGGTCAGGGCGGTGACGCAGGAGTGGATGAGGACGAGGTACATCATCTGCCGGTACGCCAACTGCTGGAGCGGCATCATCAGCAGGTACCGGTACTTCTCCCGGTCGAGCCGGAAGGCGTACGCCGCGCACACCAGTTGCACGCCCAGCACCGCGAGCCACGCGAGCAGCGCCGCCCGGAAGTCGATGAAGATCATCGAGTAGAGGGTGAAGACGTCGATCAGCGGGGCGAAGACCGGCGTGACCACCTGGAAGAGCACCACCAGCGGCATGCCGACCCGCCCGAAGCGGCCCGAGGGCCCCTTGTCCGTCAGGGAGCGGCGGTGCTTCCACAGCGCCTGCATCGTGCCGTACGACCAGCGGTAGCGCTGCGACCAGAGCTGGCCCAGCGACCCCGGCGCCTCCGTCCAGGCGCGGGCGTGCTCCTCGTAGACCACCCGCCATCCCGCGCGGTGCAGGGCGATGGTCATGTCGGTGTCCTCGGCGAGGGTGTCGTCGCTCATGCCGCCGACCTGGAGGACCGCCTCGCGCCGGAACGCGCCGATCGCGCCCGGAATGGTCGGCATGCAGCGCAGCAGGTCGTACATGCGCCGGTCGAGGTTGAAGCCCATCACGTACTCGATGTGCTGCCAGGCGCCGATGAGGGTGCGCCGGTTGCCGACCTTGGCGTTGCCCGCGACGGCGCCGACGCCGGGGTCGGCGAAGGGCTGCACCAGGTGCCGTACGGTGTCGGGCTCGAAGACGGTGTCGCCGTCCATCATCACGACGATGTCGTACCGGGCGTGCCGCACGCCGTTGTTGAGGGCGGCGGGCTTGCCGGCGTTGTCCTGCCGGACGACGCGGACGTTCGGCAGGCCGAGGGACTCGGCGATGTCGGCGGTGCCGTCCGTCGAACCGTCGTCCACCAGGACGATCTCGATGGGGTGCGTGCTGCGCGCCAGCGAGCGGAGGGTGCTCTCGACGCACTCCTTCTCGTTGTACGCGGGGACGATCACGCTCACCGGCCCGGTGACGGGCGGCCCCCAGCTAAACCGGCGTCTGTTGCGCTGTCTGTAGTGGCGGCGGGCGAGGATCAGCATCATCCCGAACCGGCCCATCACGGCCACGCCCACGATCACCAGCCCCACCGACAGGGCCGGCACCGTCCACTCGGCGACGGCGACGGCCGCGATGAGCGCCTTGCCCTCGTAGAGGGTCGCGCCGGTGGCCTTGTGGTGGGCGGCCTGGAGGGCGTTGCCGGAATCGGTCCCAGGGGCGGCGGCGGGCCCACCCGAGGGCTCCTGCTGTTGCTGTTGTTGCTGTTGTTGCTGCTGTTGCTGCTCGGCGGTGACGCCGCTGACGGTGGTGAAGGTGTAGCCCTTCGCCTTCATCTTCTTGATGTACTTCGGCAGCGCCTTGATCGTCTGCGCCCGGTCGCCCCCGGCGTCGTGGAAGAGGACGGCCGCGCCCTCGTCGTCCTCCGGCGTGGCCCACTTGACGATCTTCGAGACGCCGGGCTGCTTCCAGTCGTCGCTGTCGGTGTCGACGAAGACGCTGGTGTAGCCGTCCTCGCCGAGTTTCTGGTAGACGGGCCAACTGTAGTTGTCGATGGCGTCCGTCTCGGAGGAGTACGGCGCCCGGAACAGCGTGGTGGTGATGCCGGCCGCGCCCGCCAGGGCGAGCTGGGTCTGCTCGATCTCGCGCGTGACACGGGCGTCGCTCTGGTACGAGAGGTCGACGTGGGTGAAGGTGTGGACGCCCACCTCGTTGCCCTGCTCGACCAGGTCACGCACGATGTCCGGGTTGCGCGAGACCATCGAGCCGACCAGGAAGAACGTGCCGGGCACGTCGTACTTCTCGAGGATCTCCAGCACCTGCGGCGTCCAGGTGGGGTCCGGACCGTCGTCGAAGGTCAGCACGATCGTCTTGTCCGGGACGGAGACGGTGGTCGCCTGTCCGCCGGGGAAGGAGAGGATCGGCCCGCCGTCGAGGACGTCGTCGGGTACGTCGCTCGCACTGGCGCCGGTACGGACGCGCTCGTCTCCGCCGACCTCGGCGCGCAGATAGCCGTCGAGGAGCATCGCGCAGGTCAGCGCGAGCAGGAGCAGCAGGGCGAGCAGGACGCGTGGGCGTTGCAGCGCGGCGGCCCGGCCGGCGGCCCGCTCGATGCGGGAGGGGGCGCGGCGGCGGCCCCGTGCGGGCGGGGAAGGGGGTGTGGTGGGCGTGGTCATGGAAGCGGGACGTCCGGTCAGTCGGTGGGGGCAGCGGTGGCGGTGGCTGCGCCGGCGGTGGCGCCTGCGGTGGGGAGAGCGCTCGGGGAGGCGGCGGGGCCGCCGCTCCGCGGGGCGCCCGTGGGAGCCCCACTCGGCGGGGCGCCCGTGGGAGCGACACCGCCCTGGGGGCGTGCGCCGCCTCCGCCGGGCCCCGGGCCGTCCCCTCCGCCACCGCCGGCCCCGAAGGGCAGCAGCGAGGCCGGGTTGACCGAGATGCCGACCCCCATGAAGGCCAGGCCCAGGATGGCCGCGTAGCCGACGCACACGGCACCCAGCAGGAGGCCGAACCGGCGCAGCAGCCGGGCGCGGCGTCCGGTGCTGTCGACGAACACGGGTCCCTCGGCGGACTCGTTGCCGCGTTTGCGACGGCGACCGCGCACGTCGGCGCGGGATGCGTAGGCAGGCTCGGAGTGCATTCCCGGGACGTTAGGGAGCTTTGCCAGTCGTGAACTGGGCGCTTGTTGTGAGATCCCGGTGAAAAGCGGTCCACGCTGTCCGTTTCCTGGGAGATGACGCCGAACCGCGCCTTTTCCTCAGCGAAGACCCAGCTAGACGTGCGACATTCACTCGTCCGAACACGGACACCGGCGAGAGCCGACGAGATCGGGAGCGTACGCACATGAGGGCTTACCGGAAGGCGGCGGCCGGGTGCGCCCTGTTGCTCGCCCTGACCACCGCGGGCTGCGCGGGACAGGACAGCGCCACCGGCACCACCGATGCGGCCCCCGCCGAACCATCCGAACCATCCGAGTCGTCCGCGACGACCACCGCCTACGCCCCCTACGTCAGCGCCACCACCGCCTCCGCGAACGACTCCGCGGGCTCCCCGGCGACGTACAACCTGGCGTTCGTCATCTCCTCCGGCGACGACTGCGCCCCGCGTTGGAACGGCGTGCAGGACATCGACGACGCCTCGGTGGCCTCCCGCGTCGAGAAGCTGAAGCAGTCCGGGCAGTCCGGTGCCACCGTCCGCGTCTCCTTCGGCGGCTCCTCCGGCACGGAACTGGCGGCGGCCTGCGACAGCGCGTCGGAACTGGCGGCGGCGTACGGCGAGGCCCTGGACGCGGCCGGTTCCACGCAGGCCGACTTCGACATCGAGGGCGACGAGCTGACCGACGCCGATTCCGTCGCCCTGCGCTCGGAGGCGATCGCGCTGCTCCAGAAGCAACGCACCGACCTGAAGGTCTCCTTCACCCTCCCCGTCATGCCCTCCGGCCTGGACGCCGACGGCCTGGCCCTGCTGGCGTCCGCCAACGACCACGCCGTACAGGTCTCCACGGTCAACCTCATGACCATGAACTACGGCGAGTCGTACACCGGCGACATGGGCGAGTACGCCCTCACCTCGGCGAAGGCCGCCCACACCCAGCTAAGGAAGGTCTTCGGAACGTCGGACGCGGACGCCTGGCGGGGCATGGCGCTCACCTCGATGCTCGGCGTCAACGACGTCGCCGGCGAGACATTCACCCTCGCGGACGCGGCGGAGGTCCGCGCCTTCGCCGAGGAGAAGGGGATCGCCTGGGTGTCGATGTGGGCGGCCTTCCGCGACCAGCAGTGCACGGAGGACGACACCGGCGCGGGCGACGCCGACACCGACACCGACGCGGACGACGCGGCGACCGACTGCAGCGGCGTGACGCAGGAGGCGGGGGCCTTCGGGGAGGCGTTCGCGGGCTGACGACGGCGGGCTGACGGCCGCGTTCAGCGCGCATGCGGCCGGCGGCCCGCGTTCAGCACCCGCGACCAGCACCCGCCATCAGCACCCGCGGTCAGCGCCTGCGGTGCACCAGCCGCCCCGCGCACACGGTGGCGACGCACGCGCCGTCGTCGTCGAGGACGGCGAGGTCCGCCCGGCCGAGGTCGACGAGGGCGGCGGGACGGGTGCGGGCGAGCACCGCGACGTCGTTGCGCTCGGCCGCGGCCCGCAGTGCGGGCGAGCCGGCGTGCTCCGCCAGGACGGCCACCGCGCCCAGCTTCAGCACGGCGTGGACCCGCTCGCGCGGCGTGGGCGCGTCCGGCAGCGGACCCTCGTGGACGCGCGCGGGCCCGAGGACACCGGGCCAGCGCCGCACCCGCGCCGCCGGGAACCGCTCCGCCAGCTCGGCAAGCGGCCCCACGGCGGCGATCCGGACCCCGTCGACGGCGACGGCGCCGCCCTTGACGGTCTCCGGTTCGTCCCAGACGTACCGGACCTCGTCCGCGGCGTGAATCGTCAGCATCGGGACGGCAGCCGTCAGTTGGAAGCGAGCAGCTTCAGCTCGGGATGCGCCGTGCCGCCCTCGATCGCCGTGGACGAGATGTGCGAGACGACCCGCTCGTCGACGGGGTCGTTCGCCGGGTCGTCGTGCACGACGAGGTGCTCGTACGTCGTGGCGCGCTGCGCCGGGACGCGCCCCGCCCTGCGGATCAGGTCGATGATCTCCAGCCGGTTGGACCGGTGCTTGGCCCCGGCCGACGACACCACGTTCTCCTCCAGCATGATCGAGCCGAGGTCGTCGGCGCCGTAGTGCAGGGAGAGCTGACCGACCTCCTTGCCGGTCGTCAGCCAGGAGCCCTGGATGTGGGCGACGTTGTCGAGGAAGACGCGGGCGATGGCGATCATCCGCAGGTACTCGAAGAGCGTGGCCTGGGTGCGGCCCTTCAGGTGGTTGTTCTCGGGCTGGTAGGTGTACGGGATGAAGGCGCGGAAGCCGCCGGTGCGGTCCTGCACGTCCCGGATCATGCGCAGGTGCTCGATGCGCTCGGCGTTGGTCTCGCCGGTGCCCATCAGCATGGTGGAGGTCGACTCCACGCCCAGCCCGTGCGCGATCTCCATGATCTCCAGCCAGCGCTCGCCGGACTCCTTCAGCGGCGCGATGGCCTTGCGCGGACGCTCCGGCAGGAGTTCGGCACCGGCGCCGGCGAAGGAGTCGAGCCCGGCGGCGTGGATACGGGTGACGGCCTCCTCGACCGACACCTTCGAGATCCGCGCCATGTGCTCGACCTCGCTCGCCCCCAGGCTGTGGATGACGAGCTGCGGGAACTCCTTCTTGATGGCGGCGAAGTGCTTCTCGTAGTACTCGACGCCGTAGTCCGGGTGGTGGCCGCCCTGGAACATGATCTGCGTGCCGCCCAGCTCGACCGTCTCCGCGCAGCGGCGCAGGATGTCGTCGAGGTCGCGGGTCCAGCCCTTGGCGGTGTCCTTGGGCGCGGCGTAGAAGGCGCAGAACTTGCACGCCGTGACGCACACGTTCGTGTAGTTGATGTTGCGCTCGATGATGTACGTGGCGATGTGCTCCGTACCTGCGTACCGGCGCCTGCGTACGGCGTCGGCGGCGGCGCCCAGCGCGTGCAGCGGGGCGTCGCGGTACAGGTCGAGCGCTTCCTCCGGGGTGATCCGCCCACCGGCGGCGGCGCGGTCGAGGATGGGCTGAAGGTCGGCCTTCTCGGTCACCGGCGTCCCTTTCGCAAGGTTCGTAAGGGTTGTGGACAGACCTGCCCAGCGTACGCCAGGCCTTTCGGACGCCGGTCGCCGGTCTTCGGGCGCCGGTCTTCGCGCGTCGGGCGTCGGGCGTCGGTCCTCAGGCCGCGTAGGCCCCGATCAGGAGGCCGAGGAAGGCGCCCGCGATGAGGAACGGCCCGAACGGGATGGCCGTCTTGCGCCCCGCGCGCCGCGCGACGAGGAGGGCACCGCCGTAGAACGCGCCGAGCAGGAACCCTGCGAAGGTGCCCAGCATCAGCGTGGGCCAGCCGTACCAGCCGAGGACGGCACCGGCCGTGAGGGCGAGCTTGACGTCGCCGAAGCCCATGCCGGCCGGGTTGATGAGGAACAGCACGAGGTAGCCGGCGCCGAGGGCGAGGGCGCCCAGCAGGGCGGTGGTCCACTCCCCCGCGTGTTCGGGCACGAGCGCGACGAGGCCGAGCAGGACGAGCGCGGCGGCGGCGAGCGGCAGGGTCAGGGGGTCGGGCAGCCGCCGTACCTTCAGGTCTACGACGGCCAGCAGCACGCCGGCCGGCGCGAGCAGCAGCCAGACGGCCAGCTCGGGGCGGGTGCCGGTGGCGGCGGCGAGGGCGGCGCAGACGAGGGCGGTGACGGTGGCGAGGGAGGCGGTACGAGCGCCGTACGACGTGTGGCCGGTGTCGCACTGCCCGCACCGGGCCCGCCCGAGCCAGCCGCGCACCGGGTGTTCCCGGGGGCACCGTTCGCGCCACGCCTCCCCGGACGGGGCGGAGAAGCGGTAGGCGGCGCGTGGCAGCAGCGCACCCGTCGCCGCGCCCCAGAGCGCGGCGACGAGGACGACCAGGAGGTCGATGTCGATGCCCATGTCGCTGGCGATGTCGCTGGCAATGTCGATGTCGATCAGGAGGTCCACCCGGCCCTTCGGCTCAGCCCGCTCTCAGCCCGCTGCCGCGACGCCGTCGCGCCAGGTCGGCAGCAGCTCGTCGAGCAGTGCCTCGGTGCGCGGCGGCAGACCGCGCGCCCCGCTGCGGCCGATCAGGTCGGCGGCGAGGGCGCGGAGCCGGCCGGTGTCGTCGGTGGTGTGCGTGGCGCGCAGCAGTTCGTGCCACAGCCGCTCGTCGGTCGGGGCGGTGCGCAGGGCGGCGTTCAGCGCCTCGATGGCCTTCTCCGCGCGGTTCCTCTCCAGGTGGAACTCGGAGAGCGCGAGCCCGGTGTCGGCGACGAGCAGCGGGAGCTGGGCGTCGATGATCTCGTGGGTGAGCCAGCGGTAGCGGCCCTCGGGCCGGTCGGCGAGCAGCGGCCCGCGCACCAGCACCAGCGCGTCGGTGAGCAGCCGCCCGCGCACCTGGCGGCTGTCGACGCCCCGGCCCTGCGTGGCCTCGTAGTAGAGGGAGCGCAGTACGTCGAGGTCGGAGACGACGGACTTGGCGAGGGTGAGCCGCCCGGTGGCGTCGGTGGCGAGCCTCGGCGTGCCGTCGGGGTCGGTGCCGAGCCAGGCGTGCAGCCGCTCAAGGAGCGCGTCGCGCACGTCGCCCGTCACCCCGCGCGGCCACAACGCGGAGGACAGCACCCGCGGGTGGACGCCCTCGCGGTGCAGCAGGAGCAGCGCCAGCGCCTCGTGGAGCAGGGCGCTGCGCTCGCCGTCGGGCGCGTCCAGGCCGATGATCTCGTACGACCCGACGAGGCGGGCGTACACCGCGGGCCGCCCCTGCTCGCTGATGTCGACGAGGAACGGCGGGGCGTTGGCCGGCCGGCCGGGCCCGCGCCCGGAGCCGGGCCCGCGCCCGGAGCCGGAGCCGGGGTCGGCGTCGCTGAACAGCTCGACGACGGCGCGCCGCTGGGCGGCCGGCAGCAGTTGCGCGTCCAGCTCGAGCCCGAGGAGCGGCGCGAGCAGCCTGCCCTCGCCGGTGATCTCCATCTCCCAGGCGGCGCCCGGCAGGTCGGCGCCCCCGGTGCCGACGAGGTAGCCGATGCCGAGGCGCCCGGCGTCGGCAGCGAGTTCGGCGAGCCGCAGGGCGTCCTCGTCGGACGGCTGGGCGGCGAGCAGCACCAGGTGCGGGGCCCAACGCGTGTGCTGCGCGGGCCCGGTGCGGCCGGTGAGCACGGAGTCGTGCCCGGCGGCCCCGAGCGCGCCGCGCCGCTGCCGGGTCTCGGCGGACATGGTCTCGAAGAGGTCCTCGAACCCGTCGAGGTGACGGATCCGGTTGGGCGCGAGGGGCGTGAGGTCGTCCCCGAACCCGACGAGCGTGATGGTCATACGGTCCGACCAGCCGTTGGTGGCCAGTTCGGCGGCGACCGACGCGAACACGGCGGCCCGGTCGGCCTCGTCGCCGCTGAGCGAGACCATGCCGGGCACGGCCTCCAGGTTGAGCAGCAGCCGGGAGTCGTCCATGGTGCCGAGGCTGACGAGACCGGGGTACGGCGCGGCCGTGTCGGCGTCCTCGTACCGCTCGGCGTCCGCGCGGGCCAGCATCCAGAAGGTCTGGTCCTGTCCCTGCTGCCAGGGCGAGGGCGGCCTGCCGGACGGCTGGGCGAGCTGGAGATGCAGGTCGCCGTTGCCGCTCAGCCAGGCCGCGTAGACGACGGGCAGCGGGCGGGACTCGGCGGCGAGGGACGCGGCCAGCCCGCGCAGCGACCGGTCGAGCAGGCGTACGCCCTCGGGGTCGGCGCCGACGAGCAGCGCGTCCTGCACGTTCTGGGCGTCACCGGTCGGCGTGGGCGGCTCCATGCCGCGCCGGCCGCCGACGGCACCGAGCGCCGACTGCCACATCGCCTGCCGGCGTCGCCGTCCGAGGGCGCCGAGGAGACCGGCGGCGAGGAGGGGCGCGGTGAGGAGGGCTTCGGGCAGCCCGAAGGAGCGCCCGTCCTGTCCGGCGGCGGGGGTGGCGTGCTCCTGCCCGGCGCCGGGAGCGGGGGTCGCGGGTGTGACGGGGGTGGCGGGAGTCGCGGGCGTGGGCGCGGGCACCGGCCGCTGCTCGGGCAGGGAGACCTGGGCGTCACCGCTCCCCTGCGCTCCGCTGCCGCTTCCGCCTCCGCCCTGCGCGTGGTCGCCGCTCTGGGAGTAGTCGCTGATTTGCTGCTGCACCTGCTCGGAGACGTTCGGCGCCTCGTCGGGCATCTCGACCAGCTCGCCGCCGCGGGCGTCGCCGGGCATCTCCATGATCCATCCGGGCCGGATGAGCGAGGCCTCCGACAGCCTCGACCCGTCGGGCTGCACCCGGTCCTTGTTCAGCTCGAAGATCTCCTTGTACCGGCGCCCGTCACCGAGGTGCCGCTCGGCGACCTCCCAGAGGGAGTCGTGGTGACGTCCCTCGGGTGGCTGGATCCGGTAGTACTTCGTGTCGCCGTGCGCGGCCGAGGCACCCCCGTCGGCACGGGCGGCGGCCTGCCCGGCCTGTCCCGCCTGCTCGGCGAGGGCGTTCGCGGTGGCGGCGGCCTGCTCCTGCTGCTGGGCGAAGACGCCGGGCGTCTGCTGGGCGGCGGCGACGGACGGCCTCTGGTTCCCCTCCAGGCTCTGCCCGAGCTGCGACAGCCCCGGCGTGAGGCTCGCCGCGGTGGCGCCGACGAGCAGCAGGGCGGCGACGAGCTGCCGGGCCAGCAACTGACTGGGCCCGGACCCGGGCACCCGCCCCGGCACCCCGACGCCGGACAGCGCGGCCTTGACCTCGACGAGCACGCAGGCGGCGAACTGCGCCCACGCGAACCAGACGATGACGGTGAGGATGTGCAGGAAGGTCTGCACGGTGATCTCACGCTGGAGCCAGTCGAGGCTGGGCGCACCGCCGGGGAACGGCCACCCGGCGGTGACGGCCAGCGCGAGGGGCACCCCGACGACCAGCACGGCCAGCACCAGGAAGGCGAGGAACGCCTTGACGAAGTCCCCGAACGACCGCCGCCGCACCCGCACCGGCTGGGGCGTGCGGTTCCTCGGAGTCGAGGGAGCCGGACGGCCCGAGGGAGCCGAAGGAGCCCGGGGAGCCGAGGGAGCCGTCGAGCTGGAGGAGCTTGATGTGCGGCGTCGCGGCATGGGTGGAGTCCTGGGTCGTGGTCGTGGGCGGAGGAGGCCGCGGGGGCGTCCGGTATGAGGGGTGTGCTGAGCCTACAGAGATCCTATGGACTCCCACCGACAGCGGCGAAGGGGCGAGAGAGGCCCGCATCACAACTTCCGCCCGCTTCACGCCGTTTGCCCGCTTACGTCGGCCACCCCTTCACACCCCGCACACAATCCCCGAAATCCGACCAGAGCGCGTGCACGCCCCCCTGATAACTTCGTTCCCTGTCGCACACGCCGTACCCCGGGGGGAACACCAGTGGCCCGCAGCAGCGCCCTCACCATGACCGCCGCCACCTTCACCGCAACGGCGGCCCTGCTCCTGACCGCCTGCGGCGGAAGCGACGACGACTCGTCGCCGGACGACATCAAGGGGGCGGGGACGGGGGCGGGGAGTTCTTCGACGTCGGCTTCGGCGTCGGGCGCGGCCGACGTGGAGCGGCCGGACGTGAGCCTGCCCAAGGACCTGAAGCTGGTCTTCGACTTCGAGGAGCCGTCGGACGCGGACCAGGCCGCAGCGCTCGAGGACGCCGCCAACTACATCCGCGCCTTGGACCACGGCATCGCGCAGCAGGATCCCAACGATCCGGCCTATCAGTTCTACTCGACCGGCGGTGCCGAGAAATACGCCAAGTCACAGATCGAGGCGTGGGTGAAGGACGGCTGGACGGTCACCGGAAACGACCGGTACTTCGACGCCGGCGTCGAGCCCGTGGGTGAAGGCAAGTCCACACTCGTCACCTTCTGCCGCAATCAGGCGAAGTTCTACAGCAAGAAGGTCAAAACGGGAAAGGTCAACGTCACCGAAGAGAACCTGGACAGTTACCAGAAGTTCAGCCTGCTGATGAGCCCGTCCGAGGAATCGGCCACGGTGTGGCAGGCACGGCAGATCGAGGTGCAGGGCCGGGTGAAGGAGTGCAAGGGATGACCATGCCTCGTCACGCCCTGTACTGGTCGTCCGCAGCTCTCTCGGCTGCCCTGATCGCAGGCCTGGCCCCTGCGGCTCATGCCAATGGAACGCCTGGCAACACCACGACTCCTCCGGCGGACGAGAGTTCGGAGGGCAACCGCCAGGGCAGCACCCTGCTGGCCTCGGTCTCCCAGTCCAGGATTCAGCTCACCTATCCCGACGGCCGAACCGGCAGCGGCTCGATGGAGGACCTGACCTCGGTCGACCCCAACTGGGAGCCGCCTGTTTGCTGGTACGAGCCGGCCTTCACTCCGGAACAGCTCAAGTCCGCAGTCGCGGACCTGAAGAAGAACGGCGGCCTGGGCGCCGTGAACGCCCATGAGTTCTGGACCTCGGGAATCTTCGTCGATCACTACGAGGAGGGCGAGGAGCAGGACAACTTCGACATCAACTCGTCCAAAAACACGATGGCCAAGGGCTACAAGGACTACAACGTCGGCAAGGACGGGATGTTCTGGCGCAGCGTGGTCCGCAAGGGGCACGAGGACGACACCAAGGCCTGGGACTGCGGTCGCGTCATGTTCTGGCAGGACGCCGGCACCATCCCGGACGACGAACACGCGCCCACTCCCGAGACGCTCGCCGCCTACGCGTACGACCAGATCGACGTACCCAAGACCGAGGTCGAGCTGAAGCCCCAGACGAAATCCACGGTGAACCTGCCCACCTGGGTCTGGCTGGACAAAGGCACCTTCAAGGAGGTCAAGGTCCGCGCCGAACTGCCCCACACTGGTCTGTGGGCGGAGACGACCGCGAAGCCCGTCGCCCTCCACCTGGAGCCCGGCACGGCCGACGCCGAAACGTTCCCCGCCTCCGGCGACTGCGAAATCAACGCGGACGGCTCCATCGGCACGCCGTACACGAAGGGCAAGGCCGACCAGACCCCGCCCTGCGGCATCCGCTACCTGCGCGCCTCGGGCGGTAACCCGTACCAGCTCAAGGCCTCGATCACCTGGGAAATCTCCTGGGAGGGCACGGGCGGCGCCCAGGGCGACCTGCCGGACGGCACCTTCGAGACGACCCAGGACATGGAAGTCCAGGAGATCCAGTCCATCAACCGCTGAACAGATCTTCCGCACGCGTGACCTGAACCGCCCGCTGGGACCAGATCTTGAGCTGCTTCGGATCCGTGCAGGCGAGCACCCGCTCCCGCACGGCACCGGGCACCGGGATGCCCCGCCACTCCAGGATCTCCAGCGTGATCTCGGAACGAACCTCGGCCCGCCCCTCCTCCCGACCTTCCACTCGGCCTTCCACGCGGCCTTCCACCCGACCTTCCTCACGGACCTTCTCGGCCACCGGGTTGTTGAAGAAGTAGCGGATCTCCGACATCAGGTCCCTCCAGAGGTCCTTGGCCCGGGGATCCCCCAGGCACGATTCGATGAGCTGTCCGAACATCGCCGCACTGTCGCCGTCGACGGTCCGCAGAGCGAAAGCCAGTGGCTCCAGTATGGCGGCAGCCTTGGCGCCCCGCCCGTGTGTCATGGCCGACAGGACGGCAAGCGGCACGTCCCGCTCGGCCTCCCGCTCATTCGCGATCACCGGCACGTTGTCCGGACCGATCACCAGCGGTCGCACCGTCATCGAGTCCCAGCCGGGCAGTCCCCGCCGGATGGGCTGCGCCGCCCAGCGTGCCGTCGCGCTGTTCTGCGTGATCACGACGAGCACCGGCTCACAGCGATACTTCTCGTACAAATACGCGAGGTAGTACGGCCAGCTTCCGCGCTTCTTCTCATCCTTCTTCCCCTGCGCCTCGATGACGAGGAGGTAGGCCCCTTCGTCCGTCTCCACCCGCATCAGCGTGTCCACACGCCGCTCGACGGGCTCGATCTCCGTGACGTCCGTGTTCAGGACCGCGAAGTCACGCGGTTCCGGGAACGGAACGTGCAGCACTCTCTGGAATGCCCGCGTCAGCAGCGCGGGGTCCTTCTGAAAGACCCAGTGCAGCGCCTCGTGCGACGAGCCGACCATCAGCTCTCCCTCCTGTACGACGTGATCAACGAGCTACGCCGCGACAAGGTCACCCCACACGTACTTGCCCCCGGTGTGGAAAGGGCGTCGCTGGGCCCCGGCCGGACGCGGGATCTCATCCATCACTTGACGAAGGAACTGTGAGGCACGAGGCGTGACCAGACGCATCCACTGGCGGAAGTCCTCCTACTCCGAGGGAGGCAACGGCAACACGTGCGTGGAGATCACTGCGCGCCCGAGTCGCGATATGTGGCTCGAAGGCCCCCTCCCAGGGCACACTTACCGTCCCGGGCGGCGCGTTCACCGCGCTGGTTCGGAGCCTCAGGGCGACCACCATCTGAGAGGGGACTGCCGGCCATGGGCAAGAGCGACCTCGCACTGCCGTTGACCGAGCTGGAGGACTACGGGCGCCGGCTGCGGTCGCTCAAGACGCGGCTGAACCACACCAAGAAGCTCTTCGAGTCGTACAGGGACGACATCGGCGACGGCAGCGTCAACGACGCGCTCGACGACTTCGAGTCCAACTGGGAGGACGGCCGCGAGGACATCACCCAGCAGCTCGACGCCCTCGGCAGCATGTCGGATGCCGTCGTCCGCGAGGTCAAGAAGCTCGACGACGACCTCACCAAAAAGGTCAACGACGCCGTGAAGACGGAGGACAAGCGGGGCGGCAAGGGCAACAGCGGCGGCAAGTAGCGCCGCTGAGGGCCGTGCCGGGACCGGTCCCGGCACAGTGCCACTACCGTGCCGACATGCCGCGATTCGATCTTGATCAGCGTCTCCGGGGCAGGCGCTCCCGCCGAACAGCCGGACTCGGGGTTGTAGTTGCCGTGTGCCTGCTCGGCACCGGGTGTTCGAGCGGGCAGGGCACGCCGCGGTCGTCGTCCCCGCATCCCACATCGTCCTCCGCCGCCGCCACCTCGTCCTCCGCTTCCCCCTCTGCCGCAGCGCAGCCGAGCAAGTACAGCCAAGGCCAACTGGCGTCGCAGCCGTGTCTCGCCCTCGACGAGCACGACCTTGCCGCCCTCGGAATCACCGGCCGGGGAGAGGAGGAGTCCGGCAAGAACGGACCGACCTGCAGGTGGAAGTTGGCTGGACAGAACGTCAGCCTCGGCCTGGACCTGCCCCTGTCCTACGCGAAGACCATGACCAAGAACGGGCGCGTCACGCAGGTGCCGGTGGGGCAGCACAAGGCCATCCAGGCCGAATTCCAGCGGATCTGCTTCATCTTCGTCGCGGTGCACGACACCGATCGTCTGGTCGGCACCACCACCATTCCGGAGCCCGGGGAACCGCAGGACACAACATGTCCCGCGGGGGCGTCCGTCGCCGCCGCTGCCCTGACCCATATTCGATGACGTCCCAGCCCGCACGCGCGCTGCGGCTCGCTGAACAACTCCGCCGGCGCTGAACTGACGGGTGACTGCTCAGCAGGGCGACAGTGGCGGCAGGCAGGGCCGGTGAGGCTGAAGCTGCCTGTCGTAGTGGGGACCGGTCCCGGGGCACCGCCCTACGATGTGCGCACGTCTCGCTGCGGAGGGAAGGAAATCGTGGGCTACCTGGAACGACGTGTCGCACTGATCGCCAAACGGGCTGCGCCGCACCTGGAGCCCGGAGAGAAGATCCAGACCGGATTCATCGCGCAGAGCGGTTCGTCGGTCTTCACCGCGCGGGTGTGGACGTTCGTGGCCACCGACCGCGCGATTCTGATCATTCGTCGCGGCGGCGTGCAACGCCTCCCCCGCGACCTCCACTTCGGCGAGCCGACCGGCATGTACCACAACATCGAGCTCGACCGCACGTACAAGGTGCACCGGCAGTACTACACGGAGATCGCCACCGCGGACCAGGCACTGCGCAAGATGCGGGGCGACGACCAGCCCTGAGCCCGGCCCGTCCGGTCAGCCACCTGTCAGCCCACCTGTCAGCCCACCAGGTTCTCCGCGACCGCCTGCCCGTGGACGACCACGTCGCCGCCGTAGAACATGCCGGTGAAGACCGGGGAGTACGTGAGCTGGACCTCGACCTCCACCTGGGCCGCGTCGGCCGTGACGCAGTGGGTCGCGGCGATGTCCGCGCCGGTCATGTCCATCTCGGCGGCGAAGGCCTTGACCCGGGCGTTGCAGTTCTCGTAGTTGATGGGGGCGGGGCCGCCCACGTCGTCGTAGAGGGCCTCGCGGTCGATGTCCTGGGCGGCGTAGCGCGCGGCCTGTTCGGCGATGTCCGCGGCGCGTTCGCGCTTGGAGATGGACATGCCGCCGTCGATGACGAAGGCCGAGAGGGAGAGGAAGACCAGGGCGAAGATGATGACCGCGCCGGCACCCGAGCCCCGGTCGTCAAGGCGGGTGCGCCGGTCCGCGAGCCACTCGCGTACGAGAGATCTCACGCCGTCCTCCGGTACGGGTCCAGCGGGGAGCTGAAGGTCGCCGACAGCGTCGTCGGGATGTTCAGGCCGATCGAGGCCAGGCCGCGTACCTCGCAGCTCACCTCGACCGTGAAGAGGGTGTCCGGTTCGAAGCCCGCGCTCTTCTGGACGACCGAGACCGGGCCGGAGCAGACGTCCGTGAGGTTGGCCTCGGCGGCCTTCTTCGCCTCCGCGATCGCCGTCCCGTGGTCCTTCTGGATCGAGCCCGCGCGTGCCGCGTCCCTGGCGGCGCCGTCGAGTGCGCCGCGGCCGTCGACCAGTTGGCCGAAGGCCACCAGGACGAGGATGAAGAGGATCATCACGGGGGCCAGGATGACCACCTCGATGGTGGACAGGCCCCGGTCGTCCCGGTTCCCGCCCTCGTCCCCGCCCTTGTCCCCGTCCCCGTCCCCGTGCAGGTTCATCTAGTTCTCCCCCTCCTGCACGAAGCGCTCCACCGGGCCCATCGACTGGGCGTGCACCGTCAGGTCCAGGCCCGGGAAGACGGTGGGGATGCGGGCCGTGATCTCCACTCCGACCGTGTTCTGTTGCGGCTGGAGGGTCTTCACATCCGGTGACAGGACCAGTTGGGGGCCGAGCTGGCGGATGTAGCTGTCGACCACGTCGTGGGCCTCGCCCCGCCACGCGCCCGGCTGGGCGTCGGCCGTCGCGCGGGCCTTGCGTGCGCCGGCCTGGGCCGCGGCCTGCGCCACGTGGTCGGCGAAGAAGTACAGCCCGAACTGCACCGTCGCGAAGATCATGAAGAACAGCACGGGAGTGAGCAGCACGAACTCGATCGCGGTCATGCCGGAGTCGTCGCCGCGGGTCGCCGCAGCCTCGCGCGCGGCGTCCACCCTGCGGCGCACCCGCCCGAGGATGCCACCCACGCCGGTCGGCATCCTCGTCCTCCCCGTCTGTCCCGTCACTTCGTCCCCGTCAGCGCCGTATAGCCGCACGTCTGTACGTCCGTACAGCCGTCGTATAGCCGTATACCGGCCGGTCAGCAGGTCTTGCCCGCGTCCGCACCCTTGATGCAGTCGCCGACCTTGTTGGCGCCCTCGCTGAGCGCGGCGTTGATGATGGCGGCCACCACGCCGACGATCGCGACGACGACCGCGGAGATGATGACCCACTCGACCGCCGAGGCGCCGCGGTCCAGTTCGCCGGAGCGGGCGCGCTCGACGCGGGCCCGCAGGAAGGTGATCAGGAAGTCCATGGGCACGATGCCCGTGGTGCCGGTGCGGAGGTTCCGTCCGTTCATGGTGAGTTCTGTCCTCTCGTATCAGTTCTGGGAGTTCGGGGAGTTCTGGGAGCGAAGCGGCTCGGAGCTGCTGTATCGGAACCGAGATAACTGCGTCGAAAGCCGCGTCACACCTGGAACACCCGCATCGCCGCCGGATAGATCAGGAACACCAGGAACCCGGCGCACAGCAGGAGCTGGGCCACGAGCATCGACTGGGACTTCTCGCCCGCGCTGCCCTCGATCTCGGAGAGTTCGCGGTGCCGCATGGTCTCGGCGCGGGAGGCGAGGGACTCTCGGACCTTGGCGCCGTCGTCCGCCACCAGGGCGAGCGAGGCGGAGAGGTCCTTGAGTTCCTCGACGCCCAGGTCCTCACCGAGCTGCCCCAGCGCCTGCCACTGGCTGATGCCGGTGATGCGGGCGTCGGCCAGGGCGTTGCGGATACGGTGGGTCGCCCAGCCGTCCGACACCTCCGCCGCCGCCATAAGGGCCTCCGGAAGACCCCGGCCGCCGGCCAGGCTCATGGAGACCAGGTCCAGATACGCGCCGATCACGCGCCGCAGGTCACGGCGTTTGTCGGCGGCGTCCCGGCGTACCTCCAGGTCGGGGAGGAAGAAGAAGAGCGCCGCGCAGAGCAGGGCCATCCAGACCGGGATGATCGGGCTGTCGCCGAAGCCGAGCTGCCAGACGATCGCGAACAGGAACGGGCCGAAGAACAGCCCGCCCGCGGCCAGCAGTGCCTTCGTCGCCAGGAACTTCTCCCAGCTACGGTCCAGTACCGCCAGGTCCGCGCGCAGCGAGCGCTGCTCCCAGCCCTGCTGGAGGTACAGCTCGGCGACGCGGGCGCCGACCTGGGCGCGCAGCGAGCCGAGGCGGCTGGTGTCCTTCGCCGCGCGGGACGACTCGTACGCCGCCCCGCGCGCCCGCATCGCGTCGATCCGGGCGACCTGCTGGATCGGGCTGCGTCTGCTCGGCATCAGGGCGCGGACCAGGGCGTAGATGCCCAGGCCGATGACGGCGCCGACCAGGACCGGCATTGTCAGGTTCATCGTCGTACCCCCTCGTCTCCAGACGCCGGCGACGGCTGGGACGGTTGCGGCAGGCGCTGTACGGGCTGTCCCGGCTGGCCGGAGGGGCCCGGCTGACCCGGATGGCCCGGATGACCCGGGTGGCCCGGCGTGCGGGGGCGCACGAACTGGACGTCGGAGCCGTCCCGGACCAGGAAGCGTTCCGGCGTCTCGATGGTCGACAGCTTGCGCAGCCACCAGAAGCCCAGCGCGAACAGGCCGCACACGCAAGCCAGGACGAGCTGGCCGACGGGCGAGCCGTACGGCTCGACGAAGTCCCGGTTGAAGATGGACAGGCCGAGGACGAACAGGACCGACACCGCCACCACGATCTGCACGGACCGGCGGGTCGAGGCGCGCTGCGCCATCACGCGCTGGCGCATGTCGACCTCCTCGCGCGCCGACTTGGCGAGCGCGCCGAGGACCTGGCGCAGACCGGGGCCGCGCAGCCGCGCGTTGAGGATCAGCGCCGCGACGATGATGTCGGCGGACGCGTCGTTGATCTCGTCGGCCAGGTGCTGGAGCGCCTCGGGCAGCGGGGTGCGGGAGCGCAGCCGGTCGACGAGGGAGTCCAGGTGGGGCCGCAGGACCGGCGCGGCGGCACGGGCCGAGGCCGGGATGGCCTGCTCCAGGCCGACCGCGCCCGCGATGGTGTCGCGCAGCGACTCCGTCCAGGAGGCGAGCGCCTCGACCCGCTTCATGGCGGCGCGTTCCTCGGAGGCGCCGCCGAAGAGGCGGTCCCAGAAGAAGACGAGGATGCCGGCCGCGATGCCCAGCACCGCCCAGCGGGTGAGGAGCAGGACGACGAGGCCGACGATGGCCGCGGCGGAGCCGCGCCGGCCCGCCCAGCGGATCAGCTCGTTGACGCGCTCGCTGGCCTGCCGCTTCTCGTGCTCGGGCTTGGCGGGCAGTCCGCGTACGGCGACCATGAAGAGGGCGAGGCCGCCCCCGACGGCGACGCCGCAGCCGAGCGCGTACAGGACCGTGGTGGAGAACAGCCCGCCCATGGAGCCGAGCGAGTCCAGTGCCGCGAGCGGCACGCCTGCGGTGTGTGCAGTCTCTGCGGTGTGTACCGTCACGTCCGTCACCCCCACGTTCCGTTGGGCCGGTAGCCGTAGGCGATGAGATCCTCCAGGCAGGCGATGGGGGCGTGCGGTACGACCTGGCCGTCGGGCGTCTCGGCGAACACCTCGCTGGACAGCACGCGGCCGTCGACGCCGTTGACCTCGCGGACCGAGGTGACCATGCGCTGGAGGCGTCCGCCGCTCTGGAAGTCGTTGCGCCGCTGGACGAAGACGACGAAGTTGACCGCGCCGGCCACCAGCATCTGGCTGGCCTCGATCGGCAGTCGCTCGGTCGCCTGGAGGGCGTACGTGGAGATGCGGTTGAAGACCTCGTGCGAGCTGTTGGCGTGGATCGTGGAGAGGGAGCCGTCGTTGCCCTGCGACATCGCGTTCAGCATGGTGACGATCTCGTCGCCGAGCACCTCACCGACGATGACGCGGGAGGGGTTCATACGCAGGGACCGGCGGACCAGTTCGGCCATGCCGATCGTGCCCTGGCCCTCGGAGTTGGGGAGCCGCTCTTCGAACGCCACGACGTTGGGGTGGAGTTCGGGGAAAGTATCGAGGCCCAGTTCCAGCGCCCGCTCGACAGTGATCAACCGCTCGTGCGGCGGGATCTCGTTGGCGAGGGCGCGCAGCAGCGTCGTCTTTCCGGCGTTGGTGGCGCCGGCGATCATGATGTTCTTGCGGGCGCGGACCGCGCAGGCCAGGAAGTGGCCCAGCTCGGGGGTGAGGGTGCCGTTGCCGACCATGTCGGAGATGAAGACCTTGCCCAGGCGGGCGCGGCGGATGGACAGCGCCGGGCGCCGGGCGACGTCCATGACCGCCGACAGACGCGAACCGTCGGGCAGTCGCAGGTCGAGCTGCGGGTTGGCGGAGTCGAAGGGGCGGGAGGACAGGCCAGAGTAGGCGCCGAGGATCTGGATCAGCTCGATGAGTTCCTCGTCGGTCTCGGCGACCGGCTCGCCGCGCGTCTCGTGCCCGTCGGAGTAGCCGACGAAGACGTGGTCGCAGCCGTTGATGTCGATGTTCTCGACCTCGGGGTCGTCGAGGAGCGGCTGAAGCCGCCCGACGCCGAAGAGCGCGGCGTGCACGGCGGCGGCGTACGCCTCCTCCGTCTCCGCGTCCAGCGGCGTACGCCCGGCGTTGATCTCGGCGCGGGCGTACTCCTCCAGTATCTGCGCGATGACGGCGCGCGCGTAGTGCCGTTCGTCCTCGGTGGACATCGGCGTGACGCCGCCGACCTGGTCCTGGCGGCGCTGCTCGGAGATGCGGTCGCCGGCGTCCTGCCTAAACCGCTTGACCAAGGAGTGGTCGACAGCGGTCATCGGCCGGCCCCCGGGTGACCGGTCAGGTCGGCGCCGGCGGGCCCGGGTCCGGTGGGCATGGACCAGGCGGCGCCGAACTGCTGGTACAGGTCCGAGGTGACCTTGCGGGCCGAGCGGATGAGCAGCGACTTCTCCAGCCGCCCGCGCCTGCGTCCGGCCAACTGGTCGGCACCGGCCGGGTCGTCGGCGATCGTGCCGACCACGCGGGCGCCGGTCTGGGCGTGCACGAGCATGTCGTTGACCTGGCCCGACAGCTTGGCGGCGTTGTTCGTGTCGGCGACGAGGACGACGCCGATCAGCGGCGTGCCGAGGCTCCCGGCACCGCGCGGCCCGCCGTGCAGCCTGTTGTTCAGCGCGGCGGCGCGGTCCCGGACCCGGGCGATGGCCTCGGGCTCGGTACGGGAGACCAGCAGCACCAGGGCCGCGTGCGGAAACAGCTCGGTCGCCGGGGAGTCCCCGCTGACGCGGCCGCAGTCGGCGATGACGTCGGCGGGCGCGTTCGGGGAGTCGGCGAGGGAGGCGAAGGCGCGGCCGAGGGTCGGCCACAGGCCCGCGAGCCCGGCGGCCTGCTCGGAGATGCCGAGTCCGACGAGGACCTCGAGGCCACCGCTGAGCGGCTGTACGTGGTCCCAGAGCTGGTCGGGTACGAGCCCGCGGCGGGCGGTGGCGGCGATCGACAGCATGCCGGTGTTCGGGTTCAGCGGACCGCCGTGCGCGGCGGCCGACCGGTACACCAGGTCGCCGCCCGCCGGGTCGGTCTCGGCGAGCAGGACACGGCGCGGCCAGACCGCCGCGAGGGCGACGGCCGCGGTGGTGACGCCGGGGGAACCCTTGTCGGCGGCGAGGGCGATGAGGGCCATGGCTTCTGGGCCGCCTTCTACTTGCCGGGGATCAGAACGACGGCGACCTCGCCGGCGGACGCGGCCTGCGTCAGTGCCGCGGCGTCGGCGGCGTCGACGGTCAGCGTGACGGGCAGGTTGGTGCTGGTGATGGTGTCGCCGCCGGCCGTTTCGGCGTCCTCGACCACCGCGCGCTCGACCAGCAGGGAGTTGTCGGCACCGGCCGAACCGGAGGCGCCGTCCTCGTCGCCGCTGCCGGAGGTCTTGTTGCCGACGCGGTAGACGGCGACGTTGTCGCCCGAGTCCAGGCCCTTCGGGTACTGGCCCTCCTTGAGGGAGACGCCGACCGTGACCTTGCCCTCCTCCATGTCGGCCTTGCCGGTGAACATCTGGCCCACGACCACGGTGCCCTTGTAGATCGTGGACTTCGCCTGGAGCTTCTTCAGGCCCTCACGCTGGTCCCACGGCACGAAGTCGGCGCCGGAGTCGTCGTTCACCATGACGACCTTGATGTTGTCCTTGTTGATGGACTCTCCGGGCTTGATGTCGGCGGTCACCTGGATCGCCTCGATCCGGTCACCGACCCGCAGCACGAGCATCGTCGCACCGAGCGCACCCAGCAGGATCAGCAGCACCGCCAGCGCGGCCAGCGCCGGTTTGCGCTCGCGAGGAGGGCTGGGAAGCCGGTCACCGACCGACGGCTGAGCCGGAGCCGCGGAACGCCCCGCGCCCGCCCCCGTACGCTCCTGGATCTTCACGCAACCGCTCCCCGTACACCCAAGAAAATTGTCTGCCACGTACGTACTCGGGCACCGATCACCCAAGTACACAGAATCATCTGCAAATTCGGACACTCCACCCGTGCCCGCCCGACCGGTGACGTCCGGGGACATCCCCTGACGCACCCGCCCGACCTGGGCAAATGAGCAGCAGTAAGGCGAGTGTCAAGCCATCGCACCGTATCAGCCGCACATAAGCCCCTCAAGGCGCGCCCGCCCCCTGCCCACCCACCCCGCACAGCGTTACTCATCTGCAACTTCGCACCGGTGGAACCCCCTTGAGCACGGGCCGCCAGGCAGCCACTCCCACTGTGCTCACGCGAATGGAAAACGGCCAGGGCCGGACACCATCCGCGTGCTGTTCGTCACGGTGCGCACATGAGCCCTGCACGATTCACTCACGAGGAGGCCGACCACCCGTGCCATGATCTTCGCTCGGAACAGTTCGGAACTGTAACGGGGCGAGTACGCAGGGAGCATGGGGAGAGCAGTGGGGGAAACGGTGGATCTACTCCCGGTCAACGGAGCGGCGCTGTCGGCCGACCCGAGGGCGGCAGAGGCCATACGCGCCGTCGGCACACGCCACGGCGTCGACTACACCGATGACGCGGCGGTGACGGCCCTGCTGGCGGAGCGGCGGCAGGCGTTGCAGGCGACGCAGCACGGCACGCTCATCTGGCTGGGCGGATCAACACTGATAATGGGGGTCGTCTGGCCGTTCATCGGCCCGATCCTCCCGGCGTTCGCGGGCAAAGATCCGTTTCTGGTGGCCGCTCCTGCGGGACCCCTCCTTGTCGTCGCCGTCGCGGCCCTCACACTCGTACGCGTCCGATGGAAGCGCGAGTTGATCCACCCGGTACTCGCCGGCTACCGCGAGACGCTGGGCGTCGCCCGCGCCCACGGGGTACCGCTGACACACATACCGGCGTGGCTGGAGGGCCGGTCGTCGACCGGAGGAGGGAAGGGCGCCGCCCCCGTCCCGACGTATCCGCCGGTACAACCGGCCGCCGCGCAGGCAACACCCGTTCCGACAACACCGGATCGGGACGGCAACGCACCGGACGACGAAAGCCCGGCATCGGAATCCACCCCCGAGCCATCGGCCCCTGCCTCCACCCCCGCCCCCGCCGTACCCGTACCGCCGAAGCCCTCGAAGGTCGAGGACTACGAACGCATGGCCGACGTAGGCGGCTGGCACGACGAGACAGGCTGGCTCCTCATCTTCGCCGGCGTGATCGGCACCGCCTGGGCCTACACCGACGGCTCCCCGATCGGATACGCCACCGTCTTTCTCGTCCCCATGGCCGTCTTCGTCTGGCTGGCGGGCAGCCGCCAGGGCGACGAGAAGAACGAGCTGCGCGAGGAGGCCCTGAAGTACGTCAAGGCACTGGAGGCAGCACAGGCGGCGGGCGCCCACGTACCGGAACTCTCCCCGCAACTGCGCGCACTGGTCGACAAGGACTGACTTCGTCCTCCCCTCAGATCCGGCACCCGGACCACCGCACACCCGCCAACCTACGGAGCAACGGAGTCCCCCGTGAACCGCCCCACATCGGCAGCCCTCGTCTCCCTGTCCCTGCTCTCCCTCGCCGCACTCACGGCGTGCGGCGGCGGCAACTCCGACTCGGACTCGGCGACCGACAAGCCGAAGGCAGGCGCGTCGGCGTCCGCGTCGGCATCCACGGCCGAGGCCCCCTCCCCCGCGGAGCACCTGGCCGCGACGATCGTCACGAAGGCCGACACGGACGGCTTCAACGTGGACGAGCCGACGGAGGAGTACGCCTTCGCCAAGTCGACGGACGAGGTGACGGTCGACAAGCCCGTCTGCGCACCCCTCGCGTACGCCATGAACCAACTGCCGCTCGGCACCCCCGAGGCCGACCTGACCCGGGTGACCTCGGGACCGACGGACGCGCCGACACAGCTTACGAAGGGCATCACCTACACGTACGTCACCCTGGCGTCCTACGCCCCGGGGAATGCACAGGCCACCTTCGCCGACGCGCGGAAGGCCGTGGACGCGTGCGGGGACGGCTTCACGGCCAAGGCGAACGGCAACGAGAGCCCGTACGACTCCGTCACGGCGGAGAAGGTCACCCCGGCCGGCGACGAGTCGCTCGGCTTCACGTCCACGATGACCTTCCGCGACGTCCAGCACGTCCTGCACGGCGAGTTCGTCCGCAGCGGCGACGTGCTCGCCGTCTACTTCTCGGTCGACGGCATGGCGATCGCCAACGGCAGGCCGAGCGACGCGAAGCTCTCGCCGACGGTGGTGAAGGCGCAGAACGGGAAGCTGGGCTGAGGCCGCGAGAGACCACGGGTTGCGCGTCGCGGCGGGCGCCCCCTCGTCTGCTGCCTGGGCGTGCCCCAGTCGCCGGGGCTGGGTGCTGCCGACTACGCCTGCCGGGCGGCGCGGCTCTTCCCCTTTCCCTTCTTGCGCAGCTTCCGCAGGCGTTCACGCTCCCGGGCACGGCGCTCTTCGAGGACGGCGCGACGCCAGCGGTAGGTGAGCCATCCCACCGTGGCCACGCAACCGACGTACACGAGGAGCGCGGGACCGGTCCCCGCGACGTACGAGCAACCCGGCGCGTCCGACTGACAGTTCTTGCCCGGAAGCCCGCTGATCAGGAAGTAGCCGGGCGCTACGGCAGCCACCCAGCACGCGCCGCGGGCCACCCTGCGCAGCATCCTGGACGCCTTCCCAGAGCCGGCCGCCGCGGTACGGCTCTCGAGCCTCTCCGACAGAGCGCCACCCCAACCGAGAAGAGTGACCAGCCCCAGAACGCCCCCGGCGCTCCAGGCACCTCCGGGCAGCCCGTACAGCACGGGCGCACCCTCACGCGCGACCCAGCGCACACTGCCGATACCGAAGACGACGACGACTCCGGCGGCGACGACGGACAGCGCAATCACGACCCCGTCCCGCCCCCGGAACCGAGACTGACGCGGATGCCCTTGCTCCACTTGTCCGCTCCCTCGCTCACGCCTCGTCATACGCCCGGTCCCACTTGCTCTGGCGCACGCCACCCCAGGTACCCATCACAACGGCCGCCCCGAAGAGCGTCGCGAGGACCGCTCCGTCGGAGCCGGCGCGCCCGTCATCGGGACTCGCGATGCCTTCGGGGTCGTACCGCACGCGCAGCTCGTCGCCCTTCGACGTCCAGTCCCCGCAGCCGTCGCTCTCCGAGAGCGAGGGCGAGATGTCCCGTCCGTCGACGGTGCGCAGTTCGCAGTGGTTGGTGCTGCTGTAGTCCGCACTGACGACCACCGCGTCGGCCCACACACCCCGGTCCGCCAGTGCGGCCGTGCCCCCGGCGGCCATGCCGAGGAACCCCATGGCCATTCCGGCGATCAGCGGCACGATCAACTGCCACGCCAGCTTCCGCTTCTTGAGCGGTGCGCGACGCAGCAGGAGCATCGGGACCAGGAGCGACGCCAGGGGAAGAACCAGAATCGCGAGCAGCCCCCCGCCCCACGCACCACGGACGGAAACGGCACTACGGGCCCCAGCCAGGACAGCCCCAACGACCCCCCGGCGCACACCAGGCTGAACGCCAGCCACCGCACCACATCCGCCTGCCACCAGGCTCTCGCACCGGCCGGATCCTGCCGAACACCGGACCTGCCCCTGAGCCCTGCCCTGGCCCTGGATATGTCGTCAGCCACGTGACTCTTCGCCCCCATTAACTCCTCGCGCGTGCAGGGCACCGTAACGCTTCCTGAGAAGCACTGCTCTTTGCCCGTTGCTGCCACGCACACCGCCTCAGCAGCCCTGCTGCTGACGGCGTGCGGGGGCGGGGACGACAAGTCCAGCGACAACGACAAGATCACGAGGGTCGATGTGTCCGTACCAGCAACGTCGACTACCCCTGACGCTTTTGGGCGACACCACTGAACGGCCGACAGGGAAGCATTCGGACGACATCACCGAAACCCTCGAGAGCTGGAAGACCACATCCGGGCGCGAGCTGAGGAGTCGGCGAAGGCCGGCTGAGCTCAGGGCGACCAGACATACGGTGTCGTGGTGGTGACCGCGTGCAGGCCGAGGCGGGTGAGGATCGGCGCGCTGTCGGCCGAGGCGTCGACATAGACGTAGGGGACATCGCGAGCAGCAGCGAGTTGGGCTCGGTGGGCGACCATGGCCCGGTAGATGCCCTGTCCGCGCCATTCCTTGACCGTTGAGCCGCCCCAGAGGCCGCCAAAGTCGACGCCGTCTTTGAACACCAGCCAGGCGGCGCACACGACTTCGGTGCGCGCCTCGGCGACGAGGACGACGATGTTCTCTGGGGTGTTCTCGACCCGGGCGGCCAAGTCCTCGGCGAGCCAACCCCGGTCCTCGCCCCAGACCACGCTCTCCATAGCAGCGATGCGCTGGAGGTCTGACCTGGCGGTGACACGGCGCAGAGTCACGCCGTCGGGCAGGACGGGATCGGCGGCAAGGTCTGCGGAGTGCCCAATGAGCACGGTCTCACTGTCCTCGGCGACGAAGCCGGCCGCCGTGAGCCGGTCAATGAGGTCGGCGGGGAGGTCATGGGCGCGAGTCTTCCATTCGACCGCCTCACCACGGGCAGCGTAGAAGGCACGCTGCCGCTCTATGAGCGTGTCGAGTTCTGCCCCGCACAGACCGAGGTCGCGTGGGCCCGTGACAAAGCCACGGTGCCAACCGACGACACGGGTCAATGGGCCGTCCGTCTCGACGCGGGCGCTGCCGCCAGGCGGGGCTACATCACGGAGTTGGGCGTCATACGCGGTGCGGAGTTCGCCGATCAGGGTGTCCTTCACTCGAACACCGTACGGACCAGGTCAAGTGATTAAACGCCGGTCGAGACCACGCAAACATCCAGGCTGCAACGAGTCACAGTCCCGCGCCGAGCAGGCACGCGAGGCACGTCTACGCCCACCGCGCCGGAGCGCTGCGGAATCAGTCCTGTCCCGCAGTCCGTGTCGGGAAGGTCGCCGTGCCGATCTCGACCCGCTCCCCGGTGGCCAGCGTGAAGCTGACCGGCTGACCGTACGGAATCTCCGCAGTCCGCCCGTACCCCGCCCCCGTGCGGCTCCGACATCACGGTGACCATCGCCTTGAAAGGGCACCGAGAGAGACCGAAACATCCCAGTGACTCCGAATTACCCCGATTCTTGGAGTAGTTCGTTCTGGCGAAACTGGGAACCCCACAGATGCGGCGGCCGGCGCGGATACGCCCTTGTCCCGGGCGAGTTGGGCCAGCCGGGTGCCGTCGACGAACCAGCGCAGCACGAGCACGGCCTGCCTGACGACGCCCATGGCGCGGGTAACCCTGCGGGTCCTGAGCCGTTCTCGGTGGTCCCGCAGCAACTTCGCGAGGTGCTCGGCGGTCGCCCTGCGGGCATCGAGCACAGCGGTGTAGGTGGTACTGGATGACACGTGGAGCCTCTGGCGTACGGAACGAACTTCGCACACTTGTTCCTTCTTGAGGCTTCGCTCACGCCTGACGTCGAATCACCATCCCACCGTCCGGCATCATCAAGCCCCGCAACCGTCACGTTGCCGAGAAGATCTCAGTGACCGCAGCCCTCACGCGCATTGAACTGATCCGCCGTCATGCTGCCCCCAAGTTCTCGGCCACGCCTGGCCGGACGACGTTGCCATGCTGATCGAACCCTCACGACATGGCCTCTGCGAGGCGGTGGCATCGGTCGCGGGGAGCCCCTTCTCTTCGAACTTCTGTGCCTTGTAGGTTCACGGGTGCACAAGAGTTGTTGATGTCACCGGTAGGTGTCGACGGGGGTTGCGTGATGGTGGGCCACAGGCCGAGTGACTGGCAA
>NZ_JAGMUO010000104.1:48355-113161 GCF_019049325.1 Streptomyces sp. AC512_CC834 | reverse complement strand
TCCGCCCAGTCGAAGCTGTCCTCGGCGGACTCGTGGGTGACGCGGGCGTCGAAGGAGGCGGACAAGTACAAGGACGATCCGACCGGCAGCAAGTCGGATGCGGACAAGCCGGACGAGGGGAAGGTCCGCGCCGCCACCCGTGACGTCCAGCACGCGAAGACGGCGCAGACGAACGCGCAGTCGGCCGTCGACTCCGCGCAGGGCGCGCTGGAGGTGGCGAAGAAGATGGCCGCGGACGCGCGCAAGATGCGTGACGACGCGGCCCGCGAGGCCAAGAGCAAGATCGACGAGGCGTCCGACGCCGGCATCCAGAACCGGTCGTGGTGGGAGGACGTCGGCGACTGGGTCTCCGACAACTGGGACAGCATCGTCGCGGTCTGCAAGGTCGTCGTGGCGGTCGTCGGCATCGTCGCGATGATCATCGGCGGGCCGATCCTCGCCGCGATCGTCGTCGTAGCCGCACTCGTCGTCCTCGCCGACACTCTCAATAAATACCGCAAAGGACAGGCGTCCCTATGGGACGTGGGCTTGGCAGCCCTGGACTGCATACCCGGCGTCAAGGGCCTCACATCCCTCGGAGCCATCGCCAAGGGCATGAAGGGGATGGCGACAGCCGTGCGGGGTGGCCTGAAAACCCTGCGCTCCGGCGCCAAGGATCTTCTTGCGAAAGCCAAGCCCTACAAGGGCCGATGCCGGGGCGGCGACCCGATCGACATGGTGTCCGGCGAGATGCTCATGGAGCAGGTGGACCTGGAACTCGGCGGGCTCTTGCCGCTGATCGTCCGGCGCACCCACGTCTCCACCTACCGCTGGGGACGCTGTTTCGGGGCGAGTTGGGCCTCGACGCTGGACCAGCGCCTGGAGATCGATGATCAGGGGGTGGTGTTCGCCACCGAGGACGGCATGCTCCTGGCCTATCCGATTCCCGCACCCCGCGCCGCGACCCTGCCTCTGGAGGGGCCTCGACGGCCTTTGGCGTGGAACGGTGACGACGGAGGCACGATCACAGTCCACGACGACGAGACCGGACGGACGCACCACTTCACTCCCAGTGAACGGCGCGACGGTGACACCTCCGCCTACACCCTGCCACTCGCCGCCATCACTGACCGCAATGGGCACCGCATCGACTTCCTCTACGACGAGGCGGGCGACCTCACCCAGATTCGTCACTCGGGCGGATACCAGGTGGCCGTTGCCACTGAAGAAGGCCGGGTCACGTCCCTGAGCGTTCTCAGCTCACCGGAAGACGGGTACGGCGCCGAAGCCCACTCACCGTGGACGGTGGTGCGACGTTACGGCTACGACGCGGCGGGCGATCTCCGCGCCGTCTACGACGGGCAGGGGCGGGACTTCCAGTTCACCTACGACGCCGAGTCCCGCATCACGAGCTGGACCGACCGCAACGGCGGCTGGTATCGCTACACCTACGACGAGCGGCACAGGGTCGCGGCCGGCAGGGGAGCGGGTGGCTTCCTGGACTGCTCCCTCGCCTATGACGACGAGGCACGCGTCAACACGTATCGGAACTCCCTGGGCCGGGCCACCACCTACCGGTTCGACGAGCGCCTGCAACTCGTCCAGGTCACCGATCCCCTGGGAGCGTCAACCCGCCGGGAGTGGGACGAGAACGGACGCCTGGTCTCCTGGACCGACCCGTTGGGCCGCACCACTCGGCAGGTCTTCGACGCGGCTGGTCACCTGACCGAGGTGGTCAGGCCCGACCTCAGCTCGATCCGGGCCGAGTACGACGAGGCAGGCCGCACCCGCCGGCTCACGGAGCCCGACGGTTCGTTCTGGAGCTACACCTACGACGAGCGAGGCAATCGCCTGTCCGTCAGCGACCCGTCCGGCGCGACCACCCGGTACAGCTATGACGCTCTGGGGCGGCCTGTCTCGGTCACCGACGCACTCGGCCACACCCGGAACATCCAGACCGACCCTGCCGGCCTGCCACTGGCCCTCACCGACCCGGAGGGCCGGACGACCAGAGCGCGGCGCGACTCCTTCGGACGCGTGACCGCGGTGACCGAAGCCGCCGGCGCCACCGACCGATTCGGCTGGACCGTCGAAGGACTGGCCTCCTGGCGTTCCCTTCCGGACGGCGCGACGGAGGCCTGGAGCTGGGACGGCGAAGGCAACCTTGTCTCCCACACGGCCCGCAACGGTGCGGTCACCACGTACGAGTTCACTCACTTCCACCAGCCGATCTCACGTACCACACCGGACGGCCGCCGCCACACGTTCGCCTACGACACCGAACTGAACCTGACCGGTGTTCACGACGCGGACGGCCGTACCTGGGAGTACGTCTACGACGCGGCCAACCGCCTCTTCCGAGAGACGGACTTCAACGGCCGCACGCTCAGCTACACCCACGACGCAGCCGGGCAGCGTACGTCGTGGACCAACGGCGCCGGACAGACTACGGACGTGACCGTGGACGTGCTCGGCCGGCCACGTCAATACCGCACGGCGGACGAGACCACCACCTACGAGTACGACAGCGCCGGCTCACTGCTCCTCGCGGCCAACCGCGACACCACAGTCGAACGCGCATACGATCCCATGGGCCGCACCCTGGCCGAGACGGTCAACGGCCGGACCACCACCTACGCCTACGACGCCCTCGGCCGCCGCATCAGCCGCCGCACTCCCTCGGGCATCACCTCGACCTGGACGTATCAGGCGATGGGCCACCCTCAGACCTTGAGCGGCGCCGGCAGCCAACTGCGCTTCGACTACGACACCGCCCATCGCGAGATCCGCAGGACTCTGGGTACGGCGGCGGTGCTCCACCAGAGCTGGGACGGCTCCGGCCGGCTGACCGGTCAGTCAGTGACCACCCCGGGCCGCAGCAGTGGCGACGTGGACGGTGAGCTGCTTCAGCACCGCACGTACGAGTACGACCTCGACGGAGCGCTCAGAGAGATCGATGAACTACTGGGCGAGAGCCGCCGGTTCGACGTGGATCCGGTCGGTCGGCTGACCGCGGTCAGGACCGCCGACCGTGAGGAGAGGTACGGGTACGACCGCGCGGGCAACCTCGTCACCACCTCCCCGCACGCCGGTAGCACGGACCCGCAGCCACGCGAGTTCGACGGAACCAGACTGCACCACGCCGGACGTACCACCTATGCCTACGACGCCCAGGGACGTCTGATCCGCAAGACAGTCCGTCTCCTCAGTGGTGGACGACGCACCTCCCACTACGGGTGGAACCCCGAGGACCGCCTTGTCCGGACCGTCACACCGGACGGATCCGAGTGGCGCTACACCTACGATCCAGACGGCCGGCGGGTCGGCAAACAGCGCCTCGGTACTGGCGGGGACGTGCTGGAGGAGACGACGTTCAGCTGGGACGGAACACGCCTCGCCGAACAGGTGGAGACCGACGGCACCGTCATCACCTGGGACTACGCGCCGGGTTCCTACCGGCCCGTCGCCCAGACAGTGACCGGCGGCCGGGAACGACCGGCCGCGGACGGCACCGGAAGCGACCAGAGCGACGCCGACGCCCGCTTCTACGCCATCATCACCGACCTCGTCGGAACGCCGACCGAACTTGTCTCACCGGACGGCCGAATCGTCTGGCACCGCAGGTTCACGGCCTGGGGCCAGCCGGCCGGCACACAGCCCTCTGCCCCGGAAGCCGATTGCCCTCTGCGCTTCCCCGGGCAGTACGCGGACGCCGAGACCGGCTGGAACTACAACTACTTCCGCTACTACGACCCGGAGACCGCGCGCTACATCAGCGCCGATCCGGTGGGCCTGGCGCCGGACCCGAACGACTACGCCTACGTCACCAACCCGCTCCTTCTCCTCGACCCGCTGGGCCTCATCCGCGTCCGTGGCGGGGGCGGCCGGTGGGAAAGGGACCCGAACTCACCCGTACAGAGTCACAACCGCGACACCGAGTATCCCGGCAGCTATCGCCAGTCCACCCATGACGCCATGTCCGCCGCCTGGACCGACGAGGGCATCGCCCAGGGCGGCACACCGATGCGACCCACCGGACGGCTCGACTCCCAGGGCCGTCAGATCATGGAACGCGTCCCCAGGTCCGAGCTGACCTGGCGCAACTCCGCGGGCGAGATCATCCCGTCCAACCAGCTCACGTACGAGCACCTGACACCGGTGGTCGATCACTGGAACCAGACGGGCTACCGTTCCGGCCGGGCCACCCGCAACGACTTCTACAACGATTCCGGCAACATGGAGCCCATGACGAGAGGCGAAAACTCCCGCGGTGGTGCACTCATGGACGCCACCTACCGCCAGGATGTCCATCCCACCCTCTACTCATGCAGCTAGGGGCCCCATCCCGAGCACAGGAGCCACCCTCATGAACCCTGGATCCGTCCTGCCCGCCATGCCCGGCGCCGCTCCCGTTTCCGGTCTGGCATCCGCGTGGCGGTGGTCGCCGAACCCGATGTTCACCTTCACCGCCGCGCTCTCCACCGACGGCCGGCACAATCTGCAGGTCAACGTACGCGGTCCCTACGACGAGGCGCTCGTTACCGCACTGCTCACCCACGCGCGCGCCCATGACAACACCTTCGTGGGGCAGGGGCGGCCTCTGGTGGCCGTCGGCGGCTTCCAGCACGACGGGACGGAGTTCGACACCGTGGGGGTGGCGGCAGCCGAGGCGCACGGCTACCACGCCATGGAGAATCCCGAGTTGTCCGCCGTCACCTATGCCGTCTTTCCCGCCTACGCCAGTGAGATCTCCGGCAGGGAGAACGAGGAAGAGGCCTGGAGCAGGTTCCGCAAAATGCTCCAGCCGAACAAGCTCGACCGTACCGAGGTGCCGTTTGTCAAGATGCGCTACGACAACACCCGTACCCAGAGCATGAGCAAGGGTGATGCCCGCGGCTTCGCTCCCCTGGACACGCTGGTGCGGGAACTGGGGCTGCTCGACGGTGCTCCCGGCAGCTTCGTCGAGTGGGAGAACCGGCATGGCGCCGTCTGGCGGGTGGACAGCACCGGCGACGGCCTCGAGCTGACGCATGACGCAACGCAGGAAACGGTGGACCCCGGCCAATTGCAGGCTATGGCCCGTTCCAGCGTTCAGTAACGCACTCGTCCGTTCTCCGCAGGCTCCGGCGTCCAGCAGACCGGACGAACCGATCCCCCACTCGACGGCCTACCCACCGTGCGCATGCCCGAGGTGCAGCCCCTCTCAGTAGCCAGAGGGCCCCACGCCCCTCTCCCTCACGCAGCCCCGGACGCGACGTCCGACGCCTCCGAGGCTGTCGCACGTTCAGGCACGATCCGGACACAAGACGCAACCACATGCACCCATAACTACAGAATTTGCCCGATTCATGGATGACTTCACCCTGGCGAAACCAGGAACCCCGCAGATACCGTCAGTAGCCTCGACCGCACTTCTGTCTCACGGGGAGTTCACTGTGAAGCGCCGCTCTTTGCCCGTTGTTGCCGCGCTCGCCGCCTCAGCAGCCTTGCTGCTGACGGCTTGCGGGGGCGAGGACGACAAGTCCAGCGACAACGACAAGATCGCGGGGGCGGACACAGGTGAGGCGGTAGAGACGACGCCGCCGGCCGAGCAGTCGTCCGGGCCGACCGACCGCCCCGAGATCACTTTCCCCAAGGACGTCGAGAACAAGTTCGAGAACTGGGAGACCGGCGAGCCCGTTGAGGACGCGGTGCTGTCTGATGTCGCTCAGACCGTGAACGCGATCGACGACGCCATCCTCCGGGGCGACGCGAATTCGGCGACCGTCGCGTACTACCGTCAGGGCAATGCCCTCGTGAGCGCTCAGAAGTGGATCCAGGCCTGGCTGGACGAGGACCTCACCTGGACGGGTGTCACCCGCTACTTCAAGCCGAACATCAAGGTCGCCGACAAGGACACCGCCGCGGTCGTGTACTGCGCCGACGAGAGCAAGGCGTACAACAAGAACCGCAAGACAGGCAAAGTAGACAAGACCCCCTCAGACGAGAGTCCGTACGTCACGTACAGCACCCAGTTGAAGAAGAGCGACAAGGGCGTCTGGCAGACCACGGAAGTTCAGTCGAAGCGGGGAGAGAAGACATGCGCGCCCTGACCCGAGGCATAGCCGTGACGAGCGCATTCGTGACAGCGCTGGCCCTGGCCGGAGGAACCGCACAGGCGAAGGGACCAGGAGCGTCGGAGTCCGAGATCGACACCGAGGAACCCGTTCCGGCAACGACCTGACCTCCAAGATCACATACACCAGCACGGTCCAGGACGACGGTGATTCCGGAGGCAACGTCACCCCCACTGGCAACTGGACCCCGCCTGCCTGCTGGTACGAACCGCGCTCCGCCCAGGAGTTCTCGAAGTACGTGGAGAACTCCTACAACGAGACGATGAACACCCCTGGCCAGCACAGCTACGCCAAGACGACGGTCGGCCGGTTCCGGGACACGTACAAGGACGGCAAATACCAGAACTACAACCTGGACGAGGCCGACAAGGGCAGCTGGTGGGTCGCCGTCCAGGACGAGGACCGCTGGATGGAACCGGAGGCGCAGCTCTGCGACAGGGACCCCTTCTGGGTGGAGAACGGCGACGCTCCGGACGTCGAGAACGCCGTGACCCCGGAAATCCTCGCCGAACTCGCCTACAACCGGGTCAGGTTGCCGACGACCGAAGTGACCCTCGCACCGCCTGCGGCCACCAAGGTCAATCTCCCGACCTGGGCCTGGCTCGATCAGACGACGTTCAAGGAAGTCTCCGTCACCGCCGAGCTGAACGTGGGCGGCCTGAACATCGCGGCCACGACGACCGCCAAGCCGGTCTCCCTGAAGCTGGAGCCGGGCACGGACGACGCCGTGACCTACCCCGCCTCCGGCGAGTGCGCCATCAACGCCGACGGTTCCATCGGTGAGCCCTACGCCAAGGGCAAGGCCGACCAGACCCCACCCTGCGGCATCAAGTACCTCCGCTCCTCCGGCGACGGCACCTTCAACCTCCAGGCCACCATCACCTGGGAAGTCGCCTGGACCGGCACCGGCGGAACCGGCGGCGACCTCCCCGACGGCACCTTCGGCAACGACCAGGCCGTCACCGTCCAGGAAATCCAGTCCGTCAACCGTTGAACAGCACCCGTCCGCCAGGGACCGGTCCGCCGTACGCTCCTCGGCGATGCCCCGTACGCCAATCCGGGAACCCCTTGGATACCGTCACTTGCCTCGACTGCACATCTGTCCCACGGGGGAGCTCACTTTGAAGCGCCGTTCTACGTCCGTTGCCACCGCGCTCGCCACCTCAGCAGCCCTACTCCTGACGGCCTGCGGCAGCGACAGCGACAAGGGGGAGGCGACGGACCGGGGAACGGAGAGACCGATGAAGTATGCGGAGCCCTCGCCAGCACCGGCGGAGGAAAATACGGACGGCGTCGACGTGTCTCTCCCCAAGGAAATGAACCTGGTCTTCGACTGGGAGACACCGAAGGACAAAAATGAAGCGGCCGCCACGGAGGATGCGGCGAACTACATCCGCGCGATCTACCGGGGCGTCGACAAGCGCACGGCCAAGGACGCCGCCGTGGCGGCATACGCCACCGGCGACGGGCTGCACTACGCCGAGACACAGATCAACAGCCGCATCGACGGCGGGTGGACTTCGACCGGCACCCGACGTCACTACGACGTTGCCACTCGATCCGCCTCCAACGGCAACTCGGTGGAGGTCGCCTTCTGCGTGGACTCCAGCAAGTTCTACGGGAAGGAGGTCAAGACCGGGAAGGTCCTCAAGAGCGAGCCCAGCATCGCCGACTTCGACCACTTCGAAATCATCATGGTCAAGTACCCCACGGCCGAACGCCTATGGCAGGCATCCAAGGTCTTCGTCGAGACGAAAGCAGAAAAGTGCCAGTAAGGCGATCACTTCGCGCGACTGTCGGCGTCGCGACTCTGATGTCCGCCGGGAACCCGGGAGAACGCGCGGTCCGTCATCGCCCAGGCGGCCCGGCCCGTCAACCGCTGAGCCAAGGTACGCTCAGGCACCCGCGCACACCGGGAGAGGGAGGGGGAGAGTCAGTTGTCTTTTCTGCGCTTCGCGAGTGACGAGGTCCTCGGGATGGCCGGCACGCTGGAGACCAGCGGCGGCCAGATGAAGTCCGCGTCCAAGGACATGAAGCACGCCGACTCCAAACAGATCGGGCACAGCGGCCTCGAGTCCGCGTGCGACGACTTCGCGGACTCTTGGGACTACGGCTTCGGCCAACTGTCGAAGCTGACCAAGGGTGTCTCCAAATTCGCCAAGAAGTCCTCGGAAGAGTTCACCAAGCTCGACCAGAAGCTGAACGACGAGCTGAAGAAGAAGCAGAACGAGGGTAAGAAGTAGCTCATACGCCCGCCACCACCCCGAGCTTCAACGATTGCCCTTCTCCATGTCGAAGGTGAAGGTCCGGCCGATCTGGGCGAGCCGCCCGCAGTACGAGTCGAGCAGGAACACCGATGGTGTGGAGATCGTCACGTAGACGCAGTAGTCACGCGGCGCGGGGACGACCAACTGCAGTGAAGCCACCGGCAGGGTCGGGCGCACGGTCTCGTCGTCGCCGACGGCGTCCGCGCCCCCGCTCTCGGCGACGAAGCTGGCGGGCAGTGTCAGCAGGCGCAGCGACGCGGACATCACGGCCGGGCCGGACGGCAGTTTGACCGCCAGGAGCATGTCCTGTCGCCCTTGCGCTCCCTTGCCCAGGTCGAAGTCCAGCTCCTGCAACTCGCGCTCGCCGGCGAAAAACCTCTGGTGCTTCGCCCGGTAGATGCCTTCGGCCGTCAGCAGCCGGTCATGGTGCCCGCTCGGCTTCACGGTGACAGCGAGCAGGCCCATGGAGAGTCGCTCCTCGCCCGCGACGTCCTCGGTGCCCAGACACATCGCTGTCAGATCGACCGTGTCCTCCCCGCCCGCGGAGAGTCCGGGAAGCGCGGCCCTCATCTGTTGCGTGGCCGAGGCCAACTGCTCCTCGTCGGCATCCGGGACGAGTCGTTTGAGCGCCTTGTCCCAGCCTTCGAGGGCTGCGGGATCGGGCAACCGCACGAACTCGTCGGGCACCGTGTACTGGAACGCGTAAGGGACCTGGCGGGCAGCGGCGGCTTCGATCGGTGTGCGGGTCATGCGGCGGTCCCGAAGTTGCCGGGCTGGAGCCCCTTGGTGAAGCTCTCGCCGGCCGAGGTGAGCGTGGTGGTGCTGTCGAACCGGGGACCCAGGGGACCGGGCGCCATCGTCTTCGGCTCGTTGTCCGGCGCCTCGTAGTCGACGAAGCCCGCTCCGGGACCCACCACGGGTATGTCGGAGATGTTCCAGTCGCCGTCCAGCCACCGGCCTTCGTTGGTGTTGGAGCCGAACGCGAAGCCCGCACCCGTCACCGTGCCGACGACGTCAAGCGTCTTGCCCGTGGCGACATGGACCCACCCCTTGCCCGCAGTGGCGAACCCACGCAGCGAGTTCGCCATACCGCTGGGAATCTTCGCGATGTTGCCCCACCCTCCGGGGCCGATCCGGCCGAGCGCCGCCATGAGCCCCTGCGAAGCACGCAGGGAGCGTCCGGACTGCACCAGAGCCCGTCCCGCCTGAGCCAGCTTCGCCCCACCGAGGGAGGCACCGCCCGCGACCACGCCGAGCGCGTCCCAGGCCAGTGTCTGCCACGTGACGCCCTCCGCACCGCCGGCCATCGCGGCACCGTGGGCGGCCAGCGCGCCGACACCGACGATGAACCCGATCAGCCCGAGCGCTCCCACGCCGGTGCCCAGCATCAGGGCGACGAGACACACCACGCCGATGACCATGGCGATGTCGGCGAGGATGTCGCCGACGAGCTTCCAGAAGTTGGGGTCACTGAGGACGTTCCAGGCGTCGGACAGGAAATCGGTGAAACCGTCCACGAGGTCGTCGAACCAGCCGGGCTCGGGCGGGGCGTCGTCCGCGGCCTGCTTGACCGTACGTGCCGTCGTATCCGCTGCGGTGACGTACTCCGCGTGCAGCGTGTGCGCCCGTCCTCGCACGGCCTCCAACTCGCCGTTCGCCGAGTCGTAGGCCGCCTTCTTGCCTTTCTTGTCCTTCTCGTGCTCCTCCTTCTCCTTGTCCGTCATCCGGGACGTGTCGTCGGGCAGGCCGTCCAGGCTCCCCTTGGCCGTACTGACTTTCCGGGCCGCGGTTGCCGCCTCTTCCTCCAGGGCGCGGGCCCTCGACTGGAACCCGTCCAGGCTGGTCTCCCAGTTGGACAGGGCCCGGTGAGCGGAGCCGACCGAGTCGAGGGCCTTCTTGAGGTAGGGCGGGATCTTGTCGACGGACTTCGCGAACGTGTCGGCGGCCTTGCCCGTCCAGATGCCGTCGGAGGCGCCGATCTTGCTGAGCTGCGTGTGCGCCGTGCCGCTCTCGCGGTTGACCCGGCCGATCGCGCCCACCATCAGACGCACCGTCTCCAGATCTCCCGGAGCCGGGTCGAATCCCAGATTGGGGTACTTGGACGAACCCACTTCTGTCCCCCTGTGTGTCCCTGTGTGGCGAATGCCTCCCGCCGCGGGGAGCTTGCCTGGCCCAGTGATAGGAAGCTATCCGTGGGGCGAGTGGTTGCGCCATCTCGCCCACCACACGCTAACGGCGTCCCGGCGTCGTGCTACGACCCGGTCCCAGGAGGTTGTCCAATGTTCCTGCAGCCCCAGCTCAGAGCACTGCTGCGGGACGGCGCGCAGGGTGTTGAACGGCATGACGCCCGCAACCTGCAGCGGTCATGGCGGAAGTTCGCCGCCTTCGCCTACGTCGCCGAGCAGTACGGATACCGATACGACGGGTTGTCCCCGCTCTCCCCCAAGGGAAGCCCGAACCCGTACTTCGCCTTCCGTCGACTGCCGGACGCGGCGCAGCGGGCAGAACGGACCGCGCAGCACCACACCACTGCGCAGGAAGGCGGGCAACTGCCCGGCATGCGGCCCGGAGGCAGCCGTTTGCGACCGCTGGCTGAAGTGCGGCGGGACGTCGACCTCCTGCACGCCCGCATCATGGTCGACTACAGCCGCACCCACCGGCGCCGGGGACTGACCGCCCTCCTGGTCCTTCTGGCAGCCATGCTCATCCCCCTGTCCCAGACCGGCTTCAGTGCCCAGTCCCTGCTCGTGTGCGGCGCCATCTGGCTGTTCTTCGCCGCACTGTGGCTGACAGGTCTCTTCATCGCACGGCACCGCTACACGAAATACAGTCGCATGCTCCGGGACTCCGGGGTCGACTGGCCTCCGGATCCGTCACTCGCCTAGAGCTGTGGAGAGCCGCGCGAGGCGCCTCGCCCGACGGTGACGGGTCACGGCGAGTCCGGCGAGGAAGAGGAAGGCGAAGCTGAGCTGAAGAAGAGCGGTTTCGCGCAGCGAACCCATCAGTAGCCCTTCTCGTTCGCCGGCTCGGACGGGACCTCGACCACGGCTAGGACATCAAGGCAGGAGCAGCCGTCCCTCCGAGGCACGGTGCCGACGTCGACGATCGTCAGGTCTGGCGCGGCGTGGTTCTCCCCTGGGAAGGTGATGAGTGCATCGCCGAAGACGCGCTCTCGCGCGATAACCGGAGGCTTTGACCGCGTCCCCTACGTCGGAACCGATCCAGTCCTGCTCCAAGGCCCGCGGTGTCATCATCACCCTGCCGTCGAACACCTCGACCTTGTAGCCCTCAGGGATGGCATCCCGCTCGATCAGCTCGCTCATCAGGGGCACAGGGGCTCGCGTTCTGGTTCACTCGCCGTCGAGCGCCTTCGGCTCTGGTAGCGGGTCGGCCACAAACGTCCCCTTGCCATGAACTGTGACAATCAACCCCCGCTCACGGAGCACCTGGGCGGCGCGCCGCACCGTGAGATACGCAACCCCGTACTCGGCTGCAAGGTCACGTTCAGCAGGCAGCCGGGCACCTGGATGCAACTCTCCTGCGGCGATGCGCGCAGCGACGTGGTCGGCGAGGGCGGCATAGACCAGCTGCGGCCCCTGTGGGTCAAAGTCCGGAACTTTGTTCTCACCGCTCATGTAGCAACGGTAAGCATGCTTGACCTGCGGAAACCATCAATGAGCTATACATAGCTATCCTGAGCTTGTACGGTCGGAGACACAAGAGACCCCGGCGGCGGGTGGTGTCCGCCCCGGGGCATGGCCGACGCTGCAAAGGAGCGCCAACATGCTGGACCTTACCGTCCGCTTCCTCGCGTGGATGCTGAGGATCTGCACGCCGAGCCCGCAGGGCCGCCATCGCCTGGGCGCGATGCCACCCCTCCGGTTCATCCCCGTACCGCCACCCGCGTTCACCGAGATTCTCGACGGCAACGCGTCCCGACTCGTACGCCCCTACGTCCTGGAACCGACCGAACGCCGACACCAGCGCGAACGCCGACGAGCCGCCCACCTGGCAACCCTCGGCATCGACGTCGGCCCGAAGCACATCCACGGCGTACGAGTACCGGCAGCCACCCGGTGACCCGCCCCACCATGCGGATGTGCGCCCGCTGCCAACGCACCACGGACGAACCGATCCTGGTCCACGAAGTCCACGCCGCCACAGGCCCCGGCTTCAACGTCTACGCGTGCCCCGACTGCGCCCCGCACTACCCGCCGATGACAGACCCACTCGACATCCTCGACGCCGCCGCCCGCCGCCACTCCCGCCTCACACTCCGCGTCTACAAGGTCGACACGGACGGAACCGTGACCGACGCCGGGCGCAAGGTCGAAGTCCAGGCCGGCGGCCCCAACGAACCAATCCCCCACTCGACGGCCTACCCACCGTGCGCATGCCCGAAGTGCCAGCACACGGGATAGCAAAGAGGCTCTACTCACCGCCGCTCGCGCCGCCCCGAACGCGACAGTCATCGCGTCCGGGGCGGTCGTCCGTTGAGCACGATCAGGGCACAGAGGAAGACCGAAACATCCTAATCACTCCGAATTACCCCGATTATTGGAGTAGTTCGTTCTGGCGAAACTGGTAACCCCACAGATACGGTCGATAACCTTGACCGCACTTCTGTCTCACGGGGAGTCCACTGTGAAGCGCCGCTCATTGCCCGTTGCTGCCGCGCTCGCCGCCTCAGCAGCCCTGCTACTGACGGCCTGCGGCGGTGGGGAGGAAGAGTCCAAGGGCAAGGACGAGATCGCTGGAGCGGACACCGGCGACACCTCGGCGTCTACACCCGCATCGCCAAGCCCGTCGGCCGATGTCAACCGCCCTGATCTCTCCCTGCCTGCCGACGTGAACGAAGTCTTCGAGGACTGGAATACCGGCGACACCACCAAGGACGCTGTCCTGGCAGATGCCGGACACTCGATGACCGCCGTAACCCGGGCCATCACGGACGGAGATACCAAGTCGCCCGCTCTCACCTTTTACTACAAGGGCGAGGCATTGGCGGGAGCTGCGAAATGGGTCCAGACGTTCGTCGACCACGACGCGACCATCACTGGCACCACACGTTATTACGCACCAACCGTGGATCTGTCCGGCGAAACCACTGCCGCGGTCACACTCTGCGCAGACGAGAGCAAAGCATTCAACAAGTTCCGCAAGACCAACAAGGTCGACCGTAGCGCTCCTTCCGACAACTCCTATGTGTACTACGTCAGCCGTCTCGAGCGGAACTCCGATGGGATCTGGGTCACAAACGAGGTCATTTCAAAGCGGGGGAACGAGAAATGCATTCCGTAAAGTCGGCCAGACGACTTGCCTCGCTCGGAGCTGTACTGTTTATGAGTGCGCTACTCACGACACAACCAGCGTACGCGGAAACTGGCTTCGGCGGATCACGCGGAGAGGCCGACACCAGTAGTGATTCAAGCGGACGCACCATCACTTCGCAAGTAACTTTCAACACATCCAAGAACGGAACCGGCGAGGCGACCGGCGCGCTGACTGCTGTCGGCAACTACAACCCGCCGGCTTGTTGGTACGAGCCGAAATGGACGCCCGAGGAATACGAGAAAGAATTCAAGCGGCGCTGGAACGTCGGGCACTTCAGCGGTGCGGTGGAGGCCTACGCTGCCGAGAAGTCCCGCTACATCGAGGGGGATCCCTACAAGGACTTTAACAAGAAGAAGTCCGGAAAAGGCATGTTCTGGGGAACGGTCTACGACTGGGACCGCCTCGAAGGCGATGACTACCTGGCCTGCAGCCAAGCCGACTTCTGGGTCGACAACGGGGACGATCCCCCCGTGGAGAGGGCCATCGACACCGAGACACTGGCGAAGCTCGCCTACAACGAGCTCCAGGTCCCCGACACCGAGATCGCCCTCGCCCCTGCTGAGACGACGAAGGTCAACCTCCCCACCTGGGCTTGGCTCGACAAGACCGACTTCCACGAAGTCTCGGTCACCGCATCCCTCGATGTGGGCGGCTGGAACCTCTCTGCCACCACCACAGCCAGACCTGTCTCGCTGAAGCTGGAGCCGGGAACCACGGACGCCACCATCTTTCCCGCCTCCGGCGAGTGCGAGATCAACGCCGACGGCTCCATCGGCGAGCCCTACGCCAAGGGCAAGGCCGAACAAACCCCACCCTGCGGCATCACATACCTCCGCTCCTCCGGCGACAGCACATACGACCTCCAGGCCACCATCACCTGGGAAATCACCTGGGAGGGCTCCAACGGCGAGGCCGGTACACTGCCCGACGGCACCTTCGGCAGCGAGCAGGCTGTGACGGTTCAGGAGATCCAGGCGGTCAATCGCTGATGGGCCAGGGGAGCATGACCAAGGCAGCACGTTCCCGCCGGAGCATTCAGGCCGAGTGGGCTGCATGGCGCCGGATTGCCAAGACCTCGTGGCCGCCGGAGCAATTGCACCGCACTGCCGACGGCGGACCGTTGCGGCCCGCCTTCATCCAGCCGATCGGGGTTGAGCCGATGTGTCACGTCCTCGATGGCAGGCGAGCACGACGATGACGAGGAAGCACCGGATCCTGTACCGGCAGGGCACTGGCTTCTGGCGGATGACGGCAAAGTGGATTCTGGTATTCGGGGCCGTTTACCTGTTGGACGGCGGACTGCTCCGCTCGTGGGGCGACGCTCTGGTCTGGCCGATGCTCGGGATCCTGCTGTGGGTGCCGTTCGCTGTCGGAGTCGTCTGGTACCCGAAGAGGAACCAGCGGGTCACACTGACGACACGTGAATTGCGCATACGGCGCAAGCGGTTGCCGATGGAGAAGGTGAACCTGCTGCACGTGGCGCGGCTGTGGATGGAGGAACGGTCGACCTTGGACGACCAGCCGGTGTCCGAGTGGATACGGGTCGACCGGGTGGTGTGGGCGCCGCTGCAAGACGGCCAGGCGTTCGGCGTAGAGTTCCGCGACCCAGCCGCGTTCGCCAAGGTTTTCGGCGCCTTCGCGGTAGCGGCGTGTGGCGGGCCGGAGATCGTCCGCGCGCGGGCCGCAGCGGAAACCTACCCGGAGCCACGCCCGATGCGGGCCCGCCCCACGGGCAGCGACGGTGACGGATCCTGGCTGGATGCCCTGGACATCTTCGACTGAGAGCCGGAAGTGCACGTTACGGGGCAACCGTCCGTCGGAGGCGTGCGGCGGCATGCCTCCTGGGCGTACCGCAGGCTCGTCCGGCTGCCGCAGCCCACCATCTCGCCCCGGCTGCTCAGACACCACTCGCCCACTCGCACATGACTCGCCTCACTCGCCCGTCACCTCGCGAGCGCAAACCGGCGCTGGCGGTGCTGCTCATCCTGCTGGGCGCGCTCGGCGCGAGCTATGCGCTCACATTCCGCCCACTGGGACATTCCAGGTATCTGCCTCTTCATCCGGACTGATCCGGATGATGCGGGCGAACTCATCGATATCATCGAGAGTTCGGAGGATCCGGCCGGCGTCCGGGTCGGCCAGGATGATCAGGACGTCTGCGGATTCCGTGCTCTTCTCGTAGCGCCAGGCGTAGCGAAGGCCGACGTGCACCTCGTTGCTCTCTTCGTCCTGGTAGTAGCGCAGTACGCGCAAGCCGGTTCCCAGGTGCGGGGATTCGAAGTCCTCGACGATGGGGGGTTCGACGGTGTAGCTCGCGTCGGCGTGTGTCAGCTCACGCAGTGCCGTTTCCCGGTCCTCGCCCTCCTCGATCTCCACCAGGTCGACGTATACGGGGAGTGGGATCTCCCTTGGGTGCGGGAGATGGAGGAAGACCTCGAACCCCGGATAGGCCGCGGGGGCCCTGGTGGCGTACATCAAGAGCATGTTGGTCAGTAGGTCGACTTCGCCGGGCTCTGGCTTCTCCGACGCGAAGTCCTCCCAGAGACCCTCGGCGAAGTAGCGAGCCCATGCCTCCGGCGTCTGTGCCTCCTCGACGTCCTCAAGTCCCGGTTCGGGCCACATGAGCGGTACGCGGATCCAAGGGGAAAGATTCATGGCGTGCTTGACGTTGAGCCAGCTCACTCGTAACTCCATTTGAACGTGCCGACCACCGCGTCGAACAACTCGACCAGTACGTCGGTGAATTCACTGTCGATATCGCCGTCACCCGGCGTGGAGAAGTTGATGCTGATCCAGCGAGCGGGATCGTCCGGCACGGGAATCACATAGTCGACCCGCCGCGTCGGCAGGGCCACCTGCTGTACGACTTCGGGAGCAGAAGTCAGCTTCTCATCTTCAGGGGTGGAGCGATAGGCTCGGCGGATTGCGGGCGCCCCTGCCACGTCGACCTTTGCCCCCGTTCCGCCGGGGACGTCCTCGCCGGCCAGTTGAGCGACCACTGCCTGGTGGGGAACCGCATGGGCTTGACCGATCGGCATCTCGGCGACGATGAAAGAGGCCATGAGGAAGATTCCGCCGCGCGGCAGCACCGGAAGATAGAGGTCAAGGCCACCGTTTCTTCTGGCCGCACGCGCCTGCCTCTCCAACTGGCGACGCATGTCCAGTCGGAAGCGCATCGCGTCGTCCCGGGGAATGCCCTCCGGGACTTGCCCCATGTGCGAGAAGAGGACCCTCTCCAGTGCTTCCTTCGTGCCCTCACGCAAAGGGATGCGGACCCAACCGGGTGGCAGGATAAGCTCATAGCTGCGGGGAGCGGCCACCTCGACGCGGGGCGGCTGTTGCTCCACATCGGACGTGCTCATGCGCCAGCCCGCTTTTTGAGCTGCCAGTCGGCCACCAGGATCGTCACGATGGAGAGCACTGAAACCACCGCCAGCCAACTGTATCCGAATGCCATGAACAAGTTCGGAATCAGGTACAGAAAAGCGGCAATCCTGATTGTCTGGGAAAAATTGGCGCCCCTCTCAGGGACACGGATGAGCTCTCGGTTCTTAATGAACAGAAGCAGCATCAAAACCGGTCCGATCATCATCGGCCAAGCTGCGTATCCGTAGGTGAGCCAGTCCAGCCCTCCGTACTCGCTGCCAAGGTCCTGGAAAGCGAAACACAGGATGGGCACCAAAGTAAATACAGCAAGATATCTCATGGCTCGAGATTCTTCTGAGCTTTTTGCTGGGACTGTCGCCATATCTCCCACTCCAATTTCTTCAAATTTCTCTGCGCCTGATGGCTGGCGAACGAAATCGGGCAGTACTCACCAGCGACTCCCGACTTCAAGCGTGAGGACGTCCTTGGCGTCTCCGTACGCGTCGCCACCGAATTTTTCTCCGGCCTTATCTCCGAGGTCTACGGAGGTGGCTGCCAGGTAGTTCATGCGGAAGTTTCTGCTAGCCTTGCCCACCGCATCGGCCGCCTTCACCACATCGGAATTCCCGCCGAACTCGGCGCGCATGGCCTTGGCGAACTTGGTTGCGCTGACGACCTCACCATCACCACCCAGCAGGCGTTCGAGCCGGGTAGCCCCAGGTCGTGTTTCCCTCGACCCGATCTGGCGCAGCGCCCCCTTCGCACGCGCGGCTTTCGCACCGCGGGCCGAGTTGGTGCCGTATCGCGTGACGTTCCTGTCGAGCAGCTTGCGCAGATTCGCGTACCGCTGGAACCGTCCAGCCCTGCTTGCGCTCTTGAGCGCTGTCGTCGCGGCCTTCACGCCCTTCATCGCCACGCTGCCGAATCCCAGCGTCGCCAGCGCGAAGACGTCCATGGCGACATCCGTCCAGCTCCCCTCACCGGAGAGGGCCAGCACCGTGTGCCCGACGCCGACGAGCGCCGTGAGACCGATGGCGGTCACCGCAATGACGGTCGCCAACCATCCGACGGGCGTGAAGAGGAGGGCAATGGTACCGATGATGGTCGCTGCCCAACTCAGGACTTCAATGACGGACTTGATCGTATCCGCATGTTTATGCACCCAGTCCTTGAAGTTCTCCCACCCGCTGTCCTTGATGATGTCAGAGATGTCATCGTCAATGTTCTCGGCGTAATGCCGGGCACGGGAATCGCGCTCGGATATGACCTGGTTGAGCTGCTTGTGGTAGGATGCCAGGTGACTGCCGGGGTCGGTCTCCTCTGGCGCCTTCTTGTCGCCGTCCTTCTTGGCTTCGGCTTCCTTCTTCTTCACCTCGGCGGCGTGTTCCTCGTCGGCCTGCTTCGCAGCGCGGAGGATACCGTCGGCCCGTTCCTGGAAGCCCTCCAGCTCATTGGCCCAGTTGCCGAGGTCACCGACGACCCGTTCGTAGCGGCCCGCCGTCTCGCGGAAACGCTTCTCGAGGTCGCCGGACTTTTCCCGGATCTTGTCGGCGTACTTGCCCTTCAGGGCGTCTCCGTCGGCGGCCTTGCGGAGGATGGCAGCCTGGTCGCGCAGCGTCGAGGCGAGATTCTTCTTCCTGGTGACCTCGTCGCGGATGTCCTCCGGATCGCCGGGGATCGGGTCCTTCTCCGCCAGCGGATGCCAGTCGACCGGCCGGCGCCTGCCCTTACCAGTACCCATAGGTCAACTTCCCCCGCTTTTGCTGTGCTTTTTCTCGGTCGCCTTTTCTAGATCGAGGTCCAGCTTCTCGAAGCTCTTGAGTGAAGTATCGACTTGCTTACCCAAGTCCTCGACATTATCGAGGAGTTCCCGTCTATAGTTGTCCCAATTGTTGACAAAATCATCCATTTTACCGGCGATGCTGTCATGGCCCCAGATGTCACGGATGTCGGAACGGTGTTCCTCGATGTCTTCGAGGGCTTTTTTGATGTCTTTTAGATTCTTCTTCGAAGACTCCAGAAGTGTAAAGTCGACCAGCAGGCGGTCGTGCTCCCCCATGGGCCCCTCCTCGGGGATTCCTTGATCAGGTCAAGGTGGTACCGAGTTATGTCGGCCACTCGTTAGGACTTCCATCCTCAACGGGCGACATGCCTGGGCGCGGCAGGACACTGTATGCACCCCACCGCGCCCGGACGGCCTGGTAGCCGCCGCCGACGTCAGCCCTTGGCGGACTTGGCCAACTGCTCGTCCAGGTCCTCGTACGCCTTCTTGGCGTTGGTCAGGAACTTGGAGAGTCCCTCCAGGCCCTTCACGGTCTTGGCCGCGCCCTTGGTGAAGTCCTTGATGGACTCGTCGTAGGCGCCGGAGGCCTTCTGCGTGGTGAAGCCGTTGGCGACGAGTTCCTCGACACCCTTCTCGATGGCCTTCAACATGTCTTCCATGTCGCCCATCGCCTTGATGAGGTCGTTGGCCTTCTTCTCCATCTCGGCATAAGTAAGGTCTGCATCCTTGGCCATGACAGCTCTCCCTCCCGTCGCCGCAGGGCCATCCCCCGTGGCGTGACTGGCGCGGTCAGCCCGGTCGTCTTCGGGCCGTCCGCATGAGCAAAGATCCTACGGGTGAGGCTCTGGAGACGACAGGGATACCCGGCAGCGGAAGCGTGAACCAGTGCACATCCCGGCCTGCGAAGCCCTGTGCATCCCGTTGCACGGGGGCAAGGTGCGGCGGCTAAGGTCGCTTCACTGTGTTCAGCGTTCCGGGGGCGGCCTCAGCCCAGCGAGGAGGACCAACGTGCGCCTGAGTCTGACCGTCGTCGACCCGGTCGGCGGAGCCAGCGCCGATGTGGTGCTCGACGCCGATCCGGAGTCATCGGTCGGCGACATCACTCGGGAGCTGGCGCACCATGTCGGTGTTGCCGGTGGTGCGGATGTCATCCCCATCGGCGGGCGTCCCGGCCCGGGCGGCGCACCGCAGGCCTTCGTCGACGGCTACGCCCTCGACCCCGACGCCAACATCGTCGGCTCGCCGCTGCGCGAGGGCGCCGTCGTCAGCCTGCACGACCCGGCCGGCTGCGTGTCCGGTGAGCCGACCGGTGTCGTGGAGTTCCGTGTGGCCGGCGGTCCCGCCGCCGGCGCCGTGCACCGGCTGGGCGTCGGTCGGTACGACATCGGCAGCGGCCCTGCCGCGCACATCCGTATCAGCGATCCCGAACTCGCTTCGCGAGCCGCCACGCTGTCCATCGCCATGGACGGCACCTGCGACGTCACCCTGCACGGCATCGAGCAGAAGAACACGGGGGGTGAGGAGAGGAAGCAGGGGGGCGAGAACAAACAGCGCCGGCTCGACGGTGAAGACTTCGATGGCGGCTCCTGGCCCCTCGGCTCCCAACTCGCCCTCGGCAACACACTTCTGGAGATCGACGGCTACTCCCCTCCCAACGCTGCCCTGAAGTGGTCGGAGGACGGAGCCGGACTCGACTACAACCGGCCCCCGCGACTGCGCCCGGCAGAGCGCAAGACACACTTCCGGCTGCCTTCTCCGCCCAGCGAGTACGAAGTCCGGCCGCTGCCCTGGCTGATGGCCCTGTTCCCGCTGGTCGGCGCGGTCGTGTCCGTCATGATCTTCGGGCGCTGGTACTACTTGATCATGGCTCTGCTGAGCCCGGTCATGCTCTTCGGCAACTACTTCAATGACAAGAAGCACGGGCGCAAGTCCCATGCGAAGCAGGTCAAGGAGTACAAGGAGACCAAGGAGCGGATCGAGAAGGACGCCCAGGACGCGCTGCGGCTGGAGCGGCTCGACCGACGCGGCGCCAGTCCCGATCCCGCCGCTGTGCTCGCCTTCGGCACCGGGCCTCGTACCCGGTTGTGGGAGCGGCGGCGCACGGACCCCGATCATCTGCTCCTTCGGGTCGGCACCGGCCACGTGCGGTCCGAGGTCGTTCTCGACGATCCGGAGCAGGACGAGCACAAGCGTCAGGTCACCTGGGAGATCGAGGACTCTCCCGTCGCACTGCCGCTGAGGGATCTGGGTGTCATCGGTGTCGCGGGGCCCGGCGACTCGGCGCAGGCACTCGCGAGGTGGGCCGTGGCGCAGAGCGCGGTGCTGCACAGTCCGATGGATGTCCAGTTCTACGTGCTCACCGAGAACCAGGCACAGCCGCGCTGGGACTGGGTCCGCTGGCTCCCGCACGCCCGCCCCGCGAGCGGCCAGGACGTCAACGTGGTGATCGGGACGGACTCCGAGACCGTGAGCGCCCGGGTCGGCGAGCTGACGCAGTTGCTCGATGCCAGGCAGAAGGCCCTGAAGGAGAACAACCAGGGTGGCGTCGGTCCTGCCTTCTCCGACCCGGACATCGTCGTCGTGTGGGACGGGTCGCGTCGGCTGAGGTCGCTGCCGGGCGTCGTACGACTCCTGCGGGAAGGGCCGGCGGTCGCCGTGTACGCGATCTGCCTGGACGAGGAAGAGCGCTTCCTGCCCGGCGAGTGCCAGGCCTTCGTCGTCGCCGAGCCGCTGGCCCACAACGATCACGACGGCCACAACGGCCACAACGGCCACAACGGCACCGTCGCGGCTCGGGCCGGCAGCTCTCCTCAGGCCGCCGCCGGTGGCTTCCCCTCCTTCCAGGCCTGGTACGAGGGCGGTCAGCAGACCCAGCAGGCCACCGAGCAGGCCCTCGAACTGCGGCTGCGCGTCGAGCAGACCGGTGCCCGGCGCAGGTCCGGTGTACGGCCCGACTTCGTCTCCCCTGCCTGGTGTGCCCGGCTGTCCCGGGCGCTGGCGCCCCTGCGCGACATCAGTGGCGAGACCGAGGACTCCGCGCTCCCGTCCTCGAGCCGACTCCTCGACGTGCTCCAGCTTGAGCCCCCGACCCGCGACGACATCGCCGCGCGCTGGCGCATGGGCGGACAGTCCACGATGGCGGTCATCGGTGAGTCGTACGACGGTCCGTTCGGCATCGACATGCGGCGCGACGGCCCGCACGGGCTCATCGCCGGTACGACCGGTTCGGGCAAGTCGGAGCTGCTCCAGACCATCGTGGCCGCACTCGCCGTCGCCAACACTCCCGAGAACATGACGTTCGTCCTCGTCGACTACAAGGGCGGGTCCGCCTTCAAGGACTGCGTCAAACTCCCGCACACCGTCGGCATGGTCACCGACCTCGACGCCCACCTCGTCGAACGCGCCCTGGAATCGCTGGGCGCGGAACTCAAGCGACGCGAGCACATTCTCTCCGCCGCCGACGCCAAGGACATCGAGGACTACCAGGACCTGGTGCGCCGGGACCCGTCCCACCCACACATACCCCGGCTGCTCATCGTCATCGACGAGTTCGCGTCCATGGTCCGCGACCTGCCCGACTTCGTGACAGGTCTCGTCAACATCGCCCAGCGAGGCCGCTCCCTCGGCATTCACCTCCTGCTCGCCACGCAGCGGCCGAGTGGTGTCGTGTCGCCCGAGATCCGCGCCAACACCAACCTGCGGATCGCGCTGCGCGTGACCGACGCCGGTGAGTCGACCGATGTCATCGACGCTCCCGACGCCGGTCACATCGGCAAGAACACCCCTGGCCGCGCGTACGTCCGTCTCGGCCACGCCTCCCTCGTCCCCTTCCAGTCCGGCCGGGTCGGTGGCCGCCGCCCGGGTGCCGCGGATCCGGCGGCGCTCGCCCCGTGGGCCGGCCTGCTCTCCTGGCAGGAACTGGGACGGGCCGGGCTCGCCAAGCCCAAGGCCGAGGCAAGGGAGGACGACGAGATCACCGATCTCAAGGTCCTGGTGGACGCCATCCGGGAGGCCAATGACGCCGTCGGCATTCCGGCCCAGCACTCTCCGTGGCTGCCCGCTCTGGACGAGTCGCTGCTGTTGGACGACATTCCGCAGGTGCACAGCCAGGGGGCGCTGCCGGCGGCTCCGTACGGCATCGCGGACCTGCCGTCCGACCAGGCCCGCCGCCCGGTGGTCGTCGACTTCGCCACCTTCGGGCACCTGCTCGTCGCCGGTGGCCAGCGCAGCGGCCGCTCGCAGGTGCTGCGTACCGTCGCGGGCTCCCTGGCCCGCACGCTGTCGAGCGCCGACGTCCACTTGTACGGCATCGACTGCGGCAACGGCGCCCTGAACGCACTGACCCGGCTGCCGCACTGCGGCGCGGTCGTCAGCCGTAATCAGCAGGAGCGGGTCATCCGGCTCTTCAATCGGCTCACCGGCGAAGTCACCCGTCGCCAGGATCTGTTGGCGGAGAAGGGCTATGCCGACATCGGGGAGCAGCGGGCCGCCGCGGCCGAGGACGAGCGACTGCCCCACATCATGGTCCTCCTCGACCGCTGGGAGGGCTGGCTGCCCACGCTCGGCGAGTACAACCACGGCGACCTCACGGACCAGGTGATGGCGATGATGCGCGAGGGCGCGAGCGTCGGCCTGCACCTGGTGGTCACCGGTGACCGTCAGCTACTGACGGGGCGGATCTCCTCCCTCACCGAAGACAAGTACGGTCTGCGCCTCGCGGACCGCGGCGACTTCTCGTTGCTGGACATCAACGCACGCAAGATCCCCGAGGAGATCCCGCCCGGCCGCGGCTTCGCGAGCGGGACGGCGACGGAGACCCAGTTCGCCCTGCTCGCCGAGGACACCACCGGTCAGGGCCAGGCTTCCGCGCTCGGCACGATCGGCGAGGCTGCGACCGCCCGGGACGCCGAACTGCCGCGCTCCCGGCGCCCGTTCCGCGTCGACGTGCTGCCCAGCCGGATCTCCTTCGCCGATGCCTGGGCCATGCGCGACCCGGTGACGAGCGCCTCCCCGCTGTGGACCATGGTGGGTGTCGGCGGCGACGAGCTCACCGCCTTCGGCCCCGACCTCGCCCAGGGTGTCCCGGCGTTCGTGATCGGCGGACCCGCGAAGTCCGGGCGCAGCACCGTGCTGCTGAACGTCGCGCGCTCCTGCCTCGCTCAGGGCGTACGGCTGATTCTGGCGGCGCCCCGCCCGTCCCCGCTGCGCGAACTGGAGGAGACGGAAGGCGTGCTGAAGGTCTTCACCGGCCGGGACATCGACGAGGACGAGATGGAGGAGCTCATCGGGTCGGCCAGTCCCGAGCAGCCGATCGTCGTCCTGGTCGACGACGCGGAGGTGCACGACGACTGCGACGCCGAGGACGTCTTCAAGCGCATCGTCGAACGCGGTGTGGAGGAGGGCCTGGCCGTCGTCATCGCCGGTGACGAGGAGGAGATCTGCGACGGCTTCTCCGGTTGGCAGTTCGACATGAAGAAGGCCCGCCGCGGCATCCTGCTGTCTCCGCAGGACAGCTCCGCAGGAGAGTTGATCGGCATCCGCACGAACCGGAGCATGGTCGGCGGCCCGATCACTCCGGGCAAGGGCATGCTGCACCTCGGCAGCGGGGAGCACCTGACGGTCACGACGCCGATGTGACGGGCAGGCACGGGCCGCCCGGAAGGGACGATGGGTCGCAGGGCCGACGGGGTCCTGCGGCCCGTCGGTCTCGCTACACCGCCGGCAGGGCGTAGATCTCGCGGCCGTGCGTCGCCAACAGCCGGTTCCCGGAGAGGGCGAGCTGCCATGGCTCGCCCACGCCCTTGCTGTCGCTGTACGTCCATCGCAACTTACCGGTCTTCGCCTCCAGGGCGACGATGCCGCCGTCCAGGGAGCCAGTGGCGCCGTACAGGGTTGCCCCTGCCCGCAGGAACGTCTCCGGGCCCTCGACGTCCAGCTCGTCGCAGAGCCAGGTTCGCTTGCCGGTCTTGGCGTTGACCGCCCACACGCCGTCGTCGTGGTCGCTGACGTAGAGCACGCCGTTGACGACCGTCGGGTTGTGGAAGCCGCGGCGGCCGGCCGGGGGCAGCGTCCACACGGGGCTTCCCTTGTCCGCGTCGACGGCGGTGAGCTTGTCGCCCGGGAGGAAGACAAGGCCGTTGGCGACCGTGGGCCGCCAGGTCCACTCGTCGCCGATCTTCTTGGTCCACAGTTGACCGCCGGTGGCGGTGTCCCGGACGGTGAGGTTGTAGTTCGAGTCGGCGTAGACCAGGTACTTGCCCGAGACGGCGCCCTGGACGTCGTAGTCCTTGGTGCCCCAGTCCCGGTGCTGGATCCACGCCTTCTTTCCCGTGGTGTGGTTGATGGCCGCGACGGCCGTGCGGTACTTGGTGGCGCTCTTCGACTGGCCGTAGTCGGTCGCCGTGACGTAGACGTTCTTGGCGTCGATCGCGATCGTGTTCTCGACGGAAAGCTGCTTGCCGAGGCGGCTGCGCCAGACTTCCTCGCCCTTCTTGACGTCGTAGGCGACCAGGACACCGTCGTAGTCGCCGTCGGCGAGGAACACCTTGCCGTCGTGGAAGAGGAGTTGGGCTCCGGGGCGGCAGATGCCCGGCTTGGTCCAGCGGGCCTTGCCCGTCTTGACGCCGTAGGCAACGAGCGGATCACCGCTGATCAGGAGAAGTCCGTCGTGTGTGAGGAGCGGTACGCCCGTCGTGGTGCTGTCTTCCGCGGCCGACTTGTGCCACAGCGGCTGCGGTGCCACTCCGGCGGGCGGAGTCGTGAAGTTCTCGTCCCCCGGCTCGGCCGAAGCCTCGGAGCCGGAAGCCCCCGTCGCGTCGCCGGACGCGTCGTCGGACGTGAGCGCCCACGCGACGCCGCCCCCGGTCACCGCGACGGCAGCGGCGCCACCGAGGGCTACGCCGAGTACGCGCCGACGGGACCGGGCTGGAGCGGGTGCCGGTGCGGGCGCGGGCGCGGGCGCGGGTGCGGGTGCGGGCGCGGGTGCGGGTGCGGGTGCGGGTGCGGGTGCGCTGTCCGCACCGAGCTGCACCGTGCCGGGAAGGGGGCTGCCGTACGCGGGTCCCGGGGTCCCGCCCGGCGCCGTGCCTTGACCGGCCGTTCCGGTCGACGGCGTGCCGTCGAACATGGTCGGCGCCGGGCCGAAGCCTGCCGCCGGCTGGGCCTGCGGGGCGGTACGCGGCGTCGACGGTGCCTCAAGGTCCAGGATCCGTGCGGCGTGGGTCGCGATGGTCGAGGCGACTGCCGACGGCAGCCAGTCGTGGAGGGCGGCGTCGATGCCCTGCCCGGCCAGCGCGGTGACGATCTCTCCCGGCGCCGGGCGCTGCGCCGGGTCCTTCATCAGGCAGGCGCGGACGAGGCCCAGCAAGGACGGGGGCACGCCTGTCAGGTCGGCCTCTCCGTGCACGACCTGGTAGAGCAGCCCGGCGTGCGAGGTCGTGCCGTCTCCGAAGGCGCCCCGCCCGGTGGTCGCGAACGCGAGCACGGAACCGAGGGAGAAGACATCGCCCGCCACTCCGACGTCCTTGCCCACCGCCTGTTCCGGCGACATGTAACCGGGCGAGCCGACCACCACACCGGTCTGGGTCATACGGCTGCCGTCCACCGCACGCGCGATGCCGAAGTCGATGAGCCTGGGTCCGTCGGCGGCCAGCAGAACGTTGGAGGGTTTGAGGTCCCGGTGCATCAGGCCCGCCGCATGAATGTCCTGCAGGGCGCCGGCCAGTCCGGCGGCCAGCGCGCGGACCGTGCGCTCGGGCAGCGCCCCGTGCGCCGCGACCACGTCGGTCAGATCGGGGCCGAGGACGTACGACGTGGCGAGCCAGGGCAAGGGCGCATCCGGGTCGGCGTCCACAACGGGGGCGGTGAACCGGCCGGAGACCGCCTGCGCGATCTCCACCTCGTGCCGGAAGCGCGCGCGGAAGTCGTCGTCCTGCGCGAGATCGGGGCGGACCACCTTGACCGCGACGGTACGACCGCCGGGCGACCGGGCGAGGTAGACGCGGCCCATTCCACCGGCACCAAGCCTTCGCAGGAGGCGGTAGCTGCCCAGCTCCTGCGGATCGTCCGACTGCAGTGTCTCCATTGCGGGCCTTCCCCGTCGCACAACATTGACGAACAGTCATCTCGCGATCAGATGTTCGTATCGCAGACACAGTAATAACAACGGAGATGGAGCCATTGCAGGGGCATGCCCCGGCGGAGACGGTGAGTGGAAGCGGGTGGAAGCGGGTGGAACAGGTGGCCCGCCTCGTTTACTTGACCTTCGACAGGCGCGCCTCGGGCCGTCCCGACTCCTCGCTCTCCGAGGCGTAGTCGAGGTCGTCGCCAATCGGGGTGAAGGTGACGGTGGTGGGCGCGGGGTTGCAGCCGTCGTGGTTGCCCTCGGCGCCGACGGAACCGGCGACGATCTGCTTGTCCGTGACCTTCTTGAGCGTGATCACGTCCACGCAGACGCCGCCCAGCGCGTCGGTCTGGCGGAGTCTGCCCAGCTCCTCGCCGACGTTCACCTGCTTGATCGTGATACGGAAGGTGCCCAGCGGCAGCTTGCCGTCCAGGGCGGCGGCCTGTCCCTGCCAGGTGCCGACGTAGCGCTCGGGCAGACTGCCGGAGGTGGCGGCGGCGGAGGGCTCGTGGGAGGCATCGCTGCTGCCGCCGGCGTTGTTCGCGTCGCTGCCTCGGCCCGGCAGCAGGTCCAGGACGAACACCGAGCCGACCGTCACCGCCGCCAGTGCTCCCGCCACCGCCAGTGCCACGGTGCAGCTAAGCCGTCGGCCGCGTCCCTCGGCGCCCTGGGTGGTGGTGGCCGCGACGGAGACGGACAGCTTGCCCGGAGACGGGGAGGGAGACGGAGACGCGGACGGAGACGGGGACGCAGTACGGTCGCCGTCGCGCGGCCCCGGCACGTCCGGGGCCTGGGTCGGTGCCGACGGTGGTGCCGTCGTCGGTGTGGGCATCACCGGCGCCGGACCGAAGACGCCGGGGGCCGCCGCGCCGCCGTTCGCGTCCGGGGCTCCGACCGACGGGCTGCTGAATCCGACGGGCCCCGACACCTGCCCCGGCATCTGCCTCGACGACTCCGCCGCCTCCAGGTTCAGGAGCTGTACGGCGCTGCGGCTGACCCGCTCCACCAGCGCGCCCGGCAGCCAGCCGCCGGTGACCAGGTGTGCCGCGCCCTCGGGGGCCAGGCGCCGGGCGACCTCGGCGGGGGCGGGGCGGGCGGCCGGGTCCTTCGCCAGGCAGGACGCGACCAGCTCGTGCAGCTCGCCGTCCAGGTCGTCGAGCCGGGGCTCCTCGTGGACGACCTTGTAGAGCAGCGCGGCCGAGGAGTCCCCCGGGAAGGGGGGCGCGCCCATCGCCGCGAAGGCCAGGACGGCGCCCAGCGAGAAGACGTCCGCCGCGCCCGTCACGCCCTTGCCGAGGATCTGCTCGGGCGACATGTAGCCGGGGGAGCCGATCGAGACGCCGGTCGAGGTCAGGGAGGCGGTGCCCTCGGTGGCGCGGGCGATGCCGAAGTCGATCAGGAGGGGGCCGTCGAGGGTGAGGAGGACGTTGGAGGGCTTCACGTCTCGGTGGACGAGGCCCAGCTCGTGCACCGCGGCCAGCGCCTCGCCCAGGCCCGCGCCGAGCACCCGTACCGAGTGGGCGGGCAGCGGGCCGCCGTCCGCGACGGCCGCCGTCAGGGACGGACCGGCCGCGTAGGCCGTGGCGACCCACGGCACGCGCGCCTCGGGGTCGGCGTCCAGTACGGGCGCGGTCCAGGCGCCGCCCACCCGGCGCGCGGCGTCCACCTCGCGCCGGAACCGGGCCCGGAACTCCTCGTCCAGCGCGAAGTGCGGGTGCACGATCTTCACGGCGACCGTGCGGCCTCCCGCGCTGCGGCCCAGGTAGACCCGGCCCATGCCGCCGGAGCCCAGCCGGCCGAGCAGCCGGTAGGGCCCCACGACGGTGGGTTCGTCGACTTCGAGCGGCCGCATGGCTCCCACCCCTCCCCCGTACTCCCGTGTTCCCGCATTCCCCTGTACGCCGATCCCTGCCCCAGCAGGGTAGTGGGCCGCCAGTACGGGCACCCCCGGCGTGTCAGGGCTGGAGCAGTTCGACCTTCACGTCCGCCGGGAAGCCCGTGGTGGGGCCGACCCGGCGGGCGAACTCGGTGACCGCCTCCAGTTGCGGGGCGCCGAAGCGGAAGTCGAGGGTGGTGAAGTACTTCGCCAGGGTGTCCTCGTCGAAGGCCTCCCAGCGGGCCGCCTGCTCGGCGACCTTCTCCACCTCCTCGAGGGAGAGGTTGCGGGAGGCGAGGAAGGCCTCGTGCACCTTGCGGGTGATGACCGGCTCACGCTCCGCGTAGTCGCGCCGGGCCGCCCAGACCGCGAAGACGAACGGCAGGCCCGTCCACTCCTTCCACAGCGCGCCCAGGTCGTGCACCTCGAGGCCGTAGCGCGGGCCGTCGATCATGTTGGCGCGCAGGGCGGCGTCGCCGATGAGGACGGCCGCGTCGGCCTCCTGCATCATCAGGCTCAGGTCCGGCGGGCAGGTGTAGTAGTCCGGCTGGACGCCGTAGCGCTCCGCCAGGAGGAGCTGGGCGAGGCGTACGGAGGTGCGCGAGGTCGAGCCGAGGGCGACCCGGGCGCCGTCCAGCCGCTCCAGCGGGAGCTGGGAGACGATCACGCACGACATGACCGGGCCGTCGCAGCCGACGGCGATGTCGGGGAAGGCGACCAGGTCATCGGCGTTCTTGAGGAATTCGACCAGGGTCACGGGACCGATGTCGAGATCGCCCCGCACCAACTGCTCGCTGAGCTTCTCCGGGGTGTCCTTCGTCAGCTCGAAGTCGAGGAGCGTGCCCGTTCTCGCGAGCCCCCAGTACAGGGGCAGGCAGTTCAGGAACTGGATGTGGCCGACACGCGGCCGGGTGCGAGAATTGTCCACATCGTGAGGCTAGCCCTCGCCCGGCGCCCGCCCGCCGCCGACCCCCGGCGTCGCCCTCCGGCGTCGACCCACCGCCGGCCCCTGACGTCGGCAGGTGTCAGCCGAACGGCGCAGCCGTTCAAACGTCCGGGTGAAGTGATCTTGGCCTCTGTTGCGCCCGGGGGCCTGCGTGCTAGGCTCACAGCAAGTTGCAGTTTGGTTTCCCTTGCAGTACAGAGCCTGCGGAGCATGTGACCGCGGGCTCTCGTCGTTCTCAGACGTATGCAGTTGTGCGGCATTCACAGTCTTCACACTTGCTGGTTCTGGAGCAGGGCAACCCTTTGGGCCCAAGGAGGGCTTATGGCTACCGGAACCGTGAAGTGGTTCAACGCCGAAAAGGGCTTTGGATTCATCGCCCAGGAAGGCGGCGGCCCCGACGTCTTCGTCCACTACTCCGCGATCAACGCGAGCGGCTTCCGCTCGCTCGAGGAGAACCAGCAGGTGAACTTCGACGTCACGCAGGGTCCGAAGGGCCCGCAGGCGGAGAATGTCACTCCTGTCTGATTGACAGCAGTACCCAAGGAGCCCCGCGCCGTTTCGACGGCGACGGGGCTCCTGCCCTTTTCGCCCCATCTTTCACCCGGTCCTTCTGGTGTCAGTGGCTGCCGCTAGGGTCCCGCCATGACTGACCCCGCCACGACGAACCCCGCCATGACTGACGCCGCCTTCGTGACCACCACGCGGACCTTCTACGACGCCGTCGCCGAGGACTACCACGTCCGCTTCCGCACCGTGCTCGACGACGCCCCGCTGGACCGGGCGCTGATGGGCGCCTTCGCCGAGCTGGTGGGGCCGCAGGGGGAGGTGGCCGACCTCGGCTGCGGGCCCGGCCTGGTCACCGCGCACCTCGCCTCGCTGGGCCTGCGGGTCTTCGGCCTCGACCTCTCCGCCTCCATGCTCGCCATCGCCCGCCGCGAGAACCCCGGGCTGCGCTTCGAGCAGGGCTCCATGCTGGAGCTGGACCTGCCCGACGGTGCGCTCGCGGGGGCCGTCTCCTGGTACTCGTCCATCCACACGCCGTGGGAGCGGCTGCCGGACCTCTTCGCGGAGCTGTGGCGAGTGCTGGCGCCGGGCGGGCATCTGCTCCTCGGCTTCCAGGTCGGCGACGAACCCCGCCATCACGACCGCCCGTGGGGCCACCCGGTCGCCCTGGACTTCGAACGGCGGCGGCCGGAGCCGATGGCGGAGCTGCTGGAGCGGGCCGGGTTCACGGTGCTGTCGCGGACGGTGCGCGTGCAGGAGGCGGACACCTCCGCGCAGGTCCCTCAGGCCTGCCTCATCGCCCGCCGCTGAGCCCACGGGGCGGGCGCCTGCCTACCCCTCGTACAGGCCCTCCACCGCCCCCGCGAAGTCCCGCATGATCACCTCGCGGCGCAGCTTCATCGAGGGGGTGAGGTGGCCCTCCCACTCGGTGAAGTCCCTGGGCAGGACGGCGAAGCGGCGGATGGACTCCGGGCGGGAGACCAGCTTGTTGGCCTCGTCGACCGCGCGCTGGAGGACCGCGTGGACCTCCTCGTCGTCGGTCAGCAGCTCCGGCGGCACCGGGTGCTTGCCGTTCATGCGGCGCCAGTGGGTGACGCCGTCGGGGTCGAGGGTGAACAGGGCGGAGACGTAGGGGCGGCGGTCGCCCAGGACGATGCACTGGGAGATCAGGGGGTGGGAGCGCAGCCAGTTCTCCAGCGGGGCCGGGGCGACGCTCTTGCCGCCCGCGGTGATCAACAGCTCCTTCTTGCGGCCGGTGATCGTCAGGTACCCCTCGTCGTCCAGGCTGCCGATGTCGCCGGTGGCGAACCAGCCGTCGGGGGCGGCCTGGACGACGCCACCGGCCTGTGGGTCCCAGTAGCCGTGCAGGACCTGCTCGCCGGCGACCAGGATCTCGCCGTCCGCGGCGATCCGGATGCGGGTGCCGGGCAGCGGCCAGCCGACCGTGCCGAGGCGCGGCTTGAGCGGGGGTGTGACGGTGGCCGCGGCCGTGGTCTCGGTCAGGCCGTAGCCCTCGAAGATCTCGATGCCGGCGCCGGCGTAGAAGGCGGCCAGGCGGCGGCCGAGCGGGGAGCCGCCGCAGATGGCGTACTTGACGCGGCCGCCCATGGCGTTGCGGATCTTCCGGTAGACGAGCGGGTCGTAGAAGGCGCGGGCGGTCCGCAGGCCGCGGCCGGGGCCGCCGCCGGTGCCGGTCTGGCGGGCCTCCCTGGCCTCGCCGTAGCGCACCGCCACCGAGGCCGCGCGGTCGAAGGTGGAGGCCCTGCCACCGGACTCGGCCTTGGCGCGGGCGCTGTTGAAGACCTTCTCCAGCATGTACGGGATGGTCAGCAGGCAGGTCGGGCGGAAGGCCGCCAGGTCGGGCAGCAGGTCCTCGGGCTTCAGGCTCGGGGCGTGGCCGAGGCGGACCCGGGCGCGGACGCAGGCCACGGCGACCATGCGGCCGAAGACGTGGGACATCGGGAGGAAGAGCAGGATCGAGGGCTCCTCGCCGGTCTCCGCCTTGAAGACGGGGTAGAGCAGCTCGATCGCGTTGTCGACCTCGGCGAAGAAGTTGCCGTGGGTCAGCACGCAGCCCTTGGGGCGGCCGGTCGTGCCGGAGGTGTAGATGAGGGTGGCGAGGGTGCTCGGGCCGAGCATGCCGCGGCGCACCTCCACCTCGGCGTCGGGCACCCGCGCGCCCAGCTCCGCCAGCCGCTCCACGTGCCCCTTCTCCATGACCCACAGGTGCTTGAGGTCGGGGATGCGGTCCAGTTCGGGGCCGAGGGCCGCGGCCTGCGCTGTGGTCTCGGTGACCAGGGTGACCGCGCCGGAGTCCTGGAGGATCCAGCGGGTCTGGAAGAGGGAGGAGGTCGGGTAGACGGGGACGGTGACCAGGCCGGCCGCCCACGCGGCGAAGTCCAGCAGCGTCCACTCGTACGTCGTCCGCGCCATGATCGCGATGCGGTCGCCCGGCATGAGGCCCTCCGCGATCATGCCCTTGGCCACCGCCTGCACCTGCCCGGCGAACTCGGCCGCCGTCACGTCGGACCAGTCGCCGTCCGTCGAGCGGCGGCTGAGGACCACCTGGCCCGGGACCGCGGCCGCGTTGTCGAAGGGCAGGTCGGCGAGGGAGCCGCGGCGCACCGGCGGCGCGAACGGCGGTACGTGGGCCTCCCGTACGGCCCCGTCCAGCCGCCGCGTCTCGGGGGCCACCAGGGTGGGGCCGGGCGAGTCGGTGTAGGCGGCGGATGCGGCGAAGGAGGGAAGCGGGGTGGACACGGGCGGCTCCTGGGACGTGCAGCAAAGACACTGGTGGTGTCACTGCTTGTGGTGTCACTGCTCTGCTGCATCACGTACGTGCCTCGCGCGCCGAGGCGTTCATCGCCGGGTTCCGCGGACATGGGTTACCGGCGGTCAGTCCCGGGATCGTACGGCGCCCGCGTGGGGAGTTGGTGCGTGTTCCGGGATGGTCCCGCGCCGGGCCTGTGCAGTCTCGGCGGATACCTGAGGGTAGGTCACGTTCGTTCCAGTATGGCCGTGACGCCCTGGCCGCCCGCCGCGCAGACGGAGATGAGTCCGCGTCCCGGTCCTTCCCGCTCGGCGAGCAGGGTGGCCAGGGTCGCCACGATCCGGGCGCCGGTCGCGGCGAAGGGGTGGCCGGTGGCGAGGGAGGAGCCCGCCACGTTCAGCCGGTCCCGGTCGACCGGGGTCAGGCCGCGCTTCTCCCAGGCGGCCAGCGTGGCCAGCACCTGGGACGCGAACGCCTCGTGGATCTCGACGAGGTCGAAGTCCTCGATCCCGAGCCCGGCCCGCTCCAGCATGCGCGGGACCGCGTACGCCGGTGCCATCAGCAGCCCGTCCTCTCCGCCGCCCGCGACATCGCCACCGCCATCGCCATCGCCACCGCCACCGCCACCGCCCGCGACATCACCGCGGACGAAGTCCACGGCCGCCGTCTCGTACGCCGTCAGGTAGGCCAGCGGCTCCAGGCCGCGGGCCTCGGCCCACTCCTCGCTCGCCAGCAGCACCGTCGCCGCGCCGTCCGTCAGAGGTGTCGAGTTGCCCGCCGTCATCGTGGGGTCGGCGCCGTCCAGGCCGAACACCGGCTTCAGCGTGGACAGTTTCTCCACCGTCGAGCCGGGGCGCAGGTTCTGGTCGCGGGCCAGGGCTCGGAAGGGGATCACCAGGTCCTGGAAGAGGCCGCGTTCGTACGCCGCCGCCAGCCGCTGGTGGCTCGTGGCGGCCAGTTCGTCCTGGGCCTCGCGGCCGATGCCCCAGGTCCGGGCGGTGACCGCGGCGTGCTCGCCCATCGACAGGCCGGTGCGCGGCTCGGCGTTGCGCGGGACGTCGGGGACCAGGTGACCGGGGCGGACCCTGGCCAGCGCCTTCAGCCGGCCGCCGGGGGACTTCGCCCGGCGTGCCTCCAGGAGGATGCGGCGCAGGCGGTCGTTGACGCCGAGCGGGGCGTCGCTCGCCGTGTCCGCGCCGCCCGCGATCGCCGATTCGGTCTGGCCGAGGGCGATCTTGTTGGCGGCGGCGATCACGGCCTGGAGCCCGGTCCCGCAGGCCTGCTGGATGTCGTAGGCGGGGGTCCGCGCGTCGAGCGCCGAGCCGAGGACCGTCTCGCGGGCCAGGTTGAAGTCGCGGCTGTGCTTGAGGACCGCACCGGCCACGAACTCGCCGACCGCGCCCGGCTCCTGGAGGCCGTGGCGCTCGACCAGGCCGTCGAGGGCCGCGGTGAGCATCTCCTGGTTGGAGGCGGTGGCGTACGGCCCGTCGGAGCGGGCGAAGGGGACACGCGTTCCGTCGACGACCGCGACGCGGCGCGTGGGCTGCGCTGCCAGAGGACTCATCTCGACCTGCTCCTCACTCGGGGACATGGGGCTTACCGCCGGTAACCTTACTCCAGAGTAAGCGCGCGAGAGAACGTGAGGGAAAAAATCCGGGATAAATCAGCGGGCGCCTTGAATTGCTGTACGTTCACCTTCGCCGTAACCCTTCACCAATAAAGGAGAATTACGGGATGACGACGCACGACGGGACGCACGACCGGACGCACGACCATCCGCGCGCAATAGCGCGCCGCTCACTTCTCGTGGCGGCGGGCGGGGCCGCACTGGCCGGTCCGCTGCTTTCCGCCACCGCGCCGGCGGCCCACGCCGCGGCCGGAGGGCGGCTGCCGCTGACGATCGTCAACAACAGCGGGGAGTTCAAGAACGCGTCGGTCCACGTGTACATCGTGGGAACTCGGAATGGCCGGCAGGTCAGGGTCGACCGGTCCGGAAAGGCCGTCCCGCTCGCCCTCGCGGACAACAAGGCGGGCGGTTTCACCGACTACGCGATCCCGCTCGCGGCGAAGAAGGAAACCCACCTCTCACTCCCCCGTATGTCGGGCCGTATCTACGTGTCCCTGGGCGGGAAACTGAAGCTGAAAGTGGTCCGGGACGGCAACGGGCGGCCCGCGCTGCAGACTCCGGCCGGCTGGGTCGCGTCGGACCCCAACTACCCGGTGTTGCACGATTGCGCGGAGTTCACGCACAACGCCGACGGGATGTTCTGCAACACGACCATGGTCGACATGTTCAGCGTCCCGATGAGCCTGCAGTTGACCGGGCGCGGCCGGCACACCACCGGCGCGGTGCGCAAGGGCGGCAGGAAGGCCGTTTTCGCCGCCCTGCGGCGGCGCGAGGCGTTCGACCGGCTGATGGTGAAGGACCTGCGGGCCATCGCCCCCGGACACGGCCTCGACGCCGGCCGCTTCCCGGGGAACTACTACGGCCCGTACATCGACCAGGTCTGGCAGCGCTACACGCGGCGGAACCTCACGGTCCGCACCAACGCGGGCACCTTCACCGGCCGGGTACGAAAGGGGAAGCTGACCTTCCACGGTCCTGCCACGCTCACCTTCGACCGGCCCACCACCCGCGACATCCTCTTCTGCGACGGCAGCCTCGCCGCGCCCAACGACGGTCTGCGCGGCCCGGTCGCCGCGGTCCTCGGCGCCGGTTTCAACCGCTCCGTGCTCCTGCGCGCCGGCGCCCAGCCCACGACCGGCGCGGCGGCCTTCTACCGGACCCCCGTCACCAACCACTACGCGCAGGCGGTCCACTCGGTGGTGAACAACGGCAAGGCGTACGGCTTCGCCTTCGACGACGTCGGTGACTTCGCCACGTACATCCAGGACAACGCGCCCCAGCGCCTGCGTCTGACGATCACTCCTTTCTGACACGCCCTTCTGATCCCCGCTCCCGCCCCTGTCCCCTGACCCCTGTCCCCTGTCCCCTGACACACCACCGCCGCGTGCGGTGTGCCGATGCAGAGGCACACCGCACGCGGCGGTCGGCGTCAGAACTTCGCGCCGAAGTCCTGGGTCCAGTACGTCCCGTAGCGCGTACCGGGCTTCTTCACATAGCCGACGCCCAGGTGCTCGAGCGAGCAGTTGAGGATGTTGGCCCGGTGACCCGGGGACTTCATCCAGCTCTTCACCACGGCGGCCGCGGTCTTCTGGCCGGCGGCGACGTTCTCCGCGAGCGCGTTCCAGTTGGTGTAACCGGCGGCCTTGGCCCTGGTCACGATCGTGCTGCCGCCCGATCCGACGTGGCCGACGAAGTTGTGCCGTGCCATGTCGGCGGAGTGCCGCTGCGCCGCCCTGGCGAGCGCCGCGCTGAACTTCAGCTTGGGGCAGCCGGCCTTGGCCCGTTCGGCGTTCGTCAGCTTGAGCACATTGGCCTTCAGGCCTTTGGGCGCGGGCGCGGACGCCGAGGCCGTGGTGACGGAGCCGGCGGACAGCGCGGTCGTCGCCGCGGCGACGGTCAGGGCGGTGGCGAGGTACCGGGATATAGGCATGTCCTGTTCCTGTTCCTGTTCCTGTTCCTGTTCCTTCAGCAGCTCTTGTTCTTGCCGGGCGCGACATGCAGGATCTTGGCGAACCTGTTGTACTGGGCCACCCGGTGGCGGACCTGGTCCGGCCTGCGGCCGTCGCACTCGACGGCACCGTTGATGCTGCGGATGGTCTGGCCGAAGCCCGCCCCGCTCACCATGGCGCGGTGGCCGGTCATGGGGCCGGAGCCCGTCTGCCGCATCCAGAACCACAGGGCCGTCTTCCAGGCGACGACCGGGTTCTTCTGCACCAGGCCGGGGTGGTGCAGCAGGTCGATGCCGAGCGCGTCACCCGCGACCTTGTAGTTGTAGTTCCAGCTCAACTGGATCGGGCCGCGTCCGTAGTACTTGGCCCTGCCGGCCGGGCAGCCGTAGGGCTTGCGCGTGTCGCAGTAGTGGGCGTAGTTGGTCTTGTCCTGCTCGACGATGTACTTGAGCCCACCGGTCTCGTGGGAGACGTTGGCGAGGAAGGCGGCGGCCTCGCGGTTCCGGACGGCGGCGCTGCCGGTGTGGGCGAAGGCCGGGAACGCCTTCATCGCCTTCGTCAGCGAGGCATAGGTGTAGAACTTGTTGTGGCGCGGGAACATGCGGTTGAACTCGGCCTTGCCGACAACGAATCCGGCCTGTGCGGTGGGAGTGACCGAGGCGGCGGGGACGGCGGGGGCGGCGGACGCCGTGGTGGCCAGCGGTCCGGCCAGGGTCGAGAGCGTCAGGGCCGCGAGCAGCCCGGTGCGTATGCGGGGCTTGGACATCGATTGCACTCCTTTGTTGTCTGTTATCGGACGAACTTCCACTTGACGCCCTTGATGACGCCCTTGGCGGGAGCGGCCAGCTTCGCGAAAGCGGGCCGTCCGAGGTCGATGTGGTTGGGGCCGCAGCCGGCGCACTTGTCCCGGACCGGCACGGTGATGGACTTTCCCTTGTAGGTCACGCGCACCTTGAGCCGACACAGCGGGTCCCTGTTCGGATTGGCGGCCGTCCACCATTTCGGCGAGACGGCGACGATCCGCTGGTGTGCCGCGTCGACCGGCTTGCCGCAGGCGCCGGTACCGCGGTCCGTGTAGAACGTCGCTTTTCCCTGCCGCACCTTTCCGATGGGTGCCGCGGAGGCGGGACTTGCCTCCGTGACACCCAGAAGGGCGGCGGCCAGGCCGACGGTGACGACTCCTCTGACACGCCGATTCATGAGCATGTTGAGTTGTTCCTCTCTGCGGGCGGGTGGAATGAACACACCCCGGACATCGGGAGTTTAGAAAGCCGCCAATTCTGCCGTCGAGGACCGTCAATATTCCGGTGCCGGATTAAATGCGCTGCGGGCGGATTTACTCGAGGAGGTGTCGGTGGGCCGCCGCAGGAGGAATACGGCGCCGAGGGCGGCGGCGAAGTCGCCCAGTTCGGCGCGGCGGACGAGCAGCGGCGGCTGTGAGCCCCACCGCACGACGTTCGCCCGCAGTTCTCGCCGTACCGACTCCATGAGGGCCGGTGCGGCGGTGACGAGTTCGCCTCCCACGACGACGGCGCCGGGTCCGAGTGCGTTCGCCAGTCCGGCCAGCACTCGGCCCGCGTACGTGCCCGCCCGCCGTACCGCCGCGTGGGCGGCCGGTTCACCGGCGCACAGTGCGGCGGCCAGGTCCGGTAGGTCCGCCGTGGCCCGGTACGCGTTCAGTACGGCCGTGGTGGAGGCCACCGTCTGCAGACATCCCCGGCCGCCGCAGGGACAGGGTGCGCCTGCGGGCTCCACGGTGATGTGCCCGAACTCTCCGGACCGGCCGTGCGCGCCGTGGTGCAGCGCGCCGGCGCTCACCAGTGCGCCGCCGACCCGGTCGGACAGTTCCAGGTAGAGCACGTCCCGCCGGCCTTTGGCGGCGCCCCACACGGTCTCGGCCAGCGCCGCCGACCGCGGGGCGCCGTCCAGCCGTACCCGGGTGCCGAAGCTGCGGCCGATCAGCGCCGCCAGGGCCCGTCGGTCGACCGGGGCGGACGAACCGGCAGCCGGGTCCGTCACCGAGACCCCGACCCCGTTGAACACGTCGAGCCGCAGCCGTCCACCCGTCAGGGTGTCCGCCAGCCTGCGCGCGAGGGCGACGCGCTCCGGCCAGGGGGCGTCGGGACGGCACGGCTCACTGGCGGTACCGATGTCGTCGTGCGGCACCGCCGTCGCGGCCACGCGGACGATCCGCCGGCCGAAGTCGATGCCAAGGCTCCGCCCCGCATCGGGGTTCAGCGCCAACCGCTCCGCCGGGCGCCCGCGTCCGCGCGGGCCGGCGTCCGGCACCGTGGCGATCACCAGCCCGTGGTCCACGAGTCTGCTGACGACCTCGTACAACGTGGTGCGGGACAGTCCGCACAGCTCCCCCAGCTCGCCCCTGGTCAGGGGGCCCGACTGGCGCAACGACCGCAGTACCCGGTCCGAGTGCGTTCGCACATCCGGCACTTCCGGCATCCCTCCCCGTAGCAGTCCGTGCCTGCTGTGGGGAGGAACGTAGGGACCGGTCTTGTGAAATCTTTGTGACCCCTCCGGCGTGCCCGCCGGGTCAGTCGGCGGCGGTCAGCCAGTCGCGGCAGAGCAGGGGCAGGGTGTGCGTGACGTCCTGGACGCCGGTGACCGGCAGACGCACCTCGAAGCGCGCTCCGGGTGTCCCGTCCGGACGGTCGCTCACCACGATCCGCCCCTGGTGCAGGGCGATCTGCTGGGCGACCAGGGTGAGACCGAGGCCCGAACCGGGGCTGTCCCGGCTGCGGTGGAAGCGCCGGAACACCGCCTCTCGCAGGGCCGGCGGGACACCGGGGCCGTGGTCGTCGACGGTGAGGACGGCCGCCGGTGCGCCGGCCTCCTGGACGGCCCGCAGGGTCACCTCCACGCTGGCGTCACCTGTCTGCGTAGGCGTCTGCGTCTTCGTCTTCGTACGGCCGTGGGTCCAGGCGTTGACCAGCAGGTTGTCCACGGCCGAGCGCAGCCCCTCGTGCCAGGCGTGGACCAGCAGACCGTCGGCGGCCCGCACCGTCAGCCGCGCGCCGGGGTGGGACCGGCGCAGGTCCGCGGCGGAGGCGCGGACGAGTTCGCCGAGATCGAGCGAGGTGAAGGCGTCGGCCTCGACCAGATCGCCCTGGGCGAGCGTGCGCAGCATCCCCAGCAGTCCCAGCAGCCGGGCCTGCTCACGCGCCAGGTCGGCGAGGACCTCCTGCCGGTCGGCGGCGTCCAGGTCCGGGTACTCAGTGAGGACGTCGAGGTTGGTGCGCATGCTCGTCAGGGGGTTGCGCATCTCGTGGGAAGCCGCCGCGGCGAAGGACCGGGCGGTCTCCAGCGCCTCTCCGGCGCGTGCGGCCTGCTCGTCGTACCGGGCGAGTACGGTCCTCAGCGTGCCGGCGAGGTCGTCCACCTCGGTGACTCCGCTCGGTGTGTGCTCCAAGCGGAGCACAGTGATGCGGGGGTCGAGTCCGTTCGCTCGGTGCTGGAGGCGGCGCAGCGGCAGGGTGGCGCGGCTCGCGATGAGCCAGGCGATCGCCCCGGTGACGGGGGCGGACAGCAGGGCCACCGTCAGGATCCGCTGCCGCACCCGCGACAACTGGGCCCGGTAGGCGGTGTCCGGGGAGAACATCCACAGGTTGGGCCGGTCCGGGCGGGTGCCGTTCGGCGGGGCGACCCGGCGGGACATGACGAGCCACTTCGTGCCGTCCGCGTCCTCGCCGTCCAGGAAGACGGGCTGCTTGGCCTCGGCCGGGAGTGACAGCGCCGCGTCGCGCCGCGGACCGGCCTCGATGACGCCCTGCGGTCCCCTCGACCCCTTCGGTCCGTTCGGCCTGTTCGGTCCCTTCGGTCCGTTCGGCCTGTTCGGTCCCTTCGGTCCGTTCAGCCGGAAGCCGACGTCCGGCGACGAGACGACCAGCCGGTGCCGGGCGTTCCTGGCGGCGACGGGGTGACCGGCCTCGACTGCCTGCAGATAGGCCCGGGCGTTGTGCGTGAGGGTCGTGGCACGGGAACGGAGCTGTCTCTCCTGCTCCGCGCGCAAGTCGTCGGTGAACCAGGCCAGCAGCAGATAGTTGGTGGCGAGGGCCAGGACGGGCACGATCACGGCGGCGGACAGTGCGATGCGGGTGGAGAGCCTCACAGGGCGGTCCCGGTCTCTCGGGGACTCCCGTCCCTGCCCTCGTCCATGCGCAGCACGAAACCGAGGCCGCGCACGGTGTGCAGGATGCGGGGGCGTCCGTGCGCCTCCGTCTTGCGCCGCAGATAGCTGACGAACGTGTCCACCGCGTCGGTGCGGACGTCGGCGTCGTACCCCCAGACCCGCTCCAGCAACTGGCCGCGGGTCAGGACGATGCCCGCGTTGCGGGCCAGCATCTCCAGCAGATGGAACTCGCGGGGCGTCAGTCGCAGTGGCTGTCCGTCCAGTGATGCCTGGCGGGCGGACGGCTCCAGGATCAGACCGCCGACCTGGACGCGGTCCGTGGCGGCCGGAGGGCGCCTGCGCAGCAGGGCGTGCAGCCGCAGCTTGAGTTCCTGCAGAGCGAAGGGCTTGACCAGGTAGTCGTCGCCGCCTGCCTGTAACCCGGCGATTCTGTCGGCCACTTCGTCCAGGCCGGAGAGCATGAGCACCGGCACGTCGTCCCCGCTCTCGCGCAGGGCCCGGCACACCTCGATGCCGCTCAGTCCCGGCATGCAGACGTCGAGGACAACGATGTCCGGCCGCTGTCCGCGCAACGCCTCCAGCGCGGTGTGTCCGTCGTCGGCCAGCGTGACCTCGAATCCCCCCAGCCGCAGCCCTCGTTCCAGCGAACGCCGTGTGCTCACGTCGTCGTCGGCCACGAGAACCCGTCCGGCGCTGCCGGCCATGCGGTACTCCCCCTCAACGGTCCCAATGGTCCCAACGGTCGTCCCCGCGCGCGATGTTACGCGGGACCGGGGGAGGCCAGGGCGGCTCTGCGCACGACTTGGACTTACCTCCGGTAACCTTACTCCGGAGTAAGCACTTGTAAGCACTTGCAGGCACGACAGAGTCGTTGGGGAGACAGGACATGGCCGACCGCTATCTCAGCTTCACCGGTACCGCACCCGGTCGTTTCCTCACCCGCCGCCTGGGGCTGCCGCAGCCCGCCGCGCTGGAACGCGGCTCGCTCACCGGCGGCCTGCTGCACCTCACGGCCGGCAAGACGGACCTCGACCTCGCGCCGGTCCTGGCCCGCACGGGCCGCCCCCGGGACGAGGACGGCCGCCCCGCCGCCGTCGTCCTCGACGCCACCGGGGTGCGGGACGTCGACTCCCTCGCCGAGGTGCACGCCGCGCTGCATCCCGTCGTACGGTCCGTCGCCGCGAGCGGCCGCGTGGTGGTGCTCGGCGCCCCGCTCGACCCGGCCGACCATCATCAGGCCGCCGTCCAGCAGGCGTTGGAGGGGTTCACCCGCTCGCTCGGCAAGGAGATCGGGCGGGGCAGGACGGTCAACCTCGTACGGCTCACCGACGCGCCCGCCGCCGAGTCCACCCTCCGCTTCCTCCTCTCCCCCGCCTCCGCCTACGTCACCGGCCAGGTGATCGGGGTCGGAGCGACGACCCAGGGTGCCGCCCCCGACGACTGGGACCTGCCCCTCGCCGGGCGCACCGCCCTGGTCACCGGTGCCGCGCGGGGCATCGGCGCGGCGGTCGCCGAGACGCTGGCCGGGCAGGGCGCCCAGGTCGTCGTCCTCGACGTACCCCAGGCCGAGCGGGAGGCACGCGAGGCCGCCGAACGCCTCGGCGGCACCGCCCTCGCGCTCGACATCACGGCCGCCGACGCGGGCGAGCGCATCGCCGCCGCCCTGCCCGGCGGACTCGACGTACTGATCCACAACGCCGGCATCACCCGCGACCGGCGCCTGGTCAACATGCCCGCCGACCGCTGGGGTTCCGTCCTCGACGTCAATCTCGCGAGCGTCCTGCGCACCACGGACGCGCTGCTCGCGGCCGGCGCGGTCAACCGGGGCGGCCGGATCGTGGCGACGGCCTCCATCGCCGGGCTCGCGGGCAACGCGGGCCAGACCAACTACGGCGCGAGCAAGGCCGGGATCGTCGGACTCGTCCGCTCCCTCGCGCCGCGCGCGCTCGCCGAGCACGGGGTGACGGTGAACGCGGTGGCGCCGGGGTTCATCGAGACGAAGATGACGGCGGCGGTCCCGCTCTTCATCCGCGAGGCCGGCCGCCGCATGAACTCCCTCGCCCAGGGCGGCCTGCCCGTCGACGTCGCCGAGACCACCGCCTGGCTCGCCCACCCGGCCTCCGGCGCGGTCAACGGCCAGGTCGTACGGGTCTGCGGCCAGAGCCTGCTGGGGGCGTGATGACCACCGCGGCCCCGACGACCAGCACCCTCAGCGGCGTCCCCGCCCTCGCGCCGCTCCTCGCCCGCGGCGCCCTGCTGTCGCCCCTCAAGCGCCCCCGCCCGGACGCGGACTTCCCCCGCACCCGGCTGGTCCTGCCCGGCCTGCGCGTGGACCTCGCGCGGCTGGCGGCGTACGAGCGGGTCTGCGGGTTCCCGACCGGCGCGGACGCGCTGCCGCTGACGTATCCGCACGTGCTGGGCTTCCCGATGGCCATGCGCCTGATGAGCGGACGGGACTTCCCGCTGCCGCTGCTCGGGCTCGTCCACACGTCGATCGGCATCACCCGGCGGGCCGCGGTGCCCGCGACCGGCGCGTACGAACTCACCACGTACGTCGAGGGGCTGGCCCCGCACCGGCGCGGCACCGAGGCGTCGGTGGTGACGGAGCTGCGCTCGGGAGCGGACCTCGTGTGGGAGTCCCGCAGCACCTACCTGGCCCGGCACCGCACCACCACCGGGCGCCCCGCCGAGGAGGCCCCCGCAACCCCCGCGCCGCTCCCCGCCCGCGCCGAATGGCACCTCGCCGGTGACATCGGGCGCCGCTACGGCGCCGCGTCCGGGGATCGCAACCCGATCCACCTGCACCCGCTCACCGCCCGCCTGTTCGGCTTCCCCCGGGCCATCGCGCACGGCATGTGGACCGTGGCCCGGTGTCTGGCCGAGCACGGGACGCCGGACGCTGCCGTACTGCGGGCGCAGTTCCGGGCACCGGTACTGCTGCCGGGCACGGTGACGTACGGGGCCGCGGGCGACGCGGGCGACGAGAGCGGCACGGGCGGCCGGTTCGAGCTGCGTGGCGACGAGGGGCGGCGGCTGCACCTGTCCGGCGAGGTGACGCCCTACCCGGCCTGAGCCACCCTCACGGACTCGGGCCCGCCCTCGGGCTCGGGCTCGTGCTCGCCCTCGGAGTCCTCCGGCGGGGACCACGGCCGCCCCGTCATCAGGTCGCCCAGGCCGGCCCAGGCGAAGTTCATCAGGGTCGCCGCCGCCTGCTTCGCGGTGACGCCCTCAGTGGCACCCGCCCAGTCGGCGAGCGACTCGGCGGCGCCGACCAGCGCCTCGGCCAGCCCCGCGACCTCGCCCTCGGGCAGGTGCGGGTCCCGGTGCGCGTCCCGCGCGGCGGCGGCGATGAGCTGGGTCACGAACGCGACGATGTCCTCGCGCATCACCGCGACCTCGGCCGCGAACCGCTCGCCGTGCGTACGGGCGTGCACGTGCAGCACCTGCCAGGCGTCCGGGTGGCGCGCGGTGTGGGTGAAGAACGCCCGCAGTCCCGACCAGAGTTGCCCGTCGGCGGGCAGCCCCGGACGCACACCGGCCCGCACCGCCTCGGTGAGGGCGCGGGCCTCGCGGCGGACGCAGGCGCTGAAGAGGTCGTCCTTCGAGTTCAGGTAGAGGTACACCAGCGGCTTGGACACGCCCGCCAGTTCGGCGATCTCGTCCATCGACGCCGCCATGTACCCGCGCTGCCCGAAGACGTGCACGGCGGCGTCCAGCATCTGCTGCTCACGGACCGCACGCGGCATCCGCTTGGTCTTCCCTGCACCCATGCGAATCAGCGTACGGTCCGTGCGGCGGTGATCAGGACGTCAGCACGACGCCGACGCCCCGGTCACGACGGTCACGGCCACGGCCACGGCCACGGCCACGACAGCCACGGCGGTCAGGCGGCGACCGGAACCGGCTCCGACTCCGACTCCTGCTTCTCCCGCTCCGGCTCGTCGATCGGCGAGGCGTGCGCCTCGTCGTAGGCCTTGCGGTCGAGGATGCCCTCGCGGGCCGAGACGATCACCGGGATCAGCGCCTGACCCGCGACGTTCGTCGCCGTCCGCATCATGTCCAGGATCGGGTCGATGGCGAGGAGGAGGCCGACGCCCTCCATGGGCAGGCCCAGGGTGGACAGGGTCAGGGTGAGCATGACCGTGGCGCCGGTGAGGCCGGCCGTGGCGGCGGAGCCGACCACCGAGACGAAGGCGATCAGCAGATAGTCGCCGACGCCGAGCTGGATGTCGAAGATCTGCGCGACGAAGATCGCGGCGATCGCCGGGTAGATCGCGGCGCAGCCGTCCATCTTGGTCGTCGCGCCGAACGGCACGGCGAAGGACGCGTACTCCTTCGGGACGCCGAGGCGCTCGGTGACCTTCTGGGTCAGCGGCATGGTGCCGACGGAGGAGCGGGAGACGAAGGCCAACTGGATGGCGGGCCAGGCGCCCTTGAAGAACTGGAGCGGGCTGGCCTTGGCGACGGTGGCGAGCAGCACCGGGTAGACCACGAACATCACGATGGCGCAGCCGACGTAGATGTCGGCGGTGAAGGTGGCGTACTTGCCGATGAGGTCCCAGCCGTAGGTGGCGATGGCGTTGCCGATGAGGCCGACGGTGCCGAGCGGGGCGAGGCGGATGACCCACCACAGGGCCTTCTGGAGGAGTGCGAGGACCGACTCGCTCAGGTTCAGGATCGGCTGGGCCTTCTCGCCGAGCTGGAGGGCGGCGATACCGGCGACGGCGGCCATGAAGACGATCTGGAGGACGTTCAGCTCGGTGAACGGCGTGATGACGTCGGTCGGCACGATGCCGGTCAGGAAGTCGATCCAGGAACCGGTGTGTTCGGGCTTCGCGCCGTCGGCCGGGGTGAGGCCGGTGCCGGCGCCGGGGTTGGTGACGAGGCCGATGACGAGGCCGATGGCCACCGCGATCAGCGACGTGATCATGAACCAGAGGAGGGTGCGGGACGCCAGGCGGGCCGCGTTGTTGACCTTCCGCAGGTTGGTGATCGAGACGAGGATCGCGAAGAAGACGAGCGGTGCGACGGCCAGCTTCAGCAGGCCGATGAAGGTGTCACCGACCTTCTCCAGGGTGGTGACCAGCCAGGATATGTCCTGGCTGCGGGCCAGCCAGCCCAGCAGGACGCCGAGGACGAGGCCGGCGAGTATCTGGGCCCAGAAGGGCACCTTGAGGTACTTCGTGACAGAGGACACCGGGGATGGTGAAGACGCTGAGGACACGGACATGCTCCGTAGGGGGGACGGGACGCGGGAAGGGACGCGCTGAGCTGACGTGGGAACCGACTGGACGAGGGGGGAACGTCAGGGGCGACAGTTCGCGGACGCGCACCGGCAGAGGTCCACGTGCAGGCGCGCCACGAGCGCGAGGCTCGGCGGTGTGGAGGGCGCGGCTGCGTGCTTCATGCACACGACTTTAACACCCATGCTTTGGGACGCTCAAAGCCATTCTTTGAGAGGCAGGAGCGCGCTACTGCCCGTAAAACGCAAAGCGCCCCGGTTTCCTGTGAATTCGGAAACCAGGGCGTGCAAGTGCGTGACGGACGTTACGAGGTCTGGCCCTGCGCCCGTGCCGTGTCGTCGGCGGTGTCCTCCTGGCCGCGGTTGGCCTCCAGGTTGGCCTTCATGCGGTCCACGCGGCCCACGACCTGCACCGAGGCCCGGTCCCGCTCCTTGCGCAGCACGACGTAGCTGATGGGGGCGGAGATCACCAGGGAGAGCAGGAGGATCCACATGCCGTTGGAGTCGCCGAGGCCGCGCGGGAACACTCCGGCGTAGACGAGCCCCCAGACGACCACGAGGCAGCCCACGAAGATCCCGAGGCGCATCAGCGTGTAGCGGAGCATCTCAATCCACTCTTCCGTTTCTGGCACAAAGAGGCACTGTCCAGTGAAACATGCCGGGCCGTCGATCTTGCAGGGGGGTCGGCCGGGCATCGGCCGGGCACCGGCCGAGGGTCAGGCCAGCGGCAGCGGCAGCAGCATGAAGACGTCGTCCCGGTCGTCGCCGGGGGCGACCCGGATCGCGCCGGGCACCCGGCCGACCTCCTTGTAGCCGCAGGACTCGTAGAACCGCTCCAGGCCGAGCCCGCCCCGGCAGGTGAGCCGTATCGCCTCGACGCCGTCGCAGGCGCGGGCGGCGTCCGCGGCGGCGGCCATCAGGTCCCGGCCGTAGCCCCGGCCCTGGTGGCGCGGGTGGACCATGACCGTGTAGAGCCACAGCCAGTGCCGCATCAGCCGGTGCGAGTTGAGGGCGAGGAACGCGGTGGCGGCCACCCGCCCGTCCGCGTCGTGGCCGACGAGCAGGCGGGTACGGCCCTCGGCCATGCCCACCAGGTGCTTGACCAGCTCGGGGCGGACGTCCTCCCGCGTCACGGGCGGTACGAAACCCACGGAGCCGCCCGCGTTGGAGACATCGGTCCACAGGTCGAGGACGCCGTCGCGGAGGTCGGGGGTGACGGCCGGATCGAAGGTGAAAGTAAGGGACACTGACCCATGGTAGCTATTACCGGAGTGTCTGTGCAGCCACAGAACAACCCGGGGACGTCACACCCGCATCGGCTGCGGCGACTCCCGGCGCGCCGCGTCGGGCCCCTCGAACTCCCGGAGGATCTCGTACCGCGTGTTCCGCTCGACCGGCCGGAAACCCGCGTCGCGGATGAGGTCCAGCAGGTCCTCACGGGTCAGCTTGTTCGGCGTGCCGAAGTCGTCCGCGTCGTGCGTGATCTTGTACTCGACGACCGAGCCGTCCATGTCGTCGGCGCCGTGCTGGAGGGCGAGCTGGGCCGTCTGGACGCCGTGCATGACCCAGAAGACCTTCACGTGCGGGACGTTGTCGAAAAGGAGACGGGAGACGGCGAAGGTCTTCAGGGCCTCCGCGCCGGTCGCCATCTGCGTCCGCGCCTGGAGCCGGTTGCGTACCTTGCCGTCCTGCATGTCGACGAAGTCGTGCTGGTAGCGCAGCGGGATGAAGACCTGGAAGCCGCCCGTCTCGTCCTGCAGTTCACGCAGGCGCAGCACGTGGTCCACACGGTGGCGCGGCTCCTCGATGTGGCCGTAGAGCATGGTGCACGGGGTCTTCAGCCCCTTCTCGTGCGCCAGGCGGTGGATGCGCGACCAGTCCTCCCAGTGGGTGCGGTGGTCGACGATGTGCTGCCGCACCTCCCAGTCGAAGATCTCCGCGCCGCCTCCGGTGAGGGACTCCAGACCGGCGTCGATCAGCTCGTCGAGGATGTCGGAGGCGGACATCCCGGAGATGGTCTCGAAGTGGTGGATCTCGGTGGCCGTGAACGCCTTGAGGGAGACGTCCGGCAGCGCGGCCTTCAGCTCCCGCAGCGAGCGCGGGTAGTAGCGCCACGGCAGGTTCGGGTGCAGGCCGTTGACGATGTGCAGCTCGGTGAGGTTCTCGCCCTCCATCGCCTTGGCGAGCTTCACCGCCTCCTCGATGCGCATCGTGTACGCGTCCTTCTCCCCCGGCTTGCGCTGGAAGGAGCAGTACGCGCAGGACGCGGTGCACACGTTGGTCATGTTGAGGTGGCGGTTGACGTTGAAGTGGACGACGTCGCCGTTCTTCCGCGTCCGCACCTCGTGCGCGAGGCCGCCGAGCCAGGCCAGATCGTCCGACTCGTACAGCGCGATGCCGTCCTCGCGGGTCAGCCGCTCCCCGGAGCGGACCTTCTGCTCCAGCTCCCGCTTGAGCCCGGCGTCCATGCGATACCTCTTTCTGAGACTGACTCGTAAACCGTACGCGCCCCGACTGCTGAACCTCTTACTGAACCTCTTCCGGCAGCTCGCCCACCCGGTTCTCCCACTTGGTGGAGAGCACGATGGTGGTACGGGTGCGGGAGACGCCCTTCGTGCCGGAGAGCCTGCGGATGATGCTCTCGAGGCCGTCCACGTCGGCGGCGCGCACCTTGAGCATGTAGGAGTCGTCGCCGGCGATGAACCAGCAGTCCTCGATCTCCCGCAGCTCCCGCATCCGCTGCGCCACGTCCTCGTGGTCGGCGGCGTCGGACAGCGATACGCCGATCAGGGCGGTGACGCCGAGACCGAGCGAGGCGGCGTCCACGGTGGCCCGGTAGCCGGTGATGACACCGGCCGCCTCCAGCCGGTTGATGCGGTCGGTGACGCTGGGTCCCGAGAGTCCGACGAGGCGCCCCAGCTCCGCGTAGGAGGCCCGGCCGTTCTCCCTCAGGGCCTGGATGAGCTGCCTGTCCACCGCGTCCATGCGATCGAAGCCTTCCACTGAAGAATTCTGAAGAGTTCTGAAGATGTGGGTAACAAACGTGTGGGGGGAGGTGGTGCTTGGTGGTGCTCGTGGTGCTCAGGTGGTGGGGCGTGCCCCGCCGAGGTCGCCGCGCCACCGGCGGTAGAGGTCGTGTCCGACACCCGCCGCGTCGAGGACGCGTCCGGCGACGAAGTCCACCAGGTCCTGGATGTGCGTCGCCCCGGCGTAGAAGGCCGGGGAGGCGGGCACCACGCTCGCGCCGGCGTCGTCCAGGGTCACCAGGTGCCGCAGCGTCCGGCCGTCCAGCGGGGTCTCCCGTACGGCCACCACCAGCCTGCGCCGCTCCTTGAGGGTCACGCTCGCCGCACGCTGGAGCAGGTCCTTCGACAGTCCGAGCGCGACGCCCGCGACGCAGGCCGTCGACGCGGGCACGATCAGCATGCCCTTCGTCGGGTACGACCCCGAGGACGGCCCGGCCGCGAGGTCGCCCGCGCTCCAGTGCCGTACGCCGGAGACGTCCGCGTCGAACGTGTCCGGCTTTCCGTCGGCTCCGCGGGCCAGCCATTCGCGCAGGTCGTGCCGCCAGTGGGCGTCGCGGAAGGAGATGCCGGTCTCGTCGAGCAGGGTGAGCCGCGAGGCCCGGCTGACCACCAGGTCGACGCTCTCGCCCGCGGCGAGCAGCGCGCGCAGCACGGCGGCGGCGTACGGGGTGCCGGATGCCCCGGAAACCCCCACGATCCAAGGCACGCGCTGCGTTTCTCCTGGGTTCACATCTTGAGCCTATCCGGCCGCCCTCCGTGCGTGTCGGGCGGCCGGACAGCAATCCCCGCAGGTGCGGGGAGCAGAACCGATCAAGGTCCGTTCAACGGACGAGTCCTTCGAGTGGGCGGACACGGCGGTTCCGCCGACGCCACCTGAAGGAGCTACACCGTGAGCCCACGCACCAGTAGATCGATGAGCGCGCACACGAAGAGGCTGATACCGAGGAAGCCGTTGACCGAGAAGAACGCCCTGTTGAGGCGGGTCAGGTCGGTGGGGCGCACGATGGTGTGCTCGTAGAGGAAGGCGCCCGCGACGATGAGCAGGCCGAGCCAGAAGAAGACACCGGCGTCGGTGGCGACGGCGTACCAGACGAACAGGGCGGTGGTGATGGCGTGGCAGGCGCGGGCGCCCCAGATCGCGGCCGGGATGCCGAAGCGGGCCGGGACCGACATGACGCCGACCTTCCGGTCGGTCTCGACGTCCTGGCAGGCGTAGATCAGGTCGAAGCCGCCGATCCAGATGCCGACGGCGAGGCCGAGGAGCACCGCGTCCCAGGACCATTCGCCGGTGATGGCAAGCCAGCCGCCGATCGGGCCCATGGCCTGGGCGAGGCCGAGGATGGCCTGCGGGAAGTTCGTGAACCGCTTGCCGTAGGGGTAGACCACCATCGGCACGACCGCGACGGGGGCGAGGGCCAGGCAGAGCGGGTTGAGCAGGGCCGCCGCGCCGAGGAAGACGACGAGGGCGATCAGCGCGCCGGTCCAGGCGTGCTTGACCGACATGGCGCCGGTGACCAGCTCGCGGTGGGCGGTGCGCGGGTTACGGGCGTCGATCTCGCGGTCGATGATCCGGTTGACGGCCATCGCGAAGGTGCGCAGGCCCACCATGGCGACGGTGACCAGGAGCAGCCGGCCCCAGTGGATGTTCGCGTCCCACTCGTACATCGCGGTCAGCGCGGCGATGTAGGCGAAGGGCAGCGCGAACACCGAGTGCTCGATCATCACCAGGCGCAGGAATGCCTTGGTGCGCCCCGGCTGCTGCGGCAGGGCGGCGGAAGCCGACGTCACAGTCCGTACTCCTTCCAGCGGCGGTCGACCTTCGCCGCCGTATCCGGGTCGGACAGCACCATGTCCGGCCAGCCCCCGTCGCGCGTGTACCCCTCCTCGGGCAGTTTCCGCGTCGCGTCGATGCCCGCCTTGCCGCCCCAGAACTGCTGGTAGGAGGCGTGGTCGAGGTGGTCGACCGGGCCTTCGACGACGGTGAGGTCACGGCCGTAGTCGGTGTTGCCGAGCGCGCGCCAGGCGACCTCGTGCAGGTCGTGGACGTCGCAGTCGGAGTCGACGACCACGATCAGCTTGGTCAGGGACATCATGTGCGCGCCCCAGATGGCGTGCATCACCTTCTGGGCGTGCTTGGGGTACTTCTTGTCGATCGAGACGATCGCGCAGTTGTGGAAGCCGCCGGCCTCGGGGAGGTGGTAGTCCACGATGTCCGGCACGATGATCTTGAGGAGCGGGAGGAAGAAGCGCTCCGTGGCCCGGCCGAGCGGCCCGTCCTCCGTCGGCGGGCGGCCGACCACGATCGACTGGAGCAGCGGGCGCTTCCGCATCGTCACGCAGTCGATCTTCAGGGCGGGGAACGGCTCCTGCGGCGTGTAGAAGCCGGTGTGGTCGCCGAACGGACCCTCGGGAAGCATCTCGCCGGGCTCCAGCCAGCCCTCGATGACGACCTCCGCCTGCGCCGGGACCTGGAGCGGGACCGTCTTGCAGTCGACCATCTCGATCCGCTTGCCCTGCAGGAACCCGGCGAACAGGTACTCGTCGATGTCGCCGGGGAGGGGTGCGGTGGAGGCGTAGGTCACGGCGGGCGGGCAGCCGAAGGCGATGGCGACCGGCAGGCGCTCGCCGCGTCGGGCGGCGACCTGGTAGTGGTTGCGGCTGTCCTTGTGGATCTGCCAGTGCATGCCGATGGTGCGCCTGTCGTGGCGCTGGAGGCGGTACAGGCCCAGGTTGCGGATGCCCGTCTCCGGGTCCTTCGTGTGGGTGAGGCCCAGGTTGAAGAAGGAGCCGCCGTCGTCCGGCCAGGTGAAGAGCGCGGGGAGCCGGTCCAGGTCCACGTCGTCGCCGGTGAGGACGGTCTCCTGGACGGGCGCGCTGCCCGGCTTCACCTTCTTCGGCGGTACGTGCGCCATCGTGCCGAGCTTGCCGAAGGCCTCGCGCATGCCGACGAAGCCCTGCGGCAGCTCGGGGCGCAGCAGTCCGCCGATCTTGTCCGAGATGTCGGCGTACGACTTCAGGCCGAGGGCCTTGAGCAGGCGCCGGTCGGTTCCGAAGACGTTCATCGCGAGGGGCATGTCGGAGCCCTTCACGTTCTCGAAGAGCAGGGCGGGACCGCCGGCCTTGTTCACCCGGTCGACGATCTCCCCGACCTCCAGGTACGGGTCCACCTCGGCCTTGATGCGCTTGAGGTCGCCCTCGCGCTCCAGCGCCCTGAGCAGGGAGCGAAGATCGTCGTAAGCCATGCCGTCCAGTATCCCCGAGCGGCTACCCTGGCCCTGTACCTGGGGGCCATGACGCGTCCCCACCCCCTAGCTTCCCGCTGGAGAGGCCCCATGCTCCGGGTGCTGATGTTCCTCGTTCCACTGGCGTTGAGCGTCTACGCGTTCATCGACTGCATCGGCACGAAGGACGCCGACATCCGCCACATGCCCAAGCCGCTGTGGGCGATCCTCGTGCTGCTCTTCCCGCTGGTGGGTTCGATCTCCTGGATCATCGCCGGCAAGAAGCGGCAGCCGGCGGGCACGTCGCCCTGGCAGGGCGGCGGCGGACGGGGGCAGTGGGTGGCGCCGGACGACAACCCCGACTTCCTGAAGTCCCTGGACAAGGACGACGAGAAGGACGACAAGAAGGATGAGGAGAAGGACGAGGAGAAGGAGTAGCCGTCCGGGCGGCAAGGACTAGGCCGACCGGGTCCAGCGCTGGGCCGCCGTGCCCGTGCACGTCCGCATCAGGAGGGTGCCGGACGTCGATGCCTCCAGACACTTTCCCGTGTCCGTGTTGACGACGGCGTCGCCGGAACCGAGGCGCCAGTTCTGGCGGTCCGCCCCGCAGGTCTGGAGGTGGAGCGCACCGTAGGTGCTCAGGCAGTTGCCGATGTCCTTGTGCACCACGTGAGCGCCCTGGAGACTCCAGGCGGCCTGCGCGTCGTCGCAGGAGCCCAGGCCGACGTTGCCGTAGTAGGAGTTGCCGGTGCCGTTGAGGCACTGCCCGTGCGACGCGTTGCGCAGGGTGAAGCCGCCCGTCGAGGGAGGCTTGGGCGCCGTGCCCGACGAGTCGCCCCCGGCTCCGCTCCCGTCTCCGCCCCCGGCTCCACTGCCGCTGCCGCCGGAATCGGTGCCCGCGCCGTCTTCGTCCTTCGCGGCCGTGTCGTCCGCGTCCGAGCCCGAGCCCGCGCCCGCGCCCGCCGCTCCGGTCGCGGTCGCCGACTCCTTCGCCTCCGACTCCGGCTCCTTCGCGGTGGACGCGCTGGTGGACGGTGACGGTGACGGCTTCGCGGAGCCACCGGCGGTACCCGACGGCGTCGTGGTCGCGGAGACCGTGACGGACGAGGAGGGGCCGGCTCCCGTGGCGTCGCCGGAGTCGGTGACGTGGGGCAGGAGTTGGAAGGCGAGGGTCGTTCCCGTCGCGACGACCACGACGGGGACAAATACCGGCAGGATGCGGCGGCGGCGCTCTTTGCCCGCCTTCTCGGGCTTGGCCGCCGCCTTCTCGGGCTTGGCCGACTTCTCCGACTCCTTATCCGGCTCCTTCTCCGGCTCCGTCCGCGGTTCTGCGGCCGGGTCCGGTTTCGGCTTCGGGTCTGCCTCCGGGACCGGCTTCAGGTCCGGCTTCAGGTCCGGCTTCGTCGCGGGGCCGAGCAGCGCGAGGTCCAGGGCTTCCGGCTCCGGTGGGCGTGCCGCGAAGGCGGCCCGCTCGGAGAGCCGCTCGGTGATGGCCCGCGGCCACAGGGGCGCGGCCGACGGGCCGTGTCCCGAGGCGCGTTCGACGAGTTCGGCGGCGGTCGGCCGGCCCTCGTGGTCCTTGTCGAGGCAGGACGCGACGACGTCTGCGAGTTCGGGGTCCAGATCCCGCAGCGGCTGGAGGTCGGGGTCCTCGTGCACGATGCGGTACAGCACGGCGTGCCCGGACTCGTCGCCGAAGGGCGGGCGGCCGGACGCCGCATAGGCGATCAGCGAGCCCAGTGCGAAGACGTCTACGACGCCGCTCGACGCCCGCTTCCCGGAGGCCTGTTCGGGCGACATGTAGGCGGGCGTACCCACCACCATGCCGGTCCTGGTCACCTGGCTCTGCTCGGCGGCCCGGGCGACGCCGAAGTCGATGAGGGTGAGGCCGTCGAGGGTGAGCATGGCGTTGGACGGTTTGAGGTCGCGGTGGACCATGTCCAGGGCGTGCACCGCCGCGAGTCCGGTGGCGGCCTCCCGCAGGATGAGCCACAGCGCCTCGGCGGGCAGCGGCCCGTGCAGGTCGACGGCCTCGCGCAGCGTGATGCCGGGCACGTACGCGGTGGCGAACCACGGCGGGCCGGCGTCCCGGTCCCCCGCGAGCAGCGGCGCGGTGGCGTCGGAGGGCAGCCGGGAGAGGTTGTCCAGCTCGTGTCCGAAGCGGCGCAGGAAGTCCTTGTCCTCCCCGGCGACCGACGGCAGTACCTGCTTGACGGCCGCGTACCGGCCTTCGTGGACGCCGAGATAGACGCGGCCCATGCCGCCGGCTCCGAGCCGGCCCAGCAGCGGGATCGCTCCGATCCGGCGCGGGTCGTCGTCCTCCAAGGGTTCGGCGCCACTGCCCGTGAGACCGAATCCGGTTTCCCCGCTCAACTCTCTCCCCGTTCACCGGCTTCCGCGAGCCCGGGGTGGGCCGTCACGGCCCGCTCCCGGGAAGGTACATCTTTAGCACGCCTGTCCCAAGTACGGTGCGGTGAACGCCAGGTGAGAGCCCGTCAGTCGTCAGCCGCCAGTCGTCAGCCGTCAGCCGTCAGTCGGTTCGGGCCAGCGTCCTGATCCCGGCGGGTGCCAGGGCACGGTCGAAGGCCCGTACGTCCCGGATGGTGCCGGGGAAGAAGTCGTGGGGCTGCCCGTCGAAGGACGCCCGGCCGATGACGAACGCGCCGTTGGAGGGGACCGGGTCGGTGTCCTCTACGACCGCTTCCTGGACGCCGTTGACGTACAGGTGCAGCTTGCGGGCCTGGCCGTCGCAGACGCCGGCCAGGTGGGTCCACACGTTCGCGGCGGGCGCGCTGCGGCCGACGGCGCGCCGGCCGGGGCGGGAGAAGGCCCAGCCCTTGTCCGTGTCGGCGTACTGGAGGTAGAAGCCGCTGTCCGTGGCGCTGTCCTGGCTGACGGCCGTGGCGAAGGCGCCCGGCACGGCGGAGAGGCGGACCCAGGCGGCGACGGTGAAGCTGCGCCCCGCTCCGGTCCTCAGCACCGGCCCTTCGGTCACGATCTGGCTGCCGGTCCCGTCGAAGGTGGCTCCTGGTCCGGCGGGCTGCCAGGTGACGCGGGTCGCGGTGCCGTCGTGTCCGCCGGCGATGTCCCGCGCGACCTGGCCGGAGGACTCGTTGAGGGGCCAGCGCCCGACGGGTCCCGCGGGCTTCGGCTTCGTGGCGGAGGGCGACGGCGAGGGTGCGGTGCCGTCCGACGCGTCCGAGTCGGCGGGGCGGTTGAGCCAGAACCCCGTTCCGACGCCGAGCGCGGCGAGGGCGCCCGCCCCGGAGAACAGGAAGGCCCGCCGGCTCCCTCGGCCACCGCCCCCACGGCCACCCATCCCCATCCCCGGCCCCGTCGCCGTCGGGCGTACGTCCGCCGGTGCGGGCGTCGGCGGCCGTGTGCCGTCGACCCGGGTGTGCGGGTGGGTCGGCGCGGGAACCGGGACGACCATGGTGGGTACGGCGTCCGCGTGGGTCGGGCGGGCGGCCGGTGTCCACTGGCCGGCGTGCGGCAGGGCCGTCGTGCTCTCGCCGCCCAGCGGGCCGATGCGGGCGAGGATCTCGCGCGGGGCCGGACGGCGGGCCGGGTCCTTGTCGAGGCAGTCGGCGATCAGCGCGCGCAGGTCCGGGGCGGTGACGGCGTCCACGTCGGGGGCGCTGTGCACGACGCGGTAGAGCAGCGCGGGGGTGGGGCCGCTGCCGAAGGGGTTGGCGCCGGTGGCCGCGAAGGCCAGCACCGCGCCCAGGCAGAAGACGTCGCTGGCCCAGGTGACCGCGTCCCCGTTGACCTGCTCGGGGGACATGAATCCCGGGGAGCCGGCCATGTGCCCGGTGCCGGTGATCGAGTCGGCGTCGATACTGCGGACGATGCCGAAGTCGATGACGCGCGGCCCGTCCTCGGCGAGCAGCACGTTGGACGGCTTGAGGTCGCGGTGCACGAGGTGCGCGGCGTGGATCGACACCAGCGCCTCGGCCAGCCCGGCCGCCAGCGCGAGCACCGCCCGCGGGTCGAACGGGCCGCGCTCGGCGACCGCCTGCTCCAGCGAGGGCCCGGCGATGTAGCTGGTGACCAGCCAGGGCCGGGGCGCGTCCGGGTCGGCGTCGACGACCGGGGCGGTGAAGGCGCCGCTGACCATCCGGGCGGCCTGGACCTCGCGGCGGAAGCGGTCGCGGAACTCCGGCCTGCGCAGCAGCTCGGCGTGCACCACCTTGACCGCGACGAGCCGCCCGCCCGGCGAACGGCCGAGGAAGACCCGGCCCATGCCACCCGCGCCCAGCCGGCTCAGCAACCGGTACTCCCCGACGGAGCGCGGGTCGTCCGGCTCCAGCGCTGACACAGATGCCTCCCGGCGTACGATCTCGACCCTGCGGGCGAATCCAGCATAGGGGCAGGCACCCACACCCCCTCGAACGTCCGTACGCGCTCGAGCTGCCGTATACGTCAGCGGGCGAAGGCGGCGAACTTCTCGACGGCGGCCGGGGTGACCGGGGTGAAGAAGTTGACCAGATTGCCGTCGGGGTCGCGGAACAGGAGCGCGCGGTTGCCCCAGGGCATGGTGGTGGGTTCCTTGACGAACTCCGTGACGAAGCCGGTCAGGTTCCGGTGCACGGCGTCCACGTCGTCGACGAGGAACTCGATGATGACGCTGTGGTTGTCGGCCGGGTGGGCGGAGCCGGGGGCGAAGAGCGGGACGGTGCGGGTGCTGCCGATGGCGAGGGTGCCGGAGGCGGTGCGCAGTTCGGCGAAGTCCTCGGTGGCCCAGGTCGCGGGCAGGCCGGTGGCGCGCTCGTAGAAGTCGACGAGGCGGGCGACGTCGTCCGTGATGACGCGGAGAGAGACGAGGTTCATGGGGGGGGCCTCCTGGCCGATCGTTGCTTTACGACTCGCTGCATACGACGTGCTGCTTACGACGTGCTGCTTACGACTCGCTGCTTTCGTTCTCACGCTAGGAGCAATACCGGTCACAATCCGGCCGGTATCGGCGGCAGACTTGCGGGCATGTCCCGTCCCGTGTCCCGCGTGCTCACCCTGCTCGAACTCCTCCAGGCCGGCGGTGTCCGGACCGTGGCCGAACTCGCCGACCGGCTCGGCGTCGGCGAGCGCACGGTGCGCCGGTACGTCGACCACCTCGTCGACCTCGATGTCCCCGTGGAGTCGGTGCGCGGCCGATACGGCGGCTACCGGCTCGCCCCCGGACACCGCATGCCGCCGCTGATGCTGACCGACGACGAGGCACTGGCCGTACTGCTGGGGCTGGTCGCCGGGCGGCGGAGCGGGATGACTTCGGCGGCGGGCACGGCGGGCGAGACGGCGGCGGCGAAGGTCCGGCGGGTACTGCCGGAGCGGCTGCGCCACCGCCTGGACGCCGTACTCGACTCCCTCACCTTCACGGCCCCGCCGGCCGAGCCGCCCGTTCCGGAGACCGCCGTGCTGCTGCCGATCGCCGACGCGGTGCGCCATCACCGACCGGTCGCGATCCGGTACAGCGCCGCCGGTGGTGGTGGCCGGCGCAGCGAACGCACGCTGTACCCGTACGGGCTCGTCGCCCACTCGGGCCGGTGGTACGTGACGGGCCGGGATCTGTCGGCCGGCGAGGAGCGGACGTTCCGGCTGGACCGCGTCGCCGGTGCGCGGATCCTGCCCGGCTCGTTCGAGCCGCCCGCCGGGTTCGATCCGGCGGAGCGCGTGCTGACGTCGCTCGCCACCGCCCCGTACCGGCATGCGGTGACCCTGCGGATCCAGGGGACGGCCGAGCAGATCCGCACCCGGCTGCCGGGCAGCGTCGCGATCGTGACGGAGACGGCGGAGACGGCGGAGACGGCGGGGGGAGCGGAGGGAGCGGATACGGCTGAGGGGGCGGGGCCGTGGTCCCGGGTGGAGATCCGCGCCGAACGGCTCGAGTGGCTGCCGGGCGTACTCGCCTCGCTGGACCGCCCGTTCGTCGTCGAGCGGCCCGACGAGTTGCGTGACCTCGTCGCGGGCCTCGCCGACCGGCTCATGGAGTCGGCCCGCCGGACCTCCGGCTGACCCGGACACGCCGGTCACAGCCAGGTCGTGGCGAGCCAGGCGGTGACGGCGGCGGTCGCCAGAAGCGTGATGTTGAGGGCGACTTGACGGTCCCCGAGTCTCAGGTGCACTCCGGTCGCGCCGATCTGGAGGACCACGAACCCGACGGCCGCGGCCAGGGCCAGCCAGGGCTCGACGCCCGTCAGCGGAGGCAGGAGCAGGCCCGCCGCGCCGAGTACCTCGACCAGCCCGACGGCCCGGACGGCCGGCATCGGCATGCTGTCCACCCAGGCCATCATCGGCCGGAGCCGGTCCCGGTCGCGGATCACCTTCAGTCCGCCGCCGTAGAGGTAGAAGGCGGCGAGGAGAGCGGCGACGATCCAGTACGCGACGTTCACGACCCGGCCCCCCGGGCGAAGTCGGCGGCGGGCTCGGTCGCGTAGCGGCTCATCGTCCGCAGGCTCTCCTGCGCCGTCGGGGTGCGGCCGTCGGCGTACAGCTCCCGCAGGTCCCGGAAGTACTGCACGTACAGGTCCGGGGTGAACGTGCTGAGCATGCGGGCGGGTTCGTCGGTGGTGTTGGCGAAGGTGTGCGGTGCGCCGGGCGGGACCATCACGAGCGTGCCCGCCGTCGCGTCGACGTCCTCGTCCCCCACGGTGAACCGCACCGTGCCGGAGATGACGTAGAAGCCCTCGTCGTGCCGGGCGTGACGGTGTTGGGGCGGCCCGGGGGTGTGCGGAGCGAGTACGGACTCGGCCATCCCAAGGCGGTGGCCGGTGCGGCTGCCGTCCTCCAGGACGCGCATGCGGGTGGTGCCGAGGAGGATCGTCTCGCCGTCATCCGGGCCGACCACCGACACGGCGGGGCCCGCCACGGCGGGGTCCGCGCCCGGCTCATTGTTCTGCGGTTCGTCGGTCATGCTTCGATTCCACCGCCGGGGCACCGGGAGCGTCCAAGACCTGTTCGGCACACTCGATACCGTGCGGGTATCGTCGCAGGATGGACCGGGTGAACGGCATGGACGGCGTGAACTGGGTGAACGGGGTGAACCGGCTGGAGCTGCGTACGCTGCGCTACTTCGTGGCAGTCGCCGAGGAACTCCACTTCGGCCGGGCCGCCGTCCGGCTGCACATGAGCCAGCCACCACTGAGCCGGGCGATCAAGGCGCTGGAGACGGAACTCGGCGCCACTCTGCTCCACCGCACCTCCGCCGGTGTCACCCTCACCGAGGCCGGCGCGGTGCTGCTCGACGAGGCGCGCGCCCTGCTCGACCGGGCCGACCGGGTCCGCGCACGCGTGTCCGCCGCGGCCGGCGCCGCGACCCTCACCGTCGGCATCCTCGGCGACAGCACCGACCCGGACGTGATCCGGCTGGCCGACGCCTACCGCCGGCGCCACCCGCACGTCGAGGTCACCATCCGCGAGACCGACCTGACCGACCCCACCTGCGGGCTGCACGCCGGGCTGGTCGACGCGGCGCTCACCCGCGGCCCCTTCGACCCGACCGGCCTGACCACGCACGAGTTGCGCGCCGACCCGGTGGGAGCGCTGCTGCGCGCCGACGATCCGCTGGCCGGCCGGGCGACCCTGACACCGGCGGAGCTGGCCGACCGCCGCTGGTTCCGTTTTCCGGAGGGCACGGACCCCCTGTGGCAGGCGTACTGGAACGGCGGGGAGCCGCGGCCGGGGCCGGTCGTGCGTACCGTACGGGAGTGCCAACAGGCCGTCCTGTGGAACGGCACGGTCGGCATGACCGTCGTCGACCACGTGCCCGCGGAGGGGCTCACCGTGGTCCCGCTGACGGGCCTGCCGCCGAGCCGCGTGGTGGTGGCCTGGCGCGAGCGCGCCCCAAACCCGCTGATCCGCTCCTTCGTCCGGGCCGCGATCACGGCGTACGACGCACCGGCTCCCTAGGGGGCGTCGTTTGGATCAGGGCGGCTCCAGGCAACGGTGCCGTGTTGCCGACCCGAGCGGGGTCTGGTGCGTGCAGATGCAAGGCGGAGGAGGGCGGCGACGCGGAGCGTCGACAACCGACGACAACGCCGCAGATGTGCGTGCCAGACCCCGCGACCCCGGCAAGATCCAAACGACGCCCCCTAAGTCCGCGTCCAGCGTTGGGACGCCGCTCCGGACTCGCAGGGCCGCGAGGAGACGCCGCCGCCGAAGGCCAGGTCGAGACAGCCGTCGTTGAAGACGCTCCGCAGCACCCCGCCCGAGCCGCGACGCCACAACTGCGCGGAACCCTCCCGGGCGCAGTCGCCGCTCATCGGCTTCTGGCCGATGAAGGCCGCGGTCAGGCAGGCGCCGGAGGAGCGGTTGATGACCTTTACGGCACCGTCGGACGCAGTGGCGAACGACCAGGTCGCCGACGCGGCCCCGCAGGAACCGTCGCTGGTGTACCCGTAGGACAGGACCAGGCACTTGCCGTTCTCGCCGTTCTTGAGGGCGAACGTACTGGAAGCGGGAGTATCGCTGCCGGAGCCGGAGCCGGAGCCGGTGTCGGTGTCCCCGGAGCCGCCGCCGGCCCCGGACGACGACCCACCGGACCCACCAGACCCACCGGACCCACCGGACCCGCCCGAGCCGTCGGAACCGCCCGACGCGGATGTTCCGCCCGAGCCGTCGGAGCCCGCCGAACCACCGGAACCACCGGCGCCGTCGGAGCCCCCGCCACCGGTGGCGCCCGCGCCGGACCGGTCCGCTCCCCCGCCGCTCCCGCCGCCCTTCGCTCCGTCCTCGCCGCCCTTGCCGCCCTTGCCGTCCTTGCCGTCCTTGCCGTCCGCCGGTGACTCCGACGCGCTCGATGTCGGCCGTCCTGTCGCCGACTCCGAGGGCGATCCCGTCGGATCCAGGGGCGCGGAGACGGACGAGGCCGGGGACGGTGGTGCGGTGTCCGCCTCCGCCTTGTCGTGGGAGGCGTACGGCATGAGCTGGACGGCGAGGGTCGCCCCCGTCGCGAGCATGATCGGGACGACACCGAGGAAGACACGGGTTCGGCGCCGGTCCCGACGTCGCTTCGGATCCCGACCCCCGAGAACCGTGGACTCGGGCTCCGGCTCGCGCTCGGGCTCCGGCTCGCGTTCGGGAAGGTCCGCCGCCTCCGGCAACCTCGTGACGAAGGCGGCCCGTTCGGCCAGCCGTTCAGTGATGGGCTCCGGCCACAGCGGCGGCTCGTGCGGTCCGTGCCGCTCGGCGATCTCGAGCAGTTCGGCGGCGTTCGGCCTGCCCTCGTGGTCCTTGTCGAGACAGGACCCGACGACCTCGGCCAGCTCGGCGTCCAACTCGCGCAGCGGCTGGAGGTCGGGCTCCTCGTGCACGATGCGATACAGCACGGCGTGCCCGGCCTCGTCGCCGAAGGGCGGCTGCCCGGACGCCGCGTACGTCAGCACCGAACCCAGCGCGAAGACATCGACGGCACCACTGGACGCCCGGCTCCCGGACGCCTGCTCCGGCGACATGTAGGCGGGCGTACCCACCACCATGCCCGTCCTGGTCAACTGACTCTGCTCCGCGGCCCGGGCCACCCCGAAGTCGATGAGAGTAAGACCCTCCAGGGTCAGCATCACGTTCGACGGCTTCAGATCCCGGTGCACCATGTCCAGCGCGTGCACCGCCGCGAGCCCCTTGGCGGCCTCCCGCAGCAGCAGCCACAGCGCACCGGCGGGCAGGGGGCCGCCGTGGGCCTCGAGCGCCTCGGTCAGGGTGAGGCCCGGGACATGGGCGGTGGCGAACCACGGCGGCCGGGCGTCCCGGTTCCCCGCGAGCAGCGGCGCAGTCGCCTCCTCGGGTAAGCGGGCGAGGTTGTCCAGCTCGTGTCCGAACCGGCGCAGGAAGTCCTTGTCCTCGGCGACGACCGAGGGCAGGAGTTGCTTGACGGCCGCGTAGCGCCCCTCGTGAACTCCGAGATAGACCCGGCCCATCCCCCCGGCGCCGAGGCGTCCGATCAGCGGGATCGTCCCGATCCACCGTGGGTCCTCGTCCTCCAGCGGCTCCGCCCCGCTGCCCGCCAGCTCCAACACGTCAGCCCCGTCTCCCCGTTGTCCCGACGACCGGAGACCCGCGGCCCGCCCGCTCCCCTCCGAAGTCCGGGCGGACACGCGTGTCCCGCAGAGGACAGTCTGAGTCAGACAGGCATAGAATTGGAAGAATCTTCTAGAAAATTGTTCTAGAAATGCGTTGTTCCAGAAGTAGCAAGAAGCAGCAACGAGAGCCACCCGAACGAAGACCGACGAGAGCGCGCTGCCCATGAGCCCCAAACAACACCGCGGCGAGGTCACCTCCGACCTCCTCCTCGACGCCGCGCTCCGCCTCTACACGGAGTCGGGCGAACAGGGCGTCACCGTCACCGCCGTGACCCGGACCAGCGGGGTCAGCCTCGGCAGCCTGTACCACCACTTCGGCAGCCTCGACGGGCTGCTCACCGCCCTCACCGACCGCTGGACCAGCCGGCTGCTGGGACAGATGCTCACCGCCCTGACCGGTACGGACACCGCCCGCGACGGAATCCGTGCCGTGGTCGGGGCCTACCTCGCCTTCGTCCGCGACCATCCGGGCGCGGCACTCCTGGTCCACTCCCCGCCCGCGGACCGCCGCCTGATGGCACGGGGTCAGGAGATCCGGGACGCACAGGAACCGACCGTCTCGGCGTTCGCCCGGTGGATCCAGCCCCGTATCGACGCCGGTGAGGTGGCCCCGCTCCCCCTGCCCCTGCTGGAGACCCTGGTCATGGGCCCGGTCGTCGCCGTCGCCCGCCGCCGGCTCTCCGGTGTCCACGACCTCGACCTGGACGAGGCCGCGGGGGTCCTGGCGGAGCGGATCTGGCGGTCGATCAGCGCGGACGGGGCGTAGGGCCGTGCCGCCTGTCCCCCGGGGGAGCTACGCGCAGGTGTCCACCGCGGGGTGACGATCCGGGGGCGCCGGATCCATAGAGTTCTCATCAGTCGCCGAGCACGACAGGCCGACCGAGAAGGACCCCGAGACAAGCCCCTGAGCGTCCGAGCCCTACCCCACCCTTGCCTGCTGGAGGCCGTAATGTTCCGCACCCTCGCCAAGACGACCGCCGCGACCGCCGTCGTCTGCACCGTGGCCGGTGCGGGACTCGTGCTCGACCAGGAGTACGCGAAGGCGCAGTCCGACACCACGGCCACCACGGCTGCTACGGCCACCACGGCCACGGTCGGGGCCACGGTCGGGGCCACGGTCGGGGCCTCGGTGGGGGCCTCGGTGGGGGACTCCTTCACCGGCACGAAGAAGATCCAGATCGACGGCCACTCGGTCAACGTCTCCTGCTCCGGCCGCACCCACCGCGGCGAGCCCCTGGTGATGCTGATGGCCGGCGGCGGCGAGGGCCTGGAGAACATGGCCCCGCTGCAGAAGTCCCTCGCCAAGACCTCCCGCGTCTGCTCCTACGACCGCCTCGGCGAAGGCGCCAGCGACAAGCCCGCCCCGGGCACCCTGCAGACCGTCGACGACACCGGCAGGCTGCTCACCAAGGTCCTCGACCGCCTGGCCGGCGACCGCCCCGTCGTCCTGGCCGGCCACTCCCTGGGCGGCTACATCGCCGCCCGCTACACCCCCGACCACACCGACCGCGTCAAGGGCCTGGTCCTCCTCGACGCCACCATCCCCCACCTCACCCGCGACATGAACCGCACCATCCCCGCCGACGCCACCGGCCCGGCCGCTCAGCTCCGCGACGGCGCCATCGCCGTCAACGAGGGCCAGAACCCCGAGCAGTTCGTCATCGCCGACGGCCCCGTCCACTCCGCAGGCTGCATCCCCGTGGAGATCCTCAAGCACGAGTCCCAGTACGCGGAGGTCCCCCAGTACGGCCCCGCCCTGGAGGACATGTGGGCCAAGGGCCAGAACGAATGGCTCAAGATCTCCCGCAACAGCCACCTCAGCACCGCCAAGGGCAGCGGCCACTACATCCACATCGACCGCCCCGACCTCACCCTCAGGACCATCAACAGGGTCACCCACCGCGCCGCTCACCAGCACTGACCCAACCCCACCCCACAGACCGGCCCTGGGCCGTGGCATCCCCCGCCGCGACCCAGGGCCTCGCGGGTTCTCGAACTCCTGGGCGCACAGTAGCGAACGGGTCAAGACCGTCACCACCGGCGTCGCCGACGCCCGGTATCAGCCCATGGCTCCGTCGGGTCACTCGTCTTGGAAGATCGCCTCGGCCGTTGGCGCGGCAACGGCTCGGGCGAGCCAGTGGCGGAGGGTTTCAGGGTCGGTGCATTCCGCGACGCGCGGGCGGACGTCGTCGGAGACATCGAGGCCGCGCTGTTCCAGGACGAGCAGGAGCGCCTCAGCCCGGCCTTGGGCGCGGCCTTCGTCTCGGATCTCTTCAGAGATGTAGGACTTGTAGAAGGAGAGGTCCACTGCCACCAGGTTCCTCCAGAGGTGCTTGGCCGGGCAGTTGCCCAGTCCATCTGCGGTGAATTCTTCGGGTACGTCCCGCAGTGCGATGGACAGAGCCTCCTTGCTGGTTCAGGGGTGGAGGGCTACTGCTGTGCGGCAGTCGCGGCAGTGGGTTTG
>NZ_JAGMUO010000104.1:47933-48251 GCF_019049325.1 Streptomyces sp. AC512_CC834 | reverse complement strand
GCGGGGCGGTGCAGGGGCTCGTCCGGGAGGTTGGTGGTCAGGGCGTGGCGTACGCCGCTGGGGAGGACGTCCCGCTCCAGCCAGGCGGCGACGCCGGGTACCAGGTGGGCCGTGTCGGTGGCGGAGAGCAGCAGGCGGGAGTCGTGTCGGCGCAGGTCGGTGAGGAGGTCGACGGCGGCTTGGAGGAGCCCGGGGACCTTGCAGCCGGGCTGCGGTACGGCGGGCAGCGCCTTGCGTCCCGCCGTACGGCGCGGGTGGGGCGTGCGCTGCGGTCCCGTGGCGTCGGGTTGCGCCGGGCCCGTGGGTCGGGCGGTGCAG
>NZ_JAGMUO010000104.1:0-47923 GCF_019049325.1 Streptomyces sp. AC512_CC834 | reverse complement strand
TGCACGGTGCCGGGTCCGGGGGTCGTTGCAGGAGACGGTGCGGGTGACGAAGCGGCCGTCGGGGGCCTGTTTCCGTTCGCGGCGCAGGTAGCCGTGGGTCTCCAGTTCGCGCAGCGCCGCGCTGATGCGGACTGCGCCCTCCTTGAAGCGGGCGGTCAGGCTCTTGATGTCCACGGAGGTGCCGCCGCGTACGGACTGGACGTACAGGCCCAGGCCGATCGCCAGCAGGGACAGCTTGGGGTGCTGGGCGAGGTGGTTGCCGACTACGGTGAAGTTGGCGGTGTGGCGGACGTTGTCGTGGATGACGCCCGAGCGGGGGCGATTGTCGTCAGCGGCGGACTCGGCGCGTGCGGGCACGCTAGGGTTTGGGGTAGCCATCTGGAAGGGCTCTTCTTCCTCGGTGGTCAGGCCCTCGTCAGCGACGCAACTCGTCGACGGGGGCTGACATATGTCAGCGGTTAATGCGCTGAGAGTAAGGGAGCTGGGGGTACCGAAATCCAGCCCAACCGGTGATGTTCACCCAGGCGGGTGACTCGACGCCGTGGGCGGGTGGGGTGGGGTTTGGCAGGGGTCTTTTCCCCAAGTCGTCCTTGGAGGGAGTCGCCCGAGCCTCCGGAACGCGAGAACCCGGGTTCCGGAGTCAGCGCAGGGCAGCGGCGAACGCGGACCACGCCGCGTGGCTGACCAACAGGGCAGGGCCGTCAGGACTCTTGCTGTCCCGGACCGGGACCAAGTCGGGGAAACCGGGGGCGATTTCCACGCAGTCTCCGCCGTTGGCGCCGCTGTAGCTGCTCTTGATCCAGTTGACCGCGCCGAAATCGTGGCTGTTCATGATGCTCGTACCCCTCCATCACGTCGCTGATCAGAGCGGCGGACTCAGGGCCTGACAGAGCGTCCGCCCGCAGAACATCATAGGTCGCGCTACGGCGGGCAAAGACGGTCGGATTGTCGCTGAAATGACCACGTTCCAACGACTCTGAGTACACCCATCGCTCCCCGCCGGGCAGTTCGATCAAGGACAGTGAAGTGTCTGGGCGGTCGATGTCCGGTCGGCCCAACGGCGCTACCTGCACACGAATGTTGGGAAGACGGCCAACCGACAGCAGGTGGGCGCACTGGTCTCGCATCACCGTCGGCCCGCCCACCACGTGACGCAGGCAGGTCTCGTCCAGGACGACGAAATAGAACGGGTCACCGCCACCGTAGAAGCGCTGCTGCCGACTCAATCGCGCCCGTACCCGCTCCTCCACTTCGTCGCCGTCCGCCAAGCGTCGCGCGAACAACGCGGTCGCATAGTGGGGCGTCTGCAGCAGACCCGGCATCACCTGCGTCTGATAGGCACGGATGGCCACCGCTTTGGCGTCCATGCGCGCCCTGCGCTCGAACCAGTCCGGATGCTCCACCTCCGGATACCAGTCGATGCGCCCCCACAACCGCGCCAACACCCCACCCGTGCCCAGCAGCTCGTCGCACGACTTCGCGAACGTGTCCTGCGGCACCCGCGTCCCCGCCTCCACCCGGGCGATGTGCGACCGGTCGCAGGGGATACGGACCGCAAGACCCTCCTGCGTAAGCCCAGCCGCCTCCCGGAAGTGCCGCAGCACCTCACCGAACACGGCGGCCGTACTCGCGCCCGAACCAACGGCGTTGCGTCGCCCCACGGTCCCCCACCTCCCCTCCCCCGCGTGACACCTGCGTGACAGTGGACGTGTGTCACGCGTCAAGCGTTGATACCGACGATTCCCCTGCGCAACTCTCAATACACCCAGAGTCACAGAGGTTGCACGATGAAACCGGGAGGCTCAGAGGGCGGGCTACTCGGACGGAGCTGCGCTCCGGGAATGTTTCGGAGCGGTGCGTCGGCCGCGGGCGGTACTGTCCGGTTGTTGCCGCATGTGGTTGCGGACCCGGGTCATGATGCTGCCGAGCGCGTCGACGTCGTCGGCGGTGAGCGGGGCGAAGAGCAGGCGCCGGGTGATGTCGATGTGGCCGGGCAGGACACGGCCGACCCGGGCGAGGCCCTCGTCGGTGAGGGTGACCATCGTGGCGCGCTGGTCTTGGGGGGACGGGCCGCGGGTGATCAGGCCGGCCTTCGCCAGGAGTCCGGCCTGGTGGGTGAGGCCGGAGCGGCTGTAGACGACGCCGTCCGCGAGATCTGTCATGGTCAGCGGTTGGCCTGCGTCGGCGAGACGCGCGAGCAGTTGGAACTGGACGTAGCTGAGGTCGCCCTCCGTTTGCAGTTGCTGCTCGACGGCGCGCTGGAGCAGGCTCACGGCCTCCATGAGCGCGAAGTACGTCCCGAGTTGTTCGGGCCGGAGCGTTCCGGCGTCCGGGATGTCGTCGGGAGTCATCTCCCCACCATAGGCGCTGCGACATCGAAGCGTACCCCTGGGCTGCCATGGCGAGGGGGACACGAAACCAAGGGGTTGCTTCGATGTCGAAGCATGCCTAGAGTGGAGGCAATCGCTTCGACATCGAAGCAATTTTGGGAGGCAGTCATGCGGACAGACATGAAGGCAGTGCGTTACGAGCGCTACGGCAGCAGTGAGGTACTGCGCATCGAGCAGGCCGAGCGGCCGGCGCCGGGGGCCGGGCAGGTACTGGTGAAAGTGGCCGGCACCACGTTCAACCCGGTCGACGCGACCATCCGGGAGGGATATCTGAAGGAGGTCTTCCCGCTGGAGCTGCCACACGTGCCGGGCATCGACGTGGCCGGGACGGTCGCCGAAACCGGCGACGACGTCGAGGGGTTCGCCGTCGGCGACGCGGTGATCGGCTTCCTGCCGATGAACGCTCCCGGAGCGGCCGCCGAGTACGTCCTCGCCCCCGCTGCGGTGCTGGCCGCGGCACCGAAGACGGCCGATCCGGCCGACGCGGCGGCGCTGCCGTCGGTCGCGCTGACCGCGTGGGAGGCGCTGTTCGAGTACGCCGGGCTCGCAGCGGGAACGGGCCGGTCCGTGCTGGTGAACGGAGCGAGCGGAGCCGTCGGCGGGTACGCGGTCCAGCTCGCCGCGCGGGCCGGGGCCGTGGTGACCGCGACCTCGAGCCCGCCCCACGCCGACCGGGTGCGCGGCTACGGCGCCGCCCGGATCGTCGACCACACCGCCACCACCCTCGCCGAGGCCGGGGTGGGGACGTTCGACGCCGTGCTCAATCTGGTGACGACTTCACCGGCCGAGACCGCGGAACTGGTCGGCCTGGTGGCCGACGGTGGCGTGCTGGTGTCAACGACCGTCGACGCCGTCCCGGATCCCGCGCGCGCGGTACGCACGGCGCGGGTGTTCGCCCGCAGCGACGCGAACCTGCTCGCCGAACTGGTCGCCCTCGTCGACTCCGGCGACCTGCACATCCACATCGCCGACCGGCGCCCGCTGGCCGACCTGCCCGCGGTCCACGCCGCGGCCGCCGAGGGCCGGCTGCCCGGCAAGACCGTCATCACCGTCTGACCGCGCGCCCGGCACCGACTGGTCCACCCCGGCAGACCAGGCTGTTCCGCCCATCGCGTTCGATCCCGTCCCGGCCTGAACCCCGCCCACCCGAATCCAAGCCGAATCCGACCAGATCCAAACCCGCATGCATCACCGCCGCGGTCCGCCGGCCCACCGGTGCGGCGGCCCGCGCCACCACCCTCCAGGAGAGACCACCATGACCATCCCCTACCTCGCCCAACGGGCCCAGCAGCAGACCCTCGAATGGATCGACGGCGGACTGTTCACGGTCCTCCTCGACAGCCAGGCCACCGAAGGACAGTTGACCGTGGGCCGGTTCGACGTCCCCAAGGGCGAAGCGCCGCCCTTCCACACGCACACCCGCGAAGACGAGGTCTTCCTCCTTCTCGAAGGCGAAGCGCTGGTCTGGGTCGGCGACGAACGCCACGAACTGTCCAAAGGCGGCGTCGTCTACCTGCCCCGCAACATCCCCCACGGCTACCGCATCACCTCCGACCGCGCCGACCTGCTGGTCATCGCCACCCCCGCCGGCATGGAAGAGATGTTCCGGCACGCCGGACGCGACATCACCGCCCCCCGCCCGGACAACTTCGAAATCACCAAGGACAAGCTCGCCGAAGCCGCCGCACTGCGCGGCAACATCATCGTCGGCCCGCCCCGCTGACCCTCACCGGCCGCAAGCGGGAAGGCGCCTCTTCGCCGACTACATCGTGCTGGAACGCGTGGAGCTCCGTTCCTGGGCCGGGCGGATGTTCTGGTTGGCGTGGAAGAGGTTGTACGGGTCGTAGGAGTGCTTGATCCGTGCCAGCCGGTCGTAGTTGTCCCGGTAGGTGGCACGCACCCGGTCGGCCCGCTCGTCCGCGCCCGCGAAGTTCACGTAGCCGCCGCCCATCGAGTACGGCTGCATTTGAGACCAGTAGTCGGTGCACCAGCGCTTGATCAGGCCGGCGTTGCCGGGGTCGGGGTCGATGCCGCCGAAGACGCCGGACCAGGTCGCGTCCCGGTAGCTCCACGCCGTCTCGTCCGCTCCGACGCGGCCGGCGGCTCCGTCGACCGGGTAGAGGTGCATCGTGCACAGGTCGGTGGGGACGGCCTCGCCGTACCTGCGGTGCACCTCGGCGGCGGCGTCCGGGACGGCGTCGAAGAAGGCGCCCCGCCAGTACCACTGCAAGCCGGCCGGGAGCAGCGCGTCGAAGTTGCTCTGCAGGGTCTCGTACGGCATCGGGGCGGTGAAGTGGAAGGACGGCGGTCCGGCCTCGTTGACGACGGCGAAGGTCTCCTCCAGGCGGTCCAGCGGGCCCGTCCAGCACCAGATGACGCCGCACGACTTCTGCCCGTGGAGCTCCTCCGGGAAGGGTGGCGCGGGCGGTACGACCAGTTCGGCGAAGAAGCCGTAGACGTCGTCCGGGGCCTGGGGCAGGTACTCGCGGTACCACTTGAGGACCTCGGTGGTGCGGTCGACCGGCCACAGCGTGACCGCGGCGCCCACCGTGGCCACCGGGTGCAGACGGAACGTGAAGGAGGTGACGACGCCGAAGTTGCCGCCTCCGCCGCGCAGCGCCCAGAACAGGTCGGGGTGCTCGGTCTCGCTCGCGGTGACGAAGCCGCCGTCGGCCAGCACGACGTCCGCGGCGAGCAGGTTGTCGATGGTCAGGCCGTACTTGCGGGTCAGGTAGCCGTGTCCGCCGCCGAGCGTGAGACCGCCGACGCCGGTGGTCGAGATGACCCCCGCCGGCGTGGCGAGGCCGAACGCGGCCGTGGCGTGGTCCAGGTCGCTGATCAGGGTGCCGCCGCCGACCTGGGCCGTCCGGGCGGCAGGGTCGACCCTGCACCAGCGCATGGGCGACAGGTCGAGCGTGACGCCGCCGTCCACGACGCACAGGCCGGGCCCGCTGTGGCCGCCGCCCATCACGGCGAGTTCGAGTCCGCCGTCCCGTACGTGGTTCACGGCGGCCATGACGTCTCCGGCGTCGGCGCAGCTCACCAGGGCTGCGGGATGCCGGTCGATCATCGCGTTGTAGATGTGCCGGGCCTCGTCGTACGTGGCGTCCTGAGGGGCGACGACCGGGCCGCGCAGCGCGGCGCGCAGGGATTCCAGGGCGGGAGCGTCCAGGGCGGGAGCATCCAGGGTTGGGCTGCTCATGATGTGTTCCTCGGATCGGATGTGACGCGCGGGCGTGTGGAGCCTCCCTCCGCGAAGCCCCCCGGTACCCGATCGTCCGCGCCGGCCGCCCGCACCACCCCGCACCACCCCGCACCATGCCCCGCCGTGCCCCGCCGAGGGCCGACTCTTCCAGCGTCTCGCCGCCTGGCCCGCCACGCAACACGCTTCCCGGACGGGCACGGACGGGCACGGGCGCTCACGCTCCGGTGTCGCGTGGAAGACTGCGCGTGCCCGCCCGACGGACGAGGAGACACGGCATGCGACTGGAACGCGACGGCGACGGCGGTGACCTGTTCTACGAGGTGCACGGCGAGGGCGAGCCACTGGTCCTGGTGCACGGTTCGTGGGCGGACCGCACCGACTGGGCTCCCCTCCTCGACGCCGGTCTGCCGGAGTCGTTCCGGGTGGTGGCGTACGACCGGCGTGGCCACGGCGGGAGCGGGGCGGCGCCCGAACCGGGCAGCCGACGGCAGGACGAGGACGACCTCGCCACCCTGCTGGAGGAGGCCGTCGGGGAGCCCGCGCACGTGGTCGGGAACTCGTTCGGCGGCTCGGTGACGCTGGGGCTCGCCGCCCGGCGGCCCGAACTGTTCCGCAGCGTCGGCGTCCACGAGCCCCCGCTGCTCGGGGTCGTCGCCGACGATCCGGCGGCGGCCGGGCTGCTGCGGCCGACGGTGACGGGCATCGCGTCGGTGGTCGCGCTGATCCGCGAGGGAGAGCGCGAACGGGCCGCGCGGGTCTTCGTGAACGACGTCGCGCTCGGGCCGGGGGCCTGGGAGGAGATGCCGGAGGAGGACCGCCGTGCCGTCGCCGCACTCGCGGACACCTTCGCCGACGAGCAGGCCGACCCCGACTGGGCGACGCTCGACCTCGACGCGCTGGGCAGCGGCGGGCTCGGCAGCGGTGCGCTCGATCGCGGTGCGCTGCCGGTGCTGCTCACGCACGGCACCGACAGTCCGCCGTGGTTCGTCACCGTCCTGGACCGGCTCACCGAAGCGCTGCCTGACGTACGGCGGGTGGACATCGAGGGTGCGGGACACGTCCCCCACACCACGCATCCCGCCGAGTACGCCGCCGCACTGACCACGTTCGCCGGACGAAGGTGACCACGGCGGACGCCGCGCGCCCGATCGTGTGCGGGCATCGGACGGACCGGACGATGCCCTGAAAGAGGCGGCGGTGTTCGTCTGGGCCCCACTAGGGTCGTCACTCGGTGACAGGCATCACACACCTCAGGGGGCGGACGGTATATGGAGAGATCGGAGAACCCTGAGAGACCGGAGACGGGGCGGCAACCGCCGGCGTCTCGGTCCAGGGATGCCGGCAACGACAGGCCCTGGCACAACGTTCCCCCTCCCCCTCCGCCGCTACCCCCGCACTTGGCGGGCGGCGTCGAGCTGCGGGTCGGCCGGCGGCTGCTATGGGTCGGCGGCGCGGCCTATCCGATCAGAAACATCACGCGTGTGTACACGTTTCTGCTCACCCCGCGGCGCGGCGACGCCACCGTGCTCTTCTTCAAGCGCGTCGGGATCATTCTGTCGGTGGCCGTCGCCATGACGATTCTCGGCCAGTTCATCGACCTGGCCCGGAGGGGCGACGAGACCTCTCCCGCCGAGACGATCGTCAAGTGGGTCTGGATTGGCGCTGTCGTGGCAATGATCTACTGCGTCGGGGACTTGATGAGCGTACTGACCGCGGCCTCGCACTGGGTGCTGGCCGTGGAGACTTCCGGTGCGTCGACGGCCCTGGTGACCAGCAAGGACACCCAGCATCTCCATCAGCTCGTCGGCCACGTCGTGCACGCGATCGAGGACCCCGAGTCCGAGTACTACGTATGGGTCCAGTCGGTCGCGATCAATCCCAGGTACTACCACTTCGGCGACAACGTGAACATGTACGGCGGATCGGGCAACGTGGGGATGGAGAAGGCATGAGCGGGGACAGTTACCACGTGGGTGACAACGTCACCATGATCGGCGGCATGAAGAACACCGGCATGGTGAAGAACGCGGCACCGGCCCCTGCGGACCCCGAACTGCGTTCCGCGATCGTGGCGTTGACGGAGCTGCTGAGAGACCTGCGTCCGCGAGTGTCACCTGTGGGCGCCCAGACGATCGACGACTCCCTGCCCCTCCTCGCCCCCGACGCCGTGGTCCAGCCGCAGGCCCGCACCCGCGCCCTGATGGCCGTCGCCGGCGTCGCCGCGACCGCCGGGGCGCTGGGCGTGCCGATCGTGGAAGCGGTGAACGCGATCCTCCAGCTCCTGGGCGCGCAGTAGCGGACGCGATGACGGACCAGGTCATTCCCCGGGGGCGCCGCGCGCGGTTCGCGGCCTGGTATCGGGGCCAGGATTCCGGCGTGCGGGCGGCGGTCATCGGCTTCGCCGGTGCTGTCGTCGCCGCGCTGATCGGGGCCGCGGCGGCACTGGCGATCGCGCTGATCGGGTCCCGCGACGGTGCGAGCGCGGTGGCGCCACCCACCAGCCCGTCCACCACCCCGGCCGGACAGGGCACCGGCCCGCCCGGCCAGGACCCGGAAATGCCGCCCTCCGAGCCAGAGACCACAACGGTGAGCACGGATACGTCCGGCACCCCGACGAGCGCCGAGCCCACGCCGACTCCCCCTGTGACACCGACGTCGACTCCGCCCGCCCCGCCGGTCAGGGAGCGCTGGAGAGGCACGCTCGTGTTGGACGGCAGCGCGGGCGTGCGGGGCTGGTTCATGGACCCGGTCCCGCCGGGGCGGGCGCCGGTCGGCGATCTCGCCATCCGCGGGCCCGGACAGGTTTACGGCAACACGCTGGCCGCATGGAACGGTTCCGACCCGCCGAGCCGGAAGCAGTGCGTGGAACTCCTCAACACCCACCTCGGCAAGCGCCAGTTCGACGTACGGGTCGGCGACCGGGTGTGTTTCGGTACGGAGGGTGGCCGGGTCGGTGCCTTCGAGGTGACCGCCGTCCCAGACCCCTACCATCTGACGGTCGCGGCGACGGTCTGGCAGCTACCCTAGGCTGCGGGGCGTGACGCCAGCCGACCGCCGTCTCCGCACCGTCGATCTGGCCCGCGCGGTCGGGCTCTCGACGCAGCAGGTGCGCAACTACGAGGACGCCGGTGTGCTGCCCCCTGCCGGGCGGACCGACGCCGGGTACCGGGTGTTCGGCGAGCGGCACCGGGCCGCGCTGCTGACGTACCGGACGTTGCGGCAGGGGTACGGCCCGGTGACCGCGCCGCAGGTCATGCGGGCCGTGCACGACGGGGACGTACCCGGCGCGCTCGCGCTGGTCGACGCCGCGCACGCCGCGCTGCACGAGGAGCGGGTCTCGCTGCGGGCCGCGAGCGAGGCGCTTGAGGCGCTGGCCGGTCAGGAGCCGGAGCCGCTGCCCGGTCCGGGCGGCCTGCGCATCGGCGAGGTGGCCGCACTGATCGGCGTACGGACGTCCGCGCTGCGGGTGTGGGAGGCCGCGGGGCTGCTCACGCCCGGGAGGGAACGCGGCACCGGGTACCGCGTGTACGGACCCGCCGACGTACGGGACGCGCGGGTGGTGCGCACCCTGCGTCGCGGCCACCAGCTCTTCGACCAGATCCGGCCCGTGCTGGACGGACTGCGGCGCGAGGGCGGCAGCGAGGCGCTGCGGACGGCACTCGAGGAACGAGGGCACCGGCTCACCGCGCGGACCCGGGCGATGCTGGCGGGAGCGGGCGCCCTGCACGCGTACCTCGCGTGAACGGCGTTCCGGCGGTCCGGGGTTGTGGGCGTATCGGCGTTCGATGAGCCATCCGTTCCGTTGAACAGTGCCGACACACCAGGTGCGCGGTCGCGGACACGGCATTCCCTTGGTCGGGTCTGTTACATCTGCGAACGGAGACCCCCCTCGTGCGAATGACCGACATCCAGCGCTGCGAGATCCGGCCCGGGCGCCTCGTCGAGTGGACGCTCAGTCCCAGGACGCTCGACATCGCGGCGGCGCTGCCCGAGGACGCGCGACCGCCGGCGTACATCCAGGAGTCGCACATCCGGACGGCCCGGTCGGTGCGCGAGGACGGCCTGTTCGTGCCGACGTGGCTCGGCGCGGCCTTCGACATCCCGGGCCCGGTCGACCTCGACGTGCTCCAGGAGGCGCTGCGCGCCTGGACCCTGCGGCACGAGACGCTGCGCAGCGGCTTCCGGTGGAGCGGCGCGGCGGGTGACGTGATGCGGCGCTTCACCCTCGACGCGGACGCGGTGTCCCTGCGGCGCGAGGTCGTCGGTGACTTTCCGGACGCGACCGGCCTCGCCCGGCATCTCCAGGACCGCTTCGACCGTGTCGCCGACGCGCTGCGCTGGCCCAACCTCATCTACACGGCGGTCGTCCGCGACGACGGCGTCAGCGTCTACATGGCCTTCGACCACAGCAACGTCGACGCCTACTCCATCTACCGCATCCCCGCCGAGGTCCAGGAGTTGTACACGGCCGGCGTCGAGGGCCGGACCGTGCCGCAGCCCCGGGTCGGCTCCTACGTCGACTTCTGCGAGGCCGAGCGCGCGGACGCGGACCGGATCGACGGCACCCACGACATCGTCGCCCGCTGGCGGGAGTTCATCCGGCGCTGCGGCGGGGTGCTGCCCTCCTTCCCCGTCGACCTCGGTGTGGAGCCCGGCGGCACACTGCCCGAACAGCGGTTGCTGCGCGAACCGTTGGTGGACGCGGCCGACGCCGCCGCCTTCGAGGCGTACTGCCGCCCGTACGGCGGCAGCCTGGTCGGCATCCTGGCCGCCACCGCCCTGATCGTCCACGAGATCGGCGGCGAGCCCGTCTACCGCACCGTCGTCCCCTTCCACACCCGCTCCCGGTCCCAGTGGTCCCAGTCCGTGGGGTGGTACGTCGGCGGCGCCCCGATCGAGGTCCCGGTGGCGCGGGCGCACGACTTCCCGAGCGCCCTGCGCACCGTCCGCGCCGAGCTCCACGCCAACCGGCGGCTGTCCCGCATGCCGATCGACCGCGTGCTGCGCCTGCTCGGGACGGACTTCCGGCCGACCTCGCCCGACCTGTACTCGATCGTGTCGTACGTCGACGCCCGCGACGTCCCCGGCTCCGGCCACTGGCCTGACCGGTCGGCGTACGCTCTGCTCCGGGTCTCGTACGGCGACCAGGTGTGCGCGTGGGTCACCCGGCTCCCGGAGGGCCTGTGGTTCGCGAGCCGCTACCCGGACACCGACATCGCGCACAAGAACCTGCGGCTGTACGTCGAGCGGCTGCGGGACGTCGTCACGGGCGTCGCGCGTTCCCGTTCGGCGGGGAACTGACCCGGGCGTCGGTCGTCCGTCGTCCCCCGTCGGAGATCTGTCGGTGGTGCAGGGAGTCTGTCGGCGTTATGTCGGCAGCACGGGCGACCTTGGCGGAGTCGGCGCAACCGTCCGGTCCGCCGCCCCGGCACCAAGGAGTCCACCGTCATGTCTTCTTCGTCCACGTCTTCGTCCATGGCTTCGTCTTCCGCACCCCAGACTCCGCCGTGGGACGTTCACCGGTTGCCGGCCTGCGCGGACAGAACCTTCCTGGTCACCGGAGGCAACGCCGGCATCGGCTACTTCGTCGCGGAACAACTGGCCGCCACCGGCGCGGTCGTGTGGCTCGGCAGCCGGGACGCCAGGAAGGCGGGCGCCGCCGCGGACTCGATCCGTTCACATGTCCCGGGCGCCCGGGTGCGGCACCTGCGGCTGGACCTCGCCGACCTGTCGTCCCTCGAGGGCGCGGTGGACCGGCTGGACGTGGAGCGTCTCGACGCCGTCGTCCACAACGCCGGGGTCGCGCTGGACGACCCGCCGCGGCGTGAGACCGGGGACGGGCACGAGCTGATGTTCGGGACCAACCACCTCGGCCACTTCGCGCTGACCCGGTGGCTGGCCCCGTTGCTGTCCGCGGCGCCGGCCGCCCGCGTCGTGACCGTGGGGAGCTTCGCGGCCCGGTCCGTACGGCTGGACCTGGACGACCTGGAGTCCGCCGGGGACTACCGGCCCAAGCGCACCTACAGCCGCTCCAAGCTCGCGCAGATGGCCTTCGGCTTCGAACTCGACCGGCGTCTGCGTGCCGCCGGGAGCACCGTGTCGAGCGTGGTGGCCCATCCCGGCGGCGCCCTGGACTCCCTCACCCCGTCCCGGCCGCCGGTCCACACGACGACGGCCGGGGAGCGGCTGCGCGGTCTGCCCGCCGCGCTGATGGTGCAGGGCAAGGAGGCCGGTGCGTGGCCCGTCGTCCGGGCGACGCTGGACCCGGACGTGCGGGGCGGCCAGATGTGGGGGCCCAGGGTCTTCCGCATGCGCGGCGCACCGCGGTCCGAGCGCGTCCCGGCCCACATGGCCGACGCCGCCGTGGCTGCCCGCCTGTGGGCCGCCTCCTGCGAACTGACCGGCGTGGAACCCCACCTGGGGCTCCTTCCGGCCCGGTGAGGCGTGCGGCTCCTGGTTCAGGTGGTTCAGGTGGTTCAGGTCGTTCAGGTGGTTCAGAAACCGACCGACTGGAGGGCGCCCAGGCCCACGTCCGCGTAGGAGTGCTTGCCGGAGACGAAGATGTTGACGCCGTAGTAGTTGAACAGCCAGCAGCCGAAGGCGGCCAGCGCCAGGTAGGCGGCCTTGCGGCCCTTCCAGCCGGCGGTGGCGCGGGCGTGCAGGTAGCAGGCGTAGGCGACCCAGGTGATGAAGGACCAGGTCTCCTTGGGGTCCCAGCCCCAGTAGCGGCCCCAGGCGTCGCCCGCCCAGATGGCGCCCGCGATGATCGTGAACGTCCACAGCGGGAAGACGGCCGCGTTGACGCGGTAGGCGAACTTGTCGAGGGAGGCGGCGGCGGGCAGGCGGTCCAGGACGGAGTTGGCGAAGCGGCCGGGCGTGCCGCCGGTGGCCAGCTTGTTCTCGTAGGAGTCCTTGAACAGGTACAGGATCGTGGTGACCGCGCCGACGTAGAAGACCGCGCCGCAGAAGATCGCCGTGGAGACGTGGATGTACAGCCAGTACGAGTGCAGCGCCGGGACGAGCTGGTCGCTTTCGGTGTACAGGACCGTGACGGCGAGACCGAGGTCCAGCAGGACGGTGATGATCAGGGGCAGGCCGAGCCAGCGGATGTTCTTCTTCAGGGCGAGCAGTACGAGGTACACGCCGACGGCGACCGTCGTGAACGTGATGTTGAACTCGTACATGTTGGCCCACGGCGCCCGCTGCACGGACAGGGCGCGGGCCAGCACGCCGCCCGCCTCGATGGCGAACGCGAGGACCGTGAGCGAGATGGCGATCCGCCCGTACAGGTCGCCCTGCACGGTGCCGCCGTGCGCGCCGGGCCCGTCGGGTACGTCACGGCTGCCGGTCGCCGCGCGGACCACGACCTGGGGCCGCTCCAGTACGGCGGTGCCGCCGGCCTTCTTCACGGTGACGGCCGGAGCGGCCTTCGCCTTCGTGTCGGCCTGGTTGGCCTGGGCGGTCAGGGCGGCCGCGGTACGGCCGACCTTGCTGCGGCTGCCGAAGAGCCACTCGGCGATGTACGCGAAGAACGCCAGTGTGTAGACGGCCATCGCGGAGTAGATCAGCGTGTTGCTGACGTTCGCGAGATTCTCGTTGGTCGCGGCGGCCAGCTCGGTTGCGGCGGCGAGAGTCATTTCTCAGCCCCTTCGGCAGATACGACGTGGGTGTCGGGGGTATCGGGGGTGTCGTCGTCGTTCTTGGGCGCGTCGTTGTCGGGCGCGTCGTTCGCGGGCGCGTCCGGTGCCCGCTCGTACAGGATTCCGGCGAGGTCGCCCAGTTCTTCGGGGACCTTGGCGGACTCGCTGCGGCCGAGGCCGGCCATCTCGACGACCGTGACGCCGTCGGCGCCCTTGACCGCGCGCACCCAGACCCGGCGGCGCTGGATGAACAGGGAGCCGGCGAGGCCGAGGATGGCGACGACGGCGCCGCCGAGGGCCCAGCCGCCGGCGGGCTGCCGGGTGACCTGGAAGCCCGCCCACTCCTGGACGCCGTTGAAGGTGACCGTGCCGGCGCCGTTCGGGAGGGTCATGGTGTCGCCGACCTTGAGCTGCTTCTTGAACAGCTCGCCGTCGGAGTCCTTGAACTCCTTCAGGTTGTCCTTGTCGAGCTGGTAGATGCTCTTCGCGAAGCCCGCGTCGACGCCGAGGTCGCCGTGGTAGGCGGAGAGCGCGAGCATCGGGTTCTTCAGCGCGGGGAAGGTCGACAGCATCGTGCTGCCCTGGCCGCCGTACGTCGGCAGGAAGAAGGCGTTGAAGCCGAGCTGCTCCTTCTCCCCCTTGGCGTTGCGGTAGCCGTCGCGGACCATGACGGCGCCGGAGGAGGTGACGTTGGAGTCCAGCGGCAGCAGGGCGGTCGCCTCGCGGTCCATGACGACGTTGCCCTTGGCGTCCTTGACGGTGAGGATGGGCGCGTAGCCGTGGCTGACCAGGTAGACCTTCGAGCCGTCGATGTCCAGCGGCTCGTTGACCTTGATGGTGGTCGCGCGCTCCTCGCCGTAGGCGCCCTCGCTGTAGTCGATCTTGGCCTCGTAGACGCGCGGGGTGCCGCGGTTGGGGCCGGTCTCCTCGTACGTGCCGTGGAAGTCCTTCAGGGTGAAGCTGAAGGGGGCCAGGTCGTGGTCCGGGTCGAAGAGGTTGCCGGACTTGAAGTCGTCGTACTGGGTGAGGGTGTTGGAGAAGCCGTCGCCCTCCAGGATCAGCTTGTTGCCCTCGTACTTGAACAACTGGCCCCAGGCGAACGCGATCAGCATGACGATCAGCGCGACGTGGAAGGCCAGGTTGCCGGCCTCGCGGACGTAGCCCTTCTCGGCGGAGACGGCGTCGCCGACGGTGTGGGCGCGGAAGCGGCGCTTCTTCAGCAGGGCGAGCGCGTCCTCGCGGACCTGCTCGGGCTCGGCCCCGGTGCGCCAGGTGGTGTAGGCGGGCAGCCGGTTCAGGCGCCGGGGGGCGCGGGGCGGACGGCCGCGCAGTTGGCCGACGAACTGCCAGGTGCGCGGGACGATGCAGCCGACGAGGGAGGTGAACAGCAGGATGTAGATCGCGGAGAACCACACCGAGCCGTAGACGTGGAAGAGGCCGAGCTTGTCGTAGAGCGGCCCGAGGATGTCGTGGCTCTGGCGGAACTCCTCGACCTTCACGGCGTCGACGCCGTCCTGCGGGATCAGCGAGCCGGGGATCGCGCCCAGCGAGAGCAGCAGGAGCAGCAGCAGCGCGACCCGCATCGAGGTGAGCTGTCGCCAGAACCAGCGGGCCCAGCCGATGACGCCGAGTGAGGGGAGGTTCGGGGCCTCCTCCTTGGGGGCGGTGGAGAGCTGCGAGCCGGCGGCGCCGAGGTCCTGGTCCTCGTCGGTCGTCGGGGTCTTGCCCGTGGTGGTGTTGCTCATCGGTCAGATCCCTACAGTGAAGCCGTTGGACCAGGTCTGCATGTCCTGCACGATGCTGTCCCACGCGCCGGTCAGCAGCAGCACGCCGGTCGCGATCATCATGATGCCGCCGATCCGCGTCACCCAGACATAGTGGCGCTTGATCCAGCCGAAGGCGCCGAGCGCCTTGCGGAAGGCGACCGCGGCGAGCACGAAGGGCACGCCGAGGCCGACGCAGTACGCGACGGTCAGTATGGCGCCGCGGCCGGCGGTGCCCTGGTCGGCGGAGAGCGCCAGGACGGACGCGAGGGTCGGGCCGATACAGGGCGTCCAGCCGATGCCGAACAGCGCGCCCAGCAGGGGTGCGCCGACCAGGCCGGTCACGGGGCGCTTGTGGAAGCGGAACTCGCGCTGGGTGAACCAGGGCATGAGGCCGACGAAGAAGACGCCCATGAGGATCATGAGCACGCCGAGCACCTTGGTCAGGGTGCCGCGTTCCTCCTGGAGCGTGGAGCCGAAGTAGCCGAAGAGCGCCCCGCTGGAGACGAAGACGGCGGTGAAGCCGAGGACGAAGAGGGAGGCTCCGGCGACCATCCGTCCGCGCCGGGCCTCGCCGAGGTCCGTGCCGGTGACGCCGGTCACGTAGGAGAGGTAGCCGGGGACGAGCGGCAGGACGCAGGGCGAGAAGAAGGAGACGAGACCGCCGAGCAGTGCGATGGGGAGGGCGACGAGCAGGGCGCCGTTCAGCACCGTGCCGTTGTAGCCCTCGACGGCGAGCGTGGTCACTGCGGACACGTCACTTCTCCGACTGGAGGAACGGGTCGAGCATCTTGCGCAGCTTCTCCTCGCTGAGCGCCTGGAGGGTGCGCGCGGCGACGTTCCCGTCCCGGTCGATGATGAGCGTGGAGGGGATGGCCTGCGGGTTGAGGGTGCCCTTCTCGAAGCGGAGCATCAGCTTGCCGGTGGGGTCGTACAGGCTCGGGTAGCTGACCCCGAACTCCTTCTCGAAGGCGCGGGCCGGTCCGGTGGACGTGTCGCGGGTGTTGATGCCGACGAACTGGACGCCCTGGTCCTTGACGTCCTGGTAGACCGTCTCGAAGTTCTTGGCCTCGGCGCGGCAGGGCGGGCACCAGGATCCCCACACGTTGAGGACGACGACCTTGCCCTTGTAGTCGTCGACGTCGAGCTGTCCTCCGTCGACCGTCTTGCCGGACAGGTCGGGGGCGTCGGCCCGCTCACCCTTGTCGACGGTGGAGATGCCGTCCGCGCCGGTGACGAAGCCGGTGTCGCCGCCGCCGCCCGAGGTGCCGCCCGAGCTGCAGGCGGTGGCGAGCAGCACGACCGCGGCGGCGCCGGTGGTCAGGACGACCCGGCGACGGGCGCGGGCGGTGATGCCGCCCCCGGACGTGCGACTCGGGCGATTCGAGCGGTTCGAGCGGCTCAAGCGATTCGAGCTGTCCGAGCGGTTCGAGCGGTTCGAGCGCAGGGGGGCGCGGCTGGCGGCACTCATGTGAAAAGTTTCGCATGTCCGTTCCAGGGATCTTGCGCACCCCCCTCACGGGCGGAAACCCGCATTTCAGGCGGCGTTCGAGGGCGCTCCCGAGCTGGCCGGCGAGTCCTTGAGGAACGCGTTCCAGCCACCGGCGGGCTGCTGTCCCACCTCGACGGTGCGGAGCTTGTCGAGCACCTCCGGCTTCTGCACGTCCAGCCAGTCGGTGAACTGGCGGAAGGAGACGAGCCGGATGTCCCCGCCCTTCTCCTTCTCCTGCGCGATGTGCTTGAGGGCGCTCTCCACGGCGTCCATGTAGATGCCGCCGTTCCACTCCTCGAAGTGGTTGCCGATGAAGAAGGGTGCCCGGTTCGACTCGTACGCCCGCTTGAAGCCGGATATATACGATTTTGTGGCCTGTTTGCGCCAGCCCGGGTAGTTGTGCGCGGGGGCGTTGGTCGAGTTGACCGACTGGTTGGCGAGGATGTTGTAGTCCATCGAGAGGACCTCGAAGGAGTGGCCGGGGAAGGGTATCTGCTGCAACGGCAGGTCCCAGATCCCGTCCTTCTTCGCCGGCCACACCTGACGGCCGCCGGGCGAGGAGGCGTCGTAGCGCCAGCCCAGCTCACGGGCGGTGGGCAGCAGCTTGTCCTGGCCGAGCAGACAGGGCGTGCGGCCGCCGACGAGTTCCTTGTCGTAGTCGAAGGGCAGGGACGGCAGGTCGGTCCAGCCGCTGTTGGTCCGCCACTCCTTCACGAAGGACTTCGCCTGGTCGATCTCGCTGCGCCACTGCGCGGACGTCCAGTTGCCGACGCTGCCGCCGCCCGCGCAGAAGTGGCCGTTGAAGTGGGTGCCGATCTCGTGGCCGTCCAGCCAGGCCCGGTGGACGTTCTTCAGCGTCGCCTTGATGTGCTCGTCGGTGAGGTAGCCGATGTCGGAGGCGCCGCGCTGGTTGTTCGGCGGGTCGTAGAGGCGCTTCTTCGACTCGGGCAGCAGATACAGGCCCGAGAGGAAGAACGTCATGTGCGCGCCGTGCTCCTGGGCGAGGTCCAGGAAGCGCGGGAAGAGCCCGTTGCCGACCTCGCCCGCCCCGTCCCAGGAGAAGACGACGAACTGCGGCGGGGTCTGGCCGGGCTCCAGCGGCACGGGCGCATCCGGCTGGTGCGGCTGCTTGCCGGTGTACGACGTGGAGCCGTCACCGATGGGCTTCGCGGGGGCCTTGTCGCTGCCGGAGGGCGAGGGCTTCCCGGCATCGCCGGCCTGGTGCGAGCCGTCCCCCGATGAGCCGGAGCCGGATCCGCAGCCCGCGAGCCCGGCGGCGGCCGCGGCGCCCGCGCCGAGTCCGAGTATCCCCCTGCGGGTGAGAGTGCGGTTGGAAGTGCGCATCGCAACCTCGTTCGTCGCGTCCTTGGGTGGTCACTAGGTGAGAGGACGCGACGAACGAGCGGGTTCCGGAAATTTGTGCGGATTGAGTAACAGCGGACCCACAGGAACGGACCTGGGGCGGCGGGACGGGACGACCCTCTCAGGGACCGGGACGACCCTCGGCGGTGGGACGGGACCGGCCGACCCTCAGGCCCCGTAGGCCTTCCCCTGTCCCTTCACGGGCCTGGCCCCCGCGAGAAGGTGGGCCGGGACGAGGTCGCGGGCGGGCTCGGTGTAGCCGACGGAGACGATCCGGTCGCCCCGGTACGTGAACGTCGTCAGGGACGCCAGCGTGCACTGCCGCTTGCGCGGGTCGTGCCACAGCCGCCGCCGCTCGACGTACGAACGCAGGATCCAGATCGGCAACTGGTGACTGACGACCACGGCCTCGTGCCCGCGCGCCCGGTCCCGGGCCGCGTCCAGGGCGCCCTTCATCCGCACGACCTGGTCGACGTACGGCTCGCCCCAGGACGGCTTGAAGGGGTTGACCACGTGCTTCCAGTTGGCGGGCCGGCGCAGCGCGCCGTCGCCGATGCCGAAGGTCTTGCCCTGGAAGACGTTCTCGGCCTCGAGGAGCCGGGCGTCGGTGTCGAGGTCGAGCCCGTGCGTCTTGGCGATGGGCGTCGCCGTCTCCTGCGCCCGCTCCAGCGGGGAGGCCACGACGTACGTCACGTCGCGGGGGGCGAGGTGCTCGGCGACCCGGTCGGCCATGCGCCGGCCCAGCTCGGAGAGGTGGTAACCGGGCAGCCGGCCGTAGAGGACGCCGGTGGGGTTCTCGACCTCGCCGTGCCGCATGACGTGGACGACGGTCAGCTCTTCGCCGCTGTCACGGTTGCCGTTGCTCATGCCGTCGCCGCTGATGCCGTCGCCGCTCATGCCTTTGCCTCCGCGGCCGCGCGGGCCGCCGCCGGAAGGGCGTCGGCGATGCGCTGGACGGCCCGCTCGTCGTGGGCGGTGGACACGAACCAGGACTCGAAGGAGGAGGGCGGCAGATAGACGCCGTTCGCGAGGAGCGAGTGGAAGAAGGCGGTGAACCGGAAGGAGTCCTGCGCCCTGGCCTCGTCGTAGTTGGTGACCGGCCGGTCGGTGAAGAACACGGAGAACATGTTGGAGGCGCTCTGCAGCGTGTGCGCTACGCCTTCCTTGGCGAGCGCCTCGGTGACGAGCGACTGGATCCGCGCCGACACGGCGTTGACCGTGTCGTACGCCGCGTCGTCGAGGAGCCGTAGCTGGGCGAGACCGGCGGCGGTGGCGACGGGGTTTCCGGAGAGGGTGCCGGCCTGGTAGACGGGCCCGGCGGGGGCGAGGTGCGCCATGACGTCGGCCCGCCCGCCGAAGGCCGCGGCCGGGAACCCACCGCCCATGACCTTCCCGAAGGTCATCAGATCGGGAACGACGCCCTCGACGCCGTACCACCCGGCCCGGCTGGTCCGGAACCCGGTCATGACCTCGTCGGAGACGAACAGCGCGCCGCCCGCGGCGCACGCGTCCTTCAGCCCCTGGTTGTACCCGGGCAGCGGCGGCACGACGCCCATGTTGCCGGGGGACGCCTCCGTGATCACGCAGGCGATCTCGCCGGGGTGGGCGGCGAAGGCGGCGTGCACGGCCTCCAGGTCGTTGTACGGCAGCACGATCGTGTCGCTCGCCTGGGCGCCGGTGACACCGGGGGTGTCGGGCAGCGCGAAGGTGGCGACGCCGGAGCCGGCGGCGGCCAGCAGCGAGTCGACGTGACCGTGGTAGCACCCGGCGAACTTGATCACCTTGGTGCGCCGCGTGAACCCGCGCGCGAGCCGGATGGCGGACATGGTGGCCTCGGTCCCGCTGGACACGAGCCGCACCTGCTCCAGCGGGGCGACCCGCTCGACCATCGCCTCCGCGAGCGCGACCTCACCCTCGGCGGGCGTACCGAACGACGTCCCGCGCGCCACCGCGTCCTGCACCGCGGCGATCACCTCGGGGTGGGCGTGCCCGAGGATCATCGGCCCCCAGGAGCAGACCAGGTCGACGTACTCCCGCCCGTCGGCGTCGGTCAGATACGGCCCCGTGCCGGACACCATGAACCGGGGCGTGCCGCCGACGGCGCGGAAGGCCCGCACCGGGGAGTTCACACCGCCGGGCGTGACGGCCGCCGCACGGTCGAACAGAGCCTGCGAGGCCGGTACTTCGTATGGATATGCCAGTTCGCTCATGACCTGCGACTTCTCCGACCTTCTTGACCTTCTCCGACGTATCGGACTCTGCTCGGGCTCCGCTCGGACCCTGCTCGGACCCTGCTCGGCCCGTGCCCGGCCTCTGGTTGCCCAGGGTGACCTCCTCAGGGTAGACAACCGCCCCGACCGCCGTACCGTCTGCCAGACTGGAGCCCGTCCACACAGCTCACCAGGGCGGCGTGGAGAGCGGCCGCCGGCGTCCTGCGGACATATGTTTCACCGCACGTTTCGCCGAGCGGACGTGGGGGAGGTCACTGACACGATGATCGGGTTGCGCGGCGGGGGCCACGCGTCCTAGAAAAGCAGTCGGGTGGAGATATGCATCGCGGTGGCGGACTGGGCGAGGGGACCGACGACCTGGGTCCTCGACGTGCCCGGCGGGGAAGGCACCGACGCGAGGCGGAGGAAGCGTCCGAAGCACGTCAGACACACGGCACACCGAGCGAGCCCGACCGGGCCGACCGGCGGACCGACCGGCTGGGGGCGGAGAGCAGGAATGGTGGTCGGGTGGGGGTGACCTACAAGTACTTCGGCGCGCCCGACGGCGCGACCGCGGCCCGCGTCCCGATCTCGATGCGCCCCGAGGAACTCGGCGGCGACGAGCTCGGGATGAACGGCATGTTCACCAAGATCAAGCCGGAGACCATGGCCGCCATGGTCCTCACCGGCATCGAGGGCGTCCCCCTGCACAAGGTCCCCCCACTGGAACTGGTCGTCCTGCACCCCGACTACGCCGTCGTGAAACTCCCGATGACCGTCGTCGACCCCCTGCGCGGCATCGGCGAGGAGGCGGTCGGCGCGGCCGCCTTCATCTGGTCCACGGTCCCGGACCGGGGCGGCCCGCGCGACGCGTTCAACGTGTACCAGCTCCTGCACGAGTGGCAGGACTTCTCACACCGGCTGCACGAGGCGGGGCATCAGCCGTATTGCCTGGTGTGGCCCTGAGCCGGGGTTTCTTGCGGATCGGGCGGGGGCCTGATCACGACCTGACGGACAGCGTGGGAGCAAGCAGTTCCAGCACTTCCTCCCAGCGGTAGCGCTCGGCCCCGCCGCCCGCCTTCGGCCGGTGGGGCTCGTAGGAACCGATCAGGACGCCCATCTCGCGCAGCACGTCCAGACTCCGGCGATAGGCGGGGTGGGCGGCCTGGGCGGAATTCAGGTACGGCAGCACTGCGACCGGAACGCCCATCGCCGGGGCCTCGCACAGGATGCCCAGCGCGAGGTTGTCGGAGATTCCGGCGGCCCACTTGTTGACCGTGTTGAAGGTGGCCGGGGCGACCGCGACCGCATCCGCCGGCCGACTCGGGCGCGGCTCCCCCGGTGACCGCCAGGCCGAACGGACGGGGCGGCCGATCTGGGCCTCGATCGCCTCCGCGTCCAGGAAGCCGAGCCCTTGCGGGGTGGCGACGACGCCTACGTCCCAGTGCCGTTCCTGTGCCGCGGTGATCAGCCGGCCGACGTCGGCTGCGACCCCGGCCGCGCAGACCACGATCTGGAGGAACGGCTTGTCCTGCTGATCACTCACGCGGGCACTCCCAGGTCCAGGTGACGGATGACACGGTGCACGTGCGGCTCGCTCAGGGTCTCAGCCGACGCGAGTTCCGCGCTGCGTACGCACCAAGGTCAGCGATCTCGGCGCGCGGGCGACGGGACGGGTCACTCTCGGACTCCAGGTACACGGAGTTGGTTGGGGTTCTCCAGCCAGACCAGCGGGGCCGTAGGTCGGGGGAAGGTGAGGATGACAAACGGGCCGTAGAGGCCGGGGTGCGCACCGAGGGAAAACGGGAGGAACTGGACGGTGACGTTCGGCTGTTCGCCGGCCTGGACGAGGTGCGCGCACTGCTGGCGCATCACGGCGGGCGAGCCGATGACGCGGTGAAGGACTGCTTCGTCCAAGACGGCCCACAGGGTGGCGGGGTGCTCGCCGGATTCCCGGCCTGCCTGGCGTTCCATGCGTACCTTGACCAGTGCGTCGACTTGATCGGGAGTGAGATCAGGACGCATCTGGGCGATGACGGCGCGAGCGTAGTCCTCGGTCTGGAGCAGGCCGGGAACGAGCAGGGGCTGGTAGCTGTCCGGCTCGGCGGCACCTGCTTCCAGGGCTGGGTAACCGTCGTAGCGGGTCGGAGTGAGAACCGTGGAGTATGTGCGCCACCAGGGCTTCTGCTGTTACTTGTCGGCACGCACGAGTTCGCCGTCAACTGGCGGCGAGCCGCCGCCGGGGGCTGGGCCACCCACGCCGCCGAGATCAGCCGTCGAACGACCAACGAGGAGTAGTCGACCATGCCGCTTCCGCCCTATGACGCCGTGCTTTGCGACATCGACGGCGTCGTCCGGCACTGGCCCGCCGCCGACGCGCTTGAGGAAGCCCACGGACTGCCCCTCGGCGCGCTCGCAACCGCGGCCTTCGCACCAGGCCGTCTGCTGCCCGCCATCACGGGGAGGATCACTGATGCGCAATGGCGGGCCGCAGTCGCGGCCGACCTCACCGACACCTACGGATCCCACGAGCGGGCCTGCGCCGCGGTCACGGCCTGGTCGGATCTCCTTCCGGTGGTCGATGAAGAAGTGGTCGCACTGCTTCGGCAGGCGCGCGAAGTCGCAGCCGTCGCCCTGGTCTCCAACGCGACCACCCGATTGGAGTGCGACCTGGAACGACAGGGACTCGCCGACCTGGCCGACACCGTGGTCAACACCGCCCGCATCGGCGTCGCCAAGCCCGACCCGCAGGTCTACCGCATCGCCGCCGGACAACTTGGCGCCGCAGCAGACCGCTGCCTCTTCATAGACGACACCGCCGCCAACGTCGTGGCAGCGCGCGAAGCGGGAATGACCGCCCTTCACTACCGCCGGTTCGAAGATCTACGCCGGGCGCTCGCACCGTTGTTCGGCGGGTCCAGTTCAGAGAAGCGCGCGAGCTGAACTTTGCCGAAGTGGAAGTAGGGGAACAGGTCTGGCTCGGGAGGGTGCTCCCTCTCGAGCCAGGACATCTGTTCCGCCAGGTCAGGCGGCTCGTCGGGTGTCGAAGGCCGCGGCGAGTGTGCGGGCGCGGTCGTGGGCGGACTTCATGGACGCCTCGTGCAGGGGGAGGAGGGAGGCGAGGGCCGGGGCGTGGGGGGCCATGGTCAGTTCGGGCGTCACGGTGGTGACGTCCAGGCCGAGGAGGTCTTCGTGGCCCAGGACGGCTTCCAGCGTGGGCACCAGGTAATCGAAGCCCTCCCTGGGGGCGCCGGGGCTGTAGCTGCCGCCCCGGGCGGATATCAGCAGGACGGGGCGGCCCGCGGCCGGGGAGGCGTCGCCCGTGTGGGTGAAGGTCCGGTCTGTGACGAGGATCTGGTCCAGCCACGCCTTGAACACCGACGGCATGGACAGGTTGTACAGCGGCACCGTGAACAGGTACGCGCCGGCGCCGAGGAACTCCTCGATCAGCTCGTCCTGCAGGGCCTGGGCCTTGGCCTGCTCGGGGGTGTGCCGGGCCGGGTCGGTGGTGCGGGCCGTCACGCCCGCCGCCGTCACGTGTGGCACCGGTGCGGCGGCGAGGTCGCGGTGGACGACCGGGCCCTGCCACTGGTCGCGGAAGGACTGGGCGACCTGGCGGGAGACGGAGGCCTCGCCGAGCGAGGAGGAGTCGATATGCAGCAGGTACGACATGGCGGTTGGGCCTTTCGAAGGGGTGCGAAGAGATGCGAAGAGCTGCGAAGAGGGGTGACGGTCAGGGGCGGGTCGGGGCGGCGCAGCCGTCGGGGCCGCAGGCCGGGGCGTCGCCCGCCGGGGTGAGGGTGACCGGGTGGGATTCGTCCCAGGCGGTACGGAGCAGGTCGAGCAGGGCGTCGCTGTTCTGGGCGCCGGGGACGCCGTAGCGGCCGTCGACGACGGTGAACGGGGCGCCGGTGGCGCCCAGGCGACGGGCGCGGCGGGCGTCCTCCTGGACCTGGGTGCGGTAGCGGCGCTCGGTGAGCGCCCGGCGCGTCAGGTCATGGTCCAGGCCCAGCTCGTCGGGGAGGCGGAGCAGGTCGTCCAGGGTGAAGACGGGCTCCGCCTTGCCGAAGTAGGTGCGGAAGACCGTGTCCCAGGCCTCGCGGTTCTTGCCCTGCGCGGAGGCGTGGGCCAGGAACTCGTGTGCCAGGTCGGTGTTGCCGACGACGTTGTCCAGCACCCGGTAGGGGATCAGGCCCTCGGCGGCGGCCTGCGTCTCAATCTGCCCGGTCGCCGCCTCTGCCTGCGCGCCGCTCATGCCGTACTTGCGCAGCAGGAGCTCGCGGACGCTGATCGTGCGGTCGGTGGGGAGGCTGTCGCCCAGCGGGAAGGGGTGGTGGACGACCTCGACCTCGTCGCTGTGCTCGAACCGCTCCACGGCCCGGTCCACACGGTGGCTGCCGAGCCCGCACCAGGGGCAGGTGACCTCGGCCCAGATCTCTACTTTCATGGCCCGAACTCCAATTCCTACTGTTTGTTCGTAGCGCCATGATGCGACAGTATGGAAGTTGTTACAAAAGGCACATGGGTGTGCGCGACGGAGAGGAATGGGTGCCATGCCGGACAGCACCGATACGGAGATGGCGGCCGCGGTCGGGCCGTGTGCGAGCATCCCCGCCGACAGCATGGCCTTCGTCCGGCAGGTGCTGGACCGGGTCGGCGACAAGTGGAGCATGCTGATCATCGCCGTCCTGGAGAACGGCCCAGTGCGCTACACCGACCTGCAGCGCCGGATCCCCGGCATCTCCCAGCGCATGCTCACGCACACCCTGCGCCAGCTCGCCGAGGACGGCCTGATCACGCGCACCGCATACGCCGAGGTTCCGCCGCGGGTGGAGTACGCCCTCTCCCCGCTCGGCCGCGGCCTGCACGAGATCGCCATGCGGCTGATCGGCTGGGCCGCGGACCACCACGAGGAGATCCGCGCCCATCGCTCCCGCACCGGCACCCCCACCGGCACCACCGCCTCGCCCCGCTCCTGAGCGGAAGCGCGTGGGCTCAGATCAGGTCCTCGATGGTGATCGGCAGTGTGCGGATCCGTCGGCCCGTGGCGTGGTGCACCGCGTTGGCGATGGCGGCCGAGACGCCGACCTGGCCGATCTCGCCGACGCCCTTGACGCCCAGGGGGTTGACGACGTCGTCCTCGACTTCGATCAGTTCGACGTCGACGTCGGGTGCGTCCGCGTTGACGGGCACGAGGTACTCGCCGAGGCTCGCGTTGGCCCAGCGTCCCGTGTCCGGGTGCGTGTGGTTGGCTTCCAGCAGGGCCTGGCCGAGGCCCCACAGCATGCCGCCCATGAGCTGGCTGCGGGCCGTCTTGGCATTGAGGACCCGGCCGGGCGCGAAGGCCCCGGTCAGCCGCCGCACCCGTACGACGCCCAGGTCCGCGTCCACGGCGACCTCGGCGAACTGGGCGCCGAAGGTCATCATCCCGTAGGGAATGTCGTGGGCGGGCGGGTTCCACTGCCCCACGGCCTCGGCGTCCGGCCGCAGGGTGCGCCGCAGCAGGTCGCTGTACGACTCGGACGCGTCCTCGGCGGTCATGACGCCGTCCCGCACGACCACGCGGATCGGGTCCGCACCGTACAGCGGCGAGCCGGGGTCCGCGACGGCGGCGGCCACGAGTTGCCGGCGCAGAGCCGTGGCGGCGCTGTGCACGGCCGCGCTGATCATGCCGGCGCCGGCCGAGCCGACCGCGGCGGCGATGCTGGGCAGATCGGTGTCACCGTTCTCGAAGCGGCACCGGTCCACGCCGAGCCCCAGGCCGTCGGCCGCGACCTGGGTCATGACCGTGGCGACACCGGTGCCGAAGTCGGGGGTGGCGGCCTGGACGACCGCCGTGCCGTCGGCGTAGAGACGCGCGCGGGCCCGCTGCGGGTTGGCGAGCGGGGCGACCGGGTAACTGGCGGTGGCCATGCCGGTGCCGATCAGCCAGTCGCCTTCTCTGCGGATGCCCGTGCGGGGGTCACGGCCGGCCCAGCCGAAGCGGTCGGCGCCGCGCTCGTAGCACTCCCGCAGGCCGCTGCTGGACCACGGATGTCCCGTCATGGCGTCGACGTCGGTGTGATTGCGCAGCCTCAGCTCGATCGGGTCCAGGCCGAGTTCGTGCGCGAGTTCGTCCAGTGAGCACTCGAGCGCGTGCATGCCGCTGGCCTCGCCCGGTGCGCGCATGAAGGTGGGAGTCATGGTGTTGGCACGGAACAGCCGGTAGGCGCCCTCGTAGTGGGGGCACGCGTAGATCTGCGAGGACGTGCCGATGGACGGTTCCGCCCAGTCGTCGAAGTGGGAGGTCGGGGAGAGCTTGAGGTGCCGTATGACGGTCAGCCGGCCCTCGCGGGTCGCACCGAGCGTCAGATGCTGCTCCTGTTCCTCGCGGTGACCGACCGACGTGAACATCTGCTCGCGGGTGAGGAAGAGCTTGACGGGCCTGCCGACCGCGCGTGCCGCCATCGCGGCGAGCGTCGGATGGGCGTGGATCATCGCCTTCGATCCGAAGCTGCCGCCGACGTAGTGGCCGAGGACCCGGATCCGCGCCATCGGAACGCCGAGCAGCCGGGAGACGGTCATCTGGGTGGCGTTGACGCCCTGGGTGGCGTCGTACAGCAGCAGGTCGTCGCCGTCCCACTGGGCCGTGGTGCAGGACGCCTCGAGCGGGTTGTGGTGGTTGGCCGCGTAGGTGTACGTGCCGTCCACCGTGACGTCGGCCTCCCGCAGCCCGGCGTCCACGTCGCCGCGTTCGATGCGGCCCGGCAGCCAGCCCCCGAAGATCCGCTCGGGTTCGTAGGTCAGGTCGCGCCCCTGGTCGAGGGTGGTGACGGGAGGAGTCTCCTCGTAGGAGACGCGCAGCAGCCGTCCCGCGTGCTGGGCCCGCTCCCAGGTGTCGGCGACGACCAGCGCGATCTGCTGGCCCGCGTAGTGCACGGTGTCGTCCTGCATGGGGAAGAAGGTCTGACCGGGTGCCGCCGTGCCGCCGAGCGAGGGGATGAGCGGGGGCTGTTCGGCGATTCTCGGCAGCGTCTGGTGGGTGAGGACGGCCAGTACGCCCTCCTCGGCCAGTGCGGCACCGGCGTCGATCCCGGTGACTCGTCCGGCGGCGATGCGGGAGCCGACGACGTACGCGTACGCCATGTCCGGGATGGGGATCTCGGCGGAGTACCGCGCGTGTCCGCCGACCTTGGCGTGGCCGTCGACGCGGTCGAGGGGCTGTCCCGTGGCGGCGGGCGCGGGCCGGATGGTCGCGGTCATGACGGGCTCCCGGTTCCAGGCCTGGGCGACGGCCCCGTTCCCGTTCCGTCGCCGAGTGTGCGCAGGGCGCGGACGATCGCGCGCTGGGCGAGTTCGACCTTGAAGGCGTTCATGGGGGTGGGCCGGGCGTCGGCCAGCTCCACACGTGCGGCCATGGCGAAGTTGTCGGGTTCGGTGGTCGCGCCGACGAGGAAGTCCTCGGCCCGTCGGGCCCGCCAGGGTTTGGTGGCTACGCCGCCGAGGGCCATGCGTACGTCCGCGATCGTGCCGTCCACCACGGACAGCGCGACCGCCACCGAGACCAGCGCGAACTCGTACGATGCGCGGTCCCGGACCTTGAGGTAGAGCGACTGGCGCGCCACCGGTGTGGCCGGCACCTCGATGCCGGTGATCAACTCTCCGTGTTCCATGGGGTGTTCGCGGTGCGGGGAGTGAGCGGGGAGGAGGAAGAAGTCGTCGGCGGCGTGGGTCCGTTCGCCCTTCGGTCCCAGGGTGTGCACCCGGGCGTCCAGGGCCACCAGGGCCACGGCCAGGTCCGAGGGGTGGGTGGCGATGCAGTGTTCGCTGGTGCCGAGCACGGCGTGCGTGCGGCTGAAGCCTTCGATCGCCGAGCAGCCGGTGCCCGGTTCCCGCTTGTTGCACGGGGACTCGGCATCGCGGAAGTACGAACAGCGCACGCGTTGCAGCAGGTTGCCGCCCATGGACGCCATGTTGCGCAACTGCGGAGACGCTCCCGACTCCAGCGCCTCGGCCATCATCGGGAAGCGCTCGCGTACGACGGGGTCGGCGGCGACGTCGCTCATCCGGGCCAGTGCGCCGATGCGCAGGCCGCCTTCGGGGGTGACGTCGATGCCGGTCAGCGGCAGGTCGTTGATGTCGACCAGCCGGCGGGGGTTCAGCACTTCCTGCCGGAGCAGGTCGACCTCGGTGGTGCCGCCGGCGAGGAAGTCGCTGGTGGGGTCCGTACTGACGGCCTCGACGGCGTTCGCCGCGTCGGTGGCACGGAGGTAGGAGATGGGCCGCACAGGAGTCTCCCTAACTCTGGTCGCGGACGGCGCGGATCGCGGCCCGGATGTTGGGGTAGGCGGCGCATCGGCAGATGTTGCCGCTCATCCACTCCTTGATCTCGGCGTCGTCCTCCGCGTGGCCTTCCTCGATCAGGGCCACCGCGGACATGATCTGGCCGGGCGTGCAGTAGCCGCACTGGAAGGCGTCCTGCTCGACGAAGGCCCGTTGCACGGGGTGCAGTTCCTCGCCAGGACCCTCGCCCTGACCCTCGCCTGGACCCGCGCCCGGACCCTCGCCCGGGGAGAGTCCTTCGATCGTCGTGACCTCGTGGCCCTCGCAGGTCAGCGCCAGGGTGAGACAGGCGAGTGCCCGCCGTCCGTCGACCCACACGGTGCAGGCTCCGCAGGTGCCCTGGTCACAGCCCTTCTTGGCGCCGGTCAGGTCCAGGTGTTCCCTCAGCGCGTCCAGGAGGCTGACGCGTGGCTCGATGTCGAGGCTGTGCTCGGTGCCGTTGATCGACAGGGTGATCCGGACCGGATCGGGTCCTCGTTCCAGTCCTCGTTCTGCCGGAGTCGTGCCTCGCCGTGTGAGGGCCGGGCCGGGAGCGGACATGGCGCACCTCCAAGTGCAACGCGTCCTATTCTCTTATGGGTTCATTTGGGGCGCAAAAGGTGGCTTCACGCTCTGTACGCCGGCGTATGCGTGAATCCGGTCCGCACGCCCCCTAACGGCGTACGCCCAGTAGTCCGGGTCTCCTCGGGGGGCGACAGTGGCACTGGCCGTGCGCCGTCGGCCCGGATCCAAGCCTCGGTCCCGGTCCACCGTCTGCGAGGGAGCGTCGATGTCTCGGACCACGGAGTCGCGGCCCGCCGTGCCGGCGGACGCGCCCCGCCGTCCCACCTCATGACGCACCCCGGGACCCTCGTCCTGATCATGGCGGCCGCCGTGCTGGCGCCTCTCCTCGTCCACGCGACGGGGCGGCGGATCCGCATCCCCCTGGTCATCTTCGAGATCGGCCTGGGCATCCTGGTCGGCCCGGACGTACTCGGCTGGGCCCACCCCGACGACGTCGTCGACACGCTTGCCGACCTCGGCCTGTCCATGCTGATCTTCCTGGCCGGGTACGAGATCGACTTCGCCGCCGTCCGGGGCGACACGCTGCGCCGCTCCATGTGGTCCTGGCTGGTCTCCCTCGCCGCCGGCATCGCGCTGGCCCTGGCGATCAGCGGCGGGGACGTCTTCGAGGCGTTCGTCATCGGTACCGCGCTGACCAGCACCGCGCTGGGCACCGTACTGCCGATGCTGCGGGACAGCGGCGAACAGCGCGGCCGGTTCGGGGCGGTGATGTCGGCGTTCGGCGCGGTCGGCGAGTTCGGGCCCGTGGTCGCGGTGGCGCTGCTGCTCAGTGGGCGCAGGCCGGCCGAGTCGGCGGCGCTGCTGGCCGCGTTCGGGGCGATCACGGCCGCCGCCGTGTTCTGGGCGCTGCGCCCGAGGCCGCCGTGGTTCGCCCGGCTGACCGAGCTGACCCTGCACAGCAGCGGCCAGTTCGCGGTCCGGTTCGTGATGCTGCTGCTCGCGTGCATGCTGGGCCTGGCCGAGGCCTTCGGCCTCGACGTCCTGCTGGGCGCGTTCGCCGCGGGCGTCCTGACCCGTCTCGTGCTGCACCGGGCCGCGCCGGCGAGCAGCGAGGTGGTCCTGGGGAAGGTGGAGGCCATGGGCTTCGGCTTCCTCGTGCCCCTCTTCTACGTGGTCACGGGCATCGAGTTCGACCTGGCCGCGCTGCTGCACGACCCGGGCGCCCTGCTGCTGGTGCCGGGCTTCCTCCTGCTCGTCCTGCTGGTCCGCGGTGTCCCGGTGTACGCGCTCGCGCCCAGGGATCTCGGCCGTACGGACCGGGTGGCGCTGGCGCTGTTCGCCTCGACGTGCCTGCCGCTGGTCGTCGCCATCACGACCATCGGCGTCGACCAGGAACTCCTCGGCACGGATCAGGCGGCCTCGCTGGTCGGCGCCGCGATGATCTCCGTACTCGTGCTCCCGCTGACCGCGATGCGGCTGCGGTCGGGGGCGGGGGCCCGCGGAACGGGCCGTAGGGCGCACCCGCCGCACGACGGCGAGAAGGGCGGCGCGAAGGACTCGGAGGCGTGGTGACGCCCGTCTGCGCGTCCTATCTCGGCCCAGGTGGGCGAGCGGTTCGTCGCGGAGGGCGGAGTGTGCCCGCGGGTGACGGTCGGGTCGGTATGCTCCCCGCCGTGACCACGTACGACTACGAGAAGGACGGCGCGGCGATCTACCGCCAGTCCTTCGCCACCATCCGCGCGGAGGCCGACCTCTCGGGCCTGCCCGCCGACGTCAGCCGGGTCGCGGTCCGGATGATCCACGCCTGCGGCATGGTCGACCTCGTCCGCGACCTCGGTCACACGCCCGGTGTGGTCGCCCGCGCCCGCGAGGCCCTGCGGGCCGGTGCGCCCGTCCTCTGCGACGTGCGGATGGTGGCCAGCGGCGTCACGCGCAGGCGGCTGCCCGCGAACAACGACGTCGTGTGCACCCTTTCCGACCCCGCCGTCCCCGAGCTGGCGGCCAGGCTCGGCACCACGCGCAGCGCCGCCGCCCTCGAACTGTGGCGCGACCGGCTGGAGGGGGCCGTGGTCGCCGTCGGCAACGCGCCCACCGCGCTCTTCCGCCTCCTGGAGATGATCGAGGAGGGGGCGCCGCGCCCGGCCGCCGTCATCGGCGTGCCCGTCGGCTTCGTCGGTGCCGCCGAGTCCAAGGACGCCCTGGCCGCGCACCCCTCGGGCCTGGAGCACCTGGTCGTACGGGGCCGTCGCGGCGGCAGTGCCATGGCCGCCGCCGCGATCAACGCGATCGCGAGCGAGGAGGAGTGAGCGGGGGGTAGGTGGCACGGGGGGGAGCGGACGGGCTCCGGGTCGGTCCCGGGCGTCCCGGGCCCGGTGGTGTCGGCGCCGCGTCAGTCCCGGGGCGGGCGTCTCGCGTGCGCCTCAAGGACCCACCGCGCCGCCTGCTCCGGCCCGGTCGCCACCGGTACTTCGTCGGGCACCGGCGGCCTGCGCACCACGATCACGGGCACCCCGGCCTCACGGGCGGCCGTCAGCTTGGGTGCGGTAGCCGCTCCCCCGCTGTCCTTGGTGACCAGGACGTCGATCCGGTGCCGGCGCAGCAGTTCGCGCTCGCCGTCGAGGGTGAAGGGGCCGCGGTCGAGCAGTACCTCCGTACGGGGCGGACGATGCCCTTCGGGGGCCTCGACGGAGCGTACGAGGAACCACAGGTCGGCCGGGTCGGCCGGGTCTGCTGAGGCCGCGAAGTCCGCGAAGGCCGCGAGGCCCATTCGGCCGGTGGTCAGGAAGACCCGTCGGCCGAGCGCGGGCAGCAGTGCGGCGGCTTCCGCCAAGGAGCCCGCGTCATGCCAGACGTCCCCCTCGACCGGCGTCCAGCCGGGGCGGCGCAGGGCGAGGAGGGGGACACCGGCGGTGGCGGCGGCCCGTGCCGCGTGGAAGCCGATCGTGCCGGCGAAGGGGTGGGTGGCGTCGACCAGCAGGTCGACGGTGTGCTCGCGGAGCCAGGCGGCGAGTCCCTCGGCGCCGCCGAAGCCGCCGACGCGGACCTCGCCGGGCGGCGGCGTCCGGGGCGCGGACACCCGTCCCGCCAGGGAGTTCGTCACGCGCAGTCCCGGCAGCGGTCCGGCCGCCAGCAGTTCGGCGAGGCGGCGGGCCTCCGTGGTGCCGCCGAGGATCAGCACGTGCACGTGACGCTTGGTCCCTTCGTGGAGCGGCTGGGCGGAGAGTTGGAGTTTGTCGCAGCGCCCCACACCCAAGCACACGGGCCTCCCTCGGGTGGTCACGAGCCGCAGCAGCCACCCTCCTGAGTCTCCTCGACGGCCACGGCCACCCCCGTCGTCGCGATCGCACCGAGCTGGACCGGCTGCTGCGGCGCGGGCGCGCAGCAGCCACCACCGTCGGCCTGCTGGGAGTCGGGGGCGTCGGGGGCGTCGGAGGTGTCGAACAGGCCCGCGCCGCCGCAGACCCCGGTTTCGGGGAGGGTGAGTTCGACGCGGTCGGCCGAGTCGAGGTCGCCGGCGATCGCGGCGACGACGGAGCGGACCTGCTCGTACCCGGTCATGGCGAGGAACGTCGGGGCGCGGCCGTAGGACTTCATGCCGACCAGGTGGAAGCCCTGCTCGGGGTGGGACAGTTCGCGGTGGCCGTGGGGGTACACGGTGCCGCAGGAGTGCTGGTTGGGGTCGATCAGCGGGGCGAGTTCCGCCGGGGCCTGGAGGCGCTCGTCGAGGCGAAGGCGGATCTCGGAGAGGAAGGACAGGTCGGGACGGAATCCGGTCAGCACGATCACCTCGTCCACCGGTTCCAGGCGGCGGCCGTCCTCGCCCACCAGGACCAGGCGGCCGTCACCGTCGCGTTCGAACGACTCGGTGCGGAAGCCCGTGACGGCGTCGGCGTGGCCGTCGTCGACGGCGGCCCTCGCGGCGAGGCCGAGCGCGCCGCGGGCGGGCAGTTGGTCGGCGGTGCCGCCGCCGAAGGTGGAGCCGGAGATGCCACGGCGCAGGATCCACACCGTCTTCGTGCCGGCCCCGTCGGCCGCCTCGGCCAGCTCGGCGAGGTACGCGAGCGCGGTGAAGGCGGAGGCGCCGGAGCCGATCACGGCGGTGCGCCTGCCGGTGTGGCGGGCGCGGACGGCCGGGTCCGTCAGGTCCGGGACGCGGTACGAGATGCGGTCGGCCGCCGCCCTCTCGCCGAGCGCGGGCAGGCCGCTGCCGCCGGCCGGGGACGGGGTGGTCCAGGTGCCGGAGGCGTCGATCACGGCGCGGGCGAGGATCCGCTCCTCGCGGCCGTCGGCGTACTCGGCGTGGACGACGAAGGGCTGGGCGTCGCGGTCGGCGTCGACGACGCGGTCGCGGCCGGCCCGGGAGACGCCGGTGACGGTGGCGCCGGTACGGACCTTGTCGCCGAGGGCGTCGGCGAGCGGCTCGAGGTAGCGCTCGGCCCAGTCGCCGCCGGACGGGTACGTCGCGGGGTCGGGCCGGGTCCAGCCGGTGGGGGCCAGGAGCTTCTCGGCGGCCGGGTCGACGACCTCGCCCCAGGTCGAGAACAGGCGTACGTGGCTCCACTCGCGCACGGCCGCGCCGGGGCCGTCCCCCGCTTCCAGAACGAGTGGCTCGATGCCCCGTTCGGTCAGGTGGGCGGCGGCGGCGAGTCCGACGGGACCGGCTCCGATGACGACGACGGGGAGCTGCTGCGTGCTCATGATGCTCGGTCTCCTTGAGGGGCGAAGGGGGTCAGCGCGGGTGAGTGAAGGCGTCAGCCGGATGTGCTGCCGGCGTTCGGTGTATCGATGTCAGTCGATACGTGTCCACGCCTCGGAGCTTGCCACCCGTATCGACAAGTGTCAACATAGACGTATGTCGAAATCAGAGGTCGTGGAGCTGCCCGTCCCGCAGGACGGTGACGTCGTGCCGTGCTGCCCCCCGATCACCGCCGGGGAACTGTCCCAGGCAGACGCGGAGAAGACGGCCGCCATGTTCAAGGCCCTGTCGGACCCGGTGCGACTGCGCCTGTTCTCCAAGATCGCCTCCCATCCGGGCGGAGAGGCGTGCGTGTGCGACATCGCCGACGTCGGCGTCTCCCAGCCGACCGTCTCCCACCACCTCAAGAAGCTGCGCGAGGCAGGCCTGCTGACCTCCGAGCGGCGCGGCACCTGGGTCTACTACCAGGTCGCCCCGTCCGTGGTGGCGGCCATGTCCGCCATGCTCGACCTGCGCGGCTGACACCCGCCGACGCGGCTGACGCCGCCGACCGCGGCCGGACCGTACCCCCGCTGGCGCTCCGCCCCTCGCGTCACGGGGCCGTCGTCACCGCGTCGGTGGTGAACCTCTTGCGCCAGGCGAGCGCGACGTAGACCAGGCCGATCAGGACCGGGACTTCGATGAGCGGTCCGACGACGCCGGACAGGGCCTGGCCGGAGGTGACACCGAAGGTGGCGATGGCGACGGCGATGGCCAGCTCGAAGTTGTTGCCGGCGGCAGTGAAGGCGAGGGTGGCCGTGCGGTCGTAGGCGAGGCCGATCGCCTTGCCCAGCAGGAAGGTGCCGAAGAACATGACCGCGAAGTACACCAGCAGCGGCAGCGCGATGCGGACCACGTCCAGCGGCTGGGAGGTGATGGTCCTGCCCTGCAGGGCGAAGAGGATGACGATCGTGAACAGCAGGCCGTAGAGCGCCCACGGGCCGATCTTCGGCAGGAAGTTGGACTCGTACTTCTCTCGGCCGAGCCTCTTCTCGCCGATGCGTCGAGTGAGGAAGCCCGCGAGCAGTGGGACCCCGAGGAAGATGACGACGTTCAGGGCGATCTTCCACATGGAGATGTCCAGGTGTTCGCCGTCACCCAGGCCGAGCCAGTCGGGCAGCAGGTCGAGGTAGAACCAGCCGAGCAGGCCGAACGCCAGGACCTGGAAGACCGAGTTGAGCGCGACGAGCACGGCCGCTGCCTCGCGGTCGCCGCAGGCGAGGTCGTTCCAGATGATGACCATGGCGATGCAGCGGGCCAGGCCGACGATGATCAGGCCGGTGCGATACTCGGGCAGGTCCGGCAGGAAGATCCACGCGAGCGCGAACATCACCGCCGGGCCGACGATCCAGTTGATCACCAGCGACGAGGCCATGAGCCTGCGGTCGCCCGTGACGGCGTCGAGCTTGTCGTAGCGGACTTTCGACAGGACCGGATACATCATGATCAGCAGGCCGAGCGCGATCGGCAGGGAGATCCCACCGACCTCCACCTTCGCCAGCGCGTCGTTCAGCCCTGGGACGACCCGTCCGAGCCCGAGGCCGACGGCCATGGCGACGAGGATCCACACGGCCAGGTAGCGGTCGAGGGTGGAGAGCTTCCTGACGATCGAGTCGTCCCCGCCCCCACCCCCGGCCCGAGCGGAAGCGGTGGTGGGCTCGGTGGAGGTCACGGGCAGGCCCTCTTGTTCTCGGCGGCGGTGCGGGCGGCGGCGGCGAGCTCGGCGAACCGCTCGGAGAGCCCGGCCAGGACCTCGGGATTGAGCCTGTAGTAGGTGTAGCGGCCGCAGGGCTCGGTCTCCACGATCCCGGCCTCGCGCAGCACCTTCATGTGGTTGGAGAGGTTGGTCTGTTTGGCTCCGGTCTCCTCGACCAGGTGCGTCGTGCAGAGCGTCTCGCGCGACAGCAGGGTCACGATCTTCAGGCGGAGCGGATCACCCAGCACGCGGATCACATCAGGATCGACTGAAGTCAGCATGCGCTGATACTCTCACATCATCGTCCGCTGATACCAGCGGAGGCTGAAGTCAATGGCGGCCGGGTTCCGCCGTGCGACGAGAGAGAACGATCACCATGGCCGAGTCTTCCGGCAAGCCGTCCGTCCTGTTCGTCTGCGTCCACAACGCCGGCCGCTCCCAGATGGCCGCCGCGTGGCTGACCCACCTGGCGGGCGACCGCGTCGAGGTCCGCTCCGCCGGCTCCGCTCCCGGCGATCAGGTCAACCCGGCGGCCGTCGCGGCCATGGCCGAGGTCGGCATCGACATCTCCCAGGAGACACCGAAGATCCTCACCGTCGACGCGGTCCGCGAGTCCGACGTCTGCATCACCATGGGCTGCGGGGACACCTGCCCCGTCTTCCCCGGCAAGCGCTACCTGGACTGGAAGCTCGAGGACCCGGCCGGCCAGGGCGTCGAGGCCGTCCGCCCGATCCGCGACGAGATCAAGACCCTGGTCGAGAGCCTGATCGAGGACCTGATCGAGGGCCTGATCGCCGAGACCGCCCCGGAGAAGCCGGAGGCGACGGCCTGAGCGAGATGGACATACGGGCATATGGATATACGGCACTCACCGCTCCCCTCCGCCGCCGGCATGCCGGGCGTGCGGGTTGGCGAGCAGGTGGCGGGGGTCGGCGGCGCGGGTGATGGCGGACTCGACGGCGGCGACGTGGTCCGCGAGGAGCCCCAGGGCGGCGACGGCACGGGTGAGCGGGTCGTCGCCCGGGCCGCCGAGGGTGCGGGCGCGGACGTGGGCGGTGCGCACCTCGGCCCAGCGGGCGGCCTGGTCCGGAGTGAGGGTGCCGCGCAGTTCGGCGAGCTTGAGGAGGTTGGCCTCGGCTCCGTGGGTCAGGGTCTGCGCCTCGGCGGTGTAGTGGTCGTCGAGGACGGCGGCGCGCTCGGCGTCGTTCATGACGGGGCGGACACGCTGGGCGATCTTGTTCATGTTGCGGTAGGAACCTTGGAGCCGGAAGGGCGGCTCCGTACGCGCGGCGTCCTCCTGGGCCGCGGAGGCGATGTAGGCGGCGTTGACCGCCAGCACGGTCTCGCGGGCGGCGACGAGGTGGCGCAGGACGGACAGGACGCGCTCCAGCTCGGCCGGCGGACAGGCGTGGGTGAGGCGGTCGGCGCGTGCGGCGGGGTCCTGGGCCGCGAGGCGGACGAGCAGCTCCAGGTCGGCCCGGTCGCGGCCGGCGAGCGGGGCGAGGACCGGGTTCGCGGTGAGCGCGTTCTCCAGGAAGCTCAGCGCGAAGGCCTCCTCCTTGCCGGTCAGGACGTCGCCGAGGTTCCAGACGTCGGCCCGGTTGGCGAGCATGTCGGGGACCTGGAAGCGGGCGCCCGACTCGGTGTAGGGGTTGCCGGCCATGCAGACGGCGAAGCGTTTGCCGCGCAGGTCGTAGGTGCGGGGCCGCCCGTCCCACACGCCGTCGACGCGGCGGGTGGCGTCGCACAGCGGGATGAACTTCTGGAGGAGTTCCGGGGAGGTGTGCTGGATGTCGTCCAGGTAGAGGAGCGTGTTGTTCGCGGACGCCAGCGCGAAGTTGATCTTCTCGATCTCCTGGCGTGCGGTGGCGTTCGGGGCGTCGGCCGGGTCGAGCGAGGTGACGGTGTGACCGAGCGCGGGGCCGCTGATCCTCACCAGCATCAGGCCGAGGCGGTCGGCGACGTACTCGACCAGGGTGGTCTTGCCGTAGCCGGGCGGGGAGAGGAGCAGCAGGAGGCCGCCGGTGTCGGTGCGCTTCGTGCCGCCGGTGGCGCCGAGCTGTTTGGCCAGGCTGTCCCCGATGAGCGGGAGGTAGACCTCGTCCACGAGGCGGTTGCGGACGAAGGCGGACATGACCCGCGGGCGGTGGTCGTCCAGCCGCAACCGGGCGCGTTCGGCCGTGACCAGCGCGGTGCGCCGCCGCTGGTAGGCGCGGAACGCGGGTACGTCCGTCGCGGCGAAGCGCGCGGTGCGGGCGAGGAACTCGTCGAGGCGCAGCGTCAGTCGGCCACCGGTGATGCGCGGGTGCGTGCCCAGCAGCCCCTCCGCCGTGGCCGTCGGCGGGGCGTCCCCGTCGTAGCGGGTCAGGTCGGGGCAGAGTTCGGCGGCGACCGCCTCCGCCAGGTCACCGGGGGTCGGGTCGGTGCCGGTGCCGGTGCCGGTGGTGGCGTACGACGAGATCCACGCCTCGGCGAGCTGTCGGCGGGCGGCGAGGTCGTCGAGTGCGGCCAGGTCCTCGTCGTAGGCCGGGGTGCCCACCGTGCGGCGGAACTTCTCCAGCAGCGTGCGCGTACCCGCGCCGAGGACGAAGCCCTCGGGGGCGACGGTCAGTTCGTGAAAGAGGTACGAGGCGACCGCGCCCCCGGCGACACCGGTCGTCCCCCCTTCGCCTGCGCCCTCCCCCTCCCCCTCCCCCTCCCCCTGCTCCGCGGTCGGGGTCCATGCGGAGATGGCGCGGGCCAGTTCGGCCTCCAGGTCCGCGATCGCGGTGGAGAGGCCGAAGGTGTCGCGGGCCCGGGCCAGTGACACCGCGCGCCGCTGCCATGTCTGGCGCGCGGCGGGCGTGGTGCCGTGAGCCCAGAAGAGCTGGGCGGCGGCGCGGGCGGCCGGCTCGTGGGCGAGCGTCCCGGCCTGCTCGTGCAGGGGCAGGAGCGCGGTCAGGAGGACCGTCGCGTCGTGGTCGTGGACACCCCGCTCGTAGCCCTCGTCATACGCCTGCTGCGCGGCCTCGCGGACGAGGGCGGGCAGGTCGTCGGCGGTGGCGAGGGCGCTCGCGCCGTGCCCGCGCAGCAGGCGGGCGGCGAGGTGTTCGGCGCGGTAGACGCCGGGGGACTCCGAGGGCAGGGATCGGTCCCAGTAGGGGCTGGTGGCCGCGAAGCCGGGGTCGGTGACCGGCGCGCGGTAGTCGGTGCCGGTGAGGGCGAAGGCGAGTCCGTCGCCGTCGGGGACGAGGGTGAGGTCGAGGGGCTGGGTGTTGACGGCGAAGCGGTGGGCGCCCAGGCGCAGGGTGCGGCCGTCGTCGGCGTACAGGTCGACGCGGTCGCGCAGGGCGCGGGAGGCCTCCTGGCGGGCCGACTTGAGGCGGCCGTCCAGTTCCTCGGCGCGGACGGTGTCCCCGAGGGCGCGCAGTTCCCCGGCGGTGCGGCGGACCTTGGCCGGCATCGGGTCGGAGGCGAAGTAGGTGCTGACCGCGTCGGCGTCGGCGAGAGTGACGCACCGCCGGGTGATCGTCTCCAGGATGCGGGCGGCGGAGGCGGCGAGTTGTTCGGCGCGGCGGGCGCGGGTGTCGTCGAGTGTCTGCTTGCGGGCGGCGAGCGTCTCGTAGATCTCGGCGCGCCGGTCGGCGAGTTCACCGAGGAAGCCGTCGAACTCCGCGAAGCGGGACTCCAGGTCCTCAAGTCGGGCCAGCAGCCGTGCCAGTTGGTCGTCGCAGCGCTCGGGGGTGTCCGCGGCGGCGAGCGCGGCGGTGACCGCCTGGCCGAGCAGGGCCGTCTCGGCGGCGAACTCGGCGCGGCCCTCGTGGTCGAGGAGGGCGCGGCGGCGGGCGTCGAGGACGGCGCGGGCACGGTTGACCCCGCCGAGGACCGCGGCGATCCGCTCCAGCAGGGCGGTGCGGACCGTGGCGTCGCCCATGTCGAGTTCGGCCACGACGTCGGTGACCGTGCGCAGTCCGTCGGCGAGTTCGTCGAGCCGGGCGGCGACGGGGGCCGCCTCGGCGACGGTGGTGACGGCCTCCGCGTCCGCGGCAAGGCGCTCCACGTCCTCGCGCTGGGTGTCGAAGGCGTCCTCGCGGGCGAGGAAGGTCACCGCCCGCCGTCCGAGGTCGGCGAGGGCGTCCTCGGCCTCGCCGGCGAGGGCGTCGATGCCGGGGGCGTCGGCGTACCGCATCTCCTTGACGTTCAGCAGGTGCCCGTGGGCGTGCCGCAGTTCGGTGAGGCCCCGTACCCAGGCGGCGGCCTGGCGCGGTGCCTCGCCGCGCAGTCGGCGGACCACGGCGGCGATCCGCTCGGCGGCCTCGTCGCGGGCCCCGGCCGCCCGCCGGGTCAGGTCCCGCACCGTCTCGAACTCGGCCAGTACCTGCTCGGCGGTCCCCCGTACGGCGGCCAGCGCGCCGGCCAGGTCGCCCAGGTCGTCCTCGCCCAGCCAGTGGTGGCCGTCGGCCGCGCGCACGCAGGCCGCGGTCAGCGCCCGGTAGCCCTCGGCCGTGGTGATGCCCTCGCCGACGGCCCCCGCGACGGACAGACAGGCGGAGATGCCGCGCACGAGGTCGGCGTTGCCCACGCGGGCCAGCGGGCCGCTCCCGGTGGGCGCGTCGGCGGCGTGCGTGTCGGAGACGTACGGCGAGTGCCATAGCTGCACGGGATGCACCTGGGCCGGTTCGTCGCCGTCCGCGCGCAGCACGGCGAAGGTGCCGTCGCCGGACAGCGCCCAGCCCCGGCAGGGCAGCGGGTTCGCGACCTCCTTGCGGATGGTGTTGTACGACAGCAGCAGGCCCCGGCTCTCGCCGCGCGCGTGGAAGGCGTACAGCACGTCCTCACCGTTCGGGGAGCGCGTCTCCCGTTCGAACTCCAGCCCCGCCGCGTCGAGTTCGTACGCCTTGTGGACGCCCGTGGCCAGGCAGTAGCCGCCGGGGAAGACGATGCCCTGGTCGTCGGGCAGGCGCCGGCAGGCCAGGCCGATGCCGTCCAGGCGGACCACCGACTTGGTGAGGGTGTTGAACACCAGGTGGCGGTCGGTGTCCTCCTTGTAGGGCCGTACGCGCAGCAGGATCAGGGCGCCGACCCGGGCGTGCGCGATGTCCGCGTCGGCCAGCGCCTGGAGGGGCTCGGCGACCGGCTCGCCGTGGATGCCCCGGTCCGTCTCGGTGTCGTTGTCCAGCTTGACGGTGAGGGTGCCGCCCACGGCGCTGACGTAGAACTCGCCCCGGACGGAAACGTGCGGATGGCGGCCCAGGACGTGGTCCTCGCGGCTCGCGCCGGTCCACTCGAAGTCGTGCGACGGGGGGAAGACGTCGTCGCGTTCCCCCCGCGCGTCCAGGAACCGGGCCCGCCCGTCCTCGGTGAGCGTCCAGCGCAGGACGCGGATGTCGTCGGCCTTCTCGCCGGTGCGGAAGACGGCGAGCAGCCTGCCGTCGACGGGGCGCAGCCGCAGCAGCCGGGCCTGCCGGTAGTAGCGGTGCAGGTCGGCGAACTCCCGTACGAAGGCCCGGTCGTCGAGCAGGCCGGGCACGGCCGAGTGGGGCAGCGGGTTCAGGTCGCGGTCGTAGAGCGTGAAGACGTCCGCCACCGCGGTCTGCGCGCGGTGACCCGGGCGGCCGGTGGAGCCGAGGAGCAGGGTGTCGCCGACGGCGGCGATGTCGCACGGCACGCCCGGGTGCTCGGTGCGCAGCCGTTCGGTGCCGGCCAGTTCGAGCCGGGCCGACCCGAACTCCTCGACCCGGCGGGTGTTGAGGAGTTCGGCCCGGCGGGTGAGTTCGGCGCTCTGCGCGGCGAGCCGGTCGCGCAGCACCTCGTACGCGCCGGCGTCGGCGGTGTCGGCGGTGTCGCGCGGGCCCGTCGTAGCCGTCGTAGCCGTCGTCCCCGTTGTCGTAGCCGCCGTAGCCGCCGTAGCCGCCGTAGCCGTCGTCCCCGTCGCGTCGGTCGTGTCGGTCGTCCCCGACGTGTCCCTCGTAGCCGTCTCCGGAGCGGTGGCCATGAGCGGTTGGTCCTTCCAGGATGCGGGGTGCCGAAGCCGCCGACCCCCGTGCGGCAGCCTCGGCACCCGGTCTGTGGTGGCCGGTCAGACCCTGGCCGTGCCGTTCAGGGCGGTGAGCGGCGTGTCGGCGAGCCCCAGTTCACCGGCGCGGTCCAGGAGCCGCTGCACCTGCCCGGCGTCCGTGCCGCCCGACTTCATCAGCTTCATCAGCAGCGCGGAGACCGTCAGGTTCTGCACGTCGGCCGTGGAGAACGAGCCGAGTACGCGGGTCAGGTCGTCGGTGAAGTTCGACGAGCCGTCCAGCCAGGGACCGGCGAGAGCCTGTGCGGTCTCGGAGTGCTTCACGAACCCGTCGACGCCCTTGCCGAGTGCCACCGAGGACATCAGCCGGTCGAAGAAGACCGTGTCGCCGCCCACGATGTCGATGTCGGCGTGCTCCAGGCCGGTGGCGAGCACCGTGGCCTGGGCCTCGGCGACCTGCCGCTGCACGTCGAGACCGGCGAGCCGGATGTCCTTCTCGGCCTCCAGGCGCAGCCGGTACTCCTCGTGACCGCGCGAGGCGTCGTCCAGGGCGGCCATCGCGGCGGCCTTCTCGGTGAGTCCGGCGGCCTCCGCCTTGAGCTTGCCGCCGATGGCCTCCGCCTCGGCGAGGGCCTTGGCCCGCGCGCCCTCGGCCTCGGCCCGCATCCGGGCCTCGGTCGCCTCCGCCTCCGCGCGGCCGGCCTTCTCGATGACCTCGGCCTCCTTGTCCCGCACCTGCACCGCGGCCAGCCCCTGGGCGGCGGCCTCCGCCTGGAGTCCCTCGGCCATCCGCAGCTTGGCCTGCGCGTCGAGGTCGGCGCTCTTCAACCGGGCCTCGGCCAGGGTGAGTTCCTCGGCGGCACGGTGGGTCGCCGCCGACTCCGCCGCCTCGGCGGCCTTGATGTCCTTGACCAGCCGCTCCTGCGCCTGGGCCTCGGCGGCGATGATCACGGTCTGCCGGTCCCGCTCTGCCTCCTCCACGGCGCGCAGCTTCTTGATGGACTCCTCCTGCTCGGCGACCGTGCGGTCCACGGCGACGCGCTCGCGGATGACCTCGGCGATGTCCCGCCTCTCCGCCTCGACCTCCTTCTCGGCGGCGATCCGCGTCAGCTCGGTCTCCCGCTCGCGGCCGATGACCTCGAGCATGCGGTCCTTCTCGATGCGCTCGTTCTCCACGGCGATGACCCGCTCGCGGTTCTTCGCGGCGACCGCGACCTCACGGGCCTGGTTCTCGCGCTGCACACCGAGCTGCTCCTCCGTACGCAGGAACGCCCCCTGCGACCGCAGCCGCTCCTCCTCCACCACCCGCGCCGTCTCGGCCTCCTCGCGGGCCCGGGTCGTGTCGATCTCGCGCTTCTGCTTGATCTCGGCGTCCTTCTGGCGGCGCTCCAGCTCCAGTACGGCCTCGCGGGCGTCGACGTTCTGCCGGGTGATCTCCTTCTCCTCGGTGCGCCGCGCCTCGTTGGTGCGTACGTGCTCCACGGCGGTCAGCTCGGTGATCTTCCGGATGCCCTGGGCGTCGAGGACGTTCGCCGGGTCCAACTGGGTCAGCGGCGTCTGCTCGAGGTAGTCGATCGCCGCGTCCTCGAGGTGATACCCGCTGAGGTCTACGCCGATGACCTCGATGATCCGGTACCGCAGCTCCTCGCGCTTGGTGTAGAGGTCGGTGAAGTCCAGTTGCTTGCCGACGGTCTTCAGGGCCTCGGAGAACTTCGCGTGGAACAGTTCCTGCAAGGTGTCCCGGTCGCTGGCGCGGGCCGTGCCGACCGCCTGGGCGACCTTGACGACGTCCTCGGCGGTCTTGTTGACCTTGACGAAGAACGAGATGCGGATGTCGGCGCGGATGTTGTCCCGGCAGATCAGCCCCTCCTTGCCGGCCCGCGTGATCTCGATCGTCTTCACCGAGATGTCCATCACCTCGGCCTTGTGCAGCACCGGCAGCACCACCTGACCCGTGAAGGTCACGTCCACCTTGCGCATCTTCGAGACGATCAGCGCCTTGCCCTGCTCCACCTTGCGGAAGAGCCGCGAGACGCCGAACAGCACGACGGCGACGAGGAGCAGGCAGACGACGGCGAGGACACCGATGACTTCCATGAGGCGTACGTCCTTACGGCAGGAGACGGCAGGAGACGGCATGTGACGACGGGAGACGGCATGAGCCGGCTGGGGCAGCGGCCGGGTCACGGCAGGCGGCAGCCGTGCCGGGGCCCCGGCCGGGGCGAGATGTGCGTGTTTCAGCGCGTCGGCGTGCTTCAGCGCGCTTCAGCGTGTTTCAGACGGCGCGGACTGCGCAGACCGCACGGCGGTCGTGCGCCGCGGCACCGGCGGCGCGAGCGGCGCGGCCGGGTTCGTCAGGGCGGAGCCTGTGGAGGGGGCGGACGAAGGAACTGTTCGTCGTCATCGTCCTCATCGTCCGCCCCCTCTCCGCAGTGCTCCCCGTGCACTCATGATGCGTGAGGGTGCCACGTGTGCGCATTGCCGGTTTCCGGAAGCGTTCACCAGGGCTTGAGTGCCGGTGATCCGCCAAGAGGGCGCCGTGCGGGCCGGGTTCGGTGCGCGGGTCAGTGGTGGGCGTGGGCGACGGCGTGGCCCTTGCCGCGGCCGATCATCCACTTGTTGACCGGCGTGGTGAGGACGAAGGCGACGGCGAGGCCGCCGAGCAGGGCGGACCAGAACAGGCCGTCCGACAACTGGGCGTCCATCGCGCCCGGCGTGAGGGCGATGATCCCGTTGTCGACCAGTTCCATCACCGCGATGGAGACGGTGTCGGCGGCCAGCGCGACCTTGACGGCGGACTTGAGGTCCAGGCCGGCCCGGACCACGCCGAACAGCGTGAACGAGTAGCCGAAGACGAACGCGAGCGCGATCGCCAGGGCCATGGTCGGTGCGTTTCCCCAGGCCAGGGCGGTGCCGATGACCATGCCGAGGATCTCGCCGACGGCACAGCCGGTCAGGCAGTGCAGCGTCGCCCGCGCCGCCATTCCCCAGGACGCCGAGTGATGGGCGGAGTGGTCCATGGCCTTTTCCTTCCGGTGCGTGCGTCTCTTACATCTCGTACGTAGGGAGAACCATACCCCCTAGGGGTATATTCCCAGCACCCTGGAACCGACCGCGCCGCGTCATACCGGAAGCCGATCGGAAGCGCATCGGAACCGCAGAAATCTGGTTCCGGAAGCGCCGGCACTGGTCGGATCGATCGATGCACAAGGCACATCGGCCCACTCGGGGCGCGTGCCGTATCCGCTCAGCCGGATACCGGCGGCAGTGAGGTGACAGATGAGTAATACACGCGTCCCGCCCGGCGCCCGGGGTTCCTACCCCGCACCCGGGCTCGCACTCACACACGGTCACGTACGCAACCAGGCCCTGACCGTGATCGCGGTCCCGTTCGTCCTCATAGTCGTGCTGGCCGTCGTGCTCGCCACGGCCGGCCGCGACGACGGGACGTACTCCACCGACGGGCTCTACGGCAGCGGAGCGCTTCCGGACTGGGGGTCCGGCGGCACGGACGAGGGCACGACCGACGACGGGACCTCGGACGACGGGACCAACCCCGACGGATCCGGCGGCCTGACCGGCGAGGACACCTACCCCTGGGACGACGACGGAACGACCGACGAGCCGACCGACGACACGTACGACGACGGCACGTACGACGACCCGTACGACGACACCACGGACGACACGGCGACGGACGACACCGCCACCGACGAGGACGGGGACGGGGAAGGGCCGGAGGCGACCGTGACGGCCTACTTCGAGGCCATCAACAACCGCGACTTCGCGACCGCGTGGGAGCTGGGCGGCAAGAATTTCGACCAGGACTACGACCACTTCGTCGCCGGCTTCGAGACGACCCAACGGGACGACATCACCGTGCACGGCACCACGGGCGACGACGTGTCGATCACGATCGTGGCCTGGGAGACCGACGGCACGCAGACGACGTACGAGGGCACCTACACGGTGAGCGACGGCGTCATCATCTCGGCCGACATGCGGGAAGGGAACTGAGCAGCCATGACCACCCACGCCGGCCCGCCGCCCCCGGACACCACGAGCAACGCCACCCGCCTGCTGTGCGCGGGCACCTATCTCGACCCGGTCTACCGCAAGGCGGTCATCCGGGAGCTGCTGACCCACCGCTACCGGGTGGTGGCCCCCTCCTACGGCTACGACGCCGCGCCCGTGCTGGCGCACGCGCTCGCCGCCCACAACCTGCGCCGCAACCAGTTGATCGCCCTCGGTACGGGGACCCTCCTCGTCGTCCTGCTGCTCGCCGCGGGAGTACTCAACGGACTCACGGCGGTCCTCTTCGTCTTCTGGATCGCCTGGGCGACGATGTTCCTGCGCCGCCTCGCCATCCTCCAGACCCTCACCGAGCACCTCGCACCGCCGGCGGACGACCGCAGGGGGTTCGACGGCGCCCACCCGGTGACCTCGCGCCTCACCCCGGAGCTGGTCGGCAAGATCAACGCCGAGCAGGCACAGGACACGGTCTGCTACGGCGGCTACAAGCCGTTCGTCGGCGCCGGCCACTCCGTCCGCCGGTGGGCCAACGCGGAGTTGCTGCTCGGCGCTCCGGTGGCCCGTGACGACACGCTCGGGCAGGGCCTGCTCAACGGGCGCGTCCCGACCCAGCACGGCTCCGCCCAGAACGGCTCCGCCCAGAACGGGTCGCCGGGCGGGACCGGACCGACCGAGCGCAAGCCGATCATCCCGTTCACCGTCGAGGACCTCACCACACGCGTCCACGCCCAACTGCTCGCGGAACTGCGCGACAGACCCGCGCCGAGCGACCGGATCCAACTGCTCTCCGTCGACCGGCGCCGATTCACCAAGATCGTCGGGAAGGTCGACGCCGACGAGCCCGTCGCCGTGCTCCTCGACGCGGCCGACGCGGCCCACCCGGACGAACACTGGCGCGAGGACTACGACGCGCGGCGCGAGTACCTGTCCATCCGGATCGGCGCCTGGCAACAGGAGCTGGTCACCTCGGTGTTCATCGGGTTCGACATCAAGGGCAGCACCCTGCACACCGAGTTCTACACGTACGTGCTCGGTCCCGTCCCGGAGGGCTTCCACCTCGTCGACCGGCTGCCCGCCACGATCGACGGCAAGCTCATGTGGCGCATCGCCTGGGACGTGACCCGCAGCGCGCCCGGCGAACTCCTGCGGCTGATCACCAACCCGCTGCGCGAGCGGCTGCCCAGCCGATCCGGCAACGACACCGTCCGCAAACTGGTCGCCCAGCCGGCCGACACCAGCGAGTTCCGGCTCGGCCGCTACGCGCTGGCCGTCGTGGACCGCGGCGCGCTCACCAGCGTCCGCGAACTGGCGCCCAGCAACGACTTCCACCACTTCTTCCAGGAATCGGACACGATCAAGTACATCCAGATCATCGAGCGCCATCTGCTGCAGATCGTCGGCGACTTCCTGCTCGACCACGACGTGGACACCAGCGAGCACGAGGCCCGCCAGACCAACATCCTCCAGCAGAACTTCGGCGCGGGCAGCAACAACAACTTCGGCAACAACCAGAGCGTCGGCAACAACAACACCCAGACCTCCGGCAACAACTCCGGCGTCACCAGGGAGGCACGACCCGTATGAGCGGCCAGCACATCCGCGGCAACCGGTCCGGCCAGAACAGCAACAACAACTACGGGGGCAACCAGAGCGTCGGCGACAACAACATCCAGACCGCCGGGGACAACTCCCCGGTCCACGCCCCGCCCTCGGCCCCACCCTCGGTCCCGGCCCCGGCCCCGGGCGGACAGCCGTACGCCGGCGGGTGGGGGCGCGACGCGGCCGCGGTGCCCGCGAACGCCGACCGGGCGCGCGGCGTCTTCGTCGTCCACGGCCGCGACGACCAGGTGCGGCGCGAGATGTACGAGCTGCTGCGCCGGCTCGATCTGCGCCCCAAGGAGTGGGAGGACCTGGTCAGAGCGACCGGTCACCCCTCCCCGTTCCTAGGTGACGTGGTCGCCGCCGCCCCGGCACAGGCCCAGGCGGCGCTCGTCCTGCTGACTCCGGACGACGTCGTCACCCTCCACCCGGAGTTGCGAGGTCACAACGAGCCCGAGTACGAGACCCGACCGGTGTGCCAGCCGCGCCCGAACGTCCTGATCGAGCTGGGCATGGTCCTGATGGCCTACCCCGAGCGCACGCTGATCGTCGAGGTCGGCGGCGTGCGGCCGATCGCCGACATCGCGGGCCGCAACGTCATCCGCTTCGACGGCTCCGACACGGCGCTCGGCAAGATCGTGGAGCGGCTGAAGCTGGCGGGCTGCACGGTCAACGACACCGGCTCGGACTGGCGCCACACCTACCCGTTCCAGCACCTGTCCGCCTACCACCGCCGGCCGTAGCCGTCCGGCGGATCCCGCGCCGCTCGGGGGACCGGCGCAACCGGCCCCCGGGGCACGTCCCGTCACCACGGAACGCACCCCGGGGGCCGGCGCCGTCCCGGCCCGAGAGGACCCGCACTCCCCCGGCCCGGAAGACCCGCCCCACCCCCAGCCCGGGAAGACCAGCCACCCCGGGGCCAGCGCCGTCCCCGGCCCGGGAGAACCCGCGCCACCCCAGCCCCGGAAGACCCGCCAC
>NZ_JAGMUO010000103.1 GCF_019049325.1 Streptomyces sp. AC512_CC834 | reverse complement strand
GTGGTGCCGTGGGTGGTGTCGGGGCGTGGCGCGGGTGCGGTGGTGGCGCAGGCGGAGCGGCTTGCCGGGTGGGTGGGTGAGCGGCTCGAACTGTCGCCGGTGGATGTGGGGTTGTCTTTGGTGTCGTCGCGGGCTGCGTTGGAGCGGCGTGCGGTGGTGGTGGGCCGGGACCGCGAGGAGCTGCTGACCGCGCTGGGCGGGGTGGAAGGCTCGGTGGTGCGGGCGCGTGCGGGTGGCCGGACGGCTGTGCTGTTCACGGGTCAGGGCAGTCAGCGGCTGGGGATGGGCCGGGAACTCTACGACGCCTTCCC
>NZ_JAGMUO010000102.1 GCF_019049325.1 Streptomyces sp. AC512_CC834 | reverse complement strand
GAACGCGGGCCTACTCGGTGACCATCAAAGGATCATTCGGGAAGGTACGCCTCCGCGTCCCCGCCCGGGGCTGATCCACAGGTCTTGAGCATTGCTCGATGGCGTCGGCGCAGGACTCCCTTGCCTCCGCCCACCGCAACGCCGCACGCTCCATCGCACAGGCCAACCGTCAGGTGGAGGACGCTGAACGAGCCCTTGGCCAGGCTGCTCGACGTGCCATGGAGCAGCGTGAACAAGCTGCGGAGAACGTCGAGCGCGCGGAGGAGAGCCTCTCAGACGCGAAGCGTGAGTCGTTGCGCGCGGAGGAAAACCTCACCCGCGCCCGCCAGGACGCAGCCGCGCAGCTTGCCGACCTCAACGACCAGTTGGAGCGCGGCAAGCTCGACGAGCGGGACGCCACCCTGCGCGTCCAGGAGGCGCAGCAGGAACTCAACAAGACGCAGGCGGAGTACGACGCCGGCAAGGCGACGGAACTCCAGCTCCAGCGCGCACAGCTTGCCTTCGACCAGTCGGTTCAGGCTGCCGCGCAGCAGAAGAAGGACTACGCACAGCTTCAGAAGGACGCGGAGGCAGCGAAGAAGGCGGGCGTCGACGGGAACGAAGACGTCAAGCGCGCCGCGGAACAGCTTGCCGGCGCGCAACAGGGCGTCATCGACAAGACGGAAGCCGTTGCCGACGCACAAAAGGACGCCGCGAAGGCGCAGGTTGAGGCCGCTCGGTCGGTTGCCGATGCGCAGCGCGCACTCTCGGACGCCGTGGACAGTGCGGCTGATACTCAGGTTCAGGCTGCGGAGTCCGTCAAGGCTGCGGAGCGTGGCGTCGAGTCGGCACGCCTCTCGTCCATCGACACCACGGCGAAGGCTGCGACGAAGTCCGATGAGTATCGTGAAGCACTTGCGAAGCTGACCCCCGAACAGCGGAAGCTGTACGAGTCCCTCTCCGGACCGCAGGGCCTCATCCCCGCCTTCAAGGAGTGGTCGAAGTCCCTCCAGCCGGACACGCTTCCGATCTTCACGCGAGCCGTTGACGGGGCGAAGAAGTCCCTTCCTGGTCTGACGCCACTGGTCAAGAATTCCGCGGGCGCTGTCGGGGAACTCATGGACCGCGCGAGCCGGAAGCTCAAGAACCCCTTCTGGACCCGCTTCAAGAAAGGTGTCGCGGAGAGCGCGAAGCCTGCCATTGTCGGTCTGGGAGTGTCCTTCGGCCACGTCTTCGAGGGCATGGCCGGCGTCATCGACGCTTTCTTTCCGCATATGACCGGCATCTCCGACGAGATGCAGCGGATAACTGGCCGATTCGCCAGGTGGGGAACCGGACTCCGTGGATCTCCTGAATTCGAGGGATTCCTTCGGTACGTCAAGGAAACCGGCCCTGGAGTCGCTGAGACTCTGGGCAACATCTTCGACGCCCTGTTTGAAGTCGCCCACGCCCTAACCCCCATTGCGGGACCTCTGCTCACAGTTATCGGCGCCATAGCAAGCGGCATCGCGACCGTGGCGGAAGAGGCGCCGTGGCTCATTCAGGCGCTGTACGGAATCATCGTCGTGACGAAGCTCTGGACAATCGCTCAATGGGCTCTGAACGCCGCCATGACGGCCAACCCGATCGGCCTCGTCGTCCTCGCCGTTGCCGCTCTGACGGCTGCCGTCGTCCTCGCCTGGAATAGGTGGCCTGCCTTCCGCAACGCCGTGACCACGACGTGGACCGTCATACGCGTAGCGGCGCAGGTGGCGTGGACGAAGTTCCTGAAGCCCGCTTTTGACAACATGTGGGCGGCGCTGAGGGTCGTCGGGTTTGCCTTCCTGTGGCTTTACAACAGCGCCGTACGGCCTGTCTCCGACTGGGTGGCCAGTAAGACGAAATGGCTGTACGGCAAAGCCCTGAAGCCGATCTTCGACGTCATATGGTCCGGACTGAAGTGGGTCGGTGAGAAATTTCTCTGGCTGTACAACAGCACCGTCAAGCCCGTGGCCGACTGGATATCCGACAAGGTCGGTTGGCTGTGGGGCAAGGGACTGAGCCCTGCCTTCGAGAAGATCAAGTCTGGTATCTCGGCCGTCAGTAACGCCTTCAAGTCCGCCAAGAGGATCATCAAGGAGAATTGGGCAGACATTGCCAGAACGGCTGTACGCCCGGTCAACTGGATAATCGACCTCGTCTACACCAAGGGCATTAAGAAGCTGTTCGACAGCGTAGCCAAGTACGTTGGAATGGGCAAGCTCCCCAACGCTCCAAAACTCCTGAGCGAGCCGGAAGGGTTTGCTGACGGCGGACGGACGAAGGGCGGAGTCCCGGGCAAGGACTCCATCCCCGCACTCCTGATGCAGGATGAGTACGTCGTAAAGCGGGACAGTGCCAGGAAGGTTGGGTTCGGGACCCTCGAACACATCAACCGGTACGGCGAACTCCCCGGCGTTCAGCGCTACGCCGATGGAGGCATTGTCGGCGGCATCTGGGACTGGACAAAGGACACCGTCTCCGACGTCATCGGCAAGAACGTGCGCGCCGCCGTGGGTGCAGGTGAGCTGATGACCAATCCCGGCAAGGCGTTCGACGGCTTGATGCGTCCGGTCGTAAAGCTGCTCTCCGGTGCCGGCAAGTACCCCCTGGCGCAGACCCTCGCCAAGCTGCCTCCGAAGATGATCGGCGGACTTCGGAAGAAGGTGGTGGAGTCGGCGGCAGGGCTGTTCACGGGCGGTCCGACGTCAGGAGGCGGAGACTGGGCGTGGCCCGTGCTGGCTGCCATGGGCACCCGCTACGGCGTGGCCGGCTCCATGTGGTCGTCAGGTTTTCATACTGGAACTGACTTCCCCGCAGCCGCGGGAACCCCTGTGAAGGCTGTGGCCAACGGACGTGTGGCCAGTGCGACGAGCGGCGGACCTTATGGCCGACATGTGCTCATCGACCACGGGGGCGGACTGGCGTCGCTGTATGCGCATCTCTCGCGGATGCAAGTTCAGTCCGGAGCCGGCGTGCTGCGCGGGCAGGTCATTGGTGCTGTCGGCGCCACTGGCAATACCACCGGACCGCACCTCCACCTGGAAGCCAGGCGGAACGGTCGCCCTGTCAACGCAGAGGCCTATCTCTTCGACGACGGGGGCTTTCTCCAGCCCGGCATGAACCTCGTCGCCAACGGCACGGGAAAGCCTGAGCCGGTGTTCACCGCGCAGCAGTGGGCGGACATCCGTGGGGCGAAGAGCGGCGGCTCCGACCGTCCGATCATCGTCGAGAACCACACCTACCTAGGCACACGAGAGATCACAGACATCATCGACACCCGCATCAACATCTACGACGGTGACATCGCGACCGATCTCAACAATGGTCGCTGGGTCTGACGCACACCACCACGCACACACGCAGGGCCGTATCCGCCATGGGTACGGCCCTTCCCATTTCTAGCCTCGATCTTGCGTGACGGGTCGCCGACGGAGTCGGTGGCCCGTTTTCGTGCCGTGAGCTGAGGTTGTGCAGGCTGAGGGCCCGAGTGTCGTCT
>NZ_JAGMUO010000101.1:176763-283818 GCF_019049325.1 Streptomyces sp. AC512_CC834 | reverse complement strand
CGGCCCACCCGGGACACCCACCCTCCCCCGGCCGCCCGCACGCTTCTCACCCGTGCTGGAGCGAGCCGAGTCAAGGGTGGGCCGCAGGCCCATCGGCGCAGCCGACGCGACCGCAGGGAGCGCCCTTTACTCGGATCGCGGAAGCACGACACTGGCCAAGAAGCGGGCGGCCCCACGGCCACTCCTCCAACACGCGGTACTGCGACCTACGCCTCACGTCCCCGTCCCTCTCGATCTTTCGGACGATGACCAAGGCGCCTCCGGACAGTCAGAGTTGCCCCTCTGGCCTACGAAGAAGAAGGGGGCACACCATGTCGTACCCGGAGCCGCGCTACCTCGGTGAGAAGGGCGAGATCAACGCCGTGTTCAGGGCGGCCGACACCCCGCCGGACATCGTCTCCCCGGGCGGCACGACCACCCACTACCTCGCGAGCCACGCCTCCACGGGAGGTGAGTTCGGGCTGTACAAGGTGGACATGGGGCCCAAGGCGCCCGGCGCGAAGACGCACTTCCACCGGGGTATCTCCGAGTCCTTCTACGTCCTGTCGGGAGAGGTGGAGCTGTACAACGGCGAGCGCTGGGTCACCGGCCGCCAGGGCGACTTCCTGTACGTCCCGGTCGGCGGACTGCACGCCTTCAAGAACGACAGCGACGACCCCCTGTCCATGCTGATGCTCTTCTCACCGGGCGCCCCGCGCGAGGAGTACTTCGAGCGCATCGCCGACTTCGCCCAGCGTGGCGGCGAGGAGCTACGGGACTTCCAGGTCCGGCACGACAGCTTCTTCGTCGAGGACTGAGGGTCGGCGACCTGACGGAGTACGTACGTTCCGTGGGGGCGGGCGTTGTTCAGTCCCGCGGGCCGGGTGTCTGAACAACTCGTCCGGCGGTTGGGTCATGGGGGCACGCACCCTGGCCGCACCGAGACGGGACCCCATGATCACGCGCCGATTCGCCATCGCCCTGTCCACAGCCGTCACGACGATCCTGACGCTGTCCGCCTGCGGCGGCGACGACGGGCAGGCGGCCGACGACCGGAAACCGACCCGGGCCTCGTCCTCCACGCCGTCGGACTCGGGGCAGCCGTCGGGAGCCGGCCCCTCCGACGACCCCGGGACCCCGGCGGAGATGATGCCGATCTACAGGATCGCCTACGGTGTGAACGGGTCCCCGATGTGCAGCCACGTCGCCTGGGACGACGCCGGGTGCGGAGAGGACCTGACCGCGGTCGGGGAGCTCGCCGCCGCCATGGCCGAGAAGGTCGAACGGGACTTCCCCGGCGATGAGTACACCGACGTCGAGGATTCCGCGGGCCAGGTGGTGAAGACGGTGAGCACCGTCCGCAAGCTGGGCTGCTACCGGATGAGTTCCACACCGCCCAAGACCGACTCGGCCGAGCTGCGGGAGCTCTGTCCCTCACTCAGCACCCTCGCCTCCCTGTCATGGCTCAACTTCGAGTCCACCGTGAGCTCCTTCTAGCGTCCCGACACCGCCCGCTTTCCCTTGGGGGTAAACCCCCGTAAACATCGGGTCGCCAGCCGGATGTGATGAGCCCCTCCGCTGCGCGAGGCTCCTCGCATGACGCAGCGCAAGCGAAGCATCCGCAACGCCGCCATCGTCGGCGTGTCCACCGCCCTCCTGGGCGTCACCGCCCCCGTCACCGCATCCGCGACGACCGCGAGCAAGCCCGAACCCCTCACCTGGACCGCCTGTGAGGGCACCGGCCTCGACCCCCGGCAGGAGTGCGCCACCCTCGACGTGCCGATGGACTACGCCGATCCCGACAGTCCCCGTATCGAGATGGCCGTCTCGCGCATCCGGAGCGAGAACCCGGACGCCCGGCGCGGCTCCCTGCTGCTGATCCCCGGTGGGCCGGGCGGGTCGAGCCTCAACGATCCCTCGGGGAAGGGACAGAAGCTGCCGCAGGACGTCCGGGACGCCTACGATCTCGTCGGGTTCGCGCCGCGCGGCCTCGCGCCGTCCACGTCCGTGAGCTGCGGGCTGGAGTACGGCGACCTCGCCACCTCCAAGCTCCGTCCCTGGCCCGCTCCGGACGGCTCGATCGACGGGAACCTCGACACCGCCCGGCGGATGGCCGACGCCTGCGTCCGCAACGGCGGTGAGTTGATCCGGCACCTCAGCACCGCCAACGAGGCCCGGGACATCGACCGTCTCCGGGCCGCGCTGGGCGAGCGGAAGATCTCCGCGTGGGGAGTGTCGTACGGGACGTATGTCGGTGCGGTGTACGCGCAGCTCTTCCCGCACCGCACCGACCGCATCGTGCTGGACAGCAACGACAACCCCGACCCCACCCGCGTCGCCCGCGCCTGGCTCGCGGGACACGAGCAGGGCGTGGAGGACACCTTCCCGGAGTTCGCCGCCTGGGCGGCCCGGCCCGGTAACCCCGACCGGTTGGCGCGGCGGGCCTCCGACGTGCGGCCGATGTTCCTGCGGCTCGCCGCCCGGCTGGACCGCGAGCCGATCCCGTGGCCCGGTGCCAATCCGGAGGAGCTGAACGGCAACGTGCTGCGGCAGACGATGCTGGACAGCCTCTACTCCCCCGACAGGTTCCCCACCCTCGCCAAGCTGATGCGGGCCGCCCTGCGGGGCACCGTGCCGCCCGCGCCCCAGGCGCCGCCCGAGGCCGTGCTGCAGAACGTCGCCGCCGTCGGCGCCGGCGTCCTGTGCAACGACGTGGCGTGGCCCAAATCCCCGGCCGTGTACGCGAAGGACGTCGCCGAGAGCCGCGCCAAGTATCCGCTCACGGCGGGCATGCCGCGCAACGCGATGCTGTGCGCCGCCTGGCCGTACCCGCCCCGCGAGGCACCCGTGCGGATCACCGACCGGGGGCCCTCCAACGTCCTGCTCGTCCAGAACGAACGGGACGTCGCCACCCCGCTCAGCGGGGCGCGGAAGCTGCGGGAGGCGTTCGGCCGGCGCGCGGTCATGGTCACCGTGAACTCCACCGGCCACGACGCCTACCTCGCCAACGGCAACGCCTGCGGGGACGCCACGGTCTCCCGATTCCTCGCGACCGGGCAGCGGCCGGACTCGGACGTCTACTGCCGCTGACCGGCGCCCGGCGTCACCAGTCCCGACTCGTACGCCACGATGACCAGTTGCGCCCGGTCCCGCACCTCCAGCTTGCCCATGATCCGGCTGACGTGGGTCTTGGCGGTCAGAGGGCTCAGGCCGAGGGTGTCGGCGATCTCCGTGTTGTTGAGGCCGCGGGCGACCAGGGCGAGCACCTGGCGTTCGCGGTCGGACAGGCAGTCGGGGCCGGCCTCGCCCGCCACCGGCGTCGAGGGGCTGCGCAGGAACCGTTCGATCAGGCGGGCCGTCGGGCCGGGTGAGAGGAGGGCGTCGCCCGCCGTCACCGTACGGATGGCGTCGAGGAGTTCGGCCGGTTTCGTGTCCTTGACCAGGAAGCCGGAGGCGCCCGCGCGCAGCGCCTCCACGATGTTCTCGTCGGTGTCGTAGGTGGTGAGGACCAGCACGCGGACCCCGGCGAGGTCCTCGTCGGCCGCGATGAGCCGGGTCGCCTCGATGCCGTCCAGGTCGGGCATGCGTACGTCCATCACGATGAGGTCGGCGCGTTCGGTGCGGGCCAGCTCCACGGCCTGGCGTCCTGTGGCGGCCTCGCCGACGACCTCCATGTCGGGGGCCGAGGCCACGAGCAGGGCGAACGCCGCGCGGACGAGGTTCTGGTCGTCCGCGAGCAGCACGCGTATCGTCATCCGGCTCTCTCCGAGGTCAGGGGCGTTCGAGGCGTTCGGGGCGTTCGTGGCGTGGCGGGTGTCGGCAGTACGGCCGTCACCTCGAAGCCGCCCCCGCCCCCGGCGTCGGCACCGCCCTCCCGTGGTCCGGCGTCGAGTGTGCCACCCACGCTGCGGGCCCGCTCCCGCATGCCGACGAGGCCGAAGCCGGGGGTGCGGGCCGGGTCGGGGCCGGTGCCGTCGTCGGTGACGGACAGGCGCAGGGCGCCCGGCTCGGCGTGCGCCTCCACGCGGACGGAGGGTTCGGGACCCGCGTGCCGTACGACGTTGGTCAGCGCCTCCTGCACGATGCGGTAGACGGCGGCGCCGACCGCGGGCGGGAGGTCGTCGGCGCGTACCGACAGCTCCACGCTCGCTCCGGCGGCGCGGGCGGTCTCCGCGAGGTCGGGCAGGCCGCGCAGTCCGGGCAGCGGGCCGCGGGCGTCGGACGCGTCCTGCTCCCTGAGGACTTCCAGCGTGGTGCGCAGTTCACCGCGTGCGGTGCGGCAGGTGTCGGCGATGTCGTCGAGGGCCTTGGCGACGGCCGTGCGGTCCAGGCGTTCGGGGTCGGCGGTCAGGACGTGGGCGGCGACCGAGGTCTGCACGCCGATGAGGGTGATGCTGTGCGCGAGCAGGTCGTGCAGGTCCCGGGCGACGCGCAGGCGTTCCTCGGCGACGCGGCGCCTGGCCTCCTCCTCCCGGGTGCGTTCGGCGCGCTCGGCGCGCTCGACTATGGAGGCGACGTAGTGGCGGTAGTAGCGGACGTCGATCCCGCAGAACAGGACGGCGACGACCCAGCCGGTGATCCGGAGCAGTTCCGCCATGCCGTCGGGGTTGGTGAGGGCGTTCATGGTCAGCCCCATGCCGATGACGGCGGAGCCGATGACGAGGGTGCGGCGCACGGTGCCGGTCGTGGCGACGGTGTAGAGGGCCACCATGGTCGTGGGCACGGGCGCGGAGTGGTTGTAGTCGAGGCCGTGGAAGGCAGCGACCGGTGCGGCCACCAGGCAGAGCGTCAGCAGGGGCCGGTGCCTGCGGCCCACCAGCGGCACGTGCGCGGCGACCAGCAGCGCCCAGCCGGCCGCGTCCGGGCGGCGGCCCTCGTCGGTGAGCAGCCCGATGCAGACCGCCGCGACGAGGAGGACCGCGGCGAGTGTCGCGTCGTTGCGGGTGCCGTGCGGGGCGGTGCGCGGGTCGCGGTTGATGACGGCCATGACGCGTTCGCCGACGCGGGGCCGGGACGCTGCCGGAGTGGTTGCCTGCACGCGCCCATACTCCGCGACGGACGCGCCCCTCCGGGAGGGGAGGGGCGCACTCCGGTCGTGAGACGGGTCGGACGGGTCAGACACCGGCGGGCTCCCGCTCATCCGCCGGTGCCGGTCCCGGCTCCGCGGGCGCCCGTGACAGCCGGCCCGGCCACCACACCCGGCGGCGCAGGGCGACGCTCGCGCTGGTCACCAGGTAGGTGCGGACGAGGAACGTGTCGAGCAGGACGCCGACGGCGATGACGAAGCCCAGCTCGACGAGCTGCACCATCGGCATGCTGGTGAGCACCGCGAAGGTGGCCGCGAGGACCAGTCCGGCGGAGGCGATGACGCCGCCGGTGGCGCGCAGCGCGGCCAGGGCCGCCCGGGTGGGTTCGGCGCCCTTCAGGGCCTCCTCGCGCATGCGGTGCATCAGGAAGATGCCGTAGTCGACGCCGAGGGCGACCAGGAAGACGAAGGAGAGCAGTCCGAGGCCCGGGTCGGTGCCCTCGAGGCCGAAGAGGGGCCCGAAGACGAGTCCGCCGATGCCGAGGGCCGCGCCCCATACGGCGACGACCGCGGCGACCAGGATGAGCGGCGCCACCAGGGAGCGCAGCAGCACCGTGAGGATCAGCAGGACCGACAGCAGCACGATCGGTACGACGATGACGGTGTCGCGCGCGTTGGTGTCCTCCAGGTCGATCTGCTGGGCGCTGGGGCCGCCGACGTAGGAGCCGTCGAGCGAGTCGCGCAGGGACTCGATGGTGGCGGTCTCGGCGGCCGACTGGGGCGGCGCGGAGGCCAGTACGGTCAGCTCGGTCCAGCCTCCTCCGCTGCGGCCGGCCTCGGCGCTCTTGACGCCGCGGGTGTCGCGGGCCTCGGCGAGGGCGGCCTCCGCCCGGTCGGTGGGTGCGATGACGGTGATGGGCTGGGTGCCGCGCTCCGGGTAGGCGGCGGCGAGGGTCTCCATCGCGGCGATGGCGTCGGGCCTGGTGGTGAAGGTGTCCTCCTGCTTGAGGTTGCCCGGCAGGGCGAACGCTCCGAGCGCCAGCGCGCCGAGCAGGACGGCGCCGCCCACCAGGACGGTGCGGGGCCGGCGTTCGGCGGAGCTGCCCATCGCGGCGAACAGGGACCTGCGGGCCTTGGGCGTGCTGCCGTACCGGGGAACCAGGGGCCAGAAGACGCGGCGGCCCAGCAGGACCAGGATCGCGGGCAGCAGGGTCAGCATCGCGGCCAGCGCGCACAGGACGCCGACGGTGCCGAGGGGGCCCATGCCCCGGCTGGAGTTGAGGTCGGCGGCGAGCAGGCACAGCAGTCCGGCGGCGACGGTGCCGGAGGAGGCGAGTACGGCGGGGCCGCAGCCGCGCAGGGCGGCAACCATGGCGTCGTACGGTCGTTCGATTCTGCGCAGTTCCTCGCGGTAGCGGGAGACCAGCAGCAGCGCGTAGTCGGTGCCGACGCCGAAGACGAGGATCGTCATGATGCCGCTGCTCTGGCCGGAGACGGCGGTGCCGAACCACTGGTTGAGGCCGTAGGCGACGCCCATGGAGAGGTAGTCGGCGATTCCGGCGACGGCGAGCGGGACGAGCCACAGGAAGGGGCTGCGGTAGATGAGGATCAGGAGGAGGGCGACCACTGCCGCGGTGGTGTAGAGCAGGGGGCCGTCGAGGGAGTTGTAGACCTCGGAGGCGTCGGTGGCGAGCGCGCCGGCGCCGCCGACCTCGACGCTCAGCCCGTCGCCGCCGAGGGCGACGTCCCGTACGTCGTTGACGAGTGCGTCGCGGGCCTCCTCGTCCGTGCCGGGCTCGGTGGAGGCGACCGGGTACATGAGGGTGGTGCCGTCCTTGGACGGGATGCCCGCCGGGCGGCCGGTCAGTTCGTGCGCTCCGGCGATCTCGGCGACCTGCTCGGCGGCGGTGGCCTTGTCGGCGGCGGTCAGTCCGGCGTCGCGGTGGTAGACGAGGACCATCTCGGTGGCCTCGCCGCCGGGCAGTCGGTCCTGGATCTTGGCGACCTGCGTCGAGTCGGCGCTCGCCGGCAGGTAGTCGACGGCCCGGTCGCGCTGCACGTCCGCGAGTTTCGACGCGAACGGCGAGGCGATGGCCAGGACGGCGATCCACAGTCCGAGCACCAGCCAGGGCACGGCCCGCCGTCGTCCCCCGCTTGGCCCACTTGTTCCTACGGCCCCCATCTGACGGGCCTCCCTCCGGTGGATGTCTGGGTCGGTTCCCAGACTTCCGCCGGCGGGCATCCGATACGTCGGGCGCGAGGGCGAGTTGGCGGCTACTGCCCCGGGTGACCTGCGGCGGCCGTTACTCCCCGGGGAGTAGTGGCCTCAAGGTGGCCTCAGGTGGTCCCGGGTGGCCCCAGGTGGTCTCAGGTCCGGTCGACCATCCAGTTGCCGTCCTCCTCGTCGTCGACCCGCACCTCGAGTTCGCGCAGGCCCATGCCCGCGTCCCAGAGTTCCTTGAAGCGCTTGAGCCGGGCCCGTACGTAGTCCTGGCGGGCGGTGAGCCGGGTGCGGACGTTGACGTCGCGCAGGTCCTGCTCGATCTCGAACGACACCTCCTCGTCGTAGAGGATGAAGTCGTTGGTGGTGCCGCGCTGGAGGTGCGGCGGCAGTTCGGGCAGGACCGCCACGCGTACGTCGATGCGGCGCAGTTCCTGCTCCTCGCACAGCCGCAGCAGCCGGTCGTCGAGTTCGCGGGCGCTCTCCAGCAGGAACAGGCGGCGTACCGTGACGCCCTGTTCGTCGATGGCCGCCTGCTGGGCGTCGAGGTAGCGGCCGGCGGGCTCGCTGGTCCAGAACTCCCGGTCGACGGAGGTGCTGGTGGCGAGGACGGACTGCTCGGCGGCGCGGGTGAGGGTGAGCATCCACTCGTGGTTCTCGCCGGGGCATTCGGCGCTCAGGTTGGTCAGGTCCGCCATGTGGCCGACCACCCGGGACATCTCCAGGTGGACGAAGGTGTGGAGGATAGAGCCGCTGGGCAGCAGGACGTCGGCGAAGCCCTTGGCCAGGTCGGGCACGCTGTCGACGCGGACCGGGTCCAGCGGGCGCCCGGCCTCGGCCGACCGGTGGTCGACCTGGGTGACGTGGGTCTCGACCAACTGCTTGACGTCCTCGGTGTGCCGGGTCAGGCCCGTCGTCAGCTCGTCGTCGTAGCGGCGCAGACCGTCGCGCAGGGCGGCGGTGTTCTCGGCCAGGGCGCCTTCCACCCGCCGGGTGTGCTCGTCCAGGCGCTGCGGTCCCGGTCGTGGGGCCAGGCCGAGGACGTACTGGACGGCTACCGCCGCGCCGGCGCAGAGCACCGCGGACACGAACTGCCGCAGCGTGCCGTCGTCCGGGCCGATCAGCGCCGTGACGCTCCAGAAGAGGGCGCCGACGACGAGGGCGACCAGCAGCATGCGCGCCCAGGGGGACTCCCCCCTCAGGTCGGTCGGGTGGGTCGTGCGGGCCGTGCGGGCCGTGTCGTCGGGGCGGGGTGACTGTGCCGTGCTCATCTCGCTTCTCCCCCCGTTGGGATACGCGTCGGATAGGGGTGCGGGGATGTGCGTGCGGGTCGGGTGCCGGGGTCCCTGGGGCGCCCGGTCAGGGGGCTGGTTCCACCTCCCGGTGGGGTGCGGGTATGGCGTGCAGGGTGAGCTGGTCGCGGATGCGCTGCACCAGTGCCAGCCACTGCCGGGTGAAGCCGGGCCGTTCCTCCAGCGGGTCCCACAGCGTGGCCAGTTCGGCGGCCACCCGGGCCCGCGGCATCCACAGATGCAGCAGGTGGTCGACGGCCGGCCGCAGCGTCCGTACGACGGCGCCGGCGTCCTGCGCCGCTCCGGCGCCCAGGCGGAGACCGTCGAGCATGCGGACGACGGTGGTGAGCAGCCAGTCGTGCAGGGCGAGGTCGTCGACGAGCGCGGCGAGGTCGGAGTCCGCGGTGTCCTCGGGGACGCGCAGGCGTACGGTGCGCAGCTCGTCCTCGGCGAGGGTGAACCGTTCGAGGGTGGGGCCTTCGCCCGGTTCGGCGGGCAGGGCCACCCAGCGCAGCCGGGTCGGGCGGGACCGGAAGGGCGGGCGCTGGTCGAGCAGGGGGTGGCGCAGCAGCCGGGTGAGCAGCCCGTCGGCGATCAGGCCGACATCGAGGTCGCCGTGGCGTGGGCCGCCGAGTACGCCCTGCGCGACGGCCTCGTGGGGGAGCTTCCCGAACGGTTCGACGAGGCCGGGCCGCACCAGGTACTCGCCCCACGGCCGCCGCTGGTCGGGTCCGGTGGCCGGGAGCCGGCAGTGCGCGGAGGTCTGCAGGACGCGGCCCTCGGTGAGCGCGGCGTGGGCGGCGACGGTGCCGACCGCGCGGATCCGGGCGCCGTTGGAGCTGGGCAGCGGGCAGTCGACGCCAGTGAGGGTGTCGGGGGAACGCGCGTAGAGGCCGGGGCGTTCGGAGAGCAGGACCCGTTCGTCGGCGCGCAGGCCGAGGAGTTGGGCGGCGGAGCGGATGTCGAGGGCCTGCCGGGCGGGCAGCAGGCAGGTGCGGATCTCGCCGCAGGCGAGGACGGCGGGCGGGGTGCTCTGCCGCGGCGCCATGTCAGGGTCCCGCGTAGAAGACGTAGGAGACGCGGTCGGCGACCGAGTCCGGGACGGGGGTGCGTTCGCGTCCGGAGCGTTCGGCGACCTGTAACAGGGCGCCGGGGTCGACCTCGATCTGGTCGAGGATCACGCGGACGGCGTGTTCGACGGGGAGGAAACGGTTGGGCAGGACCGAGCAGGTCCGGTAGGCGGAGAACGGGTCGGCGCGGTCGTTGAGCCGGAGCAGGGTGGGCAGTTCGTCCCAGTCGTCGGGGAAGCCGGCGGCGGTGCGCGGCTGGGGGGCGAGGACGGCCTCGCCCTCGTTGCGCAGCAGTCCGAGGCGGGCGAGCTGCCAGACGGCGGCGAGGAAGGGGCAGGACCAGGTGCGGTGCCCGTCGGCGTCGTCGTTCCACAGTTCGACGTCGAGGAAGACGGAGTGGCGGCGGGCCGCGCTCTCGCGGGGCGGCTGCCAGACGGCGGCCCGTTTCATCGCCTGCGGGGCGCGGGCGACGGGGCTGCGTTCGCCGTTGGCGAGCCAGCCGGTCTGCGCGGCGGGCGGTCGCAGGCCGTAGCTGCCGGGCGGCGGTGACTCGACGATGCGGCCTGCCACCGCCTGAGCGACCGGCACCTTGCCGGTGACGGCGCAGCCGGACTCGCGGGCCAGGTAGTCGACGGTCAGCCCGGCCCGCTCGGCCTCGGCGAGCAGCATGGGGACGACTTCGGCGGGGGTGGAGAAGCGGGTGAAGTAGTCGTCGATGAGGAAGCAGGTGCTGATCCGGGCGCGTTTGCCGCCGGCCCGGGCGGTGGCGGCGGCGCGGGCCGCCGCCACCCAGAGCCCCACTTCGGCGAAGTGCGCGCGCAGCCGCTCGGGTCCGGCCTCGAAGTCCTCCATGTAGAGGTGGCCCAGCTCCAGGGAGAGGTGGGCCAGCGGCACCGACTGGGTGCGCGGCTCGGCGGCGGTCTCGCGGAACACTGCGTCGCTCACGGCCGCCCCCAGTACGAGTCGTCGGTCAGGCGCCGGGCGATCTCCTCGAGCGCCTCCAGGGTCTCCTTGTTGGCGATCTGGGTGGCGAGCACGTCCTCCTCGGTGATCAACTGCTCGCGCCACTGGAGTATGGGCTCCAGCGGTACGACGCCGAGGACAACGCTGTCGCCGATGCGGTGCTCGGCGGCGAGCCGGCGCAGTGCCTCGTCGCAGGCCTGCATCCAGGCGGCCTGGGCGGGCGAGCCCTGCGACCACAGGGGCGACTCGGGGTCGGGCACGGCGGCCCGTACGAAGCGGATGGCGGCGCGCAGGGTGTCCTCGTCGTGGCCGCGTTCGACGCCGCCGCCGATGATGCCGTGTTCCTTGTGGACGAGGCCGGAGGCGGCGATCACGTGCTGGCGGGTCCAGCGGTGGAAGACCAGCCAGCGGAAGGGGACGTTGCGCATCCGGGGGTGGGCGGTGGCCGCGAGGACCATGTCGACGGCGTAGCTGCGGCCGGCGCTGAGGTCGACGACGGTGAGGTCGAACTCGCCGTTGAGCCGCAGCAGCAGGTCGATGCACCGCTCCAGGCCCTCCTCGCCGGTGGCGAACTCGCCGCCGCCCGCGTCGCCGGGGAACAGCACGAGGCGGCCGGACTGGTTGGGGCGGGCGCGCAGCAGCGGGTGCTCGGTCTGCCGCCAGACGTCGATCCTGACCGGCTCGGCCGTCTCGCCCTCCAGGTAGGAGTGGAGGCCGCGTTCCTCGGTGCCGCGCATCGCGGAGGGCACGTCGAAGACGGCGGCGGCGGTGGGCGAGCCGAAGTCGAAGTCCACGTAGGCCACGTGGTCACCGGCGAGGGCACGCTGGTAGGCCAGGTTGGCGCTGGTCACCGAGCGCCCCGTGCCTCCTTTGTCGGAGGCGGCGAAGACGAGCACGCTCACACCTCCTGCGCGGCTGCGCCCCTGGCCTGGGCCAGGGTGTCGAGTTCCTGGAGCACGGGCAGGGCCAGTGCGAAGGCGGTCGCGGGCCGGTCGTCGACCAGGCTGCGGGCGTGGTCGAGCCGGCTCTCGATGCTGCGCATGGCCCGGGCTCTGCTTCCGTCGGCGGCGGCGGACGCCTCCAACTGCTCCTTGCCGAACAGGTGGGTGGCCTCACTGAGCAGTTCGCGGGCCATCTCGGCCAGTTCGGGGCTGCGGATGGGCTGCTGCACGTACAGGTTGCGGGCGGCGACGAGGCATTCGGTGACACGCTCGGTGATGCTCCAGGACATGCGCAGGGCGACGTCGCCCGCTTCGGGGTAGACGGCCTGGACGTTGTCCCAGAGGCCGGCGCCCTCCTCGTCTTCGATGCGCCGTGACCACAGGTGCTCGAAGGTCTGCTCGGACAGGCGCAGCAGACGGTCCTGGGCGCCGATGTTCCGGGACAGCTCGGCGAGCTGGATGCTTCGCTTGAGGAGCTGGGCGGAGAAGTCCGTCATCCGCCACAGCAGTTGACCGCCGGAGTCCTCGGACCCGGCGAGCGGCATGGTGACGCCCGGGTTGTGCAGCCGGATGGTGGTGTCCCGCCGGGTCATGCGGCTGGTGACCCTGCCCCGGTCGGCGAGGCGTTCCATGACGGCGACGGTGCGGGTGAGGTCGTCGTCGGTGGCTTTCCGGCGGACCAGGTCGTGGACCACGATGGCCGCGACGGTCAGGGAGAAGTACTCGGACTCCAGCCGCAGTCCGGTGGTCTGCCAGGGCAGGTCCTCCAGGGGCCAGCGGTCGGTGCCGAAGCGGGCGATCGCGGACCAGTACTGCTGGCTCAGTTCCCAGCGCAGGCGCAGCATCTCGGCGAGCTTCTGCTGGTCCTCGTCGAGCAGGCCGAGGGTGAGGGTGCGGTCGGAGAACAGGTCCTGGATGCCGTCGAGGGCGGCGACGGTGAAGTACACGTAGGGCAGCCGGTCGGCGATGCCCTCGGGCTGGCCGGTTACCGGGACGGCCAGGACGTCGACCTCCGGAGCGTCCTTGACGATGCCCCAGGCCCAGCCGCACTCGAAGAGCTGGCTTTCGTCGCGGATGCCCTCGTCGACCTGGATGCCTCTGGAGATGCTCTCGATGATGGTGGCGCGCAGGGGGCGCAACCGGTGGGAGAACTGCTGGAGGACGAGCCGGTCGGACTGCCGGCCCTGTCCGATGACCTCGATCAGCCGCTGACCCTGTTCGGACTCGGCGTCGAAGACGTTGACGGTGAAGGAGCGCAGCAGGCTGACCATCGCGGCGGTCAGCCGGGCGTTGGTGGCCTCCCTCAGCTCGGTGACCGCCTTGCGCACCTCGGGGCGGGTCGTGGTGCCTTCGTAGACCTTGAGGAATCCGAGGGTGGCGAGGCAGAGCGTGACGGACATGGAGTAGGAGTCGACCACGCCCAACTGGCGCTGGGCGTGGGTGATCTCGCCGCCCGGCTCGGCGGGCCGGAAGTAGTGGCCGCCGGCGAAGGTGGGGCTGTCGTCGGCCGCGGTGTGGGTGCGCATGAACTGGGTCAGCGCGGTGACCAGGTTGGGCGGGATCTCCAGCCGGCTGCCGACCCGGTCGAGGGCGCGCAGGACGTCACGTTCGGTGGTGTCCGGCTGGTCGAGCCGGAAGGCGGGGACCTCGGTGGCCGGATAGAGCAGGCAGAGCAGGCGTTCGGCGTCCGCGACGCTGCTCAGCCCGTCGGTGTCTCCCCGGACGAGCTTCCCGTCGTCGAACGAGTGACGGGCCATGGCCTGCCAGATGTCCAGCAGGTGCTGGCGTGGCTTGATCTGCATCCCCGCACCCCTCGTACAGATCTCGTTGCCCTGTGTTCCGCATGCCCCCGTTGAGCATGGTCCCCGTTCCTACGGGGTGGCAATCTCCGAATTGCGCCGTCCCAGGGCGAGGAGCATTCCCTCGTGCCCCGGCCGCACCATGTGGTGCAGATCGTGGATCTCCAGCTCTCCGGTGAACGGTTCCAGGCTCTCCCTGACCCGGTCCTCGTTCACCCGGTAGGCCGGGTAGTGGTGTTCGCCGACGTGGTAGCCGACGGACTCCTTCATGAAGGCGGCGGCGAACGGCGCGCCCTCGTCGAGCGCGTTCATGAAACACCGCACGCCCCGGTGGAACTCCTCTGGCGCCTCGGACATGGAGTCGGCGACGAAGAACATGGTCCCGAGGGACCAGCGGCGGTCCCCGCCCTCCAGGTCGAACAGGTTGCCGCGCTCCACCCGGACGATCTCGCCGAGCAGTGGTCTCGGTGCGACGGCGGCGTAGGCGGGGGCCTCGCGCAGCACGTCCCAGAAGGGGTCCCAGGCGATGTTGTACCCGGCCGGGGAGATCTGCTTCTCCAGGTATTCGACGTTCGGGTGCGCGTACTCCAGCAGGAGCAGCTTCTCGCACCAGGGCAGCATGGACAGCGCGGGATACAGGTTCGCCCCGGCGCCGACGTCGATGCCGCGCGCCGAGCGCGGGGGGGCTCCGTCGAAGCAGCGGGTGAAGTAGTCGCGCATCAACCGGACGATCAGCAGGTCGACTTCGAGCGGTGTCCGGTAATTGTTGTCGACGTACACCTCTGGATCGAACTTCGACCAAGGCGCGTCGGCGTTGCGATCCATAGTCACCCTGCCACGTTCCATTCGTATTTGGACAAATCCCCAGCACTGCTCACGGTAAGTGACACAACCACTACAGACCAGTGCGGGAATTCGCCATCCCCATCCGCCCGGCGCACGTCGGGCGCATGGTCGCACACTCGAACTCGCCCTTGCATGAGGGAAGTTGGACGCTCACTCTAGCCAGAAGCAGACACTGGCCGCCACATGGGTCCTTTCACTCGATCGTGAGCGGCGCAAGTGCCCACGAGTTGACGCTGCCTGACCAGGGGGAGTTGCATGACCGCCGAACCGCTGGAACGTTCCCTCGACCACCACGACCAGCTCACCCGACCCGGCCTGCCGCCGGACGACCTGCGACTGGACCTACGCACTGCACAGGCGTCCGACCTGCCGGAACTGCGGCGGCTCGACGAGGAGGTCTTCCAGGAGTTCGCCTATCCCGGTTTCCTGCTGCGCCAGCTCTTCGACATGTACGAGGAGCACTTCCTGGTCCTCGACGACGGAACGGGCCGACTGCGCGGCTACGTGCTGGCCGCCACCCGGGCGCTCGGCGCGGACAGTTGGATACTCGGCCTGTGCGTGACGCAGGACCGGCGCCGTCACGGGCTGGGCCGGGAGCTGATGACGGAGGTCCTGACCCGGCTGCGCCGGGACGGCATCGAGGTGGTCCGCCTCACCGTGGAGCCCGCCAACCTCGCCGCCATCTTCCTCTACCGTGCGCTGGGTTTCCGTCCCGAGGAACCGGACGGCGGCCTGCGTCCGGACTACTTCGGCCCGGGCATGCACCGCCAGATCATGCGGCTGGATCTCCCGGGCACCCCCTGATCCACAGATCCACAGATCCACAGGTCCACGGATCCGCGCTAGGAGGGCGTGCCCGCCGAGTCCAGGAGGCGGGCCACGTCGTCGGAGCAGAGGGTCAGGGCCGCGCCGACCGTGGCCAGGGAGTCGCGTTCGGCGGGGGTGTAGGGGCCGTCGGCCAGGGCGATGCGGGCACCCTGGAGCAGGATCGACTCGCGGCCGACGGCGGCGAGGTGCGGGGCCAGCGGGTCGAGCGCCTCGTGCAGTTCTATCGCCAGGCCCGGCACGCAGGGCTCGCCGCGGACCCGGCCGGTGTCCGCCTCCAGCGCCTCGACCAGCGCGTTCAACTGGTCCTCTGTGCAGTCCTCGAAGCCTGCCGCGCGCACCGCGACGGCCGCCGTCTCCAGCGACGTACGGGAGCAGGTGCCGCTCGCGGCCAGGACGGCGAGGGCGACGGTGTGGACGGCGTCGCGGAGCATCGCGGAGAAGCGGGTGGTGGTCGGGTGGTCGAGGACGTCGGTGCCGTAGTGGCGGCGGCAGGCCGCGCACTCGACGGTCGGCGCGGACTCGCCGCGCGGCAGCACGGGGACGCCGAGCAGGATGAAGCGGCGGCGGCCGGCGAGCCGCTGGTAGTTGCGGTCGCCGCCGCAGCCGGGGCAGAAGAACTCGCCGTCGCCGACCGGTGTCCACGCGGTGCGGGTGCCCAGGATGCGTGGCAGCCGGGCAGCTCGGCCGTTCCGTCCCCGTCCTGGCAGCACGTCGCACCTCCGTAACGGCGCGACAGCATCGTCGCACTGGCGTGATGTTAGCCACATCACCGACGTGGAGTCAGTACCCTGGACGAGACCTTTCCGTGACCACCACAGATATATGGCCGGTATATGACGGGGTCCCGCCCGCCGTTTTCCGGCGAGCGGGACCTCAAACCGCCGATTCGGCTGGTCAGCGAGTTGCGCGGTTGACGGCGGAGACGACGGCCTTCAGCGAGGCGCGCGTGGTGTTCGCGTCGATTCCGATGCCCCACAGCACCTTGTCGCCGACCGCGCACTCGATGTAGGAGGCGGCCTGCGCGGAGGCGCCCTCGCTCATCGTGTGCTCCTGGTAGTCCAGCAGTCGTACGTCGATGCCGACGCCCTGCAGGGCGTGGAAGAACGCCGAGATCGGGCCGTTGCCGGTGCCGACCAGGGTGGTCTCCGCGCCGTCGACCGTGGCGTCGACGGTGAGGGTGTCGATGCCGTCGCGGTCGGTCGTGGTCTGGCCGTTCGCCACCTGGACGCGGCCCCAGGGGTTGTCCGGGTTGGGCAGGTACTCGTCCTGGAAGACGTCCCAGATGGCCGTCGGCGTGATCTCGCCGCCCTCGGCGTCCGTCTTGGCCTGGATCAGCTTCGAGAACTCGATCTGCATCCGGCGCGGCAGGTCCAGGCTGTGGTCGTTCTTCAGGACGTAGGCGATACCGCCCTTGCCGGACTGCGAGTTGACCCGGATGACCGCCTCGTAGGAGCGGCCGACGTCCTTGGGGTCGATCGGCAGGTACGGGACGGCCCACTCGATGTCGTCGACGGTGACGCCCTTGGCGGCCGCGTCGGCCTCCATGGCGTCGAAGCCCTTCTTGATGGCGTCCTGGTGGGAGCCGGAGAAGGACGTGTAGACCAGGTCGCCCACGTAGGGGTGGCGCGGGTGGACCTGCATCTGGTTGCAGTACTCCCACGTGCGACGGATCTCGTCGATGTCGGAGAAGTCGATCTGCGGGTCGACGCCCTGGGAGAACAGGTTCATGCCCAGGGTGACCAGGTCGACGTTGCCGGTGCGCTCGCCCTGCCCGAACAGGCAGCCCTCGATGCGGTCGGCGCCGGCCATCAGCGCCAGCTCGGCCGCCGCCACCGCCGTACCGCGGTCGTTGTGCGGGTGGACGGACAGGCAGACGTGCTCGCGGCGGGACAGGTTGCGGCCCATCCACTCGAAGCGGTCGGCGTGCGTGGACGGGGTGGAACGCTCCACGGTGGCGGGCAGGTTGAGGATGATCTCGCGGCCGGGACCGGGCTGGTAGGTGTCCATCACCGCCTCGCAGACCTCCAGGGCGAAGTCCAGCTCGGTGTCGGTGAAGATCTCGGGGCTGTACTGGTAGCCGAACTCCGTCTCGGGGCCCAGCAGTTTCTCGGCGTACTCCGTGACCAGCCGGGTGCCGTCGACGGCGATCTGCTTGATGTCGTCCCGGGAGCCGCGGAAGACGACCCGGCGGAAGACCGGCGCGGTCGCGTTGTACAGGTGGAGGGTGGCCCGCCCGGCGCCCTTCAGGGACTCCACCGTGCGCTCGATCAGGTCCTCGCGGGCCTGGGTCAGTACGGAGATCGTGACGTCGTCCGGGATGGCGTCCGGGTCCTCGATGATGGACCGTACGAAGTCGAAGTCGGTCTGGCCGGAGGCCGGGAAGCCGACCTCGATCTCCTTGTAGCCCATCTTGACCAGCAGGTCGAACATGGCGCGCTTGCGGACGGGCGACATGGGGTCGATCAGGGCCTGGTTGCCGTCGCGCAGGTCGGTGGAGAGCCAGCGGGGGGCGGTGGTGACGCGCTGGTTCGGCCAGGTGCGGTCGGCGATGTCGACCTGCTCGTAGCCGCGGTACTTGGCGGTCGGCATGGAACTGGGCTGCTGGCGGTTGGCCATGATGGCGTGGGCTCCTCGTGATGTCCGCGGTGTCAGCGGGTGACAGCGGTGTCAACGACGTCCGCGTCCGCGTGTCCGGAAGGACGGCCGACGGCACCACCAAGCTCCGCGGGGAGGGAGTCGGCCTCTACAGGCCCTCGCCGCGGCAGCTAAGGAGAAGCAGCCCGAATCGCATGATGCCCAGCACCCTAGCCGAGCCACGCCCCTCACGCGGGTCCGTATCAGTATGCGGGACCACGGAGCGAACTGGGACAAAAAGTGCCGTATACCACTCACAGGCGGTCGCGGGGGTGCGTTGGCGCCGGTTTTCACCAATCGTGGTTGCGGGTGGTGACAGTCCGGTCACGCAGTGCGAAAGTGCCGGACATGACGACATACGGGGGCTTCGAGCCCGTCTTCTGCACCATCGTGCCGCCCCACGTCCTGGACAGGCTCGCCCAGAACGCGGACCCCGTGCTCGCCGGGCCCGCCCGCCGCACCCTCCAGCGCGACGCCCTCGAGCGCACCCGCCGCGGCCTGACCACGGTCATCGGCGCCCCCACCGTGGCCCCGCCCGCCGACGCCGAGCCCGAGAAGCCGCAGCGCACGGTCTACGACGCCCACCGCGGCACCGACCTGCCGGGGAAGAGGGTGCGCGGCGAGGGCGAGGAGCCCGGCCGGGACGCCCCCGTGAACCGCGCCTACGCGGGCCTGGGCGCCACCTTCGAGCACTACCTCGAGGTGTACCGGCGCAACTCCATCGACGGTGCGGGGCTGCCGCTGGACGCGACCGTGCACTACGACCGCGAGTACAACAACGCCTTCTGGAACGGCGAGCAGATGGTCTTCGGCGACGGGGACGGGGAGATCTTCGTCGACTTCACCGTCGCCCTGGACGTGATCGGCCACGAGCTGACGCACGGCGTCACCCAGCACACCGCGAACCTGACCTACTACGGCCAGCCCGGCGCCCTCAACGAGTCGGTGTCCGACGTCTTCGGCTCCCTCATCAAGCAGTACTCGCTCGGCCAGAGCGCCGCCGACGCCGACTGGCTGATCGGCGCCGGGCTGCTCGCCCCGCGCGTGACGGGCGAGGCGCTGCGCTCCATGAAGGCGCCGGGCACGGCGTACGACGACGACGTGCTGGGCAAGGACCCGCAGCCCGCGACGATGGACGACTTCGTGCGCACCGGCCGCGACAACGGCGGCGTCCACATCAACTCCGGCATCCCCAACCACGCCTTCTACCTGCTGGCCAGCGCGCTCGGCGGCCACGCCTGGGAGCGGGCCGGGCAGGTCTGGTACGACGTGCTGACCGGCGGCGAGCTGGCGCAGGACGCGCTGTTCGCGGACTTCGCCACGCTGACGGTGAAGGCCGCGCGGGAGCGGTACGGGGACGCGGAGGAGCTGGAGGCGGTGAGCAAGGCGTGGGAGCAGGTCGGGGTGCGGACTCTGTAGTTCCGTACTAGACACGGGTCCATGCGGATTCAGGTGAGGCGCACAGGAGGCTTCGCGGGCATCGAACGCCACGCGGAGGTCGAGACGGCGGGACGCCCCGACGCGGACGAGTGGCACGCCCTGGTCGAGCGGGCGGTCGCGCACGGCCGCGACACCCCGCCGGTCGGCGTGCCCGACGGGTTCAGCTACCAGCTCACCGTGGACGGGAGGACGGTGTACGCCGCCGACCCCCGGCTGACGGACGAGCAGCGGCGGCTGATCTCCCGAGTGCTGAAGGAGGGCGCGTAGGACGGTGGGAGCGCGTAACGCCGGGCGCGTGCACGGGCGTTGACTTCCCTTACCGGGGGTACGGATGATCCGCGCATGGCGACTGATGCGAGTACTGATGCGAGTACGGCGTCGAACCCTCTCCCGCGGTTCCCGGACGGCTTCCTGTGGGGCGTGTCTACGTCCGCGCACCAGATCGAGGGCGCGGCCGAGCTGCGGGGGCCGTCCGTGTGGGACGCCTTCACGGCCGAACCCGGGCGGATCAAGGACGGCTCGACGGCGGCGGTGGCCTGCGACCACTACCACCGCTACCGCGAGGACGTGGCCCTGCTCGCGGACCTCGGCGTGGACGCGTACCGCTTCTCGGTCTCCTGGCCCCGGGTGGACTCCCCCGGCGGCGTCGGCCTCGACTTCTACGACCGTCTGGTGGACGAGCTGTGCGCGGCGGGCGTGCGGCCGGTGCCGACGCTCTTCCACTGGGATCTACCGGCGGGCCTGGACTGGCTGGAGCGGGACACGGCGGCCCGGTTCGCCGAGTACGTGTCGGTCGTCGCGCGGCGGCTCGGCGACCGGGTCGGCAAGTGGATCACCCTCAACGAGCCCGCCGAGCACACCCTGCTCGGTCACGCGCTGGGCATCCACGCCCCCGGCCGCGAGCTGCTGTTCGACGCCCTTCCGGTCGCCCACCACCAGCTCCTCGCGCACGGCCTGGCGGTACGGGCCCTGCGCGCGTCCGGCGCCACGGACGTAGGCATCGCCAACTCGCACGGCCCGACCTGGCCCGCCTCGGACGACCCGGCGGACCGGGAGGCGGCGGACTTCTACGACCTCCTGCTGAACCGGATGTTCGCCGACCCGATCCTGACCGGCCGGTACCCGGAGGGCATCGGCGAGCTGATGCCGGGCAGCGCCGAACGGATCGCGGCCGACCTGGAGATCATCGCCGAGCCGCTGGACTGGTACGGCGTGAACTACTACGCGCCGACGCGGGTGGGCGCCCCGCAGGGCGCGGAGATCGAGTTCGGCGGGGTGACGCTCCCGGCCGAACTGCCCTTCTCGGTGCGCGAGATCGAGGGCCGGCCGCGGACGGACTTCGGCTGGCCCGTCGTCCCGGAGGGGCTGACGGAGCTGCTCACCGGCTTCCGCGACCGCTACGGCGACCGGCTCCCGCCGGTCGTCATCACGGAGAACGGCTGCTCCTACGAGGGCCTCGACGACCGGGACCGCGTCGCCTACCTCGACGGACACGTCCGCGCCCTGCACCGGGCGAGCGAGGCGGGCGTGGACGTGCGCGGCTACTTCGTGTGGTCGCTCCTTGACAATTTCGAGTGGGCCGAGGGGTACGCCCGCCGGTTCGGACTGGTCCACGTGGACTTCGCGACGCTGGAGCGCACGCCCAAGGCGTCCTACGGGTGGTTCCGGGACCTGATCGCCGACCAGCGGCGGGGACCGGTCGGATAAAACCCTCGGTGCTGTCGGCGGGGAGTCGTACGCTGGAGGGAGCAGATCACACCCGTCACGCGGCACACGCCGCAGAGGAGGACGAGCAGGCCTAGAGCGCCGGCCCATGACTCAGACACCCTCAGCAGCCCACAGCCCCGCGCAGGGGCAGGCGAGCGCACGGATCACCGTCCCCGCCCAGCATCCCATGGTGACCGTACTGGGCTCCGGAGACTCCCTCCTGCGCGTGATCGAGAAGGCCTTCCCGGCGGCCGACATACATGTCCGGGGCAATGAGATCAGCGCCGTCGGCGACACCCATGAGGTCGCCCTCGTACAGCGCGTGTTCGACGAGATGATGCTGGTGCTGCGCACGGGGCAGCCGATGACGGAGGACGCAGTGGAACGCTCGATCGCCATGCTAAAGGCGAGCGAGAACGGGGAGAGCGACGGCCGGGAGACCCCGGCCGAGGTGCTCACGCAGAACATCCTGTCCTCGCGCGGCCGCACGATCCGCCCCAAGACGCTGAACCAGAAACGGTACGTCGACGCGATCGACAAGCACACCGTCGTCTTCGGCATCGGCCCCGCGGGCACCGGCAAGACCTACCTGGCGATGGCCAAGGCGGTGCAGGCCCTGCAGTCCAAGCAGGTCACCCGCATCATCCTGACCCGTCCGGCGGTCGAGGCCGGCGAGCGGCTCGGCTTCCTGCCGGGCACGCTGTACGAGAAGATCGACCCGTATCTGCGCCCGCTGTACGACGCGCTGCACGACATGCTCGACCCGGACTCGATCCCGCGGCTGATGGCGGCGGGGACGATCGAGGTCGCGCCGCTGGCGTACATGAGGGGCAGGACCCTCAACGATGCTTTCATCATCCTGGACGAGGCCCAGAACACCAGCCCCGAGCAGATGAAGATGTTCCTCACCCGCCTCGGCTTCGAGTCGAAGATCGTGATCACGGGTGACGTGACGCAGGTCGACCTGCCCGGCGGCACGAAGTCCGGTCTGCGGCAGGTGCAGGAGATCCTGGACGGCGTCGACGACGTCCACTTCTCCCGGCTCACGTCCCACGACGTCGTCCGGCACAAGCTGGTGGGCCGTATCGTCGACGCCTACGAGTTGTACGACAGCAGGAACGGCACCGAGAACGGCGGCCACAACGGCGGCCGGACACCCAAAAGCGGTGCCAAGGCCAAGGGGAAGTAGACCAGCAAGACCATGTCGATCGACGTCAACAACGAGTCCGGAACCGAGGTCGACGAGCAGGCGATCCTCGACATCGCCCGCTACGCGCTCGCGCGGATGCGCATCCACCCGCTCTCCGAACTCTCGGTGATCGTCGTGGACGCCGGCGCCATGGAGCAGCTTCACATCCAGTGGATGGACCTGCCGGGTCCCACCGACGTGATGTCCTTCCCGATGGACGAGCTGCGGCCGCCGGCGAAGGACGAGGACGAGGCGCCGCAGGGGCTGCTCGGCGACATCGTGCTCTGCCCTGAGGTCGCCGCCAGGCAGGGCACCGAGGCCCCGACGCAGCACTCCATGGACGAGGAGCTCCAGCTCCTGACCGTCCACGGGGCGCTGCACCTGCTCGGGTACGACCACGAGGAGCCGGACGAGAAGGCCGAGATGTTCGGTCTGCAGGCCGCCATCGTGGACGGGTGGCGTGCGGAGAAGGGCCTGACCGGCCCGTCCCCGGCCCCGACCGTCTCATGAGCCTCCCGCTGGTCGCCGGCGCCGTCGCCCTGGTGGTGGTCGCCTGGCTCGCCGCGTGCGCGGAGGCGGGGCTCGCGAGGGTCTCCAGCTTCCGCGCCGAGGAGGCGGTACGGTCCGGGCGGCGCGGCGGCGAGAGGCTCGCCAAGGTCGCCGCCGACCCGACGCGCTACCTCAACGTGGCGCTGCTGGTCCGCGTCGCCTGCGAGATGGCGGCCGCGGCGCTGGTGACGTACGCCTGCCTGAAGCAGTTCGACGGCACCGGCGAGGCGCTGGTGATCGCCATCGCGGTGATGGTGCTGCTCTCGTACGTCGCCGTCGGGGTGTCCCCGCGCACCATCGGGCGCCAGCACCCGCTGAACACGGCGACCGCGGCGGCGTACGCGCTGCTGCCGCTGGCCCGGATCATGGGGCCGATCCCGTCGCTGCTCATCCTCATCGGCAACGCGCTCACCCCCGGCAAGGGTTTCCGCCGCGGCCCCTTCGCCTCGGAGGCGGAGCTGCGGGCGCTGGTGGACTACGCCGAGAAGGAGTCCCTGATCGAGGCCGAGGAGCGCCGCATGGTGCACTCGGTGTTCGAGCTGGGCGACACGCTGGTGCGGGAGGTCATGGTCCCGCGGACCGACCTCGTCGTCATCGAGCGCTACAAGACCATCCGGCAGGCCCTCACCCTCGCTCTGCGTTCCGGTTTCTCGCGGATCCCGGTCACCGGCGACAGCGAGGACGACATCGTCGGCATCGTGTATCTGAAGGACCTGGTCCGCAGGACCCACATCAGCCGGGACGCGGAGAGCGACCTGGTCTCCACGGCGATGCGTCCCGCGTCCTTCGTGCCGGACACCAAGAACGCCGGTGACCTGCTGCGCGAGATGCAGAAGGACCGCAACCACGTCGCCGTCGTCATCGACGAGTACGGCGGCACGGCGGGGATCGTCACCATCGAGGACATCCTCGAGGAGATCGTCGGCGAGATCACCGACGAGTACGACCGGGAGCTGCCGCCCGTCGAGGAGCTGGGCGAGGACCGTTTCCGGGTCACCGCCCGCCTCGACATCGGCGACCTGGGCGAGCTGTACGGCCTGGACGAGTACGACGACGAGGACGTGGAGACGGTCGGCGGACTGCTGGCGAAGGCGCTCGGCCGCGTCCCGATCGCCGGGGCCTCGTCGACCGTCGAGCTGCCGGACGGCCGTGAACTGCGGCTGACGGCGGAGGCCGCGGCGGGCCGCCGGAACAAGATCGTGACGGTGCTGGTGGAGCCGGTGACCGCGGCGAAGCCACCGGCCGAGGAGGCCGTGTCGGAATGACCCCTGCGGAGCTGCGCGACTTCTGCCTGTCCTTCAACGCGGTGGTGGAGGACTTCCCCTTCAACCCGGAGACCTCGGTCTTCAAGGTGCTGGGGAAGATGTTCGCGCTGGCCTCGCTGGACGGGCGTCCGCTCACGGTCAACCTGAAGTGCGACCCGGACGACGCGATCCGGCTGCGCGGCGACCACCCGGGCCTGATCGTCCCGGGCTGGCACATGAACAAGCGGCACTGGAACACGGTGACGGTGGACGCCGGACCCGGCGACGGACTCGGCGGCGGTTCCGGTAGCGGTTCCGGCGCCGGGCTCCCGGACCGTGTCGTCCGGGAGCTGGTCGAGGACTCGTACGACCTGGTGGTCGCCGGTCTACCGCGCGCGGACCGTCTCCGCCTCGACCGTCCCTGAGCCCGCCCGGGTCACCCGCAGCCCGACCGCGACCAGTACGGCCGCCGCCAGCACGATCGCCGCGTCCAGGATCAGCACCGTGTGGACGCCGGACATCAGGTCCGTGGAGGTGGTGGCCAGGACGCCGAGCAGCGGGATGCCGACGGTGATGCCGACCTGCTGGGTGGAGGTGACCAGGCCGGTCGCCAGGCCCTGCTCCTCGTCCGGGACGCCGGAGGTGACGGTCAGGCCGTAGGAGATGATCGCGCCCAGGTGGCACATGCTGGCCAGGGACACGGCGGCCGTGGCGAGCCACACCGACCAGTGGCCCTCCCCCAGCGCCAGCAGGGACAGGCCGAGGACGCCCTGCCCGGCGAGCGAGCCGACCAGGGTGCGGCGGGCGCCGAAGCGGCCGATGACGCGCGGGGCGTACGAACCGGCGACGACCGACAGCCCGCCCTGCACGCCGAAGACCAGGCCGGTCTCGAAGGCGCTCAGGTGCAGGACCTCCTGGAGGTACAGGGTGAGGACGAAGACCACCGTCGACATCATCGAGAAGGTGACCAGTCCGCCCACGTTGCCCCACGCCACCGTACGGCGGCGCAGCATCGGCAGGGAGACCAGTGGGGCGGCGGTGCGGGACTCGACGACCGCGAAGGCGGTGAGCAGCAACAGGCCCGCGACGAGGGTGACGAGGACGTCGGTGCGGCCGAAGCCGTGTTCGGCGGCCGTGGACAGGGCGTAGATCAGGGAGAGCAGCCCGCCGGTGACGGTGACCGCGCCGGGCACGTCCAGGCGGGGGCGTTCGGGAGTGCGCGACTCGGGCAGCAGGCCGGGGGCGAGCGGCAGCACGATCAGCGCGAACAGCGCCAGCAGGCCCATGGTGGACCGCCAGCTCAGCAGGTCGGTCAGTACGCCGCCGGCCACCATGCCGACGGTGAAGCCGAGCGAGAGCAGGGTGCCGGAGATGCCGAGGGCACGGTCGCGGGCGGGGCCCTCGGGGAAGGTCGTCGTCAGCAGGGACATGCCGGTCGGGACGATGGCCGCCGCGCCGAGGCCCTGCAGGGCGCGTCCGGCGAGGAAGGAGGCCGGGTCCCAGGCGAAGGCGGCAAGGAGCGAGGCGGCGCCGAAGAGCGCGAGGCCGGCGAGGAACAGCCGGCGGCGCCCGTAGAGGTCGCCCATGCGGCCGAAGAGCAGCAGGAACCCGCCCGACGGCAGCGCGAACGCGGTGACCGCCCACTGGAGGGCGGAGGTGCTCATGCCGAGGTCGGCGCCGAGAACGGGCAGCGCGACGTTCAGGACGGAGAAGTCGAGCGCGACCATGAACTGGGCCGCGCAGAGCACGAACAGGACGAGCCGGTCGCGGGGCGAGAGCCGGGGAGCGGCCGGAGCGGCCTGCTGCTCGGCAACGGGGGTCGGGGTGGGAGTCGGGGTGGAAGTCGAGGTGGAAGCCGGGGTGGGAGTCGGGGTGGTGTCGATCGCCATGGACAGGAGCCTGCGGCCCCCGGAATAGTTGTGGGGAGACGCGGATTGTTCTGGTGGTGCCACCACCAGGCACCGGAACGCACCATGCGCATGGCTACGGGGGGAGTACACACGTGCCGGACGTGATCGCGAGGGCACAGGGTGCGTCGGCGGGCCGGGACCGTCGCCGCAGTGAGCTGCGGGAGTTCCTGATGAGCCGCCGGGCCCGGCTGTCCCCGGCGGAGGTGGGCCTTCCGGACGGCGGGGCGCGGCGCCGCACGCCCGGGCTGCGCCGCGAGGAGGTGGCCGTGCTCGCCGGGGTGGGCGCGTCCTGGTACCAGTGGCTGGAGCAGGGCCGCGACATCTCCGTCTCCCCGCAGGTCCTGGACGCGGTCGGCCGGGTGCTGCGGCTCAGCAACACCGAGCGCCGCCATCTCTACGTACTGGCCGGTCTCAACCCGCCCGCGGCCGAGGTGGAGCCGGCGAAGCGGGACATGTGCGAGGGGCTGCGGCGGCTGATCGACACGTGGATGCCGTATCCGGCGCACATCATGGACCGGTACTACAACTGCGTGATGTACAACGACTCGGCGGCGATGGTGCTGGGCATGCGGCCCGAGACCACGTGGAACTGCATCGTCGACTTCTTCACCGACCCGCTGTACCGGTCCCGCTCCCGTAGCTGGGAGCAGAACGCGCGCACGGTCGTCGCCCAGTTCCGCGCCACCTGTGCGGCCAACCCGGACGACGAGGGATTCCAGCAGGTGCTGACGAACCTGAGGGCGGCCAGTGCCGAGTTCGCCGCGCTGTGGGAGGAGCGGGACATCGAGGACGCCGGGCAGATCCGCAAGGAGCTGGACCATCCGCTGGTCGGCCTGCTCAGCCTGGAGTCGACGGCGCTCCAGGTGCCCGCGCGCCCCGATCTGACCATCGTGCTGCACACGCCACTGGACGAGGCGAACACCGCGTCGAAGCTGGAGTGGCTGGCCTCACCAGAGAGCCGGCGCGGGGCGATGTACCCGGTGGCAGGGTGACCGGTCGGGCATGCGGCGCGGCTCCGTATGCTCACCCCATGACCGAGACTCCCGACCTCGACCCCGAGGACCGCAAGATCGTCACCCTGGCCCGCTCGGCCCGCGCCCGCAACGGCGTGCCCGAGGGCGCGGCCGTACGCGACGAGACCGGCCGTACGTACGTCGCCGGGACCGTCGGCCTGGACTCGTTGAAGCTCAGCGCGCTGCGCACGGCGGTCGCGATGGCGGTGGCGTCCGGCGCGAAGTCCCTGGAGGCGGCGGCCGTGGTGACGGAGGCGGAGTCCGCGTCGGCGGAGGACCTGGCGGCGGTACGGGACCTGGGCGGTCCCGGGACGCCGGTCCTGGTCGCCGGTCCGGACGGGACCGTACGGGAGACGGTCAGCGCGGGCTGACGACGGGCGGCATAGGCCCCCAGGGCTCCGCCCGCGCCCGGAGCGTGAACTCGCACCAGACCGCCTTGCCGGGCTCACGCTCCCGCACGCCCCACTCGTCGGACAGCGCGGCCACCAGCACCAGTCCTCGCCCGCCCTCGTCCCGCCCGTCGCGCCCGTCGGTGATGCGCGGCACCCCGGGCCCGCTGTCGTGCACCTCGACCCGCAGCACCCTGCCGTCGTAGCGCAGGAAGAGCAGGAACAGCCGTCCGGGCGGTACGCCGTGCAACAGCGCGTTGGTCACCAGCTCGCTCACACACAGCAGCACGTCCTCGCCGCGTTCGGTGTCGGCGAGCCCCCAGCCGGCCAGGGTCTCGTGGGCGTACCGCCTGGCGTCGGGCACGGCGCGGCGTTCACGGCGGAAGAACTTCTCCCGCAGCGGCGGGATGCGGAGCGTCTCGTTCACGGGACGAGAGTCACGTGGGGTGACTACCGTTTATCACTGAGTGAGTCCGTACGGATTTTTTGTACGGGTTCACGGCGGTCACGCACGGGCCCACGTGGGGAGTTGAGTCGGCATGAACTCCAGAAACCCTTCGCACAACGCACCCAGCTCACCCAGCTCACGCAACGCGCGCAAGAAGAACCTTTCGGCCATGCGGATGCTGGGCGGCCAGCTCGGCACCGCCCGCCGCGCGGCGGGTCTCACCCAACGCGAGCTGGGTGAGCGGCTGATGCTGGACGAGGAGACGGTCGCGTCGATCGAGCAGGGCCGCCGCCCCCTCAAACCGGACCTGGCGGAGCTGCTGGACGAACTCCTGGAGACGAGAGGTCTGCTGGCGGCGGGCGTGGCCAACCTCCCCGAGATCGACCAGTTCCCGATGTGGGCGGAGCTGTACATCCAGCACGAGCAGGAGGCCATCGCGCTGTCCTGGTACGACAACGCGGTCCTGCCCGGCCTGCTCCAGACCGAGGCGTACGCGCGCGCCGTTCTGCGCAACCGCGTCCCCGCCTACGACGAGGGCGAGGTCGAGTCCCGCACCGCCGCCCGCGTCGAACGCCAGGAGATCCTGCACCGCGCCTGCCCGCCCACGCTGAGCTTCGTCGTGTGGGAGCCCGCGCTGCACCTGGCACTCGGCGGCCCGGACATCCACGCCGAGCAGCTCCGCCACCTGCGCACCCTCGCCGAACTGCCCTTCCTGTCCCTCCAGTTCCTCCCCCTGACCAGCCCGCACCACGCAGGCCTGGACGGCCCGTTCACCCTCCTGGAGACCCCGGACCACCAGCATCTCGCCTACACGGAGTCGCAGCGCGGCAGCCAGTGGGTCTCCTGTCCGGATGAGGTGTCCATCCTGGCGCGCAAGTATGCGATGCTGCGGACGCAAGCCCTGACCACCCAGGACTCCCTGGGCCTGCTCGACCGTCTGCTGGGAGAACGATGAACGCCGAAGCGCTTCAGTGGTTCAAGTCGACCTACAGCGGCAGCGAGGGCGGCCAGTGCCTCGAAGTCGCCTACGCCTGGCGGAAGTCCAGCTACAGCGGCGACGAGGGCGGGCAGTGCGTCGAGGTGGCCGCCTGCCCCCACACCGTCCACGTCCGCGACTCCAAGAACCCGGCCGCCGACGGCCCCACCCTCCGGCTCACCAGCGACGCCTGGGCCGCCTTCACGACGTTCGTCGGGTAGCGCCCGGAGGGCGGCGGCGCGGGCGACGCCTCCGGGCAGCGGATCCGGGCCGCCCACCACACATGACGCACGTCACACACGTCCTACACGTCACGTCTGTGGGTCGTGCACCACGGCTGGTGCGGCGGGGCTTCGGGGATCAGGGACAATGGGCGCCATGAGCGTTCGTACCCAGTCATCCGAAGAACCGGCCGAGACTGTTCACCGGTCCGGCTTCGCCTGCTTCGTGGGCCGCCCCAACGCGGGCAAGTCCACCCTCACGAACGCTCTGGTCGGGCAGAAGGTGGCGATCACCTCGAACCGTCCGCAGACCACCCGGCACACCGTGCGGGGCATCGTGCACCGCGAGGAAGCCCAGCTCATCCTGGTGGACACCCCGGGGCTGCACAAGCCGCGCACACTGCTGGGCGAGCGGCTCAACGACGTCGTGCGCGCGACGTGGGCCGAGGTGGACGTCATCGGCTTCTGCCTGCCGGCGAACGAGAAGCTGGGGCCCGGTGACCGCTTCATCGCCAAGGAGCTGGCCGGGATCAAGAAGACCCCCAAGGTCGCGATCGTCACCAAGACCGACCTGGTGGACTCAAAGACCCTGGCCGAGCAACTGATCGCGATCGACCAGCTCGGTACGGAGCTGGGCATCACCTGGGCGGAGATCGTCCCGGTCTCGGCCACTGGCGACCAGCAGGTGGACCTGCTCGCCGACCTCCTCATCCCGCTGCTGCCCGAGGGCCCCGCGCTCTACCCCGAGGGCGACCTGACCGACGAGCCCGAGCAGGTCATGGTCGCCGAGCTGATCCGCGAGGCCGCGCTGGAGGGCGTACGGGACGAGCTGCCGCACTCCATCGCGGTGGTCGTCGAGGAGATGATCCCGCGCGAGGACCGCCCCGCCGACAAGCCGCTCCTGGACATCCACGCCAACGTTTTCATCGAGCGCCCCAGCCAGAAGGGCATCGTCATCGGCCCCAAGGGCAAGCGCCTGAAGGACGTCGGCATCAAGTCCCGCAAACAGATCGAGGCACTGCTGGGCACCCCGGTCTTCCTGGACCTGCACGTGAAGGTCGCCAAGGACTGGCAACGCGACCCGAAGCAGCTACGGCGGCTCGGATTCTGAACCGAAACCAGTAGTCGGAGCGCCCGGGAGAATCTCACCCTCGGGCAACCCGACTACCAGTGAGCGCTCACTGTCGGGAGAGTCCGGCCGGATCGATTGCGACGGGGAATGGGGAGTCCAGACAGGTGGTCGCGCCTGCGAGCGCAGCCGCCCGTTCCACGTACCGGCCGCTTTCGAGTGCGCAGACGACGAGCATCGGGGCCGGATCGAACTCGAGCCGCCAGAAGTACGGAATGGCCGCCTCCGCGTAGAGCATCGGCTTGAACTTGCGGTCCACGGTGCGGTTACCGGGAGAGACGAGTTCGATCACGAGCTGAACTCCCTCGGCGTCGACGCTGACACCGTCGTCGGCGGTCGCGCCGGCATCGGTCACCACGAGGTCGGGGACCACCAGGCCCGAGGGCAGGAGGACGTTGATGGCCTCCAGCACCTCGACCGGCGCCTTGGCGGCCTGGGCCGCCGCGTGAAGGATCATGGCGAGCCGGAGCGAGGCACGCTGGTGGCGGATGCCGGTGGTGGGGGAAATGACGAGGGACTCCCCCACCAGCTCGTAGCGGGTGGTGCGATCTTCCGGCAGGGCGAGGACGTCGGCGACGGTCCAGGGCCCTGTGTGGTCGATGGCGACGCTCATTCCCTTTCACCTCCTCATCCGACCAGCAGTCTCGGTGTGACCTCGACAGTTGGTACACGGCCAGCGTACGGGCGCTCCCACCGCTGACAGGAGGTTTCGCTGCCGCGAGCCAGACCTCGAACAAGCGTGCCGTGCGGATGTCGGCCCGAAGCGTCGACGGGCCCGCGCACCACAAGTGGGGTGCGTAGCAGAGCAAGCACGGGCTTCGTGGTCATTGGGGTGTCGAAGCTCAGCGCTCAGGAAGGTGACCCGTGCCTGCCGCTGTATCTTCCCCTGTGCCTGCGGTGCTGGTGAAGCTGGACGTCACCTTCGACGCGCTGCACTCGGTCCGGGCGATCGTCACCTGGCTGGTCGAGGCCGAGCTCGCGGCATCGCCCGGCGAGGCTTCCCGGTCCAGCCCACCCGACATCTCCCAGCCGAACGACGTCGTCACGCCGCATACGAGGAACTGGCGCGACCCTCGAAGGGAACCTCGCTCGCTCCTGCGGGCACCAAGAAGCTACTTACCTTCTACGCCCAGCAAGATCTGAACCTTTGACGGAAAATGCGGATTGTCCACCATTACCGAGCAGATCACGGAGTCACGGAGCCCCAAAAATTGCATTCGGACGTGATCATTTGCATCATGCAATACGAGCCATCCGGACGAACATGACAGCGACGCCTCGAACAGGTTCACAGGAAGTACCACAGGGGGAGTTGACTTCCACACCTCACATTCGACCGGACCATCGACACCGGCCTGAACGCTGAAGATGAGTGAACCGCCCCCTCGGTACCAGCTACTCAAATCCGGGTCCCAGTCGCTGACATCATCGTCACTTCCGGCATCCCGCAAGATCAGACATCCGTGCTCAATTTTTGCCAGAAATGCAACCACTGGGCTATTGACTATCATTTCCTTCTTGCTCTTTCCTCGCGAAAGTGACCCGCACAAACTACCGAACTGACTGACATCGTAAGAAACTGCGAATTACCACGATTCATCGCACGACGGGCACGTGTTCACGACGGTGCAGGACCGACCGATCGACCCAACCAACCTCACCGGAACCTTCAGACGGCGGCGGGCACCACTGTGTCCGCCGCCGTTACCGCTGAGGTTGAAAGGGTGGGGTGACAGGCTACGGGGGCTCCAGTGCCAGTCCGGTGCCGGCGATGAAGCCGTTGAGGACTTCGGGGCGGCGTTGGTGCCGCGCAAGCGGCTCTTCACGAGTGGGGTGAGGTCGTCGATCGTGTGGGTGCGAGGTTGGCCAGGGACTTCTTCAGGTGGGCCCAGACGCCTTCGACGGGGTTGAGGTCGGGCGCGTAGGGCGGGAGCCTGACGATGGTCAGCCAGTTGCTGTTGCGTTCGCAGAACTCCCGCAATGCCTTGGCGTGATGAGTACTGGCGTTGTCCCACACCACGATCAGCGGCGCACCGCCGAGCTGCCGCCGGGCGGAGGTGAGCAGGTCCGCGAACTCGCGGGCCCGGAAGCCCTTCTTCTCGCCGGTACGGCCCCGGTACGTCTGGGTCCGGTAGATCATCCTGGTTGCGCGGCCCGGTCTGACGCAGATCATCCCGGCCATCAGGAATCGGCCGGAACCCTTGCCCGTCGCTCTGACCAGCGGAGTCAGCCCGCGCCGCGACCAGGTCCAGCTCCTGCCGGGTTTCAGGTCCTGCCCGGACTCGTCCTCGAAGACTGTCCACGCGCCCAGGAGCTGGGCCGTCCTCCTACCCGTGACCACTGCTCCGTCCGCCACGACTCAACGGCCTGCTCGTCCCGCTCGACGGCCCGGTACGCGGGGACCTGCGGCGACCAGCCGAGCCGGTGCAGCAGATACGACACCCCGCGTGGGGTGTACCGGTGCCCGAACAGCCGGTGGATCAGCTCCGCAACCCTCGCCAGGGTCCACCGCTGGCCCTCGCTCCAGCCGTGCGCCGCAGGGCCGGCATCCAGCTCGGCCTGCAGCCGTTCCGCCCGGGCATCGTTGAGCCGGCAGGGAAAGCCGCCGTGCCCCTTGGAGGCCAGGGCCGGCTTGCCGCCGTCGCGCCAGAGGGCGTGCCAGGCGTACGCCGACTTCTGCGACACCCGTAACCGGCGGGCCACCTCCGGCCGCTGCACCCCCTGCTCGAACATCTCCGCGGCCTCGAAGCGCACCGCTTCACGCTTCGCCCGCCCCGCAGCGGTCAGACCGCCGCCATCCGCATACCTCATGACGAGGATGTAGCACCACCAACGCCCGCTGTCACCCCACCCTTTCAACGTCAGCGTCAACTACTGCCGTCAAGAGCCTCTGAAGCCCCGTCAGGACATGCCTGACAGGGCTTCAGGTTTGCAGCGTGAATGACCAAGGAAGTCGTTCTATCCCTGCCGGAGCGCCAACCTCACGTGGGACAGGCAGGCTTGGGCAATTTCGCGATCACTGGTGTCAACCCAGCTCTGCCACCACCAATTACCTTCAGGGATCGATGCATCCAATGCCGACAGCGCTAGATCTCGAATTCCCACAGAAATGGGCTTCTCAAGCCATCTGATAACCCCCGAAGCTTCTTCATTCCACGAGAACTCGGAACCTGATTCCAGGTTCGCCGTGATCACTGCAGCAGCAGCAACTACTTCTTCTGGAAGAGATTCTGATGTGCGCGAGTCTTCTCGACCAAGTACGTCTTCGAGGGTCTGCTTGATCGCATCCAGCCGCTGCGGAGCAGTCAGCCCGACTAGCTGGTCGAGGTAGTCCTGCGCCGTGTCACTGTCGAAAGGTTCAGCACCCCACGTGCCCATTATTCGATCCATTCGCACGATGCGGTGGCCGGAGCGTCACCCCGGCCACCCCATATTTCTCCTACGGAAGGTACCCATCAGAGGGTATCTCTATCTCTGGGTCACGGCGGTTCAGTAGCGTCACGCCTGACGTTCTCCACATCACCTGGACCGTATCCACGTGACCCGACCGCGTGTTTCGAACGCATCGAAGCCGCGACACGCGAATTGATGTCCGTCGTGGACATACCCACATACTTCGTTCCGTCCTTCAGGTGAATCGTGTAGACACCTGGAGATTCCGGCACGTTGAACTTGGTTGCAGGGCCGCAGATTCCGTTGCTGTTGTGAACGAGGACCGGAGTCTTGCCCGCCAGTACATATTGATCAGAAACTCATGGGGTTCTCGTCCAGTACGTAGCGGACATGCGGGCCGCCGAAGTAGCCGCGGACGATGTGCGGCTGGCGCTGGCGTCAGCGGAAGAGCCGGCGGGTCTCAGCGGCGAGTTCGGCCTGGTTCCGGGCCCGGTGCTGCTTGGGCAGGCTGTGCTTGAGGTCGGCGTTGACCAGCTCGTGCAGTTGCCCAGCAAGCGGCACTACAGGGCAACAGGGGGCGCGGCGAAGCTGTTCCAATACGACGCGACGGGGCGGAACAGCGGCAACAGCCGGAACGGCACCCGCTTGAAAACCGTGCTGACCGACGTCCGCCCGGTCGGGGTGAAGGTCCTGCGCCCCCGGCCTGAGCAGTGAGACATTCCGGCGGTCCGGCCGGGCGGCTCTCCCGGGCCACGCCCGGCACAGCGCCACGTGGCGATGGCCCGAGGTCGTCCGGCGGCGAGGCCGGTCAGGTCGGGCGGCGGAAGCCGATGGTTGGGACGGCGCGGCGCAGGGGCCAGGGGCCGGGCAGGTCGTCGGGGATCAGGTCTGCGAGGAAGGCGTAGCGGCGCAGGGCCGTCGGGTCCTGGCTCTCGACCGACTGGACCTTGCGCCACCAGGTGGCGATCTCGCCCCAGCCGGGTGCCGACAGCGAGCCGCCGAACTCCTGGACGGACAGGGCGGCGGTCAGGCCGGCGAAGGCGAGCCGGTCGGCCAGGGGCCAGCCGGCCAGGGTGCCGGTGACGAAGCCGGCGACGAAGACGTCCCCGGCGCCGGTCGGGTCCAGGGCCTCCACCTCGATGGCCGGAACCTCGGCGCTCTCCCCCGTGCGCCGGTCCACCGCGTACGCGCCGTCAGCGCCGAGGGTCACCACCGCGAGCGGTACGTGCTCGGTCAGGGCGTGCGCCGCGGCGCGCGGGCAGGTGGCGCCGGTGTAGCGCATGGCCTCCTCCGCGTTCGGCAGGAACGCCTCGCAGTGCGTGAGGTCGGGCAGCCCCGCCAGGTCCCAGGCGCCGGTGTCGTCCCAGCCCACGTCGGCGAAGACGCGGGTGCCGCGGGCGGCGGCCCGGGCGATCCAGGGGGCGCTGACGCCGGGTGTGAGGGAGGCGACGGCGGCACGCGCGCCCGGCGGGCAGTCGGGGGACGGTTCCTCGGGGGGCGGCTCGTGACCGTGGGAGACCATCGTGCGCTCTCCCTCGTACGCCATCGAGACGGTCACCGGCGAGTGCCATCCGGGCACGGTGCGGGACGTGGACAGATCGATGCCCTCGCCCTGCGCGAGGGCGTCCCAGCAGTAGTCGCCGTAGTGGTCGTCGCCGAACGCGGCGGCCAGCGAGGTGCGCAGGCCGAGGCGGGCCAGCGCGGTCGCCATGTTGGCGATGCCTCCCGGGCTCGATCCCATGCCCCGGGCCCAGGACTCGGTGCCGCGCACCGGGGCGGAGTCGAGCCCGGTGAAGACGACGTCGAGGAAGACGGTGCCGGTCAGGTACACGTCCCAGGGCGGGTCCTGGGGGGTGCGCAGGGCGGCGAGGGGATCGACCTCGGGGGCCTCGGGAGTCTCAGGCAGTCGGTGCGATCCCTCGCCCTGGGTGTGGCGGTGCGTTCTCTCGTCGGCCGGCACGACGGGCATGGGCGGTACGTCGGACGTGGTGGACACAGTGGACGCGGTGGAGGCTGTCACGGTGCGCTCCCTGGCATGGTGCGGATCAGGCCAGTGTGCACCACGCCGTCGGCAAACCGGCGGAAGGACGAGGACTGTCGGTCACCAGCGCGGCACGGACGGGGTGACCCACGCGGGGTCGGCGACCCGCATCGCGGCCGCGTCGTCGCGGTCGCGCAGGGCTCCGTCGTCGTCGAGCCAGCGCCGGTGGAGGAACGCGAGGCGGTCGCGGTCGAGTTCGACGCCGAGTCCGGGGGCGTCGGAGACGGTGACCTTGCCGGCCTCGAAGGTGAGCCGTTCGGTGAGCACGTCCTCGGACTGCCAGGGGTAGTGGGAGTCGCAGGCGTGGTGGAGGTTCGGCACGGTGGCCGCCACGTGGGTCATGGCGGCGAGGCTGATGCCGAGGTGGGTGTTGGAGTGCATGGACACTCCGACGCCGAAGGTGCGGCAGACGGCGGCGAGTTGCTGGGTGTTGCGCAGCCCGCCCCAGTAGTGGTGGTCGGAGAGCACGACCTGGACGGCGTCCTTGGTGAACGCCTCCCGGATCTCGGCGAACGTCGTCACGCACATGTTGGTCGCGAGCGGAACCCCGGTCTTCGCTGCGACCTCGGCCATGGCCGGGGTGCCGAGTGCGGGGTCCTCCAGGTACTCCAGGACGTCCCCGAGTTCCGCGGCGACCCTGAGCGAGGTCTGAACGGACCAGGCGCCGTTGGGGTCGAGGCGCAGCGGGTGTCCGGGGAAGGCCTCGGCGAGGGCCTTGACTGCGGCGATCTCCTCGTCGGGCGGGAAGACGCCGCCTTTGAGCTTGAAGGAGGTGAAGCCGTACCGCTCGGTGAAGGCACGGGCCTGCTCGACCACACCGGCCGGGTCTACGGCGGCGCCCCAGTCGTCCTTCTCGCCCGCCACGCCCTCGGGGTGGTCGGCCCACCGGTAGAAGAGGTACGCGCTGTACTCGACGGCGTCGCGCACCTTGCCGCCCAGCAGTGCGTGCACGGGCAGGCCGAGCGCCTTGCCGAGGGCGTCGAGGCAGGCGACCTCGAAGCCGGAGACGACGGACAGGCGCAGCTTGTCGGCGGTCTGGACGCCGCGCAACCCGCCCACGTCGACCTGGCCGGAGACGCGGGAGGAGTCGACGGCCACCTCGTCGGCGACGGTGAACAGGCCGTTGAGGCCGCCGACCTGACGTCCCACCAGCTTGTCGGCGAACGGGCGGGCCAGTTCCAGGTACTTGGCGTCGCCGTAGGTCTCGCCGACGCCGGTGATTCCGTCCGCGGTCTCGACCTCGACGATCAGGCGGGGGGTGTACGGCTGGTGGACGCCCTGGGTGTTGAGCAGGGGCGGGTCCGCGACGAGGATCGGCGTGAGGTGGACGGCCGTGATGGTGAGGTCTGCGGTCACAGGGCGGCTCCTACGAGGTCGAGTCCGGCGGTGAGCAGGGTCTTGAGCGCGGCCAGGTCGGCGGCCGTGGGGTCGGTGAGCGGGGCGCGCACGGGGCCGACCGGGAAGCCGCGCAGCCGGGCCGCCGCCTTCACCAGGGACACCCCGTACCCGGGGACGCGGTCGCGCAGTTCGACGAAGGGCACGTAGAAGTCGCGCAGCAGCTTGTCGACCGTGCCGTGGTCGCCGGCGCGCAGGGCGGCGAGGAAGGCGTGCGCGATCTCGGGGGCGAAGGCGTGCGTGGCCGAGGAGTAGGCGGGGACGCCGACTGCGGCGTAGGCGCGGGCCTGGACCTCGGCGGTGGCGGCGCCGTTGAAGAACAGGAAACCGTCGGGGGCGGTGAGGAGCATGCGCTGGAGGAGGTCGAGGTCGCCGTGGCCGTCCTTGAGGCCGATGACGCCGGGGATGCGGGCCAGATGCCGGACGGACTCGGCGGTGTAGGCGACCTCGCCGCGCTGGTAGGCGATCAGCGGGAGCCGGGTGCCGGCGGCGATCCGCTCGAGCTGGGCGACCAGGCCCTCCTGCGGGGCGGCGGTGAGGTAGTGCGGCATGACCAGGAGGGCGTCCGCGCCGGCCTCCTCGGCGATACGGGCGAACCGCAGGGCCTGCGCCCAGCCGTATCCGGTCCCGGCGACGACGGGCACGCGGCCCGCTGTCTCCTCGACGGCGATGGTGACGACCTGGCGGTACTCGTCCTCGTCCAGGGAGAAGAACTCGCCGGTGCCGCAGGCGGGGAAGAGGGCGCCGGGGCCGGCGGCGAGGCGTTCGGCGACGTAGGTCCGGTAGGCGTCGGCGTCGAGTGAGCCGTCCTCGCGGAAGGTGGTCAGCGGGAAGGACAGCACGCTCGCCGCCATGCCCTCGCGCAGCCGTCCGACCACGGACGAGTGGACCGGGTGGAGCGAGTGGGCCGAGTGAGCCGAGTGGTCGGGGCGCGGATCGAGGCTCAACACTAGTTCATCTCCCCATGTAGACATCATCTATGTATGAAAATGGAGATTAGATAAGTGAACGAGTTGCGTCAATGGGCGCGGCGGTGTCCGCCTACGATCGGCACATGTCGGAGACGTCGGAGACCGGGGACGCGACAGGCGGCGTCCGTGAGGTGAAGTCCGCGGCGCGCACGGTGGAGCTGCTGGAGGTGCTGGCCGAGCGCGGTGACCGTCCGGCGCGGCTCCAGGAGCTGGCGGACGGGCTGGGGGTGCCGCGCAGCTCGATGTACGCGCTGCTCCAGACCCTGATCTCGCGCGGCTGGGTGCGTACCGACGTCACCGGCTCGCTCTACGGCATCGGCATCCACGCCCTGCTCACCGGCACCAGCTATCTCGACTCCGACCCGCGGGTGCGGGTGGCGCGGCCGTATCTGGACGAGGCGTCCCAGGCGCTGGGCGAGACGATCCACCTGGGGCGGCTGGACGGGCACGACGTGGCGTATCTCGCGACCCGGGAGTCGCACGAATACCTGCGCACCATCAGCAGGGTGGGGCGCCGGCTGCCCGCCCACGTGGGCGCGCTGGGCAAGGCGCTGCTGGCCGAGCGGCCGGACGCGGAACTGCCCGAGGGCCCCTACGAGGCGCACACCCCGAACACGCACACCAGCAGGGAGTCCCTGGCGGCCGACCTCGCGGCGACCAGGGAGCGCGGCTACTCGGTCGACCGCGAGGAGGGCGTGCCGGGAATCGTCGGTTTCGGCTTCGCGCTGCGCTACGAGGTGCCGGCGCTGGACGCGATGAGCTGCTCGGTGCCGGTGGCCCGGCTGACGCCGGATCACGAGGCGCGGATCGTGGCGGTGATGCGGGAGACCAGGGCCAAGGTGGAGGCGACGGTTCCGGCCGGGAACGGCTCGGTCCACTGGCGGTAGCGCCGTCCGGTGCCGCAGAACGGGGGCCTACGACACGGCGGGGAATCGCTACGCCAAGGCGCCTACACGGCGGGGAACTCGTACGCCTCCACCTCGGCGAGGCAGCGCGCCCGCAGTTCCTCGTCGTCCTCGAGGAAGGAGGCGAGGAAGGAGTTGCGGGCCAGTTCCCGCAGCCGCTCCTCGGTGAGGCCGAGGGCCGCGCGTACGGCGTCGAAGTTGTCGCCCGCGTAGCCGCCGAAGTAGGCGGGGTCGTCGGAGTTGACCGTGCACATCAGGCCCGCGTCGAGCATCGAGGACAGCGGGTGGTCGGCGAGGGTGTCGACCGTGCGCAGCCGGACGTTGGACAGGGGGCACAGGGTGAGCGGGACTCGGTCGCGCACCAGCCGCTCGACCAGCGCCGGGTCCTCCACCGAGCGCAGCCCGTGGTCGATCCGCTCGACGCCGAGGACGTCCAGGGCCTCGGTGACGTACTCGGGCGGCCCCTCCTCGCCCGCGTGCGCGACCCGGCGAAGACCGAGGGCGGCGGCGGCCTCGTACACGGCGCGGAACTTGACCGGCGGGTGGCCGACCTCGGCGGAGTCCAGGCCGACGCCGGTGATCCGGTCCAGGTACGGCTTGGCGGCGTCCAGGATCGCGAGGGCCGACTCGGCGGACTCGTCGCGCAGGAAGCAGAGGATCAGGCGGGTGGAGACGCCGTGGTTCTCGCGGCCGGCGCCCAGTGCCCGCCACAGCCCCTCCACGACCGTGCCCATCTCCACGCCCCGGGCGAGGTGGGCCTGCGGGTCGAAGAAGATCTCCGCGTGCCGCACGCCCTGCGCGGCGGCACGGGCGAGGTAGGCGTTCGCGAGGTCCTCGAAGTCCCGCTCGGTGCGCAGGACGGCCATGAGTCCGTAGTACAGGTTCAGGAAGGACTGGAGGTCCTCGAACCGGTACGCCTCGCGCAGGGCGTCCTCGTCCGCGTACGGGAGCGCGACACCGTTGCGGGTGGCGAGTGCGAAGGCCAGCTCCGGTTCCAGGGTGCCTTCGATGTGGAGGTGCAGTTCAGCTTTGGGCAGCGGCATCAGAGAATTGTAGGACCGTTTTACCGACGTTTCGGAACCGGGACTCTCAGTAGATCGTGGGCCACGGTCAGCTCGCCCTCGTAACCGGCCGCCCGTGCCTGCCGCTCGAACTCCTCCGGGTCCGAGTAGCGCTGGCTGAAGTGGGTCAGGACCAGGTGGCGTACGCCCGCGTCCCGGGCGGCCCGCGCCGCCTGTCCGGCGGTCAGGTGGCCGTGGTCGGTGGCGAGCGTCTCGTCCTCGTCGAGAAAGGTGGACTCGACGACCAGCAGGTCGCAACCCTCGGCCAGCGCGTGCACGCCCTCGCACAGCCGGGTGTCCATGACGAACGCGAACCGCTGGCCGCGGCGGAGCTCGCTGACCTCGTCGAGCGGGACGCCGTTCAGCGAGCCCTCGCGCTGGATGCGGCCGACGTCGGGACCCTTGATGCCGTGCACGGCCAGGCGCTCGGGCAGCATGCGGCGGCCGTCGGGCTCGGTGAGCCGGTAGCCGTACGACTCGACGGGGTGGGACAGCTTGCGGGCGTCCAGGGTGTAGGCGGGGGTGACCGCGAGGACGCCGTCCGTGCCGACCGGGGCCTCGGTGAGCGCGACCGTCTCGCGGTAGGCGGTGGCGTACCGCAGGCGCTCGAAGAAACGCTGCCCGGAGCGCGGGTAGTGCGCGGTGACCTCGTGCGGGACCTGGTCGAGGTTGATCCGCTGGATGACGCCGGCCAGGCCCAGGCTGTGGTCGCCGTGGAAGTGCGTGACGCAGATCCGGTTCAGGTCGTGGGCGGCGGCCCCGGCGCGCAGCATCTGGCGCTGCGTGCCCTCGCCGGGGTCGAACAGAATGCCCTCGCCGTCCCAGCGCAGCAGGTAGCCGTTGTGGTTGCGGTGCCGGGTCGGGACCTGGCTGGCGGTGCCGAGGACGACCAGTTCACGTACGGACACAGTGACCGTCCGCGCCTAACCGGGGGGCCATTCGAGGCCGCGGCCGCCGAGGACGTGGGCGTGGGTGTGCCAGACGGTCTGGCCGGCGCCGCTGCCGGTGTTGAAGACGATGCGGTAGCTGTCCAACTGCTCGTCGGCGGCGACGGCCCCGGCCTCGCACAGAACGTCGGCGGCGAGCTGTGGGGCGCCCGCGGCGAGGGCGGCGGCGTCGCGGTAGTGCGCCTTGGGGATCACCAGGACGTGGGTGGGCGCCTGCGGGTTGATGTCCCGGAACGCCACGGTCGTGTCCGTCTCGCGGACGATCGTCGCCGGGATCTGCCCTGCGACGATCTTGCAGAACAGGCAGTCGTCCTGTGGCTCGCCCGCCATGGGGCCTCCTCACGGTGGTGATCTTCTCTGGGGCATCGTAGCGAGCCCCGGGGTGCGGGGCGCCGCTCCGCTCACGGGGGTTGCTGTCGGGTGGGTCTGCTTGCCCGCGCCTGCGCCTGCGGGGCGCCGCTCCCGCGGGACGGGTGCCGCCCCGGCGGACTGCCCGCGGTCAGGGCAACGCGGGCGGGGTCTTCGCCGGGGTTTCCTCCAGTGCCGCCAGCGCCAGCGCGATCGCCTCGTCCAGTTGGGGGTCGCGGCCCGCCGCGTGGTCCTGGGGGCGTTGCGGGACCTCGACGTCCGGGTCGACGCCGTGGTTCTCCACGCCCCAGCCGTAACCCTCCAGCCAGAAGGCGTACTTGGGCTGGGTGACGAGTGTCCCGTCGACCAGGCGGTAGCGGCTGTCGATGCCGATGACGCCGCCCCAGGTGCGGACGCCGACGACCGGGCCGATGCCGAGCGCCCTGATCGCGGCGTTGACGATGTCGCCGTCCGAGCCGGAGAACTCGTTGGCGACGGCGACGACCGGGCCGCGGGGCGCGTCCTGCGGGTAGCTGGTCGGCCGCATGCCGCGCGGCAGGTCCCAGCCGACGATGCGCCGGGCGAGCTTCTCCACGACCAGTTGGGAGGTGTGCCCGCCGCGGTTCTCGCGGACGTCGACGACCAGGCCCTCCCTGGCGACCTCGACGCGCAGGTCGCGGTGGATCTGGGCCCAGCCGGGGGCCTGCATGTCGGGCACGTGGAGGTAGCCGAGCCGGCCGCCGGACTTCTCGTGCACGTAGGCGCGGCGGTCGGCGACCCAGGCGTGGTAGCGCAGCGGCTCCTCGTCGGCGAGGGGAACGACGACGGCGTGCCGCAGTTCTCCGCCGCCGGACGGGGAGATGGTCAGCTCGACCGGTTTGCCCGCGGTGCCGACGAGCAGCGGGCCGGGACCGGTGACCGGGTCCACGGTCTGTCCGGCGACGGCGACGATGGCGTCCCCGGCGCGCACGGCGACCCCGGGCGCGGCGAGCGGGGAACGGGCGTCGGGGTCGGAGGACTCCGAGGGCAGGACGCGGTCGATGCGCCAGATGCCGCCCGTGCCGACCGTGCTGTCCCTGCCGCCCGTGCCGCCCGTGCTGTCCCTGCCGCCCGTGCCGTCCGTGCCGTCCTCGTGGCGGGAGAGGTCGGCGCCGAGCAGGCCCTGCCGGGCGCCGGAGCCGTGGCCGCCGCGCGGGGTGACGTAGGCGTGCGAGGTGCCGAGTTCGCCGTGCACCTCCCACAGGAGGTCGACGAGGTCGTCGTGGGTGGCGAGGCGGTCGAGGACGGGCCGGTAGCGGTCCAGGACGCCGTCCCAGTCGACGCCGTTCATGTCGGGCCGCCAGAAGTGGTCGCGCATGATGCGGCCGGTCTCGTCGAACATCTGCCGCCACTCGGCGACCGGTTCGACCCTCTGGCGGACCCGGCCCAGGTCGACGCTGATGTTGGTGTCGCTGTCCTCGTCGCCGGAGGCCCGCCGGTCGCTGGGTACGACCTTGAGCCGTCCGTCGGTCCACAGCAGCACCCGCTTGCCGTCGCCGCTGACCTCGAAGTGGTCGGCGTCGCCGCCGAGATGCTCGACGCGCTGCTGGGCGAGGTCGTAGCGCTCCAGCTCGGTGTTGGGGCCGGGGTCGTCCGGGTTGGCGCGGGAGGCGCCGAGGACACCGGTGAGCGGGTGGCGCAGCCACAGGACGCCGTCCTTGGCGGCGCGCAGCCGGGAGTAGCGGGCGGCCTCCACCGGGAACGGCACGATGCGGTCGGCGAGGCCCTCGATGTCGATGCGGGTGGTGGGGGTGCCCTCGCTGTCGGGGGTCTCCTCCCGGTCCGGGGTCTCGAAGGGGCGGCCGTGACGCTGCGGGCCGAAGGGCGAGGGGGTGGTCGCGGCGAGGGTGATCAGGTAGGGGCGGGCACTCTCGACGAAGGCCAGGTCGAAGACCTGCTCGTCGTAGACCGGGTCGAAGGAGCGGGTGGAGAGGAAGGCGAGGTGCTTGCCGTCCAGGGTGAAGGCCGGCGAGTAGTCCCCGAAGCGCAGCGGGGTCGCCTCGCTCACCGACAGGTCGGTGGTGTTGGCGAGCCTGAGCTGGCGCAGCGGGGAGGGGCCGGGGTGGGACCAGGCGAGCCAGGCCGAGTCGGGCGAGAAGACAAGGCCGGACGCGTCGCCGTCCTCGCTGCGGTCGACCTCGCGGACCTCGCCGCTCTCGCGCTCCACGAGCAGCACCCGCCCGTCGTGCGAGGCTACGGCGACGCGGCTGCCGTCCGGGGCCACGGCGAGGTTCAGCACCCGGCCGAGCTGTCCGGCGGCCAGGCGGCGGGCGGAGGCGCCGGGGGCGAGTCCGGTGGCGGGCGCGAACTCCAGGGCGTCGTCGCCCTCGGCGTCCGTCACCCACACCACCCACTCCTCGCCGTCGGCGCGGAAGGTGCGCGGCAGCCGGGTGCGTACGCCGGGTGTCGCCGCGAGCGCGCGGGCGGGTCCCGAACGGTGGGTGACCCAGTGCACGCCGCCGCGTACGGCGACGGCGCTGCCGCGCGCGGTGTGGTCGGGGGACGCGGAGCCGAACCAGTGGGCGGCGTTGACCGGGTAGGACTGGAGGTCGACGCGGGCGCCGCCGAGCCGGACGTCGAGCCGGCGCGGCTCGGCCCCGTCGAGGTCGTCCAGCGTCCACAGTTCACCGGCGGACGCGTAGACGACGCGGGTGCCGTCGGTGGCGGCGTGCCGGGCGTAGAAGCCTTCGAGAGGTGTGTGCCGGCGCAGGTCGGAGCCGTCGGCGAGGGAGGAGTAGAGGGCGCCGGTGCCCTCGTGGTCGGAGAGGAACGCGATGCGGTCGCCGACCCAGAAGGGGTACTCGATATTGCCGTCGAGGTCGGCGTGCAGGCGTACGAACTCGCCGTCGTCCTCGGCGTCGATCCACAGCTTGCCCGCCGTACCGCCCCGGTAGCGCTTCCACCAGGCGGCCTCGCGGCCCATGGGCGCGGACAGCAGCACGGTGTGCGGGCCGTGCGCGACGTCGCCGACGGGCCCGTACGGCAGGGTGGTGGCCGGTCCGCCGTCGAGCGGGACGGCGCGGGCCCAACTGCGGCGCAGGCTGGCCTGCCCGTACGTGCTGAGGGCGAGGACGCGGCCTTCGGCGGTCCAGCCGCGTACCTGCGTCTTGATGCTGCCCCAGTGGGTGAGGCGCTTGGCGGAGCCGCCGTCGACGGGGGCGACGTGCACCTCGGGGGCGCCGTCGCGGGTGGAGGTCCAGGCGACCGTGGTGCCGTCGGGCGAGATCCGCGGGTGGTTCACCGGCACGTTGTCGGCGCTGACCCGCCAGGCCCGGCCGCCGTCGAGCGGGGCGAGCCACACGTCGTCCTCGGCGGTGAAGGCGACCAACTCGCCGTGCGGGTGCGGAAAGCGGAGGTAGGCAGGCGCTACGGGCTGTGTCACCCCCTCACCCTATGCAGGGGCGCCGCCCGCCGACAGAGGTTTGGATCACATACCGGCCACGGCGACCGGCCTGCGGCCCGCCGGGCTACTTGCCCTCGACCGGGTGGCAGTGCGGGTCGTCCGGGCACCAGATGGTCCGGGTGACGGTCACGGTGGGCCCCGGCCGGTCCGGGGAGGGCCGGTTGGCGGGCGGGGCGCTCGTGGCGTCGCAGTTGCCCAGGCCCTTGACCCGGAACCACTGCTTGCCGTCGACCTCGGCCGTCAGATTCCCGCGCACGCAGGCCCCGTTGACGACACGGGTCACCTTGCCGTCGACGGTGATGTCCTTGCCGCCGTCCGTCCTGCCCTCGCAGTCGACGGAGGCGACGGTGTTCTCGCTCGCCGACGCGGTGCTGCCCCGGTCGCCGTAGGAGGCGGTGCAGGTGAGCCACCGCACCTCCGCCTTCTGCCGCTCCAGTTCGCGGGTCACGGTCTGGTCGGTCGTGTACGCCACCGCGGCGGAACCTATTCCGCCCGGCTCGCACGCGACGACGCCGCCGACGGCGACGACCGAGCCGACGACCACCGGAGCCACACGCCATATCCGCCTCAATATCCGCCTCAATGCCCCCATGGAGGGCAGCGTGCCACCGGTGCGGGACCGGCGGTAGGGCGCATACGGCCACTCCTCACTACCGTGGACGGATGGGCAACGACCGCAGGCAGCGCAGGCTCGTGATGGACGAACAGACCACCTGTCTGTGGAGTCACCGGCAGAAACGCGGGCGTGATGGTGTCTGGCGGGACGCGTTGACGCTGTACCGGGACGGTGTTCGGGTGCGGTTCGTGTTCCTCGCCTGTGCGCCCGACTCGGGCCGGTGGACCACGGAGGGCGGTTACTGGTACGAGGGATGCGTGGGCGACAACCGCGGCAACCTGCTCAACCTGCGCGAACCCGGTGTCGTACGGGCGCTGGTCGAGGAGGCCGGGCGGCGGGGGCTGCTGCCCTGGGACAGGGCCGGGGACGGGGACGGGATCGGCGGCGGGCCGGTGGAACTGGACGGCTGGGAGCTGTTCCCGGCCGTGGTCGCCGCCGTCGACGGCTGACCGGGCACGTCAGGTCAGGTCAGGTCAGGTCAGATCAGATCAGGACCAGCGGCCGGTGCGGGCGAGGAGTACGGCGGTCGCGGCGGTGCCCGCGGTGGAGGTGCGCAGGACGCTGCGGCCCAGTTGGTAGGGCTTGGCGCCGGCCTCGGCGAAGAGCGCCAACTCCTCGGGGGACACGCCCCCTTCGGGGCCGACGACCAGCACGATGTCGCCGGTGGCGGGGAGTTCGGTGGCGGCCAGTGGTGCGTCGCCGCTCTCGTGGAGTACGGCGGCGAAGTCGGCGTCGGCCAGAAGTGAGGCAACCTGCTTGCTCGTTGCCGCGTCCGCGACGTCGGGGAAGCGGACCCGGCGGGACTGCTTGCCGGCCTCCCGGGCCGTCGCCCGCCACTTGCCCAGCGCCTTCAGGCCGCGCTCGCCCCTCCACTGGGTGACGCACCGGGACGCCGCCCAGGGCACGATCGCGTCGACACCGACCTCGGTCATCGTCTCGACGGCCAGCTCGCCCCGGTCGCCCTTGGGAAGGGCCTGGACGACGGTGACGCGGGGCTGCTCCGGCGGTTCCTCGTGGACCGTCTCCAGGTCCGTGACGACGAGGCGGTCCTTGCCCTCGGCGGCCTTCACCACGCCCTCGGCCCAGCGGCCGCGTCCGTCGGTGAGGACGACGTTCTCGCCGGCCCGCAGCCGCTTCACGGAGACGGCGTGCCGTCCCTCGGGGCCGTCGAGGACGTACTCCCCCGGCGCCCCTGTCTCCCCCGGCTCCCCGGGCTCCCCCGTGGACAGGTCCTCCGGGCGGAGGGAGTCGACCACGAACACAGGTGCCGTCATCGGCCGCCGCCTCCCGCCGCGTAGGCCGACAACGCTGTCCCGGCGGAGGCGAGTTCGGCCGCCAGCACCTCGACGAGCTGTCCGGCGGGCAGCTCCCGGGCCATCCGGTGGCCCTGTCCGGCCCACAGTGCCATGCCCTGCGCGTCGCCCGCCTTCGCGGCCGCCTTGCGCAGCGGCGCGGTGAGGTGGTGCACCTCGGGGTAGGCGGCGGGGGCGTAGGGGCCGTGCTCGCGCAGGAAGCGGTTGAGCAGGCCGCGTGCGGGGCGGCCGGAGAAGGCGCGGGTGAGTTCGGTGCGGACGAACAGGGGGTTGGTCAGCGACTGCTTGTGCAGGGCGTGCGCGCCGGACTCGGGGGTGGCGAGGAACGCGGTGCCGAGCTGGGCCGCGCTCGCGCCGGCCGCGAGGACCGAGGCGATCTGGCCGCCGCGCATGATGCCGCCGGCGGCGACGATCGGCAGGCTCACCGCCTCCCGGACCTGGGCGACCAGCGACAGCAGTCCGGTGCCGGCGCCGCCGGTCTCCGGGCTGTCCCGGTGGGTGCCCTGGTGGCCGCCGGCCTCGATGCCCTGTGCGATCACCGCGTCGGCGCCGGAACTCTCGACGGCCCGGGCCTCCTCCGCGGTGGTCGCGGTCACCACGGCGAAGGTGCCCACGCGGTGCAGGGAGTCGACGACTTCACGGCTCGGGACGCCGAAGTGGAAGGACACCACCGGCACGGGGTTGTCCAGCAGCACGGCGAGCTTGGTGTCGTAGCCGTCGTCCCGGCCGCTCTCGGGGTCGCCGAGTTCCGTCTCGTACCAGGAGGCCTCACCGGCCAGTTGGTGGGCGTAGACGCCGACCGCGGCGGGGTCGGCCGTCTCCGGCTGCGGGAGGAAGAGGTTGACTCCGAAAGGGCGGTTCGTCAGTCCCCGCAGTTGCTTGATCTCCTGGTACATCCCGTCCGCGGTCTTGTACCCGGCGGCCAGGAATCCCAGCCCGCCCGCCTCGGACACCGCGGCCACGAGGCGTGGCACGGAGACGCCGCCCGCCATGGGCGCCTGCACGATCGGGTAGGGGAAGAGATCGGTCAGTGCGGAGGACATGACGGCATGTTGTCACGTCCTCCGCACAAGTCCGAATCCGGGCTTCCGTTGGCATACGCCAGGAGCATCCGCATCGCGAAGCCCCCGACGGCGACCCACGTCAGCCGCCCGGACACCGGGCTCAGCGCCCGTTGAACGCGTCCTTCAGGCGGGAGAACAACCCTTGCTGCCCCGGCTGGAACTGTCCCGTCGGGCGTTCCTCGCCGCGGAGTACGGCCAGTTCGCGCAGGAGGCGTTCCTGTTCGGGGTCGAGCTTGCTCGGGGTCATGACCTCGACGTGGACGATGAGGTCGCCCCGGCCGCCGCCGCGCAGGTGGGTGATGCCCCGGCCGTGCTTCGGGATCGACTGGCCGGACTGGGTGCCCGGACGGATGTCGACCTCCTCCATGCCGTCGAGGGTCTCCAGCGGCACCTTCGTGCCGAGGGCCGCCGCCGTCATCGGGATGGTGACCGTGCAGTGCAGGTCGTCGCCGCGGCGCTGGAACGTCGAGTGGGGCAGCTCGTGGATCTCGACGTACAGGTCGCCGGCGGGGCCGCCGCCGGGGCCGACCTCGCCCTCGCCCGCGAGCTGGATCCGGGTGCCGTTGTCGACGCCGGCCGGGATCTTCACGGTCAGGGTGCGCCGGGAGCGGACCCTGCCGTCGCCCGCGCACTCGGGGCACGGGGTCGGGACCACGGTGCCGAAACCCTGGCACTGGGGGCAGGGACGCGAGGTCATGACCTGGCCCAGGAAGGACCGGGTGACCTGCGAGACCTCACCGCGGCCGCGGCACATGTCGCATGTCTGGGCCGACGTGCCGGGCGCCGCGCCCTCACCGTTGCAGGTGTTGCAGACGACCGCGGTGTCGACCTGGATGTCCTTGGTCGTACCGAACGCGGCCTCGTCCAGCTCGACCTCGATGCGGATCATCGCGTCCTGGCCCCGGCGGGTGCGCGAGCGCGGCCCGCGCTGCGACGCCGTACCGAAGAACGCGTCCATGATGTCCGAGAAGTTCCCGAAGCCACCCGCGCCGAAGCCGCCCGCACCGCCTCCGCCGGCCTGCGAGAGGGGGTCGCCCCCGAGGTCGTAGACCTGCTTCTTCTGCGGGTCCGACAGCACCTCGTAGGCGGCGTTGATCTCCTTGAACCGCTCCTGGGTCTTCGGATCGGGGTTGACGTCCGGGTGCAGCTCGCGGGCGAGCCTCCGGAACGCCTTCTTGATCTCGTCCTGGGATGCGTCGCGGCGTACGCCGAGTACGGCGTAATAGTCCGTGGCCACCTACGACTCCGCCAGGATCTGTCCGACGTACCGTGCCACTGCGCGTACCGCTCCCATCGTTCCCGGGTAATCCATGCGGGTCGGTCCGACCACGCCGAGCTTGGCAACCGCCTCGCCGCCCGAACCGTAGCCGACCGACACGACGGACGTTGAGTTGAGTCCCTCGTGGGCGTTCTCATGACCGATTCGGACGGTCACGCCCGGATCCTTCGCCTCGCCGAGCAGCTTGAGGAGCACGACCTGCTCCTCCAGCGCCTCGAGGACGGGTCGGATCACCAAGGGGAAGTCGTGCCCGAAGCGGGTCAGATTGGCGGTGCCGCCGATCATCAACCGCTCCTCGTTCTCCTCGACCAGTGTCTCCAGGAGAGTGGAGAGCACGGTGGAGACCGTACCGCGATCCTCGGCCTCGAAGGGCTCCGCCAGATCTTCCACCAAAGACGGCACATCCGAGAAACGGCGTCCCGCGACCCGGCTGTTGAGCCGCGCCCGCAGGTCGGCGACGGACGCCTCGCCGAACGGCGCCGGGCAGTCGACCATCCGCTGCTCGACCCGGCCGGTGTCCGTGATCAGCACGAGCATGAGGCGCGCGGGCGCCAGCGAGAGCAGCTCCACGTGCCGCACCGTCGAGCGGGTCAGCGACGGATACTGCACGACGGCGACCTGCCGGGTGAGCTGCGCGAGCAGCCGCACCGTGCGGGCCACCACGTCGTCGAGGTCGACGGCGCCCTCCAGGAAGTTCTGGATGGCACGCCGCTCGGGCGCGGTCATCGGCTTGACGCCGGCCAGCTTGTCGACGAAGAGCCGGTAGCCCTTGTCGGTCGGGATGCGCCCGGCGCTGGTGTGCGGCTGGGCGATGAACCCCTCGTCCTCCAGGGCCGCCATGTCATTGCGCACGGTGGCCGGCGAGACGCCGAGGCTGTGCCGCTCGGTGAGCGCCTTGGAGCCGACGGGCTCCTCGGTGCCGACATAGTCCTGGACGATGGCGCGCAGCACCTGGAGCCTGCGTTCACTGAGCATTCGCGCGCACCTCCAGCATGTCGTCCGCCCGTTTACCGGCCGTCTGCTATTGCCACTTACCTGTCCGCCACTGCCTGGCCGCCTTGGCACTCACGGCTCGCGAGTGCCAGACTTCCCCGGCCCAGTGTACGGCCGTGGGGTACGCCCCCGGCAAGGGCGTGGCGATGCCGTTAGCGTCGTCGTCGTGACGGTGACTTGGGAAGACCTGGGATGGGAGCGGTTGGCCGCCGGGGTGGGGCGGTGCCGGCTGCCGGGGTGGGACTGCACGGCCGGGCTGGTCGTCGGTGAGGACGCGGCGCTGATGGTCGACGCGGGGTCGAGTCTCGGCGAGGGCGCCCGGTTGCGCGCGGGGGCGCAGAAGCTCGCCGGTCGCCGTGTGACACATCTCGCGCTGACCCACCCGCATTTCGACCACGTCTTCGGGGCGGCGGCGTTCGCGGGCGCCCGCGTGTACGGCGCGGTGGGCACGGGCGCGCTGTTCGCGCCGGGCGGACACGGGCGGGAGGCGCTGTGCTCGGACGCGGTGACGGAGGGGCTGGACGCGCGGGCGGCGGAGGAGGCGGCCGACGCGCTCGTCCGCGTCCGCCACGAGGTGCGCGGCGAGTGCGCGCTCGACCTGGGCGGCGGCCTGCGGGTCCGGCTCGCCGACGTGGGCCCCGGGCACACCGGGCACGACCTCGCGGTGCTGGTGCGGGGGCCGGGCTGCCCGGATCGGGTGCCGGGCTGCCCGGATCGGGTGCCGGGCTCCCCGGGTCGGGTGCCGGGCTCCCCGGGTCGGGTGCCGGGCTCCCCGAGTGTCGTGTTCTGCGGCGACCTGGTCGAGGAGTCCGGTGAGCCGCAGGCGGGACCCGACGCCGTACCGTCGCGCTGGCCCGCCGCCCTGGACCGGCTGCTCGAACTGGGCGGGGACGACGCGCTGTACGTGCCCGGTCACGGAGCGGTGGTGGACGCGGCGTTCGTCCGGGCCCAACGGGACGCGCTGGCCGCCCGGTTCGGCGTGTCGCGCTGATCACCGGGCGCGTGTTCCTCGTATCGTCGTCAGAATGCGCCAGTACTCCGCCGACCTGACCCCTCCGTGGAAGAAGTCGCAGCAGTCGGTACCCGAGGTCCCGGCCGACCCGGGCCTGGTGGTCGAGGAGCCCGGCACCGGCTTCTGCGGCGCGGTGATCGGCTGCGAGGCGGGCACGGTGACCCTGGAGGACCGCTTCGGCAAGCACCGGGTGTTCCCGATGGAGCCGCGCGGCTTCCTGCTGGAGGGGCGCGTGGTGACGCTGGTACGGCCGTCCTCCTCCGGTCCGGCGCGGTCCGCCCCCTCCCGTACGGCGTCCGGTTCGGTCGCCGTACCCGGCGCACGCGCACGGGTGGCGCGCGCCGGGCGCATCTACGTCGAAGGGCGGCACGACGCCGAGCTGGTCGAGAAGGTGTGGGGCGACGACCTGCGCATCGAGGGCGTCGTCGTGGAGTACCTGGGCGGTGTGGACGACCTGCCGTCGATCGTCGCCGACTTCGCCCCGGGCCCGGACGCACGGCTGGGCGTCCTGGTGGACCACCTGGTGCCGGGTTCGAAGGAGTGGCGCATCGCGGAGGCGGTGACGAGCGAGCACGCGCTGGTCGTGGGCCACCCCTACATCGACATCTGGGAGGCCGTGAAGCCGTCGGCGGTCGGGATCGACGCCTGGCCCCGGGTGCCGCGCGGCCAGGACTGGAAGACCGGGGTGTGCCGGGCGGTGGGGTGGCCGTCCGAGAACACGGGGGCGGTGTGGCAGGCGATTCTGGCGCGGGTGGGGTCTTACAAGGACCTGGAGCCGGAGCTGCTGGGGCGGGTGGAGGAGCTGATCGACTTCGTCACGGGTAGCGGTGGGGCCTGACGCCGGTGAAGGTGCCGAAGTCGCTGGTGTCGAGTTCGAGCCCGAGCATCTCCAGCGGCAGCGGATCGCCGAACTTCGCCGTTAGCTGCGCCTGGTAGTCCGCGTCGTCTCCGTCTCCGGCGGGCAACGTGAACAGCACGCAGTGCGCCATGATCGGATCGACCACGAGGTAGGCCGGGATTTTGCCCGCTGCGTAGATCGAGCGCTTGACGGTGTAGTCCCGGATGACACTGGTCTTCGAGACCACTTCCACGACCAGCGTGATCATCTGGGACGGCAGGAGACGCCCAGAGTCCGGACCGACACCAACCTCCAACACCACCAGATCGGGCACAGGCTCACTGGCCTCGTCGACGACATCGACATCCTGAGTCTGGAGCCGCTCCCAGCGCCTGTTCGAAATCTGGTCCATCAGAGAAGTGACGATCCGGTTGTGCACCAGATCAGGGCTGGCCATCATCACGATTTCCCCCCGAAGCAGCTCGACCTTAAGCCCCTCGGGTGGCTCGAACCCCGCGAAGAACTCCGCGACTCCACGTTCGTCCACAGCCGTCATCTCCGTGGCCCTCCACATCCGCCGCGTCCTTTTGGCGGCAGCCTACGAATCAGACTACGTTCCGATCCCTCGTTCCGCGCCGATTCACTCCCCCGAGTGATCAGTCCACCAGGTCCCGCACCACCGCGTCCGCCAGCAGCCGCCCGCGCAGCGTCAGCACCGCCCGCCCGTCCTCGTACGGCCCCTCCTGAAGGAGCCCCTCGCCCAGCGCCCGGCGCGACGCCGCGAGCCCCGCCTCCCGCAGGAGCGACAGCGGGACGCCCTCCCGCAGCCGCAGCTCCAGCAGGATGCGCTCCACGCGCCGGTCCTCGTCCGTGAGGATCTCGCGCCCGGCGCCCGGGGACCTGCCCGCCGCCAGCGCCCCCGCGTACGCGCCCGGGTGCTTCACGTTCCACCAGCGCACGCCGCCCACGTGGGAGTGCGCGCCCGGTCCCGCGCCCCACCAGTCGGCGCCCCGCCAGTACAGCTCGTTGTGCAGGCAGCGTCCGGCGTCGGAGGTGGCCCAGTTCGACACCTCGTACCAGTCGAAGCCCGCCGCGGACAGGGTGTCCTCGGCGATCAGGTACCGGTCGGCGTGCACGTCGTCGTCGGTCATGGGGACCTCGCCGCGCCGGATGCGCCGGGCGAGCTGGGTGCCCTCCTCGACGATCAGGGCGTACGCCGAGACGTGGTCGGGTCCGGCGCCGAGCGCGGCGTCCAGTGAGGCCCGCCAGTCGTCGTCGGACTCGCCGGGGGTGCCGTAGATCAGATCCAGGTTGACGTGGTCGAAGCCGGCCGCGCGGGCCTCGGCGACGCAGGCCTCCGGGCGGCCCGGGGTGTGGGTGCGGTCCAGGACCTTCAGGACGTGCTGGCGCGCGCTCTGCATGCCGAAGGAGATCCGGTTGAAGCCGCCCGCGCGGAGGGTGGCGAGGTACGACGGGTCGACCGACTCGGGGTTGGCCTCCGTCGTGATCTCCGCGTCCGGCGCCAGGCCGAACTCGTCGCGGACCGCGCGCAGCATCCGTACCAGGTCCCCGGCGGCCAGCAGGGTGGGCGTACCACCGCCGACGAACACCGTGCGGACCTCGCGGGGGTCGTCGCCGAGGACCTTGCGGGCCAGGCGGACCTCGTCGACGAGCGTATCGGCGTAGTTGTCGCGGGAGGCGAGGACGCCGCCGGTGCCGCGCAGCTCGGTCGCGGTGTAGGTGTTGAAGTCGCAGTAGCCGCAGCGGGTCGCGCAGTACGGCACGTGCAGGTAGAAGCCGAGGGGACGGTCGGCGGCCCCGGCGAGCGCGGGCGCGGGCAGCGCGCCGTCGGCGGGGACGGGTTCGCCGTCGGGAAGTGCGGAGGGCATGCGTTCCATTGTCCCGCACCCGGCCGGATCCCCCTGCCCGGCCGGATCCCCTGCCCGCCCGCTCACTGCGCCTGGAGCACCAGCAGGGCCAGGTCGTCCTCCGGGGGCCTGGGCCCGAACTCGTGCACCAGCCTCCTGATGCGCTCGGCGACCAGCTCGGCGTCCATGCCCGCGCACCCGGCCAGAGCCGCGGCGAGCCCGTCGCCGTCGTCGAACTGACGGGAGCCGCTGCGCCGCTCGGTGATCCCGTCCGTGACGCACAGCAGGGTGTCGCCGGAGCGCAGCTCGAAGGTCTCGCTGGTGTACGTCGCGTCCTCGACGACGCCGAGCAGGGTCTGCGGGCACGCGACGGCGGATACCGTGCCGTCGGGCCCGAGGAGCAGCGGCAGCGGGTGTCCGGCGGACGCGAGGGTGCAGCGGACGCCGCCGTCGAAGGGGACCAGTTCGCCGTAGAGCAGGGACAGGAAGCGGGTCTGCGGTCCGTCGCCCGGGGCAACCGGTGGGCCGCCGACGGCGACGAGGGCGCGCGCGGCGGCGTCGGCGGCCTCGGTGGCATCGTCGAGGAGGAGCTGGTTGAGGCGGTCCAGGACGTCCGGGACGTCGTACTCCTCGCGGGCCAGCAGCCGCAGCCAGGGCCGGGCGAGCCCGATGACGACGGCGGCCTCGGGGCCCTTGCCCTGGACGTCGCCGACGGCGAAGCACCAGCGGCCCTCGCCGGCCGGGAAGAGGTCGTAGAAGTCGCCGCTGGGGCCGCCCTTGTCGCACGGTTCGTAGACGAGGGCGCTGCGTACGCCGGGGATCTCGGCGACGGCGCCGGGCAGCAGGCCGCGCTGGAGGACGGCGCTGATGGTGGCCTGCCGGGCGTACTGGCGGGCGGCGCCGATCGCGAGCGCCACCCGGCGGCTGAGATCCTCGACCAGGCCAGTGATCTCGTCGGGAAAGCCGGAGCGGCCGGGGGCGTCGGCGGTGTCGGCGGTGTCCGGGGGGTCGGATGCGTCCAGGTAGCCGGAGGTGTCCGGGGAGCCCGAGGAGCCGGGGGTGTCCGGGGAGCCCGGCGAGCCCGAGGAGCCCGAGGTGTCGGCTCGGCCGATGACCAGGGTGCCCAGGGGTCTGCCGCCGGCGACCAGGCGGTAGGCGAGCGCGGTGCCGTGCCTGCCGTCCGGGCCGAGCGCGTCGCCGGGCCAGGGGTGGCCGACGGGACCGGATCGCCAGGGGTCGCGCGGGCGGGGCGGTTCCTTCTCCAGGGCCGCGCGCAGCTCGTCGAGGTGCCCCTCACCGGTGTGCCACACGCGGGCCAGCCGTGCGCCCACGGCCGCGCCGGGGCCGTCGCTCCATGCACCCCGGCCCAGGGACTCGTCCTCCAGCCACACGCCGCACCAGTCGGCGAGGCGGGGCACGATCAGTTGCCCGGTGAGGGAGGCGACCAGGTCCTCGTCGAGCTGCCCGGCCAGGAGGTCCGAGGCCTCCGCGAGGAACGACAGGGCACCGCGGCCCAGCCACTCCCGGTCGCGGACGCCACGCAGGACGGTGCCTGTGTCTGTGCCTGTGTCTGTGCCGATTCCGGTGCCGGTGCCGGGCATGCCGTCGGGGCCGTCCAACACGTTGAGGAGCCCGGGCTGCCGGGACTGCGCGGGCTCCTCCACCGACGAACGGTCGACCGGTGTGTCGGTGCGCCGCGCCCCGCGACGCCACGCGCCGTACGCCTCAATCCGCTCGGCGCCCCCAGCAGCCCCGCTGATCTCCGCGACCCCGACGGCCTCCCCCGCCCCGGCACCGTCGGCGCTCTCCGTACCCGCAGCCGGCAACCGTGCCCACACCGTTTTGACTCCCGGGCGGTACGTGATGCCCCAGGCCTCCGCGAGCGCGGCGACAAGTCGCAGGCCGCGCCCGTACTCGGGGAGGTCGTGCGGTGTCTCGTCGCCGCCGCCGATCGGTGCGCGGGACGGGTGGTGGTCCGTGGCCTCGACGACGAGGGTGCCGGTCTCCTCCAGCCGGCAGGTCACCTCGACGTCGGTACCGGCGTGCACCACGGCGTTGGTGACCAGCTCACTGACGACGACCAGGGCGTCGGAGACGAGATGCTCGGTCAGCAGTTCCGTACCGGGCAGCCCGAGCGCCGACCAGTCGGCGAGCGCGGCCCGCACCATCTCGCGGGCGGCGCCGGGCGCCAGGGAGCTGCCGAGCAGGGTCACGCGTGCCGACGGACACTCCTGAACGGATTGGAGGGATTGGGCGGATTGGACGGATTCGGCGGATGCCTCAGCGGCGGCGTGCGCGGGCGCCGCGCCGGCGCGGGAGACGGACTCCCGCTGCGTCGGAATGGCCCCCATAGACGGCTCCCCGGGCAGTTCGTGCGAATTCCTCGCAGTCAATGCCGACAGAGTGACAGACCGATCCCGGCCATACGCGCGGAGTTACCGAAGTGGGCCGTCATGAGCGAGAACCGTGCTACACGAGCGTTCGAAGACGGCCGGGAAACGGACGTCTTCGAACATCCACGGCGCGGACCGGAAGTCACGGGTCCGCGACGCGCCACGTGCTGCACATCGCGCCACGCACTACGCCTCGCGTGAGCCCGCGTACATGTCCTCGATCAGGTGCTTGTACTCCCGCTCCACCACCGGCCGCTTCAGCTTCAGGCTCGGGGTGATCTCGCCGTGCTCGACGTCGAGGTCACGGGGCAGCAGGCGGAACTTCTTGATGGTCTGCCAGCGCTGGAGGCCCTCGTTGAGCTCCTTGACGTAGCCGTCGACCATCTCGACGGTCGCGGGCGCCGCGACGATCTCCGCGTACGGCCTGCCCTCCAGGCCGTTCTCCTTCGCCCACTCGGTGATCGCGACCTCGTCGAGGGCGATGAGGGCGGTGCAGAAGTTCCGGTCGGCGCCGTGCACCAGGATGTTGGAGACGTAGGGGCACACCGCCTTGAACTGGCCCTCGACCTCGGCGGGCGCGATGTACTTGCCGCCGGACGTCTTGATGAGGTCCTTCTTGCGGTCGGTGATGCGCAGGTAGCCGTCGGCCGACAGCTCGCCGATGTCGCCGGTGTGGAACCAGCCGTCGGCCTCCAGCACCTCGGCGGTCTTCTCGGGCAGCTTGTGGTAGCCCTCCATGACGCCGGGGCCGCGCAGCAGGATCTCGCCGTCGTCCGCGACCCGCACCTCCGTGCCGGGCAGCGGCTTGCCGACCGTGCCGGTGCGGTAGGCCTCGCCGGGGTTCACGAAGGACGCGGCGGAGGTCTCGGTGAGGCCGTAGCCCTCGAGGATGTGGATGCCGGCGCCGGCGAAGAAGTAGCCGATCTCCGGGGCGAGGGCGGCCGAGCCGGACACGCAGGCCCGCAGCCGGCCGCCGAAGGCCTCGCGGATCTTGGCGTAGACGAGCCTGTCGGCGACCGCGTGCTTGGTGCGCAGACCGGCGGGGGCGCTCGCGGTGCCGGTGCGCTTGAAGTTGTCCTGGGTGACCTTGGCGTACTCGCGGGCGACACCGGCGGCCCACTGGAAGATCTTGTACTTGGCCCCGCCGCCCGCGCGGGCCTTGGCGGCGACGCCGTTGTAGACCTTCTCGAAGATGCGCGGCACGGCCGCCATGTAGGTCGGCTGCACCACCGGCAGATTCTCGATGATCTTGTCGACGCGGCCGTCGACGGCGGTGACGTGGCCCACCTCGATCTGGCCGGAGGTCAGCACCTTGCCGAAGACGTGTGCGAGCGGCAGCCACAGGTACTGCACGTCGTCCCCGCTGACCAGGCCGGTCGCGGCGATCGCCTTGGCCATGTACGACCAGCAGTCGTGCGGGAGGCGCACGCCCTTGGGCTTGCCGGTGGTGCCGGAGGTGTAGATGAGGGTGGCGAGCTGGTCCTTGGTGAGCGCGCCGACCCGCTCCTTGATCAGCTCCGCGTCCTTCTCCAGGCGTGCCGCGCCCCTGCGCTCCAGCTCGTCGAGGGTGAGGACCCAGTCCTCGGAGGTGTCCGCGCCGGTCGTGTCGATCACGACCACGTGGGTGAGGTCGGGCAGCTCGGCCCGCTTCTCCTTCGCCTTGACCAGTTGCGCGGCGTCCTCCGCGATCAGCACCCGGCTCTCGGAGTCGGCGAGGATGTACGCCGACTCGTCGGCGTTGGTCTGCGGATAGACGGTGGTCGTCGCCGCACCCGCGCACATGATGCCGAGGTCGGCGAGGATCCACTCCAGGCGGGTGGAGGAGGCCAGGGCCACCCGCTGCTGCGGCTGCACGCCCAGCTCGATGAGGCCGGCCGCGATCGCGTACACCCGCTCGGCGGCCTGCGCCCAGGTGAGCGACTTCCAGTCCTCGGGACCCTCGCCCGAGGCCGGCGGCACCGGGTAGCGGTACGCCTCGGCGTCCGGCGTGGCCGCCACCCGCTCCAGGAAGAGTCCCGCCACGGAGGGGGGACGGTTCTCGATCAGTGTCTGTGTGTCGCTCACGACATCCTCCGGGCCCGCGACGGTGCGGCTGGCTCGTTGCGGTTGGCTCAGGTGTGGCTGGTTCACTCTCGGGCGTGTTCAGGCGGTGTTCAGGCGGTGACGGGGACAGTTGCCCGATCACTTGTTTAACTCACGAGTAACTACGGGGCAGGCATCAGGGTAAAGGGCGACCGGCCCCCGCGTAAGTGGCCGCGCCCTGTCACTTCGTACAGAGGCCCGCCCGTGACATGCGAAGGGACCCGCCGCACTTTCGTACGACGAGCCCCTCGGTGTCCGCTTCGCCCCGGCTTGGGTGCGGGGTGGCGGTTACTTCCCGGCCACTTCTCGGTTACTTCTTGCCCTTGCCCGACCCGGCGTTGTCATCGCTGGACAGGACCGCGATGAAGGCCTCCTGCGGAACCTCCACGGAACCCACCATCTTCATGCGCTTCTTGCCTTCCTTCTGCTTCTCCAGCAGCTTCCGCTTCCGGGAGATGTCACCGCCGTAGCACTTGGCGAGGACGTCCTTGCGGATGGCGCGGATGGTCTCGCGGGCGATCACCCGGGAGCCGATGGCGGCCTGGATGGGCACCTCGAAGGCCTGGCGCGGGATCAGCTCGCGCAGCTTGGCGACGAGCCGCACGCCGTACGCGTACGCCCCGTCCTTGTGGGTGATCGCGGAGAAGGCGTCCACCTTGTCGCCGTGCAGCAGGATGTCGACCTTGACCAGGCTGGAGGTCTGCTCGCCGGTGGGCTCGTAGTCGAGGGAGGCGTAGCCACGGGTCTTGGACTTCAACTGGTCGAAGAAGTCGAAGACGATCTCCGCGAGCGGGAGGGTGTAGCGGATCTCGACGCGGTCCTCGGAGAGGTAGTCCATGCCGAGGAGCGTGCCGCGCCGGGTCTGGCACAGCTCCATGATCGCGCCGATGAACTCGGTCGGCGCGAGGATCGTGGCGCGCACGACCGGCTCGTACACGTCGTTGATCTTGCCCTCGGGGAACTCGCTCGGGTTGGTGACGGTGTGCTCGACGCCGTCCTCCATGATCACGCGGTAGACCACGTTGGGCGCGGTGGCGATGAGGTCGAGCCCGAACTCGCGCTCCAGCCGCTCGCGGATCACGTCGAGGTGCAGCAGGCCGAGGAAGCCGACGCGGAAGCCGAAGCCGAGGGCGGCGGAGGTCTCCGGCTCGTAGACCAGGGCGGCGTCGTTGAGCAGGAGCTTGTCCAGGGCCTCGCGCAGCAGGGGGTAGTCCGAGCCGTCCAGCGGATACAGGCCGGAGAAGACCATGGGCCTGGGGTCCTTGTAGCCGCCGAGCGCCTCCTCGGCACCCTTGTGCATGCTGGTGACGGTGTCACCGACCTTGGACTGGCGGACGTCCTTCACGCCGGTGATCAGGTACCCCACCTCGCCGACGCCGAGGCCGTCGGCGGAGCGCATCTCCGGCGAGTTGGTGCCGATCTCCAGCAGCTCGTGCGTGGCGCCGGTGGACATCATCCGGATCCGCTCGCGCCTGTTGAGCTGGCCGTCGATGACACGGACGTACGTCACGACACCGCGGTAGGAGTCGTAGACGGAGTCGAAGATCATCGCGCGGGCGGGGGCGTCCTTGACGCCGACCGGGGCCGGGACCTCGGCGACGACCTTGTCCAGCAACACGTCGACGCCGAGGCCGGTCTTGGCGGAGACCTTGAGCACGTCGTCGGGGTCGCAGCCGATCAGGTTGGCCAGCTCCTCGGCGAACTTCTCGGGCTGCGCGGCCGGCAGGTCGATCTTGTTCAGCACGGGGATGATCGTGAGGTCGTTCTCCATCGCCAGGTAGAGGTTGGCGAGGGTCTGGGCCTCGATGCCCTGGGCGGCGTCGACGAGGAGGATCGTGCCCTCGCACGCGGCCAACGACCGCGACACCTCGTAGGTGAAGTCGACGTGCCCGGGGGTGTCGATCATGTTGAGGATGTGCGTGTCGCTCTTGTCGTGGGTCGGAGCCCACGGCAGACGCACCGCCTGGGACTTGATCGTGATGCCGCGCTCGCGCTCGATGTCCATGCGGTCGAGGTACTGGGCGCGCATCTGCCGCTGATCGACCACTCCGGTGAGCTGGAGCATCCGGTCGGCGAGCGTGGACTTGCCGTGGTCGATGTGCGCGATGATGCAGAAGTTGCGGATCAGCGCCGGGTCGGTACGGCTCGGCTCGGGCACATGGCTGGGGATCGCGGGCACGCAGGGTCCTGATTCTTGAGGCGTCCGCAGTGTCTGCGGTCTCGGGTCGGATCGATACGTAGCTTCCATCGTCCCACGGCTGGGGAGCTGGGATGGGTTTGGGACAGGTTGAGGCCGGGGTGAGGCCGGACTGAGGTCGGGTTTGGGTGGCCCTGCGGGCCGCTGGTACTGTGGGGGGCTGTGTCTCATGCCCTCTCAGCGCGAGGCACTCCTTCAAGAAATCATCGGCACGGGACCCTCGCGGCCTCGTGCCTGAACCTGCAAAGGCTCATTTCGTGGCGAACATCAAGTCCCAGATCAAGCGGAACAAGACCAACGAGAAGGCCCGGCTGCGCAACAAGGCCGTCAAGTCGTCTCTGAAGACCGCGATCCGCAAGGCCCGTGAGGCCGCTGCCGCGGGTGACGCCGAGAAGGCCACCGAGTACCAGCGCGTCGCTTCGCGCCAGCTCGACAAGGCCGTCTCCCGAGGCGTCATCCACAAGAACCAGGCCGCCAACAAGAAGTCGGCGCTGGCGTCGAAGGTCGGCGCCCTCAAGGGCTGAACCCCTTGCCCGGTCTGATCATCTGGTCTGATCCGCGCTGAATTGCGCACCCCCCGTGAGGAACGTCGAGCCCTCTACCTCGATTCACGGACAGATTTCCGCAGTACGCCACGCTGCGACAACGCCCCCGGACCCACTCCGGGGGCGTTGCTGTGTCCGTCCGGCAGAAACCCCGACGCCAGAAACCGGCCCGAGACGTCAGAACCGGAGCGTCGGGCGCCACAAAGCGACCCGCGTGACCCGCGAGCGCCTGTCCTACGCCCGTCCTCGTGAGTGTTTTGTCCTACGCCCGCCCTCGCGAACGCGCCGCCCGGGCGACGGTCACCACGGCCTTCTCCAGGGCGTACTCGGGGTCGTCCCCGGCGCCCTTCACGCCCGCGTCCGCCTCGGCCACCGCGCGCAGGGCCACGGAGACGCCGTCCGGTGTCCAGCCGCGCATCTGCTGCCGGACGCGGTCGATCTTCCACGGCGGCATCCCCAGCTCGCGGGCCAGGTCGGCGGGGCGTCCGCCACGGGCGGAGGACAGCTTGCCGATGGCCCGCACGCCCTGCGCCAGGGCGCTGGTGATCAGCACCGGTGCCACTCCGGTCGACAGCGACCAGCGCAGCGCCTCCAGGGCCTCCGCCGCGCGTCCCTCGACGGCCCGGTCGGCGACGGTGAAGCTGGATGCCTCCGCCCGCCCCGTGTAGTACCGCCCGACGACCGCCTCGTCGATCGTCCCCTCCACGTCGGCGGTGAGCTGGGACACCGCCGAGGCCAGCTCCCGCAGATCGCTGCCGATCGCGTCGACCAGCGCCTGGCACGCCTCGGGCGTGGCGGACCGCCCGGCCGTACGGAACTCGGAGCGCACGAAGCCCAGCCGGTCGGCGGGCTTCGTCATCTTGGGACAGGCCACCTCGCGCGCGCCCGCCTTGCGACCGGCGTCCAGCAGGCCCTTGCCCTTCGCGCCGCCCGCGTGCAGCAGGACGAGGGTGATCTCCTCGGCGGGGGCACCGAGGTAGGCCTTGACGTCCTTGACCGTGTCGGCGGACAGGTCCTGCGCATTGCGTACGACCACGACCTTGCGCTCGGCGAAGAGCGAGGGGCTGGTCAGCTCGGCGAGGGTGCCGGGCTGCAACTGGTCCGGTGTCAGGTCGCGTACGTCCGTGTCGGCGTCGGCGGCCTTCGCGGCGGCCACCACCTCCTGCACGGCACGGTCGAGCAGGAGGTCCTCCTGGCCCACGGCAAGGGTCACCGGGGCGAGAGGGTCGTCATTCGCAGTCTTCCTGGCCATCGCGACAAGCATCGCACGCACCACTGACAGTCAACGCCGGAAGGGCACCGGGCACTGGGCGCCGGGCGCCGCTACGGCTCCTCGCGCCAGCCCTCCCACTCCCCCGCGAACGCGTCCAGCTCGCCGGGGTCCAGTTGCTCCCGCTCGTCGCACAGCACGACGAGCCACTGGGCGTCCTCGGCATCGTCCTCGCCGGCCAGCGCGTCCCTCAGGAGCCGGGGTTCCTCGTCGAGCCCGAACCGCTCCCCGAGCGCCTGGGCCGCCTCCTGCGCGGCATCGCGGTCGGGCAGCACCAGCACATGTCTCACGTCACTCACGGGTGCCATTGTCGGCCACCGGACGGTGTGCCCGGCGGTCGGCCGGGCGCCGGGTCACCCCTTGGGCACGATCTGGACGTCGAGGTCGATGCGGATGCTGGGGCCGACGACGGCGATGCCGCGGGCCAGCATCGTCTGCCAGCTCACCGTGAAGTCGTCGCGGTGCAGCTCGGTGGTGGCGCGGCAGGCCGCCCGCGTCTCGCCCTCCATGCCGTTACCGAGTCCGAGGTACTCGGCGTCCAGCGTGACGGTGCGTGTCACGCCGTGCAGGGACAGGGCCCCCGTGACGGCCCACCGGTTGCCGCCGCGGTGCGTGAACCGGTCGCTGTAGAACTCCAGGGTCGGAAACCGCTGCACGTCCAGGAAGTCGGCCGACCGCAGGTGGTCGTCGCGCATCTTCACGTTGGTGTCGATGGACGCCGCGTCGATCACCACGTGCATCGCGGACCGGTCCATCTCGTCCCCGATCCGCACCGCGCCCGCGAAGGAGTTGAACCGGCCGTGGATCCGGGCCAGCCCGATGTGCCGCGCGGTGAACGCGATCGAGGAGTGCGCCGGCTCGATCTCCCAGTCACCCGCGGCGGGCAGCGCCGGCGGCTGGGCCACCTGCAGCGTGACGTCGCCGAGCGAGGCGAGCGAGTCCTCGGTGACCGTCGCGGAGGCGCGGTAGGGGGTGTAGCCCTCGGCGGACACCGCGAGCCGGTACTCCCCCGCGGGCACCGTCGCCACGAACGACCCGAAGGGGTCCGTACCGCCGCCGACGACCTTGCGCCCCATGGCGTCGCTCACCGTGAACTCCGCGTTCGGCACCGGATCGCTGACGGGGTCGAGGACGCGGCAGCTCAGCACTCCCGCGTCCGGCGGGGTCCGCACCGCGGCCAGGGGACCCGTCCGTTGCATCCGCTTCGTGCGGCTTCCCAGCAAGCGGCCGATCAATTGCGACACCCTCTGCACGACGACGACATGAGAAAACTAGTTGACGGAGCAACATTCGATCACCGATGTGGCTTTCGAGGCAACACGGGACCACATCGCGGGAAACCGTCACATGTGCTGGGAGTACGTACGAGTGGCCCGTGCATCCAGACATGACCCAATACGCCCCGGTATCACCGCCGCACCGGACGGCATTTCTCACAGCCGGGACACAGTGGGCACCCGGTCGAGGTCGATGCCGAAGTGGTCGCGGTAGGACGCGAGCACCTCCTCGTCCGTGTCCAGTTCACGCTCCTCCCGGGCGCCGTCGGCGGCCGTCGTCGTGAGCCGGCGGCCGCTGAGCGTGACCCTGCCTCCGTCCTCCGTGAGCCGTGAACAGACCGGTGACTGGAGGAAGTGCGACCGGGACGAGGTGCTGTGCCACCAGGCGCCGGACACGAAGTCGTCGAGCACCCTGGGACGCGGTTCCACCCGGTACACGGGCCTCCCGTCCCGCAGTACGTCCAGGTCACCGCTCACCCCGGCCGCGTCCGGCCCCGCCTCGACGACCCGGAACGTCCCCCCGGGATCCTCCTGCTCACCCCGCTCCCCGAACGCCAGCGGACCGTGGCTGTGCGCCCCGAACCCGACGTCCGCCAGCCGGTCGCCCCCGTCCACCGTCCGCACCAGCAGCGCCATGTGGTCGTACGGGATCCCGAGCCGGCCCCCGTCCCCGTACACCCGCGCCGCGAGCAGCGTGACCTCGTACCCGAGCGCCGCGAGCAAGGCCCCGAAGAGCCCGTTGAGTTCGTAACAGAACCCGCCCCTCCCCGCGCCCACCACCTTGTCCAGCAACCGCTTCTCCTCCAGCACGATCTCCTCGCCCAGGTGGACGGACAGGTTCTCGAAGGGCACCGTCCGCAGATGGCGCAGGTGCAGCGCACGCAGGGACTCGGAGGTGGGCCCCGCGGGGTGGTCAACTGTGCGACCATACAGTCGATTGAGTGACTGTTAGCGCGTTTAAGCGATGTTACGATCTCGTCTATGAACCTTACGGAGTGGGCGAAAGCGAACGGTGTGCATCGGCAGACCGCGTATCGCTGGTTCCGTGAGGGCACACTTCCAGTCCCTGCTGAGCGGGTCGGGCCGCGCACGGTCCTGGTCAACATCGAAGCGAACTCCTCACCGACGGTGACCGGTGGTGTGGGCTTGTACGCCCGTGTCTCCTCGCACGAACAGAAGGACGACCTTGTCCGTCAGACGGCGCGCTTGTCCGCGTGGGCGGCGAAGGCCGGGCACCGGGTGGTGCGGATCGAGTCCGAGATCGCGTCGGGCATGAACGGCGCCCGTACGAAGGCCCGGCGCCTGTTGGCCGATCCGGACGTGACCGCCGTGGTGGTCGAGCACAAGGACCGCCTCGGCCGTATGAACGTCGAGCTCGTCGAAGCCGCCCTGTCCGCGACCGGGCGTCGCCTCGTCGTCCTTGATGACGGTGAGGTCGAAGACGATCTGGTGCGCGACATGGTGGAGGTCCTGACCTCGTTCTGTGCCCGCCTGTACGGCCGCCGCTCCGCGAAGAACCGTGCAAAGAAGGCTCTTGAGGCGGCGGCAGCCGATGAGTGAGCCCGCGAAGAAGAAGCAGCTCCGCACCATCGACGCCCCGTTCGTCGCCCTCGGCCCGACCGGGGTGGCGGTACGCGACCGCCTCAAGCACCTCACACCGCAGGACGAGAAGGTACTGCGGCTGGTCGGCGAACACCTCGGACACCTCGCCTCGCTGGACTTGTCGGCACGGTGCCGGGACGGCAACGACCACTCCACCGAGACGTGGGCGTCCCGTAAGCGGGACCTGACGTCCGCCTCGTCGTCGCGGTGGGCCGGGAGCATCACGAAGGCGACACACGATCAGTGGGCGCTTTCCCGCCGCAGCCAGCTCGCCCACATCCAGAACCTCGAAGCCGGTACCCGGACACTGACGCACCGCCTGTCCCTCCCACTCGGGGAGAAAGGCACCAAGAAGGCCGCGGGCGGCTATCGCTCCAAGAACGAGTGGTTCCAGAAGACCCGGCGCCTGACGATCCTGGAACACCGCCTCGATACCGCCCGAGCTGAGCGTGAGGCCGGTGTCGTGCACGTCGTGCGCGGCGGCCGGCGACTCCTCAACACCCGGCACAACCTTGCTGCCGCGCAGCTCACCGAGACCGAGTGGCGCCGGCGCTGGGAAGCCGAGCGTTGGTTCCTCGCCGCTGACGGCGAGTCCGGGAAGCGGTACGGAAACGAGACAATCCGCGTCACGCCCGAGGGTGAGGTCTCTCTCAAGCTTCCGGCTCCGCTCGCGGAGCTGGCGAACGCGAAGCACGGCCGGTACGTCCTCACCTCCCGTATCGCCTTCGCGCACCGGGTCGCGGAGTGGGCCGACCGTATCGAGAGCAACCGGGCCGTGGCCTACCGCATCCAATACGACGCGGAACGCGGGCGCTGGTACCTCACCACATCGTGGCAGCGTCCTGTCGTCCGGACGATCCCGCTGGAGACGGCACAGGCCAAGGGCATGGTCGGCGTGGATACGAACGCCGACCGCTTCGCCGCCTACCAACTCGACATCTCCGGCAACCCGGTCGGCGACCCGCGCCGCTTCCACTACGACCTGTCCGGGTCGGCAGACCACCGGGACGCACAGATCCGGCACGCCATCACCCAGGTCCTGCACTGGGCAAAAAGCTGCGGTGTCGATGCCATCGCGATTGAGGACCTGGACTTCACCGCCGAGAAGACCCGCGAGAAGCACGGCCGCCGCAAGAGGTTCCGGCAGCTCATCTCCGGCATCCCGACCGGCAGGCTCAAAGCCCGGCTTGTCTCCATGGCCGCCGAGGCCGGTCTGAGCATTGTCGCGGTCGATCCGGCCTACACCTCCCAGTGGGGAGGCCAGCACTGGCAAAAGCCGCTGGCCACCCCGCGACGCAAGATGACCCGTCACGATGCCGCCGGTATCGCGATCGGGCGACGCGCCCTCGGGCACCCGATCCGGCGACGGGCGGCACCGCCCCACGACGACCAGAGTGATCGTCGTGGGCATCGGACCGTCCAGGCCGGACCGGGCGCACGAAGGCGTAAGGAAACCCGCCCACCCGCCACGGAGCGTGCACACGATGCACGTGCCCGAACGGGGATACAACAGGGAACGCGGCAGACCAGTGCATCCAAAACCGTTCGGGATGCGCGCAGTGCCGGGACGTGGGTCCAAGACCCACTCCTGCTCACTGACTAGGAACGGTACTCGGCTCCCAGACGGCGGAGATAGGCATCGACCTGTGCTCGTTCCATGCCCTTAGTCTCCCGTCACCCGCAACTCCCTGCCCGTACCGGCGACCGCCACCGCCCCGTCCCGGTCCGTGCGCAGCACAGTGATGCGGATCGCTGCCGTCCTCGACACCCGGGTGGCGGTCCTCATCCACGACTGACCTCTCGGGCACGGGGAGGCCCCGCCCATCCGCCACGGGGGGAGCAGACGAGCGGGGCCGGCCTGAGGCGCCATCAGAGGATCGCGCGCCACTTCCCTCGTGCGAGCCGCGTCTCGCCGTCCGGGGTGACCAGGGCGCGGGCGCCGCGCGCCGGCAGTTCGCCATGCTGAAGCCAGTACGCGCGGATCCCGTCCAGGATGTCCCACAGGCGCCGCGGGCCGCCCTGGTGGACCGTGGGAGGCTCACTGCCGACGGCCGTGGCCCGGGCCCATGACCCGTCGGCGTGCGCCATGATCGCGGTACGCCGCTCCCCCACCTCCCGGTAGGCGTGTTCGATGCCCGGCACGGTGATGCCGAGCATGGAGTCCAGGTCCCAGGCGTTGGCAACGTCGACGACCGGGTACGGGCCGGTGGTGACGTCGTCGCCGTCGATGTCGTGCGCGGCCGCCAGCAATGCCGAGGATCCCGCCGGGTAGTTGTCGCCGTGCCGGGCGTGCATGAACCCGGCCCGGTCCCACTCCACGCGGCCGACGGCGGCCCCGTCCGCCCGCTTCTCCGCGGTGAGGATCAGCGAGGTCCCGGCGATCGTGGTGACCAGACGGCCGCCGGTGCACAGGGCTGTCAGCCAGCCGACGGGCACGGTGCGTACCGAGACGGTGGCCACGATCCGGTCGAACGTCCCGGCCTTTGCCGGGAGGGGCCCGGTCGCGTCGACCGCTTCCACGGTGGGGTGCAGGCCGATGGTGGCCAGGCGCTCGCGGGCGGCTTCCACGAGGTGGGGGTCGACGTCGATACTCGTCACGGCTTGAGCACCGAGGCGGTGGGTGGCGAGCGCCGTGCCGTAGCCGCTGCCCGTGCCGACGTCCAGCAGCTCGTCACCGTCGTCGATCCGCGCGTGCTGGAACATGCGGACCACGAGGCTGGGCAGCGTCGCCGATGACGTCGGCCGGCCTGTCGGGTGGTCGTCCGGTTTCGCGCGGTCGGCGTGCCGCGGTCCGACGCGGGTGACCAGAGAGCGGTCGGCGTAGGCGGCCGGGTACCACTGGCCTTCGTTGACGGGATCGCGTAACACCCACTGGTCGTCTTCGGCTTCCCACCAGGCGGGCACGAAGACGTGGCGGGGGATGCGGGCCACCGGGCGACGCCATCGTGAGGACCGGTGGGTCACACGGTCGGCGAGGTCTGCGGCGCAGGTTTCCCAGATCACGTGGTCGCTCCGAGGCTGGGTGTCGGGTCCGGGGCGTAGTAGGCAGGATCGCATGCCGGGGTGTTCGCCGGGTCGCAGTCCCCCGAGTCGTCGGGCGGGCAGGCGCCGCGCGGCATCGGTACCGCGTCGGTGAGCTGCTGCCACCGGTCGCTGCCGAGGATGTCAGCCAGGTGCTGCTGCTGCACGTTCCCGGCCACGAGGAACCGGGACAGGATGCAGCCGGAGACGGCGCCGTCGGGGTCGACGGACACCCGGTAGCGGAAGCAGTTCCCGCACAGCTCCGTCGTACTCGGGATGCTCGCGCCCTGGTCGGCGGCGCGGCCCACCTTCCGCACCCGGTCCACCTTGATGCTGGACACCCCGAGCCGGCGCAGCTCGTCTTGCGCCTGGTCGACGCGCTGCCCTTCGAGGACATCGACGATGCCGACTCGCAGCGGGATGCCGCGCCGCACGGCTTCGGTGATGTTGTCGCGGGTCCGCCGGTAGCTGCCCGGCCCGCGGGTGATCTCCTCGTGCTGCTGCGCCTGGTCGCTGTAGTAGCTGGTCGCCAGGCACACGCCGGGCTTCGAGAACGCGGACCACAGGCCGGGCCGTACGTGCGTGAGGTTCGAGTACACCTCCACGCTCAGGCCGGCGGCCAGGGCGTGGTCGATGTACTGCGGCAGGTAGGGCGTGAGCGTAGGCTCCCCGCCGATGAACTGGACGCCGGGGATGCCGAGGGCGGCGACGTCGGTGATGACGCGCTCCCAGTCGTCGCGGGTCATGGTGCCGGTACTGGCCTTCGGGCCGGAGCTGGTGCAGCAGTGCGTGCACTGGAGCTGGCAGCGTCCGGTGATTTCCAGTTCGACGGAGCGGATACCCGCCGCGATCGGGGTGGTGGCCGTTGTCATGCAGTCCTCCAGGGTGGTGGTCTCGAACATGGGCCCGCCCCGGGCGCTCGACCTGTCCAGGGTTGGGGGCTCGGGGCGGGGGTCTGGCGGGACCCGTCCCGCCAGAGGCTTGCGTTCCTCCGACGGGACGGGCGTTGAGGGGGTGCGACCCTGACCCTGCGGTCGCCATGGGGGTGCGTCAGCTCGGTGTCCGCGCCAGCACCAGGGCGAGGACCGGGACCGACACGGCCGCCACGTAGGCGGGCAGGCCGACGATCGCCTTCACGACCGCATCGCCTGTACGGCCAGGACCCGGGCCAGGATGCGGACGGCGGCCGGGTCGGGCTCCACCAGGTCGGCGTGCGCGCGATGTGCCCAGATGTTCCAGCCGGGCCCGGAGTTGCCGCCCTCGTGGGCGACCAGGACGGCGTCGTCGGGGTCGGGGATCGGCTCGTCGCAGTACCGGCACACGTGCCGTCGGGCAGTCACGGGTGTTCGCCGCCCATGGTCTGGTAGTGGTCGCACAGGGCGTTCACGGACCGGGCGAGGCGCTGCGCGTGCCTGATGCCGGCGGGCAGATTGCGGCCGGACTCGAGGCGCAGCCGCATCCGGGCCTCTCCGATACAGGCGAGCGCGCAGGCACGCGGCACGTCGTCCTCGGGCCACGTGAGCGCGGCCGTCTCGACTACGGGGATGGCCAGCATCATGTAGCCGCGGAGCCGGAGCGTGAGCGTCTCCAAGTCCTGGGGCGAGGGCGGCTCGGCATCCTCGCCAAGCAGGCGGCGGGCGGTGGCTCTCATCTCCGCGGTATTGAGCGGAGGCTGTAATGACGCCGTCGGTGGGCGGGCCGTAGCCTTCATCGTGTCGGCGCTCCCTTGCTGAGCGTTGGCCGCCCCGGGGCCGTTCGAGCGGTCGCCGGGGTCCGGTCTGTTCATGCATCGAGAGTCGTCGACGCAACGCAATTGCGGCATGCCCGGCGGGTGTTACCGAGTCGGTAATACAGTCGTTACTGGTTCCGTAAGAGCGCGAGGAAGCGCAACCATCACTGCGGAAGTTGACCCCATGGACGCCGCCGTCCCCGGCCCACTCGCACCCGAGGTCTTCGAACGAGACGACGTGAAGCGAGCCTTGGAGGAGCACGACTTCGCTGCGGCCTTCTCCCTCTTCAAGAAGTGGGGCGGCCTGTCGCAGAACCGCATCGCGGCGGCCTGCCAACTCACGCCCGGCAAGGTCTCCACGATTATCGGCGGACAGCAGCAGGTCACCAGCTTCGATGTGATCTGCCGCATCGCTGACGGGCTCGGTATCCCCGGTCGACTCGTTGGCCTTGCCGACCGGCCTTGGGAAAGACATCCCAACCTGCCCGACCCACCGACGCCGCCATCTGCACCGCCCTCCAACGACGCTCCTTGGCGTCCCGCTGTGACGGTGCACCTGGCCGCAGATCTGACCAGGAGCGATCTCGTGATGGACCGTCGCGCTGCAACGCGGGCGCTGGCAGGCGCAGCCGTATCCGGCGCGCCCCTGCTCGACTCCCTGGAGGCCTGGCTCCAGCCCTCGCCGCAGGCTGACCAGGAGCGCCACCGCGGGCGCATCGGGCTGCGCGAGGTGCGGGAGCTGGAGGCGACCGCGCGCGCCTTCCGCGCCTGGGACCACCGGTTCGGGGGCGGACTACGCCGTAAGGCGGTCGTCGGGCAGATGAACGAGGTGGCGAGCAATCTTGAGGAGCACCACGCGCCGGTTGTCGAAGAAGGCCTGTTCGGGGTGATGGCTCACCTTGGCGGCATCGCTGCCACGATGGCGTGGGACTCCGGGCATCAGAAGCAGGCGCAGAAGTACTACATGCTGGCGCTACGCGCGGCGCACTCTGCCGGCGACAGGGCCTTCGGTGCGAACGTGCTTGCGGGGATGGCCCGGCAGATGCTGTATCGGGACCGCCCCGAGGACGCCCTGGAACTCGTGCACCTGGCGCAGAAGGGGGCCCGGAAGTCGGCTGGGGCACGCGTTCGTGCCCTGCTGCACACGCGGGAGGCATGGGCCTACGCGGCCATGGGACGGGCTGCGGCATTCCGGCGGGCCACCGGGGAGGCCACCGAAGCCCTTGCCAATGCCGGCAGTGGACCCGGCGAAGAGCCCTACTGGATTGCGTACTTCGACGAATCCGAGCTGGCCGGCGTGACGGGCGGCAGGTTCCTCGACATGGCTCGGGAAGATCCGCAGACGCATGCTGAAGCCGCAGCAGTAAGCATCCGGGACGCGCTCGCCGGGCGCGGTGCCGAGGCGGGACGCAGCCATGCCCTGGACCTGATCGGCCTCGCGGAATGCCACTTCCTGATGGGCGACTTGAAGGTCGCAGTCGATCACACGCACCGAGCGGCCGATGTCGCTGCTCGCACGCAGTCGAGTCGCGTCCGTACTCAGCTCGGTCATCTGTACCCGTACACGGTCGGCCGGTCGACATCACGTACCGTCAGCGAGGCGCGGACGAGGATCCGCGAAGTCCTGTCGAGCTGAGGAGCAACGTGACCACGATCGCCGTGACCGGGCACATGGACCTGACCGACAGCAGCGTGCCCCTGGTGCGCGACGCGCTGCGAGAGACGCTCAAGCCCTACGCAGCCGACCTCACCGGCGTTTCCTGTATTGCCAAGGGCTCCGACTCCCTCTTCGCTGAGATCGTGCTCGAACTGGGCGGACGGTTGGTCGTCGTCATTCCCTCGAAGGACTACCGCCAGAACAAGGTCAAGCCCGACCATGCCGAGACCTTCGACCGCCTCATGAACGCCGCGGGCGAGGCCATCGTCCTGGACCACGAGACGGCTGACCGGTCAGCGTACGAGCACGCCAACCGGACCCTGCTGAGACGAGCCGATCGCCTCGTCGCTGTGTGGAACGGCGAGCCTCCGAGCGGTAAGGGTGGCGGCAGCGCAGACACCGTGCTGGAGGCACGCGAGGCCAGCCTGCCCGTCGACGTAGTCTGGCCGCACGGCGCTGCACGGCGCGGCTGATCAGCGCGCAAGGTGTACCGACCGGCCTCGACTCGTGTCGACAGCCGATCTTCACCGGCAGGTGCGGCATTCGTAGCGGCGCATGGTCTGCCGCCACGCACCGGCGTTGGCGCCTGTGCAGTCCGTGCAGGGCGTCGAAGGCGGGCCACGCCCGATGCCCGGCTCCGCGCCGACGCGAGTTGTGCGGACACCTGCGATGTGTCCATGCGCTCAGTCTCCCGCTGCCCACAACTCCCTTCCGGTACCGGCGACCGCCACCGCCCCGTCCTGGTCCGTGCGCAGTACCGTCGCTCCCTGGGCGCGCAGTGCCGCGACCGTGCCGGGCGCCGGGTGGCCGTAGGTGTTGTCCTCGCCGCAACTGATGAGCGCCAGGCGTGGGGCGGCCCGCCGGAGGAACTCGAAGTCCTGGTGAGCCGAGCCATGATGGGCCACTTTCATCACGTCGACGCCTTCCAACGCCGCAGCCGCCGGGGAGCGGGCCAGTTCCCGCTGGGCCGGGGGTTCCAGGTCGCCGAGCAGGAGCAGGCGTATGCCCGCCGTCCGGACCAGGAGGGTGACGCTGGCGTCGTTGGGGCCGCCTTCCGTGCCCGGTGCGGTGGTCGTCGGTGGGCTCGGTGGGGGCCACACCACCTGCCAGGACAGCGGGCCCGAACGGCGCTGCTCTCCTGCGGCGGCCTGCCGTAAGGGGATCCCGTGGGCCGCCGCCTGTCTGCGTACGGCCTCGGCCTGGTCCGCAGGCTCCTCCAGGGCCGTCGTCTCGATCGCGCCCACCGAGCGGCCCCGCAACACCCCGGGCAGGCCCGCCACGTGGTCGGCGTGGAAGTGGGTCAGCAGCACGAGGGGGACGCGGGTGATGCCGAGGGAGCGCAGGCAGTGGTCGATCAGGGTGGGGTCGGGGCCCGTGTCCACGACCACGCCCGTTCCCTCTCCCGCCGCGAGGACCAACGCGTCGCCCTGGCCCACGTCGCACATCACCATGCGCCAGCCCGGCGGGGGCCACCCCTTGATCACCCGGGCCAGCGAGGGCGGCTGCACCACCGCGAGGAGCAGCAGCAGTGCGCAGACGCCGCACCACCACGGGTGCCGCAACAGGCGCCTGCCGAGCAGCAGTACGCCCGCCGTGACCAGAGCGAGCAGCGCCGCCCCAGTCCAGTTGCCCGGCCAGTCCACTCCCGCGCCGGGCAGCGCGGCTCCGGTGCGGGCGATCTCCGCGATCCACTCGGCCGGCCAGCCTCCGCACCAGGCCAGGGCCTTGGCCGGCGGCATCGCCACCGGCGCCGTCGCCAGGGCCGCGAAGCCGAGCACCGTGGCCGGGGCCACCGCGAACTCCGCCAACAGGTTGCACGGCACCCCCACCAGGCTCACCCGCGCCGACAGCACGGCGACGACCGGCGCGCACAGGGCCTGCGCGGCACCCGCCGCTGCCAGCGCCTCCGCGAGCCGGGGCGATACCCGGCGCCGGCGCAACGCCGCGCTCCACCGTGGAGCGAGCGTGAGCAGCGCCCCCGTGGCCAGCACGGAGAGGAGGAAGCCGTAACTGCGGGCCAGCCAGGGGTCGTACAGGACCAGCAGGAGGACCGCCGTGGCCAGGGCCGGGAGAAGTGATCTGCGACGGCCGGTGGCCAGGGCGAGCAGGGCGACGGAACCGCAGGCGGCCGCCCGCAGCACGCTCGGGTCGGGCCGGCACACGACGACGAAGGCGAGCGCGAGCAGCCCGCCGAGCAGCGCGGTCGTCCGCAGGTGCAGGCCGAGGCGGGGTGCCAGGCCCCGGCGCTCGCTGCGCTGGGCCAGGCCCGGAGGGCCCAGCAACAGAGCGAGCACGATCGTGAAGTTGGCCCCGGAGACAGCCAGTGTGTGTGCCAGGTCCGTCTCCTTGAACGCCTCCTCCAGCTCCGGTGTGACGCGTGAGGTGTCGCCGACTACCAGGCCCGGCAGCAGCGCCCTCGCGTCCGTCGGCAGGTCCTCGGTCGCCTCGCGCAGGCCCTCCCGCAACCGTCCCGCCAGGCGCTGCGCCGTCGAAGGCTTCGCCGCCAACTCCGGCGCCTGTCGGCCGGCTCGTACGCGCAGCACCGCGGCGATCCGGTCGCCGCGCTTCCTCGGGGGTGACAGCCGGGCGGTGACATGGAGCCTTGTGGTCGGCAGCAGGTTCAGCCAGGGGGAGGGTCCCGGCTCTGCACGGGGCTGCTCGTCTTCCTCGCCGACGTCCACGAGGACGAGGACCGGTGTTCGGGTCGTCACCGCCGTCCCGCCCGGCTCGCTGATCCGCCGCACGTCGGCCTCGATCAGCACCGTGGGCGGCAGGGCGCGGTTGCCCCGGACGCGCGGCCGGGTGCGGCGGGGGTCGGCCGTGACCTCCACCTCCGCGGTGACGGTGGCGTACTCCCGCGCCAGCTCCGGCACGGGTCCCCGGCGCAGGTCCGCTCCGTGCAGGGCGGCCGAGGTGGCGGCCGCGGCGACACAGAGGAGCAGGGCGGCGACCGGTACATGGGGGCGTCCGCGCGGCGACACCAGCAGCAGTGCCCCTGCCAGGACCAGGGCGCCCGTCACCACGCCCACCGCCCAGCCGGCCGGCACGCCCAGCATCAGCGCCGCCGTCGCCCAGGCCGCGAGGGCGGGTGGTACCAGGCGCAGGTCTGCGGGGCCCTCTTGCCTGGGGTGGGCCGCGCCCAGCCGGTGGCCGGAGGCCGCGTGCACGGCGGCGCGCGGGGGCGCCGCACGTGGCTCCTCCGGTGCGTCGAGCCCGTGCGGCAGCCGGTGCACCTGCGTCACGTCCGGGCTCATGGCCGCACGAGATCCCGCAGGTCGGCGAAGCGGCGTTCACCGATGCCGTTGACCTCGCGCAGCTCGTCCACCGAGCGGAAACCGCCGTGCTGGGTGCGGTAGTCGATGATGTGCTGGGCGAGGACCGGGCCGACGCCCGGGAGAGTCTCGAGCTGGTCGGGGGTCGCCGTGTTGAGGGAGACCGGTGCCGCGGGGGCCGCCCCCGCCGGACCTCCCGGGGCGGCCCCCGATCCGGGCGGGGGCACGGACGCTCCGACGATCACCTGCTCGCCGTCCACCAGGAAGCGGGCCCGGTTCAGTGCGTCGGTCTTCGTGCCGGGCCGCACGCCTCCGGCGGCTCGCAGGGCGTCCGCGACGCGTGAACCGGCCGGGAGGCTGTGGATTCCGGGCTTGCGGACCTTGCCGCCGACGTCCACCACAATCTCCGCCCCCGTCCCCGTCCCGGCCGTGGTCGTGGTCGTGGGTGCGGATTTGGACTTGGGCGCGGCCGGACCGGCGCGATTTCCGGCCGTCGACGCCGCTTCCCCGGCTCCGTATGCCGCCGCCTCGCGCACCACCTCGGGGGCCGCCACAGGCTCGGTGCGGCCGGACCAGAAGTGCTGCACCGCGAAGACCGCCGCGACGACGAGCAGCACCGAGAGCGCGGCCACGCTGCGCCGCTCCAGCCCGCACCGGGTCTGCAGCCACACCGGCATCCGCTCCCGCAGCGCCTGTCCGGTCCGCTCCCGCCAGGTCGTCCCGACACCGTCGGAGAGAGCGACGGCGGTTTGGGGGTGGGGGTGGGTGTCGGTACCTGTGTCGGTGTCGGTACTGGTGCCAGCGTCCGGGGTGGGCAATGGCGGGCCCTTGCCCGACTCGCTCTGCGGTCCGTCGTGTCCGGTGTGCTCGATTCGCTCAGCGCGCTCGGCGAACAACGCCTCCGCCCTCCGCCGCAGTTCCTCCGGAGGCGCGTGCCGGCGGCCGTGCCGGGCGTGCGGGCGGGAGCCGGGTGCGCGGCGGTGGCGGTGGCGGCCGTCGGAGGACGGGGCGCGGCCCGGGCCGCTGGTCGCGGACGCGGTGCGTGAGCGTGATCGAAGAGCCATGCGACGAGGATCGGGCACTCGGGCACATCCGCGATGATCATGCTCAATTCCCGGGGACTACCGCCGGGTTGTGGAAAACTCCGACCCCCGCACGGGTGAGGTGAAGGCCTTCACCGCGAGGAAACCACGACCCCCAACAGACCCGGGCCCGTGTGGGCCCCGATCACCGCACCGACCTCGCTCACATGCAGGTCGCCCAGCCCGGGCACCCGGTCCCGCAGGCGGTCTGCCAGGGCCGACGCCCGGTCGGGGGCGGCGAGATGGTGGACGGCGATGTCGACGGGCGCGGCGCCCGCCCGGTCGGCGGCGATCTCCTCCAGCCTGGCGATGGCCTTGGACGCCGTCCGGACCTTCTCCAGGGGTTCGATGCGGCCGTCGTCCAGTTGCAGCAGCGGTTTCACGGCGAGCGCGGAGCCGAACAGGGCCTGGGCCGCCCCGATCCGGCCGCCGCGGCGCAGATAGTCGAGGGTGTCGACGTAGAAGTAGGCGGAGGTGCCCGCGGCCCGCTTCTCGGCGGCCGTGACGGCCTCGTCCACCGTGCCGCCCGCCTCCGCCGTCTCCGCGGCGGCGAGCGCGCAGAACCCGAGGGCCATCGCGATCATCCCGGTGTCCACGACCCGCACCGGCACCTGCGCCTCACGCGCCGCGACGACGGCCGCGTCGTGGGTGCCGGAAAGCTCGGCGGAGAGGTGGAGGGAGACGATGCCGTCCGCGCCCGCCTCGGCGATCCTGCGGTAGGTCTCCGCGAAGAGTTCGGGGCTGGGGCGGGAGGTGGTGACCGGCCGCCGTTTCTGCAGGGCCTGGGCCAGTGAGCGGGTCGAGATCTCGGTGCCCTCTTCCAGGGCCCGGTTGCCCAGGACGACGGTCAGGGGTACCGCGGTGATGCCGTGCCGCTCCATCGTCCGGGCCGGGAGGTAGGCCGTTGAATCCGTGACGATAGCGACATGGCGGGACATGAGCTGGAGGTTACCTGGCGTAGTGCCCGTACGGCAGTCCGGCCCCGGCCGTCAGGCGTTCACAGGGCCGTGATCGGGTGATCGGGTGATCCGGCCGACCGGGTCAGGTCGTGCTCTCCGGGCGGGGCTTCTTCTGCCAGGGGTACACGGGGCTCGGCGCGGGTGGGGTGATGGCGGGCGACGCGGGCGGCCCGGGCTCCTCGGCCTGCTCCTGCCGCGGGGCCTCGGGCCAACTCTGCCGGGCGGACGGGGCATCGGCGGCCGGGGCATCGGGCCAGGACTGCGGCGCGGCGGCGGGCTCCGTCTCCGTCTCCGTCTCCGTCTCCGTCCAGTGCCGCAGGGCGCCGGCCTCGACGTCGATCTGTGCGCTCAGCGAGTCCAGGTCGTCGTCCGCGAAGCGGCGGGCGCGGTCCCGGGTCGCCCAGCGCAGGGCGTCCGCCGAGCGGGTGATGCGGTCGGTGCGTTCACGCAGGCCGGGCAGGCGCTCGGCGAGGGTGGCGCGGTCCGGCTCGGATTCCAGCCGTCGCAGTTCGGCGTCCAGCTCGAACCCGTGCGCGCTGAGCCGGTCGAAGAGGCCGAGGGACTCCTTGAGGGACTCGTCCTCGGCCACGCGCGCGTGCAGGGCATCCTGCGTGGCGCGCAGCGAGGTGCGCAGCTTCAGCCGAAGCTGGGCCAGCTCGGCCGCCGGGCCCACCTGGACGAGGGACTTGGCGCGCAGGGTGTGGTCCTCGACCGTGCGGCGGGCCTGGGTGATGCCGCGGTCCACGCTGCGCTTGGCGGCGCCGACGGCCTTCACCGTGGCGTAGACGCCCAGCACGACGGCGAGCAGGAAGAGCAGGGCGAAGACTGTGATGACTGCTTCCAGTTCCACGAAGCTCCTCCTCCGAGCGTCCGGCCCGCGGGCCCACGGGCCGGCAGGCCACGGCGCGGCACGCGTCGCGCCGCTCTTCCACGGTAAACGCAACGGGCAGGTCCAGGGTTCCGCCGGAACCCTGGACCTGCCCGTACCGGAGCCCGGGCCTACCCGTAGGGGCTGCCCCGAGACCGGCGCGATTCCCGCGTCGGCGGCGTCGCGAACCGGCCCCGCACCAGCGCCCGCCCGGCGTCACGCGGGGACGATGTTCACCAGCTTCGGCGCCCGCACGATCACCTTGCGGATACCGGCCCCGTCCAGCGCGGCCACGACCTTCTCGTCGGCCAGCGCCGCCTTCTCCAGGTCGTCCTCGGAGATGGACGGGGCGACCTCCAGCCGCGCCTTGACCTTGCCCTTGATCTGGACGACGCAGGTCACGGTCTCGTCGACGACGTAGGCCGGATCGGCCACCGGGAAGTCCCGGTGCACCACCGAGTCCGTGTGCCCCAGCTTGCGCCACAGTTCCTCGGCGACGTGCGGGGCCAGCGGCGCGACCAGCAGGACCAGGCTCTCGGCGACCGTGCGCGGGACCGTGCCGCCCGCCTTCGTCAGGTGGTTGTTCAGCTCGGTGACCTTGGCGATGGCGGTGTTGAACCGCATGCCCTCCAGGTCCTGCCGTACGCCGTCGATGGCCTTGTGCAGGGCGCGCAGGGTGTCCGGGGCGATGTCGGCGTCCGCGACGTCGGCCACCGACAGCTCGCCGGTGTTCTCGTCGACGACGTTGCGCCACAGCCGCTGCAGCAGCCGGAACTGGCCGACCACCGCGCGCGTGTCCCACGGCCGGGAGACGTCCAGCGGGCCCATCGCCATCTCGTACAGGCGCAGGGTGTCGGCGCCGTACTCGGCGCAGATCTCGTCGGGGGTGACCGCGTTCTTCAGGGACTTGCCCATCTTGCCCAGCAGCCGGGAGACCTTCTCGCCCTGGTAGTAGTAGGCGCCGTCGCGCTCCTCCACCTCTGCGGCCGGTACGGCGATCCCGCGCGCGTCACGGTAGACGTAGGCCTGGATCATGCCCTGGTTGAACAGTTTGTGGAACGGCTCGGCCGAGGAGACGTGCCCCAGGTCGAACAGGACCTTGGACCAGAAGCGCGCGTACAGCAGGTGCAGCACGGCGTGCTCGGCGCCGCCGACGTACAGGTCGACGCCGCCGTGCGGCAGGCCCTCGCGCGGGCCCATCCAGTACTGCTCGATCTCGGGGTCGACCAGCCGCTCGCTGTTGTGCGGGTCCAGGTAGCGCAGCTCGTACCAGCAGGAGCCGGCCCAGTTGGGCATGGTGTTGGTCTCGCGGCGGTACTTGCGCGGGCCGCGGCCGTCGCCCAGGTCCAGGGTGACGTTCACCCAGTCCTCGTTGCGCGACAGGGGGGTCTCGGGGCGGGTGTCGGCGTCGTCCGGGTCGAAGGTGCGCGGGGAGTAGTCCTCGACCTCGGGCAGCTCCAGCGGCAGCATCGACGCGGGCAGGGGGTGGGCGATGCCGTCCTCGTCGTAGACGATCGGGAAGGGCTCGCCCCAGTAGCGCTGACGGCTGAACAGCCAGTCGCGCAGGCGGAAGTTGACGGTGCCCTCGCCGGCGCCGGTGCGCTCCAGCCACTCGGTGATGCGCTCCTTGGCCTCGACGACGGGCAGGCCGTCCAGGCTGATCTCGCCGTTGGACGAGTTCATGATCTTCGCGTCGTAGGAGCCGAAGGCGTCCTCCCACGTCGCCGGGTCGGTGCCCCGGCCGTCGGTCGGCTCGACGATGCAGCGGATCGGCAGCTCGAAGGCGCGCGCGAACTCGAAGTCGCGCTGGTCGCCCGCCGGCACGGCCATGATCGCGCCGGTGCCGTAGCCCATCAGCACGTAGTCGGCGATGAAGACCGGGACCTGCTCGCCGTTGACCGGGTTGGTCGCGTGGGCGCCGATGAAGACGCCGGTCTTGTCCTTGGCCTCGGCCTGCCGCTCGACGTCGGACTTCGAGGCGGCCTGCGCGCGGTATGCGGCGACGGCCTCGGCCGGGCTCGCGTGGCCGCCGGTCCACACCTGGTGGGTGCCCTCGGGCCAGGCGTCGGGGGTGAACTTCTCGACCAGCGGATGCTCGGGCGCCAGCACCATGTAGGTGGCGCCGAACAGGGTGTCCTGGCGGGTGGTGAAGACGGTGATGTGCTCGCCGTCGACGGGGAAGTCGACGCGGGCGCCCTCGGAGCGGCCGATCCAGTTGCGCTGCTGCAGCTTGATGGCCTCGGGCCAGTCCAGCTCGTCCAGGTCGTCCAGCAGCCGGTCGGCGTAGGCGGTGATGCGCATGTTCCACTGGCGCAGCTTGGACTTGAAGACGGGGAAGTTGCCGCGCTCGGAGCGGCCGTCGGCGGTGACCTCCTCGTTGGCCAGCACGGTGCCCAGTCCCGGGCACCAGTTGACGGGCGCGTCGGAGGCATAGGCCAGGCGGTACTCGCCCAGTACACCGGCGCGCTCGGCGTCGCTCAGCGCGGCCCACGCCCGCCCGGGGTGGCCCGGGACCGCCCGCTCACCGGAGGCGAACTGCGCGACCAGCTCGGCGATCGGGCGGGCCTTGTCCGCCTCGTCGTCGTACCAGGAGTTGAAGATCTGCAGGAAGATCCACTGGGTCCACTTGTAGTACTCCGGGTCGATCGTGGCGAACGACCGGCGCTTGTCGTGGCCCAGGCCCAGCCGGCGCAGTTGGCTCTGCATGTTCTTCATGTTGGCTTCGGTGGACGCGCGCGGGTGCGTGCCGGTCTGCACGGCGTACTGCTCGGCGGGCAGGCCGAAGGCGTCGAAGCCCAGGGTGTGCAGGACGTTGTGCCCGGTCATCCGCTGGAAGCGGGCGACGACGTCGGTGGCGATGTAGCCCAGGGGGTGGCCGACGTGCAGGCCCGCACCGGAGGGGTACGGGAACATGTCCATGATGAACTTCTTGGGCCTGGCGACCAGCTCCGGGTCGCCCGCCAGGTCACCCTTGGGGTTCGGCGCGGCGTACGTCCCCTCGGCGTCCCAGAAGTCCTGCCAGCGTGCCTCGATCTCGGCGGCCATGGCAGCCGTGTAGCGGTGCGGTGCGGCGTCCGCCGACACAGGGGCACTCGCCGCGGGGTTCGTCTCGCTCATGATCCTCAAAGCTCCATCGATCGTCTCTGCCAGCGGCTGCGACCTTCATGACCAGCGGCTGCGATGGCCGGGAAATGAAAAATCCCCTCGCACAGGAGGGGACGCCGCGCCGATTCCGGCCACCGGTACTACGACTACTTCGACCGGGGTCGGGACTGATCAGCGCGGCTCGCTAAGCAGAAGGCGTACGGCACGCATGGCGTCAGGGTACCGCAGTCGCCGAGCGGGCCGCGACGGGCTTTCGGCCACCGGGAACCGGAAGCCGGGATCCGGAAATCGGTGCCAAATCTGAACCAAAGTCAAAGGTTACTTCGCGTAACGACTACTAAGGGACATCATCGCAAGCACACTGTCGTTTGATAACAACGCAATAACTCAAACCTCGTACCCACGGGTATGGCGCCACTTAGAGTGCGGCAGCGGGACCGCTTTCCCGAACCACTCCGGAGTTGCCCCCATGAACCCTCCCCCGATCCACCCGCGCGACAACAGCTCGCCGCCTCCCCTCGCGTCCCTGACGTGGGGAGGTCTGCCGTGGTGACGAACGACAGCACGGTGGACGACACCTTCGCCCAGTTCCTCGACTTCGGCGCCGGTGTCCTCTCCCTGGTCTTCCTGACCTGCTCGGTGATCTGGGGACTCCTCGCCCAGGACCGGATCGTCCTCGACATCCGCCAGCGGATCCTGGCCCAGGCGGTGCACCGGATCACCGCGGTCGCCTCGGTCGTGTTCCTGCTGGTGCACATCGTGGTCAAGCTGATCCTCGACCACACCACCTGGGTCGCCGCGGTCCTCCCGTTCGGGCTCCTGGCCACGGACGACGAGGAGTTCGGCGGCCGGGCCGTCCTCATCGGCTTCGGCACCCTGGCCAGCATGCTCATGATCTTCGTGAGTGTCACCGGCGCCCTGCGCAACCGCTTCGCGTCCCCGGCCCCCGTGGCCTCCCGCTGGCGGGCCATGCACATGCTGGCCTACCCGGCGTGGTGCCTGGCCCTGCTGCACGGGCTCTACGCGGGTCGCCCGGCGAAGCCGGTCTTCACGATCCTGTACGCCCTGTCCGTGGTCGGCGTCATGGCGGCCCTGGCCCTGCGCGCGGCGCCCCGCCCGGTCAAGCGCAGGGTCGCCGACCGGATCGCCGGCCTCCTCGGGACCGGGGAGCGGCCGGCCCGCGAGGAGCTGGAGGAAAGCCTGCCGAGGGACACCGCCGCCCTGCCGGGTTACGAGCGCGCCGGGGCGTCGTGGTCGCGCGGCCTGCCCCCGTCCGCCCCGCTGTACGAGTCCGCGGAGCGCCTCACGTCCCCCGAACCCGCGGGCGGCTTCGCGGCGGCCTACCGTGCCGTGTCCGGCCCCTCGGGCCCGCCCCGCGCGCCACTGACGGCCGACCCGGCCGCGTCCGCTCCGCTGCCGCCGGACATGCGGCCCACCGAGGCGATGCCCTTCGTGGACGGCGCCGGCAGCACCTCCGGCAGTTGGCCCGTACCGTCGCCGCCGCCGGTCGGCGAAGCGCCCCCGTCGGCCTACGACCCGCTCAACGACACGGGACACACCATCCCGGTCTACGGCAATACGGACGCCTCGGGCTACGGCTCGAGTGACGTGTACGACACCCGTGAGACGAACGCGGTCTACGACACGTACTACCCCAACGACACGTACAACAGCGGTCCCGCCACTGAACCAACCCCCGGTACGCCGTCCTCGGCCTACGACTTCGACGCACCGGGTTCGGGTGAACCCTGGAACACGCCTTCCGGAGGCCGGAATTGAACGAGGCCCTGCCCGACGTCCCAGAAGTCCGCGTGGTCGGTCTTCCCCAGCTCACGTCGGGCTTCGACCTTGTCGAGCGCCTGGATCTGCCGATGCACCTCAAGGTGCACGGTCCGCTCGAACCGCTGGGCGGCGAACAGCTCGCCCAGCTCTCCGAACGCATCAACCTGAAGGGCCGCGGCGGCGCGGGCTTCCCCTTCCACAAGAAGCTGCGCTCGGTCGCCGAGACGGCGATCAAGCGCGGTGTACGGCCCGTCGTGGTCGTCAACGGCAGCGAGGACGAGCCCGCCTGCCGCAAGGACACGGTGCTCATCAACCGGGCCCCGCACCTGATCCTGGACGGCGCGCTGCTGTGTGCCGAGGCCATGGGCGCCCGCACGCTCGTCATCGGGGTCACCCGCGAGTCCACGCAGCGCTCCATGGAGGCCGCCCTGGCCGAGCGCGGCCTGAGCAACGGGCGCCGTTCCGCCCTCCGCGCGCGCGTGCAGCGCAATCCGGTGCGCATGGTCACCGGCGCGGCGGCCTCGCTGGTCCGCTCCATCGACGGCGGCCCGGCGATCCCGGCGGGCCGCAAGGTCAGCGCCTCCAAGAGCGGCGTCGGCGGCGCGCCGACCCTGCTGTCCAACGCCGAGACGTTCGCCCAGCTCGCCATCGCCGCCCGCATCGGCCCCGAGCGCTACGGCAACACCGGGCTGTACGACGAGCCGGGCACCGTGATGCTCACGGTCTCCGGCGCGGTGGCCCGCCCCATGGTCATCGAGGTGCCGACGGGGGTGCCGCTGCGCTACGTCCTCCAACTGGCGGGTGCCCCGCCGGTGCCGCAGGGCGTGCTGACCGGCGGCTACCACGGCAAGTGGATCGACGCGGCGACCGTCGACGAGGCGATCGTCTCCCGCAACTCACTGCAGCAGGTGGGCGGCTCGCTCGGCGCGGGCGCGATCCTGCCGATCAGTCAGGACACCTGCCCGCTGGGCGAGTCGCTGCGGGTGGCGCAGTGGCTGGCCGAGGAGAGCGCCGGCCAGTGCGGCCCCTGCTACCTCGGCCTGCCGGCCGCCGCGCGGGGTCTCGAGGACATCCTGAACGGCGGCGGCCCGGCCGCCCTGGAGGCGGTCAAGCAGGTCGCGAGGAACGTCAAGCGACGCGGCGCCTGTTCGCACCCGGACGGCTCGGCGATGTTCCTGGAGTCGACCGTCAAGGCGTTCACGGACGACCTGGCCGCCCATGTCCTCGGCAACGGCTGCGGACGGCCCGTGGAAGGCGTCCTGCCGCTCTTCGAGGGGGGCAGGACCCCTACGGGCATTCCGGGCGGCGGCGGGGAGGAGAACGGGCCCAGCCGCCAGAAGATCTTCGTCGACTGGACGCTGTGCCGGGGCCACGGCCTGTGCGCGGACATCCTCCCGGAGGTCTTCCAGCTCGGCGCCGACGGTTTCCCGACCGTCGCGCAGGCCGAGGTGCCGCGCTTCGCCGAGGCCAAGGCGGTGCGCGCGGTGCGCCGCTGCCCGGCACTGGCGCTGCGCATCGAGGAGGACACCCGCGGGCAGGCGCCGGCCTCGCGCACCAACCTGCCGGTACTGTCCCAGGGCCGCGGCCGCCGCGCGCTCGGGCGCTGAGACCGCAGACGAACGAACCCCCCGGATCGAAGATCCGGGGGGTTCGTTCGTGAAGTTGTGGAACCAAGTGGAACCAAGTGGAACCAAGTGGAGCTAAGGAGAATTGAACTCCTGACCTCCTGCATGCCATGCAGGCGCTCTACCAACTGAGCTATAGCCCCTTGCCGTCTGCCGCCCGGTCTCCCCGGCGGCGACGCCAACATTACACGTTCCACCGGGCCCACCACCAAATCGTTTCCGTTCCGTCCGATTTGTTTGATTTGGTGGGATGCGTGCGTTGGTCAGGCCGTGACGAACGAGTAGAACCGCTTGAGCGTGCAGTGCTCCTCCAGGAGCCGGCCATAGATCGGCTCACCCTCGAGTTCGCGGTACGTCTCGATCGGGTCGCCCTTTATGATCAACGCCCGCGCGCACTCCTCGCACCAGTACTGGTAGTCCGGATTCACCGGCTCCATGTCCCGCACGATCGGGGTGCCGCTGCCGCACCAGTCGCACTTTCGCCTGTGTGCACCCATCGATCAGCTCCAGCTGTGGCCGCAGGCCGTGCACACGTACGAGATTCCGCCGTTGTCGCCGAGGACCTGGGCCACATGCCCGGAACCGCAGGAAGGGCAGCTCAGCCGGGTGACCGTGTTCCTTGCCACCGCTCCACCGAGGAGGTGACCGACCTCCTCGAGGATGCTCCCAGGCATCGCCACTCCCTCCCGTCGGGCCGCGGTCCCCTCCGGCCGTTTGATTCTGCCACGAGCGGGCCAAGACGGTCAGCGACGCCTCAGTACCGGTCCGGACACGGAGTCCCACAGGGGTATACGCCTGTGAGACGCCTGTTGCTCAAGCGGGCGGAGACGAAAAATCCCGCCCCCTCGAAGGGGACGGGATTCGTCCGTGGGCTGTGGAGCTAAGGAGAATTGAACTCCTGACCTCCTGCATGCCATGCAGGCGCTCTACCAACTGAGCTATAGCCCCTGGTGCCACGCGGCGGAGCCGCATGGTCTCTTTCGCTCCGCTCGGCGGGGCGAACAAGAAGAACTTTAGCCTGCGCCCAGCCGGAAAGTGAAATCCGGGAACCGGGCCCGCACCTGCGGCTCAGTCGTCGTCGCCGAGCACCGGTTCCGGCAGCGTGCCGGCGTTGTGCTCCAGCAGACGCCAGCCGCGGGCGCCCTCGCCGAGGACGGACCAGCAGCAGTTGGTCAGGCCGCCGAGGCTCTCCCAACTGTGCGGTTCGAGGCCGAGCAGGCGGCCGATGGTGGTGCGGATCGTGCCGCCGTGGCTGACCACGACGAGGGTGCCGTCCTCGGGGAGCTTCTCGGCATGCCGGAGCACCACGGGGGCGGCGCGGTCGGCGACCTCGGTCTCCAGCTCGCCGCCGCCCCGGCGCACGGGCTCGCCGCGCTTCCACGCCGCGTACTCGTCGCCGTGCCGGGCGATGATCTCCTCGTGGGTCAGACCCTGCCAGAGTCCCGCGTAGGTCTCCCGCAGGCCCTCCTCCAGGGTCACCTCGAGACCGGTGAGCACGGACAGCTCGGCGGCCGTGTTCGCGGCGCGTGCCAGGTCGGAGGCGACGATCGCGTCGGGCCTCAGGTGCAGCAGCAACTGGGCCGCGCGGCGGGCCTGGGCGACGCCGGTGCCGGTCAGCTCGACGTCCGTGCTGCCCTGGAAACGGCGCTCCACGTTCCACGCGGTCTGGCCGTGCCGCCAGAGGATGACGCGCCGACCGCGGCCCGGCCTCCCGGCGGTCACCTCGCCGGTGGCGCTCATCGCCAGTCCTCGTCGGTCCGCGTCGCCTCCTCGGCGGCCTGGAGCTTGGCGTGCTCCTCCGCCTTGCCGCGGGTCTCCTTGGCGTCGGCGGGCAGCTCCAGCTCGGGGCAGTCCTTCCACAGCCGCTCCAGGGCGTAGAAGACGCGCTCCTCGCTGTGCTGGACGTGGACGACGATGTCGACGTAGTCGAGCAGGACCCAGCGGGCCTCGCGGTCGCCCTCGCGGCGCACCGGCTTGACGCCGAGTTCCTTGCCGATCCGCTCCTCGATCTCGTCGACGATCGACTTGACCTGGCGGTCGTTGGGCGCGGAGGCCAGCAGGAAGGCGTCCGTGATCGACAGGACGTCGCTGACGTCGTAGGCGATGATGTCGTGCGCGAGCTTGTCGGCTGCCGCCTGCGCGGCGGTCTTGATGAGTTCGATGGAGCGGTCGGTCGCGGTCACTGCCTGGCTTTCGGGTCGGCGGTCGGTTGACCTCAAGGGTCTCACGACCGCCGACGACGGCCCACGCGAAATGTTCCCGCCCCTCAGGACGCCGGTTTGTAGTCCTTGCCGAGGACCACCGAGACCCGCGCGTTCGCGGAGACCTTCCCCTTGGAGACGGAGTCGGTGGGCAGGCCCAGCGTCTTGGCGACCTGGACGGCGTTCTCCTTGTCGGCGGCCTCCGCGTAGACGACCTCCGACGTGGCCTCGGTACCGGACGCGGTGCCGCCCGACACGAAGGTGAAGCCGCCGTTGAGGAGGACGACGCGCGCCTTGCCGGTGCGGTCCTCGACCCCGGTGGCGTTACGGACGGACACGCTGACGGCCGCGTCCTTGTCGGGGCTCTTGGCGGTGCCGCCGAGGACGTCCTTGACGACGCTGTCACTGGCCTCGGCGCTGAGCCCGCCGTCGTCCTGGACGGGCAGCAGCGCGGTCTTGAAGTCGCCGCCCTTGGCGCGGTCGGACAGACCGGCGAGGAAGGAGCCGAGGTCCTTCTCGGTCAGCGGCGGGTCGAGGATCAGCCCGAGGGTCTGGATGGTGGTCGTCGCGGCCTTCGGGTCGGAGGACAACTTGCGCAGCACCCCCTCCATGACCTGCCCGAACCTCTGTAGCTGGGCGTTCGCGTCCTCGCCCTTGCCGCTGTAGGTGGCGTAGGCGACGGCCATCTTGCCGCTGAGAGTCTGGCCCTCGCCCTTGTGCACGAGGGGCGCGGCGTCCTTGTCCTTGTCCTTGGACTCCGGGTCGGGCACGTCGGCGTCGGTGTCGACGTCGATGTTGCCGACCAGGTCGACGAGGATCTGGAGGTAGGGCGTGTCCAGGCGCCAGGTGCCCTCGATGTCGGTGCCGAGGACGGAGTCGAGCGCGGTCCGGGTCGCGTCGGGGCCCTCGTCGTCGACGGACTTGGTGAGCGTGGTGGTGCTGCCGTCGTCGCCGGTCAGGGCGAGCGAGTTCGGCACCAGTACGGCGGTGCCCTGCTTGGTGGTGGTGTTGTTCACGAGCAGCGCGGTGGAGGTGCCGCCGCCCTTGGTGTCGTGCAGGTGGACGGCGATCACGTCGCGCTTCTGGGCGCCGGCCGTCGTCGCAGCGCCCGTCTTGTCGTCGGAGGAGGACACTCCGGGCAGCTTTCCGGCGTACCAGAGGTAGCCGACGCCGCCGACCGCGACCAGCGCCAGGACGACGACCAGGGCGACGACACGCGCGCGTGCGCGCCGTTTGGCCTCCTCGCGGCGTTCGGTGCGGTTCTCCGTGAACTTCATCCAGTCGATGACGTCCTCGGAGTCGTCTTCCGGCTCCTCGACGAAGGCGAACTGCTCGGTCCGGTACTCCCGGTCGGGTTCGGCGGTGGCGGCCGCCTCCGGGTCCTCGCGCGGGCCCGCCTGCTGCGGGATGTGGGCGGTCTGCTCGGCGACCCGGGGCTGCCGGCCGCTGGTGGCGGCCTGGCCGTACGGGTCGTACGGCTGCTGCGCGGGGCCGCCCTCGTAGGAGCCGTGGCCGGGGACGGGCGGCTGCTGACCGGTGTCGTAGCCGCCCTGGTGGGCGTAGGGGTCGTACGGCTGCTGGGGGGCCTGGTGGCCACCGGTGGCGTACGGGTCGTAGCCGTAGCCCTGCTGCCCGTACTGCTGTCCGTACGGCTGCCCGTACTCCTGCCCCTGCTGTCCCCCCTGCTGCCCCTGCTGCTGTGCGTACGGGTCGTACTGCTGCTGCCCGCCGGGCTGGGGCGGGACCTGTCCCTGGCCGTGGCCCTGGGCTTGGCGGTACACGGGACGGCCGTACTCGTCGTAGCCGACGAGCTCGTACTGGTCGTCGCCGCCGTATCCCGCGTCGTATCCGTCGTTCACCGGTGCCCCTCTCGGCTCACTCGCCGCGGTAGAGCTGGCGTTTGTCGATATAGCGCACGACTCCGTCCGGCACCAGGTACCAGACGGGATCGCCCTTGGCGACTCTCGCACGGCAGTCCGTGGAGGAGATGGCGAGGGCGGGTACCTCGACGAGCGAGACACCGCCCTTGGGGAGTCCGGCGTCCGTGAGGGTGTGGCCCGGCCGGGTGACGCCGATGAAGTGCGCGAGGGAGAACAGCTCCTCGCTGTCGCGCCAGGTGAGGATCTGGGCGAGGGCGTCGGCGCCGGTGATGAAGAACAGGTCCGCGTCCGGGTTGAGTGCGCGCAGGTCGCGCAGGGTGTCCGCGGTGTAGGTGGGGCCGCCGCGGTCGATGTCGATGCGGCTCACCGAGAACTGCGGGTTCTCGACGGTCGCGACGACCGTCATCAGGTAGCGGTCCTCGGCCGCGGAGACCGCGCGGTGGCTCTTCTGCCACGGCTGCCCGGTCGGCACGAACACCACCTCGTCGAGCTGGAACTGCGCGGCGACCTCGCTGGCCGCCACGAGGTGACCGTGGTGGATCGGGTCGAAGGTGCCGCCCATGACGCCCAGGCGGCGCTTGCCCGACGACGGGCCGCTGCCCGGGGCGCCGCCGGGGCCGTTGCCCGGGCCGGTGGCGCGGGCGGGCACCGCGTTCTGCGTGCCGCGCGCCGGCGCGTGCGCCGGGCCGGTAGGCGTGTCCTGCTCTCCCATGCGAGCAGACCCTACCGGCCCGCCCCGAGCGACCCGGCCGCGCCCACGGTGGCGCGGGCTCAGCGGTCGCGGTTGAACCGGGTGGTGATCCACAGCAGGAGCAGCAGGATGACGAACGCGCCGATGCCGGTGACGTAGGGGCTGAGGCTCTCGTGGTTGCCACCGTGCTCCTCGCCGCCCTCGGCGGCGAGGGTGACGAACTGGGCGGCGCTGAGGGGAAGGCTCATCTTCGGCAGGACCTATCCGGTGTGGGCGGGACACGACGTCCGCTCATCGTATGCGGGCGCCTCGCGGGCGATCACGCCGACTCCGCCGTTGGGGACGGGCCGAGAGGGTCCGGGGAGCGTTTCCGGGGAACCTTGGGATCGCCTCAGTCGTCCTTCTGCCTGTAACCCCGCAACAGGAACCACGCGGTCAGGACACAGCCCAGCACCATGACGATCAGGACGATCCGGAGCAGATTCCCCGGCCCCTGCTGCTCGGCGGCGGTCGTGGCCCCGGCGAGCCAGTCGGCGTGGGGGATGTGCTGCATGGCGTGGACTCCTTCGACGTACTGCCCGTCCACGGTATCTCCGCCTAGGCTGGGCCCGGCGTCGGGGGCGCAAAGGACCGCACAAGGGTTCGCAAAGGCCAGACATACGCACAGGCCGACATACGCACAGGCCACACACGCACATGGGGGAAGACATGTCCGACGGCCACCACAACGGGCACGAGAACGTGCCGAGCAGGCAGCGCAGGCGCTTCCCCGGAATCTCCTCGCGGGCGTACGAGCATCCGGCCGACCGCAGTGCCCTGGTGGCGCTGCGCAAGCTGACCGGCTTCGACACGGTCTTCAAGGCGCTGAGCGGCCTGCTCCCCGAGCGGAGCCTGAGGCTGCTGTTCCTGTCCGACTCGGTGCGCGTCTCGGACCGGCAGTTCGCCCATCTGAACGTCATGCTGCGCGACGCCTGCTACATCCTGGACCTGGAGAAGGTCCCGCCGATGTACGTCAACCAGGACCCGACTCCGAACGCGATGTGCATCGGCCTGGACGAGCCGATCATCGTGGTCACCACGGGCCTGGTCGAGCTCCTTGACGAGGAGGAGATGCGGGCGGTCGTCGGGCACGAGGTCGGGCACGCCCTGTCCGGGCACTCGGTCTACCGGACCATCCTGCTCTTCCTGACCTCCCTCGCCGTCCGGGTCGCCTGGATCCCACTGGGCAACGTGGCGATCATGGCGATCGTGACCGCGCTGCGCGAGTGGTTCCGCAAGTCGGAGCTGTCCGCCGACCGCGCGGGCCTGCTCGTCGGCCAGGACCCGCAGGCCTCCATGCGGGGCCTGATGAAGATCGCGGGCGGCAATCACCTGCACGAGATGAACGTGGACGCGTTCCTGGAACAGGCCGAGGAGTACGAGGCCGGGGGCGACCTGCGCGACTCCGTGCTGAAGATCCTTAACGTGCTGCCCCGCTCGCACCCGTTCACCACGGTGCGGGCCGCCGAGCTGAAGAAGTGGACGGCCTCGCGGGAGTACCAGCGGATCATGGACGGCCACTACCCGCGGCGCGACGAGGACAAGGACACCTCGGTCCGGGACTCCTTCCGGGAGTCGGCGTCCCACTACGCCACGCATGTGCGCGGCTCCAAGGATCCGCTCATGAAGCTGGTGAACGACATCGCGGGCGGCGCCGGTGACCTCGGCGACCGGATGCGACGCGGCTTCGGCGGCTTCACGGCCTCCCAGCCGAGTCCGCCCCGGGACGAGGGAGGACCGGCGGACGGCGCTTCGGGTTCTTCCGGGGGTTCCGAAGGCCCCGAGGGGTCCGGGGGTACCGAGGGGTCCGGGGGTACCGAGGGGTCCGGCGACGACGGTCCGGAGTCCGGGGAGGGCCGTCCGCCGCGCGACGGCGCCTGACGCCCCGCCCTCACACCTTCGGCTGGGCGTCCGCCGCGAGGGTGCCGCACAGGGCGGTGGCGTTGTCCGAGGTGTACGGGTCGGTGCCGGCCGGGGTCCCGGCCCGGGCCGTCTGGCCGGCCAGCAGCGGGCGGAGGTGGTTCGCCGAGTCCTCGGCGCAGGAGAGCGGACCGGCCTGGACGTAGGAGGCGACGAGCTGCGTCTGGTGCAGCCGCAGGTCGTCCCGGTCGAAGCGGAAGTGCAGCTCGCGCCGGACGGTGAACAGCGACGTCTCGGCCCGGGCGTCGCCGGCCGGCCGCAGGGCGTACACCATGGTGTGGTCGGTGGTGACCTCCAGCGTGGACGCGTCGCTCTCCACCACCCGCAGGCTGCCGTTCACCCGGATCTCGGGGTCGGCCAGTTCGACCCGGGCCGGGTCGAAGCGGACCAGCCATCCGGTGGGCGCGTGCCCGCCGTCCGCGGTGGGCCTCTCGAAGCTCTCGTCGAACTGATGGAGCTGGTCGGGGTCGAGCAGCACCCGCACCGAGCGGACCTCCCCGCCGCCGAGCACGTCCGGGTCGAGCGCCGAGCGGAGGATGTAGTTCTTGGCGGTGGTGAGGGCGCTCATCACCTGGTCCTCGGAGAAGTGCGCCGTGCGCCGGGCCCCCGGCAGGGGGATGCCCTGCGCCGCGGTTCTGAAGTGCGCGGCGGGGCTGTGCTCGTACAGGAACGCGGCGTCGTCGGCGCCGGGCACCTTGCCCCTGGGGGCGAGCGGGACGACGGTCATCCGCGTCGGCTCGGCGGCCCGCTGCCCGGAGGGGCTCTGGTACGGGTGCCGTACGCCCATGTAGATGGCGGTGCCGAAGGCGACGGCGATCAGTACGACGAGGATCAGCGCCTGCCGGGACAGGCCGGCCCGGCGCAGGGGCGGGCGGCGGCGTACGGCGGGCGCGTGGTCGGTGATGCGCTCCTGGGCGGAGAATTCCTGGAGCCGGGCAGCGCGGACGAACGACTCGTCGAAGACGACGGATCGGTACTCGTCCTCTCCGCCCCCGGGTGCGCCCTCGGGCGTTCCTCCGGGCGGATCGCCAAGCCCTGCCATACCTTCAGAGTAGGTCTGCGGAAGGTCCCGTAAACGCGCCGGTGCAGGTCAAGTTGGGACAGCTTGCCGCCGCCCGAGGGGCAGGTCAGGGGCTGCGCGGAATGACCGACACGGCCGGCTGGGAGTAGTCGGCGGAGGCCGAGGGCGTCACGCTGCCACCCTGTTCGGGACCGGTCGAGGCGGGGGGCGGCACCGGCTGCGTGCCGCCGCCCGAGGACGCGCCCCGGTAGACGGCCACGAAGGCCAGCGCGACCATGCCGACGCCCATCACGAGGGCGAGCATCCAGGCGACCGGCCGGTGCCAGCGCACCTGCTTGCCGTACGCCGCGGGAGCGCCGTAGGGGCGGTCGAGGAGGTCGCGGTCGTCGTCCGGGTCGTCGAGGTCGGGATCATGGCCGAAATCGCCGTACCCGTCGTCGTAGCGCTCGGCTCGTCTGCGGCCGCGGCGGGCCGCTTCCGCCTCGGTGGCCTCGGCTCTGGCCTGCGCGGCGGCCAGGAGGCGTTCGACGGCGGTCGGCTCGTGCGCCGCGGCCGCCTGTACGAAGGCCTCGTCGAAGACCACGGAGGCGAACTCTTCGTCCGACACCCCGCGGTCGTGATCGTCGTCGGGCTCCCAGCCGTCAGGGAACGGCCTACCCCCCACGTCCTCCGGCACGGATCCAGAGTAGACCTGGGGGGTCGTTTTGGGCAGACGGCGGGGAAATTCATCCGGTGGGTGAGATGCCCCGTTCGGTTCCTGGGCACGGACCTGCCCGTCGGCGCCGCACGTGCCCGTCAGCGCCGTACGTGCCCGTCGCCGGTGACGATGTACTTGGTGCTGGTCAGCTCCGGCAGGCCCATCGGGCCCCGGGCGTGCAGCTTCTGCGTGGAGATGCCGATCTCGGCGCCGAAGCCGAACTGGCCGCCGTCGGTGAAGCGGGTGGAGGTGTTCACCGCGACGGTCGTGGAGTCGACCAGTTGGGTGAAGCGCCGGGCGGCCTGCTGCGAGGTCGTCACGATGGCCTCGGTGTGGCCGGAGGTCCACAGCCGGATGTGCTCGACGGCCCGGTCCAGGGAGTCCACGACGGCCGCCGCGATGTCGTACGACAGGTACTCGGTCTCCCAGTCCTCGGGGGTCGCCTCGACGACGGTCGCCCGGGAGTCCTTGGCGTGCGCCAGCACGCGCTCGTCGGCGTGCACGGTGACCCCGGCCTCGGCGAGGGCGTCCAGCGCGCGGGGCAGGAAGTCGGCGGCGATGTCCTGGTGGACCAGGAGGGTCTCGGCGGCGTTGCAGACGCTGACGCGCTGGGCCTTGGAGTTGATCAGGATGTCGATCGCCATGTCGAGGTCGGCCTGCGCGTCGACGTAGACGTGGCAGTTTCCGGTGCCGGTCTCGATGACGGGGACGGTGGACTCCTGGACGACCGTGTGGATCAGCGAGGCGCCACCGCGCGGGATGAGCACGTCTACCAGTCCGCGGGCCCGCATCAGCTCGCGCACGCTCTCGCGGCTCTCGCCGGGCACGAGCTGCACGGCGTCGGCGGGCAGCCCGGCCCCGCCCACGGCGTCGCGGACGACCCGGACCAGGGCGGTGTTGGACTGGTAGGCCGAGGACGAGCCCCGCAGGAGGACCGCGTTGCCGGACTTCAGGCACAGGGCGGCGGCGTCGACGGTCACGTTGGGCCGGCCCTCGTAGATGATGCCGACCACGCCGAGCGGCACGCGGACCTGGCGCAGGTCGATGCCGTTGGGCAGGGTGGAGCCGCGCACGACCTCGCCGACCGGGTCGGGCAGCGCGACGACGTCGCGCACGTCGGAGGCGATGGCGCGGACCCGCTCCGGGGTCAGGGTGAGCCGGTCGATGATGGCCTCGCTGGTCCCGGCGGCGCGGGCCTTGGCCACGTCCTGGGCGTTGGCCTCGACGATCTCGCTCGTACGGACCTCCAGCGCGTCCGCGACGGCGAGCAGCGCGTCGTCCTTGGCGGCCCGCGGCAGCGGCGCGAGGTCGGCCGCGGCGGACTTGGCCCGGTAGGCGGCCCGGGTGACCGGGGACATCGAGTCGTACGGCGAGAGCGTGGTCATGGGGGAAGCGTAATGGGCCGGGCGGGGGCGCCCACGGGTTGTCCCGAACCCCGAGATGGGCGCCCCTTTGCGCCTAAACCGGCGCCGCTCTCGCGGAGGTGGTTGCTCGCCGTGGGGGGTGCGCAATTGATGGTTACGGTCCGCGGTCCCAATATGGAGCGGTCCGCATATGGCGCGGTCCGCATATGGCGCGGTCCGCGGTCGCCTTACTGATTGTTAGAACGGATGCACCCCGACCGGAGTCGCCGGGGCCGGTCCGTACCCCGCGGCGATGCGCTGGTGGTAGGTGGACCGGTCGATGACCTCCAGGCCGACGATCTCCCAGGGCGGCAGGCCCGCGGTCTGCCGGTGCTCGCCCCACAGGCGCAGGGCGACGGCGGCGGCGTCGTGCAGGTCGCGGGCCTCCTCCCAGTACCGGATCTCGGCGTGGTCGTCGGCGTATCGGCTGGTCAGCAGGAAGGGGTGGTCGTGCGCGAGCTGTTCGAGCGCCCGGCGCACCTCGGTGAGCGGGGCGTGGGCGCCGGAGACGCTGAGGGTGACGTGCCACAGGCGCGGGGTGTGCTCGGGCTCCTCGCCGCGGAACCGGTCGCCGGCCGCGACGCTGGTCAGGGCGCGCTCCTCACCGGCCGCGCGGGTTGCGCCCCGGGCGCCGCCGGAGCGCGCGCCGGTACCGCCGCGGGCCCCCGCGCCGCCGTGCACACCCGTGCCACCGCGGGAGGTGGTACCGGCACGGGAGGCGTTGCCACCGCGGGACGCCGCCGATCCAGGGCGCACTCCGCTCACGACGGGCCTCCTTCACGCACACGGCATCGGCCCGGTGGTCGGCCGGGCTTGTCCCTGAGGAAAGTTGAGCAGGCGCCAGGAGATCGCGGGGCGATTTTGCGGAACGTCCACCACCGATTCGGGGACGTTTCGACCCATTACGGGTGCAGGATCACCAGATCGTCCCTGTGTACGACCTCGCGTTCGTACGCGGGTCCGAGTTCGCGCGCCAGTTCCCGGGTGGAGCGGCCGATCAGCCGGGGGATCTCCTTGGCGTCGAAGTTGACCAGCCCCCGGGCCACCGCGCGGCCCGTGCCGTCCCGCAGCTCGACGGGGTCGCCCGCGGCGAACTCGCCCTCGACGCCGGCGATCCCGGCCGGCAGCAGCGACTTGCGGCCCTCGACGACCGCCCGTACCGCCCCGTCGTCGAGGACGAGCGCCCCCTGCGGGGCGGAGGCGTGCTGGAGCCACAGCAGCCGGTCGGCGAAGCGCCTGCCGGTGGCGTGGAAGTAGGTGCCGGTGTCGCCGCCGGCCAGGGCGTCGGCCGCGTGGACCGCGCTGGTCAGCACCACGGGGATGCCGGCCGCGGCGGCGATGCGGGCCGCCTCGACCTTGGTGACCATGCCGCCGGTGCCGACCCCTGCCTTGCCCGCGCTGCCGATGTCGACGCCCGCGAGGTCGGCCATGTCCCGCACCTCGGACAGCCGCGAGGTGCCCGGCCTGCTCGGGTCGCCGTCGTACACGCCGTCCACGTCGGACAGCAGCACCAGCAGGTCGGCGCGGACCAGGTGGGCGACGAGGGCGGCGAGCCGGTCGTTGTCACCGAAGCGGATCTCGTCGGTGGCGACGGTGTCGTTCTCGTTGACGATCGGGAAGGCGCCCATCGCCAGCAGTTTGTCCAGGGTGCGGGAGGCGTTGCGGTGGTGGGCGCGGCGGCTCATGTCGTCGCTGGTCAGCAGCACCTGGCCGACGCGGACGCCGTAGCGGGCGAAGGAGGCGGTGTAGCGGGCGACCAGCAGTCCCTGGCCGACGCTGGCCGCGGCCTGCTGGCGGGCCAGGTCCCGGGGGCGGCGGGGCAGGCCCAGCGGGGCGAGTCCGGCGGCGATGGCGCCGGAGGAGACGAGGACGATCTCCTTGTCCGCGCCCCGCGTCTTGGCGAGCACGTCGACGAGCGCGTCGACCCGGTCGGCGTCCAGGCCGCCGGCCGCGGTGGTCAGCGAGGAGGAACCGACCTTGACGACGATCCTGCGGGCCTCGCCCACGGCCTGCCTCGTCGCCGGCCTTGTCCCCGGCCCTTGCCGTGGCCCTGACTCTGTCCCCTGCCCTGGCCCTGTCCTCGGCCCTGTCCCTGGCCTTGCCCCTGCCACGGCCCCGTCCGCCTCTCCCGTCGACGCGCGCCGAACCCTGCGCTCGCCAGGCAATCTACGCGAAGGGGAACGCGCGCCGCACCACGGTTCAGGGTGCGGACGGGCGCGTGAAATCCGCCGGGTCGAGGGGCGGCGTCAACACGCGCGTGTCGTCGGGTGGTCACCGCGCGTTAACCAGTTCGTCCGATGCGCGACGAGCCTGGAGCGACCGCAGTGCCCCTATCCCCGCCCCGACGCCGACTCCTCCGCCTGCCCGGGCGGCGGACCGCCGTGAAGCTGCTCGTCCTGGGCGTGCTGGCGACCGCCTTCGCCGGGCAGGCCGTGGGCGCGCTGCTGCCGCACGTACCGCTGCTGCTCGCGGCGACCGCGGGCTCGCTGGCCGCCGAGGGGGTGCTGTACCGCTGGCAGCGGGGCATGGTGTCGCTGTTCGCCAAGTCGCACGCCGACGTCACGGTGCGGCACGTGCTGCGGGACCTGCTGCTCGTGGTGGGCCTGCTGCGGCTCGGCGAGCAGCACCGGGAGGGGGTGTACGCCCCGCTCGTCGCCGGTCTGCTCGTCTTCTACGCGCTGCACTGGGCGATCCAGGCGGTCTCCGTCCTGGTCCGGCGCACCCGGACGCTGCCCGTGGTGACCCGGAACATCGACACCTCGGCGCTGCGCCTGACCCCGGCGCCCCCGGTGCTGCTGCGTCGCCCCGGGCACCGGCTGGCGGCCTTCGGGCTGCCGGCGACGGCCGGGCTGCTGGCGACGGCGGCGACCGACGCGCCCGGGTACGGGGCGGCCGGCCTCGCGGTGTCGCTGGCGGTGGCGCTGACCGGCCTCGGCGCCCTGCTGCTGCGGCTGCTGCCGGGGCGCCGCCCCGCCGCCGAGCAGGAGGTGCTCGACTGGTTCGACGCGTGGCTGGCCCGGTACCGGCCGACGGTCGGCCTGTACTTCTCGGGTGGGGCGTCCTCGGCGTACCAGGCGAACATGTGGCTGGAGCCGCTGGCCGGGCTGGACGAGCTGGACGGGCCGGACGGGCGGCCGCTGATCGTGCTGCGCGAGCGGTTCATGGTGCAGCGGATCGCGGCGACCGACGTCCCGGTGGTGTGCCTGCCGAAGGTGTCCACGCTGATGCGCCTGGAGCACTCCACGCTCCGCGTCCTCCTGCATCCCTCCAACTCCGGGAAGACCTCGCAGGTCCTGCGCATCCCGACCATCAAGCACGCCTTCGTCAACCACGGGGAGAGCGACAAGCTGTCCTCCTGCAACCCGTACGCGAAGGCGTACGACGAGGTGTGGGTGGCGGGTCCGGCGGCGCGTGAGCGGTACGCGCTCGCGGAGGTCGGCGTCGAGGACAAGGACGTGGTGGAGATCGGCCGCCCGCAGCTCGACGCCGTACGGCCGTACGCGGGGCCGCCCGCGACCGGGGCGTTCACGACGGTCCTGTACGCGCCGACCTGGGAGGGCTGGGACGGCAACCCCGGCAACACGTCGGTGGTGGAGGCCGGCGAGAACCTGGTGCGGGCGCTGCTCGCGGACCCGGGGGTACGGCTGCTGTACAAGCCGCATCCGCTGACGGGGTCGGTGGACCCGCGGGCGCGGGCCGCCGATCTGCGCGTCCGGGGGCTGGTGCGGGCGGCGAACCGGGAGCGGGACCGGGAGCGGGGCGGTCCCCGGCCGGACGCGTCGGCGGCCACCGGCCTGGCCCGGCGGGCGGCGGAGCTGGACCGGCTCACGGCGGCCGGTTTCCGGTCGGCGGCGGACCAGGTGGAGCGGATGCTGCGGCAGCCGGCGCCGGAGCCCGGGCGGGCCGGGGCGGTGCGGCGGGCGACGGCCGCGTGGGAGGAGGCGTACTGGGCCTCGCTGCCCGAGTGGGAGCACCAGGTCGTCACGGACGCCCGGCCGCCGCTCTACGCCTGCTTCAACCGCGCCGACCTGCTGATCAGCGATGTGTCGAGCGTCATCAGCGACTTCCTGGCGAGCGGCAAGCCGTACGCGGTGGCAAACACCAGCGGACTGGCCGAGGACGTGTTCCGCAAGTCGTTCCCGACGGTGGTGGCGGCGACCGTGCTGACGCCGGACGCGGCCGGGGTGCCGGCGCTGCTGGACGCGGTGCGGCATCCGGAGCGGGACGAACTGGCCGACGCGCGCGCCGCGTTGGCCCTGCGCCTGTTGGGCCCGGCCGAGCCGCCGTCCAGGGAGCGCTTCGGGGGTGCCGTACGGGACCTGTGCGCGGCGGCCGGGCAGCACCGGGCCCGGATGGCGCAGCGGCTCGCCGCGGAGGTGCCGCTTCCGGGCCCGCGCCGCGAACCCGCCCGGCCGTCAGCCCCCGCCCCCGCCCCCACGGCGGCACCGGAGCCGCACCGCCACACGCACGGGCCCGCGCACCGCCAGAGCTGAGCCCAGGACGCCCTCACCGGCCCCGCCCGGCCCGGCCCGGCCCGGCCCACCCGGTCTCGACGCGGGACCCCGGTGACGATCTCGATGTGCACACCACGCCGGTCACAGGATGGTCACGAATCACGGCCTTCAGGAGGGGTCGAGTACTGGCCGGGTACTGGCGGGCGGACAAGCCGCAGACATGACAACGTGCGGGACACCCCGGCGTACTCCACCACGCCTTCACCGCCCCCGGCTCCGCCCGCCACCAGCGGGCCGCCGAAATCGAGTCGGGGCACATGAGGCGGAACCCGGCACAAGTCGGTGAAGAGGGCAGGGGGGACAGGGAGGACAGGGGGGACCGAATGTGAGGAAGTTCTCCAGCCGCCTCCGAGTGGCCATTCCGGCGGCGGATCCGGCCATTTTCCGCTGTGTCGGCCCACAGGATGGCCCACTACCGTCCCCACAGAAACTCCACGTGAATCCTCTACGCTGATGCGGCGGCGCGGTCCACGCCTGAGCGGTGCCCGGAGCGCGTTCCGGCCCCAGCCCGCAGCCCCCTGCTCAGTCCTCGGAACAGGTTGTAAGGATGCCCAAATTCTCTCTCGTCGTCCCCGCGTACAAGGTCCAGGGCTACCTGCCGGAGTGCCTTGACTCCGTACTCGGTCAGGACTGCACGGACTTCGAGATCATCGCGGTCGACGACTGCTCGCCGGACGGGTCAGGGGACATTCTCGACGAGTACGCGAAACGCGACACCCGAATTCATGTGATTCACCTCACGGAAAACGTGGGCCTGGGGCGCGCCCGCAACGCCGGGCTGGAAAAGGCCACCGGCGATTACGTGTTGTTCCTGGACAGTGACGACACGTTGTCGGACGGTGCCCTGTCCGCCATACGGGACCGGCTCGAGGCATCGGGCGATCCCGAGATCCTGGTCTTCGACTACGCGCGCACCTACTGGGACGGCCAGGTCCGCCCGAACCTGCGGGCCGACCTGCTCAAGGAGAAGGGTCCGGACAGCTTCTCCCTCGCCGAGCGCCCCCAGCTCCTCGACCTGCTCCAGATCGTCTGGAACAAGGCCTACCGGCGCGACTTCGTCACCCGGACCGGGCTGACCTTTCCGCCCGGGTACTACGAGGACGCCCCCTGGACGTTCTGCTCCCTGATCAGCGCCGAGCGGATCGCCGTCCTTGACCGGGTCTGCGTGCGCTACCGGCAGCGGCGCGAGGGCGGCAACATCCTCAAGACGGTCAGCCGTAAGCACTTCGACGTCCTGGACCAGTACCGGCGGGTCTTCGACTACCTCGACGCGCACGAGGAACTCGCCGAGTGGCGCGGCCCGTTGTTCCGCAAGATGATCGACCACTACCTGACCGTCCTGACGCGCCCGGGCCGCCTGCCGCAGGACGCGCGCGCGGAGTTCTTCCACCGTGCCTCGGCCGACTACCGCGCCCGCGTGCCGAAGGGCTTCGCCCGGCCGGGCGGCGGTCGCGGCGTCAAGTACGGGATGCTGGAGCGCGACGCCTACACGACGATGATGAGCGCCCTGCGTGCGGTGAAGCTCCGCCAGCAGGTCAGGACCCGCGCCCGCACCGCGGTCAACCGGTCCAAGCGCGTCGCGATGGGCGCCTTCTACCGGTCGCAGCTCAGACTGCCGCTGGACGAGAAGCTGGTGCTGTTCTCCGCCTACTGGAGCCGCAGCGTCTCCTGCAACCCCGCCGCGATCGACGCCGAACTCGCCCGACTGGCCCCGGACATGCGCCGCGTGTGGGCGGTCCGCGCGGACCACGCGGACCGGGTACCCAAGGGTGTGGAGGTCGTCCGCGTGGGCTCACGCGAGTACTGGGCGGCCCTGGCCCGCGCCAAGTACCTTGTGAACAACGTGAACTTCGCGGACTCCGTGATCAAGCGCGAGGGGCAGATCCATGTGCAGACCCACCACGGCACACCGCTGAAGACGATGGGCGTGGACCAGCAGAAGTACCCGGCGTCCACCGCCATGAACTTCGAGAAGCTCCTGGAGCGGTGCGACCGCTGGGACTACAGCATCAGCGCCAACCAGTTCTCGACCGTGATCTGGGAGCGGGTCTACCCCTGTTCGTACACCTCGCTGGAGACCGGCTACCCGCGCAACGACGTCCTCGTGGGCGCCACCTCCGAGGACGTGCGCGCGGCCCGCGCCGCGCTCGGGCTGGCCGACGGCACCAAGGCGTTCCTGTACATGCCGACGCACCGCGAGTACCAGCCGGACTTCACCCCGCCGCTGGACCTGCGCCGGTTCGCCCGCGAACTCGGGCCCGACGTGACGCTGCTGGTGCGCGGCCACTACTTCTACGGCAACTCCCCGCACGTCGCCGAGCTGCGCCGCACCGGCCGTATCGTCGACGTCTCCGGGCACGCCCGGGTGGAGGAGCTGTACCTCGCGGCCGACGCCCTGATCACGGACTACTCCTCGGCGATGTTCGACTACGCCGTTCTGGACCGCCCGATCATCAGCTACGTCCCCGACTGGGACGTCTACTCCGCGGTCCGCGGCACCTACTTCGACCTGCTCCAGGAACCGCCCGGCGCGGTTGCCACCACCCAGGCGGAGCTGCTGGGGCTGCTCGCCTCCGGCGCGTACGACCGCCCGGAGACGACCGAGCGCCGGGACATCTTCCGCCGGCGTTTCTGCGAATTCGACGACGGGCACGCGGCGGAACGGGTCGTACGACGCGTCTTCCTCGGTGAGGAGGACCTGCCGCCCGTCGTCCCCTTCGACGAACGCCGCCACGCCCCAACCCCCACCCAGGCGCTCGAACTGGTCGAGCGGGCCTGACCCTGAAAGGAAATCACCAAGCCATGGCCCCTCGGCTCAGTGTCATCGTCCCGATCTACAACGTGGAGCGTTATCTGCCGGCCTGTCTCGACTCGCTCGCCGCGCAGACCTTCCGGGACCTCGAGGTCCTGATGGTCGACGACGGTTCCCCCGACGGATCGGCCGCCATCGCCGCCGAGTACGCCGACCGCGACCCGCGGTTCCGGCTGATCCGCAAGGAGAACGGCGGGCTCGGAGCCGCCCGCAACACGGGCATCTCCCACATGTCCGCTGATACGGAGTACCTGACCTTCGTCGACAGCGACGACGTGATCCCGCCGGACGCCTACCGGCTGATGGTCACCAGCCTCGACGAGTCCCGCTCGGACTTCGCCACCGGCAACGTCTTCCACCTCAAGGGCGAGAAGTCCTGGCAGGTGCCGCTGCTGAAGATGCTGGCCGGCGAGGCCCGCAGGCGCACGCACATATCGAAGAACTCCCGCCTGGTGGCCGACCGCATCGCCTGCAACAAGGTCTTCCGGCGCACCTTCTGGGACAAGCACCACTTCTCGTTCCCCGAGGGCATCCTGCACGAGGACATCCCCGTGGTGCTGCCCGCCTACTACCGGGCCGAGGCCGTCGACATCATCGGCGAGCCGACGTACTTCTGGCGGCTGCGCGAGGGCGAGTCCGCGCCGTCGATCACCCAGCGCCGCAAGGAACCCCAGGCGATCCGCGACCGGGTCACCGCGGTGAGCATGGTCAGCGACTACCTGTCGCAGCAGCCGGGCGCAGAGTTCGCCGCGTACAAGAACCAGTACGACGACCGGGTGCTCCGCGACGACCTGCGGCTGTTCCTGCGGGTGCTGCCGGACGCGACGGCCGAGTTCCACGAGGCCTTCCTGGAGGCCGCCAACCGCTACCTCGACAACGTCGACCCGAAGATCGTGATGGGTCTGCCGACGGATCTGCGGGTCCAGTGGCTGCTGGTGCGCAAGCACGCCATGCCCGAGCTGATCGCCCTGCTCGCCTCCCAGCGCCGCAAGGAGCCGGTCGAGGTGTCGGGTTCCTTCCGCAAGTACGCCAGCTACCGCACGCTGGAGGAGAGCGGAGTCGAACTGCCCAAGTCCGCGCTGCGCATCGACGGCGACCTGTCGCTGCGTGCCCCGTTGCAGTCGGTGACCTGGCACGACGGCAAGCTCCAGCTTTCCGGCAACGCCTACATCGACAAGATCGACCTGCCGTCGAAGCGCAGCAGCGTCAAGGTCGTGCAGCTCAAGCGGGAGGGCTCGCGCCGCCGCATGTACCTGCCGGCCAGGAGCGTCCACCGCCCGGAGTGCACCACGGACTCCGGCCAGCAGCGCTACAACTACGACTGGGCCGGCTGGGAGCTGGAGCTCGACCCCGCCAAGCTGCGCAAGGGCGGCAACTGGCAGGAAGGGCTGTGGCACGTCGGCATCAACGTCTACGCGTCCGGCCTGGTGCGCCGCAGCGGCGTCTGGGCCCGCGGCGGCTCCGCCGCCAACTACCCTGCGTACCAGTGGCTCGACGAGAACTTCCGACTGCTGCCGACGGTCACGCGCGGCGCCCTCAAGCTGCGGATCGAGAAGGTCCGCGCCCTGATCACCGACCGCCGCCTCGACGGTGACTCGCTCGCGGTGGCCGGTGAGATCCGGGTCCCGCTGAAACCCGGCGAGACGCTGGCGCTCCGGCTGACGAACGCCAAGAGCGGCGAGGTCCACAAGTACCCCGTCGACGTGGCACAGCAGGGCACGGGCACCCGGACCACCTTCGACGCCCGGGTGCCGCTGACCGACGTCGCGCTGCTCGGTGACGACACCGTCGACGAGAACGCCCAGCTCGACCGTCGACGCTGGAGCACGGCCCTGCTGGCCACCTCGCAGGACGGCACCGAGCGCCAGTTCGCCAGCGTCGTCAAGGAGGGTCTCGAGGATCTCTCATTCGACCTGCCCGCGTCCTTCGGTGAGCCCGGCGCGCACCGCGAACTCGCCGTCGTCTCCGGCCACAACGGCTATCTGAAGATCTTCGGCCGGACCCGCCGGGCCACGATCACGGACGTCGCCCTGCGCGACGGCCGGATCGCGGTCGAGGGCCGCACCAGCCCCGAGCTGGTGGGCTCCGAGCTGGTCCTCAAGGCGCGCAACCGCTACGACGAGCGCGCCACCGCCGTCGACTGGTCCGACGACGGCAGCTTCCGCACGTCCTTCGACCCGTCGGTGATGGGCGGCTCCGGCGGGGTCCCGCTCAAGGCCGGCCGGTGGAACCTGCTGCTGCGCTCGGCGGACGCGGCCGTGCCGGACACCGAGTTCGTCATCGACCGCCTGGCCGTGGCCCAGTTCCCGCTCCACGCCGAACTGAACGGCCGCCGCTACTGGTTCGAGAACCGCTGGGGCGACTTCCCGCAGCTCAACTGCCGCTCCGAGCTGAGCGACCTGGAGCGCGGACCGTACCGCCAGCTCCAGCACCGCCGCGAGATCTACGAGCCCGCCCGGGAACTGCCGCTGCGCGACCAGGTGTTCTTCTTCAGCTACAACGGCAAGCAGTACTCGGACAGCCCGCGGGCGATGCACGAGGAGCTGCTGCGCCGGGACAGCGGCATGAAGTACCTGTGGGCCGTGCGCGACGGCCAGGTCGTCCTGCCGCCGACCGCCGAGAAGGTCCGCATGTGGGGCCGGGAGTGGTTCGAGGCACTGGCCTCCTCCCGCTACATCGTCACCAACGGGCACCTGCCCGAGTGGGTCGTGCGCCGCCCGGGCCAGGTGATCGTGCAGACCTGGCACGGCACGATGCTGAAGAAGATCGGCCACGACATCGAGACCCTCTACTTCGACCGCGAGTACCAGAACCGCCTGGCCCTGGAGGCGAAGAACTGGAGCCTGCTCGTCTCGTCGAACCGGTTCTCCACGCCGATCCTCAAGCGCGCCTTCTCCTACGACGGGGAAATCCAGGAGGCCGGCTACCCGCGCAACGACTACCTCTACTCCGCCGACCGGGACAAGATCGCCGAGCAGGTCAAGGAGACGCTGAAGCTCCCCAAGGGCAAGAAGGTCGTGCTGTACGCGCCGACGTGGCGGGACGACCAGTCCCACAGCGCGGGGCAGTACCTGTTCGACCTGCGGATCGAGCTGGAGGACGCGCGCCGGCGCCTGGGTGACGACCACGTCCTGCTCATCCGCCGCCACTCCAACGTCGTCGACCAGGTCCCGGGCGCGGGCAACGGCTTCGTGTTCGACGTCTCGGAGTACCCGGACATCGCCGACCTGTACCTCGCGGCCGACATCATGATCACGGACTACTCGTCGGTGATGTTCGACTACGCGCACCTGAAGCGGCCGATGCTGTTCTTCACGTACGACCTGGAGCACTACCGGGACACGCTGCGCGGGTTCTACTTCGACTTCGAGCAGGACGCCCCCGGCCCGCTGATCGACAACTCCAGGGAACTGGTCGACGCGATCCGGGACATCGACCAGGTCCAGGCCAAGTACCAGGACCGGTTCGACCGCTTCCACCACTTGTTCTGCGACCTGGACGACGGCAACGCCTCCGCACGGGTCGTCGACCGGATGCTGGAGCAGAGCCGGGAGCTGTGACCCGGGAGCCGTGACAGGGGTCGCGCCCCGCACATGAGACGCTCGGGCCGCCGCGTGCCGCACGCGGCGGCCCGAGCGTCTTAGGGAACCCGAACAGGTTCGGTGGCGGGCCCGGTGACCGGCCCGGGGGTGAGGTCGGGGGTGGGGTCGGCGCGCCGGCCCCGGATCCGGCGGCGGCCGACGGCCAGGATTCTGGTGAGTGCGGAACGGCCCCGCGCAGGACGCACGTTGACCCGGGTCCCGCCCCCGCCCGCCGCCGGCGCGGGTTGCGTCGCCGCCGAGGCCGACGTCTGCGCGAGCACCGGCGCGGGCTTCGGCGCGGAGTCCACCTTGGGCGTGGGCTTGGGCTTGGGCTTGGGCTTGGGCTTGGGCTTGGGGACCAGGGTGGTCAGCGCGGTGAGCTCCTCGAGGCGTCCCTGGGAGATCAGCAGGCAGCGCAGCCCGGCCAGCGGCGGCAGTTGCGCGACCAGCTCCTCGGGGAAGAAGTCCCGCAGCAGCTCGTCGGCCAGCTTCACGTACTGCGCACGCGTCTCGTGCGGGAGCCCGGCGAAGCCGTTGCCGAAGCGGCCGAGCACCTCGAGGCTCAGCCACCGGTACAGGAGCGTGTCGCGCTTCTCGCCGGGCGGGACATGCGCCGTGACGATGTCCAGCACGTCGCGAACGTTGCCGTAGAACGGAACCGGGTCGGGGGTCTGCTGGGTCAGGTGCGGGAAGCCGTCGCGCCGCACCAGGTAGTAGCAGTCGTAGTCCGAGACCACGGAGATCGACCTGGCGAGCAGATAGGCCGGCACGACGAACACCTGTTCCTCGGCCAGGCGAAGGCCCTGCGCGAACCGCAGCCCGTGCTCCATGACCAGGGACCGTCGGAAGATCTTGTGCGCGGTCAGCGTCCAGACGGCCTTGGTGGTGAAGATGTCACCCCCCTCGACGTTCTCCCGGAACGGCGTGACGGGGGCCTTGCGGCCCACGCCCTTGATCTTTCCGAGCACCACGTCGGAGTCGTCGCGCTCGGCGGCGGCCACCATGCGCTCCAACGCCTCGGTGCCCAGGTAGTCGTCGGGGTCGGCGAAGAACAGGAACTCGCCCTCGGCCATCTCGATGGCCCGGTTGCGGGGCCCGCCGGGCGCTCCGGAGTTCGCCTGATGCGTCACCCGGACCCGCCCGGGGTGACGCTCCGCCCACGCGTCGAGCAGAGCACCGCTGCCGTCCGTGGAGCCGTCGTCGACCGCGACGACCTCGATGTTCGTGAAGCCGATCGTCTGGTCGGCGATCGACTGCAGGCACTCCGGCAGATGGTCGACCGCGTTGTAGACCGGGATGATGACCGACACTCTAGGCAGGTCTGCCATGGGCTGATAAAAGGGCGCGCTGCCCATATGTCTCCCCCCAGAGAACACAACAAATAGGTAAGATCACCTTATCTGCGCTTCTGGGGGTATTAAGTCTCACCGGACCAACGGTCTTTTCAAGATCATGTAACGGCTGGCGGGCCGAAGCGCCTCAACCGCGCTCGAAACTGCTCGGGTAGGGGAAGTACCACTCGAGGAAGTCGTGGACGTAGCCGCGCACGTAGGCTCGCCGCGAGGGCTCCGTGTCCACGTCGTTCAGGCAGAAGAAATCGTAGGCGCGCCGTTCCTTCAACGACTCCACCCGGCTCTCCAGGTGAGGCTTGCCCAGATCGACGTAGCGGTACTTGAACTTGCCCGGGACGGCCCGTCCCGTCAGCATCGCCAGGTGGTGGTGGAAAGAGGTCGCCGGCGATACGTCGTCGATGGACCGGAACCTCGAACGCGTCGTCTGTGAGACGACGTCCGCGTACTCGCTCTCCAACTCGCGCATGACCTCCCGCAACTGAGGGTGCGGGGTATGGAGGAACTTGTGCGTGATGGAACGTCCGAAGGTATCCATCAGGTGCCGACGCACGTTCCTGGCAGCGGAGTTGGGGGCGGCCGCCATGGGGTGCGGGGCGCCGACGCCGATCTGGTACGAGGAGAACGGCAGGCGGGCCATCCCGTTGCCGTAGAAGAAGTGCTGCGGGGTGACGCTGCGCCCGACGAAGACGTCGTCGTTGAAGTACAGGTAGTGGTCCGACAGCCCCGGTATGTGGTGCAGCCTCGTCTCGATGGCGTGCGAGTTGAAGACCGGCAGCACACCCTCGGGGAAGATGTCCTTGTGGTCGACGACCGTCACACCGGGCGCGTCCGCGTCCAGCCACTCCGGCACCTGCCCGTCGGTGACGATGTACACGTGCCGCACGAAGTCGGCGTACATCTCCAGCGACCGCAGCGAGTACTTCAACTCGTCATGACTGGTGTACCGGGACTCGCCGACCTCCCGTTCGGCGATGCCCGCGTCTTCTCCGGTGGAGTACCGCTCACGCTTGGCCCGCAGTTCCGGGTCCTCGCCGTCGACCCACGTGTACACCACGTCGACGGGAAAGGTCACGTCGTCCAGTGTGGTCATGGTGAACGGCTCGAAGGTCGGGAAGTCCCGCCCCCGCACCGTCACCGTCGCCGGCCTCTGCTCGCCGGTGGGCATCACGTCGGAGACC
>NZ_JAGMUO010000101.1:1402-176556 GCF_019049325.1 Streptomyces sp. AC512_CC834 | reverse complement strand
AAAACAACACTCCCCCCGTACAACGAACGCATCGACGCCAAAAACGCCTCACGATCCGCCGCCCGCACACCCACCGACCACGACACCCGCGACACACCCGGCACCACGAAATACGCGACACCCGCCCGCTCCAGAGCATCCGCGACCAACCCCAGATTCTCCGCCGCCGCACCCGCCGCCGAAAACCCCTCGACCACCCGGCCCCACAACGGCTCGCCGTCGTCGGCCACCACCTGGCGAGCTCGGGCGTCGGTCCGCAACAGCCCCTGACGCTGCCGCGTCACCCGCAACAGCCACGCCCGGCGCTTCTGCGCGAGCACCGCGCTCTTGGTCCGCGACTTCAGACTGCTCCCGATGCGGGTACGCACACTCACTTCAATCCCATACCTCTCGGCGAGTCCCAATGCGGCTACATGACGGGGAGATCGCGACAACCAGCAGCGAAGTCCGCTGCAGCCCCATTACGGCGCCACATGAGGAGCGGCAAGGCTCCCCCGGGGTCGAGCCGCGAAGCGGAATCTTACAGCAGCGCATCAGATCCTTGTTCGACAGAGTTCGCCGACGCTACCGGCGGAGTTTCCTCAACCGTTGCCCGCACCGGATGGACTGGACACCCCGGGACCGGCCCCACATCCCCCTCGATCCCTACATATGACTCCCTCTCGGCATTCACCCGGTTGTCACCTGGGATCCACATCACAGTGACGTAGCCCACACTCACGTTTGAGAGCGCAACGTTCGGACGAGCGTGCAGACTTACCGTCATGCATGTACCTTCACTCTCCGAAGTCCGCCGCCTCACGGAGAAGCAGCGAGACGCCTGGTGGACCGTGCTTCTGGTCGACCCCGTAGCCACCCCTCTGGTCCGGTGGACCGCCAAGTGGACGCGGGTGACTCCGAACCAGATCACGTGGGCCGCACTCGTACTGGGCATCGGGGCAGCGGCGTGCTTCGCGCAGGGTGATTGGCAGTGGCTGGTGGCCGGCGCGGTCGTCTACCACATCAGCTTCATCCTCGACTGCATGGACGGCAAACTCGCCCGTCTCACCGGGAACGGTTCGGAATTCGGCGCCTGGCTCGACTACATCTTCGACCGGGTCCGTGTACTCATATGCGCCATCGCCCTCATGGGCGGGCAGTTCGCGCAGACCGACGACCCCACCTTCATCTGGCTGGCACTGGCCGTCGTGTTTCTCGACATGCTGCGGTACATGGACGCCCTCGAGATACACAAGGTCCGCCACAACATGCGGGAGAAGCTGCTGCAGCGGGCCCAGGACCTCGGGTTTGACCAGCCGGTTTCGGACGACCCGGCTCCGGCGGCCGGTGAGCAGCACCTCCCGGAATCCCCGGCCGGACAGCCCGCGGGGCCCGCACCCGCCACATCGTCTCCGCAACAGTCGTTCGTCACGCGGATCCCTGGCTACGTGCCACTCCGTGACTTCCTGATCGGCCACCGCATCCGCACCCATCTGTTCAGCGGCATCGAGTTCCAGATGACGATCTTCATCATCGCGCCGCTGGCCAACGCCATCCTGTGGCCGACGGTTGTGGCGGGCGTTCTTCTTCTCGCTTTCGAGGCCCTTGTCGTCTACCGGCTCCTGCTCACCGCGCGCAGTTTCGAGCGCACCATGGCCGGCTACGACCAGGCGGAACTCGAAGACAAGATCCAGCAGATGGACCCCTCGGAACAGGCATCGCTCGCATGACCGATCCCTTTCCACCGCTTTCCCCGAACTACGCGTCTCAGCGTCAGCACGTGTACACCGAAGCCACGGAAGTGCACGGGAAGTGGCCTGTCGAGTTCCAGTACCGTCCGGCTCGCGGAGACCACCGCGGTCTCCTCGTGGTCTTCTCGTCGGTGGGCAGCAAGTACGGATTCGGCAACGCCCTCGACAGTGTCCAGTGCCACATCCTGAGAATTCGCGACCATTTCGACGGCGGGGCCTCGTACTACGTCGCCCGAGACATGGACTTCACGGTTTCGGACTCCATTCGGACGCTCATCGAGAGCTTTATGGAGCGACTGGGGGTCCCCCGGGACCGGGTGACCCTGCTGGGGGCGTCGAAGGGGGGTAGTGCGGCTCTCTACTACGGACTGAAGTACGACTTCAGGAACATCGTGGCATCCACTCCGCAGTACTTCCTCGGCAGCTACTCGCACGGTCACGGCCAGTTGGGGGACGCGGTACTCGGCGAAGGCCAGTCGGCCGAGAACGTCGCCACCATGGACGCCGTGATGAGGGACCTGCTCGACAAGGAGACGGACTTCGACCGGAACGTCTATGTCGTCTCGTCCCCCGGGGATTACCAGTACGAGCAGGAGGTGAAGCACTTCCTGCCGGCGCTGCGCAGATACGAGAACTACAACTTCCTCTTCGTGGAGTCCCCCACGGTGCGGCGGCACGACGAGGTGGTCAGGCAGGGCCTGCCATCCATTCTGAGCATCGTCTACGCGCTGACCGAAGGCGCGGCGCCACGCTGGGGCGACATCCGGATAGGGCCGGGGCCCGAGGACCAGGAGAAGGCGGGCGAGTACCTCGCGGGACTCCGGCAGGAAGACACCGCCCTCGCGGTTCTCGCCCGGGCGTCCTTCGCGGACGGTCACGCCCGGCTGAGCGGGCACGCGTTCATCCCGGGCGTTTCCCGGGAGGGCGAGGCGAAAGAGGTCAAGCGTCTCGTCCTGGAACGGCGGGGCGAATCCTGGGCCTGGCCGCTGGAGTCGACCGAGGAGATCCGGCTCTACCGGGACTATTTCGACCAGCACTTCTGCGAATACGCGGAGGGCGGGTTCAGGACCGGCGAGGACGTGACCTTCGAGTCGCTCCCCCACGGTACCTTCGAAGCCTCCATATGCGTCTCGAGCCCCGACGAGAAGATCGAGCGCAGGACCCGTCTGATCGCGCAGAGGATCATCGACGTACGCCATTCCATGGGCGATTCGGAACTGATCGTCAGGGGAAACAAGAACGGGGTCAAACTGACCAGGCGCAGCGTCGTCGGCAGTGACACGGACGGCGTTCGCTTCTCCTTGCAGAACTCCTGGAAGCGTGACCGGCTCGTCCACGCGGAAGGGGTGTTCTTCCTTCCCGGAAGAAACGCGGAGAAGAAGAACCACGCCATGTACTACCTCGTCCTCCAGGGACGGCATGGGTGTTTCTCGTTCCCGCTCGAAGCCAAGAAGAACGCCGGGGCGACACGTCCGCACGTAGCGGCCGGGGACGTCGGAACCTACCATTCCGGGTACTTCAGTACCCCCGGGGAGAGCGGAGTCGACGTGTCCTCGGTACCGGCCGGCCGGTACCGGATGCTCGTCTCGATGAGCGCGGGCGGCTCGTTGTTCACCAAGAAGGCCGGGTCGGTCGTCCTGGGCAAGGCCGGCTGAGAAGCACCGCCCGCACGAAACCCCGGGGCCCTGCCCGTCGGCGTCACCACCGACGGACAGGGCCCCGGGTTCGCTGGTTCAGGCCCCCGGGATCGCTGTTCAGGCCCCCGGGCTCGCTGGTTCAGGCCCCCGGGTGCCGGCTCAGGTCCGCACCGAACAACCGCAGCAGCCGGTCCTCCACGACCGGGGTCAGCGCCTCGACGAAGCCGTCCGCCAGGTGGCCGAAGTCCCGGTAGACCATGGTGTTGCCCGCCACGATCGGGCAGTTGCCGGACGGTGCGCAGACCCAGTCGTAGGGGTCGATGACCGTCACGTCCTCGGCCTTCGCCGCGGCGACGAGTGCCTTCGTCACGTCGGGCTTGGGGTCGGCTTCCGAACGGGGACGGGCGCAGGCGCTCAAGTCCTTCGGGTGCGCCACCGCACAGTCCACCGCGTTGTTCTTGGGCCAGGGATTGTCCAGCAGGGTGAGCACCTGGATCCCGCCCCGCTGGAGCCTGCGGTACGTCTCGGCCTGCCCCTTGCCCCATTCGGTGGCCGTGTCGCCCTCGCCCCACAGCTTCGCCGAGTTGGAGCTCGACGTGATGACCAGCTCGGGATCCATCTTCAGGATCTTTTCCAGGGTCACCGCACGCCAGTCGTCGCACGTCGAGTACGGGCCCTTGTTGTACTCGATGGTGATCTGGGCGATCTTGCAGGCGTTCTTGGTGAACGAGTAGAGGCGCCAGTGGTGCTCGCGGGCGATCGCGTCGAGCGCCGGGAACCACTGCGCGACGTGTGAGTCCCCGAAGAGCACCACCGTGCGCTCGGCCGAGGTGTCGCCGTACAGACAGGGCTGGGTCTGCTTCACATCCTCCATGGTCAGCGCGCAGTCGTCGGTGTACACCGCGGTCCGCTTGTAGGCCACGTCGTGCAGGCTCGGCTCGAGGTTGGACGGCAGCTTGTCCACCGGCTGTTCCAGCAGTCGGGTCAGCGCCGCGTGGTGGTCCGGCGCCTGCGCGATGACCTCCTTCGTATCCTGCCGCTCGCCGCCCGAGGTCAGACTCGGCGGGAACTGCACGGCGACCACCGCGACCGCTGCCGCGACGGCCGACAGGCCCAGACCCAGCGAGAGACCCCGGCCGGCACGGGCCTTGAAGGCGCGGTGGAAGCGCATCGGGTCCTCGACCAGACGCAGGGTCGACCAGGCGAGACCGATACCGCACAGTGCGGCGACGAGCCGCAGCGGACCGTCGTGCTCGCCGAAACCGGCGGCGGCCGGAACGATGACGATGAGCGGCCAGTGCCAGAGGTACCAGGCGTAGGAGATGCCACCGATCCAGACGGCGGGGCGCAGCGACAGGACCGCGGCCGCACCGTAACGCCCGGCCACCGCGCCTCCGGCGAGGACGGCGGCGGCACCGAGGACGGGGATCGCGGCGTTGTGGCCGGGGAAGACGGTGTCGTCGTCGAAGGCCACCGCCGCGTAGCCGATGGCAGCCAGGCCGGCCCAGCTCAGAGCCGCCGCGACGGGGCGTGGAATCGCGTCGAGCCGGTTCGCCGCCAGCGCCACCAGAGCACCCACCGCCAGCTCCCAGATCCGCCCCTGGGAGCCGAAGTAGGCCCAGGAGGGGGAGGATTCGGTGAGCTGCAGGTTGAGGGCGAAGGAGACCGCGGCGAGGGCGAGCAGGGGGATGGTGAGGAGAACCCGGCGCCGGAAGATCTTGAGGGCGATGATCAGGACGATGGGCCAGATCAGGTAGAACTGCTCCTCGACCGCGAGCGACCAGAAGTGCTGGAACGGCGAGGGCGGCACGTCCGTGTTGAAGTAGTCGGTACCGGCATCGGCCAACCGGAAGTTGACGACGTACCACGCGGAGGCGATGGCGTCCTTGGCGTACTCGGCGAAGCGGAGCGGTCCCAGGAAGAGCCAGGAGCCCGCCAGCGTCGCCACGACGACGAGGGTGGAGGCCGGCAGCAGGCGCAGCGCTCGGCGGGCATAGAAGCGGCTCAACGAGATCCGGCCGTCCCGGCCCCACTCGCGGAGCATCAGCGACGTGATCAGGAAGCCGGAGATCACGAAGAAGACGTCCACACCGACGTACCCGCCGGCCAGGGAGGACACGCCCGAGTGGGCGAACACCACGAGCGAGACGGCCACCGCGCGCAGGCCCTGGATGTCCAGCCTCAGTCCGGCACCGCCCGATGCCGGGGCGGGACGTTTCCCACGGTCCGCGGGAACACCGTCCTGCGGTTCGGGGACGGCCTGGCTGTCTTCGGTATCAGGCCGCGGTGGGCTCGCGAGACGGCGGACGGGCACCGTGAGGCTCTCCTTGCTCATGGGCGTCGAGGCGGGCAAGTGCGCCTACGACAGGGTCCGGCGGCTCGTCGCCGTGGGGGGACCGGCGTGTGCCGGTGTTCGCTCCGGAGCCGGATACTCGAACTTGCGCTCGCGGAGACGGTACCCAATCACACCGTCATCACGAACGGGTGGGTCAGAGATGAGAGGTGGACCACAGCAGACCGCGACATGGCCGCCGCATGGCCGCTGCATGGCCGCTGCATGGCCGCTGCATGGCCGCGAAGCGACGTTCCGAAGAACACGCCGCTTCGCCCGCCGTACGACCCGGAGATGCGCCTCGCGCACGAACCTCTCAGAACGGCTCGAAGCCGTCGAACTCCTGCTGCGCCTCGTCGCGTTCGGCGTCCCGCTCCCGGCGCCGCTGGGCGGCCGGGCGGGGCGCCTCGAAGCGGTGGTCCTCGCCGCGGCGGCCGAGCATCTCGGCGCCGGCCGACACCGACGGCTCCCAGTCGAAGACGACCGCGTTGTCCTCGGGGCCGATGGCCACGCCGTCGCCGTTACGGGCGCCCGCCTTCATCAACCGCTCCTCGACACCGAGGCGGTTGAGCCGGTCGGAGAGGTAGCCGACGGCCTCGTCGTTGCTGAAGTCGGTCTGGCGCACCCAGCGTTCGGGCTTCTCGCCGCGCACCCGGAACAGGCCGTCCTCCTCGCGGGTGACGGTGAAACCGGCGTCGTCCACCGCCTTGGGCCGGATGACGATCCGCGTCGACTCGTCCTTGGGCCGGGCGGCACGCGCCTGGGCGACCAGCTCGGCCAGCGCGAAGGACAGCTCCCTGAGGCCCATGTGGGCCACCGCCGACACCTCGAAGACCTGGTAGCCGCGCGCCTCCAGGTCGGGCCGGACCATCTCCGCGAGATCCTTGCCGTCGGGTACGTCGATCTTGTTGAGGACGACGATCCGGGGCCGGTTGTCCAGGCCGCCGTACTCGCTCAGCTCGGCCTCGATGATGTCCAGGTCGGAGACCGGGTCGCGCTCGGACTCCAGCGTCGCCGTGTCCAGGACGTGCACCAGCACGCTGCACCGCTCCACGTGCCGCAGGAACTCCAGACCGAGGCCCTTGCCCTGGCTGGCACCGGGGATGAGACCGGGGACGTCCGCGACGGTGTACACGGTCTCGCCCGCGGTCACCACGCCCAGGTTCGGGACGAGCGTCGTGAAGGGGTAGTCGGCGATCTTCGGCTTGGCCGCGCTCAGTACGGCGATCAGCGAGGACTTGCCGGCGCTCGGGTAGCCGACCAGCGCCACGTCGGCGACGGTCTTCAGCTCCAGGTGGATGTCCTGGAGGCCGCCGGGCACACCGAGCAGCGCGAAGCCGGGCGCCTTGCGCCGCGCGGAGGCGAGCGCCGCGTTGCCGAGGCCGCCCCGGCCACCCTGGGCCGCGACGTAGGAGGTGCCGTGGCCGACCAGGTCGGCCAGCACGTTGCCCGCGCCGTCGAGGACGACGGTGCCGTCGGGCACGGGCAGGACCAGGTCCTGGCCGTCCTTGCCGGAGCGGTTGCCGCCCTCGCCGGGCTTGCCGGCCGTGGCCTTGCGGTGCGGGGAGTGGTGGTAGTCGAGGAGCGTGGTCACCGACTGGTCGACGGTGAGGATCACGTCGCCGCCCCGGCCGCCGTTGCCGCCGTCCGGACCGCCGAGCGGCTTGAACTTCTCACGGTGGACGGAGGCACAGCCGTGGCCTCCGCTACCCGCGGCGACGTGCAGCTCGACGCGGTCCACGAAGGTGGTCATGGGATGTGCCTCCAGTTACTGCTTACTGCCGGGAATGTCTCTTGGTCAACACGCGAAAGGCGGACCCGCTTCCCCTGGGGGGAAGTGAGGCCCGCCTCGCGAAAGCTTCCGATCAGGCGACCGGAACGATGTTCACGACCTTGCGGCCACGGTGGGTGCCGAACTGCACCGCACCGGCCTGCAGGGCGAACAGCGTGTCGTCGCCGCCGCGGCCGACGCCGGCGCCCGGGTGGAAGTGGGTGCCACGCTGGCGGACCAGGATCTCACCCGCGTTGACGGCCTGACCGCCGAAGCGCTTCACGCCGAGCCGCTGGGCATTGGAGTCGCGACCGTTCCGGGTGGACGATGCGCCCTTCTTGTGTGCCATGTCTCCTCAGTCCCTTACTTCGCAGCCGCGGGAATCTCAGTGACCTTGATCGCCGTGTACTGCTGGCGGTGGCCCTGACGACGGCGGTAGCCGGTCTTGTTCTTGTAGCGCAGAATGTCGATCTTCTGGCCCTTGTGGTGGTCCACGACCTCGGCCTGGACCTTGATGCCGGCCAGCACCCACGGGTCGCTGGTCACAGCGTCGCCGTCGACAACGAGCAGGGTCGAGAGCTCGACCGTGTCGCCTACCTGGGCGGTGGAAATCTTGTCAACCTCAACGGTGTCGCCGACAGCAACCTTGTGCTGGCGACCACCGCTGCGCACGATGGCGTACACGCGGATCTCACTCTCTCGCTCGGAAACGGCACCCCCGCAGTCCAGCCGCCCGGTACAACACGGACGGCCTCTCCCGGCCGGGGCCACGAGGGCCCGCACCCGGAAGGGAAAGGGGTTTACGGGGATGTGACGTGCCAGTCGACACGCCGACGGTCAAGGTTACGGGGCCCGGCCTGGGGGGTCAAACCGGGCCCCGTACGGCTCGCCGCGCCCGTCTCCCGGGCGATGCGGCCCGGCCGCCGGGATGACTCCGGAGAGGCACCTCCGGTAGGTGCCTCTCCGGTAGGTGCCTCTCCGGTAGGTGCCTCTCCGGTAGGTGCGCACCAGCACGGCGCGGGCCCCGCCGGGACCCGCGCCGTGGTGTTCTTCTTCCGTGACTGTGCCGCCGTCAGTCCTCCGTCGGGGCGCTGACCGAGGACGGTGCCTGCTGGGCGGCGGCCGCGGTCTTCTTCGACGCCGTCTTCTTGGCGGTCGTCGTCTTGGCCGCCTTCTTGGCGGTCGTCGTCTTCGCCGCCTTCTTCGCCGTGGCCTTCTTCGCGGTCGTCGTCTCCTTGGCCGCGGTCTTCTTGGTGGCGGCCTTCTTCGCCGTCGCCTTCTTGGCCGTCTTGCGGGCCGCCGCCTTCTTGGCCGGGGCGGCCGCCTCGGCGCTCTCCTCGGCGCTCTCCGCCTCCGAAGCGTCCACCGGCTGTCCGGCCGGTTCCTCGGCCGTGGCCGGGACGACCACGACGGCCGCCTCCTCGGACGCGGTGGAGGTGGTGGGCTTGCGCACCGCCCGGCGCCGCGGGCGGGCCGGGGCCGCGCTCTCGGCCGCCGTGCCCGACGGCTCGGCGGACGCCTCGGCGGCGGCGGGAGCCTCGGGTGCCTGCTCGGGCTGCTCGGGCGCCGCGGTCTCCGGGACCGTCAGTACGGCGGCCTCGGCTCCCGTGGGCGAACCGGCCGGTGCGGACACCTTCCGGGTGGCCCGACGGCGGGTACGGCCCTTGGGCGCCGCCTCCTCGGACACGGGCGCCGGTGCCTCGGCCGAAGCAGAGGCCGCAGCCGGGGCCGGGGCGCCGGAGAGCGCGTCCTCGACGGCGGCGGGCTCGGCCAGCACCTCGGCGGCGCTCTCGCGCCGCACGGGACGCTCGACCTCCTCCTTCACCGTGACGTCCTGCGCGGTCGGGGCCTCGGCACGGACGGCCTCGCCCTTCGCGGCCTTGGGCGCACCCGCCGGAGCGGACGCCCGCCGGCCGGCGCGACGCCGGCCGCGACCGCGCGTGGCGGCGGCCTCGGCCTCCGCGGCGCTGCTGTACAGCTCCTCGTCCGCGCTGTAGTCGGGCGCCGGGAGGGCGACCGGCTCGGCCACCTCGGCGGCCACCTCGGACTCCGACTCGGTGTCCGCCTCCTGCTCCGCGGTCGGGCCGGTCTCGACCCCGGCCACGGCCTCGTGCTCGTGCTCGTGCGGCTGGTCGGCACCGGCACGCGCCCGCTTGCCGCGGCGCTTGCTCCCGCCCCCGCCACCGGCACCGGCGGCGGCCGGCTGGTCGAGGTGCACGATGACACCGCGACCGTTGCAGTGGACGCAGGTCTCCGAGAACGACTCCAGCAGACCCTGGCCGACCCGCTTGCGCGTCATCTGGACCAGACCCAGCGAGGTCACCTCGGCCACCTGGTGCTTGGTCCGGTCCCGGCCCAGGCATTCCAGCAGGCGCCGCAGCACCAGGTCCCGGTTGGACTCGAGCACCATGTCGATGAAGTCGATGACGATGATGCCGCCGAGGTCGCGCAGCCTGAGCTGGCGCACGATCTCCTCGGCCGCCTCCAGGTTGTTCCTGGTGACCGTCTCCTCGAGGTTGCCGCCCTGACCGGTGAACTTGCCGGTGTTGACGTCGACGACGATCATCGCCTCGGTCCGGTCGATCACCAGCGAACCGCCGCTGGGCAGCCAGACCTTGCGGTCCAGCGCCTTGGCGAGCTGCTCGTCGATCCGGTACGTGGCGAAGACGTCGACCTCGCTGGTCCACTTGGACAGCCGGTCGGCGAGGTCCGGCGCCACGTGGGCCACGTAGCCGTGGATGGTCTGCCAGGCCTCGTCACCGCTGACGACGACCTTGGTGAAGTCCTCGTTGAAGATGTCGCGCACGACCCGGACGGTCATGTCCGGCTCGCCGTAGAGCAGCGTGGGCGCGTTGGAACTGCCGCCGCTCTTCGCCTTCTTCTGGATGTCCTCCCACTGGCCCTGGAGCCGCTCGACGTCGCGGCGCAGCTCCTCCTCGCTGGCGCCCTCGGCGGCGGTGCGCACGATGACGCCCGCGTCCTCGGGGACGATCTTCTTCAGGATCGTCTTCAGCCGGGACCGCTCGGTGTCGGGCAGCTTGCGGCTGATGCCGGTCATCGAGCCCTCGGGCACGTAGACCAGGTAGCGGCCGGGCAGCGAGACCTGGCTGGTCAGGCGGGCGCCCTTGTGGCCGATCGGGTCCTTGGTGACCTGCACGAGGACCGACTGGCCGGACTTCAGCGCGGACTCGATGCGACGCGGGCCGCCCGACATGCCCAGCGCCTCGAAGTTGACCTCACCGGCGTACAGGACGGCGTTGCGGCCCTTGCCGATGTCGATGAAGGCGGCCTCCATCGACGGCAGCACGTTCTGCACCTTGCCGAGGTAGACGTTGCCGACGTACGAGGTGGCCTGCTCCTTGTTGACGTAGTGCTCGACGAGCACCCCGTCCTCCAGGACGCCGATCTGGGTGCGCTCGCCGTGCTGGCGGACGACCATGACGCGCTCGACGGCCTCGCGGCGGGCCAGGAACTCGGCCTCGGTGATGATCGGCACGCGCCGGCGGCCCTGCTCGCGGCCCTCCCGGCGGCGCTGCTTCTTGGCTTCCAGACGGGTCGAGCCCTTGATGGACTGCACCTCGTCGGACGGCTCCGCCTTCGGCCGGGGCTCGCGGACCTTGACCACGGTGCGCTCGGGGTCGTCGGTGGAGGCCTCGGAGTCACCCGAGCCGTCCCCGGCCCTGCGGCGACGGCGACGACGGCGCCGGCTGCTGCTGGAGCCGCCGCTCTCGCCGGAGGCGTCCTCGCCGTCCTCGGCGTCCTCCTCCGTCTGCTCGGCGCTGTCCGCGGCGTCCCTGTCGGCCTGCTCGGCGGCCGCGTGCTCGGCATCGCCGTCCGTCAGGTCGCCGTCGGCGGAGTCACCCCGGCGGCGGCGACGGCCGCCCCGGCGACGGCGACGGCGCGAGCCGGAGTCCTCGAAGCCGTCGGCGTCGTCCTGCTCCTCGCCCGACCCGTCGGAGTCGGAGTCGGAGTCGGTGTCGGTGCCGGTCTCGGAGTCGGCGTCCGCGCCGCGCTTGGCAGCCGGCTCGTCCCGGGTGACGGCGGCGGTGGCCCGCTCCTCGGCGGCCTCCTCGGCCGCGGCACCCCGGCGCTTGCGGCGCCGCCGCGATCCGGCGGGCTGCTCCTCCGGGGCCTCCTGAGACTCCTTGGGCTCCTCGACCGCCTTCGCGGGCTCGGTACCGGCCGCCTCCGCGGCGGCCTCGGCGGCGGCCCGCTCGGGCGTCTGGAACTGGGGCTCGGCGAACACGGGCGCCTGGAACACGGCGACCGCGGGACGCGACGGACGCTTGGGAGCGTCCGCCTCGTCGGAGGCCGCGGCGGCGGTCTGCGCCGGGGCGGCGAAACCGGTGGCGGCCTTACGGGTGGACCGGCGGCGCGCACGACGCGGAGCGGCGTCCTCGACGGGCTCGGCGGGCGCGGCGGCCTCGGGCTCGGTGGCGGGCGCGGGTTCACTCACCTCGGCGGCGGCCTCGGCGGGCGCCTCGCTCGGAGCGGACACGCGGCGCGTCGCACGACGGCGGGCACGGCCCTTGGGCGCGGCCTCCTCCGCCTCGGCGGGCGCGGGCGTCTCGACGGGCTCGGGGGTCACCGCGGCGGCCTCGGTGTCCGGCGTCGCGGCGGCCTGCTCGGTGGCCGAGGTCACACTGCGCGTGGCACGACGCCGGGTACGGCGCGGAGCGGCACCCTCGGTGACCTCACCGGCCTCGGCGGACCGCGCCGGCGTCTCAGCGGCTGCGGACGCGGACGCGGAGACGACGGTCTCGGCCGCCTCCTCCGACGCCGGGGTCCCGGTGGGCGCGGAGGCACGGCGTACCGCTCGGCGACGCGGCCGGGCGGCGGCAACGGGCTCCGGTGCCGTCTCGGTCTCGGATGCCTCGGCGGCGGTCTCTTCGACCTCCGCCTCCTCCGTCTCCCCGGCCTCGTCGGTCACCGGGGTCACCTCGGTCGGCGCGACGGTCTCCGCCGTCGCCTCGGAGGCACCGGACGGCGGACCCGCCGGGCGGGACGCGGCCCTGCGCCGACGACGCGGCGGCAGGGTGTCGCTGGGGGTGTTCGCATTGGAGTCCGTCGAGGTGGTCGACGACTCGGTGGGTTCGGTCGGTTCGAGCATGCGGGGGTTTCTCCCGTCAGGCTCCCGGGCGCCGCGCCTGGTCCGGCATCGATCATGTCGACCGCCGGTGACGTCCGCGGCTCGCGCGATGCGCGGTCGCCGCCGTCCGGGGCGCGGGCGCCGCTCGGAAGCTCTCCGTGTCTTGTCTCACCGGTTCCGTACCCCTGTCGGGCACGGCCTGGCGAAAGTCTTGTGGTCGGTGCGCTGCCCGACCCAGGTGGCTCCCGAGTTCGAGGGCGGCGCTACGACGTCCGTCCCTACGCGGAACCTTCCTTACGCCGGCGCCTTCGCGGCGGCGGAAGCGGCGGCCGGTTGCGGCTCGGGCGCTTCTGCCTCGCGGTCGGGCGCGAGCGGGTCGGTCACCGCACCGGTCTCTTCATCGAACAGCCCCTGCGCCAGCCTGGTCACCGCTGCGGGGACCGGCGGCGCCAGGTCGGCCACGGCGCGAAGACCGGACAGGACGTCGTCGGGTCGTACGGCAGGCGTCACGTGCCGAACAACCAGCCGCAGTATCGCACAGGGCTGGTCGGTCGGCCTATCAGCCGGTGAACCGTGCGTGGTGACGCTCTCGAGACGCACGACCGCGGAACGGGTGTCGAAGGTACGCACGCCGTTCTTCGTACGGCGCTGGACCTCGACCGCGGGGGCCGCATTGAAGGCCGCGACAGCGCCTTCGGCCTCCGCGGACTCCACACCGGCCAGCCGCAGCTCCCACACGGAGGCCGTCAGCCGGTCGGCGAGCCCGGACGTCCGGGTCTCGACCGCATCGACGACGTCGAGCCCGGCGGGCATCGACTCGTCGAGAAGCAGCCGGAGCTGCTCCGGGTCGCGCGCTTCGGTGAGCGCGATCTCCAGGTACTCCGCCTCACTGCCCGTGCCGGTGGGTGCGGCATTGGCGTACGACACCTTCGGGTGCGGGGTGAACCCCGCCGAGTACGCCATCGGCACCTCGGCGCGGCGCAGCGCACGCTCGAAGGCGCGCTGGAAGTCACGGTGGCTGGTGAACCGGAGGCGGCCGCGCTTGGTGTAGCGCAGTCGGATGCGCTGCACCGCGGGAACGGGCGGCGGGCCTTCGGGCTGTCGCTTGCCCAGGGGACTTCTCCTTGTGTACGGCGGTCGGGACCAGGACGCATCCCCGCGGTGGCGGGGAGCAGTGACTCCGGCTGACGCCTTCCCAGGGTGGTGCAGGGATCATCCCCGCGTCGGCGGGGAGGTTTCGCGCCCGGTCCTCTTTTCTAGAGTACGCGTTTGCGCACCCAACGGTTCCCGCCGCTCCACCGGCCGCGGCCCGGCCGGCTCCCCGAACAGCATGCGCCGTACGTCGGCGCGGGCCTGCCGTGCGGACAGCCGGGCCGAGGCGAGCGCCTGCCGGGCCGCCCGCCCCGCGCTGCGCCCGGCCTGCGCGAGGGGCCGTACGACGGTGTCCCGCACGGCGTGCCCCACCGGCGTCAGGATGCTCCGGTACACCCATCGCGCCGGGTCGGCGACGATCCACCGGAAGAGGGTGCCGAGGAGCCGCCCGGCGGCGCGCGAGAGGTGACCGGCGATCCGCCAGGCGTGCCCGAGGGCGTCCCCGATCTCCCGCCCGACGACGGCGAGCGCCCGGCCGGCCGGGGCGAGCACCCACCGCCACAGTGCGAGGGCCGGCAGCACCAGCAGCACCCGGACGATCCAGTACAGGACCACGCCGACACCGGTGACGGCCAGGCCCACACCCCGCGCCACTCCCCTGCCGCACCACAGCAGCCCCCTGCCGCACCAGGCGAGCGCGTGCCCGGCCGGGGTGAGCACCCAGGCGTACAGCCATCCGGCGGGTACGGCGACGAGGTACCGCGCGAGCCACGCGAGAGCGGCGTACAGCCCGCGCCCGACGGCGGCGATCACGGCGCCCACTCCCCGGCCGCACCGGGCGAGCGCGTGCCCGACCGGCGTCAGCACCCACCGGTACACCCACACCGCGGGCACCACGAGCAGCAGGTTCCCCAGCCGGGCCACGCCTTTGGCCAGCGGCACGACGCCATACCGCCATGCCCCGACCAGCGGCCACACGAAGACGGCCCGCGCGAGCCACGCCAGCGCCCGCCCGACGGGCCGCAGCACCGTGTCCCGCAGGAACCGCCCCGCGACGACCAGCACGTCCCACACCATGCGCACCGGCACGACCAGTACCAGCACGACGATCCGCACCGGCATCCGGATCGCCACGGCGAGACACCCTCCGGCGTCCGACCGCCGCACCGGCTCCCCCTGCGGCTCCCCCTCCGCCCCCGCCCCGGGCGCCTTCTCCAGATCCACCATGACCGTGAAGACGCCGCGGGACCCGGTTCGGATCCCGCGGCGTCGCGCTGTGCGTGTACTACTTCACCACGGACAACGGCAGCAGTTTCTTGCCGGTCGGACCGACTTGAATTGTCGTGTCCATGGCGGGACAGACGCCGCAGTCGAAGCACGGGGTCCAGCGGCAGTCGTCGACCTCGGTCTCGTCGAGGGAGTCCTGCCAGTCCTCCCAGAGCCACTCCTTGTCGAGGCCGGAGTCGAGGTGGTCCCAGGGCAGGACCTCCTCGTAGCCGCGCTCGCGGGTGGTGTACCAGGCGACGTCGACGCCGGTCGGCTCCAGGGCCTTGTCGGCGCAGGCCATCCAGCGGTCGTAGGAGAAGTACTCGCGCCAGCCGTCGAAGCGGCCGCCGTCCTCGTAGACGGCGCGGATGACGGCGCCGAGGCGGCGGTCGCCGCGGGAGAGGAGGCCCTCGACGATGCCGGGCTTGCCGTCGTGGTAGCGGAAGCCGATGGAGCGGCCGTACTTCTTGTCGCCGCGGATCTTGTCGCGCAGCTTCTGGAGGCGGGCGTCCGTCTCCTCCGCCGACAGTTGCGGGGCCCACTGGAAGGGGGTGTGGGGCTTGGGGACGAAGCCGCCGATCGAGACGGTGCAGCGGATGTCGCCGGAGCCGGAGACCTCGCGGCCCTTGGCGATGACCCGGGTGGCCATGTCGGCGATCTGGAGGACGTCGTCGTCCGTCTCGGTGGGCAGGCCGCACATGAAGTACAGCTTCACCTGGCGCCAGCCGTTGCCGTAGGCCGTCGCGACGGTGCGGATGAGGTCGTCCTCCGAGACCATCTTGTTGATGACCTTGCGGATGCGCTCGGAGCCGCCCTCGGGGGCGAAGGTGAGGCCGGAGCGGCGGCCGTTGCGGGTCAGCTCGTTGGCCAGGTCGATGTTGAAGGCGTCGACGCGGGTGGAGGGGAGGGACAGGCCGATCTTGTCCTCCTCGTACCGGTCGGCGAGGCCCTTGGCGACGTCGGCGATCTCCGTGTGGTCGGCGGAGGAGAGGGAGAGGAGACCGACCTCCTCGAAGCCCGTCGCCTTCAGGCCCTTGTCGACCATCTCGCCGATGCCGGTGATGGACCGCTCGCGCACCGGGCGGGTGATCATGCCGGCCTGGCAGAAGCGGCAGCCGCGGGTGCAGCCGCGGAAGATCTCGACCGACATGCGCTCGTGGACGGTCTCGGCGAGCGGGACGAGGGGCTGCTTGGGGTAGGGCCACTCGTCGAGGTCCATGACGGTGTGCTTGGACACGCGCCACGGGACGCCGGAACGGTTGGGTACGACGCGGGCGATACGGCCGTCGGGGAGGTACTCGACGTCGTAGAAGCCGGGGACGTAGACGCCGCCGGTCCTGGCCAGGCGCAGGAGGAGTTCGTCGCGGCCTCCGGGGCGGCCCTCGGCCTTCCAGGCGCGGATGATCGCGGTGATCTCGAGGACGGCCTGTTCGCCGTCGCCGATGACGGCGCAGTCGATGAAGTCGGCGATCGGCTCGGGGTTGAAGGCCGCGTGTCCGCCGGCCAGCACGATCGGGTCGTCGATGCCGCGGTCCGCCGCCTGAAGCGGGATGCCCGCCAGGTCCAGGGCGGTGAGCATGTTGGTGTAGCCCAGCTCGGTGGAGAAGGAGAGGCCGAAGACGTCGAAGGCGCCGACCGGGCGGTGGCCGTCGACCGTGAACTGGGGGACGGAGTGCTCCCGCATCAGCTCCTCGAGGTCCGGCCACACGCTGTAGGTGCGCTCGGCGAGGACACCCTGCTGCTCGTTGAGTACCTCGTAGAGGATCATGACGCCCTGGTTGGGCAGGCCGACCTCGTAGGCGTCGGGGTACATCAGGGCCCAGCGGACGTCGCAGGATTCCCAGTCCTTGACCGTGGAGTTGAGCTCTCCGCCGACATACTGGATCGGCTTCTGCACATGCGGGAGCAGGGCTTCGAGCTGCGGAAACACGGACTTCACCACAGGCTCGGCGGCTTCGGCAGGCATCTCGGGGACCTTTGTGTGCTGGCAAGGGGGACCATCCAGCCTAACCCGGCGGGGACGGTCCCCCTTACCGCCTGTGGAGCGGGGTGCGCTCAGGCCGACATCGGTCTCTGCACCGTGATCGACTGGAGCAGGCCCACCCCTATCCAGATGGCGAACATCGACGAGCCGCCGTAGGAGACGAAGGGCAGGGGCAGGCCGGTGACCGGCATGATGCCGAGTGTCATGCCGACGTTCTCGAAGGTCTGGAAGGCGAACCACGCGACGATCCCGGCGGCGACGACCGTCCCGTACAGATCGGGGGTCCCGCGGGCGATCCGGCAGGCGCGCCAGAGGACCACGCCGAGCAGGGCGATGATGAGGCCCGCGCCGAGGAAGCCGAGTTCCTCGCCCGCGACGGTGAAGACGAAGTCGGTCTGCTGTTCGGGGACGAACCGGCCGGTGGTCTGCGAGCCCTGGAAGAGGCCGGAGCCGGTCAGGCCGCCCGAGCCGATGGCGATGCGGGCCTGGTTGGTGTTGTAGCCGACGCCCGCGGGGTCGAGGGCCGGGTTGGCGAAGGCGGCGAAGCGGGCGATCTGGTAGTCGTCCAGGATGCCCAGCTTCCACACCGCGAGCGCCCCGGCGGTGCCCGCGCCGAGCAGTCCGAAGATCCAGCGGTTGCTGGCGCCGGAGGCGAGCAGCACGCCCAGCACGATGATGACCATGACCATGACCGACCCGAGGTCGGGCATCAGCATCACGATGAGCATCGGCACGGTGGCCAGGCCCAGGGCCTGGAGCACGGTGCGGTGGTCGGGGTGGGGCCGGTCTCCGGCGTCGACGCGTGCGGCCAGCAGCATCGCCATGCCCAGGATGATCGTGATCTTCACGAACTCCGAGGGCTGGAGGGAGAAGCCGCCGGGGAGCTTGATCCAGGAGTGGGCGCCGTTGATGGTCGAGCCGAGCGGGGTGAGCACCAGCAGGATCAGGAACACGGAGAAGCCGTACAGGAGCGGCACGGCGGTGCGCAGGGCGCGGTGGCCGAGCCAGACGGTGGCGACCATCAGGCAGATCCCGATGCCGGTGTTCAGGAGGTGCCGGGTGAGGAAGTAGTAGGGGTCGCCCTGGTTGAGTTCGGTGCGGTTGCGGGTCGCGGAGTAGACGAGCAGCGAGCCCATCAGGGAGAGCGCGACGGCGGCCAGCAGTATCGGCCAGTCGAGGCGCCGTGCCATGGAGTCACGGGCGAAGAGGCGGGTCCAGCCGGCCTTGTCGGGTCCGTATCCGGAGACATGGAAGCCGTTGGCTCCGGTCATGCGCGTGCCCTCCGGCTTCTTCCGTTGCCGCGTCCGGCGCGTCCGGCCCGTCCGGCGCGCCCGACCCGCCCGGCGCCGCCGCGCCGTCGTCGGCGGCGGGTGTCGCGGTTCGCCCCGTTCTGGTTGGGGGTGGTCGCCGGCTGCTCCCCTTCCTCGACGGGTGCGTACTCCTCGTCCGGGGAGACCTTCTCGTCGGGCTGGAGCTCCTTGACGACGTCCTTGGGCATCTTCGGGGAGAGGATGGTCCCGTCCGTCTTGATCTTCGGGAGCTTGGCCTGGGGCTTGGGCAGCAGGGCCTTCTTCGGGTCGATGTCGCCGTCGTCCGAGACGCCGTACAGAGCGTCGTAGATGTTGCGGACGGCGGGACCGGAGGCGCCGGAGCCCGTACCGCCCTGGGAGATCGTCATGACGATCGTGTAGTCCTTGGTGTACGTCGCGAACCAGGACGTGGTCTGCTTGCCGTAGACCTCGGCGGTACCGGTCTTGGCGTGCATCGGGATCTTGTCCTGCGGCCAGCCGACCTGCGCGAACCGCCAGGCGGCGGTGCCGCGGCTGGCGACTCCGGCGAGGGCCTCGTCCATCTTGGCGAGCGTGGTCTTGCTTATCGGCAGCTTGCCGTGCGCCGTGGGCTCGATCTCGTTGACCGTCTTGCCGTCGGGGCTGACGATCGCCTTGCCGATGCTCGGGTCGTAGAGGGTGCCGCCGTTGGCGATGGCCGAGTAGATGGTGGCCATCTGGATGGGGGTGACGAGGGTGTCGCCCTGGCCGATGGAGTAGTTGATGGCGTCACCGGCGCGCATCTTGTTGCCGCTGTGGCAGTTCTCGTACGCGATCTTCTCGACGTAGGAGCCGTCCTTCTTGCCGGACTTGCACCAGGCGTCCTTGTTGGCCTCCCAGTAGTCCTGCTTCCACTGGCGGTCGGGGACGCGGCCGGTGACCTCGTTGGGGAGGTCGATGCCGGTCTTGGCGCCGAGGCCGAACTGGTGGGCGGCCTTGTAGAAGTAGTCGTTGGGGTCCGTGGGCTTGTTGCCGCCGTCCTTCTTCCACTCCTGGTGGGCCAGGCGGTAGAAGACGGTGTCGCAGGAGAGTTCCAGGGCGCGGCCGAGGGTGATGGGGCCGTAGCTGGCGGACTCGTAGTTCTTGAAGACCTGGCCGCCGACGGAGTAGGAGCTGGAGCAGTCGTACTTGCCGTCGAAGTCGTAGCCGGCCTCGACCGCGGCGGCCGAGGAGATCACCTTGAAGATCGAGCCGGGGGCCGCCTGGCCCTGGGTGGCGCGGTTGAGCAGCGGGTAGTTGGACTCCTTGCCGGTGAGCTTCTTGTAGTCCTTGGCGGAGATGCCGCCGACCCAGGCGTTCGGGTCGTAGTCGGGGTTGGAGGCCATGGCGACGACGCGGCCGGTCTTGGCCTCCATCACGACCACGGCGCCGGCGTCGGCCTCGTAGAGCCGGTTGGTGTTGTGGTCCATCTGCTTGCGGGCGACCTTCATCGCCTCGTTCAGCTCGTACTCGGCGACCCGCTGGACGCGGGCGTCGATGCTGGTGACGAGGCTGGAGCCGGGCACGCTCGGGTCGGCCTCGGCCTCGCCGATGACGCGGCCGAGGTTGTCGACCTCGTAGCGGGTGACGCCGGCCTTGCCGCGCAGGGCCTTGTCGTACTGGCGCTCGATGCCGGAGCGGCCGACCTGGTCCGAGCGCAGGTACGGCGAGTCGGTGTCCTGGGACTTCTGCAGTTCCTCGTCGGTGACCGGCGAGAGGTAGCCGAGGACCTGGGCGGTGTTGGACCCGCCGGGGGCGGCGTAGCGGCGTACGGCCATGGGCTCGGCGGTGATGCCGGGGAAGTCCTCGGCGCGCTCGCGGATCTGCAGGGCCTGCTTGACCGTGGCCTCGTCGGTGACGGGGATCGGCTGGTAGGGCGAACCGTTCCAGCAGGGCTGCGGGGTCTCGGCGTCGCACAGCCGGACCTTGTCGATGACGTCCTGGGGCTTCATGCCGAGGACGCCGGCGAGCTTGGTGAGGACGGCCTTGCCGTCGTCCTTCATCTTCAGCAGGTCGGTGCGGGAGGCGGAGACGACGAGCCGGGTCTCGTTGTCGGCGAGCGCCACGCCGCGGGCGTCCAGGATGGAGCCGCGGGTGGCGGGCTGGACGACCTGCTGGACGTGGTTGCCGGAGGCCTTCGCGGAGTACTCGTCGCCCTGGCGGATCTGGAGGTACCAGAGCCGGCCGCCGAGGGTGGCGAGCAGGGAGAGGACGAGGATCTGGATGACGACGAGCCGGGTCCGAACACGGGTGCTGCTGCCGGTCTCGGGGATATTGGTCACTGGTACTGCCTCCCCCTCACGATGTGCGTACTCCTGGTGTGGTGCGGTGTCGTCGGGTGCTGCGGTGTCGCCGGGTGCTGCGGTGTCGCTGTGTGCTGCGCTGTCGCTGTGTGGTGCGGTGTCGTCGGGTGCTGCGCTGTCGCCGGGGGCTGCCGCGTCGTCACAGTCGCTTGACCCCCTTGATGCGTCCGGCCCTGGCCGCGCGGGCCCGGGCCGTCTTCACCCGCAGCCCGCCGCGCTGTCTGCCGATACGCAGTCCGGTGCCGCCGGAGAGCCGGCCGGAGGCGATGTCGGGGCTCTGGGCGGCGGAGTTGGTGTCGGCCAGCGGGTCGTTCTCGGCGCGCCGGGCGAGCGCCATGATGCCGGGGACGACGAAGGGCGCGAGCAGCAGGTCGTACAGGGCGGCCGTGAACAGCAGGTTGGGCAGGCCGACATGGCGGGCGGCGGTGTCGCCGACGAGGGCACCGACGCCGGCGTAGAGCAGGGTGGTGCCGACGGCTGCGGCGACGACCACGACCATGGGGCCGGTGGCCGAGCGGAGGCGGCCGTTCTCCGGCTTGGCGAGGCCGGCGAGGTAGCCGATGACGCAGAGCACGAGGGCGTAGCGGCCGGCGGCGTGGTCGGCGGGCGGGGCGAGGTCGGCGAGGAGTCCGGCGCCGAAGCCGACGAGGGCCCCGCCCGTGTGGCCGTAGACCAGGGCGAGGCCGAGGACGGTGAGCAGCAGCAGGTCGGGGACGGCGCCGGGCAGGTGGAGGCGGGCGAGGACGCTCACCTGGAGCACCAGGGCGACGACGACCAGGGCGACGGACAGCAGGATCCGGTTGACGCGCATGGGGTGAAGGCTCCTACGGTTCGGGCTGCTCGTTCTGCTGCTCTGTCTGGTCGTTCTGGCCGGTCGCGTCGTTCTGCCCGGTCGCGTCGTTCTCGCCGGTCGCGTCGTTCTGCCCGGCCTCGTCGTTCTGCGCCTGGCCCTCGGGGTCGGCCCCCGGGGTGACGGTGACCGTCACGGTGGGCGTGGGCTTCGGCTTGTCCTTCTCCGGGAGCACCGTGTCGCGCGGGTCCTTCTGCGGGGCCTGGACGACGACGCCGACGATGTCGAGCTTGGTGAAGCTGACGAACGGCGTGACCTCGAGGATGCGGGTCAGGTCGCCACTGTTGGGGTCGACGCGGGAGACGGTGCCGACGGGCACGCCCGGCACGAACGGCTTGTCGGCCTGGGAGCCGAAGGTGACGAGGCGGTCGCCCTTCTCGACGTCGGCCTTGCCGTTGAGCAGCTCGACCCGCAGGGGGCGGCCGCCCTGGCCGGCGGCGAAGCCGAGTTCGTCACTGCCTTCCATCCTGGTGCCGACGGTGAAGTCCGGGTCGTTGGCGAGCAGCACGGTGGCGCTGTTCGGGCCGACGGTGGTCACGCGTCCCACGAGGCCGTCGCCGTTGAGGACGGTCATGTCGCGCTTGACGCCGTCGTCGGTGCCGATGTCGATGGTGACGGTCCAGGAGAAGCCCTGGGCTGCTCCTATGGCGATGACCTGGGCGCCCTTGATGCCGTACTGGCCGGCGCCGGCCAGCCCGAGCATCTTGTCGAACTGTTTGAGCCGGCTGCGGCCGCGCTCGTCGCTGCCGAGCTTCGCCTTCAGGGCCGCGTTCTGCGTCTGCAGTTCGGCGAGCCGGTCGTGCCGGTCGCCCGAGTCGCGGATCGCGGAGACGGCGTTGCCCACCGGATCGACCGCGGACGACACGCCGTTCTCGATCGGACCGAAGACGTTGGCCGCGGCCTGCCGGGCACCGTCGACCGGTGAGTCCTCCCCGCCGCGGATGTCCACCGTGATCAGTGCGAACGCGATGGCGATCAGCAGCACCAGGAGCAGCCGGCTCTCTTTCGTGTCCCTCACGTGCGGCGGCCGTGCCTTCCTCGTCGAATTCGGGAATCTCGGAATGTACGTGGCGGTGTTCAGGAATTCAGCAGATTCGGTACGTCGGGTGCGTGCGGTGCATCGGGCACTACACGCGCATCCGGTACTGGAACCCTCTATATCAACGATCCGCCGCACGAGAGGAGATCGTCTCGTACGGCGGAACCGAAGTGTTACGTCATCTGCGGGGCGAGGCGTCCAGCACCTGCTGGAGAGCCTCGAACTCCTCGACGCACTTTCCGCTGCCGAGCGCCACGCTGTCCAGCGGGTCCTCGGCGATGTGGATCGGCATTCCGGTCTCCCGGCGCAGCCGTTCGTCGAGCCCGCGCAGCAGCGCGCCGCCACCGGTCAGGACGATGCCCCGGTCCATGATGTCGCCGGACAGCTCCGGCGGACACTTGTCGAGGGTCGTCTTGACGGCGTCGACGATCGCGTTGACCGGCTCCTCGATCGCCTTGCGCACTTCGGCGGCGGAGATGACGACGGTCTTGGGCAGCCCGGAGACGAGGTCCCGGCCGCGGATTTCGGTGTGCTCGTCGGAGTCGAGGTCGTACGCCGAACCGACCGTGATCTTGATCTGTTCGGCCGTGCGCTCACCCAGCAGAAGGCTGTACTCCTTCTTCACGTGCTGGATGATCGCGTTGTCCAGCTCGTCACCCGCGACGCGGATGGACTGGGCGGTGACGATGCCGCCGAGCGAGATGACCGCGACCTCCGTGGTGCCGCCGCCGATGTCCACCACCATGTTGCCCGTGGCCTCGTGGACCGGCAGGCCGGAGCCGATGGCCGCGGCCATGGGCTCCTCGATGATGTGCACCTGTCGGGCGCCGGCCTGGGACGACGCCTCGATGACGGCGCGGCGCTCGACGCCCGTGATGCCCGAGGGCACACAGACGACGACCCGCGGACGAGCCAGATACCGGCGCTTGTGGATCTTCAGGATGAAGTAGCGCAGCATCCGCTCGGTGATCTCGAAGTCGGCGATCACGCCGTCCTTCAGCGGGCGCACGGCAACGATGTTGCCTGGCGTGCGCCCGATCATCTTCTTCGCTTCGGCGCCGACCGCGAGGATGCCACCGGTGTTGGTGTTGATCGCGACGACGGACGGCTCGTTGAGTACGATCCCGCGACCCCTGACGTACACCAGCGTGTTGGCGGTCCCGAGGTCGACAGCCATGTCACGGCCGATGAACGACATTGAGTTCCCCATCAGGATTCGACTGGCCTTCCCAGGAGCTTTTGAGGGCTTTTCAGGTAGGCGAAGTGGGTGCAGTGACGCGTGGAGGCTTCTATCGTAGACGCGCTTTCGCGAACACTGCGCGAGGGTCTTCGCCATTGTCAGCAGATGGCGCACCGTCTCGCTTGTGGAGACGGGCCAACGGTGGGATCCGTTCCCCCGATCAGGCGCGCATATGCCACAGGACGGCCGCTTTTACGCGACCGTCCCGGCTCCGCCCGCCCCATTCGACTGACGTGGTGTCAGAAAAAAGACTCTCCGACGTGCCCAGAGGAAGGCTCAGACCCGGCCCGGGAAGAAGAGCTTCAGCTCGCGCTCGGCCGACTCCTCGGAGTCCGAGGCGTGGATCAGGTTCTCGCGGACGATCACACCGAAGTCCCCGCGGATGGAGCCGGGGGCGGCCGCGATCGGGTCGGTCGGACCGGCCAGCGCGCGCACGCCCTCGATGACCCGCTCGCCCTCGACGACCAGGGCGACGACCGGACCGGACGCCATGAACTCGACGAGCGGCTCGTAGAAGGGCTTGCCCTTGTGCTCGCCGTAGTGCTGCTCCAGCGTTTCCGTGTCCAGGGTGCGCAGTTCCAGCGCGGTGATCTGCCAGCCGGCCTTGCGCTCGATACGGCTGATGATCTCGCCGGTCAGGCCACGACGGACGGCGTCGGGCTTGAGGAGGACGAGGCTGCGCTGGGTCACGAGGGGCTCCCTTGGAGGTGTGCGGTTGTGCGGGTGATGACTGAGGTTACCGGGCGTGTCGCGGCGCCCGTCACGCAGCGTCAGACCCGCGGAAACGTCAGACGTCGGACACGTCGAGCGGCGTAGGTCGGACACGTCGAGCGGCGTGCGTCGTGACACGTCAGGCGGCGTCGGCCGCCAAGGCCTCCGCCTGCGCCGCGAACCTCGCCTTCGCCTCGTCGATCTTCCGCCCGTAGTGCACGGAGGCCCACCACAGGGCGGCGAAGACCGCGCCCAGGAAGAACATGGTCGGCACGACGAAGCCGGAGGCGACGAGCGCGACCTGGAGCGCCCAGCCGAGGGCGATACCGCCTGGCCGGGTGATCATCCCGCACAGCAGCACGCACATGAGCATGGCGATGCCGCTGACCGCCCACACCGTCCCCGCGGACAGGTCGGGGTCCTTCATGGCGACCAGTCCGGCGAAGCCGATCACGAAGAACTCGCCGATCAGAGTCGAAGCACAGAGCGTACGCACGGTTTCTCAGCCCCTCCCCAGGAGCAGTCGGGCCTCGCCGACGGTGATGACGGAACCGGTGACGAGCACACCGCCGCCGGCGAACTCGCCCTCCTCCTCGGCCAGCGTGATCGCCGCCTCCAGGGCGTCCGGCAGCCGCGGCTCGACCTGGACGCGGTCCTCGCCGAACACCTCGACGGCGATACCGGCCAGTTCGTCGGCGTTCATCGCGCGGTGGCTGGAGTTCTGGGTGACGACGACCTCGGCGAAGACCGGCTCGAACGCCTCGAGCAGCCCCCGTACGTTCTTGTCGCCGCTGGCGCCGACCACCCCGATGAGCCGGCTGAACTGGAAGGCCTCGCCGACCGCCTCGGCGGTGACCCGGGCACCCGCCGGGTTGTGCGCGGCGTCCAGCACCACGGTCGGGGAGCGCCGCACCACTTCCATCCGCCCCGGTGAGGCGACGGCGGCGAATGCCTTGCGGACGGTGTCGACGTCCAGCGGCTCGGGGCGCTGCGCGCCGACGCCGAAGAACGCCTCGACGGCGGCCAGCGCGACCGCCGCGTTGTGCGCCTGGTGGGCGCCGTGCAGCGGCAGGTAGACCTCGGTGTACTCGCCGCCGAGTCCGCGCAGGGTCGCCAGTTGCCCGCCGACGGCGACCTCGCGGGCGACGACGCCGAACTCCAGTCCCTCGCGGGCCACGGTGGCGTTCACGTCCACGGCCTTCTTCAGCATGACCTGCGCCGCGTCCACCGGCTGCTGGGCCAGGATCACGGTGGCGTCCTGCTTGACGATGCCGGACTTCTCGACCGCGATCTCGCCGGGCGTCTCGCCGAGCCGGTCGGTGTGGTCCAGGTCGATGGGGGTGACGACGGCGACGTCCCCGTCGATGACGTTGGTCGCGTCCCAGGAGCCGCCCATCCCGACCTCGACGACGGCCACGTCGACGGGCGCGTCGGCGAACGCCGCGTACGCCATGCCGGTCAGCACCTCGAAGAAGGACAGCCGGTACTCCTGCCGGGCGTCGACCATCTCGACGTACGGCTTGATGTCGTCGTACGTCTCGACGAACCGCTCGGCGGAGATCGGCGCCCCGTCGAGGCTGATGCGCTCGGTGATCGACTGCACGTGCGGCGAGGTGTACCGCCCGGTGCGCAGCTCGAAGGCGCCGAGCAGGGCCTCGATCATGCGGGCGGTGGAGGTCTTGCCGTTGGTCCCCGTGATGTGGATGGCGGGGTACGCGCGCTGCGGCTCGCCCAGCACGTCCATCAGCGCGGCGATCCGGGCGACGGACGGCTCCAGCTTGGTCTCGCCCCAGCGGGACGCCAGCTCCGTCTCGACACGGCGCAGCGCCGCGTCCACCTCGGGATCCTCGGGGCGCCCGGGGATGTCGGCCTGCGGGGGGCCGCCCTGGGTGCGCAGGGTGCGGCTGCCGGCCTCGATGACGGCGAGGTCGGGGTCGCGGGTGGTCTCCGCCGCGATGATCTCGTCGAAGGGGTCGGGCTGGTCGTTCTGGCCGGGGTCGTCGCTCACGGGGACCAGTCTACGTACCCCGTGCCCCGTAACCGCGGGCAGTCGTGCCGCCTGGGGCGGCACCCGTCCCAAAGCGAGCGGCACCCCGTCAGCGCCGGGCCGCGCGATTGCCTGCGGGGCACCAACGGAGGGGGTGGCCTTGGGTCTCGCGGGCGAGTGCGGCGTCGTTGTGGCTGGTCGCGCCCACCCGGCGGAGCCGCACATCGATACAGCCCCGCGCCCCTGGGGAACGTGAAAGCTCCCGGTGCCTGCAACGGCACCGGGAGCGTCTCTGGAGCTCTTAAGGATCCTGAGTTATCGCGTAGCTCCAAGGAGTGGAAGCCATAACGAGCGCGGACGAGTCCGGGCCGATCCCGTGTCGCAGAGCCCGTATGCGTCGCCGCCGGCTGCGGCGTTGCCGGCATCTGGCTTGTGCGGGCCCCTACGGACTCGCACACCCGGGGATTGCCGCCCCGTCGGACGCTGAGCCGGCCATCTCGGACAAAAGCCGCGATGTCGGCGACGGGGACCGCGCGCATTTCAAGCACGCGGCGGGTTCGTCCGGTAAAACGAAGATCCACAGGGAAGGTTACGGCCCACTCTGGGTACAGCTTCACCGAGGATCCCGAAGCCAACCGGGCAACTGTGAGAAACCCTTCGTTCACGTCACGGCGACTACGCCTCCGGCAGCTTCTCCATCTGGGCGGCGATGCGGGTGATGTCCTCGTCCGCCTTGGCCAGGCGGCCCCGGATCTTGTCCACGACGTGGTCCGGCGCCTTCGCCAGGAACGCCTCGTTGCCGAGCTTGGCGTTGGCCTGGGCCTTCTCCTTCTCCGCCGCCGCGAGGTCCTTCGCCAGCCGCTTGCGCTCGGCGGCGAAGTCGATGACCCCGGAGAGGTCGAGGGCGACCTCGACGCCCGCGACAGACAGCGTCGCCGTCGCGGTGAAGGCGTCGCCCTCCGGCTGGAGGCGGAGCAACTGGCGGACCGCCGCCTCGTGCGCGGCCAGCGTCGTGCCCTCAAGCGTCAGCCGGGCCGGCACCCGCTGCCCCGGCTGGAGCCCCTGGTCGGCCCGGAACCGCCGCACCTCGGTGATGACCGACTGGACGGTCCCGATCTCCCGCTCCGCGTCCGCGTCCCGGAAGCCCCCCGGGGCGTCAGCCCCAGGAACAGACACAGCGGACGGCCACTCGGCGATCACGACCGACTCGCCACCGGTGAGGGTGGTCCACAGGGTCTCCGTGACGAAGGGGACGACCGGGTGCAGCAGTCGCAGCGTGACGTCGAGGACCTCGCCGAGGACGCGCTTGGAGACCTCGGCGGCCTCGCCGCCCGCCTGGAAGGTGGTCTTGGACAGCTCGACGTACCAGTCGAAGACCTCGTCCCAGGCGAAGTGGAACAGGGCGTCGGACAGCTTCGCGAACTGGTAGTCCTCGTAGTACGCGTCGACCTCGGCGACGACCGTGTTGAGGCGGGAGAGGATCCACCGGTCCGTCGAGGACATGGCGGACGCGTCCGGCAGCGGGCCCTCGACCGTCGCGCCGTTCATCAGCGCGAAGCGGGTGGCGTTCCAGATCTTGTTGGCGAAGTTGCGGGAGCCCTGGACCCAGTCCTCGCCGATCGGGACGTCGACGCCCGGGTTGGCGCCGCGCGCGAGGGTGAAGCGCAGGGCGTCCGAGCCGTACTTGTCCATCCAGTCCAGCGGGTTGATGACGTTCCCGAAGGTCTTGGACATCTTCTTGCCGTTCTCGTCACGGACCATGCCGTGCAGAACGATGGTGTGGAACGGCGGGGTGCCGTCCATCGCGTAGAGGCCGAACATCATCATCCGGGCGACCCAGAAGAAGAGGATGTCGTAGCCGGTGACCAGGACGGAGTTCGGGTAGAACTTCGCGAGCGACTCGGTCTGCTCGGGCCAGCCGAGCGTGGAGAACGGCCACAGGCCGGAGGAGAACCAGGTGTCCAGGACGTCGGAGTCCTGGTACCAGCCCTCGCCGCTGGGCGGCTCCTCATCGGGGCCGACGCAGACGACCTCGCCCTCGGGGCCGTACCAGACGGGGATGCGGTGGCCCCACCAGAGCTGGCGCGAGATGCACCAGTCGTGGAGGTTGTCGACCCAGTCGAAGTACCGCTTCTCCATCTCCTGCGGGTGGATCTTGACCTTGCCGTCGCGGACGGCGTCGCCGGCGGCCTTCGCCAGCGGGCCGACCTTGACCCACCACTGCATGGACAGGCGCGGCTCGACGGTGGTCTTGCAGCGCGAGCAGTGGCCGACGGAGTGGACGTAGGGCCGCTTCTCGGCGACGATCCGGCCCTCGGCGCGCAGCGCGGCGACGATGGCGGAGCGGGCCTCGAGCCGGTCCAAGCTCTGGAACGGGCCGTGGGCGGTGATGACGGCGTGCTCGTCCATGACCGCGACGGCGGGCAGGTCGTGGCGCCGGCCGATCTCGAAGTCGTTCGGGTCGTGGGCGGGCGTCACCTTGACGGCGCCGGTGCCGAACTCGGGGTCGACGTGCTCGTCGGCGACGACGGGGATCGAGCGGTCGGTGAGCGGCAGCTTGATGAGCTTGCCGATGAGGTGCTGGTAGCGCTCGTCCCCGGGGTGGACGGCGACGGCGGTGTCGCCGAGCATCGTCTCCGCGCGGGTGGTGGCGACGACGATGGTGTCGTCCCCGTCCCCGTACTTCATGGAGACGAGCTCGCCGTCGTCGTCCTGGTACTCGACCTCGATGTCGGAGATCGCGGTCAGGCAGCGCGGGCACCAGTTGATGATGCGCTCGGCGCGGTAGATCAGCTCGTCGTCGTAGAGCTTCTTGAAGATGGTCTGGACGGCCTGGGACAGGCCCTCGTCCATGGTGAAGCGCTCACGCGACCAGGCGACGGCGTCGCCGAGGCGGCGCATCTGCCCGCCGATCTGGCCGCCGGACTCGCTCTTCCACTGCCAGACGCGCTCGACGAACGCCTCCCGGCCCAGGTCGTGCCGGGACTTGCCCTCCTTGCCCAGCTCCCGCTCGACGACGTTCTGCGTGGCGATGCCGGCGTGGTCCATGCCGGGCTGCCACAGCGTCTCGTACCCCTGCATGCGCTTGCGGCGGGTCAGGGCGTCGATGAGCGTGTGCTCGAAGGCGTGCCCGAGGTGCAGGCTGCCCGTGACGTTCGGCGGCGGGATGACGACGGTGTACGGCGGCTTGTCGCTCTTCGCGTCGGCCTCGAAGTAACCCCGTTCCACCCAGCGCTCGTACAGCTTCCCCTCTACGTCGGCCGGCGTGTACTGGGTCGGCAGATCGGTGGTGGGCGCTGGCTGCGGCTGCTGAGAGTTCTCGGTCACGGGGGTCAGTTTACGGGCGTCACGGCCCTGTCCCGAAACACGTTTCTTCTGTAACGGTGCGGCCCCCGGTGACCTGCGCACGCCAGGTCTGAGTCAGGATGTCAGAACCACGTAAGCATCTGGAGGGGAACCCAGGAATGAGTCACAACCAGCCGGGCCCGTACGGCGGGCAGCCCCAGCAGCCCGGACCGTACGGCCAGCCGGGACCGTACGGCCAGCAGCCGCCGCAGGCCCCCCAGCCCGGCTATGGCTACCCCCAGCAGACGCCTCCCCCGCAGCAGCCGGGCTACGGCTACCCGCAGCAGCCCCAGCAGGGCGGCGTCCCGCCGCAGACTCCCCCGTACGGCCAGCAGCCCCCGTACGGCCAGCAGCCTCCCTACGGCCAGCAGCCCCCTTACGGTCAGCAGCCTCCCGGTCAGCCGCCGTACGGCATGCCGCAGCCCCCGGCGCCGGGCGGCGGCAAGAAGAAGACCGGTCTGATCATCGGCTCGGTGGCGGTCGTGGCGGCGATCGGCGTGGGCGCGTACTTCGTGCTGGGCGGCAGTGGCAGTGACAGCGCCGGTGGCCTGGAGGACGACGGTCCGCACAAGCTGACGACGCCCGCGACGGTCCTCACCGACTACAAGCGCGCCAGCGACGAGGCCGCCGAGACCGACAGCGACACGGTCGAGGACCTGAAGAAGAGCGGCATCGAGGACGGCACCAGCGTGTCCGGCTTCTACACCACGGCCGACCTGACCGGTTACGACCCCTCGGACCCGAGCACCGCTCCCGACGCGAGCGAGATGGCGACGGCCAAGGGCATCACCTACCTCGGCGCCTACGGGAAGATCTCCGACCCGGAGGCCGTACTCGACAAGTTCTTCGCCGAGTTCAAGAAGGAGTCCGAGAAGAACGCGTCGTCCTCCTCCGAGTCCGGCGGTGGCGGCAAGGTCCTGGGCGAGCCCGAGTCGGTCGACATCGACGGCGCGGTCATGAAGTGCCAGGGCGTCGAGGGCAAGAGCCAGCTCACCAAAAAGAAGAAGACCGACTGGATCTGTGCCTGGGCCGACTACAGCACGATCGCGCTGGTCTCCCCCGGTGACGCCACCAAGGGTGTGACGAAGGACGTCGCCGTCGACGTCACCACCAAGCTCCGCAAGGAGATCCGCGTCAAGGCCTGAGCCGGGCGGACATGTGCAGGGCCCCGGTCGACTCTCTCTCGACCGGGGCCCTGCACATGTCCGTATTCACATGTCTGTACGGCTGTCTGTACGGCGGTTACGCCGTCTTCTGCTCGCCCGGGCCGCGACCTCGCGAATCCCGGGGGATCAGCGTCGGGTTGACGTTGGAGAGGACCACGTCGGCGGTGATGACGACGCGGGCGACGTCCTTGCGGGAGGGGACCTCGTACATGACGCCCTGGAGGACTTCCTCCATGATGGCGCGCAGGCCGCGGGCGCCGGTCTGGCGGAGGATGGCCTGGTCGGCGATGGCTTCCAGGGCCTCGCGCTCGAAGTCCAGCTCGACGCCGTCGAGTTCGAAGAGGCGCTCGTACTGCTTGACGAGTGCGTTGCGCGGCTCGACCAGGATCTGGAGGAGCGCCTCGCGGTCGAGGTTGTGGACGGAGGTGATGACGGGCAGCCGGCCGATGAACTCGGGGATCATGCCGAACTTGACCAGGTCCTCGGGCATGACCTGCTCGAACTGGTCCTTGGACTCGATCTCCCGCTTGGAGCGGATCGTCGCGCCGAAGCCGATGCCCTTGGCGCCGGCCCGGCCCTCGATGATCTTCTCCAGGCCCGAGAACGCACCGCCCACGATGAACAGGACGTTCGTCGTGTCGATCTGGATGAACTCCTGGTGCGGGTGCTTGCGGCCGCCCTGCGGCGGGACCGAGGCCGTGGTGCCCTCGAGGATCTTCAGCAGGGCCTGCTGGACGCCCTCGCCCGACACGTCGCGGGTGATGGAGGGGTTTTCACTCTTCCTCGCGACCTTGTCGATCTCGTCGATGTAGATGATCCCGGTCTCGGCCTTCTTGACGTCGTAGTCCGCGGCCTGGATCAGCTTGAGCAGGATGTTCTCGACGTCCTCGCCGACGTACCCGGCCTCGGTCAGCGCGGTGGCGTCGGCGATGGCGAACGGGACGTTCAGCATGCGGGCCAGGGTCTGGGCGAGGAGGGTCTTGCCGGAGCCCGTGGGGCCCAGCAGGAGGATGTTGGACTTCGCCAACTCGATGGCGTCCTCGCGGCCTTGGGCGCCGCCGTTCTCGCCGGCCTGGACTCGCTTGTAGTGGTTGTAGACCGCGACGGAGAGGGCCTTCTTGGCCGACTCCTGGCCGACCACGTAGCCCTCGAGGAACTCGTAGATCTCGCGGGGCTTGGGGAGCTCCTCCCAGCGCACCTCGCTGGTCTCGGCCAGCTCTTCCTCGATGATCTCGTTGCAGAGGTCGATGCACTCGTCGCAGATGTACACACCGGGCCCTGCGATGAGCTTCTTGACCTGCTTCTGGCTCTTTCCGCAGAACGAGCACTTGAGCAGATCGCCGCCGTCACCGATGCGTGCCACGGTGTGCTTCCCCTTCGCCTGGGAGACTCCCGGACGTCGACGTCACGTCAACGGCGGGCGGACTCCTGGTGCTGCCTTATGTCCGACGGTACCTTGCCGGGCCCCTCGTCCGGGCCCCCCTTGGCACGGTTCGCTTTGACGTGAACCGCGTCAAACCGTGCCAAGGAGCGGCAGACGATACAGCCTCCCGCCTAGCTGAGAGAGGAGTTGTCCATCTTCCGGGTGGTGATGATCTGGTCGATCAGCCCGTAGCTCAGCGCGTCCTCGGCCGTGAGGATCTTGTCGCGCTCGATGTCCTCGCGGATCTTCTCGACCGGCGTGGTGGAGTGCTTGGCCAGCATCTCCTCCAGTTGCGAGCGCATCCGGAGGATTTCGTTGGCGGCGATCTCCAGGTCGGAGACCTGGCCGCGGCCCGTCTCACTGTACGGCTGGTGGATCAGCACGCGGGCGTTCGGCAGCGCCATGCGCTTGCCCGGCGTACCGGCGGCCAGCAGGACGGCCGCGGCGGAGGCCGCCTGGCCCATGCAGACCGTCTGGATGTCCGGCTTCACGTACTGCATCGTGTCGTAGATGGCCGTGAGCGCCGTGAAGGAGCCGCCGGGGCTGTTGATGTAGACCGAGATGTCCCGGTCGGGGTCCATCGACTCCAGGCACAGCAACTGCGCCATGACGTCGTTGGCGGAGGCGTCGTCGATCTGGACGCCCAGGAAGATCACGCGCTCCTCGAAGAGCTTCGCGTACGGGTCGTACTCACGCACGCCCTGCGAGGTGCGCTCGACGAAGCGCGGGATCACGTAGCGGGACTCGGCGGGGGAGCCGGTGTACTCGGCGCGAGAGCGGTCGTACAGGCCGCTGCCGGGGAAGTCGTTCACAGTGTCTCCTGGAAGGGGGCTGAGGCGGTCTCGGGGCTGGCTGGGCGCCGCTGCGGACCCCGTCGGGGCCCGCAGGGGGCCGGCTCAGGCCCCGGTGCCGCCGCCGCCCGGCATGCCGGCGGCCGTCGTCATCACGTCGTCGATGAGGCCGTACTCCTTGGCCTCGAAGGCGTCGAACCAGCGGTCGCGGTCCGAGTCGCGGGTGATCTGCTCCATCGTCTGGCCGGTGTGCTGGGAGGTCAGCTCGGCCATGCGCTTCTTGGTGTGCAGCAGCCGCTCGGCGTGGATCTTGATGTCCGAGGCGGAACCGGCCAGGCCGGCCGAGGGCTGGTGGATCAGGATCTCGGCGTTCGGCAGCGCGAAGCGCTTGCCGGGGGTGCCCGCGCTGAGCAGGAACTGGCCCATGGAGGCCGCCAGGCCCATGGCGATGGTCACCACGTCGTTCTTGATGTACTGCATGGTGTCGTAGATCGCCATGCCGGCCGTGATCGAGCCGCCGGGGCTGTTGATGTACAGGTAGATGTCCTTCTCCGGATCGGAGGCAAGGAGCAGCAACTGTGCGGTGATCTTGTTGGCGATGTCGTCGTCGACCGGCTGGCCGAGGAAGATGATCCGCTCGCCGAGCAGCCGGTTGTAGACCTGGTCGCCGAGGCCACCACCGATGGAGGGCTCGCCGGCGGCTGAGGGCATCAGATTCGTCACGTATCCACCTGCTCGTCTTACGACGGCGCCGGGCCGTCTCACGTTTCCCTGCGGGGCTGGAGCCGCTTTCGGGGACTCCCCTGCCCTCGTATTCATGGACCCTAACGCGGTGACCCTGCGGTGCCATCCCGGTTCTGCGGGTGTTCGCTGTGAGCGCATGTCGCTCCGCTGGGTGAGCGGCGGGGCGGCGCGCCATCCGGGGGGATGCTTTCCTGTCGTACGGCGGACGGGCCCCGGCATGGATGTCCGGGGCCCGTCGTACGCCCGTCAGAGGTGACGCGAGGGTCAGCCCTCGGTCTTCTCCTCCGCCTTCTCCTCGGCCTTCTTCTCAGCCTTGTCGGCGGCCTTGTCGGCGTCGGACTCGGTGGACTCGGCGGCGGCCTCGGTGGCCTCCGTCTCCTCGTCCTCCTCGTCGTCCAGGTCGACGACCTCGCCGTTGGTGTCCTTGACCGTGGCCTTCTCGACCACGGCGGCCAGGGCCTTGCCGCGGGCGACCTCGCCGACGAGGAGCGGGACCTGGCCCTGCTCGACGACGGCCTGGGCGAACTGGTCGGGGGACATGTTGGACGAGGAGGCGCGGCGCATGAGGTGCTCGGTCAGCTCTTCCTGGCTGACGTTGAGCTTCTCCTGCTTGACCAGCTCGTCGAGGACGAACTGGGTCTTGATGCCCTTGACCGCGGCCTCGCGGGTCTCGGTCTCGAACTCCTCGGCGGTCTTGCCCTGGAGCTCGAGGTACTTCTCCAGGTCGAGACCCATCTGGCCGAGCTGGTGGTGCTCGAGGTTGTGCTTACGGGTGTTGACCTCGTCCTCGAGGAGCTTCTCGGGGACCGGGACCTCGACCAGCTCGAGCAGCTTGTCCAGGACGCGCTCCTGGGCCTGCGTGGCCTGGTCGTACTGCTTCATGTTGGCGAGGCGCTTACGGCTGTCGGCCTGGAGCTCCTCCAGGGTGTCGAACTCCGACGCGAGCTGCGCGAAGTCGTCGTCCAGCTCGGGCAGCTCGCGCGCGGCGACCTGGCTGACCTTGACGGTCACCTCGGCCTCCTTGCCGGCCGCCGAGCCGCCCTTGAGCTCGGAGGCGAAGGTGGCCTCGCCACCGGCCTCCAGGCCCTTCACGGCCTCGTCGATGCCGTCCAGCAGCTCGCCGGAGCCGATGGTGTAGGACACGCCGTCGGCGACGCCGTCCTCGAGGACCTCGCCGTCGACCTTGGCCTTCAGGTCGAGGGTGACGACGTCGCCGTCCTCGGCGGCACGCTCGACCGGGGAGGTCGAGGCGAAGCGCTCGCGCAGCTCCTCCACCGACTTCTCGACGTCCTCGTCGCTGATCTCGACGGCGTCGACCTCGATCTCGATGCCGGAGTAGTCCGGGATCTCGATGGTCGGGCGGATGTCGACCTCGGCGGTGAAGTTCAGCGTCTCGCCGTCCTTCAGCTCCGTGATGTCGACCTCGGGCTGGCCGAGCGGGTTCAGCTCGGCCTCGTTGACCGCGTCGGTGTAGAACTTGGGAAGCGCGTCGTTGACCGCCTCCTCCAGAACCGCACCGCGGCCGAACCGCTGGTCGATGACTCGGGCCGGGATCTTGCCCTTGCGGAAGCCCTTCACCGTGACCTGCTGGTTGATCTTCTTGTACGCCGCGTCGAGGCTGTCCTTGAGCTCCTCGAAGGGCACCTCGACAGTGAGCCGAACCCGGGTCGGGTTCAGGGTCTCCACGGCGCTCTTCACGGTTCGGTCTCCTTGGTGGCTGACTTCTTTGGGTTCCGCCGGATCCAGAACGGATGTCCTGCGGCTTTCGCCGCCCGGAGACTTCATACGCTGAGACACACGGGCGTGCAGCTTGCATAGTAACGGCAGCGACTACACGGCCCAAAAGGCGATCGCTCGTGCCCGTCCGAGGAGATCGACCGGCGAGGACCGACGACGACCGGCGCCGACCGGTGACGATCAGTGGTGGCCTGCGTGATGGTCGGTGATGGTCGGGGTGGCGGGATTTGAACCCACGGCCTTCCGCTCCCAAAGCGGACGCGCTACCAAGCTGCGCCACACCCCGTCTGGTGCGACACGTAGGGTACATGCCGCCAGGCGCCGGGGACCGCAGAGTTTCCCGAGCGCCGGTGAAGGTCCGGCGCGGACCGGAAGGGGTGTGCGGTGCGGGGCGACCACCCGCTAAGATGCCTCCAGTGCCGCGGTCAGCGACCTGCGGCGCGCGCTGTGCGGGCGTAGCTCAATGGTAGAGCCCCAGTCTTCCAAACTGGCTACGCGGGTTCGATTCCCGTCGCCCGCTCCAAATGACTCAGGGCCAGGTCAGAGGATCATTCCTCCGCCTGGCCCTGATCGCTTTCCGGGGTCCCGATCAGTCGGTCGTGTCCCCGGCGTGCCCCTTGGGCTTTCGATCTTTCTTCTTCTTGCCCTTCCCGCTCTTCTTCCGGCCCTTGTCGACGAGCCCGGACACGGCGTCGGCAATCAGCCGGTCACGCTCGGCGCTGGCGTGCTGATAGATCAGCGCGGCACGGGCGGTGCTGTGGCCCATGCGTGACATCAGCTCCCGCGTGCTCGCGCCGGTCGAGGCGGCGAGGGTGTTGCCGGTGTGCCGAAGGTCGTGGAAGTGCAGGCCCTTGATGCCGGCAAGTGTGCACGCGGTGCGCCACAGCCGGTTGAAGTGGTTCCGGCGGGGAGTCGCACCCTTTGCACCGATGAACACACGGCCGTCCGCGCCCGGCTCGGCGTACCGCTTCAGGTGCTCGCGGATGTCCGGGACGATCGCGGCGGGGATGGACACCGTACGCTTGCCCGCCGCGCTCTTGGGCGCCTTGATCTCTCGCTGTCCGTTGTTGAGTTCGGCGACGGACCGGCGGACGCGCACGGCGCCGTGATCCAAGTCGACATCCCGGCGGTGCAGGCCGATCAGTTCACCCCAGCGAAGACCGAGGAAGCCTGCCATGAGAACGAGCGCCCGGTAGCGCGGCTGGATGGCGTCGGCGAGGTCGTACACCTCCTGCACGGTCGCGGTCGGCCGCTCTGGGGTGTGCACCACGCTCGCACCCTTGATCGTGCACGGGTTGCGCCGAATCATCTGGTCGGCAACGGCCGTATGCAGGACCGCGCGGAGCAGGGCGTACGCCTTGGCGACGGTCGTCGGGCCAGTACCGGCGGCGAGCTTGTCCGCACGCCAGCGACGCACGAGCGGGGGCGAGATGTCGACGACGTTGACCACACCGAACGTGGGGTCAAGGTGGTGCCGCAGCAACGAGTCGTAGAGCTGCCGCGTCCGTGTGGTCAGTTCCCGTTCCTCGATCCACGCAGCCGCGTACGGGCCGAACGCCAGCTTTCCGGCGTCGGGGTCGTGCCAGTCGCCGTGCCGCATCTCGGTCTGCTTGTCGGCGAGCCAGGCGTCCGCGTCCTTCTTCGTCCGGAAGGTTTCCGGGGCCGGGCGCAGCATGCCGTCAGGGCCGACGTACCGGGCCTGATAGCGGCCGGACGGGAGCTTGCGGACCCGCCCGAACTGTCGGCGCTTCCCTGCCATCAGGCAGCCACCCCCCGCAGAACGGCACCACTTCGACGAGGCTGCACCGTGTTCGAGGCGATGAACTCCCGGACAGCACTCTCGGGTATGCGCACGTGACGACCGACCTTCACGTACGTGATACGGCGCTCTTCGATCAGGCGGCGCGGGAAGCGCACGGTCGTGCCGAGCAGTTCGGCGACCTGATCCACGTTGAGGTATCGCTCATTCATGGGCTTGCTGTCCTTCCTGGCGCAGGGCTGCGAGTTCTTCGCGGGCGGTTTCGCGGTTGAGCTGGAGATCCCGGGCGATGGTGGCGGCGAGCGCGGATTCCCCGGGGGTGTGGCCGTGTCCGGCGTACTGCCAGTCGGTGAGGACGAGCACGGTGTCCGGCTCGCGGTCGTCGAGGCCGAGGGCGGCGTGTTCCTGGGCGGCGCGGTAGTCGGCGCGTGCCTGGCGGAGGGCGCCGAGGGTGGTCGAGTAGCGGCGGCTCTTGCTTGAGAAGTGGCCGCGGAAGCCGAGCATGTGAGCCCAGGCCCACAGGCGCCGGTCGGGGTAGAGCGGATCGAGCGCCTTGCACGCGGCGATGAGGCGTCGGGCGTGGCCGGGGACGCCGTGGCGTTCGAGTTCGGACAGCTCCCCCACGCGGCGGTCGAGAGTGCCGGTGTTCTCGGCCGCTTTGGTGGCGTACTTGGCGACGTAGGAGGCAACGGCCTGTTCGGTGATGTCGGAGCCGTCCCCGAACGCCTTCACCGGGCGCACGTCGAGCTGGGTGCCCCACCGGAAGGTACGGGCCGGTTGGTCGGCAGCGGCCGGGGCCGAGACCGAGGTGTACGAGTGCGCGGCGGCGGCGCGGATCGCGTCGGCGAGGAGATCGACCGTGGCCCAGGACGGCGGCGGAGCGTCCGGCCCGTCGGGTCCGTCGATGCGGATCACGGCATGGAAGTGCACGGCACCGCGTTTCTGGAACTCAGCGACCTTGCCGTATGACAGCCGGGCGCACTCCTTCAACTCGCGTTGGGTGATGCCGGCACGGGCGGCGATCTCACGGCGCAGCCGGTTGGAGAAGCGCTGCCAGAGCTGCCCGGCGTAGTTGTTGAACAGCACCGCGCCCGCGTAGTCGTATGTGGCCGGGTCGAGGGCGGTGCCCAGCTCCGGCGAGTCCGGGGCGTGGCGGGCACCGCAGCGGCAGGCGCCGCGGTCGGGCCGGTTGTGGACCGGGCCGAAGGACGGGGCGGTGAGGGTGGCGAAGACGCGCGGGTGATCCCGGACGGTGGCGGGGACGTCACGGCGGTCGTCACCGGCGAGTCCGGCGCGGATGAGGTGGTACGTATCCCCGGCGTAGGTCCAGGCGCAGGCCGGGCAGCGGGAGGCGCGGCGGTTGCCGCAGGCGACGCGCAGCCGTCCTCCCGGCTCGTCGGCAGTCGTGTAGCGGTGCAGGGTCTCGCCGGTGGTCTTGTCCTTGCGGATCGTCCAGCCGGTCAGGTGGATCGGGTCGGAGCAGCCGCCGGTGCGGCGGATCTGGTCTTGCCAGCGGTCGAAGCCGGGGGACCCGGCCACCCGCAGCAGATCGCCGAGGGTGATCGGGTCCAGGCCCGCCGAGGCGACGGCGTTGGTCACGCGTCGTCCTCCTTGACGGTGTGGCGGTCGATCCAGTCCTCCGCGCAGACCTTGTGCACGGGCTTGCCGCGGTCGGAGCGCAGTGGGGTGGGCTTGGTGCAGATCACGCACGGCTGGTCGCCGGTGTGGTCGTAGTGCTCCGGTGAACGCCAGTTCAGGAGAGCCATGGCGGCGGTCACCTCCCGGCGCGTACGACGGCGGCGGGGACGGCGTGACCGGTTCCCTTGCAGGTCGGGCACGTGATCCGGAGGGTGGCGCGGGTGCCGTCGGGGTGGCGGGTGCCGGTGGTGATGGCGACGGTCGGGAAGCCGTCGCAGTCGCGGCAGATGCGCGCGGTCGGGGCGTGCTGGGGCATCATGAGGGTGCCTTTCGGGTCCGTTAGGTCTGGAAGGTGGGAAGGCGCCCGGGGCGGCGGTTCTTTGGCGAGAGAGCCGCCCCGGGGGCCGTTAGCGGCGCCGGTTGTCGGAGGCGAGCAGGGAGCGCAGGACGACGGCGCAGACGGCGACCGAGGCGCCGGTGATGGCGACCGCCAGGAGCATGGAGACCAGGACCGCGCCGACGACCAGGACGACGGCGGTGCCGCCCCCGACGAGGGCGAGCGCGGTCCCCGGGGTGAGCTGGATCGTGGGCCGGGTCGAGGCCGGGACCGGAGCCGGAGCGGCCGGGGCCGTCGGCGTGGTCGGGGTGCCGGGGGTGATCGTGGTCGGTTCGATGACGGCGGGCGGGGTGACGATGCCGGTGGGCTGGGGCATGGTCGGGAGCTTGGGCCGGAACATGAACGTTCCTCCTTCCGTGGGCTACTTGATGGCGGTGTCGATGACCGGGGCGAGGACGCTGTCAGCGAGGAGGAACCCGCCGAGCAGGAGCACGCCGATGAGCCACCAGGGCGGGCGGATGAGCTTGACGCCGAGGACTCCGACGCAGAGCAGGGCGAACCAGAGCGGGACGTCCATCACGGCCTCCTAGCGGACCTTGCAGCGGTGGGTGCGGGCGGCGAGCTGTGCGGCGGACTGGCTGGTGTAGTCGGCGGACCAGCCACATCCGTCCGAGCTGCACACGGCGGCGTGCTTGGTCTGGCCGTAACGGTCGCGGTGGGTGCCGATCTGCACCGGTCCGATCCGCATCACGGAGTGGAAGAAGTCGCGGGCGGGCATGTCAGTTGGTCTCCGTTCGGGTCGTGGTCGGGTCGGGGAACGAGGCGCGGATACCGGCGGCGGTGGCCGGGTCGGTGGTGCGGTGGGCGGCTTCCTCGGCGAGCAGGTGGGCGAGGTAGGGCCGGTTGGCGGCGGTCATCTCGCGCGCACCGTCCAGGTAGTCGGCGACGGTCAGGTCGGCCGGGTCACGGGTCACGGGTGTGTCTCCCTCCCAGGTCAGGTGAGTTGGGCGGCGATGGCGTCGGCCATGTGCGGCGGGACGCCGAGACGTGCGCGCAGGGTGTCGGTGTCGATCCGGGCACCGGTGCGGTGCTCGTGGTCGGCAGCAACCTTGCGGGCGTGGTCGACCAGCGCAGCCGGAACCGCAACCGCGGGCGGCGATGCCGGGGCCGGGTAGGCGGGCGGGAGAGCGGGGGCGGCGGCCGTGTCGACCGGTGCCGGGTCCGGCTCGACGGCGGGGACCGGTTCGGGCTTCACCTCGGGCACGGGGGCCGGGTCCGGAGCAGCGGGCGTGTCCGGGGTCGAGGTGCGGGCCGCGGGTGAGTGGGCGAGGAGGGTGCCGCCGAGGAATGCGAGGGCGGGCCATCCGGCGACGCCGAGGCGGAGCAGGGCGGGCGGGTGTTCCAGGTCGAGGAACCCGGCGGTGGCCACGTTCGCGCCGAGCGAGGCGACCAGGGCGATCAGGAACCAGCACCAGGCCAGCCGGGACGGTCCGTCGGAGCGCAGGCGGCGCCAGGCGGCGACCAGGAGCAGGTCAACGGAGACCGGGTAGGCCCAGGCTTTCCAGCCGTCCTGTCCGGCAGCGGCGGCGAGGTCGTGGAGGTGGGCGAAGGACAGGGCACCGGCGATGACGGCTTGGACCAGGACGGCATCGACACGAAGGGCGGTGCGGGCCATGGTGTCCTCCTTTCCTGGTCAGTCGGTGGCGTGGCCGGTGCCCCAGCAGGTGAGGCAGAGGGCGGTTTGGTGGTCGTCGGTGGCGCGGCCTTTGCGGGCGCCGACGCGGACGGTTTCGGTGTGCTCGCCCGTGCCGTCGCAGTCGGGGCACGTCGCCAGGTCGGGCGTGGCGGGCCGGGGCTTGCGGCGGGCGGTGGGCTTCTTCGGGGTAGCCATGACGAGGTCTCCCGGAGGGGTCAGGCGGCGGTCGGGGCCGACTCAACAGCCGGAGCCGGTACCGGGGCGAGGGTGCCGAGGGCGGGCCGGAACGGCGCAAGGGCGGGCAAGTCCGGGGTCAGGTCGGCGTGCCGGTTGCAGACGTTCACGGCCTGCCGCAGCGAGGTGTGCGGGGCACGGATGCGAGCCCAGCCGCCGGACGAGTCACCGGTGACGGCGACGCCGGGGGTGTCGGTGGGGATCTGAATCGCAGCCAGCACGGCATCCGGGGCGATGTCGCCGAAGGCCATGTTCGCCGACGATTCGTCGTTGACGCGGTGAGCGGTCCGACCGGTGAGCTGGGCACGAAGCATCGTGATGCCCTTGCCGAGTTCGGAGCCGAAGCGCTGCCCGCAGATCTCCAGATAGATGCCGGCAGCGCGGCCGAGCTGAGCCAGCCGGGCCAGCGCGGTGATGATCCGGTCCCGCCGCTTCTCGTCCTCCCGGGTCGCGAAGAGGGCGAGTTCGGCGACCTCGTCGACCAGGACCACGATCGGCACCGGGCGCAGGTCTTCGGGCAGGTCCCAGATGTCGGCGGCGATCTCGGCATCCGGCACGTCCGCGGTGATCCGCTGCTCGGCCCGGATGAGCTGATACACGTCCTGCATGTGAGACACGAGGGCTTCGAGGAGTTCGGCGGCGGTGTCGGGGTTGTCGGCGAGCGCGGAGAACCGGCGGACCAGCGGGAACAGCTCCACCCCTTGCTTGCAGTCGATGCCGACCAGGGCGACCCGTTGCGGCGCGAGCGCGGCGACGAGGTTGCGCTGATAGACCGACTTGCCGGACTCCGTGGCGCCGAGGGTGAGCCCGTGCGGGACCGTGCGGTAGTCGCGGTAGTGCACGGCTCCGTCCTCGCGCAAGGCGACCGGGACCCGCATCGGCCGGGTGTCGACATGCACGGGCATCTGCACCCGCTTGAGCACGTCGTAGCCGGTCATCCGCAACTCGACCACACCCGAGCGCACCTCACGCGAGGTGACGCCGTACAGGGCGAAGGAGTGTCGCAGCCGGTCACACGAGGCCGCCACGTCGAAGGCGTCCTGACCGGGCCGGAGCTTGAGCCGCAGGACCAGACCGGTCCGGGTCACCCGCAGCCGCAGGATGCGCGGGGCACGGGGGCCAGGCACGGGCCGGTTGGTCATCCGGGCCAGGGTCAGGCGCCAGCGCGGGGCCGGGACCGTGAGCCCGCAGGCGTCCATGACCGACCCGTAGCGGACCAGGACCCGCAGCGCGGCGAGGGTGACCCCGAAGGTCATCCAGTACCAGGCGGGGCGCCGCCACCGCAGGAGACCCGCAGCAGCGACGACCAGCACCAGGGCGACGGTCAGCCACGTCATGGCTCAGGCCGCCTTCGAGGACGAGGCACCCGCGGCGATGGAGGTCACGGCGACCGCGCGGAAGGCGATGCCGTGGCGCTTCTGGCCGTTGAACTCGTTCTCCCACGGCCGGGCGATCAAACCGGTCAGCGCGACCGGGGTGCCCATCATCAGGTCACCGGAGATGCTCGACTCGGGGACGGTCACGGACAGGATCTCCACCTCACCGTTGGCCGCGAACATCACGTCCACGGTCGACAGCGCGGCGCCGGTCTCAGCGTCCATCGCCCGCTCGCCGGTACGGCGGTCCTTCACCTTCGGCTGCGGGGACTGGGCCACCATCACGGTGGCAGTGGAGGTGTCGACGGGAATCTGACGCATCGTCTGTTCTCCTGATCTAGCGGGAGTTGAGCCGCCATCCGGCGGTGAGATCAGGAGACCGCGAAAGGTAGTGGACGCATCACGGTCCGTATGGACGTTTGGGGACGTCTGAGCTATCGTCAAAACGTCCCTACGGCGTCCATGGAAGGACACGTCATGGCGAACGAGCGTCTGCGCGCGGCGATTTCAGCGAAGGGCGAGACGATTCAGTCCGTGGCACAGCACGTCGGGGTGGACCCCAAGAGCGTGGAACGGTGGATCACGACGGACCGCACGCCGCACCGGGGACACCGCTGGAAGGCCGCGAGCTTCCTCGGCGTCGATGAGGTCTACATCTGGCCCGCCGTGCAGAAGCAAGCCGAGTCGGCGAGTACTTCCGAGCTCATCACGTACTACCCGCACCGTGGGGCAGTGCCGGCAACACTGTGGTCATCCCTGATCGAGAAGGCGAGCGACCACGTAGACATCCTCGTGTACGCGGGTCTGTTCCTCTTCGACAGCCACCCGGATCTTCCGGACCAGTTGGCAGAGAAGGCCAAGGCCGGAGGGCAAGTTCGCGTCCTGCTCGGAGACCCCGACTCGGAGATGGTCCGGCAACGCGGCGACGAGGAGGGCATTGGTGGCGATCTGGCCGCACGCGCCCGGATCACCCGGCGGTACCTGGAACCGGCCATGACGACGCCGGGCGTCGAAGTCCGGTTGCACGACACGATCCTCTACAACTCGATCTACCGATTCGACGACGACGTATTGGTGAACCCACACGTACTCGGCGCGCCCGCGGGGCAGAACCCCGTGCTGCACTTCCGCTACATCCCGGGGGCACGCACGTTCCGGCACTACATGCGGAGCTTCGACTACGCATGGGAGCACGGTCAGCCCGAGTAGGCAGCCGGAGCACATCACCACCGGCAGAGCGTGCAAGGCTTGAGGCATGGCCCGAGTCGACTACTTCAACGATCCGAACGCCCCGAAGGCGAACAGCATCGTTCCATCCGTCACCGCCGTGGCGCTGAACGATGCCGGGGAAGTCCTGCTGATCCACAAGACGGACAACAACTTGTGGGCCCTGCCCGGCGGTGGGGTCGACGTCGGCGAGTCAGCCCCCGACGCCGCCGTGCGCGAGACCAGAGAAGAGACCGGTTTCGACGTCGAGGTGACAGGACTGGTCGGCATCTACACCAACCCAGCGCACGTCATGGCGTACGACGACGGCGAGGTACGCCAACAGTTCTCGATCTGCTTCCGGGCCCGCATCGTGGGCGGCGAGCTGCGCACGAGCAGCGAGAGCAAGGAGGTGGCATTCGTCCACCCCAGCCGACTGGACGACCTGAACATCCACCCCTCGATGCGGATGCGGATCCACCGCGGGTTGAGCGATCGCCCCGATCCCTACGTCGGCTGATCAGCGAGGCGAGAGCGCGTCCGCTCGACGGCAGCCCCAAGGTACGGACGCGCCTTGCTGATCGCGTTGTGCACCTCACTGCCCGGCTCGTACCGCACCAGAATCTCGTCAATGCGGTGATCGAAGCCGAAGGACTGTCCGGCCGGTCCAGTCGTCATGTCCGCGTAGATCAGCGCGTCGAGTACGGGAGAGTCCTCCCGCTCGTACACATCCAGCTCAGCAGACAGCCCGCGCTGTTCAGCCTCGTACACGGCCCCGGAGTGGTGGGCGACGAGGCGAACGAGCCGGGAGGGCGCCCCGAGGCTTTCCAAGTGGCGTGCACCATCGAGCGGGTGGAACCCTGTCTGCCGCAGTTCCGGGGCGTACCCGATGTCATGGAGCCAAGCAGCGGCGACGAGCAGGTCACGATCTTCTTCGGACACAGCCCCGGACGCTTCGCTCGCACGAGCGGCCACCGCCTGAGTGTGCAGCCAACGGTTCCCGAGCGGAGGCAAGAGCGATTCGGCCAGTTCAGCCGCGCCTTGAGGCGTGTCCAATCCAGAGGGCATAGTCCGCACGGTAGCCGAGACGGGCGCGTAGCCGACACCCCGAGACCAGCAGCTCAGGGCGTGGCGCGGTAAGAGTTTCCCTACTTCATCAAGGCTCGCTGCGCTCGCTCTCGCACCCGGCCTCCTGGAGCTGCAAGCAGTCCGATCGGAGATCGAAGGTGCCGCGCACAGCGCGGCGGCGCCGGTCGGTCGCCGCCGCGCTGCCCCTCCTTGCCTTCGTCACCGGGGCCGCGCGTCGACGCCCGCCCGCGCCCGCAAGGGGGCGAAGACCAGGCCGGGGCTGGAGTGAGAGGGCGCTGCCGAGGTCAGAACCCCGTCGTGGCTGGGGCGGTCGGCTCCACGGCTTTAGGCAGCCACTTTGGGGCGAGCCTCTAAGATCTTGGCCCCAACGTCGTGCTTTAACGGGCAGGTCCACAGACTGCCCGACTCGCCATCAGCTTACGGGGCCAAGATCACTCGCCCCAAAGCAGCTCCAGCCCAAAGCCGCTCCGCCGACCGCTTGGGCCCGTTTTACCTGCGCTCCCCCTCGGCCACCTGCCACGATCAGCTTCACCCAGCTGCACGGAGGAAGCATGAGAGCTCAGGAGTCCCGCATCTCAGTGGCCCTAGGGGACGACCTTGGCCACTACCCGGAAGAGATCTGGGATCTGCAACTTGATCACCTTGACATGTTCACAGAGCAAGTCATCGACGAACTTGATGCGATTCCCTGGGCCGAAGGCAACGAGTACCCGAGTCACAGCACGGTGTCGGCACGCACCGGGAAGCACAGCTGGGGCGCGTCTGGGTCCTACTCAGAGATCATCATGCAGGTCTCAACAGGGACCGCAGGTGGTATCGGCGCAACAGCGATCGCGGCAGCCATCAGAGTGGCTTACGGGAAGTTGAAGAGTCGGTCACAAGGCGACACGTGGCGGTCCATGCCGACCTTGGAGCAGGCAGCCAACCTCGCTCGGTCCCGCGTCCATCAGCACTACGACGTAGCCACCGAAAAGCTCACTGTCATCCGGTCCGAAGTTGACAGCGAGGCCCAGCGTTACGATCTTGAGTTCAGCCATGAGGACGGGCGAAAGTTTGGTGCAACTGTCGGCGCACTTCCTGGGATGCCTTCGTGCACCCGCGTGTGGGCCGAGGGGGCCGATCTGATGCCACGTCCTGCACCTGAACCCCCGAACCCCGGAACCTGATGGGGCGAGGAGACGCCCACACAGCCGCTTAGGCGCGAACCGGGCAGACTAGCCCGGGGCGCACCCTGCAAGCCGTGAGCGGCCCGAGAAAGCCCGCACGTGCCCTCTGTGTGCCCGATCGAGCAGTGGCCGACGGGGAACAACGGGGAGGCTCGGCAAGCACTAGGGGAACGTGCAGGTCAGCTCCTTGCCAGCTCAGCCGCGATCCGCGTACGCGATCTTCCAAACTGGCTACGCGGGTTCGATTCCCGTCGCCCGCTCCGAGAGGCCTCCGGCCCGGTCCCCCAGGGGATCGGGCCGGAGGCCTTTGTGCGGCCGCGGGCAGGCGCCAGAACGGCAGGCGCTAGAACTGGATGGAGTTGAGCGTCTCCGCTATCGAGTCCAGGAACCGCTGGATGTCGTCGGCCATGCCGGTCGAGGCCAGGAAGAAGCCGAAGAGGACCGCGACGACCGCCGGCCCGGCCTTGATGGACCCTCCCCGCAGCAGCACCACCAGGATGATTGCCAACAGCAGCACCACTGACAGTGAAATGGCCACAACTGATCACACCCTCGGTCGTTCCGCTCTCCCGGCCCGGAGATGCGACGCCGCACACCCCCGCCAGAACCATCGTGCCACCAACCGGGCCCCACTATGCGGCGGGTGACACATCGTCCGGCCGGATCTCCGCCGGATCCCCGGACGTCACGCTCCCCCGCGCACGCGGGCGTACCCAACCTTCGCACCCCGTACAGAAATTCGACAGGTCGCTCGTGCGGGGAATTCCGGCCACTTCGTTTCCATGTCCACACAACGCGTTCGCAGCTATTTCGAATTGTCGCGGCGGCCACATCCGCGGATACCTCGACAGGCCCATCACAGGGAGATCACAGGATCACCCGGCGGGCCCCGCAAGCACATCGAACCGGACATTCCAGCGGAGTCGCCCGCCGGTCTTATGCACTGTTTAGTCACGACGAGTCATGACAAGTGGGGTGCTCCGAGCGACCCTTCGGCGTTCGACGGCGCCCGGGAGGCGTGGGGGCCGTCGGCCGCCCGCGGAGGCGGCTACCCGAAATGCACGGGGGTACTCGCGGCGCGGTAGGGAGCCGAATACAGGAATGACATCGAGGGTTTTACGGAATCACGCGGGCAACGCTAAGGTGCCTCAGATGTTCTACGCTGCCTCGTCCCCCACCAGAGCAGCGAGGTCCTGTGACCACTCGCCGAGTTTTCGGCGGGGGGTTGCATGACGAGCTCGCTGCGACCGCACGGCGACCGGAAATCGCCGTCCCCGCCGGACCAGCAGACACAGCGGACCCGGCAGACCCAGCCGAGTCGGCCGAGTCGGCAGCGCGACGCGTTCTTCGACAACGCCAAGTACCTGGCGATCGTGCTGGTCGGTGTCGGTCACTCCTGGGGACAGATCCTGGACGGGAACCCGACCATGGAGGCCCTCTACCGGGTCCTGTACACGTTCCACATGCCGGCGTTCATCATCATCTCCGGCTACTTCTCGCGCAGTTTCGATCTGAGCCCCAAGCGCGTCAAACGGCTGATCACCGGCGTCGCCGTCCCCTACCTCGTCTTCGAGGTCGCCTACACGCTGCACCGCCGCGTCAGCGAGGACCCGCAGAGCGACTTCAGCCTGCTGGACCCCACCTATCTTCTGTGGTTCCTGTGCGCGCTGTTCGTCTGGCGGCTGACCACCCCCATCTGGCAAACGGTCCGTTGGCCGCTCCCGATCGCCCTGGGCATCGCCGCGCTCGCCTCCGTGACGCCCAGCGTCGGCAACGACCTGAACATGCAGCGGGTGCTGCAGTTCCTGCCGTGCTTCGTGCTGGGCCTGGTGCTGCGCCCCGAGCACTTCCAACTGGTGCGGCGCCGCGCGGTGCGGATCCTGTCCGTGCCGGTGGTCGCGGCGGCGCTGGTGATCGCCTGGTGGTCGGTGCCGCGCATGGAGACCGGCTGGTTCTACCGCAACGCCGCCGTGCAGAGCACGGGCGCCCCGTGGTGGTCCGGACCCGTGGTGACGCTCGCGCTCTTCGGCTGCTCGGTGGTGCTGTCGGCGTGCTTCTTCGCCTGGGTGCCCGGCCGGCGCATGTGGTTCACGGCGCTCGGCGCCGGCACGATCTACGGCTACCTGCTGCACGGCTTCCTGGTGAAGGAGGGCACCTTCACCGGCTGGTTCCACCATCCCGTGCTGGACCGGCCGCTCGGCGAGATCGGACTCACCCTCCTCGGCGCCACCGTCATCACCCTGCTGTGCACCAGGCCCGTCCAGCGGGTCCTGCGCCACGTCGTGGAGCCGAAGATGGAGTGGGCCTTCAGACGCGATCCCGGCGAGGCCGCCCGGGGCCGCGAGAAGCGGGAGAGGGCAGAGGCGCACGAGAGCACTGAGGCGCGGGAGAGCACTGAGGCGCGCGAGACGCCCGACGGGCCCACCTCGCCCGCCGCACCGAACGGCAGCGGCGAGAAGGCCTCCGTCTAGCGATCAGATCACCCCGGACCGAGAAGTGCGCGCATCCGCGTGTACTTCTCGGTCAGTCGTGTGCGGGTGGCCTCGTCGAGGACGGCGAGCCGCGCCGGGTCGGCGTTGTGCGCCAGGTCCGCCGCCTTGACCAGCGCCGCACCGGGGGTGGCGAGGATCCGCGCGGCGTACGTCTCGGGCGGCTCCCCCGCCCGCTTGGTGAGGGCGAGGACGATGTCCTTGGTACGGCGGCTCAGCGCGGCCTCCTCCAGCCACCGTTCGGACAGCGCGTCGTCCTCGACGGCGTCGTGCAGCCAGGCCGCCGCGATCTGCTCGTCGTCCCCGCCGCGCCGCCGCACGCCCTCGGCAACGGCCCGCAGGTGTCCGGCGTACGGCCGGCCCGCCTTGTCGGTCTGTCCGGCGTGGGCGGCGCGGGCGGCGGCCTCGACCTCGGCCAGGGACAGCGGCGGGGCGGCCGGTGGCGCGAGGTGGGACGTGGGGTCCTGGGACATGCGCCCAGTGTGTCAGTGCGTCAGCGCGTCAGCGCGTCAGCGCGTTGTTGACGCGGAATGTGCCGCCGAGGCGGAATGCGCCGTCGAGGCGGAGTGGGCCGTCGGACCCTCACGGCAGATCAGCAGCAGCGCCCGGTCGTCGTTGACGTCCTTGGCCACCGCCTCGATCAGGTGCCAGGCGGCACCGTGGAAACCGCCGGCGACATAGCGGTCGGCCTCGCCGGTGAGGCGGTCGATGCCCTCGGCGATGTCCCGCTCGGAGGTCTCCACCAGTCCGTCCGTGAACACCATCAGCACGTCCCCGGGACGCAGTGAGCCCTTCACCGGGTCGAACTGCGCACCGTCGTACACGCCGAGCAGCGGTCCCTCGGCCGACTTCTCCTCCCAGCGGCCGGTGCCCGCGCTGAGCTGGAGGCCGGGCGGGTGTCCGGCGGAGTACAGCTCGTAGTCGCCGGAGTCGAGGTCCAGGACGAGGTGGATGGAGGTGGCGAAGCCCTCGTCCCAGTCCTGGCGGAGCAGATAGCCGTTGGCGGCGGGCAGGAAGGAGTGCGGGGGCAGGCTGCCCAGCAGTCCGCCGAAGGCGCCCGACAGCAGCAGGGCGCGCGAGGCCGCGTCCATGCCCTTGCCGGAGACGTCGGTGAGGACCACTTCCAGCGTCCGGCCGCCGTTCGTGCGGGCCGCGACGACGAAGTCGCCGGAGAAGGACTGGCCGCCGGCCGGGCGCAGCGACATCTCCCGGTGCCAGCCGCGCGGCAACTGGGGCAGCTTGCTCTGCACGCGGATGCGTTCGCGCAGGTCGAAGAGCATGGTGCCGCCGCGCCGCCAGGGCACGCCGACCCGGCTGCGGAACTGGGCGACGAGGAGGCCGAAGAATCCGCAGGCCGCGACGACCAGGACCACACCGGGGGTGACCCGGGAGGGGCCCTCGGTGTACGGGCCCAGTTGCACGGACTCCACGATCAGCGCGGTGGCCGCCGCCGCGTACAGGCCGAGCAGGCTCGCCGGGCGCAGCAGCAGGCCGCCCGCGACGATCGGGATGACCAGCGCGGAGGGTGAGCACCACACGGAGTTCGCCATCGTGGTGGCCGCGATGACGGGGATCGTCAGCAGGAGTCCGGCGAGCGCGATCCAGTCCGAGCCGTCGCCGCGGAAGTAGTCGACGGCGGATCGGCGCACGCCGACGCGGGCCCGGTGCCACTGCTTCTTCCACCGGGCCGTGAACGTGTCGGCTTCCGCGCGCCGCTGTCGTCCTGATGCCATTAGTTCGGGACCCTATCCATCGGACCGGCCGCTTGGCACGGGAGGTCCCACTTGTCCCCCGTCCGAGGCCCGACTTCACAGTGAACTTCACGAACGGCCTTCGCGCCGCAACCCTGCGGAAATTCCCTCGTCCATCTCGGGCGGTCCTGGTACGCATGGTTCATGCAAGGCTCCATGGGTGATGACGGCGGCGGTACGACGACCGGGCCGCGGGTGCTGCGGCGCGACGAGTGGGACGGGTGGTACGGGACGCTGCTCGGCGCCTTCGGCGGTGTCCCGGAACCGGCCGAGACGCTGGAGCTGTACAGGGAGCTGACGCAGGTCGACCGGTCCCTGGGTGTCTGGGACGGCGGCGAGTGTGTCGGGACGGCGGGCGCGTTCGGTTTCGAGCTGACCGTGCCGGGCGGTACGGCGGTGCCCGCGGCGGGCGTGACGATGGTGAGTGTCGCCGCCACGCACCGGCGCCTGGGTGTACTGACGTCGATGATGCGGCGGCAGTTGGACGACGTACGGTCCTGGGGCGAGCCGCTGGCCGTACTGACCGCCTCCGAGCCGGCGATCTACGGCCGGTTCGGGTACGGCGCCGCGACCTTCCAGGTCAACGCGGAGATCGACACGGACCGGGTCCGGCTGTCGGTGCCGGAGGGCACGGATGACGTACGGCTGCGGTACGCGGCGCCCGCCGACGTACTGGACGCGTGCGAGGCGGTGTACGCGCGACTGGTGCCCGGGCGGCCCGGGATGCTGGCCCGGCGTCCTGGCTGGGAGCGGATGGCGCTGCTGGACCCGGAGAGCGGACGGGACGGCGCCTCGCCGCTGCGGTGCGTGATCGCCCGGCGGGGCGGCGAGGTCACCGGGTACGCGCGGTTCCGGGTGCGGCCGACGTGGGGGGACGAGGGGCCCCGGGGCACGGTGGTCCTCGACGATCTGGCCGGGCTCGACCCGGCGACGGACGCGGCGCTGTGGCGCTTCCTGTTCGGCGTCGACCTGACCTCCACGCTGGCGGTGCGGGGGCGGCCGGTGGACGAGGCGTGGCGGTACCAGGTGTCGGACATCCGGCGGTGCCGGCCGGCGCTGCGGGACGCGTTGTACGTACGGCTGGTGGACGTGGGGGCGGCGCTCGCGGCGCGCGCGTACCAGGCGCCGGTGGACGTGGTGTTCGAGGTCGAGGACGCCTTCTGCCCCTGGAACGCGGGGCGTTGGCGGCTGAGCGGCGACGCGAAGGGGGCGACCTGCGAGCGTACGTCCGACGCGGCGGATCTCGCGTTGTCCGTACGGGAGTTGGGGGCGGCGTATCTCGGCGGCGTGAGCCTGGTCTCGCTCGGTGCGGCCGGGCGGGTGCGTCAGGTGCGGCCGGGGGCGCTGGCGGAGGCGTCGGTGGGGTTCGGGTCGGTCGTCGCGCCGTGGCTGCCGCACGGGTTCTGACGGGGCCCGTCGGGCTGTCGGGGTGTCGGGGTGTCGGGGCCTATTGCTGTTGGCAGGTCGGGCACCAGAAGAGGTTGCGGGCGGCGAGGTCCGCGGTGCGGATCGGGTCGCCGCACAGGTGGCAGGACTGGTTGGCCCGGCGGTAGACGTAGACCTCGCCGCCGTGGTCGTCGACGCGGGGCGGGCGGTTCATGGCCTCGGGGGTGTGTTCCGGGCGGACGGCGTCGATGCGGTTGTTCCGCACGCCCTCGCGCATGAGGGCGACGAGGTCGTGCCAGATCGCGTGCCACTCGGCGGGGGTGATGTCCCTGCCGGGGCGGTACGGGTCGATGCCGTGACGGAAGAGGACCTCGGCGCGGTAGACGTTGCCGACGCCGGCGATGACCTTCTGGTCCATGAGCAGGGCGGCGATGGTGCTGCGGCTGCGGGAGATCCGGCGGTGGGCGGCCCCGGGGTCGGCGTCCGGGCGCAGGGGGTCGGGGCCGAGGCGGTCGTGTATCGCCTGCTTCTCCGGGTCCGTGATCAGGGCGCAGGTGGTGGGGCCGCGGAGGTCGACGTACGCGGTGTCGTTCGCGAGGCGGAGGCGGACGGTGTCCGTGGGCGGGGGTGCGGGGGTCGGTCCGAAGGTGACCTTGCCGAAGAGGCCGAGGTGGATGTGGACCCATCCGGGGTTCTCGGCTGCGCCGAAGCCGAGGAAGAGGTGTTTGCCGTGGGCGTCGGCGGTGTCCAGGGCGGTGTGGTCGAGGAGGGCGGCGGAGTCGGCGAACTTGCCCTGGGGGCTGGTGACGTGGACTGCCGTCCGGGCGAAGGCGGCGGTGTAGTCCTGGGCCAGCCGGTGGATCGTGTGCCCCTCTGGCACGGGGGTGTCCTTTCCTCGTCTTTTGCCCACCCGCCCACCCGACTCGGTTGGTCGAGAGGCTCGACTTGCCCCGGGGCTCCGCCCCGGACCCCGGCGGGGACTCCGTCCCCTGCACCCCTCCGGGCCTGCTTCCCCTGCCCCTGCGGGCCTGCCTCCCCACCCGACGGCCCCATACGTCGGCCCCCCGACCAACCTTGCGTCCCCGCCCCGCGGAGCTTGCGCCGACCACCCGGCGAAGCTTGCGCCCCCACCCGGCGGAGCTTCCGCCGGCCACCGGCGAAGCTCGCGCGCCGCCCCGCGGCCTGCTTTCCCGCCCGGCGCGGCTTGCTCCCGCATCGCGGGTCGACTTACCCGTCCGGCGAAGCTGCGTTCCGCCCCGCCGCCTGCTTCCCCGCCCGGCGCGGCTTGCGTCCCGCATCGCGGGTCGGCTTCCCCGCCCGGCACGGCTCGCGCCGGCCACCCGGCGAAACTCGCGCACCGCCCCGCGGTCTGCTTCCCCGTCCGGCACGGCTCGCGTCCCGCCCCGCGGCCTGCTTCCCCGCCCGGCGGGGCTTGCTGCGTCGGCTCTGTGGGGCTGCGCCGTCCCCGGCGGTTACGTGGCGGAGGGCGGCGGCGTCTGCCGGCGGGAGGTTACTGCTGGGGGTGGTGGGACGGGACGGGTGGGAGGTCGCCTGTTGTCTCGTAGGACGTGAGCATGTCGATGCGGCGGATGTGGCGTTCGTCGCCGGAGAACGGGGTGGCGAGGAAGGTCTCGACGAACTTCGTCGCCTCGTCCTGCGTGTGCATGCGGGCGCCGACCGCGACGACGTTGGCGTTGTTGTGCTGGCGGCCGAGCGCCGCCGTCTCCTCGCTCCAGGCCAGCGCCGCGCGCACGCCCTTCACCTTGTTCGCCGCGATCTGCTCGCCGTTGCCGGAGCCGCCGATCACGATGCCGAGGGCGTCGGGGTCCGCGGCCGTCCGCACGGCGGCGCGGAGGCAGAAGGGCGGGTAGTCGTCCTGGGCGTCGTAGATGTGCGGGCCGCAGTCGACGGGCTCGTGTCCCGCCGCCTCGAGCCAGTCGACGAGGTGGTTCTTGAATTCGTAGCCCGCATGGTCGGAGCCGAGATACACGCGCATGGGTCGAGTGTGACACGGGGACCGGGGCGCGGCAGCGCCGGGTGGCGGCGCTCGAGACTCGTCCTCGTGGTCGCGTCCGGCGGGTGCACGTGCAAGAGGCTCGCCGGGTCGCTGCTGCGATCCGGCGAGCCTCTTGTCGTGGGCCTGCGGCGGCGCGTGCTACCGCTTGTCGACCAGCTTCCACGCCGTGGGCAGCACGCCCATCGCCAGCGCGGCCTTCAGCGCGTCGCCGATCAGGAACGGGGTGAGGCCGGCCGCGATCGCGGCGGTGAGGGACATGTCGGCGGCGAGCGCCAGGTACGGCACGCCGACGGCGTAGATGATCGCCTCGCCCAGCAGCATCGCGCCGGCCATGCGCAGCATCGAGCGGTCGGCGCCGCGGCGGGCCAGGGCGCCCACCGCCGTGGCGGCGAGCAGCATGCCGAAGACGTAGCCGAGGGACGGGGCGGCGGTGCCGGAGCCGCCCTCCGCGAACCAGGGCACGCCGGCCATGCCGACCATGGCGTAGAGGGCGAGCGAGAGGAGGCCGCGGCGGGCGCCGAGCGAGGTGCCGACGAGCAGCGCGGCGAAGGTCTGGCCGGTCACCGGCACCGGGGAGCCGGGCACGGGCACCGCGATCTGGGCCGCGACGCCGGTGAGCACGGCACCGCCGGCCACCAGCGCGACGTCCCGGACTCGGGAGGAGGGGATGAGGTCGGCGAGGACCTGCCCGGAGCGGCGGGCGGAAACGGCAGCGGTGCTCATGGGGACTCCGCGGTGGTGTGGACATGTCGGGACACCGCGACGCTATCCCAGCGGCCGGGCCCGATCACCAGCAGCGCTCGACAAAGGGCCGCTCGCAAGCTTGGTGGGCTCCCGACAAAGGGCACGGAATACACGTGATCGCGCGTGACACCGGTCACCGGGGTGGTGAGGCGGGCGTCACGATGCAAGCGAATGACGTATTCGGACGATCACGTTCCGGATTCGTGACGTCCGCATCGTGGGCAGTCGCTGTCACCGACCGGCGCGACCCCGGAGACTGTGGGCGTTTTTGCTCCGCCCAGCCCGCCCAGCCCGCCCAGATCCCCCCACACACATCGGACGAGCCGCTCCATGTCCAACAGCACCACCAACAGCACCACCGGCAAGGCTCCGCAGCAGCCGGCGGACGCCGCCCTCTCCCACGGCCTCAAGCAGCGCCACCTGTCGATGATCGCCCTCGGCGGGGTGATCGGCGCCGGACTGTTCGTCGGCTCCGGGGCCGGCATCGCCGCCGCAGGGCCCTCGATCGTCGTCGCCTACACCCTCTCCGGTCTCCTCGTGATGCTGGTGATGCGGATGCTGGGCGAGATGTCCGCCGCGTATCCCTCCTCGGGCTCCTTCTCCGCGCACGCCGAGCGGGCGATCGGCCCCTGGGCCGGTTTCACCGCGGGCTGGGCGTTCTGGGTGCTGCTGTGCACGGCCGTCGGCCTGGAGGGCATCGGCGCCGCGCAGATCGTGCACGGCTGGCTGCCGGGCACGCCCGAGTGGGCGTGGGTGGCGCTGTTCATGGTGGTGTTCTGCGGGACGAACCTGGCGGCCGTGAAGAACTTCGGCGAGTTCGAGTTCTGGTTCGCCGCCCTCAAGGTCGGCGCGATCTCGCTGTTCCTGGTCCTTGGCGTGCTGGCGATCGCCGGGGTCCTGCCGGGCACCGACGCCCCCGGCACCTCCCACCTGAGCGACTTCCTGCCGAACGGCGGCGACGGCCTGATCATCGGCCTGCTCGCCTCGGTGTTCGCCTACGGCGGCCTGGAGACGGTGACCATCGCGGCGGCCGAGTCGGAGAACCCGGTCAAGGGCGTGGCGAGCGCCGTGCGCACGGCGATGTGGCGCATCGCGCTGTTCTACATCGGCTCGATGGCGGTCATCGTGACCCTGGTCCCCTGGGACTCCCCGGAGGTCGTCGAGAAGGGCCCGTACGTCGCCGCCCTCGACGAGCTGGGCATCCCGGGCGCCGGTCAGCTCATGAACATCGTGGTGCTGGTCGCGCTGCTCAGTGCGATGAACGCCAACATCTACGGCGCCTCGCGCATCGGCTACTCGCTGGTCGAGCGCGGCCAGGGCCCGAGGACGCTGGGCCGGGTGTCGGGCGGGGTGCCGCGGATCGCGGTGCTGGTCTCCTCCCTCTTCGGCTTCGGCTGCGTGCTGCTCAGCTACTGGCGGCCGGACGACGTCTTCTCCTGGCTGCTGAACATGATCGGCGCGGTCATCCTGATCGTCTGGATCTTCATCGCCGTCGCCCAGCTCCGGCTGCGCCGCCGCCTGGAGCGGGAGGCGCCCGGAAAACTGGCCGTGCGCATGTGGGGCTTCCCGTGGCTGACCTGGGTGGCACTGGCGGGCATGGCCGCGGTGTTCGTGCTGATGGCCCGCGAGCCGGACACGCGGGTGCAGCTCTACTCGACGGGCGGCATGACGCTGGTCCTGGCGGCCGTCGGCTACGCCCGGCAGCGGCGGCGCGGTTAGCCGGCACCCCCGGTACCTCTTCTTCCCTTCCAGGCCCCCGCACGCGTCCGCGTGCGGGGGCCTTTCTGGTGCAGGGCCTTTCGGGTGCGTCGGCACGCCCCTCCGCGCCTTCGGGACCTCTTGCTGCTAGCGTGCACTTGCAAGCCTTTTGCAATAAGAGGTCGGAGGGGATCCGCCATGTCCGTCTACACGCTTCCTGAACTGCCGTACGACTACTCCGCGCTGGCCCCCGTGATCAGCCCCGAGATCATCGAGCTGCACCACGACAAGCACCACGCCGCGTACGTCAAGGGCGCCAACGACACGCTGGAGCAGCTCGCCGAGGCGCGGGACAAGGAGACGTGGGGCTCGATCAACGGCCTGGAGAAGAATCTGGCCTTCCATCTCTCCGGCCACATCCTGCACTCGATCTACTGGCACAACATGACCGGCGACGGTGGCGGCGAGCCCCTGGCCGCCGACGGCGTCGGTGACCTCGCCGACGCGATCGCCGAGTCCTTCGGCTCCTACGCCGGCTTCAAGGCGCAGCTCACCAAGGCCGCCGCGACCACCCAGGGCTCGGGCTGGGGGGTGCTGGCGTACGAACCGCTGAGCGGCCGGCTGATCGTCGAGCAGGTCTACGACCACCAGGGCAACGTCGGCCAGGGCGCCACCCCGATCCTGGTCTTCGACGCCTGGGAGCACGCCTTCTACCTGCAGTACAGGAACCAGAAGGTCGACTTCATCGACGCCATGTGGGCGGTCGTCAACTGGCAGGACGTGGCGAAGCGCTACGAGGCGGCCAAGTCCCGCACGAACACGCTGCTGCTGGCTCCGTGAGAGCCCGCCCCTGATCGTTCTGCCTCGTGATCGTCCTGCCTCGTGATCGTCTTCTCAACCTTCACCGGCAGGCGGAATGAGGGAAGCCCCCGTGAGGACGTGACTCGCGGGGGCTTCCTGTGCGTGCGGGCTGTCCAACGGCCTGCCTTGAACGGGCTGTCTACAGGTTGCTGAAGTCCGGGCCCTTGGTGCGGGTGCGCTTGATCTCGTAGAAGCCCGGCACGGAGGCCACCGCGAGGGTGCCGTCCCAGAGCCTGGCCGCGTCCTCGCCCTTGGGGGCGGGGGTGACGACCGGGCCGAAGAAGGCGAGCTGGCCGCCGTCGGCGCCGGGCACGGCGATGACCGGGGTGCCGACCTCCTGGCCGACCTTGTCGATGCCCTCCTTGTGGGAGGCGCGCAGTTGCGGCTCGTACGGGGTGGTGTCCCAGTGGTCCATGAGGGATTCGGGCAGGCCGGCGTCCTTCAGAGCGGCGGCGACCGTGTCCCTGCCCGGGCCCTCCTCCTGGTTGTGGATGCGGGTGCCGAGCGCCGTGTAGAGGTCGCCGAGCACCTCCTGGCCGTGCTCCTCCTGGGCCGCGATGACGACACGGACCGGGCCCCACGCCTTGACCTCGAGCATCTCGCGGTACTCGGCGGGCAGGTCGTCGAGCTTGTCCTCGTTGAGGACCGCGAGGCTCATCACATGCCAGCGAACCTCGATGTCCCGGACCTTCTCCACCTCCAGGACCCAGCGGGAGGTCATCCAGGCCCAGGGGCACAGCGGGTCGAACCAGAAGTCGACGGGGGTCTTCTCCGACATCTCCGACATGTCTCTCCTCAAGAGGCGGCGCAGGCAAGTCTTTCTCGGGCCAACCGAGCGGTCGCCCCGCCCATTCCCGGTCGTCCCACCCGTTCCCGTCCCCGTTCCCGGCTGCCGCGTGTCAGGACCGCATGGCAGGATCGGAGCTGTCCGCATACTGAACACACCCGAGGGAGTGCCGCCCGTGCCCGGTGAGAATCTGTCCCGCGACGAGGCCCGGGAGCGGGCCGCCCTGCTGTCCGTCGACGGGTACGAGGTGTCCCTCGACGTGCGCTCGGCCACCGGTGACGTGCGGGGCGAGGGTCCCCGCACCTTCCGCTCCGTCACCACGCTCCGTTTCCGCTGCAACGAGCCGGGCGCGAGCAGCTTCGCCGACCTGATCGCGCCGAGTGTCACCGCCGTCTGTCTCAACGGCCGCGATCTCGACCCGAGCGAGGTCTTCGACGGCTCCCGGATCGTCCTGGAGGACCTGGCCGCCGACAACGAGCTGGTGGTCGACGCCCAGTGCGCCTACTCCCGCACCGGCGAGGGCCTGCACCGCTTCGTCGACCCCGAGGACGGCGAGGTGTACCTGTACACCCAGTACGAGCCGGCCGACTCGCGCCGGGTCTTCGCCAACTTCGAGCAGCCGGACCTCAAGGCGCCCTTCCGTTTCGAGGTGCGGGCGCCGGAGGAGTGGACGGTGTGGAGCAACGGCGCCGGTGAGCGCGTCGACGGGGTGTGGCGGTTCGCGGAGACGAAGCCGATCTCGACGTACATCACGTGTGTCGTCGCCGGTCCCTACCACTACGTCACGGACTCCTACGAGCGTGTACTGGAGGACGGCACGCGGCTGGAGATCCCGCTGGGCGCGCTGTGCCGGAAGGGTCTGGCGCCGCACTTCGACGCCGACGACGTCTTCCTGATCACCAAGCAGGGCCTGGACTTCTTCCACGACCGCTTCGACTACCCGTACCCCTTCGGGAAGTACGACCAGGCGTTCGTGCCGGAGTACAACCTCGGCGCGATGGAGAACCCGGGGATGGTGACCTTCCGGGAGGAGTACATCTTCCGCGGGAAGGTGACGCGGGCGTCGTACGAGGGCCGTGCCAACACGATCCTGCACGAGATGGCGCACATGTGGTTCGGCGACCTGGTCACCATGGAGTGGTGGGACGACCTGTGGCTGAAGGAGTCCTTCGCCGACTTCATGGGCGCGTTCGCGAACGTCGGCGCGACCCGCTTCAAGGACGCCTGGATCACCTTCGCCAACCGCCGCAAGGCCTGGGCCTACCGCGCCGACCAGCTCCCCTCCACCCACCCGATCACGGCCGACATCCGTGACCTGGAGGACGCCAAGCTCAACTTCGACGGCATCACCTACGCCAAGGGTGCCTCGGTGCTGAAGCAACTGGTGGCGTACGCCGGGCAGGACGCGTTCCTGGAGGGCGCCCGGCGCTACTTCAAGCGGCACGCGTACGGCAACACCCGGCTGGGTGATCTGCTGTCGGTCCTTGAGGAGACCAGCGGACGGGACATGGCGGCCTGGGCGCGCTCCTGGCTCCAGACGGCGGGCGTCAACTCGCTGACCCCGCAGGTGCTGCTGAGCGCGGCGGGCACGGTCGACGAGCTGGCGGTCGTGCAGGAGGCCACCGAGTCGCACCCCGAACTGCGCCCGCACCGCGTCGCGGTGGGTCTGTACCGGCGTACGGCCGAGGGCGCGCTGGAGCGGTACGCGCGCGCCGAGGTGGACGTCGAGGGGCCGCGCACGGTGGTGACGGAGCTGGCCGGTGCCGAGGCGCCCGAGCTGGTCCTGGTCAACGACGACGACCTGACGTACTGCAAGACGCGCTTCGACGAGACCTCGCTGGCGACGCTGCGCGAGCACCTGGGCGCGCTGACCGACCCGCTGGCCCGTGCGCTGTGCTGGTCGGCGCTGTGGAACATGACGCGGGACGCGCTGCTGCCGACGCGGGACTTCGCCGGGCTGGTACTGCGGTTCGCGGGACGCGAGTCGGACATCGGCGTCCTGCAGATGCTGCACGCCTGGACGAACTCGGCGCTGACGCACTACGCGGCACCCGACTGGCGGGAGACCGGCGGCCGGCTGCTCGGCGAGGGCGCGCTGCGTGCGCTTCGGGACGCGGCGCCGGGCGGTGAGCAGCAGCTCGCGTGGGCACGGTTCTTCGCGTCGGTGGCGTCCGACGAGGGGGAACTGGCTCTGCTGCGGGGCCTGCTGGAGGGCACCGAGAAGATCGACGGGCTTGACGTGGACCAGGAGCTGCGCTGGGCGTTCCTGGCCCCGCTCGCGGCCCACGGCGCCGTCGACGAGGGCGTGCTGGCCGCCGAGCTGGCCCGCGACGACACGGCCTCCGGCAAGCGGCACCAGGTGCGCTGTCTGGCCGCCCGTCCCTCGACGGCGGTGAAGGCGCAGGCCTGGGCGCAGGTCGTGGAGTCCGACGCGCTGTCCAACGCGCTGGTGGAGGCGACCATCGCGGGCTTCGCGCAGGCCTCGCAGCGGCAACTGCTCGCGCCGTACACCGAGAAGTACTTCGCGGCGATCGAGCGGGTGTGGGCCGAGCGGTCCATCCAGATCGGGATGGACGTGGTCCGGGGCCTGTTCCCGTCGCTGCGGGACTCCCGGGACACGCTGGACGCGACGGACGCGTGGCTGTCCGCGCACGAGGACGCCGCGCCCGCGCTGCGCCGGCTGGTCCTCGAGGCGCGGGACGACCTGGCGCGGGCACTGCGGGCACAGGCGTGCGACGCGACGGCGGGAGGCCGCTGACACCTTGCAGGCCCATCCGATCTCCGACCACCGATGCCTGGCCGATCTCTGGCCAATGATTGGGCGCTCAGTCATCGTTACAAGATGAGTGCACTGCGGCCGTAACCCCTGGTCCCACCCATTCGGACCAGGGGTTTCGGCATCCGAACACCCGTCCTTTAGTCCGGCCTTGTCCCGGTTTGGCGATGAGCGTGTAACAGCGGTTAAGGGACGGATCGGGCGCGGGAAAGCCCCCGGTCATGACGCACAACACCCCGCTCTCCCCCCGCCCCCGCCCGCTCCACGACCTGGCCGACGGCCGTCGCCGGCTGCTGACGGCCGCCCAGTTGCGGGCGCACGGTGTCTCCGCCGCCGAGACCAACGAGCAGTGCCGCCCCGGCGGGCCGTGGCAGCAACTCCTCCCGAACGTCGTCCTGCTCCACCCGGGACCGCCGACCAGCGAGGAGCGCCTGCACGCGGTGCTGCTCTACGCGGCACGGGAACGCACCCCCGGCGCGGCCGCCCCCGGCGCGGCCGCGTCCGTGCCGGTCCAGCCGGGGCCGGAGCACCCGCCCGTCCCCGCCTACGCGGAGGCGATGATCACGGGCCTGGCCGCGCTGACGCTGCACGGATTCTCCGCCGCTCCCCCGCTGCCGTCCCTGGACCTCATCGACGTCCTGGTCCCGCGGCTGCGCCGGCTGCGTACGACGGGCTGCGCGCGCATCGTCCGCACCACCGCGCTGCCCACGGCCGTGGAGCTGACCGGGGTTCCGGTGGCGCCGGTGGCGCGGGCCCTGGCGGACGCGGTGGCCGAGCTGACCGACCCGGGAGCGGTGCGCCGGCTGCTGACGGAGGCGGTGCGCGGCGGGCACTGCGAGCCGGCCGCGGTGGTCCGGGAGCTGAACCGGGCCCGGCTGCTCAGCCGCCCGCACGTGGTGGACGCCGTGGACTCGCTGGTCGCCGAGGGGCGGGCGCTGGCCGAGCAGCGGCTGTACCGGATGGTGCGCGAGCACGCCCTGCCGGAGCCGGTCTGGAACGTCGACCTGCGCCTGCCCGGCGGCCCCCACCTGGGCGGTGTGGACGCCTTCTGGCCCGAGCAGGCGGTGGCGCTGGAGCTGGACACCCGGGCCCACCGGCAGCAGGAGGACGACGCCGCCGGTGCGGAACACGCCCGCAAGCGCGAGCACCTGGAACGCCTGGGCATCACGGTCGTACACCTCACCGCGCGGGGGCTGCGGGACTCCCTCGAGCACCAGGCTGCCGTGGTCCGTACGGCGTTGATGGCGGCCGGGGACCGGGAACCCGCGGCGTACGTCGTGGTGCTGCCCCGGTAGTGACGGACCGGGGCGGTCGCCAGGAGGGGAGAGGAGGGGCCGCCGGGTGCGAAACCCGGCGGCCCCTCCTCATGGCCCGGGATCGTCATGGCCCGGGATTGTCACGGCCCGCCCCTTGTGTCCGCGATGGCGTATGGCGGAAGTACGCCATGGCTCCATCCCGTCCCGGACAACTCTCCCCAAACAGTGATCCCTTGAGTAAAGCTGAGCGGTCGTCCGGGATCGGATTCCGGACTGCGTCGGCCAGGGCCGATCGGCCTTGGTCGTTCCCCACGTTCCCTCACCTACAAGGGATGCCGATGACCCACAGCCCTCAGCGGGAACCGATACCGGGCGCGAGACGCGCGGCCCGCATCGCCCTGGCCGCCGGCCTCGTCGCCGCGCTCGCCGCGGTCGGGCCCGTCCCCGTGGCCCTCGCCGCCGACGGTCCGGCGACCGCGCCCCCCGTCGACGCCTCCGTCAAGTCCGCGCACGACAAGCTCGGTTCCGACGACGCGGACCTGCTCGCCGAGGCGAAGGCCGGCGGCGAGAAGAACGTCACGATGATGGTCGCCACCGCGCCGGGCCGGACCGAGCAGGTGGCGAAGGACCTGGACGCGGTCGCCGGCGGCACCGTCGGCCGCACCTACGACGAGCTGGGCTACGTCCGCGCCACCGTCCCCACCGCCAAGGCGGACTCGGCCATCGCGGCCGCCGCGAAGCTCTCCTCCGTGCACGGCATCGACCTGCGCGAGGAGATACCGCTGGACGACCCGACGCCGGGCGCGGACATGGCCGAGGGCGCCGCGTCGCACAAGAGCCGCAACCACTACCGCGGCCCGAACCGCTGGACCCCGGCCAAGAACCCGTACAACCCGTCCTTCGAGACGGGCGCCGTCGACTTCGTGAAGAGGCACCCGAAGTCGGACGGCCGCGGGATCACCATCGGCATCCTCGACTCGGGCGTCGACCTCGCCCACCCGGCGCTGCAGAAGACCACCACCGGCGAACGCAAGATCGTCGACTGGGTCACCGCGACCGACCCCGTCGTCGACGGCGACCGGACCTGGCGCCCGATGACCACCGCCGTCTCCGGCCCCACCTTCACCTACGGCGGGCAGACGTGGACGGCGCCCGCCGGCTCGTACCGGGTCAGCACCTTCCTGGAGTCCTACACCACCGGCGGTGACGCCGCGGGCGACGCCAACCGGGACGGCGACACCACCGACTCCTGGGGCGTCCTGTACGACGCGAAGGCCGGCACGGTCCGCGTCGACCTGAACGACAACCACGACTTCTCCGACGACAAGCCGATGAAGCCCTACAAGGACGGCTTCCAGGTCGGCTACTTCGGCACCGACGACCCGAAGACGGACGTGGCCGAGCGCCAGCCCTTCGTCGTCGAGATCCGCAAGAACGTCGTCTACAACTCCGCCGGTGCCAAGGCGGACTTCGTCAACATCGGCGTCATCGAGTCCGAGCACGGCACGCACGTCGCCGGACTCGCCGCCGCCAACGGGCTGTTCGGCGGCCGGATGGACGGCGCCGCCCCCGGCGCGCAGATCGTCTCCTCGCGCGCCTGCACCTGGAGCGGCGGCTGCACCAACGTCGCGCTCACCGAGGGCATGATCGACCTCGTCGTCAACCGCGACGTCGACATCGTCAACATGTCGATCGGCGGCCTGCCCGCGCTCAACGACGGCAACAACGCGCGCGCCGAGCTGTACACGCGCCTCATCGACACCTACGGCGTGCAGCTCGTCATCTCCGCGGGCAACTCCGGCCCCGGCGCCAACACCATCGGCGACCCCGGACTCGCCGACAAGGTGATCTCGGTCGGCGCGTCCATCTCCCGCGAGACCTGGGCCGCCAACTACGGCTCCGCGGTGCGGACCAGGTACCAGATGATGCCGTTCTCCTCGCGCGGCCCGCGTGAGGACGGCGGCTTCACGCCGACGCTGACCGCGCCCGGCGCCGCGATCAACTCCATCCAGACCTGGATGTCCGGCGCCCCGGTCCCGGAGGCGGGCTACGACCTCCCGGCCGGCTACGGCATGCTCCAGGGCACCTCGATGGCCTCCCCGCAGGCCGCGGGCGCCTCCGCGCTGCTCCTGTCGGCGGCGAAGCAGGCCCGCATCGACCTCACCCCGGCCAAGCTGCGCACGGCCCTGACCTCCACCGCCGACCACATCAGGGGCGTGCAGGCGTACGAGGAGGGCGCGGGCCTGATCGACGTCCCCGACGCCTGGAAGTCGATCCGGCGCGGCGTCACCGCCCACGAGTACACGGTCAAGGCGCCGGTCGACACCGCGATCGACCAGTTCCTTCAGACCCCGGGCTACGGCACCGGCCTCTACGACCGCGAGGGCGGCCTGAAGGCCGGGCAGAAGAAGACGTACGAGATCACGCTCACGCGTACGTCCGGCGCCGACCGGGCGATCCGGCACGAGCTGGACTTCGAGAACAACGCGGGGCACACCTTCCGGATCGTCGGCCGGGACGAGGTGCGGCTGCCGCTGAACGAGCCGGTGACCGTGAAGGTCGAGGCACGGCCCGGCTCCGCCGGTGTCAAGAGCGCGATCCTCGAGGTCGACGACCCGCGCACCCGGGGCGTCGACCAGCAGGTCCTCACCACGGTCGTGGTCTCCGCCCCGCTCGCGTACGACTTCTCCGCGAAGAGCTCGGTGGACCGCAACAGCACCAAGTCCTACTTCGTGACCGTCCCCGAGGGCGCGAAGGCGCTCGAGGTGGCGATCGGCGGGCTCAGGGGTGAGAGCCAGACCCGGTTCATCTCCATCCACCCGTACGGCGTCCCGGCGGACAACACCTCCACGCCGTACTGCTACAACAACTACCTCGACGGCAACGGCTGCCGCCCCGACGTGCGTGCGTACGCCGACCCGCAGCCCGGTGTCTGGGAGGTCGAGGTCGAGGCGCGGCGCACCTCGCCGCTCCTCCACAACCCCTACAAGCTGGACGTCACCGTGCTCGGCGCGGCCTTCGACCCGGAGGTCGTGACCGTGCCCGAGGCGAAGGTCGGCACCCCGGCCGACGCCTCCTGGACGGTGACGAACCGGTACGCCCCGCTCGAGGGCAAGCTGGTCGGCGGTCCGCTCGGCTCCTCCGAGACGTCCCGTCCGTCCATCGAGCAGGGCGGGACGGCCACCTCCACGGTCGAGGTGCCCGAGGGCGCCGAGTCGCTGGACGTCACCATCGGGGGCGTCTCCGACGCGGCCGCCGACCTGGACCTGACGGTCTACGACGAGGACGGCGCCGTCGTCGCCCAGTCCGCCGACGGCGACTCGGAGGAGTCGGTCTCCCTCGCGAAGCCGGCCGCCGGTACGTACACCGTCGAGGTCGCGGGCTACTCGGTACCGTCGGGCAGCACGGAGTACGACTACCGGGACGTGTACTTCGCGGCCGGCCTCGGCTCGGTCACCGTGGACGACTCGGCGCCGGTGAAGCTCGGCACGGGCGACTCGGCGACGGTGACCGGCAGCGTCACCGCGCTGGCCGCCGCCCCCGAGGGCCGTGAGTTCTTCGGCCGGGTCCAGCTTGTCAACGCCCACGGCACGGTCGCGGGCCTGGGCAGCGTGCGGATCGGGAAGGTCGTGCCGTAGTCCGGTGCGGTACGGGGAGGGGGCGGGCGCGCCGTGTCGGGCGCCCGCCCCCTTTCGCGTTCGCGTGCTCGGGGTGGGTCGTCAGTCGCAGGTGAGGGTGCGGGAGTCGGTGAGGGAGGCGGTGATCCGGGTGCGGGCGGTGGTGATGTTCCGGTCGCCGGTGATCACCGTGTCCGCGGTGGGTCGGTCCCGCAGGACGCCGACCAGTACCCGGTCGCCCGTGCCGAGCCGGGCGAGGCTGTCGTCCAGGACGAACGTCGTCGTCGCCGGCTCGGTGCTCTCCTCCGGTGCGTACGCGCGGGTCACGCGGAGGGTGATCCGGTGCTGTGCGGCGCCCGGCACCGGTTCTGCGGCGGTCACCGTGCCCTCGGCCACCAGACGGGCGCAGGCGAGGTAGCGGGCGGTGCCGAAGACCACGGCGGCCTCCTGGCCCGCGTCCGGGCTCTCCGGCCGCGCCGCGGACCTGTCGGCCGCGCTGCCACCCGCCGCGTCCTGGGTGGCCACGCTTCCGCCCTCCACCACCAGCCAGCCCAGCCCCGTGACCACGACACCCGCACAGGCCGCCGCGAGAACACCCAGAGCGAGACGGAACGGCCGGCGCCGTGGCCTGCGCGTGATCGCCGGGCGCGCCGCCCCGGGGGTGTGCGGCTCGGGGGTGTGCGGCCCGGGGGTGCGCGGCTCAGGCGTACGCGACCCGGGCGTACGCGGCTCAGGCGTACGCGACCCGGGCGTACGCGGCTCAGGCGTGTGCGCCTCGGGCGTGCGCGACCCGGGCATGTGCGCCTCAGGCGTGTGCCGCCCGAGCGTGTGCGGCTCGGGGGGTGCCTCGCCCAGGACGCGGCCGAGGATGTCCAGTTGGTCCCGCAGCAGCGCCACGTCGGCCGTCGCCGACCGGTACTCGCCGTGGGCGTCCGCACTCGCGCCGGGCGGCAGGGGCTCGCCCGTGATCGCGGCCATCAGCGCGTCGTACCCGACGGGGTTCTGTCCCGCGGGATTCTGTCCCGCCGGGTTCTGTCCCGCGGGGTGCTCTTCGGCGGCCATCTCACACCACCTCGTCCTCGTGCAGGCGGGCGCGCAGCGCCTGTACCGCCGTGTGCAGCCTGCTCTTGACCGTGCCCTCGGGAATGCCCAGCTCCTCGGCGATGCCGCGCACCGGCAGGTCGGCGTAGAAACGGAGGACGAGAACCTGGCGCTGGGCGTCGGGCAGCTCGTCCAGGCCCTGGGCGACGGCGAGGGAGAGGACGCTGGTGTCCTCGTCCCGGGGATGCTCCGTCTGGCGCAGCGCGGCCAGGCGTTCGCCGAGCCGGTCCTGGCGGCGCCTGGCCCGGTGCCAGTCCATGGCCAGGTTGGAGGCGACGACGGCCGCCCACGCGGACACGTCGCGCGGCGCCTCGCGGCCACTGGCCGTCCGCTCCAGCAGCCGCAGCCGGACCTGCTGCACCCCGTCCGGCAGGTCCGCCTGCGGCACCCCGCCCAGCGCGAGCACCGCCCGCACCCGGCGTTCCTGTGCCGCGTCCAGGGGATCGTCGCCCACGGCGTCCCCCTGGCCCCGGCGGGCCTTCCTGCGCAGCAAAGCCACCCCTCCCCCGGCCACGTTTCCCCTAGGACGCGGGCGGGGCCCGAAACGTTCGCCGGTACGGCCGCCTTTCGGTGCGAGGCGTACGTCACATCGTCGTGTGCGGCGGGAAGGGATGGGCAGGGGCGGAACAGCACAGCTTGCGGCGCGGCGGCGATGCGACGGAATTCCTGCAGCTCAGCCGGGTTTCGTACGCAAGGACCACACCCACTGTCCCAGTCGCCGCGTCCCATTGCGCGGGCACACCGCGCAATGGATTGGACAGGCGGGCCGGGCTTCGCCCCATGATGGAAAAGTCTCGGCCGAGCAAAGCGCGCGTGAAGACACGCGTACAACACGCGTACAAACGGAGAAGGAGTCACCGTGAGGGTCGGAATCGTCGGAGCCACCGGTCAGGTGGGCACGGTCATGCGCAGGATCCTCACGGAGCGCGAGTTCCCGGTCACCGAGCTGCGCCTGTTCGCCTCGGCGCGCAGCGCCGGCCGGGAGCTGGACGGCGTGACGGTGGAGGCCGCGGCCACCGCCGACTACTCCGGTCTCGACATCGTGCTGTTCTCGGCGGGCGGCGCCACCTCCAAGGCGCTCGCCGAAAAGGTCGCCTCCCAGGGCCCCGTCGTGATCGACAACTCCTCCGCCTGGCGCCGCGACCCCGAGGTCCCCCTGGTGGTGTCCGAGGTGAACCCGCACGCGATCGCCGACCGCCCCAAGGGCATCATCGCCAACCCGAACTGCACCACGATGGCCGCGATGCCGGTCCTGCGTCCGCTGCACACGGAAGCGGGCCTGGAGGCCGTCGTCGTCGCCACCTACCAGGCGGTGTCCGGCTCCGGCCTGGCCGGCGTGGACGAGCTGTTCGAGCAGGTCCAGAAGGCGGGCGCGGACGCCCCCAGGCTGACCCACGACGGCTCCGCCGTGGAGTTCCCGAAGCCGGAGAAGTACGTGGCGCCGATCGCGTACAACGTGCTGCCGCTGGCCGGGTCCATCGTCGACGACGGTCTGCACGAGACGGACGAGGAGCAGAAGCTCCGCAACGAGTCCCGCAAGATCCTCGAGATCCCCGGTCTGAAGGTCTCCGGCACCTGTGTGCGCGTGCCCGTCTTCAGCGGCCACTCCCTCCAGATCAACGCCCGTTTCGCCCGCCCGATCAGCGTGGAGCGCGCCAAGGAGCTGCTGGCCGGCGCCCCCGGCGTGGCGCTCACCGAGGTGCCGACGCCGCTGGAGGCGGCCGGCCAGGACCCGTCGTACGTGGGCCGCATCCGCCAGGACGAGACCGTGGACAACGGCCTCGCCCTGTTCGTCTCCAACGACAACCTGCGCAAGGGCGCGGCCCTGAACGCGGTGCAGATCGCGGAGCTGGTGGCGGCGGAGCTGAAGGGCTGAGCCCCGGCTATCCCTTCGTGACCTCGTAGAGGAAGCAGCCGTACTCGACGGCCCGGACGTGGACGAACGCCACGGCCGGGTCGTCGAACGCGTTTCGGAGGGCGGGCGCGAACCCGTCGGGTTCGACCAGGCTTCCGCCCAGGATGCGTCCCTCGACGGAGTAACGGCGCACGGTGCGGTGCGAGTTCGTGAACGCGAGCCCCTCGCCGTCCGGCCCCGCGCCGTCCGGCCCCGCGCACTCCTCGGCGTGGATGAAGACCGGCCCCTGCTCGTCGTAGGCGCCCGGGTCGGCGCCGGTCCGTGCCGCCCAGCGGCGCAGTGGGGCGTAGGAGACCAGCGCGATTCGCTCGCCGGGGCGGCTGTGGCGCAGGCAGCAGCGCAGTGGGGCGCCGCCCTCGTCGTCGGTCACGGGAGCGGGGGCGCGGCCCGCGTCGTCGGTCGTGCGCAGTTCCCTGAGGGTGGGGCGGGGGACGGGGCGTGCCGTGTAACCGTTCATGCGTCCAGGCTCACGCGCGAGGGGCCCGCGCACCGGCGGGAAACGGACATCGCGTTCGGCACAGGTCACGTGGAAGGATGGCGCAACCACACATGACGAGGAGATGACCGCGTGCCTGGCACAAACCTGACTCGCGAAGAGGCGCGGCAGCGGGCGACGCTGCTGACCGTTGACTCGTACGAGATCGATCTCGACCTCACCGGCGCGCAGGAGGGCGGCACCTACCGGTCCGTGACCACGGTGCGCTTCGACGTCGCGGAGACCGGCGGCGGGGGCGGGGGCGGCGGCGAGTCCTTCATCGACCTGGTCGCGCCGACGGTCCACGAGGTGACGCTGAACGGCGACGCCCTGGCCCCCGACGAGGTGTTCCAGGACTCCCGCATCGCCCTGCCGGGGCTGCTGCCGGGCCGCAACGTCCTGCGCGTGGTCGCCGACTGCGCGTACACCAACACCGGCGAGGGCCTGCACCGCTTCGTCGACCCGGTGGACGACCAGGCGTACCTGTACACGCAGTTCGAGGTGCCGGACGCGCGGCGGGTCTTCGCGAGCTTCGAGCAGCCGGACCTGAAGGCGACCTTCCAGTTCACCGTGACCGCGCCCGAGGGCTGGACGGTCATCTCCAACTCGCCGACGCCGGAGCCCCGGGAGAACGTCTGGGTCTTCGAGCCGACCCCGCGCATCTCGTCGTACATCACGGCGCTGATCGTCGGCCCGTACCACTCGGTGCACAGCGTGTACGAGAAGGACGGCCAGTCCGTGCCGCTCGGCATCTACTGCCGGCCCTCGCTGGCCGAGCACCTCGACTCGGACGCGATCTTCGAGGTGACGCGGCAGGGCTTCGAGTGGTTCCAGGAGAAGTTCGACTACCAGTACCCGTTCAAGAAGTACGACCAGCTCTTCGTGCCTGAGTTCAACGCGGGCGCGATGGAGAACGCGGGCGCGGTGACCATCCGCGACCAGTACGTGTTCCGCTCGAAGGTGACGGACGCCGCGTACGAGGTGCGGGCTGCGACGATCCTGCACGAGCTGGCGCACATGTGGTTCGGCGACCTGGTCACCATGGAGTGGTGGAACGACCTGTGGCTGAACGAGTCGTTCGCCACCTACGCCGAGGCCGCCTGCCAGGCGGACGCGCCCGGCTCGAAGTGGCCGCACTCGTGGACGACGTTCGCCAACCAGATGAAGACCTGGGCGTACCGGCAGGACCAGTTGCCGTCCACGCACCCGATCATGGCGGACATCAGCGACCTGGACGACGTGCTCGTCAACTTCGACGGCATCACGTACGCCAAGGGCGCGAGCGTGCTCAAGCAGCTCGTCGCGTACGTCGGTCAGGACGCGTTCTTCCAGGGCGTGCAGGCGTACTTCAAGCGGCACGCGTTCGGCAACACGCGTCTGTCGGACCTGCTGGGTGCGCTGGAGGAGACCTCCGGCCGTGATCTGAAGACCTGGTCGAAGGCGTGGCTGGAGACGGCCGGCATCAACGTCCTGCGCCCGGAGATCGAGACGGACGCGAACGGCGTCATCACGTCCTTCGCCATCCGCCAGGAGGCCCCGGCACTCCCGGCGGGCGCCAAGGGAGAGCCGACGCTGCGCCCGCACCGCATCGCGATCGGCGCCTACGACCTCGACGGCGACGGCAAGCTGGTGCGCGGGGAGCGCGTCGAGCTGGACGTGGACGGCGAGCTGACCGCCGTACCGCAGCTCGTGGGCAAGCCCCGCCCGGCGGTGCTGCTCCTGAACGACGACGACCTGTCGTACGCCAAGGTCCGCCTGGACGAGCAGTCCCTGGCGGTCGTCACCGAGCACCTCGGCGACTTCACGGAGTCGCTGCCGCGCGCCCTGTGCTGGGCGTCGGCGTGGGACATGACGCGGGACGCGGAGCTGGCGACCCGCGACTACCTGTCGCTGGTCCTGTCCGGGATCGGCAAGGAGTCCGACATCGGTGTCGTGCAGTCGCTGCACCGCCAGGTGAAGCTGGCCGTCGACCAGTACGCCGACCCGAACACCCGCGAGGCACTGCTCACCCGCTGGACCGAGGCCACGCTGGCGCACCTGCGCGCGGCCGAGGCGGGCAGTGACCACCAGCTTGCGTGGGCGCGGGCGTTCGCGGCGACGGCGCGGATGCCGGAGCAGCTTGACCTGCTGGACGCGCTGCTCGACGGTACGCAGACCATCGAGGGCCTGGCCGTCGACACCGAGCTGCGCTGGGCGTTCGTGCAGCGTCTCGCGGCCGTGGGCCGGTTCGGCGGTTCGGAGATCCAGAGCGAGTACGAGCGGGACAAGACGGCCGCCGGTGAGCGCCACGCCGCCACCGCGCGTGCCGCCCGCCCGACCGAGGCGGCCAAGGCGGAGGCCTGGGAGTCGGTCGTCGACTCCGACAAGCTGCCGAACGCCGTGCAGGAGGCGGTCATCGCCGGCTTCGTCCAGACCGACCAGCGCGAGCTGCTGGCGACGTACACGGAGCGGTACTTCGAGGCGCTGAAGAGTGTCTGGGCGTCCCGTTCGCACGAGATGGCCCAGCAGATCGCGGTCGGCCTGTACCCGGCGGTGCAGGTCTCCCAGGAGACCCTGGAGCGGACGGACGCCTGGCTGTCCTCCGCCGAGCCGAACGCGGCGCTGCGGCGGCTGGTCTCGGAGTCCCGTTCGGGCGTGGAGCGCGCACTGCGGGCGCAGGCGGCGGACGCGGCGGCCGGTGCGGGGGCGGGTGCGGCGGCGGGCGAGTAACCCGCACCTCACGAGTACGCCCCGGGGGCGCCCGCGCAGACAGGTGGCGGGCGCCCCTTCGGGCGTACGGCGACGGTGACGGCGAAAAGGTAGATAGGTTACTTCTAAGCCAGTTTCCGTCAAGCTACTTTCTTGCGGTCGAGCGGAACGGACTTGATACTCGTGCCATGACTGAACGCCCCGAGCAGCGGTCCGAGCCGCACAAGGACCCCGTCGACGCGATCATCGACCAGTGGGCGGTGGTGCGGCCGGACCTGGACACGGCCGCCATGGAGGTGTTCGGCCGGGTTTTCCGGCTGGCGCGCGCGATGGGCGACCGGATGGAGAAGGCGTACGCGCGCTTCGGCATCTCGCGCGGAGAGTTCGACGCCCTGGCCACCCTGCGCCGCTCCGGGGAGCCCTACACGCTCTCCCCCCGGCAGCTCTCTGCCACGCTGATGCTCACCACCGGCGGCATGACCGGCCGCCTCGACAAGCTCGAACGGGCCGGACTGCTGCGCCGCTCCCCCGACCCGCACGACCGCCGGGCACTTCACGTCACCCTCACCGACCGGGGTCTCGAGCTGATCGACGAGGCGGTCGGCGCGGGCCTCGACGTCCAGACCCAGGCCCTGGCCTCCCTCGACGCCGAGCGGGCCGGTCGGCTGACCGGCCTGCTGCGGGACCTCCTCGCCGGCACCGAGAAGTAGACGGCCGCTCACGCTCGGCCCACGTGCGCGGCCACCGCCGCCCCGGTCTCCGCCGCACTCGCGTCGTCCGCCGCCCAGGCCACGTACCCGTCGGGCCGCACCAGCACCGTCGTACGGCGACGGCTCGCCCAGCGCTCCACGGCCAGCCGCTCCCGGCCCCCGGAGGCGGTCTCTGGGGCTGCCTCTGAGGCTGCCCCAGGGGCTGCTCCTGGGGCGATGAGCACGAACCGTCCGCCGCGCAGTGCCTCGTGAAGCCGCCCGCCGCCCGCGAGGGCCACGTCGGGCACGCGGGTGCCGGTCAGCCGGTGGGCCCCGCGGGGGGCCGGGTAGCGGAGGCCGACGCCGGTGATGTGGCCGGCCGCCCGGCGACGGGCCGGGCCCAGGTGGTCGAGGACGGTGGTGACGGCCGCCCGCAGCGCCAGCGTCCAGGGGCGCTTGGCCATGGCGAGGCGGACGATGCCGCCACTGCTGCGCAGCACCGACCGGCCCACGGGGTGCCGCTCCGTCTGGTAGGTGTCCAGCAGTTCGGGCCCGGCGTGCCCGTGCAGCACGGCCGCCAGTTTCCAGCTCAGGTTCGCCGCGTCCTGGAGGCCGGTGTTCATGCCCTGGGCGCCGGCCGGCGTGTGCACGTGCGCCGCGTCGCCTGCGAGGAAGACGCGGCCCACGCGGTAGGCGGGCGCCTGCCGCTCGTCGCTGTGGAACCGCGACATCCAGCGGGCGTCGTGCATCCCGAAGTCCCGGCCCAGGGCGAGACGGGTGATCTCCTTGACCTCCTCGAGGCCGAGGGGCTCGCTGTCGGGGACGTTCCGCCCGCGGTGCCAGCCGATCACGCGGTAGTACTCGTCGCCGAACGGTGCGAGGAAGGCGAAGGCGTCCCCGACGGCGTTGACGGTCAGCAGCGTCTCCGGCTCCTCGGCGAGGCGCACGTCGGCGAGGACGACGGAACGGATGACCGAGTGCCCGGGAAACGGCAGGCCGATCGCGTCGCGCACGGTGCTGCGCATGCCGTCGGCGCCGACGACGTACGCCGCGCGCAGTGTCTGCGGCTCCCCGTCCGGGCCGCGGACCTCGACGGTGACGCCGCCCTCCGTCGAGTCCTTCTCGATGTCCTGGCGCACCCCGGTCGTCTCGGTCTCGTACCGGAACTCCACCCCGGCCTCCACCGCCCGCCGCTCCAGCACCTTCTCGACCTCGTACTGCGGCAGGACGAGGAGGTGCCGGAACCGGGAGGGCAGGGTGGCGAGGTCGACGGTGAGGCTGCCGAAGAGGCGGAGGCGGTCCAGGGGCCTGCCCACGGCCTCCAGGCCGTCCGCGAGGGCGCGGGCGTCGAGTTGCTCGAGGGTGCGGGCGTGCAGCACGAAGGCGCGGGAGAGGTTGCTGATCCGGTGCGGGCGCTTCTCGACGAGGGTGACGGGGATGCCGGCGGTGGCGAGGTCACCGGCCAGGAGCAGGCCGGTGGGGCCCGAACCGACGACGATCACGGAGCGGGGGGACACGTGCCGGGTTCCGTTCATGGGGGGCCTCCTTGCGGTGCTGCCTACGCCTGCTTGCCTACGTCTACTTGTCTGCGTCTACTTGTCTGCGTCTACTTGTCTGCGCCTTCTTGCCTGTGCCTGCTTGCCTGCGCCCGTTGGCCAACATTTGTTTGCCAACGCTTGTTGTCACCGTAGGGGCGGCCGGACTCGACGTCAACACTTGTTGGCCTACGCGTGTTGGCCTACGCTTGTGGGCATGCCCCGTACAGCGCTTCACGGCAGGACCGATGACAACGAGCCGCCCGCCCGCCGCTCCGACACCACCCGCGCCGCGATCCTCGACGCGGCCCGCGAGCGCTTCGCCGCCGACGGATACGAGCGGGCCACCATCCGCGCCGTCGCCCGGGACGCGAGCATCGACCCGTCGATGGTGATGCGGTACTACGGCAACAAGGAGGGCCTGTTCGCGGCGGCCGTCACCGTCGACCTCGCCCTGCCCGACCTGGCCGCGGGGCCGCGCGAGGAGGTCGGGCGGGTCCTGGTGACCCACTTCCTCGCCATGTGGGAGGAGAACGAGGTGCTCACCGCGCTGCTCCGGGTCGGGGTCACCAACCAGGCCGGGGCCGAGCGCATGCAGGGCATCTTCCGCGACCAGTTGCTGCCGGTCGCCCGGCGGGTGTGCCCGGATCCCGAGCAGGCCCCGGCGCGGGCCGCGCTCGTCGCGACGCAGGTGCTCGGCGTGGCACTCACCCGGTACGTGCTGCGGTTCCCGCAGGCCGCGGCGCTCCACCGCGAGGAGGTCGTGGCCTGGCTGGCGCCCACGGTCCAGCGCTATCTGACGGCACCGAGCCCCTGACCGCGCAGACACCGAAGGGCGCCGTCCCCGTCCGCGTACGGCTGACGCGCGTACGTGCGGTGGGGGCGGCGCCCTCGGTGAGGCTGAAGCGGGCGGTCAGGCCTTCGCGCCGGCCTTGACCTTGGCCTTGGTCTTGGCCTTGGCGCCGGGGGTCGTCACCCGGTGCTCCGGGTGGGACTTGTCCAGGACCATGATCAGTCCCGCGATGATCGCGAACAGCGCGACCGGGGTCAGGACGTAGAGGCCCAGCGTCTCGACGACGCTCAGGCCGGTGCCGGGGTCGTCGCCGTCGTCGCGGGTCAGCGCGAGCGCGGGGGACGACATGAGCAGCATCATCAGCGTCGTACCGGCTGCCAGGGCGCCGGCGCGCAGGGCGTTCTTCTTGTCCACGGTGCAAAGTTAGCGAACGCCCGCGGCGGCCGCGCGCGCGGGGTGCCCGTACGGGGCCCGCGGGCACCTCTCGGCCATCCCTCTCGACCATCCCGTCCCGCTCAGCCGTCCCGCTCAGCCGTCCCGCTCAGCCGTCCCGCCCAGGCTGTTCCAGTCGCCGCCGCGTTCCCGTACGACGTCGATCAGGGCGTGCAGGCGGGGCGAGGCGGCCAGTTCCTCCAGGGTGACCGGGCGGCCCTCGGCGTCGGCGACGGGCAGCCGCCAGTTCGGGTACTGGTCCCAGGTGCCGGGCAGGTTCTGCGGGCGGCGGTCGCCGACGGCGTCCGGGAGCCAGATGCCGACCATGCGGGCGGGGGTGCGCAGCAGGAAGCGGTGCACGGCCTGGATCTCCGCCTCCTCGGCGGGCGTTCCGGTGTCGCCGCCGGTGCCGTGCAGCAGCCCGAGCCGGGCCAGTACGTCCAGCCACTGGGCCGTGTCCGCGGACGCCTCGGCGCGTTCCTCCTCCAGCGGGCGGCTGAGCAGCCCGAGCCGGTCGCGGAGTTCGACGTGTTCGCCGGTGAGGCGGGCAGCGGTGGACGGCAGGTCGTGGGTGGTGGCGGTGGCCAGGCAGTCGGCGCGCCACCGCTCGGGCGGCAGGGGGCGGCCGTCGCCGGTCCAGTCCCGTTCGAACCACAGCACCGAGGTACCGAGCACCCCGCGTTCGCGCAGCGTCTCGCGCACCCCGGGCTCCACGGTGCCCAGGTCCTCGCCGATGACCAGGGCGCCGGCCCGGGCGGCCTCCAGGACGAGGACGGCGAGCATGGCCTCGGCGTCGTAGTGGACGTAGGTGCCCTCGGTGGGCGGGTGGCCCTCGGGGACCCACCAGAGCCGGAACAGGCCCATGACGTGGTCGATGCGCAGGGCTCCGGCGTGCCGGAACAGGCCTCGCAGCAGGCGCCGGAAGGGTGCGTAGCCGCAGTCGGCAAGGCGGTCGGGGCGCCAGGGCGGCAGGCCCCAGTCCTGGCCGCGTGAGTTGAACGCGTCCGGCGGTGCGCCCACCGACATGCCGGCGGCGAAGTACTCCTGCTGGGCCCAGGAGTCGGCGCCCCGCGGGTGCACGCCGACGGCGAGGTCGTGGACGATCCCGACCGGCATGCCCGCCTCGCGGGCGGTGTGCTGGACGGCGGTGAGCTGGGTGTCGGTGAGCCAGGTGAGGCGGGCGTGGAAGTCGACGCGGTCCATCAGCTCGGTGCGGGCCCGGTCGGTCTCGGCCGAACGGGGGTCGCGCAACCCCTCCGGCCACCGGTGCCAGTCGGAGCCGTGGATCTCGGCGAGGGCGCACCAGGTGGCGTGGTCCTCGAGGGCGGTGCCCTGGTCGGCGAGGTAGTCGCAGTAGGCGGCGCGGCGGCCGGGGCCGAGGGGGATCTCGTGGAGCAGTTCCAGGGCGTCGCGCTTCAGCTCCCACACGGCGTCCCGGTCGATGAGGGCGTCCTTGTCCAGCACGCCCTCGCGCAGCCGCCCGGCCCGTTCCCGCAGGGTCCGGGCGCGCTCGTGGTCGGTGACGTACGCGAACTCGGGCACGTCCTCGATCCGCAGGTGCACGGGGTCGGGGAAGCGGCGCGAGGAGGGGCGGTAGGGGGACGGGTCGGTGGGGGCGCCGGGCACGGCCGCGTGCAGCGGGTTGACCTGTACGAATCCGGCGCCGAGGGCGCGTCCGGCCCAGGCGGCCAGTTCGCCGAGGTCGCCGAGGTCGCCCATGCCCCAGGAGCGGCGGGAGAGGAGGGAGTAGAGCTGGACGAGGAGCCCGTAGGAGCGGGTGGCGGGGGTGGGCAGCCGGGCGGGCGCGACGATCAGGTGGGCCTCGGCGGTCCGGCCGTCCGGCGCGGTGGCGCTCAGGCGGTGGACTCCGGGCGGGAGCCGCCTCGCGTCGGTGCGGGTCTCGCCCTGCTCGGTGTCGACGCGCAGCCGGGTGCCCTCGGGCAGGGCGGCCAGGGCGGGCGGGGTGCCGCCGTCGCTCCGGCCGACGACGGTGGGCGGCAGCAGCCGTGCGCGCAGCTCGCCCTCACGGGCGGTGAGCGCGGCCCGTACGGCGCCGGGCGTGCTCGTGTCCACGCCGAGGGCGGCCAGCGCGAGGGTGACGGCGGTGGCCGAGGCCGGGACGGTGCGGTCCGGGGACGGTCGGTGGGAGGTGGCGACGCCATGCAGGGCGGCGAGCCTGGTCAGATCCTCGGGAAGGCCTTCGGGAAGGTCCTCGGTGGGTGGCTCGGCCGGCCGGGCTGCTGGCATCTGTGACCTCTACGACCTCGTGGGTTCCGGGACGGGGACGGCGAAGGAGGGGCCACCCTGCTCCGGCACGTCCGCCGTGAGCTCGGGCGAGGACTCGCTGGTCAGCGGTACGGCGTCGGCGAACGGCGACTCGCTGGTGAGGGGCTCGGCGTCGGGCAGCGGCGGTTCGCTGGTCAGCGGGGCCTCGGCGCAGCTCCCGGTCGCGCCGAAGACGCAGTAGTGCGGGGTCTCGGAGGCGGCGGAGGGCTCCGCCCAGGGTGTGGACGGCTCCGCCACGGGTTTGGACGGGGCCGGGAGCAGAAGCGGTGCCAGTGCAGCCACGGGGGTCTCCTTTGTGAGCTTTGGTCGAGCTCTGTCGAGCACGCTTTTGGCGGGTTACGGCAGCCCCTACCCAGTCCGCGCGAAGACAGGCGCCCCGGCACCGACAACGTGGCCCTGTTCACACGCCACCAACCTCAAAAGTCATGAACCCGGTCAAAAAATCACCTAACCCTCCGGCGGATCACCCAAACCGGTCACGCCGGTGTCACCCACCCTCGTGAGCGCGCCGTGGGCACCGCCCCTGGCTGCACGCAGGCCGCACGCGGATGAGGGAAATCGGCGAAGCCGTCGGCAGCTCTCCTCGCTACCGTGGTCGGCATGACCACACGGCAGGGCACCGGGCGACTGGCGCTCCTGGCGGTGCCGTGGGCAGGCCTGCCGCTGCTCGCCGCGTTGTTCGTCCACGGCGCCGATGCCTCCGGTGTCCTTCTCGTGTACGCGGTCGCGATCGCGGCGTTGTGGACGGGGCAGTGCAGCGGGCTCTCGTGGAAGAGGCCTGAACGGGTGCAGGGCTTGCTTGCCGAGGGCGAGAAGGTGATGGCGGTACTGCCGGTCCGCCACCCCCGCTCTTCAGTGGGCCGGCGCCTGCTTCACGGCTGCTTCGTCGTCCTGACCGAGCGCCAGGTCCTCGTGTTCGCGTACAACCGGCTTCTCGATGTCCCGACGGATCTCATGTGGGAGGTGGACCGGCACGAGGACGCTGTAGTGCTGCGCGACGGGCGGACCCTGGTCCTGTCGACGCCGGGCACCCCGACCGAGCTGGCACTTCCACGCCGTCACCGGCCGACCACGACGCCCCGTCCGGCCGCGCTCCTGCGCAAACCGCCGCCTGCCCCGCAGCCGCCTCCGTCCCGACCAGGACGCGGGCGCGGGCCGTACTGAAAGGCGTGAGCAGTCGGCGGACAACTGTCATCTGGGCGCTCAAAGGAGCGGCTTGAGGACAGTGGGGGCACGCGTGTTCACGGTGTCAAAGTAGTCACATGACGTCCCTGCCGCCTCGGCTCCTCCAGGCGCTCGACCGGTTCAACGCCGCTCACCCCTGGGACCACAACGCCCACTACCACCCCTGGATCCTGCGGCAACTCCCCCACCGGTTCGGCAGCGCACTGGACGTCGGTTCCGGCAGCGGCGACCTGGCCCGGCTCCTCGCCACCCGCGCCGACGAGGTCCACGGCGTCGACTCCGACCCCGTGATCACCTCACGGGCGCGCGCGCTGACCTCCGAGGAGGCGGCGGCATCCTTCACCGTGGGGGACGCCCTGACAGGGCTCCCCGCCGGACCTCACGACGTCATCACCTGCGTCGCCACCCTCCACCATCTGCCGTTCACCGAAGCCCTCGACGCCTTCCGCAGGCACCTGGCTCCCGGCGGCACGCTGGTCGTCGTAGGCCTCTTCCGGCCACAGACCGCCACGGACCACGTGCTCGGCGCGACCGCCGCCCCCCTGAACGCCGCGACCGGGTGGCTCAAGAACGGGGGCCGAAGAGTGCCCCGCCCCACCTCGATGACCGCCCGGACCCGACCGGCCGACATGCCCTTCTCCGACATCACCGAAGCGGCCCGTACGGTTCTGCCCGGCGCCCGGCTGCGCCGCCGACTCTTCTGGCGCTACACACTCACGTGGAGTCGCCCCTGACCGAGCAGCCGCCCCGACTCCCCCGCGAACCGCGCCCAGGCCTGCGGCGCGAGGCGAAGTATCGGGCCGTCGCCAGAGTTCTTTGAGTCGCGGACCGCCACGGTCTCGGGCACGTTGAGGGCGACCTCGACGCATTCGCCGGTGGTGTTGCTGTAGCCGGACTTCACGAAGTCGAACTCGGACACCGGTCAAATCTCCTGTCGGAACAGCCTCGATGAGCCGGCAAAGCGCGCCCATGACTGAGGCGCGAGACGGAGTATCGGCCCGACGGCATCCTTGGAGTCTCGGACGGCCACGATCCCGGGTACGTTGACGGCGACCTCGACGCATTCGCCGCTTCCGCTGCTGTAGCTGGACTTCACGAAGTCGAAGCCGTTCATCAATGCGTGTCCTCGCTGATGGTCTCGATCAGTCTGAGCGAGTCCTTGGGAGCCAGGCTCAGTCGTGCGGTGCGGTCGAAGAACGAGCTGTACGTAACACTTTCGGCCTCGTCCTCGACCCACACGGTAGCCGCGATGGTGTCGACGTGAACCACGTCGACGGCCTCGGGTTCGACGAACGAGACGATGCTGAAGGCTCCGGCCATACAGGCGTGCCCGCCCGCCCGGAACGGCAGTACCTGAAGCCGCACGTTGGGGAGTTGGGCCAGCTCCAGGATGCGGTGAAGCTGCGCGCGCATCACGTCGGCTCCGCCGACCTGCTGCCGTAGAGCGGCTTCCCAGACGACCGCGTAGAGCTGGAGGGGCTCGCTCCCCTCAAGACGCTCCTGCCGCTTCATCCGGACGTCGACGACGCCCTCGATCTCATCCGGGTCCGTCCAGACTCCCTCACTGACCACCAGGGCCCTTGTGTACTCGGGCGTTTGGAGCAGGCCGGGCACGAACGCCTGCTGCCAGGTGCGGACCCCACCGGCCACGTCCTCCATGGAGATGTACTCCGCCACCGTCTCGGCCTGCGGCGACTGCTTCCACCACCCCTTCGCCTTACGGCGTTCCCGGTCCAGCCGGGCAAGGCCGAGCAGCCGGTTGACAGTCCGGTCCTCGCGCACTCCGTAGAACTCGCAGAGCGTGCGGATGTCCGGGTCCCGCATGGGCACCCAGCCACGTTCCATCTTCACGACCTTCGTCGCGGTAGCGGAGATGGCGCCGGCAGCCTGCTGTTGTGTACGGCCCGATCCGTCACGAAGACGCAGTAGCTCGACACCCAGCTTGCGGCCCAGAACCGTCGAGATCCGGTTTCCTGCGGCTTGAGTTGATCGCGTCACCGCCACAGTGTGGCGCCGATCCGCGACAACGTCGAACTATGGGGAATTAATTCCCTGAAGCGATTGCTCCCAGAGCGCTCACTCCGCTACTTTGAGTATCAATCCGCTCACTCTGCGGCCCATCCTCGGCGGAAGTGCACCGTCCTGCCCCCACACAGGCACGGCAGAGACACCGCCGCCCGCATCTGGAGGCTCCTCTCCATGGCAGAGCCCATGCCCTTGCCGCCGTCCGCACCGCTCCTCCACGAAGACCTGCTCGACTACACCCCCACCCAGCGCAGCGTCCCCCTCGCCCGGCGCAGAGCCGCACGGCTCGTCGCGGATTGGGGGCAGCCGGGCCTCGCGGGAGACGCCGCCCTCGTCGTGTCGGAGCTGATGACCAACGCCCTGTTGCACGGCAGCCTCCGGGGACGGCTCATCCGCGTACACATCACCCTCGACCCCCGGACCCTTCGGGTCGAGGTGAGCGACCCGCGTGGCGAGCGGCTGCCGCGCCCGCGCCCGGTCGGGGAGGTCGACGAGCAGTTCGGGCGCGGACTCCTGCTGGTGGGGGCGCTGGCCACGCGGTGGGGCTGGGAGCCGCGGAGTGTCGGCAAGACCGTGTACGCCGAGTGGGATGCCCCGCCTGACGGGCCGAATCTCCCCTACGCTGAGCGTGTGGACCCCCGCAGATCCGGAGGAGCCTTGTGACCGTGACCGATGACAGGCCGCAGATGCTCGTCAGCGAGTTCGAAGAACTCGCCCGCCACGCCGACCGGAGCATAGAAGGCGCGCGGCTCGAGTTCATCAACGGACATCTTGGGGGGAAGGCCGTGCCCGACGGCGACCACGGGCGTGTCATCCAGTGGCTGACGCGCATCTGCATGCAACACCGGCCCGACCTGTGGCTGGATCCGACACAGGGACTGGTGATCGAGGCGTACCGTGGCGGTCGCGCCCGACCGGACGGCTCCCTGGCCCCGGCGGAGGCCTTCGTCGGCCAGGGCGAATGGGCCGACCCCGCCCCCGTCCTCATGGTCGTCGAGGTCACCTCGTACGACTCGGACACCGACCGGCGCGATCGGATCGACAAGCCCCGGGCCTATGCGGAGACTGGCATCCCGGTGTACCTGCTGATCGACCGGGACACCTGCGAGGTGAAGGTGCACAGCCGCCCGGACGGGGGACGGTACGAGACCGTGCAGACGCTGCCCTTCGGCAAGGAGGTCGCGCTGCCCGAGCCGGTCGGGATCGCCCTGGACACCGAGCCGCTGAAGAACTGGGTGCGCTGACCCCGGGCAGACAGAGGCCCGGAGCGTCAGGCGGAAATGCCGTCGATCCGGGCCATGGCGTCCTCCGCGCCGTACGGTTGCAAGTACGGCAGCCAGCGCGGGTCCCGGTGGCCGGTGCCGATGATGCGCCAGGCCAGACCGGTGGGCGGGGCCGGTTTGTGGCGCAGGCGCCAGCCCAGCTCGACCAGGTGGCGGTCGGCCTTGACGTGGTTGCAGCGGCGGCAGGACGCCACCACGTTCTCCCACGCGTGCAGGCCCCCGCGACTGCGCGGGATGACGTGGTCGACGCTGGTGGCTACGGCGCCGCAGTACATGCAGCGGCCTCCGTCGCGGGCGAAGAGGGCACGGCGGGTGAGCGGGACGGGGCCCCGGTAGGGCACCCTCACGAATCGCTTGAGCCGGACCACGCTGGGTGCGGGCACGGTGACGGTCGCGCTGTGCAGAAACGCGCCGGACTCCTCGAGGCACACGGCCTTGTTCTCCAGGACGAGGACGAGCGCGCGGCGGAGCGGTACGACGCCGAGCGGCTCGTACGACGCGTTGAGGACCAGGACATGCGGCACGGGTGCCTCCTTGGGCGTCGGCGGCGCGTGGCTCGCGCCGGGACGATCTGGTTCAGTCTCCCCTCATGCCTGGTCGTAGCGCCACCATGTCCCGGTAACGGGCTGGGAGTGTTTTCGACCACACGGGACGCGACGCCAGGGGCGTGACCAGTCCGAGCGCGGGTGAGCACCGTCTCTCCCGCCCATTTCGGGCCGAACCGCGTCCGGTGCCCCGTTAGTGTGGTGCATCTGCCCGTCCGGTGACCTTTCCGTGACCTTGGACCGGACCCTCGGACCGGACCGCGCAGGACGGGCCGCCGCACCTGGAGGTATCCGTCGTGTCCCTGTCCGCCGCCGTCCTGCTGGCCGCCGGTTCGTCGCCCTCGCCGTCCCCGTCGCCGACGGCCCCGGCCGTGCCCTCGCTCCGGGAGGCCCACGAGAGCGCGACGAACGCCGCGGGCTGGGTCGAGGAGAACTGGTCGACGTGGCTCGCGATCGGGCTGCGGGTGCTGCTGATCGTGGTGATCGCGGTGGTGCTGCGCGCCGTCGTGAGGCGGGCTATCAGCAAGTTCATAGAGCGGATGAACCGGCGGACCGGGCCGTCCGGCGGCACCGCCCTGAGCGGGCTCCTGGTCAACGCCGAGCGGCGCCGGCAGCGGTCGGAGGCCATCGGGTCCGTACTGCGCTCGGTGGCCAGCTTCCTCATCCTCGGCACCGCGGCCCTGATGGTGCTCGGCACCTTCCAGATCAACCTGGCTCCGCTGCTGGCCTCCGCCGGTGTCGCCGGTGTGGCGATCGGCTTCGGCGCCCGCAACCTGGTCACGGACTTCCTGTCCGGCGTCTTCATGATCCTTGAGGACCAGTACGGCGTCGGCGACAGCATCGACGCGGGCGTGGCCTCCGGCGAGGTCATCGAGGTCGGGCTGCGGGTGACCAAGATGCGCGGGGTCGACGGCGAGATCTGGTACGTCCGCAACGGCGAGGTCAAGCGGATCGGCAACCTCTCCCAGGGCTGGTCGACGGCCGGCGTGGACGTGACCGTCCGTTCCGACGAGGACCTCGACAAGGTGAAGGAGACCCTCGCCGCGGTCGGCGAGCGGATGAGCAAGGAGGAGCCCTGGAACGAGATGCTCTGGGGCCCGATCGAGGTCCTCGGCCTGGACTCCGTACTGCTCGACTCCATGGTGGTGCGGGTCTCCGCGAAGACCATGCCCGGCAAGGCCCTCACCGTCGAGCGTGAGCTGCGCTGGCGCATCAAGCGCGCCTTCGACGAGGCCGGCATCGCGATCGTCGGCGGGGCCACGGTCCCGCTGGACGGCGCCGCCGCTCCCGATCCGACGGCGGGCGTCGCGGCGCCGTCGGCGTACGCGAGCTCGGTCTCGCCGCAGTCCATCGCGGCATCCCCGATCCCCCCGCCGAGCACCAGCAAGTAGCGGCTCCCGTCCCCGTCCCGTCCCCGTCCTGCCGCCTTTCCGCCGCCTTTCCGCCCCCGAGGTAACGACTGTGTTGCCTCGGGGGCGGTCTCTTGACGGCCCTTTGCGGGCGGCCTACGTTTCTCAGTCAACAGGAAACTTTCCTAACAGACTCGCACCCGTTCCGTGATCGGCGCGGTGGACTTCCCCCACCGCCCCCTGAAAAGCTGAGCGGTCGAGAGGCAGGTGTGGACACGCATGGCAGGAACCGCCGGCACGCCGGGCACCCCACGCGTCCTGCGCGCCATGAACGACCGGGCCGCACTCGACCTCCTGCTGGAGCACGGGCCGCTGTCCCGGACCCGGATCGGCAAACTGACCGGCCTGTCGAAGCCGACCGCCTCCCAGTTGCTGGCCCGGCTGGAGGCGGCGGGGCTGGTGCTGGCCGGGGGTACTACCGAGGGGCGTCCCGGGCCCGGGGCCCAGCTCTACGAGGTCAACCCGGCCGCCGCGTACGCCGCAGGGCTCGACGTGACCCCGGGCCGCATCCTGGCCGCGGTCGCCGACGCCACCGGGCGCACGGTCGGCCGACACGAGCTGCCCACCCCGGGCCGGCGTGCCGCCACTCCCGTCGTCCAGCAGGTCACCGACGCGCTCGACGGCGCGGTGAAGGCGGCCGGACTCGCCCGGACCGACGTCCACCGTCTCGTCATCGGCACCCCGGGCGCCTTCGACCCGGGCACCGGGCGGCTGCGCTACGCCTCCCACCTGCCCGGCTGGCACTCCCCCGCTCTCCTCGACGAACTCGCCGCCGCCCTGCCGATGCCGGTCGAGTACGAGAACGACGTGAACCTCGCGGCCGTGGCCGAACAGCGCCTCGGTGCGGCCCGGGACCACGAGGACTTCGTCCTGCTGTGGAACCAGGAGGGCCTGGGCGCCGCCCTGGTCCTCGGCGGCCGGCTGCACCGCGGCTGGACCGGCGGCGCCGGCGAGGTCGGCTTCCTGCCCGTGCCGGGCGCGCCGCTGGTGCGCAAGGTCAGCCGCACCGGGAGCGGCGGTTTCCAGGAGCTGGCCGGTTCCCAGGCGCTGCCGGGACTGGCCCGGGAGCTGGGCGTCACCGACGTGCCCCCGGGGTCGCACCCGGAGGTCGCCGCCGCCCTCGTCGCCCGCGCCGCGCAGGCCGACGACGACCCGCACCGACGGCTGCTGCAGACCTACGCCACCCGCCTGGCCACCGGCCTCGCCTCCCTCGTCTCGGTACTGGACCCCGAGCTGGTGGTCCTGAGCGGCACCTCCCTCACCGCGGGCGGTGAGGCGCTGCGCGACCTGGTCCAGGACGAGCTGGAGGAGCTGGCCGCCTCCCGGCCCCGGCTCGCCGTCGCCGACGTGACCGAGCATCCCGTACTGCGCGGCGCACTGGAGAGCGCGCTCGCGACCACCCGCGACGAGGTCTTCGACACCTCGCGCTGACCCCCGCGCCACGCCCTGGTCCCCACCCTTCGTCCCTCTCTTCGTCCCTCTCTTCGTCCCTCTCTTCGTCCCCCCCTTCGTCCCACCCTCGCCCTGCCCCGCCCTGTCCCTGGGAGATTCGTCATGCCCGGAATATCCAGAAAAGCGGCCGTCGCGGTCGCCGCCTCCGCCTCCCTCGCCCTGCTCGCCACCGCCTGCACCGGTCAGTCCGAATCCGGCGCCTCCGACGACCCGAACGCCGAGACGACCATCACCTTCTGGCACGGCTGGAGCGCGCCCGCCGAGGTGAAGGCCGTACAGGCGAACGTGGACCGCTTCGAGAAGGCCCACCCCAACATCAAGGTCAAGGTCGTCGGCAACATCAACGACGACAAGCTCAACCAGGCCCTGCGGGCGGGCGGTTCGAACGGCCCGGACGTGGTGTCCTCGTTCACCACCTCCAACATCGGCAAGTTCTGTTCCTCGGGCGCCTTCCTCGACCTGAAGCCGTTCATCGAGAAGTCCAAGCTCGACCTGGACGCGCTCATCCCGAAGCCGATGCTGGAGTACACGCAGTTCGAGGGCACGCGCTGCGCCCTGCCCCTGCTCGGCGACGCCTACGGCCTCTACTACAACAAGGACGCCTTCGAGGCCGCCGGGATCAAGGCACCGCCGAAGACCTGGTCGGAATTCGCCCAGGTGGCCAAGAAGCTGACGAAGTCCAAGGGCGACGGGTACGAGCAGCTCGGCTTCATGCCCAACTACCACGGCTACGAGACGGTCGTCGACCACTACATGTCCCAGTGGGACCACGCCTACTTCGGCAAGGACGGCAAGTCCAGCGTCGCCACCGACCCGGCGTTCGCGAAGATGTTCACGTACCAGAAGAAGCTCGTCGACGACCTCGGCGGCTTCGACAAGCTGGAGAAGTACCGCAACACCTTCGGCGACGAATGGGGCGCCAAACACCCCTTCCACACCGGCCAGGTGGCCATGCAGCTCGACGGCGAGTGGCGGCTCGGCATGGCCGAGGACGCCGGGGTGGACTTCGAGATCGGCACCGCGCCGATGCCCGTCGCCGACGACGAGGTGGACGAGTACGGCAAGGGCTTCCTGTCCGGCACCGTCATGGGCATCGCCCCGCAGAGCAAGAAGCAGAACGCCGCGTGGGAACTGATGAAGTACATGACGACCGACACCGAGGCCGTCGTCGCCTTCGCCAACGCCATCCACAACGTGCCCTCCACGTTCCCGGCCCTGAAGTCGCCCGACCTGAAGACGGACCCGGAGTTCAAGACCTTCCTCGAGATCGCCCAGCACCCCGAGTCGAACTCCCCGCCGGCCTCCGTCAACGGCGCCACCTACCAGCTCACGCTCCAGGCCTTCGGCTACCAGTACGAGTCGGGCAAGGTGAAGGACCTCAAGGCGGGACTCGAGAAGACCGCCGAGCAGATCGACCGCGACATCGAGCAGACGAAGTAGCGGTCCATGACCACGACCACGAACACGAGCATGACCACGAACACTCTCCGCGCCAAGCGCCGGTCCTCGGCGCTTCGGACGGTGGCCTTCATGTCGCCGTGGATCGTCGGGTTCGGCGTCTTCTTCGCCTATCCCCTGGTGTCCACCGTGTACTTCTCGCTGATGAAGTACGACGGCTTCGGCGTCCCGGAGTTCCGGGGCCTGGAGAACTGGGCGTACGTCTTCCAGGACTACCCGCTGTTCTGGCCGGCGCTGCGCAACACCCTGTGGCTGGTGCTGGTGATGGTGACCTGCCGGGTGGTGTTCGGGCTCGGCGTCGGGCTGCTCGTCACGAAGATCAGGACGGGGGCCGGGGTCTTCCGGACGCTCTTCTACCTGCCCTACCTCGCCCCGCCGGTCGCCGCGACGCTGGCCTTCGTCTTCCTCCTCAACCCCGGCACCGGACCGGTCAACTCCGTCCTGGAGGGTCTCGGTGTGCCGGCGCCCGGCTGGTTCACGGACTCCGCCTGGTCCAAACCGGCGCTGACCGCGCTCGCGGTGTGGGGCGTGGGCGACCTCATGGTCATCTTCATGGCCGCGCTGCTCGACGTGCCGAAGGAGCAGTACGAGGCGGCCGAACTGGACGGGACCTCGGCCTGGCAGCGGTTCCGGTTCGTGACGCTGCCGAACATCTCACCCATCGTGCTGTTCGCCGTGGTCACGGGCGTGATCCAGACCATGCAGTACTACACGCAGCCGCTGGTCGCGGGGAAGGTCGCCTCCGGGATCATCGGCGGCTCCGGCCAGTCCTTCGAGCCCGGCTATCCCGACAAGTCGACCCTCACCCTCCCCCAACTCGTCTACAACCTCGGCTTCCAGCGTTTCGACTACGGCTCCGCCTGCGTGGTCGCCCTCGTGCTGTTCGCGCTGGCCATGACGTTCACGGCGCTGCTGATGCGCCGCCGGGGCGGACTTCTCCAGGCAGGTGACCGATGACCCAGGTATCGACGGCCCAGGTACGGGACCGGCCTCTCGTGACCGGCACGCCGCCCACCGAACAGCGTGCCGCGCGCCGGCGCGTCCTGCTGCACTGGATCGCCGTCCACTCGCTCGGCGTGGCCGCCGCCCTCTTCTTCACGCTGCCGTTCGTGTTCGTGGTCCTCACCTCGCTGATGAGCGACCAGCAGGCCCTCACCCGCGACCTGTGGCCGCACACCTGGGAGTGGGGCAACTACCGCGCGGTCCTGGACACGCCGGGCTTCCTCACCTGGTGGAAGAACACGCTGCTCTACGCCGGTCTGGGCACCCTCCTGACCGTGGCGTCGTCGATCCCCGTGGCCTACGCGCTGGCCAAGTTCCGCTTCCGGGGCCGGCACCTGTCCCTGATGCTGGTGATCTCGATGATGATGCTGCCCCCGCAGGTGATCATCATCCCGATGTACCTGTTCTGGGCGAAGCAGCTCGACCTGTCGGGCACCCTGTGGCCGCTGATCATCCCGATGGCCTTCGGCGACGCCTTCTCCATCTTCCTGCTGCGGCAGTTCCTGCTGACCATCCCGGACGAGTACCTGGACGCGGCGAGGGTCGACGGCTGCGGGGAGCTGCGCACCCTGCTGAAGGTCGTCCTGCCGATGGCGAAGCCGGGCATCGCGGCCGTGGCCCTCTTCCAGTTCTTCTACGCCTGGAACGACTACTTCGGCCCCCAGATCTACGCCTCCGAGAACCCCGGCGCCTGGACGCTCTCCTACGGCCTGGAGTCCTTCAAGGGCGCCCACCACACCGACTGGAACCTCACCATGGCCGCGACCGTACTGGTCATGGCCCCCGTGATCCTCGTGTTCTTCTTCGCGCAGAAGGCGTTCGTCGAGGGTGTCACGCTCACCGGAGTAAAGGGTTGATGACTGCATGAAACTCACCGTGGTCGGCGGCGGTTCGACCTACACGCCCGAACTGATCGACGGCTTCGCCCGGTTGCAGGACACGCTGCCGGTGGAGGAGCTGGTCCTCGTCGATCCGGCGGCGGACCGGCTGGAGCTGGTCGGCGGACTCGCCCGCCGCATCTTCGCCCGGCAGGGGCACGCCGGCCGGATCGTCACCACCTCCGACCTGGACGCGGCCGTCGACGGCGCCGACGCGGTCCTGCTCCAACTGCGCGTCGGCGGCCAGGCGGCCAGGCAGCAGGACGAGACGTGGCCGCTGGAGTGCGGCTGCGTCGGCCAGGAGACGACCGGCGCGGGCGGCCTCGCCAAGGCGCTGCGCACGGTGCCGGTGGTGCTGGACATCGCCGAGCGGGTCCGCCGGTCCAACCCGGACGCCTGGATCATCGACTTCACCAACCCGGTCGGCATCGTGACCCGCGCCCTGCTCCAGGCCGGGCACCGGGCGGTCGGCCTGTGCAACGTGGCGATCGGGCTGCAGCGCAAGTTCGCCGCGCTGCTCGGGGTGGCACCCGCCGACGTCCACCTGGACCACGTGGGCCTCAACCACCTCACCTGGGAGACCGGCGTCCGGCTCGGCGGCCCCGAGGGCGAGGACGTGCTGCCCCGGCTGCTGGCCGAGCACGGGGAGGCGGTCGCCGCCGACCTCCGCCTGCCCCGGCCGGTCCTGGACCGTCTGGGCGTCGTCCCGTCGTACTACCTGCGCTACTACTACGCGCACGACGAGGTCGTGGACGAACTGCGCACCAAGCCGTCCCGGGCCGCCGAGGTGGCACAGATGGAGCGGCAACTGCTGGAGATGTACGGCGACCCGGCCCTGGACGAGAAGCCCGCCCTGCTGGCCAAGCGCGGCGGCGCCTACTACTCCGAGGCCGCCGTGGACCTGGCCGCCGCCCTGCTCGGCGGCACCGGTTCGCCGTACCAGGTGGTCAACACGTACAACCGGGGCACGCTGCCCTTCCTGCCCGACGACGCGGTGATCGAGGTGCCCGCCGCGGTGGGCGGCGAGGGCGCCGCCCCGCTGCCGGTGCCGGTCGTGGACCCGCTGTACGCGGGCCTGATGGCGAACGTGACGGCGTACGAGGACCTCGCGCTGGACGCGGCCCTGCGCGGCGGCCGGGACCGGGTCTTCCGGGCACTGCTCGCCCACCCCCTCGTCGGCCAGTACGCGTACGCCGAGCAGCTCACCGACCGGCTGATCGCACACAACCGGGAGCACCTGGCGTGGGCCTGACCGCAAGCCTGCTCGCCGTCGACGCGGGCAACAGCAAGACCGACGTGGCCGTCGTGACGGCCGACGGGGAGGTTCTCGCCACGGCCCGCGGCGGTGCCTTCCGGCCGCCCGCGGTGGGGGTCGAGCGGGCCGTGGACGCGCTCGCGGATGCGGTGTCGCGGGCCTTCGGGGCGGCGGGCGTCACCTCCGTCGACCATGTGTCGGCGTGCCTGGCCAACGCCGACCTGCCCGTGGAGGAGGAGCAGTTGGCCGCCGCGCTGCACGCGCGCGCGTGGGGCACGGGCGTCGACGTACGCAACGACACGTTCGCGATCCTGCGGGCCGGTGTCTCCGAGCCGCTGGGTGTCGCCGTCGTGTGCGGGGCCGGCGTCAACTGCGTGGGCATGCGCCCCGACGGCCGCACCGCCCGTTTCCCGGCCATCGGCCGCATCTCCGGGGACTGGGGCGGCGGCTGGGGGCTGGCGGAGGAGGCGCTGTGGCACGCGGCGCGGGCGGAGGACGGTCGCGGGGGGCCCACGGAACTGGCCCGCACCCTGCCGGACCACTTCGGGCTCGACTCGATGTACGCCCTCATCGAGGCCCTGCACCTGCGGCACGTCGAGCCCGTACGGCGGCACGAGCTGACCCCCGTGCTGTTCGCCACGGCGGCCGGTGGCGACCCGCTCGCGCGCTCGATCGTGGACCGGCAGGCCGACGAGGTGGTGGCCATGGCCACGGTCGCGCTGACCCGCCTCGACCTGCTGGCCGAACCGGCGCCGGTCCTGCTGGGCGGCAGCGTGCTGGCGGCCCGGCATCCGCGGCTCGACGACCGGATACGGGAGCTGCTGGCGGCCCGCGCCCCCAAGGCCGTACCCCGGGTGGTCACGGCCCGGCCCGTACTGGGCGCGGTACTGCTGGGCCTCGACCACATGGGCGCGACGCCGGGCGCCCACGCGCGGGCACGGGACCACTTCGCCGCCTGACCCCACCGGCCCCTCTGGTCCCGCCGGGCCCGCCGGGCCCGCCGGGCCCGCTGACGCATCTTGCCCCGCTGGCCCTGCTGGATCTGCTGGCCCCGCTGGCTCTGCTGGCCCGGCAGGCCCGCTGGCCCCGGCAGGGCCGCTGGCCCACCGGGCCCGCTGACGCGTCTGGCCTTGCCGGCCCCGCTGACGCGTCCGGCCCCGACGGCCCTGCTGACACGTCCGGCCCCGGCGGTCCCACTGGCACGTCTGGCCCCGGCGGTCCCGCCAGCCCCGCCAGCCCCGCTGGCCCGCCTGGCCCCGGCGGTCCCACTGGCCCGTCTGGCCCCGGCAGGGCGCAGGCCCACCGGGGCCGCTGACGCGTCTGGCCTTGCCGGCCCCGCTGACGCGTCCGGCCCCGACGACCCCACTGGCACGCCGGACCCGCTGGCACGCCTGGCCCCGCCAGCCCCGCTGGCCCGCCTGGCCCCGGCGGTCCCGCCAGCCCCGCTGACCCGCCTGGGCCGTCTGGCCCGCTGGCCCGTCTGGCCCCGGCAGGGCGCAGGCCCACCGGGGCCGCTGACGCGTCTGGCCTTGCCGGACCCGCTGGCACGCCTGGCCCCGCCAGCCCTGCTGGCCCCGGCGACCCCGCCGGGCCCGGCGACCCCGCCGGGCCCGCCGGGCCCGCTGACGCCTCTGATCCGTCCGGGCGTCGGCGGCGCGGATTGCGTTCGGGGAACCGAACCGGTTCCGGTGACGTATTCATGGGCAGGGGTGGTGCGTTGCACCGGGGACGCATCAAGATCGGGTGAAGGCCGGTGCGAATGTCGGTGCGGGCAGCGATACTTGCGGCGACGGATGACCATGGGGGAGGTCAGCAGTGACTCAACCGCCGAAGGGCAGCGCGGCACCGCCGCCGGGCACCGGCGTGCCGGGCGGGCCCGCTCTGCCCGCCGTACCGCCGCGGTCCGGGCCGGTGCCGGAGCAGCGCTCGGGCGGCACGCCCGCTCCCCCGACCCCGCCCTCGCCCGCGGAGCCGCGCCGTACGGCCTTCGCCGAGGGCGTGGACCGGCTGCGCGCGGCGGCGGTCACCGAGCCGGGGCGGCTGCGCATCATCGGCGCGCTGCTGGCCGTGCTCGTCGTCGCGTTCGGCACCGTCACCGCCTGGCAGATGAACACCCGGTCCACGGCGGCCGACGACGTGCTGACCCGCAGCCAGCCGCTCAGCTCGGCCGCGGCCGACATCTACCGCTCCCTCGCCGAGGCCAACACCGCGGCCTCCAGCGGCTTCCTGGCCGGCGGCCAGGAGACGGAGGACTCCCGTACGCGGTACAACCACGGGATCAGCGCGGCCGCCGAGGGGCTCGTGACGGCCGCCGCCAACTCCGAGCCGAAGTCGCCGGCCGCGACGACCATCGCCGAGCTCAACCGCCTGCTGCCCCAGTACAAGGGCCTGGTGGAGCGCGCCCGCACCTACAACCGGCAGGGCTTCCCGGTCGGCGGCGCCTATCTGCGCTACGCCAACGAGAAGATGCAGGAGGAGATGCTCCCGGCGGCGGAGGACCTCTACCAGAAGGAGAAGCAGCGGCTGAGCGCCGACTACGGCGACGCCAAGCCCTATCCCTGGGCGGCGATCGCTCTCGGCGTCGTCCTGCTCGCCGCGCTGGCCTGGGCCCAGCACCGCAACTACCGGCGCACCAACCGCGTCCTGAACCACGGCCTGGTCGCCGCCACGGCCACCGCCACGATCGTGCTGCTCTGGCTGGTCGTCGGCCACAGCGTCGCCCGGTCGAACCTGGCCGACTCCTACGAGCACGGCGTGCGCTCCCTGAACGCGCTGAACGAGGCCCGCATCGCCTCCCTCAAGGCCCGCGGCAACGAGAACCTCACCCTGGTCTCCCGCGGCGCGGAGACCACGAAGGTGGGAGACAAGACGTACGACTCCTACGATCTCGCCTTCGGCAAGAACATCGACGCCCTCGGCAAGGCGCTGGCCGACGCGGAGCGGCTCGCCGACGACAAGGCGGGCGAACAGCCGGTCGACACGGCGGGCGGCAAGATGACGGAGTGGAAGAAGCGTCACGCCTCGGCCCGTGAGCAGGACGAGAACGGCAACTACCAGCAGGCCCTCGACCTTGTGATCGGCGGTGAAGGCGCCACGGTCGAGTGCTTCGACGGCGTCGACGAAGCCCTCGCCACCGCACTCGAACACGAGAAGAAGGAGTTCCGGCTGGCGGCGGGCGACGGCCTGGGCGCCATGGGACACCTGCCGGAGGGCGCCGGGGTGCTCGCCGGTCTGGGCGCGGCCGGCGCACTGCTCGGCATCGGCCGCAGGCTGTCGGAGTACCGGTGAAGCCGGGTGCGGGCCGGACGGGCCGGATGAGTCGGGCGGGCCGACGGGAAGGGGTACCCGTGGAAGGGGGCGTGAGGATGCGTGCGGGACGGTTGCGGACCGGCCTGAAGGGCTGGGGCGGTGTGGGGACGATGGCCTTCGCCTGCGTCCTCGCGGTGCTGTCGGCCCTGCTCCTGCCGATGGTCCGCTCGCACGGCGAGGGCGGTGGCGGCGACGGCGGTGGCGGCGGCGGCAGGCACGACGGCGGCCACGGCGCCGCCCACGGCAGCCAGGCGCGGGCCGCGCAGGAGTGCACGGCCCCGGAGAAGCAGACCCTCTCCCCGTCGGGGGACGACGGCCCCACCATCGACGACATCCGCGCCCGCGAGGGCGAGAAGCGCAAGCTGATCGTCGGCGTCGACCAGAACAGCTACCGCTGGGGCTACCGCGACCCGAACAGCGGCGGTGACGCCGAGCTGGAGGGCTTCGACATCGACCTGGCGCACCGCATCGCGGGGGACATCCTCGGCGACGAGAACGCGGTGCAGTTCAAGGCGATACCGACCGATCAGCGCATCCCCGCGATCAAGGACGGCCGGGTCGACATGGTGGTCCGCACGATGACCATCAACTGCGACCGGCTGGAGGACGTCGCGTTCTCCGCCCCCTACTTCAAGACCGGCCAGCAGGTGCTGGCGCCCAAGTCCTCGGACATCACCGGGTACGACGGCACGCTGGCCGGCAAGGAGATCTGTACGGCGGCGGGTTCGACGGCACTGAGCACACTGAAGCAGGACCAGAAGGACGGCACGCTCGCCGCCGACGCCGACCTCGGCACCACGGTTCCCAACCAACTGGACTGCCTGGTACGGCTCCAGCTCGGCGAGGTCGACGCGGTGGTCACCGACGGCGCCCTCGCCGCGAGCCAGGCCGCGCAGGACCCGACGGTGGAGCTGAAGGGCGACGCCTTCACCACCGAGTACTACGGCGTGGCGATGAAGAAGGACGCCGACGATCTGGTACGCCGGGTCAACCGGGTCCTGGAGGAGTGGCGCGCGGACCGGGCCGAGGGGTGGCAGCACTCGTACGAGGTGTGGCTGTCGAAGACCATGGACGGCGCGGCGAAGTCGCTGCCACCGACCCCGCAGTACCTGCGCAAGACCTGACCGACGGCCGCACCGCAGGCGAAGAGCACAGGCAAGTCCGCGACAGCGAGAGGTGATCGATGGGCGACACGGGACCCACCGGGCCGGTGATGGACCGGGACGAGGTGGACCGTGCGCTGGCGCGGCTCGGCGCGGAGCACGAGGCGGTCGAGACCTCGCTCCTCGCCCTCCAGGACCACGCGGGCCGCAGACTCCTCGAGGGCGCCGAGCTGACGGGCGTCACCGTCGAGCGCTGGGCCGCCGCGGAGGCGTCGATCACGCTGCTGTGGACCTACTTCGACGCGTACACGGGCGCGCTGCGCACGGCCCGGGAGATCCGCTCCCGGCGCCGCTGGTCCAGCCGCGAGGACCTGGCGGAGCTGACGGCGCTGCTGCGCGACGACGCCGTCACGGTGTCCGGCGGTGTGACCGCCACCGCCAACGCGCCCACCCTGCACGGCGGTCCGGGCCGGCTCAGCGAGCGGTATTCGCTGGTGACGCTGGTGGAGCGGATGAACCAGCTCTACGCGGCCTCGCTGGACATGGTGGTCGCCGCCGACGCGGTGTGGTCGGCGCTGCCCGCCCGGATCGATTTACTGGCCGCCGAGCTCCAGCGCACCCGCAAGCTCGCGCACTCCGTGGGGGTGCGCCCCGGCGAGCATCCGTCCGGCGACGACCTGGAGCGGATCACCCGCACCCTGACCCGGCTGCGCGAGCGGGTGGTGTCCGACCCGCTGGCCTTCTGGCTGCCGGCGCAGGGCAGTTCGGCACCGGGCGGCGGCCGTCCCGACACCACGGTGTACGACCGGGAGGCACGCGCCCTGGAGGAGGTGCGCCGCGAGATCGACGCGGTGCTGGCCGTGCGCCAGGACGCCGAGCAGCGGATCGTGCGGCTGCGGGACGTGCTCTCCCGCGCGGACCGCACGCTCGCCGAGGCCCGCACCGCGCGCGGCGAGGTGCTGGCGAAGATCGCCGCGACGGAGGTGCCGGTCGTCGGCGGGCCGCCGATCGTGCTCCAGGAGCAGTTGGCGGCGGCCGCCGAGTACCGCAGGCACGCCCAGTGGCACCGGCTGTCGCCGCTCCTGGAGTCCCTGGAGGAGAAGGCCGAGGACGAACTGCTGCGCGCCCGGGAGTCGTTGACGGCGGTCACCGCGCCGCTCGCGGTCCGTGCCGAGCTGCGCGGCCGGCTCGACGCGTACAAGGCGAAGATGGCCCGCCTTGGCCACGCCGAGGACCCCGAGCTGGTCGAGAAGTACGAGAAGGCGCGCCGCATGCTGTGGAGCGCGCCCTGCGACCTGCGCGTCGCCGAGCAGGCCGTGCTCCGCTACCAGCACGCGGCGGCCGAACTGCTGGGCTCCGCGCGGCGCGTGCCCGGTCAGGGCGGGCCGGTGGACCGGACGGGGCCCGGCGCATGAGCAACGAGTCAGAGGCCGCGTGACAAGGGGGAGGCAGCGTCATGAGTGAGGCAGGGCGGACGTGTCAGCGTCCCGGCTGCGGCGGGGCCTACGAGGACATGGGCGGCGGCGAGCTGTACTGCGACACGTGCGGTCTCGCGCCGGTCGTCGCCGCGGGCGGCATGATCGGCTCGACGCCGACCGGCGTCACCGGCGGCGGGGGCTCACGCGGGTCGTCGGGCAGCGGGAGTTCACGCTCCGGCGGCCGCAGTTCGCGTACGTCGTCGCAGTCGTCGAAGTCGCGGCGCTCGGTGTCGGGGCGGCTCTCGCGATCGGTCTCGGGCCGGTCCACGGGGCGTTCGGTGTCGGTGCGCAGCTCCGGTTCGGGCGCCGGTTCCACCACGCGCGGGCGCCTCGGCGTCGGCCTCGTCGAGGTTCCCGCGGTCCCGCGGCCCGACCCGCGCGCGATGGTCATGGACCACCCCGAGGTGCCCGAGCGCAAGCGGTTCTGCTCGCGTTCGGACTGCGGGGCACCGGTCGGGCGGGCCCGCGGGGAGCAGCCGGGCCGCACGGAGGGCTTCTGCACCAAGTGCGGCCACCCGTACTCGTTCGTGCCCAAGCTGAACGCCGGGGATGTCGTGCACGGCCAGTACGAGGTGGTGGGCTGTCTCGCGCACGGGGGGCTCGGCTGGGTCTACCTCGCCGTCGACAAGGCGGTCTCCGACCGCTGGGTGGTCCTCAAGGGCCTGCTGGACACCGGCGACCAGGACGCGATGGCGGCGGCGATCTCCGAGCGGCGCTTCCTCGCCGAGATCGAGCACGCCAACATCGTGCGGATCTACAACTTCGTCGAGCATCTCGACCAGCGCACCGGCTCCCTCGACGGCTACATAGTGATGGAGTACGTCGGCGGCAAGTCGCTCAAGGAGATCGCCAACGCCCGCCGCTCCCCGGCGGGCCGGCGCGACCCGCTGCCGGTCGAACAGGCCTGCGCGTACGGCATCGAGGCGCTGGAGGCGCTCGGTCATCTGCACAGCCGCAAGGTGCTGTACTGCGATTTCAAGGTCGACAACGCCATCCAGACCGAGGACCAGCTCAAGCTGATCGACATGGGCGCGGTCCGCCGCATGGACGACGACGAGTCGGCCATCTACGGCACGGTGGGCTACCAGGCCCCGGAGGTCGCCGACGTCGGCCCGTCGGTGGCGTCCGACCTGTACACCGTCGGGCGCACCCTCGCCGTGCTGTCGTTCGACTTCCAGGGCTACACCACCGTCTACGCCGACTCGCTGCCGGACCCCGACAGCATCGATGTCTTCCGGCACTACGAGTCGTACTACCGGCTGCTGGTGCGGGCCACCGACCCCGATCCGGCCCGCAGATTCGCCTCCGCGCAGGAGATGGCGGAGCAGCTTACGGGTGTGCTGCGCGAGGTCGTCTCGCTCCAGACGGGCCGCGCCCGGCCCGCCGTGTCCACGCTGTTCGGGCCCGAGGTGCGGGTGACGGACACGGAGTTGTTCCCGCGGCTGGACGGCGAGGTGTCGCGGCTCGGGGCCCGGGCGGCGCGTACGAGGCGGCGCGGCACCGGCGCGGTGTCGCCGCCGGGCGGCGCGGGCGCGGGTCCGGCCCTGCCGGGCGGGACGGGCCCTGCCGTGGGGGCGCCGGGCGGGACCGTCGCGGTCGCCGGACCTGGCGGCGCCACGGGCGCGGGCGCGGGTGCGGGCGGCGGTACGGGAACGGGTGCCGGTCCGGTGGGCGGCGCGGGTGCGGTGGCGGGGGCGAGCGCCTCGCTGGCCGGTGCCGTGAGTTCCGTCGGCGGTATCGGCGGTACCGACGGCGCAGGTGGTGTGGGTGGTGTGGGTGGTGTCGGCGGTGGGGTCTCCGGCCTGGTCAAGTCGGCCGACGCGCCGACCGCCGCCCTCGCGCTGCCGGTCCCCCGGGTCGACGCCGGCGACCCCAACGCGGGTTTCCTGGCCGGCCTCATGGCGTCCGCGCCCGCCGAGCTGCTGACCGCGCTGGCCGCAGCGCCGGCGCCGTCGACCGAGACGCGGCTGCGGCAGACCCGGGCCCGGCTGGAGAACGGCGACGCGTCCGGGGCGCTGGAGGCCCTGGAGACGCTGGAGGACGAGCGCCCCGACGACTGGCGGGTGGTCTGGTACCGCGGTCTCGCCGCCCTGGTGACCGGCGCCCACGACGACGCCGCGCTGGCCTTCGACGCGATCTACGACGCCTTCCCCGGCGAGATCGCGCCCAAGCTGGCGCTCGCCCTGTGCGCGGAGGTGCTGGGCCAGCTCGACAACGCCGCCGAGTACTACCGGCTGGTGTGGGCCTCCGACCCGAGCCATGTCAGCGCGGCGTTCGGGCTGGCCCGGGTCCAGCTCGCGGGCGGCGACCGGGGCGGTGCCGTACGGACGCTGGAGTCGGTGCCCGAGTCGTCCATCCACTGCACCGGCGCGCGCGTGGCGACCGTACGGGCGCGGCTGCGGCAGCGCACCGCGGCCGCGGGCGACCTGGCGTTCCTGGACGATCTGATCGCCGCCGCGCGGCAGGTCGAGGCGCTGGACGTGTACGGTCTGGATCCGGCGCGGCGCGAGCAACTGTCGGCCGAGGTCCTCGGTTGCGCGCTGGACTGGGTACTCTCCGGAGGTCGGGGTTCCGTCCCTTCCGCCGCCGGGGGACGGACGCTGCTCGGCAGCGGCCTGGACGAACGCGGCCTGCGTTTCGGCCTGGAGCGTTCGTACCGCACGCTGGCCCGGCTGGCGCGGGGCGGCGAGGAGAGGATCGACCTGGTGGAACGTGCCAATCGTTACCGCCCCCGGACGTGGGTGTAGTTGATGTCGCAGATGCCCCAGCAGGCCGCTGTGCGGAAGTGCCCGAGCTGCGAGGAACCCCTCGAGTCGGGTGACCGTTACTGCGGTGCGTGCGGTTACGACCTGTCCGTCGTGCCCGCGCGGCCCGAGGACAGCCCCACCATCGCCATCAACGGCGCGATGGGCGCCGCCCAGGAGCCCGCGCCCGAGGAGGGCGCACCCGAGGAGCGCGTGCCGGACGGTGTGGACTGGCCCGTGGCCCGGGATTCGGACGGCCACGGCCACCCCGCCCCGGTGCACGCGGCGGCCGAACTGCCGGGCACCGACTCGGGCGGCTCACCGCTGCCTCCGCACCCGCCGTCCGCCCCACCGGCGTCCGCCCCGCCGCCGCCCGCGGCGCCGCCTTCGGTTCCGGCTGCCGCACCGGGGTCACCGGCGCCCGGCGTGCGGTTCGACCGTCCGGGCGAGCCCGACGAGTACCCCCTGCAGGCGCCCGACCCGCGGCTGACCGCCGAGCCGACGGCGCCCGCCACACCGGCCGCCGGTGAGAAGGTCTGCGTGGCCTGCCGTGCGGGCCGGGTCGACGACGACGGCTACTGCGAGAACTGCGGGCACGCCCAGCCCCGCGAACGCGACCACATGGAGCAGGAGTCGGGACCGATCGCCGCGGTCAGCGACCGCGGGCTGCGCCACCACCGCAACGAGGACGCGTTCTCCGTCGGCTGCACCGCGCTGCCCGACGGCGCCCCCGCGAGCGTGGCGATCGTCTGCGACGGCGTGTCCTCCGCGACCCGCCCCGACGACGCCTCCCTCGCCGCGTCCCGGGCGGCCGGCGAGCTGCTGCTGACCGCCCTGCCGCGCGGCACGCATCCGCAGCAGGCCATGCACGACGCGATCCTCGCCGCCTCGCAGGCCGTCAATGCGCTGGCCGACGAGCCCGCCACCGCCCGCGAGCAGGCCCCGCACCAGAACGCGCCCGCCTGCACCCTGGTCGGCGCCGTGGTCACCGCCGGACTGCTGGTCGTCGGCTGGGTCGGCGACAGCCGCGTCTACTGGGTGCCGGTCGACCGCGCCACCCCGCCCGCCCGGCTCACCGAGGACGACTCGTGGGCCGCGCAGATGGTCGCCGCGGGACTGATGAACGAGGCCGAGGCCTACGCCGACGAGCGCGCCCACGCGATCACCGGCTGGCTGGGCGCCGACGCCTACGAACTCGAGCCGCACACCGCGTCGTTCAAGCCGGACCGCCCCGGTGTGGTCGTGGTCTGCACGGACGGCCTGTGGAACTACGCGGAGTCCGCCGACGAGATGGCCGAGGCCATGCCCCTGGACGCCGCCGCCCGCCCGCTGCACAGCGCCCGCGTTCTGGTCGGTCACGCCCTGGACGGCGGGGGCCACGACAACGTAACAGTGGCTCTCCTGCCGTTCCCGACCCCGCCCCAGGGGGCAGGATCGGCCTGAGGCCCCCGCACGGGTACGGGTGGAGGGGCGGCCTCGCGGACCGCAGGGGGCGGTCCGCAGCAGCAAGCCAAGGCCCCCACCACTGGGGGGACGTAGAGGGGGATGCGATCCGGCATGGCCAATTTCTCGAAGTCGAACGTGCCGCAATTCGCGGTGGACGTCTACCAGAACGAGTACCTGCCCGAGGGCGGCCGTGAGGTCAACGCCATCGTGACGGTCACCGCGACCGGCGGCGGCACGATCGGGAGCGCGGTCGCCGCGCCCCACCTGTACTCGCCGGGCCAGGGCCCGTCCGCCGCCGTGGCGTTGATGGTCGACTGTTCGGGCTCGATGGACTACCCGCCGACCAAGATGCGCAACGCCCGCGACGCCACGGCCGCCGCGATCGACACCCTGCGCGACGGCGTGCACTTCGCCGTGGTCGGCGGCACCCACGTGGCCAAGGAGGTCTACCCGGGCGGGGGCCGGCTCGCGGTCGCCGACGCCACCACCAGAGAACAGGCCAAGCAGGCGCTGCGCAGGCTCAGCGCGGGCGGCGGCACCGCCATCGGCACCTGGCTGCGGCTGGCCGACCGGCTGCTGTCCACCGCGGACGTCGCCATCCGGCACGGCATCCTGCTCACCGACGGCCGCAACGAGCACGAGTCGCCGGAGGACCTGAGGGCGGCGCTCGACGCCTGCGCCGGGCGCTTCACCTGCGACGCCCGTGGCGTGGGCACCGACTGGGAAGTGAAAGAAGTCACAGGGATCGCCTCGGCGTTGCTCGGCACCGCCGACATCGTCGCCGATCCGGCGGGCCTGGCCGCCGACTTCACGCAGATGATGGAGACGGCCATGGGCAAGGAGGTCTCGGACGTCGCGCTGCGCCTGTGGACCCCGGTCGGCACCATGGTGAAGTTCGTCAAGCAGGTCGCCCCGACGGTCGAGGAGCTGTCCGACCGGCGCACCGAGGCGGGACCGCGGGCCGGGGACTACCCCATCGGTTCCTGGGGCGACGAATCCCGTGACTACCACGTCTGCGTGGAGGTACCGGTCGCCGACCTGGGCCAGGAGATGCTGGCCGCCCGCGTCTCCCTGGTCATCCCGGAGCCCGACGGGTCCGTCCAGAACCTGGGCGCGCAGGGTCTCGTACGGGCCGTGTGGACGGACGACATGGCCGCCTCCACGTCGATCAACCCGCAAGTCGCCCACTACACGGGGCAGGCCGAACTGGCACAAGCCATCCAACAGGGGCTGGATCTTCGCAAAGCGGGAGACATCGACGGAGCAACGGCCAAACTGGGCCGTGCGGTTCAACTCGCCGGGGTCTCCGGAAACGCGGATACGGCGAAACTGCTCGCGAAGGTGGTGGACGTGGTGGACGCGGCGGCAGGTACTGTGCGACTGAAAGCGAAGGTCGAGGAGGCCGACGAGATGACTCTCGAGACCCGGTCGACAAAGACTGTTCGTGTGAAGAAGTAACGCAGGACAGACGCAGGACAAGACGCAGGACAACAGCGCGACAAGCCCGCAAGAGAGGGAAGCTCCGACATGCCGACCTGCCCGAACGGACACCAGTCGGGTTCCGACGACTGGTGCGAGGTCTGCGGTCACCGCATGGCCGGTGCCGTGCCGCCCCCTCCGCCGCCACCGCCTCCCGGCGGCGGCTACGGCTTCCCGCCCCCCGGCGGCGGTCCCGGTGGCCCAGGTGGTCCGGGCGCCGAGCCGCAGCTCTGCCCGCAGTGCCGCACGCCGCGTGAGGGCGGTGCGCCGTTCTGCGAGGAGTGCCGGTGGAACTTCCTGACCAACACCGCCACCTCGTACACCCCGGCCGCCCCGCGCCCGCAGGGGCCCGGCGGTGCGGCACCGCACTTCCAGCAGCCGCCGGCGGGCCCGTCGTACGGCGGCGGTGACTCGTACGACTACCAGGGCTCCCGCCCGTCCCAGATGAACCGTCCCGCCGAGCCGATCCCCCCGGGTGGCCCGCCCTTCGGCGCCGACCCCTCGGGTCACGGTGGTCCGGGCGGTCCCGGTGGACCAGGCGGCCCGGGCGGGCCTGCGGGCGGCCCAGGCGGGCCGTTGGGCGGTCCCGGTGGTCCGGCGGGTGGCCCTGGCGGCCCCAACGGTCCTTCTGGCCCTTACGGCCCCGGCGGTCCCGGCGGCCCGAACGGCCCCGGCGGTCCTGGTGGGCAGGGCGGTCCCGTCGGCCCCAGTGGCCCCAGTGGTCCAGGTGGCCAGGGCGGCCCCGGTGGTCCTGGTGGTTTCGGTGGGCAGGGCGGCCCCGATGGTTTCGGCGGCCCCGGTGAGCAGGGCGGACCCCACGGTCCCGGTGGTCCCAGTGGTCCAGGTGGCCAGGGCGGCCCTGGCGGCCCCGGTGGTTTCGGTGGACAGGGCGGCCCGGTCGGCCCCGGTGGTTTCGGCGGCCCCGGTGAGCAGGGCGGCCCCCAGGGTCCGGGTGGCCCCGGAGGGCAAGGCGGTCCCCACGGTCCCGGTGGCCCCAGTGGTCCGGGGGGCCCCGGCAGACCGCCCGGCGGTCCGAACGGTCCCTCCGGTCCGCCGGCCCCGCCCGGTTTCGGCGGCGACCCGTCGCGTCCGGTTCCGCCGCCGCCCGGGCCCGTTCCGCCCGCGCCCGGGGGCGGCCCCGGCGGTGCCCCGCAGGGGTACCAGTCCGGCCCGCCGGCCCCGCCCGCCTTCCCGCAGGAGACCAACCGGCCGCAGCAGGGCGGCCCGTCCTTCGGCGGCGGTGAGGACGACTGGGTGCTCTCGCCCCCGTCGTCCACCGGACCGGGAGGGCAGGGGGGTCCGGGAGGACAGGGAAGCCCGGCAGGCCCCGGTGGCCCGCACGGCCCGGGTCCGGCACAGGGCGGTGGCTACGGCTACCCGCAGCCCGGCGCCACCCAGGCCCCGCCCGGCCAGGGCTTCCCGCAGCAGCCTCAGCAACCGCAGCAGCCGACGACCTGGTCAGTGACGATCGGCCCGGACCGCGACTACTTCATGGCGATGATGCATCGCTCCGGCCCCGAGGCCGCGGGCCTGAACCTGCCCGCGTACTCGCCCGAGCAGCAGCGCACGCTCACCGGCAACCAGTTCACCATCGGCCGCCGCCGGCACTCCACCGGCGACACCCCGGACATCGATCTGGCCGTGCCGCCGGAGGACCCGGGCGTCTCGCACCAGCACGCGGTGCTGGTGCAGCAGCCGGACGGCAGTTGGGCGGTCGTCGACCAGAACTCGACGAACGGCACGACGGTCAACGGCGGCGAGGAGCCGATCCAGCCCTTCGTGCCGGTGCCGCTCCAGGACGGCGACCGGGTGCACGTCGGCGCCTGGACGACGATCACGATCCGCCGGGGATAGCGCGGCAGGCCCTCCGCGTCAGGTGAACGGCCAGGCATACGGGCCCTCGGGGTCGTCCAGCCACGCCCAGGCCCGTTCGCCGCTGACGGTGATGCCGTAGCGCTCGCGGCGCGGGGCGTCCTCGCGGTCCCACAGCGCGTAGGCCTCCTGCGGGTCGAGGCTGCCCCGGCTCAGCGCCAGCAGGAAGCGGAACAGGTCGTCGTCCCGGGCCCGGCGCGGCACTCCGCCCAGGCCCGGCGTCTGGGGCTCGGAGCGGTTCGCGCCGCGCAGCGGCACGAAGTACGCGGGCGTGCGCAGGAAGCGCCCCTCGGCGTGCCAGGCGTCGCGGACGGTGAGGACGACGAGGCCGGTGGCGAGCGGCGTCAGGATCCGGCCGCCGGGGCGGCACTGGGCCAGCCAGGCGCGCGGCACCGAGGACAGTGTGCAGGTGGCGAGGATCCGGTCGTAGGGAGAGCGTTCGGGAACGCCGCGGGCGCCGTCCCCCGTGACGACGGCCGGGTGGTACCCGGCGGTGGCCAGGTGCCGGCGGGCCGATTCGGTGATCTCGGCGTCCAGGTCGACGGTGGTGACCAGGTCGTCGTCGCCGAGCCGGTGGGCGAGCAGGGCGGCGTTGTAGCCGGTGCCCGCGCCGATCTCCAGGATCCGGTCGCCGTCCCGCACGTCCAGCTCCACCAGCATCATCGCCATCAGCGAGGGCTGGCTGCTGGAGGAGAGCAGTTCGCCGTCGCGCATCCGGGTCGCCAGCGGGGCGTCGGTGTACGCGCCGCGTATCCAGTGCTCACGGACGTCCCGGTCGGGGTGCTCGCCCCAGCGGCGTTCGTAGCCGCCCCGGACGCCGACGTAGTAGTACGGCACGAAGAGGTGGCGCGGGACCTCGCGGAACGCCTCCCGCCACACCGGGTCGGCACTCCAGGCGCCGCTCAGCTCGATCTCCCGCACCAGCTCCGCCCGGGCGGAGGCGGCGAGGCTGTCCAGGTCCTCGTACCCGCCCATGCCTCCAGAGTACGGGCCCGGCCGGTTCCGGGGAGGGGTGCGGTTTCGGCGGTCCTAGGTCTTGAGTCCTATGTCCCCGTGTCTGAGACCATGGAGGGCGTGAACGAGATTCGGCGCGGCACGCTTCAGGAGCAGACCTTCTACGAGCAGGTCGGCGGGGAGGAGACCTTCCGCCGGCTCGTCCACCGTTTTTACCAGGGTGTCGCCGAGGATCCGATTCTGCGGCCGATGTACCCCGAGGACGACCTCGGTCCGGCCGAGGAGCGTTTCACGCTGTTCCTGATGCAGTACTGGGGCGGCCCGACGACGTACAGCGACAACCGCGGCCACCCGCGGCTGCGGATGCGGCACGCCCCCTTCGCCGTCGACCGGGCCGCGCACGACGCCTGGCTGAAGCACATGCGGGTCGCGCTCGACGAGCTGGGCCTGTCCGAGGAGCACGAGCAGACGCTGTGGAAGTACCTGACGTACGCGGCGGCCTCGATGATCAACACCCCGGACTGACCTCCGCGACGCTCCCGCTCCCCCGGCCTCTGTGACGGACCCGGTGACGGGCGCATTCCGGTCATCCGACGCCGGAATCCGGTCACGATCCGGTCAAGTCCAAGTCCCAGGCGCTTACTTCCGTACCTCCTCCTCTGACAACATCCGGGAGAGGTCTGGACAACAGGGGCAGGGACGGGGGCCGGGTGGCGGGGTACGGGGGGCTCGTGGGGTTCGTGCTGCTGCGTGCGCGGGCGCACCGCCTGCTGCTCGCCGCCGCCCTGCTCACCGTACTGCTGACGACGACGGTGCTGGCCACCCTGACCGCCTACTCGGGTGCCGTCGGCGACGCGGCCCTGCGGCACGCCCTCGCCGACTCGCGCACCGGGGCCGACGCCGCGCTGATGGTGAAGGCGGACGTACCGGCGAAGCAGCGGGCGGCCGCCGACGCCACCGTGCGCGAGGGCGCCGCGAGGACCTTCGACGGGCTGCCGCGCACGGTACGGACCCTGGTGCGCTCGGGCCCGTACGCGCTGCCCGACTCCCTGCGGCCCCCGACCGAGCGGTCCGACAACCCCGATCTGACGTTCTTCGCGGCGCTCGACCCGACGCAGGTCCGGATCGACGAGGGCCGGATGCCCGGGAACGGGAACGGGAACGGGAGCGGGGACGGCGACGGCGGTGGGACCGTCGAGGTGGCGGTGCCCGTGGCCGCCGCCGAGCGTATCGGCGTCCGTCCGGGCGACCGGCTCACCCTCACCGACCGGCTCGACGGCCCGGCCGTCCCCGTCGTGGTGAGCGGCCTGTACCGGCCGGTCGACACCGGGTCACCGTACTGGGGCCTCGACGACCTGGCCGGGCGCGGCGTCAAGGAGGGCGGCTTCACGACGTACGGGCCGCTGCTCGCCCCGCCCGGCGCGCTGAGCGGCGGCCGGGTCAGCGCGGGCTCCTCCGGGTGGCTGGTCACGGCCGACTACTCGTCGCTGACGACCGGGCGGACGGACGCCCTGCGGGCGGCGGCGCGCGACGGCATGGCGTGGCTGCGCAAGCAGCCGGTACTCAGCGGCACCACCGCGGCGACGACGGAACTGCCCACGATCCTCGACCGTCTCGACCGCTCGCTGGTCGTCTCCCGTTCCACTCTCCTCGTCATCGCGCTCCAGCTCGTCCTGCTCGCGGGCGGCGCGCTGCTGCTTGTGGCGCGGCTGCTGAGCGTGGAGCGCGCGGGTGAGCTGCGGCTGCTGCGGGCCCGCGGCGCCTCCCGGGCCCGGCTCGCGGCGGGGTCCGCGCTGGAGGCGCTGCTGCTGGCGGTGCCCGCGCTGATCTGCGCGCCGCTGCTCTCCGGACCGCTGATCCGGCTGCTGGCCGGGCAGGGGGCGCTGTCCCGGATCGGGCTCGGCTGGGAGCCGACGGCCCTCGGAAGCGGCACGGTGTGGCTGGTGGCGGCGGTCGCGGCCCTCGGGTGCACCCTCGCCGTGACGCTCCCGGCGCTGACCCTCGCGCCGGAGGCCCGCAGCCGGTCCCGGGCGCTGCCGGGCTGGCTGCGCGCCGGCGCCGACGTGGGCCTGCTGGTGCTCGCCGGCATCGCCTACTGGCAGCTCGACCAGCAGACCTCCGCCGACGGCACGGGCGAGGCCCGGGACGCGGGCACCCTGGGAATCGATCCGCTGTTCGTGGTGACGCCCACGCTGGCGCTGCTGGCCGGGACGGTGCTGGCGCTGCGGCTGCTGCCGCTGGTGGCGCGGCTCGCGGAGCGCAGGGCGGCGAGCGGGCGTGGGCTGGCCGCGGCGCTGGCCGGCTGGCAACTGAGCCGGCGTCCGATGCGCGGGGCGGGTCCCGTGCTGCTGCTGGTGCTCGCCGTGGCGCTCGGCACGATGGCGATCGGGCAGGGCGCCTCGTGGTCCCGTTCGCAGGACGACCAGGCCGACTTCCGCACGGGAGCGCCGATACGCGTACAGGCCTCCGGCACGGCCGACCCGGACCGCACCGACCGGATCGCGGACGTCACCGGCGTGGCGGAGGTCGCTCCCGCGGCCCGGTCCGAGGTCTCGCTGTCCGGCGACCGGACGGCGACCGTGCTCGCGCTGGACACCTCGCACGCGGCGGACATGATGCTGCTGCGGCCGGACCTGGCCGACGAGTCGCCCCGCGGGCTGCTGGCCGAGATGGCGCCCGAGCGGCCGGCGAAGGGCGCGAAGATCCCGGCGGACACGGCCCGCCTCGCGCTGACGGCGACCCTGACCGTCCCGGACGCCGACTCCACCTCCGACTCCACCTCTGACGCGGCCTCCGATCCGACCTCCGGCCCGTCCTCCGCCGACTCCCGGTCGGCGGACGTGACGGTCACCGTCGAGGACCGCTGGGGGACCCCGTACCGCCTGGAGGCCGGTTCGCTGGCCGCCGACGGCCGGGAGCACACCCTCGCCATGGACGTCTCCGGCGGACCGTTCACCCTGACCGGCGTCGAGTTCACGGTGGTCCAGCCCACGGGCGAGGGCGAGGAACACCGCCTGACCGTACGGCGGGTGACGGCCGAGGCCGCCGACGGGACCGTACGGCCGGTGCCGCTGCCCGACGCCTGGACGGCCGGGTCGGAACTGTCACCGGCGTCGGTCACACCGGGCACGGGCGGTGCCCCGTCCACGCCGCGCGTGCCGGATTCCGGTCCGCTCGCCGTCGAGTACTACACGGGCATCTCGTTCAACCCACAGATCACCACACTGACCGTGCGGCTGCGGGTCGCGCAGCCGAAGCCGGCCGAGGTGACCGCCGTCGCCGACGACCGTTTCCTCGACTCCGCGGGCGCCCGCACCGGGCAGCGCGTCACGGTGCTGATCGGCGGCCACGACGTGCCGGTACGGATCGTGCGCTCGGTGCGCGAGCTGCCGGGCACCGCGCCCGAGACCGCCCCGGCGCGGTTCGGCGGGGCGCTGCTGGTGGATCTGCGGGCGGTGAACCGGGTGCTGCAGGACAAGTACGGCACCGCCCTCACGCCCACCGAGTGGTGGCTGCGGGCCGGGCCGGGGAAGACCGGCGAGGCGGCGAAGGGCCTGCGGGCGTTCCCGGACACGGCACCGGCCCAGGTCCTGGTGCGCGACGAGGTCGCCGAGCGGCTGCGTGACGACCCGTTCGGCGCCGGTCCCGGGGCGGCGTTCGCCGCGGCGACCCTGGTGGCGGCGGCGCTGGCGGCGGTCGGCTTCGCGGTGAGCGCGGCCGGGTCGCTGCGCGAGCGGGGCACCGAGTTCTCCGTACTGCGCGCCCTGGGCGCCTCGCGCCGCCGGCTGGCCCGCACGGTCGCCGTCGAACAGGGGGTGCTGACCGCCCTGGCGCTGGCGACCGGCGCGGCCCTTGGCGTGGTGCTGACCCGGGCGGTGATCCCGCTGACCGTGCTGACCCCGCAGGCCACCCGGCCCGTGCCGGACGTGCACGTGACCCTGCCGGGCGACCGGATCGCGCTGCTGGTGACCGGCATGGCCGTCGTCCCGCTGCTGGTCACGGCGGCGCTGGCACTGCGCCGCACGGACACGACGGTGACCCTCAAGGAGCACGGAGGTGCCGGACGGTGAACCCCGTGACCGCCCCCTGGGTACGCACCCGGCTGCGCGCCGCCCCCGGCGCAGCCCTCGCGCTGACGGTACTGGTGGCGCTGACCGCGTGCCTGGCCGCCGCGTTCCCCCGGGCGCTGGACCGGTACACGGACGCCGGTCTGCGCCAGTCCGTCGACCGGGCCGCGGCCGACGAGGGCAGCGTGCTGGTGGACGCCGCTCCGGCCCTCGGGGGAAGCGTGGCGGACGCCGAGGACAGCGTCCGGCCCAAGAGCCTCGCACGCGGCTACCGGTCCGTTCTCGGCATCGTCGAACGCCCCCTCGTCATCGACGAGAAGCAGTCGTCGTACGGCGTCCGCGTGAACGAAAGCCTGCCCTCGCCGGAGAAGTGGCTGCCCCGGCCCGACGGAGTGCCCGCGGAGATGGTCCTCGCGGCCCAGCAGGGTCTCACCGACCACATCCGGCTGCGTTCCGGCCGGCTGCCCGAGGTCGCCGGCGGGCGGGCGAGCGTCTCCACCGCCGAGGTGGAGGCCGCGGTGACCGAGGAGACGGCCCGCAAGCTGCACATCGAGGTGGGCTCGGTCGTCCACGTGCCGGCCCAGCGCGACCTCACCGTCCACGTCACCGGCATCGTCAAGCCCGAGCGGCCCGACAGCGCCTACTGGTCCGTCGACTCCGTGCTGCGCACCCCCTCCCTGCGGCACCAGCCGGCACCGCCCGGCACCCCCAGCCCCACCTACTGGGTCGGCGGCCTGCTGCTCGCCCCCGAGGCGGGCCCCGCGCTGCTCGGCACGGCCCCCGTGGGCCGCTACTGGCACCTGGCCCCCGACCCGGACTCGGTGCACGGCCGCGACCTCGACGCACTCGCCTCCGCCGTGGCCTCCCTGGAGTCCGGTCCCGGCCTGGAGCGGCTGCACTCGACGATCGGCCCCCTGACGGAGGTCACGACCGGTCTCGACGACGTCTTCACCGCGTACGGGCAACTCCGCGGCGACGTCGGTCCGCTGGTCGTCGTCGCCGCGTCGGGCGCGGGCACGGTCGCCGCCGTCGTCCTGCTGATGGCGGGCGGCCTGGCCACCGACCGGCGCCGCGCCGAACTGGCCCTGCTGCGGGCCCGCGGCGCCTCCGTGCGGGGCCTGGCGGGGAGACTGCTGGCCGAGACGGCGGTCTTGGCCGTGCCCGCGGGCGCGCTCGGGCTAGGCGTGGCGCTGCTCGCGCTGCCCGGCGCCCGACTGCTCCCCGCGCTCTGGGCGGCCGCCGCGGTCACCGCCGTCGCCTGCCTCGCGCTGCCGCTGCGGGCCGCCGCCGCGCACCGCTTCGTACGGATCCACGACGGCCGGCGCGACGTGGCGTCGGCGCGTGCCTCCCGGCGCCGTACGGTCGCCGAACTGACGGTCGTGGTCCTGGCCGTCGGCGCGGTGGATCTGCTGCGCCGGCGCGGGGCGACGGAGGGCGCCGGCGATCTGGTGGCGGTGGCGCCGGTACTGGTCGGGGTGATCGCCGCGCTGGTGCTGGTGCGCCTGTATCCGCTGCCGCTGCGCGGGCTGGCCCGGCCGGCCCGGCGGCTGCGCGGCGCCGTCGGCCATCTCGCGCTGGCCCGGGCCGGCCGTACCTCCGCCTCCGCCGTGCTGCCCCTGCTCGCGCTGCTGACCGCGTTCACCGTGGCGGCGTTCGGCGGCTCGGTCCTGAGCGGCGTGGCCGACGCCCGCGACCGGGCGGCGCTGCTCACCGTCGGCGCCGACGCCCGGGTGGAGGCGACCGACGCGCTGCCCTCCGGCCTGCCCGACCGGCTCGGCAAGGCGTCCGGGGTGCGGGAGGTGACCGAGGTCGGCATCGACTACGAGGCCAAGACGCTGGACGCCAAGACGCTGGACGGCCGCCAGTCGCTGCCCCTGGCGGGCGTGGACCCCGGTGCCTACGCGGAGCTGGCGCGGCGGACGGGCCTCGGTGCGTTCCCCGCGGGGGAGCTGACACGGCCGGACGGCGCCGAGGGCGGCTCCGAGGACGCCGTACTGCCGGCGCTGGCCTCCCCCGCGGCCGCCGAACGGTTCGGCAGCGGGGCGTTCCCGCTGCGCCTGGCCGACGGCAGCATCGCCACCGTGCGGATCGTGCTGGTCCGCGACCACACCCCGGCCGTGCCCGGGGACGACTTCCTCGTCGTGGACCGGGCCGGGCTGACCGCCGAGGTCGCGCGGCCGAACGTGCTGCTGCTGACCGGCGACGACCTGAACGCGGGCGCGCTGCGCCGGGCCGCGGACGGCGCGGGCACCGTCCAGTTGCGGTCCGCGGAGCGCGCCGAGTACGTGGACTCGCCGCTGCAGTCCGGCGCCGAGCACATCTACACGGCCGCCGTGGCCGCCGCCGCCGGCTACGCCGCCCTGGCCCTGCTGCTGTCCCTCGCGAGCACCGCGCCCGAACGCGCCGCACTCCTGGCCCGGCTGCGCACCATGGGCCTCACCCGCGCCCAGGGCCGCCGCCTGCTCGTCCTGGAGTCCCTCCCCCAGGCCCTGCCCGCGGCGCTGGGCGGCATCCTGACCGGCTGGGCGACCGTCCGGCTCCTCTCCCCCGGCATCGACCTGACGACCCTCGCCCTGTCGACGGCGTCCCCGGTGGGACGCGCCGAACTGCACACCGACCCGTGGTCGCTGGCCGTCCCGGCGGCGGCGGTGCTGGTGCTCACGGTGGGAGTGGCGGCGCTCCAGGCGTGGTGGTCGGGCAGACGCGGGGCGGTGACGGAACTCCGGGCGGGCGACGCGCGATGAACGACGACGACGGAACCCGGCCGCGCGAAGCCACTCCGGCGGACGGGACAGGGCGGGAACCGCAGGCGGCGACATGGAGGAAACCGGCGGCGGAGACACCGCGGAAACCGCAGGCGGAGACACGGAGGCGACCGGCGGCGGAGACACGGCGGGAACCGCAGGCGGAGACAGACCGCAGACGGCGACATGGAGGAGACCCCGATGACGACCAACCCCACCCTCGCCGACCTGGCCGACCGCGCCACCGCGTCCCGGGAACGGCCCGCCTACGGCCACGACGCCCTGATCACCTGCGACCGCCTGGTCCGGATCTTCAGCGCGGACGGGGTGGAGGTGCAGGCCCTGCAGGGACTCGACCTGCTGGTCCGTGAGGGTGAGCTGATGGCGCTGGTCGGCGCCTCGGGCAGCGGCAAGTCCACGCTGATGAACATCCTGGCCGGCCTGGACACGCCGACCGCGGGGGCGGCCCGGGTCGCGGGGCGCGATCTGCTCGCGATGACGGCGAAGGACCGCCTGGCCTACCGCCGCACGGTGGTCGGCTTCGTGTGGCAGCAGACGTCCCGGAACCTCATGCCCTACCTGACGGCCGCGCAGAACGTGGCCCTGCCCATGCAGTTGGCCGGCACCGGCGGACGCCGGGCGGCGCGCACCGAACGCGCGCTGGAGCTCCTGGAGCTGATGGACCTCGCCGACTGCCGCGACCGTCGCCCGCAGCAGCTTTCCGGCGGGCAGCAGCAGCGGGTCGCCATCGCCGTGGCCCTCGCCGGAGCCCCGTCGGTCCTGCTGGCCGACGAGCCGACGGGCGAGCTGGACTCCCACACCGCGGAACAGATCTTCGCCGCCTTCCGCACCGCGAACGAGCGCCTGGGCACCACCATCGTCATCGTCACCCACGACCAGGCGGTGGCCGGCGAGGTCCGCCGCACGGTCGCCATCCGCGACGGCCGCACCTCCACGGAGGTGCTGCGCCGCAGCGAGGTGGACGCCGAGACCGGCCACGAGACGGTGGTCGCCCGCGAGTACGCCATGCTCGACCGCGCCGGACGGCTCCAGTTGCCCGCCGACTACACCGCGGCCCTCGGTATGCGCGACCGCGTCGCCCTGGAACTGGAGAGCGACCACATCGCCGTACGCCCGGACGACAGCGACACCCACGACTGAGCGCACTGAGCGCACTGAGCGCAGGGAGTGGCGGGCACGCCGGGGCTCAGCGGACGCTGATGCCCAGGGCTCCGGTGCCCGCCCGCCGCAGGGCGACGGACCCGTAGGGCGTGCGCAGCCGCAGCCACGAGCCGGAGGAGAACAGCTTCGGCCCGTCCTCGCGGGAGCCGTCCTCGCGGGAGCCGTCCGCTCCGGGCGGCCGCAGGAACCCGAGCGACTGGGCCGCGTGCACGGCCCGCACCGGCAGCCCGGTGTCCCCGACCGTCCGGGACCATATCTCCCGCCCGACCCGGTCCAGTTCGGCGCGGGTACGGGCCTCGGGCGCCAGCTCCCCCGTACGGGTACGGAACTCGGCGACCGCGGCGGAGACCAGCGCCCGCAGGGCGTCCGGCGCGGGCAGCCCCGGCTCGGCCCGCCACCCGCCGCGCGGCGGCAGCACCCCGGCCCACGGCGGCCCGGTGACCGCGGCCGGCACGCCGGCGGTGGCCGCCGGCTCGTCCACGGTCTCCAGCAGTTCCCCGGCGGACACGGTGACGTCCAGCGTGGCGTCGAGCCCGTTCTCGTACGGCTTGGCGAGCCGTGCCGCGCGCACGGCCAGCACCTCGAAGGAGGGCGGCCGTCCGAAGACGGCGAGGGCCGTGCCGGCCGCCTGGAGGCGCACCGCGGCCGAACGGTCGTAGTGGAGCAGGCGGGAGAGGAAGGCCGCGAGATCCGCGGCCTCCCCCTCGTCGGCCAGATGGAGCACCGTCATGCGGCGACGGCCTCCTCCTTGGCGTCCGAGTCCTTGGCGTCCGTGTACTCCTGGAGGAACTCCCGTTCCTCGGCGGTGAGCCGCCGGGGCCGCTGCCCCTCGAAGTCGAACGGCACGATCACCGTGGAGGCGCGGACGTAGATCTCGTCGCCGTCCTTGACCTCGTAGGTGAGCGTGAAGGAGGCGGCCCTGATCTCCGTGACCCACAGCTCGACGTCGACCGGGTGGTGCCGGTGGACGAGCTGCCGCTTGTAGTCGATCTCATGGCGTGCCACCACGGACCCCTGCTTGAAGTCCTTCTCCGGGCGGAACAGGAAGTCGATACGGGCCTCCTCCAGATAGCGGAGGAAGACCACGTTGTTGACGTGGCCGTACGCGTCCATGTCCGCCCAGCGCAGTGGGCAGCGGTAGATGTGCCGCAAGATCAGCCCCGGGTCAGCTTCTTGTAGGTGGCGCGGTGCGGGCGGGCGGCGTCGGCGCCGAGCCGCTCGACCTTGTTCTTCTCGTACGAGTCGAAGTTGCCCTCGAACCAGAACCACTTGGAGTCACCCTCGTAGGCGAGGATGTGGGTGGCGACCCGGTCGAGGAACCACCGGTCGTGGGAGACGACCACGGCGCACCCGGGGAACTCGAGAAGCGCGTTCTCGAGGCTGGAGAGGGTCTCGACGTCGAGGTCGTTGGTCGGCTCGTCGAGGAGCAGCAGGTTGCCGCCCTGCTTGAGGGTGAGCGCGAGGTTCAGCCGGTTGCGCTCACCGCCGGAGAGCACGCCGGCCGCCTTCTGCTGGTCCGGCCCCTTGAACCCGAAGGCGGAGACGTACGCCCGCGAGGGCATCTCGACCTGGCCGACGTTGATGTAGTCCATCTCGTCGGAGACGACCGCCCACAGCGACTTCTTGGCGTCGATGTTCTCGCGGCTCTGGTCGACGTAGGAGATCTTGACGGTTTCGCCGACCTTGATGCTGCCGGAGTCCGGCTCCTCGAAGCCCTGGATCATCTTGAAGAGCGTCGTCTTGCCGGCACCGTTGGGCCCGATAACCCCGACGATCCCGTTGCGCGGCAGCGTGAAGGAGAGGTCGTCGATGAGGACCTTCTCCCCGAAGGCCTTGCTGAGGTTGTTCACCTCGACGACGACGCTGCCCAGGCGCGGGCCCGGCGGGATCTGGATCTCCTCGAAGTCCAGCTTCCGCATCTTGTCGGCCTCGGCGGCCATCTCCTCGTACCGCGCGAGGCGGGCCTTGGACTTGGCCTGGCGCCCCTTGGCGTTGGAGCGCACCCAGTCGAGCTCGTCCTTGAGCCGCTTCGCCCGCTTGGCGTCCTTCTGGCCCTCGACCTTGAGACGGGTCTGCTTGGTCTCCAGGTACTTGGAGTAGTTGCCCTCGTAGCCGTGCAGCCGGCCGCGGTCGACCTCGCAGATCCACCCGGCGACATTGTCCAGGAAGTACCGGTCGTGGGTCACGGCCACGACGGTGCCCTCGTACTTGGCGAGGTGCTGCTCCAGCCAGTTCACCGACTCGGCGTCGAGGTGGTTGGTGGGCTCGTCGAGCAGCAGCAGGTCGGGCGCCTCGAGCAGCAGCTTGCACAGCGCCACGCGGCGCTTCTCGCCACCGGAGAGGTTGGCGACGGGCCAGTCGCCGGGCGGGCAGCCCAGCGCGTCCATGGCCTGCTCGAGCTGGGCGTCGAGGTCCCAGGCGTTGGCGTGGTCGAGCTCCTCCTGGAGCTTGCCCATCTCGTCCAGCAGCGCGTCCGAGTAGTCGGTCGCCATCTGCTCGGCGATCTCGTTGAACCGGTCGAGCTTGCCCTTGACCTCGGAGACACCCTCCTGGACGTTCTCCAGGACGTTCTTCTCCTCGCTCAGCGGGGGCTCCTGCAACAGGATGCCGACCGTGTAACCGGGGGCCAGGAAGGCATCCCCGTTCGAGGGCTGCTCAAGCCCCGCCATGATCTTCAGAACGGTCGACTTGCCGGCGCCGTTCGGTCCGACCACACCGATCTTCGCGCCGGGCAGGAAGCTCAGGGTGACGTCATCAAGGATCACCTTGTCGCCGTGCGCCTTGCGCGCCTTGCGCATGGTGTAAATGTACTCAGCCAAGAGAAACCGTCCGGCAGCTTGATCAGGCAGTGGGCAGATACACCCCATCTTGCCGCACCGCCACCCCTGTGAGGAAACGCGTTCGGCACGACGCCTCTGACCAGGCGTTTCTCACCACTGGGCTAGGGTGCCGCCATGACCAGCGCCACAGAGCGCCCCTTCCTCTTCCTCGACGTCGACGGCCCGCTGATCCCGTTCGGATCACCGGCCGGCGCCGCTGCACCTGCCGATCGTGGAAATCCACTGCTGACCCGACTCGACCCCGGGATCGGGGCGCGGCTCATGGCGTTGGGCTGCGACATCGTGTGGGCGACGACGTGGTGGGAAGAGGCGAACGAGGTCGTCGCCCCACGCGTCGGCCTACCGAGGCTGCCCGTGCTGGACCGGCCGGACCCCAGCGCCGAGGAAGGCCCACGTGGCCTGCACTGGAAGACCCGCCCCCTGGTCGAGTGGGCCAACGGCCGCCCCTTCGTCTGGGTCGACGACGAGATCAGTGCCATGGACCGTCTCTGGGTTGCCGCCGGCCACCCCGGGCCGTCACTGCTTCATCGGGTCGACCCGGCCAAGGGCCTCGAAGACGCCGACTTCCGCGCCCTCGCCGGATGGCTCGATGCCGTCACGCCGAGATGAGCATCACCGTCCCCGGCCGGTCCGGTCGGGGACGGTCGGGGCCGGTTCGGTCCGGTTCGGTCCGGTCCTGGTCGCTAGGGGTGATAGCCGTAGCCGTGCGCGTACTGCGAGGAGGCGTACTGGTCGTCGCCGGGTGCCTGCGCGAACGGTGCGCCGGACGACTGGGGGCCCTGCGCCGTCGTCGGGGGCGGAGGGAAGCTGACGAAGCCCCCGGGGATCGCGTTGCCCTGGAAGTCCCAGGACTGTGTCGCGCCGTAGGCGGAGGTGTTCGAGCCCTGGGGATGCATCCGCACGCCGTTGCCGGTGGGCGCGTGCCAGGTCCGGGTCGATCCCTTGCTGTGCATGTGCTGTGCCATCTCCGCGGCGGCGGTGGCGTTCGGATGGCCGGAGGCGCAGGACATCAGCAGCCCGTCCCGGCCCGGGGTGTTGCGGGACGCCTCCCGGAATCCCGGGTGGTTTCGCAAGATCTCACCGAAGGTGGCGCCGTCGACCTTCAGCGCCTTGACGCCGTTTCCCGTCTCCACGGGGATGTTGAAGAATTCGTTGCTGGCGTGAGCATGGACATAGATGGGGCGACTGCTCCACGGCGCGGGACTGGCCGCCCCGACCGACATGGTGGGCCTGCGGACGTCACCGCTGAGAGTGACGGTGTACACCTCCACGTCCGACGTCCGGTTCGGCGCCTTGGCCCACGCGGTGACCTTCTCGGTGTCGCCTGCCTGGGTCGGGAAAGAGATCCCGATGATCTCCCCCGCGTCGTTGCGCAACGCCTTGGCCCGCACATCGCGGTGATCGAATTTGTAGTAATTGCCTCTGCTGTCCAGGGCGTCCAGCGGGCCGCCCCGTCCATGCACGGTGGTCTGCCCGCCCTGCGGCATGCGCTGGACGTGCCGAGCGCCGCCGTCACGGCGAAGCATCTTGGCCATCGCGGCGTTCCCCGCGGTCCTCTGTACCGCGCGACCCGCCTCGGCCATGGCCGTGGTCGAGGGAACCTGCCCCGGCCGGGGTCCGGCGCCGAGTGCCGTCAACGCGTTCGGGGCCACCAACGGGCCGACGGTCCCGGTCCGTGGCGCCGTCGAGCGCTGCCTCGTCGCGGACGCTTCCGTACGGTCTCTTCCACGCACCTTGCCGCTCCTTGCAGATGTTCTCTCGTACCGCTACTGCCCCCCTGTCCCGCTGTCCCGCTGTCCCGACGGGAAGATGCAGGCTGCGCAACGCCCCTCGTTACCTTCGTCCCTCCTCGTCTTCCTCGTCCCCTTCAGCCCTCCTGCTTTCTGCGCAGGAGCAGCAGGACCGCGCCGCCGATCACGACCAGGCCTATGGCCGCGCCGCCGATGAGGGGGGTCGCGTTCGAGCTGCCGGTTTCGGCGAGGTCGGTGTCCTGGGAGGGGGTGGTGACGGGCGTGCTGGGGGCCGGTTCGCTGAGGGGGTGGGTGGCGTCGGCCAGTGCGGCGCTCTGGGTGCGGCAGTCCAGGACGCCGGTGAAGCGCTGCTCGAAGCCGGCCGGGCCGCGGATGGTGAAGTCGTAGGCGCGGTCCTCCGGCAGCGGGACCGGCACGGTGCGGGTCTCGCCCGGCGCGATGGTGTACTCGGTGTCCAGGAGTTCGAAGGTGAAGGGCGCGTCGCCCTCGTTGCGCGCGGTGATGTCCAGGGCGCCCTCGGCGCAGTTCTCCTCGGCGGACAGGGCGGGTATCGCGCCGCCGGCGGCCCAGGTGGCACTCGCCGTCGCGGCGACCGTGGACTCGCTGGAGCCGGCCAGGATCTGGGTCTGGCTGCGGCTCTCGGAGGCGAAGGCACGGCCGACCGGCACGGTGGTGGACGCCTGGACGGACAGCTCGGCGGTGCCGGGTTCCGCGTCCTCGGGGACGTCGAAGAAGATCTGGGTGCCGTCGGTGACCTTGGTGACGAGTTCGCCCTTCTTGTCGACGATGCGGACCGCGTCGTCGGCGGTGGCGGCCACCGGGGGTGTCACCGTCGCGCCGTCGGCGTTGGTGCGGACGGTCACCGGGCCGAGCCGCTCACCGGGGTGGCCGGAGACGGCGGGCGGGTCCAGGGTGAGGGACGCCTCGGGCTCCGCGAGGGTGCGGGCGTGCTCCTCCAGGTAGTCGGCGAGCCGCTCGGCCTGCGGGTCGACGGCCTCGACGTCCGTGTCGTCCGAGTAGCGCCAGATGGCGACCTGCGTACCTGCCGCCGCGTCCTCTTCGGTGAGCCCGCGGGCGTCCGCCTGCCTCGCGAGCGCGGCGAGGTCGTTGACCTGCGGGTAGCTGTTCTGCAGGATCCAGCGGACGCGTCCGGCGTCCTTGTTGGTGCCCAGCGACGTCCCGCTCCAGGGCGTCTCCTGGTACTTGGCGTCCTTCTGCGTCGGGTTCTGGATGTCGACGCAGTACGTCTGCAGCATGCCGCCGCCCTCGACGGACATCTCGAACAGGCCGGCCGGCACCTCCTGGTCGCCGTCGTCCCCGTGGATGACGGCGGTGCCGTGCGTCTTGAGGCCTCCTATGGTGGCCGTCGCCCCGCCCTGATCCCGGGGCCCGTCCTGGGCGGCGGCGGCCGGAGCGGCACCGTTCACCACACCGGCGACGGCGAGCGCGGACACCAGCGCCGCGGCGGCGAGGCGCGCCACCCCTCGGCCGGGCAGAGACGGCGCAGCGAGCGAAGAAAACACCAAATTCCCCTTCAAGCAGGACCCGTTGGCGTGGGGGGAACGGTCCCACCAGCAGAATCAGCAGCCCCACAGGGCTCGTTCGGCATCCTAAGGACGTGACGGACCGCGCTTGCCGGTGATATTCGTCCGCACGGTGATCCGACTCGGAATCGTTATCGCCGAGAGGGACTGTGAGCAGGGCTTATCGACAAATCCACCCGCGTTCGTCCGGGCACATGCGCCGATAAGCCGCACTCCGGGCGGTTCCGGCAGACCCACGGTTTCATGCCACCGCTACGGGCTCCGGCCGCTGTTCGGGGGCCGGGCCGGCCGGGCCGGCCGGCTCTGCGGCCGGGGTCTCCCAGTTGGGCTCCGGCTGCGGTGGCGAGGCCGATGTCTCCGCCCTGCCGGTGCGCCGGAACGCCGCTGTGCCGCGCGCGAGGTCGTGGCCGATCGCCACCGCGTCGATGTCGGCCGAGGTCCGGCTCTGCCCGTCGCGCACATCGGTGCGCACCTTCAGCCGGCCCTGGACGACGACGGGGTCGCCCACCGCCAGCGACGCCGAGGCGTTGGTGGCGAGCTGCCGGTTGGCCCACACCGTGAAGAAGTTGGTGTGGCCGTCCGTCCAGGCGCTCTTCTCACGGTCCCAGTACCGCGCGGTGACCGCGAGCCGGAAGCGCGCCGACGGTCCGTTCGCCAGGTCACGGAAGACCGGCTGGGTTGCCACGTTGCCCACGGCGCAGATCATCGTCTCGTTCATCGCGAATCCTCCCTCCCGTACGGGCCCCTCCCGTACGGCGGCCGTGGCGACCGCGTCCGTCGCGATCGCCGCGAAGCCAGAATGCCCGCGTCCGGCCGTGCCCGCCGGGGGCTGTGGATGCGCCGTCCACCTGTGGAGAACTCCGCCACCCGTGCGGGTGGACGCCGCGGGACCACCCGCTCCCGCGCCCCCTACCTCGCCGCGGCCCCCACTCCCGTCACCCGCCCGTACTGTTCCCGCACCTCGCGGTACCGCAGCAGTTCCGCCGCCAGCGGATCCAGCACCCTGGCCCGGCCGCATCCCGCGGCGGCCTCCCGCAACAGGCGTTCCGCCTCGTGGCCGTAGCGCCTGGCGGGTCCGCGTGCCGCCAGGCGGCAGCTCCACTCGATGAGGGGGCCGCCGACGATGCCGGCCACCATCAGCAGCACCGGCACGCCCAGGTTCGGCGGCACGACGCCGATGATCTGGCCCAGCAGCCACAGGCCGCCCACCACCTGAAGCAGCGTCATGGACGCCTGGGCGAAGACGGCCACCGGCCACCACCCGGGCCGCGGCGGACGCCCCGGCGGCAGCCCCGTGCGCACCGCAAGCTCGTCGAGGGCCTCGGGCAGCCCCTGGGAGCCGCGGACGGCCGCCTCGCGCATCGCCTGCGCCCAGGGCGCCGGCAGTCCGGCCGACGCCCGGTCCGACACCGTACGCACCGCCTGCTCCACGCGCTGACGGGCCGTGGCCTCCTCGTCCGCCTGGGCGCGCGGCGACAGCCGTCCCGTGGCGGGTTCGCGCCGGTCGTGATACCAGCGCCACAGCCGCAGCCAGGGCGTCCCGCACGCGCGGTTGGCGTTGCGCAGCCAGGCGCGTTCGGCCGCATCGCCCGCCGCGGTGGCGCCCACCGCGTCCGCGAGCCGGCCCGCGAACTCCTCCCGCGCCTCCTCGCTGAGTCCGGTCCGCCGTCCGGTGACGTACACGGGGCGCAGATGCCGGGCCGCGGCGTCGACGTCCGCCGCGATACGGCGGGCGGGGGCCTGCCGCTCGGCGACGAACTGGCCGAGCGTCTCGCGCAGGTCGCCGATGCCTTCCCCGGTGAGCGCGGACAGGGCGAGCACGGTCGCGCCGGGTTCGCCGTACTCCCCCAGCGCGATGCCGTCCTCGTCGAGCAGGCGCCGCAGGTCGTCGAGGACCTGCTCGGCGGCCTCGCCGGGCAGCCGGTCGACCTGGTTGAGGACGACGAAGGTGACCTCCGCGTGGCCCGCCATCGGCCGCAGATAGCGCTCGTGGAGCACGGCGTCGGCGTACTTCTCCGGGTCGACGACCCAGATGACGGCGTCGACCAGCGCCAGGATGCGGTCCACCTGTTCGCGGTGCTGCACCGCCGCCGAGTCGTGGTCGGGCAGGTCGATGAGGACCAGCCCGCGCAGCGGGGACTCGGCGTCGGGGTGCTGGAGCGGGCGGCGGCGCAGCCGGCCGGGGATGCCGAGCCGGTCCAGGAGGCTGGCCGCGCCGTCGCTCCAACTGCACGCGATGGGTGCGGCGGTGGTCGGCCGGCGGACGCCCGTCTCGGAGATCGTCACTCCGGCGAGGGTGTTGAAGAGCTGCGACTTGCCGCTGCCGGTCGCGCCCGCGATGGCGACGACGGTGTGCTGCCCGGAGAGCCTGCGCCGCGCGGCGGCCTCGTCGAGGACCCGGCCCGCCTCGGCCAGGGTCCCGCTGTCGAGCCGGGTCCGGGAGAGCCCCACCAGTTCGCGCAGCGCGTCCAGCCGCGACCTGAGCTGCCCGTCGTAGGCGAGCGGCATCAGGGCGGCCGAGGAGGCGGCGGGCCGGCTCGGCAGGACGGCGTACTGCTCCGCCGTGCCGTTCTCGTCCACCCGCCGCGCGATCAGCCCGTCGCCCCAGGCGCCCTCCCCGTCCCCGGAACCGGCCGCGCCACCGGACGTGCCGCGGACCTCACGGCCGGCCGCACCCTCGGCACGATCCGCACGGCGGGACGCCCCGACGTCACCCTTGCCATCCCTGTCACCCCTGTCGTGCTTGTCGTGCTTGTCGTGCTTGTCGTGCCTGTCGTTCCTGTCGCGCTTGTCGTCCGCGTCGTGCTTCGCGCGGGCGGGGGACACGTGCTCGCGGTCGGTGCGCTCACGGCCGGCGGTCTCCTGCTCGGCGGGTCGCTCCGGGCCCCGGCCGTCCCGGGGGCCCGGACCGCCGGAGCCGCCTGCACCATCTGCGCCACCCGCGCCGCCTGCGCCGCCCGCGCGCTCCGCCTCCTTCGTCGTCGTGTGGTCGGTGTGCTCGGTGGGGTCCTGGTCAGTGACGGCGGTCACCGGTCACCTCTCCTTCTGCAGTACGGACAGCGCGGCGATGAGTTCGGCCTGCGGCTCGGGGTGCACCTCAAGACCGTCGAGCGGCGCCAGCCTGCGTTCGCGCTCGACGTGCATGACCCGGTCGACGTGTTCGTCGAGCAGCCGCCCGCCCCGGTCGCGCAGCCGCAGCGCGCCGTGGGCGCCGATCCGCTCGGCGAGCCGCTCCCCGGCGACGCGCGCGCGCCGCCCGCCCAGCAGCACGGTGGCGACCAGGCCGGCCACCACCCCGGGGTCCGGTGCCAGGTTCCGGTCCAGCTCGCGCACCTCCTCCTCGGCGTACTCCTCCAGCTCCCGCCGCCAGCGCCGTACGGCCAGCCCGATGCGCTGCTCGGCGCTCTCGGGCACGGGGACGCGGGCCGCGAGTTCGGGGGCGCCGGCCGCCGGTTCGTGCCGCCAGGCTCCGTCGACGCGTTCGTCGGCGGCGGTGACGGCGCACAGCAGCAGGGCGCTGAGGCTCTCCACCAGGGAGTCGAGAAGTTCCTCGGGGGAGCAGTCGAGAGGGAAGGCCCGCCAGCGCTTCAGCGCGTCCCCGGCGAGTACGGCGCCCGCCTGCAACCGCCCCCGCACGCGCGCGTGCTCCCCGTCGTAGGCGCCGTCGACGGCGGCGGTGAGCCGCAGCGCGGCCGCGTACTGCGCGGCGGTGGCACCGGCCAGTTCGGGCATCCGGGACTTGAGCGAGTCCAGGATGCCGTGTGCCGTACGGGCCATGGCGTGGTGCCGGGCGTCGAGTTCCTGTGCCCGGTGGACGAGCCAGGACCGCAGCGGTGCCACGGCGCTGGCCGGCAGCAGGCCGCCGCCCCAGGCCGACTCGGGCAGTTCGGGGACGGTGAAGCGGGGGACGTCGCCGAGCCCGGCCTTGGTGAGCAGTGCCCCGTACTGCCGCGACACCTCGGACACCACCTGGTGGGGCACCCGGTCGAGCACGGTGACCAGGGTCGCGTCGTACTCCTTGGCGGTGCGCAGCAGATGCCAGGGCACGGCGTCGGCGTAGCGGGCGGCCGTGGTGACCATCACCCAGATGTCGGCGGCGCAGAGCAGTTCGGCCGCCAGGACGCGGTTGTCGGCGACGAGGGAGTCGATGTCGGGTGCGTCCAGGAGGGCGACGCCGGGCGGCAGGGTGTCGGCGGTCTCGACACGCAGCACGCGCGCGGGGTTCTCGCCGGGCAGCAGCAGGTCGTCGTCCGGGTCCCGGTGGGGCACCCACACGCGCGTGAGGTCGGGCAGCACCCGCATGCCGCTGAACCAGTGGTGGTCCTCCGGATGGCACACCAGGACCGGCGTGCGGGTCGTGGGCCGCAGCACACCCGCCTCGCTGACCCGGCGCCCCACGAGGGAGTTCACCAGGGTCGACTTTCCGGCGCCGGTGGATCCGCCCACCACGGCCAGCAAGGGCGCTTCGGGCTCTTTCAGGCGGGGCACCAGGTAGTCGTCGAGCTGGGCGAGCAGTTCGTCGCGGTTGGCACGCGCGCGTGGGGCCCCCGCCAGGGGCAGCGGGAAGCGTGCGGCCGCGACACGGTCGCGCAGGGCGGAGAGTGCGTCGAGCAACTGAGGCCGTACGTCCAAGGTCACCACATGTGAAGAATGCCCAATTTTAGGGGAATTCTGAAGCATATGAGCATGCCTGCGCGCCGACCGGACACTTCGGGCGGAAGGGACTACTGGGACGTGAGGACAGTCCAGGCATAACGAGTGGACAACACCCGATGCGCGAGACGCCAAAAGCGATGCACGATTCGTACCTGCCTGCGATTATCAGGACCGCTTCACCGAACCTCCACATCGAGCCACGGAGGCGAGGCAACAGGGACATGGAGCCGGGAGCCCTATCCTTGTCCCCGGCGACGTCACGGACCGGCCCACACCAGGGCACCACGACCGAGGCCACCACACCAGGCCCCCGTAGCTCAGTGGATAGAGCAGGCGCCTTCTAAGCGCTTGGCCGCAGGTTCGAGTCCTGCCGGGGGCGCCACTGCCCGTTTGGCGGGAGGGATCGGACGACGTGCGACTGCGCTGCGCGGTACTCGACGACTTCCAGCAGGTGGCGACCGAGATCGCCGACTGGTCCCCGGTCGCCGACGACGTGGACGTCGTGTCCTTCGACACCCATTTCACCGACGAGGACGCCCTCACCGCGGCTCTCGCCGACTTCGACATCGTGGTCACGCTGCGCGAACGCGTGTCCTTCCCCGGCTCACTGATCGCCCGGCTGCCCCGGCTGAAGCTGATCGTCGCCTCGGGCATGCGCAACAGCGTGATCGACTACGCCGCCGCCGACGCGCACGGCGTCACCGTCTGCGGTACGGCCTCCTCCTCGACCCCGCCCGTCGAGCTGACCTGGGCCCTGCTCCTCGGCCTGGCCCGCGGCATCGTCCAGGAGGGCGTCGGACTGCGCGAGGGCGGCCCCTGGCAGCGGACGGTGGGCGCCGACCTGCACGGCCGCCGGCTCGGGCTGCTGGGCCTGGGCAAGATCGGCGGCCGGGTGGCGCAGGTCGGCCTCGCCTTCGGCATGCGGGTGAGCGCCTGGAGCCAGAATCTCACCCGGGAGCGCGCCGAGGAGGTCGGCGTCGAACTCGCCCCCTCCAAGGAGGAGCTCCTGCGGGCCGCCGACTTCGTCTCCGTCCACCTGGCGCTGGGCGACCGCACCCGGGGCCTGCTCGGCCCCGCCGAACTGGCCCTGCTCAAGCCGACCGCCTATCTGGTCAACACCTCGCGCTCGGCGATCGTCGACCAGGAGGCCCTGCTCGCCGCGTTGCGCGAGGGCCGCATCGCCGGCGCGGGCGTGGACGTCTTCGACACCGAGCCGCTGCCCGCCGGCCACCCGATGCGCACCGCCCCGCGCCTGCTCGCGACACCCCACCTCGGGTATGTCTCGCGCGCCAACTACGCCACGTACTACGGCCAGGCCGTCGAGGCGATCCGGGCCTACCTGGCGGGCTCCCCCGTACGGCGCCTGCCCGTACCCCCGGCTGCGGCCTCGACGGCCCCGACCTCGGCGTAAGAGCGCTCAGGCGGTGCCCGTACGGGCGGAGTCCACCGGGCGCGAGTAGATACCGTCGCTCCGACGCAGGTGACCGAAGTCCACCAGATGGCGCCGGAGCGTCACATGGTCGACCTCGCCGTCCTCGCACCACGCCCGCAGCTTCCCGTCGACGGTGCGCTCCGGGTACTCCACGCCGGGGGCGAAGGTCTGCTCGGCGATGTGCCGCAGCACCACCTTCTTGCGCGTCCAGCGCGCGGGGAGGCGGACCAGCCGGCCGTCCTTGACGAAGGTCCGCAGGATCATGCCGTCCCGGTCGTCGTGGCCCTCCCCCGGCTCCCCGGCCGCCTGCGCCACCGGGCGGCCGGCGCGGGCCAGCTCCCGGAAGCGGTCATGGGCGACGACGAGCCCACCGTCGTCCCCGGACGTCACCACGCCCTGTTCCCGCAGCCGGCGCAGCGCGCCGGCCGTCTCCTTCGCGGAGAGGCCCGCCGTCCGGGCCACCTGCGCTGCGTCGCCCGCGCCCAGCGCCACCGCCGCGAAGGCGCGCACCCGGCTCTCCTCGGCGAACAGACCGGGCAGCGCGGCCAGTGCGGACGCTGCGGTCGGTGCGGTGGGTGCGCTCGGTGCGGTCAGCGGGGACGGTGTGGTCAGTGGGGACTGTGTGGACGGCTCCGGCGCCTTGGTGAACGAGTCGGATCGGTCGTTTGGCATGCCGGGAGGCTAGTGGACACACCGGGGCGCACGGGAACGGTTTTCGCCCCCAGTCCTCCCATCCAGTCCTCCCATCCAGTCCTCCCGTCCAAAAAGGGTGATCCGTACATTCTCCCCGTGACCCGCCGCGACCGGGTGCGTTGAACCGGCAGTGCGGCGGCGCGTCCTGCCGCCGCGCTCCCCGAGTCAGAAGGAGAACGTGATGTCTCGCATCGCGAAGGCCGCCGGTGTCGCCCTCGGTGCCGGTGCCGTGGTGCTCAGCGGCACCGGCATGGCCATGGCGGACGCGGGCGCGGAGGGCGCGGCCGTCGGCTCGCCCGGCGTCCTGTCCGGCAACGTCGTCCAGGTGCCGGTGCACGTGCCGGTCAACCTGTGCGGCAACACCATCGACGTGATCGGCCTGCTGAACCCGGCCTTCGGCAACGCCTGCGAAAACGACGACGACGACAAGAGCGGCGGCTACGGCGGCTGAGTCCCCAGGCACGCGAGGAGAGCCCCGGCCTTCCCAGCCGGGGCTCTTCCCGTACCCGGACCCGCCCCGCTCAGGCGTACCGGTAGATCCGGCCGACGTCCTCCAGTTCGTCCGGCGTCACGTCCCACGGCGGCAGCTTCTCGTGCCGTGCGACGATCCGCCCGCGCTGCGCGCTGCCCCGGCCGGGCGGTTCGGCGGGCAGATAGCGGGCGCCGCGGTGCCGGGCCTGCCAGCGGGACCACTGGAGGTCGATGAAGGCGTGGTGCAGCCAGAACACCGGGTCGTTGACGGAGGCGCCGCCGACCATCGCCCCGCCGACCCAGCGGTGCACGCGGTTGTGGTTGCGCCAGGAAACACTGCCGCGCCCGGTCCCCCACCCCTCCAGCTTGTTGCGGAACCCCTTGCGGACCGTGGAGTCATACGGTGAGACGTCGTACTCCGGGTCGTCCAGCGCCCACTCCAGGTCGCTCTTGGAGGGCAGGTCGATGGGGTCGCCCGCGCGTCCGAGATCCCGGGTGAGGTACTCCGTGTCGGTGACGTTCACCTTCAGGGTCCAGTCGCCCCCGGCGTGGGCGAACGGCCCGGTGGTGACCCGGTGGTCGGAACGCCGCCCGGTGCCCCCCAGGAGGTCGGCGGTCCAGGGCGCGGAGCCGACGCCGCGGTCCTTCGTCCAGTCCCAGTAGGGCACGGTGACCGACGAGTCGACCCGGCGCAGCGCCTCCTCCAGGTCCAGCAGGAACCGGCGGTGCCAGGGCAGGAAGGACGGCGCCATGTGCGCCGTACGCAGTCCGTCCTCGCCGTCGGAGACGTAGTACTCGATGTGGGTGCGCACGAACTCGTCGTACTCGCCGCGCCGTTTGATCTCCAGCAGCGCCTCGACGAACCGCCGCTTCTCGGTGCGGGTCAGCGTGCTGACGTCCTTACGCGTGTACGCCATGGCACCCCCCGAAGTGCTGGTCGTGGCCGTGCTGGTCGTGGCCGGGGGCCGGCGTGTCGCGTAGCTGCTCGCCGGGGCCGAGTTCGTCGACGGCGCCGCGGGCCGCGTCGAGCGGTGTGGGGTACGACCGGTAGTGGTCGACCATGCTGAGCCAACTGCCGTCGGCCCGGCGCATCAGGTGCAGCGGCCGGCCGTCCACCGTGACGTGCCAGGTGCCTGCGCCGACGGCCCGTCCGGCGGCGGACGGGATGCCACGGATGCGCCGGCCGCGGTAGGTCTCGTCGAACGCGGTGTTCTCGGCGGACCCGACGGCGTGCGGGTCGGCGTGCGGGTCGGCGTGCGGCTCGGGGTGCGCGGGCCCCGCCGCGCCCTCGGCTGCGACGGTCTCGGGCGCGACGGTCTCGGCTGCCCGGGAGGGCCGGGAGGCGGCGACCAGGGGTGCCAGGCCGACGGCGAGGGCCGGGGCGAGCAGCCCCCGCATCAACTGCCGCCGGGTTCCGAACGCCGACCGGCCCCTCGCCGACACCTCCGCCGCGTACTCCGGCCTTCGTTCCGGCCTTCGTTCCGGCCTTCGCTCTGTGCCTCTTGCTGCCGCGTTCGGGTTCTCGTTCGTGTTCGTGTTCGCGTCGACGACCATCACTCGCTCCTCGTCCGGTTCCGGTGATCCGCAGCGCTAACCGCACGGCGGGCCCCGCGGTCACCGCTCGCAGGGCCAGTCGGAGCACGGCCGCGCCACGGAGCGAGGTCGCCGCAGGGGGCTACAGCCCTGGTCCGACGCCCAGGTCGGCCACCGGGACCGTCTGGACCACCGGGGCCAGCAGTCCGACCTGGGGGAGCTTGGCCGCCGGCAGGCCGAGGGCGTCGGGGTTCGGCGCGGTGAGCGGGGCGTCCAGGGACAGGCCCGGCGCCAGGGTCCGCAGCTCGGCGGCGGGGGCGTCGACCGCGGCGTGGTCGAAGTCGTCGCCGAGGAGGTGCGGCAGGGGCTGGCGCAGGTCGGCGCCGGGCAGCCCGCCGTGCACCGGCAACTGCGGCAGCGTCCGCTCCGGCAGCAGCCGGCCCTCGACGTACCGCGGGCCCTCGGGCGCGCCCGCCGTCGGCACGGGCAGCTCGCCGGTCACCTCGGGCAGTTCCATGCCGAGGGCCGTCTCCGCGCCGTCCAGCGGCACCGGCACGGAGATCGCGCCGGCCGCGGCGGCCGGGGTCGCGGCTACGCCCACGGCGGCGGCCACACCGGTGACGACGGCGGCCAGGGTTCGTCTGGTGGTCGACTTCATGACAGGCACGGTCCCTTTCAGGAATACGGGGAAGCTGGCGGAGCGGGCGCAGAGAACACGACGGGGGCGGCGGGCGTCCAGGCGGGCGGGCGGCGGCGTGGAGCTTGGCTCAGCCGCCCAGCGGGAGGCCGCCGAGCAGGCCGCTCGCGGAGTTCAGCTCGCTGGTCGCGCCGTTCACGGTGTGCAGCACGGAGTCCTTGTTCTCGGTGTCCAGCGCGTCCGACTGGTGCTTCAGCGGCATGACGTCGATGGGCTCCGCGGTCAGCGCGTTCACGGCGCCGTTGAGGCTGGTCGGCGTGAGGGCGGCGGCGTCGGAGGCGTCGTAGGCGAACGCGGGGGCGGCGGATCCGACGGCGGCCAGGGATCCGGCGACGACAGCGACGGCCTTGAGGGACTTCATCGTGTTCCTTTCCTCTCCTCGGCGACCCGTGTCACCGGATCACCGGAGCAATTGCTGGCGCCATGCGTAACGACCTGCGCCGGGCGCGGAAACCCCGCTTCCGGAAGACATATGAGATCTCCGGAGGACAACAGGAGGAATCCGGATGACAAAACGGCGAAAGGGCCGTCGCGCCATCCCCGCGGGGGTGGCGCGACGGCCCGGAACGCCGTGGGCGTCAGGAGGGATTCGCCGGTGCGGCGGCCTCCGGCGTGGTGGCCTCGGGCGCGCTCGGTACCCCCGGCAGGCCGGCCAGGTCCGCGGCGGGCAGGCCGTTGCCGACCAGCGTGGCGGCGACGACGTTGACGATGCCCGTCATCACGTTCTTGACGGCCGGGCTCACCTGTTCGGCGGTACCGGAGGTGGTGGCCTTGACCAGGGCGTCGACCTGCTTCTGCAGAGCGGCGTGCGCGGTCGCGGTCAGGTCGGACGCCGCCGCCGTCCCGTCATCGCTCTGCGCCGTGACGGGCGCCGGCAGCGTGACCGGGGTCTCGGCCTCCGGCGCGGTCACGGCCGGCGGCTGGACCGGGGTGGTCGTGCCGGGGGTGGTGGCCGCGTCGTCGGCGTCCGTGCCCGCCGCGGCCGCCGCGTCCGCCTTGGCGAGGGCGTCCTTGACGGCGGCGGAGAGCTTGTCCGCGGCGGTGGCGGAGAGTTGGCCGTTGTCGGCCTCGAGGACGGCGCCGAGCATGTCGGTGACCGGCGTGAGCACGCCGCCCAGACCGGCCAGGCTGCCGACCTGGCTCTGCAGTTCGTCCGCGTCGGGGAGGGGTGCGTGGGAGGCCGCGTGGGTGCGTTCCCGGACCGATTCGCCATCGGCCGCCATCACCACCGGACCTGAGAGGCCGATCAGCAGGCCGGCGCAGAGAGCGGTGCCGGCGATTCGCCGTGCGGGCAGACGCATGAGGGGTTCCTTTCGGTGGTGCGTCGGATCTTGTGCCCACCGTGGAAGCGCCCCTGGACCTCTGCAACCGAGCGGTGACCGGCCCGGCCCGGCCGCCATTCCCGCTGTCGGCGTCCTGCCTGGTGAGACGCCTTGTCAAGTCCCGCACGCCGTGTCGGCGCCCATGCCCCCCATTCGGGGCAGCACACCGCCGTCCGTGCGGCAACGCGAACCGGCCGCCCGCTCGCGGAGAACCGCGGTACGGACGGCCGGTACGGGGGATGTGCGAGCCGACGTCAGTCGTTCTCGCACTCGTTGCCGAACGCCGGGTTCAGCAGACCGATGACGTCGATGGTGTTACCGCAGACGTTGACCGGGATGTGGACCGGGACCTGCACCACGTTGCCGGACAGGACGCCCGGGGAGTGGGCGGCGGCGGCCTGCGCGCCGCTGTCGGCAGCGGCGACACCGGCGGTGCCCGCCACCGCGGCGGCGGCGACGGAGGTCAGGGCCAGGCCCTTCGCGATACGCGACATGGAGAAGTGCTCCTTGGGGGTTGTCACACACATCCGGGCGGCTGCCCGGCGCAGTGTCAACGCGTGGCACGGGCGTGAGTTGTGCCGCCAAAGGGGTGATCCGGCGAAAGGCCGGTGTTCACAAATCCAACACACTTACCCGGTTTCGCCGTATTAGTACGGATAGCGGTTAGAGTCCCACTCCATTCGACGCATCCGACGCGCCCCTTTCGCATTACCGGGGGACACCGGCCGAGGGACGTGCTCCGTAAGCGAGGAAACGCGCATGCACCTGCCACCGACCGGCTTACCGCCGCGGGTTCTGCACATCACCCAGCCGGTGGACGGCGGGGTCGCCCGGGTGGTGACGGATGTGACGCGGGCTCAGCTCGCCGCCGGGCTGCGCGTCGCGGTCGCCTGTCCCGACGGGCCGCTCGCCGACCGGCTGCGTTCGCTGGGCGCCGACGTGCGGCACTGGCCGGCGACGCGTTCGCCGGGCCCGTCGCTGCTGTCGGAGGTACGGCGGCTCGCGCGCGTGCTGGCGGACGTACGGCCGGACGTGGTGCACGCGCACAGCGCGAAGGCCGGTCTCGCGGGGCGGCTCGCCGTACGGGGCCGGATCCCGACGGTGTTCCAGCCGCACGCCTGGTCGTTCGAGGCGGTCGGCGGGGTCGCCGCGGTCCTCGCGCTCGGCTGGGAGCGGTGGGCGGCGCGGTGGACGGCCCGGACGGTGTGCGTGAGCGAGGCGGAGCGGCTGCGGGGCGTGCGGGCCGGGGTCCGCGGGCCCTGGACGGTGATCCCGAACGGCATCGACCCCGACCGCTTCCGCGCCGACGCGGGAAGCGACACGGTCCGCGGCGTACGGCTGCGGCACGGCGTGGGACCGCACGCCCCCTTGGTGGTCTGCGTGGGGCGGCTGTGCCGGCAGAAGGGGCAGGACGTCCTGCTGAGCGCCTGGAACGCGGTCCTCGCGCGGATGCCCGACGCCCGGCTGGTCCTCGTCGGCGACGGCCCGGACCGCACCCGGCTCACCGAGCGGGCCTCGGCGTACGGCCTCCTCGGCGGCGCAGCGGCCCCGCACCGTGCCGGCGACCCGGGCCCGGCCTCCGGGCCTTCCGGACCTCCCGGGCCTCCCGGGCCTCCCGGCGACGGGCCGGACCCCGGCGAAGACGCCCCGGCGTCCGTGCTGTTCGTGGGGGCCGTCGCCGACGCGGCCGTCTGGTACCGGGCCGCCGACCTGGTCGTGCTGCCGTCGCGGTGGGAGGGCATGGCGCTGGCGCCGCTGGAGGCGATGGCGTCTGGGCGTCCCGTGGTGGTGACCGACGTGGACGGTGCCCGCGAGGGCCTGCCGCCGGCTCTCCTGCCGCACTGTCTGGTGCCGCCCGAGGACCCCTCGGCGCTGGCCGCCGCCGTCACCGCGCTGCTGCGCGACGCCCCGCTGTGCACATCGCTCGGCCGCCGGGGGCGCGCGCACATCCGGTCCGCGCACGACGTACGGCACACGGCGGCGGCGGTCACGGCGGTGTACGGCGACCTCCTCGGCACCGCACCGACGACCGGGACATACGCCCTCCACGACGACGACCCCCTCGGCGCGGACCCGGCCACCCCGCACCGACCGTCCGCCGCACCCCACGACGTACAGCACACCGCGACCGTATGCACCGACCCCCTCCGCGCGGACCCCGCCACCCCGCACCGACCGTCCGCCGCAGCGCGCCTCCTCCCCGGCGACAGGCCCGCAGCCGTGGACCGGTCGGCCGTCGTGCCCCTCGAGTACAGGGAGTCCACCCACCCGTGACCGCGGAAAGCACCGTCCCCACCCCCGCCGGCCAGGCGCGTGACCTCGGCTCGTCCCCCGTCTCGGTGCTGCCGCAGCGCGACGGCACCGCGGGCCGCCGGCTGCCCGCCGGGCGTATCGCACCGCGCCCGGACTCCCCGCTGCCGTTGCTCCTCGCGGACGGCACGGCGGCCCTGCCGGGCTCGCTGGTCCTCACCGGCACCCCGCACCAGCCCCTGCTCGCGGCCCTGCTGGTCGCCGCCTCACTGCTGCTGCGCCCGCGACCGCATCCGGCCCGGCTGCCACCCGGCGCGCTGGACGACCTGCCCGCCCTGTGCGGCCGCGTCGCGGTGGTCTGGCTGGCGCTGGCGGCGCTCGTCGCGGCGTACGCCCCACCGCACGCGCTGTCCGCGCGCACCCTGCTCCTCGGCTTCCTGCTGCACGCGGCGACGGGCTGCGTCGGCCGGGGAGCCGTGCACCGCCGACACCGTACGGCGCTGCTGGACCACCCCGGCGCGGCCCTCGTCGTCGGACCCACCGCGACCGCGCAGCGCGTGGCCTCGGCGCTGCTGCGCCACCCGCGTTGCGGGGTCCGTCCCGTCGGGATCGTCACCGACGACCCGGGCGGCACCGCGGGCCTGCCGGTGCTGTCCACGGGCCTGCCCGTGCTGTCCACGGGCGAGGAGGTGCGGCGGGCGGTCGTGCAGAACGGTGTACGGGACGTCCTGGCCGTGTACCCCTCCGCGCGGCCCCGGCAGACGGCGTTGTTGCGCGCGCTGGCCGAGTCGGGCTGCACGGTGTGGGAGGTCGACGCGGACGCCTCCTCGTACGCCGGCCGGCACCGGATCGCCGGGTTCGCCTGCCGGCGTCTGGAGCCGGGGCCCCGGCGGCCGGGCGGCGCGGGCAAGCGGCTGCTGGACGTGACGGTGTCCGGGGCGCTGTTGGTGCTGCTGAGCCCGTTGCTGCTGGCCTGCGCGACGGTGCTGAGGGTGCTGAGCGGTCCCGGCGTGCTGTTCCGGCAGGAGCGCGTCGGCAAGGACGGCCGACCGTTCACGCTGCTGAAGTTCCGCACCCACCGCCCGGTCGACGAGCACGAGTCGGCGACCCGGTGGAGCGTGGCGGACGAACGCCGGATGCCGTGGTTCTGCCGCTTCCTGCGGCGCACGTCGCTGGACGAGCTGCTCCAGCTTTGGAACGTCTTCCGGGGCGACATGAGCCTGGTCGGCCCGCGTCCCGAACGCCCGTACTTCGTGGCGCAGTTCAGCCGGGCCCACCCCGGCTACGCCGCCCGCCACCGGGTGCCGGCCGGCATCACGGGCCTGGCCCAGATCAACGGGCTGCGCGGTGACACCTCCATCGAGGACCGGGCCCGCTTCGACAACGCCTACATCGACGACTGGTCGCTGTGGCGGGACGTGTGCATCCTGCTGCGTACGGCCGCCGCCCTCGCGCGTCCCACGGGGAGCTGAGCGAGGTGAGCGGCCACACCCTGTCCCTGTGGTCCGCCGGGAGCGTGCGGCGGCTGCCGCCCGTGCTGGCCGTGGTCGCGGTCGTCGCTCTGCTGGCCCTGCCGGTCGCGCCGGACGACGGCGGCGGCGCGCATCCGGCCGACGCGGTGTCCGCGCTGGTGGTGCTGTACTGCGTCCTGCGGCTGGTGCGGGACCGACGGCGTCCGCTGTCCCGTACGGCGGCCGTGGTGCTTGGCCTGCCCGTGCTGGGCCTGGCCGTCGCGGCCGTGGGCGCCGCGTCGCCGGAGGCCGCGCTCAGCGGCCTCGGCCGCTACCTCCAGGTTTTCGTCCTCGTCCCCGCGGCCGTACTGCTGCTGGTCCGCGACGAGGACGACGTACGGCTGCTCGCCCGGTCCATGGTCGCGCTGGCCGTGTGGCAGGGGGCGGTCGGCGTGCACCAGTACGTCACCGGGACCGGCGCCTCCTACCAGGGCGAGCGGATCAGGGCCGTGGGCACCTTCGGGCCGCAGGACGTGATGGGGATGGCGACCGTGGTGTCGCTCGGCGTGGTCTGCGCGGTCGGTCTCGCGCTGGGCCGGACGCCGCTGCGGCACCGGCTGCTCGCCGCCGGCTGCGCGCTCGCCCTGCTGCTGCCGCTGGCCCTGTCGTTCAGCCGCGGGGCGTGGATCGCCACGGTGCTGACGTGCGCGGCGCAGCTACTGCTGGCCGGGGTGCGCAGGGCGCTCGCGGTGGGGGCGGCGGTGGTCGCGGCGGCGGTGGTGCTGGTCGGCGGGTTCGGGGTCGGTACGGCGATGCTCCAGGAGCGGGTGGGCAGCATCACGCAGGTCACCGACGCCCCCGACCAGTCGGTGACCGACCGCTACACGATGTGGGCGGCGGCGGTCGGCATGTGGCGGGAGCGTCCGCTGACCGGCGTGGGGCTGAAGGGCTTTCCCGAACACCGTGACTCGCACGCCTCGTTGGCGCTGTCCTCGGGCAGCGAGACCGACGGTGCGGGCGCCGGGTACCGCAGGCAGCCGCTGCTGTCCCCGCACAACATGTATCTGCTGGTGCTGGCCGAACAGGGCCTGATCGGGCTGCTCGCGCTCGCGGGGAGCTGGCTGGCGCTGCTCGTCCTCGGCCTGCGCAGGCTCCGCGCCGTACGCCGGGACCGGGGGGCCGGGCCGGAGGCCGGGCCGGGAGCCGGGCCGGACTGCGCGCTGGTCGCCTGCGGGCTGCTGGTGTGGCAGCTCACCGACTTCGCGTACGCCGACATCGGCGGTCCCTCGACCGTGCTGACGGCGGTGTGCTTCGGGCTGGCGGCCCGGTGGGCGCTCGGGTCCGGTACGGGGGCCGGGGTGGCGGCGCGGTGAGGGCGAGCCCGCCGCGTACGGCGGACCAGGCGTCGGCCGTCCTGGCGGCCCGGACCGTCGCGCCGGACGGGGACGCCACCACCGCGGCGGACGTCGACGGCGCCGCACCCCCCTTCGACACCATGGCGACGGACTCGGCCACCTCGGCCACGACCGAGGCCGAGGCCACCGCGGCGGCAACCGAGGGCACTACAGCCGCAACCCAGGCCCCCACCGCCGCCACCGAGAGCCGGTTCTCCGGGGGCTTCCTCGCCCGCGCCGCGCTCGTCACGGCCGTGCTGTCGGTGGCCGGGTCGGTGCTCGGGCTGGCCCGGGACCAGGCGCTGGCGAGGCTGTTCGGGGCCGGCAGCGAGACGGACGCCTTCCTGGTGGCGTGGACGGTGCCGGAGTTCGCGGCGACGCTGCTGATCGAGGACGGGCTGGCCTTCGCGCTGGTCCCGATGTTCAGCGTGGCCCTGGCCCGCCGCGCGCAGGGTGCCCCGGGCGACCCGGTGCGCGCGCTGGTCGCCTCGACCCTGCCCCGGCTGGCGCCGGCCTTCGCGGCGGTCGGCGCGCTCGTGATCGTCTGCGCGCCCCAACTGGTCCGGGCCCTGGCGCCGGGGCTGCCCGACCACGCCCTCGCCGTGGACTGCACCCGGCTCACCGCCACCTGCGTCGTCAGCTTCGGGCTCGCCGGGTACTGCAGCGCGGCGCTGCGGGCGCACCGCCGGTTCCTGGCGCCGGCGGCGATCTACGTCGCCTACAACACCGGCATCATCACGGCGATGTTCGTGCTGGGCGGGCGCTGGGGCGTGCGCTCGGCGGCGGTCGGGGTCGCGGCAGGGGGTTTCCTGATGGTGGCGGCGCAGTTGCCGTCGCTGCTGCGGCAGTTGCGGCGCCGGGACGAAGGCGCGCGGCCGACGCGTACCGAGGAGGACCCGGCGCGCCCCCTCGCCCTCGCGCTGTTCGCCACCGTCCTGCTGTTCGCCCTGTGCCGCCAGTCCCAGGTCCTCATCGAGCGCTTCCTGGCCTCCGGGCTCCCCTCCGGGGCCATCTCGCACCTGAACTACGCGCAGAAGGTCGCCCAGATCCCGATGACGCTGTCGCTGATGCTGTGCACGGTCACCTTCCCGGTGGTGGCCCGCGCGCTGGCGGACGGCGACACCGAACGGGCCCGCGACCGGGTCGAGCGGGACGTGGCGCTGGCGGCCTGCCTGGTGCTGCTTGGCACGGCCGTCGTCGTCGCCTGCGCCCCGCAGATCATCCAGGTGCTCTTCCAGCGCGGTGCGTTCACGGCAGCCGACACGGCGGCGACCGCGGGCGTCATGCGCGTGTACGCCCTCGGGCTGCTCGGGCAGACCGTGGTGGGCGCGCTGGCCCGCTCCTACTTCTCGGCGGGCCGGGCCTCCTGGTACCCGTTCGGTGCGATGGCCGTCGGCATCGCCGCCACCGCGGGAGTCGGCGCCCGGGCCGTCGGCCCGTGGGGCGTGACCGGCATCGCCGCCGCCAACGCCGCCGGGATCACCGTCACCGCCGCCCTGCTGCTGGCCGGGATGGGCCCGCGCAGCGTCCCGGTCCGGGTCCGGCGGGTGCTGGGCGAGCTGGGCCGGCCGGTGCCTGCGGCTGCCGTGGCGACCGGCGCGGGCGCGCTGGTCGCGGACCGGTTCGCCGTTCCCGGTGTCGCGCTCGCCGCCGGCATCGCGACCGTCGGCGGCGTCTTCGTCCTCCTCGGCCTGGCCCTGGGCGTCCAGGGCGTCGGCCCCGCCCTGATGTCAGTCCGCTCCGTACGTCTAGTACGTCCAGTAGATCCGGTCCGCTCCGTACATCCGGTCCGCTCCGGCCGTTACATCCGCCCCGTCCGCCCCGTCACGCGAAGGCTCCCGCATGACCGTCTCAGCTTCCCCTCCCGGTTCCGCCTCCCCTCCCGCTTCCGTCGCGCCCGTTGACGTCGGCCGCCGTCCCGGTGCCGTCCCCTGGGTGGCGATGTACCACTCCGTCGGTGACCCCTGGGACGACCCGTACCGCATCACGGTCACGCCCGAACGGCTGGACGCTCAGCTCGGCTGGCTGCGGCGGCGGGGGCTGCGGGGCGTGCCGGTCGGCGAGTTGCTGGCCGCCAGGGCCCGGGGCGGCGGTGGTGACCTGGTGGGGCTGACCTTCGACGACGGGTACGCCGACTTCGTCGAGCACGCGCTGCCGTGCCTGCGCCGCCGGGGCTGCGGGGCCACCCTCTTCGTGCTGCCGGGACGGCTCGGCGGCGACAACGCGTGGGACCGGCTGGGTCCGCGCAGGCCGCTGCTCACGGCCGACGGCATCCGGCACGCCGCCGCCGAGGGCGTCGAGATCGGCTCGCACGGGCTCACCCACGTCGATCTGACCCGGGCGGACGACGCCGCGCTGAGGGCCGAGACCGCCGAGAGCAGAGCGCGGCTCTCGGAGCTGACCGGTGCTCCGGTCGCCGGCTTCTGCTACCCGTACGGCACGGTCGACGCCCGCGCCGCCGACGCCGTACGCGCCGCCGGCTACACCTATGCCTGCGCCATCGACCCCGGCCCGCTGACCGGCCCGTACGCCCTACCGCGCGTGCACGTGGGCCAGCACGACACGGCCGTACGCATGCTGCTCAAGACGCGGCTGCACCGCCTGCGTCGCCGTCCCGCGCGGGGGGTGTGAGGTGAAGGCCCTGCACGTCATCACCGGCCTCGGCGTCGGCGGCGCCGAGCAGCAGTTGCGGCTGCTGCTGCGGCATCTCCCCGTCGACTGCGACGTCGTGACGCTCACCAACCCCGGCCCCGTCGCCGACGGACTGCTGGCCGACGGTGTGAACGTCGTCCACCTCGGCATGACCGGCAACCGCGACCTGGCCGCGCTGCCCCGCCTCGCCCGCCTCATCCGCACCGGCGGCTACGACCTCGTGCACACCCACCTCTACCGCGCCTGCCTCTACGGCCGCGTCGCCGCCCGCCTGGCCGGCGTACGGGCCGTCGTCGCCACCGAACACTCCCTCGGCGACTCCCAGATGGAGGGCCGCCCGCTCACCCCGGGCGTCCGCGCCCTGTACCTGGCCGGGGAGCGGCTGGGCAGCGCCACGGTCGCCGTCTCCCCCACCGTCGCCGACCGGCTGAAGCGCTGGGGCGTGCCCGAGCCCCGCATCGAGATCGTCCCCAACGGCATCGACCTGGCCCGCTTCCGGTTCGACCCGGTCGCCCGGCTGCGCACCCGCCGCCGTCTCGGCCTGCCCGAGGGCGCGTACGTCGTCGGCGGCGTCGGCCGGCTGACGGCGGCCAAACGCTTCGACGTCCTGGTCCGTGCGCTGGCCCGGCTGCCCGGCGACTGCTGGCTGCTGCTGGTCGGCGGCGGCCCCCAGGAGCACCTGCTGCGCCGCAGGGCCCACGAGGCCGGGGTCGCCGACCGCGTCCTGCTCACCGGCGAACGCCCGTACCTGCCCGACGGCTCCCCCGGTCCCGACCTGCCCGCGCTCGCCGCCGCGATGGACGTCCTCGCGTCGCCGTCCCCGGAGGAGGCCTTCGGCCTGGCGGCCGTGGAGGGCCTCGCGTCCGGGCTGCCGGTGCTGTACGCGTCCTGCCCGGCGATCGAGGACCTGCCGCCGCGGGACGCGCCCACGGCACGGCGTGTCACCGGCGGCGCCGGGGAGTTCGCCCGCGCCCTCACCGAGGTCCGCGCGGCCGGCGGCCCGGTCCCGGGACCGCGCCTCGCGCCCGACGCGGCCGGCCACTACTGCGTCACCCGCAGCGCCGCCCGGCTGATGGACGTGTACGCCACCACCCTCACGCACCCGTTGTCCCCGGCACCCCAGGCACCCCAGGCACCCCAGGGAGGCAGTTCCGCATGACCGAGCCCCTCACCCACTCCCCGGCCGAGCCCGCGGCGGACCACGCGAGCGAGCCGCCCACCCGTCCGCGCCGCGCGCGCCGCGTGCGCACCGCCCTGCGCGGCGCCCTGCACCGTGCCCTGCACCGTGCCCTGCGCCGCCTGCGGACCCTGCCGCCCTGGACCCCGCTCGCGGCCGGCGTCCTCGCCGGCGGACTGCTCGGCGCCGGCTACGGCCTGGTCGCCACCCCGCAGTACACGGCGACGAGTTACGTCGTCGCCGTCCCCACCGACAAGTCCGACCCGGCGTCCGCGCTGGGCTTCGCACAGGCCTACGGCCGGGTCGCCACGCAGCTCGCGGTGCTCGGGGACGCGCAGATGTGGGCACACGTGCCGGTGGCGACCCTGGAGGAGAGCGTGCGCACCGCGACCTCGCCGGACGCGCCGATGGTCTCGGTGACGGCCACCTCCGAACACCCCGAGGAGGCCGCCGACATGGCCAACGCGGTCGCCCGAGCGCTGACCCGGCACGCGGACGCCTCCGCCGACGACACCCACGTGGAGCTGCGGCAGTTCGCGCGGGCCACCGAGCCGACCGAGGCGTCCTCGGCGTCCGCTCCCGTCACGGGTCTGGTGGGCGCGAGCGCGGGCGGTCTGCTGGGCGGGCTGGCCCTGCTGGTCAGGCCGCGCCGCACCGCGCGGGAGCCGGTCCTGACACCCGCCGCCGTGCCCGGACCGGCGTCGGCGACCGACGTCCGCGGACAACTGTGACGTCCCCGGGGCCGCACCCGCACCCGCCCGACCACACGACCGAACCGGCTACCGAACCGGTCACCGAGCTGGTCACGCAACTGGTCACCGACGAGCGCGCCTTCGCCGCACTGGCCCCGCAGTGGGCGCGGCTGTACGACCGGTGCGCCACCGCGACCCCGTTCCAGAGCCACGCCTGGCTGCTCTCCTGGTGGCGTTCGTACGGCTCGGGCGGCCGGCTGCGGCTGGTGCTGGTCCGCGACGGGCGCGAACTGGTCGCCGCCGCACCGCTGACGCTCGTACGGCGCCCGGTGCCCGCGCTGGTGCCGCTGGGCGGGGCGATCTCGGACTACGGGGACGTCCTGCTGGACGACGAGCGCGGGCAGGACGCGGTGACCGCGCTCACCGACGGCCTCGCCGCGGCGGCCCGCACCGCGCTGATCGACCTGCGCGAGGTACGGCCGGGCGCCGCCGCCGAGCGGGTCTACGAACGCTGGCGCGGTCCCCGGCGCCGGGTGGCCGACTCGCTCTGCCTGGAACTGCCCGCCGTCCCGATGGACGAACTGGTCGCCCGGCTGCCCTCGGCCAAGGCCAGGCAGCGGGCCCGCGCGCAGTTGCGCCGACTGGACGCCCTCGGCGTCAAGAGCCGGCCGGTGCTGCCCGACGAGGCGGACGCGGCGCTGCGGCGGCTGCTCGAGCTGCACCGGTTGCAGTGGCAGGGGCGGAAGGTGACGGGCGAACACCTGCGCGCACGGTTTCGTGAGCATCTGGTGCGGTCGGTGGGGCCGATGGTGCGTGCCGGGGACGCGGTGGTCACCGAGTTCCGGATGGACGACGAGGTGGTGGCCGTGGACGTGACGCTGTTGTCGCGCCAACTGGCCGGCGGCTACCTGTACGGCGCGCATCCCCGCCTGCGGGAGCGGCGGGCGGACGTGGCGGTGATGCTGCTGGAGGCGTGCGCCGAGCACGCCCGCCTCCCGGGGCGCGGCACGCTGAGCCTGCTGCGGGGCGACGAGCCGTACAAGCACCACTGGCGCCCGGCGCCGGCGGTGAACCAGCGGCTGCTGCTGGCCACCCGGCGCACCGCGCCGCTGCTGGCGGCCGCCCTGTGCGACGTCGCCGCCCGGCGGCGCGGCAAGGAGCTGCTGCGGCGGCGCGCCCGGCGGAAGGAGCGCGACGGTGACGACGGCACCTGACCGCCCCCGCCACCGCCGCGATCACTGCCGCGATCACCGTCGCCGCCACCGTGAGCCGCTACTTGTCGCGCGAGTACCAGTCGAGGCGCATGCAGAGCTTCCCGCCGAGCCAGTACTCCACCCAGTCGCCAAGTTCCAGCGGCGAGCAGTCGGCCGGAGGCCGGGGCGTGGTGGACGGCACCGGTGGCACGGGCGGCGCGGTGGGCGTGACGGGCGCGGTGGGTTCCGGGGCCGTCGGTGCGGGCTCGTCGGTGCGGCCGAAGAGCACGGACCGGTAGACGGCGGTGGACCGGGGGTTGTCGTCGCACTGCCACACGCCGTGCGGGCAGTAGTCGGTGACCGTGTTGTACACGGGTTTGTGCTCGTCCATCCAGGCCAGCATGCGCCGCATGTACGCGGCGTTGTCGCCGTTGCGGAACAGCCCCCATTCGGGATAGGAGATCGGCTTTCCGTGCGCCTTCGCGAAATCCACGTGCGCCTGGAGTCCGTAGGGTTCCTTCACCTGTTCGTCGAACGTCATTCCGCGTGGCTGGTCGTACGAGTCCATGCCGATGATGTCGACGGTGGCGTCCCCCGGATAGCACTGCGTCCAGGGAACGGCGTCCCGGCCCCGGCTCGGTGTGAAGTCGAACCGGAACTTCTGGCCGGGCACCGCTCGCATGGTGGTGACGATCCTGTTCCAGTACGTCTTCCAGGCCTCGGGGTCGGGGCCGCAGCGGTGGGTGTAGGTGGTGCCGTTCATCTCCCAGCCGAGCACCAGGACCGTGTCCGGCACCTTGAGTGCGACGAGGCGTTCGGCGAGGGCCCGGAAGTGGTGGTCGAAGCGTCCGGCGGCGCCCTGGCGCAGCAGTTCGCGCACCTCGTCGTCGTCGACGTGCTCCTCGTTGCGTTCCATCATGGGCACGTTGAGGACGAGCATCCGGTCGGCCTTGCGGGTGCGCCAGTCGGCCCACACGTCGAGGAAGCCGGGGGCGCCCTCGATGTTGCTCCAGCGGTCGCCGGGCAGGTAGGTGTGGCCGACGCGCAGTTCGGCGTCGCCCAGCCAGTGGCTCAGGGCGGCCATCCGGGCCACGCCGCGCGGGCCGTAGTCCAGGTAGGCGCCGAAGGCGGGCGTGGGTTCGGGCGCGGCCGGTTCGCCGGCGGCGACGCCGGGGCCCGCGGCCAGCAACGCCGCCGCCGTCGCCGTCGCCGCGATCGTCGCGGCCGCGGCGCGCGCCGGACGCCGCCTGGACCGGTTCCGTGACTGCCGTACGGCCATGCCGGCTCCTTTCGTCGCCGTGAATCGCTCTCCGTTACTGACACCCAGTCATATGAAATGCCATCACGCCACCGCCGTTACGGCTTTCGAGTGCGCCTGTCGCCCGCACCGGTGAACCGAATCGTCGGACGCCCGCATACGAAGGAAGTCTCCCGTGTCGCTGTTCGACACCCGTGTCCCCGCCGTTGTGCTGCGGATCGACCGGAATCCCTTTCACCACGGAACGCTGGGTGCCGTGCGTTCCCTCGGCCGCGCGGGGGTGGACGTGCACGTGGTCGCCGACTGCGCGGACAGCCCGGTCGGCGCCTCCCGCTACCTGAGCCGGCTGCACACTCCCCCGCCGCCCGGCGCGTCGCCCGCCGACATCGCGGTGGTCCTGCGCCGGGTCGCCGCGCGGATCGCCCGGCCCGCCGTGCTGATTCCGATGGACGACGCGTGTGCCGTGGCGGTGGGCCGGGCGCGGGCGGAACTGGCGCCCGCCTACCTGCTGCCCGACCAGCCGGGGGCGCTGCCCGAACGCGTGGCCGACAAGGCGGAGCTGGCCGGGATGTGCGCGTCCCTGGGCGTTCCGCACCCCGAGACCCTGGTCCCGGACGGCCCGGCCGAGGCCGCGCGGGCCGCGTGGCGCCTCGGTCTGCCGGTGGTGGCGAAGTGGAGCCGGCCCTGGCTGGTGCCCCCGGGCGGGGGGCTGCGCAGCACCGTGCTGGTGCGCTCGGCGCGGGAGGCCGGGGAGCTGTACCGGCGGGCCGAGGAGGCGGGCAGCCGACTGCTGCTCCAGGCGTTCCTGCCACCGGGTCCTGACCGGGACTGGTTCTTCCACGGGTACGCGGACCGCTCGGGCGCGGTCCGGGCGGGCGGTCCCGGCCGCAAGACCCGCGCCAGACCGCGCGGTGCGGGTCTGACGGCGGTGGGCCGCTGGACGCCGAACCCTCAGGTGCGGGCGCTCGCCGAGCGGGTCATCGCCGAGCTGGGCTACCGGGGCGTCTTCGACCTCGACTTCCGGCGCTGCGGCACGACGGGCCGCTATCACCTGCTGGACTTCAACCCGCGTCCCGGCGCCCAGTTCCGGCTCTTCACCGACACCGCCGGGCTGGACGTCGTACGCGCCCTGCACCTGGACCTGACCCACCGGCCGCTGCCGCACGGGGCGCCGCGGCCCGGGCGGGCGTTCGTGGTGGAGAACTACGCGCCGCTGAGCGCCCTGCGTCCGGCCCCGGAGGGACGCGAGCTGGCCTGGCACTCCCCGGACGACCGGGCACCGGGCCGGGCTCTGTGGACCCTGTGGGGCCGCCACGTGAGCACCCGGCTGCGGGAGCGCCTGCGCCGGGGCAACGCACGCCCGGACGCCGGCACCCCGGCCCACGCCCGCGTCGTACGCCAGGCCTCCGCCCCTCCCGCCGACCGCACCCACCACTCCGATCGCCCCAGCCACCCCGACCACTCCGACCACTCCGACCGCCCGGGCGAGGACCGGGCGGGCAGGCACTGACACGGCGTGCACGACGCCCCGGTGGCCGTGTGGGCCGGCCGGGGGCGTCGGGGCGAGCAGAGGGGCGGGGTCAGCGGCCGACGGCGGCCGGCGGCGGCCCGCTCCGACCGCTCGGACGAGGACCGGGCGGCGGGCAGACACTGACGCGGTGCGCCTACCGGGCCGTGGCACGCGCCCGGTAGGCCGGTAGGCCGGTAGGCCGGTAGGCCGGTAGGCCGGTAGGTGGGCAGCGCGACGCCCCCGGTGGCCGTGTGGGCCGGCCGGGGGCGTCGGGGCGAGCGGGGGTGGGGTCAGCGGCCGGCGGCGGTCCGGCCCCGGCGGTAGAGGATCGCTCCGCCCGCGATCAGCACGGCACCGGCGGCCGCGGCACCCAGCGTGCCCTCGCTGCCGGTCTCCGCCAGGACGGGCGGCTGCTCCGTCTGGGGAGTCGGCGGGGTGTGCTCCTCCTCGGTGGGCGGCGGGGTCTCCTCCTCGGTGGGCGGGGGCGGCTCCTCGTCGGTGGGCGGCGGGGGCTCCTCCTCGCCGTAGCCGGGAGGCGTGGTCGGGGGCGGCGGCTCTTCTTCGCCGTACCCGGGGGGCTCCTCCGCACTGTTCTCGCACGCGTTGCCGAAGACCGGGTTCAGCGCGGCGATCACGTCGACCGTGTTGCCGCAGAGGTTCACCGGCACGTCGACGGGGACCTGCGCGTTGTTGCCGGAGCCGACGCCGGGCGAGCCCTCGGTCGCGCCTTCCGCGTGGGCGCCGGACGACGACGAGGAGGTCGACGAGGACGAGGACTGGGACTGGGCGTCCTCGCCGTATCCGCCGCCCGAGCCGTCGGTCTGCTCGTCCGAGCTGTTCTCGCACTCGTTGCCGAACGCGGGGTTGAGCGCGGCGATCACGTCGACGCTGTTGCCGCAGGCGTTCACCGGTACGTCGATGGGGGCCTGGACGGCGTTGCCGGACACGGCGCCCGGCGAGTTCTTGGCGGCCCCGTCCGCATGCGAGTCGGCAAGGGCGGGGCTGCCGCACAGGGAAAGGATGCCCGTCGCGGCGGCTGCCGCGACCATCCCCCTGCTCAGGGTCTGTCGCACTCTGGTTGTCTTCCTGCTTGGAGAGATGAGAGATGGCTGGAGAACCACCTGGGGGACAGGCTGCGGAAAGGGGAAAAGCCGGCCCTGAACCAAACGAGTTGGCCAAGGCCGGCCGTGACGCAGCCGGTCGGCTGGTGCGGAACGACGTCAGTCGTTCACGCACGTGTTGCCGAACGCGGGGTTCAGCAGACCGATCACGTTGATGCTGTTGCCGCACACGTTGACGGGAACGTGCACGGGAACCTGGATGACGTTGCCGGACAGGACGCCCGGGGAGCCTACGGCGGCACCCTCGGCGCCGGCGTCGGCGAAGGCCGGGGCGGCCATGCCGAGGGCCATGATCGCGCCCGCGACGACAGCAGCGCTCTTCTTCATGAACTTTCCCTTCTCTGCGGTCATGCCTGAATGACGGCCGAAACCGCGCGAGCACAGCATTGACGGCTCGCACCATGACCTGCAGCCTGCAAACGAGGAATTGACGGCCGAGGAAACTACCGAACGTGGGACACCCCGAAATTCACTCAAATGCCTCACGACACGGCCCGGCCGTTCCCCCAGGAGAGCGACGACGTCGTTCCGCTCCCCGGCGAAATCCCGACCGTTACGGCCGGGCGGCCCGCGGAGAAGTCAGCGGGCCACCCGGACCGGGCGGGAACGGCTCAGCGGCCCTCGCCGTTCGCCGACAGCACCGACAGGTCCTCCAGGACGTGCGACAGGGCGCCGTCCCGCTTGGCCTGCGTGGAGTTGTCCGCGCACTGCTGGTTCAGGTCGTCCGACAGGACGTTGATGTCCTGGATCGGAACGAGGTTGATGACGGCGGCGTTGATGTCCTCGACGCCGACGCACGGCTTGTTCAGCGTGCCCTCGACCAGCGAGAGCTGCGGGCTCATGTCGCCCTTGGTCGCCGAGTTGCCGAACGCCGACGTGGCGCCGTTGCCGTTGGCCACGGCCGGCCCGTTGTCGTCCCCGATGGCAAGAGCCTGGGGAGCGGCGGCAGCCGACATGCCGATCACAGAAGCGGCAGCCGCCGCGGCGACCATTGCCTTCTTGAGCACTTCGCGTTCCTTTCGTCGTAGCGACGCACTGTCCTACGGCCTCATCAACCCGGTGAGCCGTGATTGGTTGCGGGCGTTCACCCGGTTGGCCCGCACGGGATCTCAAAATCGCCGCAAAAATCGCTGGAATCCCGGGGAAAACGCGGACCCGTACACATTTCCCGTTGTCCGCCGACCGAGTGAACGGGAGAAACCCGACCGGACCCACGGAGTTGACCAGTGCGCTCCGGCGAACGGGGTTTCCTCAGAAAGGACTGGCCAGTGATCAAGAAGGTAGTTGCCTACGCGGCGATCGCCGCCTCCGTCATGGGTGCCTCCGCTGCCGCGGCCCCGCAGGCGATGGCGATCGGCGACGACAGCGGGCCGGTCGCCGCCAACGGGAACGGCGCCTCGCAGTACTTCGGCAACTCGATGACCACGGGCAACATGAGCCCGCAGATGGCGCTCATCCAGGGCTCGTTCAACAAGCCGTGCATCGCGGTCAGCGACATCCCGGTCAGTGTCGTCGGCCTGGTCCCGATCCAGGACATCCCGGTCCTGTCGGACGACCTGAACCAGCAGTGCACCGAGAACTCCACGCAGGCCAAGCGCGACGGTGCGCTGGCCCACCTCCTGGAGGACGTCTCGATCCTGTCCTCCAACGGCGAGGACGGCGGCAAGGGCTGACATCGGCCGAGGGGCGGGCCGCCGAGTGCATCGGCGGTCCGCCCCTTTCGCGTGCCGTCAGCCCCGCTTCGGGGCCGCGTACAGCGCCTCGATGTCGTCCGCGTACGCCGCCACCGCCGCGTGCCGTTTCACCTTCAGGGAGGGGGTCAGCAGCCCGTTCTCCTCGGTGAACTCGCCGTCGACGAGCCGGAAGGCGCGGATCGACTCGGCCCGGGAGACGGCCGCGTTGGCGTGGTCCACGGCCCGCTGGACGTCGGCGCGCATCCTCTCGTCCCGCACGACCTCGGACATCGGCGTACCGGCGGGCAGCCCGCGCACCGAGAGCCAGTGGGCGACGGCGTCCGGGTCGAGGGTGATCAGGGCGGCGACGAAGGGCCGGTTGTCGCCGACGACGAGGCACTGGGCGACCGGCGGGCGGCTGCGCAGCCGGTCCTCCAGGACGGCCGGGGAGACGTTCTTGCCGCCGGAGGTGACCAGCAGGTCCTTCTTGCGTCCGGTGATGGTGAGATAGCCGTCGGAGTCGAGGGCGCCGAGGTCTCCGGTGGCGAACCAGCCGTCGGTGAGGGCCGCCTCGGTGGCCTCCGGGTTGCCCCGGTAGGCGCCGAAGACGATGCCGCCCTCGACGAGCACCTCGCCGTCGTCCGCGATGCGCACGGCGGTGCCGGGGACCGGCGGGCCGACGGTGCCGGGGCGGGGGCCGAGCGGCGGGACGAGGGTGGCGGCGGCGGTGGTCTCGGTCAGGCCGTACCCCTCGTAGACCATGATTCCGGCGGCGTAGAAGAACAGGTTGAGGTCGCTCCCGAGCGGGGAGCCGCCGCTGATGGCGTAGCGCATCCGGCCGCCCAGCTCCGCCCGGACCCGGCGGTAGACCAGCAGGTCGTACAGGGCCCAGCCGGCCCACAGGCCGAGGGTGGGCCCTCTGCCGCGGCCGAGGAAGCGCTCCAGGTGCGCGGCGCCGAAGCGGACGGCGAGGCGGTGGGCGCGCTCGAAGGAGGCGCCGCGGCCGATCTTCTCGGCGGTGGCGCGGCCCGTGTCGTGGATCTTCTCGAACAGGTACGGGACGCCGACCAGGAAGGTCGGGCGGAACGACTTGAGCGCGGGGCGCAGTTCGTCGGGCTTGATGCTCGGGAAGTGCCCGATCTCGATGCGGGCCAGCAGGCAGGCGATCTGGATGGTACGGCCCAGGATGTGGGCGAGGGGGAGGAAGAGGAGGGTCGAGGCGGTCTGGCCGGTGACCTCCTTGAAGATCGGGTGCAGCAGCTCGACGGTGTTGGCGGCCTCGGCGTGCAGGTTGGCGTGGGTGAGGACGCAGCCCTTGGGGCGGCCGGTGGTGCCGGAGGTGTAGCAGACGGTCGCGACCGAGTCCGGACTCAGGGCGGTGCGGCGCTTGGCGACCTCCTCGTCGCTCACGTCCAGGCCGAGGGCGGTGAGGTCGGCGAGCGCGCCGGCGTCCAGTTCCCAGGTGAGCGGGTGCTCGGGGTGGGCGTCCGTGCCGGACAGGACGGTGGCGGTGTTGGCGGCGGTCTCCGTGACCATGTGCCGGGCACCGGAGTCGCGGACGATCCACTCGACCTGGTCGGCCGAGGAGGTGGCGTAGACGGGGACGGTCTGGCCGCCGGCCGTCCAGATCGCGAAGTCCAGGACCGTCCACTCGTAGCGGGTGCGGGACATGACGGCGACCCGGCCGCCGGGTTCCAGGCCGGCGGCGATCAGGCCCTTGGCGACGGCGGTCACCTCGCGGGCGAACCCGGCGGCGGTGACGGGCCGCCAGACGCCGTTCACCTCGCGGCGCAGGACCACCGCGTCGGGGGCCTCGGCCGCGTTGGTGAACGGGATGTCGGCGGTGCTGCCCGTGGTGGGGCGGGGCGCGAGCGGTGCGGTGCGGGCCTCGCGGACGGTGCCGTGCGCGTCCCTGACGGTCTCGGTGCTCGTGCGGGACGCCAGATCACCGCGGTCTCTCGCCCGTTTCAGGTCCTTGCGTACGCCCATGACGGCTCCCGGTCGCGGATCGGACTGCTGCGCTGTCGCGTGAACTCACTGCGAACTTACTCCGGAGTAAACTTACTCACGCGTAAGGAAACGTCAATGGGCGGGGCGGGCTGAGGGGCAGGCCCCGCCCTGCCCCTCAGCCCCCGGCGATCAGACCAGCCGGTTCGCCTCCTCGATCGCCTCGGCCAGCTCGCGGACGTCGGCGTCCTCCGTGCGGTCCGCCAGGACGTCCGCCCGCTCGGACAGTTCCCCGAGGCCCGGCGCGCCCGGCAGGGAGCCGCCGTCGCTGTCGCCGTAGCCGTCGCCCGGGGAACGCAGCGCGTCGGCGAAGTAGGCGGCGGTCGCCGTGACCCGCAGCCCGCGGCCGGCGTCCCACACCGACTCGTCGAGGCCTTCGGTCTCCACGTCGCCCGACTCCTCGTGCGGGGCCCGGCTGTCGGGGTCGAGCCAGCGGACGGTGGCCGTGGCGAGGTGGCCGTCGGCGCCGGGCCGGGTGCGGACGGCGTACAGGGCGGTGACCGTGTGGCCGGGGCCGACCTCGCCGCCATCGACGCGGTCGTCGCGGAAGTCGTCGTCGGCGACCTGGCGGTTGTCGTAGCCGACGAGGCGGAACTCGGCGACGGTCTCCGGGTCGAAGGCGACCTGGGCCTTGGCGTCGCGCGCGGTCAGCTCGATGTGCCGCGGGAGCTGCTCGCAGAAGACCTCGCGGGCGTCCTCCGTGTCCGAGACGTAGGTGGTGTGGCCGTCGCCCCTGTCGGCGAGGCGTTCCATCAGGGCGTCGCCGTAGTCACTGCCGACGCCGACGCCGAAGAGGGTGATGCCATGCTCGCGGCGCTCGTCCGCGACGCGTTCGAGGATGGTGTCCGCGTCGGTGTCGCCGGTGTTGGCGAGGGCGTCGGAGACGAGGACGACGCGGTTGGTAGCACCCTCGCGTCGGCCCTCGACGGCGGTTTCGTAGCCGGTCTCGACGCCCGCGCCGAGGTTGGTGGAGTCGGTCGGCTCGAGGCTGTCGATCGCGTCGTGGACGCGGCCGCGGTGGTCGCCGAGCCGGGTCATGGGCAGGACGGTCTCGGCCTCGTCGCTGAAGGTGACGATCGCGACGGAGTCGTCGTCGCGGAGCCGGTCGGTCATGGTGCCGAGGGCCTCCTGGGCGAGGTCGAGGCGGCCGGGCTCGCCCATGGAGCCGGAGATGTCGATGACGAACGTCAGGGCGGCCGGCGGGCGTTCCTCCTGCTGCTCGGCGGAGCGGGTGGCCAGGCCGACGCGGACCAGCGACCAGTCCTCGTCGTCGGTGCGGGCGCCGTCCACGGTCACCGAGAAACCGTCGCCGTCGGGACGGTCGTAGTCCTGGCGGAAGCTGTTGACGAACTCCTCGGGGCGGACCGTCGACGGATCGGGCAGCCGGCCCTCGGCCAGGGTGCGGCGGGCGTAGCCGTAGGAGGCGGTGTCGACGTCGAGGGCGAAGGTGGAGAGGTAGTCGGGGTCGGGGGCGATCTCGCGGGAGTCGCCGTTCTTCTCCCCTTCGCCGGTGCTCGTGCCGCCGTCATGGCGCTGTTCGCCCTCGCCGCGCGGGCGATCGGGCGCGGGCATCGGGGCCGAGCCGCCCCGGGAGTCGGCCGCGGTGTCCTTCGCCCCGTGCGACGCGTCGTCCGTCCCGCCGCAGCCGGTGAGCAGCAGCCCGCCCGCCAGGGTGAGCGCGAGCAGCGCGGTCGTGCCGCGCCGCCCTCGCTTCCCGTGCATCCCGTACGTTTCGCACGTCCCGTACCGGTTCATCGTCCGTCCCCCTGCGTTTCGTTGGCGCCGGTGTACGTGACTGTGACGGCGCGGCGGGGTGAAACGTGCGGCACGGGGCGTTACGGCTGTGTCTCGAAGCGGGCACAGGGGCGTGCCCGCGAGGGTCTGCCCGGCGGCTCAGGTCGCAGGAAAGACGCGTCACCTATTCGGCGCCGGTAAGCGGGGTCTGGTGCGTGCAGATGCAAGGCGGAGGAGGGCGGCGACGCGATGGGGGTCCCCCCGCGCACGGGGTCCCCCCGCTCGAGCGAAGCCGAGAGTGGGGGAGAAGCCGAGAGTGGGGGAGTCGGCAACCGACGACAACGCCTGGGGGCCCCTCCCACGCCCTTAAGGCAGTGGGGGAGTGCGTGCCAGACCCCGCGTCTGCGGCATGATCCGCCGGACAGGCCCTGGACCGGTGGGTGATCCTCCGGTGACCTAGGAGACGATGTCCTTGCGGGCGAAACCCCTGAAGGCCAGGGCGAACAGCACCAGCGCGTACGTTATCGAGACCGCGCTGCCCTGGATCATGCCCGACCACTCCGGATTGGGCTGTACGGCGTCCGCCCAGGCGAACTGCCAGTGCGCGGGCAGGAAGTGGCGCCAGTCGCCGAGGGCCGTCACGGCGTCCAGGACGTTGCCGACGATGGTGAGGCCGACCGCGCCGCCGACCGCGCCGAGCGGTGCGTCGGTCCTGGTGGAGAGCCAGAACGCGAGGCCCGCGGTGACCAGTTGGGACACGAAGATGTACGCGACGACCACCACCAGGCGCTGCGCGGCCGTACCCGGGGCGAGCGAACCGCCGGTGGGGATGGCCAGCGGCCCCCAGCCGTAGGCGACCGAGCCCACGGCCAGCGCCACCAAGGGCAGCAGCACCATCGCGGCCAGGCTCAGCCCGAGCCCGACGGCCAGCTTGGACGCGAGCAGCCGGGCCCGCGGCACCGGCGCGGCGAGCAGATAGCGCAGGGAGGACCAGCTCGCCTCGGAGGCGACGGTGTCCCCGCAGAACAGGGCGACCGGGACGACCAGCAGGAAGCCCGCCGAGACGAAGAGGTTGACCGCGGCGAAGTTGGCGCCGGAGGCGGTGGCGGTGTCCATCAGGGTGATGCGGTCGCCGGTGCCGTCCGGCTCGCCGCCGATCGCGAAGGCGACGACGAGGACGAACGGCAGGACGGCGAGGATCGCGCCCATGACCTGCGTGCGGCGCCGCTTGAGCTGGCGCACCATCTCCACGCGCAGGGGCAGGGTGCGGCCCGCCCGGTATCCGTACGCCGACCCGGCCCCGGACCCGGACACCGACGCGGACTGGGACGAGGTCTCGGTCGTGGACGCCGTCGCGGCCGGCTTGGTGGGCGTGCTGGGCGTGCTCATGCGGAACCTCCGATCAGGGTGAGGAAGGCGTCCTCCAGGCGGCGGTGCGGACCGACCGATGCCACGGGCACCTCGAGCCGGACCAGTTCGGCGACCAGGCCGGGCGCGGTGCCGCCGGTGTCGAGGCGGACCAGGAGCCCGTCGTCGGTGTGCACGACGGAGGCCACGCCCGGCAGCGCGGCGACCTTGTCCACGAGCGGTTCGTCCACGGGCAGACCGGTGCCGACGAGGAGCGTGTCGCCGGAGCCGATGATCTCGGCGACCGGGCCCGCCTGGACCAGCCGGCCACGGTCCATGACCACGAGGTGGGTGCAGGACTGCTCGACCTCGGCCAGCAGGTGGCTGGAGACGATCACGGTGCGGCCGGCCTCCGCGTAGCGGATCATCACCCCGCGCATCTCGCGGATCTGCGGCGGGTCCAGGCCGTTGGTCGGCTCGTCGAGGATGAGGAGGTCGGGCAGCCCGAGCATGGCCTGGGCGATGGCGAGCCGTTGGCGCATGCCCTGGGAGTAGGTGCGCACCGCGCGGGCGAGCGCGTCGCCGAGGCCGGCGATCTCCAGGGCCTCGTCCAGGTGGGCGTCCTCGGGCGGGCGGCCCGTCGCCCGCCAGTACAGCTCCAGGTTCTCCCGGCCGGACAGGTGCGGCAGGAAGCCCGCGCCCTCGACGAAGGCGCCGACCCGGGAGAGCACCGGGGCGCCGGGCCGGATGGCGTGGCCGAAGACCCTGACCTCGCCGTCGTCCGGCTTGATCAGGCCCATCAGCATCCGCAGGGTGGTCGTCTTCCCGGCGCCGTTGGGCCCGAGCAGGCCCAGCACCTGGCCCTTCTCCACCCGGAACGACAGCTCCCGTACCGCGTACCGCTCGGCGGACCCGGCGTAGCGCTTGCTCAGGCCGGTGATCTGCAGGGGCACGTCGGCCAGGGCGGGGTCCGGGGCCGGTGCGACGGTACGGCGGCGGCCCGTCCACAGCAGGGCCAGCGCGACGGCGAGACCGGCCAGGGGCAGCCACCACACCCACGCGGGCAGCGGGGCGGCGGCGGTGGTCACGCCGGGGGCGGTCGGCACCTCCAGGTCGCCCTTGAGGGAGACGGTGTACGTCGCCGGGGCGGCCGGGGAGGCGTAGCCGAGGTCGGTGGAGGCGAGGACGAGGCGCAGGCGGTGGCCCTTCTCCACCTCGTGGTCGATCGCCGGGAGGGTGACCGTCACGTCCTTGCCGGCCTTGGCGTCCTCGACGCGGACGGGGGTCACCAACTGGGAGGGCAGTACGGGTGCGGTGCCGCCGGGGCCGACGTCGTACACCTTGGCGAAGAGGACGGCGTCGTCGGTGGTGGAGCGGACGTGGACGGTGGCCGTCGGTGAGCCGGTGATCCGCAGGTCGTCACCGACTGGGGCGGACTCGAACGCGGCGTACTGGCCGGGGAAGTCCAGGGACACCCCGACGCCGAGCGAGGAGAGCTGGGAGAGCCCGCCCGCCCCGCCGATGCCGGGGAGGGCGGAGACGGCGGGCGGATTGGCCCCGGCCGGGTTGTCGACGCTCTGCTCGCGTCCGGTCAGGGGCACGGACCGCTGTCCGTTCGCCAGACCCGGGTAGCGGTCCGCGCTCGCGCCGCGCAACTGTGCCTGTCCGTCGGTGGAGTCGACGCCTCCGGTGCGGGTGACGCGGAAGGCGGGGCCGGTGTCGGCGCCCTTGTCGTCCTTGAGATAGCGGTCGAACCAGTCGTCCACCCGCGTCTCGACACGGTCGTTCTCCAGGTTGCCGCCGTCGTGCCCGCCCGCGATCCAGTCGACGTCCACGGGCGCGCCGTTAGCCCGGATCGCCTTCGCGGCGGCGTCGGCCTGGCCGAGCGGGAAGAGGGAGTCGGTCTGGCCCTGCGTCAGCAGCGTGGGCACCTTGATGCGGTCACCCACGGCCTGCGGACTGCGTTCCTCGAGGAGCTTCACCGCCTCGGCGTCGGGCGTGCCGGACTCGGCGACCCGCTGGTACATGCGGCACAGGTCCGCCTCGAACCGGTCACAGCCGCCGCCGGAGTTGACGAAGATGCCGGCCCACAGCTTCTTGAAGACGCCGTTCGGGAACAGCGCGTCCGCGAGGTTCCAGTAGGTGATGGCGGGAGCGATGGCGTCCACCCGAGTGTCGTGCCCGGCGGCGAGCAGCGCGACGGCGCCGCCGTAGGAGCCGCCCGCGATGCCGAGGCGGGGATCGCCCCCCTTGTCGAGCTGGACCTGGGGCTGCTCCGCGAGCCAGTCGATCAGCCGGGACACGTCGGCGACCTCGCCGTCCGGCGCGTTCAGCCCGATCTTCCCCGTGGACTTCCCGAAGCCGCGTGCGGACCAGGTGAGGACCGCGTACCCGTCCCGGGCGAGGTCCTCGGCCTGCTCCCGTACGTCGGCCTTGCTGCCGCCGAAGCCGTGCGCGAGCAGGACCGCGGGGCGCCGGCCGCCGGAACCCGACGTGAAGTACGAGGTGTCCAGGCGCACGCCGTCGCCCACGGCCACCACCCGCTCCGCGCGCCGCACCGGGGCCGGGTCGTCCCCGGCGACGGCCGTCCATGTCCCGGCGCCGGCGAGCACGACGACGGCGGCCGCGGCGGAGAGCATCCGCCGCGGCCCCCGTAGCAGCCCCCGCACGCGGGGCAGTCGAAGATCCATGTGTCAACGGTACGGGCCGCCACCGACAACGGGGGCAGTCCCGGGGCTGAACCGGCCGCCCTCCCACGGAAGTACGGAGCCGGTGCCGCGTACCACGGGCGCGGTAGTCCGGTCACGGCCCGGCGGGCTCCCGGACGCTGTCGGTGGCGCCCGGTAGAGTCCTGGGCACAGGTGAATCACAGGATCACAGCAACGGGTGGGGACTCATGAAGCTGACATACACCGCTGCCTGGGTGGGGCTGACGGCGGCGGCGATGGTCGCGGCGACCGCGTGCGGCTCGGACGGCGGCGCGAAGACGGCGACCGAGAAGGCCGACAAGACCGACAAGACCGTCGACCGGCCCGCCGACAGGCCCGCCGACAAGTCGGAGACGGTCACGGCGGCCCTCACCCGGGCCACCGACCGGACCGAGGAGCTGGGCTCCGCCGAGGTCAGGACGACGACGGAGCTGGCCGCGACCGGTGGCGAGCCGATCTCCATGGACGGCACGTACTCCTGGGGGGACGGCGCGGCCATGGACGTCGAGATGGACACCGCCGCCGCGCAGATGGGCGCGCTCCAGGACGACCCGACGACGCGGGTCATCATGGTCGAGGGCGCCTACTACTACGACGTCGACCCCCAGCCGAGCGGCCCGATCGCGGGCAAGGAGTGGATGCGCGTCGACGTCGCCGCCGTGACGGGCGAGGCGGGCGCCGACAACATGGCGGCCAACGCCGACCCGACGGCGTCGCTGCGCTACATGACGGCCTCCACGGAGGTGGAGGACCTCGGCGAGGAGACCGTCCTCGGCAAGGAGACCACCCACTACCGGGGCAGCGTCGGCGCGGAGCACATCGAGAAGTCCAAGCTCACCAAGGCCGAGAAGAAGGCCGCCATCGCCGCCCTGGAGGCGAACGGCGGGAAGCTGACCTGCGACATCTGGGTCGACGGCAAGGACCTGCCGGTGCGGATCTCGCAGACCGGCGCCGGAATGACCGTGAACATGGACTTCGTGAAGTTCGGGGCCACCGAGGAGATCACGGCTCCGCCCGCCGCCCAGACCGGTGACCTCACCGAGCAGGTCAGGGAGCAGCGGGACGCGGCGATAGGTCAGTGACCCGCCGGCGCCCCCGGTCCGCCGTGTCGCTCGGCGGGCCGGGGGCGTCCGCGCAGCCTCAGTGGTTGCGCGGGAAGCCCAGGTCCACGCCCGCCGGGGCGTCGGCCGGGTCGGGCCAGCGGGTGGTGACGACCTTGCCGCGGGTGTAGAAGTGCGTGCCGTCGTTGCCGTAGATGTGGTGGTCGCCGAAGAGGGAGTCCTTCCAGCCGCCAAAGGAGTGGTAGCCGACGGGGACGGGGATCGGGACGTTCACGCCGACCATGCCGGCCTCGATCTCCAACTGGAAGCGGCGGGCCGCGCCGCCGTCCCGGGTGAAGATCGCGGTGCCGTTGCCGTAGGGCGAGGCGTTGATGAGCGCCACGCCCTCCTCGTACGTGTCCGCGCGCAGCACGCACAGCACCGGGCCGAAGATCTCGTCCTGGTAGGCCTTCGCGGTGGTCGGCACCCGGTCGAGGAGGGAGATGCCGATCCAGTGGCCGTCCTCGTGGCCGTCGACCGTGAGCCCGGTGCCGTCCAGGACGACCTCGCAGCCCTCGGCCGCCGCGCCCTCGACGTAGGAGACGACCTTGTCACGGTGCGCCTTGGTGATCAGCGGGCCCATCTCGGAGGACGGGTCGGTGCCGGGGCCGATCTTGATCTTCTCGGCGCGCTCGCGGATCTTCTCGACCAGTTCGTCGCCGACGGCGCCGACGGCCACGACCGCGGAGATCGCCATGCAGCGCTCGCCGGCCGAGCCGTAGGCCGCGCTGACCGCCGCGTCGGCCGCCGCGTCGAGGTCGGCGTCCGGCAGCACCAGCATGTGGTTCTTGGCGCCGCCCAGCGCCTGCACGCGCTTGCCGTTGGCGGAGGCGGTGGTGTGGATGTAGCGGGCGATCGGGGTCGAGCCGACGAAGGAGACCGCCTTGACGTCCGGGTGCTCAAGGAGGCGGTCCACGGCCACCTTGTCGCCGTGCACGACGTTGAAGACGCCGTCCGGCAGTCCGGCCTCGGAGAGCAGCTCGGCGACCTTCACGGCGGCCGACGGGTCCTTCTCGCTCGGCTTCAGCACGAAGGTGTTGCCGCAGGCGATGGCGATCGGGAACATCCACAGCGGCACCATCGCCGGGAAGTTGAACGGCGTGATGCCCGCGACCACCCCGAGCGGCTGCCGGATCGAGGACACGTCGACGCGGGTGGCGACCTGCGTCGACAGCTCGCCCTTGAGCTGCACGTTGATGCCGCAGGCCAGGTCGACGATCTCCATGCCGCGCGCGACCTCGCCGAGCGCGTCGGAGTGCACCTTGCCGTGCTCGGCGGTGATCAGCTCGGCGATCTCGTCGCGGTGCGCGTCCAGCAGCGCCCGGAACCTGAACAGGATGGACGTGCGCTGCGCCAGCGACGACTGACCCCAGGTCAGGTAGGCCTCCTTGGCGGCGGCGACCGCGGCGTCCACCTCGTCGACGGAGGCGAAGGCGACCTTGGTGGTGACCGCGCCGGTCGCCGGGTTCGTCACCGGCCCGTACGTGCCCGACGCGCCTTCGGCGGTCTTGCCGCCGATCCAGTGGTTGACGATGTTCGTCATGACCGAGAACTCCTTCACAGATGGCGGCGACGGGTCGAGACGTGCCGTGGGTACTGACTCCATCCCAGCAGCCGGACGCGCCGGGCGCGCCCGACACTGTGTCTGCGGTTTGGGTGTCCGCGTAGACACGTGGGGCAGTGTGGGCGGCCCGCCCCGCGACGGGACACGGAACCCACGGGAAACAGCGACGCGGGAAACGACGAGGCCGAAATCGGCGACGCGGGGAACAGCGACGCGGGAAACCTCCGGCGCGGAGCCGGTGCGAGCGGGGAGTAGGCGCTCGTGCCTCGCTCCTGCCAGGGCGAGGCGGCCTTCCCGCGCCGGAGGCGTTCGGTGGGGGAACCGGCGACCGGGCGGTGTGCCCTCAGGTCGTGCGCCATCGCGTTCCCCTTCTTGCCCGCCCTTGCGTCTCCCCGGTTTCTAGCCCCGCGCGTGCGGCCTGTCAATGTTTTGTCCGGACATTCGGACGACTTGATCCGGGTGGCCGTTCGCGAGCCGGGGACGCGGGCGTACGGCGGAGCACCCCCCGCCGCCACAGTCAACGCGCCGCGCCTGAACGACGGCGTACGCCTTTGTGGCACTCGTGTCACAAAAGCGCTCCCCGGGTCACACATGTCACGCGCACGCGGGTCTTCCGTCACACCCGGGAACGGCCCCTGACCGCCCCTCACTCCGCGTCGTTCACCCGGGACAGGCTTGGTGATCGCCAGCGCAGCGCCCGGCTCCCCCCGGCGGCCGTCCCCGGCCGCCGCCGCGGCATGCGCAGGGAGGTGCAACTAGTGACCGACCGAAGGCTCTGGTCCTACAAGGACATCGCGGCCCACATCCGGGTCCAGCCGGACACCGTGCGGTCGTACCGCAAGCACGGGCTGCTGCCCCCGCCCGACCACGTGGAGGGCGGTAAGCCCTACTGGTACGCGGACACGGTCCGTGCCTGGGTGGCGTCCCGCCCCCGCAACCGGAACCGGAACCGGTAGACGAAACCGGAGCCGGAACCGGCAGACCGGAAAAGCGTTCTGTGCCCCACGGACACGTGGGGCACAGTGCCGTGCATGAACTTCCCCGACTTCCCCGACTTCTCCGTGAAACCCGTCCTGACCGGCGAGAAGACCGTCCTGCGGCCGTTCACCGTCGAGGACGCCGACGTGATGTGGGAGATCATCAACGACCCCGAGGTCGTCCGCTTCACCTTCGAGCCCACCACCGAACTCACCCTGGAAGGCCTGCGCTCCTGGTACGGCGTGCGCACCGCCGACCCCGACCGGCTCGACCTCGCCGTCACCGACCGCGCCACCGGCGAACTCGTCGGCGAGGTCGTCCTGTACGACTGGGACCCGTCGGCCCGCGGCTGCACCTTCCGCACCCTCATGGGACCCCGGGGCCGCGGCCGTGGGCTGGGCAGCGAGGCGACGCGGCTCGTCGTCGGGCACGCCTTCGAGCAGGTGGGCCTGCACCGCGTCCAGTTGGAGGTCTACGCCGACAACCCACGGGCCCGGCGGGTGTACGAGAAGGCCGGCTTCGTGGTGGAGGGGGTACGGCGGGAGGCGGCCCTGCGGAGCGGCGTGTGGGTGGACGACGTACTGATGGCGGTCCTCGACCACGAGTGGGGCTCGCACGGAGGCGACGCAAGTGACGGGTGGGGTCCACTTAATACCCCCTAGGGGTACAGTGGAGGGCGAGTGGTCCACACCGGACCACGGGTACCCACCCATGAACGCACCACCGACGAACGTACAGACGAGGAGTAACGACATGACCGCCCAGACCGACACCCAGGGATCCGTCACCACCGTCTACAAGGTGAGCGGAATGAGCTGCGGCCACTGCGAGGGCGCCGTCTCCGGCGAGATCTCCGAGATCGCGGGCGTCGGCTCGGTGCAGGCCGTCGCCTCCACCGGCGAGGTGACCGTCGTCTCCGAGGCCCCCCTCGACGACGCGGCCGTACGCGCCGCCGTGGACGAGGCGGGCTTCGAGCTCGTCGGCAGGGCCTGAGCCCCCGCGCACGCACCGTTCTGGAGTCCGGACCATGACCAGCACCACCGCGGATTCACGCACCGCCACGACGGCCGCCGACCCCGACGCCGACCACCCCGGCCCCGCCGAGGTCGAGCTGCTCATCGGCGGGATGACCTGCGCCTCCTGCGCGGCCCGCGTCGAGAAGAAGCTCAACCGCATGGACGGTGTCACCGCCACGGTGAACTACGCGACGGAGAAGGCCCGGATCACCCGCCCGGCGACCACCCCGGTCGCCGACCTGATCGCCACCGTCGTGAAGACCGGGTACTCCGCCGAGGAACCGGCACCGCCGCCGGAGCCCGCCGAAGCCGACGCCGACGAGGCCGAGCCCCCGGGGAGCGCCGAGGACCCCGAGCTGTCGGCCCTGCGTCACCGCCTGGTCGTCTCGGTCCTCCTCGCCGCCCCGGTCGTGCTGCTCGCGATGGTCCCGGCGCTCCAGTTCGACAACTGGCAGTGGCTCTCGCTCACCCTGGCCGCGCCCGTCGTCGTCTGGGGCGGGCTGCCCTTCCACCGCGCCGCCTGGACCAACCTCCGGCACGGCGCGGCCACCATGGACACGCTGGTCTCGCTCGGCACGCTGGCGGCGTTCGGCTGGTCCCTGTGGGCGCTGTTCTTCGGGGACGCGGGCATGCCGGGCATGCGGCACGGCTTCGACCTCACCGTCTCCCGTACGGACGGCGCCTCCGCGATCTACCTGGAGGCCGCCGCCGGGGTCACCGCCTTCCTGCTCCTCGGCCGCTGGCTCGAGGCCCGCTCCAAGCGCAGCGCCGGCGCCGCGCTGCGGGCGTTGATGGAGCTGGGCGCCAAGGACGTCGCCGTACTGCGGGACGGGCGCGAGGTGCGGATACCCGTGGCCCGGCTGGCGGTGGGCGACCGGTTCGTGGTCCGGCCCGGCGAGAAGATCGCCACCGACGGCACGGTGGCCGAGGGCACCTCGGCCGTGGACGCCTCCCTGCTGACCGGCGAGTCCGTGCCGGTGGACGTGACCGTCGGCGACGCCGTCACCGGCGCCACGGTCAACGCCGGGGGCCGGCTGGTGGTCGAGGCGACGCGGGTCGGCGCGGACACGCAACTGGCGCGGATGGCGAAGCTGGTGGAGGACGCGCAGAGCGGCAAGGCCGAGGTGCAGCGGCTCGCCGACCGGATCTCCGGGGTCTTCGTACCCGTCGTGCTGCTGATCGCGGTCGCCACCTTCGGCGGCTGGCTGGGCGTTACCGGTGACACGGTCGCCGCGTTCACCGCGGCCGTCGCCGTCCTGATCATCGCCTGCCCGTGCGCGCTGGGCCTGGCCACGCCGACCGCGCTGCTGGTCGGCACCGGGCGCGGCGCGCAGCTCGGCATCCTCATCAAGGGCCCGGAGGTCCTGGAGTCCACGCGGCGCGTCGACACGGTCGTCCTGGACAAGACCGGCACCGTGACCACCGGCCGCATGACCCTGCACGAGGTGTACGCCGCCGAGGGCACCGACGAGACGGAGCTGCTGCGGCTCGCGGGCGCCGTCGAGCACGCCTCCGAGCATCCCGTGGCCCGCGCGGTCGCGGCCGGCGCGGAGGAGCGGCTCGGCGGCACGCTGCCGGGCGTCGAGGACTTCGAGAACGTCCCCGGGCGCGGCGTACGCGCGCGCGTGGAGGGCCGCGAGGTGGCCGTGGGGCGCCTCTACGACGCCCTGCCGCCCGAGGTCGCCCGCGCCGGGGACGAGGCCGAGCGCAGCGGCCGTACGGCCGTCGTCGTCGGCTGGGACGGTGTGGCGCGCGGGGTCGTCGCCGTGGCCGACGCGGTCAAGGAGTCCAGCGCCGAGGCGGTGGCCGAGCTGCGCCGGCTGGGCCTGACCCCCATCCTGCTGACCGGCGACAACCGGCGGGTGGCCGAGTCGGTCGCGGCGGCCGTCGGCATCGACGAGGTGATCGCCGAGGTGCTGCCCGAGGAGAAGGTCGCCGTGGTGGAGCGGCTGCGGGCCGAGGGCCGTACGGTCGCCATGGTCGGGGACGGCGTCAACGACGCCGCCGCGCTCGCCACCGCCGATCTGGGCCTGGCGATGGGTACGGGGACGGACGCGGCCATCGAGGCGGGAGACCTGACGCTGGTGCGCGGGGACCTGCGGGTGGCGGCGGACGCGATCCGGCTGTCCCGGCGCACGCTGTCCACGATCAAGGGCAACCTGGTGTGGGCCTTCGGCTACAACGTGGCCGCGCTGCCACTGGCCGCCGCGGGACTGCTGAACCCGATGATCGCGGGGGCGGCGATGGCCTTCTCCTCGGTCTTCGTGGTCACCAACAGCCTCCGGCTGCGGGCCTTTCGCCGCTCCCCTCGCTCGTCCACTCACTCGTCCGCATTTCACGCAGGTCGAGGGGCTGCGCCTCTGGAGTCCGGCACGCGCCTCACATAAGCTCTTCACAAGGCTCGCGCATCTTCCTTACGCTGGAGTCCCGTGCGACGTACGGGGCTCTTGCGCACCTAAAGGACAAATGCAAGAGACGCAGATCACAGTGCAATGAACGTAACCATCGAAGGGGTTCGAAGGTCTAAGTTGGCGATGTCAGGCAGCGTCTTGGGGGGCGCCACCTGGCATCTGGGGATGTCTTGGGGGACTTTCCCAGAGCTGCGTTGCCGGGACACGTACGCCGGGAAGCTTTGAGCGGCCCTCCCGGGCGTGCGCTGTCCCGGCAGACCGCACGACAGGCACGACAGGTACGACGAGTTCCGCTCGTTGTGCTCGACACAGCGAATTCAGGCGCTGGCCTCACAGACGCCCGGCCGGATCCCGTGGGGGGAATCCGCACCGGGGCATGGGAAGGCGCCCTGGATCGTCGGCCCGTGGGGGGACCGGCGCCAGGGCGCCTTCTGCTGTTCGCACCCACTCAGGGGTACGGGGTGTGAGGTACGGGGCACGGAAAAGTCCCGTACCACCGATCGGCACGGGACTCTTCTTGCGCGCTGCGGGGGTGCCTGTCGGCTCAGCGCTCCTCGACCGGCACGAAGTCGCGCTCGACGACGCCCGTGTAGATCTGGCGCGGGCGGCCGATGCGCGAACCCGGCTCCTTGATCATCTCGTGCCACTGGGCGATCCAGCCCGGCAGCCGGCCCAGGGCGAACAGGACCGTGAACATCTCGGTCGGGAAGCCCATGGCCCGGTAGATCAGGCCGGTGTAGAAGTCGACGTTCGGGTAGAGGCTGCGCGAGACGAAGTAGTCGTCGGAGAGCGCGTGCTCCTCCAGCTTCAGGGCGATGTCCAGCAGCTCGTCGGACTTGCCGAGGGCGGAGAGCACGTCGTGCGCGGCGGCCTTGATGATCTGGGCGCGCGGGTCGAAGTTCTTGTAGACCCGGTGGCCGAAGCCCATCAGGCGGACGCCGTCCTCCTTGTTCTTCACCTTGCGGATGAAGGAGTCGACGTCGCCGCCCGCGTCGCGGATGCCTTCCAGCATCTCCAGCACCGACTGGTTGGCGCCGCCGTGCAGCGGGCCCCAGAGGGCGTTGATACCGGCGGAGATCGAGGCGAACATGTTCGCCTGCGAGGAGCCGACCAGGCGGACCGTGGAGGTCGAACAGTTCTGCTCGTGGTCCGCGTGCAGGATCAGCAGCTTGTCGAGCGCGGCGACGACCGTCGGGTCCAGGTCGTACTCCTGCGCCGGGACCGAGAAGGTCATGCGCAGGAAGTTCTCGACGTAGCCGAGGTTGTTGGCCGGGTAGACGAACGGGTGACCGATCGACTTCTTGTACGCGTACGCCGCGATCGTCGGAAGCTTCGCGAGCAGCCGGATCGTGGAGAGGTTGCGCTGACGCTCGTCGAACGGGTTGTGGCTGTCCTGGTAGAACGTCGACAGCGCCGAGACCACCGAGGACAGCATGGCCATCGGGTGGGCGTCGCGCGGGAAGCCCTTGTAGAAGTTCTTGACGTCCTCGTGCAGCAGGGTGTGCTGCGTGATCTCGCCCTTGAACGCGGACAGCTCGTCGACCGTCGGCAGCTCGCCGTTGATCAGCAGGTAGGCGACCTCCACGAAGGAGGAGCGCTCCGCGAGCTGCTCGATCGGGTAGCCGCGGTAGCGGAGGATGCCCGCCTCGCCGTCCAGATACGTAATGGCGGATTTGTAGGCGGCGGTGTTGCCATAACCGCTGTCCAGCGTCACCAGACCGGTCTGGGCGCGGAGCTTCCCGATGTCGAAGCCCTTGTCACCGACGGTGCTGTCGATCACCGGGTAGGTGTACTCACCGTCGCCGAACCGCAGTACTACAGAGTTGTCGCTCACGTCTTCCCTCACCACCGACGTAGTGCCTCATCTTCGAGGTGCCCTGACTGTCTCTACCATCCCCCACTTGGCTCAGGAGAGTGCACTCGGGGTCGACCATCGGGCCTATTGGCGGCACTCAGTGCCGCCAACTTGCCCATCGTGCCCCCTCGGTCCCCCTTCCGGAAGTGCTGTGTGACCTTTCCGACTCGTTTGATCGATCATTTATTTCACACGGGCCCAGAGGTTTACCGGAAGGCTTCAGGCCCGGGGCCCCACGAGCCGGAAGTCGAGCGCCGTGCAGCGCCGCCCGGCCGACACCGTACGCACCGCCTGTCCGATCGCCTTGCGCGAACCGACGAGGACGACCAGTCGCTTGGCCCGGGTGACCGCCGTGTACAGCAGGTTCCGCTGGAGCATCATCCAGGCGCCGGTCGTCACGGGGATCACCACCGCCGGGTACTCACTCCCCTGCGAGCGGTGGATGGTCACCGCGTAGGCGTGGGCCAGTTCGTCCAGTTCATCGAAGTCGTACGGCACCTCCTCGTCCTCGTCCGTCAGCACGGTGAGCCGCTGCTCCACCGGGTCGAGCGAGGTGACGACGCCCACGGTGCCGTTGAAGACGCCGTTCTCGCCCTTCTCGTAATTGTTGCGAATCTGGGTGACCTTGTCGCCGACCCGGAAGACCCGGCCGCCGAACCGCCTCTCGGGCACGTCCGGGCGCCCCGGGGTGACGGCCTGCTGGAGCAGCCCGTTCAGCGTGCCCGCGCCGGCGGGACCGCGGTGCATGGGGGCGAGTACCTGCACGTCGCGGCGCGGATCGAGCCCGAACTTCGCGGGGATGCGCCGCGCGGCGACATCCACCGTGAGCCGTCCCGCCTCCTCGGTGTCGTCCTCGACAAAGAGGAAGAAGTCCTTCATGCCCTCGGTGAGCGGGTGCTGCCCGGCGTTGATCCGGTGCGCGTTCGTCACGACCCCCGACTGCTGGGCCTGGCGGAAGACGCGGGTGAGCCGGACGGCGGGCACCGGACTGCCGGGCGCGAGCAGGTCCCTCAGCACCTCCCCCGCCCCCACACTGGGCAACTGGTCGACGTCCCCGACGAGCAGCAGGTGGGCGCCCGGCGGCACGGCCTTGACCAGCTTGTTGGCGAGGAGCAGATCGAGCATGGAGGCCTCGTCCACCACGACCAGGTCGGCGTCGAGCGGCCGCTCCCGGTCGTAGGCCGCGTCCCCGCCGGGCTTCAGCTCCAGCAGCCGGTGCACGGTGGACGCCTCGGCGCCGGTCAGCTCGGCGAGCCGCTTGGCGGCCCGGCCGGTGGGCGCGGCGAGCACCACCTTCGCCTTCTTGGCCCGCGCCAGCTCCACGATCGACCGTACGGTGAAGGACTTGCCGCATCCCGGCCCGCCGGTGAGGACGGCGACCTTCTCGGAGAGCGCGAGCCGGACGGCCGCCTCCTGCTCCGGCGCGAGTTCGGCCTTCGTCCGCTGCTTGAGCCACCCGAGCGCCTTGTCCCAGTCCACGTCCTGGAAGCCGGGCATCCGGTCCTCGTCCGTGCCGAGGAGACGGCGAAGCTGTCCGGCCAGGGCCAGTTCGGCGCGGTGGAAGGGGACGAGGTAGACGGCGGTGACGGGCTCGCCGCCCTCCGGATGCGGGACCTTCTCCCGTACGACGCCGGGGTCGTCCTCCGGATTCTCCGGCTCGGCGGCCAGCTCGGCGAGGCACTCGATGACCAGCCCGGTGTCCACCTGGAGCAGCTTCACCGCGTCGGCGATCAGCTTCTCCTCGGGGAGGTAGCAGTGCCCCTGGTCGGTGGCCTGCGACAGCGCGTACTGCAGTCCCGCCTTCACCCGTTCGGGGCTGTCGTGCGGGATCCCGACGGACTGGGCGATCTTGTCGGCGGTGAGGAAGCCGATGCCCCAGACGTCGGAGGCGAGTCGGTAGGGCTGGTTCTTCACGACGGAGATCGAGGCGTCCCCGTACTTCTTGTAAATCCGCACGGCGATGGAGGTGGACACCTCGACGGTCTGGAGGAAGAGCATGACCTCCTTGATCGCCTTCTGCTCCTCCCAGGCATCGGCGATCTTCTTGGTCCGCTTGGGCCCCAGACCGGGCACCTCGATGAGCCGCTTGGGCTCCTCCTCGATGATGGTCAGGGTCTCCAGACCGAAGTGCTGCGTGATCCGGTCGGCGAAGATCGGCCCGATGCCCTTGACCAGCCCGGAGCCGAGGTATCGCCGGATGCCCTGCACGGTGGCGGGCAGGAGGGTCGTGTAGTTCTCCACGTGGAACTGCTTGCCGTACTGCGGGTGCGACCCCCAGCGGCCCTCCATCCGCAGGGACTCCCCCGCCTGTGCGCCGAGCAGCGCGCCGACGACGGTCAGCAGATCGCCGGCGCCTCTGCCGGTGTCGACACGGGCGACCGTGTAGCCGTTCTCCTCATTGGCGTACGTGATGCGCTCCAGGACGCCTTCGAGGGTGGCGAGCCGCCGCTCGCCGGGGGCGGCAGCCGCGGACTGGTTGGACATGATCCGACGGTACCGGTGGGGACTGACAGGGACGGCCGGGACCGGCTTCTCAGTACGCTCGGAGCGTGGACTACGCCAGGATGCGCGCCATCGCCGAAGACCTCGGGGCATACGCGGAACGGCTCGAAGGAGCCTGGCGCGTCGAGATCGGGCCGTCGGGTCCGGTGCTGGCCATGCGCTGTCCGTCCAAACGCCGTGCGGGCATCGTCCGACGCGTCCGCGAGCAATTGGACGCGCAACTTCTCAGCACTCTCCCCGGCCACATCTGCGCGAACGGCCCCGAGATCGAGCACCCGGCCATCGGACGCATGCGCCATCCCGATGCCGTCGTGATCCCCGAGGCCACCCTCGACGAGGAGGGCCTTGCCGTCGACGCGACGCAGGTGCTGGCTGCCGTCGAGATCGTCTCGCCGTCCGGCCCGAGCAACGACTACGACGAGAAGTTGGCCGACTACCCGGCCATGGACATCCCGTACTACATGATCGTCGACCCGCGGACCGGCACGATCCAGGTGCACTCCGACCCGTTCAAGGGCCGCTACAGCAGCAAGGAACCGTACATCTTCGGCGACTCGGTGCAGTTCGGGCCGTGGACGGTGGAGACGTCGGAGTTCCGCAGGTACGGCAGGGCGGTTAGCGGTGCGCGTCCGGCTTGAGTGCTTCGAGGAAGGGGGCGAAGGCCTCCGGCGGGAAGGTGAGGGTGGCTCGGGCGGGGGCCTTGGTGTCGCGGACGGCTACGTGGGTGGGCGCATTGGCGATCTCCACGCAGTTGTTGCCGTCGTCGGGGCCCGAGTAGGACGACTTCCGCCAGTTGTCCGCACGCCTCACAGCTCCTTCTCCGCCCCCTTGACCGCGCCGACGAAGACCCTGAACGCCTCGGTCGGAAGAGTGAGTGTTCCGTACGCGGGGGCCTTGGAGTCGCGGACGGCTATGCGGCCTGAGCGGGTTGCGATTTCCACACAGCTGTTGCCGTCACCCTCGCCGGAGTAGGACGACTTGCGCCAGTTGTCCATGCGGTGTCACAGCTCCTTCGTCAGCCGGTTGATGAGGTCCCGCGAGCGTTCGGGGCCAAGCGATACAGCTTCCACTTTACGGAAGCGCGTTCGAAAAGCGCCAAGCTGGGCTTCAGAGTCGATGAAGGCCGACCCATGGGGCACGTCCCGCACCACGGTGTCCAGCTTGGGAACAGCACCGCCCGCGTAGGTCATGGTGCTTGCGGCTCTGCCGAATCCGTCCAGGTCGAAGGGGACAACGCGAACAGTGACGTTGTCAGCTTCGGAGCGTTCGAGAAGCCTGGCGAGCTGGGCCCGGGAGGCGGCTCGGTCGCTGACTCTGATACGCAGGGCCGCCTCATGAATCACCAACCGGTACGGAAGGGCGATCTGCTGACGCCTCATTCGATGGTATACACGCAAGTTGAGTTCCTCTTGCGCCAGTTCGGGGACCCTGGCGGAAAAGACCGCACGAGCATAGTCCTGCGTCTGCAACAGGCCCGGCACATACAGGACCGCCACCTCACGCAGGAACGTGGCATGGTGATCCAGCTCTGCGAGGTCCAGAAACGATGTGGGCAGTTGCCCCCGGTACTCCTCCCACCAGCCGCGCGTCCGATCGGTGGCCATGGCGATCAAGGCCTCGATGAACCGCTCGTCCGTACAGGCGTAGTGGGAAGCGAGGCGCCGGACCCGCTGCTCACTCACACCCGCAAGCCCAGACTCGATATGGGTGATCTGGGCGGGGGCCACGCCGAGCAGCTCGGCTGCCTCTCGGGAGTTGAGCCCTGCAGCCTCACGCAGTCTGCGCAGTTCGGTTGCCAGTCGCATCTGGCGTGCCGTTGGTTCGCGCCTCTTCACCATCGACTGGCCCTCTTCACACATCTGTTGGTGCAACTCGTTCGGCGTCAGATTACGCGATCGACTTGCCGCGTCCCTAAATTTAGATCTACCGTCGGTGACGCGACGTACACAGTGCGACACCGGGCTCCGGAAGCGCACCGCCCCGTCCTGCCATGACGGCTGCGGCATTGCCACCTGGCCCGCCATCAACCCACCCGCCCGATAAAGGAGACACGCATGCCCGAAAACGATCCGTGGGAGTACTCCCTCTACATCCCCAACGACCTACGCGCGGTGACCGTCAGCCGCCGCACCCTCCGTCTGGTCCTCACCATGCACGGCCTGATCCGCCTCGTCGACGTCGCCGAACTCCTCGCCACCGAGTTGGTCTCGAATGCCGTGCGGCACACGAAGGGCCCTGCCGCCCTCCGTATCCGCTGGTCGCCGCCGGGCACGCTGCGGGTCGGGGCGTGGGACGCGGACCCCGAACCGCCGGAACCCCCGGCCGCGTTCGGGAAGGTGGAGGAGCTGGAGGAAGGGCGAGGGCTGGCGCTGGTGCGGGCCTGCGCGGACGTGTGGGGATGGCACCCCCTGGCCAGACATGGCAACAGGGGAAAATACGTATGGTGCGAGCTGGCGGCGGCCTGAAAGTCCCGGTCAGGTAATTGACTTGCCCTGCCCGGAAAACGTCCGGACGCTCGACGCGTGAGTGGAAGAGAACTCGATCAACGGTTGGTCTCGGCGGTCCGAACCGGTGACGCCGATGCAGTACGGGCCCTGTTGGACGAGGGCGCAGATCCGAACGCCGTGGACGCCGACGGCGGGCTGCCGGTGCTGTGCGCGGCCGTGGCGACCTACGACGATCCGGTCGCCGAAGCCCTGATGGACGGCGGCGCCGATCCGGACCGGGAGCTCCCGGACGGGAGCACGCCCTTGTGGCGGGCCCTCGAGAGCGGATCTCCGGCCGTCTTCACGACGGTGCTCGGCAAGGAGCCCCTGTTGCGGCTGCCGGAGCAGGAGCGTGAACGGCTGCTCACCCGGGCCCGGAGCTGGTACGAGACCGGCGCCGTCGAAGAACTGCGCCGCAGGACGGGGGCACGAGGTCCCGCCGTGCCGGTTCGGGTGACGGATGGCGAGTACGACTGGGTCGACCGGTATGCGCTCGGCGGCCTCGTTGTGCGGGCCGGTCACGGCGCCATCCTGACCTGTCTGGAGTGGTCGTTCCGCATCCTGACTCCGGTCGATGAACTGATCGGCCGCGCCGTCGTCGTACCGGACGAGGCCCACGTGGACTGGTCCGGGGCGTGCTTCATCCTCCTGGAGCGTCATTGCCAGGAAACCTGGTCGGCCACGCTGACCCACCGCGACCACCCCGAACCGGCACACCGCCACTTCGTCGCGGACTACCTGCGTACGCGCGGGATCATCGAAAACGACTCACCGTTCGTGGAGCGGGAGCGTGAGTTCCTGATCTGCTGGGCGGCCGAGGAGCCGGACAGTGCGGTACTCGCGGAGGTGCTCGAAGCCCTCGTCGAGTACCGGCATCCATGCCTGGAGGCGACAGGGCTGCGCCATGCCGGACACCGGGATCCCCACGTACGCCGCCGGTCGGCCGCCGTCCTCGCCTCTTCGGGCGCCCGGTCGCCCGAGACCGGCGCGGCTCTGCTCGCTCTCCTCGGTGACCCGCACGCCGCCGTTCGACTGGAGGCCTGCCGGGCGGGCTTGGAGGACGACACGCTCCTCGCCCCGGCCGCCGTGGAGTTGATCCACCTGGTCGCGGGGCCGTACGACGATCTGCGGTACACGGCGGCAGGGGCGCTGGCCTCCTCCCGGGACCGTACGCCCGCCGTCGCCGACGCCCTGGCCACGCTGCTCGACGAGAGTGCACAGCTCGTACGCCTGGAGGCGGCCTACGGCCTCGCCCTGCGCGACGATCCGCGCACCGGTGAGGCGATCGAGCGGGTCGGGACGCTCGACAGCGGGTTCGAGTACGACCACCGGGCCAGAGCACTGTGGGACTGGCTGGACGAAGGGAGCCGACCGGGCCGGCTTCAGGGCTTCGACGCCGGACGCGACCGTAGTGGGTCTTGCGACCCGACTTGGTAGAGACGCCGCTGGAGACCGGCGACACGCTCCCGGACCCCGCCCAGGATCCAGGGACTACCCGGGGCTTGAGGAACGTTCCGGTCAGTCGCGCACGTGCAGCCCGAAACCCGTGCGGCCCGTAGGCTCCAGCCCCTCCTTCAGGTGCAGCGAGGGGATCTCGTAGTCGCCGAAGTTCTGCGGCCGGAACGCGATCGGCTCGGTCGACTCAAGGGTGAGCAGGCGCTGCTCCCAGGCCTTGGCGACGTCCGGGTACTCCTCGTCGGTCAACCGGTCGGTGCCGTGCAGCACGAAGGGCGGCAGTATCTCGATGCCCGGGTAATAGAGGATGCCGTGGTGGATCGGGAACAGCAGGTCGTCGATGGGGCCGTTGATCCCGCGAGCGGCGTAGTGCGCCTCCGGGCCGCCGACGGTCACCGACAGCAGAGCCTTCCTGCCCGCCAGCGTGCCTTCGCCGAAGCGCTCTCCGTACTTGGTGTCGCTGTGCTCGCCGACGCCGTACGCGAACCGGTAGGTGAACACCCGGTCCACCCAGCCCTTGAGGATCGCGGGCATCGTGTACCACCACAGCGGGAACTGGAAGATGATCGTGTCGGCCCACAACAGCTTCTCCTGCTCGGCGCGGACGTCCGGGGTGAGCGTCCCGGCGTCGAAGGCCCGGCCCGAGTCCCGGACGACCCTGAGCGGACTTGAGGCGTGGGGGCCGTAGTCCGCGGCGTCCGCCACCGCCTTCCAGTTCATCGCGTACAGGTCGCTCACCCGTACCTCGTGACCGGCGGCTTCCAAAGTGGAAACGGCGAGGTCCTTCAGCGAGCCGTTGAGCGACTTCGGCTCGGGGTGGGCGTAGACGATCAGCGTCTTCATGGGAACTCCCTCGGATCAGCGGGTGCCTTCGGATCGGGCGCCTTCGCATTCTGGGCGTCGCGGCGCCCGGCTTTCAGGGGCGCAGCTTCCGTCGGACGGGACTTCCTGGTATCGGCAGGACCACCATCACGGGCACGACCCGAGCCCATACTGAGGACATGAACGATCTCGCGGGCTTCCTGCGGACCCGGCGTTCCCGGGTCGACCCGGCCGCCGTCGGCATCTCCACCGACAGCCGCCGCCGGGTCGAAGGGCTGCGCCGCGAAGAGGTCGCGCACCTGTCCGGGGTCAGCGTCGACTACTACGTACGCCTGGAGCAGGGGCGCGCGACCCAGCCCTCCGAGCAGGTCCTCGACGCGCTCGCCGGCGTCCTCGGCCTCGACGAGACCGAACGCGAGCACCTCTACCGCCTCGCACGCCAGCGCCGCCGACGCGCGAAGGCGCCGGGCGGGCGGGTCCGGCCGGAGCTGCTGCGCGTCCTCGACCTGGTCGCCGACGCGCCCGCGGTGATCATGGACCACCGCCTGGACGTGCTCGCCGGGAACCGCCTCGCCAGGCACCTCTACGGGCGGCCGTTGCCGGGCCTGAACACCGCCCGGCACATCTTCCTCGAGGAGGCCGAGCGCGGCCTTTACGCGGACTGGGAGACATGCACCCTCGACGCAGTCGGGCACCTGCGCCTGGCCGCCGGCAAATACCCCGACGACCCCCGCCTGGCCTCGCTCATCGGCGAGCTGGCCATGGGCAGCGAGCGCTTCCGCCGCCTCTGGGCACGCGCGGACGTGCGCGCCCGCACCCATGGACGCAAGGCGTACCGGCACCCGCTGGTCGGACTGCTGGAACTGCACCAGGAGAACTTCACACTGCCGGATACGTCGGGCATGGAGCTGCTGGTGCTGTCCGCGGCTCCCGGCAGCCCCGCCGAGGACGGGCTGCGCCTGCTCGCGGGTCTGAGCGCGGACAGCGGCGCCGCGCATCCCGCGGCGAACGTTCGGGTTCGCGAGTGACTCAGCGGCGCAACGTGGTCTCCCCGCGCATGTGCGACAGCTTCTCGGGGTTGCGCACGGCGTAGAGGCCGGTGATGCGGCCGTCGTCGAAGCGGACCGCCACCACGGTGTCGAGTTCGCCGTCGAGTCGGATGACCAGCGCCGGATGGCCGTTCACCTGGGCCGGGTCCATCGTCATCTCGACGGGCACCTTGGCCAGACCGCCCAGCATGAGGCGGGCCACCTTGTCGGCCCCCATGATGGGCCGCAGGACGGCCTGCTTGATGCCGCCGCCGTCGCCCAGCAGGACGACGTCCGGGGACAGGACGTCGAGCAGGCCCTGGAGGTCACCCGTCTCGACGGCCCGTTGGAACGCGGCGAGCGCGTCCCGCGTCTCGGTACGGGATACGGCTCCGCGCGGCCGGCGGGCGGCGACGTGGGCACGGGCCCGGTGCGCGGTCTGGCGCACGGCGGCCGGGCTCTTGTCGACGGCCTCGGCGATCTCGTCGTACCCGAGGTCGAACACCTCGCGCAGCACGAACACCGCCCGCTCCGTCGGCGAGAGCGTCTCCATGACCAGCATCATCGCCATCGACACGCTGTCCGCCAGCTCGACGTCCTCGGCCACGTCGGGCGAGGTGAGCAGCGGTTCGGGCAGCCAGGAGCCGACGTAGGACTCCTTGCGGCGGCCGAGCGTACGCAGCCGGGTCAGCGCCTGGCGGGTGGTGATGCGGACCAGGTAGGCGCGCCGGTCGCGCACCGTGTCGAGGTCGACGCCCGCCCACTTCAGCCAGGTCTCCTGGAGGACGTCCTCCGCGTCGGCGGCCGAGCCGAGCATCTCGTAGGCGACGGTGAAGAGGAGGTTGCGGTGAGTGACGAAGGCCTCGGTGGCGGGGTCGGTGCGCCCGCCGTCCCGTTCACGCTCGCCGTCCTGTTCGCGCTCGCCGTGCTCCCTCATCGCCGCCCGCTCCCGCTCGTTCTCCTCCAACGGTGTCATGCGCACAGGACGCCGGCCACCGCCTCTTTGTGACACCCGCCGATGGTGACCCAGGTCACAACAGTGCCCTGTCACAGGGACCGGCCCGTCGGCATCTTGTGTTCGTCAGTGAGGCACCGAGAGCGAGGACGAGGTCATGGACACCCGATTCAACCTGTTCGAGAACGAGTTCGGCGGCCGGTTCGCCAAGAGGTTCGCGGGCGCCGGGATGCTGGTCCACCAGTCGGCACTGCCGAGCGCCACGCAAGAGCTGGTGTCACTGCGGGCCAGCCAGATCAACGGCTGCGGACACTGCATCGACATGCACACCAAGGAGGCCGCGGCAGCCGGGGAGAGCGCGGTCCGGCTCCACCTGGTCGCCGCCTGGCGCGAGTCCAGCGTCTTCACCGAGGCCGAGCAGGCCGCGCTGGCACTCGCCGAGGAGGGCACCCGGCTCGCCGACGCCCACCAGGGCGTGTCCGACGAGACCTGGGCCCAGGTCCGCAAGCACTACGACGACGACCAGATCGCGGCGCTGGTCTGCCTGGTCGCCCTGATCAACGCGGCCAACCGGCTCGCCGTGATCACGCACCAGCCTGGCGGCTCCTACGAGGCGGGGATGTTCGCGGCGGCGATGGACTGACGCCGGGGCGTTGGTGTGGGCCGGGTCCGGTGTGTGGCCGTGGGGCCGCCCGCTTCTTGGCCAGTGTCGTGCTTCCACGACCCGCGTCAAGGGCGCTCCGCTGTCGCTGCGCGTCGCCTTCGGCGATGCCCCTTCGGGTCACCCTTGACCCGGCTCGCTCCAGCACGGGTGAGAAGCGTGCGGGCGGCCGGGGAGGGTGGGTGTCCCGGGTACGCCGGTCCCTTGGGCACGTTGCCTCGTCGCCCGGCGTGAGGGGCGCGTCGGCGCCTCGCCAGCACGCCGGGCCGGCTCAGCGGCGAACGGCGAGTGGGCGGTGATTGGACATTCTGTCCCGGGTGTGTGGGAAGAAAGGGCAGGTGGGGTGCGATGAAGGGTGGGACAGAGTGTCCGATCGCGTCGTCGGGCCCCTCCAAGCGGCCGGTCCTGCGACATCACACCCGGACCCCGCACCGCCCCGTCCAACTGCTGCTGACCTGCCGAAATGCGACTTTCCGGGACCCAGTCCCTTCGCCTGCGGGCCAGCTACGATGAGATGATGGCCGGCACGATCAATTTGCGCACCGAGATCCGGGAGTTTTTGAGGTCACGTCGCTCCCGCATCACGCCCGACAAGGCAGGCCTGCCCACCTACGGTGGCAACCGCCGGGTCAAGGGTCTGCGTCGCGAGGAAGTAGCGCTACTCGCAGGAGTGTCGGTTGATTACTACGTGCGTATCGAGCGCGGCGACCTGGCCGGTACCTCCGAAGGCGTACTCAACGCGTTGGCCTCGGTCTTGCAACTCGACGACGCAGAGCGCGATCACCTGTTTCACCTCGCGCGCCAGTCCGGGGCACCCAGCAGTCGACGCCGCCGCAAGCCCGCGGCGACGGTGCGCCCGGCGCTGCAACAAGTCCTCGACGCCATTACCGATGCACCGGCGTGGATCCGCAACGGCCGCCACGACGTGCTCGCCATGAACCAACTTGGCCGAGCCCTGTATTCACCGGTGCTGGAAGACCCGCGACGCCCCGCCAACACCGCGCGGTTCGTGTACCTGAATCCCGACGCAGCCAAGACGTTCTTCGTCGACTACGACCAGGTCACACGGAATGCGGCCGCGATACTGCGCATGGAAGTCGGCCGCGACCCGCACGACGAGGAGCTCGTCGCCCTGGTTGGCGAATTGTCAACGTGCAGTGAACTATTCCGGCAGCAGTGGGCATCTCAGGACGTGCGGCTGCACGGGTACGGGAGCAAGCGCGTAAACCATCCGGTAGTGGGCCGGCTCGACTTGGACTTCGAGTCCATGGATCTGCCCACCGACCCTGGCCTGCATTTGAATGTCTACTCCGCACCCGCGGAAGGGCCGGCCGCTGACAGTCTGGCCCTGTTGGCGTCGTGGGCGGCTAGCGAGAACCCTCGGCGACCGAGCTTCTAGCACCTGGCGGACAGCCCAATCCCTCTCACCCTGCCCAGCCGACTGGCCACTTCGCCGTCGGAGGCGCAGCCCGCATCCATGACGCGTTGCACGAGCGTGGCCGCCTCCGCACGGCTCATCTCCACTCCACTCACCAGGCCCTTCCGCCACAGCCGCCGTAATGGAACCCGTGATCGCCCGGACAGGTCCTGAGGGAGGCTCTCGCAGTACCTGTATCACTAGGGCCTCGCCGGCATCCCGGAAGGCTGCCTAATCTCTGTACCGACTCCCGGCTAAACACGAAATTAGCGAGAGCCGGACGAACGATCGATACGCCAGGAGCATCTCTAATGCAACGAGAAATGCGGCAAGTGGTAGAGAACCAATTGACAACGCATGCAGAACTTTTCGATCTGGGTGGAAAGCGCGCGCTCGTCACCGGTGGCACCAGAGGCATCGGGATGATGATCGCGCGTGGCCTTCTCCAGGCGGGCGTCCGCGTGGTCATCAGCTCACGCAACGCAGAAGCGTGTGCTCAGGCGCAGGAACAGCTATCCAAATTCGGTGAGGTGCGGGCCATCCCCGCCGACCTGTCCCGCCACGACGAGTGTCAGCGACTGTCCGACCTCGTCACCGCCGACTCGGAGCATCTCGACATCCTCGTCAACAACGCGGGCGCCATGTGGGACGAGCCGTTGGCGACGTTCCCCGACGCGGCCTGGGACACGGTCGTCGACCTCAACCTGAAGTCGCCGTTCTGGCTGGTCCAGGCGCTGCTACCCGCACTTCGCAGGGCGGGCAGCACCGACGATCCCGCGCGGATCATCAACATCGGCAGCATCGCCGCCATCCACATCCCCCAGCGGCCCAACTACTCGTACTCCAGCAGCAAGGCCGCACTGCATCAACTCACCAGAGTGCTCGCCAAGGAACTAGGACCGCAGCACGTCACCGTGAACGCCGTGGCGCCGGGACCGTTCCCGTCGGCGATGATGGCCGCAACCCTCGATGAGTTGGGCGAGGCGATCGCGGCGTCGGCCCCACTGCGCCGGATCGGCCGCGACGACGACATGGCGGGTGTCGCCGTGTTCCTCGCCAGCCGGGCGGGCGCATACCTCACGGGCACCGTGATCCCCGTCGACGGCGGCATCGCCACAACCGCGTAGGCAACGCTCCGCTTAGCGGCGATCAGTGGGGCCCATGCCGAAAGCCGCGAACAAATCAGCGGATTTGTTCGCGGCTTTCGGAGGGTGGTCTGGGGTGGGAGGTAGGTGGGGAGGGTGGAGGCGGTGATTGGACAGTGTGTCCCGGGTGCGTGGGGTGAATGCGCAGGTGGGGTGCGATGAAGGGTGGGACAGAGTGTCCGATCGCGTCGTCGGGCCCCTCCAAACGGCCGACACCGCCATCCAGCCGGTCCCGCCCATGCGGCCCGCACCGCCCATCCGGCCGGTCCCGCCGTCCCGCCGGTGGTCCTCCACTCCTCCACTCCTCCGCTTCTCCACCCTCCGGCTAAAAGCCGCCGAGACGGCAGGGCGTGCATGCGAGGCGCCGCGCCCCCCGCACCACCCACCGGCCGTCAGCCGCCAAGCCGACCCGGCGTGCAGGCGAGGCGCCCACGCGTGCCCG
>NZ_JAGMUO010000101.1:0-1288 GCF_019049325.1 Streptomyces sp. AC512_CC834 | reverse complement strand
AGCGAGCCGGGTCAAGGGTGACCCGAAGGGGCATCGCCGAAGGCGACGCGCAGCGACAGCGGAGCGCCCTTGACGCGGGTCGTGGAAGCACGACACTGACCAAGAAGCGGGCGGCCCCACGCCCACTCCTCCGACACGCGGTTCCTCCCCGACCTCGACAGCGCCTCCACCCCCACGGTCACGATTGAGTCTCGGCCTCGGCGCACCTCTTGATTCCGGCCCATGTAATCGTTTCCAATCCCTCGTGTAATCGATTCCACGAGGAGGTGGAACGGCGATGGCGAGCATCAAGGACGTTGCCGCCGAGGCGGGCCTGTCCGTCGCGACGGTCTCGCGGGCGCTCAACGGCCACCCGTCCGTCAGCCCCGCCGCACGGGAGCGCGTGCTGGCCGCCGTCGAGACGCTGGGGTACCGCCCGAACGCCGTCGCCCGGTCGCTGCGCACCGACCAGACCCGCACCCTCGGCCTGGTCATCAGTGACGTCATGAACCCGTACTTCACCGAGCTGGCCCGTTCCGTCGAGGAAGAGGCCCGCGCGCTCGGCTACAGCGTCATCATCGGCAACGCCGACGAGCGGCCCGATCTCCAGGATCACCATGTGACCACGCTCCTCGACCGGCGTATCGACGGGCTCCTCGTCTCCCCCACCGACGGCGGCTCCCCGCGCATGCTGGACGCCGCGCGGGCCGGTACGCCGATGGTCTTCGTCGACCGGTGGATCCCCGGCGTGGACGTGCCCGTCGTCAGGTCGGACGGGCGGGCGGCCGTACGGGATCTCGTCGCGCACCTGCACGGGCTCGGGCACCGCCGGCTCGCGATCATCGCCGGGCCCGCCGCCACCACGACCGGACGCGAGCGCGTCGACGCCTTCCGTGAGGCGCTCGGCGTGTACGGGCTCCCCCTGCCCGACGCCTACATCGGCCAGGGCGACTTCCAGGCCGGCAGCGGACGCCGGGTCACCGAGGGCTTCCTCGACCTGCCCGAGCCGCCCGAGGTGGTCTTCGCCGCCGACAACCTGATGGCGCTCGGCGCGCTGGACGCCGTACGCGCGCGGGGACTTCGGGTCCCCGAGGACATCGGGCTCGCCGCGTTCGACGACATCCCCTGGTTCGTGCACACCGATCCGCCCGTCACCGCGATCGCCCAGCCCACCCGCGACCTCGGGCGGGCCGCCGTACGGGCGCTGGTCGACCGGATCGCGGGGCGGGCCGGTGAGTCCGTCGCCCTTCCGGCGCGGCTCGTCGTGCGCCGCTCGTGCGGCGAGACCCCCATCGCCCCCGCCCCCGAC
>NZ_JAGMUO010000100.1 GCF_019049325.1 Streptomyces sp. AC512_CC834 | reverse complement strand
GCAGACGTACTGCGCCAGATCGGTGGCGCAGTCGCCACCGTGGTGACGCTTCCCTTCCGGGCCCTGGCCCGGCTCTTCGGCGGGGCCTCCTCCGCCGGCCGGGGCCGCAGGGGCTGATCCCGGCCCCGGCCGGCGGAGGAGGCCCCGCCGGGTTCCGACCGGCCCGGGCGGTGCCCTGATCCCCGATTGTCGGCGTCACCTGCCACAATTGCCGCGCAACCTCAGTGAGAAGGCGGTACGGG
>NZ_JAGMUO010000099.1 GCF_019049325.1 Streptomyces sp. AC512_CC834 | reverse complement strand
GATCTTCTCGTTAGTACTGCTTCGGCGTGGAACACGAGTGGGGGAAGGGCAGGGGTGTCGGGCACGCTGTTGGGTGTCTGAGGGTACGGCCGTGAGGCTTTGCTTTCAGTTGCCGGCCCCAGTGAACTTGCCTGTGAGGGCAGGGTGATGGGTGGTTGGTCGTTGTTTGAGAACTGCACAGTGGACGCGAGCATCTGTGGCCAAGTTTTTAAGGGCGCACGGTGGATGCCTTGGCACCAG
>NZ_JAGMUO010000098.1 GCF_019049325.1 Streptomyces sp. AC512_CC834 | reverse complement strand
TCGCCTCGTGAGCCTGTGGACTTCGCTGGAGCCCGCGTCCGCGACTGTGGACCCCGGCAGCAGTACGCGTGTGCGCCTGAGGGTGCGTAATACCGGTGACGTGGTGGACGAGTACCGGTTCGAGCCTGTCGGGGACGTTGCGCCCTGGACGACGGTCGAGCCGCCGACGCTGCGTCTGTATCCGGGGACGACGGGGACGGTGGAGTTGACGTTTGCGCCGCCTCGTACGCCGGATGCGGTGGCGGGGCCGAATCCGTATGCGGTGCGGATTACGCCGACGGAGCATCCGGATGCGGTGACGGTGCCGGAGGGCAATCTGACGATCACCGCGTTCTCGGAAGTGCGGGCGGAGTTGGTGCCGCCGACGGTGAAGGGGCGCTTCCGGGGTCGTCCGAAGTTGGCGGTGGACAACCTCGGCAATACGAAGGTGACGGCGTCGGTCTCGGGCAGTGACAACGGTGATCACCTGTCGTACGAGATCCGTCCGGGGAATGTGCAGATCGAGCCGGGGCGTGCGGCGTTCCTGGAGACGACGCTGAAGCCGCAGCAGATCATCTGGTTCGGCGCCAAGGAGGAGCGGCCGTACACGCTGGCCGTGCGCCGTTCCGGGGTGGATCCGACGGAGGTCGAGGGCACGTACGTGCAACGCGGGTTCCTGCCGCGTTGGCTGGCGACTTTCTTCGGCATCTTCGTCGCGCTCGCGATCGCGTTCGTGATGATCTGGATCGCGTACAAGCCGCAGGTCCGCACGAGCGCCACCGAGCAGACGCAGGAGGCGGGCGCCGCACTCGCGCCCAGTCCGAGTGCGAGTCCGGAGACGTTGCCCAGCAGTGCCGAGTCCGCGCCCGCCGAGCAGCCGCAGGCGCAGCCGTCGGCCACCCAGGAGCCG
>NZ_JAGMUO010000008.1 GCF_019049325.1 Streptomyces sp. AC512_CC834 | reverse complement strand
CACAACATCGCCGCTGCCCTACGGCATCACGCACGCGACACCGACCGCCCCATCAACCTGCTCCTGGCGGCGTGAGCAACGACTTTGCCGGGGCCCTGATAGCCGGCCACAGCGGCTACACCCGCCGTTTCGCGGAGCACCTGACCACCCGTGGCGCGCACATCCCGCTGACTCGGGACCCCGGCCTGTGGACGGAGGTAGCTGAGGCCGGCCGCCGTACGGTGTGGATACACACGTACGGCCAGCGTTTCGCGTCGCCACAGCACGGCCGCCCGTCCGGACAGACCCCGAGACTTCCTGTAGCGGAACAACCCATCTGCACCGTCCCCATCGGCGAGGACGGCAGCGGGGTGCCCGACAGCATCTCCTACGACGCGAAGACGCGCACCCTCACGGTCGGAGCCGGCTCCATCGGACCTGTGGCGCCAGAGGTCTGGGACTACCGAATCGGCGGCGTACAGGTGATCCGTAAATGGTTCGGCTTCCGCAAGCACAAACCCGACGTCGAGTGGCAGAGCCCGTTGAACGACATCCTGCCCCCAACATGGCCAGCACGATGGACCGTTGATCTATTGGATCTCATCAACGCGCTCGCCCTTCTGATAGCGCTCGAACCCGAACAGGCCAGGCTCCTGGACGCCGTGAGCGCGGGCCTGCTCATCACCACTCACGATCTCCAGGAGCAGGGCGTCCTACCAGTCCCGCCCTACGCAGCCAAGGAACCGAAGGCACCGCGAGCGTCTCGTCGCGCCCCGGGAGCCGGCCAGAGGACCTTCGATTTCCCGAGCTAAGCCGAGTTCGAGCGGACGCATAGTCCTCGGCATACACCAGGCGAGGGTGGCGGAGACAAGAATGCGGCGATGTGTCTGGAGGTGACCCGCACCGCCACAACGGATCCGCCGTTCCTCCTTCACGCCTTGCTCGAGAACGTGCGGGCCTTGGCCGGGCAAACACTGACAGTGTCGGCGGAGGACACACCACGTCCTCCGCCGTACCGACGTTAGCTGGGTGGCCGCCCTTGGGGAGCCATCTGGGAGCCGACCCGCTCCCCGAGCCCCTTCCAGACCACCCGAGACCGCCGAACACCAGCACCCTGACCAGGCAAAACAGCAAACCAGCAGGTGCCAATCTTGATCGAACCTCATTCGGGACGAAGAGGTCGTGGGTTCAAATCCCGCCACCCCTACAGTGAAGTTCCAGGTCAGGGGCCTGATCCGCTTGGCGGGTCGGGCCCCTGAGTGGTTCCGGAATCCCTCTTGGGGGCCACCCGGGAGCCAACCTAAGGCCCGCCCTGGTCATAAAACCCGTGCCACGGAAGACGGCAGGTGCCGGAGGCAGCAAACCCCGCCGACCCACTCGCCGCCGTCGTCCGTGGCCGCTGGGGCAGGCAGTCCTCCGCTTGCGAACTCGGCGATCTGGGGGAGCGCCCCGTGCCGTAGGCGGCTTCCGCGAGCATGGCTTGTCAGCCCTATTGGGTCAGTGGATGTGGACAACCGAGGAAGCATCCTCCTGCTTCTCGGCGTCGGAGAACAGGAGGGTGGGCTCGGCGAGGATGTCGCGGCCGGCCTCGCTCTTGTAGATCTCGTCGACGCTGCCGAAGCGGGCTTCGGAGTAGTCGAGGTCCAGCAGCGCGGCGGCCTGCGGCTCAGGCAGTACCCGGACTCCGTACCTGTCGTGATCGACCCGAGGTTCGGGCGCGAGAGGCCCGTCGTGGCCGCCAACCGTGTCGCGGTCAAGGCGATCACCGACCTCTGGGAGGCCGGGGAGAGCGTCGAGGACATCGCGTACGACTTCGACATGACGCCTGAGCAGATCGGTGTGCTGCGCCACGCAACGGTGCGTCTTGCCGCCTGACTTCAGGGGCTGACGTCCAGGATGCGTACTGGCTGGCCCTTCCACGTGTGCGGCCTGGTGGTCGCGATCACCGCACCATCCGGCCGGTCGGGGCTGGGCTGGGCCGCGTAAAGCGTGTGCGCGTCGGCCCACGTAGTCGCGCGGGCCACCGACAGGGCAGCCGGCAGGTCAAGGTCGACGATCGCGATACCGGGCAGGGCAGCAATGTGCTCCGCGGTGCCTGGTCGGGCTCGGTCGGCCTCGACCAGCGCACACACGGTTGCGTACAGGAACCAGTCCGGCTCAGCGTGAGCGCGATGGATCAGCCGGGAAGTCAAGGCGTTACCTCGCCCAGCAGCCACCATCGCGCTCTCGTCGAGAAACACATACACGTCACGGGTCACACTGCACCCGCTTCGGTCATACGGCGGTCCAGTTCGGCGTCCAGCTCGGCCTGCTCGTGCTCGTCAGGGTCGTAGCCGTTCCACTTCCGCAGCACTGCCCGTGCCTTCTCCGCCCGCTCGGCCCGCTCGGCCGGGGTGAGCAGGGTATCGGCGAGCCGGGCCAGGTAGGAACGCAGGGACAGCCCCTCCTCAGCAGCTATCTCGGCAAGCCGGTCGCGGGCATCGGCGGGGATACGAACGTTGGCATCGGACATGATGCGAGCTCCTCTTTACTCACCCCGGGTGGGTACGGGTGGGTACGGGTACGTACCCGTAGTGCCATACTAGCCTGCCCGCTGATACCACCGTCCGCTACTTCGCCGCGGGCGCCCAGAGGGCGGCCACGATCTCCATCTGCTTGAGGACGAGGTCGACCGCCTCGCGCTCCTCCTCAGGCGGGTAGTCGAACATCGCCGGCACGCGGCGGATGCGGGTGCGGAGCTTGGCGCGGACGGGCTCGCGGGAGAGCCAGTCGACGGAGAGGTTCTTCTGGATGTCCTTGACGAGAGCACGGGCGATCTTGGCGAGGGCGTCGTCGCCGCCCTCCATCGGCTTCGCCATGTCGCGGTGGGCAACGGCGTCGTAGAACGCCAGCTCCGCATGGTTGAGCGGCAGCACTCTGTCGACCTGTCAGCTCCCGGCGCGCCCCCTCTAGAATGGCATGGCCACGTTCGCCGGAGCAGAGCCCAGTGAGCCCCGGAGAGCAGGAGAGCAGGGGGCGGCCGCCGCGTCGGGGCGAGGGCCGCCGCCAGGTGGGACGGAGCGTCAGCGCAACAAGGGGGGCCGGTGGCGAGGCGGAGCTGGAGTGAGGGCGGCGGCGCCGTTCGTATGGCTTTACGTGCGGTGTTGGCCGGCGTCACGGGCAGCGTGATCGGTATTGCCGCGTACTCGATCAGCCAGACCGGCGGGCAGCGGCTGTCGGTCATCGTGGGGTGTCTCATCGGCGTCGCCGTAGCCCTCGGACTGGAGCTGTACCGCAGGTCCGCCCAGCTCACAGAGGTCCGCCTCGTCCTCCTCGGCAACGAGATGTCGTTCACCACCAAGACGGACATGCGCCAGGCCGCGCAACGGATGTTCTTCCAAGCCGCCACCCGGGTCGCCACGCGCCCGCTGGAGGACGGCAGCGGGAACCTGCGCGAGGCCCTGACCTCCCTCAAGACGCTGTTCGACCTCTATCGCGAGCCCCTGGAGGGTCACACGACGCCTCCTCCCCCTGCCAAGGGGGACTCGGTGTACGAACTGGCTCTGGACATCCTCAACTTCGAGCTCGCTCCGTTCCTGGCCAAGTGGCACCCCGGCCTGAAGGACTTCGAAGACCACCACCCCGACCAGGACGAGTCCGAGTGGCCGCAGAACGCCGCGTTCCGCGCGGAGCTCCGCCAACTGCAGGAACGGCTGCGGCCGTACGTGATCGGGCTCGGTGACATCGCGGGCATCCGGGATCCGGAGCGGCATCTGCGCCCTTCGGGCCGCTCCACGCAGGCCGGTCCCCCGGTGCCGCGACAGGACGGGGCGAGACCCGGCCCGCGGGAATGACGGCGCACCGGACGACCTCGCGCAGCGGACGCGGTGTCGCATGATGGCAAGGTGACGATCTTCATCGTGCAGGCACTTCGTGGGTCGGCCCCGGACGACCAGGCAATCTGCTCACCCCCCCCCATCGATTTTTCGAACGTCGAGAGGGACGGGAGGGTCGAGAGGGGCGAGAGGGGCGAGAGAGAGGGGGCAGGCCGTCGGCTGAGGTCCCTACGAGGAGGCGGAAATGATCACGCCCGACGCCTCCGGGCCGGAGTGGGACGTCTTCGTCAGTTACAGCCGGTCCGACTCCGGCAAGGTCAGCGCGCTGGTCTCCGCGCTCCAGGCACGCGGCCTGCGGGTCTTCGTCGACGACACCGCTGTGGACGACTTCGCGTCCATCACCGCCACCATCACGGAAGCGTTGGCCCACTCCCGGATACTGCTCGCCCTGTACTCGGCGGACTACCCGCAACGGCGAGCGTGCCAGTGGGAGCTGACCTACGCGTACCTGACCGGACAGCGCGAGGGTGATCCCCGCCGGCGGACACTCGTACTCAACCCGGAACCCGCCTCCGACCACGTGCACCCGGTCGAACTGCGAGACGCCCGGCACTGGCCCTGGCCCACCACCCCCGAGGGACTCGACCGCCTCGCCGCACGCGTGGCCGACCACGTGGAGACCGTCGCCACGTTCATGGGGGACGCGGCGGACGCGCCCGTCGTTCCGTGGCTGCCCGCGCCGGCCCGCACGGGGTCGTTCCGTTTCACCGGCCGCCTGCCCGAGCAGTGGCGCATCCACACGGCCCTCCACCGTCACCGTGCTCCACTGGTCGCACAGGCCGGCGGAGGACGCGGCGCGCAGGTGCGCGGCATGCCCGGTCTTGGCAAGTCGCTGCTTGCCCAGGAATACGCCCTGCACTTCAGTTCGGCCTTTCCCGGCGGCGTCTTCTGGTTCGACCTGCACCCGTACGAAGGGGCGCCCTCGGAGGCGATGGAGTCCTACGCGGAACAGGTCTCCACGGTGCTGGCGGCTCTCCGGGTGACAGTTTCGAGGTCCTCGGCGTCCTCGGCGTCCTCGCTGCCCGGCCTGCTCAGCCACCTCGCGGTCGCGCTGGGAGAGCGCAAACTGCCCTGTCTGTGGGTGGTCGACGGCGTTCCCGACGGACTCACCGCGGACCAGCTCAACCTCCTGCGCGGCCCGCACCTGCTCACGGCCACCTTGATCACGACACGGTCCCTCCGGTACACGGCCTTCGCCGAGTGCGTCGACATGGCCCCGTTGTCGGACGCCGACGGCTACCGCCTCCTCACCTCCCGCCACGTGCCCCAGCCCCACGACGAGTTGGAACACGCTGCCGCTCTCGCGCTCGTCCGTGATGTCGGCGGGCATCCGGAGGCGCTGGATCTGCTCGCCGACCTCACGGCCACCAGTGGCTTCATCGACGTACGCAATCGGCTGCACGGCCACGGGCCGGACGTGCTGGCCACCCGCCGATCGGTGTCCGGCAGCGGCGCGCCGGCGCGTCGGCCACTCGCGACGGCCTTGCTGCCGAGGCCGCTGTCCGGTGCGGATCCGGCTGACGACGTCTTGCGGCTGCTTGCTCTCGCCTGCCCGGCGCCGCTGTCCCAAACAGCCCTGGAGGACATCCTGTCCTCCATCGGCCCCTACGACCCGTGGGACACGGGAGCCCTCGTCTCAGAGGCCGTGGAAGCACTTCGCGGCTCCGGCGCGCTGCGGCACGAACCGCTGCGCGACCGGTCCTGGACCATCCATCCGCTGCTCGCCCGGGCCGTACACCGCCATGACACGAACGTGGCCCGTCAGGAGGACCTCCGTCGCGTTCTCCTGCATACGCTCGTTCCGGACACCTCGGCCCGGATCCCGGTTCCGGACCGGCCTGCGGCGACGAGTCTCCCCGAGGCTGCTCGGCTCTCGACCACTGCCCCGGTCGGCACCCGCCCCAGCCCGCTGGAGCGGGCCGCGGCCTTCGACCTCCAGGTCGAGCTGGTCACCCGAGTCGGTGTCCAACCGCTTCCCCGGGACCACGGCTCCCTGCGGGAAGCACTGACGTCCCTGCACTCGCTGTTCGCCACGACACGCGAGCTGCTCCACCGGGTCGCGACCGAAACCGCCACCCCGCTGACTCTTCCCGGCATCGCCGCACGATTGACCAACACGCACCTGCGTCCCTTCCTCACGACCTGGCACCCGGCGCTCCAGGAGCACGAGGCCGTTCGACCACCGGAGGTCAGCCCGGTCGAACATGAAAGGCGGTGGAAACGCTCCCCCGACATGCGCGCCGATCTGGCCGAGCTGCAGCAGCCGCTCACCAGCGTCGCCAAGGACCTCGCCGGGCTCTGCGGCATCGACCTCCTGGCCGCTTCTCCACCCGGTGAGTGAACTGGACTGGAAGTGAACTGGACCCGAACTGAGCACCGGGCGTCGGCGGCCGTTCAGGACCGGTGGGCCCAGGGGATGGATTCGAGCAGGCGCTCCAGCCGCAGTTCGCCGTCGCGCGTCTGCCCGCCGTGGTCCATCACCACGCGCAGCCGGTCGACGACGTCGTCCGGGGAGGGGTAGACCTTCGCGTGGGCGGCCGCCTCCTGCGCCAGGTCCGGCACGGGGCCGCTCGCCTCGGCCGCGTCCAACGCCTCCTTCGCCGCGGCCGCCACGCCCTCGGGCAGGGCGGCGATGCGGCGGGCGAGAGCGTCGACGAACGCGTCGAGGTGTTCGTCCGGCATCGCGCGGTTGATCCACCCGTAGCGCTCGGCGGTGGTGGTGTCGAACAGTTCGGCGCCCAGGACGATCTCCAGGGCACGGGCCCGGCCGACCAGCCGGTTGAGGTACTGGGTGCCGCCCCCGCCGGGGAAGATGCCCATCAGCGACTCCGGCTGGGACAGCCACGTCCGGTCCGCGGCGGCGAACCGCATGTCCGCGGCCATCGCCAACTCGGCGCCGCCCGCGCGGGCGTAGCCGCGCAGCTTCGCGATCGTCACCTGCGGGAGTGTGCGCAGCCGCTCGTTGAGCTGCTGGAGCGGGTTGAGGGCCGGGTCGGCGTCGGGGTCGGCCAGGGCCATGAGGGTGCTCGGATCGAAGGACCACTCGAAGTCCGCGTGGGCGGAGAAGAACTCGGGGTTGGCCGACTGGAGGATGATCACGGCGATGCCCTCGTCTGAGGCCACCTCGTCGGCGAACGCCTTGAGGTCACCGGCCAGTGTGGCGTCGACGGTGTTCACCGGCGGGTTGTCGATGGTCACCCGGGCGATCCGGTCCTCCGCGCGGACCACCAGGGACTTGTAACCGCTGTAGCTCATCGCTGTGCTCCTCATGCTCCTTCGGGCAGGCGCGGCACGCCGTCCGCCGTCGTCCGCCCTCGTTGTTTAGTGGGTGTTACAGAAGGACCGTAGCACGTTCTCGGCACGTTGTTTAGCGTGCGCTACAGTTTGCGTATGACAGGCAGACCGAGGACGTTCGACAAGGACGCGGTACTCCGGATGGCCATGCGCGCGTTCTGGGAGCGCGGATACGACGGAGTGAGCGTCGCGCAGGTGTGCGCGGAGGCGGGGATCGCCGCGCCGAGCCTGTACGCGGCCTTCGGCGACAAGAACGCACTGTTCGAGAAGGCGTGCGCGCTGTACACCGCGCACCTGGACGAGGACCTGGAGCGCGACCTGTCGGCGCCCACGGCACGTGAGGCGATCGAGCGTCTGCTGCGGTCGTCGGCCGAGCACTTCACCGCGTCCGGGCAGCCCCCCGGCTGCCTCGTCATGGGGGAGCCGCGGCTCGCCGAGCGGCGCGACAGGACACGTGGCATGATCCGGGCGCGTCTGCGCCGGGCCGCCGCCGAGGGGGAACTCGCGTCCGTCGCCGAGGCCGACGGGATCGCCGCGTTCGTCGACACCGTACTGACCGGCATGGCCGCCGGGGCGCGCGACGGTGCCGACCGGGCCCGGCTCCTGGACGCGGCCCGGTACGCGGGCCGGGCCTGGCCGGCGTAGCACCGCCCTCGTACCCGGCCCCGCCCTCGTACCCGGTCCCGGGCTCAGCCCCGGCCCCGGGCTCAGCCCCGGGCTCGGGCTCGGGCTCGGGCTCGGGCGCTGCGGGCGCCGCCGGACCCTGCGGCGCCAACCCGCCGGCCGGCGTCAGCGGTGGAGGGGGTTGCCGTCCGAGTAGACCGGTCGTATAGTTCTGGTGTCGGAACACGGCAGACACCCAACTCCCAGAAGGGGCAGCCATCATGGGACGCATCAAGGTCGGCACGGAGAACAGCACCGACATCGAACTGCACTACGAGGACAAGGGAACGGGGCAGCCGGTCGTCCTGATCCACGGTTACCCGCTGGACGGCAACTCCTGGGAGGGTCAGATCCCGGCCCTGCTGGCCGCCGGCCACCGGGTCATCACCTACGACCGGCGCGGCTTCGGCAAGTCCAGCCAGCCCTCCACCGGTTACGACTACGACACGTTCGCCGCCGACCTGCACACCGTGATGGAGACCCTCGACCTGCGCGACGCGGTCCTGGTCGGCTTCTCGATGGGCACCGGTGAGGTCGCCCGCTACCTGTCCGTCCACGGCTCCGGCCGGGTCGCCAAGACCGTTTTCCTCGCGTCGCTGGAGCCGTACCTGGCCATCACCGACGACAACCCCGACGGCGCAGCCCCGCTCTCCTTCTTCGAGGGCGTCTCCGAGGCGGTGGAAAAGGACCGTTACGCCTTCTTCACCGGCTTCTACGCCGACTTCTTCAACCTCGACGAGAACCTGGGCACCCGGGTGAGCGAGGAGGCCGTGCGCAACGCCTGGAACGTGGCGGCCGGCGCGGGCCCGATCGCCTCGGCCGCCGCCCCGCTGACCTGGCCCACCGACTTCCGGGCGGACATCCCCCGCATCGACGTACCCACCCTGATCGTGCACGGCACGGCCGACCGAACCCTGCCCGTCGACGCCACCGGACGCCGTTTCGCCAAGGCCCTGCCCGCCGCCAGGTACGTCGAGATCGACGGTGCCCCGCACGGGCTGCTCACCACCCACACCGCCGAGGTCAACGAGGTCCTCCTGGACTTCCTCGGCCGGTGACGCGCCGGGCCGCGCCGGTCCTGGCCGGGCCGGCTGGCCCACGGAGCGCAGTAGACGACTGGTCTAATCGACGGTACAGTGAGTCACATGGCAGCCGTTCAGGGCGACACCCGTCGCAGCATTCTCGACGCCGCGCAGCGGATCATGTCCCGCAAGGGGTTCTCCGCGGTGGGCATCAACGAAGTCCTCACCGCGGCCGGGGTGCCGAAGGGCTCGTTCTACCACTTCTTCGGATCCAAGGACGCCTTCGGCGAGGCGATGATGCGGGCCTACTTCACCGACTACCTGGCGGACATGGACCGCGTCCTCGCCGAGCCGGACCTGACCTCGGCAGAGCGGCTGATGAACTACTGGCGGAACTGGCGCGAGACGCAGAGCCTCGACGAGTGCCAGGGCAAGTGCCTGGCCGTGAAGCTCGGTGCGGAGGTCTCCGACCTGTCGGAGTCGATGCGGCTCGCCCTGAAGGAAGGCACCACCGCCATCATCGACCGACTGGAACGGACGATCACGACCGGCCTGAAGGACGGATCGATCGCCGTCACCGGCAGCCCCCGCGACACCGCGCAGGTCCTGTACGACATGTGGCTCGGAGCGAGCGTCATGGCCAAGATCCACCGCGACATCGGCCCGCTGGACACCACGACGCGGGTCACCCGTCAACTCCTGCACCTGTAAGACCTGAACCCGAACCTGGGCCGACCCGGCCTCACTGCCGTCATTCCGTTCGTCTCGGTGGAGACGACCGGTCTACTCAACAAGGAGTCACCATGAAGGTCCTCATCGTCCTCACCTCGCACGACCAGCTCGGCACCACCGGCCGTAAGACCGGCTTCTGGCTGGAGGAACTCGCCGCCCCCTACTACCGCTTCAAGGACGCGGGCGCCGAAGTCGTCCTCGCCTCCCCCAAGGGCGGCAGGCCGCCGCTGGACCCCAAGAGCAACGAGCCCGGCTTCCGCACCGACGAGACCCGCCGCTTCGAGGCCGACTCCGAGGCCGAGGCCGCCCTCGCCCACACCGTCCGCCTCGACACCGTCTCCGCCGACGACTTCGACACCGTCTTCTACCCCGGCGGCCACGGCCCGCTGTGGGACCTGGCCGAGGACCCCGCCTCCGTCCGCCTGATCGAGACCACCCTGCGCGCGGGCAAGCCCCTCGCCCTGGTCTGCCACGCCCCCGGCGCCCTGCGCCACGCCACCAACCCCGACGGCACACCCCTCGTACGGGGCCGGAAGGTCACCGGCTTCACCAACGAGGAGGAAGCCGCCGTCGGCCTGACCGAAATCGTCCCCTTCCTCGTCGAGGACGAACTGAAGCGACTCGGCGGCGAGTACTCCAAGACCGACGTCTGGCAGCCCTACGTCCTCACCGACGGCCTGCTCGTCACCGGCCAGAGCCCGGCCTCCTCCGGCCCCGCCGCCGACGCCCTCCTCACCCTCGTCGCCGAGGTCGAAGGGGGTCGTGCATAGCGAGCGCCTCGACAAACACTGCCGGGCGCACAGACGAGTGACCCCGCCGGGCCCGGACGCCCGCACGGCCCCGGCCCGGCGGGCTCGCGGGGCCCGGCGCTCTACGGCGGCCCGACACGGTGCTTCCCGGCCGCCGGGAAGCACCCCGATCGCAACCCCACGCCTGCTCAGGCCGGCGCCCGATCAAGGAGAGTGACGCAATGGACGCAATGGACGCAACGAAGGTCTTCATCGTAGGCATCGCCGGCGGCGTCGGGAGTCGTCTGGCCCGTCTGCTGACCGTCGCCGGTGACCGGGTCGACGGGCTCTACCGCCGCTCTGAACAGGGCGAACGCCTCGCGGCCGACGGCATCCATGCCACCCACGGTGACCTGACCCGCCTCGACGCCCCCGCCCTCGCCGGCCTGCTGCACGACACCGACGTCCTGGTCTTCGCCGCCGGCGCCGGAGGCGAGGGGGGCGCCGGCGCCACCAGCGCCATCGACGGTGCCGGCCTGACCACCGCCATCGAGGCAGCCCGCCTCGCCGGTGTCCGTCGCCTGCTGCTCGTCTCCGTCTTCCCCGAAGCCTGGCGCGATCGCGAAAGGTCCGACGCCTTCGAGCACTACATCGACGTCAAGAAGAAGGCGGACGTCGAACTCGCCGCCACCGACCTGGACTGGGTCATCCTGCGCCCCGCCGCCCTCACCGACGACGCGGGCACCGGCCGGATCAGCCTCTCCCCCGCCCTGATCCACACCCGGATCGCCCGCGACGACGTCGCAGCCACCCTCGCCGAGCTCGTCCACGCCCCACGGATCCGCCGCGAGATCCTCGAACTCACCCAGGGCCCGGACCCGATCAGCGACGCTGTCAGTCGGCAGATCCGGGACTGACATCTGGGTGAGCCGACCGGCTACTTGAGGTCGATCATTCGGACCGGCTGCCCGGTGGTGCGAGCGATGGTTTCGAAGTCACGGTCGTAGTGCACCAACGTGAGTCCCGCTTCCTCCGCGGCCGCGGCCACGAGAAGGTCGACGGGTCCGGCGCTGCGGTGCTCGCCCTTGGCGGTGAGCTCGCGCTGGACGACGCGGGCGCGCCGGTAGATGCCGTCGGGCATGGGGCACCAGGTGAACCGGTTCAGCAGTTCCTGGACGACCTCGCGGTCCTTAGCCGAACGTGCGGAGTAGAGGACTTCCAGCTCGGTGAGGTCACACAGGGCGATCAGCCCGGCGCCCGTACTCTGTTCCCACTCTTCGGTTGCCTGACGCAGCAGAACGCGAGCCAGGGCCGACGTGTCGATGAGGTAGTCGGCAACGCTCACCGGGCGGAACCGCCTCGATAGTTGCGCTTGTCCAGAAGGAGTCCGACGTCAAGGGCGCCTTCATCCGCGAGATCCTGCAGCTCATGCAGGGCACGCAGGCGACGGTTGCGGGCGACGACCTCACGTAGGGCCGTGTTGATGGTGTCCCGCTTCGTGGAAGTGCCCAACTCCTCCGCCGCAGCTTCCAGGGCGTCGTCATCGAGATCAATGACGGTTCTGCTCACCAGCCCCACCTCCGTATACATTGGACAGAGTATCAATATACATGATCGAATGTATATTGAGAGCTCGGGCCAGTTCCGCGCCTTCCGGGACGCCACCTGGCTGCACCATTTCGGGTGTTCCACGGGCCTGCCGGGAGGACGGTTACTGTGTCACGCTGATGCCCTTGGAGTCGGCTGGAGAGCATCAGGGGGCACAGTTTGCGAGCCATGCGGATCAGCATCGCCGTCGCCGCGGGGGATCTCGACGCCGAGGGGCTGGACTCCCTGACGCGGGAGCTGGAGGAGGAGCTGCTCCTGCTCGACGCGGCCGACACGGTGTCGCGGCCCGAGGGCGACACGGCTCCGGCGGGCGCCAAGAGCGGGACAGTCACGACGGTCGGTGCCCTGGTCGTCACCGGAGTGTTCTCGCCAGTGGCGATGAAGGCGCTGGTCGGCCTGGTGAGCGAATGGCGGCAGCGGGCGCAGGCACGGCGAGTGGAACTCGTCGAGGGCGATGACTCGTTGATCGTCGAGGGCGTTTCGGCAAGGAAGCAGAACGAGCTCATCGACGCGTGGCTGCAGCGGCGGTCCGGCGACGACCCGCAGCCGTAACCAGTCGGTTGCCGGCAGTCGGCAGCCAAGAGGAGAGAGGCCTTGAGCCGCGTCGCCCTGCTCGTCGCCACCACCGACTACATCGACCCCGAACTGAGCCGCCTGCGCTCACCCGCGTCGGACGCACGTCGTCTGGCCGCGCTCCTGGAGGACGAGGCGATCGGCTACTTCGACAGCGTCGTACCTCTGGTCAACGACTCCAAGGCGGAGATCGAGGAGCACGTCGAGCGGACGCTGCAGGGTCTCAAGCCCGACGACACACTGCTCCTCTACATCTCCTGCCACGGCCTCCGTGACCGGCACGCACGCCTCTTCTTCACGACTCTGCGCACCAAACGCGATCTGCCCGAAGCGACAGCGGTCTCCGCGCGGTTCGTGGAGGAACAGATGACCCGCTGCCGCGCCCGGAGCAAGGTGCTCCTGCTCGACTGCTGCTTCGGCGGTACCTATGTACAGGGGATGACGCCCTTCGCGGCCGACGACGGCCAGTTGTCGCAACAGGCGGCCGGCAAGGGCACGTACGTGATGACCGCCTCGGACCGCCTGGAGTTCGCCTTCGAGGGTGAGACGGTGAAGAGCCGCTCGGGGGCGTACCACTCCGTGTTCACCGAAGCGGTCATCGACGGTCTCAGCACCGGCCGCGCCGATGCCGACAACGACGGTGTCATCACGGCGCACGAGCTGTTCCAGCACATCGAACACCACGTCAAGGAGAGCGGGGCCCCGCAGACCCCGACCGAGTTCCGGTCCGGCGTACAGGGCAACATCCCCCTCGCCAAGGCCGCCCTGTGGCACCGCGGCCGGGACGCCGGGACCGACCCCTTCACCGGCGACGGCCTCACTCTCGGAGACCTGCTGCCGACGCTCGCGGCCGACCACGAGCGCGGGCTGTGCGCGCCGGACTGGCCGCCCAACGGGCAACTCGCGGTGCCTCTGGGTCGGATGTACGACCCGGTACGGGGCCTGCAGGAGACCCTGACCGTCGATCTGTCCGGAGGCGCGCCCCACGTCGGAGTGGTGGGCAGCCAGTGGAGCGGCAAGACCTCGGTCCTGCAGACCCTGGCCTGCTCTCTGGCTCTGACGCATACACCGGCCGAGGTGCAGATATACGGCCTGCACGGCGAACCGGACGGGCTGGCCCGGCTGAGAGACCTGCCGCACGTCGGGGTGGTGGCCGACTACGCCGACAGTGCCGACGTCCGTCTCCTCGTGGACGGAGTCATGGCGGCCCTGAACCGCCGCGAGAAGCTCTGCGCCACGCTACGCATCCGCTCCCCCAAGGTCTTCCGGCACAAGCGTCTGCAAGGCGCGCTGGAGGGCGAGTCGTACGGCGAGGTGTTCCTTCTCGTCGACTCCTGGCGGGACTTCATACGTCAATACCCCGAGGAGTCCCGTCAACTCTTGCGCGTCGCACGGCAGGGCGTCTACTACGGCATCCACCTGGCGGTCTCCGCGGACCGGTGGGGCGACCTGTCCGAGGACCTCCTGGCGCACCTGGGGACGTGGCTCGAACTCGCCCTGGTCCAGCCACGCGAGTCCCTCATCGACAGCGACCTCGCCGGTGACATCCCACCCGGGCAGCCGGGCTACGGACTGACCCGGGGACGGCGCTACGTCCGGCTCGCCGCTCCCGCCCTTGCCCGCGTGGAGGACGAGGCGGAGACCGAGGACGGCGCGGCGCCCAACTCCGGCTCTTCCTACGAGGGTGAGGTACTCGACGACTTGGTGCTCGCGGTCGCCGGTGCCTGGCGCGGCCCGGCCGCGGTCCCGCTGAGCGCCTCCGGCCGGAACGACGACGTCAACGGGCTCCTGGACCTGTTGCCTCCACCGCCACCCTGGGGCCGGGACACCGCCCCGCCGACGGACGCTCGGGTCACGTTGCCCGACCCGGCCACTGCGCCGGTCGGATCCGCGGTTCACGTCGGGTCCCAGGCTTCGGTCCACGCCACGGTTTCGGTCAGCGCCACGCAACCCGCCCAGCCGCTCACCGCCCCGGTGGGCATCGGAACCAACGGTGCCCCGGTCCTGCTGGACCTGCGCGATGCCTCACAGGGGGGCTGGGGACCGCACGGTCTGTGCGTCGGAGCGACCGGTTCCGGCAAGTCGGAGCTCCTGCGGACCCTGGTGCTCGGCCTCGCCGCCACGCAGCCCTCCGACACGCTCAACTTCGTCCTGGTGGACTTCGTGGGCACTGCGACGTTCACGGGAATGGAGCGGCTGCCCCACACGGCGGCGGTCGTCAACGGCCTGGCCGGCGAACCGGCCCTGGCCTCGCGCATGGCCCAGGCCCTGAGCGGAGAACTCGACCGTCGTTTCGAGAAGTTGCGCGGATCGGGCAACTACGCCAACATCCGCGACTACGAACGGGCCCGTTCAACGGGTGCCGCACTCGCGCCCCTGCCGACGCTCCTCCTGGTCATCGACGAGTTCGCGGAACTGCCGGACCTCGCGCCCGCCCTCCTCGACACGCTCGTCCAGGTCGGCCGCGTCGGCCGCTCCCTGGGTGTCCATCTGCTGCTGTCCACGCAGCGCATGGCGGCCGGCCGTCTGAAGGGCCTGGACACCCACCTGTCGTACCGCATCGCTCTGCGGACCTCCTCTGCGGAGGAGTCACGCGCCGTGCTCGGCGTTCCGGACGCCTACCAGTTGCCAGCCGTTCCCGGCGCCGGGTATCTGAAGTACGACGAGGATCACATGGTCGGCTTCCGCGTCGCCTACTCTTCCGGCCGGCTCGCCGGAGACGCGCGGTCTGCCAACGGAGACTCCCCCATGGAGGTCGTCCTCAATCGCCTGGAGGGACAGCAGCCACCCGCCCACCAGGTGTGGCTTCCCCCGCTGAAGAGCCCGTCCTCGCTCGACACCGTGCTGGCCGGTCTCTCCCCGCTGCTGTCCCCGAATGCGGCAGGCTTCGCGTCCCTGTCCACGGGCCCCCGCCTCGTCGTCACGATCGGCATCATCGACCAGCCCTTCGAGCAACGACAGGCGCCGCTGTACCTGGACTTCAGCGGCGCGGCCGGGCACCTCCAGGTCGTGGGCGGTGCCCGGTCGGGCACGTCGACGCTGCTGCGCTCCCTCATCGCGTCCTTCGCCCTCACCCACGCCCCGGACGACGTGCAGTTCTACGGCATCGACCTCGGTGGCGGCGGTCTGTCGGCCATGGACGCGCTGCCGCACGTGGGCGGCGTGGCCACACCCCTCGACCCGGAGCGGGTCCGGCGGACGACGGCCACGGTGCACGACGTCCTGACCCTTCGCGAAGCGCGGTTCCGCGAGTCCGGCGTCTCCTCGATGAGCGAGTACCGTCCGCAGCGGGACACGGCGGACGACCCGTGGGGCGACGTCTTCCTGGTCATCGACGGATGGCGGGAGTTCTGCCAGGAGTACCAGGTGTTCGTGCCGCTCGTTCAGGACATCGCGACACGCGGCCTCGCCTACGGAGTCCATCTCGTCCTCACCGCCTCGCACCCCGCGGACGTCGAAGGGCGCGTCAAGGACTGCCTGGGCACGCGCCTGGAACTGAGGCTGGACGACCCGGCCCTGTCCGAACTGGACTCCGAGGTCGCGGCCGCCGTACCCGGCGACGTGCCGGGCCGTGGACAGACGCAGTCGAGGCAGCACTTCATGGCGGCGGTCCCCCGTATCGACGGGGTGTCCTCCGACACGGGCCTGACCACGGCGACACGATTGCTCGTCGATACCGTCTCCCACCACTGGCCGAAGCCCGGCGCGCCCAGGGTACGGCTGCTCCCACGCATACTCCCGGCCTCGCAGCTTCCTGCCGGGGACACCGAACCGGACCGCGGCGTCGTGTTCGCACTCGATCACGACAGTCTCCAGCCAGTCTTCTTGAACCTGGACCAGGATCCGTTCCTCCTCGTCTTCGGCGAGGTCGAGTCCGGCAAGTCGAACCTGCTGAAACTGCTCGTCAAACGACTTTCCGAGCGGCACGACGAGGACTCCTTCCGGCTGTTCGTGATCGACTACCGCATTTCGCTGCTGGACGCGGTCCCGGGGCACCATCCGGGGTCGTACAGCCTCTCGGAGGTCCCGGCCCGGCAGGACATCGACGCTCTCGCCACGTCCTTGAAGGATCGTCTGCCCCCACGGGACATCACGCCCCAGCAACTGCGCGACCGCAGTTGGTGGGAGGGCCCCGACGTGTACGTGGTCGTCGACGACTACGACCTCGTCGCCACGCCCACGGGCAACCCGCTGATGCCGTTGCTGGAGCTCCTCCCCTTCGCACGGGACATCGGTCTCCGTCTCGTCATCGCCTGTTCCGGCGCAGGTGCGGGAAGGATGGCCTTCTCGGACCCCTTGCTGCCACGTCTCACGGATCTCGGTGCCCAGGGCGTCGTTCTCTCGCGTGGTCCCGACGAGGTCGGGGCGCTGCTCGGCGTTCGGCCCATGCAATTGCCTCCGGGACGGGGCGTGTACGCGTCGCGTCGAGGGGGCAGGCCGTTGGTCCAGGTCGGGCTGGTCGGGGGCGACGGTGACGAGGCACCCGACGACGCGTGAGTGCGGGACCTGTGACCGGTCCGCAGGCCGGGCTCATACCGGGTTCGGGCCGAGCGTCGTCTCATCCGTCCCGTTCTCCGTCCCGTTCAACGACACCTCCGCCCAAACGGTCTTGCCGAGCGGTCGACGCGGTGTCCAGCCCCACCGCACGGCCAGAACGTCCACCAGGAGCAGTCCACGGCCGGACTCGCCCTCGGGATACGACGGGGGAGCGGTCGCGGGCAGCCGCTTCGACGAGGCGGCGTCGTCGACCTCGACCCTCAGCAGAGCCGCAGCCCGGTCGAGGGTGAGCCGGAGGCCGAACTCACGGCCGGAGACCCGACCGTGCTGTATGGCGTTCGCCGCGAGTTCGCCGACGACGAGGGCGACGGCGCAGGACGCGTCCGACATGGGCGAGTGGCCCCGACCCTCCATCCACCGGACGGCGCGACGCCGGGCGAGTTGCGCGCCTCGCGGGGACGAGGGGAACCGCGCGGTGAGCGACCGGTGTTCGGGGTCGTCGCCGTCGGGTCCCGCGAGCGGTGCGGCGCTCCGCTGCGGCTCGTCTCCTGGGGTGGCGGTTTCTGTGAGCACGGTCGGTCCGTCCCTTTCCGTCGAGTCGTCACGTTCCGTACTCAAGAGTCGACCGATCGTCATACGCTCGACAGGGGGCGCAGCCTTACCTTTCAGGACGTAAGGAACGGAAGTGAAGCCTTGGTCAAGGGAATTGATCCCAGCGCGTCGATGGCCACCCTGTTCGGTACGCGGGTGCGCAGACTCCGGACGGCAGCCGGGCTGACCCAGGCCCAGCTCGGTGAGCTGACGCATGTGGTGAGCACGCGGATCACGCAGATCGAGCGGGCGTCCGGGGCGAAGCCGACCCTGGAGCTGGCGCGTGCGCTGGACGCGGCCCTCGGCGCGGAGGAGCTGCTGGTGGAGCTGTGGCCGTACGTGTACCGGGAGGCGTTTCCGGACTGGTCGCGCGCGTTCATCGCCCACTCGGAGCGGGCGGTGTCGATCCGGCAGTACGCGGCGCATCTGGTGCCCGGTCTGTTGCAGACGGAGGAGTACGCGCGGGCCGTGCTGAGTCTCGGCATGACGTTGGACGGCGGCGCCGAGCAGTTGGAGGAGCGGGTCGCCGCCCGCATGGGGCGGCAGGAGCGGCTCACGGCTCCCGGGCGACCGGAGTTGTGGGTGGTGCTCGACGAGGCGGTGCTGAAGCGGCCGATCGGCGGGGACGACGTCATGCGGGCGCAGTTGGAGCGGCTGGTGGAGGTGGCGGCGGAGCCGCACATCACGGTGCAGGTGTTCCCGTTCGAGCAGGGCGGGCACGACGCGTTGGGCGGTTCCCTGACTGTTCTGACGCTGCCGGACGGCTCGGAGGTCGCCTACACGGAGGGCGCCCACTACGGCCAACTCGTCGAGGAACCGGCCGATGTCAGGCACTTGTCGGGGAATTACGATCGGGTCCGGGCGGATGCCCTGCCCACAGTCATGTCGCTCGACATGATCCGGTCCGCGATGAAGGGCTACTACCGTGAAGCGAACGTTCCTTCCCGATCCGAACGGCGTCGCCTGGCGCAAGAGCAGCTACAGCAATCAGGAGGGCGGCGACTGCGTGGAGGTCGCCGACGGGTTCACGGGCGTCGTGCCCGTTCGTGACAGCAAGGTCGCGGGCGGTCCCGTGGTGTCCTTCGGGGACGACTCCTGGTCCACGTTCATAAGGGAGTTCGACGGCGGTCGCCGCCGCCTCTGAGTCAACCGGGTGCTGGTCGACAGCGGTACCCCGGGTCCGCCGGTGCCTCGTTCGCGAGGTGCCGGTGGGCCGCTGAACTCCTTAAAGAACCGGGGAAAGAACTACCCACCCGCCCACCCTCCCCGCGCCGGTGCGCGCGTGTCACTCGTGCGAGTGACTGGCTTGCGAGTGCGGGAATCGGGCCGTTACGTTCACCGCAAGAGCACACCACCAGTCCACACAACAGAGCAGCCCCCGACCGGGATTCGCCGTCCCGGACGAGGGCCTAACCGATCAAGGAAGAAGACGCTTCCCGATGGCTGACTCGCAGTCTAACGCGCGCCTGCGCGCCGACGCCGGAGCACCGACCTCCGGCGTGATCCACGTACGCACCCGGCTCACCGCCGACTTCACGGTGATCTCCAACGCCCTCGCCCAGCGGCGCGGCAGCGCGGTCACGGTCGGCGTGGCCGTGTACATCCTCTCCCTGCCCACCGGCGCCCCCGTGACCATCGCCGCCCTGTGCGAGCACTTCAGCGAGGGCGAGATCCTGATCTCGCGCGCACTTCAGGAGCTGGAAGACGCCGGGTACCTGGAACGCCGACGGGAGCGTCTGGCCTCCGGGCAGGTCCGCACGCGGACGTACTTCTACGGCGTACCCGGTGGTGAGGAGCCGGACAGCCCGCCCGAGCCGCCGGAGCCGCCCCGGCCCCGGGCACGGCCCGTCGTTCCGGAGTCGGGGCCCGCGACCGGCCCCGGCGGCCCCAGCCCCGCCCCCAGCCCTGAGAGGTCCGAGAACCCGGCGCCCGCGCTCGCCGACGCCGACCCGAAGGCGGTCGCCGTACTCGCCGCCCTGCGCCGGATCGACGCCCGTCTCGTCCTCTCCACACAGGAGGCCGCACTCCTGGCACCGGCCGTGGCCGAGTGGCTCGCGGCCGGAGTCGCACCACGGGAGCTCACCGAGCTGCTGACCGCAGGGCTTCCCGACCGTTTCCAGGCCCGACCGGCCAGGGTCCTCGCCTTCCGACTCCGGGAAACGCCCCTGCCGGCGCCGCCCCAGCCCGTCGTCGAGCCCCGACCGGCAGTACTGCCCTTCCAGACGTGCGACGGCTGCGAGCGGGCGTTCCGCTCCCATGAGCCCGGACACTGCCGCAACTGCCGGGAACACCTCGTCGGAGAACGCCTGCGCGCGGCCGGCTGAGACGGACAGACTTCCGGCTCCTACACGCGGGCCAGGACGACGGCCCGAGAGCGCGTGAGGACCACCGTGGCGAGCGCCGCGCCCCAGCAGAGCAGGACCAGGACGGGGCGCAGCACAGGTGCCCCGTCGCCGCCCGGCGTGACGAGGGTGGCGAGTTCGTCGAGGGAGTGGGTCGGCAGGAAGTCCGCGGCGCGGCGCAGCCCCGAGGGGAAGTCGTCGAGGGGAAACCACAGGCCGCCGAGCATGGCCAGCGGGAAGAACACGCCCAGGCTGATGTACTGCGCCGACTCGCCGACCGCGACGAGTCCCACGGCCAGGCCGGCCAGCACGAAGACGAGGCTGGCGCCCCAGATCACGCCGAGCGCGGCGATCCAGTCGGCGGCCGGCATGGAGACGTCGTTGGCGAAGGCGCCGAGGGCGAAGACGACCACGGCCGCGGGCAGCGTCGCCAGCCAGGCGGTGAGCGCCTTCGCGCCCAGGTAGGCGGGGCCCGAGAGCGGGGTCAGCAGGATCTGGCGGGCCCAGCCCTCGCCGCGCTCCGTACCGAGGCGGATGCCCGCGCCGTTGAGCGCGCCGAAGAACGCGCCCGACACCGACATGGAGAGCATGTAGTCACGGGCGAAGAGCGGACTGTCGGAGAGGGCGTCCTGGGCGACCATCGTGAACATCACGTAGAAGCCCGCGGAGAACAGTACGGAGAAGGTCAGGAAGTACGCGCTGCGGATGAGGCAGAGGGTGTCCAGTTTCGCGTAACGCAGCATGTCAGCCTTCTCCTTCGCCCGGGACGCGGCTGCCCCGGTGGCTGTCTCCGTGGCTGTCTCGGTGGCTGCTGTCCTCGTGTGCGTGGGCGGCGTCGTCGCTGAGGAGTTCGCCCAGCGCGTCCTCCAGGGACGCCGAGGCGATGGCGACGTCCCGCAGTACGACGCCGTCGCCGTCCCGGTCGCCGACCTTGGCGTAGAGCGCGGCGAGCGTCGCGTCGCTGTCGGTGGTGGTCACCGTACGGGCGGCGCCGTCCTCGTCGACCGACCGCACGCCCGGCAGGCCGCGCAGCATGCCTTCGGCGAGCGGTTCGGCCGTACGGAAGGAGATCCGGCTCTCGGTGAAGGAGGACCGCAGTTGGGCGACCGTGCCGTCGGCGACGACCTCCCCGGCCCGTAACACCACGACGCGGTCGGCGAACTGCTCCGCCTCGTGCAGGTAGTGGGTGGTGAACAGGACCGTCGCTCCGCCCTCGGCCCGCTCGTTGAGCACCTGCCAGAAGCGGGCTCGGGCCGCCACGTCGAGGGCGACCGTGGGTTCGTCGAGGAAGAGCAGGCGAGGCAGTCCCGCGAGTGCGAGGGCCAGCTTCAGGCGCTGGCGCTCTCCTCCCGAGAGCTGCGTCACCTGCCGTGCGCGCAGCTCTTCGAGGCCGGCCTCGGCCAGGACCTGCGCGCTGGTGCGGCGGCCGTACAAGTCGGTGACCAGGGCGACGAGTTCGCCGACGCGTGCGCCCCGCATCAGGCCGGTCTCCTGCAGCATCGCGCCGAGTTCGCCGGCCGCGAGCGCCGGTTCGGGCCGGCCGCCGAGCACCTCGACGCTGCCGCTTTCGGGCCTGAGCAGACCGAGCAGGACGTACGTCAGTGTGGTCTTGCCCGCGCCGTTGGCACCGAGCAGCGCCACTCTCTCGCCCCGACGCACCTGAAGGCTCACCCCGGACAGCGCACGCACCCGCGTGCCACCGCGTCGCCGCACGACGCCCACATTCCGAATGCGGACCAAGGGCTGGGCATCTGCTGCGATCATCTCGCCTCATTCCGGCCGCCGCTGAGCTGCGTCACCCTAGCATGAGATCTTTTTCGAAAACAGCCCTCACGCATTCCATTCACTCCCCTTCTGTAATCACTCCGGAATGACATATGTAACCGGAAATTGATGACATTCCCTTCGGAATTCGAACATTGACATTCCGGTAAGCGCGTTCGGATACTTGCCCAATTGGACGGGGTGTTCACCATTCCCGTCCAAAATCCGTCGATCGATATGGAGTCAGGAGGTGAAATTGACATGAAGATCGAGAGTGTGGTCGTTGTCGAGCACCGTAGTTCCGCGCTTCAGCCGGGACTCGTCGTGGGCACTGACAGCGGTGCGTTCGGCGTCGTCGTGCCTGGTGCTTCTTCCTGCTGCGCCGGCTGTACGTCTACGTCCTGCGGTGCCGTAGTGCGTCCGACCGCCTGATCGACGAGGTGCCGGGCCAAGTGTGCCCGGCACCTCCAGGAGCACGGAGGAGAGAGATGATTCCCAAGCCCGTCATCATCAATGTGCCGGTCGACGACGTGGACGTCGGAATAGAGTTCTACGAGCGTTTCCTCGGACTGCGTCTCGCGCGATCACTCTCGCCCGAAAAGATTTCCTTCCACGCCCCGGTGTCGAGCGACGGAATCCTGCTGACTGTCAATGAGCGACATTTCGAGGGCGAGGGCGTGACGGTGATGTTCGCCGTCGACGACCTCGACCGGACACTCGACGAGTGGAAGGCGGCGGGTGGCACCGTAGTGGCCGGTCCGTATGACCTTCCGCTGCCCAAGCGGATCCGCGACGAGTTCCGTGATCAATTCCGCGACAGCCCCTTCTACCGGGGCGAGGCGGGCGACTCCATGGGCCGCGGCGCCAGCCTCCACGACCCCGAGGGAAACCGCCTCGGCATCGTCGAGTTCAGCGAATGGGCCCATGCGACCTTCGCTCTCGGCACCTACGCGAACCCGGTCACCGCCGAGCAGCTCGCCGATCAGTCGATCGCGCTGTCCCGTCGAGTGCCCGCCACCACCCAGATGTTCGACGACCCGTCGGACGGCTGAGGTCAGGTCACCGAGGCTCAGGGAGGGCCGCAGCATGCAACAGGATTCCGGGTTCGACGAGTTCAGCGTCGGCATCAACGCCTACCGCGTGCTGGCGCCCGAGGCGCGGTCCGTGGGCGTGCGCACCCACCAGCTCCGGTTCGACAACCTCGGGGCCGAGACGGCGGGCAGCGTGAGCAGCAGGGTGGCCGAGGACTTCCTCACCGCCAGCCGGCTGCGGGACCCCGACCGGGAGGGCGTGCTGTCCGCGTCGGACTACTTCGGCGACACGATGGTGACCACGCTCGCCCAGCTCGACGACGAGCCGGTACCCGACCACCAACGGGTCGAACTGCCCGCGTCGGTGCCCGCGACGATGGAGCTCGGCGAGGCCCTGATGCGGCGCCGCAGTGTCCGCGGCTACAGCGGTGACCCCGTCGCGGCCGACGAGTTGGCGACGGTGCTGCGTCTTGCCGACGGGGTGACGGCGGAGGCCGACATAGAGCTGCTGCGCGGCGGCCAGGAGACGTACCGCTTCCGTACGGCGCCGAGCGGCGGCGGCCTCTTTCCGGTCGCCCTGCATGTGGTGGCACTCGATGTGACGGGTCTGGACGTGGGCGTGTACCGATACCAGCCCGTGCGTGACGTGCTGGTGCGGGAGGGCGGCCAGGCGGTCGTCGACCGAGTGCTCGACGCCTTCACGACTCCCGGCACGGCGATCTCGTTCGACACCGCTTCGGCGTTGGTGGTCATGGTCGCGAGCCCGTGGCGCAGCATGCGCAAGTACGGGCCGCGGGGCCTGCGTTTCGTGCTGCACGAGACGGGGTGCATCACGCAGAACATGCATCTGGCGGTGACGTCCGTCGGCCTCGGCTCCACGGACTGCGCGAGCTTCGTGGACGACCGGCTGCACGCCGCGCTCGGCATCGACGGGGTACTGCGGGCGGCCGTGCACGCGGTGGTCCTGGGGAGGCTGGAGTGACCACGTCCCACAACCCGGCTCCTGGAACGACCACCACCCCTCAGGACCGTGACCTCCTCGTCTATCTCCACATCCCCTTCTGCCGCTCCAAGTGCCACTTCTGCGACTGGGTCACCGAGATCCCCACCTCCGAGCTCCTGCTCACCGAGACCGACCAGCCGCGCCGGCGCTACATCGACGCCCTGTGCCACGAACTCACCGAACGCGGCGCCCGGCTGACCGAGGCCGGCTATCGCCCCACGATCCTCTACTGGGGCGGCGGCACGGCCTCCATCCTCTCCCTCGACGAGATCGCGCGCGTCGGAGCGGCCCTGCGCCAGGCGTTTCCCGCCCTCGGCGGCGAGCTGCTGGAATCGACGATCGAGTGCAGCCCCGAGACCCTGGAGCCCGAGAAACTCGCGGCCTTCCGCGACATCGGCTTTCGCCGGCTGAGCAGCGGCGTGCAGTCCTTCGACGACAAGCGCCTGCGCACGCTGGGCCGCAGCCATGACGCCCGCCAGGCCCGCACCATCGTCCAGCAGGCGCGGGACGCCGGGTTCGAGGACATCAGCATCGACCTGATCTGCGGCTTCCCCGGACAGCCCAGCGCGGAGACCCGGGAGGCCGTACGGGTCGCCCTCGACCTGCCCCTCACCCATGTCGCGCTCTACCCCTACCGGCCCGCGCACGGCACCGTGATGCGACGCCAGCTCGGACGCGGCAACCGCCACATCGACCGCGGCGAGCAGAAGCGCGGCTACACGGCGGGCGCCGAGCTCCTGACCGGGGCGGGCTTCGACGAGTACGCGATGAGCCACTTCGGCACCGGCGGCCTGCTCTGTCACAGCGATCTGGCCTACTTCCAACTGCGCTGCGACTGGGCGGGGTTCGGGTCGGGAGCGACGTCCGTGCTCGGCGGCCGCTATCTCGCGCACGCCCGCGGCAGGCTGCTCGACTACAACCGCGACCCGCTCGCCTTCGACGAGGACTACGACCTCGCCTCGGCCGCCATCGCACCCCGCATGCTCTACCAGTCCCTGACGACGTACGAGGGCGCGCGGCGTGACTGGTGGGAGCAGCGCACCGGACAGTCCTTCGACGACGTGACGGGCCAGCGGGCCTGCCGCACCCTCCTGGACTTCTTCGACTCCGTCACCACGGTGACACGCGACGGCGACGGGCTCCGGCTGCCTCCCGGCGACATCGCCGACGCGTTCATCGAGCTGCAGTACCTCAACTCGCCCCAGCAGGGGCGTACCGACCTGTCCGTGACCGCCGCCACGCTCATGGGCTGACCCGAACGAGAGCCGACCCGAACGAGGCCTGACCCGAGCGAGAGCTGAGCCGAACGAGAGGAGACGTCCGTGTCCACGAGACGCACCAGCCGCACCGTGCGCATCAAGTCCGTCTATTCAGTGGTCCCGCACGACCAGAACACGGTCGAGCTGCGTTCGGGGGTGTGGAGCCCACAGTCGATCACGCTCGTCGACCACAGCGGCGCGGGCCGTCTCAGCACGCTCGTCACGGGGCTCGACGGCACCCGGGACCGGGCCCAGCTCGCCAAGGAGGCCGGGGTCACCCGCACCGAACTCGAGGCGCTCATCGATCACCTGGATCAGCTCGCCGTCCTGGAGCACGGTCCGTCCACGGCGCTCGACGCGTTCCTGGACCGCATGGCGAGCGGACGCGTCGAGCGGGCCGCCTTCCAGAACGTGAAGCTCCTCGGCGGCGGGCCCGCCGCGGCCCAGGTGTCGCGGCTCCTCGGCGTCCACGAACAACTGACGGTGAGCGGACCGGACCAGGGGGACGGGGACCGGCTGGTCGCTCTCCTGGACGACTGCCCGCTGGACGTCCTTGAGGACGGTCTTGCCTTCGAGCGGTTCGTGGAGAACTTCGAGGACTGGCGGGGCTGCCTGCTCGTCCATGTCGCCGATGCCGTACACCCGTTGCGTCTGGCCGTTCTCAACCGCGTCGCCCTGGCGCTGGACACTCCCTGGATCCAGGCGGCCGTCGACGGCCCACTGCTGCTGGTGGGCCCGACGTTCGTGCCCGACAGTACGGCCTGCTTCACCTGCTTCGAGACCCGCGTGGTCATGAACCTCCGTGAGGGCGCCGCCTATCAACGCTACAAGCAGGCGCTCGCCGCAGCAGGAACCGGAGCCGGAGCCGGTGCCGGTGCCATCGCGGAGGGGCAGGTCGCGGAGGACGGCTGCGCCGGGGTCCTGTCGTCGCTCCTCGCCTCGCACGCCGCGCTCGAAGCCGTGAACATGGCGGTCACCGGCACCACCAGCACGGTCGGCAAGGTGCTCGGGATCTATCTCCCGTCGATGGAGATGGTCTACTCGGAGGTGCTCAGGCTGCCGGGCTGTCCGTCGTGCGGCACCGTGCCCGAACGGGACGGCACGGAGGTCTACTTCGACGTCAGGCGGTGGATCGATGCCTGAGCTGCGCACCACGTCGGGACTGCGCGTGGTCGAGCCGCCCGACGCCCAGACCGCCCGGCTGCGCCGCCGGATGCACTCCCCGCTCTGCGGGCTCATGCCGCAGCTCGGCTTCCTCTCCCGGCCCCGGTACGGCCCGCGCCTGCTGGTCTCGGGGGGCGACCTCACCGGCGTTCACGTCCTGCGCGACCAGCCCCGTCCCAAGCTGGGCAGCTATCACATCGGCGGGTACGGGGTACGCCCCCACGAGTCGCACATCCGCACCCTCGGTGAGGTGGTGGAACGCTACGCCGGGTACGTCGCGGCCGTGAGCGGGGCCTACCCCGTCCGGGTCGCCACCGAGGCGGAGCTCGGCGACGAGCCGCACTTCCCCGTCGGCTCCTACCTCCCCTTCACCGAGGAACAGCTCGCGAGTCCGGGCTTTCCGTTCCAACGCCCCGGACCCGACGACCGGTTCGGCTGGAGCCGCTTCACCCGCCTGCGCGACGGCCGGCCCACCTGGCTGCCGGCGCAGCTCACAACCGTCGGCTACGTGGTGCGGGACACCGAGGGCGAGCCGTGGGTGCAGCCCGCCGTCACCACCGGCACGGCCGCGCACACCGACCCGGACAAGGCCGCGCTCGGCGCGCTTCAGGAGATGGCGCAGATCGACGCGGCGGTCGGCCACTGGTACGGCGCCACCCGATCCGTGCGCATCCGTCCGGGCCGACGCTCCGCCGCGCTCCTGCGGCTGGTGGCCCGGCACTGTCATCCCCTCGGCGGGCAGCCGGAGTTCCACCTGCTGCCCAGCGCCGACCTGCCCGGCTTCACCATCGCCTGCCTGCTGCGCGAGCCGGGCGGCCAAGTGCCCGCGGTCGCCGTGGGCCTCGGCATCGACGACCGCCTGGAGGCCGCGATGTACAAGGCGTTCCTGGAGGGCGTGGGGGTGCGCGCGCTCGCCACGTGGACGAGCGTGCAGGATCACGCGTCCGGCACCGACTCCGGTGACGACTCCGGTGACGAGGCCATCTTCGACCTGGAGAGCAACGTCGTCCTGGCCGCTTCCCCGCAGGGCGCCCGGGTCGTCGAGGAACGCTACGGGGACTGCGAGGAGGCCAGTGCCGACGACCTCCCGCCGGACGCCGAGAACCTGGGTGCCGCGCACTCCGTACGCCGTCTCGTCTCGGCCTTCCACCACACCGGCAAACGTCTGTACGCCGGGGACCTGACCACCGTCGACGCGGCGGCACTCGGCTTCGTCGTAGCGCGCTTCTGGAGTCCCGACCTGCTCACCCTGCCGCTGCCCAGTGCGCCGACGGCGGCCCATCCCCGGTTCGCGGCGTACGGAGGGTTCCGGCGACATGCCCCTCATCCCTTCCCCTGAGCCCCTCCACCTCGTCCCCGCCGACACGCGGCCCCTTCTCACGGCGACCGTGGTGGTCCTCGGCCTGGCCTCGATGACCGTCGCCGCCCATCTCCACACGCGCTGGGCCGGACTGCGCCGCGTGCCGATGCTGGCCCTGCACACCGGTGTCTGTGTGCTCGTCCTCTCGGGAGGCGGCCTCCTGCTCGGCGTCGGGGTGCTGCGCCCGGTCGGCGGTGGCTGGGTGCCGGGACTCGGCTCCCTCCCCGCCGGGCTGCTCGCGGGTCTGCTGCTCGGCCCGCTCGTGGCGTACGCGGCCACCCGCGCCGACCGGTCGCTCACCCGGTGGTGGGGGCGACGGGCCGGGCACGCGGTACGCGACGAACGGTCGGTGACGCTGCGTTCCGGGCAGGCGAGGCCGGCCGGGGTCGCCGTGTCGGCTTCGGCCACCCGGCGCACCGGGCTGATCGAGGCCCGCAACAACTTCGCACCGACCTCCGCCGATCTGCGCGTGCGTCTGCCACTGCTGCTCGCGGTCGCGGTGGCAGAGGAGCTCGTGTACCGGGGCGTCCTGACGGCGCTCGCGCTGCGCGCCGGATCGGCGGTCGCGGTGGTGGGGGCACTGCTCGGGGTGCAGCTCGTCTTCGCCGTGTCCCACGTGTTCTTCGGCTGGGGGCAGGTGCTGTCCAAGCTGCCGCTCGCCGGGCTGTGCGCCGGCGCCGTGCTCCTGACCGGGACGGTGCTGCCCGCCGTCGTCGGCCATGCCCTGTTCAACACATGGGTCTGGCGTTACCACCGGGCCCGCCCCAGCGCGGCCGGACGGGCCCGGACCGGCGCCCCGGTGTGGGGGGCGGCCCGGTGAGTACACCGTTGCGCGTACTGACGCTGGCCGCCGTGGTGGTCGTCTACTACTGGTTCGGCAAGGCCCTCCTGTTCCGCGGTGCACGCCGGCTCGCGGCAGTGACGCGGATCGGCCCGTCCCACTGGGGCACCGCGCAGCGCGCGGACGTCTTCGAACTGGCCGCGGCGGGCGCGAGTCATGTCGTCGTGGTGGTCGCGCTGCTCGCCGTGACGGGGATCGGGCCCGGAGTGCTGGTGAGCGGCCTCGCCAGGCCCGACCTCCTCGTGCTGGGCGTCCTGCTGGGCATCGGGGAGCTGGCGCTCGGGTCGCTGCTGTGCCGGGCGTTGATCGAGGTGAGCCTGGCACGCCGGTCGCGGACGCGGCCACCCGTACGGACGCGGCCACCCGCCCGGGGGACGGCGGGCGCGGTGGGCGCGGCGGGCGCAGTGGGTCCGGCGGGCCCGGTACGCGTGCTCGACCCGCCCCGCCCGGGGCGCCGTTCACGCCGCCCGGCCGCGGACTCCGAGGACCAGGGGCAGTCCCTGCGGTCCTGGCTGGGACGCTCGCGCGGCGGCTGGATCCGCCACCATCTCACCGCCCTCAAAGTCCTGCCCCTGTGGGCGGCCCTCGGCCTGACGGGCGTCCAGGTCGCCTCCGAGGAACTGGTGTTCCGCGGCGTCGCCCTGACCTGGTTGCGCGACGCGGGACCGGTCGTGGCGCTCACCACCTCCATCGTCCTGTTCGTCCTCATGCAGGCGTTCTTCATGTCGTCCTGGCGGGGGGCGATGTTCCCCGTGGTGGGCGGCGTGGTCATGGGGGTCGTGCACGGCCTGGTGTTCTGGACGACTCCCTTCGTGGCGCCACTCGTCGTGGCGCACGTCGTGTTCTTCGTCTTCGCCGTCATCTAGAGCGAGAAGAGGTCGCTTACGCCATGGAACACGGTCTGTCGTTTCTCCCCGATGCCGAACACTCCACGCTGCCCGCGCCGGAGTACTTCCGCACGGCCCTCGATCTCAGCCGGTACGCCGACGAGGCCGGGCTCAGCCATGTGAAGATCACCGAGCACTATCTGCGCACGTACGGCGGCTACTGCCCGAGCCCTCTCACCTTCCTGTCGGCCGTCGCGGCGGTGACGACGCGGGTGCGCCTGATGACCGGCTGCGTCCTGCCGGTCTTCCACCATCCCCTCGCGCTCGCCTCCGAGACGGCGATGGTGGACGCGCTCAGCGACGGTCGCCTCGACGTCGGGTTCGCCCGGGCCTATCTCCCCTACGAATTCGAGGCGTTCGGGGTGCCCATGGACGGCAGCCGGGAACGGTTCGTGGCGACGGTGGACGCCGTGCGCCGTCTGTGGACCGAGGAGAAGGTCACCGCCGACACCCCGTTCTTCCGATTCGCCGAGGCGACGACGCTGCCCCGTCCGGTGCAGGATCCGCACCCGCCCACCTGGATCGCGGCCGTCCGGTCCCGCTCGAGTTTCGCCTGGGCGGGCGAGCAGGGCCACGGCCTCCTGGTGACCCCGGCGCTCACGCCGCTGGAGGAGATGGCGGACCACATCGCCGTCTACCGCGAGAGCTTCGAGCTCAGCGGGCACACCGCGCACGGCGGACACCGCACGTCACGGGGGCGCGTGCTGGCGAGCCTTCCGCTGTACGTCGGCGCCGACGACCGTGCGGCCTACGCGGCAGCGGACCCGCTGCTGGCCCACTACCTGCGGGTCTGGGCCGAGTCGACGGACGCGTGGACCACCACGGTCAGCAGTGACTACCGCGGATACACCGGCATGAGCCGGGCGATCCGCGCGATGACCCCCGAGTCGTTCCGCACCCTCGGCGGCGCCGTGGTGGGCGGGCCGGACCGGGTGGCGGACCGCGTCCAGGCCATCGCGGAGGTCCTCGGCGTGGACGGCTTCCTGTGGCAGGTCGACTTCGGCGCGGTCGACGGCGCGCGGGCCCGCGCCAGCGTGGAGCTCTTCTGCACGGACGTACTGCCGCAACTCGCCGTCTCGCAGGGACGGGAGGCGGAACGGGAGACTGGACAGGAAACCGGACAGGAGGCCGGACGGGAGACCGACCGCCCAGGGCGCTGAGGTTCGCCAGGTCCTGTGTTCACCGCGGGACTGACGGAAATGCTACGACAGGACGTCTAGATCCAGCCCCGCCGCCCGGCTTCCTCGGCCGCCTCATGGCGGTTCCGCGCGCCGGTCTTGCTGATGGCCCGCGACAGGTAGTTGCGTACCGTGCCCGGAGTCAACGAGACGGTGGCCGCGATCTCGGCCACCGTCGTACAGCCCCGGGACACCCGCAGGATGTCGCCCTCGCGCAGGGTCAGCGGACATGGCTCGACGAGCAGTGCCTGCACGGACAGCTCCGGGTCGAGGACGCGCTCCCCGGCCACCACCCGCAGCATGACCTCGCGCAGTTCCGCGACGGACACGCTCTTCGTGACGAAGCCGCTGGTCCCCGCGGCCACCGCCCTGCGCAACTGCGCCACGTCTCCCGCCGTGGTGAGGACGACGCAGTGGACGCGCGGACACTGCCTGCGCAGCTCCGCCACCGTCCCGAGGGCGTCCTCGGTCCGCTCCAGGTCCACCAGCACCACGTCCGGACCCAGTCGTACGGCCTCCTGCACCGCGTCCTTCATGGTCGTGGCCGCGCCCAGGAGGCGCAGGCCGGACGTGTGCTGGAGGAGATGGACAAAGGCCCGGCGGTCGAGATCGTCGCTCTCGGCCACCAGGACGGTGATGTCTTGCTGAACGGTTCTGAGCACATCGCTGTTCTCCACCCCGTGTCTCCCCCGTTTCCTCCTTCCCAGATTGCCACGATCCCGGCCCCGGCTCCGGCCCCAGCCAGGCGAATTCAGCCACACGGAACACGCCACTCCCGCCCCACGAGCCTGCCTGTCGAGCTCCCGTGTTCACACGTCGGTCGAAGCCGACGCGGGTCTGCGTTCCGGTCGCGTCACCCAGCGGTGGCCAGGCGGCGCCTGAGTTCGTCCTCGGGGACGTCCTCGAGGTGGGTCAGGAAGACCCATGTGTGGCCCGAGGGGTCCTTGAGGATGACGGTGCGGTCGCCGTGGAACATGTCGGTCGGCGGCTGGAGGATCTCGGCGCCTGCCGCCTGCGCGCGCTTCGCCAGGCTGTCGACGTCCGGGACGAAAACGTGCAGCATGACGGACGTGCCTCCACCGAGCGAACTCGGCGCGGTGAAGGAGCTGGGCCCTGCCTCTGCGTCTGTGTCTGCCTCTGCCGCGCCGGCGTCGCCCAGCATCAGTACCGACCGTCCGACGGTGATCTCGGCGTGCATGACCCCGCCGCCGCCCGGCGCGTCGATCCGGACGTCCTCGCGGGCGCCGAACGCCCGCTGGTAGAAGTCGATCGCCGCCGCCGCGTCGTCCACCATGATGTGCGGGATCACCGCGTAGCGGTAGCGGTCCGGGATCTCGATGGCGTCCGTGGTGCGCTCGTCCATGACGGATCTCCTCAGCAACAACCGCCGGCCGGTGCCGGCGGCTCTGCAACGAAGCTAGAAGCTCAAGCTTGGTTCAGGTCAAGCGTCTTCGGACCCGCCCCGCGATCATCGCCGTCTCGGTCGTCAGACGGGGTGGGGGTGGCGCGGCGGGACAGGAGGAGGACCGTCACCGTGATGAGCTGGACGCCGAGGATCATGGCCTGGACCTTCGGCTCCTCCACGGCCAGCAGGATCATCGTCGCGTTGACGGCGAAGTGCACCGCGATCGAGGCGACGATGCCGGCGCGCTCGTAGGCGGCGGTGACCAGCATGGCCATCGGGATGTTGCTCGCGACGAACAGCACACCGCTCGGGGTGGCGAGGCCGAGGTCGTGCTGCACGGTTCCGTCGATGAAGAACAGCGGGAGGTGCCAGACGGCCCAGGTGACGCCCAGGACCAGGCAGACCTGGAAGGTGCCCATCTTCGCGCGGAGCCTCGGGTAGGCGGTGCCGCGCCAGCCGGGCTCCTCGGACAGCGGGCCGCTGACCAGCATGCCGACGAAGAACGCCGCGGGGCCGCCGAAGTCCTCGATGGCGTCCTTCGCCACGTCCAGGCTCAGCTCGGGGCCGCCTGCCCGACTCGCCAGCAGGGCGGCCACCAGCACGGTCGCCGAGCCCAGCACCAGGAGCAGTGCCGCCCGGAGCAGGAGTGCCGCGCGGAACGGGCGGAACGGGACCACGTACTCGGGGACGGGCTCGCGTCGCCTGCGGCGGCGGACGCGGATGACCAGGGCGCCTATCAGCGGGCCGAAGGCGCCGAGCATGAAAGGGGCGTTGGCGGCCTCGTTCGTCTCCGTGCCGCCGAGCGCGATCGCCACGCCCCAGGCGAGCCAGCTCACGGCGAAGGCGATGACCATGAAGAGGGTCAGGTCGGCGCGGTAGTGGGAGTGGCAGTGGGGGCCGGCGGTGGTGGGGGTGGTTGCGCTTCGTGAAGTGGGCATGCCAAACCTTCGGGTGTGTTCGGGTGTGGGGGTGACCTCGTGTGCCTTGCGTGACGTGAGGTGGGTCGGGGTCTGGGCGGTCAGGGAGGTCAGGGGTGGGTTGTTCGCCGTTCGCCCAGAGGGCCGCTCGCGTTCGCGTGCATGCGGGCCGTGAGCCACGTGGCGACGAGGGCGAGCAGGGCCGGGTCGACCGGCTCGCGCAGGAGGCGGCGGTACGAGCGGAGCGTGGGGCGCCCCCCGTCGCGGCGCAGAATGTGGGTCAGACCGGGGACGCGGTGGGTCTCGGTGTCCCCGCCGGGGACCAGGCGCCGGATCTCGGCAAGGTCGGCGGGGTCGACCTGGACGTCCTTGTCGCCGGTGACGGCCAGGACGGGGACCGGGACCGGGATGGCGGCGAGGTCGTCCCGGGTGTCGTGGACCAGCATCTCGCGCATCCAGCGGGCGTTGACCGGGATTCCGGCGATGCGCGCGACGTCGGTACGGGTTCGCTCGACGCGGGCCAGGACCCGCTCGCCCAGTGCTCCCAGCGGGCGGCGCAGCAGCCGTACGGGGGCGGGCATGCCCTGGAGGACCGAGCCGGCCTGCCATCGGAACGCCTCCTCGCCCGGGCGGGCGAACCCGGCCAGCAGCACCACCGCCCGCACGTCGTGCCGGGCGGCGAGGGTCATCGCGTGCAGGGCGCCCTCGCTGTGCCCGACGACGGCGACGGATTCGGCGCGTACGGCTGCGTGGGCGCTCAGGGTCCGCAGGGCGGCGGCCGCGTCCCGGCAGTTGTCGGTGAAGCCGCTCTCCCGCCAGACGCCGGGAGTGGCACCCGCACCGCGCCGGTCGTAGCGCAGCGTGGCGATCCCCGCCTCCGCCAGGACGTCGGCCAGCGGGCGGCCGAGGTTCACGGGCAGCTTGGGCGCGTTGCCCTCACGGTCCAGAGGGCCCGAACCGTGCAGCAGGAGGACGGCGGGATGCGGCCCGGGGCCGGTCGGCAGGGTCAGGGTGCCGGCCAGGCCGGTTCCATCGTCCGCGATGACCGTCAGGTCGGTTTCGGGCAAGGCTCCGCCTCTCTCGATCGCTCTCAACTACGAGAACGTTATCAGATGTGAGACCATTGGACTCATGGCTACCTCGAATCTCCTTCTGCACCCGGTCCGCATGCGCATCCTGCAGACCCTGGTCGGCGCCGGTGAACTGACCACCGCCCAACTGCGCGAACGGCTCCCCGACGTCTCGCCCGCATCCATGTACCGGCACGTGGCCACCCTCACCGAGGCCGGTGTCCTGGAGGTGAGCCAGGAAAGGCGCGTACGCGGCACCGTCGAGCGCAGCTACCGGGTCCGTCAGGACGAGGCGCTCGTCGACGAGGACGCCCGCGCCGCGATGACCAAGGACGACCACCGGCAGGCCTTCACCGTCTTCACCGGCGCCCTCATGGCCGACTTCGACCGCTACCTCTCCCGCGACGACACCGAGCCCGTCCGCGAAGGCGTCCTCTACCGGCAGGGCGCGGTCTGGCTGACCGACGAGGAGTTCACCGAGCTGGTGGAGGAACTGGAGGCCGTGGTCGCCCGTCACACCGGGCACAGTCCCGACGACGGCCGCGTCCGCCACCTCGTCAGCCTCGTCGTCGTGCCCGACAAGGAGGGCGGGGGGTGAGGGATGCCCGTCGCTCTCACACCCCCTGGAGCGGATTCGGCGGCGGCACTCTAGGGTGTCCCGGGTTGCCGGATGTCAGTGCGGGGCAGACAGGGAGGCGGCCGTGGGGGCTGCGCGTACGAGTAGGACGCCGTTGCCGGGGATCGGGGTGCGCTACGACCTGGTCACCCGCGAGCGGCGCCGGCTGTCGGTCGTGGCGGAGCCGGGCGGGGCGCGGACGCTGAGCGCGTATCGCAAGAACGATCCGGACGACCGCGCGCTGGCGGTGCGGCTGGACGCGGACGAGGCGGCGGTGATCGTGGACGCGCTCAGGCCCGCCCATCACAGTCCGAGCCTGCTGTCGACGACCGAACTGGGGCTGGTCGCCGAGCGGATCGGCCTGTCGGCAGTCTCGCACTGGAACGGGCGTCTGCTGGGCGACACCTGCACCCGTTCCGAGACCGGCGTGTCCATCGTCGCGGTGCTGCGGCGGACCGAGGCGCTGCCGTCCCCGGGGCCGGACTTCCGGCTGGCCGGTGGCGACACCCTGATCGTGATCGGCACGCGGGAAGGCGTCGACGCGGCGGCGGAGATCCTCGGACGGGAGTGAACCCGGGCGCGGCGCCCTCACGCGTTCTCACGCGTTGGCGTGCGTTCTCACGCGTTGGCGTGCGACGAACCCGGGGCCGTGGGCTCCGGTGCCGTCGACTCCGTGGCCGCCTGCTCCGGTTCGGTGGGCGTCTCCGCCGGGGACGGCGTGCCGGGGCGGCGGGCGATGCGGCGAGTGACGCGGCGGGCGAGGGGCTCGGTGAAGCGGGTCGCGAGGGGGCCGACGACGACCAGGATCAGGACGTACGCCGTCGCCAGCGGGCCCATGCGGGGCTCGACGCCCACCGCGAGTCCCGCGATGACGATCGAGAACTCCCCCCGGGCGACCAGCGTGCCGCCCGCCCGCCAACGCCCCGCGCCCTGGATTCCGGCGCGGTGGGCGGCGTACCAGCCGGTGGCGACCTTGGTGAGCGCGGTGACGACGGCGAGGAGCAGGGCGGGGACGAGGACGGGCGGGATGTCGGCGGGGTCGGTGGACAGGCCGAAGAAGACGAAGAAGACGGCGGCGAACAGGTCGCGCAGCGGGGTCAGAAGGCTGCTGGCACCCTCGGCGACCTCGCCGGACAGGGCGATGCCGACGAGGAACGCGCCGACCGCCGCGGAGACCTGGAGTTCCTGGGCGAGGCCCGCCACCAGGAGGGTGAGCCCGAGGACCACCAGCAGGAGCATCTCCGAGCTGTCCGAGGAGACCGCGCGGCTGATCAGCCGACCGTGCCGGAGCGCCACGTAGAGGACGACGCCGACGGTGCCCAGGGAGATCAGCAGGGTGACGGCGCCCCCGGCCAGGCTGACGCCGGCGAGCAGGGCCGTGAGGATCGGCAGGTAGACGGCCATGGCGAGGTCCTCGATGACGAGGACGCCGAGCACGACGGGGGTCTCGCGGTTGCCGAGCCTGCCCAGGTCGCCGAGGACCTTGGCGATCACCCCGGAGGAGGAGATCCAGGTGACGCCGGCGAGCGCCACGGCGGCCACCGCACCCCAGCCCATGATCAGTGCGGCGACGGCGCCGGGGACGGCGTTGAGGACGAAGTCGACCGCGCCGGAGGGGTATTGGGTCTTGAGGTTGGTGACCAGTTCGGAGGCGCTGTACTCCAGGCCGAGCAGGAGCAGCAGCAGGATGACGCCGATCTCCGCGCCGGTGGCGGTGAACTCCTCGCTGGCCTGCAGGGGCAGGATGCCGCCGTGGCCGAAGGCGAGCCCGGCCAGCAGGTAGAGGGGTATGGGCGAGAAGCCCACCCGGCCCGCGAGGCGGCCCAGGAGCCCCAGGGCGAGGATGATCGCTCCCAGTTCGATGAGCATGGCGGTCGTGTTGTGCACGGGCGTCTGTCCTCCGGGTGTGGTTCGGTGACGGCGTCAGTGCCCTTCTCGGCCGAGGGCGTGGCGGAGTGGCGAAGTGGCGGGGCGTGCGAGTGCGGCCGGGGCCGGATGGCGCGTGTACCTCCCAGGCGGTTCAGGCTTCAGGCCTCAGGGCCTCAGGGCCTCAGGGCCTCAGGCACTGGAGGAGGCACGACTGCCCGGAGCTACGCGGGCGTCGGAAGCGTCGGGCGCCAGGCGTCGGGCACGCTGTCGCGGGCGGTGTTGTCGATCCGTACGGTGCGTGCGGTTCGGCCGGTCCGGGCGGTTCGTACGTTCCGTACAGTCGGGGCGGTCGGGGCAGCTCGGTGCATCTCGCGTCCCCCCGTCTCTTCCAACCACCGCACGGTCTGCGTAAATTGAGCACGCGCCCGCTCAACGAAGCATCACGGCTCGGTAAAGAAGTTTACCGCATCACTTATTACGCATTGTGATGCTTTTCGTGCTGTACGGGGAGCAACGGCCCCGACTCGGGGGCTCCGCTCTCGCCCAGCCAGCGGGCCAGTTTGCCGCGTCGGCCGATGGCGCGCAGCCGCCGTTCCGCCGCCTCCCGGACCCCGGGTGTGGTGACGAGCAGCAGTTCGTCACCGGCGCGCAGCACGGTGTCGCGGTCCGGTACGAGGCTGGCCCCGTCGCGGATGACCAGGGTGACGACCGTCGGGTGCGGCAGCCGGAGTTCGAAGACGGCGACGCCGTGCAGGCGGGAGCCCGGCGGGACGGACACGGTGAGCAGGTCGGCGTCCAGGAGGTCGAGCGGCGCGGTCTCGACCTGGATCTCGCGCAGCGCGTCGGGGCGGGTCACGCCCGTCCACCGGGCGACGGCGGGCAGCGTCGGCCCCTGGAGGAGGGTGAACAGGACGACGAGGACGAACACGATGTTCAGGGCGTCGCGCGCACCGGTCACCCCGGCCACGACCGGGAACGTGGTCAGCACGATGGGGACCGCGCCGCGCAGTCCGGCCCAGGAGATGAACACCTGCTCGCGCCAGGGCACGCGGAAGGGCAGCAGGCAGAGCAGGACCGAGACGGGGCGGGCGACCAGCAGCAGGACCAGGCCGACGCCGAGGGCCGGGAGGATCGCGGAGGGCAGTTCGCTCGGGTCGACGAGCAGGCCGAGCATGACGAACAGGCCGATCTGGGCCAGCCATCCGACGCCCTCGGCGAAGGAGCGGGTGGCCCCGCGGTGGGGCAGCTTCGCGTTGCCGAGGACGAGGCCGGAGAGGTAGGCGGCGATGATGCCGCTGGCGTTGAGCGCTCCGGCGGCGGCGAAGGCGATGACGCCGAACCCGACCGTGGCCAGCGGGTACAGACCGGTGGCGGGCAGCGCGATGTGCCGCAGCGCCGCGACGCCCAGGCGGCCGATCAGCACCCCGAGCACGCCGCCGACCACGAGCTGGTAGAGCAGGTTGCCCACGACGGGTACGGGTCCGGGCAGGTCGGCGGTGGTGGAGAAGATCAGGACCAGGATGATGGTCGGCGCGTCGTTGAAGCCGGACTCGGCCTCCACCAGCACGCTCACCCTCCGCGGCAGCGGCAGGGCGCGCAGTACGGCGAAGACGGCGGCGGCGTCGGTGGAGGAGACGATGGCGCCGATCAGCAGGGCCAGCCGCCACTCGATGCCCAGCAGCCAGTGCGCGCCCGCCGCGGTCAACACGACGGAGATCGCCACGCCGACGGTGGCCAGCACACCGGCCGGGGCGAGCAGGCGCCGGACGTCACTCCACCGGGTGGTCAGACCGCCCTCGACGAGGATGAGCGCGAGGGCGGCGGCGCCCAGCGCCTGGGCCAACTGGGCGTCGTCGAACCGCAGCCCCAGCCCGTCCTCGCCCGCGACCAGGCCGACGCACAGGAACAGCAGCAGGCTGGGCAGGCCGATGCGGTGGGCGGCGCGGGCGGCGGCGATGCTGGCCAGCAGCACCGTGCCGCCGATCAGCAGCACCACGTACAGCTCGGCCAGGGTCATCGACCGGGCTCCGTGCCGTTCGCGGCGACCGGACGGCGGCCGGCGTGGCCGGTACGCCGCCGGTCAGGTCCCGGATGGCGGCCATCGGGTCCGGCGCTCGCGTCGGTGCGGGTCGAACAGCTCACCGGCCACGCCGGCGAAGACCAGCCCGGCGGCGATGAGCAGCCCGTGGGCCAGGAACATGCCGGTGGCCAGCGCGCCCAGCGCGGCGGCGAGCAGCAGCCAGGCGCGGCGGTAGCGGTACTCGCGTGGCCGGCGGGGACGGCCGTCGGCGAAGGCCCGGGCGAACCGGGGATCCTCGTGGTGCAGCCGGGACTCGATCTCGCCGAGCCTGTGGTCATCGGGTACGGGCATGGTGTCCTCCTCCCGACGCGGGGCCCTGGGCGGGCGACGCGGTCAGTGGGGCGGGCCATGTGCTCTCCGTAGGTGGTCAGGTGGCCCGGGAGGGCCGGGTGTGGCGCGGAGACGTCTGATCCGCAGGAAAGGCAGGAAGGGCAGGAAAGGAAGGAAGGGGGCGTGCCTCCAGCCTCTCCTTCACCGGCACCGGCCCGCCATCCGGGGCAGAGCCCAAATGCGGCGGAGACGGACCTGTACGGACCTGTAGGGCCGCCAGTGGCATCCGGGGCCCTTCCCGGCGCAATCTGGGAGAAGATCCGCATGTCCCGCGATGCTCGCGGGGGCCGACCGGGAAGGACCCAGCTCGTGATCATCTTCGGCACCAAGGGATACCTCTACCAGCTCGCGATACTGACGCTGGTGTGCGGCCAGTGCGGCAACCCCTCCGCGCACACACTCAGGAAGCGCGTCACGAAGTTCACGCTGTTCTTCGTACCGCTGTTCCCGTTCTCCACTAAGTACGCGACGCAGTGCACCTTTTGCGGCGCCGAGCAGCAGGTGACCAAGGAACAGGCGGAGCAGCTCCAGTCTCAGAACGCCGGCGGACAGGGCGGACAGGGGGGCCTTGGCGGACCCGGCGGGCCCGGAGGCCAGGCGTACGGGCAGTCGCAGCAGCAGCCGCCGCACCAGCGGCCGTGACGCGGGCGATGGCCCGCGTCGTCGAGCTGACGTACTACCCCGTCAAGGGGTGCGCCGGTGTCCAGGTGCGCGAGGCGATGCTGACGCCCGCAGGTCTCGCGCACGACCGCAGCTTCATGGTCGTCAGCGACCAGGGCGTCTTCCGTACCCAGCGGCGCGATCCGCGGCTGGCCGTGATCCGGCCGGAGGTCCGTGCCGACGGCGGGCTGCTCACCCTGCACGCCCGCACCCGTACCCGTACCCGTACCCACGAGGGCGACAGCCGGATCGACGTCGAGGTCGACACGACCGGGGCGCGGCGGACCGTCGACCTGTTCGGGACGGCGTACCGCGGGATCGACCAGGGCGACGCGGTGGCCGAGTGGCTGTCGGACTTTCTCGGCGCGCCCAGCAGGCTGGTCCGCGTGCCGCCGGAACACGAACGGGTGACGGACGGCAGGACGCCGGGCACCTCCGGCTACGCCGACAGCAGCGCCGTCCACCTCCTCTCCCGCGCCACCCTGGACGAACTGGGGCGCAGGCTGGCCGGGCGCGGCGAGACCCCGCTGCCGGCGAACCGCTTCCGCCCGAACATCGTCGTCGACGGCTGGGACGCGCCCCACACCGAGGACCGCGCCCATCACCTCGTCCTCGGAGCGGCCGAACTGGGCTACGCGAAGCTCGCCGTCCGCTGTGCCGTGACCATGGTCGAGCAGTCGTCCGGCACACGGGCGGGCCCTGAACCGCTGCGCACCCTCGCCGACTACCGCCGGGCCGCCCAGGGAGGCATCGCGTTCGGGGCGAAGTTCTCCGTGCTGCGGCCCGGCCCGATCCGCGTCGGGGACGGCGTGAGCGTCGGGCGGTGGGGAGAGTCCGAGTTGCCGCCGGTTCCGCCAGTGCCGCCAGTGCCGCCGGGTCCGTCGAGGGCCAGGGAGGAGAGCCGGGGAGGATAGCGGCTGACTCCTCCTTCCGCGTTGCCGGTTTCCGGCAGCGTTGACTACCCTCACGTTGCCGGACACCGCACGGGGCGTGAACGGCAGGGGAGGCACGGGGTGACGGACCTACACACGGACCTGCACACGGACCAGCCGACGGACCAGCAGGAGACGTATCTGACCGGATACGCCGAGATCTTGGCGGGGGTCGCCGGGACGGGGCGCCGGCTGACCCGTGACGAGCTGGAGGAACGGCGGCTCTTCGGCGAGCGGGCCGCCGAGGCGGGGCACAGTCTGCGCAGCCTCGTACGGCTGCATCTGGACGCCACGCGCACGTCCTGGCCCGGCGGTGCCGCGGTATCCGGCTCCGGCTCCGGCTCCGGCTCGGGCTCGGGCTCGGGTTCAAGCTCCGGCCCGGGTTCGGGTTTCGGCCCGAGCGACGCGGACAGCGTGCTCGCCGCCGTCGCGCAGGCCGTCGACGCCTTCGCCGAGGGATACGAACGCGCGCAGCGTCTCGCCGTACGCCAGGAGGAGGCCGCGCGAAGGGAGTTCATCGACGACCTGCTCTACGGGCGCAGCGACCTGGGCCGGCTCGCCGAACGGGCCGAGCGCTTCGGACTGGTCCTCTCCCGCGGCCACGCCGTCGCGGTGGCCGAGGGGCCCGAGGCGTACGACGACACCGCGCCGGTCACCCGGATCGTGGAGACCGCCCTCATCTCCCGCTTCGGCGACCGGCGCATCCTGATCACCACCAAGAACGGGCAGTTGATCTGTATCGCGCCCGGCGACCAGGACGACGTCCTCGCCGTCTTCGCCAAGCAGGCGTACGCCGCCACCGGGGGCGGCAGGGTGGCCATCGGGCGCCCCCAGTCCGGCGCGGGCGGCGTGGTGCACAGCTACGAGGAGGCGCTCAGCACCCTCGAACTCGCCGAACGGCTGGAGCTGGACGAGCCCGTGGTGCGCGCCGCCGACCTGCTGGTCTACCCGGTCCTCACCCGGGACCGGCAGGCGATGGCCGACCTGGTGCTGAGCGTGCTGGGTCCGCTGCGCGAGGCCCGCGGCGGTGCCGAGCCGCTGCTGCGGACCCTGGAGGTGTACTTCGACGCCGGCTGCACCGCCGCCGAGGCCGCCCGGCGGCTCACGCTCAGCGTGCGGGCGCTCACCTACCGGCTGGACCGCATCCACCAACTGACCGGGGCCGACGCCTCCGATCCGGTGCACCGCTACACGCTGCAGACCGCGGTCATCGGGGCCAGGCTGCTCAGGTGGCCCGCCCAGGAGATCTGAGCGAGCCACCCGGCAAGCGGGTCACCGGTGGAGCCGGCCCGTGATCTGCACGGGTCAGCCCGTGATCTCCACCTTGCCGTTGCGCTGGTCCGGGACGGCTTCGGCCGACTCGGTGGAGTCGTCCTTGGCCGTGATGCCCTTCAGCAGGGACGCCAGGTCCACACCCGTGGTCGAGTTGAGCAGTTCCATGCCCTGCGCCACGTTGTCGGCGACCGTACGGGAGAGCCGGCTCGCGCCGTCCGTCGAGATGACCGTCATCTTGTCCACGGCCGACAGCGGCTCGGACGCCTTGGCCACCACCTGCGGCAGCACCTCGACCAGCATCTGGAGCACGGCGGCGTCGCCGTACCGGTCGAAGGCGTCGGCCTTCTTCTGCATCGCCTCGGCCTCGGCCGCGCCCTTGGCACCGATCGCGGCGGCCTCCGCCTCGCCCTCCAGCCGTACGGCCTCGGCGATCGCCGCACGCCGGGAGCGCTCGGCCTCACCCTGCTTGAGGCCCTCGATGGCGTGAGCCTCGGCCAGCGCGCCACGCCGCTGTTTCTCGCCCTCACCGGTGAGCCGGGCCCGCTCGGCCTCGGCCTGGGCGGCGGCGATCTCGGCGGACCGCTCGGCCTCCGCCTGCTTCACCCGCGCCACCCGGCGGGCCTCCGCCTCCTGCTCGGCCTCGTACCGCTGGGCGTCGGCGGGCTTGCGCACCTCGGTGTCGAGCTGGCGGTCCTTCAGCGCGGCCTGCCGCTCGGCGACCTTCTCCTGCTCGGCGAGGATGTCCTGCTGCCGGGCCGCCTCCGCGAGGGGGCCGGAGGCGTTGGCGCGGGCCGCGGCCTGGTCGGTCTCGGCCTTGATCTCGGCCTGCTTCAGGTAAAGGGTCCGCTGCGCGACCGCGATCTCCTCCTCGGCCTTCAGCCGGGCCTGCTCGGCCGCCCGCCGGGCCACCGCCTCCGCGATGTCGGCCTCCTGCTTCGCGCGCGCCGCCTCGGGACGGCCGAGGTCCTCCAGGTAGGAACCCTCGGTGGTGATGTCCTGGATCTGGAAGGCGTCGAGCACCAGGCCCTGCCCGGACAGGCTCGCCTCCGCCTCCTCGGCGACCTGGCCGGCGAACGCGGCCCGGTCCCGGATGACGTCCTCCACGGACATCCGGCCGACGATCGCGCGCAGCGCGCCGGACAGCACTTCCTGGGTGAAGCCCACGATGCCGTCCTGCTGCATCAAGAACCGCTGGGCCGACGCGCGGATCGCGTCCTCCGTGCCGCCGACCTTGACGATCGCGACGCCTTCCAGGTTGGCCTTCACCCCGCGCAGCGTGACCGCGCCGCGCACGGCGATCGGGATGTGCCGCGAGGAGAGGTCGAGCGTGAACCGCTGCTGCACGAACGGCACGACGAACACGCCGCCGCCGACCACGACCTTCTGGCCGCTGTTGTCGGTGATCACACGGCCCGTATCCGGATCGGTGGACTTCTTGCCGCGCCGCCCGGTGACGATGAAGGCCTGGCTCGGACCGGCCACCTTGTAGCGGCTGACCACCACCAGAGCGAGCAGCACCAGGAGTACGACGACTCCCAGCACCGCGATGACGACAGGACTCATGACAACGCCCCCGAATCACACAGAGAGAACAAACAGAGAGAACAAGCAGAGCGGAAAAGAAGAAAGAAAGAACAAGTAGCTGGAACAAGTAGCGAAACGACAGGGAGAAAGCTCAGCGGTCCACCGGGCGGACCACGACCGACGTTCCCGTCGGCACCGCCTCGACCCACACCTCGGCGCCCCGCGCCACCGGCTCCGCGCTGCGCGCCGCACACTTCAGCGGCTGGCCGGCGAGCCGGAGCAGCACCTCGCCGTAGCCGCCCGCCGGGATGGCGGTCACGACCTTTCCGGACGTGCCGAGCAGGTCGTTCGTGCTGGGCGTGACGGCGGTCTGATCGCGCATCAGCGCACGGCTGAAGCGGTACGTCAGCCAGCCGGCCCCCACCCCGGCGACCGCGCCGACCCCGGCGGCGCCCGCGGGTCCGGTCCAGCCGGTGCCGAGGGCGATGGCGCCACCGAAGCCGGTCATCGCCACGAACCCGGCGACGACCGGCAGCGACAGCCACCCCTCCAGGACGCCGTCCAGCACTCCGTCGAACACGCCTTCCAGCAGTCCGTCGAAGACCAGCGACAGGGCGAGCAGCACGACCCCCGTGATACCCAGCCCGAGAAACCAGGTCATGCGTGCCGTCCCCCTCTCGCCCGTCGCTGAGCTTCGGTAAGACGAATCGTCACACGCGGCGCCCTAGCACGTCATTGCCGTGTTCCGGCAATCTTTACGCGTCTTTAATGCCGTCCTCGATCTCTTTCGGCGCTTCGGGAACCGCGGCCGCCGCCTGTACTGTCCTTTCTCAAATGGGGACTCATACGGGGAGCGTTCCGAACCAGGTTCCGCAGGGTGACGCGTACGCGCACATGGTGGTGTGCGGCGACGACGGGCTGGCGCACCGCCTGGCCGCCGAACTGCGCGGCGTCTACCGCGAACAGGTCACACTCGTCGTCCCGCCCTCCGGGCGCCGGGTGCCTCAGCCGGTGGTCGGACGGGCCCGCGCGGCCTCGGCGGCGCTCCTCGACATGGTCAACGCGGCCGTCAACCGCACGGGCAACGGTGAACCGGCCGACGTCGTCCGTGAACTGGAGGCCACCGAGCCGACCGAGGACGTGCTCGCGGACTCCGGCGTCGAGCGGGCCACCGCGCTGGCCCTCGTGTACGACGACGACGAGACCAACATCCGCGCCGCCCTGACCGCCCGCCGGCTCAATCCCCGTCTGCGGCTGGTCCTGCGCCTGTACAACCGGCGCCTGGGCCAGCACATCGAGGAACTCCTCGACCAGAGTGCCGCCTTGGCGACCGGCGGCGGCCCGGGCTCCAGGACCGACGGGACCGGGGGAACCGACGGGACCGGGGGGACCCACGGGATCGAGGGGTCGACGACCGTGCTGTCCGACGCCGACACCGCCGCGCCCGCGCTGGCGGCCACCGCGCTCGTCGGCACCAACAAGATCGTCGAGGCGGACGGTCTGCTGCTGCGCGCGGTCGAACGGGACCCGCCCCGCCCCGGGGAGGTGGCCGACCCCGGGCTGTGCACCCTCGCACTGCTCTCCGCGACCAGCAACGACCCGGCCGGCGCGGACGGTTCGGAGGAGAGCGGCGAGCAGGGGCCGCAACTGCTGCCCGACGCGGCGGCGGTGGAGGCCGCCACCGGGCGCGGCACCGTCGCCCTGGAGCACGTGTCGTACTCCGGTCCTTCGCTGCCCGCCGGACGGGCCGGCGTACCCGACTTCGGCGAACTGTTCTCGCGGCGGCTGCGGTGGTCGCTGGCCGGTCTGGCGGCGTGCGTGGTCGCGCTCGCGGTGGCGCTGATGGTGGTCACCGGCGACCATCCGCTGCACGCCACGTACGTGACGCTGCTCGATCTCTTCTCCATCAACGAGCCCGCGCACAAGGCCGACATCGGCCGTCAGATCCTTCAACTCCTCTCCGGGTTCGTCGGGTTGCTGCTGCTGCCGGTACTGCTGGCGGCCGTACTGGAGGCCCTCGGGACCTTCCGCAGCGCCTCGACCCTGCGGAAGCCGCCGCGCGGGCTCAGCGGGCATGTCGTCCTGCTCGGTCTCGGCAAGATCGGCACGCGTGTACTGACCCGGCTGCGGGAGATGGACATCCCCGTGGTGTGCGTCGAGGCCGACCCCGAGGCGCGCGGCATGGCGACCGCTCATCGGCTGCGCGTGCCGGTGATACTCGGGGACGTCACCCAGGAGGGCGTCCTGGAGGCCGCCAAGATCCACCGCGCGCACTCGCTGCTCGCCCTGACCAGCGTGGACACGACCAATCTGGAGGCGGTGCTGTACGCCCGGTCGGTACGGTCGCGGATGCGGGTCGTACTGCGCCTGTACGACGACGACTTCGCGACCGCCGTGTACCGCACCCTGCGCGCCGCACACCCGCGCGCGCTGACCCGCAGCCGCAGTGTGACGCACCTGGCGGCGCCCTCGTTCGCCGGGGCGATGATGGGCCGCCAGATCCTCGGGGCGATCCCCGTCGAGCGGCGGGTGCTGCTGTTCGCGGCGGTGGAGGTGGCGGGGCATCCGCAGCTCGAGGGGAGGACGGTCGGGGAGGCGTTCCGGGCGGGGGCGTGGCGGGTGCTGGCGCTCGAGGTCTGGGACGGTGAGCGGGCGGGTGGTGGTGACTCGGAGGGGGCGCGGGAGTCCCGGTTGGTGTGGGAACTGCCCGACACGTATGTCCTGCGGGGCTCGGATCGGGTGGTGCTGGCGGCGACGCGGCGAGGGTTGGCGGAGTTGCTGGGGCGGCGGGCGAGGCAGCGGACGGACGTGTAGGGGCTCCGCCCCCTGGACCCCCGCCCTATGCCCACCCACCACCCGACTCGGTCGGCCAAGAAGCCACCCCGAAGACCGGCTCGGTCGGCCAAGGAGCTGGCCGAAGACCGGCTCGGGCGGTCGCGGGGCCCGCCGGAGACCGGCTCGGGCGGTCGTGGGGCTAGTTGTACTGCCCAGCCAGGTTGGTCGAGTTTGTGCGACGACACGGTCTGAATCTGTAGGACGGCGAAGGCCTCCGGTTGTGGAGTGGAGCTGTCGAGGAA
>NZ_JAGMUO010000097.1:641881-1019605 GCF_019049325.1 Streptomyces sp. AC512_CC834 | reverse complement strand
AGCACCGTGAGGTGTGGAGGTGACCGGTACTAATAGGCCGAGGGCTTGTCCTCAGTTGCTCGCGTCCACTGTGTTGGTTCTGAAACCACGAACAACCCGCCCCTATGGCCATGGGGGCGGCTGGTTGTCTGTTTCATAGTGTTTCGGTGGTCATAGCGTAGGGGAAACGCCCGGTTACATTTCGAACCCGGAAGCTAAGCCTTACAGCGCCGATGGTACTGCAGGGGGGACCCTGTGGGAGAGTAGGACGCCGCCGAACTCCTTTTAGAGCTCTGGCTCTTGGGCATGCAGCCCGAGAGCCAGAGCTTTTTTGCGTTGAGGTAGGGTCAGGGAGCATCATCGGCTCGTTTCACCCCAGGAGGCCCCCGCGTGGAGGTCCAGGAGACCCGCGTGCAGACCGACCGGGTCCTCACCATCCCGAACATCCTGAGCATGGCGCGCCTCGCCGGCGTGCCGCTCTTCCTGTGGCTCATCCTCAGGCCCGAGTTCGGTGGCCCGCAGAGCGACGGCTGGGCGCTGTTGGTGCTGGCCCTGAGCGGGATCAGCGACTACCTGGATGGAAAGCTCGCGCGGCGCTGGAACCAGATCAGCAGTCTCGGCCGGTTCCTGGACCCCGCGGCCGACCGCCTTTACATTCTTTCGACGCTGGTGGGCCTCACCTGGCGTGAGATTCTCCCGCTCTGGTTGACCCTTGTACTGCTTGCCCGGGAAGCCATGCTGCTGGTGATGGTGGGCATCCTCCGGCGCCACGGCTATCCGCCGCCGCAGGTGAACTTCCTGGGCAAGGCCGCCACCTTCAACCTCATGTACGCGTTCCCCCTGCTTCTGCTCAGTGACGGAAGCGGGTGGATCGCGTCACTCGCCGCTGTTTTCGGATGGGCGTTCGCCGGATGGGGTACAACCCTGTACTGGTGGGCAGGTGTTCTCTACGTGGTGCAGGTCCGCCGCCTGGTTCGTGCGGACGCCGCAGCCGATTGAACTCGCTGATTGTGCGGCCTCAGTGGCCGGATGGCCCGCGCTGGGAAAGTGCGGGACCCTGGACGGGTGAAGTCGGCCAAACCGTCGTCTCTCAGAGGAGGACGCTTCCGACATGAAGGCCGTCGTGATGGCTGGAGGCGAAGGCACGCGCCTTCGTCCCATGACCTCGAGCATGCCCAAGCCGCTCCTGCCGGTGGTCAACCGGCCGATCATGGAGCACGTTCTTCGGTTGCTCAAAAGGCATGGGCTCAACGAGACCGTGGTCACCGTCCAGTTTCTGGCCTCGCTGGTCAAGAACTACTTCGGTGACGGCGAAGAGCTCGGAATGGAGCTCACGTATGCCAATGAGGAGAAGCCACTCGGTACTGCCGGAAGCGTCAAGAACGCCGAAGAGGCGTTGAAGGACGATGCCTTCCTCGTCATTTCCGGCGATGCCCTGACCGACTTCGACCTCACCGACCTGATCAATTTCCACAAGGAAAAGGGCGCGCTCGTCACCGTGTGCCTGACGCGCGTGCCCAACCCCCTGGAATTCGGCATCACCATCGTCGACGAAGAGGGCAAGGTCGAACGCTTCCTGGAGAAGCCGACCTGGGGACAGGTCTTCTCGGACACGGTGAACACCGGGATCTATGTCATGGAGCCCGAGGTCTTCGACTACGTCGACCCCGATGTGCCCGTGGACTGGTCCGGAGACGTCTTCCCGCAGCTAATGAAGGAAGGCAAGCCCATCTACGGCTATGTCGCCGAGGGCTACTGGGAGGACGTCGGTACGCACGAGAGCTATGTGAAGGCCCAGGCCGACGTTCTGGAGCGCAAGGTCGACGTCGACATCGACGGCTTCGAGATCTCGCCCGGCGTCTGGGTGGCCGAGGGCGCCGAGGTGCATCCCGACGCCGTACTGCGGGGGCCCCTGTACATCGGCGACTACGCCAAGGTCGAGGCCGGCGCCGAGATCCGGGAGCACACGGTCGTCGGCTCCAACGTCGTCGTCAAGACCGGGGCCTTCCTGCACAAGGCCGTCGTCGCCGACAACGTGTACGTCGGGCCGCACAGCAATCTGCGGGGCTGTGTCGTCGGCAAGAACACCGACATCATGCGCGCCGCGCGGATCGAGGACGGCGCCGTCATCGGCGACGAGTGCCTGGTCGGCGAAGAATCGATCATCCAGGGCAACGTGCGGGTCTACCCGTTCAAGACCATCGAGGCCGGTGCCTTCGTCAACACCTCCGTCATCTGGGAGTCCCGGGGCCAGGCGCACCTGTTCGGCGCCCGGGGTGTGTCCGGCATCCTGAACGTGGAGATCACACCGGAACTGGCCGTCCGGCTGGCCGGTGCCTACGCGACGACCCTCAAGAAGGGCTCCACCGTCACCACGGCCCGCGACCACTCCCGTGGTGCCCGTGCGCTGAAGCGGGCGGTGATCTCCGCGCTCCAGGCCAGCGCCATCGACGTACGCGACCTGGAGAACGTACCGCTGCCCGTCGCGCGGCAGCAGACCGCGCGGGGGAGTGCCGGCGGGATCATGATCCGCACCACGCTGGGGGTGCCGGACTCCGTCGACATCATGTTCTTCGACGGACAGGGCGCCGACCTGTCACAGGGGAGCCAGCGCAAGCTGGACCGGGTGTTCGCGCGGCAGGAGTACCGGCGGGCGTTCCCCGGAGAGATCGGGGACCTGCACTTCCCGTCCAGCGTGTTCGACTCGTACACCGGGTCGCTGCTGCGCAACGTCGACATCACGGGGATCGCCGAGTCCGGGCTCAAGGTCGTCGTGGACGCCTCCAACGGCAGCGCGGGGCTGGTGCTGCCCAGTCTGCTGGGGAAGCTGGGCGTCGACTCGCTGACCATCAATCCCGGTCTCGACGAGTCCAGGCCGACCGAGTCGGCCGACATCCGGCGCTCGGGCCTGGTGCGCCTCGGAGAGATCGTCGCGTCCTCGCGGGCCGCGTTCGGTGTGCGGTTCGACCCGGTCGGTGAGCGGCTCTCGCTCGTCGACGAGAAGGGTCGCATCATCGAGGACGACCGGGCGCTGCTGGTGATGCTGGACCTGATCGCGGCCGAGCGGCGCAGCGGGCGGGTCGCCCTGCCCGTGACGACCACCAGGATCGCCGAGCAGGTGGCGGCGTACCACGGCACCCAGGTCGAGTGGACGACCACCTCTCCCGACGACCTGACGCGGGTCGGCGGCGAGGAAGGGGCGATCTTCGGCGGTGACGGCAAGGGCGGCTTCATCGTCCCGGAGTTCAGTAGCGTCTACGACGGCACGGCGGCCTTCGTGAGGTTGATCGGGCTTGTCGCGCGCACGCAGCTCACGCTGAGCCAGATCGACGCGCGGATTCCGCGGGCGCACGTCCTCAAGCGTGATCTGGCCACCCCGTGGGCCGTCAAGGGCCTGGTGATGCGGCGGGTCGTCGAGGCGGCCGGGGACCGCTCCGTGGACACGACGGACGGTGTGCGGGTGGTGGAGACCGACGGGCGCTGGGTCATGGTGCTGCCCGACCCGGCCGAGGCCGTCACCCACCTGTGGGCCGAGGGCCCCGACGACGCCTCCGCGCAGGCGCTGCTCGACGAGTGGTCCGCGGTGGTGGACAGCGCGGGCCGGTAGAACACACCGCACGCGTGCGTGCCGGACAAGTGTCCCCAAGGGGGCCTGTCCGGCACGCCGGTGGGGCCGTTCGGAGGTAGTGGCGGTGGCGTGCGACGATGTGCGGCATGCCGCAGCCACCCCCCGTTCGGAGCACATCCACGCGGCCCGCGCGCCTGGACGCGTCCATGTCGTTGCTGACCAATGTCATGGATCACAGCCTCGACGACGGATACGCCGAGGCCGCCGAGCGGAAGAAGGCCGACGGCAGCGGCGGAATGCCCAGGACCCTCCGGGCCAAGCTCGGACTGGCGGTCGGCCTCGTGCTGGCGGCCCTGGTCGTGACGGTCGGCGCGGCCCAGGCGCGGGTCGCCGCTCCGGTCGTCGCCAAGGAACGTGAAGAACTCGTCGACCGCATAGAGGGGGAGACCTCGGCGGCGGACAAGCTCGAGAAGAGCATCGACGAACTGCGCGACGACGTGAACACGCGGCGGCGCGAGGCACTGGAGAAGAGCGGCGACAGTGATCGCTCCGACCTGGTGGGCATCCTGTCGGGCGCGGTGGAGGTACACGGTCCGGGCGTGAAGCTCGTGGTCAACGACGCCAAGGACGTGGGCACGGGCGGTGACGGGCAGCCGCGCGGCACGTCCGGGTTCTCCGACACGGGCCGGGTGCGGGACCGGGACATGCAGCGCGTGGTCAACGGGCTGTGGGAGTCGGGCGCCGAGGCGATCTCCATCAACGGGCAGCGGCTGACCGCGCTGTCGGCGATCCGGGCCGCCGGTGACGCGATACTGGTCGACAACAGGCCGCTGGTGCCGCCGTACACGGTGCTCGCGGTGGGGGACGGCGAGCGGCTGAGCAGCACGTTCCAGGACAGCGCCGACGGGCTCTACCTGCATGCGCTCCAGGAGAACTACGGGATCCGGACCGCCATCTCCGTCGCGGACGACCTCGAGCTGGCGGCCGCACCGAGCGTGATCGTACGTACAGCACAGCCGATAACCGAGAAGGGCACATCGTGATCGCCGTACTGGGCCTCGTCGTGGGAGTCGTGGCCGGATTGCTGGTCCGGCCCGAGGTGCCGGCGGCCGTGGAGCCGTATCTGCCGATCGCCGTCGTGGCGGCGCTGGACGCCGTCTTCGGTGGTCTGCGGGCCATGCTCGACGGCATCTTCGACGACAAGGTCTTCGTGGTGTCGTTCCTGTCGAACGTGGTCGTGGCCGCACTGATCGTGTTCCTCGGCGACAAGCTGGGCGTCGGTGCCCAGCTTTCCACCGGTGTCGTGGTCGTCCTCGGCATCCGCATCTTCTCCAACGCCGCGGCGATCCGACGCCACGTCTTCCGGGCGTGAGGCCGATGAGCGACCACGACGAGCAGCCCGCGAACAGGCTCCGCAAGGAGCTGCCCGGCGAAGTGCCGGCGTCGGAGTCCCCGGCCGCGGACGCCCCGGTCACCCCCGAGGGCGGCGCCCCGGGTGAGGGACAGCCGGAGCCGGAGCCGACCGGCAGGACGCGACTCCTGAAGGGGCTGTGGCCGCCGCGCCTCACGCGGGCGCAACTCATCGTCGCCCTGCTCCTGTTCGGGCTGGGTTTCGGGCTCGCGGTCCAGGTGGCGTCCAACAGTGACAGCGACAGCGCGCTGCGTGGCGCCCGGCAGGAGGATCTGGTCCGCATCCTCGATGAACTGGACGACCGTACTCAGCGTCTTGAAGACGAGAAGCAGGGCCTCGAGAAGCAGCGCGACGAGCTGGAGAACAGCTCCGACCAGGCGGAGGAGGCCCGCAAACAGACGCTGGAGAAGGAGCGGCAACTGGGCATCCTCGCGGGCACCGTGGCCGCGCAGGGGCCCGGCATCACGGTGACGATCGAGGACACGAAGGGGACGGTCGAGGCGGACATGCTGCTCGACGCGATCCAGGAGCTGCGCGCGGCGGGCGCGGAGGCGATCCAGGTGAACGGGGTACGGGTCGTCGCCGGTACGTACCTCGCGGACTCCGACAAGTCCGTGAGCGTCGACGGGAACAAGATCAAAGCGCCCTATCGTTTCCAGGTCATCGGCGAGCCGCAGGACCTCGAACCGGCTCTCAACATTCCTGGAGGCGTGGTGCAGACTCTGGAGAAGGAACAGGCCACCGTTACTGTTGAGCGGTCGAGCAAGATCGTCGTGGACGCCTTGCGAGCGGCGAAGCGGCCTGACTACGCTCGGTCGTCCTCCCAGTGAACCGGCGGTGCATGGTGGGCGTCCGGCGAGGGCATGAGGTTGCGGGGGGTCGGCGCACCGATTGGGTGGTGCGTGGTGGAAACTGTCTGGTGGAGACGGACGTTGTGAAGGTGTCCGGGTCGACCAGTACGTTCGGTAAGGGTTCGTCCTGCCCCACGGGCGGGTCTGTTTCGGTCAAGGGGAATCGCCCGTGAAGTTGTTTGCGAAGTTGTTCGGCAAGAGCGCGCGAGAGGGCAGCGACAACGCGACCGCTCGCCATCGCGCACAGCCCGACGCGGAGGGCCGACGCCCGATGTTCCGGGACCAGGTGACTGGTCCGGGCGGTGACATTCCCGGTGGTCAGGGCGCGCCGTCTGTTGACCCCGCACAGTCCGGCGGCATAGGTTTCGGCCAACCGTCAGCCTCAGGTACGGGTGGAGGGTTTCCCCCCGGCCCGTACGCGTCGAACGCCCCGGCGGGGCAGCCGCGGCAGGAGGATCCGTCCATGTCGGCCCTGGTGTGTACGAGGTGCGGTAACCGCAACGCGGAGAACAGCCGCTTCTGCTCCAACTGCGGAGCGCCGCTGCGTGCCGGGGCGGTGCCGGAGCGTGCGTCCGAGACGACCTCCACGATCTCCATCTCCGGTCTCGAGGCGTACGACGCCGAGGCCACCGGTCAGACGGCGATGCCGGCGCTCTCTCCCGAGGCGCAGGCGGCGGTGGACGCGCTGCCGCTCGGCTCCGCGCTCCTGGTGGTGCGCCGCGGTCCGAACTCGGGCAGCCGCTTCCTGCTGGACGGCGAGCTGACCACCTCGGGGCGTCACCCGCAGAGCGACATCTTCCTGGACGACGTGACGGTCTCGCGCCGGCACGTGGAGTTCCGACGCAGTCCGGACGGTTCGTTCACGGTCGCCGACGTCGGCAGCCTGAACGGCACGTACGTCAACCGGGAGCGCATCGACCAGGTCGCCCTGGCCAACGGTGACGAGGTGCAGATCGGCAAGTACCGGCTGGTGTTCTACGCGAGCCAGCGGGGTTACTGACCCGCCCCCGGGCCTTCCGCCCGGGGAACCTCCAGGGAAGGTCCATGCTTCAAACACCGAGCGGCGGTGCCGGGCAAGGCGCCGCCGCCACGGACAGTGGGCTGATGAGCATCGGCACAGTGCTGAACGCGCTGCGTGACGAGTTCCCCGACATCACCATCTCCAAGATCCGCTTCCTGGAGTCGGAGGGCCTCGTCGAGCCGCGGCGGACCCCGGCCGGGTACCGCAAGTTCGGCGCGCACGACGTCGAGCGCCTCGCCGAGGTGCTGCGCATGCAGCGGGACCACTATCTGCCCCTCAAGGTGATCCGTGAGCACCTGGACGCCGTGGAGCGCGGCGAGGCCGTGGCCCTGCCGAGGGTCGGCCGCCAGCGTGCCGGGGAGGCCGTGCCGGAGCCCGCCGAGAGCCCGACGGTGGCCAGGATCGGGCGGGACGAACTGCTCGCCGCGGCCGGTGTCGACGAGGAGGAACTGAAGGAGTGGGAGTCGTACGGACTCCTCGCTCCGCTGCCCGACGGGGCGTACGACGCCGAGACGGTCACCGTGGCGTCGCTGGTGGTGGAGCTGGGGCGGTTCGGGATCGAACCGCGGCACCTGCGGGTGATGAAGGCCGCCGCCGACCGGGATGCCGGGCTCGTGGACCAGGTGGTGGCCCCGCTGAAGCGTCACCGCAACCCCCAGACCAGGGCACATGCACAGGCCCGTACCAAGGAGCTGGCGGGACTGGCGGTGCAACTGCACGCGGCGCTGGTGCAGAGCGCCCTCGGCGTGCGGCTGCCCTGAACGGGACGGGTCCGCAGACCCGGATCGCCCACCCGATCCCGGCCCGACTACCCAAACGTCCCGGGCACGGCCTAGGGTTGCTGTGTGAACGAGCTCGATGTCGTAGGTGTCCGGGTCGAGATGCCCTCCAACCAACCGATCGTGCTGCTGCGCGAGGTGGGCGGCGACCGTTACCTTCCCATCTGGATCGGACCGGGGGAGGCGACGGCGATCGCCTTCGCCCAGCAGGGCATGGCTCCCGCACGGCCGCTGACCCACGACCTGTTCAAGGACGTGCTGGAAGCCGTCGGCCAGGAGCTCAGCGAAGTACGCATCACCGACCTGCGCGACGGGGTCTTCTACGCCGAGCTGGTCTTCGCGAGCGGGGTCGAGGTCAGTGCCAGGCCGTCCGACGCCATAGCGCTGGCCCTGCGCACCGGTACACCGATCTACGGCAGTGACACGGTCCTCGACGACGCCGGCATCGCCATCCCGGACGAGCAGGAGGACGAGGTGGAGAAGTTCCGCGAGTTCCTCGACCAGATCTCGCCCGAGGACTTCGGGACCAGCAACCAGTGAGACGCGCGGGCCGATGTGGGCCGGGGCGCCGCACGGCCCCCGTCCGGACACATTCGGCTAGCCTTTCCCCGGGACAGGGCACGGGAAACCACTCGTAGGGTGATTATCACTCGGCGTGCCGAGTGTGGCGATCGTTGACGCACCCTTGGTGACTGCCTACCTTCGAGGAGGCAGGTCAAGGACGGAGGTCGGCGTGAGAATCAGCGGCGACGGTACGGCTGGGGGTGGCCCCGGGCACAGCTTCGGGGCAGGCGGTCCGTACCCTCCCCCGGGCTCTCGGCTCCGCGCGAGCGGGGGCCATCCCCAGCACGGTGGCGCGGCCGATCCCGGTCTGCAGCGACCGGCAGCGGTGCCGACCAGCGGAGGGGCGACGTCCATGGCGTCCGAGCAGATCGGCTATCGCGGGCCGACGGCCTGCGCGGCCGCCGGTATCACCTACCGGCAACTCGACTACTGGGCCCGCACGGGCCTCGTCGAGCCCAGCGTGCGGCCCGCGCACGGATCCGGTACGCAGCGCTTGTACAGCTTCCGCGACGTGGTCGTGCTGAAGATCGTCAAGCGCTTCCTCGACACCGGGGTGTCACTGCAGAACATCCGCACCGCCGTCCAGCATCTGAGGGAGCGCGGCTTCTGCGACCTGGAGCGGACGACGCTGATGAGCGACGGCGCCACCGTCTACGAGTGCACCTCGCCCGACGAGGTGCACGCCCTGCTCCAGGGCGGTCAGGGCATCTTCGGTATCGCGGTCGGCGTGGTGTGGCGGGACGTGGAGAGCGCCCTGTCCCAGCTCCACGGGGAGCGGATCGACACGGGGGAGACCCTGGTCGGGCACAATCCGGCGGACGAGCTGGCCGCGCGGCGGAACAGAGCGGTCTGACACGTCGCCCCGCCGGCGGGCGCCGTCGGGCCGGTGAGCGGCGGCATTGTCAGTGGCGTAGGGCAGCATCGGAGATGTGAGAACCGCGCCCACGATCCTGCATCTCGACATGGATGCCTTCTTCGCCTCGGTGGAGCAGGCGTCCAAGCCGAGCCTGCGCGGGAAGGCCGTCGTCGTGGGCGGCCTCGGACCACGCGGCGTGGTCGCCACCTGCTCGTACGAGGCGCGGGTGTTCGGTGTGCACTCCGCGATGCCCATGGGCCAGGCCCGTCGGCTCGCGCCCCACGCCGCCTACCTCGTTCCCCGCTTCGAGCTCTACCGGTCGATCAGCGAGCAGGTGATGCGGCTGCTGGGGGAGCTGTCGCCGCTGGTGGAGCCGCTGAGCCTGGACGAGGCCTTCGTTGACCTGGAGGCCGGCGGGACGGCCTGGGACGCGGCGTCGGCGCGGCTGGCCGGGGCGAAGCTGCGCAGGGACATCCGCACCGTCACCGGCCTCACCGGGTCGGTGGGGCTGGCCGCCTCCAAGATGCTCGCCAAGATCGCCTCGGAGGAGGCCAAGCCCGACGGACTGGTCCTGATCCCGCCGGGGACGGAGCGGGCCATGCTGGAGCCGATGACCGTGCGGACGCTGCCCGGGGTGGGACCGGCCACGGGAGACCACCTGCGGCGGGCGGGGATCACCACCGTCGGCGAGATCGCCGAGGCGGGCGAGGACGAGCTGGTGCGGCTGCTGGGCAAGGCGCACGGCCACGCGCTGTACGCCATGGCGCTGGCCCGTGACGAGCGGTCCGTGGTGGCCGAGCGGGAGACCAAGTCGGTGTCGGTCGAGGACACCTACGACGTGGACATCCACGACCGGGTGCGCGTCGGCGTCGAGGTGGGGCGGCTGGCGGACCGGTGCGTGCGGCGGCTGCGCGGGTCCGGTCTGTCCGGGCGGACCATCGTGCTCAAGGTGCGCAGATACGACTTCTCCACGCTGACGCGCTCCGAGACGCTGCGCGGACCCACCGACGACCCGGGGGTGGTGCGGGAGGCCGCCGCCCGGCTGCTGGACTCGGTGGACACCACGGGCGGTGTGCGGCTGCTCGGGGTGGGTGTCAGCGGGCTCGCCGACTACACACAGGAGGACCTGTTCGCGCAGGCGGCGGGAGACCGGGCCGAGGAACCGGCCGCGGAGCCCGAGGCCGAGCCCGCCGAGGAGCCCCAGCCGTCACCCACCGAGCGCCGGTGGCCTTCGGGGCACGACGTGCGGCACACGGAGCACGGGCACGGGTGGGTGCAGGGCAGCGGTATAGGGCGGGTCACCGTGCGGTTCGAGACGCCGTACTCGCAGACCGGCCGAGTGCGGACCTTTCCGGTGGACGACCCGGAGCTGACCCCGGCGGATCCGCTGCCGCTGGTCGCGCCCATGGCACGAAGATCCGGGGAGACCGGACCCGCAAGGCCGGTTGCCTAGTGCCTGGTGGTGAGTGGTGAGTGGTGGGTGGCGGAGGAGCGGCGGAGTGTCAGTTGTCCTCGTTGCCCTTGCCGGCCAGCTTGCCGAAGTCGTGGTCGGGGAGCGGGGGAGGGGCCGCCACGTCCAGGCCGTAGTGGTGGTAGAGCTGGAGTTCCTGTTCCGGCGAGAGGTGGCGGCCGACGCCGAAGTCGGGCGCCTCCTTGATCAGAGCCCGGTCGAAGGGCACGCGCAGGGTGCCGTCGACCAGCTCGCTGGGCTCCAGGGGGACGAAGGCGTCCCTGCTGAAGAGACCCGTTCGTATGGCCGCCCACTCGGGGACGCCGGTGGCATCGTCGAGGTAGACCTCGTCCACGGTGCCGATCCTGGTGCCGTCGCGGTCGAACGCCTTGCGGCCGATCAGGTTCCGCGGATCGATGTCAGTACGCACGGGGCCCTCCACTTGATCGCACCACTGGGCCGGACTGGGGTCGCACACCAGCCGCCTAATCATCCGTAACTACTACAAAAGGGCACATGTGGCCGCTCGGCCACTCGAAGCCCGTGCGGCGACCTCGCTGGTACGCTGGCAAACGGCTGCTGACCCCGCGCGGGAGAGTCCTCCGGACACCATCGGAGGCGCCGAAGGAGCAAATCCTCCCCGGAATCTCTCAGGCTCACGTACCGCACGGACGAGGTCACTCTGGAAAGCAGGGCGGGTGTCGACGGCTTCCGCTCTCACCGACGGTGAAAGCCGGGAGGGCCTGCTGGCTCGCCCGGTGAAGCTCTCAGGTTGAGATGACAGAGGGGGAGGCCGTCCGGGTACCCGCGCCGTGGTGCCCCTCGAAGGTCGTCAGACCAGGAGGCCTCCGCAATGACCGCCCATCGCACTCCGCTCTCCGAACTCGAACAGGCAATGCCGTTCGAGCAGCGCCACATCGGCCCCGACCACGAGGCCCGGGCCAAGATGCTCGCGCAGGTCGGTTACGGTTCGCTCGACGAGCTGACGGCCGCCGCGGTGCCGGATGTGATCAAGAACGCCGACGCGCTGGACCTGCCGGGGGCGCGCTCCGAGGCCGAGGTGCTGGCCGAGCTGCGTTCCCTGGCCGACCGCAATCAGGTCCTCGACTCCATGATCGGCCTCGGCTACTACGGCACCTTCACCCCGCCGGTCATCCTGCGCAACGTCATGGAGAACCCCTCCTGGTACACGGCGTACACGCCCTACCAGCCGGAGATCTCCCAGGGCCGCCTCGAGGCCCTGCTGAACTTCCAGACGATGGTCGCCGAGCTGACCGGCCTGCCCACCTCCGGTGCCTCGCTGCTCGACGAGGCAACCGCCGCCGCCGAGGCGATGGCCCTCTCCCGGCGCATGGGCAAGAACAAGAAGGGCCTCTTCCTGGTCGACGCGGACGCCCTGCCGCAGACCGTCGCCGTGATACGGACCCGCGCGGAGCCCACCGGCGTCGAGGTCGTCGTCGCCGACCTGAGCGACGGGATCCCGGCCGAGGTGGCCGAGCGGGAGATCAACGGCGTACTGATCCAGTACCCGGGCGCCTCCGGCGCCGTCCGTGACATCAAGCCGGTGGTCGACCGGGCGCACGAACTCGGCGCGCTCGTCACCGTCTCCGCCGACCTGCTCGCCCTCACGCTGCTCACCTCGCCCGGCGAGCTGGGCGCGGACATCGCCGTCGGCACCACCCAGCGCTTCGGCGTGCCGATGGGCTTCGGCGGGCCGCACGCCGGCTACATGGCGGTGCGCGAGAAGTTCGCCCGCAGCCTGCCCGGCCGCCTGGTCGGCGTCTCCGTGGACGCCGACGGGAACAAGGCCTACCGACTGGCCCTGCAGACCCGCGAGCAGCACATCCGCCGCGAGAAGGCCACCAGCAACATCTGCACCGCGCAGGTGCTGCTCGCCGTCATGGCCGGCATGTACGCCGTGTACCACGGTCCCGAGGGGCTGCGGGCCATCGCCCGGCGCACCCACCGCTACGCCTCCGTCACCGCCGCGGGCCTCGCCGCCGACGGCGTCGAGATCGTCCACGGCGCCTACTTCGACACGGTCACCGCGCGGGTGCCGGGCAGGGCCGCCGAGGTCGTCCACGCCGCGCGCGAGAACGGCGTCAACCTCAGGCTCGTCGACGCCGACCACGTGTCGTTCGCGTGCGACGAGACCACCACGCGCGCCCAGGTCGGCGGCGTGTGGCACGCCTTCGGCGTGGAGGGCGACATCGAGTCGCTGGACGCGGAGACCGGGGAGACGCTGCCCGAGGCGCTGCTGCGCACCGACGACTTCCTGACCCACCCCGTCTTCCACCAGCACCGCTCCGAGACCGCGATGCTGCGCTACCTGCGCCGCCTCGCCGACCGGGACTACGCACTGGACCGCGGCATGATCCCGCTGGGCTCCTGCACGATGAAGCTCAACGCGACCACCGAGATGGAGCCGGTCACCTGGCCCGAGTTCGGCGCGCTGCACCCCTTCGCGCCCGCCGAGCAGGCCCAGGGCTACCTGACCCTCATCCGTGAGCTGGAGGAGCGGCTCGCCGAGGTCACCGGGTACGACAAGGTGTCGCTCCAGCCGAACGCCGGGTCGCAGGGCGAGTTCGCGGGCCTGCTGGCCGTACGCGGCTACCACCGGGCCAACGGCGACGAGCAGCGCACCGTCTGCCTCATCCCGTCCTCCGCACACGGCACCAACGCCGCGAGCGCCGTGATGGCCGGCATGAAGGTCGTCGTCGTCAAGACCGCCGAGGACGGCGAGATCGACGTCGAGGACCTGCGCGCCAAGATCGAGAAGCACCGCGACGAGCTGGCCGTGCTGATGATCACCTACCCCTCCACGCACGGCGTGTTCGAGGAACACGTCGCGGACATCTGCGCCCAGGTGCACGACGCGGGCGGCCAGGTCTACGTGGACGGCGCCAACCTCAACGCCCTGGTCGGCCTCGCCAAGCCCGGCCACTTCGGCGGCGACGTCTCCCACCTGAACCTGCACAAGACGTTCTGCATCCCGCACGGCGGCGGCGGTCCCGGCGTCGGCCCCGTGGCCGTACGGTCGCACCTCGCGCCGTACCTGCCCAACCACCCGCTGCAGCCCGCGGCCGGTCCGCAGACCGGTGTCGGCCCGATCTCGGCGGCGCCGTGGGGCTCGGCCGGCATCCTGCCGATCTCGTGGTCGTACGTCCGGCTGATGGGCGGCGAGGGACTCAAGCGCGCCACGCAGGTGGCCGTGCTGTCCGCCAACTACATCGCCAAGCGCCTGGAACCGTACTTCCCGGTGCTCTACAACGGCCCCGGCGGTCTTGTCGCGCACGAGTGCATCATCGATCTGCGCCCGCTGACCAAGGCGGCCGGGGTGAGCGTCGACGACGTCGCCAAGCGCCTGATCGACTACGGCTTCCACGCGCCGACGATGTCCTTCCCGGTGGCCGGCACGCTGATGATCGAGCCGACCGAGTCCGAGGACCTGGCCGAGCTGGACCGGTTCTGCGAGGCGATGATCGCCATCCGCGCGGAGATCGAGAAGGTCGGTTCCGGCACCTGGTCCGAGGACGACAACCCGTTGCGCAACGCGCCGCACACCGCCGGTGCGCTGGGCGGCGAGTGGGACCACGCGTACACCCGCGAGGAGGCCGTCTTCCCGGCCGGGGTGTCCGCCGCCGACAAGTACTGGCCGCCGGTGCGCCGCGTCGACCAGGCCTTCGGCGACCGGAACCTCGTCTGCTCCTGCCCGCCGCTGGACGCGTACGAGGACTGAGTCCCGTAAGGGAGGACTGAGCTCCGTATGAGAGAGGCTCCGTGCAGGCGCAGGCCCGGACGGAGCCTCTCGGCGTGTCAGGCGGTCACGAGGGACACCTCGGTCGCCTTGATCAGCGCGACGACCGGAACGCCGACGGCCAGGCCCAGGTCGTCGGCGGCCTCCCTGGTGATGGCTGCGGTCAGCTCGGCGCCCTCGACGGCGACCGCCACGGAGGCCATCGCGGCGCCGGCGGTGAGGGCGGTGACCGTACCGGGCAGCCGGTTGCGGATGGACAGGCCCTCGGCGAGCCCGGTGGCCAGGGCGACCTCCGTGGACTTCACCAGGGCCCGGACGGCGGTGCCGGTGGCGAGAGCCAGGTCCTCGGCGGCGTCCCGGGTGATCGCCGCGGTGAGGTCCTGGCCGCCGAAGAGGCGGACCCCGACCGTCGCCATGGCCTCGCCCGGGGTGACGGCGGTGACGGTGCCGGGGAGTTGGTTGCGGATGCTCAGGCTCATGAGGGCACCGTAGCCCGGCGGATGCCTTGTGTCGGGTACGCGCGTGTCTGCGTCGCTTTGACCCTCGCCGACATCGGTGAGGCACGCGCGGATCCGGTCGCGTCGGTCACGTCGGTCGCGTTGGGGTGGCCGGTCGCGTCGGGTGGCCGGTCAGGTCTGGTGGCCGGTCAGGTTCTGTCGATATGGACATTCGTCGACTTCACCCGGGCGGTGGCCTCCATGCCGACCTCCAGGCCGAGTTCCTCCACCGCCTCCCGGGTCAGCAGGGAGACGAGCCGGTGCGGGCCCGCCTGGATCTCGACCTGGGCGGCGACGTCGCCGAGCTTGATCGCGATCACGATCCCCGGGAAGGCGTTGCGGACCGAGGTGTACGGGGTCTCCGCGTCGGCGCCACCGGAGCGGGCGAGTTCGACCGAGAAGGCGGCCAGGTCGCGCCCGTCGACGACGCGCCGCCCGCCCTCGTCGCGTTGGGTGGCGAACCGGCCCGCGTCGGCCCAGCGGCGGGCGGTGTCCGGGCTGACGCCGAGCAGCCGCGCCGCCTGGCCGATCGTGTAGGACTGCATGCCGGTCACGATAGGCCGGGGGAGGGGAACGGTGGACGCGGGGTTGGCCGTTGGGTATAACGCGATATAGCGTTAGTCTGCCGCAGTGGTGGGGTGGTCGCACGACGCCCCGGGGAGATCGGGGTCGAGCTATGTCGGTGCAGCCCTCGCAGGACGGCGGGACGCCCGCACTCCGGGCCTCGCACACGGACCGGGACAGAGCCGTGGACATACTGAGCGCCGCCGCGGGCGACGGCCGGCTCACCGCTGAGGAGCTGGACGAGCGGGTGGGCGCGGCACTCACCGCGCGCACGCAGGGCGAGCTGGCCGCCCTCACCGCCGACCTGCCCGTCGTGCCGGACCGGACCCCGATCCCCGCCGCCGCGGCCAAGGACGTCGTCCGCATCGAGCAGGAGGGGGCGTCCACCCGGCGGGGCGAGGGCTGGGTGGTGCCGCGGCGGATGGAGATCCGGTCGGCCTGGGGCGAGGTGACGCTCGACCTCGCCCGAGCCGTGATCACCCACGGCACCCTCCGCATCGACCTCGACATGCAGGCCGGGGCGCTGAAGCTCGTGACCCGGCCCGGCATCGTGGTGGACACCGACTCACTGGTGACGAGCTTCGCCGAGGTCAAGACGTCGCGGACGGTCGACACCGGGGCGCCCGTGGTGCTCAGGGTGGAGATCGCGGGTGCGATCAGTTGGGGGAAGGTCGTGGTGCGCTCGCCGCGCCGCAGGCTCGGGCGGGAGGCGTAGGGCGCGGGCTCAGCGGGAGAGTGCCGCGGAGCCGGGCGGGGGCGCCGTGCTGGAGCGGAGGATCAGTTCCGTGCCCAGCTCGACCCGTGACGAGTCCGGCCGCTTGTCGCGGGTCGGGCGGAGCACCGTGCGCGCGGCCACCTTGCCCATGTCGGCGAGCGGCTGGCGCACCGTCGTCAGCGGCGGCGCCGACCAGCGGACCTCCGGAAGGTCGTCGAAGCCGACGACGCTCAGGTCCTGCGGCACCCTCAGCCCACGCCGGCGCAGCGCCTCGATCGCGCCGAGCGCCATCTGGTCGCTGGCCGCGAAGACGGCGGTCGGAGGGGTGGGGAGGCCGAGCAGGGCTTCGCAGCCCGCGAAGCCGGACTCGTGGCGGAAGTCGCCGGGGACGATCAGGGACTCGTCCACGCCGACGCCGGCTCCTTCCAGAGCGGCTCGGTAGCCGTCGAGGCGGGCCCGCGAGCACAGCAGCCGCGGTGGCCCGGTGACCAGGCCGATCCTGCGGTGTCCCAGCGCCAGCAGATGCTCGGTGGCCGCCATGCCGCCGGACCGGTTGGCGGCGCCGACGGTGGGCACGTCCAGTGCGGGGGAGCCCGCCGGGTCGACGACGACCAGGGGCACACCGAGGATGCGCAGCTCCTGGTGGAGGACCGGGTCGAGGGCGGAGGTGACGAGCACGACGCCGTCGGAGGCCCGGGCCCGCAGATTGCGCATCCACTGACGGGCGTCGCCCGAACGCCCGTGGATCGCGGACACCACGGTGCCCGCCCCGGCGGCGTGGGCCACTTCCTCGACGCCTCGGATGATCTCCACGGCCCAGGGACTGTCCAGGTCGTTGAAGACCAGGTCGATCAGGGCGGCCCGGTGGCCGGGAGAGGCGGTGCGCTTGCGGTAGCCGTGCCGGCGCAGCAACTCCTCCACCCGCGCCCGGGTTCCGGGCGACACGTCCGACCGGCCGTTCACGACCCGGGACACGGTCGGCACCGAAACCCCCGCGCGACGGGCGATGTCCGTGATCGTGACCCTGCCCCGGCCACCGGAAGCCGTCCTGGTCCGGGCCCCGTCTGCTGCCACTTCCCCCACCTCCGTCGCCGCGGACCGTGAAACTTTGAGGAGTCTTCCGGAAACCCGGCGCTCGGGGGAAGGAGATCCGGGCCCGGAAACCGGCTCGTCACCACGTGGGACCGGCGGAGCTACGGGGAGTGACCGACTCCGGACACGCGTGGGGGCCGGTGCGCAGCCGTGGCTGCGGGCCGGCCCCGTGATGCACCGGGCGGAGCGGCGTCACACCGTCCGGTCGGTGGTCGGGCGGCGGTGGTCAGGCAGCGGTGATCAGACCCGCGCCGACAGGGCGGTGCGGGGCGATGACCCGACCGTCCGGCAGTAGCTCACCGGTGTCCTCGAAGAGGACGACACCGTTGCACAGCAGGCTCCACCCCTGCTCCGGGTGGTGCGCCACGAGCCGGGCGGACTCCCGGTCGGCGGAGACGGCTGAGGGGCACGGTGGCTGGTGCTGACACATGGGTGGGGTCTCTCGGTCTGTCGTGATGGGTGAGTGCGCTGTCTTGTCTGTTCCGCGGCGTGAAACGTCGTTCATGGCCGCCCCCCCCGTTGTATAAGTCGGTCCGAACCCAGTGTTGCCCCACGGGCGTCGATCCGCAGGTATTTGGCAGCACCGCTTCTCACAGGTTGATGACGCATCACCCGCGCGGACGGTTCAGCCCAACTGCACTGTCACTTCGGATGGTTCGGCATGGCCGAATGGGGCTAGTCCGCGCGGGTGGGGGGAGAGCGGGGCAGGTCAGGCGGGAGAGCCCAGCAGCCGCGTCGGCGCCAGCCGGTGCGTGAGGACCGGCAGCAGTTCGGCCACCCGGTGCGGCCGGTGGGCCGCGATGCCGGGAGGCGCCGGCGCCAGCGGCACCAGCAGGTCGGTGGCCGCGGGCTGCCCGGCGGCGGCGTCCGCGGTGCAGTCGCCGTGCAGCCACAGCGTGAGCATGTACAGCTCGGGAACCGACAGCAGACGCGGCTGGTAGGACTGCGTCACCGACTCGGCCTGCCGCAGCGCGCGCTCGGTCGAGGCGACGTAGGGGCCCTCGAAGAAGTGCGAGAACGCCCAGCCGTCGGGGGTCAGCATGGTCTCCGCCGCCGCCACCGCCCGGTCTCCGCACCGGATGTGGAACCGCCACCCGGTCAGCCGTGTCGCCGTCACGCCCTCCGCCGTGATCCGGTCGAGGACGTGCACGGGCAGCGGCAGTTCGGGCGTGGCGGGTCCCTGGGCGCCGAGCAGGGCGGGAGTCCTGGCCTCTCGGACCGCGGTGGGCGAGGAGAGGGCGGTGAGGACGGAGCGCAGGGCCGGCGCGGGGGCCGGGGAGACACGCAGGGGCATGATGGGTCGCCTCTCATTCGAAGGCACAGTGGCGCGAGGGCGGAGCGGGGCGGACGACGCTGTCGGCTCACGGGGCTGGGGAGGCAGGGGCCGGGTCCTGGAACCGAGAAGTGGGTGAGGCCTGCCGCGCGTCAGCTCGACGGCAGGATCCTTGACCGCGGGCGCCGGTCCGCTGCCTCGTCCGCGGAGTTTATACGACATGTGTTCAGACTGTGTTTCGGCTAGCCGATTCCGGTAACCGGTACAAGGTTGAATTCGGCCGCCGATATGCGGGAATCCTCCGGATTTCGAACCGGGTGTACGACGGTGACCTCGGGGAATGTTCACCGAGCGGTCGGCCAATTGTCGTCGGCGTTTTTCACGAGTTGTCGGCCCGGGAAACTGCTCGACGTGCCATGCCCGGTGAATGTGCCACCGGTCACATCGGCACAGCGTAGCGGGTGCCTGGCCGGTGCGGGGACGTTATCGATCGCTTCGGCTGGGCATCATCATCCCACCCGACCGGCCGCCGGCCGCCGGCCACCGGCGGCCGGATCTTCCACTCGTCGCTCCGAGAAGGGACTCTTCCATGGGGGAGAAGGTCGTGGCAGGTCAGTTCGACCTGTCCGATCGCCAGCGCTACCGCGAGAAGCTCCAGCGGTGCCTGACGGGCCTGGAGCGACTTCTGGCGGAGAAGCGGTTCGACCGCCCGAAGAACCTGATGGGGCTGGAGATCGAATTGAATCTCGTCGGTGCCGACGGGATGCCGAAAATGTTGAATGCGCAAGTCCTCGAGCGCATCGCCAGTCGCGACTTCCAAACAGAACTCGCCATGTTCAACCTGGAAGTCAACATAGCTCCCCACCGCCTGGGCGGCCGGGTATTCGACCGGCTCGCCGAGGAGATCCGTACATCGTTGGCATATGCGGATCGCAAGGCGGGCGAGGTGGACGCGGGAATCGCGATGATCGGCATTCTGCCGACGCTCGACCGGGACGACCTCGTCTCCTCCAATCTCTCCGCCGTCGACCGCTACGCACTGCTCAACGAACAGATCGTGGCCGCCCGCGGCGAGGACTTCACCCTCGACATCGAGGGCGTCGAGCGCCTGACCTGCACCTCCAAGTCCATCGCCCCCGAGGCCGCCTGCACCTCGGTGCAACTGCACCTCCAGGTCACCCCGGACCGCTTCGCCGACGTGTGGAACGCGGCCCAGGCGGTCACCGCCGCGCAGATCGCCCTCGGCGCCAACGCGCCCTTCCTGTTCGGCCGCGAACTGTGGCGCGAGTCGCGGCCCCCGCTGTTCCAGCAGTCCACCGACACCCGCCCGCCCGAGCTGCAGGCCCAGGGCGTGCGGCCGCGCACCTGGTTCGGCGAGCGGTGGGTGACCTCGGCCTACGACCTGTTCGAGGAGAACCGGCGTTACTTCCCGGCGCTGCTGCCGATCTGCGACGAGGAGGACCCGCTGGAGGTCCTGGACGCGGGCGGCGTGCCCTCGCTCTCCGAACTCGTCCTGCACAACGGCACCGTCTACCGCTGGAACCGCCCCGTCTACGACATCGCCGACGGCGTCCCGCACCTGCGCGTGGAGAACCGGGTCCTGCCCGCGGGCCCCACCGTCACCGACGTCATCGCCAACGCGGCCTTCTACTACGGCGTCGTGCGCGCGCTCGCCGAGGAGCCCCGGCCGGTGTGGACCCGGCTGCCGTTCGAGGCCGCCGCCGCCAACTTCGAGGCCGCGTGCCGCCACGGCATCGACGCCCGCTTCGAGTGGCCCCGGCGCGGCCGCCTCGGCGGTACCACCGAGGTCGACGCCGCCGTCCTCGTACGCGACGAACTGCTGCCGCTCGCCGAAGCCGGTCTCGACGCGTGGGGTGTGGAGCCCGCGGACCGGGACCTGTATCTCGGTGTGATCGAGGAGCGGTGCCGGCGCCGGGTCAACGGCGCGTCCTGGCAGGCTGCCACGTTCCACCGGGGGCTGGAGGCGGGCCTGTCCCGGGAGGCCGCGCTGGCCGCCACGACCCGCCGCTACGTCGAACTCATGCGCGTGGGCGATCCCGTGCACCTGTGGCCGGTGGGCCTGCCGGAGCCGGAACCGGAGCCGGGATCGGAGCCGGTGCCGGTGAGCTGACGGCAGCCGGGTCCTCCTTTGCCGGGTCCGCCTTCGCCGGGTCCGGCCCCGCCGCGCGCCGCCCCATACTGATCGGGCAAGCTGTGACGTCCCAGCTAGAGGCAGGTGTGCATGGCGGAGGCGGGCCCGGTGGACGATTCGTTCCCTCAGAAGCGACTCGGCGAGGAGCCATGGGCGGAGGAGCGGCTTACGCGGCGGATCCTGCGTGACGAGACGCTGCTCGTCCTGGCGCTCTCGCTCGGCGCGAGCGGGGTGTCCGCCCTCATCAGCTTCATCGGCTCGGTCACCCGGCCCGGCGGGCTCAAGGACCAGGCGGCCACCCTCAACGCCTCCGCGGCGCCCGGGCGTCCCTGGCTGGACCTGGCCTGGCAGCTCTTCGGGATCACCACGGCCCTCGTCCCGGTCGCCCTGGTGGCGCACTTCCTGCTGCGCGAGGGCAGCGGGCTGCGCGCTCTCGGGTTCGACCGCAGCCGCCCGTGGCCCGACCTGGGCCGCGGAGCCGCCGTCGCCGCCGTCATCGGCAGCACCGGCATCGCCTTCTACCTGGCCGCCCGCGGCCTCGGCTTCAACCTCACCGTGGTGCCCGAGGCCCTGCCCGACGTGTGGTGGAAGTACCCCGTACTGATCCTCTCGGCGGTGCAGAACTCCGTCCTGGAGGAGGTCATCGTCGTCGGCTACCTGCTGCGCCGGCTCGACCGGCTCGGCTGGAGCAGGGGCGCGTCGATGGCGGCCAGTTCGGTGCTGCGCGGGTCGTACCACCTCTACCAGGGCATCGGCGGCTTCGTCGGCAACATGGTGATGGGCGTCGTGTTCGTCTACCTGTACCGCCGTTGGGGGCGGGTGGGCCCGCTGGTGGTGGCGCACTCGCTGCTCGACATCGGGGCCTTCGTCGGCTACGGGCTGCTGGCCGGGAAGGTGGACTGGCTGCCGACGGCGTGAACGCGCGGGCGCGCCAGGTGCGCCAGGTGCGCCACGTGCGCCACGTGCGCCACAGCGCGTTCCCGTGTCGTGTTCCTGTGCCGCGTTCCTGTGCCGTGTCAGGCCAGCAGCTCGCCGTCGATCACCGTCACCGCGTGCCCGCTCAGCAGCGTGCGCCCGCCGCGCAGTTGCGTGCGCACCCGCCCGGAACGGGGCGAGGCCTGGAGCCCGGTGAGGTCGGGGCGGCCGAGGCGCTCGGACCAGAAGGGCGCAAGCGCCGTGTGGGCGCTGCCGGTGACGGCGTCCTCGTCGATGCCGACGCCCGGGAAGAAGCAGCGGGAGACGTAGTCGTAGCCGCGGGCGGGGTCCTCGGCCCGGGCGGTGGCGATGACGCCGCGCCCGGAGTGGGCCGCCAGCGCCTTGTGGTCCGGCGTCAGCCCGCGCACGGTCTTCTCGTCGGCGACCTCGACCAACAGGTCCCCGGTGTGCGGACCGGTGTCCAGGACGGCGTGGGGCTCGGCGCCCAGCGCCTCGGCGACGCCCGCCGGGGCCTCGACCGGGGTGAGCGGCGCGGTCGGGAAGTCCAGGGTGACCGAGCCGTCCTCGCGGGGCGTCGCGACGAGTACGCCGCTGAGGGTGGCGAACCGCACCGGCCCCTCGTGGGCGCCCGTGGTGTGCAGGACGTGGGCGGTGGCGAGCGTGGCGTGGCCGCACATCGCGACCTCGGCAACCGGTGTGAACCAGCGCAGCGCCCAGTCGGCCTCGCCGCCCGCGGGCAGGCGGTGGGCGAACGCGGTCTCGGCGTGGTTGACCTCCAGGGCGACCCGCCGGAGCCGGTCGTCCTCCGGGAAGGCGTCGAGAAGCAGGACCCCTGCGGGATTGCCGGCGAAGGGCCGGTCGGTGAAGGCGTCGACGATTCGGATGCGCATGCCCCGACGCTAGACGCCTGCCCGGGCCGTGGACCAAGGCCAATTCCCGAGCTCTGGACCGGATTCGGGGGCGGGATCCCTCGGTCGGGCCCGCCCCCGCCTCGCCGGCCCGGCGGGGATCCTCAGTCGGTCACCCGGCGGGGATCCTCAGTCGGTCACCCGGCCGGGATGCTCAGTCGGGCAGTCCTCGGACGAATCCGGTGACCAGCGACGCCACCGCCTCCGGGGCCTCCATGTGCATGACGTGAGTGGCGTCGACACGGCTGACCGCGAGCGTCGGCCGGGTGCGGGCGAGCGCGGCCAGTTCGTCTGAGACCTCTCGCGCGAACCGGGCGCTGAACTCGTCGAACCACTCCATGCCGGGCGGGGCCGGCGGCCGCCGGCCCGCCTGCACCAGCAGCAGTGGACGGTCGACCCCCTCCAGCCACGAGGTGACACCGAGCGCGCCGAGCCGGTGGAGCTCGTCGAAGATCTCCAGCGCCTCCGCCCGCTCAGGCAGCGTCTGCCACCTGCCGTCGGGCAACGGGCGGGCGGCCCTGCGGGCGGCGGCCTCCGCACGGTCGGCGGGAACCCCGAACGGGGCGGAGTTCTCGACCCGCTCCTCGATGTACCCCGACGGGGCGATCGCCCCGGCCGACGCCAGCAGGCCCTCGGCCAGTTGCTCCGCGCCCGGTCGCTCGCGCCCCCACCAGAAGCCGTCGAGGTTGACGGCGGCGCGGGCCCTGGCGCGGGCGTACTCGACCGCGATCAGGCCGCCGAGGGAGTGGCCCACCACGACGGCCTCCGGCACGCCGTGCGCCTCGAGGGTGTCCGCGATGTGCCCCACCACGGTGGGAACGGTCCAGGGGGAGGCGCTCGGAGAGCGGCCGTGTCCGGGCAGGTCGAGGGCGAGGACCCGGTGTCCGGCGGTGAGCAGGGAGGCCGAGGCGTCCCAGTCGGTGAGCGACCGGGCGTGGCCGTGCAGAAGCACCAGTTGGGGGCCGTCGCCCCCGTAGTCATGAGCGTGTAGGAGTGTCATCGCCGCCTCACTGTAGGGCGCCCGCCTTGTTTCGAGTACCGGATAAAGGATCTTTCCGGACCGAGCGGGAGCGGGTGTCCCGTTCGGCAGGGGGTTGCCATGCGATACGTTCCGATATATCGTTGAGGCATCGCGACAGATCAACGACTGAATGGAGTGATGGCGATGCGTACCCACGGATACGAGCGTGGACACGGTGGACACGGCCACGGAGAGGGCGGCCCCTTCGGCCGCGGTGGCTTCGACGGCCGGCGTGCGGCTTTCGGCCCCTTCGGGCCGGGCGGTCCCGGCGGTGGCCCCGGGGGCCCCGGCGGCCCCTTCGGGCCGGGCTTCGGTCACGGCGGCCCCTGGGGCGGCCGAGGGCGTGGTGGGCCCAGGGGAAGGGCACGGCGTGGCGACGTACGGGCGTCGATCCTTGCCCTCCTGAAGGACCGGCCGATGCACGGCTACGAGATGATCCAGGAGATCGCCGAGCGCAGCGGCGGGGCGTGGAAGCCCAGCCCCGGGTCGGTGTACCCCACCCTCCAGCTACTGGAGGACGAGGGCCTGATCGCCAGCGAGAGCGAGGGCGGCAAGAAGCTGTTCGCGCTCACCGAGGCGGGCCGGACCGCGGCCGAGGAAGGCCCGGAGGCTCCCTGGGAAGAGGCCTCGCGGGGCGTCGACTGGGAGGCTCTGAACGACATCCGGCAGGCCGGGTTCGGACTGATGGAGGCCTTCGGCCAGGTCTGGAAGACCGGCAGCAAGGAACAGCGGGAGAAGGCGCTCGCCGTCATCGGTGACGCCCGCAAGAAGCTGTACCTGATCCTCGCCGACGAGGACTGACAGTGAGGTGCCCCGTGGAGAGATCCACGGGGCACCTTCGCGTTGAGGGCCTTCGTATGGATGCCCTTGGACGCCCTTCGCATGGAGGGTCTTCGCGTGGGGCGCGCTCAGTCGACCCGCCGTATCACCGCCGCGTCGAAGAGATCCCACGCGCGCGGGAAGGCGCTCTCGTCGTGGCAGTGCCACGCCTCCCAGAACAGGTCGGCGAGCAGCGCCTCCGCCGGGGCGTCCACCCGGTACACGTACTGCCTGCCGTCGACGGCGGGCAGCGCCACGAGCCAGCACCTGCTCCTCATGTCCTTGTTCGACCCGCGAGGGTCCGTTTCGGTTGCCCCGGTGGGCGCGCGGCAAGGCGGCGCGCGCCTGGTGGGCCGAAACGGCTTGATCTCATCCGCAAGGAGGAGATTCCGGTCGGGCGGGTCCACTCTGTGTGGGACGGCGAAATGCTTCCCTTCGGGGATGACCCGGCCCCTTGGGACTGATGAGCTGGGTGATGTGCAACCCCGTATCCCCCGGCAGTCGGCCGGCGAGCAAGGCGGCCGGCGCCCGGAAGGCACCGACCTCGATGACCGGTTCAGCGCGGAACTGGCATCGGCGGTCTCCGGTGCCCGTCGCCGGGCGGTGCGGGACGGGGACCGGCAGATCGACACGGCCCATCTGCTGCACTCGCTCCTGGAGTGCGACGCCGAGGCGCGTGCGCTGCTCGGGGACGGGCCCCGGATCGCCCGGCTGCTCGGCTATCTCGTGCAGCGCAGCATCGGCTACGGGCTGCGCTGGCAGAGCTCCGTCGAGGACTCCGGCGCCGTGCCCGTCGTGCCCGGCGTCGCAGGGTTCTCGCCGCTGGCCGCGGCGGCCATGGAGGCCGCCTGCGCACGCGCCGCCCGGCGCGGGGTGGCCCGGGCCTGCGGCGTCGACCTGCTCGCCGCCCTGGTCGCGGACCCGCAGGCGCGCGCCGTCGAGGTGCTGGCCCGCGCGGCCGTCGAGCCGCACACGGTGCTCGCGCGCGTGGAGAGCCACTTCGAGCCGACCCCCTGAGCCGGCCCCCGGCTCCGGTCCCCCGGTCCCGGTCTGGCCCTCGGCTTCGGCCCGCCCTCGGCTCCCGGTCTCGGCCCCGGACCTGGTCCGGCTCTAGGCTGCGGCCCGCCCCCGGGCCCCGGGCTCTGGCGCGGCCCTCTGCTTCGGCCCGCCCCGGCACCCTGAGCCGGTCCCGGTCCCGGCGCTGTTGGCGAATCGGTCGGACAGCCGTCGGCCCCGTGGTCCGGGCCTCATGATTGGATAGTTTGTTCCGGCGACACGCCGCCGAAGTTGCGCTTCTGCCGGGACAGACTGTCCAAACACCGACCGCCACAGGATTCGCCAACAGCATCCGGTCCCGGTCCGTCCCTCGGCCCCGGTCCGCCCCCGGCCCCGGGCTCTGGCGCGGGCCCCCGGCGTTGTCCCGGCCCTGGCCCTAGCGCCGAGGCCGCCCCCGGCTCGGCTTCTCGTCGGCGTCGGTACCGGGCGTCCAGTCGGTGAGACAGGTGTCATTGGGGGTGACGGTCATGTCGTCCCCTGTCATCATGTGCCGGTGCATACGTCTGACAGCGCTCGCGGCAACCGCGGCAAGGGCACCGGTCTCGGTCTGGCACTCGCCTCCGCGGTCGCCTTCGGAGGCTCCGGAGTCGCGGCCAAGCCGCTGATCGAGGCCGGACTCGATCCGCTCCACGTCGTCTGGCTGCGCGTGGCCGGCGCGGCTCTGGTGATGCTGCCGCTCGCCGTGCGCCACCGCGCGCTGCTGCGCCGCCGCCCCGGACTGCTCGCCGGGTTCGGGCTGCTCGCCGTGGCCGGTGTGCAGGCCTGCTACTTCGCCGCCATCTCCCGGATCCCCGTGGGCGTCGCGCTGCTCGTCGAGTACCTGGCACCCGCCCTGGTGCTCGGCTGGGTGCGGTTCGTGCAGCGGCGGCCGGTCACGCGCGCCGCCGCGCTCGGCGTCGTCCTGGCGGTCGGCGGGCTCGCCTGCGTCGTCGAGGTCTGGTCGGGGCTGCGCTTCGACGCCCTCGGACTGCTGCTCGCGCTCGGCGCCGCCTGCTGCCAGGTCGGCTACTTCGTCCTGTCCGACCAGGGCGCCGACGCCGGTGACGAGGCGCCCGACCCGCTCGGCGTCATCGCTCACGGCCTGCTCGTCGGGGCCGCCGTACTCACCGTCGTCGCCCGGCCCTGGTCGATGGAGTGGTCGGTCCTCGCCGACAGCGTCCCCATGGACGGCACCCCCGTCGCCGCCGCCCTGCTGCTGGCCTGGATCGTGCTCCTCGCCACGGTCCTCGCCTACGTCACCGGTGTGGTCTCCGTGCGCCGGCTGTCTCCGCAGGTCGCCGGAGTCGTGGCGTGCCTCGAAGCGGTCATCGCGACCGTGCTCGCCTGGGTGCTGCTCGGCGAGCACCTCTCCGCCCCGCAGATCATCGGCGGCGTCGTGGTGCTGGCCGGCGCCTTCATCGCCCAGTCGTCGGCGCCGGCGAAGGGCTCCGCCAACCCCGTGGCCGGCGGAGGGCCCGAAAGGGAGTTGTCGAGCCGGGGAACGTCGGCCTAAGGTGCCGATCATGCACTCCGACGCACTCGTCCTCCCGCCTCCGGCCGCCTGAGGCGGGCTTCCGCGACGAGCCCGGCACACTGCCGCCGGGCCGGACGGTGCTGCCCGCAGACGTGAGTCCCCGCGCCCCCGCTCGTTCGTTCCGGGGCCGCTTCGAACTTCCGCGCCCCGTGCGCGTCTGCGGAGAGAAATCGTGTCGAATGCCGTCTCCGGCCTGCCCGTCGGGCGTGGCCTCCTGTATCTGATCGTCGCCGGTGTCGCCTGGGGCACCGCCGGTGCCGCCGCCTCACTGGTCTACCGAGCGAGCGACATGGGGCCCGTCGCGCTGTCGTTCTGGCGCTGCGCGGTCGGGCTCGTCCTGCTGCTCGCCGCCCGTCCGCTGCGCCCGCGCGGGCGCAGGGCCGTACGTGAGCCGTTCGCACGCAAGGCGTGGCGGGCTCTCGTCACCGGTCTCGGTCTCGCGGTGTTCCAGACCGCGTACTTCGCCGCGGTGCGTTCCACCGGGCTCGCCGTCGCCACTGTCGTCACCCTCGGCGCCGGCCCCGTGCTGATCGCGCTCGGCGCGCGCCTCGCCCTCGGCGAGCGGCTGGGACGGGGCGGCGCCGCGGCCGTCGTCGGTGCGCTCGCCGGGCTCGTGGTGCTCGTCCTCGGCCCGGGGAGCGCGACCGTCCGCCTGTCGGGCGTACTTCTCGCGCTGCTGTCCGCCGCCGGGTACTCGGTGATGACGCTGCTCACCCGCTGGTGGGGACGTGACGGCGGGGCGGACGCCGCCAGTACGTCCGTGGGGGCGTTCGCCGTCACGAGCCTGTGCCTGCTGCCGCTCGCCCTGGCTGAGGGCCTGGTGCCGCACACCGCCGAACCGGTCCGGCTCCTGTGGCTGCTGGCGTACGTCGCGGCCGTCCCGACCGCCCTCGCCTACGGGCTCTACTTCGCCGGTGCGGCCGTCGTGCGGTCCGCGACCGTCTCCGTGATCATGCTGCTCGAGCCGGTCAGCGCGGCGGCGCTCGCCGTCCTGCTGCTCGGGGAGCACCTCACGGCGGCGACCCTGGCCGGCACGCTGCTGATGCTCGGCTCGGTCGCGGGGCTCGCGGTGACGGAGACGCGGGAGGCGCGGACGCGCACCGCGCCGGCGTGAGGGCGGGGGCCTCTCGAGGGGAGAGGTCGAGAGGTCGAGAGGTCCGTCCCCACGCGGACACGTTCGCCCGGCGTCCGCTGCTCTTCGTCCGCTGCCCTCAGCCCGACGGCTTCGGGCGGAGTCCGCCGCGCCGCGAGAGATGCTCCCGTGCCGCGGCGTCACGCGGGCCGCGCCGCCCGGCCAGCTCGGCGGCGATCCGGTCCCGGACCTCTCCGGTGCGCTTGCCGGCGTACTTGAACTTCGCCCGTACGCCGGTCACCTCCAGCCGCAGCCCGCGGATGCCGGACAGCAGCCTGCCGTACGGCGCCTCGCCCGCCGCGGCCCGCGCGGAGCCGCCGTGCGGCTGGAAGTGGCCGACCTGCCGGTTGAGCAGGCCGGCCTTCTCGTCCGGGTCGTCGACGACCCGGGCGCGGCAACGGAGCTGCACGGCCGCGTAGAAGCTGGTCGGCACGCCGTGTTCGGGCGGCTCGTCCGGGGCGGCCTGCCAGGGGCCGGGAACGTACACGTAGTCGTCGACCACGCTCAGCAGGACGACCGGATCCGCCTCCAGTGCGGGCCACAGCGGGTTGGGCCGTGTCAGGTGCGTGACCACCTCGCCGTACGGACCGCACGTGGCGTCGAAGGCGAAGTGCAGCGGCTGGACGTGGGGCGGTTCGCCGGGCGGGCCGTTGACCGCGAGCTGGCCGAAGTCGTGCCCCGCGAGCCAGCTCTGCCACTCGGCGTCGTCCTCCGGCGCGTCCCAGGGGTGGACCAGCATCACAGGGCCGACAGGTAGTCGGGCAGGGTGGTGCCGGGGTCCAGACCGGGGTCGGCGACCGGGGCGTCGTACCCCTTGCGCAGCGGGACGAGCCCGGCCCAGTGCGGGAGGGCGAGGTCCTCCGGTTCGTCGTTCACGCCGCCGGTGCGGAGCTTGGCGGAGACCTCGTTCAGGTCGAGGCGGATCACGGCGGTGGCGGCCAGCTCCTTCCTGTTGGCCGGCCGGGAGTCCTGGGAGCGGCCGGGGACGACGTGGTCGACCAGGGCGTCCAGCGCGGTGCGCCGCTCCTGCGGGTCCGTGACCTCGTACGCGGTGCCGTGCACCACCACCGACCGGTAGTTGATCGAGTGGTGGAAGGCCGAGCGGGCCAGCACCAGCGCGTCCACGTGCGTCACCGTCAGGCACACCGGCAGCCCCGGATCGGCCGCGCCCGTCATCCGCAGCGGGCGCGAACCCGTCGAGCCGTGCACGTAGAGCCGCTCGCCCACCCGGCCGTACAGCGTCGGCAGTACGACCGGGGCGCCGTCGCGGACGAAGCCGAGATGACAGACGTAGCCCTCGTCGAGTATCGAGTGCACCAGCTCCTTGTCGTAGGAGGCCCGGTCGGGCGAGCGGGTGGGGACGGTGCGGTCGGTGGACGGATAGACGGCCCCGGACTGCGACGGTGTCTGCGTCCGCGTGGTCCCCTGCATGGCGCTCTCCATTGCACTAGTGCATAATCTTCTTTGTGCTAGGAGAGTATCGGATCACAGGGCGGGGCGCAGCGGAGATTTCCGCGAGCGTCGAGCGTGCGGTGGGCTCGGGGGAGCTGGAGCCGGGGCAACCCCTGCCCCCGATGCGGGAGTTGGCGCAGCGGCTCGGGGTGAACCCGAACACCGTCGCGGCCGCCTACCGCACCCTGCGCGAGCGCGGCGTCATCGAGACGGCCGGGCGGCGGGGCAGCCGGGTGCGCGCGAAGCCGGCCACCACCGGGCGGGAGTTCATCCGGGTCGAGGTGCCCCAGGGTGTGCGCGACGTGTCCGACGGCAATCCCGCCCCGGCGCTGCTGCCCGCGCTGGGCCCGGTGTTCGCCGCGGCGGCGGCACGGGGCGACCGCGAACCGGTGCTGTACGGGCACGCGCCCGTGGACCCGGAACTGGCGCGCGTCGCGCGGGCCGAGCTGGACGCCGACGGTGTGCCGGACGGACCCGTGGCGGTGACCTCCGGCTCGCTGGACGCGATGGAACGGATCCTCGCGGCCCATCTCAAGCCCGGCGACGCCGTCGCCGTCGAGGACCCGGGCTGGGGCAGTCTCCTCGACCTGGTGCCCGCGCTCGGCCTGCACACGGTCGCCGTCGGCGTCGACGACCAGGGGCCGCTGCCCGACGACGTACGCCGGGTCCTCGCGTCCGGCGCCCGTGCCCTGGTGGTCACGGACCGCGCGCAGAACCCGACGGGCGCGGCGGTGAGCGCCACGCGCGCGCGTGCCCTGCGATCCGTACTGCGCGACCACCCAGAGACGCTGCTCATCGAGGACGACCACGGCCATCGCATCGTGGACCTCCCCCTGAATTCCCTCGCCGGTACGACACGGAGCTGGGCGTTCGTCCGCTCGGCAGCCAAGGCCTGCGGCCCCGATCTTCGGCTCGCCGTGCTCACCGGGGACTCCGTCACGCTGGACCGCGTGCGCGGGCGGCAGCGGCTGGGGCCCGGCTGGGTCAGCCGCATCACCCAGCGGGCCGTGGCCCTGCTGTGGGCGGACGGTGCGGTGGACACGCGCGCGGTGGCGGCGGTGTACGGGCGACGCCGGGACGCGCTCCTTCGCGCCCTCGCGCGGCACGGGGTCGCCGCGCACGGGCGCAGCGGTATGAACGTGTGGATCCAGGTGCCGGACGAGACCGGCGCCGTCGCCCGCCTCCTGCACGCCGGCTGGGCCGTGGCCCCCGGCGCCCGCTTCCGCATGAGCGCCCCGCCCGGCATCCGGATCACCGTCTCGACACTGACGGAGGACGACATCGGTCCGCTGGCGGAGGCGGTCGCGGTGGCGGTCGGGCCGGGGTCGGGACCGCCGCGGAGCCATGTCTGAGACGCGGGGAATCGGTGCCCCCCCCCGGCACCCTCTCCACGGCCCACGCGCCGTCCCCGCGTGGGCACCTTGGCGGTCCTGGGCCGCCTTCGGCGGGCTCGTTCGGTGGACGGAACGGCAGGGCGCATTGCCAGGGCGGATTGCCGGGTTGGCCGGGCCCGCCTGGGCGGTGAGCCGGTAGCGACGACGCCGTGGGCCCCGCCCGGCGACCGGGGCCGCACGCGCGCCGACGGGGCGGTGGGGATCGGGCGACATGCCGGTCTCGTGTGCCGGTGCCGGTGCCCGTGCGAGGCGAGGCGGGCCGCACGGGGACCGGGCGCGTGGGGAAGGGTGAGACGCTCGGCGGTGGTCGAGGGAACGCCGGAGACCGCCTCGGATGCGGCCCCGCGCCGACCAGTGCCCGCCCGGGCCGATCTGTCTACGCCTGTTGCCGACCCCCGTGGGCGCGGCCGATGGGCGGTCCGGAGGGCGTCCGCGCGCTGGGGGAGGACCGGGGTCGGTCGGGGTGTGTGGGGTGTGTGGTGGGGTTGGGGTCTGGGTGTGGGGAACTGCCTTGGACGTGGCCTGTGCCGGCGGCTTGGATCGAGGTGTAGCCGACCCGCGTCGGAATGGCCGATGGGTGGTCCGGGAGCGGCCCTGCGCTGGGGGAGGTCGGGGCCAGTTGGTCGGTTTCGGCCGCTCGGCGGGGGCCGGGATGGTCGAGGTGGTCGGGGTGTGCCGGACACCGTCTTGGGCGTGGTGCCGGTGCGTGCCGGGATGCCCAAGGCCGGCCGGCGGGCGAGCCGGGGACACGGCCCCGCCCGGGGCGTTCTCAGACCCGCGACCTCTGTCGTACCCGCCCCCGGCGGGTCGGCGCAGGCGCGGTGTCCGTCCCGTCGGGAACGGTGCTGTGCGGGGTGGTCCTGGGGCGGGACTGGGTCAGTGCCGCGCCGGCGAGGACGATCACCGCGCCGACCGGTGTCGACCAGGACAGCGACTCGCCGAGGAGCGCGACGCCCGCGGCCGTGGCGATCACCGGGGTGAAGTACGTGACCATCTGCGCGGTCGTCGGGCCGACCTCGGCGACCAGGTCGTACTGGATCAGGAAGGCGAGCCCCGTGCCGAGGACGCCCAGGGCGGCGACCGACAGGAGCGGGAGCACCGGGAAACTGGTCGGTACCGAGGTGAACACCGGCGTCACGATGGCCAGTTGCAGCGTTGCCAGTCCTAGCTGGGTGCCGCTCAGCGAGAGGTGGGAGTGGCTGGAGCCGGCCAGCGTGCGGCGGACGTAGATCCAGCCGATCGGATAGCTGAGCGAGGCCAGCAGGGCCAGCGTCGTGCCCGTGACGTCGAGGCCGTGGAAGCCCTGCCAGACACCCAGCACCGTCAGCACACCCAGGAAGCCGATGCCGAGGCCGGCCACCCGGCGTCGCGTCGGCCGGTCCTCGGACAGGGCGACCAGCGACAGGGCCATGCCCCACAGCGGCGAGGTCGCGTTGCAGATGCCCGCGAGGGATGAGGGGATCGTCAGCTCCGAGTAGGCGAACAGGGAGAACGGCAGCGAGTTGAGCAGCAGTCCGGCGACCGCCAGATGCGCCCACGTCCGCGCCCCGCGCGGGAGCCGCTCCCGCTTCACCGCCATCGCCGCGGCGACCACCGCCGTACCGAACGCCAGCCGCCCGAGCGTGACCTGGAACGGGGCGAAGGCATCAGTGCCCACCTTCATGAAAAGGAAGCTGAAACCCCAGACGAGGGAGAGGAGCCCGAAGCGCAGCCGCCAGTCGAAGACGCGGCGGGCTGCGGTGGAGGACGTGACGCTGCTGCTCATGCAGGCAACGATGAGGCAGCCGTCTTCGTAGCACAATCGAAATTTCGCACGCGGTATCTCGTAGCATTGCTTACATGTTGAACCTGGAGCGCCTGCGTACCCTCGACGCCCTCGCCCGGCACGGATCGGTCAGCGGTGCCGCCGCCGGCCTGCACATCACCACCTCGGCCGTCTCCCAGCAGTTGGCCAAGCTGGAACGCGAGGCCGGCCAGCAGCTCCTCGCCAAGAACGGACGGGGCGTACGGCTCACGGACGCCGGACGGCTGCTCGCCGAGCACGCGGCCCGCATCCTCTCCCAGGTCGAGCTGGCCCAGGCCGACCTGGAGGCGCAGCGCGGACAGGTGGCGGGCGAGCTGAGGCTGTCGGCGTTCCCGACGGCCGCCCGCGGACTCTTCCCCGCAGCGCTAGCCGCCCTGCGCGCCGAGCACCCCGCGCTGCGCATCCGCTCCTCGGAGCTGGAGCCGGAGCGCGGCGTCAACGGGGTGGTGCGCGGCGACCTCGACCTGGCCGTCGTGCTCGACTGGTACAACAAGCCGATGCCGCTGCCCGACGGCCTGGTCAAGGCGCCGCTCCTGGACGACCCCGCCGACGTGGCCATGCCGGCCGACCACCGGCTCGCCGGCCGGGACGAGGTGGACCTCGCCGAGTTCGCCGAGGACGAGTGGATCACTTGGGGCGAGGGCGAGTTCTGCCACGAGTGGCTGATGTTCACGCTGCGCTCCAAGGGCATCGAGCCGATCGTCGGCCACCGCGCCGCCGAGACCCACACCCAGCTCGGACTGGTCGCCGCGGGGCTCGGCGTGTGCATCGCACCGCTGCTCGGACGCCATCCGATGCCCGCGGCGGTCGTCACCGCGCCGCTGAAACAGCGGGTGCGCCGACATGTGTACGTCGTCTGGCGCGCGGACGCCGACCGCCGCCCGTCGATCCGGGCGGCGGTGGACGCGCTACGGGTGACGGCGCGGCAAGTCGGTCAGGCGGAGTGAGCCGGGCGGGTGGGGTGAGCCTGTCGGGATCAGCCGGGAGGGATGAGCCGGGTGGGGCGGTCGGACTACGGTGACGTCAGTTTGCGGAAGTCCCAGGAGACGACCTTCTCCGGCGTCAGCCGCAGCCAGGCGTGCCTGCCGTCGTGCGGCATCTCCTGAAGACCGAAGTTCTTGCGGGCGAACAGCGTCTCCGGGAAGTCGAGTTCGGCGCACAGCTCCCCGGTGCGCGGCGCCTCGCCCACGAACTCCACCCGGCCGGACAGCTCCGCGCCCCGCAACTCCTCGTACTCCTCGCCGGTGTCGACCACGATCGCCACCCGCGGGTCGCGCCGCAGCTCCGTCCACCGCCTGCTGCGCACGACGGAGTACAGCCACATCGAGGAGCCGTCCCAGACGAACCAGAGCGTGCTCACGTGCGGGGCGCCGTCGGCCGAGACCGTGGCGACCCGGCAGGTGCGCTGGGCGCTGAGGAAGACGTCCAGCTCACCGGGGGTCATCATGATCTTCCGGCCCCGGCGCTGCGGGACGGTCACGGTCATCCGGCCAGCCGGATCGAGTCCCCGCTGACCGTGATCTGCACGGCGGGCAGCGGCTTGGGCGCCGGACCGCCCTGCACACTGCCGTCCGTGATCGAGAAGTTGCTGTTGTGACAGGGGCAGTTGATGACACCGTCGGACACGCTCTTCACGGCGCAGCCCTGGTGGGTGCAGGTGGCGGAGAAGGCCTTGAACTCGCCCGCCGCGGGCTGGGTGACCACCACCTTCTGGTCGGCGAAGACCTTCCCGCCGCCCTCGGGGATGTCCGCGGTCGCCGCGAGCGCGGCGCCGGCCCCGGCGTTCTCCCCGCCGCCCGAACCGCCGCCGCCCGCCTCGTCGGAGGCGGGGGACGAAGGGGCGGTGCCGGTGTCGCTCGACGCGTCCTCGTCCGAGCCACCGCACGCGGCCAGCACGGCGGTGAGCCCCGCCGCTCCGGCCGCCGCCACGACGGTACGACGGGCCGGTCCGGCCGCGGGGTGAAACGATGCGCTGGGCATGCTGGGGTTCCCTTCCGGGGTGGATGCGTGATGATCTGCCGAGAGGTACGGACCCTTGGCACCTGCTGTTCAGACCGTGCCGAGATGCTGTCGGGTCGGCGGTCGGGCGGGCGTAAAACACGACTGTCGATTCGCTGTCGGCCGGACACCGCGCACCACCCGCACTCCCTCACCACGCCGGATAACCTGGGGCGATGCTCAAGGAAGTCATCGCGACCCGCTACATCACGCCGTTGCGTGAGGGCGGCTCGCTGCCGGGACTCGTCGAGGCCGACGACTTCGGGACGTACGTCCTGAAATTTACCGGTGCAGGACAGGGCCGCAAGACGCTCGTCGCCGAGGTGGTCTGCGGCGAACTCGCCCGCCGGCTGGGCTTCAGGGTGCCGCGCCTCGTGACGGTCGACGTCGATCCGGTGCTCGGCCTCGGCGAACCCGACCAGCAGGTACAGGAGCTGCTCAAGTCGAGCGGCGGCACCAACCTCGGCATGGACTTCCTCTCCGGCGCGCTAGGTTTCGACCCGCTCGCCTTCGAGGTGAGCGCCGAGGAGGCAGGACGGATCGTCTGGTTCGACGCGCTGGTCAACAACGTCGACCGGTCCTGGCGCAACCCCAACCTGCTGCGCCTGCACGGCGAGACGTGGCTCATCGACCACGGCGCGACCATGATCTGGCACCACAACTGGCCCGCCGCCGAGGCCTCTGCCGCCCGCCCATACGACGCCGCCGACCACGCCCTCGCGCGCTTCGCGCCGGACGTCCGCTCGGCCGCCGCCGCGCTGGCGCCGCTGGTCACCGGGGAACTCCTCGCCGAGGTCACCGCCGAGATCCCGGACGTGTGGCTGCTCGACGAGCCCGGCTTCGCCACGCCCGACGACCTCCGCAGGGCCTACGCCCGGCCCCTGCTCGCGCGGGCCGCCACGATCCACGAACGCGTCAAGGGGGAGCGGTGACCGACCGCCATGTCTTCGAGTACGCGCTGGTGCGCGTCGTGCCGCGCGTCGAGCGCGGGGAGTGTGTCAACGCCGGCGTGCTCGTCTACTGCCGGGCCAAGTCCTACGTCGGTGCCCGCACCCACCTCGACGAGGGCAGGCTGCTGGCCCTGGACCCGCGGGTGGACCTGCCCGGCGTGCGCGCGGCGCTGCGTGCGGTGGAGGGCGTGTGCGCCGGCGGGGACGCGGCGGGCCAGGCGGCCGGGGACGATCCCGGCCGCCGCTTCCGCTGGCTGATCGCACCCCGCTCGACCATCGTCCGGCCGGGCCCCGTCCACACCGGCCTCACGGCCGACCCGGCGGCCGAGACGGAACGGCTCCTCGAGCTACTGGTGCGGTAGCCGGGTGGTGCCGGTCCGGTCGGCCGGTCGGCCGGTCCGGTCGGGCAGTCGGCCGGTCGGCCGGTCGGCCACGGTGGTGGGCGCGGTCCTTCTCCGGCGTTCGCCTCGGCCGGGCGTCAGCCGTTCCTGCGCCGCCTCAGCAGCGCATAGCCTGCGGCCAGCGCGGCGCTCGCCACGCCGCCCAGCCCGATCGCGATGTCCTCGCCGCTCGGGCCGGTGGCCGAGGCGCCGCCGACGCCGCCCTGGGTGCCGAGCGTCGGCATGACGGTCGGGGAGGCGGTCGGGGCGGGCGTGGTGGCCGCCGGGGCCGGTGTGGTGGGGGCGGGACGCGGCTTGGAGGTCGCGGAGATCGTCGGGTCGGAGGCCCAGTGCTGCGGTGCCGCGGCGACAGCACCCACACCACCCACAGCACCCACGTACGGCTCCCGCCTCTCGTCGAGCACGCCCTGGCCGGGCCGGCCCGCGTCGAGCACGCCCTGGCCGGGCCGGCCCGCGTCGAGCCCGCCCTGCTCGGGCCGTCCCCCGTCCGGCCGGGTCTGGCCGAGGCCGTCCCCGTCGGGGCGCGCTTCGTCGAGTCGGCCGTCGTCGAGTCCGCCCTGCTCGGATCCGCCTTGCTCGGATCCGCCTTGCTCGAATCCACCCTGGCCGGATTCGTCCTGCTCGAATCCCCCTTGGCCGGATCCGCCCTGGTCATACATGTCCGGGTTGAATTCCCCCTGGCCGAGCGCATCCTCCTCGTACGCTCCCTGACCCGCTCCGCCCGGTTCGAGCAGCCCCTCGTCGGGGGAGTCCTGGTACAAGGCGTCCGGGGACAGGGGCTCCGGGGTGCCCGGGTCGGTGGCGAAGGCGGACTGGGCCGCCTCCTGGTGGATGGTGCTCCGGGGCTCCGGGCCCTCGGCGTGTGCGGTGTCGGCCAGCGGCACGATCGCGGCGATCGCGACGGCTATGCCTGCTGCACCGGTGTGACGGCGCATGGACGCCTCCTTTCCGGCCACGAGTGGCTCGCGCTTCGACGCTAGGGGCCCGAGAGCCCGGTGGCCCGCAGCGGTGGGCCGATCGGGCGAGCGGGGCGGTGTCGCGCGGAGAAGGCCAGGTAATGGATCACACCGGCCCGGTGTCCCGTTGACACCGGGTGCCAGGGCTTCTAGCGTCACGTCTGCGGAAGGTACTAAGCGGTCGCTCACCCGAGGGCGCACGCACCGCACGGGCCGCATCCCCAGGACGAGGAGAAGCAGCGAATGTCCACCACTGAGCAGCGGGTCGCCGTAGTCACCGGAGCCGCGCGCGGCATCGGTGCCGCCACCGCCGTACGACTGGCCGCCGAAGGCCGCGCCGTCGCCGTCATCGACCTCGACGAGGCCGCCTGCAAGGACACCGTCGAGAAGATCACCGCGGCCGGCGGCAAGGCGATCGCGGTCGGCTGCGACGTCTCCGACGAGGCACGGGTCGAGGCGGCCGTCGCGCAGATCGCCGAGGAGCTGGGCGCCCCGACGATCCTCGTCAACAACGCGGGCGTGCTGCGCGACAACCTGCTGTTCAAGATGAGCGCGTCCGACTGGGACACCGTCATGAACGTGCACCTGCGCGGGGCCTTCCTGATGTCGAAGGCCTGTCAGAAGCACATGGTGGACGCCGGCTTCGGCCGTATCGTCAACCTGTCCTCCTCCTCCGCGCTCGGCAACCGCGGACAGGTCAACTACTCCGCCGCCAAGGCCGGTCTCCAGGGCTTCACCAAGACCCTGGCCAAGGAACTGGGCAAGTTCGGCGTCACCGCCAACTCCGTCGCCCCCGGTTTCATCGCCACCGAGATGACCAAGGCCACCGCCGACCGCGTCGGCATGGGCTTCGACGACTTCAAGGCCGCCGCCGCCACCCAGATCCCGGTCGCGCGCGTCGGCGAGCCCGACGACATCGCCAACGCCATCGCCTTCTTCACCGGCGAGGCGGCCGGCTTCGTCTCCGGCCAGGTGCTGTACGTGGCCGGCGGACCGCTCGACTAGGGAACACGGAGACCAGGAACGGTTGGGGAACACTGACATGACTGAACTGCCCGGACTCTCCGGCAAGGTCGCGCTCGTCACGGGCGCCAGCCGCGGCATCGGCTACGGCGTCGCCGAGGCGCTCGTCGCACGCGGCGACCGCGTCTGCATCACCGGCCGCAACGAGGACGCCCTGAAGGAGGCCGTCGACAGACTCGGCTCCGACCGGGTCTTCGGCGTCGCGGGCAAGGCGCACGACGAGGCCCACCAGGCCGTGGCCGTCGAGCGCGTGATGGAGGCCTTCGGCCGCGTCGACTTCCTCGTCAACAACGCCGGTACCAACCCGGTGTTCGGGCCGATCGCCGACCTCGACCTGAACGTCGCGCGCAAGGTCTTCGAGACCAACGTGATCTCGGCGCTCGGCTTCGCCCAGCGCACCTGGCACGCCTGGCAGAAGGACAACGGCGGCGCGATCGTCAACATCGCCTCCGTCGCGGGGCTTTCCCCCTCGCCCTTCCTCGCCGCGTACGGCGTCAGCAAGGCCGCGCTGATCAACCTCACCGCGCAACTGGCGCACGAGTTCGCGCCCAAGGTGCGGGTCAACGCGATCGCCCCGGCGGTCGTGAAGACCAAGTTCGCCGCCGCCCTGTACGAGGGCCGCGAGGAGGAGGCCGCCTCGGGCTACCCGCTGGGCCGGCTCGGCGTGCCCTCCGACATCGGCGGCGCCGCCGCGTTCCTCACCTCGGCGCAGTCCGACTGGGTCACCGGTCAGACGCTCGTCGTCGACGGAGGCATCTTCCTCAACGCCGGCGTGGCCTGATCTCGCCCACAGCCGACTCTCAAGATCGACCCCGGACACGGGCGCCGTTGACGCAAACGGCGCCCGTGTCCGCGTTTCGAGACGACGCCGAAGATGACAACGTAGTCATCGCCAAATGATCAAAACCCCTGTTCAGAAGGGGGTTCAGGTGGCGTGGCGCTGCGGTATGGTCTGCCGACCCTTGGCACGGCGGATCGAGGAGCGTGCGCGTGTTCAACCGGAACCGAGGCCTGCGTCGGGTGGCGGCCATCGTGTCCATATCGTCGCTGGTCACCGGATGCGGCATCCTGTCGTCCGACAGTTCGCAGGACGAGGGACCGATCGTCGTGGGCACGACCAGCGCCCCCAGCACCCTGGATCCGGCCGCCTCCTGGGACGGCTCCTGGGAGCTGTTCCGGAACATCTACCAGACGCTGCTGAGCTACCCCAGCGGTGCCACGGCGCCCGAGCCCGACGCCGCGGAGCGGTGCTCGTTCACCGACTCCACCAACCAGGTGTACCGCTGCGAGCTGCGCGAGGGCCTGACCTTCTCCGACGGGGACCCCCTCGACGCCCGGGCCGTCAAGTACTCGATCGACCGGATCAAGGACATCAACGTCAACGGCGGCCCGGCCGGTCTGCTCGGCAGCCTCGAACGGGTCCAGGCGCCGAGCGAGCGCGAGGTGGTCTTCCACCTCAACAAGCCCGACGCCACCTTCCCGTTCGTGCTCGCCACGCCCGCCATGTCGATCGTCGACCCCGGCGACTACCCGGCGGACGCCCTGCGCGAGGGCGGTGACGTCGTCGGCTCCGGCCCGTACACGCTCGAGTCCTACGAGGACGGCGAACGGGCCGAACTCGTGCGCAACGACCGCTACAAGGGCTTCGCCGAACGCCACAACGAGGCGGTGACCATCCGCTACTTCAAGGACTCCGCCGGGATGGTCGAGGCGCTGCGCGACGACGACATCCAGGTGACCTACCGCGGCCTCGCCGCCGACGACGTGATCACGCTCCAGGGCAAGGACGGCAAGGACGAGGGCCTGCAACTGGTCGAGGGCAGCGGTACGGAGATCAGCTATCTCGTCTTCAACCCCGAGGACCCGTGGGCGGGCCGCAAGGAGGTGCGCCAGGCCGTCGCCCAGGTGATCGACCGGGCGGCGATCGCGCACAAGATCTACCGGGACACCGTCGATCCGCTGTACTCGATGGTCCCCAAGGGCCTCACCGGTCACACCACGGGCTTCTTCGACGACTACGGCGACCCCAGCGTCCCCAAGGCCCGCGAGATGCTCGAGGACGCCGGCATCACGGAGCCCGTCCCGCTCACCCTCTGGTACACCAGCGACCGCTACGGCTCGGAGACGGGGCGGGAGTTCAAGGAGATCAAGCGACAGCTCGACGGCTCGGGTCTCTTCGAGGTCACTCTCAAGAGCCGTCCCTGGAAGACGTACGTCGAGGGCTACCAGAAGGGCGAGTACCCGGTGTTCGGACGCGGCTGGTCCCCGGACTTCCCGGACGCGGAGAACTTCATCGCCCCCTTCGTCGGCGAGCAGAACGCCCTCGGCACGCCCTACCTCGCACCGGAGATCACCGGTGAACTGCTGCCGCGCTCACGCCGGGAGAGCGACCGCGCCAACGTGGAGAGGGAGTTCGAGCGGGCGCAGGAGATCATGGTGAACGACGCACGGCTGCTGCCGCTGTGGCAGGGCAAGCAGTACGTGGCCGCCAGCACGGACATCTCGGGCGCGGAGCAGGCCCTTGACCCGTCGACGATCATGATGATGTGGCAGCTCCAGCGGAAGACGAGCTGGTAGACGCCGACAGGCGCCGGTCGGCGCTCGCGTTGTCAGTGGACGCCGGTAGGTTCTTCGGGACTGGAAGCGACCGCACAGCGTAAGGAAGTTGACGTGACCGACATCGCCATGCTGCCCGAGTCCTGGCGCGAGGTGCTGGGCGGCGAGCTTCAGCAGCCCTACTTCAAGGAGCTGATGGAGTTCGTCGAGGAGGAGCGGGCGAACGGCCCCGTCTACCCGCCGCGCGAGGAGGTCTTCGCCGCCCTGGAGGCCACGCCCTACGACCGGGTGAAGGTACTGGTCCTCGGGCAGGACCCGTACCACGGCGAGGGCCAGGGGCACGGGCTGTGCTTCTCGGTCCGGCCGGGCGTGAAGGTCCCGCCGTCCTTGCGCAACATCTACAAGGAGATGCACGCGGAGCTGGACACCCCCGTCCCGGACAACGGCTTTCTGATGCCGTGGGCGAAGCAGGGTGTCCTGCTGCTCAACGCGGTGCTCACGGTCCGGGCCGGCGAGGCGAACTCGCACAAGGCCCGCGGCTGGGAGCTGTTCACCGACGCGGTGATCCGCGCGGTGGCCGGCCGGACCGACCCGGCGGTGTTCGTGCTGTGGGGGAACTACGCGCAGAAGAAGCTGCCGCTGATCGACGAGACGCGGCACGTGGTGGTCAAGGGCGCGCACCCCTCGCCGCTGTCGGCGAAGAAGTTCTTCGGCTCCCGACCGTTCACGCAGATCAACGAGGCGGTCGCGAAGCAGGGCCACGAGCCGATCGACTGGACCATCCCGAACCTGGGCTGACCCCGAGGCCGCCGGGGCCGGTCCGCCACCGACCGGCCCGGGCGCTTCCCGGTGCCGCCTGACCGGGAATGCGGGGACCTGCGGTTAGCGTCGTCGGGACAGCCGACGAGGGCACGACGGAGGACGCGGTGGCGCAGGGACAGGAGCAGGCGGCGCCGGATGCCGTGCTGACGCGGATCGGCCAGGTCGTCATGCTGCATCACGCGGGCGACCGCGAGGAGGCCCGGCACCGCTTCCTGGGCCTGTGGGCGGAGATCGGCGAGCACGGCGACCCCCTGCACCGCTGCACGCTCGCCCACTACCTGGCCGACACCCAGGACGATCCACAGGACGAACTGGCCTGGGACCTGCGGGCGTTGTCGGCCGCCGAGGAACTGACGCAGGACCGGCTCGCCGAGCGGCACCGGAGCACACCCGCCGCCCGCGCCCTCTGCCCCTCGCTCCACCTGAACCTGGCCGCGGACTACGACCGGCTCGGCCACCGCGAGGCCGCCCGCGTACACCTGCGGCGCGCCCGCACCGCGGCCGAGTCCCTCGCCCCCGGCCGCTACGCAGAGGGCGTACGGGCGTCGATCGACCGGCTGGAGCGGCGCATGGACGACGCCGGTCGCGGCACGGACGGACCCGACGGACCCGACGGGCCCGAGGGGTGGGGCCGGCCACCGCGGCAGCGGCCGTAACACCGGTCCCTCCGGGGGCGAGGGCTCAGCGTCCGTACGCCTGCTCGCAGATGCGGGCCTCGGGACTGCCCGGCCGCCAACCGCCGTACTCCTTGCCGAGGGAGCACACGTCGGCGTTCTTGCCGGTCTTGCCGTTCTTGCCGGGCGAGCGCGGCAGGTCCGGCACCTCGGGCCGCGATGTCGCGGGCCCACGCGTGTGCTCCGGTGCCGCGGGGCGGGAGGTCCGCTCTTCGGGGCGGGCACGGGCGGCCGGCGGATCGTGCGGGGCGGGTGCGGTCGCCGGGGGGTTCGTGCGGCGCGGTTCGCCGGTGGCGCGGTCCGGGTCCGGGGAGGGGCCGATCATCTCCAGCGCCTCGCGGGCCGGGGCCTGTACGACCCGGGGCTCGGCCGGGCCGTCGGGGTGCGGCGCGGACGAGCGGGCGCCGGCCGCCGAGGGGTCGGCCACGGCCGGGCCCCTGACCGTCGTACACCCGGTCAGGGCCGAGACTGCCACGGTCACCAGAAGCGTTGCGGTGGTCGTCGTTCGATGCACCCGCGCCACTCTGCTGGGTCGGGCGCCTTCCCCGGCGCCGGACAAGCGGAGGTTGCCCCGCACGGGTGATCTCCGGCCCCGTACGGAGGGCCGTGGACCACCGGAGGTGACGTCAGTCGCCCGTGGCTCCGTCCAGGCGCTCGCGGATCAGGTCCGCGTGCCCGTTGTGACGCGCGTACTCCTCGATCATGTGGGTGTGGATCCAGCGCAGGGTGAAGCGCTCACCGGTGCGCAGGTGCTTCCCCCGGGTCGGTTCTCCCAGGGGCACACCCGCCGCGTTGCGCCGGGCCGCCTCGATCTCGGCCTGCCAGGCGGCGTGGACCTCCTGCCAGGTGTCCGACCCGCTCACCCGGAAATCTCCGTCCGGGTCCTCGTCGGAGTAGTGCATGGGGCCCGCGTCCTCGTCCGCCAGCACCCGCCGGTACCAGCTCCGTTCCACCTCCGCCATGTGCCGCACCAGCCCCATCAGGGACAACGTGGACGGTGCCACGGCGGCCGTCCTGAGCTGCTCGTCGGCGAGTCCTTCGCACTTCCACGCGAGGGTCTGGCGGTGATAGTCCACCCAGCCCTCCAGCATGGTGCGTTCGTCGGCGTCGACGGCGGGTTCGCGGCGTTCGGTCGTCATGCCCGTATCCTCGCCCGGACCGGCTCGTCCCACCAGGGGGTTTCAGCGGTGCGGCGGGCCGCCGAGCATGCCGTCCAGGATCTCCCGCAGTCCCGACCGGACCTCCGCGAGGCCCGGCGCCTCGGCGTGGAAGGTCCCGGCCACGCAACTGAACATCAGCCCGTCCGCCCAGGCGACCAGCGAGAGCACGTGCCGGCCCGGGTCGGCCGAGCCCATCGCGGTGACGAGGGCTCCGAGCTGCTCCCGGAAGCGGGCGCCCGCCGCGTCGAAGTGGGCCCGCAGCTCGGGGCGTCGCGTGGCCTCGAGCGCCAGTTCGTACCGGGCCAGCGTCAGCGCGCGGTTGCGGGTCAGGGCGCGGTGCGTCGCCAGTGCCAGCGCGTCCACCAGGGCGTCGAGGCCGGCCCGCGGGTCCGGCATCTCGTGCAGCGCCAGTACCCGCGCCTCCCGGTCGGCCAGGCGCCGCACCGCCAGTTCCAGCAGCGCCAGCCGGGTGCGCGCGAGGTTGGACGTGGAGCCCTGGGGGAGCCCGGCCGCCTCGTCGACCGCCCGGTGCGTCAGCCCGCGCATCCCGCGCTCGGCGAGCAGGGACAGGGCCGCGTCGGCGACGAGGTCGGCGCGCGAGGCGCCCGCTGGGGGCCCGGGCGGCGCGGTACGTGGGGACATGGGATCAACCTACCCGCCGGACTACGGCTGTAGTACAGTCGGCGGCAAGCTCCTACTACGGCTGTAGTGAAGCCGAGTGAACGTCCAGGTGGACGAGATGAGCGGGATGGGCGAGGAGGGTGAGGAGAGTCATGACACGGACGAAGCGGGCCGTCGTGATCGGCGGCGGCATCGGCGGCCTGACCGCGGCGGCCGCCCTGCACCAGAGCGGTCTGCGGGTCACCGTCCTGGAGCGCGCCCCCTCGCTCCGGCCGATCGGCGCCGCCATCTCCCTGTCGCCCAACGCCCTGCGCGCCCTGGACGTCATCGGCCTCGGCGACGAGATCCGCGACCTCGCCGCCTGGCAGGGCGACGGGGGACTGCGCACTCCCGGCGGGCGCTGGCTCTCCCGGTCAAGCGCCGAAGCCGCCGCGGCACGGTTCGGCGGTCCGCTGGTCCTGCTGCACCGGTCGACCCTCATCGACCGACTGGCCGGACTGCTGCCTCCGGACGCGGTCCGCACATCCGCCGACGCGATGCTCGCCGACCCCGGCGACCACGACCGCCCGGCCAGGGTCCGCACCCCGGGCGGCGAGCTGGAGGCCGACCTGGTCGTCGCGGCCGACGGCATCCACTCCGCCGTACGCCGCACCCTGTTCCCGGATCACCCGGGACCCGTCTACTCCGGCTTCACCACCTGGCGGCTGGTGATCCCCCTGCCCGGCGTCGAGTTCGCCTCCCACGAGACCTGGGGCCGGGGCCGCATCTGGGGCACGCACCCCCTCAAGGACGGCAGGGTCTACGCGTACGCCGCCGCCGTCACACCGGCGGGCGGGCACGCGGCCGACGAGAAGGCGGAACTGCTGCACCGCTACGGCGACTGGCACGACCCGATCCCCGAAGTCCTCGCCGCCGCCCGCCCCGAGGACGTCCTGCGCCACGACGTGCACCAGATCGCCGAGCCGCTGCCGGCCCACCACCGCGGCCGGGTCGCCCTCCTCGGGGACGCCGCGCACGCCATGCCGCCCAACCTCGGCCAGGGCGGCAACCAGGCCATCGAGGACGCGGTCGTGCTCGCCCACCACAGCCAGGACCTCGCCGCCTACACCGCCGCCCGGCAGCCCAGGACCACCGCCGTCACCCGCCAGGCCGTCAAGGTCGCCCGCCTCAACCTGATGAGCAACCGCGCCGGCATCGCGGCCCGCAACGCCGCGATCTCCGTACTGTCCAAGGCCGGACCCGCCCTGTTCCTGCGGAGCTTCGACGGCATCGCCGACTGGCGGCCCCCGCAGCCCCCGTATGCTTCCCAGCGGACCCAGGTCGACGAAAGTTAGACGAGCGTTAGAGGAGCACACCCCGTGAAGGTCGGCTGCATCGGACTCGGCGACATCGCGCGCAAGGCCTACCTGCCGGTGCTCGCCGTCCTGCCCGGGGTCGAACTGCACCTGCAGACCCGCACCCCGGCGACGCTCACCCGGGTCGCCGACGGCCTGCGCATCCCGGACCCGCAGCGCCACACCGACCTCGACGCGCTCCTCGCCCAGGGCCTCGACGCCGCCTTCGTGCACGCGCCGACGGCCGTCCACCCGCAGATCGTGGCCCGGCTGCTGGAAGCCGGCGTCCCGACCTACGTCGACAAGCCGCTCGCCTACGAACTCGCCGACTCCGAGCGCCTGGTGACCCTCGCCGAGGAGCGGCGCACCAGCCTCGCCGTGGGCTTCAACCGGCGTCACGCCCCCGGGTACGCGCAGTGCGCCGATCACCCGCGCGAACTGATCCTCATGCAGAAGAACCGCACCGGGCTGCCCGAGGACCCGCGCACGATGATCCTCGACGACTTCATCCACGTCGTCGACACACTGAGGTTCCTGGTGCCCGGCCCGGTCGACGGCGTGACCGTGCGCGCCCGGGTCGAGGACGGCCTGCTCCACCACGTCGTGCTCCAGCTCGCCGGGGACGGCTTCACCGCACTCGGCGTCATGAACCGGCTCAGCGGCTCGGCGGAGGAGATCCTGGAGGTCTCCGGCCAGGACACCAAACGCCAGGTGGTCAACCTCGCCGAGGTGATCGACCACAAGGGCCAGACGACCGTGCGGCGGCGCGGCGACTGGGTTCCCGTCGCCCGCCAGCGCGGCATCGAGCAGGCCGTACTCGGCTTCCTCGACGCGGTGCGGGCCGGCCGGGTGCTCAGTGCCCGGGACGCGTTGGAGACCCATGAGCTGTGCGAGCGGGTGGTCCGGACCGTGCTGGACCGCTCCGCCTGAGCCGCACCGTCGTTACCCCCTCGGCGGCGGCCCAGGCCGCGAGGATCACCAGCGCCCCGCGCACCGTCCAGTCGCCGTAGCGGACATACGGTGTGGTGCCGTGGGTGAGGGGGATCTCGTACACCCGCGAGGTACTGGCGTCGGTGCCGAGCCAGGAGCCGATCCGCTCGCCGTTCGCGTCGTAGACGGCGGAGACGCCGGTCAGCGTCGCGTGCACCATCGGCCGGCCGGTCTCGGCGGCGCGCAGCGCGGCGAGCGAGGCGTGCTGCTCGGGAGCCCAGGTGTGCTGGAAGGTCGACGTCGACGACTGGGCGAGCAGGACTTCGGCGCCGTCGGCGGCCAGTTGGCGGCTCATGTCGGGAAACGCGCTCTCGAAGCAGACCATCGGCCCGATGCGCAGCCCGCCGCCGACGTCCATCACCACCTGCCGGGTGCCCCGCATGCGGTCCTCGCCCGCCGCCTCGCCGACGGAGGTGGCCCAGCCGAGCAGTGAGCGGGCCGGCACGTACTCCCCGAAGGGGACCAGCCGCATCTTGTCGTACCGGTCGCCGGTCGGGCCCTCGGGGCCGACGAGCACGGAGCTCTTGTAGATGCCGGGCCGGTCGGCGCGCCGCGCGTCCACGTTGACCAGGATGTCCGCGCCGGTCTCCCGCGACAGTGCCGCGAGCCGCCGGGCCAGGTCGGGCCGGTCGTCCAGGTCGAAGCCGACGCTGCTCTCGCCCCACACGACCAGGTCGAGGTCCCGGTCGGCGAGCCGGCGGGTCAGCCGCTCCTCGCGGTCGAAGCGCCGGTCGGCGCTGTCCGCCCCGGCGACGACGCCGGGCTGCACCACGCCGATCGCGACCCGCTCGCCGTCGGCGTCGGGGCGCGGCGACCAGACCCAGGCCGCCGAGGTGGCCGCGGCGGTGGCGACCAGCCCGGCCAGGGCGGGCACCCGGGCCCGGCGCACGCCGACGAGAACGGCGACGGCGACGTTGACGGCCACCACCAGGAAGCTGAGCAGCCACACCCCGCCCACCGAGGCGAGCCGCAGCGCCGGGGACACCTGCCACTGGCTGGCGCCGAGCATCCCCCAGGGGCCGCCAAGGCCCTGCCAGGACCGGACCAGCTCCGCCAGCAGCCAGCCCGACGGCAGCACCACGAGCGACGCGGCGACCCTCCCGACGGACGGCGCACCGCCCAGCAGCCGCCGCACCAGCCAGCCCCACGGAACCCACAGGGCGCCGAGCAGCGCGGCGATGACGAACGTGAACACGTGCAGGTTCGGCAGCAGCCAGTGGTGCATGGCCAGCACGAACCCGAACCCGCCGCACCACCCGTCGTACGCCGCCCGCTTCCCGTTCGGCGCGGTACGGGCCAGCAGGATCCAGGGGACCAGCGCGAACCAGGCCCACCACCACAGGGCCGGACCCGGAAAGGCGAGCACCGGCAGCGCGCCGGCGAGCACGGCGACGGCCGAGCGCCGCCACGGGGAGGCGAGCCAGTGGTCGAGCTTCTTCATGGGCGCCTCCCTACCCCGTGCTGCCTACAGTGTGCGCCCGCGACGAGGGCAAATTCAGTTGATCACATCGGCGGGTTCAGGGTCCGTCGGCGCCACCCGAGTATGGTGATCGATGATCGATCAAATGACGCTGGAGGTACTCATGGCACGTCCGATCACGGTGGTCACCGGCGGCAGCCGGGGGATCGGTGCGGCGACCTCTCTGCGGCTCGCGGCGGACGGACACGACGTCGTCGTGGGCTACGCGCGTGACGCGGCGGCCGCCGAGACGGTCGTGGCGGGGGTGCGCGAGGCGGGCGGCCGCGGTGTGGCGGTGCGGGCGGACACCTCCGTCGAGGCCGATGTCGAGCGGCTCTTCGACCTGGCCGGGGAGCGGCTCGGTGCGGTGACGGGGCTGGTGAACAACGCGGCCGTGACCGGACCGCTGGGGCGGCTCGCCGACAGCGACACCGCGGACCTGCGCCGAGTGCTCGACGTCAACCTGCTGGGCGTGCTGCTGTGCACCCGGCTGGCCGCGCGGCTGATGACCGAGCGGGGGAGCGGCGTGATCGTGAACGTGTCGTCGGGCGCCGCGACCCTCGGCAGCCCGGGGGAGTACGTCCACTACGCGGCGGCCAAGGCGGGTGTCGACGCCCTGACGCTGGGTCTGGCCAAGGAGCTCGGCCCGGACGGGATCCGGGTCAACGCCGTCGCGCCCGGGGTGATCGACACCGAGATGCACGCGGCGGCGGGCGACGCGCACCGGGCGCGGCGGATGGGGGCGGCGGTGCCGATGGGCCGTGCGGGCCGGGCGGAGGAGATCGCCGCGGCGATCTCCTGGCTGATGTCGCCCGACGCGTCGTACACGACGGGGACCGTGCTCCGGGTGGCGGGCGGGCGCTGAGCCGGGCGGTCGGGCGCTGAGCCGGGCGGGCGCGCTGAGCCGGTAGGGTGCGCGGGCGGCGCCTCTCGCTCAGGCCGCCTCGATGACCTCGCCGCGGATCGCGGTCGCCCACTCGACCACCAGCAACTCGTACTCCACACGCTCCTGCGCCGACAGGGTCCCGCCCGCGCGCCGCCACAGGGCACGGATCTGATCGTTCAGTTCCGCGGCGGACCGCACGGAACCAGGAGTCACGTAATCGGGGGACATGCGGACAAGCCTAGGGGCAAGCACTGACACTGCGCTACCGGACGGCTACCCGAGCGGATGCGGTCGGCGTGCGGTCGGCGTGCGGTCAGCCGGACGACTCCGCGGCGTGCGGGCTGAGGGCACCCGTCGCGACCAGGGCGATGATGACGATGCCGAGCGCGATGCGGTACCAGACGAACGGCATGAAGCTCTTGGTGGAGATGAACTTCATGAACCAGGCGATGACCACGTATCCAACGGCGAAGGCGATGACCGTCGCGAAGAGCGTCGGTCCCCAGGAGACGTGGTCGCTCTCCATCGCGTCCTTCAGCTCGAACGCGCCGGACGCGAGCACCGCCGGGACCGCGAGCAGGAACGAGTAGCGGGCGGCGGCCTCGCGCCGGTAGCCCATGAAGAGGCCGCCGCTGATGGTCGCGCCGGAGCGGGAGACGCCGGGGACGAGGGCCGCCGCCTGGCACAGGCCGTAGATCAGGCCGTCCCGCACGTTCAGGTTCTCCAGCTCCTTGCGCTGCTTGGGCGTGCGGTGCCGGCCGCCCTTCTCGTCCCGGGCGGCCATCCGGTCGGCGATGCCGATGATCACGCCGACGACGATCAGCATCGTCGCGGTGATGCGCAGGTCACGGAAGGGACCCTCGATCTGGTCCTTCAGCGTCAGGCCGAGCACCCCGATCGGGATCGAGCCGACGATCACCAGCCAGCCCATGCGCGCGTCGGAGTCGTGGCGCATGGACCTGTCGGTCAGCGAGCGCGTCCACGCCGAGATGATCCGCCCGATGTCCTGGCGGAAATAGATGAGGACGGCCGCCTCGGTGCCGATCTGCGTGATCGCGGTGAAGGCCGCGCCCGGGTCGTGCCAGCCGGCGAACGCCGCGGTCAGACGCAGGTGCGCGCTGGACGACACGGGGAGGAACTCGGTCAGCCCCTGGACGAGTCCGAGGATGAGGGATTCAAACCAAGACATGAGGTTACGGAGTCCAAGTGCCGATCGAGAAAGGGGCGACGGGCACGCCGAACCGCCGTGTGCGGTGATCAGGACCAGGCGTGCCGAGGGGCAGCGTAGCGCCCTTAAATGAAGTCCGGGTGACAGGGGTGGAGCGGGCTCCTAGGCCGCCGCGGGGCCCGTCACCGTCCAGCCGGGGGACTGCGGATGAGCGGTCAGGTCCTCGTGCCGGACGGTGTCGCCGCAGGCCGGGCAGGTGACCTGTGGGACCAGTTCGTGGCCGCAGACGTGCTCGATCACCATGGGGCGGTCGTCCTCCGCGCGCAGGTGCCGGTCGCCCCAGGCCATGAGGGTCATCAGGACCGGTTCCAGCTCCAGTCCCGCCGGGGTCGGCCGGTACTCGAAGCGCTGCGGGCGCTCGCTGTACGGCTGCTTGACCAGGATCCCCGCCTCGACGAGCCGCCGCAGCCGGGTGGCGAGGATGTCGCGCGGGGCGCCGGTGTTGCGCACCAGCCGGTCGAAACGGCCGTTGCCGAGGCAGACCTCGCGCAGGACGAGCAGTGAGTACTTCTCGCCGACGAGCGCCAGGGTGTCGGCGATCGAGCAGGGACGCGGGTTCTTGGGGGCGGCGGCCATGGCGCCCAGTCTAGGTGAGGATTCAGAGAGGGTTTGATTTTCCTACTTACCGGGCTATGGTGAGTCCAGATTTCCTACTCACTGGTAGTCGCCGGCGGTCGGAGGGCCCCACCATGCGTGACGCAGTCGTCGTCGAAGCCGTACGCACCCCCATGGGCAAGGGCAAACCGAACGGATCCCTCGCCCACGTCCACCCCGTGGAACTCCTCGCGCACACGCTGCGCACCCTCGTCGAGCGGTCCGGCGTCGACCCGGCGCTCATCGACGACGTCATCGGCGGCACCGTCGACCAGGTCGGCGAGCAGGCCATGAACACCACCCGCTACGCCCTGCTGTCGGCGGGCTTCCCGGAGTCCGTCCCCGCGACCACCGTGGACCGCCAGTGCGGCTCCTCCCAGCAGGCCGTCCACTTCGCGGCGCAGGGCGTCCTGGCCGGGGCGTACGACCTCGTCGTCGCCTGCGGGGTCGAGTCGATGAGCCGCGTACCGATGTGGTCGAACGTGCCGCCCGGCAAGGACCCCTTCGGGCCGGGCGTCGCCGCCCGCTACCCGGAGGGGCTCGTCCCGCAGGGCATCAGCGCCGAACTGATCGCCGCCAAGTGGTCGCTCACCCGGGAGCGGATGGACGCCTTCGCCGTCTCCTCCCACCACAAGGCCGCCACCGCCTGGGACACCGGGCGCTTCGACGCGGAGATCGCACCCCTGGACGGCGTGGCCCGCGACGAGTGCGTACGTCCGGGCAGCAGCGTCGAGATCCTCGCCGGCCTCGGGTCCGCGTACCACGACCCGGACTTCGCGCAGCGCTTCCCGCAGATCGAGTGGAACGTCACCGCGGGCAACGCGAGCCCGGTCAACGACGGTGCCTCGGCCGTGCTGATCACCTCGAGCGAGACCGCGGCCCGCCTCGGCCTGCGTCCGCTCGCCCGGCTCCACAGCTTCGCCGTCACCGGCTCCGACCCGCTGCTGATGCTGACCGGCGTCGTCCCGGCCACCGAGAAGGTGCTGCGCAGGGCGTCGCTCTCCCTCGGCGACATCGACCTGTTCGAGGTCAACGAGGCCTTCGCGAGCGTCGTGCTGGCCTGGCAGCAGGAGACCGGCGCCGACCTGGACAAGGTCAACGTGCACGGCGGGGCCATAGCCCTGGGCCATCCGCTCGGCGCGAGCGGCACCCGGCTGACCACCACCCTCGTCCACGCCCTGCACGAACGCGGTGCCCGCTACGCCCTGCAGACCATGTGCGAGGCGGGCGGACTCGCCAACGCCATGATCCTGGAAGCGGTATGACGCTCCGTCAGAGTCCGTGCAGCCGGTGCCGCTTGCGCCAGGCCACCACGGCTCCCGCAAGCCCCGGCAGGGCGATGCAGGCCAGCGCGATCAGGAAGGCAGGCGAGGTCGGCGTCGAGGCGCGGGCACCGGCGACGACATAGGCGGCGGTGTTGGGGATCGACCCGAGACCCGTCGCCAGCAGGAAGGGGAACAGGCCCATGCGGGAGACGGCGGCGCAGTAGTTGGAGGCGGCGAACGGCACCCCGGGGAACAGCCGCGCGGCCAGCATCGAGCGGAAACCGTGCCTGCTGAGCTGCCCGTCCGCGGCCGTCAGCCACTTGCCCCGCAGCAGCGGACGCAACGCCTCCTGGCCCAGCACCCGGCCCAGGCAGAAGGCGATCCCGGCGCCGAGCACCGTCCCCGCCAGCGCGGAGGCGAGCCCGAGCTGCGAGCCGAACAGGGCGCCCGCGGCCAGGTTGAGCAGCGGACGCGGCACGAAGGCGACCGTGCACAACCCGTACGCCACCGCGTAGGCGAGGGCTGCCGCGGCTCCGCCGAGCTGGGGTGGCCACCCGTTCGTCAGCAACTGCTGCGGCTGGAAGAGCAGCACCGTCGTCGCGGCCGAGGCCAGCAGGGCGACGAGCAGCGAGAGCCGCGACCACGGAGAGAGCAGCACTCTCGTCACGCGGGCGGCGAAGCCGGTCGGCGCGACCGGCGGGACCGGCCCGGCGGCGGTGGCGACGGCGAGCTCCGTCGCGGCGGTCCGGGGAGAGACCGTGGCGGTGCCCCCAGAGCGGGTGGTGGCATCGGACATCCGGTGACACTAACCGACACATGTGTGTGATCGCCGTATGGTGCGTCTCATGAGCGTCACAGCCAGGGGAATTCCGGACGTGCCGCACAGCCCGCTCGCCGACACCGTGCTGGAGCGGCTCACCGTCGTGTACGCCGCCGCGGCCGATCCCGAGCGCGCTGTCGACATGCGGGCGTACATGCGGGACGTGGCGCCCTTCCTGGGTCTGACCTCGCCCGTTCGCCGCGCCCTGTCCCGCACCGTGCTGGAGGGCCTGCCCCGCCCCCGGGAGTCGGACTGCACGGCGATCGCGCTGCGTTGCTGGCGGCTGCCCGAGCGCGAGTACCACTACTTCGCCGTCGATTTCCTGCGCCGGCATGTGACGCATTGCTCCTCCGGATTCCTGCCCGTGGTCCGCCACCTGCTCACCACGGTGCCCTGGTGGGACACCGTCGACCTGCTCGCCGCGCACGTCGTCGGCGGGCTGGTCACGGCCGACCGCGACCTCACGGCCGACATGGACGCCTGGATCGGGGACGACGACCACTGGCTGGCCCGCGCGGCGCTGCTGCACCAACTGCGCTACAAGGAACGCACCGACACCGACCGACTCTTCGGCTACTGCCTGCGCCGGTCGGACCACGGCGACTTCTTCGTCCGCAAGGCCATCGGCTGGTGCCTGCGCGAGTACGCCAAGACCGACCCGGACGCCGTACGCGCCTTCGTGGCCGAGCACCGGACACGCCTCGCCCCGCTGTCCGTGCGGGAGGCACTGCGGACCATCGGCCCGTAGCGCGGGACCGCATCGCGCTCGAACTCCCGTTCCCTCAAAAACCATTCGACGTGGGACGACGCGTCGGCAATGATCGGCGTCATGTTCCGGTACGCCTTCCACCTCGCAGCATCCGCGGTCGCGGATGCCCCGAAGGCTGCCGTTCCCTTTTTCAAGGCCGCGACGGCCGCAGCCGACGGCGCCCGAAGCTGACCCTCCCCGGATCGTCCGGCGGACCCCGCAGGGGGAGGGTCGGCCGGCCCCAGGGGTTCCCACCACCGCCACCAGGCTTCGAGGTACCGCCATGTCCAAGACGGCGTACGTCCGCACCAAACCGCATCTGAACATCGGCACGATGGGCCATGTCGACCACGGCAAGACCACCCTGACCGCCGCCATCACCAAGGTCCTCGCCGAGCGCGGGGCCGGCAGCGCCACCCAGTACGTCTCGTTCGACCGCATCGACCGCGCCCCGGAGGAGGCGGCGCGCGGCATCACCATCAACATCGCGCACGTCGAGTACGAGACCGACACCCGGCACTACGCCCACGTCGACATGCCGGGTCACGCCGACTACGTCAAGAACATGGTCACCGGCGCCGCCCAGCTCGACGGGGCGATCCTCGTCGTCTCCGCGCTGGACGGGATCATGCCGCAGACCGCCGAGCACGTGCTGCTCGCCCGGCAGGTGGGCGTCGACCACATCGTGGTCGCCCTCAACAAGGCCGACGCGGGGGACGAGGAACTGACCGACCTCGTGGAGCTGGAGGTCCGCGAGCTGCTCACCGCGCACGGCTACGGCGGCGACGCCGTGCCCGTCGTACGGGTCTCGGGGCTGAAGGCCCTGGAGGGCGACCCGAGGTGGACGGCGTCCGTGGAGGCGCTGCTCGACGCCGTGGACACCTACGTGCCCATGCCCGAGCGGTACCTGGACGCTCCGTTCCTGCTGTCGGTGGAGAACGTGCTCACCATCACCGGCCGCGGCACCGTCGTCACCGGGGCCGTCGAGCGCGGCACCGTCCGCGTCGGCGACCGGGTCGAGGTGCTCGGGGCGTCCGTCGACACGGTCGTCACCGGTCTGGAGACCTTCGGCAAGCCGATGGAGGAGGCGCAGGCCGGGGACAACGTGGCGCTGCTGCTGCGCGGGGTCGCCCGCGACACGGTGCGCCGGGGGCACGTGGTCGCCGCGCCCGGCAGCGTCGTGCCCGCGCGGCGCTTCACGGCGCGGGTGTACGTGCTGTCGACGCGCGAGGGCGGACGCTCGACGCCGGTCGCCAGCGGATACCGGCCGCAGTTCTACATCCGGACCGCGGACGTGGTCGGCGACGTGGACCTCGGCGAGACGGCCGTCGCCCGGCCCGGGGACACGGTCACGATGACCGTGGAGCTGGGCCGGGACATGCCGCTGGAGACGGGACTCGGGTTCGCCATTCGCGAGGGCGGGCGCACCGTGGGCGCGGGGACCGTGACCACCGTCGGGTGAGGCCGGTGCCGGTGCTGGGCAGAGGGTGCTGGGTGCCGGGTGCCGGGTGCGGGCAAGAGGGTGCCGGGCACAGGGCGCTTGGCACCGGGCGCTTGGCACAAGGTGCTCGGCACAAAGCGCTCGCCACCGGGCGCTTGGCACAATGGGGCGGGTGAACGAAGCCATACCCGTCAGCCGTGACACCGACCACGGCACCGCCAAGCTCATGCCCGACGTCGACCGGCGGCGGGCCTGGCTGCTCACCGTCGACGGGGCCCCGCAGTCGTACGTCGACCTGGACGAGCCCGCGCACCTGGAGTTCGAGTACACGCGCCGGCTCGGCCACGTCCTGGACACCGTCGCCGAGCCGGGGCGGGCGCTGGACGTCCTGCACCTGGGCGGCGGCGCGTTCACCCTGCCCCGGTACCTGGCGGCCACCCGGCCCGGCTCGCGGCAGGACGTCGTGGAGGCCGACCGGGGGCTGCTCGACCTGGTCGCCGAGCACCTGCCGCTGCCCCCGGGCGCGGGCATCACCGCACACGCTGCCGATGCCCGCGCCTGGCTGGAGAATGCCCCCGCCGACTCGGTCGACGTACTGGTCGCCGATGTCTTCGGGGGCTCACGAGTGCCCGCGCACCTGACCTCCGTCGCCTATGTGCGCGAGACCGCACGGGTCCTGCGCACCGACGGCGTGTACGTGGCCAACCTGGCCGACACGGCGCCGTTCGGCTTCCTGCGCGGACAACTGGCCGGATTCGCCACGTGCTTCGAGGAGCTGGCGCTGATCGCCGAACCGGGGGTGCTGCGCGGGCGCCGCTTCGGCAACGCGCTCCTCGTCGCCGCGCACCGGCCCCTGGACACGGCCGCGCTGGCCCGGCGCACCGCCGCCGACGCCTTCCCGGCCAGGGTCGAACACGGGTCGGCCCTGCGGGACTTCGTCGGCGGCGCGCGGCCGGTGCGCGACGAGGACGCCGTGCCGTCGCCCGAGCCGCCCGCCGGGGCGTTCGGCATCGGCTGAGCGGCGCCGGCGGGCACCGTCCGTCCGGGCGGCGCCTACGACTCGGTCGGCGGTGCCTCGGTGAGACGCACGGTGCTCAGGATCTTCTGGATCGTCGCCTCCGGGACCTCCTCGTCGACACCCTTGGCGCCGTACAGGTTCCAGGTGACGAAGTCGCCCGCGCCGTTCTTGAACGCGAAGGTGATCGCCTTGCCCTCGGTGTCGCACTTCCCCTTCTTCGCCGCGCCCTCAGAGTGCGCCGTGATGACGCTGCCCTTGATGCCCGACGCGGTGGTGTACGCCTTCGGCTTGCCGTACTTGACGGCCTTCTTGTCCGGCTCGGTGAAACCGCCGTAGATCCACCACGGCACCCGCGTCTCGGCCGCCTGGTCGGTGGTCTTGGCGCCGCTCTCACCGCGGGTACCCGTGGTGGCGAGGGCGGTGCTCTCCTTGCGGCCGTCCTTGTTCTCGTCGGTCGTGCACCACTCGGACTTCAGGTAGGCCGGGGCGGTGACGGTGGTGCGGTCGGTCTTGCCGTCCTCTTCCCACTCGAAACCGACGCTGGTGTCGGTGCTGTCGAGCTCCCAGTCCGCGGGCACGTCGAAGATCGTGCCGAAGCGCGGGTTGGCGACGACCTTCCAGCCGTCGATGGTGGCCTTCGCCCCCTCGCCGCCGCGCGGGTTGTCGTCGGAGCCGGACGCGCTCGGGTCGGTGGACGGAGTTTCGGACTTCTTCGCGGGCGCGCTCGCGGACGGCTTCTTGTCCTTGCCGTCGTCCGCCGTGTCGTCCTTGTCACCCCCGAGCACCAGGAACCCGGTGACACCGGCGGCCACCACCACGGCGAGGGACGCGATGATCGCGACCAGCTTCGTCCGGTTGCCCCCGCCCCCCTGGCCCGGCGGGGGCTGTGGAGCCCCGGCGGGCTGCGGAGCACCCCACTGCTGCTGCCCGTGCGTGCCGGGCTGCTGCTGGTAGCCGGGCTGCTGATACGGATTCGGCTGCTGGTACCCCGGCTGCTGGTACGGATTGTCCTGCGGGTTCTGCTCGCCCCCGGGCGGCTGCTGTCCTGGCCACATGAGCAGTCACCCTAATGCCGCCCAGGACACGATTCGGTCACCGGGCCTTGTCAGGGACGTACCGAAGTGGGGAAGGTTCGTCGCTCCGACGGCACATCACCTCCTCAGGAGTCCGCCGGCGTGTACTCCCTGACGGTGGCCAGGATCTTTTGGACGGTGGTGTCCGGCACCTCGTCGCCGACGCCCGCGGCGCCGAAGAACGACCACGAGACGAAGTCGCCGTCGGCGGACTTGAAGGCGAAGGTGGTCGCCTTGCCGTTCACGTCGCACTTGCCCTTCCTCGCCACCCCGGACGACTGGGAGGCGGCGACACTGCCCTCGATGCCGGAGGCGGTGGTGAAGGAGGTCACCGGCCCGGTCCGGACTTTGTCGTGGTCCGGCTGGGTGAAGGACCCGTAGACCCAGGCCGCCGAGTCCGCCCGGGCGATCTCCTCGGTGCTCCGCGCCCCGTTGTTGCCGCGGGTGCCCGCGCTGGCCAGGGGCGTGTAGTCCACCGAGCCGTTCCGGTCGCCGTCCGACCCGCACCACTTCTCCTTCAGGACGGCCGGGGCCTTCATGGCGACCAGGGGCTTCTCGTCGGGGTCGTCGTCCTCGGCGACGTAGGTGACCCAGTCGCGCGACCGCGGTACCCAGGAGGCCGGTACGTCGAAGGCGATGCCGCGATCGGGGTTGGCCACGACGGTCCAGCCCTCGACGGTCGGTTCCGGGGAGCCGTCACCGCCGCGCGGGTCGTCGGCGGTGGAGGCGGTCGGGGAGGAGGCCGGGGACGAGGCGGTGGGGCCGGGCCGGGCCCCGTCGTCCTCGCCGCCGCCCAGGAGGACGGCGCCGGTCACTGCGGCGGCGACCACCACGACGGCGGAGGCGACGATCGCCACCACCTTCGTGCGGCCGTTTCCGGGCCCCCCGCCGCCCGGTCCGCCCGGTCCGCCCGATCCGTCCGGTCCGCTGGACGTGACCGTGGGCGCGTTCCAGGGCGCGGGTTGCCGCTGGTCCGCGTACGGCTGCTGCTGGTACCCGGGCTGCTGATAGCCGGGCTGCTGGTACGGGTTGGGCTGCCGCGGGTCCGGTCCGCCGGTGGGCGACTGCTCTCCTGGCCACATGGGCGCACAGCATACGGCGATCTTCCCGGGTGCCTGGCCCTGGATGCTACTCACGGGTAACCTGCCTCCATGAGCGCAGATCAGATGTCGATCGGCGAGTTGCTCGCCGCCACGGTGCCGATGGTCCGGACCCTGAACCTCGAGTACCTGGAGACCACTCCGGAGAAGGCCGTCCTGGCCCTGCCGGACCAGAGCGAGTACCGCAACCACGTCGGCGGACCGCACGCCGGAGCCATGTTCACGCTGGGCGAGTCGGCCAGCGGCGCGATCGTGCTGGCCGCCTTCGGCGACCAGCTCTCCAGGGCGGTGCCGCTGCCGGTCACCGCCGAGATCGCCTTCAAGAAGATCGCCCTCGGCCCGGTCACCGCCACCGCGACGCTCGGCCGCCCCGCCGCCGAGGTCGTCGCCGAACTGGACGCGGGCAGCCGCCCCGAGTTCCCGGTCAGCGTCGCCATCCGGCGCGAGGACGGTGCCGTGACCGGTGAGATGACCGTCATATGGACCCTGCGCCCGGGCGGCTGACCTCCACCGACCCGGTACGCTTTCCGGTGCGCCTCGAACGAGGCGCACCGGGAACACCGGGAACAGGTACGCGAAGCGGAGGATGGGGCGTTGCACGTCCAGGAATGGCTCGACACGGTGCCCGCGGCGGCCGTCTACGCCGTTGTCGCGCTGGTCATCGGTCTGGAGAGCCTGGGCATCCCGCTGCCGGGCGAGATCATCCTGGTGTCGGCGGCCCTGCTGTCGTCCCAGCACGGCGGAATCGACCCGGTGGTCCTCGGCGTGTGCGCCACCGCGGGTGCGGTGGTCGGCGACTCCATCGGCTACGCCATCGGCCGCAAGGGCGGTCGGCCCCTGCTGGACTGGCTGGGCAGGAAGTTCCCCAGACACTTCAGCGAGGGGCACGTCGCCACCGCCGAGCGGTCCTTCCAGAAGTGGGGCATGTGGGCCGTGTTCTTCGGCCGCTTCGTCGCCCTGCTGCGCATCTTCGCGGGCCCGCTGGCCGGTGTGCTGCGGATGCCGTACTGGAAGTTCCTGATCGCCAACGTGCTCGGCGGCATCGTCTGGGCGGGCGGCACCACCGCCGTCATCTACTACGTAGGCGTCGTCGCCGAGTCCTGGCTCAAGCGCTTCTCGTGGCTGGGCCTGGTCCTGGCCGTCCTGATCGGCATCGCCTCGATGCTGATCGTCAAGCGCAAGGCGGCCAAGGCCCAGCCTGCGCCCGCCGGGGAGTGAGCGCCCCGCAGGGGCGCGGGGCCGTGTCGATCTGCGGCTCCGCCGCGTGGGCGCGAGCCCCCGCAGCCGCGGACGGCTGATCGATCACAGAACCTCCCCCATCGCTTCCCGATGCTGCCCAGCCAGCGCCGCGTACACCGTGCCGTTCAGCGTGACCCCCTGACGCTCCTCCTCCGTCAGCTCCCGCTTCACCTTCGCCGGCACCCCCGCGACCAGTGAGCCGGGCGGCACCCGCATGTCCTGCGGGACCAGGGCCTGGGCCGCGACCAGCGAACCGGCGCCGATCACCGCGCCGTTGAGCACGGTGGCGCCCATGCCGATCAGGCAGTCGTCCTCGACGGTGGCGCCGTGCACCACGGCGTTGTGCCCGATGGAGACGCGCTCGCCGACGGCGACGGGGAAGCCCGGGTCGGCGTGGAGCGTGCAGTTGTCCTGGACGTTGCTGTCGGCCCCGACGGAGATCCGCTCGACGTCGCCGCGCAGCACCGCGCCGTACCAGACGCTCGCCCCCGCGTGCAGCGTCACGTCTCCGATGACCGAGGACGTCGGCGCCACGAACGTTTCCGCGTCCACCTTCGGGGCCTTGCCGCCGATGCCCGTGATCAGCGCTTTCTGCGTCATCTTCGCCTCCTGCTCGGGTGATGTACGGCACCGTACGCCACCCGGTGGGGTGAAGATCACAGCATGGCGCGGTCCGGGGTGCACCGCGCGCGGACTACCGTGAGCGGGTGCCCAAGCGCAAGAACACGTTCTCGTCCTGGCGGCGCCGCCTCGCGCAGCGGGCCGTTCACGCGGGCTGGGCCTGGGTGCAGCGCACCGGGTCCGTCACCGCCGCGCACCCCGGCCGCTTCCGCTTCGGCGCGCTGGGCACGGGCACCCGCCTGGCCTTCCCGCTCGGCACGGTCTTCGGCGAACCCTGGATCCACGTCGGCGCCCACTGCATCATCGGCGAGCAGGTCACCCTGACCGCCGGGCTCATGCCCGACCTCGACCTCGGGCCCGAGCCGATCCTGCGCATCGGCGACGGAGTCGTCCTCGGCCGCGGCAGCCACGTCATCGCGGACACCACTGTCACCGTCGGCAGCGACTGCTACTTCGGCCCGTACGTCTACGTCACCTCCACCAACCACTCCTACGACGATCCGCACCAGCCCATCGGCAAGCAGTGGCCGCGGATGGACCCGGTGGAGATCGGCTCCGGCTGCTGGATCGGCACCGGCGCGGTGATCCTGCCCGGCGCGCGGATCGGACGGAACGTGGTTGTGGCCGCCGGTGCGGTGGTCCGGGGCACGGTCCCCGACCACGCGGTGGTCGCCGGCGCCCCCGCCCGCGTCGTACGGCGCTGGACGCCCGCGGAGGGCTGGCAGCCGCCGCTGCGGACCCCGCCGCCGGTGCCGATTCCCGACGGGGTCACGCCGGGACAGTTGACGGAGCTGTCGCGGCTGGACGACGAGACGGTGGCCCGCCTGGCCGAACTGGACGACGAGGCGGTGGCCCGCCTGACCGTGCTGGACGACCCGGCGGCAGCGGCGGGCAGGCTCGCGGAACCGGCCACGGAGAGCTGAGCGGGCGGCAGTCCCAGCCCGGGTCCCAGTACCTGGTGCCCAGCCCGGAACCCAGCGCTCGGAACCAGCGCCCTGGACCCAGCGCCTGGTGCCCAGCCCGGAACCCAGCGCCCTGGACCCAGTGCCCGGGGCCCAGCCCGGGACCTCAGCCCGGAACCCAGCGCCCGGGGCCCAGCCCGGGGCCCAGCCCGGGCCCCCAGTGCCCGGGGTCCAGCCCGGGCCCCCAGTGCCCGGGGTCCAGCCCGGGACCCAGCGCCCGGGGTCCAGCCCGGGGCCCGGCCCCGGACTCAGCCCGTGGCCAGCAGTAGCGTGCCCACCAGGGCGAGGCCCGCGCCCGCCGCCTGTACGGCACGCAGCCGTTCGCTGAGGAACCCGCGCGCGGCCAGCGCGGTCACCACCGGGTAGAGGGAGGCCAGCACGGCGGCCACCGTGACCGGACCGTGCTGGGCGGCGACCGAGTACGTGCCGTTCGCCGCGACGTCGGCGAGCCCGACGAAGGCCAGCGCCGGCAGCGTGCTCCAGGCCAGACCCCGCTCGGGCAGCGCGGGGGCGCCGCGCCGGACGGACGCCCACAGCGCCAGGCCGCCCGCGGTGACGTTGGTGACGCGCTGGACGAAGAGGGCGAGGAAGAGGCCCGTGAGCGTGGTCGACGCCTCCGCGATGAGGGCCATGACCGCCCCGAAGCCGAACGCCGCGACCAGCGTGAGGACGACGGCCCGCCGCTGGACCGGCGCGCCCCGCAGTTGTGGACCGCCGGCCAGCACGACCCCCGCGACGGCGACCAGGATGCCGGCGAATTGCGGCAGCCCGGGACGCTCGCCGAGGAACAGGCCCACGGTGACCGGGACGGCCACGCCGAGCGAGCCGAGGGGCGAGACGACGCCCATCGGCCCCAGGGCGAGCGCCTTGTAGAAGGCGAGCATCGCCACCGGCCCGACCAGCCCGGCGCCGACTGCGAACCACAGCAGCGGGGACGCCTCGCTCCACGCCCCGGACGCGGCCACGATCGTGCCGAGGACGACGACCGCGATCGACTGGGAGACCACGACCACGGTGAGCGCGGGTATGCGCCGGGTCAGGACCCCGCCGCCGAAGTCGGCCACGCCCCACAGGAGGCTGGTGGCCAGGGCGAACAGCGCTGTCATGATCCGGTCGCCTCGCAGTACAGTTCGATGGACCTTCAGGTGCAGCAGACCATAGTTCAATGTACTGCACCGCGTCATCCAAAATAATGCACAAGTCAATGGATGGAATGTGGCGGACCTCGACCTGCTGACCCAGTCCCTGGCGCGCAACGTCAAGCGCTGGCGCACCGAGCGCGGCTTCACCCTGGAGACGCTGGCCGCCCGCGCCGGTGTCAGCCGCGGCATGCTCATCCAGATCGAGCAGGCCCGCACCAACCCCAGCCTCGGCACGGTCGTCAAGATCGGCGACGCCCTCGGCGTCAGCATCACCACCCTGCTCGACTGGGAACAGGGCCCCACGGTCCGCGTAGTCCCCGCCGAGCAGGCGGTACGGCTCTGGGACACCGAAGCCGGCAGCTTCAGCCGGCTGCTCGCCGGGGTGGAGGCGCCGGGGCCGCTGGAGATGTGGGAGTGGCGGCTGATGCCGGGCGAGAGCAGCCCGTCCGACCCGCACCCGACCGGCACGGTCGAGCTGGTGCACGTGACGGTCGGGGAGCTGACACTCACCGTGGACGGGGTGACCCACCGCGTCCCGACCGGCGCGAGCGCCTCCTTCGAGTCCGACACCCCGCACACGTACGGCAACGAGGGCGACGGACCGATGGAGATGATCATGGCGGTGTCGGTGCCGCCCGTCCGCTGAGACGGCCGTTCTCCGCGGCCTCCGCTGTTGTTAGCGTGCCGCCATGCACGCACCCATCGGGAACTTCGACAGCGCCACGCCCGCCCCGGACTGCCTCGACGGACTGATCCGCCCGGTCGCCGACGCCGTACGCCACTGGAGCGGCGGCGTCCCCGCCGACCAGATCCTCTACGTCGACACCGAACCGGAATGGGCCGACACCGCCACCTTCGTCGAGCACTACGGCCGCGAGCTGCTCGAACGGTCCGCCAACTGCGTGGTGGTCACCGGCAAGCGGGGCGGTGGCACGACGCTCGCCGCCTGCGTGGTGCTCTCCACCACCCGGGTCGACGTCAACGGCGTCGTACGCCGGCACCTCGGCGCGCGCAAGGCATCCTTCGCCCCGATGGACACGGCCACCGGCGAGAGCGGCATGGAGTACGGCGGCATCACCCCGCTCGGCCTGCCCGGCGACTGGCCCGTGCTGGTGGACTCGGCCGTCGTCGACCTGCCGTACGTCCTCGTCGGCAGCGGACGCCGGCGCGGCAAACTGCTGGTGCCGGGCAAGGCCTTCGCGCAGTTGCCCGGTGTTGAGGTCCTGGAGGGGCTGGGCGTCGCCTAAAGGGAGCTGACCGCTCACGCGGTGGCGTGGTGGGCGAGCCCCAGGTGCGGATCGGCCTCGCCGGGGGACGGCGCCGGGTCGGCGTGGACCAGGGCGGCGGTGAGCCGCGGCACCGCGTGCAGCAGGGCGTGCTCGGCCTCGACGGCGATGCGGTGGGCCTGGCGGACGGTCGCCTCACCGTCCACGACCAGGGCGACCTCGGCGCGCAGCCGGTGCCCGATCCAGCGCAGCCGCAGCTCGCCCACCCCGCGCACGCCGGGGATCTCGCCCAGTACGCGCTCGGCCCGGTCCACCAGTGCCGGGTCGACGGCGTCCATCAGCCGTCGGAACACCTCGCGTGCCGCGTCCCGCAGGACCAGGACGATCGCGGCCGTGATCGCCAGCCCCACGACCGGGTCGGCGAGTTGCCAGCCCAGCGCCGCGCCCCCGGCGCCCAGCAGGACGGCCAGTGAGGTGTAGCCGTCGGTACGGGCGTGCAGCCCGTCGGCCACCAGCGCGGCGGAGCCGATCTCCCGGCCCACGCGGATCCGGTGGCGGGCCACCCACTCGTTGCCGGCGAAGCCGACCAGCGCGGCCACGGCGACCGCCGGGATGTGCGAGATCGGGCGCGGGTCGAGCAGCCGGTCCACCGCCGTCCACGCCGCGAGGACCGCGGACGCCGTGATCGTCAGGACGATCACGATGCCGGCCAGGTCCTCCGCCCGCCCGTAGCCGTAGGTGAAGCGCCGGGTCGCCGCGCGCCGGCCCAGGACGAAGGCGATGCCCAGCGGCACGGCGGTCAGCGCGTCCGCCGTGTTGTGCACCGTGTCGCCGAGCAGTGCCACCGACCCCGAGACCGCCACCACGGCCGCCTGCGCGAGCGCCGTCGCGCCCAGCACCGCCAGCGACACCCACAGCGCGCGCAGTCCGCGGGCCGATGACTCCAGCGCCGGGTCCAGTTTGTCGGCGCTCTCGTGGGAGTGCGGGGTGAGCCGGTGCGCGAGGCGGTGCGCAAGCCGGTGCCGACGGCCGGTGGGGGAGCGGTGGCCCCGGGGGCGGTCCTGGTGGGAGTGCTCGTGGTGTGCGTGCTCGTCACGGGGGTGCTCGTGGTGGTGCCGGTGCGGGTCGCTCATGGGTGCCCCTTCCGGTGTCCCGGTGCGGTGGGTGGACGTTCGCCGCCCACGACGCCATTATGTGCGTATGAGCGCACGCATGCACCTGTCACCTGCGGACGATGCGCACCCGCGCACGCCGGGCGAGGAGCAGTTCGCGCTCGCCGCCGAGGTCCTCGCCCTGCTCGGCGACCGCACCCGCCTGACCCTGCTGCACGCCCTGACCGGCGGCCAGGCCGATGTCAGCACCCTCACCGAGGCGTGCGGAGCCGCCCGGCCGGCGGTCAGCCAGCACCTGGCCAGGCTGCGGCTCGCGGGGCTGGTGAGCACCCGCAAGGAAGGGCGCCGGGTCGTCTACGCGCTGCGTGACGGACACCTGCGCCGCCTGGTCGACGAGGCGCTGAACGTGGCCGACCACCGGCTCGGCGACCGGCCGCTCCACGACTGAGCGGGAGCCCTCAGCCGGTCGTGCGGACGCCGAGGTACTGTTCGGCGAACCACGCCGCCGCGACCGGGGAGTCGAACAGGCGGCGCAGCCGGGCCAGCGCGGCACCCGCGCGGTAGGGGTCTCCCGACGCCGTGCCGTGGTACATCTCCGCCAGCCACTGGGAGAACTCCTGGTAGTCCCACACCCGGGCGAGGCACGCGGCCGAGTACCTGGACAGCCCGGAGTCCTCGCCCTTCGTGAGGGACGCGACCAGCCCGTCGCCGAGCAGGAAGGCGTCGTGCAGAGCGAGGTTCAGGCCCTTGGCGGCGATCGGAGCGGTCAGATGCGCCGCGTCCCCGGCCAGGAAGAGCCGCCCGAAGGCCATCGGCTCGACCACGTAACCGTGCATGTCCAGGACCCGCCGCTCGATCAGCCGGCCCTCCTTGAGCGGTGGTGCGCCGGCCGCGCCCAGCCGTTCCCGCAACTCGGCCCAGACCCGGTCGTGCGACCAGTTCTCCGGGTCGTCGCCGGGCGGACACTGGAGGTAGAAGCGTGTCACCTCGGGGCTGCGTGCCATGTGCCCGGCGAAACCGCACGGGTGCATGCCGAACACCACGCAGTCCGAGGACGGCGGTGCCTCGGCGAGCAGCGCCAGCCACCCGACGCCGTAGTCGTGCCGTGCCAGGCGGGCCCGCCCGGGAGGAAGGGACGCCCGCGTCACGCCGCGCGCCCCGTCGCAGCCCGCGACGAAGTCCGCCGCCACGACCCTGCGTTCACCGGATTCGGGGCACACGTACGACACCGAGGGCCGACCGGATTCCGGCCCGTTGAGGCGCACGTCCCGCACACCGAACCGGATCTCCCCGCCCCGCACGTCCGCGTACTCACGGACCAGGTCCGTCACCAGGAACTGCTGCGGATAGATGAAGTGGTGACGCCCCGTCAATTCCGTGTACTCGAAACGGTACCGCTCTCCGGCGAAGCGGAACTCGCACTCGGTGTGCGTCTGGGCCCGCTGCACCAGGTTCCGCGCCAGTCCGCGCCGTTCCAGCCCGCGCACGGCCCACTCCTCGATGACCCCGGCCCGCGGCCGCTGTTCGATGAACTCACGGGTCTCGGTCTCCAGGACCAGACAGTCGACGCCCGCGGCGCGCAGGATGTTGCCGACGGTGAGCCCGGCGGGTCCCGCGCCCACCACGACGACCGAAAAGCGTTGTGGGGAGCCGGAGTTGAGATGGAGGGGGGAAGGTGCGGTCACGCGAGCATTATGTCGGCGGCGCGCGGCCCACGGGAACGGTGGTGTCGGCCCTCGGCGCGGGAAAACACCTGGCGGGTCCGGACCGGCGAAGCTAAGCTCCCCGCGATGACTACTCCTCCTGTCGGCAGATTGGGGGACCCGTCCGCGCAAGGTGAGTGCTGATGCCCACTCACTTCGCGAACGGGGACTCCGACTCCCGCCTCGCCCTCTGGCAGCGCGTGCGCGAGTTCGCCGTGCCGCCCCCCATGATCGAGACCGCGACCACCCGCCGCCGTGCCGGGGACTGGGCGGGCGCGTGCGCCGCCGCGGCCATCGACGTCGACCTCGACCTGCGTTCCGTGGCGCGCACTCACGGCCAGTCCCTCGCCTCCACGATCCGGGCCGACCTGCGGCAGCTCGCTCCCGACCTGCTGCGCTGGCACATGCCGAGAATCGCGCCCGACGGGCTGCTGCGCCCGGGCCTCACGCTCACCCTGGCCCGGTACGACGCCGCGGGCCGGGGCGGCGCACGTCCGGTGCACCTCGTGGTCCGTACCCCGCCCGCCTGGGCGGACGGCGGCCAGCGGATCAGCCTGGCCCTGTGGGACGGTTCGGGTCCCGACGCCGGCACCGCACGGCACCCGCATCCCCGGCCCAGCCGGCGCTTCCGGCTCGACCTGCACCGCCACCTGTGGGACGCGCGCAGAACCGGTGAACTGCGCGTCCGGTCGGGCGCCGACCTGCCGCCCGCACACCCGGACGCGCCGGGGGCGTCGGCGCAGGACCACCACTGGGCCGTCGACCGGTGGGCGGCCGAGGCGGGGATCCTGCTCCGCGCCGCCGGCGGGTGGACCCAGGACGCCCGCACGCGAACGGTCGTCGTCCGGGTCGGCGCCGGGCAGCGGCTGGCCTTGGAGCTGGAGCTGGACGGGGAAGCCGACGGTGCCGCTCCGCCCGCGCTCCGGAACGTCGCGACCCCGGCGGGTGGCGCCGCCGCCGCGCTGCCGGTGCTCCCCGACGCGGCCACCTGGGTGCCACCCGACCTGGAACTGCTCCGCGCCGGTGCGATCGAGGCCGGACGGCTGCATCCGCTGGTCGCCCCGGCACTGGTCGCGGGCGGCCGGGTGGCGGCCGTTCCACCGCCGTCTCCGGGCCCGGCGGCAGGACCGCGGATCGTGGACTGCCGGGGCGCCCGGCACCGGCTCGACCTCGTCGGCGGAGTGCTGGCGGCACTGGACCACGACCCGGACGAGATCCGCCGCGAGGAGCTCCTGGCGGCGCTGACCGGCACCCCGCTGCCCTGTCTCCAGGTCATCGACGAGGCGCACCGGCGTCCGGAGTGCCTCCCCGGCATCCGCGAACGCCTCAACCACGGGGACACCGCCGGTGCCCTCGCCGTCGTCGAGGCCCTGCTGGGCCCCGGCGCACGCCTGCGCGACGGCGCCCTGCGGGACGACCTCGAGGCCGCCGCACTGCGACGGGTGGCCCACGGGATGTTCCGCGCGGGCCTCGACGAACCCGCTCCGGGACGCGTCTGCCCGGACCGGCACCGGCCCCGCACGGGCCGCTTCCGCCCGCGCCACGGCGCCTTCGACTGACCCGGGGACGCCCTTCCCCGCGCCGCCTCCCACCCACGACCAACCCTCAGGTGATGACAAATGACGACTTCTGCTCCCGCCGCGCCCTCGCAGCTCGACGTCGCCGGTGAACTGCTCACGCTCCTGCGCGACGCGACCACCGAACCGCGGCCCGACATCCAACTGGAGGCCCTCACCCTGGCGGTGGCCGCGGACCTCCCCGTGCTGCTGTGGGGAGAGCCGGGGATCGGCAAGACCGCGGCGCTCACCCAGCTCGCCACCGCCCTCGACCTCCCGCTGACCACCGTGATCGCCAGCGTGCACGAGCCGTCCGACTTCTCCGGGCTGCCCGTCGTCGGCGACGACCCCGCCGAACAGGGCGTCCCGATGGCCCCGCCGGACTGGGCGGTGCGCCTGGTACGGGCCGGCCGGGGACTGCTGTTCCTCGACGAGCTGTCCACCGCGCCGCCCGCCGTACAGGCCGCGCTGCTCCGCCTCGTCCTCGAACGGCGGATCGGCGCGCTGCGACTGCCGCCCGGCGTCAGGATCGTCGCCGCCGCCAACCCGCGGTCCTCGGCGGCCGACGGCTGGGAACTGAGCCCGCCCCTGGCCAACCGGTTCGTCCACCTCCAGTGGACCCACGACCACGACGTCGTCGTACGGGGCCTCGGCGGGACCTGGCCCCGGGCGACCCTGCCTAGCCTCGACCCGGCGGGACTGGAGCCGGCCGTGCGTTACGCGCGCCGGGCGGTGTGCGAGTTCCTCACCGTCCGCCCCGGGCTCGTGCACCGGCTGCCCAACGGTGAGACGCGCCGGGGCGGTGCCTGGCCCTCGCCCCGGAGCTGGGAGATGACCCTGAGCCTGATCGCCTTCGCGACCGCGGCCGGCTCGTCCAGGGAAGTGCTCTCCCTGCTGGTGCGGGGGACCGTGGGGGACGGCCCCGGACTGGAACTGATGGCCGGCCTGGACCGGATGGACCTCCCGGACCCCGAGACGCTGCTCGCCGACCCGGCGGGTGCCGTCCTGCCCGAACGGGGCGACCTGCGCCAGGCCGTGCTGGACGGGGTGGTGGCCGCCGTACGCAAGCGGCCGGAGAAGTCCCGGTGGGACGCGGCGTGGGCGCTCCTCGCCCGGGCGATGGAGACCGGCGCCCCGGACGTCGTGGTCGTCCCGGCGACGACACTGGCCGCGCTGCGGCAGCAGGACTGGGACGTCCCGGCCTCGATCGAGCGGCTGGCCGGAGCCATGTCCCTGTCCCGCCGCGCGGACCGCGCGGCGGATCGAGCGGCGGCGCGGCTCGCGGGCACCGCGAAGGCGGACCGATGAACCCGCATCGTTCGCCCGGGGCGGCGTCGGGGCCGGATGTGCTGGGAGGGGCCGGGGCGGGGCCCGGTGTGCCCGGCGTGTCGAGGGCGGGTGCCGGCGCGACGGACGGGGTCACGTCGGCCGCGGGCCTGCCGGGACCGGGTAGGGCCGGTTCTGGCGCACCTGGCCGACCTGGGGCGGGACTTGGTGTGCCCGGGGAGCCGGCGTCGAGCACCGGCCCGCCGGCACCGGCCGCAACCGGTACGGCCGCTTCGAGCGATTCCGCGTCGGCCACGGCGGCGACGGGCATGGCGACGGCGACCACGGCGGCGTCGGGCATGGCGACGGCAGGCACGGCGGCGTCGAGCATGGTGGCGTCGGGCATGGCGACGGCGGGCACGGTGACGGTGACCACGGCGACGGCGGCCACGGCGGCAGACACGGCGGCGTCGGCCGCGGCGGCGAGTGCCGCGGTGTCCGGCACGGTGACGGCCGGGCCGGACCGGGTGGACCTCGACCGCGACAAGCTCTTCACCGCCCGGTTGCAGGCCGCCCGGGCCCGGCCCTACCTGGCGACGGCGCTGTTCGCCCTGCACGTCGTCCCGTCGCGGAGGGTGCCGACGATGGCCGTCGACCGGCACTGGCGGTGTTACGCCTCGCCGGTCTTCGTCGACCGGACGCCGGTGGAGGAACTGGCCGGTGTCTGGGTGCACGAGGTGTCGCACCTGCTGCGCGACCACCACGGGCGCGGCGACCGCGTGGCGCGCGAACGCGGGCTGAGTGGCCCGGCGGAACGGCTGCGGATGAACATCGCCGCGGACTGCGAGATCAACGACGACGTGTTCGGCGACGGGCTGGTCCGCCCCGAGGGCGCGGTCGAGCCGCGGCTGCTGAAACTGCCCGAGGGACAGCTCATGGAGGACTACCTGCGCCAGTTCCGGCTCGGGCCGCTCACCGAGAGCCTGGCCTGGCTGGACTGCGGCAGCGGCGCCGACGGCCTCGAACGGGAGTGGGACCTCGGTCCCGACGGCGCCGACGGACTCAGCGAGCAGGAACGGGACGCGGTGCGCTTCCGGGTGGCGCGGGGCATCAGCGCCCGCCCGGGAAGCGCCCCGAAGGGATGGCAGCGCTGGGCGGAGAAGGTGTTCCATCCGCCGCAGCCCTGGCGCCAGTTGCTGGGAGCCGCGGTCCGCGCGGCGACCTCCTCGGGCGGCACGGGCGAGGACTACACGTACGGCAGGCCGTCGCGGCGCTCGGCCGGAACACCCGGCGTCGTGCTGCCCAGCCTGCGGCGCAGACCGCCCCGCGTCGCCGTGGTCATCGACACCTCCGGGTCGGTCAGCGACGCCGAACTGGGCAGCGCGCTCCTGGAGGTCGCCGCGATCGCCCGAGCCGTCGGAGGGCGCCGCGATCTGGTCAGTGTCGTGCCGTGCGACGCGGCGGCCCGGGTCGCGCACTCCCTGTGCCGGGCCGAGGGGATCCCGCTGGTGGGCGGCGGCGGTACGGACCTGCGCACCGGCTTCGCCAAGGCGCTGAGGTCGCGTCCCGCGCCGGACGCCGTCGTGGTGCTGACCGACGGGCAGACCCCCTGGCCGGACACGCGGCCGGCCTGCCGGACGGTGGTGGGCCTCTTCCCCCGGGAGCGGGCGGGCGGCTCCTGGGACGAGGACGACCCCGAGTACGTCCCCGACTCACCGCCCGACTGGGCACGCGTGGTCGTCATCGACTCCGGCCCGGCGACCGGCCGGTGAGCCCGGGCGCGCTCAGCCCAGCCGCGGGATCTCGATCGCCGGGCAGCGGTCCATCACCATCTCCAGACCCGCGGCCCGGGTCCGCTCGTACGCCGCCTCGTCGACCACACCGAGCTGGAACCAGACGGCTCCGGCGCCCTTCGCGACCGCCTCGTCGGCGACCTGACCGGCCAGGTCGCTGTTGACGAAGACGTCGACGACGTCCACGTCGAAGGGGATGTCCGCGAGCGAGGCGTACCCCTGCTCGCCGTGCACCGTCTCCGCTTTTGGATGCACCGGCACGACGCGCTTGCCGAAGCGTTGCAGCACCTCGGCGACGCCGTACGCCGCGCGCTGCCGGTTGGACGACAGGCCCACCACGGCCCAGGTGTCGCCCAGCCCGGTGAGGATCTTGCGGACGGTTGCCTCGTCGCCGTACACCGGCGGCCTCCTCGCACTCTGGGTGACCCGCGTGTCGCGCCTCCCGCCCGGGACAACGGACGGCGGCGTGCCGGGATTCCCCCGCGCGGCGCGACAGCGCGACGAGCGCGACGAGCGCCCCTGTGCGTCACCGTGCCGGCCCGCCTGGGGCCTGTCCGGCGGGTCAGGTCGCAGGAAAGCCGCGGCGCCTCGTCGTCGCCGGTGAACGGGGTCTGGTGCGTGCAGTTGCAAGGCAAAGGAGGGCGGCAGCGCGGAGCGTCGGCAACCGACGACAACCGACGACAACGCCGCTAGGGGCACCTCCCACGCCCTTCAGGCAGTGGGGGAGGGCGTGCCGGGCCCCGCGTCCGCGGCATGATCCGCCGGGCAGGCCCTGGGCTAGGCTCACCCCGTGCTGCGCATCATCGACGCCCGGACCGGAGAACCCGCCCTCGCCGCCCCCGCCCGACGGGCACCGACGCGTGTCGAGGCACACGCGCCGGGGCACGACGCCACCGCGCTGCGCGTGCTGCTCGTCGCGGACCTCCTGGTGCGCGCCCTGGAACTCGACGGCACGCCCGCGTGGGCGCTGCTGACCGGCGAGGAGGAACGCGACAAGCTGCGCCAGGACTCGGCCGCCCTCGGCATCCGGCCCTTCGAGGACGGCGCCGCCGCCGGCTCAGGACCGGGCACCGGCCAGAGGGTCCGTGTCGTGCGCGAGGGCGGGGCCGCCCCGGACGGGGCAACGGTCGCCGTCGCCCCCGTGCACCCCGCCGAACCGGACCTCACCGATCCCGACGCCGTGCGCCTGGCCCTGCTGGAACGGCACCACCACGCGCGCGTGCGGCTCGACACGCCCGCGCTGGACGAGGCCCGCGACACCCTCGCCCGGTGGCGCCGCGCCGTCGCCGACTGGGCCCGGCAGCCGTCCCGCCCGGTCCCGGGCGAGGTGCGCGACCGGCTGCGGGCCGCCTGGGAGGACGACCTGGACACCCCCGGAGTCCTGCGGGTACTGCGCCGGGTCGAGACCGATCCGGACCTTCCGGACGGAGCCCGCTTCGAGATCTGCGCCTACGCCGACCGGTTCCTCGGCCTCCACCTCACCAGGGACCTCGGAGCCCCGGCGTGATCGCGCGCCCCGGGCCGGGCCCGCTGCGCCGCCTGGTCGTCCTGCGGCACGCCAAGTCGGCCCGCCCCGAAGGCGTCGCCGATCACGACCGTCCCCAAGGGCCTGCCCGGCGGATCATGCTGCAGACGCGGGGTCTGACACGCCCTCCCCCACTGCCTGAAGGGCGTGGGAGGTGCCCCCAGCGGCGTCGTCGTCGGTTGCCGACGCTCCGCGCTGCCGCCCTCCTTTGCCTTGCAACTGCACGCACGAGACCCCGCTCACCGGCGCCGATGAGGCGCCGTGACTTTCCTGCGACCTGATCCGCCGGACAGACCCTCGCCCCGCGCGGCCTGCGCGACGCCCCCGCCGCCGGACGCGCGCCGGCCGAGGCCGACTGGCTGCCGGACCTCGCCCTCGTCTCCACCGCCGTACGCGCCCGGCAGACCTGGGAGCTGGCCTCCGCCCAGTGGGGCACGCCGCCGCCCGTACGCTTCGACGCACGCCTCTACGGCGCCGGTGCACCCGCCCTGCTCGAGGTGGTGCGCGAGACGCCCCCGGAGGCCGGCACGCTGCTCCTCGTGGGCCACAACCCCGGCCTGGAGGAGCTGATCCTCGCGCTGGCCGGTGACGCCCTGGACGACGCGCTGGACCGGATCCGGGTGAAGTACCCGACCTCGGCGCTCGCCGTACTGGCGTGGCGCGGCACCTCCTGGCGGGCCCTCGCCCCCGGTGCGGCCCTGCTGACCGCGGTGACCGTGCCGAGGGGCGGGCCGCGGTGAGCGCATAGGCTGACCGGATGCAGGACGAGTACCGCACCGTCGCCCGCGCGGGTGTGCACGAAACCGAGATCAACCGCTCGCGCTTCCTGTGCGCCCTCGCCCCGGCCGCCACCGAGCAGGACGCCCAGGCGTTCGTCGCGGGCGTACGCAAGGAGCACGCGGACGCCGCCCACAACTGCTTCGCGTACGTCATCGGTGCCGACGCCGCCGTCCAGAGGGCGAGCGACGACGGCGAACCCGGCGGCACCGCGGGCGTCCCCATGCTCCAGATGCTGCTGCGCCGCGACATGCGGTACGTCGTCGCCGTCGTCACCCGCTACTACGGCGGCGTCAAGCTCGGCGCGGGCGGCCTCATCCGCGCCTACGGCGGCGCCGTCGGCGAGGCCCTGGACGACCTCGGCACCCTCACCCGCCGCCGGTTCCGCCTCGCCACGGTGACCGTCGACCACCAGCGGGCCGGCAAGCTCCAGAACGACCTGCGCACGGCCGGACGCGCGGTGCGCGACGTGCGGTACGCCGAGGCGGTCACCATCGAGGTGGGTCTGCCGGAGGCCGACGTGGACACCTTCCGCTCCTGGCTCGCCGACGCCACCGCCGGGTCCGCCGGTTTCGAACTGGGCGGAGAGGCCTACGGCGACGCGTGACAAGCCGGACAACAAGGGCGTAACAGGTGTTTGCGGGGTGGGTGCGAGGGGCGAAACGGGAGTAACCACCCGGGCTGTCGGACCCTCCCGTTAGTCTCGGGGATCATGCGACTGCTGCACACTTCCGACTGGCATCTCGGCCGGGCGTTCCACCGGGTGAACATGCTCGGCGCCCAGGCCGGGTTCATCGGCCACCTCGTCGAGACCGTGCGCGAGCGCGCCGTCGACGCCGTGGTCGTGTCGGGGGACGTGTACGACCGGGCGGTGCCCCCGCTCGCCGCCGTCGAGCTGTTCGACGAGGCCCTGCACCGGCTCGCCGACCTCGGTGTGCCGACGGTGATGATCTCCGGCAACCATGACTCGGCCCGCCGCCTCGGCGTCGGTGCCGGACTCATCGACCGCGCCGGCATCCACCTGCGCACCGACCCGGCCGGCTGCGGCACCCCGGTGGTGCTGGCGGACGCCCACGGCGAGGTGGCGTTCTACGGGCTGCCGTATCTCGAACCGGCCCTGGTGAAAACCGAGTTCGGCGTCGAGAAGGCGGGGCACGAGACCGTGCTCGCCGCCGCCATGGACCGGGTCCGCGCCGACCTCGCCACGCGCGCGCGTGGCACGCGTTCCGTCGTCCTCGCGCACGCCTTCGTCACCGGCGGCGAGCAGAGCGACAGCGAGCGGGACATCACCGTCGGCGGAGTCGCCGCCGTACCCTGCGGAGTCTTCGACGGCGTCGACTACGTGGCGCTCGGACACCTGCACGGCTGCCAGACCCTCACCGGGCGCGTCCGCTACTCCGGCTCCCCGCTGCCGTACTCCTTCTCCGAGCACCGGCACCGCAAGAGCATGTGGCTCGTCGACCTGGAAGTCGACGGCTCGGTCACCGCCGAACGCGTCGACTGCCCCGTCCCCCGCTCCCTGGCCCGGCTGCGCGGCACCCTGGAGGACCTGCTCGCCGACCCGGAGCTGGCCCCGCACGAGGAGGCGTGGGTCGAGGCGACCCTCACCGACCCGGTCCGCCCGGACGACCCCATGGCCCGGCTCACCGAGCGCTTCCCGCACACACTCAGCCTCGTCTTCGACCCCGAGCGCGCCCCGGACGAACCGGGCCTGTCCTACGCCCGGCGCCTCGCCGACCGCAGCGACCAGCAGATCGCGGAGGACTTCGTGACCCACGTGCGCGGCGCCGGGCCCGACGACCACGAACAGGCCGTGCTGCGCGACGCGTTCGACGCGGTGCGCGCGGACGAGACCGTGCGGGAGGTGGCCCGGTGAGGCTGCACCGGCTGGACATCACCGCCTTCGGACCCTTCGGCGCCTCGCAGAGCGTCGACTTCGACGACCTGTCCGCGGCCGGCCTCTTCCTGCTGCACGGGCCCACCGGCGCAGGCAAGACCTCCGTCCTCGACGCCGTCTGCTACGCGCTGTACGGCTCGGTGCCGGGCGCCCGGCAGGGCGGCGGCCAGGGCATGACCCTGCGCAGCGACCACGCCGACGTCGGCACCCGCACCGAGGTGCGCCTCGAACTCACCGTCGCGGAACGCCGGCTGGAGATCACCCGGCAGCCGCCCCGGGAACGGCCGAAGCTGCGCGGCAAGGGCACGACCGTCGACAAGGCCCAGACCTGGCTGCGCGAGTACGACGCGACGGCCGGTGCCTGGAAGGACCTCAGCCGCTCCCACCAGGAGATCGGCGAGGAGATCACACAGCTCCTCGGCATGAGCCGCGAGCAGTTCTGCCAGGTCGTCCTGCTGCCCCAGGGCGACTTCGCGCGCTTCCTGCGCGCCGACGCGGAGGCGCGCGGCAAGCTGCTCGGCCGGCTCTTCGACACCCGGCGCTTCGCCGAGGTCGAGAAACGCCTCGCCGAGCGGCGGCGTACGACCGAGGCCCAGGTGCGCGAGGGCGACGCCACACTGCTGGCCGACGCCCACCGGATGCAGCAGGCCGCCGGCCGGGCCATGGAGCTGCCGGAGCTGGCGCCCGGCGAGCCGGGCCTGGCCGAGGCCGTCCTCGGCGCCGCCGCCGTCGCCCGCAGCACCGCCCGCGAGCTGCGAGCCGTCGCCGACTGCCGGCTCACGGCCACCGAGTCCGCCCAGGCCGGCGCCGAACGCGACCTTGCCGACGCCCGGGAACTGGACCGGCTGCAACGCCGGTTCGCCGAGGCGGAGGAGCGGGCCGCGCGGCTGGCGGAGCGGGCCGACGCCCACCGCGCGGAGCGGGAGCGCATGGAGCGGGGCCGCAAGGCCGAGGCGGTGGCACCCGCACTGGAGCTGCGGGACGCCGCCGACACCGAACACCGGCGGGCGGCGGCCTCGGAGGCACGCGCGCGTGCCCTGCTGCCACAGGCCCTCGCCGACGCGGACACCACGGGGCTCGCCGCCGCGGCCCGACGCTCCGCGGAGGAACTGGGCGGCCTCGAGTCCGCCCGGCGGGCCGAACGGCGCCTCGCCGAACTGGTCGAGGAGCGCGCCGGCCTCGACCGCCAGGAACGCGCCGACGAGGACGTCCTGCACGAGGCGGAGACCTGGCTCGCCGACTGGGAGACCACCCGCACCGCACTCCAGACCCGCGTCGACTGCGCACAGGAGGCCGCGACCCGCACCGAACAGCTCACCGTCCAGCGCGACCCGGCACAGCGGCGGCTGGGCGCCGCCCGGCAACGCGACCAGTACGCCGCCGACACCGAAGAGGCCCAGCGGCTCGCCCTCACCTCGGCCGAACAGGCCGTCGAGGCCCGCGCCCACTGGCTCGACCTCAAGGAACAGCGGCTGAACGGCATCGCCGCCGAACTCGCCGCGAACCTCACCGACGGCACGCCCTGCGCGGTGTGCGGCGCCACCGAACACCCCGCCCCCGCGCGCAAGGTCGCCGGGCACGTCGACCGCGAGGCGGAGGAGCACGCCCTCGCCGCCTACCAGGCCGCCGACGAACGGCGCGCGGAAGCCGAACGGCGCCTGGGCACCGTACGCGAGGCGCTCGCCGCCGCCACGGCGGAGGCCGGGGACGCGCCCACCGTCCGGCTGGCCGAGGAGGCCGAGGAACTCGAGCGGCAGTACGCGCGGACGCGGGCCATCGCCTCCGGGCTGCACGCCGCGCAGGAAGAGCTGCGGCGGGCGGAGCGCGAGCGCGAGCAGCGCGTCGCCGCCCAGCAGCAGGCCGCCGTCCGGTCCGCCTCCCGGGTCGCGGGACGGGACCGGCTGGAGCGTGAACAGGCCGTGCTGGAGGAGGAGTTGACGCGGGCCCGCGGCACCGCCGAGAGCGTCACGGCGCGGGCGGCGCAGCTTGAGCACCGGGCCGCGCTGCTCACGGAGGCCGCCGACACCGCCCGCCTCGCCGAGGACACCGCCCAGCGGCTCAAGGACGCCGACGCCCGGCTCGCCGACGCCGCCTTCCGGGCCGGCTTCGACACGCCGGGGGACGCGGCCGCCGCACTGCTCGACGACACCGCCCACCGAGAGCTGCAACGGCGGCTCGACGCCTGGCAGTCCGAGGACGCCGCCGTCCGCGCGGTCCTCGCCGAGGCCGACACCGCCGCCGCGGCCGCGCGGCCACCCGCCGACCCCACCGCGGCGGAACGGACGGCCGCCGACGCGGGCCGGAGCCTGCGCGAGGCCTCCTCGGCCCGCGACGCCGCCACCCGGCGCTGCACCGACCTTGACCGCCTCTCCGCGCACGCCACCACCTCCGTGCGCCGGCTGGCACCACTGCGCGAGGAGCACACCCGCGTCGCCCGCCTCGCCTCGCTCGCCGCGGGTACCTCGGCGGACAACGAACGCCGGATGCGCCTGGAGTCGTACGTGCTGGCGGCCCGCCTGGAGCAGGTCGCCGCCGCGGCGACCGCGCGGCTCGGGCGCATGTCCTCCGGCCGCTACACCCTCGTCCACTCCGACGACCGCACCGGACGCGGCCGCAGCGGCCTCGGTCTGCACGTCGTCGACGCCTGGACCGGCCGCGAGCGCGACACGGCCACGCTGTCCGGCGGCGAGACCTTCTTCGCCTCGCTCGCCCTCGCGCTCGGCCTCGCCGACGTCGTCACCGACGAGGCCGGTGGCGTCCGCCTGGACACCCTCTTCATCGACGAGGGCTTCGGCAGCCTCGACGACCAGACCCTCGACGAGGTCCTCGACGTCCTCGACGCACTGCGCGAGCGGGACCGCAGCGTCGGCATCGTCAGCCACGTCGCCGACCTGCGGCGGCGGATCCACGCCCAGCTCGAGGTCGTGAAGGACCGCTCGGGCTCGACCCTGCGACAACGCGGCACGGGCTAGCTGTATTGCCCACACCACAGCACACCACAAGAGCGGTTTGGAAGCCGTTGCACGGCGAGAGGGTTCCCCGACACACTGGTGGCGGGAACCATCCGTGTCGAGGGGGGGTCTTGGGGGGTCTTGTGGGTCCGGTCCTGGACACCGCGTTCATACCGCCGCGGGAGCGGGAGGAAGTGGTCCGGCACGCGGTGTGGGACTCCATGGTGGCGGTCGACATCGACCACCGTCCCGCGACCGAGGACATCTCCGTCCGCACAGGGCTCGACGCCGTCGGACCGAGCGGCTGGCCCGGGTGGACGAGGAGCCGGCCGTCTATGAATCGATCTCTCCCTGCACGCTGCTCTTCGACGAGGGAGTCGACCACCACTTCCTGCGTTTCCCCCCCGCGCGCTACTCGCGCTCCCGGACCACCTGCTGCGGGACACCAGTACGGTCACCCTGGGACCCGACAACCCCCTTGCGGGCCTCGCCACTGCGCCGTTGGACGCGACGCTCGGCCTGCGGGTCAAGCAGTACATCCGGGAGCACCTGGCCGATCCGGAGCTGTCGGCGGCGCGGACAGCCGCCGCCCACGGCATCTCCGTACGGCACCTCTACGTGGTGCTGTCCCGGTCGGGAATCACCCTCGGAGACTGGATCCGTACCCGCCGCCTGGCCGAATGCAGGCGGGAGCCGGCCGGGGCGAACGGACGGCTGCGGACCATCGCGGCGACAGGACGCAGGTGGGGCTTTGTGGACGCGACCCACTTCAGCAAGGTGTTCAAACGCGCCTACGGAATCTCACCCCGGGCCTGGCGCGAACAGAACCGCCGGACAACCTCAGCGCCCTGTGAGGCGACGCAGATATGTGCGCGCGACCGAACTCCCCTCCCTGAACGCGCCGGTGGACGCGGGTGAGAGGTGGTGCCGACGGGCGTGTAGGTTCTCGCCCATGGTGCGATACGCGGAGCCGGGCGCGGTGGAGTGGGTCGAGTCGGGCGGCGGCCCGCTCATAGCGGTCCCGGAGACGGTCCTGCCGTTCTGGACCGGCGCCGACGGCGAGGAGACGGACTCCGACTACGACCGGGCCTGCGAGGTCGACGGCTACGTCGGACTCCTCCCGGTCGGCGACTCCACCGCCCTGGTACTCGGCGACGAACCCGCCTCCACCGCCTACCTCCCCGACCACGCCACCTTCGTCCGCTGGTGCGCCGCGGACTCCGAGGACGAGGTGCTGGCCGGTGTCCCCGCCGCCCTCGACGCGGCCGAGTGGGAGCCCGAGGTGTCCTGGCACGTGCCGGGACCCGTGCTCCTGTTCGACGCCGCCTGGCCAGGCGCCGCCTCGGACCGCGCCGACCACGTGCGGGTCGCGCTCGACCCCGGCCGGTACGCGGTGCGCGCGGCCGAGGTGCGCCCCGGGCCCGAGACGTGGCTGAGCCTCGTACACCTGCGGCGGCTCGCCGACCGGTAACCGGCGCGATATTGAAGTGCGGGGTCCGCGGCCGGCGCCCATCATGGTTGCCCATGCCGCCCCTTCCGCACCCCGCCCCCGAAGATCTGCGCCGCGACCCGCTGCCCCTGCGCGGCCGTACCGCCCTCGTCACCGGAGCCAGCCGCCGCGGCGGCATCGGCCACGCCGTGGCCCGGCGGCTCGCCGCCTACGGGGCGAGCGTCTACCTGCACCACCACGTCCCGCACGACGCCGCCATGCCCTGGGGCGCCGACCGCCCCGAGGACGTGGTCGCCTCCGTGCGCGCCGCGCTCGGCGACCCCGACGCCACCGTCCACGCGGGCCCCGGCGACCTCACCCGACCCGACGCCCCCGGCGAACTCCTCGCCACCGCCGCCGAAGCGCTCGGCGGACGACTGGACGTCCTCGTCGCCAACCACGCCCTCAACGGCTCCGACGGCACCCTCGACACGATCGACGCCGCGATGCTCGACGCGCACTGGCAGGCCGACACCCGCTCCGTACTGCTGCTGATCCAGGCCTACGCCCGGCACCGCGCCGCACTGCCGCCCCGCAGACCCGGCGGCCGGGTCGTGATGATGACCTCCGGCCAGGACATCGCGGGCGGCATGCCCGGCGAGATCGCCTACGCGCTCCAGAAGGGCGCGCTGGCATCCGTCACCCGCTCCCTGTCGACGACCCTCGCCGAGCACGCGATCACCGTGAACGCGGTCAACCCCGGCCCCGTGGACACCGGTTACCTGACCGGCGACGCCTACGAGGCAGTCGCCGAGTGCTTCCCCGGCGGGCGGTGGGGCATGCCCGACGACCCCGCCCGCCTCATCGCGTGGCTCGCCACGGACGAGGCGGAGTGGGTCACCGGTCAGGTGATCGACTCGGAGGGCGGTTTCAGGCGGTGAGCCGTGGGGTGTGCGGGTGTCACAGCCGTGAGGTGAGCGGGCGTCACAGCCGCGACAGCTCGTCCACCAGGTCGTCCAGGCCCAGCGAACCCTGCGAGAGCGCCGCCATGTGCCACGCCTTCGGGTCGAACGCGTCGCCGTGCCGCTCGCGGGCCTTCTCCCGGCCCAGCAGCCACGCCCGCTCCCCGAGCTTGTAGCCGATCGCCTGACCCGGGATCGTCAGGTACCGGGTCAGCTCGCTCTCCACGAAGTCCGCCGGGCGGCTGCTGTGCGCGCCGAAGAACTCCTGCGCCAGCTTCGGCGTCCAGCGCTCGCCCGGGTGGAACGGGGAGTCCGCCGGGATCTCCAGCTCCAGGTGCATGCCGATGTCCACGATGACGCGGGCGGCCCGCATCATCTGCGCGTCCAGGTAGCCGAGGCGCTGCTCGGCGTCCGTGAGGAAGCCCAGCTCGTCCATCAGCCGCTCCGCGTACAGCGCCCAGCCCTCGGCGTTGGCGCTGACCATGCCCACGGACGCCTGGTAGCGGGAGAGGCTCTCCGCGACGTGCGTCCACTGGGCGAGCTGGAGGTGGTGGCCGGGGACGCCCTCGTGGTACCAGGTCGAGACCAGGTCGTACACCGGGAAACGGGTCTGGCCCATCGTCGGCAGCCAGGTGCGGCCGGGGCGGGAGAAATCCTCCGACGGTGAGGTGTAGTAGGGCGCCGCCGCGCTGCCGGGCGGGGCGATGCGCGACTCCACCCGCCGCACCCGCTCGGCGAGTTCGAAGTGCGTGCCGTCCAACTGCTCGATCGCCTGGTCCATCAGGCCCTGCAGCCAGTCGCGGACCTCGTCGACGCCCTCGATGTGCCGGCCGTGCTCGTCCAGGTGCGCCAGCGCCACCCACGGCGTGTCGGCGCCCGGCAGGATCTTCTCCGCCTCCTGCTTCATCTCGGCGAGCAGCCGGTGGTACTCGGCCCAGCCGTACGCGTACGCCTCGTCCAGGTCCAGGTCCGTGCCGTTGTAGTAGCGCGACCAGCGGGCGTAGCGCTCCCGGCCCACCGTGTCCGGGGCGCCCTCGATCGCCGGGGCGTACACGTCGCGCATCCAGTCCCGCAGCTCCACCACGGCGGCACTCGCGCCCCGCGCGGCCTCGTCCAGCTCCGTGCGCAGCGCGTCCGGCCCGTCGGCGGCGAAGTCCTCGAACCAGCCACGCCCCTCGCCGGTGTCCGCCCACTCGCCGAGCTGCTCGACGAAGGTGGCGGTCGGGCGCGGCGCCGCGTACAGCTCGCGCTCCAGGCCCAGGGCCAGGGACTCCCGGTAGCCCGCCAGCGCCCCCGGCACCGCGCGCAGCCGCTCGGCGATCCGTGCCCAGTCCTCGTCCGTCTGCGTCGGTGTGAGCGTGAAGACCTCGCGCACCGAATGGGCGACGGTGCCCATGTTGCCGACCGAGCGCAGGCCCTCCTGGGCCTCGTGCACCGCGAGTTCGGCCGTCAGACGCTCGCGCAGCAGCCGCGCGCAGCGCCGCTCCACGTCGCTGTCCCCGCCGGGCCGACGCTCCGCCTCGTCCAGCCGGGCCAGGGTGGTCCGGGCCAGCTCCGCGAGGGCCTCCTGCCCGGCGGGCGAGAAGTCGGGCAGGCGGCTGGAACTCTCGGCGACACCGAGATAGGTACCGGTGACCGGGTCGAGGGCGATGAGATCGTCGACATAGGCGTCGGCGACCTCGCGGGGCAGCGGGCTCTTGGTCTCTGACATGCGAACATCCTCATACGGATACCGGTGCCGCGTCAGCCCGGTGGACCGGGCCGGGGCGCGGGTGCGGCCAGATTTCGCTCAGGGCGTGGCCGCGGACCCGGTCGGCGGCAGCAGCGGCCCGCACTCCCACCGCTGGAAGATCAGCCGGGTCTCGACGCGGGCCACCTCCCGCCGGGACGTGAACTCGTCCAGGACCAGCCGCTGCAGATCCGTCATGTCCGCGACCGCGACATGCACGAGGTAGTCGTCCGGGCCGGTGAGGTGGAAGACGGTGAGCGACTCGGGCAGCGCCCGGATCCGGTCCACGAACGGGCCGACCAGCTCCCGCCGGTGCGGCCGCACCTGCACCGACAGCAGCGCCTGGAGACCGCGCCCCAGCTTCGCCGGGTCCAGTTCCAGCCGATGGCCGAGGATCACCCCGGCCCGCCGCAGCCGGGACACCCGGTCCAGACAGGTCGAGGGGGCGACGCCGACCTGCGCGGCGAGATCGCGGTAGGTGATCCGGGCGTCGTTCTGCAGCAGCCGCAGCAAATGGAGATCCACCGGATCCAGTACGACGGAATCGGCCATGGCCCGAACGTAGCACGGCGTACGACCCCACCGACCCGGCCGGTGTTCACCCTTCGGGCATGGACTCAGCGCGCACGCACACGTCACCGTCCGACGACGTACCCCCCACCGCACCCACGGGCAGGGCACTGGCCACCGAAGCCGTGCACGCCGGCCGCGACGACCTCGCCGCCCTGGGACTGCACGCCCCGCCCATCGACCTGTCGACGACCTACCCGTCGTACGACAGCAGAGGTGAGGCCGCCCGCATCGACGCGTTCGCCGCCACCGGCGCCGAGCCGGAGGGACCGCCCGTCTACGGCCGCCTCGGCAACCCGACCGTCGCCCGCTTCGAGACGGCCCTGGCCCGGCTGGAGGGGACCGAGGCCGCCGTCGCCTTCGCCAGCGGGATGGCCGCGCTGAGCGCCGTCCTGCTGGTCCGCGGCTCCATGGGGCTGCGGCACGTCGTCGCCGTACGGCCGCTGTACGGCTGCAGCGACCACCTGCTGACCGCCGGGCTGCTCGGCTCCGAGGTCACCTGGACCGACCCGGCGGGCGTCGCGGACGCGCTGCGCCCCGACACCGGGCTGGTGCTCGTGGAGTCACCGGCCAACCCCACGCTGGCCGAGGTCGACCTGCGGGCCGTCGCCCACGCCTGCGGATCCGTGCCGCTGCTCGTGGACAACACCTTCGCCACACCCGTGCTCCAGCGCCCCGCCGAACACGGGGCCCGGCTGGTCCTGCACAGTGCCACCAAGTACCTCGGCGGGCACGGGGACGTGCTGGCCGGGGTGGTGGCCTGCGACGAGGAGTTCGCGGGACGGCTGCGGCAGGTCCGCTTCGCGACGGGCGGCGTACTGCACCCGCTGGCCGGCTACCTCCTGCTGCGCGGGCTGTCCACCCTGCCCGTGCGGGTGCGGGCCGCCTCCGCGAACGCCGCGGAACTCGCCGGCCGCCTCGCCGCCGACCCGCGGGTGGCCCGCGTCCACTATCCGCGCATCGGTGGCGCGATGGTCTCCTTCGAGGTCCACGGCGATCCGCACGAGGTCATCGGCGGCGTCCGGCTGATCACCCCGGCGGTGAGCCTCGGCAGCGTCGACACGCTCATCCAGCACCCGGCGTCCATCAGCCACCGCATCGTGGACGCCGCCGACCGCAGGGGCGCCGGGGTCGGCGACCGGCTGCTGAGGCTGTCGGTCGGCCTCGAGGACGTCGACGACCTCTGGGCCGACCTGGACCGCGCGCTGGGGGAGCGGACGGCCTCCGACGCGATCCCGCAGCGGGAGGCGCTGTCGCGGGTCGAGTGACCGCGGATCGGGGGCGACTGCGGCATGGAAGCTCCCGCGGCCCCCGCCGCGGGGGGCGCTGTCGCGCACGGAGCGACTGCGGACCGAAGGACCCGCGGGCCCCGATGCGGGGGAGGAGGGCGCTGTCGCGTGCTGAGAGCCCCGCGGCTCCGCTGCGGGAGGCGCTGTCGCGGGCCGGGTGGCTGTGGGTCGGGGTTGGCTGCGGGCCGGAAGATCCGTGACCCCGCTGCGGGGTGCTGTCGCGGGCCGGGTGGCGGCAGGTCGGGGTGGCTGCGGGCCGGAAGGCCGGCGGCTCCGTTGTGGGGGTGCCGTCGCGGGCTGAGTGGCCGCGAGCCGGGGTGGCTGCGGGAGCCCGCAGGACGGCGGGGCCGTGGGCCGGAAGACCCGCGGCCTCGCCGCGCCCGCTCGCTCCGCCGACTTGTTCCTACTCCTGGCCGATGCGCTCCCCGTGCGGCAGCCGCGCCGCGGATCGGGCCGACGGGTCCAGGCGGGCCGTGACGACCAGGGTCCCCTCCTCGATCTGGTAGTCGAGGGGGAGGCCCAGGCCGCGCATCGCGGCGACCATGCCGGTGTTGGACGCCTGCGTGACCGCGTACACGCTCTCGCAGCCCGTCTCCGTCTCCGTTGCCATCGCCACGAGTCGGCCGAGGAGTTCGCCGCCGATGCCCCGGCGCTGCCAGGCGTCCTCGACGAGGAGCGCGACCTCCGTCTCGTCCCCGTCCCACAGCAGATGACCGAGCCCGACGATCCGCCCCGAGGCGGTCTGCGCGGCCAGGGTGCGGCCGAAACGGGGACTCAGCAGGTGGTTGAGATACCGGTCGGCGTCCCCGACCGGGCCGTGGTACCGCATCCCGAGCGTCCGCGCCGAGCAGCGCTCGTGCATCGCCTTCGCCGCCGGAACGTCCCGCGTGTCGGCCCGGCGGATCGTGATGTCGCTTCCCTCGGGCAGCGTCAGCACGTCCAGACCGTGCGGGATCCGCGGTCCGAGCCGGGCGTCCAGCTCGACCAGGGCCCGCGCCCGGGCGAACTCGGCCGGGGTGAACGGCAGATGGGCGCGCTCCACGCTGATCACCCCGCCGTCCGGGGCGTGCAGCCGCAGCACGGTGTCCTCGAGGACGCCTTCCGGCGGTACGGCGCCGGTCGCATCCGTATCAGCGCCTGCGCCCGTGCCCGTGCCCGTGCCCGCGGGCAGCGACCTGATGGTGCACCTTCCCAGCAACTGCCTGAGCGCCAGTGGCAGTTCCGCCGCGTCCAGAGCCGTACGGGTGGCCAGGCCCAGCACCCGGGTCGGCGCGTCCACCAGGTCGTGGGCGTCCGCCCGCTCGGTCCAGGTGCGGGCGCCGCCCGCCGCCGTCACCACGTCCGCCAGCCCGGCCCCGCTCAGTTCGCCCGGAGCCCGGAGCAGGAACTCGTCCATCGTGCCCTCGGCCAGCGGGTGAGTCTGCAGGCTCAGGATGTCGATCCGCCGCTCGGCGAGGGCCGCGCACAGCACGGCCAGCGATCCCGGCGCGTCCCGCACCGTCGTCCGCATCCGCCACAGCGCGCACTCACCGCCCTCGGGCCCGGTCGACGGCCGGGCGTCGGTATCGTCCGCCGGCGGCGCCTGGCCGTGGCGCCGTGACCACCGGGTGTGGAAGCGCGCCGTGGCGATCAGCGCGGCCACCGAGGCCAGCACCATGGCGGGCACCGCGGGACCGTGTTCGACGAGGCGTGCCACGCCATCCGTCACATCAGACATGTCTCGACTCATGCACCCACTGTGAAGGAACGGTGTTGCGTGATCACGAACGCTCTGTGACCGATGGGTAAAGAAGGCTTCTGGGCGATTTTTCGCCTTTGCGGCGGCGGAATCCCGCGCCGCGCACCGGGGGATGACGCCGATGCGCGGCACGGCCCAGGCTACGGGACTACTGGCCGACCCGTCCCGGCCGGAGGACCTTCGTGAACAGCACCGTGCCGTCCTGCTCACGCAGGCGCACCGTCAACTCCGCGCTGTCGCCGTCGATGTCGACCTCGCCGAAGAACTGGTAGCCGCCCGCGGGAGAGACGTTCGAGGCGGTCGGCGCCTTCACGAACATCCGTTCAGGACCGAACGTGCCGTCCAGCTCACTGGCCGGGAACGCGCCCGAGTTGAGCGGCCCGGACACGAACTCCCAGAACGGCTCGAAGTCGGTGAACGACGCCCGCGAGGGCTGGTAGTGCTGGGCCGAGGTGTGGTGCACGTCCGCCGTCAGCCACACCGTGCCGGTGATCCGCCGGTGCTTGACGAAGCGCAGCAGCTCGGCGATCTGCAGCTCGCGCCCCAGCGGCGCGCCGGGGTCGCCCTGCGCGATCGCCTCGATGTTGGCGGCGCCCTCGGTGGCGTCGGGCACGACCAGCCCGATCGGCATGTCGGCGGCGATCACCTTCCACACCGCACGCGAGCGCGCCAGCTCCCGCTTGAGCCACTCCAACTGCTCGCGGCCCAGGATGCCCTGCGGGTCCACGGTCTGGTCGCCGGGGGTGTTGGCGTTGCGGTACGTCCGCATGTCCAGCACGAACACGTCGAGGAGCGGACCCTGGCGCAGCACCCGGTGCACGCGCCCCTCCCGCGCGCCGGGGCGCAGGGTGGAGATCGGGAAGTACTCACCGAACGCGCGCCGGGCCCGGCCCGCCAGCACGTCCACGCTCTTCTCGGTGTAGCGGTTGTCGGTGTCCGCGATCACCTGGCCCGGGTACCAGTTGTTGCGGACCTCGTGGTCGTCCCACTGGATGATGGAGGGGACCCGGGCGTTGAAGCGCTTCAGGTTCTCGTCGAGCAGGTTGTAGCGGAAGTTGCCGCGGAACTCGGCGAGGGTCTCGGCGACCTTGGACTTCTCCTCGGTGGTGATGTTCCGCCAGGTACTGCCGTCGGGCAGAGCGGCCGTCTCCGCGATGGGACCGTCGGCGTAGATGTTGTCGCCGCTGCACAGGAAGAAGTCCGGGTCCAGGGCGCCCATGGCGTCGTAGATGCGGTAGCCGCCGAGGTCGGGGTTGATGCCCCAGCCCTGCCCCGCGAGGTCGCCGGACCACACGAAACGCACGCCGTCGCGCCGGCGGACCGGCACCGTGCGGAAGGTGCCGGGCACCGGTTCGCCGGTGCGGCGCGGGTCGTCCGGGTCGGCGAGGAGCACGCGGTAGTGGATCTGCTCGCCCGGCGGCAGGCCGCGCAGCCGGGTGGTGCCGGTGAAGTCGGTGTCGCGCCCGAGCAGCGGACCGTGCCACCGGTGCGGGTTGCGGAACGACTCGGTCGCGGACGTCTCGACGATCATCCGGGCCGGCCGGTCGGACCGCACCCACACCAGACCGGAGTGGGAGGTCACGTCTCCCGTCTGCACACCCCAGCCCGCCCCCGGCCGCCCGGAACGGGCCAACGCCGGTGCCGCCCCCAGGGCGGTGGGCAGGGTCAGGGCCGCCGAGGCGGCGAGCGAACCGCGCAGCACGCTGCGGCGACCGGGCAACGGACGAGGGGACATGGTGCGCCTCCAGGGACGGGATCCGGCCAGGGTTCCGGCCAGTGTGCAGAGCCAGACCTACTGGCCGGGCGCGGCGCTCACGGAAACTGCGGGTGAACAACCCGAACAACCCGAACAACCCCAATAGCCCGAGCGAATCCGCCGCATGCGCCGTAGGCGCCGCATGCGCCGTCACACCGCCTCGGCCATCCTCTCCACCCCCGCCCGGATCCGCCCCGGCGTCAGCGGCGCGTACCCCAGCACCAGACGCACCTCCTTCCCCGCCGCAGGACCACCGGCCACCCCGTGCCCGTACGCCGCCAGCGGGCGCACCGCGACGCCCGCCCCCGTCACGCGCGCGAGGAAGCGTTCCTCGGGCCCGTACCGCTCGGGGAGCGTGGCGATGGCGTGGAGGCCGGCGGCGATGCCGGTGACACGTGAGCCGGGGAAGTGTTCGGCCAGCGCGTCGACCAGGGCGTCGCGGCGTTCGCGGTAGGCGCGCTGGCAGACACGGAGCTGGCGGTCGTAGTCGCCGCGCTCGACGAAGCGCGCGAACAGCGCCTGGTCGAGGGCAGGGTGGCCGAGGTCGGTGGTGCGTTTGCGTTCGACCACGTCGTCCGCCAGCCAGTCGGGCACCAGTAGCCAGCCCAGCCGCAGCCCGGGAGCCAGGGACTTGCTGACCGACCCCGTATAGGCGACGTGTTCGGGATCGAGCCCCTGGAGGGCGCCCACGGGGGCACGGTCGTAGCGGAAGTCGCCGTCGTAGTCGTCCTCCAGGACGAGACCGTCCACGGACCGGGCCCAGTCGAGCAGTTCGGCACGCCGCCGCGCCGAGTAGGCGATCCCGGTGGGGAACTGGTGGGCCGGTGTCGTCACGACGGCCCGTACGCCCGAGGCGCGCAGCGGGCCGAGGGCGAGCCCCTCGTCGTCCAGAGGCAGGGGCACGGTGCCGACGCCCGCCGACGCGTACAGGGCGCAGTGCTGAGGGCTGCCGGGGTCCTCGACGCCGGCGGTGCGCCACCCGCGCGCGTGGAGCACGCCCGCCAGCAGCGCGGTCGCCTGCGCCACTCCGGAGACCACCACGACGCGCTCGGGGTCGGCCACCACGCCCCGGCGCCGCGAGAGCAGTTCGGCCAGCGCCGTCCGCAGCCGGGGCAGCCCGCGCGGGTCCGGATAACCGAGGCCCTCGTGCGGCAGGTCCGTCAGCACGCTCCGCTGCGCCGCGGCCCACGCCGCACGGGGGAAGAGCGACAGGTCCGGTGTCCCCGGCACGAAGTCGACCCGGTCACCGGCCGGGCGCGGGGCGAGATCACGCGTGCGCGGACGGGCGGCCCGTACGGCCTCGCCCACCCAGGTTCCCGCACCCTGTCCGCTACGCAGATACCCCTCGGCCGTCAGTTGCTCGTACGCCTCCGTCACCAGCCCGCGCGACACGCCGAGGTCGCCCGCGAGGTCCCGGCTCGACGGCAGTCGGGTGCCGGGGGCCAGCCGGCCCGAGCGGACCGCGTCCCGCAGCGCCGCCTGGAGGGCACGGCCACGCGCGCGTGCCGGTGCCGAGGCGGCGGGCAGCAGCAACTCCCACGCTGATGTCACGAAAACAGTCCCCCGAGGATCACGTCGTCCCAATCACCTCCACTTTACGAGGGGTTGGACCCGCTGGTGCGTAAACCGGAGTGACAGACCACAGCGAGGGGGCAGGCCGCTGCCGGGCCCCGGAATCGTACGCGCAATCCAGGAGCGCCCGTGGACGCCAAGAACCGTTTCGAGACGAAGGTCACCTTCGCTCTCTCCCGACTCGAATGGCTGGGCTTTCTCGCCGTATCGCTCGTGCTCGCCTTCCAGCACCGTACGGAAATCCGCTGGGGCGTATTCGTGCTGCTGTTCACGGTGATCGACGTCATCGGATACATCCCCGGCGCGATCGCCTTCCGGCGCCGCCCGGACAGACGGGTTCCGCGCGGCTACTACGTGGCCTACAACACGATGCACAGCCTGGTCACCGCGGGTGTGCTGGCCGGGGTGTGGGCGCTGTTCGTCCGGCCGGAATGGGCACTGCTCGCCCTTCCGATCCACCTCATGGGCGACCGGGCGCTCTTCGGGAACTCCCTGAAACCCTTCGGCGTCGCCTTCGAACCGGAAACGAACGCGGCGTTCCGGGTGTTCGAGCAGCGGTATCGACCGGAGGCGCATTCCGGTGAAGCCGCCGCGAGCGGTGCGGTGCGGAATTCCGTGGAGGACACCGATGCCGTCCGTACGTGAGACGCTCGCCGCGCACAGCGACAACCCCAGTTCCTTTCTCGCTCTCAACAGCGGGAACACGTTCTTCCACGACGACCGGTTCGAGGGTGCCTGCGCCTACCGCACCTCCGGCCGCTACGTCCTGCAATTCGGCGGCCCCTTCACGGCCCCCGAGTACCGGGCGCGGCTGCTGGACGCCTTCGCCGCCCACACCGGACGCCGCCTGGTCGCCGTACAACTGCAGCGGGCGGACGCGGAGCTGTACGCGGCGCACGGGTTCACGGTCAACCAGATCGGGGCGTCGTACGCCGTCGACCTGAGCCGCTTCACGCTGCGCGGCTCACGGTTCGTGCGCCTGCGGAACAAGATCTCGCGCGCCCGGCGGGCCGGTCTTGAGGTCGCCGAGGTACTCGACGGCGACGACTGCGCCGAGCTGGACCGGATCGACCAGCGCTGGCTGCGGGAGAAGGGCCGGCACGTCAAGGAGCTGCGGTTCCTCGTCGGCCAGCGCACCGGCGGCCTCCAGAGGCACCGCCGCCTGTTCGTCGGCCGGATCGACGGCGAGGTGGTCGGGTACGTCAACTACTCGCCGGTCTACGGCAGTCGCCCCGGCATGCTGCACGACCTCAGCCGGCGCCGCCCCGACGCCCCGCCCGGTGTGATGGAGGCGCTCAACGCGACCGTGATGGAGCGGCTGACCGCCGACGGAGCCGGCTGGCTGCACTTCGGGTTCACGCCGTTCACCGGTCTCGATCCGTGCCATGAACTGCCCGGCGCCAGCCGCCTGTTCACCCGGTTCGCCCGGCTGCTGGCCGAGCACGGCGACGCGGTATACCCCGCGGCCTCCCAGCTCGAGTACAAGCAGAAGTGGGCGCCGCACGCGGTCCTCCCGGAGTACATCGCCTTCCGCGGCAGGCCCCGCCCCGGTGCCGTGTGGCAACTGCTGCGCGCCACCAACGCCGTGTGAGAACCGGCGCCCGCACGGCCCCGCCCACGTCCGCGCCGCAGTCCCGGCCCGTCCCCATGTCCCGTCCCCCGTCCCACCACCCAGGAGGACCGCACGCCCATGAGATTCCTCGAGCGTGAACGCACCACCCTCGCCAAGCTGCTGCCCGACCTGGACCCCGCCCTGCGCGAGATTCCCCTGATGGAACTGGAGCGGCCGGGCAGCCCGGGCATCCGGCACTTCCGGGACAGCGGCGGTCCCGGACTGCTCGTCCCCGAGTCGCACCAGGGGCGCGGCGCCACCGCGCTGGACGCCCTGCGGGTGCAGCGGGCCATCGGGAGCCGCTCACCGTCCCTGGCCGTGGCCACCACCATGCACCACTTCTCCATGGCCACCCTGGTCGGTCTCGGCGGTCTCGGCGACGGCCTGGAGTGGATGCTGATCGAAGGCGTGGCCTCGAGCAACCGTGTCATCGCCTCCGGCTTCGCGGAGGGCCGCAGCGGCGCCGGCATCCTGGACCCGTCGATGACCGCCACCGCGACCGCGGACGGCATCCGGATCAACGGCGTCAAACGCCCGTGCAGCCTCGCCCACTCCATGGACGTGCTCACCGCGGGTGTGGTGATCCCGCGCGAGGACGGCCAGGGCGACGAACTCGCCGTGGCCCTGGTGCCCGCCGACAGCGAGGGCCTGAGCGTCAGCGGCTTCTGGTCCAGTACCTTCCTTGCGGGCGCCGAGAGCGAACAGGTCACCCTCACCGACGTCCTCGTCCCGCCGGAACTCGTCCTGCGCACCGCGACCACCTCCGGGGAGCGCCTCGACGAGCTCCAGACCGCCGGCCTGGTCTGGTTCCAGGTGCTGATGACCGGCAGCTACCTCGGCGCGGCGTCCGCCCTGGTGGAACGCGTGCTGCTGAACGACCGGATCCCCGAGCACGAGCGCGTACGCCTCTTCGTCGAGACCGAGGCCGCCATGGCCACCGCCGAGGGCGTCGCCCGCCGCGTCGACGCCGGGGACCTGGACGAGTCGGCCCTCGCCCAGGCGCTGTGCGTGCGCTACGGCATCCAGGACGCCCTCGCCCGCATCGTCCCCCGCGCGGTCGAACTGCTCGGCGGACTGAACTTCATGACCTCCGACGAGGTGGGCCACCTGGCCGCCTGCGCCAACGGACTGTCCCTGCACCCGCCGTCGCGCTCCCGCATGGCCGGCCCCCTCTCCGCGTACCTGGCCGACGGCCCCCTCGCCATCGCCTGACACGCACCGCCCCGCCCACCCCGCCGGTCCCACCCGACCTGCCGGTCCTGCCGGTCCGTCTACCCTGCCGGTCCTGTCGGTCCTGCTCATCCCGCCCACCTCGCCGGTCCTGCTCGTCCTGCCCGACCTGCCCGTCCCGCCACTCCCGCCAGTCCTGCCAGTCCTGCCCGTCCTGCCCGTCCCGCTCACCCCGCCGGTCCCGCCGGTCCCGCCGGTCCCGCCGGTCCCGCCAGTCCTGCCCGTCCCGCCGGTCCCACCCGTCCCGCCGGTCCCACCCGTCCCGCCGGTCCTGCCCGTCCCGCCGGTCCTGCCCGTCCCGCCGGTCCCACCCGTCCTGCCCCGCCCGCCCGTTTCAACGCCGGCCGCCGTCCGGCCCTCGCGGTGTCGGTCACCGATCCGCCACCCCACGTTCCACGGCAGTCGAAACCCGTCGAGGGGAGCCCACCATGCCGCGAAACGCCCCACGCCCCACCGTCCTGCCCGCGCCACCGCGCAGCCCTGCGCGCGACCGTCCCACCCTGCTGCTCACCGGCGGCTCGGGAGTCCTCGGGCGGGCCCTGATCGACGAACTGGCGCCCGACTACGACCTGCTCTGCCTGCGCCGCGCCAGGCCACTGCACGACCCGCGGGTGCGCGAGATCGAGGGCGACCTCCTCGCCCCGCGCCTCGGCCTGGACGCCGGCGCCTGGTACGAACTGGCCCTGCGCGTCGACGTGGTGTTGCACTCCGCCGCCCAGACCAACTGGCGCACCCCGCCCGAGGAGATCGTGCGGACCAACACCCTCGGCGCGGAGACGATGCTCGACCTCGCCGCCCGCGCCGACGCCCCCCTCTACCTGGTCAGCACCGCCTTCGTCGCCAACACCCCGAGCGAGGAGGACCAGGAGCGCTTCCCCGGCGCCGCCGCCTACCTCGCGTCCAAGAGCAGGGCCGAGCAGTTGATGCGCGACGCGGGCCTGCCCGGCGCCATCGTTCGCCCCTCCGTCGTCATGGGCCACTCGTCCACCGGGCACATCGCCGGGCAGCAGGGCCTGACCAAGACGATCGGCGCGATGGTCCTCGGCCAGGTGCCGGTGCTGCCGGGCGCCCCCGAGGCCCGCGTCGACATGATCCCGCAGGACTACGTCACCCGGGCCGTCGGCGACCTGATCCGCGGCGGCGTCGGCAGCGGAGAGTACTGGCTCACCGCGGGCGGTCAGGCCCCCGCCCTGAGCGAGATCGCCGACACCTGCGCCGAGTTCGCCGTCCGCCACGGCCTGCCGCGGCCCCTGCGCCCCCGGCTCATCCCCGTCGAGGCCGTCCACCGGCTGCTGCTGCCGATGCTGGAGGGCACCTCGCTGCCCGCCTCGGTGCGGCAGCGGTTCCAGCACTACGCCGAACTGCTTCTGGTCTTCCAGCGCGAGCTGCCGTTCGACTCCTCCCTCGGCACTCCCCACTGCGGCACCCGCCTCACCCACGCCGACCTGCGCGCGGCCCTCGTCCGCAACCTGGAGAGCTGGGCGGCGGACCGGCCCGGAGTGCTCAGCCGGCACCGCGCGCACGCGGCCGCGGCGAGCGCGACGGAGGTGGCCTGATGACCCTGTCGCCCCCCTCCACCGAGACCACCGGACCCACCGGACCCACCGGGACCACCGGATCCGCCGGATCCGCCGGACCCGCCGAGGCCACCACCGACGTCGTCGACCTCTACCTCAAGCACATCGGCTCCGGCCGCGCCGTCATGGGCCGGGTCATGGGCGGCATGTCCGAGGTCCGCTCCGAGGGTGCCTGGATCCACGCCGACGACGGCCGCCGCTTCCTGGACTTCGGCGGCTACGGCGTCTTCATCCTCGGCCACCGGCACCCGGCCGTCGTCGAGGCGGTGCACCGCCAGATCGACACCCACCCGCTGGCCAGCCGCGTCTTCCTCGAACCCGTCGCCGCCCGAGCCGCCCAGGCCCTCGCCGCGCACACCCCGCCCGGCGTCGACTACGTCCACTTCGTCAACTCCGGCGCCGAGGCCACCGAGGCCGCCCTGAAACTGGCCCGCGCCCACGGCCGCAGCTCGGTGATCACCACGCGCCGCGGCTTCCACGGCAAGACGATGGGCGCGCTGAGCGTCACCGCCAACCCCACCTACCAGACGCCCTTCCAGCCCCTGCTCCCCGACGTCACCCAGGTCGCCTACGACGACCCCGCCGACCTCGAACAGGCGCTGGCCGCCCGCCGGGACCGGGCCTGCGTCATCGTCGAACCCGTCCAGGGCGAGGGCGGCGTCCGTATTCCGCGCCCCGGCTACCTGAGCCAGGTCCGCGCGCTGTGCAGCGCCTACGGCGCCCTGCTCGTCGTCGACGAGATCCAGACCGGCATGGGACGGCTCGGCACCTGGTGGGGCGTCGACGCCGAGGGGGTACGCCCGGACGTGCTGCTGGCCGGCAAGGGGCTCAGCGGCGGAGTCGTACCGATCGCCGCCATGGCCGCCACCGCGGACGCGTACGCGCCCTTCAGCCGCGACCCCTACCTGCACACCTCCACCTTCGGCGCCTCCCCGATCGCCTGCGCCGCCGCCCTCGCCACCGTACGGGCGATGGAGGAGGAGAACACCGTCGCCCGGGCCGCCACGCTCGGCACGCGCGTCCTGACCGCCGTACGGGAGGTGTGTGCGCCCTACGAGGGCGGCCTGGTGCGCGAGGTGCGCGGCCGGGGACTGCTGATCGGCATCGAGTTCGCCGAGGAACAGGCCGTCGGCGAACTCCTGCTGGAGCTGATCGCCCGCGGCGTGCTCGTCAACCACTCCCTCAACTCCACCCGGGTGCTGCGGCTCACCCCGCCGGCCGTGGTCGAGGACACCGCGCTCGACCTGTTCCTCACCACGCTCACCGAGGCCCTGCACAGCACGGCCGGCCGCATGGCCGGCTGACACCGGGCCGGCTGACACCGGGCCGGCTGACACCGGGCCGGCTGACACCGGGCCGGCTGACACCGGGCCGGCTGACACCGGGCCGGTTGACACCGGGCCGGCCGACACAGCGCCAGCGAACCCTCCGGGAAGGAACCGAACGACCCATGCGCCACGTGGTCCTGCACGCCCTCGCCGACGGCCTGGCACCCGCCGACGTCTACCGCCGCATCAGCGATTTCGGCCGCTACCCCGAGTACAGCGACACCTTCCGCGAGGTGCGCGTCGAGCCGCCGCTGCCCGACGGCTCCACCGTCTCGGACTGGACCGTCGAGTTCCGGGGCGGCCTGATGCGCTGGCGGGAACGCGACACCTACTCGCCCGCGACGTACTCCCTCGCCTTCGAGCAGCTCAGCGGCGACTTCCAGACCTTCGAGGGAAGCTGGCGCTGCGAGGCACGCGGCGACGGCACCCTCGTCGTGTTCACCGCCGCCTTCGACCTGGGCATCCCCTCGCTGGCCGAGATCCTCGACCCGGTGGCCGAGTCGACGGTGCGGACCAACATCGCCCGGGTGCTGCGGGGCCTGGCGGACGCGGAGGTGATCGATGAACGCGCGGCTGCGGCTCGTCGCTGACCGGGCGGCGGCGACCGCCGACCCCCTGCACGAGGAACCGGGACCGGGCGCCGCCCGCTGCCTCGGCCTGTACGCCAAGCTGGCCGCCGGGGTGGCCGTGGTGACCGCCCGCGGTCAGGACGGCCCCCTCGGCATGACCGTCTCCGCCGTCACCTCGCTCTCCGCCCGGCCGCCGCTGCTCCTGGCCTGCCTGCGCGACGGCTCCCGCACCCTCGCCGCGCTCCGCGCCCGCCGAGCCTTCGCCGTGCACCTGCTGCGCGAGGAACAGCGGGAGCTGGCCGGCCGGTTCGCGTCCTCGACGACGACCGCGGCCGAGCGGTTCGCGGGGACCGACACCCGGCAGGTGCTGGGCGTCCCCGTACTGGCCGGCGCGCTCGCCTGGTCGGTGTGCCTCACCGAGGACGTACGCCGCTACGGCGACCACCACCTCGTCGTCGGCCGGCTCGCCGCCGTGCACGTGGGCCCCGGCCGCCCGCTGCTGTGGCACGACCGCCGCTTCGGCTCGCTGACCGAGCCGCTGCCGGACGCCGCCGGATGACCGGGCGGCCGGCCGGAACGCCGTACTGGGGCCCGGCCGAACTGCCGCCCCAGCCCCAGTTGCACGGCGTGGTCACCGCGGACGTGGCCGTCGTCGGGGCCGGTCTGGCCGGCCTGTCCTGCGCCTACCACCTCGCGGAACGCGCCCCCGGGCTCGACATCGCCGTGGTGGACGCCGAGCACCCGGCCGCCGGGGCCAGCGGCCGGGGCACCGGTCTGCTGGGTCCCCGGGCCGGACCCGCCCTCGACCGCGCCGTGCGCCGGTTCGGCGCCCCGACGGCACGCCGGATGCACCGGGCCAGTCAGCAGGCGGTGCGGGACGTGCTCGACCTGTGCGCGCGCCTCGACGTGCCCTGCGGGCTGCGACCCGGCGACCAGCTCATGGCCACGCGCTCACCGGCGGGCCTGGTGGCGCTCGCCCGGCAGGCCCGCGCATGCCGCGAACTCGGCCTGGACGTCCCCGTGCTCACCCCGGCCGGCATCCGCGAGCGGGTCGGCGTGCCCTACCGGGCGGCGCTGCTGCACCGTCCGGCGGCCACCCTGGACCCGGCCGCCCTGACCTGCGCGCTGGCCCGCGCCTGCGCGGACAAGGGCGTGCGGTTCTACGGCCGCAGCCCGCTGCTGGCCCTGCGCCCCGGCGACCTGGTCGGCCCCGAACTGGTCCTCCCGCACGGCCGGCTCTACGCCGGCCAGGCGGTGCTGGCCGTCAACTCCGCCGCACAGGCACTGGACCTGCCGGTGGGCACGATCCTCCCGCTGGAGGTGTACGCCGTCGCCACCGAGCCGATCGGTGCCGCGGCGTACGAGGCACTGGGCGGGCGCGCCGGGCACGCCGTCGTCGACGCCGTGCCGCTGGCGCCGTACTTCCGACTGCTCCCGGACCGGGGCCTGGTGGCGGGCGGCGGCACCGCCACGGTCCCGGCCGGGCTCGGCGCCCCGCGGCTCGACGCCCTGCGCGAGCGCGCCTGGGCCCGGCTGGAGGCCTGGCTGCGGTCCCTGCACGCCGACCTCGCCCGGGTCCGGGTCAGCCACCGCTGGTCCGGCCGGATCGGCATGACCGGCGACGACCTGCCGGTGGTCGGGCCGGTCCCCGGCTTCCCCGACGTCTGGTACGTCGGCGGCTGCTGCGGGCACGGCCTCGCCCTGTCCGTGGCGCACGGCGCGCACGTCGCCGCGGCCCTGCTGGGCGAGCCGGAATCCGGCGAGCCACTGCCCTGGCACCGCTCCAGGGCCCCACGCCTGCCCCTGCGCGGACCCGGCCGGCTCCTGCTGCGCGGTTACGTGGACACGCTCGGGCGTGTCGCGCGGCACACGTGCTGACGGGACGGCCCGGCGCGGTAGCCATGTCCTCGCAACCGACAGAGAGGTTCCCGATGCGCCACCCCCACCCCGGCACCGACGGCGGACTGCCGGTGTCCCTGCCCATGGGCACCGCCGACCTCGCCTACCACCTGGCCATGGGCGGCAGACCGCTGCCCGCCGGTCTCCTGTTCGGGTTCTCCGGCCGCGCCCCCTCCCTGGAGTCGGTACGCGCCCGGGTCGCCGAACGCGCCCACCGCATCCCGGCGTTGCGCTACCGCATCGCGCGCGAGAGCCGCACGTTCTCCCGCGTCGAGCGGATCGACGTGGAGCGGCACGTGCACGAGGCCTGGCTGCCCGGGGACGACGACGGCTCGGGAGCGGGACGGCTGATGCTGTCCCGGCCCATGGGCGGCGACGGCAGACCGCCCTGGGACGTGTGGCTGGTGCACGGTCCGACCGGCGGACACAGTCTGTGCTACCGCACCGACCACACCTTCCAGGACGGTGTGGGCGCCGCGCACACCGCACGGGCACTGCTCGACGACGACCCCGCGGGCGGGCCGCCCGCGCACCGCCGCGGGCGGCCCGCCCTCAGCGGCATCGCCAGTGCCGTCGCCGACATGGCGGCCTCCTTCCGCCGCACCGACAAGCCCGCCTTCGACGTACCGGTCAGCGGACGGACGAACATGTGCCAGGCGGTCGTCCCGGTGGCGCGACTGCGCGCCGTCGGCCGTGCCCACGGCGCCACGGTCAACGACGTCTTCCTCGCCGCGCTCGCCCACGCCGTGGGCGCGTGGCACCAGAAGGGCACCGGATCCGGCCATCCGCCGCTGCCGGTGGCGGTCCCGATGTCGGTGCGGCCCCGGGGCGAGGAGTGCGCCCCCGGCAACCGGCTCGTCGTCGCCCGCGTCCTGCTGCCCTGCGACGCGCCGTCCCCGCGGCACGCCCTGGACCGCGTCATGGCCCGCACCGACGCCCTGCGCACCGGCCGCCAGCGTGAGGCCCTGCGCCTGATGCTGACGGCCGGGCCGCGCGGGATCGGCGCACGGGTCGGGACCCGGATGGTGAACGGCCGGTCCGTCGCCGGGCCCGCGAGCAGCGTGAACTTCGGCAGCGCCCTCGTCCACCGGGGCAACGCCGCCCGCCGGGCCGTCGTCTACTCCGGGCTCGGTGCCGGAATCCGCTGCCTCACCACACTCACGAGCCAGCACGACACCGCCTGCCTCGCGGTGATCCACGACGAGGCGCTGACGACCGCCGACGAACTCCCGGACCTGTGGCTCGCGGCACTCCTGGAACTGGAACGGCCGTAGGAGCCGCGCGACCGGACGACACGGCAGGAGCCTCGGGCACCGAGGCTCCTGCCGTGTCGTCCGGTCGCCATCTCAGCGGCGGTCGCCCAGCGTCCCGGTCGTCAGGAACACGCACTTCGCCGCGGCCTCGCTGAGCAGCGGCAGATAGGGCGCCAGCCGCTGGACCACGTACGGCAGGGTGAACAGGTCCGCCACCTCCGCGTCCCAGCCGTGCTCCGCCCACCAGCCCTCCGGGTCGGCCAGTTGCCAGTGCCAGGAGATCCCGGTGGCCGAGAGAGCCTCCAGGAAGGGCGCCACGAACGACGAGGACGCGGCCCCCGCGTTCACGCACTCGGCACCGAAGGTGCTGCCGGGCGCGGAGAGCCCGGTCATCGTACGGACGACGGACTCCACCGTGCGCGGCTGGAGGTGGTACAGGTGTGTCTCGCACAGCCACGCGGTGGGCCGGCGCGGATCCAGCCCCGCGGCGAGCAGGTCCTCGCCCCAGGAGCCGGCCAAGTCGGCGCCGACGGTGCTGCGCCGCCCGCAGGACGGCGGGGCGCAGTCCAGTACCTGATCCTTGAAGGCCAGCAGTGCCGGATCCTCGACCTCGAAGACGTGGGTACCGGTCGGCCAGTCGAGCCGGAAGGCGCGGGTGTCGAGACCGGCCCCGAGCAGCACCACCTGGCGGCAGCCCGAGCGGGCCGCGGCCACCAGGTGCTCGTCGTAGAAGCGGGTACGCACCACGGCCCAGTCGGGCAGCAGCCGCTGGAGCGGGCCGTCGCCCGGTGGGCCACCGGCGAAACCGGCCGCGTGGAGGAAGTCCGCGGCCCACGGATCGCGGACGTACGGCGCGGTCCTGCCGTACTCGGCGGCGTGGGCGGACGCCGTCCACAGGGCGACCCGGGACAGCCCGTCCGGCAGCGGGGCGCCCGACGGGGGCGAGGAGTGGGGCCGGGCGGTGTCCGGCATGGGAGACCTCCGTGTCGGTGGAGTCGGTGGGGTCGGTGGGGTCGGTGGGGTCGGTGGGGTCGGTGGGGTCGGTTCGGCGGGCGTGCGGTGCCGTTCAGGGGGAGCGGCGGCGGCTGAGCAGGACCGCCAGGGCGCCCAGCGCCAGCAGTCCGTTGGAGGGGCGGGTGGGCCGCTGGCCGCCCATCGCGGCGGGTGTCCGCGGCTCGTGGATGTTCAGCGCGAACTGGCGGTTGGCGATGTCGGACAGCACCCCGCGGACCTGTTCGGGGCTGGTGACGGCGGCCAGCAGCACCTCCATGGAGTTGCGGGCGAACTGGTTGCGGCCGAGGAACTCCCGGCCCAGCGAGAAGAGGATCTTCGGCACCTCGCCCTGGAACACCTCCGGCAGCGTGATCTCGGGGGCCAGGCAGCGCACCGAGCCGTCCAGGTTGGCGAACGACTTGCCCAGCAGCGAGACGGCCGGGGGCGAACCGATGCCCCGCTTGGTCGCCTTGGCCAGCACCGTGGTGAGTGCGACGCCGAAGTTCATGTCCTCCAGCGACAGATGGGAGACCTTGGGCACGAACGCGGCCATGTCGGCCGCGAACGCCGGCATGTTGGCCCAAGGCGTCATCCGGCCCATCTCTGCCCAGTGCTGCGCCAGCCCCGCGCCGTCGTTCTGTGCCAACGTCATGAACAGCGGCAGCAGTTGCAGGCTGGTGCGCCGGTCGAGACGGCCGACCATGCCCCAGTCGATCATCGTCGCGGGCCCGCCGGGCGCGGCGAAGATGTTGCCCGCGTGCGGGTCCGCGTGGAAGAAGCGGTGCACGAAGTACCCGTGGTACATGAAGCGCAGCAGGTCCCTGCCGATCTCGACGCGCTCGTCGTCCGTGAAGTGGGCGCGGTCGATGTGCCGCACCGACTTCCCGCCGGCCAGCGACTGGACGAGGACCCGGGGAGTGGCGTGCAGCACCCGGGGCACCTCCAGCGAGCGGAACGGTCTGACGTGCTCGCGGGCCTCGTCCATGTTGCGGGCCTCGCCGTTGAAGTCCAGCTCCGGCTCCATCGCGTCGAAGACCGAACCGAGCATCGCCTCGATGTCGATGACCTCGTTGAACCGGGGCGCGACGCGGGCCACGATCTTCGACGCCCGGCGCATCAGGGCCATGTCCGCGAGCACACCCTCGCGGATGCCCGGCCGCTGGATCTTGACCACGGCCGGGCGTCCGCCGGGCAGGGTCACCCGGTAGACCTGGGCGAGGGACGCCGCCCCGAGCGGGGCGGCGGTCTCGACGTCGTCGAAGCGCAGTTTCCAGTCCGGCCCGAGGTCCCGCGCCAGCACCGGTTCGAACACCGAGAACGGCTGCACGTCCACCTGGTCGTGGAGGTTCTGCAGCTCCTCGCGGATCGACAGCGGGACCATGTCCGGCCGGGTGGACAGGATCTGACCGAGCTTCACGTAGAACGGCCCGAGGCTCTCCAGTGCCTGCCGGACCGCCTTGGCACGGCGTTGCTCCGACCCGGCCGAGGCGTCGGCGCCGGACCCGGCGGAGGCGTCGGCGCCCTCCGCCGGGGACCACGCGTCACGTCGCGCACGTCTGCGCAGCCGCGTCGCCTGCCCCACCTCGTCGGCCACGAGGCTGCCCAGGACCTTGACCACGAGGCGCAGCCGGTCGCCGACGACAGACGTCATCGTGGGTGATCCTCCTCGGTCGGGGAGCGGTACGCGGCGACGGCACGGCAGGTCAGCTCGAGGACGACGACTGCCCGCCCTGGGACTGGCCGCCGCCCGGCTGCTGCCCGGTCAGGCCCTGGAGAGCGGCGAGGCCCTGCTGCCCGGCCTGGGCCGGGAGGTTGGTCAGGTTCTGCAGGCCCTGGAGTGCCTCGATGAGCTTGGGCAGCACCTGGAGGAGCTGGGTGAGCTGGGTCGGGAGCGACATCAGGTCGCCCACCCCGCCGGCCGCGTGCCCGAGGCCCCCGGCGAGCTGGCCGAGCCCCCCGAGGGCGCCGGCCGCACCGCCGACTGCGGCGAGCGGGTTCGCGGCGCCGCCCAGCGCCGCCAGGGGGTTGCCGGCTCCGCCGAGGGCGGCGAGCGGGTTCGCCGCCCCGGCCACGGCCGCGAGCGGGTTGCCCGCCCCGGCGGCTCCGGTGAGCGCGGCCAGGGGGTTCTGCGCCGCCCCGGCGATGTTCGCCAACTGGCTCGCGGCTCCCGGGCCCAGCGCGGCGAGGGGGTTGCCCGCACCGCCGAGGCCTCCCACACCCCCCGCGAGGGCCGCCAGCGGGTTGGCGGCGCCCGCCAGCGCGGTCGCCGGGTTGACGGCGCCGGCCAGCGTTCCCAGCGCGTTCGCGGGCAGCCCGGCCAGGGTGTCGAGGGGATTCCCGGAGGTGGACGAGCCGGGCTTGTCCGGCCGGTTGAGCATGTCGTCGAAGGCCTCCTTCCCGCTGTCGGCCATATTGCCGACCAGATCCTTGAAGATGTCCTGAATGTTCTTGTTGTTGGACATGGGTGGGGTCCCCTTCCGTTTCTCTGCGTTGTCTCTCTGATACGAGGAGATGCGGCTTCCGGAATTATTGGATGCAGCCTTCAAGGGCCTTGGCGCACGCGTTCTTGAGACGGGCGCGGCCTCTGGTGAAAGCGGCTTCGGCCGCCTTGACTGAGATGTTGTGCATGCGGGCGAATTCCGCAGTGGAAATCCCCTTGGCGCGGGCGAGTATGACCTCCTGTTCGCGCCCCCGCAGGTGTTGCACCTGACCCAGCAGCCATCTGCCGAAGTCCTTGTCGCAGACGTCCTCCTCGGTCGTACCGGGGGCGTCCATGAGCGCCGCCCGCTGCAGAAGTCTGCTGCGACGCTCGGTTTCACGGTAGAAGTCGATGCAGAGGCGGAGCGCCACGGACGTCAGAAAGGCACCGAGTCGATTCCTGTCCAACGAGGCGTGAGCGGCTGCGCGGGCCATGGTTTCCTGAACGCAGTCCTCGGCGTCCTGAAAACTCGGCAGTCTTCGCCGAACCAACCGCATGAGGCGGTCCTGATGCTGGGAGATGTCTTCCCAGGAGCATTCAGCGGGCGATTGACAGGTGGAATGTCGCACCATTGTGGATTGCAGCCCGTTGTCTCTCGGATTGAGCAGGGAGAACCGCGGCCGACTTTGCATTGTCGGCCATGTGGTTTTCCTACCCGAGGCCCAGGAGCGGCAAACCGGAATATGTGACTCCGGCGGTCGGCAGGAATGATTCTTCGCTGTCATTTCCGCGGTGCCGGACGCCGGGCCCAATCGCGGTTCCAGTTGAACCACATGTCCCGTACGGTCTGGTGCACCTGGGAGCTGCCGGCGCGCAGCTCGGTGGTGTACGCCTGGACGGCCTCCTTGCCCACCATGCGCGCGCCGCCGGTGAAGTAGGACCCGCGCACGTGCCGCGGCGAGCGGTACTTGCCCCACAGCAGGATCTTCATCAGCGGCCACAGGGTGAACACGCCGGCGGGGCAGCGGTCCTCGGGGTCGAGCGTGCCCCACACCGCCGGGCACAGCTCGCTCTCGCGCAGCAGTTCGTAGATGCGGGCGATCGTCTGTTCCTTCGTCAGCTCACCTTCCTTGTAGGCGAGTACGGCGTCCCTCGACTGGTCGAAGAGCCGCTCCACCCAGGGGTTGTCGATCCCCTGGAGGCCCCGGTACGGCGGCAGCTCCAGCGTGTCGAAGCACGCGGGGTCGTGCGTCTTCTCGAACGTCACCGCGGCCTGGTTCTGGGAGTTGGTCCCGTACAGCGTGGTGATGGTCCACACCCGGTTCCAGGCGTTCCACAGGTCGAAGTCGTCGAACGAGATGTAGCTGCACGACACCAGGTCGTCGTAGAACCGGAACATGCGCTTGGTCCAGTGGTCCAGGTACGCGAACCGGGCGGTGTCGAAGTCGTCCTGACGCACGGCCTCGATGAGCCGGTGGCCCAGCGCGTTGAGCGCCATCACGGTGACCGCGAGGCCGCTGGAGAACAGCGGGTCGACGAAGTCGCTGGCGTGCGGCAGCAGGCACCAGCGGTCGCCCACCACCTTCTGCGAGGCGAACTGCGTGCGGTCCGTGGACACGTACGGACGCACCGCCCGCGCCCGCTCGAACTGCCGCGCCACACTGGGGAACCGGCCCACGTGCTGCCAGAACTCGTCCTCGGCCGACACGTCGTCCGGGCGTGGGTAGTGGTCGAGATCGAGGTTGACGCCGACGCTGCACAGCTCGCTCGTGCTCGTCGACTGGTTGTCGAACGGGATGACCCACAGCCACCCGCCCCGGAACATGTGATGGAGCGTTCCCTGGCTGAACGGGCTGGGCATGCCGTGCTGTTCCCGCGGCGGCGCCACGGTGTCGAAGGGCCGCACGTCCACCATGTGCGTGAAGATCGTGCGCGACCGTGTGCGGTACGGCGGATCCTGCCGCAGCCCGAGCCGTTCGGGCAGCACCGCCCGCATCCCGCCGGCGTCGACCACGTACGACGCCCGGAAACTGCCCCGCTCCCGGGTGACGAGGGTGGCGCCGTCCTCCTCGAACTTCACGTCGTCGACGAGGGTGTGGGTGTACGCGGTGACGCCGTACGACACGGCGACGTGGAACATGTACGCGTCCACGTCCTGCCGGAAGTAGTGCGAGTCCGGGCCCAGCGGCGGGCCCCAGGTGGGGTACTGCGTGCACTCGTCGGGCCGGGTCGGCTCGCCCTCCCGGTGGTAGACGAAGCTGAAGTTCCGCTTGACCCCGCAGTTGGACGACACGTGGCGGCGCAGCGCCCCGTTGGTCGCCAGGTGCTCGATCTCCGGGACGCCGTAGCGGCGGGCCAGCACCCTCAGGCCGAACGTGGTCTCGGGGACGGTGGACTCTCCGATGGCGAAGCGGGGGTGGCCGCTGCCCTCCAGCAGCAGCACGCGCACACCGTTGCGCGCGAGAACGGCCCCCAGCATCGTCCCGCCGATGCCGCCACCCACGATGGCGACATCGAAAACACGCTGGTCCTCTTGCATGTCTGCGGTTCCTTTCGCGACGGGAAGAGCGAGTTGCCCGCGTCCCCGGTCACCGGTGGGCGACCGTGGAGGCGGGCAGTACCCGGCGCAGCCCGCAGGCCGCCACCCGGGCGGAGAAGGAGACGGCGAACCACGGAGTGGGCGCCAGCTCGGACAGCCGGCGCCGGTCTCCCGGTACGAGGCGCTCGCCGCGCCCGGTGACGTCGAGCCACGCACCGAAGTGCAGCAGCCGCGCCTCCGGCCCGGCGTCGCGCGCCGGGAACGGCCGCATGTGCTCGCGCACGGCGCGGGTCAGGGCCCCGCGCCGTGCCGCACCCACCTGATGCGCGACCAGGAAGCGGTCGAGCAACTCGGCGCCGTGGCCCGGGAATCCCCCGCGGCCGAGGGGCGTGCGCCCCACCAGGGCGGCGTCGTGGAAGGCCGCGGCGGCCAGCAGGCCGACCCGGTCGTAGGCGGTGCCATGCGTCCGCGCACAGGCGTCGGCCAGCAGAAACGTCCGCAGGGAGTGCAACGCGACCCGGGGCGGCAGTCGGCACATCCGTGTCAGCGCGGCACCCGCGAGAGGATGAGCGAGCAGCTCCGCCAGGGCGGGTCGCCCCAGCAGGGGCTGCCACGTCCCGGGCAGCGCCTCCGGCGGAACGACGGGCCAACTCGCCCCGTCGTCACCGGACTCGGGCACCCCGGGCACCTCGGGCCCTGCGGCCATGACCATGTCTCCCTTGCTGTGAGCCGTACCGGCGGTCCGGCGTCTCATCTGTCCTTACGCTCGGACGCCGCCCCACCCCCCACGCACAACGACCGTCCTCCGACCGCGCGTTGGCGCGCGAACTACGGCGCGCGGCCGGGGAAACGCGCTCCGGGCGTGCTTTCCCGCCCCCACCTTTCGGCGGAGTTGTCGGCAGGCGCCTGCGGGCAGGCTGAATTCCGTGATCGCCGTACTGAACGTGCATGAACGCACCCTGCCCGCCCCGCCGGAGACCGTGGGAGCCCTGATCGACTCGCTGGGCGGCGAGGACGACCGCCTCTGGCCGCCCGACTGGCCGCCGATGCGTCTCGAACGGCCCCTTTCCGTCGGAGTGTCCGGCGGCCACGGACCGGTCCGGTACGTCGTGAGTCACTATGTGCCGGGCCGGTGGGTCCGGTTCCGGTTCACCGGTCCGCGTGGGTTCGAGGGCTTTCACGAGTTCAGCGTCGAAGGCCTCGACGAGCGACTGAGCGTGCTGCGCAACACCCTCGTCGTGCGTCCGCGCGGAGTGCGCTGGCTGGCCTGGGCGCTGATCGTCCGGCCGCTGCACGACGCGGCGTTCCGGCACAGTCTGGACTGCGCCGAGCGGGCCCTGACCGGAAGGGTGGCCCGACCCGCCGGGTGCGGCTGGTACGTGCGCCTCCTGCGCGCTGCGACCGGACTGCTGGCCGTATGACGCATTCAAATATTCGAATAAATGAACCCTACTTACTCGATGGAGGGAATTCTTTCCCCCGGACGAGGGATCGTTGCGCATTTCGATGGACGCGAGACTGGGAAGTCGCAGCGAGCCCATCGGCAATCCCGACGGGTATTCCCAACGACAGGGAGATCGTCGTGAGTTTCCTGAATCCCCGTATCCCGGGGGTCAACTCCGAGGACGCGATCGCGGACCTCACCGAAGCCCCGCACCGGCTGACCGGCGTCGTGCAGGCCGGCGGCGCGCAGGTCGTCGCGACCGTCGACGTACAGGCGGGTGCGGACGACTGGAGCGTCCCGGCGACGGAAGAACACCCGCGCCCCGTGGTGCTGGTGCACGGCACCTTCGGCAACCGCGGCTACACCTGGACCTCGGCCACGCCCTTCCTGCGGCAGCACGGCCACCGCGTCTTCCGGCTCGACTACGGCCAGCACGGCAACCCCGTGATCTTCGGCCTCGGCGACATCAAGCACTCCGCCCGGCAGCTAGCCGAGTTCGTCGACGAGGTGCTGCGGCGCACGGGCGCCCAGCAGGTCGACCTCGTCGGCTTCTCGCAGGGCGGCATGATGCCGCGCTACTACCTCAACGCCCTGGGCGGCGGGCCCAAGGTGCACAATTTCGTCGGCATCGCGCCCAGCAACCACGGCGTCACGGCGCAGGGCCTGATGAACCTCGCGCGCCAGATCCCCGGAGCGGTCGAACTCGTCGAACAGGGCGTGATCGGAGAGGTCGTGCCGGCCTGGCCGCAGCTCCAGCACGACCACCCCTTCCAGCGCGAGCTGGCCGACCTCGGCGAGACCACCGAGGGCGTGCGGCACACGGTCGTCGCCACCCGGTACGACGACGTGGTCACGCCGTACACGTCATGCGCCCTGGAACAGGCGGAGGGCCGCTACGTCAACAACATCGTCCTCCAGGACATCGACCCGGACGACCACACACCGCACGTCAGCATGCCCTACAACCCGACCGTGCTGAAGGAGGTCCTCGCCGCGCTGGCCTCCTGAGGGCGGCTGCCGTCCAGGACGACGCGGGCCACCAGTGCCGGGTCGTCGTTCATGGGGACGTGGCCGCAGCCGGGCAGCCGCACCAGCCGTGCCCGCGGGACGGCGTGCTTGGCGCGTATGCCCTGCCGGGGCAGGAGCAGCCGGTCCCGGTTGCCCCACGCCACGGTGACGGGGATGCCGGGGACGTCGTCGGTGAACCGCACGCTCCGTCCGGCCCGCAGCGTCGGGGAGAACCCGTCGGAGTGCGCGAGCGCGAGCGTCTCGGCGACCACGGCCTCGGGGGAGCGCCGGCCGGGACGGGCGTAGATCGTGCTGGTCAGCGCGGTGCGGCCGACCGCAGTGCGGGACAGCCGCTCGACCAGCGGGAGCGGCAGACTCCGGGCGGTGCGGCGCATGCCGGTCAGGACGCCGAAGGCGTAGCGCCGCTCGGCCGGCGTCCAGAAGCCGGCCGGGGACAGGGCCGTCACCGACCGCACCAGGTTCTCCCGGCCGAGCTCCAGGGCCAGCAGGCCGCCCAGCGAGTTGCCCGCCACGTGCGGGCGTTCCAGGCCGAGTTCCGCGCAGAAGGCGCCGAGCACCGCGTTCGTGGTCGGCAGGTCGTGCGGCAGTCCGTGCGGCAGCGCGGAGGACTCGCCGAACCCGGGCAGGTCCACGGCCGTCACCTCGCGTTCGGTGGCGAGGATGTCGATCACCGGGTCCCAGGCCTGCCGGTGGTGGCCGATGCCGTGCAGCAGAAGCAGCGGCTCGCCGGTGCCCACGCGCGTGTAGGCGAGGGTGACGTCCTGCGGACCGTGTCCGGTGGGGGCCGTGAAGGAGAGCGTCGCGGACATGGGGCTCCTTGTCGGGAACGGGTGTTGCCGGGAACGCGGACGGCGGTGCGTAGACAGACTGTCAGTAAGAGCTACCGACGGGTAGCCCACGGTGTCGGGTGTGGGCGAATTCGCCTGGACACCACCGGACGCGTCCGCTGGGATGGAGAGGTGACCACCGACACCGCGACCGACGTCTTCGAAGAGCACCGGCCCGTCCTCCTGGGCGTCGCCTACCGCATGCTGGGCCGCCTGGCCGACGCGGAGGACGTGGTCCAGGACGCGTGGCTGCGCTGGTCCGGCGCCGACCGGTCCGCCGTCCGCGAGCCCCGGGGCTACCTGGTGCGCGTCACCACCCGCCTCGCCATCGACCGGCTGCGCCAGATCAAGTCGCGCGGCGAGACGTACGTCGGCCCCTGGCTGCCCGAGCCCTGCGTGACCGACTTCGGGGACGCCGTGCCGGACACCGCCGAGCAGGCCGTCCTCGCCGACACCGTGTCCCTCGCCGTCCTTGTCGTCCTGGAGTCCCTGTCCCCGCTGGAGCGGGCGGTGTTCGTCCTCCGGGAGGCGTTCGGCTACCCGTACGCGGAGATCGCCGCCATGCTGGAGCGCGGCGAGGCCGCGGTACGCCAGCTCGCCGGACGTGCCCGCAAGCACGTCGACGAGCGGCGGCCCCGCTACGACGTCGACCCGGCACAGCGCCGCGACCTCACCGAACGCTTCCTCGCCGCCGCGTCCGGCGGTGACCTGGCCGGCCTCATGGCGATGCTCGCGCCGGACGTGCGGCTGGTGGGCGACAGCGGCGGCAAGTCCAGGGCGCCGCTGCGCGTGCTGGAGAGCTCCGACAAGGTGGGCCGCTTCCTGCTCGGCGTCGCGCGGCAGGGCATGCCGGACGTCACCTACCAGCTCCTGGAGCTCAACGGCGGTCCGGCCCTGCTGGTCCGGTCCGGCGGGAAGCCCGACTCCGTCGTCCAGGTGGACGTCGTCGACGGACGCATCCAGTCGATGTACATCGTCCGCAACCCGGACAAGCTGGTGTCCCTGGCCGGCATCGCCTAGCCGACGCCTGGTCGACGCCCAGCCGCCCCCGCCGGTCTCTTCGCGGCCCCGGCCCCCGTTCCGCGACGGAGGCCGGGGCCTTCCTGTCGCGGGATTGGTCTTGACCAAGGGGATGGTCCGCTTTATGGTCGCAGAGAACTGCAACAACCTTTAATAAACAAGGGCGTCAAAACGCCGCCGGACCACGGCGATTGCGGAGGACAGGGTGGGGACCACGCAGTTGGAATCGGTGCCGGAACCGAAGTACTGGCACCTCAGGACCGTGCTCAGCGAGGCCCTGGACTCGGAGTTCGAGGTGGGCGAGATCCTGCCCAACGAACGCGACCTCGCCGCCCGCTTCGGCGTCGCCCGCGCGACCCTGCGCCAGGCCCTGGAACAGCTCGAGCTGGAAGGCAGGCTCCAGCGCCGCCGCGGCGTCGGTACGACCGTGGCCCCGCCGCGCGTCGGCGTGGCCGTCGGCACCCGGCAGCACGCCTGGCCCGGAACCACCGACGACGCCTGGCAGCCGGCCGACTGCGTCCTCGCGGCGCCTCCCCAGGCCGTCGCCGACGCCCTGGAGACCGGCCGCGACGAGCCCGTCCACACCGTCCGCCGCTCCCGCGTGACCCACGGCCAGCCCGTCGCCGCGGAGCTGCTCTACGTTCCGCCGGCCTCGGTGCCCGACCTCACCGCCATCGACGCGCCCTCCGGCGCCGCACGCGCGCGTGCCGTGCTGCGCGAACTGCAGCGCGGGGAGCTGGAGCGGCAGGAGAGCGCGGTCGAGCTGGGCTCGGCCGGGGCGGACGACGCGAAGGAACTGGACCGCCTCCCCGGCGCGCCCGTCCTCGTGGTCACCACCCGCTACCTCGCCGAGGGCCGCACCGCCGCGTTCTCCGTCGCCACCTACCGCGCGGACACCTGCCGCCTGACCTTCGGGGACTCGGGCGACGTGGAGATCCACCACGGCCCCCAGACCCAGGCCTCCTGACCGCCCCACCCCACCTCCGCCGCGACACCGTCCTGCCCAAGCGCCCTCGCCCCGGGCGGCAGGCGCGCCACCACCGGCGCCCTGACCGGCCCCCGGAGTGGCGGTGCGGCGGCAGGGCCCGGCCCATCACCGTCGGCGTGCCTCCCGGCCGCCGGGGTGCCGGCGGTGTGCCGTCTTGTGTCCCGGCAGCCGCTGTTCGCTTGGCACGCCGCCGTGTCGGCCGTGGGGGCGGTAGCGGTGTGCCTGCGAACCGTGCCCCGGTCGGTCGGGTCCACCACGGACGGCCCCCTGCCGCCGGAGTGTCTCCCGGCCGCCGGGGTGCTGGCGGTGTGCCGTCTTGTGCCCCGGCAGCCGCTGTTCGCGTCTGCGCCGCCGGGTCGGACGTGGGCGCGGTAGCGGTGTGCCTGCGAACCGTCCCCCGGCCGGTCGGGTCCACCACGGACGCCCCCTCCCGCCGGCGCGGAGACCGGTCGCCGGGGTGTCGGCCGTGTGGCGGCGGTCTGTCTTCGAAGCTGTGCCCTGCCGGCCCCGGCCCGCCGGCGACGCCCGCCCCCTACCGCCCTCGGCGGGTCAGCGGCGGGCCGTCGCTCCCTCGACCGCGAAGAGCTGCTCCTCCACATGGTCTAGGGCCAGTCGTAGCGCGCCCGTCGCCACGGCGGCCTCGCCGAGGAGGGAGAGGGCCACCCGGGGCGGGCGCAGGCAGTAGCGGGCCAGCTCCCGGCGCAACGGCTCCAGTACGCCGTCAAGACCGGCCGCCCAGCCGCCGATGACGACCAGCTCGGGATCGAGGGCCAGCACCAGTGCCGCCACGTCGTGCACCAGACGCTGGATGAAACGCTCCACGGCCGCCCGGGCCCCGTCGTCGCCCTCCCTGGCCTCGGCGAAGACCTTGGCGACCGCCTGCTCGTCCAGCGGGTGCAGCGGCTGGTCCGTGGTGGACAGCAGTGTCTCCGGCGTCACGTCCCGGCCCAGCAGGTGCAGCGCGCCGATCTCCCCGGCCGCCCCGCCGTACCCCCGGTGCAGCCGCCCGCCGATCAGTGCCCCGGCCCCGGGACTGAGCCCGGCCAGCACGAACACGATGTCGTCGGACTCGGTGGCGGAGCCCTTCCAGTGCTCGGCGACCGCCGCAGCGTTCGCGTCGTTCTCGACCAGCACCGGGCACTTGAAGGAACGGCTCAGCCGCTCGCCCAGGCCAAGACCCGTCCACCCGGGCAGCGCCGTGCCCAGGCGCACCGTGCCGTCCGCCTCGACGATCCCGGGCGTGCCCGCGCCGACCGCCCGCAGCGAGCCGCGCGCGACACCGGCCCGCCGCAGCAGCTCGGCGACGGCCGTGCGCAACCGCTCCAGCCGCTCGTCGGCCGGGGCGCTCTCGTCGACGTCCTTGGCCTGGGCGCCGATCACCCGGCCGTCCAGGTCGGACAGGAGCGCGGCGACGCGGTGCGGGCCGATCTCCAGGCCCAGCAGATGCCCGGCCTCCGCCCGGAACCGGAACCGTCGCGCGGGCCGCCCCTGCCGCCGGGCCGTGCCCTCGTCGGCCGCCGCCTCGACGACGAGACCGGCCTCGATCAGCCCCTCCACGACGCCCTCGACGGTGGGCCGGGACAGCCCCGTCACCCGGGTGATCTCGGTCAGCGTCGCGCAGTCCGTCGCACGCAACGCGTGCAGCACCACGGCGGAGTTGATCCTCCGCAACAGCGACGGATCCCCGCCGGTCAGGCCTGCCAAGGTCGGTCCTCCCAGCTCGTGCGCGTGTGGCCCGGATGGTACTCGGCCCGCTCGACCCCGGCGAGTTCCGGTCCGCGCGTTCCCGGCCCGCGACAGTGCCTCACCCCGGTGCCACGAACCCCGACTCGTACGCCGTGATCACCGCCTGGGTGCGATCCCGTGCCCCCAGCTTCGCCAGTACGGCGCTCACATGCGACTTCACCGTCTCCGTACCGACGACCAGCCGGATGGCGATCTCCGCGTTCGACAGCCCGCGCGCCATCAGCCGCAGCACCTCGCCCTCCCGCTCGGTCAGCCGGGCGCGCTCCAACTCGGCGCGGGCCGCGCGGTTGCCGTCGCCGTCGCCGTACTCGGCGGCCAGCCGCCGCACCGAGGCGGGGAACAGCAGGGACTCGCCCTCGGCGATCAGCCGCACCGCGTGCACGATCTCGGCCGGGCGGGTCCGCTTGAGCAGGAAGCCGTCGGCGCCCGCGCGCAGCGCCTCGTACACGTACTCGTCGTTCTCGAAGGTCGTCACCACGAGGATCTTCGGCGGGTCGGTCACCGTCCGCAGCAACGCGCGCGTGGCCTCGATGCCGTCAAGCAGCGGCATCCGGACGTCCATGGCGACCACGTCCGGCCGCACCTGCCGCACCAGCGGAATGACCGCCGCCCCGTCGGCGGCCTCACCGACCACCTCGATGTCCGGCTGCGCCTCCAGCACGGCCCGCAGACCCGCGCGCACCAGGGGTTCGTCGTCCACGAGGAGCACTCTGACCGGCATCCGCCCAGCGTAGATCAGCCGAGCGGCAGCTCGACGCGCACCTGCCAGCCCCCGGCGTCGTCCGGCCCCGTGTGCGCCCGCCCGCCGAGCAGCGCCGCCCGCTCACGTATGCCGCGCAGCCCGCTGCCGCGGCCGGGTGCGGCTCTGCCGTCCGGCAGGGGATTGCGCACCTCCAGGGTGAGCGCGTCGGGCGCCACCCCGATGTGGACCAGGGCCGGCACCGCGCCCGCGTGCCGCAGCACGTTGGTCAGCGCCTCCTGGAGGATGCGGTACCCCTCGCGGGAGACCGGGCCCGGCAGGTTCTCCACCGGGCCCGCGACCTCGGCGTCGACCTTGGCCCCGGAGACGCGGGCCGACTCCAGCAGCCGGTCGGCGTCCATGAGTGTCGGTCTGGCGCTCACGGGCCGCTCCGCCTCCCGCAGTACACCGAGCACCCGCTCGAGGTCCTCCAGGGCGGCCCTGCCGGTCTCCTCGATCGCCGTCAGCGCCCGGTCCGTGAACTCGGGGCTGTTCGCCGCGCGCGCGGCACCCGCCTGCACGACGGCGACCGTCAGGGCGTGACCGATGGAGTCGTGCAGCTCCCGCGCGATGCGGGTGCGTTCGAGGAGTTGCTCGGTGCGTTCTTCGAGGGCGGCCAGCCGCTCGGTGGGTGAGGGGCCGAGAAGCGCGCGGGCCCCCGCCGTCGCCAGGACGCCGAGACCGACCACGGCGCCGTACAGCGCGAGGACCGGAAGCAGCGCGAGGAGCGCGTACGCCCAGTGCGGCGCGGCGTCGCGCAGGAGCGGTATGTCATCGATCCGGTGCCCCAGGGCGAGCCTGACCAGCTCGACGGTGAGGATCGGCAGCCAGACGCAGGCGCCCGTGGTCAAGGCGCCCAGCACCATCCGCAGTTCCAGCCATGCCACCGTGCGCAGCCGGTCGCGCCATGTCGCCGAGGGCGCGACCGAGAATCCCGAGTCCTCATGGCCGGGTGTGAGCAGCAGCCGTGCCTGAACGCCCTCGCCGGTGCGCACTGCCGGGATGACGCCGACCGGGATCAACACCACCGCGGGCACCCACAGCTTCGTGTCGTCGATGAGCGCCCACACACTCACCACGAGCATCGGCACCCACAGGTGCAGCAGCCGTGTGTATGTGGTGCCCCGGCACAGCGGGCGCAGAAAGCGGACCATTGCGTCATCGTGCCAGCCGCCACTGACAGCCAACCTCCCCCGCACGGGGGAGACGATCTCCACCGGCGGGGGAGGACCGGCCCCCCTTGCCCCCGGCACGCTTCAGTCATGACCAGCATCGACGTCCAGAAACTCACCAAGGAGTACGGCACCCGACGAGCCGTCGACGACCTCACCTTCACCGTGCGCCCCGGCAGGGTCACCGGCTTCCTCGGCCCCAACGGCGCCGGAAAGTCCACCACCATGCGACTCGTGCTCGGCCTCGACCGGCCCACCTCCGGGACCGCGACCGTCGGCGGACGCCGCTACGCCACCCTCCAGGAGCCGCTGCGGCACGTCGGCGCCCTGCTCGACACGCACGCCGCCCACGGCTCTCGCACCGCCCGGGACCACCTGCGCGTCCTGGCGGCCAGCAACCGCGTCCCGTCGCGCCGGGTCGACGAGGTCATGGAGGAGACGGGCATCGCGTCCGTGGCACGCCACCGGGTCAAGACGTACTCCCTGGGCATGCGGCAGCGGCTGGGCATCGCCGCGGCGCTGCTGGGCGATCCCGAAGTGGTGATGCTGGACGAGCCCTCCAACGGACTGGACCCCGAGGGCATCATCTGGATCCGCGAACTGCTGCGCCGGCTCGCCGCCGAGGGACGCACGGTCCTGGTCTCCAGCCACCTGATGAACGAGACCGCGTCCTTCGCCGACCACCTGGTCGTCCTCGGCCGGGGCCGCCTGCTCGCCGACACCCCGATGCGGGAGTTCATCGACGCGCGGGTGCAACCACGCGTACGCGTCCGCACCTCGGACGCCACCGCCCTGAAGGCGGCCCTCGCCGGGCACGGCCACGACGCCGTGGAACACACCGACGGGTACTGGACCGTGCGGCACGCGAGCGTGGAAGACGTCGGCCGCGCCATGTCCGGCGCGGGCGTACCGATCCTCGAACTCACCTCGGACGAGGGCACGCTGGAAGAGGCCTACCTCGACCTGACGGCCACCGAGACCGAGTTCACCGCACAGCCTCAGGAGGCCTGACCATGTACTTCACGCCCGTACTGCGCTCCGAGGCGCTCAAGGTCCTCACCCTGCGCTCGCTGTGCGGCACCCTGCTGGCCGTGTTCGCGGTCACCACCGCCTTCTCCGCGCTGGCCGGGGTCTCCGACACCTCCGACCCGGACTTCGACCCGCTGTTCATGGTCCTGTCCGGCGTCATGCCGGGCCAGATCGCCGCCGTCGCCTTCGGGGCCATGGTCGTCTCGTCCGAGTACCACGGCAACGGGATCCGGCTCTCCCTGGCGGCCGTTCCGCGGCGCGGACGGTGGTTCGCGGCGAAGCTGGTGGTCGTCGCCGTGCCGGTTCTCGCCGTGGGGCTGCTCACCGCGTTCGCGGCCCTGGTCGCGGCCCGGGCGGGCCTCGGCTCGGCGGCGAGCGGACTCACCACCGGCGATCAGGTGCGCGGCGTCGTGGGCTGCGGGATCTACTTCATGCTGATGGCCCTGTTCTCGGCGGGTCTCGCCGCCCTGTTCCGCAGCGGCGTGGCCACCCTGTCCACGCTGATCCCCTTCATCCTCATCGTCTCCTTCGTGATTGGCGACGCTGCGGGCGGCGCCGCCGACTTCCTGCCGGACCGGGCCGGGCAGATCGTCATCCAGCAGACGTACGACGGGACCCTCGGGCCCTGGACCGGCCTCGCGGTCACCGCGCTGTGGGCGGCCGCCGCCCTCCTCGCGGGAGCCTGGCGACTGCACCGCCGGGACGCCTGAACCGGCGGACCGGCTGACGCCCCGCCAATTGTCAGTGGCGGCCGGTTTACTGGACGCATGGACATCGCACGGCACCTCGCCCTCATCGACGAGCTGTGCTTCCGGCCCTTCCCGGCGCAGCACGGCCCGTCGGACGACGGCGCAGCGGCCCCCGGGCACTTCACGGCGGTGCTGGAGAGCAGCCACGGCCTGCGCGGCGGCGACCCGGCGGAGCGGGCGGTGACGGTGGAGCAGTACGAGAAGGTGCGGGACGCCCTCTACGGACGGCTGTCCCCGCGCTGGGGGGAGAGCGCCCCGTGGAACCTGCAGACGGTCCTGCTGCGCACCGAGCGGGAGGAGATACCCGAGCCGTGGGCCGCTCTGAGCGCCCGCGCGCGCGTGGCGTACCTCTGGGAGGCGGAGGGCACCGGCCGCTGGGTCGCGGTGGCCGTCGCCGACCGGGACGGGACGGACGAGGTGCAGCTACTGGCCGTGGTCACGCGGGAGGCACCACCGTGACCCGTGCCCGTGCCCGGGGCCTACGCCCCCGTCTCCGCCCCGGCCGCGACCCGCAGCCGTGCGAACTCCTCCGCCATCGTCCGCGCCGTCCAGTGCGCGTTGAGCCCACTGGGATTGGGCAGCACCCACACCCGCGTGCCGCCGAACGTCCGCTCCTGCGGCCCCACCTGGGCCTTCCTGTCGTCGAACGCCGCCCGATACGCGGTGACGCCCACCACCGCCAGCCAACTCGGCCGCAGCCGCGCCACCTTCAGCGCCAGCAGCCGCCCGCCCTCGCGGTACTCCTCGGCGGTCAGCTCGTCCGCCCGCGCGCTGGACCGCGCCACGACGTTCGTGATCCCGAGCCCGTACGACGGCAGCAGGTCCTGCTCCGACGGCTTCAGCAGCCGCGGGGTGAACCCGGACAGGTGCAGCACCGGCCAGAAGCGGTTGCCGGGCCGGGCGAAGTGGTGGCCCGTCACCGCCGTCATCAGGCCGGGGTTGATGCCGCAGAACAGCACACGGAGGCCGTCCGCGACGACGTCCGGCACGAGACGGTCGCGGGCGGCCTCCAGTTCGGCCCGGGTGAAGCGGGTCAGAGGATGGCTCCGGGGGTGTATCCCGCGGCCGCCGGGTGCTGCTTGACGATCTCCTCGACCCGGCCGACGACGACACCGACCTGGTCGGCCGCGGCACCGGTGAAGGAGAGCTTGTCGGCCATCAGGGCGTCCAGAGCGGCGCGGTCCAGCGGGATGCGCTCGTCGGCGGCCAGCTTGTCAAGGAGCTCGTTGCGCTCGGCGCCCCGCTCGCGCATCGCCAGCGCGGAAGCGACGGCGTTCTCCTTGATCGCCTCGTGCGCGACCTCGCGGCCGACGCCGGCCCGCACCGCGCCCATGAGGACCTTGGTGGTGGCGAGGAACGGCAGGTAGCGGTCCAGCTCGCGGGCCACGACGGCCGGGAAGGCACCGAACTCGTCGAGCACGGTCAGGAAGGTCTCCAGCAGCCCGTCGAGGGCGAAGAACGCGTCGGGGAGGGCCACGCGGCGCACCACCGAGCAGGACACGTCGCCCTCGTTCCACTGGTCGCCCGCCAGCTCGCCGGTCATCGAGGCGTAGCCGCGCAGGATCACCATCAGCCCGTTGACGCGCTCGCAGGAGCGGGTGTTCATCTTGTGCGGCATCGCGGACGAGCCGACCTGGCCGGGCTTGAAGCCCTCGGTGACCAGCTCGTGCCCGGCCATCAGCCGGACGGTCTTCGCCAGCGAGGACGGCGCCGCCGCGAGCTGCACCAGCGCGGTGACGACCTCGTAGTCCAGCGAGCGCGGGTAGACCTGGCCGACCGAGGTGAACGCCTGCGAGAAGCCCAGGTGCCCGGCGATCCGCTGCTCGAGCTGAGCGAGCTTGCCCGCGTCCCCGCCGAGCAGGTCCAGCATGTCCTGGGCGGTGCCGACCGGCCCCTTGATGCCGCGCAGCGGGTAGCGGCCCAGCAGCTCCTCCACCCGGCCGTGGGCCACGAGCAGCTCGTCGGCGGCGGTTGCGAACCGCTTGCCCAGCGTCGTGGCCTGCGCGGCCACGTTGTGCGAGCGGCCGGCCATGACCAGCTCGGCGTACTCGCCTGCCAGCTTGCCGAGGCGGGCCAGCACAGCCACCGAACGGTCACGGATCAGCTCCAGCGAGAGCCGCACCTGCAACTGCTCGACGTTCTCCGTCAGGTCGCGGGAGGTCATGCCCTTGTGCACGTGCTCGTGCCCGGCGAGGTCGTTGAACTCCTCGATCCGCGCCTTCACGTCATGCCGCGTGACCTTCTCGCGCTCGGCGATCGAGGCCAGGTCGACCTGGTCGAGGACACGCTCGTAGTCGGCGATCGCGGCGTCGGGCACCTCGATGCCCAGGTCCTTCTGGGCCCGCAGCACGGCGAGCCAGAGCTGCCGCTCGAGCCTCACCTTCTGCTCGGGCGACCAGAGGGTGGCGAGCTCGACGGAGGCGTAGCGTCCGGCGAGGACGTTCGGGATGCGGGGCTTGGCGGGAGCGGAAGTCACGTGGACGGAGCATACCCGCTGTTTATGGGGGCTTCAGCCCGTCTCTACTGTCCACGGAACGCATGGTCAGTCGCCTCCCGTCCATCACTCGTCGTCCCATCTGTGAGACGCGTGTGAGACGGGGCGGCGCCGCCGGTGGTTGCGACCCACCGAACGGCGCCTTGATCCAGACCCTTCCTGATCAAGGAGTCCAGACCCATGCAGGACCCTATCCGCAGCATCACGCTGCCCACCGCGGACCGGGGGGAGATCACTCTCCCTGAACCGTCCTGGTGCCGTGGGCACGCCGACCACCGGCCCGACGCACTGCGCGCCGACATCCTCCACCGCGGCCCGAACGTCGTCTTCGTCTTCCGTGGCGAGCCCGTCATGAGCGCCGGCCTGGTGCAGGCCCCGTTCACCACGAACGACATCCCCGAGCTGGACAGTCCCGCGCTCGGCATCGCCGTGACCCCCGTCGGCCGGAACCTGGACGCGCGCAGCGTGTACGAGCTGGCCGCCGACCTGGACGCGTACGCCGACCGGCTGCGCGACCTCGCCGACCATCTGACCGCGCTCGAGGGCGAGCGTGGTGCGTGATGGCTGCGATGTCTCGTGCGACGCGTCGCATCGTCGTCGCGCACCTCACCGAGCACGGCATGAATCCCGCCGACATCGCTGCTGAGCTGGGCGTATCCCCGGACACGGTACGCAGGGACCTGCGCGACGGGACCCCGTCGGCACCCGCCCCGGTACCCGAGCCTGCGGCGTCGGTTGCGGCTGGTCTGCTGCTGCCCGACGGCGTGCAGCTCCGGCAGGACCTCAACGTGCTCACGGCCGCATTCCGTGCGCAGCCCGAGGACGCGGCACGCTTCGCGATCCACCAGGCCGCGCAGGGCGTACGCGAGCACTGGCAGGCCCGGAGCGCCGAGCGGGCCCGTAAGGCGGCCTCGTGATCCTCCTGGCCGTCCTGTACGCGCTCGCCGCCGTCGCGGCCCTCGTCGGCCTCGCTCTGGTCGACCCCCGCACCGTCCCGCCGGTCACCGGCACGTGCGCCCTCATGCTCACCTTCGCCGCGCTCGCCGTGGCCATCCTCCACTGAAGGACAGCCGTGAACTACGTGACGTACGGCGGCGTGACCGTCGGCCTGTGCATCCTCGGATACGAGGTCGTGACCTGGTGGCCCGGCCGCAAGCAGCTCATGAAGGACCCGCTCAAGCACGTATCCCGGCTGCTGCCGTTCCTGCTCTCCTGGTGCTACGGCTGCCTGACCACCCTCGGTGTTGCCGGGCTCATCGGCACCGCGTCCAGCGCCGTCCTCGGCCTGTCCAACTGGCTCGGCGACGCAGCCCTCGTCTGGGGCGTCGGAGAGCAGGGCGGCCAGCTCGCCGCCCGCCCCACCTTCGTCCCGCTGTCCGGGCCCGGCGCCTGCCTGGTACTGATCCTCACTGCCGTGTTTATCGCGGCCGTGAAGAAGGCCAGCAACAGCGGTAACGCGGGCGTGCTGAAGCGGGGGGCTTGGTGCGGCATCACGCTCGGCACGTCGGCCGGCGTCGCCGGGTTCGCCGCGGTCCCGCTCGCCACGACTTCGAACTGGCTCGGCGACAACACCTACGGGCGGCTGTGATGGGCCGCCGGAAGCAGGCGGCGGAGGAGCCGGCCGAGCCCGAGGAGCGGAGCGTGCTCGCCGGTGCGGTGGTCGTGGTGCTGCTGCTCGCCGTCGTCTTCGGTGTGCTGTTCGCGTGGTCCGATGCGGCCGGGATCCTCGGCGTCGTGGCCGCGTGCACGGTGGCCGTGTGGTGGATGGCCCGCCGCCCGGTGCCCGATTCGTCCGCCACTCCCCCACCGCAGCGCCCCTCATGCCGCGAATGCCGAGGTCACGAGCTTGTGGACGTGACCCCTCTCGAAGGCCAAGAGGGGATGTGGATCTACAAGACCGCGCCCCCCGGACGGCCGAACCACACGCACATCCACCTCTCCAACAAGGAGATGACGTCATGATCCGACGCTTCCTGTGCCGCGTGCACACCTACTGCAAGGTGTGCGGCTGGTGGGTCGAAGACTGCGGGCACCCGCAGAGCTGATCCACTACAGGCGTAGTGCCCATCCACGGCAACGACCCCCGAGTGCCTGGTCTCGGGGGTCGTTCCGCTGTCCGGTCCGGCTACGACGGGGGCGCGTCTCCGGACCGGAGTCTCGTCGGCCCGCACCCGGACAGGGGTGGGCAGCAGTACACCTCCACCGACAGGTCGTGCACGCCCGACCAGCCCTCGGCCCGGCCGGCGGAAACCCCGCCCGACCGCAGCAGCGAAGCCCCGCACCAGACGCATGCCCAGCCGGAGTAGCGGTCACGAGGCAGCGACTTCGCGTCGGGCAGTTCCTGCTTCACCGGTCGGCGAACGGGACCAGGTTGTACTGGATGCGGCAGGGCTGGCACGCGTACTGCACGCCACCCGGGCCGGAGCCCTGCTCGATGTGGTTGATGAGCCGCACGCCGGCGGCGAACCGCTGGTGCCAGGAGCAGAAGCCGTAGCCCGTGGGGGTGCCCTGCTCGCTCTCGGTCTGCGTACTCTCGTCCATGGCGGTGCTCCCTCGAAGCGTCGTCCACGCCCCCGGCCGGTTGCACGGCGCGGGGGCTTCTCGTTTCCGCAGCGTAGACCTGCTTGTATCGGCCTGTCTCGCCCTGTGTCGATACGTACCGAGACGTAGCCCAAGATGCCGACCCGTAGCCCCCTACCTAGCTTCGGATCATGGCCACCAACCCGGACGCCGAGATCGACCACGAGGGCCCAGTCACCCCGTACCGGCAACTCGCCGAGATCCTCAAGGCGCGGATCGCGCGCGGCGACTGGGCAGACGGCCGGCCGATCCCCTCGGAGAACGGTCTCGTGCAGGAGTACGGCATCGCCCGGTCGACGGTGCGGCGGGCGATCGCTGTGCTCGTCGAGGAGGGCGTTGTGTGGACGGTGCAGGGCCGCGGTACGTACGTGGGCCAGCCGCCCGAGGAGTAGGGGCTCAGCGCCCGAGCCATCAGCGCCGCCACTGGAGTCAGTGAACCCACGGTCCGCCGGGACCTGGCAGGTGCGTCATTTGACGCACCTGTGACCGGCACGGACGGCAAGACCTACACGGTCGCCCGCCCCGACCCCGAGCCGAACGTGTGGATCGAGCCGGAGGCCGCCGTCGAGCCGTCGAAGCCGAAGCGCCGTCCGCTCCCCGAGTCGTTCGCCGACGCCGGCCGGGGCGTCCCCCGCGCCTACGCCTCGTCCGGGAGCGCGTCCGGGTTGTCTGCGGGCATGTCGAGCGCTGCGGCGTTGGCCAGCATCTCGATCGCTTCCCGACCCACTGGGCAGGCCTCTCCGTGCTCGAAGCGCCAGTCTCCGACCGTCATACGGCTGACGGCGCCGCAGGCCGCGCACGAGCCATCCAGGGCGCTCAGCCGGAATGCCTGGACGGCGGCCTTCAGGTCGGGCGGGTACCAGTCGCACAGTGCCGGCAGCGTGAGTTCCAGGGGCCCCCGGCGCCATACCTCGTTGTAGGGCACCGTGCGGATCAGTTGGGGTTCGTTGGCGTCGACCTCGGCGAGGAACGCGCGGTCGTAGTCGGTGGCCGCTCGCTGCTCGTGTGAGCCCTCGTCGGGGCGGTGCCTGGTCAGTACGGCCTCCCCATCCGAGTCAGCGTGTCTTGGCGGCGCTGGAGGGCCTCGAACTGCTGCATGGTCATCTCCCGCATGGTGAGGTTGTAGGTGTTGTTGTGGTTGACCGTACGGCTTCCACCTCCAGCACCTGCCCCTGGGGCGCCAGCGAGGGCGAATTCCCCCTGCCAGCCGCCGGTGAGGCCCTGGAGCTGCCGTTCCAGCGCCGGAGCCTGTCGGGCAATGCCCTCCTGGAAGCCGCGGATCAAGGCCCGGCCGGAGAAGCTGGTGTAGCCGCGGCCGGAGAACGGGCCCTTCTTGGCCGGGGAGTGAGGGAAGAAGTCCGAGACAGCACCGACGACCTCCGATGCGGCGTCCTTCACCGAACCGATCATCGACACGATGCCGTCGATGAAGCCCCGGATCAGCGAACGGCCCGAGTTGTACAGCGCCCACGACAGGTCACCGACCGCCCCCCGCGCACGACTGACCAGCCGCGTCAGCGGGATCAGCGCACTGTTGACGCCCTGGGAGATGGCCTGGAGCAGCCGCACGCCGGCGCGCTCCGCCTGCCCGCCGATCGTGGGCGCCAGGGCGCGCAGCGCGGATCCGGCGAGGCTCGGTGTCCTGGCAAACGACGCGATCGAATCGCCGATGGCCCTGCGGACGGTGTAGACCATGGACGCGCCTGCGGTGCCGACCTGCCCGACGACGGCAGCCTTCGTACCGGCAAGGGCGCCCTCGCTCCGGCGCGGCAGTGACGCGAAGCTGGCCACCGTGCTGGTGACCATGTCCGCTGCCAGGTCCTTCGCGCCCTGCATGGCGCTGGAGAAGTCGCCGCGCAGCAGATCCGTGAGGATCTGGATCGCGGGGACGGCGAAACGCTTGATGAACTCGCCCAGCACCTGCACGCCGAGGGTGAAGTCCTCGATCAGCGGGACCAGATAGGGCAGGATCGCCGCGATCAGCTCCCCGAGCGGGGGCAGCAGCGGGACCACGGCCAGGAGGACCTCGCCGAGCGCGGCCGCCAGCTCCGTGAGGACGCCGCTTTCCTTCATCTCGTCGAGGATCGGCTGGAGGCCCTCACCAAGCTGCCGGATCAGCTCTTGAACGGGCGGTGCCAACTCGGTGATGATCGGGGCGATCAGCCCGAGCGCGTCCGCAAGGAGCGGTGCGGCGGTCTCGCCGAGGACACCCATCGTCTCGAACAGGGCCTGGAATGCCTGCTGTACTTGGTCGGTGCCGGTGAGGTCGGCGATGGCCTGAGTGACGTCCTCGAGCACGCCGACGATGCCGCCGCCTTCGGGGACGGCGCCGAAGATGTTCCCGATGATCTCGAAGACGTTCTCTCCGACGTCCCACAGGTCGCCGAGGAGTTCGATGGCTTCCTCGATGGCGTCTTCCATGGCGCCGGACTCGAACGCCTTGTCGAGCTTCTTGCCGATCTTGAATGCGGCGTCCGTCGCATACCCCGTCAGCTTCTCGAACGACGGCCCGGCCGCTGCAGCGATCTGCCCCAGGGCCTTCACGAACACGCCCGGCACCCCGGACAGGTTCTCCAGGCCCTTGCGGGCGGACTTCGTGGCCTTCCCGAGCGTGCCGTTGTCGGCCAGCTCCTTCGCCGCGCCCATCGCGCCGGCCGCCATGTCGCCGAGCGCACCAGCGGTCTTGACCAGCTCCTTCCGCAGGCCGGGCAGGACGCTCTTGGCCAGGCCCCGGAAGTTCTTCGACAGGTCCCGGAACAGTTCGTCCTGGACTTCCTGCTGAAGTTCCTTCCAGGCAGGGGCCAGCTCCCGCACGGCCAGCGCGAACTTCTTCGCCTCCGGCGACAGGCCCTCGAGGGCCTTGTTGAACTCCTCCGCCTTGCTGGGGTCCAGGGCGGCGGTGATCGCGTCGCCCACGCCCTGCATGCCGAGCTTGACGACGACACTGGCCTGCTGGAACGCCAGGAACGCGGTCACGCCCACCGCAGCCGCCGGGGCGATGTTCGCCAGCGTGGTCACCAGGCCGGCCGCCACCGGTATCGCCGTGCCCAGCATCGCCCCGATCCGGGCCCCCGACAGTGCCACCCGGGCCAGTCCGCCGGCCATGCCCGCGATCCGGCGCAGGGAGCCGGTGAGGTGGTCGCCTTCGTCGGTGGCGCGGCGGAAGCCGAGGGCCGCCTGTTCACTGACGCTGGCGAAGCGGCCGTCGAGGTGGCGCAGGCGGCCGTCGACGTCGCGGGTGAAGCCGCGCAGTCGCAGTTCGGCGTCGTCCAGGCCGCGGCGCATGCCGGAGTCGTCGGCGCGGATGAACCCGACGAGTTCGCCGATCGTGAGCGCCACGGTCCTGCTCCGTTTCTGTTGCCTCGGGCAACGGTCCTGTTGCCTGAGGCAACCTCAAGGGCTGAAGAGAGCCCGGCCACCGGGGCCGGGCTCGGTGTCAGGCGGTGAAGCCGCGGCGCTGCATACGGGCCCGGCGCTCGGCCTCGGCAGCAGCCTGGAGGCGAGGCAGCTCGCTCACCTCGTGCGGGGCGGGCAGCACGTTGAAGTCCAGGTAGTCCCACCGGTTGTTGAAGTGCCGGCCCGCGAGCGTCGCGCGCAGCTCGGCGACCTCGTCCAGGTGGTCGGCCTCGTCGAGGTGCAGTTGCGACCAGTGTTTGATCAGGTTCACGTCGCTGACGTCCATCGCCGCGGTAAGGGCGCCGCGCCGCATCGCCTCGTCGTCGAACCGCTCGGCCTCGGCCAGCAGCTCGGTACGGCGCTTCGAGGTGGCGTCCTTCGCCTGGCCGTACGCGGCGCGGAACGCCTGCATCAGGACGGCCTTGTCTGCGGGGCTGGTGCCCTCGGGGATGCCGGGGCCGATCGGTACCAGGCCCTCGAGGTAGTCCAGCCGCGCGCGCCGACGGGCGGTGAGCCGCTCGTACGCCTCGGTGGCCTCCGTGCGGTGCGTCTCGTACAGCTTCGCGACCTTCTCAGCAACGAAGAGGTCGGAGGCGTGCTCGCTGCGGGCCTTGTTCGCCGCCTCGGTGAACGTCTGCTTTGAGGCGCGGACGGCGATCGTGTCCGGGTCGTCGTTGGGGTGCGGCATCGGGGGCGGGATGGCCATGGTCAGGCGTCCTTCCGGATCAGGTCGTGCAGGTCGAGGTCGGCGGTGGGGACGGCCATGCTGCGCTCGCGCATGTTCTTGATGCCGTACGGGTCGCCCTCGTGCGTGATCGCGTAGGGGCCGTGCTGGCGGAGGAACGCGTTGGGGTAGCCGTGCATGGCCCGGTACACGACGGAGCCGACCAGCCGGCCGCCTTCGAGGTGCCGCCATGTCTTGGCGCCGATGGTGACTTCGTCGCGCTTCGGGGAGCCCGCCTGCTTCGCCCAGTAGGTGACGCGCTCGTTGTGGGCGTACGCGGCCTCACAGAAGGCGCGCAGGGCGCCGTCCAGGGTGTTCAGGGCGGCGATCAGGTCAGTGGCGTGGCCGAGGTCGGCGGCGCCCTCGGTACGAATGCGGGCGAGGAGAGCGGCCTGCTCTGCGCGCCGGCGAGTCTCTCGGATCTGTGCCGTCTGTCGTCTGGCAGCGGCCACCTGGAGGTCGGCGTGCTCGGCTTCCGCGCGGAGTTGGGCGAGCCGGGCCGGGGTGAGTTCCTGCGGGGTCCATCCGGCGGCGGGCGCCAGTTCGCCGCGCAGGACGAGTTCCGCGGTCTGGACGGCCTTGTTGGCGTCGGCGGCGGCCTGCTCGGCGGTGGGGGTGATGGCGGCGATCTCGTCGTCGGTCATCGTGAGCGGGTCGGCTGGCTCCGTAGTGGCCATCAGGTGGCCTTCCTGTGGGTGCGGGTGAGGTGTCGGGCGTCGTCGGGGTGCCAGAGGCCGCGGGCTGCGGGTGTGATGCCCTCGGCTGCGGCCAGGCGGCGGGCGTGGCGCCCGGTCACCCCGAGGCGCCGGGATAGTTCCTCGGTGGTGACCAGGCGGCGCGGGTCCGAGGATGCCGTGATGTCCGTTGATGTCCGCTGGTCGTGTCCGTTCGGGGACGTGTCGGTGAGGTGGGCGAGGCCGGCCGCGCGCAGGGTGTCGAGAGCAGCAGCGATCTCGGGGCGTACGCGTCCGCCGTCCGCGCGCCGCCCCTCGAGGTGGGCTCTGAGGACCAGCCAGAGGGGGTGACAGACCTCGGCGGGCAGCCAGACGCCCCCGGCGGCGAGCACGGCCGGGGGCGGCGTCTGGCGGCGCTCAGGCTGAGTCGTCACTGTCGGGTCCTCGGGGGGTGGCGCGGTGCAGCAGCTCGGCGCGCAGTTCGGCGGCGACGCGTCCACGCCGGCCTATGTCGGTCCAGGGGGTGCCGCGGGGCATGAGGAAGCCGACGGCGAGCGCCGCGATACCGGCGACGACGTGCCCGAGGTCGTCTTGCTCCAGGTCGTCCAGGAGCGCTTCGATGTCTTCCTGGCGGCCGTCGGCGACGGTGGCGAGGATGGCCCAGATGCGATCCTGGACCTGCCCGTTGGTCATTCGGCTGTACCGCCGTCCTCGGTTGTCTCGGCCTCGTCGGCCGTGGCTTTCTGCTCCTTGGCCCAGACGACGCCGAGGGCCTGGGCGAGGGCGCCGACCATGCCGCGGGCTTCCTCGTGCTCGTCGGGTGGTCCGTCCACGCCGACGAGGCGGACGTGCGCGTTCGTGAGGACGCCGACGGAGCGGGCGAGGTCGAAGAAGTCGCGGGGCTCCGTGGTGTGGTGCAAGCGCGCTCGGGCGGCGGCGACGTCGTCCAGGAGGTTCCCGGCAAGGTGGACGCGTGCGGCCTTGAGGTCGATGACGCGGGCCTCTACGGCGGTGGAGGTGGCCGTGCGGTCGAAGGAGACGCCGGCGGTCTTCGCGATGCGGGAGACGGACGCGGTGGAGACGCCGGTGCGGCGCGCGACTTCGTTTCGGGAGAGGCCGGAGCGGGCGAGGGAGACGACTTCCTTGCGCTGGGCGTCGGGAATGGGCTCGGTCACGGGATCAGGTCTCCGTCCTCGGGTGTACCGGCCTCGCGCGCATGGGCCTGTACCGAGACGCCGCCGGGTGGTTCGGGGGTGTTTCTGTTCTCTGCTTGGTGTCGCAGCTTCTGTGCGTGGCGTCTGGCGAGTCCTCGGCGTCGTGCGGCGGCGAGGTCTTCGCGGCGTTTGGCGGCGGCTTGGACGCGGACCTTGGCGGCGGCGATGCGGGCTTGTACGGCCTGCTCTACGTGGGAGGTCGGTTCGGTCATCGGTGCTCTCCAGCTTCTTCGGGGTCGTAGTTGGGGAAGTAGACGACGCTCCGTCCCAACTGCTTGAAGGACTTGAGGTCAGCGATCTCGGGCGGGAAACCATGTCCCCCGTTGACGTAGGGCAGGAGGACGGCGCCGCCGTCGAGGTCGGCTGCCGGGGACCAGGCGATGATCGGGTCCAAGTGGCGGCTGCCGTCGATGTGGCTTACGAGGTACCAGCCGGGTGCAGCGGGGATGAGGTTGGTCATGAGGGATCCGATCGGCGGTTGTGGTGGGTGTGACTGCGCGAGAGGGACCGGGTCCCCTAAGAGAGGGGGACCCGGGACCCAGTCGCTCGACTGGGTCCGGGACTCGGCTGGGACCCTGTGGGACCTGGTCGAAGGAGGGGCCATTTGCGCAGGCCAGAGAGGGTGTGACTGGGTCCCGTGACGGCCAGTCAGGCGGGGATTCTCCGGGACGGACCCCTGGGACCCAGTCGTCAGGCCGCTGACCTGCGAAGACGTCAGCAGTGCCACATCTGGCGCTGCGGCACGGGACCCAGTGGGGACCACTCCGCTGATCACGGCTTGCCGTCACCGTTCGATGCGAGGCTGTGCAGCACGGAGGCCCTTGGGCCTTGCTCTGTGAGGACTGCGCTGCTGTCCACCAGGCGGGCGAGTGCCGCGCGGACGACCACCTTGCGGCCCGTGACGCGGTCGAGGATGCCGTTGGTGGTCAGCGGTCCGCTGGTGCTTTCGAGAGCGGCGAGGATCTTCCCCTTGGCCTCCGTGATCTCCGCCTCGGCCTTCGCTTCCTTCTCCTCTTCGGCGGTCATCTCGGTGGGGTCGTCGGCCTGCTGGAACGGCGCGTACAAGTGGGCCTCGGCGAAGTCGTCGCTCTCGGCCTTGACCACGAGGTCGGCGAACCAGTGCAAGGGGTTCTTGCCGCCGGGGAGAGAGTTCTTCCGGACCTGCGCCGGCCGGTCCTTGGCGACCCGCAGACGGCTGCGGCCTTCCGTGCCGACGCCGAACGGGCGGACGGCTTCGAGCATGTACTGGACGCCGTTGACGGCGTTGAGCTTGTGGACGCCACCGAGGGCGTACCGGCCCCGGGACTCGCTGCTCTTGACCACGTGGTCCAGGGAGACGACGGCGGCTCCGGTGTCGGCGAAGAGCCGCAGGAGCATCCGGCCGAACGTGGCAATCTCGGAGTTCTCCTTGAGCTCGAGGCCAAGGAGGGTCATGGCCTCCGTGACGCCGTCGATGACGACGAGGGTGGCCTCGTACTCTTCGACACGGCGCGCGACTGTACGCAGGACGTTCGGGGTCGGGGTGCTGCCAGGGCGGATGTAGTGAAACCGGGCCCGGATGGTTTCGGGCACGCCGCCTATGAGCAGGAGACGGCCGATTACGCCGTCCTCGGAGTCCTCGAAGTCGATGTAGAAGACGTGATTGCCGCGGTTGATCTCGACCAGGCAGCAAATCAGAGCGGCCCAGGTCTTCCCGGCCTCGCTCTCGCCCTGGATGCCGTTGACGCGGCCCGGGTAGAAGAGTCCGATCCCGTCGTCTCGGGCGCCGACCGTGGGCGTCAGGGGCTTGTGGGTGCCATCGAGAACCGGCCCGAGGTCGACGTCTTCCCAGTCCGCCTGTGCCGTAGCGGGGCCGGAGACGTGGGTCTCCAGATCGCTCACGACACTCAGGGCACCCTCGACGTCCTTGTCCCGCTCGACTCGGGCCAGGGCGCCGCGGAGCTGCGCGGCCACCTGCTCACGGACGTGCATCTGCTGGAGCTGTTCGGCGTGCCAGTGAGCGGCCCCGACGGAGTGCTGCCCGAGGGTGGCGAAGACGGGCGGGCCGCCGATCCGCTTCAGATCCGCCTCGGGCATCTCCATCTGGAGAGCCACATAGTCAGTCGGGAGGCCGGCGGGGATGCGCTGGGCGAGCAGGTCCCAGACGAGGCGAGCAGGCGCGTGACGCAGCATGCCGGGGTGGATGATCTCGGCGAGGTCGGCGAACTGCTGCGGGTTGAGCAGCGCCGTGCCGACCACGGCCCGTTCCAGGCCGATGCGCTCGTCGTCCTGCGCGCCCCACTGGGGTGCGCTGTCGTGCTCGGTCACTCGGTGGCGTCCTTGCGGGTGGTGGCGAAGCGCACCGAGATCTCCCAGGTCTGCCAACCGCGGGCGGACAGGCGGCGGATCTCGGCGCGGACTTCGCGGAGGGTGAGCCCGTACGGGTTGTTCAGGAGTGCGTCGCGTACGCCGGAGGCCCCGGCGCCACGGTGGGCGCCAGGGCTTCGGTGAGCGGAACGGCCGGTCACGCGCCGGCCTCGTCGATGAGCATGTTGAGCATCGACCGCAGCGCGAACGCGGTCCGTGCCCGGTCCGGCGACAGGCTCAGCGCCTGCCGGATCGCGTAGTTGGCCGTGGTGAACGCCTCGTTCGCGCGGGCTTCCTCGAGGGGGAACCCGGTGACACGGGCGAGGTGCTCCGCCTGGTCGTCGATGACCTGCTGGTGCAGTTCCTCGGAGACGTCCTGCGGGTTGGTCGTGAGACCGTCCAGGCGGGCGTGCAGCGCCGTACGGATCGCGCCCTTGGCGACCTGCACGGGACCGATCGAGGCGAGGGCGGAGCCGATTTCCTTGACGACCTGCGTGTTCAGCTCGGGCGTGTACTCCTGGGGGAACGCCTGCTGCATGACTTCGGGGAGGGCGGCGACGATCCGGTCCACGTCCCACGGTCCCTCGGGGCGGCCGTCCGTGATGGGGCAGGCCGGGGTGCAGGCGAACACCTGGATGCCGTCGCGGGTGCCGACCGGGGTCATGGGGCCGTCGTCGCTGCCGCAGCGGATGCAGGCGATGCCGTCGGCCTGCGCCGGGGTGAGGCCGGCCTGCGCGACGACGGCGGGGAGGCGGCCGTTCGTGCCGAGGGCGGCCACGGCCGGGATGGCGGGCGTCGGGAGGGTGGCGCTACGCTTCATCTGAAGCTCCTTTCGACGGCGGCGCAACGGGTGTAGGGCCCGCGCCGCCGTTCGGCTGTTCAGGGATGGATGGCTGGTGCTTCCGGCCCCCGGATCACAGGTGTTGGAGCACCTGCCGGGGGCCGTTTCACGCGGCTTCGAGCAGTCGAACGAGACTCGCGGTTACGACCCTCTTGGCGCCGAAGTCGAGGACCCTCACGGGCGCCTCACCAGCGGCAATCAGGCGGTACATCTGGGCCCGGCTGATACCGACAGCGCGGGCCGCTCGGGCGACGTCGACAGTGGCGGGCCAGCCGCGGACCTCGTCCAGGGTGGGCAGGTCTTTCACGACCACTCTCCGTGTTCTAGCGCGATCTAGGGAACGAATTCGCCGTTTCGTGTGACGGATTCGCCGTCTCATGGAATGTAGCGCACGCGACTGGACGTTCGCTAGTCCATGGTGCAGAATCCATGTCATGGCGATTTCGGAGTCTGGACCGACGTCCACTCAGGTGGCTCGGAACATCGAACGGGTACGCAAAGCCCGTCAGTTGAAGCAGAAGGACGTGTCCGACCGGCTCCGCGCCGTAGGCCGGCCGATGCTCCCGACCGTGGTGAGCAAGGTCGAGCGCGGCGAGCGGCGGATTGACGTGGACGACCTCGTGTCGTTCGCCCTTGCGCTGAACGTCAGTCCGCTCGCCCTCCTCCTACCGCCCCACGGTGCGAGCGACCCCTACATCCCACTGACGGACACGGTGGAGACGACGCTCGCGAACGCGTGGAGCTGGGCCATGGGGCGGCGCGCGCTCCCGGCCGCACCGGGGGAGAAGGCCAGCCCAGACAAGCAAGAGGCGTACGAACTGCTCAGCCACTCACAGGAGCAGCGGTACGTGAAGCGGAAGCCTGCCGGTCGAGCCGTAGACGTGCTGCATGACGAGGTCTACCGCCTGGTTGGGATCTCCGAGGTCAGCAGCGATCGCCTGGACGAGGGGTTCGAGGAGCACCTGAATGAGGTGCGGACCTGGCTTGACCGCCTTTCGGCAGAGGTTGACCAGACCGCCAAGGAACACGCCAAGCTGTCCCGAGAGACTCGCCAATGGAAGGTTGAGCAGCAGCGCAGCAGTGACGCCGGAGACGAGTGAGGCCGCCTGAGGGCTGGTGAGGGGGAGTCATGGCGGAGATCAAGAAGGTCACGCTGCGGAACGGCAAGACCCGCTATCGCACGGTGGTCGACGCCGGCCGCGACGAGACCGGCAAGCGCGTCCAGGTCACCATCACCAAGGACACCAAGACCGAGGTGAAGAACGAGCGCGCCCGAATCCAGCACCAGCGGTCCGCCGGGACGCTCATCCTCCCCAACAAGGTCACCCTCGCCGAGTGGCTCGACCAGTGGCTGGAGTACAAGCGGCGCGACGTCGAGGAGACGACGATCCGCACGTACCGGCTCGCCCTGGTCCACGTCTACGACCGCATCGGGCACGTCCGGCTCCAGGAACTCACCGAGGACCAGGTGCAGGCCTGCATCGACGACATCGTCGCCAACGGCCGTCGCAAGGGCGGGGCGGCCGGCACCCGGCTCGCCGTGTCCACGGCCGAAGGCGTCCTCACTCGGCTCCGGGAGGCGCTGAAGCGGGCCGTCGTCCGCAAGCTCATCGCCGAGAGCCCGGCCCAGTTCGTCCGGGTCAGCCTCGCCGACAAGAAGGCGGACAAGAAGGCCCGGCCGAAGGTGAAGCCGTGGACCGTCACCGAGGTTCAGACGTTCATCCGCGGCATCGAGCGGGACCGGCTTTACCCGGCCCTGCTGCTGTCCCTGATGGGGTTCCGGCCCGCTGAGGTCGTCGGCCTGCGGTGGGAGTACCTGGACCTCAAGCTGGCCACGCTGGAGATCGCCCGCACCCGCACGATGATCGGCAACGTCACCGTGCTGGAGAAGGATGCGAAGACCGAGGCTGGCGAACGCGTCCTGCCCCTGCCCGGCCCCGTGCTGGACTCGCTGAAGCGGTTCCGGGCACTCCAGGCCCGGGAGAAGCTCGCGGCCGGCGAGGGCTACACCGACTCCGGGTACGTCGTCGTCGACCAGCTCGGCATGCCGCGGAACACCCGGCACCTGCGGGAGCACGCCTATCGGCTCATGCGGGAGCTGGAGATGCGCCGGGTCCGGCTGTACGACGCCCGGCACTCCTGCCTGTCGTACCTCGCGGTGAGCGGCACCCCTGACGTCGTCCTCGCCGCCTGGGCCGGGCATACGAACGCCAGCTTCACCAAGCGGAAGTACGTCACCGTCGATGTCGAGGACATGAGGGCCGCGGCGAAGGCGTGGGACGGCTTCGTTGGGGGTGATCGAAAAGCCCCCATGTGTGATTTTGTGAGAAACGATCTCTCAGGAGATCACTCACATGGCCACTGACCTGTAAGGATTCGTCGACCGGTAGAACTGTGGACGGATTCTACTGGGCGATTCGTGCAGGTCGCCGCCACGGGGTTTTCGTCGGAAGCTACGAAGGGCCCGTGACCCCGGGGATCACCGCGCGAGGTCCTCGTAGGGCAGCAGCTCCGGGCGCTTGGGCGGCAGGCCGTCCCCGGACGAGCGGCCCGTCAGCCTGCGGCCTATCCACGGCAGCAGGTACTGCCGGGCGAACCGGACGTCGGCGGTCCTGCGCGCCATCCATCCCAGCGGCGGCGTCACCGGGATCGGCGCGTGCCACTCGGGATCCTCGGGCTCGTGGCCCAGCGTCTGCCACACGGCCTCCGCGACCCGGCGGTGGCCCTCGGCGGTCAGGTGCAGCCGGTCCACGTCCCACATGCGCGGGTCGGCCAGCGACTGAGCCCCGTACAGGTCGACGACCACCGCGCCGTGCTGCCCGGCCAGGTCGTCGATGACGGCGAACAGGGCCTCCATGCGAGGCCGGAACCGTTCCAGTACCGGGCCCTGGCGGCCGGGGCTGCGCATCAGCACGAGCTGCTCGCAGTGCGGGGCGAGCCGCTCCACGGCCTGCGTCAGCAGATCGCGCACCCGGGCCATGTCGCACTTGGGCCGCAGCGTGTCGTTGAGCCCGCCGACCAGTGTGATCACGTCGGCTCCCATGGCCGCCGCCACGTCCACCTGCTCGTCGACGATCTGCCTGATCAGCTTTCCGCGCACCGCGAGGTTGGCGTACCGGAAGTCGGGGGAGCGGGCCGCCATCCGCGCGGCGAGGAGGTCGGCCCAGCCCCGGTAGGAGCCGTCGGGCAGCAGGTCCGACATGCCCTCGGTGAAGGAGTCGCCGACGGCGACGAGACTGGTGTACGCGGGGTTCGTCTGCATGGCGACAGAAATGGTAGCCCCTGCACATACCCGCCGGTCGGTCGACCTCCGCCCGTCGGCCGCCCTACGCCGGTCCGCGCGGGCTCAGGTCCGCTGCCCGAACAGCTCCCGCAGCACGTCCTCCATGGTCACCAGACCCGCCAGCCGCCCGTCGGACCCGAGTACGGCCGCCAGATGCGTACGGCTGCGCCGCATCGCGGTGAGCACGTCGTCCAGTGGGGTGCGCTCCCGCACCCGGGCGATGGGCCGCATGTCCCGCGACCGGAACGGCACGTCCCGCGGCGAGGCGTCCAGCGCGTCCTTCACGTGCAGGTAGCCGACGATCCGCCGCCCGTCGTCCACCACCGGGAAGCGGGAGAACCCCGACTGGGCCGACAGCCGCTCCAACTGCTCCGGCGTGGTGTCCACGCGCGCGTGGACGACGCGCTCCAGCGGCAGCACCACGTCCCGCACCGGTCGCCGGCCCAGCTCCAGGGCGTCGTACAGCCGCTCCCGGGCCCGGTCGTCGATCAGCCCGGCCTCGCCGGCGTCCTTGACGATCTCCGCCAGCTCCGCGTCCGTGAAGGTCGCCGCCACCTCGTTCTTGGCCTCGACCCTGAGCAGCTTGAGCAGCGCGTTCGCGAAGGCGTTGACCGTGAAGATCACCGGGCGCAGCGCACGGGACAGCGCCACCAGCGGCGGCCCGAGGATCAGGGCGCTGCGCACCGGCTCGGCCAGCGCGATGTTCTTCGGCACCATCTCGCCCAGCAGCATGTGCAGATAGGTCGCCAGCGCCAGGGCGATCACGAAGGACACCGCGTGCCCGGCACCGGACGGCACGCCCACCGCGTGGAACACCGGCTCCAGCAGATGCGCGATCGCCGGTTCCGCGACCACGCCGAGGACCAGCGTGCACAGGGTGATGCCGAGCTGCGCCGCCGCCATCAGCGCCGACACGTGCTCGAGACCCCACAGCACGCGCTTCGCCCGGGCGTCGCCCTCTTCGGCGTACGGCTCCACCTGGCTGCGGCGCACGGAGATCAGCGCGAATTCGGCGGCCACGAAGAACGCGTTGACGACGAGCGTCGCCAGACCGATCAGGAGCTGTACGGCGGTCACCGGCCGGCCTTCCCTTCGTTCTCGTCCTCGGAGGCGGCGGCGCGGGCGTCGTCCAGCGGCGCGTGCAGCAGCACACGGGCCGCCCTGCGCCCCGTCGCGTCCACGACGTCCAGCCGCCAGCCGGCGACATCGAGACTGTCACCTACGGCGGGAATGTGCCCCAGGCCGGCCGCGACCAGCCCCGCGACCGTCTCGTAGGGGCCTTCGGGCACCCGCAGCCCCAGCCGTTCGAGCCGGTCCACGCGCGCCGAGCCGTCGGCCCAGTACAGCGCGTGCCCCTCTTCGTCGGTGCCGGCCGGGTCCAGGTCGGGCGTCTCGTGCGGATCGTGCTCGTCCCGCACCTGGCCGACGACCTCCTCGACGATGTCCTCCAGCGTGGCGACGCCCGCCGTCCCGCCGTACTCGTCGATCACCACGGCCATCGTGCGCCGCCCGGAGAGCCGGTCGAGGAGCCGGTCCACGGTCAGCGACTCGGGGACCAGCAGCGGCTCGCGCATCAGCTCGGCGACCGGGATCCCGGGCCGCCGCTCGGCGGGCAGCGCCACCACGTCCTTGATGTGGGCGGTCCCTACCACGGCGTCGAGGGTGTCCCGGTATACCGGGAACCGGGACAGTCCGGTCGCCCGCGTCGCGTTCGCCACGTCCTCGCACGTCGCCCGGGCATCGAGGGCGACGACCTGGACGCGCGGCGTCATCACCTGCTGCGCCGTCAGGTCGACCAGGTTCAGGGTGCGCACGAACAACTCGGCGGTGTCGGGCTCCAGCGCGCCCTCCTTGGCCGAGTGCCGGGCGAGCGCCGCCAGCTCCTGCGGCCCGCGCGCGGACGCCAGCTCCTCCGCGGGCTCCACGCCGAAGCGTCGCACGACGCGGTTGGCGGTGTTGTTGAGGTGGGTGATGAAGGGCCGGAAGGCCGAGCTGAACACGCGCTGCGGGCCGCCCACCCGCTTGGCCACGGGCAGCGGCGAGGAGATCGCCCAGTTCTTCGGCACCAGCTCGCCGACGATCATCAGGAAGACCGTCGACAGGGCCGTGCCCAGCACCAGCGCCAGGGACGAGGCCGCCGAACGCGACACCCCCATGTCCTCCAGCGGGCCCGCGATCAGCGCCGCGACCGACGGCTCGGCGAGCATGCCGACCACCAGATTGGTGACGGTGATGCCGAGCTGTGCCCCGGAAAGCTGGAAGGTCAGGTTCCGTACGCCTTTGAGGGCGCTCGCCGCGCCCCGTTCGCCACGCGCCGCGGCCCGCTCCAGCTCGCCCCGCTCGACGGTGGTCAGGGAGAACTCGGCCGCGACGAACGCGCCGCACGCGAGCGAGAGCAGGATCGCCACCAGCAGCAGGAGCACTTCGGTCATCGGGTCACCTCGGGTCCATGATCGGCCAGGACCCGGAGGTTCGCCCGATGTCGTGCGCCGGAGGAAGGCGCCGGGAGAACCGCCGTCGGGGACTCGCTCATGCGCCGGTGCTCAACCTTTCGGTCGGTTACGTCGTTTCCGTTTTTTCCGTCGGTTCAGTCGGTTCACTCGGTGAGGGGCTTCACCCAGCGTCGCCACTGCTCTTCGGGCGCGTACCCGGCCGCCCGCCAGGCATGCTGGGCCCGCTCGTTGCGCCGCAGCACCATCGCGTCCCCGCGGCGCCCGCCGAGCCGTACGAACCGCTCCTCGGCGGCGGTGAGCAGGGCCGAGCCGATGCCCCCGCGCCGGTGGTCCGGGTGCACCGCCAGGCGGTACAGATGGCAGCGCCAGCCGTCGAAGCCCGCGATCACCGTGCCCACCAGGTCCCCGCCGCGTTCGGCCAGGATCAGGGCCTCGGGGTCGCGCGTCACCAGGCGTTCCACGCCGTCCCGGTCGTCGCTGATGCTCGTCCCCTCGGCGGCCGTCTTCCAGAAGGCCAGCACGGCGTCCAGGTCCTCGGGCCCGGCGGGCCGTATCCGCAGATCGTTCATGCGGCGATCCCACCACGCGCGGCGGGCGCACCCGGCGGAATTCCGGCATGCGGACCGTCAGCCGCCGCGCAGCGCCCGCATCACCGGGGCGAAGGCCTCCATGGACGGCTCCAGCACGCTCAGATACGTGAAGCCGTACCGCTCGCGCTGCTCCCGCACCTGCGCCGTGAGCTGCTCCAGCGTTCCGACCAGGAGGACGGGCAGCTCCAGCAGCCCCGCGGCGGTCAGGTGCGGCACGTGCTCCAGATAGGGGCGGACGGCCGCCTCGCGGTCCTCGGTGACGACGACCGTCTGGATGAGCAGGTTCAGCTCGGCCGGTTCCGCGCGGCCCGCCGCCAGCTCCCGGTACCGCGCGACGCGTCCGTCGAGCTCCTCGGCGGTGATGGGCGTCAGCCGCCCCGTCCCGGGCACCGTGCGCGCGCCGGTGAACGCGGCGACGGCGGCGTGCCGGGCCGTCAGCTCCAGCATCCGGTCGCCGTTCGCGCCGATCAGCAGCGGCACCCCGGACTCCTGCACCGGGCGCGGCCGGTACTCCTCGTCGCCGAGCAGCCGCTCCAGCTCCTCGACCGTGTGCCGCAGCCGGTCCACCCGCTCGCCCGGCGAACCGAATGGCAGCCCCGCCGTGTCGTGCTCCTCCCGCAGGTAGCCGGTGCCGAGACCGAGCTCCAGGCGCCCGTCCGTCAGGGCGTCCGTGGTCGCCACCTCCCGGGCCAGCAGCGCCGGGTTCCAGAAGCCCGCGTTGAGCACGAACGTGCCCAGCCGCGGCCGCTCGGTGGCCCGGGCCGCCGCGACCAGGGCCGGGAACGGCGCCGGCATGCCGAGATGGTCCGGGACCAGGATCACGTCGTACCCGAGCTCCTCGGCCCGCCGGCACTTGGCACTCCACTCGTCGGCCGGGGCGGAGGTCGTCAGGTTGACGCCGAAGCGGAACGGACGTGACATGAACCCTCCTCGCACGCGGGGGACTTCCGGTCACTGGGAGTCGATTCACCGGAGTCGATTCACCGGAGTCAATCACTCGTGTGCGAGGGCCGCCACCACCCCCACCGGAGCGTCCGCTCCAGCCGTGGGACCGGCTCGGGGCGAAACCGCCCTTGCCAGTGCTAGCGTTTCGGCGCTAGCTTCGAGGTATGGCGAAGACCCAGAAGGCCCAGTTGAACGTGCGGGTGGACGAGGGCACCGCCCGGGCGGCCCGCGACAAGGCGCTGGCCCGGGGGATGAGCGTCAACCGCTACATCGAGGAACTGGTGCGGCAGGACACCGGTGAGGCCGGCCACACCTTCGTGGAGGCCGCCGCCGACTTCATGCGGCAGTACGAGAAGGTGTTCGCCGAGGAGGTCGGCGAGGGCCGCGGCTGAGCCGTCGGGGCATCCGGATGAACGACCTCACCATCGATCTCGCCTGGCTGCTGATGCTCGCCGAACAGCGCACTCCGGGTGACCCGCGGGTCACCGACTGGGGAGCGCTCGTCGCGGCCGTCGCCCGCCACCGCGCCGAGATATTCGACACTCCCGTCTACGACACCCCCCACGCGCGCGCCGCCGCGCTGCTCCAGTTGCTGATCCACGTCCCCGCGCTGGAGCGTTCCAACGCCCTGTTCGCCTCCGCGGTCGCCTACGCCTACCTGGTGGCCGGTGGGGTCGAGGTCACGACCACACCCGAGCAGGTGCGGGACCTCGCGCTGCTGGTGAAGAGGGGCGAGGCGTCGGTCGAGGAGATCGCGGACGAGCTGCGCCGCTGGAGCGCGTGACTACTCCGGTGTTCCGGGCGGACGCCAGGCGGTGCCGAGCACGCAGTACGAACTCGGCAGCGCCGGACCGTTCTCCGGCATCATCAGCCGCCGGTAGGGCCCGAGCGCGAACCCCGCCTCCCGCAGCGCGGCGACCGGTTCGCGGGACAGGTGGCAGCCGCCGGACAGCGGGGGCCACAGCGTCCGGTCGAGCGCGCGCTGGGTGAAGGTCATCACCCGCCCACCGCCCCGGCCGTGCTCGAAGAACCGCACCTGTCCGCTGGGCCGCAGCACCCGCCGCAGCTCCCCCAGCGCCCGTGGAACGTCGCGGACGCTGCACAGCACCAGCGAGACCACGGCCGCGTCGAAGGCCTCGCTCTTGACCGGCAGGGCCTCCGCCGCGCCCGGTGCCACGTCCACCGGCACCTGAGCGCGCAACGCCGCCTCCACGGCCAACTGCCGCAGCACGCGCTCCGGTTCGATGGCGACGACCTCGGAGACGGTGCCCGGATAGTGCGAGAAGTTCAGCCCGTTGCCCGCGCCGACCTCGATCACCCGCCCCGACAGCCCGGCGAGCAGCCGCTCGCGCACGCGCGCCATGCCCATGCGGGTCTCGGCGCCCACACTGATCCGGGCGTAGTAGCGGGCGAACAGCGGATGGTGCACGGCGTCCCGCGGCACCCCGCGGTCACGGGCGGATCGCAGCGGCATGGGACCTCCCTCACGAGGTGGTGCCTTACCGCGATTGTCCCCCGTACCGGCGCCACGCACCCACCGCGCGAGCACACCTTTCCGCTCCGCAGGCGACCCGACCCCGGACCGCGAAGGACGGCCGGCCTCCGGCGGGGCCCGGCACCGGGCCCCGGAGCCTGGCCCCGCACGCGGTCACGGAAGGAGACCACGCCCTCGGCCGAGCCGGCGGCCGAGCCGGCGGCCGAGCCGGCGGCCGAGCCGGCGGCCGAGCCCTCGGCGTCGACCGGCGGCCTCCCGCGCCGCCGGTCACGGCCCCTGCAGGGTGCGGAACGTGTCCGCGTCCCACGTGCCCTCCAGCCGCGGTGCCAGCCAGCGCGGTGCCGCCGATCGGAAGGCGGCCGGCCGGAGGGAGCCCGCCCCGGCGGGCACGGCGCCGAGCAGGGGAGCGCAGGACACGTCAGGGAGGTCCGCGAGGTTGCAGCGTGAGGCGAGGTCCGGGGTCCCGGGCCAGCTCCCGATCACCACACCCGGCAGCTCCAGCCCACGGGAACGCAGCTCACGCGCCGTCAGTTCCGTGGTGTTCAGCGTGCCCAGTCCCGCCGACGCCACCAGCAGCACCGGTGCGCCCAGCAGGCAGGCGACGTCCGCCAGCGTCCCGCCGGCCGCGTCGAAGCGTACGAGCAGTCCGCCCGCGCCCTCGACGAGCACCAGGTCGTGCTCGGTGGCCAGTTTGTCCGCGGCCTCCGCCACCTCCCGCGGGCGCACCGGCGCCCGGCCCGCCCGGCGTGCGGCCGTGCCCGGTGCCAACGGCTCGGGGAACCGGGCCACTTCGGCCACCGTCACGGCACCCGCGAGGCGGGCCACCTCCTGGGCGTCCCCGGCCTCGCCCGGCCCCACGCCCGTCTGCGCGGCCTTCAGCACGGCCACCGACCGGCCGCCCGCCAGGGCCGTCGCGGCGACGGCGGCGGTCACGACCGTCTTGCCGACCTCCGTGTCCGTGCCAGTGATCACCAGTACCGGCATGTCACCTGTCACCTCTCCTGTCACCCTTCCCTCCTGTCACCCTTCCCTCCTGTCACCCTTCCTGTCACCCCTCCTGTGCCGCCACGCACACCGCGCGGGCGATGCGCGCCACGTCCACGTCGCCCGTGACGTACGGCGGCATCGTGTAGATCAGGTCGCGGAACGGCCGCAGCCACACGCCCTCGCGCACGGCCGCCTCCGTCGCCGCCTTCATGTCGACGGTGTGATCGAGCCGCACCACCCCGATCGCGCCGAGCACCCGTACGTCACGCACGCCCGGCAGCTCGGCGGCGGGCGCGAGCCCGTCGACCAGGCCCGCCTCGATCCGCTTGACCTCCGCGAGCCAGTCCTGGCCGAGCAGCAGCCCGATCGACGCGCACGCCACGGCCGCCGCCAGCGGATTGCCCATGAACGTCGGTCCGTGGGCCAGTACCGGCACCTCGCCCCGCGAGATGCCCTCGGCCACCCGTGACGTGCACAGCGTGGCCGCCATCGTCAGATAACCGCCGGTCAGCGCCTTGCCCACACACATCACGTCCGGTGTCACCGCCGCGTGATCCGCCGCGAACAACGCGCCCGTGCGCCCGAAGCCGGTGGCGATCTCGTCGAACACCAACAGCACGCCGTGCGCGTCGCACGCCTCGCGCAGCACCCGCAGATACGCGGGGGAGTGGAAGCGCATCCCGCCCGCGCCCTGCACCACCGGCTCGACGATCACCGCGGCCAGTTCGTCGGCGTGCCGCTCGATCAGTGACCGCAACTGGTCGGCGTACGTCTCCTCGTACTCCGCCGGCGGCGCGTCCGCGAAGATCTGGCGGGGCAGGACGCCCTGCCACAGCTCGTGCATCCCGCCCTCGGGGTCGCACACCGACATGGGCTGCCAGGTGTCGCCGTGGTAGCCGCCGCGCCAGGTCAGCAGGCGGTGCTTGCCGGGCCGGCCCAGCGAACGCCAGTACTGCAGGCACATCTTGACGGCGACCTCGACCGACACCGAACCGGAGTCGGCGAGGAACACGTGCTCAAGGCCCTCGGGCGACATGTCGACAAGGAGCTTCGCGAGCCGCACGGCGGGCTCGTGGGTGAGCCCGCCGAACATCACATGGCTCATCCGCCCCAGTTGCTCGCGCGCCGCCTCGTTCAGCACCGGGTGGTTGTAGCCGTGGATCGCCGACCACCAGGACGACATCCCGTCGACCAGTTCCCCCGAACCGTCGGCCGGCCGCAGCCGCACGCCGCTCGCCGACTCCACGACGAGCGGGTCCTGGCGGCCGGGCATGGGGCCGTACGGGTGCCAGACGTGCCGCCGGTCGAGCGCCAGCAGCTCGTCCACGCTCAGCGCGGGCTCAGGCTCAGGCATTGGGCGCGAGGTCCGTTCCGGCGCCGCGGCGGCGTACCGCCACCAGGTCCGTACGGGGCTCCTCGGTGCGTGCCGCGGGCGCGGGGCCGCACACTCCGCCGCCCGCGTGCGAGCCGCAGCCCCCGCCGGCGTCGGCGTCGCCGTCGGCACCCTCGTGGGAGCCGCAGCCGCCCCGGGCGGAGACGCGGTGCTCCGGCAGGGTGACCTCGTCGGCGCTCTCCACCTCGAAGCCCGCGTCCGCGATCATCTCCAGGTCCGCGTGGCCCGCCTGGCCCTCGCTGGTGAGGTAGTCGCCGAGGAAGACGGAGTTGGCCAGGTGCAGGGCGAGCGGCTGCATCGTGCGCAGATGGACCTCGCGCCCGCCCGCGATGCGCACCTCGACGTCCGGGCAGACGAACCGCGTCATCGCCAGGATGCGCAGGCACCGCTGCGGGGTGAGGTGCCACTCCTTGGCCAGCGGCGTGCCCTCCATCGGGATCAGGAAGTTGACGGGCACCGAGTCCGGGTCCAGCTCGCGCAGCGAGAAGACCACGTCGACCAGGTCCTCGTCGCTCTCGCCCATGCCCGCGATCAGACCCGAGCACGCGGACAGCCCGGCCGCGTGCGCCTTGGTCACCGTGTCCACCCGGTCGGCGTACGTGTGGGTGGTCGTGATGTCCCCGTACGTCGCCTCGGACGTGTTGAGATTGTGGTTGTAGGCGTCGGCGCCCGCCTCGCGCAGCCGCTCCGCCTGACCGTCGGAGAGCAGCCCCAGGCAGGCGCACACCTCGACGGACTCGTTCTGCTCCTTGATGGTCTTGATGGTGTCCGAGACCCGGTCCACGTCCCGGTCGGTCGGGCCGCGCCCGCTGGCCACCAGGCACACCCGCTTGGCGCCGCCGGACACCCCCGCCGCGGCGGCTGCGGATGCCTGATCGGGCTTGAGCCACGTGTACTTGAGGATCTCGGCCTTGGAACCGAGCCGCTGCGAGCAGTAGGAGCAGTCCTCGGGGCACAGGCCCGACTTCAGGTTGACGAGATAGTTGAGTTTCACCCGTCGGCCGAACCAGTGGCGGCGCAGCCTGCCGGCCGCGGCCACCACATCGAGCAGGTCGTCGTCGGAAGTGGCGAGGACGGCAAGAGCTTCCTCGCGGGTCGGCGACTCGCGCCGAAGCCCCTTGTCCACCAGCGTGTTCAGCAGGTCCATGAGAGCCGATCCTGTCGTAAGGGGCCGCCCGCGGCCAAGGAGACTTTGCACAACACTGACAGATCACCGTGTGGGTATTGCCACACCTCGCGGGGGTGGCCGTGCCGCTAATGTCTGTCCACTGCCTACAAAACTCCGGAGGACCGACCCATGGCTTTCGGCTGGATCGACGAGCAGGCCCGGGTACGCCGCCGGGCCGGACTTGTACGGATTCTGCGCCCCCGTCCGGCGGCGTCGCCGCTGCTGGACCTGGCGAGCAACGACTACCTCGGGCTGGCCCGGCACCCGGAGGTCGTCGCGGGCGCGGTCCTGGCCGCGCGGACCTGGGGCGGCGGCGCGACCGGCTCGCGGCTGGTGACCGGCACGACCGAACTGCACGCCGAACTCGAACGCGAACTGGCCGGCTTCTGCGGATTCGAGGCCGCGCTCGTCTTCTCCTCCGGCTACGCGGCCAACCTCGCCGCGGTCACCGCGCTGGCTCCCCACGGCAGCCTCGTCGTCTCCGACGCGGGCAACCACGCCTCACTGATCGACGGCTGCCGGCTCGCCCGCGGCACCACTCAGGTCGTGGGGCACGCCGACCCGGACGCCGTGCGCAAGGCGCTGGCGGCGCACGACGGACCCGCGGTGGCCGTCTCCGACACGGTCTTCTCGGTCGACGGCGACGCCGCGCCGCTGGCCGCGCTCGCCCAGGCGTGCCGGGAGCACGGCGCCGGACTGGTCGTCGACGACGCGCACGGGCTCGGTGTCCTCGGCGACGGCGGCCGGGGCGCCGCGCACGCCGCGGGACTCGCGGGCCGCGACGACGTCGTCGTGACCGTCACGCTGTCCAAGTCGCTGGGCGCCCAGGGCGGCGCCGTGCTCGGCCCCGCCCGGGTCGTCGCCCACCTGGTCAACGCGGCCCGTACGTTCATCTTCGACACCGGCCTCGCCCCGGCCGCGGCGGGCGCGGCGCTCGCGGCGCTCACCCTGCTGCGCCGCGAGCCGGAGCGCGCGGCGCGGGCCCGCGCCGTCGCCGCGGATCTGCACGCACGCCTGACCGCCGCGGGTCTGGACGCGGTACGTCCGGACGCCGCGGTCGTCTCGGTGCGGGCGCCCTCGCCGGAGGCGGCCGTGCGGTGGGCGGCCGACTGCAGTGCGGCCGGCCTGTCCGTGGGCTGCTTCCGCCCTCCTTCCGTGCCCGACGGCATCTCACGGCTCAGGCTGACCGCTCGCGGGGACCTCGGCGGGGAACAGATCGAGCGCGCTGTACGGGTGATCGGCGAGACGCGACCATGAGTCGGCGTGACACGGCCGTGCGTCGTCCGGTGCCCGGCGGGGCGGGCTCAGTCCCGGTGGACGCCGGCGGTGAACGTCGTCCAGCTCGCGGGGGAGAAGAGCAGGGCGGGTCCGGCCGGGTTCTTGGAGTCGCGCACCGCGAGCAGACCGGTCCAGGGGCCGGCTGACGGCCGGGCCGTCTCCACGCAGTTGTTCGCTCCGGTGCTGTAGCTGCTGCGCAGCCACCGTACGTCGGGCAGATCGGTGCTGACAGGGATGTTCCGGGAGAGTTCGGACGTCGAGCCTGACATGGTGCCTCCTTACGCGCCTGCCGCGGTCGCGGCGATGAAGTCCAACGAGTTCTCGGGCGAAAGGGCATGGATCAGAAGGGCGTTGAAGGCCTCGGTGTAGGCCTCTAAGTCTTCTTTCCGTTCGAGGTGCAGGCTACTCGTCAAGTGGTCGAGAACAACCACGTCCAGATCAGAAGTGCTCGAAAAAGAGAAGATTACGAAAGGACCGGTGACACCGATGTGCGCCCCGGCGGCAAACGGCAGGACCTGGAGCCGGACATGGGGAAGCCGCGCGGCCTCGACCAGTCTCGCCAGTTGACGGGCCATCACCCCGGGTCCGCCCACCTCCCGGCGCAGCACCGCCTCGTCCAGTACCGCGCTCAGCTCCAGCGGCGGCTCGCCGCGCAGCACGTCCTGCCGGGCCAGCCGGACCTCCACCAGCGTGTCCAGCCGTTCCTCCGGCGTCCCGTCCACCGCGGCCCGCGTCACCTCGCGGGCGTACTCCGGCGTCTGCAGCAGGCCGGGGACCACCGTGGTCTCCAGCGTGCGCATCGCGCTGGCCTGCGACTCCAGGCTGATGAAGTCGCGGTAGGTCGGTGGCAGCACCCCGCGGTAGGCGTGCCACCAGTGGTTGCGGCCCCCCGCGTCGTCGGAGCGTGCCAGCATCACCAGCAGCCCCCGCAACTGCTCGTCGTCCACGCCGTAGGCGTCCAGCAGTAACCGCACGTCGGCCGGTTTCGCCCCGCTCGTGCCGGTCTCGATCCGGCTGACCTTCGACTGGTGCCAGCCCACGAGCCGGGCCGCCTCGCCGCTGGTGATGCCCGCCGAGGTGCGCAGGGTGCGCAGTTCCGCGCCCAGCTTTCGGCGGCGCACCACGGGACCGTGCTGCATGGGCCAACCCCCCTACTCCTTATGAGTCGCTCAAATACGCTCTGCCGTCGCAGAGTTCACCGCTTCGAGCGACAGATATATGCATATCTTGGTGGATCGCCGTCCTTCACGGGCCTGGTGATGGCAGTCTGGCGGCGAAGCACCAGTCCGGGACCGTACTCGATCCGCTCCGTGTCGGGCTGCGGTCCCGTGAGAAAGGGACGGCGTCGACATGGCAGACCATCTGGAAGCATCCGTCACTCTGCCGAGCGATCCGGCCTCGGTGGCCGCCGCGCGCACCTATGTGGTCGGCACACTGGCGGAGTGGGGCCTGCCGGCCGACGCCGACCTGTCCGAGACCGTCCGGCTCATCGTCTCCGAACTGGCGACCAACGCGGTCCAGCACACGTTCGGGCAGTCGCCCACCTTCACGGTGGACCTCGTCCTCGACCGCGACGAGCGGCTGCGTATCGGTGTCACCGACAGCCATCCGCGCTTTCCCAAGCGCCTTCCGGCCGCCGTCCAGCAGGACAACGGGCGGGGCATGGTGATCGTCCGCTGGCTGACCGCCGAGTGCGGCGGCAGGCTGAGAGTCCGGCCCACGCGCGAGGGTGGCAAGACCGTCTCCATCGAACTGCCCTGGACGCCCCCGGGCCGGCCGGACGCCCCCGAGTCGGCCGCGGCCGTGGTGCGGGGCGTGGGAAGCCGGGAGTCGGCGCGGTGAGCCGCCGGACGCACCCGAGGAGGTGACGGCGGGGCAGACCGCCGTCACCCCCTCGGGCGGGCTACTTGACCCGGCCGTACCAGACGCTCGACGTCCAGATCTTCTCCAGGCGCACCACGGCGCCGGTCTTAGGCGCGTGCCAGATCCTGCTCTTGCCGGCGTAAATGCCGACGTGGTAGACGCTGCGGCCGGAATGGAAGAACACCAGGTCTCCGGCCTTTCGGTTGCGGGCGGAGACGTGGCGGGTCTTGTTGTACTGCTGGGCCGCGGTGCGCGGCAGCTTCTTGCCGGCCTTCTTGAACGAGTACAGCGTCAGACCGGAGCAGTCGAACCTGTGGGGGCCGGCGGCGCCCCATCGGTAGGGGGAACCTTTCTTGGATGCCGCGATCTTGAGGGCTTTCGTCGCATGGCTCGCGGCGGCCGCCTCGGAGGCGACACCGGGGACCACGACGGAGCCGCCCACGGCGGCGAGGGTGAGGGCCGAGGCCGTACCGGCACGAGCCATCAGGGACGGGACACGATTGAGCGCGGACATGCGCAACCCTTCGTCAGCCGCCTGTGAAGGATGACCTGTCGGATTCGGGCTGGCGAAGTTGCCCGGCCGCACGAGTGCGGCTTCACCCCAAGGGCTGCCCGGCCCGGCGCGTCTCCCGCGGAGACGACCGTTCCGGCGACCCGTCGTGCTCGGGTCCTCCACTCCTGCCGATCCACTTCCCTCGCGACCGGTCGTCCGGGAGGCGGCAGGACTCGGCGTCCGCCCGGACCGCCCCGCCGCTGCGGCGGGGGCTTGTCGTCAGTCACGGATCTTGTCCCGTCCCAGGGGGAATTCCCAACGGAACGTGCCCTTTGTGTTGTTACCCACCACTCGCCCGTTCGGGCGGGCACCCTTGTGTTCGACCTGTCGTCGGGCGTGGTCGCGACCCCGGGACCAGCGGCGGAGCGGTCCACTCCGCTGCCCGGACGCGCGCGTGCCGCAACTTCGACCGGTCACAAATCGGAGGTGTTCCTACGCCGAAAGGGGGTACGTCATTTGGTCCGTTTCGGCGCTGGCCCACTCGGCGGGGCTCCTCAACCGCCGGAACGCGGCGGAAGACGGATACGCCCCGTCCGCCGCTCGCCGTCCAGCACCCGCAGGGCGCGGGCCAGCGTGGCGGCGTGTACGTCCGTCTCGCCCCTGCCGTGCATCAGCGCCAGCGCGTCGCGCAGGGCCGCCGCCCTGCCCACCAGTGCCTGGGCGGCCCGCAGCGCGCGGTAGGTGTCGCCGTCCAGTGCGGGGTTGACGCGCCCGAGCAGGTCGACGACGTCCAGGTAGCGGTCGATCAGCTCGGCCTCGGCGCGGGTCAGGGCGGGCAGCGGGGGCAGTTCCGGTGGCAGCATCGGCGGATCACCTCGTGCCGGGCGCGGTGAGCGGGGCCCTGCGGCCGGGCACGATCCGGTCCACCAGTCCGTACTCGAGCGCCTGCCGGGCGTCGAGGATCGTGTCCCGCTCGATGTCGGCGCTCACCTGCCCGGGGGTGCGGCCGGTGTGCCGTACGAGGATCTCCTCCAGACGGGTGCGGACGCGGATCAGCTCGTCGGCCTGGATGGCCAGGTCGCTCGCCTGCCCCTGAACCGGTTCGGTGAGCGCCGGCTGGCGGATCACCACCCGGGCGCCGGGCAGTACGGCGCGTTTGCCCGGGGTGCCCGCCGCCAGCAGCACCGCCGCGGACGAACCGGCCTGCCCCAGACAGGTCGTCTCCACGTCGCAGGCGACGTAACGCATCGTGTCGTAGATCGCCGTCATGGCGGTGAAGGAGCCGCCGGGCGAGTTGATGTACAGCGCGATGGCGCGGTCCGGTGCCTGGTGCTCCAGGTACATGAACTGTGCCATCACGTCGTTCGCGGACGTCTCGTCGATCGGCGTCCCGAGAAAGACGATCCGCTCCTCCATCAGCTTCGAGTACGGGTCAGTCGTCCGGGTCCCGGCGCTCGTGCGCTCGGTGAACTCGGGCAGGACATGGCGGGCGGACGGTCGGGTCATGGCGAACCCCTCCTCGGTGGCGGAGCCGTCTTCGGCTGCGCCGTCTCTGTAAAAAATGTACAGGACGTACGCAGATGGAAGGAAGGTTCGCAGGAGTGGAACCACCCATGCCCGCGCCGAACGGTCGCGCGGGCGGTCGCCCGGGCGCGAACCGTAAGCTGGGAGCCATGGCCTACGAGATTCCGGTGACGCAAGCCAGGGCTGAACTCGCCGACCTGATCAACCGTGTGGTGTACGGCGGCGAGCGCGTCGTCGTGACGCGACACGGCAAGCCTCTCGTCGCCCTCGTCTCCGCCGCCGACCTCGAGCTGCTGGAGGAACTCCGGGAGTCGCGGGAGGGCCAGGTGATCACCTCGGTCACCGGAGTCCGCGACACCGCCGCCGCCTCCGCATCCGCGCCCCGCGAGCACCACCGCTTCGGCATCGCCGCGGAACACCGGGGACCGAACCCGTCCTAGCGGGTCCAGCCACCGGGCGCAGCAGTGACGCGCCCGCGCCTGGCGGCAGCCACTGACCGATCGCCCCGGCCGGCCGTGCGCGACCCCCGCCGCGACCACGACCACCTGGACCGGGGTTCCTCCGGCGGACGCTTGCCGCGGATGCCGTGAGCAGCCTCGGGCCGCCCACGGTGCTGTACACGCACCGCTCCTCAACGGCGTGCCGGGCCGCGGGCCACCGCTGCTTCAGCGGGTTCTCCTCCCGCCGACCGAACGCCCTTCTCCGTTTATCGGATTGGCAAAGAAGTACTACTGACTCTGTTCTCAGGAAACCCACAGCCGCGAGGATCCCCGTACTTGTCGCGAACACGTACGGGGAGGCCCACTTGAGGAAGAGCAGCATACGGCGGAGGGCGACGGCGTTCGGCTCGGCCGCGGCGATGGTCACCGCCACGCTGATGGCCGGTGCGGTCTCGGCACCGGTCGCGAGCGCCGCCCCGGCCGGCGGACACGGACACGGGCACGGGCACGGGCACGGCTGGGACCGGGAAGCCCGCGGTGCCGCCATCGCCGCCGCCCGCGCCGCGAAGGCCGGCGTCGACTGGCAGGACTGCGCCGCCGACTGGAACCTGCCGAAGCCCATCCAGTGCGGCTACGTCACCGTGCCGCTCGACTACGCCAAGCCGTTCGGCAAGCAGATCGAGCTCGCCGTCGACCGCATCGGCAACACCGGCGGCAAGAGCGAGCGCCAGGGCGCCCTCCTCTACAACCCCGGCGGCCCCGGCGGTTCCGGGCTGCGCTTCCCGGCCCGCGTCACCGGCAAGAGCGCGGTGTGGGCGAACGCCGCCAAGGCCTACGACTTCGTCGGCTTCGACCCGCGCGGCGTCGGCCACTCCGCGCCCATCTCCTGCGTCGACCCGCAGGAGTTCGTCAAGGCGCCCAAGGCCGACCCCGTGCCCGGCTCCGAGGCGGACAAGCGTGCCCAGCGCAAGCTCGCCCGCGAGTACGCCGAGGGCTGCTTCGAGCGCAGCGGCGAGATGCTGCCGCACATGACCACGCCGAACACCGCGCGCGACCTCGACGTCATCCGCGCCGCACTCGGCGAGAGGAAGCTCAACTACCTCGGCGTCTCCTACGGCACCTACCTCGGCGCGGTCTACGGCACCCTCTTCCCGGGCCATGTCCGCCGCATGGTCGTCGACAGCGTCGTCAACCCGTCCCGCGACAAGATCTGGTACCAGGCCAACCTGGACCAGGACGTCGCCTTCGAGTCGCGCTGGAAGGACTGGCAGGACTGGGTCGCAAAGAACGATGCGGCCTACCACCTCGGCGACACCCGCGCCGAGGTCCAGGACCAGTGGCTCGAACTGCGCGCCACCGCCGCCAAGGAGCCGCTCGGCGGGGTCGTCGGACCGGCCGAGCTGATCTCCTTCTTCCAGAGCGCCCCGTACTACGACTCGGCCTGGGCGCCGATCGCGGAGATCTTCAGCAAGTACGTCGCCGGTGACACCCAGGCGCTCGTCGACGCCGCCGCCCCCGACCTGTCCGACACCGCGGGCAACGCCGCCGCGGAGAACGGCAACGCCGTCTACACCGCCGTCGAGTGCACCGACGCCAAGTGGCCCACGAACTGGCGCACATGGGACCGGGACAACACCCGGCTCCACCGCGACCACCCGTTCATGACCTGGGCCAACGCCTGGATGAACCTGCCGTGCGCCACCTGGCCGGTCAAGCAGCACACCCCGCTGAACGTGAAGACCGGCAAGGGACTTCCGCCGGTGCTGATCGTCCAGTCCGAGCGGGACGCGGCCACCCCGTACGCGGGCGCCGTCGAACTGCACCAGAGGTTCAAGGGCTCGCGCCTGATCACCGAGCGGGACGCCGGATCGCACGGCGTCACCGGGCTGGTCAACCCGTGCGTCAACGACCGGGTGGACGCTTACCTGCTCACCGGCAAGGTGGACGACCACGACGTGACCTGCGCGCCGCACGCCACACCGAAGCCGTAATCCCGGCGGCGGTACGAGAGAGGGGCGGCCGGTCCGGCCGGCCGCCCCTTCCGGCGTCCTCAGCCTCGCCGCGCGGTCGCCGTCCAGGCGTCCTCCGGCGCGTAGTCGAAGAGGTCGCCGTACGCCTCGTACATCTTCGGGTACGCCTCCCGCCAGTCCCGCCCGGCCAGCCGCTCCTCGATGAACGCCACCGTCTCGGGCAGGGTGTCGGCATACCGGACCACCGACCGATAGCCCAACTGGTCCTGCGCCGCGCTCATGTCGCACACCACGGGGGCGGGCACGGACCACGGGGTGTCGCCCACGCCGTCAGCGGGCGGCGGACCGTCCACCAGCGTCTGCTCGACCTCCACGCCCATCACCGCGTCGATCGCCGCCGCGATCTCCGCCACCGTCGGGGCGTCCGGATCAACGGCGTTCAGGACGCGCGAGCCCGGCCGCGCGGCGGCCAGCCGGATCAGCTCGGCGATGTTGCGCACACTCGCCGGGTGGAAGCGGCTCGCGCCGCCGTACGCGAGCACGCGCCGACGCCTGCCGTCGAGGTTGCGCTTGACGAAGTACAGCTCGCGCGGAGTCCGGCCGTACGGGCCGTGGATCGCGCCCGCCCGCAGCAGCGTCGCCGGCAACCGGTCGCCGGCCGCGAGGAGTTCCCGCTCCAGCGCCGCCTTGCCGGTGCTGTACGAGGCGTCGCCCGGCCGGATCGTGCGCTGCGCCTCCGTGAGCGGCACCGGGTACTCGGGGAAGCCGTCGGGCTCGGCCTGCGTGTCGAAGTTGCGGCCCCTGTCGTCCTCGTAGACCGACAGGCTGGAGATCACCACCGCCGAGCCGACCCGCCCGGCCAGCGAGACCAACTGCCGTGCCTGCGGGTCCCCGTAGGCCACCATGTCCACCAGGACGTCACAGCCCTCGCCCACCGCCGCCGACAGCGCCGCGTCGTCCTCCCGGTCGGCCCGCACCACCCGTACGTTCCGCGGCCAGCCCGCGTCCCGGTCGCCGCTCCGCGAGACGGCCGTCACCTCCCAGCCGTCCCCGGCCAGGGCCCCGACCGCCACCCGCCCGATCTGTCCCGTCGCCCCGATCACCACTGCACGTGTCATACGGCGACCGTAGGCGTCCGGGCCCCCGCCGGGCACGCCCTTCTGCCGACGGCAGACGGGGCCGTCCCCGCTAGCGGTGCGGCAGCCGGGGGAACCTCCGGCCCTGTGCCGCCTTCTGCGCCTCCTCGGCCTTCACGTCCGCCGCGTACCGGTCGACGTACTCCTGCCCGGACAGCGTGAGGATCGCGTACATGATCTCGTCGGTGATGGCGCGCAGCACGGCCTTCTCGCCCTCCATGCCCGCGTAGCGGGAGAAGTCGAGGGGCTCGCCGAAACGGATCACCACGGGGTGCACCTTGGGGATCTTCCGGCCCGGCGGCTGCGCCTCGAAGGTGCCGATCATCGCGCAGGGCACGACCGGCACCCCGGCCCTGAGCGCCATCACCGCGACGCCCACCTTGCCCTTGTACAGCCGGCCGTCGTGCGAGCGGGTGCCCTCCGGATAGATGCCGAGCAACTCGTCCCTGCCCAGCACGCCGAGTCCCTCGCGGATCGCTGCCTGCCCCGCCTCCTTGCCGGAGCGGTCCACGGGGATCTGCCCGGCGCTGCGGAAGAAGAACGCGGTCAGCCGCCCCTTGAGGCCCGGTCCGGTGAAGTACTCGGCCTTGGCGAGGAAGGTGATGCGGCGTCTGAGTACGGCGGGCATCAGGAAGTGGTCCGAGAAGGAGAGGTGGTTGCCCGCGACGACGGCCGCCCCCGACCCCGGCACATGGTCCAGGCCCTCGATCCGGGGCCGGAAGGCCACCCTCAGCAACGGGCCCAGCAGTACGTACTTGAGCACGTAGTAGAACACGGTGTGTCTCCCAGTTCTCCGGGCCCTCGGCCGGTCGTCCGCGTCCGGTGACCGATCGTAGCCCGGCCGCGCCGAAACCGTCCGGGACCGGTTCGGCCGCTCTTCGGTCAACCCGATTGACGCGGCAGCCCCGCTCCTCTGTGCTGTCCGGTGGCGGAAGGCGCGAAGCCCGGGCGACGCACGGCCCGAGGCGGGGGCGCGACCCGGGGGAGGGCGGATGACCGCTGGATCGGCACGGGCGGCCGGGGCCGCGTGGGCGGAGTTCGGACGGCAGTTGCGCTCCCTGCGCAGGGCCGCCGGGCTCACCCAGCTACAGCTCGGCCTGCGGGTGGGCTACCACCACTCCGCCGTCAGCAAACTCGAGGCCGGTCTGCGCGAGCCGCCCGTCGGGCTGGTGCGCCGGCTCGACGCGGTGCTGGAGACCGGCGGCGAGCTGGCCGCGATCGTCGCCGCGCCGCGCGAAGTGCCGCGGCGACCGGGCCGGTTCCCGGTCGACCCGGCGCTGTTCGCGCCACTGCCCGGCGCGGACGGCACCGAGGGCCAGGGGGCGCCGGATGCCCGCATGTGGCCCGCGCGGCTGCCCGCTGAGGGGCTGGCGTGCCCGCTGCACGGCACCGCGGGGTGCGCGGTGCCCGATCCGGGCGAGTTACCGGCCCTGCTCGACGGTCCGGGCCCGTGGGGCGGTCCGGCCGCGGCGTGGGGAGCGGGCGGCGGGGCGGCGGTCGCCGAGACCGAACTGCTGCACGGCCTCACCGCCGTCCTGGCCTGCCTGATCCGCGAGGCGTTCCGGCACGAGGGCCGGGTGAGAGCCGTCGAGGGGCTGCTGCGGGCCGTGGCGCACTGGGCCGACGAGGTCAACTCCGACGGACGGCTGCCGTACGGGCAGTTGCGGCTCGGCGCGCAGTACGCCCAGGTCGCCGGCCGGCTGCGGATGGAGCGCGGGCAGAGCGGCGTGGCGATGGCCTGGTTCGGTCACGGGCTGCGCTGGGCGGACGCCGTCCAGGACGCCTCGGCCCGCGCGACCCTGCTCAGCGACATGTGCACCCTGGTCCGGCTCGACGGGGACCCCTCGATGATGCTCGGGTACGCGGAGGGCATCGGCGCGGTGGACGGGCGGCGCCGGTGGACGGCCACCCTCTCGGACCTCTACCAGGCGCGCGGCCACGCCCTGGCGGGCGACGCGGCCCAGTGCCGCCGTCACATCACCCTGGCCCGGCGCGGGTTCGCCCGTCTCGACCGGCGGGACCACCTGGAGGCGCCCTGGCTGGCCGGCGCCGAGGGCGGGATGCGGCTCGACTCGGCGATCGGCGGAGCCCTGCGCGATCTCGCCGTGGTGACCGGGGACCGGGCCGCGGCCCGGCGCGCGGTCGACGCCACCGCGCGGTCGTGCGCGCAGGTGCCGCCCCAGATGCGGGGCGCGCGGCTGCTGCTCACCCTGCGTCTGGCGGACAGCTTGGCGTGTGCGGGCGATCCCGGCGCCGCCGTCGCCCTCGCCTCGGATGTCCTGCCCGAGGCCGTGCGCTCGCGCGAGTCGATGGTCGTCGCCGAACTGCGCGGCCTGCACAGCCGGCTCACCACGAAGTGGGCCGACCTGCCGGAGGTCAGGGAGTACCGGGAGCGGCTGCTGGACGCGGGAGAGGGCGGCGGGGGCGCGGCTCGCCCGCTTGCCGGATTTTGACAGGACTGGACCATTGCCGCGGAGTCGTTGATTCCGGCGCGGCGGGGTGTGAGGGTTCCGCCAGCCCGCGACATGACATGCAAATGACACCCCAGTGGACGCGTCTCCGCACCCCTTGGTGCGCGTCCGGCATGTCACGGCCGGGCCGGCCCGACAGAGGCCTCCCCACTCTCACAAGGAGCCACGATGCTCAGACAGACCGCGGTGGCCGGGACAGTCCTGGCCATGACACTCGCAGGGGTGGTGGTACCGGCCTCCCTCGCCTCGGCCTCGGAGCGGTCCGCGCCCTCCGCGGCGGAACCCACCCCCGTCGAGAGGGCCGTCGCCGCGGCCGACCAGGCCGTACGCAGCGGCCTGGACGCCCTCGCCGACGGCGGACCCGACGAGCAGTACAACCGTCACCAGGTCACCCCCTGGGACAAGGACCTCTTCTCCGTCGCCTATGAGCGCACCTACAACGGTCTGCCGGTGGTCGGCGGCGACGCCGTCGTCCTCGCCGACGGCAAGGGCAGGGTCCGCGCCGTCCAGTCCGCCACCGAGGCCGCGATCGCGGTACCCACCGAGGCGGGAATCAAGGCCGAGCAGGCGGTGAAGACCAGCCGCAAGCGGCTCGCCGACGTCGACAAGGTCGACTCCAAGCGGCTGGTGGTCCGGGTCAAGAACGACGTCCAGACCCTCGCCTGGGAGACCGTGCTCGTCGGCACGACCAAGGACCACGTGCCCAGCAAGCTGCACGTCTTCGTGGACGCCCGCACCGGCAAGGTCGTCGACAGCTACGACGACGTGAAGGCGGGCACCGGCCACAGCGAGTGGAACGGCCCGAACCCGCTGACCATCGACACCTCCCGCTCGGGCAGCCAGTACGCCCTGCGCGACACCACCCGCCCCGGCCTTCAGTGCTCCAACTACAACGGCGGCCTCTTCACCGGTCCGGACGACGACTGGGGCAACGGCGACGCCTCCAGCCGCGAGACCGGCTGCGTCGACGTCATGTACGCGGCGCAGAAGGAATCGGACATGCTCCGCGACTGGCTCGGCCGCAACGGCCACAACGGCAACGGCGGAAGCTGGCCGGTCCTCGTCGGACTCAACCAGCTCAACGCCTACTGGGACGGCTCACGCGTCACCATCGGCCACAACAGCGCCGGCGAGTGGATCGCCGGAATGGACGTGGTGGGCCACGAGTTCGGCCACGGCCTGGACAGCTACACCCCCGGCGGCGCCAACCACGAGAGCGGCCTGGGCGAGGCCACCGGCGACATCATGGGCGCCCTCACCGAGGCCTACGCCAACCAGCCGGCCCCGTACGACACCCCCGACTACACCGTCGGCGAGGAGATCGACCTCCAGGGCCGCGGGCCGATCCGCAACATGTACAACCCCCGGCTGGTCAGCAACCACCCCAACTGCTACTCCTCCGCCATCCCGCGCACCGAGGAGCACGCGGCCGCCGGGCCGATGAACCACTGGTTCTACCTGCTGGCCGAGGGCTCCAACCCCGGTGGCGGCAAGCCCTCCAGCCCCACTTGTGACGGCAGCCAGGTGACCGGCATCGGCATCCAGAACGCCGGAAAGATCTTCTACGGCGGGATGCTGCTCAAGACCAGCGGCATGACCTACAAGCGGTACCGCACCGCCACCCTCACCGCGGCGAAGGAACTGGACGCCTCCTGCGACCTGTTCGACGCCACCAAGGCGGCCTGGAACGCGATCGACATCCCGGCCCAGGGCGGCGACCCGACCTGCACCGGGCAGCAGACCGACTTCTCGCTGGCGCTCAGCCCGGCGAACGGCGACGTCGAGGCCGGCTCCGCGGTCAACGCCACGGTCCACACCACCACCGTCACCGGCAGCGCCCAGCAGGTGTCCCTGACGGCCACCGGCACCCCGCCCGGCGTGAGCGTCACCTTCAGCCCGTCGACGGTCACCTCCGGCTCCAGCTCGACCATGCGCGTGGCCACCACGTCCGGCGCGGCCGCCGGGACCTACTCGCTCACGGTCAAGGGCACGGCCGGCAGCAAGAGCCACACCGCCCAGTACACGCTCACCGTGGGCGGCGGCAACAACCCGGGCACGCCGCCCGACGTCGACGTCGCCCAAGTGCAGGCCCACCTGGCGCAGTTCGGCTCGATCGCCGCGCAGAACGGCGGCAACCGCCGGTCCACCGGCTCCGGGTACGACGCCTCACTCGCGTACGTGAAGGGCAAGCTGCAGGCGGCCGGCTACACCGTCACCGAGCAGACCTGCACCTCCGGCTGCTCCGCCGGCGCGGGCAACAACCTGATCGCCGAGTGGCCGAAGGGCGACGCGAACAGCGTCTACATGTTCGGCGCCCACCTCGACGGCGTCTCGGCAGGACCCGGCATCAACGACAACGGTTCCGGTTCCGCCGCGCTCCTGGAGACGGCGCTCACCCTGGCCGAGCAGAACCCGACCATGGACAACCGCGTCCGCTTCGCCTGGTGGACCGACGAGGAGCAGGGCCTCAACGGCTCGGACTTCTACGCCCGGAACCTCTCCACGACCGAGCGCTCCAGGATCAAGGCGTACTACAACTTCGACATGGTCGCCTCCGTCAACGGCGGCTACTTCATCAACAACCTGAACTCCTCGGCCTCCGCCCCGATGCGGGAGTACTGGACCTCCCTCGGCCTCGCCCCGCAGGAGAACGTCGAGGGCCAGGGCCGCTCCGACGACTACTCCTTCCAGCGGGTCGGCATCCCCACCTCGGGCTACGCCACCGGTGCCTCCGCCATCAAGTCGTCCTCGGAGGCCGCCAAGTGGGGCGGCACCGCGGGCCGCTCCTACGACCCGTGCTACCACTCCGCCTGCGACACCACCGCCAACATCAACGCCACCGCGCTCAACCGCAGCGCCGACGGCGTCGCCTACACGATCTGGAAGACCGCCGTGGGCGACGAGCCCAGCCCGAGCGACGACTTCTCGATCTCCGCCAACCCCTCCGCGGGCACGGTCGACCCCGGCACCTCGGCGACGGTCACCGTGAACACGGCCACCACCAGCGGTGACGCACAGAACGTGCGGCTGTCCGCGTCCGGCGCGCCCGCCGGCGTGAGCGTCACCTTCACTCCGGACTCGGTCACCTCGGGGCAGTCCTCGACCGCCACCGTCGCGGTCGCGGCCGGAACGGTCGGGGGTACCTACACCCTGACCCTCACGGGCACCGGCACGGTCACCCACACCACCACGTACACCCTCACCGTGTCCGGCGACGGCGGCGGCGAGACCACCTGGCAACTGGGAGCCACCTACGCGGCCGGTGACGTGGTGACCTACAACGGCGTCAGCTACCGGTGCATCCAGGGCCACACGGCCTACCCCGGCTGGGAGCCGCCGAACGTGCCCGCCCTGTGGGGGCGCGTCTGACACACCACTGACAGGCTGACGGAGCGAAACGGGGCGGGGCGGTGGGGTACGCGACACGTACCCCACCGCCCCGCCCCACGTACGGCGGTCACGTGCTCAGAACTTCGGCGTCGGGGCCTGCGCCTCGACCATCTCCGCCGCCTCCTCCTCGGTCTGCACCGAAGGCGGGGAGCCCGCGAGCGGCTGCTGGGCCGTCTCCTTCATGCAGGCCACGGCCACGACACCGACCAGGGCGGCCGCCATCGCGTAGTAGGCGGGCATCATGTCGGAGTCGGTCACGCTGATCAGCGCGGTGATCACCAGCGGGGTGGTACCGCCGAACAGGGAGGCCGACAGGTTGTAGCCGACCGACAGGGACCCGTACCTGACGTTGGTGGGGAACATCGCCGGGAGCGCCGCCGACATCGTGCCGAGCAGGCAGACCAGCGACAGGCCGAGCATCAGCATGCCGGCCGAGACGGCGAGCAGGCTGCCCTCCTGCACCAGCACGAAGGCCGGGGCGGAGAGGACGAAGAACCCGATCATGCCGGTCATCAGGACGGGCTTGCGGCCGAAGTGGTCGGACAGCCGGCCGACCTGGTTGATGATCAGCATCAGCAGCACCATGGTCGCCACCAGGATCATCAGTCCGTGGCTCTCGCTGTAGTGCAGCTCGTCCGACAGATAGGTCGGCATGTACGACAGCAGCATGTAGTCGGTGACGTTGTACGCGCCGACCAGCGCGATGCACAGCACCAGCGAGCGCCAGTGCGTGCGGAAGATCTTGGCGAGGTCGCCCCGTGCGGTGGTCTCCACCGCCGTCGCGGCCTCCGAGATGTGGACGTTGGATTCCTCCAGCTTCAGGTACGCGGGCGTGTCGTCGAGCCGCAACCGCAGATAGATACCGATCATGCCGAGCGGAGCCGCGGCGAGGAACGGGACGCGCCAGCCCCAGGAGTCCATGCCGTCACTGCCCAGCAGGGCGGTCAGGCCGGTGACGAGACTGGCGGCGGCGGTGTACCCGGCGAGCGTTCCCAGTTCCAGGAAGCTGCCGAAGAAGCCGCGCCGCTTGTCGGGCGCGTACTCGGCGATGAACGTGGAGGCGCCGCCGTACTCGCCGCCGGTGGAGAAGCCCTGGAGCAGACGGAACAGGATCAGCAGCAGCGGGGACCAGAAGCCGATCGAGTCGTAGCTGGGGATGAGCCCGATGGCAGAGGTGCCGATCGCCATGAGGATCATCGTCAGCGCGAGGACCTTCTTGCGGCCGATCTTGTCACCCATCGGCCCGAAGACCATCCCGCCGATCGGGCGCACCAGGAACGCCACGGCGAACGTGGCGAACGACGAGAGCAACTGCGCGGTGTCGCTCCCGGACGGGAAGAACACGCGGCCGATGGTGCCCGCCAGATAGGCGTAGATGCCGAAGTCGAACCACTCCATGGCATTGCCGAGGGAGGCCGCCTTCACGGCGCGCTTGACCGCGGCCTCGTCCGTGATGGTGATGTCCGACCGGCGCAGTCGGGGGTTCTGCCGACGCTTGATCGCCCGGAACAGGGCGGGGTGGCGGCGGACCGCCGCGGCGTCGGTTTCATGGCCGTTCTCGGTGGGGGACGTGGCGGCCTCCCTTTCCACGCGCAGACACTCCGGGCGGAGCACTGCTCGGTCGTACGTCTGTCAGGTCTGTCAGGTCGTACCCGTTCCCCCGATCATGCTGGGTATGGTCGTGACTTCAGTCATGTGGTTGAGCCGATGAGGTGAGCGCAGGGGCGCGGAGGAGGCGCGGCAGGGGCGCGGAGGGGTGAGTACGCTTCCGCACATGCGTATCTCCGTATCCGCCGACATGGACGAACCCGTGGCCCGCCTCCTCGTCGAGGAGCTGCGCGGCCGCGGCCACGAGGTGCGGACGCACGGCGCCCTGAGCCCGGGCGCCGACACCCGGTGGGCCGTGTGCTCGCAGCGGGCCGCCCGCGAGGTCGCCGACGGCCGGGCCGACCAGGCCGTGGTGTGCTGCTGGACCGGCACGGGCGCGTCGATCGCCGCGAACAAGGTGCCGGGCGTACGCGCCGCCCTGTGCGCCGACGCCTACACGGCGGACGGGGCCCGCCGCTGGAACGACGCCAACGTGCTCGCGCTGAGCCTGCGGCTGACGTCCGCGCCGCTGCTGCGGGAGATCCTCGACGCCTGGTTCGCGGGCGCGCCGAGCACCGACGCCGAGGACCTGGACAACGTGACGCAGTTGGAGCGGCTCGACCGGGGCCGAACCGCTCCGTGAGGGCCGCGGCCGGGGCACGCTAGTCGGTCAGGACCTTCTCCAGCGTCCCGAGGGCGGCCGTCAGCTCGTCACCCGTGACGGTCAGCGGCGGGGCCAGGCGGATCGTGGAGCCGTGGGTGTCCTTGACCAGGATGCCCTCGCGCATCAGCCGCTCACTGATCTCACGCCCGGTACCCAGCGCCGGGTCCACGTCGACGCCCGCCCACAGCCCCCGCGCCCGGAAGCCGACGACGCCCTTGCCGACCAGGGCGGCCAGGCCCTCGCGCAGCACCGCGCCCAGCTCGGCCGCCCGGCGCTGGAACGCGCCCGTCTCCAGCAGCTCCACCACCGCCGTGCCGACCGCCGCGGCCAGCGGATTGCCGCCGAACGTCGAACCGTGCTCGCCCGGGTGCAGTACGCCCAGCACCTCACGCCGGCCGACCACCGCCGACACCGGGACGATGCCGCCGCCCAGCGCCTTGCCGAGCAGCACCACGTCGGGCACGACCGACTCGTGCTCGACGGCCAGGGTGTGCCCCGTGCGGCCGAGACCCGACTGGATCTCGTCCGCGACGAACAGACAGCCCGCACGGCGGGTCAGCTCCCGCACGCCGGCCAGATAGCCGTCGTCGGGGATCAGCACGCCCGCCTCGCCCTGGATCGGCTCGATCAGCACGGCCGCCGTCGTCTCGTCGACCGCCGCCTCCATCGCCGCCAGGTCGTTGTACGGGACGATCCGGAAGCCGGGCGTGAAGGGCCCGAAGCCGGAGCGGGCCGTCTCGTCGGTGGAGAAGCTAACGATCGTCGTCGTACGGCCGTGGAAGTTGTCCGCGGCGACCACGATCGTCGCCCGGTCGGCCGGGACGCCCTTCACGTCGTAGGCCCACTTGCGGGCCACCTTGATGCCGCTCTCCACCGCCTCGGCGCCGGTGTTCATCGGGAGCACCATGTCCGTGCCGGTCAGCGCCGCCAGCCGCTCCGCGAAGCCCGCGAGCCGGTCGTTGTGGAAGGCGCGCGAGGTGAGCGTGAGCCGGTCGAGCTGCTGGTGGGCCGCCTCGACCAGCGCCGGGTGGCGGTGGCCGAAGTTGAGCGCCGAGTAGCCCGCCAGCATGTCCAGATAGCGGCGGCCCTCCACGTCCTCGACCCAGGCGCCCTCCGCACGGGCCACCACGACGGGCAGCGGATGGTAGTTGTGCGCGAGGACGGGCTCCTCCGCGCGGATCAGTTCCTCGGAGCCGCGGGTGGTGCGGGTGGTGCGGGCGGGTGCGGTCATGAGCGGGTCTCCCGGATCTCCTGGGTGCAGCACTTGATGCCGCCACCGGCCTTGTGGAACTCGGACAGGTCGACGGGCACGGGCACGTAGCCGAGTCCGGCGAGCCGGCCGGCCAGCGCCCGGGCCCCGGGGGCGATGAACACGTGCCGTCCGTCGGACACGGAGTTGAGCCCGAACGCCATGGCGTCCTCCCGGGTGGCGATCACCGCGTCCGGGTAGAGCCGCTCGAGCACCTCACGGCTGCCGGGGGAGAAGGCCCCGGGGTAGTAGGCGATGTTCCCGGCGGCCCCGGCGTCCCCGGCGTCCCCGTCGCCTCCGTCGTCGAGCACGAACAGCGCCGTGTCCAGGTGGTAGAAGTACGGGTCCACGAGGGTCAGCGAGATCACCGGCACGCCGAAGAACTCCTGCACCTCGCGGTGCGCCTCACGGGTGGTACGAAACCCCGTGCCGGCCAGGATCCAGCGCCCGGCCGGGACCAGGTCCCCCTCGCCCTCGCAGACCGACTCGGGATGGTGGACCTCGAAGCCGCGGGTCTTGAACCACGCCTCGAAGGGCACGGACTCGGGACGTCGCTCGGGTGCGTGGAAGAGCGAGCCGAAGACGCGGCCTTCGACCACGACCGCGCAGTTCGCGGCGAAGACCATGTCGGGCAGCCCGGGGAGGGGCCCGACGGGGTCCACGGTGTGGCCGTGGGCCCGGTAGGTGTCGACCAGTGCCTGCCACTGGTCGAGCGCGCGGACGACGTCGACGGGTCGGTCGGTGCTCATCCACGGATTGATCGCGTACTGCACGGCGAAGTGTCTGGGTTCGCAGACCACGAATCGCCGCCGGCGCGGCACACGGGACTCGGGCACAGAGGGGTACCTCCGCTTTTCACGGTGTGTGACTGTCTGTTGACACCACGGTAAGAAGTGACGCCCGAGCCCGACAAGCGACAAAGCCTGCGTGTTCCCGCAGGATCACTGCGTTCTTCACCTGGTCAGCGCACGTCTGCTGCGCCTTCCGGAGTGAGCAGGGCGGCTCCTCCTGCCTCCGGACTGTCCGGGAGCAGGTGGGACAGCACCATCACACTGATCGTCTTCCGGATGAACGGTTCCGCACGGATCCGTTCCAGCACCTCCTCGAAGTGCTCCACGTCCCGCGCCCGCACATGCAGCAGCGCGTCGGCGCCGCCCGTCACCGTCATCGCCGCCGTGATCTCCGGATAGCCGCGCACGACTTCGGCGAGCCGTCTCGGCGGCGCCGCCCCCTCGCAGTACACCTCCACGTAGGCCTCCGTGCGCCACCCCAGCGACGAGGGCCGGACCGTCGCCGTGAACCCGGTGATCACGTCGGTCTCGCGCAGCCGGTCCACCCGGCGCTTGACCGCCGTCGAGGACAGTCCGACCTCCGTCCCGATCTCGGCGAAGGACGTCCTGGCGTTCTCCATCAGCGCGGTGACGATCTTCCGGTCGAGTTCGTCGAACGAAGCGGGCCTGCTGTTCATGCGGGCACTGTATCCAGCGGACAGGTCCACGTCGCAGGCGTGTGCAGGCGCACGGATTACTCCTACACTCCACGTTCATGCTGCGCGCCCTTGCTGTCGACGACGAACGCCCCACGCTCGAGGAACTCGTGTACCTGCTGAACGCCGACCCCCGCGTCGGCACGGCGGAGGGGGCGAGCGACGCGACCGAGGCGCTGCGCCGCATCAACCGGGCCCTGGAGTCGGGCCCCGACGGACCGGACGCCATCGACGTCGTCTTCCTCGACATCCAGATGCCCGGCCTCGACGGGCTGGACCTCGCCCGGCTGCTGACCGGGTTCGCCCGGCCGCCGCTGGTCGTGTTCGTCACCGCGCACGAGGACTTCGCCGTCCAGGCATTCGACCTCAAGGCCGTCGACTACGTGCTCAAACCCGTCCGCAGGGAACGGCTCGCGGAGGCCGTCCGCCGCGCCGCGGAACGGCGCGGCACCACGACCGCGAGCGCCGCCTCCACCGCGACTTCCGCCGCCTCCACCGCTGCTTCTGCCAACGCCGCTTCCGCCTCCGCCGCCTCTGCCTCCGCCCCGCGCATACCCGTGGTGCACGAACCCGACTCCGACCACATCACCGTGGAACTCGGCGGCGTCACCCGCTTCGTCCCCGTCGACGACATCACCCACGTCGAGGCCCAGGGCGACTACGCCCGGCTGCACACCGACCGGGGCAGCCACCTCGTCCGCATCCCCCTGTCCACCCTGGAGGAGCGCTGGCGCGCCCGCGGCTTCGTCCGCATCCACCGCCGCCACCTCGTCGCCCTGCGGCACATCGGCGAACTGCGGCTCGACGCGGGCACCGTCAGCGTCCGGGTCGGCACCGAGGAACTCCAGGTCAGCAGGCGCCACGCCCGCGAACTGCGGGACCTGCTCATGCGGAGGCCGTGAGTCGTGCCCCAGGACCCCACGGAACGCCGCGTCACCGTCACCGGCCCGCCCAGGCGCACCCGGCGGGCGTCCGGCTACTACCGCCCGCGCACCGAGATCGACGAGCAGACCACCCTCGGCCACACCTACGTCCGCTCCCTGATGCGCAGCCAGCTACGCGCCGGCCTCGCCGTCTTCGCGGTCCTCGGGCTCCTCGTGGCGCCGCTGCCCCTGCTGTTCGCCGCGATGCCGGGTGCCCGCCGCCTGGAGTGGGCCGTCCTCGGCTTCGGCCTGTACGCCCCGCTGGTCCTCCTCGCCCGCTGGTACGTGCGCCGCGCCGAGCGCAACGAACGCGACTTCGTGCGCCTCGTCGAGGACCGATGAACTCCAGCTACGCCATATCCGCCGTCGCCCTCGTCGTCGTGGCCACCGTCCTCGTCGGCGCCTTCGGCCTGCGCATCTCCCGCACCACCTCCGACTTCTACGTCGCCTCCCGCGCCGTCGGCCCCCGCCTCAACGCCGCCGCCATCAGCGGTGAGTACCTCTCCGCCGCGTCCTTCCTCGGCATCGCGGGACTGGTCCTCGTCCAGGGCCCCGACATGCTCTGGTACCCGGTCGGCTACACCGCCGGCTACCTGGTCCTGCTGCTCTTCGTCGCCGCCCCGCTACGCCGCTCGGGCGCCTACACGCTGCCCGACTTCGCCGAGGCCCGACTCGCCTCCCAGGGGGTACGGCGGCTCGCGGGGGCCTTCGTCGTCGGTGTCGGCTGGCTGTACCTGCTGCCCCAGCTCCAGGGCGCCGGACTGACCCTGACCGTGCTCAGCGGGGCGCCCGACTGGCTCGGCGGGGTGATCGTCGCCGTAGTCGTCACCGCCATCGTCGCCGCCGGAGGCATGCGCAGCATCACCTTCGTCCAGGCCTTCCAGTACTGGCTGAAGCTCACCGCCCTGCTCGTCCCCGCCCTCTTCCTGGTGCTGGCCTGGCAGGGCGACGGCGCCCCCGGCCGGCCCTTCGAGGAACCGGCCACCTTCCGCGAGCAGCGCTCCGTCCGGGTCGACGACAGCCTCACCCTCAAGCTCGAGGGGCCCTTGACGGTCACCGTCGACGGCACCGTGGACGGCCGCGCCCACGAAGGCACCCGGCTCGACCTGCCCGCCGGCTCCCATCACATCGAGGCCGGCACCCGCCTCACCTTCGCCAAGGACGCCCCCGTCCCGGCCGCCGGACGCGGCGCCGACGACGCCCTGTCGCCCTCGCGGGCCGAGAGCCGCACGGAACGCCCGCTGTACGCCACGTACGGCCTGATCCTCGCGACCTTCCTGGGCACCATGGGTCTGCCGCACGTCGTGGTGCGCTTCTACACCAGTCCGACCGGCGTGGCCGCCCGCCGCACCACCGTCGCCGTTCTCGGCCTGATCGGCGCCTTCTACCTGCTGCCACCCCTCTACGGTGCCCTCGGCCGCCTCTACGCCCCCGAACTGACCCTCACCGGCGACGCCGACGCCGCCGTCCTGCTGCTGCCCGACCGGGTGATCGGGGGAGTGGGCGGCGACCTGCTCGGCGCGCTGGTCGCCGGTGGCGCCTTCGCCGCGTTCCTGTCCACCGCGTCGGGGCTGACCATGGCCGTCGCGGGCGTGCTCACCCAGGACGTGCTGCCGTCCCGTGCCGTGCCGCACTTCCGGCTCGGCACCCTCCTCGCCATGGCGGTGCCGCTGGTGGCGAGCGCGCTGGTCGGCGGGCTGCCGGTCGCCGACGCCGTCGGCCTCGCCTTCGCCGTGTCCGCCTCGTCCTTCTGCCCGCTGCTCGTGCTCGGCATCTGGTGGCGGCGGCTGACCCCGCCCGGCGCGGCGGCCGGGATGCTGGTGGGCGGCGGCTCCGCCCTGCTCGCCGTCGCCGCCACCATGGGAGACTTCCCGGGCGGCGCCGGGGCCCTGCACGCGCTGCTGGCCTGGCCCGCGCTGTGGTCGGTGCCGCTGGGCTTCCTCACCATGGTGCTGGTCTCCCTGGCCACCCCGGGCCGGGTACCAGCCGGGACGGCGGCGATCCTGGCCCGCTTCCACCTGCCGGAGGAGCTGGGAACGGAGGAGCTGCGCGCGGACGACGTGCGCGCGGAGGACATGCGCGCAGACGACATGCGCGCGGAGGGTCTGAAGCCGGGGGGCCTGCGGGGCGGCCGTCCGGGGGCGGGCGGTCCGCGGGCGGGGGATCCGCGCCAGGAGGCGGCCCCGTGAGCGGCTCGGTGAGCGGTTTCCTGGCGGGCCTGGTCGTCGCCGTGCTCCCCCTGCTGGCCGCCGGCTTCTGGCTGGGGCGGCGCACGGCCCACCCGCAGAACCTCGGCGGCCTGGGCACCCCGGTCGAGCACGCCACCTTCCAGGCCCTGCACACCGCCTCGCTGGCCACGCCCCCGCTGCGGGCCGGCCTGACCGAGGAGACCGCCGGCAAATCGGCCCGCAAGCTGCGCTCCCTGCTGGGCACGGACGCGCTGTGCCTGACCGACCTCAAGGAGGTCCTCGTCTGGGACGGCCTCGGCGCCCACCACCGCACCGAGATCATGGAGCGCCTCGCCGGACCGCTGGAGAGCGGCCGGGGCGAGGCCTTCCGCCTCACCTGCGACACCCCCGACTGCACCGTCCGCTGGGCCGTCGTCGCCCCGCTCACCGTCGACGACCGGGTGCACGGCGCCCTCGTCGCCTGCGCGCCCCGCGAGTCCGCCGTCCTGGTCCGGGCGGCCGGCGAGGTGGCCCGCTGGGTATCCGTCCAGCTCGAGCTGGCCGACCTCGACCAGTCCCGCACCCGGCTCATCGAGGCCGAGATCAAGGCGCTGCGGGCCCAGATCTCCCCGCACTTCATCTTCAACTCGCTCGCGGTGATCGCGTCCTTCGTGCGCACCGACCCCGAGCGCGCCCGCGAGCTGCTGCTGGAGTTCGCCGACTTCACCCGGTACTCGTTTCGCCGGCACGGCGACTTCACCACCCTCGCCGACGAGCTGCACGCCATCGACCACTACCTGGCGCTGGTGCGGGCCCGCTTCGGCGACCGCCTCGCCGTCACCCTCCAGGTCGCCCCCGAGGTGCTGCCGGTCGCGCTGCCCTTCCTCTGCCTGCAGCCACTCGTCGAGAACGCCGTCAAGCACGGTCTGGAGGGCAAGGCCGACCGGTGCCGCATCCAGATCACCGCGCAGGACGCGGGCGCCGAGGCCCTGGTCGTCATCGAGGACGACGGCGCGGGCATGGACCCCGGCCTGCTGCGCCGCATCCTGGCGCGCGAGGTCAGCCCGTCGGGCGGCATCGGGCTGTCCAACGTCGACGACCGCCTCCGTCAGGTCTACGGAGACGACCACGGCCTCGTCATCGAGACGGCCGTCGGCGCGGGCATGAAGATCACCGCCCGGCTGCCGAAATACCAGCCGGGCGTGCACTCGGCGGGCCGGCTCGGACGCGAGTGAGCCGCCCGGCGAGTGATTCCTGGAGCGCCCCGCGTGGGGCTCAGGCGCTGCGCGTGGCCACCAGCCCCAGGGTGATCAGACCCAGCACGACCCAGCCGAACCACAGCCAGCCGTTGCTCCCGAGCGCCACCGTGTAGGCCGTCACCGCGACCAGGCCGCCGATGGTGAGCGCCCCCATCGTCTTCGTCGAACTGTCCGTGGAACCGGGCATCGCAACACCCTCCTCATGGTCCGTTGCCCTCCATGGTGCCCCCGTTGCGCCGTTTCGCGGTGCGGACGGCGAGATGTGAGGCCGATTTCCGGGGCCCGGCGGCCGTGGCGGACCCGGCCTCGTACGGGGAGGGGTCGAATCATGCGGAGTCTGCGGCCAACCGGGTGAAGCCGAGCACCTGCGCGTCGGGGGTGCCGCCCGTCAGCCGCCGCGTGTGTTGAGCGAGGTCAGATAGGCGTTGTACGCCGCGAGTTCCTTGTCGCCGTCGCGGTCGGCCGCCCGGTCGCTGCGCCGGGCCTGCCGCTGATCCGAGGCGTACCACTGGAACAGCAGCGCGAGCAGCACCAGCACGGACGGGACCTCGCTGAAGGCCCAGGCGATGCCACCGGCCGCGTTCTGGTCCGAGAGCGCGTCGATGCCGAGCGAGGCGGGCGGGTTCTTGAACGTCTCGACCATCGGGGAGGACGCCATCATCAGCGCGATGCCGAAGAACGCGTGGAACGGCATGCCCGCGAAGAGCTCCAGCATCCGCATCAGGTAACCCGGCCGGTGCGGGCCCGGGTCCACGCCCATGATCGGCCAGAAGAACACCACACCCACGGCGAGGAAGTGCACCATCATCCCGATGTGCCCCGCCCGGGAGCCCATCAGGGCGTCGAAGAGGGGCGTGAAGTACAGCCCGTACAGGCTCGCGATGAACAGCGGGATGGTGAACGCGGGATGGGTGATGATCCGCAGGTAGCGGCTGTGCAGCAGCATCAGCAGCACCTCGCGGGGACCCTTGCGGCCGCGGCCCGCCGGGGGCAGCGCACGCAGGGCCAGCGTGATCGGGGCGCCCAGCAGCAGCAGGATCGGCGACACCATGCTGATCACCATGTGCTGGACCATGTGCACACTGAACATGACCATGCCGTAGTCATTGAGCTTCGTGCACATCATGAGGGCGATGCTCAGCACACCGGCCACGAAGGACACGCTCCGGCCGATCGGCCACTTGTCACCGCGCCGGGTCAGCCGGACGACGCCCCAGCCGTAGAGCGCCAGTCCCAGGAGGCAGGCGATCAGGAAGAAGGGATCCGTCGACCAGGCAAGACCTCGCCCCAGCGTGAACGGCGGCAGATCCATCGTCATGCCGTGCCCGCTGTGATCCATCCGCCGGCTCCTGTTTCGTGGGGGTTGAGCGCGGTTCAACGCCGCTTGTCCGAAGCAAGCGTAGAACCGCCCCCGGCCGCGCTTGCGACCGGGGGCGGCGAACACGCCCCAACACGGCGAACCCGCGGTCCGCGACTAACCAGTGGACCCGAGCTCTGTGCGGCCCCGCCGATTCACAGCACGCACTCCGCCTCCGCGTACCGCGCGTCCGGCACCGTCTTCAACGACTCCACCGCGTCGCCGAGCGACACCATCTCTATGTCCGTCCCACGCAGGGCCGTCATCTTCCCGAACTCCCCACGGTGCACCGCCTCCACCGCGTGCCACCCGAACCGCGTCGCCAGCACCCGGTCGTACGCCGTGGGCGTCCCGCCGCGCTGGACATGTCCGAGGATCACCGGCCGGGCCTCCTTGCCGAGGCGCTCCTCCAGCTCGATCGAGAGCTGGCGGGCGATCCCGGCGAAGCGCTCGTGACCGTAGACGTCCTTGCCGCCCTCGTCGAAGTCCATGGACCCGGCCTTCGGCTTGGCACCCTCCGCGGCCACCACGATCGCGAACCGCTTGCCCGCCGAGAAACGCTCGCCGACCTTCGCGGTCAACTCGTCGATGTCGAAGGGCCGCTCCGGAACGACGACGGCGTGCGCGCCGGCCGCCATGCCCGAGTGCAACGCGATCCAGCCGGTGTGACGGCCCATGACCTCGACGATCAGCACCCGCTGGTGCGACTCGGCGGTGGTCTTCAGCCGGTCCAGGGCCTCGGTGGCGACGGTCACGGCCGTGTCGAAGCCGAAGGTGACGTCGGTGACCGCTATGTCGTTGTCGATGGTCTTCGGTACGCCCACGATCGGCAGGCCGCTGTCGGACAGCAGCCGGGCCGCCTTCAGGGTGCCCTCGCCGCCGATCGGGATGATCGCGTCGAGGCCGAGTTCCTCGACGTGCCCCCGGGCCCGCTCGACGCCGTCCCGCAGATGCTCGGGACGGACCCGGGAGGAGCCGAGGATGGTGCCGCCGCGGGCCAGGATGCCGCCTACCGCGTCGAGGTCGAGCTTGAGGTAGTCGCACTCCAGGAGGCCCTTCCAGCCGTCCCGGAAGCCGATGACCTCGTCGCCGTGGTCGACGACGGCACGGTGCACGACGGACCGGATGACGGCGTTCAGGCCGGGGCAGTCGCCGCCGGACGTGAGGACACCAATGCGCATAGCCCGAAATACCTTCTCAAGTGGCACGGGTCCGGACCGCGCTGTCCGGCTCGATTCCCGCCACCCTAGCGGCATCGGGGGGCGGGACCGAACCGCGCGTCCGCCTACTGGACGAGCCCGCTCACCTGTGCGGACGAGGCATCAGACGGGCCGCTGCCGGCAAGCTCAGGCAGGCTGCCGCGCAACGGTGTCTACGCAGGCTGCTGCGCAACTGCTTCTACGCAGGCTGCTGCGCAGCCGCGATGCGCTCGTTGCGGAGCGCCTCGTACCAGCGGTCGTCGGTCGGCGGCAGCGCGTTCACGTCGAGGGCCAGCTTGAGCAGCAGGTCCGCGATCAGCGGGTTGCGCGCCAGCACGGGGCCGTGCATGTACGTACCGAAGACCGTGTCGTTGTACGCGCCCTCCGTGCCGTCGCCCGTTCCGTTGCCGTTGCCGAAGTGGACCTGGGCGAGCGGCCGGGCCCCGGGGCCGAGGTGGGTGACGCCCTGGTGGTTCTCGAAGCCGGTCAGCGGGGGCAGGCCGAGACGCGCGTCGATGTCGCCGAGGACGTCGCCGACGCACCGGTCGCCCTCGCCGCGGGTCGAGACCACGTCGAGCAGACCGAGGCCCGGCTCGCGCTGGCCCAGGTCGTTGATGAACTCGTGGCCCAGGATCTGGTAGCCGGCGCAGACGGAGAAGACGATCGCGCCGTTCTCCACCGCCCGCTGCAGGCCGCCGTCGCGGCGCAGCCGCTCGGCCGCGAGCCGCTGCGGCCGGTCCTCGCCGCCGCCGATGAGGTAGATGTCGCCGGAGGTCGGGATCGGCTGGTCGCTGCGTACGTCGAGCCGGGCCACGTCGAGGCCGCGCTGGCGGGCCCGGCGCTCCACGACCAGGGCGTTGCCCTGGTCGCCGTAGGTGCTGAGGAGGTCCGGGTAGATCCAGACGATCCGGAGTTGGTTGTCGCTCACGAAAGTCCCCTGAAGTCTCGCGGTCAGTTGCCGACGCGGCGGCGCAGGTCCTGGAAGGCGGTGTAGTTCGCGATGACCTCGATGCGTCCCGGCGGGCAGAGCTGCACCGCCTGGTCGAGGTCCTCGCACACCTGGAACTGCTGGTTCGCGACCTCCAGGCGCACCGCGAGGTCCAGCTTGCGGTCGCCGATCACACAGATCGGGTGTCCGGACAGCCGGGTGTAGTCCACGTCCCACAGCCAGGACGTGTCGGTGCCGTCGGCGCCGCGCGCGTTCACCGAGAGGATTACCGGGGTCGGCGGCGGGTCGATCAGGGAGAAGGTCTCCAGCCAGCCCGCCGGGTTCTTGGCGAGCAGCAGCCGCAGGTCGCGGCCCTGGAACTGCACGACGTCGTAGCGTCCGGCGACCGCCTGCACCTGGTACATGCGCTCAAGCGCGACCTGCGGGGGCACCCCGAAGACGGCGGCGACGGCGGCCGAGGAGGCGGCGTTGGCCTTGTTGGCGCGGCCCGGCAACTGGAGGTGGATCGGCCAGGCGGAGCCGTGCGGGTCGAGGACGTGGTCGCCGGAGAGCGCCCAGCTCGGCGTCGGGCGCCGGAAGCCGCACTCGCCGCAGAACCAGTCGTCGCCGGGACGCTGCATCACGCCGCCGCAGGACGGGCAGGACCAGGCGTCGTCCTTCCACATCTGCCCGGCGGCGACCCAGATCACGTTGGGGGAGGAGGACGCGGCCCACACCACGAGCGGGTCGTCGGCGTTGGCGACGATCACCGACTTCGAACCGGCCAGGCCCTCGCGCCAGTTCTCGGCGAGCATGCGGGTCTCGGCGGCGCGGTCGAGCTGGTCGCGGGAGAGGTTGAGCAGGGCGATGCACTTCGGGTCGGTGGCCTGGGCGACGCCGACGAGGTACTTCTCGTCGACCTCGATGACCCCGTAGCGGGACTCCGCACCGCTCGCGAGGGCCGAGGTGATACCGGCGGGCATGTTGGCGCCGAGCGCGTTGGAGACGACCGGACCGGCCGCCTTGAGCGCCTCCGCGATGAGCCGGGTGGTGGTGGTCTTGCCGTTGGTCGCCGAGACCAGGGTCACGTCCAGGTGCTGGGCGAGCCGGGCGAGGAGGTCGGGATCGAGTCTCAGCGCGACCTTGCCGCCGATCACCGAACCGCTGCCGCGCCCCGCGGCGCGCGAAGCCGCCGCGACCGCCTTGCCCGCGGTCACGGCGATCTTGGCCCGGGGCGAGAGCGGGTCCGAGTTGCCTGCCATCAGTTCTCGATCCTCCTTGCGTACGCGCCGCGCCTGAAGCCTGACGGCCACGTGGTGTGGACCTCAGCCTATCGAGATCCGTTCGCACTCCCGAATCGCGGCACCGGCCACGGGGTTTTGGCGGTGGGAGCGAGCCGCCGACGGACACACGGACCTTACTCTGGCCGTCATGCGACACGGCTCCATCCCGGGCGCCCACGGGCGCGTCCGCTCCCTCGGCCTCCTCGGCGACCCCGTCCTGCACGCGCCCTGCGACGAGGTGACCGACTTCGGGCCGGAACTCGCGGCGCTCGTGGAGGACTTGTTCGCGACCATGTACGCCGCCCACGGCGTGGGTCTGGCCGCGAACCAGATCGGCCGGGCGGCGCGGGTCTTCGTCTACGACTGCCCGGACGACGAGGACGAGCGGCACGTCGGACACATGGTGAACCCACGGCTCGTCGAGACCGGCGGGGTGGTGGTGCGCGGGCCGGAGGGCTGTCTGTCCCTGCCGGGCCTCGAAGCCGGTACCGAGCGTCACGACGAGGCGGTCGTGACGGGCTTCACGCGGACCGGTGAGCCGGTCACCGTACGAGGGACGGGCTTCTTCGCCCGGTGCCTCCAGCACGAGTGCGACCACCTGGAGGGACGGGTCTACGCCGATCGCCTGACCGGCCGACGCCACCGGAAGCTGATGCGGCAGGTGACACGGTCGTCCTGGCACCGCTGAGCGGGATCACCTGAGCGGGACCATCAGAGCGGGGGCGACCGCTGGACGGGACCATCCGAGCGGGAGCACCTGGGCGGGGTCACTGCTGAGCGGGAGCATCTGGGCGGGGCCACTGCTGGACGGGGCCACCTGAGCGGGATCACCGCTGGACGGGAGCATCTGGGCGGGGCCACTGCTGGACGGGGCCACCTGAGCGGGATCACCGCTGGACGGGAGCACCTGAGCGGGGCCACTGCTGGACGGGACCACCCGAGCAGGGTCACCGCTGAGCGGGGCCACCTGGGCGGGGCCACTGCTGGACGGGACCGTCCGAGCGGGGCCACCGCTGAGCGGCGAACCCCGGCCGGTTGCCCGGCCGGCACGGCGGCGGCTGTTCGGCCCGCGACCGTCAGAAGCCCGGGCCGCCCGCCTTGTCGCCGGCGTCGGCGAGGCGGCCCCACAGCAGGTCCGCCAGGCTGCGGACCAATTCCTCCCGGGGGCAGGGGCGTTCGCCCAGCCACCAGTCCCCGGCGGCGTGCATCATGCCGACGATCCCGTGCCCCCAGACCCGGGCGAGCTGCTGGGTGCCCGGTCCGACGTCGAGGCGCTCCTCGATGACCTGGGCCAGCTCCTCGCCCATGCGGCGCAGCAGCGGCGCCGAGTGCTTGCCGACGTCGAACCCCTGGTCGGCCTGGTCGGTGGGCGTCGGGACGCCCTCCGCCGGATGCATCAGGAAGCGGTACACCTGCGGGCGTGCCTCGATGGCCGCCAGATAGGTGTCCAGGGTGGCCTCGACGCGCTGTCGCCGCTCCGCCGGCGCGTCCAGGGCGGCCCGCAGCGAGGCGAGGAGGGCGTCGGTGTGCCGGACGGCGAGGGCGGCGTAAAGTCCGCCCTTGTCGCCGAAGTGGCGGTAGAGGATCGGCTTGGTGATGCCGGCCTCGGCGGCGATGGCGTTCATCGAGGCGTGCGGACCGTCGCGCAGCACCACCCGGTCGGCGGCCTCGAGCAGCTCGCGCCGTCTGCGGTCGGCGGACGTCTGCTGATCGGTCCGCTGTGTGGTGTTCATGTGCTCTCCCCACCCGTGCTGTTTCGGTGACGCCTGCGCAAACTAACACTCACAGGGCACGTGACATCGAACGGGAGGGCGAGGGGGTCCCGGGAGTTGACTTTTCCTACCCGCCGGTAACAGACTCGGGGTTACCGCAAGTAACATGCACGTGCGTCACTGGAGGGGACATGGCCGAGTTCACCATGGAGCTGAGCGACGAACAGAAGGAGGTCCGGGACTGGCTGCACGGCTTCGCGGCCGACGTCATCCGCCCCGCGGCCGCCGAATGGGACGAGCGTGAGGAGACTCCCTGGCCGGTCATCCAGGAGGCCGCCAAGGTCGGTATCTACTCCCTCGACTTCTACGCCCAGCAGTACTTCGACTCCACCGGCCTCGGCATCCCCATGGCGATGGAGGAGCTGTTCTGGGGCGACGCGGGCATCGCCCTGTCGATCGTCGGCACCGGCCTCGCCGCCGTCGGCGTCCTCGCCAACGGCACCGAGGAGCAGATCGGCACCTGGATCCCCCAGATGTACGGCGACGCGAACGACGTGAAGGTCGCCGCCTTCTGCTCCTCCGAGCCGGACGCGGGCTCCGACGTGGCCTCCCTGCGCACGCGTGCCGTGTACGACGAGGCCAAGGACGAGTGGGTCCTCAACGGCACCAAGACCTGGGCGACCAACGGCGGCATCGCGAACGTCCACGTCGTCGTCGCCGTCGTCGACGCGGAGCTGGGCTCCAAGGGCCACGCCTCCTTCATCGTCCCGCCGGCCACCCCGGGGCTGTCCCAGGGCCAGAAGTTCAAGAAGCACGGCATCCGCGCCTCGCACACCGCCGAGGTCGTCCTGGACAACGTGCGCGTCCCCGGGTCCTGCCTGCTGGGCGGCAAGGAGAAGCTGGACACCCGCCTCGCCCGCGCCCGGGAGAAGGCCAAGAAGGGCGGCGAGCGCGTGAAGAACGCCGCGATGGCCACCTTCGAGGCGTCCCGCCCCGCGGTCGGCGCGATGGCGGTGGGCACCGCGCGTGCCGCGTACGAGGTGGCGCTGGAGTACGCGCAGACCCGGGAGCAGTTCGGACGCCCGATCATCGACAACCAGGGCGTCGCCTTCCAGCTCGCGGACATGCGCACGTCCATCGACGCGGCGCGGCTGCTGGTGTGGCGGGCCTCGTGGATGGCGATCAACGGCAAGCCGTTCACGGCGGCCGAGGGATCGATGTCCAAGCTCTTCGCGAGCGAGACGGCGAAGAAGGTGACCGGCCAGGCGATCCAGATCCTGGGCGGCAACGGCTACACGCGGGAGTACCCGGTGGAGCGGATGCACCGCGACTCCGCGATCTACACGATCTTCGAGGGCACGAGTGAGATCCAGCGGCTGGTGATCGCGCGGACGCTCGCCGGGATGCCGATTCGTTGAGCGCCGTTTCGGGTTCTGTGCGACGCCGGGTGCGGGGCCGTTGTGGCTGGTCGCGCCCACGCGGCGGAGCCGCGCAAATCGACACAGTCCCGCGCCCCTGAGGGACACAGCCCCGCGCCCCTGAGGTTGGTGTGCTCACCGGTGCTTCAAAGGTGTGAGCTGCTCGATGTCGTACTTGGCCCTGAGCGCCTCGATGGCCTCGTGGTCCGGTGGGCCCCCGTCGCCCAGGATCTCCAGCAGTTCCTCGAAGTAGCGCTCGTGGTCCGGGGGCGGGCTGGCCTGGAAGAACATCTTGGCCGGCTCGCCCGTCGGGTTCGCGAAGGCGTGGGGGCAGCCGGGGGGTACGACGATGACCGTGCCCGGGGTGGCGCGTACCACCCGGTTGCCCGAGGTCGACTCCCACGTCCGCCAGTTGTCGGGCGTGCGGATCCGCGGTTCGAAGGCGAGCACGTCCAGCTCGCCCTCGAGCACGTAGAACAGTTCCTCGCTGCGGGTGTGCACATGGGCGCCGACGTCGAAGCCCGGTGGCACGATCACCTCGAAGGTGGAGGCCATGCGCGAGTGCGAACCGGTCACCTTGAAGGTCACGTGCTGGGCCGGCGCCTGCACCACCCGGCCGTGACCCGGCGGCACCAGCAGGCCCTCCGCCGCCGCCACGAGGCCGCTCACCAGGTCACCGGCAGTGCCTCGGGCCCGCGGATCAGCGCACCCTTCTTGAAGGGCACGTCCTCGGGCTCCGCCGCGAGCTTCAGGCCCGGCACCCGGTCCAGGACCGCGTCGACGAGCAGCTCCGACTCCAGCCGGGCCAGCATGCCGCCGGGGCAGTAGTGCGGGCCGAAGCCGAAGGAGACGTGCGGGTTGGGGCCGCGGTCGAAGTCGATCGTGTCCGGGTCGGGAAAGACCTCGGGGTCGCGGTTGGCGGCCAGGTACGACACGTAGACCGCGTCGCCCGCGCGGATCCGCACACCCTTGATCTCCACGTCCTCGAGGGCGATCCGGGACAGCCCGACGGCGTTGCGGTGGGGAATCCAGCGCAGCAGTTCGTCGATGGCCCGGGGTCGGATCCCCGGTTCGGAGCGCAGGCGCTCGGCGAGTTCCGGGCGGGTCAGCAGCAGGTGGAACATCTGCCCGCTGTTGTTGGTGACCGCCTCGCCGCCGATCTGGAGCAGGACCGCGAGCCCCACCGCCTCCTCCAGGGTGATCTCGTCCCGGCCCACGGCGGCACCCAGCAGCGAGGTGACGTCCTCGCCGGTGCTGTCCGAACGGAGCCCGACGAGATCGGCGAAGTAGGCGTTCATCTCGTTCTTGGCCCGCTCGCTGACCTCGGCGCCGTGCGAGGAGGACAGGATGAGCTGGGTCCAGGTGTGCATGGAGTGCCGGTCGGTGGCCGGGACGCCCATCAGCTCGCAGATCACCGCGATGGGGAAGGGGCTCAGCACCGCCTCGGTGAGATCGGCTGGCGGTCCGGCCCTCAGCATCGCGTCGACCAGTTCGTCGAGCATGCCTCGGGACCTCTCGCGTACGCGTTCGACGCCCCGGGCCGTGAAGGCCGCGGCCACCGAGCGGCGCAGCCGGGTGTGGTCGGGCGGGTCCAGGAAGCCGACCGCGCCGCGCGCCGGGATGAAGTGCGGCGCCAGCCGGGTGACCTGTCGGTCCATGACCGCCTCGCGGCCGAACCGCGGGTCGTTGGTGACCAGGCGGACGTCGTCGTGCCGGGTCACCAGCCAGGCCCACCCCTCGCCGTTGGGCAGCGAGACGCGGGTGACGGGGCCCTCCCGCATCAACTCGGTGAGCACCGGGTCGAAGTCGGTGCCGGGCAGGTCGACGGCGGGCCAGTCCCGGACCGGCGGCACGGTCTGAGGAATCGTCTCTTCGCTCATGGCTGCCTCACACTCCGCGGCACGCCCCGGGTCACGTCCTGCCGCACGCTCCGCCGCACGTCCGCGGTCTGCCAGCAGCCCAGGGACATCTCCGCGGTGATGCCGGGACCGAAACCGGCCAGCAGTCCGCGTGCCCGGTCCTCGGCACCGCCGGCGTCGAAGAGCCTGCGCAGCGCGTCCAGGACGACGGCGCTGGCGATGTTGCCGTACTCGGTGAGCGTGGCCCGGCTGAACCGGAACGCGTGCGGGTCGACCTGGAGGAACTTGCTGAGGTCGTCGAGGATCCGGGGACCGCCCGCGTGCACGATGTAGAAGTCCAGGTCGGAGGCGTCCCACCCGTGCTCGCCCGCCAACTGCTTGAGCGCCGGTGCGAGCGGCTCCATGGTGGCCGGCACCCGCTTGTCCAGCAGGAAGTGGAAACCGGTCGCCTTCACGTCGTACATGATCCATTCCTCGGTCTTGGGGATCAGGTACGAGCCGTTGCGCTCCAGGCGTACGCCGGTGCCGCCCTGTCCGCGGACCACCGCGGCGGCGATGCCGTCGCCGAACAGGCCGTTGCAGAGCAGGGAGCCCACGCCGATGTCGGTGGGCTGGTAGCACAGCGAGCAGAACTCGCAGGCCACGATGAGCGCGTTGGCCTCGGGATAGGCCGTGCAGAAGTCGTGGGCCCGGTTGATCGCCGCACCGCCGGCGGCGCAGCCGAGCTGAGCGATGGGTATCTGCCGCGTGGTGCTGTCGAAGCCCATCTCGTTGATCAGCCACGCCGTGAGCGAGGGCATCATGAAGCCCGTGCACGAGACGTAGATGATCACGTCGATGTCGGTGGTGAGCAGTTCCGCGTCGTCGAGGGCCCGCTGGACCACGGCCGGGACGCGGGCCTTCGCCTCCCGCTCGTAGATCCGGTTGCGGTCCTCGAAGCCGGGGTGCTTCAGGGTCTCCTCGATGGGCTGCACGATGTGCCGGGTGCGGACCCCGGTGTTCTCTATCAGCCGGAGGGCCAGCGGCAGTTGGGGATGGTCGGTGTGGCGCTCGCGCGCCAGCTCCAGCGTCTCCTCCATCGTGATCACGTGCTCCGGGACGGACACCGAGGGTCTGCACAAAGTCGCCATGAACCGTGCCTGCTTTCTCCTCGCGGAGGGCTCTCGCCCCCCGGCCGGAAAGTGCCGCACCTTTTCAGGGGTGCCCATCCACGATCACCCATCGGCGCGGCGATCTCTCGCCGGGTTACTCCGTCTCGGGGAAGGCGTCAGGAGGAGGGGCCGCTGCTGTGGGCGATGCACGCCACGTCGATCCGGTCGGCCAGCTTGGCCAGCTCGATGGTGAGGGCCGCGACCGTGTCCTCGTCGAGGCTCTCCTCGCCGGTCTCCACCAGCCGCAGCCACCGTCCGCCGACCGTGCGCAGCAGCTTGCTCACGTCGGACGCGGCGACCTGGAGCGTGCCGCGGTCGTCGACGATCAGAGGCAGGGTCACTTCGCGGTTCACAAAGGGGATCGTAGTCGCGGAAGGCTCACGCTCCGTGCCATACGGTGGTGATGTTGCAGAACTCGCGGATTCCGTGCCCGGACAGCTCACGCCCGTAGCCCGACCGCTTGACCCCGCCGAACGGAAACGCCGGATGGGAGGCCGTCATCCCGTTGACGTACACGCCGCCCGCCTCCAGATCCCGTACGAAGCGGTCCACGTCGGCGTCGTCGCGCGTCCACACGTTGGAACTGAGCCCGAAGTCGGTGTCGTTGGCGATCAGTACGGCCTCGTCGAGGTCGGCCACCCGGTACAGCGTGGCGACCGGGCCGAAGGCCTCCTCGCGATGGATGCTCATCTCGCGGGTGACGTCGGCCAGCACGGTCGGCGGGTAGTACCAGCCGGGCCCGTCCGGACGTTCGCCGCCGCACAGCACCGTCGCGCCGCCGCGCACCGCGTCGTCGACCAGGTCCACCAGGTCGTTCACGCCCTGCTCGCTGGAGAGCGGTCCGACCTCGGTGTCCTCGTCCATCGGGTCGCCGACCTTCAGGGCCCGCATGCCCTCGGCGAAGCGTTCGACGAAGGCGTCGTACACGTCCGTGTGGACGATGAACCGCTTGGCGGCGATGCACGACTGCCCGGCGTTCTGCGTGCGCGCGGTCACCGCCACCTCGGCGGCCCGGTCGACGTCGGCGGACGGCATGACGACGAACGGGTCGCTGCCGCCCAGCTCCAGTACCGTCTTCTTGACCATCTCCCCGGCCGTCGAGGCCACCGCGCGGCCGGCGGGCTCGCTGCCGGTGAGGGTGGCGGCCCGCACCCGCTCGTCGCGCAGGATGTCGTCGACCGCGGCGGAGCCGACGAGGAGGGTCTGGAAACAGCCCTCGGGGAACCCCGCCCGGTGGAACAGGTCCTCCAGGTACAGGGCGGTCTGCGGCACGTTCGAGGCGTGCTTGAGCAGCCCGACGTTGCCCGCCATCAGCGCGGGCGCCGCGAACCGGATCACCTGCCAGAGCGGGAAGTTCCACGGCATCACCGCGAGCACCGGGCCCAGCGGCCGGTAGCGGACCAGGGCCCTGGAGGCGCCGGAGTCCTTCACGTCGGACTCCGCGGGCTCCTCGTCGGCCAGCAGCTCCGCCGCGTGGTCGGCGTACCAGCGCATCGCCCTGGCGCACTTGGCGGCCTCCGCGCGGGCCTGCTTGACCGGCTTGCCCATCTCCGTGGTGATGACCTTCCCGATCTCCTTCCGGTCCGCCTCCAGGAGATCGGCTGCCCGGCGCATGAGTCCGGCCCGCTCGTAGAACCCCGTGGTCCGGTACGTGCGGAAGGTGGCCTCCGCGAACTCGAGCCGGCGCTCGATCTCCTCCTCGCCCATGGCCTCGTACGTCCTGAGCGTCTCGCCGTTCGCGGGGTTCACCGTCGCGATGGGCATGGCCGACCTCCCTGGGTGCAGACTCGTGCTACGACCTTGGCGCGCGGCGTGCGGCGTCGCAACGCGGCAGCCGTCGTCGGAGCGCGTCGCCTTCCGTCGTGCGCCTTCCGTCGTGCGTTGTCCGTTGTCTGTCGTACGTCGTCGTCAGTGCGAGTGCTCAGCCAGCCGGTCGAGAAACGCGGCCTGCGCCTTCACGATCACCTCGCGCGCCCGGGCGACCGCGAACCACGCCACCCGGTCCAGCTCGGGGAACTCCTCGATCCGGCCGGACTTCGGCGGCCACTCCATGCGGAAGGTCCCCGGCACGACCGTCGCGGGATCGAGGTCGGCCGCCACGGCCCAGACCGTGACGACCTTCCCGCCCGCCTGCCGCACCTCGCCGAGCGGGACGGCCTGGCCGTCGGGCGGCGGCAGCCCCAGCTCCTCCTCGAACTCGCGCCGGGCCGCCTCCCAGGCCGGTTCCTCCGGGTCGTACTCGCCCTTGGGGACCGTCCACGCGCCGGCGTCCCGACGGGTGTAGAACGGGCCGCCCATGTGACCGAGGAGCACCTGAAGTTCCCCGCCGGGGCCGCGCCGGTGCAGCAGCAGGCCCGCGCTGCGCCTCACGGGGCGACCCCGGGGTGCGCGGCGAGCAGGGTGTCCACGGTGTCCGCGTCCGCGGGGCGCTTGTCCTCGCGGTAGCGGACCACGCGGGCGAAGCGCAGCGTGACGCCGGCCGGGTAGCGGGTGGAGCGCTGGAGGCCGTCGTAGGCGATCTCGACGACGAGTTCGGGGCGTACGGTCACGCCCCAGGGATGTTCCTCGACCGCCAATTGCCGCAGGCGCCCGGTCTGCCAGGTCAGCAGCGCGTCGGTCATGCCCTTGAACGTCTTGCCGAGCATGGCGAAGGCGCCGTCGGCGGTGCGGGCGCCCAGGTGCAGGTTGGAGAGCTTGCCGGTGCGGCGGCCGTGGCCCCACTCGGCGGCCAGCACGACCAGGTCGAGGGTGTGGACGGGCTTGACCTTCAGCCAGGACGCGCCGCGCCGGCCCGCGCTGTAGGCGGCGTCCAGGCCCTTGACGACGACGCCCTCGTGACCGCGCTCCAGCGTCTCGGCGAGGAACTCCTCGGCTGCCCCGGTGTCCTCCGGCCCGTGCACCAGCGTGCGCCGCACCCGCAGGAGCTCGGGGACCAGCCGGGCCAGCTCCGCGTGCCGCTCGGTCAGCGGCAGGTCGAGCAGGTCGTGGCCGTCGACGGACAGCGCGTCGAAGAACACCACGGAGACGGGGACCGATCGCGCGGCCGTCGCCACGTCCGTACGGGAGCCCACCCGTCCGGCGGTCTCCTGGAATGAGCGGGGGCGTCCGCTCTCGTCGAGGGAGATCGCCTCCCCGTCCAGAATGAACCGCTCGCCGGGCAGCGCGAGAGCCGCCGCGGTGACCTCGGGGAGCCGGCCGGTGATGTCGTCCAGAGTGCGCGTGTAGAGCCGTACGGTGTCGCCGTCCCGGTGCACCTGGACACGGATGCCGTCCAGCTTCTCCTCCACCGCCGCGGTACCCAGCTTGCCGACCGCCTCGGCGACCGAGGAGGCGCTGTGCGCCAGCATCGGCAGGACCGGGCGGCCCACGGTGAGCCGGAACCGCTCCAGCGCGCCGGGCCCCTCGGCGAGCAGCGCCTCGGCCACCGTCTGCAGAGAGCCGGCGAGCATCACCGCCCGTCGTACGTCCGCCGGGGGAGCGTCCGTCGCCGCGGCCAGGCCCTCGACGGCGGCCGCGTCCAGGGCGCCCTGCCGGACCTCCCCCGTGAGAAGTCCGATCAGGAAGCGCTGCTCGTCCTCGGTGGCCGCGCCCATCAGCTCGCCGACCAGCCGGGCCCGCTCGGCCTGCGAACCGGCGCCGGACACCGCGCCGAGCCGGGTGAACCGGGCGTCCACGTCGCGCACGGTCAGGGTCGGTCCGCCGGCCGGCGCGACCCGGCGGCTCAGCACCTTCCAACCGACGCCGATGCGGCCCTGGGGGAGCCGCCCCGCCAGGTACGGGATGACGACCGGCACGTCCTCCGCCTCCGCCTCGCGGAACAGCTCCGCGAGCAGGACGGTCTTCCGGGACCGCGCCGACGTGGCGGCGACCTCCCGGGACACCTGGGCCAACCGGGCAAGCAGCATGCCGCCATGGTGCACCGAAGAGGGCCCGGGCACACCCCACGGGCTCGTGGGCTGGCGCTGCTGATGCCGTGGGCGCGTGAACCGGCGCGGTCCTGACGCCGAGGGCCTGTGAACCGGCGCGGTCCTCACCCCGAGGGCCCCCGAACCGGCGTCCTCACCCCGTGGGCTCCGCCGACCGGTGGTCCTCACCCCGCGACGGCCGCGTCCAGGTCCGACATGATCAGGTCGCCGACGATCGCGGCCGCCGCCCGGTAGCCGCCGCTCGCCGCGTGGACGACCTGTTCGGCGAAGCCCATCGCGTTGCCCGCGGTCCACACACCGGGAACGGTGGTCCGGCCCGTCGGGTCCACCACCGGGTAGGCGCCGAACGGGGTCTCCTGGAGCTCCGCGCCCAGCCGCTCCATCAGTCCGGTCCGCGGCACGGCCTTCGGGGCGACGAACACCACCGAGCGGTCGTGCACCGTGCCGTCCGCCAGCCGGACCCCGGTGAGCCGGTCCTCCTCGACCCGCAGGCCCGCGACCTCGCCGGGCACCACCTTCACGCCGGCCGCGGCTAGCCGGCGCAGGTCGTCGTCGGACAGTTCGTCTTCGGCGACCGTGTGCAGGAAGAGGGTCACGTCGTCCGACCAGCCGGACACCATCAGCGCCTGGTGCACGCTGAGCGGGGTGGTGGCGAGGACGCCGAAACGCTCGTCGCGCACCTCCCAGCCGTGGCAGAACGGGCAGTGCAGCACGTCACGCCCGAACCGCTCCGCGACCCCGGGCACCGTCGGCAACTCGTCCTCGAGCCCGGTGGTAACGATCAGCCGGCGGGCGTGGACGGTGCGCCCGCCGGCCAGCTCCACTGCGAAGTCCTCGCCCCGGGACTCGACCCGGGACACGTCCACCGCACGGTCGCGAACCAGTTCCACCCCGTAGCGTGCGATCTCCTCGCGGCCGAGCGCCAGGAACTCGGCCGGGGACATGCCGTCCCTGGTCAGGTAGCCCTGCATGTGCTCCGAGGGCGCGTTGCGCGGCTCACCGGCGTCGACGACCAGGGTGCGCAGCCGCGAGCGGCCCAGGACGAGCGCGGCGGAGAGCCCGGCCGCACCGCCGCCGACGACGACCACGTCGTACTTCCCGGACAGGTCCTGCGGTTCCTTGTTCTGGGTCATGGTGACCACCTCCACGTAGAAGGTCGCTCGACACCTCGGTATTGACAAACACATTTGCCGGTTCTGCAATAAACACATGACGACTGCAGACGACGTTCTCGCCGGTGTCGGACCGAGGCTCCGCCAGGTCCGCAAGGAGCGGGAGGTGACCCTGGCGGCCCTGTCCGAGACGACCGGCATCTCGGTGAGCACCCTGTCGCGGCTGGAGTCCGGACTGCGCAAACCGAGCCTCGAACTGCTGCTGCCGATCGCCCAGGCCCACCAGGTGCCGCTGGACGAACTGGTTGGCGCCCCGCCGGTCGGCGACCCCCGGGTGCGGTCCGAGCCGATCGTGCGCCACGGCCGCACCCACTGGCCGCTCACCCGTCAGGCGGGCGGGCTCCAGGCGTTCAAGGTGCTGGTGCCCAGACGCAAGGAGGAACCGGACCCGCGCAGCCACGAGGGGTACGAGTGGTTCTACGTCCTCTCCGGCCGCCTGCGGCTCGTGCTCGGCGAGCACGACGTGGTGCTGTCGGCGGGGGAGGCCGTCGAGTTCGACACCCGGGTGCCGCACTGGTTCGGGTCGACGGGGGAGGGGCCGGTCGAGGTCCTCAGCCTCTTCGGGCCGCAGGGGGAGCGGATGCACGTACGGGCACGGCCCGCCGCGCGGCCGTCGCGGGAGGCACGGTCCTGACGGGACGACTGTCCGCGACCTGTTCCCCGATCGGCAAGCGACCGCTTAGTATGCGAGTGACCCGGTCGGACGACGCAGTCGGTGGAGGCCCCGCATGCAGGCATGGCAGGTGCACGAGAACGGCGAGCCGGGCGAGGTGATGCGCCTCGCGGACGTGGCGCCGCCGACGCCGGGCGAGGGCCAGGTCCTGCTGAGGGTCCGCGCCGCGAACATCAACTTCCCGGACGCCCTGATGTGCCGGGGCCAGTACCAGGTCAGGCCGCCGCTGCCGTTCACGCCTGGCGTGGAGATCTGCGGCGAGACCGAGGACGGCCGCCGCGTCCTCGCCAACCCGGTACTGCCCCACGGCGGCTTCGCCGAGTACGCCCTCGCGGACGCCCGCGCCCTGCTGCCCGCCCCGGACGCCCTGGACGACGCCGAGGCCGCCGCCCTGCACATCGGCTACCAGACCGGCTGGTTCGGCCTGCACCGCCGGGCCCGGCTGGAGGCCGGCGAGACCCTGCTCGTCCACGCCGCCGCGGGAGGCGTCGGGAGCGCCGCCGTGCAGCTCGGCAAGGCGGCCGGCGCCACCGTCATCGGCGTGGTCGGCGGCCCGGAGAAGGCGGCCGTCGCCCGCGAACTGGGCTGCGACGTGGTCGTCGACCGGCACGGCGAGGACGTCGTCGCGTCCGTGAAGGAGGCCACCGGTGGCCGGGGCGCCGACGTGATCTACGACCCGGTGGGCGGCGAGGCGTACGCCCAGTCCACCAAGGTCGTCGCCTTCGAGGGCCGGATCGTCGTCGTCGGCTTCGCGAGCGGCACGATCCCCAGCGCCGCGCTGAACCACGCCCTGGTGAAGAACTACGCGATCCTCGGCCTGCACTGGGGCCTGTACAACACCAAGAACCCGAAGCTGGTCCGGCACTGCCACGAGCAGCTCACCGACCTGGCCGCGCGGGGCGCCGTCAAGCCGCTGGTGAGCCAACGGGTGCCGCTCGCCGGGGCGGCGGTCGCCGTGCAGCGCGTCGCCGACGGCAGGACGACCGGCCGGGTGGCCGTCGTACCGGAGCAGCAGCAGGAGAAGCCGGAGCAGCAGGAGAAGCCGGAGCAGCAGGAGAAGGGAGCCGACGCATGACCGACGCAGCGGAACTGCGCGCCCGCACCAAGGAGTTGCTGGCCGCACACCCGCCGGTCGGCACGGACCGCCTGGACTTCCTGCGGGCCCGCTTCGACGCCGGACTCGCCTGGGTGCACTACCCGGAGGGGCTCGGCGGGCTCGGCGCCCCCCGCTCCCTCCAGGCCGTCGTGGACGCCGAGTTGGCGGCCGAGGGCGCGCCCGACAACGACCCCCGGCGCATCGGCATCGGCCTCGGCATGGCCGCCCCGACCATCCTCCAGTACGGCACGGACGAGCAGAAGCGCTGGCTGCTGCGCCCGCTGTGGACCGGCGAGGAGGTCTGGTGCCAGCTCTTCAGCGAGCCGGGTGCCGGGTCCGACCTCGCCGCACTCGGCACCCGTGCCGTCCGGGAGGGCGAGGACTGGGTGGTCAACGGGCAGAAGGTGTGGACGTCCAGCGCGCACCTCGCCCGCTGGGCCATCCTCATCGCCCGCACCGACCCGGACCTGCCCAAACACCGAGGCATCACGTACTTCGTGTGCGACATGACCGACCCAGGCGTCGAGGTCCGGCCGCTGCGCCAGATCACCGGCGAAGCCGAGTTCAACGAGGTCTTCCTCACCGACGTCCGCATCCCCGACTCCCGTCGCCTCGGCGCGATCGGCGACGGCTGGCGGGTCGCGCAGACCACGCTCAACAACGAACGCGTCGCCATCGGCGGTACCCCGATCCCCCGCGAGGGCGGCATGATCGGCAAGATCGCCGAGACCTGGCGCGAGCGCCCCGACCTGCGCACCCACGACCTGCACCAGCGGCTGCTCGGCCTGTGGGTCGAGGCCGAGGTCGCCCGGCTCACCGGCGTACGCCTGCGCCAGCAGTTGGCGGCCGGCCAGCCGGGCCCCGAGGGCGCCGGCATGAAGCTGAACTTCGCCCGCCTCAACCAGGAGATCAGCGGCCTGGAGGTGGAACTCCTCGGCGAGGAGGGCCTGCTCTACGACGACTGGACCATGCGCCGCCCCGAGCTGGTGGACTTCACCGGCCGCGACGCCGGGTACCGCTACCTGCGTTCCAAGGGCAACAGCATCGAGGGCGGGACCAGCGAGGTCCTGCTGAACATCGTCGCCGAGCGTGTCCTGGGCCTGCCCGCCGAACCGCGCACCGACAAGGACGTCGCATGGAAGGACCTCGCCCGATGAGCGCACAGCCGGAACCCGCTCTGCTCTACTCGGAGGAGGAAGAGGCGCTGCGCGCCGCCGTCCGGGGCCTGCTCACCGACCACTGCGACCCGGCGGGCGTCATCGCCCGCACCGAGTCGGCCGCCGCGCACGACGCGTCGCTGTGGAAGGCCCTCTCGGACTCGATGGGACTCGCGGGCCTGCTGATCCCCGAGGAACTGGGCGGTCAGGGCGCCACTCACCGGGAAGCGGCCGTGGTCCTGGAGGAGCTGGGGCGCGCCGTCGCGCCGGTGCCGTATCTGACGAGCGCCGTCGTCGCCACCGAGGCGCTGCTGGCCTGCGGCGCCGACGACCTGCTCACCGAGCTGGCGTCCGCCACGACCGTCGCCGCGCTGGCCGTCGGGCTGCACCTCGGGCCGCACGTCGCGTCGGGCGCCGGGCCGGGCGTCGCGCCGGGTGTCTCGCCGGGCGGCGCCGCTCCTTGCGCGCGAGTCGAAGCGGGCGGGCTGCACGGCGAGTTGACGGGCATCGCCGACGCGTCCTTCGCCGACGTGCTGCTCGTGCCCGCGGACGACGGGGGTCTCTACGCGGTCCGTTCGGCCGACGTGACCGTCGTCCCGCAGGTGTCGCTCGACCTCACCCGGCCGGTGGCGCGGGTGACCCTCGACGGCGTGGCCGGGCGCCGGCTCGGCGACGCCGGACCCGCGGTGCGCCGCGCCCTGCGGGCCGGTGCCGGACTGCTCGCCTCCGAGCAACTGGGCCTCGCCGACTGGCTGCTGACGGAGACAGTCCGCTACCTCAAGGAGCGCAAGCAGTTCAACCGCCAGGTCGGCGGCTTCCAGGCGCTCAAGCACCGGCTCGCCCGGCTGTGGCTGGAGGTGGCGGGCCTGCGCGCCGCCGCCCGGGGCGCGGCCGACGCCCTCGCGACCGGCACGGACACCGACGTGGCCGTGGCAGTGGCCCAGGCGTACGCGGGTCAGGTCGCCGTCCACGCCGCCGAGGAGGCCCTGCAACTGCACGGCGGCATCGGCATGACGTGGGAACACCCGGTCCACCTCCACCTCAAGCGGGCCAAGGCCGACTCGATCGCCTACGGGTCGGCGGGCACCCACCGTGCGGCGCTGGCCGAACTGGCCGACCTGCGAGCCCCCTCCCCCTGACGGCCCGTCCGCCCCGACCGGGAAACGCCCGTCCCCCGGGGGGCGGGCATTTCCGTGCGACCCGCGCGCCGGCGAAGTGAACGACCGGCGGCGGTCCGGCCAACTCCCCGCACGGCTCTGCTCCCCGAGGCCACCGGGACCCCATACTCACAGGCGTCCCGTACGGCACTTCCAGGGAGGCAGAGCATGGCCCTCACCACCCGACGCAGAGCCCTCACCACCCTCGGCGCCGCCCTCGCGGGCGCGGTCGCCCTGCCCGCCGGTACCGCGCTGGCGAACGAAGGCAGGCACGGGCCGCGTCCGTTGTGGCGCGCGCACGCCCACAACGACTACGAACACCCCCGTCCGCTCCTGGACGCCCTCGACCACCGCTTCGGCAGCGTCGAGGCCGACATCTACCTGGTCGACGGCCAACTCCTCGTCGCCCACGACCCCGAGGACCTGGACCCGTCCCGCACCCTGGAGTCGCTCTACCTCGATCCCCTCGCCGCCCGCGTCCGCGCGGGGCACGGCCGGGTGTACCGGCGGGACCGCGGCTCGCTGCAACTCCTGATCGACATCAAGACCGAGGGCGAGTCGACGTACCTCGAACTCGACCGCCGGCTGCGCCGCCACCGGCACCTTTTCACCTCCTACGCCCACGGACGCGTGTTCCCCGGCGCGGTCACCGCCGTGATCTCCGGTGACCGCGCCGCCCGCGCCCCCATGGAGGCCCAGCGCACCCGCCGGGCCTTCTACGACGGCCGCCTCACCGACCTCGGCACCGCCGCACCGGCCTCCTTCGTCCCGCTGATCAGCGACAACTGGACGCTCAACTTCACCTGGCAGGGCGTGGGCGCCTTCCCGGCCGCCGAGCGGCGCAGGCTGCGGGACATCGTGGGCGCGGCACACGCCCGAGGGCAGCGGGTGCGCTTCTGGGCCACGCCCGACGTGGCGGGCCCCGCGCGGGACGCCGTGTGGGCCGAACTGCTCGCCGCCGGTGTCGACCATCTCAACACCGACGACCTCGCGGGTCTCGAGGCGTTCCTCGACGCCCACCGGGACGCGTAGGGCACCGCGCCGGAACACCACTCGTTCGGAGGACAGGTCAGCCGCCCGGACGAACCCTCCGCTACGCCACACTTACGGCCGAACGCCGCGAAGTGGACGTGGCGGAGGAGGTTGACGATGGCCGTTTCCATCTCTGTGGTGCTGTTGCTGTCCGTCCTGGCGGTGATCTTCCTGCGCAACGGCGGGCTGAAGATCTCGCACGCGCTGGTGTGCCTGCTGCTCGGCTTCTATCTGGCGAGCACGAGCATCGCCCCGACCATCAGCAGCGGCCTGACCGCCACGGCGGACATCGTGAGCAGCCTCAGACCGTAGCCCCAAGGCCCAGACAGGGCCGCACCACCCGCACTGCCTCGATCGCCCGCCGCCCCTGACCCGCTGGGGGGAGAGAGATCGAGCAAAGAGCCGGCTCGCTGCATCTAGGCATCGATCACGCGAGAGCGGATCAGGAAGCGCACCCCCTCGGGTGCTTCGAGCGAGAAGCCGCTGCCCCGGCCCGCGACGACGTCCACGATCAGCCGGGTGTGGCGCCACACCTCGTACTGACTGCGCGACATCCAGAACTCGACCGGCTCCGCTACGCCGTCGACGGCCAGCTCGCCGAGCAGGATGTCCGCGGCGCCGGTGCGGAACTCGCCGGCCGGGTAGCACATGGGGGCGCTGCCGTCGCAGCAGCCGCCGGACTGGTGGAACATCAGCGGGCCGTGCGCCTCGCGCAGCCGCCGCAGCAGTACGGAGGCCTCCGGGGTCAGCTCGACGCGCGGGGTCTCCTCGTATGTGTCCTCCATACCGCGCATGTCAGCACGGGGAAGGTTGCGAGTGCGTTGCGCGGCTCCGGTGCGCCTCCGGTGCCGGTGGTGGTGGCGGCGGTGGTGGTGGTGACGGGTGCGTATGACCTCCTTCAGTATTACCTCCTTTGACATACCTATCTGATCATATCTACTATCCACGGGTGACCGAATCCAGCGCCTCCCGCCGGGACATCGACCGCGTGGCCTCCGGGCTCGCGGCGTGCCTTCCCGCGCTGCACCGGGCGCTGGACCGACAGGTCGCCGCCCGGTATCCGCACCCCAAGCCCCCTGAGGGCCAACTCGCCCTGCTGCGGTTCGTCGCGCAGCACGAGGGCGCCACGGTGCGCGAGGCCGCCGAGGCCCTGCTGATGAAGCCGAACAACGTCAGCGCCCTGGTCTCCCAGCTCACCGAGCAGGGGGATCTGGAACGCAGGCGGGACAGCGCCGACAAGCGGGTCGCCCACCTCCACCTGACGGCCACGGCCCGCGAGCGGCTGTCCGAGGTGCGGGAACTGGAGACCGCGTTCATCCGCCACGCCCTGACCTCGCTCACCGAGGGCCAGCAGGGCGCGCTCGGCTCCGCCCTTGACGCCCTCGAGGCGCTGACGCGGCACCTCCACCCCGCCGCCCGCTGACCGGGCAGAGCAGGGCAGAGCAGGGCCGGGCAGGGCCCAGGCGTCGCCGCCGGCCGTCGGCCCATCGCCCGGCCCGTCGCCGGACGGCCGCGTGCATAGCCGTGTACTGACGGCCGATCCGCGGTACTCCCGCGCTCCGCTCCGCCTCTCTCCCCGCACCACCCCTGCACATCCGACTGAATCCGGAAGAGAAGGCTCACCCATGCCCTCCACGTCCGTGGACCACCCCACCACGCCCGCGGCCGAGACCGCTCCGCCGGCGGCCGGCCGTCTGCGGTCCAACCCGTGGCTGACCCTGCTCGCCGTCGCCTTCGGACTGTTCATGGTCCAGCTCGACGGCTCCGTCGTAGCCATCGCCAACCCCCGGATCGGCAGCGACCTGCACGCGTCGACCGCCCAACTCCAGTGGGTGACCAACGCCTACCTGCTCGCCCTCGCCGCCACCCTCATCCTGGGCGGCAAGCTCGGAGACCGATTCGGCCGGCGCACCTACTACCTGGTCGGCGTCGCCGGCTTCACCCTCGCCTCCGTCGCCATCGGGCTGTCCGGCTCGATCGAGGGCGTCGTCGCCTTCCGCGCGCTCCAGGGCGCCTTCGGCGGACTGCTGATGCCCAACACCCTCGGACTGCTCCGTTCCGTGTTCCCGCCGAAGAAGTTCGGTATGGCCGTGGGCATCTGGGCCATGGTCTCCGCCGTCGCGACGGCCCTCGGGCCCATCGTCGGCGGCCTCCTGGTGGAGCACGTCGACTGGGAGTCGGTCTTCTACATCAACGCCCCCATCGGGGTCCTCGCCATCGTCTTCGGTGCCCTCGTCCTTCCGCAGAGCCGCAACGCCGCCGGCCGGGAACGCTTCGACATACCCGGTCTGGTCCTGCTCGCCCTCGGCCTGCTGGCCGTGGTCTTCGGCGTCGTCAAGGGCGAGACCTGGGGCTGGACCTCCGCCGGCACCCTGGGCGCCGTCGCCGCCGGCCTCGTGCTCCTGCTCGTCTTCGGCCGGTACGAGACCCGCGTCGAGCACCCGCTGCTGCCGATGCGCCTGTTCCGCAGCCGTGCGCTGACGATCGGCGCGGTCATCACCGCGCTGAATTTCTTCGTCATGCTCGGCGTGATCTTCTTCGTCATGCTGTACCTGCAGAACGTGCGCGGCCTCACGCCGGTCGAGGCGGGCGTGCGGACGCTTCCGCTCAGCCTCGCCTCGCTGGTCGCGTCCCCCCTGGGAGCGGCGCTGACCCAGCGCTTCGGACCCCGGCTGACCATGCCGCTGGGCACGCTGCTCCAGGCGGTCTCCTGCTTCGGCATGCTCACCTGGCAGACCGACTCCTCCTACGCCACGATGTGGCCGCCGTTCGTCGCGCTCGGCCTCGGCGTCGGCATGGTGATGTCCGCCTCCTCCGACGCCATCGTGGGCAACGCCCCCGTCCGGGACGGCGGTGTGGCCGGCGGTCTCCAGGCGACCACGCTGCAGATCGGCGGCGCGCTCGGCACCTCCGTGCTGGTCTCCCTGATCAGCGGGAAGGCCGGCGCCACCCTCACCGGCGAGCTGACCGGCGCGGGCGTGCCCCCGGCCGTGGCCCACGGTCTGAGGGAGGCCGAGGACGCCGTCGCGATGGGCGTGGCGCCCGTCTCCGGCGACATGCCTGCCGGGCTGCGGGCCGCCGTGGTGGAGGGCAGCGGACAGGCGTTCATGAACGGTGTCCACGTGGCCGTGATCGTCACCGGAGTTCTCTGCGTGCTCGGCGCGGTCCTCGCCGCGGTCGGTCTCAGGCCTCCCCGGCCCCGGAGCGCGGAAGCACCGTGACGCGGTGGAAGTTGCACCCCGAGGGCAGGTCGGTGGGGGGCCGGCTCTGATGGGCCTTGAGCGCGATGCTCACCAGGCTCAGCAGCAGGTCGACGTCCGTGTCGCAGTCCAGGTGCACGGTCACCCAACGGGAGCCGGGGACCAGCCGGATGGCGCTGGAGCCGCCGAGGTCGTACTGGAAACGCTGGATGGCCCGCAGGGTGAGGTGGAGATCCACGTCCCGGCCCGAGTGGAAGTGGACGATCTCGACACGGGCGGAGCACAGCGCCCGTCCGGTTCCGCAACTGGCCGGACCCACGGAGAGGTCGGGCCAGGCTTGCAGCCGCTCGAAGGCGCGCTGGGCCAGAGTCATGGACCCATGGTCGCCCGATCACCGCGTCGCAACCAGGGGTTGAGCGATTTGTAACCGGCACGTGAGGTCGGTGGCGCCCCTCACAAGGCCCCACCGACCTCTTCCGATGCGTCAGGGTCAGGGCTCACCCCGGTGTACCGGGCTGACCCCTGCACATCAGGGTGTCACGCAGCCGATCGTTCCCACGGGGAAGTCGTTGCCCGTGGAAGTGGCGGTGAAGCCGAAGGTCACGCTGCCGTCCGGTGGTACGACGCGGTTGTGGTCCACGTTGCGGACCGTGACCGTGCCGTCGGTGCCGCCGGACAGCGAGCCGTTCCACACCCCGCCGAGCGTGGTCCCGCTGCCCGGCTGCCACTGCACGGCCCAGCCGTTCAGCGGCTCCGTGCCGTGGTTCATCACCTCGACGGAACCCTGGAAACCACCGCTCCAGGAGTTCTCCACGGAGTACACGGCCATGCAGGAACCGGAGTGGGTGGGCGGCGGAGTCGTCGGGTCCGTCGGGGTCGGCGTCGGGTCCGGGGTGCTGCCCGAACCGCGGATGCCGGTGACCTCACCGTTGCCACCGTCGAAGACGACGTCCGAGCAGGAGAAGAAGTTCTCCTGGCTGTCCGAACGCACCCACTGCATGAAGATCAGCGCGTTGCCCGAGCGGCCCGAGGGCAGCGCGAGATCCCAGTAGTAGTGGCCGCCGTCGGTGCCGGGCGAGCCCTGCTGCGGCGGGTCGGTCACCGTCTGGATCAGATCCAGGTCGTCCCAGCCCAGCTCGGAGGTGGGCGACCAGCCGGGCTTGGTCAGATAGACCCGGAAGTCACCCGGGTGAGCCGCCCAGTTGCTGTACTGCACCGGTATCGTCGCCCCGGACGTCAGATGCGTCCGAGGCCAGTCCGCACGGGCGGCGTTGTAGGCGGAGAAGTCGTACGGGGAACGGTCGCCGGCGCTGCACAGGGTGCCGTCCGGCACGTAACCGGCGCCGCGGCCACCGGCGTTGGAGTCGAGTACGGCGAACCAGTTGTACAGCGCCGTCGCGCCACTCTCGTCGAGGGCGGCCTGACAGGCCGGGTTCGTCGGGTCGAGGGCGCCCGTGCCGGTCTTGGCGTCCAGTTGGCACAGGTAGGTGCGGGAGCCGGGCATCATCGCCACGCCGTGCGCCTCGGCCCGTCCCTGCCCGAGCAGGAAGGTCACGCCGAGCGCGCCGAGCAGGGTGGCCAGTACCGCCGCCAAAGTGAGGAATCTGCTGCGTCGAGCCATAGGGGTCTCCTGTCTGCGAGGTGGGTGGGTGGGGGGTGTCGGGCCCGCGATGGAACCCTCGCCCGTCCGGGGCGGGCGCTTCGACCGGACGGGCGAGGAGTCGGGGGCGGGCTGGGCGGTTACGCCGTGGTGCAGACGGCGTCGTTCAGGCGGAAGCCGGCCGGCTCGGTGAACGTGCCGCTGTAGGAGCCCTGGAAGCCGAACGACAGGCTGCCGCCGGAGGCGATCCGGGCGTTGTGCCCCACGCCGGTCGCCGTGACGCTGCCCGTGGAGGGCGTGACGGACGCGTTCCAGGCGTTGGTGATCCGCTGGCCCGCCGGCAGGGTGTAGGCGAGCTGCCAGTCGTCGACGGGAGCCGTGCCGGTGTTGGTGACGGTGACGTCCGCGGTGAAGCCGTCCTGCCAGACGTTCGTGCCGTACGACACCTCGCAGGCCGCCGCATCACCCGGGTCGCCGGGGTTGCCGGGGTCGCCGGTGCCGGGGTCCGGGTTGCCCGGGATGCCGCCGGTCTCGACGGTGGAGGAGAACGAGTTCACGGCCAGCCCGGCGCCGTTCTGCCAGGGTTCGAAGCCCGCCTGAACGCTCGTCAGGTACCAGTCGTCCTCGGCGAGTCCGCGCGAGACCGTCGCCCTGACGAAGTCCATGACGTCGAAGGTCCAGCCGGTGATCGCCGACGGGGCCACGAACGACAGCACGTCGTTGGAGCCGTTGCCGCCGCTCCACACCTCCCAGGTCCGTCCGCCCACGGTGGCCGTGCCCACCGGTGAGCCGATGGGCTGGATCGGGCCCACCCGGTTGAACCAGATCATGATCTCGGTCTGGTTGACCCCGTCGGTCCGCGGAGCAGGGTCCAGCCAGATGTCGTACGAGGCATTGTAGACCGCGTTGTCGACGAAGCCGTACGAGATGCTCGACGGCACCCCGGAGACGGTGTCGAGCCGGGCGGGGAGGTCGGTCCCCGGCGAACAGATCGTGTAGTGACAGCCGTTGAAGACCGACGGGTACGACTTCGGCGCCCCGTTGGTCGGCGCCGAGCCGTCGGCCCGGGCGACCCGGAAGCCGGTGTCGGTGGCGGTGACGCACTGGGTGGCGCTGGAGCCCCAGCGGTTGTTCTGGACGATGTACTGTCCCTGGATCGTCGTCGTCCCGAAGGGTTCGCAGATCGTGGTGTCCGCCCGGGCAGGCGCCGCCGCGGTCACGAGCGACGCGATGACGGCGAAGACCGCGAAGGTCGCCATCAGGGCACCCCAAAGGCCGTGCCGGGTGCGGACTTGGGACCGAAACGTTCGCATGGGGGCCTCTCCGGGTGGGTGCGGGGGGAAGGAGGGGCCGGTGCGGGAGCGCTCCCAACTCCCCACTGATGGGAGCGCTCCCACTAACCGGTTGATTGGGGACTGTAGGAGCGGTTCATGTTCCTGACAAGACTGTGCGCGCCATAGTTGTCGAAGGAATCTCGAAGCCCCAGGTGAGCGACGCGTCGCCGGGAGCGCTCCCGGAGGCCGTCGGCCCGGAGGCCCGTCGCCCCGTCGGTCAGGCGCTCAGGTGCTCAGGTGCTCGTGCGCTCAGGCGTTCAGGCGTTCAGGCGGAGTCCCGAATCACCAGTTCCGTGCGGAGGATGACGTGCCGCCAGGCGACGGCGGGAGAGTTCTCCAACTCCTCCTGCAGCAGCCGCACCATCGTGCGCCCGATCTCCTCCAGCGGCTGCCGGACCGTCGTCAGCGGCGGATCCGTGGGCCGGGCCGGCTGGAAGTCGTCGAAGCCGATCACCGCGACGTCCTGCGGCACCCGCCGGCCCGCGGCGCGCAGCGCGTTGAGCGCCCCGGCGGCCAGCGTGTCCGAGGCGGCGAAGACGGCGTCGAGTTCCGGGTGACGGCCGATCAGGCCGGTCATCGCCCGGCGGCCGCTCTCCTCCGTGAAGTCGCCTCCCTCGACGACCAGCGACGACCTGTCCGCCACGCCCGCCAGTTCCAGTGCCTCCCGGTACCCGCGCAGCCGGCACTGGGCGACATACATGTCGAGCGGTCCGCTGATGGCCCCGATCGTGGTCCGGCCACGCTTCAGCAGATACGTGACCGCGCCGCGCGCACCGCCCGCGTTGTCGGCGTCGACGTAGGTGACGGTCTCGTCGCCGGAACGCCGCCCCAGCATGACGGTCGGCAGTCCCGCCTTGGCGAGCATGTCCGGCAGCGGATCCTCGGCGTGCACGGACATCAGCAGGACGCCGTCGACCCGACCGCCGCGCGCGTACTCGACGAAGCGCCGTCGCTCGGTGTCGGTACGGACGAGCGTGAGCAACAACTGCACCGGGGTGTCGGTGAGTGCGTCGCCGACCGCGTGGACGACCTCCGTGAAGAACGGCTCCCCGAACAGCCGCCAGTCCGGCTCCGTCATCACCAGCGCGACCGCGTCGGCACGGTGCCCCGCCAGGGAACGGGCCGCCAGATTCGGGACGTACCCCAGTTCGGCGATGGCTTGCTGCACGGCGCGACGCGTCGAATCCCGCACGCCGGACGCGTTGTTGATGACTCTCGAGACGGTTCCCCGCCCCACACCGGCGAGGGCGGCCACCTCCTCCAGCGTCGGCGTACCAGGACGCTGCCTGCCCATGTCCGCCCGCCTTCCCCCACGAGATCATCCGATACTACGGCGGCCCGCCCCGCTCAGCAGGGTGATCGTGAGGGGGACGTCGGCCGACCGGCTTGTTCCTTGGCCTCGCCGGACGGGGACCCACGCCCCACGCGGCGGCGCACAGGGCGCGGTCGAGTTCCTCCGTGTACACGGCCGCCCCGAGCCATACGTGGGCGAAGCGCCCGGTGTCGGCCGGGAGCCTCGTCGAGGGCGGGCGCCGGCTGAACGGCCGGTGCGGTGCGAGTGTTCTGTGCGGTCCCGGACGTCGGCGCCCCGGGCAGATCCGCGCGGCGGAGCCGGTCGAGACCCCACTGACAACGCCGTGCGCACGAGGGACGGGGCCGCGGGGGAGGGCGGGCGGCTCGCCGTCAGTCGTCCAGGCGGACCGGCATGAGCAGCGAGAACGTCCCCTCGTCGTCCGTCCGGCGGATCGCGAGCGGTGCCGTGGGGGCGCCGAACTCCAGGACCAGCCGGTCCCGGTCCGCGGCGGCGAGCGCGTCCAGCAAGAAGCCGCGGTCGACGCCGACGCCGACGCTGCCGGCGTCGTCCTCGCCGTCCCCGCAGACGGTCACCGTGCCGTCGTCGGCCACCCGGAGCACACTGACGTCCTGTGCGGTCCCGTCCTGCCGGCCCGCCTCACCCGCGCGGACGGGGCCGGTCTCCAACTCCTTCCGGAAGGCGGGCACATCGACGACGACCCGCCGCCCGGACGGAAGCTGGACGAGACGGCGGTAGTCGGGGAAGTCGTATGCCAGGCGTTGCCCGGACGCCTGGCGCTCCCCTGCCTCCAGCGTCACGCGGTCGTCCTCGACGGCGAAGCGGGCGGGCCCGTCGTCACTCAGCAGCGCGCGCATCGCGTCGGCGAGCGGGGTGGGTACGACGACCTGTTCACGCGGTCCACCGTGTCCGGCGGCGGCCATGCGCGCGGTGGCCATCCGGTACCGGTCGGTGGCCACGACGTGGAGCACGTCACCCTCGACGTCGAAGAGGACCCCGCCGAGCATCGGCAGCTCAGGGTCGTCACCGGCGGCGAAGCGGACCGCGTCGAGCGCGGCCGCCAGTTCGGGCGCGTGGAGGGACAGCCGGACGGTGCCGGTACGCGGCGAGGCGGTCATGGGGTTCTCCCTGTGATCGAGTAGCGCTCGGAGTGCGGAGACCTCGCTGCGGGCCTCGGCGAGCCCCAGTTCGAGACGGCGCAGGTGCGCCTGGAGAAGCCCTCGCACGAGGTCCGTGTCCGCGCCGGACCAGCCGGCCAGCACCAGCCGGATGTCCGCCAAAGGCATGCCCGCCCGCCGCAGCCGGGCCAGCAACCTGGCCTCGGCGACCTGCTCCGGGGCGTACCAGCGGTAGCCGCTCACCGGATCGACCCGGGCGGGGACCAGCACACCGGCACGGTCGTAGAACCGCAGGGCGCTCACGCCCAGCCCGCTGTCGCGGGCCGTCTCCCCAATGCTGTGCATCTCGCTCTCCACGTCCAGAACTCTGGGCCCTCGACCAGGTCGAGGGTCAATCACGGATCACGGCTTCGACCGGACCTCATGTTCCCGTCCGTCGCGTCGCCCGCCGTGATCCATCTCGCATCGACGTACCCCGCCCGTCCCCGGCCGCTCCCGTCTGCCATTCTTGCGCCGTGCACAAGCCCAGCGCCGTCACCCCGGACGCCCCCGCGGAGATACGGATGCCGCTTCTCACCCAGGAGTGGCTCGACCTCGCCTTCATCCACTGGGCCGTCGAGCCCGCGGCCGTCGCGGGACTGATGCCGCGCGGCACCGTTCCCGACACGCACGACGGGCTCACGTACGTCGGGCTCGTCGCCTTTCGGATGCACCGGGTGGGGTGGTTCCGGCTGCCCGGGATGCCGTACTTCGGCTCGTTCCCGGAGACCAACGTGCGCCTGTACAGCGTGGACGCGCACGGGCGACGCGGCGTTGTCTTCCGGTCGATGGACGCCTCGCGGCTGATACCGGTGGTGATGGGGCGTGTCGGCTTCCGGCTGCCCTACCTGTGGTCCCGCATGACCGTCCGCTCCGCCGGCGACACCGTGACCTACACCAGCTCCCGTCGCTGGCCCGGACCGCGCGGCGCCTACAGCCGCATTACCTTGCGGACCGGTGAACCCATCCACGAGCCCACCGCTCTGGAACACTTCCTCACCGCCCGCTGGGGCATGCACAACATGTTCTTCGGCGGGGCGGCGGGGGCGGCGTACCTCCCCAACCACCATCCCCGCTGGCCCCTGCACCGGGCCCGGCTCATCTCGTGCGACGAAGACCTGGTCGTGGGGGCCGGGATACCGGCCCCCACGGACGCCCCGGTCAGCGTCCTGTACTCACCCGGCGTCCCGGTCCGTCTCGGCCGCCCCGCCCGTCCGGCCCGCGCCGTGACCCTCGGTCCCTGACGTAAAGCGCACTTGAGGCGCCACGGTGCCCCGCATGAACTCAAAGGGCGCACCCATCGAGGCCGATGCCTCACCCGTGGACACCGGCACCTCACCCCTGAAGTCCCAAGCGGTGCACACGCGGTTCCTGCGGCCCGCCGTACGTCATGACCAAGCGGGACGACGGACGCCGGCTGCCGCACGCCTGCCGGAGGGAGGGCGCCGGCCGGGCGTGCGTCCTGGTGCGGCACCCTCCTTCCGTGGCTAGAAGAAGCCCAGCTTCTTCGGCGAGTAGGAGACCAGGAGGTTCTTCGTCTGCTGGTAGTGCTCCAGCATCATCTTGTGGTTCTCCCGGCCGATGCCCGACTGCTTGTAGCCGCCGAAGGCGGCGTGCGCCGGGTAGGCGTGGTAGCAGTTCGTCCACACGCGTCCCGCCTGGATCGCGCGGCCCGCGCGGTAGGCGGTGTTCATGTCGCGGGTCCACACCCCGGCGCCGAGACCGTACAGGGTGTCGTTGGCGGTCCTGATCGCGTCGTCGAAGTCGTCGAAGGGGGTGACCGACACCACCGGGCCGAAGATCTCCTCCTGGAAGATCCGCATGCGGTTGTGCCCCTCGAAGATCGTCGGCTGGACGTAGTACCCGCCCTTCAACTCGCCGTCGTGCTCGACCCGTTCCCCACCGGTGAGTACCCTGGCGCCCTCCTGCCGGCCGATGTCCAGGTAGGAGAGGATCTTCTCCAACTGGTCGTTGGAAGCCTGCGCGCCGATCATCGTGTCGGTGTCCAGGGGGTGGCCCGGCTTGATCAGCTCGGTGCGGGCGACGGCGGCCTCCATGAACTCGGCGTAGCTGCCGCGCTGGACGAGGGCCCGGGACGGGCAGGTGCAGACCTCGCCCTGGTTGAGCGCGAACATCGCGAAGCCCTCGAGAGCCTTGTCGCGGAAGTCGTCGTCCTGCGCCCAGACGTCGTCGAAGAAGATGTTCGGCGACTTGCCACCCAGCTCCAGCGTGACCGGTTTGATGTTCTCGGAGGCGTACTGCATGATCAGCCGCCCGGTGGTGGTCTCCCCGGTGAACGCCACCTTCGCCACCCGGGGGCTGGACGCGAGCGGCTTGCCCGCCTCCACGCCGAAGCCGTTGACGACGTTCAGGACACCGGGGGGCAGCAGGTCGGCCACCAGGCTCAGCCAGTAGTGGATCGAGGCCGGGGTCTGCTCCGCGGGCTTGAGGACCACCGCGTTTCCGGCGGCGAGGGCGGGGGCGAGCTTCCAGGTCGCCATCAGGATCGGGAAGTTCCACGGGATGATCTGCGCGACGACACCCAGCGGCTCGTGGAAGTGGTACGCGACGGTGTCGTCGTCGACCTCGCCGAGTGAGCCCTCCTGGGCTCGGAGCGCACCCGCGAAGTAACGGAAGTGGTCGATGGCGAGCGGGATGTCGGCCGCCAGCGTCTCGCGCACCGGTTTGCCGTTCTCCCAGCTCTCGGCGACCGCCAGGCGTTCCACGTTCGCCTCCATGCGGTCGGCGATCTTCAGCAGGATGTCGGAACGCTCGGTCACCGACGTACGGCCCCAGCCCGGAGCGGCCTCGTGCGCGGCGTCGAGCGCCCGCTCCACGTCGTCCGCCGTGCCGCGTGCGATCTCCGTGAAGGGCTGCCCGTTCACCGGGGACGGGTTCTCGAAGTACTGCCCGCGTGCCGGCGGTACGTACTCACCGCCGATGAAGTGGTCGTAGCGCGACTGATAGGAGACGATCGCGCCCTGGGTGCCGGGCGCCGCGTAACGGGTCATCCTGTGTGCCTCCCTCATCGAGCGCTGCCCGCCGTTGGACAGCTCTGCGCGTGAGGCTAGGAAGCGGGACGTTGCAGAGACGTTGCGGAGACGTTGCGTGCGCGGCGGGCGCTGCCCGGTCCCCCGGAGGGCGGCTCACCGGCTGGCGGTCACCATGTGTTCGGCGCCGTCAGCTCGGACTCCAGCGCCGCGAGCCGGGAGCTGGTCGACGCCGTGGGCCGGGCCGCCGCCAGTGCGCGCCAGATGTCGAGATCGTCCTCCCCCCATGGTGCGTGTGCCCAGTCGGCCAGCAGGTCGGGATCGCCGCAGGCGATCAGCGCGGCACGCAGACCGTCGGCGAGCCGGCGCCTGAGCCGCACTACCGCCGGCGCCTGGGAGCCGGGCAGCAGCGGACCCCCGTACGTCGTCGCGGCCGCCATGACCGCCCCGGCCCGCAGCCGACGCTCGACTACGCCGGCGTCGCACTCGACGGGCATCGTGAGCCGGTAGGGCCGGGAGGCCAGCCGTCCGGGTCCCAGGATGCCGCGCAGCCGGGCCAGTTCCGCACGCAGTGTCACCGGCGGCACCGTCTCGTCCTCGTACAGCGCGCACAGCAGCTCGTCGCCGGTCAGGCCCTCCGGGTGGTGGGCCAGCAGCACGACGATCTCGCTGTGCCGCCGGCTCAGCCGGACCGCGCGACCGTCCATGCTCAGCAGGGCCTCGTCACGGCCCAGCGTGGTCAGCTCGGCCGCCCCGGCCCCGGGCCGCTCCGGAGTGAGCAGCGCCAGTTGCGACTCCGCGGCACGCGCCACCGCCTGTACGAATCCCAGGCTGTGCGGATGCGCCAGACCGTCCCCGCCGGTGATGTCCACGGCGCCGAGCACCCGTCCCGTGCGGGGATCGTGCACCGGAGCCGCCGCGCACGTCCAGGGCTGGACTCGGCGTGTGAAGTGCTCGGCCGCGAAGACCTGCACCGGACGGCCGACCGCCACCGCGGTGCCCGGCGCGTTCGTCCCGACCGCCGACTCCGCCCACCGGGCCCCGGGCACGAAGTTCATCCGTCCCGCCCGGCGCCGGGTGGCGGGATGGCCCTCGACCCACAGCAGCCTGCCGTGCGCGTCGCACACCGCGAGCAGATGCTCGCCGTCGGCGGCGAACGTGCCCAGCAGCTCCCGGACCAGCGGCATCACCCGTGCCAGGGGGTGTTCGGCCCGGTAGGCGCCGAGGTCCGCGTCCATCAGCTCGACGCTCGCGGTGCCGTCCGGGCCGACACCCGCCCGGACCGAGCGCCGCCACGACTCCGCCACCACGGCACGCACGGGCCGCGGCACCGTGCCCGCCTCGGTGAACGTCTCGTGCGCCCGACGCAGCGTCCGCGCGCGCTCGACGGGGTCGGCCCCCGGTTCCAGAGCCAGCCATGCGTCAGTCAACTCGGCCTCCCCGGACGGTGTTGCGGTGTGGGACATCGTCACTCCGCGGATGGGCGCGGACAACCACTTCGACCAGCCGGATCACCCGAACGTGGCGTTCCGGGCGGGTCGGGCGACGAGGTCAGGCGAAGTTGACCAGTCTGATGTAGCGGGTCCAGTCCCAGAAGGGTCCCGGATCCGTGTGGTCGCTGCCCGGTACCTCGTGGTGGGCGATGATGTGCGTGCGGTCCTTGGGGATGCCGTAGCCGGTGCAGATCGCCGCGGTGAGCCGGGCCGACTGCTCGTACATCGCGTCCGTGAAGTAGGCGGGCTGGTCCACCCACCCCTCGTGTTCGATGCCGATGCTGCGGGTGTTGTAGTCCCAGTTGCCCGCGTGCCAGGCGATGTCCGCCTCACGGACACACTGCGCCACGTGCCCGTCGGTGGACCGGACGACGTAGTGCGCCGACACCTGTCGTTCGGGATCGCGGAAGATGGAGAGGGTGTCGGCGTACGTCTCCTGCGTGACGTGGACGACCACGTAGTCGACGGGGTAGGCCGTGGGGCGGCTGGACCGGCTGTAGTTGGACGCGCTCGCGGGTTGCCACTCGGCGGAGGGGTAGTCGACGGCGCGGGCCTGTGCGGCGGCGCGTGTGCCGGAGAGCAGGGCGTACGGGACGGTGGCGAGCGCGGCGCCCTTCAGGAGCCGCCGCCTGGTCGGAACCGGTGCTGTCCTTTCCCTTTCCCTTTCCATGGGAATTGCCCTTTCGTCGGTGGGGCCCGGGATCCGGGGCCCGGTGGGGGGTGGGCGCTCAGCCGTTCGACACGGCTGAGGCGGAGAACGCCGACGCGGACGTCTGCCCGCCCTGTGTGCGAGGTGCGTCCGCGTGAATCACCGTACGGGGAGCGGGGGTTGCGCAGAAGAGCGCCGCGCCGTTCCGTGGACAGCCACCGCCTTGTGGACACCGCGCTCACTCGAACGAGTGAAAGGCCCCAGCGACCGTGGCCGTCGCAGGATGCGGCGAGGTGGGCCCGTGCGTCACTCCGCGGCCGTCGGCGGACGGGGAGTCAGGCCCGTTCCGCCACCACCGCCGGGTCGTCCAGGACGGCCCGCACCACGGAGTGAGCGGCTCCGAGCAGCGGTCCCTGCGGGCCCAGCTCCGACACGGTGACCGGGCAGGCCGGGCCGGCCGTGCGCCGGGCCAGTTCGTCACGCAGCGACGGCAGCAGCCAGGGTGCCAGTCCGGCCAGCGCGCCGCCCAGCACCACGCTCTCGGGATCCAGCAGGTTGACCGCACCGGTCAGCGCGATGCCGAGCGCCGTGCCCGCCTCGCGCAGGGCACGCCGTACGTCCTCGTCGCCCGCGGTGGCACGTCCGGCGAGCAGACCGACGCGATCTTCCCCGGGCTCCACGCCCGCCGCGCGCAGCACCGCCTTCTCACCCGCGTACTGCTCCAGGCACCCTTGCCCGCCGCAGGCACAGTCCGGCCCGTCCGGACGGACCGGCACATGGCCCAGCTCACCGGCGAACCCGCGGGTACCGCGCAGCAGCCGACCGTCGACGACCACGGCCGCACCGATACCGATCTCGGCCGAGACGTGCAGGAAGTCCCGGGGAGTGCCGTCACCGAGCCAGAGTTCGGCGAGCGCGCCGAAGTTGGCCTCGTTGTCCACGGTCAGTGGCAGATCCGCGGGCAGCAGCGCGCCGAGGTCCGCGTCGTGCCAGTCCAGGTTCGGGGCGCGCACGACGGTCCGGGCGTCCCGTGCCACGAGACCCGGCACCGCCACCGCGAGACCGGCCGGCCACAGCCCCTCGGCCTCCGTCTCCGAGACGACCTCCCGCACCAGGCCGGTGAGCTGCTCGAGCACCGGCTCCAGCGAACGGTCCCGATTGCTGCCGTACCGCACGGCACGCGCGCGTACGCCGCCGCGCAGGTCGACCGCACAGACCGCGAGATGGTCGACGCCGACCTCCGCCCCGATGCCGGCCGGGCCCTGCGCGCTGACGGCGAGCGCGGAGCCGGGCCGGCCCACCCGGCCGGGACGCTCGGGCCCCAGCTCGTCCAGCAGGCCCGAGCGGATGAGTTCGTCCACGAGGGTCGAAACCGCCGCCCGCGTCAGCCCGATCCGTGAGGCGACGCCGGCCCGGGACAGCGGACCCTCGGCGCTGACGGTGTGCATCACCCGCGCGAGATTGCGGCGGCGCATGCCTTGCTGGGTGTCCGGCAGGGCGCGCCCGGGGCGGGCCGGGTGGGCTTCGTGCGGCGGTGCGGTCATGCCTCCGTCAGTCCTTGGTCTGTCGTCGCTCTGTCGTCGGTCGGTCCGGTCCGTCGACCGCGAACGGGTCCCCGGTCGGCGACCACTGGTCGCGGTCCATGCGCGTTCCCTCCGACGGCGGGGCGTGCCGGGCGTGGTGCGCGCCCGACACGCCCCGTCCGCGGCATGCCGCGGAAACGGTCCTGTGTCGTGTCCGTCGGCGTCGCCCGTGCGAGCGCGTCCTCAGCGGGAGTCCGCGTTCCGCTCCAGCAGCGGCGCCGCGTCGGAGAGTACCCCGGTGATCCTGTCCAGCGTCGCCTCGTCCCGTTCCACGGCGTCGAGGACCGGCCCGGCGGCCGTGTTCCAACGCCGGGCGACCGCGGCCGCGTCCTCGCCGGTCAGCAGGCCGGCCGCCTGCGCCGCGGCACCGAGCGCGACCAGCTCCCTTGCCTCGGGGATCTGGACAGGACGTCCCGACAGCCGCCGTACCGTCTGCTGCCAGGAGGCCCCCCGTGCGCCCCCGCCGATCAGCAGGAGCGGCGCGGCGGGGTCGGCGTCGGCGTCGAGCACCAGGTCGAGCGCGCCCAGCAGCGAGTGGACCGCACCGTCGTAGGCGGCCTGGAGGAGCTGGCCGGCGGTCGTGTCGTGGCGCAGCCCGTACAGGAGGCCGGAGGAGTGCGGGAGGTTCGGCGTGCGCTCCCCGTCCAGGAAGGGCAGGAGCGTGGCCTGCGTGCCGGGCTCGACGGCTTCCCGGTCCAGACCCAGCAGGGCCGCTACTCGGTCCACGGCGAGCGTGCAGTTCAGCGTGCAGGCCAGTGGCAGCCAGTCGCCGCGTGCGTCGGCGAACCCCGCCACGGTGCCGGTCGGGTCGGCGGTCCGGTGCCGCGACACGGCGTACACCGTGCCCGACGTGCCGAGGCTCATCACCGGAACACCGGGGTGCAGCCCGAGCCCCAGGGCGGCGGCCGCGTTGTCGCCGGTGCCGGCGGCGACCAGGGTGCCTTTGGAGAACGGCAGGCCGTGGCCGTCGCGCACGGTTCCGGCCACCTCGCCGGGCCGGACCACCCGGGGCAGCAACGCCGGATCGAGCCCCACGCGCGCGAGGATCTCCTCGTCGTACGCCTCCGTGCCGGACGCCCACCAGCCGGTGCCGGAGGCGTCGCCGCGGTCGGTGGTCCCCTCACCGGTGAGGCGCTCGGTGAGGTAGTCGTGGGGGAGGCGTACGGCCTTCGCCGCGCGGACCGCGTCCGGCTCGTGCTCGGCCAGCCACGCCCACTTGGTGACCGTGAAGGAGGCGCTGGGCACGCTGCCCGTGCGCTCCGCCCAGGTCTTGGCTCCGCCCAGCTCGTCGATCAGACGCCGGGCCTGCGGCGCCGAGCGCACGTCGTTCCACAGCAGGGCGGGGCGCACCGGCTCGCCGTGCGCGTCCAGCGTGACGAGGCCGTGCTGCTGCCCGCCGACGGACACCGCGGCGGCTTCACGGGCGGCCTCGCCGCACTGGCTCAGGGCCTCGCTCAGCGCGTCCCACCACTGGCGCGGATCGCTCTCCCGGCCGGCCCCGGATGAGACGGTGTGGGGGGCCTGGCCGCTCGCGACGACCTGTCCCGTGGCCGCGTCGACGACCAGTGCCTTGGTGGACTGGGTGGACGTGTCCACGCCGACGACGAGCGGACCTTCGGCTGCTGACATCGGGCTTCTCCCTCTTCCGCGGGTCCTGGGACCCGGACTCATCTCCTTGGGGGACACCTTGTCTCTTCCCAGGACCGTGTGTGCATACTAATTTGTAAAGCGCCATGACGAAATAGTCGGCAGCGATTGATCGGCAGCAGTGAGGAGCCGCGGAATGAACTACCAGCCCACTCCCGAGGACAGGTTCACGTTCGGTTTGTGGACGGTCGGCTGGCAGGGCCGTGACCCGTTCGGTGATGCCACCCGGCGGGCCCTGGACCCGGCGGAGTCGGTGCGGCGTCTGGCCGAGCTGGGCGCGCACGGCGTCACGTTCCACGACGACGACCTGATCCCGTTCGGGTCGAGCGACACGGAGCGCGACGCGCACGTCAAGCGGTTCAGGCAGGCGTTGGACGCGACCGGCATGAAGGTGCCGATGGCGACGACGAACCTGTTCACGCACCCGGTGTTCAAGGACGGCGCCTTCACGGCGAACGACCGGGACGTGCGCCGGTACGCGCTGCGCAAGACGATCCGCAACATCGATCTCGCGGTCGAGCTGGGCGCGAGCGTCTACGTGGCCTGGGGCGGCCGCGAGGGCGCGGAGTCCGGCGCGGCCAAGGACGTGCGGGATGCTCTGGACCGGATGAAGGAGGCCTTCGACCTGCTGGGCGAGTACGTCACCGAGCAGGGCTACGACCTGAAGTTCGCGATCGAGCCGAAGCCGAACGAGCCGCGCGGCGACATCCTGCTCCCGACGGTGGGACACGCGCTGGCGTTCATCGAGCGCCTCGAGCGGCCGGAGCTGTACGGCGTGAACCCGGAGGTCGGCCACGAGCAGATGGCCGGTCTGAACTTCCCCCACGGGATCGCGCAGGCGCTGTGGGCCGGCAAGCTCTTCCACATCGACCTCAACGGTCAGTCGGGCATCAAGTACGACCAGGACCTGCGGTTCGGCGCGGGCGACCTGCGGGCCGCGTTCTGGCTCGTCGACCTGCTGGAGCGGGCCGGGTACGCGGGTCCGCGGCACTTCGACTTCAAGCCGCCGCGGACCGAGGACCTCGACGGCGTGTGGGCGTCGGCGGCCGGCTGCATGCGCAACTACCTGATCCTCAAGGACCGGGCGGCCGCCTTCCGGGCCGACCCGCAGGTGCAGGAAGCCCTGGCGGCGGCCCGGCTGGACGAGCTGGCCCGCCCGACCGCCGAGGACGGGCTCGCGGCCCTGCTGGCCGACGCGACCGCCTACGACACCTTCGACGTGGACGCGGCCGCCGCCCGCGGCATGGCGTTCGAGCACCTCGACCAGCTCGCCATGGACCACCTCGTCGGCGCCCGCTGATCGGTCCCCCTGTGTGAACGCTCCGGCCCCCTCCTTCGCGGACGGGGCCGGAGCCCGGAGCCCGTCCGGGCCTTGAGCTGCTCCGAGTCCGTTCGCGCCGGACGGACGCGGGGACGGGTCGCGCGCGCTCCCCGCCCCGGTGTTTGCGGCCCCTCTCCTGCCCCCCCCGGCACAGATGTCGTTCCAAGCGGGCCTGACCCGACGTCAGCTCTGGTCAGGAGCCCGGTCCCGCCTCGGCGCGCGGTCTACTCCGCCCACCGCGCACACTCGCCCCCGCCCCCGTCCTCGCATCCCTACCGTCGACGCCGGACAGGGCCGGGAGTCAGAGCTCGTCCCCGGTCGCGAGCGCCGCCGAGGCCAGGGCCGTCGCGGGGTCCTGGGTCGCACCGCCCACGGGGACCCAGTGGCCGCGCTCCTTGCAGTACGGCCACCAACGCCCGTCGCGGTCCAGGCGGAGCTGGTGCGGTGCGCCGACGACGCTCCACCGGTTGGCCCGGGCCCGCAACGACGGCCGCTCGTCCTCCTCCCAGGCCGACTCCAGGGCCGCACGCGCGCGTGCGAGCGCGTCGCCCTCCACCGCCCACTCCTCCTCGAGCACGGACAGAGCGGCCGTGCCGCCGAGCCCCCACGCGCGTACGGCGACGTCCAGTGTCTCCCGGGTACGCCCCGACCCCTCGCCGAGGCGGTCCAGTACGTCCGGTCCGGCATCCCCCGCCGCAAGGCGCACCGCGTCCTGCGCCACGGTCGGTTCGGGGCCCGCGGCCTGCCGGTCGTGCCCGCTTCGCAGGGCCTCGGCGAGCAGGCGGTGGGCCTCCGTCGCCGTCCGGGAGGCCACAAGGGCCAGCGCGGACGGGTCGACGCCGGGAGGGGGCGCCGTCTCGGTGTCCAGGGACGGCGGCACACCCGGGCCCTGCCCGAGGCCGGGCAGTGCGGGCAAGGGCGGGAGCACGTGTCCCGCCGCGTACGCCTCGGCGGCGTCCACACCCTCGGGCGCGGAAGCGGCCTCCTCCGCGGGCGCGGAGCCGTGCGTCTGGAGGGCGTCGAGTACGGCGCCCTCCGCGCGTCCCCGCATCAGCAGCAGAACGAAGGGATCCTGATCCAGCAACCTGGCGACCTGGTAACAGAGCGCCGCGGTGTGCCCGCAGTGGTCCCAGGCGTCGCAGTCGCACTCCGGTTCCAAGTCGCCCATGCCCGGCAGCAGGTCGATGCCCGCGTTCGCGGCGTCCTCCACGAGATGCGGCGGCATGTCGCGGTCCAGCAGGGCCGCGACATGCCCGGACCGTTCGATCGCCATGTCGACGAAACGATCCCACTGCGCGTCGGACAGCCGCTCCAGCAGGACGTCGGCCCGATGCGCCGTACGGTCCCGGTCCTGGACGACCGCGGTGATGCGCCCCGGCCGTACCGACACCGCGCCGACCGCTCCCGCGCGCGCGAGCCGACGGCCCGTCTTCACCTGCGCGTTGTCCAGCGCCGCGTCCTCCAGCGCCTGCAGCCAGGCCCGGCCCCACCAGGTCTGGGCGAAGCCCCGTCCCTGCGCGGGCGGCAGCGCGGCGAACGTCCGTTCCGTGTCGTCGTCGTACCGGGTCATCGCGTACCCCCTCGCAGCTCGACCAGGTCGGCCAGTTCCGCGTCCGTCAGTTCCGTGAATGCCGCCTCGCCCGTGCCCAGAACGGCGTCGGCGAGCTTTCTCTTGCGGTTCAGCAGGGCGGCGATGCGGTCCTCGATGGTTCCCTCGGCGATCAGCCGGTGCACCTGCACGGGGCGGGTCTGGCCGATGCGGTAGGCACGGTCGGTGGCCTGCGCCTCGACGGCCGGGTTCCACCAGCGGTCGTAGTGCACGACGTGCTCCGCGCGCGTGAGGTTCAGTCCGGTGCCCGCCGCCTTCAACGACAGCAGGAAGACCGGGGCCTCGCCGTCCTGGAACCGCCGCACCATCGACTCCCGCGCGGTGACGGACGTGCCGCCGTGCAGGAACAGCGACGGCACGCCGCGGGCGGCCAGGTGCCGTTCGAGGAGCCGTGCCATCTGCACGTACTGCGTGAAGACCAGCACGCTCGCATCCTCGGCGAGGATCGTGTCCAGCAGTTCGTCGAGCAGCTCCAGCTTCCCCGAGCGGCCGGTGATCCTCGGCCGGTCCTCCTTGAGGAACTGCGCCGGGTGGTTGCAGACCTGTTTGAGGCTCGTCAGCAGCTTCACGATCATGCCGCGCCGCGCCATGCTGTCCGCCCCGGCGATCTCCGCGAGTGCCTCGCGCACCACCGCCTCGTACAGGCCCGTCTGCTCCGCGGTCAGCGACACCGCATGGTCCGTCTCGGTCTTCGGCGGCAGCTCGGGAGCGATTCCCGGGTCCGATTTCCGGCGTCGCAGCAGGAAGGGCCGTACGAGCCGGGCCAGTCGCTCCGCCGCCGCCGGGTCCTGTCCGCCCTCGACGGCCTGGGCGTAGTGCCGGCGAAAGCTGCCGAGCCGGCCCAGCAGCCCCGGGGTGGCCCAGTCGAGGATGGCCCACAGTTCCGAGAGGTTGTTCTCCACAGGGGTGCCGGTGAGCGCCACGCGCGCGCGTGCGCCGATGGCGCGCAGTTGCCGCGCGGTCTCGGAGTACGGGTTCTTCACGTGCTGGGCCTCGTCCGCCACGACCATGCCCCACGACGCCTCGGACAGCCGGTCGGTGTCCAGACGCATGGTGCCGTACGTGGTCAGCACGAACTCGCCGTCCGCGAGGTCGTCGAGGTCGCGGCGGGTGCCGTGGAAGCGGCGCACCGGCGTGCCGGGCGCGAACCGCTCGATCTCGCGCTGCCAGTTGCCCATCAGGGAGGTCGGACACACCACCAGGGTGGGACCGGCGGCGTCCACGTCGGTCTGCCGATGCAGATGCAGGGCGATCAGCGTGATGGTCTTCCCGAGTCCCATGTCGTCGGCGAGGCAGCAGCCCAGGCCCAGGGACGTCATGCGGGCCAGCCAGTTGAGGCCCCGGCGCTGGTAGTCGCGCAGCGTGGCCTCGAGGGCGGCCGGCTGCGCGACGGCGTCCTGAGCCTCGGGGTCGGTGAGGCGTTCCCGCAGGGTCGCCAGCCATCCCGTGGGGCGCACCTCCAGGCGGCGCCCGTCGACCTCCGTCGAACCCGTCAGGACCGCGGCGAGCGCGTCGACCGGAGTGACCTTGTGGTCCTGCCGGGCGCGGGCGCGGTGGGCCTCTTCGGGGTCGACGAGCACCCACTGGTCACGCAGGCGCACGACGGGGCGGTTGGCCTCGGCGAGCACGTCCAGCTCCTCGCGCGTGAGCCCCTTGCCGCCCAGGGCGAACGTCCAGTTGAAGGCGAGCAGCGCGTCGGCGGACAGGAACGACGAGCCCACCCCGGACGACGACGCGCGGGGGTCCGGGTCGTCGTCGGGCGGTCCGACCTCCGCGCGGGCGGTCAGGTCCCGGGCCAGCTCTCTCGGCCAGTGCACCTCGACTCCCGCGCCGGCGAGCGCCCGGGAGCCGGCTCCGAGAAGCTCGGCGATCTCTTCGTCGGCGAGTTCGACGGCGTCCGGTACGGCTGCCGACAGCAGAGGCGTCAGCGCGGGCCAGGCGCGTGCCGCCCGGCGCAGGGCGAGCAGGGCGTCCATCCGCGCGCGCGTGCCGAACGCGTCGCCGACGGCGCCGGCCCACACCTCCGCGGTGTCCGCGACGAGCGCGGGATCGCTGACGCTGTGCACCTGGGGCACCGCCCGGAACACCGGCATGGCGTCCGGGGAGGCCGCCGCCGGCAGCCCTCGAACCTCGACGCGCAGTGACAGCCGTACGCCCGTGTCGTGTCCCGCGGCGACGTCGGATGCCCACTCACGCAGCTCGGGTGACCGCTGCGGCTCCCGCGAGGCGTAGGCGGGGCCCACCGTCACGAGTTCGGCGGCGGGGGAGCGGGGCAGCGTGTCGGCCACGGCGTCCAGGAAGGCACGCACCAGGCGTTCCGGGTCGGGCAGCAGCAGGGTTTCCGTGCCGTCGACCGGGATCGCGTGCGCCTCGGGCGGCATGGCGGCGGCGAGATGGCGGACCCGCTCCGTCTCCTCCGCATCCAGCGGACCCGCGCGCCAGGCATCGTGGTCGGTCGCGGACAGTCCGGGCAGCAACAGCCCGCGCGCCACGAGATGCAGGGCCTCGACGGCGACCGCACCCCAGAACACCGACGCCCGGTGGCCCTGCGCGCGGGCACGCGCGCGTGTGAGAACCGGCAGGGCCGCCCGCACCGGCAGGAGCACCGCGGGCACGCTCACCCGCTCCACGCCGTCGCCGTGGCCATCGGGCAGTACCACCGTCAGGCTTTCCGCGGTCCCCGACGGGACGGTCCCGGGCGCGTCGCCGTCGGGCCGCCAGAACGCGACCGTGCCGGTGCGGCCGGGATCACCGGGCAGGAAGACAGCACAGCAGCCGGCGAGCGCGGCGGTTTCGGAGGGTGCGGGGAGAGCGGTCTGCGCAACGATGGCGTATTCCTCAAATTTGACTAGCTGGGATGCGGCGGCCGACTGTACACGATTCCTTGGGCTGCGGGGTGTGGTCGGGCTGTGGCATGGGCCACTATGCAAGGAGGAGAGGTGCTCTCCCGGGGCCTCTCCGGATGCAGTCGCCGACGAGCTCTCAGGCGGGCTATCAGGGGTGTGTAAGGGTCGGGCTCAGGGAGGTCTCAGGGTCGCGGTACGGAACCGTCGGGAGCGCGGGCCCGTTTTCAGGACAGAGAGCGGCAGTGGCCGCGAAGGAGGCGACATCATGTCGAAGAACGCCAAGGTCGCAGCAGGGGGTGTGGCGGTCGGGCTCATCCTGCTGATCTGGCTGCCCTGGTGGGCTGCCCTGCTGATAGTTCTGGGAGTCCCGGCCGCCGCTTACCTCACCCTGGATCCCTCCCAGCGGCGCAGGCTGCGCCGTGTCTCGCGCAAGGAGATTGGCCGATGAGGCCCTGACGGCGTCCCGGTCCGACCGCCGTCGGAACGGCGGCGTGAAACGGGACACCAGACACCACGGGGCAGACGCATCACAGGCCGGGTCGTGGTCAGCTCGGCCGTACGGCCATTTTGTCGAGGGCCTCCAGGAGCCCGGGCAGCGAGGGCCCCCGCCCTACCGGCAGAACCTCACCTGGTTCCTCGTCGAGCAGGATGAAAGCGATGTCGTCGGTTCTGGCGACGAGCGACCAGCCGGGACCGTCGGCACGCAGCGTCCGGGCGTCCCCCGGCGCGAACGACGACCGGACCCGGCCAAGCGGCGGTGGTGTGTCGACGTAGGCGTGGGCCTCCGCGAGTACCCGCCGGACACCGCCGTGTCCGAAGGTCCCCGTGCCGGTCCGGTCGTCGGCGGCACCCGCCTCGTCCGTGGCGCAGGCCTGGGCGTCCTCGCCCGTGCCCGCGTCCGCGTCCCCCTCCCCGCCGTCGCCGGGGACGCCGTCCACCACACCGGCGCCGCCGTCCGGCACCGGGAACTCCGCGTCGTCGATCTGCTCCCGCCACTGCGCCCACTGCAGGGCGATCTCGTCGGCCCCCAGACGGCGCTGCGCGGGCCCCCAGACAGTGGTGTCCGGCGGGCACAGCGCGGGCTGGTCGGCGACCTCGGGCCCGGGATCGTGCGGCACCGGCACACCGGGTGCCGCCACGGCGACCGCGAGGGGCCAGCCGGGCAGCGCGGCGACGACCATGCGCTCGTCCGGCGACAGGTCGTACTCCATGCCGCAGTCCCAGGACGCCACGGCGACGGCGACCAGCGAGACGTCGTCGATGACGACGGTCCACCGGGCGCCGTCTCCGTCCTGGCCGAGCACCAGGCCGTAGCCGTCGGCCAGTGGTGGGAGACCGAGCGCGGCGCACGCCTCCGGGTAGTCGTCGCCCAGCACACTCGGAAACTTCGCCGGCGTCAGCAGCACTGCCGTGAGCACATAGAGCGCATCGTCCGCGGCGGCGACGGCGTCCTCATCCGTCCCGGCCATCCCAGCCTCCCCATCGGTTCGTCCAATGGCGCGCACCCTAGTGCGCCCGGGAAGCCCTTGTCACGACTCCCAGACGCACTCGAGCTGCAGCTTTCCGGCTGGACGGGGGCGAATCGACCACTCGGAACCGGGATGGGACGCTCAAGCCGCGGGCAGTCCCAGGAGCGCGCGAGCGCGATGACGGGCCCGGCACGCCGGCTCGTCCACCCGCCGATCGCCTTGGCCGAACGTGCATGCTCTGCTACTCAACGTAGAGTTGAACGTTCGACGGCAGAAGGGGGCGGCCACGGTGCAACGCTTCGAACGGCTGGCACAGATCCGGCGCATGGATCCCCACGAGGACGCGTCGGAGATCTACCGGCTGTCCTCGGCCTACGAGTTCCCCTGGGACTTCGCCCGCGCCCTGGAGCTGGCGCTCTACCGTACCTACGCCGTGCCGAGCATCGGCCGGCTGCTCGCCGAGACCGCGGAGTTCACCGAGCGGCCGCAGACGCGGTACGACGACACGGCACTGCTTCTCGATGCCATCGTGGAGCACGGCTTCGCCAGCGAGCAGGGTCGCACGGCCCTGAGGCGCATCAACCGGATGCACAGCGGCTACGACATCACCAACGACGACATGCGGTACGTCCTGTGCACGTTCGTCGTGGTCCCCAAACGCTGGATCGACACCTACGCATGGCGCAGGATGTCGCGCCACGAGACCGTGGCCTGTGCCGTCCACTACCGGACGCTGGGACGGCACATGGGCATCAAGGACATCCCCCGGTCCTACGAGGAGTTCGAAGCCTGCCTCGACGCCTACGAGAAGGCCCACTTCGCCTGGGACGAGGCCGCGCGCCGCGTCTCCGACGCCACACTCGACCTCATTGCCTCCTGGTATCCGCGCCCCCTCGCACCGCTCCTGCGCGCCGGGACTCTCGCACTGCTCGACGAGCCCCTTCTGCGGGCCTTCGGATACGTCCCGCCGAGCTCCGCCACCCGAGCGGTCGTTCGCCACGCGGTCAGGCTGCGCGGGCGCGCGGTCCGCCTGCTGCCACCGAGGCGTGCCCCGCACCATGCCCGGCAGAACCGGGAGATCAAGGGCTACCCGAACGGGTACCGGCTGGCGGATCTCGGCACCCGCCCGGTGCCCGGCGTCCGGGGCTGTCCGGTACGCCACATCGACACGTCGGCCGCCGAGTGAGGCGATCGTCTCCCGCAGCCGGCCGAGTTCGGCCCGGGAGGCGGCGCCCTCGCGCCCGCGCGACGACCAGGACGCCCCCTCGGTGAGCGTCACCGCGCTGACCGGCCGCACGCGCCCGGTCAGCGCGGTGACGCGCTTGCACAGCTCGTAGCCGTGCAGCGGGACGTCATGGAGGAGTCCGAGGACGGCGAGTTCCCGCAAGCCCACAAGGGCGAACTCAGCGGTGAACCGGAGGGCCTGGAGGCCCTGGAGGCCGCGGGCGGGCGCGCGGCACTCACGGGGCCGGGCCGAGGTCAGCCCTCGCGGACCGCCAGGGCCAGGAAACGGGCGTCCTCGTCGACGTACGCCGTCATGTCCCAGCCGGAACCGGCCAGCAGGGGGCGGAGATTGGGCTCGGCGCGCAGGTCGTCGGGCGTGATCCGCCGCCCCTGCCGGGCCGCGAGTGCCGCCCTGCCGATCGGGTGGAACAGCGCCAGCACACCGCCGGGCCGCACTACGCGCGCCAACTCCCGCAGATTTCCGGCCGGATCGGGCAGGTGCGCGACGAGACCCGCCGCGAACACGGCGTCGAGTGAGCGCGACCGCAGCGGCAGCGCGGCGACGTCGGTCAGCAGCAGGCGCCCGTCACGGTCCCTCCCGGCCCGTACGGCGGAGTGGAGCATGGCAGGCGTCAGGTCGGCCCCGACCACCAGCCCCGACGGCCCCACGGCCGTACGCAACGGGGGCAGGGCGCGCCCGGTGCCGCATCCCGCGTCGAGCACGCGATCACCCTTGCGCAGCCCCAGCTCGCCGACCGCGGCCGCGTAGGCCGGGCCGTCGTCGGGGAACCGGCGGTCCCAGTCGGCGGCGCGGGCGCCGAAGAACTCCTGGACGTGCGTGTGGTCGTCACTCATGCTTCGCATGATCCCCCAACGGCACAGAAGATGCCGCGGCGCACACGTTCGAGCGTGACGCGATCGTTCCAGCGCTTCTCTGTGTCAGATAGCAACACCTTTCGAAATGCGCCCCCGTTGTGCGCCCTGTTCGGGACTAGCGTCCCGGGGCCATGGGACACCTGGACCACGCCGCCCTGGGCTGGCTGACCCCGGCGCTGTCGTACGCGATGGCCTGTACCGGCGCGGCCCTCGGGCTGCGCTGCACCGTGCGCGCGCTCGCCACCACCGGCCGCCCGCGCCGCAACTGGCTCCTGACCGCGGCCTCGGCGATCGGCACGGGCATCTGGACGATGCACTTCGTCGCCATGCTCGGCTTCCGGGTCAGCGGCACCGACATCCGCTACGACGTGCCACTCACCCTCGCGAGCCTGCTCGTCGCCATGCTCGTCGTCTGCGCCGGTGTCTTCGCGGTCGGCTACGGCCGCAACCGCGCGCGAGCACTCCTGCTCGGGGGACTCACCACGGGGACCGGCGTCGCGAGCATGCACTATCTCGGCATGGCAGCCGTGCGCCTGCACGGCGAGGTGAGCTACGACCCGGTGCGCGTGGGACTGTCCGTGCTCATAGCCGTCGCCGCGGCCACCGCGGCCCTGTGGGCGGCGCTCAACACCGAGTCACCCCTCGCGGTCACCCTCGCCTCGCTGATCATGGGCGCGGCGGTGAGCAGCATGCACTATACCGGCATGTTCGCGGTGAGCGTGCGGGTCACGCCCTCCGGCGAGGCGCTGCCCGGGGCCACGGCGATGCAGTTCATCTTCCCCCTCGCCGTCGGCCTCGGGTCCTACCTCTTCCTGACATCGGCCTTCGTCGCGCTGTCGCCGACGGCTGGGGAGCGCGAAGCGTCCGCCGCGGCCCGGCAACCCGCCGGCAACGCCGCCCCGTAACGGCGGATCCGGGCATCAGGACCCGGCGACAACGCACTCACCCCGTCCCGAACGAGGAGGCCATGCGTCCACCCCGTACCACCACCACCGCAGCAGGCGCCGAGAGGCCGCCCGGGCCGCCCGGCCCGACCGTGCGCGGCCGTCGCGCACACGCCGGACCACCGGCCGACGAGAGCCCGGACGAGCCCATGGGCGAGGCGACCGATCCGCCCGCCACGCGCGCGTGGCGCGGGCGCGTAAGGCCCCGCACCGTGCGCGCCAGGATCGTCTGCCTCCTGATGGTGCCCGTCGTTTCTCTGCTCGCCCTGTGGGCGTACGCCACCGTCACCACCGCCCAGGACATCTCCCGGCTGCGGCAGGTCCAGCGCGTGGACGCCGGCGTCCGGGCCCCCGTCAGCGCTGCCGTCGCCGCCCTGCAGGCCGAGCGGCTCGCCGCCGTACGCCACGCCACCGACCCGGCGGCGGTGCCGGGCACCGACTACCGAGAACTGTCCGCGCGCACCGACCGCGCGGTCGGAAAGCTCCGGCTCGGAGACCGCCACACCGTCGCCGACAGTGAGGAACTGCCCGCCGCAGTGGCCAGGCGGCTCGAGGCGTTCGTCACCGGCACCGAACGGCTGGGGGCGCTGCGTACGGCCGTCCTCGACCACCGCGCGGGCTGGGAGCAGGCCTACCGCCAGTACACGACGGCCATCTCGGCGGCCTTCCAAGTGGGTGGCGCGCTGAGCGGCATCCAGGACGCCGATCTGGGATCCGACGCACGTGTACTGGTCGAATTCGCCCGCGCGGGCGAGGCGCTGGCCCAGGAGGACGTCCTGCTGGCCAGTGCCCGCCTGGCCGACGGCCTCAACGGCGAGAGGCTGCGGCTGCTCACCGGCGCCGTCGACACGCGCCGGACCCTCACCGGGGCCTCCGTCGCCGATCTGCGCGGTTCCGAGCGCGCGGCCTGGCAGGACCTGGCCGGCAGCGGCGCCTACAAGAGCGTGGGCGCGACGGAGGACAGGCTGCTCGCCCGCGGTTCGCAGGCACCGGCGCTCGAGGCGGCGGCACCCCGGTCCACCTGGAACGGGGCCCACGCGCGCGTGCGCGACGGTATGCGGGCGATCGAGCGGGACGCCGGACGCGGAGTCGCCGACCGGGCCGACCCGTTCACCCGCGGCGTGCTCACTGCGGCCGGGGCCGCGGTCCTGTTCGGCCTGCTCGCCGTCGCCGCGTCGCTCGTCATCTCCGTCCGCATCGGCCGCGGCCTGGTGGTCGAGCTGGTGAGCCTGCGCAACAGCGCCCTGGAGATCGCCCGGCACAAACTCCCCGAGGCGATGCGCAGGCTGCGCGCGGGAGACGACATCGACATCCGGTCGGAGGCACCGACGCGGCCTCCCGCCGAGGACGAGGCCGGGCAGGTCGCCGAGGCTCTGAGCACCGTGCACCGGGCCGCCCTGCGGGCCGCGGTGGAACGCGCCGAACTCGCCGGCGGCATCGCCGGGGTCTTCGTCAACCTCGCCCGCCGCAGCCAGGTCCTCGTCCACCGCCAACTGAGCCTCCTGGACAGCATGGAACGCCGTTCCGACGACCCCAACGAACTCAGCGACCTCTTTCGCCTCGACCACCTCACCACCCGCATGCGGCGCCACGCCGAAAGCCTGATCATCCTCTCCGGCGCCGCACCCGGACGGGCCTGGCGCATGCCGGTCTCCCTCACCGACGTGGTCCGTGCCGCCGTCTCCGAAGTCGAGGACTACGCGCGCGTGGAGGTGCGACAACTACCCGAGGCCTCCGTCAACGGCGCGGCCGTCGCCGATGTCACCCACCTCATGGCCGAGATCATCGAGAACGCCGCCCAGTTCTCACCACCCCACACACGCGTGCGGGTCACCGGTGAACCCGTCGGCAACGGCTACGCGATCGAGGTCGAGGACCGCGGCCTCGGCATGGGCAGGGACGCCCTCGCGGAGGCCAACCGCCGCATCACCCGGTCCGAGACCCTCGACCTGTTCGACAGCGACCGGCTCGGCCTGTTCGTCGTCAGCAGGCTCGCCGCCCGGCAGGACATCAAGGTGCATCTCAAGACATCCCCGTATGGCGGGACCACCGCCGTCGTCCTGCTGCCCACCGCGCTCCTGCACAGCGCCACGGCGGAACGTTCTCCCCGGGCGGTGCACGAGGCACCGCGGCCCGAGGAGCACCTGTACGCGCGCGTGTCCGGCGCCGCCGGACATCAGGAGCCGGTTCCGGCACCGGTCGACCGGCCGTCGCTGACATCCGCCGCACCGGCGGCGACGCAGATCACGGCATCGGGCCGGCCCCCGGGAGTGCCCGCCCTGCGACTGCACCGGTCCCCCGACGCCCGCGACGCCCCTGACGCCTCTGACGGCCAAGTGAAGAGCGACGGCCCTCACCCCGCACAGCCGGCAGGGGAAACCGACGACCTTCCCCGGCGCGTGAAGCAGGCCAGCCTCGCCCCCCAACTGCGCGACGGGCGCCCCGCGGAGCCGACGCGACCAGGTGCGGCGCACGGCGACGAAGAGCGCACACCGGAAGTCGTACGGGACCGCATGGCGGCCTACCGCGAGGGCTGGTCGCGCGGCGGTGGCCGGCGCCCCGGCCCCGCGACACCGCCGGATCCGCCGACCGGCAACAGCACTGAAGGAGACCCCGCATGATCCAGAATCCCGGCACGGGGGCCGTCCGGCGGACCCGCGAACTCGACTGGCTCCTGGACGACCTCGTCGGGTGCGTGCACGAGGTACGGCACGCCGTGGTGCTGTCGAACGACGGACTCCCCGTGGGCGCGTCGAACGGACTCGACCGCGAGGACGCCGAACACCTCGCGGCGGTCGCCTCCGGCTTCCACAGTCTGGCCAAGGGGGCGGGCCGGCACTTCGGAGCCGGGGGAGTACGCCAGACCATGGTCGAGATGGACGACGGGTTCCTGTTCGTGGCGGCCGCGGGAGAGGGCTCGTGCCTCGCCGTCCTCACCGCCGTGACCGCCGACATCGGCCTCGTGGCCTACGAGATGGCACGGCTGGTGAGACGCGTCGGCGAGCACCTCCACACCGCGCCGCGCGCCGCTGCCCGGCCGCCCGTCGGCGGATGACCCGGAAGGGCCTCACCGATGACCGACGACATCACGGGCGGCGACCGGGAAGGGCCCGGCAGCCAGTGGTACGACAACGAGGCCGGGCCGCTCGTCCGCCCCTACGCGATGACCGGCGGACGCACCCGGCCGGGCACCACAGGAGTCCGGTTCGATCTGATCGCCCTCGTCACGCGCGCCCCCGGCGCACCGGACGTCGACGACACCGTGCTCGGACCCGAACACCGGACACTGATCGGCCTGTGCCGCACGGAGACCCAGTCCGTCGCCGAACTCGCCGCGGACGCCGATCTGCCCGTGGGTGTCGTCAGAGTGCTCCTGGGCGACCTGGTGGAACTGGGGTCAGTGACCGTCAGCCGTCCCGTGCCCCCGGCGCAGTTGCCCGACGAACGGATCCTGCGCGAAGTGATCGACGGACTGCGCGCACTGTAGAGAAAACCGAAGGACCATGACCGGCACGAACGTGCACGACCACCCGGACCGGGAGAAGTGATCGATGGAGTCCGAACGCTCCGACGCCACGGACGGCGACTCGACCGCGCTGGCGTTGAAGATCCTGGTCGCCGGAGGCTTCGGCGTGGGCAAGACCACCCTGGTCGGGGCGGTCAGCGAGATCAGGCCGCTGCGCACGGAGGAACTGCTCAGCGAGGCCGGCCTGCTGGTCGACGACACCGACGGCAACGACCGGAAGGTCACCACGACCGTCGCCATGGACTTCGGCCGCATCACCATCCGCTCCGGCCTCTCCCTCTACCTCTTCGGCACACCGGGGCAGGACCGATTCTGGTTCCTCTGGGACGAACTGGCCCAGGGCGCGCTCGGCGCCGTCGTCCTCGCGGACACCCGGCGCCTGGCGGACTGCTTCCCGGCGGTGGACTACTTCGAGCACCGGCACATCCCGTTCGTGGTGGCCGTGAACTGCTTCACGGGAGCACGCCGCCACGACACCCGGAACGTCCAGCGTGCCCTCGACCTCGACCCCGGAACGCCCGTGGTGCTGTGCGACGCCCGGGACCGCGACTCCGGGAAGGAGGTGCTGATCCGGCTGGTCGAGTACGCCGGGCGGGTGCACACCGCCCGGCTGCTCGACTCCGTGCGCTGACCGGACCGCCGCGAGCCCGCCCGGCGGTCTCAGTCCGCCACGGACTTCAGGGCCAGGACCTTGTCCACGGGGACACGGACGAGGAGTTCGCCCGGGACGCCGTTGCGCGCGCCGAACTCCTCGGCGCGTTCCTCACCCATGTACCGGGCGCCGAGCCGGGCGGCCCAGTGCCGGAGTTCGGCGAGGTCCTCCGAGATCCGCGCACGCCCCTGCAACACGACGAAGCCGAAGGGCGGCCGGTCGTCGTCCACACACAGCGCGATCCGGCCGTCACGGGCCAGATTGCGCCCCTTCACGGTGTCCTTGCCGGTGTTGAACACCACGTCGTCCCCGTCCAGCAGGAACCAGATCGGCGCCACATGCGGGCTGCCGTCCGCCCGAACGGTCGAGAGCTTGCCGGTGCGGGTGCCGCCCGAGACGAACGCCCGCCATTCCTCATCGGTCATCTTCTGTGCCATGCCCCCATCCTCCTTGCCCGGAGCACGGGCGTGGTGAAGGCTGGCTGACGGGTCCCCCGGCCAGGGGGAGGCAACACGTACGGGGAGACACGGGGAGATCGGATCATGGTGCAGAACCAGGGACTCGGCTGGCTGCTTGACGACCTGACCGCGCGCGTCGAACACGTACGGCATGCGTTGGTCCTGTCCAACGACGGGCTGGTGACCGGAGCCAGTACGGGTCTGCGACGCGAGGACGCCGAGCACCTCGCCGCCGTCTCGTCCGGACTGCACAGCCTCGCCAAGGGCTCCGGCCGCCACTTCGGCGCCGGTCAGGTACGGCAGACGATGGTCGAGTTCGACGACGCCGTGCTGTTCGTCACCGCCGCCGGCTCGGGCAGTTGCCTGTGCGTGCTCAGCGGCGCGGAGACCGACATCGGACAGATCGCGTACGAGATGACGCTGCTCGTGAACCGAGTGGGTGAGCACCTCGACGTCGATGCCCGGCAGCCGGGACGGATATCACCCACAGAGGAGCCCTGACCTGGTCATTCATCGCTCCCACGAGACGGACCGCGGAGTTTTCCACAGGCTTGCCACGCATGTCGCGATCGACGCTACGGTTTTTGTGTCAGGCGGGCGCGGACGGCGCCGGCCGCACACTCCACGGGGGAGACGACCATGTCCGGCGACATCATCACGCACGAGATCACCGCCACCACCGAGCAGCGACGCGCCGTCGGCGCCACCGGCCGCGGCACCTCGCTCGCCCCGAGCCGCGCGGCACGGGAACTCGGACTCAAACGCAGTGAGTTCGACCTCGCCGTACACCTCGGCCGTGTCCGCACCGTACCCGACGAAGGGGGAGGCGGCCGACGCGTCGCCCGGGACGAGATCGAGCGGATCCGGGCGGGGGAGGGGTTCCCCGAAGCACTCCGGGACAGTGTCAGGGCCGTTGGCACCACAGCGGGCGCGGCCCTGATGGAAGTGAGCGGTGCCCGGTTCACCCGCCTGGCACGGCTGGGACTGCTGGTGCCCGTGCACTTCTACCTCAACCGCTATCGAGCCGTCGTCTGGCTGTACCTGGCCGAAGAGCTACGGCAGTTCGCGGCCGACGAGAAGAACGCCGCGCTGCTGAGGGGCCGCACGCCCGAAGGGCTGCGAGACCAGTTGACGGAGGGCCTGGACCTCCGCTCGCGCAACTGGCGTGGCCGGCATCTGGGGTTCCTGCTCCGCAAGGCCGACGACCCGTGGGCCCGGGCCGCCGCGGTGGCATCACTCCTCGACCCGGTCGAGGTCTCGGAGATCGTCGTCGACCCCTACGAACGGTCCTGCCTGAACCGGTTCCGCCCGGTGCGGCCGGCCCACACCGCACCCGGCTCCCCGGCCTCTCAACGTGCCGAGGAGATCATGACGGCGACCGACGCGGACGAGGTCGACTGGCTCAGGACGGACCTGGCCGAGGCGCTGGAGACCGCCCGCCGGCACCGTCCCGCGCCACGTCCCGCACCGAGGGACCACGAGCGGCGTCCGGTACCGGCGGCACCGGACGCACCCGGCCACCGGGCGTCGGAGCAGCCCGGAGGGTTCCGAGGCATGCTGGGCCGGCTGTGGCGCGGAGACTCCTGACCTTCAGGGTCCTCTACAGGGCCCTGAAGAGCCCTTCCTGGACGACGGAGACCAGCATGCGCCCTTCCGTGTCGTAGATCCGCCCGCGGGCCAGACCGCGCCCACCGGTCGCGATCGGCGACTCCTGGTCGTACAGGAACCACTCGTCCGCCCGGAACGGACGGTGGAACCACATGGCGTGGTCCAGCGACGCCATGTCGAAACCCCGAGGACCCCAAAGGGGCTCCACCGGGATGCGCACGGCGTCCAGGAGCGTCATGTCGCTGGCGTAGGTCAGGGCGCAGGTGTGCACGAGGGGGTCGTCGCCCAGCGGCCCGACCGCGCGCATCCACACGGCGCTGCGGGGTTCGGCGCCCTTGACGTCCTCGGCACTCCAGCGCAGGCGGTCGACGTAGCGGATGTCGAAGGGCTGACGACGGGCCATCCGCTCCAACTGCTCCGGCAGCGCGCCCAGGTGCTCCCGCACCTCGTCGCTGACCGTCGGCAGGGATTCGGGATCCGGGACCTTGCGGGCCGGCGGGAGCTGGTGCTCGAAACTCCCCTGCTCAGGCTTGTGAAAGGAGGCGGTGAGCGTGAAGATCGTGCGGCCCTGCTGCACGGCGGTGACCCGGCGGGTCGTGAACGACCGTCCGTCCCGGTCCCGTTCGACCTGGTACACGATCGGCACGCCGGGGCGTCCGGGACGCAGGAAGTACGCGTGCAGCGAGTGCACGGGGCGGTCTCCGTCGGTGGTGCGGCCCGCGGCGACCAGTGCCTGGCCGGCCACCTGGCCGCCGAAGACCCGCTGCAGCGACTCCTCGGGGCTGCGGCCACGGAAGATGTTGACCTCGATCTGCTCCAGGTCGAGCAGGGCGACGAGGCTCTCGGCCGGATTCGTCATCGTTGGGGTTCTCCTGTGCTCACAACTGGCCGACATCGGTGACGCGGACGATCGCACGGCCCTCCGCGTCGGAGGCCGTGAGGTCGACCTCCGCGCTGATGCCCCAGTCGTGGTCGTCGTTCGGGTCGTCGAAGATCTGCCGCACGCGCCACAGCGCGTCCTGCGGCTCCTCCTCGATGATCAGCAGCTTCGGACCGCGGGCGTCGGGGCCGGTGCCGAGGTCGTCGTACTCGTCCCAGTACTTGTCCATGGCCTCGCCCCACGCGTCGGCGTCCCAGTCGGCGTCGGAGTCCATCTCGCCCAGCTCACCGACGTGGTCGAGGGCGGCGAGCTCGACACGGCGGAACATGGCGTTGCGGACCAGCACACGGAAGGCGCGCGCGTTGGCGGTGACCGGGCGTACCTGGTCCGCCTTCTCCTGAGCCTCCTCGGCGGTCATCTCCTCCGGGTTGGCGAGCTGCTCCCACTCGTCGAGGAGGCTGGAGTCGACCTGCCGCACCATCTCGCCGAGCCACTCGATCAGATCCTGCAGGTCCTCGGACTTCAGGTCGTCCGGCACGGTGTGGTCGAGGGCCTTGTAGGCGCTCGCCAGGTAGCGCAGCACGATGCCCTCGGTGCGGGCCAGTTCGTAGTGGGAGACCAGCTCCGTGAAGGTCAGCGCCCGCTCGTACATGTCACGGATGACCGACTTGGGGGACAGCGGATGGTCACCGACCCAGGGGTGGCTCCTGCGGTACGTGTCGTAGGCGTGGAAGAGCAGCTCCTCCAGGGGCCTCGGGTACGTGATGTCCTGGAGGCGCTCCATGCGCTCCTCGTACTCGACACCGTCCGCCTTCATCGCGGCCACGGCCTCACCGCGCGCCTTGTTCTGCTGGGCGGCGAGAATCTGCCGCGGGTCGTCCAGCGTGGACTCCACGACCGACACCATGTCCAGCGCGTACGACGGCGACTCCGGGTCCAGCAGCTCGAAGGCGGCCAGGGCGAACGTGGACAGCGGCTGGTTGAGCGCGAAGTCCTGCTGGAGATCGACCGTGAGACGCACGATGCGCCCCTCGGCGTCCGGCTGGTCGAGCTTCTCCACGATGCCGCCGTCCAGCAGCGAGCGGTAGATGGCGATCGCCCGCCGGATGTGCCTGAGCTGCTGCTTGCGCGGCTCGTGGTTGTCCTCCAGCAGGTGCCGCATCGCGGCGAAGGCGTTGCCGGGGCGGGCGATCACCGACAAGAGCATGGTGTGCGTGACCCGGAAGCGGGACATCAGCGGCTCGGGCTCGGAACCGATGAGCTTCTCGAACGTGCTCTCCGACCAGGCCACGAAGCCCTCGGGCGCCTTCTTGCGGACGACCTTCCGCCGCTTCTTCGGGTCGTCACCGGCCTTCGCGAGCGCCTTCTCGTTCTCGACGACGTGCTCGGGCGCCTGGGCGACGACGAAGCCCTCGGTGTCGAACCCGGCACGTCCGGCCCGGCCGGCGATCTGGTGGAACTCCCGGGCCCTCAGCGTGCGGACCCGGGTGCCGTCGTACTTGGAAAGAGCCGTGAACAGCACGGTCCGGATGGGCACGTTGACGCCCACGCCGAGCGTGTCCGTCCCGCAGATCACCTTCAGCAGACCCGCCTGCGCGAGCTTCTCCACCAGTCGCCGGTACTTGGGCAGCATGCCGGCGTGGTGGACCCCGATGCCGTGCCGGACGTAGCGGGACAGGTTGCGGCCGAACTTCGTGGTGAAGCGGAAGTTGCCGATCAGCTCGGCGATCCGCTCCTTCTCCTCGCGCGTGCACATGTTGATGCTCATCAGCGCCTGCGCCCGCTCCACGGCCTGCGCCTGGGTGAAGTGCACGATGTAGACGGGGGCCTGCCGGGCCGCCAGCAGATCGGTGAGCGTCTCGGTCAGCGGTGTGTAGCGGTACTCGTAGGAGAGCGGCACGGGACGGGTGGCCGAGCGGACCACCGCGGTGGGACGGCCGGTGCGGCGCGCGAGGTCCTTCTCGAAGAACGAGACGTCACCGAGCGTCGCCGACATCAGGACGAACTGGGCATGCGGCAGTTCCAGCAGCGGGATCTGCCAGGCCCAGCCGCGGTCCGGCTCCGCGTAGAAGTGGAACTCGTCCATGACCACCTGGCCGATGTCCGCGTGCTTGCCGTCACGCAGCGCGATCGACGCCAGGACCTCGGCGGTGCAGCAGATGACGGGGGCGTCGGCGTTCACGGAGGCGTCACCGGTCAGCATGCCGACGTTCTCCGTGCCGAACATCTTGCACAGCTCGAAGAACTTCTCCGACACCAGGGCCTTGATCGGAGCTGTGTAGAAAGTGACCTCGTCCCGGGCCAGGGCGGCGAAGTGGGCGCCCGCAGCGATCATGCTCTTGCCGGACCCGGTGGGCGTCGACACGATCACGTTCGCGCCGGAGACCACCTCGATCAGCGCCTCCTCCTGATGGGAGTAGAGCGTGAGACCGCGTTCCTGGGCCCACGCCTCGAAGGCTTCGTACAGGGCGTCGGGGTCGGCGGTCCGCGGCAGCTGATCGATGAGGGTCACGCCCCCATCTTGCCTGCCCCGGGCCGCGAGGGGGGAATCGGCTGTCCGCGTGAAGATCACGAACGCTACGCTGGGTCGTCGACGAGGCAACAGCGGACACGGACAACTGCACAGCGGCACACGAGGAATGGGGCGGGCAGCGGCGATGATGGGACCAGCACACTCACTTTCGGGGGCCGCGGCCTGGCTCGGCGTCGGAGCGGCGACCGCCGCCGCGGGACACCCGATGCCCTGGCCGGTGCTGCTCGCCGGAGCCCTGATCTGCGCCGGAGCGGCGCTCGCCCCGGACCTCGACCACAAGGCGGCCACCATCTCCCGGGCCTTCGGACCGGTCTCACGGGGCCTGTGCGAGATCGTCGACAAGCTGTCCGCCGCCGTCTACAAGGGCACGAGGAAGCGGGGCGACCCGCGCCGCTCCGGCGGACACCGCACACTGACGCACACCTGGCTGTGGGCGGTCCTGATCGGCGCAGGCACCTCGGCGCTGGCCATCACGGGCGGCCGCTGGGCGGTCCTGGCGATCCTCTTCGTACACATGGTGCTCGCCATCGAGGGCCTGCTCTGGCGGGCCACCCGCGGCTCCAGCAGCGACGTGCTGGTCTGGCTGCTGGCGGGGACCAGCGCGTGGATCCTCGCCGGGATACTGGACAAGCCGGACGGCGGCGCCGACTGGCTGTTCACCGCGCCGGGCCAGGAGTACCTGTGGCTGGGGCTGCCGATCGTGCTCGGCGCGCTGGTGCACGACATCGGGGACGCGCTGACCGTCTCGGGCTGCCCCATACTCTGGCCGATACCGGTGGGCCGCAAGCGGTGGTACCCCATCGGCCCGCCGAAGGTCATGCGGTTCCGGGCGGGCAGCTGGGTGGAGCTGAAGGTGCTGATGCCGGTGTTCATGCTGCTCGGGGGAGTGGGCTGCGCGGCGGCACTCAACGTCATCTGAGGGACGCGGACCCCGTCCGCTCAGCCGGCTTCCCCGGCGTCCTGCCCTTCGCCCGCGCCGTAACGCCGCTCGAAGCGGGCGACGCGTCCCTCCGAGTCCACCGTTCGCGCCTTGCCCGTGTAGAAGGGGTGGCTCTCCGAGGAGATCTCCACGTCCACCACCGGGTAGGTCTCGCCGTCGTCCCACGCGATCGTCCGGTCGCTGATCGCGGTGGACCGGGTGAGGAAGGCGTACCCGGCAGTGCGGTCACGGAAGACGACGGGCCGGTAGTCGGGGTGCTTGTCCTGCTGCATGGCTGCTCCTCGTACGGCACGGATCATTGGAGCGACGACGCGGGCCTGTCGTCGCGGGTGGCGTCAGCCGGGCAGGGAGTCCTCGTCGACGACGTGCATCGCGGCCTCCTCGGCGGAGGCGGCCGCGCCGTCGATGCCCACGTCCATGGCGACCAGCGCCGACTCCTCGTCCTCGTGTGCCCCTTCGTCGGGCGCCACGAGCCGGCCGGAACGGTCCGCGCCGACCTCGTTGTCCAGCAGTTCCCCGTCGGTGCCGTCGGAGTCGCCCAGTCCGTCGCCGTCGGGCGCGAGCTGGTCCGGCCGCTCCTCGGCGAGCCGCTGGTCCAGCGTTTCGCCCCGGTGCCGTTCGGCGGCCGTCACACCGGTGTGCTCCACCGCCCAGGGGCGCTCGGGCGGGGACCAGCCCCGGTCGAGGGGATCGTCGACACCGTCCTCCTCGAGGGTGTCCTCGCCGTCGAGGAGCCCGGTGTCCTCCCGCTGCTCGGATCCGTCGGGCTGGTAGACGTCATCTCCCCATCCGTCGGCGCTGTTCACGGGTACCTCCAGGGGGTGGGGACCGGCCCCTTCTCGCCGTGCACGGCGGCGGGCCGCCGCCGCACGGGGCACAGGCCTGACCCGTCGCGGAACCGCGCGGTTCCCGGGCCCACCTCGAACCGGTGCCTCCTCCCACCCTTCCACTCCCGTTCGGGACCGCGCAACGGCACGGACCCCGCCGGGGTACCCGCCACGCCCGTGGGGATCCCCGCCACGCCTGTCCCTCCCGCTTCACCAGCTCCCCCGTCCCTCGCCCACCGGCCGGCCGCCGGTGACGCGTCCACCCCCTGTACGCGGCCGGATGTGCCCGGTTCTAGGCCCGGTGTCCCACCGCCGAAGAGGGCCACCTGCTCACCCGTGCCAGGACCGCCACAGCGCCGCGTAGGCGCCGTCCGCCGCGACGAGCTCGTCGTGGCCGCCCAGCTCGCTGATCCGGCCGTTCTCGACCACGGCGATGACGTCCGCGTCGTGGGCGGTGTGCAGGCGATGGGCGATCGCGATCACCGTCCGGCCGTCCAGGACCCGGGCCAGGGACCGTTCGAGGTGGCGCGCGGCCCGCGGGTCGAGCAGGGACGTCGCCTCGTCCAGCACCAGGGTGTGCGGGTCGGCCAGCACCAGACGGGCCAGTGCGATCTGCTGCGCCTGCGCCGGAGTGAGCGCGAAGCCGCCCGAGCCGACCTCGGTGTCCAGACCCCCGTCGAGAGCGCGGGACCAGTCGTCCGCGTCGACCGCGCCCAGCGCCGCCCACAGCTCGGCGTCGGTGGCGCCGGTCCTGGCGAGGCGGAGGTTGTCGCGCAGGGAGCCCACGAAGACGTGGTGTTCCTGGTTGACGAGGGCGACGTGCGAGCGGACCCGTTCGGCGGACATCCGGGACAGCTCCGCGCCGCCCAGGGTGATCCGGCCCTCGCGGGGGCCGTAGATGCCGGCCAGCAGCCTGCCCAGCGTGGACTTGCCCGCACCCGAGGGGCCGACCAGGGCGAGCCTGGTGCCGGGGGCGACCTCCAGCGACACCTTGCGCAGGACGTCCACGCCCTCGAGGTAGCCGAAGTGCACGCGGTCGGCGTGCACGTGCCGTCCGTCGGGGGCCAGCACGGGGTCACCGGCGTCCGGCTCGATGTCCCGCACGCCCACCAGCCGGGCCAGGGAGACCTGGGCCACCTGCAGCTCGTCGTACCAGCGCAGGATGATGCCGACCGGGTCGACGAGCATCTGCGCGATCAGCGCGGCCGTGGTGAGCTGACCGACCCCGATCCAGCCCTGGAGGACGAACACACCACCGACGAGCAGGACGGAGGCGAGCACGGTCACATGGGTGACGTTGATGACCGGGAAGAGCACGGAGCGCAGCCAGAGCGTGTAGCGCTCCCAGGCCGTCCACTCCCTGATCCGGCGCTCCGACAGTTCGATGCGACGCGCGTCGAGGCGGTGGGACTCGACGGTGCGCCCGGCGTCCACGGTCTCGGCGAGCGCGGCGGCCACCGCGGCGTACCCGGCGGCCTCCGAGCGGTAGGCGGAGGGCGCCCGCCGGAAGTACCAGCGGCAGCCGATCACCAGCAGTGGCACCGCGATCAGCACCGCCGGCGCCAGCGGCGGTGCCGTCACCACCAGCCCGCCGAGCAGCAGCACCACCCACACGGCACCGATCGCGAGCTGCGGCACGGCCTCGCGCATGGCGTTGGCGAGCCGGTCGATGTCCGTGGTGATCCGGGAGAGCAGGTCACCCGTGCCGGCCCGTTCGAGGACGCCGGGCGGCAGTCCGACCGACCGCACGAGGAAGTCCTCGCGCAGATCGGCCAGCATCCGCTCGCCGAGCATGGCCCCCCGCAGTCGTACCTCGCGTACGAACACGGCCTGCACGACGAGGGCGAGCACGAAGAACGCGACGGTCGGGCCCAGGTGCAGTTCGCGCGCGTCGTCCGAGACCCGTTCCACGAGCCCGCCCAGCAGGTAGGGGCCCGCCATCGAGGCGATCACGGCGACGGTGTTGACGGAGACGAGGAAGAGGAACGCCCGACGGTGCCGGCGCAGCAGCTCGCCCGCGTACGCGCGTACGGTCGCGTGGGCGCCGACGGGCAGGGTGCTCGCCGTCGTGGGTGCCGCCGGGTCGTAGGACGGGGGCGCGACGCCGATCATGCCGTCTCCTCGATCTCTTCCAGTCGGTGCAGTACGGCGTCGTCGCTCAGGGCGCCGTCACGGTCGTCGTCGCGGCCGTCGCCGGTCAGGGACTTCGTCGCCTCGCTCCCGGCCGGTACGCGCTCGGGGCGCCCCGCGGTCGCGGTCTCCTCGTCGGTCTCGCGGGTCACCACCGCCCGGTACCGGGGCTCGGTGTGCAGCAGTTCCCGGTGGGCGCCGACCGCGGCGACGTCGCCGTCGTGCAGGAACACGATCCGGTCCGCGCGGTCCAGCAGCAGCGGCGACGAGGTGAACACCACCGTGGTGCGCCCCGCGCGCAGTGCCCGCACACCTTCCGCGATCCGCGCCTCGGTGTGGGAGTCCACGGCCGAGGTCGGTTCGTCCAGGACGAGTGCCTCCGGATCGGTGATCAGGGACCGGGCCAGTGCGAGCCGCTGGCGCTGGCCGCCGGACAGCGACCGGCCCCGCTCGGTGATGCGGGCTTCCATCGGGTCCTCGGCGCCCAGCGAGCCCTGCGCGAGGGCTGCCAGTACGTCGTCGCACTGGGCGGCGGCCAGCGCGTCCTCGGCGAGGACGGCGCCGGACGCCGGCACGTCCAGCAGTTCGCGCAGCGTGCCGGAGAGCAGCACCGGGTCCTTGTCCTGCACCAGGACGGCGGTGCGCGCGGACTTCAGCGGCAGCTCGTCCAGCGGCACCCCGCCCAGCAGGGCCGACGTGCCCTTCTGAGAGGGGTGCCCGCCCAGCCGCTCCGCCAGGCGCCCGGCCGCGTCCGGGTCACCGCACACCACGGCGGTGAACCGGCCCGCCGACGCCAGGAGACCGGTGGCCGGGTCGTACAGGTCCCCGGCGGGGGCCTCGGCGCCGCGCGAGCCCGCGGTGTCCGTCGCCCGTTCCAGAGCCAGCACCCGCGCGGCCCGTTTGGCCGAGGGCCGGGAGAAGGAGTACGCCATGGCGATCTCCTCGAAGTGCCGCAGCGGGTAGGTGAGGATCATGACGGAGCTGTAGACGGTGACGAGTTCGCCGACGCCGATGCGGCCCTCGCGGGCCAGGTGGACTCCGTGCCAGACCACCGCGATCAGCAGCAGCCCCGGCAGCAGCACCTGGATCGCCGAGATCAGGGACCACATACGGGCGCTGCGCACGGCCGCGTGGCGCACCTCCTGGGAGGCGCCGCGGTAGCGGTCGAGGAAGAGTTCCTCGCCGCCGATGCCGCGCAGCACGCGCAGGCCGGCGACGGTGTCCGAGGCGAGTTCGGTGGCGCGGCCGGCCTTGTCGCGCTGGACGTCGGCCCGCCGGGTGGCCCGGGGCAGCAGGGGCAGTACGGCGAGGGCCAGCACCGGCAGGCCCACGATCACGACGACGCCGAGCGCCGGCTCGTAGACGACCAGCGCCACGCAGACCAGAACGATGGTGAGCGCGGCCGCGGTGAAGCGGGAGACGGCCTCCACGAACCAGCCGATCTTCTCGACGTCGCCGGTCGACACGGCCACGACCTCGCCGGCCGCGACACGACGGGTCAGCGCCGAGCCCAGCAGCGCGGTCTTGCGGGCCAGGAGTTGCTGGACGCGGGCCGCGGCGGTGATCCAGTTGGTGATGGCGGCGCGGTGCAGGAAGGTGTCGCCGATCGCGTTGCCGACGCAGCACAGCACCATGACGCCGCCCGCGAGGGCGAGCCGCGTACCGGAACGGTCGACGACGGCCTGGATGGCGAGCCCGACGCAGAACGGCAGGGCGGAGACGGAGCCGAAGTGCAGCAGGCCCCAGGCCAGCGACTTGAGTTGTCCGCCCAGTTGGTTGCGGAACAGCCACCACAGGAATCGGGGGCCCGAGCGTGCGTCCGGCACGCCCGGGTCGGGATACGGAAGGTCTTGGATCTGCATGACGTCCCAGTGGCTCGTGTCAGGGGGTGCCGTCGCGATGCGGCATCAAGAGACTGCAAACCGTGAAAGGTTCGCGTCGCCGCATGCCCAAAATCAAGCGGTTTTCCGCGGTGGGGTACGAATCCGGTCCCGCGGCGGGTGCGACGATGGACGGATGGGAAGTGGTGGTGGACGGCGTACGGCGGTCGCGATGGCGGCCCTTGGATCCCTGCTGGCGGTGACGGCGCTGTCCGCGTGCGGCGGCCCGTCGGGGCACGGCACGGACTCCGGAGGGAGCGGACCCCCCGGCGGGGCGGGCCGGAGCAGTGCCACCGCCGACCCGACAAGGATCCCCGGTGTCGGCGACCGGCTCCAGGGGCGCATCCCCGCCGGCTCACGGCAGGTCGTCGCGGTGTACGGCGACGGGAGGGATTCCGCCGACTCCACCGTCGTGCTCTACACGAAGCAGGGCTCCGCCTGGCACCGCGCCCGCAGTTGGGCGGCGCACAACGGCACGAAGGGGTGGACGACCGACCACCACGAGAACGACAAGCGCACCCCCGTCGGCGTGTTCACGCTCAGCGACGCCGGCGGCGTGCTCCCGGACCCGGATCCGGCCCCCGGCAGCGGACTGCCGTACAGCCGGTCCGCGGCCTTCGCCGCACCGCGGTGGTGGGCCAAGTCGTACTGGCACGACTTCGACTACGTCATCGCCATCGACTACAACCGGGTCAAGGGCACCCCGCCGAACGACCCGACCCGCCCCGAAGGCACGTCCAAGGGCGGTTCGATCTGGCTGCACATGGACCACGGCAGCGGTACGTCGGCCTGCGTCAGCCTGCCCAAGCCGGCGATGGAGTACCTGCTGCGCACGCTCGACCCGGACCGGCACCCCGTGGTGGTGATGGGTGACAGAGCGGACCTGAAGGCCTGACCCCGGGCCCTTCGGATCACGCCTTCCGACGGCACGGCCCGGCGTCGGGCCCGTCGATCAGCGTGTCCAGCAGTCCGCCGAGCACCCCGCGCTGCTCGTCCGTCAGCGGCGCCAGGATCTCCTCCGCGGCGGACCGGCGCGCGCCGCGCAGTTCCCGCAGGGCCGCGCGCCCGTCGTCGGTCAGCTCGATCCGGATGACCCGGCGGTTGGCGGGATCCGGGGCGCGACGCACCTTCCCGGCCGCCTCAAGACCGTCGACCAGTGTCGTCACCGCCCGGGGCACGACCTCCAGGCGCTCGGCCAGATCTGCCATACGAGGGGGCGAGCCGTAGTGCGCCAGCGTGCGCAGCAGCCGGGACTGGGCCGGTGTGATGCCGAGGTCGCGGTGCTCGAGATGACGCTTCTGGATGCGGTGCACGCGGCGGGTGAGCCGCAGCAACTGCTCGGCGAGCAGGCCGTCGGGATCGGGGGCGGTCATACGGGAACAATATCAGGATGACGTTCATTGTGAGTATAGGTAACAATGACCTATGATCCGTAAGGTCCGCGAGAACCTGCGGCGGTTCCCCGAGGCCCGCCCTCCGCAGCTCTCGTGGGTCTCCCCTCGCCCCCCTCCGAAGGAGCCCATGCACCCCGATCGCGAATCCGCCTGGAGCGCACCCGCCGACGCCAAGGAACAGCCCCGGCAGGTGCGCCGCATCCTGAAGCTGTTCCGTCCCTACCGCGCCCGCCTCGCGGTCGTCGGCCTGCTGGTCGGCGCCGCGTCCCTGGTGTCGGTCGCCACGCCCTTCCTGCTGCGGGAGGTCCTCGACGTCGCGATCCCCGAGGGGCGCACGGGCCTGCTGAGCCTGCTGGCCCTCGGCATGATCTTCGGCGCGGTCCTCACCAGCGTCTTCGGCGTGCTGCAGACGCTGATCTCCACGACCGTCGGCCAGCGCGTCATGCACGACCTGCGCACCGCCGTCTACGGCCGGCTGCAGCAGATGTCCCTCGCCTTCTTCACCCGCACCCGTACCGGCGAGGTCCAGTCCCGCATCGCCAACGACATCGGCGGCATGCAGGCCACCGTCACCTCCACGGCGACCTCCCTGGTCTCCAACCTCACCAGCGTGATCGCCACGATCGTCGCCATGGTCGTCCTCGACTGGCGGCTCACCGTCGTCTCGCTGCTCCTGCTCCCGGTGTTCGTGTGGATCAGCCGGCGCGTCGGCCGGGAACGCAGGAAGATCACCACCCGGCGCCAGAAGCAGATGGCCGCGATGGCCGCGACGGTCACCGAGTCGCTCTCCGTCAGCGGCATCCTGCTCGGCCGCACCATGGGCCGGTCCGACTCGCTCACCCGCGCCTTCGCGGACGAGTCCGAAGGCCTGGTCGACCTGGAAGTGAGGTCGAACATGGCGGGCCGCTGGCGGATGGCCGTCATCACGATCGTCATGGCCGCCATGCCGGCCGTCATCTACTGGACCGCGGGCATCGCCCTGCAGGTCGGCGGCCCCGACGTCTCCCTCGGCACGATCGTCGCCTTCGTCTCGCTCCAGCAGGGGCTGTTCCGCCCGGCCGTGAGCCTGCTGTCGACCGGCGTCCAGATCCAGACCTCGCTCGCGCTCTTCCAGCGCATCTTCGAGTACCTCGACCTGCCGATCGACATCACCGAGCGGGAGGACCCCGTCCACCTCGACCACATCAAGGGCGAGGTCCGCTTCGAGAACGTCGGCTTCGGCTACGACGGCAAGGGCGGCCTGGTGCTCGACGGCATCGACATCACCGTCCCGGCCGGCAGCAGCCTCGCCGTCGTCGGTCCCACCGGCGCCGGCAAGTCCACCCTCGGTCACCTGGTGCCGCGGCTGTACGACGTGACGGGCGGCCGGGTCACCCTCGACGGGGTCGACGTGCGCGACCTCGACTTCGACACCCTCGCCCGCGCCGTCGGCGTCGTCTCGCAGGAGACGTACCTCTTCCACGCCTCGGTCGCCGAGAACCTGCGCTTCGCCAAGCCGGACGCCACCGACGCGGAACTGGCGGCGGCGGCGGGAGCGGCCCAGATCCACGACCACATCGCCGCCCTGCCCGACGGCTACGACACGGTGGTCGGCGAGCGCGGCCACCGCTTCTCCGGTGGCGAGAAGCAGCGCCTGGCCATCGCCCGCACCATCCTGCGCGACCCGCCCGTCCTCGTCCTCGACGAGGCGACCAGCGCCCTGGACACCCGTACCGAGGCCGCCGTGCAGGACGCCATCGACGCCCTGTCGGCCAACCGCACCACGATCACCATCGCCCACCGCCTGTCCACCGTCCAGGACGCCGACCGGATCGTGGTGCTCGACTCCGGACGCCTGGCCGAACAGGGCACGCACGAGGCACTGCTGGCGCAGGACGGGAGGTATGCCGCGCTGGTCCGCCGGAACGCCCGACTGGAGCCGACAAGATGACGATATGCCGGGTTTGTCGGCAAATGGGGGTTACCGTGCCCGCATGCAGACGAACACTCCGCCACGGAGCGCGAGGAGCGCCAGGAGCGCGAAGGGCGCCAGAGGCCCCAGGAGCCCCAGGAGAACGATCCGACTGACGCGCCGGGGCCGTATCGCCCTGATCGCGACCGGCGCCGTCGTGGCCGGTACCGCCGTGGCGGTGCCGCTGCTGATGCCGGACGACGAGGGCGAGTCCCGCCCCACGTCCCTGGTCGTCCCGGAGGGCTGGCGCGCGACCCAGGTCTACGGGGCGGTCGACAAGGTCCTCGCCCTGCCCGCGGGCACCACCAAGAAGTCCCTGGCCAAGGCCAACCTCAAACTGCCCAACGACGCCGAGGGCAACCCCGAGGGCTATCTCTACCCGGCGACCTATCCGCTCGGTGAGCACCCGACCCCGGAGAAGCTGCTGAACGCCATGGTCGACAAGGCGAACAAGGAGTTCACCGGCGCGCCGGTCGCCGCGGGCGCCCAGCGCAACGCCCTGAACGTCTACCAGGCGGTCACCATCGCCAGCATCGTGCAGGCGGAGGCCGCCACCAAGGAGGACATGGGCAAGGTGGCCCGGGTGATCTTCAACCGGCTGGAGCGCGGCATGCCGCTGCAGATGGACTCCACCATCAACTACGCCCTGGGCCGTTCCACCCTGAAGACCACCACCAAGGACACGAAGATCGACAGCCCGTACAACTCGTACCAGCGCATGGGACTGCCGCCCACCCCCATCGCCAACCCGGGCGACGAGGCGATGGGCGCCGCGATCGACCCGACCCCGGGTGACTGGCTGTACTTCGTCACGGTCAAGCCGGGCGACACCCGCTTCACCGCCGACTACGCCGAACACCAGCGCAACGTGGCCGAGTTCAACCGCCTCCAGCAGAGCGCCTCGAAGAAGGCCGAGTCGGAGGCGGAACCGGAGGCCGACGCGAAGGCCGCCAAGTGACCGGCCGGGGCGTCACGCGGCGACCGGCTCCACGTCGGCCAGCAGCCGCCTGATGTCCCGCACGGCCGCGCGGCCCGCCCGGTTGGCGCCGATGGTGCTGGCCGAGGGCCCGTAGCCGACGAGGTGGATCCGCGGGTCGGCGACCGCGCGTGTCCCCTCCACGCGGATACCGCCACCCGCCTCCCGCAGCCGCAGCGGCCTCAGGTGGTCGATGGCCGCCCGGAAACCGGTCGCCCACAGGATGACGTCGGCGGCCACCCGCCGCCCGTCGCTCCACTCCACCCCTTCGGGGGTGATCCGGTCGAACATGGGCTGCCGGTCCAGGACACCCGAATCCAGACCGGCCCGGATCGCGTCGTTCAGCGGCAGCCCGGTCACCGACACGACGCTCCTCGGCGGCAGCCCCTGCCGCACCCGTTCCTCCACCAGCGCCACCGCCGCCCGGCCCGCGTCCTCGTCGAAGGGACCCTCGCGGAAGACGGGAGGCCTCCTGGTCACCCACGTGGTGGCCGCGGCGTACGGGGCGATCTCCAGCAGGTGCTGCGTCCCCGAGGCGCCTGCGCCCACCACGATCACGCGCTGCCCGGCGAACTCCTCGGGACCCGCGTACCCCGCGGTGTGCAACTGCCGCCCCCGGAAGGTCTCCTGCCCCGCGTAGCGCGGCCAGAAGGGCCGGTCCCAGGTGCCGGTCGCGTTGATCAGCGCACGCGTCGACCACGCCCCGGCCGACGTCTCGACGAGCAGCCGCCCGTCCGCCCCCTCCCGTACGGCGCGGACGTCGACCGGCCGGCGTACCCGCAGGTCGAAGGTCCGCTCGTAGGCCGCGAAGTACTCACCCACGACCTCGGCGGACGGCCGCGCCGGATCCGCGCCGGTCAGCTCCATGCCCGGCAGTGCGTGCATCCCGTGCACCTTGCCGTACGTCAGCGACGGCCAGCGGAACTGCCAGGCGCCGCCGGGCCCGGGGGAGTGGTCGAGCACCACGAAGTCGCGCTCCGGCTCGAACCCGGTGCGCCGCAGGTGGTAGGCGGCGGCGAGCCCGGCCTGACCGGCCCCGATGACGACGACCTCGACCTCGCGCTCGACCTCGTGCTCGACCTCGCGTGTGTTGTTCACGCTTCTACCAACGGCGCGGGAGGCCCCGATCTTCCCCCGGTGCCAGGATGGGGGGCATGCCAGATGCCTTCACCACCCGAGTCCTCGACCTCGCCACCGGCTCGGCGGAGCGGGTCGCCGACATCACCGGCGACTGCGAGGCCTTCCTGCGCGAGGCGGCGGCCGGCCGCGACGGCCTCCTCAACGTCTTCGTCCCGCACGCCACCGCCGGGATCGCGATCATCGAGACCGGCGCCGGCAGCGACGACGACCTGCTGTCCGCCCTGCACACCCTGCTTCCGTCCGACGACCGCTGGCAGCACCGCCACGGCAGCCCCGGGCACGGCCGCGACCACGTCCTGCCCGCGTTCGTACCGCCGCACGCGACGCTGCCGGTGATCGACGGCCGGCTGGAACTCGGAACCTGGCAGTCGGTGTGCCTGGTGGACACGAACATCTCCAACCCCGACCGCCAGGTGCGGTTGTCGTTCCTCGGGTAGCCGAGAGTTCACGCGCCCCTCCCGACCGGGAACCCCGTAGCGTACAACGGCGTTGACTGGTGTTGCGGGGAGGGGTGAGGAGACTGAGACGGTGAACCAGAGGCGTACGCGGGATCCGTGGCGGCTGTTGCTCGTCGAGGACGACCGGGAACTGGCCGGCATGCTCTCCGAAGTGCTGCGGGAAGAGGGGTACGCGGTCGACGTGGCGGCCGACGGTCACCGGGGCCTGCATTTCGGCCTCACCCGGCGGTACGACGTGCTCGTCCTCGACCGGCGTCTGCCGGCGCTGGACGGCATCGACCTGCTGGGCCGGCTGCGGGCCGGCGCGGTCCGCACACCTGTGCTGCTGCTCACCGCGATGGGCACCGTGCACGACCGGGTCGACGGGCTGGACGCCGGCGCCGACGACTACCTGGCGAAGCCGTTCTCCCTGGACGAACTCAGCGCTCGATTAAGGGCGTTGTGCCGCCGGGCGCTCGACGGCACCGACGTGCTGAGGATCGGCTCGGGACATCTGTACGTCGGTCACCGGGAGGTCGGGCTGGCAGACGGTGAGCGGATCACCCTCGCGGCCCGCGAGTTCGAGCTGCTGTGGGTGCTCGCCTCGCACCCGGAGACCGTGCACTCGCGAGAGCAACTGCGCCGGACGGTGTTCGAGGAGGCGTCCGCCTCGTCCCTCGTCGACACCTACGTCTACTACCTGCGCCGCAAGCTGGGCCGGCAGATCGTCCGCACGGTCCGCGGAGTCGGTTACCGCCTGGGGGCGTTGTGAAGTCGTCGGCGGACGCGGAGTGGGCGGCGGTGCGCAGGGCGCGGCTGCGGATCGCCGTGATCACCGGGGTGATCATCACGCTGCTGATCACGGTCGCCGGTGGTGTCTCGCACACGGTGATGGTGGGAGCGCAGAACGACCAGGTGTGGCGGGAGCTGCGCTACGGCGCGGCATACGGCGATCTGTCGAGCCCGCCCGTGTGCACCTGGCTGTACGCGCCCGGCGCCACTCCGCTGGCGAACGCCCCCGCCGGGTTCCCGGTACGGGCCGACGTGGACCGGGTGCTGCGGACCCACGAGCCCGTGGAGCGCACCGTACGGCGCAACCACACGCAGTATCTGGTGCGTACGCAGCTCCGGGCGGGCGGGAAGCCTGTGCAGGCGGTGTTCGACATGCGCTTCCAACTGGCCGACCGGGACCACCTGTGGACCGCGCTGGGCGTCGCCGAGTTGGTGGGGCTGCTCGCCGCGGCCGTCACCGGGGCGGTCCTCGGGCGCCGGGCCGTGGCGCCGCTGGCCGAGGCGCTCGCCCGGCAGCGGCGGTTCGTCACCGACGCCAGCCACGAGCTGCGCACCCCGCTCACCCTGGTGTACACGCGGGCACAGGTGTTGGTGCGGCAGGCGGACGCCGAAGAGCTGCCCGGCCCGCATCGTGAAGGGCTGGTCCGGCTGGTCGGTTCGGTCGGGCGGCTCGGCGACGTGCTGGACGACCTGCTGCTGTCGGCCAGTCTCGCGACGGGCCCGGCCCGGCGGTCGGAGCACCGGCCGGTCGATCTCGTGGAGTTGGCCCGGTCGGTGGTCGCCGAGGAGTCCGACCGGGCGCGGGAGGGACGCCTCACCGTCGTCGTGGAGAGCCCGCCGCCTCCGCTGTCCGTCGACGGTGTCGAGTCCGCGCTGCGCCGCGCCGTCGGTGAACTGCTGTCCAACGCGATCACCCACACCCCCGCGGGCGGGCGGATCGAGGTGAGCGTGACCCGCTCCGGCGGCTCGGTCGGGCTGTCCGTCTCGGACACCGGGCCCGGCTTCGATCTCGCCGGGGCGGAACGGCTGTTCCAACGCTTCCACCGGGCCGGGGACGGCGGTCGGTACGGGCTGGGGCTCGCGCTGCTGAGGGAGGTCGTCACGCACCACGGCGGCACGGTCGCCGCAGAGGGCCGACCGGGGAGCGGCGCCCGCTTCACCATCACCTTTCCGGAGTGCGGCCCGAGGCCCGGCCCTGGCCCGGCGGGTCCTGTCGGGGCAGCTCGCGGGTGGCGAGCAGGCGTGCCGCAGCGCGTACATCCGCGTCCAGCGGACGGTCCGGATCAACGGGCGGAATCAGGTCGATGAGGGCGTCGAGGAGTTCGGCGCACTCGGGAGCGGTGGGACGCCGGGCGCCGACATGGACGGTCTGGCGCAGACCGAGTGCGAGCGAGCCGCACAGCAGACCGAGCAGTTCCGCCATGTCGTAGGAGCGCAGGGCCGCCTGGGTCCCGAACGGTACGACGTCCTGGTTGTGCAGGTTCGTCGGCAGGCTCTGCATACCGGCCGGTGTCGCGGCCCGGCGGATCTCCGCCACGAACGCGGTGGTGGCCAACTGCACACCCTGCAGGCCGTGCTGGGCGCCCGGCACGGTCGCGAGCATCGGCGGCAGGCCACCGTTGCGTGCGGGGTCCATCAGCAGGTCGAGCTGGCGTTCGGCGAGGTTGCCCAACTGGGCGGTCACGGAGGCGAGCAGGTCGGCCGCGAACGCGGCGGGCTGGCCGAAGAAGTTCCCGCCGTGCACCACCTTGCCCTTCCCCGACGTCCCTTTCCCTGCCGTCCCTTTCCCCGACATCCCCTTCTCCGCCGTCCCGCTCTCCGCCGTCCCGTTCTCCGCGTCGTCGTAAAAGAACAGCGGGTTGTCGCTGACGCCGGTGAGATCCGCGGCGACCACGCCCTCGACGTAGCGCAGCGCGTCCTCGGCCGCGCCGAGCAGTTGCGGCGAGCAGCGAATGCTGTACGGCTCCTGCAGCGGCCGGGTGCCGGAAGGAGTGGTTCCGGTGAGGGTCCGCCGCATGTGCGCGCCGACGTCGATCGCGCCGGTGTGGCCGTAGGCGCGCAGCAGGTCCTCGTCGAGGAAGCCGGGGTCGCAGCCGAGGAGGTCGGCCAGCAGACAGGTGAGGGCCATGAGTGAGCGGTGCGCCGCGCGGACGGCGTCGTGGGCCAGCGCCGTGGCCGCGGTGGTGACGGAGGTGCCGTTGACGAGGGCGAGGGCATCCCGGCCGTCCAGGGCGAGCGGGCGCAGCCCGGCGGCGGTCAGCGCCGCGTCGGCCGGCATGCGGCGGCCGTCCACATAGGCGTGTCCCCGGCCGCGCAGTGCCTGGGTGGCGTAGGCGAGCGGAATCAGGTCTCCGCTCGCCCCGACGGAGCCGTAGCGGGGGACGGCGGGCACGAAGGTCGTGGCGAACATCGCGGCGAGCCGGTCGACCACCTCGGCGGACACCCCGGAGAAACCCTGGGCGAGGGACCAGGTGCGCAGCAGGAGAGCGGCGCGGCAGATCTCCTGGGGCAGGTCCGGCCCCTGGCCCGCGCCGAGGTGTGCCAGGGTGTTGTCGCACTGGTCGGCCTCGTCGGGGCGGCCCGCGTATCCCACGAGCGCGCCGAATCCGGTGGTGGCGCCGTAGATCGCGGGGGCCTCGCCGCCGTCGCCGTGCCGCAGGTCGTGGAAGTGGCGGCGGCCGCGGTCCAGGCGCGAGCGGGCGGCCTCGTCCACGCTGACGGTGAGCGGTGCCGCCGCGCGGAGCAGGGCGGCGGAGTCCAGAGGGACGGTGAGTGAGACGCTGTCCGTGGTGGTGAGCACGTCCAAGAACGTAGGCGGGGAATCTCAGAGCGCTCTGAAATCCGGTGGATAGCTTCCGGACCATGACCCATGACTATCTGATCATCGGAGCGGGGCCCGCCGGACTGCAACTCGCCGCCTTCCTGGAGCGGGACGGCGCGGACTACGTCGTTCTGGAGCGCGGCAGTGGTCCGGGCACGTTCTTCACGCGGTTTCCCCGGCACCGCCATCTGATCTCGAACAACAAGGTGCACACCGGGTACGACGATCCGGAGCTGCGGCTGCGGATGGACTGGAACTCCCTGCTGAGCGACGACCCGGAGCTGCTGTTCACCCGGTACAGTCCTCGCTACTTCCCGCCGGCCGACGACCTGGTGCGCTACCTGTCGGACTTCGCCACCCGGACCGGGGTGCGCGTGCGGTACGACACCGCCGTCCAGAAGGTCTCCCGCGACCACGACGCCGAGGGCTTCACCGTCACCGACGACTCCGGAAAGACGTGGCGGGCCCGGCGGCTGGTGGCGGCCACCGGAATGCCGCTGCCGAACCTGCCGGCGATCCCGGGCGTCGAGCTGGCCGAACGCTACGACACGATCGACACCGATCCACAGTCCTACACCGATCAGCGGGTGCTCATCATCGGTCGGGGCAACTCCGCCTTCGAGACGGCCGAGAACCTGATGGAGACCGCCGCCGTCATCCACGTCGTCGGCTCGGGCTCGCTGAACCTGGCCTGGCGGACGCACTATGTGGGACACCTGCGCGCCGTCTACAACAACTTCCTGGACAGCTACCAGTTGAAGTCGCAGAACGCCCTCCTCGACGGCCGGGTGCTCGCCGTCCACCGGGACGCGGACGGCTTCCGGGTCCCGGTCGCCTTCGAGCGGGCCGACGAGGTGGTCAAGGAACTCCGCTACGACCGGGTGATCGTCGCGACCGGGTTCCGGTTCGACGCCTCGGTCTTCGACGACACCTGCACGCCGGAGCGGATCGTCGACGGCCGCTTCCCGGCACTGACGCCGCTGGGCGAGTCGGTCAACGTGCCCGGCCTGTACTTCGCGGGCACGCTGATGCAGGGCCGCGACTTCAGGAAGTCGACGACCGGCTTCATCCACGGCTTCCGCTACACGGTGCGGGCCCTGCACCGGGGACTGCGGCAGCGCCACCACGGCGAGCCCTGGCCGGTGACGGTACTCGGGGACGCCACGGAGCGGGCCGTCGACACGGTGATCGCCCGCGTCAACCGCTCCTCCGCGCTGTGGCAGCAGTTCGCCGTCCTCGGTGACCTGCTGCTGCTCGCCCCGGACGGCACGCTGCGCTACGCCGAGGAGGTGCCCGTCGACCACGTGCCGGGCGCGGTGCGCGCCGGAGACTTCGGCGAGGCCGACGCGTACGCGGTGATCACCCTGGAGTACGGGGCGGACCACGACTCGGTCGACCCCTTCGACGTCACCGCGGGCCGTAAGTCCCAGCAGGACGTGACCGGCCTGGACGGCCGCTATCTGCATCCCGTCGTGCGCTGGTACCGGGACGGCGCGTTCGTCGCCGAGCACCACATCACGGAGAACCTGGAGAACGAGTGGGACAGCGAGGAGGTCCACCGCGCCCCGCTGGCGGCCTTCCTCGCCGCGCACCGCAGCCCGGCCGCCCCGGTGGCGCCGTGACGGTCCGCCGACTGCACGAGAGGGCACGCGAGGTGCTGGACCCGGTTCACTACGACTACGTGGCGGGCGGCGCGGGCGAGGAGCGCGTCCTCGCCGGCAACGAGCGGGCGTTCGACCGGTACGCGCTGCTGCCGAGGGTGCTGCGCGGCGGCGAGGGGCGGGACACCGCCGTCGATCTGCCGGGCGCCCGGCGAACGGCACCGGTGATCGTCGCGCCGACCGCCTTCCACCGGCTGTTCCACCGGGGCGGCGAGCGGGCCACGGCCCGTGCCGCCGCGGCCGAGGGCGCCGTCCTGGTGACCGGGACGGCCGCGACCACCGCGGTCCTCGACGTCGTCGCAGCGGCGCGCGAGGCGGCCCCGGACCCGGCCGTGTGGTTCCAGCTCTCCCTGCACCCCCGTCCGGAGGTCACCGCGGCGCTCGTCCGGCGCGCCGAGGAGGCGGGCTGCACGGCACTGGTGGTCACCGTCGACTCGCCGGTGTTCGGCCGGCACACCAGGGACCTGCGCAACGGCTTCACCGACCTGCCGCCCGGCTACGCCGCGGAGAACATGCGCGACCTGCCCGGTGCCGCGCCGGGCGCGCTCACCGCCGTCCCCATGTCCCCGGCGGCCCGCTGGCCGGACTTCGCCGAGGCCCTGCGCGGCACCTCACTTCCCGTGCTGGTCAAGGGAGTTCTGCATCCGGACGACGCGCGGCTGGCCGTCGAGCACGGCGCGGCCGGGGTGATCGTCTCCAACCACGGGGGCCGCCAGTGCGACGCGGTCCCGGCGGCCGTGGACTGCCTGCCCGCGATCGCCGACGCGGTCGCGGGCCGGGTGCCGGTCCTGCTCGACGGCGGGGTGCGCCGGGGCAGCGACGTCGCCGTGGCGCTCGCGCTGGGCGCGGCGGCCGTCGGCGTGGGACGCCCCGTGCTGTGGGGTCTGGCCGCCGAGGGGGAGGCGGGCGTACGGCACGTCCTGGCGACGCTGCGCGACGAGTACGACCACACGCTCGCCCTCTGCGGCGGGTGCCGGAACGCCGATCTGACGGCCGACATGGTCGTCCGGAAGGGTGCGACGTGGTGAGGAACAGGGCGGCGACGGACACCTGGTGGCTGCCGCGCGGGGTGGTGGCGCTGCGCGTGCGCATCTTCGAGAAGGTCAACGGCGACCGGGTGGTGACCCTGCCCAACGCCACCCACGGACCGGACGTGTTCGAGCGGGTCTACGCCCACCCGGCCGCGGACGGGCGCAGCGAGGGGGCGGGCCTGTCCGACCTGTTCTGGTACTGGCTGGCGCCGGGTCCCGAGGTGCACCAGGAGCACCTGGAGCCCGGCGAGCGCTACGAGGACGTGGCCGCCACGACACGGCGCATCGTCGCCGGCGGCTCGGCCGGACTCACGGAGGCGGCCGGCCGCGCCGTCGCCGACGTGCTGGACGCGATGCCGGACGACCGGATCAGCCTCGTACGGCTGCGGGACCTGGTGATGCCCGCGTGGGCCGCGTTCTGCTACGAGCTGGTCTTCGGGGAACCGTGCCCGCCGCGCGCCCGGGAGCTGATCACCGCGCACGCCAACGACGTGATCACCGCCCTGAAGTGCACCGGTCTGCGCCATCCGCGGCGCCGGGCCGCGCTGACGGCGTATCTGCGTGACCGGGTCGCGGCCGGCGACGTGGCGCACCGGCTGCCGGCCTCCCTGTCGCCGTCGGAACAGGTGCACTACCTCCAGGGGACCTTCTTCAACACGGCGGTCGTTCAGCTTTCCGAGGCGACCGCACACGTCCTGCTCGCCCTCGCCCACCACCCGCGGGTGCAGGAGCGCCTGGCGGCGGACCCCGAGGACGACCGGTACCTCACACAGGTGCTCGACGAGACGATGCGGCTGTACCCGCTGTTCGGCATCGCCCACCGCATCACCACCGGCGAGATCCCGCTCGGCGACACGACCGTGCTGCCGGCCGGCTCCGTGGTGTGCTTCAGCTACCCCGACTACCACGCCACCGGATACGAACAGCCCGACGAGTTCGACCCGGACCGCTGGTCCCGGCTGGCCGCCAAGGACGCCCACCACATCCCGTACGGCGTGGCGGCGAACCGCCCCTGCCCGGCCTGGCGGCTGTCGCCGCTCGTGCTGCGCGCCGCGGTCCGCGAGGTGCTCGGCCGGTTCAGGCTGGACTCGACGGCGTCGCACACCCGCTCCATTCCGCACCGGGCGCCCTGTCTGCTGATTCCGCGCGGCCTGCCTCCCGAGCCGCCCCGCCTGAGCGCGCTGCGCCGCTTCGTACGGGCGCGGGACGGGGTGGAGGACGTCACCCGGGGCGTACGCCAACTGGTGCTCGGCACGGTCATGGTGCTGCACGCCCGCCGGCAGCGTCCGGCGGCCCGCCACTTCGGGGAGCGGCGGGCCGGGCACTGTCCGGTCGCCCACCCGGGGCGAGGGAACGGGGCGGGAAATTGACCCTGCCCCCGCAACCGGCCCCGCTGATACCCCGGCCCCTGGTGTTCTGGACCGGTGTCGCGCTCACCTGCGCCGGTGTCGCCCAGCACCTGTGGATGTTCGTCGACTCCGCCTCCATGGGATTCCACATGGCCATGATGGGAACGTCGTGGGTGATGTGGCTCGCCATGGCCGCCATCGTCGTGGGCGTGGTGATCTCCGGGTTCGCGGTCGTGCAGCCCCCTGGAGCGGGTCCCGCGGCCAACCCCGCTCCGGCCCGGACGACCCCGGCGGACCGGCACCGCCTCATCGCCGTGCTGAGTTTCGCGCTGATGGTGGACCAGATGAAACCCGCCACGCTTGCGTTCATCCAGCCCGGCATGCGGGACGAGTTCCACCTCAGCGCCGCCGAGGTCTCCTGGTTGCCCACCGTGGCGCTGAGCGGCATGGTGCTGGGATCACTCGTGGGAGGCCGCGCCGCGGACCGCGTCGGGCGCAGGGCCGTCATCCTCATCGCTTCCCTGCTCTTTCTCGGTACGACGGTGTGCGGCGCCATGCCGACGTTCAACGGCATCCTGGTCATGTGCGCCCTGATGGGCATGGCGGCCGGCGGCATGCTGCCCGTCGTCTACGCCCTGATGACCGAGAGCCTGCCACCCGGCCGCCGGGCGGCCATCATGGTGCTCCAGGCCGGGCTCACCACCACCGGCGGCTACATGGCGTCCGCCGGACTGGCCGCGGTACTCGTCCCGCTGACCGGGTGGCGCATCCTGTGGTTCGCCCAGCTTCCGCTGATCCTGATCCTGTTCGCGCTGAACCGGTGGATTCCGGAATCGGCCGCCTTCACCGTCCGGCAGGCACAGCGCGTGCGCGTCCCCGCCTCCACCCTGTTCAAGCACCCCCAGACAGTGAAGACGCTGGTCGTCAGCGGCTACGCACTCGCCTGGGGCCTCGTCTACTGGGGCTTCATCACCTTCCTGCCGAGCCAACTGGAGGCGGCGGACCGGCACGACATGTCCGCCGCCACGCTGCTGTTCATCTCGTCGCTGCTGGCCATCCCCACCTGCGTGGTGGCCGCCTGGCTCTACATGCGCTGGTCGGCGAGGGGCACCATGGTCGTCTACGCGGGCGTCACCGTCGCCGCCCTGCTCGCCCTGGCCGTCATCGGGATGGACGGCAGCCGGCCCGTCCTCCTGACCGCCGTGATACTGCTGTTCGCCGGAACCGCCGGTGTCATCGCGCTCCTCGGCCCCTACACGGCCGAGATCTACCCCACGGCCATCCGGGGGACCGCCGGCGGCTGGGCCGCGGCCGCCGGCAAGTCCGGCGGGGCCTTCGGGCCCCCGCTCATCGCGCTGGTCCTGTCCGCGCCGGGAGGCATGCGCACCGCCGCGGTGTTCGTCGCGATCCCCATGGCCGTCGCGGGGGGCGCGGTGGCCGTCCGCGGAAGCAACCCCGACGCCGCCGACCGGCATCCCGAAGGCGCTGCCCGACTGAACACCGAACTCGACTCGGCCGGCAGTCCCTGACACCAGGGCATCCCTGGCATCCCTGGTATCTCTGGTATCCCTGACATCCCAGACACGGTCCGATCAGGGCGCGCCCTGCTGAGTCTCTGCCGCCAGGCGCCGTTTGTCGGGCTTCCCGGCGGCCGTGAGCGGCACCTCGTCGAGGAGGGTGAGGCGGGTCGGGGCGCAGGCCTCGCCCAGGTCCGCCGCCACCAGCGCGCTCAGTTCGCCGAGGCCGGGGGTGTGTCCGGCGGCGGGCACGACGAAGGCGTGGACGGCCTCGCCCGTGCTGTCGTCGGGCACGGCGACGACGTACGCCTCGGCGACCGCGGGGTGGCCGGCGAGCAGCCGCTCGACGGGTCCGGCGTAGTACACGTTGGCGTTGACGATGATCACGTCGCGTACCCGCCCCGTGAGCCACAGCCGGCCCGAGGCGTCGAGCCGCCCGAGGTCGCGGGTGCGCACCCATCCGTCGGAGAACACTTCGGCGGTGAGGGCGGGTTCCTGCCAGTAGCCGGAACTCTGCGACGGGGTACGGACGAAGAGTTCACCGTCGGTACCGGGCGGGAGCGCGCGGGCCGAGGCGTCCCTGACCTCCAGCTCGACGGGCGGCACGCCGAGGGAACCGGGCGGATCCTGGGGAGTGGCCATGGAGATCATGCCGGTCTCGGTCTGTCCGTAGCCGTGGAAGACGACCGGGCCGAGGACCTCGGCGGCCTCCCGCAGCCGTCCCGGCTCCAGCGGCGACCCGGACACCATCAGCGCGCGCAGCCCGCCGAGGTCCACGGGCGACTCGCGCCGGCTCGCCACGAGTCTTGTCAGCCGGGCCACCGTGATGACGCTGGCGGTCGCCCGGTGGCGCACCAGGGCATCGGGGAAGGCCGGCGGGTCGGCGGTGACGAGGGTGCCGCCGGCGGCGAGTGCCAGCAGCCCGTACTCCATCATCACCTGGCTGGCCAGGGTGCCGAACACCAGGAACCGGTCCAGGCGTCCGGCGAGTTCGCGGACCGCGGGCGGCCAGACGTCCGGCCGGTGCGCCCAGCCCGCGGTCATCGCCGCGTAGGTCTGGGCGCACGCCTTGGGAACGCCGGTGCTGCCGCTGGTGTGCAGGAGCCGGGCGACGTCCCCGGGCCGCGCCAGGACCCGCGGCCGGACACCGTCGTCCGGCGCCGACAGCAGGTCGTCGAGCGCGAGGACGACCCCGGCCCCACGGGTTGCCGGGCCGTCGGGCCGGTCGGTGACCCTTACCGCGACGCCCCGCAGGAGGTGCTCCCGCTGACGCCCGGTCAGCCCGGGACGCACACCGACGACCCGGGCTCCGACGACGTGCGCGGCGACGATCGCGGCGAACGCCCCGGGGCCGACCCCCAGCAGCATGGCGACGCCGTCGCCGGGCCCGACGCCGTGGCGCCGCAGGCCGTTCACCGCGCGGCGCACCATGCCCAGGAGCCGGGCTCCCGAGACCTCCCGGCCCCCGTGCTCGAACACCGTGCGGTCGCCCGCCGCGTCGAGGAGGTCGAGTACGGGGCCGGGGAACTGCTCCTCAGGCAAGGCTCTCCTTCACGAACGCGGCGAGCGGCTGCCGGTGGACGGCCGGCAGGTCCCAGTCGTTCTCCAGGTTCTCCGCCAGGTGATGGGTCCCGGCGAGCACGCCGTCCCGGTAGTGGCGGACGACGGGATGGAGATACGTGGAGTCCATGGCGTGATCGACGTCGTTCTCGACGACGCGCGGGACGTCGACGTCGAACGGGTCGATCCGGTCGTGTTCCGGCCCGTACTCCAGGTCGACGACGAACCGGTGCGGGGCGGGCCCGAGGCCGCCGTCGGTGACGTAGTCGAGCGGCACCTCCTCCTGGTACAGGACCCGGTCGCCGTCCACGCCGACCACGTCGCCGAGGAACGCGAACTGCTGCCACAGGCCCGACGAGCGGTTGACGCGGTCGATGACGGCGTCGGCGATCGCCTCCGGCGTCGCGGTGAGTGTCCGGGCCGGCCACGGTGTGCCGAGGTGGCGGGAGCCCAGGACGCGGTGCAGGGCGCGCGCCGAGTAGCGGAAACCGTGGATGAAGCCGTTGGTGGACTTCTTGAAGTCCCGCTGCTGCGTCAGGGTCCCGGCGAAGTAGAGGTCCGGTACGTTCACCGACTCGAAGGCGGAGGTCTGTTCGGGGAACCGGTCGTCGATGACGAGCGCGGGGCGGCAGGTGTCGTCGAAGACGGACGCGTCGAAGCGGAAGCCGGTGCACACGATGACCCGGTCGTAGCGCAGTTCGCGCAGCGGCTCCGTGGTCCGGGTGTAGCGGAGCAGCACGCGGAAGCCGCCGTCCGCGGACTTCTCGATGCTCTCGACGGTGCCGTCCAGGACCGCGTTCTGGGACTTGAGCTGGTAGGTGTCCAGGAAGTTGTTGTTCACCGCGCGAAGATGCCCGACGTAGTGGGTCTTCCAGGCGAGTTTGACCGAGTGCGGGCCCGCGACGTGGATCACCGCGGCCTTCTCGATGAGGGAGTCGGCGGTTTCGAACGCGGAGTTCCCCTTGCCGATGATCAGCACCCGCTGGTTGGTGAAGGATGCCGGATCGGTGTCGAAGGTGTCGTACCGTTCGGCGAGTTCGACGCCCGGGACGGGTGGCTCGTTGAGCCGGGAGATGCCGGTCGCCACGACGAGCCGCCGGGCCCGCCAGGTACGTCCACCGCCGTCGAGGACGCTGAAGACGCCGTCCTCGCGGGATATCCGTACGGCCTCCGTCCCGTACTCGACGCGGACGCCGGTGCGGGCCGCGAAGTCGGTCAGATAGCGCACCCAGTCGTCGGCGTGCGGGAAGTAGCGCTCGGTGTACCGGGTGAGGAGCAGTTCCGGGTCGTCGCTGAGCAGCGAGTTCCAGTCCATGCGCAGGTTGAGTTCCGGGTCGGTGAAACCCGTGTTCACCTTGTTGTTCGAAATCATCTGCCGATGGCGGGGATACCGGGTGAAGAACGTTCCCGGTCCGCTCCCGCGCTCCAGGACGACATAGTCGCACCCGTCGCGTTCCAGCAGAGAGGCAAGTTGAAGTCCGGCCGGTCCGGCCCCGAGGATGAGGTAGTCGCGCACCATGGGCCGGGATGCTAGTGACGCGAAATCAGAAGGCTCTGAGATTGGGCACGCGGCGCCCTTCGCCGGACGGACCGAAGGCGACGGCCCGAGCCGGGTCGGACGGCTCGGGCCGACGAGGTGCCGGCCGGGATCAGGCGTCTGCCGGGGATCAGGCGTCGGCGTGCCTCCGCCTGCGGACCACCAGCCGCCTCACCAGCGGCCAGGACAGCAGCAGCACGATCACCGCGTACACCGTCACCGAGAACGGCGTGTTGACCAGGCCCGACACGCTGCCGTCGCTGATCTGCAGGGCCCGGCGAAGCTGTTGCTCGGCGTTCGGGCCGAGGATGACACCGATGACGGCGGGCAGGATGGGCAGGCCGTAGCGCCGCATGCCGAAGCCGATGAGACCGATGACCAGCAGGATCACCAGGTCGATCACCTCACCGCCGACCGCGTACGCGCCGACCGCCGCGAAGAACATGATCCCCGCGTAGAGGTACGGCCGGGGGATGCGCAGCAGCTTGGCCCACACCGGCGCCAGCGGCAGGTTCAGGGCGAGCAGCAGCACCATGCCCACGAAGAGCGAGGCGATCAGACCCCACACCAGCTCGGGTTCGCGCTCGAAGAGCAGCGGTCCCGGCTGGATGCCGTACTGCTGGAACGCGGCCAGCATGACCGCGGCGACCGCCGTCGTCGGCAGGCCCAGGGTCAGCATCGACACCAGCGTGCCCGCGGCCGACGCCGACGCCGCCGACTCCGGTCCCGCCACACCCTCGATGGCACCCTTGCCCCACTCGTCCTTGTGCTTGGACAGCCGCTTCTCCGTCACGTACGACAGGAAGGTGGGGATCTCCGCGCCGCCCGCGGGGATCGCGCCGAACGGGAAGCCGATGAGCGGACCGCGCAGCCAGGACTTCCAGGTCCGCTTCACATCACCGCGGCCGAGCCAGGGACGGCCCACCGGGATCGGCTCGGCCGCCCCGCGCCGCAGATGGGCCGCCACCCACAGCGCCTCGCCGATGGCGAACAGACCGACCGCGACGATCACCACGTCGACGCCGTCGGCGAGCTGCAGCGAGCCGAAGGTCAGCCGCTGCTGGCCCGTCATCTGGTCCAGGCCCACCAGGCCGATCGTCAGACCGATCAGCAGCGAGGCCAGGCCTCTGACCCGCGACGAACCCAGCACCGACGTCACGGCGATGAACGCCAGCACCATGATCGCGAAGTAGTCCGGCGCACCGATGTCCACCGCCAGGTCGGCGACCGTCGGCGCCAGCACCACCAGCAGGATCGTGCCGATCATGCCGCCCGCGAAGTGACCGATGGCCGCGGCAGCCAGCGCCTGTGCGCCGCGCCCCGCCTTGGCCATGGGGTTGCCCTCCATGGCCGCGACCACGGCGGCACTCTCGCCGGGGGTGTTGAGCAGGATGGAGGTCGTCGAACCGCCGAACATCGCGCCGTAGTAGATGCCCGCGAACATGATGAACGCCGCGACCGGATCCAGCCCGTACGTCACCGGCAGCAGCAGCGCCACCGCCATCGCCGGACCGATGCCGGGCAGGACGCCGATGGCCGTGCCGAGCAGCACACCGAGGGCGGCCCACAGCAGGTTGACCGGGGTCAGGGCCGTCCCGAACCCGTCCATGAGGGAGTTGAGGGCGTTCATGTCAGAGCACTCCCATCAGCGGACCGCCGGGCAGCGGCACTCCGAGCAGCTTGTCGAAGACGACATAGGTGATCAGCGACAGCACCGCGGCGATCAGCGGATCGCGGTCCACCCGTCGGCTGCCGAGGGCGAAGGCGGCACCCCAGAAGAGCAGCGCCCCGGCGACGGGGAAGCCGGCCGGTTCGATCAGCGCGGCGGCGCCGAGGAAGATCCCGGACAGCAGCAGCACCGTGCGCCAGTCGGCCGGTTCGGACAGGTCGATGTCCTCGCCGCCCTCGGCCTCGCCCCGGCCGCCGCGCAGGACGTCGACGGCGAGCAGCGCGGCGATCACCAGCAGGCCGAGGCCGACCACGACGGGCACGGTCTTGGGTCCGACCGGCCCGCGCTGGGTGATGTCGACGTCCATGGTGAGCGCGTCGGTCAGGACGAGCGCGCCGAGCGCCAGCAGCAGTACGCACACGCCGAGTTCGGAGTGCTCGCGCAGCCACGAGCGCCATCCGGGCGCGGGGACCGGGCCGGGGGAGGGGGCGGGGTCCGGGCCCGGGTTCGGGTTCGGGCTCGCGGCAGAGCCGGAGCCGGTCCGCGTCGTCACAGTCCAAGCTCCTTCAGCACCGACACCACGCGCTTGTCCTGGGCGTCCAGGAAGTCGCCGAACTTCTCACCGGTCAGGAACGCGTCGTCCCAGCCGTTCTTGTCCATCGACTCCCGCCACTCGGGCGAGTCGTGCAGCTCCTCGACCAGGCGGGTGAGCTTGTTCCGCTGCGCCTCGGACAGGCCGGGCGGGGCCACGAGGCCGCGCCAGTTGGTGAAGTCCACGTCGTATCCGGACTCCTTGAGCGTGGGGGCGTCCTTGAGGTCGTCCACCCGCTCGGGGCCGGTCACCGCGAGCACCCGCAGCTCGCCCGCCTTGATCTGGTCCAGGTACTCGCCGACGCCGGAGACGCCGAAGCCGACCTTGTTGCCGAGGATCGAGGCGAGCAGCTCGCCGCCGCCGTCGAAGGGGATGTAGTTGACCGACTTCGGCTGGATTCCGGCGGCCTGCGCCATCAGCATCGGCGCGAGATGGTCGGGGCCGCCCGGCGACGAGCCGCCGCCGACGGGGAGCTTGCCCGGGTCCTTCTTCCAGGCGGCGATCAGCTCGTCGATCGTCTTGTACGGCGAGTCCTTGCCGACCACCACGACGTCCTGCTCCTCGGTGAGGCGCGCGATCGGCGTGGTGTCGGCGAGGGTCTTGGGGGCGTCGTTGGAGCGGACGGCGCCCACGACGCCGAGACCCATGGACATGGCGAGCTTGCCGTTGCCGTGCTCGCTCACCAGCCGGCTCAGCCCCACGGTGCCGCCCGCGCCGGGCAGGTTGAACACCTCGATGTTGTGCGTGAGCCCGGCGTCCTCGGCGTTCTTCGCGGCCGTACGGGCGGTGATGTCGTAGCCGCCGCCGGGCGTGTTGGGAACCATGAAGCGCAGGCCGGGGATCTGCGTACCGGAGTCGGAGTCGCTGCCCGAGGAGAACAGCGGCGGTCCCGCGAGCACGAGCACGGCGGCCCCGAGCAGGGCAAGGGGGGTGCGCAGGCGCACGAATGACACCACCTGTCGGTTGGATGGATCGATACGGGGGACATGGGGGAGCCCTGTGGGGGAGGGTGACGTGGGCCACATGGTGCCCGCGAGCCGGCCGCGTGTCTTCCTTGCGGAAGCAAGGGAGGTTGTGTTCATTGCGGTCGCCGCTTCATTGCGAAGACGGCACATCCCTTTCCTTCGCCGCAGGTGAGCGCCATGATGGCGACCCGGCACACCCCTGCACCCCTGTACAGCCCCACCGCCCCACTGCCTCCGTCAGCCGAGAACGAGTCCGCCGTGGCCCCCACCTTCCGACGTCAGACCCTCGCGGGCGAGATGCTGGTCCTCCAGCTCGCCATCGTCGTGGTCGTCCTGCTCGCGGTCGCCGCCGTCTCGCTCGCCCAGTCCAAGGCCACCTTCAACCGCGTCGAGGGCCGCCGGGTCACCGCCCTGGCCGAACAACTGGCCGCCACGCCGCTGGTCCGCAGCCAGTTGCTGCGCCCCGTGCCGCAGGAGGCCCTCGCCCCGCTGGTGAACTCCACGCAGACCCAGTCCGGGGTCACCTCGGTCACGGTGGCCGACGCCGACGGCCGCGTCGTCAGCTCCACCGACCCCACGCTGATCGGCACCCGGCTGCCGCGCGGAGAGGGCGCCGGCGCCGGTACCGGACGCGGCTGGTCGGGTCCCCTGACCCTCCGGGGCAGCCGGGAACTCGTCGCCCAGGTCCCGGTGCTCGGCGCCAACCGGCAGACCCTCGGCCGGCACCTCGGCACGGTGATGGTCGGCGAGGCCGACCCGACCGTGTGGCAGCGCCTCAGCGGCGCCTCCTCCTACCTCCTCGCCTACCTCGGCATCGCCAGCGGCCTCGGCGTGGCCGGCTCCTGGCTGCTGGCCCGGCGCGTCAAACGGCAGACCCTCGGCCTGGAGCCGCGTGAGATCGCCGGCCTCGCCGAGCACCGGGAGGCCATGCTGTACGGCATCGCCGAGGGCGTCGTCGCCCTCGATCCGCAGCACCGGCTCACCCTCGTCAACGAGATGGGCAGGCGCCTGCTCGACCTGCCCGCCGACTGCGTGGGCCAGAGCCTGGACGGCCTCGGCATCGACGGGCGGCTGCGCGACGTGCTGGCCGGTGCCACCCCCGAAGCGGCCGAGCCGCGCGACGAGGTCGTCGTCCGTCACGGGCGGGTCCTGGTCATGAACCGGATGACCGTCACCAAGGACGGCCGCCCGCTCGGCTCGGTCACCACCCTGCGCGACCGCACCGAACTTGCCCGCCTGGAACGGGAGATCGGCTCCTTCCGCAGCACCTCCGAGCTGCTGCGCGCGCAGGCCCACGAGTTCGCCAACCAGTTGCACACCATCTCCGGGCTCATCCAGATCGGCGAGCAGGACGAGGTGGTGCGCTACGTCCGCGGGCTCAGCCGACGCCGGCAGTCCCTGGACGTCACCCTCAGCCGCCGGGTCCGTGACACCGTCGTCGCCGCGCTGATCACCGCGAAGTCCTCGCTCGCGGCCGAGCGCAGGGTCGCGCTGCGCGTCTCGGACCGCACGGCGCTGGACCGGCTCGCGCCGGAGGACGCCGCCGACGTGGCGACCGTGCTCGGCAACCTCGTCGACAACGCCGTGGACGCCGCCGCGGGGCCCGGTGACGAGCACGAGGCGTGGGTCGAGGTGGAGCTGAGGCAGGACGCCTCCAGCGTCGAGATCGTGGTGCGCGACTCCGGACCCGGCGTGGCGCCCGAACTGGCCCGCGAGGTCTTCTCCCACGGCTTCACCACCAAGGCCGCCCGGCAGGGCGAGCGCGGCATCGGCCTGGCGCTGACCCGGCTGGTCTGCGAACGTCACGGCGGTGAGATCTCGGTGACCAACACCCCCGAGGGGGCCGTGTTCACCGCACGCATGACCGTCAGCCACCTCGTCGACGCGGTGGCGGAAGGAGCAGCACCATGACGGCTACGCGCGGCACGTCCGACGCGACCGCCACGACCGCCACGTCCGCCACGTCCGCCACGTCCGCCACGTCCGACGCGACCGCCACGTCCGATGCGGCCGGTACGACCGCCACGGCCGGTATGGCCGGTAGGACCGCCACGGCCGCCACGACCGGTACGGCCGACCCGTCCGGCGTCCGCCCGGCCACCCCGACCGCCACCACCGCCACCGCCGGCACCACCGCCGGCACCACCGCCACCGCCACCGCCACCGCCGGCACCACCGCCACCGCCAGCGCCGCCACCGGAGCGTCGCCCCGTTCCGGCGGTCCGATCGGCGTGCTCGTGGTCGACGACGACTTCATGGTGGCCCGCGTCCACCGCGCCTTCGTCGAACGCGTCGAGCCCTTCCAGGTCGTCGGGGTCGCCGGCACCGGGGAGCAGGCGCTCGGTGCCGTCGCGGAACTGCGCCCCGACCTCGTCCTGCTCGACCTGTACCTGCCGGACGTCTTCGGCCTCGACGTCATCCCCCGGCTGCGCGCCGCCGGTCACGACTGCGACGTCATGGTCATCAGCGCGGCCCGCGAGGCGGACGCGGTGCGCGGCGCCGTGCGGCACGGCGTGGTCGACTACCTGCTCAAGCCGTTCGAGTTCGAGGACCTGCGGGTCCAGCTCGAACGCTACGCCGTCCAGCGGGGCCGGCTGCTGGGGACGGTCGTGCGCAGCCAGGCCGACATCGACCGGGTGCTGGCCGGAGCCGCGGGCGCGGCGGCCCCGGTCCCCGCGCTGCCCAAGGGCATGAGCGTGGAGACCGCCGAGCTGGTCGAACGCACCCTCCGGGAGGCCGACGGCACCCTGTCCGCCAGCGAGTGCGCGGCGCTGACCGGCATCTCCCGGGTCAGCGCCCGCCGGTATCTGGAGTACTTCCACACCGTCGGAGGCGCGGACGTCTCCCTGCGCTACGGGGTGGCCGGCCGGCCCGAACGCCGCTACCGCTACCGGGGCGCGGTCACCGGCCCGGCGCTCCCGCCCGCAGTCCGTCCATGACGAAGTCCAGGAACCGGGTGACCCGCGGCTGCCAGTCCTCACCGGGATCGACCAGCCAGAGACCGCCGATGACGAGGAAGAAGTCGTCCGAGGACACTCCCGGGCGGATGGTGCCGGCCTCCCCGTTGGCCCGGAGCAGGAGATCGGCCGCCTCCGTCAGCGGGGCGGGTTCCGGTTTCGCCGGCCCTCCGGGCGCGCTCGTGACCAGCCGGATCGCGTCCGCCAGGCCGGCCTTGGTCATGGCGAACCGGGCGAGGTGGTCGAGCCACTCGCGCAGGGCCCGCTCGGGTTCCCGCGTGGCCAGCAGCTCGGGCGCGGCATCGGCGACCTGCCGCATCTCGTAGCGGTACACCTCCAGGACGAGCGCCTCGCGGTGCGGGAAGTTGCGGTAGAAGGTGCCTTGTCCGACGCCCGCCTTCTTGGCGATGGCGCTCAACGGGACGTTCGCGCACCGCGTCAGTTCCTCGGTGGCCACGCGCAGGATGCGTTCGCGGTTGCGCTGTGCGTCCGAGCGCAGGGGCGTGTCCGGCTTGTCCCTCTTCGGCGGCGGCACTCGTCCTCCTTCCGGGTTCGTGGCCGAATCCCGTTCTTGCTAACCGGACAACTGTCCGTTACGTTTTCAGTGAGCGGACAGTTGTCCGGTTACCCGCCCCACTCTAGCGGCGGACGCGGCCCGCGGAACCGGCCGGTGGCCATCCGGCCACGCACGACCCCCACTGCCCACAGCCCCACTGCCCGTAGCTGCCCACAGCCCGTTTTTCCCTGTCACCGGACAACAAAGAAGGCTGACCATGGCCCCAGCGCCCTCGTCGACGTCCAGCGCCGTCATCCTGAACATCAACGGCGAGAAGCACCAACTGACCGTCGACCACCGCACCACCCTGCTCGACGCCCTGCGCGAGCGCCTCGATCTCACCGGCACCAAGAAGGGCTGCGACCAGGGGCAGTGCGGCGCCTGCACCGTCCTGGTCGACGGACGCCGCGCCGTGTCCTGTCTGAACCTCGCCGTCGCCGCGGAGGGACGCGAGATCACCACCATCGAGGGCATGGCCGACGGCGACCGGCTGCACCCGGTGCAGCAGGCCTTTCTCGACCTCGACGGCTACCAGTGCGGCTACTGCACACCCGGGCAGATCTGCTCGGCGATCGCCGTCATCGAGGAGCACGCGGCCGGCTGGCCCAGCGCCGCCACCGACGACGTACGGCCCGAGGCCGGACCGCCCGCCCTGACACCGGACGAGATCCGCGAACGGATGAGCGGCAACCTGTGCCGCTGCGGCGCCTACGTCTCCATCGTCCAGGCCGTCACCCGCGCCGCCGAGGCCCACGAGGCCACGGCCCACGACATCGACCACGCCGGTCAGGGCGAGACCGCGAAGGAGACGGCCGCATGAGGGAGTTCGGATACCAGCGCGCCGACGACGTCTCCGGCGCCGTGGCGCTGCTCGCCGCCGACCCGGACGCCCGCTTCCTGGGCGGCGGCACCAACCTCGTCGACCTGATGAAGACCGGCGTCGAACGCCCCGGCCGGCTCGTCGACGTCCGTGAACTGCCCCTGGACGGCATCGAGCCGACCTCGGACGGCGGCCTGCGCATCGGCGCGACCGTCACCAACAGCGACCTCGCCGCGCACCCCGAAGTGCGGCGCCGCTACCCGGCACTGACCCAGGCGGTCCTGGCCGGCGCCTCCGGGCAGTTGCGCAACATGGCCACCGTCGGCGGCAACCTGCTCCAGCGCACCCGCTGCGGCTACTTCACCGACCTGAGCAAGCCCTGCAACAAGCGCGCCCCGGGCAGCGGTTGCTCCGCGATCAAGGGCGAGCACCACAACCACGCCGTGCTGGGCGCCTCCGACCACTGCGTGGCCGTACACCCCTCGGACATGGGCGTGGCCCTCGCCGCCTTCGACGCGGTCGTGGACTACGAAACCCTCGACGGGCCGGGCGAGTTGCCGCTGGCCGACTTCTACCTCCCCGTCGGGGACACCCCGCACCGGGAGACCGCCCTGCCGCCCGGCGCGCTGATCACCGGCGTCACCCTGCCGCCCGCCGCGGTCGCCGCCCGCTCCCGCTACCGCAAGGTGCGCGAGCGCGCCTCGTACGCCTTCGCGATCGGCTCGGTCGCCGCCGCGCTCGACGTCGAGGACGGCGTCGTACGCGAGGCCCGGCTGGCCTTCGGCGCGGTCGCCTCCCGGCCCTGGCGGGCCCGCGCGGCCGAGGCCGTGCTGACCGGGGCGTCGGCCGACGGCGAGACCTTCGCCGCCGCCGCGGACGCCGAACTCGCGGCCGCCAGGCCGCTGCCCGACAACGGATACAAGGTGACCCTCATGCGCAACCTCGTGGTGGCCGTCCTGACCGAACTCGCCGAGGAGGCGGCCCGATGACCACCGCCACGAGCGGCCGTACGACGCTCAGGGGCGTCGTCGGCACCGCGCACACCCGCGTCGAGGGCCGCGACAAGGTCACCGGAGCGGCCCGCTACGCCGGCGAGATCCCCTTCGCCGACCTCGCGCACGGCTGGCTGGTGCTGTCCACCGTCGCACGCGGCCGCGTCCGCGCGATCGACACGGAGCCCGTCCTCGCCATGCCCGGCGTACTCGCCGTCCTGCACCACGGCAACGCGCCACGTGTCGACACCGACTACATCGGCCTGCTGGGCATCCCGCCGGACCCCACCTGCGCCGTCTTCCAGCAGGACCGGGTGCACCACGTGGGCTGGCCGGTCGCCCTCGTCGTCGCCGAGACGTCCGAGCAGGCCCGGGAGGCCGCCGAGGCCCTCGTCGTCGCCTACGACGAGGAGCCGCACGACACCACGCTCACCGCCGACCACCCGGGCGCCCACCCGGCCGGCGGGGTCATGCCCGCCGAGACCGGGAAGGGCGACCTCGCGGCCGGCCTCGCCGCCTCCGCCGTCGTGGTCGACGAGGAGTACACCACTCCCGAAGAGCACCACAGCATGATGGAGCCGCACGCCGCCACCGCCCTGTGGGACGGCGGCCGGCTGGAGGTCGTCGACTCCAACCAGGGCACGACCTGGATCCAGACCGAACTGGCGAAGATGTTCTCCCTCGACGAGTCCGCGGTGCGGGTGCGCTCCGAGCACATCGGCGGCGGCTTCGGCAGCAAGGGCCTGCGCGCCCACCAGGTCGCTGCCGTGATGGCCGCGACCGAGCTGCAGCGGCCGGTGCGCGTCGTCATGACGAGGCGTCAGATGTTTTCGCTGGCCGGGTACCGCAGCCCCACCACGCAGCGGGTCAGGCTCGGCGCCGACGCGGACGGCCGGCTGCGCGCGCTGGAGCACCGCTCGCTGAACCAGACGTCCACCGTCTACGAGTTCGTCGAGCCCAGCGCGGGTGTGGCCCGGGTGATGTACGACGCCGACGCCCACCACACGGCCAACGAGGTCGCGCCGCTCGACGTGCCGTCGCCGACGTTCATGCGCGCGCCGGGCGAGGCGCCGGGGTCCTTCGCCGTCGAGTCGGCCCTCGACGAACTCGCCGAGCGCTGCGGCGTCGACCCCATCGAACTGCGCCTGCGCAACGAGCCCGAGGTCGGCCCGGTCTCCGGTCTGCCGTTCAGCAGCCGCAACCTGGACGCCTGTTTCCGCGAGGGAGCCCGGCGGTTCGGCTGGGCCGAGCGCGACCCGCGCCCCGGGCGACGCCGGGAGGGGCGCTGGCTCCTTGGCACGGGCACGGCCGCCGCCTCCTTCCACTCGGGCGCCGGTCCCTCCACCGCCGTCGTGACGGCCCAGGCCGACGGCGGCTTCACCGTGCGGATCGCCGCCGCCGACATCGGCACCGGCGCCCGTACGGCGCTCACCCTCATCGCCGCCGACGCGCTGGAGGTGACGCCCGACCGGGTCGGCGTGCGCATCGGGGACAGCGACTTCGGTCCCGCCATGATCGCGGGCGGCTCGATGGGCACCCGGTCCTGGGCCTGGGCGATCACGGAGGCGGCGCGCGAGCTGCGGGAGCGGCTGGCACTGGGCACGACGATCCCGCCGGAGGGCATCACCGTACGGTCCGACACCAGCTCCCTCCTCGGCACCCTCGCCCAGAAGGAACGGCACTCCTTCGGGGCGCAGTTCGCCGAGGTCGCCGTGGACACCGCCACCGGCGAGGTACGGGTGCGCCGCATGCTCGGCATCTTCGCGGCGGGCCGCATCGTCAACCCGCTCACCGCCCGCAACCAGCTCGTCGGCGGCATGGTCTGGGGCATCTCCATGGCCCTGCACGAGGAGGCGGTCCGGGACCGGACGAGCGGCGGCCTCTACGCCCCCGACCTCGCCGGCTACCACGTGGCCACCAACGCCGACGTGGGCGACATCCACGCGGACTGGGTGGACGATCCCGACCCGGACGACCCGGTCGGCATCAAGGGCGTCGGCGAGATCGGCATCGTGGGCGCCGCGGCGGCCGTCGCCAACGCCGTCCGGCACGCGACCGGCGTCCGCCACCGGAACCTGCCGATCCGGCCCGACCGCGTGCTGTCGGCGGGGGTGCCCACGCTCGGGGGCGGCACGGATGCTTGACATCGCCGACGAGCTGCACCGCTGGCTCGCGGAAGGCCGGGAGTTCGCGGTCGCCACCGTCGTCTCCGTCGGCGGCAGCGCGCCGCGCGGTCCCGGCGCCGCCCTCGCCGTCGACAGCGAGGGCACCGTGATCGGCTCCGTCTCCGGCGGCTGTGTGGAGGGCGCGGTGTACGACCTGTGCTCCGACGCCCTCCACAGCGGCCAGAGCGTGCGCGAGCGGTTCGGCTACAGCGACGAGGACGCCTTCGCCGTCGGGCTGACCTGCGGCGGGATCATCGACGTGCTGGTCACGCCGGTCGGCGCGCAGGCGCCGGCACGGGAGGTGTTCCGGGCGGCGCTGGCGACCGCCGCCCGGGGCGGCACCGCTGCCCTCGCCCGGGTCGTCGCGGGCCCCGCCGGGCTCCTGGGCCGGGCGCTGCTTGTCCGGCCCGACGGCTCGCACGAGGGCGGTCTCGGCGGCCACCCGGACCTGGACCGCACGGCGGTCGCCGAGGCCGGAGCCCTGCTGGACGCCGGCCGCACCGGCACGATCGGGCTCTCGGAGGACGGTTCGCACTGCCCCGGCGGGCTCACGCTGCTCGTCGAGTCCAGTGTCCCGCCGCCCCGCATGATCGTCTTCGGTGCGGTCGACTTCGCCGCGGCGCTGGTGCGGACCGGGAAGTTCCTCGGCCATCACGTCACCGTGTGCGACGCCCGGCCCGTCTTCGCCACACCGGCCCGCTTCCCGGAGGCCGACGAGGTGGTGGTCGACTGGCCGCACCGCTACCTGCGGAGCACCCCGACCGACGAGCGCACGGTGCTGTGCGTGCTCACCCACGACGCCAAGTTCGACGTACCGCTGCTGACCGAGGCGCTGCGGATGCCGGTCGCGTTCGTGGGGGCGATGGGCTCGCGCCGCACCCACGAGGACCGCAACCGACGGCTGCGCGAGGCCGGCCTGGACGAGCACGAGCTCTCCCGGCTCCACTCACCGATCGGCCTGGACCTCGGCGCCCGCACCCCCGAGGAGACGGCGCTGTCCATCGCGGCGGAGATCGTCGCGGCCCGCCGCGGCGGAACGGGCGCACCCCTGACTGGCGGAGCGGCCCCGATCCACGGGGACCTGACGGGGGCGGCGGCCTGACGAGAGCGGGGCCGACGGCGGTCGCCCGGCGGCGGTCGCCCGGTGGGTCGGGACAACCAGCCGGCCGCCGGGCTCCCGCCGGGGCCCGTACGACGGCTCTCGGCGGTCCCGGTGGCCCTCCTTACGAGGCGGCCCCGACGGCCGCGGCCGCGACAGCGGCTCCGGGGCGAAGCTGGTGCTGGCCGTGAAGGCCGACGGGGACGCGGGTCTGCTGGAACCGATCCTGACGCGGTACGCGTCCGAGTCCGGCCCCTGGGCCGCCCGCCTGGCCCGCCGCCCGGCGGCGGCCTTCAGGGCGTCCAGCGCGAGGCGGGCCTCGGTGAGCAGCACGTCCCCCGCCGGGGCCCCGGGGCGGGTTCCTGGCCGCGCCCGGCGGACGTGGTGCGGGCGGACAGAGTGCTGCTCGGGCTCGTTCGCCGGAGGCCACGATCTGATGGCCACCGGCGGTCACCGGTACTGGACGCGACTGACCGCCTGCCGCGTGCCCGTCCGGCCGCGTGCCGGTGGTGGGGCAGATGCTGACGGCAAGGCTCAGGGCAGCGTCGACTCGCCGGCCAGGCGGACCGCGCACTCCAGCATCAGGGCGTGCACGAAGGCCTGCGGGAGGTTGCCTCGGAGCTGGCGCTGCCGCACGTCGTACTCCTCGGCGAACAGCCCGGACGGCCCGCACGCTGCCCGGGTGCGCTCGAACCAGCGGAACGCGCCGAGCCGGTCGCCGACCCGGTGCGTGGTGAGCGCCATCGTGAAGCCGCAGAGCAGGAAGGCTCCCTCCGCCTCACCGAGCGGCGCCCCCGAGTGTTCGAAGCGGTACAGGTACCCGTCCTGCGCCAGCCGGGACTCGACGTACGCGCGGGTGGCGGCCCCCTCGTCGTCGCCGAACGTGCAGCCGCGGGCCATCGGCACCAGCAGCGCCGCCTCGGGCCCGTCGTCGTCGGCGGCCCGCCGCCAGCGGCCGTCGGCGGTCAGGCAGCGGCGCCGGGTCTCCCGCAGCACCGTCTCGGCGAGTTCGGCACAACGCCGCCCCGTCGCCCCGGGCAGCACCTCCGCCATCCGCCGCAGCCCGCACACCACGCTGAGCCGCGAGTGGGTCCACCACCGGTCCTCCAGCTCCCACAGCCCGGCTTCCGGCTTCAGCCACTGCCGCTCGACGACGTCCACGGCGACGACGGCGGCCCGTTCCGCCTCCTCGGTCAGCCGGTCGTGCGCGGCCGCCGCGGCGAACAGTTGCAGCGCCTCGCCGAAGGTGTCCAGTTGGAACTGCGCGCCCGCGTCGTTGCCGACGTGGTCGCTGCCGCCGGGGTAGCCGGGCAGCCGCAGGGAGCGTTCCGCCCCGACCGGACGGCCGTCGACCGTGTAGGCGGGCCGCACCCCGTCACCGTCCGCGAGGATGCGCTCGGCGACGAAGCGCACGGCGTCGTCGACCAGCGGATGGGGCCCGTGCGCGGCGACCGCGAGACCGGCGTAGCACTGGTCGCGCAGCCACGCGAAACGGTAGTCGTAGTTGCGCCCGCTGTTGGCCCGCTCCGGCAGGGACGTCGTGGCGGCGGCGACCATGCCGCCGGAAACGCTGGTCAGCCCGCGCAGTACGGCGTACGCGTGCCGGGCGTCGCGGGGCGCGACCAGCCGCGAGCAGTCCGGCACGGCCTGCCGCCACTCCCGTTCCGTGGCCCGCCACAACGCGTCGGCGTCGAGCGGTTCGGTCTCCCGTCCTTCGGACAGTTCCAGGACCAGGTCGTGCGTCTCGCCCTCGCGCAGCCGGAACTCGCCGCGCAGCCCGGCACCGTCCCGCCAGAGTGCCTCCGGGGCCCCGGCGAGCCGCATCCGCAGCCCCTCGGCCTCGGCCGTCCACACCCCGCCCTCCCGCCGGGGAGCGAGCATCGGGACCTCCCCGAACCCCGGCCGCGGGTCCAGGTCCAGGTTCAGCCGGGCCTCGCCGCGTTCCACCCGCATGCGGCGCAGCAGCACGAGCCGGTCCGTACGGGCCGGCAGGGCCAGGGCCTCGCGGCACTCGATCACGCAGTCGGCACTCACCCACCGGCTGGTCCGGATCAGCGTGCCCTCCTCGTAGGAGCCGCCCCACACGTGCCAGGGGTCCGCCGGCTCCACCGTGAAGTGCCCGGCTCCGCCGATCAGCGCGGAGAACACCGCGTCGTCGTGCCAACGCGGGGCGCACAGCCACACGATCCGGCCCCGGGGGTCCAGGACCGCCCCCCGCTCACCGTCGGCGAGTACGGCGTACTCGCGCAACGCCCAGGGTGGGCAGGACAGGTCCGGTGCGGCGTGCCGATCGTGGCTGCTGTCGTTCATGACGCTACGGATATCCCGGCGCCGGTCACCGAAACGGTGCCGCCGTCCCTGCCGCCACCACGCCCCCGCCCACCCCGTGCTCGCCCAGCGGACCCACCGACAGCCCCGCCTCCCGGCAGTCGCGCACGATGTCCGGCAGGGCGCCGAGGGTCGCCCGCCAGCTTTCCGGCGCGCACGCGTGGTCGGTGTCGTGGAGGAGGATCGTGCCGCCACCGCGCAGGTCCGCCGCGACGGTCGCCCGTACCGAGCGGGGCGTCGCGTCCTGCCGCCAGTCCTTGCCCCACGCCGTCCACAGCACCGGCCGCAGCCCGGCCCGGTGAGCGGCGGCCCAGCGTCCGGAGGTGAGAATGCCGTAGGGCGGTCGGTACCACCGCGGGACCCGGCCGGCGGCGTCGCCCACCACATCGACCGCACGCAGCAACTCGCGCGCGTCCCGCGCCGGCGACGGCCACCAGGGGCGGTCGTGGGCCCAGCCGTGGACGGCGAGTTCGTGCCCGCGCCGGGCCGGCTCACGGGCCACCGAGGGGTGTCGTACGGCGTTCTCGCCCAGGACGAAGAACGTCGCCCGTACCCCCAGCTCGTCCAGTACGTCGAGGAAGTGCGGCGTGGACGCCGGATCGGGGCCGTCGTCGAAGGTGAGTGCGACGTGGCCGGGGCTGCCCTGCCCGGCCAGGCCCGGGAACCGGCGCCGGCGCAGCCCCGGCAGCCAGGTCGCGGCCGGACCGATGTGGGCCAGCGCGACGGCGACGACCGGTACGACGGCGTACACCGCCCGTCCGGCGTGAATCCCCTGACGCATCGTGGTGCCTCCGGTCCGTTCAGTTCAGTCTCTTCCGTCTCTGTCTCTGCTTCTGTCTCTGCTTCTGTGTCTGCTTCTGTGTCTGTCTCTTCCGGTATCCGTGTCTTCGTCTCTTCTTCTCTCGGTCCTGAGCCGGGTCGGTCCGTCCCGTGCCGCCGGGGCCGTGTCCCAGGCGCCGTGGACCGACGGTGCCCGGGCCAGTCCGACGCTGCCGAGGCCGATCAGCGCCACGCCGATCAGCTCGGGCAGCACCCGCACGCCGAGCAGGATCTCCTCGCCGAACAGGCCCCAGCCCAGGGCGACGCTGGTCAGCGCGTCGCCGAGGGTCAGCGCCGGCTGCGACGCCGCGAGGGTCCCCGCCCGCAACGCACTCTGCAGCAGCAGGAAGCTGACCACGCCGACCACCGCCGTGGCGTACGGCGGCCACTGGGTCAGCACCTCGCCCACCCCCTGGGGGAGCCGTCCGGTGACTTCCTTCAGCAGCCCGGCCGTACCGCCGAACCCCACCGCGGACGCCGAGCCGAACAGCGCCGCACGGGGCGCTCCCCGCACCAGGCTGCCGGCCGAGGCGAGGACCGTCATCAGGACGAACAGCGCCAGCCCCGCCCAGCCCCACCGGCCCGCGGTGGCGGTGTCGTGGCCCGCCGACGGAGCGGCCGCGCCCAGGAACAGCGCGAGCCCCACCGCCAGGGCCGCGAACGCCATCCACGTCCGCGAGTCCGGACGCCGGTGGAAGACCGCACTGCCCACCACCAGGGTGAACAGCAGCTCGCTGGCCATCAGCGGCTGGACCACGGCCAGACTGCCCACCGCCAGCGCGGCCGCCTGCAACACCGTCGTCAGCGCGAGCAGCGCCGCCCCGGCGACCCAGTACCGGTCGCGCACCAGCCGCAGCAGTGAGCGCACCACGGTGTGCCTGGCCCCGGCCCGGACCTCGTCCTGCGCCGCGGCCCGGCGCTGAAGTACCGACGCCGCCGCGTTGGACAGTGCCGCGAACAGGGCCAGGACGACGGTGAGGGCACTCACCGCGGCGCGCTCCCGGTCATCCGAACCGCGCGGCCAGCCGCCGGTAGAGTCCAGGAGCCGCACCCCGTACCCGGCACGGCAGCCACAGCCAGGAGGGCACGTACACCTCGTCCCGGCCCCGCAGCACCGCGGTACGCACCGCGTCGGCCACGCGCTCGGGAGGAACCGGACGCGGCCTGGACCGCTGGTAGGGAGCGCCGCGCCGCTCGAAGAACGGTGTGTCGACGACGCCCGGCACCACATGCGTGACCCCCACGCCGGTGCCCCGCAACTCGTAGCGCAGGGCGTCCGCGAAGGCGCCGACCGCGGCCTTCGCGGCGGAGTACACGGCCTCGTCGCGCACCGCCACACTGCCCGCCAGCGACCCGATGAGCACCACCCGCCCCGAACCCGCGGCCACCATCCCCGGCAGCAGCAGTCGCACCAGCCGAAGCGTGGCCAGCACGTTGATGTCGAGCACCTCGTCGATGGTGTGCGGGGGCATGTCCAGGAACTCCCCGGCCCAGCCCACCCCGGCCCCGGCCACCAGCAGGTCCACCCGGCCCGTCGTGGCCAGCGTGAAGTCGGTGAGCTGCCGGTCGGCGCCTGGCAGGGTGAGATCCGCGGCGAACGCGGTGGCCGACGTCGCGTCGGCGACCTTGCGCAGCCGCACCGGGTCACGCCCGGTGAGCACCAGTCGCCAGCCGTCCTCGTCACCCAGACGGCGGGCCACGGCCGCGCCGATGCCGGAGGACGCCCCCGTCACGAGCGCCGTACGGGTCCGCGTGTCCCGGATGCCGAGGGGCTGCCGCCGGGGCCTCGCGTGGTCCGCGTCGGGTGCGACGACCTGCGGTCCGGGGCCGGACCGTGGACGGGAGAACGCATGGACCATGGGGACCACCTTGGCTCGGGGCGGGCACCGGGGAGCGACCGACCGGTCGGTCGGGCTCCGGCGTCCGGCCGGACGGGCGGTCACGGAGTATCCCTGGCGGCACACCCGAAACGCCCGCTTGCGTGATGGTTTGGAACCGGTGGGGCGGGCAACTTGGTCCGCCGTGCATCCTCGCAGCTCATCGACGCCCCGCCGGCACGCCGTCCCGGGCGGTCCACGGGACGGTGTCGGCAACGGCAACGGCAGACGTCTGCTGGTGATCAGCGCGAGCATGGGCGCCGGTCACGACACGGTCGCCGCCGAACTGGTCCGCCGGGCCCGGGAGCGCGGCGGCGACGCCCAGGTCGTCGACGTCCTCGCCCTGCTGCCGTACGGCCTGGGCGGCGCGCTCAGGTGCTTCTACCGGGGGTCGGTACGCCATTTCCCCTGGGCCTACGCCGCCCTGTACCGCCTCTTCCTGCGCCCCGGCCCGGGACGCCGCCCCAGCGGCACGCCCCTGGCCAGGCTCGCCGGCGGCAGGCTGCGCGGGCTGGCCGAGCGCACGGGGGCGGACGTGGTCGTTCCCGTCTTCCACCTGGGCGCGCAACTGACCGGTCATCTCCGGGCCCGCGGTCTGCTGCCCGTGCCCAGCGTCGTCCTCGTGATCGACTTCGAGATCCACCGGCAGTGGCTGCACCCCGGCAACGATCACCTCCTGTGTCTCACCGAGGACGCGGCGCGCGAGGTGCGGGAGAGCACCGGCATGCCGGCGGGCACGTGCGGCCCCGTCGTGGCCCCGGAGTTCCTCGCCGACACCCCCGACACCCCCGACACCCCTGAGGCGCCAGGGACGCCCGGGACGGACCAGTGGCGGGAGCTGTTCGACCGGCTCGGCCCCGGGCGACCCGCCGTGCTGCTGTCCGCCGGTGCCTGGGGCGTCGGCTCGCACCTGGACGCCACCGTCCGGCTGCTGGCGGACCACGGTTTCCTGCCCGTCGTCCTGTGCGGCGACAACCGGCGGCTGCGCCGCGCGCTGTCCCGCATCCCGGGCGTGGTCGCCCTGGGCTGGGTCACGGACATGCCCGGCCTGCTGCACACCGCCCGCGCCCTGATCGACAACGCCGCGGGCCAGACCGCCGTACAGGCGCTCGCCGCCGGACTGCCGGTCGTGGGCCACCGCCCGATACCCGGACACGGCGCCGACGGTGTCCGGAGGATGGCCGCGCTGGGTGTCTCGGAGGTCGCCGCGGACGAGGCCGCGCTGCTCGGAGCGCTGCGACGGCTCACCGCCCCGGGCCCGGCCCGGCGTCGGCGGATCGCCGCCGGACGCGCCCTGTTCACGCGGGACGCCCTGGCCCGGGTGACCGAACTCGCCGACGTCAGCCGCTTACGACGGTGAGAGCGCGCCCGTTTCGCCCGCACCGGCCGGGGGCACCCGCCCCGGAGCGCGAACCGGCGGAAGGAGACGACGCCATGCGGCGCGACGCATTCCTGACCCGGGTCCGCGACCGCGGTGAGTTCCACAGCGACGACGAGGCCGAGCAGGTCATCACCGCCGTCCTGTGGGTGATCGCTTCCCACATCACCGCGGAGGAGGCCGCAGGACTGGCCTCGGACCTGCCCGCGCCCTTCGACGACGCGCTGATCCTGGAACGGGGGCGCCCCGAGTCCTTCGGCCGCGAGGAGTTCCTGCGCCGCGTGGCCCAGCAGACCGGCGCCCGGCCGCGCACCGCCGAATGGGACGCGGGCGCCGTACTCTCCACCCTCACCGAGGCGGTGCCCCGCGATCGCGTCGACCGTCTGCTGGCGCGGCTGCCCGCGGACTGCGCCGACCTCTTCGGCGGTACGGCGCCCCGCTGAGAGCGGTCGGCACCCGCGCCGTCGACCCAGGGCGGCTCGGCCGGTGTGCGCGGGCCTGAGCGCGACTACGTGGTGTCGCACTGGCTGCCGCGGGACGAGAGAGCGGCGAGCGTGGGCGTGCCTGGCCGGGCTGGGCCAGGTCGGGCCGGGCCGGGTCGGTCAGTCGCGCTCCGCACGCTCCGCGCGCTCGGCGTGTAGCTGCTTCACGCGGACCGCCTCCTTGCGCACGTCGGCCTGGACGGTCTGCTCCCGCTCCAGCCACTCGGGGCGCTCCTGCTTCAGCGCCTCGATCTGCTCCGTGGTGAGCGGCTCCGCGACCCCGCCCCGGTGCAGACCCGCGATGGAGACGCCCAGCTTGGCCGCCACCACCGGGCGCGGGTGCGGACCGTCGCGCCGCAGGTCGCGCAGCCACGCGGGCGGGTCGGCCTGAAGCGCGTTCAGCTCGGCGCGCGTGACGACGCCCTCCCGGAACTGGGCGGGTGTGGCCTCGAGGTACACACCCAGCTTCTTCGCCGCGGTCGCGGGCTTCATGGACTGGGTGTTCTGGTGCGGCGTCATGATGCCAAGGGTATCGATCGTGTGAGCGGCCGCCGACCACGCCCGGTAACCTGGCCGCGTGACAGGCTCGGAAGCTCCCCCCTCGTTCCGGCTCGCGTACGTCCCGGGGGTGACGCCCGACAAATGGGTGCGCATCTGGAACGAGCGGCTGCCGGACGTCCCCCTCTCCGTGACCCGGGTTCCCGCCGCCGGGGCGGCCGGAGTGCTGCTGGCGGGCGACGCCGACGCCGGAGTGGTGCGGCTGCCGGTCGACCGGACCGTACTCAGCGCCATCCCCCTCTACACCGAGACCACGGTCGTGGTGATCCCCAAGGACCACCTCGTCACGGCGGCCGACGAGGTGGGCGTCGAGGACCTCGCCGACGAGATCGTGCTGCACCCCCTCGACGACGTCCTCGACTGGGACGGGTTGCCGGGCAGGCCCGCTCTCGAGCGTCCGGCCACCACCGCGGACGCCGTCGAGCTGGTGGCGGCCGGGATCGGCGTGCTGCTCGTGCCTCTGTCGCTGGCCCGGCTGCACCACCGCAGGGACCTCACGTACCGGACGGTCACGGACGCCCCCGAGTCGGGCGTGGCGCTGTCCTGGCCCGAGGACGCGCACACGGACCGCGTCGAGGACTTCATCGGCATCGTCCGGGGCCGGACCGTCAACAGCACCCGGGGCCGGCAGCCCGACCCGGCGCGCTCGAAGAGCGGGCGCGCCGAAGGGGCAGCAGCCCCCACGCGTCACAAGCCGGCGACGGGAAAGCAGGCAGGCGGCGCCGCCCGGCGCGGCGCCGGAGGCAACCCCAGGAGCGGCAACGGCAAGAGCGGCAACCGCAAGAGCGGGAGCGGCAAGGGCGGAAGCGGCAGGGGCGGCGGACGCGGCAAGCCCCGCGGCCGCTGACCCACCCGACGCCCGACGCCCGACGCGTCAGCGGACCGTCGGACTCGGTGTCGGCGCCGAGGTGTTGACGTCGAGGCCCGGCGGTGCCGTGAGGGAGACCACCGGCTCGCCCGGCTGCGGAGCCGGCGGAGTGAGCTGCACCTTGGGCAGGTTCGGCGGGGCGGTCTGCTGGAAGTTGACCTGGTCGAAGTTGACCAGCCCGGTCTTCTCCAGCACGGTGATGTGGTCCAGCACCGTGTCGTTGGCCTGGTCGGCGAGCTGCCGCACCAGGGAGTTCTTGGTGTTGGCGCGGATCTTGGCGATGGCCGGGAAGATCTGGCCGTGGGTGATCCGCATGATGTTGACCGCGGTGGTGTCGAACTGCTTGCCCGTGGCCCCTTTCGCCGTCGACACGAACTGCTGCTGCTGCGGGGACGCCTGATTGGGCAGGGTGATGCCCAGTTCCGGCGCGATCTTCCGGCAGGTCGCGTCCAGCCGGGAGTGGCCGACGACCAGGTGCTCACCGGCCTCCCTCATCTCCGGCGTCGTCCCCCGCTCCATGGCGATCAGCCCCAGCGGGTGCTCCCACAGCCCGGCGGCACGCACCTTCACCACGAAGTCCCGGTCCTGCTCCGTGAGCGGCCCGAACCGTGTGTTGGTGACGATCCGGGCCTGGTCACTGCCCGCGTTCTGTACCCCGAGCATGGCCGGGTACGCGAGTGCGGTGAGAGTGAGGACCAGGGCACCGGCCACGAAGGCGGTCCCTGCCGTGGTGCGCGTGATGCGCATCGTGCCTCCTGGGGCGAAGACAGGCTCGGACACCAGGAGGTACGGATGCGGGCGGCGATCTGATCACCGCTTCGGGCAAAATCTGCGCCCGCCCAGAATGGTCAGGAAGCCCGTGCCGCCCGCACCAGCCAGTCGTACGCCGTCCGCGCGGTGAACTCCTCCTGACCTCCGCGCAGCAGCAGGCCGGCGGTGGCGAACTCGGGGGCGTCCGCCTGCGCCGCGACGTACGGGATCGCGATGCAGCGCATCCCGGCCGCGTACGCGGCGGCGGCACCCGGCGCCGCGTCCTCCAGGACCACGCAGTCGGCCGGGTCCGCCCCCAGCCGGCGGGCCGCCTCCAGGAAGACGTCGGGGGCGGGTTTGCCCCGCGCGACCTCGTCGGCCGAGACGACCGTGCGCAACTGTGCGTCCAGGCCGGTGCGGGCGAGGATCGTCCCGATCGCCTCGGGCGACGAACCCGACGCCACCGCCATCGGTACGCCCTCGCCCGCCAGCAGCTCGACGAACTTCCGCATCTCGGGGTACGCCCGGGCCGAGGTGCCGGACAGTCCCAGGTAGTGGCGGTTCTTGACCGCGAGCAGTTCCTCCACCGGGGCCCGCAGCCCGTACCGCCGCCTCCAGTCGGCGATCGTCTCCCGGGTGCTGATGCCCACGTACGCCTCGTGGTCGGCCCAGGTGAAGTCCGCAACGCCGTACTCGGCGAGGGTCCGTCGGCCCGCTTCGTAGTAGTTCGGCTCGCTGTCCACCAGCGTTCCGTCGAGATCGAAGATGACCGAGATGTCGCCGAGAGTGCTCATGGGATCCAGGATGCCAAGGACTCCAAGGACTCCAGCGTCACTTGCGTGCCGTGCGCCCGATCGACTCCACCAGGGGCAGCAGCCGGTGCGGGACGCGCTCGCGCAACGCCACCTCACTGCGGGTGCGGACCACTCCCGGCAGGCTGATCAGCTTCTGCACCACGTCCTCCAGGTGCGCGTTGTCACGGGCCACGACGCGGGTCAGCAGATCTCCGCCGCCCGTGATGGAGAACGCCTCGACGATCTCCGGGACGCCCGCCAGCGCCTCGCCCACCTCGTCCAGGCGGCCCTGGGTGACCTCGATGTGCACGAAGGCGAGCACCGGATGCCCCAGGGCGGCGGGGGAGAGGGACGGAGCGGCACCGGTGATCACACCGTCGCGCTCCAGTCGGTCCAGCCGGGCCTGGAGTGTGCCGCGGGCGATCCCGAGAAGACGGGCGTACTCGCGCACGCTGGTGCGCGGCTGCTCCAGCAGCAGTCGCAGGATGCGGGTGTCGAGCTCGTCGACGGCCATGACGGGTCAGGTCCCCTCTCGTCGGCCATTGGCACTTCGGTGGCTGTAGGAATGCCGCGAGAAATGTACCAATGGCACACTCGTGCGGCAGCCGGTTGAGCCACTGGTGGCAGAGATGCTCCTATGGACGAGTCGATGGCGCTGCGGACCCCGCGGCGCCTTTTGCGTGTGGTGACTCTCGGGCCGGTGGGCGTGAGCGAGCGAGGGGGCGGCAACCAGTGCTGAAGAGGGTGTTCATGAGCCCGGACCCGGGACGGTCCCGGCTGCGGTTCGCCGCGCGGGCCGTCCTCGGCATCGGGCTGGCCGTCGTGGTGTGCGGCCTGGCCGGTACCTCCCTGGTGGGAGCCGTCATCGGCGGGCTCGCCGCACTGCTCGCGCTGTTCACCGTCACCGACGCCACCGTGCGCGGCCAGGCCGTCACCACCGCGCTGCTGCCGGTCGCCGGGCTGCCCGTGCTCACCGCCGCCGCCGTGCTGCACGACCACCCCGTGGCCAGGGGCCTCACCTTCCTCGCCGTCGTCGGCGCGGGCGTGTACGCGCGGCGCTGGGGCCCGCGCGGGCACAGCCTCGGCGTGTTCGCCTTCATGACCTTCTTCATCGCCCAGTTCCTGCGCGCGACCACGGACCGGCTGCCGGAGATGTTCGCCGCCGTCCTGCTGTCCGTGGCCGCCGCCGCGGCGGTGCGCTTCGGCCTGTGGTGCTACGAGCGCCGCCGGCCCGCGCCCGCCGTCCCCGCACCACCCTCCGGCACCGGACTGGCCCGCATCACCACCCGCCAGGCCGTGCAGGCCACCGCGGGCGCCGGTTTCGCCCTGGTCGTGGGGCAACTGGTGTCCGGCGACCGCTGGTACTGGGCCGTGGGCGCCACCTGGTGGGTGTTCGTCAACACCACCTCGCGCGGAGAGACCCTGGTCCGGGGCTTCCGCCGGGTCCTCGGCACGGTCCTCGGCATCGGCCTGGGCTTCCTGATCGCCGTCCCGCTGGCCGGGTCCGCGGTGCCCACCGCCGTACTCGCCGCCGCCTGCGTCTTCGGGATCTTCTACACCGCCGCCGTCTCCTACACCTGGATGATGCTCTGCGTGACCCTGCTCGCCGAGCTGCTCTACGGCCTCCTGGGCGTCCTCAGCCCCGGCCTGCTCGCCCTGCGGCTCGCCGAGACCGGTGTCGGGGCGCTCGGCGCCGCGCTCGCCGTGCTCCTCGTCCTGCCCGTCACCACGCACGCCGTCACCGACGCGTGGATCCAGCGCGCCCTGCGCTGCGTGCACGCCTGCACCGCCGAGGCCGCCGCCCGGCTCGCCGGAACCGACGGCGCCGACCCGGCGCCGCACGTGGCCGAACTGGAGCAGTTGCTCGGCCGGGTACGGCTGTCGGTCGCCCCGCTGGTGCACCCGCTCAGCCCGATGTACGGGCGCAGGCGCCGGGCCCGCCGGGTGCTCGCCCTGCTCGACGACTGCGCCCGGGAGATACGCGGCCTGGTCTCTGTCGCGGCCGACCCGGAGGCCTCGCACGACGCCCGGCTGGCCGCCGCCTGCTGGCGGGTCGAGAGCGCGGTCGAGGCACTCACCGGCGGTGGTGCCGTCCCCGCCCACGCGGGCGGGCCGCGCGCCGCCGAGCCCGCGCTGGCCCACCTGCACGGCCTGGAACACGCCCTCACCGAACTCGCCGCACCCCTGCGCGTCCCCTCCGGTTCACGACTGGCCGGCGCCTGACCCGTCGCCCGCCGCGCGCCACCCATTTGGTCTAGACCGCAAGTGATCGACTGCTACCGTCGCTCCGGGTCGGAAGATCGGTCGGTACCGACCCGACTCGGCGACGCAGAGGACAGGCGCAGGACAGGCGCAGGGCGACGCAGACGACGCAGAACGAAGGACGAGAGGGGCAGCGGTGGCGGACGGCGGCAGGCGGCAGCGGCGGGCATACATCGGGTCGTTCACGGCGGCCGGCGGCCCCGGGATCCTGACGGCGACTGTCGCCCCCGACAGCGGCGCCCTCACGGTCGTGAGCGGCACGGACCACCTGGCCGACCCCTCCTACCTGGCCCTGTCGCCCGACGGGGACACGCTCTACGCCGTCAGCGAGACGGCGGAGGGCGCCGTGGCCGCCTACCGCGTGAGCGGGGACAAGCCCGAGCCCGCCGGGCGGCCGGTGCCCGTCGGGGGCGACGGACCGACCCACCTCAGCCTGTACGCCGGGCACGTGCTGATCGCCAACTACGGCTCCGGCACCGTCACCGCCGTGCCGGTCCGCGCCGACGGCGCCCTGGCCCGGGCCGCGTCCGGCGTCCTGCGGCACACCGGTTCCGGCCCGCACGCCCAGCGGCAGCAGGGGCCGCACGCCCACCAGGTGCGGCCCGATCCGAGCGGGCGGTGGGCCGTCAGCGTGGACCTCGGCACCGACTCGGTGCGGGTCTGCACCCTGGCGGACGGTGCTCCCGCCGTGCACCGGGAGATCGCGCTGCGTCCCGGCTCGGGCCCACGGCACCTGGCCTTCCACCCGGACGGCTCCCACGCCTACGTCGTCAACGAACTGGCGCCCACCGTCACCGTCTGCCACTGGGACGCCGCCGACGGCGTACTGAAGCCCCTCACCGAGGTGCCCGTGCTGCCGGGGGCCCCGGCAGGCGACGCCCACCCGTCCGGCATCGCGGTCTCGCCCGACGGCCGCTTCGTGTGGACCGCGACCCGGGGCGAGGACGTCCTGTCCGTGTTCGTCGTGGAGCCGGACGGACTGCGGCTGTCCGCCACGGTCCCCTGCGGCGGGCACTGGCCCCGCGAGATCACCGTGGCGGAGGGCTTCCTGTACGCGGCCAACGAGCGCTCCGGAGACGTGACCTGGTTCGCCCTCGACCCGTCCACCGGCATCCCCCGCCGCACCGGCTCCCTCGCGGTCCCGGCGGCGTCCTGCGTGGTCTTCGGCCCGGCGTCCTGGCCGCGGGCGACGCATTCCGCGTAGCCGCGGACGGGCAGTCGTGCCTCCCCAGTGCCTGAACGGCCTGGGAGGTACCCCCAGGGTGGCACACGTCCTCCGTACCCCCGGCAACGCCGAAGGGCCCGCTCCTCTCCCGGAGCGGGCCCTCACACACGCCTGGACGGGCACGCGCACCGCCCCGGTTCACCGAACCGGCGTCCCCTGCGGCTGCTGCGGCGAGATGCCGAGCGCCGTCGTGTACTTCGCCAGCGCCAGCTTGCCGATCGCCGGGTACGGGCCGAGCGGCTCGGCGGTGGAGCAGCCCGCCTCCTTGGCCGCCTCCTCCAGCACGGACGCCTCGATCTCCGGGCCGATCAGGTACGGCGCGAGGGCCAACTGCTGGGAGCCCGAGTTCCGTAGCTGCTCGGCCACGGACGCGATCGAGCCCTCCTCGTCCAGCGCCGCCGCGATCACCGGCACGGCGAGGCGCGCGGCGAGCAGCATGCCGGTGATCCCGGCCGCCTGGACGGCCTCGTCACCGCCCACGGAGGCCAGGATGATGCCGTCCGCGGCCGTCGCCACCGTGAACAGGCGGGCACGGTCGGCGCGGGCCAGACCGGCCTCGGAGAGCCGCACGTGCAGCGCCTCGGCCAGCAGCGGGTGCGGACCGAGCACGTCGGTCAGCTCGGCCGCGATCTTGCTGTCCATCACGGCCTGCCGGATCCGGCGCAGCAGCGCGCCGTCCGGCCCGGCGAGCAGCGGCACGACGACGGCGACGGGACCCTCGGGCTCCTTGACGTCCATGCCGGCGGCGCGCGCCTGCTCGAAGCGGGCGGTGCGCTCCTCGGCGGCCCGCACGAGCACGGTCGACAGCGAGAAGAACTCGTCGTCGTCCCCGTCGAGGTGGCCGATCCGGGCGTCGAGCCCGGGCAGCTCGGAGCGGGCGATGCTGATGACCTCGTCGGCGAGGCCGCGGGTGGCGCTGCTGGGCGTCCCCGGCACCGCGAGGACGAGCGCCGGCGCGCCCTCGGGAGCCACCAGGGGTTCGGGACGGCGGTGCCGTCCGGGCTGGCGGGGGCGCGGCATTCGTACTGGCAGGCCGGACGCGGGCCCAGTGGGGGAGCTCATGGCGCCGCATGTTACTGGTTTCCGGGGTTTCCCTGTTCGGGGAGGGTGCAGGTGAGCGGTATCCGTCCGGTTTTGTCTGATGAGTGATGTACGGATCGGCGGACATCGGCATGATTCACCTCGTCGGCGGACCGATTCTCAGCCGCCCGGCACGGTCGTCACCCACAGCATTCTGTCGTCACTCGGAAGAGTGAGCGAGCCGTTCGCCAGGGCGGTCGCGATCCGGACCGAGCCGTCCAGCGGATCACCCTCCGCGGCCGTCCACCGGGCCTGCGGAAGCCGCTTCGCCAACTCCTCTCCCAGCGGTACGACGAGCGGATCGCCCATCCGCAGCAGCCCGCCGGTGACCGCGACGCGGGGCTCACCGCCGGCCGGGCACACGGCGGCGGCCGAGTCGGCCATGTGCCGGGCGGCGGCCCGGAGGATCCCGGCGGCGACGGGGTCGTCGGCCGCCGCGCAGGCGGCCACCTCGGGCGCGAAGGAGGCGAGGACGGCGGGACGGTCGGTACGCGGATACACCTGCCCGGGCAGTGCCGCCGCCGCGCCGAAGCGCTCCTCGGCCCGGGCCAGCAGCGGCGCGGAGCCGTCCTCCCGGCCGTCGTGGGCGCGCAGCGCCGCCTCCAGGCCGGCGCGTCCGATCCAGGCGCCGCTGCCGCAGTCGCCCAGCAGATGCCCCCAGCCGTCCGCACGGCGCCAGCGGGTCAGATCGGTGCCGACCGCGATCAGGCCGGTGCCGGCGGCCACCACCGCTCCGGTCCGCGGACCGAGGGCGCCGACGTACGCGGTCACGGCGTCGGCGGCCAGCGCGACCGTGCGCACGCCCAGCTCCCGGGCCAGCGCGCCCGGCAGTTCGGCGCGCAAAGCGTCGCCCAGGGTGGCGAGACCGGCGGCCCCGACGACGACCGTGCCGAGCCGGGTCACGCCGGTCTCGGCGAGCAACGCGCTTGTCATGGGAAGCAGTTGCGCCAGGAGATGACCGGGTTCGATGCCGCGCGTCCCGGTGCGGACGGGCTCCGACGAGGCGCGCCGGCCGAGCGGGCCGGGTCCGTCGTCGCCGGCCGTACCGACGACGACGCGCAGCCCCGAGCCGCCGGAGTCCACGGCCAGGAAGCCGGTGCTCACGGCAGGCGCCAGTCGACCGGCTGACCTCCCAGCCGCACCAGCAGGTCATTGGCCCGGCTGAACGGACGGGAGCCGAAGAAGCCCCGGTCGGCCGACATCGGGGACGGATGCGCGGCCTCCAGAGCGGGCAGCTCGCCGAGCAGCGGCCGCAGATTGCGGGCGTCGCGGCCCCAGAGGATGGACACCATCGGCTTGCCGCGCGCCGCGAGCGCGCGTATCGCCTGCTCGGTGACCTCCTCCCACCCCTTGCCGCGGTGCGCGGCGGGCTTGCGCGGAGCCGTGGTGAGCGCCCTGTTGAGCAGCAGTACGCCCTGCCGGGTCCACGGGGTCAGGTCGCCGTTGGAGGGCTGCGGGAGATTCAGGTCGGTGTTCAGCTCCCGGAAGATGTTGACGAGGCTGCCGGGCAGCGGACGTACCTCGGGCGCGACGGAGAACGACAGCCCCACCGCGTGACCCGGGGTGGGGTACGGGTCCTGTCCGACGATCAGGACCCGGACGTCGTCGAAGGGCTGCTGGAAGGCCCTCAGGACGTTCGCCCCGGCCGGGAGATAGGTGCGTCCGGCGGCGATCTCCGCGCGCAGGAACTCACCCATCGAGGTGATCCGCCCGGCGACAGGTTCGAGGGCCTTCGCCCAGCCCGCTTCGACGATTTCATTCAAGGGTCGTGGTGCCACGGGCGTCACCCTACTGCCGTACGGGTGACCCCGATCAACCGGTGGCCAAGGCCGGTCCCCCCTGTCCGGTTCACAGTCCGGTTCATGCGACGACCGCGGCCCGCACACAGAGCACGTCCGGCAGATGGGAGGCCAACTGCCGCCAGTTGTCGCCGTCGTCGGCCGACGCGAACACCTCGCCGTTGCGGTTGCCGAAGTACACGCCCGCCTGTTCGGCGTCGTCCGTGGACAGCGCGTCGCGCAGCACCGTGCCGTAGTGGTCCTCCTGGGGCAGGCCCGCCGAGAGCGGCTCCCAGCTCTTGCCCGCGTCCGCCGTACGGAAGACCCGACATCGGCGGTCCGCCGGTACCCGGTCGGCGTCGGCGTTGATCGGGAAGACGTATGCCGTGTCGCCGCGGTGCGGATGGGCCGCCACCGCGAAACCGAAGGTGGAGGGCAGGCCCTCGCCGATGTCCGTCCAGTGCGCGCCGGCGTCGTCGCTGCGGTACACCCCCCAGTGGTTCTGCAGATACAGGCGGTCCGGGGTGGCCGCGTCGCGCGCGACCTTGTGCACGCACTGGCCGAACTCCGGGTTCGGGTCCGGCAGGAAGACGGCGGAGACACCGGAGTTCGACGGTGCCCAGCTCGCGCCGCCGTCGGCGGTGCGGAACACGCCGGCGGTCGAGACGGCGACCGTCACCGACTTCGCGTCCCGCCGGTCGGTGAGCACCGTGTGCAGCCCCTCACCGCCACCGCCCGGCACCCACTTCGACCGCGTGGGATGCTCCCACAGCGGGCGGACCAGCTCGAAGCTCTCACCGCGGTCCTCCGAACGGTACAACGCGGCCGGTTCCGTGCCCGCGTACACCACGTCCGGCTCGGCGGCGGCCGGGTGCAACTGCCACACCCGCTCCAGCGAAGCGCCGGTCTCCTTGGGGAACTTGACGGCCGGCGCGCTCGGCTCGGTCCAGGTCCGGCCCAGGTCGTCGGAGTGGAACACCGACGGGCCCCAGTGCGCGCTGTCGCCGCCGGCCAGCAGCCGCGGGGTGGCGCCGCGGGTGTCGAGGGCGACCGAGTAGACCGCCTGTGCGTTGAAGTACGGACTCTCGTCGAACTCCCAGGTGCCACCCCGCCGACGCCCGATGAACAGGCCCTTTCGGGTGCCCACGGCGAGCAGTACCTCGGTCATGCCGATCACCTCCGCGGCGTCCTCGTCGACGCCTTCGTCTCGGACACGGGACAGTCTGCACCCAGCCACTGACAGTCACCTCTGGAGGAGGGTCGCCGCAGGTCAGACCGGTGGTGTCGAGTCCGGCGAGGTGTCTTCGCGCCGGCCGCTCAGCCCTCGCCCGGCAGTGCCCGCGCCAAGATGCCGTCGAGGTCGGCCGTGTCCGGCAGCGTGCCGAAGGAGTGTCCCCAGTCGCCCCCGAGCCGGGTCGCGCAGAACGCGTCGGCGACGGCGGGCGGGGCGTGCCGGACCAGGAGGGAGGCCTGGAGGGTGAGCGCCATCAGCTCGACCAGCCGGCGGGCACCGGTCTCGGACGCGCCGGTGAGCCCCGCCTCCAGCCGGGCCACCGCAGTGTCCAGCCGGGCGTCCGCACCGCGCGCGAGGGCGAGTTCGTCGAACAGGGCCTGCGCGGCGGCGGGGGAGCGGCCGAGCGCCCGCAGCACGTCGAGGGCGTTGACGTTCCCCGAGCCCTCCCAGATCGACAGCAGCGGCGCCTCGCGGTAGTGGCGGGGCATCCCCGACTCCTCCACGTAGCCGTTGCCGCCCAGGCACTCCAGGGCCTCCGCGGTGAACGCCGGTCCCCTCTTGGTCACCCAGTACTTGCCGACGGCGGTGGCGATCCGCCGGAACGCCGCCTCCCCGGCGTCCCCGCGCACGGCACGGTCGGCCGCCCCGGCGAGCCGCAGGGTGAGCGTCGTCGCGGCCTCGGACTCCAGCGCGAGGTCGGCCAGGACGTTGCGCATCAACGGCTGGTCGACCAGCCGGGCGCCGAACGCGCTGCGGTGCCGTACGTGATGACCGGCCTCGACGAGCGTCTTGCGCATCAGCGTCGCCGACGACATCACGCAGTCCAGCCGGGTGCAGTTGACCATCTCGATGATCGTCTTGACGCCCTGCCCCTCGGGCCCCACCAGCCAGGCCACCGTCCCGTCGAACTCCGGCTCGGAAGACGCGTTGGACCGGTTGCCGAGCTTGTCCTTGAGGCGCTGGATGCGGAAGGTGTTGCGGGTGCCGTCGGGCAGCACCCTGGGCACCAGGAAGCAGGACAGTCCTCCCTTTCCTCCCTTGCCTCCGGCTGGGGACGCCTGCGCCAGCACCAGGAACACGTCGCACATCGGCGCCGACGTGAACCACTTGTGCCCGCGCAGCGTGTAGACGCCCGGCTCGGCGGTCGGGGTGGCCGCCGTGGTGTTCGTACGGACGTCCGAGCCGCCCTGCTTCTCGGTCATCCCCATGCCGGCCAGCAGACCGCGCTTCTCCGTGGGTGTCCGCAGTCCCGGTTCGTACTCCCGGGCGGTCAGCAGCGGCTCGTAGACCTTCGCCAGCTCGGGCTGGGCGCGCAACGCCGGAACGGCCGCGTACGTCATCGAGGTCGGGCACCCGTGGCCCGCCTCGGTGTGCCCCCAGACGAGTCCTCCCGCCGTCCGCGCGACATGGGCGCCCGGCCGGTCGTCGGCCCAGGGCGCGCCGGCCAGCCCCTTACCGACGGCCACCCGCATCAGGTGGTGCCAGCTCGGGTGGTACTCGACCTCGTCGACCCGGTTGCCGTACCGGTCGTGCGTGCGCAGCACGGGCTCGTGGCGGTTCGCGAGGTCGCCCCACTCCTGCGCCTCGGCGCTGCCCGCCCGCCGGCCCAGCCGCCGCAGGCCGTCCTCGGCCCACACGGCGCCCTCCCGCCGCACGCCCTCCAGCAGGACCGGGTCGTCGGAGGCGTCGTAGGGGGCCAGGGGAGGGGGCTGGTTGGTGACGTCGTGCGTGGCGTACCCCTCCGGGTGCCCCGCAGCCCCCGCAGCCCCCGCAGCCCCCGCAGCCCCCGCAGCCCCCGCAGCCCCCTCGAACCCCTCGGACTCCTCGGACTCCTCGAACGGCTCGTACGGCTCCTGCGCGAGTGTCGTCATGCACCGAGTGTTGTACTACCCCTGCGGTCGCAGCAATAGTGCAATACGGTCGGCGCACGTACAGTACGTGCTCATGTGGACGCACGACACGAGCCCGCGCGGATGACCGGCTCCCGGGCACCCGACGGGCTGACGCTGCGTCCGCTGTCCGCGCGGTCGGTGGTCCTGAGCCTGCTGCTCGGTACGCATCCCCCCGAACTGCCGGCGCGGGATCTGGTGCGGCTCGTCGAGGGGTTCGACGTCGGCGCCTCCACCGTGCGCGCGGCGCTCAGCAGGATGGCCGCCGCCGGGGACCTCAGGCGCACGGACACCGGCTACCGGCTCAGCGAGCGCCTTCTGGAGCGCCAGCGGCGCCAGGACGAGGCCCTGCGTCCGCACACGCGCGCGTGGGACGGCGACTGGGAGATGCTCGTGATCACCGCGACCGGGCGCGGCCCCGCCGCGCGCGCCGAGCTGCGCACCCACCTGACCGCCCTGCGCCTCGCCGAACTCCGCGAGGGCGTCTGGCTGCGCCCCGCCAACCTGGGCCGTCCGCTGCCCGCCGAGCTGGACCGGGTGGCCGAGCGGCTCACCTCGCGCCCCGAGGCCCCGGCCCGCGAACTGGCCGCGCGCCTGTGGCCGCTGGACGACTGGTCCGACGGGGCGCGGGCCCTGCTCGCCCATGTCGACCGGGCCCGGCGTCCGGCCGACCGCCTCACCGCCTTCGCGGCCGTCGTACGCCACCTGCTGGCCGACCCGGTGCTGCCCGCCGAGCTGCTCCCGCCCGACTGGCCGGGGACGGCCCTGCGCGACGCCTACACGCGGTACCAGCGGGAGCAGTCCGGTCGGGCTCCGCTGACAGGGTGTCGCGCCGGGTGAACGAAGCGTGTTCCGTTCGTATGGAATGTGATCATTCGGTTACGTTGCGTATGTGCTCGAAGCATCCTTCGTTGATCGTTCTCTTCAGCTTTCCGACCGCTGTCCGGACGACGGTGAGATGTCCGTGCGGCACACCTGGGTGGTGAGCGAGGGCGGTGCCACGGCCTCGTGGTTCGATGTCCGGCTGGCCTTCGCCGACGGCGCCCGGGTGGACGCGCTCGCCGTGCTGTCCGGCCAGGACGTGCGGGTCGAGGACGTACGGGCCGAACCGCCGCTGTCCCTCGACGATCTGGCCGTGCTCGCCGAATGGCTGGAGACCCCGCTCTTCGAGGCCTGCGTACCGGCCCCCGCACGTGCGGCAGCGGCCGCGTCGCGGCGGGCCCGTCCGGCGTGGCCGCGAGGGAGGGAGGAGCGCAGGCTCGTCGCCCAGGAGTACCGGGCGGCCCGGGAGGAGGGCGGCGATGCGGTCCTCGCGGTGATGCGCGCGACCGGGCGCGGTCGGCGCAGGTCGCTCAGGCTGATCGGCCAGGCGCGCGACGAGGGATTCCTGGCGCCCCGTCGCGCGCGCCGCTGAGTCACGCCGGAGGGACCCGTCACGTCGTCACAGCATGTCGCGCATCCGTGAGATCTCGCTCGTCTGCTGGGCGACCACGTCGTCGGCCATCTCCTCGACCTGCACGTTGTTGCCCTGGGACTTCACATCCGTGGCCATGGTGATCGCGCCCTCGTGGTGAGTGATCATCAGCGTGAGGAAGAGCTGGTCGAAGGCCTTGCCCCGGGCCGCGCGCAGGTTCTTCAGTTGTGCCTCGGTGGCCATCCCGGGCATCGTCGCGTGATCGTGTCCGCCGCCCGTCACCTTCTCACCGTTGGTCTTCAGCCAGCCCTTCATCGCCTCGATCTCCGGCCCCTGCGCCGCCGAGATCCGTTCAGCCAGCTTCTTGACCCGGCCGGACTCGGCCTGCTCCGGCACCAGTTCGGTCATCTTCAGCGCCTGGGCGTGGTGCTGGATCATCATGCGCGCATAGGAGACGTCCGCCGAGTTGGGGGAGTCGTCGTCGGCGCGCTGGTTCTCGGCCTCCTCGGCGGAGAGTGTCCGGTTGCCCTCGCCCGGCTTGCCCGGCGCGATCACCGAGGGCCCGGCGGCGGCCGCCGACCCGGTGTCCGAACCCGAGTCGCAGGCGCCCAGCGCGAGCACGGCCAGTGCGGTCAGTGAGGCCGTGACGAGCGACGCGCCGGACATCGCGAGGCGAGGGGACACAACGACCTCCTGTGGCTGGGGGTGCTGATCAAAAAACTTCATCGCGTGTTTGTTGCCCCCTGTTGGTATGTGCATGGCGAAGACGATACTGCGGGGGCGTGACCGTTCCGACGGGAACGGACGTTGGGAGGAAAACAGTGACCCTGTTGAACGACCCGCGAACGCGGCGCAGACGGCTGGGAGTCGTGGCTGCGGCCGCCGGGCTCCTGTCCGCCCTGCTGACCGCCGGCCCGGCCGTCGCGACCCCCGACCCCGGGGACAGTCCGGCCACGTCGAAGGAGGTGTCCAAGAGTGCGCGCGCCGATGTGCGCGACGCCATCGAGAACGGCGAGATACCCGGCCAGGACGAGATAGTCCACTCCGACAACATCGAGCACCTGGCCAACATCCCCAAGGACGCCCTGTCCGGCTTCAACTCGGACCTGGCCTTCCAGGGCCGGTACGCCTTCGCCGGCAACTACGACGGCTTCCGCATCTTCGACATCAGGAACCCGAAGAAGCCGAAGACCGTGGCCCAGGTGCTGTGTCCCGGTTCGCAGAACGACATCTCCGTCTCCGGCGACCTGCTGTTCCTGTCGACCGACTCCTCGCGCAGCGACAGCAGTTGCAACAGCACCACGCAGCCCGTGACCGAGAAGTCCTCCTGGGAGGGCATGAAGGTCTTCGACATCAGCGACAAGCGGAACCCGAAGTACGTCGCCGCCGTCGAGACCGCCTGCGGCTCGCACACCCACACGCTGGTGCCCGAGCGCAGGAACGTCTACATCTACGTCTCCTCGTACTCGCCGAACGCCGCCTATCCCGACTGCCGGCCGCCGCACGACGGCATCTCCGTCATCAAGGTGCCGCGCAGGGCCCCCGAGCGTGCGGCCGTCGTGGGCTTCCCCGTGCTCTTCCCCGGTGAGGGCCCCGACGGCGGCGGCAACCCGGGCGGGCCCACCAACCCGGGCGTCTCCAAGACCACCGGCTGCCACGACATCACCGTCCTGCCCTCCAAGGACCTCGCGGCGGGCGCCTGCATGGGCGACGGCATCCTGTTCTCCATCAAGAACCCCGAGCGTCCGAAGGTCATCGACCGCGTCCAGGACAACGTGAACTTCGCGTTCTGGCACTCGGCGACCTTCAACCAGAGGGCGAACAAGGTCGTCTTCACCGACGAGCTGGGCGGCGGCGGCGCCGCCACCTGCAACGCGGAGATCGGCCCGGACCGCGGCGCCGACGGCATCTACGACATCGTCGGCCGGGGCGACCACCGCAAGCTGGTCTTCCGCAGCTACTTCAAGATCCCCCGTCACCAGGCGGACACCGAGAACTGCGTGGCCCACAACGGCTCGCTGATCCCGGTCAAGGGCAGGGACATCATGGTCCAGGCCTGGTACCAGGGCGGCGTCTCCGTCTGGGAGTTCACGAACTCCTCGCGGCCCAAGGAGATCGCCTACTTCGAGCGGGGTCCGCTGACCACCGACACGATGACCACCGGCGGTGCCTGGTCGGCGTACTACTACAACGGCTACATCTACTCGAACGACATCGCCAAGGGCTTCGACGTCCTCAAGCTCAGCGACCGGCGCACGGATCCGGCCAAGCGGGTCCATCTGCGTGAGCTGAACACGCAGACGCAGCCGGACTACTTCGACTGAGCGGTGCGGTCCGGTTGATCGAGCACGCCGGTCGCGAAGAACCGCGACAGGTCCGTGTCGCACGTCGTCCCGTCGGGCGCCTCGGCGTCCGGCGGGACTCCCATGTCCCAGTCCAGCCGGTAGCGTTCGAACAACTCCGCGCGCAGCCGGGGCACCGGCATCGGCACTCCGGGCACCAGGGCCGCGAAGACGGCGCCCATCAGCAGCGCGCGCAGCATCGGGTAGTCGCGGTCGACGTCCTTCGAGCCGTGCCGGGCCACCGTGTCCCGCAGCAGCTCCGCCAGCCGCCGCTGCTCCGGGCACGGTACGAAGCCCACCTCGGCCTGGAGCAGGCCCGCCATGTGCTGGCGCATGAGCACCGGCCGGTCCCGGGCGAGCCCCAGGATCGCGTCGACGGCCCGTGCCATCCGCTCGCCTCCCTCCGTGGTGCGCGGCTCGCGCTCCAGCGCCTCCTCCAGGGTGCGGTGCATCAACCGGTGCACGGCGGACTGCACGAGCTGGCGCTTGCCGGGGAAGTAGTACGAGACGAGCCCGCGGGCCGAGCCCGCCCGGTCGGCGATGTCGCCCAGCGTGGTCGCGTCGTACCCGTGCTCGCCCACCAGCTCCACAGCGGCTTGCAGGAGCCGCTCCTTGGAGCGCCGCCGCAATTCTTCATTGACCGAGGCGCTGCGCGGGGACATGCTGTACTCCTGCGTTGACTGGCTGACAGCCAACTATACTCGGCGCAGGCGGACGGGCCCCAGGGGTCCGCTCCGGCTACCGTCTGCCTCGGGCGACACGGGGGATCGTCCGAGGCGGACGGAACCTCCCGGTGGTTGCCTCGGGCTACGTACCCTTCGAACTCCGTCGCCGTCGGCCGTTCAGGACGCGGCGGGTCGGCGGAGTCCTTGAAGGAGCAGCGCGATCAGGCGACGGGGGTCGTAGCGGGGGTCGCTTCCCCGTCCTATGCAGAGGTTGCCGATGCCGCGCATCAGCTCGTAGGGCTGTGTCCCGGGCCGGATGTCGCCGGCGTCGACCGCTGCGTCGATCAGCTCGGTGGTGACGGGCGACAGCCGGTCGAGGAAGTGGGCGTGCAGGTCGGCGAAGCGCTCGCTGTCCGACTGCAGGGCATCGGCGAGGCCGTGCTTGGTGACGAGGAAGTCGACGAAGAGGTCGATCCACTGGCTCAGCGCGTCGAACGGTGTCTCGGTACGGGCCAGCAGGGCGGGGCCGGCGGCGGCGAGGTCTTCGATCTGCTGGTTGTAGACGGCCGTGACGAGGTCCGCCCGGGTGGGGAAGTGGCGGTAGACGGTGCCCATCCCGACGCCCGCTTTGGCGGCGATCCGGCGGATCGGCGCATCGACACCCGAGGTGAGGAACACCTCCGCGGCAGCGGTGATCACAGCCTGCTGGTTGCGCAGGCTGTCGGCGCGCCTGCTCCTCGCCGGCGGCTGCCCGGCAGGGCCTTCCGTGGTCATGACGCGTTCCCTCCGGCACCCTTTGACAAAGCGGAACACTGCTCCACATAATAAATGGAGCCGTGTTCCGCTTTCAGGTTAGCGCACGCGGACGCGGACCGCGCCGAGCCGCCCTGCCTGTCCCCGGACGGCGGGCTCTGGAAAGGACTCCCCTCATGAACACGTACCCAGTGCTGTCCTTCAGCCCCGTGGTGCTTCCCGTCGCGGGACGGCCCGTGGACCTCCAGGTCCGCGTCACCGCCCCCGCCCAGGGCACCGGCCTCCCCGTGATCCTGCTCTCCCACGGCCACGGAGGCTCGAACAACCTGTCCTCGCTGAACGGCTACGCGCCGATGGCGAACCTCTGGGCGCAGGCCGGGTTCGTCGTCGTCCAGCCCACGCACCTGTCCTCCAGGACACTGGCGCATCAGGTCTCCGACGACCCCGAAGCGCCCCTCTTCTGGCGCTCGCGCGCGCAGGACATGACCCACGTCCTCGACCGCCTCGACGTGATCGAGAGCACGGTGCCGCAGCTCGCCGGGCGCATCGACCACGGCAGGGTGGCCGTCGCCGGTCACTCACTCGGCGGCTTCACCGCGAACCTGCTGCTGGGCGCCCAGCTCACCGACCCCACTGCCGGCGGCGAGCGGGTGAGTCTGCGGGAGCCTCGCATCAGGGCAGGCGTCGTACTCGCCGCCCCGGGCCGGGGAGACGTCATCCACGCGTCCATGATCGAGCAGATGCCGGCCTTCAAGACCGTCGACTTCTCCACGATGATCACCCCCGCGCTCGTCGTGGCCGGAGACAAGGACGACTCCCGTCACTTCACGGATGTGGGCCCGGACTGGCACGCCGACCCCTACACCCTCGCCCCCGGCCCCAAGACCCTGCTCACCGTCTTCGACGCGGAGCACGGGCTGGGCGGCATCGCCGGCTACGACGCCGCCGAGACCACCGACGAGAACCCCGAGCGCGTCGCGGCCGTCGGACACCTCACCGCCGCCTACCTCGCCACCACGCTCGGACTCGACGCGCACGCCTGGCAGCGGGCCTGCGACGCCCTGCTGTCCGGCTCCGCCCCGGTGGGGCGCATCGAGTCGAAGTAGGCCCACCTGGGGCCTGGGGCCTGGCGACATCCCCGCATCCGGGTCGTACCCGGGTGCCGCACCCGTACGACGAGAGGAACGGTCTCATGACTGACCGGCAGCATCCCATCGGCTCGGGATTCACCCCGGCCTCCACCGCCGACGAGGTCCTCGCCGGCGTCGACCTGACCGGCAGGAATGTCGTCATCACCGGCGGCCATGCCGGCATCGGACACGAAGCGACCCGCGCCCTGGCCGCGAGGGGGGCGTCCGTCACCGTCGGCGCCCGGAACCCCGACCGGGCCCTTGAGGCGGTGGCCGGAATCGAAGGCGTCCAGGCCGGTCGGCTGGACCTGGCCGACGCGGCCTCGGTCGACGCGTTCGCCGACCGCTGGAACGCCTCGGGACGCCCGCTGCACGCACTGATCAACTGCGCGGGCGTACCTGCGCCCGCGCAGCGCGAGGTGGACGACCGCGGCTACGAGGTGCAGTTCGCGGTCAACCACCTCGGGCACTTCCAGCTCACCTTGGCCCTGCGGCCCGCCCTGCTCGCGGCCGACGGCGCCCGGGTCGTCAATGTCACCTCCGGCGCCCACCGTTACTCCACCATCCGCTGGGACGACCCGCACTTCGCCTCCGGCGACTACGCGCCCCACACGGCGTACGCCCAGTCGAAGTGCGCCAACGTCCTGTTCGCCGTCGCACTCGACAACCGCTGGGCCGCGGACGGCATTCGGGGCTATGCCGCCCACCCGGGCATCGTCGTGGGTACGGCTCTCAACAGCGCCGCGGGTGACGAGGGCCTGCGGGCGGCCGGCCTGATCGACGAGGCCGGCCGGCCGGTCATCGACCCGGCGGTCGGGAAGAAGACGGCCCGGCAGGGCGCGGCGACGATCGTGTTCGGGGCCGCGAGTCCGCTCCTGGCGGACATCGGCGGCGTCTATCTGAAGGACAGCGAGGTGGCGCCGCTGGATGACGAACAGCGGCCGGTGACGCCGGACAGCATCCCCTCGGACGCCGCCTCGCACTCCCTCGACCCGCAATCCGCCCGGCGCCTGTGGGAGTTGAGCGGACGGTTGCTCGGCGCCTGACCGCTCGGCGGGGAGCAGCGGCCCGGTCGGCAGCGGGCCGGCTGCCACAAGATGTGCGAGGGCCGCGTGCGGGGTGCCGGTGTCCCCTGGCTCCGGGTCCCCGGGCCCCTGGCCCCGGGGCCCATGTCCTTGGGCCCGGGATCTCGGGTCTCGGGTCCCGGGTCTCGGGGAAGCCGAACAGAACGGCGGCCGGGGGCGGATCCCGGGAGGCGATGTCGCGGTCCGGTCAGGATTCCGGCCGGGCGGAAGGCAGCCCTGCTCGTGGACGCCTGCGCCGGTGCACCAGTACGGCGAGCGCCACGACCAGGGCGCCCAGGAGCCAGCCGCCGAGGACGTCCGTGGCCCAGTGGACGCCGAGCCACACCCGTGTCACCCCGACGCCGGCCACGGAGACCACGGCCACGGCGACGCCGATACGGCGCGGATCGCGGCCGGCGCCGTAGTGGTGGAGCAGCCACACCAGCAGGCCGCACACGAACGTCGCGGTCATGGCGTGCCCGGAAGGGAAGGCCGCGTAGTGCGCGGAGTCCACGGGGTCTGGCCAGACCGGACGGGGGCGGTCCACCGCCGCTTTGAAGCCCTGCTGGAGGAGGCTGCCCAGCAGACAGGTCGCCCCCAGCCACACGGCCGTCCACCGGTCTTTGCGCCGCCACCACAGCCACAGCACGACCACCGCGCACAGCAGCCGCATCGTCCAGGTGTCCCACACCCAGTCGGTGAGGATCCGCATGACGTGGGTGACGCCGGGCTCGTCGACCGCCCAGCGGTGCGTCGTGCCGGCGATGTCGTCGTCCAGCCGGACCAACGGGCGCCACTCGACGGCCACCAGCGTGAGCACCAGCGCGGAGCACACGGCCAGTACCCAGGTGACGCGGAGGACACCGCGCGGCTGCGGCGGGGTGGGCGGGGAGTCGACCGACGGCGTCTGCATGCTGCGATACTCGCCGAACCGGAGGCTCCGGGGCCAATTCGGCGGCCGGCCCATGTCTAGCCCAACGCGCGCAGTCCCGGCGCGAAGGCCACCAGAACCGGAACCACCGGTACCAGCGCGGCCGCGGCCGTCAGCCGCAGCCTCCGGGCCGCCGTCAGCCGGTTCGGCGGGGTGAGCAACCGGTGGACCCGCTGCGGGACATGGGCCTGGGCGGTCGGGCACGGACCGAAGACGCCGCGGTCCTCGTTGAGTTCGACCAGGGCGAGGGCAGTCGTCAGCCGGCCGAAGCGGCGGGAGGCCACGTCGTCGGCGGCGAGTTCGACCAGGCGGTGCATCTCGTCGCGGAACGCGGCGAAGACCGGAACCTGCGGGAAACCGTCCGCCAGCGCGGCGGAGCAGTGCAGCAGCCAGTCGTGCCGCGCCCGCGCGTGCCCCTTCTCGTGGGCGACGACCGCGTCCAGTTGCCGGCCCTTGAGGCGCCGCAACGCGGCGGTGGTGACGACTAGCTGAGGGGGAGTGCCGGGCAGCCACCAGGCTTCGGGCCGCTCGCCCTCCAGCACGACGAGCGGGTCCGAGCCGGGCACCTCGCCGGGCAACACCGGAGCGCGCAGCAGCAGTTCGGCCCTGCGGCTCCGACGCCGGGACCGGGCCCGTACGACCTCCCGGGCCAGCATGGCGACGCTCCACAACCCGCCGCAGGCCAGCGTGACGGCGGTCATGTCCGCCCAGTGGCCGGACGTCCCGAGCGCGTAGGCCTCGACCACCGGACCGGGAGCGGTCGCGAAGACGGGCCCGCCCACCGCGTGCCAGGCCGCCGCCGCGCTGAACGTCATCGACAGCGCGCAGCACACGATCACCGCGGCCACCGCGCACTGCCACACCCACAGCGCGACCACCGGTTCGCGATCCGGCCAGTCGGCCCGGGCGAGCAGCCTGGGGGCGAGCACGGCGGTCAGCGCGCCGAGCAGCAGCAGTGCCGCGGGGAGAATCATGGGGGGCAGCCTATGAGCGCGGCGCCGCCGGCAGTACGGGCCGACGCGCAAAGTGACGCAGGCAACGATTGCGTCCCGCGCACGCCGGGCAGGCCGGACGGGGGACGCAGCCGCACGGGAGTCCGGCCGCCGGTGTCACAGGGGCAGCAGCATGGCCAGCATCCCGATCGCCATGGAGAGCCGGCAGACCCGCGCCAGCTCCGGTCGGTCGCCCCACCCGGCCGCGGGGCCGCCGCCGGCCGGGAGAGCGGGCGAGGGCACCGGACCGGCCCCGGCCCCGGTTACGGCGGCGACGGGTATCAGGCGTACACCGGTCAGCAGGACGTACCCCGTGAAGTAGAGCAGCAGGGCCCCGGTCAGCACCGGTGTGCCCGACGTGCCGTGCCCGTGCCCGTGCCCGTGCGCGTGGGCGGGGGAGCCGGCCATCACCACCGCCATGTAGACCATCGCCGCGGCTCCTACGAGGTGGTGCAGATGGTGGCGTCCGGACCTGGCCGCCCACAGCGCCCACAACGACCGCAGCCCGGCGGCCCCGAACACCACCGCGTAGGCGGGCCAAGCCCACGCGGGCGGGGTGAACACCGCCGCGGGAACCGCCATGGCGGCCATGCCGAACCCCATGAGCGCCTCGCCGCCCGCGGCACGACGCTGCTCCTCGACACCGCTGCGCATCCGCAGCAGGCAGTAGGCGCCGGTCGCCGCGCACAGGGCCACCAGCAGCCATCCAAGCGACGCCGGTCCGTGCACACGCACCTCCCCGTTCGGCGGTCCACGGTCTGTCAAGGACTGCCCGGGCCATGCGGCGCGCACGCGAGCGCAAGGGTGTACACGGGGGGTATTCGGGGGAGCGCGGCGGATCGTCGCTGGTCGGTGTGGTGTGCGAGGGTATCGTTTACAGGTAAAACACCTGTTAAGATAATTCCATGAGCAGTGCGACCCCCACCTCCGGCATCTCACCACGCCCTGGCCGACGCCTGTCCCTGGCAGGCGTGCTGCGTCTGCGCCGGCCCTCCGAGATCTGGTTCAAGCCCGCCCTGAGTTCGGTCGCCGCCGTCGCCCCTCCCAACCTGCTCCTGCTGGGGCTGGGCCGGCTCGACCTGGCGATGTACACGATGGCCGGGTCCCTGTGCGCGCTCTACGCCCACAACCGCCCCTACGCCGCCCGCGCCCGCACCCTGGCATGGGTGGTGCTCGGCATGCTCGGCGGAGTCGTCGTCGCCCTGGTCACCGCCTCGCTCACCCGCAACGCCGTCGTCCTGGTCACCGTCGGCGCCCTGATGGCCGCCGTGCAGAAGGCCCTGTGCGACGCCACCCGCGTCGGCCCGCCCGGCAATGTGGTGCTGACCTTCATCAGCTCCGCCGCCCTCTTCGTCCCGCAGACCCTCGGCCAGATCCCCGGCCACCTGGCGCTGGGCGCCGCCGCGGGCGTCTGGGCCTGGCTCGTCGGCATGGCGCCCGCCCTGGTCCGCCCGCACGGCCCGGAGCGCCGGGCCACCGCCCAGGCCCTGAACGCCGCCGCCGCGTACGCCGCCACCCGCGGCACCGGCGACCGCGGCACCGGAGACCGCCACGCCCCCGCCCACGACCCCGCCCGCGCCGCCGGGTACGCCGCCGTACAGGCCGCCTGGCAGACACTGCTGTCCCTCCCCGCGACGGGCGCCCGCGCCACCACCCGGCACGCCCTGGAGCGCCTCGTCGTCCGCGCCGAGGTCGCGCTGGCCGCCCCCGCCGACACCGATCCGGAGCCGCTGCGTGCCTGGGCCCACGCCCTGCGCGGCGCCGGCCGGATCCCCCGCACCGGCGACGCCCCGGGGGCCACCGACGAACTCCTCGGCGTGGACGCCGAACTCGCCGCCCGTCCCGCGCCCCTGTGGCAGCGGCTCGGCCCGCTGACCCCGATCGCCGCGCGCACCGCCCTCGGCTGCGCGCTGGCCGGGTACGCCTCCCTCGCCCTCGGCATCGGCCGCCCCTACTGGGCCCTGGTCACCGCCGCCGCGCTCTACCAGGCCAACATGACCCTGACCTGGAGCCGGGCCGTGCAGCGCGTGGTCGGCAACGTCGCCGGGGTGCTGCTCTTCGCCGCCATCGCCCCGCTCGCCCACCTCGGGCAGGCGCTCCTCGTCCTGTTCTGCCTCGCCCTCAACTTCGGTGCCGAGGCCCTCATCACCCGCAACTACTGGCTCGGCAGCGTCTGCGTGACGCCGATGGCACTGCTCGTCAGCGAGTTCGCCGGCTACCAGGAACCCGGAGAGCTGATCACCGAGCGGGTGGTGGACACCCTCGTCGGGGCCCTGGTCGGCTTCCTGGCCGCAGTCGCGGTCACCAACCGGCGGGCCGGCAGCCGCGTCGAACAGGCGGTGACCGCGGCCGACCTGGCCAGGGAGCGCGCCGCCCGCCTGCTGGCGGAGCGGGAACCCGCCCCGGGCGCCCTGGAGGCCGCCGGCCGGAGCCTCGCCGCCGCGCTGACCGACCTGCGGGCCACCGCCGACGGGGCGGCCGGCGAATGGTGGGGGCGCGCGCTGCCCCAGGAGAGGGTCGTGCTCGCCGAGCGGTCGGGACACCGTACGCTCGCCGAGGCGGTGCGACGCCAGGCAGCGCGTGCGGACCGGGACACGGGCACGAGAACGGAGGACGTACGGCCATGACCGCAACCGACGGGGGCTCGGCGACCGGGGGCGACGCGGGAGCCGGCGACAGCGAAGCCGACGACGGCAGGGAGGGACCCGGCAGAGGGCCGGGCGGGGAACCGGACAAAGGACCGGGCGAAGGACCGAGCAACGGACCGGGCGAAGGACCGGGCGAAGGACAGGGCGGGGACACCGTGGCCGCGGTCGTACGCCAGTGGCGGGCCGTCCACCCCGACCTCGACACCGGGCCGATGGAGATCATCGGCCGCATCAACCGCTGCGCCGCCCTCCTCCAGCAGGCCGAGGACGCCCCGCTGCGCCGCGCGGGCCTCAGTCGCGCCGAGTTCGACCTGCTCGGCGCGCTGCGCCGCACCGGGCACGAGCTGACCCCCGGCGAGCTGGCCCGCGAGACCTTCTCCTCCGGAGCGGCCGTCACCAAGCGCCTCAAGCAGCTCACCGAACGAGGTCTGGTCGAACGGCGCGGAGACACCCGCGACCGCCGGGTCGCCCACGTCCGCCTCACGGACACCGGACGCGACGTCGTCGACGGCATCCTTCCCGAACAGCTCGCCTACGAGTCCGCCGTCCTGTCCGGCGTGGACGGACCCCGGCAGGGCGAGCTGGCGACGCTCCTGGGAGGGCTGCTGGGCCAGCTCGAGGGCCGCCTGGACGCGCTGCGGGCCTGAGGGCGCCCTTCCCGCGTGCTGGGCGGGTTCAGCGCTCGTCGCCCGCCCGGTACACGCCGAACATCGCGCCCTGCGGATCCCGCAGGACCGCGATGCGCGGCCCGTCGGGCACGGAGGTGGGCTCCATGAGCACGGTGCCGCCGCCGTCGGTCGCGTCGCCCGCGGCGGTGTTCACGTCCGCCACCGCGAAGTACGGCAGCCAGTGGGCCGGCACCTCGTGCGGGAACTTGTCGTCCATCGCCACCATGCCGCCGAAGTCCGCCCCGTCGATCCCCCACTGCGGATAGCGCCGCGAGGCGCTGACGCTCCAGCCGAACACCGTCGTGTAGAAGTCGGCGGCCCGGTCGGGCTCCCGGGTCAGCAGCTCCACCCAGCCCAGCGAACCGGGAGCGTTGAACAGCCCGGCACCCGGGAACGAGCGCCCCTGCCACAGTTGGAACAGCGCCCCGGTGGGATCGACGGCCACCACGAACCGGCCCGAGTCGAAGACGTCCGTGGGACCCTGCGGGACCGTCCCGCCGGCCGCCGTCACCTGCCGTACGGCGGCGTCCGCGTCGCGCACGGCGAACGACACGTTCCACGCGACCGGCTGCCCCTGCTGGTACAGCGGCGTCAGGGCGGCGACCGCCGCGTCGCCGATCCGGGCGATCGTGTAGCCGCCCGCCTGCGGCCGCGGGTCCGTCTCCGGACGCCAGCCGAACAGCTTGGTGTAGAAGCGTTTGGCCGCTGCCAGGTCGGTGGTCCCCAGCTCCGTCCAGCAGGGCCCGCCGGTCACCGGTTCGTGGAGCTTCATCGTGCTTGGCGTCCTTCCGCCGGGGCCGAGGAGAGTCCGTCCCCCCTCCAGCACGCTAAGGCCGGGTCGGGGACGCGGCCATCCGGCACGTACCGAGGTGCTGCCCCGATGGCTCAGATCCCGGGCCGGTGGCGCAGCGGATGCTCCGCGGGCACCTCCACCAGCACGATCCGGGTGCCGTCGGGGTCCGCGATCCACATCTCCACCAGCCCCCACGGCTCCTTGACCGGCGGCCGCACGATCTCGACGCCCTTGGCACGCAGCTCGTCGTGGGCCGCCGCCGCGTCCTCGACCTGGAGCCACAGCGCGAGCGCGGGGGAGGGGGGAGCCTCGGAGCGCCCGGAGACCTCCAGGAAACCGCCGCCGAGGAAGTAGACGGTGCCCCGCTCGGGGCCGGTGCCGAACTCCCGGTGGACGGCGAGGCCGAGCCGCTCGCCGTAGAAGGCCCGGGAGCGGTCGGGGTCGGTGGGGCGGAGCAGGGTCCGGCTGCTGAGTACATGCACCATGCGTCCCGACACTACTTGCGTCCCGACACCACGGGCGGCGTTACGCTCATCGGTGCCCGCGCCGCGCCGCGCCCGAGAACGAACCGGAGACGCCCCACATGGACACCGCCGCCACCCGACCGACCTACCGTGACGCCACCGACGCCGACGTGGACGCGATCGTGGCGCTCATAGAGTCCGCCTACCGGGGCGACTCCAGCCGGGCCGGGTGGACCACCGAGGGGCGGACATCCTCCAGGGACAGCGCACCGACCCGCAGGGCGTCCTGGACGTCGTCAAGTCGCCGGACAGCCGGCTGCTGACGGTGGAGCGGGAGGGCCGGATCGTGGCCTGCTGCCAGCTCGAGCACCGCGGCGCGCACGCCTACTTCGGGATGTTCGCCGTCAGCCCCGCGCTCCAGGGCGAGGGCCTCGGCGGGAAGATCATCGCGGAGGCGGAACGGCAGGCCCGCGAGACATGGGGGGTGACGGAGATGCACATGACCGTGATCTCGGTCCGCGAGGACCTCATCGCCTGGTACGAGCGCCGCGGCTACCGCCGTACGGGAAGGATGACCCCCTTCCCGTACGGCGACGAGCGCTTCGGCATTCCGCAGCGGGACGACCTGCAGTTCGAGCTGCTGGTCAAGCCGCTGGTCTGAGGGCCTGGGGCTCAGGCGGCCCGAGGCTCAGGCGGTGAAGCGGCCGGTGCGTTTGATCTCCGGGTAGTCGGTCGTCGCGCCGTCGAGGCCAAGGGCGCGCACCAGCCGCAGATGATCCTGCGTGTTCACGGTCCAGCAGAAGACCCGCAGACCGGCCTTGCGGGCCCGCCGCACGATCTCCAGCGTGACCCTGTTGATGTCGAGACAGAGGGTGCCGGCGCCCGCCGCCACGGCCCGGTCCACGACCTCGGGGCCGTAGTACTGCGCGACCAGGGCGGTCCGCACCCCCGGCACCAGCCGGGCGATCTCGACGATGGCCTCGTCGTGGAACGAGATCACCTCCACCCGGTCCACCAGGTCCCGGCGGAGCATGACCTCGGCGAGGCCGCGTGCGGCCGCCGCGTCCTTGATCTCGGCCTGCAACGGCACCGAGACGGCGTCCAGCACCTCCTCGAAGACCGGGATCCGCTCCCCGCGGCCGGCGTCCAGGGCGCGCAGTTCCTCGAGGGTCTTGTCGGCGATGGCGCCGGTGCCGTCGGTGGTGCGGTCCACGGCGGCGTCGTGCATGACGACCAGCGCGCCGTCCTTGCTCAGATGCAGGTCCAGTTCGACGACGTCGAGACCGGCCTGCTCGGCGGCGACGAAGGAGCGCAGCGTGTTCTCGGGTTCGACACCCATGGCTCCGCGGTGACCGATGGTGAGGAAGTTCAAGGCTCGACTCGCTTCCGTCGACGTCGGCGTAGGTAGGGCGGCAGCCTAACGGCCCTGCGGGACCGTTTCCCCCCGGCCGCGCCCGGTATACGGGCTCGGGCATGCCGCAGGAAAAAATGCGGTGAAGACTAGGGTCGGGCAGGATAATTTACGGGGGCTCCCCTTGCTGGGAGAAACCTCGTATGCATACGGTGTCCTGACGTGAGCTTCTCCCGTGGAGGATGGGACATGACGGAAATTCTTGTGCAGGTGGGTGCGGAGGAGAACATTCCTTCGGCGATCAGGGTGGTTGAGCACCCGGCGTGGCCCGTGCTCAAGGATGCGGTGGAGCGAATCCGTCCATGGCAGTCCAAGGACGGGTCGATCGACTTCGACGCCGAGGGCGCCCCCGGGCGCGCCGCCGCCGAGGACGCCGTGCGCCGGGTCGCCGAGGCCGTGCGCGAGCTGTCCCCGCTCCTCGAGCACGACCGCGCCTACCACGAGGCCCTGGTGACCGACCTCGGCCGCTGGGCCGACGGCGGTTTCCAGGTACCCGATTTCCTCGACTCGCTGCTGGCCTTCCAGCCCGCCGCGAACCGCGCGGACGGCCTCCAGCACCTGGTCGTCTTCCCGATGTACACGCAGAACGGCAACCCGGACCGCAACATCGAGGCGGTCGTGCTGCGCATGGTCTGGCCCGACTGGCTGGCCGAACTGGAGCGCACCCGCTACGACAACCCGCTGTTCTGCGGCATCACCTTCGAGGACTTCACGGCCGGCTACGACACCAACTCGGCCGTGCTCTTCCCGGAGACCATCGCCGTGCGCGAGGCGCCCGAACGCTTCTCCTGGGGCGGCATCTTCTGCGACCGCGAGGCCGCCCGCTTCCGCCGCGTCACCGAGGCCGCGGTCGGCATCCTGGGCGTGGAGCTGCCCGAGGACGTCGCCGCGATGGTGCACGACCAGAAGCGCTGCCAGGAGGCCTTCGTCCTGTGGGACATGGTCCACGACCGCACCCACAGCCACGGCGACCTGCCCTTCGACCCGTTCATGATCAAGCAGCGCCAGCCGTTCTGGATGTACGGCCTGGAGGAGCTGCGCTGCGACCTCACCGCCTTCAGGGAGGCCGTGAAGCTGGAGGCCGACGGCGTCCCGCAGGCCCGCGACGTGCAGTACGCGGTGCTCTTCGACCGCATGTTCCGCTTCCCGGTCACCGGTGAGCGCACGCGCAACTACGACGGCCTCGGCGGCCAGCTCCTCTTCGCCTACCTGCACAAGCACGACGTCGTCCGCTGGACCGACAACAAGCTCTTCATCGACTGGCAGCGCGCCCCGCAGGTCACCAACCAGCTCTGCGCCGAGATCGAGACGCTCTACCGCGACGGCATCGACCGTCCCAAGCTCGTCCACTGGTTCGCCGGCTACGAGCTGGTCGCCACCTACCTCGCCCCGCACCCGGGCTCGAAGTGGGCCAAGGGTCCCGACGCCCTGGACCTGTCCCTGCCGCCGCGCAAACTCGTCGACGACGTGCTTCCGGACGAGTTTCCGCTGAGCATGTTCTACGAGGCACTGTCCAAGAAGCTGCGGAAGGTGATTGCCTCGACCCGGGGCATCACGGCCACGGCGGACGGTGCCGAGCGGGCCGCCGCGTGAGCGACGGCGCCACGCGGGAACACGTTCGGCAGGCAGAGACTCAGGCTCGGGCACGGGCAGAGTCTCAGGCACAGACAGCGGCACGGGCACAGGCACAGGAGGCGAGGACCATGGGGAACGGGGCGCTCGACGGCGCGGTGATCGCGGTGGCCGGTGCGGGCGGGCCCGCCGGACGGGCCGCGCTGCTGCGGCTCGCCGAGGCGGGTGCGACGGTCGTCGGTTCGGACAACGATCCGGAGCGGCTGGCGGAGGCGGTGGACGCGGCGCGGTACGCGCACGGCGGCGCCACCGTCACCGGCGAGACCGTCGACCTGCTCGACCTGGACTCCACCCGGGCCTGGGCCGACCGCACCGAGAAGGAGTTCGGCCGGGTCGACGGCGTGGTCCACCTCGTCGGCGGCTGGCGCGGCAGCCAGACCTTCACCAAGACCGACCTCGGCGACTGGGACCTCCTCGAGAAGCTGCTCATCCGCACGGTGCAGCACACCTCCCTCGCCTTCCACGAGACGCTCGAGCGCAGCGACCGCGGCCGCTACGTCCTGATCAGCGCCGCCGGCGCGAGCCGGCCCACCGCGGGCAACGCCGCCTACTCGGCGGCCAAGGCCGCCGCCGAGGCGTGGACGCTGGCCATGGCGGACTACTTCCGCAAGGCGGGGGGCGAGCAGGGCCCGACGTCGGCGGCTGCGATCCTGGTGGTCAAGGCGTTGGTGCACGACGCGATGCGCGCCGAGCGTCCCAACGCGAAGTTCGCGGGCTTCACGGACGTGCGTGACCTCGCCGAGGCCGTCGCCGGAGTCTGGGACAAGCCCGCCGCGGAAGTGAACGGAAACCGTCTGTGGCTGACCGAGAAGCCGTGAACCCTCCGAAGACCGACGCGCGTCGCCATCACGACCCCGAGGTCCGCGGTTTCGCCAGTGACAACTACGCCGGGGCCCACCCGGAGGTCCTCGCCGCCCTGGCGCTGGCCAACGGCGGGCACCAGGTCGCGTACGGCGAGGACGACTACACCCAGAACCTCCAGCGTGTGATCCGCAGCCACTTCGGCTCCGGCGCCGAGGCCTTCCCGGTCTTCAACGGCACCGGCGCCAACGTCGTCGCGCTCCAGGCGGTCACCGACCGCTGGGGCGCGGTGGTCTGCGCCGAGAGCGCGCACATCCACGTCGACGAGGGCGGCGCCCCCGAGCGCATGGGCGGCCTCAAGCTGCTCACCGTCCCCACCCCGGACGGCAAGCTCACGCCCGACCTGATCGACCGGCAGGCGTACGGCTGGGACGACGAGCACCGCGCGATGCCGCAGGTCGTCTCGATCACCCAGAGCACCGAGCTGGGCACCCTCTACACGCCCGACGAGATCCGTGCCATCTGCGAGCACGCCCACGCGCACGGCATGCGGGTGCATCTGGACGGCTCCCGGATAGCCAACGCCGCCGCCTCCCTGGACGTGCCCATGCGCACGTTCACCAACGCCGTCGGCGTCGACCTCCTCTCGCTCGGCGGCACGAAGAACGGCGCCCTGTTCGGCGAGGCGGTCGTGGTGTTGAACCAGGACGCGGTGCGCCACATGAAGCACCTGCGCAAGCTGTCCATGCAGCTCGCCTCCAAGATGCGCTTCGTGTCCGTGCAACTGGAGGCGCTGCTCGCCAAGGACCTGTGGCTGCGCAACGCCCGGCACGGCAACGAGATGGCCCAGCGCCTGGCCGAGGGCGTGCGCGCGGTGCACGGCGTGGAGATCCTCTACCCGGTGCAGGCCAACGCGGTCTTCGCGCGCCTGCCGCACGACGTGAGCGAGCGCCTGCAGAAGCGGTTCCGCTTCTACTTCTGGGACGAGGCCGCCGGGGACGTGCGCTGGATGTGCGCCTTCGACACGACCGAGCAGGACGTCGACGCGTTCGTCGCCGCCCTCAAGGAGGAGATGAATGCATAGGTATGCGGTCACCTGAAAAGTCATTGACTGGCGGGTGATCGCTTTCCTATGCTCTGCGGGCATGGAGCTGATCCAGAAGAACCCCGACCTGTCCGCCTACCTGGCCGCCGACGAGGTCATCGACCACGACCATCCACGCATCCGGGAGGCGGCGGGGCGGCTCGCCAAAGAGGCGGACGACTCGTATGACTATGCGCGGCTGGCCTTCGAGTTCGTACGCGACACCATCCCGCACTCACAGGACTCCGGGGATCCGCGCGTCACCTGGCGGGCCTCCGACGTCCTGGAGCGGCGCACCGGCATCTGCTACGCCAAGGCCCACGCGCTGGCCGCGCTGCTGCGGGCCGAGGACATCCCCACCGCGCTGTGCTACCAGCGGTTCGACGTGGTGCACGGGCTGATCGCCGTACGCCTCGACGGCGCCTGGCACCGGCAGGATCCGCGCGGCAACAAGCCCGGCGTGAACGCGCGGTTCTCCCTGGGCAGGGAACAACTGGCCTTCACACCGGACCGCGCGGCGGGCGAGGCGGACTACCCGGAGCTCTATGCCGCACCGCATCCGGCAGTGCTGGACACCCTGAAGGCGGCCACCGACCGGCCGCACCTGTGGGAGACCCTTCCCACTGCGCTCTGACCGGCCGCCCGGCTCAGTGCGCCTGGGCCGTGCGCACCTGCTCGGGCGTGGGGGCGGTGCCGCCGAGATGGGCCGGCATCCACCACGTGTCGTCGGCTCCCTTGGGGCGGACCGGGTAGGCGCGCTGCGCGGCCTCGAGCAGCTCCTGCACGCGCTCGCGCAGCCGCCGGGTGATGGCGCCCGCGTACTGCTCGCGCGGGGCCTCCATCGCCTCGCCGACCCGGATGGTGACGGGGGTGTGGCTGCGCTTGAAGTTGTGCGGGTGGCCCTTGGTCCACAGGCGCTGGGTGCCCCACAGTGCCATCGGGACCAGCGGGACGCCCGCCTCCTGCGCGAGCCGCGCGGCGCCCGACTTGAAGCTCTTCAGTGTGAACGACTCGGAGATCGTCGCCTCCGGGAAGACCCCGACGATTTCGCCGGACTTCAGCGAGTCGAGGGCGTGCGCGTACGCCGCCTCGCCCTGCTTGCGGTCCACCGGGATGTGCTTCATCCCGCGCATCAGCGGACCGGAGATCCGGTGCCGGAAGACCGACTCCTTCGCCATGAAGCGCACCAGCCGCTTCTGCGGCAGCGCCGCCAGGCCGTCGAAGACGAAGTCCAGGTAGCTGATGTGGTTGCTCACCAGTACGGCGCCGCCCGTGCGCGGGACGTTCTCCGACCCACGGCAGTCGATCTTGAGGTCCCACGCCTTGAACAGAGTGCGGGCGAGACCGATGACCGGACGGTAGACGAGTTCTGCCATGGGCGGGCGGACCCTTCCTTGTCAGCCTGGGAAGGGGACTCCCAGTCGAAAGTTACGCAGCCGTAGGTTTACGGCTTGTCGCAGATCGTGCCCCAAGAACGGCCGGTGTACCAGCCTTGGTGCCCGTGTGCGGCGAGATCCTCATCACTCGCCGGACTGTTTGGTGGCCGAAACACGACGGTGGGCGGGAATCTCCGCCGTCCCGCGAGCGCTGCACCTGTGGACGACCGACCAGTGGCGCGCGGCGTGCGCGCGTCCAGGAGTGCCGCGGTGGCGGCGGAACGGGGGCGTTGGTGCGCGGGCACGGCGACGGCAGGCGGTCCGGGGCTCCCGGCCCACGGCTCGACGCGGCGGACCTGGGCGCGGAGCTCGGCGACCGCGCGACGCTCGTACAGTTTTCCAGCGCCTTCTGCGCGCCCTGCCGCGCCACCCGGCGCGTGCTCGGCGAGGTGGCGGGCCTGGTCCCCGGCGTCGCCCACGTCGAGATCGACGCCGAGGCCCGCCTGGAACTCGTCCGCGCCCTCGACGTGCTCAAGACACCGACCGTGCTGGTCCTCGACGCCGGTGGCCGCGTCGTACGGCGCGCCGCGGGGCAGCCGCGCAAGGCGGACGTGATCGCCGCGCTGGGCGAGGCGGTGTGATTACCGCCACGTCGGTGCTGAGGCCTTCTCCACAGCCTCCACGCCAGCTTCCACACCAGCTTCCAGGCCAGCCTCCACTTCCGGGACGTATTTGACTGTGTGTGCCACCCGTCGTCAGCCTGCCCCCATTCCCCGATCCCCGCTGCCGGGACCGAGGCGCAACGCAGAAGGACAACCCCGTATGACGGCCACACCCGGTCTCGCCGCGCAGCGGACCGCCACCGACGACCTGCTGCGGTCGGTCTTCCGGCGGCACGCGGTGGGCGTCGCCGTGATCACCGCACGAGGTGCCGCCGGCCCGGTCGGCTTCACGGCCACGTCCCTCACCTCGGTCTCCGCCGAGCCTCCGCTCCTGTCCTTCGGCATCGGTACCGGCTCCTCCAGTTGGCCCGCGGTGTCCGCGGCCGAGCATGTCGGCGTCCACCTGCTCGGCGAGCACCAGGAAGAGCTGGCGGCCACCTTCGCCCGCAGCGGCGCCGACCGCTTCGCGGCGCCCACCGCCTGGCGCGAGGGCCCCGAGGGGGTGCCCGTACTGGACGGCGTCCTCGCCTGGCTCGTCTGCCGCGTCGCCGGCCGCGTGCCCGCGGGGGACCACCGGATCGTGCTGGCGGAGGTGCTCCTCGGCGACCCCGCAGGGGCCGGCCGGCCCCTGCTGTACCACCAGGGGCGTTACCGGGGTCTGCGCGACTGACCGGTCAGCGGGACGGCTGCTGCGAAGGTGGCGGGTTCCGGTTACGCTGCGTTGCGAAGGTCACAGTTCAAAGCGCTTGCTTAGCGGGCAGGAACTGGATGTACTGACGAGTAATATTCCGGCGGAGCGCAGGTCGCCCCGACCGGGATCGGCCGCTTGGGGCGCCTATGCTGCCTGCAAGAGGCAGCACTGAAATGTCGACGCAGTAGGAGAGCCGGCGTGAGCTTGAGGATCGTTGTCACTGTGAAGTACGTGCCCGACGCCACTGGCGACCGGCACTTCGCCGATGACCTGACCGTCGACCGGGACGACGTGGACGGTCTGCTCTCCGAGCTGGACGAGTACGCGGTCGAGCAGGCGCTGCAGATTTCCGAGAATTCCGATGACGACGTGGAGATCACCGTTTTGACGGTGGGTCCGGAGGACGCGAAGGACGCGCTGCGCAAGGCGCTGTCCATGGGCGCGGACAAGGCGATCCACGTCGAGGACGACGACCTGCACGGCACCGACGCCGTCGGCACCTCCCTCGTCCTGGCCAAGGCCGTCGAGAAGGCCGGCTACGACCTGGTCGTCTCCGGCATGGCCTCCACCGACGGCACCATGGGCGTCGTACCGGCACTGCTCGCGGAGCGCCTGGGCGTGCCGCAGGTGACGCTGCTGTCCGAGGTCTCGGTCGAGGGCGGCACGGTCAAGGGCCGCCGCGACGGAGACTCCGCCACTGAGCAGCTCGAGGCGTCGCTGCCGGCCGTCGTGTCGGTCACCGACCAGTCGGGCGAGGCGCGTTACCCCTCGTTCAAGGGCATCATGGCGGCCAAGAAGAAGCCGGTGGAGTCCTGGGACCTGTCCGACCTCGAGATCGACGAGGACGAGGTCGGTCTGGAGAACGCCTACACGGTCGTCGAGTCGGCAGCCGAGCGTCCGGCGCGCTCCGCGGGCACGATCGTCAAGGACGAGGGCGAGGGCGGCAAGCAGCTCGCCGCCTTCCTCGCGGGCCAGAAGTTCATCTGAGCCCCGCCCCGCCGACCGTCCCTCATCTTTCGCAAGCAGGAGAGAAGAAGTCCCATGGCTGAAGTTCTCGTCTACGTCGACCACGTGGACGGTGCCGTCCGCAAGCCGACCCTGGAGCTGCTGACCCTGGCCCGCCGCGTCGGCGAGCCCGTCGCCGTCGCCCTCGGCAACGGCGCCGGTGACACCGCCGCCACGCTCGCCGAGCACGGCGCGGTGAAGGTCCTCGCCCACGAGGCCGCCGAGTACGCCGACTACCTGGTCGTACCGAAGGTCGACGCCCTCCAGGCCGCCCACGAGGCCGTCTCCCCGGCCGCCGTGCTGGTCCCCTCCTCCGCCGAGGGCAAGGAGATCGCCGCCCGCCTGGCGCTGCGCCTGGGCTCCGGTGTCATCACCGACGCCATCGACCTGGAGACCGGCGACCAGGGCCCGGTGGCCACCCAGTCGGTCTTCGCCGCCGCGTTCACCACCAAGTCCCGCGTCTCCAAGGGCACCCCGGTCATCACGGTCAAGCCGAACTCGGCCGCCGTCGAGGCCGCCCCGGCCGCCGGTGCCGTCGAGGCCCTCTCGGTCTCCTTCTCCGCCGCCGCGACCGGCACCAAGGTCACCTCGCGCACCCCGCGCGAGTCGACCGGCCGCCCCGAGCTGACCGAGGCCGCGATCGTCGTCTCCGGCGGCCGCGGCGTCAACGGCGCGGAGAACTTCGGACTCATCGAGGCCCTCGCCGACTCGCTCGGCGCGGCCGTGGGTGCCTCGCGTGCCGCGGTGGACGCGGGCTGGTACCCGCACACCAACCAGGTCGGCCAGACCGGCAAGTCCGTCTCGCCGCAGCTCTACATCGCCTCCGGCATCTCCGGCGCGATCCAGCACCGGGCCGGCATGCAGACCTCGAAGACGATCGTGGCGATCAACAAGGACGCCGAGGCCCCGATCTTCGACCTCGTCGACTACGGCGTCGTCGGCGACCTCTTCGACGTCGTCCCGCAGCTCACCGAGGAAGTGAACACCCGCAAGGGCTGAACCTCCCGGCCGAAACGTCACGCCGAAGCCCTCGCGACCGTCCGTGGTCGCGGGGGCCTCGGCGTGTGCGCAGGATGGGTGTTGACCGGCGAGAGACCGACAGATAACTTCGCTCTACGGATAAGTGATTCCGTTGAGCGGAAAAGTGAAACCAGGAGGGTGTCGGATGGGTCAGCAGGAGAAGGTGGCAACGAGCCTCGCGTGCGCCGTCGGCGAGGAGATCAGTGCCTCCCTCGCACCGGTCGACGCGGAGCTGGAGCGCCGCTACCCCGGAGACCCGGGCACCCGCCAGCCCGTCCACACCGTCTACGTCCCCGGTGACGTCTTCGCCGCCGACACCGTCCGCTCCTGGGGCGACCAGGCGCTCGCCGCCCTCGACGAACACGCCCCCGACGCCGCGTCCCTCGCCGCCGTCCTCGGCCTCACCGACGACCTCGCCGAGCCCGTGTACACCCGCGTACGCGCCAAACTGGAGCGCGAGCCGATCGAAGACCTCCGCGTCGACTTCGAGGACGGCTACGGCAACCGCACGGACGCCGAGGAGGACGAGGCCGCCGCCCGCGCCGCCCGGCTGATCGCCGAGGCGTACGCGCGGGGCACGGCCGCCCCGTACATGGGCATCCGCATGAAGTGCATGGAGGCTCCGGTGCGCGCCCGGGGCATCCGCACCCTCGACGTCTTCCTCAGCGGCCTCATGGAGGCCGGCGACCTGCCCGACGGACTGGTCCTCACCCTGCCGAAGGTGACCTACCCCGAGCAGGTCACCGCCATGGTGCGGCTCCTGGAGGCCTTCGAGAAGGTGCGCGGCCTCACGCCCGGCCGGATCGGCTTCGAGATCCAGATCGAGACCAGCCAGTCCATCCTGGCCGCCGACGGCACCGCCGCCGTCGCCCGCATGATCCAGGCCGCCGAGGGCCGCGCCACCGGCCTGCACTACGGCACCTTCGACTACAGCGCCTGCCTCGGCGTCTCCGCCGCGTACCAGGCCAGTGACCACCCGGCCGCGGACCACGCCAAGGCGGTCATGCAGGTCGCCGCCGCCGGCACCGGCGTACGCGTCTCGGACGGCTCCACCAACGTCCTGCCGGTCGGCCCCACCGCCAAGGTCCACGACGCCTGGCGCCTGCACTTCGGCCTCACCCGCCGGGCCCTCGCCCGCGCCTACTACCAGGGCTGGGACATGCACCCCGCCCACATCCCGACCCGGTACGCGGCCGTCTTCGCCTTCTACCGCGAGGGCCTCGAGCAGGCCGCCACCCGCCTCGCCCGCTACGCGAACCGCACCGGCGGCGACGTCATGGACGAGCCCGCCACCGCCAAGGCCCTCAGCGGCTATCTGCTGCGCGGCCTGGACTGCGGCGCCCTCGACATCGGCGAGGTCGCCCGGCTGACCGGCCTGACCCGCGCCGACCTGGAGGGCTTCTCCTCCCCGCGGCGCGGCGACCTCACGGCATCGGCGCAGTAGACGGGGGCCGGGTCCCGGAGAAGGGATCGTCCGGTCCGGAGCCCACGTACCGCTCCAGACCGGACGCCGTCACCCGCCCCTCCTCGGCGAACAGCCGCGTCCCCCGCTCGCACAGCCGCCGGTCGGCCCGCGCCCGCGCGCAGAACTCCTCGGGCGTCACCCCGAACAGCCCCCGCAGCCGGGCCGACCCGTGCAGCAGCTCGGTGATCAGGGGCCGCTGCTCTCCCGGGTGCCGACGCGGCGCGCCGTTGCCGTCGTGCAGGACGCCGTGACGGTTGACGTAGGCGTACGCGCCACGCAGCACCGTGCCGTCCCCCGGCTCGACGCGTACGTCGGGCGCGGGCAGCCAGGCGCGGTCGAAGTTGCCGCCCGCCATCGGTACGCCCTCGCTGGCGTCGATCACCGCGAGCTGCTCGGCGTCGAGCCACAGGACGAACAGCTCCCGCACGACGCCGGCGGCGCCCACCGGTGAGGCGGACACGTAGCCCATCCGGCTCACGTGGGCGGAGACGCCGATGTCCAGGCCGGTGACCCGCGACCTGACCATCGGGATCGGCGAGCCGATGCCGAACTCGGCCATCTTGTGCCGGAGCTGGCCCGGACTCGCGTTGGAGCCGATCGCGAGCACGGGAACCCGGTCGCCCCCGTCCCCGTGCACCGCCCGGTCCAGCGGCAGCAACCGGTCCCCGTCCAGCAGTCCGGACTCCGTGGGCCACGCGCCCGGGTACAGGAGCGGCTCCTCACGCGGCACCCCGGCCAGCCCGAGCGCCCCCAGGGTCCGGTCCTCGCCGGACGGCCGCCCGGGCCCCCGGCCCGGGCCCCCGCTGAGTCGTTGCGACACGGTGTGATTCCTCCCGGCGGTGGCGTGTGGGCGCGACGGTGTGTCCTGTGCTCGCGCCGGACACCGCCCGTACGGTCGTCCGCCGCGGTCCGCTCAGTGCGACGGCGGCAGCTCGCCCGAGCCCCGGGTGACCAGCCTGGTCGGCAGTTCGATGCGGTCGGGGGCCAGGAGGGTGCCGTCCAACTGCCGGAAGAGCCGCTCGGCGGCGGTGCGCCCGAGGGCGGCCGCGTCCTGCGCGACCACGGTGACGCCCGGCCGGAGCAGGTCGGCCAGCTCGATGTCGTCGAAGCCGACGAGTGCGACGCCTCTGGTGTGCTCGGCCAGCACACGGATCACGGTGACCGTCACCCGGTTGTTGCCGGTGAAGATCGCGGTGACCGGATGCGGGTCGGCGAGCATCTCCTCGGCCGCCCGGCGCACCCGCTCCGGGTCGGTGACGCCCAGGGACATCCAGGAGTCCTTCACCGGTATGCCGGCGTCCTCCATGGCGGCCCGGTAGCCGCGCAGCCGCTCGGCGGCGGTGTGGATGCGGGGCATGTCGCCGATGAAGCCGATCCTGCGGTGCCCGTGCGCGATGAGGTGGGCCACGCCGTCGCGGGCGCCGCCGAAGTTGTCCGACACCACCACGTCCGCGTCGATGCGCCCCGCCGGACGGTCCACGAACACCGTGGCGACGCCCGCCTTCAGCTCGGGCTCCAGATACCGGTGGTCGTCCCCGGCGGGGATCACCACAAGACCGTCCACCCGCCGCGCGCACAGTGCAAGGACCAGCTCCTGCTCGCGATCCGGGTCCTCCGCGCTCGATCCGTTGATCAGCAGGGCGCCGTGGGCGCGGGCCACCTCCTCCACGGCGCGGCTGAGCGGCCCGTAGAACGGGTCGGCCAGATCCTCCAGGACCAGACCGATGCTCGCGGTGCGGCCCTTGCGGAGCACCCGCGCGCTGTCGTTGCGGCGAAAGCCCAGGGCGTCGATGGCCTCCTGGACGCGGCGCTCCGTCTCCGGGGTGACGCCCGGCTCCCCGTTGACCACCCGGGAGACGGTCTTGAGGCCGACCCCGGCGCGGGCGGCGACGTCCTTCATGGTCGGGCGATTGCCGTACCGGTTCCCGGGGAGGCGGTCTGCGCGGCGGGTCGTGTCGGGCACGATGCGGTGTCCTGTCCTGTCGTCCACGGGATTGCGTCGGCTCCTGCTGTCCGGGGGGATGTGTCGGTCATGAGGTTGTATGAGGATGTGGCGTCGAGCATAGAGCCTGGACAACGTTGTCAGATGCGGGAGACACTGTCCATCGCACTCTCCGGTCCTCGTCCCCACCGTGGGACCGGTCCGCTGCGCGCCTTGTGTTCGTCATTTTTCGCTTTCGGTCCGACGGGGAGATCCGACTCTGATGCACACCGACCTCGTGGCAGCGCTGGACATCGGCGGCACCAAGATCGCCGGCGCACTGGTGGACGGCCACGGCCGCATCCAGGCGCGCGCACAGCGTGCGACACCCGCCCAGGAGGACGGTGACACCGTGATGGGGGCCGTCGAAGCCGTGCTCGCGGAACTGACCGCGTCGCCGCTGTGGGGGCGGGCCACGGCCGTCGGCATCGGCAGCGCCGGCCCGGTGGACGCCTCCGCCGGCACGGTCAGCCCGGTGAACGTACCCGGCTGGCGCGACTACCCCCTGGTCCGGCGGGTCCGGGCCGCCGCCGGTGACCTGCCGGTGGAGCTGATCGGCGACGGGGTGGCCATCACGGCGGCCGAACACTGGCAGGGTGCGGCCCGTGGGCACGACAACGCGCTGTGCATGGTGGTGTCGACGGGCGTCGGCGGCGGTCTGGTCCTGAACGGCCGGCTGCACCCCGGCCCGACCGGCAACGCCGGCCACATCGGCCACATCAGCGTGGATCTGGACGGCGATCCGTGCCCGTGCGGTGCGCGCGGCTGCGTGGAGCGCATAGCGAGCGGCCCCAACATCGCCCGCCGCGCCCTCGACGCGGGCTGGCGGCCGGGACCGGACGGCGACGCCTCCGCCGCCGCGGTCGCCTCCTCCGCCCGCCTGGGCGACCCCGTCGCCGTCGCCTCCTTCGAACGGGCCGCGCAGGCCCTGGCCGCCGGTATCGCCGCCACCGCGACCCTCGTCGAGATCGACATCGCCGTGGTCGGCGGGGGCGTGGGCAAGGCGGGCGACGTCCTCTTCGCCCCCCTGCGCAAGGCCCTCACCGACTACGCGACCCTCTCCTTCGTCCAGCGCCTGGCGGTCGTCCCCGCCCAGATGGGGACGGACGCCGGACTGGTCGGGGCGGCCGCGGCGGCGCTCTCGAGAACACCGGACGCCACCGCCGCGCACGTCTGAGCCGGACCGGCGCGGCACGGATCCGGCCGATGGGCCTCGGGCCCGCGGCCGAGGCCGGCGGGTGAGCCTGGAGCGGGTCGGCCGGTGCTGGTCGGTGAGGCTGGGGTCCGCGGTTGGGGTCGGTCGGTGAGTCTTGGGCCGGTTGGCCGGGACTGGTCGGTGAGTTCGGGGCCGGTTGGCCGGTGTCGGGCGGTGAGGCTCGCGTCGGTTGGTCGGTGAGCTTGGGCCGGGCGGCTGGTGTCGGGCGGTGAGTGTCGGGTCCGCGCAGACGTGGGTCCGCGAGTATTGGGTCCGCGGCCGGGACTGGTCGGTGAGCTCGGGGCCGGTCGGCCGGTGCCGGGCGGTGAGGCTTGGGCCGGTTGGCCGGGGTGGGCGGTGAGTCTCGGGTCGGTTGGGTGGGGGCGGTTGGTGAGTCGGGGGTTTGCGGCCGGGACTGGTCGGTGAGGTTTGGGGCGGTCGGCCGGTGTCGGGCGGTGAGTGTCGGGTCCGCGGCCCGGGCTGGTCGGTGAGCCCCGGGCCCGGTCTGCTGGGGGAGGCGCGGGTCGGTGAGCCCCGGGCTCGATCTGCTGGGGAGAGGGGAGGGTCGGGTCGGTGAGGCGCTGTCCCCGGGGCGGGAGCCGGGTCGGTTCGACGGCTTGCGCGGTCTCACCCGTGACCCCCGCGCGGCGGCGTAGTTGAACGGGGCATGAAGAAGCGCAGCATGCTCGCCCTCGCGTCCCTCGCCACCGGCTTCGTCGTCGCGGCCGTCAGCCCGTCCCACGCCGCCCCGAGCGACCTCCCGCTCAACCTCGGGGTGGACGACACCGTCAGCACCCTGGAGGACACCGTCGCCACCGAGAGCCTGACCCTCGACGACGACGCCCTGGGCGGGCTGGGCTGACGCCCCCACCCGGACCATGCGGCGCCGGTGTCCCTCCCCTGGGCACCGGCGCCGCTGTCGTACGTCCTCAACTGCGCCTGGTTTCCGTGGCAGGGTGAAGCGGGCAAGCCACAGGGGGCCAACAGAAGAGGGGGACCTGTGACCGTCGTCTGGATCAACGGCGCGTTCGGTGCGGGGAAGACCACCACCGCACGGGAACTGATCGAACTGATCCCGAACAGCACACTCTTCGACCCCGAGATCATCGGCGGGGCACTCGCACACCTGCTGCCGCCCAAACGCCTGGCCGAGGTGGGCGACTTCCAGGACCTGCCGATCTGGCGGCGCCTGGTGATCGACACGGCGGCCGCGCTGCTCGCCGACCTCGGCGGGACCCTCGTGGTCCCGATGACGCTGCTGCGCCAGGAGTACCGGGACGAGATCTTCGGTGGTCTCGCCGCCCGCCGGATCGCGGTCCGGCACGTCCTGCTGGCTCCGGCTGAAACGATCCTGCGGGAGCGAATAGCGAACCGCGAGACACCGGCGGACCTGCCGGACGGCGAGCTGCGGGTACGGCAGTGGTCGTACGACCACATCGAGCCCTACCGGTCCGCCCTCGCCTCCTGGCTCACCGCGGACGCCCATCCGGTCGACACCGGCGCCCTCACGCCGTACGAGGCCGCCGCCCGGGTCGCGGAGGCCGTCGGCACCGGCGCCGTGCCGGCCTGCGGGATCGTGCAGACGCCGGAGCCCACCGGCGAGACCGTCGCCGCCGGCGTCCTGCTCTTCGACGAACAGGACCGGGTACTGCTCGTCGACCCCACCTACAAACCCGGCTGGGAGTTCCCCGGCGGCGTCGTCGAACCCGGCGAGGCACCGGCCCGCGCCGGTGTGCGCGAGGTCGTCGAGGAGACCGGCCTGCGCCTCGAGGACGTACCCGCCCTGCTGGTCGTCGACTGGGAACCGCCCGCACCACCCGCCTACGGCGGCCTGCGCATGCTCTTCGACGGCGGCCGGCTCGACTCCGCGGCCGCCGGACGCATCAAGCTGCCCGGCTCCGAACTGCGCGACTGGCGCTTCGTCACCGAGGACGAGGCCGCCGGCCTGCTGCCCCCGGTCCGCTACGCACGGCTGCGCTGGGCCCTGCGGGCACGCGAACGCGGCGCCGCCCTCTACCTGGAGGCGGGCACACCGGTCGGTTGACGTCAGACGTCCGCCCCGTAGGACCGCGCCGCCTCCCGCAGCGCCGCCCCGGCCCGGACGGTCACCGGATCCCCGTGACCGAAACAGACCAGCTCCGAGTCGAGGGCCGCCACACGCCCGAAGGAGGAGACGGCCCGGTCCCGGTCGGTGTTGAGCACGCCGAGCAGCACACTGCCGTCGAACGGGGACGCAGCGACGGCGTCCCCCGTGAACAGCACGCCGTGCCGCGGCAGGTGCAGCCCGACGCTTCCGTCCGTGTGACCCGGCGCGTGCACGACCCGGGCCCCGCCGCCGAAGTCCAGCACGTCCCCGTCGGACACCTCGGTCACCCGCGCCGGCCGGTCGAAGCCGCCCCGCGGAAGCAGCCGCAGGGCGCTCTCGTGCAGCGGACGCTCCCCGTCCTCGTACATGGGCGGCGGGCCCGGCACCTCGCCGCGCACGACGGGCGCCTCCAGGCCGTGCGCCACCACCTCGGCCCCGGTGAGCGCGGCCACCTCCTGCGCCCCGCCCACGTGGTCCTCGTGGAAGTGGGTGAGCACGATCCGCCGTACCCGTCCCAAGGACTCGGCCGCCGCCCCTGCGTACCGGAGCCGCGAAGCGGCGTAGTACGCTGCGTACCTGCTTCGGCAGCGGTCAGGGCTTGGCCGTCTGCCGACTCCTTGGAGTCGGTGGAGAAGCTCCCTCGTTCACGAGGGAGAGGAGTCACGGGACGACCGTAGGCAGAGAGGGCAGGGCCCCGCCGGGTGGCGAGGCCCCTCTGCCGACGGCAGAACACGAGCCGCAGCGGGCCCGACCGCGAGCCGCCCCGGCTCAGCTCGCCGCGTAGTTGCGCAGGAAGTGCGCCTCGGCCACCGACAGCCGCTCCAGCTCCTCGGGGGACACGCTCTCGTTCACGGCGTGGATCTGGGCCTCCGGCTCGCTCAGGCCGATCAGCAGGATCTCCGCCTGCGGATACAGTGACGCCAGGGTGTTGCACAGCGGGATGGAGCCGCCCTGGCCCGCGTACTGCATCTCCTCGCCGGGGTACGCCACCGCCATCGCGTCCGCCATCGCCTGGTACGCCGGGCTGGTGGTGTCGGCGCGGAACGCCTGGCCCTGGCCGAGCTGTTCGACGCCGACCCGGGCGCCCCACGGCGTACGCGCCTCCAGGTGGGCCTGGAGCAGCTTGGTCGCCTCGGCCGCGTCCACGCCCGGCGGCACCCTCAGGCTCACCAGCGCGCGGGCGCCCGCCTGCACCGACGGGGTGGCGCCGACGACCGGCGGGCAGTCGATGCCGAGCACCGTGACGGACGGCCGCGCCCAGATGCGGTCGGCGACCGAACCGGAACCGATCAGCTCCACGCCGTCGAGCACCCGGGCGTCCCGGCGGAACTGCTCCTCGTCGTACGCCAGGCCCTCCCAGCGGTCGTCCGCCGCCAGACCGTCGACGGTCGTCGAGCCGTCCTCGGCGCGCAGCGAGTCCAGTACGCGGATCAGGGCGCCCAGCGCGTCGGGCGCCGCGCCGCCGAACTGACCGGAGTGCAGGTTGCCTTCGAGTGTGTCGACCTTCACGCGCAGCAGCGTCATGCCGCGCAGCGTCGAGGTGACCGTCGGCAGACCGACCCGGAAGTTGCCCGCGTCGCCGATGACGATCGTGTCAGCGGCCAGCAGTTCGGGGTGCTGCTCGGCGTACCGCTCGAGGCCGCCGGTGCCCTGCTCCTCCGAACCCTCGGCGATCACCTTGACGTGCACCGGCACGCCGCCGTTCGCCGTCAGCGCGCGCAGCGCGAGCAGGTGCATGATCACGCCGCCCTTGCAGTCCGCCGCGCCGCGCCCGTACCAGCGGCCGTCGCGCTCGGTCAGCTCGAACGGCGGAGTGGCCCAGCCCGCCTCGTCCAGCGGCGGCTGCACGTCGTAGTGGGCGTAGAGCAGCACGGTCTTCGCGCCCTCGGGTCCGGGCAGATACCCGTACACCGACTGGGTGCCGTCCGGGGTGTCGAGCAGGGCCACGTCCTGGAATCCCTCGGCGCGCAGGGCCGCCGCTGTCCAGTTGGCGGCCCCCACGCTCTCGCTGCGCGGGAACTGGTCGAAGTCCGCCACCGACCGGAAGGCCACCAGCGCGGCGAGTTCCTCCTTCGCCCGGGGCATGAGTGAGGCGACGGTCTCGGCGACCGGATTCGACGACATGGGCACGCTCCTTGTGGGTGCGACGTTGTACCAAGGAGTACTTGGAGGAGTACTTGGAATGATGGGCCGATCCTCCCACAGTGGCCTGCGGCGATGCCCGCCGTAGGATGCGGGGGTCAGGTGCGGCATGCGGTTTGATCGGAGCAGTAGACCATCGTGAGCAGCGAGAACTCTTCGGCGGACGACGCCCGTCAGGTCTGGGACGTGGTCGTGGTGGGCGCGGGACCCGCGGGGGCCTCGGCCGCCTACGCGGCGGCGGTCGCGGGACGGCGCGTGCTGTTGCTGGAGAAGGCGGACCTGCCCCGCTACAAAACATGCGGCGGCGGCATCATCGGTCCCTCGCGCGACACCCTCCCACCCGGCTTCGAGCTGCCCCTCCGGGACCGTGTGCACGCGGTGACCTTCTCGAACAACGGGCGCTTCACCCGGACCCGGCGCTCCCGGCAGATGCTGTTCGGGCTGATCAACCGGCCCGAGTTCGACCAGCAGCTCGTCGAGCACGCGCAGAAGGCGGGCGCCGACCTGCGCACCGGGGCGACGGTGACACGGGTGGAGCAGCACGGTTCGGCGGTGCCGGACCGGCGCACGGTCGCCGTCGTCCTCCAGGGCGGCGAGACGGTGCTGGCGCGGGCCGTCGTCGGCGCGGACGGCAGCGCCAGCCGGATAGGCGCCCACGTCGGGGTGAAGCTCGACCAGGTCGACCTCGGCCTGGAGGCGGAGATTCCGGTCCCGGACACGGTCGCCGCCGACTGGAAGGGGCGGGTGCTCATCGACTGGGGCCCGATGCCCGGCAGTTACGGCTGGGTCTTCCCCAAGGGCGACACGCTGACGGTCGGTGTGATCTCGGCGCGCGGTGAGGGCGCGGCGACCAAGCGGTACCTGGAGGACTTCGTCGCGCGGCTCGGGCTCGCCGGTTTCGAGCCGAGCATCTCCTCCGGCCATCTGACGCGCTGCCGCGCCGACGACTCGCCGCTGTCGCGCGGCCGGGTCCTGGTCTGCGGCGACGCGGCGGGGCTCCTGGAACCGTGGACCCGCGAGGGCATCTCCTTCGCGCTGCGGTCCGGCCGGCTCGCGGGGGAGTGGGCGGTGCGGATCTCCGAGGCGCACGACGCCGTGGACGCGCGCAAGCAGGCCCTGAACTACGCGTTCGCGATCAAGGCCGGGCTGGGCGTGGAGATGAGCGTCGGCAAGCGCATGATGGCCGTGTTCGAGCGCCGGCCCGGGCTCTTCCACGCAGCCCTGACCGGCTTCCGCCCGGCCTGGAAGGCGTTCAAGGAGATCACCCAGGGCTCGACCTCGCTGGGCGAGCTGGTCCGCGGCCATCCGCTGGCGCAGCGGGCACTGGCGGCGATGGACCGCCGGCCCACCGGCGGCGAGGACACGGCGGCCGGCCCGCCGGCCACTCCGGGCGCGGCGGCCCCCACGGGTGTTCCGGGCACCGGGGGCGGTGCGGGCGCCGAGGACGGTTCCTGACCTCGGGCGCGCCCGGTCGCGGCCGGGCGGACGCGGGTATAACGCGGGGGGATGGCGTACTTCGCCGGGAGTACGTGTGATCACCACGCGCGGGTGACGCCGGCCGCGGTGCGCGCCGTCTAGCGTGGCGGTCATGGACGGACAGCGTGAGCGCGGGGGCGGGCCGCCGCAGTGGTGGCGGCCCGGGCAGCCCCCGTGGTGGAACCGGCGGGGCGACGAGGAGCGCCGCCCCCGGTGGCCCTGGCGTTCCACGGCGCTGATCACGGCGTTCGTGCTGATCGGCTCGAACTTCGCCGCCCACGCCCAGGAGGGGGAGCGGGCCGCCCTCGACCCCTTCGCCCGTGCGCTGCTGTTCGTGACGGGGGCGGCCCTGCTGTGGCGGCAGCGGTACCCGGTGCCGGTCGTCTTCGGCACGGCGGTCACCACCCTGCTCTACCTGGGCGCCGGATACCCGTACGGACCGGTGTTCGTGGCCGTCGCGGTGGCCTGCTTCAGCGCCGTCGTCGCCGGGCACCGCAGAGCCGCGTGGGCGGCGATGGGGACGCTCTGGGCCGGGCACGCCCTGGTGGCGCACTGGCTCTACCGGTGGCTGCCGCCGTCCGGGGACGCGGCCGCGTCCTGGGGACAGGAGATCGTGATCGCCACCTGGGTCGTGGCGATCGTGGCCGTGTCGGAGCTGGCCCGGATCCGCCGCGAACAGTGGGCGCGGGAGCGGGCCGAACGGGCCCAGGCGGCGCGTCGACGCGCGGACGAGGAGCGGCTGCGCATCGCCCGCGAGCTGCACGACGTACTGGCGCACAGCATCTCCGTCATCAACGTGCAGGCGGGCGTCGGTCTGGCCCTCCTGGACACCGACCCGGAGCAGGCGCGCACCGCACTCACCACCATCAAGGACCAGAGCAAGGAGGCGCTCGGCGAGGTCCGGCAGGTGCTCGACACCCTGCGCACCCCCGGAGACGCGCCGCGCGCGCCCGCCCCCGGTCTCGACCGGCTGCCCGAACTGGTCGAGCAGGCGGCGAGCGCGGGCCTCACCGTCGAGGTGGAGGGGAAGCCGCCGCACCTGTCGCCCGGCACCGACCTGGCCGCGTTCCGCATCGTGCAGGAGGCGCTCACCAACGTCGTGCGGCACTCGGGCTCGCGCCGCGCGCGCGTGTGTCTCGACCGGGAGGGCGGCACGCTGCGGCTGCGCGTCGACGACGACGGCCCCGCGACGGGCGCCGAGGCGGGCGGCAGCGGCAACGGGCTGGCCGGGATGCGGGAGCGGGCGGCGGCCCTGGGTGGCACCATCGAGGCGGGCCCGCGACCCGACGGCGGCTTCCGGGTGCTGGCCTCCCTGCCGATCGACGTGAAGCCCACGGCGCAGGCGAAGCCCATGAGGCGGGCGAACCCCACGACGCAGGCGAAGCCCATCAGGCACGTGAAGGAGGACGACCGGTGATCCGCGTACTGCTCGCCGACGACCAGTCACTGGTACGGGCCGGCTTCCGGGCGCTGCTGGACGCTCAGCAGGACATCGAGGTGGTCGCGGAGGCCGCCGACGGCGAGGAGGCGGTGCGCTCGATCCGTGAACTGCGCCCCGACGTCGTCCTCATGGACATCCGCATGCCCCTGCTCGACGGCCTGGCCGCGACCCGCCGGGTGACCCAGGACGCCGGGTTGCGGGACGTGAAGGTCGTCATGCTCACCACCTTCGAACTCGACGAGTACGTCTTCGAGGCGATCCGCTCCGGCGCCTCCGGCTTCCTGGTCAAGGACACCGAACCCGAGGAACTCCTGCGCGCCGTACGGGCGGTGGTGGACGGCGACGCGCTGCTGTCACCGGGGGTGACCCGCCGCCTGATCGCCGAGTTCGCGGCGCGCTCCAAAGAGCCCGCGGCGGCCGGCGAGATGGCCCGGCTGACCGAGCGGGAGCGCGAGGTGATGGCCCTGGTCGGCATCGGACTGTCCAACGAGGAGATCGCCCGCCGACTGGTCGTCAGCCCGCTGACCGCCAAGACCCACGTCAGCCGCACCATGGTGAAGCTGGGCGCCCGCGACCGGGCCCAACTGGTCGTACTCGCCTACGAGTCGGGACTGGTACGGCCGGGCTGGCTCGGCTGACCACGGCGCGCGAACCGGACCAGTACGCTCACCACCCGGACGAAGAACAGCACCACGGCCAGCACCACCCCCGAGCCGACGAGCGCACCACGCACCGGGGCCGGCAGGCCGAAGAGATACGCCGGCCCCGCCACGGCCCCGAACAGCACGGCAGCCGCGAACGCCGCGCTGCACAGCGCGTAGCCGATCTCGACCGTGATGGCGTCCCGCTCGCCCTGCGAACGCCGTCCCCCGTAGGTGTCCATGCCGACAAGTCTCCCAGAGCGGCGCCGATTCGGCAGCACGGTGCCGACCACGATCCGCTCTGCTACGGTGCGCGCATGGCGGCGAAGAAGGCCGAACAAGCGCTCGTGACCCAGTGGCGCCAGATCCTGGCCCTGCACGCCGGCGTCCAGTGCGAACTCGACCGCGCGTTGCACCGACACGGCCTGTGCGGAAGCGACTTCGAGGTGCTCGACGTCCTGGCCGGCCCCCGGGACGAGGACGGTCCCGGCTCCTGCGGATACCGGGTCCAGGAGATCTCCGAGCGGGTCCACCTCAGCCAGAGCGCGCTGTCCCGTCTCGTGGCCCGGCTGGAGAAGGACGGTCTCGTCGAGCGCTCCATGTGCCCCGAGGACCGGCGGGGCGTGCGGGTGGCGCTCACCCCGAAGGGACGGGCCCGGCACGGCGAGGTCCTCCCGGTGCAACGAGCGGTCCTGCACCGGATGCTGACCGGATGACCGGCAGACTGGGCGTCGTCGGCGCGCGCGGTTCGCCTCGCCTTCAGGTGACGCCCGACCTCTCCCGCCAGAGCGCGGCGAGCGAGCCGTCGCCGGTGACTTCCGGGAAGGCCCGGCGGTTCCACAGCGCCGAGTAGAGCTGCGCGGCGGGTCCGGACAGCTCGCAGTCGGCGTCCCCGGCGCCGTCCCGCACGGTCACCGGAGGCTGCGCGGACAGCCGTACGGTCCATACGGCATCCGGCGCGTCCGTCGCCCGGACCCGCAGCGTGCGGGGCTCCTCGGAGCGTACGGCGCTCTTCGGACGGGCATGGAAGCCGCACAGCAGCTCGTCGATGCCGTCCACCGCGAAGTCCACGCCGACGCCGGTGGGTGCACCGCCCCGGGCCGACTCGGCGTCGAACCGGTGCCCGGTCGTCTCGTGCGCCTGCCGCCGGGCCCAGAAGGCGAGCGGTGACGGCGCGGGCAGGAAGTGCCAGCACCGCACGTCGGGTGCGGCGCCCGCGAGGGTGTCGACGAGCCGGCCGTGCCCCTGGCGGAACCAGTCCAGGAGCGGGGCACCGTCCAGGTCGGGCAGGCCGCCCTCGGGCCGGGGACCGGTGTGTCCCTCGGCGACGAACGCCGCCGCCCAGCGATGGATCGTCCCCGTGTGCCGCAGCAGGTCCCGCACCTGCCAGCCGGGGCAGGTCGGCACCTCGGCGTCACTGCCCGCCGCCTCGGCGGCCGCGGCCAGCAACGCGCCTTCGCGGTCCAGGATCTCGACGTACGCGGCAGTCTTCATGCCACGGAGTGTGCCGCATGGAGCGGACCCGGCGGCAGGCCCCCGGGGTGGTCGGCCGCCCCCGGAGTGGCCGGCGGCTCGGGCCCCGGCTCAGCCGGGAACCGCCGCGCGCCGCGTCGCGACCGCCACCAGCACCGCCACCGCCGCGAGCACCGCCACGCTGGTGAGGGCGGCCGACAGGGAGAACCAGTCGGCCATGAAACCGATCGCGGGCGGGCCCAGCAGCATGCCGCCGTAGCCCAGGGTGGACGCGGTCGCGACACCGCTGGGGCCGCCGAGCGCACCGGCCCGTTCGATCGCGACCGGAAAGATGTTGGCGAGTCCGAGACCGGTGATCGCGAAGCCGAACAGTGCCGCCCACACCGACGGAGCGAGCGAGCCGAGCAGCATGCCGGCCGCAGCGGTGGTGCCGCCGACCACCACCGTGGCCGTCCGGCCGAGGCGTTCCAGCAGCGTCGTCCCCGTCAGCCGGCCGACGGTCATGGCAAGCGCGAAGCACGAGTAGCCCGCCGCCGCCATGCCCGGGGATGCGTCGAGGTCCTGCTCCAGGTGCAGAGCGCCCCAGTCGGCCATCGCGCCCTCGCCGTACGCCGTGCACAGGGCGATCAGACCAAAGGTGATGACGAGGCGACGCGTACGACGGTCCGGGCGGCGCGGGGCACTGCCCTCCTCGGGCGTGCGGTCCACCAGCGCGGCGGGCTCGCAACGCAGCAGGGCGCGGCCCGCGAAGAGCGTGACCAGCAGGCCGATCACGGTGAGCCCGAGCAGGTGCCGCGTCGGCGACAGCGACCCGGCGACCAGCCCGCCGAGCCCCGCGCCGACCATGCCGCCGAGACTGAACGCCGCGTGGAAGCTGGGCATGATCGGCCGCCCCAGCACGGCCACCAGATCCACGGCGGCGCTGTTGAACGCGACGTTGATCCCGCCGTAGGCGCTGCCGAAGACCACCAGCACGGCGCCGAGGGCGAGTGCGGAGTGGGTGAGCGGGGGCAGGGCGATGCTGAGGCAGAGCAGGACCGCGCAGGCGACGGTGACGGGGTGGCTGCCGTAGCGGCGGACCAGTCGTCCGGTGAGCGTCATGGTGACGACGGCACCCGCCGAGACACCGAGCAGCGCGAGTCCCAGGGCGCTGGCGGAGGCGCCGGTCTGCTCCTTGATGGCGGGGATCCGGACCACCCAGCCGGCGAAGACGAAGCCGTCGAGGGCGAAGAAGGCGGTCAGGGCGATACGGAGACGGGTGAGATCGTCGCGGGAGCCCGGCACGGCGCTGTGCGATCGGGCTTTGTTTATTTGCGGCACAAAGTCAGGCTAGAGGCGGGACCGCGGACGGACAAGGGTCGGATTCCGGCGACAGCGCCGCAGTCCGGAGCCGCCCTCCGTAGTTGCACGGGCTCAAACGACGCCAAGGTGGACCAGGGCCCAACGCGCGGCCGCAACATGACCTCAGCCCGTCGAATCTCGGTGACCGCCGGGAAGGCCGGCCGCAGCCGCCCAGAAGAAGACGTGCCCGCACTTGGGGGACGGCGCTCGTGAGCGCTCGGCGAGGACGATCAGAGCATGGCGCAGTTCCCTGCTCAGTCGGAAGAGCCGATGGCCGTACTGCCCGCCCCTGTAGGTGTACAGCCGAAAGACCTTGACGGCCCGCTCGTCGCGGCCGTCGGCGAAGGTGTCCGGGAGTCCGGCGAGCAGCTCGAAGTCGCTCTTGCCGGTCGTTGCGGAAGTCACCGAGCTCAGAGGCAGGACGTCAAGTTCTGCGGCAGACACGGAAATGTCGACCGCGACGGCATGGGCGGCCAGGGCCGCGAAGACCTCGATGAGCGGCTCCCCTTCCGTGATGCTGATGCCCAGGGCCTCCAGGCGCTCGTGACGGCGGGCCTGGCGCCACCCCTCCTCGTCCACCACCGGCAGCAGGACACGGCGCAGGTGTGCGCAGCGACGCCACAACATGTCGTGATCGGAGATCACCGCCGACCCTCCCCAGGTCGAGTGGGACACGCGGGGCCGAACGGCCGTCCCGACCGCCGCAGATCCTCCAACCTCCCACTGCGCACGGTGTACGTACAGAGCGGAAGTCAAGGCCCCTGACGGCGCAGGTGCTGAGCAGGCAGGGCGCCAAGCGCCGAGCCGCGCGAGAGGGACTACGAGTGACCGGTGCAGCCGGGTGGCATGAAACCTACAGCCCTCCCTTCAGATGCGTCACCACGGTCTTCGCTCAATACCGCGGAGATGAGAGCCACCGCCCGCCACCTGCTTGTCGAGGACGCCGAGCCCCCTTCGCCGCAGGACTTGGAGACGCATACCCTCCGGTGCATCGGAAGGCCCGCATGCGGCTGCGCCTCGAGCCCGGCCGCAACCTTCCCGCCGGCATCAGGCACGCGCAGCGCCTCGCCCGGTCCGTGAAAGCCCTCTGCGACCACTAGCAGACGGTGGGCGGTGAGTACCGGTGACCGCCGCGCGGCACGTGTGCCGGTACTGCGACGCGTCGATTCCCGACCCGGACGACTAGCGGTTGGTGATTGGACAGTCTGTCCCGGCAAAAGCGCCACTTCGGCGGCGTGTCGCCGGGACAGACTGTCCAATCATGAGGCCCGGACCACCGGGCCGACGGCTGACCGGCTGATTCGCCAACAGCGTCCGCACGGCCGGGCCCCGCGCACCGGAGCCCCGGCGCACCGGGTCAGCCGCGGTTCGCGGCGATCAGCTCGCGGTACCAGTGGTAGCTGTCCTTCGGTGTGCGTTCCTGCGTGTCGTAGTCGACCCGCACGATGCCGAAGCGCTTGTCGTAGCCGTACGCCCACTCGAAGTTGTCCAGCAGCGACCACACGTAGTACCCGCGTACGTCCACGCCCGCGTCGATCGCGGCTCGCAGCGCGGTGAGGTGGTCGCGCAGGTAGGCGACGCGGTCGGTGTCGTGCACCGTGCCGTCGGCGGCGGGCGCGTCGTCCTCCGCCGAGCCGTTCTCCGTGATGTGGACCGGCGGCAGGGCGTCGCCGTACTGCTGCTTGAGCTGGACGAGCAGGTCGGTGAAGCTGTCCGGGACGACCGGCCAGTTCATCGCCGTGTGCCGGACGCCGGGGAGCCGCACCTCCTCGTAGCGGTTGTCCGTTGCCACGCGCCGCGCCGGGTCGCTCTCGCGGTGCGGGGCGTCGGAGACGATGATCGGGCGGTAGTAGTTGATGCCGAGGAAGTCCAGGGGCTGGGAGATCAGCTCCAGGTCACCGTCCCGCCGGAAGTCCTCGCCGGTGATCAGCTCGCCCCAGGTCTCCTCCTCGGTGACCGGGTAGCGGCCCGCGAGGATCGGCTCGGTCCACACCAGGTTGTGCTGGGTGTCCGCGCGGACCACCGCCGCCAGGTCGGCCGGGGAGTCGGTGGCGGGCAGGTTGCGGTCGAGGTTGAGGGTGATGCCGACCTCGCGCACCCCGGCCGCGCGCAACGCCCGCACGGCCAGCCCGTGGCCGACCAGCAGGTGGTGGGCGGCGGCCAGCGCGCCCCGGCCCTCCTTGGCTCCGGGGGCGTGCCGACCGATGGAGTAGCCGAGGAAGGAGCTGCACCACGGCTCGTTGAGGGTGATCCAGCGCGGCACCCGGTCGCCCAGGTGCTCCGCGACCACGGCCGTGTACTCGGCGAAGCGCTCCGCCGTCTCCCGCACCCGCCAGCCGCCCCGGTCCTCCAGGGCCTGTGGCAGGTCCCAGTGGTAGAGGGTGGCGGCCGGCTCGATGCCCGCCGCGAGCAGTTCGTCCACCAGGCGGGAGTAGAAGTCCAGGCCCTTGGGGTTCACCGCGCCCGAACCGTCCGGCACGATGCGCGGCCAGGCGATGGAGAAGCGGTAGGAGTCCACGCCGAGGTCGCGCAGCAGCGCCACGTCCTCGGGATAGCGGTGGTAGTGGTCGCAGGCCACGTCACCGGTGTCGCCGTTCACCACCAGGCCGGGGGTGTGGCTGTAGGTGTCCCAGATCGACGGACCGCGGCCGTCCTCCGCCGCTGCGCCCTCGATCTGGTACGAGGCGGTCGCGGCGCCGAGGACGAAGCCGGGCGGGAAACCGGGGTACTCACCGGGGTACTCACTCATGCTGTGGTGCTCATCTCCGTGCTTGCGGGGCGTGCGAGGTTCACTTGACGGAACCGCCGGAGATCCCGGCGGCGATGTACTTCTGGGCGAGGACGAGGAGGATCGCGGCGGGCACCGCCGACAGCACGGAGGCCGCCATCACCGAGCCCCAGTCGCCGACGTGCGCGCCGATGTACTGGTAGATGCCCAGGGTGATGGGCTTGACGTCGTCGGTCGTGTTCAGGGTGAGCGCGAACATGAAGTCGCTCCACGAGAACAGGAACGCGAACAGCCCCGACGTGATCAGCGAGTTGCGGCTCATCGGCAGCACCACCCGCACGAAGGTGCGCACCGGACCGGCACCGTCGATCTGCGCGGCCTCGATCACCTCGCCCGGGATCGACACCATGAAGGAGCGCATCAGCACGATGGAGAACGGGATGCCCAGCGAGGCGTCCGCCAGCATCAGGCCGAAGTAGGAGTTGACCAGGCCCAGGTCGACGTACGAGTTGTAGAGCGCGTTGGCGATGACGATGCCCGGCACCATCTGGGTGATCAGCGTGCCGAACACGATGGTGCGCGAGCCGCGCAGCCCGAACCGCGCGAGCCCGTAGGCGGCCGGCGCCGATATCGCCAGGCAGATGGCGACCGCGCCGAGCGAGACCGCCAGCGAGGTCAGCAGGTGACCGCCCTGGTCGCTGATCGCCTTGGAGAAGCCGGACATGTCGAGGCCGCCCGGCACCGGGTCGACCTGGAGCAGCCCCGAGTCGGGCTGGAGCGCGGTGTTGAGCATCCAGTACAGCGGGAAGAGCATCACGCACAGGATGAGAACGCCGGCGACGGTGGAACCCCAGCGGCGCCGGGAGGCGGTGGGCGTGTGGGAGGCCATGGACGTCACTTCCCCTCGGTGCGGTTGGCCCGCAGGTAGAACACCGCGAACACGGCGGAGATCAGGATGAGTACGTTGCCGACGACGGCGCCCGCGCCGAAGTCCAGTTGTACGAACGAGTTCTGGTACGTCAGGGTGCCGAGCGTCTGGGTGGCGTCGGCGGGGCCGCCGTCGGTCAGGGCGAGGATCAGGTCGAGGATCTTGACCGTCGACATGAAGCCGAGCACGAGGACGACCGTGACGACGGGCTTGAGCATCGGCAGGGTGACGGAGCGGAAGGTCCGCCAGGCCGAGGCGCCGTCCAGGGCGGCCGCCTCGTGCAGCTCCTTCGGGATCTCCTGGAGACCGCCGTACAGGATGACCATGTTGAACGGGATGCCGATCCAGATGTTGACCAGGATGACCGACACCAGGGCCATCTCCGGACTGGTCAGCCAGGGCGTGTGCCCGCCGATGCCGAACGTGTCCAGGAACGAGTTGAGCACACCCGTGTCCTGGTCGAGGATGCGCCGCCAGACGATGCCGGACACCACCATGGGCACCAGCCAGGGCAGCAGGATCAGCGAGCGCAGCACCCCGTTCAGCGGGAAGCGGCGGCTGAAGAAGACCGCGAGAGCGAGACCGATGCAGAACTGGCCGAGCAGCGAGCCCGCCGTGAAGACGAGCGTGTGCCACAGGGCCTTGCCGAACAGGGCGTCCTGGAACACGTGGGACCAGTTGTCGGTGCCGTTGAAGGGCGCCTCACCGGTGAAGAAGGTCTTCGGCGTGTACTCCTGGAAGCTCATCACGACGTTGCGGACGAGGGGGTAGCCGAAGAACAGCAGCATGAAGACGACGGCGGGGGCGACGAACCCCCACTGGGTGAGCCTGCGGCGGCGCGCGATCCGGCCCGGGTCGGGCGCGGCGGGCGACTTGGCCGCCTCGGCGGGCGTCCGCGCGGTGACGGCGGACGTGGGCATGGGAGTGGTCATGGGGGCGTACCTCAGTTCCCGCTCGTGGCCCGCTGCTGGGCGCGCTTCAGGGCGGTCTCACTGGACTGGCCGGTCAGGGCGGACTGGAAGGCGCTCTGCAGGGCGAGCGACACGCTCGACCAGCCGGCGCCGAGCTTCGCGGTCCGGGACCGGGCGACGGCGACCTGGTCGGCGAGGGACTCCAGCTCGGGCACCTTCTCGCGCCAGACGGCGGCGGCCTTGGCGTTGGCCGGGACCATCCAACTGTTGAGCGCGTAGGTCAGTTGCTCCTTCTCGCTCGCCAGACAGGCGACGATCTTGCCGGCCGTCTTCTCCCGGGCCTCGTCACCGGTGTTGGGGACGGTCAGGACAGCGCCGCCGAGCGGGCCCACCGAGTCGTCGCCGGCCTCGGGGACCGGGATCGGCGCGATCTCCCAGTGCAGCGACTTGTCGCTGTTGAGCGTCTCCACCTGCCACGGGCCGTTGATCATCATCGCCGCGTTGCCGGCCATGAACTGGTCGTTGACGTCCGCCTGCGTCCAGTTGACCGTCGACTTCGAGAGCGAACCGTCCTTCAGCAGGCTCTTCCAGTAGTCCAGGGCCTCGACGACCTTCGGGCCGTCCAGGTCGGTCTCGTCGCCGCCGTTGGACCACATGAAGGGCGTGAACTGGAAGACGCCGTCCTCCGCGCCGCCCGCGCTGAGCGCCAGGCCGTACTGGTTGCCCCGGGTGAGCTTCTTCGCGCTCTCTCGCAACTCCGCCCAGGTGGTGGGCACCTCCACACCGGCCTGGTCGAGGACATCCTTGTTGTAGAAGAGGGCGAGCGTGTTCACGGAGCGGGCCGCACCGTAGTACGTCCCCTTGTACGAGCCGAAGTCGACGATGCCGTCGGGTATGTCGTCGGTGCTCAGCCCGAGGGTCCTGAGGTCGACCAGACCGCCCGCGTCGGCGAACGTCGGCATCTCGGACGCGTCGAACTGCACGATGTCGGGCAGCGACTTGGACGACGCCATGCGCAGGGCCTTCGTCATCACCTGCGAGGCCGGGACGCTCTGCTGCTCGATGGTGACGCCCAGCTCCTTGCCGCAGCGGGCCATCGCCTCCGCGTCCCAGCGGTGGTACGACTCGTCGGTCGAGGAGTTCATCACGGTGTACACGTCGGCGTCCCGCTGCTGTCCGCAGCCGGCCAGTGCGCCCCCGGCGACCAGCACGGACACCGCGGCGAACGGGGCGACGACTCGGTGTGAGCGTCCTCGCCCGCGGCGCGCGGCAGCCGGAGGGTGTGCTGTCAAGGCGAGCGAGGTGAAGCGCTTCGACATGGTGCGGCCCTTGCTGTCGTACCGTCCGGCTTCCTCGCCGGACTGTTTTGTTTGATGTGATGACTAATACGTCACCGACCCGCTTCCGCGCTAGAGGAAAGTGGCCCCTCTCTCGCCGCTCCGCCGGGTGAGGAAGTTGTTCTCGTGCGTGATAGTTGCAGTTCAGATGGTTGAGGTCGATGTGAACGGCTCGGCGCCGGGATTTGTTTTGTGTACGATCAAAACGCTGTGAGACGGCCCCCGTGCTCCCCACCCGACAGCTCCGCCCCACCCAAGGAAGATCATGAAGTTCACCGATGGCTTCTGGCTCATCCGCGAGGGCGTGCATCTCTCGTACGCCACTGAGGTACGCGATGTGCGCCCCGAATCGAAGCGCTTCACCGCCCATGCCGCCGTGAAGAAGGTGACGCGGAGGGGGGACACGCTCAACGCGCCGCTGCTCACGGTCGAGTGCTTCTCTCCCGCCGAGGGCGTCATCGGCGTCCGCGTCACCCACCACGCCGGCAAGCGCCGGCCGGGCCCCGACTTCGCCCTCTCGGGCGCCACGGAGGGCGGTACGGAAGGCGCCACGGAAGGCACCGGCGAGGTAAGCCAGGACGGCACCGTCACCGAGCTGACCAGCGGCCCGCTCACCCTCCGCCTGGACCGGGAGGGACCCTGGGGCCTCGCCTTCCACGACGCGGACGGACGCGAGCTGACCCGCGCGAACGCCAAGGGCACCGCCTTCGCCACCACCGGCGACGGCGCCCACCACATGCTGAGCCGGCTGGCCCTCGGCGTGGGCGAGCAGATCTACGGCCTCGGCGAGCGCTTCACCCCGTTCGTCAAGAACGGCCAGGTCGTCGACATGTGGCAGGCCGACGGCGGTACCAGCAGCGAGCAGGCGTACAAGAACATCCCGTTCTACCTCTCCTCCCGCGGCTACGGCGTCTTCGTCAACCACCCCGGGGCGGTCTCCTTCGAGGTCGGCTCCGAGTCGGTCGGACAGGTGCAGTTCAGCGTCGAGGACCAGACGCTGGAGTACTACGTCGTCGCCGGGCCCACCCCCAAGGACGTCCTCACCCGCTACACTGCCCTCACCGGCCGCCCCGCCCTGCCGCCCGCCTGGTCCTTCGGCCTGTGGCTCACCACGTCCTTCACCACCGACTACGACGAGAAGACGGTGACGTCCTTCGTCGACGGCATGGCCGAACGCGGCATCCCGCTCTCGGTCTTCCACTTCGACTGCTTCTGGATGCGCGAGTACCAGTGGTGCGACTTCCAGTGGGACCCGGACGTCTTCCCCGACCCGGAGGGCATGCTTGCCCGGCTCAAGGCCAAGGGGCTGAAGGTCAGCGCCTGGATCAACCCCTACATCGCCCAGAAGTCCCCGCTCTTCGACGAGGCCGCCGCCCTCGGCCACCTGGTGCGCCGGCCGGACGGCGACATCTGGCAGTGGGACCTGTGGCAGGCCGGGATGGGCCTGGTCGACTTCACCAGCGCCGCCGCCCGCGACTGGTACGCCGGGAAGCTCAAGCCGCTCCTCGACCAGGGCGTGGACTGCTTCAAGACCGACTTCGGCGAGCGGATCCCCACCGACGTCGTCTGGCACGACGGCTCCGACCCGCAGCGCATGCACAACTACTACACGCACCTGTTCAACCGGACCGTCTTCGAACTCCTCGAGAAGGAGCGCGGCCAGGGCGAGGCCGTCCTCTTCGCGCGCTCCGCGACCGCCGGCGGCCAGCAGTACCCCGTGCACTGGGGCGGCGACTGCTGGTCCTCCTTCGAGGCGATGTCCGAGTCACTGCGGGGCGGTCTGTCCCTGTCGCTGAGCGGCTTCGGCTTCTGGAGCCACGACATCGGCGGCTTCGAGGGCACGCCCGACCCGGCGGTCTTCAAGCGCTGGCTGGCCTTCGGCCTGCTCTCCTCGCACAGCCGACTGCACGGCTCCTCGTCGTACCGGGTGCCGTGGGAGTTCGGCGAGGAGGCGGTCGACGTCGCCCGCACCTTCACGCTGCTCAAGCACCGCCTGATGCCCTACCTGTACGGGGTCGCCGCCGAGGCCCACCGCACCGGCGTACCGATGATGCGGCCCATGGTCCTGGAGTACCCGCGGGACCCCGCGTGCCGCCCGCTGGACCGCCAGTACATGCTCGGCTCCGACCTCCTGGTCGCCCCGGTCTTCACCGAGGACGGCGAGGTCGAGGTCTACCTCCCCGAGGGCACCTGGACCCACCTCCTGACCGGCGACCGCGTCACCGGACCGGCCTGGCGCACCGAACGGCACGGCTACGGCAGCCTGCCGCTGTACGTCCGAGAGGGCGCCGTCCTGCCGCTGGCCTCGGACGACGGGCGCCCCGACGGCGACTGGCTGGACGCCCCGACCCTGCTGGTCCATCCTCCCGCCGGGACCGACTACGCCGCCGAGGTCACCGTGCCCGACCTGCTCGGCACACCGGCCGCGACGTTCCGCGTGCGGCGCGACGGGGACGCCCTGCGGGTCACCGCCAACGGCACCGACCGGCCGTTCACCGTCCGGGTCGCGGGCGGCGCGAGCGCGGAGGGCACCGGGGAGGTGACCGTACCTCTGGCCTGAGACCGCCCGCGTCAGCGCTCGAGGCCGGCCAGCGCGGTCAGCAGGCGGTCCACGTCGTCCGCGCTGGTGTACGGCGCGAGTCCGACCCGGACGGCGCCCTGGTCGCCGAGGTCCAGCCGGCGCGCGGCCTCCAGGGCGTAGAAGGACCCGGCGGGCGCGTCGACCGCCCGCTCGGCCAACTGCCGGTAGACGTCGGCCGGGCCCAGACCCGCCACGGTGAACAGCAGCGTCGGCGTGCGGCGTTCGGCGCGCGAGTACACGGTGATCCCGCCGAGGTCGGCCAGCCCCCGCTCGATCCGCTCGCGCAGCGCGTCCTCGTGGGTCCCGAGCGCCGCGAAGGAGGCGACGAGCCGGTCCCGGCGGCTGCCGCGCGCGTCCGGCTCCAGACCGGCGAGGAAGTCCACGGCGGCACGGGCGCCGGCCAGCAGCTCGTACGGCAGCGTACCCAGCTCGAAACGCTCGGGGACGGCGTCGCTCGAGGGCAGCAGCTTGTCGGGGCGCAGCGTCTCGAGGAACTCGGGCCGGGCCGCCAGCACGCCCAGGTGCGGACCGAGGAACTTGTACGGCGAGCACACCAGCGTGTCCGCGCCGAGGGCCGCCGGGTCGACGACGGCGTGCGAGGCGTAGTGCACCGCGTCGACGTGGACCAGCGCGCCGACGCCGTGCGCCAGCCGGGCGATGGCCGGCAGGTCGGGCATGGTGCCGATCAGGTTGGACGCGGCCGTCACGGCGACCAGCCTGGTGCGCGGGGAGAGCACCGCCTCGACGTGCTCGGGAAGCAGCTCCCCGGTGGCCGGTTCGAAGTCCGCCCACCGCACGCTCGCGCCGGCCGCCTCGGCCGCCTGGATCCAGGGCCGGATGTTGGAGTCGTGGTCCAGTCGGGTGACGACCACCTCGTCTCCGGGGCCCCACGTCTTGGCGAGGGTCCGGGACAGGTCGTAGGCGAGCTGTGTGGCGCTGCGGCCCAGGACGATCCCCCGAGGCCCGGTGCCCAGCAGGTCGGCGAGCGCGCTCCGGGCGTCCGCCACGATGCCGCCCGCGTTGCGCTCGCCCTCGGTCGTCCGCCCTCGGTTGGCCAGCGGACGGGACAGTGCCTCGCCGATCGCGTCGATGACCGGCTGCGGGGTCTGGGTGCCGCCCGGCGCGTCGAAGCGGGCCGAGCCGGACTTCAGGGCGGGTATCTGCGCGCGGATCGCGTCGACGTCGAGGGCCATGTGCACTCCAACCGAAAGCGGGAACTCCCGCCTCATGATCGCAGCAGCACGGCGATCGGAACAGACGCCGACCCGGGGCGGGGCGGGGCAGGGCGGGCGACGGCGGCCCCCAGGACGCGTGTACGGCGGCTCGTGGTGGCCAGCGTCGTCGCCGGTCCGGCGGGGAGGCCGGATGGCGCGGGCGGCCGGTGGTGTGAGGGGAGGGAAGCGGGTGGGTGGTGGACAGTCGTGCCTCGGCGGAGGCGGACGGTCGCGTGTGTCGGGCGCGGGGTGGGGTGACGGTGGGTTTCGGGCGGGTGCGCGTGCGCGGTGGTTCGTGGTGGCCGGGGCCGTCGGCCGGTCCGGCCGGTTCGGCGGGGTGGCGGAGTGGCCGGACCGGCGGGGTGGCCGGGGTGGGCGTGGGTGGGGGTGGGCTGCCGCACGTCGCGCGCGGAGCCGGACGGTCCTGTGCCGTGACCGCGGGCGGGGGCCCGGCCCGCGGCACACGTGTGCGCGGGGCCGGCGGACGCGCGGTGCCGTGCGTCAGGCGTCGTCCGCCGCCAGCGGGTTCTTCTCGCGACCGCCGGGATGCCTGTGCCGCCAGAACCAGAAGACGGTGCAGGACAGCAGCGCCCACCCGGCCAGCACCAGGAACGGGAACGCGTGCTGGTAGCCCTGGAAGTACACCGCGGTGTGCTGGGCGTTGACCGAGGCTCCGGGCGGCAGCCACCGGCCGATCAGCCCCAACGGGGACGGCAGCAGCGGCCAGGACACCGCGCCGCCGGACGAGGGATTGCCGATGATCACCATCAGGCCCCAGGTCGGCAGCATCGCCCAGCGGCCGAACATGGTGTTGAACATGGTGAAGACCATGCCGGACACGAACATGGTGAGCGCGAGGATCAGCCACGACTCGGCGAACGGCAGGTCCAGCGCGCCCAGCAGCCAGTCCACGGTGGCGGCGATGGCGAACCCGCCGAGCAGCGAGTACGCCGCCGTGAAGAGGATGCGCTCGACAGGAGTGAGTGTCCGCGCGTGCACGCTCAACTGGATCGCCCCGACGAAGCCGATGATCACGGCGGCCAGGGAGATGTAGAAGATCGCCAGCCCGCGCGGGTCGCCCTGCTGCAGGGGGTTGACGTCCCGGACGGTGACGTGGACGCCGAGCTTCTTCCCCACGGCCGGTGCCGTCTCGGCGAGCAGCTCGGCGACCGAGGCGCCCGACGCGCCGGACAGGTCGAGATGAGCGCTCCGCCCGTCGTCACGCAGCTCGAAGACCGCGAACACCTCCTGCTGCTCGATCGCCTCGCGGGCCGCGGCGCGGGTGTCGTAGGGGTGCACCTTCACCGAGGTGTCCAGTGCCTGCTCCAGGCCCTTCAGATAGGCCCGGCCACCGGCAGCCTCGTACGACCCGACCACGGCCGTGGGGATCAGACGGGGCGTCGGGTTCGCCATCGAGTAGGTGTACGAGCCCGCGAAGAGGCCCGCCGCTGCCGCGAGGATGAGCACCAGCACGGTGGCCGGCCAGAACGGCGACTGCCGGAACGCGGACCACCGCTCTCCGCGCGTCGCAGGCTCGCCGTGCGCGCCGTGGGACAGGTGGGCCATGTCCGACGCGGGGTCAGGCGTGGACCAGCGGCGTGTCCACGAGGTGCTCCGCCACGAACCACGCCTGCAGTTCGTTGGTGCGCACGACCTCGGAGACCAGGAGGTCGTTGGTCCCGTCGTCCCCGTACTCCTGGGTGCGGGCCGCCGCGTCGTGGCAGTCCGTCAGGATCAGCTCGTGCGCCTCCAGCAGCCGCGAGAGCATCGACGGCACTTCCTCCACCCCGTCCGGCGGACGCGGGACGGTGGTGACCTCGGCGACGTGCCGGGGATCGCCGACCGCGACACCGCCGAGTGTCTGGACGCGCTCGGCGACGGTGTCGATCAGCTCGAGCTGTTCGCCCGCGTGCTTGTCCAGCAGCAGGTGCAGTTGGTAGAACGTCGCCCCGCGCATCAGCCAGTGGTACTTCTTGTACAGATCGTGCAGGATCCGGGTGTCCGCCAGGACCTTGTTGAGCCGCTGGCAGGAGTAGAGGCGGGTCTCCATGGTCAGCGCCACGGGGAACTGCTTGACGGTGCCGAACTCCTGAATGGTCCGGCCCTTCTGGTGCAGCCAGGGCTGGCTGCCGTCCGACCGGTGCTCCGCGGACGACGAGGGCTTCGGCTTCGGGGAACTCACGCCTGGACTCCTTCCGGAGAGGACTGAAGAGTGGGCCGGCGCGACGCCGCCGGCTCCGGTTCCCCCCGCGACAGTCGACCAGCCGTGCGCCGAGCCCGCAAACGGTGGGGGTTGTCCGGACCCTCGCTCCCCGCATATCGTCCGCCGTGGTTGAAAGCGCTTTCTAGGCGGCGGGCGCCTGCCGCACGCCGGCTCCGAGGAGGACCGCATGTCCCCACGCCCCGCCCGCCGCCGGGTCGCCGTGGTCGGTACCGGTGCCATCGTCACCGGCGGCCACCTGCCCGCTCTCGGCGCCCACGCCGACCGCACCGAACTGGTCGCCGCCGTCGACGTGGACGGCGTGCGGCTCGACGCCTTCCGCGCCGGGGCGGGCGGCGATGTCGCCGGGTACACGTCGATGGACACCATGCTGGACGCCGTACGGCCCGACCTCGTCCTGATCGGGACGCCGCCGTCCCTGCACCGGGAGCAGACGGTGGCCGCGCTCAAGGCGGGGGCCTGGGTGCTGTGCGAGAAACCGCTGTGTCTGTCCCTCGCCGAGTACGACGACATCGCCGCGGCCGAGGAGGCGTCCGGGGCGTACGCGTCCGTGGTCTTCCAGCACCGGTACGGCTCCGGTGCCGCGCATGCCCGCGACCTGATCGCGAGCGGCGAGCTGGGCGCCCCGCTGGTCGCCCACTGCCAGACGACCTGGCACCGCGACGCCGCCTACTACGCGGTGCCGTGGCGCGGACGCTGGTCCACCGAGGGCGGCGGCCCCACCATGGGCCACGGCATCCACCAGTACGACCTGCTGCTCCAACTGCTCGGCCCCTGGGCGGAGATACGGGCCATGGCGTCGCGCCTGGTCCACGACACCGAGAGCGAGGACGTCTCCACCGCCCTGGTGCGCTTCGGCAACGGCGCCCTCGCCACCGTCGTCAACAGCGTGCTCTCCCCGGACGAGGTGAGCCGCGTCCGCGTCGACTGTGCCGACGCGACGGTGGAGTTGACCCACCTGTACGGGCACCGCAACGACGACTGGACCTACACCCCGGCCCGGCACGTCGCCCCCGAACGCGCCGCCGCCTGGCGGATCCAGGACGCCGACGTGCCCAGCTCCCACACCGCACAGCTCGGTGCCGTCCTCGACGCCTGGGACGCCGGGGCCCGACCGGCGGGCAGCGGCCCGGAGGCCCGCGCCACGCTGGAGTTCGCCGCGGCCGTGTACAAGGCGGCGTTCACCGGACGGCCGGTGCTCGCGGGCGAGATCACTCCCGGCGACCCCTTCCATCCCGCCATGCACGGCGACCACCCCGACTGGGCCCCCGAGGGGCGCGCGTAAGTGTCCCGAGTCGGCCCAAGAGTGAAGTGTTAACGGGAGGTTGGGCCGCAGGAGGTGTGAACGGGTGGTTGAGATGCGCATCATCTTGACATGGACCTGCGGCCCGAGGGGCGGGCCGCAGCCTCATGGAGGTGTGGGATGCACCGCAGACTCGCCACCGGACTCACCACCGGACTCACCGCCGCGGCCCTGGCCGTGACCACCGTCGTCGCCACCGCCGCGACCGCCGACGCCGCTCCCTCCGACAAAGCGCAGGTACTCGCGAGCTGGACCCGGACCAGCGCGTCGAGCTACAACTCCTGGACCGCCGCGCGGGCCAACCAGTCCGCCTGGAGCGCCTACGGGTTCGACTGGACCACCGACTACTGCTCCTCCTCGCCGGACAACCCCTTCGGCTTCCCCTTCAGCACCTCCTGCGCACGGCACGACTTCGGCTACCGAAACTACAAGGACGCGGGCACCTTCAGTGCCAACAAGTCCCGTGTCGACAGCGCCTTCTACGAGGATCTCAAGCGTGTCTGCGCCCGCTACGGCGGCGCCACCAAGGCCGCCTGCAACAGCACGGCGTGGACGTACTACCAGGCCGTGAAGGTGTTCGGCTGACGGGCCCGACCTCACTCGCGACAGTCGCTTCGCCGGTACCCGGGCCGGCGGAGCGGGGGAACGGCCGCCGCCGCCGTCAGCGCGACGGCCGCACTGGCGATGCCCAGGACGGCGCCCGCGGCCACATCACCGGGATAGTGCACGCCGGTGTGGACCCGGGAGTAGCCGACGGCGCCCGCCAGCGCGCCGAGCGGGACCGCGGCCTCGGGCAGGACGACTCCGACGGCCGTGGCGAACGCGACCGCCGCGGCCGTGTGCCCCGACGGGAACGACGCCGACGCGGGCATCGGCACATACCGGTCCGTCGTCACCCGTGCCGCCTCCCGGTCCGGCCGGGCCTTGTGCACCAAACGCTTGCCCAGCAGATTCGTCGAGGCCGACGCCACGGCGACCGCCCCCAGACCGACGAGGGCCGCCCGGCGCGGCCGTCCGCCGCCCAGGGCGAACGCGGCGGCGATCCCGAACGACACCTTCGAATGGTCCGCGGCGTGGGACAGGCGCCGCAGCGCCCGGTCGAGCGTGGGTGTGGACGTGGCGGCCACCGCCGCGTACAGCGCGCCGTACACGGCACGCAGCTCCCCGAGCACGGCGTCGACGGCCCGCCTGCGCGCACTGACCGGACCGGGAGCCGGCGTGAGCGGGCCGCCGGTGTCGCCGTCGGCGTCGGCGTCGGCGTCGGTCGGTTCGGCCATGGGCTCCTGCTCCGCGGGGAGGGGACCCGAACCATCCTGGTCGCCATCGTTCCCGGCGGCGCGTGGACGGGGCCCGTCCGGGGGACGGTGGGAGGGGGAGGGGCATGGCGGCGCCCTGCGCCGCGGGCCGGCCGGGGGCACGCGCCGGCGAGCCGCCGGCCGGCCCGTGTGGAGCCGGCCGGCGGCTCGCCGGTGTGGTGGCCGGTCAGTCCGCCGCCCGGAAGGACCGCAGCCGCAGGGAGTTGCCGACGACGAAGACGGAGGAGAAGGCCATGGCCGCCCCGGCGATCATCGGGTTGAGGAGTCCGGCCGCGGCGAGTGGGAGCGCGGCGACGTTGTAGGCGAAGGCCCAGAACAGGTTGGACTTGATGGTGCCGAGCGTCTTGCGGGCCAGCCGGATGGCGTCGGCGGCGGCGCGCAGGTCGCCGCGGACGAGGGTGAGGTCGCCTGCTTCGATGGCCGCGTCGGTGCCGGTGCCCATGGCGAGCCCGAGGTCGGCCTGGGCCAGCGCGGCGGCGTCGTTGACGCCGTCGCCGACCATCGCGACCGAACGCCCCTCGCCCTGGAGGCGCTTGACGACGTCGACCTTGTCCTGCGGCAGCACCTCGGCGACGACGTGCTCGGGGTCGATGCCCACTTCGCGGGCGACGGAGGCGGCCACCGCCTGGTTGTCTCCGGTCAGCAGTATCGGGGTCAGGCCCAGGGCGCGCAGCCGGGCGACCGCCTCGGGGCTGGACTCCTTCACCGCGTCGGCGACCTCCAGGACCGCCCGCGCCTCGCCGTCCCAGGCCACGGCGATCGCGGTCCGGCCGGCCCTCTCCGCCTCGGACTTGGCGCGGGCCAGGTCCGCCGGAAGGTCCATCGCCCACTCGGAGAGCAGCCGCTCGCGCCCGACCAGGACCGCGTGGCCGTCGACGACACCCTGCACACCCAGCCCCGGGACGTTGGCGAAGTCCTCGGGGGCGGGCAGCGTGCCGCCGAGCCTCTCCAGCGCCCCCTGTGCGACGGCCCGGGCGATCGGGTGCTCCGAGGAGTGCTCCAACGCCCCGGCCAGGCGCAGTACGTCCGTCTCCTCGGTGCCGTCGGCGCAGTGCACGGCGAGCAGGGTCATGCGGCCGGTGGTGACGGTGCCGGTCTTGTCGAGGACGACGGTGTCGACCTTGCGGGTGGACTCCAGGACCTCGGGGCCCTTGATGAGGATGCCGAGCTGGGCACCGCGCCCGGTGCCGACCATCAGCGCGGTCGGGGTGGCGAGGCCCAGGGCGCAGGGGCAGGCGATGATCAGTACGGCCACGGCGGCGGTGAACGCGGCGGTCGGTCCGGAGCCGTTGCCGATCCAGAAGCCGAGGGTGGCCAGCGCCAGGGCGATGACGACGGGGACGAAGACTCCGGAGACGCGGTCGGCGAGCCGCTGGGCGGCGGCCTTGCCGTTCTGCGCGTCCTCGACCAGTTGCGCCATCCGGGCCAGTTGCGTGTCCGCGCCGACCCGCGTCGCCTCGACCACCAGCCGGCCACCCGCGTTCAGTGTTGCCCCGGTGACCCCGTCGCCCACGCCGACCTCGACCGGCACCGACTCGCCGGTGAGCATCGACGCGTCGACGGCCGAGGTGCCCTCGACGACCGTGCCGTCGGTGGCGATCTTCTCCCCGGGCCGGACCAGGAAGCGGTCCCCGGCGGCCAGTTCGCCGACCGGGATCCGCTCCTCACGGCCACCGCGCACCACGGTCACGTCCTTGGCGCCCAGTTCCAGGAGGGCCGTCAGCGCGGCACCGGCCTTGCGCTTGGAGCGCGCCTCGAAATAGCGCCCGGCGAGGATGAAGGCCGTCACGCCCGCCGCGGCCTCCAGGTAGATGTTTCCGGAGCCGTCACTGCGGGCGACGGTCAGCTCGAAGGGGTGGGTCATGCCGGGGGTCCCCGCAGTGCCGAGGAACAGTGCCCACAGCGACCACAGGAACGCCGCCGACGTGCCGACCGAGATCAGGGTGTCCATGGTGGCCGCGCCGTGCCGGGCGTTGGTGAGGGCGGCCCGGTGGAAGGGCCAGGCCGCGTACGTCACGACGGGCGCCGCGAGGGTCAGCGACAGCCACTGCCAGTACTCGAACTGCAGCGCAGGCACCATCGCCATCGCGATGACGGGGACGGCCAGCACCACGGCCGTGACCAGCCGCTGCCGGAGCGGCCGCAGTTCGTCGGCGGCGTCGGTGGGCTCCGCGCCGGGCGCGGGCTCGGCCCGGACCGGCTCGGGTTCGCGGGCGGTGTAGCCGGTGGCCTCGACCGTGGCGATCAGCTCCGGGACGGAAACGTCACCGGCGTAGTGGACCCTGGCCTTCTCCGTCGCGTAGTTGACGGTGGCGGTGACCCCGTCCATCCGGTTGAGCTTCTTCTCGACCCGGGCGGCGCACGAGGCGCAGGTCATGCCGCCGATGGCGAGTTCCACCTCGGCGGGCGCGCTGGTCGTACTGGTGGTCATGGCTGCTCCTGATGCGGGGTCGTCGGCCGGGACCCGGCGGGCGGGCCCCGGCGCTGCGGCGGGGGAGTGCGGGCCGGTCAGACGCGGCCGGTCAGTTCGTAACCGGCCTCGTCGACCACCTCGGCGATCGCGGCGTCGTCCGGCTCGGCGGTGGCGCTGACGGTGACCCGGCCGGTGGCGAGCTCGACGTCGACACCGGTGACACCGTCCAGCTCGCCGATCACCCGGGTGAGCGTCGCCGCGCAGTGACCGCAGCTCATACCGGCGACGGCGTAGGTGGCGGTGACGGGGGTGATGCCGGGAGTGGTGACGTTCGAGGGCATGGCTTCCTCCAGGAGGCAGTCCGACGTATACGGGGTGGGGGTATCTGTCTCCCCGGGGTCATGTATACCGCTGGGGGGTACCCAAAGCAAGTGCTCCCAGCGCTTGACTCAGTACCCCCCAGGGGTATGGTGAAGCGCACGAGAGAGGCCTCCGAGTGAGCCGGAGACACGGAGACACGGAGAGCCGGAGACACGGAACCCGAGGAGACGACCGCCATGCACACCGGACTGAGGATCACCGCGTTCGCGGCGGCGCTGGCCGCGACCTTCGGCACCGCCTACGGAGTCGGCAGCGGCGTGGACCCGATCGTCGCGGGGAGCGAGCCCGCCCCCTACGACGACCATGGCGAGCACGACGAGCCCGGCGAGCCATCGGCGCGGCCGGACGGGGGCGACGGTCACGGGGGACACGGGAGCGCGCCGGCCGGCGGCCTGCGGATCTCCGAGAGCGGTTACACCCTCGACCTCGCCACCCCACGCGTCACCGCCGGTCAGCGCTCCGAACTGCGCTTCACCGTCCGGGACGCGAGCGGCGGGGCCGTCACCGCGTACCAGCGCGAGCACGACAAGGAACTCCACCTCATCGTGGCCTCACGCGACCTGGTCACCTTCCGCCACCTGCATCCCGTCCGCGCCGCCGACGGCACCTGGAGCACCCCCGTCGACCTGCCCGAGGCGGGCGGCTACCGTGTCTTCGCCGACTTCACCCCGGCGCACAAGGGCGCGGAGAACCTCACCCTCGGCGCCGACCTGGCCGCCTCGGGCCACTACGAGCCCGCGCGGCTGCCGGCCCCGAACGACACCGCCCGGACCGACGGCTACCAGGTCGAACTCGCCGGTTCCCTGCGTGCGGGCAAGGCGAGCGAGCTGAAGCTGAAGGTGTTCCGCGACGGCGAACCCGTCAACGACCTCCAGCCCTACCTGGGCGCCTACGGCCACCTCGTCGCCCTGCGCGCCGGCGACCTCGCCTACCTCCACGTCCACCCGAACGGCGAACCCGGCGACGGCACCACGAAACCCGGCCCGGGGATCTCCTTCACGGCCACCGCACCGAGCGACGGCACCTACCGGCTCTTCCTGGACTTCCGGCACCAGGGCGAGGTCCACACGGCGGCGTTCACCGTACGGGCCGGATCGGCGTCGGGTCCGCAGGAGCCGGACCCGACCACCACGACGGAGCACACCGCCGGGCACGGGCACTGACGAGCACAGACGCGGACACAGGTACAGACGCGGACACAGGTACCGGCACTGACGGCCGCGGCCGCTCACGACCGGCGGGCCGACGGGGGACTCCTCAGGCCGTGACGACCCGGACCCCGGCCTCCTCGAACTGCCGTACCAGCTCCGGGTCGGCCGCGCCGTCCGTGACCAGTGTGTCGACCGACTCGGTCGCGCAGATCCGGGCGAACGCCCGTCGGCCCAGCTTGCTGGAGTCGGCGGCCACGACCACGCGCTCGGCGCGTTCGCACAGCATCCGGTTGATCGCGGCCTCCGCCTCGTCGTGGGCCGCGGCACCGTGCGCCACGTCGACGGCGACGACACCCAGCACCGCGACGTCGAGGGTCACCTGGCCCAACACCCCGTCCGCGAGCGGTCCGATCAGCTCGTAGGACTGTGCCCGCGCCACACCGCCGGTCACCACGATCTTGAACTGCGGCCGGACGGCCAGCTCGTTGGCGATGTTGAGTGCGTTGGTGACCACGGTCAGCGCGGGGGTGCCGGAAGCCAGGTCGGCGCGCACGGCCAGGGCGCGCGCGACTTCCGTGGTGGTCGTGCCCCCGGTCAGCCCCACCGCCTCGCCGGGCGCCACCAGTGCGGCCACCGCGTGTGCGATCCGCTGCTTCTCCGAGGCGCGGCGGGCGGACTTGTAGCGCAGTGGCAGTTCGTACGACACCCCGTGCACGACCGCACCACCGCGCGTGCGTACGAGCATCTGCTGTTCGGCGAGCCGGTCGAAGTCACGGCGGATCGTCGCGGCGGAGACCTCCAGCTCGGTGGCCGCCTCCTCGACGTCCAGCCGGCCGCGCTCGACGAGCAGTTCCAGCAGCGCCTTCCAGCGGGCGTCGCGCGACATCCGGGCCCTCCGTTCCTCGATCTTCCGCCGACCCTAGCGCACCGCACTCTTCCCCTTGATTGCTTGATTGTGCTCAAAAGCTCGCTATACCTTGCAGGAACAAGCAACAAGATCAGTGATCGGGGAGTGTGCGGCATGACGTATGTCGAGGACGAGCTCAACAGCCAGCCCGAGTGCTGGACGCGCGCCGCCGCACAGGCGGCACGGCACGCGACGGCGCTCCCGGCGGCGGGGGAGCGGGTGGCGATCGTCGGATGCGGCACCTCGTACTTCATGGCGCAGTCGGTGGCGGCGCTGCGTGAGGACGCGGGCCAGGGCGAGACGGACGCCTTCGCCGCCTCGGAGTTCCCGCGGGACCGCGCGTACGACCGTGTCGTGGCCCTCACCCGCTCCGGCACCACCACCGAAGTACTGGAGCTGCTCACGGCGTTGAAGGGCCGCACCCGTACCGTCGCGCTGACCGCGGACCCGGACACCCCGGTCATGACCGCCGCGGACGACGTGGTCGTCCTCGACTTCGCGGACGAACGCTCGGTCGTGCAGACGCGGTTCGCGACCACCGCGCTCACCCTGCTCCGCGCCCACCTGGGCCTGCACACCGACGCGGTCGTCGCCGACGCACGCGCCGCCCTCGCGGCCGAGCTGCCCGAAGGGCTCGTCGAGCGTACCCAGTTCACCTTCCTGGGCCGTGGCTGGACCGTCGGACTGGCCAGCGAGGCCGCCCTGAAGATGCGCGAGGCCTCCCTGTCCTGGACCGAGGCGTACCCGGCGATGGAGTACCGGCACGGTCCCATCAGCATCAGCACCGCGGGCACGGCGACCTGGATGTTCGGCGAGGCGCCCGAGTCGCTGGCCGGCCAGGTCCGCGAGACCGGTGCGCTGTGGGTGCCCGGTGAGCTGGACCCGCTCGCCGAACTGGTCCGCGCCCAGCGGCTCGCCGTCGCCGTCGCCGCTGCCCGCGGCCTCGACCCGGACCGCCCCCGCCACCTCACCCGCTCGGTGATCCTCGCCCCCTGACGCCCGCCCCTGACGCCCGCTCCCTGACGCCCGCCGTCCGAAGCCCGCCGTCCGCCGTCCGAAGCCCGGGAAGGAACCCACCGTGCCCCTCGCCGCCACCGGCGACCTCGTCGGCCGTGCCGCCGCCGTGCGCTCCGCCGTCGCCGCCTTCAACATCATCACCCTGGAACACGTCGAGGCCGTCGTCGCGGGCGCCGAGTCCGTACGGATGCCCGTCGTCCTCCAGGTCAGCGAGAACGCCGTGAAGTACCGCTACGGCCGCCTGCTGCCGCTGGCCCGCGCGGCCGTCGCCGCCGCCGAGGGCGCCGCCGTGCCCGTCGCCCTGCACCTCGACCACGTGCAGAGCGACAGCCTGCTGCGCCAGGCCCCGGACGCCGGGTTCAGCTCCGTGATGTACGACGCCTCCCGGCTGCCGTACGCCGAGAACCTCGCGGCGACCGGGGCCGCCGCCGACTGGGCACACGCCCGGGGGCTGTGGATCGAGGCCGAGTTGGGGGAGGTCGGCGGCAAGAACGGCGCACCGCCGCTCGACGCCCACGCACCCGGCGCCCGCACCGACCCCGCCGAGGCACGCTCCTATGTCGCCGAGTCCGGCGTGGACGCCCTGGCCGTCGCGGTCGGCAGCTCCCACGCCATGACCACGCGCACCGCCGCCCTCGACCACGACCTGCTGGGGGAACTGTCCGGCACCCTGGCTGTGCCCCTCGTCCTGCACGGCTCCTCCGGAGTCCCGGACGGCGAACTCGCCGCGGCCGTCGCGGGCGGCATCGCCAAGGTCAACGTCGGCACCGCGCTCAACATCGCCATGACCGGCGCGATCAGGGAGCACCTCGCCGCCCGCCCCGAGGCGGTCGACTCGCGCGGCTACCTCACCGCCGGAAGGGAGGCCATGGCCCGGACGGTGGCGACCATCGTCCAGGTGGTCGCCGGGGCTACTCCCTGACGGCCTTCAGCACCACGAACTTCGGGTCACCGGCCACCAGGTGACTGTTGCCGAACAGGCGCCGCAGCTTGACGTGGTGGCCCAGGTGCCGGTTGCCGACCACCCACAGCTCACCGCCGGGGCGCAGCACCCGCCGCGCCCCGGTGAACATCCGCCACGCGGTGGCGTCGGTCGTCGCCTGGTGGGAGTGGAACGGCGGGTTGTTGAGCACCAGGTCGACACTGCCGTCCGGCACCCCGGCCAGCCCGTCGCCGACCCGGAACTCCACGTGCCCCGCCGCCCCGTTCGCCCCCTTCGCCTTGTTCGCCTCGTACGTCGCCCGGGCCGACGCCACGGCCTGGAACGACTCGTCGGTGAACAGCACCTCCGCGTTCGGATCGGCCAGCGCCACCGCCGTGCCGACCACACCGTTGCCGCAGCCCAGGTCCACCACCCGCCGAGAGCCCCCGGCGTCCGGCAGGTGCTGGAGGAAGAACCGGGTGCCGATGTCGAGCCGGTCGGCGCAGAAGACGCCGGCGTGGTTGACGACGGTCCGGCCGGAGAGCGGTCCGACGTCGTCGGGGAGCGAGTAGCTGAGCGGCCAGGGGTTGGCGGGGCGCTTCAGCGCGGGGTCGGGCGTGGAGAGGATCAGCCGGGCCTTCTTCACGGCCAGGGAGGTCCGCGTCGGGCCCACGATCCGCTCGAACAGCCGGAGCGTCGAGGTGTGGATCTCCTTCACCATCCCGGTGCCGACCACGACCGTGCCCTCGTGCAGCGCGGGCGCCAGCCGCAGCAGTTGGTCCTCCAGCAGCGCCAGACTCTTCGGCACCCGCACCAGCAGCACGTCGACGCGGTCCGGCGGCGCGTCCTGCGTGGTGAGCAGGCCCACCGCGCCCGGTTCGGCGCCCGCCCGCTCCAGGTTGGCGCGCGTCGCCTCCCGCGTGAGGTGGGAGTCGGTGATCTGCACCGGCCGGTGCGCCGCCAGCGCCGTCACCAGCGCTCCCCAGCGGTCACCGACGACCACGACCGTGCCGGACAGCGGGACCTCCCGCTCCGCGAGGTGCGCGAGCAGGTACGCGTCGGAGGCGTCCCAGGCACGGAGCCGGTCGCGCGGGTCCTCGGGGAAACGGGACAGCACGTGCTCGCCCCAGGGCGTCGTCATACGGTCGCTGCGGTCGTTCATCGTGTGCCCAGGCTAGCCGAGCCCCAGCTCAGCACCGGTCGCGCCCGGGAGGCGGGGCGTGGGGCAGGCCGCGGAGGCAGGGCGCGGGGCCAGGCCGCGGAGGCAGGCGCGGGGCCAGGCCGCGGAGGCAGGATGGGAGACATGGACGCCGAGCTGTTCCCCAGGCCCCGTACCGAGACCGCGCCCGGCGCCGTCCACGTGCCGGACTGGCTGGACGCGGGACGGCAGCGCGAGCTGCTGCACGCCTGCCGCGAGTGGGCCCGCCCGCCGGCCGGACTGCGCACGGTGCGCACCCCCGGCGGCGGCACCATGACCGCCCGGCAGGTGTGCCTCGGCCGGCACTGGTACCCGTACGGCTACGCCGACACCGTCGTCGACGGCGACGGCTCGCCCGTGAAGCCCTTCCCGGCCCGGCTCGGCGACCTCGCCCGCCGGGCGGTGACCGACGCGCTGGGCGCCGACGCGGTGGCGCGGGCGCCGTACGACATCGCGCTGATCAACTTCTACGACGCCGACGCCCGCATGGGCATGCACCGCGACGCCGACGAACGCTCCGACGCGCCCGTGGTCTCCCTCAGCCTCGGTGACACCTGCGTCTTCCGCTTCGGCAACCCCGAAACCCGGACCCGCCCCTACACGGACACCGACCTGCGCAGCGGCGACCTGTTCGTCTTCGGCGGCCCGTCCCGGCTCGCGTACCACGGGGTCCCCAGGGTGCACGCGGGCACCGCGCCGCCCGAGTTGGGACTCACCGGGCGGCTGAACATCACGCTCCGGGTCAGTGGCCTCTAGGCACGCCACACCAGCGGATCATGGGAGACTCGCCCCCATGAGCGGCAAGGCGGACCCCCGGGCGGCGGGGGAAGGGACCACCTCGAGGACGCGGCTGGACCGGGGGCGCGGTGCGCTCGGACCCGCGTTGGAGCTCGTGCACACCGGACGCGCCCCCACCCGCGCCGTCCTCACCGCCGAACTGGGCGTGACCCGCGCCACGGCCGGCGCGGTCGCGGCCGAACTGGAGGCCCTCGGCCTGATCCGGGTGGACGCCCGACCCGGCGCGGCGGCCGGTTCGCAGGGCCGCCCCTCGCACCGCCTCTCGATCGCCGAGGACGGGCCCGTCGCCCTCGCCGCCCAGGTCCACGCCGACGGCTTCCGCGCCGCGCTGGTCGGCCTCGGCGGCCGGATCGTCGCCACCGCGCCCGGCTGCGAGGTCGTCGACGCCGACCCGGCGAAGGTGCTGGCCTCCGTCGTCGAGACGGGCGCGGAACTGCTGAGGGAGACCGGACGGCGCTGCGTCGGCGCCGGACTCGCCGTGCCGTCCGCCGTCGCGGAACCGGAGGGCCTGGCCCTGAACCCGCTGCACCTGGCCTGGCCTGCGGGCGCGCCCGTGCGGCGGATCTTCGCCGAGCAGGTGCGCGCCGCCGGAATCGCGGGACCCGCGTTCGCCGCGAACGACGTCAACCTCGCGGCCCTCGCCGAGCACCGGCACGGCGCCGGACGCGGCGCGCGCGACCTGCTGTGCGTGGCCACCGGCCACCGCGGGGTCGGCGGTGCGCTGGTTCTCGACGGCCGTCTGCACTCCGGCAGTTCGGGTCTCGCCCTGGAGGTCGGCCACCTCACCGTCAACCCCGACGGCCGCCCCTGCTACTGCGGCGGCCACGGCTGTCTGGACGTGGAGGCCGACCCGCTGGCCTTCCTCAGGGCGGCCGGCCGCGAGCCCGGACCCGAAGTGTCCCTGCTCCAGCAGTCCTACGACCTGATCCGCGACCACTACGCCGACCCGGCCGTCCGCACCGCCACCGAGACCCTCGTCGACCGCCTCGGCCTGGGCCTCGCCGGCCTGGTGAACATCCTCAACCCGGACCGCATCATCCTCGGCGGACTCCACCGCGCACTCCTCGACGCCGCCCCCGAGCGGCTGCGCGCGGTCGTCGCCGACCGCAGCCTGTGGGGCCAGAGCGGCGGCGTGCCGATCCTGCCCTGCGGCTTGGACCACAACAGCCTGGTCGGCGCCGCCGAGTTGGCCTGGCAGCCGGTCCTGGACGACCCCCTCGGCGCGCTGACGTAGGGACGCGTCGCAATCCGGACGGTGTTCGCCTCAGGGCGCGGGCCGCTCGCCGCCGCTGGGGGCGTGGCTGAGGTCGACGACGCAGAAGACGTTGCCGTCCGGGTCGGCGAGGACGACGAAGTCGGGGTCGGGCGGGTAGTGGTCCCACTCGACGGCCCGCGCCCCGAGACCGATCAGCCGCCGCACCTCCGCCCGCTGTTCCTCCGCCGAGTCCGTGAACAGGTCGAGGTGGAGCCGGGGCCGCGGCTCGGCCGGAGAGTCGCTGCGCATCAGACCGAGGGCCCGCCCGGAGCCGTCCGCGTGCTCGAGCGTTCGCCAGCTCTCGCTCCCCCACTCCTGCGTGGCGACCAGGGGCAGCGCCGCCGTCCAGAAGGCGACCGCGCGGGGGACGTCCGTGACGCCGATGACGGGGATTCCGAGTCTCAGCATGATCCCGAGCCTACGTACTGGGCGAGGCCGTGGCCCAGCGACCAGTCCGCGGAGGTGTTCTCGGTCAGGGTGACGAACACGTTGCGCGGCGCGGTGCCCGCGTAGGCCTCGGCGAGTTCGGCGATCCGGCGGTACAGCGCCTGCTTTTGCCCGGTCGCCCGCCCCGACCGCAGCGTGATCGCCACGAACACGATGCCCTCGTCCCGGTGCACGCCGAGGTAGTCGTCGTACCGCAGCGCGCCGCGGACGCCGTCGTGACCGGTCAGGACCTGGAAACGATCGTCGGACGGAATGCCGAGCGTCTCCACCAGGGCGTCGTGGACGGCACGGCCGAGCGCGTCGAGTCGGCCGGCGACGGTGCCGTGGGCGTCGATGCGGACGAGGGGCATGAGGGGTCTCCCGTCGGGCCGGGGTCTGGGGGCGGGCGGACGTCAGCGCCACTGGACGGCGAAAGCCCGCGCGGGATTCTCGGTGAGGACGCGCCGCACCAGCTCCTCGCCCACGGCGAGCGCCAGCCGGGGAGCCACGCGGCGCAGCAGGTACGGCATCCCGGGACCGCCGTTGACCGACCGCGCGGCCGCCGTCGTCGTGTCGCCGCCGAGCAGCAACTGATCGCCGTGGCCCGCCTCGGCGAGGTCCCGCACGGCGTCCGGCATCCGCCAGTCGGTGGCGTGATGGGCCCGCGACGGCCCGTCGAAGGCCAGGTAACACCCCGACCCGGCGGCCTGCCGGTGCGCGGCGGGGTCGGGGGAGCGGTTGAGGTGACCGAGGACCACCCGGTGCGGCGGCACGCCCAACTCGCCGCACAGCAGCTCCAGTACGTCCATGGCGCCGGTGCCCAGTTCCAGGTGCACGGCGATGGGCGCCCCCGTCGCGCGATGTGCCTCGGCCGCCGCCGACATGGTCCACCGCGCGTGCGCGTCGAGCGCGTGGAAACCGCCCGCCACCTTGATCAGTCCCGCCCGGACGCCCGAGGTGCCGATGCCCCGGGTCAGTTCGGCGACGAAGACCTCGGCGGCCCGGTCCCGCAGCGCGGCAAGCGTGCCCTCGTCGTAGTGGACGTCCTGGTGCAGTCCCGTCGCGGCCACCACGTGCACGCCGGTCTCCCGGGACAGGGCCGGCAGATCGGCGGCCCGCCGGCCCAGACCGTACGGCGTCCACTGCACCACCGTCCCACCGCCCAGCTCCCGGAACGCGGCCAGCTCCGCCCGCGCCGCCGCCGCTGCGCGCAACTCCTCGCCGGGCAGCCGGGGACTGGCGAAGAACAGGTGATCGTGCGCGTCGCACACCCCCAACTCCCCGGCGGACACGTCCCCGAGGACCGTGCGGACGGCGCTCACCACTGGCGCCCCCGGGACAGCAGGTCCCGCCCCGGCTCCGAGAGATGCAGCACCCGGAAGACCTCGCCCTCCACCCCGTCGGGCGCGCCGTGCGCGTGGAGCGAGAAGTGGACCAGCTCCCAGGCGCCGGTGTCCACGACCGCCGCCGCGAGCACCGCCCCGTCCAAGGCCGCCAGCCGCCCGGTCTCCCGCACCGCCCGCGCCGCCACCTCCGTCAGCGGTACACCTTCCGGCACCGGCTGCCGCCGCCGTACCGCCACCCGCGCGGGGGAGCCGGCGGCGGCGCCCTCCTCGTACGCCAGGCCCGTCCACTGCCGGACCGCGGGCCGGCCGAAGTCGTCGGTGGGCCGCTGGAAGGCGCCCTCCCAGAGGAAGGAGTTCATGCCCTCCACGGTGCGCCACAGGTAGAACGGCGCGTACTGGTTGACCGGCGAGCCGTCCTTCCCGCGCTCCCGGATCAGATAGGCCTTGATCCCGAGGCCCCGCCAGTCGTCCAGCAGGTGCCCGGTGCGGGCCACCCGCTCGCGGACGACGTCCATCGTGTAGTCGGCGGGCAGGGTGAAGGTGTACTGCATGGCGTGCATCGGACGGCTCCTCAGGCGCGGTGGTTTTTGGGGGCGACGTGTTCGCCCCACTCGGCGGTCGTGCCGTCCCCGGCGGCCTCGACGACCGCGAGATGGCTCATGAAGGTGTGCGGACCGCCCCCGTGCCAGTGCCACTCGTCCGGTTCGATCCACACGGTGTCGCCCGCTCGGACGGCCTCCACCTCACCGCCCCCGCGCTGCACCCGGCCCTCGCCCTGGAGGATGTGCAGGACCTGGCCGTGCGGATGGCGGTGCCAGGCGGTGTGCGCGCCCGGGGCGAAGTGGACGTGGAACATGCGGAGCCGGGAGGGTGGCGGGGGCGCGGCGATCTCGTCCAGCCAGACCGTGCCGGTGAAGTTCTCGGTCGCGCCCCGCTGGGTCCCGGGGCGCTGTCGGGTGATGTACACGGATCCGAACTCCTCTACGACGCGGGGCTCTTGTGAGCCGACAGCAGGGAGAGCAGCCCTCGGACGCCCGCGTCGAAGGCGGCGGGCGAGCCGGACGCGCGAGCCAGGACATAGCCGCCCTGGACGGTGGCGACGACGGCCGCCGCGATCTCCTCGCCGTCCAGCGAGAGCGCGAACTCGCCCTGCTCCCGGCCCTCCTCGACCAACTGGGCGATCTGCTCGCGCAGCCAGTCGAGTGTCTCGTCCACCGGTGCGCGCAGGGCGTCGTCGGCGATCACGTCCGGGTCCATGGTCAGCCGCCCGACCGGGCACCCGCGCAACACGTCGCGCTCGCGCAGCAGATACGCCTCGACGCGCTCGTACGGCGTGCCCGGACCGGTGAGCACCGCCTCGGCGGTGGCCCGCATCTCCTGGGCCGTGCGCCGGATCGCGGCCAGCGCGAGATCGGGCTTGCCCTTGAAGTGGTGGTACATGCTGCCCTGCCCGGCCTCCGCGCGTTCGAGGATCGCCTTGGGGCTGGTGCCCACGTACCCGCGCTCCCACAGCAGCTCGCGGGTGGACTCGATCAGTCGTTCCGAGGTGCTCATGCACGCACTGTACATACTAGTAGTTACAGAAGTCGAGGGTGCGAGGTCGAGGACGCAGGAAGCAGCGGCTGACCGCCGGAGTACTCCCCGCGGGGTACGCACAGTGCCGCTGGCCGTACGACGACCAGGCCCCCTCCCCGGAGCGACGCTCGAAAGCGACACGAAGGACATGACATCCCGACCGAGGAGTTGGACGACATGGAGACCCTGGCACACTTCGGCGACGGCGGGCCCGGCCCGTGGATCCTGCTCTTCCCGGTGATCTGGGCTCTGATCATCGGCGGCGGCATCACCCTGCTGCGCCGCACGGTGTGGCGCGGACGCCGCGGCCCCGGGCGGCCGACCGCGGTCGCGGACAACTCGCCCATCACGGTGCTCGGCCACCGCTTCGCCTCCGGCGAGATCGACGAGGACGAGTACTGGCGCCGGCTGTCCGTACTGGACGAGCAGTTCGGCCGGACGGGCAAGGGCGGTGCGGCATGACCACGACGACCATCACCGGGGCAGCGGCCCGGGTCGTCGACGCGGTCAAGGTGTACGGCGGTGGCGACACCGCCGTACGCGCCCTCGACGGGGTCGGCGTGGACTTCCCGGCCGGGCGCTTCACCGCCATCATGGGACCCTCGGGCTCCGGCAAGTCCACCCTGATGCACTGCGCGGCCGGCCTGGACACGCTCACCTCGGGCACCGCGCACATCGGCGACACCGACCTCAGCACCCTCGACGACCGCAGGCTCACCCTGCTGCGCCGCGACCGTGTCGGCTTCGTGTTCCAGGCCTTCAACCTGGTGCCGACGCTGACCGTCGCCGAGAACATCACTCTCCCCCTCGACCTCGCCGGCCGCCGGGGCGACACCGAGTGGGTCGACGCGCTGATCGACGTCGTCGGACTGCGCGACCGCCTCCACCACAGGCCCGCCGAACTCTCCGGCGGACAGCAGCAGCGCGTCGCCGTGGCCCGCGCCTTCGCCGGGCAGCCGGACGTGGTCTTCGCGGACGAGCCCACCGGCAACCTCGACTCCCGGTCAGGCGGCGAGGTGCTGGGCCTCCTCGGCCGCACGGTGCGGCAGACGGGCCGCACGGTCGTCATGGTCACCCACGATCCCGTTGCCGCCGCCCACGCCGACGAGGTCGTCTTCCTCGCGGACGGACGCCTCGTCGACCGCATGGACTCTCCGACCGCCGACAAGGTCCTGGACCGGATGAAAGCCTTCGAGGTGCCGTCATGAACGCCTCCGTCCGCTTGAGCGTCTCCTCGCTCAGGGCCCACAAACGCCGCTTCGCCGGGACGTTCCTCGCCGTGGTCCTGGGCGTCGCCTTCCTGGCCGGCACCCTGGTCATGGGCGACACGCTCCGCGCGAGCTTCGACACCATGTTCGGCAACGCCACCAGCGGCACGGACGCCGTGGTGCGCAGCGCCGACGCCATCACCACACCGGGTGAGAGCCAGGGCGTACGGCAGCCCGTCGGCACCGACCTGGTGCGGACCGTCGAGCGGGTGCCGGTCGTCGCGGCCGTCGCCCCCAGCATCCAGGGCGCCGGCCAGCTCATCGGCGCCAACGGCGACCCGATCGGAGGCCAGGGCCCGCCCACCCTGGCCGGCAACTGGATCGCCGACCCGGAGCTGAACCCGTACCGCCTCGCCGAGGGCCGTGCCCCGCAGCGGTCCGGCGAGGTCGTCGTCAACCGGGGCACGGCCGAGCGGGGCGGCCTCGAGATCGGCGACACGACGACCCTGCGCACGCCCGACCCGGTCGAGGTCACCGTCGTCGGCCTCGCGACCTTCGGCGGCGAGGACGGCATGGCCCAGGTGACCTACACCGGCATGACGCGGGCCGACGCCGAGAAGTACCTCACCGCACGTCCCGGTGAGGCGGCGAGCATCCAGGTGCGGGCCGGGCCGGGAGTCGGCCAGCAGGAACTCGTCGACCGGCTGACCCCCGTACTGCCCAAGGGCGTCGAGGCCATCACCGGGCAGGCGTCGGCCGCCGAGAACACCGACATGATCTCCAGCCAGTTCCTCACCCTGTTCACGACCTTCCTGCTCGTCTTCTCCGGCATCGCCCTGCTGGTCGCGACCTTCTCGATCCACAACACCTTCGCCATCGTGGTCGCCCAGCGCACCCGCGAGAACGCCCTGCTGCGCGCGCTCGGCGCCTCGCGCCGCCAGGTCACCGCCGCCACCCTCGTCGAGGCGGCCGTCGTGGCGGTGACCGCGTCCGCCGCCGGTCTCGCGGGCGGCATCGGCATCGCGGCCGGACTTCAGGCGCTGTTCCCGGCGATCGGCTTCCCGTTCCCCGAGGGCGCCCTGGTGATCAGCACGCTGTCGATGCTGCTGCCGCTCGCCGTCGGCATCGTGGTTTGCCTCGGCTCCGCCCTGCTGCCCGCGGCCCGGGCCGGGCGCACCGCACCCCTGGCCGCGCTGCGCGAGACGGCCGTGGACACCTCCGGCGCCTCCCGCGCGCGGGCGCTCACGGGCACGGCGCTGCTCACGCTCGCCCTCGCGGTGACACTGACCGGTGTCCTGCTCTCCCCGTCGGTGTGGCTGGCGGGACTGGGCGCCGTACTGGCCCTGGCCGCCTTCGTGGTGCTCGGCCCGGTCGCCTCCTCCACCGCCGTACGCGTACTCGGTGCCCCGCTGGACCGGCTGCGCGGCGTCACCGGTGTCCTCGCCCGGCGCAACGCCCTGCGCAGTCCCAAGCGCACGGCGGCCACCGCCGGGGCGCTGATGATCGGCGTGGCCGTCGTGTCGCTGTTCACGGTCTTCGGGGCCTCGCTCAAGGCGACCATGGACCAGACCGTCTCCCGGTCCTTCGCGGGCGACGTCGCCGTCAGCGCTCCGTCCTTCGGCGCGGGCGGCAGCGGCCTCAGTCCGCGGCTGGCCGGCGCGGTCCGGGAACTGCCCGAGGTGGAGACTGCCGTCGGACTCGGCCGGGGAGTCGCCGAAGTGGACGGCGAGGGTCGGGCGCTGACCGTCACCGACCCCGGCGCACTGAACCGCACCTTCGACCTGGGCACCGTCCGCGGCTCGCTCGACTCGCTCGGCAGCGACGGCATCGCGATCACCGAGAGCGAGGCGGGGAAGGCGGGGCTCGCCACCGGCGAGACGACACGCCTCACCTTCACCGACGGCCGAAGCGAGACCTTCACCGTCCGCGCGGTGTACGGGCAGTCCGAACTCGCCGGCGACTACGTCATCACCCGCGCCGCCTGGGCCCCGCACCGCACGCAGGACTCCGACACCCTCGTCGCCGTCGCCTTCAAGGACGGCGTGGGCGCGGACGCGGGCAAGGCCGCGGTCGAGAAGGTCGCCGACCGGTACGGCAACCCCGAGGTGCAGACCCGGGACGAGTACGCGCAGTCCTCCGCGGGAGGCATCGACATGATGCTGACCCTCGTCTACGCGCTGCTCGCCCTCGCGGTGCTCATCGCCCTGCTGGGCATCGCCAACACCCTCACCCTGGCGGTCCACGAGCGCACCCGCGAACTCGGCCTGCTGCGGGCCGTCGGGCAGACCAGGGCGCAGCTACGGGCGATGGTCCGCTGGGAGTCGGTCCTGGTCGCCGCCTTCGGAACGGTCGGCGGGCTCGGCCTCGGCGCGTTCCTGGGCTGGGTCCTGGTGGCGGCCTCCGACGGAGCCTCGGACAGCGCGTTCGCCTTCGCCGTGCCTCCCGTGCAGCTCGCGGTGGTGGCCCTGGTCGGCCTCGCGGCCGGCGCCCTCGCCGGCCTGCGCCCGGCCCGGCGGGCGTCCCGCCTGGACGTCCTGCGCGCCGTCGCCACCGAGTAGCACCCGCCGCCACCCCTCACCCCGGAGAACCCGACAAGCCCACCCACCCACCCACCACACCACGGCCGGTTGTTGGCGCTCCCGGTGCCCCGGTGCGCCGGTGCTCCGGTGCCCCGGGAGCGCGGAGTGCACGGCATCCGGCCGGGACGGGGGAGGCGGTCGCCCGGGCCGGGAGTGGACACCCGGGATACGGGGCGGTCACCCGAGGCGAGAATGGCCGCCCGGGGCCGAGAGTGGCCGCCAGGCTGCTGGGCGGGCCCCGGGGCTTGGGAGTGGCTGGCGGGTGCCTTGCGTAGGCGTCACTTGAGCCGCGTCCGGCCTGGGTTTGGTGTATTGGTCCGGCGGGGCCGGGTGTGCTCGGCGGCTTGACCGCCGGGACGCGGGGCGGTCGCCCGGCTCGGCGAAGCCGGCATGCGGGTCGGGCGTCCACCGTCCGCCGGCGATGGAGCGTCGGCCGCTCACCCGCCCGGCGAGGCGCGCCCGGCGCAAAGCGCCACGCTGTCCGCGCCCTCCTGTCCTGGAGAGCACACCCGGTTGGGCGTGTCGGCGCGGCGCAAGCGCCATGCCGTCTGCGTGCTCTTGTCCCTGGGGAGCGTCCGCCCGGTTGGGCGTGTCGGCGCGGCGCAAGCGCCATGCCGTCTGCGTGCTCTTGTCCCTGGGGAGCGTCCGCCCGGCTGGGCGTGTCGACCCGGCGCAGGCGTCACGCCGCCCGCGCCCTCCTGTCCCCGGGGGAACACCCGCCCCGGCTGGGCCGCGCCCTCGGCACCGTGGCACCCGACCGCCTCGGAGGTGCGTCCGGGCAACCGGGCCACACCGCCCCGTCACGGCCCGGGAACGAGCCGACGTGCCGTCAAGGGCGGCACCGCCCACGATGGTTGCCGGCACCTGACCGTGCGGACAGACGGACCCGCTCCGGACGCCGGCCGGAACGGCGCCGCACGGCCCGCGGCAGCGGGGGGTCACCGCCCGGTCAGCCGGCAACGGCCGACCGGGCGGGAGCGGGTTGAGGGCTGCCCAGGTCGACCGCGTGGTCGACCTCCGCGAACGCGGCGGCCGGCACCTCCTCGACCAGACGGCGCGGCGGACGCGCCGAGACGGGCACGGCGGTGACCGGTGCGGCGGTGACGGCCGTCGGGAGCGTGAACCAGACGACCTTGCCCGAGTCGCCGTCCGGCCGGGCGCCCCAGCTCTCGCTCATCGCGGCCACCATGGCGAGCCCGCGCCCGCAGGTCGCGAGCGGCGCGGCGTCGTCCACGACGGGCAGTCGCGGATCGTGGTCGCGCACGGAGACCGTGAGCCGGTCCAGGAGCAGTTCTATCTCCACGGTGCACGTCTTGTCGGGCCGGGCATGCAGGTGGACATTGGTCAACAACTCCGTCACGCCGAGCGTCGCCCGGTCGATCAGGAAGTCCATATGCCAGTAGCGCAATTGCGCAGATACGATTCTGCGGACCTGGCCGATCCGCGACGGCAGGGCTTGGAGCTCCACCGTGCAGTGTCTGCTTGGGTAACTCATCACGGCTGCGACTCCCCGACATAGAGGTCCGGAAGAACACGGAGTTCGGATCCAGCGAGGCGCACGCGGCACACGCCGCCCGCTGTCATGGCCGGCGGGCTGGTTCGCAGCGTTATCGCCGGTAAACCCAGAGTGACGTGAGACCAGCGTGACGCAAGGGGTGAGGCACCGCAACTTACGGACATCTCTCAGGCGCGGCGTCCGGCCGCCCGGCGCACCGCCTCGATGAAACGGCGGGCCGCGGGCGGGCCCGGTTCACCGGGGGCGGGGTCCCGCTCGCCGAGGGTCAGCAGGTACCGCTTGCCGTTGAGGTCGGCCAGCGCACGGTCCTGCGGGCCGAACCACGGTCGGGAGGCGCGCACCGCCTGCACGGGCGCGCTGTCTATCTCGCTGCCGTAGCTGGTGAGCAACTCGACCCGGCCACCGCTGATCCGGACCGTTCCGGCCCGGGTGAGTGAGCGCAGCCGCTTGCCGATCCGCACCCCCGTGGCCCTGAACTCCGGCTCCGCCATGCCGTCGCCCCCTCGTGCGCGTCGGTTGCCGGACCGTGCGCCGCGATGCCCTCGGTACCGGCTCGTGTCGTGCTCCAGTGTGCGCCCGCCGCGGGAACCCCGTCCCGCCCGCTGGCAGTCTGCCCGTACCGCGCCCCGAGCACCAGTACGCACCGTTCCTTTCCGGAGGCGACCGGAGCACTCGCGCGAATGCGCCCCCCGTCGCGACGACCGCGGCGCCCCAGGGTGCCTTTGAGGCGCCCAAAGGTGTGTTTATGCAGGTGAGAAGCGTGTGGAAGGTGTTTATGATCGAGGCGTCGGCCGCGCTGCACGCCGTCGGCGTACAGCGTAAGGAGCCCCGTCGTGAGCACTCCCCGACCGACCCGCACCGGCGCCACCCTCGACGTGGACCACAGCGACACCACCTACCGCGCATGGCTGAAAGAGGCCGTCCGCAAGGTCCAGGCCGACGCCAACCGCTCGGCCGACACCCACCTGCTCCTGTTCCCGCTCCCGGAACACTGGGGCATCGACCTGTATCTGAAGGACGAGTCGACCCACCCGACCGGCAGCCTCAAACACCGGCTCGCCCGTTCCCTGTTCCTCTACGGCCTGTGCAACGGCTGGATCCGGCCCGACCGCCCGGTGATCGAGGCGTCCAGCGGCTCGACGGCGGTCTCCGAGGCGTACTTCGCGAAGCTGATCGGCGCGCCCTTCATCGCCGTCATGCCCCGCACGACCAGCACCGAGAAGATCCGCCTGATCGAGTTCCACGGCGGCCGATGTCATTTCGTGGACGACTCCCGTCGCATGTACGAGGAGTCCGCCCGCCTCGCGGCGGAGACCGGCGGCCACTACATGGACCAGTTCACCTACGCCGAACGCGCCACCGACTGGCGCGGCAACAACAACATCGCCGAGTCGACCTTCCGTCAACTGCGGCTGGAACGGTATCCCGAGCCGTCCTGGATCGTCGCCACGGCCGGCACCGGAGGCACCTCGGCGACCCTCGCGCGCTACGTCCACTACATGCAGTACGACACCCGCGTCTGCGTCGCCGACCCGGAGAACTCCTGCTTCTTCGAGGGCTGGACCACCGGCGATCCCGACGTGGCCTGCGACCGCGGTTCCCGGATCGAGGGCATCGGCCGGCCCCGGATGGAACCGAGCTTCGTACCCGGCGCGATCGACCGCATGATGAAGGTGCCGGACGCGGCGAGCGTCGCGGCCGTACGTTCGCTCGAGCGGGCCATCGGCCGCAAGGCGGGCGGCTCCACGGGCACCGGGCTGTGGAGCGCGCTGAAGATCGTCGCCGAGATGGTGGCCGCCGGGGACCGGGGCAGCGTCGTGACGCTGCTGTGCGATCCGGGGGACCGGTACCTCGACAAGTACTACTCGGACGCCTGGCTCGCCGAACAGGGCCTCGACATCGAGCCGTACACGGCGGCCATCGATTCCCTGCTGCGCACGGGCACCTGGACCGGCTGAGCCGACCGCGGCACTACGGGAGCGTCAGCCGCCGGTCCAGCGACGTGACCGCGCCCCGGAAGGCCCGCCCCAACCCCGGACGCGCCCGGTCGAGCACGAAACGGAACGGCGCCGTGCCGTCCGCCGCGAACGTCCACCGCACCCGGGTGCCGGTCCCGGCCGGCGCCAGCCGCCACTCCTCGAGCATGGCCCGGGCCCCCGGCGCGTTGGTGACGTCGACGCGATAGGCGTACACCTCGGGCCGCTCGGCCGCCAACACCGTCTCCACGAAGCGCGTACCGCCCCTGAGCCGGATCTCGCGCCCCGCGCCCTCACCGATGGGCCGGGCGAACGTCACCGCGGAGAACCACGCGGTCCAGCCGGGCACGTCCTCGGCCAGTGCGCGGAAGACCCGGTCCGGAGCCGCGGAGATCTCCCGCGCGAAGACCAGGCGTACCGGCGCCGTCTCGACGAAGTCGAGACCCACCGGACGCAGACGGCGAGCCATGGCCACAACCCCCTTGTACGAATGTACGAAGCCGCCCACGCGGACGGTCGGACGGGTGGCCGCCACGATATCCGGGAGCGGGTCGGGTGTCAGCGGGGCCGTGCGCGGGCGCCCGCGCACGCCGAAGTCAGTCGGTAGGGGTCTCCGACTCGCCCGCCACGACCAGGCTGAGGTGCTCGGCGACCTCCTCGCGGGCCTGTGCCGACAGCCCGGCGTCGGTCACCAGCGTGTCCACCTGCTCCAGCGTCGCGAACGAACTCAGGCCCACGACACCCCACTTGGTGTGGTCCGCGACCACCACGACCCGCCGCGCCGACTGTACGAGGCGCCGGTTGGTCTCGGCCTCCGCGAGGTTCGGCGTGGACAGGCCCGCCTCGGCCGATATCCCGTGCACGCCGAGGAACAGCACGTCGAAGTGGAGCGTCGCGATCGCCTGGTCGGCGACCGGGCCCACCAGCGAGTCGGAGGGCGTGCGCACCCCACCGGTGAGCACCACCGTGGCCGACCCCTGCCGCGCACCCGAGGTGCGCTGCGCCACGTGGAACACGTCGGCCACCCGCACCGAGTTGGTGACCACCGTCAGCTCCGGCACGTCCACCAGCCGGTGCGCCAGCGCGTACGTGGTCGTACCGCCCGACAGGGCGATCGCGGCGCCCGGCGCGACCAGCTCCGCGGCGGCCCGCGCGATGTCCTCCTTGGCGGTCGGCTCCAGACCCGACTTGGCCTCGAACCCCGGCTCGTGGGTGCTCGCCTCGGCCACCGGGACCGCGCCGCCGTGCACCTTCTCCAGCACGCCCTGCCGGGCCAGCGCGTCGAGGTCGCGGCGGACCGTCATGTCCGACACGCCGAGCTTGCGGGTCAGCTCGTTGACCCGGACGCCGCCCCGGCGGCGCACCTCGTCCAGGATCAGGGCGCGGCGCTGCTCCGCGAGGAGGTTCGGATTCTCACTCACGTACGCTTCGGTCCTTTCGCCGCGAAACCGTCCGACACACCGACACACCGACACACCGATTCACCGACGCACTCGCTCTGATGAGGACTTCTCCTCGCACCCGTGCGTGGACGCCCATCCTCGCACGCCACGTCACCGGCCGCGCCACCGCCCGCCCGGCGCGCACATGTCACTCCCGTACCGCCCCCGCGGCCCGTCCCGCCGTCACAGGTCGCACGGATCGGGGAGATTCCGTGCCGAGGGGTGTACGAGGCCCGCGGAGTGGAGATCCTTGTGCCCGCACGGACAGAGCCGACGGCGCGTCACGGGGGAGTGCGGACAGTGGGACAGGCGCAGGAAAGGGCCGGGACGGGCGGGCACGAGACCCCCGGACCGCGCGGCGGTACGGGCGGCGACACGGATGGGGCGGACGGGAGAAGCGGCACCGCACTGGAACTCCTGGTGCACGGGGTGGGCGGCACGACACCCGCCGACATGCTGGACGACCCGCGGACCGTGCGGATCACCGGCGACCACATCGCGGCCGTCTTCCGGCGCACCGAGGACGCCGACGCCGAGTCCCGGCCCGAGGACTACCGGGGCCGGCCGGTGCCCGAGGCCTACGTCTGGTGCAACCTGACCTCGGGCAACGGCACCCGCGCCCTGTGGCTGCTGCTCCTGCCCTTCATGGTGGTCAACCTCGCCCACTGGATGCGGCCCACCGCCCACGACCGGATCCGGACGGTCCGCCTGTACGGGCTGCTGGTGCGGCTGGCCGGCCTGACGCTCACGGTGCTGCTGGTCGCCGCCGCCTGCGAGGTCGCGCTGGACCTCGTGGCCTGGCAGTGCGCGGGCACCCGCGCGTGTGCCGAGCGGCACTCCTGGCTGGGCTTCCTGTCGCCGGTGGTCTCGGACGGCGGCTGGTGGAGTCCGCCCGGCCGCAGGCTCGCCCTGGCGGCAGCGGTGCCCGCCGCACTGACCGGGCTGCTGTGGTACCTGTCGTTGCGCACCTGGCGGGCCTACGAGTCCCAGCAGCCGATGGACCGCGAGACCGACGCCGAGGAGGACCCCGGCCACACCGCGCTGGGCCGGCCCGGGTTCTGGTACGGGCGCCGTCTGGTGGCCCGGCTGCGCGCCGCGCACACCGCCGCCGGCCTGCTGACCGTCGCCGCGGCGGTCGGCACACCGGCGGCCCGCTTCGACCGCCGGCCGGGCGGCCCCACGCTGCTCGACACGCTGGGCTGGACCCTGGTGGGGGCGCTGGCCGCCGGAGCGGTCGCCGTCGTCGCGGTGGTCTGCCGCCGCGGGCGCAGCGAGAACCGCCTCGACCGGCAACTCGACGAGCGCCTCGTACGACTCCTGCCGCTGGCCGCCCTCGCCCTGTTCGTCCTCGCCCTGCTCTACGGCGGCTGGGCCCGCCCGGCGTGGACGTCCGGCGGCCGGCTGCCCGGGGACATGACGTTCGGCGGCATCGCCCTGGTGCAGGGACTGCTGGTCGTCGCCCTCGCCGTGGTCGCCCACCAGCTCCACCGCAGCCGTCCCGACGCCCGCGCCGCGATCCGCGGCCTGGGCGGCCCCGCCGTCGCCATGCTGGCCTGCGCGCTGGGCGGCGTGATGTCCGGCGGCGTCGCCCAGCGCGTCTCCGACTGGATGGACGGCACCGGCACCTTTCTCGAGGGCCCGCCCGTCCTGCTGACCTGGCAGGCGTCCATCATCCCGCCGCTGCTCGTCGTCGTGGCTCTGCTGTGCGCCGCGCTCGCCCGGCACACCCTGCGCCTCGCCCGCGCCGAACGGGACGCCGTGGAACGCGACCACCCGGGGGAGACCGGCGACACGGGGCGCACCCGGCGCATCGCGCTCACCCGCGCCATGGCCACCCTCACCGACCGGGCACCCTTCCTCGTCGCCATCACCTCCGCCACCACCCTGCTGCTGGGCGCCGGAGCCCTGGTGGGCGCCCTGGCGACCGACCAGGTGCCGGGCGAGGCCGCGCGCGGGACGTACGCCGTCGTCCAGGGGGCCGCCCAGACCGCGCAGGAGCTGGGCTCCTGGCTGATCGGCCTGGGGTTCATACTGTTCGTCACCTGGGGCAGGCGCGCCTACAAGGACGCCTCCGCGCGGCGCAGCATCGGCATCCTGTGGGACGTCGGCACCTTCTGGCCGCGTGCCGCCCACCCCTTCGCGCCGCCCTGCTACGCCGAGCGCGCGGTGCCCGACCTGACCTGGCGGATGGCGACCTGGACCCGGGCCACCGGCGGGCGGCTGGTCATCTCCGGGCACTCGCAGGGCAGTGTCCTCGCCGCCGCCGCGTCCTGGCAGTTGGAGCCGTCCGCCCGCAGGCGCGTCGCCCTCCTCACGTACGGCTCCCCGCTGGAGCGGTTGTACGGCCGCTGGTTCCCGGCCCACTTCGGACCGGCCGCGCTCGCCTCGCTGCACGAGGAGGTCGACTGCTGGCGCAACCTCTACCGGCGCACCGACCCCATCGGCGGCCCGATGCGGCTGCCCGGCGACTCGGGCCCCGCGGTGGACCGCGCGCCCCTCAAGGACCCGCTGACCTACGGCCGCACCGAACTCCACCCGCTGCCGGCGCCGATCCTGGGCCACTCCGACTACCAGGCCGACCCCGCCTTCGCCGAGGAGCGCGGGCGGCTGCTGGCCCGGCTGCGTCCGGAGGTACCGGCGCCACGCCACACCGAGGGCCCGGCACCGGTACCGGCGGCGGACGACGGACCCGGGGACTGTTAGTCCCCAAGTCCCCTGGTCCCCTCAGGCAGTCCCCTCCGGCACGAGCGCCGCCTGCCCGGCTACGGCAGATCCGGCAGGTCGTCCGCGTAGAGCAGGGTCAGCTCGTCCGTGCTGGGGTCGCCGAGCTGGGCGACCCTGCTCGCGTGGCGCTCCACCATCGCCTCGAAGGTCTGGCGGGCGGTGCGCCCGTTGCCGAAGGCCGGGCCCTTGGGGATCGCGGTGAAGTACTTCGTCAGCGCCTCGGCCGTCCCGGGCGCCAGCCGGTACTCGTGCTCGTCGGCCTGCTGCTCCACGATCCGCAGCAGCTCCTCAGGGCCGAAGTCGCCGAAGGTGATGGTCCGGGAGAAGCGGGACGCCACACCGGGGTTGACGGACAGGAAACGCTCCATCTCCGCCGTGTAGCCCGCGACGATCACGACGACCGCTTCCCGCTGGTCCTCCATCAGCTTGACCAGCGTGTCGATGGCCTCCTTGCCGAAGTCCCGGCCCGCGTCCTCGGGGGAGAGCGCGTACGCCTCGTCGATGAACAGCACGCCGCCGTGCGCCCGCTGGAACGCCTCCTGGGTGCGGATCGCCGTGGAGCCGATGTGCTCGCCCACCAGGTCCACCCGGGACACCTCGACCAGGTGGCCCCTGTCCAGCACCCCGAGCGAGGCGAGGATCTCGCCGTACAGCCGGGCGACCGTCGTCTTGCCGGTGCCGGGGGAGCCGGTGAAGACCAGGTGCCGCTTGACCGACGCGGCTTTCAGGCCCGCGCGCTGCCGGCGCCGGCCCACCTCGATCATGTCGGTCAGGGCCCGCACCTCGCGCTTGACGCTGTCGAGGCCCACCAGCGCGTCCAGTTCACCGAGTACGGCCTTCGAGGTACGTGCCGGTTCCTGCGGTGCGGCGGCCGCGATGAGCGGCTCCTGCTCGGTGGTGCGCTGCCCCGGGATGGAGCCCAGCAGACCGGGGGACTGGGCCGCCGCCTGCACGACCGGCTCCGGCGCGGCGGGCGCCGTCAGGCCGCCGCTCTCGTCGCTGGTGCAGTCCTCGACGAGCGGCCCCGAGTCGTACGCCGTGTCGGGGCCGCCGTCCGCGAACTCGTACCCGCCGCGCGCGCAGCGCTCCGTGCGGCACTTCTTGAGCGTCGTACGGCAGCCGTCGATCACATGGAAGCCGTAGCCCGCGCTGCCGGTCACCCGGCAGTTCAGCAGGGTGCCGCGGCCTCCTGCCGACACGTAGACGCCGGCCTCGGAGGGGGAGTCGACCGTGCAGCGCTCGATGGTGGGGTCGGCGCCCTTGGTGACGATCACGCCGGTCCGATTGCCGTCCAGCGTGCAGTTGTTCAGGGTCCCGCCGCTGCCGTGGTCGCGGAACCAGGCGCCGGTGGCCGCGTCCCGGATGCGGCAGTCGTCGAGCTGAGCGGTGGCGCCGTCGCTCACCGACACGGCGGTGTTGCGCACCTGGGAGAGGTCGCTGTCGACGACGTCCACGCGGGAACCGCGGTCCAGCACGAACAGCGCGTCCGGCACGTCGTGCACCCGGCAGGAGTCGAGCACCGCGGTCGCGCCGTCGCTGACCCAGACCGCCGGATAGTCGCCCGTGCTGTCGAAGATCTCGCACTGGTTGGCGTCCACCCGGGTGCCAGGGTCCCACACCGACAGGCCGTTGCGCCCGAACTGCCGCACGCTGGTGCGGGTCAGGGTGAGCACGGAACGCGACCTGAGGTCGACCGCGTTCTCCGGGATGTCGTGGATGCGGCAGTCGGCGAGCGTGAGGACCGCGTCCGTGTCCAGCGTGACGCCGTCGCCGGTGGTGCGGTGCACGTCGCAGTCGGTCAGGTGGGCCGTGGCCCGGCCGGTGATCTGCACACCGCTGCCCCGGACCTCGTAGACCTCGCAGCCCACGGCCTCCAGCGCGGAGCCCTCACCCGTCGCCGTCAGACCGGAACCCGCCGCGTGGTGCACCCGGCAGCGCTCCAGCCGGGGGTGGGCGCCGGAGCGCACCGCGACGCCCGCCTGCCCGGCCGAGACGACCTCGCACTCCTCGAACACGCCGCCCCCGCCGTCCAGGACGGCGATGCCGACACCGGCCGGATTGTCGACCGTGCAGCGCCGCACCGTGGGTCGCGCGCCGCCGCGCACCTCTATCCCGGAGGCGGAACGCGCCACCACCCGCAGGCCCAGCAGCTCCGGCGTACCGTCCTCGACGAGCACCGCGGGCGCCGCCGCGTCCTGGCCCTCGACGTGCAGGTCCTGGATCACCGCCGAGGCGCGCACGGTCAGCGGGACGCCGTCGCCGGGCGCGATCCGGACCGAACCCTGGACACCCTCGGGACCGCGCAGGGTCACCGCCCGCTGGACGACGAGGTTCTCCCGATAGGTCCCGGGGGCGACGGTGAGGACGTCACCGTCGGCCGCGGCCTCCAGGGCGGCGGCGAGCGATGCGTACTCACCTGTGCGGCGCCGCCACCGCGAGGTGCCGGTGTGCGTCACCTGGACCGTGCCCTGTGCCATGGCGTTGCTGTGCCCCCACCTCGTCGTACGCGGGTCGTCGCCGATTCGGTTCGGCCGGTCCACCGTAGCGTGCGCGCAGGTGGTGAGTTGACCGTAGGCGCAAGCCCGTCAGCTACCCGCGCCGGTCCTGCCCCAGTCCGGTCCTGCCCGGTCCCACTCCTGCTCCAGGCGGGCGTACCGGCGGCGGACCATGCGCCCCACGGCTATCCGCCGGACGGCCTCGACCAGGGCCCCGGCCGCCACCGCGGTGCCGAAGCCGGCGAGCACGGCGTGCGTGGTCGCGGTGGCGGAGTCCAGCGGGTGGGCCACCGCCCGGCCCCGCGCGTCCGTCCATATCGCGAACCGGTCGCCGCTGCCCGGGTCGTCGATCCCCACCATGACGGGGCCCTCGTGCCGCGAGCCGTCCGGCGCGGTCCAGTGGGCGAGGACCCGACGGCGCAGATCCCCGCCGGAGGCACTCTCCGGGTCGACGGTCAGGGGCGAACGCTCCAGGGCACGGACCACGGTGGCCGTCATCCGGTGCCGGGTCTGGTGCTGTTCGCGCACCGAGCGTTGCAGGGCATTCTGCGCCACGCCGCCCACGAGGACGCCTGCCAGCGGCGCCACGGACACGATCAGCAGCAAGGCGGTCAGGGCCACCCAGGCCTCGGCCAGGTCGGTCGTGCGGCACAGCGGATTGCCCCGCCAGCGCCACAGACCCCTGATCGCACGCACACACGCACCCCCTTCCCGCTCCTCACCGCCCCCGCTCGGTGGCCCTTGCCCGCAGGGTTCTCATGAAGCTCTCACACAGCCCAACGCGCGGACCACGGACCGGGTTCCCGGTTCCGGGCCGTTTGTCCGGAACCCGGCCGGTGGCACGGCGGACGCGGTCGTCGTCAGCGGGAACGGAAAGCCGTCGGCGAAGGAGGGCGAAGGAGGGTGAGGAGGGGTGAAGGAGGGCGCAGGAGACGGCCTCGCCCGGCACGGCGTACCGCAGGGCCGCGGGTCCACGGGCCGTGGGTCCGCAGGCCGTGCGCGGACAGCCGTACGCCGCCGCCGGGCACAAGCTCGGCGGCGGCCGGGGCGCGGCGCGGCTGCCGGCGTCGCGTGACGACCTTTCCCCCGTCGTCGGTCAGCGTCCGGCGTCGGTCACCGGCCGGCCCCGGGGCTCCACGGCGGCTTCCCGCAGCGGCAACCCGGAGGACGGCTCAGTAGCCGCGGTACTGCTGCTGGTTGTACGGGTCCTGGTACGGCGCGGGGGCCGGCCGGGGAGACGCGGGGCGCATCGCCTCGTACCCCGCGGGGCCGGGCGCGGCCGGGCGGGGCTGCTGCGGACCGGGGTACCCGCGCGGCGCGGTGGCCTGGTGCGGGATGTACGCGGCGGGCGCCTGCTGCAGCGGTGCGGGCTGCGGCATCTGCTGCTGGTAGCCGTAGGAGGGCTGCGAGGGGCCCGCCGGGAGGGCGGGCAGGGCGGACGGCAGCGCGGGCAGATGGCTGCTGCTCGGCATGTCGTACGCGGCGGGGACCCGGATCGGGGCGATCTGCGGGGTGCCCCGTTCGGCCACGAGCGAGTCGTAGATCGGGGTGTCCGGGAAGGAGGCGGAGTAGTAGCCGCCGCCATAAGTGGAGCGGGGGGAGGTCATGGCCATAAGTTAAGCCCACGATGTGCTGGTTGGGGAGACCGATAAGAGGGTTGTTTTCCGTGTCCTCAGTGACCTGGGATCCCCAATGCGAGCGAACTTGGGAAAATGGGGCGCCATGCCACGCCTTTTTAAGGTAAAGGCCGAGTTCCAGGCGGGTTACCGGTGGTTGGCCGGGCGTCCCGCCGAACTCCTCGGGAGCAACGGGCGCCGGGAAGAATAGGTTGGGCTTGGAAAACTCGACGATTCGCCGGGACACGGCCCGGCTCGGTGACACGTGATGGGGGCGGACATGTCAATGTCGAAAGGATCGAACACCCCGGTGCCGACGACGGCGCTGCGGGTCGAACTGGGCTGGCGTACCGGCCCCGGCGTACCCGACGCGGACGCCTCCGCCCTCCTCCTGGTGGGCGGGAAGGTCCGTTCGGACGCGGACTTCGTCTTCTACAACCAGTCGGCCCACTCCTCCGGCGCGGTCCGCCACGAGGGCAAGCGGGACGCCGGCGGCCGGGTGAGCGACAGTCTGCTTCTCGACCTCGCGCGCGTGGAGCCCGCGATCGAGACCATTGTCCTCGCCGCCTCCTCGGACGGCGGATCGTTCGGGCAGGTTCCCGATCTGTACATCGAGGTCCGCGACGCCGCGCGGAACACCGTGGTGGCCCGCTTCGACAACCCGGGCGCGACAGTGGAGACGGCCTTCGTACTCGGTGAGTTCTACCGTCGGCAGGGCGCCTGGAAGTTCCGTGCCGTCGGCCAGGGTTACGACCGCGGGCTCGAGGGCCTGGCCACGGACTACGGGATCTCGGTGGACGAGCCGCAGCAGGCACCCCCGGCACCCGCAGCACCCCCAGGACCCCCAGCACCCCAGACAGCCCCGCTCGCCCCGCCGACCCCGCCCGCCCCCGCGGCCACGATGCCCCCTTCAGCACCCGCCGCGCCCCCTGCGCCGCCCTCCGCCGCGCCGGTCCGGCTGACCAAGGTCACGCTCACCAAGGCGGCGCCGTCCGTCTCGCTGACCAAGCAGGGCGGCACCTCGGGCGCCATGCGCGTCAACCTCAACTGGCAGGTGCGCAAGCAGTTCTCGGGCTGGGCCCGCAAGCTCGGCCGCCCGGTCGCCATGCACGACGACCTCGACCTCGACCTGTGCTGCCTGTACGAACTGAGCGACGGCAGCAAGGGCGTGGTCCAGGCACTCGGCAACGCCTTCGGGGCGCTGCACCAGCCGCCGTTCATCCTCCTCGACGGCGACGACCGCACCGGCTCCGTGGCGACCGGCGAGAACCTCACGATCAACCTCGACCACAAGCAGCACTTCCGGCGCGTCCTCGTCTTCGTGACCATCTACGAGGGCGCCCGCTCCTTCGCCGACCTGCACGCGACGGTCACCCTCCAGCCGCAGTACGGCGCGGCGATCGACTTCTCGCTCGACGAGTGCACCGTGCCCTCGACGGTGTGCGCCCTCGCGCTGATCACCAACACCGGGAACGACCTCGTCGTCCAGCGCGAGGCCCGCTACCTGGTCCCCGAGCGCCGGGTGAGCCCGCAGCGGACCGTCGACCACGCCTACGGGTGGGGCATGAACTGGACTCCCGGCCGGAAGTGACCCCTTGCCGGGCCGGCGCTCAGCCCTCCTCGGCCACGGCGTCCGGACGGGCGTAGGTGCGGCCCTTCCAGGCCGCACCGCGCCCCCGGTAGTGCTGCACCGCCGAGTCCACCGTCATCAGGAGATACAGGAACGCGGTGAGCGGCAGCAGCGGAGCGAGCCACAACGGCTGCCGGTAGTAACGCAGCATCGGCAGATACGTCCCCGCCATCACCAGCCAGGCGGCGGCGGCGAGAACGGCCGTCGCCGCCTGCCCCGTCGCCGCGCCGACCAGCACCGCCGCAGGCGGCACCAGGTACACCAGCGCCAGCCCGAGGACCGTTCCGGCGAGCAGCAGGGGGTTGTGCCGCAGTTGCGCGTAGGCGCTGCGCGAGATCATCCGCCACAGGTCGTGCAGCCGCGGATACGGACGCACGCTGTCCACCCGGTCGGCCAGCCCCAGCCAGACACGGCCGCCGCCGCCCTTGACCGCCCGCGCGAGAGCCACGTCGTCGATGACGGCGTGCCGGATGGCGTCCGGGATCCGCGCCCGCTCGGCGGCCTCGGCACGCAGCAGTACACAGCCGCCCGCCGCTGCCGCCGTCCGCGTCCCCTTCCTTTCCCCGCTCCCCGTGTTCCCTTCCCTGCTCCCTTTGCGGCCACCGCCGATCCACCGGAACGGATACAACTGGGCGAAGAAGTAGACGAAGGCCGGCACCACCAGCCGCTCCCACACGCTCTCCACGCGCAGCCGGGCCATCTGCGAGACGACGTCGAAACCTCCGGCGTGGGCCGCCGACACCAACCCGCGCAGACTGTCCGGCGCGTGCGCGATGTCGGCGTCCGTCAGCAACAGGTACTCGGGTTCACGCGCGCGTGCCAGGCCGATGCCGTGCCGCACCGCCCACAGCTTGCCCGTCCAGCCGGCGGGCGGCTCCCCGGGCGATGCCACGGTGAGCGGCAGACCCTCGTGCCGCCGGGCCAGCTCGCACGCCAGCTCACCCGTGCCGTCCGTACTGCCGTCGTCGATCAGGAAGACCTCGGCCCGCCCCGGATAGTCCTGGGCGAGCAGCGACGGCAGGCTCGAGGGCAGGACCGCCGCCTCGTCGCGCGCCGGGACCACGACACACACCGAGGGCCAGACGCCGGGCTCCTCCTGGGCCGGAAGTCTGACGTCCGTGCGCCAGAAGAAGCCCCGGGCGAACAGCAGCCACAGCCAGGCGGCGAGGGACACGGCGGGTACGACGGTCACGACGGACGTCCACACATCGGCGCTCACGTGCGCAGTCTGCCCCACGACACCGGCCGGTGGCGGCGCATCGTCTATGGTGGCCGGGTGAAGATCGCGCTCATGGACTCCGGAATCGGTCTGCTGGCGGCCACCGCCGCGGTACGGCGCCTGCGACCGGACGCCGATCTCATCCTCTCCCTCGACCCCGACGGAATGCCCTGGGGCCCGCGCACGTCCGAGGACCTGACCGAGCGTGCCCTCGCCGTGGCCGAGGCCGCCGCCGCGCACCGTCCGGACGCCCTGATCGTCGGCTGCAACACCGCCACCGTGCACGCGCTGCCCGCACTGCGCGCCCGGCTCGAGCCCGGGGTGCCCGTCATCGGCACCGTGCCGGCGATCAAGCCCGCGGCGGCGGGCGGCGGCCCCGTGGCGATCTGGGCGACGCCCGCCACCACCGGCAGCCCCTACCAGCGCGGTCTGGTCGAGGAGTTCGCCGGCGACGCGAGGGTCACCGAGGTGCCGTGCCCGGGGCTCGCCGACGCCGTCGAGCACGCGGACGAGGCGGCCATCACCGCGGCCGTCGACACCGCGGCCGCCCTGACCCCCGACGACGTGACGACCGTCGTCCTGGGCTGCACCCATTACGAACTCGTCGCCGAGCGCATCCGCGCCGCCGTCCAGCGCCCCGGCGCCCCGCGCCTCGTCCTGCACGGCTCGGCCGGCGCGGTGGCCGCCCAGGCGCTGCGCCGCGTCGGAGCCCGGCCCGACCCCGGCGCCCCGGCCGAGGGAACCCTCACCGTCCTGCTCAGCGGACGCGAGGGCACGCTGCCCGCGCCCGCGCTGGCCTACGCCGAGGGCAGGCTCCTGCGCGCGGTCACGCCGGCCCGCTGACCGGCCGGGCCGCCCGGTCGGCCCAGTCACCCTGCGCGACGCGGTACCCGCGCAGCGAAACATGAGTAACCTCATAGCCATGAGGCATCGCCACGGCGAGACCGTCCCACCACAGCCGAACGTCTGGACCGGCCGGGCCACCAACCGGGTCCAGTGGTTCCTGGCGCTCATCGGCGCCGCCTGCGTGGCGCTCGGCATCGCCCTGGCCGTCGACTCCGCCTGGGAGTCCGGCGTCGCCCCGCTGGCCATGGCGGTCGTCGGCTGCATCGCGGCGGGACTGCTGGTCCTCTTCGGCACGCTCGCGTTCGTGCACGTCGCGCTGAGAGTCGACGACGACTGCCTCGAAGTACGCTGCGGCCACATCGGAGTGCCCCGCCGCCGCATCCCCCTCTCGCACGTCGCCGGCGCCGAGTTCGCCCCGCACGTCACCCCGCGCCACTGGGGCGGCTGGGGCTACCGGTGGCGGCCGGAGATGGGCACCGCCGTCGTCGTGCGGCGCGGGGAGGGTCTGATCCTGCGGCTGTGGGACGGCCACACCTTCACGATCACCGTGGACGACGCGGAGGCGGCCGTCCAGGTCATCAAGGACCGGCTGCGTCCGAAGGCACCCGGTCCCGCACACTGACGGCGCGGCGCCCACCGGGTGAACCGACCGGGCCGAAGGGACCGGTTGCGGCGGCGCCGGTCGCCGCGGCCCTCACCGGGACGGCCGACCGGCCCGCGGTCGTACGCCGGTGGCCCGTGCCGGAGACTCGTCGGCGAAGGGCCGGGCCGTGGCCAGCCCCGCGAGGAGTCCCGCCCCCACCGGCACCGCGGTGAAGCTCAGCGCGTTGCCGACGGCGGCGATCGCCGCGAGCCCGGTGAGGGCGACACCGGCGGTGAGGACGACCGGCGTGGGACGCGGCGAGCGCCACAGCGCGTACAGCACCCAGCCGAAGGCCGCGGCCAGCAGCACCACGCCCACGACCCCCTGTTCGGCCGCCTGCTGCCACACGGCCGAGTGCGGCCGGCCGTCCGGCACCTGCGAGAGGGCGGCCGTCGGGCTCGACGCCCCGAACCGTCCCGGGCCGACCCCGAGTGCCATGTCCCCGCGCAGCAGCTCCCACGCGTCGGCCCACAGCCGGACGCGACGGGAGGTGAGCCGGCCCTCCAGCGAGGCGGCGAGCCCGTCCGGCACGAAACTGCCCAGGACCGCCCAGGTCAGGCCCGTCACCAGGCCCGCGGCGAGACCCAGTGCGGCGATCCATCCACCGCGGCGGCGTACCCGGCCGGCGGCGAGCGAGCACAGCAGCACCACCGCACAGGCGACGCAGCCGGCCACCGAGCCCAGTACGGCCGCGGTCACGGCGATCCCGACGGCCAGCAACCGGAACGCGGCCCGCACGGCCGGCACCCCACTGGCCCACGCCCCGCAGCACGCGGCGCCCGCCGACAGCGCGAGCAGGGCGGCACTCGCACCGGCGTGCCCGAGCGGCGCGGTGATGCGCGGCCCGGGCGCGAGATGCGGAACGGCCACCGTCAGGACGGTCCCGGCCAGCGCGGCCGCACAAGGGGCGGCCACCGGCACCAGCGCCCCGCCGATCCGCCCCGCGGCGTACCCCGCGGCCACGGCCAGCACCGCGAGCAGCACACCCTCCGGGCGCCCGTCGCGCGCGGCGGCGGTGATCAGCGACCAGGAGGCGCAGGCACCGAGGATCACCACCCCCGCCGTGTCCGCGCCGCCGCGTCTCCCGCCGTCCGCGACCGCACCGGCCGCAGACGTCGTCCCCCTCGAACCCACCGTGTCCCCCGCCCGCGTCGCCCCCGACCTGACGCGCCTCCGCCGCCCGGCAGGATCGGGCCGGCGACCGAGGCTCCGGCACACCGTAACGGCTGGTCGGCGGATTGTGGACCGGTCGGCACCCGGTTGTGGCGAAACGATGCGGCGCCCGCTGCCCAGGGCCCACGGCCTCCCCGGACCGTCCTGTCCGCGGCCAGGTCACCCGCCGTACACTCCGGGGGGTGACAGCCACCGCAACCTCCGTCGGCGAGTCGGACCGGACGCAGCCGCAGACCACGCCCGCCTCCCGGGTCACCGCGCGGCTCCTGCGCCTCGTCCCGGCCGCCGCCGCCGCGCTCTCCGGAGTGCTGCTCTACATCAGCTTCCCGCCGCGCACCCTGTGGTGGCTGGCCCTGCCCGCCTTCGCCGTGTTCGGGTGGGTACTGCGCGGGCGCGGCTGGAAGGCAGGGCTCGGCCTCGGCTATCTCTTCGGCCTCGGCTTCCTGCTGCCCCTGCTGGTGTGGACCGGCGTGGAGGTCGGCCCGGGCCCCTGGCTCGCCCTGGTCGCCATCGAGGCGATGTTCGTCGCGGTGGTCGGAGCGGGCGTCGCCGCGGTGTCGAAGCTGCCGGGATGGCCCCTCTGGGCGGCGGCCCTGTGGATCGCGGGAGAAGCCGCACGCGCGCGTGTGCCCTTCGAGGGCTTCCCCTGGGGCAAGATCGCGTTCGGGCAGGCGGACGGTGTCTTCCTGCCGCTCGCCGCGGTCGGCGGCACGCCGGTCCTGGGCTTCGCGGTCGTCCTGTGCGGCTTCGGCCTCTACGAGGCCGTACGTCTGGCCGTCCGGGCGCGCCGGGGCGGCGCGGTACGGCGGAGTGCCGCGGCCGTGGCGATCCTCGGTGTGGCCGTGCCCGTCGTGGGCGCCGTGGCCGCCCGGCCGCTGGTCAGCGACGAGGCGGAGGACGGCACCGCGACCGTCGCCGTGATCCAGGGCAACGTGCCCCGCGCGGGCCTCGACTTCAACGCCCAGCGCAGGGCCGTACTCGACTACCACGCGCGCGAGACGAACCGCCTGGCCGCCGAGGTCGAGGCGGGCAAGGCGGAACAGCCCGACTTCGTGCTCTGGCCGGAGAACTCCTCGGACATCGACCCCTTCGCCAACGCCGACGCCCGCCTGGTCATCGACCGGGCCGCCAAGGCGATCGGCGCGCCCATCTCGGTCGGCGGCGTCGTGGAACGCGACGGCAAGCTGCTCAACGAACAGATCCTCTGGGACCCGGACAAGGGCCCCGTCGACACCTACGACAAGCGGCAGATCCAGCCCTTCGGGGAGTACCTGCCGCTGCGCTCGCTGATCGGCGCGATCAACGACGACTGGACCTCCATGGTCAGCCGGGACTTCAGCAGGGGCACCGAGCCCGGCGTGTTCACCATGGCCGGCACCAAGGTCGGCCTGGCGACCTGCTACGAGGCGGCCTTCGACTGGGCCGTGCGCTCCGAGGTCACCGACGGCGCCCAGATGATCTCCGTGCCCAGCAACAACGCGACCTTCGACCGCAGCGAGATGACCTACCAGCAGCTCGCCATGTCCCGCGTCCGCGCGGTCGAGCACAGCAGGACCGTCACCGTGCCGGTGACCAGCGGCGTCAGCGCGATCATCATGCCGGACGGCAGGATCACCCAGAAGACCGGCATGTTCGTGGCGGACTCCCTGGTCCAGGAGGTGCCCCTGCGCTCCTCCAAGACACCCGCCACCCGGCTCGGCATCGCACCCGAGATCGCCCTGGTGCTGGTCGCGGCGGGCGGGCTCGGCTGGGCCGTGGGCGCCGGTGTGCGCGGGCGACGCGCCCGCGACGTGTAGCCGTACGCCCGTCGCACGCCCCGTGGCAGCGTCGGGAGTGGTCCGGGCCGCCCCGTTAGGGTCGGACGCATGGCTACTCCCGATTTCATCCGCGACCTGCGCGCCTCGGCCGGACACCAACTGCTGTGGCTGCCCGGGGTCACCGCCGTCGTCTTCGACGACGAGGGCAGAGTCCTGCTCGGCCGACGGTCCGACAACGGGCGCTGGTCGCTCATCGGAGGCATCCCGGAGCCCGGAGAGCAGCCCGCCGCCTGCGCCGTGCGCGAGGTGGAGGAGGAGACCGCCGTCCGGTGCGTCGTCGAGCGGCTGGTCCTCGTCCAGGCGCTGACTCCGGTCACCTACGACAACGGTGACGTCTGCCAGTTCATGGACGTCACCTTCCGCTGCCGGGCCGTCGGCGGCGAGGCCCGGGTCAACGACGACGAGTCGCTGGACGTGGGCTGGTTCGCGGTGGACGCGCTGCCGGACCTCAAGGAGTTCGGGCAGACCAGGGTCAAGCAGGCACTGTCCGACGCCCCCACATGGTTCGAACCCACTGGTTCCTTCTGAAGTATGGGGCGTGCCCACATGGGGGGTCGGGTGGACGCTGCCTAGGGTCGGGACATGACCTCGCCCAGCGTCCTTCCGGCCCGCCACGCCTCCTCGCTCGACCTCGACGGCCGCACCGCTCTCGTCACCGGCGCCGCCGGCGGCATCGGCCGTGCCTGCGCGCTGCGACTGGCCGCCGCCGGCGCCGAGGTCAGAGCGATCGACCGGGACGCCGCCGGACTGGACGCGCTCGCCGAGAGCTGCGGGGACCTCGCGGGCGGTGTCGAGACCCAGGTCCTGGACCTGACCGACCTCGACGCGGCCGAACGCGCCGCCGCCGGCACCGACGTCCTCGTCAACAACGCCGGAATTCAGCTCGTGCGGCCCATCGAGGAGTTCCCGCCAGACGTCTTCCACACCGTCCTCACCGTGATGCTGGAAGCCCCCTTCCGGCTCATCCGCGGCGCCCTGCCCCACATGTACGGGCAGGGCTGGGGCCGCATCGTCAACATCTCCTCCGTCCACGGCCTGCGCGCCTCGGCCTACAAGGCGGCCTACGTGTCCGCCAAGCACGGACTGGAGGGACTCTCCAAGACCGCCGCCCTCGAGGGCGCCGCCCACGGGGTCACCTCCAACTGCGTGAACCCCGCCTACGTACGCACCCCGCTGGTGGAGCGGCAGATCGCCGACCAGGCCCGGGCCCACGGGATCCCCGAGGAGCAGGTGCTCTCCGACGTACTGCTGCGGGACAGCGCCCTGCGGCGGCTGATCGAACCGGACGAGGTCGCGGAGGCGGTGGCGTACCTGTGCGGACCGCGGGCGTCCTACGTCACGGGCACCTCACTCGTCCTGGACGGCGGCTGGACCGCCCACTGAGCCGGAGTTTTCCACAGGGCTGCCGGGACGAGTGGGCGATGGGGAATCCTGGGGGCATGTCCCGCGATCACGCGCAGTCGGCCGAGACGCCGTTCCTGGAGCTGCTGGCCCGCGGCGCCTCCGCCGACGCCTACGAGCAGCCGGTGCTGCTGGCCCGCGCCGAGGGAGGGCCGCCCGAGCGGATCGACGCGCTCGAGCGGGCCAAGCACCTCGCGCTGCGGGTGCGCTCGGAGCTGGAGGGCCGGCGCCGGCGGGAGGCCGAGCTGTCCGCGCTGTTCGAGACGGCCCACGACCTCGCCGGACTGCGCGACCTGGACGCGGTGCTGCGGGCGATCGTGCAGCGGGCCCGCTCCCTGCTCGGCACCGACGTCACCTACCTCAGCCTCAACGACCCGGACCACGGCGACACCTACATGCGGGTCACCGAGGGCTCGGTCGCCGCCCGCTTCCAGCAACTGCGCCTCGGCATGGGGGAGGGCCTCGGCGGCCTGGTCGCCCAGACCGCCCGCCCCTACGTCACCGACGACTACTTCAAGGACGCCCGCTTCCAGCACACCGGCACCATCGACGCGGGAGTACGCGACGAGGGCCTGGTCGCCATCCTCGGCGTGCCCCTCATGCTCGGCCACCACGTCATCGGCGTGCTCTTCGCCGCGGACCGGCGCGCCCGGGTCTTCGAACGCGAGCAGATCGCCCTGCTCGGCTCCTTCGCCGCCCTCGCGGCCGCCGCCATCGACACCGCGAACCTGCTCGCCGAGACCCGCTCCGCCCTCGCCGGGCTGGAAGGGGCCAACGAGATCATCCGGGACCGCAGCGGCGTCATCGAGCGCGCCTCGGACGTCCACGACCGGCTCACCGAACTCGTCCTGCGCGGTGGCGGGGTGCACGACGTGGCCGCCGCCGTCTCGCAGGTCCTGGCCGGCACCGTCGAGTTCACCGAGGCCGCCTCGGCGCCGGCCCGCGCCCTGGAGGCGTCCCGGGCCGAGGGACACGCGGTGCGCCACGAGGAGGACTGGATCGCCGCCGTCACCGCCGGCGACGAGCTGTTCGGCGCCCTCGTCCTGCGCGGCCACCCCGGCCTCGACCCCGTCGACCAGCTCACCCTGGAACGCGCCGCGATGGTCACCTCCCTGCTGCTGCTCGCCCGCCGCTCCGCCGCCGAGGCCGAACAGCGCGTCCGCGGCGAACTGCTCGACGACCTGCTCGACGCCCGCGACCGCGACCCGCGCGTGCTGAGCGACCGGGCCCGACGGCTGCACGCCGACCTGTCCGCCACCCACGTCGTACTCGCCGCCCGCCTCGAGGCCACCGCGCCCGACGCCGACCAGGAGGCGGACGCGCGCAGACGCCTGTGGGCCGCGGCCTCCCACCTCGCCGCGACCCGGCACGGCCTGGCCGCGGCCCGGGACGGCGGCACCGTACTGCTGCTGCCCCTGACCGCCGGGGCCGGCGCCACCGACCTGGCCCGCCGCACCGCCCGGCACCTGGGCCGCGCCGTCCACGAGGCCGTCACCGTCGGCGCCTCCGCCCCCGTGGCGGACCTCGCCGCCCACCCCGACGCCGTGGCCGCCGCCTACAGCGAGGCCGGACGCTGCCTCGACGCCCTGCGTCTGCTCGGCCGCTCCGGGGACGGCGCCGCCGCCGAGGACTTCGGGTTCCTGGGCCTGCTGCTGGCCGGGGACCAGAACGTTCCCGGGTTCGTCGAGCGCACCATCGGCCAGGTCGTGGCCTACGACGAGCGGCGCGGCACCGAACTGCTGCGCACCCTCGACGCGTACTTCGCCTGCGGCATGAGCCCGGCCCGCACCAAGGAGGAACTGCACGTCCATGTGAACACGGTCGCCCAGCGCCTGGAGCGCGTCGGCCGCCTCCTGGGCGACGACTGGCAGCGTCCCGACCGCGCACTGGAGATACAACTGGCGCTCAGACTCCACCGGTTGTCGATCCCGGCACGGCACTGACCCCCGCACGCACGGGCGTACGGGGGCCGGTGGCGGGGCGGTTCAGACGCTGCGCGCACCCTGCGCGGGGGAGCCGGTCACCGGCCCCTCCACGCCCCCGTCCCCGTCTCCGTCCCCGGGGGCGGACATGAAGTCGTCCGTCAGATCCCGGTGGCGGGTCTCCCTGGCCACACCCACCGCGATCAGCGTCAGCACGGCCGCGCCGATCACATAGAGCGCGATCGGCGTCGAGCTGTCGTACTCGGCCAGCAGCGCCGTGGCGATCAGCGGCGCCGGCGCACCGGCCGCCACCGAGGCGAACTGCGCGCCGATCGACGCCCCGGAGTAGCGCATCCGGGTCGCGAACATCTCCGAGAAGAAGGCCGCCTGGGGCGCGTACATGGCGCCGTGCAGCACCAGTCCCACGGTCACCGCGAGCAGCAGACCGCCGAAGCGGCCGGAGTCGATCAGCAGGAAGAAGGGGAACATCCACAGCCCGACACCGGCCGTGCCCAGCAGATACACGGGACGCCGGCCGACCCGGTCCGACAGCGCACCCCAGGCCGGGATGACCGCGAAGTGCACGGCGGAGGCGATCAGTACGGCGTTGAGCGCGGTCTGCTTGGAGACGTCGGCCGCGGTCGTGGCGTAGACGAGGATGAAGGCCGTGATGACGTAGTAGCTGATGTTCTCCGCCATCCGCGCGCCCATGGCGATCAGTACGTCGCGCCAGTGGTGGCGCATCACCGACACCAGCGGAATCGGCTCGGCCCGTGACTCCCGCGTCTCGGCCTGCGCCAACGCCTGCTTGAAGACCGGCGATTCGTCGACAGACAGACGAATCCACAAACCGACCATGACCAGGACCCCGGAGAGCAGGAACGGTATCCGCCAGCCCCAACTGTTGAACGCGGTGTCCGACAGCAGGGCCGTCAGCAGCGACAGCACACCGGTCGCGAGCAGTTGGCCCGCCGGCGCCCCGGTCTGCGGCCACGACGCCCAGAACCCGCGCCGCCGCGCGTCCCCGTGCTCGGAGACCAGCAGTACGGCCCCGCCCCACTCACCGCCGAGGGCGAAACCCTGGACGAGCCGCAGCACGGTCAGCAGCACGGGAGCGGCCGTGCCGACGGTCGCGTGGGTGGGCAGCAGCCCGATCGCGAAGGTGGCCCCGCCCATCATCAGCAGGCTCAGCACCAGCAGCTTCTTGCGCCCGAGCCGGTCACCGTAGTGCCCGAACACCAGGGCCCCCACCGGACGTGCGGCGAACCCGACGGCGTAGGTCAGGAACGACAGCAGCGTGCCGACCAGCGGGTCGGAGTCCGGGAAGAACAGCTTGTTGAAGACGAGGGCGGCGGCGGAACCGTAGAGGAAGAAGTCGTACCACTCGATGGTCGTCCCGATGAGGGACGCGGCGACGATGCGCTTGAGGTTGGACGGAGCTGGTGGAGCGGTTGCGGGCGACGACATCGGCACCACTTCCTGGCGTTCGACGGGGGACGGTTGCGTGTCGCCATACCGTAGGAAGGGGCAGGTCAGGGGCGTATGTGGTGAGGCACCATAGTTTCGCGCACCGGAGTGCGTGTGGGCACCATGAAGTACCGGGTCGAGCCTCCAGCGGGCCGACCGGAGCGCTCAGTCGGCGAGTGCCTGTGCCAGACGGTCGAAGTCCTCGAGCAGAGGGGCCAGGCGGTCCGCGGGGATGGCTCGGATCATGCGGGCCTCGACGGCGTAGACGTCCCCCTGTGCGGCGTGGAGGCGACGGCGGCCCTCGTCGGTGAGGCTGGCGGGCCGGGCGCGGCCGGTGTCGACGGTCGCGGGCCGGGTGAGCAGGCCCTCGTCCTGGAGTCCGCGCAGGACCACGTTCATGGACTGGCGGGTGACGAAGGTGGCGCGGGCGAGTTCGGCGTTGGACAGACCGGGGCGTGCGGCGAGCACTTCCAGGCAGGAGTACTGCGGCACGGTCAGGCCGTGCAGGCGCAGCGCCTGGTCCATAGCACCGCGCAGTGCGGCATGGGCGCGCTTGAGCCGGTATCCCGCGTGGTCGAGCACGTCGTCGGCCGGATGGGGCGGATCCACGGGCGAGCTGTTCTGCATGTCCACATTTTGACACCTGTGCGGAGGAGGTCTAGCGTTGTTGATGTCAAAGTCCTGACATTGATGCGAGGAGACACCCATGACCAGCAGCGTCGACGGCCCCGACTTCATCGCCCTCCAGGTCCGCGACCTGGAGGCCGCCGCCCGGTTCTGCGAGCAGAACCTCGGCCTGCGCCGCACCCCCGCCTCGCCCCCCGGCGCGGTCGTCTTCGACACCAAGCCGGTGCCGCTGGCCGTGCGCGAACCACTGCCCGGCACCGACCTCGACTCCGGCCGGCCCGGTCTCGGCGTGTCCCTGTGGTTCGCCACCCCCGACACCCGGGCCTTCCACGACCGGCTCACCGAAGCGGGCGTCGAGATCCTCACGCCGGTCACGGACAGTCCGTTCGGCGCGATGTTCTCCTTCGTCGGGCCCGAGGGCTACGTTCTGACGGTGCACCAGAGGGACTGAGTCCGGTCAGTCGGCCAGGTCGGCGGCGCGACGGCGCAGGGCGTCGACCAGGGACCGGACCGGTGCCGTGACCGGGCCCGGCAACGACACCAGGGCGACGCGTCGTACCTCCTGCGCGACGCCCGTGACGTCGACGAAGCGCACGCCCGGCGGCACGACGGGCAGCAGCGTCGGTGAGGCCGTGGTGATGCCCGCCCCGGCGGCGACCAGATGGAGCTTGGTCAGCCAGTCGCGGGCGGTGTGGGCGATCCGGGGCCGCCCGGGCAGCCCCGGCCAGACCCCGAGCAGGGGATCACCCGCACTGCCCGGACCGGCGATCCACGGTTGCGCCGCGATCTCTTCGACGCCGACCGTGCCGCGTTCGGCGAACGGGCCGTCCGCAGCCACGGCCAGCGCCAGGCGCGTCTCCAGCAGGGGCTCGACGCGCAGGGGCGGATCGTCCGTGTCGGGCGAGCGGTGCGGGGGCCTGGAGGTCAGGATTGCGAGGTCGAGGGTGCCGCTGCGCAGCGCGCGCACCAGCGCGGGCGTGCTCCCCTCCCGCGTCGTCACCCTGAGGTGGGAGCGTTCCTGACGCAGCGCCGCCAGGGCGTCGGCCACCATCACCGCTCCGGCGGCGGGGAAGAACCCCAGCCGGACCCGGCCGGCAGTGTCCTGTGCACCCCGCAGTTCCCGGTCGGCGGCCTCCAGGGCGTCCAGCGCGGCAACGGCGTGGCGCAGCAGGGCGCGGCCCGGTCCGGTCGGCCGTACGCCGCCGGGAAAGCGGTCGAAGAGCCGGGCACCGGTCGCCTGTTCCAGCGCGGCCACCTGACGGGAGACGGCCGACTGCGTGTACCCGAGGGCCCGAGCGGCCGCGGTGAAGGTGCCCCGCTCCGCCACCTCGCGCAACACCCGCAGCCCGACCAGCGTCACATCCGCCACACCCATGAGCAATGAGCATACCCGGCATGCCGAACATTCGCTGTCGGAATGTCTCCGTGGTTCCTAACGTGGGGTCATGCCTCTGATCACCATCACCCTGCGACAGGGAACCACGCCCGAACACCGCCGCCTCGTCTCCGCGGCCGTCCACCAGGCCATGGTCGACGTCCTGAAGATTCCCCAGGACGACCAGTTCCACGTCTTCCACGAGGTCGCGAGCGACAACTTCGTCATACAGCCGGTCGTGTTCGGCATCCGGCGCGGCCCGCACACCCTGTTCATCCAACTGTCCTTCAACCAGCGCCCCGCCGAGCAGAAGGCCGAGCTGTTCCGGTCGATCGTCGACAACCTCCGGCTCTACGCGGACGTCCCCGAGGACGATGTCATGCTGGTCGCCTTCGAGACGGCCCGCGAGAACTGGTGGGCCGCCGGCCGCGTCGTCAACCCCGCCACCGGCTACGACGAGCGCATGACCGAGGTGCCCGCCGACCCGGCCGAGGTCGGCTGAGACCGGCTGAGATCGGCTCGGGCCGGCTGAGATCCCGTCACGCGCCCCCCGGCGGCGCCGTGCTCTGCCGTACGACGAGGTGGGTCGCCAGCTCGATGCGCCGGCCGGCGCGGCCGGGGTCGTCCGGGCGCAGGAGCATGCGGGTGGCCTCCTCGGCCATGTGCCGCAGCGGCTGGTGGACGGTGGTCAGCGGCGGGCTGGACCACTGGGCCAGCGGCACGTCGTCGTAGCCGACGACCGAGAGGTCCTCCGGCACCCGCAGGCCCCTGAGCCGGGCCGCCTCCAGCACGCCGAGCGCGTGGAGGTCGCTGCCCGCGAAGATCGCCGTCGGCCGGTCGGGACCGGCGAGCAGGTCCATGCCGTGCTCGAAGCCGCTCTGCACGTGGTATTCGCCGTAGCGGACCAGGCGCGGGTCGATCGGCAGGCCCGCCATGGTCATCGCCGAGCGGTAGCCGTCGAGACGGGCCAGTGAGCACAGCATGTCCTCGAACCCGGTGATGATCGCGACGCGTTCGTGTCCGTGGTCGGTGAGATGGCGGGTGGCCGCGAGCCCCCCGGCCCAGTTGGCGGAGCCCACGGACGGGACGTCGGGGTCGGGGTCGCCGGCCGGGTCGACGATGACGAAGGGGATGTCCCACGCCCGGAGCCGCTGCTTCACCTCGGCCGGGAGTGACGAGAAGACCAGCACGACACCCAGCGGCCTGCGCCGCAGCACCCCCTCGATCCAGTCCGCCGCGGGCGCGTGCCGGGTGCCGCTGCGGGTGAGCACCACGTCGGTCCGGTTGGCCTTGGCGACGTTCTCCACGCCCCGGACGAGTTCCATCGCCCAGACGCTGTCCAGCTCGTGGAAGACGAGTTCGACCAACGGTGAGCGCGGTGGGCTCGGGTTCCGGCGGCGGTAGCCGTGCACCTCCAGGAGCCGCTCCACCCTGGCCCGGGTGGAGCTGGAGACATCCGAACGACCGTTGAGGACCTTCGAAACTGTCGGAGGGGAGACCCCCGCCTCTTTCGCCACCTCGGCCAGGGTGACCCTCGCTCCCACCGCAACTTCATCGTGCATGCAGGCAGGATAGGCCATGCGATCGGTAACGTTTTGAGTCGGCAGCCGCACGGCCATTGACCAGAAATCCCGTCTCACTTTACTGTCCGACCAGCATGGACTTTCGGTGATGATGCCGAAACTTTCGAGAGGCGAACGATGAAGACACCTGCGCGCTTGCCCAGACTGGTCGCCACCGGTGCGACGCTCGCCCTGGCGCTGAGCCTGTCGGCCTGCGGTGACGGGAACGGCGGGGCGTCGTCGGACGACGGCAAGATCCATGTCCTGGTCTACGGGGACGCCAGCAACAAGGTCGAGCAGCAGATGGTCGACACCTTCAACAAGACGTCCGACGTCAAGGCGGTCCTCGACACCATCCCCGGCGCCGACTACCAGACGAAGCTTCAGACGATCATCAGCACGCCACAGGCTCCGGACATCTTCTACAACTGGGGCGGCGGCAGCATCAAGCCGTTCGTCGACGCGGACCTGCTGCTGCCGCTCGACGACTTCATCAAGAAGAACCCGGACCTGGAGAAGAAGTTCCTGCCGGCCGTCTTCGACAACGCCGTCGTCGACGGCAAGCCGTACGGCGTCCCGATGCGCGGCACCCAGCCGGTCCTGCTCTTCCACAACAAGAAGGTCCTCGACGAGGCGGGCGTCCAGCCGCCGAAGACCTGGGACGAGCTGCTGGACGCGGTCGAGAAGCTCAAGGACGAGGGCGTCACACCGATCGCGCTCGGCGGCGGCGACGTCTGGCCCACCCAGATGTGGTTCCAGTACCTCTACGACCGCATCGCCGGTCCGGAGCTGTTCGCGAAGGCCATCGAGGGCGACAAGAGCGCCTGGGAGAGCGCGGACAGCAAGAAGGCCCTGGGCATGATCAGGGAGCTCGTCGACTCCGGCGCCTTCGGCAAGAACTACGACTCCGTCAAGTACACCAACGGCGGCTCGGTGCAGCTGGTGGCCTCGGGCAAGGCCGGCTTCGAGCTGATGGGCTCCTGGTACTTCTCCCAGCAGCTGACGGACCACAAGGAGTTCGCCGAGAAGAGCCTCGGCTACACCGCCTTCCCGTCCGTCGAGGGCGGCAAGGGCGACCCGGCCAACGTCGCCGGCAACCCCAACAACTACTACTCGGTGATGAAGAAGACCAAGCACCCCGAGGCCGTCGCCGAGTTCCTGAAGCTCATGTACTCCGACGAGTTCGTCAAGGCGCACCTGGAGATCGGCAACCTGCCGACCACGACCAACACCGACAAGTTCATCGACACCTCGGGCACCCCCGAGTACTCGCACTTCCAGTACGACCTCGTCACCGACGCCCCGTCGTTCCAGCTGTCCTGGGACCAGGCGTACCCGCAGAAGGCGAGCTCGGACATGCACAAGGCCATCCAGCAGTTCTTCAACGGAACGCTCGACACGGACGGCTTCATCAAGGCCATGCAGGCCCTCCCGACCGAGTGACGAACGGCTCATGACGACACAGATCACGAGCGCCCGGCCCGCCGCCGGTCCCCGCAAGGGGTCCCGGCGGCGGCC
>NZ_JAGMUO010000097.1:0-641871 GCF_019049325.1 Streptomyces sp. AC512_CC834 | reverse complement strand
AACGCTCGACACGGACGGCTTCATCAAGGCCATGCAGGCCCTCCCGACCGAGTGACGAACGGCTCATGACGACACAGATCACGAGCGCCCGGCCCGCCTCGTCCGCAACGAAAGTGGGCCGCCCCGGCTTCGCCTGGGCGCTGCCCGCCGCACTGTTCTTCGCCCTCTTCGCGATCGTCCCGCTGATCATGGTGGCGGTGCTGTCCTTCATGAGCTGGGACGGGATCAGCTCGCCCGAGTTCGTCGGCATGGACAACTGGTCGCGCCTGATGGACGACCCGGTGATGCTCAAGAGCATCTGGCTGACCCTGCTGCTGACCGTGCTCGGCGTGGTCCTCCAGACCCCGCTGAGCATCCTGCTCGGCGTCTGGGCCGCCGGCCACCAGCGCAACCGCGCCGTCCTGTCGGTCGTCTACTTCATCCCACTGCTGCTGTCCGCCACGGCCGTGTCCGTGCTGTGGCGGGCGCTGCTCGACCCCAACTTCGGCATCCCGGCCGAGGCCACCTGGCTGTTCGGCGACGGCAACCTGTTCGGTGAACAGGCCACCGCCATCGGGGTGCTGGCGTTCGTCAGCACCTGGCAGTTCACCCCGTTCCACACGCTGATCTACCAGGGCGCCGCCCGCGCGGTCCCCCAGGTGCTGTACCAGGCGGCGGAGATCGACGGGGCGGGCCGCTACCGGCAGTTCTTCCACATCACCCTGCCGCAGCTGCGCACCTCCATGATCACCTCGATGATCCTGATGATCGTCGGCGGCCTGACCACGTTCGAGACGGTCCTCATCCTGACCCAGGGCGGACCCGGCACCGACACCACCATCAGCGCCTACTACATGTACGACAAGGCGTTCAAGAGCTTCGACTACGGCACCGGCTCCGCGATCGCCCTGACCCTGGTCGTCGCGGCCACGATCATCTCGCTCATCGTCGTCCGGGTCTCCGGCTACGACAAGATGCGCAGCTCTGCGGAGGGTGTGTCATGAGGCGCCGACCGAACTACCTGGCCGGCGCCGGCTCGCTCGTCTGGCTCCTCCTGGTCGGCCTGCCGCTGTACGTGATGCTCGCCGCGACGCTGCGCACCCGTCAGGACTACGCCGAGAACGGCCCGGTCTCGATCCCGGACAGCTTCACGCTGGACAACTACACCGGTGCCTTCGACTCGGGCTTCGGCCAGTACTTCTTCAACACGCTGGTCGTCACCGCCTGCGTGATCGGCATCGTGCTGCTGCTGGTCCCACCGCTCGCCTACGCGATCGTCCGCAGCCGCGGCAGAACCACGTCGGCGATCTTCCGGCTGTTCCTGCTCGGCCTCGCCATCCCGGCCCAGGCCGTGATCGTGCCGATGTTCTACCTGATCAGCGAAGCCGGGCTGTACGACAACCTCCTCGGCGTCATCCTGCCCACGGCCGCGTTCTGCCTGCCGATGTCCGCGCTGATCCTCAGCGGCGCGATGCGTGACATCTCCCCGGAGCTGTACGAGGCCATGGCGATGGACGGCGCCAGCCCGCGGCGCATGTTCTTCCAGCTCGTCGTGCCGCTGTCCCGCGGCGGAGTCTCCACGATCGTGGTGTTCTCCGCGCTCCAGGCGTGGAACGGCTTCCTGTTCCCGCTCGTCCTGACCCAGTCCGAATCCACCAAGGTGGTCACGCTGGGTCTGTACAACTTCCAGACCGCGCAGGGCATCGACATCCCCGGTCTGCTGGGAGCCGTGGTGCTGTCCATGGTGCCCATCCTGCTCGTCTACCTGTTCGCTCGTCGCGCCCTGGTCCAGGGCCTGATGGGCGTCGGAGGAAAGTGACCCACGACGTGGCCGTTGAGACCACCCCCGAAATCCCCCTCTGGAACGACCCCGCCCTATCCCTCTTCGACCGGGTGTCCGCGCTGATCGAGGCGATGACCCCCGAGGAGAAGATCGCCCAGCTGTACGGCGTGTGGGTGGGCGCGTCCAACGAGGGCGGAGACGTCGCCCCCCATCAGCACGACATGGAGGAGGCCGTCGACCTCGACACACTCCTGCCCACCGGCCTCGGCCAACTCACCCGCCCCTTCGGCACCGCCCCCGTCGACCCGGCGCTCGGCGCGCTCTCCCTCATGCGCACCCAGGCCCGCATCGCCGCCACGAACCGGTTCGGCATCCCCGCTCTCGCGCACGAGGAGTGTCTGGCCGGCTTCGCCGCCTGGGGCGCGACCGCCTATCCCGTCCCGCTGTCCTGGGGCGCGACCTTCGACCCGGACCTGATCCGGCGCATGGCCGGCGCCATCGGCCGCGACATGCGGTCCGTCGGTGTCCACCAGGGTCTCGCGCCCGTCCTAGACGTGGTGCGCGACGCCCGCTGGGGCCGGGTCGAGGAGACCATCGGCGAGGACCCCTACCTCGTCGGCACCATCGGCACCGCCTACGTGCGGGGCCTCGAGTCCGCCGGGATCGTCGCCACCCTCAAGCACTTCGTCGGCTACTCGGCCTCCCGCGCCGGACGCAACCTCGCCCCCTCCTCCGTGGGCCCGCGCGAACGCGCCGACGTCCTGCTGCCCCCCTTCGAGATGGCGATCCGCGAGGGCGGCGCGCGATCGGTGATGCACTCCTACACCGACATCGACGGCATGCCCGCCGCGGCCGACGAGGACCTGCTCACCGGGCTGCTGCGCGACACCTGGGGCTTCGAAGGCACCGTCGTCGCCGACTACTTCGCCATCGCCTTCCTCAAGACCCTGCACGGCATCGCCGCCGACTGGGCGGGCGCCGCCGGGGCCGCGCTGCGAGCGGGCGTCGACATCGAACTGCCCACCGTCAAGACGTTCGGGGCGCCCCTGGCCGAGGCCGTCGCCGACGGCCGCGTTCCGGAGGCGCTCATCGACCGCGCCCTGCGCCGGGTGCTCACCCAGAAGGCGATGTTCGGACTGCTCGACCCGGACTGGAACCCGGTGCCCTCCGCGCTGGAGGGCGCCGACCCGGACGACCCGGACGCCCTGCGCGGCCGGATCGACCTGGACGGCCCCGCCAACCGCGAACTGGCCCGCACGGTCGCCGAGGAAGCGGTCGTGCTGCTCAGCAACGACGGCACCCTGCCGCTCGACAGGCCGCGCCGCATCGCCCTGGTCGGCCCCAACGCCGACGAGCCCACCGCCGTGCTGGGCTGCTACTCCTTCCCCCAGCACATCGGCGTCCACCACCCCGCGAAGCCGGTCGGCATCGAACTCCCCACCCTGCGCGACACCCTGGCCGCCGAGTTCCCCGACGCCCAGTTCACTCTCGTGCGCGGCACGGGGGTCGACGACGGCGACGTCTACGGCATCCCCGAGGCCGTCCGGGCGGCCCGCGACGCCGATGTCGTCGTCGCCGTCCTGGGCGACCGCGCCGGGCTGTTCGGACGCGGCACCAGCGGAGAGGGCTGCGACGTCGAGTCGCTGGCGCTGCCCGGCGCGCAGCAGCGGCTCCTCGACGCACTCCTCGACACCCGCAAGCCGGTCGTGACGGTGCTGCTCGCCGGACGTCCCTACGCCCTGGGGCGGGCCGTGACCGAGGCCGCCGCGATCGTGCAGTCGTTCTTCCCCGGCGAGGAGGGCACGGCGGCCGTCGCCGGCGTGCTCAGCGGGCGCACCGGTCCCACCGGCAGGCTGCCCGTCAGTGTGCCGCGCGGAGCGGGCGCCCAGCCGACCACCTACCTCGGGGCGCGGCTCGCCCACGCCAGCGAGGTGTCCAACATCGACCCGACGCCCGCCTTCGGCTTCGGGCACGGCCTCACGTACACCACGTTCGCCTGGAGCGACCTCGTGGCGCACACCAAGGAGGCACCCACCGACGGCGAGTTCTCCCTGGAACTCACCGTCCGCAACACCGGCGAACGGCACGGCACCGAGGTCGTGCAGCTCTATCTGCACGATCCGGTCGCCTCCGTCGTCCAGCCGGTGCAGCGCCTCGTCGGCTACACGCGGGTGCCGCTGGCCCCCGGCGAGGCCCGCCGGGTGCGCGTCGAGGTACCCGCCGACCTGGCCTCCTTCACCGGACGCGACGGCCGGCGCGTCGTCGAGCCGGGCGACCTGGAACTGCGGTTCGCCGCGTCCAGCACCGAGCCGCTGCTGACGGCGACGGTGGCCCTGACCGGCGTGGAACGCCGGGTCGACCACACGCGGCGGCTGCACGCCGTATTCGCGCAGGAGGCCGCCGCGGGCGCCTGAGCCGTCGGCGGTGGAACGAGCGGTGGTCCCGGGCGAGGGCGTCCGGGACCACCGCTCGTCGCACCCCCGTCAGTCCTCGAAGTCCTTCGCCAGCTCTTCCCACGGGAGTGCACGCAGGGGCGCGGGGGCGTTGTCGTTCGACGGGGGATCCGGGGTGTGCTGGAACCAGACCACGACCAGCGCGGAGAAGTACCAGCCGGAGTCGTGGGCCGGGTCGATCTCGCCCGAGTCGAACGCGCCGACGCAGGCGACGGCGGGCAGCTGCTCGATCGGCTCGTCCAGGCGCGTGGTCCTGCCGGTGTCCGTGAGTTCGGGCGGTATGAGGTGGACGGGCCAACCCGGGTAGGCCTCCCGCGCGACGCGTAGCCGGCCGGCGATGATGCCCTCGTTGACGCGCTTGGTCGGGACGCCTTCGAGCAGTCCGCCGTAGGTCGAGGAGAGCCGCAGCTCGGCCAGGGCGATGGAGCGGCGCGACGACAGAGTGATCCGGCTCAGCGACATGGCGGAACGATACGTCCTTGTGGCGCGGGCCTGTCCGGCGGCGGCGGCGTCGTCGCTCGGTCCGTTGCCGTGTCGACAGGGCCGCGGCCCGGCGGATCGGTGAGGATGGGGGGACCGTCGGCCGACCCGAGGACGCAGAGATGTGCTGGAGCGCGGAGGCCGATCTCGTCGCGGGTGTCGGGGTCGCGGCCGTCGGGGTGGCCTGTGTCGGGCGAACACGCCGGCCGCGTGACCTGCCCCTCGCCGCACTGCCCGTGCTGCTCGGAGCCCACCAGATGGTCGAGGCCGCGGTCTGGGCCTCGCGGGGAGGCACCGGCCCGGCCACCCTGGCCTGGGCCGTCATCGCCCTCCCGCTGCTCGCGCTCTGGGTTCCGCTGGGCGTGCTGTGCGCCGCCCCACCGCGTGCGCGGCGCAGAGCGACCGTGCCGCTCGCCGTCGGAGTCGCGACCGCGGCGGCCCTCGCGTACGTCCTCGCCACGCGTCCCGTGCGCGCGGAGATCCGCGGTCACACCGTCGCCTACGTGGTGGACGTGCCCCATGCCGAACTGCTGGTCGGGGGCTACCTGGTGGCGACGGTCGGCGCGCTGCTCCTGGCCGGCGACCGGGGGCTGCGGGCGCTCGGTGTCCTGGCCGCGGTGGGCGCGCTGATCTGCTGGGCCCTGTGGCGGCTGGAGTTCGTCTCGACCTGGTGCGCGTTCGCGGCGGTGTGCTCGGTCGTTCTGCTCGGCTGGGTGAACGGGCGCCGACGCGCGACGTCGTGAACGGTCAGCGGCCCCGCAGCGCGTCAAGTGCCTGGAGCGCCACGTGGACCTCGGTGCGCTGCTCGCCGGACTCGAGGTCGCGGCCGAGCAACCGCTCGATGGTGCGCAGCCGTTGGTAGAGGGTCTCCCGGGACAGACCGGCCCAGCGGGCGGCGACGGTCTTGTTGCCGGCGGCGTCCAGATAGCCGCGCAGGGTCGCCACGAGGTCGGTGCCGTGGCGTGCGTCGTGGTCGAGGAGCGGGCCCAACCGCTGTTCCGCGTAGTCCTGGACGCGGAGGTCGTCGCGGAGCGCGAACAGCAGGCCGCGCAGGCCGACGTCCGACCGTTCGTGGAAGGAGCGGTCGACCGGGAGGGGCTGCCCGGGTTCGGTGGCCTCGGCCACGCGGGCCGCCTCGCGGAACGAGCGCGCCACGTCGGCGAGATCGGCGGCCGGGGAGCCGACGCTCACGGTCGCGCCCGGGGCCGCGTCCAGTGCGCTGCGGCTCAGCCGCTCGACCGCCTCGCGCCAGGGCCGGGACGGACGCAGCGCCAGCAGCACGCCGAGGCGGGTGGGGGAGAGGAGCCCGACGAGTGCCATGGCCTGCGTGGTGCCCAGCCCCTCGGAGAGGCGGATCTCGGCCGCCCCGGCGTCCTCCTGCGACGGGACGTCCGCGAGTACGGCGACGAAGTGGGCGTGCTCCGCGGGCAGCCCCAGGGCCGCGACGCGGGCGCGCGCGTCCGCGGGGGAGCGGTGGCGCTGCTCGGCCAGGTCGCGCAGGACGTTCCGGTGGGCCGTGCGCTCCCAGGGCGTGGGGTGGGTGAGGCGGGCGATGGTGAGGGCCATCGCCGTTCTCTCCAGCACGGTGACGTCCTCGGGCCCAAACCCCGGAGCAGCGGCCGACCCGGACGTGCCCGGAGGACCCGGAGGGTCCGGAACGCTGGGCGGGCTGGGGGTGTCAGGCGTGCCGGGCGGGTCGGTCTGGGCGGACGTGCCGGACGTGCCGGACGTGTCAGACGGGTCGGGCGGCCCGGGCGTGCCCGGTGAGCCGGGTGTGTCAGGTGCGCGGGGTGGGTTGGGGAGCATGGCCACTCGGCCCCAGCTTTCGCCCTGGTACTCCACCGGGGTCACGAGCCAGCCCTCGGGGCCCGCGACCCCGGTGCGGTCGGTGGCCGGGGTGGTTCGTGAGCGGCGTTCCCAGTCGGTGAGCGCGGCCTGTGCCGTGCTGCCGGAGGGCTCGCAGACCAGCGCGCGGTGGACCAGGTTCTCCAGGACGACCGTGCGTCCGCTCATCTCCGCCGCGGCACGCAGCACGTCCTCGGGACCCGCTCCGCGCAGGGTGAGGGCGGTGAACGCCTCGTGGACGCGCTGGGTCCTGCGCATCGCGTCCGCCTGGCTGCCGAGGATCAGCGTGTGGACGACCTGCGTGACCTCCAGGAAGTTGACGTCCTTGGCGAGCGTGACGAGGGGCAGCCCGCGCGCCCGGCAGGCCTGGACGAGGGCGTCGGGCGGCCGGTGGTAGCGGCGTACCAGCTCGATGACCAGCGCCGCGGCACCGACCGCGGCGAGTTCGTCGACGTAGCGGCGCACCCCGGCCGGGTCCTCGGGCAGCGGCATGCCCGTGGTGAGGACGAGTTCGCCGCCCTTGAGGAAGGAGGCGGGGTCCGTCAGTTCGGTGATGTGGACCCAGCGGACCGGACGGTCGACGTGGTCCGCGCCGGTGACCACCCGCGGATCGCCCCCCGCCAGGACGGGCAGCGCCAGCACGTCGGCCACGGTGGGCGATCGGCCCGCCGGGCCCGGCTGCCGGTTCTCGGTCACGGTGCCTCCCTGCGCGCCCTGGTCACTCTGACAAGCCACGTTGACCTGTGCAAGAGCGCTCGGAGGACGGCAGGGGCGCGAACGGGTGGTGCGAGGGGAGCCGAACGGCTGACACATCGTCCGGATACCGCGCCCCGGCCGGACAGATCACGCGTTCCCGGGCCCGCCGCGGCGGGAAGGCTCGGGGCACCGCAGGAGATCCACGAGACCGACGAGACCGACGAGACCGACGAGACCGACGAGACCGACGAGACCGACGAGACCGACGAGACCGACGAGACCGACGAGACCGACGAGACCGACGAGCAGGCCGGGAGACGAGCATGACCGCACTGTCGCCGCACCTTCGCCAGGCCACCCCCGTGGTGGCGGTCCGGGGCGAGGGCGTCCACCTCCACGGCGAGGACGGCCGCCGCTATCTGGACTTCACCGCCGGCATCGGCGTCACCAGCACCGGGCACTGCCACCCCCGCGTCGTGGCCGCCGCCCAGGAGCAGGTGGGCACGCTGATCCACGGCCAGTACACGACCGTCATGCACGAGCCGCTGCGGCGCCTCGTCGACCGGCTCGGCGAGGTGCTGCCGCCCGGTCTGGACAGCCTGTTCTTCACCAACTCCGGCAGTGAGGCGGTCGAGTCGGCGCTGCGACTGGCCCGCCAGGCCACCGGCAGGCCCAACGTCCTGGTCTGCCACGGCGGCTTCCACGGCAGGACCGTGGCCGCCGCCTCCATGACCACCTCCGGCACCCGCTTCCGCTCCGGCTTCTCGCCGCTGATGAGCGGCGTGGTCGTCACGCCGTTCCCGACGGCCTTCCGCTACGGCTGGGACGAGGAGACCGCCACCCGCTTCGCCCTGAAGGAACTCGACTACACCCTCCAGACGATCTCCTCGCCCGCCGACACCGCCGCCGTCGTCGTCGAGCCCGTGCTCGGCGAAGGCGGGTACGTCCCCGCGAACCGCGCCTTCATGGAGGGCCTGCGGGAGCGCGCGGACCGGCACGGCTTCCTGCTGATCCTGGACGAGGTGCAGACCGGCGTGGGCCGCACCGGCCGGTTCTGGGGCCACGACCACTTCGGCGTCGCCCCCGACATCCTCGTCACCGCCAAGGGCCTGGCCAGCGGCTTCCCACTGTCCGGCATCGCGGCCCCCGAGGAACTGATGCGCAAGGCCTGGGCCGGCTCGCAGGGCGGTACGTACGGTGCCAACGCGGTCGCGTGCGCGGCGGCCTGCGCCACGCTGGACGTCGTACGCGACGAGAAGCTCGTCGAGAACGCCGAGACGATGGGCGCCCGGCTGCGCCACGGCCTTGAGGCGGTGGCGGCCCGGACCCCGGCCATCGGAGACGTACGGGGCATGGGGCTGATGCTGGCGAGCGAGTTCGTCACGGAGGACGGCGAGCCGGACCCCGACACCGCCGCCCGGGTCCAGCGGGCCGCCGTCGACGAGGGCCTGCTGCTCCTGCTCTGCGGGGCCTGGAACCAGGTGGTCCGGATGATCCCGGCACTGGTCGTCGACGAGACGGCCGTCGACGAAGGAGTCCGTGCGTGGGCCGCCGCCGTCGAGGCCGGCACCGGCACGCGGGGAGGCAAGTCATGACCGACACACCCACGCAGTTGTTCATCGGCGGCACATGGACGGACGCCGCGGACGGCGCCGTCATGCCCGTGGACGACCCGGCGACCGGCGAGATCCTCTGCCACGTCGCCGACGCGGGCCTCAAGGACGCCCGGCTCGCCGAGGAGGCGGCCGTCCAGGCACAGGGGGAGTGGGCCCGCACGGCGCCCAGGGCGCGCAGCGAGATCCTGCGCCGCGCGTACGAGATCATCCTCGACCGCGCGGACGGACTCGCCCGTCTGATGACGTCCGAGATGGGCAAGCCGCTGGCCGAGGCCCGGGGCGAGGTCGCGTACGCCGCCGAGTTCTTCCGCTGGTTCTCCGAGGAGGCCGTCCGTATCGACGGAGGCCACGGCATCCTTCCCGACGGGCGCAACCGCATGCTGCTCTCCCGGCGCCCGGTCGGACCCTGTCTGCTGATCACCCCCTGGAACTTCCCGCTCGCCATGGGCACCCGCAAGATCGGCCCCGCTCTCGCGGCCGGCTGCACGACGGTGCTCAAGCCCGCCCCGCAGACCCCGCTCTCCAGCCTGGCCCTCGCCGCGATCCTCGAGGAGGCGGGGCTGCCCGACGGCGTGCTGAACGTCGTCACCACCTCCAGGGCGGGTGAGGTGTGCGAACCGCTCCTGCGGGGCGGGCACATCCGCAAGCTGTCCTTCACCGGTTCGACGGCCGTCGGCCGGCTGCTCCTCGCACAGTGCGCCGACACCGTCGTACGGACCTCGATGGAGCTGGGCGGCAACGCGCCGTTCGTCGTCTTCGACGACGCCGACCTGGGTGTGGCCGTGGACGGCGCGATGGTCGCCAAGATGCGCAACATGGGCGAGGCGTGCACCGCCGCCAACCGCTTCTTCGTGCACCGCTCGGTGGCGGAGGAGTTCGCGGACCGGCTCGCCCGGCGGATGGGGGCGCTCGTGGTGGGCCCCGGCACCGGTGAGGGCGTCGACGTCGGCCCGCTCATCGACACCGCCGGACGCGCCAAGGTCGAGGACCTGGTCGCCGACGCGGTGGAACGCGGCGCCCGGGTGCTGGTCGGCGGCAGTACGCCCGAGGGCCCCGGCAGCTTCTACCCGCCCACGGTGCTCACCGACGTCTCCCCGGACAGCCGTCTGATGGAAACGGAGATCTTCGGCCCGGTCGCGGCGATTCTCACCTTCGACGACGAGGACGAGGTCGTACGCCGGGCCAACGACACCCCCTGGGGACTCGTCGGGTACCTGTTCACGGAGGGACTCGACCGGGCCCTGCGGGTCAGCGAACGCCTCGAGGTCGGCATGGTCGGCCTCAACACCGGTCTGGTCTCCAACCCCGCCGCCCCCTTCGGCGGAGTCAAGCAGTCGGGCCTCGGCCGGGAGGGCGGCAGGGTGGGGATCGAGGAGTTCCTGGAGTACCAGTACGTGGCGCTGCCGGCCCGGTGACCACCCAGGCTTTGCATGGCCATGCGTTGTCATGCATACTCTTCCTATGTCCAAGGTCCTCACCTCCCTTCCCACCGGCGAGCGCGTCGGTATCGCCTTCTCGGGCGGCCTCGACACCTCGGTCGCGGTCGCGTGGATGCGTGACAAGGGCGCCGTCCCGTGCACGTACACCGCCGACATCGGTCAGTACGACGAGCCCGACATCGCGTCGGTGCCCGACCGTGCGCAGAAGTACGGCGCCGAGATCGCGCGCCTGGTCGACTGCCGCGAGGCGCTGGTCGAGGAGGGGCTGGCCGCGCTCACCTGCGGGGCGTTCCACATCCGCTCGGGCGGGCGTGCCTACTTCAACACCACGCCGCTCGGCCGCGCCGTCACGGGCACCCTCCTGGTCCGGGCGATGCTCGAGGACGACGTCCAGATCTGGGGCGACGGCTCCACGTTCAAGGGCAACGACATCGAGCGGTTCTACCGGTACGGCCTGCTGGCCAACCCGCAGCTGCGCATCTACAAGCCGTGGCTGGACGCCGACTTCGTGACCGAGCTGGGCGGCCGCAAGGAGATGTCGGAGTGGCTCCTCGCCCACGACCTCCCCTACCGGGACTCCACGGAGAAGGCGTACTCCACCGACGCCAACATCTGGGGCGCCACCCACGAGGCCAAGACGCTGGAGCACCTCGACACCGGTGTGGAGACCGTGGAGCCCATCATGGGCGTGCGGTTCTGGGACCCCTCGGTCGAGATCGCCGCCGAGGACGTGACGATCGGCTTCGACCAGGGCCGCCCGGTGACGGTCAACGGCAAGGAGTTCGCCTCCGCGGTCGACCTGGTGATGGAGGCCAACGCCATCGGCGGCCGGCACGGCATGGGCATGTCCGACCAGATCGAGAACCGGATCATCGAGGCCAAGAGCCGGGGCATCTACGAGGCGCCCGGCATGGCCCTGCTGCACGCCGCCTACGAGCGCCTGGTCAACGCGATCCACAACGAGGACACGATCGCCCAGTACCACGCCGAGGGGCGGCGCCTGGGCCGGCTGATGTACGAGGGCCGCTGGCTCGACCCGCAGTCGCTGATGATCCGCGAGTCGCTCCAGCGCTGGGTCGGCTCGGCGGTCACCGGCGAGGTCACCCTGCGGCTGCGGCGCGGTGAGGACTACTCGATCCTCGACACCACCGGACCGGCGTTCAGCTACCACCCGGACAAGCTGTCCATGGAGCGCACCGAGGACTCCGCCTTCGGTCCGGTGGACCGGATCGGCCAGCTCACCATGCGCAACCTCGACATCGCCGACTCGCGCGCCAAGCTGGAGCAGTACGCCGGGCTCGGTCTGATCGGCACGGCCGACACCTCCATCGGCGCCGCCCAGGCCGCCGCGACCGGTCTGATCGGTGCCATGCCCGAGGGCGGTGCCCAGGCCATCGCCTCCCGCGGCGAGGTCTCCGCCGACGACGAGCTGCTGGACCGCGCCGCGATGGAGTCCGGCACGGACTGAACGGACCGACCGGTCCCACGGGGACCCCACCACCGGCGAGGGCCGGCTCGACGCCTACGGGCGTCGGGCCGGCCCTTGTCGTTGCTGCGCCTCGTGCATGACTTGCGTGCCTTGCGAGCTTCGAACATTCCGTTCCGCGTGATGCGGCCGCTGGTTGCCAGTTCAAGCGCTGCGCAAGCTCAATGCAAGCAACGCAAGTCGTTTACGTGTCAACTCCCGCCTCATCCGCGACCGTTGACAAACCGGTGACGCGCTAGAAACCTGATGACGCACTTTCCGCAAAGAATCGACTGTCCTGCTCAATTGGCGCGCAGAGTCGGTGCTTCTCCCCTACTTGCCGGACCGTCGCGCCCGCTCCCCGACTCCCCACGGAACAGAGGACCCCCATGAGACGGAGATCTCCCGGACGACGGACGCTCACCGGCGCCGTCGTCGCCGGGCTGATGACGGTCGGGCTGCTGCCGCTGCCCTTCGCCGCGACCGCGCAGGCCGCGACCGCGCCGGTGACGGCCGCCGCCGACGTCAACCTGGCCCTCGGCCGCCCGGCCAGGGCGGGCGGCTCGCACGGCGCGTACCCGGCGGGCAACGCCACCGACGGACAGCAGGCCACCTACTGGGAGGGACCGGCCGGCGCCTTCCCGCAGTGGCTCCAGGTCGACCTCGGCACCGCCCGTGACGTCGACCGGGTGGTGCTCAAGCTGCCCGCCGGCTGGGAGAGCCGGAGCCAGACGCTCTCCCTGCGGGGCAGCACCGACGGCTCCACCTTCCGCACCCTCGACGCCTGGGGTGCACGGCCGTTCGGCCCGGCACAGGCGGGCACCGTCGCCATCGACCTCGCCTCCTCCTCCGAGGCCCGCTACGTCCGCGTCGACATCACCGGCAACACCGGCTGGAACGCCGCGCAACTGGCCGAACTGGAGGTGTACGGCGACGAAGTCGACACCGGCCCGCCGCCCACCGGCACCAACCTCGCCCGCAACAAGCCGGTCGAGGCCACCTCGACGACGCAGAACTACGTCGCGGCCAACGCCACCGACGACTCCACCTCCACGTACTGGGAGGCCGCCGGCCAACCGGCCGACCTCACCGTCGAGCTCGGCGCCGACGCGGACGTCAGCGGCGTGGTGGTCAAGCTCAACCCGGACCCGGTGTGGTCCGCCCGCACCCAGGGCATCCAGGTGTTCGGCCGCGCCGAGGGCGACAGCGACTTCACCTCGCTGCGCGACCGCGCCGACTACGACTTCAGCCCCGGCCAGGACAACGCGGTGACCATCCCGGTCAGCGGCCGGATCGCCGACGTACGGCTCCGGTTCTTCTCCAACACCGGCGCGCCCGGCGGCCAGGTCGCCGAGTTCCAGGTCCTGGGCACCGCCGCCCCCGCGCCCGACCTCACGGTCACCGGCCTCGACTGGTCGCCCGCCGCGCCGAACGAGCGCGACGAGGTCACCGTCGACGCCACGGTCCGCAACGCCGGCACCGCGGCCTCGGAGGCGACGACCACCGAGGTCACCGTGGAGGGCACGGCCGCCGGCAGCGCCCCGGTGCCCGCGCTCGACCCCGGCGAGTCCGCCGAGGTCGCCGTCGCCACCGGCACCCACGCGGCGGGCAGCTACGCCGTCGCCGCGGTGGCCGACCCGCGGGACACCGTCGCCGAACTCGACGACACCAACAACAGCCGCGCCGCCACCGACCGGCTGGTCGTCGACCAGGCTCCCGGACCCGACCTGGAGGTGCGCTCCATCACCACCAACCCGGCCAACCCGGCGGTGGGCGCGAAGGTCTCCTTCACCGTCGCCGTGCACAACCGCGGCACGAGCGCCGTCGCGGCGGGTTCGGTGACCCGGATCCAGGCCGGCTCCACCACGCTGGACGGAGAGACGGGCGAGGTCGCGGCCGACGCCACGGTGAACGTGCCGATCAGCGGCACCTGGACGGCGACCGGCGGCGGAGTCACCCTCTCCGCGTCCGCCGACGCCACCGGCGCCGTCGACGAGACCAACGAGAACAACAACGTGCTCGCCAAGTCCCTCGTCGTCGGACGCGGCGCCGCCGTGCCGTACACCGAGTACGAGGCGGAGGACGGCCGTTACAACGGCACCCTGCTCACCACCGACGCCAAGCGCACCTTCGGCCACACCAACTTCGGCACCGAGTCCTCGGGCCGCAAGTCCGTCCGGCTCGACTCCACCGGTGAGTACGTCGAGTTCACCTCCACCACACCCACCAACTCCATCGTGGTGCGCAACTCCGTCCCCGACGCCCCAGGCGGCGGCGGAGCGGAGGCCACCATCAGCCTCTACGCCGACGGCGAGTTCGTGCAGAAGCTGAGCCTGTCGTCCAAGCACAGTTGGCTGTACGGCAACACCGACGACCCCGAAGGCCTCACCAACCGGCCCGGCGGCGACGCGCGGCGCCTCTTCGACGAGTCCCACGCGCTGCTGGACCGGACCTTCCCGCAGGGCACCGAGTTCCGCCTCCAGCGCGACGCGGGCGACTCGGCCGCCTTCCACGTCATCGACCTGATCGACCTGGAGCAGGTCGCGCCGCCGAAGGCCAAGCCCGCCGAGTGCACCTCCATCACCGAGTACGGGGCCGTCCCCGGCGACGGACTCGACGACACCGACGCCCTCCAGCGCGCCGTCACCGACGACCAGAACGGCAGGATCGACTGCGTGTGGATCCCCGCCGGACAGTGGCGCCAGGAGCAGAAGATCCTCACCGACGACCCGCAGGACCGCGGCCAGTACAACCAGGTCGGCATCCGCGACGTCACCATCCGCGGCGCCGGGATGTGGCACTCCCAGTTCTACACCCTGACCCCGCCGCACGAGGCCGGCGGCATCAACCATCCGCACGAAGGCAACTTCGGCTTCGACATCGACGACAACACCAAGATCTCCGACATCGCCATCTTCGGCTCGGGCACCATCCGGGGCGGCGACGGCAACCAGGAGGGCGGCGTCGGCCTCAACGGCCGCTTCGGCAAGAACACCAAGATCAGCAACGTGTGGATCGAGCACGCCAACGTCGGCGTCTGGGTCGGCCGCGACTACTCGAACATCCCCGAGCTGTGGGGCCCCGCCGACGGCCTGGAATTCACCGGCATGCGCATCCGCGACACCTACGCGGACGGCATCAACTTCTCCAACGGCACCCGCAACTCCACCGTCTACAACTCCTCCTTCCGCACCACCGGCGACGACTCGCTCGCGGTCTGGGCCAACAAGTACGTGAAGGACACGTCGGTGGATATCGGCCACGACAACCACTTCCGCAACAACACGATCCAGTTGCCGTGGCGGGCCAACGGCATCGCGGTGTACGGCGGTTACGGCAACACCATCGAGAACAACGTCATCTCCGACACCATGAACTACCCCGGCATCATGCTCGCCACCGACCACGACCCGCTGCCCTTCTCCGGTCAGACGCTCATCGCGGGCAACGCCCTGTACCGCACGGGCGGCGCGTTCTGGAACGAGGACCAGGAGTTCGGTGCCATCACCCTCTTCGCGCAGGGCAAGGACATCCCGGGCGTGACCATCCGGGACACCGAGATCCTCGACTCGACCTACGACGGCATCCAGTTCAAGACGGGAGGCGGTGCGATGCCGGACGTGAAGATCGAAAACGTCCGCATCGACAAGTCGAACAACGGCTCCGGCATCCTCGCGATGGGCGGTGCCCGCGGCAGCGCCACCCTGACCGACGTCACCATCACCAACTCGGCCGAGGAGGACATACGGATCGAGCCGGGCTCCCAGTTCAAGATCAACCAGTAGGAGCCAACCAATAGGAGTCAGACAGTAGGAATCAATCAGGAGGAGTCCGCCCGGCGACGCGGAGCACCACCGCGTCGCCGGGCGTCCCGCGCGCCCCGGATCCGGTCCGGCGACCGGTCGACGGGGTCGTGGGTGTCGTCCTCGACGCGTTCGGCGTTCAGCTCGTTCACCGCGCCGAGCGCGTCGCCGATCGTCGCGTAGTCCACCGCGATGAAGTTGACCGGTCTGCCGCGCTGCCGTTCACAGGTGTGCGCCCGCTCCAGCACCCGCTGCCGCGAGTTGACGACCCCGGCGTCCAGCCGCAGTCCGCCGCCCGCCGTGACGAAGTGGTTGAGCAGGAACAGCCGTTTGTCCGAGCCGCCACGGTTGGGCAGGCAGGACATCTCGTCCGGGCTGCGGAAGGCGAAGGGCGTCTCCATGGCGTACCGGTAGAGGTTCCGGTACCAGGGCGCGGGGCCGTCCGCCTTCTCCGCGAAGACCACCAGCCGCCGGCCGCTGTCGATCATCTCCCCGAGCTCCGGCCACGGGCGGTCCGGGTCCGTGTCCGGCTCGTACAGCAGATCGGCCAGTCCGGCCCGGAGGAAGGCGTCCTGGGTCGTCACCGCGTCCACGCCGTCCTGGAGGATCAGCGTGACGATTTCCGTGGGGTTGTCGCGCAGCCACTCACCGATCTGCCGCAGGGTCGGCTCCAGTTCCAGGGCCCCTGCGCCGCACACCGAGTGGCACAGCCACAGGCCCGGGTGGGGCGGGTTGACCCGCTCCAGGATTCCGGTCAGGCGGCGGCGCTCGGCGGGGGAGAAGTCCGAGGTGCTCAGCCGCTCCGCGACCTCCTCGGGCCGCTCCCAGCGGTGCGTGTCCAGGAGGAGCACACGCACCCCCGCGTTGAGCTGGCCGACGATGTCCGGGTCCTGGAGGGGGCCGATGAACCGGTCCGCCGTCGTGGCCATCGCGTTGTGCGACGCGAGCTGGGCGATCTCGTCGTAGCGGGCGTCGCACAACTCCGCGCTGCCCTGGCAGATGCGCGGTGAGGAGCCGGTGATCGCCACCGGCGCCAGCATCGTGCCCACGAGGGCGCAGGCGGTGACGGCGAAGGTCAGTGCCGGAACGTGCCGCGGATCGGTGAGGACGGGCACACTGGGCCGGGTCTGCCAGACCCAGCCGACGGTGATCAGCAGGGCGCCCGCGGCGAGCAGGATCACCGCGACGACGACGGCGGTGTTCAGCAGCCGGTCGAGCGCGGCGGCCTGGACGTCGGCGAGCAGCCCCGACGCCGCAGGCGGCCACGCCGAGGGCGTGCCGAACAGCGTGTCGCCCAGCGTGAGGCGCAACAGGAGCACGGTGAGCGCCATCAGCGCGGCGGCGGCCGCCGGTACCCAGCCGAGCGGCATCAGCCGGCGCTTGGCGGGCGACGGCGTCAGGAACCACAGCAGGGTGAGCGCGGCGGCGCACAGCACGGCCGCCGCGGGCTCCACCACCTCCTGGAAGAGCCTGGTGACGTTGCGGGCGCGGTCCAGCGGAGCCAGCGCCTCGGTCCCGGGCTCGACGTCGACGGTCACGACCCACGTGCCCTGCCTCGCCTCCCGCAACAGCTCCTCGGCGGCGTCCCGGACCTGGTCGGTCAGGGCGACCGGAGCGAGCGCGGCCAGGGCCGAGGCCACGTCGCCCCGGTCCAGCGCCGTCCGCACCGTGGATCTGACACCGTCGTGCGTCGCGCCGTCCGGGACCAGCCGCATCAGCGCGTCCGTGGCCGCGACCGCCTGGCTGTGGGACAGGGGCAGCGTCGGCAGCTCCTCCAGCGGCGCCTCACCGGCCACCACCTGGGCCACCAGTTCGGACAGCCGTTGCACGAACGCCTGGAAGTCGGGTTCGGACCGCTTCTGCAGCGCGGCGACGGCATCACCGAAGTACGCCTGGCTGAGCCGTTCGACGTTCGCGACGACGGGCTCCAGATCGACCGTGATCCGCAGCCGGTCACGGTCGCCCTCCAAGTAGTGGACCATCTCCGTGATCTGGGCCTCGCCCATGGTCCGCAGGGTCTCCGGCGGGATCACGACCTTGAGGTTCGAGGTGATGGTCGACTGCGGGACGGGCAGCCGCTCCAGCAGGTCGCTGGTGAACGGCGTACTGCCCGGGTCCACCAGCACCTCGTCGTAGAACCGCTGGTAGGCCCGCTCGTCCTCCAGCACCTGGCCGTAGAACCCGGGATCGAGCACCGTACTGCGGACGACGGCCGCCGCGGCCAGGACCGTCAGGCTCAGCACCGCCACGCACCAGACCAGCACCTCGACCCAGGGCGAGCGCCGAACCAGTGCGTCCATGGAACCATTCTCGTATCAGCCGGCCGTCGTCCCGCACGGCGCCCAGACGGGGAGTGCCATCACACGCATGCCCCGGCCGGGCCGACCGATACTCCTCAGCCCGCGCCGACCACTCCGTCCGGCGCGGTGCTGTCCTGAGGGTGGACGCAGTGCCACCGGTGCCCCTCGGGACCCTCCGCCGGCGCCGGCAAGGCGATGCCGGCCATCGACGCCACCCGGAGCCTGGTCCGGCCGGCGGTCCCGGTCCATGGCGCTGAGGACGCCGAAGACCATCACCGGCATCACCGGCATCACCGGCATCATCGCGACGCGGCGCAGCGCGGGCCGGAGAAATGCAACCATCGCGAGGTTCCTGGCGATGGGGGCGGGGGCCGCCGCGACCCGGCAGTCCGCCGCGCAGTGCGCCGAGATCGGCCAGGGCAACTTCGAAGCACTGGCCGCGCCGGGCGACCCGTCCGTTGTCGGTGAGCATCAGCGTGAAGGAGAGCTTGTCCACGCCCGCCTCGGCGAGCAGCTTCTTGGCCCTGGCGGGGTCGTGCGCGTAGTCGGTGGCGGGCCTTGTGGTGGTCCGGGTGCCTGGCCGCCTGTTCGTGGAGGGCCTCAGCTCCTGACCGGGTGTGCGCGAGGGGCGGTGGGAGACCGGCTCCCACCGCCCCTCGGGCGTACCGCTGCGGCGGCGTCGCGGATCAGACCGCCGGCGCCGGGTACGTCGGGTACTCCACCCCGGAGACGTGCTGGACGACGCGGACGACCTGGCAGGAGTAGCCGAACTCGTTGTCGTACCAGAGGTAGAGGATCGCGTTGTCGCCCTCGACCTTCAGCGCGCCGGCGTCCACGATCGAGGCGTGCCGCGAGCCGATGAAGTCGCTGGAGACGGCGTCGGGGGCGCCGATGAAGTCGATCTGGCGCTTGAGCGGCGAGGTCAGCGACACCTCGCGCAGGTGGTCGAGGACCTCCTCGCGGCTCGCGTCACGGGCAAGCTGGAGGTTGAGGATCGCGATCGACACGTCCGGCACGGGCACCCGGATCGAGCTGCCGGTGATCCGTGCCTCGAGGTCCGGCAGCGCCTTGGCGACGGCGGAGGCGGCGCCCGTCTCCGTGATCACCATGTTCAGCGGCGCGCTGCGGCCACGACGGTCCGAGCTGTGGTAGTTGTCCAGCAGATTCTGGTCGTTGGTGAAGGAGTGGACCGTCTCCACGTGACCGCGCAGCACGCCGTACTCGTCGGCCATCGCCTTCAGCGGCGGGACGATCGCGTTGGTGGTGCAGGACGCGCAGGACAGGATCTGCTCGTCCGGCTTGACGGTGTCGTGGTTGACGCCATGGACGATGTTGGGGACGTCGCCCTTGCCCGGCGCGGTCAGCACGACCTTGTCGACGCCGGGACGCAGGTGCTTCGACAGGCCCTCGCGGTCGCGCCACTTGCCGGTGTTGTCGATGAGGATGGCGTTCTTGATGCCGTACGCCGTGTAGTCGACCTGCGTCGGGTCGTCGGCGTGGATCACCTTGATCGCGTTGCCGTTGGCGAGGATCGTGCGGTTGTCCTCGTCGACGGTGATCGTGCCCTGGAACTGGCCGTGCACGGAGTCGCGGCGCAGCAGCGAGGCACGCTTCACGATGTCCTCGGCGGCCCGCTCGCCCCCGCCCCGGACGACGATGGCGCGCAGCCGCAGGCCGTTGCCCGAGCCCGCCTTCTCGATGAGCAGGCGGGCCACGAGCCGGCCGATGCGCCCGAAGCCGTACAGGACGACGTCGCGGGGCTCGCGGAGGTCGATCTTGTTGGCTCCGGTGGCCCCGGCGACGGCCTCGGCGGTGAACTCCGCCACCGTCAGCCCACGGTCGTCGCCCCTGTAGGTCGCGGCGAGCATGCCGATGTCGATCTGGGAGGGACCGAGGTCGAGCGTGGTGAGGGCCCGCAGGAAGGGCATCGTCTCGGTGACCGACAGCTCCGCGCCGGCGATCTGGCGGGCGAAGCGGTGGGTCTTGAGGATGCTGACCACCGACTTGTTCACCAGGGAACGGCTGTGCAGCAGGATCGTGACGTCCTGCTCCCGGTGCAGCTTCCCGATCATCGGGATCATCGATTCCGCGGTTTCCTCGCGGTTCTTCCAGTTGGTGAACGAGTCGTCGTTGACAGTCACGTATCTATCTTTCGAGCTAGGCGGCGCTCATATGCTAACCCGACCGCATTACTGATCGATCAAGTGGGCTCCCGGTCGATCAGATGAGTACGGGGCGGGCGCGGTGGTCATCGGCGTCGTCGAACAGGATTGCGCCGTGGACCACCGGGTACGCGAGGCTGGACCGTGCTCGTGCCGATCATGCGCGCGGGCCGAACCACGCCGCTACCAGGGAATCTGCCATGGAGACACCCGCGAACGACCACCCCGTCACGCCCGCCCGGCGGGCGCTGGACACGCTGGCCGAGAACACCGAGGACACGGCGGCGCTCGACACGCTCGCGAGCAGCGACGTCCTCGTGCCGGTGCCCGACGACTCGAACGACCAGGAGGCCGCCGACCCCGGGATGCTGGCGCTGCCGGTGCTGGAACAGCAGGGCGGCCGGCAGGTGGTGCCCGTGTTCACCTCGGAGCTGGAGATGGCCGACCTGCTGCCGTACGTCTCCCGCTACCGCATGGTGCCCCTGGGTGCTCTCGCCTCGCAGTGGCCCGCCGACGACCTGTCGCTGTCCATCGACGCCGGCTCGGAGCACCGCCTCACCCTCACGTCGGACGGGGTGCGCACACTGCTGGCCCGTCCCTAGCGGCCCGTCCCTAGGGGCGAGTGCCCTTCGCCGCTCTCGTCGTCGCCGAGCACGCGGGCCAGTGCGGCCCGCTGCAGCGGCAGTACCTCGGTGTGCAGCTCACGGCCCCTGTGGGTCAGCGCGACCCGGACGCCGCGCCGGTCCTCCGCGCACATCGAGCGCTCCACCAGCCCGTCCTTCTCCAGCCGGGCGATGAGCCGGGACAGCGCGCTCTGACTCAGGTGGACCCGGCCCACCAGACTGTGCACCCGGCACCGGGCGCCGCCCTCCCCGAGTCCTTCGGGCGCCTCGGTCGCGAGGATCGAAAGGATGTCGAGGACCTCGAAGTCGCTCGCTCCCAGGCCGTACGGGTGCAGCGCCCGGTCGATCTCGCACACCGTGCGCGCGTGCACCGACAGGATGTCCCGCCACCGGTCCTCGAGCCGCGTGCCGGACGTCGTGGCTGCCATACCCGCACGGTAGCACCGGAGCATCATTCATTGAATGTGCAAGTATCTGAAAAAGGCTGGTAGGCGCGGACGAAGGGCCCGCGCTACGCTGGGTGGCTGCCGCGGCTCACGCGCGCGGCGCGGCGGTGGGGCCCGCCGTACCCGAACCGCGGCACACCCGCCGCCAACGGTCCCTACTTGCGAACAGTGGCATCCCCCTGCCCGGCGAGTAGGAGACCTACGACCATGACAGCCCCGAAGACCGACGGTCTCAGCGGTGTCCGGCCGATCGCTCCGGAGCTGTCGACGTGGCGCTCCCAGGCACCGGTCGTCGCCGTCGTGGCCCTCGGCGGCGGTACCGGCGCCGCCGCCCGCTACGCGGCCTCCTTGTGGTGGCCGACGCACACCGCCGGTTTCCCGTGGACGACCTTCGGGGTCAATGCCGTCGGCTGCGCCGTGATCGGCGTGTTCATGGTGGCCGTCACCGAGGTGTGGGCCGCCCACCGCCTGGTCCGGCCCTTCTTCGGCACTGGCGTGCTCGGCGGCTTCACCACCTTCTCCACCTACGCGGTCGACAGCCGGCACCTGTTCGCCGACGGCCGGGTCCGCACCGGCCTGGCCTACCTGGCCGCGACCCCCCTCGCGGCGCTCACCGCGGTGTGGCTCGCCACCTGGGCGGCCCGCCGCGTCCTGAAGCGGAGGCGGGCGGCATGACGGGGCCCGACGACCGCGAGGCCGGGTACGAGCGCGAGAGCGGGAGCAGGAGGACGTGGTGAACTGGCTGCTGGTCGTCGCGGGCGGCATGATCGGGGCCCCGCTGCGCTACCTCACCGACCGCGCGGTGCGGTCCCGGCACGACTCGGTCCTCCCCTGGGGCACCTTCACGGTGAACGTCGTCGGCTGTCTGGTGCTGGGCCTGCTGATGGGCGCCGCGCCGGCGGGAGCCGCCGGGTCCGATCTGCGGCTGCTGCTGGGGACCGGGCTGTGCGGGGCCCTCACGACGTACTCGACCTTCTCCCACGAAACGCTCCGGCTGGCCGAGACCGGTGCCCGTCTCCGGGCCGGCGTGAACGTGGTGGCGAGTGTGGCGGCCGGCCTCGCGGCGGCGTTCGCGGGGGTGACAGTGGCCGACGCGCTCTGGCCATGACGCGGGGCGCTCACCCGCGTGTAGTAGGAACTGGGTTCCATGAGCGTCATCAGCATCGGTCAGGCCGTCGTCCTCGGAGCCGTCGAGGGGGTGACCGAGTTTCTCCCCGTCTCCTCGACCGGACATCTCAAGATCGTCGAGGGGCTGATGGGCATCCCCGTGGACGACGACTCCGTCATCGGCTTCTCGGCGGTCATCCAGGTCGGCGCGATCGCCGCCGTCCTCGTCTACTTCTCCAAGGACATCGTGCGGATCGTCTCCGCGTGGCTGCGCGGGCTGACCGACCGGGAGGAGCGCTACCACCACGACTACAAGTTCGCCTGGTGGGTCATCCTCGCCACGATCCCGATCGTGCTCGTGGGCCTGGCCGCCAAGCCGCTGATCAAGGGACCGCTGGCCTCGCTGTGGGTGGTCGCCGGTTCGCTGATCGTCGGCAGCGGGGTGATGTGGGTGGCGGACCGGACCGGCCGGCACAAGCGCGGCGAGGACGACACCTCGTTCAAGGACGCGATGCTGGTCGGCGGTTCCCAGATCCTGGCCCTGCTCTTCCCGGGCTTCTCCCGCTCCGGCGCCACCATGTCCACCGCCCTGCTGCTCGACCTCGACCGGGTCGCCGCCACCCGGCTGTCCTTCTTCCTCGGCATCCCGGCCCTGACCGGCGCCGGCCTGTACGAGCTGAAGGACGCCCTGGGTACGGGGGCGGGTGCCGCGCCCCTGGCGGTCGGCACCCTCGTCTCCTTCGTGGTGGCCTACGCCTCCATCGCCTGGCTGCTGAAGTTCGTCGCCAAGCACTCCTTCAACGCGTTCGTGATCTACCGGATCGTGGTGGGCGTCCTGCTGTTCGGGCTGCTCGGCGGCGGCGTGCTGCACGGCTGACCGCCGCCGCACGCCGACTCGCTCCCGAGTACCCCGCTCAGTGGGCTTCGCGCAGCGGCTCCCCGACGCTCCTCAAGTGCCGCAGTGCCTCGCGGTGGGAGGCCAGCAGCCCCGTCTGGTGGTACGGGACGCCCAGCTCGGCGCAGTACGCCTCGGTGATGGCCTGGGCCCGGCCGAGGGCGGGAGTGGGCATGCTGGGGAAGAGGTGGTGCTCGATCTGGTAGTTGAGGCCGCCCATGAAGGCGTCGACGAACGCGCCGCCCCGCACGTTGCGGGAGGTGAGGACCTGGCGGCGCAGGAAGTCCAGCCGCGTGCCCTCCTCGATCATCGGCATGCCCTTGTGGTTGGGCGCGAAGACCGAGCCCAGGTAGATCCCGAACAGGCTCTGGTGCAGGGCGATGAAGGCGAGCGCCTTGCCCGGCGACAGCACCGCGAACAGGCCGCCGAAGTACACGACGAAGTGGACGACGAGCAGGGTGCCCTCCAGGACCGGCCGCTTCACGGCCCGGCTGCCCAGCGCCTTGAAGCTGTTGAAGCTCAGATTGAGGCCCTCCAGCGTCAGCAGCGGGAAGAACAGGGCGGCCTGGTGCTTGCCGATGAAACGCGGAAGCCCTGTCGCCCTGCTCGCCTGACCCCGCGACCACACCAGGATGTCGGGGGCGACGTCCGGGTCCTTCTCCTCGTGGTTGGGGTTGGCGTGGTGGCGGGTGTGCTTGTTCATCCACCAGCCGTAGCTCATGCCGAGCAGCAGGTTGGCCGCCAGCAGACCGCCCGTCTCGCTGGCGCGCCGGCGTGAGAAGACCTGCCGGTGGGCGAGGTCGTGTGCCGCCAGTCCGAGCTGGCCGAAGACGACGGCGAGCGCCACCGCGACGAACAACTGACTCCAGTTGTCCCCCAGGGCGACGAAGGCGGCGACGCCGCCCGCGAGAGCGAGGGCGACGGCGCCGAAACGCACCGTGTAGTAGAACGGGCGGCGCCGGAGCAGCTCCGCGTCGGCTATACGCCGTGAGAGTTCGGCAAAGTCGCTTCCCTTTTCGCGTACCTTGTCGGGTTCGAGTTCGCGCGCGGGCAAGCTCTCGATGGTCACCGTTGGATTGGCCATGCGGCACAGTATGTGGGGTGTTTCCCGCTGGGGGGATGGCGGCTACCCCCGAAGCGGGGGTGTGGCCAGCACCACCCCGGTCCGGGGGGCCGCCCCGCATGCCTTCCGCCGTGCGGCCTGGCCGGGGGGGAGAATGGCGATCATGAGCACACGGACGACCTTCCGGCCGGTCCTGGAGCGCATCGCCGAGGAGATCGAGCGGACCCCGGGCAGCGGCCGCCCCGCCGACTACATCCCGGCGCTCGCCGCTCGCGACCCACGCCGCTTCGGCATGGCCGTCGCCGAGCCGGACGGCACGGTGTACGGGGTGGGGGACTGGCGCGAACCGTTCTCCACGCAGTCGATCACCAAGGTCTTCACCCTCGCCCTCGACCTGGCCAGGGAGGGCGACGCCCTGTGGGAGCACGTGGGCCGCGAGCCGTCCGGCAACCCGTTCAACTCCCTGGTGCAGTTGGAGTACGAGAACGGCATCCCGCGCAACCCGTTCATCAACGCGGGCGCCCTCGTCGTCACCGACCGGCTGCACACCCGTACCGGCGACGCGGCCGGCGAACTACTGGCCTTCCTGCGGGCGGAGAGCGGCAACCCGGACCTGACCTACGACGAGGAGGTGGCCGCCTCCGAGGCCGCGCACGGCGACCGGAACGCCGCCCTCGGGCACTTCATGGCGTCGTACGGCAACATCGACAATCCCGTCCCGGTGCTCATCGAGCAGTACGTCCGCCAGTGCTCCGTCGCCGCGTCCTGCGCCGACCTCGCGCTGGCGACCGGGTTCCTGGCCCGGCACGGTGTCCGCGCCGACGGCACCCGGCTGCTCGGCCGCAGCCGGGCCAAGCAGGTCAACGCGGTGATGCTGACCTGCGGGACGTACGACGCGGCCGGCGACTTCGCCCACCGGGTGGGCCTGCCCGGCAAGAGCGGGGTCGGCGGCGGCATCATCGCGGTCGTGCCCGGCCACTGCACGCTGTGCGTGTGGAGCCCCGGCCTGGACGAGCGGGGCAACTCGGTGGCCGGGGTGGCTGCCCTGGACCGCTTCACGACGCTCACGGGACTGTCCGTGTTCTGACTGTCAACTTCCGTCGTCCCGCACGAGCTTGAGCCGCAGGGCGAGCGCCATGGCCCCGGCGCCGAGCCCCGCGACGCCCAGGATCGCGCCGGTCTCCGGCCAGCCCGGGTCGTCCTCGGCCGGCTTCGCCGCGGTCACCGCCGCGGGTACCGCCTGCGGCCCCTGTCCGTCGGGCGGGGCGTCCCCGGGGGCCAGCGAGCCCACCGGCTCGACCCGCCCGGCCGCCTCGAACCCCCAGTCGAGCAGCGAGCGGGCCTCCTCGTACACCGCATAGCCGCCGCCCTCCTGAGGGTTCATCACGGTCACCACCAGGGTGCGTCCGTCGCGGCGGGCGGCGGCGATCAGCGTGTTGCCGGCGTTGCTGGTGTAGCCGTTCTTGACGCCGATCAGCCCGGGATACGGCTCCACGCCGTCCGCCCCGGTGAGCAGCCGGTTGGTGTTCATGATCCCGTACGAGCTCCCGTCCCGGCCCGGGAACATCGCGTCGACCTTGCCGCAGTACCGCGCGAAGTCCGGACGCCGCAGCCCCGCCCGGCCGAAGACCGCCAGGTCGTACGCCGACGAGACCTGGCCCGGCGCGTCGTACCCGTCGGGCGAGCGTACGTGGGTGTCGCGGGCGCCGAGCGCACGGGCCTCGGCCTGCATCCGCTCGGCCGTGGCACTCCAGCCGCCGGTGAGCGAGGCCAGGACGTGCACGGCGTCGTTGCCGGAGTTGAGGAAGACGCCGTTCCACAGATCGGAGACCCGGTACGTCTGGCCCTCGACGACACCGACCAGACTGCTGCCCGGACCGATGCCGGACAGGTCCTCGGTGCTGACCTCGTGCCGGATGCCGCCCGGCAGGACCGGCAGCACCGTGAGGGCGAACAGTGTCTTGAGGGTGCTGGCCGGGGGCAGCTCGCGGTGCGCGTCGTTCGCCGCGAGCACATCGCCGCTGCCGGCGTCGGCCACGACCCAGGACAGCGCGGAGACTTCGGGGACCCGGGGCACCCCGGGGTGCGGCCGGACCTGGGTGCCGGAGCGGTACAGCGCCGACTGCTGCGCCGCGGCCCGGGGCCCGCCGGGCGGACCGGGGTCCGGCCGCTCCGCACGGGCGGCCGCGGCGGCGGGCATGAGCGTCAGCAGCCCTGCCACGCAGAGCACGCAGGTGGATCGAGCCGACCGGGATGAGAATCCGATAGTCATACCGCAAACGTAGGAACGGACCCCCGAACCGCCACGCTGACCGGGCCCGACTCGCGCGCACAGGCACCCGGATGCCGTAAAGGCCGCAGAAGGAGGCAGACGCGCGGTGTCAGCCGCCGACGGGCAGGGTCGGCACCACCTGCCGCAGGAAGGTGGCGTTGTCCGGCGTCCTGCGCAGCCGCTCCAGGAGCGTCTCCAGGCCGGAGAGCCCGTCCCGGGGCCCCAGGGCACGCCGCAGCCCGCGCACGGCACTCGCCTCGGCGGAGGACAGCAGGAGCTCCTCGCGCCGGGTGCCGGAGCCGGTCATCTCCACGGCCGGGAAGACCCGGCGGGAGGCCGGCTCCCGGCTGAGCCGCAGCTCCATGTTGCCGGTGCTCTTGAGTTCCTCGAAGTAGAAGTCGTCGGCACGCGAGCCGGTCTCCACCAGGGCGGTGGCGAGGATGGTGAGGGAGCCGCCCTCCTCGGCCTTGCGGGCCGCGCCGAAGAAGCGCTTGGGGCCAAGCAGCGCCCCGGCGTCGACGCCGCCGCTGAGGGTGCGGCCGCCGGACGAGGCGGCGTTGTTGTGCGCCCTGCACAGCCGGGTGAGGGAGTCCAGGAGGATGACGACGTCCTCACCGGCCTCGACGAGCCGCTTGGCCCGCTCGATCACCAGGTCGGCGAGCGCGATGTGCTGCTTGGCGCTCTGGTCGAAGGTCGAGGAGTACACCTCTCCGCGCACCGAGCGCCGCATGTCGGTGACCTCCTCGGGGCGTTCGTCGAGCAGCACTACCATCAGCCGGGACTCGGGGTGGTTGCCGGCCACCGCGGCGGCGATCTGCTGGAGGAGGACCGTCTTGCCGGTCTTCGGCGGAGCGACGATCAGGCCGCGCTGACCCCGGCCGACGGGGGCGAGCAGATCGACGACGCGCCCGGTCAGACCGGCCGCCGGGTGTTCGAGCCGCAGCCGCTCGTACGGGTGCAGCGGGGTCAGGTCGGAGAAGTGCCGCCTGCCGCCCCGCCGGTCGGGTGTACGGCCGTTGACGCGGACGACGTCGGTCAGCGTGCGCCGGTCGCCGCGCACGCCCTCGACGAGGTCGCCCTTGCGCAGCCCGTGCCGTCGGATCAGCGCGGGGGAGAGGGCGAGGTCGGTGGGCTCGGGCTGGAGGCTCTTGCCCCGCAGGCGGCCCTTCCCGCCCGTTTCGACGTCGAGGACACCGCCGGCGATCTCGGTCGGGGACTGCTGTACAGGGGGGTGTTCGAGTGTGGTGGTCATGGTGGTCGGTCCTTTCGAGGACACGGCATGGGACATGCGGAAGGAAGGAAGGGGGAAGCCGCGCGAGGGGTCGGACGACACGCCTCCGGACGGCGGGAACAGCACCTCGGGTACAGCGGGTGCGAAAACCCTGCTCACGAGGTTGGGCTGAGAAGCGGACGCGCCGGTCGCACCAGGACGGGCGGATCCGCGAACCGAAGGGAAACTGGCACCGGCGCCCAATGGAGGGCGTACACAAGTGCTGATCGCACCGTACCACGGGAAGGGATGCCGTGGCGGTGGGGTGGGACATTGCTAGTGTCCCACCCCCGTCAACGCGGCCGGTGCGCTGCCTATTCCCTCTTGCTTTCCGTCTTCCCTTCCGTCTTCCTTTCCGTTTCCGCATGTGCCGGGCCGGGCTCAGTCGGCCGAACGTGCCTGGTTTTCCCGCGCCTCCCCCGCGATCCGCTCGAACTGCGCGGCCATGGCCGCCTGGAGGGCCTGCGCGCCCGACAGCGGACGCACCATCACCGTCAGTTCGTCGATGCGCCCGGACTCGTCGAGGTGCAGGAAGTCGCAGCCACTGATCTCCCGGTCGCCCACCCGCGCCGCGAAGACCAGTGCGTGGTCGCGGCCGTCGGCCTCGCCGATGACGCGCTCGTAGCGGAAGTCCTCGAAGACGCGCTCGACCGCGCCCAGGATCGCCACCGTGATCGCCTTGCCCCGGTAGGGCTTGAAGACGACGGGGCTGGTGAAGACCACGTCATCGGCCAGCAGCGCTTCGACGGCGTCCAGGTCGTGTGCCTCGACGGCCGCGCGGAATGCCCGCATCGCAACTCCCTCATACTAAACTATTTGAATAGGTGTGGAGTAGAGTAGTCTGTGCTTGCTAGCGTGTCGACATGTCTCTCAAGTACGCCGTCCTGGCCGCCCTGCTGGAGGGCGAGGCCTCGGGATACGAGCTGTCCAAGGTGTTCGACGTGTCGCTCGCCAACTTCTGGCCCGCCACGCCGCAGCAGCTCTACCGGGAGCTGGAGCGCCTCGCGGGCGACGGGCTGATCGAGGCCCGGACGGTGCCGCAGGAACGCAGGCCCACCAAGCGGCTGTTCTCGCTCACCGGGGCGGGCCGGGAACAACTGGGCGCCTTCGCCGCCGAGCCGACCCGGCGACCCACCGCCATCCGCGACGAGTTCCTGATCAAGATGCAGGCCATGGACGGCGTCGACCCGGAGGCCGTCCGCGCGCTGGTCGAGGAGCGCAGGGCCTGGGCCCTGGGCAAGCTCGCCCGCTACGAACGCGTGCGTGAACGCCTCCTGGACGGCCGCACCGAGGAGGAACACCTCCGGGACGCCGACCGCGTCGGCCCCTACCTCACGCTGCTCGCAGGCATCACCTTCGAGCGGGAGAACGCCCGCTGGTGCGAGCATGTGCTCACCGTCCTGAGGCACCGGCGTGCCCCGGCCGGGCCCGCCGGACAGCCCCTAGGCTGACCGGATGTTCAGCCCCGAAGGCCCCACCCTGCGCGAACTCGCCGTCCAGGCACTGTCGTCGGTCGAGCGCGGCTACGACCTGCTCGCGCCGAAGTTCGACCACACCCCGTACCGGACGCCGGACCGGGTACTGGAGGCGGTGGCCTCCGCGCTGGCGCCGATGGGGCCGTTCACCGCCGGACTCGACCTGTGCTGCGGCACCGGCGCGGGCGTGGACGTACTGGCCCGGGTGTGCCGGGAGAGCGTGACGGGGGTCGACTTCAGCGCGGGGATGCTGGAGGTCGCGCGCAAGCGCGCTCTGCCGCCGGGCCCGGCCGTCTCCTGGGTGCGCGCGGACGCCCGCGACCTGCCGTTCAGCGCCGCGTTCGACCTCGTGGTGAGCTTCGGTGCGTTCGGGCACTTCCTGCCCCGCGAACTGCCGGGCCTGTTCGGCCAGGTGCGCTCCGTGCTCCGGCCGGGCGGCCGCTTCGCCTTCCCCGTCGTGGCCCCGCCCCGGCCCGGCTCCCCGGGATACTGGACGCTGCTGGGCTTCGACGCGGCGATGCGGGTGCGCAACGCGCTGTGGCGGCCGCCGTTCGTCATGTACTACCGGACGTTCCGGCTCGGGGACGTGGGCCGCGAGCTGTCGCGCGCGGGCTTCCGGGCCGAGCTGCACGCCCTGCCGGGGTTCGGGCGTCGGCCCGACGGCAGTCCGCGCGTCAGGCTGGTCGTGGCCCGGCGACTGCCGTAGCGCGCGGCGTCATCCGGCCGCCGGCAGCGTGAACTCGTAGACCAGCGCGTCCTGTCGGGTGTCCACCAGGAGATCCGTGATCTCCAGCGGCCGCTCGTACTGGTCGTGCACCCGCCGCACCACCCGCACCGAGGCGGTGTCCGTGAGGTGGGTGATGGTGTCGCGGTGATACAGCGTCAGGCCCGCCCTGCGCATCCAGTCGTAGGTCCGCCGTAGCTGTGCCGAGGCGACGCCGTCGGCGCGGTCGCGGTAGCGGGCCAGTTCCTCGACCTCGGTGAGCGCCACGGCCGAGAACGAGGTGACGGCCGTCCGCCGGCCGCTGCCGCCGGCGGTCGCCGACGTGTAGCGGTGCATCAGGGTCGGCCGGCCCGGCACCAGCCCCAGCGCCGCCGCGTGCTCCGGCGGCGGCGCCTCCCAGGCGACGGTGGCCCGGTCGCCGGTGCGGGGCTCCGCCGCCCGGGCGCCGACCGGGAAGACGAGGGGCGCCGGACTGCCGGCCGGCGGCCCGGGCAGGGTGGTGTGACTGCCCCGCCGGTCGGTGGTGAGCAGACCGTCCCGGCGCAGCACCTCAAGGGCCTGGCGCACGGTCTCCCGGCTCACCCCGAAGTGCCCGGCCAGCAGGCGTTCGCCCGGCAGCCGTTCGCCCGGTGGTACGGCGTCGTCGCGCAGCTCGTCCAGCAGTTGGTCCGCCACCCGCCGGTACAGGGGCCGGACGTCGGCGGGGGAGTGGTCGTGCGGGGTGGAGCGGGCCATGCCGCGCCCTCCTGGTGGTGACGTACGGTAGCCGCTCGGGCTCGGTGCGCCACCACAAGTATCATTGGTCTAAACCAACAGGGAAGCCCGGTCCGCCGGTTCGGCCGAAACACCACCCACGCACCGCCCGCGCACCGCCCACGCACCACCAAGGACGTCAGGCGTACGAGCGCAGCCAGCGCAGCTTGGCGGCCTCCTGGAAGGGGCCGCCGCCCTCGTGGTCGTTGAAGTCGTACACCTCGATCGCCTTGTCCTGATGCGGCCAGGCGTTGAACGCGGCGAAGACGGTCGACGGCGGGCAGGTCTGGTCCTCCAGAGCGGCCGAGAACAGTGCGGGCGCCCGGCCCCGCGCCGCGAAGTGCACGCCGTCGAAGTAGGACAGCGTCCGCCGCGCGTCCTCGGCCCGGCCGCGGTGCGTCTTCAGGTACAGGCCGACCTCGCGGTAGGGGTGCCGGTCGGTGAGCGTGGTCGCGCGCGGGAAGTCGCACAGGAACGGCACGTCGGGCGCGACGGCCGTCAGGTCCGGCACCAGACCGCCCACCGCGATGCTGATGCCGCCGCCCTGGCTGGCGCCCAGCGCGACCGTGCGGGCCGGGTCGGTCAGCGGGTGGGACCGGGCCGCCTCGACCGCGCGCACGGCGTCGGTGAAGACCCGGCGGTAGTAGTAGTTCTCGGGGGCGTCCAGGCCGCGGGTCATGAAGCCCGGGTAGGCGGGGGCGCCGCCGACGGGGTCCGCGGTCCCGCCACCGCCGCCCCAGGCGCTGCCCTGGCCGCGGGTGTCCATCACGAAGTGCGCCCGGCCCGTGGACGCCCACAGCAGGTGCTCGTGCGGCAGTCCGCGCCCGCCGCCGTACCCGACGAACTCCACGACCAGCGGCAACGGCTGGGCCGCCGCGGCCGGCAGGGTCAGCCAGCCCTTCACCGGGTGGCCGCCGAAGCCGGCGAACGTCACGTCGTACACCCGCACCGTGGACAGTCCCGTGTCGACCGGTTCGAAGCGGGCGTCCAGGTCGTGCTCGCGTGCCGCATCGAGCGTCCTGGTCCAGAACGCGTCGAAGTCCTCGGGCTCGGCCGACGCGCTGCGGTAGGCGCGCAGTTCGTCGAGCGGAAGGTCGAACAGGGCCATCGAGAGCCGCCTTTGCGAGGAGACATGCCGGACCGTACTGGTGATCCACCGAACCGTACGGGTGATCCACCGTACGTGAGCGCCCCGCCGACCCACCAGGTCAGGCCCGGCGGCGCGTCCACTCCGGCTCGGTGAGGGCCCAGTCGCGGTCCCACTCCGTCATGCGGTGCCGCAGGGCCACCGCCCGTACGGCGCGGTGCGCGAGGAGCACCGTGAGCGCCGTCCCGATGACGGTGAACGAGCCGATGGTGGCGCTGTGCTGCCAGATCTGGGCACCGTCCGAAGGCGGCGGCACACTCTTGCCGCGGGAGTCCAGCCACACGTCGACCGTGTCACCGTGCCGGCTGCCGGACGGCACCCGCGCCGTCGTGCTCTTCTCCGTACCGTCCGGCGCGCTCCAGCGCACGGTCGCGCGGTACGAGTGCTGACCGCCGAGCTGGTTCGACGACAGGGTGCCGGACTCCTTGTCCACCACCGCGGCACGGACGTGGTGCCGCTCCGCCCGCTGCTCCGCGACGATCGCATGGGCCTGCCCGTAGCCCCACCATGCGGTGGCGGCCCCGAGCAGCGGTGCGCCCACGCACAGCAGGAGGGCGACCACCACCACGGTCCACGCCTCGACGACGTCCGACCGGCGCCGCAGCGGATTGCGCCGCCAGCGCCAGCCGCGTACCCGGGTTCGCATGTCGACCTCCCCGCGATCACCGCGACCGGAGAAGCGGACGGACGGCCGTCAGAGCGCGGGGGCCGCCGCGTCTCCGTGTCGCGCCACGTGTGCGAGTGCCCGCACTCTTCTGGTACCCAGTCCGGCGTGCCTCGCTCACCATCCGGCGCGGGCTCCCGGCCCCCGAGTCAGCCGAAGCGTTCGATCCGGATCCGGTCCACCGGCTGTCCGGCCGCCACCAGCAGCCGTGACGCGTGCTCGGCGAAGGAGTTCGATCCGCACACGTAGGCCTCCCAGCCGCCGGCGGGCGGCTCGGACAGGGGCGGCGCCAGGTGCGCGGCCGTCAACCGGCCCACCGGCGTCCCGGCCGGCGCGCTCCGGGTGAACACGGGTGTCGTCTCCGCGCCGAACTCGCGGGCGTAGATCAAATCCTCGGGCCCGCGCGCGGACACCAGCAGCCGCAGCGGCACCGTCAGTCCCAGCGCCCGGTGGTGCCGGACCATCGACATCAGCGGGACCACACCGGAACCGGCGCCCAGCAGCAGGGCGGGCCGGTCGCCGGGCCAGGCGAAGAAGCCGCTGAGCGGGCCGCGCACCTCGATCCGGTCGCCGGGCCGCGCCACCGTGTGGAACCAGCCCGACACCTCTCCGTCGGGCACGCGGTCGAGGGTCAGCTCGATGTGCCCGGAGTCGTCCGGTGCGGACGCCAGCGAGTAGTGGCGCTGGGCCCGGTAGCCGTCCTCGGCGGTCAGCCGCAGCATCAGGTGCTGGCCGGGCAGGTGGCCCGCCCAGCCGGGCACGGCGAGGCGGAAGGTCGACGCGTGGGGCGTCTCGCGGCGGATCTCCGTGAGCGTGGCCGGCTGCCACACCCCGGCCACCAGGCCGTTCACCTCGATGCGTCCGGGCACGGCGAACGGTGTCTCAGTCAACGTCTCAGCCAGCGTCTCAGTCAATGTCTCAGTCACCGGAGTACCGCTGCTCCTCCCAGGGGTTGCCGCGTGCGTGGTAGCCGTTCTGCTCCCAGAAGCCCGGCTCGTCGTGGTCGAGGAGTTCCAGACCCGCGATCCACTTGACGCTCTTCCAGAAGTACAGGTGCGGCACCACCAGCCGCGCCGGGCCGCCGTGCTCGGCGGCGAGCGGCCGCCCGTCGTACTCCCACACGATCCAGGCCCGCCCACCGGTCAGGTCCGCGAGCGGCAGGCCCGCGGTGTAGCCGGTGTGCGCGCGGGCGACGGCGTGCGTGGCGGACGGCAGCGGACCCGCGGCGTCCAGGAAGGCGTCCAGGGACACGCCCCCGAACCGCACCCCGAACTTCGACCAGCCGGTCACGCAGTGGATGTCGCCCGCGTACCCGGACGCCGGCAGCAGACGGGCCCCGGCCAGGTCCCAGGTGCGGGGCTCGGTCACTAGACCGCCCACGCGGAAGGTCCAGTCGGCGGGCGCGAGGTCGGGCGTGACCTCGGCGGACAGCACGGGCCAGTCCTCGCCCGCGTCGTACTGGCCGGGCGGCAGCCCCGGCCGGGCGGCGCGCGGGCGGCCGGTGAAGCCTCGGGTGGTGTTCATGCGGTGGGGCCTTTCGGGCCGTGGGGACGGGCCGCCCCCGGCCTGGCGTGATCTGTGCGTACCCGGTCAACCGTACGTGTCCCGGAGCGCTGCTCGGGCCTCGTCGTCGCCCGGCGCCGCGCCCTGCCACGCGTTGTACCTCTCCAGATACGCCGCGAAGCGGACCAGGTCCTCCTCGGACCAGTCCGCGAGCCGCTCCTGTACGGCCGTCCGCCGGCTCTCGGTGACCCGGCCCAGGATGCGCCGCCCGGCCTCCGACAGGTGCAGGACCTGGACGCGGTGGTCGTCCGGGTCGACGCGCCGCTCGATCAGCCCCGCGCGTTCCAGCGCGGCCACCTGGCGGCTGACGGTGGACTTGTCCAGGGCGTAGTGGGCGGCCAGGTCGGTGGCCCGGCGGCCGTCCCGCTCCTCCAGATGCCCGAGCAGCGTGTACGACACCAGCGACAGCTCGGGATGCATGCGCCCCGCCGAGGCGCGGGCCCGTCGGGCGAAGGCCGTCATCTCGCGCTGGATGGTCTCCACGGCCGCCTCCGCCGAGGGCTCCGCCGGGCGCTCCGCCGGGGTGACCGTCCTCTCGTCCGGATCCGGCACCTCGCCAGCCGTCACGGGTCCTCCCTCCTCCTCCACCTCGCTAGTTGCACAGTACAACTTGGAAAGGAAGGCCGACGGCGACTGATCGCCTGAGGTAGTGTGACCGGCGGCCGCGGACAGCCCCGGCCGCCGGACGTCAGGGAGGTGAGACCCATTACCGCTGTGTCGGTCCGGGTGCTCTCACCTCACGGCAGTGCGGTCACCGGCATCGGGTGACCGCGAGAGCGCCCTTCGGTTCCCGAAAGGCTCTCGGCTTCCATGCCTCCCACGTTTCCCGCGTCCCCCGCGTCCTCTCCTTCCCTTTCCCTCTTCTCCGCCTCCCTCCCGTCGCGCGACTCCGTCGTGGCCGCGCTCCGCGCCGCCGGCTGCGTCTTCGCCGAGGACGAGGCGCGGCTCATCCTGACCGCCGCCGGCACCGCCGCGGAACTCACCGCGCTGGTGGACCGCCGCGTCACCGGGCTGCCCCTCGAACTCGTCCTGGGCTGGGCCGAGTTCCGCGGCCTGCGCATCGCCGTCGCCCCCGGTGTCTTCGTCCCCCGGCGCCGCACCGAGTTCCTGGTGTCCGAGGCCCTGGCCCACGCGCCGCACGCGGCCGTCGTCGTGGACCTGTGCTGCGGCTCCGGTGCCGTCGGCGCCGGCCTGGCCGCCGCGCTCGACCGGCCCGAGGTGCATGCCGCCGACGTCGACCCGGTCGCCGTGCGCTGCGCCCGCGGCAATCTCGCGGGCGCGGGCGGCCGGGTGTACGCCGGTGACCTGTTCGACGCGCTGCCCGGCGCGCTGCGCGGCCGGGTGGACATCCTCGCCGCCAACGTGCCCTACGTCCCCACCGGCGAGGTCGCCCTGTTGCCCGCCGAGGCCCGCGACCACGAACCGCTGGTCGCCCTCGACGGCGGCGCCGACGGCCTCGACGTACTGCGCAGGGTCGCGGCCGAGGCGCCCGGCTGGCTCGTGCCCGGCGGCTGTCTGCTGGTCGAGACGAGCGAACGCCAGGCCCCCGCGGCCGTGGACGCCTTCCGCCGGGCCGGCCTGACGACCCGCCTCGCGGTCTGTGAGGAGCTGTACGCGCATGTGGTGATCGGCGTCGGGGACTGACCGCGTCCACCGTGCCCTACGGCCCTACGGCGGGGTGACCCGGGCGATCAGCAGGGCCACGTCGTCGGAGTTCTCCGGCTCGTGCAGGGTGCGCAGCAGCAGGTCGCAGACCTCCTCCAGCGGGCGGTCCGGCCCCTCCAGCAGGGCGAGGAGCGCGTCCAGCCGCTCGTCCAGCGGATGCCGGCGCGTCTCGACCAGACCGTCGGTGTAGAACACCAGCCGGTCGCCCGGCTCCAGGTCGACGGCCGTGGTGGAGAAGGCGACGCCGCCCACCCCGAGCGGCACCCCGGTGGGCAGGTCGAGCAGCTCGGGTGGCCGGCCGGCGCGCAGGCGGACCGGTGGCAGGTGCCCCGCGTTGGCGATCAGGCACTGCCGCCGGTGCGGGTCGTGGACGGCGTAGAGGCAGGTGGCGATGGCCTGGTCCAGGCCCGCGGTGGTCCGCTCCAGGTGCTCCAGCAGCAGCGCCGGGTCCAGTTCCAGGGCGGCCAGGGTGTTCGTCGCGGTCCGCAGCCGTCCCATGGAGGCCGCCGCCGCGATGCCGCTGCCCATCACGTCGCCCACCACGAGGGCGGTCTTGCGGCCCTCCAGCTCGATCACGTCGAACCAGTCGCCGCCGACCTCGCTGGTGGCCCCGGCCGGCTGATAGCGGGAGGCGACCTCAAGACCGCCCGTCACCGGCGGATGGCTCGGCAGCAGGCTGCGCTGGAGAGTGAGGGCGGTGTCGCGGGCGTTCTGGTACCAGCGGGCGTTGTCGATCTGGAGCGCGGCCCGCGCCGCCAGCTCCCGGGCCAGCAACAGGTCGTCCTCGTCGAACGGCAGGGGGTTGGTGACCCGCTTCAGGTCCAGGGCGCCGAGCACCTCGCCGCGCGCGATCAGCGGTACGGCCAGGTACGAGTGCACGCCCGCCCGGCGCAGCAGCTCGGCCGCCTCCGGCGAGCGGGCGATGCGCCACAGGTCCTCCTCCGTCACCCGCGCCACCATCACCGGCCGGCCGGTGCGCACGCACTCGGTGACCAGGCGGTCGGGCCCGTACCGGGCGACCTGGCCGGGCCGGTCGGCCGCCCGCAGCGCGTCCCGGGCGTCGTCCGCCCGCACGGCCAGCGCCCTGATCACCGCGGACTCGGCCGGGCCCAGGGTGCTGCGCCTGCCCTCCACCACGGCGTCCAGGAGATCCACGGCCGCCAGGTCGGCGAGGCCCGGCACGGCCACGTCGGCCAGCTCGTAGGCGGTGCGGTCCAGTCGCAGCGTGGTGCCGATCCGCGCGGAGGCGTCCGCCACGGCGGCCAGCCGGCGTCGCGCGGCCTCGGCCTCGGCGCTCGCCCGGTGCTGCTCGGTGACGTCCGTGACCGAGACGGCCACGCCCAGTACGGCACCCAGCGCGTCCTCCAGCCGGTACAGGGAGACCGACCAGGCGTGCTCCTCGTCCGGATCCGCGGGGGTCCGCCCGGTCGCGGGCCGGTCGAGCACGGGCCGCCCGGTCTCCAGCACCTCGCGTGCCGCCGCCTCCAGCGGGCCGGCGTGCAGTTGCGGCAGCAGCTCGGGGACCGTCCGGCCGAGATGATCGCCGGCGGGGATGCCGTTGAGACGCTCCAGGGCCGGGTTGACCGAGACGTACCGCAGCTCGGTGTCCAGGACGGCCAGGCCGATCGGGGACTGCGTGATCATCCTCGTGGACAGGGCCACGTCCCGCTCCAGCCGGCGCACCGTCGACTGGTCGGCGGCGAGCCCCAGGGCGTAGACGTCCCCGCGGTCGTCCAGCAGGCGCATGTTGCGGAACTCCACCAGCCGGGTCCCGCCGTCCTTGTGCCGGACGGGGAAGGCACCGGCCCAGCTCCGGCCGGTCTTCATGACGTCCTCGAAGAGCCCCACGACCAGGTCGAGATGGCGTTCGTCGACCATGATGCGGGCGGCGTACCGCCCCAGCGCCTCCGGCGCGGAGTACCCGAACAACTCCTCGGCCTGCGGACTCCACAGGACGATCCGGCCCTTGGCGTCCAGCACGATCGAGGCCACGTTCAGCAGGTCGAGCAGCCCACTGGGCCCCACGGGTCCGCGCGGCGACGCGTCGCCCTCGAACCCGGCAGCCCCGGCTGTACTCATTCCACGCCCCGCCTTCACCGTTCGACGCGGCACGCCCTTTTGATGCCGACTCCTTTGTTCTACCGCGTTCCACCGCGCACAGGGCCGATTCTCCGAGGCTCTGCCGTCTTCTTCCAGCATCTCCCCGCAGGACGGCGACCGCCGCACGAAGTACGTCCGGAGTTGGTCTGTACATGACCCCATGGGCAGTCCAGACTGTGCGCCGAGTGCCCCACGCCCGCCCGTGCCGCCCGGCCACCCCCACCGAGGAGCCCCCCATGCCCCTGCGCGCCCGGCAACGTTGTCACGCAGCCCTGACCGGACTCGCCGCCCTCGCCCTGTCCATCGGCCTCGCCGGTCCGGCGGCAGCGGCCGCTCCCGCCGCCGACACCTGGACCGAGGTCGGCTCCGACCGTGCCGACCCGCTGACCGAGAGCCAGGGCCTGGCCTCGGTCGAGGTTCCGGCGGGCAGCCCCAACCGCTACACCGGGATCGGCACCATCCCGCTCGGCCTCGCCACCCGCGGCTGGAACCACGTCGGCGACCCCGACGCCTCGTACGACGGCCACTACGTCGAGCCGTACCAGCGGGACGACGGGAACACGAAGATGTTCCGCGTGCAGGCGCCGGACGGAAGCTGGTCGGAGTACGTGCACACGCTGAGCGCAGGCGAGGCGCTGAACAACTCCTGGTCCGCCATCTCGCCGGACGGCCAGTGGATGCTGGCGGGCGAGTGGGGCACCATGAACCGGCTGCTGGTCTTCCCGACCCCCGGCGTCAACCCCGGCACCTCACCCTCGGCGAACCTCCCGCAGGCGGCCACCGTGCACCTGGACCACGCCGTGCGCGACGTCCAGGGCTGCGACTTCCTCGACGCGACCACGCTGCTGTGCTCCTCCGACGACCCGGAGGGCGCTCTCTTCGGGATCACCAAGCCGCTGCTGAGGATCGACCTGTCGGCGGCGCCGAGCGGCACCGCCGACGTGACCGGCCACGTCACCGCCCTGCGGCAGCTCCCCCTGCGCAGCGCCTGCTCCGGCGGCTTCGAGGCGGAGGGCATCGACTACGACCGCCGCAGCGGCACCCTGCGCGTGATCGTCGTGTCGCCCGGCTTCTGCGTGCTGACGGACAGCAAGACCTACCGCTTCACCCGGAACTGAACCGGCCCCTTCGCGCCGGACCGCGGGTGGTGCTTTTCTGGTGGTACGGGCCATGACCACGAGCGGGCATGACCACGAGCGGGCATGACCACGAGAGGGAGCGATCACGATGGACGGTGAGCGACTGCATCCCGAGTCCGTCTCGGTGGAGCTGAGCGGGTGCAGCAAGGAGGACGCCCGGACCGTGTTCGACGCCCTGTGCGCGTGCTTCTCCTCCGACCGGCACGCCGGCGACGTGACCCGGGAGTACGACGAGGTGCGCCCGACGGTGTGGCTCGGCACCTTCGACGTGGCCGACGTGCACCGGGGCGAGTGCGACCCGGCCGGGCTCGGGGCGTCCGTGGAGGCCGACGTGCAGGGCGGCTACTGGGCGATCGAGAGGTTCCGCACCACCCTGGACTCCCTGTTCACCGTGCAGGACCTGAGCATGGCCTCCGGAGACCAGGAGCGGGAACTGCACGTGCGGCTCGAGAGCCGCTGACGAGGCCCGCCGGGCGCGGCCGTGTGGCGTACGCCGCCCTCTTGTGCAACTAGTTGCAAAAAAGGGCGGCCGTCCTCTACAACAGAGGCACGTCACCGCGCACGGAGGACCCGATGAGCCGCTACCCCCACCTGCTGAGCCCGCTCGACCTGGGCTTCACCACGCTCCCCAACCGGGTCCTGATGGGCTCCATGCACGTCGGCCTGGAAGAGGCCGAGCGCGGCTTCGAGCGCATGGCCGCCTTCTACGCCGCCCGCGCCCGCGGGGGAGTGGGCCTGATCGTCACCGGCGGCATCGCCCCCAACGACGAGGGCCGGCCGTACGAGGGCGGTGCCAAGCTCACCACCGCGACGGAGGCGGAGCGGCACCGCGTCGTTACCGACGCCGTGCACCGCGAGGGCGGCCGCATCGCCCTGCAGATCCTGCACTTCGGCCGCTACGCCTACCACGCCGCCCTGGTCGCCCCGAGCGCGCTCCAGGCCCCGATCAGCCCGCACGTGCCGCGTGAGCTGACCGACGCCGAGGTCGAGCGCACGATCGACGACTACGTCCGCACCGCCCGGCTCGCCCGCGAGGCCGGGTACGACGGCGTCGAGATCATGGGCTCCGAGGGCTACCTGATCAACGAGTTCATCACCGCCCGGACCAACCACCGCACGGACCGCTGGGGCGGCTCCTACGAGAACCGCACGCGCTTCCCCGTCGAGATCGTCCGCCGGGTGCGCGAGGCGGTCGGCGAGGACTTCATCCTCGTCTACCGCCTGTCGATGCTCGATCTGGTGCCCGGCGGCTCCACCCTGGACGAGGTGATCACCCTCGCCAGGGCCGTCGAGACCGCCGGCGCGACCATCATCAACACCGGCATCGGCTGGCACGAGGCCCGCATCCCCACCATCGCCACCTCCGTGCCCCGCGGCGCCTACACCTGGGTGACCAGGCGGCTGATGGGTGAGGTGAGCGTCCCGCTGGTCACCACCAACCGGATCAACACCCCGGAGGTCGCCGAGGGATTGCTCGCCGAGGGCGCCGCCGACATGGTGTCGATGGCCCGCCCGATGCTCGCCGACCCCGACTTCGTCGCCAAGGCCGCCGCCGGCCGGCCCGAGGCCATCAACACCTGCATCGGCTGCAACCAGGCCTGCCTGGACCACACCTTCAGCGGGCAGATCACCTCCTGCCTGGTCAATCCGCGCGCCTGCCACGAGACCGAGCTGGTCCTGACCCCGACCCGGCGGCGCAAGCGCGTCGCGGTCGTCGGCGCCGGACCGGCCGGACTCGCCTGCGCGGTCAGCGCCGCCGAACGCGGCCACGAGGTCACCCTCTACGACGCCGCGAGCGAGATCGGCGGCCAGCTCAACGTCGCCCGCAAGGTCCCCGGCAAGCAGGAGTTCGACGAGACGCTGCGCTACTTCCGTAACCGACTGGCGGCGCACGGCGTCGACATACGCCTGAACACCCGGGTCGCGGCCGAGGACCTCGCCGACCACGACGAGGTCGTCGTGGCCACCGGCGTCACCCCGCGCACCCCGGACATCCCCGGCGCCGACCACCCGAGCGTCGTCGGCTACCTCGACGTACTCCGCCACGGCGCGCCCGTCGGCGACCGGGTCGCGATCCTCGGCGCTGGCGGCATCGGCTTCGACGTCGCCGAGTACCTCACCGACGGCGGCGACAAGGCGCACGAGGACCCGCAGACGTACTTCCGCCTCTGGGGCGTCGACACCGAGTACCGCGCGCCCGGCGGCCTGGCCGCGCCCGAACGCCCCGCACCGCCGCGCACCGTCCACCTGCTGCAGCGCAAGACGTCCAAGGTCGGCGCCGGACTCGGGAAGACCACCGGCTGGATCCACCGCGCCGAGCTGAAGCACCGCGGCGTCACTATGGTCCCCGGCGTGAGCTACGACCGGATCGACGACGCCGGACTGCACATCACGATCGGCGACGAGTCCACCGTGCTGGAGGTCGACACGATCGTCCTGTGCACGGGCCAGGAGCCGCGCCGCGGCCTGTACGACGAGCTGGTCGCCGCCGGGCGCGCCGCACACCTCATCGGCGGCGCCGACGTGGCCGCCGAGCTGGACGCCAAGCGTGCCATCAAGCAGGGCACCGAGCTGGCGGCGGCGCTGTAGCGGACCGTCCGGGCGATACGCGGGCGTCCCTAGGATGAGCGCATGTCACTCCCGCACGCGATCCTCACCGCCCTGGTCGAAAAGCCGTCGTCGGGGCTGGAGCTGACCCGCCGGTTCGACAGGTCGATCGGCTACTTCTGGTCGGCGACGCACCAGCAGATCTATCGCGAACTGGGAAAACTGGAGGCCGATGGCCTGATCCGCGCGCTGCCCGGCCAGCAGCCGGCCCGCGGACAGAAGAAGTCCTACGAGGTCCTGCCGGCGGGCCGCGCCGAACTGGCCCGCTGGACCTCCGCCGCACACGACCCCAAGCCCCTGCGGGACACGATGCTGCTGCGGCTGCGCGCCGCCGCCGTGGTCGGCACCGCCGGTGTCGAGACGGACCTGCGACGCCATCTGGAGTTGCACGAACGGCAGTTGGCCGAGTACGAGGAGATCGAGGAGCGGGACTTCCCGCCTGGCCGGGACAGCGCCGAGGACCGGCTGCGGCACCTGGTGCTGCGGGCCGGCATCGACCTGGAGACGTTCTGGACCCAGTGGCTCAGGCACGCGCTGGCGGAGTTCGCCGAGCTGCCCGGCGACGAACGGACCTGACCGTGGCGGCCTGTCTCATCGGGGACCCGCTCAGAAGCGGTAAGGCTTCGACCGGCGGCGCAGGAACCAGGCCGCGGCGATGACACCGGTGCCCACCAGCGCGCCGCCCGCCACCAGGGTGACCGTGCCGTAGTCCTGGACCGCCCCGCCGAGACCGCCCATGACACCACCCGGCGACGCGGACGGCGAGGGAGTGGCGGAGCGGCTGGGCGAGGGGGAGGGCGAGGGCGCCGAGGAGACGATGACCGTCTGGGTGCCGGCGGTGCTGTTGTTCGAGCACATGACGATCACCGTGTACGTGCCCGGCGCGATTCCCGACCAGGCCGCGGACTGGCCCGAAGCGGTGCCGGACAGCGCCACTTGACGCCCCTCGGCGAAGTCCCGCTGGCTGCTGGTGAGCAGCGAGGCGGTGCCCCAGGCGCCGTTGAGCTGCGCGCAGGCCGTGGTCGTGACCGACACCGTGGTCCCGGTGGTGCTCACGGAGATCCCCGGCCCCGCGGAAGCCGGTCCGGCGGCCAGGGCGACGGGCAGCGCGACGGCCGCTGCCACGGTCGGGCCGGAGCGGAGAAGTGGCGATGAGATGCGCATGTGGACTGCCCTCCGGCGGCACGGTCGGCGGTACATCCCTTGCGCCGCCGGGATCGGGAACGCCCGTGCCCCCTCTGGCAGCCAACAGGGCGCTGGCCGCACCCGCATGCGGAGCGCGACCGCCCAGGTGACGCGCCCTCCGCGCCGGAGTCATCCCCCCGCGCCCGTCGTCACCTTCCGCTCCGCCGAGAAGCCGCCCCAGGTTCCGTCGGCGAGCCTCGCCCGGATCCGCACCCGGTGCGTGACACCGGCCTCGCGTCCCGCGTAGAAGCTGTACTCGGCACGGTCGCGCGGCGCGTCGGCGCCGTAGACCAGCGAGGTCGCCGCACGGCCGTCCAGGTGGATCTGGTACTCGGTGACCGGGCCCTCGGTGCGGGGCGGGATCCACGTCAGGTCGAGGTAGTACGCGCCGTCGGCCAGGTGGGAGGCGGCGCGCAGGCCGGTGGGCGCGGTGGCACGACCGTCGTCGGAGCCCGGGGTGGTGAGCCGGACGGCGGCGCCGGCGGGGGAGACGTTGTCGGCCGCGTCCCGCGCCCGGACCGTGAAGGAGTAGCGGGTGCCCGCCCGCAGCCCCGTGACCACGGCCGCCGTCTGGTTGCCACCGACACTGTGGACCTTCGTGTCGCCCTGGTAGACGTCGTACGACACCACCCCGTGGTCGTCCTTCGCGGCGGACCAGGTGAGCTGGACCGCCCGGCTGCCCGCCGCCCGGCCGCTGACGTCACCGGGGCTCGTGGGCGCGGAGCCGTCGGCCACCGCGGCGGGAGTGGTCGCCCGCACCTCCCGGCTGCGCGGCCCGAGCCGCCCGTCGGCGGCACGCGCCCGCACGGTGAACGCGTACGCCGTCGAGGGGCGCAGCCGGGTGACGTCCACCATGCGCTCGGACGCCGGGACCTCCTTCACCAGCGTGCGCCCGCGGTACACCTCGTACGTCCCGACGCCGTCGACCGCGTGCCACATCACGTGCACGGTCGTCGCGCTGCCCGCCCGCGCGGTGACGCCCGTGGGCACCCCGGGCAGCCCGCCCTTCTCACCGTTCCCGCCCGCGCCCCAGCCGCAGGACGTGAGCAGGAGGAGCGCACCGAAGAGCAGCAGCGCACACCGGTACCGACACCGACGCGGGAGAGGGGCGGAGGTCGGCTGGGGGACAGCGGGAACGGGATCGTCGCGCACGACTCTGCCTCCAGTACGGCGCCGACTTCGACGGCAATGGTCCGGACCAATATGACGCCGGTGACGCGGCCACATCAAGAGGGCCGCAGGCGACGGTCACCCGGAAGGGTTACGTATGCTGAGTCACCTCACGGCCGAAGTCCCCGGGTTTCCCGGGGCGTTCGGGCCGGTGGCGCGGACCGCTGTCGTCGCAGATCCCGCGCCGGCGCGGGCGGCCGGGCGGGCCGGAGCCGGATCAGGCTCCGGCCCGCCCGCCCCCGGTCGCGCGCCCCGACGCACGGCGCGGGCACGTGTTGCGCACCGTCATGTGCACCGTCTGGCCCTGCGAAGGGTGGTCACGCGAGCGTTTCGGGGACAGATGGGGCCGAGTGTCCGCCCATGTCCCCCAGGAGAGGCCACATCGTGCGTGTCCAGTCGCTGACACTGGTCGCGGCCAGCGCCGCCCTGCTCGCTCCCACGACGTTCCCCGCCGCTCCACCCGCGCCGCCCCCCGGCCCCCCGGCACCGGTCCTGACCGGTGCCCGGGACCGGCACCGGGAGGGGGAGGGGGACGGGGACCGGTCCGGGCTTCCGCGCGCGGACCGGGCCGGAGTCCGGGTCGGCCCCGTTCCGCACTCCCCGCCCGGTCCGGTACGCCCCTCACGGGCCAGGCCGAGGCGGAGCGCGGGTGAGGGACCCGTCAGCGCCGCCGACCTGCTGGCCAAGGTGCGGGACTGCGAACCCGTGTCGCGCGGGCGCTACCGCGGCGACGCCGGCACGCCGGCGGACATCCCGGTCTGCGGCACACGGGACGCCGTGTACTGGAAGGCCGACCTGGACATCGACTGCGACGGCCGGCCCGGCGACCGGTGCAACAGCCGCACCGACCCGCAGTTCAGCCCGGCCACCGCGTACACCGGGTCCGACGGCCGCCCGCTGGACGCCGAACACCTGCCCTACGTCGTCGTGCCCGAGCCCAGCGACACCTGGGACCACCGCGAGGACGACGTCCGGGGTGGATCGCTCGCGGCCCTCGTCCACGGGGACCGGGTGCGGTACGCGGTCGTCGGCGACGTCGGCCCGCGCGACCTCATCGGCGAGGCCTCCTACGCCGCCGCACGGTCCCTCGGCATCCCCGCCGATCCGCAGGGCGGCGGCGTAGCCTCCGGCGTGACGTACATCGTCTTCAAGCACAGCGAGATCGAGCCCATCGAGGACACGGCCGCCGCCGAGAAGGCGGGGGAGCGGCTGGCACGGGAGTTCGTGGGCGGGCACTGACTCGGCCGGCCGGCCGCGCTGATGACACGGTGCCGTCCGGGCAGGTTCGCGTCGCTCGGCGAGGTCTTTGACTCGAGCAGCGCGCGTCGGCCGGTGGGCGACGCCTGCCCCCGCACGAACCGGGCTCCCCCGACGAAGGGGCCGGCCTACGCGGCTGCCGACCCGGGGTACGCAGCGGACGGCGCGGGCGGAACCGGCCGTGCCCTGGCGCACCGTCCTCAGGACACCGGTGCCGGGGCTCGTCCGAGCGCCGGCGGCCGGACCTCGCGCGGGTCCGGACCGCCGCGCCGGTCAGACCATCCGGTCAGCCCTTTCCGGTCAGACCTTCCGGTAGGAGTACGCCTCCGCGGCCGCCGCCTCGACGGCCGCGAGGTCGGCGCCGGTCGAGGCCGTGACGACGGCCGCCACCGCGCCCTCGACGAAGGGCGCGTCCACCAGGCGGGTGTTGTCCGGGAGTTCGTCGCCCTCGGCGAGCAGCGCCTTGATGGTGAGCACCGCACTGCCGAGGTCGGTGAGGACGGCGACCCCCGCGCCCCGGTCCACGGACGCCGCGGCGGCCGCGACCAGTTCGGAGCTGGTGCCGAACTCGCCGGACGCGGTACCGCCCGCCGGAGCGATGGCCACTGCCCCGGCACCGCCCGAGAGGGCCTTCGCCAGCTCCGCCACCGACGCGGCGACCTCGGCGCTGTGCGACACCAGCACAATCCCCACCAGCTTCTCGTCACTCACCGGCCGTCTCCTTCAGTGCCTCGAAGAGCAGCGCGGACGATGTCGCCCCCGGGTCCTGGTGCCCGATGCTGCGTTCGCCGAGATAGCTCGCCCTGCCCTTGCGGGCCTGCAACGGCGTGGTCGCCTCGGCCCCCTCCTCGGCCGCCGTACGGGCCGCGGCGAACGAGTCGCCCAGCGCGTCCACGGCGGGCACCAGGGCGTCGATCATGGTCTTGTCGCCCGGCGCGGCACCGCCGAGCGTCCGGACGGCGTCCACTCCCGTCCGCAACGCCTCGGCCAGTTGCTCCGCGCTCACCTCGGGGGAGTCTCCGAGCGCCTTGCCGGTACGGCGCAGCAGCGTCCCGTACAGCGGACCCGAGGCACCGCCGACCGTGGAGATGAGCTGCCGTCCGGCGAGGATCAGAACCGCGCCGGGCGTGTCGGGCGCCTCCTTCTCCAGCGTGGCCGCCACGGCCGTGAAACCGCGCTGGAGATTGCTGCCGTGGTCGGCGTCGCCGATGGGTGAGTCGAGGGCGGTGAGCCGTTCCGCCTCACGGTCCACCAACGCGGCGCTCGCCGTCATCCAACGGCGGAAGAAGTCGGCGTCGAGCACAGGATCTCCTTGCCTGGTAGGTACGTTGCGATCCCTTCCCCGTCAACCGTCACATGCCCCACCTCAGACCCGGGGTACTGACCGGCGCGTCCCACAGTCCGAGCAGTTCCTCGTCGATCTCGCACAGGGTGACCGAGGCCCCGGCCATGTCCAGCGAGGTGACGTAGTTGCCGACGAGGGTGCGGGCGACGGCGACACCCCGCTCGCCGAGCACACGCTGCACCTCGGCGTTGAAGCCGTACAGCTCGAGGAGCGGTGTCGCGCCCATACCGTTGACCAGGACCAGGACGGGGTTGCGCGGGCCGAGGTCGGTCAGGACCGCGTCCACGGCGGCCTCGGCGATCTCGCCCGAGGTCATCATCGGGCGCCGCTCCCGGCCGGGCTCCCCGTGGATGCCGATGCCCAGTTCCAGCTCACCGGTGGGGAGGTCGAAGGTGGGGCTGCCCTTGGCCGGCGTGGTGACCGCGCTGAGGGCCACGCCGAAACTGCGGGAGCTGTCATTGACCCGGCGGGCGATTGCCTCCACCTGCTCCAGCGGGCGACCCTCCTGCGCCGCGGCCCCGGCGATCTTCTCCACGAACAGCGTCGCGCCCGTGCCGCGACGACCGGCCGTGTAGAGGCTGTCCGTCACCGCCACATCGTCGTTGACCAGCACCTTCGCGATCCGGATGCCCTCATCCTCGGCCAGCTCCGCTGCCATGTCGAAGTTGAGCACGTCACCCGTGTAGTTCTTGACGACGAACAGCACCCCGGCCCCGCTGTCCACGGCCGCGGCCGCCCGCACCATCTGGTCCGGCACCGGCGAGGTGAACACCTCACCCGGACAGGCGGCCGACAGCATCCCCGGGCCCACGAAACCGCCGTGCAGCGGCTCGTGCCCGGAACCACCCCCCGACACCAGGGCCACCTGCCCGGCCACGGGAGCGTCCCGCCGCACGATCACCCTGTTCTCGACGTCCACGGTCAACTCGGGGTGGGCGGCCGCCATACCACGCAGCGCGTCGGTCACCACGGTCTCGGGGACGTTGATCAGCATCTTCACGGGTACCTCCTCGGAAGGACAGCAAGCAGGTCCTTGACCTGTGTTGTCGGCAGTATCTGCCTTGCGGCGGCGAAGGTCACGCGCGAGATGGATGTGGGCGCGCCCCGGCCCCGGGCTCCCCATGGCCGACCTCTACGCGATCACCTCTGTCCTTCGCCCGGCGCGCAGACTTCTTTGACGCTCCGTGCACTGCTGCGCGAACCGACCGGCCGAGTGCTTCCAAGGGACACCGACGGCAGCGGACAATGTCGAGACGCGTGACTTCGGCTGTGGTGGGGGTGGAGCACATGGAGGGGGAGACGGCAGTGGAGAAGACCGGCAGGGCGGCCCCGGTGGTCGTTTCCACGGACAGTGTCAGCGGCCCCGAGGGATTCGGCTGGTGGGGGGACATGGTCGGCCGGGCGGTGATGCCGGTTTCGTTGGCCAGCGAACACTCCGACCACTTCAAGGGCAGGGCGACGACGCTGGAACTCGTGCACACCGAGATCTCGGCCTTCTCCTTCTCGCCGATGTCGGCTCGGCGGACACCGGAACACATCCGAAGAGCCGACGCGGAGAACTACTACCTGTTCCTCGTCCAGGGCAGCCCCATCGGTCTGGAGCAGAGCCGCAACAACACCCTCCTCCAAGCAGGAGACATCGCCCTCTTCGGCACCTCACAACCCCTTGCCTGCGAGTTCCAGGACCATGGCCGTTCCTCGAGGGTGACCATGCTGCGGCTGCCCCGAACCGCTGTGTCGTTACCCAGTCGCACAACGGACCGCCTGGTGGCCACGCCGCTGCCCGCACGCACCGGTTCGGGCGCACTGCTCACCTCCTACCTGGCGGGTCTGCGCGAGAACGCCGCACACTGCAATCCGACGGAGCTGCGACGCCTGGGTGCCATGGCGCTCGAACTCGCGGTCACCTTTCTCGCCGCGCGTACCGACAGTTCCCCCGCGTTCCCGGTCGAAAGCCGCCGGCGGGTGCTCCTCGCCCGTATCAACGCCTTCATCGATCACCACCTGTCCGAGCCGGACCTCACCCCGGCGGCGATAGCCGCGCACCACCACATCTCGGTCCGACTCCTGCACGCCGTCTTCCAGGAGGAGCCCGAAACGGTCGGCGCCACGATCCGTCGGCGCAGACTCGAACGCAGCAGGACCGATCTCGGCGACCCGCGCCTACGGCACCGGACGATAGGTGACATCGCCGGACGTTGGGGTTTCCGCAACCCCGCCACCTTCAGCCGCACCTTCCGGGAGACCTACGGCGTCTCCCCGAGCGAAGTCCGAACCGCAGCGGCTTGCCGCCCGACATGAGCCCGCCCGTACACGGCGTGCCGATCAGTCACCAGTCTGTGTCGTTCCACTGGTCCAGCAGGTCGTCCGCCGTTGCTTCCTGGGTGTCGGTCGCGAGGGGACGAAGGGACTGTTCCGTCCAGATCACCTTGCCGCGAGCCGTGTAGCGGGTGCCCCACCGCTGCGCGAACCGGGCGACGAGGAACAGTCCCCGTCCGCCTTCGTCGGTGGTCGCCGCGCGTCGCAGGTGTGGTGAGGTGCTGCTGCCGTCGGCGACCTCGCAGATCAAGCTGTCGTGGTAGGTCAGAACCCGCAGCCGAATCGGGCCGGTGGCGTAGCGGATGGCGTTGGTGACCAACTCGCTGATCATCAGCTCGGTGTTGAAGGCCAGCGTCTCTTCCAGCCCCCAGGCATCCAGCCGGCGGGTGACCTGCGCCCGGATGCCGGCGACGGCCGAGGGATCCTCGGGTACGTCCCACTCGGCCACCTGGGACGGATCCAGCAGGCGGGTGCGGGCGACGAGCAGTGCGACATCGTCGCTCGGCCGCACCGGAAGCAGGGAGCCGAAGACGTCCTGGCACGTCTCCTCCGGGGTCCGGCCCGGGCGTGCCACGGCCCTTCGCAGCGCTTCCAGGCCGGCGTCGATGCCCCGGACCCGGTCCTCCACGAGGCCGTCGGTGTACAGGACGAGCCGGGAGCCCTCGGGCAGGGTGAGTTCGGCGGTCTCGAACGGCAGACCGCCACTCAGGCCGAGCGGCGGGGAGACCGGCACGTTCAGGTACTCCACGGTCCCGTCCGGGTACACCAGCGCCGGCTCCGGATGCCCCGACCGGGCCAGCGCGCACACTCCGGACGTCGCGTCGTAGATCGCGTAGAGGCAGGTGGCTCCCGTGAAGCCTTCGCTGTCGCCCTCGGCGCTCTCCGCGCCGTCGATCCGGGAGGCCAGCTCGTCCAGGTGCCCGAGCAGTTCCTCCGGCGGCAGGTCCAGGGCGGAGAAGTTGTGTACAGCCGTGCGCAGCCGTCCCATGGTGGCCGCGGCATGCAGGCCGTGGCCCACCACGTCGCCGACGACCAGCGCGACCCGTGCGCCGGGCAGCGGGATGACGTCGAACCAGTCGCCGCCCACCCCGTCCCGCGCGGGCAGGTAGCGGTAGGCGGTTTCGACGAGCGGCTGGTCCGGCAGGGAGTGGGGCAGGAGGCTGCGCTGCAGCGTCTCCGCCAGGGCATGCTCGCGGGTGTAGCGCCGGGCGTTGTCGATGCAGATCGCGGTGCGGGCTGCCAGTTCCCCCACCAGGGCCAGATCGTCGTGGTCGAAGGCCTGGGTGCCTTCCCAGCGCCAGAAGTCCGCCACACCGAGCACCGCACCACCGGTACACAGGGGAGCGGTGACGAGTGAGCGGAATCCGTGGTCCAGCATGCGCCGGGCGTCCTCCTGGTTCCGCGCCCACACTCCGGGTGTGCCGCGCAGATCGGATGCGAGGACCGCCTGATGACTCGCCATCCCCGTGGCCTGGGGGCCGGACGGCTGATAGCTGATCGACTCCCCGACGGGACGGACCCCGGAACCCGGAGGGGCAGGGGTGGCCGCGACGCGGCGCAGACGCGGCATCGCGGCCGGTGGCTCGTTGCCGCGCAGAACCGGCTCGGCGAGATCGACCGTGACATGGTCGGCGAAGCGCGGAACCGCCACCTCGGCCAGTTCCTCGGCCGTCCGGGTCACATCCAGGGTGGTGCCGATGGCCACACTCGCCTCATAGAGCATCCCCAGACGTCCGGCCGCCGCTTCGGCCCGGCCGGACACCTCCTGGAGCTCGGTGGAGTCCCTCAGCGTCGTGACCGTTCCGGACGGGACGCCGTAACGGTCGAGTGACCTCTGGTTGACGGACAGGACCCGGCTGCCGACCAGATGCACCTCGTCGGAGGCCTCACGCCCCGTACCCAGCAGCTCGGCGATCGGCGGAGCGAGGGGCAGCTCGCGCACCGGGCGGCCCTGAAGGTCTCCGGGAAGGCCGAGCAGCCGCTGCGCCTCGTCGTTGACGAGCAGCAGGCGACGTCGGTCATCGACAATGACGACACCTTCCCGCGCCGCGTGCAGCACCGCGTCATGGTGCTCGTACAGGCGCATGATCTCGGCCGGGCCGAGGCCGCGGGTGCTGCGCAGCAACCGCCTGCTGACGAGTGTGGCGCCCGCGGTGGTGGCGACCACGGCGGCGGCCGCGGCTCCAAGGAAGGCCGGAAGGTGCCGAGCCACCTGGTCGCCGACGTTCCGCTCGAGTACGCCCACATTGACCGCACCGATGACGGTGCCACCGCCGTCCCTGACCGGTACGGCGGTGCGCACCACCTCGCCGCGGGGACCGGAGTGCTCCCCCTGCACCGTGTCTCCGGCGAGCAGCGACGCCAGGCTCTGGGGGGACAACCGCTCTGTGGTGACGCCGGGCGAAGGGGCCGTTCGGCGGATCCCGCGTTCGTCGTAGACGGAGATGAAGTCGACGTCGGCACTCTTCTCGACGGAGTCGACTCGCGGTTGCAGGACCGCCGCCGGATCGGAGGACCGCAGTGCGGTCACCATGCCGGGTGCGTGGGCAAAGCTCGTCGCCACGCCGAGTGAGTGATCGGCCGCGTCTTCGGTGGCGTCACGACGGAACATCAGCATCATCCACGCGACGGCGGCCGCGGTCAGTGCCAGCACGATCGCCACCTGCAACAGGAACATCCGGCCGACCACACTGCGCGCGCTCGCGAGGGATCTCACGCTGTTCGTCCCTCCTGTCCGCCCTGGAAGAGAGAACGCGGTGGTTTGTCCTCTTGAATCCTATTATCTACCTGTGTACAACGAGGACGCCCTGGTCAGGCACACCCGACGGTGCCGGACCAGGGCGCCGCTCCCGGCGTTCCCGAGCGCTAGACGAGGCCCGGGTACAGCCGCCTCGCCGTGCCGGCGAAGATCTCCCGGCGGGCCGGCTCGGAAACGTCCGCCAGCACCTCCTGGGCGAGGGTCACGAGCTCGGGCAGCGACTGCTCGGCGGCGGGGAGATTGGAACCCCATGCGATCCGGTTTGCACCGAAGGCCGCGAGCACCGGCTCGAGGAACTGGCCCGCCTTCGCGCCCACGTCGTGAAGGCGTTCGAGGTTGCGGTGAGTCAGCTTCAGATTCAGGCCCGGATGGACGGCCAGCCGCGCCACCTCGGCTCCGGCGTCGGCGGGCGAGGCCGCGATGTCGGGATAACCCATGTGGTCGAGCAGGACCGGGACCGAGGGGAAGCGCCGCAGCAAGGCGTGCAACTGCTCGGTCGCCGGGCCGAGCCGCATCTGCAGGCACACTGTGACGCCGAGTTCGGCGGCCTTCTCCCAGAAGGGGTGGGTCTCCGGTGCGGCGAACCATTCGCCCTGGGTGGGGACGGTGCTGCCGCTGGTGAACAGCCGCACCCCCGACAGGCCGCCCTTGCCCGTCACCGCCTCCAGATTGCCGGCGGCGTCGGGGCGCAACGGGTCCACGGTGCCCACCGCGATGAACCGGTCCGGCCGGCGCGCCCGGCTGTCGAGTACGTAGGAGTTGTCGTAACCGTAGGCGGTGGTGGCCTGTACCAGCACGGCCTGCGCGATCCCGGCCTTGTCCATGCGCTCGGCCATGCCGTCCGCACCGACGGGCCGGGTGGTGGCCCAGCCCGACTGCTTCCCGCCGATCGGGGCCCGGGGATAGCGGGTCACGTCGTCGGAGATGATGTGACAGTGGGTGTCGACGATGTCCATGATCTGCTCCTCTCTTACGTCATGTCGTGTGTCGTGTGTCGTCTCTTGTGTGTCGTGTCCTTGTGCCGCGGGTCGGGTCAGGCGTCCGGGTAGTCGCCCTCGGCGAACAGCTTCCGGGGCTCGCCGGGGAAGTCCGCGTCGAGCAGTCCCTGGTCCCGCGAGAACTCCACCAGCGCGCGGATGCTCGCGTCGTTGACGTCCAGGCCGTAGGGAACCGGGTCGCTGCCGAGCTGCTCGGCCTGCTTGCCGAGCCGTGGCAGTGCCGTCCACTCCGGGTCGCCCTCCACCTGGCGCCGCTTACTGGCGGCGAAGGCGGCGTACAGCCTGGTGGGCAACGAGGCGTCGGCGTCGACGAGCGACTTGCGGACGGCGATCACCGAGTGGAGGGGGTAGACGCCGGTCCGCAGGTACCAGTCGGTGGCGAGTACCTCGTGGTCGGGAAAGAGCGGGTACGGTCCTTCGTCGCCCCTGGGCCGGTCGGCCGGCGCGGCCCAGCCCGCCCGCGGCGCGCCCGCACGTCCGGTACCGGCGTTTCCGCTCAGTGCCGCGTCGATGTCCTTGGCCCGCAGTAGCTCGGAGAGGGAACTGCCGTCCGTGACGCGCTCGATGTTCGCCGGTGCGTGCCCCTCGATGTGGTCCTCGTCGTCCACGACCCATGTCACCGAGTCGGTGTCGAGGCCGTACTCGCCGCGCAGGATGCCGCGCACCCACACCCCGGTGGTGACGGTGTAGGCGCGGACGCCGATCCGCCTGCCCGCGAGATCGGCGGGGAAGCGTATGCCCGAGTCCGCGCCGCACTGCACGTCGGCGTGGTGAAAACGGCGGTTGAGGAAAACGGGGATCCCGGTGAGCGGGATGCCGCTGCGCAGCGCCATCAGGTAGGTGGTCGGAGCGAGTTCACACACGTCGAACTCGAGGTCGCGGATCATCCGTCGGTACGCGCCGATGACCGGCTTGACCTCGACCGGCTCCACCTCGTATCCGTCCACCGGCACGTCGCCGCTCAGCAGACCCCGCACGTGCGGATAGTCCCCCAGGACCACCGTGAGCTTGTTCATGTCTGTTCCGTTCTGTCCTGTTCTTCGTTCGGGGAGGGATACGTGGGTCAGCCGCCGAGCCGCGCCGGGTTCACTCCGAGCGCGGAGCACGTGCGGTCGACCAGTTCGTCGAACTCGACCCGGCGCGGCAGCACTTCCTGCTCGTACGCGTAGCGGGAAGCCGCCGTTACGGGACCGCGAAGGGCCGCGAACCCGACGGGGCTCAGGGACACCGGCCCCGCCGTCTGTCGGTCGGCGGCGGAGGCGGCGGCGGAGGCGGAGGAGGCGGCGGCGTCGGCCAGCGCGTCGTAGACCGCGAGTACGGCCTTGGGGTTCGCGTGCGCCGCGAACTCGCCGGCCGCGACCACGTGGTTGATGGGAGCGAAGCCCTTGCGCCGGGCCCATTCGGCCGCCACCTGCGGCGCGTTGGGGATGGCCGTGCGGATCCGGTCGTCGGACGGCAGCTCGTTGCCCATGATCCCGTAGTCGAGTTTCCCGTCGAGGAAGTCCGTGGGCAGCTTGGCGCCCTCGGGCGCCCGCCCGACCCACGCCGGGTCGGTGCAGGAGTCGACGTGCCCGTCCTCGTACGTGCGCCAGTCCACCTCCGACAGGTCGATTCCGTACTGCTCGGTCAGGAACCCGCGCAGCCACACTCCGGTGGTCTGGCTCCACGAGCGCACCCCGACGCTGCGGCCCCGCACACCGTCGACGCCCTGCTCGCCCAGAGTCACCAGGGTCTGATGCTGGTGGCGGCCCAGCACGGTCACCGGCAGCAGCAGCACCGGCCTGTCGTAGGCGGCCGCCTGCAGCAGGGTCACGACGGCCAGTTCGCAGATGTCCGTCGAGGCGTTGTTCACGAAACCGCGCGACGCCTTGTGCACGGGGCGCACATCGACTCGCTCGGGTTCGGCGCCGACGGCCGAGGCCGCCTTCACGGCCGAGGCCGCGTAGTCGTCCCTTCCCAGCACGATCCTCATGCCCGGCTCCCTCACACGTCCTCGCCGTACTGGATGCGCCGGTAGGGCACGCTGAGCACGTCGCGGGTGATCCGGACGTCGATCACGGTGGGCCGCGGGTCGCGGACGTACTCGGCCAGCGCGGCGCGCAGTTCGCCGGTGCTGCGGACCGTCGCGCCGCCGCCGCCCAGGGACCGCGCCACCGTGCCCAGTTCAGGTGTGGGGATCACGGCCAGCTCCGCGTTGAGGCCCTTGGCCTTCGCCTTGTGGAACTCCGCGCCGAGACCCTCGTCGTTCATGACCACGACCAGGACCGGCAGCTCGTAGCGGCAGGCGGTCTCGAATTCGGACAGGTGCATCAGGAAGCTGGCGTCGCCCTCGACCACGAACGTCGGCTTGCCGCCGTCCGCGACGACGGCGCCGATGGTCAGCAGGGGGGCCTGGCCGATGGCGCCGAACATGCCGTAGTTCGAGGTGACCTCGCGCGAGCGCTGGAAGAGCATCGTGCCGAAGTCCGTCTGGTGCCCGCTGCCCAGCACGAGCCCCATGTCGCCGGGCAGTTCGGCGTCGAGGACCGCGATCGCCTCACGGGGGTCGAGTAGACCCGGCTCCCGGTGGTACTCGGCGGGGTCGATCAGCGGGGCCTCGAGCCGGCGGCGCACCTCGGCGGTGTGGAAGCCCTCCAGCGCGACGCCGCGTTCCGTGAGCGCGTCGGTGAGGGCGGCGAGGCCGGTGACGGCGTCGGCCTGGACGTAGGTGTCGGCCACCTTGCCGTTGCCCATCACCACGTGCGCCGCGGTGTCGATCTGGACGTACCTGGCTTCGGGGAAGAGGTATCCGCTCTCGATGGTGTAGTGGTTGAGGCTCGCGCCCACCGCCACCACACAGTCCGCCTCCTGCAGCAGCTCCATCGCCAGCTTGCTGCCGAACAGGCCCGCGATGCCCACGTGGTAGTCGCTCTTGTCGCACAGCCAGTTCTTGGCCTGCAGTGTGGTGGCGAGCATGGCGCCCGTCCGGTGCTGGAGCGCGAGGATCTGCTCGCCCGCCTCCGCCTTGCGCGCACCCCGGCCGGCGACGATCACGACACGCTTGCTCGACTCGATGATCTCGCACGCCTGCTCGATCTGCGCCGGGTGCGGCAGCAGCCTCGGAGTCTTCAGCAGCTCGGTGGACGGCACATAGGGCAGGTCGTCCTCGAACTCCTGCAACTGCACGTCGAACGGAGCACTGATCATCACCGGCCGGGACTCGGAGCGGGCCAGGTAGAAGGCGCGCCGCACCACCTCCTGGGCCGCGTCCGCCCTGGTCACCTGGAGGAACTCGCATTCGAGCGCGGCGGCGAACCGGCGCTGGTCGAGGTACTGCACGGCGCTCTCGTCGCCCAGTGCCGTTTCGCCGCAGAAGGCGACCAGCGGAGTGCGCGCCCGGCTCGCCACGATCATGGAGGTGGCGAGCTGCGCGGTGCCGGGGCCGCTGGTGGTCGTCACGACGCCGGGACGGCCGGAGGCGCGGGCGAACCCGTGCGCCATGCTCAGTCCCGCCCCCTCGTGGCGCACCTCGTACAGCCGCGTTCCGCGACCGGCCAGCGCGTTCATCCAGTGCATGTTGGCGTCGCCCATCATGCCGAACACGTCTGTGGTGCCTTCGGCCGCGAACGCCGCCGCGAGTGCTTCGTAGACCTTCACTGTGTGGCCTCCTTGTGCTGGTCGAGGAGCCCCGGGACACGGTTCGTCAGGCGCGGGAAGACCCGCAGGGCGTTGCCTCCGTAGATGGCCTGCCGGTCGTCGTCGCCGATGGAGTCGACGGAGTCCAGCAGTGCCTTGACGTCGTCGAACCGGTGTCCGGTCTCCGGGTCTATGCCGCGAACCGCGCCGATCATCTCCGAGGCGAACAGCACGTTCTTGGCGGGAATGATGTCCGTCAGCAGTTCGAGGCCGCGCCTGTGGTACACGCAGGTGTCGAAGAAGACGTTGCCCAGCAGGGCCTCTTCGAGCGGTGGCCGGCCCCGGTCCTGCATCACTCCGCGGTAGCGGCCCCAGTGGTAGGGCACCGCGCCGCCGCCGTGCGGGAGGATCAGCCGCAGCGTCGGGAAGTCCTTGAACAGGTCCGACTCGCACAGTTGCATGAAGACGGCGGTGTCGCCGTTGAGATAGTGGGCGCAGGTGCCCTGGACGGCCGGGTTGCGTGACATCGCGACGTGGACCATCGCGGGCACGTCCAGCTCCACCAACTTCTCGTAGAGCGGGTAGTAGATCCGGTCGGTCAGCGGCGGCGCGTGCCAGTACCCGTCGGACGGGTCCGGGTTGAGCAGGCAGCCGACGAACCCGAGGTCGGTGACGCAGCGCTCGAGTTCCTCGGCCGACCTGCGGACGGACGGGGCCAGCGCGTCACCGGGCGACTGCGGGAGCTGGCACACGCCGGCGAAGCGGTCCGGGAACAGGCCGCACACCCGGGAGACGAGGTCGTTGCTGACGCGCGACCAGTCCAGGCTGGTCCGTTCGTCACCGTAGTGGTGGGCCATCTTTCCCGCGCCGGGGGAGAAGAGGGTGAGATCGGTGCCCCGTTCCCGCTGCAGCTTCAGTTGGCCCTGCTCGATGGCGGCCCTGATCTCGTCGTCACCGATGTCCAACTCCTCGGGCCGGACGCGCGCGCCAGAGTCCTCGAACGCCTGGATCTGGCGCGCGCGCCACTGTCCCAGGGCCGGCGGCGCGGTCGTGAAGTGACCGTGGCAGTCAATGATCATGAAATGTCCTCCACATGTTCCGGGTCAGGGGCGGCGGGTGAGCTTGCGGCCCGCTTCCAGACCGGGGTAGGTGCGCACGGGTGCCGACATGAGGAAGCGATAGCCCTCGTCCAGCACCTGGTGGACGTTGTCCGGGGTGACGTGCGGATGGCCGACCACGACACCGTGTTCGTGGCAGATCCGTACGATGCGGCGCCTGGCCTCGACCATCAGCGGGTGGTCGAGCTGACGCGGCACGCCGAGCTCCTGGCTGAGGTCGCCTTCGCCGATGAGCACCAGACCGATGCCTGGCACCTCGTCGAGGACCGCCGGAAGGTTCTCGATCCCGAGCTGGTCCTCGATCTGGATCACGACGAGGATCTCGCCGTGGGGGGCGAGTGGCCACACGTCGGCCCTGGTGTAGTACTCCTGGTTCGAGACGCCCCAGTAACGGGCCGCCGCCGTCGGCGCGTCGCCGCGCAGGCCCGCCGGCTCGAACCGGTCACTGCCGGGCAGCCGTGGATAGCGGCATGCCGCGACGGCGTTGCGCGCTTCCTCGACTCGGCTGATGTGCGGCCACACGATCCCGTACGCGCCGAGGTCGAGGGCCTGCTTCGCGTGCCACTGGCCCTGCTCCGCGCCGTTGACGGGGACGCGGACGAGGGGGGTGGGCGACGGGGCGAGCGTGCCGGCCTCGAAGATCCGTCGTCGGTCGAGCAGGTACTGCAGGCTGTCCCGCAGCGTCGTGGCGTCCCACGGTTTGTGCTCGGCCTCGAACACCAGCCCGTCGTAGTCGGTCCTGGCGAACTCGAGTGCGGTGGCCGGGTCGGGCGACGCGAATGCCGCGAAGGCGTGCTGCCCCGCGTCCAACGCGTTGATGATGCTGTTCAGTCGTGCCACTGGGGGCTCCGCTCTGTTCGCAGGTGGGTGGTCCGCCACCGGCCGCGCACACGTGTCCACAGGGACGGCCTGCCGGACAACGTGGTGGGCTCCGCCTCCGTGGCGTGGCGGACGGGCGTGAGACGGACGGGTGTGAGGCGGACGAGAGTGAGGGGGAGGGGCGACTCCCGTGGCGTCGTGGTGTGCCACGGTTTGTGCTCGGCCTCGAACACCAGCCCGTCGTAGTCGGTCGTCGCGTACTCCAGCGCGGTGACCGGGTCGGACCACATGAGCGCCGGGAGTGCGGTCCGTGGCCGGGCCGGGAGACGGCCGCTATTCGGCGCGGGCACCAGGAGTCCCGCCCGGCTGCGGCCTGCGAAGGATCCGTCGCCACCAGGCACGCACGCGTGCCCACGGGGACGGCTTGCCGGGCGCCGCCGCGACCGCCGTGTCCCCGGCACAGCGCCGCACCAGCTCGTCCGTGAAGTCCTTGGTCATCCGGCCGACCACGGCGCCGGCGCCCGCTTCGATCACCGATGCCAGCCTGCCCGCGAGTTTCACTTCCCCCGCCACGTGCACGCGTGTCGTGCCGGGCCGGTCCTCGACGACCCGGAAGGTCGCCTGGGCGTTGAAGCGGGTCGCCCCCTGACCGTCCCGGCCGCGCGCGGAGAGCCGCCCCTCCCGGGCGTCTTCGTCCAGGTCGAGGGAGACACGGGCACCGAACCGCACCCGCACCGCGCCGAACTTCACGACCAGTGTGCCGTCGAAGGAGCCGTCGTCGTGCGACGCGCCGAGCTCGGCGCCGTAGATGCACGACACCACTTCGGCAGGGTCGGAGATGACCTCCCACACCCGTCCCGGGGGTGCCGGTACGGCGATCTCTTCGTTGATCTCTATCACAGCTTCGTTCCTCGCTAGATGATCTTGAAATGGCTCCGCACGCGTCGTAGAGCGGGGGACTCGCGAGACTCGGTCAGTGGGCCGAGATTGTTAGACAACTTTCCTCGTCAAGCTAGCAGCGACTCGCGGGGTCGGCAAGAACATCCATGAGAACAGCATCTTCTTGGGTGTGACTCTTTCCAGCGCGAGGATTCTGTATAACAATCAGCCAACCCGGGTCACTGTGAGGGCCGCCAGGTGCAAGCGTGGCCGGAAGGTGGCGGCCGATGCGTGCACTCGTCTCTACCTTGAAACGGATTGTTTGACGATCTGACCGAGGAAACCTTGAAGGCGCCCAATCGTGGGCGTACGGTGGCCGAAACTGTCAGACACTTCGCGTTAACCCGTTGGTCGAGTCGCGCCATCAGAGACTGGCACCAGAGCACTCCCCGGGTTCGGACACAACAGAGGAGTCGTCTTATGCCCAGAACCTTGTCCGTCGCTGTGAAGTCCTACCCGCACACGGCCTTCCTCGCCGACCCCGGTTTCGGCGTCGAGGGACACGACGTCGAACTCGCGGCGGCCGACCCGATCTACAAGGCGTTCGCCCCGATGGTGCGTGAGCTGCGCTACGACGTCAGCGAGCTGGCGGTCGCGACCTTCCTCCAGGCCCGGGAGGCCGGAGCCCCGATCGCACTGCTGCCGGTGGCGCTGAGCGGCGACTTCCACCACCACTCACTCACCCGCTGGCCCGGTTCGGCGGAGATCGGCCCTTCCGACCTGACAGGCCGACGCGTCGGTGTCCGGGCCTACAGCCAGACAACCGGCCTGTGGGTCCGCGGCATCCTGCACGAGGAGTTCGGCGTCGACGCCAAGGACGTCACCTGGGTCACCACCGAGGAGCCGCACGTCGCGAGCTACGTGGAGCCGGACAACGTCGAACGCACGACGGGCCGGGTCCTCGACGTGCTGGAGCGCGGTGACGCCGTGGCCGCAGTTCTGGGCCCGCCGGCACTGGACGGGGCCCAGGGGCCGCTGGTGCCGATCATCCCGAACTGGCGCGAGGTCGAGGAGGCGTGGGGCGCCCGGCACGGGACGGTGCCGATCAACCACGTGCTCACGGTCCGGCGGGACTTCCTGGAGGCCGAGCCGGGGACGGTTTCGGCGCTCTACCAGGCGTTCGGCACCCGGATCGAGGCCCGCAAGGCCGCCGAGGCCACGCCCGGAACCCGCGTCCGCGCCCTGCGGGCCGGGGTGAGCGACGAGCTGGTCGCCGGCCTGCAGACCGCGATCGACTACGCCCTCCAGCAGAACGTCATCCGTACGCCGGTCACCGTGGACGAACTCCTGGCCGACTTCACCCGGCACATCGGCGGCGTCGCCTGATCCCACCCGCCCGCCGAGCCGTCCACCAGTTATGAGGTGCCCATGTTCAGCGTCGACACGCACACCCACATCATCTCGCCCGACACCGATTCCTATCCCGCTGCTCCGCTCGGCGGCCACCGCTCCACCTGGTCACAGGAGCGGCCCACCGACATCGACGGCCTGCTGCGCCAGGCCGACGCCGCCGGAGTCGACCACCTCGTCGTCGTCCAGGCCTCCACGGTCTACGGCTTCGACAACACCTACGTGGCCGATCAGCTCGCCCGGCACGCGGACCGCATCAGCGGGGTCTGCTCGGTGGACTTCCTCTCCGAGAAGGCGGTCGACGCACTGCACCACTGGATCGACGAGCGGGGCTTCTCGGGTGTGCGTATCCGCGCCGCCGACGGCACGACCGCCGTTCCGACACCCGGCCGCGGGCTCGACGACGAGCGCATGGCCCCGGTCTGGCGGTTCCTGTCCGAGCGCCGGGTGCCGGTCTGCATCCAGATGCATGCCCAGCACGCGCCCGTCCTCGCCGGGCTCCTCCAGCGGTACCCGGGACTCACCGTGATCCTCGACCACGCCGGCCGGCCGCGACTGGGCGACGCGGAGCCGTACCCCCCGGGCGCGGCCGGGGTGCCCGCGCTGAGCGAGACGGGCCGGGTCTTCGTCAAGCTCACGCCGCCGGCCGTGCTGCGTGCGCAGCGCGAGGCCGGATCGGCGGCACCGCTGGTCCGTGCGCTGATCGAGCAGTTCGGCGCGGGGCACGTGATGTGGGGGTCGAACTTCCCCGCCTCGGCCGGGTCGCTGTCCGAGCTGGCCGAACTCGTCCGGGGACAGTTGCCGTCCCTCGATGCCACCCAACGGGAACTGATCGCCGGCGGCACCGCCGGACGACTGTACGGACTCTCCCGCAGTTCGGCCGCCGGTTCCGCCGCCGAGGGGCGGTGAGCGCCGTGAACCGCGTTCGGCCCCGCCCCGGGCGTCGGAGCCGTACCGCCCTGCTGACCGCCTTGGCCCTGGTGATCACCTTCTTCATGGCCGCGTGCGGCGGCGGCCCGCCGCCCGCCCCGAAGGCCGAAGACCTGGACGCGCTGTACCAGGAGGCCAAGGGCGAGGGGGAGGTGATCTGGTTCGCACCGAAACCGGAGGCACAGATGCGGCCGGCCATCGACGCCTTCGAGAAGAAGTACCCCGGCATCGAGGTCAAGTACACCAACAAGAAGGCTCCGGACCTCGTCACACAGCTCAATGTGGAGCAGGCCGCGGACCGCGTCAGCTTCGACGTGTCCAACGCCGGCGGGCTCACGGTGCTGCCCTCGCAGGACATGGCGGCGAAGGTGAACTGGGCGGACTACGAGGTGCCGTCCGAGCAGATCTTCGCCGACGACTTCGTCTACGTCTGGGCCGTACCGAAGGTCTGGGCGTACAACACCGAAGCCGTGCCCGAGTCGGAGGCACCCGCGAGCTGGCAGGACCTCCTGGGACCGCGGTGGGACGGGGGCAAGCTCAGCGTCGAGTCGCGCGGCTCCTTCATGACCGTATGGGCCCAGGACCCCTCCCGCGGCACCGACGCCGGTCTCGACTACGCCTCCAGGCTGTCGAAGGCGCGGCCCCACTACACCGAGAACACGACGCAGTCCCACACCAACATCGTCTCCGGCCAGACACCGGTCGGCACCGACCTGATCAACCTGGTACTGGAGGCCCGGGCCAAGGGCGCGCCGGTCGCCGTCGCGCCGGTGGGTCCCACCAACGCCAACAAGGGCTACCTGTTCGTGCCCGAAGGCGCCCCGCACCCGGCGGGTGGCCGCCTGCTCACCGCCTTCCTCGCTTCCGAAGAAGGCCAGGCCGCCCTGGTCGACACCTACAACTCGGTCATCCCCACCAAGACGGACTGTACGAACGCCGACACCAACCCGGTCATCGGCGCCTTGTGCGACGCCGGTGTCGAGTGGTTCAGCGAGTCCGACATCGAGCAGTACAAAAAGTTCTCGGCCTTCTTCCCCAAGGTCGAGGAGGCCTTGGGCACCGACGTCAACTGACGGCCGTCACCGACGCACCACTGCCCGCGGCCGCCCGGTCGGGCCACCGCGGGCAGTGGACTCTTCGCTCACCCTTGGAGACTTCAGCGATGCAGTCTGGCACTCAGCTCTCCGCCGGCGTACGCCCTCAGCGCCGAGACCGTGTTCTGGCGGGCGTCAACATCGCCATCGGCGCCATCCTCGCCTATCTCGTGCTCTTTCCCCTGGGGATGCTGGTCTACAGCAGCCTCAAGGACAGCGAGTTGAAACTGCCCTTCCAGGTAGCCGGGTACACGCTCGACAACTTCGTCGAGATCTTCAGCTCGGAGCGCCTGCTCGAGGTCGCTCTCAACTCGCTGATCTTCGTGGTCGGCACGGTGGCCGTGGCCCTGGTCGTCAGCGTCAGTCTGGCCTACCTGTTCGAGCGGACCGACATCCCCGGACGCCGTTTCCTCGCGCCGAGCACGCTGGCCCCCATGGCCGTGCCGGCCACGGTCATGGCGGTGGCCTGGGTGCTGGCGGCCAACCCCGCCAACGGCCCGATCGCCCTCGCGATCGAGCGCACCCTCGGCTACTCGATCGACATCTACTCGCTGCCCGGCATGATCCTGGTGGCCGGCATCTTCGGTGTGCCGGGCATGTACATGATGCTCGCGCCAATGTTCGCCCGGCTCAACCTCGAGTTCGAGGAGGCGGCGGCCACCGCGGGCGCCAACTGGCTGACGCGGACGCGCAAGGTGGTACTGCCGCTCACGCTGCCGGGGATCACCGCGGCCAGCATGTTGCTGGTGGTCATCGCGCTCGAGGAGTTCGCCATCCCGGCCATGCTCGGGATGCCGGACCAGATCTTCGTGTTCAGCAGCTACGTCCAGGCCGCACTGCAGCCGCCGTCGGGACTGCCCAACTACGGCCAGGCCAGCGCCTACGGAGTGCTGCTGGTCCTGCTGTCCCTCGTCATGATCGCCGTCTACCGACGCCAGACCCGCGAGTCGCACCGGTTCCGGGTGGTGAGCGGCAAAGGCTACCGGGCCACCCCGGTGAAACTGGGACGATGGCGTATCCCCGTCGCCGCCCTCGTGACGCTCTATGTGTTCGTCGCGATCGTCGTGCCCGTCCTGACCCTGATCTGGACGAGCCTGACCCCCTTCCTCCAACCGATCAGCCTCGACAGCCTGGGCGGGCTCAGCCTCGCCAACTACGGCGAGATCTTCACCGACCCGAGTCTGAGCCACGCACTTGTCAACACCCTGGTGATCAGCCTGCTCACGGCGACCCTGACCGCCGGCTTCGCCCTGTGGCTGGCACTGGCCTCGGCGCGCGGCGGCCGCATCGGCCGGGCACTGTTCGACCTGTCCTTCCTGGTCTTCGCCATCCCCAGCGTCGTACTGGGTGTGGCGGTGCTGTTCCTGTACCTGTACCTGCCCATCCCGGTCTACGGGACGGTCTGGATCATCATCATCGCGCTCACCACCCGCTACATTCCGCGCAGTTCACGCATGATCGAGACGGCGTTGCTGCAGCTCGATCACGGGCTGGAGGAGGTGGCCCGCGTCTCCGGGGCGTCGAGCGGCACCGTCCTGCGCAGGGTGGTCTTCCCGCTCCTGGCTCCCTCGGTGTCGCGGACCTGGCTGTACGTGTTCGCCAACGCTCTGGGGGAGCTCCCCATCGCGCTGCTGCTGTCCAGCTCCGACAACCGCACGCTGGTGGTGCTGCTGTGGGACATGATCGGCGAGAGCGCGAACTACCCCGAGGCCAGCGCTCTCGCGGTGCTCCTGCTCGCCCTCTCGGCCGTCTCCGTCTGGTGGGTCAACCGGCGTGGCTTCCAACAACACATGTGAGGTGTCGTGACCATGAACAACGTTGTTGCTTCCGAACCTTCCGTAGAGATCACCGGCCTTGAGAAGGGATTCCACCGTCCGCACGGCGCCGAGGCGAGCCGTGCCATCGACGACGTCAGCTTCACCGTGCCACAAGGCAGCTTCTTCACCCTGCTGGGGCCCAGCGGCTGCGGCAAGACAACCACCTTGCGCTGTCTCGCCGGACTGGAGACGGCCGACCGCGGCGAGATCTCGATGAACGGCGAGTCGGTGTTCTCCGCGTCGGCGCGCCGCGATGTGTCCCCCGACGCCCGGCCGATCGCGATGGTGCCGCAGTCCTACGGCATCTGGCCGCACATGAAGGTGTTCGACAACGCCGCGTTCCCGCTCCGGCACGGCCGCAAGACCTGCTCCGCCGCCGAGGCGCGGCCACGTGTCCTCGCGATGCTCGAACAGGTGGGGCTGTCGGACTACGCCGACCGGTGGGCGACCCAACTCAGTGGCGGCCAGCAGCAGCGCCTGGCGCTGGCCCGGGCCCTGCTGTGCGAACCGGAAGTCCTGCTGCTGGACGAGCCCCTGTCCAACCTGGACGCCAAGCTGCGCTCGCAGCTTCGCACCGAACTGCGCTCGTTCCAGAAGAAGTTCGGCGTCACCACCATCTACGTGACGCACGACCAGGGCGAGGCTCTCGCGATGTCCGACACGATCGTCGTCATGAACCGCGGCCGGATCGAGCAGATCGGTTCGCCGGGCGAGATCTACGACTCGCCGGCGTCACGGTTCGTGGCCGACTTCGTCGGCAGCGCGAACCTCATCCCCGGCGTGGTCGACGCGTCGACGCGCTCGGGTGACCGTGTGGTCGACGCCAAGACCTCCCTCGGTGTGATTCGGTGCGAGCGGTTCACCAGCCCGCCCGCACCGCCCACCGCCGGCCAGGAGTTGTCCGTGTGCATCCGGCCCGAGAACATTCGCGTGGTCACCGGGACCCCGAAGACGGAGGCCCCCAATCGATTCGCGGCGCGCATCACGGCCACCGAGTATCTCGGCGACCGCCAGGAAGTGGTCGTCATGGCGGGCGACGTCCCGCTGCGCGCGCACGGCGACGCCCACCTCGACGCTCGTCCGGGCGACGAGGTGACCGTCGTCCTGGACCCGGCGTGGACGGTCGCACTGTGGTCCTGACGCACCGTCAGCGTCCGTGTCGTAGGCGCACGTCTTCGAGCAGACCGACCGACGTATGACACGGCACGGCAGCGGCAGCCGCAGCCGGGGGAGGGCAGCCGGAGAAGCCCTGTTCTCCCCCGGGCACCCGGCCACGCGTAGCCCCCTCAGGAGCCGGCCGGCGTGGTGAACTTGAGCTGGAGAGCCCGCCGGGCCGCCGACAGGTGGTGGCGCATCGCCGCCGCGGCGGCCTCCGGGTTGTGGGTGACGATCGCGGCGAGGATGGCCTCGTGCTCCCTGACGGAGTCGGTACGGGGGTGCGACCGGTCCGCGTCGCGGTACTGCTGCATGACGAGCGGGTAGAGCAGGCTGTCGACGAACCTGGAGAGGGTGGCCTGCCGCGCCGCCTGACGGACCTGCTCGTGAAACCGGCGGTTGAGTTTCCAGTACTCCTCCCGCCCTCCCGGCGTCTGGACGTCCCACATGCGCTCGCAGGTCCCGGTCATCGCGGCGATGTCCGCCTCGGTGGCCCGGGTGGCGGCGTTCGCCGCGAGGGCCGATTCGAGGACTTCGCGGGTCTCCAGAATCTCCACGGCCTCGTTCACGGAGAACGAACGGGTGCGGGCGCTGCGGTTCGCCGCGGCCGTGACATACCCCTCCTGCGCGAGGCGCGCGAGCACCGAACGCACCGTCCCCCGGGAGATCCCGAGCTGTGTGGTCAGCTCCGACTCGGTGAGGCGTGAATCCGGTTCGTAGTGACCGGAGAGGATCAACGCACGAAGATCCTGGTATGCCTGCAGGGTCCGGCTGGCGCCTGAATCCGGACCTCCCTCGTTGCCCGGGCCCGTGCCCGCAACCAGCGCCATGGTGTAGTACCTCCAACGTAGCTCGGACGCGGTATCGCTTCTCTGCTCAGTCGAGAGCGCCGCCCGTATTGTAGAACAAGCCGGTGCTTACCGTGTGGGACAGTCGGTCGAACGGAGCACGGTTCGCAGCCCTCGGCGGCCTCCGTTTTCGTGACTCCTGATTCTCGCTGCCTCTTATATTGTTGCACAATTGGCGATCTTCTCACCGTCTGAGCGACTCACCGGCGAGGAGTCCGGCCCGCCGGCCGACGACATCACCCGGTTCTTCCGCGGGCGCGATCCGCTGATGTGGGCGAAGCGTCTCCGGGTGTTATTGAATGAAGTGAGTGCGGCCGGGAATCTCGGGGCTCTGCCGCACGGGTTCGGGTACGGCCCCGGCGCCGTGCCGGGGTTGGCGAGCGAGCTGAGGGAGCCGCATGGACTCCACACCCTCCCCGTCGTCCTCGTCGCCGTTCGACCTGGTCAGCAGCGCCTTGGGGCAGTACATCCCGCGTGGCGGGGAGACGGCGGCAGCCGGCGACCCGGCAGCCGACGACCCGACGGACGGCCGTCAGGAGCAGATCCTCGGGGCGGTCAACCTGGACCGGGAGCTGAACATCACCCGCTCCAACCTCGACGCCCCGGCCTTCGTGGGGCTGGACGTCGTGCCCGGGAGTCCGTTCGTCGATCTTCTGCCGCAGGGGGACGTGCCGACGGTCATGCGGCGGTTGCGGCAGGTCCTGGAGACCGGTGAGGCACACGTCGCCCGGGTCCAGCGCCTGCGGCGCGGCGACGGGTCGGAGCTGGTGGTCTCGATGAGCATCCTGCCCGCCGCGGCGCCCCAGGAGGGCCTGGTCGTCTCCGTGATCGCCATGGCCAGGAGGCTGCACCTGTACGCCGCCGAGACCGCGATCGGCACCTCGCTGGACATCGGCGAGACCGCGCAGTCGCTGGCGGAGTCCCTGCTGGCCTGGGGAGACGTGGCCGCCATCGACCTCGACTTCGCCGTGTGGACGGGCGAGGGGGTCACCGAGCGGGCGCAGGGCCGCATCCGGCTGCGGCGGGCCGCCCTGGTGCCGGAGCGGGCGTGGCCCGAGGGCTACGTGACCCTGGGCGACGACCTGCCCGGCGACGCGAGCCGCCTGCTGGCCCAGGCGATACGGCGTGCCGACGCCCCGCAGTCCATCGTCATCCCCGACCGCGAGGCGATCGAGCGGGTCCTCGGAAGTCCGCGGCTGGTACGCGCCCTGGTGCCCGGGGACCGGTCGGCGGGTGTGGCGTGCATACCGCTCGTCCTGGAGGGCGATCCGCCCGTCGTACTGGGGGTCGCGGAGGTCTGGCGGCGCGCGGACCGCCCCTTCGCCGACAGCGAGCTGCTCGACCTCCAGGAACTGGTGGCCAGGACCTCTCATCACGTGGACCTGGCCCGCCAGCACCAGCGCGAGCACACACAGGTGCTGGCGTTGCAGCGCCGGCTGCTTCCCCGGTCCGGCGGTGGCACCATCCAGACCGCCAGCGTCTACCAGCCCGCCACCCCCGACAGCGCGGGCGTCGGCGGTGACTGGGTGAACAGCTTCCCGCTGCCGGACGGCCGCACCGCGCTCGTGGTCGGTGATGTCGTGGGACACGGCCTGGGAGCCGCGGCGACCATGGGACAACTGAGCATGGAGGCCCGCGCGCTGCTGTCCGCGGGGCTGGCGCCCGACGAGGTGCTGGAGCACCTGGACGAGACCGTGTCGCTGCTGGACGACGCGGAGTCCGGGCTGGCGGCCGGCTACAGCGCCCTCGGGTCGACCTGCTGCGTCGCCGTCTACGACCCGGTCAGCCATCGCGTGGCCCTGTCCAGCGCGGGCCACCTCCCGCCGATCCTGATGTTCCCGGACGGACGTGCCGGGCCCCTCGCGGTCCGCCCGCACCCCGGCCTGGGTGCCGAGTTCGCGCTGCGGGAACCGTTCGACGTGCACACGTTCGCCGCACCCCCGGGCTCCCTGCTCGCCCTCTACACCGACGGCCTGGTCGAGGATCCGGCCGTGTCGATCGACGAGGGCATCGGCAGGCTGGCGGACGTCGTGTCCACGGTGCACCCCTGGGACACGCTGCAGCAGGCCGCACGGCGGGTGGTCTCCGCGCTGGTGCCGGCCAGCCAGCGCGACGACGTGACGCTGCTGCTCGCGCGCATGATCGGCTACCGCAAGGGGGACACCGCGACCTGGCGGCTGCCCGCCCGCGACGACGCGGCGGCCCGCGCCCGCGCGCTGGTCTCCGCGCTGCTGCGGCAGTGGCGCATCAGGGACGCCACCCGGGACCGCGTGCTGCTCCTGGTCAGCGAGCTGGTCACCAACGCGGTCCGCTTCGCGGGCGGACCCATCACGGTACGGCTGATCAGGAGCGGTCACGGCCTGCTCTGCGAGGTGGGCGACACCGGCAACGGCAGGCCGCGGCTGGGCCGGCGAGGGCTCCTGGACGACGGTGGCCGAGGCCTGCACGTCGTACACCGGCTCACCGCCCGGTGGGGGGTGCGCTGGACGGACACCGGCAAGGTGGTCTGGGCGGAGTGCGCCTTGTAAGCGCCTGTTTGTATCCCCGGTAAAGCCGGGAGGGATTTGGAGGATATTCCTGGGTCCGATGACTTACCTGGAGCCGAAAGGCGAAGGGGACCACAGCATGTCAGGAAAGCCGGGGCCGGGTTCAAGTGCCTGAGACGGTGCCCAGCGGGACCCGCGCAATATGGCGAAAGCTGGATTGCCTGAATCCCAATCTCCAGTCGACTAAAAGACGAGTCCACCGGAATGGCATTGATACCGGTGTCGTCGCCTGTGCCGCTGTCTTCTGCCCATCGGCACACCTCCGGGCGGCGAAGCGATACCCAATGAGGGTATTCAAGGAGATGAGTGGGACGCCTACGTTGCGCTATCACGTACGACCAGGACGAACAAGGGATCACCTAAAGGACGCGAGTCCCATGGTGACGGAGTGCCCGTAGTAGTCGCAGGGGTAACGGCCTGCCAAGGAGGACGGGAAAGCCGTCCACAGGGCGAAGTTGCGCCGTCTAACTCGGCGTTGGATCACTCTCTCAGAGAGTAGAGGTTCGGAAGGAGAAGCCTCTGGACTACCCGCCTTACCTGGACGCGAAAGTGCGAGGGGACAATAGCATGGCGGGAAAGCGTGGAGCGTTGTGAAGGCGTTTATAGCGCTGCCGCGCAAAGTCCGCGTGATATGGCGAAGACCAGACTGTTTGAAGCCAAGTTCCCAGGGATGGAAATGTGCATCCTCCGACATACAACGCCCGGAGCGGAGCCATCAGCATCAGGCGAATCCCCTTTGCTTCGCCCCAACCCTTCCGGCTGGCGGACGGTGGGCAACGAGCTCACTCAAGGGAACGGACAGGCCGCCTACGTCACGCTCGATACGTCCAATGCAAGAGGAATTCGGGATCACCTAAGGGGTGCGAGCCCTACGGTGACGGAGTGCCAGTAGTAGTCGTGGGAGTAACGCCCCACCGGGGAGAGCGGGAGAGCCGCTTACAGGGCCAAGTGGCACAGGTGTCCACGATATCCGGAGAGGCAAGGTACGCGTAATGCAGAGAGCCGAAGCCCTGATGGAGATCATCCATGAACGCGGCAAGAGAGGATTGCCACTGGAGAGGCTGTATCGGCACCTGTTCAACCCAGAGCTGTACTTGCGGGCCTACGGGAAGATCTACCGCAATGACGGCTCTATGACACCCGGCTCCACGCAGGAGACCGTAGACGGTATGAGTCTGAAGAAGATTCAGGCGATCATCGATGCGCTGCGGTATGAGCGCTATCGGTGGACCCCGGCTCGACGTGTGTATATCGAGAAGAAGGGATCACCCCAGAAACGTCGGCCTCTAGGTCTACCTTCGTGGTCGGACAAGCTGCTGCAAGAAGTGATTCGCTCCCTACTGGAAGCGTATTATGAGCCGCAGCTCTCCGACCGCTCCCACGGTTTCAGGCCGGGGAAGGGGTGCCACACCGCGCTCACGGAAGTCTCTGAGACGTGGCGCAGTGTCACCTGGTTCATCGAGGGAGACATCTCCCAGTGCTTCGATCGGCTGGATCATGGAGTCTTGCACTCCATCCTGGCTGAAGACATTCACGACAGTCGCTTCCTGCGGCTGATCGATGGGCTACTTCAGGCTGGATACTTGGAGGAATGGCGCTACCACGAAACACTGAGTGGTGCGCCACAAGGGGGTGTTCTGAGCCCCTTGCTCTCCAATATCTACCTGGACCGGTTGGACAAGTACGTCGAGACAACGCTCTTACCCGTCTTCAACCAGGGAGCTCGCCGTAAGCCGTATCTGCCGTACATGCGGATACACAAGGCGGCTTGGAAACTGGAAAAGCGCGGACAGCGCGAGGAAGCACGACAGTTGCGCCGTCAACTGCAACAGCTCCCCTCGCATGATCCAAACGATCCTGGCTTTCGACGACTGCACTACGTCCGCTACGCGGACGATTGGCTGCTGGGGTTCTCCGGGACGCGACGGGAGGCCGAGTACGTCAAGGAGAAGATCGGGAAGTTCCTGCGGAACCGGTTGAAGCTGGAACTCTCCGAACCGAAGACCTTGATTACCCACGGGCGGACACAGGCCGCTCGCTTCCTCGGCTACGAAATCGTGGTCCTACACGACGACGCCAAGCGCGATCGGAACGGTCATCGCTCTATCAACGGGCAGATCGGCCTGAAAGTGCCAATGAACGTCGTGCGCGGAAAATGCAAGCCCTACATGCGCCGCGGTAAACCGGCCGCCCTGCTGGAGCGCGTGCACGACTCGGATTTCCGGATCGTCACGCGGTTTCAGTCAGAGTTCCGGGGCCTCGCGGAGTATTACCAGTTGGCCTACAACCGGCACCGCCTCGGCCTGCTGAGGTGGATCACGGAACGATCCCTGGCCAAGACGCTGGGACATAAGAACAAGATCAGCGTCAACAAGGTCTGGAATCGCTACCGTGCCACCTGGCAGACACCTGCTGGACCCCGGAGGGGTCTACAGATCAAGGTCGAACGCGGCAAAGGAAAGAAGCCGCTGGTCGCCCGTTGGGGCGGGGTCTCGCTGGCCCGAAGGACCACGAGGGTGACTCTCAAAGACGACCTTCCTGCGGTTTGGAGGAAGCGTCCCGCAGAACTCATCGACCGGCTCATGTCCGGCCGTTGCGAACTCTGCAAGGCGCGAACAGAAGTCGAAGTGCACCACATTCGGCGCCTGAGTGACCTCCGTTCCGGGAGTCAGGCCGAACAGCCTGACTGGGCAAAGCAGATGGCATCACGCCGCCGCAAAACCCTGATCGTCTGCCGCGACTGCCACAACGGAATCCACAGCGGACTCTCAGTTCGGCAGGACTCGATGGAATCGACGCTGGAGAGCCGGGTGCGGTGATAAGTCGCATGCCCGGTTCGGTGGGGGGCCGTCGGAAAAGGGTCTGCATCAACGGACACCTCGCCGGCGGCCTACCCTGCGGACACAGGTGACCGGATGGAGATGAGACCGGGAGGTATGCGTAATGCAGAACGCTGAAACGGTGCTTGCTGTCCTCCGTGAACGAGGCAGACGGAATCTGCCGTGCAATAAACTGTATCGACAACTGTTCAACCCGCAGCTGTATCTCATGGCCTACGGTCGTATCTACTCCAACCAGGGAGCGATGACGGCCGGGGCAACAGGGGAAACCGCCGACAGAATGTCCATGGAGAAGATCGGCCGCATCATTGATGCGCTGCGCCACGAGCGCTACCGGTTCGATCCGGTGCGACGGGTCCACATCCCGAAGAAGAACGGGAAGACCCGCCCGCTGGGCCTGCCCTCCTGGCCGGACAAGCTGGTCGGCGAGGTGATGCGGCTCCTGCTGGAGGCGTACTACGAGCCGACCTTCTCCGACCGGTCCCACGGTTTCCGTTCCCGCCGGGGCTGCCACACCGCCCTCAGCGAAGTGGTCCGCACCTGGACCGGGACAGCCTGGTTCGTCGAAGGAGACATCGCCCAGTGTTTCGACCGCCTCGACCATCAGGTCATGCTCGACACCCTGGGCGAGAAAATCCGCGACAACCGGTTCTTGAGGCTGGTGCGCAACATGCTCAACGCCGGATACCTGGAGGACTGGCAATGGAACACCACGCTCAGCGGCGCACCGCAGGGCGGGGTTCTTTCTCCGCTCCTGCCCAACATCTACCTGCACCGGCTGGACACGTTCATCGAAACAGTTCTCATTCCGGAATACACCCGAGGAAAACTCCGGGCACGCAACCTGGAGTACAACCGGGTGCTGTGGGCGCTCACAAGCGCACGCAACCGCAAGGACCACGCTCAAGCGCGGAAACTGCGGCAGCAACTGCACCGCCTGCCCAGTCAGGACATGAACGACCCTGACTACAGGCGGTTGCGGTATGTGCGTTACGCCGACGACACCCTCCTCGGGTTCGCAGGACCACGAGCCGAAGCCGAGCAGATCAAACAGCGTATTGCAGGGTTCCTGCGTGACGACCTCAAACTCGAACTCTCGCAAGAAAAGACGCTGATCACGCACGCCCGAACCGGCAAAGCGCGATTTCTCGGCTACGACATCACGGTGCAGCACGAAAACCGCAGAGTGAAGCGCTCCGCCACCGACCGGCGCAACCGCCGCACAGTGAACGGAGCCATCGCCCTGCACGTGCCGAAAGACGTGATCAAGGCTCACAGCACGCCGTATCTCAAGGGCGGCAAACCCGCCCGCCAGCCCCACCTGACACACGCCGACGACCACACCATCGTCAACCTCTACGGGGCCCGATACCGCGGCATCGTCCAGTACTACCTGCTGGCCGGCGACGTCTTTCGACTGAACCGGTTGCACTGGGTCATGCAGACCTCCCTGCTGCACACCCTGGCGAACAAGCACCGCTCGACCGTGTCGAAGACGGCCCGCAAGTACAAGGCCACCATCGACACACCAGCCGGGCGGCGCACATGCCTCCAGGTCAGCACAGAGCGAGGACCCGGCAGGAAACCACTGGTCGCACGGTTCGGCGGCATTCCACTGCAACGGCAGAAAACAGCGGTCCTCCTCGACCGCGAACCCTCCTGGGCCTCCCACCGGCGCAAGGAACTGATCGGACGGTTCCTCGCCCGGTGGTGCGAGCTGTGCGGACGACCCGGCAACGTCCAGGTCCACCAGATCCGCAGGCTCGCCGACCTCGGGAAACCCGGAGAACAACAGCCCGGCTGGGCCGCCCTCATGATCAAGCGACGCCGCAAGACACTCGTGGTCTGCGCAAGTTGCCATGAGGACCTCCACACCGGGCAACCCACTGCCTCACACGGCGAAGATCACTGGAGAGCCCGCTGCGGTTAACGTCGCACGGCGGGTTCGGGAGGAGGCCGCTGGGAAAAGGAACAGCTCCGCTGTCACCCCGCCCGGCGGCCCACCTCACGGTCGCGACGTGACGCGGCCGCCGGCCGTCTCACGCGGCCGCCGGCCGTCTCACGCGGACGGCGCGGCGGACGCGACGGGTGTGGCGGGTGCGGCGGGAGCCCGCGCTACAGCCACTCCCCTTCCAGGGCGGTGGCCGTGAGGCCCGGCGCCGCCGCGTACAGGACGGCCCGGCTGCCCGCCGGCTGCCCGGCGTCGTGCGCCCTGCGCAGGATGTCGAACACGGCGGCGCCGCCGCGGTTGCCGCTCGTATAGCTGTCCCGGCTGAACTCGAGCAGCCCCGACGGCCACTCCTGGGGCATCGTCTGCTCCATGTACTCCAGCACCCGGGTCCCGCCGGGGTGCGCGAGCAGTACGTCGGGGTGCCACGCGTCGGGGTCGTCCTCGAAGCGGACGCGGAGCCACTCCCACATCGCCGTGACCGTCTCCTGCACGGCGCGCGGCCCGCGCCGGTCCATCACGAAGTGGGTGCCGTCCGCCCGCGTCTCCAGGCGGTGCAGGTCCTGGGTGCCGGGCAGGGTGTGGTGCCAGGCGGAGTCCAGCCGCAGCACCGACTCGGGTCGCGGCCGGCCCGTGACCACCGCGGCGACCGCGGTGTCCGCGAACAGCAGCCGCACGATCAGGGACTCCAGGGTGTCGTCCCCGGGCTGGTAGGTCGTACTCAGCGCCTCGGAGATCACGACCAGGACCACCCGGTCGGGGTCCGCCGCCACGAGGTCCGCCGCCAGCGCCAGGGAGCGGGTCCCGGCCACGCAGGCCCACTGCGCGGCAGGCAGCAGCATCGTGTCGCCGCGCAGCGGAAGCCTGTTGGCCAGGGCGACGTCCAGTCCCGGCAGCGCCGGGGTGGTGGAGTTACTGGTGATCAAGCAGTCGACGTCCGAGGCGTCCAGCCCGGCGATCTGCAGTGCTCCGCGTGCCGCACGCTCCCCGTAGGACTGCACGGCCTCCCAGGCCGGGGCGGTGCGCTCCTGGACGGTCTGCGGCGCGGGTATCGCCTCGAGGGCGGCGACCGCGCGGTCCACGTCCTGCTCGGTGAACCCGTCGCGGGCCAGCGCTTCCCGGGCGGGCCCGGTGCCGGCGGCCGGCAGGCCGCCCCCGGTGCCGGGCGCGACGGCGGTCTCCAGGGGCAGCATCCATCCGCGGGTCTCGATGCCCGTACTGGCCGCGATGCCGTCGACCCGGGGTGCCCAGGCCGCGTGTGGATGCCGGCCCTGCACTTCCGCCACGATCTCTTGGGTCTTCACGGAGTGCTCACCGTGTATCACGGCAGGCGGGCACAGGTATGCGGCCACAATCGGCACCTTTCCAAGGCGGGCGGGGGAGACGTCACCAGTGCTGTGGCATGGCTCACTTCAGCACTTCGCGACCAAATCGATGCCGGCACGCGCTACTTCGGGCGGCGGCTCTCGTTTCGAGCATGGACGCGAAAGGGGCATTTCCGCTGTGACCCAGGCAACTTGGGCAGCCTCGGGATGCGTGAGACGGCGCACACCGCCGGAGAACTAACCGAGCGCGAGCATCGCCTCGGCGACCTCACCGGCCGCCGTGTCCGGGATCGCGCCGGCGGCCGCGTCGAGGATGAGCAGTCGTGCCCCGGGGATCTCGCGCGCGATCGCCTCGCCGTTGCCGACGGGGAAGAACATGTCGCGGCGGCCGTGGACGACGAGCGTGGGCAGTCCGATCCCGGGCAGTCGCTCGCGCCAGCGGGGCGCGCAGTCGAGCCGGGAGAACACCATGCCTAGCTGGTTGGCCACCTGGACCTCGGGCGCGGTGCCGGGCGTGCGGTCCCAGACGCGGGCGGCGACCGAGCGCGCGGTGACGGGGTCGTCGCCGAGGATCTCCGCGCCCGCGGCGGCGAACCCGGCCACCGCCTCGCGGTCGCTCCAGTCGGGCATCGGATGCGCGAACAGCCGGTCCATCGTCGCCCGGTCGTGATCGGGGAGGTCCTCGTCCGGCGGGCCGGGGGCGACCGCGCGGGTGCCGGCCAGGGTGAGCGCGGAGAACGCGTCCGGATGGTCGAGCGCGGCCACCTGGGCGACCATCCCGCCGACGCCGATCCCCGCGAGGTGTGCGGGAGCGCCGCCGAGCGCGCCGGCCAGGGCCGCCGCGTCGGCGGCGAGGTCGCGCAGGGTGTAGGCGGGCGCCTGCGCCTGTGCCTGCGGGTCCGCCGTGGTCGACTCGCCGCTGTCGCGCAGGTCGTAGCGCACCACCCGCCGCCCCTCGGCGGCGAGGCGCTCGCAGAGCGCGTCGGGCCAGGACAGCATGGTCGTCCCGCCCGCGAGCAGGACGAGGGGTGCGTCGTCGTCGCCGAAGGACTCGATGCCCAGGGCGACCCCGTTGGCGTTGACCGTGGTCATCCGGTCACCGTAACCGCCCGCGCCCGTCACGACGAGGCTCGGCGAGCGCCAACCCCCAACGAACCGGCACCGTTCGCCCCAACGGACCAGTTCCCTCCAACGGGCCGGTCCCCCCCACCGGGCCGGTTCGCCCCACAGAGTCGGTCCCCCCGCCGGGCCGGTTCCCCCTCACCGGGCCTGTTCCCCCTCGCCGGGTCGGTCCCTCGCCGAGCCTGTTCTGCCCGCCGGGCCTGTTCCGCTCTTCGGGCCGTTCTCCCCGCCCCGCCCGTTCTACCGCCCCGGTGGGTGGAGTGCGGTGATGCCGGCGAGGACGAGAGCGATGCCGGCCAGGAACTGCTCGCGGTCGTCATGGTCGCGTGCCTGGTCTGCGACGGCCCGGGTGAACGGGTAGTCGTCGGGGTCGAGGCCTTCCCATGCCGTCGACACGGTGTCCAGGAACTCGGCGCGGTCCACGTCCGGCCCCAGGGCGTCGGCGCCCGCCGTGTTCGCGGCGTTCTGACCGGAGGCGCCGAGGATGTAGTGCATCAGTGCCGAGGACGCCGTGAACCAACTGTCCTCGGGCACGCCCAGCGCGCGGACCTGCCGGCCGAGGCTCTCGAAGATCCGCGGCGTCACCGACCCCCAGGGGGTGCGGGAAAGCTGCGTCGCGAGCTGTGTGGCCAGCCACGGGTGTGTCTCGGTCGCGTCGAACAGGCCGAGCGCGACGGCACGGATCGCGTCCTGCGGTGAGTCCGTGGAGCCGGTGGGCTCGACGGTCACGGCGGTGGCGACGACGGCGTCCGTGGCAGCGGTGAGGAGTTCGGCCTTCCCCGTGATGTGCCAGTAGATCGCCCCGGGGCCGGTCGCGAGACGCTCGGCCAGCGCGCGGAAGGTGAGACCGCGCTCTCCCACCGTGTCGAGGAGTTCGACGGCGGCGCCGACGATGCGCTCCCGTGAGAGGGGTTCCTGCCGCCGTTCCGGACGGCGCGACCTGGGTGTCATGGCTTCAGCGTAGACCGTCTGGAATGCCGTTCCAGCTTGACAGGTAGTGGAACGGCGTTCCACTCTGGATGTGTACTGGAACGGTGTTCCAGTCCTGTTCCGCCGGACTTCCTCGGCGGTCCGCGACCAGGAAGGCAGTGCCATGACCACGCACGTCACGATCGTCGGCGCCGGACTCGGCGGCCTCACGCTCGCCCGCGTCCTGCACGTCCACGGAATCCCGGCCACCGTCTACGAGGCCGAATCCTCCCCGGCGGCACGCGCGCAGGGCGGGATGCTCGACATCCACGACCACAACGGCCAGCCCGCGCTGCGGGCCGCGGGTCTGACCGAGGAGTTCCGCGGCCTCGTCCTGGAGGGCCGTCAGGCGTCGCGGGCCCTCGCCCCGGACGGGACGGTCCTGTTCGAGGAGGGCGACGACGGCACGGGCGGGCGCCCCGAGGTGATGCGCGGCGAACTGCGGCGGACGCTGCTCGACTCACTCCCGGCCGGCACCGTCCGCTGGGGCCACAAGGTCCGTACCGTCCGCGCCCTCGGCGAGGGCCGCCACGAGGTGGCCTTCGCCGACGGCACCTCCGTCGTCACCAGCCTGCTGGTCGGCGCGGACGGCGCGTGGTCGCGGGTCCGGCCGCTGCTCTCCGACGCCACACCCGAGTACGTGGGCATGTCGTTCGTCGAGACCTACCTGTTCGACGCCGACACCCGGCACCCGGCCACCGCGAAGGCGGTCGGCGCCGGTGCGATGTTCGCGCTCGTGCCGGGCAAGGCGATCCAGGCCCACCGGGAGAACGGCGGGACGCTCCACACCTACGTGGCGCTGCGCAAGCCGCAGGATTGGTTCGCCGGCATCGGTCTCGCCGATCCGGCGGCCACCGCGCGCACCGCGGGGGAGTTCGCCGGATGGGCGCCGGAGCTGACCGCACTGATCACCGACGCCGACACCGCGCCTGTAGTGCGCCCTCTCCACACCCTCCCCGCCGCGCACCGGTGGGAGCGCGTGCCGGGCGTGACCCTGCTCGGCGACGCCGCCCACCTCATGCCCCCGTCCGGCGAGGGTGCCAACCTCGCCATGTACGACGGCGCCGAACTCGGCACGGCCCTCGCCGCGCACCCCGGTGACCCGGAGGGCGCGCTCGCCGCGTACGAGCGGGACCTGTTCCCCCGCAGCGCCGGGGAGGCCGCCGACGCCGTACAGCTCCACGAGCTGATGTTCGGTGACGACGCGCCCCACGGCCTGATCGACATGTTCACAGCCTCCGAGTGACCCCGGTGACCGGCACGCGGACCGGCTACAGAGTCCTGGCGACCGGCCGGCTGCCGTCCCTGCGCCGGGGGCGGAGGCGGGCGGCCAGGCTCCAGCGGCCGGGGCCGAGGGCGGCGACGAGGAGGAAGGACCAGCAGAACATGACCGCCGACTCGCCTCCGTTCTCGATGGGGAAGAGTCCGTCGGGCTGATGCTCGACGAAGTAGGCGTACGCCATGGACCCGGAGCACAGGACCGCCGCGGCGCGGGTGGCGAGGCCGCACAGCACCAGTGTGCCGCCGGCGAGTTGCACCACGGCGGCCCACCAGCCGGGCCACGCGGCGAAGCCGGGTGCGGCTCCGTGCGGACCGCCCAGGACACCGAACAGAGTGGCCGCTCCGTGGCAGGCGAACAGCAGGCCTACGACGATGCGGAAGAGCGCGATCACGTGTTCCCTGCGTTTTTCCAGCGCTTCCAACGGTGGTGCTCCTTCCTTGCGTTGCGCAGCGACCGCGGGGGCCGGGCGACCCATTCGACTTTTAACCACCACGGCAGTCCTTGTCTAGACCAATAGCGCGACGGGTTTGCATCCGAGGCCCATTGCGCCAAGTGCGCACCGCGGGCCGCCGGTTGGTGTTGCGCGGACTCTTGACCGCATCCGTTTCGCCGCTATGGTCTAGACCTGAAGTCGTCAGGTCTAGACCTGCATGGGAAGGGGTAAGACATGCGCACCAAGAGACGGGTGGCCTGCGCGGTCGGGGCGCTGCTCGCTCCGCTGCTCGCCGTCAGCCTTCCGGCGAGCACGGCCAACGCCCACGGCTGGGTGACCTCGCCCGGCAGCCGGCAGGACCAGTGCGCCGCGGGGATCGTCGACTGCGGCCAGATCAAGTACGAGCCGCAGAGCGTCGAGGGCCCGAAGGGCCTGAAGAGCTGTAGCGGCGGCAACAGTCAGTTCGCCGAACTCGACGACGACAGCAAGGGCTGGCGGGTCACACCGGTCGGCACGACGCACACCTTCACCTGGCACCACACGGCCCGGCACGCCACCGCCAACTGGCAGTACTTCATCGGCAACCAGAAGATCGCCGAGTTCGACGGCCACGGCGCTCAGCCGCCCGCGGACGTCAGCCACCAGGTGGACTTCGGCGGCTTCACCGGACGCCAGAAGGTGCTGGCGGTCTGGAACGTGGCGGACACCGCCAACGCCTTCTACTCCTGCGTCGACGTCAACATCGGCGGCGGCGGCGACGACGGTGGTGGCGACGGCGGCGGAGACGACGGCGGTGACCCGGGTGCCTGCGCCGTGCCGCTCTGGAGCGCCGGCAGCGTCTACAACGGCGGCGACACCGTCTCCTTCGGCGGCCACAACTGGCGTGCCAAGTGGTGGGTTACGGGCGAGGAGCCCGGCACCACCGGTGAATGGGGAGTCTGGGAAGACCTCGGGGTCTGCGCCGCCGCGTGACCGCGCCGGACCGGCGCGCGCCGACCGGAGCGCGCGCCGGCCCGCACGGTCGGCCAACCCGCAGTTACGGCAACGTGGGCAGGTACCGCGGTGCCCGCCAGGCGTCCAGCCGGTGCTCCACCGCCGCCCCCAGCGCGAGCAGCTCGGCGTTCTGACGGTCACCGGCCATCAGGAGCAGTCCGACCGGCAGTTCGCCCACGGACCCGGCGGGGACGGACAGGGACGGATACCCGGCGACCGCGGCCGGAGTGGAGCGGGTTCGCCGGTGAGGGGATGGCGTCCAGGTCGTGCGCGGCCATGGTCTCGTCGATGGACCGCCGGGAGAGATTCTTCAACTCCGCACGCATGGACAGGTATTCGGGGTCCGTGGTCGACGGCGCGACCAGCGCCTGCTCGAACAGCTCCTGACCGGCGAAACACGTCTGCTCGGCGGGGTGCGTGCGGTTGAACTCGCTCAGCAGCGCCGGGAACTCGAGTTCGGCCGGCCGGTCCTGATACGGCGGGGTCACCTCGACGACCTGGGCGCCCGCGGCACGCAGCCGCGCCGCGGTGCGGGTCATCAGGTCGTCCACCTCCGCACCGAGCGAGGCCAGCCGCCACAGGCCGATCCGGCGTCGATCACGTTGCGCGCCATGGGCCCCGCCGTGTCCTGCTCGGCCGAGATCGGTACGATCCCCGACTGGCTGACCAGCCCGAGACCGGGTTTGTGGCCGACCGCCCCGTTCATTCCGGCCGGGCACACGATGGAGCCGTCCGTCTCGGTGCCGACCGCCACCTGTGTCAGCGCCGCGGCCGAACCGGAGGACGATCCGCAGGGGTTCCGGGCGACCCTCCCGTGCCGTTTCCCGGCAGGTTGGTGACGTGGGCCGGGGGTACCCGCGCTCCATGAACAACGCATGGATGGACCTGGCCGCGGGTTCCGGCGCTCTCGGCGTCTGGCTGATCATGGCGGCCGTCGTGGTGGTGGGCGTGCTGATCGGGGCGTTCGCGTTCGGCAGCCGGCAAAAGCGCCGTGAGCTGCCGCCGCCGCGTCCCGAGGAGCAGCCGCGCATGCCCGAGGCGGGGCCCGTCGGCGAGGTCCGGGAGCAGCGGGAGCCCGACGAGATGCCCAGGAGCGACGAACGCACGCTGCCGCACGACCTCGGGCACCGGGGCAGCCGCACCGCCTCCGGGCAGGACCGGCCCCGCTGGGACGAGGGCAGCAGCGGTTCCTTCGGCAGCGGCGGACCGGGCGGACGCTGAGCCGGCCCGTGACACCCTGCCGCTGCCCGGGCGCGGGGCAAGTCGAGGGGTGACCGTACCGGGGAGGGGAGGAGTTTCCGGCACGGGCGGCGGGGAATCCATGCGCCGTGCTGTTGCAGAGGAGAAGGGCCCGCGCGGGTGCGCGGGCCCGCCACGCGGCCGAACACACCGTCAACTGGGCCGACGGGCGGCTCCCCGTCTCCGAGAGCGGGGGGCTGCTGCGCAAGGCCTTCCCCGAGCACTGGTCGTTCCTCCTGGGCGAGATCGCCCTGTACAGCTTCGTCGTGCTGCTGCTGACCGGGGTCTGGCTGACGCTGTTCTTCAAGCCCTCGATGACGGAGGTCGTCTACAACGGCTCGTACGAGCCCCTGCTGGGCGTGAGCATGTCGGAGGCCTACCGCTCGACGCTGGACATCAGTTTCGACGTGCGCGGCGGGCTGCTGATCCGGCAGGTGCACCACTGGGCGTCCCTGGTGTTCCTTTCCGCCATCGGGGTGCATCTGCTGCGGATTTTCTTCACCGGGGCGTTCCGCCGACCGCGTGAGGTCAACTGGCTGATCGGCGTCACGCTGTTCGTGCTGGCCCTCGCCGAGGGCTTCGCCGGTTACTCGCTCCCCGACGACCTGCTGTCCGGGACGGGGCTGCGCATCGCGCAGGGGATCATGCTGTCCATCCCGGTCGTGGGGACGTACATCAGCATGTTCGTGTTCGGCGGGGAGTATCCCGGCGAGGACATCGTCCCGCGGCTGTACTCGCTGCACATCCTGCTGCTGCCCGGACTGCTGCTGGCGCTGGTCACGCTCCATCTGATCCTGGTGTTCTACCTCAAGCACACCCAGTGGGCGGGCCGCGGCCGCACCAACCGCAACGCGGTGGGCAAGCCGCTGTTCCCGCAGTTCATGACGAACTCCACGGGCCTGTTCTTCACGGTCTTCGGCGCCCTGACGGTGCTCGCGGCGGTGGCGCAGATCAACCCGATCTGGGCGTACGGCCCCTACCGTCCCGACGTCGTCTCCACGGGCTCGCAGCCGGACTGGTACGTCGGCTTCCTGGAGGGCTCGCTACGGCTGATGCCCCCGTTCGAGACTGCGGTGGCGGGCCACACCGTCATGTGGAACGTGCTGCTGCCCGCCGTGGTGCTGCCGGGCGTCCTGTTCGCGGTGCTGTACGCCTACCCGTTCTTCGAGCGGTGGGTGACGGGCGATCACGAGGAGCACCATCTGTGCGACCGGCCCCGGGACAAGCCCGTGCGGACCGGTTTCGGCGTCGCCGCGATCTGGTTCTACGGGGTGCTGCTGCTGGCCGGCGGCAACGACATCCTCGCGTACACCTTCCACGTGTCGCTGAACCTGCTCACGTGGGTGTTCCGGGTCGCCCTGGTGGTGGCGCCGCCGATCGCGTTCATCGCGACCAAACGGGTCTGCCTGGCGCTCCAGGAGCGCGACCGCGAGCGTCTGACCGAGGGCGAGGAGACGGGCGAGGTGCGGCAGACCCTCACGGGCGGCTATGCCGAGAGCCACGGACCCCTCGACCCCGAGGAGCGACACGTACTGCGGGCCCGCAGGGAGCCCGAGCCGCTCGCGCCGACCGCGAAGGGGGGCGACGCACCGCACGTGGGGCGGCTGCGGGCGACGCTCAGCGAGTGGTACTACGGCGACCGGGTCGACGTCGAGGAGACGGAGGGGCAGCGGGAGCGGGAGGCCGGGGCGGCGCGGGAGTCGGCGCCGGGATTGCCGTCGACCTCGGAACCCGAGGCTTACTCGGGTGAGCCTGAGCGCTGAGTGCCCCGGTCGGCGTACTGGAAGACCAGGCCGCAGACTCCCAGGCCCAGCAGGCCGAAGCCGATCAGCGCCAGCCACAGGCCGAAGACGATGCCGAACGCGAGTACCACGGCGGCCAGTGCGATCGTGATCGGCCAGGGGCTGTGCGGCGGGAAGAAGTCGAGCGGGCCGGCGGTGTCGATGATCTCGCCGTCGCCGCGGTCCTGCGCCCGCAGCCCGCGCCTGCGGTACTGCACGCGCAGGAAGAACGCGACGAGCGAGGCCATGAGGAAGGCGATGGTGAGGGCGGCGGTGCCGGCGGGCTCACCGGACCACCAGCCGTAGAGAGCCGCCTCGCCCCCGAAGAAGACCGCCACACCGGTGAACAGACGGGATTCGGTCCTCACCGCACTTTCCTCCGATCGTGTCGGCCGATGTCGGGATGGCCGATGTCGGGATGATGGAGGTCGAACGCCGGTGACTCGGAGCGGATCCGGGGCAGCGACGTGAAGTTGTGGCGCGGGGGCGGGCTGCTGGTGGCCCATTCGAGGGAACGGCCGTAGCCCCAGGGGTCGTCCCGCTCGACCCGGGTGCCGTAGTGGTGGGTGTGCCACACGTTGTAGAGGAACGGCAGTGTGGACAGGCCCAGCAGGAAGGCGCCGATGGAGCTGATGGTGTTGAGCGTGGTGAAGCCGTCCGCGGTCAGATAGTCGGCGTAGCGCCGCGGCATGCCCTGCTCACCGAGCCAGTGCTGGACGAGGAACGTGGTCTGGAAGCCGACGAAGAGCGTCCAGAAGTGGATCTTCCCGATGCGTTCGTCGAGCATTTTCCCGGTGAGCTTCGGCCACCAGAAGTAGAAGCCGGCGAACATCGCGAAGACGACCGTGCCGAACACCACATAGTGCAGGTGCGCGACGATGAAGTAGGAGTCCGTCAGGTGGAAGTCCAGCGGCGGGGAGGCGAGCAGGACCCCGCTCAGGCCGCCGAGCAGGAACGTCACCAGGAAGCCGCACGACCACAGCATGGGTGTCTCGAAGGACAGCGAGCCGTGCAGCATCGTGCCGGTCCAGTTGAAGAACTTCACTCCGGTCGGTACGGCGATGAGGAACGACATGACGGAGAAGAAGGGAAGCAGTACGGCACCCGTGGCGAACATGTGGTGGGCCCACACCACTGCGGAGAGCATGGTGATGGCGATGGTGGCGCCGACCAGGCTGACGTAGCCGAAGACCGGTTTGCGGCTGAAGACCGGGATGATCTCGGTGACGATGCCGAAGAACGGCAGCGCGATGATGTACACCTCGGGATGGCCGAAGAACCAGAACAGGTGCTGCCACAGCAGTGCTCCGCCGTTCGCGGCGTCGAAGATGTGGGCGCCGAACTTCCGGTCGGCCTCCAGCGCCAGCAGCGCGGCGGTGAGCACGGGGAAGGCGGGCAGCACCAGGATCGAGGTGAACAGCACGTTCCAGGTGAAGATCGGCATCCGGAACATGGTCATGCCGGGGGCGCGCAGGCACAGGACGGTGGTGATGAAGTTGACGGCGCTGAGCGTGGTCGACACGCCGCTCAGCACCAGGCCCATGATCCACAGGTCACCGCCCGGGCCGGGGCTGAAGACCGCACTGTTCAGGGGCGCGTAGGCGAACCAGCCGAACGAGGCCGCTCCGCCGGGGGTCAGGAAGCCCGCCGCCACCATCAGGCCGCCGAACAGGTACAACCAGTACGAGAGCGCGTTGAGCCGGGGGAACGCCAGGTCCGGGGCACCGATCTGCAACGGCATGATGGCGTTGGTGAACCCGGCGAACAGCGGGGTCGCGAACAGCAGCAGCATGATCGCGCCGTGCATGGTGAACAGTTGGTTGTACTGCTCGTTGCTGAACAACTGCAGTCCCGGGCGGGCGAGTTCACCGCGCATCAGTATGGCGAGGACGCCGCCGAAGAGGAAGAAGCCGAACGACGTCGCCAGGTAGAGATGCCCGATGACCTTGTGATCGGTCGTCGTGGCCCACCGCGCCAGCGCGCGCCCGAGCGTGCGGTTCGTCCGCTGCCGAGCCGGTGTCCGGCGCAGCGGTTCGGTTCTTCTGTCCACCGCCATGCGGCGGAGGGTACTCAGGCGCCCCGGGCCCGGACGGACGACCACGCCGGGACCGGCCCCGTTCGGGCGGCCGGATGGGCCACCTGGCGCACGCGGGCGTTCGGGCTACCGATGTGGCTTGTCCTTCTCATTCGGGGTCAGCCACAGGTCGCGGCCTTACGGGATGTCGCACTGCCTGTGCGGCCTGCGCGGGGAGTACAGCAAGGAAGTCGATCTCCTTGCGTGGCCTGCCGGATGGCCACCACCACGCGTGCAAGCAGTTCTCCTCAACCAGTCGTGGACCGGTCCACCCCGTGCGGCGGTCCCGGGTTCTCACCGGTCCTCGGTCGTGCGGGTGTGCAGCACCTCGGGTGTCACGCGGTTGGCCCTGGCCGCGTCGGCGAGCGCCTGGGCGGCGGCCTCCGCGGCCTGCGCGGTGTCGCTGGCGGCCTGGGCTGCCCCCTCGTCCGACGGTTTCTCGCGGGTGGCGGGTGACTGCGGGAGCGCCTCGGTGAAGGCACGGGACACTCCCTGGAGCGCGGAGGTGACCTCGCTGGGGATGACCCAGAACGTACTGCCCGAGCCCTGCGCAAGCTCCGGCAGCACCTGGAGGTACTGATAGGCGAGGAGCTTGGGGTCGGGGTCGTTGCGGTGCACGGCCTGGAAGACCTCGTCAATGGCCCGGGACTGTCCCTCCGCCTTGAGGATCTCGGCGGTGCGGTTGCCCTCGGCGCGCAGGACGGCGGCCTGCTTGTCGCCCTCGGCGGTGAGGATCTGCGACTGGCGCTGGCCTTCCGCGCCGAGGATCGCGGCCCGCTTGTCGCGCTCGGCCCGCATCTGCTTCTGCATCGCGTCCTTGATGGACTGCGGCGGATCGATGGCCTTGATCTCCACCCGGTTCACCCGCAGCCCCCATTTGCCGGTGGCCTCGTCCAGTACGCCGCGGAGCTGGCTGTTGATGGTGTCGCGCGAGGTGAGGGTCTTCTCCAGGTCCATGGACCCCACGACATTGCGCAATGTCGTGACGGTGAGCTGCTCGACCGCCTGGAGGAAACTCGCGATCTCGTAGAAGGCCGCGCGCGGATCCGTGACCTGGAAATACAGCACGGTGTCGATCTCGACGACCAGGTTGTCCTCGGTGATGACCGGCTGCGGTTTGAAGGACACCACCTGTTCCCGCAGGTCGATCACCGGATAGACCCGGTCGATGTACGGGATGACCAGGCTGAGTCCGGGTTTCAGCGTGCGATGGTAGCGGCCGAGCCGTTCGACGTTTCGGGCGCGGGCCTGCGGCACGATGCGCACCGCCCGCACCACGGTGAAAACCGCGAGAAGCGCGACGATCACACCGGCGATGAGGAACGCCGAAGCTTCCATGGTCACTCCCGTGGATAGACGAATGCGGTGGTGCCGCTGATCTCCATGACGTCGACGGTCGCGCCCCGGGGAATCACCAGCGTCTCGTCGTAGGAACGGGCCGTCCATTCCTCACCGCCGATACGGACCCTGCCCTCCATGCCGGTCACCTCGGAGACGACGTAGGCGGCCTTGCCGACCAGTGCGTCCACCCCGAATCGCTCGCTCTGGGGCTGGATGACATGGCGGAGCGCGATGGGGCGCAGGAAGAAGAGAGTGACGGTGGAGACGACGGTGAACACCAGGAATTGAAAAGGCGTCGAAAGGCCGACCGCCGCGGACCCGGCCGTGATCAGCGCGGCCCCGCCCAGCATTCCGAGCGCGGCGGTCAGGGTGAAGATCTCCGCCACGATCAGGACCGCCGAGACGATCAACCAGATCAGCCACGGATCCATTGCGACCCCCTTTCGGCTTTGAAATTATTTTACCGGCTTTCAGGAAAAGCGGACCCGTTCGTCACCGGCGGGCACACCGGTGAGGGACTCTTGCGGGCCGGAACCCTTGGAAACGCCGGGTCCGGCGGTTTGGCGCCGCCCCCAGCGGCAACCCGCCCGGTGTGACATCGACGACGACTTCCCAGCAGGAGCTGTTCCGCTTCCTCGAGGACCGCTTCGCGTGCGCACAGGCGTGCACCGAGTGCGCCCGGGCCTGCGCCCTGCGGGCGAGCCTCGTGGACCCGGACGGGACCGAGAAGCAGGAACTCCTGCGACGCAGGGGCATCATGTGCGCGGAGGTCTGCGACGCCACCTGCCGGGTGCTGTCCGAACAGAACCAGGTGGACGAGGCCGCCATCCGCGCCCAACTGGATTGGTGCCGCCAGGTGTGCCTGGAGAGCGCGCACGCCTTCGACGAGCACCCGGGCGCCGAGGAGGGCGCGAAGGCGTGCCGCGACTGCGCCCGCGCCTGCGGAGAGTTCCTGGACACCCTGCGCTGAGGCCCTGGGAGCGGGACGCGCGCGGCGTTAGCCTGCCCGTATGGCGGCGATGCGGACGGACGGCGACCCGGGACTGTTCGGTCCGAAGTCCGTGACCTGGCAGGCGCACGGCGACCCGATGATGTGGGTGGCCGGCGTCCGCGCCCTCTACCTCCAGGCCCTGCACCCGCGCGCCGTGCGCGGCGTGATGCAGAACAGCGACTTCCGGCGCGACGCCTGGGGCAGGCTGATGCGCACCGCGGGCTTCGTCGGCACCACGACGTACGGCACCACCGAGGCCGCCGAGCGGGCCGGCGCCCGGGTACGGAAGATCCACCGCATGCTCGGCGCGACGGACCCCGACACCGGGGAGCGCTACCGCGTCGACGAACCCGCGCTGCTGCTGTGGGTGCACTGCGCCGAGATCGACTCCTACCTGCACGTCCTGCGCCGCTCCGGATTCCCGCTCACCGACGCCCACGCCGACCGCTATCTCGCCGAGCACCGGCACAGAGCCCGCCTCGTCGGTCTCGACCCCGGCTCCGCACCCGCGAACCGGGCCGAGCTGGCCGACTACTTCGCGCGGACACGGCCCGAACTGGCCGCGGGGGACGAGGCGCACGAGGTCGACGACTTCCTGCTCCGCCCGCCCACGCACCCCCTCCTGGTCCCGGCGCGCGAGCTGCTGTGGCGGCGGGTCGCCCGTCTTGCGTACGACTCACTACCGCCGTACGCGCACGAGCTCTACGGCAGACCGGCGCCCGCCCCCGCCACCGTCACCCGCCGGCTGCGCGCCACGGGCACCCTGCTGCGCGCGATTCCCGCACGTCTGCGCTGGCGGCTGCCGCCCAAACACATCCTGCGCGCCATGGCACGGCTCGGCCCTGCCGCCCGCCCGGCGCCATACAAACTCGGACGACAAGCCGCCATACTGGACCGAACAGGGGAGGGCGGGGCGGACTGAACCACGGGGGCGGGGCGAAGTCATGGGGGACAGCACACTGATCCAGGGCCGATACCGGCTGCTCGAGAGGATCGGGCGCGGCGGCATGGGCGAGGTGTGGCGGGCGAAGGACGAGTCACTGGGCCGTCGCGTCGCCGTCAAGTGCCTCAAACCGCTGGGCACGCAGCACGACCACTCCGTCACCCGCGTCCTGCGGGAGAGATTCCGGCGCGAGGCCCGGGTGGCCGCCGCGCTCCAGCACCGCGGGGTGACCGTCGTGCACGACTTCGGCGAGTGGGACGGCGTGCTCTTCCTGGTCATGGAGCTGCTGGAGGGGCGCGACCTGAGCCGGCTCCTCGAGGACGACAAGCACCGTCCGCTGCCGGTCCCCGACGTCGTCGACATCGCCGAGCAGGTCGCCTCCGCGCTCGCCTACACCCACGAACAGGGCATCGTCCACCGCGACCTGAAGCCCGCCAACATCGTGCGGACCGGCGACGGCACCGTGAAGATCTGCGACTTCGGCATCGCCCGCCTCGGTCACGACGTCGGCTTCACCGCGCGCCTGACCGGCACCGGCATCGCCATGGGCACCCCGCACTACATGTCGCCCGAGCAGATCGGCGGCGACGAGGTCGACCTGCGCAGCGACCTGTACTCACTGGGCTGCGTGCTCTACGAGATCGCCACCGGCGTCCCGCCGTTCGACCTCGACGACGCCTGGGCGATCCTCGTCGGCCACCGCGACACCGAACCCGAGCCGCCCCGCACCCACCGCGCCGAACTGCCCCGATACCTGGACCGGATCATCCTGGACCTGCTGGCCAAACGGCCCGAGGAACGCCCGGACGACGCCCGGGAACTGGGCCGCCGGATCACCGCCGGGCGCACGGCACCGGCACAGGTGCAGGTGCCGGCCCTGGCCGCGGCCCCGCCGCCGACGCCGTGGCCGGCCCCGCCGCGCACGCCCCGGCCGGTCGGGAGCCGGGCCGCGCTGCCGTCCTGGACCCACGGCATGACCACCGGCCACAAGGCGACCGGCACCGGCCTGCGCACCACGCCCCCGGACCCCGCGGCGGGCCTGTCCGGCGAGTGGATCCCGCGTCCCGCCGCCGACCGGACCGCCCCGCACGCCCCCGGCGAACGGCCGGACCCGGCGCCCGAGGCGCTCGTCGGGCCGGCCGCACGGCACCACGCGGGCCTGAGCCTGGGCCGGCTCGGCCGCTGGGAGGAGGCCGGCGAGATCCACCGCGCGGTCGCCGCCGAACGCGAGCGACTGCTCGGTCCCGACCACCCCGACACGCTCGCCAGCCGCTACGAGGCCGCCGTCACCCTCGGCCGCGCCGGCCACCCCGCCGAGGCGCTGCGCGCGTACAAGCATGTCGCCGAGGCCAGGATCCGGGTGCTGGGCGCCGACCACGCCGACACCCTCGCCGTCCGCCAGGAGATGGCCTACACCCTGGGCCGGCTGGGCCGGCACGCCGACGCCCACCAGGTCTACACAGCGGTCCTCACCGCCCGCGAGCGCACCATGGGCACCGACCATCCCGACACGCTGCGCTGCCGGCACAACCTCGCCTTCAACCTCGGACGGCTCGGCCGCACCGAGGAAGCCCACCGGATGGCCCGCGAGGTGGCCGCCGCCCGCGCCCGCGTGCTCGGCCCGGACCATCCCGACACCCTCGTCACCCGCTACGAGGTCGCCTACGAACTCGGGCGGCTGGACCGCTGGCAGGAGGCCCTGGCGACCTACCTGGAGGTCGCCGCGGCCCGCGCCGAAGCGCTCGGCCCGGACCATCCCGACACGCTCGCCGCCCGCTACGAGATCGGCATCGGCCTGGGCCGCCTCGGCCGCTGCGCCGAGGCGCTGACCGTGTACGAGGAGCTGATCGAGGACCGCGCCCGCGCCCAGGGACCCGAGCACCCCGAGACCCTGCGCGCCCGGCACGGCCTGGGTGTCAACCTCGGCAGGCTGGGCCGCTGGGTCGAGGCCCTCGCCGAGGCCCGCGAGGTGTGCGCGATCCGCGAACGCGTGCTGGGTCCGGACCACCCGGACACCCTGGCCGGCCGCCGCGAGGTCGCCGTCGGCCTGGGCTGGCTGGGCCGCTGGTCCGCCGCCCTCACCGAGTACCGCCTGGTGGCCGCCGCCCGCGAACGCGTGCTGGGCCCCGACCACCCCGACACCCTCGTCGGCCGCGACGACGAGGCCCACTGCCTGGCACAACTCGGCCGCTCCGCCGAGGCCGCGGCGCTGTACCGCAGGGTCGCGGCACTGCGCGGCGCGGCGGCACGCTGACCGGGAGGCCCGCGCCGAAGTCGTGCGCCGGCTGCGAGCGGCCTCCCGCCGGACCAGGGCCTGTCTGACAATTTCCGTCGTCGCCCGGAGGGCGGCCTCGCGGCGCCAGTGCGTGCTCTCGGAGTGTCGGGCGTAGAGCCTCGTACTGGATGTACTCGGCTCTGCGCCCGGTGCGGCGAGAGGGCCTGCATGGCGTCGCGAGGCAGACGGGATTGTCAGACAGACCCCAGCGCCGACGTCGCCGGGTGGCGGCCGTGTCCCGTCACCGCGTCGACGACGGCAGTCCCGCCGGCGACCCGGTGCGCCGAGCCCGACAGCCGCAGCCCGATCACGCCGACGGCGGTGCCCGTCGGCGGGCTGGCCGTCCCCGAACGGGCCGTGTTACCAAGAGCCATGACGACCCCGCCCAGCACCTCGCGCACCTACGACGCCGTCATCGTCGGCGGCGGCCACAACGGCCTGGTCGCCGCCGCCTACCTGGCCCGGGCCGGCCGCTCCGTGCTGGTGCTGGAACGGCTGGACCACACCGGCGGAGCGGCCGTGTCCACGCGGCCGTTCGCCGGGGTCGACGCACGGCTGTCGCGCTACTCGTACCTGGTCAGCCTGCTGCCGAAGAAGATCGTGCGGGACCTCGGCCTGGACTTCCGGGTACGCGGCCGCACCGTCTCCTCGTACACTCCCGTCGAGCGCGACGGGCGGCCCACCGGGCTCCTCGTCGGCGGGGGCGAGCGGCGGACCCGGGAGTCGTTCGCGCGGCTCACCGGCTCGGAGCGGGAGTACACGGCCTGGCAGCGGTTCTACGCCATGACCGGCCACGTGGCCCAGCGGGTCTTCCCGACCCTCACCGAGCCGCTGCCCACCCGGGACGAACTGCGCCGCAGGGTCGACGACGAGGCGGCCTGGCGGGCCCTGTTCGAGGAACCGGTCGGCGTCGCGATCGAGGAGCACTTCGCCGACGACCTGGTGCGGGGCGTGGCCCTCACCGACGCGCTGATCGGCACCTTCGCCGACGCCCACGACCCCTCCCTGAGCCAGAACCGCTGCTTCCTCTACCACGTGATCGGCGGCGGCACCGGCGCCTGGGACGTTCCGGTCGGCGGCATGGGCGCCCTCACCGACGCCCTGGCGGGTGCGGCCCGAGCCGCGGGCGCCGTGCTCGCCACCGGACACGAGGCGCTGCGGATCGAAGCGGACGGGCGAACGGCCGAGGTCACCTACCGTTCGGCCGGCGGCGAGGGCGTCGCCGCCGCACGCCACGTGCTGGTGAACGCCTCCCCGAGGGAACTGGCCGCCCTCACGGGGCAGGCGCCGCCCCCACCCGCCGAGGGCGCCCAGCTCAAGGTGAACATGCTGCTGACCCGGCTCCCGCGGCTGCGCGACCCCGAGGCCGATCCGCGCGAGGCCTTCGCCGGAACCTTCCACATCGCCGAGGGCTACGAGCAACTGGCCGCCGCGCACACCAGGGCGGCCGCCGGCGAACTGCCCACCGCGCCGCCCTCCGAGATCTACTGCCACTCGCTGACCGACCCCACGATCCTCGGCCCGGACCTCGCCGCCAAGGGCATGCACACGCTCACCCTGTTCGGCCTGCACACACCCGCCCGCCTCTTCGCCCGGAACAACGACGCCGTACGCGAGGAGCTGCTGAAGTCGACCCTCGCCCAACTGGACGCCCACCTGGCCCAGCCCCTCGCCGACTGCCTGGCGACCGACGCCGACGGGCGGCCCTGCGTCGAGGCCAGGTCGCCGCTCGACCTCGAACGCGATCTGCGCCTGCCCGGCGGGAACATCTTCCACCGTGAGCTGTCCTGGCCCCACGCCCAGGAGAACACCGGCCACTGGGGCGTGGAGACCGGACAGGCGAACGTCCTGCTGTGCGGCGCGGGCGCGGTGCGCGGGGGAGGGGTGAGCGGGGTGCCGGGGCACAACGCGGCGATGGCGGTGCTGGAGCGGACGGTCGGCTGACCCCCAACGGTCCCGGACAGGTCCTAGTTCGCCGACGCCGTCCACCCCGCCGTCTCGACGCGCGCCGCGTCCGCCGGGCGCGCGTCGTGGAACAGGACGTCGCCGGCCGCCTCCGCGCGCAGCCCGTCGACGTACGCCCCGCGGCCCACGTACAGCCGGTCGGTCGTGTACCGCCAGCGCAGGGTGAGCCCGCGCGTCGCCGGGAGGTCCGCCCCGAGCCGGTGCCAGACGCGTCCCGACCAGCCGGTGGCCGAGCCCGCCGGGTGCTCCCGGGGCGCCTCGCCGCGCCGCGTGGTGGTGAACGGGACGGGCTGCCACGAGCCGCCGCCGTCGGTCGTGGCCTCCAGGACGAGGGCGTCCGAACCGGGTTCCGTGTCCCACCACAGCGCGCAGCGCAGCCGCGCCCGGCCGGCCGAGGTGTCCAGCGCGGGCAGCGTGAGCGTGGCCGTGGCGGAACTCGCCGTCCCGGAGAACCACGCCCTGCGCCCGTGCGCGGGCCGGACCGGCACGGCCCGCGCCAGGTTGGTGCCGGCCGCCACCCGGGGAGCCGAGCCGGAGCGCCAACCGCGCACCGGATGGACGGAGTTGCCGAGCACGACGAGGAACGAGTCGGTCGTCGGGTCGAGCACCAGCGAGGTACCCGTGAAGCCGGTGTGGCCGGCCGTGCGCGGCGTGGCCATCGCGCCCATGTACCAGTGCTGGTACAGCTCGAAGCCCAGGCCGTGCTCGTCGCCCGGGAAGTCGGTGTTGAAGTCGGTGAACATCAGCTCCACCGACTCCGGCCGCAGGATGCGCGCCCGGCCGTAGGAGCCGCCGTTGAGCAGCGTACGGCCGAGCACCGCGAGGTCCCACGCGCTGGCGAACACCCCCGCGTGACCGGCGACGCCGCCGAGACTGAAGGCGTTCTCGTCGTGCACCTCGCCCCACACGAGACCGCGGTCCAGGCCGGACCAGGGCCGCCGGGCGTCCTCGGTGGCCGCGATCCCCGGCCGCCAGGACGCGGGCGGGTTGTAGCGGGTGCGCTCCAGGCCGAGCGGTCCGGTGACGTCCTCGCGCAGCAGGACGTCCAGGGCGCGGCCCGTGACCTTCTCCAGCACGAGCTGGAGCGAGATCATGTTCAGGTCCGAGTACAGGTACGCCGTGCCGGGCGCGCTGACCGGCGCCTCGTCGTAGACGAGCTGGACCTTCTCCTCGTACGTGGGCGCGCTGTACAGCGGGATCCACGCCCGGAACCCCGAGGTGTGCGTCAGCAGATGACGGACCGTCACGTCCTGCTTGCCCGCCCGCCCGAATTCCGGCAGGTACGAGGCGACCGGCGCCTCCAGCTCCAGCGCGCCCCGCTCAAGCTGCCGCACGGCGAGGATCGAGGTGAACAGCTTGGAGATCGACGCGAGGTCGAACACCGTGTCCTCGGCCATCGGGATCTGCTGCCCCGCCGGGAACTCGACACCGGTGTCGGTCGCCTCGTCGTAGGCCCGGTAGCGCACCGCCATGCCGATCGGCTCGTGCAGCGCCACCGTGCCGCCCCGGCCGGCGAGCAGCACGGCGCCCGCGTACCACGGGTGTTCGGGGGACGGGGCGAGGAACGCCTCGGCGTCGGTGACGAGCTGCCGCAGATGGCCCGACAGCAGCCCGGCGCGCCCGGCGGAGCCGTGCCGGAGGGTGGGGCGGCGGCCCTTGTCGGAGACGGCCTCGGCCGGCCCAGCCGCGAACGGGGCGATGGCCAGCGCACCGCCCAGGGCCAGGGCCCCGGCGCCCAGTTGGCGCCGTGTGAATCCGTTCGTCGCCTGTCCGGCCATCGAAGAGCCTCCCGCACCGAAGCTGAAAGTATCTTTCCCTGATCGCCGTGCGGAGTGAAACTTTCCTGTCAGTGACGGGTTGTGTCAATGGGGCCTGCGAAGTGGGCGCGAGGAGTCGGCGGACCGGACGCACACCGCTTGACCCGCCCCGGCGACCGGCCGAGGATCAGGTCATGACGCCCGGACACGGCAGCACCGGCAGCACCGTCGACGGGGTGCTGCGGCGCAGCGCCCGACGCACTCCGGCACGCGTCGCGGTGGAGTACCGCGACCGCTCCTGGACGTACGAGGAACTCGACACCGCCGTCTCCCGCGCGGCGAGCGTCCTGCGCGCCGAGAAGCTGGCCCCCGGCGACCGGGTCGGCGCCTACGGCCACAACTCCGACGCCTACCTGATCGCCTTCCTGGCCTGCGCCCGCGCGGGCCTGGTGCACGTCCCGGTCAACCAGAACCTCACCGGCGACGACCTCGCCTACATCGTCGGCCAGTCCGGCAGCAGCCTGGTCCTCGCCGACCCCGGCCTCGCCGGCCGGCTCCCCGGCGGGACCCGCACCCTGCCGCTGCGCGACGCCGACGACTCGCTCCTCGCCCGCCTCGCCGCGGCGCCCGCGTACGACGGCCCGGAGCCCGCCGCCGAGGACCTGGTGCAGCTCCTGTACACCTCGGGCACCACCGCACTGCCCAAGGGCGCGATGATGACCCACCGGGCGCTGGTGCACGAGTACCTGAGCGCCATCACCGCCCTGGACCTCGGCGCCGGGGACCGCCCCGTGCACGCCCTCCCGCTCTACCACTCGGCGCAGACCCACGTCTTCCTGCTGCCCTACCTCGCCGTCGGCGCGACGAACATCGTCCTGGACGCGCCGGACGGCGACCGGCTCTTCGACCTGATCGAAGCGGGCCGCGTGGACAGCCTGTTCGCACCGCCGACCGTGTGGATCGGCCTCGCGAACCGCGCCGACTTCGCCACCCGCGACCTCGGCGGCCTCCGCAAGGCCTACTACGGGGCGTCGATCATGCCGGTCCCGGTCCTGGAACGGCTGCGCGCCCGCCTGCCGCGCCTCGCCTTCTACAACTGCTTCGGCCAGAGCGAGATCGGCCCCCTCGCCACCGTCCTGGGCCCGGACGAGCACGAGGGCCGCATGGACTCCTGCGGCCGGCCCGTCCTGTTCGTCGACGCGCGCGTGGTCGACGAGGACGGCAAGGACGTACCCGACGGCACACCCGGCGAAGTCGTCTACCGCTCCCCGCAGTTGTGCGAGGGCTACTGGGACAGGCCGGAGGAGACCGAGGCCGCCTTCCGTGACGGCTGGTTCCACTCCGGCGACCTCGCCGTGCGGGACGGGGACGGCTACTACACGATCGTCGACCGGGTGAAGGACGTCATCAACTCCGGAGGCGTGCTGGTCGCCTCCCGGCAGGTCGAGGACGCCCTCTACACGCACGACGCCGTCGCCGAGGCCGCGGTCATCGGCCTGCCCGACGAGCGGTGGATCGAGGCCGTCACGGCCGTCGTCGTACCGCGCGGCGAGGTCACGCAGGACGCACTGATCGCCCACGCCCGCGAGAACCTCACCGCGTTCAAGGCACCCAAACGGGTGCTGTTCGTGGACGCCCTGCCGCGCAACGCCAGCGGGAAGATCCTCAAGAGGGAGCTGCGGGACCGCTTCGCCGGTTCCTGACGCGGCCCTCGGATCTCTTGTGAAAGGCACCCCTCACGTGGCCTGTCGGCGGTCGGAACCGATCGCTAGGCTGGCCGCGGACGACGAGATCGGGAGGAGCACGGACGTGGCCGAAAGCACCACCCAACAGCGCCCGCTCACGGGCTGGGACAAGCCGGAGCTGGACCTCAGCAACGCGCAGTGGCAGTCCAGCAGCCGAGGCCTGGGGGATGTCCAGATCGCCTTTGTCGAGGGATTCATCGCCATGCGGAACAGCGGCAGCCCACAAAGCCACTCCCTGATCTTCACCCCGGCGGAATGGGGCGCGTTCGTGTCGGGAGCACGGGAAGGGGAGTTCGACCTCACGTAGGACACCGGCTGGGTGAGCCGACCGGCCGAACCGGGGTGTTTCGTCCGCAGCCGGGGGGAAGTCCGTACTCCGGAGGTGAGGACCCATGAGCACCCTGCCGGTCATCGCGGCGGTCGACGGTTCGGACGACGGCCTGCGCGCCCTGGACTGGGCGCTCGACACCGCCCACCGGCGCCAGGCACCCCTGCGGGTGGTGCACGTGCGCCAGTACGCCGCCTGGGCCCAGACCGACGTCCTGGTCGCGGGTCCGCCGGACACCGCTGAGGACCCGGCGCTCGACCAGGCCCGCGCGCACCTTCAGGGGCGGGCCTTCGCGGTCGAGACGGAATACGTCGGCATGGAGGGCGTACCGGGCGCCCTGCTGCCGGAACTGGGTGCCGACGCCCAACTGCTGGTGCTCGGCTCCCGGGGCCGGGGCGGCTTCACCGGTCTGCTGCTCGGCTCCAACGGCATGGCCGCCGCCCGCGACGCCGAGTGCCCCGTCGTCGTGGTGCCGCGCCCCGGACGCGAGGTCCACGGCGAGGCACCGGCCGAACCCGGCCCCAGGGTGGCGGTCGGCCTGCACGTGGACAGCCCCGACGACGCCACCCTGTCCTTCGCCTTCACCGAGGCCGAGCTGCGCGGCGCCCGCCTCCAGGTGGTCGCCGCGTACCCGTGGCCGGTGCAGAGCTGGGCCGCCGCGGGCCAGATCGTGCCCCCGGTGATCGACGAGGTCTCCCTCGAGAGCGAGACCCGGGTCCTCGCCGACGGCTTCCTCGCCCCCTACCGCGAGCGCCACCCCGACGTCCGGGCCGAGCCGTACGTCGCGCCCGGTGACGCCGCCGGACACCTGGTCGCGGCCTCCCGGGACGCCGAACTGGTCGTCGTCGGCCGCCACCGCCGGCGCCTGCTGGCCCCCGCCCGCATGATGGGCTCGGTCACCCACGCCGTCCTGCTGCACGCGGCCTCCCCGGTCGCCGTGGTGCCACCGGCGCCCCCCGAGGACTGACGACCCAGGCTCGCTGCGACCCAGGCTCGCGACGACCCAGGCTCGCTGCGACCCAGGCCCCCGACGACCCAGGCTCGCGGCGGCCCAAGCTTCCGGCGGCCCAGGCTCCCGGCGCCCCCCGAGGAGGCGCCCCCCGAGGACTGACGACCCAGGCTTCCGGCGGCCCAGGCCCCCGACGACCCAGGCCCCCGCCGACCCGCCGACCCGCCGACCCGCCGACCCGGCGGGACGGGGCGGCGGGGCGGCGGGCGGTTTGGCACGCGTGCCTATCATCGGCCCCATGCAGGACTCGCCCAGCAGGGACACCCGGATCGCCCTCGACCTCGCGCTGACCGTCCGGCACGACGGGCGCGGCGGGGTCGCCGACGACCTGACCCACCCCGCCGGGCTCACCGCCTGGGTGCGGGCCCACCCCGGCACCGTGCCGGACGCCGAGGCCTTCACTGCCGACGCCGCCGTTCTGGAACACGTACGGGACGTGCGGGCCGCCGCCCGTGCCCTCTTCGCCCGCGCCGTGCGCCCCGGCGAGCCGAGTCCCGCCGACGCGGCGCGGCTGCTGCCCGTCCCCGAGGCCCTGCGGCGCCTGAACGAGGCGGCCGCCCGTACCCCCACGGTCCCCGTACTGACCTGGGCCGACACCGACGACGACACCGCCGACGCCGCCGAACCCGTCGTACGCGCCGCACCCGTGCACGGCGGCCGGGCCGACCTCGCCGCCGCCCTCGCGCACGCCGTGATCGCCTTCCTCGCGGGGCCCGACCGGCGGCGGCTGCGGGCCTGCCACGCACCGCGCTGCGTGCGCTACTTCCTCAAGGACCACCCGCGTCAGGAGTGGTGCAAACCGTCCTGCGGCAACCGGGCCCGGGTGGCCCGCCACGAGGAGCGGCACAAGCGGACCGGGTAGCCCGGCCGGGCGGTCGCCCGCACACCGTTCGCGGGGCTCGGCCACGTACCATGGCGGCATGTCGTTCCTCCGCCGCCGCAGCGCCACGCCCGCCGGGCCCGACTTCGACGTACTGGCCATGGACCCGGGCGACTGGCCCGGGAATCTGGGCGCCGGCCTGTTGCCCGCGCCCGACGGTAGCTGCCAGGGCGTCTTCCTGCGCTACGACCTGTTCGGCGGCCGCGGCCCCGCGATGATCATCGGCAACCTGCCGGACGGCTCCCCGGCCCGCGAGGTCCCCGAGGGAGAGATCCCCTTCGAGGTGGCCCAGCTCCTCCTCGCCCTGGAGAACGACGAGGAGATCACGGTCGTCGGCGCCGAGGACGTCCCGGTGATGCAGGGCGACAACCTCCTCATCGTGCGCCGCCTCAAGCTCTCCGAGGGCCGGATCTCCTGCGTGCAGTTCGACCGCAGCGACGGCGTCCTGGTGACCATCGCCGCCTGGGACCGCCCCATCACCGACGACCTGTACACCCTGCTGAAGCCGCTCCCGGCGGAGCTTTTCCAGCAGGGCTGAGGCCCACGCCCCGGCGCCCACGCCCCGGTCGCTAACGCGCGGTCGCGACCCTCACGTCGGCGGCGCGCACGTACGCCACCCGGTGGCCGTACTGGATCTCGTAGTACTGGTCCTTGCCGGTCACCACCCGGTGGGACGCCTCGTCGAAGGTGACCGCGTAGTAGTACTCGCCGGGCACCTTCTCACCCACCACGTACTTCTGCCCAGCGAGCAGGGTGTACGGCAGTGGAGAGACCGCCTGGGCGGGCACGTCCGCCGGGTAGGCGGCCTTCTCCGGGTACGCGCGCCCGTACACCGGGACGCTCTCCAGACCCTCCCTCGGAGTGATCACCCGGCCCGACGCGGGCACCGCCGCCGGGCTCTTCCTCGGGTTGTGGAACCAGGCCTTCTGGCCCAGGTACCAGATGGCCGTCCAGTCGCCCCACCGGTCGGCCACCGCGTACTGCTGGCCCGTGGAGACCCGGGACGACAGGTCGTTCACCCCGGTCGTGGGGGTGGTGCCGAGGCCGATGTCCTTGATCAGGGGCGCGTTCACGTCATGGTCGGAGTACAGCCGCACCTCGCTGGAGCCGTGCGCCGCGCAGGGCTCGCCCGCCGTCTCGCAGCCGGTGTACTCGGGGCGGTTGGCGGCGTAGTCGGGGCGGATCGTCACCAGGGAGGACTTCTTCCCGGCGGTCGGCTGCAAGGGACGGCCGAGCAGCTTGAAGTAGTGCCGCCAGTCCCAGTACGGGCCCGGGTCGGTGTGCATGCCCGGGATCGTCGCCGTGGTGGTCCCGGGGACGTTGTCGTGGCCGAGGACGTGCTGCCGGTCCAGCGGAATGTCGTACTTCTTCGCCAGGTACTTCACCAGCCGCGCCGACGAACGGTACATCGCCTCCGTGTACCAGGCGTCCGGCTCGGCCAGGAAGCCCTCGTGCTCCAGGCCGATCGACTTGGCGTTGACGTACCAGTTGCCCGCGTGCCAGGCGACGTCCTTCGCCTTCACGTGCTGGGCGATGTGGCCGTCGGTGGAGCGCAGGGTGTAGTTCCAGGACACGTAGGTGGGATCCTGGACCAGGTTGAGGACCCCGTTCCAGGTGCCCTCCGTGTCGTGCACGACGATGTACCGGATGCGCTGGGAGGCGGGCCGGGCGCCCAGGTCGTGGTTGCCGTAGTCGCCGTCGCCGAACTCCTCGTACGGCGCGGGGACCCACTCGCAGGACACCGACTTCGGGCACTCGGTGCCGGCGGCCGAGGAGGCCCGCAGGCCCGCACCCTCGAGCTGCGAGACGTCGGGAGCCACGCCCGGACGGGCCGCCAGGGTGACCCGCTGGCCGGCGTCCGTGGTCCGCCGCTCGCCCGCGCGGATCACCTCGTACACGTCGTCCGCGTACGCCGCAGCCGTCGCGGAGTCCGCCGCGCCCGAGAAGCGGGCCACCGCCGCGTACCAGTGGGCCGGGTCCGAACTGAGCGGCTCGCCCAGTTCCCGCTGCGCGGCGGCGAGCAGCGCAGCACCGCCGGACACGTTGGCGGCCGGGTCCGTGCGCAGCGTCTCGGCGCTCAGCCCGGTCAGCTCGGCGGCCTTCGGCAGCGTGGTCAGCCGCTCGGGCAGGTCGGCGGGCGGTGCGGCGGCCGTACCCGTCGGGTGCAGCGGGGCGCGGGCGTCGTCCCCGCGCGGGTCCTCGGAGCCCTCGCCGTGGTGCGACGCCCCGGCCAGCGCGGTGCGGGCGTCGGTGAGGTGCAGCGGGCCGTAGCCGCCGGTCACGCTCGGCGCGCCGCCGTGCGCGTCCCAGCGGGACTGGAGGTAGGCGACGCCGAGCAGGACACTCTGCGGCACGTGGTACTCGGCCGCGGCGGTGGCGAACGCCCGCTGGAGGCGGTCCGGGGCGGGCGGTGCGCCGAAGGACCCGGCGGCGGACGGTGCCGCGCCGAGCAGGGGCAGCAGCAGTGCCGCGGTGGCCAGGGCGGGCACGACGGGGGATCCTCGCAAAGCGGCCTCCTGAGACGGTCGGGCGTGGCGGTCGTGACGGGGCGTGCGGGGCCGGGCGTGGCTCAGTGGTACCCGGCGGTCCGACGATCCGTCAATCATGCCGTCACATCGGCGATTTCCCACGTCAGCAAGGGGTCGGGTGAGTTTCGTGGCGGCGGCGCACGGGCCTGCACGGCGTCAGTGGCTTACACCAATGGCCCCTGCACGCACCTGAGTACACGAAATCCGCGGCGTGCCCCGAGGGGCACACCGCGGACCGTCGTCCTCTCGTGTCAGCGCGTGCCGACCGCCGCCCGCACGGCCCGCCGGGCCATCTGGCAGTCGTCGTGCAGCCGGCGTAGCAGCAGCCGCTGCTCCTCGCCGGTCGGCGCGGCACCCGGATGGGCCGGCGCCGACGGTGCCGCGACCGTGTCGTGCAGGGAGCGCTGCAGCGCCGTTTCGTAGGTGCGGATCTCCCTGGTCAGTACGAGCATCAGGTTCACCAGGAACGCGTCGCGCGCCGCGGTGCCCGCCGACTGGGCGAGCTGGCTGATCTGGCGGCGAGCCACCGGGGCGTCGCCGAGGACGGCCCACAGCGTCGCCAGGTCGTAGCCCGGGAGATACCAGCCCGCGTGCTCCCAGTCCACAAGGACCGGACCGGAGGGCGACATGAGGACGTTCGACAGCAGCGCGTCACCGTGACAGAACTGGCCCATGCCCTGGCGTCCGCCCGCGTGGGCGATGCCGTGCAGCAGCTTCTGCAGGTCGCCGAGATCCCGGTCGGTGAGCAGCCCCAGCTCGTGGTACCGGGAGATCCGGGCCGCGTAGTCCAGCGGGGCTTCGAAGGTGCCGGCCGGCGGCCGCCAGGCGTTCAGCCGGCAGACCGCGCCGAGCGCCGCCCTGATGTCCGCCCGCGGCGGGGCCTCCACGGGGTGCCGCTGGAGCGCCGCCACCCGTCCCGGCATCCGCTCGATGACCAGCGTGCCGTTGTCCGGATCCGCCGCGATCAGTCTCGGCACCCGCACCGGAGGGCGCTGCCGGACGAACGAGCGGTATGCCCCTATCTCGTGCCGACTGCGCTCCGCCCACGCGGGGGAGTGGTCCACTAAGCACTTGGCCACCGCCGTGCTGCGTCCGGTCGTACCGACCAGGAGCACGGACCGCCCGCTGCGGCGCAGTACCTGCACGGGGGCGAACTCCGGACAGATCCGGTGCACGGCGGCGATCGCCGCGCGCAGTTGGGCGCCCTGAGGGCCGGACAGGTCGATTCTCCCGCTGAGCGGCTGTGTGCCGGGCCCCGCGCCGAGCCGCGCCCTGCCGGCCCCGAGCACCGGGGCCGCCGGACGAGCGGGGGCGAGATAGGGGCCGCCGCCCGCCGCCGGGCGGGGGTGCAGCGAGCGCTGCGGGGCGGACACGGAGGACGATGCTGCGTACATGGGCGAGACAGATCCCTTCGTGTGCCTGCTGTGCCTGTCTGAAGAGCGGTGCCGGTCCGGTCCGTTCGATCCGGTCCGTTCGATCCGTCCGTTGGGTCCGGTCCGTTCGGTCCAGTCCGTCCGGTCCGGAGGGCCCGTCTTCCGAAAGCCGTCGCGCCGCCCGACCGGCCGCCTGGGGCCACCCTGGGGAGTACCCCCGCGGCGACCGGGTCGGGGTGGCGCATTCCTACCTGACACCCGGCCGCCCGTGGCACACCATCTGGCGCACCCTGGCGAACGGTGGCGAATAGTCGCCCGGCAACCCGCACGGGGCTACTGTCAACTCAGCCGAGAACCTGGGGGCTTGACGTGAGCGGAGAACCCAACACCCGTCTGTCGGACCTGTTCGGCCTGGCCGGCTGGTCCAAGGGCGAACTCGCGAGGCTGGTCAACCGGCAGGCGGCGGCCATGGGCCACCCCCAGCTTGCGACCGACACCTCACGGGTGCGGCGGTGGATCGACATGGGAGAGATCCCGCGCGATCCGGTGCCGAGGGTGCTGGCCGCACTGTTCACCGAGCGTCTCGGCCGTGTCGTGACCATCGAGGACCTCGGTCTGGTCCGGCACGGGCGTGCGGGGAAACGGCCACACGACGGGAGCGAAGAGCATCCCGACGGAGTGCCGTGGGCGCCCGAGCGGACTGCGGCGGTCCTCACCGAATTCACGGGAATGGACCTCATGCTCAACCGACGCGGCTTGGTGGGCGCGGGCGCCGCGCTCGCCGCGGGCTCCGCACTCAGCAGCGCCATGCACGACTGGCTGCACACCGACCCGGCCCTGGCGGCCGATGCCCCCGACCTCCACCAACCCCTGCACGCCGACCCCGCCGGGTTCGACCGCTACGAGGCCGCCCCCGTGGGGTCGGAGGAAGTGGCCGAACTGGAGTGCTCGGTCGAAGTGTTCCGCGCCTGGGACGCCGCCCGCGGGGGCGGGCTCCAGCGCAAGGCCGTGGTGGGCCAGCTCAACGAGGTGGGCGGCATGCTCGCCTACCACCACCCGCCCCATCTCCAGCGGCGCCTGTGGGGCGTCGCCGCCAACCTGGCCGTCCTCGCGGGCTGGATGTCGCACGACGTAGGCCTGGAACCCACGGCCCAGAAGTACTTCGTCATCGCCGCCCACGCCGCGCGCGAGGGCGGCGACCGGCCCCGGGCGGGCGAGGCGCTCTCCCGGGCGGCCCGTCAGATGGTGCACCTGGGCCGCCCCGACGAGGCGCTGGATCTCATGAAGCTCGCCCAGTCCGGCTCCGGTGAGCAGGTACTGCCGCGCACCAAGGCCATGCTCTACACCATCGAGGCCTGGGCGCAGGCCTCGATGGGCAAGGGCCAGGCGATGCGCCGGACCCTGGGACGCGCCGAGGACCTCTTCGTCTCCGACAAGGCCGACGTGCCGCCGCCGGACTGGATGCAGACGTTCAAGGAGGAGGACCTGTACGGCATGCAGGCCCTGGCCTACCGGACGCTCGCCGAGTTCGAACCGGGCGCCGCCGCGCACGCCCAGCACTACGCGGACAAGGCCCTGGCGCTCAGGATCGACGGACGGCAGCGGTCCAAGATCTTCGACTATCTGTCGATGGCCTCCGCCTGCTTCATCGCCGACGACCCCGAACAGGCGGACCGCTACGCACGCCTGGCCCTGGTGTCGATGGGGTCCAACTCCTCCCAGCGGACCTGGGACCGGCTGCGGCAGATGTACCGGCTCACCGCCGAGTACGCCGGCTACCCGAAGATCCAGGAGCTGCGCGAAGAGATCAAACTGGCGCTGCCCAGGGACAGGTCGCCCAGGGGGAAGGGGAGGGGCGGCGACGTCGCGCCGGCCTAGGGCAGGACCAGCGCAGACCCAGGGCACCCCAGGGCGCGAGGCGCTCCGCAGGCCTGGGAACTAGGGCGTCACCCGGGCCACCAGCACGCAGGCGTCCCCCTGACACCCAGACTCACCCAGCAGCCGCGTCACGGTCCGTACGGCGTCCTGTGCCGGGCAGTCCGCCCCGGTCAGGCGGGGGGCCTGCGAGAGGAGGTGCTCCACCGCTGCCGGTTCGAGTGCGCCGGTGTGCAGGAGCAGCAGGTCGCCGGATTCGAGGGTCACCTCGGTCTGCCCGGACAGCGCACGCCCCGTTTCGCCGCGGAACAGCAGCGGGACGGGGCTTCCGGCGTGGGCCCACGTCAGCGTGCGGGTGAGCGGCCGGTAGCCGCAGTACACGGCGTCGCGCACCGGTGGCAGGGCGGTGGCCTCGAGCAACCCGGCGAGCGCGGCCCGGAGTTGAGCAGGCCGGGTGCCCGCCAGCGCCAGGCCGCGCAGGGCGCCGATCAGCAAGGCTGGGCCGTGCGCCCCGTCGGGCTCCGGGGGCTCCGGACAGCCGAGGTCGCCGACGCTGAGCAGGGTCTCGTCGCCGGCGAGTGGACACGCGTCGTACCAGCCGCCGTACCCCGACGCGTGGACCGTCGAGGCCGAAGAGGCCGGCGCAAGGTACCCGGCGGCCAGGTCCAGGCCCGGCCGTCCCCGGTGCGGGAACCGGAGGAGGCCGTGCCAGGGCGGCGGCACGGCCTCCTCCGGTTCGGCCACGGGCCGTTGCCCGGAGTCCGCCCGCCGCGGAGAGTTCCGCAGGGAGTCCTGGGTGTCGCTCACCGCCCGCTGACTGCGGCGCAGTTCGCTGACGTCCCGCAGTACCGCCCACATCGAGGCGGTGCTGCCGTCCGCGTCGAGCATCGGCTCACCCATCATGTGCACGGTGCGGACGGCGCCGTCGGGGCGCACGACGCGGAACTCGCCGTCGATGGGCCGGGCGTCGACGAGACAGTCCGTGACCATCGACGTCAGTTTCGGGCGGTCCTCGGCCGGTACCAGGGACGGGAGTTCGTCGAGGCTGAGCGGGACGGACGCGGGGTCGCGGCCCAGGATCCGGAAGAGCTCTGCGGACCACTCGGCCTCGTCGGTGAGCAGGTTCCACTCCGCGCTGCCGACCCGGCTGAGCAGTGAGTCGTGCCGGGGCGCGGGTGCGGGACCGTCTCGGAGCTGAGCCAAGTGCGCGTCTAGATCGGTGAGTTGATGCAACGCCAGGTCGTACAGAGCGCGCTGCCAGCGTCCCCGGGAGTCGGTCGCGTCGTCCTGGCTGTCCCGCCGTACCGCGTCCACGTCGCCCCGCAGTCGCCGCGCCTGCGATATGAGGGCCTCGACCGGGCCGTGCCCCGGGGGCCGGGCGGCCGGGTGGTCCGCGGAGGGATGGGACGACATGACGCACTCCGATGTGCTGACGGTACGACCAGGACGGAACCGAGGCCCGCGGAAGGACCGTTACGACTGTTGCACAGCCCGCGACGCCCCGTAAGGGATTTGGCAACACACGATACGGTGGTGCTTCCGGCATATGCCACAGTCTTCCCGGTGCGACTTCACTACGCGTCCGGCATGCCCGACACCCAGAGCAAGTCGTAGGTCTCCTACGGGACTTGAGGGGCCGTCGGGCCCGGCAGCATCGTCGCCCTGGTGTTCGGTGGACTCTTGTTCTATGTGTGGACCCTTGTTCTATGCGGGGTCGTCGTGCAGCGCCGGACGGGGGGCCAGTTCGACGGGCGTGCGCGCCCCCGTCTCCAGCGCCCGCACCCCGGCCTCGGCGACCGCGGAGGCGGCGTACCCGTCCCAGGAGCCCGGACCGGTGACCCGGCCCCGCCGGGTGGCGTCCACCCAGGTCTGCACCTGGCGGTCGTAGGCGTCCGCGAACCGTACGAGGTAGTCCTGCGGCACCTCCTCCGTGGCGGCGCCCGCCGCCGTCACCACCATGGTGCGCGCGTCCCCGATCCGGGCGCTGCCCGCCTCGCAGACCGCCTCGCACCGCACCTCGTAGCCGAAGCCGCAGTTGACGAAGACCTCCACGTCCACCAGGGCACCGCCCTCGGTCTCGAAGACCACGAACTGCGGATCCTGCAGGCCCTTCGGTGCGCCCGCCGACGGCCGCGGCCGCAGCACGCTCACCGCGGACAGCTCCTGCCCGAGCAGCCAGCGGGCCGCGTCGATCTCGTGCGACACGGAGCTGCTGAGCAGCATCGCCGAGGTGAAGTGCGGCGGAGAGGAGACGTTGCGGTGCACGCAGTGCAGCATCAGCGGCCGGCCCAGCCGCCCGCCGTCCAGGAGGGACTTCAGCCGCTGGTACTCGGCGTCGTACCGCCGCATGAACCCGATCTGCGCCAGCCTCCTGCCGAGGCGCGCCTCCGCCTCCACCACGCGCAGCGCGCCCGCGGAATCCGGCACCATCGGCTTCTCGCACAGGACCGGCAGCCCCCGCGCGAAGGCGGCGAGCAGTGCCTCCTCGTGGGCCTCGCCGGGCGAGGCGACCAGAACGGCCTCGACGCCCGGCGCGTCCAGCGCGGCCTCGACGTCCGTGTGCACGACGACCCCGCCGATCCCGCCCACGGCCGCCTTCGCCCGCTCGGAGTCCGGGTCCGCCACCGCGGCGACCCGGGCGCCGCTCACCACCCGGTCGAGACGTCGTACATGGTCCGCGCCCATGTGTCCGGCGCCCAGGACCGCCACACCCAGAAGTCCGCTCACGCTCCGCCCGCTCCTTCGTCGTCCGCCGCGCACCCACGAGCAGCGGGTACGTGTACGGCGAACAGGCTTTCACGCCCGTCAAGAGGGGAGCGGTTCCCGTCCGCCGCGTCGCGCGTCAGTACCGCAGCACGCCCGCGATGCCGGCCGCGTCCCCGAGCGCGCCGTCCGGCACGAAGCGGACCTCGGCGCCGGTCTCCAGGCACTGCTCGACGATCTCGTCCACGATGTCCTGGCGGGCGTCGAGGTCGCCGCTGTCCGCCGGGACCAGATGGTCGCCGTCGTCTCGCATCGTCACCTTGAAGTTCTCCTCGACGGCCAGCAGCCGGACGCGGCCCGTGTGGGCGTTCTCCCACAGCTCGTCGACCCCGGCCGCGAAGTCCTTGCGCCCGCGGGCCGCGTCCAGCTCCCTGGCCACCGCCTCGACGGCCCCGCGCGCCTCGTTGTCGAGGACAGGCCGCACCGCCTGCCACACCGCCTCGGCGGTGCCGTGCGCGAGCCCTCCGTGCGGGACGAGCGTCGCGTCCGCGGCGAGTACGCCCGCCTCGTCGAACAGGGACAGTGCGGGCTCGGGGCCGGTGACGTACAGCGGCCGCGGATGCGCGCGCAGGACCTTTCCCATCGCCGCGTCGGCGTCGCGCAGGAACTTGCGGGTCCCCTCGTCCCGGAAGGTGCTCGGCGCGTCGCCGATCCGTTCCTGGCGTTCGGGGTCGAAGTCCTCCGCGGGCCGGTCGAGCGGGAAGCCGCCGAGGTGTTCCTCGACGACCCGGCCCGCGCCGCCGCTCCAGAGCTTGACGCGGTCGGCGGCGACCGAGAGGACCCAGAACGGCCGCTCGGCGGCCTGCGCGGCGACGAGGTTGCGGGTCAGGAAGGTGTCCGAGAGGATCACGCGCTCGGGCACGGCGCGGGCGAGTGTCCAGACCTGGTGCTCACCGGGAGCGGCGAAGATCGCCAGGCCGTCCTCGGCGTACGTCAGGTCGATCTCGGCGAGGGCCCGGTCGAGCTCGCGGGACACCTCCGTGCGGTGTTCGCGGCTGACCGCGGGATCGTCCTCGAGCTGCTTCTTGGCCGCGGCGACCACGTTGCGCAGCCGGACGCGGTCCTGGGCGTTGTCCGGTTCGCGGCGGTGCGTGGGCGTCAGCACGGACACGGCCGGATACGGACGGGGTCGCCGCAGTTCGGCGAGGGTGGCGGGACTCAGATCGTGCTCCATGTCAGAACGATAGAACCGTTGGGCATGTTGGGCATGTTGGGCATGTTGGGCGTATCGGTCATGCGCCGTGGTCGACCGCTCACTCGGACTCGTCCCCGGCGGACTCGGAGCCGCAGGAGCTGCCGTCGGGCGGCAGGGAGCCGTACAGCAGGAAGTCGTCGACCTTGCGGTGCACGCACTCGGAGGACGCGTAGCCGGTGTGTCCCTCGCCCCGGTTGTCCAGGACCACGGCGGAGGGACCGAGCCGGTCGGCCGTCTCCGTCGTCCAGCGGTACGGCGTCGCCGGGTCGCCGCGGGTGCCGACGAGAAGCATCTTGGCGGTGTCGAGGTCCTTCACGTCGTCCCGGATGTAGTCGGTGCCCTTGGGGCGGCCGTAGCACATGAGCACCTGGGTGAGCCGGTACCGGCCGAAGACCGGCGACGCCTCCTCGTACCGTGCGCGCAGTCGGCCCAGGGACTCGGTGACCTGGCCGGCGGAGGGACGGTCGGGGTCGTCCGCGCAGTTGATCGCCATCAGGGCGGCCGGAAGGTTGTCCATGGGGATGTCCTCCTCGTCGGTCAGACCGGCGCCCTTGTCCTCGCGGCCCGGTGCGCGCACCCGCTCGCGGACCGGCTCGCGGACCGGCTCGCGGACCGGCTCGCGGACCGGCTCACGCACCGGGAAGGTGACGCCGCCGGACGAGAAGCCCTCGAGGCCGCTGGTGTCACCGTCCTCGAGCAGTTGCGCGAGCGCCCGCTCCAGCGACGGCCACAGCTCCTGGCTGTACAGCGCCTGACCGATGGCGCCGACCATGTCCTGCCCGGAGAACGGCTCGCCGAAGGCCGACGGCACGGGGTCGGAGTCGAGGGAGGCGACGAGCCGCACGACCTGCTCGCGGGCGCCGCGGGCGTCCTGGCCGAACGGGCAGGCGATGTCCTCGACGCACCAGTCGAGGAAGTTCTCCAGCGCCGTCTGCTGCCCCCGCGCACCGGCCAGTCCCTGCTCGGACAGCGGTTCGGTCAGCGTGTCCACGCCGTCCAGCACCATCCGGCCGACCTTGTCCGGGAACTGGGCGGCGTACACCGCGCCCAGCCGGGTTCCGTAGGAGAAGCCCAGGTAGTTGAGCCGGTCGTCGCCGAGTGCCCGGCGCATCACGTCCATGTCGCGCGCGGCGTCGACGGTGCCTATGTGGGGCAGCACGGGTCCGGAGTACTTCGCGCACTCGGCCGCCGCGTCCCGCAGCCGCTTCAGCACGTCCCCGGGGTCGGCCATCCCCTCGTCCCCGTCGGTCGCCTCCATGATCTTCAGGGTGGCCGGGCCGCAGGAGACCGGGGAGGAGCGGCCGACGCCCCGGGGATCGAAGGTGACCACGTCGTAGCCGTTGGTGAGGTGCATGAACTCCTTGCCCCCGGCAGCGAGTTCGTTCACACCGGAACCGCCCGGACCGCCGAAGTTCAGCAGCACCGAGCCCCGCGAGTCGCCGGTCGCCCGGTACCGGGCGAGGGCCACGTCGAGGGTCTTGCCACCCGGCCGCTCGTAGTCGAGGGGGACGGTGACCTTGCCGCACTGCAGGTCCTTCGGCATCTCCATGCCCTCGCACGCCGACCATGTGATCTTCTGGTCGTAGAACCGGGACAGGTCGGGCCCGGCGTTCCGCGCGAGTGCGGCGGGCAGCCCCGCGCCCAGCAGGGCCAGCCCGAGCGCTCCGGTGACCGCGCAACGCCGGACCGAGGGCGGAGTCGACAGCTTGGCCTGCATCGATGCCTCCAGGGCGCCCCGTCGCTGACCGGTGGTCGGCGCCCTCGCTCACCATAAGCGGGCTCCGCGCCGGGCGCCTCCGGGCGCCTCCGGGCGCCTGCGGGCGCCGTGGCCCGTGGCCCGTCGGGCGGCGGGTCGGTGCGGGAGTGCGGGCTCAGGCGCCGCTTGTTCGATGAACCGCCCACTCGATGGGGTGAAAGGCCGATAAGCCATAACTCGGATGGTGCGCCCGCGTTTTAACCGGTGCGGGCGACTGCCCGCGACCATGTCTGGAAGGCAGGGAACCTCATGAGAAGGGATACCCGAAACGGTGTGCTCGCCGTCGCCGCGTCAGGCGCGCTGGCCGTGACCATGCCGGCGTACGCGGCGTTCGCGTCCGACGGTGCCGGCGCCGACGGCTCCGCGGCCGGTTCACCCGGGCTGATCTCCGGCAACACCGTCCAGCTCCCGGTGGACGTGCCGGTCAACGTGTGCGGCAACACCGTGAACGTGGTGGGGCTCCTCAACCCGGCCGCGGGCAACGGCTGCGCCAACACCGGGGGCGAGGCCGCCTCGACGGGCGCGTCGCACCAGGAGACGGGGGCCCCGGGCGGTACGTCCCGGGAGGCGTCCCGGGACACGTCCGGCGGCGCGGTCGCCGAGGGGAGCGGAAAGGATTCGCCGGGCGTGCTCTCCGGCAACGGGGTGCAGTTGCCCGTGCACCTCCCGGTGAACGTCAGCGGCAACAGCGTCAACGTGGTCGGCATCGGCAACCCGGCCGTCGGCAACGAGTCGACGAACACGTCCGGCGACCAGCCAGAGCCCGTACGGCCCCCCGCGGAGCCGGAGCCGCCCGCCCCCGAGGAGGAGCGCGCCGGGCCGGAACCCTCCCCGCACGCCGCCCCGCCGCGGGAATCGGTGTCCCTCGCCCACACCGGCGCGGACCAGGCCCTGCCCGTCCTCGCCGGCGGTGCCGCACTCGTGCTGGGCGGAGCCGTCCTCTACCGGCGTTTCCGACCGGGCGCCGAGGGCTGACCGAGGCATGACCTAGGGCTGACCGAGGGCTGACCGAGCGGCGGTCACAGCCCCCGCGAGGTATGGCCGGGTCGCCCGCGGCCCGGACGGGCGACCCCTGCCGACCACATCCCGTGCTCCCGGATCAGGCGCGTCCCCCGTGGAAGCGCCGGTGCAACGCGTGGATCTCCCCGGTGAGTTGCGGCACCGGGCCCTCCACCGTCACGCCGGGCGCCACCTCGTGCACCGCCAGCGCCCGTACCGGCGGTGCCGGGACGCTCAACTCCTCGAGCCAGCCGACCAGTTGCTCCGAGGACGCGACGTACACGATGCGCCCCAGGCCCACCCACGCATGGGCGGCGGCGCACATCGGGCAGTGCTCGCCGGACGTGTACACCGTGGCCGCGGCCCGCTCCTCGGGGGTCAGGTGGGCGGCGGACCAGCGAGCCAGCTCGAACTCGGGGTGACGGGTGCGGTCGCCGGAGGCCACTCGGTTGTGGTCCTCGGCCAGCACCGTGCCGTCCGCACCCACCAGCACCGACCCGAACGGCTCGTCGCCCGCCTCCAGCGCCTCGGCCGCCAGCTCCACGCAACGGCGCAGGTGCGGCAGTTCGGTGTCCCTCACGACCATGGCGTACGGCCCTCCTCCTGACGTGATCCTCGCCGTCGAGCCTATGCCTCCCGACCGCCCCTCCTCTTGCTATCGCCAATCGCGCGAGTTAGAGTCTCTAACGAAAGAAAGTAGCGATAGCGAAACTCCCGCGCGTCGACAGCGCGCGGAAGGAACCCGGACAAGAGGAGAGCGCCATGTCCACCGTCACCCCGCAGCCGCACGCCACGCACACCGTCCTGGGATCCGGCCCCGCCGGCACCGAGCTCGCTCGTGAGCTGGTGCGCAGGGGCCACCCCGTCCGACTGGTGGACCGCAGGGCCGACGGTCCCGGGATCGAGGGCGTCGAGCGGTTCGCCGCCGACGTGAGCACGGCCGAGGGCGCCCGCGCCGCCGTAGGTGACGCCGCCGTCGTGTACCACTGCGTCAACGCCGCCTACCATCTCCAGGTCGAGGTGATGCCCCGCGTCCAGGCGGCCGTCCTGGCCGCCGTCGAGGCGAGCGGCGCCCGCCTGGTCGTGCTCGACACGCTCTACCCGTACGGCGAGACCGGGGGAGCGGTGATGACCGAGGACAGCCCCTGGCAGGCGACCAGCCGCAAGGGCCGGATGCGTGCCGAACTGGACGAGCGGTACCTCGCGGCCCACCGCTCGGGCCGGGCCCGCGTGGTCCTCGGCCGCAGCGCCGACTTCGTCGGACCCGGTGTCCTCAACTCGTCCCTGGGCGCGGCCGTCTTCCCCGGCGCGCTCACCGGCGGGGAGGTCGTGGGCTTCGGCGACATCGGCCTGCCGCACAGCTACACCGACATCCGGGACGTGGCGGCCGGGCTCGCGACGCTCGGTGAGCGCGAGGAGGGCGACGGCCGCGTCTGGCACCTGCCCACCGCACCCGCCGTCAGCACGCGCGAGATCCACATGATGATCGAGAAACGCGTGGGCCGTCCGCTGGACGTCGTGGTCCTCGAACGGCTCCGCGCCGTCGGCCCGTTCGACGAGCAGTTCGTGGCCGAGTACGAGGAGATGTTCTACCAGCACACGGAGCCCCAGATCATGGACTCCACCGCCTTCGAGCGGACCTTCGCGGTGACTCCGACGCCGCTCGCGGACACCGTGGACGCGACCGTCACCTGGTACGGGGCGTGGCTCGGCAGCAGGTGACGGGTGTGCGTGCCCTCAGCGGCGCGGGCGTGGCCGGGACCGGTCCAGCGCGGCCACGCCGACCCCGGCCAGGCCGATCTGGATGAGCCACTCGACCCAGTCGACGCCGTCCGTGTCGGCCACGTCGAACGCCGACGCGACCCACGAACCGATGAGCGCCGCCACGATGCCGACGAGGATCGTCCACAGGACGCCGATGCGCTGCCGGCCCGGAACCACGAGCCGCCCCAGGATGCCGATGACGATACCGATGACGATGGCACTGATGATGCCGCCGATCTCCATCTCCACCCCTTTTGCCGAGCCTTCGTCAAGACCCCCGCAGTAGTGCGTCTGCCCGCTGTGGGCGGGACCAGTCCGCAGCTTCCCGCCCGCCGGTGGCCCGGGGAACGTACGAGGGCCGGCCCGCGAGTGCGGACCGGCCCGTGTCGCTTCCCTCCCGCTTCTAGGGTTTGCGAGGGGCGCTCCGCGCCGCCGTACCGGCGCAGACCATGCCCAGCACAAGGGCCAGTGCGCCGATGATGATGTTGTTCCAGATGACGCCGGCGTCCGGGCTCGAGCCGACGATCCATGGCGAGATGATCATCCACACGCCGATCGCGCACATGGCCCAGCTAAGGCCGTACATGCGTTCCGGGGCGCGGGTGAATCCGAGGGCCAGTAGACCGATGGCGATGCCCACGATCAGGTTGTGGGCCACGAGCGAGGGCTGGCTGGTGGTGAAGTGGAGTATCCACGGGGACACGGCACAGTAGAGGCCGAGCAGGAACACCGGCCCGTCCACGAGTGCCACGTCGCGACCACCGAGCATGCGCGCGTAGCGCGCCTGCATTTCCGGAGCGTCGGGGTGGCTGGTGATGTCACCTCGGGGGTGCGAGACGTTGGCCATGAGTCGTCTCCTTTGACTTGCAGGGCCGACCGCTTCTGGTGCGGTGTGCGGTAGCGCCGCATAACTGCATTCTGCTCTTATTTTTCCCTTATGTGTAGTGGTGGGCGGGGTGGGATCTCCCGGCGGTGAACCCGCAGGGTTGGACTGGTCTACACCCTTGACTGGTACAGACCAACGCGGTTGAGTGTGCCTCCACACCCCCCTCCACGGCCGCCCCCACGCCGTGGCCGGTCCGCCGGCACGTGCGCACAAGGCTCTGCTCCGCTCTGCCCTTGTACGGGAGCGGCCGTGCTCCGCCGAAGGAGACAGACCTGTGTCGAGGCGCCGTATATCCGCCGTGGTGACCGCACTCGCTCTCGCGGCCGCCGTGCCCGTGCTCCTGCCCGCCACCGAGGCGTCCGCCGCCGCGTGTTCGAGCTACCCGGCCTGGTCGGCCGACGCGAACTACAACGCCGGTGACATCGTCCGCTACACCGACGGCAAGGCCTACATCGCCGAGCACGCCAACCCGGGCTACGACCCGCTCATCAGCACCTGGTACTGGAACCCGTACGCCTGCGACGGCGGCTCCGGGACGCCGGTCGGCAACTTCGTGGTCAGCGAGGCCCAGTTCAACCAGATGTTCCCGGGCAGAAACTCCTTCTACACCTACAGCGGCCTCACCGCCGCGCTCAGCGCCTACCCCGGCTTCGCGAACACCGGCAGCGACACCACCAAGAAGCAGGAGGCCGCGGCCTTCCTCGCCAACGTCGGCCACGAGACCGGCGGCCTCGTGCACATCGTCGAGCAGAACACCGCCAACTACCCGCACTACTGCGACTGGAACCAGCCCTTCGGCTGCCCGGCCGGAGGGGACGCCTACTACGGGCGCGGCCCGATGCAGCTCAGTTGGAACTACAACTACAAGGCCGCGGGCGACGCGCTCGGCATCAACCTGCTGGGCAACCCCTGGCTGGTGCAGAACGACTCGGCCGTCGCCTGGAAGACCGCCCTGTGGTACTGGAACACCCAGTCCGGGCCCGGCAGCATGACCGGGCACAACGCCATGGTCAACGGCGCCGGCTTCGGCCAGACCATCCGCTCCATCAACGGCGCCGTCGAGTGCGACGGCAAGAACCCCGCCCAGGTCCAGAGCCGCGTCACCAAGTACCAGCAGTTCAGCCAGATGCTCGGCGTCTCCCCGGGCGGCAACCTCTACTGCTGACCCGCGACGGGTGTGCGAAGCTCCGCCGATGACCTCGGAAACGATCACCGCGGAGTCCGCGGGCACCTGGCACCTCGGCGACCTGCCCGTCCGCCGCGTCGGCTTCGGCGCGATGCGGCTGACGGGCAGCGCCGCCTTCCACCTCGGCGCCCCGAGCGACCGCGAACGCTCCCTCGCCGTGCTGCGCCGGGCGGTCGAACTCGGCGTCAACCACATCGACACCGCCGCCTTCTACTTCTCGTCCCTGCGCTCGGCCAACGAGCTGATCAACAGCGCGCTGGCGCCCTACGCCGATGACCTGGTCGTCGCCACCAAGGTCGGCCCGTACCGCGACTGGTCGGGGGAGTGGGGGACCTCGGCCCGGCCGGAGGACCTGCGCGCCCACGTCGAGGAGAACCTGCGCCAGCTCGGCCGCGACCATCTCGACGTCGTCTACCTGCGCCGCATGCGGCAGGACTCGATCGCCGAGCACTTCGGCGCCCTGGCCGAGCTGCGCGAGGCGGGACTGATCCGCCACCTCGCCCTGTCCGGCGTGGAGCTCCGGCACCTGACCGAGGCCCAGGCGATCGCGCCGGTGGTGAGCGTCCAGAACCGCTACGGACTCGGCTTCCACGACCCCGCCACCGACGCGCTCCTCGCCCAGTGCCGTGCCCAGGGCATCGCCTTCGTGCCGTTCTACGCCATCGCAGGCGAGGCCGGACCGCGGGGTGCGGGCACCGCCCACGAGGAGGAGGTCCGTGCGGTCGCCCGGGCGCACGGCGCGAGCCCCGCGCAGGTGAGGATCGCCTGGACCCTGCACCAGGGCCCGCATGTCCTCGCCATTCCCGGCACCGGCGACCCGGGCCACCTTGCGCAGAACGTCGCCGCGGGCGCCCTGCGCCTGACCGGGGAGGACCTGGCACGGCTCGACGGGGCCCGGACGGGCTGACCGGCGCCGCTGTGGCGCCGAGCCTCTGAGCGGGGACTTGGCGTCCGGGGAGTTTTACGTATAACCTCTCCCGTCAATCGCCCCGCGATCCGCCCCGTCAATCGTCCGTCCCGGAAGGTGCCGATGACACGCATCGCCCTGGTCGCCCTCGTCGTCGACGACTACGACGAGGCGATCCGCTTCTACACCGGCGCCCTCGGCTTCCGCCTCGCCGAGGACACGCCCCGGCCCGACGGATCCCGCTGGGTCGTCGTCGAGCCCGGCGACCCGGCGCGGGGCACCGCTCTGCTGCTGGCCCGCGCCAAGGGTGAGGCCCAGCGCTCCCGGATCGGTGACCAGACGGGCGGGCGCGTCGGGTTCTTCCTGCACACCGACGACTTCGCCCGCGACCACGCCCGCATGACCGCCGCGGGCGTGACCTTCCTGGAGGAGCCCCGGCACGAGCCCTACGGCTCGGTCGCCGTCTTCCAGGACCTCTACGGCAACCGCTGGGACCTGCTCCAGCCCGCCACCTCCTGATCCGTCCCCACCCCCATCCGTCCCCACCCCTCCCGTATTCGTGCTCCGACCGCCGAGGAACCACCGCACATGTCATCTACGCGCATAGACACCGAGACCCTCCGCCGCCTCCCCAAGGCGGTCCTCCACGACCACCTCGACGGCGGCCTGCGCCCCGCGACCGTCGTGGAGCTCGCACAGAGCGTCGGCCACACCCTGCCCACCACCGACCCCGACGCGCTGGCCGCCTGGTACTTCGAGGCCGCCAACTCCGGTGACCTGGTGCGCTACATCGCCACCTTCGAGCACACCCTCGCCGTCATGCAGAACCGCGAGGGCCTGCTGCGCACCGCCGAGGAGTACGTCCTCGACCTCGCCGCCGACGGTGTCGTCTACGGCGAGGTCCGCTACGCCCCCGAGCTGATGACCGGCGGCGGGCTGACCCTCGCCGAGGTCGTCGAGACCGTCCAGGAGGGACTGGCGGCAGGCATGGCCAAGGCGGCGGCAGCGGGCACCCCGGTCCGGGTCGGCACCCTGCTGTGCGGGATGCGGATGTTCGACCGGGTCCGGGAGACCGCAGGCCTCGCGGTCGCCTTCCGGGACGCCGGTGTCGTCGGCTTCGACATCGCCGGCGCCGAGGACGGCTTCCCGCCCGCCGACCACCTCGACGCCTTCGAGCACCTGCGGCGCGCGAACGTGCCGTTCACCATCCACGCCGGCGAGGCGCACGGCCTGCCCAGCATCCACCAGGCCCTCCAGGTGTGCGGCGCCCAGCGCATCGGCCACGGAGTGCGCCTCACCGACGACATCCCCGACCTCGCGGCGGGCAAGCTCGGCCGGCTCGCCTCCTGGGTGCGCGACCGCCGCGTCGCCCTGGAGATGTGCCCGACCTCCAACCTCCAGACCGGCGCCGCCACCTCGATCGCCGAGCACCCGATCACCGCGCTCAAGAACCTCGGTTTCCGCGTCACCCTCAACACCGACAACCGCCTCGTCTCCGGCACGACGATGACGCGCGAGATGTCCCTGCTGGTCGAGCAGGCGGGCTGGAGTGTCGAGGACCTGCGCACGGTCACGGTGAACGCCCTCAAGAGCGCCTTCGTCCCGTTCGACGAGCGCAACGCCCTCATCGAGGACGTGGTCCTGCCGGGCTACGCGTCCGCGCTCTGAACGAGCCCTCGAACATAGGCGGCCTGTCCGACGTGCTGGAGATCGTCGGACAGGACGCTGACCAGCCGCACGGCCAGCGTGACCGGCGGATCCCAGGTGGCGTCCACGACCCGCTCGAGGTCCTTGGCGGCCAGGGAACGCAGGGCCCCGAGCGTCTGCTCGTGCACGGCGTCGTAATACCCCGTCAGCAGGTCGCCCGAGTCGACCCGCACCTTCGCGACCTCGGCGGGACTGTGGCCGTACCCGGTGTCCTGGCGGGGCAGGCCGAGGGCGAAGCGCCTCTCCCACTCCCCGGTGAGCCAGATCTGGTCGAGCCCGAAGGCGTCCGCGACGTGGTCGTCCTGGACGCGGGTGAGATGCCAGACCAGCCAGGCGACGGAGTTGGCGTCGTCGGCGGGCCGGGCGTTGAGGCCGTCGGGGTCCAGGCCCTCGACGGCGGCGTGGACTTCTTCCTGGATACGGGCGTAGCCCTCGATGAGGATGTCCTTCGCATGCATACGTCCACCATCGCGCAGTCCGCCCGCCCGCGCTCCCCGTTCACGCACCCCCGTTCACGCGCTTCAGGTCTCCAGCAGCCCCATCAGCGCCCGCGCCGCCGGGCTGGTGGCCTGCGCGGGCGGCAGCAGCGCGATGGTCTCGTACTCCGTCCCGCCGGCGTCCTTCAGCGGCAGCGAGGTGAGGGCGGCCCGCTTGTGCCGGAAGTGCCGCGGCACCACCGCGATGCCGAGGTTCTCGTCGATCAGGTCGAGCAGGCCGTGCACGTCGTTCACCTCCAGCGGCACGGTCCGCCGTACACCCGCCGCGGCGAAGACGGCGTCGGTGACCCGGCGCGGCCCCCAGTCCGGGTGGAAGTCGACGAACACCTCGTCGGCGAGATCGTGCGGGGTGAGCACCGCGCCGTCCGCCGCGAGCCGGTGCTCCGGGTGGCACAGCACCGTCATCGGCTCGCCGGCCAGCGAGACCGAACGCAACTGGTCGGTGTCGGCCTGCGTCCGGTAGGCGAAGGCGAGGTCGAGCCGCCCCGCCGCCACCTCCTCCGCCAGCTCACCCGAGCCCGCCTGCCGCAGCCGGATCTCCACGTCGGGGTGGCGCCGCCGGAACCCGGCCAGCAGCCCGGCCACCGGCACCCCGGCGATGCACTGTTCGGCGCCCAGCGACAGCGTCCCGCGCAGCACCCCCTGCACCGCGGCGACCGCCTCGTGCGCCGACCGCACCTGGGTGAGGATCCGCCGCGCCTCGTCCAGCAGCGCCCGCCCGGCCTCCGTCAGCGTCACCCGGCGGGTCGTGCGCACGAACAGCGGCGCCCGCAGCTCCCGCTCCAGCGCCCGGATGGACGCCGACAGGCCGGACTGGGACACCAGCAGCCGTTCCGCCGCGCGGGTGAAGTGCTGGTCCTCGGCGACCGCCACGAAATGCTGAAGATGACGCAGTTCCATGATTGAGAAGCGTAACCGCGCAATCCCATCGGATTCTTCTGTTGGACCACTGCACGCAGGTCACGCCAGAGTGGAGGACGGTTCCGGTTCCACCCAAGCCCCGTACCTCGGGGCCAACCCCTCTGGAGTCGTGTTGTACACCGCACACCCCGACCGCTACGCGGAGATGCCCTACCGGCGCACCGGACGCAGCGGCCTGAAGCTCCCCGCGCTCTCGCTCGGCCTGTGGCACAACTTCGGCCCGGACCGCCCCGTCGAGACCCAGCGCGCCATCCTGCGCCGCGCCTTCGACCTCGGCGTCACCCACTTCGACCTCGCCAACAACTACGGCCCGCCCCCCGGCGCCGCCGAGTCCGCGCTCGGTGAGGCACTGAAGGCCGACTTCACGCCGTACCGCGACGAACTGGTCATCTCCACCAAGGCCGGCTACCTGATGTGGCCCGGCCCGTACGGCGAGTGGGGCTCGCGCAAGTACATGCTGTCCTCGCTCGACCAGAGCCTGACCCGGATGGGCCTGGACTACGTCGACATCTTCTACTCCCACCGCCCCGACCCGGAGACTCCCCTGGAGGAGACGATGGGCGCGCTGCACACCGCGGTGCGGCAGGGCAAGGCGCTGTACGTCGGCGTCTCCAACTACTCGCCGGAGCAGACCCGCGAGGCCGCCCGCATCCTCGCCGAGCTGGGCACCCCGCTGCTGATCCACCAGCCGCGCTACTCCATGCTCGACCGCCGGCCCGAGACCGGCGGCCTGCTGGACACCCTCGACGAGCTGAAGGTCGGCTCCATCGCCTACTCCCCCCTGGAGCAGGGCCTGCTGACCGGCCGCTATCTGAACGGCATCCCGGAGGACTCGCGCGCCGCGAGCGACAGCCCCTTCCTGAACTCCGACGCCGTCACCGAGGAACTGGTCGGCAAGCTGCGCGCCCTGGACGAGATCGCCAGGTCCCGCGGCCAGACACCGGCCCAGCTCGCGCTGGCGTGGGTGCTGCGCGCGGGCCGCGTGACCTCCGCCCTGGTCGGCGCGAGCAGCCCGCGGCAGCTCGAGGACAGCGTCGCGGCCATCGGCAACCTCGACTTCGACGCCGACGAACTGGCCCGCATCGACAAGATCGTCCATCGATAGGCCACACCCGGTAAAGCACACCCGGCAGGACACACCCGAGTCCCGGAGGCGGGCCGCCGCCTCCGGGACTCGGTGCTGCCGTCGCGGCGCCCTCACGCCCCCTCGGGCACCCGGTCCAGGAAGCCGTGGACGTCCCGGAACCGGTCCTCGTCGTCCAGCGTGACCACGTCGGACCCGGCCACCGGCGCAGAGTCTCCCCCAGAGGGGGTGCCCCCGGCTTCGCTCACCAGCTCCCAGGAGAAGCGCGCCGTGTCGTGGTGCCCGTCCACGGCACCGGACAGCCGGAAGACGAAGCCGGGGAACTGCTCGTGCGCCGCCGTGATCACGGCAGCGATCTGCTCGTGGCCGCGGGCCTCGGCCAGGGGGTCGGTGTAGCCGCCGTCATTGGTCCAGGCCGCGGCGACCGCCTTGGCCCGCGCGTCCGGCCCGGCGTTCCAGGCCTCGAAGTAGCGGGCGACGGCGTCCTCGTAGCGACGGGTGGGTGCGGACACGGCGATCAGCCTCCATGGCGGGACGGTGTGCTGGTGAGGGACCGGATTCGCGTCTCTGCGACCCGGTACCGCAACCATGCCCGCGCCCGTCGGACCCGTCGATTACCCCCGGGGTCATGGCACCGGGTCGCGTGGCCGTGCGGGCGGCCGTCTGTCGAGGGCGCCGAACCACGGCCGCGGACCAGGGCGGCGCGGCGCAGCGTTTCGGCCATCAATCGCCGTGAATATGCCAGGAGACTGGCCGGAAATTCATGGTGACAGTGGTTCAGTAGTGAACATACTCACCACTAGGGCCTCTCACACCATGCGACAGCGCCCTCACGCACAGCACACGAGCCGCACGGACGCCATACCCGACCGGCAGGCGGGCTGGGTGACGGGGGAGGGTAGCAGTGCACGACGAGTTCCTGTGCCATGTCACCGCCTACGGCGTCTGTGACGGCCGGCGAATCGGTGTTCCGCTGGGAACCTACCGGGCCCCCACCCTGGCCCTGGCCCTGTGGTGGCTGCGCGACCGGGCGTCCTGGATCGCCGAGCGGCTGGATCCGCAGCCCGACTCCCCCCACTTACCGCGCGGCGCCCTGACTCCCGTCGCCGACGACGCGCCCGACGTGCCGCGCATCCTGCGCACCTGGTGCGCCGACGACACCGAACAGGAACTGGTCGCCGACGAGTTGGCCGCGGGTCGGCTGGTGCTCCTCGCGACCAGCGACGAGACCACCGAGTACGAGCTGATGGCCGAGTCCGTGGACGCGCTGCGCATGCAGCGAGCCTCCCGGCCGCTGGTCGTCCCCGTCGCCTGAACACCTTGCGAAGCGCCCCCGGGACACGCCTGGGACACCCCCGGGGCACCCCTAGGACCGGGCCCGGCCGGCCCGCCGGCCCACCCACCGCGCGAGCAGGGCGCCCAGGAACCCGGCGACCAGCCCCCACAGCAGGGCGAGACCGACCGCACCCCACAGTCGCGGCCGCAGGAACAAGCGCCCGGACAGCCCGCCGCCCAGATCGCCGATGCCGAGCACGGACAGCCCGTAGTGGGCGGAGATCCGGCCGACGAGGCCGATCATCAGGACCGTGAGCGCCAGCGCCACGGCCATCCGCAGGGCATGCGGCCAGGCCGGTGTCCCGGCCGGGGAGCGGCACGCCATGAGGAACCCGGCCGCCAGGACCAGGACCGCCGCGGCGACCAGGAGCCACCACATCCGCCCGTCGCGCTCGGCGAGCGTGCCCACGTTCACGGCCGAGACGTCCGGCGTGCGCAGCACCTCGTCGAGCACCTGCGGCATCGGCAGCCCGAACGGCCCCTCCACGCGCCCGTTCCACGTCGCCCCGAGGCCGATCGTGAGCGCGGGCCACGCCAGGTTCGGCAGCCCGAGCAGCAGTACGGCGAGGGTGTCCGCCGGATGCCCCCGTGTCCCGGTGACGACCAGGGCGACGACGACGCCGAGGACCACGTAGGCGAGCAGCAGCGCGACCATCGCGTACGCGGCCGGCCGCACCGACGTCCGTACCCACGTCCGCAGCCGCGGCAGCCGCCCGGGCAGCGGCGCTCCCCGCGAGACCAGCAGGGCCACGACGAGCACCCCCGCCAGCCACAACAGCCCGAAGAGGACGGTCAGCGGCACGTCGGTGGTGAAACCGACCCTCGGGGTGACGCCGAACAGGTCGCCGAGGTCGCTCAGCACGCCCTCCCCGAGGGAGACCTCGAAGGTCTGCCGCGCGGCGAAGGCCATCCCGAGAAGGGCGAGCAGCCACAGGAAGGCGATCCGCCCGGCCCAGCCCGCCAGCTCCGGGGCGCCGGCGACGGCCCGGTGGCGCAGCGGCCGCAGAAAGCCCCAGGCGATCACCAGCGCGCCGGTCAGGGTGACGGACAGCGGCATCACCGTCAGCCCCGCGTCGGTGTCGGCCAGCCCGTCCGCGTCGCCGGACATCTCGACCGCGCCGCCCACCGCGGTGACGACGGTCGCCACGACGACCCGGGGAAAGGCGTTGTCGGGCAGGTCCGCGGCCCCGGCCGCCCACAGCCCGAGTGCTGCCACGGCCCCCATGGCTACCAGCCCGGCCAGCACCGTTGCCAGGGCCCGCGCCCAGCCGTGACGGGCGACCGCCCGGCCGGAAGGGTCCCATGTGGTTCGCGAACTCACGCTGTCACGCTAAGCAGTCCCCGCCGTGCGCGCCCGCCGACAGGTCCGTCCGCGTCGGACGACAGCGTTCCGCGTCCCGGGCGGACCGGCCCGGGCGGACCGGCCCGGGGTCAGCCCGTCCGGGCGACCAGGGCGTAGTCGCCGAGGCCCAGCAGGCGGTCGGCCGACAGTTCGCCGCGGGTGGTGAAGACCGCGAGGAGCCGGCCGGTCCGGGTGTCGAACGCCACGTCAAGCACCGTGCCGTGCTCGGCGCCCGTGTCGGTGAGAATCCGGCGGCCCAGCAGGTCGTGGTGGGGCCGCACCGGCTCGACGGCGCCGGTGGACCGGACCCGGACGGCGCCGGGCCCGAACGTGTGCACCGCGTCCCAGGGCAGCGCCGTAGGACGGCCGAAGCGGCTGCCGCGGAGCCGGACATGGCTCACCGTGCCGGACGCGATGTCGACGGTCAGGGACGTCACGGTGCCGAGCGGCCCGGCCCCGTCCGGCGCCACCACCGGCAGCCCGCGCACCTCGGTGAACAGCATCACGGCAGTGAGCCCTTCCACCGGCCGGGCACGCCGCCGAGGAGGGCGCCGAAGCCCGGCAGGTCGTCCGCGACGTGCCGGACCGCGCCCTCGGGAAGGACGAGGGTGCGGCCGGACACCGTGAGCGTCTCGCCGCGCGGCACGTAGACCCGCCGACGGTGCCGGGTGTGGCCCGGCACGAACCGCCGGCTCGCCGCCACCCGGAAGCCGACGACGCGCCCGCCGGTGCCGCCCTCGACCACGACGTCGAGCACCGTGCCGATCTCGACGCCCGCCTCGGTCAGTACCGTCGCCCCCAGCACCCGGGCCCGCAGCAACTGCTGGTGCGCCGTCATCGCCGCCGCGCTCACCAGGTCCCACCGGTCGCGGATCATCACCGCGTCGTGGCCCAGCGCGTACACGGCCGTCCACGGCAGGCCCTCCTTCAGCGGGCCGGACAGCAGACCCCGCCCTGTCAGGGTGAAACCGGTGATCCGGGCCGCGTCGGCGTCGCATACGGTGTCCTTGACATGGGCGACGGCGTCGCCGCCGAGGGTGACCACCGGCCGGGTGGTGAGGCTCCGCGCGGCCATCAGTTCGTTCATCGCACACCGCCCTTTCCCGCCCGATCGCACCCCTTGTCCGACCTCCGGGTTCCCCGCACCAGTGTGACGATGCCCGCACTACGAAGAGACGGGGACTGCGCGGCGCGGGTCGGGGTACGAGGACTGGTGCAGCAGCGTCCGGCCAGTCCGGCTTCCGAGAGAGAAACGCATGACCGAGTACCTGGACGGGGCAGTGATTCCGACTGGTTTCGACGTACCCGTTGAACCGCTGAGGCGGGCGGCACACTACTCCGGTGAGCCGGGATGCATAGCCGAGGCCCGTTCCTTCGCCTCGCTCTTCCTCGACCAACTGAGGACCGAGTGGTGCGCCACGATCGGCCCGCGCGCCGACGGCGCCGTACTGCTGGTGGTGAGCGAGCTGGTCACCAACGCCGACCGGCACAGCAGGGGCCCGTACATCCTGGAGTTGGAGGGGACTGGCGCCTCGGTGGCGGTGACCGTCTACGACAGCAGCGGCGCCGTGCCCGAGCGCTTCCCCCGGGACCCCGAACGCGTCGGCCGGCACGGACTGGAGATCGTGCACGCCCTGGTGGCGACGGTCGTCGTCGAACGCGTCCCCGTCGGCAAGCGCGTCCGGGCCGTGGTGCCCCTCACCGAGGGGTGAAGCGGAGGGGTGAAGCGGAGGGGTGAAGGGCACCGGCCGACGTGCGGCGCGGGACAGTGGCGCCGTCAGGCGCAGCCGAGTTCGCCCAGCATGCCCTCGCGCAGCCGGGTGATGATCCGCTTGATCAGCCGGGAGACGTGCATCTGCGAGCAGCCGAGCTGTTCACCGATCTCCGCCTGGGTGGCCTCCTCCACGAACCGCATGTGGATGATCCGACGGTCGCGCTCGCTCAGCTCGGCCATCAGCGGGGCCAGCGAGTGGAAGTCCTCGACGAGCCGCAGCCCGTCCTCCTCCACACCGATGAAGTCGGCCAGCACCGACTCGCCGTTCTCGGGCCCGTCACCGGTCAGCGCGGCGTCCAGCGACGAGGAGTTGTAGCCGTTGGACGCGATCTGGCCCTCGACCACCTCGGTCTCGCCGATGTTCATCAGCGTGGCGAGTTCAGCGACGGTGGGCTCGCGGTCCAGGCGGGAGGAGAGCTCCTCGCGGGCCCTGGCCAGCTCCACGCGCAGCTCCTGAAGCCGCCGCGGCACGTGCACCGCCCAGGTGGTGTCCCGGAAGAACCGCTTGATCTCACCGACGATGTACGGCAGCGCGAAGGACGTGAACTCGACCTCGCGCGACAGCTCGAAGCGGTCGATGGCCTTGATCAGACCGATCATGCCGGTCTGGACGATGTCCTCCATGTCGTCCCCGCGGCCCCGGAAGCGGCCGGCGGCGAACCGCACGAGCGACATGTTCATCTCGATCAGCGTGTTGCGCGCGTACTGGTGTTCGTGCGTGCCCTCTTCGAGCTCCGTCAGACGCCGGAAGAACTGGCGGGAGAGCTGCCGCGCGTCACGCGGTGCCACGGTGCGGGGGTCGATCACACCCCGCAGTGATCCGTGCAGCGATCCGTCATCCGTCCCGCCCCCGGCGGCTTTCTCGACAACTTGCGCCTTCGGCCGGACCACGGCGGTCTCCATTGCCTCTCCCACGAAAGTCACGATTCGACGTCTCCCTAGGCTCTTCCCGCTTGCGGGTACCCGGGTCGCGGCAGCACATGCCTCCCGTATTGAGCGTAGCCCCGCGCGTGGTGTCCCGCACCCGGGAACTGCCCCGGATTTCCCTGAGGGCGGAACGCCGCGCCCTTCCGTGCGGCGACCGGGATCCTAGGCTGTGGAGGTGACCAGCCACGTGCCGAACGAAGCCCGCGTCATTCCGCTGCGCCCGCAGGCCGCGCGCCCCGGAGCCCGTCCCGCCGCCCCGCCGGTTCCCCCGGAGCGGAGGCCGCCCACCGTCCGGGAGCCCCTGTGGCGGGATCTGGTCGGGGACGTCCTGCGGCGTGAACGCCTCGACCAGGAGCGCACGCTGAAGGAGGTCGCGCAGAGCGCCCGGATCTCCATGCCGTACCTGTCGGAGGTGGAGCGCGGCCGCAAAGAGGCGTCCTCGGAGGTGCTGGCCGCCGCCGCGGGCGCCCTCGGACTTGGCCTGGGCGACCTGCTGGCCCGGGCCCAGGGGGAGTTGCTCCGTCTCACCTCCCGGCACACCGGCACGCGAGGACCGGGCCGGGGCACCTCCGGCACCCGGTTCGACGGGATGTGCCTGGCCGCCTAGGACACGCCTGGGACTCGCCCAGGACCTGTCCGGCCCCTGGAGCACGCACGGGCCGGCGCCCCGCCGAGGCGGGACGCCGGCCCGGTCTCTCACACCCGCGCCAGGCGCCGCGCCAGCACCTCGTCCGCCAGCCCGTACGCCACCGCCTCCTCGGCGGTGAACACCTTGTCGCGGTCCATGTCCGCGCGCAGCGTCGCGACGTCGTGGTGCGTGTGCCGGGCCAGCACCTCCTCCACCTGGGAGCGGATCCGCACCATCTCCTTGGCCTGGAGCGCCAGGTCGGAGACCGTCCCCTGGCGTCCGCCGCTGGCCGGCTGCCCCAGCAGGACCCGCGCGTGCTCCAGCACGAACCGCCGTCCGGGATCACCGCCCGCCAGCAGCACGGCCGCCGTGGACGCCGCCTGCCCGACACAGAACGTCGAGATCGGCGCCTGCACGAACGTCATCGTGTCGTAGATCGCCATCAGCGACGTGAACGAGCCGCCGGGGGAGTTGATGTAGACGGCGATCTCGCGCTCCGGGGCCGACGACTCCAGATGGAGGAGCTGCGCGATCACGACGTTGGCCACGCCGTCGTCGATGTCGGTCCCCAGGAAGATGATCCGCTCCGACAGCAGCCGGCTGAACACGTCGTAGGACCGCTCGCCCTGCGGGGTACGCTCGACGACGTTCGGAATCGTGTAGCTCCCCATGTCACAGCCCCATCCGTCGCCTGGTGGCGGCCGGCCGCACGTCCGCGAGGGACTGCACGACCTGGTCCACCATTCCGTACTCCCTGGCCTCCTCGGCCGTGAACCAGCGGTCGCGGTCCCCGTCCCGGGAGATGGTCTCCGGGCTCTGCCCGGTGTGCTCGGCGGTGATCCGCTCGATGGTCCGCTTGGTAAAGTCCAGGTTGTCCGCCTGGATCTCGATGTCGGCGGTGGTGCCGCCGATGCCCGCCGACGGCTGGTGCATCATGACCCGCGCGTTCGGCAGGGCGTAGCGCTTGCCCGCCGCACCGACGCTGAGCAGGAACTGCCCCATGCTGGCGGCGAACCCCATGGCGAGCGTGGAGACGTCGTTGGGGATCAGCCGCATCGTGTCGTATATGGCGAGCCCCGCGTGCACGGAGCCGCCCGGGCTGTTGACGTACAGGCTGATGTCGGTGCGCGAGTCCTCCGCGGAGAGGATCAGCAACTGGGCGCAGACCCGGTTCGCGGAGACCTCGTCGACCTGTGTGCCCAGCAGCACGATCCGCTGCGCGAGCAACTGCGCGGCGAGTTGGTCGTCGAACCGGGTCGCGGGGGTCTCGCCCTCCTCCGCCCGGGGAAGTGCGGCCGGGAACGGGCCGGCGATGAGTGGAGACATCGACGCTCCTTGTCGAGTCGTGGCGGTCTTGGGTCATGGCGTTCGCAGAGGGTCGTAGAGGGGTGGTTCGCGGCCGATGGGGCCGCGGTTCGTCCACTCTCCGCCCGCCGCGGCCCCGGCCGGGGCTTTCTCTGCCCGCGGCAGATTCGCCACCAGCAGAGCGATGAGTTCCGCGGCCCGCGCCGGTCGACAGTGGTGACCGTGTTCCACGCCCAGGAGGTAGTCATGAGCACCGACGGATTCACCACGTGTCTCTGGTTCGACGGCCAGGGCGAGGAGGCCGCCCACTTCTACGTCTCCCTCTTCAAGAACTCCGGCATCGGCGCCGTCACCCACTACCCCGAGGGGGCGCCCCAGCCCGCCGGCTCCGTGCTCACCGTCGACTTCACGGCCAACGGCCAGAAGTTCGTCGCCCTCAACGGCGGCCCGGAGTTCAAGTTCAACGAGGCGATCTCCTTCCAGATCACCTGCGAGAACCAGGACGAGGTCGACCACTACTGGACCAGGCTCACCGAGGGCGGCGGCGAGGACGGCCCCTGCGGCTGGGTCAAGGACCGCTTCGGCGTGTCCTGGCAGGTCGTCCCGAGCCGGCTCGAGGAGATGTTCCGCGACCCGGATCCCGCGAAGGTGGCGCGCGCCAACAAGGCCATGATGTCGATGCGCAAGCTCGACATCGCCGCGCTGGAGCAGGCGTACGCCGGGGAGTGACCCGCCGCCGGCGCGCGGGGCGGGGACGGGATGGCTAGCGTGAGAAACCGAACCGTTCCCGACCGTTCGTCCGCACAGGAGGCGGCAGCCATGGCCGTGCAACCCGAAGGGGCCCCTTGCTGGGCCGACGCGATGTTCACCGACGTCGAGGGAGCCAAGAGCTTCTATGGCGACGTCCTCGGCTGGACCTTCGGCGAGTCGTCGTCGGAGTTCGGCGACTACACCCAGTGCTACGCGGACGGCAAGGCGGTGGCCGCTGTGGTTCCGCCCCCGCCCGGCCAGGAGGACCAGTCCCAGTGGTGTCTCTACTTCGCCTCCCCGGACGCGGCGGCGACCGCCGGCCGGATCCGCGAGGCCGGCGGCGAACTGCTGCTGGAGCCGATGCGGGTCGGCGACTTCGGCACCATGTGCCTGGCCCGGGACCCGGGCGGCGTCGTCTTCGGCGTCTGGCAGGGCGACGCCCACGAGGGCTTCGAGGCGATGGCCGAGCCCGGCGCGTACTGCTGGGCCGAGGTCTTCACCCGCGAGCCCGGGAAGTCGGACGCCTTCTTCCCCGAGGTCTTCTCCTACACGGCGAAGCAGATGCAGGACGACCAGGTGGACTTCCGCCTCTTCGACCTGGGCGAGCGCACCGTCCTGGGCCGCATGGCCATGACCGAGGACTTCCCGCCCGAGGTGCCGCCCTACATCAACGTCTACTTCACCGTCACCGACTGCGACGACGCGGTGGCCCGCGCAACGAAGCTCGGCGGCGTCCTGCGGTTCGGTCCGACGACCACCCCGTTCGGCCGCTTCGCGGCGCTCAGCGACCCGCAGGGGGCGAGCTTCTCGGTGATCGACATCACGACGGCCGAAGGGGAGATGCCCAAGGTCGCGGACGTCTCCTGAACCCTGTCCCGGCACCCCGCCGGGCCATGGCATGATCGGGCGCATGCGTGAACGTGTAGTGGCCGCGTGCGACGGCGCCTCGAAGGGAAACCCGGGTCCGGCCGGCTGGGCCTGGGTGGTCGCCGACGCGTCCGAGAGCCCGGTCCGCTGGGAGGCCGGCCCGCTCGGCAGGGCCACCAACAACATCGCCGAACTCACGGCGCTGGAGCGCCTGCTGGCGTCGACCGACCCCGGCGTACCGCTGGAGGTCCGCATGGACTCGCAGTACGCCATGAAGGCCGTCACCACCTGGCTGCCCGGCTGGAAGCGCAACGGCTGGAAGACGGCAGCCGGCAAGCCGGTCGCCAACCAGGAGCTGGTCGTGCGCATCGACGAGCTGCTCGACGGCCGCTCGGTCGATTTCCGCTACGTGCCCGCCCACCAGGTCGACGGCGACCGGCTCAACGACTTCGCCGACCGCGCAGCCAGCCAGGCCGCCGTGGTCCAGGAGCCCGCGGGCAGCGGCCTCGGCTCCCCTCAGCCGCCGCCCGCACCGGACGTCCCCGCGGCCCGGAAGGCACCGCGCCGGGCGCCCGGCACGGCCCGCAAGGGCGGCGGCGCCTCGGCCCGCACCCTCAAGGCGAAGTTCCCCGGGCGCTGCATGTGCGGCCGCTCGTACGCGGCCGGCGAGTCCATCGCCAAGAACGACCAGGGCTGGGGCCACCCGGAGTGCCGCGCGGTGGCCGCCGGGTAACCCGCGTCGGCCCACGGCCGTGTGGCACCGGTCCGCACCCTCCCCCTTGCTACTCTGCGTCCCCGAATAACCGCAATGAGTGCAATGAGTGCAATGAGTGCGTGCTGATTGCATGCCGAGTGCATACCAGGGGTGCGTGTGAAGGTCGCCTGCGTCGGCGGTGGGCCCGCCGGACTGTATCTGTCCATCCTGCTGAAGCGGCAGGACCCGTCCCACGACATCACCGTGTACGAACGCGACCCGGAGGGCTCCACCTACGGCTGGGGCGTCACCTACTGGCGCACGCTGCTCGACCGGCTGCAGGAGTACGACCCCGAGTCCGCGCGCGCCGTCGAGGAGCACTCCGTACGCTGGCGGGACGGCGTCGCCCACGTGGGCGACCGGGCCACCCGGCACCACGGCGACGAGGGCTTCGGCATCGGCCGGCACCGGCTCCTCGCGATCCTCGCCGCACGCGCCCGCTCCCTGGGCGTACGCCTGGAGTTCGAGCACCCGATCACCGGCGCGAACCCGCCCGCCGCCGACCTCGTGGTGGCGGCCGACGGGGCGGGCAGCGCGCTGCGCACCCGGCACGCCGACCACTTCGGCACCGAGATCCGGGCCGGACGCGACCACTACGTGTGGCTCGGCACCACCAAGGTCTTCGACGCCTTCACCTTCGCCTTCGTCGAGACCGACCACGGCTGGATCTGGGCGTACGGCTACGGGTTCGGCCCCGAGGGCAGCACCTGCGTCGTCGAGTGCGCGCCCGGGACCTGGAGCGGCCTGGGCCTGGACCGGGCCGACGAGGCCGAGGGACTGAACCTGCTGGAGAAACTCTTCGCCGACGTACTCGACGGACACCCGCTCACCGCGCGGTCCTCCGGCCGGGCGAGCACCCCGTGGCCCACCTTCCGCACCGTCACCAACCGCACCTGGTCCCGCGGCAACCTCGTCCTGCTCGGCGACGCCGCCCACACCACGCACTACTCCATCGGCGCCGGCACCACGCTCGCCCTGGAGGACGCCATGGCGCTGTCCACGGCGCTGCACGAGCGGGCCACCCTCCCGGACGCCCTCGCCCGCTACGAACGCGAACGCAGGACAGCCCTGTTGCCGGTGCAGAGCGCGGCCCGCCACAGCGCCCAGTGGTACGAGAACCTGCCCCGCTACCTCCACCTGCCGCCGGAGCAGATGTTCGCCCTGCTCGGCCAGCGCCACTCGCCCCTGCTGCCCTACGTCCCGCCCCGCTTGTACTACCGGCTCGACCGGGCCGCCGGGCGACTGGAGACACTGCGCCGGCTCAAGCGCCGGCTGGGACCGAGGCTCGCGGCCACCATGCAGGCACGCAGACTCGCCACCGGCGACCGGCCGGGCCGCTCCGGGCGTACCCACGAGGTGCCCACGCACCGCGGGTGACAGACTGACGCCATGGACGAGCGCACTTTCGACAGGTCGGACCAGCACGCGTCGGTGATCGGCCTCGGCACCTGGCAACTGGGCGCCGACTGGGGAGACGTCGACGACAAGGAAGCCCTCGCGGTGCTGGAGACGGCGGCCGAGTCGGGGGTGACCTTCTTCGACACGGCGGACGTCTACGGCGACGGCCGCAGCGAGCAGACCGTCGCGACCTTCCTCGCGAGCAGGCCCGACCTGCATGTGCTGGTCGCCACCAAGATGGGCCGCCGGCTCGAGCAGATCCCGCAGAACTACGTCCTCGACAACTTCCGCGCCTGGAACGACCGCTCCCGCCGCAACCTCGGCGTCGACCGGCTCGACCTGGTGCAACTGCACTGCCCGCCGACCCCCGTCTACTCCACCGACGAGGTGTTCGACGCCCTGGACACCCTGGTCGAGGAGGAGCGCGTCGCCGCGTACGGCGTCAGCGTGGAGACCTGCGCCGAGGCCCTGACCGCGATCGCCCGGCCGAACGTGGCCAGTGTGCAGATCATCCTCAACCCGTTCCGGATGAAGCCCCTGCGCGAGGTGCTGCCGGCCGCCCGGGAGGCGGGCGTCGGCATCATCGCCCGGGTGCCGCTGGCGTCCGGCCTGCTGTCCGGCAAGTACACCAAGGACACGGTCTTCGCCGCCAACGACCACCGGAACTTCAACCGGCACGGTGAGGCCTTCGACCAGGGCGAGACCTTCTCCGGCGTCGACTTCGCCACCGGCGTGGAGGCCGCCGCCCAGTTCGCCGCGCTCGCCCCCGAGGGATACACCCCGGCCCAGCTCGCGCTGCGCTGGATCGTCCAGCAGCCCGGTGTGACGACCGTGATCCCGGGCGCCCGCTCGCCCGAGCAGGCCCGCGCCAACAGCGACGCGGCCCGGCTGCCGGAGCTGTCCGACGACACCCTCGCCGCGATCCGCGACCTCTACGACCGCCGGGTCAAGGACCAGGTCGAGGGCCGCTGGTAGGCGGCGGGCCCCGACCCGGCAACCGTCCCCGGTCACCCGGACCGGGCGCCGCCGCCCCGGTGCCCGCGCCTGAGTACGGCGATCCCGGGAAGAGGGAGAAGAGGGAGCAGGGGGCAGGGGTCGCAGGCGACGGTCACCGGGAGGAACAGTGACGGACTCGGATTCGGCGGCCGGCTCGAGCCGGCGCAAGGGCCGCGACGAGAGCGAGGAGGAGCGGGCGGACCGGATGTGGACGGAGCTGATCCAGGAGGTCCGCGTCGCCCAGATGGGTGTGCAGATCCTGTTCGCCTTCCTGCTCACCGTCGTGTTCCAGCCGAAGTACGAGCACCTCTCGGACACCGATCAGACGATCTACCTGATTACGGTCGTGCTCGGCGCCGTGACGACCGGGGCCCTGATCGGACCGGTGTCCCTGCACCGCCTCGTCTCCGGACGGCGCGTGAAGCCGCAGGCGGTGCGGTGGGCCTCCCGGATGACCGTGCTCGGCCTGGTGCTGCTGCTCGCGACGACGGCCTGCTCGCTCCTGCTGATCCTGCGCGTCGCGACCCACAACGGCTTCGTGCCCTACCTCGTGACCGGCGTGGTGATCTGGTACCTGCTGTGCTGGTTCGCGATCCCCCTGTGGACCCGGCACCGGCACACGGCAGGCTGAACGCTGAGGCTCCGCGGCCGACCTCAGCTCTCAGCCCTGAGTCTTCAGCTCTCAGCTCTCAGCCCTCCGCCATCAGCTCGGCGAGGAAGTCGTCGACGCGGACCTGTTCCCTCCCGGGGCGGACCACCGTGTGCGTCTCGCGCAGGAAGGCCTCGACCGCCGCGGCCCACACGAACACCACGGCGCGATGGCGGTCCCCGTCGGACCGGTCGTCGCCCAGCAGCTCGATGCGCAGCTCGTCCCACATGCCCCGCGACTCGGGCCGCAGCCGCACGTCGCCCACGCCGACCGGGCGGGTGAGCCCCTCGGCCACCATCTCCCGGTCCAGCGTCCAGCGGGCCAGCACCCGGCCGTCATGGCTGAAGACCACGGTGAGGGCGAACGGGTCCGCCGCCTCGTAACCGAAGTGGGCGAGCACGGGGAACCGTTCGGCGGCCTCGCCCGCCTGGAGCTGCACGACCAGGGTCTTGTGCACGACGGTCTTCACGGAGCCTCCAGGGGAGCGGACCTAGAGCCCTCTAGTACCCCGCCCACCGGCAAGATGCTCAGTCGTCCGGATGATTCGCCCGTTCCCGGGTTTCGTGGCGTGCCAGTCGCATCAGGCGGCGTCCTCCTGGAAGGTCCCGAGGAAGGCGGCGAGCGCCCGTTCGTTCGCGGTGTCGTCCCAGTCGCCCGCCGGCGTCGTCCAGCGCAGCGAGAAGCTGCGGCCGCCGCCGAGCAGGAAGCCGCGGCCGAAGGTGCGGATCCGGGTGCCGTCGTCCCGGGTGAGCCACTCCATGTCGGCCGCCTCGCGCCCCCGGTAGGTGGTCGCCCGGATCTCGCCGATCCGCCGGTAGCCGCCCCAGCGTTCGAGACCGGGCTCGACGTCGTCGCGCCAGACCGCCACCGGGTCCGCGCCCGCGCGCTCGCTGTAGGTGACCGCGAGGGTGCGCGGATCGCCCGACGTGCCGAAGACCACCCGGTACGCGCCCCCCGGTACGCGCGAGGTGTCCAGTCGCCACCAGCCTCCGGGAAGGGCGACGGAGAAGCCCTCCGGCGCGTCGTAGCGGCGGAACCCGGCCGGCACGGAGGAGGCGGCGCCCGGCTCCGACGGCGAAGCGCTCGCGCTCGGCCGGGCGGAGGGAGAGGAGGGAGAGGAGGGGGCGGCTTCGGTGGGCGTGGCGGCCGGGGCCGAGGGACGCTGCCGGGCGCCCGTGGCGGAACCGCCACCCGTGCCGGGGAGCCCTTCGGTGACGGCGAGGACCGCGACCGTGATCGTGACGACGGCCAGCGCGGTCCCGGCGGCCATGGTCCGCCGGCTCCAGTCGCCGCTCGCCCGCCGCCGGGCGGCGCGGTACACGCCGCGCAGCCGCGGGCGGGGCACCTCACGCACGGTCGCGGCGCGATCCTCCGTCAGCGCCCGGGTGAGGGCCTCGCGCACCACCGGGCGGGTCAGCCGCTCCCGGGAGTTCTTGCGCAGCAGCCCCTGCACGGCCTGGGTGAGCGGACCGGCGCGCACCGGCGTGCGCAGCGGCAGCCGGTCCACGCCCTTCAGCGTCGCCTCGGGACGTCCCCGGTCACGGAACGGCGGGCGGCCCTCGACCATCGTGTAGAGGATCGCGCCCAGCGTCCACAGGTCGGCCGCGGGCCCGATCCGCTCGTCGCGGGCCTGCTCGGGCGAGGCGTACGAGGGTGCGGCGAGGCGTGGGGCGAGGGTGGCGCCGGCCAGCCCGAAGCCCGTGACGACGACGGGGCCCTCCTCGCGCACGAACACCTGGCCCGGGCTCAGCTCCCCGTGCGTCACACCCTGGCTGTGCGCCATCTCCAGCACGGCCAGCAGTTCCAGACCGATGCGCGCCGCCCGCGCGTAGTTGAACGTGCCGTGCCGGTCGAGGAGGTCACCGAGCGGAACACCGCCGATCCACTCCGTCATGGTCCACAGCGTGTCGTCCGTCACCACCGCGTCGAGCACCGCGGCGACCCGCCCCGGGCACAGTGACGCCATGGTCTCGCCGGTGCGGATCACCCGGCCGGTGGCCCGGCGGGCGGCCTCGCCCGCCTGCTCCTGAGGCAGCGCGAGCTGTGTGACCAGGCACGGGCGGCCCGTTGTGGCGTCCTCCCCGGACCAGCAGACACGGTTCGTCTCGCGGTGGACGACCTCGAGCAGGCGATACCGTCCGGCGATCAACTCGTGTGTGGAGACGCGCGCCCTGCCCATGGCCATCCCTCGTTCGCACCGCCGGCTCTCGGCTTGCCCAGAGGTACGTCGAGAGGGCGGGGGTGCGTTCAGCGAACGCGCCTCCCCGCCCTGTTTCTGACCCTTCTTCAAAAGCGGCGAACACGCGTGCGACCGCGGGGTGTACGGGGAAAGCGGCCGTGCGGGCGAGCAGCCGGTCCCGGCCGGGCGGACGTCAGCTCAGTCCGAAGCGGTCGGTCCACGCCGTCATGTCGGCGACGGTGGCGTTGCCTCCGCACACCACGAGCCCGATCCGCGCGTCGTCCCCCACCCGCTCCACCACGCGCCGGGCCGCCGGCAGCAGACAGCCGGCGGCCGGCTCGGTCCACACCTTCGCGTGCTCGGCGAGCGCGAGCGAACCCTCGACGGCCTCCCGGTCCGGCACCACGAGCACCTCGGTGACCAGCTCGGACACATGGTCGTACGTCACCTGCGAGACGGACGGGGCGCTGAGCGTCGTGACGAAGGAGGACAGCGGCACCGCGAGCGGTCCGCCCGCCGCCAGCGCCCGGGACATGGCCTCGGCGCCCTCGGTCTCCACGCCCCAGATCCGCACGCCGGGCCGCAGCGCCCGCAGCGCCGCCGCCACGCCCGCGATCAGGCCGCCGCCCCCGATGCTCACCAGCACGTCGGTGAGCTGCCCGGCGTCCTCGGCGAACTCCAGTCCCACCGTGCCCTGCCCCGCGATCACCACCGGGTCGTCGAAGGGGTGGACCAGGGTCAGCCCCTCCTCCCGGAGCCGGGTGACGAGCGCGAAGGCGCTGTCCATGCCCTCGGTGAGCCGCACCAGCGCGCCCGCCTCCTCGGCGATCTCCACGGAACGGGCGGGCGCCGTACGCGGCATGACCACCGTGGCCTTCACATCGAGGGCGGCGGCCATGACCGCCACCGCGATGCCGTGGTTGCCGCCGCTGACCGCGACGACGCCGGCGGCCCGCTCGGCCTCGGTCAGCGACAGCAGCTTCGCCGTCGCGCCGCGCGCCTTGAACGAGCCGGTGCGCTGGAGCAGTTCCAGCTTCGCGGTGACCGGGACGCCGAGCAGCGCGGACAGCCCGGGGCTGGGCACGGTCGGGGTGCGTACGACATGTCGGGCGATCCGCTCGGCCGCGGCTTCGATCTCCGTGATCCCGATCAAGGCAGTCTTCCTTCTTCCTTCCGGCGCGGGCGGTGATCCGCGCTCCTCGCGAGTGTCTCAGTGCTGCTGTGTCTTCTGCGGCGGCGCCTCACTCGGCCGTACGACGACGAAGCCCTCGCCCTGGAGCACCAACTGGACGGCCTCCCCGGAACCGCCGCGCAGCATCGAGCCGATGGACTGCGAACGGTGCAGAGAGGTCGCGAGACCGGCGGACCAGCCGACGATCGCGTCCGTGTCGACGTAGACCGGGTACTGGTGCGAGACCGGGATGACCAGCGGGCTGCCCTCGCACACCAGCCCCAGCCTGCCCTGCCCCGTGAAGACACTGTTGAACAGTCCGCCGCCCGCGATGCCGGAGCCCTTCACGGTGGCGATGCGGTACGACAACGACGCGTCGAAGCACAGGACGTTGCGGCCGTTGACCGTGAACTCGTCGCCGGGCTCGACCTCGACGACGAAGCAGTTCTGGGCCTCGTTCGCGAACCAGGCCTCGCCCTGCCCGCGCACCGCCATCAGCGGCAGCCCCTCCCCGGTGACGGCGCGCTTGAGCATGCCGCCCACGCCCTGGCCCTTGCGTTCGAACTGGAGACTGCCCCGGTAGGCGATCATCGCGCCCTGCCGGGCCAGCATCTCGCCGTTCACCGCGTAACGGATGCACTTGGAGTTCTCGACGGTCATGCCCGGCGCGGTCGCGGGCTGCACCATGTGCTCGCTGGAAAAGAGGTCACCCTTCATGGGGGCATCCTTCAGCCGCCGAAGAGCTGCGTCCAGTACGTGCCCGCCCGGCCGCCGCCGGCCAGGCCGACGCCGATGTGCGTGAAGTCGCCCTTGAGGATGTTGGCGCGGTGCCCGGGGCTGTTCATCCAGCCCTCGACCACGTCGGCGGGGGAGCGCTGGCCGCACGCTATGTTCTCGCCGACCGTCCGCCGGTCGGCGCCCGCCGCCGCGGCCCGGTCCCAGGGCTTGCCGCCGTCGGGGTCGGTGTGCGAGTAGAAGTCGCGGTTCACCATGTCCGCGCTGTGTGCCTGCGCGGCGGCGGTCAGCCGGGTGTCGACGGCCAGGGCCGGCAGTCCCGCCGCGGCCCGCCGCCGGTTGGTGAGGTCGACGACCTCCGCCGTCGTGCGGGCCAGGCCGTCCGGGGTGAGCGGCACGGCCCACAGCGCGGTCCAGTACGTGTCGCCGGAGGGGCCGCCGGTGACGTACCCCCACCCGGCGTGCGTGAAGGCGGCGCCGTGCAGCGTGTGCCGGGTGCGCTCGGTGCCCAGGCAGTACGCGACGAACTCGGCGGGCGTACGCGGGCCGGAGACCAGGTGCTCGCCGACGGTGAGATACGTGAACCCGGCGCGGACGACGCGCTGGTGGACCGAGACACCGTCCCGCGTCTCGACGCTCAGCGTCCCCGCGGCGGCCATGGCGGCGGCGTGCGCGCGGGCCGCGGAGACCAGGCGGGAATCGGCGCGGACGGGACGTGAACCGGCGGTGGACCGGGCGGAGTTGACCAGGCTCAGATAGCCGTCGGCGTCGGCGTCGCTGTCGCTGTCGGCCGCGGGTGGCGTCGGTGCCTCGGCGGGGGCCGGGGCGTCGTCCTCGACCTCCACCCCGAAGTCCCGGGCGAGACCGGCCAGCCCGTCGGCGTACCCCTGCCCCAGGGCGCGCAACTTCCAGCCCCCGCCACGCCGGTAGAACTCCACGAGCAGCAGCAGGGTCTCCCGCCCGGGACGCGCGGGGGTGAACCGGGTCACGGTCCGGCCGCGGGCGTCGGTGACATGGACGGTGGGGGAGGGGAGCGCGCTCAGCGCCGTGCCGGGGTCCGAGGGGCCGGCCGCCACCGTCACCCGGGTGGCACCGGGGCGCAGTCGTGCGGGATCGACGGTGAGCGTGTCCTCGCTCAGCCGGGCGCCGGGTGCCCGCGGCTGGTTGTAGAAGACGAAGTCCTCGTCGCCGCCGACCTTGCCGGCGTCGTCCGTGACCAGCGCCGACACGTCGAAGCCGCCGGGCACCCGTACGCTCACGGGACCGTCCGGCAGAGGGACGTTGCCCCCGGGGACCAACTCGCTCATCGTGCCGCCCTGTGTCCTTGTCGTCCTGGTTCGCGCGCCGGGTGGGGGGTGAGGGGATGCGGGATGCGGGATGCCGGTGCCGGGTCAACGTCCGTCGGGCGGCGGGGGTTCCCGGGGCCCGCGTCAGCGCGGCGACGTCGGCTCCGGAGCGATCAGACCCTGCCGGTAGGCGATGGCGACCGCCTCGGTGCGGCTCGCCGCGTTCACCTTGGCGAGGATGTTGGAGACGTGGACGCTCGCCGTCTTGGCGCTGATGAACAGTTCCTCGCCGATCTGGCGGTTGCTGCGGCCCAGGGCGAGCAGCCGCAGTACGTCCTGCTCGCGGGCGGTCAGCACCGCGGCGCCGCCCCCGCCCGGCGCCGGGTCCGTGAGCCGGCCGCGGCGGGCCAGGTCGTCGAGCCGCTCACGCAGCACCGTGGCGCCCAGCCGGTCGGCCTCCCGGCGTACGACGGCGGCCTCGGCGGCCGCCTCGTCACGGCGGTCGGCCGCCAGCAGGGCCTCGGCCAGCCGCAGTCGGCAGCGCAGGCGTTCGTAGGCGTCGCCGTACGCGAAGGCGGCCACCGCCTTCTCCCAGGACGCCGGGTCCGGTGCGGCGGCGGAGATCCGGGACCACTCGGCCTCCGCACGCGCCAGCCACGCCTGACCCTCCGGGCCCTGGGGCATGTCGTCGTAGCCGTGCTCGGCGGACCAGCGGGCGTCGGCCAGCAGTTCGGCCGCCGTGTCCGTCCAGCGGGCCACCCCCGCCCCGTCCCCGGCCCTGCGCAGCTCGACCACGGTGTCGGCGACCGCGGTCAGCGCGAGGGTGGCGAGCCGCACGGTCACGGTGGGCCGCGTGCCCGCCTCGGTGAGCGCCTCCACGCTGGACCGCATCCACCGCACGGCGTCCTCGGCGTCCCCGCGCAGCGCCGCCGCGTCGGTCAGCACGAGAGCCCCGACCATCCGCGCCATCCAGTCGAACGGCCCCTCCAGCAGGGCCCGGGCCCGCTCGGCCGCACCGAAGTCGCCGCGCGCCAGTGCCACGTACAGCCCCGGCCCGAGGGCGTGACCACTCACGGCCGGGCCCTGCCCGGGCTGCTCGGCGGACTCGCGCAGCACCTCGTCCCAGTGGCCCAGCGTGTACTGCACGAGCAGCCGCAGATACCGCATCTCGCGCGGGTACGGCGACGACAGCAGCCCGGCGCGGCGGGCCCGGTCAAGGCCCTCCGACGCCCAGGGCAGGCAGCCCTCCAGGTCACCGGATTCGACGCTGCCGATGGCGAGGTTGAACAGCGCGCGCAGCTCCACCGGCGCGTTGCCCGCCCGGCGTGCCAGTCCGCGTGCCTCCAGCAGCCGCTTGCGGCCCGCCGGGGTGCACCGGTTGCCGCCCTCCAGACCCGTCAGGGAGATCAGCAGATCGGCGCGCGCGTCGGTGACCCCCAGGTCCTCCGCGACCCGCAGGGCCCGGCGGGCCACCCGCAGCGCCGTCTCGTTCTCCCCGACCTGACGGGCCGCGGACACATGCGTGGCCGCCGCCCAGACCCACGTCGACGACGGCGGCTCCGCGGGAATCAGGCCCAGCGCCTCGGTGCTGTGGGCGTACGCCGCCGACTCGTTGTCGACGCTCAGCAGGTTCCCGGCGAGGGTGTAGCGGACGCGGGCGGCGAGTTCCAGGTCCGCGTCCTGGCCGAGGCCGGCCAGCGCGGACCGGGTGAGGGAGACCGCGCGGTGCAGCTCCCCGGCGTGCGCGGCGGCCGCCGAGGCGCGCAGCGTGAGCGTCACCGCGTCGGGTCCGGCGGGGCGCGCGGCGGAGTCGACCGCCGACCACAGGTCCAGGGCCGCCTCGACGTGCCGCAGCTCCTCGGCGGGGGCGCCGACGTGCTGGGCGTGGTCGGCGGCCTCCAGGGAGGCGGCGAGCGCCTCGGGCAGGTCGTGGCTCTCGCGGTAGTGGTGGGCGCGCTCGGCCGCGCTGTCGGACCGGCGGCCGGGCCCGGCGAGCAGCCGGGCGAACGCGCCGTGCAGCCGGGCCCGTTCACCGGGGAGCAGGTCCGCGTAGACCGCCTCCCGCGCGAGGGCGTGCCGGAAGGAATAGGCGCCCCCGTCGCCGGAGACCAGCAACTGCCGCTCCACCGCCTCGCGCAGCGCCGTCTCCAGCTCCTCCTCGGGCAGCCCGACGGCCTCCCGCAGCAGGTCGTGCCCCACCCGGCGGCCGGCGACGGCGGCGGTGCGCAGCACCTGCTGGGCGGTCCCGGAAAGCTGCTCGAACCGGATGAGCAGGACGTCGGCCAGCCCGCTGGGGACGCCGCCGGTGGGCGCGGCCGTGGCCGCCACCAGCTCCTCGGCGTAGAAGGCGTTGCCCTCGGCGCGTTCGACGATCCGGTGCACGGTGGTGTCCGGCAGCGGGCGCTGACGCAGCGAGCGCACCAGTTGGGCCACGTCGGCGTCCGGCAGCGGCCGCAGCTCCAGCCGCTCCACGCCCGGCAGGCGCACCAGCTCGGCCAGCAGCGGACGCAGCGGATGGCGGCGGTGCAGGTCGTCCGCCCGGTACGAGGCGAACAGCGCGAGCCGGTGGCCGGGCGCCCCGCCCGCAGGGCGCTGCAGCACTCCCCGGCTGAGCAGGAACCGCAGCAGGTCCCGGGAGGACTGGTCGGCCCAGTGCAGGTCCTCCAGGACCAGCAGCAGCGGCGCGACGTCCGCCAGGTCGGTGAGCAGGGCGGCCACGCCCTCGAAGAGCCGCAGCCGCGAGCGGGTGGCGGCGGTCCCGTCGTCCGGACCGCCGCCGAGCAGCCGGTCGGCCACCGGATGCGCGGCCAGCACGGCGGCGAACCGTTCGTCGGCGGCCAGCACGCCCAGGATCTCGGTGAACGGCAGATACGGCAGGCCGACGTCGCCCAGGTCCACACAGTGCCCGGTGAGCACGGTCGTCCCGGCCGCGACGGCCCGGCCCGCGACCTCGTCCAGGGTCCGGGTCTTGCCGACCCCGGCGTCCCCGGCGACGAGGACGGCGCGGGCCTCGCCGGCGCGGGCGCGTTCCAGTACGCCGGTGAGACGCGCGAGTTCGTCCTCGCGGCCGACGAGCGGGCTGGTGAGTGAGGTCTGCGGCACGCTCCCCATCCTGGCACGCGGGTCCGACAACCGGTCCCTCCACAGTGGTGCGGGCCGCCTCGGCGCCCGGCGACATCGCATCGCCCGGGACACACTCCGCGACGCGCGCCGAACGCGGACAGCGTGATCCAACGGCCTGCACGACCGCCTCACGGCCCGCCCAGACCGGCCTTGGCGCGCTCGCCCTGGCCGGGGGCACTCGCTGGTGCGTGCCGGATGGGGACGGCGTGATGCAGCGGTCTGGACGTTCGCTTCGCGGTCCGCTCAGGCCGGCCTTGGCGTGCTTGTCCTCGCCGGGCGCGTTTGCCCTGGCCGGGGGCACTCGCCGGTGCGTGCCGGATGGGGACGGCATGATTCAACGGCCTGCACGACCGCCTCGCGGCCCGCTCACACCGGCCTTGGCGCGCTCGCCTCGCCGGGGACGCTCGCTGGTGCGTGCCGGATGGGGACGGCGTGATGCAGCGGTCTGGACGTTCGCTTCGCGGCCCGCGCAGACCGGCCTTGGTGCGCTCGCCCTCGCCGGGCGTGCTCGCCCCGCCGGGACACTCCCCGGCGTGTGTGGATCATCCCGGGAGTCGTCAGCGGTCGCCGGAGGGGACCGCATGGGCTCAGCGTCGCAGCGTCGCGGCCCAGTCCGCCGGGACCCGGCCGGCGGGTCCGGGTGTGGGCTGGTCGGCGGGGTGGCTGCCCGGCGCGGCGAGCCGCGGGCCGGACTCCCGGACCTCGTTGGTCGCGTAGTCCCAGTACCAGTCCTCGTCCGGTTCGAAGCTCTGCACCACCGGGTGGCCGGTGGACCGGTAGTGGCCGGTCGCGTGCTGCCCGGGTGAGCTGTCGCAGCAGCCGACGTGGCCGCAGCTCGCACAGCGCCGCAGATGGAACCACCAGCCTCCGGCCGCGTCGCACTCGGCGCAGCCGGTGCCGCTCGGCGGGACGGTGGGGTCGATTCCGGTGTCGCTGGTCATACCGGCTCCTCGGTCGGATCGGTTTCCGTGGAGGTGAGCGGCAGGAGCACCTGGAAACGGGTGTCGCCCGGCACGGACTCGACCTGGAGCGTGCCGTGGTGCTTGTTGACCACGATCCGCCAGGAGATGTCCAGGCCGAGCCCGGTGCCCTCGCCCACCGGCTTGGTGGTGAAGAACGGGTCGAAGATGCGCTCCCGGATCTCCGGGGCGATCCCGGTGCCGGTGTCCCGGAACTCCACCAGCAGCCGGTCGTGATGGAGCGCGGTCCGCACACTCAGCGTGCCCTCGCCGCCCGCGCCGTTCACCGCGGCGACCGCGTTGTCGATCAGGTTGGTCCACACCTGGTTCAGTTCCGCCGGATACGCCGGGATCTGAGGAACCGTACGGTCGTACTCCTTGACGACCTCGATCCGCGGGCCGATCTTCCCGGAGAGCATCAGCAGGGTGCTGTCGAGGAGTTCGTGGACGTCGACCGTCCGGTAGGGCGCCCGGTCGAGCTGCGCGTACTGCTTGGCCGCGTCCACGAGGTGCGAGATGCGGGCGGTGGAGTCCGCGATCTCGTTCATCAGCAGCTCTGTCTCGACCGTGTAGTTGAGCCAGCCCACCGCTCCCGGCAGGATCTCCTCGTCGACGGCCGCCGCGACCTGCTCCAGCCACTCCGTGTCCAGACCGGCCTGCACGAAGGTCGGCGCGAGCTGCCAGCCGTGCTCGATGCCGTGGTCCTCCAGCCAGTCGCCGAGGGCGTCCTCCCGGTCGGCGGCCTCCAGCGGGCTGAGCGAGGGCGCCTTGGCGACCCGCTCCGCCGTGCGCTCCTGTATCTCGATGAGTCCCGCGAGCGCGTCGCGGGAGAACGGGCCCTCGGCGATCACGGCGAGCTTGTGCCGCATCTTCGCCACCCGCTCCCGCAGCGTCGAGGTGGCCCGTACCGCGGCCGCCGCCGGGTTGTTCAGCTCGTGCGTGAGACCGGCGGACAGCGAGCCCAGCGCCAGCAGCCGTTCGCGCTGACCGATGGCGCGCTGGGTGTTCTTGGACCCGAAGAAGAGCCCCTCCAGCAGATGCACCGCCATCGGGAACCACTCCCGCATGACGGCCGCGAAGGTGTCGGCCGGGAGCACGAAGAACCGCGTCGGCCCGGTGACCCGCATGGAGTTGTTGTAGACCTGCGGCACCCGGTCACCGACGTACGCCTGCATCGCGCCCGCGTACACCCCGGGCTGCTGGGTGCGGTTGGTCTCCACGTCGTCCCCGCCGACCCGGCGGGTCAGCACGACCGACCCCTCCAGCATCACGTAGAAGCACGTGGCGTCCTCGCCCTCGGTGTACACCGGCCCGGGCTCGAACAGCTCCACGCGGCCCTCGGCGCACAGCCGGCCGAGCTGCTCGGGCGTCAGCTTCTCGAACAGGAACAGCTCCCCGATCTCCTCGGGGCTGCAGGGCATCGGCCGCCCGCTCACGACTGCTCCAGATAACGGTGGACGAGCATCACGGCCATGGCTCCCTCTCCGACGGCGGACGCGACCCGCTTGGCGGACTCCGCGCGGGCGTCGCCCGCCACGAACACGCCAGGGACGCTGGTCTCCAGGTGGTACGGCGGCCGGTCCAGCTCCCAGTCGGCCGGTGGCCGCCCGTCCGGCGTCAGGTCGGGCCCGGCGAGGATGAACCCGCGCTCGTCCCGCAGCACCGTGCCGTCCAGCCAGTCGGTCCGCGGGGCCGCCCCGATGAACACGAACAGCCACTGCGCGTCGACGAGTTCCGTGCCGCCGTCCGCCGCGTCGCGCAGGGTCAGCCGCTCCAGGTGGCCGTCGCCGTGCGCGCTCTCGACGACCGTGCCGCAGCGCACGCGGATGTTGGGCGTCTCCTCGATCTGCTGGATCAGGTAGTACGACATCGACGCCGCCAGCGACGCGCCGCGCACCAGCAGTGTCACCGACTTGGCGCCCCGGGCCAGGTACATCGCCGCCTGCCCGGCGGAGTTGGCGCCGCCGACGATGTACACGTCGTGGCCCTGGCAGGAGGCCGCCTCGGTCAGCGCCGAGCCGTAGAACACCCCGCAGCCGGTCAGGTCGTCCGTGCCCGGCGCGGGCAGTTGCCGGTAGGAGACGCCGGTCGCCAGGATCACGCTGTGCGCGGCGATCGCCGAGCCGTCCGAGAACCGGACGATCCGCGCCGCGCCGCCCGCCTCAAGACCGGTCACCTCGCGCGCGGTGAGGATCTCGGCGCCGAACTTCGCGGCCTGCCGCCGGGCCCGCTCGGTGAGCTGGCCGCCGGACACGCCGTCGGGGAAGCCGAGGTAGTTCTCGATGCGGGAGCTCTGCCCGGCCTGCCCGCCGGTCGCCGACCGCTCCACCAGCACCGTCCGCAGCCCCTCCGAGGCCCCGTACACGGCCGCGCCGAGCCCGGCCGGGCCGCCGCCGATCACCACCAGGTCGTAGAAGTCGGCCGTCGGCGTGGTCGCCAGACCGACCCGCGCGGCCAGGTCGGGCGCCTCCGGCTCCACCAGCGGGGTCCCGTCCGGCGTGATCACCACCGGCAGCCGCTGACCGTCCTGGCCGGCCGCCGACAGCAGCCGCCGCCCCTCCGGGTCGTCACAGGAGTACCAGCGGTACGGCACCTGGTTGCGGGCCAGGAACTCCCGGACCTCCGAGGATCGTGCCGACCAGCGGTGCCCGACGACCTTGGTGCTGGGCACCGGCCGGTGATCACCGGCGCGCCAGGCCTGGAGCAGGTCGTCCAGGACCGGGTACAGCTTCTCCTCGGGCGGGTCCCAGGGCTTGAGCAGGTAGTGGTCCAGGTCGACGACGTTGATCGCGTCGATCGCCGCGTGGGTGTCCGCGTACGCCGTCAGCAGCACTCGCCGGGCGCCCGGATACACGTCCAGGGCCTGTTCGAGGAACTCGATGCCGTTCATCTGCGGCATCCGGAAGTCGGCCAGGAGCACGGCCACCAGGTCACCGCGCAGCTTCAGCTCACGCAGCGCCTCGAGCGCCGACTCGCCGGACTCCGCGCGCACGATCCGGTACGTGGCGCCGTAGCGCCGCCGCAGATCGCGGGCGACGGCGCGGGAGACCCCCGGATCGTCGTCCACGGTCATGATGACGGTCCGTGTCTCCGCGTCGGCCTGTGCCATGCGTCCCCCACGTCGAGCGGCCGGATTCACGGCACGGCGTCCCCGTCACCGCACCGGCCTGCAGCCCATCGTATGTTCGATCGCCGCAGCTTGCTCGGGCGGCGCGGAGGCACCGGCCCCCGCGCGCCTCCCTGCCGCTCCCCTCCCCGCTCTCCGCTTCCCGTCCCCGCTCCCCGCGCCCCCTGCGAGGTCACGGGGCGGCTTGGGGAAGACTGGGCCCATGAACGACGTGAGTGCGACACAGGGAGGGACCCGCATGACGCGCCCGATCACGGCAGGGGTGGACGGTTCCGAGGAGAGTCTGGCCGCACTGGCCTGGGCCGCCAGGGAGGCGGTCCGCCGCGGAAGCCCGCTGCACGTCGTGCACGCGTGGCGGTTCCAGGGGCAGGGGGTGGCCGGCACGGTGGACCGGGACACCCAGGAGCGGTGGGTGCGGCAGTCCGTCGCCGAGTCGGTCGGGACCGTCACCGGACGGCACCCGGACCTCACGGTGTCCACCGAGATCCGCGAGGGCGACGACGTCGCGGCACTGCTCGCCGCCGCGGCCGACGCCGAGACGCTGGTGCTCGGCTCGCGCGGGCACGGGGCGGTCGTCGGCTTCCTGCTCGGCTCGGTCGGCCGGCAGGTGATCGCCGAGGCGACCCGGCCGGTCGTCCTCGTGCGGGCCGGCGACGAGGCCGCCACCGAGGCCGCGGGCCGCGAGGTGGTCGTGGGCCAGCAGGGCGAGCCGGAGGACAGCGCCGACGTCATCGGGTTCGCCTTCGAGTCGGCCGCCGCGCGCGGCGCCACCGTGCGGGCCGTGCGGGCCTGGACCCTGCCGACGGTGTTCACCTACAGCCCCGGCTCGATGGCGCTCGCCGACGAGGCCGGAGGCCTGGAGCAGTACGAGCGGAAGGCGCTCGGCGAGGCCCTCGGGCCGTGGCGCGAGCGCTTCCCCGACGTGCCGGTGGTCGAGCACGTGGAGATGGGCAGTGCCGGCCAGGTGCTGCTCTCGGCGGCCGGCGGCGCGCAGTTGACGGTCGTCGGCCGCCGCGCCCGCCGTACCGCCGTCGGCGCCCGGATCGGCTCGGTGGCGCACGGCGTACTGCACCACGCCGAGTGCCCGGTGGCGGTGGTCCCGCACACGTGAGGACCCGGTACGCCGCCGTTCAGTCCGCCGTGGGCCGGAGGGTCTCGCGGGCCCTGGGCAGGACGGTGACGATGTAGTCGTCGACGGCCGTGTCCAGGCCGATGTCGTGCTGCGCCCGCTCGGACAGGTACCAGCGGTGTTCCAGCAGCTCGTGGTAGATCTGCGCCGGGTCCATCGCACCGCGCAGCTCCACCGGCACCGCGCGCACGGTGGGCCGGAAGACCTCGCGCACCCAGCGGTGGGCGAGGACCTCCGGCCGGGCACCGAGGGGGTCGCCCGGGGCGTAGTCGTCCTGGGTGGCCATCCAGCTCTCCAGGTCGGTGAGCAGCCGCCTGGCCTGGTTCTCCTCGGCGTCCAGGCCGGTCAGGCGCAGCAGTTGGCGCTGGTGGTGACCGGCGTCGACCACCTTGGGCACGAAGGTGACCGTGTCGCCGTTGGAGGCGTGCTCGATCTGCATCTCGGCCACGTCGAAGCCGAGGTCGTTGAGGCGCCGGATCCGGCGCTCGATGTAGTGGTACTTGCCCGCCGGATAGACGGAGGTGCGGGTCAGCTCCTGCCACAGGCGTCCGTAGCGGGCGCAGATCTCGGTACCGAAGTCCACCGGGTCGACGGAGGGGTGCAGCGCCCCCGACGCCTCCAGGTCGAGCAGCTCGCCGCTGATGTTCACCCGGGCGAGGTCGAGGTCGTAGTCGCGCTGCCCGGGGCTGAGCCGGGGGTGCAGTTCCCCGGTCTCGGCGTCGACCAGATAGGCGGCGTAGGCGCCCGCGTCGCGCCGGAAGAGGGTGTTGGACAGCGAGCAGTCGCCCCAGGCGAACCCGGCCAGGTGCAGCCGGACCAGCAGCACCGCGAGGGCGTCCATCAGCCGGTGCATGGTCGCCGGGCGCAGCGTCGTCTCGAACATCGACCGGTACGGCTGCGAGCCGCCCAGGTGCCGGGTGACGAGCACCGGTTCCAGCGCGTCGCCCGCGGCGTCGGTGCGGCCGGTGATCACGGCCAGCGCGTCCACCGCCGGGATGGCGAGCCGGTCCAGGTCGCGCAGCAACTGGTACTCGCGCAGCGCGGGCCGTTCGGCCAGCTCCTTGACCGCGATCACCTCGTCGCCGGCGCGCGCGTAGCGGACCACGTGCCGGGAGATGCCGCGCGGCAGCGGCACGAGGTACTCCTCGGGCCACTGCTCCAGCGGCGTCTGCCAGGGCAGTTCGAGCAGGAGCGCGGGGTGCTCCGGGTTGGTGGCGCTGATCTGCAAGGCCATGCCCCGACTCTAGAACGCCCGTTCCCGGGCCTGTGCCGCGGCGTCCTTCACCGGCCCGCGGTGGGCGGGACCGTGCCCGGGGAGCAGGAGGTCGCCCTCGAGACCGGCGAGGACGTCCAGCGAGGCGACCGCCCGCACCCGGTCGTGGTGAAACATGTCGGGCAGCAACTGCGGTCCCCCGACCCGGGAGACGGCGTGCCCGCTCACCAGCGCGTCGCCGGAGATCACCACCCCGGCGTCGGGGAGGTGGTAGGCGCAGTGGCCGTCGGTGTGCCCGGGGGTGTGCACCGGCACCGGCCGCCCGGGCAGGTCGAGGGGACCGTCCGCCGGGAAGGGCGCGGGTGAGGTCACCGGGTGCTGCTCGGTGCCGCCGTTGCGCAGCACATGCACCGTCCACGGCAGGACACCCGGCCGCCAGGCGTTGCGCAGCACCGTGCCGACCGACACCTGCTGGAGGAAGTCCCGTCGGGCATGGGGCACCTCGGCCTCGTGGAGCAGCACGGGGGTGCCGTGGGCGGCGCGCAGGTACTCGGCCGAGCCCAGGTGGTCGTTGTGGGCGTGGGTGATCAGTACGGCCGCCACCGCCTCGGGCGAACTGCCGACGGCGGCCAGGGAGTCGAGCAGCAGCCCGCGGTCGCCGGGATAGCCGGTGTCGACGAGGGTCACCGCGTCGCCGTCGGTGAGGATGACCCAGTTGGTGTTGCCGCCGTGCACCAGATGGGTGCCGTCGGCCACTTGCCGTACGTGCGCGCTCATGATCTCCCGCATTCCAGGTGGCTGCCCCGCGAGGACAGCCAACCAGAAGCGGCACGCGGATCGCGGCGCGACCCCTCAGCGCACGCCGTGCGGGCGGAACTGGACGCTGACGCGGGGCCCGGCGGCGCGGGTGCTCTTGGGTACGCAGTGCTCCCAGGTGCGCTGGCAGGAGCCGCCCATCACGATCAGGTCGCCGTGGCCCAGCGGGCGCCGCACGGTCTCGCCGCCGCCCCCGCCCCCGCCCGCCGGTCGCAGCAGTAGGTCCCGGGGTGCTCCGACCGAGAGGATGGCGACCATCGTGTCCTGGCGCGCTCCGCGCCCGATCCGGTCGCCGTGCCAGGCGACGCTGTCCCGGCCGTCGCGGTAGTGGCAGAGCCCCGCCGTCGTGAACGGCTCGCCCAGCTCCTCGGCGTAGTGCGCGGACAGCGCGTCGCGCGCCTCGGACAGCAGCGGGTGCGGCAGCGGGTCGCCCGCGCCGTAGAACGCGAGCAGCCGGGGTACGTCGACCACCTGGTCGTACATGGCACGCCGCTCCGCGCGCCAGGGGACCTCGGCGGCCAGCCGCTCGAACAGCGCGTCGGCACCGCCCAGCCACCCCGGGAGCAGGTCGATCCAGGCCCCGGAGCCGAGGTGGGTGCGGCGCAGTCCGTCGAGGGAGCCGAGCCGGACCTCGTCGGACTGGTCGAAGAGCGAGCCCTGGAGGTGCGTGGTCATGGAACCAGCGTACTCCTCATTCGAATATACGTTCTATCGTTGCCAATCGCTGCTCGAGCCCTTTCGATACATTGGTGTATCCGATACATTCACGCATCGAAACGCGGGGAAACGACGAGAGGGAGCCGGGGCATGGCGGTCGGGGCGACGGACGGGCGGGTGACCAGGCGGCGCGTGCGGACCCGCGCCAACCTCCTGGACGCCGCCTTCGCGGTGTTCGCCGCCAAGGGGTTCGGCCGGGTGTCGATCGAGGAGGTCTGCGAGGCGGCCGGATACAGCCGGGGTGCCTTCTACTCGAACTTCGACAGCCTCGACGAGCTGTTCTTCGCCCTCTACCGGGACCGGGCCGAACTGATCGCGGAGCAGGTCTCCGGCGCGCTCGCGCTGGACGGGCCGGGCCTTGACGTACCCGCCGCCGTGGAGCGCGTCACCGAGGTGCTGCTCCTGGACCGGGACTGGCTCCTGGTGAAGACGGACTTCCTGGTGCATGCCGCCCGCGACCCGGAGGTGGCGCGGACCCTGCTGGAGCACCGGGCCCGCCTCAGACGCGCGATCGCCGACCGGCTCGCCCGGGCACGCGGGCACACCACCCTGCCCGCCGTGCTGGGCGACGCCGACGGCGCGGCGCACGCCGTGGTCGCCGCGTACGACGGGGTCACCACCCAACTGCTCCTGGACCGGGACGCCGGGCACGCCCGGGTCTGGCTGGGACAACTGCTCACCGCGCTGCTCACCGAGGGCGGCACGCGTCAATGACGGAACAGACCCATCACGAAACAGACCCATGACGGAACAGAAGGGACGGTCGCCATGGATGCCGACGTCATCGTGGTCGGAGCGGGCCTGGCGGGCCTGGTCGCGGCCCACGAACTGACCAGCCGCGGCCGGCGGGTCGCCCTGGTCGACCAGGAGAACGCGGCCAACCTCGGCGGACAGGCCTTCTGGTCCTTCGGCGGCCTCTTCCTCGTCGACTCGCCCGAGCAGCGGCGGCTCGGCGTCAAGGACTCCTTCGACCTGGCCTGGAACGACTGGCAGGGCAGCGCCGGCTTCGACCGGACCGAGGACGAGGACTCCTGGGCCGTGCGCTGGGCCAGGGCGTACGTCGAGTGGGCGGCGGGGGAGAAGCGGTCCTGGCTGGCCGGACACGGCATCACCTTCCTGCCCACCGTGGGCTGGGCCGAGCGCGGCGACCTGAGGGCCGACGGGCACGGCAACTCCGTGCCCCGGTTCCACATCGCCTGGGGCACCGGCACGGGAGTGGTCGAGCCCTTCGTACGCCACGCGAAGCAGGCCGCGCGCGACGGACTGCTCACCTTCCACCACCGCCACCGCGTCGACCACCTGGTCGTCGAGGGCGGCACCGCGCGCGGGGTGCGCGGCACGGTCCTCGCCGCGGACGACTCGCCGCGCGGCGTCACCTCCAACCGCGACGCCGCAGGCGAGTTCGAACTCACCGCCCAGGCCGTGATCGTCACCTCCGGCGGCATCGGCGCCGACCACGACATCGTCCGCCGCCACTGGCCCGAGCGCCTGGGCACCCCGCCCGCCGAGATGGTCACCGGCGTCCCCGCCTACGTCGACGGGCGGATGCTCGACATCAGCGCCGAGGCGGGCGCACGCCTGGTCAACCGCGACCGGATGTGGCACTACACCGAGGGCGTGCGCAACTGGGACCCGATCTGGCCCGGCCACGGCATCCGCATCCTGCCCGGACCGTCCTCGATGTGGTTCGACGCCCTCGGCCGCCGGCTGCCCGAGCCCTGCCTGCCCGGCTACGACACCCTCGGCACCCTGCGCCACCTGCGCACCGCCGAGGACCTCGCGGGCCACGACCACTCCTGGTTCATCCTCACCCAGAAGATCATCGAGAAGGAGTTCGCGCTCTCCGGCTCCGAGCAGAACCCCGACATCACCGCCAAGGACCGCGCCGGCTTCCTGCGGACCCGCCTCCTCGGCAAGGGAGCCCCGGGCCCCGTGGACGCCTTCCTGCGCAACGGCGCCGACTTCGTGAGCGCGCCGAACCTGGAGCAACTGGTGGAGAAGATGAACCGGTTGACCGACAAGCCGCTCCTGGACGCCGCCGCACTCCGGCGCCAGATCGAGGCCCGCGACCTCCAGATGGCCAACCCGTACGCCAAGGACGCCCAGGTCCAGGGCATCCGCAACGCCCGCCGCTACATCGGCGACCGCCTCGGCCGGGTGGCGACCCCGCACCGCGTCCTCGACCCCGCGGCGGGCCCGCTGATCGGCGTCAAGCTGCACATCCTCACCCGCAAGACCCTCGGCGGCATCCAGACCGACCTCGACTCCCGCGCGCTGGGCGCCGACGGCACCCCCGTCGAGGGCCTGTACGCGGCCGGCGAGGTGGCCGGCTTCGGCGGCGGCGGGGTGCACGGCTACAACGCGCTGGAGGGCACCTTCCTCGGCGGCTGCCTGTTCTCCGGCCGGGCGGCGGGCCGGGCCGCGGCCCGCCAGACCGCCTGAGGCCCGCCGGGCCGCCCGGGCGAGCGCCCGTGGTGGCCGGGCGGCGTCAGCCGGACCTCCGGCGCACCGCCTCGCGCCGCTTGAGCGCACGGCGCTCCAACCCTAATCTTGCGTGGGTGTCCCCGGCTTCGGCCGGGGAGGGAAACGCATCCTGCGTACCGGAGCCGCGAAGCGACGTAGTACGCTGCGTACCTGCTTCGGCAGCGGTCAGGGCTTGGCCGTCTGCCGACTCCTTGGAGTCGGTGGAGAAGCTCCCTCGTTCACGAGGGAGAGGAGTCACCAAAGTCACCTGCGATCGGGGGGTATCGTTCGCGCCCTCGTGCATGGCTTACTCCGCTGCGGGTGACCTGTCGACAGCGGGGCGAAACCGGTGCGTCGCCCCGCGCGGTGCCGGGTGCCTACCGGCGCAGCGCCGCACCGGCCGTCGCCACCACCGCGTCCGCCACCTTGGCCAGCGCCGGGGAGTCGAGCTTCCACTGCTGCCAGTACAGCGGGACGTCCACCGCCAGGTCCGGGGCGAAGCCCACCAGCCGGCCGGTGCGCAGCAGGGGATCCGCCTGCGGCTGCGGCACCATGCCCCAGCCCAGACCGGCGGCGACGGCCTCGACGAAGCCCTCCGAGGTCGGCACGTAGTGCCGCGCCGCGCTCGCGCCGTCGTGACCGAGCCGCCGCGCGAAGGCGTCCTGGAAGTCGTCCCGCCGGTCGAAGACCACCACGGGAGCCTCGGCGACGGTCTCGCGGGGCGGCCCCTCCAGGTGCCGTGCGGCGAAGTCGGGGGCGGCGCAGGGGAGATACCGCATCCGACCCAGCGTCCGGACCGTGCAGCCCGGCACCGGTTCGGGCGACGACGTGACCGCCGCCATCACCACGCCCTCCCGCAGCAGCGCCGCCGTGTGGCTCTCGTCCTCGCGGCGCAGCTCGAAGCAGAGCGCGGGCTCCCGGGGAAGGCGCGTGAGGGCGGGCAGGAACCAGGTCGCCAGCGAGTCCGCGTTCACCGCCACCGACACCCGGGTCGGCTCACCCGCCTCCCGCAGCCCCAGCTCGGCACAGGCGTCCCGCTCCAGCCGCGCCACCTGGCGGGCCAGCCGCACCAGCACCGCACCGGAATCGGTCGCCCGCACCGGCTTGGTGCGCAGCAGCAGCACCCGGCCGGTGCGCTGCTCCAGCGCCTTCACCCGCTGGCTGACCGCGGACGGCGTCACGTGCAGCGCGGCGGCGGCCGCGTCGAACGTGCCCTCGTCCACGACGGCCAGCAGCGTGCGCACCTGGTCCAGGGGCAGATCGGCGAACACCGCTGTCGTCATCACAAGAGCTAAGGATACGTAAGAATCTTTAGCTGTACGTCCTGTGATCGCCCGCTTAGCGTCAAGGGCATGACCAACGCCCTCACGGCAGCGGCCGCCGGCTTCGGCACCGGCCTCTCGCTCATCGTCGCCATCGGCGCCCAGAACGCCTTCGTCCTGCGCCAGGGCATCCGCCGCGACGCGGTCCTCGCCGTGGTCGGCATCTGTGCCCTGTCCGACGCCCTGCTCATCGCCCTGGGTGTCGGCGGGGTGGGCGCCGTGGTGGTGGCCTGGCCGGGCGCGCTGACCGCCGTCGGCTGGCTCGGCGGCGCTTTCCTGCTCTGCTACGGCGCGGTGGCGGCCCGGCGCGTGTTCCGGCCGTCCGGGGCGCTGCGGGCGGAGGGGGACGCCGCGGGCTCGCGCCGCCGGGCCGTCCTCACCTGCCTGGCGCTGACCTGGCTCAACCCGCACGTCTACCTCGACACCGTGTTCCTGCTGGGCTCGGTCGCCGCCGACCGGGGGCCGCTGCGCTGGACCTTCGGCCTCGGTGCCGCGACCGCCAGCCTGTGCTGGTTCGCCGCGCTCGGCTTCGGCGCCCGCCACCTCGGCCGCTTCCTGGCCCGGCCCGCGGCCTGGCGCGTCCTCGACGGCCTGGTGGCCGCCACCATGATCGTCCTCGGCGTCACGCTGGTCGCCGGGGCCTGACGGCCGCCCCACCCGGCCACGCGGCTGCCGGGCAGTCGAACCCGTCTGCGACAGTGATCCCCGCAGCCGAAAGATGTACCGAGCATGTAGGGAGCGCGTGGACACGAGCGAGAGCAGTGGCGAGAGCGGCACCGAACCCGCGGCGAAGGCCCCGGTCCCGGACGGGGCGGCCCCGCAGCGGGGGTGGCGCCGCTGGGCCATGGACACCCGTCCCCTGCGCCGCCCCGCCTACCGCAGGCTGTGGTCCTCGACCATCGTCACGGCCGTCGGCAGCCAGCTCACCGCGGTCGCCGTGCCCAAGCAGATCTACGACATCACCGGCTCCTCGGCGTGGGTCGGCGCCGCGAGCCTCGCGGGTCTGCTGCCGCTGATCGTGTTCGCGCTGTGGGGCGGCGCGGTGGCCGACACCATGGACCGCCGCAAGCTGCTGCTGATCACCAACACCGGCATCGCCGTGACCTCGCTGCTGTTCTGGATACAGGCGGTCACCGGCATGGAGTCGGTGGCCGCCCTGATGCTGCTGCTCGCCCTGCAACAGGCCTTCTGGGGCCTCAACGCCCCGGCCCGCAACGCCTCCATCGCCCGCCTGGTGCCCGAGCACGAGCTGCCCGCCGCCAACGCGCTCGGCTCGACCGTCATGCAGACCGGGCAGGTGGTCGGCCCGCTGCTCGCCGGTGCGCTCATCCCGGTGATCGGACTGCCCGAGCTGTACCTGATCGACGCCCTCGCCCTGTGCGTCACCGTGTGGGCGGTCTACCTGCTCCCCGCCCTGCCTCCGCTCGCGGGCGCGGCGGTGCGGCGCGCGGGGGTGCGCGAGGTCGTGGCCGGCTTCCGCTACATCGCCGGGCACAAGGTGCTGCTGCTGTCCTTCCTGGCCGACATCGTCGCCATGGTCTTCGGCATGCCCCGCGCCCTGTTCCCGCAGCTCGCCGCCGAGACGTACGCCCCTTACGGCGAGGGTCTCGCCCTCGGCCTGCTGTTCGCGGCGATCCCCATCGGCGCGGTGGCCGGCGGTCTGTTGTCCGGCACCTTCTCGCGGGCACGCCGGCACGGCTGGATGGTGATCGGCGCCGTCGTCGTCTGGGGCGCCGCCATCACCGGCTTCGGACTGAGCGGAAGCCTGTGGCTCGCGGTGGTGTTCCTGGCCGTGGCCGGCGTCGCGGACATGGTCTCCATGGTGTTCCGCGGGGCGATCCTGCTGTCCGCCGCCACCGACGAGATGCGTGGGCGCATGCAGGGGGTGTTCACCGTCGTCGTCGCGGGCGGTCCGCGGCTGGCCGACGTCCTGCACGGCGGTGCGGGCTCCGCGCTCGGCGCGCGGGAGGCGGTGGCCGGCGGCGGGCTGCTCGTCGTCGCGGTGATGCTGGCCCTGGCGGTCGCGATGCCGGCGCTGCGGCGCTACCGCGTCTGACAGGGCCGCACCGGCTCACAGGGAGCCGCGTCCGTGCAGCGCGTAGTGCTCCATGAGCCGGCCCCTGGTGGTCTCCAGCCGGTGCGCGAGGATCTCGGCGACCGACCGCACCAGGACGATGCCCAGCGGCGGGTCCTCCTCGCACAGTTCGAGCACCGAGGACGCGTCGAACTCGTAGGCGCGCACCGGACTGAAGGCCTCGGCGCCGAAGTCCCACTCGTAGGGCGGGAACAGCCAGGACCAGCCGAGCAGGTCGCCCCCGCCGAGACTGGCGACCGTGACCCGTTGCACGGCCGTCACCTGCTGGGTCAGGGAGACCGCGCCGGAGCGGACGACCCAGAAGCGGTCGGCCCGCTCGCCCGCCTCGAAGATCCGGTCGTCCTCCGGGAAGGAGACCTCCCGGGCGAGTGCCATCAGCCGCTCCCGCTGGGGCAGGGGGAGGGCGGTCAGGAGTTTGATCGCTTTGGTCATGGCACGGGGCTCCTCGCCGGCGATTCGGTTCCGGGGCTTTCCCTATGCCCATTTCAGTCGCTGTCGGCGCCCTGAGCACCTCGGCGGACGGCGGATCCCGTACGGATTCCGTGCCGGAACCGGGGACGCCGGCGCGAGGGCGGGCCCCAGGGCATGGGAAAGCCCTGGCCGGACGGGGGAGGCCGGCCAGGGCCGCAAGCGGTGACCGCGGAGGACGATTCCGGTCAACTCCGTAGCCACGTATGGATGAACGCTAAACCATCTCTGGGTGTTCCGCGAAGCCGGAACCGGGCCACGTGACCCGTTTCACCCACCGCCGGGTCCGCTCCCCCTCACCCCGGGTTCCGGCCCGGGGTCAGCACCTCGTCGAGGACCCGCAGGACGGCCTCGTACGCCACCGTCCGTACGGCGGCCTCCCGCGAGCCCTCCGGGTCGGTCGCCCGCAGCTCCTCGCTCCGCGCCCGCCAGCTCCGCCGCTCCTCCAGCGCGCAGGCCCTCGCGCGGTGCATGCGACGCAGCAGTTCGTCCGAGTCCACAACATCCGTCATGCACTCCGCGTACCCCCGCAACGCGCCCGGAAGGCCTGTGGCCCGCACGGAGGACCGGAGGTTTGCCGATACGGGGAGAGGTCAGCCGAAAGTGACGAGGCCGTACGGCGCGCACACGGCCGTTCCGGACTCGTCCCATCGACCAGGGAGCTGACGGATGTGTGAGAGGGACACGACCGAACCCGTCGTCGACCAGGGTGGCACCGACCCGAACCGCCGGTACCGGCCGTACCGGCCCGCCGACGCGCGCAGTGCGGTCGAACGCGCCGTCACCGCATGCCGCGGCGGCGACGGCCACGCGTCGTGCGACGCGGGCGCCCTGTCGGACGCCGTGCTCGTCGCCTCGGAGCTGACCACCAACGCGATCGTGCACGGCGGCGGCATCACCGACTTCCGGATCGACGTCGTGGGACCCGGCCTGCGCCTGTCGGTGTGCGACCGCAGCCACGACCTCCCGGTGGCGGTGCCGCCCACCGACGACCGGGGCCACCGGCGCCCGGGCGGACGGGGCTGGCCGATCGTCTGCCGGCTGGCCCGCGAGGTACGGGTGGCAGATCTTCCCTCGGGAGGCAAGTGCATCACCGTGGTCGTTCCGCTGTTCTGAGTACTTTTCGAAAAGCGGAGTTTGTTCCACCGGGACAGGGGCAGTCGCAGATTCGTGCTTCGGACCGGAGGCGCAGCAGCGGGAGCGGTACGGCTGCTTCGGCACTCCGGCGTCTCCGGGGGTCGCCCGGACAGCGCCGTTCCCGCGGAAGTCCCTGAAACCACCGTTCAGGAGCGAGTCCGCATGCTCATCGAAACGCCCACCATCCGTCCAGACAGCCCCGAGGCCACCGAGTCCGCCAACGTCTCCACCAACGCTTCCGCCGCTCCCGCCCGCCGCCGTCACGACGACGCCCCCGACACCATGGCCCTCTTCGGAAAGCTGGCGGGGCTGGCGGACGGGCCCGAACGCGAGGCCGTCCGCGACGAACTCGTCACGGCCTGGCTGCCCATGGCCCACCGGATCGCCGGACGCTTCCGCGACCGCGGGGAATCCATCGAGGACCTCCGCCAGGTCGCCGCGCTCGGCCTGGTCAAGGCCATCGACCGCTTCGACCCGGAGCGCGGAGCCTTCGAGAGCTACGCGGTCCCCACCATCACCGGCGAGGTCAAGCGCCACTTCCGCGACCGGATGTGGGCCCTCAGGGTGCCCCGCCGGGTCCAGGAACTGCGCAACAAGGTACGCGTCGCGCGGCGCGAACTCGCCCAGAGCCCCGGCAGCCCCGAACCCTCGGTGGCCGCCCTCGCCGCCCACACCGGACTGACCGAGGACGAGGTCGGCGCCGGCATGGAGGCGCTGGAGAGCTTCAGCACCCTGTCGCTGGACGCCGAGCTGTCGGCCGGCGACGACGGCTACAGCCTCGCGGACACCCTCGGCGCGGCGGACACCTCGTACGACACCGTGATCGACCGCGAGTCCGCCAAGGAGGGCCTGCGCAGGCTGCCCGAACGCGAGCGCGCCATCCTCTACATGCGCTTCTTCGAGGACATGACGCAGAGCCGCATAGCCGACCACCTGGGCATCTCGCAGATGCACGTCTCGCGGCTCATCACCCGTAGCTGCGCCCGCGTGCGCGACGAGGCGACGGGACAGCGCGCCGCCCGCCCCGGCCCCCCGGTGCGGACCCGATGAGCCGGACGGACCGGGGACCGGCGGCCGGGGGAGGGACGGGACGGATACTGATGCCCCACCCCGCGGTGCTGCGCGGGCTTCTGGACGCGTACGAGGCCGCCGCGCGCGACGAACCCGCCGACCCGGCGGGCGAACCGGGCCCGCGGACCCGGGACCTGGCGTACACGCTGTGCGTGTCGACCGGCACACGGGACGTGCGACGGGCCCTGGAGAGCGCCCGGCGCCGGCTCACGGACGTGCCGGTGGCCGTCCCCGGCGGCGCGCACGCGGGGGTGGCGGACTGACGCGGGGGACGGACAGGGGCGCGACGACACGAGGGCCCGTACGCCGCCAGGCGGCGTACGGGCCCACGTACGTCCACGGCCGCCGGGGTGTGCGCGCAGGATGCCGGGGCATCCGGAGTCCGGGAGGGGAGGTCCACATGAATGCACGTGTTCTGGCACGTACCGGCCGCACCAGCGCCCGGAGGGCCGCGAACGGGACGGCGGCCGAGGGGGCCGCCCGGGCCGGACTGACGGCCCGTGGCGTCATCTACCTGCTGGTCGGCATCCTGGCCCTGCAGATCGCCTTCGGCACCGGAAACCGGCAGGCGGACCGGGGCGGCGCCCTGGCCGAGCTGGCCGACAAACCGTTCGGTGCGGTGCTGCTGTGGGCGCTCGGCGCCGGGCTCGTCGGCATGGCCCTGTGGCGGCTCTCCGAGGCGCTCTTCGGCGCCACGGGCAAGGACGGCCGCACGGCGAGGAAGCGGCTGCCGGCCGCCGCCCGCTGTGTGTTCTACGCGTTCGTCGCCTACTCCGTACTGGCCTTCGCGGCCGGCTCCGGGGGCAGCGGCAGCGGGTCCAGCGACCAGCAGTCCCGGGACGTCACGGCCAGGGTGATGGAGATGCCCGCCGGCCGGTGGCTCGTGGGCGTCGCCGGCGCCGCGATCGTCGTCGCCGGAGTCGTGATCGGCGTGCAGGCGCTGCGCCGCGGCTATCGCAAGAAGATGAACCTCGGCGGGCTGAGCCACCGGGCCCGGCGGCTGGTCGACGTCACCGGCGTCGGCGGCGGGACGGCCCGCGGCATCGTGTTCGCCATGGTGGGCGCCTTCGCCGTACGGGCCGCCGTCGACTACGAGCCCGACCGGGCCAAGGGACTGGACGACACCCTCCGCTCCTTCGCCGACACCCCTCTCGGCCCCTGGCTGCTGGGGTGTGTCGCCGCGGGCCTGGTGCTTTTCGGGATCTTCTCCTTCACCCTCGCCCGATGGCGGCGCGTCTGAGCCGCGCCGCACGGGGAACACGGGGCGAATGAACGAACACGAGATTCCTCCGCCGGACGGACGTCCCGTGGACGTCTACCTCGACCTCCTGCGCGTGCGCATGGCGAACGACGACTACCAGCTCCTGCTCAGCGTGGTGGAGCCGGTCCTCCAGGCGATCGACGAGCACCAGATGCCGACCATCGACTTCTCCCTGGACGGCGACAACGCCGAGGCACTGCCCCAGGAGATCAGGGACGAGGCCGCCCTGGTCATCGCCACCGCCGTCACCGGCCGCCTCGACAACGAGGTCGTCGAGATCAGCACCGACGAGACCGGCCCGGTCCGGGTCGTCACCGACGCGGCCACCGCCTCCGACCCCGAACGCCTCGGCGAGATAGCCGACTACCTCAAGGAACGCCACCAGCAGAACGAGGAACTGCGCGGGATAGCCGAGGCGAGCGGTCTGCCCAGCGACTTCTGACCGTCACCGCCTCGGCGACACCGTCACTACCTCGGCGACACCGTCACCGCCGCGGCACCTTGACGGGCACGCCCAGCGGCCGGGCGAGGCCGACCACCGCCTCGTCCAGCCGCTCCAGGTGCCGCAGCACCCGGCCGGTGATACGGCCGTACCGCGGCACCCCGGCGGCGTCCGGCTCCAGCAGCGAGGCGATGCTCGGCCCGGTCTCCACTTCGGTCCCGGCGTCGTCGTCGGCGACGCGGGCGGCGATCGCCTCGATGTTGCGCACCGTGCGCCGCACCGCCCCGCGCAGCCGCGGGTCGGCCGCGATCGAGGGATGGGTGGGCAGCAGCTCGGCCGTCGCGGCCAGGGACCGCGCGTGATAGGCGCAGGTCTCCAGCAGCGCCACCACGTACCGGGCCGTGTCGCGCCGGGCCCGCAGCGGTGTGATCGGATGGGTCAGCGGCTGGGTGGCCGCCCGGAAGTCGCCCAGCGCCTGGTCCAGGTCCCGCGCGGTGTCCAGCAGGTCCGCCGCCGGCCCGCCGCTGAGCTGGTCGACGGCGCCCTCCGTCACATCGGTGAGCCGTTCCAGCACCGTGCCGAGCAGGTCGTTCGTACGCCGGTCCGTGCGTATCGGCAGTACCAGGGCCGCCGCCGCGATCCCGCAGGCCGCGCCGAGCGCCGTCTCCTCCACCCGCAGCAGCAGCACCGACAGGCTGTAGGTGTGCAGCAGCGTGTACAGCAGCCCGAGCATCGCGGTGACGAAGAACGACATCAGCGTGTAGGACAGCGGTGCCGTGTAGAACATCGCGAAGATGAGCACCAGCACAAGACCGAACGCGGTCCAGGTGTGGTTCCCCACCAGACCGGCCAGCACGATGCCCGCCACCACACCCAGCACGGTGCCGAGCAGGCGGCGGTAGCCCTTGACCAGGATCTCGCCCGTGGAAGCGGTGTTGAGGAAGACGATCCAGCAGGTGAGCACCGCCCAGTACCAGCGCTGCGAGGACAGGAACTCGCCGCCGACGATGGCCAGCGAGGATCCCACCGCCACCTGCACCGCCGCACGCGTGGTCGGCCGCCGCAGCCCGGTCGGCTCCTCCTCCGGCGTGGTCTCCTCGCCCGCGTCGATCGCCGCGTCCTCGGCGTCCAGCTCCTCCCGGGAGCGGGTGGTCGCGGGCGCGTCGTCCGACTCGTCCTGCGGCCCGTCCAGTGCGATCCGCAGACCCATCACGGCGCGCGCCGTCTCACCGATGCCGCGGAACACGTCCTGGACCGCGGGAGTCGCCTCGGGCAGGTTCTCCTCGTCGCGGTAGCCGAGCAGCCGGTTGCGCAGATGGGACAGCGCCGTGCCGCGCGCCTCCCCGGGCGGCCGCACCCCCAGGGCGCGCAGCGCCGCCAGATCGCGGCGCAGGGTCTCCGTGGCCTCGCCCGGCGCCGGTGAGCTGCCCACCGAGGGGGCGGGCGCCCCCGGCAGATGCAGGGTGAGGGTGTCCGCCCGCTCGGCACTGCGCGCGGTCAGCAGCAGCAGGCCGAGACGCTCGGTGGCGATCTCGGCGTCCGCGATGCGTCGCTGCACCAGTCGCGCCGTGGGTTCGTCGGGCGTGCCCTCCTCCAGCCGGGACTGGATCAGCAGGGCCGTCTCGTGCAGGCGCGCGGTGCCCTCGCGCAGATGCTCCAGCGTCTTGTCGATGTCGTCGGGACCGGCGTCCAGCAACTCGATCTGCGTCGCGATCAACTGGGCCAGCCGGGCCCGGAAGGCCTGCCGCAGCCGGCCCAGGATCCGCGCGGGCGTCGCCGGGACCACCGCGAAGCGCACCACCGCGCTGGACGCGAACGCCACGGCGACGGCGGCCCACAGCCCCGGCAGCCCCGACACCTTCCCGCCGACGAACAGCGACACGAAGTAGACCTGGAAGCCGATCAGCCCCAGTGCCGTGCCCCGGTCGCCGAACCGGCGGACGAAGACGGCACCGAAGATCAGGACGACGAAGAACGCGTCACCGATGACGACCCGCGAGGCGAGCAGCGTGCTCAGCGAGACCGAGGCCAGGGCGACGGGCAGGGCAAGGGCCAGGGTGACGGCCTGCGGGCGCGGCTCCTTCTCCCGGATGGCGAAGGTCGCGACCATCGCCGTCATGGCGCCCGCCACCAGATGCTTGACGTCCTGGCCGAACGCGGCGAGCACGCCCAGCGTCAGCGCGATCGCGCCCACCGTCCGCAGCCCCGCCGTCAGCCGCAACAGCCCGGGGTCGGACGCGGCGACGCGGTCCCGCAGCCGTGTCCGCGCCGAGCGCCCCGCTGCCTTCACGCCGCCGTACACTCTCCCGATTCACAGCCGATGCCCGGCCGGTTCACGCCGAGATCCACTTCTCAGCATGTCATGCCCCCGGCCACAGCCGGCTGCGGGGTGGTCACAGCTCCGCCCGGTCCGCCTCCTGGACCTGCTCCCGCACCTGCTCCGGTGTCAGATAGGCGTCGGTGTACTCGAAGTCCTTCAGCTTGGCCGCCTTGCGGGCCTGGAAGCCGGTACGCACGAAATCGTCGCCCGCCACCGCGTTGAGCGCCCAGTTGGCCGCCACCCGGGCCTTGGCCACGCCCGTGCGCAGCGCCGACCAGTGGTAGCCGCGGGCCACCGCCTGCGCGGGCAGGCCCTTCAGTTCGACGCCGAGCGGCTTGGAGACCGCGTCGGCGCCGCCGAGGTCGACGACGAGACCCAGGTCCTTGTGGACGTACGGCCGCATCGGCTGGTTGCGCAGCGCGGCGATGAGGTTCTCGGCGACGTGCCGGCCCTGCCGCATGGCGTGCTGGGCGGTGGGCGGGCAGACGGCGCCCTCCTGGCCCTTGGCGAGGTCGGGCACGGCCGCCGAGTCGCCGAGCGCGAACACGCCGTCGTGGTCCGGCAGGCGCATCTCGGCGGTCACCGCGAGCCGCCCCTTGACGGTCTCGGCGCCGAGCGTGGCCATCAGCGGGCTCGCCACCACCCCCGCGGTCCAGATCAGCGTGCGGGTCGGCACCACCCGGCCGTCCGTGAAGGTGACCTCCTCGGGTGCGGCCTTGTCGATGGAGACACCCAGGGAGATCTCGATGCCGCGCCGCGTCAGGATCTCCTGGGCGTCCCGCCCGAGCTTGTCGCCCAGCTCGGGCATCAGCTTCGGGGCGATGTCGATCAGGTGCCACTTGATCAGCGCCGGGTCGAGCCGGGTGTAGCGCTTGACGGCCGCGTGCGTCAGCCGCTGCAGACAGGCCGCGGTCTCGGTGCCCGCGTAGCCGCCGCCGACCACCACGAACTGCAGCCGGGAGGCGCGCTCCACGGGGTCCTGGCTCGCGTCGGCCAGATCGAGCTGGGAGATGACGTGGTCGCGGATGTACGCGGCCTCCGCCAGGGTCTTCATGCCGAACGCGTTGTCCGTGAGCCCCGGAATGTCGAAGGTGCGGGTGATGCTGCCGGGCGCCAGCACGATGTAGTCGTACGGCTCGTTGACGATCCGGTCGGTGATGGTGCGCACCACGCAGACCTTCGCCTTGAGGTCCACCCCGATGGCGCCGCCCGGGATGATCCGGGTCCGGTAACGGCTGCTGCGGCGCAGGGAGAGCGCGATCGACTGGGGTGTCAGCACCCCGGAGGCGACGTGCGGCAGCAGCGGCAGATAGAGCTGATATGAGAACGGCGTCACCAGGGTGACGTCGGCCTCGTGGGGGGAGAGCTTCCGCTCCAGCCGACGGACGCACTCCACGCCGGCGAAGCCTGCGCCGACCACCAGGATCCTGGGTCGTGTCACGGTGTTCATCCCTTTCTGCGGCTCCAGGCGGTCTGCCGCGAACGCCATTCGCCTGCCCCTGGATCGCTGCTTCGCACCTCGTCGATCCCACCGCGCCCACGCCGGTTTTGCCGGCCGGGCGCGGCAGGCAGGCGACACATACGATCACCACCATGCCCCGCCCGGGCCCGGAGCGCACCGGGCGGGGGTGAACCGGGTGGAACTTTCCTGTGGGGGCCCGTGGAGGCCAGTGGGGGGAGGGGTGCCGGGGTGTCAGCCCGGACCGCGCAGGTGGCACAGCAGCAGGCACACGTCGTCGTCCCGTTCGGAGTCGCTGAGCATCGGCCGCAGGATTCCGTCCGCGGAGCCCTCCAGGTCCGTCTCCAGCTCCGCCGGGCCGAAGGAGCCGAGCGCCTCGGCCAGCCGCGCGATGCCCGGGTCTATGCCCCGGGCGCGGCGCTCCACCAGGCCGTCCGTGTACAGCGCCAGCGTGGAGCCCGGCGCCAGGCGCACCGTGTGGTCGGCGATCTGCTGCCGCAGCGGGATGCCCAGCATCGCGCCGGGTTTGGCGTCCAGGGTCCGCACCCGTCCGTCCGGGGTACGCAGCACCGGCGGCGGATGCCCGGCGGCCGCCCACGTCATGATCGGGTCGTCGGGGTGGAAACGCGCGATGACGGCGGTGGCGAACAGGTCGGGCTGCAGGTGGTGCAGGAAGGTGTGCAGCCGGGTCAGGAGCTGCCCGGGGCTGCCGCCGTCGACGGCGTACGCGCGCAGGGCGGTGCGTAGCTGGCTCATCATCACGGCCGCGCGCAGCCCGTGCCCGGTGACGTCCCCGACCACGGCGATGACGCTGCTGTCGGGCTGACGGAACGCGTCGTACCAGTCGCCGCCGATGTTCAGCCCATGGGTGGCGGGCAGATAGCGCGCGGCCAGCGCGAGACCGGGCGGCGCGGGCAGCTCCGTCAGCAGGGCCCGCTGGAGTGTCTCCGCGATGTCGCGGTTGTGCTGGTAGCGCTGGGCGTGGTCGATCGCGATGCTGGCCCGCCGGGTCAGCTCGACCAGCATGACGGCGTCGTCCGGGTCCCAGCGCTCCCCGGGCGGCGACAGGGTCACCACACCCAGCGGCGCCTGCCGCGTCGGCAGCGGGATGCACAGCAGCGGCCGCCGCGGGTCCAGTGCCGAGGGCGGCTGGTCGTCGACACCGGGCAGCCCGCCGGGCTGTGCGGCGGCGTACTGCGGCCGCCCGGTGCGGGCGGCGACCACCGCGGCGGCCGTGTGGGCGGGGCCCGTCCGGTCGCCGTCCGGGTCGAACAGCCAGACGTCCACGCTCGCCGCGTACTCGGGCACCAGCAGCCCCGGCAGCCTGCGCACGATCTCGTGATGGTCGAGCGAGGCCGTCAGCACCGCGCTCGCGTCCGCCAGGAACGTCAGCCTGCGGCGGGCGTTCTCCGCCTCCGTACGCGCCTTGCGTTCGGCGGCGAACGCCTCGCGCTGGGCGCGTCCGGCGGCGTCCAGCTCGGCGTGCAGCGCGACGACGCCCTGGTTCGTCTGCTGGAGTTCCTCCCGGTGGAAGTCGACCAGGCCCTCCTGCTCGGTGAGCCTGTCCAGCACCAGCGCCGTGTCCTCGTCGGCGCCCAGCAGGGCCTGCGCCAGCCCCGCCGGGTCGTCTCCCGCGACGTCGGCGCCGATGTCCGGCGCCGCCTCGGGGCAGGGGACGGTGACCCGCCAGGGCGGCTGACCGGCCCCGGCGGCGTCGCGCGACGGCGTCACCACCGCGTGCAGCACGCTCTGCCCGGCGCCCGGCGTGGCGCGGGAGACCGTGCCGGTCTCCAGGGTGAGCCGCCAGGTGCCGCCCTTGGCCAGACACAGCCGCAACTGCGCGCCGAGCGAGGCGGCCAGCCGCGTGCGCTCAAGGGGCGGCACACCGCACGCCGCGGCCAGCCGCGCGGTGGCCATGCGGGCCCGCGCCGCGTCGGTGACGTCGTTGATCTGCCAGCTACGGGTCATGGACGGTCCGGCGGGGTCGGGGCCAGCACGGCGACCGCGGTGTCGTCCCGTACGGGCCTGGCCGGGCTGCTGGCGTCGCGGATGGTGACGGCGGCGGTCACCGCCGGGTCGGTCGCTGTGCGGCACGTCTCGGCCGTCGGCGACCAGCGGCTCGGCAGACCGTCGCTGTGCAGGACCAGCACCCGGTCGTCCGCCCAGGCGGTCTTCTCCTCGCGCAGGGTGGAGGGCCGGTGGGTGCCGACGATGCCGGGCCGCGACACCAGATGCCGCCAGATGCCGCCCTCGTACAGCCGCGCCCCGATGTTGCCGACGCCGGTGAACCTGAGCACCGCGGCACGCGTGTCGACCTGCGCCACCGCGACGGCCGCGCCGCGGGTGCCGGTCAACGCCCCGTCGAGACGCCGCACCACCTCGGCCGGCCCCAGGCCGGCGGAGGTGCGCAGCGCCTCCGCGGCGGCGGTCGAGGCACGGGCCGCCTCCGGGCCATGGCCGAGACCGTCGGCCAGCATCAGCGTGACGAGGTCCCCGTCCCGGACCCAGGCCCAGGCGTCGCCCGAGTACTCCGCACCGCCGAACGGGACGTTCACCGCGCCCGCCCGCAACCGGGCCGCCGGACCGGAGTCGGTGGTGGTCGCGCCTGGCACGGGGCCGACCCGGGCGACCACCACCGTGCCCCGGCCGGGGACGCTGTGCAGGTCGAAGTCGTCGGCGAGGCGCTCACAGGTGCCGAGACCGGCGCCCAGGGAGCGCGTGGTGGTGAAACCGTCGTGCAGCGCGGCGGACACGTCGGCGATCCCGGGACCGTGGTCGACGGTGGCGACCTGCACGAGCAGGGCCCGCTCCCGGCCGGCCGCGAGGACGGGCGGGGCGACCACGTCGATCAGGACCCGGCCGCCCCCGGCGTGCTTGAGCAGGTTGGTGGCCAGCTCGGTCGCCACCAGTGCCGCCGTCGAGGTGCGCTGCTCGTCGAGACCGGCCAGGGCCGCCGCGTGCTCCGCGGCCACCCTGGCGTCGCGCACCCGGGTCGAGTCGTGCAGCGGGACGTCCCACACGCGTGGCATCAGGACTCCTCACGCGGGCGCGGCAGACGGCCCACCCAGGACGTCACCCGCACGGTCGTCCCCGCGCCCGGGGCGCTCTCGATCGCGAACTCGTGCACCAGACGCCGTGCGCCGCCCAGCCCCATGCCCAGTCCGTCGCCGGACGTGAACCCGTCGCTCAGCGCCTGTTCCAGGTCCGGGATACCGGGCCCCTCGTCGCTGAAGGTCAGCCGCAGCCCGTGCGTGGTCCCCTCGACGAGCGGCTCCGTCTCCATGGTGCCGCCACCGCCGTACACGAGCGTGTTGCGGGCCAGCTCACTGGCCGCGGTGACCAGCTTGGTCTGGTCCACAAGGCCGAAGCCGAGCTGGGCGGCGGCCTGCCGCACATGCTGTCGCACCCACACCAGATCCAGGTCCGAACGGACCGGCAGGCGGGCCTGGGAGCCCGCGGCAGTGTGCATCACTGATTCTCCTGGCGCAGGCCGCCGAAGCGGGACGACGGAGCCTGCTGCCTGAGGAGCTCCATGGCCACCTCGGTGCTGAGCGCGGTGTGCACGCCCGGCAGCGTCAGGCCCAGCTCCACCAGCGTGATGGCGACCGCAGGCCGCATACCGACCAGCACCGTCCGCGCGGCCAGCAGGCCGGTCTGTCCGGCGATCTCCGCCAGCACCCGGCCGAGGAAGGAGTCGACGATCTCCACCCCGGAGATGTCGATGATCACGCCGGTGGCGCCGCTGCGCACGATGGTCTCGGCGAGGTCCTCCTGGAGCTGCTGCGCCGTACTGTCGTGCAGGTCCCCCTGAAGAGTGACCAGCAGGACCTCGCCGAGCCGGAGCACCGGTACATGCCCTGCCACCCCGGCAGCCCCGTGGGGCCCGGGAAACGCCTGGCTCACCGCGCGACCGGACCGTTCGTACCGGGAGTCACGATGCCGACCCCGAGCTGGTGCAGCACGTAGCCCAGCGCGTCGGCGAGGCTCGCCCGGGTGACCACCGTGCCCAGGTCCAGACCGAGGTGGACCATGGTCTGCGCGATCGCCGGCCGGATACCGGAGACGATGCACTCCGCGCCCATGAGCCGGGCCGCCGCGACCGTCTTCATCAGGTGCTGGGCGACCAGCGAGTCGACGGTCGGCACACCGGTGATGTCCAGGATCGCGTAGCGGGCCTGCTGCTCCACGATGGATTCCAGCAGGGTCTCCATCACCACCTGGCTGCGCGCGCTGTCCAGGGTGCCGATCAGCGGGACGGCCACGATGCCGTCCCACAGCTTGATGACCGGGGTGGCCACCTCGAGCAACTGCAGCCGCTGACGGTCGATGAGCGCCTGCCCCTCGCTGAGCGCCGTCTGCATGACCACGACCCGCAGCGTGCCCAGCAGCACGCTCAGCGTGGTGACACAGGCCCGGGTGTGCTCGGCCGGGGCGTCCGGCAGGTCGGCCAGCAGCAGGTTCTCGACGGGCGGGCGCAGCGCGGCCAGCTCGCTCGACACCTGCGCGGTGCTCAGACCCGCACGCGAACGGGCCGTGCCCATCCGTGCCAACTGCTCGCGCACCGTCGTGAATCCCGCGGCGTCCGGGTCCTCCACCCGTGCCGCGTCCGCGACTTGGGCCAGCGCGTCCACGACGGCCTTCCCCGCCTCGACCGCCTCGTCGCGCGAAACGGTGAACACGGCCCGGAACAAGGGCTCGTCCGCCCACCGCTGGGCGATCTGCTCACGCCGGCGCCGCAGAAAGTCCCTGACCTCGTTCGTCGGCGATCCCGCTGTTCCCTCCGCCTGTTCCGGCACCTGTCCCACTCCTCATCCGCGTTGCGCCGCACGTCACCCCACATGGGACCCCGCATGGGACCCACATGGGGCGACGTGCCGGCGACGTGACTCTGCCGGGCGACAACTGTATCCACCTGCCGACCTCGCACGGCACCTGCTTCCGCACGAGGGCTCCGGACGAGCCGCGGGGCCGCGGAGTCTCAGGCGTCGGGCACCCGCGGGCCCCGTGGCTCGGCGTCGACGCGGGCGAGGGCCTTCTCGACGCTCTCCGAGACCGGCACCGTGATGCTCACCCCCGTCAGATCCAGGACGCGCAGCACCGCCGGGGCCGGCGAGATGATGTGCACACTGCCCGGCAGGTCCCGCACCTCCTGGTAGATCCGCAGGATGATGTTCATGCCCGACGAGTCCATGAACGGCACCTTGGACAGGTCCAGCAGGAAGTGCCGTCGGCCGTGGTGGAGCTGGTTGGCCAGATGGTGCTGGAACTCGGTCGCCGTGTCGACGTCCAGGTATCCCTCCACCGTGAGCAGCGCGACCTCCTCCCGCTCCAGCGTCACCTCGACGGACAGCGGGTTCTGGGCCATGGGCACGTGTACCTCCAACGAACGCGGCGGCGCGGCGGGCCGTGTGTGGCCCACCGCGCCGGGCGGATACCCCCGAATCGCCCACTCATACCCGCCGGCCGGACCCTGCTCGCGGGCCCTGCTCCCGGGCCCTGCGTCACCCGACCCGGATGCCCACCAGACACGTGTCGTCGTCCGTGTCCGACCTGCTGTAGGTGAGCAGCCGGTCCAGATGCTGGTCCAGGGTGTTCGGCGTCGGGCGGACGGTGCTCAGCAACTGGGCCAGCGACTCCTCCACCGGCCGGTCGCGGCGCTCGATCAGGCCGTCGGTGTACATCAGCAGCGTGTCCCCGGCTGCGAGCTGCACCTCGGCCTCCTCGTACGTGACCTCCGCCACCGCCCCCAGCAGCATGCCCCTGACCAGCGGCAGCGGGCCCGCCTCCGGGTCCCGGACCAGCACCGGCGGCAGATGGCCCGCCCTGGCCCAGCGCAGCGTGCGCCGGGCCGGGTCGTACAGGCCGCACACCGCCGTGGCGGTGATCCCGCCGGTCAGATGGTGCGCCACGATGTTGAGCCACGACAGCAACTGTCCCGGCCCGGCGCCGGTCACCGCCAGGCCGCGCAGCGCGTTGCGCAGGACCACCATGCTGGTCGCGGCCTCTATCCCGTGCCCGGCCACGTCGCCCACGCACAGCAGCACCAGCCCGTTCGGCAGCATCACGGCGTCGTACCAGTCGCCGCCCACGAGCTGTTCCGTCTCCGCGGGCCGGTACCGGACGGCCACCTGGAGGTCCGGCACCTTGAGCGGAGTCTGCTCGGGCGGCATGATCGCGTGCTGCAACTGCAACGTCAGCCGGTTGCGTTCGATGGCCTGCTGCTCGCTGTGGGCCAGTTGGTCACGCGTCGCGGCGAGCGCCACCTCGGTCCAGTGCTGGGCCGAGATGTCCTGACAGGCGCCCCGTACGACGAGCAGGCGGTCGTCGGTGTCCAGGACCGGCTCGGCCACCACCCGGACGTGCCGGGTCACCCCGTCGGGCCGCCGCAGCCGGAACGCCGCCGACGCCGGCCGCCGGTGGTGCAGCAGCGTGCGCAGGAACCGTCCGATGGTGACGGCGTCGTCCGGATGGGCGTGGGCGGCCAGCTCCTCCAGCGGCACCGGTGTGCTCGTGTGCGGGCGCCCGTACAGGTCGAAAAGCTGCCCGTTCCAGGTGATCTCGCCGGTCAGCAGGTTCTCCTCGAAACCGCCGATGCGGCCGAGCCGCTGGGCGTGCTGGAGGAGGCTGGCCAGCCGGGCCGTCTCGTCCTCTATGCGCCAGATGAGCAGTACGGCGTTGCCGTGCCGGCTGACGCTGATGTCCGCGACCGCCGACAGCGGCACCTGGTCCACCAGCGCGGTCAGGTTCATGTGCCGGGCCCGGAACGGCTCGCCCGTGGCGTACACCCGCTCCACGTATCGGAACAGCTCGCTGTCCCCGGCGGCCATCGGGTACGCCTCGAGGAGCAGCGCACCCCCCACGACGGCACGAGGACGGCCGGCGGGGTCGAGGAAGCGTCGGTTCACGTGCTGGATGCGGAAGTCCGCCAGGTGTCCCGCGGCGTCCAGGTGCGGCACCAGGACCAGGGCGGGGTCGTGCAGCCCGTCGGCCAGGTCCATCAACTCCACCGCGTCCGGGATGACCCGCGGCTCCTGCCCGGGGCCGTGCGGCGGCGTGTACGACTCCAGCGTGTGCGCGCACAGCTCGGCCAGCGCCTCGACCTGACGGACCACCTGGGGCGGCTGCGGGGGCAGCGGCCCCGGCCAGGCGATCTCCAGTACGCCGTGGATGCGCCCTCCGGTGCCGGCGGGCACGGCGACCCTGCCGCCGTCCGGGTACTGGTGCCGGCCCACGCTGGGCAGCCCCGTCCTCGCCAGGGACGTGATCCACTGCCCCGCCCGCTCGGTCAGCCCGCGCCGGGCCACCGTCGCCACGTCCGGCGGCACGTAACGCCAGCGGGTCGCGTCCGCCGGGGGGAACCCGGCGCTGCCCGCCAGGGTGAGCGAACCGTCGTACCCGGCCGCCCAGATGGCCACCGCGACCGCGCCGAGCGGGCGCAGCGCCTGTTCGAGCAGCGCGTCGGCGACGGCCTGGGTGTCGTCCGCGGCCAGTGCGCCGCTCTCGGCCGCCCGCAGACGTACGGCGGCCGAATCGGTCACCGCCTCCCCGGCTCCCGCGCCGTCCGTGCCGTGCGTGCCGTCCGCGCCGTCAGTGCCGTCCGCGGGGGCTGCCACCCGCACGGCGGCGGTGGCCGTGAGGAACGCCTCCGTCACCTCCGACATCCGGTCCCGGGCCGCCTGGTTGATGACGTCGACGGCGAACTCCAGCGGCGACACCTGGGACTGCTCGGCCAGCTCGGCGAGCTGCCGGGCGGCCTGCGCGGGACCGCAGCCGAGCCGGGCGACCAGGATGCCCTTGGCCAGCTCGATCAGCGCCCGGCCCTCGGCCTCCGCCTGCGCGGCCCGCACCTCGCGGCTCAGCCGGTCCACCGTGGCCGCCAGCCTGCCCACGGGCGACAGCGGAGTCATGTCGCGCAGGTCGCCGGCCGGTTCGCCGGGCTGTTCGGACCTGTGGGCGCTCATGCGGGCAGCCATCGTCGGACGCAGGCGATGAGGTCCTGGGTGTCGACGGGTTTGGTGACGTAGTCGCTGGCGCCCGAGGCGAGGCTCTTCTCCCGGTCCCCGGGCATCGCCTTCGCCGTGACCGCGATGATCGGCAGCTCGGCGTACCGGGGCATCCGGCGGATCTCGGCCGTCGCCGTGTAGCCGTCCATCTCCGGCATCATCACGTCCATCAGGATCAGCGCGACGTCCGGGTGGTCCACGAGCGCCTCGATGCCCCGACGGCCGTTCTCCGCGTGCAGGACCCGGAAACCGTGCAGCTCCAGGATCCCGCTGAGCGCGAAGAGGTTGCGCGCGTCGTCGTCGACGACGAGGACCGTCCGTCCGGTGGGCGGGACCTGTCCGCCGCCCGGGGCCGGGCGCGCCGGCTCCTCCGGCCGGACCAGGGACAGCACGTCCCCGGGTTCCTCAGCGGACAGGTGCAGGGCGATGCGCTCCCGCAGCTCGTCGAGGCTCGACAGGAACTCCAGCGCCCCGCCCGCCGCGCCGGAGCGCAGGTTCTCCTCCAGGGCGGCGTCCGCGCGATGACCGCTGTGCACGAGCACCGGCACACTCGCCGGCGCAGAGTCGCCCCGCAGCGCGCGCAGGAAGCGGGGCGCCTCGTCGTCCGGCATGCCCAGCTCCAGGACGACGCAGTGGCAGGGCTCGGCCGCCAGCGCACCGGCGGCCTCCTCGGCGCCCACGGCCGTGATGACGTCGAGCGGCGGCCGGTCGCCCGAGTCGTCCCGCCCGTGGTTCAGGTCCGCGACCACGCTCTCCGCGACGAGGGTCAGCAGACCACGTGGACGCTCCTCCACGACGAGCAGGCGCCTGGGACGCTGCCGGTGGCCGCCGGCCGGCTCGGGCACCGGGACAGGACGGCCGAGGAGGCCGGCGGACGCCTCGGCCGGGGCGTACTCCGCGCCCCGGGCCAGCAGGTCCTCGAAGTCGGGCCGGGTCACGGGCAGGTACAGCGTGAAGGTGCTGCCCCGGTCGGGCGTGCTGTCCACCGTGACGGCGCCGCCGAGCAGTTGGGCGATCTCCCGCGTGATGGACAGGCCGAGACCGGTGCCGCCGTACTTGCGGCTCGTCGTGCCGTCCGCCTGCTGGAAGGCGCCGAAGACCGACTCCAGGTTCTGCTCGGGGATGCCGATGCCCGTGTCCTTCACCCGGAAGGCCACCACGGCACCGCCCCGGACCACGCCCCTGGGCACCTCGTCGTCCGGCGCCGGTTCCACGGCCAGCTCCACGCCGCCCCGCTCGGTGAACTTCACCGCGTTGGACAGCAGGTTGCGCAGCACCTGACGCAGCCGGGAGTCGTCGGTCAGCAGGTCCGCCGGTGCCCCGGCGGCCGTCGTCACGGTGAACTCCAGGCCCTTCTGCGTCGTCATGGGCCTAAAGGTCGCCTCGACGTACTCGATGAGCTGCCGCAGCGTCACGCGCTCGGGAGCGACGTCCATCTTCCCCGCCTCGACCTTGGACAGGTCCAGGATGTCGTTGATGAGCTGGAGCAGGTCGGAGCCCGCGGAGTGGATGATGCCCGCGTACTCGACCTGCTTCGGGGTGAGGTTGCGCGAGGGGTTCTGCGCGAGCAACTGGGCCAGGATGAGCAGGCTGTTGAGCGGGGTGCGCAGCTCGTGGCTCATGTTGGCCAGGAACTCCGACTTGTACTTCGAGGCCAGCGAAAGCTGCTGGGCGCGTGCCTCCAGCTCCTGCCGGGCCTGCTCGATCTGCAGGTTCTTCGCCTCGATGTCCCGGTTCTGCGTCGCGAGCAGGGACGCCTTGTCCCCCAGCTCGGCGTTGGAGTGCTGGAGTTCCTCCTGCTGTGCCTGGAGCTCCGCGGAGCGGGCCTGCAGCTCGCCGGTCAGGCGCTGCGACTCGGCGAGGAGTTCGTCGGTACGGGCGTTGGCCACGATCGTGTTGACGTTCACGCCGATGGTCTCCATCAGCAGTTCCAGGAAGTCCCGGTCGATCTGGCTGAACGCGGCGACCGAGGCGAGTTCGATGACCCCGAGGACCTGGCCCTCGACCACGATGGGCAGCACCACCAGAGCGGCCGGTACCACCTCGCCGAGCCCCGAGGAGATGGTCAGGTAGCCCGGCGGCAGTTCGTCGACCATGATGGTGCGCCGGCTGCGCGCTGCCTGGCCGACCAGGGTGCGGCCGAAGGCGATACGGGTGGTCGCGTTCTGCGGATAGCCGTAGGAGCCGACGAGCCGCAGCTCGGGCCCGTCGTCCCCGTCCTCGGCCAGGTAGAAGGCGCCGTACTGGGCCGACACCAGCGGCACCAGCTCGTCCATGATCAGCTCCGCGACCACCGGCAGGTCCCGGTGGCCCTGCATCAGGCCGGAGATGCGGGCGAGGTTGGTCTTGAGCCAGTCCTGCTCCTGGTTGGCCCGCGTGGTCTCGCGCAGGGACTCCACCATGGAGTTGATGTTGTCCTTGAGGTCGGCGACCTCGCCGGACGCCTCCACGTTGATCGAACGGGTCAGATCACCCTCGGCGACGGCGCTGGTGACCTGGGCGATGGAGCGGACCTGGCGGGTGAGGTTGCCGGCCAGCTCGTTGACGTTCTCCGTGAGCCGCTTCCAGGTGCCGGAGACGCCCTCCACCTCGGCCTGGCCGCCCAGCCGCCCCTCGGTGCCGACCTCGCGGGCCACCCGGGTGACCTCGTCGGCGAAGGCGGACAACTGGTCGACCATCGTGTTGATCGTCGTCTTGAGTTCGAGGATCTCGCCGCGCGCGTCGACGTCGATCTTCTTCGACAGGTCGCCCCGGGCCACCGCGGTCGTCACCAGCGCGATGTTGCGCACCTGGCCGGTGAGGTTGTTGGCCATCGAGTTGACGTTGTCGGTGAGGTCCTTCCACGTGCCCGCGACGTTCGGCACGTTCGCCTGGCCGCCGAGCCTGCCGTCGGTGCCTACCTCGCGGGCGACGCGGGTGACCTCGTCGGCGAACGCCGACAGCGTGTCCACCATCGTGTTGATCACGTCGGCCAGCGCCGCGACCTCGCCCTCGGCGTCGACGGTGATCCGCTGCGACAGGTCGCCGCGGGCCACGGCGGTGGCCACCTGGGCGATGGAGCGGACCTGACCGGTCAGGTTCGACGCCATCACGTTGACGTTGTCCGTGAGGTCCTTCCAGGTGCCCGACACCCCGCGCACCCGGGCCTGCCCGCCCAGGTTCCCGGCCGTGCCGACCTCGCGGGCGACGCGGGTGACCTCGTCGGCGAAGGCGGAGAGCTGGTCGACCATCGTGTTGATGGTGTTCTTCAGTTCCAGGATCTCGCCGCGGGCGTCCACGGTGATCTTCTGGGAGAGGTCCCCCTCGGCCACCGCGGTCGCCACCTGCGCGACGTTGCGGACCTGGCTGGTCAGGTTGCCCGCCATGAAGTTCACCGAATCGGTGAGGTCGCGCCACGTGCCCTTGACGCCCTTGACGTCGGCCTGGCCGCCGAGCCTGCCGTCGGTACCGACCTCGCGGGCGACGCGGGTGACCTCGTCGGCGAAGGCGGAGAGCTGGTCGACCATCGTGTTGATGGTGTTCTTGAGCTCCAGGATCTCGCCGCGGGCGTCCACGTCGATCTTCTGGGAGAGGTCCCCCTCGGCGACCGCCGTCGCCACCTGGGCGATGTCCCGGACCTGGGTGGTCAGGTTGCCCGCCATGGCGTTGACGGAGTCCGTCAGGTCCGCCCAGGTGCCCGAGACCCCCGGCACCCGCGCCTGCCCGCCGAGGGTCCCCTCGGTGCCGACCTCGCGGGACACCCGGGTCACCTCGGAGGTGAACACGGACAACTGGTCCACCATGCCGTTGAAGACCTGGGCGATGTCGCCCATCAGGCCGTCCGCGTCGTCCGGCAGACGGGTGCCGAAGTCGCCGTCCCGCACGGCCGTCAGGCCCGCCAGGAGACGACGCAGCTCCTGATCGCCCGGAACCGCGTCGCCGCTTTTGGCGCTGTCCTTGGTCATGCGCACCCTCGTTCCGCTCCCCGGGAGCCCTCGCGTCGAGGACTCACTACCCCCTCCGGACCGTTCGGGCGGTCCGGCCTCCCGTGTCCGCGTTTGCGCAGTTCACGGATCTGCCCCCGGGAGAGAAATACGTCAGAGGCTAACCCAGGCGGGGGGCGCGCACCAACAGGGTCCGAATGCGGTGGCCCGGGCCGGGTATCTGCTGCTGTGGAGCCGGTCGGGGCCGTTTGCGCCCGCCCGGCCCCACAGTGTCACCGACATGGGAGGGAAGGTCAGCGTGCCGATGGAGAGCATCTGGTCGTACGCGGCGGACAGCGGTCACGTGGAGGAGCAGGACCTGACGGGCTGCGGCGTCGTCGCCGGCGACGGCACCATCGGGCACGTGGACCGGCAGGCCGAGCACTTCGGCATGCGGCACCTCGTCGTCGACACCGGCGTCTGGGTGTTCGGCCGGAGCGTGCTCGTACCGGTCGGAGTGGTCCGGAGCATCGACACCGAGACCCGTACGGTCACGCTGGCCTGCACCAGGGCGGAGGTCAAGGCCGCGCCCAGGTTCCGTACCGACAGCGAGACGATGGACCGCGACTACCTGGCGTCCGTCGGCGACTACTACCACCGGCTGCCGCCGCGGGAGAGCCCCGCGACCTGACCGGCACCCGACGACAGCCTGCGAAACCGGGGAAACACCGACATGGAACCATCCGAGTGGACCACCACGGCCCGGCCCGGCCCCGCGCCGGGCCCACCGGCGCCCGGCGCCGGGGCGGGCGCGGCGGCGGCACGGGCCTACGCCGAGTCGGTGGCGCGCACGCGGTGGGGCGGCCCCGGCCGCGAGGCGCGTGAGGAAGACGTCGTCGATCTGCTGCTCGTGGTCTCGGAACTGGTCACCAACGCGATCCGGCACGGCGGGGGACTGGCCGGTTTCGAGGCCCTGCCCACGGACGACGGACTGTGGATCGCCGTCCACGACCACAGCGCGGTGGTGCCCCGCGCCGCGTACACGTTTCCCACCACGCACCCCGGGGGCGGTTACGGCTGGCCGCTCGTCGCCCGCCTCGCCCGGGACATCGCCGTCGACCGGCACCCGGGGGGCGGCAAGACGATCAGCGCGCTGGTGCCGCTGCGCGACCGGGGCACCCCATGACCGCACCGGTCACCCCGGTCACCAGGGCAGGAAGACGTGGATGTCCTTGCCCCGGTCACCGGTGACGACGCTCACCTGGTCGGACAGGGTGTGGATCAGGTGCCAGCCGATGCCGCCGCCGCCGTTGCTCGGATGGAAGGGGCGCGGCGCGGGCTCCGTCGTGCTGGTGTCGTGCATGACCACGTGGACGCCGTCGAAGGTACGGCGCAGCCGCAACTGGAACGGCCCCGGAGCGTACTGCACCGCGTTCGCCGCCAGCTCGGTGACGACGAGAAGGATGTCGTCCCAGTGTTCGGGCGCCGAGGGAGGTGCCGCCCGGGTCAGGTCGTAGAGGAACTCCTCCGCGACCAGGCGCGCGTCCGTCACGTTGTGCAGCTCCCCCAAGAAGCTGGCCGTGCGGTTCGTGATCTCCTCGGAAGCCAGTGTTCTGTCCCAACGCGGTTCGGCTGCCATTGCGCCTTCCCGGCCCGGCACCGGCCGGGCATCGCCCCTTCTGCTTCAATTCCTCGGCACTCCCTTCGTTGGTAAGTTCCCGTGCCGGGCGAACCTAGTCGCGACGATGTGCCGGAGCGGCGGCGGGACGGGCCCCGGATCAGCGGAGGAACACGCTGTCCGAGTCCTCCCAGCCGGCCGGCTCCTCCGGCGGCGTCTGCGACGGCGGGCGGCGGGAGCGCGCGTCGTACATCGCGTCGATCTCGAGGGAGTAGGTCCGTACGATCTCGTCCCGCCGGAGCTTCATCGACGGGGTGAGCAGCCCGTTGGCCACCTCGAAGGGGTCCGGCAGGACACGGAAGACCCTGATGGACTCCGAGCGCGACACGGCGCTGTTGGCCGCCGCCACGGCCCGCTCCACCTCCTCCCGCAGCGCGTTCTCCTCGCGGGCCTCACGGGCCGGGGCGTCGCCCGGCAGGGTCAGGGCCGCCCGCCAGTGCGTCAGGAACTCCGGGTCCAGCGTGATCAGCGCGCCGACGCAGGGCCGGTTGTCGCCCACGACCACCGCCTGGTGGACGAGCGGATGCATCCGCAGCCGCTGCTCCAGGGCGGCCGGGGCCACGCTCTTGCCGCCGCTGGTGATGATGACGTCCTTCTTGCGGCCGGTGATCGCCAGATAGTTCTCGTCGTCCAGGTGCCCGAGGTCGCCGGTGGCCAGCCAGCCGCCGCGCATCACCGCGCGGGTGGCGGCCTCGTCACCGATGTACCCCTGGAACAGCGACGGCCCGCGCACCAGGATCTCCCCGTCGTCGGCCAACCGGATCTCCATGCCGGGCAGCGGCTGCCCGACGGTGCCCGACTTCTCCCGGCCCAGCGGCTGCATGGTCAGCCCGCCACTGGTCTCGGTCAGGCCGTAGCCGTCGTGCACGTAGACGCCGATGCCCTCGTAGAAGAGGGAGAGTTCGCGGCTGAGCGGCGAACCGCCGGACGTCGCCCGGTGCACCCGGCCGCCCAGTGCGGTGCGCAGCCGCCGGTACACCGTCCGCTCGTACAGGGCGTGCTGGAGCCGGAGATCGAAGCCGGGCCCGGACCCCCTGCCCAGCCGCTGGCGCTCCAGCGCGGCGGCGAAGTCCCGCGCCGTGTCCGCGGCCCGCTCGAACAGTGCCCCGCGCCCCGCCTGCTGCGCCGTGCGCAGGAAGGTCTTGTAGATCTTCTCCAGGACCGACGGGACGGCGTACAGATACGTCGGACGAAAGGAGCGCAGCGCCGAGGAGAGCGCCTCCCCGGTCATCGCGGGCTCGTGCGCCATGAGGAGCCCGCCGCGGACGCACAGGCTCTGGATCATCAGCCCGTACACGTGCGAGAAGGGCAGATAGGCGAGGACCGCGCCCTGCTCCCCGGGCGGTGCCACCGTGTGGCCCCAGCCCGTGAGCAGCGTGTCGCACGGGCCGGCCAGGCCGCGGTGGGTCAGCGCGCAGCCCATGGCGCGGTCGGACGTGCCCGAGGTGTAGGCGACCACCGCGGTGGAGTCCGGCAGCACGATGCGGCGCATGGAGTCGACCGTGGCGAACGGGAGGAACTCGCCGCGCGCCACCAGCGTGTCCAGCGCGCCCGCGTCCAACTGCCAGACGTGGCGCAGCGCCGGCAGCGACGCGCACACCGAGCCGACCGTCATCACACTCTGCTCGTCCTCGACCAGCACGCCCACACAGTCCGCGTCGCGCAGGATCCACTCGACCTGGTCGCGCGAGGAGGTCGGGTAGATCGGCACCACCTCGGCGCCCACCGTCCACAGGGCGTAGCTGAAGACCGTCCACTCGTAGCGGGTGCGGGCCAGGATCGCCACCCGGTGGCCCGGCGCGATCCCGCTCGCGATCAGCCCCTTCGCCAGGTCGACCACCTCGTCGCGGAACTCCACCGCCGTCACCTCGTCCCAGACCGCCGACCCGGGAGCGCGGCGGCGGGCCAGCATCGGCAGGGTCGGCCTGCGGGCGGCCGTCTCGAAGAGGCTGTCGGCGAGCCCGCCGGTCAGGGGCGGAACGGCCGGGGGAGCGAGACCGAGGTCGCGCATGCGCTGGCTCCTGACGTGTACGGACGGTGGCGCCCGCCGAACGAGCACCGACGAGCACCGTGGTCGGCGGTGCTCGGAATCCAGGGTCTGCCCGGCGGATCATGCCGCAGACGCGGGGGCTGCCACGCCCTCCCCCACTGCCTGAAGGGCGTGGGAGGTGCCCCCAGCGGCGTTGTCGTCGGTTGTCAACGCTCCGCGTTGCCGCCCTCCTCCGCCTTGCATCTGGACGCACCAGCCCCCGCTCGCCTGCGTCGACAAGGCACCGCGGCTGTCCTGCGACCTGATCCGCCGGACAGACCCTAGCTCAGCCGCAGGCGGCAAGGGGCCGGGACGGCATAAGTGTTCCCGCCCGGTGATCTCGGCCCGATCGGGGGACTCGGGGGACATGACGTACGTGAATCCGGATCCCGAACCCCGACTCAGTACCGGCCTGGAGCCGGGCGGCGGTGTGCCGCCCGGGGAGACCCCGCCGGCCGAGAGCAGCATGCCCGAGGCCGGGCCGCAGGACCTGCCCAACAATCCGGCCAAGGGCTGGGCCAAGGGGCCGCTGACCCTGATCCTCGCGGTCGTGGTGCTCGTCGCGGCGGGTCTCCTGGGCTACGCCCTGGCCCTGATCTACTGAGGTCTCAGGCCGCCTGAGTACGGCGCACGCACTCGGCGACGACAGCCCGCAGGCTGCCGGTGCGTTTCAGCAGCGCGCGCTGCACCCGGGCGCCGTTGCCGTGCCGCAGCAGCTCGGCGACCCCGTCGCGCACCCGGTCGAGATCGCCCGAGGCCGCGAGCGCCTCCCCGGTGTGCTCGAGCAGCGCCCGTACGACCGTCTCGGCCGGCATCCGCCGCATCGTCGCGGGGTGCAGCAACTCCTGGGTCAGCCCGGACCGGGCGGCCCGCCAGGCCGCGAGGCGCAGCAGGCTCACGCTGACCTCGGCCGGCTCCGCGCCCCGGCGCCACGCCCGCGCGGCCGTGTCGACCAGCGCGCGGGCGAGCGCGGCGAGGACGACGGCCGTCCCGGCGTCCAGGCAGACGTCCGCGACCCGGAACTCGACCGTCGGATACCGCTGGGAGAGCCGGACGTCGAAGTACACCATCCCGTCGTCGAGGATCGTCCCGGTGGCGAGCATGTCCGCGACCCGGCGGTGGTAGCGCTCGGCCGAGCCGAACAGCTCCGTCGGGCCCGCCGACGGCCAGCGCTGCCAGACCCGGCTGCGGTAGCTGCTGTACGAGGAGTCCTCGCCCTGCCAGAACGGGGAGTTCGCGCTCAGCGCGGTCAGCACCGGCAGCCAGGGCCGCACCCGGTCGATCACCGCGACGCCCTCCTCGTCGGACCCGACCGACACGTGTACGTGGCAGCCCAGGACCAACTGCTCCTGGACCACGACGCCGTACTGCCCGGCCATCCACTCGTAGCGGCGGTTCACGCCGATGGAGGGCGTGACCGGCAGCGGCGACGTGGCCAGCGCGGCGACGGCACACCCGATCCCCCCGGCATGCCGTCCGGCCTCCTCACGGCAGCGCACGAGCTCCGCGTGCAGCCGCTCCATGTCCGCCTGCGGATGCGTGGCGAACTCGAGCATCTGCTCGTGCAGTTCCTTCTCGAACACGTCCTGCCCGGCGCCGTCCAGAAAGGCCCGGGCGAGCACGGCGGCGGACAGCGCCCGCGGCTCACCGGTCGCGGGGTCGACCAGGAGGAGCTCCTCCTCCACTCCGACGGTGCGCACCTGATGCCGCCTTTCCGTGGGCCGGTGGGACCGACCGACTGCCCCCGGCAGACGGTCGGACACCTGGCCGCCTCACAGGGCGTACGGCATCAGCCACACCGTCGCGAGCGGAGGCAGCGTGATCCGGACGCTCCCGTCCTCCGGCTTGACCGGGTCCGGGTTGGCCACGCCGCCGCCGCCGTACTCCTCGGCGTCGGTGTTGAGCACCTCCTGCCACGCGACGGCCCCGTCGCCGACGGCGAGCCCGTAGTCGTGCCGGACGACCGGGGAGAAGTTCGACACCGCGAGCAGCGGGGTGCCGTCCGTCGCGAACCGCAGGAACGCGAAGACGTTGTCCTCGGCCGCGTCCACGGCGACCCACCGGAAACCGGCCGGATCGGTGTCGCGCTGCCACAGGGCCGGGGTGCGCGCGTAGCGGGTGTTGAGCGCGCGGACCAGGTCCCGCACCCCGCGGTGATCGCCCGCCGAGTGGTACCCCTCGTCGAGTAGCCACCACTCGGGTCCCTGCTTCTCCGACCACTCGGCACCCTGCGCGAACTCCTGCCCCATGAAGAGGAGTTGCTTCCCGGGATGCGCCCACATGAAGCCCAGATAGGCGCGCACGTTCGCGCGCCGCTGCCACCAGTCGCCCGGCATCTTCGACACCAGCGCCTGCTTGCCGTGCACCACCTCGTCGTGCGAGATCGGCAGCACGTAGTTCTCGCTGTACGCGTACACCATCGAGAACGTCATCTCGTGGTGGTGGAACTTGCGGTGCACCGGCTCGTGGGCCGCGTACTCCAGCGAGTCGTGCATCCAGCCCATGTTCCACTTCAGGCCGAAGCCGAGCCCGCCGGTGTCGGTCGGCCGGGTCACCCCGCCCCACGCGGTCGACTCCTCGGCGATGGTGACCACGCCGGGGCAGCGCCGGTAGACGGTCGCGTTCATCTCCTGGAGGAACGCCATGGCCGCCAGGTCCTCCCGGCCGCCGTACCGGTTGGGCTCCCACTGACCGGAGTCGCGCGAGTAGTCCAGGTAGAGCATCGAGGCGACCGCGTCGACCCGCAGCCCGTCGATGTGGAACTCCTCGCACCAGTACACGGCGTTCGCCACGAGGAAGTTGCGCACCTCGGTGCGCGCGAAGTCGAAGGTGTACGTCCCCCAGTCCGGGTGGGTCGCACGCCGGTCGTCTCCGGGCTCGTACAGCGGGTCCCCGTCGAAGCGGGCCAGTGCCCAGTCGTCCTTCGGGAAGTGCGCAGGCACCCAGTCCATGATCACGCCGAGCCCCGCCCGGTGCAGCGCGTCGACCAGGTACCGGAAGTCGTCGGGCGAGCCGAGGCGTGCGGTCGGCGCGTAGAAGCCGGTGACCTGGTAGCCCCAGGACGGCCCGTAGGGGTGCTCGGCGACCGGCATCAGCTCGACGTGGGTGAAGCCCAGGTCCCTGACGTACGCGGGCAGCTCCTCGGCCAGGTCGCGGTAGGTCAGCCCAGGCCGCCAGGACGGCAGATGCACCTCGTACACCGAGAACGGCGCCTCGTGCACGGGCGTGTCGGCCCGGCTCCGCAGCCACTGACCGTCGCCCCACTCGTACGCCGAGGCGGTCACCAAGGACGCGGTGTTGGGCGGCTCCTCGGCCGCGCGGGCCATCGGGTCGGCCTTGAGGAACCGGTGCCCGTACCAGGAGTGGATCTCGAACTTGTACCGGGTGCCCTCGCCGACGCCCGGCAGGAACAGCTCCCACACCCCCGACGAACCCAGCGAGCGCATCGGGAACGCGGTGCCGTCCCAGTGGGTGAAGTCGGTGGCGACCCGCACTCCCTGGGCGTTGGGCGCCCACACCGTGAACCGGGTGCCGGTGACGCCCTCGTGGGTCATCGGCTCAGCGCCGAGGGCCCGCCACAGTTGCTCGTGCCGGCCCTCCGCGATCAGGTGCAGGTCCAGCTCGCCGAGGGCGGGCGGGAAGCGGTACGGGTCGTGCGTCTCCCGCTCACCCTCCTCGTACGCCACGACGAGGGTGTACGCGGGGATCTCCGCGAGCGGGAGCACCCCGGAGAACAGGCCGTCCTCCTGCGATACGAGGCCGTGGCGCTCGCCGTCGACGACCACACTCACCTCGCGGGCGAAGGGACGCAACGCCCGGAAGGCGACGCCGCCGGGCACCGGGTGGGCGCCGAGCAGGGCGTGCGGGTCGTGGTGGGCGCCCGCCAGCAGGCGCCCCCGGTCGGTGGGGTCCAGGGGCGGCGCGGTTTCGCAGGCACCGGGTGCGGGCGGGACGGGACCGGACGGCTCGGGGATCGAAGTGTCGCGGAGGGCCACGGGTCAGTCTCCTCTCACGGCGAGTCGTTCGATCGCCGCCATGGGTACGGGAAGCCAGTCGGGGCGGTGCCGGGCCTCGTACAGCACCTCATACACGGCGCGGTCCGTCTCGTAGGCGCGCAGCAGGCCGTGCTTCTTACGGGGGTCCCACCCGGCGCGGGCGGCGTAGCCGGCGCAGAACGCCTCCCGGCAGCGGCGCGCCCACTCGGGGCGCCACGGGCGGCGCTGCCGGGCCGCGTAGTCGAAGGAACGCAGCATGCCCGCGATGTCCCGGACGGGGGAATGGGCGCTGCGCCGTTCGGCCAGCGGGCGCGACGGTTCGCCCTCGAAGTCGATGACGAACCAGTCCCGGCCGGCCCGCAGCACTTGGCCCAGGTGCAGGTCGCCGTGGATGCGCTGGGCGGGCGGTCCGGAGTCGCAGGTGGACAGCGCCGCGAAGGCCGCCCGCAGACCCGGGACGAAGGGCTGCAGCGCCGGTACGCAGTGCGCGGCGGCGGTCAGCCGCTCGGTCATCGCCGCCGCGGTGCGGCCGTTCTCCCCAGGGGCACCGGACGGGAAGGCCGAGGCCAGCGCGAGGTGCACGTCGGCCATCGCCCGCCCCAGCTCACCGGCCTGCACGGTGAAGTCGTCCCCGGAGGCCAGCGCGTTCAGGGAGAGGGTCCAGCCGTCGGAGGCGTCGTGCAGGAACGGCTGGAGCACACCGAGCGTCGCCTGGTACGGATGGGTCGTGCGCACCCACGCCACCGGCGCCGGGACCCGGCCGCAGCCCTGCCGGGCCAGCGCGTCCGGGACCTCGAGGTCGGGGTTGACGCCGGGCTGGATCCGCCGGAACAGCTTCAGGATGAACTCGTCGCCGTAGATCAGCGAGGAGTTGGACTGCTCCGCGTCCAGCAGCCGCGGCACCAGTCCGCCGGGCACCGGCCGTGCGGGATCGGCCTCGAAGCGCAGCGGACCCGCCTTGCCCGGGTGCCGGAGCCGTTCCAGGAGCAGTTGGGCGGTCCGGGGGTCGTGCAGCGCGTCGTAGACCGTCCGGCCGGCCAGCGGGCCGTCCTGCACCTGTCCGATGATCGCCCGGCCCAGGCGCGGCGACGGCTGCTCCCGCACGCCGAGCAGCAACTGGTAGCAGTCGCCGGCCGGGGGGACGCCGCCCGGGGCGGGTACCGAACCCTGCCCGGTGTGCACCAGGAGGTGCAGACAGCCGGGGAACAGCTCGGTCATCGACAGCAGACCCAGCTCGGCGACGGGCCGGTCCTTGCCCGCGAACCAGCGCTGGCTCGGCAGCCACTCGCGCAGCAGCTCGCCGAGCGACGCCATGGGCTCGGCGAGATGCCTGCGTCTGGGGCGCAGGGGTGCGGTCTTCGGCATGGTGACGCGTCCTTTCCTCGGCCCGCGCTCAAACGCGGCGGCCGATGCGGGATGCGACTCGGGTGAGCCGGAACCAGTAGAAGCCGTGGCCCCCGAGGGTCAGCAGGTACGGCAGTTCGCCGATGGCGGGGAAGCGGACCCCGCCGAACAGCTCCACCGGATGGCGTCCGGCGAACTCGCGCAGGTCGAGTTCGGTGGGCTGGGCGAACCGGGCGAAGTTGTGCACGCACAGCACCAGGTCGTCCTCGTACTCTCGGAGGAAGGCCAGGACCGCGGGGTTGGAGGACGGCAGTTCCGTGTAGGTGCCCAGGCCGAAGGCGGGGTTCTGCTTACGGATCTCGACCATGCGGCGGGTCCAGTGCAGCAGCGAGGACGGCGAGGCCATGGCGGCCTCGACGTTCGTCACCTGGTAGCCGTAGACCGGGTCCATGATGGCCGGCAGGGAGAGCCGTCCGGGGTCACAGGTGGAGAAGCCCGCGTTGCGGTCCGGGGTCCACTGCATCGGGGTGCGTACGGCGTCGCGGTCGCCGAGCCAGATGTTGTCGCCCATGCCGATCTCGTCGCCGTAGTAGAGGATCGGCGAGCCGGGCAGGGAGAGGAGCAGCGCGGTGAACAGTTCGATCTGGTCGCGGTCGTTGTCCAGCAGGGTGGCGAGCCGCCGGCGGATGCCGATGTTGGCGCGCATGCGCGGGTCCTTGGCGTACTCCGCGTACATGTAGTCGCGTTCCTCGTCGGTGACCATTTCCAGGGTCAGCTCGTCGTGGTTGCGCAGGAAGATGCCCCACTGGCAGCCGGACGGGATCGCGGGGGTCTTGGCGAGGATTTCGGAGACCGGGTAGCGGGACTCGCGGCGCACCGCCATGAAGATGCGCGGCATGACCGGGAAGTGGAAGGCCATGTGGCACTCGTCGCCGCCGGCGGAGTAGTCGCCGAAGTAGTCGACGACGTCCTCCGGCCACTGGTTGGCCTCGGCCAGCAGCACGGTGTCCGGGTACTGCGCGTCGATCTCGCGGCGGACACGCTTGAGGAACGCGTGACTGGCGGGCAGGTTCTCGCAGTTGGTGCCGTCTTCGGCGTACAGATAGGGCACGGCGTCGAGGCGGTAGCCGTCGACGCCCAGGTCCAGCCAGAACTTGAGGGCGGCCAGCATCTCCTCCTGCACGGCCGGGTTCTCGTAGTTCAGGTCGGGCTGGTGGGAGAAGAACCGGTGCCAGTAGTACTGCCCCCGGACCGGGTCGTGGGTCCAGTTGGAGGCCTCGGTGTCGACGAAGATGATGCGGGCGTCGGGGTAGCGGGTGTCGTCGTCGGCCCAGACGTAGTAGTCGCCGTAGGGGCCGTCGGGGTTCTTGCGCGACTCCTGGAACCACGGGTGCTGGTCGCTGGTGTGGTTCATGACGAAGTCGATGATCACGCGGATGCCGCGCTGGTGGGCCGCGTCGATGAAGGCGACGAAGTCGGCGAGGTCTCCGAACTCGGGCAGGACGGCGGTGTAGTCGGAGACGTCGTAGCCGCCGTCCTTCAGCGGTGACTTGAAGAAGGGCGGGAGCCACAGGCAGTCCACGCCCAGCCATTGCAGGTAGTCCAGCCTGGTGGTCAGGCCCTTGAGGTCACCGACGCCGTCGCCGTTGCTGTCCTGGAAGGAACGGACGAGGACCTCGTAGAAGACGGCTCGTTTGAACCAGTCCGGGTGCCGTTCCCCCGCGGGGGTGTCCTCGAAGGTGTCCGGCACGGGCTCGTTGACGGTCATGAGGCTCCTGCCCCTCCGTTTCGCGGCGTGGCGGCGGACGGCCGCAGGACGTGGAAGACGTGGGCGGGAGCCCGGCCGGGCTCGAGACGCACGTAGTTCGTCCGGCCCCAGTGGTAGGTCCGACCCGTGAGTTCGTCGTGGACCGGCACGGACTCGTGCCAGTCCAGGCCGAGCTGCGGCATGTCGAGCGAGATCGTGGCCTCCTGGGTGCGATGCGGATCGAGGTTGGCGACCACCAGGACGACGTCGGAGCCGACGCGCTTGCTGTACGCGATGAGCGCGTCGTTGTCGGTGTGGTGGAAGCGGAGGTTCCTGAGCCGGTGCAGCGCGGGGTGGGCGCGCCGGATGGTGTTGAGGCGGGTGATGAGGGGGGCGATGGTGGTGCCCCGGTGGGTGGCGGTGGTCCAGTCGCGGGGTTTGAGCTGGTATTTCTCGGAGTCGAGGTATTCCTCGCTGCCCGGGCGCAGGGGGGTGTGTTCGCAGAGTTCGTAGCCGCTGTAGATGCCCCAGGTGGGGGAGAGGGTGGCGGCCAGGACGGCGCGGGTCTCGAAGGCGGGGCGGCCGCCGTGCTGGAGGTGGGCGTGCAGGATGTCGGGGGTGTTGGTGAAGAGGTTGGGCCGCATGTAGGAGGCGGCGTCCCCGGTGAGTTCGGTGAGGTAGTCGGTGAGTTCCTGTTTGGTGTTGCGCCAGGTGAAGTAGGTGTAGGACTGCTGGAAGCCGATCTGGGCGAGGGTGTGCATCATCGCGGGGCGGGTGAAGGCCTCGGCCAGGAAGATGATGTCGGGGTCGGTGGTGTTGATCTCGCCGATGACGCGTTCCCAGAAGGGGACGGGTTTGGTGTGGGGGTTGTCGACGCGGAAGATCCGTACGCCGTGGTCCATCCAGAACCTGAGTACGCGCACGGTTTCGGTGGTGAGGCCGTCGGGGTCGGTGTCGAAGGCGAGGGGGTGGATGTCCTGGTATTTCTTGGGCGGGTTCTCGGCGTGGGCGATGGTGCCGTCGGGGCGGTGGTGGAACCACTCGGGGTGTTTGTGGACCCAGGGGTGGTCGGGGGAGCACTGGAGGGCGAAGTCGAGGGCGACTTCGAGGTCGTGGCGGGCTGCTTCGCTCACGAAGTGGTCGAAGTCGTCGAGGGTGCCGAGGGCGGGGTGGACGGTGTCGTGGCCGCCTTCGGGGGAGCCGATGGCCCAGGGGACGCCGACGTCGTCGGGGGTGGCGGAGAGGGTGTTGTTGCGGCCTTTGCGGTGGGTGGTGCCGATGGGGTGGATCGGGGGGAGGTAGACGACGTCGAAGCCCATGGCGGCGATCGCGGGGAGGCGTCGGGCGGCGGTGCGGAAGGTGCCGTGGGGTTGTTCGGGGGTGCCCTCGGAGCGGGGGAAGAACTCGTACCAGGCGCCGTACAGGGCGCGTTCGCGTTCCACGAGCAGGGGCAGCGGGTCGGAGCTGGTGACCAGCTCCCGCAGCGGATGCCCGGCCAGCACCGCGTCCACCCGGGGCGTCAACGCCGCCGCAAGACGGGTGGCCACCGGCAGCGTGTCGTCGAGCAGGGCCGCCGCGGCGGACAGCAGCGCCGCTCGCCCGGAGCCCTTCGGCACCCCCGTGGCGGCCCGCCGGTACAGCTCCGCCCCCTCCTCGAGAACGAGGCCGGCGTCGATGCCGGCCGGGATCTTGATCCGCGCGTGACGCCGCCAGGTGGCGACGGGGTCGCTCCACGCCTCCACCCGGTAGGTCCAGTTGCCCGGCGCGCCCGGGGTGACTTCGGCGCCCCACCGGTCGCTGCCCGGGGCCAGTTCGCGCATCGGCGTCCAGGGGCCCGGCCGGCCCTCCGGGTCCTTCAGCACGACGTTGGCGGCCACCGCGTCGTGTCCCTCCCGGAACACGGTGGCGGAGACCTCGAACGACTCGCCCGCCACCGCCTTCGCAGGGCGCCTGCCGTACTCCACCACCGGGTGGACGTCCCGGACCGGGATACGTCCGATGCCCACGGTCGTACTCATCCGCATCTCACCTCCGCCGTGCTCGGGGCCGGGCGCCGGCCCGGCCGATTGGGTCAGGCCGCGCCCGAGGGGGTCTTGTGCCCCGACGGGGCGAGCCGCTCCGCCTGCTCCTGCGCATGGGTGACGAGGGTCTGCTCATGCGCAGAGGTGACCAGGCTCGTCCGCAGATACCTTTCGGCGGCGTCCGCGGCCTCGCGTGCGCACCGCTTCCCCATCAGCACGCAGAGGGTGTAACCGGAGTCCTCGAAGGTGGTCCGGACCGTGACGTCGGTGGGGGACGCCAGCATCGAGCGTTCCCAGGCGCGGTAATGGCGGAGCTGCCGGGCGACTTCGCTCTTCGCGGGTAGCAGCATGGCCGGTCACCTTCCGGACGGTCCGGTGGTACGGACGCTCGAGTTCTTCACACATGGTGCACGGACGGTGACGCCCCGTCTTGTTGGATCTTCAACTGCTTTGCTCGTGTTGCACGAATGGACTACCGCTCCCACTCTGGAGTGACTCAGAAGCGATCAGCGCTCACGCTTCGTGATCGGGGAGCCCGTCCCCCAAGGGACGAGGAGGAGCGAGAGCCTTCGCGGTGAGGAGCCACGACGATGAAGACCGCAGTGCCCTGCTACTACCACCTCGACGTGGAAGTGAGCCCGGAACTGGTCGGACAGGTCAGGCGCATCCTGGCCGCTCACCTCCGGTTCTGGAACCTGGACAACCTTGTCGAACCCGTCTGCTCGGGCGCCGAGATGCTGCTTCTGGCGATCGACGAGCACGCGAACGACAAGAACACGTCGATCGAGATGTGGTGGAACCACCAGCACCTCATCACGGCCGTTGGGGGCAACGACCAGGCGCTCCGTCCCGACCAGGACCTGCGCACCTGTCTGCAGCACCTCGCGGCGAACAGCGACGGCTGGGGGTGCTGCGCCACCGACACCGGGGCGAAGGTCATCTGGTTCTCCCGGCGCGCCCGGGCCGGCGAACGCGTCCCGCTGGTGGCGATGCCACCCGAGCCGATCACCCAGGAGGGGCTGGAAGTGCCGCGCGAGATCATGCCGGTGGCCCGGCTGGCCGATCCGGCCCGTACCGGCCGCGGCGTTCTGGAGGAGGCCCGGTGACCCGCGCCAGGCCGAACTGGAAGGGGGCGCCCGTGTGGAGCGGGCACCCCTGTCCGTTGGGGGCCGTGTACGACGGGCAGGGCACCAACTTCGCCCTGTTCAGCGAGGTCGCCGAACGCGTCGACCTCGTGCTCGTCGACGACGACGGCAACCACAGCGCGATCCCGCTGCCGGACGTCGACGGCTTCGTCTGGCACTGCTACCTGCCCGGCGTCGGCCCGGGGCAGCGCTACGGCTACCGGGTCCACGGTCCGTGGACCCCGGCCGTCGGCCACCGCTGCAACCCGGCGAAGCTGCTCCTGGACCCCTACACCCGGGCCGTGGACGGGCTGGTGGACAACCACCCCTCCCTCTTCGAGCGGGACAGGGGCAGGGCCGACCCGGGCGACAGCGCCGGGCACACCATGCTCGGCGTGGTCACCGACCCGTTCTTCGACTGGGGCGACGACCGCCCGCCCAGACGCCCGTACTCGGAGAGCGTGATCTACGAGGCCCACGTCCGCGGACTCAGCCGCACCCACCCCGACGTGCCCGAGGAACTGCGCGGCACCTACGCGGGCCTCGCGCACCCGGCGACCGTGGAGCACCTGACGTCCCTCGGCGTGACCGCCGTGGAACTCATGCCGGTGCACCAGTTCGTCCACGACGGGGTGCTCCAGGACCGCGGCCTGTCCAACTACTGGGGCTACAACACCATCGGCTTCTTCGCGCCGCACAACGGCTACGCCGCCCTCGGCACCCGCGGGCAGCAGGTCACCGAGTTCAAGTCGATGGTCAAGACCCTGCACGCGGCCGGCCTCGAAGTGATCCTCGACGTGGTCTACAACCACACCGCCGAAGGCAACGAGAAGGGCCCCACCCTCTCCTTCCGCGGCATCGACAACGCCTCGTACTACCGCCTGGTGGACGGCGACTGGCAGCACTACTACGACACCACGGGCACCGGCAACAGCCTGCTGATGCGCCACCCCTACGTACTCCAGCTCATCATGGACTCGCTGCGGTACTGGGTCACCGAGATGCACGTCGACGGGTTCCGCTTCGACCTCGCGGCCACCCTGGCCCGGCAGTTCCACGAGGTGGACCGGCTGTCCGCGTTCTTCGACCTCATCCAGCAGGACCCGGTGATCAGCCGCGTCAAGCTGATCGCCGAGCCCTGGGACGTCGGCGAGGGCGGCTACCAGGTGGGCAACTTCCCGCAGCTCTGGTCGGAGTGGAACGGCAAGTACCGGGACGCCGTACGGGACTTCTGGCGCGGCGAGGAGCACACGCTCGGCGAGTTCGCCTCCCGGCTGACCGGCTCCTCCGACCTGTACCAGCACAGCCGGCGCCGCCCCCGCGCCAGCGTCAACTTCGTGACCGCGCACGACGGGTTCACCCTGCGCGACCTCGTCTCCTACAACGACAAGCACAACGAGGCCAACGGCGAGGACAACCGCGACGGCGAGAGCCACAACCGGTCCTGGAACTGCGGCGCCGAGGGCGCGACGAGGGACCCGGCCGTCCGGGAGCTGCGCGGCCGGCAGCAGCGCAACCTCCTGGCCACGCTCCTGCTCTCGCAGGGCATCCCGATGATCTGCCACGGCGACGAACTGGGCCGCACCCAGCGCGGCAACAACAACGCCTACTGCCAGGACAACGAGATCTCCTGGATCGACTGGCGGCTCGGCGAAGAGCAGCGCGCACTGCTGGACTTCACCCGGCGCCTCATCGCGCTGCGCGGCGACCACCCCGTGCTGCGCCGGCGCCGCTACTTCCGCGGCGAGACCCTCACCCACGCGTCCCAGCCGCTGCCCGACCTGGTGTGGCTGCTGCCGGACGCGCGGGAGATGACCGACGACGACTGGGGGCGCTCCGACGCGCACGCCGTCGGTGTGTTCCTCAACGGCGACGCCATCGCCGAACCCGACCCCTGCGGCCGGCCCGTGGTCGACGACTCCTTCCTGCTGCTGCTCAACAGCCACTGGGAGCCGACCGGCTTCCGGCTGCCCGACGTCACCTACGGCGAGCGCTGGGCGACCCTGGTCGACACCGCCGACCCGGACGGCGTCCCCGACGAGGCCGAGCACAAGGCCGGCACCCGGCTGACCGTCGAGCAGCGCAGCCTGGTGCTGCTCTCCCGGCCGTCCCGCACCGGCCGGTGAGCCGGTGAGGTCAGCCGCCGAGACGGCGCGCGGTCACCGTGAACTGCGCGCCGTCGGCGTCCCGGAGCACCGCCTCGTCGCCGCTCAGGGAGAGCACGCTGCCGCCGTGCCGCTCCGCGGTGCGGGCGCGGGCCGCGACGTCCTCGACGGCGAAGTGGATCTGCCAGTGCGGCCGGACGGCCGGGTCGGGAGCCGCGCCCAGGGCGCCCGACTCGATGCGTGCCACCACGTCGCCCTGATTGCGCAGGACCACCTCGTCGCCCTCGTACCGGACCTCGCAGCAGCCCCGGCCAGACGCCCAGTCGAAGATCTCGCCGTAGAAGATGGCGGCGTCGAACGCGTCACGCGTGTGCAGCCGGATGAAGGCGGGACGCGAGGTGCGCCAGGCGTCCCAGTCCGTGAACAGCTCGCCCTCCCAGATCCCGAACGTCGCGCCGTCCCGGTCGGCGAGCAGCGCCGCCCGCCCGGGCGGCAGGGAGATCGGCCCGACCGCGGCGGTGCCGCCGCGCTCCTGAGCCCGCGACACGGCCTCGTCCGCACTGCGCACCGCGAAGTACGGCGTCCACGCCACCGCCATCTGCCACATCGAGGCGACGGCGGCGATCCCGGCCACGGGCACCCCGTCGACCAGGGCGATCCGGAAGGGCTCGCCCAGCTTGGCGGGCCGCCACTGCCAGCCCAGCACGGCGGAGTAGAACTCCTCGGTGGCCTTCACGTCACGGCTGGTGAGACTCACCCAGCACGGGGCCCCGTACACGGAGTGCGTGGACAGGAGGCTCTCCCCGCGGGCGGGGAAGGTCATGTCGTGATTCATGGCAGTCGTGTCCTGGTCTCGTCCACCGGCAGTCACCGGCTCGACACCAGTGTCCGGCCGGGAGTGCGGCGGGCGCCTGCCGAGTACCCCGGCGGTGCCGCCGAAACGGGGACGCGGAGGTGACCATGCCCCCCACCGACTCGGACGCGGACTCCGTCGCGGACTCGGACGCGGACCAGATCTTCCGGTTGCAGGAGCAGGTCCGGCAGCTCAAGGAGGCGGTCGTCTCGCACGCCGTCGTCGACCAGGCCATCGGCGTGGTCGTCGTCCTCGGCGGGGTGACGCCGGACGAGGGGTGGGTCGTACTGAAGGAAGTGTCCCAGCATACGAACATCAAACTCCGCAATGTGGCCGAAGCGGTACTCATCTGGGGGCGCGCCGGAGTGATGCCGCCGCAGATCCTCGCCGCTCTGGAGGACCGCCTGGGGCGCTGTGCCCGACTCAGCGGGCCTCTGTGAGGATCTCCTCGCGTATCCGGTCGAAGCAGCCGGTGAGCAGCCGGGAGACGTGCATCTGGGAGATGCCGAGCTGCTGCGCGATGCGGCTCTGCGTCATCCCTCCGAAGAAGCGCAGGTAGAGGATGGTGCGCTCGCGCTCGGGCAGCGCCTCCAGACAGGGCCGCACGGCCACCCGGTCCACGACCGCGTCGAAGGCGGGATCGGGGCCGCCGAGCGCGTCCCCGAGGGCGTACCCGTCGGTGCCGGGCATCTCCGCCTCCAGAGACAGGGCGGAGAAGCACTCCAGGGCCTCCATGCCGGTACGCACCTCGACCGTGGTGAGCTGCGCGTGCTCGGCGATTTCCTCGACCGTCGGCGCGCGCCCCGGCGTGGTCTGCGCCAGCTCCTTCGTGGACTTGCGGACCCGGTTGCGCAGGTCCTGGATCCGGCGCGGTACGTGCAGCGTCCACATGTGGTCGCGGAAGTGCCGTTTGATCTCGCCGGTCACGGTCGGTACGGCGTAGGCCTCGAAGGCGTGGCCGCGCTGCGGGTCGTAGTGGTCGACGGCCTTGACCAGGCCGAGGGCCGCGACCTGATAGAGATCCTCCAGGTTCTCGCCGCGGCCCCGGAAGCGGACGGCGATCCGCTCCGCCATGGGCAGCCAGACCCGGATCAGTTCGTCCCGCAGCGCCTTGCGCTCCGGTCCCTCGGGCAGCCCGGCGAGCCGGTCGAACGCCGCGGCCGTGTCGGGGGCGTCGTCGTGCGGGTGGGGCTTGGTTCTGCCGGCGACACGCATCACACGCACCTCCCTCAGCAGGGGTGCTGGCAAGTCCTCGTAAATCAAGTCCTCGTATATATGGATACTGAGCGCGAATGCCCCGAACGGCCACTCGAACGGCCGGGGACCGGTGATCGGCGCCGCCCCGCCGGCGGACGTGATGTGCGGCACGCTGCGGTGATCGCCGCGACCGGGCGCCGGCCGATAGTTCCTGCGCAACGCTTGATCGCCGATCAAAAGGGGCGAAGCCCCTGGCCACAGCGCATTCCGCTCATTTGACAGTGCGCTGAGCGTACGGATAGGAAGCAGCGTCGAGAGGTCGAGAGGGGCACCGTGTACGAGCCGAACGTGGTCGGGGACTGGCAGGAGTACGACGAGCACGCCGGCCTGCGGGTCCGTGTGCACGGTCTCGAGCCCGCCGAGCCGCCGCGTGGGCGCGACGACGCGGCCGAGTCGCTGACGTACTTCCGCGTCCGGGTGACCGTCGAGAACCGGGGCGGGCGGCACCTCGGCATCCACCTGGAGGACGGCCAGATCGACGTGCGGACCGGCCCCGACGGGGAGAGCGCCTTCCTCGACTGGCGCAACTCCCAGTTCATCGAGGGCTTCGACGTCTACCCGCTGCGCCGGGCCACCGCCGTGCTCTACGCGGCAGGACCGGAGGCGGGCCTGTGCCAGGTGGACGTCCAGGTACAGCTCCGGGTGGACGAGGAGTGGGCCGACCGCCGGCTGTGGAGCGGCGGCCTCGGACTGCCCGACGGGGCCACCGGAGCCCCCTGCGGCACGGTGCGCGACGAGGGCCTCGCCCACCAGGTCAGCGCCTTCCTGAGGGGACAGTCGGAGGACGGCTCCGCCTGATCCCCGGGCGCCGCGGCCGGCGGCGCGTCAGTGCGCGATGCCGTCGATGACCTCCCGGGCGCCCTGCCGCAGCAGTGCCACCGCGACCGACGTGCCGAGGGTCGCCGGGGCGAGCCGGCCGGCCCACTCGTGGGCGTTCAGCCGCGTCTTGCCGTCCGGGGTGAAGACGCAGGCCCGCAGCGAGAGTTCCCCGCTCCGGTCCACGTGGGCGTGGCCGGCGATCGGGCTGTTGCAGTGCCCCTGGAGGACGTGCAGGAACATCCGCTCCGCCGTCGCCTCCCGGTGCGTTCGCGGATCGCCGAGGGCGCCGACCGCTTCGATGAGCGCGCCGTCGTCCTCCCGGCACTGCAGGGCGAGGATGCCCGCGCCGATCGGCGGCATCATCGCCTCCGTGGACAGGACCTCGCTGATCACGTCACTCCGGCCGATGCGCTCCAGGCCGGATACCGCGAGCAGCAGCGCGTCCGCCTCACCCGCGGCGAGCTTCGCCAGCCGCCGGTTGGCGTTGCCGCGGAACGGTACGCAGCGCAGGTGCGGGTGGGTGGCGGCAAGCTGGGCGACGCGGCGCACCGAGGACGTGCCGACCCGGGTCCCGTCCGGCAACTCGTCCAGGGTGAGCCCGTCCGGGTGGACGAGCGCGTCCCGGACGTCGTCGCGCTCCAGGAACGCGGCGAACACCGTACCGGCGGGCAGCGGCCGGTCGGCGGGCACGTCCTTGACGCAGTGCACCGCGAGGTCGGCCTCGCCCGACAGCAGCGCGGCGTCGACCTCCTTGGTGAACGCGCCCTTGCCCTCCACCTGCGACAGGTCGCCGAGCCACGTGTCACCGGTGGTCTTCACCGGCACGACCTCGGTGCGCACGCCGGGGTGGAGGGCCGTCAACGCGGCCCGGACGCGCTCGACCTGAGCCAGGGCCATGGGGGAGTCGCGGGAGACGACGCGGATCAGTTCGGGGGCGGACATGCGGACACGATAGTGCTCAGGGGACGCCCGGGCCGCGCGCTTCGCCCGGACGGCCCCCGCCCGCCGAGCCCGCCGCCGCGTCCGCCGCCGCCGTGTCAGGCGTTCGGGTCGAAGGGGATGCCGGAGGGCTTGGCGGCCGCCAGGTGGGAGGCGAAGCTGCCGTCCTTGAGGCCGAAGTTGGCGCTGCCGAAGTCGTAGGAACTCAACGTGTCGCGCAGACCGGCCGGATAGCCGTTCCATCCCACCAGGGTCGGATACTGCCAGCCGCCCTTGTGGTTCTCCGGCGGCTCGTCGCCCGAGGTCGCCAGGCGGAAGCAGTGGGTGCTGATGCCGTCCTTGTGGTACACGATCTTCGGGTGGGTGCCGTCGAAGCGGACCGCCGACCTCGCGTGCACGCTGAACGAGCCGTGGTTGGAGGTCGAGACGTACTGCACGGTGCCGCCCTGCACCCACACCACGACGTGCTCCCAGTCGTGCCGGTGGCCGCCGAGGCTGCTGCCGGGCAGCGCCTGGTCCTTCTCGAAGTACAGGCCGTACATGTAGGCGCACCAGCCGTTGTCGCACTTGGCGCGCGAGTAGCCGTTGGTGTTGTCCAGGTCGGCGGCGTCCCGGCAGTTGCCGTTGAGGGCGCCGGTCGGCTTGAGGCCGCCGTTGACCGCTCCGTCGGAGCCGATGGCCGGTGTGGGATAGCAGCCGTCGGTGTCGTAGTCGTAGGCGGGCTGGTACGTCCGCTCCAGGCTGTCGGCGTTGCCGGGAAGCCCCGGTGGCGGGGCGGCGAAGGCGGTGGCGGGGAAGGCGAGGACGAGGGCGAGGGCACCGAACGGCGCGGTGAGCCATCTCGTGCGGCGGGTGGGGGCGGTACGCGACGGCATCGCGTCCTCCTCTGCTGGCGCAGCCCAACGGCTGTGGGGGGAAGGGGAGTTCAGAGTGCCGTCTTTTCACTTCCGCGCCAAGGGCGCACCGGTGGCCCGGTGGTTGAGGGCAGACCAGTACTCGACCTCGCGTCACACCGGGTCGTCCGGAATGTCCGCCGCGGCCTGGTCGGGTGCCAGGTCCGGGCGGAGCCTGAGCCAGGACGGCTGGCGCAGCATGCCCTCCCGGGTGCGGGTGCTGTAGCGGACCTCGCCGACCAGCCGGGGGACCACCCAGCGGGCTCCCGGCACCGGCGGCACCGGGTCGAAGGGGCACACGTCCGTCGCCGCGGCCCGCAGCAGCGCGGCCAGCTCGGTGCGCTCGCCCGCGCTCCAGCCGGTGCCGACCCCGCCGACGTAACGCAGCCGGCCCGCGGCGCGCTGGCCGACCAGGACGGCGCCGGGAAGGCCGCCGAGCCGTCCCCTGCCGGGCAGCCAGCCGCCTACCACGACGTCCTCGCTGCGCATGTTGCGGATCTTGATCCAGGCGCGGGAGCGGACCCCGGGCTCGTACGGCGAGTCCAGCCGCTTGCACACCAGCCCCTCCAGGCCGTGCTCACGGGTGGCCCGCAGGGCCTGTTCGCCGTGCCCGACCAGCGCGGCCGGGGTCGACCAGGACGGCCCGTCCAGGCCGAGGTCCGTCAGCCGCTCGCGCCGGGCGGTGTAGGGCAGGCGCAGCAGGGAGCGGCCCGCCAGGTACGGGGCGTCGAACAGCACCAGGTGGACGGGAACCGTCGCCGCCCGGTGCGCGGCCCGGCCCGGGGCGTGCGCGAGACCCATCCGGGACTGCAGCAGTTGGAAGTCGGCGCGGCCGTGTTCGTCCAGGGCCAGCACCTCCCCGTCCAGTACGGCCGAGGTGCCGCCGAGCGCGCCGGCCAGCGGCGCCAGTTCGGGGTAGGCGGCCGTGATGTCCTGGCCGGAGCGGGCGCGCAGCAGCACGCCGCCGTCGCCGGGCAGGTAGACCGCCACGCGCTGGCCGTCCTGCTTGGTCTCGTAGGCCCAGCGGGTGTCCTGCGCGGGAGGCGGCAGGGCGCCGGGCGTGGCCAGCATGGGTGGGATCAGCGGCAGCTCCACGGGTCAGTTCTCGACGTGCTCCGGCGCCGCCACGCGCGTCGCCCGCCGGGTTCGCCCGAACGGCGCCGGTCCCGGGCGGGACCGGCGCCGTCGCGGTCAGCGGACGGAGGCGGGCTCCGCCGCGACACCGCCGGCCGGTGCCGTGCCCGCGGCCGGGCCGGCGGGACGGTGGCGGGGGATGAAGGACGCGATGGCGAAGGCCAGCAGGGCCGCGCCGGCGCCGAGGGCCATGACCACCTTGAAGGAGCTCTCGGACGGCACGGCGAAGCCGCCGAGGTCGATGGTCATCTGGGCCAGGATCACACCGGCGATGGCACTGGCGGTCGACGTGCCGAGGGACCGCATGAGGGTGTTCAGGCTGTTCGCGGCGGCCGTCTCGCTCGCCGGGACCGCGCCCATGATCAGCGACGGCATGGCGCCGTAGGCGAAGCCGATGCCCGCGCTGATGACGCAGGAGACCAGGACCAGGTGCCAGACCTCGGACATCAGCACGATGTTCAGACCGTACCCGGCCGCGACGATCAGGGCGCCGATCATCAGCGTCACCTTCGGGCCCCTGGACTTGGAGACCTTCGCGGAGACCGGGGCGAAGGCCATCATCACCAGACCGGACGGCGCCATCACGAGACCCGTGGTCAGCAGGGAGCGGCCGAGTCCGTAACCGGTGGCCTCGGGCAACTGGAGCAACTGCGGAAGCACCAGGGACATCGCGAACATCGAGAACCCGATGGAGACCGACGCCAGGTTGGTGAACAGCACCTGACGGCGCGCCGTGGTGCGCAGGTCCACCAGCGGCTGCGGGGTGCGCAGCTCCCACCAGCCCCACACCAGCAGGATCAGCACGGCCGCCGCGAACAGGCCGAGAGTGGTGCCGCCGGTCCAGCCCCAGTCGCCGCCCTTGGAGATCGCCAGCAGCAGGCACATCAGGCCGGCGGCCATGCCGATGCCGCCGAGCACGTCGAAGCGGCCGCCGGTGCGCACCGCCGACTCGGGCACCAGTGCGAGGACCAGCACCAGGCAGACGGCGCCGAGCGCGCCGGAGAGCCAGAACAGCATGTGCCAGTCGAGCTTGTCCGCGATCAGTGCGGCGGCGGGCAGGCCGAGTGCGCCGCCGACGCCGAGCGAGGCGCTCATCACCGCGGTGGCGCCGGTCAGCCGCTCGGCCGGCAGTTCGTCGCGCATGATGCTGATCCCGAGCGGGATCACGGCGGCGGACAGACCCTGCAGGGCGCGTCCGACGACCATCGGGACGAGCGCGTCGCTCAGTCCGCAGATCACCGAGCCCGCGATCAGCAGCGCCAGGCTGAACATCAGCATCCGCCGCTTGCCGAACATGTCGCCGAGCCGGCCGACGACCGGGGTGGCCACCGCGGAGGCGAGCAGTGTGGCGGTCACCACCCAGGCCGCGTCCGAGGCCGACGCGTCCAGGAGCTTCGGCAGATCCGGGATGATCGGGATGACCAGGGTCTGCATCAGCGCGACGACGATCCCGGCCAGGGCCAGTACCGCCACCACGGCGTTCGGCCGTGGTGCGGCGGGGGAAGCGGACATGCAAGTGCCTTTCAAGCGATGAGTGTGAGAACCGGAACGCGAACCTTTAAGTCAGTCGCTTGAAGTACTATACGGGGTGTGGAGCAAGAGCGCCCGTCCGGGCCGTGCGGCGGCCCGGTGCCGCCGCCCCGTAGGCTTCCGTGACAACCCGCCGTACTGCGGCGGACCTGCGACGACTCGAGGGACTGGTCGTCGCGGGCCGTGAGGAAAGTCCCACGCGGTGGTGAGCATGGCGGGCAGGACGGTCCGGACGGAACAGGTCAGCGCGACCCGGCAGCTAATCCTGGTCACCGCTGAGCGGCTGTTCGCCGAGCACGGGGTGTACGCGGTCTCCAACCGCCAGGTCAGCGAGGCCGCCGGGCAGGGCAACAACGCCGCGGTCGGCTACCACTTCGGTACGAAGGCGGACCTCGTGCGGGCCGTCGCGCAGCGTCACTCGGAGCGGATCGAGGCCCTGCGCGCCCGGCAGCTCGCCACGCTCGGCGACTCGCCCGACCTGCGCGACTGGGTGGACTGCCTGGTCCGTCCGCAGTTCGACCACCTGGCCGCGCTGGGCAGTCCCACCTGGTACGCGCGGTTCTGCGCCCAGGTCATGACCGACCCGGCGCTGCGGCAGATCATGACCGAGGAGTCCCGTGCCTCCATCTCCCTGCGGGAGATCATCGAGGGACGCAACCGGTGCATGCCCGCGCTGCCTGACGAGGTCGGCGCGGAGCGGGGCGACATGGCCCGGCACCTCATCGTGCACACCGCGGCCGAACGGGAACGGGCCCTGGCCGAGAATCGCCCCACCCCGCGCGCCACCTGGCAGGACGCCGCCGACGGTCTCGTCGACGCGATCGTGGGCATGTGGCTGGCGCCCGTCACGCCCCGGAGCGGGGACTGACGGGCGCCGGGTGAGGGGACGGTCAGCGGGAGAGGCGGATGCGGGTCACGGTGTCCGCGCCCGCGCCGGCCCCGGACTTGTCGACCACGTAGGCGCTGCCGTCGGCGATCTCCACGTGGTTGGGGTTGGCGCCGGTGGCGACGGTCTCCTCCACGACGCCCTCGCGCGGGTCGACCCGGGCGACGGTGGCGTCGGTGCGGTTGACGACGAGGACGTCGCCCGAACGCTCGTCGGTCGCCACGGACAGGGCACCGGCGCCGGTCGCCACGGACTTGGTGACGACGCCCTTGCGCAGGTCGACCACGGACACGGTGCCCGAGGTCTGGTCGGCGGTGTAGGCGGTCCTGCCGTTCCTGGACAGCGAGACCGAGATCGGGCCGTCGCCGGCCGGGACGAAGCGCGGGGTCGCGGAGCCGCGCCGCAGCTCGATCAGCCGGTCGTTGGCGAGGTCGGCCGCGTAGAGGGCACCCGTCCGCTCGTTGACCGTCAGGCCGGTCGGGGAGGCCCCGTCGACGGTGATCCGCTTCTTCTCCTCGAGGGACTTGGAGTCGAAGGCGACCAGGGTGCCGTCGCCGAAACCGCTCGCCCAGACCGTGTTGTGCCGCTCGTCCACGACGATCTCGCGGGCGTGGGCCACGTTCGGCAGACTCGCCAGGTGCTCGCCGGTGCGCTGGCTGTAGACGGCGACCGAGTTGTCGCGGGTGTTGGTCGTCCAGACGGTGTTGTGCTCGTCGTCCACGGCCACGCCGTACACGGCCTCGACGGCGCCGGTGGCGGAGTCGGTGACCGGCGGGGTGACGTCGGCTTCGACGGCGAGGGACTTCGGGTCGACCTTCAGCAGGTGCGACTCGGTGACCGGCGGGCGGCCCACGGCGGCGGTGACCCATAGCACGTCGTTCCGCTCGGAGTAGGCCGACTGGTACAGGCCCTTGGTGAGCTCGGCCGTCGTGACCTTCGAGCCGGTGGTGTGCGCGGACGCGGTGCCCGCCAGGGTCAGTGTGCTGCCCACGGCGACGGCCGCGGTGAGCGCGGTGCGGCGCAGGCGGTGGGGGCGCTGGGCACGGAAGGCAGGGGTGGCAGGGGTGGGCATGGTGATGGAACTCCCTCTTCTCGGGATGACCGACTTCTCGGAATGGCCGAACTGGTGATCGAGTAAGGTAAGGCTAACCTAACTACATGATGACGGATGGTCAATTGAATTCCGTACGCACGTTCCTCGCGGGCCCTCCCGACGGCGCCCCGAACCACCCGCCGCGCGTGCCCCGCCCCCACCCGGTGCCGCGACTCGCCGACCCCGTGTGCGCGTTGCCCGGACCGGGCGGCACCGAGGACTTCTGGGCCGGCGTACGCGAACGCGGCACGCCTCTGGTGGGCCCCGACCCGCTCGGCGATGCCGAGCACCGGGCGGTGACGTTCCTGTGGCGCGGCACGCCCGCGACCCGTGCGGTCCAGGTCCTGCCGAACAAGCTCGGCGACCCGCGCGACCCCGCCGGAAACCTCATGGAGCGGGCCCCGGGCACGGACGTGTGGCACTGGACCCTGCGTCTGCGTCACGACTGGCGCGGCACCTACGACTTCTACGCCGACGACACCCATGACGCCAACGAGGCCCACGAGGGCGGCCGGCCCGCTCCGGGGACCGCCGCGTACTGGCGGTGGCTGCGCACCCGGCGCCGCCCCGACCCGTACAACTCCCGCACCCTGCCGCACCGCTGGGACGGCACGCCCGTCTCGTACGCCGAACTCCCGGCCGCCCCGAGCGCGGTGGACTGGCTGCCCCGGCCCGGCGTCCCGCGCGGCACCCTCACCGAGCACACCGTGGCGAGCGCACGGCTCGGCGGGAGCCGCCGGGTCTGGCTGTACGAACCTCCCGGCGGCGCCCGGGAGCCGGCGAAGCTGCCGGTTCTGGTCCTGCTCGACGGCGAGCACTGGGGGCCCCGGCTCGGCCTGCCCCACCTGCTCGACAACCTGATCGCCGACGGCCGTGTCCCGCCCGTCGCCGCCGTGCTGCCGGACGCCGTGGACGAGGCCACACGCTGGGCGGAACTGTCGTGCAGCACCGAGTACGTCGGCTTCCTCGCCGACGAGCTGCTGCCGTGGGCGGCCGCGAGGCTCCCGCTGTCCGAGGACCCGGCGCGCACCGTCGTCGCCGGACAGAGTCTCGGCGGGCTGACCGCCGCGTACGCCGCCGTGGCGGCCCCGGACCGCTTCGGCAACGCCCTCGTGCAGTCCGGGTCGTTCTGGTGGCCGGCCGGGCCGGAGGCGGAGTGGCTCACCCGGGCCGTCGCCGAAGGGCCGCGGCCGCCGGTGCGCTTCCGGCTCTCCTCCGGCGAACAGGAATGGGTGGCCCTGCCGGCCGCCCGCAGGTTCCGCGACACCCTGGCCTCGACCGGCCGTCACGACTCCTCCCACCGCTCCTCCTACCGTGAGTTCAACGGCGGTCACGACTACCTCTGCTGGCGCACGGAACTGGCCGACGGACTCGTGGAGCTCCTCGGCCGGTGACGGTCGCGCCGATCACGCGTCGAGTTCCTTCAGACGCGCGGCGAGCACCGCGGCGATCTCGTCCAGGTACCGGTCCCGCATGAGCTGCGGGTGGGTGCAGTCCAGGTCGTGGTTGTCGATCACGCCGCGCACGTACGGGCGCCAGGCCTCGCGCGTCAGCCAGTCCTCGGCGCGCGGGGCGGCGGCCGTGAAGAACAGCACGTCGCCGTCGTAGGCGGCGTGCTCGTGCTCGCGCATCATGCGGGCGTGGTTCGGCACGATGTCGACGATCCGGGACAGGGCGCGCTCGGAGAGCCCCGCCAGCGGGCTGCCCGCCCGGCGCAGCGTGGCCAGCACGTCCTCGCGGGTGCGCTCGCCGGCCCGGTCGAAGCCCGCCATGCGCAGCACCGCGGTCAGCGCGTCGCCCTCCTGGGGCGCGGGCCGCTCCCGCCACTGCTCGGCGGGGAACGCGTCCAGGAGCGCGAGGAGTTCGACCTTCTCGCCCGTCTGCCCGAGCAGCACCGCCACGGTGTGCGCGAGGACCCCGCCGACCGACCAGCCCAGCAGACGGTACGGGCCGTGCGGCTGGACGCGGCGGATCTGCCGGGCGTAGTCCTCCGCCTCCTCCTGGAGGGTGCGCGGCAGCCGCTCGTCGCCGGTCAGACCGCGGGCCTGGAGGCCGTACACGGGCTGCTGCGGCCCCAGCCGCGCCGCCAGCCCGGCGTAGCACCAGGCGAGGCCGCCCGCCGGGTGGACGCCGAACAGCGGCGTCCGGTCGCCCTCGGTGCGCAGGGGCAGTACGACGCCCAGCGCGTCCTCGGCGGCCGGCCCGGCCGCGTCCAGCCGGGCGGCGAGCGCGGCGGGCGTCGGTGCCTCGAACAGGGAGCCGATGGTCAGCTCCGAACCGAACTCCTCCCGCACCCGCGTCACCAGCCGCACCGCGAGCAGCGACGTTCCGCCCAGGTCGAAGAACGCGTCGTCGGGACCGACCCCGGCCACGTCCAGCACCCCGGCGAACAGCCGGGTCAGCGCCGCTTCGCGGGCGGAGGCCGGGGGCCGAGCGCCCGCGTCGCCCGCGAAGACCGGGGCGGGCAGCTCACGGCGGTCCAGCTTGCCGCTGGGGGAGAGCGGGAAGACCTCCAGGGCCACGACGGCCGCGGGGACCAGGTGCTCCGGCAACTCGCGGGCCAGCGCCGCCCGTACGTCCGCCGGGTCCGCGCCGCCGGTGACATAGCCGACGAGCCGGTCCTCCCGCACCATGGCGCAGGCCCCGTCGACCCCGGGCCGGGCGGCGAGCGCCGCCTCGATCTCCCCGAGTTCGACGCGCTGCCCGCGCAGCTTGACCTGGTGGTCGGTCCGGCCGAGGTACTCGACCTCGCCGCCGCCGGTCCAGCGCGCCAGATCGCCCGTGCGGTACATCCGGCCGCCCGCAGGCCCGAACGGGTCGCGCACGAACCGGGACGCGGTCAGCTCCTCGCGGCCCAGGTAGCCGTCGGCCAGTTGCACGCCCGCCAGATACAGCTCGCCCGGCACACCGGGCGGACACGGTCGCAGCGCCGCGTCCAGCACGTACAGGCGGGTGTTCCACACCGGCCGGCCGATCGGCACCGGGCCCGGAGCGGCCGGGTCCACGGCGTGGTACGTGACGTCGACGGCGGCCTCCGTGGGCCCGTACAGGTTGTGCAGAGCGACGTCCGGCAGGGCGCGCGCGAAGCCCTGCGCGCTCTCGCGGGGCAGGGCCTCGCCGCTGCAGAACACCCGGCGCAGCACGTCCCCGCACCCGGCCGCCTCCGGGGCGGCCAGGAACACCTGGAGCATCGACGGCACGAAGTGGCAGGTGGTGACCGCCTGTTCGCGGATCAGACGGGCCAGGTAGACCGGGTCCTTGTGCCCGCCCGGTTCGGCGACGACCAGCGCGGCGCCCTCACGCAGCGGCCAGAAGAACTCCCACACCGACACGTCGAACGACGACGGGGTCTTCTGCAGCACCCGGTCCCCGGCCGTCAGCCCGTACTCGTGCTGCATCCACCGCAGCCGGTTGTCGATCGCCCGGTGCGGGACGACGACGCCCTTGGGCCGGCCCGTCGACCCGGACGTGTAGATGACGTACGCCGGATGCGCGGGGGTGAGCGCGCGGGGCGGGTTCGTCCACGGGTACGCCGACACGTCGAGGCCGTCCAGGACGACCACGTCGGTGCCCGCGTCGTCCGGGAGGCGCCCGGCGCGGTCGGTGACGGCGCACACGGGCGCCGCGTCCCGGAGCATGTACGTCAGGCGCGGTGCCGGATAGTCCGGGTCCAGCGGCAGATAGGCCGCGCCCGCCTTCAGCACCGCGAGCAGGGCCACCACCAGCTCCACCGAGCGCGGCACCGACACGGCCACCACCGTGCCGGGCCCCGCGCCGAGCGACTGGAGGTGCCGGGCCAGGCGGTTGGCGCGGGTGTTGAGTTCCGCGTAGGTCAGGGTGGCGCCCTCGTACACCAGGGCGGTGGCCTCCGGGGCCCGCGCGGCCCGCGACTCGATCGGCCCGATCAGCGTGGTGGGCGGCAGGGCGCGGTCGGTGCGGTTGAACTCCTCCAGGACCAGGGCCTCTTCGGCCGGGGTGGCCACCGAGTGCGCGGCGAGCGGAAGGTGCGGGTCGGTTCCGGCGAGCCGGTCCACCAGGTGCAGGAACCGGTCCTGGTGCGCGGCCAGGGCGGCGTCGTCGTACAGCGCCGGGTTGGCGTCGTGGTCGATGCGCAGGCCCCGGCCGTCGGCGCGGTCGTAGATGTTGACCGTCAGGTCGTCCACCGGGCCCGCCGACAGGTTCCGGGCCCGGGCGGGGGCACCGGCGAAGTCCACGCCGTAGTCGAAGGGCATGACGTTGACGAGCGGGCCGACCAGGGCGCGGCTCTCGCCCAGCAGACCCAGGTCGCGGCGGATGTCCTCGTAGCGGTAGCGCTGGTGGCGGCGCAGCTCGCGGATGCCGAGTACGACCTGCCGCACCAGCTCGGCGAAGGTCCCCTCCGGGGAGACGGCCAGCCTGAGCGGCAGCACGTTCATCACCATCCCGGGCACGCGCAGCGACACCGAACCCATGCGGCCCATCAGCGGCAGGCCCAGCACCACGTCCGCCTGCGCGGTGGCGCGGGAGGTGTAGAGGGCCTGGGCGGCGATCAGCACGTCCGGCCAGGTCGCGCGGAGCCGGGCGGCGAGGTCCCGCAGGCGCTCGGTGCTCCGAGGGGACAAGTGGGCACCGCGGCGCAGGAAGGTGCGGGACGGCAGCGCGCCGCGCCCCGCGAGCCGGGGTGCCTGCGGACGGTCCGCGAACGCCTCGGCCCAGTGGGCCCGGTCGGCCTCGAACGCCGGGGAGGCGCGGTACGCGGTGTCGTCCTCGACCAGGTCGGCGAGGGCGCCGAAGGCACGTGGGGCGGGTTCGGCGCCGTGCGCGAGCGCCGAGTACACCTCGGCGGTGCGGCGCACCAGCAGCGAGTAGCCGTAGCCGTCCATGACGAGGTGGTGGATGCGCTGGTACCACAGCCAGCGGTCCGGTCCGACCCGGAACAGGGCGTGCCGGAACAGCGGTCCGTACCTCAGGTCGAACGGTTCGGCCAGGTCCGCGCGCATCCACGCCTCCGCCTGGTCCGCGTCGCCCGTCTCGTGCACGGTCAGCGGCAGTTCGACGCCGTCGGCGACGTACTGGCGGGGCCCCTCGGGCGTGTCCTCGACGCGTACGACGCGCAGCGCCTCCGCCTCGGCGGCCACCCGGAGCAGCGCGTCGGCGAACAGCTCCGGATCGAGCGGCCCGTCGATCTCCAGGCACTCGGCGGTGTTCTGCGCGGGGCTGAGCGGGTCCAGGGCCTGCGCGAACCACATGCCCGACTGGGCCGCCGTCAAAGGCAGTCCGGGGACGCTCATACCGCCCCCAGCAGTGGTGCCCAGGCCTCGATGGCCGGCCGCTCGGCCAGGTCCGCGAAGCCGGCGGTGACGGCGTGTTCGCGGCGCCAGAGTTCCAGCAGCGTCATGACGCGGACCGAGTCGAGGCCGTAGTCGACGAGGTTCTCGTCCACGGGGATGTCCGCCGGGTCCTCGCCGAGGCAGTCGGCGACGTCGGCACGGATCCGTTCCACGGTGAGCGGGGTGAGCGGGGTGTTCGGCGTGCGCGGGGTGGGCGACATGGTTCAGGCCTCCTGGAGGGGCGCGTCGGTGAGGAGCGCGTCGGTGGTGGTGACGACCGCGCAGCGGCCGGCCGCCCAGCGCAGCGCCATGTCGTGGTCCTCGCGGGAGAAGTCGGCGACGGCGTCGGCGACCACGAACGCCCGCAGATCCCGCTGCCACGCGTCGGCGGCGGTCATCAGCACGCCGATGTGCGCGTACACGCCGACGATCACCAACTGGTCGCGTCCCGTGTCCCGCAGCAGGTCCGCAAGCCCGGTGCGGACGAAGGCGCTGTACTTCCACTTCGTGAGCACCGTGTCCCCGTCCTCGGGCGCCACCACGTCGGGCGCGGCGAGCTTCTCCGGGTCGTCGGCGACGCCGGGGCCCCAGAAGTCGAGCTGGAGGCCGCGTTCCTCGGGCGTCTGACCGCCGCGCTGGGCGGAGTGGACGACCGGGACGCCGAGGCGGCGGTACTCCTTCAGCAGGCGGGCGGTGTTGCCGAGCATGCCGGTCAGGGGCTGTTCGCCGGCCGGGAAGGCGGAGAGGAAGTGCTGCTGGAGATCGTGCACGAGCAGCACGGCACGCGCCGGGTCGACGGTCCAGGACACGCGGTTCGCGGGGAGTTCGTCCGGCGCCGGGAGCGGATAGGGGGCGATGGCGGGCAGAGCCATGGGGAAGGGCCTCTCGATGACGGTCAGGAGTCGCCGGCGGCGGAGCGCAGGTGCTTCTTGCTGATCTTGCCGACGCCGGTCTGCGGGAAGACGTCGACGAACTCGACGAGGTCGGGCACCTTGTAGGCGGCGATGCCGCGCTCGCGCACGAACCGTCTGACCGCGACCGGCCGCAGCGGCTCGGCGCCCGCGCGCAGGATCACGTAGGCCAGGGAGCGCTCGCCCAGGTACGCGTCGGGGACCGCGACCACCGACACGTCGTGCACGGACGGGTGGCCGAGGATGATGTTCTCGACCTCCTCCGGCGCGATCTTCTCGCCGCCGCGGTTGATCTGGTCCTTGGCCCGTCCCTCCACCACGAGGTGGCCGGTGGGGGTGCGGCGCACGATGTCCCCGGTGCGGTAGAAGCCGTCCTCGGTGAACGCGCGCCGGTTGTGTTCCGGAGCCCGCCAGTAGCCGCGGATCGTGTACGGGCCGCGGGTCAGCAGATGACCGGACTCCCCGTCGGGGACGTCCTCGTCGGCGTCGTCGACGACGCGGATCTCGTCGTCGGGGGAGATCGGCCGCCCCTGCGTGGTGACGACCGTCTCGGTGTCGTCGTCCAGCCGCGTGTAGTTGACCAGGCCCTCGGCCATCCCGAAGACCTGCATCAGCCGGCAGCCCAGCGCGGGTTCCAGCCGACGGGCCGCCTGCTCGCTGTACTTGGCGCCGCCGACCAGGGCCAGCTCCAGGCTGGACAGGTCGTGCGCGGTCTCGGTCGCGGCCTGTGTCCACACCAGGGCCAGCGGCGGCACCAGGCCCGTCATGGTGATCCGCTCCCGGGCGATCAGCGGGAACGCGGTGTCCGGGTCCGGCTTCGGGCACAGCACCACCGTGCCGCCCGCGTACAGCACGCCCAGCCAGCCCGGGGAACTCATCGGGAAGTTGTGGGCGGCGGGCAGGACGACGAGGAAGCGGGTGTCCTCGTCGACGCCGCAGATCTCGTTGGAGCCCCACAGCGAGTACAGGTAGTCGTCGTGGGTGCGCGGGATCAGCTTGGACACGCCCGTCGTACCGCCCGACAACTGGAGGAACGCCAACTGGTGCGGCTCGGGCCCGTCGAAGGGGCCGGAGGGCTCGCACGGCACCCCGGACAGCGCACTGTGCTCACCGGGGTCGCCGGCCACGAACACGTGCTTCAGGCCGGGCACCTCCTCGCGTACCCGGGAGGCGAGGGCGCGGTGGTCGTAACCCGCGTGCACGTCCGGGACGACGTACGCGACGGCCTGGGCGAAGGAGCAGAAGTGGGTGATCTCCGTGTCCCGGTGCGCGGGCAGCGCGTACACCGGCAGCACGCCGATGCGGAGCAGGGCGAAGACCACCTCGACGAACTCGCCGGTGTTGGGCAGTTGTACGACCACCCGGTCGCCCTTGGCCAGGCCGCGCGCCAGGAACCCGGCGGCCAGCCGGTCGACGCGCTCGTCCAGCTCCCCGTAGGTCCAGGTCCGGCGCTCGGGGGCCGGGTCGACCAGGGCGATCCGGTCGGGGTGCGCGGCGGCGCGCTCGCGCAGCATGCCGCCGAAGGTCTCGCCGCGCCAGTAGCCGGCGGCACGGTAGCGCGCGGCGAACCCGTCGGGCCAGGTGGGCGCGTCCACGCCGGGGGCGAGGGTCACAGCGTCGCTCCCACCGCGTGCAGGAACGTACGGAACTTGGCGGCGGTCTCCGCCGTCTCGGCCTGCGGAGTGGAGGCCGCCACGACCCCGGCGCCGGCGAACAGCCTGAGCGCCCGCCCCTCGGCCTCGGCGCAGCGGATCGTCACGACCCACTCGCCGTCGCCGTCGGCGTCCTGCCAGCCGACCATGCCGGTGTACGCGCCCCGGTCGAAGGGCTCGGACTCGGCGATCACGGCCCGCGCCACCTCGGTGGGGGTGCCGCACACGGCCGGGGTCGGATGCAGCGCGGACGCCAGGTCGAGCGCGCTCGTCCCGGCGTCGGCCAGTTCGCCCGTGACCGTGGTCGACAGGTGCCACATGGCCGCCGTACGCACCAGGGTGGGCCGCTCGGGCACCTCCAGCGTGGCGCAGAACGGCGCGAGCGCCTCCCGTACGGCGGCCACCACGACGGCGTGCTCGTGCAGGTCCTTCTCGGACTCCAGGAGCGCGACCGCGCTTCGCACGTCCTGGGCCAGGTCGTCGCTGCGGGGCGCAGAGCCGGCCAGGGGGTTGGCGGTCAGCCGGCCGCCCTGCCGGGCGACGAGCAGTTCGGGGCTGGCCCCGATCAGGGTGCGGCCCGGGCCGCTGGGCACCGCGAAGGTGTACCCGGCGGGGTCCCGGCGGGCCAGCCGGCGCAGCATGGCCGGCAGGTCCGGCTCGCGCGGGCAGGACAGCTCCAGGGTGCGGGCGAGGACGACCTTGTCGAACTCCCCGGCCCGCATCCGCGCGACCGCCGCCGCGACCGCCTCGCCGTACCGCTCGGGAGCGGGGACCTCCCGCACCGCCCACCGCGGCCGGTCCTCGTCCTGGGGGACGGGCAGGGCGATCAGCGGGTCCTCGCGCAGCGGCGGCGCCCAGCGCACCGCCTGGGGCACCGCGAGCGCGGGCGCCGCGTCCGGGGCGAAGGGCAGCGCGCCGACGACCACCGGCATCGGGGCGCCCGGGCGGCGCAGCGCGTCCAGCACCTCACGCACCCGGGCGCCCGGCGGACGGGAGTCGTGGGGTATCGCGGTGGCGGTGCCGCGGGCCAGCAGTGTGCGGTGGGGTGTGGCGAGGAAGCGGTCGGTGGCCGGGCGGTAGGACTCCAGGAGCGCGGTGGCCGTGCCGGGGCTCACCGGCGTGGCCGTGGACAGGGATTCGTGCGGGGATTCGCGCAGGGGCGCGTGCAGGGGTGCGTGCGGGGAAAGGGACATGGCTGTCTCCAGTGGGGTGGCGTGCGCCGGGATCCCGGGGGCCGGGTCAGGCGCGCAGGGTGGCGCCGCCGTCGACGTACAGGTCGTGCATCGTGATGTGCCGCGCGCGGTCGGAGGCCAGGAACACGACCGCGTCGGCGATGTCCGCCGGGTCGGCGATCCGGCCCAGCGGGATGCCCGTGCGGTAGGCGGCGGGGTCCCCGTCGATGACGCGCCGGGCCGACGCGGTCTCGTCACCGGCCGTCCACAGGGCGCGCTGCATGTCGGTGAGGGTCGAACCGGGGGAGACCGTGTTGCAGCGCACGCCCCGCCCGGCCACTTCCAGGCCGAGGCACTTGGTGAACATCACGGCGGCGGCCTTGGAGGCGGCGTAGGCGGCGAGGCCCGCCCGGGGGACACCGGCCGCGTTCGAGGCGACGGTGACGATGCTGCCGCGACCGCGTTCGCTCATCCGGCGGGCGGCGGCGCGCGAGAGGTGGAAGACGCCGGTGGAGTTGACGGCGAACGTCGCCGCCCAGTCCTCGTCGGTCAGGTCCACCACGTCCGACGCCCGCAGGATCCCGGCCACGTTGACGGCGATGTCCAGCGGGCCGAGGGTGCGTTCGGTGTCGTCGACCAGCCTCTCCACCTCGGCCGCGTCGGTGACGTCGAGCGGGCGGGCGGTGACCCGGTCGTGGCCGTGCTCGCCGGCGAGCGCTTCGACGCCCTCGGGTGCGCGGTCGGTGGCGACGACGCGGGCGCCCTGCTCGACGAGCGCGGTGACGACCGCCGCGCCGATGCCCCGGCCCGCCCCCGTCACGAGGGCGAGCCGGCCGTCGAGCCCCGCCGTCATGAGGCGAGCGCCGCGGTCAGGTCGTCCAGGACGACGCGCGCCGCGAGGGGGCCTCCGGCGCTGTTCCACGCGGAGCCCTGGACCACGACGACGTGGCCCTCCCGCTCGGCCTTCAGCTTGCCGAAGTTGGGCACGTCCTTCGCCTCGGCGTACGCCTTCTCCCCGTCGGCCTTGTCGCCGAGGGTGCCGAAGAACAGCCAGTCGCCGTCGATCGTGGAGAGCTTCTCCAGGCTGACCGGTTCGCTGTGGCCGGTGCCGACGCCCTGCTGGTCCTTCGGCCGGTCCAGGCCGAGGGCGCTGATGGTGGCGCCCACGTGGCCCACGCCGCGACCGACCGCGGACGGCGCCTTGTTCTGCCAGCGGACGACGCTTACGACGGCGCCGGCGTTGTCGCCCAGCTTGCCCTTCGCGGCGGCCACGTCGGCGTCGAAGCCGCTCAGTATCTTCTCGGCCTCGGCCTTCTGGTTCAGCGCGTCGGCGGTGGCGGTGAACGCCTTCTTCCAGTCCTCGTTGAGCTTCGCGGTGACCACGGTCGGGGCTATGGACTCCAGCTTGGAGACCTCCTTCTTCACCGCCGTGGTCTCGTCGAGCAGGATCAGGTCGGGCTGGAGCGCGGCCAGCTTCTCCAGGTCCGCCTCGGCGACGGTGGCGACGACCTCCGCCTTGCCCGCCTTGTCGGCCAGGTAGGTGGAGACCCCCTTCTGCCCGCGTCCCGCGGTCGTGCCGACCGGCTGGACGCCGAGCGCGAGCGCGGCGTCGAGGGTGGGCTCGCTCAGGGCGACGACCTTCTTGGGGTCGGCCGGTACGTCGACCTCGCGGCCCGTGGCGTCGGTGACCTGACGGGTGCTCGACTCCTGGCCGCCCGCGCTGTCGCTGCCGCCGTCGTCCTCACCGCAGCCGGTGAGGAGCAGTGCTCCCGTCACGACGGCGGCGGCGGACGTCAGGACGGTTCTGCGGGAGGCACGTACGAAGGACATGAGAAGGGGACTCCTTGGCGCTGTCGGCTGTGAAGGGTGGAAGGGACTGGAGGGATGGGGACAGGGATACGTGGTTCAGGGGGCGGTGGCGGCAGGGCCCAGCAGACGCGCCAGGCCCGCGGCCAGGGCGCCGTGCCAGCAGGCGTAGTCGTGGCCGCCGTTGTACGCGTCGCAGGTGACCCGGTGGCCCGTCGCGCGCAGGGCCTCGTACAGGGCGAGGGTGTGCTCGACCATGGAGCCCTCGTGCAGACCGACGTCCAGATGAACCGTCAGGGGCCCGGTCGCGCCGGACGCGCAGCGGCCGACCAGCCACGGAGTGCCGTACACCGGTGGTTTGGCCGCCGTCGGCGGCGGCAGGCCGGGGCGCCACCACAGGGAGGCGGACTGGGCGAGGACGTTGCCGAAGCGGTCGGGGCGCAGCCGGCCGGCGTGCAGCGCGGTCATGGCACCGAGGCTCTGGCCGGCGACCACGGTCCGGTGCGGGTCGGTGGTCAGCGGCCAGCGACCGGCCGCCCAGGGCAGCAACTCGTCGGCCAGGAAGGCGACGAACGGGTCCCGGCAGCCCAGGTCGCGCCACCGGGTGCGCCGGTCCACGGCGTCCGGCGCCACCACCACGAGGGGCGGCAGCGCGCCGTCGGCGATCAGTGCGTCCAGCGTGTCGCCGAAGCCGAGCCGCCCGAACCACATGTCGCCGTCGCACAGCACCACGACCGGCAACGGGGCGCCGGGGGCGTGTTCGTTCCCCGGCGGCAGGTAGACCCAGGCGTCCCGGTCACCGACCGGATCCGTGCCCGGCACCCGGTGCCGCTCCACCCGCCCCGTCGCCACCGTGCCCCGGCGCCCGGCCCACGGCTCGGCCGGGGCGTCGGGCAGGGCGAAGACCGACCCGTCGGCCTGTTGCCAACGGGTGGCGACGATACGGCGGTTGAGCGGGTCGGCCGCGGCGTGCGCGGACAGCGACCGCAGCCGCTGCTGAAGGGCGACCGGGTCCGTGGGCGCCTGACCGAGCGAGATGTCGGCGGCCATCCGGTACGAGCCGCGGTGGTCGGCGCGCAGCCGCAGACCCAGGTGCCAGACGTCGGTGCCGGGCACCCGCTCCAGCAGCGAACCGGCCAGCCGTTCGCGGTCGGTGATGCGGTTGCCGAACAGCAGGACCTGACGGGTGGCGCGGTGGCCGCGCCACAGGAACGTGACCGACCGGTGGTCCGGTTCACCGTCGAGTTCCTCGACGAGCGGGGTGCCCAGGTGCTCCGCCTCGCTCCAGAAGCCGGCCGCCAGTGCCGTCCGCCGTGCGTCGTCCACGCCCTCCGTCTCCGCCAGGAGGCGTGCGACGCGCCGGCCCGTGACCCGGACCGGACGGACGTCCGGCGCGGCGGCACCGCGGGAGGTGGGGCGGGGGAGCGTGGTCATCGGCGTTCTCCGTGAACCGCTGGTCGGAGGGCAGGCAGGGGTCGATGACTGCCGACGAAATCGTCAACAGCCAAGGTAAGGTTAGCCTAAGCTAAGCACATGTCCACTGGAACATGTACACCGCATTCAGCCGATCCGGCGCCGCCCGGCCGGGCGCACGGCACGAGAGACCCCCGCGCCGGGGGCTCCCGGCGCGCGGCGGGACTGCTCCTCGGCGTCGTCCTGCTGGTGGTGGCCACCGCCCTCTCGCTGGCCGTGGGTGCCAAACAGATCCCCCTCGACCAGGTCTGGTCGGCGCTGTTCACCCCGTCCGGCACGGAGAACGACGCGATCGTGCGGGACCTCAGGCTGCCGCGCACCCTCATCGGCGCCGCCGTCGGCGTCGCCCTCGGCCTCGGGGGCGCGGTCATGCAGACCCTGACCCGCAACCCGCTCGCCGACCCCGGGCTGCTCGGCGTGAACGCGGGCGCGTCCGCCGCCGTCGTCACCGCGATCGGTGTCCTCGGCATCACGTCGTTCACCGGGTACCTGTGGTTCGCGCTGGCCGGGGCGGCCCTCGCCGCCACCGCCGTCAACGCCCTGGGGGGCGGCCGGTGGGCCACACCGGTACGGCTCGCGCTGGCCGGAACCGCCGTCAACGCGGCCCTGTTCGGCTACGTCAACGGCCTGTCGCTGTGGCACCTGAGCACCCTGGACGAGATGCGGTACTGGTCGGTCGGCACCCTCGCCAAGCGCGACGCCTCCCTGCTGCTCACCGTGGCACCGCTGCTCGCGGCCGGCGCGCTGCTCGCCTTCGCCCTCGCCCGGCCGCTCGGCGCCGTCGCCCTCGGCGAGGACCAGGCGCTGGCGCTGGGCACCCGGGTGCGGCGCGTGCGGATGCTGTCCGTCGTCGCCATCACCCTGTTGTGCGGCGGCGCCACCGCCGTGTGCGGGCCGATCGGCTTCGTGGGCCTGATGATCCCGCACGCCGCCCGCGCCTTCTGCGGCCCCGACCCGCGCCGGCTGTTCCCCTGCTGCGCACTGTTCGCACCGGTGCTGCTGCTCGTCTCCGACGTGATCGGACGCGTCGTGGTGCCGCCCTCCGAGATCGAGGTCGGGACGGTCACCGCCTTCCTCGGCGGACTGCTCTTCATCCATCTCGTACGGCAGCGGAAGGTGGCCCAACTGTGAGCCTCGTCAAGAACGGCACCGCGCGAGACCGCGCCGGCCTGCGGCCCGGACTGCTGCGCACGTCCCGCTGGTCACTGCGGTACGACGTCCGCGCCCTGCTGGTCTGCGTCGTGCTCGCCGCGCTCACGGCCTGCGCCATGGTGCTGGCCATCGGCACCGGGACGTACGAGCTGTCCCCGGCCGAGGTGCTGCGCACTCTGGCCGGCGACGGTCCGCCGGGCGCCGGGTTCGTGGTGCTCGACCTGCGGCTGCCGCGCGCCCTGGTGGCCGCGCTGGTGGGCTTCGCGATGGGCATGGCGGGCGCGGTGTTCCAGTCGCTGACCCGCAACCCGCTGGGCAGCCCCGACATCATCGGCTTCGGCAACGGAGCCTCGGCCGGCGCCCTCGTCGCGATCATCGTCCTCGACGCGGGCGCGGCGCAGACGGCGTTCGGCGCGGTGTGCGGCGGCCTGGCCACCGCCGCCGCCGTGTACCTGCTGGCGTGGCGGCGGGGCGTGCACGGCTACCGGCTGGTCCTCGTCGGCATCGGCGCCTCCGCCGTGCTCGGCTCGGCGACCAGCTTCCTGTACGTGCGCGCCGACATCGGCAAGGCGGCGCAGGCCGCGAGCTGGATGATCGGCTCGCTCAACGCCCGCGACTGGGCCGATGTGCGCATCGCGGCGCTCGGACTGGTGGCCCTGGTCCCGGTCGTCCTGGTGTACGGACGGCGGCTGACGATGCTGGAGATGGGCGACGACACCGCCGCGGCGCTCGGTGTCCCGCCCGAGCGCAGCCGTCTCGTCCTGCTGAGCGCGGGCACCGGGCTGACCGCCATGGCCGTCGCGGCGGCCGGTCCCATCCCGTTCGTGGCGATGGCCGCCCCGCAACTGGCCCGCCGGGTCACCCGCGCCGCGGGCCCCGGTGTGCTGTCCGCCGGGTGGACGGGCGCGTTCCTGGTGGCCGCCGCCGACCTGGCCACCCAGCGGCTGACCGGATCCGCGCTGCTGCCGGTGGGCGTGGTGACCGGGGTGGCGGGCGGCGCCTACCTCGCGTGGCTGCTGCGCGGGGAGCGCCGGGGCTCGCGGCTGTGAGGGGCGGGCGGTTGTGACGGGCGGGCGCGAGTCGGCCGAGGGCTCACCGCGCGTCGGCGTCGCTCGCCGCCGGTGCGTCGACGGCGGGTGACGGCGACGGCGACGGCGGGGGCGTGACCGGCTCGCGCAGGCCGCACAGGAGCAGCCTGCCCACGGCGGGCAGCGCCACCAGCGGCAGCAGGGCGGCCCGCAGCGACGTCGCGTCGGCCAGCGCCCCGACCGCTGGGGCGGCGAGGCCGCCGACGCTCACCGTCAGGCCCAGCGTGACCCCGCTCGCCGTCCCCACCCGGCGGGGCAGGTAGTCCTGACCCAGCGTGATGTGCAGGGAGAACGGCACGTACAGTCCCGCCGACGTCAGGGCGACGCACAGGTACACCGCCGGCCCGGGCACGAGGACGACCCCCGCCACCGCGAGGACCGACAGCACGTACGACAGCCGCACCACCTTCAGCCGCCCGTGACGGTCGGCGAGCCGGCCGCCGGCGACGGTGCCCACCGCGCCGCCGAGGTAGAGCACGAACAGCGCCACCGTCCCCGCCGCGCTCCCGCCGCCGACGCGCTCCCTGACGTACAGCGACACGAACGTGCTCAGGCCGACGAAGACGACGGAACGGCAGACGACGGCACCGGTGAGACGCAGGAAGGACGGCCAGTCGTCCGTCCCCCGGGCCACCGCCGTACGGCCGCCCGACGCGCGGCCCGCCCCGGCCGCCGAACGCACCGCCGCCCCGCACAGGACGGCTCCCACGACCGCGGGCACGACCAGCAGCGGCGAGGCGCCGAGGCCCCCGGCCCCGACGACGGCCCACACCAGCGGCGGCGCCAGCGCGAAGCCGGCATTGCCGCCCAGGGAGAACCACCCCATCGCCGTATGACTGCCGCCCGCGGCCGCCCGCGCCGCCCGCGCGGCCTCCGGGTGGTACGCGGCGACCCCGACACCGCCCACCGCGATGGCCGCGAGGGTGAACGCGTAGGAGCCGGTGACCCCGCCGAGCGCGACCCCCGCCCCCGCGGTCAGCGTGCTCAGCGGCAGCAGCCACGGCAGCGCCCACCGGTCGGTGAGCGCCCCGAACAGCGGCTGCACCAGAGACGACAGCAGCGAGGCGGCGAGTACGACGCCCGAGGCGGCGGCATAGGTGTAGGCCCGCTCGGCGACGAAGTACGGCACCAGGGCGGCCACCGTGCCCTGGTAGACGTCGACACAGGCGTGCCCGAGGGACAGCAGGACGATGGGCCGGTTCCGGTTCAGGGTCACCCGTCGATCGTCACGCCCCCGCCGATGGCCCGCTTTCGATAACCTGCCGACTTGTGTCGAAGACCCGCCCCCGCCAGACCCCGCCATCGCCCCACACCCCGTCCGTCCGCCACACCCCCGCGGCCCCCACGCGTGCCCAGCGGCTGGTCGCCGGGCAGCGGATCGACGCGCACCGGCACGACGAGCACCAGATCGTCCATGCCGGGTCCGGAGTCGTGGCCGTCACCACCGAGGCGGGCACCTGGTTCGCGCCCGGGACCCGGGCCATCTGGATCCCGGCCGGCACCGTGCACTCCCACCGCGCCCACGGCCGCCTCGACCTGCATCTGGTCGGCCTGCCCTCCGGTGCCAACCCGCTCGGGCTGCACACCCCGGTCGTGCTCGCCGTCGGCCCGCTGCTGCGCGAACTGATCGTCGCCTACACCCGGGACCCCGGCGACACCGGACCGGAGCGCCGGCGTCTCCTGGCCGTCCTGTGCGACCAACTGCGCGTCTCGCCGCAGCAGCCGCTGCTCCTGCCGACCGCCGACGACCCCCGGCTGGCCGCGGTCTGCGCGCTCGTGCACGCCGACCCGGCGGACACCCGCACCCTCGCCGCCCTCGGCGCCGCCACCGGCAGCGCGGAACGCACCCTCAGCCGGCTCTTCCGCCGCGAGTTCGGCATGACCTTCCCGCAGTGGCGCACCCAGTCCCGCCTCTACCACGCCCTGCGCATGCTCGCCGACGGCCTGCCCGTCACCACCGTCGCCCACCGCTGCGGCTGGTCCTCGGCCAGCGCGTTCATCGAGGTCTTCCGCCGCACGTTCGGCTACACCCCCGGGACGCACAACCGCCGTGCACGAGCCGGTCGCCCACCAATCCTTACCGTCGAGTAATATCGCGCGGCAGGCCCCCGAAGGCCCCCCGGAGGAGGAACCGTGTCACGGTCCGAACGCTCACCCCTGCTGCTCGCCGGCCTCCTGGCCACCGCGGGCGTCGCCCATTTCGCCCAGCCCCGCCCCTTCGACGCGACCGTGCCGCGCTCCCTGCCGGGCACGCCCCGCGCGTGGACGTACGCCAGCGGCGTCGCCGAACTCGCGCTGGCCGCCGGACTCGCGGTGCCGCGCACCCGCAAGGCCGCCGCGCTGACCGCGGCCGCCTTCTTCGTCGGGGTGTTCCCCGCCAACGTCAAGATGGCCTGGGACTGGCGGCACCGCCCCACCCCGCAGAAGGCCGCCGCCTTCGGCCGCCTGCCGGTGCAGGTGCCGCTCGTGCTGTGGGCCCGCGGTGTCGCCAAGGGCAGCGAGGGCCGGTCATGAGCCGTGCCCTCGGCGTGGGCGACACCGTCGAGGACTTCGAGCTGCCGGACGAGACCGGCACCCGGCGCCGCCTGTCCGAGCTGCTCGCCGACGGCCCGGTCGTCCTGTTCTTCTACCCGGCCGCCCTCACCCGCGGCTGCACCGCGGAGGCCTGCCACTTCCGCGACCTCGCCGCCGAGTTCGCCGCCGCGGGCGCCCGGCCCGTCGGCGTCAGCGGCGACCCCGTCGAACGGCAGCGGGAGTTCGCCGGCCTGCACACCCTGGGCATGCCGCTGCTGTCCGACGCCGACGGCACGGTCCGCGAGCTGTTCGAGGTGAAGCGGGGGTTCGGCGCGGCTCCCACCAAGCGGGTCACCTTCGTCGTCGGGCAGGACCGCACCCTGCTGGAGGTCGTGCGCAGCGAACTGAGAATGAACACGCACGCCGACCGCGCCCTCGCCGCCCTCCGCGCTCACCGTCAGTGACGGGACCACCCGCGCTCCGTCCCGGTTGATACCGCATCGTCCCGGGACGATCCTGGACGACATGGAGTATTCCTCCGCCGCGATGATCGTCGACGCCCGCGGAACGGTGACGGGGTGGAGCGACGGCGCGCGGCGGATCACCGGATACGCGGCCGGAGAGGTCGTGGGCCGTCCCGCGCGGAGCCTGCTCGCGCGGGACGCGCCGCCGGACACCCTGTCGGGCACCGCCGTGATCCGGCACCGGGACGGACACTCCGTGCCCCTGCGCCTGCGGATCTGTCCGCTGCTGGACGCCGACGGCGAACCGGACGGCTACGCGGTGACCACCGGCGACCCTGGCGCCCCCGGCACCTCCGGCGCCCCGGAACCCGGCCTGATCGACGACGCCGTCCGGCAGGCCTCCCTGTCGATGTCCGTCCTCGACCCCGATCTGCGCTTCGTGCACGTCAACGACACCACGTGCCGGATGATGGGCAGATCCGCGGAGGAACTGATCGGCCACAGCCTGCCCGACACCCTGGCGAGCTTCGAAGGCGACCAGGAGACCTTCCTGCACCACCTGCGTGTCGCCGCCGACCGGGGACGCCCCGTCCAGTACGAGAGCTTCGGGCCCGCGCCCGCCGGTGTCCGGTTGCACGCCTGGACCGTCGAGATCTGGCCGGTCCACGACGCCTCCGGCACGCTCACCGCCGTCGCCATGGCCGCGCTCGAGAGCACCGAACAGCACCGGGCACGGGAGCGACTGGCCCTGATGAACGCGGCCGGCGAGGTCGGCAGCACCCTGGACGTCGTGCGCACCGCCGAGGAACTGGTCGGGCTGCTCGTGCCGCGGTTCGCCGGCTTCGCCAGCGTCGACCTGCTCGACTGGGTCCTCGGCACCGACGAACCGCACGCGGCGCCGTGCGGGGACGGCGAACTGCGCCGGGTGGCCCACGCCGCCGCCACCGAGGACTTCCCCACCCCCGCCGTGCACCTCGGCGGGAACGAGGTCTATCCGCCCTACGCTCCGCCCGCGCGGGCGCTGCGCGAGGGCCGCGTCGTACTGAGCGGCCCCGGCGATCCGGATTTCGACCGCTGGATGCGGGAGCGCGCGGAACTGGCCCCGCACAACCGCCCGTTCCGTGAGGCGGTCTGCTCGGCCCTGGCCGTGCCCCTGCGGGCCCGCGGCACCACACTGGGCGTCGCGCTGGCCGCCCGGACCGCGCCCCGGGAGCCGTACGCCGCCGAGGACGCCGTACTGGCCGAGGAACTGGTCGGCCGGGCCGCCGTCTCCGTCGACAATGCCCGCCGCTTCGCCCGCGAGCGCTCCACCGCCCTGGCGATCCAGCGCAGCCTGCTGCCCAAGGAACTGCCCGGGCAGGCCGCGGTCGAGGTGGCCCACCGCTACCTGCCCTCCGCCTCGGCGGCGGGCATCGGCGGCGACTGGTTCGACGTGATCCCGCTCTCCGGCACCCGCGTGGGCCTCGTCGTCGGCGACGTCGTGGGCCACGGCATCCGCTCCACGGCCACCATGGGCCGCCTGTGCACGGCCGTCCGCACCCTCGCCGACGTCGATCTGCCCCCCGACGAACTCCTCACCCACCTCGACGACCTCGTCACCCACCTCGCGGCCGGCGACGACGGCGAGGTCGCGGAACTGGGCGCCACCTGCCTCTACGCCGTCTACGATCCGGTGTCGCGCCGGCTGACCCTGGCGGCCGCCGGCCACCCCGCCCCCGCCCTTCTGCTGCCCGACGGCACCACCCGGCTCGTCCGCATGAACACCGGGCCGCTGCTCGGCGTCGGCGGACTGCCCTTCGAGGCGACCGAGGTGGAACTGCCCGAGGGCACCGTCGTCGCCCTCTACACCGACGGCCTGGTCGAGGACCGCGACCGCGACGTCGACCACGCCACCGCGGAACTGTGCCTCGCGCTCACCGCACCCGCGAACTCGCTCGACGCCCTGTGCGACACCGTGCTCAAGGCCGTGATGCCGGAGGAGCCCAGCGACGACGTGGCGCTGCTGCTGGCCCGTACCCGGGCGCTGGGCACGGACCAGATACGCACCTGGGACGTCCTGCCCGACCCGGCGCACGTGGCCGCCACCCGGCGGTCCGTCTCCGAGCAACTGACCCGGTGGGGCCTGGACGAGACGGCGTTCGTCACCGAACTCGTCGTCAGCGAGCTGGTCACCAACGCGATCCGGTACGGCGAGCCGCCCATCCAGCTCCGCCTCATCCGCGACAGCACCCTCATCTGCGAGGTCTCCGACTCCAGCTCCACCTCACCGCACCTGCGCCGCGCCCACGCCTACGACGAGGGCGGCCGGGGCCTGCTCCTGGTCGCCCAGCTCACCCAGCGCTGGGGCAGCCGGCAGACGGGGAGCGGCAAGGCCATCTGGGCCGAACAGCCGCTGCCCGCCGAGTGAACCGCCGCCGCCGGCCGCCCTCACGATCCGGCCACACGATCAGCCGACGACCTCCTCGGAACCTCAGAACTCCTCGTGCACCTCCGGGTCGCCGCCGATCCGCCGGTGCGCGCGGTCCGCCACCGTGCGAAGCTGCCCGGCGTCGAGTTCGAAGCCGAAGACGTCGAGGTTCGCCCGCTGCCGCGCGGGGTCGCCGGACTTCGGGATCGGCACCGCGCCGAGCTGGGTGTGCCAGCGCAGCACCACCTGTGCGGGCGTCACGCCGTGCGCGTCGGCGACCGCGGCGACGGCGGGATCGTCCAGCAGGTCGCTGCCCCGGCCCAGCGGGCTCCAGCTCTCGGTGCGGATGCCCTTGCGCTCGTGGAAGGCGCGCAGCTCGTCCTGCGGGAAGAGCGGGTGCAGCTCGATCTGGTTGACGGACGGCAGGACACCCGTCTCCTTCTCCAGCCGCTCGAGGTGCTCCGCCGTGAAGTTGGAGACGCCCACCGACCGCACGAGGCCGTCCTCGCGCAGCTTGAGCATGGCCTTCCAGGAGTCGACGTACTTGTCCACGCGGGGCAGCGGCCAGTGGATCAGGTACAGGTCGACGTACTCCAGGCCGAGCCGGGCGCGGGACTCCTCGAACGAGGCGAGCGTCTCCTCGTAGCCGTGGTGCCGGCCGGGCAGCTTGGTCGTCACGACGACCTCCTCGCGGGGCAGACCCGCGGCGGCCACGCCGCGGCCGACGCCGGTCTCGTTGCGGTAGTTCGTCGCCGTGTCGATCAGGCGGTACCCCGTCTGAAGGGCCTCGCGGACCGCCCGTTCGGCCTCGTCGTCCTGCATCGGCCAGGTGCCCAGACCCAGGGCGGGGAGGGGGGTGCCGTCGTTGAGCGTGTACGCCGGGATGCTGATCACCGTGGGGCCTTCCCTCGACTGTGTGCGGCCGGGTGCCGCCCGTCCAGCCTCGCCCACACCGGGAGCGGTGATCAACCGGACGGCGCGGAAGGAGGTCTGCCACGATCTGGGCATGACGACCCACAGGACAGCGGACAGGACGACGGGCACGACGGCGGCGGCAGAGGGCACGGCGGCCGAGGCGGCGGGCGTCGAGGTGAAACCCGTCGCCGGGCACATCGGTGCCGAGATCGGCGGCGTCGATCTGGCGGCCGGCCTCGACGCGGCGCAGGTCGCCGCGGTCCGGGCGGCGGTACTGCGCTGGAAGGTGGTGTTCTTCCGCGACCAGCGCCTCGACCACGCCGGACACGTCGCGTTCGCCCGCCTCTTCGGCGAACCGGTCGTCCTGCCCCGGCGCGGCAAGGCGTCCCCGGCGGACTTCCCGGAGATCGAGACGACCGCCGACCGGCTGGAGCTGGGCGGGCGGTTCGGGATGGAGCACGACGAGTGGCTGCGGCGCCGCCGCCACACGCTGCTGCGCGGCTGGCACTGCGACCACGGCGCCCGCGTCGACCCGCCCGCCGCCACGATCCTGCGCGCCGAGACGATACCGCCGTACGGCGGCGACACCACCTGGGCGAACCTGGCCGCCGCCTACGCCGGACTGTCCGCCCCGATGCGCGCGTTCGCCGACGGACTGCGCGCCGAGCACCGCCTCGGCGTCGGCTACCAGCCCCGGCCCGGCGACGACGCCTACGTGCGGCACCTGCTCGACCACCAGACCGCGACCGTGCACCCGCTGGTGCGCGTGCACCCGGAGACCAGGGAGCGGGTGCTGTACGTCAACGGCTACTACGTCGAGCAGATCGCCGGGCTCTCCCGCCCGGAGAGCGCGGCGATCCTGGAACTGCTGCTCGAGCAGGCCACCCGTCCCGAGTACACGGTCCGCTTCCGCTGGCAGCCGGGCAGCGTCGCCTTCTGGGACAACCGGGCCACCATCCACCTTGCGCCGAGCGACAACACCCACCTCGGCCACCCCCGCACCATGCACCGGGTGATGCTCGCCGGCGACGTACCGGCAGGCGTCGACGGCACCCCGTCCGAGGCGCTCGCCGGCAGCGAACCCGGCCGCTGGTGACGGGGCGGTGCCCGGGAACCCGCGTCAGACCAGCGGGATCGTCACCTCGTCCTCGACCGGCGGGTCCAGCTCCTGCGCCCGGTTGCCGGTGGCGGCGTAGCAGCGCAGCCGGACCGCCTCCGGCGTCACGTCCAGACGCAGGAAGCACTTGAAGAAGGGCGGGCTGTACGTCGCCGAGCCCGGCGAGAACAACTGCGTGTAGATCTTGCGCACGGGCAGCCGGAACCGCTTGCGGCGCTCGGGCCGCCGTGCCGTGCCGAGCAGCCCGGCGACCAGCCTGGTGCGCCGGGTGACCCGCGCGTCGCCGCCCGGGGCGCGGCCGGTGCGGATGCCGAGGCGCTCGGCGATCACGGCCGTCGCCTCGGCCTCCGTGAGGGTGAAGAAGCGCCGCATCCGCAGCCGGCGCCCGTACAGCGCGCTGTAGAAGGCGAGCGAGTCGCCGCGCAGCGGATAGGAGCGGAAGTCGTCCTCGGTGACGCCGGCCACCGAGACGCGGGGGATGGTGTGGGTGGCGTGCATGAACGCACCGCCGCCGCCCGCGACGACGTACTGGACGGTGCGGCCGTCCACGTCGACCGGATACCGCTGGTAGTTGTGGATGTCCCCGCCTATCGCCGCGACGTAGTGGTGGGCGGGATCGCGCACGATGTCGTCGACCGTGCCGCCGCCCTCGACGGGGCACGGACGGTGCTCGCCGTCGACGTACAGGGGCGAGCCGGTGACCAGGATCTTCGGCCGGGGGCCTGCGGACACCTCCCGCAGCCAGGCGCCCTGCTCGGCGTCGACCGTGCCCAGCAGTCCCGTGTCGATACCGATGATCCGTACCGGGCCGGCGTCGACCGCCCAGTACGGTCCGGGCTGTTCGGCCCGCTGGGCGGGCGCCGAGCGCAGCTTGCGCGCCTCGTCCAGGTGCCGTCCGTCGTCCGGGCGCCGCAGGTGCCACAGCAGGGACCGCAGCCGGGCGGCCAGGGCGAGGGGGCGTGGCGCGGGCTCCGGCGGCAGGGGCGGGGCGTCGTCGCAGAAGACGCGCATGAAACCGCCGAGGTCCTCGTACCAGTCGTGGTTGCCCGGTATCGCGTATATGGGCGCCTGGTAGTCGCGGTAGGGGCGGAAGAACTTCGTGCCGTAGTCGTCGGCACTGCCCACCGGGTAGATGACGTCGCTGGCGAGGACGGCGAACCGGGTGTCCCGGCCCGCCTTCAGCAGACCGGGCACGACGGCGTACTGGGGGTCGTCCCCCTCTCCGGTGTCACCGATGACGAGGAAGGAGAACCGGTCCGGGTCCGCCCGCCGGATCACCTTGTCGGCAGGGGCCCCGGCCGCCGCCCGCTGCGCCACCCAGCGTGCGCGGGTCGAGCCCGTGGGATCTGAGAACCAGGAGGCCAGTACGCCGTTGCGGGCGGCCCACAGCGTGCTCGGGCTCAGCCAGGACAGCTTCTCGGTGCGCGGCGGCATGAGGTCTCGGTAGGCGCCGCGCTCGGCGGAGCCCCAGCCGGCGCCTTCGGCGGTATCGCGTGAGGAGTTGGACACCCGGGCACGGTAACAACGCCCCGCCCGGGGGCCGGACGCGGGCGGGACCGCCGACTCCGGCCCCAGCCGGGGCACTTCGCGGACGTCGCACCGATGCGCACCGATGCGGACCGACGCGGACCGACGCGGGGCGGCAGCGGTCAGAACGTCCGCTTCAGGAGGTCGAGCAGCGCCGTCCAGTGCCGCTCGGTGGCCTCCGGGTCGTACGCCGCGGTGTCGGCCTGCGTGTAGCCGTGGTGGGCGCCGGCGTACACCTCGCAGCGATGCCGGACACCGGCCGCCGTCAGGGCCGCCGCCAGGCGCTCCTGCTGCTCGGAGGGCATGCCCGGGTCCTGGTCCGCGTGGGCGAAGTACGCCTCGGCGGTGATGTGCCCGGCCACCAGGTGCGGACTGTCCGGATCCTCGGTCGCCAGGTTTCCGCCGTGGAACCCGGCCACCGCGGCGACCCGGTCGGGATAGGTGCCGGCGGTGCGCAGGGCCAGCGCGGCCCCCATGCAGTAGCCGGTCACCGCGACCGGGCCGTCGGCCGCCTGCGGGGCCCGGGCCAGCCATTCAAGGTAGGCGCCCGCGTCGCGCATCGCCCGGTCGGGCGTCAGCGACCGCATGATCGGGCCGAGCCGCTGGAAGATCTCCGGACGTTCTTTGGGGTCGATGAATTCGGGCAGCTCCACGACCGGTGCCCGTCCGCTGCGGTAGAAGACGTTCGGCACCAGGACGGTGTACCCGGCACCGGCCAGCCGGTCGGCCATCGCCCGCAGTCGCGGGCGCAGCCCGAAGGCGTCCATGTGGAGCAGGACGGCGGGATGCGGGCGCCCGTCGTCGGGGTGGGTCAGGTAGGCGTCGGCGGTGCCGTCGTCGGTGGGGATGTCGACGACGGTCGCTTGTACGGCGGTCATTGCGGGCCTGTGCCTTTCTGTCGGGTCTGTCGGGTTCTCGCGGGCGCTCTGCTACTCGAACCGTGTCGTGTCGCCCGCGCCCCGCCGCACGATCTCCGCCTCGCCGCCGGAGAAGTCGACGACCGTGGTCGGCTCGGTGCCGCAGTCCCCGGAGTCGATGACCGCGTCCAGCACGTGGTCGAGCCGGTCCTTGATCTCCCAGCCCTGGGTCATCGGCTCCTCCTCGCCGGGCATCAGCAGCGTGCTGGACAGCAGCGGTTCGCCGAGTTCGGCGAGCAGGGCCTGGGTGACGACGTGGTCGGGGATGCGCACACCCACGGTCTTCTTCTTCGGATGCTGGAGCATGCGCGGCACCTCCCTCGTCGCCGGAAGGATGAAGGTGTAACTGCCGGGGGTAGAGGCCTTGATCGCCCGGAACACGTCGTTGTCGATCTGGACGAACCGACCGAGCTGCGCGAAGTCCTGGCAGACCAGCGTGAAATGGTGCCGGCTGTCGAGCTGCCGGATCGACCGGATGCGGTCGATGCCGTCGCGGCTGCCCAGCCGGCAGCCCAGCGCGTAGCAGGAATCCGTCGGGTACGCGATCAGCGCGTCGGAGCGGATGCCGGCGGCGATCTGGCCGATGCTGCGCGGCTGGGGGTTGTCGGGGTGCACGTCGAAGTACTTCGCCATTCACCGAGCTTATGCCCGTTCGCGCGCCCCGGCCGACCGGCCCGGTCGGTGGCCCCGCGCGATCCCTGCCCGGCCCCTGCCCGGCCCCTGCCCGGTTCCAGCCCGGCCTCTGCCCCGCCTGTCGTGCCTGTCGTGCCTGTCGCAGGGGTGGCGCGCACAGGGGCATGGGGTAACGTCCCCGACCTGGGCCGGGGTCGAGGCGAGAACGAGGAGAGAGCCGACGTGGCGGGCCGAGACGACGGGAGACGGCAGCGGACATCCGGAGCCGGTGGGCAGGCGGAATGGGCGGAGGAACTGCTCGAGCACCTGCGGCCGGCCGGCCGCGACCTGCACCGGGTCGTGGCCTGGCTCGCCGGCACCGCGCACGCCGCCGTCTCCTTGCAGGACGCCGCGGGCCATCTGCTGGCCGGCACCCCTACCCCGCTGGACGAGGGCCTGGTCGCCAACATCACCTCCGGGCGGATCGCCTCCGCCGCACTGGAGGACCGGGGCCGCCATCTGCGGCTCGTGCGCGTGGAGCGGTCCCACCCGGCGCCGGCCGCCGTCCTCGCGGTGATGCGCGAGAGCCCCTTCGACCGGCGCGTCTCCGACATCGTCACGCACGCCGCCCAGGTGGTGGAGCTGCTGCTGGCCGGCCACGAGTCGACCGCGGCCGGACACCGGCTGCGGCGGGCCACCTCCGACCTGCGCCTGGCCATTCTGCAACTGCTGATGGTGGAGGACACCGTCTCCGCCCGCCGGGTGGCCGCCGGTCTCTGGCCGGGCCTGCTCGACACCGACACGGCGTGCGTCTACGTCGTGGAGAGCAGCCCCGCCGAACGGGACCGCCTCGCCGAGGAGTGCCTGTCGGCGACAGGGGAGGGCGCGCTGGTCGTGCGGTGCCCGGCGATGGACGGGCACGTGATCGTCCTCGCCCCGCGCGACACGGCGGGGCAGGAGCTGCGCTCACTCGTCGGCGGCCGCTCCGGCGTGTTCGTCGGCGGCAGCGCCCGGCAGGCCCTCGCCCGCACCGCCGCCGCCTACGGGCAGGCCGTCAGCGCCCTGGCCGTGGCCCGGTTCCGCCCGGAGAAGGCCGCCCTGTACGCCGAGCGGACCCGCCCCGAGCGGCTGATGGACCCGGCGGCGCTGCACGACTGGACGGCCCACGTGCTGAGCCCGCTCGACACCCTGTCGCACCACACCCGCGCAGAACTGCTCGCCACCACCCGGCTCGGCCTGGAGTTCACCGCCGTCAACACCGCGAAGGTCCTCGGGGTCAGCCGCAACACGGTCCGCGCCCGCATGGACCGGGTCGAGGGGCTGCTGCGCACGGACTTCGCCGATCTGACCGTCCGGGCCGCCGTCCACCTCGCCCTCAACGCCCAGATCGGCCTCGCCGAACCCCCGGCCGGAGCCGGCCCGCGGCCCGGTGCCGCCCGCCTCACCGACCTGCTGTCCACAACCGCGCTGCGCGCCTGGGCCGTCGAGCTGCTGGGCCGCCTGGACCCGGGCGGCCGGGACCTGCGGCGCACCCTGCGCACCTGGATCGCCGCCGGCGGCAACGCCGAGCGTGCCGCGCAGCAGCTCGGGATGCACGCCCAGACCGTCCGCGAGCACGTCCGCAGCGCGGAGCCCGTCCTCGAACGCGAGCTGCTCGCCGCGGGCGGCGACCTGTACGAGGTCGTGCTGGCCCACCTGGTGGCCGGAGACCTGGACCAGCCGCTCCTGCACGGGACGAATCCGTGCCATCCGGACTCGCCTGTGCACGAGTGAGTCATTACGGGCCGGTAGCGGGCATCGGCACGATTCACAACGGCGGAGCCGTCCACGTAGGTTCGACGGGCCGCGGGGACGGGACCGGAACGGGGGACCGGTCGCGCCCCCGCGGCCGCTCGAACCACGGTCCGGCTGCCGCCGACCCGGTGAAAAACGCCCGGTACGCCGATCGAACACCCCGGGCGCGGGGGAGCAGTGGGATTATGACCAGTTCAGCGTTCCATCGCACCATCACCCTGCCGGCCCCCGTGTGCCGCCAGGCGGCACAGCACCTCGAACAGGCGGTCCACAAGGCCATCGACGGTGCCGCCACGCCGTGGCGCGCCTTTCGCGGGGCCGACGGCGACGACTTCGCCTTCTCGGTCCCGGTCGTCGAGCAGGCCGCGGGCTGTCTGCTGGTGCTGGCCGCCGAGAGCGCCCAGAGCCTGCGCCCCTCCGCGCTGCGCGCCCTGATCACCGTCGCCCTGCACTTGCGGGACGCGGCCGAAGCGGTCCGCCGCCCCGTGATCCCCAGCGGAGCCTGGTGAGCGCGGACCGCGCGGGAGGGCGGGGGACGTGGAGGGCGGACGTGGTGGGCGGGGAAAACGCAGTGCCCCGGCCCTGAACGTGTGTTTGGCTCTGCGGCATGGAGTTCACCCGCTTCCTCGACTGCCTCGCCGCCGACCACGACCGCCTGCGGTCCGTCGTCGAGACCGACGCCGACGCCCCGGTGCCGACCTGCCCCGGCTGGACGGTAGCCGACCTGACCCGCCACGTCGGCGAGGTCTACCTGCACAAGGCCGCCGCCATGCGCGAAGGTGTCGAGCCCGAGCCCTGGCCGCCGAAGGAGTTCGCCGACCGGGCGCCGACGGCGCTGCTCGACCAGGGGTACACCGCGCTGCGCGCCGAGTTCGCCACCCGCGCCCCCGGGGACCCGGCCGGCACCTGGTACGGCCCCGACCAGAGCGTCGGCTTCTGGATCCGGCGGATGGCACAGGAGACCGTCGTCCACCGCATCGACGCCGAGCTCGCCACGGGCCGGCCCGTCTCCCCCGTACCGGACGACCTCGCCGTCGACGGGGTCGACGAACTCCTCAAGGTCTTCGCCGCGTACTCCGTGGCCGAGTGGGGCGACTACTTCACCGAGATCCTGGACGGCTCGCCGGGGCGTACGTTCCTGGTGCGGGCCGGCGACGACGCGGCGTGGCGGGTGCGGACCGGCCCGGGGGAGTTCACCGTCACGGACGGCGCGGGCGACGGCACGGCCGACGTGACACTGAGCGGCTCCGCGCAGGCCGTGCTGCGGCGGCTCTGGAACCGGGCGGACGGGGACGGGGACGGGGACGGGGACGGCGGTGTGACGGTCGAGGGCGCTCCGGAGGCCGTGGAGGAACTGAGGCGCTGCCTCGTCGTGGCGACCGAGTGAGCGCGGGGCCGGCGGGTGTGGCCGTCCAACGGGGCACGGGGCGGTGCCGCCGCGGGCGTCAGGTGCCGATGAGGCGCAGCGCCCCCCACAGGGCCACCGTCGAGGCGGCGACCGCGGCCGGCACGGTGAGCAGTCCCAGCAGGGTGAACCGGCCGAGATCCACCTCGATGCCGTGCCGGTGCAGGATGCGCCGCCAGAGCAGGGTCGCCAGCGAACCCACGTAGGTCAGGTTCGGGCCCAGGTTCACGCCGATCAGCACCGCGAGGACCTGGCCCGGTCCGCCGGGCGCCGCCAGGGGGAGCAGGGCGAGTACGGCAGGCAGGTTGTTGACGACGTTGGCCAGCACCGCGGCCACCGCCGCCACCCCGAGCAGCGCCGGCAGCGAGCCCCCGTCCGGCAGCAGCCGCCCGAGCTCCGAGGCCGGGCCGCCCGCCACCACACCCTCCACCACGATGCCGAGGGCCAGGACGAACAGACAGAACAGCGGCGACGCGGCGCCCACCATCTCCCGGGGCGTGACATGGCGCCGGGCCAGCGCCCGCAGACCGAGCACCAGGACGCCGCCGAGCGCCGCCCACGCGGGGTCGATGCCGGCCGGCGAGGCCGCGGCGAACCCGGCCAGGGTCAATGCCACGACGACCACGGTGAATCGGGGCACCGCGGGCGCGGGCGGTGCGGCCGACGCGGCGCCGGGGCCGCCCGGTGGCTTCGCGGGCCCGGAACCGGCCGGCGGGGGAGCGCCGCGCGGACCGACGAGTACGGGGCCGACGCGCGCGGGGCCGACGGACATCGGCTCGGCCAGGTCCGCGCGGAAGAAGCGGCGGAACACCGCGTACTCGACGGCGATCGCGGCCAGCCAGGGAAGTGCCATCAACGCGGCGAACCGGGTGAAGGACAGCCCACTGGCCGTGAACGCCAGCAGGTTGGTCAGGTTGGAGACCGGCAGGAGCAGCGAGGCGGAGTTCGCCAGATGCGCCGTGGCGTACACGTGCGGGCGGGCCCGGGCGCCGGCCCGGGACGCGGTGGCGAGGACCACGGGGGTGAGCAGGACTGCGGTGGCGTCCAGACTGAGCACGGCCGTGACCGCGCAGGCCACGGCGAACACCCCGGCCAGCAGCCGGCGCGGACTCCCCCCGCACCGGCGGGCCACGGCCGCGCCGACCGCCTCGAACAGACCCTCCTTCGCGCACAGGTACGCCAGCATCAGCACCAGCGCGAGGAAGGCGACGACCGGCAGCAGCGTACGCGTCTGCTCCCACGCCTCGTGCGGGCCGACCGCGCCGAACGCCACGAGCAGCACGGCGGCGGGCACGGCGGCCACCGCCTCCGGCAGCCCCCGGGGGCGCAGCACGGCGAAGGCCAGGACGCCCAGCAGCAGGACGACGGGGACGGCCTCGGAGAGGACGGCGCTACTCAGGACTTCTCCTCCACACCGGTGAACCGGGCGGGGACCCGGCGGTCGACAAACGCGGCCCAGCGTCGCACCCCTGGGTAAGAACGGGATTCACGGCCGTGACGGTCGCGGGACCTCTCGGTGGCCGCTCAGCCGGGCTTGCCCCGCCTCCGCTTCCGCCCCCGCCGCCGCACGCCTCGGGCCGACGCCCCGTTCAGACGCACAGCCTGGCCCGGACACCGCCCGCACGCACCGCCGGGCGGGCCGTGGCCCGGACCGAACGCCGCACCAGGTGGGCGTCGTGCCGCAGGTCGTGGGCGGCGTGCCGGCCGCGCCACAGCAACGAGGGCGCGCTGCCCGTGTCGTCGGCCGCGATCAGCAGCCCGCCCAGCATGGACAGGTTCTTCAGGAAGTGGAAGCGCTGCTGGGCGCGGTCGGCCGGGTCCTCCACCTCCCAGTACCGGTGCGCCGCCAGCGTGGTGGGGACCAGCGTCACCGCGAGGGCCAGCGCGGCCAGCCGCGGGCAGCGGCCGAGCCCCAGCATGACCCCGCCCACCACGTGCACGGCGCCGTTGAGCCGTACGAGTTGCTCGGTGCGGTCCGGCAGCACCGGCACGCGATCGGTCACCGGCCGCACGATCGGCTCGGCCGCCGGGGCCACGTCCTCGGGCCTGCGCAGCGACTGAAGTCCGCCCGCGACGAACATCGAGGCCAGCATCGGGCGGCCGGCCAAACGCAGAAGACTCATGACGCAGTCTCGCTCTCTGCCAGGGGATCTCGGGGGAATCACCGACGGTGTGGTGCCGACGCGCGCGGCGCCAAGTTCCGTCCTGCCGGGTACCCGGGCGCCGGCGACCGAAGCGAAACACTTGTGGGAGCGCTCCCAGGCGGGCAGGATACTGCGGTGACCTCGACTGCCGCCGTACGTCCTTACCGCCCCGCCGACGCCCCGGCCCTCGACGACATCTGCGTCCGGACCGCGCACAACGGCCGGGACAGCCGGCCCGTGTACGCCGATCCCGCCGTCCTGCCCGCCGTCTTCGCCGCCCCCTACGTCCACCTGGACCCCGACCTGGCCTTCGTGCTGGACGACGGGGAGGGCCGCGCGGTCGGCTACATTCTCGGCACGGCGGACACCGTGCGCTTCGCCGAGGAGTTCCGGGCGAAGTGGCTGCCGCGGGTCGCGGACCGCCATCCTGCGCCGCAGGGCCCGCCCGCCACCCCGGACGAGATCATGGCGGGACTGCTGCACGACCCGGAGCGGATGATCGTCCCCGAACTGGCCGCGTACCCGGCCCATCTGCACATCGACCTGCTGCCCGACTGGCAGGGACGGGGCCACGGCCGGGCGCTGATGCGGACGTTCTGGCGGGCCCTCAGGGAACGCGGAGTACCGGCCGTCCACCTGGTCATGGGGACGGCCAACACGCCGGCCAGGGCCTTCTACGACCGTCTGGGCTTCCACGAGATCGCTGCGGCGGGCCTGGACCCCGCGGACGTCACCTGCCTGGGACGTACGACGGACGACACGCACGTCGGCGCTCAGGCGGTGCTCAGCCCGTAGACGTCGGGGGCGTCCGGAGGATCGTGGGCACTCGGGCGGCATGAGCGACAAGCGGATACGACAGCGGACCGCCCCCGAGGACCGCCGGACCGTGGAACGGCTGGTGGCGGCGTGGCTGGCGGAGACCGAACGGCACGACACCGAAGCCGCCGGTGAGGCCCGTGACGGATGGGAGCGGGGCGCCCTGTCCGAACAGGCCGCACAGGATCTGGCCACCTGGGTCACCGCCCGGGTCACGGACACCGGCTTCACCGAGGACGAGGGCCCGTACGTGGCAGGACCCGTCCGGATCACCCCCTCGGACAAGGACACCGTGCACGACTGGCTGCGCGCGCGGGGCCACGCCGTATGACGGGACCGCCGACCGCCGACCGCCGACCGCCGACCGCCGACCGCCGACCGCCGACCGCCGAGCCGAGGCCGAGCGACGTGACGTGGACTCCGACAGCGGGGTGGTCGCCGGTCCGGTCCCGGGTCAGCCGGAGGGCGGCCGCCACTCGAACATCAGAAGCGTCGCGTCGTCCCGCAGCCGGTCCTCCTGCGTGGCCAGGATCGAGTGGATCAGACGGCGCAACGACTCCGGAGCCAGCTCCCCGCCGGCCGTGGCCCGGATGACGTAGTCGGCGAAGCGTTCGAGGCCCAGCAGCTTCGCCTCCCGGGTCCGCGCCTCCACGACACCGTCGGTGTACATCAGCACGCGGTCCCCCGCCTCCAGCGAGATCTCGTACGTCCGGCGCGGCCGGGAGGTGAGCAGGGACGGCATGCCCATGGGCGGATCGGTGTCGCGCTCCATGGCGTCGATGATCAGGCGCTGGTCGCGGATCAGGATGGGCGCGGGATGACCGCAGTTGGCCCAGCGCAGCACCCCGGTGGCCAGGTCCAGTTGCGCGATGACCGACGTACAGAACTGGTCCGGGAGCCAGCGGGACAGCGCCTCGTCCACAGTCCGCAAGAGTTCGGGCAGGTCGGCACCGGTGCGCCGGGCATTGCGGCACGCCGCCATCGCGACGGTGCTGGTGAGTCCGGAGGCCAGGTCGTGCCCCATGGCGTCCAGGACCGCCATGTGCAGTGTCGTCTCGGTGAGCGCGTGGTCGAAGGCGTCGCCGCCGATCTCGTAGGCGGGTTCCAGCACGGCCGTCGACACGACGTCGCCGTTGCCGATGGTGCGCGGCGGCAACAGGGCACGGAGCAATTCGGCGGGCAGTTGCATCCGCTCGGTACGGGTGCGCCGGACGAAGGAGTCCTCGTAGGCCCGCTTGGACGCGATCACCATGGCGAGCAGCGAGGCGAGCGCCCGGCCGCGGGTCAGCGAGGACGCGGTGAGGGCGGTCTCGTGCACGGCCAGTACGCCGAGCCGCTCCACCCCGTCCAGCAGCGGGAACCAGGCGGTGATGCCGCCGCCCGCCCCGGACTCCTCCACCCGCAGCGACTGCGTGCGGTACGCCCAGCCGGCCAGGGAGCCGTCGACCGGGAGCATCGGCGCCACGGCCGTCTGGGGGACGAGGAGGCGCTGCTGGAGGTCGGCGAGGTAGACGACGGCGTGCCGCAGCCCCAGTGCCTTGGTGGAACGGGCCGTGGCGGTGCGCAGGTCCAGGGTGAGGTGGGCCGGGTCGGCGAGGAACCGCCGCAGCGCCGCGTCGTCCGGGTCCGGCGTGGACACACCTCGCCTCCTCTCACCTGGAATCCGCCGCGGTGCGGGGACTGTGCGCAGCAGTCTGGCACCGCGTGCCCCGCCCCGCCCGTCGGGCGAGGACGCGCACCGGCAACTCGGCCGAGGGGACGAGGGCAACCCATGGCGGTTCTGCCGGGTCGTAACAGGAAAGCCCGAGCGACACCGCTCGAACCGATCGGTCGATCCGGTCGAAGCGACATGGGGGAAACATGTACGTCCGTGACCGAGGGGTCCGCGCCGCCGTGACCGCGCTGGCGGCCGGTGCCGCGCTCGCCGTCGCCGCCGTCCCCGGGTCGGCGGCGACGCCGGACTCCGGCGCACCCGCCTTCCTGGAGCCGGCCGAACTGCCGCCGCACCGCACCTCCGACTGGTACGCCGGACCGGTCGCCGCCGGGCAGCCGGACCCGCTGCCGATGTGTGTGGGCGACGCGCTGCCGTCCACCGCCACCCACCGCCGGTACTGGACCGAGTACGACACCGGCGCCCTCCAGGTCACCGTCGTCGAGCGGAGCGCGCGGCGGGCCGAGCGGTTCGCCGCCCTGCTGCGCGAGAAACTCGACGACTGCGCGCGCAAGGTGATGGAGCGGTACCCCGACATCACCGCCACGCAGAAGTACTACGGCCGGCTGGACGTCGAGGAGGGCGCCCACGTCTACGGCGTCCACACGGTCGCCGAGTGGGGAGCCTCGGACATCGCCCTGTTCTCGGTCGGCCGGGACGGCAGGACCGTCACCGTCGTGCAGTGGGGGCAGCTCGGCACCTTCGAGCACGCGCAGGTGGCCGACTTCAGGGACTCCACGGTCACGGCCGTGAACAAGCTGCGGCACGCCTGACGGCACGTCGGAACACCCCCGCCGGTGAACGCGCGTGGCCACGGCCGCCTGCGTCGACGGCACGTCACGCGACCACTCACGCAGGGCCGGTTGGCTGAGCGATTGCAGCCGTCCGGGTGTGCGGCCTCCCCGGGCGGCCGAAGCGGCCATCACCCGAATGGCCCCCGCACGCTATTGGTCACGGCCGAACCGGTGTCTCCTGGAGTGTGTCAGCGGCGTCCAGGCTGGGAGGCCGATCATGTACGAAATGTGCGTGGGCCCGGAGAAGGCGGGCGGAGCGTTGGTGTGGCACGTGTTGGCCAAACAGGCCGCGGCCACACTGTGCGGACAGCAGCTCCGCGAGCGTATTGAGGCATCCGACGGTGAACGGGCGCGGCACTGCCCGGACTGCATGGCTTCCTTCGAGAAGTTGATGGCAACCACACCGTGCTGACGGACCGTCCGCAGCCGTCCGCCCCGCCGCCTTTGGCGGCGGGGCGGACGGCGTACGGTCGTCGCCGTACGGCTGTCGGCTCGACTCCCGGCCGCGCCGTGCCCGACGATCACCCGCCACGGCGGTCGATGGGTGTCGGCCACCGGATCATTTGGGTGTCGTCCCCGATGGCCGCGCGGCGGCCCGGCGTGTGACCGTGGACCGACGCCGCGCTCCGGGGCCTTTGTCGGGGGTCGGGGGACATCGCGGGCAGGCCCCGTCCCGCCCGTTCGAGGGTGTTTCCGTGTGGTTCGTTCCGGGTGTGCCGTGCGCACCCCGAGTGCCTGGGCGGCGTACGACCGTCCGACCGATGACGCATCACAGCCGAAGGAGAACCCGCATCCATCGCAGTCAAGTGAAGCCCTCCCGACCCTCCGCGCGGTCGAAGGCGGTGACCCGTGGGACACGCTGACACCCTGCTCGCCATGGGCGGTGCCTTCGTGGCCGCCGCGTTCCTCGCCCGCCTCGGCGGCAGGATCGGACTTCCGACGATTCCCCTGTTCATGCTCGCCGGCATCCTGCTCGGCCCCCACACCCCGGGCTTCGTCCTGGTCGAGGACGCACACGACTTCGAGATGCTCTCCGCGCTCGGACTGGTGCTGCTGCTCTTCTATCTGGGCCTGGAGTTCCACCTCGACGACCTCAGGAGCGGCGGCAAACGCCTGCTCACCGCCGGTGGCATCTATCTCCTCCTGAACGTCGGCGCCGGGCTCGGCTTCGGGTTCGTCCTCGGCTGGGGTGTGCGCGAGGCGCTGGTACTGGCGGGCGTGCTCGGCATCTCCTCCTCCGCGATCGTCACCAAGATCCTCATCGACCTGGGCCGGATCGGCCGCCCCGAGACCCGTCTCATCCTCGGCGTCATCGTCGTGGAGGACATCTTCCTCGCGCTGTACCTGGCCGCCCTGCAACCGATCATCTCGGGCGCGCACGGCGTCGCCGAGACGGCGTCGCAGGCCGGGAAGGCCTTCGGCTTCCTGCTGGTGCTGGCCGCCGCGGCCCGCTACGGAACCCGGCTCGTGGGACGCCTGATCGAGACGCGGGACAACGAACTGCTCGTCATCAGCTTCCTCGGTGCCGCGGTGCTCGTCGCCGGTGTCTCCGAAGTCCTGGGCGTCGCCGACGCCATCGGCGCGTTCATGGTCGGCCTGATCCTCGCCGGCACCCCGTCGGGGCCCCGGATCCGCGAACTGGTGCACCCGCTCCGCGACGCCTTCGCGGCCATCTTCTTCTTCGCCTTCGGACTCGCCATCGACCCCGGCGACCTCGCCTCCGTCGCCGGTCCGGTCGCCGCGGCGGCTGCGCTGACCGTCGTCATGAACGTCATCGCCGGGCTGTGCGTCGCCCGGGTGTACCACTACGGGTCCGAACCCGCCGCGGAGATCGCCACCACCCTGGTCGCCCGCGGGGAGTTCGCGCTGATCCTGGCCGCCATGGCCGCGGGCGCCGGACTCGACGCGCGGCTCGCTCCCTTCATCGCCGGATACGTGCTCGTCCTCGCCGTCCTCGGCCCCATCGTCGCGGGACGCGCCTACGTACTCGCCGGTGCGCTACGGGCCGCCGGCCGGCTGCTGCCCGGGACGAAACCGCCGGTCGCCGTGCCGGGCGGCGGGACCGGCGGGGAGGCGGAGGCGGACAGCCCGTCGGCATCGGTATCGGCATCGGCGTCCCCGTCGGTGTCGGCCCGGGCCTCGTCCTCGTCTTCGGGTACGTCTTCGGAGCACGCGGAGGCCGAGCGCTAGGACGCGGGCTGGGAACGTCGGTACGGCGCGGCGGTGCCCGGTGGGACAATCTGCCCACAGGGCCGCTGTCCGACGCCGTGGTCGGACGCGTCCGGGACCGGAAGGAGCCGTCAGCATGATCGAGTGGGTGCCCCTGGGCAGCGGAGCCAGACCCGTGCCCCGGCCGGTCGCGGCTCCCCTGGTGTGGGCGGGGGCCTTCGGCGGCGCCCTGCTCCTGGTGGCGCTCCTCAACGGCACGGTGGGCGCGGACCGTCCGGGACTCGCCCTCGTCGCGCTCTCCCTGCTGGCGGCCCTGCTCGGGCTCTGCGCCCGGTTCACGGCGGCGCCCGGTACGGCCGTCCTGTGCTGGCTGTCCCTCAACGGCTTCGCCATACCGCCCGCCGGCACGCTCACGTGGGCCGGCCGGCGGGACGCGGTCTGGCTCGCCTGTCTGCTCGGCGCGGCCCTCGTCGGCACGGCGCTGGCCCGACTGGTCCACGCGCGCGCCGCCTATCGCCGGCTGACCACGGCGACGGGCCTCGACGCGCCGGAGCCGGGCGCCGGCTCCGGCGACGGCTGAGCCGCGAAAGGGGTGGAAGGCGCGGAAGAGGCGGAAGCCGCGCAAGACGCGGGGACGGAGAGGGACCCTCCGACACCGGCGACCGGGGAGGGCCGAACCGGAGACCACCGGTGCGGCCCTCCCCACCGCTGCCGGGTCAGGCCGTGTGCAGGGTCAGCCCGTAGCGGTTCAGGATCTCGTTGACGGGCTGGAACCAGGTCTCCCCGCCGCTGGAGCAGTTGCCCCAGCCGCCCGAGGTGACGCCCTGCGCCTGGTCACCGCTGATGAAGGAGCCGCCGGAGTCGCCGCCCTCGGCGCACACACTGGTCTTGGTGAGCTGGTGCACCACCGCGCCGTCGCTGTAGTTGACCGTCTCGTTGTGGGCGAGGACGGTGCCGCAGTGCCAGTGCGTGGTGGAACCGGAGCGGCAGATCGAGGCACCGACGGGTGCCACGTTCGAGCCGCGCACGAGCTGGTCGGAGACCGTGCCCCAGCCGAGCACGACCGGTACCGTCCACCAGCCGCTGCCCACGCTGACCCAGGCGTAGTCGTTGTCGGGGAAGGACGAGCCCTGGAACGTGCCGATGTACGAGCCGTCCCAGCCGCTGACCCCCGCGCCGGCCCGCCCGCAGTGCCCGGCGGTGACGAACCCGCCGTGCACCGAGAAGCCGATGGAGCAGCGGACGTTGCCGGTGTAGTACGGGTCGCCGCCGACGGTGCCGGCCGCGAAGGTCTGCGGGGCCGACGGCACCGAACGCACCGTGACCGGTCCGGCCTCGCGGGCCTGCTTCACGAAGCTCTGGACATCGTTGTCAGCACGCTTGCCCTCGACCACGTCGACGACCATGGTGTTGGCGCTCTGGTCGACGCGCCAACTGCTGACGCCCGCGGGGGCGTCGAGGCGGTCGACGCGCGCCTTGGCCGCGTTCAGCTCCCGCGCGCTGTGCTCGACGGTGCGGACCTCGGCGCCGGTGGCGCGCACCGCCCGCAGGGTCGAGGGTGCCGCGTCGGAGGTGACGGCCACGGTCAGCCGTCCGGCGTCGGGGTCGAACCACGAGCCGCCGAAGGCCTTTCCGGCGGCCCGGCGAGCCACGGGCTCGAGGGCGGTGGCGTCGCGTTCGGCGGCGAGCCGGTCCTCGGCCTCGGCCCGGGTGAGGCCGAAGTCCTGCTGCATGGCGTCCAGAAGACCGGCCGAGGCCGGCTGTTCGGTGGAGGGGGAGTGGGTGGGGGCGTCGGCGGCCGAGGCCGGCAGTGTGCCGACCGCGCTGAGGCTGCCGAGCACGAGGAGTCCGGCCAGGCCGAGGTGCCTGAGTCTGCTGCGTCTCACGGGAGTTGCCCTTCGTCGTTCCAGCAAGGTGAGGGTGGAACAAAGGTGGCGGTGGAACAGATGGGTGGAACAACCGCGGTCTGAGAGCGCTCTCATCGGGTCGCTTCGAGCTTAGCCAGCCCCGCGTCATCAGGTCCATGCCAATGCAGGGACTTTCGGTACGGCTTCCGTGCCGGACGCCCCGGACGCCCCGGACGCCCGTACACCCCGGACCGATTGGTCCCCGACAGCGCACGCGAAGTGGACCCCGTGACGGGCCGCCACGCTCTCTAGCGTCGTCGGCATGAACGCCACCACCACGCGGGGGTCCCTGCTCGCCGCGCTCGCCTGTGTCCTCGTCGGAGGCTCCTTCACCGCCAACAGCCTGCTCGGCGACTACCCGTACGCGGGCGGCCAGTTCCTGCGCTACGGACTGGCCTTCCTGCTGCTCCTCCCACTGGCCGGCCCCGGCGCGACGACCCGGCTGCGGGCGCTGGGGGCCCGGCGCTGGCTGCGGCTGGCGCTGCTCGCGGCCGTCGGCATGGTCGGCTTCAACCTGGCCGTCCTCGCCGCCGAACGCACGGCGGAACCGGCGGTACCCGGCGTCTTCGTGGGCTGCGCGCCCGTGGTGGTCGCCGTCCTCGTGCCCCTCCTGGAGGGACGCCGGCCGCAACGTGTCGTCCTGTACGGGGCGTTGTTCGTGGCCGTAGGGGCCTTCACCGTCCAGGGCTGGGGGCGCACCGACGGCATGGGCATCGCCTTCTCCGTGTGCGCGCTGGCCGGTGAGGTCGGCTTCGCCGTCCTGGCCGTACCCGTACTGCGTCCCCTGGGCCCGCGCCTGCTGTCCACCGTGGTGTGCGGCATCGCGGCGGCCGAGTCGGCGGTGGCGGGTGTCCTGGCGGACGGTGCCGGGTGGCTGCGGCGGCCCGACGCGGTCGAGGCGGGAGCGCTGCTGTGGCAGGCGGTGGTCGTCACCGTCGTCGGCTTCGTGTGCTGGTACATGGGCATGCAGCGGATCGGGGCCGAACGCGCCACCCTGTTCTCCGGACTGATCCCGGTCGCCGCCGCCTGCACGGCACCGCTGGTCGGCACGGGTTCCTACGGCGCCGCCCAGGCCGTGGGCAGCGCCCTGGTCTTCGCCGGGGTCGCCGTGGGGTCGGGCGTGGGGTCGGGCGCGTCCCCGCGGTTCGCGCGCGGGCGCCGGTCCCCGGCGAGACGTCAGAGGGCCTTCGAGCGGTCCTTGGAGAAGCTGTAGAGGTCCTTGGGGGCGTGACGGGTTCAGGGGCGGCGGTTCAGGGCTGTACGGGCATGCTCCAGCAGTTGGAGTCGGCCGGCTCCCCGGAGAGCCGGTCGGTGAGCCAGGAGATGGCGTTGCCCTGGTCGGTGAGCAATGGAGCGAAGTGGTTGAGCAGGCCGCTGCCGACGCCGGGCAGCAGTACGGGGACGTAGGTGACGTCGGCGCCCTTGCGGCACCAGTCGACGGCCAGTTGGCGGGCCTGGCCGTGGGGGACCAGGTCGTCGCTGACGCCCGTGGCCACGCGGACCGGGCTGCCGGGCTTCATCGTGCCGATGCGCTGCTTGGCGAGGAAGGCCTGGAGCGCGGGCTCGGCCCGGACGATGTCGCTGATGGACTGCCCGGTCTTCGTCCAGTCCGTGCTGCTGTCGCCCCCGTACCCGAACAGGGCGTCGCCGACGCACATGGTCGACAGGTCCTTCAGCGCCTCCTGGCCCGCCGCGTTGATGTACCGGTCGGCCAGGGGCCGCAGGGCCGGCTCGGTCTGCAGGAAGCCGTTGAGGGACCAGCCGAGGGCGCCCGCCAGGTCGCTGCCGTCGATCGCCCTGGTCACCTCCGTGAGGTCGGCGGGCGGGGCGCCGGCGTAGGTGCCCGACAGCGGGACGTCCGGGGCGTAGGAGGGCTGGAGCTCGGCCGCGGCCGCCGTGGCGCCGCCGCCCTGGCTGTACCCGAACAGGCCCACCCGTGAGTCGGAGGTGACGGACGACGAGTCGAGGGAGCGCGCGGCGCGTACGGCGTCCAGCACCGCGTGGGCCCCGTCGACGCGGTTGACGTAGGTGTGCAGCCGGTCGGTGGTGCCGAGGCCGACGTAGTCGGTGACGACGACGGCGACGCCGCGCAGCAGCAGCCGGTAGACCGACAGGTCCTCGTAACCGACCGACACGGTCTGCCCGTTGAGCCGCAGCGGGTGCTCCAGGGCCATCGAGGCGGCGCACTGGTCGCCCTGGCCCATGGTGCCGGGCGCGACGGCGACCAGGGGCCGTGGTCCCTGGCCGCGCCACTTCGCGGCCGGCTCGATGTAGGCGCCGGTCACGGCGACGGCTTCGCCGTTCGCGTCGGTGGACTTGTACATCAGCCGGGTGGCCCGGCCCGGGAGGGGGCCGTCGATGCCGGGCAGGCTCAGCGCGAGGGGGAGCGGCTCGCTGCGGATCAGCGAGCCGTCGGCGCCGGGGAGTTCGGACGGCGGGGTGTAGAAGGCGGGTATCTCGATGCCGCGGGACGTCTCCGTGGCCGAGTCGGCGTCCTGGCCGTCCGCCGCGGCGGCGGGGACGGCCTGGGCGCCGAGGGCGAGAGCGGCGACGATCGCCGCGGCGAGCATGCGTGGACGTGGGGGCATGGCGAACCTCCTGGGGAAGGGCCGGATCCGGTCGTCCGCGGTCCCGTGGGGTCAGGACCGTGGTCGCGCTGCTCCTGTGGGGTTACGGGACCGTAACCGGACAGGGGTTACCAGGGGTAGCACCTAGCTCATTACGGTTCAGTAACTTGACGTCGTGTCTAACAAGAGCCGGGCCAGGCACCCCGGTCGGCCAGCCGCAGCACCAGCGCCGCGATGTTCCACGCGTCGTCCACACCTCGGTGGTGCCGCCCTTCGAGCGGCAGCCCGGCGATCTCCAGCGCCCGCGCCATGCCGGGCCTCCTGCGCAGCCCGTGGGCCTCGGTGAAGACCGCCTTGGCGTTGGTGTGCGTGCGCTCGGGCGGGTGGCCGAAGGGGTAGGGGACGCCGTCGGCCGCGCACTGGCGCACGAACTGCCCCCGGTCGTAGTCGCCCCAGCTCGCCCAGGGGCGGCCGCCGGCGCCGTGTTCGCGCACCAGCGTCTCGCAGGCCTGCGCGAGACCCACGCCCCGGTCGGTCTCCGCCCGGGTGAGGCCGGTCAGCTCCGTGCAGAAGGCGCTCACCCGGGAGCGGACCGGCCGCACCAGGATCCGGTGCCGGGCCACCCGCTCCCGGGTGTCCAGGTCCACCACGGCGAGCCCGATCTCGATGATCTCGCTCACCTCGCCGGGCGGCGGCCGCCCGTCCCAGCAGGTGGCCTCGAGGTCGATGACGTTCAGCAGGCCCGCGTGGCCCCCGTCCGCGGCGCGTCCGTCCATTCCGGCACCGTACGGGCACACGCACCTACCGGCACCCGGATTCTTCCCCGGACGGGACAGGGCCTAGCGACGGCTGCGTACCAGGAGGTACAGGAAGTACGGCGTGCCGATCACCGCCGTCATGAGGCCCGCGCCGAGCTGGGCCGGGGCGATCACCGTGCGGCCCAGGAGGTCGGCGGCGCAGACGAGCGTGGCGCCGAGGAGGAGCGCGACCGGCACGACCCGCACGTGCCGCCGGCCCACGAGCGCGCGTGCCGCGTGCGGGGCGACGAGCCCGACGAAGCCGATGGTGCCCGCGCAGGCCACCGCGGTCGAGCTGAGTACGACGCTCAGCACCAGGAACCCGAGGCGGCCCGGAGCCAGTCGCATGCCGAGCAGCCGCGGCGTGTCCTCGTCCAGCGAGATCAGGTCCAGCTCGGTGCGCCGCGCGAGGGCCACACCGATGCCGACGGCCAGCGCCAGCGCGACCGGCACGACGTCCGGCATGGTCCGCCCGTAGGTCGAACCCGACAGCCAGGTCAGCGCCTTGGTCGCGTTGAACGGGTCGGTGAGCACGATCAGCAGACTGATCAGCGCCGCCGTCCCGGAGGCCACGCCGATGCCGACGAGGACCAGCCGGTTCTGCCGGAAACCGCCCCGGGCGGCGAGCCCGAAGACGACGACCGCGGTGACCGCGGACCCCGCGAACGCGGCACCGGCGACCCCCCATGTCCCGGCGGCCGGGACGGTGGTCACCAGGATCACGGCGCCCAGCGCGCCACCGCCACTCACACCGAGGACGTTCGGCTCGGCGAGCGGGTTGCGGGTGACGGCCTGCACGAGCGTGCCGGCCAGGGCGAGCGCCGCACCCGCCGAGAGCGCGGCGAGGACCCGGGGGACCCGGGTGTCCAGCACGAAGGAGACGGTCCGCCCGGCCCGCCCCTGGGCCCAGTTGGCGACGTCACCCAGCAGCAGCTTGCTGTCACCCACCAGGACGGCGGCGATCACGAGACCCACCAGGACGACGACCAGGACGGCCACCGTGGCCAGGAACACCGCCCGGCCGGGTATCCGCAGCCGGTCCGGCGCCCCGGCCCCGGCGCTGTCCCGCACCCGCAGCGCCATGACGATCAGGAACACGGCCCCCACCAGGCTCGTGACCACGCCCGTGGGCACGGACACCGCGCGGTCGTCCGCGACCAGGGCCCGCAGCAGCACGTCCGAACCGAGCACCAGGGCCGCGCCGGTGAGCGCCGCCGCGGGCATGGCCGTACGAGAGCGGGTGAAGCCGCGGAACCGGTGGGTGAGCGGGCGCACGAGGGCGGGTGCGCACAGGCCGACGAAGCCGATGGGCCCGGCCAGCGTGACCGCGGCGGCGGACAGCAGCGCCGCAAGCACGACCACGGTGACCCGGGTGGCCCGGACCGGGACGCCGAGACCGCGCGCCGCGTCGTCGCCGAGGGCCAGCGCGTCCACCCGACGGGCGGTCAGCATCAGGCCCACCAGACCGGCCAGGGCGATCGGCAGCATCTGCAGGACGCCGTCGAAGCCGTTCTGGGCGATGCTGCCCTGGTTCCACGCGTAGAGGCCCTCCGTCTGCTCGGGGAAGAGCAGCAGCAGTCCCTCCGTCATGGAGTTCAGGCCCAGCATCAGCGCGGTGCCGGCCAGTACGAGCCGGACGGTGCCGGTGCCGAGGCCGGACAGCCCGAGCACGACGGCCGCCGCCGCCAGACCGCCCACGAAGGCGACGCCGGAGGAGGCGAGCATCGGCAGCGAGACGCCGGTGGCGGCGGCCAGCCCGAGCGCCAGGTACGAACCCGCGTTCACCGCGAGGGTGTCGGGGGAGGCGAGCACGTTGCGGCTGACCGCCTGGAGCACGGCGCCGGCCATGCCAAGGACGGCGCCGACCAGGAGCCCCGCGGTCATCCGGGGCAGCCGGGAGGCGACGACGACGGACGCGTCGTCCGGATCGGCCCGTCCGGTGAGGGCCTTGAAGACCTCGGACGGTCCGACGGCGGCGGTGCCCTGGGTGATGTCGACGACGGCGAGCACGGCGACCAGCAGGACGATCCCGGCCGTCACCGCGGCCGCGCCCGACCGGGACGTGGGGACCGTCGACGGACGGGCCGCCGGATCGGTCGCGGGTTCGGTTGCGGTGACGGCCATGGCCTCGCTACTTCGTCAGCGCGCCGACGACGGCGTCGATGTACGCCTCCATCGACCCGGGACCACCGAACATCCAGATGCCGTCGTCGAGACGGTGCACGTCGCCGGCCTTCACGAACGGCAGGGACTTCCACACCGAGTTCTTGGCCAGCGCACCGGTGAACGGGGTGGCGCTCGGGTCGTCGTCGTTGCCGATGTAGGCGAACCGGGTGTCCCCCGGCAGCTTGGTCAGGCCCTCGACGTCGGTGGTGCCCAGACCGTAGGCCTCGTCGCCCTTCACCGTCCAGGCGTTCTTCAGACCGATCGCCTCGTTGACCTCACCGATGAGCGAGGTCGCGGTGTACGGGCGGATCGAGACCTGGTTGGAGGCGACGTAGCCGTCGGCGAAGGCGAAGTTCTTGCCGGCCATCCCGGCGTCGGTCAGGGCCTTCTTGCCCTCGGCGACCTTGGCCTCGAAGTCCTCGCGCAGCGACTTCGCCCGGTCCGTGGTGCCGGTGGCCTTGGCGATGAGGTCGACGTTCTCCAGCATCTGGTCGATCTGACCGGTGCCGTCGGCGGAGGTCACCTCGATCACCGGGGCGACCTCGCGAAGCTGCTTCACGGCGGCGGGGGTGAGGTCCGAGGTGGCGACGATGAGGTCGGGGGCGAGGGAGGCGATGGTGTCCATGCTCGGCTCGCCGCGGGTACCGATGTCCTTGGGCTCGTTATTGAGCGGAACGGCGCTGTCCCAGGTCTTGTAACCCTTGACGTCCGCGACGCCCACCGGGTCGACACCCAGCGAGACGAGGCTCTCGACGACGTTCCACTCGGTGGCGACGACCTTGGTGGCCGGCCCGTCGAGCTTCACCTCGGCGCCCTTGCCGTCCTTGAGCGTGATCGTCTCGGAGGCCTTCTTCTCCGCCTTCTCCGTCTTGTCGGCGGCGGGTTCGGTGGTGCCGCAGGCGGCGAGGGCGAGCGCCGCGGCGGTGGTGGCGGCCGCGGTGAGCAGGAGGCGTCTCATGAGGTGGTGCCGAGCCTTTCGGGGGTTCGTATGTGGTGACGGCCGATCGGGCGGGTGCGCAGCCGGCCGGTGAGGGGGTCGGTGTCGACGTCGATCCGGATGCCGTAGACGGCGGTCAGCCGCTGTGGCGTCAGCACGTCCTCGGGCAGGCCGTCGGCGACGATCCGGCCCGCTTCGAGGAGCGTGATCCGGTCGGCGACGGCCGCCGCCTGGTCGAGGTCGTGCAGGACGACACCGACGGCGATGCCGTGGTCGTCCGCCAGATCGCGGACGAGGTCGAGGAGTTCGACCTGGTAGCGCAGGTCGAGGTAGGTCGTCGGTTCGTCCAGGAGCAGTACGCCGGTCTCCTGGGCGAGACAGCTCGCGAGCCACACCCGCTGCAACTGCCCGCCGGAGAGGTGGTCGGCGCCGCGGTCGGCGAGGCCGTCGACACCGGTGAGCGCCAGGGCGCGGTCGACGGCGGCCGGGCCGTCCGGATCGGGCCGCCCCCAGCGGCCCCGGTACGGATAGCGGCCGAACTCGACGACGTCCCGCACGGTCAGCCCGCCGGGCGTCGGGCGTCCCTGGGTCAGCAGGGCGACGTGCCGCGAGAACTCACGGGACGTCAGCGCCAGTCCGTCGGTGGTGCCGTCGATGCTCAGCGTGGCACTGCGGGCCCGTTGCAGCCGGGCGACGGTCCGCAGCAGCGTCGACTTCCCGCTGCCGTTCGGGCCCACCAGGGCGGTCACTTCGCCGGGCCTGAGCCCGACCGTCGCGTCGTGCACGACATCGGTGCCGTCGTACGCGACGGTCACGCCCGTCGCCGACAGCTCATGACCGCGCAGGCGCGGGGTACCGGCTGCGTCTTCACCAGATCTCACGTGGCGAAGGTTAGCCTAACCTAATAAGCGCTGGTAGAGACGGGGCTCACACAGATCCCGCGGCGACCGGCGCGCTCTGGTTCCCGCGGCTGGGGGAGTGGCTCAACTCGCTTGCGGCGACTGGGATTTCCACAATCCCGCCCGGTTCAGCGACTGCGGGCAGTGGAGGTAGATCTCGTCGATCTCCAGGAGCAGGGCGAGGTCCGGACGCCTTCCCTCCCGCGCCATCGCGTCGAAGAACGGCGCGTCGGTGAGGATGCGCGCCCGGCCGTTGACCCGGAGCACTTCCTTGCCGCCGGGGATCAGGTAGAGCAGGCCGGCGTGCGGATTGCCGAGGATGTTGTGGAAGCTGTCCCCGCGCCGGTTCCCCGGCCGCTCCGGCAGGGCGAGAGTGCGGGAGTCGAGGACGTGGGTGAATCCGGGGGCGTCGCCGCGGGGCGACACGTCGCAGCCGCCGCCCGCGTCGGAGGTGGCCAGGAGGCAGAAGGGGGAGCGGGCCAGTATGCCCCGGTCCTGGTCCGTGAGCCGGTCGTGGACCTTGTCGATGACGACGGGCCAGGGCTCGCCCAGCAGTTCACGCAGTTCGGCGGGTGAGTCCAGTTCGACCCAGCCGTCCTCGGTGACCGCGTCCGGCCCCTCTCCGGTCGTGTCGATCGTGTGTGGCAAGGCCGGCTCCCCAGGTGTGCTTTCGGAAGTGCGTGCTTCCGCGCTTCCGTCGGTTGCTGCACACGAAACATTATCTGATCTTAGGTTCGCCTTACCCAATACCCGGTGCTCTGCTCACAGAAGGCGCATACCGGACGCGTCGCCAGGGCCTGCACGCACGGGCGCCGACCGGCGACGGGCGACCGGCGGCCGGCGCGCACGGAGCCTTCCGCCGTGTCACGCACCCCGTCGGGGGCATACGCGTGACACGGCACCGCCCCGGTGCCACCGATCCGAAGGGATGTACACCGTGCTCGCCATCATCGCGGCGGTTCTGTTCCTCATCGCCTGGCTGATCAACGCGGCGGAGGTCTCGACCAACGACATCTTCACCTCCACCAACGTCATGCTCGTCGGCCTCGCCCTGCTCGCCCTGCACGTGGCCGGAGTAGGCAGCGGCTGGGCGACCCGCGGGCGCCGCCGCTGAGCCACCGCCCCACGTCCCGTCAGGGGATACGCGCCACGCCCGCGTAGATGCCGCTCTCCTCCGACGCGGGCGGCTCCTGGTCCTGGCCGTACCACTCGGTGGCCGTGACCAGGCCGGGCGGCACCAGGTCCAGTCCGTCGAAGAAGCGGGTCACCTCCGCCCGGGTACGGAAGCCGAGACGGATGCCGCCCTTGGCGTACTGGTCGATCACCTGCTTCGACAGCTCGGGGAAGAGGTCGATCGAGGCGTGCGAGAGGACCAGGTGACTGCCCGGGGGGAGGGTCTCGACCAGTCCGCCGACGATGCCGTGGGCGTCCTGGTCGTCCGGGACGAAGTGCATCAGGGCGATCAGGGACAGGGCGATCGGCCGGTCGAAGTCCAGGATCTCGCGGGCGTGCCGCACGATCTCCTCCGGCTCGCGGACGTCGGCCTGGATGTAGTCCGTGGCCCCCTCGGGGCTGCTGACCAGCAGGGCCTCCGCGTGCCGCAGCACGATCGGGTCGTTGTCGGCGTAGACGACCCTGGCCGTCGGCACGGTCCGCTGGACGATCTGGTGCAGGTTGGGCTCGGTCGGGATGCCCGTGCCGATGTCCAGGAACTGGTCCATGCCCTGCGCGGCGAGGTGGGCCACCGCGCGGTTCATGAACGCGCGGTTCTGCCGCGCCGCGTCCCGTGCCTCGGGCGGCAGGGTCTCGCCCACCGCCTCGTCGACGGGGTAGTTGTCCTTGCCGCCCAGCAGCCAGTCGTAGACACGCGCGGGGTGGGCCCGGCCCGTGTCGATGTGGGGAGGCTGGGAATGGTCCGTCGTCATGGCAGGCTCCATGGTCCGGGAGGTGACGCTCCGCCGCAGTTTTCGATCATCGTACTGCCCTGCGGGCGTGCGATGTGCCCGGTGGGCGGCGGAAGTTGCCGATGTGGTGCCGGTGCGGGCTCAGTCGGTGGGCGTGCGCAGGACGGCGACCTCCCTGGGCGCGAGGGCGAGGGCGCCGTCGGCGACGGTGGCGCCCAGCAGGACGTCCCCGGTGAGCCCGGGGACGGTCACACTCCCGTCGGTCCGGTTGACCAGGAACAGGAACCGGCCGCCGGGGCCCCGGCGCACGGTGGCCTCGACCGATCCGCGTACCGCGGCGGGCAGTTCGCTCGTCACGCCGGCCGGGTCCAGCAGCCTGGGCAGCAGCGGGGCGAGCCCGTCGGCGCCGAGCCGGGTGGAGACGTAGGCGGCCGAACCGCTGCCCGCGGCACGCCGGGTGACCGCCGGGCGGCCGGCCTGCGTGCCGGTGCGGTAGCGGACGAGGACCTCGGTCTCGGGCGCGGTGACGGTGATGTGGTCGGTCCACAGGCCGCCGGTGCTCCCGTCGTCCAGCTCCACGCTCTGCCCGGCGGGCAGCGGGCCGAACTCCTCGACGCGGATGCCGAGCAGGTCCCGCAGGGCGCCCGGGTAGCCACCGAGCCACACGTGGTCGTTCTCGTCGACGACACCGGAGAAGTACGTGGTGACCAGGTGCCCGCCCTGTTCGGCGTACCGGGTGAGGTCCTTGGCCAGCTCGGCCGGGACCATGTGCAGCACGGGCGCGATCAGCACCCGGTGGCGGCTCAGGTCGGCGCCCGTGGTGACGACGTCGGCGCGGATGCCGAGGGAGAGCAGCGCGGAGTACCAGTCGAGCGCCTCCTGGTGGTAGTCGAGCAGTGAGGTGGGGTGCGAGTCCTGCTCGCTCGCCCACCGCGACTCCCAGTCGAAGAGGATGCCGACCCCGGCGGGCTCCCGCTCGCTCCCGGCGACCGGCGCGAGCGCCTTCAGCGTGTCGCCGAGCGCCGTGACCGCGCGGAACAGGTCGCTGTCCGCCCCGGCGTGCGGGACCATCGCCGAGTGGTACTTCTCGGCGCCCGCCGCCGACTGGCGCCACTGGAAGAAGCAGACCGCGTCGGCGCCGTGCGCCACGTGCGTCAGCGAGTCCCGGGCCAGGTCGCCGGGCCGCTTGGCCAGGTTGACGGGCTGCCAGTTCACGGCACTGGTGGAGTGCTCCATCAGGAACCAGGGCCGGCCGCCCGCGATGCCGCTGGTGAGGTTCGCCGAGAACGACAGCTCGTCGCGGGCCTGCGGACCCGGCACGACGTAGTGGTCGTTGGCGACGAAGTCCACCTCGCCGGCCCAGTCCGCGTAGTTCATGCCCGTGGTGCCGGGCATCACCATGAAGTTGGTGGTGACGGGGACGTCGGGGGTCAGCTCCCGCAGGAGGTCGCGTTCGGCGCGCAGGTAGTCCTTGAGCGCGTCCGACGAGAACCGCTTGAAGTCCAGTTGCTGGGTCGGGTTCGGGTGGGAGGCGGCCAGCCGCGGCGGCAGGATCTGCTCCCAGTCGCCGTAGCGCTGCGACCAGAACGCCGTGCCCCAGGCGTGGTTGAGGGCGTCCGTCGTGCCGTACCGGGCGCGCAGCCAGTCGCGGAAGGCGCGGGCCGCGTCGTCGGAGTAGTCGTAGACGTTGTGGCAGCCCAGTTCGTTGTTGACGTGCCAGGCGACCAGGGCCGGGTGGCCGGCGTAGCGGGTCGCCATCTCACGGACCAGGCGCAGGGCGTGCTCGCGGAAGACGGGTGACGTCGGACGCCAGTGCTGGCGCGCGCCCGGCCACAGCGTTTCGCCCCGGTCGGTGACCGGGAGGATCTCCGGGTGCGCGGTGGTCAGCCAGGGCGGCGGCGAGGCGGTCGCGGTGGCCAGGTCGACGCCGACACCGTGCTCGTACAGCAGGTCCATGACCTCGTCGAGCCAGGCGAAGTCCCAGGTGCCGAGGCCCGGCTGGACGCGGGCCCAGGAGAAGATGCCGAGCGAGACGATGTTGACGCCGGCCTCGCGCATCAGCCGTACGTCCTCCTCCCACACCTCCCGGGGCCACTGCTCGGGGTTGTAGTCGGCTCCGAAGGCGAGACGGGGGGCGGGAGCGCCGTCCGCCCCGCGGTGCAGGCGGGACAGGAGGGTGGAGATCATGGCGGTCCTTCCGGTGTGGTGCGTGAGCCGTGAGCTACTTCTGGACGGTGAAGCCCTGTTCCTCGCCGTACTTGATCGAGGCCTCCTGCCAGGACTTCAGCCCCTCGGCCAGCGTGGTGCCGGAGACGTAGGCCTTGCCGACGGTGTCGTTGAAGACCGAGTTCGCGTACACCTGGTAGGGCAGGTACGACCAGTCGTCGGGGACGTTCGCGGCCGACTCGGCGAAGATCTTGTTGGCCTTCTGGCCGCCGAAGTAGGGGAACGCGGTGTCCTGGAACTTCGTGGACTGCAGCTCCGCGGTGGTCGCCGGGAAGGCGCCGTTCTTCAGGCGGGTCTGCACGCCGTCGCCCGCGTTCGCGTACTCGACGAAGGCGTACGCCAGTGCCTCGTCGTCGCCCAGCTCCGGCAGCGCCAGCGCGCTGCCGCCGTTCTCCGCGCTGACCTTGCCGCCCGCGGTCCACTGCGGGAGCGGGGCGACGCGCCAGTCACCCTCGGCGTTCTTCACGCCCGAGGCGAGGTTGGCGGGCATCCACGCGCCGGTGGCGAGGGTCGCGACGGTGCCGTCGCCGAGGCCCTTGTACCACTCGTCGGTCCAGGCCGGGACGGGAGCGAGCAGCTTCTCGTCGATGAGCTGCTGCCACGTCTCGGTGAACTTCGCGGCACCCTCGTCCGAGAAGTCGATCTTCACCTTGGTGCCGTTCACCGTGTAGGGGCGCGAACCGGCCTGCCAGAGCATGCTGGTGGCGAACCCGGCGTCGCCGGTGTCGGCGGTGATGTACGCCTTCGGGTCGGCCTTGTGCAGGTCGCGGGCGGCGTCCAGGTACTCGGCCCAGGTGGTGGGCACCTTGATGTCGTACTTGTCGAAGACCTTCTTGTTGTAGAACAGCGCCATCGGACCGGAGTCCATCGGCAGCGCGTACACGCCGTCCGTGCCGGCCTTCACACCGTTCCACGGACCCGGGGAGAACTGGGCGGAGAGCTTGTCGGCGCCGAAGGACTTGAGGTCGGTGAGCTGCTTGGTCAGGGCGTACTGGCCCATCGCGTAGTACTCGATCTGGGCGACGTCCGGGACGCCCTTCTTCGCCGAGATGGCGTTCTGCAGCGCCGTGTACTGGTCCTTGTTGGTGCCCGCGTTGACGAGGTCGACCTCGACGCCGGGGTGTTCCTTCTCGAAGTCGGTGGCCACCTGTTCGAGCGTGGGCTCCCACGCCCAGACCGTGATGGTGCCGCCCTCCTCGAGGGCCGCCTGGATGTCCGCCTCGGAGACCGCCTTCTGGCTCGATCCCCCGTCGTCGGAGCCGCCGCAGGCGGCCGCTCCCAGGACGAGGGCGCAGACGAGGCCTGTGGCGCGCAGGAGGCGGCGCGAGTGCTTTGGCATGGGTGGGCTTCCACTTCGTCGTGGCCGGAACCGGCACCGTTTGAGGGTTGGAGGGGAGAGCGGGGCTACTCCTTGACGCTTCCGGCGGCGAGGCCGGACTGCCAGTACCTCTGGAGCAGCAGGAACGCGGCGATCAGCGGCAGGATGGTGATGAGCGACCCGGTGACGACGAGGTTGAAGACGGCCTCGCCGCCGGCGGTCGCGGCCTGCTGGTTCCAACTGTTCAGTCCCAGGGTCAGCGGATACCAGTCGGGATCCTTGATCATGATCAGCGGCAGGAAGTAGTTGTTCCAGGTCGCCACCATGGTGAACAGCAGGACCGTGACGATGCCGGGCGCCAGCAGCGGCAGCGCCACCCGGAAGAAGGTGCGCACCTCGCCCGCCCCGTCGATGCGGGCGGCCTCCATCAGCTCGGCCGGGACGGCCTCGGTGGCGAACACCCACATCAGGTAGAGGCCGAACGGCGAGATCAGGGACGGGACGACCACCGCCCAGGGGGTGTTGGTGAGCCCCATCTCGCTGAACATCAGGAAGGTCGGCACCGCGAGTGCCGTACCCGGCACGGCCACCGCGCCGATGACGACGGCGAACACGGCCCGCCGCCCGGGGAAGTCGAACTTGGCGAGCGCGTAGCCGCCGAGCACGGCGAGGAAGGTGGCACCGCCCGCGCCCAGCCCCACGTACAGCAGGGTGTTCAGCAGCCAGCGGGTGAAGACGCCGTCGTCGTAGGTGAAGGTCTGGCCGATGTTGTCCCACAGCGCGAAGTCGCCGTCGAACCAGAGCCCGAAGGAACGGGACAGCCCCTCTTGGGTCTTGGTGGCGCTGACGGCCAGCCAGACCAGCGGCACCAGGCTGTACAGCAGCACGAGTGAGGTGAGCACGGTCAGCAGCACGCTGCGCCGGGGCTTGTCGGGGGAGTGCCGGCGCCGGGACGTGCGCAGCCGGGGTACCGGGCCCGAGGAGCCGGACCGCTTGGGGGCGGCACGGCCGACGACGGTGGCGACAGGACTGGTCATCGCTGCCTCACACTCCCTTGCTGCGCATGCCGCGCAACTGCACGGCGTAGGCGATGACCATGGTGATCAGCCCCATGACGATGGCGACCGTCGCGGAGTAGTTGTGCTGCTGTCCGTTGAAGGACAGCGAGTACGTGTAGTAGTTGGGCGTGTAGTCCGTGGTGATGGCGTTGCGCGCCAGCGGCCGCAGGATGCTGGGCTCGTTGAAGAGCTGGAAGCTGCCGATGATCGAGAAGATCGTGGCGATCACGAGGGCGCCGCGGATGGCCGGGAGCTTGATGGCGGTGATCACGCGGATCTGGCCGGCGCCGTCGATCTGGGCCGCCTCGTACAGCGAGTGCGGGATCACGCGCAGCGCCGAGTAGAAGATCAGCATGTTGTAGCCGATGAACTCCCAGGTCACGATGTTGCCGATGGAGGCCAGCACCAGGTCGGGGGAGAGCGGGTCGGGCAGCGAGACGCCCAGCGCGCCGTTGATGTCGCCGACCAGTCCGAAGCGGGTGCCGTACATGAAGCCCCACATCAGGGTGGCCACCACGGCGGGCACGGCGTACGGCAGGAAGATCGAGACGCGGAAGAAGTCCCGGCCGTAGAGGCGGCCGCTGTCCAGCGCCAGGGCCACGAGCAGCGCGATGCCGAGCATGATCGGCACCTGCACGGCGAGGAAGAGCGAGACCCGGCCGAGCGAGGCCCAGAACCGGTCGTCCTTCAGCGCCTCGGTGTAGTTGTCGAGGCCGACGAAGGTGGTGCCGCCGATGAGCTGGTCGCGGAAGAGACTGAGGTAGACCGAGTACGCGATCGGCGCGAGGAACACCAGGGCGAACACGGCCACGAAGGGGCCGAGGAAGCCCCACCCCTTCCAGGAACGGCCCTCCCGCCTCGCCGGGGGCGGTGCGGGCCGCCGTTCGGCGGCGGCCGGTGGTCGCAGCGTCGTCATGTCGTTCCTCGCTCGTCTCGGAGCTCCTGAAGCCTCATTATGTTTGCGTAAACATCACGCGCCGCAAGAGACGGTCAAGCCCGCCGAGTGCTGTTATGTTTGCGTAAACATTTGATGGCGGCATGTCTACACTGCCCCGAGGACGACGGTCAAGGGTCCTTCGGAAGCCGGGGCCCGGACAGCGGCAGAGAGGTGGCGGACGGCAGTGGACACGGCTGAGGGAGTCGCGGACGCGCGGGACGCGGACACGCGGCCCCGGCGCGGCGGCCGGGTGCCCAGGGCGTCCATGGCGGACGTGGCCCGGCTGGCGGGGGTCTCCTCGCAGACCGTCTCCCGCGTCGCCAACGGCTACGCCGGCGTGACCGAGGAGACCCGGCAGCAGGTGCTGTCGGCCATGAAGGAGCTGGGCTACCGGCCCAACAGCGCGGCCCGGGCGCTCAAACGCGGCGAGTTCCGCACCATCGGCGTCATCACCTTCACACTGGCCACCACGGGCAACGTGCGCACCCTGGAGGCCATCGCCACCTCCGCGGCGAGCGAGGGGTACGCGGTGACGCTGCTGCCCGTCGCCGTCCCCACCCAGGACGAGGTGCGCGGCGCGTTCTCGCGGCTGGAGGAGCTGGCCGTCGACGCGGTGATCGTCATCATGGAGGTCCACCTCCTGGACGCGGCCTCCCTCAAGCTGCCGCCCCACGTCCAGGTCGTCGTGGTCGACTCCGACGCCGGCGACCACTACACGGTCGTCGACACCGACCAGGCCGGCGGCAGCCGCGCCGCCGTGCGCCATCTGCTGGACCTCGGGCACGACACGGTGTGGCACCTGGGCGGCCCCGAGGACTCCTTCGCCGCCCAGCGCCGCACCGACGCCTGGCGACACACGCTCGCCGAGGCCGGCCGCACCCCGCCGCCCCTCGTCCGGGGCGACTGGTCGGCGGAGTCCGGCTACCGGGCCGGCCTGGAAATCGCCGCCCGCAAGGAGTGCACCGCCGTCTTCGCGGCCAACGACCAGATGGCCCTCGGCCTGCTGCGCGCCCTGCACGAACACGGCCGGCGCGTTCCCGAGGACGTCAGCGTCATCGGCTTCGACGACATCCCCGAGGCCGGCTCCTTCCTGCCCCCGCTGACCACCGTCCACCAGGACTTCGCCGAGGTGGGACGGCTGTGCGTACGGGCCGTGCTGCGCAAGATGCGCGAGGCCGGCCCCGAGCGCGGCACGACGCTGGTGCCGACCCGGCTGGTGACCCGGGCGAGCACGGCCCCGCCGCCGGCGTAGAAGTCGGGACACGCGGGCGGCCGAAGGGGGCGGACAGCCGGTTTGGGGGCGGCCGGGAGGGTAACCCCACAAGCCGACCGTTGTCCCCCCAACGCCTGGGAGAGTTCCATGACCCAAGTCGCCGACTATGTGCTCCAGCGCCTGTCCGAGTGGGGCGTCCAGCGGGTGTACGGCTATCCGGGCGACGGCATCAACGGTCTGCTCGGTGCCTTCGACCGGGCCGACGGTGACCCGGAGTTCATCCAGGCGCGGCACGAGGAGATGGCCGCCTTCATGGCGTGCGGCCACGCCAAGTTCACCGGCGAGGTGGGCTGTTGCGTCGCCACGTCGGGGCCGGGCGCCGTGCACCTGCTCAACGGCCTGTACGACGCGAAGCTGGACCACCAGCCCGTGGTGGCGGTGGTCGGCCAGCAGAAGCGGCTGTCGCTGGGCACCCACTACCAGCAGGAGATCGCCCTCGACCAGTTGTTCGCGGACGTGTCCGAGTACTGCCAGATGGTCGTGCACCCGGGCCAGGCCCGGCACGTGATCGACCGGGCCTTCAAGACCGCGCTGACCACCCGGAGCGTCGCCACGATCATCATCCCGGGTGACATCCAGGAGGAGGAGGCCCAGCCGTCCCCGCCCAGGGAGCACGGTTCCGTCTTCTCCAGCGTCGGCTGGAGCCGGCCGCGGATCCTGCCCGACCTCGACGAGCTGCGCAGGGCCGCCGACGTCCTCAACGCGGGCGACAAGGTCGCCATGCTGGTCGGCCAGGGCGCGGCGAACGCGGAGGCCGAGGTGAGGGAGGTCGCCGAACTGCTCGGCGCCGGCGTCGCCAAGGCCCTGCTCGGCCGCGAGGTCCTGCCCGACGACCTGCCCTACGTCACCGGACCCATCGGCCTGCTGGGCAGCAAGGCCAGCGACAACATGATCCAGGGCTGCGACACCCTGCTCATGGTCGGCAGCAGCTTCCCGTACTCGGAGTGGCTGCCCGAGGAGGGGCAGGCCCGGGGCGTCGAGATCGACATCGACGGCCGCATGATCGGCATCCGCTACCCCATGGACGCCCACCTCGTCGGCGACTCCAGGGAGACGCTGCGCGCGCTGATCCCGATGCTCCGGCGCAAGGAGGACCGCGGCTGGCGGGAGAAGATCGAGAAGGACGTCCGGGAGTGGCACGACCTGTGCGACCGCTGGGCGGGCGAGCACTTCGGCAAGACGATCAACCCCCAGGCCGTCGCCGCCGAACTGTCGCCGCGACTGCCGGACGACGTCATCCTGACGGCCGACTCCGGCTCGGGCACCAACTGGTGGGCACGCCACCTCATGCTGCGCGACGGGATGCGGGCCTCGCTGTCCGGCACCCTCGCCACGATGGGCCCCGGGACGCCGTACGCCGTCGCGGCGCGGTTCGCGTACCCCGAACGGCCGGTGATCGCCTTCATCGGGGACGGCGCGTTCCAGATGAACGGCATGAACGAGATGATCACCGTCAAGCGGTACCTCGACCGAATGTCCGGGTCGGCCCCGCTCATCTTCTGCGTGTTCAACAACCAGGACCTCAACCAGGTCACCTGGGAGCAGCGCGCCATGGCCGGCGACCCCAAGTACCCCGGCTCCCAGGACATCCCGGACGTCCCCTACGCCGCCTACGCCGAACTGCTGGGCCTCAAGGGCATCGTCTGCGACGACCCCAAGAAGGTCGGCTCCGCCTGGGACGAGGCGCTCGCCGCCGACCGGCCCGTGGTCCTGGAGTTCAAGGTCGACGCGGAGATCGCGCCGATCCCGCCGCACATCATGAAGGACCAGGGCAAGAAGGCCGTCAAGGCCGCGCTGCACGACCCGGAGGCCACCGGCATCGCCACCAGGGGCGTACGCCAGAAGCTCACCGAGTACGCCGGGCACCTCCCCGGCCGGGGCAGGAAGTGAGCGGCGCCCGCCGCCGCGGGGCGGACGGCACCGAGGTCGTCGTCGTCACCGGCGCGACCGGCGGCGTCGGCCGGGCCACCGCCCGGGCCTTCGGCGCCCGCGGCGCCTCGGTGGCCCTGCTCGCGCGGGGCGAGTACGCCCTTCAGCGGGCGGCCGAGGAGGTCCGCGAGGCGGGCGGACACGCGCTGCCCCTCGCCGTGGACGTCGCCGACGCGCCCGCCGTGGACGAGGCGGCCGCCCGGATCGAGGAAGAACTCGGCCCGATCGACGTGTGGGTGAACGCCGCGTTCTCGACCGTCTTCGCACCCGTGGCGGAGGTCAGGCCCGAGGAGCTGAAGCGCGCCACCGAGGTGACCTACTTCGGCTTCGTCCACGGCACCCAGGCCGCCCTGCGGCACATGACGCCGCGCGATCGCGGCACCATCGTCCAGGTCGGCTCGGCCCTGGCCGAGCGCAGCGTCCCGCTCCAGGCCGTGTACTGCGGGGCCAAGCACGCCATCCAGGGGTTCACCGAGTCGCTGCGCTGCGAGCTGCTGCACGACCGCAGCGGGGTGCGGGTCACCATGGTCCAGATGCCGGGACTCAACACGCCCCAGTTCAGTTGGGTCCTCACCCGGCTGCCCCGCCATCCGCGCCCGGTGGCCCCCGTCTACCAGCCCGAGGTCGCCGCCGGGGCGGTGCTGTACGCCGCGGACCACCCCGAGCGGCGCGTGTACTGGGTCGGCGGCTCCACCGTCGCCACGCTCCTTGGCCAGAAGCTCGCCCCGGGACTCCTGGACCGCTATCTGGCGCGCACCGGCTACGACGGACAGCAGACGGACCGGGCCGTCGACCCGTCACGGCCGGTCAACCTCTGGAAGCCGCCGGACGACACCGCCCCCGACGACTACGGAGCCCACGGCGTCTTCGACGACGAGGCCCACCCGCGCAGCCTCCAGTTCTGGCTCTCCCGCCACCGGCGGCCGCTCGCCCTGGCCACCGCGGTGACCGGGGCGGCCGCCGCCCTGGTCACCGGCGGCCTGCGCCGGCGCGCCGGTTGACCGCCCTCGGGTCAGTCCGGCTCCCGGTCGATGGCGCGGGTCCACCAGTGGTGCTCGCAGAACCAGTGCCCGACCATCGAGCCGCCGAAGACGACGAACCCGACCCCGATCAGCCAGGACTCCACCACCAGCACGATGCCGACCGTGCCGTAACTGAACGCGTTGTCCAGGATGAGCGGCGTGAAGACGAGATACGAGAAGCCGCGCAGGCCGATCAGGCCCACCATCGTGGCGAGCGCCCCCGGCAGGAGGTCCCGCCAGCGGACCTGGCCGCCCAGCAGGAAGTGCTGGCCCCACCAGAAGAACAGCATGCCGCTGGCGGTGGACAGCGCGATCCGCGCCGTCCCGTGCAGCGCGGTCCGCGTCTGCACCTCCTGGTAGAGGTAGGCGGTCAGCAGGACCACCCAGGCCATCTGGCGCCAGATGCGGTGCCACGGGCCGGAGGGCAGTCCCCAGATGCGCTCGTAGCCGTTCTGGACGCTCGCCGCGAAGGACACGCCGAACACGGCGAGCAGGATGCCGCCCCACACGCTCGTGGTGCCGACGACCTTGGGCGGCGGGCTGAAGATGTCGGTCAGTACGCGGGCCGACCGGCCGGACAGCCCCATGCCGTCGGCCAGCCACGACGCGAAGCCGCCGCGTCCCAGCGGGTCGGCCGCGGCCACCACGATCAGCAGCGGCGCCAGCGTGACCAGGGCGAGCGTGGCGAAGCCCATGGCCCGGTGCATCAGCTCCAGCTCCCGGCCGCGCCGGACGAGAGCGGACGCGGCCAGCCGGTCCCACACGCGGTGGAACGGCCGCCACAACCGGTTCACGGGTGCTCCTCGGGCGTCCTTTCGATGGCTCGCGGACGGAGAACTGAGTGACCCGGGGGCGCCCCGGGCAAACGTCGGCCCACCCGGACGGCCCGCGAATGGACCGGACGGCGCGGGGAACCGGCCCGGGGAAACCGGCCTGCCCGGAGAACCAGCCCGAGTAAGCGAGGCGAGGGAGTACGCGATGACGTCCGCAACCGGCTTCGACGCGAACGCGCTGGACGACCGCGTGGTCGACGCGGTCGACGTGCACGCCTTCGAGGTCCCCACCGACGGCCCGGACGGCAGGGAGCAGGACGGCACCCTCGAGTGGGACTCCACGACCCTGGTCCTCGTACGGGTCCACGCCGGCGGCAGAACCGGCCTCGGCTACACCTACGGGGACGTCTCCGTGGCGTCCTTCGTGCACTCCGTGCTCGCGCCGGTCGTCAAGGGCGCGCCGGTCTCCTCGCCGCCCGCGCTGTGGGAACGGATGGGGGCGCGGATGCGCAACGCCGGCCGCCCCGGCGTCGGGGCCATGGCCCTGTCCGCCGTCGACGTGGCGCTGTGGGACCTCAAGGCACGGCTGCTCGGGATCGCGCTGGTCCACCTCCTGCCGGCCCACCACGACCAGGTGCCCGTCTACGGCAGCGGCGGCTTCACGAACTACCCGCTGGACCGCCTCACCGGCCAGCTCGCCGGCTGGGTCGAGCAGGGCATCGGGCGCGTGAAGCTGAAGACCTCACGGGAACCGGGGGCCGACCCGCGGCGCCTGACCGCCGTACGCCGGGCGGTGGGCGACGGGCCGGAACTGTTCGCCGACGCCAACGGGGCGCTCGGCCGCAAGGAGGCCCTGTACTGGGCGCACAGGTTCCACGACGAGTGGGACGTGCGCTGGTTCGAGGAGCCGGTCGGCTCGGCCGACCTGGAGGGACTGCGGATGCTGCGCGAACGGGGCCCGGCCCGGCTCGAGATCACCGCGGGGGAGTACGCCTTCACCGCCCAGGACTTCGCCAACCTCACCGAGGGACCGGCGGGACCGGCCGTCGACTGCCTCCAGGCCGACGTCACCCGGTGCGGCGGCGTCACCGGCGTGCTGGAGGTCGCCGGTCTGTCGGCCGTCCGGCACCTCGACCTGTCCGCGCACTGCGCCCCCGCGGTGTCCGCCCACGCCTTCTGCGCCGTGCGCCGGCTGCGGCACCTGGAGTACTTCCACGACCACGTGCGCGTCGAGCGGCTGCTGTTCGACGGCACCCTGTCGCCCGAAGGCGGCTGGCTGCGCCCCGACACCGGGCGGCCCGGCCTCGGCCTGGACGTCAGATGGGCCGACGCGGAGCCCTACCGCGTGTACGGGAGCCGCCCGTCCTGACCGGGACCGGAGTCGAACCGGGGTCAGGGGTCCGTGCGCTGCTGCTCGCGCATGCGCTCGTTGTGCCAGGCGACGGCGGCGCGGATCTGGGGCTCCTGGAGGCCCGTGCGGCAGCCGAGCTGGTCCATGGAGGCGGCCGGCGGCCCGGTGGTCAGGGCCCGCGTGAGCTTCGCCGCCCACAGCTCCTCGTCCACGAAGGGCCGGTGCGCGTACCCCTCCTTGATCACGTCGAAGTGCTCGTCCGAGCACGTGGTGATGAGCCGCAGCCCGTCGAACCACTCGTTGGTGGCGTGCGCCGAGGACGAGTCCGGCACGTAGCCGCTCACGGACTCGTCCTCGGGAAAGACCCTGGCACACAGGTCGCACAGCTCCACGGGGACCGGCTCGGCGGTCCGGCGGCCCTTCCTGCCCTTGCGCTTCCACATGACGACTCCCGGGGGTCGGCGTCCGGAATGCCGGAGTTACCCGCAGGGCGGGGAGCAAACGCCCCGCGGGTGAGGGGACCGTCGTGGCCCCGGCCGCCCCGGACGCCGTTACGCCAGCCTGACCGGCAGCTCGAACAGGTCGTTCTGCGTGACCACCGGCTTGTTGCGCAGCTCCGCGGCCGGCACCGCCAGGTCCAGGTGCGGGAAGCGGGCGTAGAGCGCGGGGAGCGCCACGCCGGCCTCCATCCGGGACAGGGCCGCGCCGGGGCACACGTGCGGTCCGTGACCGAAGGAGATGTGCCGGTTCTCCGACGTGCGGGTGATGTCGAACCCGCCCGCCGTCGGACCGTGCGCCCGCTCGTCGCGGCCCAGCGCGCCGTACGACACGATCAGCGCGTCCCCGGCGGGTATCACCCGGTCGCCGACCGGGACATCCTCGGTCGCGAACCGGATCAGCACGTGCGAGGTCGGCGTCGAGAAGCGCAGCGTCTCCTCGATCACCGCGGACCACTCCGCCTCGCCCGAGAGCACCAGGGCCCGCTGCTCGGGATGCGTGGACAGGTTGACCACGGAGTTCGCGAGGAGCGAGATCGTCGTCTCGTGCCCGGCGGCCACCATGAGCTGGAGGGTGGAGACGATCTCCGCGTCGGTGAGGTGATCGCCGTCCTCGGACGCCTGGATCAGCGCGCTCGTCAGGTCGTCACCGGGCGCGGCGCGCTTCGCCGCGACCGTGTCGCCCATGACCGAGGCCAGCTCTGTGAGGGTCGCGAGGACCTCCTCGGGCGGGGTCTGCGTCGAGAAGAACTTCTCGAACAGCTCCTTCAGGCGCGGCAGCCGCGCCTCCTCGATGCCCATCAGGTCGGCGATGACGTACATCGGCAGCGGGTAGGCGAAGGCCGCCTTGAGGTCGACGACACCGGCGTCCGCGTCCGCGGCCAGCTCGTCGAGCAGCCGGTCGGTCAGCTCGGTGATCCGCTCCCGCATGTGTTCCACCCGGCGCACGGTGAGCGCCTGCGCCACGAGCGTACGCAGCCTGCGGTGCTCGGCGCCGTCCACCGTGAGCATCGAGCGGCCCGGGTTGGCCAGCCCGATCAGCGGCCAGTCGGCGGGTATCTCGCCGCGCTGCCAGGCGCCCCACACGTTGATGTCCTTGACCAGACGCGGATCCGTGAGCAGGGCCCTGGCCTCCGCGTGGTGCGTGACCGCCCAGACGGGCACGCCGCCCGGCAGCTCCACGGCGGCGAGCGGTCCGGCGGCGCGCAGCCGCGCGCTCTCACCGTCGAGGTCGGTGACGAACGGGTCCAGCGGGATCCGGGCTTCTTCGGTGCCGGTCGTCATGCTGACGTGCCTCCCAGGGCAGTGGTCGGGGTGAACCGCACGGGCAACTCGGTCAACCCCCGCAGCCAGGGCGAGGGACGACGGGTGAGGGACCCGGCGGGCACCGCCAGGTCGATGTCCGGCAGCCGGTCGAGGACGACCTCGATGCCCGTACGCGCGATGACCTCGGCGACCTCCTGCGCGGGGAACGGGCAGCGGTGCTCGCCGTGGCTGAAGGAGAAGTGCGCGTTGTTGCCTCCGGTGAGCGCGGCGCCGTCGGTGCGGACCTGCGGGTCGGAGTTGGCGCCCTGCAGGCCGAGCAGCACCAGGTCGCCGGCGCGGATGTGGCGGCCGCCGAGCCGGGTGTCGCGAGAGGTCCAGCGGCCGGCGATGTTCTGCGAGGGAGTGTCCTCCCACAGCACCTCGTTCATGGCCTCGGCGACACTGTTGCGGCCGCCGAACAGCGAGGCGGCGAAACGGTCGTCGGTCAGCATCAGGCGCAGCGAGTTGCCGATCCAGTCCGCCGTCGGCTGGTGGCCCGCGGCCAGCATCACCATGAGGTCCTGGATGACCTCCTCCTCGCTGAAACCGCCGCTGTCGGTCAGCATCCGGGAGGCGACGTCGTCGGCGGGCGCCGCCTTCCGGTCGGCGAGGAGCCGCGCCATCGACGTGCCGAGATGCGTCTGCCCTGCGATGGCCCGCTCCCGGCCGTCGATCATGTCGTTGAGGGCGGTGACCAGCGCGGGACCCTCCTCGTCGGAGAAGCCGAACAGGTGGGCCAGGACCCGGACCGGCAGCAGCATGGCGTAGTCGCCCACGAGGTCCGCCTCGCCCTTGGCGCAGAGCCGGTCGACGAGTTCGTCGGCGAACCGTTCGGCGTGGCCGCGCAGGACGTGCGGGTCGACGGCCTCCAGCGCATTGCTGATCATGGCGGCGCGTTCGCGGTGCCGCTCGCCGACCGTGTACAGGATCGACGGCTGCTTGCGGCCGATCATCGGCAGCAGCGGCCAGTCGTCGGGGATGTTCTCCCACTGGTTCCACAGGTCCGAGTCCCGGCTGAACAGCACCGGATCGCCGGTCACCTGGTGCAGCTCGCGGTAGCCCAGCACCAGCCAGGCCGGGACGTCCCCGTCCAGGAGTACGGGCGTGACGGCGCCGTGCTCGCGCCGCATCTGCCGGTACAGCAGGGCGGGTTCGGTCTGGAACCGGGGGCCGCCGAGCGGCACGGCGTCCTTGGCGTCGGCGGCTTCGGTGCTCACACGAACTCCTGTCGGGGCGGGGCGGCTTGGCCGGTGTAGCGGGCCCGCAGGTGCTCGACCAGCGCGATCAGCACCTGCTTGCTGGACTCGCGGGACCTGGCGTCGCAGGAGACCAGCGGTACCAGCGGGTCCAGGTCGAGGGCCTCCCGGACGGCCTCGGGCGAATGCTCCGGGCCGCCGAAGTCGTTGCAGGCCACGATGAACGGCGTGCCGTGGTGCTCCAGGCGGTCGATGGCGTACCAGGAGTCGTCGATGCGGCGGGTGTCGACCAGGACCACCGCGCCGAGGGTGCCGGAGAACAGCCGGTCCCACAGGAACCAGAACCGCTCCTGGCCGGGCGCGCCGAACAGGTACAGCACGTTGCGCGTGTCGAGGCTGATGCGGCCGAAGTCGAAGGCGACGGTCGTCGCGGTCTTGCCGCGCACCTCGCTGGTGTCGTCGACCGCCTCGCCGGCCTGCGTCATCGTCTCCTCGGTGTTGAGGGGACGTATCTCGCTGACCGAGCGGACCATGGTCGTCTTGCCGACGCCGAACCCGCCCACGACCACGATCTTCAGGCCGTTGTCGGCGGACGCACCCAGCGGGGTGCGCGCCGGGGTGCGTGCTGGGGTACGGGCGTCAGAGATTGCGGAGTCCAACGAGCACCTGCTCCAGGATGTCGGGATCGGGGACGGCTGCGGTGTACGGGTGGCGTGCGCTCACCCGGCCGGCGGCGTGCAGGTCGGAGAGCAGGATCTTGGTGATGCTCACCGGGAGCCGCAGTTCGGCGGCGATCTCCACCACGGCCGTGGGGGCCTCGGTGAGCCTCAGGATCGCCGTGTGCTCCGACTGCATGCCGGGGGTCGGATCGCACTCGGCGACCACGAGGGTGACCAGGTCGAAGGGGTTGTCGGGGCCCGAACCGCTGCGTCCCTGGGTGACGGTGTACAGCCGGTCGGGTGCGTCGTCCCTGCCGGGGCGGCTCATGACGTGCGCGGCGGCGCGGTGAGGTGTTCGCCGAGCTGTTCGACGAGTTCGCTCATGTTGTGCCCGACGAGCCCCGCGTCCGCCTCCTCCGAGGTGACCACGGCGAGGTGCGCGCCCTCACCGGCCTCCACGATGAACAGGATTCCGCCGTAGAACTCGGTCATGGCGGAGCGCACCCCGCCGCTGCCGTCGCCGAACTCCACGGAGGCGCCGTGGGACAGCGACTGGATGCCGGCGGCGATGGCGGCCAGTTGATCGGCCTGGTCGACGGTGAGTTCCGGGGTGTGGCACAGCCTGAGTCCGTCACGGGACAGGACGAGCGCGTGCCGCGCGCCCGGCGTGCGCTCCAGGAGGCCCTCGATGAGCCAGGTGAGCTTCTCGTCGGCGGTGGTCGAGCCGGTCATGAAGTGGTGTCGCCTTCCGGGTGCGCGTGTGAGTGGGTCGGGTGGTCGGCGGCCGTCTCGGCCGGTTCGGCCGGTTCGGGTGCGGCGCCTGTGGTGGGCCGTACGGCCTGGCGGAAGCTGCTGAAGCGGGCCGCGCGTGTCTTCGCGTCGTCGGCGGGCGGCGCGGCGCGCGGCTCGGGGGCCCGGGTGGCGGCCCGGGCGCGTTCGGCGGCGGCGAGGGTACGGCCGCGACGGCGCTTGGGCAGCTCCGTGGACGGCTCGTTTGGCGCCTGGGCCCGGTCGGGGTCCAGGTCCGCCGACTCGTGGACGGCCGGTGGCTCGGCATCCGCGTCGACGGGGGCGGGCCCGGGCTCGGCGGCGGGCGGTGCGGGGGCGGGCGGCAGACCGGCCGGGGCCGCGGGGGAGGGGGAGGGGTCCGTGAGGGACGGGGCGGCCGAGGGACGGCCGGAGGCGGCGGGGCCGCTCAGGATGTCCTGCGGGACGAGCATCAGTACGCCCGTGCCCCCGCGCGCGGACGGCCGGAAGGACACCTTCAGCCCGTACTTGGCCGACAGGCGCCCCACCACGGCCAGGCCGAGCCGGGTGCCGGTCAGACCGCCGAGGGCCGCCGTCTCACCGGCCACCGCCTGCTGGGCCCGGCGCAGTTGCACCTCGCCCATCACCAGTCCGCTGTCCTCCACGGAGACGATGACCCCGGCCGGCACCGCCTCCACGTACACGTGGACCTCGGCCGTCGGCGGGGAGAAGTTGGCGGCGTTGTCGAGGAGTTCGGCCAGGGCGTGCATGACGCCCTCGGCGGCGTGTCCGGCGACCGCGGTGTCGCTGGCGGAGTGGACACGCACCCGCTGGTAGCCGGCGATGCGTCCCATGGCGCCGCGCAGAATGGACTCCATGCCGATGGGCCGTGCCCAACGGCGCCCGGAGCGGGCGCCGGTGAGGACGGCGACGGAGTCGGCTAGCCGGCCCGCCTGCGCGGTGCGGTGGTCGAGGTGGAGCAGGTCGGCCAGGACGTCCTCGTCGCTGTGCCGTTCCTCCATGGCGCGCAGGTCGGCGAGCATCCCGGTGGCCAGCGCCTGCATCCGGCCGGCCGCGTTCGCGGTCGCGGAGACGGCGGCGGCACGCTCACCGGTGGCCCCCTCGAGCCGGGCGCGCAGCCGGGCGGTCTCCTCGGCGAGCCGTGCGGCCTCCTGGGCCCGCTGGTCGGCCAGCCGCGCCCGCTCCTGCTCGAAACCGTCCGTGAGCCGCTCGCGCTCGCCGTCGAACCCGGCGATGAGCGCGGCCCGTTCGCGGTCGGCCTCCGCGGCGGCACGGGCCCGTTCACCGTCCGCCGCCGCGCGAAGACGCTCCTGGTCCTGGCGGGCCCGCTCCGCCAACCGCCCCCGCTCCTGGGCGAGAGAGTCCGCGTCCGTGCGGGCGGCCTCCAGCAGCCGGCGGGTGGCCCGCTCCGTGCGGACGGCGTGCACGGCCACCGTCACGGCCACGCAGAGCAGGATCGCCGCGGCGCTCGCGCCCAGGCCGAGCGGAAGGCGCACCGAGGAGGGCGCGGCGGCGACGGCGCCGCCGACGACGAGCGCCGCCACGACGGCGCACGGCAGGGCCACCGCCGCGAGGGCGCGGGGAGCGGGAGCGGGGCGGTCGCCGGGGCGGGCGGGCGCGGTCATCAATCGGGTCCTCGCCAGGCCGCGGGGGGCGGCCCTCGTGTCGTCCAACGGGGCGCGTGGGAGCGGAGAGCTTCACACGGCACTCAACTGGCGATCACTATACGAGGGTTCGTGATCGAAACGAGAGGAACTCGTTCAATCCTTGCCTGTTCTCTTGCATACACCCCTCAGAGCTCCCGCGTACACCGCTCAGGGCAGGGCGCCCCGCTCGCACACCCGCCGGGCCACGTCCCGGAGTTTGACGTTGTGGTCCTGCGAGTACCGGCGCAGGGTGGCGAACGCCTGGTCCTCGGTGAGGCGGTGACTGCCCATGAGGATGCCCATGGCCTCGCCGACGGTGTGGCGGGTACCGATGGCCTCCTGCAACTGGGCGTGCGTACGGGCGCTGGAGAAGGCGACCGCGGCATGGGAGGCCAGCAGCCAGCCGGCCGTCTCGTCGGCCTCGGTGAACGCGCCGGGCCGGTAGGAGTACAGGTTCAGTGCCCCGAGGTCCTCGTCCTCGGTGAACAGCAGGAACCCCATCATGCTGCCGAGGCCCAGCTCGCGGGCCTCGGGCACGTACTTGGGCCAGCGTCGCGCCTCGTCGGTGAAGTCGGCGATCCGGAACTGCCGCTGCCGCACCGTGGCGCGTGCGGCGTCGAAGCACGGCCCTTCCCTGACGCGCCCCTGCAGCGCGTCGCTGTCGACGACCACCTGGTCGGTGGGGGCGAGAGACTGCACCCGGTCGCCGCGCAGGATCAGGATGCCGGCGGCGTCGCAGTCCTCGACCAGTTCCGTGGCCGAAGCGGTGATCCGCTCCAGAGTGCCGTTCACCGACTCCTGGGCCAGCAGGTCACGTGCCAACGACGCCATCTGCTGTGCGAACCCGCGCCAGTAGTCCATGCCGTTTCCTCCCTTGTTCCCTGGAAGAGTTCCCCGGAGGTCGCCCGGCACAACAGGAAGAAGGGGACTCGAACCATCTTGTTTCACGTTACATCTAAATGCATAATGCGCTTATGGATGTGCCCATGGGTCCGGTACCACCCCCGCCCACGTCCCCGGACGACCTGATCATCGCCGTAGAGCAGATGATCCGGTACGTGCGGCAGAGCGCCCGGACCGGCGGTCTCAGCACCGCCGCCTCCTCGACGCTGGCCAGGCTGAGTCGTGAGGGTCCGCAGCGGCTGACCGAACTCGCCAGGGCCGAGGGCGTCTCCCAGCCGAACATGACCCAACTCGTCACGCGCCTGGAACGGGCGGGACTGGCCCGGCGCACCGCCGACGCCAGCGACGGCCGCGGCGTGCTCGTCGAGGTGACGTCCACCGGGCTGGAGATCCTCGCGCGGCGACGTGCCGAGCGGGCCGGGGCCCTCGATCAGCTCATGCAGGACATGACCGTCCCGGAGCGGCAGGCCACCACCACCGCGCTCCTGGCCCTGGCCCGGGTCATCCACAACCGTCAGGACACCCAGGAGGAACACCGCACATGAGCGCATCGCAAGGACCGGGCGCGCCACAGCGACAGGGCACGCCGCACGCCAGGACCGCCAGTCCGTTCCGGCAGCCCAAGGCCGTCTGGGCCGTCGCCTTCGCCTGTGTCATCTCCTTCATGGGCATCGGCCTGGTCGACCCGATCCTGCCCGCGCTGGCCGACAGCCTCGACGCCACCCCCAGCCAGGTCTCCCTGCTGTTCAGCAGCTACCTGGTCGTCACCGCCGTCGCCATGCTCTTCGTCGGCTGGGTCTCCAGCCACATCGGAGCCAAGCGCACCCTGGTCACCGGTCTCGCCGTCATCGTCGTCTTCGCCGCGCTGGCGGGCACCACCGACTCCATCAACGGCATCGTCGGCTTCCGGGCCGGCTGGGGACTGGGCAACGCCCTGTTCATCGCCACCTCCCTCGCGGTCATCGTGGCCTCCGCGAGCGGCGGCTTCGGCGGCGCGATCATCCTCTACGAGACCGCCCTCGGCCTCGGCATCGCCGTCGGCCCCCTGCTCGGCGGCGAACTCGGCGGCATCAGTTGGCGCGGCCCCTTCTTCGGCGTCGCCGCTCTGATGGCCATCGCCCTGATAGCCACCGTCGCCTTCGTCCCCGACCTGCCCAAACCCAAGCGGGTCACCTCACCGCTCGCCCCGCTCAAGGCACTGCGCCACCGCGGCCTGCTCACCATGGGCATCATGGCCCTGCTGTACAACTGGGGCTTCTTCACCATGCTCGGCTACGCCCCGTACCCGATGGAGCTGAACGCCCACGAACTCGGCCTCGTCTTCACCGGCTGGGGCCTGCTGGTCGCCGCCTTCAGCGTCTTCTTCGCCCCGCGCCTCCAGGCCCGCTACGGCACCGCACCGGTCCTCTACGCCAACCTCCTCGGCCTGAGCATCGTCATGGCCGTCATCGCGGCCGGCGTCACCGACCCCACCACCGTGATCGTCGCGGTCGTCGTCAGCGGCGCCTTCATCGGCATCAACAACACCCTCACCACCCAGGCCGTCATGCTCGTCTCGCCGGTCGAGCGCCCCGTGGCCTCCTCGGCGTACGGATTCCTCCGCTTCATCGGGGGCGGCCTGGCCCCCTACGTCGCCGGAAAGCTCGCCGACGCCACGGACCTGAGCGTCCCGTTCTACCTCGGCGCCGCCACCTTCCTGCTCGCCATCCCGGTCCTCGCCAGCGGCCACGGGCTGCTGCGCGAGGCCGAGAAGGGCGGGATCGACGGCGAGCCCGTCGCGCCGGCGCTCACCGCCGTCGGAGGCGCCGGCGGCCCGGCACCGGCCGGCGCGCGGCCCGTCGTCGTGGCCGTCGGTGCCCACCCGGAGGCGGCCGCCGTCGTCGACAGCGCGGCCCGTCTCGCCCGCGACACCGGCGGCCCGCTCGAGGTCGTCCACGTGCGGCAGACCGCCGTCGTCGAGGAACAGGCCGTCGACACCGAGACCGACGCGGAGGCCAAGGCCGCCGTCACCGCCCACCTGGACCGGCTGAAGGGGCTCGGCGTGGCCGCCACCGGTCAGGTCCTGCACGGCGTCGGCGACCACGCCGCCGCGGGCCGCCTCCTGGCCCGGCACGCCGCCGAGGTGGGGGCCCGCACGGTCGCGGTCGGCCGTTCGCCGCGCGGCCCGCTCACCCAGTTCGCCGACGACAGCTTCACCAGCGCCCTCACCCACGCCGCCACCTGCACCGTCGTCCTCGTCGACCCCGACGAGGAGCCGCGCCCCCTGACCGCGCGCTCCCTGACGGAGCTGCGCGCCGAGGCCCGCTGAGCCCCGGCCCGGTTCAGCGCCGGATGAGACCGAGGGCGCCGGCGGCGGCGACCGCGGCGGTGCGGGAGTCCACGTCCAGCTTGGCGTAGACGCGGGCCAGATGGGACTTGACCGTGCCCTCGGTCAGATGCAGCCGCTCGCCGATGTGCTGGTTGGACAGGCCCTCGGCGACCAGGGCGAGCACCTCGGTCTCACGGCGGGTCAGCGAGGTGTGCGGCTCCCGCAGGCGCGTCATGAGCCGGTCCGCGACCGTCGGCGCCAGGGCCGTGCGGCCCGTCGCGGCGGTGCGCACGGCGGCGGCGAGGTCCTCGGGCGGGGCGTCCTTGAGGAGGTAGCCGGTGGCACCGGCCTCGATGGCGGGCAGCGTGTCGGCGTCGGTGTCGTACGTCGTGACGATCAGGACGCGCGGCGCCCCGGGCCGGCCGGTGATCGCGGCCGTGGCCTGGGCGCCGGTCATGCCCCCGCCGAACCGCAGATCCATCAGGACGACGTCGATGTCGCCCCGCCCCGCCCGGTCGACGGCCTCCTCGGCGGTCGCGGCCTCGGCGGCCACGGTGATGCCCTCCTCGGTCTCCAGCACCGCGCGCAGCCCGGCGCGGACCACGGGGTGGTCGTCGGCGAGCAGCAGTCGGATCGGCTTCGGCGCGGTCTCGGTCACGGCTGGGCCTCGCGGTCGTCGTCGGTGGCGGGCGGCAGGGGGAGCCGCGCGGCGAGCGCGGTGCCGTGTCCGGGGGAGGTCTCGACGGCGAGCGTGCCGTCCAGGGCGTGCATACGGGCCCGCATCGCGGCCAGTCCGAAGCCCGCGCCCGTCGGACCGGGGGAGGACACCGCGCCGGGGTCGAAACCCGCCCCGTCGTCGGTGACGGCCAGGTCGACGGCGTCGTCCTGATAGCTCAGGGCCACCTCGGCGTGGCCGGCGCGGGCGTGCCCGACCGTGTTGGCCAGCGCGGACTGGGCGACGCGCAGCAGGGCGACCTCGTGCGCGGTGGGCAGGGGGCGGGGCCGGCCGGCGAGACGGAAGCGGACGTCGATCCCGTGCCGGTCGCCGGTGGTGGCGCACAGCCGGTCCAGCGCGTCGGAGAGGGTGGTGTCGTCCAGGGCCGGCGGGGAGAGGGCGGCGACGAACCGGCGGGCCTCGGCGAGATTGTCCATCGCCGTCTGCCGGGCCTGGCCCACATAGGTGGTCGCCGGTCCCGGCCGCTCGGGCAGCGCACGCTCCGCGGCCCGCAGCAGCAACTGGATGCTGGACAGCCCCTGGGCGAGGGTGTCGTGGATCTCCCGGGCGAGGCGCTGGCGTTCCTCCAGCACCCCGGCGGTCCGCTGGGCGTCGGCCAGGTCGGCCCGGGTGACGGTCAGCTCCTCGATGAGCCGGCGGCGCTGCTCGCTCTCCCGGTACAGCGCCTGGTAGCCCCACACCACCGCCACCGCGACGGCGGCCCCGAGCGTGGGGCCGATCACGGTGGCCGCCGTGAACGTGCCCTGGTGGGCGGAGAACCCGGTGACCGCCGCGACCGTCGTGCCGACCACCGCGATCAGCCCGGCACGGCGGGACAGCAGATGGAGCTGGACGAAGTACAGCGGGAACGCCAGCCAGACCCCCTCGGCGGACAGGGCCAGCAGCGCGAGCCACGCCGCGCCGACCGCCGCCAGCCACAGCGCGGCGGCGCGGCGGGAGGCGCGGACGGCGGGAAGCGCGGGGCCCACGGCGTACACCACCCCCACCGCCGCGGCCACGGCGAACACCGCGGGCGCGTGCGGCCGGTCGTCCGTCACCGCCCGCACCGCCGCCAGGGCGAGCAGACCGGCCACTAGCAGGTGCAGGCTCCAGGTCAGGGGCCGGGTGGTGGGAGTCAGAACGTTCACGGTCGTACCAGCCTACGGACCGTGCCGGGGCCGGGCATCTGTCGAAAGGTGCAAGCCGGGCCGCATCCTTCGGCCCCGGAAGTGCCCGCCCAGGAGCGATGCCCGCGAGGCCCCCGGGCGGCGACGGTGGGACACGTCGCCGATCCACCGGCGGTGCCTGTGCCCCACTCCCACCCACCGTTGTCCACGTTGTCCACCCACTGTTGTCGAAAGGCCGGGCGAAGACGTGTTTGTCGCCTTGAGAGACCTGACGTTCGCCAAGGGGCGGTTCGCCCTGATGGGCGTCGTCGTCGTACTGATCACCCTGCTGGTCGGGCTGGTGTCCGGGCTGACCGCCGGCCTGGCCCGGGAGAACGTCTCCGCCGTCACGTCCCTGCCCGCCGACCGGATCGCCTTCGCCGCGCCGAGCGGCGGCCAGGACCTGTCGTACGCGAACTCCACCGTCACCGAGGCGCAGTGGCTCCGGTGGGCGAAGGCGCCCGGCGTCCGCGGTGCCGAACCGCTGGGCATCACCACCACCAGGGCGGGCGCCGGTGACCGGAGCACCGGGGTGTCCGTCTTCGGCGTCCGGCCCGGCTCGCCTCTCGCACCGGACGGCGACCGGACCGACGACCGTACGGTGACGATCCCGCACACCGTCGCGGACGAACTCGGCGTCGGTGCGGGCGACACCCTCACCCTCGCCGGCCGGGAGCTGACCGTCGCCACCACCGACCGCGACGTCTCCTTCAGCCACACGCCCGTGGTGTGGACGAGCCTGCGCACCTGGCAGTCCGTCGCCCCGCCCACCGCCGCCGCCGACGGGCCCGTCGCGACGGTGATCGCCCTCGACACCGCCTCCGGAGCCGACCTCGCGGCGACGGACCGGGCGGCGGGCACCGAGACCGTGACGAAGGACGAGTCGCTCTCCGCGATCGGCTCCTACACCTCCGAGCACGGTTCGCTGCAACTCATGCGCGGCTTCCTGTTCGCCATCTCCGCCCTGGTCGTCGGGGCCTTCTTCACCGTGTGGACGATCCAGCGCGGCGGCGACATCGCCGTGCTGAAGGCCCTGGGCGCCACCACCGCCTCGCTGGTGCGCGACGCGCTCGGCCAGGCCGTCGTGCTGCTGGTCGGCGGCACCCTCGCCGGCACCGCCGCCGCCGTCGCGATCGGCGCCGCGCTCTCCGGCTCGGCCGTCCCCTTCGTCCTCACTCCCGCCACCGTCCTCGTTCCGGCCGCCGTCATGGTGCTCCTGGGCGGGCTCGGGGCGGGCCTCGCCGTCCGCCGCATCACCTCCGTGGACCCACTGACCGCCCTGGGGAGCGCCCGATGAGCCTGAGCCTGACCGACATCACCCTTACCTACCCCGACGGCGACGGTCGCCTGACCGCCCTCGACCGCGTCACCCTGGACGTTCCGAGGGGCGGCCTGACCGCCGTCATCGGCCCCTCGGGATCGGGCAAGTCCAGCCTGCTCGCCGTGGCCGCCACGCTGATCACGCCCGACTCCGGGACCGTCACCGTCGACGGCACCGACACCACCGGGATGAGCCGCGGGGAGCTGGCCGGCCTGCGCCGGCACCGGATCGGGATCGTCTTCCAGCAGCCCAACCTGCTGGCGTCGCTCACCGCGGCCGAGCAGCTCCAGGTGATGGCCCACCTCGACGGGCGCAGGGCGCGCGCCGCCCGGGGCCGGGCCCTGGAACTCCTCGACGCGGTGGGCCTCGCGGACCTGGCCGGCCGACGGCCCCACCAGCTCTCCGGGGGCCAGCGGCAGCGGATCAACATCGCCCGTGCCCTGATGAACGACCCCGGTGTGCTGCTCGTCGACGAACCCACCAGCGCCCTCGACCACGAGCGGGGCGCCGCCGTCATCGACCTGATCACCCGCCTCACCCGGGAGCGGGGCACCGCCACGGTGCTGGTCACCCACGACCACGCCCATCTGGCCGCGGCCGACCGGGTCACCGAGGTGTTCGACGGGCGCCTGGGCCTTGCCTCACCCACCGGGAGCTGACCGTGTGTTCAGCCGCGGTCGCCGGTGTCGTCGACGGGCCGCCTCAGCCGGTCGGCGGCTTGCGGCGACTGGATGCGCATACCGGGGCGCCGCCGGTGCACGGTCAGATACGTCACCCCGTCCGCCCCGGCGCGGACGGCCCGCGTCGAGCTGTGCGGCAGCCAGGTCAGGATGCCCGCGCGCAGCGGACGCTCGCCGTCGGTGCACAGGAGGGACGCCTCGCCGTCGAGGACGAGCAGCAGGACGTCGAGGTCCGGCTCGGTGTGCGTGTCCACCCGTCCCTCGGCGGGGAGGCGGACGACGTTGGCGTCGAGCTGCCGCCCGGGTTCCGCCAGTTTCCACAGGGCGCCGGCCGGCGTGTCGCCGCCGCGGGCCGCGAGCTCGGCGGTGTCGCACAGAACCCGGGGGAGGGGAGGGCCCGCCGCCCTGTCCGAGGTGCCGCTGTCTTCCGCTGCCATCAGGTGCCACCGTTCTCCAACTGTTCCTGTGTGCTGCCCCGTTGAGAAGGCGCCGCGGGTGCGGTCGGCCGAGTGACGCACTCCACAGGACCGGTACCCGAGGTAAAGGCGAATCTAGCATGCGTATTTGATAGCGTCCTGGCTGTGCGGCTGACGAAGTTCACCGACCTGGCGCTGCGTTCCGTGATGCGCCTCGCGGTCGTGAGAGACGGTGACGAACCACTGGCCACCCGAGAGGTGGCCGAGGTCGTCGGTGTGCCGTACACACACGCGGCGAAGGCCATCACCCGCCTCCAGCATCTCGGCGTGGTGGAGGCGCGGCGCGGTCGCGGCGGCGGGCTGACACTGACCGGCCTGGGGCGGTCCGCCTCCGTGGGCTGGCTGGTGCGCGAACTCGAGGGCGACGCCGAGGTGGTCGACTGCGAGGGCGGCAACCCCTGCCCGCTGCGCGGGGCCTGCCGGCTGCGCGGCGCGCTCCGCGACGCCCAGGAGGCGTTCTACGCCGCGCTCGACCCCCTGACCGTGACCGACCTGGTGGCCTCGCCGACCGGCCCGGTGCTGATCGGCCTGACGGACCGCCCCTCGGGGTGACGGGTGGCCCGCCGACGGGCCACCCGTCACCCCGAGTCGTGACCTAAAACACGAATATCATCTACCAATTAAGGAGTCGCTGTGCTCTCCGAACAGTCCGTTCCCGTGGTCCGAGCCACTCTTCCCGCCGTCGGAGCGGCCATCGGTGACATCGCCGACCTGTTCTACCGGAAGATGTTCGACGCCCACCCCGAGCTGCTGCGGAACCTGTTCAACCGAGGGAACCAGGCCAACGGCGAGCAGCAGCGTGCCCTGGCGGGCTCCGTCGCCGCGTTCGCCGGCATGCTGCTGGAACACCCCGACGAGCGTGCCGACGTGATGCTCTCCCGGATCTCGCACAAGCACGCCTCGCTGGGCATCACCTCCGACCAGTACACGATCGTCCACCGGCATCTGATGGCCGCCATAATCGACGTGCTCGGCGACGCCGTCACCCCCGAGGTCGCCCGCGCCTGGGACGAGGTCTACTGGCTGATGGCCAACGCGCTCATCGCCATCGAGGCCCGTCTCTACGCGCGGACGGGCGTCGCGGCCGGAGACGTCTGGCGCCCCATGGAGATCACCGACCGGGTCGAGGAGAGCGCCGACACCGTCTCCCTCGTACTGCGGCCGGCCGGCGACCGCGCCGCGGCACCCTTCCGTCCGGGGCAATACGTCAGCGTCCAGGTCGAACTGCCCGACGGCGCCCGGCAGATCCGCCAGTACAGCCTGTCCGCCGCGCCCGGCCGACCCGACTGGCGCATCACCGTCAAGCGCGTCCGGGGCGACGGGCGGCCGGACGGCGAGGTCTCCTCCTGGCTGCACGCGAACGCCCGCAAGGGTGACGTGCTCACCGTGTCCGCGCCCTTCGGCGACCTGGGCCTGGCGGAGGACCCCCGCCCGCTGCTGCTGGCCTCCGCGGGCATCGGCGTCACCCCCATGCTGGCCATGCTCGACCACCTGGCCGCCGCCGGCGCCGACCGCCCGGTGACCGTCGTCCACGCCGACCGCACCCCCGAGCACCACGCCCACCGGCAGGAGCAGCTCGACCTGATACGCGCGCTGCCCGACGCCCGGCTCCACCTGTGGTACGAGGAGCCCGGCGACCGGGCGCCCCAGGCGTCCGCCGGCCGCGCCGACCTCACCGGCCTCGAACTGCCCGAGGACCTCACGGTCTACCTGTGCGGCCCGGTGCCCTTCATGCGGGCCGTCCGCGGCGACCTGCTGAGCCGCGGGGTGCCCGCCGAGGCCATCCACTACGAGGTCTTCGGCCCCGACCTCTGGCTCGGACAGCAGTAACAGCGGGAGTGGCCGCACAATCGCGTACGGGCGTTAGGCCGCCGCGGTGAACGCGGTGCTGATGGCGGTGTCGACGCGGGCGTGCACGACCAGACGCGGACCCGAGGTGTCGGCGTTGTTCTCCAGCAGCCGCCGCACCGGCGCGCTGTGGGTCACGACGGACATCAGGACGCCGAGCCGGCCGCACCACTGGTGGGCCCGAAGCACGGCACTGACCGTGGTGTGGCCGGTGGCGCGCTCGGTCAGGACGATGACGACGGGGGTCGGCTGATGGGCGTCGACCAGGTTGGTGATGTGCGTGGTCAGCGTGGCCCGCCCGTCGATTCCCGGGTCCTGGTCCACCGTGATGACCAGGACCCCATGCTCCAGGGTGTGGGACAGCATCGCGGCCTCCGATCCGTCGCCCGATGGCGAAGTTGTGTTCAGTGAAGGTGCCGGGACCCGGGTGCGCAATGCGCCCCGCGACCGGACCGGGCGGCCCGCCGCCCAAACACCGGCACTGAGTACGATCGTCCGGCCCGCCCCGTCGATCGCCGCTGGGAGCCCCAACCGTGCCCGCCCCCCTCCTGCCCCCGCCCCGTACCGGGTCCCGCCTGCCGGCCCCGGAGCGCCTGACCCGGCTGGAGGACGGCGAACGGCTCCACGCCCTGCTGTGGCGTCCGGGGCCGGGCTGGCGCATGGTCAGCAGCGCCGTGCTGGGCGGCGGGCTCGGCGAACGCGCGTGGGTGCTCAACGCCCAGGTCGCCCACGGCTACCGGCGCACCGACCCCGCACGGCACCTGGCCGGCCTGGCCCGCACGGCCGGCGCCCGCGGGTCAGGGGTGGGCCTGATGACGGCCGCCGACGTGTCCGCCTTCGGCCGGGCGCGGGACGGCGGGGCCGAGGCCGTGGTGACCGCCGGCATCTCGGTCCGCGGCTGGGCGGCCTCGCCCGAGGAGGGCGCCACCGGAGCCGCACCGCCCGGGACGATCAACATCGTCGCCGCGCTGCCGGTCGCGCTGAGCGACGCCGCGCTGGTCAACGCGGTGATGACGGCGACCGAGGCCAAGGTCCAGGCGCTGCTGGACGCCGGTCTCGACTGCTCCGGCACCCCCACCGACGCCGTGTGCGTCGCCGCCCGCACCCCCGGCGACGGCGCGGAGACACATGCCTTCGCAGGCCCCCGTTCCGAGTGGGGCGCCCGGCTCGCCCGAGCCGTACACGGGGCCGTACGAGCCGCGCTCCCCGAGCACGGCACACGTGCGCGTGGGCGGCCCGGCCGGGCCGCCCACGCGGGTGTCCGCCTCGGTGGTCAGCGCTGAGAGGTCTTCTCCAGCGCCTTGTCGAGGGCCGCCTTGAAGCCGTTGGCCCAAAGCTGGTTCACCCGGCCGCGCTCGGCGGAGTTCGGGTACGGGTTGGTGCAGGACGGTCCGGGGCCGCCGCCCGACATCAACTCGCTGCACGGTCCCGAGTAGTGGTCGGGCAGACCGAGCACGTGCCCGGTCTCGTGGGCGGTCACGCGGGTCGAGTCGTACTGCTGGTTCTGCCGGTAGTCGAGGAAGATGTAGCCGCTGCCGTGCCCGTTCGTGGAGGCGTACGAGCCGCGCGCGTCGTTGCCCTCGTAGTAGGCGAAGTCCGCGCCGGAACTCGACTCCGCGAGCCGCACGTTGGAGACCGAGCTGTTCCATATCTGTGCGGAGCGCGATATCTGCGAGCGGAAGCTCGGCGCGTTGGTGGCGCTGTAGTAGACGGTGACGGACGCCGCCGACGTCGGGTTGGCGGCGCGCTTCTCGGCGACCGACTTGATGACCGCCTCGAAGAACGCCCGGTTGGCGGCGGCGTCCTCGCCCGAGCCGGCCGAGGGCGCGTAGCCCACGTGGGCGCCCTGGGCCGGGGTTTGGGGCACGGCGGCCGCCGCGGCGGGACCGGTGCCGAGCGCGGCCGCCGTCAGGCCGAGACCGACCGCGGTGGACAGCAGGGGCAGGCTGATACGCATCGATGACTCCTTGAGTGGGGGAGTGGGGAGAAGTCGTCACCGGTGAGTGTGGAGCGCCCATGAGCCCGCTGTGATGATGGCAAGGGGTGATAGGGCCGGGCTATCACCCACCGCCCGGCCACTTGTTGCGGCTTTGACCAGAGTGCAGAACTCGCCCTGATCCGCCGCCTTTTGTTCACCTGGCGCAACCAACTGTTCCGCCCTACGCTCCCTGCATGGAGCTCGAGGTGAGGCACCTACGCGCGCTGTGCGCCATCGCCGACGCCGGCAGCCTGCACCGGGCGGCACGCCAACTGGGCGTCGCCCAGCCTACGTTGAGCACCCAGTTGGTCCGCATCGAACAGGCCCTGGGCGGCCCCCTGTTCATCCGTGAACGCACCGGCTGCCGCCCCACCCCGCTCGGCCGGACGGTGCTCGGCCGGGCCCGTCCGTTGCTGGCCGACATGAGCACCCTGGTCCGCGAGGCCCGCGCCGCCTCGGCCGGCGGCGACAGCAGACTGCGTATCGGGTCCACGGCCAGCCGGGCCCTGGCCGGCTGGCTGCGCCGGCTCAGACGGCCGGGCCTGGAACCGACGCCGCAGATGGACGTCTCGGCCAACGCGCTGCTGCGCCGGGTCGCCGACGGGCAGCTCGACGTCGCCTTCGTGCACGAGGTCGAGGACTGTCCCCTGCACGTGCCCGAGGGCCTGCGGCTGCGGGTCCTCGTCGAGCGCGAACCGCAGTTCGTCATGCTGCCCGCCGACCACCCCGCGGCCGTCCGGCCCGTTGTCCGGCTCGCCGACCTGGCCGACGACCGGTGGATGGTCGACCCCACCGTCGACGGCGAGTGGGACGGCGTGCACCGCATGCTGCGTGCCGTCGGCCTCAACCCGCGGGTGCTGCACGGCGATTACCACACCGCCGCGTCCCTCGTCGCCACCGGCGAGGTCGTCACCGTCTGCCAGCCCAGCTCCCAGTCCCGCCCCGACCTCGCGGTACGGCGTCTGTACGGCGACCCGCTCGGCGTACGCCTGCTGCTGGCCGCCCGCACCCTCGGCGAGCTGGACGCCGTCTTCCCGGCGCTGGAGGACGCGTACTGGGAGGTCGCCCGCCAGTCCACCGCGTACCGCGAGTGGCTGGAAGGGGCCGGGATCCGGACGCTGCCCCGACGCCCGGTGACCGCCACGGGAACCGGCCGGGTGGAGTTCGTACGGGCTCGCTGAGCGGAGCGGTCCGAACCAGCGCCCGGCCAATGGAGTGATTTTCATACTGGACCGGTGTGTCTCCGTGACGAAGCGGTTACGGAGAGCATCATGAGCTCTGCACGACGACTTCCCCCGCTGCGTTCACTGGCCGTGATGGGCGCCCTGGGCGCCTCGGTTCTGCTGCTGACCGCCTGTACGAACGCCGATACCACACGTTCCAGCGTCGCGGAGGCGGCCCAGACCGAATCCCCTACCGCGACCGCCACCGATACCGCGTCCCCCACCGGTTCCCCGTCGGCCTCGATGAACGAGGACCGGACCGAGCGCAAGGACCTCGTCACAGCCACGAAGGTCACCTGGGACAAGGCCGCCGACACCGCCGTCAAGGAGGTCCCCGAGGGCAAGCTCGTGGACCTCGAACTCAAGCGCACCGAGGCCGACGCCTCCGCGTCCCCGACCGGCTCCCCGACCGGCTCGCCGAGCCCCAGCATGCCGAACCCGGCGCCCAGTGAGGGCGCCCCGGAGTGGGAGGCCAAGGTCGCCCAGCCCGACGGCACCCTGCACCGTATCGACATCGACGCGGTGAGCGGCAAGGTCTTCCGCACCCAGGTCGACCCGGACCAGGACCCCGACGACAAGACCCAGGTGTCCGAGTGGCTGGACAAGGCCAAGCAGACGCCGGAGCAGGCGGTCAAGGCGGCCACCGACAAGGCCAAGGGCACCGTCACCCACGTCGAACTCGGCGACAACGACGACCAGCAGGTCGTCTGGGCCGTCGACGTGGTCGACAAGGAGAAGTGGAACAAGACCACCGTCGAAGTCGACGCGGCCAACGGCAAGGTGCTGAGCCAGAACGTGGACAACGACTGAGTCACCGGACCCCGGACACCGACGGGAGCAGCGGGCCGCGAAGCCCACTGCTCCCGTTCTTCGTGTCCGTCAGGGCCGTCAGGGCCGTCAGGGCCGTCAGGGCGTCACACGGCGGGCGCGGGCGCGGGCGTCTCCTCCGCCTCGCTCCGGGCAGCGCGCGGCAGCGTCAGTACCGCCAGGAAGCCGAAGACCGCCACCGCGGCGAAGAAGTAGAAGCCCCACGGGTGACCGATCCCCGAGGCGACGAGGGCACCGGTGATCGACGGGCCGACGATCGAGCCGATGCGGCCGATCCCGGACGCCGAGCCCAGCGCGGTGCTCCGCACGGACGCCGGATAGAAGTGCGTCACGTAGGCGTACACGAGCACCATGGCCGAGAAGACGAACACGCCCGTGAAGAAGACGACGACGTTGAGCAGCAGGTCGCTCTCCATCTTGACGCTCAGGCACGCCAGCATCGCCACCGAGACCGCGAACCAGACCATCGTGGTGCCCTTGATGCCCCGCCGGTCGGCGACCCACCCGCCCAGGACCAGGCCGACGACGCCGCCGATGTTGAGCACGAGGAGCTGGGTGACGGCCGTCGGCACGGGGTAGCCGGCGTCGTTCATCAGCTTCGGCAGCCAGGTGTTGAGGCCGTAGACCAGAAGCAGACCCATGAAGGACGCCACCCAGATGCCGATGCCCGCACGCAGGTACGCCGGCTTGAGCAGCTCGGTGAACGGCACCCGCCGCGCCCCGTCCCGCTTGGCCCGCTCGAAGGCCTCCGACTCCGGCAGCTTGAACCACTGGACGACGGCGATCGCGATGCCGACGACGCCGAGCAGGTAGAAGAGGATCTCCCAGTCGTCGGTCACCTGAAGGGCCAGCAGCGAGGTGAGCACCGCACCGGTGTGGTAGCCGGTCATCGTCAGGGTGCTGGCCCGCGCCCGGCGGCTCGCCGGCATGTGCTCGGCCATCATCGTGAGCGACACCGGCATGCAGGCGCCCAGGCCCAGACCGGCGAGCAGCCGGAGCGTGGCGAACATCGCGACGGAGTTGGCCAGCGGCACCAGGACGGTGAGCAGCGAGAAGAGCACGACGGAGCCGATGAGCAGGCGGCGCCGGCCCAGCCGGTCGGCCAGCGGACCGACGCAGACCGCGCCGATGGCGACACCCACGAGCGAGAGCGTCGCGATGGTGGTCGCGTCGCCCGCGGTCATGCCGAGATGGTGGGTCTTGAGCAGGGTGGGGATGATGGCGCCGAGGACGACGAGGTCGTAGCCCTCGAGCAGGACGGTGATCCAGCACAGGATCACCGTCCATGTGCCGCTGCCGGCGCGGCCGGTCTGCGCGGGCGCGTCGGACGTGGTGGTGGAAGCCATGATGACTCTCCCCCCGGGGACGGGTGTGAGTGAGCGGAGCCGGAGAGGCCGGGGCGGCCGGAAGGATCGGTGCGCGAGACCGGAGGGGTCAGAACGGGTAGTCGGCGATGTCCGGGCGGACCGTGAGCCACTGGGTCTCGGTGAAGGCCTCGAGGTTGGCCGCGGCGCCGCCGAAGCGGGAGCCGGTGCCGGAGGCCTTGACCCCGCCGAAGGGGGCGTTGGGCTCGTCGCTCACCGTCTGCTCGTTGATGTGCACCTTGCCGGAGTCGATCCGGTCGGCGAGCTTCATCGCCGCCCCGACGTCGCCGAGGATGCCGACCGACAGCCCGTACTCGCAGTCGTTGACGATCCGCGCCGCCTCCTGAAGCGTGGAGAAGGAGACGACCGGGGCCACGGGGCCGAAGATCTCCTCGCGCCAGGCCGGCATGTCCGTCGTCAGGCCGGTCAGGACGGTGGCACGGTAACCGGCACCGGCGATCTCGCCGCCCGCGGCGACCTTCGCGCCCGCCGCGACGCTGTCGGTGACGATGCCGTGCACCCGCTCCAACTGCCTGCGGTCGATGATCGGCCCGAGCGCCACGTCCTCGCGGGCCGGGTCGCCGACCGGCAGCGCCTCGGCCTTCGCGGCGAGCGCGGCGGTGTACTCCTCCACCAGCGACTCGTGCACGATGTGCCGGCCGGTCGTCATGCAGATCTGCCCCTGGTGCAGATACGAGCCGAACGCGCCCGCCGAGGCCGCCTTCGCCACGTCCGCGCCGGGCAGTACGACCAGCGCGTTGTTGCCGCCCAGCTCCAGGTGCGCCCGCTTCAGCAGCCGCCCGGCCTGCTCGCCGATCACCCGCCCGACCGGCGTGGAACCGGTGAAGGAGATCACCCTGACCTCGGGGGCCTCGACGACCGCCCGGCCGACCGACCCGTCGCCCGGCAGCAGGTGCAGGACGCCGGCGGGGAGCCCGGCCTCCTCGAAGACCCGCGCGACGACGACGCCGCCGCTCACGGCCGTGCGCGGGTCCGGCTTGAGCAGCACGGCGTTGCCGAGGGCCAGCGCGGGGGCCACGGAACGCAGGCCGAGGATGAGCGGGAAGTTGAACGGCGCGATCACGCTCACGACACCGGCCGGGCGGCGCCGGGCCAGCGACCAGCGCGCCTCCTGCGAGGTGAGCACCTCACCCTGGGGATGCGTCGGCAGGCCGGCGCACTCGAAGCACTCGCCGATCGCCAGCCCCGCCTCGAAGCCCGCCTTGGACCGCACCGAACCGGCCTCGCGCACCAGCCAGTCCTCGATCTCGGCGGCGTGCTCGGTGAACAGCTCACCCGCGCGCCGCAGCACGGCGGCGCGCTGCTGCGGCGAGGTCGCCGCCCACTCGCGCTGGGCCTCGGCGGCCCGTGCGGCGGCACGGTTCACGTCCTCGGCGGTGGCCAGACCCACCGAGCCGAGCCGGCCGCCGGTGGCGGGCTCGGTCACAGGCTGCTCGGTGGGGGAGTCCTGCCAGCCGTCGCTGTGGAACTTCCCGCCCCAGACGGCGCTGTCCAGGAATGTCATCGTCTTCCCTCTCGTCGGGATCTTCGGTCAGGATGTTCGGTCGGGTTCGAGTTGGTTCAGGAGGGCGTGGTGAGCGCCGTGTCCACCTGGATCAGCCGGGGGTGATCCGGCCGCTCGGCCAGCGCGGCGCGCAGTTCCGCGACCCCGCCGACGTGCTGGGCCCGGACGCCGTAGCCCTCCGCGATACGGGTGAAGTCGAGGCCCGGGATGTCGAGGCCGGGCGCGTCCGGCACGCCGAGCAGACCGCCGAACCAGCGCAGCGCCCCGTACGTGCCGTTGCGCAGCAGCACGACGGTCAGTGGGACCCGGTGCTGCGCGGCCGTCCACAGGGCGGTGATGCCGTAGTTGGCCGAGCCGTCCCCGATCACCGCGACGACCGGGCGGTCGGGCTGTGCCATCGCGACGCCGACCGCGCCGGGCAGACCGAAACCGAGTCCGCCGGCCGCCGGGAAGTAGTAGGAGCCCTGGCGGCGCAGGTCCATCTGGCGCCACCACGCCGCGTTGGTCGACGTCGACTCGACGACGTACGCGGTGTCCTCGGGCAGTTCGTCGCGCAGCGCGGCGAAGACCTGCTCGGGATGCAGGCCCGGCCCCTCGACGGCGAGCGGCTCGGCCACCGGCCGGTACCCGCCCGCGGGCGCCGCGGGCGCCGCGGGCTCGTCGAGCGACTCGAGGAGTACGTCGATGACGGCGCCCGGATCGGCGACCAGCGCCTCGCCCATCGGCGCCCGCGCGGCGGCGGAGGCGTCCTCGGTCACCTGGATCAGCCGGGTGCCCTCGGGCAGATACCGGCCGGGAAGGTGCTCGTGGTAGCGGAAGACCGGCGCGCCCAGCACCAGCACCAGGTCGTGCCCCTCGAAGGCCTCGGAGACCGGCGCGATCCCGGCGGGCAGCACACCCCGGAACAGCGGATGCCGGTTGGGGAACGGCAGCCGGAACAGCGAGGGCGCCGCCCACACCGGGCCGCCCAGCCGCTCGGCCAGCCGCACCGCGTCGTCGAAACGGCCGGCCGAGTCGATGTCGCCGCCCAGCACGAGCGCGGGGCGCCGGGCCGAGGCCACCCGTTCCACGAGCCACCGGTGCTGCTCGCCGCCGGGCGCCGCCGCCCGCAGCACCCGCCGCTCGAGCACCGCCAGGGCGTTGTCGCCGGCGTCGGCCGACCAGTCGTCGTACGGCACGGACAGGTACGTGGGCCGGCGCTGGAGCCGCGCCTCGAAGACCGCCTGGGCCAGCGCACGCGGCACGTCCTCGGCGCACGCCGGCTCCGCCGCCCAGCCGACCAGCGGCTTCATCAGGGCCGGGGCGTCGACGCTCGCCAGGTTGGCCTCCGGACCGATGGCGGACCTGACCTGCTGGCCGGCCACCACCACGAGCGGGGTACGGGAGGCCACGGCATTGGTCAGCGCGCCCATCGCGTTGCCCGAACCCGACGCGGCGTGCAGGTTGACCAGCACCGGGTGGCCGGTCGCCTGGGCGTACCCGTCGGCCATGCCGACGACGGCGCCCTCGTGCAGACCGAGGACGTAGCGGAAACCGTCGGGCAGCCCGGCGAGGAAGGGCAGCTCGTTGGAGCCCGGATTGCCGAAGACGGTGGTGAGCCCCTGACGCTCCAGGAGGGAGTGGGAGACACGGCGCACGGATGGCACGGACGGTTCCTTTCGAAGTGATGCCGGACACGCTAGGCACCCCGCGACATGGGCACCAATAGATGTTTCGGCCCCCCGATATAGAGTCTGTCGATATGGGCACCTTCGATCTCAACCTGGCCCGCGTCTTCGTCCTGCTCTACGAGACCGGCAGCGTCACGGCCACCGCCGAGACGCTCCACGTCACGCAGCCCACCGTCAGCTACAGCCTGGGCAAGCTCCGGCGCCACTTCGACGACGAGCTGTTCCGCCGCAACGGGCGCGGACTGACGCCCACGGCCGGCGCCCGACGGCTGTACGAGCCGCTCCAGCGCGCCCTGGCGGAGATCGACGGGACGGTCCGGCAGGGCGACGCCTTCGACGCCGCGACCATGTCGGGCCGCTTCACCATCGCCCTCTCCGACCTCGGCGAGGCCACTCTGCTGCCGAGGCTCCTCGCCGCCGCGCGCGAGCGGGCGCCGGGGGTGTCGTTCACCGTCCGCCCCTTCGACGTGGAGGAGGCCGAGAGCCAGCTCCGGCGCGGCGACCTCGACGCGTTCGTGGCCACCCCGGTGATCACCTCGCACCTGACCGTGCGGATCCCGCTCTTCCGGGAGCGCTACGTCCTCATGGTCGCCGCGGACCACCCGCGCGTGCGGGGCGACGCGGTCACGCTGCCGGACCTCGCGGCCGAGCACCACGCGACGGTGTTCGGACCGAGCGGCCACGTCACGCCCCGGGCCCTGCTGGGCGCGCACGGGCTCCTGGAACGGGTGGCCGTGGACGCCACCCGCTTCTCGATGCTGCCCTACCTGCTGGAACAGACCGACCTGGTGGCCATCGTGCCCGAGTACGTCGGCGAGGTCTTCACCGCCTCCCACCGACTGCGCCTGGTACGGCTGCCGTTCGAGACCCAGCCGATCGAGATCGCCCTGTACGCACGGCACGAGTCCTCACGCAGCCCGGCGCAGCGCTGGCTGGTGCAGTTCATGGCGGAGGTGCTGGGCGAGCAGGTGAGCCCGGCCCAACTGCCGCCGACCACCGCCCGGTGACGGCCGCTCACCGAGCCGTCACCGAGCGGTCGGCGGGCCGTCGTTAGGATCACCCGCATGACGGCACCGGAACCGACCATCCTCGCCACCTCCGGCGGACACCGCGCGGGTGGCCGGACCATGGTGACCTTCGACGCCCTGGTCCATCACGCCGTGGACCTCTCGGGCGCGCACGGCCGCCGGCCCCGTGTCCTGTACGTGGGCACCGCCATAGGGGACGCCGAGCACTTCACCGCCCGCATGACGGAGGCGGCCCGCGTCGCCGGGTTCGACCTGACACCGCTGCACCTGTTCCCCATGCCCAACGTCGAGGACGTCGAGGAGACCGTGCTCGCCCAGGACGTCGTCTGGGTCATGGGCGGCTCGGTGGCCAACCTGCTGGCCGTGTGGCGCGTGCACGGCCTGGACCGGATCCTGCGCCGTGCCTGGGAGGCGGGCGTCGTGCTCAGCGGCGTGAGCGCGGGCTCCCTGTGCTGGTTCCGGGGCGGCGCGACCGACTCCTTCGGCCCCGAACTGCGCCCGGTCACCGACGCCCTGGGCTTCCTGCCGTACGGCAACGGCGTGCACTACGACGTCGACCCGGGCCGCCGCCCCCTGATCCACCGCCTCGTCGCCGACGGCACCCTCCCGACGGCCCACTGCACGGACGACGGTGTCGGCCTCGTCTACCGCGGCACCGAACTGGCCGAGGCGGTCACGGAGGTCCCGGGCAGGGGCGCCTACGTGGTCGTACGCGACGGCGACACGGCGGTGGAGGAGCGCGTCGAGCCACGCGAGCTGCCCGGCCTGCGGCGGTGACGGCCCGACGGGTCACTCGGGACAGTACTCGGGAGCCTCGTCCACGTTCTCCTCGGTGATCAGGGTGAGCGGGATCCGGGCGATCTTGTCGGGCCTCTCGCCGTCCGCCGTGTTCTCCCCGCCGAGCAGCGCGACCGTGTTCCTGACCGCCGTCTCACCGATGACCTTCGGGGAGTTCGCGACGGTGGCGGAGAACCGTCCGTCCTCGACGGCGGCCAGCCCCTCGTCGGTGCCGTTCTCGGTGACGATCCGCACGCCCTTGGCGCCGGCCGCGTCGAAGGTCTTGCGCGCGGCGAAGGCCATGTCCTCGTTGGCGACGAAGACGTAGTCCAGGCCGGGGTGGGCCTGGATCATGTTCTCGGCGACCTCCCGCGCCTTGACCGGGTTGAACATGCCGGGCTGGTTCGCCACCACCGAGGCGTTGTCGGGCAGCGCGTCGGTGAAGCCGGAGACCATCAGGTCGGAGGAGGCCCCGGGGGAGCCCGCGATGACGCCGACCTCGACCGGCCTGCCTCCGGCGTCCTCGGCGATCCACCCGGCGTCCAGGGCGCCGAGCCGCTTCAGGTCGACGGCGGCGGCGCCGAGGATGTCGGAGACGTCCTCGGTGGCGAGCGAGGTCAGGTAGATGGGCACGTCCGCCGCCCGGGCCTTGGCGATGTCGCCTTCGAGCGCGTCGATGTTCACGGTCTGCACGATCAGCGCGTCGACACCACGCGAGATCATGTCCTCGATGTTGGCCAGCTCCTTGCCGGCGTCCATCTGCGAGTTGGCCGTGTTGAGCGCGACGTTCCGGGTCTTCGCCTCCTGCTCGACGGCCTTCTGGAGGCAGGTGGCGAACCCGCTGGTGTCACCGTTGACGAAGCCGATGGTGAGCGATCCGCCGCCGCTGCCGGAGCCTTCCGCGCAGCCGCTCAGGACCGCGCTGCCGCCGACGGCCGCGGCGACGGCCCACCGCCCGAGCCCGTGCAGGGGAAACCCCATGGTGAACTGCCTTTCAATGGATGAGGAGATGAGCAGACGAGCGGGTACGCGGATGGGCCGTCGTCAGGACGGGCGGTCAGATGGGCCGGACCATCGACTCCAGTACGTGCTGGGTCAGACCGGCGTGGTCGAAGTCCGGGTGGGCCGCCGGGTCCATCTCGTACTCGCCGATCGCCACCGACGACTCCACGATGAGCCTGCAGCGCTCGTATCGACGTTCGCCGTACGCGCCGAACGCGTCCTCGTGGCCGCCGTGCGAGGCCAGGCACTCGGCGAGGACGACACCGTCCTCGATGGCCTGGGCCGCGCCCTGGCCGAGGTGCGGGGTCACCGCGTGCACGGCGTCGCCGATCAGCACGATCCGGCCGCGGTGCCACGGCGCCGGCGCGATCAGCCACTCCTCCGGCCGGAACACGATCTGCGACGCGTCGTCGACGTACTTGTCCCGGACCCGCCCGGTGAGCCCGCCGAACGGAGCGAGCCGCGCACGCAGTTCGTCGGCCATCTTGTCCTGGTCCAGCCAACGTCCCTCCTCCCACGTGGTGTTGTAGAAGAGGTAGGCCAGCTCGGGGCCGATCGGCACGAAGCCCGCCAGGCCCTCCGGGCCGTGCTGAAGGACGATCCGGTCGATCTCCGGCTCCCGCGGGATGTTGAGCCGGAAGGCCGACTGGCCGAGGTAGACCGGCTTCAGGTCCTCGCTCAACACATGGGGCCGCACCTTGGAGTGGACGCCGTCGGCGCCCACGACGAGGTCCACGGTGTTCCTCGTACCGTCGCTGTAGGCGACGTCCACGCCCGTGGGCCCGTCGGTCAGCGTGGTGAAGGTCTTGCCGTACTCGACGGTGACACCGGCCTCGGCGGCCCGGTCCGTGAGGATCCGGTGCAACTGCGGCCGGGTCAGGCCGTTCATCGGCGGCAGAGCGGAGCCCGGGATCCTGGCGCCGGGCATCTCCCGGATCAGGTTGCCGTCCACGTCGAGCATCTGCCCCCACGCCGTGGTCGAGTACCCCACCGCCAGACACGCCTCGGCGCAGCCGATCGCGTCCAGCGCGCGCAGGGCGTTCACCGGCTGGATGATGCCCACCCCGTACACCGACGAGTGGAGGTCCTCCTGGAGCTCCACGACATTGACGTCGTACCCGACCTCGCGCAGTGCGACGGCGGTGGACAGGCCACCGATTCCGCCGCCGACGACGAGAACACTGCCACGGTTCATTTCAACCACCTAGCGTCGTTCGTCCGGCCACCCGCAGAAGTGCGGGAAACCGATGCGTGGCGAACGTAGCGGCCCTTTCGGCAATCGGAAACCAGTCGGAAACGCACGGTTAACTTGCGCTTCCCAGGCCTTGTTCGTTCATCGGAAATGCTCTCTCCAGGGCCTACTGCCCACCGGATGAAGGAAATTCCGGGTTTCAAAGCGGTCTCATGTCGGATTTCCGTCGTGCCGCGGGTACCGGCTGGTTACCGGTCGCGAAAAAGGTCCACAGTGGGGCGAGAACATTCGATATCCGCGGTGCCCAAGCACCGCACGGGAGAACTTCCTTGAACGTTTCGAGTAAGACGGCGGCGACCCCACGTGCGCGGTCGGCCGTCATCGCCCTGGCGTGTGCGGGCGTGTTCGTCGCCTATCTGCCGGTGACGACGGTGGCGGTGAGCCTGCCGGTGATCCAGCGGGCGCTGGGCGCGTCCACCGCGCAACTGTCATGGGTGTCCGACGCCTTCGTCCTGCCGGTGGCCGCGCTGATCCTCACCGCCGGCGTGTTCGGCGACGTGCATGGGCGCCGGAAGGTCTACCAGGTGGGCCTGGCACTGTGCGCGGCCGGTGCGGCGGTGTCGCTGTGCGCGGGCTCGGTACAGGTCCTGTGGGCCGGGCAGGCGCTGGCGGGCGCCGGTGCGGCCGCCCTGCTGCCGGTCACCCTGGCACTCATCAGCGAGGCGGTGCCCGAACCGCGCGAGCGCGGCAAGTACATCGGCTGGTGGACGGCCTGCATGATGGGCGCCATGGTCGTCGGACCGCTGATCGCCGGAGTCGTCGTCGGGCACGCCGGGTGGCGGTGGATCTTCCTGCTGCCGGTGCCGGTGCCGGTGCCGGTGCCGGTGTCCCTGGTGACGATGGCGGTGGCGGCGCGCCTGCTGCCCGAGTCCAGGACCGAGGGGACCCGGCGCCTGGACTGGCCGGGTCAGATCAGTGCCGCGGTGGCGATCACGGCCCTGGTGTACGGGGTCATCGAGGGCGGCGCCGAGTCGTTCACCGCACCGCGCACACTGATCGCCCTCGCGGTGGCCGCCGTGAGCGCCTGCGTCTTCGTGGTGGTGGAGCGCCGTACCGACGAGCCGATGCTCGACCTGTCCCTGTTCCGCAGCCCGGCCTTCACGGCGTCCACGCTGGTGGCCCTGGTCAGCTTCCTCGGACTGATCGGCTTCTTCTTCGTGCTGAGTCTCTACCTCGGCCTGGTGCAGCAACTGGACACCTGGCAGGCCGGGGTGCGGATGGTGCTGGTCAACGTCGTGTCGATGGTCCTGGGCGTGGTGATGGGCCGGGTCATGCGGCGGGTCTCGGCCCGGGTGCTCATCACGGCCAGGCTGCTGATCACGGCGGCGGCCCTGCTGTCGCTGACGACGCTCGACGCGGGCACCTCCTACGCGTCACTGGCCTGGCGCCTGGCCCTCCTCGGCCTCGGCCTGGGCATCGCCTTCCCCTGCATCACCAGTACGGCAGTCTCCGCCGTGCCCGGCCGGCAGGCCCCAATGGCGGCCGCGGGCAACAACGCCTTCCGACAGGTCGGCGGCGCGCTGGGACCGGCGGTGCTGGGAGCGCTGCTGACGACCCGGGCGATGGACACGCTGCCCGGACATCTCGCCGACGCCGGCCTCACGGGCGGCGCGGCGGGGACGGTGGTGCGCACGGCGGAGACGGACGGCCTCGGGGCCGTGGCCCAACTGGACCTCGGCACCCGGACCGGCCGGGCGCTGGGCGCCGTCTCCGAGGCCTTCCTCGACGGCCTGCACCTGTGCCTGACCGTCTCGGCCGCCCTGCTGGTGCTCGCCGCCCTGGCAGCCGCCGTGCTGTTGCGGGAGCGGCCGGACCGCACCGCCACCGTCGCGTCCGTCAACGCCGAGGCCGCCGCCGCCCCGGTCGGCGTGTCGCAGCGGCCGTAGGGAGCCGTCCACCGGCGGCGAGCGGGACGGCTCCGGCCGCCGCTCGCCGCCGTCGACCCATACGATGACGGCCGGACCGTGCCGTCGCGTCCACCACCGGCCGCTCGCCGGCCGTCCTTCCCTCACGCAGGAGAAGCCAGTGGCGCCCCCGACCTCCGACACGTTCGACACTCTCGACCCGCTCGACCTGAAACTGCTCCAGGCACTCGAACTCGACGGCCGGGCGTCCTTCAGCCGTATCGCCCAGGTCCTGGACGTCTCCGACCAGACCGTCGCGCGACGGTTCCGGCGGCTGCGCAGCACCGCGAACCTGCGGATCACCGGCGTCGTCGACGACAGCCGGCTGGGCCGCTCCACCTGGATCGTCCGGCTCGGCTGCACCCACAAGGCGGCCGGACGGCTGGCCGCGACGCTCGCCGCCCGGCCCGACACGCACTACGTCGACCTGGCCGCCGGCGGCACCGAGGTGATCTGCGCGATCACCCCCCGCAGCAGACACGAACGCGACGACCTCCTTCTCGAACGGCTCCAGCGCACCCCGCACGTCACCTCGGTCGGCGCCCACTGCGTCCTGCGCCCCTACTACGGCAACTCGCTGCGCTGGCTGCGCAAGATCAGCGCCCTCGCACCGGACGAGGAGACCGCACTGCGCACCCCGGCGCCCGCCCCCACCACCCCCACGCCCGTCACGCTCGACGGCACCGACCAGGCCATGCTGGAGGCCCTGCGCCGGGACGGCCGCGCCACCCTCACCGAACTGCAGTCGGTCACCGGACTGTCCGAGACGGCCGCCAAGAAGCGCCTCGAACGCCTGCGCACCACCGGGGTACTCCACCTCGCCGTCGAGTACGACCACGAACCCCTCGGCCAGGGCGTCGAAGCGCTGCTCTGGCTCACCGTCGCACCGCACGCCCTGGCGGAGACCGGACGGACCGTCGCCGCCCACCCGGCCGTGCGCTTCGCCGCTGCCGTCACCGGACGGACCAACCTGGCCCTCTCGGTCCTGTGCCGCACCACCGACGACCTCTACACGTTCCTCAGCGAGACGGTCGGCGCCCTGACCGACGTCCACACCGCGGAGACCGTGCTCACCCTCCGGCGCGTCAAGGCCCTGACGGCGGAGCCCCGTTGAGCGCCTGGAGGGGCCGTTCGTGTTTGCCTCCGTGGTGAGGGGCAAGGCGGTGTCCATGAGCGATCCGAACAAGGACACGAACAAGGACACGAACAAGAAGCCCACCAGCACCCGGGCCGTCGCCGACAAGGCCGGTGACGCGGCGTCGGCGGCCAAGACCGGTGCCCAGCGGTCCGCCGAGGCCGCGAACGGCGCCGTGCAGACGGCCGCCAAAAGCGTCGCGGCCGGCCGCCAGGCGGTCGTCACCACCTCGGGCCAGGTCGCGGCCACGGCGAAGACCGCGTGGACCGTCATCGCCCACCGCAAGCGCGTCGCCGCGGGCGTGGGCGCCGGCATCACCGCCGTCAGCGCCGCGTCGTACGCCGTGGGACGCCGCTCGGGACGCCACGCGCAGGGTCCCCTCACCCGTCTCACCGGCGGCCGGATCTGACATCCGGTCGGCCGGTGCGCCGGTCGGACCGGCGCCCCCACCACCTCCACCTCGGCCGGAACGCGCGGTACCACTCCCCGGGACAGGGGAAGATGGGACCGCGAGCGAAGTCCCGACCGACGCGGAGGAGTGGGCGCATGCAGCACGACCGAGCCGGGAAGCCGGCCGGCCCCGAGGACCTGATCGACGTCGCCCGGCTGGTGACGGCGTACTACGCCCTGCACCCTGACCCGGCCGAGCCCGCACAGCGCGTGGCCTTCGGCACGTCCGGGCACCGCGGTTCGTCACTCGCGGCGGCGTTCAACGAGGACCACATCGCCGCCACCAGCCAGGCCATCTGCGAGTACCGCTCCCGGCAGGGCACCGACGGCCCGCTCTTCCTGGGCGCCGACACCCACGCCCTGTCCGAGCCCGCGAGGGTCACCGCGCTGGAGGTGTTCGCCGCCAACGACGTGACCGTCCTCGTCGACACCGCGGACGGCTACACCCCCACCCCGGCGGTCTCGCACGCCGTCCTCGCCCACAACCGGGGCCGCACCTCGGGCCTCGCCGACGGCGTGGTCGTCACCCCCTCGCACAACCCGCCCGCCGACGGCGGCTTCAAGTACAACCCGCCGAACGGCGGTCCCGCCGGCTCCGACGCCACCTCCTGGATCCAGGACCGGGCCAACGAGATCATCGTGGCCGGACTCAAGGACGTACGGCGCGTCCCCTACGCCCAAGCACTCGCCGCGCCCGGAACCGGACGGTACGACTTCCTCGACACCTACGTCCGTGACCTGCCGAGCGTCCTGGACCTCGACGCGATCCGTTCGGCCGGCGTACGCATCGGTGCCGACCCGCTGGGCGGCGCCTCCGTCGCGTACTGGGGCCGGATCGCCGAGCGGCATCGCCTCGACCTGACGGTGGTCAACCCGCTCACCGACCCGACCTGGCGGTTCATGACGCTCGACTGGGACGGCAGGATCCGCATGGACTGCTCGTCGCCGCACGCCATGGCCTCCCTCATCGGGCAGCGCGACCGCTTCACCGTCGCCACCGGCAACGACGCCGACGCCGACCGCCACGGCATCGTCACCCCCGACGGCGGCCTGATGAACCCCAACCACTACCTCGCCACCGCCATCGCCTACCTGTACGCCCACCGCACCGAGTGGCCGGCCGCCGCGGGCGTGGGCAAGACGCTGGTGTCCTCCGGCATGATCGACTGGGTCGCCGCCGATCTCGGCCGCCGGCTGGTCGAAGTACCCGTGGGCTTCAAGTGGTTCGTCGACGGACTGGCCGACGGCTCCCTCGGCTTCGGCGGTGAGGAGTCCGCCGGGGCGTCCTTCCTGCGCCGGGACGGCTCGGTGTGGACCACGGACAAGGACGGCATCATCCTCGCCCTGCTCGCCTCCGAGATCACCGCCGTCACCGGCAGGACGCCCTCCGAGCACTACGCCGCGCTCACCGACCGCTTCGGCGCACCCGCCTACGCCCGCATCGACGCCCCCGCCACCCGCGAGGAGAAGGCCCGCCTGGCCAAGCTGTCCCCGGCCCAGGTCACCGCCGACACCCTCGCCGGGGAGCCGGTCACCGCCGTGCTCACCGAGGCGCCGGGCAACGGCGCGCCCATCGGCGGCATCAAGGTGACCACCGAGAACGCCTGGTTCGCGGCCCGGCCCTCCGGTACCGAGGACGTCTACAAGATCTACGGGGAGTCCTTCCTCGGCGAAGACCACCTCCGGCAGGTGCAGGACGAGGCCAAGCTCGTCGTCCTGGGCGCCCTGGGCGGCTGACGCCGCACCGGGCACGCCGTACCAAAGCTCCCGGGCCGGTCAGCGCCCGCCGGCCCCAGGGAGTGCCACGGTCAGCCCGCGGATCTCGTAGCCGCCGATCGCCTCCTGGAAGGCGACGCGCGGCCGACGGCTCATCCGGACCCCGTCGAGGGCGAACAGGCGGCTGAGGAAGACATCGGTCTCCAGCAGGGCGATGTGCGCCCCGGGGCACCGGTGCGGCCCGTCGCCGAAGGAGAGCCCCGCCCCGATCTCCCCGGCACGGTCCGGGCGGACGAGCAGCGGGTCGTCGCCCACGGCCTTCGGGTCGGTGTTGGCGTCGTCCAGGTGGACCTCGACGTACTCGCCCGGGCACACGGTCACCGGCCCCTCGGGGCCGGGCAGTTCCACGGACTCGGTGGTCCTCCTGCGCAACCGCCCGATGACGGGCTCCAGCCGCAGCAGCTCCTGGAGGACGGCCAGGCGCCCGGTCTCGTCGGCCGACCGGTAGCGGCCGAGCAGCTCGGCGTCCGAGAACAGGTGCCAGGCGGCCAGGCCGATGAACTCGCGTGTGGTGACCATGCCGGCCGCGGCGAACGTCAGGCACTCACCGAGGATCTCGGCGTCCGAGCAGCCCTCCGCGATCAGGTGGGAGATTAGGTCGTCGTGCCCGCGGCGCCGGTGCGCGCGGATGGCGGGGCGGACGTCGGCCAGGTGGATGCGGAGCCAGTTGGTGTTCTGCCGCACGAACCAGTACAGCCCCCGGACACTGGTCAGCCCGGGCTCGCCGAACTCCTCCGGGAAGAACCGCTCCAGCCTGCGACGGATCCCCGGCCTGCTGTACCGCAGTCCGACGACCTCGCCGACCACGCCGATCGCCAGACTGAAGGCGAGGTCGGAGAGCTGGGCCTCACCGGCCGAGCGCAGCGCCGCGAGCTGCTCCTCCGCGATCCGGACCATCGGCTCGCGGTAGTGCTCGTCCACCCGGCGGGGAGTGAAGAAGCGGGCGGTCTGCCTGCGGTGTTCCCGGTGTTCGGGACCGTCCCGGTAGAGAACGGGCCGGCGCACCCGCTGCGGGAGCTTCTCCACCGTCTCGATGCCGAGACCGGCCTGCACGGTGCCGGGGCCGCGCAGCAGCGCCCGCGCGACCGCGAAATCGTGCACCTGCCAGGTCCCGTCCGCCGCGCGGTCGACCGGGCACCCCGGCCGGGACCCTCCCCGGTCGGCCTTCCGCGCGGAGACCTGTCCGTCCTGCACCACGTGGCCACCCCCAAGTCCGGCCACGCGGCCCCGGTGACCGCCCGGCTCGACGACATGGTCACAGGATCGTGCACACGCCCAACGCCGACCAGCCCCCGAATCCGCCGAGTTGGGCGGACGGGGGCGGGACCGCGCCCCGTGTGCCGAGGGCGGCCTGGGAAACCGGGTGCGCCGTCCGGGCCGTCGTGCCAGGCTCCGTCGGTGGACCGTCAACAGATCTCCCGACTCGCGCATGCCGATCACCCGATCGCCGCCCCGCTCGACGACGACTCGGTACGCCGGCTCCTGGCCCGCGCCGTCCCCGGCGGCGGCGCCCGCGTCCTCGACCTGGGCTGCGGCGGTGGCGAGTGGCTCCTGCGCGCCCTCGCCGAGCATCCGCGCCTGGCGGCCGAGGGCGTCGACCTCTCCGCGGGCGCGCTCGACCACGCCCGCGAGGCGGCGGCCCGGCTCGCGGTCGGGGACCGCCTGACCCTGCACCGTCAGGACGCCGCGAGCTTCGCCGCCCCGCACCCCTTCGACCTGGTCCTCTGCGTCGGCTCCACGCACGCCTTCGGCGGCCTGACCGCCACCCTCGCCGCCGCACGCGCACACCTGGCGCCCGGGGGCCGCGTCCTGGTCGGCGACGGATTCTGGGACGGCGAACCGTCCGCCGAGGCCGTCGGGATGCTCGGTGACCTCGCCGACCTGCCGACCACACTGGAGCGGGTCGCCGCGGCCGGCTGGACACCCGTGGGCGGGCACATCAGCACCCGCCGGGAGCTCGACGACTACGAGTGGTCCTGGACCGGGGCGCTGGCCGCGTGGGCCCTGGACCACCCCACCGACCCGGACCGTGCGCAGGCCCTCGAGACGGCCACCGCCCACCGCGACGGCTGGCTGCGCGTCTACCGGGACGTACTGGGCTTCCTCTGCCTGGTCCTGCGCCCGACGGACGCCTGACGCCCGACGCCGCTGCCGCCGGGAGGTCGCGGACCGGGCGGTGATGTTTCCCGGATTCGGGGGTAGACGGGCTGGCGTAACGGTCAAGGCTCAGGAAGAGGGCGGATCGGATGGACGGGGCTGCCCACAACGGGGATCGGCCGAGAGCGGAGCCGGTCAAGGTTTCGGCGGAGTACGAGGGCATGCCCGGCGACATCGCCCGGGGCCGCGAGCTGGCCCGGGGATTTCTGGCACGGGTGCGGGCGGCCCAGGGGCCTCCGGTGTCCGACCGCGCGGTGGAACTGGTGCAACTGGTCGTCAGCGAGCTGCTGACGAACGCCTGCAAATACGCGCCCGGCCCCTCACTGGTCGACCTCGAGCTGGCCGAGGACCGGGTGGAGGTCACGGTGTGGGACAGCGAGCCGGTGCTGCCGGTGGCCGCGACCGCGGACCCGGGCCGCATCGGCCGGCACGGTCTGGAGATAGTCATGGCCGTCTGCCAGAGCTTCGAGGTGCACCGGGAACCGGTCGGCAAACGCATGCGGGCCGCCGTGGGCCTCGCCGACGACCTGAACGGCACGGCCGCCCTCGGCCGCCCGGCCTGACCCGGCCGGGACGGGGCGACCACCGCCGTACGAGACGGCGCTCCCGGCCCCCGGGGAGCCGGCCCATGGACCGGAGCCCCTCGCCTCGGCCCGGGAGCGGTACCCGGTGCCGCGTAGCTGTGGGCCCTGCCGACGATCCGTCCGGTCCGGACGCACCGGGCGGTCCCGCGGGGGCGACGCGGCCGGTGGCATCGGGGACCGTCGCGTGCGCTACCGCGCGCCGGGCCGACGGACCTTGGTGCCCGGCGCCCGGAGGCGGTACAGGACGGAGCGTCGCAGTGGGCCCTCGGGGATCTCCGGGTCGTCGAAGTCGTCGGCCGGGTCGCGGGTCATGCCGAGGCGGCTCATCACCGCCCGCGAGCGCAGATTGCCGGCCGCCGTCACCGCGAGGACCTCCGCCAGCCCGAGGCCCTCGAAGGCGTAGGCCACCGCGGCCCGCGCGGCCTCGGTGGCGTAGCCGTGCCCCCAGGCCGGGCGGGCCAGCCGCCAGCCGGCCTCCACTCCGGAGAACGGCATGCCCTCCTCCACGGGATCGAGCCCGGTGAACCCGATGAACTCGCCGGTGGCGGCGATCTCCACCGCCCACCAGCCCCAGCCCCGCCGGTCGAGGTCGGCCTGAAAGCCGGCCACCGACGCCTCGCTCTGCTCCCGGGTCAGCACCTCGGGGAAGTACTCGCGGACCACCGGGTCGGCGTTCATGGCCGCCCACGGGTCCAGGTCGGACGCCCGCCAGCCGCGGAGCACGAGACGATCGGTTCGAAGTTCGGACATCACGTGAACATACGGGGAACCGGCCCGGCGGAGCGACCGAAATACGCGCGCGGTTCATCCCCGCCGACGAAGCGCACCCTGCCGGGACGGTCGGAGCAGGAGATGCCCGGACACGACGCGCCGCCAACGGGCCGGGGTACAGGACCCGACCCATACGGACCTCCGGAGGAGCAGCGGGCGCGGATGACAGGCCGTCGCGGGTGACACCCCGTCCGGAACGGGCCAACTCGGCTTCTGTCCGGACCTGTTCGTTGCCCCGGTCGAGGAGACACCGGCACCCGGACGGGCGGGACGTTCACCCGGCTGAGCGCCTTGAGTGGTGCGAGACGAGCGACTGACTGACGGTGATTCACGTCGGGGCCGGGTCACCTTAGCTGACGAAGCACCAGCTACCCGGTCGTGACGGAAGGAATCACAGATGCGTTCTGCTCGCATGCTCCTGACCACGGCGGCGGCCTCGGCCGTCTTCGTCCTCGGCGCTCCCGGCGCCTACGCGGCGGCCGGTGGCGACTGGGACCACGACGACTCTTCCTACAGCAAGGAGCACGACAACGGAGGCAAGCACGAGGAGCCGCGCGGCGGTATGCACACCGGCGGCGGTGCGCTGGCCGCGGTGAGCGAGGGCGACCGGGGCCACGACGACACGTCCTCCGGCAAGGAGCACGACAACGGAGGCAAGCACGAGGAGCCGCGCGGCGGAATGCACACCGGCGGCGGTGCGCTGGCCGCCGTGAGCGAGGGCGACTGGGACGGCGGCGGTGAGTCCAAGGAGGGCTCGGAGACCTACAAGCAGGACGAGGGCGGGAAGTCCTCGGGCAGCGGTGAGCACGAGAAGCCGCGCGGCGGGATGCACACCGGTGGCGGCGGACTGGACACGCCGGCCACGACCGCGGGCGGTCTTGCCGTCCTGGCCGTCGCCGCGACCGGTCTGTACGCCGTCCGGCGCAAGAAGTCGGCTCACGGAATGGCGTAAGCCGTGCCGGGCGCGATAGCAGCCGGGCCGCCACCCAGGAACCGCGGGGCGGCCCGGCTCGCTTTCCCCCACTCTGTCCGCCCTGCCCCAGTGAGGTGGTCCTCGATGGCAGTCCCCCCTTCCGCCCCCGCCGACGACGAGACGACGCCGACCGGTCAGGGTTCCCGCTCCGGCCTGACGGTGCTGTCCGCCGTGGCCCTGCTGATCCTGGCGGTGAGCCTGGTCGGCGGCAACGACACGTCGGCCGACTCCTCCCGCCCTCCGATGCCCGCGCGGCCCGGCACGTCCGCGTCGGCCGCCCCGTCCGCGACCGGTCCGGCCACATCCGCCCTGCCGAGGTCCAAGCCGGTGCGCCTGCTCATCCCGGAGATCTCCGTCGACGCCCCCTTCACCGACCTCGCCATCGGCGACAAGGGGCAGCTCGAGCCCCCGCCGGCCGGCGACACCAACCTCGTCGGCTGGTACGCCAAGGGCGCCTCCCCCGGGGAGAAGGGCACCGCCGTCATCGCCGGGCACGTGGACACGAAGACGTCCGCCGCCGTCTTCGCCCGCCTCGACCAACTGGACGAGGGCGACGTCTTCCAGGTCGAACGCGCCGACGGACGCAAGGCGTCCTTCGTGGTCGACAGCGCGGAGACCTTCGAGAAGGACGACTTCCCCAGCGAACGCGTGTACGGGGACGCCGACCGGCCCGAGGTACGGCTCATCACCTGCGCGGGCGACTACGACCGCAAGGCCAAGGACTACACGGACAACCTGGTCGTCTTCGCCCACCTCACCTGAGCCCGCGCGCCCCGGCCCCGGCCCGGGCCCCCGGCGCCGGTCACCCGCGCAGTGCACACGACTCGCGCGCCGTCGGGGGCGGGCACAGGATCGAGGCACGCTGGCGTCGCATCACCGCGGCCGACGTTCAGTTCCGCCCCCGCGAAGGAGATGTGCGCAGGATGACCACCACGTCCACCCCTGCTTCCGAACCGCTGACGCGACAGGTGTCGCACCAGGTCTCCCAGTCCGTGTTCGACGGCTCCAGACTCCGCGTCGTCCTGCTGGTGGAGGTCTACGACGGAGCCCAGCAGCAGTTCCTCGAGACGTACGAGAACCTGCGCAGCCACGTCGAGTCCGTCCCCGGGCACATCGGCGAGCAACTGTGCCAGTCCATCGAGAACCCCTCCCAGTGGCTCATCACCAGCGAGTGGGAGAGCGCGCCGCCGTTCCTGAACTGGGTGAGCAGCGAAGAGCACGTGCGGATGGTCGAGCCGCTGCACAACTGCGTCCGGGACACCAGGTCACTGCGCTTCCACGTCGTCCGCGAGACCGGCCGTCCGGCGGCGGGCGCCGAGCCCGGCCGGGGCGGGCTCCAGGCGGCCCCCCGGATCGGTGACGGTCTGATCCGGCACGCGCTCACCTTCACGGTGAAGCCGGGCAGCGAGGACGCGGTCGGCAAGATCCTCGCCGACTACGCCTCGCCCGAGCCGAGGGTCGACGACACCACGCGACTGTGCCGTACGTCCCTGTTCCTGCACGGCAACCGGGTGGTGCGGGCGATCGAGGTGCGCGGCGACCTGCTCGCGGCCCTGCGGCACGTGGCCGAGCAGCCCGAGGTGCGGGCCGTCGAGGAGGCCGTCAATCCGTACCTGGAGCAGGACCGGGACCTCGGCGACCCGGAGTCCGCCCGGGTGTTCTACACGCGGGCGGCGCTGCCCGCCGTCCACCATGTGACGGCGCGGGAACAGGACCCGGCGGCGCAGCGGCACGCGCTGTCGTACCCGGCCCGGCCGGGCCGCGGCATGCGGCTGGCCCAGCTCCTCGCCGAGCGCGACGAGGCGGCGGCCGACGATCCGCGCGGTCCGGTCCTGTGCAGCACGATCTTCCAGCGCGACGACGTCGTGGTGCGGCTGGTCGACGTACGGGGCGACCTCCACACCGGCGATCCGGCGGTGATCCTCGGCCTTCCGGACCCGGGCCGGGTGACCGAGCTGACGACCCTGCTGGACGGCTTCACGGAAGCGGGTTCCCCGGCGGACGGCGGACTCGTCCGCGCTCTCGAGGGCGCCCGGATGGAGTTGGTCACCGACCGGCGGGCGCCGGACGCCTGATCCGCCCACGCGGCCCGCTTACGCGGCACGCCCACGCGCCCGCGCACACGTCGGCCGCCGGACCGCCCTGTGCGGTCCGGCGGCCGACGCGCCGGGTGCCTCCCGGTCAGCTCACTCGGGCACGGTGCAGTCGAAGGCGTGCAGGTAGGGGTTGACCGGGCGGATGTCGTCGATGACGAGGCCCGCGTCGGTCAGCCGCCCGACCATGCTGTCGGTCGTGTGCTTCGCGCCGCCGACGTTGAGGAGCAGCAGCAGGTCCATGGCGGTGCTGAACCGCATCGACGGCGTGTCGTCGACGAGGTTCTCGATGACGACGACCCGGGCCCCGGGTCCGCCGGCGTCCATGACACCCCGCAGGGCGCGGGAGGTGCTGTCGTCGTCCCATTCCAGGATGTTCTTGATGACGTACACGTCCGCCCGCACGGGGACGGCCTCGCGGCAGTCACCGGGGACGATGCGGACGCGGTCCGCGAGCGCACCGCCCTCGCGCAGCCGGGGGTCGGCGTTCTCCACCACCCGCGGCAGGTCGAGCAGGGTGCCGTGCATGGACGGGTACTTTTCCAGCAGGCTCGCCACCACGTGCCCCTGGCCGCCTCCGATGTCGGCGACCGACGTGCTTGCCGACAGGTCGAGGAGCGCCGCGACGTCCTGGGCCGACTGCCGGCTGGAGGTCGTCATGGCACGGTTGAAGACCTCGGCCGACTGGGGGGCGTCCTCGTTGAGGTAGGTGAAGAACTCCTTGCCGTACAGGCCTTCCACGACATTGCCGCCGGTGCGTACCGCCTCGTCGAGCAGGGGCCACGCGTCCCAGGTCCACGGCTCGGTGCACCACAGGGTGATGTTGCGCAGGCTGTGCGGGTCGTCCTCGCGCAGCAGGCGGGACATGTCGGTGTGCGCGAAGGTCCCGTTCCGGTGCTCGGTGAAGACGCCGTAGCAGGTCAGGGCGCGCAGCAGTCGGCGCAGCGGCTTGGGCTCGGTCTTCACCGCGGCCGCGAGGTCCTCCACGGTCGCGGGTGTTTCGCCGAGCGCGTCGGCCACGCCGAGTCGTGCGGCCGCGCGGAGGGCGGCGGCACATGCCGCCCCGAACACGAGTTCCCTCAGCCGCATGGGCGGGGGTGGGGCAGTCTGTGCGGTCGTCATGTGCCGCTTTCCTTCCTTCTTCGGTGCACGGGCGGTTACGGCCGGCTCAGCACAGGCCCGCGGGCTTGGAGGCGCCGCAGGTGTTGCCCTGGAAGGTGTTGTTCTTGCCGGTTGCCGCGGTCTCGGTGTTCACGAGGTCGGCGGGGGAGTTGTCGCGCAGCGTGTTGCCGTTGATGTCGTTGTTCTCGCTGGTGGCGCCGACCATGCTCTTGGCGAGGACGATGCCGCCCGACATCGAGGACGTGCCGGCGTTGCCCTCGACCACGTTGTCGGCGACCAGGACCTTCTCGGTGCCGGTCAGGACGATGCCGGAGCCCTGGAGCGCCTCCAGCCGGTCGGTCTTGGGGCAGGACTTGTTGTTGCGCACGACACGGTTGTCGCGCACGACGAGGTCGCCGGCCTTGGGCTTGTTCTCGTCGCCGACGACGAACACACCGGCGCAGTTGCCGGTGATGTGGTTGTCCGCGACGGCGAGGTTGCGCAGCCGCCGTACGGTGACGCCGATGCGGTTGCCCTCGAGCCGGTTGTTGGCGACGAGGGTGCCCTCGGTGTCGGCGGCGCCCTCCTCGGCCTTGATGGTGTTGGCGAGGAAGATGCCCGCGTCGCCGTTGTCGCGGGCGGTGTTGCCGCGGATGATGCCGTGGACCGACCGCTCCTGGGCGATGCCCCAGACGCCGTTCTTCACCGCGGTCACGTTCCGCACGGTCAGGCCGTCGGTGGCCATCGAGAACACACCGGTGCGGGTGAAGCCGGTCACCGTCAGGTCGGCGACGGTGATGCCCTTGACGTTCTTGTCCTTCGTGCCGATCACGCAGATGCCGTTGCCGCCCTCGGCGCAGGTGTTGTCGGCCGCCTTCTTCGTGCTGGGCTTGATGACCGTGCTGCGGCCCACGCCCCGCAGGGTGAGCCCGGGGGTGGTCACCTTGACGCTCTCGTGGTACGTACCGGGAGTGACGAGGACGGTGTCGCCCGACTTGGCGCCGTCCACCGCCTTCTGGATCGATTCCCCGGGGTGGACCACGTGGGTCAGGGGGACGGAGGACGCCGGAGCGGCACCGAGCGCGGTGCCGATCATCGCTGCGGTGCACACCAGGTACACGACATTGCATTTCTTCATATTCCGCACGCTATGCCCGAAATAATCGACCACGGGCGGGATGAGCCATCCGACGGCGTGTCACGAACGGACGGTGCCTGGGCGGGCCCCGGCGTCAGCTCCGCAGGCTGCGTACGGGCAGGACGAGCTGCGCCGCCGTCGAGAGCGTGTCCGCGTGGTTGGCGAAGGCGGCGACCGCCTCCGGGTCGCCGGGCTCACCCCCGGACCACGGGCGCGTGGCGAAGATGAGGCAGGCGTACCCGCGCGCGTCGACCGCCGCCCGCCACTGCGGGGTGGGGGCGAACTGGGCGTTGACTCCGGGCATGGTGAGGGCCGCCGCGCCCGGCACGACGAGCAGGCCGACGGGCAGGGCGGGCAGGTCACCGGCGTCGAGGACGCCGCCGTCGCCCACGGCGAGTCCGGCCCGGCTCAGCAGCCCCTCGACGGCGGCGGGGGTCGCCGCCGGGCCGCCCTCCCCGTCGCCGAGGGAGCAGGCGAGGAGGAAGGGCACGTCGCCGTCGGGCGTCTCACGGCTCCAGGACATGATGACGAGCGTGCCGAGGTCGGCGGTTCGCAGGGGGCGCGGGTCAGTGGAGATCGAGGTCACCGCGAAACCGTAAGCGGGCGCCGGGACGCACCCGGCCGACTCTCACTCGTCCGGAGGACGTCCTCGCGTTTCTTCACACGAACGAGGGGTGCTCGCTCGACGGGTGCTCGATCGAGGGGTGCTCGCTCAGTGCTGCGACAGCCGCCCGCGGATGTCGTCGAAATGCCGGTGCACGGCCGTCTCCGCGGCCTCCGCGTCCCCCGCGCGCACGGCGTCGACGATCCTGGCGTGCATGCGGGCCAGCTCCTCGCCGTCGGCGGCCGTACCGAGCCCCTCCGCCTGCGCACGCACCCGGTGGAAGGCGCTCCAGAAGGCGTCGAGGAGTTCGCTGAGCAGGTCGTTGTCCAGCGAGCGGTGCAGCACCCGGTGGAAGGCGCGGTCGGTCCGGGCCGCGATCTCGCCCGCCTCGCGCACCTCCGTGTGCATCGTCTCGACCAGCGCGTCCAGCTCGGCCAGGTCCTCGCCGGGCAGCCGGCCGGCCAACTGGTACATGAGCCCGGCCTCCAGCGCCCGCGGTGCTGACCTTCTCGCTGACTCTCGTGGTGATCCTGCTGATCGGCTTCGACGTCCCGAGCCGGCTCAACCGGCTCGTCGATCCGGAGGCGGTGCCGGACAGCCCGGGGCACATACGGTCGGCGACGTGACGGAGGGGGCCGGGGGCGTGCTCCGACTGGCCCAAGGGGCCGTGGCCGACGCGGCGACCGGAGGTCACGTGGTGTAACAGTCTTCTTATGATCTGTAGACGAAATGCTCATCAGAGCGACGTGCGCAGTTCGCATCGCCGCAGGATCGGGACCGCCGCGGTGGCGCTGTTCGCCGCGACCGCACTGGGCACGACCGGTGCGGCGGCGGTCTCGTCCTCGGTGGCCCCGCGCACCGACTGGGACGCCATCGCCGCGTGCGAGTCCAGTGGCAACTGGCAGGCGAACACCGGCAACGGCCACTATGGCGGCCTGCAGTTCGCGCGGTCGAGCTGGATCGCCGCCGGCGGCCTCAAGTACGCCCCGCGCGCGGACCTCGCCAGCCGCGCCGAGCAGATCGCGGTGGCGAAACGCCTGGCCCGGATCCAGGGGATGTCCGCCTGGTCCTGCGCCTGACAGCGCCCGGCCGCGCCGAGTCCGCACCCGGCGGTTCACCGGGTTCGCCGGGTTCACCGGGTTCACCGGGTTCACCGAGTTGACCGGGGTAACCCGTGGGCGTGCACGTGCGCCGCGTCACCGCCGCATCACCCTCGCGTCCCGTTTTCCCCGGCGGGTGGATGGGCAGCCCCCGGCGGGGGAGCCGAGTGGCGGTCCCGGACGTTCCGTACACCGATACGTCCGGGGCCGCTCTCGCTCCTCGGCGGACGGGTTGCGCGGCGGGCCGCGTCTTGCCGAGCCGGACGAGGGCGTGTCAGTCAGGTTCCGCGAACGCGCCGGCCGGAGTAGGCGGACCAGCGGCCGTCTCGCCGGGCCACCGTGATGTCCCGGCCGAAGCAGGCGGTCAGCAGGGCGTCGGTCAGGACCTCGTCCACCGGACCCCCGGACAGGGTCCGGCCTTCGCGCAGCAGCAGGGCGTGGCTGACGGCCGGGAACAGTTCCTCGAGGTGGTGGGTGACCGTCACGGTGGCCAGGTGCGGGCGGCCCTCGGCCAGTTGGTGCATCGCCTCGACGAGGTCCTCGCGGGACGGCAGGTCCAGCGCGTTGAACGGCTCGTCCAGGAGCAGCAGGGCCGGATCGGCCATCAGCGCCCTGGCGATCAGGACCCGCGCCCGCTGCCCGCCCGAGCAGACACCGTACGGCCGGTCGGTCAGTTCCTTGACGCCGAGTTCGGTCAGGAGGTCGCGGGCACGCAGGCGCACCTCGTCGTCGTAGGTCCGCCACAGGGGCTGCACGGTGCCGCTGTGACCGGTGAGCACGACCGCATGGGCGGTGAGGTCCTGCGGCACCCGCTGGGCGGAGTTGACATGGCCGATGCGGGCCCGCAGCTCACGGACGTCCACTCGGCCCAGCCTGCTGCCGAGGACCTCGACCGTGCCCGTGGTGGGGTGCATGAGCGCGCCGAGCAGCCGCAGCAGGGTGGTCTTTCCGGCGCCGTTGGCCCCCAGCAGTGCCCAGTGCTCGCCCGGCCGGACCGTCCAGTCGACGCCGTCGAGGATCAACTGGTCCGTCGTGAAGCGGCGCACGCTCACGTCCCGCAGCCGGAGTACGGCGGCCTCGTGCTCGTTCACCTGCGAGCCGGCTGTCCGGTCGGTCATGCCGTGACTCCTTCGCGCGGGACGCCCCTCGGTCACCGAGAACAGTAGATGTACTCACCACGCGCCTGCCGGACCGTCCGGTACCTGGACGGCGGGGGCGGCACTCAGGGCGCGGATGAGCCCGCGTACTCATCCGCGGCACCGGCCACGGCTCCTATCGTGGCGCCGTCGGTGGGACACAGAGGGGGAGTCATGGGACGTCGGCGCACGGCACGGGGGAGCGGACGGCGGAAAGGACGCGTCGGCGGGAGCCTTGTGGCCCTGCTGGTCGGGCTGCTCGCCACCGGCTGCGCGGCCTTCGACACCGACGACGACGTACGGCGGGCCCGGGAACTCGCCGACGAGCTGTATCCCGGCGAACTCGAGGTGGTCGGCGCCCGGATCCTGTTCCCTCAGACCAGCGGCTCGGAGGTCACCCTGTCCCTCGCCGGTGACCCGGACGCGGCCGTCAGGTTCCGCGTCGACGCGGCCAACGACCGTTGCGACGGCGGCCCGAGCTGCACGGACGCGCTGCGCGAGGCGGTGGACCGGGCCAGGCGTGAGGCCGGAAACCTGCGCGCGATGCGGGGCGCCTTCGACGGCTGCGGTCACCCGGTCCTGGCCACGGACGAGAAGCTGGCGGCCCCCTGGATCGAGGCACGGGTGACGGACGAGACGGTGGACGACGTGCTGACCCGCGTCGGCGCCTGCGCGCAGCGCTGGGTCGCGGCCCGCGCGGCACAGGCCCCCAAGGGGACACCGGAATGGGTGACCGTCAACTTCGCGGCGCCCGGCACGGCCGAGGACCTCCCGGCCGCGAAGAGCGCGCTGCCCACCGTCGTGCGGTTCACCCACGGCCCGAGGCTCGCCGCCCTGGCGCACCGGCCGTACTACGTGGCCGCGTTTCCGGTCGGCGACGACGCCGGCCACACCGTCGACGCGGGCTCCGCCCGCCTGCGCATCGTCTCGCCCTTCGAGGAGAGGCAGGCCTTCTCCCGGCGGGTCGACGCGTCGGTCCTGCCCGCGCTGCGCGCGACGTACCCGGACGCCGTGACGAGTGGCGGGGCGGGCATGGGGGTGTGGCGACTGGAGCGGGGGACCGTCAGCCGCATGCGCGGGTACGTGCTGTTCTGCGAGCGGCCGCCCGCCGACGGCAAGCGCTGCCTCGGGGACCTGGCGGCCCTGGTGACCTCGGACCCGAAGGGCCGCGACGCCGAGGTCGTCCGGATTCTCACGGACATCCGTGACGAGCGCGGGGTCCTGCGCCTGCCTCCGCAGTGACGGAGGCGGGCCGGGGCGGAACCCGGACGGCGGGAGGAATCGGACCCCCGCCACCGACCGGATCCAGGACCGGTGGGCGGTCACGACGGTGTACGCCGCGGTGGTCTGCCGGTCTGTCGGTCGCTGGTCGGGGCGACGCCCACCCGGACGCCGCCGGCCGTCGCCCGACCGCGGTGGGCGTCGTAACACCCGCGGGTGACGCTCACGCCCGCGACCTCGAGGTACCGGGACTGGCGGTTGATCTCCGAGCCGCACCGGGAGGTCGCTGCCCAGCCGTGGACCCGCACGGTCTGGCCGACCCGTGCGCGGGAGGCGGGAGACGGAGCGGTCGAGCCGGACCGGCGCCGGATCCGCCGAGGGGCCGGTGACGCTCTGGACGCCGTTCGCCACCGCGCCGCCGGATCCCTTGCCGATGTGCGGGGGGCGCCCGGCATGTCCGGGCCGGCCGGGGGAGAGGTCCGGCCGGCCCGGGGCCCTCAGCCGGCGGCGGGCGGGGCCGCCGCTCTCGGGCGCACGGTCATCAGCAGGGTCCGGGGCCGTACCGTGGCCGCGGCGACGGGCCGTACCGTCTGGCCGGGGGAGAGTTCGAAGCGTACGCGCCGGACGATCGTGGCGATGGCGGTGACCAGTTCGGTGAGGGCGAACCGGTCGCCGATGCACTTGTGCTTGCCCGCGCCGAAGGGCAGGAACGCCTGCGTGGGCCGGGGCCCGGAGCCCTCCAGCCAGCGGTCGGGATCGAAGACCAGAGGGTCGGGGAACAGTACGGGGTCACGGTGGAGCGCGTGCTGGCAGTAGGCGAGTTCGGTCCCCGCGGGCACCGTCCAGGGGCCCAGCCGGGTCTCGGTGACGGTGCGGCGGGTGACGAGCCACCCCGTGTGGTGCAGCCGCAGCGTCTCCTCGATCACCCGCCCGAGGCAGGGCAGCCGGCCCAGGTCGTCGAAGGTCACCGGCCGGTCGCCGAGCACCTCGTCGAGTTCCGCCAGGACCCGCGCCTCGATCCTCGGATCGCGGGCGAGTTCGTACAGCACCCAGGACAGCACCGAGGCGGTGGTCTCGGTGCCGGCCACGGCCAGGGTGAGGATCTCGGAGGAGATCTCGTGCCCGGACAGCGGCCGGCCGGTCTCCTCGTCGGTGGTGCGCAGCAGCAGGGAGAGCATGTCACCGGTGTCGTGACCGGAGGCCTGGAGGTCGGTGACGGCACCGTCGATGGTGGCCCGTACGGCGTCGCGCGCCGCGGTGAAGCGGCGGTTGACCGGCAGCGGCAGCCGCTCGACCCAGTCGGGCAGCATGACGCGGGCGCCGACGCCGTTCATCACGACCGACAGGTCGGCGCGCAGCCGGCGGAAGGTGGTGTCGTCGAGGCTGCCCGAGAACACGGTCTTGGCCAGCATGTCGAGGCTGAGTCCGACCATGGCCTCGCGCACGTCCAGTCGTTGGCCGACGGTCCAGCCCTCGACGGCGGTTTCCGTCTCGGCGCGCATGGTGTCGACATAGCGGGCGATCCGCTCGCGGGCGAAGGCGGGCTGGAGCTGGCGTCGTTTGCGGACGTGGACCTGGCCGGCCGCGGTGACGACGGAGTCGCCCAGCAACTGTCCCATCTTCTCGAAGAACCGGCCCTTGTCGAGGCTCGGTCCGAGGTCGGTGAGCATGGTGCGGATGAGGCCGGGGTCCTGGACGACGAGGGTGCGGGTGCCGGGCTGGAGGGTGATCTCGACGAGTGGTCCGTAGGTGGTGCGCAGCGCGGCGATGAAGCCGAGGTTGTCGCGCACGAGCTGTATCGCGTGACCCAGGAACGGCAGCGAACCGGCTGCCCTGGGTATGGGGGGAGGCGCTACGAGCGTCACGAGGGCGTGTCCCTTCGAGTCGATCATATCGAGTCGATCATGGGCGCCTGAATGGCTTCCCCGATCGCTCCCGGTGGCAATCCGCGCAAGGGCGTGTCCCATGCCACGTCCGTCACGGGCACGGACGGGGTGTGAAGGGGCAAGCGGCGGGGAAGGCCCCACGGGCCGTCCACCCCGGGGCGGCGGTCGAGGCCCTAGCGGAGCACCAGTTGCACGAGGGCCACGGTGCCGACGATCAGGACCAGGGTCCGCAGGACGACGGGGCTGAAGCGGCGGCCCACCTTGGCGCCGAGGTAGCCGCCGAGGGTCGAGCCGGCCGCGATGAGTCCGACGGCGGTCCAGTCGAAGTCCGCGGCGAAGAGGAAGAAGAGCGCGGCGACCGTGTTCACGAGCGCGGACAGGACGTTCTTGACGGCGTTGAGGCGTTGCAGGGACTCGTCGAGGAGCATGCCCATCAGGGACAGGTAGATGATCCCCTGTGCCGCGGCGAAGTAGCCGCCGTAGACGCTGGCGAGCGTCAGTCCGGCGGACAGCGGCGGGCCGCCGTCCCGGCGGGGTGACGCGCCGGTGCGTGCGCGGCGGCGCTGCACCAGCCTGCTGAGCCGGGGCTGCAGTGCCACGAGTACGAGGGCCAGGCCCACCAGGACCGGCACGATCGTCTCGAACGCGTCGGCCGGCAGGGACAGCAGCAGCGTGGCGCCCGTGAGGGCACCGAGCAGGCAGCCGACGCCCAGTTTCAGGATGCGCCGGCGCTGCCCTCTCAGCTCCTCGCGGTAGCCGATGGCCCCGCTGACGGAGCCGGGGACCAGTCCGAGCGCGTTGGAGACGGTGGCGGTGACCGGCGACAGCCCCGTGGCCAGGAGCACCGGAAAGGTGATCAGCGTTCCGGAGCCCACGACGCTGTTGATGGCGCCGGCCCCGACCCCCGCCGCGAACACACCCGCCATGGCCTCCGGCGTCACCCGGTGCCGTCCCGCGCCGGGCCCGTCCTCGACCGGAAGGTGTCTTGTGCATCTTTCACGGGGCCGACTGTACCCACCGTCAAAGGCGGTACGTCAGGCGGTCTTCAACCGGTCCTGGATGGGCCCTTCTTGACGTAAATTCACCTGATCATGCGGTGATACGATCACCGCGTTTGCGGAGCGGGCGGATGGGTGAAAGACGGCATCCCCGACTTGAGGGACACCCCGACCGGCCACCCCCGGTGCGGGCAGTCCACCGGGCCGCCCGCACAGACGGGAATTCAGCAAGCCGGCTGTCAGTCGCCTGAAGAGAGTCTTATGACGGAATACACAGGGAACCCATTGCTCTGGGTCCTGCTCGTCGCCCTCGTCGCCGCCGCCGTGCTCATCAGCCGCCAGCGCAGGGCGGCGCGAGCTTTGCGGCAGCAGGTCCAGGGGCTCAGGGATCACTACACCGAGCTGGAGAACGATTACGGGAAGTCCGTACAGGCCGCTCAGGAGCGGGCCGAGGACGAGACGAAGACGGTGCTGAAATCGGCCATGCGGACCCTTCAGGGCCTCGCCGCCGAACAGCAGCTCGTGCTCTCCCGGCTGCAGAACAAGTACGGCGACTCGGCCCTCCTCCAGGACCTGCTGGAGATCGACCACACCAACTCGCAGTTCGGCCGGCGGGCCCAGTCCATCGCCGTACTGTGCGACGGCTGGCTGGGCGGGCGGCGCGACACCGCCTCGGTGTACGACGTGGTGCGCAGCGCCCAGGGCCGGATCCGGCACTTCCGCCGGGTGGACATCCTCTCCCAGGTCGACTTCGGCATCACCAGCCGGGCCGTCGAGCCCGTCGCCCTGGCCCTCGCCGAGCTGCTCGACAACTCCACCAGCTACTCCAGCCCGGACACCGTCGTCGAGATCAACATCCGGACCGTGCCCAAGGGCATCTGCGTCGTCGTGGACGACGCCGGTGTCGGCATGAGCGACGAGGAACGGGCCCGCGCCGACAAGCTGCTCGCCACCGAGCGCGCCTCGGGCGTGGCGGGGCTCGGCAATCCGCCGCAGTTCGGCTTCGCGGTCATCGGCCTGCTGAGCGAGCGATTCGGCTTCGAGGTGTCGGTGGACTCCTCCTCTCCCTACGGAGGTGTACGGGCGGTGGTCCTGCTGCCGCACGAACTGCTCACCGGCATGCCGGAGCGGAAGGCACCCGCGCCCGCCGCCCGCGGCACGGCCCGGCCGGTGACGGACGGCGGACCGGAGAGCGCGCTCGCCTCGTCCGAGACCGGCGACGGTCTGCCCAGGCGGCGCCGCAAGCGCCCGATGGCCATCGTGCCCGGCAGCGCGCCCACCCCGCGCCCGACGGCCCGCTCCGACTCCGAGCAGGCACAGGTCATGGGTGCCTTCCAGCGCGGAACGCAGTCCGGCCGGGTCATCGAACCGGAGCACCCGGACGACGCCGGCCGGACGAGCAGAACACCCGGTGCAAGCAGCGAAGGACATGAGGTCTCGTGAACGACGATCTGTCATGGATGCTCGACAGCGCCCTGGAGATTCCAGGTGCCCTGCACGCGGTCCTGATATCCGCCGACGGCCTGCTGATGGCCCGGACGCAGGACTTCGACAAGGACGACGCCGACCGGGTCGCCGCCGCGATGAGCGGTGTGCAGTCGCTCAGCCGCACCCTCGCCTTCTTCTGCGAGGACCCCGCCCAGGCGTGGCGGCAGACCCTGGTCGAGTTCGACGGCGGCTGGGTGTTCCTGATCTCCGCGGGCGAGGGCGCCTACCTCGGGGTCTCCGCCTCCCCGGAGGTCGACATGGCGGACATCACCTTCCGGATGCAGCAGCTCGTCGCCCAGCTCGGCAAGCGGCTGACGACACCGCCGCGCGAGAACCTCGGCGCCCACTCGTGACCGGCCACGACGGCTGGCAGCCCGAGGCCCCCGAATTAGTGCGGCCGTACGTCATCACCAAGGGCCGCGGCCTGCCCGACGAGGACCACCTCTCGCTCATCACCCTGGTCACCGCGTCCGCCGAGGACACGCGGCGGCCGACCCGGCTGTCCCCCGAGGAGCAGAGCCTGCTGGACCTCTGCTCCGCCGGCTACCTCTCGGTCGCCGAGATCGCCGGACACACGCATTTCCCGCTGGGCGTGGTGCGGATCCTGCTGGCGTCCCTGACGGAAGGCGGACACCTCACGACCCGCCCGCCGGTGGCCCGCGCGCGCCTCGCCGACAAGGAGATCCTTCAGGAGGTGCTCAATGGGCTCCGCGCCAAGTTTGGGTGAGCGGGACTACGTGAGCGGCGGGGCGACCCAGACCGCGGTGAAGATCCTCGTCGTCGGGCACTTCGCGGTGGGCAAGACCACCCTCATCGGCTCCATCTCCGAGATCGAGCCGCTGTCCACCGAGGAGACGATGACGCAGGCCGCCGAGTCGGTCGACGACCTCAAGGGGGTCCAGGGCAAGACCACCACCACGGTCGCCATGGACTTCGGCCGCCTCACCATCAGCGACCGCGTCGTGCTCTACCTCTTCGGCACGCCGGGCCAGCAGCGCTTCGTCCAGATGTGGGAGGACATGGCCCGCGGCGCCCTCGGCGCCCTGGTACTGGTCGACCCCGAGCGGCTCGCGGACTCCTTCCCCGTGATCGACCTCATCGAGCACTACGGGCTCGACTACGCCATCGCCGTCAACCACTTCGACGGCGTGCCGCTGCGCGACGAGCGGGCGCTGCGCGAGGCGCTCGACCTGCTCGACGACACCCCCGTCGTCACCTGCGACGCCCGCGACGAGAAGTCCTCGGCCGCCGCACTGACCACCCTCGTCCGCTACTTGCTGGACCGCACCCGCTAGGAGCTGGGAGCAGACATGAACGCCCACGACACCGCGCCGGTCCCGCCACCCGGCTGCCCGGCCCACGGCTCCGGCGCCCGCGTGCCGCTGCACGGGCCGGAGTTCGCCGCCGACCCGCAGGCGTACTACGACTACCTGCGCCACTACGGGGCCGCGGCCCCCGTCGAACTGGCCCCGGGCGTCGAGGCGACGCTGGTCACCGACTACGCGGCGGCGCTCCAACTGCTGCAGGACTCCGGGTCCTTCCGCAAGGACGCACGCCGCTGGCGGGCGTTCAACGAGGGCAAGGTGAGCCCCGACAGTCCGGTCGCGCCGCTGCTGGCCCACCGGCCCAACTGCATGTTCGCCGACGGCGCCGACCACCTCAGGCTGCGCCAGGCGGTCACCGACAGCATGGCGCGGGTGGACACCCGGCGGCTGAGCCGCAGCACCGAGCAGATCTCCGGCTACCTCATCTCCCAGTTCGGCGGGCGTGGCTCGGCCGACCTGCTCGGGGACTACGCCAAGCAACTGCCGCTGTTCGTGTTCAACGAACTCTTCGGCTGCCCCGCCGACATCGGCGACCGGGTGCTGTTCGGGATCTCCGGCATGTTCGACGGCGTCAACGCCGAGAAGGCCACCGAGGTGCTCTTCCAGGCCGTGGGAGAGCTCGTCGCGCTCAAGCGGAGCAAGCCCGGTGACGACGTCACCTCCTGGCTGATGCAGCACGAGGCGCGACTCGACGACGAGGAGATGGTCCACCAGCTCGCCCTGCTCCTCGGCGCGGGCGCCGAACCCCTGCGCAACCTCCTCGGCAACACCCTGCACCGGCTCCTCACCCACGAGAGGTACGCCCGGGAGGGCGGCCTGATCGACGAGGCGCTCGACGACACGCTGTGGGAGAACCCGCCCATGGCGAACTACGCCCCGCACTACCCGGCCGCCGACACGGAACTCGCCGGACAGCAGCTTCAGGCGGGCGACCTCGTCATGGTCAGCTTCGCCGCGGCCAACACGGGCCCGGCCCTCAAGGCCTCACGCCAGGCCGGCAGCAACCGCGCGCACCTCGCCTGGAGCGCGGGCCCGCACGCCTGCCCGTCCAAGGAACCGGCCCGGCACATCACGGTCACGGCCATCGAGCACCTGTTCAACGAGCTGCCCGACGTCGGACTCGCCGTCCCCGAGGACAGTCTGACGTGGCGTCCGGGCCCCTTCAACCGGGCCCTGGCCACGCTCCCGGCGCGCTTCACCCCGGTGCGCTCCGCCCGGCGTGCCGAACCGCGGCCGACCACCGCTGCCACCGCTGCCACCGCTGCCACCGCGGCGGCCGGGCAGGAGAAGGCGGCGGGCCCGGCCCGTCCGGGCGAACGCGGCGGCATGTGGAGCCAGTTCCTCAACTGGCTCACACGGTGATTTGTGCAACACCCTCCCCACCCGCCCCTTTCGCATGAAGGTTGAACGGCACGGGTAGTGAGCAACGCGGCATTCAAGTTGCTTACGAGTAAAAGGAGGTGTCGTGGACCACATATCCACGAACGCCGCTTTCCCGCCGCCGAACCCCCCGATACCCGCCTCCCGAGGCGGGTATCACTCTGTGCGGCCGAGGCCGGGGACGGGCCGGTGACCGCCGCACCCACGGGCTCGGGCCCACGGAGCACACCCACCCTCGGCTCCCTCACGGGCGGTCAGCTACGAAGACTCGGCGCGGTCGCCGGCCTCTCGGAGGCCGACGCCGAGACCTACGCACAGGTCCTGACCGACGTACTGGGCCCAGTGGCCGGGCGGCCGCTGAGCCTGCCGCCACCCGCCCGCACCTTCCTGTCCGACGACCACACCCCCGTGGAGTTCTCCCTCTCCTTCCAGCCGGAGGAGAAGCCCTCCGTGCGGGTGCTCCTTGAACCGGGCTGCGGCGCAGACAGCCTGGTTCACAACGGCCGGATCGGACTCGAGGCGATCCGGGGCATGGCCCGGCGCTGGCACTTCACCACCGACGCCCTCGACGAGATCCAGGACCTGTTCCTGCCGCCCACCCCGCGGGGCCCCCTCGCCCTGTGGTGCGCCCTGGAGCTGAGACCCGGCGGCGTGCCCAAGGTCAAGGTCTATCTGAATCCGGCGGCGAACGGGGAGGAACGTTCCGCCACGACGGTGCGTGAAGCCCTGCACCGGCTCGGCCACCGGCGGGCCTTCGCCGGCCTGCCCCAGGGGGCCGGATACCCGTTCCTCGCCCTGGACCTCGGCGACTGGGCGCAGCCCCGGGCGAAGGTCTACGTGCGCCACGACCACCTCACGGCCGGCCAGGCCGGACGCCTGTCCCGGACGGACTCCGGCCCCGGGCCCGCGGCGATCGAGGGGTTCTTCCGCACGGCCGCCGGCCTCGGCCCCGACGTGACGGGGCTCGGCAGACGGCCCGGCCTGTCCTGCCACTCCTTCACCGACACCGCCACGGCGCGGCCGAGCGGATTCACCCTCCACATCCCGGTCAGGGACTACGCCCGGCACGACGGGGAGGCCCTGGCACGGGCGGGGAGGGTGCTGCGCCACCACGGCATGGACGCCTCCGTCCTCGACCGCTCGCTGGCCGCCCTCACCGAGCGGCGCCCCGAGGACGGGGTGGGCCTGATCGCCTACCTGGCCCTGGCCCATCAGCGGGACCGTCCGCCGCGGGTGACGGCGTACCTCTCCTCGGAGGCGTACGCGGTCCGGCCTCCGGTCGTGGAGAGAGACCGCCGTCCGATGTCGGTGCGCTGAGCGGACCGTCCGGACGTGCCGGGGCTCCCGGGGGAATCCACCGGGAGCCCCGGCGAGGACACGGCCGCCGGGCGTCGTCGCCGACCGCGCCCGGCGGGAGGGCTACACGGTCAGCGACTCCCGGAACTCCGCGAGATACGGGCCCACGTCGACCTGGATCGAGGCGCCCCGCGTCCGGCCGTAACGCCGGACGATGCCGGCGAGGTAGGTGCCGATCTCCGCGCGCATCTCCTCGGCCGCGGGCAGCTCGGCGGCGCCGTCGACGATCCGCGCCACCCACTGCGCCTGGGCCTCCACCAGCCGCGTGATCGCACCCACGGGCCGGACGAGCCCCACGAAGTACAGACCGGGCCGGTCGGCCGGGACGACGCGTCTGTACAGTTCGACCGAACCGTCCGCCGCCACCGGGCAGCCGGCGGGCAGGAAGGGGAAGGTCATGTGGAAGCCGGTGCAGTAGACGACCGCGTCGGCTGTCTCGGAGCTGCCGTCGGTGAAGACGACCCGGTCGCCGTCGAAGGAGGCGATCGCGGGCTTCGGGGTCACCGCCCCGTGCCGGATCCGGCTGAGGATCTCGTCCGAGAGGGTCGTGGCGGAGGAGAAGACCGGGTGGTCGGGCTCCGGCAGGCCGTAGTCCGACAGCCTGCCGCGCGCGACGAGCAGGGCCTGCTCCACCCACCCGCGCCGTTCGTCGAACGACATCTCGTTCCACCAGGGGGCCTCGGCGATCTCGTCGACCGACATCCCGAAGAGCTGTTTGGGCACGATGTGCAGTCCCCGGCGCACCGACAGCACGGTGTACGCGGCATGCCGGGAGAGGTCCGCCGCGATGTCGACGGCCGACGCGCCGAGGCCCACCACGACGACGCGCCGGCCGTCGAAGTCGCTTCCGTCGCGGTAGTCGAGGGAGTGCAGAATCGTTCCGTCGAAAGAATCGGCGCCGGGCGGAAGGGGATCGGGCAGGGCCGGGTCGGTGTGGTGTCCCGAGGCGACGACCACCTGCTCGAACCGCCGCGAGGCCCGCGCGCCGTCCGCGCCCCGGCTGACGACGGTCCACATGCCGTCCGGCTCCCGGCGCACGGACACCACCTCGGTCCGCAGCTCGACGTGGTCCAGCAGGCCGTCCCACTCGGCGAAGGACCGCAGATAGTCGGCGACCTGGCTGTGCCGGGGGTAGAGCGGGTACGAGGACGGCATCGGGAAGTCCGCGTAACCGGTGAGCTGCTTGGCGGTGTTCAGGTGCAGGGACCCATAGCCCGGACCCCGCTCGCCGGCCCGCGGCTGACGCCAGATCCCGCCGACGTCGGGTGCCTTCTCCAGGCAGACGAACGAGATGCCGCGCTCCTTGAGAGCGTGGGCCACCGCCAGCCCCGACAGGCCTGCACCGATCACACACACACGCACGGGATTTCCCCCCAGGATGTACTCAACCTCCCCCGATCACGCCATTACTGCCCATCCGTATCTCGCCGCACACCAGCCCGAGTGGTGAACAGACGTGTCCGTCCTCACGTTTCACGCGCCCCGCAGATCCCGGACCCGGCGGAACTTGCCCAGCGAGCGCTCCAGGGTCTCCGGGTCGACGATCTCCACCTCCACGGTGACGCCCACCCCGTCCTTGACACCCTGCGCGATCGCCCGCGCGGCGGCCTCGCGCCGCTCGGGGTCCGCGTCCGGGCGGGCCTCGACCCGCACCGTCATGTGGTCCATGCGGCCCCGCTCGGTGAGCCGGATCTGGAAGTGCGGGGCGACGCCGGGCGTGCGCAGCACGACCTCCTCGATCTGGGTGGGGAAGACGTTCACGCCACGCAGGATGATCATGTCGTCACAGCGGCCGGTGACCTTCCGCATCCGCCGGAAGGCGGGCCGTGCGGTACCCGGCAGCAGCCGCGAGAGGTCGCGCGTGCGATACCGGATCACCGGGAGCGCCTCCTTGGTGAGCGAGGTGAAGACGATCTCCCCCTCCTCGCCCTCGGGCAGCACGGTGTCCGTGAGCGGGTCCACCACCTCCGGGTAGAAGTGGTCCTCCCACACGTGCAGGCCGTCCTTGGTCTCGACGCACTCCTGCGCCACGCCGGGGCCGATCACCTCGGACAGGCCGTAGATGTCGACGGCGTGGATGTCCATGCGCTCCTCGATCTCGCGGCGCATCTCCTCGGTCCACGGCTCGGCACCGAAGATGCCCACCTCCAGCGAACTGGAGCGCGGGTCGATGCCCTGCCGTTCGAACTCGTCGAGCAGGGTGAGCATGTAGGACGGGGTGACCATGATGATCTCGGGCCGGAAGTCCTGGATGATCTGCACCTGGCGTGCCGTCATGCCGCCGGAGGCCGGGATCACCGTGCATCCGGCGCGTTCGGCGCCGTAGTGCGCGCCGAGGCCGCCGGTGAACAGGCCGTAGCCGTAGGAGATGTGCACCTTGTGGCCCCGGCGGCCGCCGGCGGCGCGGATCGAACGGGCGACGACGTCCGCCCACATGGACAGGTCGTTGTCCGTGTACCCGACGACGGTGGCGCGGCCGGTGGTGCCGCTGGAGGCGTGCACGCGCCGCACCTCACCCATCGGAACGGCGAACATGCCGAAGGGGTAGGTGTCCCGCAGGTCGGCCTTGGTGGTGAAGGGGAACCTGGACAGGTCCGCCAGGCTGCGGCAGTCGTCGGGCGTCACTCCGGCGGCGTCGAACTTCTTGCGGTACAGCTCCACGTTGTCGTAGGCGTGCCGAAGGGTCGCGCGCAGCCGGTCGAGCTGGAGCTCCCGGAGCTGCGCACGGGACAGGCGCTCGGCGTCGTCCAGCAGGTCGTGGGGGAGGGGCTCGCCCGGTCGGGGCGCCGGGGACGCCGGGGACGCCGGGGCCGCCCCGGTCGTCGGCTCGCTGCTCATCGCGACTCCTTCGTCGTCGTGCCCGGCGTCTCGTGCGCCGTGGCCCGGCGCACGCTGCGGCTGCGTCCGCGGAACTCCGCGATCACCTCGTCGCCGCGCCGCACGCTCACGTCGTAGACGCCGCTGCGTCCGTACCGGGCGCGTTCCTCGGCGCGGGCCTCGAGCACGTCGCCCTCGCGGGCCGGGGCGACGAACACGATGTCGGCGCCGGCCGCGACGGTCACCGGACCGTGGCTGTTGCAGGCGCAGGCGAAGGCGGTGTCGGCGAGCAGGAACAGGTAGCCGCCGTGGGCGATCCGGTGCCCGTTCACCATCGCGGGAGTCACGGTCATGCGGAGCACGGCGGTCCCCTCGCCGTGCTCGACCAGCTCGATGCCGAGCCGCCGGGAGGCCTCGTCCGCCAGGAACATCACCTCCGTGGGTGTCGGCCCCGTGGCCTGCGACATCCTTCCCACCACCTTCTGTCCCGACCGACCATTCGGTTAGCGCGCAGCAAGCCCAAGTAATCCAGCCGCGCGGCGGCGCTGTCAAGAGCGTGACCGGCGGGGGTCCGGGTCTTGCCCGGCGCCCGGAAACCCGTCACACTGATACCGAACGAATGGTCGGTTGGGAAGCTGGTGACGATGACCACGACACACGCCGCCGAGGCGCCGCCCCCCGCGGGGCTCCAGGAGCACTTCGACGCGACGATCGCGCGCGACCAGCGCGTCGAGCCGCGGGACTGGATGCCCGAGGGCTACCGGAAGACGCTGATCCGGCAGATCGCCCAGCACGCGCACTCGGAGATCATCGGCATGCAGCCCGAGGGCGAGTGGATCACCCGGGCACCGTCGCTGCGCCGCAAGGCGATCCTGTTCGCCAAGGTCCAGGACGAGGCCGGGCACGGGCTGTATCTGTACTCGGCGGCCGAGACCCTCGGCGCCGACCGCGACGACCTCACCCAGCGCCTGATCGAGGGCCGGCAGAAGTACTCGTCGATCTTCAACTACCCGACCCTCAGCTTCGCCGACATGGGCGTGATCGGCTGGTTCGTGGACGGCGCGGCCATCTGCAACCAGGTACCGCTGTGCCGCAGCTCGTACGGGCCCTACGCGCGCGCGATGGTGCGCATCTGCAAGGAGGAGTCCTTCCACCAGCGGCAGGGCTACGAGCTGCTGATGACGATGATGCGGGGCACCGGCGCCCAGCGCGAGATGGTCCAGGACGCGGTGGACCGCTGGTGGTGGCCGTCCCTGATGATGTTCGGCCCGCCCGACGACGCCTCGCCCAACTCCGCGCAGTCCATGGCATGGAAGATCAAGCGGCACAGCAACGACGAACTGCGCCGCCGCTTCGTCGACATGACCGTCCCGCAGGCCGAGAAGCTCGGCGTCACCCTCCCCGACCCGGAGTTGCGCTGGAACGAGGAGACGGGACGCCACGACTTCGGCACCCCGGACTGGGACGAGCTGATGCGGGTCATCAAGGGCGACGGCCCGTGCAACGCACAGCGGAGCGAGCGGCGGCGGACCGCCCACGAGGACGGCGCCTGGGTGCGCGAGGCGGCCACCGCCCACGCCGCCAAACAGGCCGCCCGTGCGAAGAAGGGAGCGGCGGCATGACCCCCGAGAAGCCCCAGAGGCCGGAGAGGTCCCAGGAGCCCCAGGAGCCCCAGGAACCCCAGAAGCCCGCGATGTCCGAGAAGCGGGGCTGGCCGCTGTACGAGGTGTTCGTGCGCGGCAAGCGCGGCCTCAACCACGTGCACGTCGGCTCGCTGCACGCCGCCGACGACGCCATGGCCCTCACCCACGCCCGCGACCTCTACACCCGGCGCAACGAGGGCGTGAGCATCTGGGTGGTGCGCTCCGAGCACATCGCCGCCTCCACCCGCGACGAGAAGGACCCCTTCTTCGCCCCCAGCGCCGACAAGGTCTACCGCCACCCGACCTTCTACGACATCCCCGACGACGTCCCCCACATCTAGGAGCAGGGCATGAGTGACGACCACGTCTACCTCACCCTGGCCGAGGGGCACGAGGACGACACCCGCTGGGCCTACGGCACCGGCTTCGAGGACCCGCTGCACGGCGTCGACACCACCGTGCCCGAGGGCGTCGACGCCGGCGCGCTGGCCGCGGACTGCGTGGCGCTCGCCGACGACGCCCTGGTCGGCGCGCAGCGGCTCGCCGAGTGGGTCACCCGCGCTCCCGAGCTGGAGGAGGAGGTGGCGCTGGCCAACATCGGCCTCGACCTGCTCGGCCAGGCCCGGCTGCTCTACTCGCGCGCCGGCCAGGCCGACGGCACCGGCCGCGACGAGGACGCCTACGCCTACTTCCGGGACGCCGGCGAATTCCGCAACGTGACCCTGGCCGAACTGCCCGGCGGCGACTTCGCGTTCACGGTCGTGCGGCTGCTGGTGCTCTCGAGCTGGCGGCTGGCCCACTTCCGGCGGCTGGTGGACCACCCCGACCCGGTCCTCGCGGCGGTCGCCGCCAAGGGCGTCAAGGAACTCACCTACCACCGGCAGTACGCGGCCGAGTGGGCCGTGCGTCTGGGCGACGGCACCGAGGAGTCGCACCGCAGGACGCGCGCCGCACTGGACGACATCGCCCCCTACCTCGGCGAGCTGCACACCGCGTACGACGTACGCGACGAGGTCGCCGAAGACCTGCGCCAGGTCACCGAGGCGGCCGGACTGCCCCTGCCGGTGTACCGCCCGTTGCCCGGCTCCGGCCGCGCCGGCGAGCACACCGAACATCTGGCGCCGCTGCTCACCGAGTTGCAGGGCGTCGCCCGCGCCCACCCGGAGGCGACATGGTGACCGGTGGTCCCACACTCCTGGACGCCCGCCGGGCCCGCCGCGTCGCCGAGCAGGTGCCCGACCCCGAACTGCCCATGCTGACCCTCGCCGACCTGGGTGTCCTGCGCGACGTCGAGGTGGGCGCGGACGGCGCCGTGGTCGCGAGCCTGACCCCCACCTACTCGGGCTGCCCGGCCATGGCCGAGATGCGGGCGGACGTCGCCGCGCGGCTGCGGGACGCGGGGTACCCGCGCGTGGAGATCCGCACGGTCCTGAACCCGCCCTGGACCAGCGACTGGATCACCGAGTCCGGCCGCCGCAAGCTCGCCGAGCACGGCATCGCGCCGCCCGGCGCCGCGCCCCGCGGCCCGGTCCCGCTGGTGCTGTCGCCGACCCGGCCCGCGGTGCCCTGTCCCCGCTGCGGCTCGGCGGACACCGAGGAGACCTCCCGCTTCGCCGCCACGTCCTGCAAGGCGCTGTGGCGCTGCCGGGCCTGCCGCGAGCCGTTCGAGTACGTCAAGGAGATCTAGATGTCCCCGACCGCCCCCGTCCCGGCGGCCCCGGTGCGCAGCCGCCGCCGGCCCGCCTTCCACCGCCTGCGCGTCGCGGCCGTCGAGCGGCTGTGCGCGGACGCGGCGGCCGTGAGCTTCGAGATCCCGGACGAGCTGGCCGGGGAGTTCGCCTTCGCGCCCGGTCAGTCGCTCACCCTGCGGCGCGAGGTCGACGGCCGGGACGAGCGCCGTTCGTACTCGATCTGCGCACCGGCCGGCTCGGTGCCGCGCATCGGGGTGCGGGTGGTGCCGGGCGGCCTGTTCTCCGCCTGGCTGGTCGACGACGTGCGCCCCGGCGACACCGTCGAGGTGATGGCGCCCACCGGGCACTTCACGCCCGACCTGACCACCCCGGGCCACCATGTGCTGATCGCCGCCGGTTCGGGCATCACACCGATGGTGTCCATCGCGGAGTCGGTGCTCGCCGCCGACGACCGCTCGACCGTCACCCTCTTCTACGGCAACCGCCGCACCGCCACGGTGATGTTCGCCGACGACCTGGCCGACCTGAAGGACCTCCACCCCACCCGCTTCCACCTCGCCCACGTGCTCTCCCGTGAACCCCGCGAGGCCGAGGTGCTCTCCGGCCGCCTGGACGCCGGACGGCTCTCGGCACTCGTCGATTCCCTGGTGGACGTGCCCGCCGCCGACCACTGGTGGCTGTGCGGCCCGCAGGGCATGGTCGCCGACGCCCAGCAGGTCCTGACCGGCCTCGGCGTCCCTGCGGACCGCGTCCACCGCGAGCTGTTCTACGCCGACGACGAGCCCGTCCGGGAGGTCCACCACGAGGAGAGTGGCCCGCGGGGACCCGTCAGCGAGGTCACCATCACCCTGGACGGCCGCTCCACGACCTCCTCACTCTCCCGGGAGCGGCCCGTCCTCGACGGGGCCCAGCAGACCCGGCCCGACCTGCCCTTCGCCTGCAAGGGCGGCGTCTGCGGCACCTGCCGGGCCCTGGTCACCGACGGCACCGTCGACATGCGCCGCAACTACGCCCTCGAAGACGCCGAGGTCGACGCCGGCTACGTGCTGACCTGCCAGTCGTACCCGGTCTCCGAGAAGCTGACCGTGGACTACGACGGCTGAGCGCGGGGCACCGCCCGCCGCCTCAGGCCGGGTTGTCGCCGTGGGTGAGAGTCTCCCAGGCGACGAAGAGGTTGTTCGTACCGGACGGGCGGGTGCGCTCGGTCAGCGCCTGAGTGTTGTCCATCGCGAAGCCGAGGCGGTTGTGCAGGGCGTTGTAGCCGACCTCGGTGACCGGACCGAGACCCAGGTCCGCCTCACCCCCGCACAGCCAGTCCGGCACCGCCGCGCCCTGCTCGTACTTCGCCTGGAAGCCGAGCGCGTGCCGCAGCCGCTCGCCCACGTCGGTGCCGTACAGGTCCTGGCCCTGGATCCGGCTGGTCTCGGCGACGTGGGAGATCGACGCGATGCCGTATCCGGTGTGGGTGAAGTCCCGGCAGGTCTCCTGGGTGAGGCCCCTGACGAAGGTGGACTGGCCCTGCCAGTACTTGACGATCTTGTCCCGGGTGTCGAGGTGCTGACTCGGCACCGTCTTGGGCAGGTCCCCGTCGGACTCCAGGTAGACGTAGGCGGCCGTGCGGGTGCGGTACTTGACCATGGCCCTGTCGTAGGAGGCCCTGTCCTCCAGGAAGACGGAGATGCCGACGGCGGCCTCCATCATCGTCAGCTCCCAGTTGCCGTTGGAGTGGGAGCCGTTGACGATCTCGGGCAGGTAGACGTCGCGGAGCATGCCGGCGAAGCGGCCGGAGTTCGCCCAGGTGCCGCCGTACGTGTACTTGATGATCTCGGCGGCCTTGGGCCAGGAGGAGCCGGCCCATCCGGTCTGCAGCGGCGCGTTGCTGTCGGTGTGGTCCCGGATCACGGCGGACCAGGCGTCCATCAGCTCGATGGCCTTGCGCGCGTACCGCTCGTCGCGGGTGAAGTACCAGGCCAGCGCGTTGGTGTAGGCCGCGATCGCGTCCTCGCGCTCGTCGGTGCAGCCGTGGTTGGGGTTCGAGTAGGAACCGCACTCCACCACCGCGCGGGGCTTCGGGGCGCGGTTCGGGTCGGCGTACCTGCTCGCCATCATCTGGTCGAAGGCGCCCTTCCAGGGCTGGGCCCCGGCGTCGACCTTGGCGCGGACGAAGTCGAGCTGGCCCTCGGAGACGGTGACTCCGGGATGCGTGAACGCGGCCGGTGCGGCGTCCGCGCGGTGAGCGGTTGGGCCCGGGCCGGCCAGCAGGGTGCCGACGAGGGCGGCGGTGAGGGTCGCGAGGAGGACGGCACGGGATCTGCGATGACGGCGCGTGGGAGCAGAGGACATGTGGGGGGTCCATCCGTTCGTCTATGTGAACGTTGAGTGTTGTTCTGAACGTCCGACTGGGCGGTGACGATAGGTAGAGACCAATGGGCCGTCAAGAGGCCGCGCGGGAGCCCGCGCACGGGGTCCGGCACCCGGCTCCCCGACGCGGCGCCGGGGGAACACTATGAACGCAATGATCGAAGGGGTGGCCACGGCTCCGGGGGATTCCTAACATCCCAGCTCGCAGCGCGATTTCGCGCCGGCACCCAGCACGTACAGGAGCCCGCACCTTGACCACACCCGACGCTCCCACGCAGCTCACCTCGGCGGCGCGCCGCCGAAGCCGTCCGGCCGTGGTGGCGGCCGCCCTCGCCGCCGTGTTCCTGGGCACGCTCGGCAATGTGTCCGCCGCCCCCGCGCAGGCGGCCGAACAGCCCGTGGCCGCCGACTGCCCGCCCAACCTGGCCCGGAAGGCCACGTGTTACACCGGCCAGGACGCCAACGGGGCCTACTACACGATGGCCGTGCCGAACGACTGGAACGGCTCCCTCGTCGTCCACGCCCACGGCGGTCCCGACCTCGGCGACTCCTCCGACCCGGCCCGCAGCACCGAGGACCTGCAGCGCTGGGCGGTGATGGTCGACCAGGGGTACGCGTGGGCCGGCTCCGCCTACCGGCGCGGCGGCTACGGAGCCCGCATGGCGGCCGCCGACACCGAGAACGTGCGCCGCCTGTTCACCGCCCGGTTCGGGCGGCCCGAGCGGACCTACCTGCACGGCCAGTCCTGGGGCGGCAACGTCGCCGCCAAGGTCGCGGAGACCTACGGCAGACGGCCCGGCGCCTACGACGGAGTGCTGCTGACCAACGGCGTCCTCGGCGGCGGTTCGCGCGGCTACGACTACCGCGTGGACCTGCGGGTGGTCTACCAGTACTACTGCCACAACCATCCGCGTCCGACCGAACCGCAGTACCCGCTGTGGCAGGGGCTGCGCCCCGGCTCCACGATGACGAGCGCCGGGCTGCGCGCACGCCTCCAGGAGTGCACCGGCTACGCCTCCGAGCCGGCCGACCGCACCGCGCTGCAACAGCGCAACCTCGACGACATCCTCGCCGTCACCCGCATCCCGGAGCGCACCCTCGAGTCACATCTGCGCTTCGCCACCTTCACCTTCCGGGACATCGTGACGAACCGGCTCGACGGGCGGAACCCGTGGAGCAACCGGGGCGTGCGCTACTCGGGTTCACACGACGACAAGGCGCTCAACGCGGGCGTCGAGCGCTTCTCGGCCGACCCCACCGCACGTCGTGACCTGTCCTACGACAGCGACCTCACCGGCAGGGTCTCCCTCCCCGTCCTCACCCTGCACGCCATCGACGACCCGACGGCGTTCGTGGAGCACGAGGCGGCCTACCGCGCCACACTCCGAGGCGCCGGGCGGGGCGGCAACCTCGTCCAGACGTTCACGAAGGAGACCGAGCACAGCACGCTGAGCGACTCCGAGTACGCCAACTCCATCACCGCGCTGGACACATGGGTGCGCACCGGCCGCAAGCCGAGCCCGCGTTCCGTCGCGGCCTCCTGCGACGCCTTCGACGCCACCTACGGCAGCGGCTGCTTCTACGATCCCGGATTCCACCCCTCCCCGTACGCCTCACGGGTGCGGCCCCGGCCGGGCGGACTCGGCTGGCCCGCGATGACCGCCGCCCAGGAGCGCGCGTGGAGCAGGATCGACGGGGTGGGGATCGCGCCCTAGCCGCGCCCTAGCCGGCCCCGGCCGCGCCCCGGCCGTCCGTCTCGGCCAGCACCGCCCGGATCACGTGGCGGGCGTTGCCTGCCATCGCGGGGTTGGTCTTCCGGTAGTACGGCAGTGCGATCAGCGCCTGGGAGAGAGTGCGGCCCCGGCCGCGCCGCCAGGTCGCCTCGTCCACGCCGAGCGCCTCGCGGAAGACCTCCCTCGCGCCGGCCGGCAGCAGATTCCACGCCGGGAAGAGATCGCAGGCCGGATCGCCCACCCCCGTGCAGCCGAAGTCGATCACCGCGGACAGCCTGCCGCCGCCGTCCACCAGCAGGTTGCCCGGCATCAGGTCGGCGTGCAGCCAGACGGGCGGTTTGTCCGGGGCCGGGGCCCGCAGCGCGTCCTGCCACACGGCGGCCAGAGCGTCGCAGTCGACACCCTCCTCGGGAAGGCCGCGCAGTGCGTCGAGCGCCGCCCGCGTCGCCTCGTCGAGCGTGGCGAGCGGACCGCCGCGATACGCCTTCGGCGCTCCCGGCAGGGTGACGCTCCGCATCGCCGCCACGAACCCGGCCAGATCCGTCGCCAGCCCTACGGGATCGGTCAGCGCTCCGGCCTCGGGGGTCTCCCCGGGCAGCCACCGGTACACCGACCAGGGCCACGGACAGCCCTCGGCGGGCGCACCGGCCCCGAGCACCTCGGGGACGGCGGCGGGCAGCAGGGGCGACAGCCGGGGGAGCCACTCCCGCTCCGTCGTCACGTCCTCGACGCCGCCCTCGACCAGCGGCAGCCGCACGACCATGGCGTCGCCGAGCCGGAACATCGCGTTGACCGTGCCGCCGGACGGAAAGCGCTCGACGGGCAGCCCCGTCCACTGCGGGAACTGCCCGTCGACCAGCCGCCGTACGAGACGGTCGTCGAGGGGGAACGGTCCCGAATGCGTCTGCCCTGAACTCATGGACCTCATCCGACCCTTCGCCGCGGACGGCCGTCAAACGCTTTCCCGACTGCTCGCCCAGTCACCCGGCAAGGGTTCGGAAGCTCAACGGGCCCACGAACGCCGCGCCTGCCGCCGTGCCCGCCGCCATCGTCAGGGCGCCCGGCAGGGACCAGGTGGCGAGCGGACCGCCGACGGCGACTCCCAGGGCGAACGCGGTGATCTTGAGGCTGGCCCCGGTGGTGAAGATCCGGCCGCGCAGGTGGTCCGGGGCCTCCCGGTGACGGACCGCGAAGAGGGCGGTGAGCTGGGGGCCTTCCCCGATGCCGAGGACGAGCGCGGCCACGACGAGCGTGGCGGGCCGAGCCGTCGCCGCCAGGGCCAACGCGGCCGCCTGGACCAGGGCGCCGGCCCGGACGATCGTGTCCGGGGTGACGGAGCGCGGACGTCGCGCGAGTACGGCGTTGGCCGCCAGGGCGGAGGCCGCCGCACAGGAGAACAGCAGGGCGCCGCGCCCGGCCGCGCCGAGAACCCGCGCGCCCAGGAGCGGGACGCAGGCCGCCAGCATGCCCTGGGCGGCACAGGAGACGACCGAGGTGAGTGTCGCCCGGGCGAGAAGCGGACGCCGGCGGATGACGCGGAATCCGGCGCCGAGGGCGCCGGCCGCCGGGGTCGGCCGTGCGTCACGGGCCGCGCCGGAGCGCGACGGCAACCGCCACGCCGCGGGCACAGCCGTGGCGACCAGGGCCGCGGAGACCACGACCGCCGTGGAGGCCCCCAGCGTCTGGGCCACGACGCCGGCCAGCGCGGGACCGGCCAGGCTCGCCGCGCTGAAGGTCATCGCGTCCAGCGCGTTGGCCCTGGGCAGGTGTCCGTCCGTCGCCACCCGGGGAAGCTGGGCGGTCCAGCCGCCCGACAGCGCCGGGCCCAACAGCCCCGTGAGCGCCGCGAGCAGGACGGTGCAGGCTACCGGGAGTCGGCCGAGCGCGACGAGGATCGCGCCGAGCCCCGCCGCGTACAGCGCGAGTGCGCCGGCCAGGAGGCGGCCCGGCCGCGCCGCCCTGTCGAGGAGCGCCCCGAGCACCGGTCCGCCGATCGCCGCGGAGATCGTGATGCCCGCGAGCAGCGACGACGCGTCCGTGGTCGATCCGGTGAGCGCGAGGCCGGCCAGCAGCAGCGCCGGCCCCGACATCTCGTCCCCGGAGCGCGCCGCCACCGCCCCGGCCAGGTAGGACCGTATGGAGTAACCCTTTGGCACCGACAAGACGTTACGGAAGTAACTCAAAAGTCCGCAACATGCGTTACATTCGGCCGGTGTCCTCTCCTCTCGACGACGACTGGTCCACCAGGCACTCCGTGCTGACCACCGCCCGGCGCACCGCGGCGCTCGTCAACGCGCTCGCCGGGGACGACCCCGACCCCCGGGCGGTCGCCGAAGTGCTGCGTGCCTACGGCGAGAAGGGCCCCCTCGAGCTGACCTCACGTGACGTGGACGGGATGCGCGGGGCCGCCGCCCTGCTGCGGGAGGTGTTCGCGGCGGACTCGGCCGACGCCGCCGCCCACGTCCTGAACCGTCTCCTCGGCGCGCACACGGGACGGCTCCGCCTGACCTCCCACGAGGGCAGCGCTCCGTGGCACCCCCATCTCGACCACGACGACGACGCGCCGTGGCCGCAATGGTTCCTCGCCTCGTCCTGCATGGCGCTGGTGGTCCTGGTGTGGGACCGCCAGCGCCCGCCCGGCAGGCTCTGCGCGTCCGGCCGCTGCCGGAACGCCTTCATCGCCCAGGGCAGCGGTCCGGAGCGCCGCTACTGCTCACGTCGCTGCGCGACCCGGGAGCGAGTCGCGGCGCACCGGCGCCGGGGCTGACGGGCGATCAGACGCCGAACTCCGAGGGCGAGATGTTGAGCGCGGTGCAGGCCTCACGGATCGCGTACTGCTCGGACTGCTCGAAGGTCCCGTCGGCGCCGGCGACGACCATGCCGGTCTGAACGACCGCACGGGCCTCCGCGGGCTTCTTCGCGGCCTTGGCGATCACCTGGAGGGCCTCGCTCCTGCCCTGCTCGAAGTTGCTCAGGAGCCGGTCCACATGCTGGTTGAACCGCTGGCGGAGCTGGTCCGCCGGGAAGTTCTGCAGCACCTCGTTGGACACGATCAGCTCCTCCACGCGCTGCCGCTCCGCCGGTTCCACCTGCCCGTCCGCGGCGGCGACCAGCGCGCACATGGCCATGCTGGCGTCCCGGTAGGACCCGCTCTTGAGTTCGGCCTTGGCGGACGCGAGCTGGGACTTGAACATCCCGATCACCTGGGCCTTGGAGCCGCCGGAGGACGGGCCCGACCTGCCGGTCCCCGCCGGTCCGTGCGATCCCTGCCCGGATCCGCTCGCTCCCCGAGTGCCCTGGGACTGCTGGAAGGTCTTGGCCTGGTCCTTGATCTTGTCCCACATCGCCACTCGTGCCACCTCGGCTTCTGTTGCTGCTTACAGGTCTGTCCCGGCCGCGATTATCCCGCGGTCATCAGGATGAACGCGCCCGGGTACCACAGGGTTCCCCAAGGGCAAAGAAGAGGCAAAGTGTTGTGTGGTGCCGTAGTAGGCTGCGCCGCCAGGGAGTTGTCGGCCGGATGTCGAACAGCAATGTCGGACGAGCGGGGGAGTGGAGAGGTGGCTCGGCTGAAGGGCGCGTCGGTCGCCGAGCCCCGCGGACCGCTCCGTCCTGACGTCCCGAGGCGCCGGATGTGGTCGCGGGAGGTCGGCTGGTTCGTCGCGATCGGCGGCGTCTCGACCGTCGGGCAGGCGCTGCTGTACTGGGGACTGCGTCTGTGGTGGCCGCCGGCCGTCGCCAACCTGGTCTCCCTCCTCGTGCTGACGGTGCTCAACACCGAGGCGAACCGGCGGCTGACGTTCCGGCACGCCGCCACGAAACCGGCCCGCGCCCACCTGGGCGCGGGTGCTCTCTTCCTGCTCGGCTACCTGGTCACCTCCGGCGCCGTGCTGTGGTTCAGGCACGAGCGGCCCGGGGCCTCGCCCGCCGCCGAGACCGCGGTCCTCGCCGCCACGTCGGTCGCCGTCACCGTCGTACGCTTCGCTGTCCTGCGGCTGGCCGTCTTCCGCGGTCCCGAGCGCCGGCGCGACTGACCCCCCGCCCGCCGAGCCGAACGTGTCCACCCGCCGCGCGTCAGGCGCCGAAGCGGCTGCGGGAGGCCTCGATGTGACCCAGGTACTGATGCGTCCAGTCGCACATGTGCTGCGTCGTCCTGCGCAGCCCCCGGCCCGGCTCCGTGAGGGTGTACTCGACCCGCGGCGGCACGGTGGGGTGCACACACCGGTCCACCAGCCCGTTGCGCTCCAGCATGCGCAGGTTCTGCGTGAGCATCTTGTGGCTGATGCCCTCGATCTCGTCGCGCAGCTCGCTGAAGCGCAGGGTGCCGTCACCCAGCGCCTCGATGATCAGCAGCGCCCACTTGTTGGCGACGTCCGAGAAGATCTCCCGTGCCAGGGAGTCCGCGCGCCTCAGGTCCGCGTCGTCGGGCGAGCCTGTGAACTGCTTGGTCACCATCGGGTTCCCCAGTCACTGAAAAGTGCGTTCTTCCATGTCAGCGGACACTCTCCTACGGTTCCCGAGTAACCACAAGAGAGCACATGGGCAAGGAGACAGAAGACATGGCCATCACCCTGGTGAACCCCGGCGGGCTGCCGGAGATCGACGTCTACCGGCAGGTGTCGATCGCGGCCGGATCGAAACTGGTCTTCATCGCCGGGCAGGTCGCCTGGGACGCCGACGGCGTCACCGTCGGCGAAGGCGATCTGGCCGCGCAGGCCGAGCAGTGCTACCTCAACGTCGGCACCGCCCTGGCCGCGGCCGGTGCCTCCTTCGGCGACGTGGCGAAACTGAACGTCCACGTCGTCGACTGGAGTCCCGACAAGATGCCCCTGCTGCTGGAGGGCATCGCCCGGGCGGCGGCCAGGCTGGGGGTGACCCCGGCCGCGCCGGCCACCCTGCTGGGCGTCGCGGCACTGGACGTGCCCGAGCACCTGATCGAGGTCGAGGCCACCGCGGTCGTCGACTGAACAGCCACGGAACCCGGGCCGAGGGGGCCCGTCGCGGTCTGTGGGGCGCAGGGGACACGCCTACGACGCGCGACGGCTCCGGGAGGCGGCCGCCCCAGGCCGGCGCTGCCGTTGATCAGCGGCACCGACAGGATGACGCCGCCGACGCCCTGGTCGGTGAGCCGGGACAGGGCGGTCCCGATGGCGAAGGTGCCGAGCGAGACGGTGATCGCGGTGCGCACCGCGTACCCGGCGGCCTGGGCGGCCCGCTCGATGCCGGAGGTGACCGCGGCACGCGAGTAGAAGGTGGTCCGCAGGGTCACCAGAGCAGGTCCTGACCCCCTGACTCCGACCGAGCCGAGCCGGGCGGAGCCGGGCCGGGCCGGGACACGCGAGGTGCCCCGGCCCGGCTCACCGCCGCCCGCTCAGGAACCGGACAGCTCACCGCGGACGGCGTGGGCGGCGGCGACCAGGTTCTCCAGCGAGGCGCGGATCTCGGGCCAGCCCCGGGTCTTCAGACCGCAGTCCGGGTTGACCCACAGCCGCTCCGCGGGGATCGCCCGCAGACCGGTGCGCAGCAGCTCCGCCGCCTCCTCGGCGCTCGGCACGCGCGGCGAGTGGATGTCGTACACGCCCGGTCCGGCCTCGCGCGGGTAGCCGGAGGCGGCCAGTTCGCGGGCCACCTGCATGTGCGAGCGGGCGGCCTCCAGACTGATGACGTCCGCGTCGAGGTCGTCGATGGCCCGCACGATGTCACCGAACTCGGCGTAGCACATGTGGGTGTGGATCTGGGTGTCGGGCCGCACGCCGCCGGTGCTGAGCCGGAACGCCTCGGTGGCCCAGGCCAGGTAGGCGGCCCGGTCGGCCTCGCGCAGCGGCAGGGTCTCGCGCAGCGCGGGCTCGTCGACCTGGACGACCGAAGTGCCCGCCGCCTCCAGGTCGTTCACCTCGTCCCGCAGGGCCAGGGCCACCTGGCGCGCGGTGTCCGCGAGAGGCTGGTCGTCGCGGACGAAGGACCAGGCGAGCATGGTGACGGGGCCGGTGAGCATCCCCTTGACCGGGCGGTCGGTGAGGGACTGGGCGTACGCCGTCCAGCGCGTCGTCATCGGCTCGGGGCGGGAGATGTCTCCGGCCAGGACCGGCGGTCGTACGTAACGGGTCCCGTAGGACTGCACCCAGCCGTGCTGGGTGGCCAGGTAGCCGGTCAGCCGCTCGGCGAAGTACTGGACCATGTCGTTGCGTTCGGGCTCCCCGTGCACCAGGACGTCCAGGCCGGTCTTCTCCTGGAAGGCGACGACCTCCCGGATCTCCGCCCTGATCCGCTCCTCGTAGTCCTCCGTGCCGATGCGGCCCGCCCGCAGGTCGGCGCGGGCGGTGCGCAGTTCACCGGTCTGCGGGAAGGAGCCGATGGTGGTCGTCGGCAGCGGTGGCAGCCGCAGATGGGCGCGCTGGGCCGCGGAGCGCTCGGCGTACGGCTGGGAGCGGCGGGCGTCGGCCTCCGTGACGGCGGCGGTGCGGGCGCGGACGGCCGGGTCCCCGGTGATGGGGGAGTTGACGCGGGAGGCCAGGTCGGCGCGGTTCGCGGCGAGTTCGGCGGTGACGGCACCGGTGCCCCGGGCCAGGCCCCGGGCGAGGGTCACGGTCTCCGCCAGCTTCTGCCGGGCGAAGGCGAGCCAGCGCAGGATCTGCGGCTCGACGTCCCGCTCCGCGGCCGTGTCCAGGGGGACGTGCAGGAGCGAGCAGGAGGCGGACACGTCCACGCGGTCGGCCAGGCCCAGCAGGGTGCCGAGTGTACTCAGGGACCGGGACAGGTCGTTGACCCAGATGTTGCGGCCGTTGACCACGCCGGCGACCAGCCGCTTTCCGGGCAGCCCGCCGACCGCGGCGAGGCCGTCCAGGGTGGCCGCACCGGCCTCGGTGAAGTCCAGCGCCAGACCCTCGACCGGCGCCTTGGCCAGCACGGGCAGGGCCTCGCCCAGGTGGCCGAAGTAGGAGGCGACGAGCAGCTTCGGACGGTCCGTACGGGCGCCCAGCTCACGGTAGGCGCGCGCGACGGCGTTCAGTTCGGCCGGGGTGCGGTCCTGGACCAGCGCGGGCTCGTCGAGTTGCACCCACTCGGCGCCGGCCGCGCGCAGGTCGGCGAGGACCTCCGCGTAGACGGGCAGCAGGCGGTCGAGGAGCGTGAGGGGTTCGAAGCCGGCGGGGACGCCGGGCGCGGGCTTGGCCAGCAGCAGGTAGGTGACGGGCCCGACCAGGACGGGGCGTGCCGTCAGTCCGAGGGCGAGGGCCTCCCGCAGTTCCGCGACCTGCTTGCCCGAGTCCGCCGTGAACTCCGTGTCCGGGCCCAACTCGGGCACCAGGTAGTGATAGTTGGTGTCGAACCACTTGGTCATCTCCAGCGGTGCGACGTCCTGCGTGCCCCGCGCCATGGCGAAATAGCCGTCGAGCGCGTCGGCGGCCACCGCGTCCCGGTGGCGTTCCGGGACGGCGCCGACCATGACGGTGGTGTCCAGCACATGGTCGTAGTGCGAGAAGTCACCGGTGGGCACCTCGTCGAGGCCGGCCGCGGCCAGTTGCCGCCAGGTGGCGCGGCGCAGCTCCCCGGCGGTGGAGTGGAGGGCGTCGGCGTCGACGCGGCCCCTCCAGTAGCCCTCGATCGCCTTCTTCAACTCCCGGTTCGGGCCCTGGCGCGGGTAGCCGTACACGGTGGCGTGTGCGGCGGCGGACGTACGGGTCACGGAGATCTCCTTCGCGAGACGAATCCCTGGGATCCCGGAAACGGGACGAGGGTGCGAAGGGCGGCGGACCGGGCGGTGGGAACGCGCGTGGCACGGCGCGCCGTCCGCCTGGTGTGTTCGCCGACCCGCCCTCGAGGTCACCGGGATGTCCGCGCACGAGTGGCTCGCGCACGGGCAGTTGGCAGGTCTTCGGACTCGCGGGCCTGTCCTGTGTCGCTCAGGACACCTACTGGCCGTCGCTTCCCAGGTCCTTGTCGCCGGACCCAGTGCGTATGACGGCGGTCGTTCCCACTCACCGCTGCGGGGCAGTCCCGGATTCCCACCGGGTTCCCTCTTGCGACGCGTCCCGCCTGGCTGACGGGGCGAACCATCTGCACCGGTCACCCTACCGGGACGGGGCGCGGGTGGGGCCGATCCTGTCCGGCACGTGGACGGTGAGGTGGAACACGCCGCCCGAGGGCCTACTGCTGGGCCGGGTGCGCGCGATCCTCGTCCGGGGCGCCGGAGCGGTGACGGCAGGACGCGTCGTGCCGTGCGCCGAGGGACGTCCACCACTGCTCGCAGCAGTCGTCGCCCAGGAGGGGGACGCGGGCGGCGGCGGGGCGGGTGCACTCCGGGCCGTGCACGGCGCGCTGGGCCAGGACGAGACTTCGCCGGTGCAACGCGCTCTCACGGGCGGCACACCAGGCGAACACCGCGGCGGCGTACAGGCCGGGCACGGCGAGCCAGGGATGGTGGGTGGCCGCGTATCCGGCGGAGGCGACAAGGAGCGCGGCGGCGGCACGGCAGGCGCGGGCGGTACGCGGGCTCGGCGTCACAGGGGGACTCCCGTGGGTGGGTGGGTGGGGGAGGATCTCGGGCCATCCGTATGCCCCCTGTTCGCCGTCCTACGTCCCTCAGTCGCCGGCGCCCCCGCGGACCGGTCCCTGGTGCGGATCGCCGCGTTCCTGCCGGCCCGGGACGACCGTGAGGCCATGGGCGGGCCTCGGTGACGGCATGACCGCGCACTTCGCGGTCGACACCTGGCAAGCCGTGGGACCGTGGGTCCTCAGAGCACCATCGCCACCGTCACCGCACCGAGCAGCGCGACGTACGTCCAGGCGTGGGCGCGGTCGGGGATGCGCGGCGGGCGCCGCCGCAGCACCACGATCACCGGCCGCGTTCACCGCCGCCTTCGCGCGTACGTTCGGGATTCCGCCGTCGCGTTTCGCGAGGAGCCACCGGGCGCGGCCACGCTAGGGCCGCTTCCTCGCGTGGTGGTCCAGGGCCGCGCTGCGGCTCGTCGCCAGGTGACGGAGGACCAGCGCCTGGACGCGCTCCACGTCGCGGGCCGCGATGGCCTGGTAGAGGGCCTCGTGTTCGAGAGCGACGGCCAGCAGGTCGTCGTGCTGGCCCATGAGCCAGCGCAGCCGGCTGCGCAGGACCCGTTCGAGTTCGTTGAGCAACTCGTTCGCGGCCAGGGAGATGACCGTCTGGTGGAAGTCGGCGGCCGCCCGGCGGGCCCGTACCGCGTCGTCCGCGCGGGCCGCCTCGAGTTCGGCGTCCACCGTCGCGCGGAGCCGGTCGAGACCCTCCCGCGTGTGCCGCCCGGCGGCGAGCCGGAACCCCAGGGTTTCCAGGCCCGAGCGGACCTCGTCCAGGTCGGCGATGTCGCTCGTGGTGAACTCCCGTACCACCGCCCAGGTCCGTGGTCTCGGCGTCACCAGACCCTCGGACACCAGCGTCCTGAGGGCCTCCCGCACGGGGAGCCGGCTCACCCCGAGGGCCTCGGCCAGGTCCCGTTCGACCAGCCGGCTGCCCGGGCCTCGCACACCGTCGATGATCTCGTCCCGCAACTGCCGCGTGACCCGCTCGGACTCGGGCATGAAGCCCTCTGACGCAGCCATCGCCGTCCTTCGTCGTCTTCCCGTTCCGAGCCACGCCGACCGCACCGTGCACAGCGGCCCTCGGGCGGCCCGTCAGAATACCCCGCGGCCGGCGGCCGGCCGGGGCGCGGGAGGCGCGGGAGGCGATCAGCCGGTGCGCGGAGGCCAGTTGACGATCCGCTTGGGGCGCGGACGGGCGTAGGTGCGCACCTTGGACGTGGACAGACCGAGCCTGACCAGGGACTCCGCGACGGCCACCGCGGCGGCGACCCCGTCCACCACCGGCACGCCGGTACGCTCCACCACGCGTTCGGCGAGACCGGCCATGCCTCCGCAGCCCAGGCAGATCACCTCGGCCCGGTCCTCCTCGACCGCGCGGGCGGCCTGCTCGGTGATGGCGTCCACGGCGGCCCGCTCGTCCCGCTCCAGGTCGAGTACGGCGAGCCCGCTGGCCCGCACCGAGGCGCACCTGGCGCTCAGCCCGGCCACCTCCAGCCGCTCCTCGACGAGGGGGACCGTACGGTCGAGGGTGGTGACCACGGAGTAGCGGCGGCCCAGGAACTGCGCGGTGCTCGCCGCCGCTTCCGTGATGTCGACGACGGGCACGTCGAGCAGTTCCTGGAGCCCCTCCCGGCCGTGTTCGCCGTATCCGGCCTGGATCACCGCGTCGAAGGGCTCCGGGTGGGCGCGGACGGTCTCCATGACGGCGACCGCGGCGAGGTAGCTCTCGTAGTTGCCCTCGACGGACTCCGCGCCGAAGGCCGGTGTCAGCGGCACGATCTCGGTGCCCGGCAGGGCGGCGCCCGCCGCCTGCTTGCCGATCGCGTCGGTGATGGACCGGGTGGTGTTGACGTTGACCACGAGGATGCGCATGGGTGGGCGTGGGCCTTCCGCTCGGGTGGGGTGTTGCGCGACGGCCGCGGAGCTACTCCGCGGCGACGGCGATGGACTCGCCGTCCACGTCGCGCAGCGGCGAGGCACGGTCGGCGATCAGCGCGTACAGCGCGGCCGCGATGACCGCGCCGACGAACCAGGAGAACCCGGCCGCGGCGTGGAAGAAGGGAACCAGGGCGACGACGACGGCGACCGCGGCGCTCGGGACGAAGGCGCCGACGGCCCGCGGGTTGTAGCCGCGCCGGTAGTGGTACTCGGCGCCCGCGTCCTCGGTGTAGAGCGCCGGCACGTTCACCCGGGACCTGCGCAGCAGCCAGTAGTCCGCCATGATCACGCCGAACAGGGGGCCGAGCAGCGCGCCGAGCCCGCCGAGGAAGTAGTTGACGACGACCGGGCTGTTGTAGAGGTTCCAGGGCGTGATCACCAGGCCCAGGACCGCGCTCACCAGACCGGCACGGCGGAAGTCGAGCCGGTGCGGGAACAGGTCGACCAGGGCGTAGATCGGCGCGACGAAGTTGGCCAGCAGGTTCACCGCCACCGTGAGGGCGATCAGGCACAGCGAGGCGACGGCCAGCAGGAACATGTTCGGGATGGTCCTGACGATGTCCGTCGGGCTGGTGATGACCTGTCCGTCGAGCGTGAACTGTGCGCCGCTGAGGACCGCCACGATGCCGGCGAAGAAGAGCATGTTCACCGGGATGCCGATCACGTTCCCGCGGACGATGGAGCCGCGGCTGCGCGCGGACCGGGTGAAGTCGCAGAAGTTCAGGACGAACGTCCCGTAGATCACCACCCACAGGGCGGCGGCCTGCAGCACCTGGAGCCACATCGCGCCGCCGGTGAGCGGCTCGTCGACGGACACGGAGACGGAGCCGTCCGCCCGGACGAACATCCACACCGCGAGGGCGCACATCGTGAGCAGGGTGGTGGGCGCCGCGAACGCCATGTAGCGGCGGATCATCCGCATTCCGTAGCTGACGATGAGCACCTGGAGGGCCCACAGCGCCAGGAAGGTGATCCAGCCCAGCGTCGACTGCCCGAGCAGGGAGTTCGTGTCCAGCCGGGCCAGGCCGGGGAACATGGCCACCAGGAGGGCACTGAGCACGGCGGACGCCAGATAGGTCTGGATACCAAACCAGGCGATGGCCACGGCGCCGCGGACGGCGGCCGGAATCTTCGCCCCCCTGATGCCGAACGCGATGCGGCTCATGACCGGGAACGGGACGCCCGTCTTGTGGCCCATGAATCCGGACAGCGTCAGCAGCAGGAAGAGCAGGACCGAGGCGAGCGCGAAGGCGGCGAGGATGCCCCACACGTTCAGCCCGAGGGCGAACAGTCCGATGGCGAACGCGTAATTGCCCAGGCTGTGCACGTCGTTGGCCCAGAGCGTGAAGACGTTGTAGGCGCCCCGGCGGCGCCCCTCCCGCTTCGTCGGGGCCAGGTCGTACGTGTAGAGGCCGGAGCTGGTGGCGGTGTCACTGGTCTGCGCGGACGAGCGGCGGTCTTCCAGGGCAGTCATACGGGACTCCTGGGATCAGGTGCGGGGAGTTGGAGGGTTCCACAAAGCGGAAGCGGCTTTCCGGTGAACAGAACGTAGTTTTCGCCAAACCGCACCGTCAAGGGGTCTGCGGCAAATGGAATACCATTTCTGGCCCTGTTGACAGCCCGCTGGAGCCTCCCTAACCTGACGCCCCGCCATTACATCGATGTAAAAGATGCTGCGGAAAGGACCCTCCGTGCCTCCCAGCCCCTCACACCGTCCCCGTGCGCGCCTCGGCCTGCTGGTCGCCGCCCTTCTCGGGCTCGTCGTGGGCCTCCTGCCCGCGTTCACCGCACCGGCCGCCGCGGCGCCGTCCGCTCTTGAACCCCGTGCCGAGGCCGCGGCGGCCGGCACCTTCCGCAACCCGCTCAACAGCGGGCCCGACCCCTTCATGACGCACTGGAAGGGCGACTACTACCTCACCACCACCCAGGGCGGCAGCATCAAGATGTGGCGCTCCCCGTCCCTGGGCACCCTGGCGACCGCGGACCCGGTCACGGTGTGGACGGACACCGACCCGTCCCGCAACCGCAACATCTGGGCCCCGGAGTTCTACCGCTTCGGCGACCGCTGGTACCTGTACTACACGGCCGACGACGGCGTCGACGACCACCACCGCCTGTACGTCCTGGAGTCGGAGCGCGACGACCCCACCGGCCCGTACCACTTCAAGGCCAAGCTCGCCCCGCCCAACCACGTGGACGACTTCGCCATCGACGCGGGCATCCTCCAGCTCGGCGGGCGGCTCTACCTCGCCTACAGCGGCATCAACCAGTACCAGCACAACGGGATCAACATCGCCCCGATGTCCAACCCGTACACCGTCTCCGGCGACGCGGTCGCGATCAACGCCGCCGGCGGATGCCCCGAGGTGCGGGAGGGACCGGAGTTCCTGTATCGCAACGGGCGGGTCTGGATGACGTACTCCACCTGCGACACGGGCAAGCCGGACTACCAGGTCTGGATGATGTCGATGCCGCTGAACGCCGACCCGCTGGTGCCGGGGAACTGGCGGCAGCACCAGGGCGCGGTGTTCTCCCGGGCCGACGACCGCGGCGTGTTCGGGCCCGGCCACCACGCCTTCTTCCAGTCCCCGGACGGCACCGAGGACTGGATCGTCTACCACGCCAAGACCACGTCGGTGAACACCTACAGCAACCGCACCACCAGGGCGCAGAAGTTCACCTGGCGGGCCGACGGCAGCCCCGACTTCGGACGCCCCCTGGCGATGGGCGCCACCCAGGACCTGCCCTCCGGCGACCCCGGTTCCGGCAACTACTGGATCAACGACGACGGGCGCTCCAGCGGCCCCGGCGGTGTCACCTACACCGGCGACTGGAACTCCGGCACGGGCTGCGCCACGCAGTGCTTCTGGGGCGACGACCACTGGAGCGACCGGGCGGGAGCCACGGCCACCTTCTCCTTCACGGGCACCCGGATCGCGCTGCTCTCCGTCAAGGACACCGGCAACGGCTACGCGGCCGTCAGCGTCGACGGCGGCCCCGAGCAGCGGGTGGACTTCCACAACTCGATCCGCGTCGGTGAGGCGGTGCAGTACCTCAGCCCACGGCTCGCGAACGGCGGTCACACCCTGCGAATCCGGGTGACGGGGGAGCACAACTCCCAGTCCGGGGCGTCCTTCGTGAGCGTCGACCGCGCCGAGGTCTACACGAACTGACCCCCACCCACCGAGACCGACCGGTACGCGGCGGGCGCCTCAGCGTCCCCCGTGGCCCTCCGTGCTCTCCCTCAGGACGAGCCGGTGGGCCACGATGCGGTCCTGGGGCGCCTGCACCCGCGGCGTGGCCCCGTCCGGCACACCGTCCGGTGCCGTCGCCTCCTCGATGCGGTGCTGGAGCAGTTGGACGGCGACCTTGGCCACCGCCGCCTTGTCGGGCGCCACCGTGCTCAGCGTCGGCACGCTGAACCGCCCGCCCTCCACGTCGTCGAACCCGATGACGGCGACGTCGTCGGGCACTTTGACCCCGTGCTCGTGCAGGGCGCGCAACGCACCCAGCGCCAACTGGTCGTTGAGGCAGAGCAGCGCGTCCGGCCGCGCGCCCTCCCGCAGTGCCCGCGCCACGGCCCGCGCGCCGTCGGGCATCCGGAAGGAGCCGACCGGCAGCAGGGCCGCCGGATCGTAGGCGATGCCCGCCTCCGCCAGGGCGGCACGATAGCCCCGGGTGCGGGCCTCGGCCGTCCCCAGACCCGAGTCGTCGCGCCCGCCGACGGCGAGGACGGCACGGCGCCCGAGCGCGATCAGATGACGGGTCGCCTCGCGCGCGGCACTCTCGTTGTCGATGGCCACATGGTCGGCGCCCTCCTCCAGCAGCTCCCCGAGCAGCACGGTGGGCGGGAAGCCCGTGCGGTCGCGCAGGTCGTCGGCGGTCAGGGCGAGCGGACTGAGGATGATCCCGTCCACGAAGGTGGAGCCGAACCCGGCCAGCGCCGCCAGCTCGTGGGCGCGGTCCGCGCCGGACTGATGGATCAGGACGGTCAGGGAACACTGCTCGGCCTCGCGGATCACATGGCGGGCCAGCTCCGCGAAGTACGGTATGTCCAGTTCCGGGACGACGAGCGCGATGATGCCGGTTCTGCCCTTGCGCAGATGACGGCCGGCCAGGTTCACCCGGTAGCCGAGCTGTTCGATGGCCTCGCGCACCACCTGCCTGGTCCGGTCGGAGACGTGGGTGTAGTCGTTGATGACATTGGACACCGTCTTCTCCGAAACGCCCGCGTGACGTGCGACGTCCTTGATCCTGGGCCGTGCCACCGAGACCTCCCTGCCTCTTTCGCGCTGCCCGAGTCTATGTCCCGGTGCGGCGGGCGGCTTCGGCGCAGGTCCACTTCCGCTCCACTTCCGCTCAGCTCTTTACAGCCAATGTACATCGATGTAAAAACTAGCCACCGCATGAGCTCCGGCCGTCGAAAGGTCCGCGATGAGTTCCCGTTTGCCTGCCCAGGGGGTGCCGACCGTGTCCGACCCGGTCCGCCGCCCCAGCCGTCGCCGGCTGCTGCGTCACGCCATGGCCGGGGCGGGAGCCCTGCTCGCCGCGGGCCCGCTGTCCGGCTGCGCCTCACCGGCCTCGGCCTCCGGAGCGTCCGCGCTCAGCGTCTGGGACCTGTTCCAGGGCGGCGACGGCAAACTCATGGACGACATGATCGAGGCCGTGTCCAAGGGCGCCGGCGGGGCCAAGGGCTTCGACATCGACCGCACGATCATGGACTGGGGTCCGTCGTACTACACCAAGCTCGCCATGTCCGCGGCAGGCGGCCGGGCCTCCGACGTGGCCGCCATGCACCTGTCCCGGCTGGCGGGCTACGCGCCCGGCGGCCTGGTGGACGCCTTCGACCTGGACGTGCTCGCCGAGTACGGCGTGAGCAGCAAGGACTTCACCCCGGCCGTGTGGTCGCGCACCCAGCACGAGGGGACCGTCTACGCGATCCCGCTGGACGTCCACCCGTTCATCGTGTTCTACGACAAGAAGGCCGCGGAGAAGGCCGGGCTCCTGGACCCCTCCGGCGAACTGGCCCCCATGGGTTCGCCCGAGGCCCTGCTCGAGGCGGGCAAGGCCCTCGCCGAGGCGACCGGGGAGGCGGGCATCCTGTTCGGCCACGTCACCGACACGGCACAGAACTGGCGCCTGTTCGCCGGCCTCTACGCGCAGACAGGCGCCGAGTTCACCCTGCCGGACGGCGGCCCTCCGGAGATCGACATCGACGCCGCCGTACGCGTGGTGACCCTCATGACGCGACTCTTCGACGGCAGGACAAACCCCAACAACCTTGACTACAACGGTGCGCTGGCCGCCTTCACCAGCGGCCGCGGCGGCATGGCGATGCTCGGCGAGTGGGAGCTGCCGACGCTGAAGGAGTCCGGCATCGACCTGGGCGCCGCGCCCTTCCCGCAGGTCTTCGAACAGCCGGCCGTCTACACCGACAGCCACAGCCTGGTCCTTCCGCACCAGAACAGCCCCGACCCGGCCCGGCGCCGCGAGGCCCACCGGTATGTCGCCGCGATACTCAAACAGAGCCTCACCTGGGCGAGCGCCGGTCACATCCCCGCGTACCAGCCCGTCCTCGCGGACCCGAAGTACGCGGCCCTCGACCCGCAGTCCTCCTACGCCGACGCCGCGAAGGTGGCGGTGCTCGACCCGCCCAACTGGTTCGCCGGCGCCGGTTCGAACTTCCAGAACCGGATGTGCCAGCCGCTCCAGTCGGCGCTGCTGGGCAACACCACCCCCGAGAAGGCGGTACGGCAGATGGTCCACGAGGCGGACACGCTGCTGCGGCAGCCCAACCCGGTGGCCTGACGAGCTGAAGGAGTGACCGACGTGACCACCACCGCACCTCTCGGCGCCGAGGAGCAGACCGAAGCGCCCGCTGTTCCCCCGGGCGGCCGCCGTGCCGTCCTCGGCCGGATACGGACCGGCAACGGGCTCGTGTTCGTCCTGCCGTTCCTGCTCGTCTTCGGCCTCTTCATGGTGTGGCCGATCGTGCAGGGGCTCTGGATGAGCCTCACCGACAGCTCGCTCGCCCTGCGCGACACCAACTTCGTCGGCTTCGACAACTACACCGAGGCCCTCGGCGATCCCGACGTGTGGAGCAGCCTCGGCAACACCGTCTTCTTCACCGTCATCTCCAGCGTGCCGCTGGTGCTGGTCGCGCTCGCCATGGCGCTGCTGGTGCACAGCGGGCTCGCCGGACAGTGGGCGTGGCGACTGGCGTTCTTCGCCCCCTACCTGCTGCCCGTCACCGTCGTGACCATGATCTGGACCTGGCTCTACCAGCCGGAACTGGGCCTGGGCAACCAGCTTCTCGACACCCTCGGCATGGCACCGGTCGGCTGGCTGTCCGACGAGTCCGTCGCCATGTGGTCCGTCGCCGCCCTCACCGTCTGGTGGACGGTCGGCTTCAACTTCCTGCTCTACCTCGCGGCGCTCCAGTCCCTGCCCACGACCTTCGACGAGGCGGCGGCACTCGACGGGGCCGGCGCCTGGCGCCGCCTGTGGTCCATCACCCTGCCGCAACTGCGCAGGACCACCGGTCTGGTGGCCATGCTCCAGGTCCTGGCCTCCCTCAAGGTGTTCGACCAGATCTACATCCTCACCAAGGGCGGCCCCAACGGCTCGACCCGACCCGTCCTCGAGTACGTCTACGACGTCGGCTTCACCGGCTACCGCCTCGGCTACGCCTCCGCCATCTCGTATCTCTTCTTCGCCCTGATCGTCGTCGTCTCGCTCGTGCAGCTCCGCCTCTTCCGCCGGGAGGACTGACCGTGTCCGCAACCGCCACCACCCTCCGTACCCGGCGCCGCCCACCCCGCGAAGCGGCCGGTTCCCCGCTGCTCCTCGGCCACGGCCGCCTGCCCCGCGTGCTGGCCGGAACGACGCTCGTCGTCCTCGCGGTCGTCTGGCTGCTGCCGTTCCTGTGGGCGGTCATCACCTCCGTCCAGAGCGAGGAGGACATCAACACCACCGGGCTGTCCCCGTTCAAGGGCGCCTTCACCCTGGACTCCTACCAGCAGATCCTGGAACGCGGGAACGTCACCGTCTGGGCCTTCAACAGCTTCCTCATCGCCGGCCTGGTCACGCTGATCACCGTCGTGGTCTCCACCCTCGCGGCGTACGGCTTCTCGCGCGGCACCTTCCGCGGCCGCCGGGCACTGCTCGGCGTCACCGTCGCCGCCATCATGATTCCGCCGCAACTGCTCGTCGTGCCGCTGTTCGACCAGATGATCCTGTTCAACCTGGTCGACACCTACGCGGCGGTCATCCTGCCCCAGGTCGTCGCGCCGATGATGGTGTTCATCCTCAAGCGGTTCTTCGACGGCATCCCCAAGGAACTGGAGGAGGCGGCCCGGATCGACGGAGCCTCCGAGTTCCGGGTCTTCCGGTCGATCGTGCTGCCGCTGTCGCGGCCGATCGTGGCCGCGGTGGCGATCTTCGTCTTCATCGGCGCCTGGAACAACTTCATGTGGCCGTTCATCGTCACCAACGACGCCGACCTGATGACCCTCCCGGTGGGCCTGGCCACCGTGAAGGACGCCTACGGCATCCAGTACGCGCAGTCCATGGCCTCCGCCCTGCTGGCGGCGCTGCCACTGATCGTGGTGTTCCTCCTCTTCCAGCGCCGCATCGTCAACTCCGTCGCCACCACCGGCCTCGGCGGTTCCTGAACCACGCCCCCACAGCCGTACACCCGGGTCCGGCGCCCGCGCCGGCCCACCGATCGACTGGAGCATGTGTGCCCACTCACTCCGTACCGCGCCCGGAGTACCCGCGACCGCAGTTCGTGCGCCGCGACTGGCTCAACCTGAACGGCGCCTGGCAGTTCGAGACCGACCAGGGGGACAGCGGCCTCGAACGCGGCCTGCCCGACCGTGAGCTGCGCGAGGAGATCCTCGTACCCTTCCCGCCCGAGTCGGAGCTGTCCGGCATCGGCGACACCGACTTCCTGGAGGCCGTCTGGTACCGGCGCTCCGTCGCCCTGCCGGCGGCCTGGGCCGGACGCCGCGTACTGCTGCACTTCGGCGCCGTCGACCACGACACCACCGTGTGGGCCGACGGCAGGGAGGTCGCCCGGCACCGCGGCGGCTTCACCCCCTTCACCGCCGACCTCGGCGACGTCGCCGGGGCGGGGGAGGAGGTCGTCGTCACGGTCCGGGCCCGCGACCCCAAGTCCGGCCCGCAGGCCCGCGGCAAGCAGGCGATCGAGTACGCCAACCACGACTGCAACTACACCCGGGTCACCGGCATCTGGCAGACCGTCTGGCTGGAGCCCGTCCCCCAGACACACCTGCGCCGCCCCCGCATCACCCCCGACCTGGCCGGCTCCGCCTTCCACCTCGAACTGCCCCTGTCCGGCAACCGGCCCGGACACCGGGTGCGCGCCGTCCTCAGCGACGCCGACAGCGAGGTGAGCCGCGCCGAGGCCCGCGCCGACCTCGACCTCGCCCCGCGCCTGCACCTGCCGGTGCCGGACGGCCGGCGCCGCGAGTGGGGCCCGGACGACCCCCACCTGTACGACCTGCGCCTCGAACTCCTCGACGCCGCCGGGCAGGTGGTCGACAGCGCCGAGAGCTACGCCGGTCTGCGCGCCGTGGGGCTGCGCGGCAAGGCAGTCCTGCTCAACGGGCGCCCGCTCTTCCAGCGTCTCGTCCTCGACCAGGGCTGGTACCCGGACGGGCTGATGACCGCCCCGACCGACGAGGCGCTGGTGAGGGACATCGAGCTGGGCATGGCGGCCGGCTTCAACGGCGCCCGCCTGCACCAGAAGGTCTTCGAGGAGCGCTTCCTGTACCACGCCGACCGCCTCGGCTACCTGGTCTGGGGCGAGTTCGGTGACTGGGGCTGCGAGACCGGCGGCTCCTCGGGCGACAACCAGAAGCCGGACGCCTCCTACGTCGCCCAGTGGCTGGAGGCGCTGGAGCGCGACTACTCGCACCCCTCGATCATCGGCTGGTGCCCGCTCAACGAGACCTACCAGAAGCTGCACGACCGCGTCACGCAGCTCGACGACGTGACTCGCGCGATGTTCCTGGCCACCAAGGCCATGGACACCACCCGACCGGTCGTCGACGCGTCCGGCTACGCCCACCGGGTCGCCGAGACCGACATCTACGACTCCCACAGCTACGAGCAGGACCCGGCCGCCTTCCGGCAGTTGATGTCCGGCCTCGCCAAGGACGCGCCCTTCGTCAACGCCTACGAGAACGGTGCCCCGTACTCGCAGCCGTACCGCGGCCAGCCGTACTTCGTCAGCGAGTTCGGCGGCATCTGGTGGGATCCGGAGGCGGCGGCCGCCCAGTCGGGCGAGGACCGCACCGAGTCCTGGGGCTACGGCGAACGCGTCCGCGACGAGGACGAGTTCCACGAGCGGTTCAGCGGCCTGACCGGAGTGCTGCTCGGGGACCGGGATATGTTCGGCTACTGCTACACCCAGTTGACCGACGTCTTCCAGGAGCAGAACGGCATCTACCGCTTCGACCGCGGCGAGAAGCTCGACGTCGCCCGCGTCCGCGCCGCCCAGCAGCGCCCGGCGGCGATCGAGGAGCCGGAGGCCTAGCGTGCCCGGAGCCGGAGGCGGATCGCCGCCTCCGGCTCGCGCGGACCCGCGATCAGAAGGGGCGGTCCCCCTCGATGGCGACGCGTTCGGCGACCCGCCGCTCGGATCCGTAGTCGCCCACGGCGTAGTGCTGGGTGGCGCGGTTGTCCCAGAAGGCGATGTCGCCGGGCTGCCAGCGAAAGCGCACCTGGTACTCGGGCACGTGCGCCTGCTGGAAGAGGAAACGCAGCAGCCGGTCGCTCTCGTCCCGGTCCATGCCGGTGATGTGGGTGGTGAAGGACGTGTTGACGAACAGCATGCGCCGGCCCGTCTCCGGGTGCGTGCGCACGACGGGGTGTTCCACGGGCGGGAAGAGGTCCTGGTGCGGCAGCAGCCGCTCGGACCCGTAGAACCGCGCGAAGCCCGGGATGAAGTCGTGCACGGCCCGGGCGCCGTCGATGCGGTCCTTCACCTCCTGGGGCAGGTTGTCGTAGGCGGCCGACATGTCCGCCCACATCGTGTCCCCGCCGAACGGCGGCACCTCGCGGAGCTGGAGCACCGCACCGAGCGCGGGCCGCTCACGGAAGGTGACGTCGGTGTGCCACACGTTCTCGTACGTCGGTGCGGCCCCGGCGCCCTTGTCGAACCGGACGACGTCGTCGCTGGAACCGGCGGCGAGCAGCGGGTTGGTCTCCAGCGCGCCCCAGTGGCCCGCGAAGTCGCGCTGCTGCCCGGAGGTGAGGTGCTGGGCGCGGAAGAACAGCACCTTCCACTCCAGCAGGGCCCGGTTCAACTCCTCGCGCAGCGCGGGAGTGAGCGGGCGCGTGAGGTCGGCGCCCCGGATCTCGGCGCCGATCGTGCGGGCCTGCGGAACGACCTCGAAGAGCTCGTAGGGCCGTTCCTCCGCTCCCTCGGGCAGTCGGCGCAGCGTGCGCCGGCCCTCGTACATTCCGTCCTCCGGGATGCGCGCTTCGCGCAGGACGGTGCTCGGGCCGACGGCCGTGACGGACATGGGAGTCCTCCTCAATGACTGTGCGCGTGAAATCCGGCCCGGGGGGTGGCGCGAGAGCACCGCCGGGAGGCCGGGGAAACGAACGTGCTACGGGTGCTCCGGGCCGTGGACCGGAGAGAATGCCGACGGGCTACGACGCGACAGGCGTCGGGCGGTCGGTGCGAAGAAGGCCGTTAAAGGCCGGAACGCTCACAGCCGGTTCGTTCGGGCACGCGGGGACACTCCGCCGTGGTGCCGAACCGGTATGTGGTCATGGCACCGATTGTGTGATCTTTCCTCGCCCGTGTCAATGGGGTCACGGAGCGCGGGGTACGAAGGGAAGCAGCTCGTCGCCCTCCGGCTGGACGACCCCGTAGCTGCTCTCGGGCACCTTGTTCCAGACGCCGGGCAGGTCACCCAGGGGTTCCGACACGATCAGGCGGGTGCTGTCGGACGCCTCCTTCAGGAAGGGCAGCCCGGGGTGCAGCGCGCGCAGGCTCTCCACCCGGCTGCTGTAGTAGAGCGAGCGCGACTGTGCCTGGCTGGAGTAGCGGAAGGCCCACAGCCGCCGTCCGTCGGTCACGGCAACGGTCATCTGCAGCGGGGACTCCACGCCGTGCTCGTGGCCGATCTCCTCCACAAGCCCCGCCATCCGGGACACGGCCGCGGGAGGGTCGTCCTCCAGGCCGAGCGTGAGCGCCAGGTAGAACATCATCTCCGAGTCCGTCGATCCCTCGATGTCGAGGAAGAGCCGCGGATCGACGGCCAGGGCGAGATCCCGGCGCAGCCGGTGGAACTCGGCGATCGCGCCGTTGTGCATCCACATCCAACGGCCGTGGCGGAACGGGTGGCAGTTGGTCTGCTGCACCGCGCTGCCCGTCGAGGCCCGTATGTGCGCGAAGAACAGGGGCGAACGGACATGGCTCGCGATCTCCCGCAGGTTGCGGTTGCTCCAGGCGGGACCGACCTCCCGGACGATCGCCGGTGTCGTCATCTCCGGCCCGAACCAGCCGACGCCGAAGCCGTCCCCGTTCGTCGTCTCGACGCCCATGCGGGCGTGCAGGCTCTGGTCGATGAGCGAGTGCTCGGGCTGGTAGAGCAGGGACTCCAGGAGTACGGGTGTCCCCGAATAGGCGAGCCATCGGCACATCGCTCCGTCGCCTCCCTGGCCCCGGACGTCAGTCGACCGGCCAGGTGTGGACCGGGGCGTTGAGGTGCATGTAGTCCATGTACTGCCGGGTCATCCGGCGCAGGGCCTCGTGCCGGCCCGGCCGGGCGGTGGCGTCGATGTGATGGAGCATCTCCTTCTGCCAGACCGCGCCGTTGCGGCCGGTGACGCACCGCTGCTCGATGATGCCGAGCAGCGGCTCCCGCCAGGCCGCGTCCATGCCGGACAGCTCCAGCCCGCGGTGCGCCAGCGGCAGCAGCCGCCGCAGGACGAGTTCGGGCACGGTCACCTCGCCCACTCCGGGCCAGTAGAGATGGGCCTCGATGCCGTGCCGGGCGGCGGTGTGCAGGTTGTCCTCGGCGACCGAGAACGACATCCGCGACCACACCGGCCGCTCCTCCTCCACGAGGGCGCGGGTGAGGCCGTAGTAGAAGGCGCCGTTGGCGAGGGTGTCGGCGACGGTCGGTCCCGCGGGCAGTACGCGGTTCTCCACGCGGACGTGCGGTTTGTCGTGGGCGACGGCGTAGACGGGCCGGTTCCAGCGGTAGATGGTGCCGTTGTGCAGGGTGAGTTCGCCCAGCTCGGGGATGTCGCCGCGGTCGAGGGTCTCGGCGGGGTCCTGGTCGTCGCACAGGGGCAGCAGCGCCGGGAAGTAGCGCAGGTTCTCCTCGAAGAGGTCGAAGACGCTGTTGATCCACCGCTCCCCGAACCACACCCGGGGCCGCACCCCCTGTGCCTTGATCTCCTGCGGCCGGGTGTCGGTGGCCTGCTCGAACAGGGGGACACGGCTCTCGTGCCACAGCTCCTTGCCGAGCAGAAAGGGCGAGTTGGCGGCGAGCGCGACCTGGACGCCCGCGATCGCCTGGGCCGCGTTCCAGTAGTCGGGGAACTCCTCGGGGGTCACCTGGAGGTGGAACTGGGTGCTGGTGCAGGCGGCCTCCGGGGTGATCGTGTCCGCGTAGGTCCGCAGGCGGTCGACGCCGTCCACCTCGATGTGCAGGTCCTCGCCCCGGGCCGCGAACACCTGGTCGTTGAGCAGCCGGTAGCGCGGGTTCTCCGACAGGGCGGCCTCGCCGACGTCCGACTGGCGCAGCGTGGGCAGGATGCCGACCATGATCAGATGGGCGCCGACCGACGTGGCGCGGTCCTCGGCGTGGTTCAGGGCGACGCGGATCTCGGTCTCCCAGGCGTCCGGACCGCCCGCCGTCAGCCGCCGGGGCGGGATGTTGATCTCCAGGTTGAACCGGCCCAGCTCGGTCGACCAGGCGGGGTCCGCGATCGCCTCGAGCGCGTCGCTGTTGCGCATCGCCGGCTCGGCCCCGTCGTCGACCAGGTTCAGCTCGATCTCGAGGCCCACCTGGGGCCGCTCGGTCTCGAACCGGGACTCGCCCAGCATCTGCGCGAAGGCCTCGAGGCACTCCTGCATCTTGATCCGGTATCGGCGGCGGTCCTCGCGGGTGAAGACCAGCGCCGGGACGTCCCGTCCCATCGGTCCTCCCGGGGTTGCCTTCCTCGGACGCTCCTCCATCCCAGCGTCGCACCACCGGGCGCACCCCACCAGACGGGACGGAACGGGACAGAACAGGGGGCCCACCGCGCGGTGCGCGGTGGGCCCCCACAGGTTCGGACCCTTGTGTGCGGCCGAGCGGTCCCTCAGACCTTGCCGGACTCCCGCACGGTGATCTTCGCGGAGGTGCGGCCCGACGGCGAGGAGCCGTAGCCCTCGACCTTGTCGACCACGTCCGTGCCCTCGACGACCTTGCCGAAGACGACGTGCTTGCCGTCCAGCCAGGGGGTGGGCACGGTGGTGACGAAGAACTGGGAGCCGTTGGTGTTCGGACCGGCGTTCGCCATGGAGAGCAGGTACGGCTCGGTGTGCTTGAGCTGGAAGTTCTCGTCCGCGAACTTCTCGCCGTAGATGCTCTTGCCCCCGGTGCCGTCACCCCGGGTGAAGTCACCGCCCTGGAGCATGAACTGCGGGATCACGCGGTGGAACGGGGCACCCGCGTAGCCGAAGCCGTGCTCGCCGGTGGCCAGCTCGATGAAGTTCTTGGCGGTCTTGGGGGTGACGTCCTCGAAGAGTTCGAAGACGATGCGGCCCGCATCCTGGCCGTCGATGTCGATGTCGAAGTAAATCTTGGAATTGCTCATCCCGCCATTGTGACGTGCGACCCCCCGTGATGCCGAACCGGCTGCTCCTTCAGCGTGTGGCGAGCAGTCCGAGGGTGTCGATCACGCGGTTCGAGAAGCCCCACTCGTTGTCGTACCAGGCGACCACCTTGACGTGCCTGCCCTCGACGCGGGTCAGGGCCGAGTCGAAGATCGACGAGGCCGGGTTGCCCGTGATGTCGGAGGAGACCAGCGGGTCCTGCGAGTACTCCAGCACCCCGGCCAGCGGTCCCTCGGCGGCGGCACGGTAGGCCGCCAGGACGTCCTCGCGCGTCACGTCGCGGGCGACCGTCGTGTTCAGCTCGACGATCGAACCCACCGGGACCGGCACGCGGATCGAGTCGCCCGACAGCTTGCCGTCCAGGGCCGGCAGCACGAGGCCGATCGCCTTGGCGGCGCCCGTCGTGGTCGGCACGATGTTCACCCCGGCGGCCCGGGCGCGGCGCGGGTCGCGGTGCGGACCGTCCTGGAGGTTCTGCTCCTGCGTGTAGGCGTGCACCGTCGTCATGAAGCCGTGCTCGATGCCGGCCAGCTCGTCCAGCACCGCGGCCAGCGGCGCGAGGGCGTTGGTGGTGCAGGACGCGTTGGAGACGACCGTGTGCGCGGCCGGGTCGTAGGCGTCGGTGTTCACGCCGTATGCGAGTGTCACGTCGGCGCCGCTGGACGGCGCGCTGACCAGGACCTTCCGCGCGCCCGCGGTGAGGTGGGCGCGGGCGGCGTCGGCCGAGGTGAAGCGGCCGGTCGCCTCCAGTACGAGGTCGACGCCGAGCTCCGCCCAGGGCAGCCCGGCCGGCTCGCGCTCGGCGAGCACCTTGATGCGGTGACCGTCGACGACGAGGGTGTCCCCGTCGACGGTCACCGGGCGGCCGAGCCGGCCGGCCGTCGAGTCGAAGGCGAGCAGACGGGCCAGGGTGGCGGGCTCCGTGAGGTCGTTGACGGCGACGACCTCGAGCTTGGTGTCGCGTTCGAGCAGCGCGCGCAGCACGTTGCGTCCGATGCGGCCGAATCCGTTGATGCCGATGCGAGTCATGAGTGGTGTGTCCCTTCGTTCGCCACCAGGTCCTTCACCACCAGGCTCGCGCGCGCCGTCCGCGCGTGGCAGCGGCGTGAGTGCCACGGTTCGCAAGGATCACGCCAGACGCGCCAGGGGCGCCAGGGGCGCCAGGCGTGCGCGGAGCCCCGGCTACTCGCCCCGGGCGAAGGTGCGCCGGTACTCGCCGGGGGTGGTGCCGAGGATGCGGTGGAAGTGCAGCCGCAGGTTCGCGCCGGTGCCCAGACCGACGTCGGCGGCGATCTGCTCGATGCCGCGCTCGGAGCGTTCGAGCAGCTCACGGGCCATGTCGATACGGGCCCGCATGATCCACTGCATCGGCGTGTACCCGGTGTCGTCGACGAAGCGCCGGGAGAGGGTGCGCGCCGACACCGCCGCGTGCCGGGCCAGTGCCTCCAGGGTGAGCGGCTCACCGAGCCGGCGCAGCGCCCACTCGCGGGTGGCGGCGAACCGCTCACCCAGCGGCTCGGGCACGCTGCGCGGCACGTACTGGGCCTGACCGCCGCTGCGGTAGGGGGCCGCGACGAGGCGGCGGGCCGCGTGGTTGGACGCGGACACCCCGAGGTCCCCGCGCAGGATGTGCAGGCACAGGTCGATGCCCGAGGCGGCGCCCGCGGACGTCAGGACGCTGCCCTCGTCCACGAACAGCACGTTCTCGTCGACCCGCACGAGCGGATGCTTCGCCGCGAGCGCCCGCGTGTAGTGCCAGTGCGTGGTGGCCCGCCTGCCGTCGAGCAGGCCCGTGGCGGCGAGCGCGAACGCACCCGTGGAGATGGCGGCGAGCCGCGCGCCCCCGTCGTGGGCCGCCGTCAGCGCGTCGACGACGGCGCGCGGCGGGTCGTCGACGTCGGGGGACCGGTAACCGGGGAGGAAGACCACGTCGGCCCACGCCAGCGCGGCCAGGCCGTGGGCGACGTGGTACGACAGGCCGTCACCGCCGGTCACCAGGCCGGGCGCCGCCCCGCACACCCGTACCTCGTACGGCATGCTCGCGCGTGTCGTGAACACCTGCGCCGGGATGCCGACGTCGAGCGGTTTCGCGCCTTCGAGCACGAGGACGGCGACGCGGCGCAGGTGGGAGGACGGCACGGGGAAAGCGTACGCGGGGACGTGCGGGGGACACGCGGCTCAGCTCAGGCCGAGGACGCTCATGGTGTGCTCGGCCATGCGCCGCTCGCCGAGGGCGTTGGGGTGGACGGGGACGAGGCTCCGCCCGAACAGGAGCGGTTCGATCCAGCGGGTGCCGGGGGCCTCGCAGGCGTCGTGGCCGTCGGACACCCGGGAGAAGTCCACATAGGTGGCACCGGTCTCCTCGGCGGCCCGTTCGACGACCGCGTTGAGGTGCGCCTGGATGGCCCGCAGGTAGGGCACGTCACCGGCGGCGACCGGCAGCTTCGCGAAGCAGGACGGGTCGGCGGTGGCCGGCGTGATCCACGGGTAGCCGAGGGCCGCCACCCTGGCGCCCGGGGCCTCGGCCCGGACGGCGAGCAGCGCGGCCTTGAGCGCGGGATAGGTGTTGGCCTCGATCTCGTCGTCGAAGGACGTGCCGTGCTTGTCCTTGCACGGGCTGCCCCTGCCGCCGCTGAGGACGCCCGCCGTGCCGCAGGCCGTGATGGCGTTGATGAACGTGTTGTTGTCGTTGCCGCCGATGGTGAGCGTGACCAGGTCCGTGCCGGTGTCGAGCGCGTCCACCTGGGGGGCGACGCCCGGGTACTGGGCCTGCGTGAAGTCGGCGGTCTCGGCCGCGCCGCAGGTGACGTCCTTGAGACGGGCGCCCGTCGCGTCGGCGATGACGTGGGGGTAGTTCGCCGTCGAGCGCAGGCAGAGCAGGTTGGTGGGGTCGACGGGCAGGACGCCCGAGCCCGCGCTGTAGCTGTCGCCCAGGGCGACGTAGTCGAGGGCCGGGGTGGTGTGGGCGGTGGCGTCGGTGACGCCGAGGGCGAGCGTGCCGACGGCGGCGGCTGTCGCGGTCATGACACGGCGAAGGGCATGCTTCGGCATGTGCGCTCTCTTCTCGGGGAGGAGGGGCGGCAGCGGTGTTACTGGGCGGTTCTACTTTTAAGTAAGGTGCAGCGCCGTTGACTCGAAGTCAACGCCGCTGACCGAACTTGTCGTCGTCAGACCCGGCCCGCCGCGCCGGCCGACGGAGCCGGAGCCGGAGCGGGACGGGCCGGTCGCGTACGGGGCCCGAATATGCCCAGTACGACGGCGCCGACCAGCCAGGTGCCGGCGATGAAGTAGAAGACGCTCCGGTAGCCGTGGGCGTGGTAGAGCGCCGCCACGATCAGCGGTCCCGCCGCGTTCGACAGACGGCCGAGGCCGTAGGACACGCTCGTGCCGAGCGAACGCCCGCGTGTGTCGAACAGTTCGGGCGAGTAGGCGTAGCCGAGGGCCGTGTAACCGCGCTCGAAGAGGTTCACCAGGAAGCCGAACACGATGATGAGCACCGGGTTGAACGTCAGACCGTACAGGAGCCCGCACAGCGCGATCAGCGTGCCGAAGGCGGCCAGGCACCACTTGCGTTCGAACCGGTCGGTCACCAGGGCCGCCAGATAGGAACCGAGAGGTGCGCCCACCGTGGTCAGCGCCACATAGAAGACGGACTTCTCCACGCTGAAGCCCTCCTTGGCCAGCAGCGTCGGCGCCCAGCTCGAATAGCCGAAGAAGCCGATGGTCTGGGTGACCCACAGGACCGTGAGCAGCAGTGTCGGCAGCAGGTACTTGCGCTGGAGCAGCAGCCGCAGCGGCGCCTTGGCCACCGGCTTCTCCTCGACCGGGGGCGCCGGCTCGGGCAACGGCCCGTGTTCCGCGGCCACCCGGGCCTCGATGTCGCGCAGCACCGCGTCCGCGCTCGCGTGGTCGCCGCGGCTCTCGTGCCAGCGGGGCGACTCCTTGAGATGCCGCGTGAACAGGACGAGCAGGATGCCGAGGGAACCCCACAGGTAGACCAGGCGCCAGGTCCAGTCGGCGAGCGGCACGACGCCGCTGGCGATGAGGTTGGTGACCGGCGTGCCGCAGATGCCGACGACGATGGCGTACGCCTGGTACTTGCCGCGGACGGCGGACGGGTACATCTCGTTGACGTAGATGACCGCGACGACGGTCATCGCCGAGAGGCCCGCCGAGGTCAGCACCCGGAACACGGTCAGTGACACGAGGTCCCAGGAGAACGCCGAGGCGAAGGAGAACACGCCGAAGAACAGCGTCGTCAGCAGCAGCGTGCGCTTGCGGCCCAGCCGGTCGGCCACCGCTCCGGCGACGACCGAGCCGAGGCACATGCCGACGAACGAGAGCGAGGTGACGTAGGCGACCTGGTCGATCGTGATGCCCCACAGGTCGACGAGTTTCGGGGCGGTGGTGGCGAAGGTGTTGATGTCCGCGAACTCGAAGAAGTACGCGAACGACACGGCGAGCAGGGTGGCTTTGTGGAACCGGGAGACCGGCAGCCGGTCCAGCCGGTTCAGCGCGTTGGCCTGTTGCATGGCGGGTCCTAGGGGAAGGGGCCGAAGGGAACGAAGGGGGTGAATGAGACGGGGGCGAGGCCGGGCGGGGAGCGGGCGGCTCAGGCCTCGCCGGGCCAGTACAGGCGCGTCGGGTTGTCGACCAGCAGCCGGTGCCGCTGCTCCTCGGTGACGGCCACCCGGCGTACGTGGTCGACGAGGAGTCCGTCGTCGGGCATGTGGCCGGTGAGGTTGGGGTGGGGCCAGTCGGTGCCCCACAGCACGCGGTCGCCGAACTCCTCGACGACGCGGCGGGCGAAGGGGACGACGTCCGTGTAGGGCCGCCGCTCTCCGTCCAGGGCGGCCGGCCCGCTCACGCTCAGCCGCTCGGGGCAGGACACCTTGACCCACACGTCGTTGCGCTCGGTGAAGCGCAGGAAACGCGTGAACTCGGGCCCGTCCACCGGCCGCGTCACGTCCGGCCGGCCCATGTGGTCCACCACGAGCGGGGTCGGCAGCGAGGCGAAGAAGTCCGCCAGCTCGGGCAGGTCGGCGCTCTCGAAGTAGAGGACGATGTGCCAGCCGAGCGGGGCGATCCGCCGTGCGACGGCACGCAGTTCGTCCTTCGGCGACGAGTCGACCAGCCGTCGTACGAAGTTGAACCGCACCCCACGCACGCCCGCCGCGTCGAGCGCCCGCAACTCGGCGTCGCCGACGTCCGGCCGGACGGTCGCCACGCCGCGCGCCCGCCCGTCGCTCGCGCGCACGGCGTCGAGCATGGCGCTGTTGTCCGCGGCGTGGCACGTGGCCTGGACGACGACGGTGCGGGAGACGCCCAGGTGGTCGCGGAGGGCGAAGAGCCGCTCCTTGCCCGCGTCGCACGGCGTGTACTTGCGCTCCGCAGCGAAGGGGAACTCGGCCTGGGGGCCGAAGACATGACAGTGTGCGTCGACCGTGCCGGGCGGCAGCCGGAAGGAGGGCACGGCCGGATCCGGGTGCCAGTCGAGCCAGCCGGGGGTCTTGGGAGCGAGGGCGGTCATCTCATCGCCCCTGTCGCTTCAGCAGCGCGTCGAGACGCGGGTACACGGCACGGGCGTTGTGCTCCTGGACGGCGGCGACGTGTTCCGCGGGCAGCGAGGACGCCTCTACATAGCGCCGCGTGTCGTCGAAATGGTGGCCCGAGCGGGGATCGACGTCCCGCACGGCGCCGATCATCTCCGAGGCGAACAGCACGTTGCGCGCCGGGACCACGTCCAGCAGCAGGTCGATGCCCGCCTGGTGGTACACGCAGGTGTCGAAGAAGACGTTGCCCAGGACGTGCTCCTCCAGCGGAGGCTTCCCCAGCGCCATGGCCAGGCCCCGGAACCGGCCCCAGTGATAGGGAACGGCACCGCCGCCGTGCGGGATCACCAGCCTCAGCGTCGGGAAGTCCGCGAACAGGTCGCCCTGCACGAGCTGCATGAACGCGGTGGTGTCGGCGTTCAGGTAGTGCGCGCCGGTGGTGTGGAAGGCCGGGTTCACGCTGGTGCTGACGTGGACCATCGCTGGGACGTCGTACTCGACCAGCTTCTCGTAGAGCGGGTACCACGAACGGTCGGTGAGCGGGGGAGCGGTCCAGTGGCCGCCCGAGGGGTCCGGATTGAGATTCACCGCGACCGCGCCGTACTCCTCGACACAGCGTGTGAGTTCCGGGACGCAGGTGGCCGGGTCGGCGCCCGGCGACTGCGGCAGCATGGCGGCGGGGACGAAGCGCTCGGGGTGGAGCAGGGCGACCCGGTGGCACAGCTCGTTGCACAGGGCCGCCCACGCGGCGGAGGTGCGGAAGTCGCCGACGTGGTGGGCCATGAAAGACGCCCGCGGCGAGAAGACGGTCACGTCGATGCCGCGCTCGTCCATCACGCGCAACTGGTTCGGCTCGACGCTCTCGCGCAGTTCGTCGTCGCCGATCCGCAGGTCGGCGGGCGACGGCCGGGCGGACGGATCGGCGAGAGCGGCGATCTGCCTCTCCCGCCAGTCGGCCAGGGGCGGCGGGGCGGTGGTGTAGTGGCCGTGACAGTCGATGATCATGAATGTGTCCTTCGTGGTCGTCTCGTCGTCGACCGCGGCAGCCTCTCCCCGCCGTCGAGGGGCCGGGAGACGGCCGGACACAGAACTAACCTCGCCTTAACAGAGCGGGACGCCGCCCCCTGTCCACCCTGCGGACCTGGTGAAACACGCCACCGCTCGTGGTCTACATTCGGACGCGGATATTCCTATTCCGACAGTGCGGGGCCCGGTGTCGGAATCTGGTGTCGGAAGGAGGCGGCGGGATGCGGATTCTGCTGGCCGAGGACGACGACGGGGTCGCCGGAGCGCTCGTCGAGGTCCTGTACGACCACGGCCACCTCACCCGCAGGGTCACCCACGGCAGGGATGTGCTGACCTACCACCGCAGCTCGGACCTGCTGCTCCTCGACCTCGGCCTGCCCGACGTCGACGGACTGGAGGTGCTGCGCAGACTGCGGACGGTCAGCGAACTGTCGGTGGTGGTGCTGACCGCCCGCGGCGACGAGCGTTCGGTGGTGCGTGGGCTGCGGCTCGGCGCCGACGACTACCTCGTCAAGCCGGTAAGGCTCACCGAACTGCTCGCCCGCATCGAGGCCGTCACCCGGCGCACCGCCGCCCAGGCGCCGCCCGGCCCGCGGACCGTGCGGGTCGGTGACGTGGAGATCGCGCTCGACGCTCGGCAGGTGCACGTCGGCGGGGCGGAGGTCGAGCTGACCACCAAGGAGTTCGACGTCCTCGCCGTACTGGCCCGCCGCACCGGGACGGCGGTCAGCCGCGAACAGGTGCTGGACGAGGTGTGGGGCGACGCCCACCACGCCGTGTCACGCTCCCTGGACGTCCACCTCACCCAGTTGCGGGCCAAGCTGGGCCGCCCGGAGCTGCTCACCACCATCCGCGGCTTCGGCTTCCGGCTCGGCGACTGAGGGCCGGCGCGTGCGTACCCGGGTACAGACGGTGCTGCTGCTGTTCGGCGTGCTGGCGGTCGCCGCCTTCGCCGTCCCGCTGCTGCTGTTCACCGCCTCCGACCGCACCCAGCAGCTCGTCCTCGCCCGCAGCTCCGACCTGGACCGCTTCGCGTCCCTCATGGACCGGGCGGCCGGCACCGGGGACACCTCGGCGATCACGGTCGAGGCACGGCGCTACACCCTGCTCTACGGTGAACCCCTCGTCGTCACGGACACCCGCGGGCATCCCGTCGTCCAGACGGGCGGCATGCGCGCCGCCGACCCCGCCGTCGCCCGGCTGATCGACAAGGCCCTGCGCAACCAGACCGCGCACCCCGGCAGCGCCCTGCGTCCGTGGTCGCGGGGGCACCGCATGTTCGCGGAACCGGCCGGTACCGGGACACAGGTCTCCGGCGCCGTGGTGCTGCGGGCCGACGTGGACGCGGCCACCGGGGACATCGCCCGGCGGTGGGCCGCCGTCCTGGCCGGCACCGCGCTGGTCGCCCTCGCCTGCACGGTCCTCGCCCGCGCGGCGACCCGGTGGGTGGTCAGCCCGCTGCGGCGGCTGGACCGGGCGGTCGGCGAGCTGGCCGCGGGACTCCCGCCCGAGCACACCCTGCCGAGGGTCGCGCAGCGCCGGCGCGGCTCCGCGGCCGGCGGCCCGCCCGAGCTGCGCCAGCTCGCCACCGGGTTCAACCGCATGGCGCGTACCGTCACCGCCGCCCTCGAACAGCAGCGCCGGCTGGTCGCCGACACCTCGCACCAGATGCGCAACCCCATGGCCGCGCTCCGGCTGCGGGTGGACGCCCTCCACATCCACCTGCGCCCGTCGGCCGACCGTGCCTACGCCGGGGTCAACACCGAACTCGACCGGCTCGAGACCCTGCTCGACGACATGCTCGCCCTCGCCGCCGCCGAACACCGGGCCGGGGAACTCACGGTGACCGACGACTCGGACACCGGATGCGACGCGGCCGAGGTCGCGCTGAACCAGCACCGGCTCTGGGAGCCCGTCGCCGAACGCGCCGGAGTCCGCCTCGCCGTCGAGGCCGGCGAGCCCGTCACCGCGCTCTGCACGGACCGGGAACTGGCCCAGGTCACGGACATCCTCCTGGACAACGCGATCAAGTACGCAGGCCGCGGCGCCCGGGTCCGGCTGGCGTGCACCACGGAGGGCCCGTACGCGGTCGTCACCGTCACGGACGACGGCCCCGGCCTGCGGTCGGCGGAGATCCACCGGGCCACCACCCGGTTCTGGCGCTCGGACCACCAGGCCGGGACGTCCGGCACGGGACTGGGACTGGCCATCGCCGAACAGCTCCTCGCGGGACGCGACGGCCGCCTGGAACTCGCCCCGGCGCACCCACGGGGCCTGCGGGCCCGCGCCGTCGTGCCCGGCGCCCGACGCCGGCAAGGCACCCGGTGAACCGGCGTACGGCACTGCGCGCCGCGCTCGCGACCGCCACGTCCGGCACCCTCGGCGGGCTGCTCGCGGGCGACCACGCGCGGGACGGCTCCGGTCCGAGCGGTCTGCTGCGGCTGGCCACCGGCGAACCCACCGCCTTCTACGCGGCCTTCGGCCGGCTCCTCGCCACGCAGGTCGAAGCGGCGTATCCCGGCCTGAGCTGCCGCGTACGCACCACCGCCGGCAGCGTCACCAACATCGAACTGCTCCGCGACGGCCACGCCGACCTCGCGCTCGTCCTCACCGACACCGCCCGGGCCGCCCAGGGCACCGCGCTGTTCCCACGGCCCGTGCCCCTGAGGGCGATCGGCAGGGTCTACGAGACGTACCTCCAGTTCGCCGTGCGCGCCGACGCCCCGGTGCGCGCCGTGGCCGACCTCGCCGGGCACCCCGTCTCGCTCGGCGCCGCCGGTTCCGGCGCGGCCCTGCTGGGCGCCCGTCTCCTGAGCGCCGCCGGCCTCTCGCCCGGCACCGACGTGCCGGTACGGCATCTGCGCCTGGCCGACGCGGCCGATGCCCTGCGCACCGGCTCCGTCGTCGGCCTGCTCGTGGCGGGCGGGGTGCCGCTGCCCACCCTCTCCGCCCTCGACCGGGACCCGGGCCTGCGCTTCCTGCCACTCGCCGGCCTCCTGCCCGCGCTCGCCGGCGGGGACGGCATGGCGGGTGCGGGACTGGAGGAGGTGTCACTGCCGCAGAGCGCGTACCGCTCCTCGGCCGGTGTCGCCACCGTCGGCGTGTCCAACCTGCTCGTGTGCCGCCCCGACCTCGACCCCGCCGTGGCCGGCGCCCTGACACGGCTCCTGGTCCAGCGCGCCCCCGAGTTCGTGCCCGAGCACGCGGTGGGCGCCCAGTTCCTCGACGTCCGCAGTCTGATCGGCACGGGCAGTGTCCCGCTGCACCCGGGGGCGGTGGAGGCGTACCGGTCGCTGCACGGTTAGCCCGGTTGGCCGCCCGCGCTGTTCTAAAGTTGGTCACGCCAGTGCTGACGAACGCAACCCTGTGAGGTACTCACCAGCCATGACGACCGAAACATTTGAGTTCCAGGTAGAGGCACGTCAGCTCCTCCAGCTAATGATTCACTCCGTCTACTCGAACAAGGATGTCTTCCTGCGCGAGCTCGTCTCCAACGCCTCCGACGCGCTGGACAAGCTGCGCCTCGCCGCCCTGCGCGACGACGCCCCCGACGCCGACGTCAGCGACCTGCACATCGAGCTGGAGGTCGACAAGGACGCCCGCACGCTGACCGTGCGGGACAACGGCATCGGCATGTCGTACGACGAGGTCACCCGGCTGATCGGCACCATCGCCAACTCGGGCACCGCCCAGTTCCTCGAGGAGCTGCGCGAGGCCAAGGACGCGGCCAAGGACGCCGCCGGGGCCGGGGCCGGAGCCGGGGCCGACGGGCTCATCGGCCAGTTCGGCGTCGGCTTCTACTCGGGGTTCATGGTGGCCGACGAGGTCACCCTGGTCACCCGGCACGCGAGCGAGGCCCAGGGCACCCGCTGGTCGTCGCGCGGTGAGGGCACGTACACCCTGGAGCGGCTCGACGAGGCACCGCAGGGCACCGCGGTCACGCTGCACCTCAAGCCGGCCGACTCCGACAACCAGCTCCACGACTACACGTCCACGTGGAAGATCAAGGAGATCGTCAAGCGGTACTCGGACTTCATCACCTGGCCGGTCCGCCTGCTGCCGGAGCCTCGCGACGCCGAGGCCGACGACGCCGCCGAGGCCCGCGAGGCCGAGACGCTCAACTCGATGAAGGCCCTGTGGGCGCGCCCGCGCGACGAGGTGTCCGACGACGAGTACCACGAGCTGTACAAGCACATCGGCCACGACTGGCGCGACCCGCTGGAGACGATCCGGCTCCAGGCGGAGGGCACCTTCGAGTACCAGGCCCTGCTCTTCGTGCCCGCGCACGCCTCGCACGACCTGTACAACCAGGGCTACCAGCGCGGCGTCCAGCTCTATGTGAAGCGCGTCTTCATCATGGACGACTGCGAGGAACTGCTGCCGCCCTACCTCCGCTTCGTCAAGGGCGTCGTCGACGCGCAGGACCTCTCGCTCAACGTCTCCCGCGAGATCCTCCAGCAGGACCGTCACATCCGCATGATCCAGCGCCGCCTGACGAAGAAGGTCCTGGCCACGGTCAAGGACCTGATGACGTCCGCGCCGGACCGCTACTCCACGTTCTGGCGGGAGTTCGGCGCCGTCCTGAAGGAAGGACTGGTGACCGACTCCGACAACCGCGACGCGATCCTCGCCGCCTCCTCCTTCGCGTCCACGCACGACGCCGACGAGCCGACCACGCTGAGGAGTTACGTGGAGCGGATGAAGGACGGTCAGGCCGACATCTACTACATGACGGGCGAGTCCCGGCAGGCCGTCGAGAACTCCCCGCACATGGAGGCGTTCCGGGCCAGGGGCGTCGAGGTGCTGCTGCTGACCGACGCCGTGGACGAGGTCTGGGCCGACGCGGTGGGGGAGTACGAGGGCAAGCCGCTGCGTTCGGTGGTCAAGGGGGAGATCGACCTCGGCGCGGAGCAGGACGACAAGAGCGACGCCGAGAAGGACAGGCAGAGCGAGGAGTACGCCGGGCTGCTCGGCTGGATGACGGAGCACCTCGGCGAGGACGTCAAGGAGGTCCGCCTCTCCTCCCGCCTCACGGTCTCGCCGGCCTGCGTGGTCTCCGACGCGGGTGAGCTGACACCCGCCCTGGAGAACATGTACCGGGCGATGGGCCAGGAGGTGCCGAGCGCCAAGCGGATCCTCGAACTCAACCCGGAGCACCAGCTCGTGAAGACCCTGAACCGGGCCCACACGGACCAGCGGGACCGCACGGAACTCACCGAGAGCGCCGAACTGCTGCACGCTCTTGCGGTACTCGCCGAGGGCGGCCGGCCGAAGGACCCCGCCCGGTTCGTGAAGCTGGTGGCGGACCGTCTGGAGCGCACCGTGTAGCCGTTCCCGGTCACGAGGTGAGGCCCGCGGTGGCGGCCTGGGTTCCAGCGGCCGCCGCACCTGGGCCCCGGCCTGCCGTCTCGCCATGCGTACGCGCCATCCGCATGGCGAGACGGCATGGCGTCCGGAGCGCTCTCCTCCGTATATTCGTGCGCATGTCTGCCTCGGCTCCGCTGCTGTGCCTCGCGCTCTTCGCGAACTCGGCGTGGTGCGTCGACGACGGCCTCTGTCGCCGCTGAACCCCGCACCGGCCGCGTGATCCCCGCCGCCGGTCCGCCCAGCGCCATGCCCGCCGTCCCCGTGCACCACCCCGGAGATCTCCCGTGACCACCGCACCCCCGGCCGGGCCGGCCCCGGCCGCGCCGCCGCGCGCGCCCGCCGTCCTGTTCGCCCCCTCGCCCACCTCCTCGGCACGGCCCGAGGCACCGCCCCTGCCTCCGGTGCGCCGGACGCCGCTCGTGGTGTCCGGGCTGCTCGCCGCCGCCCTGACCGCGTACGTGTGGTCCGCGCACGGCGCCGAACCGGGCGTGCTCCTCCTGCTCGGCCTCGGCCTGGGCATCGCCCTCTTCCACTCCCGGTTCGGCTTCACCTCCGCCTGGCGGCAGCTCGTCGCCGTCGGCAACGGCTCCGGACTGCAGGCGCACGCCCTGCTGCTCGGCACCACGGCGACCCTGTTCGCGCTCCTCATCGGCACGGAGACCGGGCTGTTCGGCTCCCAGCCGGCACCGTCCGCCGGGCCGATCGGCGTCGGCCTGTTCGCCGGCTCGGCGCTCTTCGCGATCGGCATGCAGCTCGGCGGCGCCTGCGCCTCGGGCACCCTCTTCGCCGTCGGCTCGGGACAGACGTCGATCGTGCTGACCCTCGGCGGCTTCGTCGCGGGCGCCACGCTTGCCGCCTGGCAGTTCGACCTGTGGAAGGACCTCCCCGCCTGGGATCCCGTCGTGCTGTCCGACCATGTCGGCCGGTTCGGCTCCTGGGCCGTGACCATCGTGGCTCTGCTGCTCGTGGTGCTGGTCAGCAGGCGTGTCCAGGCCCGCCGCAACCCGCCGCCCCTGGGCGCGGTGCCCTCGGCGCGCGGTGCCGCGCTGCGGGCGCTGCGCGGCTCGTGGCCACTGGCCGTCGGCGCCCTCGCGCTGGCCGTGCTCGGCGCGGGCGTCCTGCTGGTCTCCGGCGGTGCCTGGGGCGTCACCAGTGCCTTCAGCCTGTGGGGCTCGGAACTGGTCGGCGCGCTCGGCGGCCACCCGGAGAACTGGACCTGGTGGCAGCGGCCCGGCAACGCCGAGATGCTGGCCGGTCCGGTGCTCGCCGACAAGACCAGCCTCACCGACATCGGCATCATGATCGGCGCCGCCGTCGCCGCCTCGCTCGGCGGCACCTGGGCGCTGCACCGGGGCATCCCCTGGCGTACCGCCGTCGCGGCGGTGCTCGGCGGTGTGCTGATGGGCATCGGCGCCCGACTGGCCGGCGGCTGCAACATCGGCGCCTATCTGGCGGGCATCGCCTCGGGCAGCCTCAGCGGCTGGCTGTGGGGAGCCTTCGCGCTGGCCGGCACCTGGGCGGGCCTCAAGCTGCGGCCGCTGTTCGGCCTGGGCAACCCCAAGCCGGGCGACGGCGTCTGCTGACCGGGGGATGCCCGTGCGGCACGGGGGTCAGGCCCGCGCCGCACGGGCCGCTAGGGTGCGCGCCGGTCCGTGGTGGTGACGCGGGCGATGGCCTCGACGGTGAGAGCCCGCCCGTGGGGCTCACGGGCCAGTGCGCGGTGCAGCGTCAGCCCCTCGATGAGGGCGTCGAGCTGCCGGGCCGTCTCCGGGTCGAAGTGCTTCTCCAGGTGGACGCGGCTGCGGCGCATCCACTCGTGGGTCAGCTCCCGGTAGGCCGGCTGACGGGCGGCGAGCGTGTACAGCTCCTGGGTGAGCACCAGGTCGCGCTGGCTTTCCTCGGACAGCTCGTGCACGAGGTCGGCCACCGCCGCCCGGGCCTGGTCGCGGTCGCCCGCGGCACCGAGATGGGCGTCGAACACGGCGACGATGTGGTCGGTGAAGCGGCCGAACGCCTCCCGCAGCAGCTCGTCGATGCCGCTGAAGTGGTAGGTCATCGACCCCAGGGGTACCCCGGCGCGTGTCGCGATCTTCCGGTGGGAGACGCGTGCGATGCCCTCCTCGGCGATCAGGTCGAGGGTGGCGGCGAGGATGCGCTCACGCCGCTGCGGATCGGTGTGTCCGGTTGCCATGGGAGCAGACTTACACCTTCCGCACCGGCCGGGCGGGGTTGCCGACGGCCACGACGTTCGCCGGCACGTCCTTGGTGACGACCGCTCCGGCGCCGATGACCGAGTTGTCCCCGATGGTCACGCCCGGCAGCACGATCGCGCCGCCGCCCAGCCAGACGTTGTCGCCGACGACGATCGGCCGGGCGGCCTCCAGTGTGTCGCGCCGCGGCTCCGCCTCCAGGGGGTGTGTGGGAGTGAGCAGTTGGACGTTGGGCCCGATCTGGCAGTCCTCGCCGATGGTGATCGCCGCGACGTCCAGCGCCGTCAGGTTGTAGTTGACGAAGGTGCGCGCACCGACGGTGATGTTGCTGCCGTAGTCGACGTACAGCGGCGGCCGCACATGAGCCTCCGCGCCCAGGGAGCCGAGCAGTTCCGCGAGGACCGGCCGCGCGGCCTCCGTGTCCTGCGCGTACGCGGCTTGGTAGCGGGCGGCCAGCCGCACGGCCCGCTGCTGCCTGCGGGCGATCTCCGGATCGTCGGCGATGTACAGGTCGCCCGCCAGCATGCGCTCGAGGTTCGTGCGGGGGTCGTCCGCGAAGTGGTCTGTCGGCATGGGCCCGATCGTACCCCCGAAAGCGTACGAACGTACACTCTCGTACGGTGCGGTGCGGCTCACTGTCGGCGCGAGCGGAGCACTCCCGCGCACAGCAGCACGAGAAGCCCCGCGAGCGGCACGACCAGCAGCCCCACCCGCAGACTCGTGGCGTCGGCGACCAGCCCCACGACAGGCGGGGAGAGCAGGAAGCCGAGCCGCATCAGCCAGGAGACGATGGTCAGCCCCGACCCGGGTTTGAGGCCCGGCAGTTCGTCGGCCTCGTGCATCGCCGCCGGAACGAGGGTCGCCACCCCGAACCCGGCCGCGGCGAACCCGAGAACCGTCCCGGGCACCGTCGGCACGGCCAGTGCCAGGCCCATGCCGACCGCGGCGATCAGGGCGCCCGAGCGGGCCACCGCGCGCTGACCGAAGCGGTCCACGAGCCGGTCGCCGACGATGCGGCCGACGAACTGGGCGCCGACCAGGGCGACATAGCCGGAGGCGGCCAGCGCCACCGTCGCGTGCAGCGAGTCGGAGAGGTAGAGGGTGGCCCAGGAACTGCCCGCGTCCTCGACGAGGGTGCCGGCCGTGGCGATGAGGACGAGCGCGGCCAGCACGTAGCCGGTGCGCGGTCCCGTCGCCGGGGCCCGCTGCTCCCGGGGCGCGCGGTCCTCGGCGTCGGTCTCCCCGGCCGGTTCCGTCTCGGGGCCCGGCAGGCACAACCGCAGGGCGGCGCACGCCGCGACCGCGAACACCACGGCGGAGAAGAGCAGGTGCGGCCCCCGTGGGACGCCGAGCGCGATCGCACCGGCGGCCATGGACCCGCCGGTGACGGCGCCGATGGACCAGATGGCGTGGAAGGAGTTGATGATGGAACGCCCGTAACGGCGCTGCACCCGCAGACCGTGGGCGTTCTGCGCGACGTCGGTGAAGGCGTCCATGGCCCCGGCCAGGAACAGCGCCCCCGCGAACACCGCCACCGAGTCCGCGAGGCCCGCGGCCAGGATGCCCACCCCGGTCAGCAGCGTGCCGCCGACCGCCACCCGCGCCGAGCCGAACCGGCGCACGAGTACCCCGGCCGCGGGCCCGGCCGCTATGGCGCCCGCCGGGAACGCCGCCACGGCCAGTCCGTAGGCGGCGTTCCCGATGCCGAGGTCCGCCTTGATCTGCGGATACCTCGGCAGCAGGTTGGCGAACAGGGCCCCGTTGGTGAAGAACAGCACGGCGACGGCCACGCGAGCCCGCCGATCGGCCAGGACGGGCCGGCGCAGTACGTCAACAGTCATGCGCGGGAGCCTACCCGCCAGGGCGTACGAACGTACACTCCTCGCGTCGTGGGCCGGGCAGTACATTGCGACGATCGTGGAACCGAGTCATGCCCACGCGACCGTGAGGAACCACCCGCCATGCCACTGCCATTGCCCGTGCCGGCGCCCGTGCCCGCGGACCCGACGGTGCTCCACCCGATGCCCGAGCAGCCCAGGGTGGTGCTCCTCAAGCCGTTGGTGACCTCCCCGCTGATCGAGGTGGGGGAGTACACCTACTACGACGACCCGGACGACGCGACGGCATTCGAGACACGCAACGTGCTCTACCACTACGGCCCCGAGAGGCTCGTCATCGGCGGCTTCTGCGCACTGGGGACGGGCACGCGGTTCATCATGAACGGCGCCAACCACCGCATGGACGGTCCCTCGACCTTCCCCTTCCCCACCATGGGCGGCTCCTGGGCCGAGCACTTCGACCTGCTCGGCGACCTGCCGAACCGCGGTGACACGGTCGTCGGCAACGACGTCTGGTTCGGCCACGGCACGACCGTCATGCCCGGCGTGCGGATCGGCCACGGCGCGATCGTCGGCGCGGGCTCCGTGGTCACCCGGGACGTGCCCGACTACGGGATCGTCGCCGGCAACCCCGCCCGCCTCGTCCGCACCCGGTACTCCGACGAGGACGTCGCCCGACTGCTGGCGGTGGCCTGGTGGGACTGGCCGGCGCGGCTCATCACCGAGCACGTGCGGACGATCATGTCGGGCACGATCGCCGACCTCGAGGCGGCGGCCCCGGAGCGGCGGCACGGGTGACCGTACGCTCCCTCACCACCCGCCCACCTCGGTAAACTGGCGACCGCCGTAACGCACAGCACACTGAGGAGACCCGGATGCCGGCACACGACCCGTCCGTCTCCGACGACGTGGCCGGGGCGGGGTCGGGGGCGGGTGGACCGTCGGCGGCGCCCGTCCGGCAGGTGCTGTCCGACAGCGTCTACGAGAATATCAAGGCCATGGTCATGGACCATGGGATCGCCCCCGGCGCCCGCGTGGGCATCGAGGCGCTGGCCCGCACGCTCAACGTCTCCCCGACCCCCGTACGCGAGGCGCTCGCCCGGCTGGAGTCCGACGGTCTCGTCGTCAAGCGCTCCCTGTCCGGGTACCGGGCGACCGAACTGCTGACCCGGCAGGGCGTGGAGGAGCTGTTCGAGATGCGGCTGCTGCTGGAGCCGAGGGCCGCCGCACTGGCCGCCCGCCACGCCGACGACGCCCAACTCGACGCCGTCGAGGCGATCCTGGAGGACATGCAGGTCCACCCCGGTCCCGCCGGACCGTACGCGGCCTACCGGGACTTCGCCGCCCTGGACCAGCGCTTCCACGACGCGGTCGCCGGGGCCGCCCACCGGCCGCTGCTCGCGGACGCGGTGGAGCGGCTCCACTCCCACCTGCACATCTTCCGCCTCAGCAGCCTCCAGAGCGAAGGGGCACCGACCCTCGCGGAGCACGAACGCGTGGTCCGCGCGATACTGCGCCGCAGGCCCGAGCGTGCCGCCGAGGCGATGGCCGACCACCTCACCCGCAGCCTGGAGCGACAACTCGGCCGATTCCCGGAGACATGACCCCCCGGCCACGGTCCCAGCACAGGCGAACCCCCGACCGACACCGGTAACCCGCCGCGGACGCCGACCGGCACTGGTCTCCCGCCGGGAACCCCGGCCGACACCGGTCACCTGCCGAGAACCCCCGGCTGGCACCGGTCTCCTGCCGGGAACCCCGGCCGACACCGGTCACCCGCCGTGGACCCCGGTGATCCCGTACACGCGCCGTGCGGTGCCGGACCACACCTCGTCCCGCTCCGCCGCGGTGAGTGGGGCGATCAGCTCGTCGACGGCGGCCACCACGTCGCCGTACCCGGCGGCCAGGGTGCTCACCGGCCAGTCGGAACCGAACATCAGCCGCCGGGGACCGAAGGCATCGATCACCGTGTCGGCGTACGGCCTGAGGTCGTCCACGGTCCACGAGCGCCAGTCGGCCTCGGTCAGCATGCCGGAGAGCTTGCACACCGTGTTCGGCAGGGCGGCCAGCGCACGCAGACGGGCCGCCCACGGTTCCGCTCGCCCCGACGCGATCGGCGGCTTGCCCAGGTGGTCGAGGACGAAGGTGAGCCCGGGAACGGCCGCCGCCGCCCGCACCGCGGCCGGCAACTGGTGCGGGAGGACGACCAGGTCGTAGCCGAGCCCGGCCGCCGCGATCGCGCGCAGTGCGCGCAGCACCTCGGGCCGGGTCAGCCAGTCCGGGTCGGGCTCCGCCTGGACCTGGTGCCTGATCCCACGCAGGAAGCCGCCGCCGGGCAGCGAGCGCAGCCGGGCCAGCTCGTCGGCCACCCCGGGCGACGTCGGGTCGGTCCACCCGACGACCGCGCCGACGACCTCACTGTCCACCGCCAGCGCCAGCAACTCCGGCGTCTCCTCGGCCACCGTGACCGTCTGCACGAGCACCGACGCCGTCACCCCGGCCCCGCGGGCCTCGGCCTCCAGGTCCGCGAGGAGGAAGGAGCGGCGCAGCGGGGCGAGTTCGGGGCCGGTGATCCACTCCTGGTCGCGCACGCCGAGGTCCCACACGTGGTGATGGGCGTCGATGACGGTCATGACTGCCCTCCCTCGCCAGGCCCCCCGACAGGCACCGGTACCCCGCCCGGCAGCAGACCCTCCGTTCGCAGCTCCTCCCACACGGCGTCCGGCAGGCGCCGGTGGAACTGCTCGACCGCGTCGCCGGTCTGCGCGGCCGACCGCGGCCCGACCAGGACGGACGCGACCGCCGGATGCCCGAGGGGGAAACGGAGCGCGGCCGCGCGCAGCGGTACTCCGCGGGCCTCGGTGACGTCGCGCATCCGCTCGGCCCGGCGCAGGAGTTCCGCGGGGGCCGCCGCGTAGTCGTACATGGCGCCCGGCGACGGGTCGGCCAGCAGCCCGGAGTTGAAGACACCACCCACGATCACGCTCCTGCCGGCCGCCACGGCGGCGGGCAACAGGGTGTCCAGCGCACCCTGTTCGAGCAGGGTGTAGCGCCCCGCGCAGAGCACGGCGTCGACGTCCGTGTCCGTGAGGAACCGCGTCAGCATCCGGGTCCGGTTCATTCCGGCGCCGATCGCGCGGACCACCCCCTGCGCCCGCAGCTCCTCCAGCGCCGGGTACGCCTCCCGGAAGGCCTGTTCCTCGTGGTCGTCCGGATCGTGCAGCAGGACCAGGTCGACGCGGTCGAGCCCGAGGCGGGTCAGGCTCTCCTCCAGTGAGCGGCGCACCCCGTCGGCGCTGAAGTCCCAGCGCCGCCGGTGCGTGGCCGGTACGGCGAAGCCGTTGGCCAGGTCGTCCCCGCCGCCGTCGTGCGGGACGAGCACCCGTCCCACCTTCGTCGACAGCGTGAACTCGTCCCGTGGCCTGTCCCGCAGCGCCGCCCCGAGCCTGCGTTCCGACAGGCCGAGCCCGTAGTGCGGGGCGGTGTCGAAGTAGCGGACGCCCGCCTCCCAGGCGGCGTCCACGGCGGCCACCGCCTCCTCCTCGCTCACGGGCGTGTAGAGACCGCCGACGGCCGCGGCGCCGAAACCGAGGGTGGTGACGGACACGTCGCCGCGACCGAGGGTGCGGCTCGGCAGCGACGGGCCGGCGCCGCTGTCGCCCGGCCGCGTCACCGCGCCCGGGGCCGCGGCCGCAGCCCCTGCATTCCCCCGTCCACCGCGAGGGCGGTGCCCGTGACGGAGGCGGCGGCCGGGCTCGCCAGGTACACGATGGCCGCGGCGACCTCCCCGGCGGTGACCAGCCGCCCCATGGGCTGCCGGGCGTCGAGCGCCGCCCGTTCGGCGGCCGGGTCGGTCGCGCGGTCGAGGAGGCGGCCGATCCAGGGCGTGTCCGCCGTACCGGGGTTCACGCAGTTGACGCGGATCCCGTCCCCGAGGTGGTCCGCGGCCATGGCCAGCGTCAGGGACAGCACCGCGCCCTTGCTGGCGCTGTACAGGGCCCGCTGCGGCAGACCCGCCGTGGCCGCGATCGAGCAGGTGTTGACCACCGCGGCGTGCGCGGAGGCCCGCAGGTGGGGCAGGGCCGCGCGAGTGGTGCGGACCATGCCGAGGACGTTCACGTCGAGGACCCGGTGCCACTCGGCGTCCTCGTTGTCCTCGACCGTGCCGATCGCGCCGATGCCGGCGTTGTTGACCAGGATGTCGATGCCGCCGAGTTCGTGGGCCGCGGCGGCGACGGCGGAGCGCACCGAGGCGTCGTCGGACACGTCCCCGGCGTATGCCCGCAGGGGCTTGTCCACCGGCGACGGATCGAGGTCCAGTACGGCGACGTCGGCGCCCCGGCCGGCCAGCAGACCGGCGGTGGCCGCGCCGATGCCGGACGCGCCGCCCGTCACCAGGGCCCTGAGCCCGGACAGATCACTCGGTTCGCTCATCGAGTCGTCCCCTTTCGCCGTTCGGCGAGGTCGGCGGCCCAGAAGGAACCGTCCGGATACCGATACGCCGCGATCGAGGCGGCGTGCATCTGGGAGGAGAAGCCGGGCGCCGTCGGTGCCACGTAGCGCCCGTCCGCGATGACCACGGGATCCTTGAAGTGCTCGTGCAGATGGTCCACGTACTCGATCACCCGGTCCTCGGTCGTTCCGGTCAGGGCCACGAAGTCGAACATCGAGAGATGGCGCACCAGTTCGCACAGGCCGACGCCGCCGGCGTGCGGACAGACCGGCACCCCGTACTTCGCGGCGAGCAGCAGGATCGCCAGGTTCTCGTTGACGCCGCCCACGCGCGCCGCGTCGATCTGGAGCACGTCGATCGCGCCGGCCTGGAGCAGTTGCTTGAAGACGACCCGGTTGTGGACGTGCTCACCGGTGGCCACCTTGACGGGCGCGACCCCCTTGCGCACCGCCGCGTGTCCGAGGACGTCGTCGGGGCTGGTGGGCTCCTCGATCCAGTACGGGGCGTACCGGGCCAGCGCATTGGTCCACTCGACGGCCTCGGCGACGCTCCAGCGCTGGTTGGCGTCGACGGCGATCCGCACGTCCGGGCCGACGGCCGCGCGCGCCGTGCGCAGCCTGCGCAGGTCGTCGGCGAGATCGGCGCCCACCTTCAGCTTGATCTGCGTGAAGCCGTCCGCGACCGCCTGCTTCGCGAGCCGCACCAGTTTCTCGTCGGAGTAGCCGAGCCAGCCGGGAGAGGTGGTGTAGGCCGGGTAGCCGTGCGCCAGGAGGCGGGCCGCGCGCTCTGCGGCGCCGTCCTTGCCCCTGCGGAGCAGGTCCACGGCCTCCTCGCGGGTGAGCGCGTCCTCGATGTAGCGGAAGTCCACCTGGTCCGCGAGCCACTCCGGTTCCGCGTCGGCGAGGAGCCGCCACACCGGCCGGCCCGCCCGCTTGGCCGCCAGGTCCCACACGGCGTTGACGACGGCACCGACGGCCATGTGCATCACGCCCTTCTCCGGGCCGAGCCAGCGCAGTTGGCTGTCGCCGGTCAGGGCCCGGTACACCGAACCCGGATCGGCGCACACCGCCTGGGCGGACAGCCCCACGACATGGTCGCGCAGTGCGGCGATCGCCGTGGCCTGGACGTCGTTGCCGCGTCCGATGGTGAAGGTGAAGGCGTGCCCCTCCAGCCCGTCGCCCGCCTCGGTCCGCAGGATCACGTACGCGGCCGAGTAGTCGGGGTCGGGATTCATGGCGTCGGAGCCGTCGAACTCGCGCGAGGTGGGGAAACGGATGTCGACCACGTCGAGATCGGTGATGCGTGCCGTGACCATGACCGCTTCCTCACTGGATCACATAGGATTCCACTCACCTGATGGTGTGACAGTGATGATCACCCCGTCAATACTCGTGCCCCGGGGACTTCTTCCCGTGTAGGGCCGCTTGGATCGCATAGGATTCTCAGGCGAGGAGGTCGGCGACCAGCTCGGCGAACTCCTCCGGGGTGGCCAGGCGGACGCCGAGCTGTTCCGCCTTGGCCCGCTTCGATCCCGCGCCCTCGCCCGCGACGACGAGCGTCGTGTTCTTGGAGACGCTGGAGGAGGAGCGTCCGCCGGCCCGCTCGATGAGTTCGTTCATCTCGTTGCGGCTGAGCCGTTCCAGATGTCCGGTCATCGCGCCGGTGACGACCACCTTCATGCCCGCCAGCGGACCGCCCTCGGCCGGCGTGGCCTCGCCGCCGCCCTCGCCCTCGGTGTCGTCGGCGGGCGGAGGCGGGGTCGCGCCGGGCTCGGTCATGTTGACGCCGGCGGCGGCGAGCTTGTCGATGAGCGGGGCCAGTTCGGCGATCTCCGCGACGATGGAGGGCGCCTTCTCCGCACCGATGCCGTCGACCCGCTGCATCGCGACGGCGTCGGCGGCGCGGATGTGGTCCATGGTGGCGAAGTACCGGGCGATGCGCCGGGACATGGACCGTCCGGTGCCCCGGACACCGAGCGCGCACAGCACCCTCGACAGCGGCTGCTCCCTGGCCCCGGCGAGGGCGGCGAGCAGGTTGTCGGTGCTGGTCTCACCCATCCGCTCCAGGGCGAGCAACTCCTCGCGCCGCAGGGTGAACAGGTCGGCCAGATCGGAGACGAGGCCCGCCTCCACGAGCTGCACGACGCGGGTGGTGCCCAGCCCCTCGATGTCCAGTTGGTCGCGGCCTGCGGCGTAGGCCAGCGAGGCGACCAGGTGGCAGTTGCGGCCCTGCGCGCACCGCCAGCGTTCCTCGCTCGTGTCGATCTGGGACCCGCAGCGCGGACACGTCTCGGGGAACACGATGGGCTGTTCCTCACCTGTACGCAGGTGCGCGACCGGGGCCTCGATGCGCGGGATGACGTCACCCGCGCGGTGCACCATGACGTGGTCGCCCAGCCGCAGACCACGGCGCGTGATGTCGGCCGGATTGTGCAGGGTGGCGTAGGTGATCGTGGAGCCCTCGATGACCACCGGCTCCAGGACTCCGCGCGGGGCGACGATGCCGGTACGGCCGACGTTCCACTCCACATCGAGCAGCCGGGTGATCTTCTCGACGGCCGGAAGCTTGTACGCGATCGCCCACCGCGGCGCCCGGGAGCCGGACCCGGCGGCCCGCTGATCGGCGGCGAGGTCGGCCTTGACGACGATCCCGTCGATGCCGAAGGGCAGCTCGGCACGGAGCGCCGCGATCTCCTGGACCCGGGCCACGACCTGCTCCGGCGTCTCGACGACGACGTCCGGCACCGCGGTGCCGGCGCTGGTGTGCACCCCCAGCCCGGACGCCATGGACATCAGGTCGCTGTACGCCGGCTCCTCGAGCCGTCCGGCGAGCGCGGCGTCGGTGCCGGGCAGGGCCAGCAGGCCGTACCCGAAGAACGTCATCGGCACCGTGTAGGCGCGCTCCTTCGCCCGCAGGGTGCCCGCGGCCGCGTTGCGCGGGTTGGCGAAAGGCTGCCCACCGTGCTGTATGCGCACCTCGTTGGCGTGCTCGAACTGCGCCGTCGTCATGAGGATCTCGCCGCGCACCTCGACGGTCACCGGCTCGGCCAGCGTCTCGGGCAGCCCCTCCACGGTGCCGATGGCATGCGACACGTCCTCACCGGCCGTGCCGTCACCCCGGGTGATCAGCCGGGTGAGGCGTCCGTCGCGGTAGCGGGCGGCGACCGCGAGACCGTCCAGCTTGGGGCCCACACTGAACCGGGACACCTCGCGGTCGATGCGCCGGGCCAGCGACTCCGTCCAGGCGGTGAACCCGTCCGGCGAGAACACGTTGTCGAGGCTGAGCATCGGCACCGTGTGCGGCACGTCGCCCTCCGCCGCGCCCCCGGCCACCTTGCCCGTGGGGGAGTCGGGCAGCACCTCGTCGGGGTGCTCGGCCTCCCACGCGGCGATCCCTCTCGCCAGCCGGTCGTAGGCGTCGTCGTCCAGCGGCGAGGAGCCGCCCGCGTAGTAGGCGGCGGCCGCGCGCGCCGCGTCCTCGACCGCCTGGGCGTAGGCGGTGGCGTCCACGATCACTGCAGCAGGAGTAGTCATGGAGGAAATCATGCCGCCCACCACTGACAACGGGCCCTCGCCCGCCCGCGGCGGGCGGCCGCTCCGCTTGCGCCGCCGCCGACATGGGGTTTCGGTGGAATCGACTCGCCACCGCCCCAGGAGCTGTCATGTCGATGTCGTCGTTCGGTCTCGGCTCGTCCGCGTCCGATCCGTTCAGTGAACTGCTCAACCGGTTCTTCGGTACGTCGCCCGCGTCCTCGCCCCCGGCGGTGCAGCGCGTGCCGATCGGCCGGCTGCTGACCGAGTCCTCGCAGGAGCTGCTGAACCTGGCCGCCCAACGCGCCGCTGACGACGGCACATCGGATCTGGACACGGAACATCTGCTGTGGGCGGCCACCAAGGTCGAGCCCGCGCGCGGGCTGCTGGACCGGGCGGGGGCCGACCCCGACGCGCTCGCCTCCCAACTGGCCGAGGTCCTTCCCCGCGAGGCGGGCGCGCCGTCCGCCGAGCCGGGCCTCACCCCGGCCGCCAAGCGGACCCTCGCCACCGCCTACGCCCGCTCCCGGACGGCGGGCGTCTCCTACATCGGCCCCGAGCACATCCTGGGCGCCCTCCTGGACGGCGGCGACACCGGCGCGGCCCGGCTGCTGAGCGCCGAGGGCCAGGACATCGGCAGGCTGGAGGGGCTCACGGAACAGGCCGGCCGCGCAGGCGGGTCCCCGGCCGACGGCGGCGGGCAGCCCGCCACGACGCTGGACGAGTTCGGACGCGACCTGACCCAGGAGGCGAAGGCCGGGAAGCTCGACCCGGTGGTCGGCCGGGCCGAGGAGATCGAGCAGACCGTCGAGATCCTCTCCCGCCGCTCCAAGAACAACCCGGTGCTGATCGGGGAGCCCGGCGTCGGCAAGACCGCCATCGTGGAGGGGCTGGCCCAGCGCATCGTGGCCGGCGAGGTCCCGGACACGCTGAAGGACAAGAGGGTGGTCGGCCTCGACCTGTCCGCCATGGTGGCCGGCGCGCAGTACCGGGGCCAGTTCGAGGAGCGGCTCAAGAAGGTCATCGAGGACGTCCAGCAGGCCCGCGGCGACATCATCCTGTTCATCGACGAACTGCACACCGTCGTCGGCGCCGGAGCCACCGGCGAGGGCTCGATGGACGCCGGCAACATGCTCAAGCCCGCCCTCGCCCGCGGCGAACTGCACGTGGTGGGCGCGACGACCATCGACGAGTACCGCAGGTACGTCGAGAAGGACGCGGCGCTCGAACGCCGCTTCCAGCCCGTGCTGGTCCCCGAGCCCACGGTCGAGGAGACCGTGCAGATCCTCGAGGGCCTGCGCGACGCCTACGAGGCGCACCACCAGGTCCGCTTCGCCGACGGCGCCCTGACCGCGGCGGCGGAACTCTCCGACCGCTACGTCAGCGACCGCTTCCTGCCCGACAAGGCGATCGACGTCATGGACCAGGCGGGCGCCCGGGTACGGCTGCGCAGCGCGAGCCGCTCCACCGAGGTCGTCGGCCGCGAGGACCGCATCGCCAGGCTGCGCCGGGAACAGGAACAGGCCGTCGCCGCCGAGGACTACGACCGGGCGGGCGGGCTGAAGCGAGAGATCGCCGAGGCGGAGGGCGAACTCGCGGGCATCGAGGAACGCCGCGAGGGCGTCGTCTCCGTCACCGCCGACGACATCGCGGACGTCATCTCCCGCCGCACCGGAATCCCGGTCTCCCAGTTGACGGCCGGAGAGAAGGAACGGCTGCTCAAGCTGGAGGACGAGATGCACGCTCGGATCGTCGGCCAGGACGAGGCGGTCACCGCCGTCTCGCGGGCCGTGCGCCGCAACCGGGCCGGCATGGGCGACCCGGACCGCCCCGTGGGCTCCTTCCTCTTCCTCGGCCCCACCGGCGTCGGCAAGACGGAGCTGGCCAAGACCCTCGCCGAGCTGCTGTTCGGCGAGGAGACCCGCATGGTCCGCTTCGACATGAGCGAGTTCCAGGAGAAGCACACGGTCGCCCGGCTCGTCGGGGCGCCACCCGGATACGTCGGCTACGAGGAGGCCGGGCAGCTCACCGAGAAGGTCCGCCGCCAGCCCTACAGCGTGGTCCTGTTCGACGAGGTGGAGAAGGCCCACCCCGACGTCTTCAACACGCTGCTGCAGATCCTCGACGACGGGCGTCTCACCGACGGACAGGGCCGCACCGTCGACTTCCGGCACTGCGTCGTCATCATGACGTCCAACATCGGCGCCCACCGCATCCTCGACCACAAGGGCGACGTGTCCGGCCTCAAGGACGAGCTGATGCAGGAGCTGCGCGGCCGCTTCCTGCCCGAGTTCCTCAACCGCATCGACGACATCATCGTCTTCCACGGCCTCACCCAGGACGACCTCTCCCGGATCGTGGACCACCTGCTGGCGCAGAGCGAGCGGCGGGTGCACGCCCAGGGCCTGACACTGAAGGTGACGGAGGCGGCCAAGAAGCTGCTGATCGCCCACGGCCACCAGCCGGAGTTCGGTGCCCGTCCGCTCCGCCGCACGATCCAGGCCGAACTCGACAACCGCATCGCCGACCTGCTGCTGGGCGGCGAGGCCGACCCCGGCGACACCATCGTGGCCGACGTGATCGACGACTCCCTGCACTGCACCGTCGGCAAGGCCGGCGCCGCGGAACCGTCGAAGGCGAGTGGCACATGAACAGCGTCGAGGAAACGGTCGAGATCGCCGTACCGGTGCGCACCGCGTACGACCAGTGGACCCAGTTCGAGAGCTTCCCGCGGTTCATGACCGCCGTGCGGCGGGTCGAGCAGGTCAGGCCCGCCGTGACGCTGTGGGTCGTCGGCGTCGGTCCGGTGCGCCGGGCGTTCGCGACCGAGATCGTGGACCAGGTGCCCGACTCGCATCTGACGTGGCGGAGCCTCGGACGGCGGCCCGGCCACCGGGGCGAGGTGACGTTCCGGCCCACCGGGGAGGGCCGTACGGCGGTGACCGTACGGATGTCCGTCGAGCCGCGCGGAGCGGTCGGCGTGCTCGCCGCGATCCCCGGCACGACCGGCCGCGCCCTACGGCGGGAACTCGCGAACTTCAAGACGTTCATCGAAGGGCACGGCGAGGCGAGCGGGGCCTGGCGGGGGACCATCCGGGGCGGGCAGGTACGGCCGGAGGAGCCGGAACCGCCCAGGAGCAGGGTCGCCGGCTGGCCGGTGGGCTGAGCTGGTGCGGGAACACAGCGAACGAGAGGCGATCGCCCGATGAAGAAGCCGCCCAGGGAAGAACCCCGGGACGACCTGACCGTCACCCCGCCCAAGACCTGGGCCGCGGGTGTTCCCGCGGTGGTGCACGCGCTGGAGTACTCCCTGGAGCAGACCTCCCCGCGTCAGAGTGCGGTGGACCTGCTCACCATGAACCAGGTGGACGGGATCGACTGCCCGGGATGTGCGTGGGCGGACCCCGCTCCCGGCCGCCGGCACCGCAACGAGTACTGCGAGAACGGCGCCAAGCACATCAACGACGAGGCGACGACACGGCGGATCACCGCCGGCTTCTTCCGCGAGCACTCCGTCTCCGACCTGGGCCGGCGCTCCGACATGTGGCTGAACCAACAGGGGCGGCTCACCGAGCCGATGGTCAAGCGCCCCGGGTCGGACCACTACGAACCGATTAGCTGGCGCGACGCCCTGAACCTGCTCGCCGAGGAACTGAAGGCGCTGGACACCCCCGACGAGGCGGTCTTCTACACCTCGGGCCGGGTCAGCAACGAAGCCGCCTTCGTCCTACAGCTCTTCGCCCGCGCCTACGGCACCAACAACCTGCCCGACTGCAGCAACATGTGCCACGAATCGAGCGGCTTCGCGCTGCACGAGACCCTCGGCACCGGCAAGGGCACCGTCGGTCTCGACGACCTCCACCACGCCGACCTGATCTTCCTGGTGGGACAGAACCCCGGAACCAACCATCCGCGGCAACTGTCCGCCCTGGAACAGGCCAAGTCGAACGGCGCCCGAATCGTCGCGGTCAATCCACTCCCCGAGGCGGGGCTGCTGCGGTTCAAGAACCCGCAGAAGGCACGCGGACTGATCGGCCAGGGCGTCCGGATCGCCGACCGCTTCCTGCACATCCGCCCCGGCGGCGACATGGCCCTGTTCCAGGCACTGAACCGGCTGCTGCTGGAGGCCGAGGACGCCCGGCCCGGAAAGGTGCTGGACCACGCGTTCATCGACGGGTGCACCAGCGGCTTCGAGGAGTTCGCCGAGCACGCCCGGGACGTGTCGTGGGACGACGTACTCGCCGCCACCGGCCTGGCCCGCGAGGAGATCGAACAGGTCCGCGACGAGGTGCTGCGCAGCGAACGGGTCGTCGTCTGCTGGGCGATGGGCATCACGCAGCACAAGCACGGCGTCCCCACCATCCGGGAGATCGTCAACTTCCTGCTGCTGCGCGGCAACCTCGGCAGGGCCGGCGCCGGGGCCTGCCCGGTGCGGGGCCACAGCAACGTCCAGGGCAACCGCACGATGGGCATCTGGGAACAGATGCCGGACTCCTTCCTGGACGCGCTGCAACGGGAGTTCGGATTCGATCCGCCGCGCGCCCACGGGCTCGACTCGGTGAACTCGATCAAGGCGATGCGCGAGGGCCGGATCAAGTTCTTCCTGGGAGTCGCGGGCAACTTCGTGCGGGCCGCCCCCGACAGCGCGGTCACCGAGGAGGCCATGCGGAGCTGCCGCCTGACCGCCCACGTCTCCACCAAGCTCAACGGGTCCCACACCGTGTGCGGACAGACCGCGCTCATCCTGCCCACCCTCGGCCGGACCGAACGCGACCGGCAGGCGGGCGGGGAGCAGTTCGTCACGGTGGAGAACTCGATGAGCGAGGTGCACACCTCCAGGGGACGGCTCAAGCCCGCGTCCTCCCTGCTGCTCAGCGAGGTCGCCATCCTGTGCCGGCTCGCCCGCCGCACCCTGGGCGACGGGCCGGGGAACGTGCCGTGGGAGGAGTTCGAGGCCGACTACAGCGCGATCCGCGACCGAATCGCCCGGATCGTGCCCGGCCTGCACGACTTCAACCGTCGCGTCGCACGCCCCGGCGGCATCCGCCTGCCCAACCCCGTCAACGAGGGCGTCTACCGCACCGCCACCGGCAAGGCGATGTTCACCAGCAACGCGTGTCATGTGCCGCGGGTGCCCGAAGGACACCTGCTGCTGCAGACCCTGCGCTCCCACGACCAGTGGAACACCATCCCCTACACGCACAACGACCGCTACCGGGGCATCCACGGCAGCCGCCGGGTGGTCATGGTCAACCCGGCCGACCTGAACGCCCTGGCCCTCACCGGAGGCGACCGCGTCGACCTGGTGAGCGTCTGGCACGACGACGCCGAGCGCCGCGCCGAGGGCTTCGAGGTGGTCCCGTACCCCACCGCGCGCGGTTCCGCCGCCGCGTACTACCCGGAGACCCAGGTCCTGGTGCCGCTGGACAGCGTGGCCGACCTCAGCAACCAGCCCACCTCGAAGGGCATCGTCGTCCGGCTGGAGCGCGCGGTGCCGTAGCGCGCCCTCGCAGCCGCATCGCGAGACGGCGACCGGTGCGGGAATGGCGGGAAGCGGGGCGCCGTTGACACCTGTCATGCCCGACTCTTCCCCACGCCCCGCGGCCGGCCGCATGCCGCTCGCCGTCTACATCCTTGGCCTGTCCGTGTTCGCGCTCGGCACCAGCGAGTTCATGCTCTCCGGGCTGCTGCCGCCCATCGCCGACGACATGGACGTGTCGATCCCGCAGGCCGGGCTGCTGATATCGGCGTTCGCGATCGGCATGGTGGTCGGCGCGCCGCTGCTCGCGGTCGCGACCCTGCGGCTGCCGCGCAAGACCACCCTGGTCGCGCTGATCTCGGTGTTCGGCGTCGGCCAGGTCGCGGGTGCGCTGGCGACGAGCTACGAGATCCTGTTCGTCTCGCGGGTCGTGAGCGCGCTCGCCTGCGCCGGGTTCTGGGCCGTGGGCGCGGCCGTGGCCATCGCGACGGTGCCGGTCACCGCGCGGGCCCGGGCGATGGCCGTGATGATCGGCGGACTGTCCATCGCCAACGTCCTCGGCGTCCCGGCGGGCGCCTTCCTCGGCGAGCACCTGGGCTGGCGGTCCGCGTTCTGGGCCGTGGGCGCCGCGTCCGCCGTCGCCCTCGTGGGTGTGGTGACCCTCATTCCGCGCATCCCGCTGCCCGAGCGGCGGCCCCGGCTGCGGGGCGAGCTGGCGATCTACCGGGACCGCCAGGTCTGGCTGTCCATCGTCGTGACCGCACTGGCCGCCGGCGGCGTGTTCTGCGCCTTCTCCTACCTCGCGCCGCTGCTCACCGACGTGGCCGGACTGGCGGACGGCTGGGTGCCGGGCGTGCTCGCGCTGTTCGGGGTCGGTGCGCTGATCGGCACCACGATCGGCGGCCGGGTCGCCGACGCGCACCTGTTCGGCGTGCTGCTGTCCGGCATCACCGCCTCGACGGTCCTGCTGGCCGCGCTGGCGCTGTTCGCCTCCAGCCCCGCCGTCGTGATCGCCCTGTCGCTGCTGCTCGGCGTCTCCGCGTTCTACACGGCACCCGCGCTCAACGCGCGCATGTTCAACGTCGCGGGCGCCGCGCCCACCCTCGCGGGCGCGACGACGACCGCCGCCTTCAACCTGGGCAACACCGGCGGCCCCTGGCTCGGCGGCACGGTGATCGACGCGGACCTCGGATACGCCGCCACCGCCTGGGCGGGCGCGGCGATGACCCTGGTCGCCATCGCGTTCGTCACCGTCTCACTGCGGTTGCACAGCCGCTCGCGCGTCGTGATGAGCGGCATGCCGGCGGAGCCCGCGTGCGCCGACCGGGCCCAGCGGGTGTGACACCCGGCTCTCCGGCCTCCCGCACACCTACGGTCGCGGCTCCCGCTCGGCGGTGATCCGCCCCGCCCGTCAAGAGGAGGCGGGGTCGGCGGAGGGGTCGGCGGCGGCCCTCGCGCAGCGGTCGGCCAGCCCGGCGAACGCCTCCTTGAGCGCGGCCGGGCCGACGACCTCGATGTCGGCGTCGAAGACACAGAGGGCGGCGGCCAGGGCGGGCCACGACCAGGAACCCAGGGTGAGCCGGCAGCGGTCCGGGCCGAGTTCCTCGACGGTCCCGTCGGCGGCGTACGGAAACACCGCCGAGGCGGGCAGCCGGAGCACGGCCCGGCCGCGGCAGGGCCAGTCGGGAGAGTGGTCCGAGCCGCGGAACCTGCCGGTCACGAACGCGGCCACGTCCTGGCCGGGCAGCTCCCTGGGGGTGAAGCGGGGGCCGGTGGGCGTACGCGGGGTGACCCGGTCGGCGCGGAAGACGCGCCAGTCCTCGCGGTCCAGGTCCCAGGCCACGAGATACCAGCGCCCGCCCCGGGTGACGAGGTGGTGCGGCTCCACCCGGCGCGGAGGCGGCACCACGTCGTCGCCGGTGTCCGCCGGGCCGGGCACCGCGTGGTCGAAGCGCAGCACCTCGCGGGCGTGGACGGCGGCGCTGAGCGCCATCAGGACACCGGCGTCCGCCTGCGGCCGCGACCGGGGCGCGGATCCTTCGACCGGGGTGACGTGGAGGGCGTCGATCCGGTGCCGCAGCCGGGCGGGCATGACCTGGCGCAGGGTGGTCAGCGCGCGTGCCGCACCGTCCTCGATGCCGGCGCCCGTGCCGGCGGCGGTCCGCAGGGCCACGGCGAGCGCGATGGCCTGTTCGTCGTCGAACAGCAGGGGAGGCAGTCGGGTGCCGGCGTCGAGCCGGTATCCGCCGTCCGGACCCTTGACCGCCAGGACGGGATAGCCCAGCTCGCGCAGCCGGTCGATGTCGCGGCGCAGGGTGCGCGGGCTGACGTCCAGCCGCCGGGACAGCAGCGCTCCGGGCCAGTCCCGCCGGGCCTGGAGCAGCGAGAGCAGGGACAGCAGCCGGGCCGAGGTCTTCTGCATGACCACCATGCTCCCGCAAGTAGCGGCCACAACCTGACCGCTACCTGAAGCAGAGTGAGCACAGCGGGGCCGGACGGGCCCCGCCGCCGGCCCACTTCCGTGGGTCGCCGCACCGTGTTCGTACGAGGCAAGGAGCCCGTCGTGACCGCCAAAGCCGTGACCCACCTGAACTTCCGTGGTGACGCCCGCGAGGCCCTCACCTTCTACCAGGCCGCGTTCGGCGGGGACGTGACCGTCGTGACGTACAAGGACGCCGGCGACGTCCGGGAGCCCGCCGCGGCCGACCAGGTGATGTTCGGCCAGGTGGCCACCGCCGACGGTCTGTGCGTGATGGCCTACGACGTGCCGTCCGACCTGCCGTGGAACCAGGGCGAGAACGCGTTCTTCGTCTCGGTCCGCGGTGGGACGGCCGAGGAGACCGCCGCCTACTGGGAGAAGCTGTCCGAGGGCTCGACCGTCCTGCGGCCCCTGGGAGAGGCCCAGTGGGCGCCCCTCTACGGCATGCTGCGGGACCGCTTCGGCGTCACCTGGGTCCTGGACGTGGTGAGCGAGTACAACGCGTGACCGTACTCGACGCCCGGTCGCTCAACCGGGCGGCACTCGCCCGGCAGTCGCTGCTCGACCGCGCGGACCGCTCCGTCCTGGACGCCGTCGCGCACCTGGGCGGCATGCAGGCACAGGAGCCGCAGGAACCGTTCGTCGGGCTCTGGTCGCGGCTGCGCGACTTCGCACCGTCGGCGCTCTCCGGCCTGCTGACCGGGCGTCGGGTGGTACGGACCCACCTGATGCGCCGGACCGTCCATCTCGTCACCGCCGACGACGTACTGGCCTGGCGTTCCCGGCACGACGCCATGCTGCGCGGACGCGTCCTCGGCACCTACCGCCGCGAGCTCGAAGGGGTGGACCTCGACGAGCTCGCGGCGGCGGGCCGCGCGGTGATGGCCGACGGCGAACCCCGCTCCATGGGCGACCTCGCCCGGGCGGTGGCCGGACGCTGGCCGGACGCGGGACCGCGGCCGCTGGGGGAGATGCTGGTCGCCGCGCTGATCCCGATGGTGCAACTGCCACCGCGCGGGCTGTGGCGCACCAGGGCCGGGGTGCGCAACGCGCCGGTCGCGGCCTGGCTGGGCCGCGAGGTCGACCCGCCGGCCCCGCCGGGCACCGATCCGGTCGGCGAGGCACTGGTACGGCGCTACCTCGCCGCGTACGGGCCGGCCGCCTCGGCGGACCTGCGCGCCTGGTGCGGGCTGGCCGGACTGCCCGCCGCGGTCGCCGCGGTACGCGGGGAACTGGTCGCCTTCCGCGACGAGCGGGGCCGCCGACTGCTGGACCTCCCCGACGCGCCGCGACCCGATCCGGACACCCCCGCCCCGGTGCGGTTCCTGCCGGCGTTCGACAACGCGGTCCTCGGCTACCAGGACCGCGGCCGGATCATCGACGACGCGCACCGCGGCCTGTCGGTCACCGGCGCCCGGTTCGTCCTCGTCGACGGCCGGGTCTCGGCGACCTGGACCGTCGAGGACGGGGACACGGTGACCGTCACCCCGCTGCGCCCGCTCACCCGGGCCGAGCGCATCGAGGTCGACGAGGAGGGGCGGGCCCTGGCGTCCTTCCTCTCCGAGGGCGACAGCGACCGGGTCCGGGTCGCCGCGGCGCCGTCCTGAGCGCCGGCCGGCCGGGGCCGGGGCCGCTGCCCGGGAGGCGTCAGCCGCCCGCCACGACGTCGGCGACGACACAGCCGACGTTGTCGGGGCCGCCGGACCCGTTGGCGAGGGCGACCAGTTCACGGACGGCACGCCCGGGCTCCCCGGGGCCGGCGAGCACCCGGTGGATCTCGCCGGCCGGTACCACCGTCGACAGGCCGTCGGTGCACAGCAGATAGCGGTCGTCGGGCCGGGCGTCCTGCAGCCGCATCTCCGCGGTGGCGTCGGCACCCCGGCCCAGGGCCCGTATGAGCAGCGACCGCTGGGGGTGGGAGACCGCCTCCTCCGGGGTGATGCGGCCCTCGTCGACCATCGACTGCACCGCGGTGTGGTCGTGCGTGATCTGGAACAGCTCCCCCTCGCGCAGCAGATACACGCGGGAGTCGCCGATGTGGACGAGGCCCAGTTGCGACCCCGTCCAGAGCATCGCGGTGAGGGTCGTGCCCGCCTCCTTCGGCGCGGAACCGGCTCCGACCGCGTCGTGCACGGCCCGCTCGGCGTCCTCGACGGCGTCCGCGAGGACGTTGAGGAGACCGCCGGCCGGGACGCCGTCGGTCTCCAGACGCTTGAGCGCCTCGACGGCGGCGGCGCTCGCCGGGGCCCCGTCACCGCCGAAGCCGTCGGCGACGGCCAGCAGGCGGGACCCGGCGTACGCGGTGTCCTGGTTGCTCTCGCGGACCAGACCGCGGTCGGAGGCGGCGGCGTAACGGATGCTCAGCGCAGGAGCGGGAGAGAGGGAAGACATGGCAGGGTCCCTTCGGGCCAGGTGGTCGACGAGGAAGGCGGCCAGGTCCCGCCGGGCGGCGGTCTCGGCCTCGGTACGCGCCCAGAAGGCGCGGACCTCCCGCGCCGCCGCGGCCGCGTCCAGCGAGCAGACGTGCCGGATGCGGACCAGCGGCATCCCCAGGCGTCGCAGCCAGGCGACGAGCCGGGCCGGCTCCACCTGTTCCGGCGCGTAGAGGCGATAGCCGGTGACCGGGTCGACGCGGGCGGGGGGCAGCAGGCCCAACTCGTCGTAGAGACGCAGCGCCTTCGGCGACAGCCGGGACGCCTTCGCGAACGCCCCGATGGTCAGCAACCCCATGCCCACTCCTCCTCGTACCGGGCGCGTCGCCCGGCCACACCGATGCTGTGGCCTCCCCCAAGGTGAAGGTCAACAGCCACCCTGCCGTCAGCCACCCTGCCGTCAGCCGCCAGCCACCCTGCCGTCAGCCGCCAGCCACCCTGCCGTCAGCCGCCAGCCACCCTGCCGTCAGCCGTCCCCCGACACGAGACGTGTGACGTCGACCGAGCCCTCACCGGTTCGCGGCTGCGGGACGCACGCCCACAGCGCGGCCAGCGCCGCGAAGACCGCGACGAGCGCGATCGCCCCGGTGCGGCCCTTCGCCCAGCGGGCCCGGAACCGGACCGGGTCCTCCACCAGGACCTTGGACAGCCAGGCGAGCGCCACCGACACGGCGAGCAGCACGGCCGTACGCGGCGCGCCCCGAAGGCCGAGCCGTTCCTCGCTCAGCAGCAGGTACACGGGCCAGTGCCACAGATACAGGCTGTACGAGACCAGGCCGAGCCGGCGCAGGGGAGCGGCGGCGAGGAAGCGGCCGGCCGGTGTGCGGGGAGCCCGGGCGAGGCAGCCGATGAGCAGGGCGGCGGCCAGGGCGTGGAGGAACAGTCCGCCGTGGAAGAGGGAGGGGGAGTTCTGGCCGTCGGCCGTGACCCAGTACGCCCCGATCGCCCCCGCCAGGGCGAGGCTCCACCACCCGGCCGCGCGTTCGCCGGCCCGGGACAGCAGACGGGTGATGGGCGGGGTCGCCGCCAGGGCACCGAGGAGGAGGGAGAACGCACGGGTGTCGGTGCCCTCGTAGACCCGGGTGGTGTCGGCCGGGGTGGTGAGCTGGACCATCAGGAACAGGGACACCGCGGCCCCGGTCGCGGCCACGGCGGCCACGCGCCGGCCCGCGCCCCGGCCGCGGGCCACCAGGCAGAGCACCAGCGGCCACACCACGTAGAACTGCTCCTCGACGGCGATGCTCCACAGGTGGCTGAAGACCCTGGTGCCGGACGAGTCCCAGTAGCCGACCCGGTCGGCGACGAAGTGCCAGTTGGCGAGGTTCGCGGCCACCCACGGACCGTCGTCGAGGGCGTAGCGGAGCAGGTTCGGCGGGCCGAGCGCCCACACGAGGAGCAGGGTGCCGGCGAGTACGACCGCGAGCGCGGGCAGCAGCCGCCGTGCGCGCCGTCCCCAGAAGGCGAGGAGGTCGATCCGGCCTTCGCGGGCCCGCGCCTCCTTCAGCAGCAGGCCGGTGATGAGGAAGCCGGACAGGACGAAGAAGAGGTCGACGCCGAGGAACCCGCCGCCGAAGTGACCGGCGTGGAAGAACAGCACACCCAGCACGGCGACACCGCGCAGGCCGTCGAGCGGTGCGATGTGCGGCCGTGCGGCCCTGGGCGTGGGGGAGGGCGGGGTGCGGGTGCCGCGGCGGGCGGGCGAGGGGGTGGCCGGCAGGGGCATGGGGCTGGTCTCCGTCGAGGGGGGGCGAGGCGTCCCCGGCCCGGGAACGCCTCGCGGTGGGAAGGTCGGGTCCGCGGCGGGCTACTCGCAGCCGAGCCGGCTGTAGACCTTCTCGCCGGTCCACGTCCCGGTGGCCCACTCCTCGGCGGCGGCCGGGGCGAAGCCGTACCGCTTCTCCAGCTCCTCGCCGAACCAGACGGCGAACGCGGCCGAGCCCTGCTGGCAGGAGTGGATGCCGTCCTTGCTGCGCTGCGCCTTCTGCGCACCCCCGTCGTCGCCCCACAGGGCGGAGGCGTCCAGGAAGCCGGCCGTGTCGGGATGCTCCTCGGCCACGCTCTTCGCGGACCGCGGCGCGGACTCGATCTCCGCCCGGTGCGGCTTGTAGAAGTCGTCGATCTTGAAGGGCGGCGCGGACACGAGGAGGAGGTCGGCGCCCGCCTCGTTCACCGTCTTCACCAGACGTTCGTAGGCGGCGCGCTGTTCGGCCGGGGTGCCCCAGTCGTAGGTGGTGACCTGGTAGGCGACGACGTCGGGTTCGAAGGACTTCAGCGTCTTCGGCAGGCGGTCCCAGGTGGGCGCCGCGATCTCGCCGACGACACCGCCCCCGCCGGCGGCGGCCACCGACTTGAATTCGACGCCGCCGGCCTTCATGGCCGCGCCGAGGGCCGGCGCCTGGGCCTCACCGATGGAGTCGCCCATCCACAGCAGCCGTTGCGGCCCGCCTTCCTGCTCCCCGCCGTCGGACGCCTTCCCGCCTTCCGACGCGTCCGCCGCCGCGCTGTCGTCGGCGGAGACCTCGACGCCGGTGCCGGAGTCCTGGCACGCGGTGAGCGGGAGAGCGGCCGCCACGGCGACGAGGGCGTACCGGGCGACCCGGCGGGCGGGCCGCGGCCGTGGGCTGGAGGTGATCTTGGAGTTCATGTCTCCAGCACAGGCCACCCGCCTGCGACCCGGGAGGCCTGTCATCGTTTCATCACGTAATGCGGAACCGGGCGTCATACCCTTCGAGCACGCTGGCAGAAGACGCCGTCCGCCGAGCCGACGACCGGAGAAGAACAGACCCCCATGGCACGAGTGCTGCTCATCGAAGACGACCCCGCCGTACAGAGAGGCGTCACGCTCGCGCTGAAGCGCCGGGGACACGAGGTGGCGGTCGCGGGCAGCGGCGAGACGGGACTGCTGAGTCTCGAGCGGCACCGGCCCGACCTGGTGCTGCTCGACCTGATGCTGCCGAACATGAGCGGTCTCGAGGTGTGCCGCCGGATCAGGGAGAGCAAGCAGATCCCGATCATCATCCTCTCCGCGCGCGGCGACGAGATCGACATGGTCGTCGGCCTGGAGGCGGGCGCCGACGACTACATCGTCAAACCGGCGGGCGCGGAGATCCTCCAAGCCCGGATCCGGGCCGTGCTGCGCCGCGTGGCGCCCGGCCAGGACGGCTCCGCGGCGCCCTCGGCCGTGCGGGGCCCGGAGCACCACGCGGACCTCACGGTGGACCGCACCACCCTGGTCGTCGCCAAGCACGGCTCCGAACTGCCCCTGGCACCCTCCGAACTGAAACTGCTGCTGTTCCTCACCGCCGCCCCGGGCCAGGTCTACTCACGCCAGCAGCTCCTGGAGCAGGTCTGGGAGCACTCCTACTACGGTGACGTCCGCCTCGTCGACGCCTGCGTGATGCGGCTGCGCGCCCGGATCGAGGACGATCCGCGCAAACCCGTGTACGTGCAGACCGTCCGCGGGTTCGGCTACCGCTTCGGCCCCCTGTGCTGAGGCTCCGGCCGCGCGGACCCGGCGGACTGCGGGTACGACTCGTCGTCGCCTTCCTGCTGGCCGCCGCCTTCGGCGCGCTGCTCACCGCAGGCCTCACCTTCCACCGGGCCCGCGCGGCCATCCTCGAACGCGCCGAGGACACCGCCGTCTCCGAGCTGCGCACCCAGCTCGACTCCCTGGCCCCCGACCTGAGCCTCCCGCCCCGCACCGAGGACCTGCGCGCGCTGAGCCGCCGGATCGACCAGGCCGGAGGCTCGCGCGGCTGGCGCTCCGCGGCCGCCTACCGGGACGGCGAGCCGGTCCCGGCCTCCCCGGGGGCGCCCCCCGTGCCGGAAGAGCTGCGCGAGGAGGTCCAGGAGAGCGGACAGGCGGTCCACCAACGGATCGAACGCGACGGCCGCCCCTGGCTGGCCCTCGGCATGCCCGTCGCCTACGCCGACACGTCCGATACGTCCGATACATCCGGCACGTCCAGCGGGTCCGGCGGGTCCGACGGCGCGGGCACGCCCTCCGGGCTGACCGTGTACGCCGCCTTCCCCCTCGACGACGACCAGGCCGACATCTCCGCTCTGGTCACCGCGGCCCAGGCCGGTGCGGTCCCCGCCCTGGCCCTCGCCCTCGTACCGGCCCTCTTCGCGGCGCGCAGCGTCCTGCGCCCGGTACGCCGGCTGCGTCACGGCGCCGAGCGCATCGCCGCCGGGGAACTCGACACGCGCCTGGCCACCGAGGGCCGCGACGAACTGGCCGATCTGACCCGCTCGTTCAACACCATGGCCGAGACCCTGGAGAGGGACGCCGCCGAGCTGCGCCGCATGGAGGCCGGCTCCCGCCGCTTCGCCGCCGACGTCGCCCACGAACTGCGCACCCCGCTGGCGGCCATGACCGCCGTCACCGAGGTCCTCGACGAGGACGCCGCCTCGGGTGTCCTGCCCCCCGACACGGAGGACGCCGTCCGGCTGATCAGCGAGGAGATCCGCACCCTGGCCCGCACGGTCGAGGACCTGATGGAGGTCTCCCGCTTCGACGCCGGCGCCGCCCCCCTCCACCGGGAGGACGTCGACCTGCGCACCCTCGTGGTCAAGACCCTCCAACTGCGCGGCTGGGCCCACGACGAGCGCGTCCGTGCCGACCTCCCCGACCCGGTCCCCGTCCGTGTCGACCCCCGCCGGATCGACGTCGTCCTGGGCAACCTCGTCGCCAACGCGCTGCACCACGGAGGTCCGCCCGTGACCGTCACCGTCCGCGCCCGCGCCGACCGTGCCGTCGTCACCGTCACCGACCGGGGACCCGGCATCCCCGACGAGGCGCTCCCGCACGTCTTCGACCGCTTCTACAAGGCCGACGCGGCACGCACCCGCTCCTCGGGCAGCGGCCTGGGCCTGGCCATCGCCCACGAGAACGCCGTCCTGCACGGCGGCACCCTCACCGCCGCCAACCTTCCCGCCGGCGGTGCCGCCTTCACCCTGAGCCTGCCGTCGGCCGCCGCCACCGAGGTACAGCCGTGACCCACCGAGAAACAGCCGTGACCCACCGAGGAACAGCCATGGCCCACCGCCCCGCCCCGCGCACGCGGAGGGCCGCCGTCGGCGCCCTGGCGGCCCCGCTGCTCGTCGCCACCGTCGCCGGGTGCGGCATCGGCGCCACCGGCCCGGTGCACGCGGGGGCACCGGCGTCCGGCGTCCAGCGGCCCGGCAGCGAGGCGCGCACCGCGCGTCTCTACTTCGCCGGCCCCTACGGCGTCCAGTCCGTCACCCGCTCCGTGGACCGGCCGCCCAGCCCCCAGCAGGCCCTCGAACTCCTCCTGGAGGGCCCCACCCCCGCCGAGCGTGAGCGTGGTCTGACCACCCAGGTGCCCCCCATGGGCGGGCTGCTCACGGCGACCGCGAGCGACGGAGCCGTCGACGTGTTCGTCCCCGTCGAGGTCAGCACCGGCGAACTCGATGTCACCGCGGTCAGCCAGCTCGCCTGCACCGCCGCCCACGCTGACGTCCCGGGCGACCGGCCCGCCACCCGCGTCGACATCCGCATCCACGAGAACCTCACCCGCTCCCGCACCCCCTGGACGGTCCGCTGCGGCCCGGGCGGCACCGTGACACCGGTGACCGGCTGACCCATCGGCTGCCCGCGGCAACGGAATGCGGCGTACACCCATCACCGCGATCTACACCCGGGGGAGAGGGGCGCGGGGGCGCACTACACCCAATGCAGTACACCAGTCCAGACCCAGGGTCGGATCAATCGCGGGCGAGCCCGGGTGAGCATGGATGGGTACCCCGGTCAGCACCTCTGCCTCCCCCCATGAGCCGGGTCTTCGTCCTGCCCGCAACCCGACGGATTGGTACCAGGTGGCTACGTTCCTCTATCGACTCGGCCGACGAGCGTTCCGGCGCCGCGGTCTCGTCGCCCTGCTCTGGGTGGCCATACTCGTGGGCGCCGGCGTCGCCTCCGCCTCCGCGCCCGCCCCGCCCGAAGACTCCTTCTCCATGCCGGGCACCGAGTCCCAGAAGGCCTTCGACCTGCTCGACGAGCAGTTCCCGGCCGCCAGCGCCGAAGGCGCGACCGCACGCGTCGTGATCCGTGCGCCCGAGGGCGCGAAGATCTCCGACCCGGCCGGCAAGGCCCAGGTCGAGGAGCTGGTGACCGCCCTCGGTGCGGGCCCGCAGGTCGCCTCGGTCGACGACCCGTTCAAGGCCGACGCCGTCAGCGAGGACGGCACGACCGCGTACGCCTCCGTGACGTACAAGGTCAACGCCATGGAGCTGACCGACCAGGCCCGCGACTCGCTCACCGCCGCCACCGACGACGCGCGCACCGACGGCTTCACCGTCGAGACCGGCGGCGACGCGGTCGTGGCCGAGCAGGAGATGGGCGGGACCGCCGAGCTGATCGGCATCGGGATCGCCGCGGTCGTGCTCCTGCTGACCTTCGGCTCACTGGTCGCGGCCGGCATGCCGCTGCTCTCGGCGATCATCGGTGTCGGCATCGGCATCTCCGCCATCGGGGCACTCGGCAGCGCGCTGGAACTGTCCGCCACGACCTCCACGCTCGCCATGATGATCGGCCTCGCGGTCGCCATCGACTACGCCCTGTTCATCGTCTCGCGCTACCGGGCGGAGATCACCGAGGGCCGCGCCCCGGAGGAGGCCGCGGGACGCGCGGTCGGCACCGCCGGCTCCGCGGTCGTCTTCGCCGGACTGACCGTCGTCGTGGCCCTGTCCGGCCTCGCGATCGTGAACATCCCGATCCTCACCAAGATGGGCCTGGCCGCCGCGGGCACGGTCGGCATCGCCGTGCTGATCGCGCTCACCCTCACCCCGGCGCTGCTCGGCTTCGCCGGCAAGAAGGCGCTCAGCCGCAAGGACCGCAAGGCGCCCGCCGGACAGCGGGCGGCGGCCGCGAAGCCGAAGCTCGGCACCCGCTGGGCCCGCTTCGTACTGCGCCGCCCGGTGACCGTGCTGCTGACCGCGGTCCTCGGCCTCGGCGTGATCGCCGTACCGGCCGCCGGCATGGAGCTGGGCCTGCCCGACGAGGGCAGCTCGGCCCCGGACACCACGCAGCGCAAGGCCTACGACATGCTGTCCGACTCCTTCGGCGCCGGGTTCAACGGCCCGCTGATGGTCACCGTCGACGCCCGGGACGCCGAGGCCCCGGAGGCCGCCGCCGACCTCGTCCGGGAGAGGATCACCGGACTCGGCGCGGCCGAGGCCGTCACCTCGGCCAGCTTCAACGAGGCGGGCGACACCGCCGTCCTCACCGTGGTGCCCAAGACCGGCCCGAGCGACACCGCCACCGAGTCGCTGGTGCACGACATCCGCTCGCTGTCCGGTGACATCAGGGGCGACACGGGCGCGACCATGCTGGTCACCGGCGCGACCGCGATGACGATCGACTTCTCCCAGACCCTGGACGACGCGCTCGTCCCCTACCTGGCGCTGGTCGTCGGCCTCGCCTTCCTGCTTCTGATGCTGGTGTTCCGCTCGGTCCTCGTCCCGCTGAAGGCGGCCCTGGGCTTCCTGCTCTCGGTGGCCGCGGCGCTCGGCGCGGTGGTCGCGGTCTTCCAGTGGGGCTGGCTCGCGGACGTCCTCGGCGTGGACCAGCCCGGCCCGATCATGTCGATGATGCCCATCTTCATGATCGGTGTGGTCTTCGGTCTCGCCATGGACTACGAGGTCTTCCTCGTGACCCGCATGCGAGAGGCCTACGTCCACGGCTCGTCCGCCGCCGAGGCCGTCACCACCGGCTTCACCCACGGCGGCCGGGTCGTCGCGGCGGCCGCGATCATCATGATGAGTGTGTTCTCCGGCTTCATCCTGGAGAACGACGCCATGATCAAGATGATGGGCTTCGGCCTCGCGATCGCGGTCTTCTTCGACGCCTTCGTGGTCCGCATGGCCATCGTTCCCGCGGTGCTCGCCCTGCTCGGCACCAAGGCGTGGTGGCTGCCCAAGTGGCTGGACCGCCTCCTGCCGAACGTCGACGTCGAGGGCGCGAAGCTCCACAAGGAGCTCGGTGACACCGCCGCGCCCGCGGAGCCGGCCCGCGAACCGGAGACGGCCGGAGTCTGACACCACCCGCAAGGCCCCGGTGACCTGGAATCCGTCCCAGGTCACCGGGGCCTTCGCGTCTCGCGTCAGAGCTCCCGCGCGGCGTCGGTGAGCGCCCTCTCGAGGATGGCGACGCCCCGGTCGATCTCGTCGTCGCTCGCGGTCAGCGGGGGTGCGATACGGAAGATGCCGCCCATTCCCGGGAGCTGGACGATGTTCATGTGCAGCCCGAGGTCGAAGCAGCGCCGGGTGACGTCGGCGCCGAGGCGGTCGGCGCCACCGGCACCCAGGACCTCGTCCCCGGCCAGTTCCATGCCCAGCAGCAGCCCGCGGCCACGGACGTCGCCCACCACCTCGTGGCGGACGGCGAGCCGGTCGAGGTGCTCGCGCAGCGACGCGCCGAGCTTGCGGGCGCGCTCGTCGAGCCGGTCGCGGACCAGGATGTCCAGGACGGTGTTGCCGACGGCGGCCGGCAGCGGGTCGTTGACATGGGTGGTGAAGAACAGGAAACCGCGGTCGTACGCCCGCTGCTCGATCTCCGGGCTGGTCAGTACGGCGGCCAGCGGCAGCCCCGCGCCGAGCGTCTTGGACAGCGTGAGGATGTCCGGGACCACACCCTCGTGCTCGAAGGCGTACCAGTCGCCGGTGCGGCACAGCCCGGTCTGGGCCTCGTCGAGGATCAGCAGCATGCCGCGCTCCCGGCACTTGTGGGCCAGGGCGGCGAGATAGCCCGGCGGGAGCTCGACGACACCGCCCGAGCTGAGGATCGGCTCGACCAGACACGCGGCCAGACTTCCCACCGACTGGGCGTCGATCATCTCGAAGCCCAGGTCGAGCTGGCGGCGCCAGTCGAGCGCGCCCTCCGCGTCGACGACGCAGGGGCGGTGGCGGTCCGGGACGGGCAGCGCGAAGTTGCCCGGCGCGGCGGGGCCGTAACCCTTGCGCCCGGCGCTGTACGTGGCGTTCGCGGCGGCCTGGGTCATGCCGTGCCAGGACCGGGCGAAGGAGACGATCTCGTGGCGGCCGGTGACGAGCTTCGCCATCCGCACCGCGGCCTCGTTCGCCTCCGCCCCGGTGGTCAGGAGCAGCGCCTTCTCCAGCGGCTCGGGCAGGGTGCCGGCGAGCCGGCGCGCGAGCTCGACGACCGGGCGGCTGAGCATGCCGCTGTGGAGGTGATCGAGGTGCGCGACCTGCTCGCGCACCGTGGAGACGATCGCCGGGTGGGAGTGCCCGAGGATGGCACTCATCTGACCGGACGTGAAGTCCAGCAGCTCACGACCGCTCTCGGTGAACACCGAGGTGCCCGCGGCACGGACGATGACCTCCGGCGAGAAGGGTGCGTGGCCGGAGTAGCGGATCAGATGGCGCCCCTGGTCGGCGCCGGGAGTCTCGAAAGGCATGCGACCGAGGTTAGGGACGCATCGCTGCGCGTGTCCATCGCACGGATTCGACGTGGCTGTACGCCAGAACCGTACAAGCGCCCTACAATCGCTCCGTGCTCCATTCGGGACGACTGCGACTGCTCAGCCTGCTGGACACGCTCGGCACCGTCCGCGCGGTCGCCGACACACTGCGGCTGAGCGCGTCCACGGTCTCCCAGCAACTGGCGGTGCTCGAGACCGAGACCCGGTGCCGGCTGATCGAGCGGACCGGGCGGCGGGTGCGGCTGACCCCGGCCGGGCTGCTGCTGGCCCGCCGCGGCCGCGAGATCCTGGACCGGATGACCGAGGTCGAGGCGGAGCTGCGCGCCCTGAACGACGAGCCCATCGGCACCGTCCGGCTCGGGGTGTTCCAGAGCGCGATCTACAGCCTCGCGGTCCCGGCGGCGACCCGCCTGGCCACCACCCATCCGCACCTGCGCCTCGAACTCGTCGAGATGGAGCCGCACGAGAGCGGCCCCGCCCTGCGCTCGGGGGAGGCGGACGTCATCGTCACGACCACCGACTACTCCGGTCTCTCCTGGGGAACGGACCTCGAGGTCATGTCGCTGGGCAGCGACTCCGTCGTACTGGTGCTGCCGCGGGGCCACCCGCTCGCCGCCCGCACCGCGGCGAACCTCGCGGCGTGCGAGGAGGAGACCTGGGCCTGCGACCGGCCGCAGTCGTACATGGCGGACCTGACCGTGCGGCTGTGCCGCGAGGCGGGCTTCGAACCCCGGGTGGCCTGCCGGTTCAGCAACTACCTGATGCTGCTGCGGCACGTCGAGTCGGCCGGGTCGATCGCCCTGCTGCCCGCCCTGGCGGTCACCGCGGACCATGCCGTCGTCACCCGGCGGCTGAGCCCACCGGTGCACCGCAACGTCGCCGTCGTGGTGCGCCGTGGCACGCCTCGGCGCGCCGCGGTGAACGCGGTCATCGCCGCGCTCCGCGACCACCCCGAGATCCCGGCCCTGACCGCCCCCGACCCCGCCCATGAACGCCGGGGCGACGGCCAGCGTCCCTGAGGGCAGGGGTCAGGCGGCCGGTATCCGACGGTGGATGTCCTCGATCATCATCCGGACCGACGTGCGGAAGGTCTCCGCCTGATGGTCACCGATGAACGAGGTGTGCCCGAACACCTCAAGCACGACCAGGCCGTGCACGTGCCCCCACGCACTGAGAAAGAGGGAGACCGCGGCGGGCGGCAGGTCTCCCTGGGCGTTCGAAGGAAGCTGTCGCAGATGCTCGCGCAACGGGGGCGACAGCGCGGGCACGTCGGCCGCGGCGAGTTGTGCCGGGGTGAAGCCGTCGAACAGCTCGCGCTGGAAGACCGCTCCCATCCGGCGGACCGCCTGGGTGGTCGGGCCCTCGACGGGCGCCGCGTAGTGGCGCAGCGGCGTCCCGTAGAGAAGCTGGAAACGCTCCGGATGGGCGATGCCCCAGCCGCGGTAGGCCTCGGCCACCACCTCGAGCCGAGATGTGGAGGAGTCCTCGACGACGGTGCCGGCGGCGTCCTGCAACACGTCGGAGAGGTCGCCGTACGCCTTGGCGATGAGCGCCGTGACGAGGGCGTCCCGATTCGGGAAGTAGTGGTAGAGCGCCTGCACGGTCATGCCGAGACCGCGGGCGACCGCGCGCAGGGACAGCGCCGCGGGCCCGTGCCGGCTGATGTGCTCCTCGGCGGCGTCCACTATCTCCTGGACGGCGGCGCTCCGGCGCCGCTCACGCAGGGACGCGGGAGCCGGGGTGGTTCGGTCTGCGGGCATGCGGCGAGCCTAGGGCGCAGTCGGCTGACGGCACATCAAGAAGCCGAACACTGTTAGGTAAATCTCACACTGCCAAAGCGCGCGGCGTCTCACCAACGTCATGTCGCGGCGACGCCGGCCCGTTCGGCAAGCTGAAGGGGGGAGGCTACGACGATCCGGCCTCCCAGTCCACCCTCGCCGGGAAGGCCATCGAGGAGAAGTTCGGCGGGGAGACGAACCTGGTCCTGCTGGTACGCGGTCCCGAGGGCGGCGTCGACGCGCCGGCCGCCGAGCGCGGCGGCCGGGCCCTGGTGGCGGACCTCGGGCAGGACCCGAGTCTCGAGAACGTCGTCTCGTACTGGGACGCGAAGAAGTCCGCCCTGCGCTCCGAGGACGGCCGTGAGGCCCTGGTGCTCGCCCATGTGAAGGGCGACGAGACACAGCAGCGGGAGAACGCCAAGACCGTCGTCGACGACTACTCCGGACCGCGCGAGGGCGGGCTCACCGTCCAGGCCGGGGGCGGCGCCGCCGTGGGCAACGACATGGCGACGCAGACGCCCAAGGACCTCCTGCCGGCCGAGGCCATCGCCGTACCGCTGACCCTCCTGCTTCTCCTGGTCGTCTTCGGCAGTGTGGTCGCGGCCCTGCTGCCGCCGGCCATCGGGACCATCGCCATCGCGGGCACGTTCGCCGAACTCGCCCTCCTCGGCGGCTCCGTCGACGTGTCCGTGTCCGCGACCAACCTCACCACCGCCCTGGGGCTCGGCCTGGGAATCGACTACGCCCTGCTGATGATCAGCAGATTCCGGGAGCAGCTCGCGACCGGGTCCACCGTGGACGACGCCGTCCGTCACACGGTGCGGACGGCGGGCCGCACGGTCGCCTTCTCGGCCGCCACGGTGGCCGTCGCGCTCGCCGCCCTCCTGGTCTTCCCGCAGTACTTCCTGCGCTCCTTCGGCTACGCCGGCGTCGGTGTCGTCGCCATCGCGGCCATCGGCACGCTGTTCGTGATGCCGGCCCTGTTCGTCGTCCTGGGGCACCGGGTCAACAGCGGGCGGATGCCCTGGGCAAAGCGCACCCGCACAGGCACCGGCACCCGCGGGCCCCTGTGGGGACGCCTCGCCGACACCGTGATGCGCCGCCCCGCGCTCACCGCGCTGCCCGTGCTGGCCGTGCTGCTGGTGGCGGCGAGCCCGCTGCTGGGCATCACCCTGGGCGCCCCGGACGAACGCGTGCTGCCCGAGGACGCCCAGAGCCGCCAAGTCGCCTCCGTGCTGCGGGAGAAGTTCAACGGCAACGACGACGCCGCCCTCCACGTCGTCATCGACGAGGCGGTGGACAAGGGCCCGTTGGGCACCTACGCGGCCGAACTGTCCGGGCTCGAGGGCGTCGTCCGCGTCGAGACCGGCACCGGGACCTACGTGGAGGGACGCACCGCGGCGGCCGGACCGGGCAACGCGGCCCTCGGCCGCCCCGACGCGCAGCGGATCACCGTGGTGAGCGGCCTGACGCCCAGGTCGGACGAGGCCCAGGAACTCGTCCACGAGGTGCGGGCGGTCGCACCGCCCGCCGGGACCAAGGCTCTGGTGGGCGGCGGGGACGCCCAACTGGTCGACTCCAAGGACTCCATCAGCAGCCGGCTCCCGCTCGCCCTGGGGCTGGTCGCCCTGACCACCTTCGTCCTGCTCTTCCTGTTCACCGGCAGCGTCGTGCAGCCGGTGCGTGCGCTGGTCCTCAACGTGATCAGCCTGGGCGCGACGCTCGGCGTCATGACCTGGATCTTCCAGGACGGCAACCTGGCCTCCCTGATCGGCGTCACACCGCAGCCGATGGAGGCGTCGATGACCGTGCTGATGTTCTGCATCGCCTTCGGCCTCTCCATGGACTACGAGGTGTTCGTCACCAGCCGGATCAAGGAGCTGCACGACCAGGGCGCGGACACCCGCACCGCCGTGACCGACGGCCTCGGCCACACCGGCCGCATCGTCACCGCGGCGGCCTGCCTGCTCGCGGTGAGCTTCTTCGCCTTCGGGACCGCGAAGATCAGCTTCATGCAGATGTTCGGGCTGGGCAGCGGACTGGCCATCCTCATCGACGCCGTCGCCGTACGCGGCGTCCTCGTCCCGGCCGCGATGCGTCTGCTCGGCCGCTCGGCCTCGTACGCACCGCCCTTCCTGCGCAGGTTCCACGGGCGGTTCGGTCTCAGCGAGGGCGGCCCCGCACCCGCGCCCGCACCGGCCGCGGTGCCGGGGCCCAGGGCGGAGCCGCCCCAGGTGAAGGACTCGACCGAGGTCTGAGGACACCCCGCCGCACTCCGCCCGTGTCCGTCTCCACTTCCCGGAGCCGGGCACGGGCGGGCCCGTCCCACCCGGGCCAGGGCCTGTCGGACAGGCCCCCAGGGGTCAGGAGGCGACCGGGACCGAGCCCCCGGCGCCGGCCTCTCCCGCCGCTCTGAACTCCACGGCGACGACGCCGTCCACGTTCCTGCAGTGCTCCTCCAGCGCCGGGGCGGAGACATGGCCGGGTAGCCGGCCGCTGAGCACCACATGTCCGTGCGTCACATCCACCTGCACCGACGAGGGAGCCAGGCCGAGTGTCTTGACCAGGGCCTCCTCGATGATCTCGGTGCGGATCGCGCGGTCCGTGCGCAGGAAGACCCGCAGCAGGTCGCTTCTGCTGACGACCCCGGTCAGTTGCCCTCCCTCGTCGACCACCAGGAGCCGTTTGATGCCGTGCCGCGCCATCACACGGGCGGCGTCGACGACGCTCCAGGTGTCGCGTGCACAGACCGCGGGGGAGGTCATGAGCCCCGCCGCGTCCGTGGCGGACGCCTTGCCCCCGGCCGGCCGGGACCCGTTCGCGTACTCGGGTGAGCCGTCGGGCTCCTGGCCCCACATCTTCTGCAGGAGGTCCGCCTCCGACACCACCCCCACGGGACGGTTCTCCTCGTCCACGACCGGCACCGCGGTGATGTCGTACTCCAGCAACAGGTGGGCGATCTCCTTGAACGGTGTGCCGCGCTGGACGCGGACCACGGCGTCGCTCATCAGATCGCGCACCCTCCGGTGTTTCATTAAGCGTCTTCTCCTCCGCTGCCGGCCTGCGTCGAGGGGCGTTCGTCCTTCTTGCCTGTGAAAACGATCGGTCCGCCGCAGGAGTGCCCCGCCGCCGACACGCGGGGACTGATGAGAAGCAGGGCGATGTCGTCGCCCGGCGCGGGCGCGTGCCGGATGAGGGTGTCGGCCATGGCGTCGAGGTCGCCGGGATCGCCGTGCTCGAGGAGCCCGGCGAGGGCCGCGATCGCGTCGTCGAGGTCGACACCTGGCGCCTCGACGAGTCCGTCGGTGTAGAGGGCGAGCACGCTGCCCGGCGGCAGCGGGAACTCCAGCGAGGGATACACGGTGTCCGGCTCGATGCCCAGCAGCAGACCGGGCGGCACCCGCAGGCGTTCGATGCGCCCGTCGGCGTGGCGCACCAGGGGAGGGGGGTGGCCCGCGAGGGCCACGCAGGCGCGATGCGTGGCGAGGTCGAGGTGGACGTAGGCACAGCTCGTGAACAGGCCGGGGTCCAGGTCGGTGAGCAGCCGGTTGGTGCGGGCCAGGACGTCGTCGGGCGGCGCCCCCACGGTGGCGTGGGCGTGCACGGCGGTGCGCACCTGCCCCATCAGCGCCGCGGCGTCCACGTTGTGCCCCTGTACGTCGCCGATGGTGACGGCCGCCGTGTGCTCGTCGAGGCGGATGACGTCGTAGAAGTCGCCGCCGATGCCCAGGCCCCGGGCTGCCGGGAGGTAGCGGGCGGCGACGTTCAGGCCGGGCACGCGGGGCAGGGTGTGCGGCAGCAGGGCGGACTGCAGGCGATGGGCGAGGTGGTGTTTGGCGTCGTAGAGACGGGCCCGGTCCAGGGCCTGCCCGACCAGGCCGGCCAGTGAGGTGAGGGCGGCCCGCTCACCGGGCGGGAAGACGTGGGGCCGCCGGTGGGCGAGAAGGAGGGAGCCGATGGGGCGGCCGGAGGCGATCAGCGGCAGCACGGCCCACGCGGCCATCCCGTCCTCGTGCACGGTGGCCGGGTAGGCGTCGTGGAGTTCGTCGAAGGTCGACCAGAAACCCGGGACACCCGTGGCCATGACGTCGACGCCGGGGATGGCCGAGGTGAGGGGAGCGCCGTCGTAGTGCTTCAGGACCTCGGTGCGGTAGCCGCGCTGACCGACGATCTTCAGGCGGCCGTCCTCCGGGGCCATCACCACCATGGCCTGCGCGCCCAGGGCGGGCATGAGCTGGTCGGCGGTCTGTTCGACCACGTCCTGCACGCCGACGGCTTCGGTGAGCGTGGAGGCCAGGTGCATCAGGTGGTAGAGGACGGTGGCGCGGCTGGGCCCGGAGGCCGGTATGGACCCGGACGGGGGCGCGTCCGTCTCCGGGCTGCCGCGAGTGATGCGGACGCTCAGCCCGGTGGCGTCAGGGTAGAGGTCGAAGGCCAGCCACGTCTCCGGGGGCCGCAGGACGGTGAAGGCCTGCGGCCGTCGGCTGACCAGCGCGGCCCGGTAGCGGTCCTCGACGTGCGGCACGTCCATCCAGGGCAGCGCCTCCCACGGCAGCGCGCCCACGAGGTCGGAGCGATCGGCACCGAGCAGGCCGGCCGCGGCCGGGGTGACGAAGGTGAGGCGTCCTTCCAGGTCCAGCGTGCAGGACCCGCCCGGCAGCCGGTCCACGAAGGCGGACAGCGCGGCCGCCTCGACGGGGGAGGGCGTGCGGGGGGCGGGTGGCGGCAGGGTCCGCGGCCGGTCCGGGGGCAGCAGCGACTCGCCGCGGTCGGCCGCCCGCTGCAGGCTCTCGCCCAGGCGGTGGCAGCCCGCCCGGATGACGTCCTGCTCGGCGCCGCTCAGCCGGGCCGGATGACTGCCGGGCCACAGCAGCACCAGCCCGCCCCGGACGGTGGTGCCCGAGACGAGCGGTGCGGCCGCCAGCCCGAAGTCGTACGGCAGGACCAGCGCCAGCCGCGGATACTCGCGTGCCATCTCCTCCCGGCCGCCGGCCCACACCAGGCGCCGGCCACGGACGGCGTCCGCCACGGGCATCGGATCACCCAGGCCGACACGCCGCCACGGAGCGGCCATCTCCTGCGGGACCCCCGCCACCAGGACCTGCCACACGGCGTTCTCGCCCGGCGGCAGTACGTACAGGAGTCCCCCGAACGCACCGCTCGCCCGCACCACGGCGGCCATCGCGGAGTCCATCAGCCGTCCACTGCCCGACGCCGGACACCCCGAACATCACGCATATCTGGACACTACGCCCGTCCCGCCGCGACGGCACGCGAGGGCGCGGCCCCCACAGGACGGCTGCCGTTCAGTGCCGGGTGCCGTGTCCGTCCGACCCGCGCTTCACGTACAGCCGGCCGTCCGACGGGCCGGTCCACTCCAGCCGTACGACACCGGGCACGGCGGACTCGGCGGTGCGCGAGGCGTCGGACCAGTAGCCGGCCGCCGGGTTCAGGAAGTACGTCGCCCACAGGTCACCCTTGTGATCGGCGAAGAAGTTGTTGTGACCCGCGCCGACACCCGCGGTGTACCGCTTCGAGTACGGGCCCTCGAACCGGTCGGCCACGGCGACGATCGCGTCGTACTGGTACTGCACCCGGCCCGCGGCGGGCACGTCGTAGGCATGGCGGACGGTGCCGTCGGCGTTGACGGACGTCCGGTCCCACGCGGCATGCACGAGGTGGTACTTGCCCCTGTACTTGAACACGTAGGCACCCTCGAGATACGGCTCCGGCGAGTAGGGCTGCTGCCGGAACGTCGGGAGGTCCGTCGTCGTGACGATGTCCTCCATGTCGTCCCGGAACTTCGCGTACAGGTTGTTGTGCAGCACGAGCCACGCGTCGTCGCCCTCGGAGTAGAGGCCGCCGTCGATGTGGTGGTACGCGCCGGGCTCGATGAAGCTCGGGCCCCCGATGAACGAGTCGCCGAAGGGCTTGTCCAGACTGCCCTCGATCAGCCGGTACGGGCCCTCGACCCCGCCCTCGCTGACGAGCATGAACGAGCCGACCTTCTTGGCGTAGTCGCCCGTGCACGCGACGAGGTACCACTTGCCGCGGAAGTGGTGCAGCTCCGGGGCCCAGGCGTGACCGCGCTTGCCGAACCTGTCGTCGTACCAGTACTCCTGCCAGGGGGCGACGACGGTGCGACCGGGGCGGTTCTCCCCGACGAACTCCGGCGACCACACCTTGCCCTTCTCCGCGCCGGGCCGGACGCGGGTGGTGTCCGCCAGCTTCCAGGGGCCCTTGAGGGAGCGCGACGTCCAGACGAAGATGCCGTCGTTCCAGGGGCTCGCCGCCTCGAGGCCGGGGACCCTGGAGGTGCCGGTCGCCACGTAGAGCGGACGGCCGTCCACGACGAAGCAGTTGACGTAGGTGTCGCGCATCCAGACCGTGCCGCGCTCCTTGTCGCGGGGGCGCAACTCCAGCGGGAGGACGAACGAGTTGTCCTCGCGCGGCCACAGGTCGACCCGGGTGTCCGCGGCGCCGTAGGGCTCGGGGTCGGGCCAGTTCCGCGGATGCCGCCGTGACGCCTCCGCCGTCGCGGACGCCGCAGCGGGCGCCGTAGTGGGAGCCGCCTGCGCGGCGCTCGCGGGCAGGGCGAACGCCGCCCCCAGGCCGGTCGCGCCGGCCAGCAGGGATCGTCGGTGCAGTCCGTGCTCGGCATCGGTCATCAGACGCGTTCTCCTTCGTCCTCCCCGTCCGGGAACCGAGGAGCGGCACACGAGCCGCACGACGGGGGTATGGCGCACAGCATGCGAACGCCCGCACATTTACGTCAACAGGGCGGACGAATAATCCGCCTTGGCCGACCCACGCAGGGCCCAGGCCACCAGGCATTGTGAACGCTTCATTGCATCTTTCTGTCGGAGTGTTGACGGAATAATCGAGCCTCCCTACCTTGACCGGCATGCAGATGCCCAGCGGAGTGCACGCACTGGTCAGGCGGACCCACGAGGAGCGCGTGATGCGTGCGCTGCAGGGGAACGGCGCCATGAGCCGCGGTGAGATCGCCCGGGTCGTGGGCCTGTCCCGCACCACCCTGTCCGAGATCACCGGCAACCTCCTGCAACGAGGTGCCATCGTCGTCGTGGACACCGACGCCTCGCGGCGCGAGGGCAGCGGCCGGCCGGCCGAACGGCTGGCGCTCGACCCGGCGTCGGCGCAGTTCATGGGCGTCGACTTCGGACACCGCCGCGTCCACGTCGTCGTCGCCGACGCGGCGCACGAGATCATGGTCTCCGGCTCCGTCCGGTACGAGGACACCGCGACCTGGGGGACCCGGACCGAGCTGGCCCTGGGGCTGGTCGACCGGCTGAGCAGCGAGGCCGGCGTCCACTACGGGGCGTTGCAGGGCATCGGCATCGGAGTGCCGGGTCCCTATCCGGCCCCTCAGGGGGCGGCATGGCCGCGCTCCACCACGGGGGCCACGGTGCTCCGCCCGGCACCCGAAGGCGTCGACGTGGCCTTCGCCGAACGCTTCGACGCACCGGTGATCGTCGACAACAACACCCGCCTGGCCGCCCTCGCCGAGGCGATCAGCGGCGCCGACAGCGTCGCCGACCTGGTGTACGTGCGGCTGTCGGACGGGGTCGGCGGCGGTCTCGTCGTCGGCGGCCAGTTGGTGACGGGCTCGTCGGGGCTGGCCGGGGAGCTGGGGCACGTGACCGTCGAACCGGCGGGCCGGCCCTGTCGGTGCGGCAAGCGTGGCTGTCTGGAGACCGTGGCCTCGGTGCCCGGAATCCTCGCCGCCTGCTGGGAGTTCGGCCTGCGGCTGGAGAACCTCGACGACCTGGCGGCCGCCGTCGCCCGCGCCCACCCCGTGGTGGACCGGGTGCTGCGGGAGGCCGCGGGGGCGCTGGGGCGTGTGGTCGGCGCCGCGACCATGATGCTGAACCCGGCGAAGGTGGTCGTCGGCGGCGAGATCACCCGGCTGGCGCCCGTCCTCGTGGAGCAGGTCGCCGCCACCCTCGCCGCCGAGATCTTCCCGACCGCCTCGGCCGGCCCCGTCGTCGCGGCGGCCCGGCTCTCCGACGACGACGGCGCCATCGGCGCGCTGGCCGCGGTCTTCCACAGCTCTCCCCTCCTGGCGAGGTATCCCGAAACCGCCGACGTGAAGGGCCGTTCCGATGCATCCGACTCCGCCACCGAAGGAGCCGCCCATGTCCGTCCTTGACAAGCAAGGTGCCGACCAGCGGCACCCGCAGCCCGAGAAGCGGCCCGGAGTCCCGCCCGACGCCGACCCGGGCGACCCGGCTGATACGGGCGACACCAAGGCCACGCCGGAGCGTGCCCGCTCCGGCCGGCGCGGGCTGTCCCTGGCCCTGAACGCGGTGTCCGTCGCGCTCGGCATCGCGATCTGGTGGATCCTCGCGTCCGCCGGCCTGGAGCTGCCGACACCGCCACAGGTCGTGTCCCGGGCCGGCACGCTGATCGGCGACGGGACGCTCGCCGACGACGCCCTGGCCAGCCTGAGGCGGGTCCTCATCGGCTTCTCCCTGGGCACGGCCGTGGCCGTCCCGGTGGGCTTCCTGATGGGCTGGTACGGCATCCTGCGCGGACTGATCGAACCCTGGATCCAGTTCTTCCGCACCATCCCGCCGCTGGCCATCATCCCGCTGGCCGTGGTCGCCATGGGCATCGACGAGACACCGAAGATCTTCGTCATCTTCCTCGCCGCGTTCCTGGCCTGCGTGATCTCCACCTTCCAGGGCGTGGTGAACGTCGACCGCACCCTGATCAACGCCGCCCGGGTCCTGGGCGCGGGCGACGCCACGATCTTCGCCCGTGTGGTGGTGCCGGCGTCCACGCCGTTCATCCTCGTCGGCATGCGGGTCGGCCTCGGCTCGGCCTGGGCCACCCTGGTCGCCGCGGAGCTGATCGCCGCCCAGGAGGGCCTCGGCCACCGCATGCAGTACGCGCAGCTCTACTACGACCTCCCGACCATCTTCGTCGGGCTCATCTCGATCGGAATCCTCGGTCTCCTCATGGACCGCGTCCTCCTCCTCGCCGAACGCCGGCTCACCCGATGGCAGGAACGCCGATGACCAGCACACCCGCCAAGATCTCCGTCCGGCACGTCACCAAGACCTTCTCGCTGGGCCGGGAGACCTTCACCGCCCTCGACGACGTGTCCCTCGACATCGCGGACCACGAGTTCGTCACCGTCGTCGGCCCCTCGGGCTGCGGCAAGAGCACCCTGATGAACATCCTCGCCGGTCTGGAGACACCCACGGCGGGCCGTGCCCTGGTGGACGGCGCCCCGGTCTCCGGTCCTGGCCCCGAACGCGGCGTCATCTTCCAGCAGTACGCCCTCTTCCCGTGGCTGACCGTGCGTCAGAACGTCGAGTTCGGCCTGCGGACCACGGGCGTGCCGAAGCGCGAACGCCGCGGCCGGGCCGAGCACTTCATCGAACTGGTCGGCCTGGAACGCTTCGCCGACGCCCTTCCCAAGACCCTCTCCGGAGGCATGCGCCAGCGCTGCGCCATCGCCCGCGCCTACGCCGTCGACCCCTCGATCCTGCTGATGGACGAACCGTTCGGCGCCCTCGACGCGCTCACCCGGGTCAAACTCCAGGAACAACTGCTCAAGACCTGGAGCCAGGACAAGCGCACGGTCCTGTTCATCACCCACGACGTCGACGAGGCCGTGTTCCTGGCCAACCGGGTCATCGTGATGGCGGCCCGCCCGGGGCGCGTCTACGACGTCATCGACGTCGACCCCGCGATGGTGCGCGACGAGGCGTTCCGGCTCAGCCCTGAGTTCGCCGCACTGCGCAACCGGGTGTGGCACTCCGTCTACCACCAGGAAGGCCGCACCGCCGCCCTTTCCGGTGCCCACTCCTCGACGTCATGACCCGGAAGGGACTCACCACCATGTCACCCGTCCTCACCCGCAGGCATCTGTCCACCACCCTCGCCGGCGTGGCCGCGATGGCCCTGCTCGCCGCGTGCGGCAGCGGCTCGTCCTCCGGCGGCTCGGGAGACAAGGTCCGCTTCGGCTACATCAACGACTTCAACGGCGCCAGCCTCATCGCCATCGCCGAGGCCAAGGGCTTGTGGAAGAAGCACGGCCTGTCGGCCGACGCCAAGGTCTTCACCAACGGACCGCTCCAGATCCAGGCCCTGGGAACGGAAAACCTCGACTTCGGGTACATAGGCCCCGGCGCCATGTGGCTCCCCGCCTCCGGCCAGGCCAAGGTCGTCGCCGTCAACACGCTCGGCAACTCCGACCGGGTCCTCGCCCAGCCGGGCATCACCTCGATGCAGCAGCTCAAGGGCAAGACCGTCGCCGTGCCCGAGGGCACATCGGGGGACATGATCCTCACCCTCGCGCTGGAGAAGGCCGGGATGACCAAGGACGACCTGAAGGTCGTCCCGATGGACCCGTCCACCATCGTCTCGGCCTTCTCCTCCAAGCAGGTCGACGGGGCGGGCTTCTGGTACCCGGCCGCCGCGACGATCAAGAAGCAGGTCCCCGACCTGGTCGAACTCGCCAAGAACGCCGACTTCGAGGAGGACGTGTCCTTCCCCACGGCCTTCGTCGCGGGCAACAAGGTGGTGGACGAGCAGCCGGAGAAGACCAAGAAGGTCCTCGCGGTGCTGCGCGAGGCCATGACGTTCCGCTCCGAGCACACCGACGAGGCGATCGAACTCACCGCGGACAAGCTGAAGATCCCCGTCGACCAGGTCAAGGCCGACGCCGCGAACAACAAGGTGCTCAGCGTCGCGGAACTCGACAAGCTGACCAAGGACGGCACCATCGTCACATGGCTGGAGGGCATGAACGACTACTTCGTCGACACCGGCAAGCTGAAGAAGCCCGTCGACCCGAAGACCTACTACACCGGCGACCTCTTCACGGGAGCGGGCAAGTGACCGACTCCGGCGCCCAGTCCGGCGCGAGCAGGAAGAACATCCTCTTCCTCATGACCGACCAGCACCGGACCGACACGCTCGGCGCCTACGGCAACGCGCTGGCGCACACCCCCGTACTCGACGAACTGGCCGCCACGGGAACCCGCTTCGACCGCTGGTACACCCCGACCGCGATCTGCACCCCGGCCCGCGCCAGCCTGCTGACCGGTCAGGCGCCCTTCCGGCACAAGCTCCTCGCCAACCACGAACGCAACGTCGGCTACCTCGAGGACCTGACCGAGGACCAGTTCGCGTTCTCCAGGGCGCTCCGGGAACACGGCTACAACTGCGGCCTCGTCGGCAAGTGGCACGCCGGCAACCGGCGTACGGCGGCCGACTTCGGCTTCGACGGACCCGAACTGCCCGGCTGGCACAACCCCGTGGACAACCCCGACTACCTCGCGTACCTCGCAGAGCACGGGCTGCCGCCGTACGAGATCAGCGACCGGGTCCGCGGCACCCTGCCCAACGGCGGTCCCGGCAACCTGCTGGCCGCCCGGCTGCACCAGCCCGTCGAGGCCACCTTCGAGCACTACCTGGCCACCCGCGCCATCGAACAGCTCGAGCGGTACGCCGCGGACGCCCACGAGCGCGACCGGCCCTTCTTCCTGGCCCTGCACTTCTTCGGACCGCATCTGCCCTACATCCTGCCCGACGAGTACTTCGACCTCGTCGACCCGGCGGACGTGGAGCTGCCGCGGTCGGTGTCGGAGACCTTCGAGGGCAAACCGCCGGTCCAGCGCAACTACAGCGCGCACTGGACCTTCGACACGATGCCCATCGAGACGACCCGCAAGCTCATCGCGGTCTACTGGGGTTACGTGGCGCTCATCGACATGCAGATCGGCCGCGTCATGGCCGCCATGGAGCGACTCGGACTGGTCGACGACACCGCGGTGTTCTTCACCTGCGACCACGGGGAGTTCACCGGCTCGCACCGGCTGCACGACAAGGGCCCCGCGATGTACGAGGACATCTACCGCACCCCGGGCCTGCTCCGGGTCCCGGGCGCCCCCGGCGGCCAGGTGCGCGACGAGTTCGTCAGCCTCCTCGACTGCACCGCCACCATCCTCGAACTTGCGGGCGTCGACCCGAAACCCGCCGTCGACTCGCGCAGCCTGCTGCCCCTCGTGCGGGGCGAGGCGGTGGACTGGGACGAGGACATCGTCTGCGAGTTCCACGGCCACCACTTCCCCTACCCGCAACGCATGCTGCGCGAGGACCGGTACAAACTCGTCGTCAACCCCGACTCCGTCAACGAGCTGTACGACCTGCGCACCGACCCGGACGAGCTGCAGAACGTCTACGCCCATCCCGAGCGGGCGGAGGTCCGCGGCCGCATGATGCGCCGGCTGTACGACGTGCTGCGCGAGCGCGGCGACAACTTCTACCACTGGATGACGTCGATGTACGACGTCGGAGAGGTGGGACACGACCCGACCCTGAGCGGGCTCGACGAGTCCACCTACCAGGCGTAGCAGCCCGCGACCCCCTTCGAGGACCCATGACCCGAGATCACCGCCCCTGTTGCACCCCCGCCGGTCCGCCCGCGGCCGTCGCCGTGTCCCCTCCGGCACCGGGGCAGGCCGCCCGGACGCGCTCGACCCGCGGTCAGGTGCTCGTGCCGGGCGGTGAGTTCGCGATGGGAGACGCCTTCGGCGAGGGGTACGCGGCCGACGGCGAGACACCCGTCCACCCGGTGGCTCTCCAGCCCTTCCACATCGACGAGACCGCCGTCACCAACGCCCACTTCGCCGGCTTCGTCAAGGCGACGGGCCATGTGACCGACGCCGAACGCTACGGCTCCTCGGCGGTGTTCCACCTGGTTCTCGATGCGCCGTCCACCGATGTCCTCGGCAACGCCGCCGGGGCCCCCTGGTGGATCAATGTGCGGGGCGCCCACTGGCGCCGCCCCGAGGGCGCCCGCTCCGACATCAACGGCCGGCAGAACCATCCCGTCGTCCACATCTCCTTCAACGACGCCACCGCCTACGCGCGGTGGGCCGGCAAGCGCCTGCCGACCGAGGCCGAGTGGGAGTACGCCGCGCGCGGGGGACTGGCCGGCCGCCGCTACGCCTGGGGCGACGAGCTGACCCCCGGCGGCCGGTGGCGCTGCAACATCTGGCAGGGCAGCTTCCCGCACGTCAACACGGCCGAGGACGGCCACCTGACCACCGCACCCGTGAAGTCCTTCCGACCCAACGGCTTCGGCCTGTGGAACACCGCCGGCAACGTGTGGGAATGGTGCTCCGACTGGTTCTCGCCCTCCTACTACGCCGATGCGCCGCCCGCGGACCCGCACGGCCCCGAAACGGGGACGGCACGGGTCCTGCGCGGCGGCTCCTACCTGTGCCACGACTCCTACTGCAACCGCTACCGCGTCGCCGCCCGCTCCGCCAACACCCCGGAGTCGTCGTCCGGCAACCTCGGCTTCCGCTGCGCCAACGACTCGGCAGGCACCTAGGACCGGCTGAGCACCTAGGACAGGCCGAGCACCGCCCGCCCCTCGGCGACGATGGCCGCCAGTTCCTCGGTCTCGGCCGCCGTGAGCGGCGTCAGCGGCGGGCGGACCGGACCGGCCTTGATGCCGGACAGGGTCACCCCCGCCTTCACCAACGACACCGCGTACCCCGGCACCCGCTTGCGCAGCCGGACCAGAGGATGGAAGAAGGTCCGCTGGAGCGCGTCGATCCGCTCCTGGTCGCCGTCCTCGATCGCCCGGTGGAAGGCGAGGGAGATGTCCGGTGCGAAGGCGAAGGCGGCCGAGGAGTACAGCTCGACGCCCAGTGCCCGGTAGGCGGGCTGGCTCGCCTCGGCCGTCGGCATGCCGTTGAAGAACTGGAAGCTCTTGCCGGTCGCGCCGAGCGTGTCACGTACGGCGGGGACGATCCGTGCGACCAGGTCGAGGTCGCCGGTGCCGTCCTTGAAGCCCGTCACGGTCGGAAGCTGGGCCACCTCCGCCGCCGAGGCCTCGTCGAAGCGGGCGTTCGCCCGGTTGTAGACGATCAGGGGCAGATCCGTCTCCTGCCCGACTGTGCGCGCGTAGGCGACGAGTCCCGCGGCAGGTGACTCGACCAGGTAGGGAGGCATGAGCAGCAGGCCGTCCGCACCGGCCTCGGCGGCGGACCGGGCGAACTGCCGGGCCAGGCCCAGCGCGCCCCCGACCCCGGCGTACACCGGGACGCGTCCCGCCGCCGCTTCGACGGCGCCGCGCAGGACGGCGGCGTACTCCTCGTGGTCCAGGGCATGGAACTCGCCGGTGCCGCAGGCGACGAACACCCCGCCCGGTCCGGCGTCCACGCCTGCCGAGACGTGGTGGCGCAGGGCGTCGAGGTCGACCTCACCGGTGGCGGTGAAGGGGGTGACGGGAAAGAAGAGAACGCCTTCGAGCACGAGTGGTTTCCTAACGTGTGGGAGGGACGGTGGAGCGGACGACGCCCGAGAGCGGCTCTCCGCGCTGCAGGCGCCCGATGTTGTCGGCGATCTCCGCGGCGCGCGCGGCGAAGGTGTCGGTGGTGTGACCCGAGTGGTGCGGGGTCATGAGCACGTTGGGCAGCTCGTGGAACGGCAGCCGGCTCGGCGCCTGGGGCGGGCCGGACCACCACACGTCCAGCGCGGCGCCGCCGATGGCACCGGAGCGCAGTGCCCCGTACAACGCCTCCTCCTGTACCACCGGCCCTCGCGCCACGTTGACCAGCAGTGACCCGGGCCCCATGGCGGCGAGTTCGGCCGGGCCGATCAGCCCGCGGGTGGCGGGGCCCAGCGGGACCGTGACCACCACGACGTCGGACTCGGCGAGCAGGTCGGGCAGCCGGTCGTTCCCGCCGACCCAGTCGGGCCGCAGGTCGGCGGGGAAGGGGGCCGAGGGATCGCGTCGCACGGCGCGCACGCCGAGGCCGACCGCCTGACACAGCCGGGCGACCTCGGTGCCGGTCTCGCCGAACCCGATGATGCCCACACGCCGCTCTCGCAGCGTCGTCGCGAAGTCGAGCCCGGAGTCCACGGCCACGTTGCGCCACCGCCCGGCGCGCAGTTCGCGGTCGGCGCCCAGCACGTCGCGGGAGAGCATCAGGACGGACATGAGGACGTACTCGGCGATGGAGCGGCCGTGGTGGTGCGTGGTGGCGACCGTGACCCCGGGACCCAGCGCGTCCAGCGCGATGCCGTCGTAGCCGGCGCCGACGACGTGGACGAGCCGCAGCCGCGCGGCCCGTCGGGCGTCCTCGGCCGGCAGCTTCGAGCCGATGTAGACCTCGACGCCGGGGAGGGCTTCGGAGATCCGTGTCGCGTCCCAGTCGCAGGCGTCCAGCCAGTCGTGGCTGCCCTCGGTACGCGCCTTGAGCGGCTCCTGGAACCGGCTCAGGATGCGGTGGTCGAACATGATGCGCACGTGGGGGTCACCACCGGGGGGTCTTGAGCGAGAAGGACGGATCGACGCTCCGCAGGTAGCCGGTGTCGTCGCGGTCGCGCAGCCCGCAGTCGAGGTACTGCCGGTGGAGCCGGGCGAGTGCCTCCCGGTCCAGTTCCACGCCCAGACCGGGAGCTGTGGGCACGGCGAGGGAGCCCTCGCTGAACCGCAGCGGCGTGGGGTCGACGACGTCCTCGTCGGGACGTTTCCACGGCCAGTGCGTGTCACAGGCGTAGGTCAGCCGGGGTGTCGCCGCCGCCAGGTGGGTCATCGCGGCGAGGCTGATGCCCAGGTGCGAGTTGGAGTGCATCGACAGACCGAGCCCGAAGGTCTCGCAGATCGCCGAGAGCCTGCCGCAGCGCCGCAGGCCGCCCCAGAAGTGGTGGTCGGACAGCACGATGCCCACCGCTCCTCGGGCCACCGCGGGCGCGAGGTCGTCGAAGGAGACGACGCACATGTTGGTGGCCAGCGGGGTCGGGGTGCCCGCGGCCACGGCCGCCATGCCGTCGATGCCCTCCGCCGGGTCCTCCAGGTACTGCAGGACGCCGCCCAGTTCGCGGGCGACGCGCAGGGACGTCTCGACGCTCCAGACCGCGTTGGGGTCCAGGCGCAGGGGATGGTCCGGGAACGCCTCCCGCAGCGCCCGCACCGCCGCGATCTCCTCGTCCGGCGCCAGGACGCCGCCCTTGAGCTTGATGGAGGAGAAGCCGTACTGGTCGATCATGCGGCGGGCCTGGTCGACCAGGCCCGCCGGGTCGAGGGCGGCGCCCCAGTCGTCGTCCTCCTGGCCGGGGTGCCCCGCCCACTTGTAGAAGAGGTACGCGCTGTAGGGGACCGAGGGGCGTACCGCTCCGCCCAGCAGGTCGCTGACCGGCCGGCCCACGAGCTTGCCCTGGATGTCCATGCAGGCGACGTCGAACGGCGACATGACCCGGTCCACGGCGCTGCTGCCGGTGACCATCCCGGCCATGCCGTCGCCGCCCGAGGTGTCGGTCCCCAGGGCACGCGTGGTGCGGGCGATCAGGTCGTTGAGGCTCCAGACGTCCATGCCGACCAGTTCGGCGGCGGCGCGGCGCAGTCGTTCCAGGTGCAGGGTGCCGCCGTAGGTCTCGCCGACGCCGCCGACCCCGCCCTCCGTGGTGATCTCCACGACCGTGCGCAGCGCGTAGGGCTCGTGCACGCCCACCGAGTTGAGCAGGGGAGGGTCCCGGAAGGCCACGGGGGTCACGGTGACGTCGACGATGCGTTCGGAGGTGCCAGCCATGCTGCCGTCCTCATATGTAGTCGGCGTTCTCATCTGTGGACATAGTTGTAGGCATACGCGCGGGCCGGTGTCAATGGGCCGGGTGTCGGGGGACCGGTGTGAGCAGGGTGCCCTCCGTCATGAACCGCTGGAGGTTGCGCAGGGCCAGGTCGCCCATGGCGGCCCGGGTCTCGTGGGTGGCGCTGGCGATGTGCGGCAGCAGCACGACCCGGTCCGACTCCAGCAGCGCCCGCGGCACGTTCGGCTCGTCGGCGAAGACGTCGAGCGCCGCCCCCGCGATCCGGCCCTCCGTCACCGCTGCCACCAGGGCGGCCTCGTCCACGACGCTGCCCCGTGCGACGTTGACCAGGTACCCCCGGGGCCCGAGCGCGTCCAGCACCGCGCCCGAGACCAGGCCCCGGGTGCCCCCGCCCCCGGCCACCGTGACGACCAGCGCGTCGCACGCCTCGGCCAGGGCCTCGGCACTGGGCAGGTGAGGGTGGCGGACCCCGGGAACCGGGGTGCGGGTGCAGTACGCGATGTCCACCCCGAAGCCGTCGAGCCGGCGCGCGACGGCCCGGCCGATCCGGCCGAGACCCAGGATGCCGACCCGCTTCCCGCTCACCCGGTCGGCCAGGGGGAAGGGCGCGGCCGCCCAGGCGCCCTCGCGCACGTACCGGTCGGCGGCCGACAGCCTGCGCATGACGTCGATCAGGGCGCCGACGGCGAGGTCGGCCACGCAGTCGGTGAGCACGTCGGGGGTGTTGCTGACGTCGATGCCCCGGGCACGGGCCCGGACCACGTCGGTGGTCTCGTAACCGACGCCGAAGTGCACGATCGCCCCGAGCCGGGGCAGGGCGTCCATCAGCGCGTCGCTCACACCGGTCCGCGCGCTCGTCACCGCCGCCGCCACCTCGCTCCCGTGGTCGCGCAAGTAGGCGGCCGGGTCGGGGACTTCGGTCAGACGCACGGCGCGGTAGTGCTCGCTCAGCGCCCTCTCCAGGGCGGGGAGCAGGGCAGACACCTGGAGGACGGTGCCCGGGGCGTTGGCAGGGGTGGGGAAGGTGGACAAGGTGACGCTCCCGTCGGTTCGGGTGCCGCGGAGCGCGTCGCTCGGAGAAGGTCCGATCCTCCGCATGTCTTGACGCTGCCCCGGCACCGGTTTAGCTTCGCGTTCACAGATGCAGACTGAGTACGCAAGTGTAGACAGACGGCAGAGGCGGCCCCACACCCCCGAGTTCGGAACGTGACACATCAGCACTTCCCCGGAGACACGCGACGATGAAGTCCTCCGTTTCACCCACCCGGCGCCCCGCACCGAGGCGGGCCCACTCCATGAGCGCCATGCTGCTGGCGGGCGTCGTGCTCACCTCCAGTGGGTGCGCCGTGGCCAACAGCGCGGGTGGCGACACCGGCCGCGCCGACGGCCGCACCCTGCGGGTGGTGCTCACCCAGGAACCACCGACCCTGGAACCCTGCGAGGCATCACTGACCGGCACCGGTGTCGTGGTCCGGTCCAACATCACCGAACCCCTGGTCGAACGCGATCCCGCGTCCGGTGAGCTGAACCCCCTGCTGGCGACCGGCTGGAAGCAGACCGCACCCCGCACCTGGACCTTCGACATCCGCTCCGGGGTGACCTTCCAGAACGGCGCGCCCTTCACCGCCGAGGACGCCGCCTTCTCCATCGACCGGGCGGTCAACTCCGACCTCGCCTGCAACGTCGAGGGCTATGTCTTCGGCAACGACGACCTCGAGGTGAAGGCGGTGAACGACGGCCGGCTGACCGTCACCACCGAGAAACCCGACCCCATCCTGCCGCTGCGCCTGAGCTTCGTGGAGATCGTGCCCCGCACGACCGACAGGACCGCCAAGGTCCGCACACCGATCGGCACCGGCCCCTACGCCGTCCGCTCCTGGCAGCCCGGAGCGGCGATCTCCCTCAACCGCTTCGACGACTACTGGGGCGAGGCCCCCGACTTCGCCCGGGCCCGCTACGTCTGGCGCAGCGACGCGAGCGTGCGCGCGGCCATGATCGACAAGGGCGAGGCGGAGATCGCCGTCGCGCTCGACCCGATGGAGGCGGAGAAGGACACGACCGTCGCCTACCCCAACAACGAGACCACCGCCCTGCGGCTGGACGGCCGCGAGGCCCCGCTCGACGACATCAGGGTGCGCCGCGCCATCGACCTGGCCGTGGACCGCGAGGGCATCATCGACGCCCTGCTCGGCGGTCTCGCCCAACCGGCCGGCCAACTGGTCCCGCCCGGAGTGGTGGGACACAACGACGCGATCGAACCGACCCGGCAGAACGTCCCCGAGGCCCGCGCCCTGGTGCGGGAGGCCGAGGCGGACGGCGTGCCCACCGACCGGCAGATCACCCTGGTCGCCCGCAACGGCATGTTCTCGGGAGTGTCGGAAACGGCCGAGGCCCTGCAGTACCAGATGGCGGAGATCGGGCTGAACGTCAAGGTCCGCATGGCCGACACCGCCACCCACCTCCAGTACCAGCTACGCCCGCTGCCGAAGGACGTCGGCCCCATCGCCCTGCTGATGATGCACGGCAACCAGGCCGGCGACGCCGCCTTCACCACCAGCCAGTACCTGCTCAGCGACGGCCCGCAGTCCACGTTCGGCACCAAGGAACTCGACCGGCGCATCGCCGAAGCCGGCGCGCTCTCGGGCGAGAAACGGCAGAAGGCCTTCGCCGCCCTGCTCGCCGACCAGAACAAGACCGTCGTCCAGTACGCCCATCTCGCCCACATGAGCGGACTGCTCGGCCTGTCCCGGTCGATCCGCTACCGACCCAACTCCGCCACCGGGGACGAACTGCGGCTCGCCGAGGTCCACCCGGCCAAGGGGGCGAAGCACTGACATGATCCCGTTCCTGCGCAAACGCGTCCTCTCCAGCGCCGTCCCCCTCGTCTGCGTCGTCCTCGGCGTGTTCTTCCTGGCCCGGATGACCGGCAATCCCGTCGACCTCTACCTCCCGCTGAGCGCCACCCCCGAGCAACGCGCGGAGTTCTCCGCCGCGCAGGGCTTCGACCTCTCGATCCCCGCGCAGTTGTGGAACTACCTCGTCGACGCGGCACACCTGGACTTCGGCACCTCGCTGCGGACCGGGCAGTCGGCCGGTTCGATGGTGCTCGACGCCTTCCCCGTCACCCTCCAACTCGCCGGCGTCACCATGCTGCTGGCGATCACCGGAGCCGTGCTGGTCGGCAGCCTCGCGGCCTACCGCCCCAACTCCCTCATCGACCGGATCGCCAGCCTGCTGTCGATGACGGCCGCCAGCATCCCCGACTTCTGGTTCGCCATCATGGGCGTGCTGGTCTTCGGCGTGAGCCTCGGACTGCTGCCGACCTCGGGCACCCTCGGCGGCCCCGAGATCTGGGTGCTGCCCATCGCGACCCTGCTCATCCGCCCCTTCGGCGTCCTGGTCCAGGTGGTCCGCGGCAGCATGGTCACCGCACTGTCCGCGCCCTACGTCAAGATCGCCCGCAGCAAGGGCGCCGCACCCGGCCGGGTGGTCTTCGGCCACGCCCTGCGCAACGCAGTGACGCCGGTCCTGACCGTGGCCGGTGACCTGGCGGTCGGGCTCATCAACGGCGCGGTCATCGTCGAGACGATCTTCGGCTGGCCCGGCATCGGCAAGCTCATGATCGACTCCATCCTCCAGCGCGACTTCGCGGTCCTCCAGGCTGCCGTGCTCCTGACCGCCGTGACGATCTTCGCGCTGAACATCCTCGTCGACGTCTGCCACGCGCTGACCGACCCCCGAGTACGTCAGGCGGTGCCGGCGTGAGCGAAGGAAGCACCATGACCCGAGCAGAGACCGACACGGAGGGGTCCACCGCCGCCCGCGACCGGCAGCCGAGCCGGTGGCGGATGCTGGGCCGGGACCGGGCAGCGGCCACCGGAGCCGTCATCCTCACCGTGGTCGCACTCGTCGCCCTCTTCGGCCAGTTGTTCATCGGCGACCGCGCACAACGCCAGGACCTCGACGCCTCCCTGCGCCCACCGTCCCTCGACGACGGGGTGTACGGGCTGCTCGGCACCGACGTCCTGGGACGCAGCATGGTGGCCCGGCTGATCGAGGCGGCGGCGACGACCCTGTCCGTGGCCGTTCCGGCCGTGCTGTGCTCCCTGGCGATCGGCTCCGCCCTCGGACTGTGGGCGGGCTACCACGGCGGACGCCGCGAAAGCGTCGCCATGCGCGTCGCCGACGTCATCCTCAGCTTCCCCTCGCTGCTGATCGCGGTGGTCGTGCTGTACGTCTTCTCGCCGAGCGCGCTGAACCTCGTACTGATCCTGGCCGTGACCCGCATCCCCGTGTACCTGCGCACCGCCCGGGCGGAGGCGGCGGAACTGCGCAGCCGGCTGTTCGTCGACGCGGCCCGGACCTTCGGCACCCCCAGCCGCATGATCATCTACCGGCACATCCTGCCCATCGCCCTGCCGACACTGCTGACCGTCGCCACCCTCGACTTCTGCTTCGTGATGCTCACCGAGTCCTCGCTCAGCTTCCTGGGCATCGGAATCCAGCCCCCGGACGTGAGCTGGGGCCTCATGGTCGCCCAGGGACGGCAGTACCTCCAGACCGCGTGGTGGATCACCGTGCTGCCCGGACTCGCCATCGTGCTCACGACCGTGTCCGCGACGGTGCTCGCCGCCTGGGCCCGCATCGCCACCGACCCGGCCCAGCGCTGGCGCCTGACGCTGCCCAGGAAGCGCCGGCCCGCCCAGGCCCCCGTACCCCCGGAGATGACCCCGTGACGACCACCACCAGCGCCGCCGCCTCCGGCACCGACACCCCGGCCCTCGACGTCGAGGACCTGCGCGTCGACCTGAGCACGCCGTCGGGGACCCTGCGGGCCGTCGACGGCGTCAGCTTCAGCGTCCACCGCGGCCGCACCCTGGCCCTGCTGGGCGAGTCCGGCTGCGGCAAGTCGATGACCGCGCTGTCCGTCGTCGGACTGCTGGACCCCGCGGCGGCGGTGACCGGCGGCGCCGTCCGGGTCAGGGGCGACGACACCCTGCGCATGAGCCCGGCCCAACGCCGCAAACTGGCGGGACCGGTGCTGTCGATCGTCTTCCAGGACGCGCTGACCGCCCTCAACCCGGTGCAGCCGGTGGGCAGGCAGATCGGCGAACCCTTCCGCATCCACCACGGACTCTCCCGGCGCCAGGCCCGCGAGAAGGCGATCGAGCTGATGACGCGGGTGGGCATCCCCGAGCCGAGGGAGCGGGCCCGGTCCTACCCCCACCAGTTCTCCGGTGGCATGCGGCAGCGGCTGCTCATCGCGATGGCCGTCGCACTCGCGCCCGACGTGCTCATCGCCGACGAACCCACCACCGCCCTCGACGTGACCGTCCAGGCGCAGATCATGCGGCTGCTGCGGGACCTCCAGGACGAACGGGACATGGCCGTCGTCCTGATCACCCACGACCTGGCCGTGGTCGCCCAGCGCGCCGACGACGTGGTCGTGATGTACGCCGGCACCGTCGTCGAGAACGGCCCGGTGCACGACGTCTTCGCCGCGCCCCGCCACCCCTACACCAGGGGACTGCTCGACTCGGTGCCGGAGGACAGCGTGCGCGGACGCCCGCTGCCCGCCGTCCCCGGCAGCCCGCCCGAGCTGAGCGCGGTGCCCGCCGGCTGCGTCTTCCAGGCCCGCTGCCCGCTGGCCCGCGAGCGCTGCGTGCGGGAACGGCCGTCCCTGCGTACGTCGGGCGACGGCCGCTCGGCCGCCTGCCACTTCTCCGAGGAGCTCGACCGTGTCTGACTCCCGCGCCACCACCGCCACCCCCGGGCCCCGAGCGGACGGTCCGCAGGACGACCCCCCGCTGCTGGAGGTACGAGGGGTCACCAAGACCTTCGGCAGCGGCCGGCGCCGGCTGACCGCCCTGGACGGGGTGGACGTGCGGGTCGGCCGCGGCCAGACCCTCGGACTCGTCGGCGAGTCGGGCTGCGGCAAGTCCACCCTGGCCCGGGTGCTGCTCGGTCTCGAGCGTCCGGACGCGGGCACCGTACGGTTCGACGGGACCGACCCCTTCGCCCTGCGCGGCAAGGAACTGCTGGCCTGGCGGCGACGGGTGCAGATGGTCTTCCAGGACCCCTTCGCCTCGCTCAACGCGCGCATGTCGGCCGCCGACCTGATCGGCGAACCCTGGCGCACCCACCGGGACGTCGTACCGGACGCCAAGGCACGCGACCGGCGGATCCGCGAACTGCTGAACCTGGTCGGGCTGCGGGAGAGCGACGGCCGCCGCTACCCGGGCGAGTTCTCCGGCGGGCAGCGCCAGCGCATCGGCATCGCCCGCGCGCTGGCCCTGGACCCCGATCTCATCGTCTGCGACGAGCCCGTCTCCGCCCTCGACCTCTCGGTGCAGGCCCAGGTCCTGAACGTACTCTCCGACCTGCGCACCCGCCTCGGCGTCACCTACGTCTTCATCTCCCACGACCTGTCCGTGGTGCGCTACATCTCCGACCGCGTGACGGTGATGTACCTGGGGAAAGTCGTCGAACACGGAGACACCGACGACGTCTTCGAAAGCCCCCAGCACCCCTACACGGCCGCCCTGATGTCGGCCGCCCCCGTCCTCAAACCCGGCGGCGACTCCCGCCGCGAGGAGATCCAGCTCCAGGGGGAGATCCCCTCGCCCTTCGACATCCCCTCCGGCTGCCGCTTCCGCACCCGGTGCCCGCATGCCCAGGACCTGTGCGCGACCCAGGCACCTCCGCTCGCCGTGCGCGAGACGGCCGACGGGGCCCGGTCCCACACGGCCCTGTGCCACTTCCCCCTGCGGACGGAGTCCTCGTGGGGCTGACCGGCCCGGAGTTCGTGCTGCTCTCGGTCACGGTGGGCGTCGGCGCGCTGCTCCAGGTCTCCGTCGGCTTCGGCCTCGGCATGATCGGCGCACTGGTCTTCTCACTCGTGGACCCGGCCCTCGCCCCCACGGCGGTCCTGCTGCTCGCCACCGGGGTGACCGCGACGGTGCTGGTGCGCGAACGCGGCCGGGCGGACCTGCGCGGCTGCGGCTGGGCCCTCACCGGCCGGCTGCCCGGAGTGCTGGCCGGTGCCCTGCTCGTGGTCGCCCTTCCCGCCCGCTACCTCGCGCTGCTCATCGCGGCGGTGGTCCTCACCGGCGTCACGGTGAGCGCGGCCGGTTACGTACCGCGCCGGCGGCGCTCCTCGGTCGTCCTGGCCGGGATGGCCTCGGGACTGATGGGCACGGCCACGTCCATCGGCGGCCCGCCCATGGCGATGGTGTGGCAGCGGCTCAGCGGCCCGGAACTGCGCGCCACGATGAGCGCGTTCTTCCTCGCCGGTTCCCTGATGAGTCTCGCCGCGCTGACGGCGGCCGGCGCGGTCGCCCCGTACGCACTGCGCGGCGCCGCGCTGCTCGCGCCCGCCGCCGCGGCCGGGGTACTGCTCGCCCGGCCACTGACCCGGCGGCTGGACGTACGACGGACCCGCACGGTGGCCGCGGCACTCGCGGTCGCGGGAGCCGTGGTGCTGGTGGTACGGCAGTTCGTCTGACCGTCGGGGGGCGGCTGACCGTCGGGGGGCGGCCGCTACGTGCGCAGCAGCCGCTGCGTGATCTCGCGGTACTGCCGCAGCGCGATCCGCAGTTCCTCGGAACGCGCGTCGGTGTCCTGGTCCTGCCAGCTCTCGTGCAGGGCACGACGCCGTTCCGCGAGGGCGTGCGCGAGGTGGGCCGCGGCGTCGTCGAAGGCGGCCTCCGCCTCCTCCAGGGCCTCGCGCGGAGTGTCGGCGAAGGTGTTGATCGCCTTGCGCAGACGGTCCAGGACCGCGTCCCGCTCCGCCGACGGCAGCAGCGCGTCCGGTGCCGCGGAACGGTGCTCGGGGCGGCGCGGGGGCTGATCCGACGGCTGCTGTGCGCGCGACTGGTCGTACATCATCGTGTGCCGCTTTCCTGGGCTGCTTGGGTCACCGGGTTCCCCGGAGCGGCATGGCTCTGCGCCGTACCGACAGTCAACGCCCGACGGCCGTGCGTGTCAAAGAGCCGGCTTCCCGGTGCCCTGCTGACGCTGGGTGAGGGCCTGTGGGTAGTCCGTGATGACGCCGTCGACGCCGAGGCCCGTCATGGCGCGGATGGCGCCGGGTTCGTCGACGGTCCAGACGTTGATGTCCATACCGAGTTCGTGGACGCGGTCGACGAGGGCCTGGTCGGTGACGGTGTGCTGGGGATTGATCTGGTCGGCCCATGGGGCGAGTTGTTCGAGTTCGGTGTCGGTGGGGCGCTCGGCGTCGAGGATGCCGATCGGGACGTCGGGCAGTCGGGTGTGGAAGGTGCGGGCGTCGTCCGTCTGGAAGGACTGGACGGCGAGCTGGTGACGGGCGAGGGCTTTGCGGAGGTAGCGGGGCTTGTTCTTGAGGTGGTCGGCGAGATCGGTGGCGACGGTGGTGCCGTATTGGCCGCAGGGGCTGATCTCGGCGAGGAGTCCGGTGCGGGTGTGGTCGATGTGGTGGATGACGTTGTCGAGGGTGAGGAGGGGTTCGCCGGCGTAGCGGGGGTGGAACCAGGAGCCGGCGTCGAGGTGGCGGAGCTCGGCCCAGGTGAAGTCGGAGACGCGGTAGCTGGGACGGTCGGGGTAGATGTCCTCGATGTCGGTGGTGCGTTCCATGGTGCAGTCGTGGAAGTTGACGAGCTTGCCGTCCTTGGTGCGTTGGACGTCGATTTCCACGTAGTCGGCGCGTTGGCCGGCGGCGAGGTCGATGGCGGCGGCGGTGTTCTCGGGAGCCATGCCCGAGGAGCCGCGATGGGCGATGACGTCCGGGCCGGTCGCGGCGTGCGCGGTGGTGGAGCTCATCGCCAGGGCCAGACCACTGAGCGCGGCCACCACCACACCGGCGCCGCTCTTGCTCGCGTGCTTCACTGCAGCCTCCTGGATTCGATTGACTCCCTGGAGGCTGACGGACGGCGGTTACGGGAAACCTGCCGCGGTCTGGCGCCGGCGGGAGCGCCCGGTGGAGCACGACCGTGAACCGGTCATCCGAGGCGGAGGGGGCGATTGCGCGCATTCGCTCCCCTTCCGCACGCGGCCCGTCACCTGCCGAGGATGCCCTCGGGAAGCAGGGACTGCGGCGAGGTGGCGGGGTGACCCACCTCGAGCGATCCGAGGAGACCGTCCAGGAGCGGACCGCCGGGAACCCCGGCGGACGGACCGGGCACGGGGGCGGCCTCGGCGACGGGAGCGGCCGCCAGCAGAGCGGTGGCCAGGACGGAGACACAGGCGAGCTTCTTGATCATGTCCGCCCTAACGAATGGCCGCCCATCGAGAAACGCTCGCCGCGGCCCGACTGGCCCAGTCGGGTCACGCGGGCGCCCATCGCGGCACGGGCGGCAGCACCGGCGGCAACACCGCGCGTCGGCGCGCGGCGAGTGAGGCAATTGTTCGCTCACCACTCTCACTTCGGCGAAGTGGACGGGGGCATCCGTTAGCGTCCGAAAGACACGGCCCCGGTGAACCCTCAGTGAGCAAGGGAGCGGCAATGAAGGCAGTGGAGATCCAGGCGTTCGGAGGACCCGAGGGCCTGGTGGTCGTCGACCTCCCCGACCCCGCCCCCGCCGGCGGACAAGTGCTGATCACCACCGAGGCGATCGGCGTGAGCGGTGCCGACGCCGTCATCCGGAGCGGTGCTCTCGCCTCCTACGGCTTCACAGCAGGCCACGTCCCCGGCGGCGAGGTGGTGGGCACCGTGACCGAGGTCGGCGACGGCGTCGATGCCTCCTGGGTCGGTCGGCGCGTATGGGCCCCCACCGGCGTGGGCGGCGGCTACGCGGAGCAGGCGATCGCCCCCGGCGACGAACTCCTGCCCCTCCCCTCCGGTCTCTCCGCCGTCGACGCGGTGACGCTCGGCAGTTCCGGAGTGGTGGCGCACTTCGGCCTCTCCCACGCCCACTTCACGCCCGGCGAGGCGGTGCTGGTGCGGGGCGCCGCCGGAAGCGTCGGGATCATGACGGTCCAGCTCGCGGCCCGTGGCGGTGCCGGTGCGGTGGCGGTGACGACGTCGTCGGCCGAGCGGGGGGAGCGCCTGCGCGGACTCGGCGCGACCCATGTCCTGGACCGTTCCGGGGAGGGGGACCCGGAAGCACCCGCGGGTTACGACGTGATCGTGGACGTCGTCGCGGGCCCGCACCTGCCCTCCTTCTTCCCCCGGCTCGAGCCGAACGGCCGCATGGTCGTCGTCGGCGCGGTCGGGGGCCAACCGCCGGCGGACTTCGGCACGCACATGATGGCGGCGTTCCAGAAGTCGATGTCCTTCGCCACCTTCAGCGCCGCCACCGTCCCGGTGCCCGACCGGAACGCCGTCAGGGCCGAGCAGTTCGCCGCCGCGAGCCGGGGCGAGCTGCGTTCGGTGGTCCACGAGGTACTGCCCCTGGAAGAGGCCGCGTCGGCGCACCGGAAGATGGACGACGGCGAGGTGTTCGGCAGGATCGTGCTGACGCCGTGACTGCCGGGGGTGTATGTCACGAGTCCACTGCCGCTCCACCGGTGGGGGAAGTGGCGAGGGTGGTCATTCCGGCCCGCGCGGCCAGACGAACACCTCGGTACCCGGCTGCCGTTCGGAGAACCGGCCCGAGGGCGACGCCTCGCGCAACAGGTCGCGCAGGTCCTTCTCGAAGGCGCCGAGACGGGCGCCGAACAGGTGCGGGGCCGAGAACGACATCGAGAACACCCCCGCGACGACGTCGTCCGTCGTGCGCTCCAACGGCTGCCCGCCGGGCACGACATGGCGATACGGGCCGGCGAACCCCGCCGCGGACAGCACCGCCGCCTCACCGCCCGGCGTCCCTCGCGGGAGCACACCCTGGCCGGCCCGGCGGACCGGTCCGAGACAGCGCCTGACCAATTCCTCGATCGCCGCGTAGGGAGTCGCCGGGTACGGCAGCCCGGCGACGGTCCGCGTGGGCGTCTTCACGTCCGAGATGTGCACCAGGGCGCCGCCCGGCCGGAGCAGGCCCCTGACGGTCGCAGCCACCGACTCGCGGTCCATCCAGTGGAAGGACTGGGCGAGGGTCGCGACGGTGAAACTCCCGAGTCCCGCGGGCAGTTCCTCGGCACGGGCCCGTATCCACCGTACCTTGCCGGTCACTCCCCGCTCCTCGGCCTCGCGCGCCGCCGCGTCGATCATTCCGGCGTCCGGGTCCACACCGACGACCTCGCCGAACAGACCGACCAGACCCAGGGCAATCGTCCCCGGCCCGCACCCCAGGTCGATCAGCCGGCCCCGCCCGTCGAGATCCAGCACCCCGCCGAGCACGTCCGCCAGCCCGGGAGCGTACGGAAGTCTCCCGCGCCGGTAGTGGGCGGCCGTACCCGAGAACAACGTGTCGTCCCACTCCCAGCCGGCCGCCACCTCCACCCACCCCTTCCGCCGAGAGCCTTTGCCCGCCCGCACCGCGCGTCCGCCCCCGACCCCCGCACCGGCGGAGGACGGGGGCAGACCCGTATCAGGGCCGGGTCAGTCGAAGGGCGCGAGGGTGAGCCGGGCCTCGGCCGGGTTGCCGTCGTGCACCAGCGACTCGTGGTTGCCGACGTCGTCGAAGGCGAAGGCGTACGCCTTTCCGTCGGCCATCCGGGAGTGGATGATCCGGGCGTAGTGGTTGGTCACGGAGTCCTGGTAGAAGTTGGCCGCGGACGGATCGGGCTGGTTGGGATTGCTCAGCAGCGTCGAGCGGTTGAAGCCGGCGCACAGCGTGCGGGAGATCGGTCCGCGTACCTGGTCGTTGGGCGCGTCCAGGAGCTTGTGGCAGCCGAAGACGCTGGACGCGTCGGGCTTCTGGAAGCTCGTGACGACCGCGCCGGAGGTGTTGGTGAAGTTCATGACGTTGCCCGAGACCCGCCCGAAGTACTTGGTGTCCGGCTGGTTCCCGAAGGGCGTGACGGTGAGTGTGGCCGTCGTGTACTTCTGCCAGACCCGGTTGATGTAGTCGTCCATGACCGACGCGGGCAGTGCCCCGGTCTCCACTCCGTACAGGGGCGCGAGCGCCCGCAGGACGGTGCCGTCGGGGCGGGTCTGGATCAGTCCGCCCCAGCCGGGCTGTGCCCGCAGCGCGTTGAACACCCCGTTGTAGCCACCGGCCTTGAGCTGCCCGGCGCTGGTCACGCTGCCGTCGGCGCGCTGCACGCCGACCGTGTACGGCGCGGAGAACATGTCGACCTGGGTGCTGTTCAGCCACAGTCCGTCGTTGTTGAGTGTGTACTCGGACCAGTTGAACAGGATGTTGCGGTTGGGGTCGCTCGGGTTCTGGACGGCGGGTTGGACCAGGCCGCCGGTGGTCAGCCGGAAGTCGAGCTTCTGGCCGTAGGAGAAGTAGACGCGTCCGGACAGCTTGGGGATCCGGATCGTCTTGGTCTGTCCCGCGGCCGGTCCGGGGATGGACGCGTCCGGGGCGGGGGTGGGGGGATTGCCCCCGGCGGGCCAGGCGTGGAAGGTGCCGTTCGAGTCGGCCCAGCCCTGCTGACCGGTCGTCAGCGAGGTGCCCAGGTTGTAGATGTACACGGCGTCGCCGCGGGCGGAGTTGTTGGTGATCTTCAGGGGGATGGTGTCGGGCACCGCGGCGTCCGCGGGCGGTGCGGCGCCGAACGTGAGCAGGGCGCCGGTGAGGCCTGCCGCCGCGGCCACGGCGAACAGACGGTGTCTGAGTCCGGAGAGCACTCTCCACCTCCGTGCGGGTGTGGGGGAATTGGTCCGTACCGATGATGAGAGCGCTCTCAGCGTTGCGCCGGGATGCGTTCATGTCAATGGATGGCGCGCAGCAGGCGCGGACGGCTTCGGCCGGCATGAGGAGAGGTGAGCGGAGGGCACCGGCCGTCGTGACCGGTGCCCTGCCGCGTGTGAGGCCCTGCTCGGGAGGTGGTTGCGGCCGACGACGGCGGCCGCCACCGCGCACACCAGGAACGCGGTGCCGAAGCCGCTGCCCAGGGCGTCCAGGGCCAGTCCGTGCGCCGCCGATCCGGGGGCGCCGGGCGGCAGGCCGTTCACGGCGACGGGCCCGAGGGCGAAGCCGAGGTCGCGCAGCATGTTGGTGGTGGCGCTGGCCATGCCCGCCAGTTGCTGGGGCACGCTGTTCAGCCCCACGGCCGTCACGGAGCTGACCGTCAGGGCGAAGCCGACGCCGATGAGCAGGGCGGGCGCCACGAAGGCGCCGAGGCTCGGGTCGGTGACGTCCAGCCGGCTGCACAGCAGGCAGTCGATCGCCATCAGGACGAACCCGGAGGTCAGCAGCCAGGACGCGGCAACCCCGCCCTCGAGCCGTCGCCGCTCTTCACGTCCCTGCACGGCTACCGCAAGCAGCACGACCAGAACTCGTAGTACAGGAGCAGCACTTCCATGACCGGGTCCCAGACGATCCGGGCGGGCGGGCAGCAGATCGCCGTCCGCAAGGATCTCCGCGTGCCGATGCGCGACGGCGTCACGCTGGCCGCCGACACCTACAGCGGCGTCGGCGACAAGCCGCGTCCCGCGCTGGTGGCACTCAGCCCGTACGGCAAGGAGCTCCAGGTCCTCGCCCTGACCACGCCGCCGCAGCGCCGGCTCAGCCCGATGCGGGACGGCTGCATCGAGGCCGGCGACATCGCACGCGTCGTCCAGGAGGACTACGTCCACGTCATCGGCGACCTGCGCGGCTCCAGCGCCTCCGAGCGTGAGCACATCGGCAACTACAACGCCGGTGGCGTCCCGCTCGGTCAGGACGCGTACGACTTCATCGAGTGGGTCGCGGCCCAGCCGTGGCGCGACGGCAACGTCGGCATGATCGGCATCTCGTACTTCGGCTCGATGCAGGTACTGGCCGCCGCCGAGCCTCAAGGCGATCTTCGTCAGCGGTGGCTGCTTCGACTTCTACGAGACCACCTACCACGGCGGCGTCAAGTCCCGCATGCTGGAGGCCTTCTCGGCCGAGGAGATCAAGAAGAAGGTCGCCGAACGGCTCCGGGACCCCGACGTGGCCGCCTGGCCCAACCTGGTCCATGTGCTCAACTACCCGAAGAACCACGAGGCCTGGTTCGACATCGTGATGAACGAGGTCGACGGCGACTGGTACGAGGAGCGCAACCCGGTCACGCTCGCGCCGAACATCGACATCCCGGTCTGGCTCCAGATCGACCAGGGGCGCCGCTGAAGGGCCCGAAGAAACTGGACATCGGCCCCTACCCGCCGATGCAGTCGCGCCCCTTCGCCGACGAGCGCAACGCGCTGCTGCCGCCGGACGCCTTCCACCTGCCGGTGGGCCGCCCCGTCACGCACAAGATCTACCGTGACGCCGCGCACCCGTCCCGGCTGGTGCTGCCGTTCACGACGGTCCCGGCCACCGCGTAGTGCCGTACCCCTTCGGCGCCCCGCCGCTCCGCCTCGGGCCACAGGCAGTCCAGCACCGAGGCGGACGGCGGGAAGAGGGCGGACGGTACCGCCTCGCGGGCGAACCACTCCCAGCGCTCGATCTTGTCGGGCTCGGTGACCCGGGGGGCACCCTGCGCCCGCTCGGTGACGGCCGCTGCCGTCACCCGGGTCAGCGCGCCCACGCCGTCGACGAGCACCGCCAGCACCCGCACCTCCGCGGGGGCCGCCACCAGCCCCGTCTCCTCCGCCAGCTCACGGGCGGCGGCCGTCTCGAAGTCCTCACCCGCGTCGACCTTGCCGCCGGGAAGCTCCCAGCGTCCGTCGTGACCGAGCCCGAGCAGGACCCGGCCGGCGCCGTCGAGGACGGCGAGGCCGACACCGGTGAGGCTCTGGGCGGTGGGGCGGGCGCGTTCGGGGCGTTCGGCGCCCGGTGCGGGAGAGTTCATCGGGTCATTCCATAATGGGACGGCCGCCGGAGGCCAACGAGGGTGTCCGGGCGGCCGCGTCGTGGAAGGCGCGGCGCACGGCGACGATCCCGTCGCCCGTCCTCGTCGGGTGCACCCGGTTGGTGAGCAGCACCGCGTAGCGCTGCGTGGCCGGGTCGACCCACAGGCTGGTGCCGGTGAAGCCCGTGTGGCCGTACGAGTGGGGGCCGAACACCTCCCCGGCGGGGGAGCCGACCGGATCGCGGCCCTGCCAGGCCAGAGCGCGCCGCAGCGCCAGACCGTCCGTGTGGGCGGCCGTCATCAGGGCGAAGGTGTCGGGGCGCAGCAGGCCCCGGCCGCCACCGGCGAGGGCGGCGCCGAGCCGTTCCATGTCCGCCAGCGTGGAGAACAGGCCCGCGTGGCCGCCGACGCCACCGAGCACGACCGCGTTCTCGTCGTGCACCTCACCCACGACCGGTCGGCCGCGCCAGGGGCAGTCCTCGGTGGCCACCGCTCGTGCCCGCCGCCCGGCGTCCGGGCGAAAGACGGTGTCCCGCATCCCGAGCGGCGCGCACACCAGCCGCTCCACCAGCGTGTCCAGTGGCTGTCCGGCCGCCGCCTCGGCGATCAGGCCCAGGACGATGAACCCCTGCGAGGAGTACTGGACGCGGGTGCCCGGCTTCGCGGTCAGGGGCAGCAGGCGTACCGCCTCCAGCAGCGACGCACGGGTGGGACGATCCCGGTAGAGCGGCACCTGTCCCGGAATTCCCGAGGTGTGCGTCAAGAGCTGGCGTATCGTCAGGTCCGCCTTGTCGCCGCCTCGGTAGTCCGGAAGATACGTGCCCACGGTGGCGTCCAGCCCCAGCGTGCCGCGTTCGACGAGCGCCATGACCGCGAGTCCGGCGACCGGCTTCGTCACCGAGGCGAGGTCCCACACGTCATCGCCGTCCAGCGGCCGTCCTTCCCAGCTCCGTGTGCCGGTCCAGCCCCGGTCCAGCGGCCCCTGCGCGTTCCCCACGGACCAGGCGGCGCCCGAGTAGACCCGCTGTTCGCGTCCCTCGGCGAGCAGTTCGGCCAGGGCGCTCATGACCGCTCACCCGCGTCGGCCGTGTTCACCACGCCGAGCACGGGGGTGCGCGCGCCGAGACCGGCGGACACCGTGCGCGCGGCGGCCCGCACCATCGGCCCGAACACCTCCACGCTCTCGGGGTCCAGGGTGAAGGTCAGTCCGGAGACGCCGATCGCGCCCACGACCACGCCCTCCGCGTCCAGGACGGGGGCCGCCACCGACCGTACGTCCGGCTCGTCGTACTCGTCGTCCACGGCGTAGCCGCACAGCGCCGCCTGTGCGAGCACCGCCCGAAGCGCGGCCGGGTCGGTGAGCGTGTGCGGGGTGCGGGCCTCCAGGTCCGGTGCGTCCAGGACGGCCGCGGCCTCCTCGGGGGGCAGGGCCGAGAGCATGGCGAGCCCCACGCCGCAGGCGTACAGCGGCGTCCGGTGACCCGGCCGCGTGCTCATCCGGTACTCACGGGCCGGCTCCGACTGCTCCAGGTACACGGCGTCACAGGCGTGACGCACCGCGTAGAACGCGACGTGACCGGTGCGCCCGCGCAGGTCGGCGAGGGCGGGCCCGGTGAGTTCCAGGACGGGGCTGTCGTTCAGCGCCGCGGCGGCCAGGCCCAGCAGACGCGGTCCCGGACGGTAGCTGCCGCCCTCGGCGGGCTCGGCGAAACCGTACTCCGCCATCGTCCGCAGATGCCGGTGGACGGTGGGCTTGGTCAGTCCTGTGCGGCGCGCGATCTCCCCCAACCGGTGGGGACCGCCGGGCCGGACGAGCGCTTCGAGCACCTCCATCGCCTTGTCGACGGGGCCCTTCACGAGTTCCTGGTCGACCGACCGGGTGTTGACCGCTTTCACCATGTCGCTTAGCTTAACCCAACCGCATTCCATTTGACGGAACGGAGGTGTTGTTCAATGGAACGAATTCGTCAGGGGTGCACGGTGGACCGCAGCGGTCCCAGTCGACGCCACGTCCTGCGGACCGGTGGTCTGCTGCTCGGAGCCCTCAGCGCCCCGGCGCTCCTGAGCGCGTGCGGCACGACGGCCGGCGCGGACCGGGCCGGCAACGTCCTGCGGGTCTCCCAGCCGGGCGATCCCAAGACGCTGGACCCGCAGAAGCAGGGCGACATGGTGTCGATGAACGTCCTGATCAACATGTTCGACACGCTCACCACCCGCGGCCGGGACAACAAGCTGCACCCCAGGCTCGCCCTCTCCTGGAAGGCGACCGACGCGCGCACCTGGCGCTTCGTCCTCCGACCCGGCGTGACCTTCCACAACGGTGAGGTGTGCGACGCGCGGGCCGTGGCCTTCAGCATCGAGCGACTGCTCGACCCCGCGACCAAGTCGCCCATCGTCGAACTGCGCTTCGTCAAGGGCGTCACCGTCGTCGACCGGCTCACCGTGGACATCCACACCACGGTGCACGACCCGATCCTGCCCGCCAAGCTCTCCCTGTTCGGCGGCGTGGTGGTACCGCCCCGCCACCTGGCCGAGGTGGGTGACGCCGAGTTCGCCGACCACCCCGTCGGCACCGGCCCCTTCACCTACGTGAGCTGGCAGCGCGACCACGAACTGCGCATGAACGCCTACGACGACCACTGGAACGGCCGCCCGTCCGTCGACGGCCTCGTCTTCAGTCCCGCCCCCAACGCCTCGTCCTCGCTGGCCTCCCTCCAGAGCGGCGGCGTCGACCTGGTCGCCGGGCTCACCCCGGACGCGGCCCAGCAACTCGAGGGCTACGGCGGCATCACGCTCGACGGCTACACGGGCATCCGCACCGCCTACCTGTCCCTGAACACCCTGGAAAGCGGCCCGCTCCAGGACCGTCGCGTGCGTCAGGCCCTCAACCACGCGATCGACGTACCCCTGCTGATCAAGGCCGTACTCGGCGGCAAGGCCACCGAGACCCCCGCACTCGTCCCGCGCGGCTCCTTCGGCTTCGACCCCACCGTCAAGCCCTTCACCCGCTCGGTCGACACCGCGCGCAAACTCCTCGCCGAGGCCGGTCACCCGCACGGTTTCTCCACCACCATCACCGCCTCCAACATCGACGCCAACGTCGCCGAGGCGCTGTCCGGACTGCTGTCCCGGGCCGGCGTGGACGCCCGCGTCAACCTGCTCGACCCCGGCACCTACTCCGGACGGCTCACCTCCGACAACCGGGGAGCGCTCGGCCCGATCTACCTCGCGGCCAGCACCGTCTGGACGCTGGACGGCGCCAGCATCGTCCAGTCCAACGTGCGCAGCGACCGCCGCCAGAGCCGCTGGCACTCCAAGGAGGCCGACCGGCTCATCGACACCGAGGAACTGTCCGAGGACCCCGCCGAACGCATCCGGGCCTTCTCCGACCTGCAACGCCTGATGCGCGAGGAAGCCCCCTTCGTCTTCCTCTACCAGATCGACAACATCTACGCCCGCAACGACCGGCCCCACTGGACACCGGGAGCCGCGGGCGTCCTCGACATGGAGAGCGCGGAGGTGTCCCGATGAGCGCCCCGACCCTCGACAAACCACCCACCCCGGCGGCCACCACGCCCCGCCGCGCCGACCGGACCGGCCTGCTGCGCGAGGTGGTCAGGCGCCTGGCCACCGCCCTGCTCGTGCTGCTGTGCACGGCGACCGTCGCCTTCTTCCTCGTACGTCTGTCCGGCGACCCCGTGAAGATCCTGCTGCCGCCGGACGCCACGGCCGAACAGGAGCAGGTGCTGCGCCATTCCCTGGGCCTGGACCAGTCCCTGATCTCCCAGTACCTCGACTATCTCTGGGGACTGCTCCACCTCGACTTCGGCGACTCCCTCGTCTACGGCCAGCCCGTGAGCGAGATCCTCGCCGACCGGCTGCCCGCCACGCTCGAACTGGCCGCCGCCGCACTGGTGGTGACCCTCGTCATCGCCGTCCCGGCGGGCATCTTCGCCGCCATGCGACGCGGCCGGGGCACCGACAACACCGTGATGACCGGCGTCCTGCTCGGCCAGTCCACCCCGCCGTTCTGGGTCGGCATCCTGCTCATCCTGGTCTTCGCCGTCTGGCTGCGGGCCCTGCCCGCCTCCGGATACGGCACGTTCGCCAACCTGATCCTGCCCGCCATCACCCTCGCCGTGTACTCCGTCGCCGTCGTCGCCCGACTGCTGCGCTCCTCACTGATCGACGTGCTCTCCTCGGACCACATCCGCAGCGCCCGCGCCAAGGGATTCGGGCCGCTCAAAGTGGTCCTGCGGCACGGGCTGCGCAACGCCTCGCTGCCGGTGGTGACCGTCGTCGGCCTCGAAGTGGGCAACCTGCTCGGCGGGGCCATCCTCACCGAACGGGTCTTCTCCTGGCCCGGGGTCGGACAGTTGACGATCGAGGCGATCTCCAACCGCGACTTCCCCCTCGTCCAGGCCACCGTCCTGTTCTTCGCCGCCACCTTCGTCGTGGTGAACCTGCTCGTCGACCTCTCCTACAGCTTCCTCGACCCGAGGGTGAGGACGTCACGATGACCGTCACGACCCCCGCCGCGCCCGACCGGGCCACGGCGAAGACACCGTCGGGCGGCATCGGCCCCCGGGCCGTCGTCCTGCGGGCCCTGCTGCGCAACAAACTGGCCGCGGTGGCCCTCGCCGTACTCGTACTGCTGCTCGTCGCCGCCCTGTTCGCGCCCCTGATCGCCCCCTACGACCCCAACACCCAGAACCTCCTGCTGCGGCTGCGGCCCCCCGCCTGGCAGGACGGCGGCAGCGGCGCCCACCTCCTGGGCACCGACCAGCTCGGCCGCGACCTGCTCTCACGCGTCGTCTACGGCGCCCGGGTCTCCCTGCTCGTCGGCGCCGGCGCCGCCCTGCTCGCCGGTGTCGTCGGCACCGTCGTGGGACTGTCCGCCGGCTACTTCGGCCGCTGGATCGACCGCACCCTCATGCGCCTCGCCGACGTGCAACTCGCCTTCCCCTCGCTGCTGCTGGCCCTCGCCATCGTCGGCTTCCTCGGCTCGGGCCTGTGGATGGTGATCCTGGTCCTCGGCTTCACCGGCTGGGTCTCCTACGCCCGCGTCGTGCGCTCCGAGGTGATGTCGCTGCGCACCCGCGACTTCATCACCGAGGCCCGCGCGATCGGCGTCACCGACGTCACCATCATGCGCCGCCACCTGCTGCCCAACGTGATGGCGCCGCTGGCCACCATCGGCACCCTGCACGTCGCCGCCGCCATCGTCGCCGAGGCCTCCCTGAGCTATCTCGGCCTGGGCGTGCCCAAGGAGACCGTCACCTGGGGCGCCATGCTCTCCGACGGCCAGCTCTACCTGGGCACCTCCTGGTGGGTCGCCGTCTTCCCCGGCATCGCGCTGATGCTGACCTCCCTCGCCATCAACATCACCGGCGACGCCCTGCGGGACGTCGCGGACCCGAAGGCCTACCGCCGATGACCATCGACCGAACCGCAACCGACCCGTCCCCGCGACCGGCGGACCAGCAGCCGCTGCTGGAGATCAACGGCCTCAGCGTCGACTTCCGGCTGGAGACGTCCGTCGTCCACGCCGTCCAGGACGTCTCCCTGCACGTGGGCGCAGGCGAAACCCTCGCCGTCGTGGGGGAGTCCGGCAGCGGCAAGAGCGCCACCGCGCTCTCCGTCCTGCGGCTCAACCCGAGCCCGCCGTGCTTCTACCCGAGCGGCGAGATCCGCTTCGACGGACGGGACCTGCTGAAACTCTCCGAGAAGGAACTCGGCAAGGTCCGCGGACGCGACATCGCCATGGTCTTCCAGGACCCGATGACCTGCCTCGACCCGCTCCAACGCGTCGGCGCCCAGGTCGCCGAGGTGCTCAGGCACCACACCGGCATGTCCCGCGCCGAGGCCGGGGAGGCCGCGCTGGCGGCGCTCGACGAGGTCGGCATCCCCGACCCCGCCCTGCGCTACCGCCAGTACCCGCACGAACTCTCCGGAGGCCTGCGCCAGCGCGTGATGATCGCGACGGCACTGGTGGCGAGGCCCCGCGTACTCATCGCCGACGAGCCGACCACCGCCCTGGACGTCACCGTGCAGCGCCAGATCCTCGACCTCCTCGTCACCCTCCAGCACAAACACGACATGGCCGTCGTGCTCATCACCCACGACCTCGCGGTCGTCGCGGAGACCGCCGACCGCGTCGTGGTCATGAACAAGGGCAAGGTCGTCGAGACCGGCGACGTCCTCGACGTCTTCGACCGGCCGGCCGACGACTACACCCGCGAGCTGCTGGCGGCCACCCCGCGATTGGAGGCGGCATGACCACCGAAGCCACCGAAGCCACCGCGCCCGCGCCCCCGGCCGGGAAGGTCCTCCTGGAACTGAACGGCCTGCGCAGGGAGTTCGGCAGCCGGCACACGACGGTCGCAGTCGACGACGTGTCACTCGAAGTCCACGAGGGCGAGACCCTCGCCCTGGTCGGCGAGTCCGGCTGCGGCAAGACCACCCTCACCCGGCTGCTCCTCGGACTCCTCGAACCCACCGCCGGAAACGTGCGCTTCGACGGCCAGGACCTCGCCGCCCTCTCCGCCTCCCAACTGCGCGGCGTACGACGGCAGATGCAGGTCGTCCTCCAGGACCCCTACTCGAGCATGAACCCCCGCATGCGCATCACCGACATCGTCGCCGAACCCCTGGTCACCCACGACCCCGAGGCACGCGGACGGCGCGCACGCGCCCGCACCAGGGAGCGGGTCGGGGAACTCCTGGAGGCCGTGGGCCTGGACGCCGGCATCCAGGACCGCTACCCGCACGAGTTCTCCGGCGGCCAGCGCCAGCGCGTCTCGATCGCACGGGCCCTGGCACTCCGCCCCCGGCTGCTGGTGCTCGACGAGCCCACCAGCGCCCTGGACGTGTCCGTACAGGCGACCGTCCTCGATCTGCTGGCGGAGCTGCAGCGACGGCTGGGTCTCACCTACGTGTTCGTCTCGCACAACCTGGCCGTCGTGGCGCAGGTGGCCGACCGGGTCGCGGTGATGAGCCGGGGCAGCCTGGTGGAGGTGGGCGAGGCGGCGGCCGTACTGCACAGCCCGCAGCACCCCTACACCCGGCAGCTCCTCGACGCCGTGCCGGTCCTCGACCCGCGCCGCGGCCGTCGCGCCGCCGAGCGGGCCTCCTCGGCGGCGGGCGCGGACAGCCGATGACCCCTCACTCCCTACAGGTGGGACAGTACGAGTCCCGCCCCGCCCAGCAGCGCCACGTCGTCGACGGCGCCCGTACCGACCAGCACCCGCGGCTGCTCGGCGCCCACGAAGGCGACCGCGTTTTGCAGCCGCTCCTCCACGACGGTGCGGAAGCGCTCACCACCCTCACGGGCCTCACCGTGCAGGATGAACAGGCCGGGCGCGAAGAGCTGCTGCACGTTCACCAGCCCCAGGGCCAGGTTGTGCGCGTACTCCTCGACCACCCGCCCGGCGAGCGCGTCCCCGCCGTTCACCAGCGCGTCCAGCGACACCGCGTCCCCGAGCCCGGCCGCGCGCGCCCGGGCCCGCAGCCAGCCGGTCGTGGCCAGGGTCTTCCAGCAGCCCCGGTTCCCGCACGTACAGCGCTCACCACTGGCCGACACGGTCATGTCCGCGCCGCTGCGTCCGCCGGGCGGGGCCATCACCTCGCCGTCGTAGAGCACACCCACCCCGAGCACCTCGCCGGTCGAGACCGAGGCGAACGTACGCCGTCCGCGACCCGCGCCGAACCAGCGGTCGCCGAGCACCTGGAGCCGCGCCCGGTGCTCCACCCGCACCCCGGCCCCGGTGAGCGCGCCGAGCCGCTCCGTCACCGGATAGCCGTGCAGCGCGGGCACGTCGTTCACCTCGAGGATCAGCCCCGTGAGGGGGTCCACGAGCCCCGCGGCGGCCACCCCGATCCCCTGGAGCTCGTGGGCGGCGAAGCACCCGGCCGCCGCGGCCAGCGCCCTGTCGATGTCCGCGGGGGTCGCCGTGGCCGCGTCGTACGACGACTCGGTGCGGTCCAGCACCCGGCCCGCCATGGACAGCACGGCCGCCCTGACCCGCCCCGGCACCAGCTCGACGGCCCCCAGCCGCCGGGCCGCGGGAGGGGAGGCCGGTCGCTCCGCGGCGTCGGGGACCAGTCGCAACGGAGAACTTTTGTGGACCATGCGCCGACTCTGCCACGGCCCCGTTTCGGAGAGGTAGCACCGTGAGCCAATCGAGACTGACCGAACTCACCTGGCGGGAGGTACGCCGGGCCGGCGAGGACGGCATCGCCCTGCTGCCCATCGGTTCGCAGGAGCAGCACGCCGCGCACCTGCCGATGGGCACCGACACCCTGCTGGCCGAGGCGGTCGTGGACCGCGCCCTCGACCTCCTGGACCTGCCCGGCGGGGAGAGCGCCGCGCCCGAGGTCGTACGCCTGCCGGCCCTGCCCTTCGGGCACAGCCCGCACCATCTGTTCGCGGCGGCCGTCTCGCTCTCCGCGGCCACCCTCGGCGCCGTCCTGGACGACGTCCTGGACTCACTCGTGACCAGCGGGTACCGCCGCGTCATGGTCGTCAACGGCCACGGCGGCAACGACGAGATCATGCGGCTCGCCGTGAAGCGGTTCGCGCTGCGCGCCGAGGTGACCGTCGCCGCCTGCTCGTACTGGACCGTCACCGCGGGCGACGACACGGCCGGACGGCCCGAGGTCACCCCGGGGCACGCCGGATGGTTCGAGACGTCCCTCATGCTGGCGGCCCACCCGGGCCTGGTGCGCACCCCCGTGCCCGCCCGCGCCCCCGTCGATCCACCACCCCTGTTCGACAACCCGCCCCACCCCGGCCTGACCGTCGAACGCCACGGCGAATGGGAGCGGGTCGACGGCTCCACGGACGACGCCTCCGGCGCCGACGCCGACCGGGGCGGCCGGCTCCTGGACGACCGGGCCCGAGGACTGGCCCGCGCGATCCGTGCCTTCGACACCGCGAGCCGGTCAGCCCGATGATGCGAGGAGTAGAAATGAAGATCACCGACGTCGACGTGTGGGTCGTCAACCTCCCACTCGTCAATCCCTTCACGAGTTCCTTCGAGACCAAGACCGGCGAGACCCGCACCGTCGTCCGCGTCCGCACCGACGAAGGCGTCGAGGGCTGGGGCGAGACGATGTGGGGCGCACCCGTCGCCGCGATCGTCCGGCAGATGATCCCCGACCTGATGGGCGTCAGCCCGTTCGCGCTGGAGAGCTTCCACCGCAAGCAGCACATGGTGCCGTTCTTCTACGGCTACCTCGGCTACGCGGCGATCGCCGCCGTCGACGTCGCCTGCTGGGACGCGATGGGCAAGGCCACCGGCCAGTCCGTCACCGACCTGCTGGGCGGCGCCGTCCGCGACGAGGTGCCCCTCACCGCGCTGATCACCCGCGCCGACGCGCCCGGCGCCACGGCCGCCGACCTGCCCAAGGCCATGGCGGAGCACGCCGTACGCGTCGTCGCCGAGGGCGGATTCGAGGCCGTCAAGCTCAAGGGCACCAGGGACTCCGAGGGCGATGTCGCCATCCTGCGCGCCGTCCGCGAGGCGCTGCCCGACGTGAACCTGCGCGTCGATCCGAACGCGGCCTGGTCCGTCCCCGACTCGGTCCGCGCCGGGATCGCCCTGGAGGAACTCGACCTGGAGTACTTGGAGGACCCCTGCGTCGGCATCGAGGGCATGAGCCAGGTGAAGGCGAAGGTACGCATCCCGCTGTGCACCAACATGTGCGTCGTCCGCTTCGAGGACTTCGCGCCCGCCATGCGCCTGAACGCGGTCGACGTCATCCACGGCGACGTCTACAAGTGGGGCGGCATCGCCGCGACCAAGGCGCTCGCCGCGCACTGCGAGACCTTCGGCCTGGGCATGAACCTGCACAGCGGCGGCGAACTCGGCATCGCCACGGCGGCACACCTGGCCGTGGTGTCCAGCACGCCCGTCCTCTCCCGGGCCATCGACAGCATGTACTACCTGCACGCGGACGACATCATCGAGCCGCTGCACCTGGAGAACGGCCGGCTGCGGGTGCCGTCGGGACCCGGCCTGGGCGTCAGCGTGGACGAGGACAAGCTCCACCACTACGCCGGGGTCAACGAGCGGGACGGAGACCTGACCGGATGAGCGAGCCGTACGCACGCCCGGGGCTCCCCGTCCCGCGGGCGCCTACTCCCAGGGTGTGGTGGCGGGCGGGTTCCTGTTCACGGCGGGCTTCGGCCCCCAGGACCCGGTCACCGGTGCCGTACCGGAGGGTGTCGGACCGCAGACCGCGCAGGTGCTGCGCAACGTCGCCGCGGTCCTCGCCGAGCCGGGGCTGTCCATGCGGGACGTCGTGAAGGTCACCGCGCACCTGCAACACCTCAAGCGGGACTTCTCGGCGTACGACGCGGCCTACCGCGAGTTCTTCGAGGAGCCCTGCCCGGTGCGCACCACCGTCGGGTCCGACCTGATGGACATCCTCGTGGAGATCGACGTGGTGGCCCTCCTGCCGCACCCGGACCCGGACCCGGACCCGTCCGCGGCCGCAGTCGTACGCTGATCAGCACTGTTCGAGATCGTGGGAGACGAACGCCATGCCCCTGCTGGAGCCCAAGCCGGAAACCCTCCGCCCCACAGCGGTCCGCGCCCCGGCGGCCGACCGGGTCCCCGACAGCGGGGCCACGGGTACGCCCGAGGCGCTGCGCACCGGGCTGACCGCGCTGCTGGGACCGGAGAAGGTCCGCTGGAAGGTCTCCGACCTGGTGAAGTACGCCTCCGACGCCAGCCCCTACCGGTTCGTTCCGCAGGTCGTCGTACTCCCCGAGAGCATCGACGACGTCGCCGCGGTCATGGGGTACGCGCGCGCCAACGGCCGCCAGGTCGTCTTCCGCGCCGCCGGCACGAGTCTGAACGGCCAGGCGCAGGGCGAGGACATCCTCGTCGACGTACGACGGCACTTCACGGGCATCGAGGTCCTGGACGGCGGCGCGCGGGCCCGCATCCGTCCCGGCACCACGGTCATGCGGGCCAACACGACCCTCGCCCGGTACGGCAGGATCCTGGGGCCCGACCCGGCCAGCGCCATCGCCTGCACCGTCGGCGGGGTCGTCGCGAACAACGCCTCCGGGATGACCGCCGGCACCACCCGCAACTCCTACCGCACCCTCGCCTCGCTGACCTTCGTGCTGCCCGGCGGCACCGTCGTCGACACGGCCGACCCGCACGCGGACGAGCGACTGGTGCGGACCGAGCCGGAGCTGTGCGCGGGGCTGCTGGCCCTCAAGGCGGAGATCGAGGCCGACGCCCGGCTCACCGCCCGCATCCGCGCCAAGTACGAGATCAAGAACACCAACGGCTACCGACTGGACGCCTTCCTGGACGGCGCCACACCCGTCGAGATCCTGCGCGGACTGATGGTCGGCTCCCAGGGCACCTTCGGGTTCATCTCCGACGTCGTCTTCGACACCCTGGCGCTGGACCGCAAGGTCTCCAGCGGTCTGCTCTTCTTCCCCTCGCTGACCGCCGCGGCGGCCGCCGTACCGCTGTTCAACGAGGCCGGAGCCGTCGCCGTCGAGCTGATGGACGGCAACACGCTGCGCGCCTCGGTGAGCGTGCGGGGCGTGCCGGCCGACTGGGCCGGACTGCCGCGGGAGACGGCGGCGCTGCTCGTGGAGTTCCGGGCCCCCGACGAGGCGGCGCAGGAGGCGTTCGAGCGGGCGGCGGCCGGAGTCGTCGAACGGCTGGAACTGGTCGCGCCGGTCGCCTCGGTGACCAACGGGTTCACCCGCGACGCCAAGGTCGTCTCCGGCTACTGGAAGGCACGCAAGGCCTTCGTCACGGCGGTCGGCGGTTCCCGCCCGGCGGGCACCACCCTGATCACGGAGGACTTCGCGGTTCCGCCGTCCCGACTGGCCGACGCCTGCCAGGACCTTCTCGGGCTCCAGGCCGAGCACGGCTTCGACGCCGCCGTCGCCGGTCACGCCGCCCACGGCAACCTGCACTTCCTGCTCGCCTTCGACGCGTCCAGGACCTCCGACGTCGACCGGTACGCCGCCTTCATGGACGCCTTCTGCCGCATGACCGTGGAGCGTTTCGACGGGTCGCTGAAGGCGGAGCACGCCACCGGGCGCAACATCGCCCCGTTCCTGGAGATGGAGTGGGGGTCCCGGGCGACCGAGCTGATGTGGCGCACCAAGCAGGTCGTCGACCCCGAGGGCGTACTGGCACCCCGGGTCGTCCTGGACCGCGACCCGAGGGCCCACCTGCGCGGCCTGAAGACGATCCCCGCAATCGAGCCGGTCGCCGACCCCTGCATCGAGTGCGGCTTCTGCGAACCCACCTGCCCCAGCCACGACCTGACGACCACTCCGCGCCAACGGATCGTGCTGCGGCGGGAGATGCTGCGCCAGCCGGCCGGTTCGCCCGTGGAGGAACAGCTCCTCGCCTCCTACGGCTACGACGCCGTCGACACCTGCGCGGGCGACTCCACCTGCGCGATCGCCTGTCCGGTGGGCATCGACACCGGCGCCATGATGAAAGAGTTCCGCCACCGGCGGCACTCACCGCGCGAGGAGCGGATCGCCGCCCTCACCGCGAAGCGCTTCAAGACCGTGGAGGCGTCGGCGCGGCTCGCGGTCGGCGCGGCGGACAGGATCAGCGACCGGCTGCTGACGGCCGCCACCGGCCTCGCCCGCAAGGCCGTACGAACCGACCTGGTGCCCGAGTGGCTGCCGGAGATCCCCGGCGCCGCCGCCCGCGCCGTCCCCCGCACCTCCCGGACGGGAGCGAGCGCCGTCTACTACCCGGCCTGCGTCAACCGGATCTTCGCCGGCCCCGAGGGCGACGGGACCCCCTCGCTCCAGCAGGCCGTGGTCGACGTCTCGGCCCGCGCCGGCCGGCCGGTCTGGATCCCCGACGACGTCGCGGGCACCTGCTGCTCCACGATCTGGCACTCCAAGGGCTACGCGGACGGCACCACCGTGATGGCCAACCGCGTCGTCGAGGCCGCCTGGGCCTGGACCGACGGCGGGCGGCTCCCGCTGGTCGTCGACGCCTCGTCCTGCACGCTCGGCATCAAGCACGAGGCCGTCCCCCACCTCAGCGACGCCAACCGGGAACTGCACCGGCGACTGAAGGTGGTCGACTCGGTCGTCTGGGCCGCGGACGAACTCCTGCCACGGCTGACGATCCGCCGCACCACCGGTTCGGCGGTGCTGCACCCGACGTGCTCCATGCGGCACCTGGGCGACGTGGACGAACTGCGGCAGGTCGCCGAGGCGATCGCCGACGAGGTCGTCGTCCCCGACGACGCCGGATGCTGCGCCTTCGCCGGTGACCGGGGCATGCTGCACAAGGAGCTGACCGCTTCGGCGACGGCGAAGGAGGCCGAGGAGGTGACCTCGCGCGCGTACGACGCGCACCTGTCCGCCAACCGCATGTGCGAGATCGGCATGGACCGCGCGACCGGGCGCGAGTACTACTCGGTCCTCCTCGAACTGGACCGGGCGACCCGGCCATGAACGCCCCCAGGAGCTGCCACTCCTAGGATGTTCGCCTCGCCTGGTACACCGAGTCGAAGATGGGGAAGACGTGCCGCAGGCCGGTCAGGGCGAAGAGTTGCTTCGTGTTGGCGTCGGTGATGACCAGTTTCAGCTCCCCATGGACGGACTGGACCCGTTTGAGTGCGCCGACCAGCACGCCCAGGCCCATGGAGTCGATGAACGCCACCCCGCGCAGATCGACGACGAACTGATCTCGAGGAGAGGTTCCATACGTACCCAACGGCATGTCCTGGGCAGAGGATGCGCCGCACGTGCGTTCTGCATATGCGTGAACGGTTGGCCAAAGAATCACCCCAGGGCGCCTCTCACCTGCGCTGATCAGCCGCCGGTGTCGTCTCGTGGCCCGTTCCGTCGTGCGGGTTCCGCCATTCGGGCGCATCCTGAGAGCCGGGCCACGACGCCCACAGACCGACCTACCGGGAGGTCCTGTGATTCTGCTCGCGTTGCTCCTACCGGTTGTGATGATGGCCTTCCTCTTCGCCGCGGACGCGCTCGAAGACCTGATCTTTCCGCCCCCGGCGGCCCCGGACGAGGATGCTCCGGGTGCCGACATCGCCGAAACGACCTCCCCCTGAGAGCGGCCGGGCACGAGCGCCGCCCGGTCACGAGACCCGCCCGGTCACGAGACCTGCATGGTCACGAGACCTGCCCGGTCACCGGCCGGGCGGCGCCCGGGGCGGTGTCGCCGCGGCGGAGCAGTCCCGCCAGGGACAGCGCACCCGGCCCGAAGAAGACCAGCAGCAGGAAGCCCCAGCAGAACAGCGCCGGGGCGAGCCCGCCGTTCTGGAGCGGGAAGAGGCCGTCCCCCTGGTGCTCGGTGAAGTAGGCGAAGGCCATGATTCCCGAGCTGAGGAACGCCGCCCCGCGCGTCGCCACGCCGACGAGGACGAAGGCCCCCGCCACCAGCTCGATGACGCCGGCGTACCAGAACGGCCAGTCACCCGTGGAGCTGGCCCGCCGGTCCAGCAGCCCGAAGACCGTGGCGGCGCCCTCGCTGGTGAACAGCACGCCCAGGACGATGCGGAACAGTCCGAGAACCAGGGGCTGCTGTCTGGTCAGCCGGTCGTTCAGGCGTGCGGTGCTCATCGGTGCGCTCTCCTCGAGTCGGTCGCTGCGGGCCCTCGCGCGGACGCGGGCCGGGCGGGCGAGAGCCCTCCCGTACTCCATACGTGCGCGCGAGGCGTTCCACTCACCGTCAGGCGGCGGAACGTTCGCCCACGGGCCGGCGGCGCAGGCCCGCCCGCTGGAGAGCCGGCGGTACGAAGACCTGGTCGAGGACGCCGACGTCCGTGCCGGGCGGGACGATCTCGTCGATCCGGTCGAGCAGGTCGTCGCCGAGCGCGACATCGACGCCTGCCAGCAGGTCGTCGAGATGACTCATCGTGCGCGGTCCGACGATCGCGCTGGTCACGCCCGGGTGGGCGATGGTGAACGCCATCGCGAGATGCGTCAGCGGCAGGCCCGCCTCCCCGGCGAGCGAGACGAACCGCTCGACGGCGTCGAGACGGCGCTCGTCGTTGACGTGCCGGAGGAACCCGGCGCGGCGCAGTTCGTTCTGCCCGCCCTTGCGCACCCGCCCCGTCAGCAGGCCCTGCCCGAGAGGCCCCCACACCAGCGTGCCGATCCCGTGGCGCCGCGCGACCGGCAGCACCTCGCGTTCGATGCCGCGGCTGAGCAGCGAGTACGGCGGCTGCTCGGTGTGGAACCGTGCCAGACCGCGTCGCTCGGCGACCCACTGGGCCTCCACGATGTCGGACGCCGGCATCGTGGACGTACCGATCGCACGGACCTTGCCGCTGCGGATCAGGTCGGAGAGCGCGGAGAGCGTCTCCTCGACGTCCGTGTCGGGATCCGGCCGATGAATCTGGTAGAGGTCGATGTGGTCGGTCCCGAGGCGGCGCAGCGAGTTCTCCACGGCGGTCATGATCCAGCGCCGTGAGGCGCCCTGCTGGTTGGGGTCGTCTCCCAGCGGGCGGCTCACCTTGGTCGCGAGGACGACGTCGTCGCGCCCCCCCCTTGAGCGCCTTGCCGACGACTTCCTCGGAGTCGCGGTAGGCGTCGGCGGTGTCGATCAGGTTGATCCCGGCGTCCAGCGCCTTGTGGATGACGCGGACCGAGTCGTCGGGGTCGGGGTTGCCGATCGACGTGGCGAACATCAGCGCGCCGAGCGCGTAGGGGCTGACCTTGATACCGGTCCGGCCGAGTGTGCGGTACTGCATGGCGACCATGCCTTTCCTTGCGACCTTGCGAATCCTTGCGAAGGGTTCCCGACAGCGCGTCGCACCGGCGAGGTGGGCCGGTGGACCCGCGGGCCTCCAGCGTGCGGCGGGGCCGGCCGCGGCGGGAGAGACGTCCTTGTCCAGGGACCGGCCGTCCCTGGCTGCGGCCGGCGACACGCGGCATGGTGGACGGGTGGACAGAACCGAGCTGGCCGATTTCCTGCGCCGCTGCCGCACCCGGCTCACCCCCGCCGACGTGGGGCTCTCGCCGGGCGCGCGGCGTCGCACCCCGGGGCTGCGCCGCGAGGAGGTGGCGCAGTTGGCGGGCATGTCCACCGACCACTACACGCGGCTCGAGCAGGCCAGGGGATCGCGGCCGTCCCGCCAGATGCTCGCCGCCGTCGCCCGCGCGCTGCGGCTGACCGGCGACGAACGCGACCATCTCTTCCTGCTGGCCGGCGAGGAGCCCTCGCGCGACCGGACCCCGACGGACCACGTCCGCCCAGGCCTGCTCCTCCTCCTGGACCGGCTGACCGACGTCCCCGCGCAGGTGGTGAGCGACCGCGGCGACATCCTCGCGCAGAACGCGATGGCCAGGGCGCTCCACGGCGACGCCTCCGCCCCCGAGGCGGAGCCCAACGTCGTCCGGCGCTTCTTCATGGACCCGTCCGCGCGGGAACTCTTCCCGGCCGAGGACCACGACCGGGCCGGCCGCACGGCGGTGGCGGATCTGCGCGCCACTCTCGCCCGCCGCCCGGACGACGCGCGGCTGAGGGCGCTCGTACGCCTGCTGCGCGCCCGGAGCGAGGAGTTCTCGGCGCTCTGGGACACCCACGAGGTCGCCGTGCGCCAGGCCGACGTCAAGCGCTTCCTGCATCCGGTCGTGGGCCTGCTGGAGCTGGACTGCGAGGTGCTGCTGAGCCCCGAGCACGACCAGCGGCTGATCGTCCACACCGCCCGACCGGGCAGCGAGTCCCACGCGCGGCTGGAGCTGCTGCGGGTGGTCGGCCTCCAAGACCTGACCCGCGGCTGAACGCGAAGAAGACCGCCACCTCCGGGGAGGCGGCGGTCGACTTCGTGTCCGGCTGGGCTCCGTCAGCCGTCAGCTTCAGCCGTCAGCCGTCGCTCGTGGTCACCTTCACCTCGTCGACCACCAGTTGCTGCGGGAAGGTGGTCGAGCCGTCGGGGTCGCCGGGCCAGTAGCCGCCGACCGCGAGGTTCAGGATGAGGAAGAACGGCTTGTCGAAGACCCAGTCGTTGCCGTTCAGATCGGCCGGCGTACGGGTCTGGTAGACGTTGCCGTCGACCGACCAGGTGATCTTGTCGGGCGCCCAGTCCACCGCGAAGGTGTGGAAGGCGTCCGCGAACGCCTCGCCGTTCGGCAGTGTGTAGGCCGCGCCGATGCCGCCCGAGCCGGAGTAGCCGGGGCCGTGGATGGTGCCGTGGACCGTCGAGGGCTCGAAGCCGACGTTCTCCATGATGTCGATCTCGCCGGAGTTGGGCCAGCCGACCTCGCCGATGTCCTGGCCCAGCATCCAGAACGCGGGCCAGATGCCCTGTCCGCGCGGGATCTTCATCCGGGCCTCGACGTGCCCGTAGGTGGCGGTGAACTTGCCCGAGGTGTTGAGCCGCGCCGAGGTGTACTCGCACGTGCCGTACCAGCACTGGTAGTTGCCCGGGTTCTCGCGCCGGGCCTCGATCACCAGATTGCCCTGGCCGTCGAGCTTCGCGTTGTCGGTGCCGGACGTGTAGTACTGCCGCTCGTGGTTGTTGACGTTGTCTCCGGTTTCGAGCTGCCACTTGGCGGAGTCGACGCCCGACCCGGCGGGTCCGTCGAACGTGTCGGAGAACGTCACCGCCGCGGCGGACTTCGGCCGGTGCTCCGCCTGGGCGGGGGTCACCGCGGCGGCCGCGACGAGGGTGGCGGACAGGGTGGCGAGCAGGCAACTGCGGAGCAGTCGTGGGGAGGCCATGTCTCTCCCTTTCGTGGGCCCGCTCCCACGAGGCGGGAGCGGGCGTAGAGGTGGGGGGAAGGTCCGGGCGCGGGTGGGGCCGGCCCGGTCGGTCGACGGCTCGGGTCAGTCGAAGGACTCGAGCGTGATGGCGGCGTCCTTGGGGTCGCCGTCGTGCACGAGCGACTCGTGGTTGCCGACGTCGTCGAAGGCGAAGGCGTACGCGTGGCCGTCCCGCATCTGCGCGTGGATCAGCCGGGCGTAGTGGTTGGTGACACCGTCCTGGTAGAAGCCGGAGGCGTCGGCGTCGGGCTGCTCGGAGTTGGTGAGCAGCGTCGACCGGTTGTACCCGGCGCACAGGGTCCGCGAAATGGGGCCGCGCACCTGGTCGTTGGGTGCGTCGAGCTTGTTGTAGCAGCCGAAGACGGAGTCGGAGTCGGGCTTTTCGAAGGAGGTGACCACCGCGCCGGTGCCGTCGGTGAAGTCCATCCTGTCGCCGTTGACCTTGCCGTAGAACTTTGTGTCCGGCTGATCCTTGAACGGCGTGACCGTCAGCGTGTCGGTGGCGTACTTGCTCCACACCCGGTCGATGTAGTCGCTCATCACGTCGGCCGGCAGGTCTCCGGAGCCGATGCCGTGGCCGGGAGCCAGGACCCGCAGCGGCGAGCCGTCGTCGCGGGTCTGGACCAGGCCCTCCCAGCCGCCGCCCTGCTGCTGGAGGCCGTCGGCAACGGCCTTGTACCCGCCCGGCTTCAGTGAACCGGTCTGCTTCGTCGAGCCGTCACCCGCGGTCAGGCCGACGGAGTAGGGCGCCGAGAACATGTCCACCTGGGTGGAGTTGATCCACAGGCCCGAGTCGTTGAGCGTGTACTCGGTCCAGTTGAACAGCGTGTCGTGGTTGGGGTCGTCGGCGTTCTGGACGGCCGGCTGCACGAGTCCGCCGTCGGCGAGCCGGAAGTCGAGTTTCTGGCCGTACGAGAAGTAGACCCGGCCCGAGAACTTCGGAAGCTGAACGGTCTTTGACCCGCCGTTTGCGGGGCCGGCGAACGAGGCGTCGGGGGCCGGGACCGGCGGGGCGCCACCGGCCGGCCAGGCGTGGAAGGTGCCGCTCTCGTCGGCGTATCCCTGCTGCCCGGAAGCGAGTTCGGTGCCGATCACGTACACGTAGACCTGTTCGGCGCTGCCCGAGTCGTTCTTCAGGGTGAGCGGGATGGTGTCCGCTACCGCCGAAGCCGGTTCGGCCGGCCCGACGACGACGGCGACGGCGCCGATCGACGCCGCGACGGCCAGGGACGCAGTGAGCTTGCGTGGGGAAAGCACACGTCCTCCTTGGTGTGGGGGGACTTGCAGCGTTGTAGTGCTTCCCTGTGCATGTCAACTAGTTGAACGAGATCAATCGGAAGAAGGCACTCCAGGTTCGGAAGGTGAAGCGGCAGGCGAAGCGGACAAAGTCCTCGTACGTCCGGGAGTCGGACGCGACAACGATGTCGTGCGGGATGCCGGCCGCTACTGCGTCTACTTCCCCGTCGGCCGGTGCCGGGCACGCGGTCGCTCAGGGCACCAGGGACCAGTGCGGTGGCACGCCGGTGAGCCGGCAGACGAGGAAGTACAGCGGGATGGGCGCGGTGTAGGGCGAGTCGCCGTCGGGGCCGTGTATCAGGCGCGGCCCGGACACCCGGTCGGCCGGCCGCGGCCGGGTCCAGGAGGGGTCGCCGGCGACGTAATGGGTACTGTGCGGCCACGCGACCCCGATGTCGGATCCCGAGGGGACGATCCACCACCAGAGCCCCTCGTCGGCGAACACGCAGCCCGCGCGGGGCAGGGAGTTCAGGATGCGCTCGCCGTGTTCCGCGCAGGTGCCGACGGCGTCGTGACCGAGGCCGGCGTGCAACCCGGCGGGGAGGGGGAGCGAGGCCGGGCCGGAGCGGCGTCGCCGGGGTGGGCACGCGGTGTCGGACGTACCTGAGCGGTCACGGGCGGTGGCCGCGGACGGACGTGGATCACGGGTGCGCTGCAGGTCCATGGGGGGTGTCCTTTGGCCGGGCGGGGAGCGGGCGGACCGGTGGGACCGGCGCGGCCGAACTGCTCCACTTCTCCACTTCGACGCGCAGTCGGTCTGTCGGCGCGCGCGACCGACGGATCACCAGGAGAACGTTGTCATGCGAGACCGTCCCGTGGGGTGGGGGTGCGTGTCCAGCAGGACGGTCCTGGCCGTCGGTCGAGGAAAACAGGGGGCGGTGGAACCACTGTGTCATCCTTCAACAACCCTGCGCAACCGGCAATTTGAAAATTGCAGCCGGCTGGACGCATGCTCCTCGAACGGGCGGCGCCCGTGGCAGACTTGCGCGTCCGGGGCCCGGGCGCGGGACGGCGAGGCGAAGGGAAGACGGAGTGACCGCGGAGACCGATTGGGGCGGTGCCCCCTCCGTGCTGCGCATGATCCTCGGCAGGCAGTTGGAGGAGTTGCGCACCCGTGCCGGTCTGACGTTCGAACAGGCCGGTGAGGCGATCGGGGTGAGCCATTCCACGATCCGCCGCCTGGAGGCGGCGAAGGTGGCGCGGCTGCGGCTTCCGGACGTGGAGAAGCTGCTCCAGGTCTACGGCGTCCGCGACCAGCAGGAGATCGACACCTTCCTGAAGTCGGCGCGCGAGGCGAACAAGCGGGGCTGGTGGCACACCTACCGCGACGTCATGCCGGACTGGTTCGCGGCGTATCTGAGCCTGGAGCAGGCAGCCCTGCACATTCGCGCCTACGAGTCCGGGGCCGTGCACGGCCTGTTGCAGACCCCGGCCTACGCGCGGGCCCTGCTGAGCGCCGGCAACCCCCATGCCTCCGCCGAGGCCACCGAGCGGCGGGTCGCCCTGCGCATGCGGCGCCAGGAGATCCTCACCCGGCCCTCCCCGCCCCGCCTGTGGGTCGTGATGGACGAAACGGTCCTGCGCTGGCCCGTGGGCGGCCCCGAGGTGATGCGGCAGCAGGTGGACCATCTGATCGAGGTGGGCCGGCTGCCCAACGTGACCGTCCAGATCATGCCGTTCGCCGGCGGGCCGCACCCCGCCATGCGCGCGGGCGCGTTCGACGTCTTCCGGTTCCGGGCCCCCGAACTCCCCGACATCGTCTATCTCGGCGGACTCGTGGGCGCCGTCTATCTGGACAAGGGCGACGACGTGGTGGTCTACCGCGAGGCCCTGGACCGGCTGGGCGCCCAGGCCGTCCCGGCCCGAAGCACCGGGGAACTCCTCGGCGCGCTGCGCAAGGAGCTGTGAGACTTTCCGCACCGAGAGTTCACTCGCACCGCACGACCCGACCCAGAGAGGGGCGAACGTTGTCCGACAGCGGATGGCCGGCCGACCGAATCGACACCGAGCACGCGCACTCGGCCCGGATCTACGACTACATCCTGGGAGGAAAGGACTACTACCCCGCCGACCGGGAGGCGGGTGACGCGATGGCCCGGGAATGGCCGGCGCTGCCCGTCCACATGCGCGCCAACCGCGACTGGATGAACCGTGCGGTGCGATGGCTGGCCGAGGAGGCGGGCATCCGCCAGTTCCTCGACATCGGCACCGGCATCCCCACCTCGCCCAACCTGCACGAGATCGCCCAGTCCGTGGCCCCCGAGTCGCGGGTGGTCTACGTGGACAACGACCCGATCGTCCTCACCCTCTCCCAGGGCCTGCTGTCCAGTACGCCCGAGGGCCGGACGACGTACATCGAGGCGGACTTCCAGCACCCGGAAGCCGTCCTGGAATCGGCCGAGTTCCGCAAGACCCTGGACCTGGGCAGGCCCGTCGCGCTCACCGTGATCGCGATCGTCCACTTCGTCCTGGACGAGGACGACGCGGTCGGCATCGTCCGCCGGCTCCTTGAGCCCCTGCCCTCCGGGAGCTACCTGGCCATGACCATCGGCACCGCCGAGTTCGCCCCCGAGGAGGTGGGCCGGGTCGCCCGCGAGTACGCGGCCCGCGACATGCCGATGCGGCTGCGGACCATCGACGAGGCCCACGAGTTCTTCCAGGGCCTGGAGTTGGCCGAACCGGGCATCGTCCAGGTCCACAGGTGGCGTCCGGACGGCACGGGCGAGCAGGGCATCCGCGACGAGGACATCGCGATGTACGGGGCGGTGGCCCGCAAGCCGTAACGGCCCGCGCGGACGGCGCCGGCGGACGGGTCAGATCACTCGGAACAGGTCGGCGGCGGCGTGGACGTCGGTGAAGTCCTCGATGGACCTGAGGTTGTCGCACAGGGCCTCGAGGACCGAGCCGGCCTCCGCGACGCGCGGGGCGCCGATGCCCACGCCGAAGACCCGGAAGCCCAGCCGGCGCTTGGCGTCGTTCCAGCCGCGCATCCACTCCTCGGTGACGCCGCAGTCGTCGTCGGTGAGCATCACGATGTCGCCCCGGGTGCGGGCGGCGTCGTTGAACTCCTCCTCGAGCAGTTCGCCCGCCGCCGACAGCGGCCGCTGGTAGCTGGTGCCGCCGCCCAGGAAGGTCTCAGCGAAGTCGAGGGTGCGGGCGAGCGGGGCGGGCCGGTCGGCAGGGAAGCGGAAGACCTGGAGCTTGTCGGCGGCGGAGAACAGGATGCCGACGAAGTCGCGTCCCGCCTGGCGGGCCTGGTCGAGGAGCGCCAGCGCGCACGCCTTCGCCCACGCCTCGCGGGTGATGCCGCCGGGCCCCGCCTCGTACATGGAGTGCGAGGTGTCCACGCAGGCGATGACGGCGCCCCGGCCGGTGGCCTGTTCTCCCTGGCTGTCGTAGAGCATCAGCTCTCCGGCGGCGTAGCGCGCGGCGAACACCGCACGCAGTTCGGGCAGGCCGAGATTGGCCAGCTCGGAGGGGATGACGCGGGAGAGGTCGTCGCCGAGTGTGACCCCGATCAGTTCCCCGGTGGCGTTCTCCACCTTGCGGGCGCGCTCCCCCTCGGCCATCTGCCGGAAGCGGCCGATGAGTTCGGCCCACTGTGCGAGCCGGCCGGTGCGCAGCCGCTCGGCCAGCCGGGCGCGCTCGTCGAACGGCATCCGCTCCAGTTCGCCAAAACCGACGCCCCAGGCCCGCATCAGCGCCGCCTCCTCCCGCGCGGCAGCCGCCGACTTCGCCACCGCGCTCCGCGCGGCGGCCCGGATGCCGGGGAGCGCCACCGCGTGGGCCTGCCCGGCGTCCAGGGCGGCCCGCCTCGCGGCGGCCTCCGAGCTCTCGGCCGCCTGTTGTACGGCTTGTACGGCGTCGGCGGCCGGCCCGGGCACGGTGCCGTCCGCGTCGGCCTCGGCGGCGGCCCGCCGGAGCGCCTCGGCGACGGCGCTCGCCGCGTCCTCGGCGCTCTGCCGCGCCCGCTCCGCCCGCTCGTCCCGGTCCCGGGCGGGCCGGGACTCGTCCAGCATCCGGCGCAGCGCGGTGGCCTGGGCGAGCACGGCCATGGCGGCGGCGTACGGGTCGCCGACCGTCTCCCGGTGCAGCTCGGCGAACCGGGGGGAGTCCAGCAACGCGCCGACGATCCGGTGGTTGACCATGCGGGAGGGGTCCATCTCGGCGGGCTCGCGCAGCCGCGGGCCGGCCCGGTAGGCGGCCAGGAAGGCGTCGGTGAGGAGGTCGGCGATGTGTTCGTGGCGCTCGCCCAGTTCCCCGGCCAGGTCCCGCAGCGCGGCGGACTGCTCGTAGGTGTCCCGCCACGTGAGCCGGTCGAAGCGGTCCGCGACCACGGCCGCGGTGTGCCGTGCGGGTGCGGCGGCCGACAGCGCCAGCCACTTGGCGGCCCGGTTCGCCAGTTCGTCCAGCCGGTGCGGTCCCTGGTCCATGGTCCCGTCCGCCCCCGCGCTCAGAGCTGGGCCTGCACCGTGCTCGCGTCCACGCCCAGGGCCTCGGTGAGCACCCGGGCGCGGACGGCGCGCTGGCGGCCGGTGACCCGGTCGACGGCTGCGGTGGAGCGGCCGGCGCCCGCCGCCTCCTCGCGCAGCTTCTCCAGCCGCTTGCCCGCCATGGCGAGCTGGTTGTGGGCCTTCTTGATGACCCACTCGCTCAGCGCCTCGCGGGACTGTCCGGCCATCGCGTCGAGCTGGGTCTCCAGTTCGTCGATGGTGTCGGCGAGGTCGAGGGCCTCCTTGGCGTCCGGGTTGACCAGTTGCAGCACCTCGCGTTCGACGGTGGGGCGTTCGGCGGGGGAGTTCCACAGCACATGGGTCAGCACGGACAGATCGCTCTCGGCGACCGAGGGGCGCCCGTCGAGGTACGCCGACGCCTGGAGCAGGCCCACCGCCTGCCGCCAGCGGCGGTCGGAGGCGACCAGTTCCTTGCGGCGCAGGGCGGCCCGCAGCGTACACAGGGCGTCCACGATCGGGTCGGAGACCTCGACGGCGGGGACGGCCTCGGTCACGGCCTGCCGCAGCGCGGCCAGTGGCAGGGTGGTCCGCCGCGGTGCGGCCGGGCGGCTGACGGCGGAGCGGACCAGGGCGGCGAAGTTCGAGGGATCTTCCAGGTACTTGACCTCGATCCGCACCAGCAGCCGGTCGTAGATCGCGGCGGAGTCCTCGCCCTCGGGCAGCTCGTTGCTCGCCGTGATGGCACCGATGAGGGGGCAGCGGACGGGTTCACCGCCGCTCTCGGGGTGGTAGATCCGTTCGTTGAGGTACCCCAGCGTCTCGTTCAGCGCCGCCGTGGAGCACTTGAAGATCTCGTCGATGAACGCGACGTGCGCGGTCGTGGCGCGGCCGTCGTAGACCTGGCGGTACTCGCCGCGGGCGAGCGCGGCGACGTCGATGGGGCCGAACATCCGCGTCGGCGCCGTGAACTTGGACAGGAGGATCTCCCAGTAGGACGCGCCCTCGATCCTGCTCGTGAGTTCCCGGGCCATCTCGGACTTTGCCGTTCCCGGCGGGCCCAGCACCAGCGAGTGCTGACCGGCCAGCAGCGTTACCACCAGCGTCCGCACCACGTCGGCCCGCTCGTAGAAACGGTCCGACAACTCGTCGCCGATCGCCCGGAGCCGCGCGGCCGTGTCCTGCTCGGCCTGCGCCTCCTGCGCCTCCTGCGCCTCCTGCGGGTCCTGTGGGCCCATGGCCGACTCCTCCTGTGGCGTCCGGGTGGCGGGCAGAGCCGAGCCTATCCCGCACAGACGTCCGCCCTCCTCGGCCCGCCCCGACCGGCACCTCGGCCCACGGCGCGGTGGTGCCGTCGACCAGACTGTCCACCATGAACCACTTCTTCTCACGGCCGGCTCGCGCCGTGTCGGCCGTGGCCGCCTGTGTACTGGCGGCCTGCTGCCTCTCCGCGTGTTCCGAGGATGGGGACGGCGCTCCGGCGGCCCTACGCGTCAACCAGGTCGGATACGTGGCCGGAGAGAAGAAGTTCGCCTACGTCATGGGGGACCGGGACGAACTGGCCGACGCGGAGTTCGAGGTCCTGGACGAGCGGGGGAACACCGCCGGGCACGGCAGGGTCGGCCCCTCTCTCGGTGAGTGGAACAGCACCTACGGCGCCGTGCGCTCCATCGACCTCTCGTCGATCAGCCGCACCGGCACCTATCGGCTGCGCCTGGTGGGGGCGGACACCGGCCCGTCGGTCCGCTTCCGCGTGGCGACGGCCCGGCAGCTCCTGGATCCGCTGCGTGCGGACAGCGTGCACTTCTTCGCCACCCAGAGGGACGGCGAGGAAGTCCTGGCCGACGCGACCGGACGGGTGCCCTCGCACCTGACCGACGAACGGGCCCGCGTCTACGAGACCCCCGCCCCCGACTCCGACCCGGCGTTGTCCGAAGTGGGCGGCCCCGTGGACGTGTCGGGAGGGTGGTTCGACGCTGGCGACTTCCTGAAGTTCACGCACACGACGTCCTACGTGGTCGCACAGCTTCTGACCACCCTCCGCGACACACCTTCGGTGCCCGGGCTGCGGGACGAGGCCCGGCACGGTCTGCGCTGGCTGGACAGGATGTGGGACGCGGACACGGGCACGCTCTACGCCCAGGTCGGGCTCGGGTCCGGCGGCGAGAACGTCCGGGGCGATCACGACGTGTGGCGGCTGCCCGAGGAGGACGACCACCTCACCGTGCGGCCGGGGGACGCCGACTACCTGATCAAGTACCGGCCCGTCTTCCGCGTCAACGAACCGGGCGAGCCCATCAGCCCCAATCTCGCGGGCCGGGTGAGCGCGGCCTTCGCCCTCGCCGCGCAGGCCGAGGCCGAAGCGGACCCGGCGCGGGCCCGTGAGTGGCTGGACAAGGCGGCCGCCGTCTACGCGAGGGCGGACACCCGGCCGGACGAGGACGCCCTGGTCACCACCGTGCCCGCCGACTACTACCAGGAGGACTCCTGGCGCGACGACATGGAGTGGGCGGCCGTCGAACTCGCGCGCGGCGCCGACGCCCTGGGCGACTCACGCGGCTCGCGCTGGAGCGGCGAGGCAAGCACCTGGGCCCGCGCGGCCCTGCGGAACGAGCGGAGCGGCACCCTGGGCCCCGCCGACGTCAGCGCCCTGGCCCACGCCGACGTGCTCTCCTCGGCGGACCCCGGCGCCGGGCTCACGAGCGAACTCGAGGCGGAGCTGAGGCGGCAGGTGGAGACGGGACGGAAGCGGGCGGCCGGGGACCCCTTCCGGTCGGGCGTCATACCCAGCGACTTCGACGCGGTTTCGAACACCTTCGGCCTGCTCGCCACCGCCGAACTGTACGCCCGCGTCACGGGCGACCACCGGTACGACGACTTCGCCGCCCGGCAACTGGCCTGGGTCTTCGGGGCCAACGCCTGGGGCACCAGCTTCGTCGTGGGCGCGGGCGACCTCTATCCGCACTGTCTCCAGCACCAGGTCGCCAACCTGGCCATGAGCCACACCGGGCGTGGAGACATCCTGCGCGGAGCCGTCGTCAACGGGCCGAACGACGTGGACCTGCTGAAGGAAGCGGACACCTTCGACGGCGGACGCCCCTGCTCCTTCGCACCGGACGGCGGGTCGTGGTCGCGGTTCGACGGCCACGGCGCCGGCTACGTCGACGACGTCCGTTCCTGGCAGACGGTGGAACCGGCGGACGACTTCGCCTCCACGGCCCTGTACGCGCTCTCCCTCACCGCTGCGCGGCCCTGACCCGACGGAACCCGCGGGTGTCCGCGCCCCGGGGTGGTTCAGGAGCCGGTCGGCCAGGTGCGCAGGAGGGCGTCCAGCGCGGTGAGGATCTCCGTCCAGCTCTCCTGCGCATCGGGGGCACTGTGGCTGAAGCCCCCCGCGGTCTCCAGACCGACGTAGCCGCTGAAGACGCTGCCCAACAGCCTTACGGCGTGCGTCTGATGCGGCTCGGCCAGGTCGTATCCGCGCAGGATCGCCCGCGCCATCCGGGAATGCCGCACTCCGGCGCCGGCGGCCGCCGTCCGGTCGTCGAGGGGGAACTTGGTGGCGGCGAAGCGGCCCGGGTGCTGGAGGGCGTAGTCGCGGTAGGCGTTCGCGAACGCGGTCAGCGCGTCCTTGCCGGCTCGGCCGGCGACCGCCTCGGACACCCGGTCGGCCAGCTCTTCCAGGGCGAACAGCGCGATCCCGGTCTTGAGGTCGTGCGCGTTGTTCACGTGCGAGTACAGGCTCGCCGTCCTGACGCCGAACCGCCGGGCGAGTTCCGTCGGAGTGGTGTGCTCGAAGCCGATCTCGTCGGCCGTCTCGGCCCCCGCCTTGATCAGACCCTCGGTCGTCAGCCCTACCCGAGCCACACCCGTCCTCCGTATCGCTCTCCCAGCAGCCGTGCACGATTATGGGCTTGCCTAACATGATTAGGCAAACTGTGAGCCGCGGTTCAGTCGCGCGCCGCGGCGCGCAGGGACTCCCGGTACTCCCGTGCCGTGTCCATCAGGGCCTTGACCGCGTCCCTGGTGCGGACGAGGTCGGCGATGTGCTCGGTCAGCCGGTCGAGCTCCTGCGCCATGCGCTCCAGCGCGGCGTCGGAATTGTTCTCACTGGGCGCGTCGACGCACGGCAGCAGTTCCGCGATGGTGCGACTGGACAGCCCCGCCGCGTACAGCCGCTGGAGGAACCTGACCCGCTCGACCGCTTCCTGCGTGTACTGGCGCTGACCGCCGGCGCTGCGCGTGCTGGCCAGCAGCCCTTGGTCCTCGTAGTAGCGCATGGACCGGACGCTGACTCCGGTCCGCGACGCGAGCTCCCCGATGCGCATGCCGTACTCCCGACTGTGATCCGCGGCACAATTCCTTGCCTCTGACATCAATGTCAGGTTCTAGCGTAGCCGTCGTGCCCGAGATCCGGGCCCCGGACGACGAGGAGTCCTGACGTGACGTCTCTTTTCGACAGTTTCCCGCTCGGCGGTCTGACACTGCCCAACCGGACGGTGATGGCACCGATGTCGCGGGTCCGTGCCGCCGCGGGCGGTCTGGCCACGCCGTCGATGGCGACGTACTACGCCCAGCGGGCCACCGCCGGGCTGATCGTCTCCGAGGGCGTACAGCCGAGCCTGGTCGGGCAGTCCAATCCGGGTACGCCGGGACTGCACACCGACGAGCAGGTCACCGCGTGGCGCCCCGTCACCGCGGCCGTGCACGCCAACGGCGGACGGATCTTCGCCCAGATCATGCACGGCGGACGCGTCTCGCACCCCGACACCACGGGTACCAGGCCGGTCGGGCCCTCGGCCGTCCCCGCCGTCGGGGACGTGTTCACGCCGACCGGGCTCCAGCCCGCGCCGACCCCGCGAGCCCTGGAGACCGCGGAAGTGCCCGAGCATGCACTGTCGTACGCCCGGGCCGCCCGTCGCGCCGTCGACGCCGGCTTCGACGGCGTCGAGCTGCACGGCGCCAACGGCTACCTCATCTCGCAGTTCCTCTCCTCGAACGCGAACCTGCGCACCGACCTCTACGGCGGCTCGGTGGCCAACCGGATCCGCTTCGCAATCGAGGCCGTGTCCGCGACCGTCGAAGCCGTCGGCGCCGCCAGGACCGGCATCCGCCTCTCCCCGGCGGGCACGTTCTGGGGCGTCGAGGAGAGCGACGTGCCCGAGCTCTACGCCGAGCTGCTGACCGAGTTGTCGCGCCTCGACCTCGCCTACGTCCACGTCGAGGCCACCGCCGACGAGGACGTACTGGTCGGCCTGCGCCGCGCCTGGCCGGGCGCCCTCATCATGAACCCGGTGCTCCCGATGGGGCCGAAGCAGACCGGGCGGGAGGACGCCGATCACTGGCTCGGGCTCGGAGCGGACCTCATCAGCTTCGGCCGCGGCTTCATCGCCAACCCCGACCTGGTCGAGCGACTGCGCACGGGACTGCCCGTCGCGCCGGTGGACGAGGCCACGTACTACCAGGGCGGGGACGCCGGTTACCTGACCTACCCGGCGTACCAGCACACGGTCTGAGCGCGGTCGGTGGCCCGGCGGCCGGAGTCAGTCCGACTCCGGCTCCCCGTCCATCTCCCGCCGCCACAACCGGTGCTCCCGATCCGCCCACTCCCGTGACACCGACCCGCGCCACATGCCCTCGAGGGCGCCCGGGTCACGGGCGGCCCGCCAGATGTGACCGGCCACGACCACCCCGATCGCCAGGGCGAGCCAGTCGTGGACGAACGTCGCCCCCGTCCGGAGCGACAGCGACACGAGGTCCGGGAACCAGAGCAGGAGGCCGGTCCCCACCATGACGAGACCGGCACCCGCGGTCCAGGCCGCGTAGACCTTCTGACCCGCGTTGAACTTGCCCGAGGGGATCATTGACGTCCCCTGCCGTCTCAGGGCGGCCCTCAGCCAGCGCCGGTCGTGGGTGCCGAAGCGGTTGAGGCGTCCCAGGTCGAAGCGCAGCGCACGGGAGGCGAGGCCCAGCAGTACCGGCAGCGGGAGTGCGATCCCGGACCACTCGTGCACCGTGACCACCAGCCTGCGGCGGCCGACGAGTTCGGCGAGGGGCGAGATGTACAGGCAGGCCGCGGTGGCGATGCACACCCCGGCCAGGAGGGCGGTGGCCTGGTGGACCCAGCGCTCCGCGGGAGTGAAACGCGGGAATCCGGCGGGCCGGGGCGGGACCGTCCGCACGTCACGGTCAGACGGTGGGGGCATCGTCACGTCCGTTCGAGCGGCCCACCCACGCGTCCACGTCGTAGCCCAGGCGCTCCCAGTATCCGGGGTGCACGTCCTTGGTGACGGTGATGCCGGAAAGCCACTTGGCGGACTTGTAGAAGTACATGGGAGCGACGTAGAGCCGTACCGGTCCGCCGTGGGAGTGGCCGATCGGCTTGTCCTCCATGGCGGTGGCGACCAGCACGTCGGGCCGGCGGGCCTGCTCCATGGTGAGGCTCTCGGTGTACGTGCCGTCGAAGCAGGTGAACCGGACGGCGCCGCCGTCGGGTGACACTCCGGCGGCGTCGAGGATCGTGGACAGGCGCACGCCCGCGAACGGCGTTCGCGGCACCCGCCATCCGGTCACGCACTGCACGTCGCGGACGATCCGCTGCTGGGGGAGTGCCGCCAGGTCGGACAGCCGGTAGGTCTTCGGCTCGGCCACGAGTCCGTCGATCTTGAGGCGGTAGTCGGTCTCGTCCCGTTCGGGAACGGAGCCGGTGACGGAGTAGTACCGGAAGCGGTTGCCCGGCAGCAGGTCCGACAGGCCCGTCGGATCCTTCCGGGCGACGACGTCGAGGCCGCCGGAGACCAGGCGCTCCAGCGGAGCCCCGGTGACGACGCCCACGGCCCCGAGGCCGAGCATGCCCAGCAGTACGCGCCGTCCCACCGGAGCGCCACGGCGGTCCGCGCCGCGATCCGGTCGAGGTGCCGGCACCTCGGAATCAGAGTTGCTCATAGCTTGTCCACGCATCCCCGCGGTGGTGTGAATCACAGGGTAAGGGTTGACGGTCGGGCGAGGAAGTTCCGTATCCCTCCATGACGGCGGGGCCGGGAATGCGAGGATGAGCCGCCATGACTGCTGGGTGGTGCCTCCGCACGACAAGGGCCGCGGTGTTCGCGGCCGTCTGCGTGCTGCTCGCCACCGTGGGGCACGTCCTCATGTCGGGTACCTCGGTGGCCTGGTGGGCCCTCGTCGCCGCGGTGGCGGTGACCGGCGGTGCGGCGTGGTGTCTGGCCGGCCGGGAACGCGGGCTCCTGCTCGTCTCCGGCGCGATGGTGGCCGCGCAAGCGGCACTGCACCAGTGGTTCTCGTACGCGCAGGAGCTGTCGACGCCGGCCGCTTCGGCGATGTCGTCCATGCCCGCCATGGTCATGGGAGACACGGCGTCCATGGCGCACATGGGCCATGCCGTGCCCGCCATGGACGTCACATCCGCCATGGACTCCACGTTGGCCACGGGTTCCGTGTCGGCCGGTGGCCACACCATGGACGGCCTGTCCTCCACCGGCATGCTCGCCGCCCACCTCCTGGCCGCGCTGCTCTGCGGTCTGTGGCTGGCCTACGGCGAGCGCGCGGCCTTCCGCGTCCTGCGGACCGTCGCCGGACGACTGGCCGCGCCGCTGCGGCTGATCCTCACACTCCCCGCGCCGCCGGACCGCCCGCGCGTCCTCGCCCGGCGTGGCCGTGCCGCCCGCCGGCCGCGTCGGCTGTTCCTCGTGTACGCGATCACTTACCGGGGCCCGCCCGCGGAGACCGCTGTCGCCTGAGACAGCCGGTTTCCCGACGCCGGGCCAGGCGTTCCCTGCCGACCGGCTCGGGCAACGGGCGTACGCCGTCGTCACGCGTGCGTACGTCCGCCATTCCTAGGCCCTCACCGGACCCCGCGAGCTTCGTGCTGCATGCCGTACGGCGCGTGCCGTACAGCGCGATCCGCACGCGCACGGGTGCGTCGCATGCGCACGGTGCGTCGCATGCGTGATGTCCGGACTCACGAGAAGGACAGCATGTGATCGGTCCTGCCCCCTCCACGGACGACTCGGCGACGACGTGGGCGCTGGCCGCCCGCGGTGGTGACCCGGAGGCCGTCGAGAGCTTCGTCCGCGCACTCCACCGGGACGTCCGCCGCTTCGTCACGCACCTGAGCGCGGACCCTCAGTCGGCCGACGACCTGGCTCAGGACACGTTCCTGCGGGCCCTCGGCAGCCTGCACCGTTTCGAGGGCCGCTCCTCCGCCCGCACCTGGCTGTTGGCCATCGCCCGCCGCGCGGTGATCGACAGCTACCGGCACGCCTCCGCCCGGCCCCGGCTCCTCGGCACCGACGACTGGGAGGCCGCCGCCGAGGGCGCCAGGGAGCCCGGTCTGCCGGGCTTCGACGACGGCGTCGCGCTCACCGAACTGCTCGACGCGCTGCCCGACGACCGCCGTGACGCGTTCGTCCTCACCCAACTCGTCGGACTGCCCTACGCCGAAGCGGCCGAGCTGATCGGCTGTCCGGTCGGTACGGTCCGCTCGCGCGTCGCCCGGGCCCGGGCCGCCCTGATCCAGTCCCTGCGTGACGCCGAGTACCCGGATCGGGCGATCAGTGCTCCCACGCTGTGCCGTTAGCATGTTCGAACTCGTGACGATCCGTACGAGCGACCTATTTGTCCGACCCTAGCAAGCAGGCCCAAACAGTTGAAATCCATACCAACACGAATATCCTCGCGAGGAGACCGCGGTTCCCTGTTCGCCGCCCTGCGCCGGCCCCGGGCCGTGCTGTGGACCGCGGCGGGTGTGGTGACCCTCGGTTTCCTCATCGCGCTGGAATTCGCCGCGCGCCACTACGGCGTGCGGGGCCCGATCACCAATCAGGCGCGAGAGGTGGTCTTCGCCCCCGACTCGGGGCCGCTGCTGTACGCCGGCCTCGCCCTGACGATGGTGGTGCTGACCTGGCGGCAGCGGTTCGTCGCGGCCGGTGCGGCGATCGGCATCGACGTCGTCTTCTGGCTGGTGCGCTGGGTGGCCGGCGCCGACATGAACTTCGGCAACGGCGCGCTGTGGGTGGTTCTGGGCTGTGCGGTCGTCGCCGTGACGCGCCGCAGGGGCGGCGAGCGCACCCTGTTGCTCAAGGGCGTCGGGCTGGGCCTGCTGCTGGTGGCCGGACACAAGACGGGCGACACCTGGCTGCTCATCACGTCGGAGACCCGCAAGGCGGTGCTCGACCCCTACGTGGCCACCGCCGACCAGGCACTGGGCAACCCCTCGTGGCTGGTCGGCCGGTTCGTCGAGGCCACCGAACCGGTCGGCGACCACGTCCTCCACCTCGTCTACGGTCAGCTCCCCCTGGCCGCGGCACTCGTAGGGCTGTACCAACTGCGTCATGTCGCCGCCGAGCGACGTTTCCCGAGCCACCACCTCGTACGCACCTTCCTCGCCATCGGCCTGCTCGGGCCCGCCATCTACATGATCTTCCCGGTCGTCGGACCGGTCTTCGCCTACGGCGCCGACGGCGGACAGTGGGCGGTGGCCAACCTGTGGCCGCACACGCTGCCGCAGACCGGCGGCGCCCCGCACTCGATGCCGTTCGACGAGATCACGCCGCGCAACTGCATGCCCAGCCTGCACACGGCGTGGGCCACCACGCTCTTCGTCCACTCCCGCAGGGGTTCACGGGGCATCCGGTTCGCGGGCACGTTCTGGCTGGTCGCCACCCTCACCGCGACACTCGGCTTCGGCTACCACTACGGCGCCGACCTCATCGCGGGCGTGGTGTTCGCGCTCACGGTCGAGACCGCGATGCGCTCGTTCGCGCGGGGCTGGGACCGCGCGGGCATCCGGCTGGTCGCCTACGGCACGACGGTGTTCGCCGTGCTGCTGGTGTCGTACCGCTACCTGCCCGTGGAGATGGCCGAGCACCCGTGGGCCGCCGGACCGCTGCTCGTCCTGGCGATGGCCTCCGTGATCCTCGGTTACGTACGGACCACCGGGCCCCGGGAGCCGGTTGCCGCGCCGACGCGGCAACCGGAACCGCCGCAGCCCGCGGAACAGCAGCCCGAACTGGTCTGACCGGCCTGCCACCCCGGCAGTTCCCGGGTCGGGCTGCTGGAAGCCACGCGGCGGTGAGGGCCGGTTCGCCACGAGTCCCACGAACTGGCGGCCCGCCGATGTCAGCCGCTGTTGTCGCTCGGCGTCCCGGTGCGCACCGGGGCCACGGGGCGCATCAGCGCGAGGTCCTCGCCCCAGGCGTCCAGCGTCGCCGCATGACCCGCCTCGCGCGCCACGGCCTCGACCCGGCCGAACAGCTCTCGCCGCACGTCCACGTCACCGGCCTCGGTGATCCGTCCGAGCGTGGCCAGCAGCTCGCGTGCGTCCCAGCCCGGGAGCGGGAACCGGTCCAGTTCCCACGCCAGGTACTTGTTGTAGGGGCGTGGACGACGGTCGAGGGCGAACAACAGCTCCAGCCAGCGGATGCCCGTCCCGGGTGTTCTTGAGTGACCGGTAGTGCGCGTTGGCGTAGGCGTCCAGCCGGGCCGCCGCCACCCGCGCGGCCTCGGTGACGCCGAGCCGTCCTCTGACGGCCACCATCTCCGCGATGCGACCGTCGAGCCGGTCGAACTCCGTCACCGTGACGACGAGGTCCAAGCGGGCGGAGCGGAAGCCGTCGAGGTCGGCGAGGCCGGTCTCGGCCCCGTCGGCGAGCACGACGTACACGTCGTGGTCCGAGTGCCGGGTGGCCATGCCGTCGTGGGCGTGGGACCCCTTGAGGACGAGGCCGACGAACGCCTCATAAGTCATCTGGTGCCGTGCGGACACGAGACATGCCGAGCCACCTCGATGTCCGGTCGACAGGAGGGCGGTCACTTCGTCCGCGGCGGCCGAGGCCACCGCCCCGCAGATCAACGCACGGTCCGCACGCTACCAGCCGGTGCCGGTGGCCGGTGACGCATTCGACCGCGGATGTGACACGAGGTCGCGGGCACGTGGGATGCATGACAGATGTCATGCGGACCGGTGGCAGACGGCACTCCTCGAGCCCCCGCATCCGCGCCAGCCTGGAAGAAGAGCCGCCGGCCCGAATCCAAGGAGAGATCCCATGCGTCTGACGCTGCCTCAGAAGCTGTACCTGCTCTGCTACACCGTGGACCAGGAGAAGTTCAAGGCCGTCGACCTCCAGGGCCGCGGTCAGTTGCTGCGCGCCGGTGCGCTGGCCGAGCTGGCCTTCGCCGGGCTGCTCGGCGCGGAGGGCGGGAAGGTGCGGCGGCGGACCGGCGAGCCGCCGGCCGACTCCTTCGCCGGCGAGGTGTGGCGCGACCTTCCCGCGGAGCGACCGAAGGGATGGCTCCGGTTCCTGCACAACAAGGCGCACACCGCCGAAGGCGCCGTCCGCGGCCAACTCGTCGCGGCGGGTGCGATCACGCCGCCGGAGAAGCGCAGCCTGTCCCCGCTCTCCTCCCACCACGTCAGCGTCGCGGACCCCGGTCAGGTGCTCGAACTCCAGGCGAGGGCACGCGACGCCGTACTGACCGGCCGCGCACCCGCCGAGATCCCGACGGAGGTGTCGACCATGACCGTGCTCGCCGTCGAGTGCGAGGTCAGCACCGTGTTCACGGGCAAGGAGCGCCGGGCTCACAAGCAGTCGCTGAAGGCGCTCGCCGCACACTTCGACGAGCTGGTCCCGGGACTGCGCCGGGCCCTGCGCGACTCGTTCCTGTCCAGCCGTGGCGTCGGGGGCGGCTGGGGCTCATGAACACCCGTGAACACCCCGCCCCATGCCTACCCCCCGGCCACGGAGGCACCTGTGCAACGCCAGCACGCGGCCCTCCGGGGTGAGCGCTCGCCCGGCGGCTCAGGCCGTCGACGCCAGTGCGGTCGTACGCCCGCCCAGCGCCGCCGAGAACTGGTCCGTGACCTGGGCCAGCGCCCCGGCGGCCGAGGGCGTGACGACCGTCGCCCCGCTGTCGTCGACGGTGATGTCCTTGTCCAGCGTGAACCAGCCGGGGACGACGTGCAGCGCCCCCATCGAGCTGAGCACCGGGCGCAGCGCGTAGTCGATCGCCAGGACATGGGCTGTACTGCCCCCGGTGGCCAGCGGGAAGACCGTCTTGCCGGCCAGGGCGTACTGCGGGAGCAGGTCGAGCAGCGACTTGAGCAGCCCCGAGTAGGCGGCCTTGTACACCGGGGTGCCGATCACCACCCCGTCCGCCCGCTCGAACAGGGCGGCGGCGTCGGTGATCGCCGGGTGCCGGAAGTCGGCGCCCAGCAGCGCCTGCGCGGGCAGGGTGCGTACGTCGAGGGGTGTGACGTCGTGGCCGTGCAGGCGCAGCCGGTCATCCAGATGGCGCAGGAGACGCGCGGTGCGTGAGGTGGGGGAGGGGCTTCCGGAAACGGACAGGATGGCGGCCATGTGGGCACCCTTTCGCGGTCGGGGTTCAAGCGGGACGGCCGAAGCGGGCACGTCGGTTGGCGGTCCCCGGTCTCACCAGGCGCTCGTCTCCACGGCGACCGCCGGGACCAGGTCGTCGCGCAGGGTCTCCAGGAACGTCACGATCTCCGCGGCCACCGAGCGGTGCTGCACGTCGTTGAGGACGTCGTGATGAGCGCCCCGGACCACCGACAGACGGGCCAGGGGCAGGGACTTGGCCGCGTGGACGAGAGCGTCCCGGTCCGTGAGCGGGTCCGCCTCGCCGGCCAGGAACAGCACGGGGACGGCGAGTTCGGCGTCGTAGGCGGCCGTGAGCAGCGCGTCCGGGAGCGGCTCGCCCAGCGAACCCCGCCGCACCTCGGTGTCGTTGCTGAGCGTGCCCCGGTGCGTGGGGCAGAAGGTGCGTACGTCGAGTTCCTCGTCCCAGGTGTCGACGCCGGGCGCCGCACGGCCCGGCAGTCCGGCGAGGACGACGGCGTCGGGCCGCCGGCCGCCGGGGAGCCGCCCCGCCCGCCCGAGGTGTGCGGCGAGCACGGCGGCACCGGCGTCGGCGCCCAGCAGGACGACGGGCTCCGCGACCCCGTCGGGACCGGCGGCGCCGTCCACCGCCTCCGTCAGCAGGGCGCCGAAGCGGGTGAGCGCGGCCCCCGGGTCGTCGGTGCCCGGGGCGGTGAGGTCGGGCGCGTCGACGACGCGGACGCGGTACGCGTCGGCCGCGAGGCGGGCCGCCAGCCGTCCGTAGGTGGCCCGGGTCTCGCCGCGGCCGGGCACCACGACGATCGTGCCGCGGGTGCGCAGGCCCTCGGGGGCGTGGTGGTCGGTGTGGTCGCTCATGTCAGACTCCTGCGGGTGCGGGCTCGTTGCGGGCCGCCGGTCTCCAGGCGAGGGCGGGCGCCACCTCGGTCGCGTCTCGGCCCTGGACGTGGGTGAGGAAACCCGGCCCGAAGCGGGGTTGCTCGGTCATGGCAGGCCCTCTCAGCCGTTCACGGGACGGGGCTCGAGGCTGTGCCGGTTGGCCGGGACCGGCAGGCCGAGGTTGCCGCGCAGCGTGTCGGCCTCGTACTCGGTGCGGAACAGGTTCCGTTTCTGCAGGATCGGCACCACGCCGTCCACGAAGAGGTCCAGCTCGTCCTGGGTGCGGAAGGCGAGGTTGATGCCGTCGAAGGTGCCGGCGTCGAACCAGCGCTGGATCGTGTCGGCCACGGTCTCCGGCGCTCCGACGAACGGGGAACGGCGGAACTCGGCGACGGACTGCGCGACCTGGCGCAACGTCAGCTTCTCCACGCGCGCTCGTTCGATGATCTTCGCGGCGCCCGTGCGGCCCCCCTTCTCGGCGAGATGGGCGACGTCCGGGAACGGTGCGTCCAGGTCGTGCACGCTGAAGTCGTAGGCGCCGAAGGAGCGGCCGAGCAGCGCCAGGTGACGGTCGAAGTCGTTGTCCTCCTCGAAGATCTCCCGCTCGCGGCGGCGGGCCGCCTCGTCGGTGGCGGAGACGACGGGACCACCGTGGATGAAGATCTTGATGTGGTCGGGGTCCCGCCCGTACGCGGTGGTCCGCCGCTTGATGTCGGCGTAGTACTCCTGGGCCTGTTCCAGCGACCCGCCCGGCGCGTAGATGCCCTCGGCGACCCGCGCCGCCAGGTCGCGTCCCTCCTCGGACACACCGGCCTGGAAGACGACCGGCTGGCCCTGCGCGGAGCGCGAGATGTTCAGCGGTCCCGCGACCTTGAAGTGCTCGCCCTCGTGGTTCAGTTCGTGCAGCCGGGACGGGTCGAGGAACACATTGCGCGCCACGTCCGCCGGGAAGGCGTCGTCCTCGTAGGAGTCCCACAGCCCGCGGGCGACCTCGACGAACTCCAGGGCGCGGCCGTACCGGGTGGTGTAGTCGAGGTGCTCGTCCAGGCCGTAGTTGCGCGAGGTACCGGTGTCGAAACTGGTCACGACGTTCCAGCCGGCCCGGCCGCCGCTGATGTGGTCCAGCGAGGCGAAGCGCCGGGCTAGGTTGAAGGGCGAGTTGTACGTCGAACTGGCCGTGCCCACCAGGCCGATGTGCCGGGTATGGGTGGCGACGGCCGACAGCAGGGTGAGCGGTTCGAGCCGGTTGAGGTAGTGCGCCGGGTAGGTGGCGTTGATGAACTGGCTGTCGACGATGAACAAGGCGTCGAACAGGGCATGTTCGGCCGCCTGGGCCTGCTTGATGTAGTAGTCGATGTCGATGCTGGCGTTCTTGGCGACGCGGGGGTCCTTCCACAGACCGTGCTGGCCGGGGCCGCCGACGCCGTAGGGGTGCAGGGCGAGATGGATCCGTCGGGACATGGTTCTTCCTGTCTTTGATGAAGGCGGGAGTGCGGGGACCGTGGGTGTGGGTGTGGGTGTCGGTGGGTCAGGTCGGCAGGAGGGCGCGGAGCGCCGCTCGCTCGCCACGGTCGGCGGGGGCTCCGCGCAGCGTCGGCGCCGAGCCGACCAGCAGCCGCGTGTAGGGGTGCTCCGGCCGGCCCACGACGTCGCGGGCGGCACCGACCTCGACCAGCTCGCCCCGGTACAGCACCGCGACGCGATCGGCGATCCCGGCTACGGAACCGAGGTCGTGGGAGATGAACACGAGGGCCACGCCGGTGGCGCGCAGCTCCTTGAGGATCTCCAGAACCTGGACCCGGTTGGCGGAGTCGAGGGCGCTGACCGGCTCGTCGAGGATGACCAGCCGCGGCTCGGTGACCAGGGCACGGGCCACCGCGATCCGCTGGCGCTGCCCGCCGGAAAGTTCGCCCGGCAGCCGGCCGAGGAGATCCCCGGGCAGCCGCACGCGGGGCAGGAAGGCACGCACCCGCGCCACCGCCTCCTGACTGGCCACGCCCCGCACGAGCAGCGGCTCGGTCAGCGACGCCTCGACCGTGAGGTCCGGGTCGAGGCTGCGCAGCGGGTCCTGGAAGACGTACTGGACCACGCCCCGGCGGCGCAGCTCGCGCCACTGGCGGGGGCCGTGACCGGTGACGTCCTCGCCGTCGAGGACCACGGACCCCGCGGTGGCGCGCACCAGCCCGAGCACGGTGCGGGCGAGAGTGGACTTGCCCGAGCCCGTCTCGCCGATCAGGCCGACCGCCTCACCCGGCGCGACGCTCAGCGAGACGCCGTGCAGGGCCCGGCGGCGCCTGCGGCGGGCGCCGTAGTGGACCTCGAGTCCGGTGACGTCCAGGACGGGGCGGGCGCGGACGTCGGCGCCGTCGGCGCTGTCGGTCGGTCGGTCGGTGGTCACGCCTCCTCCTTCGGTGCGAGGGCCTTCGGTGCGAGGAACTTCTCCAGGCCGTACTGCTCGTGCTCGCTGATCAGCAACCGCGTGTAGTCGTGCCGCGGGTCGTCCAGCACCCTGCGGGTCGGGCCCTGTTCGACCACCCCGCCGTCCCGCATAACCAGGACCTCGTCGCACAACTGGGCCACCACGGCCAGGTCGTGGGAGACGACGACCAGAGCGAGCCCGGCCCGTTCGCGCAGGTCGGCCAGGAGGTCGAGGATCTCCGCCTGCACGGTGACGTCCAGCGCGGTGGTCGCCTCGTCGGCGATGAGGATCCGCGGGTCCGCGGCGATGGCGGCCGCGACGAGCACGCGCTGGAGCATGCCGCCGGACAGCTCGAAGGGGTACTGGTCGTGGACCAGTTCCGGGTCCCGCAGTTGCACCGCGCGCAGCAGCCCGAGGACGCGCTCCCGTGCCTCGCGGCGCCCGAGCCCCTTCTTGACCCGGACCACCTCCGCGATCTGCTTGCCGATCCGCAGCGACGGGTTGAGGTAGGACGCCGGGTCCTGGAAGACCGCGCTGATCGTGGCCCCGCGCAGCGCGGTCCAGCGCGCCGGCGAGAGGGCGGAGATGTCGGTGCCGTCGATCTCGATCGAGCCGCCGGTCACCTCGAAGCGGGGCGGCAGGATGCCCAGGGCGGCCCGGCACGTGAGGGTCTTTCCGCTGCCGGACTCGCCGACGATGCCGACCACGTTGCCGGGGGTGAGGTCGAAGCTCACGCCGTGCACGATCTCCCGGCCGCCGCTGCCGCCGCTGATGCGCACGTCGCGCAGCGAGAGCAGAGGGGCGGCCCGATCGGGCGGGTCCGCGGGGCCGGGCGCGCCGGTCTCCTCGGTCCGGGTGAGGAGCTTCTCGGAAACCGTCGTCATCACGCACCTCCTGCGGGGGCGGGTTCGGTTGGTCCGGGCCGGTCCGTGCGGGCTCCGCGGCCCTTGACCAGGGCACGCCCGGCCTCGCCCGACACGTCGCGGATCGCGTCCGCGAGCAGGTTGCCGGCCCAGACCGTGACCATGATCAAAAGTGCCGGGGTCAGCGGTGCCCACGGCCGGTGGCTGAGGTAGCCGAGGTCGGAGGCGAGCAGGCCGCCCCAGGTCGGCTCCGGGGGCTGCACGCCGATGCCCAGGAAGGTCAGACTGGAGACGATGACGAAACCGGTGCCGATGGTCTGCGCGAACGCCACCGCGATCGGCGGCAGCACCTTGACCCAGACATGGCGGCGTACCACCCAGCCGACCGAGGCACCGGAGATCAGCGCGGCCTCGACGTACTGCGAGCGGGCCACGGCCAGCGTGGCGGCGCGGGACACCCGGTAGAACAGGGGCGACACCAGCACCCCCGTCACCAGCATCGCCTGTGTCAGCCCGTTGCCGAGCAGGGCGATCACGGCGACGGCGAACAGCAGGAACGGCAGGGCCACGAGCGTGTCGGCCAGCCGCAGGGTGATCCACTCGAAGGCCCGGCCCAGGTACACCGAAAGGATTCCGGGGATCGCCCCCACGACCAGTGCCGTGAGCGCGACTTCGAGCGCGCCGAGCACGCTGACCCGGGAGCCGTCGAGCAGGCGGCTCAACACGTCCCGGCCGAGGTAGTCGGTGCCCAGCCAGTGACTGCCGGACGCGGCGGCGAGGGCGTTGTCGCTGGTGGCGAGCGGATCCTGCGGGGCGAGGAGCGGCCCGAGAATCGCGAGCAGCGCCACCACCGTCAGGATCGCGACGGCGATGCGGCCGGAGGTGAGGGAGAGGATGCGGCGCAGCATGTTCAGACCCCCCGCTGCGCGGCCGGCGTGACGCGCGCCAGCACCAGGTTGACGACGAGGTTGAAGGCGACGACCAGCGCGATCGATACCACCAGGACCCCCTGCACGGCCGGTACGTCACCGGCCTGGGCGGAGTCGTTGGCGAAGCGGCCGAAGCCCTGCAGCCCGAAGATCCACTCGGTGACCACGGAGGCTCCGACCAGGGACGGGAACTTCAGTCCCAGCGTGGCGAGCGTCGGCCCCAGACCGTTGCGCAGCACGTGCACGAAGAAGACCCGCCGCGGGCTCAACCCCCGTACGACCGCGCCCGTCACGTAGTTCTCCTGGTACGCGGCGACGAGGCTGGAGCGGAGCTGGCGTGCGACGTCGGCGACGACGTCGAAGCTGAGCGCCACCGCCGGAAGCGTGATGTGCGCGAGCCACGGCCCCAGGCCCTGCTCAGCCGGGACGTATCCGGCGGAGGGGAACAGATGGAGCTGTACGGCGAGGACGGCCACCAGCACGATGCCGACCACGAACGCGGGCATCACCGAGATCACCGTGACGAACCCGGTGACCGCGCGGTCCACCCACGTGGTGCGGCGCAGTGCCGCAAGCGTGCCGAGCGCGAAGCCCCCCACCACACCGATGACCAGCGCGAACGTCGCGACGGAGAGACTGACGCCCAGACCGAGGCCGATCAGCGTGGAGATGTCTGCGCCGTTGGTCCAGCTCGAGCCGAGCTGCCCGTGCAGGACACCGCCGATCCAGTCGCCGTACTGGACCAGGAAGGGCCGGTCCAGGCCCCACTGTGCCTCGACCCGGGAGATGGCCTCGGGTGTGGCCTCCTCGCCCAACTGGATCCGGGCGGGACTGAGTCCGCTCAGCGAGCGCAGCGCGAACGTCACGAACGTCGCCACCAGGAACACGGGCACGAAGATCGCGACCGACCTGGCGAGGGTGAACAGGACCCGGCCCAGCGCGTGCCGTGCCCGCTTCACCGCTTGCCGCCGATGGTCACGCCGGTCCAGTCGATGTGGGCGGGGTTCTTCGGCAGGTCGGAGACCGACGTGCTCTTGGCGATGAGGTTGGGCGAGGAGTAGGTGAAGACGAGGGCCTTGCTGTCCAGGCCGGCCCGCGTCGCCGCCTGCAGCACCTCCGGGTACTCGGGCGCGTCCAGCGGTGTCCGCCGTACCTTGGCGACAGCGGCCTCGAAGCCGTCCGGCTCGTAGGGGGAGCTGAGGTTGAGCGGCCCGTCGGGCCCGAAGTGGGCGGTGAGGGTCTGGGCCGCCGAGTCGCGGCCGGTGGTGCCGTAGAGCGAGAACGTGAGGTCCTTGGCGAAGAAGGGCGTCGCCCAGTTCTTGTCTATCTTGATGTCCACGGTGATGCCCACCTCGGCGAGCTGCGACTGCACGATCTCCGCCTGCGGGTCCTCCGACGGGATGACCAGGTCGAGCTTGATGTCACCGGGCTCGTAGCCCGCCTCGGCGAGGAGTTTCTTCGACTTGGCCGGGTCGTAGGGGTAGGCGTCCTCGGACTCCGGATCGTAGGCCACATAGCCCTTGGGGAAGGGCTGGTTGGTCGCCTCGCCGTAGCCGAAGGTCAGTTTGTCCACGAACTCCTCGCGGTTGACCGCGTGCCGCACGGCGTCGACGACCTTGTCGTTGTCGAACGGCGCCTTGTTGACGTTCAGGCTGATGTTGGAGGCGTTGAACCCGGGCTGGACGAACACGTCGAGGCCGGCCTTCTTGGCGGCGTCCGCCTGACTCGGGTCGATGTCGGCGAAGTTGTACACGCCGGTCTGCAACCCCGAGACGACCGTGGAGGCGTCGGGCGCCGAGGTCAGCTCGACGTTGTCGATGTGGATGTTCTTCGCGTCCCAGTAGCCGGGGTTCTTCTTCAGGACCGCCTTGGTGCCCGGGACGATCTGAGTGACGGTGAACGGGCCGGCGCCGACCGGGTTCTGGTCCAGCTTCCGGGGTGTGGCGGCCGCCTTCGGACTGGCGATCTGAAGGACTCGCTGACCGAGCAACTGCGGTATCTGGTAGTCGACTTGATGGAGATTGACGACGGCGTCAAGTCCGTCGGCCGTCACCGACTCGATCGACGTCAGGTCACCGTACAGTGCCGAGTTCTTCTGGTTCTGCGCCCGTTCGACCGCGGCTTTGACGGCGGCGGCGTTCACCGGCTCGCCGTCGCTGAACTTCAGCCCGGGGCGCAGGTGGAAGGTGACCCGGTCGCCCTTGTCGTTGTACTCCCAGCTCTCGGCCAGGTCCGGTACGGCCTTGCCGGTGGCGTCGGTGCGGGTCAACGAGGCGTATACGAGGGAGAGTTCGCGGAACTGGGCGCCGCTGCCCCCGACCACCGGGTCCCAGTGCGTGGGGAAGTAGGTCGAGGTCCACCTCAGGGTGGCGTCGCCGCTCGCGGAGGCCGCGTCACCGCCGCACGCGCTGAGGACGGGGACGAGCACGGTGGCGAGGGCGGCGCCGAGTGCGGTGGCACGCAGTCGGCCGGATCGGCGGAGCGGTCCGGGGCGGCGGAACGTGAGTCGTCCGGGCATCTCGTACTTTCTGTGACGGTCCAGGGCCGTGTCCGGGCAGGCCGGCACGGGCACGGGCACGGACAAGGACAAGGGCAAGGGGGTGGTCGTCCGACCGCACCCGTGACGCCGGTTCGGGCATGCCGAGGTGCATACGAGGCATGGCGAGGCATGACGGGACGTGGCGGGGCACGTCGCGTTGAGCGTGCGCAGACGTCGGTGGCTGCCCGGATGCGGTCCGGGCGGGGGAGGGAAGCAGACGGCGGAACGCCGAGAGGCGGGCGGCCGGCGCCGACCGGGAGGTCAGGCGCCGCCGGGCCGTGGGCGGCGGTCGGTCAGCGACAGAGAGCGCTGCAGGTGCGCCGCAGGTCCACGTAGCGGCACACCACGGCGGGGTGCGTCGTGAGCATGCTGCTCATCCTGGCGGCAGCCATGAGTGGCTGTCAATGGACACCAATTGGTGTCTCATTGGGCGGGACGGGCCGCGATCGCAGATCAGAGCGTTGTCACGGCAGGGCGGGGGAGCCGTGGCGAGTCGCCGGGTGCGTCGCCGCCTCCTCCGGATGCAGCCACAGAGGCCCGTTGCCCGTCTCGACGCGGACCGCCCACGCAGGGGGTTCCCGCCCGTCCGTCAGCAGTTCCCACTCCACCCCCGTCAGGCTCCGGTGGCGCAGCAACGCCTCGTCCGGCGACTGTCGTACGTCCTCGCGCACCGCCCCGGGACACACGTCGCCGACCGCGTCCTCGTACGCCGTGCGGGGGCGCCGCCCCGGAACGAGGCGGTGCCCGCCCGGCGTCCGGACCAGCACGGTCGGCAACGCGTACCGGTACCCGCCATCCGCGGTCTCCTTGGCGGCGCCCGGATGCGGCGGAGCCGCCCGGCACCGACCGCGCCTCGGGGACCGGCCGACGGGCCTCCGCCCGGTCGGCGCGGACCCGCTCCCGTACGGTGTCGGACAGCGCGTCGGCGGACAGCCGCGTCAGGTCCAGGTGCTGGACACCCCACACCGCGGCCAGTGCCAGTTCATGCGTGTCGGCCGGTTCCCCGAGCACGAAGACCGTCTCGCGCAGCCGGCGCAGCACCCGGTCCGCGACATCCGCCCCCTGGAGTTCCGCGGCCTTGGCGACGAGGGAGGCGGGCCACGAACTCGCCGCCACCCGGCTCAGCCGAGCCGCCCGCGGGGCGCCGGTGTGACGGGTGATCTCCTCGACGTACTGCGCGTACCAGGCGGTCTCCGCCGCCGGATCGGGCGGCGGGTCGTCGTCCTCGTCGAAGAGGACGCAGAACACGCGACGCGGGCGGACCTCGTCGGGCAGGACGGCACGCAGCCGTCGGAACTCGGGTTCCGAGCCCCACGCCCAGGGGCACAGGGGATCGGTGTACTCGACCACCTCCACCGGGGGTCCGTCCGAGGGCGCCGTCACGCGGCACCCTTCCCGGCCGGCCCGTCACCCGCCGGAACGGGCAGCAGGGAGGCCACCGTCACCGCGCGCAGGACGGCCGCCGCGTCCGCCTCGATCCGGCGCCACACCTCGGGCAGCGCCGAGGCGGCACCGGGATAGTCCAGTGCGGCCAGGGCCTCGCCCCGAAGGGTGAGCAACTCGCCGTCCACGACCCGGGAGACGTCGAGCAGAGTGATCTCCTCGGCGGGCCGGCCGAGCCAGTAGCCGCCCTCGCAGCCGCGCTGGCTGCGGACCAGTCCCGCCCTGCGCAACTCGCCCACGACGGACTTGAGGAAACGGAACGGGATCCGCTGCGAGGAGGCGATGGCCTCACAGGTCAACGGACGGGCAGGTTCACGGGCGAGCTCCAGCAGGGCCCGCGTGGCGTAGTCCGCCTTCGCGGAGATATGCATGGGCCCATGATGCCCGACACGACCGCCGCGCCAAGGGCCTTCACCCGCTGCCCGCATCCATTGCGGGAACATTGCCGCAGGTGAAACGCAATGGACACCTCTTGACATCTTTTCCGGCGCCCTTCTAGCGTCCCCGCCATGAGCGAGCCGTTGACAACCCCCGGTGAAGGCTTCCATCCCCACCTCCACGACGCCCCCGGGCATCCGGTCACCCCCCTGCGCAGCCGCCTGCACCACATCCGTGCCGACGCCCTGGACGGCGACACGGCGCAGACCGGCGGCATGCGCAGGTTCGCGGCCGTCAGCGGGCGCGTGGTGGGTTCCGAGAAGCTGTGGATGGGCCAGACCCACGTCGCCCCCGCGACGTCCTCCTCCGACCACCACCACGGCGAGTCGGAGACGGCGATCTACGTGGTCGGCGGCCACCCCGAGTTCGTCTTCCTCGACGATTCGGGGGAGGGGCCGCAGGAGGTACGGCTGCGCACCTCCCCCGGCGACTACATCTTCGTCCCCCCGTTCGTCCCGCACCGGGAGGAGAACCCCGACCCCGCCGACGAGGCGGTGGTCGTCATCGCCCGCAGCACGCAGGAGGCGATCGTGGTCAACCTGCCCAGGCTGTACGCGCTTCAGGTCGGGTAGGAGGTGTCAGGCCTTGTCCTGCATGGACCGCCGGGCCGGATTGTGCTGCTCGGCGGCCTTGGGGTCCTTCTCGCCCGCCTTCGCCCGCACGCCCCGGGCGATGCGGTCACCGATGGTCTTGTCGATGTTCGACCAGTACTCGAAGGCCCGCTGCAGGACGGGTTCGGTCACCTCGTTGAGCAGGTGGCCCACCACGTTGTCGACCAGCCGGTCACGGGCGGCGTCGTCCATGACCTCGCGCACCAGGGTGCCCGGCTGGCCCCAGTCGTCGTCCTCGGGATGGTCGACGTAGGCCGTGCGGGTGATGGCCCCGTCCGTCTCCCAGCCGGGCGGCGTGCCGAACCGCTCGGTGTCGGCGGCGGGACCGCCCTTGGAGTTCGGCGCGTAGACCGGGTCGGTCGTCTTCCGGTAGGCCATCGCACCGTCCTTGGAGTAGGTGCGGACGTCGACGACCGGGGCGTTCACGGGGAGCTGCTGGTAGTTCGGGCCGATCCGGTGACGGTGGGCGTCGGCGTACGAGAAGAGCCGGGCCAGCAACATCCGGTCCGGGCTCGGGCCGATGCCGGGGACCAGGTTGTTGGGCTGGAAGGCCGCCTGCTCGATCTCGGCGTGGTTGTCCGTCGGGTTCCGGTCCAGCGTCATGCGGCCGACCGGGATGAGGGGGTAGTCGCCGTGCGGCCACACCTTCGTCAGGTCGAACGGGTTGAACCGGTAGCCCGCGGCATCCTCGTACGGCATGACCTGCACGTGCAGCGTCCAGCTCGGGTACTCGCCGTCACGGATGTGCTCGAAGAGGTCCCGCATGTGGTAGTCGGTGTCGGCCGCGGCCATCTGGTCGGCCTCGTGCTGCGTGAAGTACTCGATGCCCTGGTCGGTCTTGAAGTGGTACTTCACCCAGAACCGCTCACCGGCGGCGTTGATCCACATGTAGGTGTGGGAGGTGTAGCCGTTCATGTGGCGCCAGGAGCGCGGGACGCCCCGGTCTCCCATGAGCCAGGTGACCTGGTGCGCGGACTCCGGCGAGAGCGTCCAGAAGTCCCACTGCATGTCGTGGTCGCGCAGGTTGCTGTCCGCCCGGCGCTTCTGCGACCGGATGAAGTGCTGGAACTTCATCGGATCCTTGACGAAGAACACGGGCGTGTTGTTGCCGACCATGTCGTAGTTGCCCTGGCTGGTGTAGAACTTCACCGCGAAGCCGCGCGGGTCGCGCCAGGTGTCCGGGCTGCCGCGCTCACCCGCGACGGTCGAGAAGCGGGTGACCAGGTCGGTGCGCGTGCCGGGCTGGAAGACGGCCGCCTTGGTGTAGGCGCTCACGTCGTGTGTGACCTCGAAGTGGCCGAAGGCACCGCTGCCCTTGGCGTGCGGCTGGCGCTCGGGGATGCGCTCCCGGTTGAACTGCGCCATCTGTTCGATGAGATAGGCGTCCTGAAGGAGGACCGGACCCGCCGGGCCCGCGGTGAGCGAGTGTTCGTCGCTCTCCGCCGGTGCGCCGGAGTCCGTGGTGGTGGCAGGCGGGGTGTCCGTCATGGGACTGCCTTTCGTCGGGGAGTGACTGACGCGCGGGGGCCGCGCGACGCGGACACGGGGCACGGGATCCGCTCCGCTCTGCCCGGCGGAGCGGTCCCGCCGGCGCCCGAGCCGCGGCCGGGTCCCCGGCCCGCGCGGTCCCCGCAGGACGCGTGCCCCGCAGCGGCCACGCCAATCCGGTCCCGGTGCGGCCGGACGCCGGACGCGGCGGACCCGGGGCTGAGCCCGTCCGCCCGCCTGCCGTGCCGCGTCCCGGCGTCGGGAAGCACCGCGTACTCGCCGTACTGGCCGTACTCGCCCATCCGTCCAGGACCCTCCGGAGTGCCGTCGTCCGTATCAGTCTCCGCCGCCGCCCGGACCTCGCAAGCGGAGACGGTGAGACGGTGGCGGGCGACGTCACGCGTGCGCGGCCGTCCGTCGTCGGTGAGGGCGGGTCGCCCGAGTCCTCGGCGGGATCGCCGACAATGATCGGCATGACGCCTCTGCACACCAACCCGCTCTTCGACCGGCTGGCGGACGCCGAGCGGATCCTCGTCGCAGGGGCGGGCGGCGGGTTCGACATCTACTCGGGTCTGCCCCTGGCCCTGTCCCTCCTGCACCAGGGCAGGGAGGTGCGGCTGGCGAACCTCTCCTTCAGCGCGCTCGCCGGTCTTCCCCCCGACGCCTGGGCCGCGCCCGACCTGGCCGTCATCACGCCCGAGTCGGCGCCGCACCAGAGCTACTTCCCGGAGCGGACCCTCGCCCAGTGGCTGCGCGGGCACGGCTACCCGGCCACCGTCCACGCCTTCCCGCAGACCGGGGTCCAGCCGCTGCGCGCCGCGTACGAAGCCCTGATCGCGCTGCACGCGATCGACGCCGTCGTACTGGTCGACGGAGGCACCGACATCCTGCTGCGCGGCGACGAGGCCGGTCTCGGCACCCCCGAGGAGGACCTCACGAGCGTGGCGGCCCTGGCCGCCCTGGACCACGTGCCGCACCGCCTCGTTGTCTCGCTCGGGTTCGGCATCGACGCGTACCACGGCGTGAACCACGTACAAGTCCTGGAGAACATCGCCGCGCTGGAGCGCGACGGTGCCTGTCTCGGGGCCTTCTCCGTTCCGCGCGCCAGCCGCGAGGGCGCGCTGTACCTCGATGCGGTGGCACACGCCCAGGAGCACACGCCGGAACACCCCAGCATCGTGAACGGCTCCATCGCGGCGGCCGTTCAAGGCTCCTTCGGCGACGTGCGGTTCACCGACCGCACCCGGGGCAGCGAACTGTTCGTGAACCCGCTGATGTCCCTGTACTTCGCCTTCGACCTCCCTGGCCTGGCGGCCCGCTGCCTGTACCTGGACCGCATCGAGGACACCCACCTGATGCGCCAAGTGCAGTCCCGCATAGCCGAGTTCCGGGAGACGGTCGTGCCTCGCCCACCCCGGAGCTTCCCGCACTAGGACCCGTCCTGGCCGGAAGACCGGGCGCGCAGGGCCCGGCGGACGGCACTCCGCAGCCAGTGGTGTGCTCCGTCGGCGGTGTGCCGGGGGTGCCAGGCCATGCCGATGACCAGGGGCGGCAGCGGCAGCGGAATGTCGAGGATGCGCAGGCCGAGGACGGTCGCCTGCTCGGTCAGTGGTGAGGGGGAGGCGTCGGGCGGTGCGGCGGGGATCAGGGCGACCACGTCGCTGCGGGCGGCGAGGCCCAACGCGGCCAGATGGCCAGGAAGGACCACGGTGACCCGGCGGATCAGACCGTGCTCGGCGAGGGCGGCGTCGACGGGACCGGTGAAGCGTCCGCGGCGGCTGACGGCGACATGCTCGGCGGCGGCGAACCGGGCCGGGGTCGGGGGCTCCTCGGTGAGGGGGTGACCGGGCCGGACGGCCGCCGCCATCCGCAGGGTGACCAGCTCCTCGACCCGGGTTTCGGGGTCCACGTGATCGATGGCCCCGACCTCCAGGTCGACCCGGCCGTCGCGGAGGGCGGGACCGGCCTCCAGCTCCTCGGCAAGGAACCGCAGTGACACCCCGGGTGCCTCCTGCCCGGCCAGCGGCAGCAGGCCGGCGGCGAGTACCGCACCGACCAGGTCGGCGGCCTGGAGGGTGAGAGTGCCCCGCAGCGTGGCCGGGTCCACGTCGGCGGCCGGAGTCAGCAGTGCGCCGAGCCGGCGCACCACGGTGGCGGCTTCGTCCCGCAGGACCAGCGCCCTGGGAGTGGGCACCATGCTCTGTCCGGCCCGGACCAGCAGGGGGTCCTGGAGGATACGGCGGAGGCGGCCGAGGGTGCGGCTCATGGCGGCGGGGGAGGTGTGCATGCGGGCCGCGGCGCGGGTGACGCTCTGCTCGGTGAGCAGGGCGTCGAGGGCGACGGCGAGGTTGGCGTCGACGACCGGCGCCAGGGGATCCGTGCTGTTCACCAGTGTCATTCCGTTCCGGGCAATAATCCCTTGCTGAAGTTCCCATTGTGGCAACACCTCGTGGGCTCGCAGGATCGAGGTCGTACCGATCCGGCCCGACCCACGAGGTTTTCATGATCGTCATCACTGCTCCCACCGGGAACATCGGCCGCCACCTGCTGCCGCTGCTCCTGGAATCCGCTCCCGCCCGCGGCGAGGAACTGCGCGTGATCGTGCGCGACCCCGCACGGCTGTCCGACACGGTGCGCGAGCGCGTCGAGGTGGTCACCGGCTCGCACGGTGACGCCGCGGTCGTCGACCGGGCCTTCGACGGCGCCGACGCCGTCTTCTGGCTCGTCCCGCCGGACTCCTCCATGACCCCGGACGACGCCTACCTCGGCTTCACCCGCCCCGCCGCGAACGCCCTCGCCGTGCACGGCGTCGGCCATGTCGTCGGTGTCTCCGCCCTCGGCCGCGGCACCCCGGTCGCCGACCGCGCCGGACTCGTCACCGTCTCGCTCGCCGTGGACGACCTGATCGCGGGCACAGGTGTCGCCTACCGGGCCCTGGCGAACCCCTCGTTCTTCGAGAACGTCCTGGAGGAGGCCGACTCGATCCGCGAGAAGGGCGTCTTCGGCGACGCCGCCGACGCCGACCGCAAGGCTCCGTTCGTGGCCGTCGCCGACATCGCCGCCGTGGCCGCCGGCCTGCTCCTGGACCGGTCCTGGACAGGCACCGGCAGCGTCCCGGTCCTCGGCCCGCAGGACCTGTCGCCCAACGACCTGGCCCGCATCATGACCGAGCAACTCGGCCGCCCCGTCCGCTACGAGCGTCAGGCGTTCGACGACCTGCGCACCACCCTTGTCGGCCACGGCCTCGACAAGGCGTTCGTCGACGGTGTCGTCGACATGAAGCGGGCCAAGGACGACGGCCTCGACGCGGGCGTCACCCGAACCCCGGGCAACACCGCCCCGACCACCTTCGAGCACTGGGTCGCCCAGACCCTCAGGCCCGCGGTCCTCAGGTCCGCGGGCCGCTCCTGAACCCTCGCCCCGGGCGCCCCTCACCCCGAACAGGAAGCAACCATGCCTGCAGAGACCACCGAAACCCCGGTCACCGCGTTCATGCTCGTCAAGACCACACCCGAGTGGCTCGCCATGACCGTGGAGGAGCGGGTGCACGCCTTCACCACCGAGGTCGTCCCCGCCGTCAAGGCCAGGACCACCGGCGTCCGGTCACGCTTTTACGACACGGAGTTCTACTCCGCCCGCGTCACCGACGTCTGGGTCTGGGAGGCGGACGACCACCACGCCTACCAGCTCCTCGTCGACGCCCTGCGTGAAACGCCCTTCTGGGACCGGTACTTCGAGGTCGTCGACCTCCTCGTCGGCACCGAGAACGGCTACGCCCGCACCTACGGCGTCGACGCGGTCACCACCATCTCCACCTGACATCACGTCACGGCCGGGGCTGCGCGTCCGGCTCCCAGTACGTGCCGTACTTCCGGGCCAGCGTGGTCGCCTCGGCCGGCGTGAGGTGGCGCACCGGCCGGTCTCCCAGGAGCAGGTACAGCGCGGAGGCCTCCTCCACCTCGATCGCGGCCTCGGTGGCCCCGCGCAGGGAGGTGCCCGCGACGACCGGGCCGTGGTTCTGCAGGAGCGCGGCACGGCAGGGAACGGCGAGCAGCTCCAGGTCCGAGGCCTGGCCGGGGTCGCCGGGCGGGGCGTAGGGGAGCATCGGTATCTGACCGACCCGCATGACGAAGTACGGCGTCAGCGGAGGCAGCGCGCTGCGCTCGGACCAGGGGGCGCGGCAAGAGGCCGCGGCGGCGTGCCGGGAGTGCAGGTGGACGACGGCGCGGGTGGCGCGCTCCCGTCGGTAGAAGGCCAGGTGGAGGGGGTACTCCTTGGACGGCGCCGGTCCGTCCAGGTGGCCGCCGTCGAGGTCGAGCACCGACAGGTTCCGGGGGTCGAGTGCGGCCAGGTCGGTGCCGGTCGGGGTGACCAGGACGCGGTCGCCGTCGCGGGCGCTGATGTTGCCCGAGGAGCCGGGGCTCAGCCCGAGCCCGGCCAGGTGGGCCGCCGCCTCGACGAGTTCGTGTGCGAGGGCGGTCATACGAGCTGCTCCCATGCCTGCGTGAAGATGTCGGTGCCGCCGAAGTTCCCCGACTTCAGGGCGAGATCGATCGTGTGCGCCGTCCCGGTGGGGCACACCCCGGTGCGGGCCCAGGCGACACCCGGGGCGATGGGCGCCCCGATGGCGAGCGTGCGGGCGCGCAGCGCCGTGACGACGGCGCCCGACGTCTCCCCGCCGGCCACCAGCAGCCGTCGCGCTCCGGCGTCCACCAGGGCCGTCGCGCAGGCGGCGAGGGCTCTCTCCACGAGCGACGCGGGTGGCTCCGCGGCGGGCGGGGTGTCGGTCTCGACGTCCTCCGGAGTGGCGACGGCGTAGATCAGGGGCGGCCGGGCGGAGTCGGCCGCCCACCGCTCGCGCACGAACGCGGTCAGGTCGGCCACGGCGGCGTCGAAGTCGGCGCGGAGCCGGCCCAGTTCGAGCCGCCGGTGCGGCAGCCGGCCCAGCGCATGGGCGACCTGCGCCCGTGTCGCGGCGGACGCGCTGCCCGCGAGGACCACACCGGGGTCCTGAGGGCGCGACGCGGGCCGGGCGCGGGCCTGGTCCGGATGCGGCCCGGTCAGTCCCACGGCGAGCCCGGCGGCGCCGGTCACCAGCCCGAAGTCCTCCGTGGCGGCGGCGACGGTCCGCAGGTCCTCGTCGTCGACGGCGTCCACCACCGTGAGCGCGTCGGCGTGGGCGTCTTCGTCCAGGGCGGCGCGCAGAGCGGCCGTGCCGGACCGGACGGTGTCCAGGCCGATGCGGGTGACGGGGTGGTCCGTCTGCGGCCGCAGCAGCCGGTCGACGCGGGAGTCCAGCATCGGGGTGAGCGGGTGGTGGCGCATGGGGCTCTCGTCGAGCAGGTCGTCGTGGACGAAGAGCCGCCCCCGGTACACCGTGCGCCCGGTCGCCGGGAAGGAGGGGACCACCACCGTGCGCCGCTCGCCGGTCTGAGCCAGCAGCGCGTCCGTGACCGGCCCGATGTTGCCGCGGGGCGTGGAGTCGAACGTCGAGCAGTACTTGAAGTAGAAGCGCCGGCAGCCGATCGCGCGCAGGGCCCGCAGCGCCCGGCGCGCATCCTCCACCGCCTCCGGCACGGGAGCGGTCCTGGACTTGAGGGCCACCACGACCGCGTCCACGTCCACCCACTGGTCCGGCGCTGGGGCGACCGCGTCGGCGCCGACCGTGACCACGGTCCGGAAACCTCGGGCGACCAGCATCGTCGCAAGATCGGTCGCGCCGGTGAAGTCGTCTGCGATGGCCCCGAGGGTCGGCATCAAGTGCTCCTGCGTTGGTGTCCGGGTTCCTGGTGCGCCCGAAGGCCACCCGTGATGATCTGTGAAATTATGTTACCAGACTTTACGTGGATGGGATCTGGTGATACATGTTGTTCATTCGCTGCTTCTAGAACGCGCGTCCCACAGCACACCGTCGCCCCGTCGACCGCGCGAGAAGCCCTGTCACCACCTTTGTCGCCACCTTTGTCACGACCTTGCGCGCTCATCCAGGAGGGCCTCATGAACCTGCATCACTTGTTCGCCGACAGCGGCGGCCGGACGGTGCGGTACGCGCTGACCGGGGCCGGCGGCGGATTCGCGCGCACCCTCCTGGCCCAGAGCCGACGCCTGCCCGGCCTCGTCCCGGCCGTCCTGTGCGACCGCGACCTGCCCAGGCTGCGCGCCATGCTGCACGAACTGGGTTACGACGCCACGCTGCCGGCCGAGTGCCACGATGCCACCGCCGTCGCGGACACCGTCGCGCGGGGCGGCATCGCCCTCGTCGCCGACGCGGCCCTGCTGACCGCGGCACCCTGGGACATCCTGGTGGAGGCGACCGGCAGCCCGGCGGACGGCCTCGCCATGGCCGAAGCGGCCCTCACCGCCGACCGGCACGTCGCGATGGTCAGCAAGGAGGTCGACTCCGTCGCCGGACTCCACCTCGCCGACCTCGCCGCCGCCCGCGACCTCGTCTGCACCACCGCCGACGGCGATCAGCCCGCCAACCTCATCGGCCTGGTGACCTGGGCGGAATTGCTCGGCCTCGACATCGTGGCGATCGGCAAGTCCACCGAGTACGACCTCGTGTTCGACCCCGAGACCGGCACCGTGACGCAACTGAACACCACGGTGCCCGCACCGGCGCTCTCCGGGCTGCTCGGACTCGGCGACGACGTGCGCGCCACCCTCGACGCCCGCGCCGCGGCCGTGGCCGACCTGCCCACCGGCGCCACCGCCGACTACTGCGAGATGGCCGTCGTCGCCAACAACACGGGCTTTCGCCCGGACACGGAACGCCTGCACTACCCCGTCGCCCGCGTCGCCGAGCTAGCCGACGTCTACCGCCCCCGCGAGGAGGGCGGCCTGCTGACCCGCGACGGGGTCGTGGACGTCTTCAGCGCCCTGCGCCTGCCCGGCGAGGCGTCCTTCGCCGGCGGCGTCTTCGTGGTCGTGCGCACCGACGACCCGGTCACCTGGGAGACGCTGCGCGAGAAGGGCCACGTCCTCAGCAAGGACGGCCGGTACGCCGCGATCTACCTGCCCTACCACCTGATGGGCGTCGAGACCCCGGTCAGCCTGCTGTCCGCGGTGCTGCACCGCCGACCCTCCGGCGGCACCGACCCCCGCTCGTACGCCGTACTCGCCGGCCGCGCCCGCACGGACCTGCCCGCCGGGACCGTCCTCGCCATGGGCGGCCACCACCACGACGTCACCGGCGTCCAGGCCGTCCTGCTGCGCGGCGAGGACGCACCGGACGACATCGCCCCGCTCTACCTCGCCGCCCACGCCACGCTCGCCCGGCCGGTGCCCGCCGGTGAGCCGATCCGCGTGGCCGACCTCGCCGACCCGGACCCGGGCCTGCTGCGCGCCTGGCGGTCCGGCCGCGCCTCGCGCGGCTGCCCGGACGGTACGGAAGGAAACACCGCCGCATGAGCACCGACCTCCAGCACCTCCTCCTCGGGGCCGCGGCCGTCGTCGTGCTCGTCCTGCTGATCACCAAGACCAAACTGCACCCCTTCCTCGCGCTCGCCCTCTCCGCCCTCGGGCTCGGTGTCGCGTCCGGCATCGCCCCGGTGCGTGCCGTCGAGGCCTTCCAGGACGGCTTCGGAGACACCCTGGGCGGCAGCGGCCCCACCATCGGCCTCGGCACCCTGCTGGGCGGCATCCTCCTCGGCTCCGGCGGCGCCGACCGCATCGCCACCGTGTTCATCGGCTCCCGGCCCGTGAAGTGGATCCCGGCGGCCATCACCGCCGCGGCGCTGCTGATCGGCATGCCGCACCTGTTCGACGTCAGCTTCGTCATGCTGGTGCCGCTGGTGTACACCGTCGCCAAGCGCAGCGACACGCACCTGCTGTGGGTGGGCCTGCCGATGGCCGCCGGTCTGTACGTGTCGCACGGCCTGCTGCCGCCCCACCCCTCGCCGACCCTGGCCGTCTCCGCGTACGGCGCCAACACCGGCCTCACCATCCTGTGGGGCCTGGTCATCGGCATCCCGATGGCCGTGCTCACCGGCCCGGTGCTGACCAGGTTCATCAGCCGCTGGTTCGGTCCCGCGCCCGACCTCGACCGCGGTCCGGTCCAGTCCGTCTCCACGGAGCCCGAACACCGGCGCAAGCCGGCCTCCTTCACCCTCGCGCTCATCACCGTGCTGCTCCCGCCGGGCCTCATGCTCCTCGGCACCCTGGGCACCGCCAACACGGCCGGGGGCACGCTGCCCCACCAGTTCTTCGACGCCTGCAACTCCTCCGTGCTGTCCCTGCTGGCGGCCGTGATCTTCGCCTTCTTCGCCCTCGGCGTACGCTCCGGCTTCGGCCTCGGACAACTGCAGAAGATGGCGTCCAAGGGACTCGCACCGGTCGGCGCGATCATCCTGATCCTGGGCGCCGGCGGCGGCTTCAAGGCGATGCTGACGGAGACCGGCATCGACCAGCTCATCTCCGACTACGCCGTGGACTGGGCGATACCCCCGCTGCTCCTCGGCTGGCTGGTCGCCGCCCTGCTGCGGATCTGCCTCGGCTCGGCGACCGTCGCCACCGCCGCGGCGACCGCCATCGTCGCGCCCCTGCTCAGCGCCTCGCCCGGCACCTCGCCCGAACTGATGGTGCTGGCCACCGCCTCGGGAGCGGTGATGCTCTCGCACGTCAACGACTCCGGATTCTGGCTGTTCAAGGAGTACTTCCAACTGTCGGTGGCGCAGACCTTCCGCACCTGGACCCTGATGCTGTCCCTCCAGTCACTGCTCAGCCTCGGCGGCGTGATGCTGCTCAGCACCGTCGTGCACGGCTGAGAACACCTGCCGGTGACGGACCCGGACCGGACCCCGACCGGACCCGGACCGTCACTGGCATGATCATCGGCTAACGTCATCACGGTCGAAGGGAGACCAGACCATGACCTCGGACGGCGAGCACCCTCCGCTGATCCCCGACCAGCGCCGCGAACAGTTGCTGAAACACCTGCGGCGCGACGGCGTGCTCAGCGTCCAGCAGATCACCCGGCTGCTCGGCGTCTCCCACATGACCGTGCGACGCGACATCGCCGAACTCGAACGAGGCGGCCTGGTGTTCTCCGTCCCCGGCGGCGTCCGTATCGCCAGCACCATCAGCAGCGAGCCGGGCTTCCTCGACAAGTCGGAGGTCGAGCAGCCGCAGAAGCGGGCGATGGCCGCCGAGGCCGCCCACCTTGTCCAGGACGGGATGACCGTCTACCTGGACGCGGGCACCACCCTGCTCGCCATGGCCCCCGCACTCGCCCGGCTGCCCCACCTCACCGTGGTCACCAACGACTTCACCACCATCGGCCGGCTGATGGACGCCGAGAGCCTGGAACTGGTGCACGTCGGCGGCCGTGTCGACGTCTCCAACCGCTCCAGCGTGGGCCGCCTCGCCGCGGACACCCTGCGACAACTCGCCCTGGACGTCGCCTTCATCAGCACGAGTTCCTGGGACCTGCTCCGGGGCACGACCACTCCCTCGGAGTCCAAGGTGGACGTCAAACAGGCCGCCATGGCCTCGGCCGCGCACTCCGTCCTGGTGGCCGGCTCGTCCAAGTACGGCACCTTCGGCCGCTACCGCGTGGCGCCGCTGACCGCCTTCGACACCATCGTCACGGACACCGACCTGACCGACGCCGCCGCCGAGGGCATCCGGGCCGGCGGTTCCTCGCTCGTCCTGGCCAAGCCCTGACCTTCGGCAAGCCCTGACCCGCGGCAACAAAAAAGGCAGGAGGAACACTTTCCTCTTGCCACTAACAACCTATAGCGCATGGGGGGCCTTGCGGCAAGGGCCCGTTCGTGGCGCAGAATCGTCGACCTCGCCCGCCGCGCCACGTGCGGCGGGCGGCCCGACCTGACGATTTCGCTCCATGGGGGACTCATGATCGACGTACTCGTCGTCGGCGGCGGACCGACCGGTCTGATGCTGGCCGGCGAACTGCGGCTGCACGGCGTACAGGTGCTCGTGCTGGACAAGGAGCCCGAACCGACGCGGGTGGTGCGCTCACTGGGCCTGCACGTGCGCAGCATCGAGGTGATGGATCAGCGGGGTCTGCTGGAGCGCTTCCTCGAACACGGCCGGCGGTACCCGGTCGGCGGCTCCTTCGCCGCCATCGACAAGCCCGCGCCGAACACGCTGGACACCGCACACGGCTACGTCCTCGGCATCCCGCAGCCCGTCACCGACCGCCTGCTGGCCGAGCGCGCCGCCGAACTCGGCGCCGAGGTCGCCCGCGGTCGCGAACTTGTCGGGCTGAACCAGGACGAACACGGGGTGACCGCGGAACTCGCCGACGGCACGCGACTGCGCTCCCGCTACCTCGTCGGCTGCGACGGCGGGCGCAGCACGGTGCGCGGACTGCTCGGCGTCGGCTTCCCCGGGGACCCCTCGAGCACCGAGACGCTGATCGGCGAGATGAGCGTGACCGCGGAGCCGGAGACGGTGGCCGAGCGCGTGGCCGAGGTCCGCCGGGCCCAGAAGCGGTTCGGCCTCGGACCCGTCGGGGACGGGGTGTACCGCGTGGTCGCCCCCGCCGAGGGCGTCGCCGAGGACCGGTCGGTCCCACCGACCCTGGAAGAGTTCAAGCGGCGGCTGCGCCAGTGCGCGGGCACCGACTTCGGCGTGCACTCACCGCGCTGGCTGTCCCGTTTCGGCGACGCCACCCGGCTGGCCGAGCGCTACCGGACCGGCCGGGTACTGCTCGCCGGCGACGCGGCGCACGTCCACCCGCCGGTCGGCGGGCAGGGCCTCAACCTCGGCATCCAGGACGCCTTCAACCTCGGCTGGAAACTGGCCGCCGAGGTGAACGGCTGGGCGCCCGAGGGACTGCTGGACAGCTACCACACCGAACGGCACCCGGTGGCCGCCGGCGTGCTGGACAACACCCGCGCACAGATGGAACTGCTGTCCACCGAGCCGGGCCCTCGGGCGGTGCGCCGGCTGCTGTCGGAACTGATGCGGTTCGAGGAGGTCAGCCGCCACCTGACCGAGAAGATCACGGCGCTCGACGTCCACTACGACTTCGGCACGGGAGGCGCGGGAGGCACGGGAGACGCAGGAGACGCGGCACACGAGCTGCTCGGCCGCAGGATGCGGGACGTCGAGCTGAAGCGGGGGCGCCTCTACGGCCGGATGCACTCCGGCCGCGGGCTCCTGCTGGACCGTACCGGCCGGCTGTCGGTGACGGGCTGGTCGGACCGGGTCGATCATGTCGTCGACGACGGTGAGAAACTGACGGTGCCCGCGATGCTGCTGAGGCCGGACGGTCATGTGGCATGGGTCGGTGACGACCAGCAGGACCTGTTCGACCGGTTGCCCCGGTGGTTCGGCGCCGCCACCGACTGACCACCCCGGTCACGGGCCGCCCGACCCCGCATCCCCACCGGAGAACCCGGAGAACCCGGAGACCCCCCATGAACCACGTCGCGGACCCCAACCGCTACGACGGCACCATGCACTACCGCCGCACCGGGCGCTCGGGGCTCGACCTGCCCGCGCTGTCCCTGGGCTACTGGCACAACTTCGGCGACGACAAGCCGTTCGAGAGCCAGCGACAGATCGCCCTGCGCGCCTTCGACCTCGGCATCACCCACCACGACCTGGCCAACAACTACGGCCCGCCCTACGGATCAGCCGAGATCAACTTCGGCCGGATCATGCGGCAGGACCTGGCCCCCCACCGGGACGAGCTGGTGGTCTCCACCAAGGCCGGATGGGACATGTGGCCCGGCCCCTACGGCCAGGGCGGCGGCTCCCGCAAGTACATGCTCGCCTCCCTCGACCAGTCCCTGAAGCGCACGGGCCTGGACTACGTCGACATCTTCTACTCCCACCGCCTGGACGCCTCCACCCCGCTGGAGGAGACCATGACGGCCCTGGACACGGCGGTGCGGCAGGGCAAGGCCCTCTACGTCGGCATCTCCTCCTACGACGCCGAACGCTCCCGGCAGGCGGCCGCGATCCTGCGCGACCTGGGCACCCCGCTGCTCATCCACCAGCCGTCGTACAACATGCTCAACCGGTGGATCGAGACCGAGGGCCTGCTCGACGCCGCGGCCGAAGACGGCTTCGGTGTCATCGGGTTCACCGCGCTCGCCCAGGGGCTGCTCACCGGCCGTTACCTCGACGGCATCCCCGAGGGGTCCCGTGCCACTCAGGGCAAGTCCTTCGAGACCGGCTGGCTGAGCGAGGACACCCTCGCGCGTCTGCGTGCGCTGAACGACATCGCCGCCCGCCGTGGCCAGACCCTGGCCCAGATGGCGCTCGCCTGGGCCCTGCGCGACCCACGCGTCACCTCGCTGGTGATCGGCGCCTCCCGCACCGAGCAGCTCGAGCAGAACGTGGCCGCCCTGGACAACCTCTCCTTCGGCGACGACGAGCTGGCCGAGATCGACAAGCACGCCGCCGTCGACGGCAACGTAGACCTGTGGCGGGAGGCTCGCACCGGCGACCTCGGCTGAAGCGCCCCGCCATGCGGAGGGGGCGGTCAGGACCGGGGTTCGCCGGTGATGCGGAGCAGCCGGGGAGGCCCGGGGGCGGGTTCGGGCAGCCGCAAGGGCTCCAGCCCCGGGGTGATGCTGCCGAGGAGTGACGCCCGGCGCGCACCCGTGCCCGAAGGGATCGTGCCCGGCAGTCCGTTGACGGTCAGGAAACCCAGCAGGGCGAAGGCAAGGGCCTCCTTGGCGTCGGACGGCAGCCCGAGCGCGTCGCTCGGGCCGAGGGGCACCCCGGGCAGCTCATCGGCGATCATGCCCATCAGTACGGGGTTGTGCGCGCCGCCGCCGGAGACGACGAGCCGCGTGACCCCGTGCGCGCGGCAGGCGTCGGCCACCGTGACGGCGGTGAGCCGGGCCAGCGTCGCCAGGACGTCGTCGGGCTCCGGAACGGGCGCCGCGGCGAGTGCCTCCAGCAGGTACGGCAGGTGGAACCGTTCCTTGCCGGTGCTCTTCGGGGCCGGCCCGCGGTAGTAGGGGTCGTCCAGCAGCACCCGCAGCAGCGCCGGATCGACCCGGCCCGCCCCCGCCCGGCGTCCGCCCTCGTCGTACTCGGCGGCGCCGGCCGTGAAGTGCCGTACGGCGGCGTCCATCAGGGCGTTGGCCGGCCCGGTGTCGAAGGCCAGCGGCTCCGTTCCCGGGGCGAGGACGGTGACGTTGGCGATGCCGCCCAGGTTGAGGGCCGCGGGAACGCCGGGCAGCGCGGCCATGGCCAGGGCGTCCGTCATGGCCACCAGCGGCGCACCCTGACCGCCGGCCGCGACGTCCCTGCCGCGCAGGTCGGAGACGACGGGCAGACCGGTCGCCTCGGCGATCCAGGCGGGTTGGCCGAGCTGGAGGGTGCCGCGGACGGCGCCGTCCTCGACCCAGTGGTACATGGTCTGTCCGTGGGAGACCACCAGATCGGCGCTGCCGTCGCACAGCTCGCGCACGGCACGCACCGCCACGTCGGCGAACACCCGGCCGATGCCGGTGTCCAGCTCGGCCACGGTCCGCAACGTCGTGGCCGACGGCGGCAGGCTCCCCGCGATCAGGTCACGCAGGTGGTCGGGATAGCAGGCGGAGAGATGCCCGAGAGGACGCATCACCAGGACCTCGCCCCGGAGTACGAGGTCCGCGGCGGCCGCCTCGACGGCGTCGTAGGACGTGCCTGACATCAGGCCGATCACACGCACGGTGTCCTCCTGCGAGGTCTGAGCGGGGACGGGGATGTGCGGGGACGGGGATGTGCCGGGCGGGCGGGCTCGTCGGCGCGCGACGCGGCGCCCGCCCCCCCCGGCTGCCTGACCTGATCAGTTCCGGTCGGCCGTCGCCGTCAGCCGGTCGGGCCCGGCGCCCGGCTCCTCGTCCTGCGCGGCGCCCCCGCCGGCCGCCGGGTCCCGGTGGAACAGACTCAGCACACCGCCCACCAGCAGGGTGATCAGTACGCCGATGGGCACGAGCCACTGGGCCGCGATCGCCTGGGACGTCGTGGTCCCGCCCGTGGTGACGTCGATCTTCACCACGCGCACGATGTACGTCATCACCCCGATGGTGACGAGGAAGGCGACGACCGCGTCGACCTCGCCCGCCCGCTCGACGAGCCGCCCCAGGAGGAACGCGCCGAGCAGTGCGCCGTAGGTGTAGCCCGCGATGGTCAGTCCGGTCAGATACACGTTGCCCGTGCTCGCGCTGAACGCGCAGGCGAAGACGGCCATGAACGTCGCCCACACCAGCGTCATCCAGCGGGCGAGCCTCAGCATCGCCTCCTCGGACGGTGCACTGCGGAAGAAGCTGTGGATGATGTCGGCGACCGTCGAGTTCGACATGGAGTTCAGCGCCGAGGACAGCGACCCCATCGCGGCGCCCAGGATGCCGGCCACGAGCAGACCCGAGACGACGACGGGCAGCCCGTGCAGGATGAACTCGGGGTAGAGGTTGTCCGAACTGGACAGCCCCAGCTCCGAGAAGGACTTGCCCTCGTTGTACGACCACAGCAGCGCGCCGACGAGCGAGAAGGCGGCGAACTGGATGGTGACGAAGACACCCGAGGCGATCATGGCCTTCTGGCCCTCGCGCAGCGTCCGGGTGGCCAGCACACGCTGGACGATAAGCTGGTCGGAGCCGTGCGAGGCCATGGCGAAGATGGCGCCGCCGATGATGGCCGTGGGCAGGGCGAACGGGCTGGTGAGGATGTGGGCGAGGCCGAAGTCGGTGTCGAAGAGCGTGAACCGCCCGGCGTCCAGGGCACGTGCGTAGCCGTCCCCTCCGACGTGCGCGGACAGCACCGCGACGGCGAGGACCGCGCCGCCGAGGTAGAGGACCATCTGGATGGCGTCGGTCCAGATGACCGCCTTGATGCCGCCCAGGTAGGTGTAGACCACGGTGATCAGCGTGATGACGATGATGATCACGCGGTAGCTCGCGTGCACACCGAACTCGTCGAGCAGCAGCTTGATGGGGATGGCCGAGGCGAACAGCCGGACGCCCTCGGCCATGAGCCGGGTGAAGACGAAGGTCACCGAGGCGAGGCCCTGCAACTTCAGCCCGAACCGGTCGCCCAGGTACTGGTAGGCGCTGACGAACCCGCCGCGCTTGTAGAGGGGGATCAGTACGGTGGCCACGACGACACGTCCGATGACGTAGCCCAGGGCGAGTTCGACGTTTCCGAAGCCCTGGCCGCTGTAGGCGCCGCCGGGGACGCTGATCACGGTGAGCACGCTGGTCTCGGTGGCGACGACGGAGAAGGACACGGTCCACCACGGCATGTGGCCTTCACCGACGAAGTAGTCCTTCGCCGACTTCTGCCGGCCGGCCTTCCGCAGGCCGATCCAGGCGATCCCGATCAGATAGACCACGATCACCACGAGGTCGAGCTGGCGCACGCTTGCTCCCAGGGTCCGGGGCCGGCAGAGCGGCGCGCAACCCGTCGGCGCCGATGCCGACCGCGACCGCTCCGGCAATCGGTCCTCTCAAGATCTACCGCCACTATTGCCACTACCGCCACCAGTGAAGTCATACGGCTTGCCCTGTGCCACCGGGCAAGCCGCGATGTCGTGGAGCCGTGCCGACGCCGCCACCAACCGGGACTGGACCGGCGCCCTCGCCGATCACGCTCACGTTCACTCGGCCTCCGTCCGGTTGGCCAGGACGCGCCGCCGGGCCTGGTCCACCGCGCGCGTCAGCGCCGCGATGTCATAGGCACCGTGGTGGCGCCGGCCGTTGATGAAGAAGGTCGGCGTGCCCGACACCCCGCTCAGGTCCGCGGAGTCCACGTCCTCGGCGACCCTGCGGGCGCCGCGGTGCTGGTCGAGGTCCCCGCGGAACATGTCCACGTCCAGGCCCAGCTCCTGGGCGTGCCGCGACAGATCCCGCTCGCTCAGCTCGTCCTGCCGTTCCAGGAGCAGGTCGTGCATGGCCCAGAACGCTCCCTGACGCGCTGCCGCCTCCGACGCCTCCGCCGCGAACTGGGCGTTCGGGTGTACGTCCGCCAGCGGCAGATGCCGCCACACGTAGCGGACATCGGTCTCACTGCCCAGCAGATCGCGGACCACGGCCTCGGCCCGACCGCAGTACGGGCACTCGAAGTCGCCGTACTCCACCAGGGTCACCGCGGCGTCCTCGGGACCGCGCACCCGGTCGTGGCGCTCGTCGACGGCCACCGCCAGATCCGTCAGCGGATCGGAACTGCCCAGCAGGGCCCGCGCCCTCCGCGCCGCCGGCAGGAGCCCGATCACGCCGGAGACCGCCCAGCTCGCCGCGAACGAGCCGAGCAGGGTGGCGAGGATGCCGATGCGGGCCTGGTCGAGTTCCTCGCCCTCGAACGCGAGAGCGGCGATCAGCAGCGACACCGTGAAGGCGGCCCCGGCGATCGCTCCGGCGGTGGTGACCGAACCCCAGCCCACATTGGGCCGCAGCCGCCCGCCCGACAGCACCTGCGAGCCCGCCATGGAACCCACGATCCCCACGATCTTGCCCGCCACACAGCCGCACAGGATGCCCAGCGTGATCGGCGAGGTGAACGCGTCGGCAAGGCGCGCGCCGCTCAGCTCGATCCCGGCGTTCGCCAGCGCGAACAACGGCACGATACCGAAGCTCACCCACGGCAGGAACCTCTGCTCCAGCCGTTCGTTCGGCGAGATCGCCGAGGCCAGCCCCCGAGCCGCAGAACGCTGCAACTCCGGCGTCGGCTGCTCCCGGAACCGCCTGAAGAGACGGCTCGCGCGCTCCAGGTCCCCACGCGGCGCCGGGTACGCGAGGACCAGGGCCCCGACGGCCAGACCCGTCACGACCGGATCGACGCCCGCCTCGTGCAGTGCCCCCCACACCACCACCGACAGCACCGCGCAGTACCCGCCGCCGCGCACCCCCACCCACCGCAGTACGGCGATGACCAGCAGCGCGCCCAGGGCGACGAGCAGGGCGGGCACATGGACTTCGTCGCTGTAGAACACGGCGATGACGAGCAGCGCCACGAGATCGTCGACGACCGAGATCGACAGCATGAACGCTCGCAAGGAGGCCGGCAGCCGGGAACGGAAGACGGCCAGGATGCCCAGCGCGAAGGCGGTGTCGGTCGACATGGCCGTGCCCCAGCCGTGCACCGAGTCGTGCCCCGCGTTGATCAGGACGTAGATCAACGCCGGAACGACCATGCTGCCGAGGCCGGCCACCACGCTGAGCAGCACCCAGCGCCGGTCCCGCAGTTCCCCCATGTCGAACTCGCGCCGGGCCTCCAGGCCGACCACGAAGAAGAACAGACTCATCAGCCCCGAGTTGACCCACTCGTGCAGGTCCAGCGACAGATGGTGGGCGTCGAAACCGATCGTGAAGCGCGCCCCCCACACGGCCTCGTAGGAGTGGAGGTCGATGTTGGCCCACAGCAGCGCCACGACCACGGCCGCCAGCAGCAGAGCGGCGCTGCCCGTCTCCGTCTGTACGAAGGACCGCCAGCGCGTGTCGCCCCGGGTCGACATGCCCTGCCCGGTCCCGCACGACTCACCATCGCTCACACGGGCGATTATCACCGCACGCGGCCCGGACCGCCCCGGAGGACGGTCCGGATGCGCCGCGTGGCCCGTCACCCCTCGCGCAGGCTCGTCACCAGGTCGCGCGGCAGACCGTGGGTGTCGTGAAGGTAGTGGAAGTCCTCCTCGCCCAGCGGGCCCCGGAAGCGGGGCCGGGAGAGCACCTTCCGGCCGCGTTCCAGGAGCCGGCCGAACCGGTGTCGGGATCCCCTTCCTGCCGGAAGTGGTCCAACGTGTGGCCGACCAATTCGTCGGGCAGGTCCCCGAGCCCCCGGGAGGGATCGTCCCGCCACAGCACGGTGAGCACCCGTCGTACCAGGCGCCGCAGCACACAGCCCCGGCCGGTGTCGACGTTGCGCCGCGGCAGCGGCACGAGGCGGCCGTCGTCGAGTCGGCGATGGCGCATCATCACGTGGTTCCACACCTCCACCCACCGGTCGTCGCGGGTCGGCGTGGACCGTGGCGGGGTGAGGTGCCGAGCATCTCGAAGACCGTCAGATGCATGCCGGAGGTGGTGAACAGCACGGGGTCGCCGGGCGGTGGCAGCGGCGTCGAGCCGGTGATCCGGCGATGACCGTGTTCCTCGTAGTACTCGACGAACGTCCGGGCGACGTGCTCGGTGTTCATGGGGTGACTCCTTCGCGTCGAGGCGGGAGAGGCACCGGACGACGGAACCGTGCGGTCCTCGTACCGAGGCGAAGGCGACAGAGCGCCACGCGAACCACCGACGGGCCGATTCCGGTCGCCGGTGGAAGAGGGGAAGGTCAGACGGCGGCAACCGGCGAGCTGGTCGCTCGCGCGCTCGCGAAGATGCTTCTGCCGATGACGTTCATGTCACGAAGACAACGCTCCCGGCGCCTGTGAGCACATGGATATTCCGCAACCGCGGCATCCTGTCCGGGAGTCCCTACCTTGGTAGGAACAAACAGCGGTAGAACAAGCAGAGGCAGAACGAGCAGCGCGGGACGACAGACACGGGGGAGCAGCATGGCCGACTTCCATCCCTTCAGCAGGCGCGAGCACCTCGCGCGGACACTGCTCACCTCGTTGTGGGCGCTGATCCCCGTCCTGACGCTCGGACTCGGGACGCTGCCACTGATGATTCATGCGACGGTGCGCACGAAGAGCCGGGCGCAGGCGCTGGCCACCGTGCCCTACGGTGTGGCGGCCGCGCTGTTCGTCACCTGCGACCCGGACGTGTCCGCCACGAACGAAGCGGTCTTCGGCGCCGCCATGTTCTTCAACATCCTCGTCGGGACCGGTCACGCGTTCGGGATCCGGTCCCGGGTGTGGAAGAGCCCCGACGCCGACTTGATGCGCCCCCTGCAGAACCGGCAGCGTGCCCTGCTCGCCGCGCACCGCGACGAGCGTGCGGCGCGGGAGACCGCGCGGGACATCACCGCCACCGATCCGCGCCGGGCGCTCGAACTGCGCATCGGCCGTGTCGACCTGGCCGACCGCGCGTTCCCCGACGGCGGTCTCGTCGACGTCAACAACGTGCCGGCGGACGTCCTGGCCCGGCACCTGACCCTGTCGGACGAACGCGCCGCGGAGGCCGTGCGCATGCGACCGGTGGTCGGTGGCTTCGAGTCGGTCGACGACCTGTCGGTCACCATGGACCTCCCACCCCGGCATCTCGACGCCGTCGCGGACCGGTTGGTGTTCCTGCCACCGCAGGAGGGCACGAACCCGGCCTAGGAACCGCCCCGGGAACCATGTCGTGCGGGCCGGGCGCCTCGCCCGGATGGCCCGGACGGCCCGCGCCCTCGTAACACCTCAGCTTTCACAGCGCATCGGTTTCGTCACGGCTCCCCGCCCCTCGGTCGGCGGCGCGGCGGACGGCAGGCACGATGGGACGGTACGACGACGACATTCGCCGTCGTGAACGCGGCACACGGGGGGACGCATGGCCTGGGGGAGAAGGACACGGGCGCGGGTACGGCTGTGCGGCGGCGCGCTCGCCCTGGCCGTCCTGGCGACGGGCTGCTGGGGAGAAGGAGGCGATGCCGACGGCACGGACGACCCGTCCGCGAGCCCCGAGGCCTCCGGCGGCGCCGCCGCTGCCGAACCCGACGGCCCGTTCCTGGGTTTCGTGCCCGACCCGGACCGGCGGCCGAAGAACCGCGCACAGGCGTTGAAGGTCGCCCGCAAGGTCGTCGCGAAGCCGGAGGACTGGGGAGCGGGGTACGTCAAGAGCAGCGACTACAAGAGCGGGCCCCGGCGCACCCCCGAGCTGAGCGAGGACTGCGTGTGGGAGCAACGGAGGCTGCCCGACTCCGAGTTCGCCGCCGTCGTCCGGCGCAGCGAGCTGCCCGCGAAGGGCGACGCCGGGCCGATGCGGGTCGCCGCCGTCGTCACGGTCCACCGCACCGAGGAGAGCGCCCGCTGGGAGATGGCGCGCACCCTGGAGGAGCCGCTGCGCTGCCCCGGCCAGCGGCTGAACGCCACCGAGCGCGTCACCGGACTGCGCTCCGGCGGGGATCTGTCACCGGACCCGAGCGGCGCCACCGACTACCTCCAGGAGAGTGGCGAGGTCCACAGCGACCTGCCCGGCAGCCCCCACCCGTACGTCTGGGACGTGTGCCGGATGGGCACCGTCACCCTCGCCGTCTCGGTGAAGAGCGCCACCGGCCACGACAAGCAGGAGGCGCTGGCCACCAGCTCGAAGGTCATCGGATACATGGGGGCCAGAGTCATCATGGAGATGGGGGTGCGCAAGTGAGCGGGCCGCTGCTCCCGGGCGACCCGGGGACGATCGGCGGCCACCGCCTGCTGGCCCGGCTCGGCGCGGGCGGCATGGGCGTGGTCTACCTCGGACGGTCCGCCACCGGAGCGCTGGCCGCCGTCAAGGTCGTCCTGCCGGAACTCGCCGACGAGCCCGACTTCCGGGCCCGGTTCCGGCGCGAGGTGGAGGCGGCCGGCCGGGTGATCAGTCCTTGGGCGGTGCCGGTGACCGGCGCGGGACCCGACGAGCCCACACCGTGGCTGGCGACGGCCTTCGTACCGGGCCCCTCGCTGGGCGAGGCGGTCCACCGCTCGGGCCCGCTGCCGACGCACAGCGTGCGCGCCCTGGGCCGGATGCTGGCCGCCGCCCTGCGCGCCGTGCACGCGGCGGGGATCGTCCACCGCGACGTCAAGCCCGCCAACGTGCTCCTCGCCGTCGACGGGCCCAGGCTCATCGACTTCGGCATCGCCCGGTCCACCGGCCACACCGCGCTCACCGCGACGGGTCTGGTCGCGGGCACCCCCGGCTTCCTCTCCCCGGAGCAGGCCGAGGCCCGGCTCGACTCGCTCGGCCCGCCGAGCGACGTGTTCGCCCTCGGTTGTCTGCTCGCGTACGCGGCCACCGGACGGCTCCCGTTCGGCGAGGGCACCGCGCAGGCCGTGCTGTACCGGACCGTGCACGACGAACCCGACCTGGAGGGCATCGGCGCGGACGGTGGCGGCGCCCACGGCCACGCCGCCGCCGGCGACGAGCTGCGCGCGCTCACGCGGGAGTGCCTGGCCAAGGACCCCGCGGCCCGCCCCGACGCGGCGGAGATCGAGTCCCGTCTGGCGGGGGACGCCCCCTCCGGCGGCGCCTGGCTGCCCCCGCACGTCGTACGGGACATCGCCGACCGCTCGGCCCGCATGCTGGCGCTGCCCGACATCGACCGCACCGTCACCGACCTGCCGAACGGCGCTCCGGCCCCGCCGCACGGCGGCGTGAGCCGACGCAGGGTCCTCGCGCTCGGCTCGGGCGGCGCGGTGCTCGCGGTGGCCGGCGCGGGCGCCGCACTGTGGGCCGCGACCCGCGACGACGCCGCCCCACCGGCCGGGGAGGAGACCTGGGCGGTCGGCGTGCACGCCGACCTCAGCGGCCCCGGCAAGGCGGCGGGGCGGGCACACGAGCAGGGCGTGCGGCTCGCCTTGGAGCAGCACAACGCCCGCGCCGACAAACCCTTCGAACTGCGGCTGCGGACCGCCGACGACCGCGGCTCGCAACAGCGCGCCCGGGCCGCCGCGCAGAGCCTGGTGCGCGACCGCGGCGTGCTCGCCGTGATCGGCCCGACCACCGACGCCTGCGTCGACGGCGCGGTCGCCACCTACGAGGAGGCGCTGCTGCCGATGCTCCTCGTCAAACCCGGCGCCTTCCGGCTCGTCGGCCGCCGCTACCGGGCACCGCTGCACTGCCGGTCGCTGGTGTACGCGCTCGGGTTCGGGCTCGCCGTCCAGCTCACCCGGCAGGAGAAGGTCTCCTACCCCGGGCTGCTGCAGGACCGCACGGCGGATCCCGTCGCCTGGCAGGTCACCCAGGGCGTCACCGACGCGATGCGCAAGGCGCGCACCCGGTTCTACCCGCGCGTGGTGCCGTCCGGCCTGGACGATCTCGGCCCGCAGGTCACGGACATCCTCGACGCGAAGGTCGACTCCTTCGTCTACGCGGGGCCCGCCGAGGGCGCGGCGGGTGTTGCGCGCGGCCTCGCCGCCGCGGGGTTCGACGGTCCGCGGGTCGGCCCGGAGGAGGTGGCCGAGCCCGCGTTCCTCGACGAGGCGGGTGCGGCCGCCGAGGGCTGGCTGCTCGGCACGTCCTTCGTCGACCCGGAACGGCTGCCCGCGGCCGCTTCGTTCACGAGCGCGTTCCGCCGCCGCTTCGACGCACCGCCCGGCCGCTACGCGGTGGAGGCGTACGACGCGGCGAACCTCGCCATCGACCAACTGGTGCGGGGCGTACGGGACGGCCGGCCACCGGAGCGCGCCCGGCTCGCGACGCTGCTGCGCGCCGCCCGGTACCGCGGCATCACCAAGACGTACGTGTTCAACCGGGACAACGGCCGGTTCGAGGGCGAGGTGTGCTACCTGCACCGCGTCGAGAACGGCGAGTTCCGCTTCCTCGGTGCCGTGCCGGGAGGGGACTAGCCGGTGGGCGATCGGGGGTCGGCGGTGCGGCCGCTGCGTCGGGGCGATCCCGTCGAGATCGGCGGCCGGGTGCTGCTCGGACGGCTCGGCGCGGGCGGCATGGGCGTGGTCTACCTGGCCCGCTCGCCCGGCGGCGGCCTGGCGGCGGTGAAACTGGTGCGCGCGGAACACGCCGCCGAGCCCGCCTTCCGGGCGCGGTTCCGCCGCGAGACGCAGGCCGCCGCACGGCTGTCCGGCCGCTGGCTCGTGCCGCTCACCGCCGCCGATCCCGAGGCCGCGGTGCCCTGGCTGGCCACCCTGTTCGTGCCGGGCCCGAACCTCGCCGAGGCCGTCGAGGTTCACGGCCCGCTGCCCGAACACACCGTGCGCGTCCTCGGCGTACGGCTCGCGCAGGCGCTGGGCGACGTGCACACGGCGGGGCTGGTGCACCGCGACGTGAAGCCCGGCAACATCCTGCTCGCCCTCGACGGTCCACGGCTGATCGACTTCGGCATCGCCCGGGCCGACGGCATCACCGCGCTGACCGCCAGTGGCCTGGTCATCGGCTCACCCGGATTCCTCTCCCCGGAGCAGGCACAGGCACGGTCCGGCGGCGCCGGGCCGCCCAGCGACGTGTTCTCCCTCGGCTGCGTCCTCGCCTACGCGGTGTCCGGGCGGCGCCCCTTCGAGGCGGGCACCGTGGCGGGCTCGCTGTTCCGCACCGTCCACGAGGAACCCGATCTCACCGGCACGCCGCCGCCCCTGCTTGCGCTGCTGCGCGCGTGCCTGGCCAAGGACCCGCGCGACCGGCCCGGCATCGACACCGTACGGGAGGAGTTGGCCGCCGGACTCCCGGCGGATGCGTACGACGGCTGGCTGCCCGCGCCGCTGCCCGGAGTCATCGCCGAACGCACCGCGGCGGTCATCGCCCTGCCCGACCCGGAGCCGCCCGCCCCCGCGGCGTCACAGGAGGCCACCGACGCGCGGACCGCGCAGTACACGGCCGTGAACAGGGGGACGACCCGCCGCCGGATGCTCCGGCTCGGCCTCGGAGCCGGGCTCGCCACGGCGGTGACCGGGGCCGGGCTCGCCGCCCTGCGCCTGGCGTGGCCCGGCGCGGCGGACGACGGCGATCCCACGCCGCTGCCCCGCTACGCCGTCGGGTTGCACGCCGACCTGTCGGGCCCGTCCAGGGTGCTCGGGCAGGCACAGGAGCGGGGCGCACGACTCGCGGTGGCGCACTTCAACGCCGACGGGGACCGCCCCTTCGACCTGAGCCTGACCGTCCTCGACGACCGGGGCGACGCCGGCCGCGCGGCCGAGGTGGCGGACCGGTTCGTGGCCGACCCCGAGATCGTCGCCGTACTCGGCCCCACCGCGGAGGCGGGGTTCGCGGCCGTCGCGGACCGGTACGAGCGGGCGCTGCTGCCCATGGTGACCGTCTCCGCGCGCCCGTCGCTCATGTCCCTCGCCTCACGGCAGGCGCTCTTCCAGCTCCGGGCGAACAGGGTGGACTCTGCCGACGGGTTCCTGCGCTACCTCGGCAGAGCGGAACGGACGGCACACACCGCCGTCGTCGACGACCGCGCCGCCACCGACGACGAGGACTGGGGCCTGGTCGAGCGGATCCTGCAGACTCCGCCCACCGGCGGCCGGGTCAGTGTGCACCAAGTCCCGGCGGGGGAGAGTGGGCTGGACGGCGCGGCCCGGTCGGTGCGGGACTCCGGCGCACAGGCGGTGGTCTACGCCGGCGCCTCACCGGCCCGCGCGGCCCGGTGCGCGCGGGCCCTGCGACGGACCGGCTTCGACGGCCCCCGCATGGCACCGGAACCGGTCCTGTCCCCGGAACTGCCCGCGGACGGGCACGCGGCTCGCTTCCCGTTCATCGAGGAAGCGGGAGACGCCGCGGAGGGCTGGCTGTGCGTGACCGCGTACGTCGACGCGGCCCGGCTGCCCGCGGCGCGGAGCTTCACCGCCGCGTACGCCGAACGGTTCCCGTCCGCGCCCGCGCCCGGACCCGCCGCGCCCTTCGCCCTGGAGACCTACGACGCCCTGCTGCTCATCGGCTCCGCGCTGCGCCGCCCCGCCGACGGCGGCCCGGAACGCGGCTCCACCGCGACGCGACTGCGCCGGGCCCGGTACGACGGCCTCGCCAAATCGATCGGCTTCGCCCCGGACACCGGGGCGTTCGAGAACGCGGCCGGAATCTTCCTCTACCGGGTGGAGCACGGCGCACCGGTCTTCCTCGGCAACTACCGAGACGTGGCGAAGCCCGCGTGAATACACAGAGCCCTGTCACCCGTCCGTGAGGTCCCCCGCCCACACGCCAGGGGTTCGGCCCGACCAGGGCTGCGCCTGTTCGAGCTGTCCGGCGAGGCGGAAGAGGAGCCCCTCGAGTCCGTAACCGGCAGCGAACTGCATACCGACCGGGAGCCCCGTCCCGGCGTCCGCCGTCACCGGCACCGACATGGCGGGCGTACCCGTGACGTTGAACGCCGTCGTGAACGGCGAACGGTCGTTGAGACGGTCGATCCAGCCGAGGCCGTCCAACTCCTCCGCGCCCTCGGCATGGGCGCCCAGCGGCGGGGGAAGCTCCGGCAGGGTGGGCGTGAGCAGGATGTCGTACGTGCCGAAGTACCGGGCCAGGCTTCGCGCGACCCGGTTGCGGACCGCCAGAGCGGCGACGAACTCGACTCCGCCGACCCCCTGCCCGTAGCGGTGGGCGGCCAGCGTCACCGGCTCGAGGGTCGAGGAGTCGGCCGGCCGGCCGAAGGCGGCGGCCAGTTCGTCGACCGAGGCCGCGAGATTCGCCGTCGACAGACGGGCGTTGGCCAGCACGAACTCCTCCCAGTCGACACCGAGCCCGACCGTGACCTCCTCCGTGCGGTGGCCGAGGGAGTCGAGCAGGCGCACGGTACGGGACAGCGCGTCGGCCACCGGAGCGGCGGTCCGGCGTCCACCCCAGGCGTGGGGGAGAACCCCGATCCGCAGCGAGCCCGGAGGCCGGTCGACCTCCTCCGTGTAGGGCCGGGGCGGCTGCTCGGCGAAGTAGGGGTCACCCGGTTCCGGACCGCTTATCCGGTCGAGCAGGGCCGCGCTGTCCCGCACGGTGCGGCTGACGCTCCCGTGGACGGCCAGCCCGTTGAAGCCCTCGTCGACGTCGGGCCCCATGGAGACCCGGCCGCGGGTGGGCTTCAGCCCGAAGAGGCCGTTGTACGCGGCGGGGATGCGCAGCGAGCCGGCCGCGTCGGTGGCGTGCGCGAGAGGGACCGCTCCGGAGGCGACGGCCGCGCCCGCGCCCCCGCTGGACCCGCCGGCGCTCAGCCGGAGGTTCCACGGGTTGCGGGTCGGGCCGTACCACACCGGTTCCGTGGTGATGCTGTAGGCCAGCTCCGGTGTCGCGGTACGGCCGATGGTCAGGAGGCCGGCGCGGCGGAAGCGCAGCATCAGGGACGAGTCGGCGCGGGCGACGTTCCCGGCCGCGAGACGGCTGCCCAGTTCCGTGCGCCGGCCCGCCATGGCGACACCGAAGTCCTTGATCAGGAAGGGTGCGCCGGCCAGTGGTGTGCTGCCGGGCGAGGGCCGGTCGTCGGCCGGCCAGGTCTCCACGACGGCGTTGATCCGCGGGTTGACCCGCCGGGCGGCCTCGCGTGCGGCCGCTTCCACTTCGGCCGGGGTCACCTCGCCCCTGGCCACCAGCTCCGCGAGCCCCACCGCGTCGAAGCGCACGTACTCGGCAACTCTCACTGTCACTCCTCAGAACGAAGAACGAAGAACGGTACTGTCCAGTCCCGAATGATACCTATCGGTATCGAGCGGCACGGACTGGTACCGTAGCAGCCGGTGAAGGGCACCGACCGACCGGACGTCACGGAGCAGTCATGACATCGACCGTCAGAAGGCCGGGCAGGGTGGCGAAGCTGCCGCCTCGCGAACGCATCCTCGACGCGGCCGAGGAGCTCTTCCAGAGCGAGGGGATCCGGCGCGTGGGCGTCCAGGCGATCGCCGAGCGGGCCGAGACGACCAAGATGGCGATCTACCGGCACTTCGACACCAAGGACGCGCTGGTCGCCGAGTGGCTGCGGATCGTCGCCGCCGACTACCAGGCGGCCTTCGACCGCGTGGAGGCCGAACACCCCGGCCGGCCCAGGGAACAGATCCTGGGCCTGGCCCGCTTCATCGCCGAGGGGCTGCCGGTGCTCTCGCACCGGGGCTGCCCCTTCATCAACTCCCTCGCGGAACTGCCCGACCGTTCCCACCCCGCGCGGCAGGTGATCGAGGAGCACAAGGCCCGCCAGACCCGCAGACTGGTCGGCATGTGCGCCGCGGCGGGGCTGGCCGATCCCGAGCAGGTCGCGGCCCAGATCACCTTCGTACTCGAAGGCGCGCAGGTCAGCACGCAGAACGGAAGCATCGACCGGGCGGGGGAGCGGCTGATGGCAATCGTCGAGGGGATCCTGGACCAGTAGCGCCCCTCGACGCGTACGGGCCTGTGCCTTGACGGCCTGAGGCCGTCAGGGCCGCATGCGCTCACCGTCACCGTCACCGTCACCGTCACCGTCGCGGGATCCGGCGCCGAGGCGTGGTGTCGTCGCCCAGGAGGGGAGCCAGGTCGGCTCGGGCAGCGGTGTCAGGCTCGCGAAGTGGTTGATGATCGCCCGGAGTCCTGGGTGGGGATTCGTTCGGGCGAGGACGAGCGAGAGCGGGTAGGCGAGCGTCGGATTCGCGATGGGGATGCGGCGCAGGTCGTGGCTGGTCGGCCAGATGTACCGGTCGCGCGAGCCCACGAGGGTCGCCACGTCGTCGGAGTCCGCGAGGATGTCGAGGAGTACCTCGTTGCCGAAGTTCGGGCCCGCGGCGTCGACGCGGAGGTCGAAGCCGGCGGCGAGCTGGTCGTAGAAGTCCGCCCATTCGCTGCGCGGCGCGATGCCGGGCACCCAGATCCGGTGCCGATGCAGTTGGGCGGGTGTCAGGGTGCGTGCGGCGGCGAGCGGGTGCCTCGGGCCGACGAGGAGTTCCAGCGGGGAGTGGAACGCGTGGATCATCCGCACGTCGCCCGGCAGCGCGGCCGGATCGGTGACCGAGCGGAACGAGGCGTCGATGTCGCCCGCCCGCACGGCGGCCACCGCCAGGCGCGGGTCGTTGACCCTGAGCGTCACCACGTCGAGCTCGGTCTCGGGATGGGACCGCCAATAGTCGTGCAGGACGACCGCCTGTGCGGAACGCAGGCCGAGAACGTCGATCCGCAGAGCCCGCGAGCCCGGTCTGATCGAGGTGACGGCGCGATCGACACCCGTGACGACGCTCCGGGCGTGCGGCAAGAAGGCCTGCCCGTCGAGCGTCAGCTCGACCCCTCGGGCGGTGCGGGTGAACAACCGGACGTCGAGTTCGCGCTCGAGAGCGGCGATCCGCTTCGAGACGGCCTGCTGTGTCACACCGAGCTCGTCGGCGGCGTGCCGCAGTTGGCCGAGCTCGGCCGCACGGACGAACGATCGCACCGCCTCGGTATCCATCGATCGAGCATAGACCGCTCAACCGATGGTTGTGGCTCACTCCGCCCGGCCGACTATGTTGTGATCACCACTTCGTGTCATAACCTCGTCCCTGGGGACGTCAGTTGGCATGTGTGTCCACACCGAGGAGGCGACGGTGCTCAAAAGGGGCGGTTCGCGAGTGCTCGCATGCGCCTTGGTCCTGGCCTGCTTCGTGCTGGTCGGTCCCAGTGCCCCGGGCGGCGCCCCTTCCGGCAGGTCACTGCCGGTCGAGGCGGTCAAGGACGTCGTGCCGAACCGGGTCATGACGTGGAACCTGTGCAACCCCTGCGACGTGAGCAACCTCGACCAGGCGGCGGAGATCGCCGCGTACGCGCCCCAGGTCATCGGCATGCAGGAGGCGTGCGCACGGGACGTCGACAGGATCCGGGACTACCTGGAGGTCTTCCACGGGCTGGTCTACCACGTCGAGCACGGGTCGGTTCTCCAGAACTGGCGCCGCTGCGGGGGCGCACCGTGGAATCCGGGGGGCTTCGGCCAGGCGATCCTCTCGGCGGCACCGATGTCGGACGCCGTCGACGTGGAATACCCCGAGGGCGGATCCGAGGACCGTGGGTACATGGCGGTCACCACCGAGGTGGGCGGCCGGTCCGTCCGGGTCTTCAACACGCACCTCGCCCAACGACGTCAGGAAGAGTTCCGGAAGGGCCAGGTCGGCGTACTCGCCGCAGAAGTCGCCCGGCACGACCGCGCCGTCGTTCTCGGCGACTTCAACGCCGTGCCGGACGCTCCCGAACTCGACCCCATGTGGGCTCAGGCCACGGACGCGGACCCCGAGTGCCATCCCGCGCCCGTCGGCACCTGCGAGCCGACCACGGACTGGAACAGCAAGTTCGACTACGTCTTCCTGCGCGGCATCGCCGCCCTCGGGCACCGCGTGCGGCCCACCGAGAACTCGGACCACCACGTCCTGTACACCGACCTGGCACCGGGACGCGACGTCACCTGATGTTCGACCGAAAGCCGTTCAGCGGGCGCCGAGTTCGCCGGCCAGCGCCTTCGCCTCGGCCTCGGTGAAATCGCCGACGATCTGCACCTGTCCTCCGGTGATGGCCGCCGTGATGGCGGGGGCGGTGAGGAGCCGGTCGCCGAGGACGACGGCAACCTGGTTCTTGGGGGACGCGCGCTGCGCGGCGCGCATGGTGAGGTCCGTGAACCGTTCGGCGTCGTCGTCCTTGAACGTCATCAGGATCAGCCAGCCGCCGGCCCGCTCGTCGAACTCGGTGGTCACCTCCCGCAGTTGGCGCACGCTCATCCGGTCCGCGCCCCGGGTGGAGATCCGGTAGCAGGCGTCCACGTCGCCGGCGTAGAACGTGGGCGGGGGCAGTGCGTCGGTGCACTTCCCGGCCGCGCTCTGCTCCACCATGACCAGCCGCAGGTCCTGCCGAACCGCCCCCGGGGCCTCGGCCTTGGCCCCCTCGTCCTGAAGCGCGTAGACGACGGCTCCTGCGGCGAGCAGCCCCACCAGGGTCACGGCGGTCAGGAGGCGGGCTCCCCGACGGCGGAGCCCGCCGGGCCGGGAGTCCGGCAGGTGGTGGGTGCGGTCGGTGGCGGGCGGGGTGCGCTCGGTGACCGCCTCCGGGTCGATCCGCCGCTGCGCCGCGTCCGCCTCCTCGGTACGGCGCCGGCGGTGCTGTTCGATCGCGGTGGACCAGCCCCGCGGAAGCCAGTCGGTGGCGCCGCGCGCCTGCGGACGGTCGGCGAGAACAGTGCCGACCTCGGCCAGCAGGAGGTCCGGGGTGGGGCGGGCGCCGGGGTCGGGAGCGAGACAGGGGCGTATCAAGGCGCCGAGTTCGCCGGGCAGACCGGCCAGATCGAGATCGCCCTCGGCCGCGCGGACCAGTTGTTCGAGCGCGGTGCCCTGGCCCATGTCCCGGTACGGACTGCGTCCGGTGGCCAGGTGGAAGAGGGTGGCGCCGAGAGAGAACACGTCGGACGCGGCGGTCGTCGGTTCTCCCCGGGCCTGTTCGGGCGCCGCGAAGGCGATGGTGCCGAGGGCGGCCCTGGTGCGGGTGATGTCGGCGGCCTGGGAGATGCCGAAGTCGATCAGACGGGGCCCGTCCTCGGGCAGCAGGACATTGGACGGCTTCACGTCGCGGTGGACCAACCCCGCGGTATGGATGCTCACCAGCGCCTCGACCATGCCGGCAGCCACCCAGTACAGTCCGGCCCGCGGCAACGGGCCCTGCGACGCCACGAGTTCGCGCAGCGACGGAGCCGGAATGTACTCGGTGGCCATCCAGGGGACGTGTGCGTCGGCGTCGGCGTCCACGACGCTCGCGGTGAACAGGCCCCGTACCCGGCGGGCCAGCTCCACCTCCCTGGCGAAGCGCCGGCGGTCCGCGTCGGCTGTGACCCCGTCGACGGCGTTGAGCAGCGTCTTCACGGCGACGGTGCGGCCACCGGGGGAACGCGCGAGATACACCCGGCCCATGCCGCCGCTCGCCAATTCGCTGAGCACCGTATAAGGGCCGATCCGCTCACCGGGCCGTACCGCGCCCGTCCACTCCGCCTGCACCGGCGTCCCCCATTCCCCCGGCCGGCGACGGGCCGGATCACGTCAACGCGGTCAGCCTAGGGGCCCCGCGTCCCGGCCGAAGGACCTTCACGATCACATCACCGCTCCGGCGACGTCGTCGCCGAACTCGCCGCGTTCTCCGGCAGGCATCTGAGTGGCTGACCGCCCGCCCGCGGGAGCGTGCGGCTCAGGCCGGGCGGAGACAGAAGGGGTGCCCGGCCGGGCTGGCGTAGACCCGGCCGCCTTCCTGTGCGTCTGGGTCGACGTCTTCCGTGGGCCGCAGGCGCCGCGCCCCGGCCCGCAGCGCCAGCCGGTCCGCGCGCGCGAGGTCGTCCGTCGTCAGATCGACGTGCAACTGCTGCGAGTCGCCGTCGGGCCACCGCGGGGGGAGATGGCCCGGTGCCCGCTGGACCACGAAAACCGGGAACCCGTCGATCCGGAGAAAGTGGTGGGTCGCGGTCTTCGAGATCGAGCCACCCAGCAACTGGTGCCAGAACGCACTCTCGCGCTCCGGCTCGGCCGCGTCGATGATCAGTGCGCCGAGGTTGATACTCATCCTTGGTTCTCCGTCCTTCCGCTGCTCGGTCTCGGCCTCACACCACCGGGATGATGCCGCCGTCGACCCGGAACTCGGCTCCCGTGAGCCACTTCGCGCGGCCGGAGGCGAGGAACGCGATCATCTCCGCCACGTCCTCGGGATCGCCGGGCCGGCCCATCGGCACGTTCAGGTGATCCACGACCTGCTGCCGTACGTCCGCCACACCGACGCCCTGCTGGTCGGCCATGCGCCGGAGATGTGCGGCGGCCCCCTCGGTCGCCACAAAGCCCGGCAGGACACACACCACGCGCACACCGTGCTCGCCCACCTCGGTCGCCAGCTCACGGCTGTAGACGTTGAGGGCCGCCTTCGCCGCCGCGTAGGACGCCTCGGTGCGCTGCGGCAGCCGGCTCGCGATCGACGAGACGTGCACGACGACGCCGGAACCCCGCTCGACCATCCCCGGGACCAGGGCCCGGTCGAGGCGGACGGCACTGAGCAGGTTCATCTCCAGGTCCGCGTGCCACGACTCGTCGGACCGCTTCAGGGTCGGCGCCGGGTCGCTCGCGGCGCCCGCGTTGTTGACCAGGACGTCCACCCCGCCCACGCTGTCGACGACCCGTCGGCCCAGTTCCGTCACGCCCTGTTCCGTCGAAAGGTCGGCGGGGACGAAGGTGGCCGGAAGGTCCTTCGCAGGCGTGCTGCGCGATGCGGTCAGCACCGTCGCGCCCGCGGCGGCGAACCGACGCGCGGTCGCTTCGCCCAGACCTCGACTGCCGCCGGTGACCAGCACGCGAAGGCCGCCGAGCCCCTCTTCGGGCATCGTCATGGGTAGTTCCTCTCCAGTAAAGTGAACCTGACTCCGGAAACTATACGTAAGCGGAACCCGATTCACCTTATGGAGGCAGTGTTGCCGTCGTCACGTCCGCTGCGCGCTGATGCGCGGGGCAATCGCGAGGCGCTCCTGGCCGCGGCGCGGGAGGCGTTCCTCACCGGCGAGGCCGACGCCCACGTCAAGGAGATCGCCCGGCGGGCCGGCGTGGCGGTCGGGACGCTCTACCGCCACTTCGAGACACGCGAAGCCCTTGTCGAGGAGGTCTACCGGAAGGAGGTCGGGCACCTGTGTGCCGCACCCGCGGACCTCCTGGACCGGCATGCCCCCGACGAGGCCCTGCGGCGGTTCCTGCTGCTTCTCGTGGAGCACGCTGCCGTGGGCAAGGGAATGGCCGTCGCGCTGGAGAGCATCATGGCCACGGACTCACCGGTCTTCGACGATGCCCGCAGGCAGATGGCGCAGGCCCTCGACCGGTTGCTCGCGGCGGGCGTGGCGGCCGGCACCATTCGTGGCGGAGTCAGCGGGCGCACACTGCTGCGCGCGCTGGGAGGCATCTGCGGCATGCATGCCACGGAGGGCTGGCAGGACGAGGCCGTCCGCATCACGGCGATCCTCTTCGACGGCCTGCGATTCGGCGCGGGGAGCACCGGCTGAGCCTCCGGGCAGGGGCGGCGACACCGTCCCGGGAGGTGGAGCGCCTCACCACGGTGGGGCCGGGCGGGCCTGCCGCACCGGTCAGCCGTACATCGCCACGCGGTGGAGAGCCGCGAGGGCGTCGTCGATGGGGTGGGGCTGCGGCCTGCCCGAGGAGTCGAGCGCGTTCCACCTCTGGAGGTTCACCGCGACGGCCATCCGCCGCCTGCCGTCGGCACGGACCAGGGCCAGCGTGCCGGCCCCCCAGGCCGTGCCCCCGTGGCCCCAGAACGTGCCCCGACCGGGAGCCTCCACCGGGTGCAGGCCGAGGCCGTAGTCGATCGTCCTGCCCTCCTGGGAGACGACCGGCACGGTGCGCTGCATCTGCGCCAGCGACGACGGGCTGACGATCTCGCCAGCCAACAGCATCCCGAAGAAGCGGTTGAGGTCCGCGACGGTGGATATCAGCGAGGCCGCCGGTCCCACCCATGACATGTCGTAGACGCTGTAGTCGCGCGGCGGGTCGATCATGCCGAACCAGGCCTCGTAGACGCGCGAGTGCGGCCCGCCGACGTACGGCCCGGTGGGCAGCTCGGTGTCCTGGAGTCCGGCGCGCTCAATGACGTTCCGCGTGATGTACCGCTCGGCGGTGGTGCCGGTCACCTGCTTCAGGAGTTCGCCCAGGAGCAGGTAGTTGGTGTTCGAGTACACCCCCGGAGTCCCGCCCGGGGTGCCGACTGCGGGCGCCGTGACCCCCAGCTCGATCAGCTCGGTGGGGTGGAACCGTGTGAACCGGTGGTCGTCCAGGCTTTGGGGCCCCGTGTCGGCGAGTGCGGGGAACGCCTTCAGGGACGAGTAGGCGTGGGGGAGGTACTCGGCGAGGCCGCTGGTGTGGTTGATCAGCATCCGGACCGTGATCGCGTCGCCGCGTGCTCCGGGGACCAGCCCCGGAAGGTACCGGCCGATCGGCGCGTCGAGGTCGATCCGGCCCCTCTCGACCTGCTGCAGAACCGCGGCCGCGGTGAAGGTCTTGGTGATGCTGCCGACGCGGTGCCGCATGTCGGCGGTGACGGGGCGACCGGTGGCCACATCCGCGACTCCGGCGGCGCCGCGCCAGATCCGCTCGCCGTCGCGTACCTCGGCGAACAGGCCGGGCATCCCGGCGTGGTGGACGTTCTCGATGGCGGCGTTCAGTTCCGCGGGATCCAGTGGGTTGCTCACGACACGCGTCCTTTCCCGTTCCCCTCGACCTGCCTGCGAACCCATTATGCACGCGGTGCGTGCAACACCAAGTGCATAGATTAGGCTGAGAGCCGGTGAGAGGAGCGAGAGGTGACAGGCGCGAGGCGAGGAGTGAGATGACAGGCCGAAGGCGCTGGTCGACCGACGACATCCTGGACGCGGCGGCGGAGCTGCTGCGCACGAGCGACGCCGAGTCGTTCAGTGTGCGCAAGCTCGCCGCGGCTCTCGGAACCGATTCCTCCAGCCTCTACCGTCACTTCCGAAGCAAGACCGAACTGCTGCGGGCGGTCGCCGACCGGATCCTCCTGGCCGCCATGGACGGCTACCGGCCCGAGGGCGACTGGAAGCGGCGCGTCACGACCCTGGCCCTGTGCGTGAGAGAGGCCTTCGGCCGGCATCCCCAGCTCGCCGCGGTCTGGGTACGCCACGCGTCGAGCGGCACCGGTTCCCGACTCGTCATGGAAGAAGTACTGCAGGCCCTGCGGGCGTCGGGACTGCCCGACGAGGAGATCCCGACGCGCTACCACCGGCTCGCGGTCCTCCTCGCCGCACTGATCGCCGCCGACGCCGGCGTCAGCACCGTCACCCCCGCGGAACAGGAACAGGGCATGGAGCTGTTCCGCGTCGCGGTACTGGGCGCCGACCCCGAACGCTTCCCCGCCCTGGCCCACTTCGCCCGTGACGTCCGTCCCCTCGGGGCGGACCGCGGCGCCGCGTTCGAAGAACTCCTCGGCGCCCAACTCGCCCAGATCGAAGCGGCGATCCAACGGGACTAGGACCAGGACCACGACCAGGGCCCCTCGGCCCCGTCTGTGGCCGCGCATGCCCGCCGCCCCGGCGGGTAGGAGCCCTCCCGTGCCGGGTGTCGCTGAAGCGGTTGAAGCGGCTGAAGCGGCTGAAGAACGAGAGGTGTCGGAAGTGATTCGGAAGCTGCAGGCGGTCGCGCTGGACTGTGCCGATCCGGTACGGCTCGCGGAGTTCTACGCGGAACTGCTCGGCGGGCGGACGGTCGCGGACCCGGACGATTCCGACTGGGTGGAGGTGCACGGGTTCGAGGGCACGCCGCTGGCCTGCCAGCGGGTGGACGGCTACCGGGCGCCCGAATGGCCCAGCCAGGAGCGACCGCAGCAGATCCACCTGGACTTCGACGTGGACGACCTCGACGGCGAGGAGAAGCGGGCACTCACCCTGGGCGCGACCGTACTGGAGCGGACGGACCAGCTCCACCCGGGGACCAACTGGCGCGTCTACGCGGACCCGGCCGGCCATCCGTTCTGCCTCTGCCGCCACTGAGCCTCGTAGCCCTGCGCCGCAGGCCCCCGACTGGCCGGACGCCCACGTCGTCAGCGGCGACGAGTCTCCGTCAGGACGCCTCCGCCGCCTCGGCCGCCTCGGCCGCCTCGGCCGCCTCGGCCAGGATCCGGGCCAGCTCGGCAGGTTGGGAGACCATGGGCCAGTGGCCCGAGTCGATGTCGGCGAAGTCGACGTGCTTGGCCCGGGCCAGCTCCGGAACGCCGCCGGCACCGATCCACTCCCGCGCCTGCGCCGGAGTGAACTCCGGGCACACGAGCACGACCGGGACGTCGAACCGCCGCTCGTCGCCCAGCCGCACCACGCCCTTGGCCACGGCTTCGGGCACCGGGATCGCGGCGGCCGCCAGCTCTCGCCTCGCCCCCTCGTCGAGGTCGGCGGCATCCGGCCCCTCGAAGGGCTCCCAGCCGGGGAACGGCATGACGCCGTCTCTGACCTCGAAGAAGTCGGCGTACGGCTGAGCGTCGGGGGTGGGGATGCCGCCGATGAGCGCGACCTTGGCCAGCCGCTCCGGTCGCCGGTCCGCGGCCAGCCAGGCCAGCGAGCAGGCAGCGGAATGCCCCACCACCATGGGCTTGCCGGCCGCCGCGTCCACCGCGTCCACCACCGCTGTCACCTGGTCGTCGAGGGTGGCGGACGCGGTACCGCTGCCCTGTCCCGGCAGGGTGATCGGCACGGGACGATGTCCGAGTGATTCCAGCGTGGACGCGACGCGGCCCCACACGGACGCGTTCAGCCACAGGCCGCCGATGAGCAGGATGTCCATGGTCGGTTTCCCTTCTTCTGCTTGGCATCACCGTAGGAGGAGATCCGGACGATGCACTGCCGGAATCCGGGCCGACGCGGCGGATTAGCCTGTTCCCGTGCCGAACGACCTGAGCCCCACCGCGCGAGCGCTGCGCGCCCTGGAAATCCTCCAGACCCGCCCCGGTACGACGGCCGACGAACTCGCCGTGCGGCTGGGCGTCACGGAGCGGGCGGCACGCCGGTACGTCGGGATCCTCAGAGAGGCCGGTATCCCTGTGGCGTCGGCCCGGGGTCCGCACGGCGGATACCGGCTGGGACGCGGGACGAGACTGCCGCCTGTGCACTTCACGCAGGCCGAGGCCCTCGGCCTCGTCATGGCGGTACTCAGCGGGCAGCCGGCCGCGGCCGACCCCGACGACCTGGTCGGTACCGCGCTCGGCAGGGTCGTCAAGGCGCTGCCGGAGGGCGTCGGCCGGCAGGCGGCACTGCTGCGGGAGTACGCGGCGGCCGCTCCCGACCCGTATGCGGCCCACCCCGATCCGGCCGTCACCAGTTCCCTCGTCGAAGCCGTCGCGAACCGGCGCCGCGTGCTGGTCACCTACCGCAGCGAGGCCGGCAACGCCTGGGAGGAGGAGGTGGATCCCTGGTCCCTCGTCGTCCGCCACGGGCGCTGGTACCTGCTGTGCCACTCCCATCGCGCCGACGCGATCCGCACCTACAGGGTGGACCGGATCGGCGCGGTCCGGCCGACCGGGCACGGCTTCGAGGCGCCCCGGGACTTCGATCCGGTGGCCGTGCTGGAGGAGAACCTGGGCATCGGCTGGGCGTTCGCCACCCGCGTGGTGTTCGAAGCCCCGCTGACCGAGGTGGCCCCCTGGGTCCGGCCCCCCATGGGGCGGCTCGAACCCCTGGGAGACGGATGCGTGCTCGTCGGCAGCACCCGCAATCCGGACATGTACGCGCAGGAGTGGCTTGCCAGGGTGCCCTACGCGTTCCGTGTCGAGGGCGGGCAGGAACTGCGTGCCGCGGCCGCGGCGCTCGCGGCGCGTTTCACCGCCGCCGTGACGGACCCGCCGTGACTGACCGGCCGTGACGGACCGGCCCTGACCCGCGCCTCGTCACTCGACCGCCTCGTGAGTCGGCCCTGCGGGCTGGTGCTGCCGGAAGTAGTCGACGATCGTCGGAGCCGGTGCGCGTACGTCCACCGGCGTGCCGCCGGTGCGCAGGGAGGTCGTCGCGGCGACCGCGGCGGCGACGGCTTCGCGGGCGGCGACCGGTGAGGTGTCCGTCGGGCCCCCGACGGCGGCGAAGCGGAGGAATTCGTCGACCAGCGCCCGGTCCGCACCGCCGTGCTCGTCCTCGGACGGTGTGTCGACGTGGACGGTGAGGTCGGCGTCGCGCCGGTAGCCGGAGCGGTGCCGGTTCCACACCTGGATCGTCGCGGGATCGCCGTCGATGCCGTCGCCGAAGTTCTCCAGCCGGCCCTCGTCCCCGATGACGGTGTAGTTGCGCCAGTAGTCCGGCGTGAAGTGGCACTGCTGGTAGCTGGCGAGCACGCCGTTGTCCAGGCGGGTCAGCATCATGCTGATGTCCTCGACGTCGATGACGGGGTTCAGCTCACGCAGGGCGGACGGCGGCCAGACCTCCGGGTCGAACCAGTCGGGCATGCGACCGCCGGCCGGTGCCGGATCGTCGGCCCCACGCCGCGGGTTGTCGCCGTACACCGACAGGGCACCCTGCGCGACGACACTCCTGGAGTAGCCCCCGGCGAGCCAGTGGATCACGTCGAGGTCGTGGGCGCCCTTCTGCAGGAGCAGCCCGGTGGTGTTGGCCCGCTCCGCGTGCCAGTCCTTGAAGTAGTAGTCCCCGCCGTGCCCGACGAAGTGGCGGCACCACACGGCCCGCACCTGCCCTATGGCGCCGTCGTCGATCAGCTCGCGCATCCGCCGCAGCACCGGGAGATGACGCAGGTTGTGGCCCACATACAGGCGACCGCGCGAGTCGTACGCGGCCTCCAGCAGCGCGTCGCAGTCGTCGACGGTGATCGCCAGGGGCTTCTCCACGAACACCGGCACCCCGGCGGCCAGGAAGAACAGCGCCGGTTGCGTGTGCACGTGGTCCGGCGTGAGGACGAACACGGCGTCCAAGTCGTCGTCGGCCATCTTCTCGTACCGCTCGTGCAGCACCACGTCCGGTCCGAACAGGCTCCTGGCGTCGTCCCGGCCCCGCGGATCCGGATCGGCGCAGGACACGACCCGGGCGACACCGGGCCGGTTCGCCAGCGCGGCCATGGGCGCGCGCTGGCCGACGCCGATCACTCCGACGCGCAGTTCCGATTGCGGTGTCTGGTCACGGTGGCTCACTGGACTGTCCCTTCGGCTCCCGGCGGGGGAGCGGTTGAGGTGGGTGCTGGGGCGTGCCGGAACGGCACGTGGAGCGGGTGGTGCGCCTGTCCCGCCGTATGGTGGCGGCCGGTCCCTACCGGCGAGGTGCGGTCGGTGCCGAGAGCCCGTCGCTCAGCAGCCGGCTGTCGACCTCGTCCAGGGCCAGGCGCACCGCGCCCATGGCCACGCTCTCGTCGCCGAGGGTGGAGACGCGCAGGTCAGGCAGGCGCAGACAGTGCTTGGTCAGTTCGCGGCGCAGCGGTTCGACAACCACGTCGGCGGAGCGGGAGAAGCCGCCGCCGTAGACGACGACCTGCGGGTCCAGGGTGAGCACCAGCGCGGCGACCCCCACCGCGAGGTCCCGGGTGTAGCGCCGGACGGCCGCCCTCGCGTCCCGGTCGCCGTCCCGGGCCGCCTGGAACACCCACGCGGCGGCATCACCCGGCGCGGCCGACGCCGGTACGCCCGGGCAGGACTGCAGGTGGCCCGGAGCGCTGAGCCAGCGCACCGCCTTCAGCGCGCCGATCTCGCCCGCGGCGCCGCCGTGGCCACGACGCAGGGTGCCGTCCAGGATGAGACCGGCACCCGTGCGCAGACCGGCGAGGAGGAAGACGATGTCGTCGGCGTCCTGTGCCACTCCGTTCCACCGCTCGGCCACGGCGGAGAGTTTGCAGTCGTTCTCCACCTGGATCGGGCAGGAGAAGCGGGCCGCGAGGTGGGAGACCGGGTCGGCGGCCGTCCACCCGGGCAGTGGGGTGGAGATGCTGGTCCGGCCGGCGGCGTCGACCGGGCCCGTCACTCCGACCGTCAGGGCCCAGACGTCGGCCGGTGTCGTCCCGGCGTCCCGCAGGACGTCGTCGATCACGCGGTCCACCTCCGACAACCGTGCCCCGGGTGCCGCGTCGGGGTCGACCGGGCGGCGCAGTGTCCGCACCAGGTTGCCCTCCAGGTCGCTCAGCACGACCAGGACCTTGTGCACGCCGATGTCGATGCCGAGTACGTGGCCGGCGTCGGCCCGGAACCGGTAGCGGCGGGCAGGACGCCCCACCACACTGCTGGCGCCCGGGTCCTCGACCTCGGCCCAGCCGTCGGTCACCAGTGCCTGCACCAGTACGTCCACGGCGGGACGGGACAGACCGGTCCGGCCCGCGAGTTCGGTGACCGTCGAGGGCGCGTTGCCGCGCAGCGCCCACACGATGGACAGTTGGTTCATCTCGCGCATCCGGGACAGGTCCGTTCCGGTCGTCGCCATGCTGGTACTCCCTGCGAGGATTGCCGTGCGCGCCGCTGGATAATGCTGAGCAGTTTACAAACTCGATGCGGCGGGCGTGCCCGTGACGGAGGTCGGGCGATCGGATACCGCTGTTCGGCCCCGGGGGAGACGGCCGGGGCGAGGTCGACCTCCCGCCCGTCGAGCGTGAACCGGTAGTCCCACTGGCGAGCAGGTACACGTCCGGCCCGGCCGTCTCGCGGATGATCCGCAGCCCGGTCCGGTACGCCTCCTCGCGGCCGACGTCCTTGCACCTGGCGCCCGGCACCGCGCCGCCCTGGAGGAAGTCGAGCTTGAGACAGGTGCTCGCCGAGGTGCCGGGCGCAGTCCGCGAAGACCCGCTCCTCGTCGCCGTATGCCAGGAACCAGGGTGCTCCGTCGCGCTCGTACCACCCGGCGAGCGTGTCCCGGTCCGCGCGGCGACGCCGAGGTCGCGGCGGCGGTTACGGATGATGGGATACGACCTACCCCGAGTACTTCGAGACGACCGTGGACCTCGCGGGGAACGCCGACTCGAGGAAGCTACGCTTCGCCAACGCGGCACAGGGCAGCGACGGTTGGCTCGGACTCGGCGGCATGAACGTCGCCTCCGGCCGTGCTTGTCACGTCAGGCGCGGGCGTGGACACCCATGCCTCCAGAGACGACGAGGTCGTCCCCGGTGATGTAGGCGGCGGCGTCCGAGGCGAGGAAGGCCACGGCTTCGGCGATGTCGGCAGCAGTGCCGACGCGGCCGAGCGGGACGTCCCCGGCCCACGCGTCGATCATTTCGTCGGTGACACCCAGCTTGCTGTAGGCAGGGGTGTTGATCAGTCCCGGGCTGACGGCGTTGACGCGGATGCGGCGGGGAGCGAGTTCCAGCGCGAGGGCCCGCATGAGGGGCAGCAGAGCACCCTTGGCGGCCGTCATGGCGGCTCCGAGCCCCTCGCCTGCGCCCACGGTGAACACCACCGACGCGCCCTCGTTGAGGAGCGGGAGCGCCTTTTGCAGGGTGAAGAAGGAGCCCTTGACGTTGATGTCGAACAGGGCGTCGAAGGCCGCTTCGTCGGTTGACTCGATCGGGCCGGGGCGGGAGACGCCCGCGTTGAGGAAGAGCAGGTCGAGGGAGCCGAACTGCCGACGTGCCCGGTCGATCGCATGACCGATGTCCGGCAGCGAGCGTGCGTCGGCCCGGACGACCGTGACGTCTTCGGGAAGTCCGGCGTCGGCGACGCCGCTGACGCCGGTGACCAGGACGCGGTAGCCGCGCGAGTGGAGCAGTTCAGCGGTCGCCTTGCCGATGCCGCTGGTTCCACCGGTGATCAAAGCTGCGGGTGCGGACATGATGCGTTCCTTTGCGTGCTCGTAGAGGGCCTGATGGCAGCGTACGACTTATTGGCAGTGGCTGCCAAGCTGCGCGTGAGCGTCATCCTGGCAGTATTGGGATAGCCTGAGCGGTATGAAGCAGGAAGCCAAGACAGCGGCGGGTGCCTCGGCCACGCTGTGGGACCGGACGCGGCAACTGGCCTCCCGGGAGATCCTTGAGACGGCTCTGCGCCTGTTCACCGAGCAGGGCTACGACGAGACGACCGTCGCCCAGATCGCCCGCGAGGCCGGCGTCTCCCAGCGCACCCTCTTCCGCTACTTCGGCACCAAGGAGGACCTTCTCGGCGGCGACCAGGACCGGTTCGGGCACGTGCTGACGGGCACGATCGGCGAACAGCCCGCGGAAGTCGGCGTATGGGAGGCGCTGCGTGCGGGGATCACAGCCACGACGGCCCTGCACGACAGCCGCGAACAGGCGCTGGAGCGGTTCCGTCTCCTGCACAACACGGCCTCGCTGCGCGCCGGTTGGATCGAAAAGCGACTGCGCTTCCAGGATGCCCTGCTGCCACTCGTCAAGGAGCGCATGGACGCTGCTGCCGACAGCGCGGACGCGAAGGCCCGCGCGGTCGTCGCGACGGCGTTCGCGTGCCTGGACGCCGCGTCCATGACGTGGGTCGAAAACGGCGGCGAGGGCGACATGATGGACCTGTACGACGAGTGCCTGGCCGCCGTGCGCGGTACTCGGGATTGATCGCGTCGCACAACTGTGCGCCGGACCCCTTCATGCGATCATGACGACGATGGACGCACGTTTCGTTGGTATCGCTGATCTGACCCAGGCCCCTTCCGTGGCGGTGGTGGTCGACGTCATGCGTGCCTTCACCGTGGCCGCCTGGGCCTTTGCCCAGGGCGCGGAAAAGATCGTTCTCGCCGAGTCGCTGGAGGACGCCCAGGCGCTCAAGGTCCGTCACCCGACGTGGGCGGCGCTCAAGGACGGGGCTCCCGCGCCCGGGTTCGACATGGTCAACTCGCCGGGCCTGCTGCGGTCCGTCGACCTTGACGGACGGACCGTTGTGCAGAAGACCACGGCAGGCACGGCCGGCGCCCTCGCCGTCAAGGAGGCGTCGCTCGTGCTGTGCGCCGGCTTCGTGGTGGCGGAGGCGACGGCGCGGCTCCTGCGGACACGCTCGGGTGACCGTGTCACGTTCGTGGTCACCGGTGAGGACGGCCGGGCCGACGAGGATCTGGCGTGCGCTCAGTACATCGCCCGGCGAGCCACCGGGGAGGAGACGGACGCTGCCGCGTTCCTTCGCCGCGCCGCCGCGTCCCGCGCCGCCGCCGAGCTGACGCAGGGGGTGCGCCGAGGAGCCCATCCCGACGACGTCGCACTCTGTCTTGAGCTGGACCGGTTTCCCTTCGCCATGGTGGCGGCCCTGGAAGGGTCGCTCATGGTCCTGCGTCCGTGCGCCGCGCCGTAGGGCGTCCCACCCCCTATCCGGTGATGGACGCCCGGAAGTGGTAGCGGTCGCCGCGGTAGATGGCCACGGTGAGTTCCAGGGGCTGCGAGTCCTGGTTGAAGGCGAGTTGGGTGGCCACGAGTACCGGAGTGGCGTCCGTGATGTCCAGCAGCGCGCGTTCCTCCTCGGACGGCTGCCGTGCCTCTACGGAGTAGTCGGCGACCCGCGGGAGTTGAGGGGGATCGGCCCGGCGCAGCGTGGCGAACAGGGAGTCGCGGGAGAAGTCGGTGTGCGCGAGCCTCGGGCACAGGCCGAGAGGCAGCCGGTTGTGCTCCAGCACGACGACGAGGTCGTCCAGGAAGCGCAGACGGCGCATCTCGAACAGGTCGGCGCCGGGGCCGACGCGCAGCCGCTCGGACTCCTGGACCGTGGCCGCCCTGACCCGGGAGTACAGGACCTCCGCCCGGATGCTGAAGCCGTGCTGTTCGGCGTAGTCGGCGAACCCCTGCACGGTACGGCTCCCCGCCGGGCCCGCGGGATCCCGCGGAGCGGTCACGGCGTGGACACTGCCCGCGGCCAGGAACCAGCCGCGGGCCGGTGACGACTCGATGATGTTGCGCTCCGCCAGTTCGTTGAGCGCCGAGCGCATCGTGACACGTGACACCCCGTAGCGGCCGGCCAGCGCGCGTTCCGAGGGCAGCCGGTCTCCCGGCCTGGCACCGTTCCCGGAGATGTCGTCCAGCAGACGTCCGGCGACCTGGGTGTACAGCGGCAGGGCGTCGCCGCCGAGCAGTCCCTGGGGGAGGAGGGAGTCCGATGTAGGCATACCGGAAGCATGCCAGAACTTGGCAGACCAGTTCAATACCAAAAGAAGACCATTGACTGCCACCTATGAGGCCAGTATCGTCCCCGGTGAGTTTCCGCGCTATTGGCGCAAATCGCGCCAATAGCCCCTTTGTGACTTCCTGGAGCAAGACATGCGTGTCCCCTTGGACGATCTGGTGCGACGCCAGAAGGACGGTGAACCGCGGGGGATCACTTCGGTCTGCTCGGCTCATCCACTGGTGATCGAGGCGGCCGCCCTCCAGGCGTTGGCCTCCGGAGGGCAGCTCCTGGTGGAGGCGACCTCCAACCAGGTGGACCAGTACGGTGGTTACACCGGTATGCGACCGGACGGCTTCCGGGTGCTGGTGCACGACACCGCCGCACGCCACGGCCTCCCGTTGGACAGGGTGATCCTCGGCGGCGACCATCTCGGCCCCAACCGGTGGCGCGAGCGGCCCCCGCACGAGGCCATGGCCGAGGCGGAGGACCTGGTGGCCGCCTACGTCCGGGCCGGCTTCACCAAGATCCACCTGGACTGCAGCTTCTCGTGCGCCGGTGATCCCGAGACATTGGACGACGACGTGGTCGCCGAGCGGGCCGCCCGGCTGGTGCGGGCCGCCGAGACGGCGGCCGGCGAGGGCGCCCACCGGATCCGCTATGTCATCGGCACCGAGGTCCCGGTGCCCGGCGGCGCCCACGAGACCCTCGACGGCGTCCGTCCCACCACCGCCTCGGCGGCCCGGCTGACGCTGAAGCGCCACCACGAGGCGTTCGCCGCTCACGGGCTGAGCGCCGTCTGGCCCCGAGTGATGGCCCTGGTGGTCCAGCCGGGCGTCGAGTTCGACCACGCCCAGGTGGTCGGCTACCGCCACAACCGGACCGAGGAGCTGCGGGCCGTACTCGACACCGAGCCCGGCATGGTCTTCGAGGCGCACTCCACGGACTACCAGACCCCCGGGGCCCTGGCCGCCCTGGTCGAGGACCACTGGGCCGTGCTCAAAGTCGGCCCCGGCCTGACCTTCGCGCTGCGCGAGGCGCTGTACGCGCTGGCGGCCGTCGAGGACGAACTGGTACCGGCCGCGCGGCGATCCCGGCTCCCGGAGGTGGTCGACCGCCGGATGCGTGCCCAACCCTCCTGGTGGCAGGGCTACTACGAGGGCGGGGAGGAACAGGAGCGCCTCGCACGGACCTACAGCTACAGCGACCGTGTGCGCTACTACTGGCCCGACGCCGAGATCGACGCGGCCGTGACCCGGCTCTTCGAGAACCTCTCCGCCTCCGGAGTCCCGCTTCCCCTCCTCAGCGCCCATCTCCCCGACCAGTACCGACGGGTGCGCGACGGCCGGCTCGCCGCAGACCCGCAGGCCCTGACCACCGACCGGATCCGCGACGTCCTGCGCGCCTACGACAGCGCCTGCCGCACTTCTGACAAGGAATACGTGTGAACACCTTCCTCAACGCCCTGTCCCACGACGGCGGCGCCGACCACACGGTCGCCGAGATCGGCCAACAGCCCCGCCTGTGGCGCGAGGTCGGCCGGATCATGGAGGAGGACCGGGACGCGCTGGACGCCTTCCTGGCACCGCTTCTCGCCCGGCAGGACCTGCGGATCATCCTCACCGGGGCCGGGACGTCCGCCTTCGCCGGCCGGATCGCCCGCAGGGAACTCGCCCGCCGCACCGGCCGTCGCGTCGACGCCATAGCCACCACCGACATGGTCGCCGACCCCCACGGCAGCCTCGACGCGGACGTCCCCACGCTGCTGGTCTCCTTCGCCCGCTCCGGAGACAGCCCGGAGAGCGTCGCCGCGACCGAGTTCGCCGACCGCTGCCTGACCCGCGTGAGCCACCTGGTCATCACCTGCAACAGCAAGGGCCGACTGGCCCGCGAACACTCCGGCCGTGCCGCCTCCCACGTCCTGCTCATGCCGGACGGCGCCAACGACCAGGGCTTCGCGATGACGTCCAGTTTCACCTGCATGCTGCTCGCGGCCCTGCTCGCCTTCGGTGCCGCCGACGGCCCGGTGGACGTCCTCCCCGTGGCCGAGGCCGCCGAACACCTCACCACCGGCGGCCTGGACGACCGTATCGGCGCCCTCCTCGAGAGTAAGCCCGAACGCCTGGTGTTCCTCGGCAGCGGCGCGCTCAAGGGGCTGGCCGAGGAGTCCGCGCTGAAGCTGCTCGAACTGACCGGCGGCGCCGTCGTCGCGGCGGCCGACTCCGCACTCGGATTCCGGCACGGCCCCAAGGCCGTGCTCAACGACCGCACGGCCGTAGTGCTCTACGTCTCGAACGACCCGTACACCCGCGCCTACGACCTGGACATCCTCGCCGAACTGCGCTCCGCACTGCCGCAGGGCAGCGTCGCCGCCGTCGCGGGCCGACCCGACGGGCTGCCGGAGTCGGACGGAACCTGGCTCGTGCCCGGCCTCCAGGACGCCGACGACGCGGTTCTCGCGCTGCCGGCCGTGGTGTGCGCCCAGCTCATCGCCCTGCGCTCCGCCGTCGACCACGGCATCCGGCCCGACAATCCGTTCCCGTCGGGTGAGGTCAACCGCGTGGTACAGGGCGTGACCGTACACGCGCTTCCCCAGCACCACGGCGACAGCGCCTGACAGCGGCGTCGACCGAGACGACGGAGGAGGAACAATGATGTTTCTGGGTGTGGACGGGGGCGGCACCAAGACCGCCTTCTGCCTGATCGACAACACCGGCGAGGTGCTGGCCCGGACAGTGGGCGACGGCGCCTACTACTTCGCCGACAACGGCACCGGCGGAGTCGAGCACGTCGTCCGGGTACTGGAGAAGGGCATCGCCGCCCTGTGCGACCAGGCGCACATCGTCCCCGCGGACATCGACCACTCCTTCCTGGGCCTGCCCGGCTACGGCGAGGCGCCCGGCGACGTGGCCGCCCTGGACGCCGCGCCCCGCGGCATCCTGGGCAACGGGCGCTACGCCTGCGACAACGACATGATCTGCGGCTGGGCCGGCTCACTCGGTGCCGTCGACGGCATCAACGTCATCAGCGGTACCGGGTCCATGGTGTACGGCGAACGGGACGGCACCGGCGTCCGCGTCGGCGGCTGGAGCGAACTGTTCAGCGACGAGGGATCCGCCTACTGGATCGCCGCCCGCGCCCTGAACGCCTTCACGCGCATGAGCGACGGCAGGCTCACCGAAGGGCCACTCGCCGAGGTGTTGCGCCGGCATCTGGGACTGACGACGGACCTCGAGATCATCGACGTCGTCCTCAACCGCCTCAAGGGCCACCGCACCGACATCGCCGCACTGAGCGTCCGGGTCTCCGAAGCCGCCGAACTCGGCGACCCGCAGGCCACCGCCATCCTCACGGACGCGGGCCGGGAACTGGCCCAACTGGTCGACACCGCACGCCGCCGCCTCGGCTTCGGCCCGGACGCGACCGTCCCCGTGTCCTACTCCGGCGGCGTCTTCGAGTCCACCACCGTACGGCGGGCGTTCACCGAAGAACTGCGCCGCCGCGGGGCCGCGTACGACCTGCGTCTGCCGCTCTTCGAGCCGGTGGTCGGGGCCGCGCTCTACGCCGCGAAACTGGCCGGCGCCCCGCTGAGCGCCCCGGCACTGTCCACCCTGCGCCCAGGCGCCGGAACCGTCCTTACGGAGAACCGCCATGACCGTCCGTAACAACAGAAGCTGGATAGTCTACGCAGGCCTGCTGGTGCTCTTCTGGGGTGTCTGGGGAGCGACCTCGAGCCAGCCCGTCGAGCGGTACGGCTATCCGGACGAGATGATCTACATCATCTGGGCCTTCACCATGCTCGTCCCCGCGGCCTTCGCGCTGCGCCGGGAGCGGTTCGACCGCCGGCCGGTCGCAGCCCTGTACGGCCTGCTGGCCGGCCTCACCGGAGCCGGCGGCCAGCTCCTCCTCTTCCAGGCACTGGCCGACGGCCCCGCTTACCTGATCTTCCCCGTCGTCTCGCTCTCCCCGGTCATCACCGTGCTCATGGCGGTCGCGCTGCTGCGGGAGCGGATCTCGAGACTCGCCGTCGCCGGCGTGATCGCGGCGCTGGCCGCCATCGTGCTGCTCAGCATCCCCGCGGGAGCCGGCGGCGACGTCGACACCGGATCCTGGATGGCGCTCGCCGTGCTGATCTGCGTGGCCTGGGGCGCCCAGGCGTTCTTCATGCGCAAGGCGGCACTCGCCGGCGTCAACGACGCGACGACCTTCAGTTGGATGACGATCAGCGGTCTGGCCCTGGTCCCGGTCGCCTTCCTGATGATGGGCGGCCTGCCGTCGGCTCCCTGGCAGGCACCCGTGATCACGGCCGGCACCCAGGTGCTGAACGCCGTGGGCGCGCTGTTCCTCGTCATGGCACTCAGCCGGGGCAAGGCAAGCGTCGTGGCGCCCATCACCAACGCGCTGGCGCCCGTCCTGACGATCGTGCTCTCCCTGGCGATCTACCAGACTCTGCCCACCGTGTGGGGGACGATCGGCATCGTGCTCGCCCTCGGCGGCTCCACGCTCATGGTCTACAGCGACGAGAAGCGCGACGAGGACACCGTGGCCCCGGGCGCCTCCGTCGACGCGACCCCCTGACGGCCGACCGGCCCCGACCTCCGCACTCGCACCCGCACCCGCACTCGCACCAAGAGGAACGCCGAACCCATGCCACTGGTCCCCACAGCAGATCTGGTCGCCCGGGCCGCCGCCGCCCGGGGGTGCGTCGCGGCCTTCAACGTCATCACCCTGGAGCACGCCGAAGCCATCGCCCGCGGCGCCGAGGAGGCCGGGTTCCCGGCGATCCTCCAGATCAGCGAGAACGCGGTGCGCTACCACGGCGGCCGCATCGCTCCACTGGCCGCGGCGAGTGGAGCCGTCGCCGAGGCGAGCGGCGTCGGCCTCTCCCTGCACCTGGACCACGCCACCGATCTGCGCCTGGTACAACAGGCCGCCGACACCGGGTTCTCCTCGGCGATGTTCGACGCGGGCGCACTGCCGCACGCCGAGAACGTCACCGCGACGGCTGCCGCGGCCGCCTGGGCCCACGGTGCGGGCCTGTGGCTGGAGGCCGAACTCGGCTACGTCGGCGGCAAACCCGACGCCCCCGCGAGTGCCCACGCCGACGGCGTACGCACCGACCCCGCCGAGGCCCTCGACTTCGTCAACCGCACCGGCGTCGACGCGCTCGCCGTAGCCGTCGGAAGCAGCCACGCCATGACGCGGCGCACCGCCGCCCTGGACCACGCGCTCATCGCACGGCTGCGCCGCACCGTACCGGTCCCGCTGGTGCTGCACGGATCCTCGGGTGTCCCCGACGAGGAACTGGGCGCCGCGGTCCGGGTCGGCATGGTGAAGATCAACTTCGGCACGGCGCTCAACATCGCCTTCACCCGCACGGTCCGCGCCGTCCTGTCCGAGGAGCCCGTCCAGGTCGACCCCCGCACCTACCTGGGAGCGGCGCGCGCATCGGTGGCCGACACCGTACGGGATCTGCTGACCCGCCTCGCCGCGTCACCACCAGCCGAAGGCGACACAGGCCAGCGCGGGACCGACGACCACCGACACGGCTCCGTAGGCCAGTAGGTGGCGAAAGAGCCTCGGGCGGTCGTCGGGCCGCGCAGCGCCGAGGATCAGACCACCGGTGATGCCCAGCGGGTTGATGTCGACCAGGATCGACGCCAGCGCGACCGCGAGCACGGCGCCGACCGGTGAGGCGCCCTCGGCGACCACGGCGGGAACCAGCGGCATTGTGGTCGCGAAGACCGCGATGGAACTCGCCGCGAACGACGTGATGCCCGCGATGTAGCAGATGACCAGCAGGCTCAGCATCGGTGATCCCTCGACCCGCAGCAGGTCGCTGATCCGCGTGAAGGCGCCCATGTCCTGCATGAGGCCGACGTAGGTGAGCAGCCCTCCGATGAGCAGCACGATGTTCCAGGGGATCCGGGCGACGATGTCACTCGGCTCCAGCCGGAAGGCGAGCTGCTGGACCACTGCCGCGGTGAGTCCCAGGTAACCGATGTTCGCGTCGAAGCCGACCGAGAGCACCACCACGGCCGACAGACACGTGAGCGTGAGGACGCGGACGGCTCTCGACGACACCACGCGTTCGGTGGTCGCCGCCCCCGACCCCGACCCCGGTCCCGTCGCCACCGGGTCCGCACCGGATCCGGCGATCGTGGGTGCGACGCGGCCCCGCGGTACGGCGCCGGTGCGCAGCCCGACGAGGAGACAGCCGGTCGCGACGGCCAGGCCGGCCACCAGCCCACCGAAGAAGAAGCTGACCGGGGCGGAGTCGGGCAGGCCGATCCCCAGCTTGTCGCCGAGTTGGCGTGCGCTCGTGCCGTAGACGGCCAGCGGTGACAGCAGCCCGCTGATGATGCCGGTGATGCCGAGCAGGGCCGCGACGAGCGGGGCGATCCCGTAGCGCGCGGCGAGCCCGAGCGCGATGGGCGCGACGATGGCGGTGGCGGCGGCCGGGAGCGTGCCGATCGCCGTCAGCACGGCGCCGGTGAGGAACGGGATCAGGGCGACCAGCAGTACGCGTCCGCCCACCAGGCGGAGCATGCCGTCGAGCAGCCAGTCGAGTGTGCCGTTGAGCTGGGCGACGGCGAACAGGGCCGTGATCCCGACGATCAGGACGAAGAAGTCGGACGGGAAGAACGCCGTGACCTCGTCGGCGGTGCGGTCGGCGGCGAAGCCGACCAGGAACGCGGCGGGCAGTGCCGCAAGTCCCAGGTTGAACCTCGGGAGGAGGGTCGCCGCGAAGAGGGCGACGAGAACGACGACGGAGACGTCGGCCATGGACATCTGCGGTTCCTCGATTCAGATGACGCCGCGGTCGGCGAGACCGTCGATGGCGGTGGGGGCGAGACCGAGGTCGCGCAGTACGGCGACCGTGTGCTCGCCCAGGCGCGGGGCGCCGTTGCCGGCGGCCTGCTCGAATCCGGAGAACTTGCCGGCGGACCCCTGAAGCAGGCGGGTGCGGCCGTCGTGCTCGTCGCCCACCTCGACGACCGAACCGCGAGCCCTGACATGAGGGTCGGCGCAGATGTCGGCAGCCGTGTTCACCGGCCCGTGCGCGACCCCCGCCCGTTCGAGACGTTCGCTCAGGGGGTCGAGGTCGTGAGCGGCCACGAAGGCTGCCACCCGGCCCTCGATCTCCGCCCGGTGCTCGATCCGGGCCGTCATGGAGTTGTAGGCGGCGAGATCCGGTGCCTCCATCGCGGCGACCAGCCGGCGCCACATCTGCTCGGTCGACGCGGGAAGTGCCAGCCAACGTCCGTCGCGGGTCCGGTAGAGGTTGTTGGGGCTGATGTGGGGATTCTCGTTGCCCTGGCGTCCGCGGACCTCACCGGTCGTGTCGTAGTCGACGATGAAGTCCTCCATCATCCGCAGCAGGGGCTCGTACAGGCCGATGTCGGCCAGTTGGGGTTCGCCGGTCAGGTCCCGCTGGCGCAGCGCCAACAACGCGGCGAAGGCGGCGTAGATGCCGGTGACGCCGTCGGCGACCGGGTAGCCGGAGAAGACCGGCGGACCGTCGGGGAAGCCCGTCCGATGGGTCAGTCCGGCGAAGGCCTCCGCGACGCGGGCGAAGCCGGGGCGGTCGGCGTACGGGCCGGTGCGCCCGAAGGCGCTGACGTGCACCATGACGAGGTCGGGCCGGTGGGCGACGAGGTCGTCGAAGTCGATGGAGAAACGCTTCAGGGTGGCCGGCCTGAAGTTGGTGACCACGACGTCGACCGTCGCCGCGAGCCGTCCGACCAGGGCCGCGGCCTCCGGATGGTGCAGGTCGACGGTCACGCTCGACTTGTTCCGGCCGACAACGGCCCAAGCCGCGGACACGCCGTCCTCCAGCGGAGGGTACCCGCGCGCCGGATCCCCCGTCCCCGGCTGCTCGACCTTGATCACCTCCGCGCCGAACTCACCCAGCAGGGAGGAGGCCAAAGGTCCGGCGAGAACCGTCGAGAGGTCGAGTACACGCACACCGCTGAGTGGTCCAGACACGGAATTCCCTTTCACGGACACCGGAACGTCACGGCCAACCGTGACCGGCGTCACCATGTCGCGGCAGGTCCGCCCGCGGGAAGACGCCGATCCCTGGAAGCGGTGAAAGGGATTGGCTATAACATGCGCGGATGCGAGTCGAACGGGCCCGCTACTTCCTCGCCGCGGTGAGTACGGGATCCCTGCGGGCGGCGGCGGTGGCGTGCGGAGTCAGCCAGCCCACCATCGGGCAGCAGCTCACCCTGCTCGAGGAGGAGTTGGACGCGGTGCTGCTGACCCGGAGCCGACAGGGTGTGCGTGCGACACCCGCCGGTGAGGCACTGGTGGGCCCGCTCAGCCGTCTCGTGGCGGCAGAGGACGCCGTGCGGGAGGCGGCGCTGGCGTCCAGCGGGACGTATCAGGGCCGGGTGGCCATCGGCGGTGGCTCGGTGACCGTCGAGACCATCGTCGCTCCCGTCGTGGGACGACTGCTCACCGACCACCCGGGCCTGCGGTTCTCGGTGCGCGAGGGTTCGTCGGTCGACATCGAGCGCGCGGTGACGGCCGGGGACCTGGACCTCGCCGTGGTCACGACGCCGAGCCGCCCGGCGCCGGGCGGTCTCACCCGACGCCGCATCCTCACCGCGCCGTTGGGCGTCCACACCCGCGCCGACCACCCGCTCGCCGGCCGGCGCGAGGTCACCTGGGAGGAGCTCGGCCAGTGGCCGATCGTCACCATGCGCCCGGGTACCGTCCTGCACCAGCGGCTGCGCGAACGTCTCCCGGACGCCGAGGCGACGGTCGAGGCGATGTCGGCCCGCACGGTTCAGACGATGGTCTCCCAGGGCGCCGGGGTCGGACTTCTCGCACGCTTCGACGCCCGGCAGTCCGTGACCGGGCTCGTGTGGCTGCCGCTGGCGGACGCCGATCCGGTCGAGGTCAGCCTGGTCCAGCGCGCCGACAGCCAGCCGTCGCGATCCGCCGTCGTGGTCCGCCGGTTGATCGGCGCACGCGCCGACGAACTGGCGGACCACTCCCGCTGACCGGCCGGCGCCCCGGCACGGTTGCGCTCATGCCGCGTCAAGTGCGCGCCGAGCGGCGGCCACCACCTCGGGGTCGGTGACGAAGTGGGTGTCCAGGTCGGCGGAGGTTCCCGAGGCGCCGAGGGGTATCCACGTACCGCCGCGCCGGGGCTCGGCCCGGGTCTTGGCGGAGAGGTGCACCGCGGCGACCCCCGCCGCCACCAGAGCGGGGATGTCGTCGACGCGTACGCCGCCGCCCGCCATGACCTGTACGTCGGGCGCGGCCGTCACCATCGCGGTCAGCGTGGCCAGCCCGGCGCCCGCGGTGGCCGCGCCGCCGGAGCTGAGAACCCTGGTGACACCGAGCGGGGGGAGCAGCGCCGCGATGGCGGCCGGGTCGACGGACTGGTCGACCGCACGGTGCAGTGTGACGTCGACGGAGCGTCCGTGGTCCCGTGCGCGGTCGTGCGCGGCGTCCGCCAGGCGGGTGACCGCGTCGGTGTCCAGTGCCCCTTCCGCGGTCAGCGCCCCGACGACCACGCCCGAGGCGCCGGACGCGACGACGGAGCGCACCTCGGCGACCATCAGGGCGACCTCCTCGGCGTCGTGCACGAAGTCGCCGGGACGGCACCGCACCAGGGCCTGCACCGGCAGCCCGACGGCTGCGACCGCCGCCACCGAGGCCGCCGACGGGGTCAGGCCGCCCAGTTCGAGCGCGGTGCACAGTTCGACCCGGTCCGCGCCGTGGTCGCGGGCGGCACGGGCCCCGGCCGCGGAGGTGACGGCGATCTCGAGGGCGGCTCCCGACGGACCGGCGTCGCCCTGAAGGCCGTACGGCACGTCGGGCCGGTCCTGGTGAAGCGCGTGGGCGCCGCGTCCGGTCACTCGTCGTCCCCGGTGAGCGGCTGGTCGGAGGCCGGAATGATCCGTGCCGTCAGGTCCGGGTCGGCCATGTCGCGGTCGAAGGGGAACGCGGGCCGGCGGATGCGGTGGTGGCCCAGTCGCACCAGGTCCTGGTCGACACCGCCCGGTGTGAGGGCCATCTTCCACCCCGCGGCCATGTCGAACAGCTCCGGCTCCAGATAGCCGATCTTCACGACGACGACGTCGGCGGAGCGTGGGTCGAGGGCCAGGTCGGTGAAGTCGTGCTCATGGTGGTAGGGCTTGCGCAGCCGGGTGAGGACGGCGTGCACGCCGCCGACGCGGATCACCACCTCGGTCTCGGCGTCGCGGTCGCCGTGCCGGACGGCGTGCACCACGCCGGTGAGGGTGACGGGGCCGGCGTGCCGGTCGTCCACCTCGGCTCCGGCGGTGACGGTCACGGTGGCGCCCACGCCCGCGGCGACCGCGGTGTCGACGGCCGCGGGGCCCGGCACCGAGGCGTACAGGACGGTCGGGCCGTCGTCCTTCTGGAACTCCGGGCGCTCCAGCAGGCGGGTCAGGCCCCAGGTGACGTCACCGGCGCCGCCCGCGGTGGGGTTGTCGCCGGTGTCGCTGATGAAGTACGGCCGGTGCGGCGAGCGCAGGGCCTCGTCGAGGATGTCGTCGAAGGTGCCGGTCGGAGCGACGAAGTCGAAGTCGTGACGGGCCTGCCAGAAACCGCGTGCGAGGCGTTCCGCGCCCGCCGACACGGCGTCCCGGTCGGGGCCGGTGACGACGACGGCCGCCCGGTTGCGCGGCTCGTCGGCCCAGGCGTAGCCGACCCATATCGCCGCGTCGGTCACCCCCTCCACGGCCTCGACCTCGTCGACGGCCGCGTACACGCTCCTGGCCGGCTCGATGCGGGTGGAGGTCTGCTCTCCCGCCAGCAGCACCGGGACCGGTACCCACGCCTTGACCGGGCGGGGAGCGTCGGAGGCGAGCAGGCCGACCAGATTGCGGACGGCACGCTCCTTGGTCTCCATGTGGTCCTCGTGCGGGGCCATCCGGTAACACGTGATGAGGTCGCTGCGGTGGGCCAGTTCGCGGGAGACGTTGCCGTGCAGGTCCATCGAGGTGGAGACGATCACGTGGGGACCGACGGTGGCACGGACGCGTTCCAGCAGGACGGCCTCGGCGTCCTCGACGCCCTCCACCGTCATCGCGCCGTGGATGTCGTACCAGAGACCGTCGAGCCGGGGCAGTGCGGCGAGGCGCTCGACGAGTTCGCCGGTGAGCGCGGACCAGGCGGCGGCGGTGACCATGCCGCCGGGCAGCGACTTGCCCACCAGGGCGCCGTGCCAGTCGGCGGCCTCGCGCAGGGCCTGGCCGGGGGAGAGGAAGGGGTAACGCTCGAGCACGTCGGTGCCGCGCGAGGGGTGGAAGGCGGGGGCCTCGGTGCGGGCCGGCGAGAAGGTGGACGACTCGATGCCGAGCCCGGCAATGGCGATGACCGGGCGGGTGGCGGTGCGGGAATGCGGCATGACTCCTCGTCGGGGTGCGGTGCGTCTGGGGTGCGGTGCGTTCGAGGTGCGGTGTGTCCGAGGGGCGGTGTGTTCGTGGGGCGGTGTGTCCGAGGGTGGTGCGCGTCGGGCGTTCGACGCGTCAGGTAGTGCGGCGCGTGCCGAGGGACTCGGTGGTGGCGGTGGCGGGCCCGGCGCCGCCGATGGCGCGCAGGGCGTGGGCCATGGCGCGTTGCAGGGCGAACTGTCCGGCCCCCACGACTCCCGCGTCGGCGCCGAGACGGGCCCGTTCGATGGTGAGGTGCTCCGTGACCAGCGGGTGGCAGCTCTCGTAGAGCTGGCTGCGGACCGCGGCGACGAAGGGTTCGAGGGTGGACAGGATGCCGCCGAGGTAGACGGCGTCGGGGTTGAAGAAGTTGACGTTGGCGGCCAGAACCTGCCCGAGATGATCCCCGGCGCGACGGACGGCGCCGGTCGCCTCGGGGTCGGCGTCGGCGGCCAGGCGTACGACGTCCTCGATGCTGCTGACGTCGGCACCGCGCTCCCGCAGGATGCGGACCAGGGCGGCGCCGGAGGCCACGGTCTCCAGGCAGCCGGTCTTGCCGCACGAGCAGGGGATGTCGGTGGCGCCCTCGATCCGGATGTGGGTGATGTCGCCGGCGGCGCCGGTCGCGCCGCGGTAGAGGCGGCCGTCGAAGATGACGCCGGCGCCGATCGCCGAGCCGATCTTCACCATGATCGACTGCCGGTGTTCGGTGGGCCGTACCGCGTGTTCGCCCATCGCCATGCAGTTGGCGTCGTTCTCGACCGCGGTCGGGAGGCCGAAGCGCTCCTCGAGCCAGGCGGCGACCGGGAATCGGTTCCACCCGGGCATGCGCGACGGAAGGACGACGCACCCGGATTCGACGTCGACCGGACCCGGAAGCGAGAGCCCCACCCCGCGCAGTCGCTCGTGCCCGCGTTCCGCGGCCAGGGCCTCCATGGTTTCGGCGAGCCGGGGCAGCGTCTCCTCGGGCCCGTCGGCGATGACGAGCGGGATGGTGGAGACCTTGTCCAGTCCGCCCCCGGGCAGTACCAGGCCGATGCGCGCGTGCCGGCCGCCGAGGTCGGCGGCGACGGCGAACCCGTCGGTGCCGCCGAGCCGCAGAACCTTGCGTGGGCGCCCGCCGGTGGACGACTGGGTGCCTTCCTCGGCGATCAGCTCGCGCTCCACGAGTTGTCCCACGGTGAGGGAGATGGTGGAGGGCGCGGCGCCGAGCAGGGCGGCGAGTTCGGCGCGTGACGAAGCCTGGCCCGAGGCCACGAGTTCCAGGACCCGGGCGGCGAGGGAGGAGGCCCCCCTCGCGGGCTTTCGGTTACGCGGACTTATTTCAGTCATGTACGAAGTAACTTCCGCAACGGTGGATTTGACGAAGACAGTACGCCCGTACAGCGCGGACGTGAACCGCTTCCCGAATGGCAAAACCATGGCTCTTAATCGGGCAAATGCTGCCAAAAGTGGTTGTTTTGCTGGGCGCGACAGCCCGTGGGCAGTTGTGTCGAGCTTGGAGAAACTTACTTTTTACTATTTCTTGTTTGTTCATTCGGCGTGTGGGACGTTGACTGTCGTGCACGAAGCGCCGATCCCGCGGCGCCCGCCCCGACCTTCGTCCGGGCGCATCACGGGTCCTTCACTCCGAGGAGAGTCATGTTCCTTGCTCGCACGGCGACCGGCCGCCGCTGGGCCCTTGTCGCGGGTGCCGCCGTCACGTCCGGCGTTCTGCTCACCGGCTGTACCGGCGGTGGCACCTCGTCCTCCGGTGGAACCTCGACGGACACCATCAACTACGCGCTCCCGGCGAACTTCACGCCGAACTGGATCCTCCCCATCGGCACCGCCGCGCACCTCAACACCAACAACGCCTCCATATCCCAGTCCCTCTGGGAGCCGCTGATCGCCTACGACGGCTCGACGGGCGAGGTCGGCTGGAACAAGGACAACTCCCTCGCCACCGCCGCGGACTTCGCCAAGGACAGCAAGAGCGTCACGATCACGCTCGGCGACCGGCACTGGAGCGACGGAAAGCCGATCACCTCGCGCGACGTCGAGTTCTGGTTCAACCTGATCAAGGCCAACAAGGCCGACTGGGCAAGCTACAGCCCGGGCAAGGCGCCGGACAACTGGACCTCGCTGAAGGCCGCCGACGCCACCCACTTCACCATCACGTTCGACAAGGCGTACAACCAGCAGTGGATGCTCGCCAACGAGCTGAGCATGATCCGCGTGATGCCGCAGCACGTCTGGGACAAGACCGGCGACTCCGAGGCCGTCTCCGACCTGGACCGCACCCCCGAGGGCGCCAAGAAGGTCTGGACGTACCTCAACAACGCTGCCAAGAACATCTCCGGTTACGCCACCGACCCGCTCTGGAAGACGGTCAGCGGGCCGTACACCATCAAGTCGTTCTCCACCGCCGGCAAGGTCGAGCTGACCGCCAACGCGAAGTACGACGGCGGCGGCAAGGCCAACATCAAGAACGTCAACCTGCTGCCGTTCACCACCACCGCAGCCGAGACGAACGCGCTGCGGGCGGGCACGGTCGACTACGGCTACATCAACGCCACCGACCTCGGCCAGGAGGCGTCCTTCAAGTCGCGCGGCTACACGTTCAAGCCGTGGGCGGGCTGGGCGATCACCTACATGCCGTACAACTTCAACAACCCTGCCATGGGCGCCGTGTTCAAGCAGCTCTACGCCCGCCAGGCGATCCAGATGTCGGTCGACCAGCCCACCCTCTCCAAGGTGATCTTCAACGGCACCGCGGTCCCCACCTACGGCCCGATCCCCCAGGGACAGGAATCCGACTTCGTCTCCCCGGAGCAGAAGAACAACCCGTACCCCTTCGACACCGCCAAGGCCAAGCAACTGCTGACCTCCCACGGCTGGACCGAGCAGGACGGCACCATGGTGTGCACGGACGCGGGCAGCGGCGACGACCAGTGCGGCTCGGGTGTCGCCAAGGGCACCAAGTTCCAGATGCAGGTGCTGTCCCAGTCCGGCTCGGCCGTGACCGACAACATGATGAGCGCCCTGCAGTCCTCCTTCGCGAAGACCGGCATCAAGTTCACCATCAAGACCGCACCGGTCAACTCCGTGCTCTCCCAGTCCGGTCAGTGCACCTCCGGCGACTCGGGCTGCAAGTGGCAGCTTTCCTTCTTCGGCACCGCGGGCAGTTGGTACTTCCCGGCCTACCCGAGCGGTGACGCGCTCTTCCAGACCGGCGGCGGTTCCAACTTCGGCAGCTACTCCAACCCCGCCGTGGACAAGCTGATCACCGAGACCACCACGTCGGAGTCGACCGAGGCCGTCAAGGAGTACAGCGCCGCGCTGGCCAAGGACCTGCCCGTGATCTGGCTGCCCGAGCCCGACTACCAGGTCTCCGTGGTCAAGGAGGGGCTGGGCGGCTTCGCGCAGGACTCGCTCGCCAACTTCCACCCCGCCATGTGGAAGTGGACGGACAAGTGAGCCGGCCGGTGACCCGGCGAACCCCTGAGCCGAAACGACCGGAACACACATGAGTACTCCCTCGTACCTGATCAGACGCGTCCTCCAGGCGCTCGCGGTGATCGTCATCGTGACGATCGTGGTCTTCGTCCTGCTGCACGCCCTGCCCGGGGGTCCCGCGCGCGGGATCCTCGGCCCGCAGGCCACGGCCCAGCAGATCGCCCGCTTCAACCACGAACAGGGCCTCGACGAGCCCCTGCCCGTGCAGTACCTCTACTACCTCAACCAGTTGGTGCACGGAGACCTCGGCACCTCGTACACCCTCAACGCGCCGGTCGCCCAGCTCATCGGGGAACGCCTTCCCAAGACCCTGGTCCTCACCATCCTGTCGGCCGTCATCGGTCTTCTCCTGGCGATCCCACTGGGCATGTGGCAGGCCGTGCGGCGCAACAGGCCGGTGGACTACGTCATCACCACACTGAGCTTCATCGCCTACTCCACCCCCGTCTACTTCCTCGGGCTGATCCTGGTGCTGGTGTTCAGCCAGGTGCTGCCGTGGTTCCCGTCCCAGGCGCCGCAAGGGGAAACCCTCGGCCAGGTGTTCGCCGAACCGCAGGCACTGGTCCTGCCGGTGATCGCCGGGGCCGCCTCCATGATCGCGGTGTTCAGCCGCTACATGCGCGCCGCCACCCTGGAGAACCTCTCCGAGGACTACGTCAGAACGGCGCGGGCCGGCGGCTCCCACACCGGAGCCATCCTGCGGCGGCACGTCTTCCGCAACAGCCTGACACCGGTGGTCGCCATGCTCGGCTACTACGTACCCGTCCTCTTCGGCGGTGCGCTGGTGGTCGAGCAGCTCTTCAACTACCCGGGTATGGGGCTGCTGTTCTGGTCCGCCGCGCAGGCCTCCGACTACCCGGTCCTGCTGGGCTGTGTGCTGGTCATCGCCGTCGCCACGGTCATCGGCACACTGCTGGCCGACATCGTCCAGCGGATCATCGATCCCCGAGTGAAGGCAGGCCGTGCATGAGCGCCGTCATCCACCCGGCCAAGACGTCCGGCACGCCCGACACCCCCCGTGAGAGCTCCGGCGCCCGGCTCGCCGTCCGGCGCTTCCTGCGCAACCGGCTGGCCGTCGTCGGACTCGGCGTCGTGGTCTTCTTCGTCCTGTTCTGCTTCGCGGGCCCGCTGGTGTACTCCACGGACCAGACCCACACCGCGCTCCAGCAGGTCAACCTCTCGCCGAGCGGCGCACACTGGCTCGGCACCGACGCCGTCGGCCACGACGAGCTGGGCCGGCTGATGTACGGCGGCAAGGTGTCGCTGATCGTCGGCTTCGCCGCGGGCGTCCTGGCCACCGTCATCGGCACCCTGTGGGGCGCGGCCGCGGGGTACGCGGGCGGCTGGATCGACGCGGTGATGATGCGGATCGTGGACGCGGGCATCGCCATCCCCGCCCTCTTCATCCTGCTGGTGGTCTCCGCCATCACCACGCCCGGACTCGCCGGCCTGGTCCTCATCCTCGGCCTGGTGTCGTGGCTGGTGCCGTCCCGGCTGATCCGCGCCGAGACCCTGACCCTGAAGAACCGTGACTACGTACTGACCCTGCGGGCCATCGGGGGGACGCACGCCCGCGCGATCCTGCGGCACATCCTGCCGAACTCCGTCTCGACCGTCATCGTCGCCGCGACCTTCCAGATCGCCGACGCCATCCTCCTGGTCGCCTACGTCTCCTACCTGGGCCTGGGCGTACAGCCGCCGGCCACCGACTGGGGCGGCATGCTCTCGACGGGACTGACCGCCGCCTACTCGGGCTACTGGTGGCTCATCCTGCCGCCCGGCCTCGCCATCATCCTGGTGGTGTGGGCGTTCAACGCGATCGGGGACGGGCTCCGTGACGCATTCGACGTGAGGGGACGCGGATGACCGCCACCCGGACCACCGCCGACGCGGCGGCCGAGCCGATACTCGAACTCGACGACCTCGGTGTCGTCTTCACCACCGAGTCCGCACGGGTGCCCGCGGTTCGCGGCGTGTCCCTGCACGTCCGCCCCGGCGAGACCCTCGCCCTGGTCGGCGAGTCGGGCTCCGGCAAGTCGACCGTCGCGCTGGCCGCGACGGGCCTGCTGTCCGGCAACGCCGCCGTCACCGGGCGGGCCGTGATCGCGGGCACCGACATCGTCGGCGCGGGCGAGGGAGGCCTCGCCGCACTGCGCGGCCGGACCGTCTCCATGGTGTTCCAGGAGCCGGCCACCGCCCTCGACCCGCTCACCCGGATCGGCAAGCAGATCGCCGAGGTGATCCGCAACCACCGCGACATGTCCACCAAGGACGCCGCCGCCCGGGCCGTCGACCTGCTGCGCAGGGTCGGCATCCCCGAGCCGGACAGGCGCGCGGCCGCCTACCCCTTCCAGCTCTCCGGGGGCCAGCGCCAGCGGGTGGTCATCGCCATGGCCATCGCCAACGACCCCGCCCTGCTGATCGCCGACGAACCGACCACCGCGCTCGACGTCACCGTGCAGGCCGAGATCCTCGACCTGCTGCGCACCCTCGCCGCCGAGACCGGCACCGGCGTCCTGCTCGTCACCCACAACATGGGCGTCGTCGCCGACTTCGCGGACCGGGTCGCCGTGATGTACCAGGGGCGGATCGTGGAGACCGGACCGGTGGAGGACGTACTGCTGCGCCCGGCCCACGACTACACCCGGCGGCTGCTCGCCGCCGTGCCCCGGCTGACGGTCGCCGAGGCCGCCAAGCGCGCGCCGGCCGCCGAGCCCGACCCGGACGAGGCGGGCGGCGAGCCCCGCCCGGACGAGGCGCCCGGCGGCGAGAGGGACACCGTGCCGGTCGTCGATCTCCGGGACGTCAGCGTGGTGTTCGGCCGCGGCAAGCGCGCGGTGCGCGCCCTGGACGGTGTCTCGCTGGCCGTGCGCCCCGGCGAGACCCTGGGCCTGGTGGGCGAGTCGGGCTCCGGCAAGTCCACCGCGGCCCGCGTGGCACTCGGCCTGATCCCGCCGACGTCCGGCGGTGTCTCCCTGTTCGGCACCGACCTCGCCCGCAGCCGCTCTCGTGCCCGCAGGGCGCTGCGGTCCGGCATCGGCGTCGTCCTTCAGGACCCGGTCGCCTCGCTCGACGCCCGGATGACCGTCGGCGAGTGCGTTGCCGAGCCACTGCGGGTGCACCGCCGTGCACTGTCCGCCCAGGAGCGGCGCAGCCGGGTCGCGGCAGTGCTGGACCGGGTCCGGCTGCCCGGCGAGATCGCCCGCCGTGCCCCCGGTGAACTGTCCGGCGGCCAGCGCCAGCGGGTCAGCCTGGCCCGCGCGCTCGTGCTCGAGCCCCGGCTGCTCGTCGCCGACGAGCCCACCAGCGCGCTCGACGTGAGCGTGCAGGAGTCCGTCCTCGAGGTCATCACCGAACTCCAGGACGAGCTGGGCTTCGCCTGCCTGTTCGTCTCCCACGACCTCGCCGTCGTCCAGCACTTCGCCCGCCGGGTCGCCGTCATGCGGGCCGGACGCATCGAGGAACTGGGACACACCGGCCAGACCCTGCTGCATCCGGAGACCGACTACACCCGGCGGCTGCTGGCCGCCGTGCCGGTGCCCGACCCGGTGGTCCAGCGCGGCCGGAGGGCCGAACGCCTGGCCGCGTTGGCGGCCGGAACCACGGAGGCCCGTACGTGAGCACGCACGACCGCACACTGTTCGTCGGGGTGGACATCGGCGGGACCACGACCCAGGTGGTCGTCTGCGACGACGACCTCACCGTGCTGGACCGCGCGGAGACGACCACTCCGGCGGCCTCGGGCGGGCAGGCGATGATCGACGCCGCCCTGGGTGCCCTGGCCCCGCTGCTGCGCCGTACCCCCGGCCGGCCGGCCGGTGTCGGCGTCGGTGCGGCCGGGCTGGTGGACTCCGCCGCGGGCCGCATCCTGGTGGCGAGCGACTCCTTCCGCGGCTGGTCGGGCTTTCCCGTCAGCGCCGCTGTGCAGGACGCCCTGGGCGTACCGGTGTTCCTCGACAACGACGTCAACGCGTTCCTGCTGGGGGAGGTGTGGGGAGGCGCGGTCAGGGGTGAACCCGACGTTCTCGGCATCGCGTTGGGCACGGGCGTGGGCGGTGCTCTCTGGACGGGCGGCCGGCTGTTCGCGGGGCCGCACGGCGCGGCCGGCGAGATCGGGCACGTGCCCGGATTCGGCGACCTGCCCTGCACCTGCGGGGGGCGCGGCCACCTGGAGACCCTGGCCTCCGGACGGTCGATCGGCGCCCGTTACGCCGAACGCACCGGCCGCCTGCTCACCGCGCGCGAGGTGGCCGACGCGACCGCCCACGGTGACCAGGACGCCCTCGCGGTGTATCGCGACGCCGGAGCCGGACTCGCCCGGGGGATCGCCATCGCGGCCGGTCTGCTGGACATCACGACAGTGGTGATCGGCGGCGGCGTGGCCCGGGCCTGGCACCTGCTGGAGCCCGCCATACGGGCCCGGCTCGCCGAGGAACCACCCGTCAGTGGCCATCCGGTCCGCGTGTTCCGCACCCGGCTCGCGGCCGACGCCGTACCGGTGGGCGCCGCCTCCCGGGCCCGTCTGGAGACGACGGGTGGGGAAGCCGCGGTGGCAGCCTGAGGACGAGGAGGTGCCGGACCGGAGATCTCAACCTCCAGGGCCACCCCGCCGTCTTGTCCGATGGCTGCCGGTGCGACTGCCAGTGCGCTGCACAGCAGGACGGACAGGGTCGACGAGGCTCGGACGAGAGACGAGGCTCGGACGAGAGCAGAGCGAGGGTGGAGATGACGGAGCTGACGACCACGGTGACCTGGGTGGACGTGCGGGAGAGGCTGCCGCAGATCGGTGACCCCGTAGCCGTGGCGATCACCGGACGCTATCCGGCCCAGGACGCCGCCGAGTCCGGCACGACGCGGCGCGAGTCCTTCTGGCTGGTGCGGACCATGTACTTCACGGATGAACACCTGGACGACGACGGGGTGGTGCACCGCGACTGCTTCGTCGACTCCGACCAGGTCGTGCGCTTCGCCTACGACCCGGACAGCGATGACAGCGTGACCCACTGGGCCGAGCTGCCCACGCTGCCCGGCGAGGCGACCCACCTCCTCCTCGGGGACGACGTGCGGCCCGCTCTGTACAAGGTGTGGAACGAGCGTCCCGGAAGCTGAGCCGCCCACAGGCACCGAGGACAGGGTGCCGGTCGGCCGGTCTAGTGGAGCCGCCCCAGCGCCTCCCGCAGCCGCCGCGCGTCACGAAGCCGCTGCTCGTAGGTGGCGCCCAGCACGAGCAGCACCAGACCGACGAGGGCCGGAGGGGCCCAGCGGGGGAGCGCGCCCACGACCTGGGCGATGTACGGGGCGAGTTCGTGCAGCGCCACCAGCGCGAGCACACCCCCGCCCAGAACCAGGGGCGCCTGGAGCCGGTGCCGGGCGCCCGCCAGGGTCACGGCGAGCGCGGCGACGCCGAGCAGCAGGGGCCGCAGCCAGTGCCGGTCGTCCCAGGCGGCGAGCAGACTCGGCAGCAGGGTGACGGCCAACCCGCCGCCGTACGCCGCCCAGGAGGAGACCGCCGGGTCGCGGCGCCGGCGCAGGAACCCGACGATCAGCGCGGGCACGGTCACCGGCAGGGTGTAGGCCTCCGGCGTGGTGACGTCCCAGGCCAGCAGACGCACCCAGGTGGCCAGCAGGAACAGTGCGGCAGCCGCATACCCGGCCGGCCGCCGCTCCCGGCGCAGCGCGGTGCCGGCCACGACGACGCCGCCGAGGGAGAGCACCAGGGCCAGCGTCGGCAGATCCGTCACGGCGAGCGCGCACGCGAGCAGTCCCGCGGCCGCACCCGTCGCCTCGACCGGTACGGTCGCGCGCGAGCCACTGGCACGCGACGCGATCAACGCGGCGGCGACGGGCACGACGAGAACCAGCAGTGCCGTGTGATGCGCCTGCCGGCCGGCGGACGCGCCGATCGCGCAGGCCGCAGCCGTGGCGTACCCGAGGGCGATGGGCGCGGTGAACGGGGCGAGCCCCGCGTGGCGGCCGACCGCACCGAACAGCACGGTGAGCGTCACCAGCACACTGATCGTCGCCGTCTCGGTGGCCAGCGAGAGGAAGGCGAGGTCGACAGAGGTGACGAGGGCCAGCAGCAGCGCGGTGAGGGGCAGCGGAGAGAGCACCCTCTCGGCGCGGCCGGCCCGGTACGCGAAGCCCAGGGCCGAGGCGACCACGGCACCCTGCGCCACCAGACCGGCCCCGTAGGACAGTCCGAGCACCGCCGGAAGAACGAAGGCGGCAGCCCAACCGAGGACGAGCGCTCCCACCGTGGCGACCGGGTGCCGGACCGTGCGGCGCCCGGCCACCAGCAGCACACCGGCCACAACGGCGAGAACGAGCGGCACGGTGCTCGCGTACGCGGGCCAGGGGACGTCCGAGAACACGGCGTCCCGGATGTCGCGCGGCGCGCCGGACCAGGGCCGCGCACCCCGGGCCGTCGGGCCGAGGAGGGTCCCGGCGACCAGCGGGACCGCCCACAGCACCGCGAGGCCCTGGACGGTCGCCGAAGCACGCACAAGCCCCTGCCGCAGAGGCCGGGACAGCGGCGTCCGGACCACCGCAAGCAGGGCGATCGCGCAGGCCAGGCACCCCGGCACCGTCCACTCGCCGGGCACCGAGACCCAGAGCACCCCGCCGGCGCCGGCGACCAGACACAGACCCGCGACCCAGGCCGCGCCCATGGCCACGTCCGGATTCGGAACGAATCGGGACGCCACCAGGGCGATCGTCGCCGCGAGGACCAGGAGCGCCGCCGCCTGCGCGGCCGCGCCCGGATCGGCCGCGCTCCAGCAGAGCAGACCGGCCGACAGCGCACCGGCGCCGCCCGTCCCCAGGGCACCGACGACGGCGACGACACGCACCGGCACGAGTGTCGTGCGCAGGGCGACGGCGGTGCCGCCGGCCGCGGTCGTCAGCAGCACGGCCGTGAGCGTGCGCGGCCCCGCGCCGACGGCGATCGCCCACAGCAGCAGGGGCAGGTGCGCGGTCGCCACGGCGAGGGGGAGAGGATGCCGCGGCCCGAGCCGCGCGCCGCCACCGGCCGAGCCGCCCTCCGCCGCGGCGGCCTCCGCGGCGGCCGCCACGGAGGCCGTGGTGGGAGGAGGCGCCACCAGAGCGCTTGTCACCACGCCGTAGGCGGCCCACGAGGCGGCCAGGACGGCGGACGCGGCAGCCGTGTACCCCACCGGGTCCGTGCCGGCGAACACCACCTCGTGGAGCGCGTACGCGTCGAGCACGGTCAGGGCCGTCCCCAGACCCGACACCGCCTCGGCGGTCGACCTCAGCCCGCGCCGCAGCAACGCCACGGGCACGCCCAGTGCCCCCACGGTCAGCGCACCGAGTACCAGCGCCCGCCCGACGATCCCCATGTCGCCCCAACTGACCAGGGTGAACGCGATCGCCGCGACGGTCAGCAGGACGCCGCCCAGGACCAGCAGCACGTTCTGCACGCCGGGCGCGGTGGCCTCCGGCCGACGAGCGACGGCACCCGCGCCGACGGGCCGCCCCGGTGGCGCGGCCCCGGGACCCTGGGCGGGCCGCTGGACGGGACCCTGGGCGGGCCGCTGGACGGCGGCCGCCCGCAGTGTGTGGACCAGCCACTCGCGGCGTCGCAGCAGGACGGCACGACGGGCGTCGAGTTGCCGCAGCTCGGCGTCCAGGAACCGCAGCTCCTCGGCCGGGGGCGGAATGTTCGTCATGCCTCGGAGTGTGGCCCTCGCCACGTGCCGGGGCATGAGCGCGGATACTCAGCCCGTACTCATGTCCCGCCCGGAGCGCGCCGGGACGCCCTCCGCCCGGAGGACCTGTGCCGTGTACGGGTTCAGTTCGATCGGGTCGTCGTCGCCGACGATCACCGTGCCGCCGAGGTAGGCCAGTTGCCGTCCGTAGACGTAGTTGGGTTCGAGGGCGAAGGTCATCCCGGGTTCGAGCTCCAGGTCGGCGGCCATGGTGGGGCGGTGGCCGTCCTCGGGCGGGTACGTGTCGGCGCCCGCCATGCGGCGGCTGGCGTCGTTGGGAAAGCCACCCGCCGCGATCATCGGGTTGAGCGTGTGGATGGCGGGGCCGAATTCCCAGCCGCCGGCGTCGGCGTACGGCCTGCGTATGTCGTCGACGACATCGCCGAACGTCCGGCCGGGGCGCAGTGCGTCGAGTCCGGCGTCGTAGGCCGCGCGGGCGACGTCGGCGGCGCGCCGCAGGTCCTCGTGCGGTTCACCGATGGTGATGGTGACCTGGTGTTGCGTGTGACGCCCCGCGACGTTGCTGAACACCTCGGCGGAGACGATGTCGCCGTCCCGCAGGACACGGGGGGCCTGCGGGCGGTAGCTCCACGGGGGAAGGCCCGATGCGAGCGGGTCGGGGCCGGTCCACAAGTGCATGGCCGCGGGGGTGGTTCCGCGGGCGTGTCCCGCGGCCATTCCGGCCGCGTACACCTCGCTCTCCGGGACACCGGCGGCGGCGGTCTCGACCATGGCCCGCACCATGGCGTCACCGATGTGCGCCGAGTGACGCACCACGGCGATCTCCTCGGCGCCGAGCGGCATGATGAGCCGGGACAGCGCCATCGCCACCGGGGTGAAGTCGGCGGCGGGGAGTTCGGCCAGGACGGTGTTCCAGAGCCGGTAGGGCACGATGCCCTCGGGGTGCCACGGAGGATAGGGTTCCAGGCCGACGACCCCGATGGCCGCCTTCCCCAGGCCCAGTTCTTTGAGAGTGCCGGCGACCACGCGGGAGTCGCGGGGCATGCGCAGGTTCTCCGGCGGAATCCAGATGGTGTCGCCTCGACGGGCGGATTCGAGATGGTCCTTGGTGAACATTTCCATCGGCAGCAGGGAGACCGGCTCGCCGTCGCGCGGGAAGACGACGGTCGTGCCGGCCCGGCCGTTGGTGAACCAGGTGTCGTAGGCGAACGGGGCCGGGCCGGCGTCCTCGTGCTCACCGAAGACCAGCAGCGCGTCGAGGCCCCGGCGTGCCATGAACGCCCGCGCCAGGTCCCATCGGCGGTCCCGCTCGGACATCGAGAAGGTGGGCACGGCGCCGTCGGCCGGGTCGGTCGCCCTCACCACGGGACGTCGCCGTTGCGGTCGCGGTACTGCCTGGTCGGCCCGGGCGAGGTGGTGGCGAACTCGACGATGGCGTCGGTGCCCTCGGTGACGGTCTGGGTGCCCTGGTGGTGGTTGAGGTCGGTGGCGGTGAAGCCGGGGTCGGCCAGGTTGAACCGGACGTCCGGGATGCCGTTGGCGTACTGGACGGTGAGCATGTTCAGAGCTGCCTTGGACACCGGGTACATCAAGTGGGCGACGGCCGACTCCGGCCGCTTCGGGTCCGTGGCGACCGTCAGTGAACCGGCGCCGCTGGAGACCATCACCACCCGCGGGTCGTCGGCGGCACGCAGCAGCGGCAAGAACGCCTGGGTGACACGGACCGGGCCGAACACGTTGACGCGGAAGACGGGGATGAGGTGCTGGGGCAGCGTCTCCTCGGGTTTGATCAGCCGGTCCATGGGACCGACCTTCTCGCCGGTGATCCCCGCGTTGTTGACCAGGACGTCGAGCCGGTCGGTGCTGTCCCGGACGGCCCGGACGGCTGCGGCGACGGAGTCGTCGGAGGTCACGTCCAGCGGGACGAACCTCACGTCCGCGCCGCCGGCGGTGAGCCGCTCGGCGGCCTCCTGGCCGCGCTCCTCGTCACGTGCGCCGAGGAAGACGCGCCAGCCGAGTGCGCCGAGGCGCCGGGCCGTCTCGTGGCCGAGGCCCTTGTTGGCGCCGGTGATCAGGACGGTGGTGGTGTCGGGGGTTCCTTGTGCTTCGTTCATGGCCTGGACGCTAGGCGGGGCGCGAGGAGCCTTCCAGGTACGCCCGAGGGTGGGACCGGCCGTACCAGGACGGCCGGCACCGCCGAGGGGACAATGGGCGGATGGACCGTGTTGAACTCGCCCGCGTCGTCAGGGCCGCCCGCGCACGCATCGCCCCCGAGGAGGTGGGCCTCCCGACCGGCCCCGGGAGGAGAGTCGCCGGCCTGCGCCGTGAGGAGGTGGCGGTTCTCGCCGGGCTCAGCGTCGAGTACGTGGTCCGCCTCGAGCAGGGCCGCGGACCTCAGCCGTCCACGCAGGTGCTCACGTCCCTGACCCGGGCGCTCCGGCTCGAGCGGGACGAACGGGACCAGGTCTTCCGGCTGGCCGGCAGCTCCCCGCCGCTGTCCGGCCGGATCGAGATGTCCGTCCGGCCGAGCGTGCTGCGTCTGCTGGAACGGCTCAGCGACGTACCCGCGCTCGTACTGTCGGCCAAAGGTGACGTTCTGGCGCAGAACCCGATGGCGGGCGCGCTCCTCGGTGACCTCATGCGCTGGCCCGACGGGCAACGCAACATCATCTGGCAGCGGTTTCTCGGTGGCGGTGTCACGCACGTAGCCCCCCGCCCGGAAGAGGACGAGGCGGCGGCCCAGCAGTGCGTGGGGTTGCTGCGGACCGCGCGCTCGCGCTACCCGCACGACCCGGACCTTCGCTCACTGACCGAGGAGCTGATCGACGGCAGCGAACGATTCTGGAGCATGTGGGAGGAAGGACGCTCCACGACATCGCGGTCGATGCGCAAGACAATCGAGCACCCCGGCCTCGGAACCCTCGCCCTCGACTGCGACACCCTGCTGCTGCCGGACACCGATCAATCCATGATCGTCTACTCCGCCGCACCCGGCACACGCGAGGCCGCCGCCCTCGACACCCTGCACGCCGCCGGTCGCGGCGACGCCGACTCCCAGGTGTATTGACCCGCGGCGTTGTTCACCCGGGGCGTCAGAGCTCGATCCGGAGTACCGCCCAGACCGTGTTGCCCCCGGTACGGATGGAACGGGCGGTTCCCCACGAGTCCGCGAGCTGCTGCACGATCAGCAGGCCCCGGCCGCTCTCGTCCTGGGAGCCGGAGCGGGCACCGGTGGGAGAGGCCGACGTGTGTCCGTCGTCGTGCATCTCGATCCGCAACTGCTTGTGCGTGGTCAGCGACAGACCGCACAGCATGCGGTTGCTCTGCGAGTGGAGCACGGCGTTGGTCGCCAGTTCCGAGACGAGCAACACCGCGTCGGTGCACACATCACCGGGGAGCCGCCAGGCGCGAAGTTGCCGGCGGACCGTGTCTCGCGCAGTGCGCACGCTGATACGCAGTGAGGGCAGGTCGAACCAGTGTTCCTGGTCCGGATGCGCCGGCGGTAACAGTCCGGGCGAAGGGGTCGTGTGGGGGGTCACGGTGATCGCCTTCCAGTGCGGGCGGGCGCGATGCGGGGAGCCGACCTGGGCGGGCGCGCCTCACAGACGCAACTATGCTCGCCGTTCAGTTCAGGCTGCAACCGAATCCCTGATAATTTCAGAAAGACTCGTTCAGTCTGGTGTCATCACCAAGTCGCTGCCACAATGGCGCTGGTGACAGCCCATCAGGAGGTAGGGCGTGAGTGAAGCTCGGTCCGGCGCCGGCACCAGCGCTCCGACGGTGCTGCGCATGATCCTTGGCCGGCGGCTCCAGGACATGCGGCAGGGCGTGGGTGCCTCACTGGCCGACGCCGCCAAGGCACTTCGGGTGACGCCGCTGACGATTCGCCGGCTGGAGAAGGCCGAAGTGGCCCTCAAGCCCCTCTATGTCGAAAAGCTCCTGCAGACCTACGGCAGCGCACAACAGGAGATCGACGAGTTCGTCGCGCTCGCCGAGCAGGCCAACAAACCGGGCTGGTGGCACGCCTACCGTGACGTGCTGCCCAACTGGTTCACCGCGTACGTCAGTCTGGAGACCGGCGCCGGCACGCTGCGCACCTACGAACCCCACTACGTCACGGGGCTTCTCCAGACCCACGCCTACGCCCGCGCGGTACTGAGCGGCGGCTTTCCCAACGGCTCCGACGACGAGCTGGAGCGCCGGGTCGACCTGCGGGTGCGCCGCCAGAGCCTGCTGGACCGGGAGAACGCGCCCACGCTCTGGGTGGTCATGGAGGAAGCGGTCCTGCACCGGGTCGTGGGCGGTCCGGAAGTGATGCGCGAGCAGATCGACCGGCTCCTGGAGGTCTCCGCGCTGGAGCACGTCAGCATCGACATCCTGCCCTTCGCCGTCGGCGCCCACGTCGGGGCGTGCGCTCCCTTCACCTACTTCCGGTTCGAGGAGCCGGAGCTGCCCGACGTCGTCTACAGCGAGATCCTCTCCGCCTCGATGTACCTGGACGAACGGGAAGACGTCGTCGCGCACCTCGAGGCGCACAACAGGATGTCGCTGCTGACCTCGACGCGGGACAGCACGGCACTCCTGAACCGCATGCGCAAGGAGTACTCATGACCCTCACCGACGACACCGTCTACAACGGGATGCCGGCCTCCGACCTCGGCGAACACGGCTGGGAACGCCCGTGGAGCGGACCCAATGGAGGCCAGTGCGTGGAGACCAAGCAGCTCGACGACGGCCGGGTCGCGGTGCGTCAGTCGACAGATCCGGCCGGACCCGCGCTCATCTACACGCCCGAAGAGATCGGCGCGTTCGTCCGAGGGGTCAAGCAGGGCATGGCCGACCACCTCACGGCCAGTCACCCGCCCCGCACAGGGCAGCACACCTTCTGAAGGGAACAGGATGAGCAACACCCACGCCGCGCGGGGCCTGGACACGAGCAGGCCGCACTCGGCCCGCATGTACGACTACTACCTCGGCGGCAAGGACCACTTCCCGGTCGACAAGCAGGCCGCCGAAGCGGTCGCCGAGGCCTACCCGGGCATCTTCACCTGCGCGCGGGAGAACCGCGCCTTCATGCACCGCGCCACCCGGGTCCTGGCACAGGAGCACGGCATCCGCCAATGGCTGGACATCGGCACCGGCATCCCCACCGAACCGAACGTGCACCAGGTGGCACAGTCCGTGGTCCCCGAGGCCCGGGTGGTCTACGCCGACAACGACCCCCTCGTCCTGAAGTACGCCGAGCGGCTCATGCGCAGCACCCCGCAGGGCCGCACGACCTACATAGAGGCCGACGTCAACGACCCCGACGCCCTGCTGAACGCACCCGAGCTGGCCGAGGTGCTCGACCTGTCCCAGCCGGTCGCCCTGTCCGTGAACGCCCTGATGCACTTCGTCACCGACGCGCGCGACCCGTACGGGATCGTCAGCCGGGTGATGGCGGCCCTCCCGCCGGGCAGCGCCCTCGCGCTGAGCCACTGCACGCCCGATTTCGACCCGCCCACCTGGGAGAAGGTCACCGACATCTACACAAGCTCGGGCACGCCGGTGCAGTTCCGCTCGCAGACCGACGTCGCCCGCTTCTTCGAGGGACTCGACCTCCTCGCCCCCGGCGTCACGGTCGGCCACCGCTGGCGGCCGACCGGGCCCACCGGCCCCGACGCCCCCACCGATGCCCAGGTCAGCCTGTGGGTGGGGGCCGCCGTCAAGCCGTAGCGGACTTGCCGGACCTTGCCCGGGGGGAGCACTGTGGAGAGATGGGTGGTCAGGAGGGCCCCACGCTCATCTCGTCCGTGCAGCGAGCCTTTCGGCTGATGGAAGCCGTGGGTGCGCACGAGGGCGGCGTACCGGCCAAGCAGTTGGCGCGCGAGACGGGCCTGGCTCTGGGCACCGCCTACCACCTGCTGCGCACCATGGTGCACGACGGCTACGTGCGCAAACTCGACGACGGCACGTTCGTCCTGGGGGAGCGGCTCGACGCACTGCATGCGGGAAGCCGGGACCAGGCGGCGCTCAGCAGGGTCCGTCCCACGCTCACGGAGCTGCGGGACGGCCTGTCGGCCGCGGCCTATCTGACCCTCTACGAGGAGGGCGAGATCCGGGTCGCGGAGATCGTGGACGGGCCGAAAGCGCCCCGTGTCGATCTATGGGTCGGCTTCGAGGACGCGGGACACGCCACGGCGCTCGGGAAGTCCGTTCTGCGCGAACTGGACGCCGAAGCCCGGGCCGAGTACCTCTCCCGCCACGTGATGAACGATCTCACCCCCCGTACCATCACCTACCGCGCCGAACTGCTACGGCGCCTCGACGCCGCCGTCGCACTCGGCCCGGCCGTCACCGACATCGAGGAGTACTGCCTGGGCACCGCGTGCATCGCGGTTCCCATCCGTCAGGGCGACACCATCGGATCGCTGGGCATCTCCCTGGACGCCCACCGCGCCGCCTGCCTCGACGACGCCGTGAAGACCTTGGTCGCCACCGCGGAACGCGTGTCCCGGGGACTCTCGCTCACCATCTGAAATCCGGACCCTTGTGACGGTCCGGCGGTATCCCGTTTCCTGGATGAAAGGGATAAATCGCTCAAAGGTGTAGGGGAGTAGCAACGTGTCTGATCAGGACGTCGCAGTGCCGCACGTTTCGGTCGATTGCCACGTGACGAACGGCTGGACGGTCGTCGAGGCGAACGACGAGATCGACATCGCCTTCGCCCCCCTCGTCCGGGTCGCGGTGGTGCGGCTCCTCGCTCAGGGCCGGCGGCACTTCGTTCTGGATCTGTGCGGTGCCCCTTTCCTGGACTCCATGGGCCTCGGCATGATCGTCGCCGTCACCAAGCGCATCCGGACCCAGCACGGATCGCTGCGCATAGCCTGCGACGACGAGCGGCTCCTGCACGTCTTCGCCCTCGGCGGGCTGCGTCCCGTCTACTCGTTCCACGACTCCGTCGACCAGGCCGTCGCGCAGCCTCCCGGCGCGGAGGGACTGGCCGACTGGCCGCGCGTGCGAAAGTGAGGCGGGAGAGTGCCCGATGCTCTCCGGAAGGTGAGTGGTCATGGCTGCACGGGTCGGATACCGGAGAATCTACGAAGAGCCCACACCGCAGGACGGCAAGCGAGTGCTTGTCGACCGCCTGTGGCCGCGTGGCATGAGCAAGGAGAAGGCCGGCCTCGACGAGTGGTTGCGCGACGTCGCCCCGTCGACCGACCTGCGCCGTTGGTACCACCATGATCCACAGCGGTACGACGAATTCCGGCGCCGCTACTTCGCCGAACTGGAAGACGCCGATCACCGGGATGCCTCGCAGCGCCTGCGTGAATGGTCGGCACACGCCAGGGTCACTCTGCTCACGGCCACCAAGGACGTGGACCACAGCGAGGCGGCCGCCCTCGCCCAGTGGCTGGACGGCACCCGCGGCACCCATGGTCCCGCAGAGCAGGCCTGATCCGCCAAGCCTGCGGGCGCTGTCGCGGTACACGTCCTGAACCCGATGTCGTTTCCGTCCAAGACAGGCCCGCGGCGGCGACCTAGCGTGGACCCGGCAACCTGCCCGATCATGAGGAGACAGCAGCATGCGTGACTTGGTCTACACCGGCTTCATGTCGCTCGACGGCGTCGTGGACTCACCCGGCGGCGGACCCGCCGAGGGGCATCGCAGTGGCGGCTGGGTGGTCAAGGATCTCGAGTTCGTCCCGGAAGCCTGGTCGCTGAAGGGCGAGGAACTCGCCGGCACGACGGCGCTGATGTTCGGCCGCCGCAGCTACGAGGCGTTCGCGCCGGTCTGGCCGGGCTCGGAGGACCACGCCGCCTACAAGGAGCTGCCCAAGTACGTGGTGTCGACCACGCTGTCCGAGGATGCCGTCGTCGACGGGTGGGGGCCGACGACCATCCTGCGCTCGGCCGAGGACGTCGCCGCGCTCAAGGAGGGCGAGGGCGGCTCGATCTTCATCCACGGGAGCGCGGAACTGGCCCGGCGGCTGTCGGACGCGGGCCTGATCGACCAGTACAACCTGCTCGTCTTCCCCGTCCTGCTCGGTGCCGGAAAGAGCCTGTTCGGCCGGGCCGACCGCGACAAGCAGATGCTGACGCTGCGGGAGTCGGAGAGCTACTCGAACGGCATCCAGAAGCTGGTCTACGGCGTCAAGCGCTGATCGGGGCCGACTCGAGGTCGAGTGCGATCGGGCCGCCGACGCCCTCACGGAGCTGCTTGGCGGTGCGCCCGACGTACGAGCGCAGCGCCCGCGCCAGGTGCGGCTCGTCGAAGTAGTCCAGATCGGCGACGACGTCGCCGGCCGGGGCGCCGGCCGCCAGCGACTCCGCCGCGGTCCGGGCCCGTTCGATCTGCCGGACGGCGCCCCGCGTCAGCCCGGTCGCGGCGCGGAACCGGCGTTCGACCGTACGCCCCGAGACGGCCGGGCCGCGCCCCCGCAGCACCTCGCCGACGAGCGAATCACGGATCACGGTCCCGGCCCGGACGAGACGCTCGACCAGGGCCTCGGCATCGTCGGGGCCCGGCGTCTCCCAGCGCGCGCCGTCCAGCCGGAACGTCCGGCGGGTGGTGTCGGGAAGCGCGACGCCGGCGTCGACCAGCGCCGGTGTGGGCATGACCCGCAACGAGGTGCCGACGGCGAACTCGATACCCGTGAAGGTCGCGCCCTCCGGCACCGGCGCCGTGCCGGCCCGCGTCTCGGGAGCGGTGACGGCAGCGTACGCTCGGCCGTCCTGCTGCCAGAAGACGAGGCCGCAGCGCACCCCGGCGACGGACGTCATCGCCGTGACCTGCTCGCTCGTGCAGGTCCACACGCTGTCGACCCACGACGAGTCGGACCGGCGCGTCTCGAAGAGCAGTTCCACGGGCGGAGAATACGCCGCGTCGGGCAGCCGTGTCATGGCATCACGAGTGACCAGGGCACCAGCACCCACGGCCCGGGGACGCGGGACGGGGCCGAGTGCCCGCCCCCTGCCCGGCGGAGGGAGGATGGGACCATGACCGAGATCCGCACCCCCCGTCTCGTCCTGCGCCGATGGCTGGACGACGACCTGGTCCCCCTGTCCGAGATCCATGCCGATGCGGCGGTGACGCAGGGCATCGGTGACGGCCGGCCGTGCTCCGCCGATCAGACCGCCGAGCTCATCGAGGCATGGGAGGAGGAATGGGACGAGGAAGGGTTCGGGGTGTTCGCGGTCGAGCTCCTGGGCTCCGGTGAGCTGGCGGGTGCCGTCGGCCTGTCCGTCGCCGACGCCCCGGCCGAGGTCGCCGGTGAGGTGGCGATCGGCTGGCGGCTCGGTCGGGTCTTCTGGGGTCAGGGATACGCCTCCGAAGCAGCCCAGGCCACATTGGAGTTCGCCTTGCAGGATCGCGGCCTCGACCGCGTGGTCGCCGTATGCCGGACCGGTGACCGCGCCTCCAGGAACGTGATCGACAAACTCGGCATGCAGGCGGAAGGCACCGCGCAGCACCCGGTCCACGGCCAAGAAGTGGCCGTTTTCGGCATCGACCTGACGCAGTACACGGCATAGACGCGGCCGGACTCGGTGCGCCTGGACCACGCCGGGCGCAGGCGGGCTGTGGCTCTGCGGCGGCGGCACGGCTCAGGCCAGCGCGTTCACGGCCGCCGCGAACAGGCGTGGCAGCCGAGCGGCGGTGGGCATGATGCGGGGCGCGAGCGCGGGCTGTAGCCGGGCGCGCACCAGGAGTTCCGTCAGCAGCCGGTGACGTCGGGTCGCGTCGCGCCAGTCGGTTTCGTAGCGGCTGGGCGTGCCCCGACGCAGGTTGGTGACCAGGACTTCGGCACCGGCCAGCGCGAGGGCGATGCCCTCACCGGTCAACGCGTCGATGTATCCGGCGGCGTCGCCGACGAGCAGTACCCTCCCGTGGGCCCGGGTGCGGGCGGTCTGACGCAGTGGTCCGGCGCCTCGCACCGACGTGACGGCAGCCTGCGGGGGGAGGCGGTCGGCCAACTCGGGAAACCTCTCGAGCTGGGCGGCGAAGGGGGCTCGCCGGCTGGTCAGCATCGCGATGCCGACGAGTCGCGGACCCAGCGGCGTGACGTACGCCTCCGTGTGTGCTCCCCAGTGCACCTCCACGTACGGCGACCAGGGGGCCACCGCGTAATGCCGACGCAGCCCGTAGCGGGGCACGCCCCGGGGCTTCCCCTCCAGGCCGAGGGAGCGGCGCACGCGCGAGTGCAAGCCGTCCGCCGCGACCAGCCACCGGGCGCGCAGCCCCGTCCCCGGGACGGTCACGCCCGTGCCGTCCTGCCTCACGTCCGCCACCCGCAGGGGCAGTACGGGCACCCCGGCGGCCAGCACGGCGCGGTGCAGCACGCCGTGCAGGTCGGTGCGGCGCGCACCGACGCCGGGGCCGTGGCGGAACGCGGCCTCGACCTGGCGGGCGCCCTGGACGTAGCGGATGCCGGCGATCGGTAGCCCGGGGACCTCCAGACCGAGGGCGGCGAGCGAGCGAACGGCGCCGGGCATCAGCCCCTCGCCGCACGCCTTGTCGACGGGCGCCGGGCGCGGCTCGGCGATGACGGTGTCGAGACCGGCGCGGGCGGCGTGCAGGGCGGTGGCCAGGCCGGCGGGTCCGCCTCCGACGATCAGCAGGTCGTGGTGAGCGCTCACGCGGGCGCCGCCTGTGTGAGGGCCGCGTTCTCGCAGCGGACGCGGACCGTGAGCAGCATCGCGTTGGCCACGGTGAAGACGAGGGCGGTCAGCCATGCCGAGTGCACCAGGGGCAGGGCGGCGACCTCCACGACGACCGCGACGTAATTGGGGTGCTGGAGGAAACGATAGGGACCGGCCCCCACCAGGCGCGCTCCGGGAACGACGATGACCCTGGTGTTCCAGTACGGCCCGAGCGTGGCGATGCACCACCAGCGCAGCGCCTGTGCCAGTAGTGCCAGAGCCAGCATGGGCAGGCCCAGAGCCGGCAGGAACGGCCGGTCGGCGAGCAGGACTTCCAGCAGGCAGCACACGAGCAGCGCCGTGTGCAGGGCGACCATGACAGGGTAGTGGCCACGACCGTGTTCCACCCCGGCGCGGGCGCGCGTCCATGCCGCGTTGCGCCGGGCGACGACGAGTTCGGCGAGGCGTTCGGCGGCGACGGCGAGGAGGAGAAGCGCGTACCACGACATGAGAGGCCTCACCAGCGCAGGAGTACGAGTTCGGAACAGAATCCCGGGCCCATGGCCAGGAGCAGGCCCCACGTACCCGGCTCGGGCCGACCGCGATCCCGGATGCCCTCCAAGATGTGCAGCACGGATACGGACGACATGTTCCCCACCGCCGCGAGGGAGCGGCGTGACGAGTCGAGGGCGTCGTCGGGCAGGCCGAGGGTCTCGCTCACCGCGGACAGGATCCTGGGCCCTCCCGGGTGGCAGACCCAGGTCCCGATGTCATCGACGGTCAGGCCGTGCTCGGCCAGGAAGGAACGCAGGTGCCGGCCGAAGTGGCCCCTGACGATGTCGGGGACCCCGGCATCGATCACGACCCGGAATCCGCCGGCGCCGATCTCCCACCCGAGGAGCTGTGCGGTGTCCGGATACAGGTGGCTGCGCGTGGCGACCACGAAGGGACCGTCCGCGCGCCCTCCGGTGCCGCCACTGCCACTGCTACCGGTGCAGCCGCTGCCCCTGCCGCTGCCGCTGCCACGTGCGACGAGCGCTGCCGCGCCGTCACCGAACAGCGCGCCGGCGACGAGGTTGGCGCGGGCGCCGTCGCCCCGCTGGAGCGTGAGCGAGCACAGTTCGACGGTGAGCAGCACGGCGGTGTCGTCGGGGTGCCCGCGAAGATAGTCGTGCACGCGGGCGAGGCCGGCGGCGCCCGCGACACAGCCGAGGCCGAACACCGGAAGTCTCTTGACGTCGGGCCGCAGCCCCATGCGCCCGGCCAGCCGCGCGTCGAGCGACGGAGCGGCGACGCCGGTGATGGAGGCGAACACCAGCAGGTCGACGTCGGCCGGTCCGAGTCCCGCCTCGCGCAGCGCACCGGTCAGCGCTTCCTCGCCCAGTTCGAGACCCGCCGCCAGCCACGCGTCATTGCTGCGCCCGAAGTCGCCGAGAACGCCGTACCGCTCGATCGGCAGGGCGAGATGACGCGTACGCACCCCGGCAGAGGCGTGAAGGCGCCGCAGTATGGCGCGGTCCGCCCCCGGGAGCAGGCACAGGTCGCCGATCGGCTCGGTGAGCTCCTTCTGGGTGTATCGGTGCGCCGGCAGCGCGGTACGCACGGCGGCGACGGCGGACGGCGCGGAGGGTGGGGCCGTCCGGTGCCGCGCGGTGGGCGGGGAAGGGGCATGGTCGGCGATCACGGGGACACGCATGTCGTTCATGCCTTCCTCGGCCGGCGAGCCGATTACCGTGCGTACGTGTCTCTCCACCCGTCTGGGGACCCGTCCGGGGTTCTCTCACGCACGACGAACCTCGCCCCCGCGTTGCTGCGCTCCTGTCATCCCGAGCCGACGGTCGCCGTGACCGTGTTCGTGACGGTCCTGGCCGTGGGCGCGGGGCGTGGGGCGGCCGGATCGGTGGCCGTGGCCCTGGCCGTCCTTGCCGGTCAGCTCTCGATCGGCTGGTGCAACGACGCGGCCGACGCACAGCGCGACATGACCTGCGGACGACCTGACAAGCCGGTGGGCACCGGCGAGCTTCCGAGCCGGACGGCGGCTGCCGCGGCGGGAACCGCCCTGACGCTGTGTGTGCCGCTGTCCCTGTGGTGCGGGGCGGCCGCGGGCGCGGCACACCTCGTGGGTGTGGGCGCCGGCTGGATGTACAACCTGCGACTGAAGCACACCGTGCTGTCGCCGCTGCCGTACGCCGTGGGCTTCGGCTCGCTGCCGGCCTTCGTCACCCTCGGACCGCCCTTGTCCGCCTGGCCCCCCTGGTGGGCGACGACCGCTGGAGTTCTGCTGGGCACGGGCGCCCACCTGTCGAACGTGCTTCCGGACATCGAGGACGACCTGGTGACCGGTGTACGCGGGCTGCCACAGCGGCTGGGCCGTCCGACCTGCCGATGGCTGGCGCCGCTGGTGATGCTGACCGCCGTGGGCGTGCTCGTCGCAGGACCGCCCGGCGCGGTCGGCGCCACGGACTGGGTACTGACGGCGGCGGCCGTGGTCGCCGCCGTCGCGGGTACGGCCGTGCGCACGCGGGCCCGCAGCCGGTGGCCGTTCCGGGCGGCCATCGTGGTGGCCGGCATCGCTGTGGCGCAGTTGTTGCTGCACGCCTCCGACATGGCCTGAGCGAAAGTGGCTCATCGAGCTGCCGCCGAAGTGGCCCACACGGACGCGGTGGCAGGAGCATACGGTCGAGGGAACGAAGCATCGCGTGCCCTGCGATCGCGCGTGGGCATGGTGTGCTTGACGATCGCCGCTTCGCTCCAAGGACGTTCCTATGCAAGCCATCACCGTCCGCGACCCCGACGCCGGTGCCGACGGACTCGCCCTGACGGACCTGCCCTACCCGCACGCCGCCGAGAACGACGTCGTCGTGCGTGTACATGCCGCCGGCTTCACGCGCGGGGAACTCACCTGGCCCGGAACGTGGACCGACCGCGCCGGCCGCGACCGGACGCCGAGTGTGCCCGGACACGAGCTGTCCGGGGTGGTCGAGGAGCTGGGGTACGGCACCACCGGCCTCACCGTCGGCCAGCGGGTATTCGGCCTGGCCGACTGGTCCCGAAACGGGGCGCTGGCCGAGTACACCGCGGTGGAGGCCCGCAATCTGACCCCGCTTCCCGCGGATGTCGACCACGTCGTGGCTGCCGCGTTGCCCATCTCGGGGCTCACCGCGTGGCAGGGGCTCTTCGACCATGGACGGCTCACGGCGGGGCAGACGGTCGTGATCCACGGCGCGGCCGGCAGCGTCGGGTCGATCGCGGTCCAGCTCGCACGCGAGGCCGGTGCGCGGGTGATCGCCACCGGCCGTTCCGCCGACCGGGACACCGCTCTCGGCCTGGGCGCCGACGTCTTCCTGGACCTCCAGTCGGACCGGATGGAGGACGCCGGAGAGGCCGACGTCGTGTTCGACGTCATCGGCGGTGAGATCCTCGACCGTTCGGCCGCACTGGTACGCGCCGGCGGCACGCTCGTCACCGTCGCGGCGCCGCCCACGGTCAGGCCCGAGAACGGGCGGGCGGTCTTCTTCGTCGTGGAGTCCGACCGGGTCAGGCTCACCGACCTCGTGCGGCGGGTGAGGGACGGGCGGCTCAGGCCGACCGTCGGGGAGGTACGTCCGCTCGCCGAAACGCCCGCGGCTTTCGCCCCCGGCCGTGGCAGGCACGGAAAGACGATCATCCGCGTCGTGTCGGACAGGCCCGCACCGGCAGGCGCGCGGTGACCCGTGCCCGACAGCGCACGGGCTCAGCGGTCCGCGATGTCCTCGCGGAGGCCGTCGGAGAATTCCCACCACGACAGAGGAAGCCAGTCGCCGTTGACGAAGGCGTCGACCGTCGCACCTCGGCCACGGACGGTGACAGTCGTCCCCGGCGGATAGGTGGTGCCGGACAGCCCTGGCACGGGGACCAGCAGGGTTCCCAGCCGTTGTGCTGACATTTCTCGCCCTCCCATGCCCATTCTCAGCGTGGCGCGAAGCAGTGGATTTGTCATGAGACTACTGACTTGCCCGATCGCGTAGGTGGGAGAAGCATGAGAGATGGGTCACGCGGGGAAGGCGGGCCGGCGCGGCCACACAGGTCCATCGCCGAGTGAAGGTGGCAGCCATGAAGGCGGTCGTTTACAAGGGACCGTTCACCGTTGCGGTCGAAGACATCGAGAAGCCGAGCATCCAGCATCCGAACGACGTGATCGTGCGGGTCACCTCCACCGCGATATGCGGCTCCGATCTGCACATGTACGAAGGCCGAACCGCTGCCGAGCCCGGCATCGTCTTCGGCCACGAGAACATGGGAATCATCGAGGACGTCGGCCCGGGTGTCACCACGCTCCAGGAGGGCGACCGCGTGGTCATGCCCTTCAACGTCGCCTGCGGCTTCTGCACCAACTGCGTCGAGGGGTTCACCGGATACTGCACCACCGTCAATCCCGGCTTCGCGGGTGGCGCGTACGGCTATGTGGCCATGGGACCGTGGAAGGGCGGACAAGCCGAACACCTGCGGGTTCCCTACGCCGACTTCAACTGCCTGAAGCTGCCTCAGGGCAACGAGCACGAGAGCGATTTCATCCTGCTCGCCGACATCTTCCCCACCGGCTACCACGGTTGTGAACTCGCCCAGGTCCGCCCCGGTGAGAGCGTCGCCGTGTACGGCGCGGGGCCCGTCGGGCTCATGGCCGCCTACTCGGCCCTGCTGCGGGGCGCGAAGAAGGTGTTCGTCGTGGACCGGGTCCCCGAACGGCTGCAGAAGGCCGAGGAGATCGGCGCGGTCCCGGTCAACTTCGCCGAGGGCGACCCGGTCGAGCAGATCAAGGAACAGACCGAGGGTGTCGGCACCGACAAGGGCGTCGACGCGGTCGGCTACCAGGCGACCGCGCGCGGCAGTGGTCACGAGGAACCGGCGACCGTTCTGAACTCGCTCGTCGGCACTGTCAGGCCGACCGGAGCTCTCGGCGTGCCCGGGCTCTACGTCCCGGCCGACCCTGGTGGCCCGGACGAACAGGCCAAGCAGGGCATGCTGCTCGTCGCGATCGGCAAGCTCTTCGAGAAGGGGCTGCGGATGGGCACGGGCCAGTGCAACGTGAAGCGCTACAACCGCTACCTGCGAGACATGATCATCGAGGGCAGGGCGAAGCCCAGCTTCGTCGTCTCCCACGAACTGCCTCTGGCCCAGGCGCCCTCGGCGTACGACAAGTTCGACAAGCGGATCGAGGGCTACACGAAGGTGGTGCTGCACCCATAGCCGGTGGCGACCGCGGTGTTCACCCCCGTCGGCCGGTCAGCTCGCGAGCAGGTGGTCCCGGCCGAACATGGCCGCCGCGGCCCGCGCGGTCGGCGTACCGGAGTCCAGATCCGCACCGGCCCGGCGCAGTACGGCCACCACGTCGTCGGCACCCTTGAACAGGGCGCCGGCGATGGGGGACTGGTCCCGGTCGTTGCGCAGATCCGGGTCGGCGCCGAGCCGGAGCAGGGTGCCCACGGTGTCGGCGTGAGCGTGATAGGCGGCGAGCATGAGGAGGGTGTTGCCGGCCGGGTCGCGCATGTCCACGGGCAGTCCGTGCCGTACGAACTCCGCCAACTGCCCGGTTCTGCCCTCCCGGGCCAGGTCCATGGCGATGGCCACGACGCGCTCCGTCTGCTCAGGAGTCAGTCCACCACTGCTCATGCGTGCCTCCTCCTGATCCTGCTCGCCCGCAGGGGGTCGTGTCCATGAGTCTCTCCGCGGCGGCGACACCCGTGCCCGGCGTGAGCGCGTGATTCGCCCACGCCGGACACGGTACGGGTGTACCGGTGTACCGCGCGTTCTTCGAACGGCCGGGGTCAGAGGGTGCCGGCGGCCAGGGCCTCGATCGCCTTGCGGACCCCTTCACCGTAGGCCGGGTCGGCCTGGGTGCAGTTGGCGATGTGCCGCTCGACGGTCTGCTGCGACGCGCCGTTGATCGCGCGTGCCGTGTTCTCGAAGAGCACCTGCTGCTGCTCGGGGTTCATCTGGCGGAACAGATTGCCGGGCTGCTCGAAGTAGTTGTCGTCGTCCTCGCGGTAGTTGAACCGGTCGGCGACAGCGCCCACGGCCTGGCTCGGCTCGCGGTAGGAGGGCTGCTCCTGCCAGCGGCCGTAGGAGTTGGGCTCGATGGCCGGAGTGGCCCCCTGGTTGCCGTCGACGCGCATGCCGCCGTCGCGGTGGTAGGAGTTCACCGGGTTCTTCGGGGCGTTGACCGGGATCTGGTGGTGGTTGACACCGAGGCGGTAGCGCTGGGCGTCACCGTAGGAGAAGAGCCGGCCCTGCAGCATCCGGTCGGGGGAGTAGCTGATGCCCGGGACCACGTTCGCCGGGGAGAACGCGGCCTGCTCGACGTCCGCGAAGTAGTTGTCGGGGTTGCGGTTGAGCTCCCACTCGCCGACCTCGATCAGCGGGTAGTCCTTCTTCGACCAGACCTTGGTGAGGTCGAAGGGGTGGAAGCGGTAGTTCTCCGCGTCGGCCTCCGGCATGACCTGGATGAAGAGCTTCCACTTCGGGAAGTCGCCGTCCTCGATCGAGTCGAAGAGGTCACGCTGGTGGGACTCGCGGTCCTTGCCGACGAGGGCCTCGGCCTCGGCGTCGGTGAGGTTCTTGATGCCCTGCTGGGTGCGGTGGTGGAACTTGACCCAGAACCGCTCGCCCTCGGCGTTGATCAGGCTGTAGGTGTGCGAGCCGAAGCCGTGCATGTGCCGGTACGAGGCCGGGATGCCGCGCTCGGACATCACGATCGTGACCTGGTGCAGGGCTTCGGGGAGGTTGGTCCAGAAGTCCCAGTTGTTCTCCGCGTCGCGGAGGTTGGTGCGCGGGTCGCGCTTGACCGCGTGGTTCAGGTCGGGGAACTTCAGCGGGTCGCGGAAGAAGAAGACCGGGGTGTTGTTCCCGACCAGGTCCCAGTTGCCCTCGTCCGTGTAGAACTTCAGGGCGAAGCCGCGGATGTCGCGCTCGGCGTCGGCGGCGCCGCGCTCACCGGCCACCGTGGAGAAGCGGGCGAACATCGAGGTCTTCTTGCCGACCTCGGAGAAGATCTTCGCGCTCGTGTACCGCGTGATGTCGTGGGTCACCGTGAGCGTGCCGAAGGCGCCCGAGCCCTTGGCGTGCATCCGGCGCTCCGGAATGACCTCGCGGTCGAAGTGCGCGAGCTTCTCCAGGAACCACACGTCCTGCAGCAGCATCGGGCCACGCGGACCGGACGTCAGAGAGTTCTGGTTGTCGGGAACGGGGGCACCGGCAACCGTGGTCAACGGCTTCTGGTTGTTCTCAGGCAAGGCTCGCTCCTCGGTGGTGGTTCTTCGCCTGCGCTCATGGCCAGGCGACACCACCCTACATTAGACCTAATCTAAGTCAAGGAGTCATCTAGAGGAGTATTGACTCTTGAGTTGGCCCTGAACGCTGTTAGGGTGTGGCTCATGAGTGATCTCCTGGAGCGGCTTCGCCGACGCGGCTGGCGGTTGACCGCTCAGCGACGCGTGGTGGCCGAGGTCCTCGAAGGAGACCACGTCCACCTGACCGCCGACGAGGTGCACACCCGCGCCGTGGCGCGACTGCCCGAGATCTCCCGGGCGACCGTCTACAACACCCTGCGCGAGTTGGTGAGTCAGGGCGAGCTGCTCGAAGTCTCGACCGACGGCCGCGCCAAGCGCTACGACCCGAACGCGCATCGTCCGCATCATCACCTGCTCTGCACCCGTTGCGGTTCGATTCGCGACGTGCGGCCGACGGGCGACCCTCTCTCCGACCTCCCGCAGTCCCAGACCTTCGGATTCACGGTCTCCGAGGTCGAAGTGACCTACCGCGGCATCTGCCCGAACTGCCCCGCCTGACGTCCCGGCAGCCCCGGCGGCCCCGGCCGTCCCGGCCGGCCAGGCCACGAACCGTCGGGTCCGTCCGTGCTCCTGGCCGGTGGACGTACGAAAGACGCAGGCTAGGGCGTCGCACTCCTCGACAGGCCCCGCCCGAGCCCCGCCGTCCCCTCACGGGCGGAGGCCGACCGGCCCTGCTCGGTGTCCGGGCCGAGAGCGCGCAGGATCTCCTCGACGCTCTGCTTGGCGTCGCCGAAGAGCATGCCGCTGTTCTCCCGGAAGAACAGCGGGTTCTGGACGCCCGCGTAGCCGGAGGCCATCGACCGCTTGAAGACGATGACCTGCTCCGCCTCCCAGACCCGCAGCACGGGCATCCCCGCGATCGGGCTGGAGGGGTCGTCCGTCGCCGAGGGGTTGACCGTGTCGTTCGCGCCGATGACCAGCACGACCGACGTATGGGCGAAGTCGTCGTTGATCTCGTCCATCTCCAGGACGATGTCGTACGGCACCTTCGCCTCGGCCAGGAGCACGTTCATGTGGCCGGGCAGCCTCCCGGCGACGGGGTGGACGCCGAACCGCACCTCCACGCCGCGCTCGCGCAGCCGCCGGGTCAGCTCCGCGACCGGGTGCTGGGCCTGGGCGACGGCCATGCCGTAACCAGGGGTGATCACCACGGACCGGGCCCGCCTGAGCAGGTCGGCCGCTTCCTGCGCCCGGATCTCACGGTGCTCGCGCTGCTCCTCGTCGCCGCCGGACGGGGCCTCGATGCCGAAGCCGCCCGCGATGACGGAGAGGAAGGAACGGTTCATCGCCTGGCACATGACGTAGCTCAGATACGCGCCGGAGGAGCCCACCAGCGCGCCGGTGACGATGAGGAGGTTGTTGTCGAGCAGGAACCCCGCCGCCGCCGCGGCCCAGCCCGAGTAGCTGTTGAGCATGGAGACGACGACGGGCATGTCGCCGCCGCCGATGGAGGCCACCAGATGCCATCCCAGGGTGAGCGCCAAGGCCGTGACCGCCACCATCAGCGGGAGGCTCGGGCTGACGGTGAACCAGACCGTCAGCACCCCGAACAGGGCCAGCGCGCCCACGTTGAGGACGTTCTTGCCGGGCAGCGTCAGCGGCCGGGACTTGATCCGGGCGGACAGCTTCAGGTAGGCGACGACGGAGCCGGTGAAGGTGACCGCGCCGATGAAGACGCCGATGAACACCTCGGCATGGTGGATGCCGAGCAGATCGGCCGGGACCCGCGTCTGCGCGTCGTGGGCCTCGACCTCCAGGTAGCTGTTCCAGCCGACCAGGACGGCCGCGAGGCCGACGAAGCTGTGCAGCACCGCGATGAGTTCGGGCATCTGCGTCATCTCCACGCGACGCGCCCGCCACAGGCCCAGGGCGGCGCCGACCGCCGTGGCGACGAGGACGAGCACGATCGCACCGGCGGAGACGCTCTGTGCCGAGACCACGACGGTGGCGACGAGGGCGAGTGCCATCCCGGCCATGCCGTAGACGACGCCGGCACGTGAGGTCCGATGCCGGGACAGGCCGGCGAGGCTGAGGACGAACAGCAGGGCCGCCACCAGGTCGGCCGCACGGGACGCGGTCATGGACGTCATCGGGGCTCGCCTCTCGAGAACATGGACAGCATGCGGCGGGTGACGGCGAAGCCTCCGAAGATGTTCACGCTCGTCAGCAGGATCGCCACGAAGGACAGCACGGTGACGAGCGTGCTCTCGCGCCCGATCTGCACCAGGGCACCGATGACCACGATGCCCGAGATGGCGTTGGTCACCGACATCAGCGGCGTGTGCAGGGAGTGGTGCACCTTGCCGATGACGTAGTAGCCGATGACCACGGCCAGCGCGAACACCGTGAAGTTCTCCGCGAGCTGGGCCGGGGCGAAGGCGACCAGCAGGAAGGTCGCGAGCATGCCGAGACCGATCAGGCCGAAGCGTCTCGCCGGGGTGAGCCGGGGCGGCTTCGCGTCGACCGCCGCCGCGGTGGACACCGCCGACGGCGTCTGCGTCTGCGCCTGTGTCGAGGCCGGGGCCGCCGACACGGTGACCGGCGGGGGAGGCCAGGTGACGGTGCCCGCGCGGACCACGGTGACGGTCCGCTGCACCACGTCGTCGAAGTCGATGACGGTCCGGCCGTCCTTGCCGGGCGTGATCAGCCTGAGCAGGTTGACCAGGTTGGTGCCGAACAGTTGCGAGGCCTGGGCGGGCAGCCGGGACGCCAGATCGGTGTAGCCGATGATGGTCACGCCGTTGTCGGTCACCACGGTGCGGCCCGCGATGGTTCCCTCGACGTTGCCGCCCTGGGCGGCGGCCATGTCGACGATGACACTGCCGGACCCCATCGCCGCCACGTCGGCGGCGGTCACCAGCCGCGGTGCGGGCCGCCCGGGTATCAGGGCGGTGGTGATGATGATGTCCACGTCACGGGCCTGCGCGTGGTACAGCTCGGCGGCGGCCCGGTCGTAGTCGGCGGAGGTCGCCCTGGCATAGCCGTCGGTGCTCTCCCCGCCCTCCTCGCTCTTCTCCCGGACCGTGTCCACCGGGAGATACTCACCCCCCAGGGACCGCACCTGATCGGCGACCTCGGGCCGCGGGTCGGTGGCGCGGACGACCGCGCCCAGGCTGGAGGCGGCGCCGATGGCGGCGAGCCCCGCGACGCCGGCGCCGGCGACGAGGACCTTCGCCGGGGGCACCTTGCCCGCGGCGGTGACCTGCCCGGTGAAGAAGCGTCCGAAGACGTGCGCGGCCTCGATCACCGCCCGGTACCCGGCGATGTTCGCCATGGAACTGAGGACGTCCATCGACTGCGCCCGCGAGATCCGGGGCACCGCGTCGAGGGCGAGCACCGTGACGTCACGCGCGGCGAGCGCCGCCAGCATCTCGGGCCGCTGGGCCGGCGCGATCAGGGCCACCAGCGTCGATGCGGCGGGCAGTGAGGCGATCTCCTCGGCCGAGGGCGCGTTGACCTTCAGTACGACATCCGCGGCCCAGGCCTCTCCGATCCTCGCTCCCGCCTCCGTGTAGGCCTGGTCGTCGAAGCCGGAGGCGCCGCCGGCCCCCGACTCGACGACGACTTCGTAGCCGAGGTCGAGCAGCAGGCGAACCGTCGAGGGCGTCGCGGCGACGCGGGTCTCTGAGGGCGTGGACTCGGCGACGACGCCGACGCGTTGAGGTGGGTGGTGAGCGGGTTGGTGTCCAGTCATGTCCAGTCTCTCGTCGAGGCGTTGTTGCCGGGTTCCGTACCCACGAGAGGGCGCCGGGCACCGGAAACGGTGATCCGGACTGCTCGGCCGGCCGGCTCCCGGTCACCTCCCGGTGGAGACCGGCGGAAGGCCTCCGCCACGGTGATGTTCGCGGCTGTCACGACCGCCACGACCACCGCCGCCACCGGATGCCCGACCCCGTACAACGCCACCGCACCCCCGCCCAGCACCAGCGCCTTCACGAGCAGGACGCCGGGCAGCGCCGGCCGGAACCTTGCCCGCGGCGCCGCGAACAGCCACCACAGTGCCGCGGCGGCCGCCGGTGTGCCGAGGCCGAGGAGAACACCGAATCCCGCATTGTCACCCGTGGCGAAACCCCACCAGCACAGCAGCCCCAGTGCGAGAAGCTCGATCAGTAACGCCAGCAACTCGTTCGCCACGTACCACGGCCGTTCGTCGATGACCGCCGCCCCCTGCTTGCCCTCGCCTGTCACGTGCCCCTCCCCGGTTCTGCCCGTACGCAGGCGAAGACTTCCACACGCACGCCCGGCCGGGGTGTGAATCCTGGTCCTTCTTGGTCAGAATGTGCTGTCGACAGGAGGGTGATGAGCGATCCCAGTCGCATCGAGATCAGCGGCGCCGGGCTCCGCTGCACCGACGTGGTCCGCGCGGCCCGGCGCAGCGCGTGGACGGAACTGACCCCCGACGCCCTGACCCGGGCGGAGCGCAGCTACGAGCTGGCCGTCGAGCTGGGAGCCAAGGGCACCGTCTACGGACGGACCACCGGAGTGGGCGCCAACAGGCACATCGTCATCGACCCGGGCGCCACCGACCTGCACGGTCTGCGCCTGCTGCGCAGCCATGCCGGAGGTACCGGCGACCCGCTTGCGGACGACGCGGTGCGCGCCACGATGGTGATCCGCCTGAACCAGCTCGCCGCCGCCGGCAGCGGCGTACACCCCCGGCTGCCGCGGGCCCTGGAACGGGCCCTGCGAGTCGGCGCGCTGCCACTCGTGCACACCCGGGGCGCGATCGGCACCGGCGACCTGACGGCCCTCGCCGAGATCGCGCTGACACTCGCGGGGGAACTGCCCTGGGCGTCGGGCGGCATCGAGCCCGTCCCGATCAGCCCCGGCGACGCCCTCGCGTTCATCTCCAGCAACGCTGCCACCCTCGGCGAAGCCGTCCTGGCCTGGCACGACCTGACCCGCCTGCTGGCCGCGAGCCACGTCGTGACCGCGCTCACGTTCTGCGCCCTGGGCGGCTCCGCCGAGGCCTACGACGAGCGCGTGCACGCCTCCCGCCCGCACCCCGGTTCCGTGCGGTGCGCCGCGGATCTGCGACGGCTGCTCACCGCCGCCGGCGACCTGCCCCCGGGACGGCGGCTGCAGGACCCGTTCGGACTGCGGGCCTTCCCGCAGGTGCAGGGCGCGGTCCTCGACGCGGCGGCCCGGGTGGGGGAGGTGCTGGAGGTCGAGGTGAACGCCGCCGCCGAGAATCCACTGATCGACGTGGAGACACTCCAGGCCTACCACCACGGCCAGTTCTCCACGGCACAGGTGGCGCTCGCCTTCGACTACCTCCGCGCCGCGCTGCACCACACCGCGGAGCTGTCCGCCGCACGGCTGAGCGACCTGGTCGAGCCGGACCTGAGCGGGCTGGCGCCGTTTCTGGCCCAGGGCCCGGCGGGCAGCTCCGGCATCATGATCCTCGAGTACGTCGCGCACGACGCCCTGGGCACCCTGCGTCATGCCGCCGCTCCGGTCACCCTCGGCACCGCGGTGATCTCGCGCGGCCTGGAGGACCACGCCAGCTTCTCCACGCACGCGGTACGCAGCACGGTGACCGCGACCGCCGCCCACCGCACGGTCCTGGCCTGTGAACTGCTCGGCGCGGTCCGTGCGTTGCGGCTGTCCGGCGCGCGACTGCCGGACACCCCGCTGCGCGCGGCCTACCGGACGGTCACCGCCGGGCTTCCGCACATCGCCGAGGACCATCCCCTCAGCGCCGAGATCCACCGGGCGGAACGGCTGCTGGACGATCTCGCGACGCTGTGAGGCCATGGCGCCGTCTAGCCTGGACGCATGCGTGTCACCAGGGAACTGCCGACGCTCGCCGCCGGCGAGGTGGACGTGTCGTTCGTGATCAAGGGCTACGAGGAGGTCGTCACCGCCGACACGGCGTGGACCGAACACTCGCACCCGTGGCACGAACTGCTCTGGAACGAGCGCGGCGCGTCCACCGCCGTGGTGGGTTCACAGGTGTGGTGCATCACGCCGACGCTGGGGCTCTGGATGCCCGCGGGACAAGTGCACTCCGCCTCCGCGGTCGCGGGCACCTCCTACCGTGCCCACTTCTTCCGGCACGGCACGGTGTCGGTACTGCCCGACGTGCCGGTGGCCGTGGAGATCACCCCGCTGCTGCGGCTCGTACTGGAGCGGCTCGGGGAGGCGGACCTGTCCACGCACTCCCGGGCGGTGACCGAGGCCATGGTGCTGGACGTCCTGCGACCGTCGCCCCGGGCCCTGCTGGTGCAGTTGCCCACGTCCCCGCTGCTGCGGCCGATCGTGGACGCGGTACGGGCGGACCCCGCCGACCAGCGGACGCTGACCGGCTGGGCCGACACTCTCGGATGCAGTGCGCGCACCCTGACCCGCGCGTTCCGTGCGGAGACGGGCACGAGCTTCGCCCGCTGGGTCGCCTCGGTGCGCGCCCAGCACGCGGTACGGCTCCTGTCGCGCGGCTTCGAGGTCGACGTGGTGGCCGATGTCGTCGGGTATCGCTCGGCGAGCGCCTTCGGGGCGGCCTTCCGGCGGACGACCGGCGCCACGCCCGGCACGTTCCGGGGGCGTTGACGCCCGCGAGGTCCCGAGCGTGTCCCGATCGCGACAAGGGCTGTCACAAAGTCGCGATTGATGCGCACACGGCGGCTCTCTAGTCTATGCAGGTAAGCCTTACCTAACATCCAGTGCACGTGCGGTGCCCTGCTCGGCGACCCTGAATCCGGACGCGCGAGCCCCGGCACCCCGACCGAGAGTGAAACCCGGGTCGATGAGAACACCCCGCCTTCGCGCGCTCGCCCTCGCGGCGGCCCTCCTGTTCGGCCTCACCGCCTGCGGCGGCCAGGACGACACCAAGGACGACAGCAGCGCCGCAGGTGCCGGCGCCGACGGCTCCGGCCCATTCCCCGTGACGATCGAGCACGCGCTCGGTACCACCGTCGTCCCCGACAAGCCCAAGCGCGTCGCCACCGTCAACTGGGCCAACGACGAGGTGCCGCTCGCCCTCGGCGTCGTCCCCGTCGGCATGGCCAAGGCCAACTTCGGTGACGACGACGGCGACGGCGTCCTGCCCTGGACCGAGGACCGGCTCAAGGAACTCGGCGCCAAGACACCCGTCCTGTTCGACGAGACCGACGGCATCGACTTCGAGGCCGTCGCCGACACCAAGCCCGACGTGATCCTCGCCTCGTACTCCGGGCTGACCGCCGAGGACTACGAGACCCTCAGCCAGATCGCCCCCGTGGTGGCCTACCCGGAAGCCGCCTGGGCGACGCCGTGGCGCGACATCATCCGGCTCAACAGCAAGGCCATAGGCCTCGCCGACGAGGGCGACAAGCTCATCGCCGACCTCGAAGGACAGATCGCCGAGACCGTCGCCAAGTACCCCCAGATCAAGGGGAAGACGGCGATGTTCATGACCCACGTGTCCTCCAAGGACGTCAGTGAGGTCGGCTTCTACACCACCCACGACACCCGCACCCAGTTCTTCACCGACCTCGGCATGAAGATCCCGGCCAGCATCTCCGAGCCGTCCAAGGACACGAAGAAGTTCGTGCTGACCAAGAGCGCCGAGCGCATCGACGACTTCAACGACGTCGACATCGTCACCGGCTACGGCGACGACAAGGGCGAACTGCTCAAGGCCCTCAAGAACGACCCGCTCACCTCGAAGCTGGCCGCCGTCAAGCAGGACTCCGTCTACCTGCTGCCCGGCAGCACCCCGCTGGCGACCGCCGCGAACCCGACCCCGCTGTCCATCCCGTACGTCCTCGACGACTACGTGAAGGCCCTGGCCCAGGCCGCGGACAAGGCCGCGTGAGCGCCACCCAGACCCTGCGCGCGCCGAACGCCCTCCCGGTACGGCGTTCGGCGCGCGTCCGCGTGACCTGGCTCCTCGTGCTCGCGGCCGTCCTGCTCACCGTCATGACCGCCTCCCTCGCCCTCGGCTCCCGCGACGTCGCCTGGTCCGACGTGTGGTCCGCCCTCGGCGGAGCGGAACGCACCCTGGAGGAGGCCGCGGTCACCAAACGCGTACCGCGCACCCTCCTCGCCGTCGTCGTGGGCGCCGCCCTGGCGGTCTCCGGCACGGTCATGCAGGGAGTGACCCGCAATCCACTCGCCGACCCCGGCATCCTCGGCGTCAACATGGGTGCCTCGCTGGCCGTCGTCACCGCCATCGCCCACTTCGGCCTCGTGTCGGTGTCCGGATACATCTGGGTGGCGATGACCGGAGCGGCGCTGACCGCCGGGTTCGTGTACACCGTCGGCTCGCTGGGCCGCGGCGGTGCCACGCCGCTCAAGCTGGCCCTCTCCGGTGCCGCCATCTCGGCCGCGCTCGCCTCCCTGGTCAGCGCCGTCGTACTGCCGCGCAACGACATCTCCGACACCTTCCGGCTGTGGCAGATCGGCGGCGTCGGGGGAGCCTCCTACGCGCAGCTCGGCAGTGTCGCGCCGTTCCTCGCGGCCGGGTTCCTGCTCTGCCTCGCCTCCGCCCGAGCCCTCAACTCCCTCGCCCTGGGCGACGACCTGGCGGCCGGGCTCGGTGAACGGGTCGCCCTCGTGCGGGCCACCGCGGCGCTCGGCGCGGTCGTGCTGTGCGGCGCGTCCACCGCCGTCGCCGGACCGATCGCCTTCGTCGGCCTGCTCGTCCCGCACACCTGCCGGCTCCTGGCGGGCGTCGACCACCGCTGGCTGCTGCCGTTCTCCGCGCTGGGCGGCGCCATCCTCCTCACCGCGGCCGACGTCGTCGGGCGGGTCGTGGCCCGGCCCTCCGAGATCGACGTGGGAATCCTGACCGCCGTCATCGGCGCCCCCTTCTTCATCCACATCGTCCGCCGACAGAAGGTCAGATCCCTGTGAGCGCCCCCGCCGTCAGCGCCCCGTCCACGCTGCGGACCGTCACCCGGGCCCGGGTCCGCGGCGCGTACCGGCGGCGGCTCATCGTCCTGACGCTGCTCCTGCTCGTCGTCGCCGCGTTCGTCACCACCCTCATGGCCGGGCACACCTTCTACCCGGCCCACGACGTGGTGCGCGTCATCATGGGGGAGGACGTGCCCGGCGCGTCCTTCACGGTCGGCAGACTGCGGCTGCCGCGTGCGGTGCTCGCCCTGACCGCCGGATTCAGCTTCGGCATCGCCGGCGTCACCTTCCAGACGATGCTCCGCAACCCGCTCGCCAGCCCCGACATCATCGGCATCAGTGCGGGAGCGAGCGCGGCGGCGGCCATCGCCATCGTGTCCTTCTCGCTGGGCGGCACCGAGGTGTCGGTCGTCGCGATCGCCGCCGCGCTCGGCGTGGCGCTGCTCGTGTACACCCTCGCGTTCCGCGACGGCGTCGCCGGCACGCGGCTCATCCTCATCGGCATCGGTGTCTCCGCCCTGCTCGACAGCGTCACCTCCTACGTCCTGTCGCAGGCAGGTGAATGGGACCTCCAGGAGGCGATGCGCTGGCTCACGGGCAGTCTCAACGGCACCACCTGGGAAGAGACCGTGCCCACCGTCCTCGCCGTGCTCGTGCTCGGCCCGGTGCTGCTCTCCAGGGCCCGCGACCTGAGCGCGCTGAGCCTCGGCGACGACACGGCGTCCGCGCTCGGCGTCCGCGTCGAACGCACCCGCGTCGTGGTGATCGTCGCGGCCGTCGGGCTGATCGCCTTCGCGACGGCGGCCGCCGGACCGATCGCCTTCGTCGCCTTCCTCTCCGGGCCGATCGCCGCCCGTCTCGTGGGAACCGGCGGATCCCTGCTGGTGCCCGCCGGCCTGGTCGGCGCCCTGCTCGTGCTGGTCGCCGACTTCACCGGTCAGTACGCTTTCGGCACCCGCTACCCGGTGGGCGTCGTCACCGGCGTCCTGGGCGCTCCCTACCTCGTCTACCTGATCGTCCGCACCAACCGGGCCGGAGGCTCACTGTGACCGCGTCCCACTCCCTGTCCACCGAGGACCTCACCCTCGGCTACGGCGACCGTACGGTCATCGAGGGCCTCGACCTGACCCTCGCGGCCGGGAGGATCACAGTGATCGTCGGGGCGAACGCCTGCGGCAAGTCGACGCTGCTGCGCTCGATGTCCCGGCTCCTCGTGCCGCGTGCGGGACGGGTCGTCCTCGACGGCAAGGAGGTCCACCGCACCGCCGCCAAGGAACTCGCCCGCACCCTGGGCCTGTTGCCCCAGGCGCCGGTCACCCCGGAGGGCATCACGGTCCTTGACCTGGTCGGCCGGGGCCGCCACCCCCACCAGCGCGCCTTCTCCCGCTGGACGGCGAAGGACGACGCCGCGGTCGCCACCGCACTGGAGGCCACGCACACGACGGACCTGATGGACCGGGCGGTCGACGAACTCTCCGGCGGTCAGCGCCAACGCGTGTGGATCGCGATGGCGCTGGCCCAGCAGACCGACCTGCTGCTGCTCGACGAACCCACCACGTTCCTCGACATCAGCCACCAGGTCGAGGTCCTCGACCTCCTGACCGACCTGAACCGCACCCGCGGCACCACGATCGTCATGGTCCTGCACGACCTCAACCTGGCCGCACGCTACGCGGACCGGCTCATCGCCCTGGCCTCCGGCGGGCTGCACGCCGCCGGAACCACCCAGGAGGTGATGACGCGGGACATGGTCCGCTCGGTGTACGGCATGGAGAGCCGCGTCATCGAGGACCCGGTCTCCGGCAGGCCCCTCGTACTCCCGATCGGACGCCACCACTCGACGGCCGCGGACGACGGAGCCACGCCGTCCGCCGGGTCGCGGCAGTCCGCACCGGCCGGGAGCCACTGAACCATGCCCCCGAAGCTCGCCGCACTGCTGCCCGACCTCGCGCCCTGGCGCTCCTCCCGGGACTTCCGTCTCCTGTGGGTGCAGGGCCTGGTCACCTACCTCGGCAGCGTGATGGCGCTGATCGCGCTGCCGCTCCAGATCAAGGACCTGACCGGTTCACCGCTCGCGGTCGGCGTCATGGGTGCCGTCGAACTCGTGCCGCTGGTGGTCTTCGGACTCTATGGCGGGGCACTCGCCGACGCGGTGGACCGCCGCAAGGTCATCGTCCTGACCGAGGCGGGACTGGGGCTGCTGGCAGCCGTCCTGCTGCTGAACGCGCTGCTGCCGCGGCCCATGCTGTGGCCGCTGTACGTCGTGGCGGCGGGCGTGGCGGCGCTCGCCGGACTCCAACGGCCCGCACTGGACTCGTTGCTGGCCCGCATCGTCCCGCACGACCAGCTCCCCGCCGCGGCCGCCCTGAACGCTCTGCGCTGGCAGGCCGGCGCGATCGGCGGGCCCGCCCTGGCCGGCCTGGTCGTGGCGTACGCCGGCAACGTCCCCGCGTACGCCACCACGGTCGTCTGCTTCCTCGCGTCGGTGCTGATGTGCCGTCGGCTCTCGCCCGCCCCGCCCGTCGAACACGCGGCCAAGCCGTCCCTGCGCGGCATCGCGGAAGGCGCCAGGTACGCGTGGTCGCGCCCGGTACTCCTGGGCACGTACGCCGTCGACCTGGCGGCCATGTTCTTCGCCTTCCCGAACACCATCTTCCCCTTCCTCGCCGACGAACTCGACGCCGACTGGGCGCTGGGGCTGATGTACTCCGCGGGAGCCGTCGGATCCCTGCTCGTCAGCCTCACCAGCGGCTGGGTGTCCCGGACCCGTCGCCACGGACTGCTGGTGGTGTTCGGCGCGGCCGGCTGGGGCCTGGCCATCGCGGCGGCCGGCTGGACGGCGAACATCTGGCTCGTGCTGGCGTGCCTCGCGCTGGCGGGAGCGGGCGACATGCTGAGCGGCCTGGGCCGCTCGACCATCTGGAACCAGACCATTCCCGACCGGCTGCGCGGCCGGCTCGCCGGCATCGAGGTCCTCTCCTACAGCATCGGCCCGCAACTCGGCCAGGTCCGCTCCGGGGCGATGGCCGGCTGGACCGGCGCCCGCCCGGCGATCTGGACCGGCGGGGTCGCCTGCGTCGCCACGGTGGGCCTGCTCGCCACCGCACTGCCCAAGCTGCTCAGTTACGACGCCCGAACCGACGAGGACGCGCTGCGACAGGCCGGCCGGAGCACCGGGCCTGGCGCGCCGGACGCCGCGGTCGAAGAGCCTTCGAAGCCCTGAGCGCGTGTGCACAGTCATCAACCGGCACAACGGGAAGGTCTGGGACGTGGACGGCGGCTCCGGTGCCACCGCAGACGGAGCCCGCCTGTCCCGGCGGTCCTGCTCGCAGTCCGCCGCGCAGACCTTCACGCTGACGACCGGCTGAAATCCCCTCCACCGAACGGGTCCGCCTCACCTTCGACGGGCGCCGGTGCCGGTCGCCGCGTGTCGAAGGCATCCGTCGCGCGTCACGGGGCAGTCGCAAAGGCACGGCAACTCACCCGATCAGAACCAGAGATGAGTGTGACGACGTGTCCTTCCCCGAACACCCCGCAACTCCGGAGCAGTCCACACAGGCGCACCAGGGCGCCGGCGCCAGGCGCGGCAACGGGATGGCGATCGCCGCGTTGGTCCTCGGAATCCTGGCCGTCCTCCTCTTCTGGACCGTCATCGGCGGTGTGGTGCTCGGTCTCCTGGCGTTGATCTTCGGCATCATCGGTGCCCGCAGGGCTCGCGGCGGTCGCGCCCCTCACCGGGCGATGTCCGTCGTCGCGGCGGTGCTCGGCGCGCTCGGAGTGATCGCGTCCGTGGTGATCATCGCGATCGGCGCATCGATCCTGAACTCGGACGAGTTCAAGGACTTCGACGACTGCGTCCAGCACGCCGACAGCCAGAGCGAGCGAGACGCCTGCGCCGACGACTTCAACGAGGACGTCAACAACTGACCCGAGAGGCGGTCCGGCGGCCCGCGACGAAAGGTCAGTACTCCAGCTCGGGCCGCAGTGGCCCGCCGACGGCGTGCAGATGCCTCAGTACCTGTGCGTACGAGTCCAAGAGCCCCGTCTCGTGGTACGCGATGCCGTGCCGGGCGCAGAACGCGCGTACGAGCTCCTGGGCATGGCGCAGGCTGGGCCGCGGCATGGACGGGAACAGATGGTGCTCGATCTGGTAGTTCAGTCCGCCAAGTGCCAGGTCGGTCAGCCGGTGGCCGCGGATGTTGCGCGACGTCAGCACCTGGCGGCGCAGGAAGTCGACCTTGTCGCTCTTGCCGAACAGGGCCATTCCCTTGTGGTTGGGAGCGAATGAGCACCCCATGTACAGACCGAAGAGCCCCTGGTGCACCAGGAGGAAGACCACGGCCTGCAAGGGGGTCAGGAACCAGAACAGGGCGACGAGATAGCCGACGATGTGCGTCGTCAACATGCCCGCCTCGGCCAGTCTGGTCGCCCGCCCCGTACGCCTGCCGGTGCCGTCGAACGTCGCCCGTACACCGGCGACGTGCAGGGCGAGTCCCTCCAGCAGCAGCATGGGGAAGAAGAGCCAGGCCTGATGGCGGCCGAGCCAGGCGTACGCTCCCCGGCGGACCCGGGCCTGGTCCTCGGTGAAGGCGATCGCTCCGTCGGCGATGTCGGGGTCGCGGTCGACGTGGTTGGGGTGGGCGTGGTGCCGGCTGTGCTTGTTGATCCACCAGCCGTAGCTGAGGCCGACCAGCAGGTCGGCGTGGACGCGGCCGAGCAGGTTGTTGACCCGCTTGGAGGTGGCGATCTGGTGGTGGCCGGCGTCGTGCCCGATGAAGGCGGTCTGGGTGAACATCACCGCGAGGAAGGCGGCGGTGATGAGCTGCCACCACGACTGCCCGAGCAGGGCGAAGGCTGTCCATCCCGCGGCCAGCAGGAGCAGGTTCGCCCCCACTTTGACGGAGTAGTAGACCGGACGACGCCTCAGCAGCCCGCTCTGTTTCACCTCGCGGGACAGGGCGGCGAAGTCGCTCCCGCGGCCGGTGGACGGAGGTTTCGTCATGCGGGCGGGGTCCGCCGGGCCGTCGCCCCGGTCGATGGTCTTTGCGGTCACGTTCTACCTTCTCGCGGAGGGCGGGGGCGGGGCTCGTGGAAGCACGCAGTCGTGCGGCTCCGGGTTGCCTGGCCGCCGGCGGTCGGAGGGAACCCCGAACACGACACGGCGCCCGCTCACCTCTCACCACAACGAACGGCCTGCCGGATACGTTCCTGCCCCGGAGAGGAGGGTCCCTGGTAAGGGAGTACAGTTGCGCCACTGGGCGCACCTCGTATGCCGTCATCCGTAACGGCGTCGCGCCCCATCCCAGAACCTCTTCCGCACCCGGCGACAGCGGGACCTCCCAGCTCTCCGGGCACATGCGGGCGTCTCCCCCTCTCCGGCTGCCCGGAGCCGGTGCCCGGCCCCGACCGATTCGGCTCGATCCGGACCCGATCCCGTACACCTGTACACCCATATACCCATATACAAGGACGCGTATGAGCCTACTGAGCCTCGGCGTGCTCGCCTCCTCCCGCAAGGAGAACGAGTTCCGACTGCCCCTGCATCCCGATCACCTCGACCGGATCGCACCCGACGTACGCGCCAAGGTCTTCCTCGAGGAGGGCTACGGTCAGCGGTTCGGTGTCGGCGACGACACGCTGCGTCCGCTGGTGGGCGGACTGCGCTCCCGCGGGCAGCTCCTGGCCGAGTGCGATGTACTGCTCCTGCCCAAGCCGATGCACGAGGACGTCGCCCAACTGCCCGAGGGCAAGGTGCTGTGGGGCTGGCCGCACTGCGTGCAGGACGAGCGGATGACCCAGCTCGGCATCGACCGACGACTCACCCTCATCGCCTGGGAGGCAATGAACCACTGGACCTCCACGGGCGCTTTCAGTGTCCATGTCTTCCACAAGAACAACGAACTCGCCGGCTACTCCTCGGTTCTGCACGCCCTGCAGCTCGGCGGAGTGACTGGCAGCTACGGTCGCCGGATGCGTGCGGCGGTCATCAGCTTCGGCGCCACGGCCCGCGGGGCGGTCACAGGCCTGGGCGCCATGGGGGTCTCGGACGTCACGGTGCTCACCCAGCGGGCCGCCGCCGCGGTGGCCTCCCCGATGCCGTCGGTCGTGATGGGTCACTTCGCGGAACGGGCGGACGATCCGTCCCGACTCGAGGTGCTCACCGGGCTGGGTCCCGTGCCGCTCGCGGAACATCTGTCCGGGTTCGACATCATCGTCAACTGCGTAAGGCAGGACACCGACGCGCCTCTGACGTTCGTCACCGACGAGGAACTCGCTCTGTTCCGGCCCGGGACCTTGTTCGTCGATGTCTCCTGCGACGAGGGCATGGGCTTCGAATGGGCCCGCCCGACCACCTTCGAGGAACCGATGACCACGGTGGGCCCCGGCTGCCACTACTACGGGGTGGACCACAGCCCGTCATATCTGTGGAACTCCGCCACTTGGGAGATCAGTGAGGCCCTGCTGCCCTATCTGCGCAAGGTAATGAGTGGCCCCGCGTCCTGGGACGGCGACGCCACCGTCAGGAATGCCGTCGAGATCCGCGACGGAGTCGTCCTCAACCCCAAGATCCTCTCCTTCCAGCACCGGTCCACCGAGTACCCGCACCTCCCCGCTCCGGCCCATGACTCGGCCTTGCGCCCCTCCGCACAGCCGGCCTGACCCGGACCCGTCGCTGCTCTCAAGCACTGCCGCCCCCGCGCGAGCGGGGGCATCCGCCCTGTGATCGCCGGCCCGGGCCGACCCGTGCCGCCCCCGGCCGCCGGTCACAGGGCCAGCAGCAGATCCCGGACCTCGTCGGGCCGGGACAGGAACGGGTGGTGGCCGGCCTTGAGTTCGACGACGGTGCCGGCCCGGCGGGCGAACTCGCGCTGCAGGTGCGGCGGGGTGCCGCGGTCCTGGGCGCAGACGACGTACGTCGAGGGCACCTGCTGCCATGCGGCCGCCCCGACCGGCTGCCCGGTCACCCGCACGCTCTGCCGGGCGAGGCGGTTTGCCGCCTGCGCCTGGATCTCCGGGGCGCAGTCCTGCAAGAACGTCTCCACGAGCAGCTCGGGGCGGACCCCGAACGTGCCGGCGTCGGGGTCGACGTCGAGGAACGGGGCGGGACCGCCGTCCCCGAACTCCGACATGCTCTGCCCGACCTCGGGCAGGTAGCTGGAGATCAGCAGCAGGTGGCGTACCGACTCGATTCCCGCAGCGGCTTCCGCGGTGACGATGCCGCCGTAGCTGTGGCCGACCACGACCGTCGGCTCGTCGTCGGCCCGCAGCACCTGCCGCACCGCGGCGACGTCCTCGGCCAGACCCGGACCGCCCTCCCCGCCGGGCAGGCCCCCCTCGCCGCAGCTCGGCAGCGCCGGGGCCACGCTCGGCACGCCTCGCTCCCGCAGCAGTTCGGCGGTGCGGTGCCACCACCACGACCCGTCCCGTACGCAGGCCCCATGCACGAACACGACCCTCATCGCTACCTCCACGTCTGCCATGTCTGCCACGGCTGTCCCGGCTGCCCCGACTGTCTTACGATCAACGGTAGACGTAGTCACCGTTACGTGAAAAAATTCGGCCGTGGGCAGACGACCTCAACCGCAGATCAAGGAGAGGCTGCTGGACGCCTGCGCTGATCACGCCCTCGCGCACGGCCTCCCCGACCGGCTCGAGCCGCTGGCCGGCGCCACCGGCACCTCACCGCGCATGCTCATCTATCACTTCGGCACCCGCGACGCCCTCCTGCGAGCGGTCCTCGGCCACGCGCGGCAACGCCAGCTCGACGTATTCGGCGACCTCCTGCGGGCGCGACCCGACGAGCGCTACACCGCCACCCTGGACCGCGCCTGGACTTCGATCACCGGCCCGGACGGGCGGCCGTACCTGCGGATGTTCGGCCAACTGCGCGAGAGTGCGGAGCAGCGGCTGTGGCCCGACTTCCGGCGCACCGCGACGACCGACTGGCTGGGGCCGCTCGAAGACGGCCTGCGCAGCATCGGCCGGCCGGATCTCGCGACGCTCGTTCTCGCCGTCATCCGCGGTCTCCTCATGGATCTCGACGCCACCGGCGACACCGCCCGCACCGACCAGGCCTTCCGCGACTTCCTCGACACGGTCGAGCGCCTGTCCGGCTGCCGGTAGCGCCGCGTGCCCCCTTTGCCCGAACACTCCGCGAAGGGACGACGCGGCTGTTCGGCCACCGCCTTGTCAGCGCGAAGACACGGATGTATAACGTTGTAAAACTAGCGCACAAGGGCTCGGCTCACGGCTCACGGTGACGACACCGGACCCGCACCGACCACCCGAGTCGGGCCGCTCAGGAAGGGAATGACGTGCGGGTCAGCCTCAAGGACGTCGCCGCGCACGCGGGGGTCTCCATCAAGACCGTCTCCAACGTGGTGAACAACTTCCGGCACGTCACGCCCGCGATGCGTGAACGCGTCCAGCGCTCCATCGACGAGCTCGGCTACCGGCCCAACCTGACCGCCCGGCACCTGCGTGCGGGACGTACGGGCATCATCGCGCTCGCCCTGCCCGAACTCGGCAACCCCTACTTCGCGGAACTCGCCGCGGCCGTCATCGACACGGCGGCCGACCACGACTACACCGTTCTGCTGGACCACACCGGCGGGCGACGCGAACAGGAGCTCCTGGTCTGCCAGGGCTTTCGGGCACGGGTCATCGACGGACTGATCCTCAGCCCGATCGAGCTGGAGACCGAGGACCTGCGCGACCGTGCGGAGAACGTACCGCTGGTGCTGCTCGGCGAGCGGGAGTACGACCTGCCGTACGACCACATCGCCATCGACAACGTCGCCGCCGCACGCGCGGCCGTCGCGCACCTCGTCGGCCTGGGCCGCCGGGAGGTCGCGTTCATCGGTGCCCGTCGTGGCCGCAACGAACCCGCCCAACTGCGGGTGCGCGGCTGGGGTGAGGAACTGGCCGCCGCCGGGCTCCCCACCGACGAAGGACTCGTCGCCGCCACCGACGGCTGGGGACACGCCGACGGAGCGGCGGCCATGGCCCGGCTCCTCGACGAAGGAAGGCGTCCCGACGCGGTCTTCGCCTACAACGACCCGATGGCCATCGGGGCGATGCGGGTGCTCCACGCGCGGGGACTGCGGGTGCCCGAGGACATCGCGGTGGTCGGATTCGACGACGTGGTGGAGGGACGGTTCGGCGCGGTGACCCTCACGTCCGTCTCCCCGGACAAGGGAGCCATCGGCCGCCTCGCGGTGGAATCGGTCCTCGCCCGGCTCGGCGGCGACGCTCCCGAACCGCGGCGCATCCGGGCGGACTACCGGCTGGCCGAACGGGAGAGCACACTGGGGCGCCACGCGGCGGAAGGGCACCCGAACGGGTGACCGGGGATGGTGCGGTGGTGCCTGCCCAGCGGGCGGGAGACCGTAGTACGTGCCGGTGACGAACAGGTCGTCGTAGTAGTTGCGGCCGTAGCTGACAACGTTGTCACAGTGTGACGCCTCAGTCTTCACGGAGCTGCGGCGCGAGTCAAGAGGCGTGCGGCACCCTGTGGGGTGGAGGGGTGCGCCCGTCCCGCGCGGGTAGGCCCGTCCCGGGCCCGGGAATTGTCGGCCGCTTGGTCCGTCGCGTCGTGTGCCGGTCTTCGCCGGCCGCTCCCGTCTGGTGCGCAGGGGGTTTACAGCCTCCTTGCAACGATGTAAAAACCTGTGTGCGGCGCACCGGACGCAAGCCCGACGCCGGGGGGGCCTGGCCGATTCCGTGCGGCGTTCAGCTCTCCAATTCCCTTTCAGCGTCGCCCGGATCGGGGTCACCATGCAGCGCAGCACTCACCGTCCTCACCTCCTCGCCCGTCCCGTGGTCGTGGCGCTGGCCGCCGCGGTCGCCCTGACCGCGACCGCCTGCGCGAAGTCGGAGGACGAGGCGTCGGGCGGCAAGGAGTCCTCGGCGGCCGCCGCAGGCGCCGAGCAGAAGGTCGTCACGCCGGAGCCGGGCGGCAAGACCTGCACCATCGATGCCTACGGCGCCGAGAAGATCGACCTGAAGAACGCCACCGTCGGCTTCTCGCAGTCGGAGAAGGAAGCGAACCCGTTCCGCATCGCGGAGACCCAGTCCATCAAGGACGAGGCCGAGAAGCGGGGCGTGAAGCTGCTGACGGCCAACGCCCAGTCGAAGTTCTCCAAGCAGATCAGCGATGTGCAGAACCTGCTGGCCAAGGGGGCCGACCTGCTGGTGATCGCGCCGCTCAACTCCGACGGCTGGGACCCGGTGCTGCAGGCCGCCGCCGCCAAGAAGGTGCCGATCATCACGATCGACCGCAAGATCAACGCGGAACCCTGCAAGGACTACGTCTCCTTCATCGCCTCCGACTTCGTCGAACAGGGCAGGCGCGCCGCCGACCAGATGATCGAGGCGACCGGAGGCAAGGGCGAGGTGGCGATCCTGCTCGGTTCCGCCGGAAACAACGTCACCACCGAGCGGACCAAGGGCTTCAAGGAGCGGATCGCCGAGAAGGCCCCGGACCTGAAGGTCGTCTTCGAGCAGACCGGTGACTTCTCCCGCGAGAAGGGCCAGCAGGTCACCGAGCAGCTCATCCAGTCCAAGCCCGGCATCAAGGGCATCTACGCCGAGAACGACGAGATGGGCCTCGGCGCGGTGACCGCCCTCAAGGGCGCCGGCAAGAAGGCCGGCGACGTCAAGATCGTCACGGTGGACGGCACCCGCAACGCCGTCCAGGGCGTCGTGGACGGCTGGATCAGCGGCGTCATCGAGTCCAACCCGCGGTTCGGTCCGCTGGCGTTCCAGACGCTGGACGCCTTCACCAAGGGCGAGGAAGTCCCCCAGGACATCATCATCCAGGACAACGCCTACACCAGCGACAACGCCAAGCAGGACATCGGCAACGCCTACTGATCCTCCTCCGGGGGCCCGGACACCCGGGCCCCCGGCCCTCTCTCACCACTTTCTTCCTGGAGGCACAGGTGGCACCCCCCGCCGAAGTCCTCGCCGTCCGCGGACTCAGCAAGACCTTCCCAGGGGTCCGGGCCCTGGACGACGTGGACCTCACCCTGCACCCGGGCGAGGTCCACGCCCTGATCGGCGAGAACGGCGCCGGCAAGTCGACCCTCATCAAGCTGCTCACCGGCGTCTACCGGCCCGACGCGGGTGACATCACCTTCCAGGGCCGCAAGGTCTCCTTCGCCACCCCTCTGGAGGCGCAGAAGGCCGGGATCTCGACCATCTACCAAGAGGTCAACCTCATCCCGCTGCTGAGCGTGGCCCGCAACCTCTTCCTGGGCCGCGAGCCGCGCAACCGCTTCGGCGTACTGGACGTGGCCCGCATGAACCGGGAGGCCGCGCAGACACTCGGCACGTACGGCGTCCGGGTGGACGTGCGGCAGTCGCTGCGCACGCTCGGCGTCGGGGCCCAGCAGATGGTCGCCCTGGCCCGGGCCGTGGCGACGGACGCGCGGGTCGTCATCATGGACGAGCCGACCTCCTCGCTCGAACCGCGGGAGGTGGAAACCCTGTTCTCGGTGATCCGGCGGCTGCGCGACGCGGGCATCGCCGTCGTGTACGTCAGTCACCGCCTGGACGAGCTCTACGCCATGTGCAGCACCGTCACCGTGCTGCGCGACGGACGCCGCGTGCACCACGGCAGGCTGGCCGACCTGGACCGCCTCGCGCTGGTCTCCACCATGCTCGGCAGGGACCTCGGCGAGGTCCGTGCGGAGGGAGCGACGAAGTTCGCCGGCGACCACCACGCCGCCGACGGGCAACCGGTCCTCCGCGCCGAAGGGCTGACGGTCCCGCACACACTGCACGACGTGTCCGTGAGCATCCGCCCCGGGGAGGTCCTGGGCCTCGGCGGGCTGCTCGGCTCCGGCCGCACCGAGACGGCCAAGGCCATCTCCGGTGCCCTGGCGCGGAGCTCGGGCGAGGTCACGGTGGCCGGCGCGCCACTGCGCGGCGGCTCCACCCCCGCCGCCATCCGCGCGGGGATCAGCCTGCTGCCCGAGGACCGCAAGAGCGAGGGAATCGTCCCGGGCCTGTCGGTCCGCGAGAACATAGCGCTCGCGGCGCTGCCCCGGCTCTCCCGCTTCGGCCTCGTCTCCGAGGCCCGCGTGGACAGCATCGTCGACACCTTCATCGCGCGGCTGCGCATCAAGGCATCCTCCCCGCACCAGAAGGTCGGCGAACTGTCCGGCGGAAACCAGCAGAAGGTGCTCCTCGCCCGCTGGCTGGCCATGAACCCCAAGGTGCTGCTCCTGGACGAGCCCACCCGCGGCATCGACGTCGGCGCCAAGGCCGAGGTCCAAAAACTCGTGGACGAACTGGCCGCGGACGGTCTGGGCGTCCTGCTCATCTCCTCCGACCTGGAGGAACTGATCGAAGGGTCCGACCGCGTGGTCGTACTGAAGGACGGTGCGGTCGTCGGCGAACTGATTGGCGACGACGTCAACGAGGACAGGCTGATGCGCACGATCGCCGGCGGCGACCCGGCGCGCGACCCGGCGCCCGACGCGGTGAAGGAGGCGGCCACCGATGGCTGAAGCCGCTCTCCGCACCGCCCCACTGGACAAGGCCCGCCTGCTCCAGTGGCTGCAGACCTACGGCGTATACGCCGGCGTGGCCCTGCTCCTGGTCGTCAACATCGTCATCACACCGCACTTCCTGTCCACGGAGAACTTCCGCACCCAGGCCGTCCAGGTCGCGCCCGTCATCATCGTCGCGCTGGGCATGGCCCTGGTCATCGGCACCGAGGGCGTCGACCTGTCGGTCGGCGCGGTGATGGCCCTGGCGGCCTCGGTGACCGCGCTCTACCTCGGGTACGGCCTGGTGCCCGCGCTGCTCGTGGTGGCCCTGTTCGCCGCCGGTGTGGGTCTGGCCAACGGAGCACTGGTCGCCTTCATAGGGGTCCAGCCCATCGTGGCCACCCTGGCCCTCATGGTCGGCGGCCGAGGTCTGGCCCTGGTCCTGCTCCCGCAACTGGAGGACCTGCGCAACCCGGCTCTTGCCTCGCTCGGTTCCGGTGACATCGCCGGTGTCCCGTACCTCATCCTGATCGCGGCCGTACTGGCGCTGCTGGTCGCGTTCGTGGTCCGCCGGACCACCTTCGGCCGCCAGTTGCTGGCCATCGGCGACAGTCGCCCCGCCGCCCAGCTCGCCGGTCTGCCGGTGCGCCGCGTGCTGATCATCGTGTACATCGCCTGCGCGCTGCTCGCCGCGGTGGCGGGCGTGCTGGCCACCGCCCGGCTCCAGGCCAGCGACCCGACCTCGCTGGGCAACCTGATGGAACTGTCCGCCATCACCGCCGTCGTGGTCGGCGGCACCCCGCTGACCGGAGGGCGGGTCAACATCGGCGGCACCGTGGCCGGAGCGGTACTGATCCAGTTGCTCACCGCCACCCTGATCAAGCACGATCTGCCGCCCTCGTGGACCCAGATCGCCCAGGCCATAGTGATCGTGTGCGCGGTCTACGCGGCACGGGGACGGGGGAAGCGATGACCGTCACGAAGACGGACACGCCCGTGACCACCGCGAGCGACGAACCCGCGGACGCCACCGGCCCGGTGGGCTCCGCCCGCTCCGAGCGGCTGAGCGCCCTGGTCCAGCAGCACGGCGCGCTGGCCGTGCTGGTGATCGTCTCGGTCGTCGCCTCCTTCAGCTTCGACTCGTTCGCCACCGGCGACAACGTCTCGAACATGGCGACCAGTTCGGCGTTCCTCGCGATCGTCGCCCTCGGCATGACCTTCGTCATCATCACCGGCGGCATCGACCTGTCCGTCGGGTCGCTGTTCGCCCTCGGCGGCGTCCTGGCGGCCTGGGGGTCCCGGCACGGAACCCTGGTGGCGCTGCTGCTGCCCCTCGTGGTCTGCGGCGCGATCGGCGTCGTCAACGGCCTGCTGGTCGCCCGCTCCCGTCTGGCTCCCTTCATCGTCACGCTGGCCGCCATGCTGGGGGCGCGCGGACTGATGCTGGCCCTCACGGACGAGGGCGCGAACACCTACCTCATCGGCAAGGGGTCGGTCCTCGCCGAACTCGGCCAGGGCACCACCCTGGGCCTGGGCAACCCGGTGTGGATCACGCTGGCGCTCTTCGTCGTGGGTGCCGTCGTCCTGCGCCGCACCCGGTTCGGGCAGCACGTGTACGCGGTCGGCGGCAACGAGGACGCGGCGGCCCTGATGGGCGCGCCCGTGGCCCGTACCAAGATCCTCGTCTACACGCTGTCCGGGGTGCTGGCCGGTCTGGCCGGCGCGCTCAACGCCGCCTGGCTCGCCTCGGGCGTGACCATCCTCGGCAACGGCATGGAACTGGACGCCATCTCCGCCGTCGTCATCGGCGGCACCCTGCTCACCGGCGGCCTCGGCTACGTCAGCGGTTCACTGGTCGGCGTGCTGCTCCTGAAGGTCATCCAGAACGTCATCAACCAGATCGGCTCCCTGGACTCCTCCTACCAACTCGTCGTCAGCGGTGGCTTCCTGGCCCTCGTGGTGATCGCCCAGACCTGGCTGGGCCGCAGACGGCAACTGATGTGACGAGGAGCCCCGGACGCGGTCCCGGCGAGTGCGCAGAGCCGCACTCGCCGGGACCGTCGTGGGGGCCGGGGTTACGGCTTCTCCTGCGCGTGGAGCGCGCTCACCTCCTCGTCGGTGAGCGCCTTGTCATAGGCATGGACCTCGTCGACGGCGCCGTTCCAGAAGTCGGTGTCGGCGCCGCCCCACTGAGCGCGGCCGACGACGAACGGGCCGGAGCCGACGTAGTTCGGACCGGCCGCCGCGGTCGCCGCCAGTTCACCGTCGACGTACAGCTTGATCTGGTTGCTCGCGCCGTCCCGCACCCCGACGAGGTGGTACCAGCGCCCCGTCTCCGGCGTGGTCACCAGCCGCGCTCGCTGCTCGCCCGGCGTGCTGAAGGCGAAGGCGCCCTGGCCGTACTGCAGATAGAACGGGCTCGCCTGCCGACTGCCGTCCTGGCTGACGGCGGTGGCGTAGTTGCCGGGAAGTTCGTCCAGGGTCACCCAGGCGGAGACCGAATAGCTTCCGGTGGTGTCGAGCACCGGGCCGTCGGTCTCGGCGTACTGTCCCTGGCCGTCGAACGCGAGCGCGCTGCCGCTGACGCCGGACGTCCACGTGGTGCCCTCGGAGAGCTTGAGCGCCTTGTCGTTGGGGCCCTCGTCCCCGGCGGTGGCACCCGTGCCTTCGTCGAGTGCCCAGTGCCCGCCGCCCTTGAGTTCGGCCCGGTCACCCGCGGCGGCACCGGCCGCGATGACCTTGCGGTTGATCTCACGGACCTGGACCGGGTCTACCTTGATCTCCCGGCGGTCGTAGGTGTAGAGGCCGTTGAGTTCGTTCTCGAGGTCGGTGATCTGTGTGTACACCGAACCCGACAACTCGGCGCCGGCCTGTTCGAGGTAGAACTCTTTCGTGTTCTCGACGTACTTGCGGGTCAGCGCCGCCTTGTCGGCCACGCCGCTGTAGATCACGGTCGGGGCACCCGGCCACATGTGCCCGGGGGTGCGCAGCGTGAAGCCGCCGTGTTCGCCGTCCATGGCGGCCCGCTTGCCGTCGGGGAAGGCGGGGTCGGTGTTGTTGTAGTCGTGGTGGTCGATGATGTCGCCCTTGCCCGAGTCTCCCTTGGAGTTGCAGCAGTTGACACCGCTGTGGGCGTTGACCACGCGGGACGGGTCGGCGGCCTTGACGGCTTCGGCGATGCGGCCGCTCGCCTCGCGGTCCCACTCGCCCCAGCCCTCGTTGAAGACGATGTTGCCGATGACGGAGGGCGCGTTGTGATGCTGCCGCATCGCCTCCATGCCCTGGTCGACGAACGCCTTCTGCCCGGCCGCGTTGGTGATGTTCCCGGAGACGAAGTCCTGCCAGACGAGCAGACCGAGTCTGTCCGCGTGGTAGAACCACCGAGCCGGCTCCACCTTGATGTGCTTGCGGACGGCGTTGAAGCCCAGCTTCTTGTGCGCCTTGAGGTCGAAGGCGAGCGCCTTGTCGCTGGGCGCCGTGTAGAGGCCGTCGGGCCAGAAGCCCTGGTCGAGCGTGGCGAGTGAGAAGATCGGCTCTCCGTTGAGCACCAGCTTCTGGTAGCCGCCGACGTTCTCGACGCCTATCTCGCGCATGCCGAAGTAGCTGCCGATTCGGTCGGTCGACCTGCCGTCGGTCAGCCTGACGTCGAGATCGTAGAGATAGGGGTCGTCCGGACTCCACAGATGCTGCTTCGCCACGGGCAGACGCAGCTCCTCGTTGGCCGGTCCTGCGACCCGGCCGACGATCCTGCCGCGCTTGTCGCGGGCGACGGCCTCGACGCGAGCCCTGGCGGAGGCGTCGTCGGACTCGACGGTCACCGCGAGGCTGCTCCGGTCGATGTCGGGGGTGGTGACTACGTTGTCAATGGATGCGGCGGCGACCGGCTCCATCCACACCGTCTGCCAGATGCCGGACGACTGGGTGTAGAAGATGCCGCTCGGATTGGTGGACTGCTTGCCCATCGGCTGGTTCGCGCCACCGGTGTCGGTGACCGCGACCACGACCTCCTGCGGGCCCCTGCCCTTGAGCGCGTCGGTGATGTCGGCGCTGAACGCGTTGTACCCGCCGGTGTGTTCGGCGACCTTCTTGCCGTTGACCCAGACGCGTGCCTGGTAGTCGACGGCGCCGAAGTTGAGCTTCAGCCGGTCGCCCTTGGCGCCCTTGCCGACCCTCCAGTTCCTCGGCACGTCGACCAGCTTGCGGTAGAACATGTGGTCCTCGTGCCGCTCAAGGCCCGAGAGCTGCGACTCGACGGGGAACGGCACGACGATCTTCTCGTCGAGCCTCTTGCCGAAGACCGGCTGCTCGCCCGCCTCGGCGGCGGCGAACTGCCAGGGACCGTTGAGGTTCTTCCACTTGGCGCGTACCTGCTGCGGGCGCGGGTACTCCGGCAGCGGGTGCTTCTCGTCGAGCTTGTCGCCCCACTTGGTGGTGAGCCGGTGGGCGGAGTCGTTCTGCGCATAGCGAATGATCTTCGGTACGGTCTCACCGCCGGACGTCAGGCCGCCCGCGCCGTCGTAGCTGAGCTTGACCTGCTGGTTCTTCTGGATCGGCGCCGAGAGCCTGACGAGCAGGGAATTGCGGTCTCCGGGAGCCGGCTCGACCGACGCGACCGGCATGGGGGTGGTGTCGGCCTCGATCTTCAGATGGTCCGCGAGCGCCTTCAGGTCGCCGCCGACGCTGCCCTCGAACCGTGCCCGCAGCCGTCGCCCGTCCTCGGTGACCGTGGGCTCCACCGGGTAGACCTCGAACCCGGCCGGCGGGGTGAAGGCGGACATCGGGACGACCTGCTTGCTCATGGTCGGAGTGGACCAGCGCAGGAACATGTTGGCGCCGCCGGTGTCCTGGAACATCTCCAGCCGGAAGTCGTGCTTCTCCCCGGCGGTCAGCCTGACCGCCGCACTGGTCTGCTCGTTGTCCCAGTCCGGCTCCCAGTGGTCGATGACCGGCTCGCCGTCGATGAGGAGCCGGAAGCCGTTGTCGCCACTGGCGTAGAAGGTGTAGTCACCCGTGGCCGGTGCCTCGATCTGCCCCGTCCAGCGGGCGGTCGTGTGCTCCGTCCTCCCGGTCAGTTCCTCGAAGGTACTGGTCAGACCGGAGAAGTTGATCTGCGGGTCGAGCAGGGTGCCACCCAATTGCGCGAAGTCCCTCGCGCCCGGGGCCGACATGCTGAAGTACTCGCCCTTCAGACCGTGCACCGCGACGGCGTCCCGCTCGGAGGAGAGGGACGAGGCGCTGGTGTGGGTCTCGGCGGCAGAGGCGGTGGACATCAGACCGGTCGTGGGCAGTGTCAGCGCTGCGGCTGTCAGCAGCGCCCACGCTCTCGCTCGTGGACGGGGGTGTCGTTGTGTCATCGAACCTTCCTCGCGCAGAGGTCCCGGGCCGGGACCATTCGGCAGGCGGCACCACTCGACAGGTGCCGGGGCAACGGCTCTTTCAACGTTGGAAATTCTTGTCAGCGGAATGACAACACGTCCCCCGGTGGCTGTCCAGACTTCGCGCACCGCTCGGCCCGGCGACCCGAGAGGCCGAGAGGCCGAGAGGCCCGACGCTTCCCGGGGAGCCAGGCGTCTCGCGGGAGAGCGGATCGGGCCTACCGCTGCGCCCGGGTGAAGCGAGGAAGCCCGAGTTCGGCCAGGAGTCGCAGCTTCTCGTAGCCCTCACTTCGGGGCGGAGCGGTGAGGACGAGCAGTGTCTGGGACTGGTCCTCGGTGAACAGCGCCTGGCAGTCGAGTTCGATCGCGCCCACTTCGGGATGGATGAGTGTCTTGTGATCCTCGAACCTCTGGGCGACCTCGTGCCGGGCCCACAGCTCGGCGAACTCAGGGCTGGCCCGCTGCAGGATCCGTACCAGCTCACCGGCTTGCGACTGCGGGCCGCGCAGCCCGTGGGCGGCGCGCAGGTTCGCGACCTGGGCGCGGCTCTGCCGGTCCCGGTCGGCCTCGGGATAGACCGACCGCTCCGCGGGGTCGGTGAACCAGCGGTGGATGGAGCTGCGGGCGAGCCCCGTGTGCCTCGCCGCGTCCCCGAACAGAGCGGCGGCCATCCTGTTCTGCACCAGTGTCTCGCCCAGGTCGGTCAGGACGAGCGCCGGAGTGTCGTCGAGCCGGTCCAGCACCCGCAGCAGTGCGGGGGCGACGTGACCCGGAGCCGACAGCGAAGCCGGTGCGTGGTGCCCGGCGACCCGGTACAGGTAGTCGCGCTCGGCACCCGTGAGCCGCAGCGCCCGGGCGAGCGAGGCCAGCATGTGGCTGCTGGGCTGCGGGCCCCGCTGCTGCTCCAGCCGCGTGTAGTAGTCGGTCGACATCACGGCGAGAGCCGCGACCTCCTCACGCCGCAGACCCCGGGCTCGCCGACGCGCACCTTCGGGAAGGCCGACGTCCTGCGGGCGGAGTGCCTCGCGGCGGCGGCGCAGGAAGTCGGCCAAAGCTGCACGGTCCATGAGATCGATTGTCCTCCGGTGCCGGTCGGCGAGCCAGGGATCGCCGATCCCCCGACAACCGGTCTCTGCACCCGAGCCCCCGGACCGGCGACGATCGGGACATGAACATCTCCGGCAACACCGTCTTCGTCCCCGGGGCCACCAGCGGCATCGGTCTCGCCCTCGCCCTCGCGCTGCAGGCCAAGGGCAACACCGTCATCGTCGGCGGCCGACGTACCGAACTGCTGGAACAGATCGCGGCGGCGCATCCCGGCATCGACACCGTGCAGATCGACGTCACGGACGCCGCGAGTATCGCCTCCGCCACGAAGCAGGTGCTGGCCGGCCATCCGGACCTGAACGTCCTGGTGGCGATGGCCGGCGTGATGCACATCGAGGACTGGCGCGATCCCGCGTCGTTCCTCGCCACCGCCGAATCCACGGTCACGACGAACGTGCTCGGTCCCATCCGCCTCGTCGCCGCGCTCGTCGAGCATCTTCAGGCCAAGACCGACGCCACCATCATGACGGTGTCCTCCGGCCTGGCGTTCACGCCGCTCAAGGTCACGCCGAGCTACAACGCGTCGAAGGCGGCGATCCACATGCTCAGTGAGTCCGTCCGGCTCCAGTTCGCCGGCACCTCGGTGAAGGTCCTGGAACTCGAGCCGCCGTCCGTCCGCACCGCGCTCCTGCCCGGGCAGGAGGACAACGAACACGCCATGCCGCTCGACGAGTTCATCGCCGAGGTGGTCGAACTGATCGAGGCGCAGCCCGACGCCGAGGAGATCCAGGTCGAGCGCGTGAAGTACCTGCGCTACGGTGAGGCCCGCGGCGACTACGAGCAGGTCGTCCGGACGCTCAACCACTCGGACCCGCACGGCGAGTAGCCGGCGGGGCGTCCGCCCCGCCCGTCCCGCCGCGTCGTCCAGGTCGCCCTGCCCGGTCGTCGATGCCCGGAAGGTCACGTAGGTCTGCCCCCGGAGGCCGCGGTCCAGGGCCATGGCCCGCCGGACCGTGGCGAGCTGCTCCATCGCTTTCATCACTTCCACCGAAGCCACCGAAGCCACCGGAGCCACCGAAGCCATCGAAGCGATCGAGACCGCGAGAGCTTTCACCGAAACTCCTCAAACAGTCGCCCGCGTGCACGCTGTGAGAGAGGTGAACGAGCGGGGACGCCCGGGAGGTTCACGCGTCTGCGCGCCGCCGGTGGGCGACGCGCAGACAGACCGTGAAGTGCGATGTGTCAGTGTCAGACGCGGTGGCCGGTCAGGCCCAGCAGCCGTTCACGGTCGCGGCCAGGCCGTCCATGGCGTCCTTGATGTCGCTCGGGTCGGCCGACGAGTTGTTCTCGATGAAGGAGAAGATCCTCCACTCGCCGTCCTCGGTCCGCGTGACACCGCTCAGGGCGACGGCTCCGGTGAGCGTGCCGGTCTTCGCGTGCACCTTGCCGACGGCGCACTCGGAGTTCGGGTCGTCGAAGCGTCCCCACTCCGGGCCGAGACTGGCACCGGCCTCGCCGGCGACCGGCAGACCCTCCAGGATCGAACTCAGGGCGGGGGACTCCGTGATCGCGTCGAGGAGCTGCGCGAGAGTCGCGGCCGGAATGCGGTCGGCACGCGAGAGGCCACTGCCGTCGTGCATCTCGAAGTTGTCGAGAGAGATTCCGTACGAGCTCATCACCTGGCGGACGAGTGCGGTGCCGCCCTCGAAGGTGGCCGGCTTGCCCAGCTCCACGGCGGACATCCGCAGCAGAGTCTCGGCGATGTTGTTGTCGCTCGTCTTGAGCATCTGCTTGACGATGTCCGCCAGCGGCGCCGACTTGTGCTGCGCCACCGGTACGTCGGAGTCCTTCGCCGTCGCGCGGCTGACGTCCCCGTCGACAGTGATGCCCTGCTCGGCGAGCTTCTCGGCGAAGACCTTGCCGGCGTTGATCGACGTGTCCTCGACGGCGGCGCCGTCGACGACGAGCGAACGCACCGGCGCGACTTCGCTGGGGTAGTAGCCCTCGTTCCAGCCTTCGGCGAGGCTCGGGTCGGCGAACAGGCTGTCGTCCACCCGGACCTTGACGTCGGTCCGGCCGGCGGCCTTGAGCCCGTCCGCGGCGGTCTTGGCCATCTCGGCGACGTCGTCGCTGGTGAGGGTGCGGTCACCGCCGCCGACGAGGGTGAGGGTGCCCTCGCCGTACACGGCCTTCGTGGTGAACTCGTGGTTCGCGCCGAGCAGCGTCAGGGCGGTGGTCGCCGTGGCGAGCTTGGCGTTGGAGGCCGGCATGAGGGCGGTGGAACCGTTGTGGTCCCACAGGGGCGTGTCCGAGTCGGCGTCGAGCACCACGCCGCCGACGTCGGAGCCGAGGCGCTCGTCGGCGAGGCGCTCGTTGAGGTTCTCGACCAACTGCGCGTCGTCGGCCGAGAGATCGTCGACCGAGATGCCCTGTGCCGTCGTGGTGCTGTCGTCGGCGGCGAAGGCCGAGGTACCGGCCAGCGTGGCAGAGGCCACGGGAACGGCCATCGCGAGCACGACGGCCCGTCGCGCGCCGATGCGGCTCACTCTTGCCCTGCGGTGTCGACGGCGCCCGCCAGGGGCGAAAGTGTTCGTGGGGGATTCGTCCGGCGTACCAGTCATAAACAGAAATCCAAGGATCGGGTACTTCGTTCTGTGGGGTCGAACGGTGGGCACGCTACCAGCCGTCACATGAGCGGCTGGAACAAACGAATTGAGTGTGAACGTCATGCGAATATTCATGACCGTCTCGCGAATGCGCTGCCTGGACGCCCTCGGAAGTGGGCAGTTGTGGCAAGGTGCGGCGGCCGTTTCCCGACGGAGAGCGAACTGCGAAATGCCGTACGGGCAATTCCGTTGCCCTTTCATGCACCAGGAGCCGTCATCGGGGCCCCGGTCAGGAAGTCGCCCTGACCGGGGCCACGGGATCAGCCGTCGCGGAAGGCGCGAACCGCCGCTAGTTCCGGTACCGGAACACGATCCGGCCGCGCGTCAGGTCGTACGGCGGGAGCTCCACCAGCACCCGGTCCTCGAGCATGATCTTGATGTAGTTCTTGCGGATCTTCCCGCTGATGTGCGCGAGCACCTGGTGGCCGTTCTCGAGCTCCACGGTGAACATGGCGCTGCGAAGGCACTCGACGACCTTGCCCTCGACCTCGACGACGTTCTTGTGCTTCGTCATCGCACCAGCTCCAGGTTGCTGCTCATCGGCCGGGCGCCGATGTCCTCGAACATCGCCGAGGCCGCCTGGTTGGACTCGTGGACCTCGGTCCAGGCCGCTGCGAACCCGGAGCGGTGCAGCGTCCCCAGCGCGTGGGCCAACAGCGCCCGCGCGATGCCGCGGCGCTGCTCGCCGGCCCGGACCGCGACCAGTCCGATGCGCGGCCGGTTCACCGTCACCACCCGGATCAGGCCCAGGTAGCGGTCCGGCGCCGCGGCCACCGCGTACTTCGACGGGTCGACGACGGTGTCGTCTTCGCGGCGGGGGATCACCTCCGCGGGCATCGACTGCCATCCGACGGCTGCCTCGACTTCGTCACGGATCGCCCGGTCCACCGCCCGCAGCAGCCCCTCGTCCGCCTGATCGGCGGGAACGATCGTCACCGCCGAAGGCGGCCGGACCTCGTCGAGCCCTGTGACCCGCGGGTCGGTCGGCACGGCGTACTCCCACTCGCGCCGCCGGATGGTGAAACCGGCCCGCCGCCAGCCGGCCGTCAGCTCGACGTCGGCTTCGTCGACCACCGTGTACAAGGGCGTCGGCAGTTTTGCCAGCATCGCCTCGGCGAGCCGGTCGAAGGTGGCGTCGTGCCAGGCGTCGATGCTGACGAACAGGCGTCCGTCCGGCCGGTGTTCCGCGTGGCCGCGGCCGACCACCAGGTCGTCGTCCAGTGCATGCCATTGCCGGTCCGCGACGCGCGTGATCAGCACCGCGTTCTCGCTGGGGCCGACTGTGAAGGGCTTGATGTTCATCGGCGTCTCCTTCCAGGAGTGCCTCGATCTCAGGCGCTCCTGGCGACACCGAAGGTCAGCCGCCGGACCGTGACGGATTGAGGGAGCACCCATGGGTAACTGTGTTCACGGGACTCACCTCCAGATGACGACTTCACGGTCCATCAGGACCGTAGCAGCGGGGCGACACCTCCCTCAATTCATTTCCGGTGGACGGGCCACGCACGGCCGGGCCACGCACGGCCGGGCGACAACGGGCCGGCCCCCGCCCGGCGGGCGTGAGATAGGTTGCCCGCCATGACTCAACTGGGGCCCGTCACCTGGCCACCTGCCCCGATACGGACCGAGCGGCTCGTGCTCCGCGAGCCCGAAGCCCGGGACCGTGCGGCGTTCGTCGAACTGCTGGCGTCGCCGCAGGTGCACACCTACCTCGGCGGTCCCCGGCCGCGTGACGAGCTCGAGCGTGAACTGCCCGGGGTGCCCGAGCGGTGGCCCGGGAGCTTCGTCGTTGAACTCGACGGGGCGATGATCGGCCAGATCCTGCTCAGGAGAGCAACGGGACACCGGCGCCCGGTGGCCGCGGGGAAGGCCGATCTCGGCTACCTGTTCCTGCCGCGAGCGTGGGGATTCGGGTACGCCGCCGAGGCGTGCGCGGCGGCACTCGACTGGTTCGACGGCGTCCTTCCCGACGAGCCGGTGGTCCTCACCACCCAGACCGCCAACGTCGGCTCGATGCGCCTCGCGGCAAAGCTGGGGTTCACCGAGGTGGAGCGGTTCGAGGCATGGGACGCCGAGCAGTGGCTCGGCCTGCGGTCCCCGGTCACGCCGCCCGGTTGAGCCGGGCCCGCTCCACCAGCAGTGGACCACCGAGCACGAGCAGTGGTTTCAGCGGTACCGAACGGGCTCAGCGGAACGCGTCGACATTGCGGGCGGCCCAGTCGGCGAAGGGCCGCGGGGCGCGGCCGAGGACCCGCTCGACGTCCGGGCTGACACGCAGCTCGGCCGGGCTCGGGGAGCCGAGGATGTCCAGAGTGTCGTTGGCGAGTTCCGCCGGCATGCTCTGGGCCATGGCGGCCTCGGCCTCGTCGCGGGTGAGTTCGTGGAACCTCACCGGCGAGCCCAGCGCGGTGGCGATGGCCTCCGCCTGCCCGCGCGGAGTGATCACCGCCGGGCCGGTCAGCTCGTATGCGGCGCCGGTGTGCCGGTCGTCCAGCAGGCAGGCCGCCGCGACCGCGGCGATGTCGGCCGGGTCGATGATGGGCACCCCGATGTCGCCGAAGGGCGCCGCGACGACCTGTTGCGTGCGGACGGACTCGGCCCACCACAGGGCGTTGGAGGCGAAGCCGCCCGGCCGCAGGATGGCCCAGTCCAGGCCGGACTCCCGCAGGGTGTCCTCCAGTTCGCGCATGGCGATCCGCGTGGAACCGAAGGGCCTGGTCACCACGCCCAGCGTGGAGAGCAGGACGACCCGGCGGACCCCGACGGCCGCAGCTTCACCGATGATGTCGGCAGGGCTGGCTCCAGTGGCGTGCAGGTCGCCGGACAGCAGCAGGAACAGCGCCTTCGCGCCGTCCAGCGCTGGCCGGAGGCCGGCCGGCTCGGCCAGGTCGGCCGCAACGTGGCGAGCCCCGTTCGGCACGGCCGTCGTGTGTCGTGAAACGGCCGTCACCTCGTGGCCCGCCTCGGTCAGCGCCTGCGTCAACGGCCGCCCGATATTCCCGGTAGCCCCAGTCACCACGATCATGTTCAGCTCCTTGTCAGATGTCCCTGTGCTCTTGGCCGCCACGCTAGGAGCAAGGGCTAACTCTCGGTAAGGACGTACCTAGAGGTAAGCTCATGACGTGACAGGAGGCGTGCAGCACAGACAGGTTGAGGCGGACCGCCGGTATGACGTGTTTCACACCGACTGCCCCGCGCGCGACGTGGTCGACCACGTGACCAGCAGGTGGGGCATCTGGGTGCTGATCTCCTTGCGGAGCAACAGCCTCCGGTTCTACGAACTGCGCGAGAGCATCCAGGGCGTCAGCGAGAAGATGCTCGCCCAGACCCTGCGCGCGCTGGTCCAGGACGGCCTGCTCTGGCGGGAGGTCGAGCCGACGACGCCGCCCCAGGTCACCTACGGGCTGACCGAGTTCGGCCGGGAGGTGGGCGAGCCGCTGACGGAGCTGTTCGACCGGATCACACAGCGGCTGTCGCCGAGCGGCGCGGGATAGTCACCAGAACGCGCCGGAGTCCGAGGGCTACCCGGAGCGGAGCGGATCCCCCTGGAGACCGCAGTCGTGATCCTGCGGCCTAGAGCGCCACGGTCGTGAGGAAGATCTGCCACTCACCCTTGGCGATGTCGGCCCCCTCGGCGCAGATGCCCTCGGCCTCTGCGTGCAGCGGCGGTGGAGGCTGCGGTGCGTCACTGAGGCCGTAGCAGGGGATCGGGTGGCGCAGCCGGTCGATGCCGTCCTGAACGGCACCGGCGGCCAGGAGCGCCGCGCCATAGAGCAGGTCGGCATGTTCGGCGCCCTTCCGCCGCAGCCGCCGCTCAGTGTCCGCGGCGACCTGCTCGGCAGCGATGAGCGCCGCCCCGCAGCCGGCGTCGTCCAGCGAGGCGTTCATGGCGCACTTGTCCAGGTCCGCGCCCGGATGGGCATCCATCGCGGCCTGGAAGGCCTCTTGAGTGTCCTGCGTAAGCGGCGATGTCGTCGACGGTGCGGAGGACTCCGGGGCGGCGGGGACGGAGGTCGGCGCAGGCGACTGCGATCCCGACTGCGATGGCGATGGCGATGGAGAGGCCTCCGGCGCGGCGGGTGCCGGATCGCCACCGCAGGCGACGAGCAGGGCTCCGGCCGCCGCCACAGCCAGCAGCAAGGGGCGAGCCCGCCGGATCGTTCCTGGTCCCGAGAACATGCCGGGATCGTACGGACTCGGCTTGGGGAGGGGTCCCGCGCCGGACGGTCCGGTCAACGCCTGGCACGGTGGACCTCCCTTGCCCTTGTCGTCCGCCGCCATCGCACCGTCCTGCTTGGAGGGCGCACAGCAGGACGGTGCCGTCCTCGCCGTGACCGCAGTCCATCCCCCTGGTCAGGCCGCCGCGCTTGGACAGGGCGAGTTCGCCGGTCGGGCAACCGTCCTGCGGCCAGGTGAGGGTCGCCACGTCGCCCCCGGCCGACACCTGGAGCGCGCCGAGACCTCGAATCCGGCTTGGGCCGAACCGCTGCCCTGCCCCGCGAGCTGGACCGGCACGACGGTGAGCATGGCCGGGTCACCGATGCGTGCGACAGCCAGGCCCGCGATGCCGGACGCCACCTGAGCCACCGCGGCCAGAGCGACGGCACCTTCACGTACCGCCCGCGCATCAGACGTAGCGGCGCAGGACGAGACGGCGTCGGCCGCCCTCTTCGAGCACGTCGGAGTCCACCTCGTAGCCGTTGTCCTCGGCGTAGCGCAGCGCGGCGGCGTGGCCGTAGGCGCGGGCGACCTCGGTCAGCCAGGGCTGGCCGTAGCGGCGCCTGTCGTACTCGCTGATGACGGCTTCGAAGGTGCCGTCGTCGCGTCGGCGAAAGCCGATGTCGTTGCTGGCACGGCCGATGTGGGCGCGGCGGACGACCACTTCGGCGCGGTCCGGGCGGGCGTCGCCCAGGTAGCCGTACAGGGTCTGCGGTGTGTCGTGGGCCTCGACGGTGGTGAAGCCGACCGCGGCGAGGGCCTGGACGAGCAGGTCGGGGTCGCGCAGTGCGGTGCGGACTCGGGTGAAGTGCGACATGACGGGTCCCTTGGTGGTTGTCGGTGGGGCTGCCGAAGGGGGATGCGGTCACGCGGGCGCGTGGTCAGGCGAGTCGGACGACCGGTTGTCCGTCCAGGACCAGGGTGTGGCGACGTAGGTCGTAGGCGGTGACGGTGAGGCGTTTGTGGGCGTCGATGCGGAACTCCAGGCGGAAGCGGTCCTCTCCCGCGGTGGCCGGCGGGTCGGCCCGCAGGAAGGTCGGGCTGTCCTCGTTGAGCCAGAGCATGGAACGTTGCTGACGCTGCTGCGGGGTGACGGTCATGGCGCGGGCACCGCCCCCGGCGTCGAAGGTGATCTCCAGTTCGGCGCTGGAATCCCGGTAGGTGGCGTGGGCGAGTTCGTAGACGGCGAGGCCGAGCCGCCGCTGCCCGTCGTGCACCGCCTTGACGGTGAGCGTCCTGACCGGCCGAGGGGTGGGGTAGGCGGTGCCCGCCTCGACCAGGGTCTCGAACTCGTAGGCCCCGGTGCCCCGGTCGACGTGCCGGATGGCGTAGTCGTGCTGGATGTGGTCGAACAACTCGCTGCCGCCCGCGATACCGGCCGCTCCCGCCGCCACCGCCTCCAGCGGCCGGTCCATGCGTACGACGTCGGGGTCGAAGTGCAGGTGCACCACTTCCTGCACGGCGGGGACGAGACAGGTTCCCCCGACGAGGAACACCTGCCGGATGTCGTCGGTGGCGAAGCCACGTGAGGCTGCGGTGTCGAGGCAGCCGCGCAGCGCCTGGTTGACCCGGCGCAGCACCCCCTTGTCACGGAGCAGGGCGTCGAACTCGCCCCGGGTGACGGCGACCTGGTGCACGGCGTCGGTACGGGCGTCGCGAGCGGTGATCACGGCGCGGTCGGCGTCGGCCAGAGTGCGCTTGGCCTGCTCGGCGGAGGCCAGCAGGCGCCTGAAGACCTGGTTGCGGCCGATCTGGTCGCCGGACGGCAGGGAGAGCTGGGCGACGGCGTGTTCGGCCAGGAGCGCGTCGATGGTGTTGCCGCCCAGGTCCAGACCCTTCTTGGCGATGGTGCGTACGCCGGATCCGGCGCCGGCGGTCTCGGGTTCCTGCACCCGTACGACCGAGACGTCGAGCGTGCCCGCGCCGAAGTCGATCACGGTGAAGGCGTCGCCGGGATTGAGGCGGGCGCAGTAGCCGACGGCCGCCGCGGTGGCCTCGTCGACGACCCGCAGCCGGGCGGTGGGCAGTCCGTCGCGCACTTCCCGTACCAGCCAGTCGCGGTAGCCGTCGAAGGACTCGACGGGCGCGGTGACGACGATCTCGAGGTCGTCGTCCTCGATGGTGAGCAGGGCGAGCGCCATGATGTCGCTGAGGAACTGGACGGCCGCCTCCCGCCCGGTGATCTTGCGGTCGCCGACCGGGCGGGCCGCGTCGTAGGACTGCCCGGCGACGTTGCTCTTGGTGGAGGCGAACACGGTGACGCCGGGAGTCTCGGACAGGTCGGGGGTGACCTGGGCGCCGAGACGGCGGGTGGCGCCGTCGTCGGTGTAGGCGATGAGCGAGGGCACGACGCGCTGGGTGGGCCCGGGACCGGCCTCGCGCAGCAGGTCCACACCGGGCAGCGGGATGGGAACGCCCCGGCCCGCTTCATGGTCCCAGCCCGCCACCACGGTGTTGGCGGTGCCGAAGTCGATACCGATACGGGTGGTCATACGTCTCCCTGCTGCTCGTCCGGTCCCTGCTGCTTGTCCGGTACTCGGCCGAGGGCGATGTCGGTGGGAGCGCCCACGGGGATGCCGGCCGGGTCGCCGCTCTTCGGGCGCAGCGCGTGGGGCCACCGGACGCGAGCCGTGCGCCGTTGCCTGTGCGGCACCAGCGAATTCGCCGAGAGAAAGGAAGGTGCGGGATTGAACCCGCCCCAGCTCCTGCCGTGTTCCTGCGTCTCGTGGAGCACGGCCCCGGGATGGAGGAGCACCGCGCCACCGCTCGGCCCGCGTACCGCAGGCGCACCAGGACCTCGTCGCCCAGGTGCCGGATCGAGTTTCCGCTGTCCACCCCCTTCAGTGCCGTATCTCAGGGCCATTTCAAAGGAGTTCGGGCGCGGAGAGGTCGGCCGTCCGGTCCCGCCGATCCCCGGTGACCACCACCCGGACGTTCTCCGCGTCCCCCGCGGCGGCCGGCACCGTACGCAGCCGCTCACGGACCTCGGGAGCCGCCGCCCGACAGCCAGGGCCAGCAGTGAACCGTCGGGGTCCAGGACATCCGCCTCGGGCAGGCCGGCGGCCATGGCACGCAGCCCGCGCGAGCCGTCGGCCCGTCGCAGCGCGGCACGCCGCACCAGTCGGGCGGTCTCGTCCGCGCCGGGCATCGGCGCTCACCCGTCCAGTTCGATCTCGTAGTCGCCCAGACGCGCCGCGCCTGCCGACCCCGCCGAACCCGCTGTCCCGCCGATCCCGACGTCGTGCCGGAACCGGTGTTCCAGGCATGCCCGCAACAGCCCCAACGCCTGCCGGGACAATTCGTTCAGGGCCTGGTTCTCCATGACCTCGACGACCTTCGCGAGGTCCTTGTGGTTCATCGCGCCCATGGGTTCGGCGATGAACGGGCGAAGGGCGAGGGCGGTCAGGACGTAGATGTCGACGGCGCCCTTGTCCAGGTCGCCCACCGCCAGCAGGTCTCCCCTCGGTGACACCCGAGCGCACCGCGCCCTGGCCCCCGGGCGGTCGGCGAGGAGGCGGACCCGCTCCGACACGCAGTCCTCGGTCAGAGGCGTGTCCTGTGTCGGCGGCAGGTCGAGAAGTTCCAGATGTGTGGCCGTGACGGCGAGGAACCGGTCCAGTGCGGGTGACCAGGCGAGGTGGATCGGACTTGTCCCGTACCTCCAGGGACGGGTCGTGAGCGGTGCCTGTGAGGAGGTGAGAGGTTCGTGCCACACGTGGAGGTCACCGGCTTCGGTGTTGCAGACCAGCGCGGAAGGCGAGAGGGCGGCGTGGCGTATGCGGGACTTCGCGGTCTCGGGGTGGCTGAGCGTGTTCACGGTGGAGTCGGCGAGGTCGGCCACCGTGACGTCGAGGAGCCCGTGGACCAGGGCGACCACCCGCCCCTCCGCGTCCGCCGCGGGGTTCCTCGGCAGGTCGTACCGCCGGTCGCGCGGCCAGTCGCCGTCGGCAAGAGGGCCGTCGCAGCCCCCGACGAACATCGCCCACCCCGATGTCATGCCCGGTGTGCCGCGGTGCCTGGCGGGCACCATGAAGGCGCGGTCTCCGGCGACGCGCACCACGCCGCCCACGTCGCTGGGCGCACTGCCGAGGGCCCGGGTGCCGCTCTCGTCCGCGTAGTGGATGGACTTGCGCGCCGCCACGATCATGGCGTCACGTCCCAGATGGGCGATCCACTGCGCCGGCTGCGGGAGGTCGTCGTCCACCCACGCCAGCGTCAGGCTGTCGAGGTCCACGATCCCGGCGCAATGTCCGGTCCCTCGCCCGGCGAAGGCGAGTTGCGCGCAGTCCGTCGCGAAGTCGAGGGCGTGCATCGTGATCGACTCCTCGTGGGTGTCGGTCGGCCAGATGCGGGTGCGGGGGACAGAGGGGACAGAGCTGAACGGGCCCGTACCGGCCAGGGCGGCCACGAACCGGGTGACGGCAGACGGGTCCGCGGCACGCAAGGCTTCGAACAGGCGGCGGTCGTCCTCGCCGGACGGCCGCCAGTCGCCGAACTCGTCGGCCGTCCCCACCGCTTCGGGAAGCGACATCAGCAGCGTGAGGGACCACAAGCGGTCCCAGTCGCGCCGGTCCACCAGCTCCCCGATCACATGGGCACGTTCGCTCTCGTCGAGCGAGGCGAAGTCCCCCTGACGGGTACTCTGTCCCGCCAACACGCGCAGCACATCCAGGATGCCCAGTCCGCTCATCGCGGCTCGCAGAATCGAGCGCTCCTCCGCACCGGCCCCGCGGTAGCCGAGTGCGAGGATCGAGCCGTCGGGGTCCAGCGCCCGGTACTGCGCCGACTGCCCGGTGCGTACGAAGAACAAGGCGCGTCGGACCTGATCGGCGGGCGCGAGGTGGTGCCCGGCGCAGAAGCGCGCCGCCTCCGGAGAGTCCAGCGCCGCCGCGCAGAACACTTCGACGGTCTCGGGATCGCCCGGCGCCAGCAGCCGGGCCCGGGCACGCTCTCCGATCGGATGGTCGAAACGGAGAGCGGCGTCTACGAGATCACGCCGTTCCAGGGCCACGTCGCCGTCACCGAGCGCCAGCCGGCTGAGGGAACGCACCCGGGACTCGGAGGTCGCCGGGGCGGCACCCCAGCGCTCCAGCAGCGACCACAGCTCGCCGCCGTGCCGGTCCAGCCAGTCCAGCCACGCGGCGTCGACGAGTACGGCGGGCACGGGTGCGGAGGACTCCAGCCCCGCCACGAGGGGAGAGGCCCACCGCCGGGGGGACGGCCCGGACACCGACGGTGTCAGCCACGACCGGAACACCGCCTCCGCGCCGTGGGTCTCCATGGCGCGGCTGACAGCGCGCAGGGCCGCGGTCGCGCCGGACTCCGCCGCACGCAACACGGCACGCAGGGCCCGGCGGCCGAGCCACGAGTCCGCAGCGGCTCCCAGCCGCAGCACCAGCACGGCGGTCCGCACCCGCATCGGCCTCACTCCTCGCCGTCCTCGCCCAGCTCGATCTCGAAGTCCCCCGCGACCACCGCCGCACCCGCCGCCGTCCCGATGGCCACGTCGTGCCGCAACCGGTGTTCCAGGCAGGCTCGCAGCAGCGTCAGCGCCGTGCGGGACACGGCGTCGAGCAGCGGACGCTGCTGCATCTCGACCACGTGCGCCAGGTCGTGATGCGTCATCGCACCCATGGGCCGGGTGACGAACGAGCGCACCACGAGGCCGGTCAGGTCGTAGAGGTCGACCGTTTGGTGCCCGCCCTTTCCCACGGCCAGCAGGTCGCCCCTCGGTGACAGCCGCACGATCGGTGCCGGGCCCGCGTTCTCGGCCAGTGCGATCCGCTCGGCCACGAGATCGGGCACGAAGTCGGGCGCCGGCTCGGTCACGGTGGCGTCCCGGGTCGGCGGCACCTCGAGAATTTCCAGGTGCGGCCCCTGGACGACGTCGACGGCAAGAAACCGGTTCAGCGCGGGCGACCAGGCGAGCGCGCTCGGCCGGGTCGCCGCCGACCAGGCACGGAAGGCCATCGGGGGTTCCGTGGAGGTGAGCGGCTCGTGCCACACGTTCAGGTCGCCCGACGCGGAGCAGTTGACAAGGGTGGACGGCGACAGAGCCGCGGGCTCCATGGCGTAGTCCTCCGTGCCCGATCCGTCGTCGAGCCTGTTCACCCCGCAGGTGCGGAGGTCGGCGACCACGGCTTCGTACAGAACGTCGACCATGGCGACGAGCCGGCCGCCGGGATCCACCGCGACGATCAGTGGTTCGAAGTCGTCGAGGCCTTCCAGCGGTCCACTCGGGACGAGGGACCCACCGGGCCCGCCGGTGAACAGCACCGGATGCTCGAAGGCGTCCGCGTCCTCGACCAACGCGGACACGACGAAGGCGCGGTCTCCGGCGACGCGCTCCAGGCCGAAGACCTCTTCGGCTCCCGTGTCGACCGGCCGAACACCGGCGGGGTCCACGTAATAGATCTTCGCCAGGTGGGAGTAGTCGTTCTCCACGGCGTTCGGATCGGCGTACGCGTCGGCCTCCGCGACGACCATGGTGTCGGAGCCCAGATGGACGACGCTGCCGAGCGGATAGGTGAAGTCGCAATGCAGCCGCGACAGCGTTCCGCTGCCCAGGTCCACGATCCCTGCCCAGGCAACCGGCTCGCCCGAGGGGACGTGGCCGTCGCCCTCCGTGCCGACGTGAACCGGTCCGGCCAGGGCGAGTTGGGTGCCGTCGGGCGCGAATCCGAGGGCGGCGATGCCACGGAGCCGCTGGTCGAGTTCGTCGAGCCGGATGCGGGTGTGCGGGGCGAGCGAAGACACCGGCGCTCCGGACAGGGCGTACACGCGGCCGTCCCCGGTCTGGGGATCAGCGGCGCGCAGGGCGTCGAAGACGCGGCGGTCGTCCTCGCCCGCCGGCCGCCAGGCCCCGAAGGCGCCGACGGTACCGACAGCTTCGGTCAGCGGCAGCGGCAAGGCGACTCGCCACAGCCGGTCCCAGTCCCCCCGCTCCGTCAACTGCTGTATCAGATAAGCGCGTTCCTGCCGGTCGAGAGAGGCGACGTCCTCGTGCCGCGAACGCTGCCCGGCCAGCACCTGCAGGGTGTCGATGTCGCCGAGCGCGGTGATCGCGGTCCGCAGCACCGCGCGCTCCTCGGTGGAGGCGCTGCGATAGCCGAGCGCCAGCAGCGTGCCATCGGGGTCCAGGGCCCGGTACTGCTCCTGCTGTCCGGTGCGTACGAAGAAGACGGCGCGCCGCACCTCGTCACCGGGCGCGAGATGGTGACCGGCGCAGAAGGCCGCCGCCTGCGGCGACTCAAGCGCCGCCGCGCAGTACAGGTCGACGGCCTCGGGATCGTTCAGTACCAGCAGCCGGGCTCGCGCCCGCTCACCGATGGGGTGGTCGAAGCGGACGGCGGCATCGGCGAGCAATCGGGCGTCGACAGCCCCGCCGTCCTCGCTCAGCGCGAGTCGGCTGAGGAAGCGCACCCGCCCGCTCTCGGTGGTGGTGGCGGCGCGGTTCCAGCGAGCCAGCAGCCACCACACCCCCGTCCCGGGCTCGGCGAGCCAGTCGCGCCAAGCGGCATCGACGAGCAGGTCCGGGACCTGCGCCGCATCGGCCAGCAGTTCCGTCACGAGCGGGGACTCCCACCGTCGCCGGGACGGTCCGGACGTCGGCGGCTCCGCCCACGTCCGCCACACCGTCTCGGGCCCGAGGGAGTCGAGGGCGCCCGTGACGGCGCGCACGACCCTCGGCGTACACGTGTCCGCCGTACGCAGCACGGTCACCAGAGACCGAAGGCGCCACCGGGACCTCCGTCCGAGAGGCAGCCGCAGCGCCGCCACCGCGATCCGGATGTGCGGCAACGTTCACACCTCCAGTACCGGAACCTGATACCGGGCCGCCTGCGCGGCACCGGCGAAGGACGCCGACTGGGCGCGGCCCTCACGCAGCCAGGCGCGCAGGTCCTCGATGACCTCGCGCTGGGACTTGCTCAGCGGCACCGTGCGCAGGGCCGCGCGGGCGATGTCGGCGGTGGTGATGTCACGCTCCTCGGCGAACGCCTCGTACATCGCGTCCACGACGACCTGTTCCAGCTCCGCCCCGACGAACCCGTCGCAGTCCCGGGCCAGTTGGTGGACGTCGAAGGCCTCCGGGCTGCGGCCGCGCTTGCGCAGGTGGACGGTGATGATCTCGCGTCGTTCCTCCTCGGTGGGCAGGTCGAGGAAGAACACCTCGTCGAACCGGCCCCGGCGCAGTGTCTCCGGGGGCAGCGCGCTGACGTCGTTGGCGGTGGCCACGACGAACACCGGGGCGGTCTTCTCCTGCATCCAGGTCAGGACGGTGCCGAAGACCCGTTGCGAGGTGCCTCCGTCATGGCCGCCCGACGTCAGCGCCTTCTCCACCTCGTCGATCCACATCACACAGGGCGACACGGTCTCCGCCAGCCGCAGCGCCCTGCGCACCCGCTCCTCCGACTCACCGACCAGGGAGCCGAACAGCGCACCGACGTCCAGGCGCAGCAGCGGCAGCCGCCACAGTCCGCCGATCATCTTCGCGGTGAGGCTCTTGCCGGTGCCGGGGATGCCGATGAGCGCGATGCCCTTGGGTGCCGGAAGGCGGAACTCGCGGGCGGCGTCGCCGAAGGCGCGCTCGCGCAGCCGCAGCCACTCCTTGAGCACGTCAAGACCGCCGAGGTCGTCGGGGCTCTCCTCGGCGCCGTAGAACTCCAGCGCCTCGTTCTCCCGGATGACCGCCTTCTTCTCGGCCAGTACCGCCTTGATGTCGCGGTCGTCGAGCACCTCGTCGCGGACGATGGCCTTGGCGAAGGCCCGGCGGGCCTGGGCGGCGGTGAGGCCCAGCGCGGCCTGGGCCAGGCGGCTGCGACCCGCCGGGGTGAGCGTGGACTTCACTCCCTTGGTGCTGTCGACGAGGTGGTCGAGTTCGCCGCGCAGCGCGTCGGCCTCCGGGAGCGGCATTTCGACCACCACCGCGTCGTCGCCCAGTTCCACGGGGATGCCGCGCACCGGTGTGGTCACGATCAGCGAGGAGCCGGTGAAGACGAGCTTGTGGGCGAGGTTGCGCAGGCGTCGGCGCACCGCCGGGTCGCGCTCCCAGAAGGCGTGGAAGTCCTTGAGCACGTACAGATCACGACGGCGCGGGTCCTTCTCCGAAAGCTCCCTGATCTTGGCCAGCGCGTCCGGTGGACCCGCCGCCTTGGGCAGCGCTCGGCCCGCCGCGGACTCCAGGCCGTCGGCGATGTCCCAGGTGACCAGGTCGGACGACGGGTCCCGGTCGAGCCGCACCTGATCCAGTACCGCCAGGGCGCGCTGTTCCTCGACCGTGACGAGCACGATCAGCGCCACCCGGGCGCGCAGATACAGCCGGATCTCGTCATGGATGCCCACAGTGCCCACTCAGAACTCTCCTCCCGGCGCGGCCATGCCGGTGAACGTCAGTGTCGCGTCGGCCGCGATGGTGATCTCCAACTCCGGTACGGCGGCCAGATCGTCCGGCGTGTAGCGCCCGGTGCGCGTCCAGTACTCCTTGTTCGACGAGCCGCGCAGTCCCCGGGCGAGCCGAAGCCGCGTGTTGTAGCGGCCGGCGATCACGAGATCGGCGTCGGCGACGGCCGCCGACCGGGCCTCGTCCGACTCGATCTCGGCCCGGGTGAACCCCGTAAGCACGATCACCGACAGGCCGCTGCGCGCCCGGAGTTCGGCACAGAACGCGGCGACCGCGGCGGGCTGCTCCAGCGGCTCACCGCCGGTCAGGGTGACGCCCTCGAGGGACGCGGCGTCGGCCAGCACCTCGTCGGCCACCTCACCCGCCGTACGCGCCGGGCCGGCCCCAGCCGCGGGATGGGTCTCGGGATTGAAGCACCCCGGGCAGGCCAGGGCGCACCCCTGGCTCCAGGCGACGTACCGGACCCCCGGACCGTTGGCGGTGCTTCGGGGCACGACGGCGTGCAGCCGCCAGGGCGTGCCCAGGCCGCTCACCCCTGCCACAGGCGATCCTGCTCCTCGGCCGCGTCCTGCTGGTACGCCTCCTCGGTGAGCGTCTGGTGCTCCACCGTCCCGCCGAGCAGCCCGACCAACGCGTCGGTGTCCGTCACACACCTCGTTCCGGCGACACCCCGGACGTGCACCTCGGCGGTGCCGTCCGCCGAGATCACGATCTCGACACTCTCCTGCGCCATCGAGTCACCCTTCGCCGTGGGGATGAGCGGAAATGACTCCGCCCACTGTGCGGGGCGTGACTCGGGAGGGGTCCCGGAGGGGACACTGCATCGTGCGGGCATGCCCCACAGGGCCCCGTAAGCGGGTGGAGCAGCCCACGAACCGAGGAGACCAGCGATGCCCCTCTCCGCCAGCCTCGCGCGTGGTGTCGCGCCCACCACACCCGGCATCCTGCACGCCCGTACCGTCACGGGTGAGCTCACCGCACCGCCCCGCCCGGGGCTGACGGTCCGTTTCGGACGGGGCGAGAAGCCGGACGTGGACCTGGGAGTCGGCATCGACGACCTGCGGGTGAGCCGTCGGCACGGGGAGTTGACGTACCGCGCGGGGCAGTGGTGGCTGCGCAACACCGGACAGCAGTTGGTCCGTCTGCCGCGCGGCCGGATGATGCACCTCAGCACCGAGCCGGTCCCGCTCGCCACCGGTTACACCCCGCTGTTCGTGAAGGGCTCCGGCTACCGGGAGCACCTGGTCGAGCTGTATGTCGCCGGCCACGACGACCAGGGACCCGTGTCCCGGCGGCGCGCCGCGACCGCGCGCCCGGAGACCTGGGCACTCGACGACGACGAACGGCTGCTGCTGGTCGTCCTCGGCCAGCGGTATCTGCTGTACGAGGAGGACCCGCGCCCCCTGACGTACGCGACCGCCGCCAAGCAGTTCGCCTACCTCCGCCCGGACGCGGGCTGGAACGAGCGCAAGATCGAGTACCGGATCGAGGCCGTACGCCGTCGCCTGCACCGCACCGGCTTCCGGTACCCGCTGATCCACGACAAGTCGCAGGGCCGCCCCGGCGACAACAGCCTGCTGCACAATCTGATCAAGGGGCTGGTCGAGTCGACGACGCTCGTGCCGCCGGATCTGGAGCTGATGGAGGACGACGCGGCCTGGCCGGACTCCGCTCCCTGAGATCCGGTGTCATCGCGTGCGGAGTTCGGCGGCGGCGGAGGCCGCGAGTTCCCCGGCCATCGTGCAGAGCCTGTCCATGGGCTGCTGCCCATGGACGTCCAGGCGCACCATCTCGGCGGCGGTCTCGCCGTCCCGGCCGCTGTACCTGCGGTACTCGACGAAGGCCGTACAGGTGTCGTCGTCGGCAGGTCCGAGGACGGAGCGGTATCCGCTGAGCGTGGCGGCGGTGGCACCGTCCACCGCGGACTTCGGCTGATCGCGGAAGAAGGCGATCTCCGCGTCCAGCCCGTCGACGTCGCTCGACCACGCGCAGCTCCAGTTCGCGACGCCGACGTCCGGCACATCGACCTTGAGGCCGGGTACGACGGACAGCGCCTCGGTGTCGAGGAGCTCGCAGGCGTTCGCCCAGGCCAGCGAGGTGCGCGGGTAGGCGGGCGAACGGCGGGGGAGCGGACCTCGGTCGAGGAGCTCGGCCGCCCTCGTGGCGGCTCTGTCGGCGACGGCGCACAGGGTCGCGTTGCCGCCGACCACGGAACCCTTGCCCATGTTGACGCGAACCCCGACCCGGGAGTCGGTGTCGCCGGCGGACGTCAGCAGCAGCTCGCATGCGTCGCTCTCGGCCTGATCCTCCCGGATGCCGATCCTCCCGACGGTGCGGGACGGTTTCGACCCCTCGGGCGACGAGCCCCGAAGAATCCGGATCGACACGTCGATCCGGGTCCGGTCGTCGATGCCCACGAGGACGTCGCAGCGGTCGAAATTCCCGTAGTCCACGTCCACGCGCACCTCCCCGTCACCGAACCGGTCGAGAGCGGCGGGGTCGGCCAGGGCGCAGACGTCGGCCGTGTGCGGATCGCCGATCAGGGCCTCGGGTCCGCCGTCCGGGGCGTCCTCCTCCAGTCGGCTCTGGACGGGCCGGGAAGCGGCCTGCCCGCCGTCCCCGTGGTCATGGACGACGGCCGGCCCCAGGGCCAGTACGGCGCCGATGCCGAGAGCGGCCGCGGCCGCGAGCAGCGGCCGCCGCCGCGATCGCCGCCCGGTGACGGTGCCGGCCGTCTCCCCGGGGGACTTCGGCCCGGCTCCGGCGACGCCCTCCAGGAGCCGCCTGGCTTCGGCGGCGTCGGGGCGTCGCCGAGGATCACGTTGAAGCATGGCGGTGAGCACGGGGTACAGAGGTCCCACGGCGGCGGCGTCCAGCTCGACGACGCCCTGCTCGGCCTTCCAGTACTTCAGCCGGTCGGCTTCCTCGGCGTCGCCCCCCGCCCGGTCGAAGAGGGCGTCCGCCTCCTGGGGCACGCCCCCGCGCGGCGGCGCGCCGGTGACCAGCGCGCAGAGCGTGGCGGCCAGGCAGAACACGTCCGAGGCCGGCCGGGGGAGGTTCCCGCGGGCCAGCTCGGGAGCGGCGTAGTCAGGGGTGAAGCTGGACGGGCCGTTGACCGTGATGGTCTCGGTGCCGCCGGCCCGGTAGACGGCGCCGAAGTCCAGCAACTTCGCGGTCCCGTCACGGGTGAGGCCGATGTTGGCGGGCTTGACGTCGCAGTGGACGATGCCCGCTTCGTGCAGGGCGGCCAGTGCGTCGGCGAGCTGGGCACCGATGCGGGCCGCCCGCGCGGGAGAGAGCCGGGCGCGCAGGTCCAGGCCGCCGCCGGGCACGTACTCCATGACGAACCAGAACGCCTGCCCTGCCCCTCCGGCCGGGTCCCGAGTCCCGGTCCGGACCTTCGCCCGGTCCCCGTCCTGCGCCACCCTCACCACGTCGAAAAGGGTCACGACGTGGGGATGGCCGCGGAACTTGGCCATGGCACGCGGTTCGCCCAGCAGCCGCCGTTCGGCGGTCTCGCCCCCGCCGTCCGTCCGTTCCGGCTTCAGGGCGACGTCCTGGCCCACCACCGTGTCGTGGGCCAGCCACACGTCACCGCCGCGCCCCGCGCCGACGACCTCCTTGAGGACGTAGCGGCCGGCGAACTCGTCCCCGCAACGCACGGATCCTCCCCTCGGCAGAGCGGTCGCGTTCGTATGGTCTGCTCCCCTCAGTACATCGCCGTCGGCATTTGTTCAGCAGCATCCTCAGCCGGGTGAACAACCCCCACACCCCAGAAGAGACGCACATTGGTCTGGGCCAGGACGCTCCGGTCTCGTATTCTCTGCGGTGACCGGCGGCACAACCTTCCCCCCACTCACCGCCTCCGGGAGGCCATGGTGAAAGTTCGCACCAGATTGTCGGCGATCATCGGCACGCTGGGCCTCGTCGGGTCCCTGGCCCTGGCCACGGCGTCCGCCGACGAGCCCGCCGCCTCCGAGCGCGCGGCGCCCGTTGTGCTGACCGAGGTGGCCCAGGCCAAGAACCCGACCGCGGGCACCGCGGGTCCCGGTGACACGGTCTGGGTCGCCGAACGTGCGGGCACCGTCCGGGTCCTGAACGACGACGGACTCGGCGACCCCGTGCTCGACATCTCCGACGAGACCACCACCGACGGCGAACGCGGCCTGCTCGGGCTGGCGTTCGACAAGGAGTTCGCGCACCTCTACATCTCCTACACCGACCTCGAGGGCACCAGCACCATCGACGAGTTCGCCGTCGAGGACGGGACGATCCAGGAGGACACCCGGCGCACCGTCCTGACCCAGGAACAGCCCGAGTCGAACCACAACGGCGGCGACATCAAGTTCGGTCCCGACGGCTACCTCTACGTCGCGTTCGGTGACGGGGGAGGCGGCGGCGACCCCGACGGCAACGGTCAGAAGCTCGACACCCTGCTCGGCAAGCTGCTGCGCATCGACCCGCAGGGCGGCGACCCGTACGCGATCCCGCAGGACAACCCCTTCGTCGGCGACCCGGACGCCAAGGGCGAGATCTGGGCGTACGGGCTGCGCAACCCGTGGCGGTTCTCCTTCGACGCCGGCTCGGGCGACCTGCTGATCGGCGATGTCGGCCAGAGCGCATGGGAGGAGATCGACTGGGCGCCCGCGAGCAGCAAGGGCGGAGAGAACTACGGCTGGTCCCAGATGGAGGGCACGCACCCCTTCCGGGGCGGCACCGAGCCGGCGAACCACGTCCCGCCGATCCACGAGTACGACCGGGGCGGCCTCGGCTGCTCGGTCACCGGCGGTTACGTCTACCGTGGCGACGCGATCGCGGACCTCGCGGGACAGTACGTCTACAGCGACTACTGCGACGGCACACTGCGTTCCCTGGAGATCGAGAACGGCGAGGTGACCGGCCAGACAGACCTCGGTGTGAACGGCGGTGAGGTCGTGTCCTTCGCCCAGGACGGCGACGGCGAGCTGTACGTCCTCGCCATCGGCGGCACCGTCTCCCGCCTCGACCCCGCGTGATCCGGTAACCGCCCGCCCGCCACCGTCAGTTGTCCGGTTGCCGGGACTCACCGCGCCGCAGGAACAGTTCCACGGCGCCGAAGGGTGCCAGGCAGGGCCTGAGCCTGCGGTCGGCGGCCGACGTCGCGACATCGCTCTCCACCGCACGGAAGCCGTCCGGAACGCGGAGGGCGATGTCGCGGTTCTCCCCGGCACGCAGGTTGGCGATCCGCAGGACGAGGCGGTCCTCCTCGCCGGTCAGGGAGATCCTGCAGTCGGGCACGTCTCCCAGGTCGAGCAGTGCGCCCTCGGCGAACCGGGGTGGCCGGGTCTCGGTGAACCGGTCCAGCGGGGTCACCTCATGAGCCAGGGCGCCGAGCCTGGCCTGTGCTCCGAACCGGGACGCCGTTTCGGGCGCGTGGCGGTCGACGGCCGCGAAGACGTAGCGGAACCGCACTCGGCCGGACTGCGTGGGCGGCGTGTTGCACGGCCAGAAGTTGTTCATCACGTACGCGTACAGGTACCCGTTCGTCTCCGAGAACCGCTCCGGCCAGACTCCGCGGACCAGGTCGGAGGAGGAGAACAGGGCACTGTCCGGGGCCGCCCACATCACGCCCGGCCCGTCGTCCGCCGTGACGGTCACGGCGGAGGTGGCGGAGAGCCACTCGTTGGACGAGCCCGGCCCGTGATCGGCGCGTGGCTCCACCCAGCCCAGTTGCCTGTCGTAGCGCACCGTCGGCGTGTCGACCAGGAACGGGAAGGCGACGGACACCGACTCCATGTCGAGTACCGGCAGTTTCGTCGCTTCGACGGTCAGCTCGCACTGGTCGGGAGCATCGCGCAGCAGCAGTTCCACGGTGATGGCGCTGAGGCCCGCGCCTTCGCCGGCCCATCGCAGCCGCATGCCGTCCGGAGTGCGGCGCGCGCCGAGCAGCCGCATCGCGGGGCGTTCTTCGGCGAGTGCGGTGGGCGTGCCGGGGTGGAGACGCGAATCGAGCTGTTTGATCATCGTCCGGTCGTGGGCCCCGCTGCTCTTCGCCTCGGCGGCCGTCAGCCGTATCAGCTCTCCCAGCGCGAAGGGGGCCCGGGGGTCGAGGAGTTGGCGGCCGGTGGGCAGATGACGCAGGCTGACGGGAAGCCCGTCGCCGTCCCGAAGCCCGACCTCCCACACGTCGCTCGCCCGCGTCCGACCGGCTGTTGCCGCCCCCACCGGGGTCCGCTCGTCGGCGGGGTGCGACGCGGGCGGGTGTACGGCCGCCGGGGCCTGTTCCCCCGCGGGAACGGTGTCGCTCCGGTCGCTCAGGGGGAAGGAACGGTAGCCGAAGGCCTCCATCTCCTCGAGAATAAGCCTGACGCGGAGCATGCCGGCGCAGTCGCTCAGCACCTCGAGGGGGACCGGTCGCCCTTCCGCGTCCAGCGGGACGCTGCCCTGCGGCAGGTCGGCCTCGACGGTCAGCGACGCGGGCCAGGGGTGCGGGTTGTGGACCAGGAGGCAGGGGCCGTCCAGGTCGAGGGCCTCGGCCAGTTGACCGAGCACGCGGCGGCTCTCGTCGAGGGAGATCCGCGCCGCGTCGTCGATGGCCCGGCGCTTCCAGTGGAGCTGGTCGTCGATCTGCGGCGCGTGCGGGTGGGAGACGCCACGGGCCCACGTCCAGGTGTGCTCGCCCCCGGTGATCAAGCCGTCCCAGGCGCGGTCCAGGGCCTCCCGGTTGGGGCGATAGCGCCCGTCGGTCAGTTGTGAGACGACACCGAGGTTCTCGGCTGCAGGCAGCATGGCCTGAGCCCGCCGGTAGGCGGCGGCGTCCGCGGCGGAGGCGGCGGGCCCGTCCTCCCAGAAGCTCCCGCCCTCCGCCCGGTGCAGCGGCAGCCGGTCACGCAGCGGCGCGACGGAACTCAGGTAGTCGCCGAACGTGGAGACCCGCACCCGGGGGTGGGCGAAAGCCTCGTTCCACCGTTCGGCGAACCCGGCGTCACCGTCACCGAGGTCCTCGTTGTCGGCGTGGGTGCCGATCACGGCGAGATCGGTGGGCAGATAGTCCGGGCGCTCGTAACGCTCGAGACAGCGTTCCAGGCCGTTCACCGCGCCGGCGACGGACTGCGGATCGGCGGCGATGAACCGCAGTTGTGAGTAGTGGTCGGCGAAGTGGGCCAGGACTTCGCTGCCGTCGGGGGCCTGCCAGCGCACCGGTGAGGCCAGGTGTACTTCGTCGCTGCCGGCGGTGGCCGCGCGGTGATGGTTGGACATGCCCACGAAGGCGTCCACGCCCGCCATCCGCAGCACCGAGGGCAGGGCCCCCGTCCACGTGGGTACGTCGGTGATGTTGGCGTATCGGGCAACGGTGCCGGGTCCGGCGGGGAGGGAAGTGCCGAAGTCGAGCGCGCGGCGCAGCTCGTCCAGACCGGTGACGCCCGTGAGCAGGTTGCTGTGAAAGGTGTTCACGCCGATCACTCCGGCGGCGATGGCCTCCCGCAGACGGGCGCGTCGCCGCGGTGAGCGGGTGTGCATGTACTCCCGGACCACGAGGGCCCCGTCCACGCTGTAGCGGAACGCGGGGTCCCGGGCGTGGCGGTCCAGGGCCTTGTCGATGTTGCGGCAGTGCAGTTCCAGCGCCTTCGGCTGGGTGTCGGTGAAGCCGAGATCGAGATGCACGTGCGGGATCAGGTGCACGGTCCAGCGGCGGGCCGGAGTCAGGTCGGCACGGTGCAGGAGGGTGTCACCCGCGTGGAGGGCGAACTCGGCCGGTGTGTCGAAGCCGGGCGCGGGCAGCCGCCAGCGGACCATGCCGAAGTCCCGCTCCGGAGCCCGGGGAACGGGCAGGACCCGGTCCGCGTAACGCAGGGACAGGTCGCCGGGAAGGGCGGCCCCCGCGGGGACCTGGGCCGTGAGCTCGACCAGCGGAACCGGCTGCGGATCACCGTGCAGATAGAGGGGTGTGGCCCGCAGGGACCACCCCGGGGCGTGGTGCGGTGGAGTGCCGCCGGACTCCAGCCGGACCGCGTTCCACCGCAGATAGGAGCCGAACCACTTCCCGTAGTGGGCGCGTGCGGGGGGCAGCGCCTCGCCAGGGCGGCGGGCGGGGCGCCCGTCCTCGGCGCGGGGCGCTCCAGTGGCCGCGGGTTCGTCCAGGACGGTGGTCACGGTCAGCTCGTGCCGTCCCGGGGTGAGCCATGCCGCGGGCAGCGGGATGCGGAGCGTGCCGTGCCCGGAGGTGGGGCCCGGGTCCCCGGTGCGGGCGCGGTCGGCCCGCTCGACGGCCAGGTGGTGCAGCGAGTGACGGGCGCCGTCCAGGACGACTTCGAGGTCGGGGCAGGGGCCGCGCTCCGCCGCATACGCGAGGTGCAGGACGGCGTCTTCGGCGTGTTCCAGGGTGAAGGACGCCACGATGCGGTGCGCCCGGTGACCTCCGTCGGCGTCGTGGATGCCGGGGTGCACCTCGGGCCACCCGGCGTCGGAGCGGTCGAGGTCGACGTGCAGCGTGGGTGTGCCGTCCACGACCGGCCATGATCCGGTGACGGGGGCGGGGGTCGCTGTCCACAGGGAGCGGTCGGAGGTCATGCGGGGGGTTTCCTCTGGAGGCCGGGCGGCCATGGGGCCGCGGGCGGGTGTGACGGGTCGGCGGCGTCCGGTGCCCCGACCCTCAGACACGGTTGCTCCTGGTGAACCGCAGGGTCACGATCTGGAAGGGCCGCAGGGCAAGGCGTACCGAGTTCCCTTCCGCCGTCATGGGCGCGGGGGCGTCGATGGGACGTTCCAGGAGGTCGACCGCGGTGACACCGGCGACGGAGAAGCCCGCGGTGACGGTGGCCGTGGCCCGTCCGCCGTGTGCCTCGTGGAAGCGCACGATCACGTCGCCGCCGGCGTCGTCGGCGAGCTTCACGGCGGTGACCACCACTTGCTCGGTGTCGACGCCGACCAGGGGCAGGGTGCCGGGGCCGTCGGCCGCCCCCGGCACCCGGCGCTCGGGCAGGTTGACGCGGTGCCCCTCGCGGACCGCGTCGGCCAGCCGCGCTCCGGGGACCAGGGCGTAGCGGAAGCGGTGTGTGCCCTGGTCGGTCTCCGGGTCCGGGAAGCGAGGTGCCCGCAGCAGGGAGAGGCGAACGGTCGTGGTCGTTCCTCGCTCGGCGCCGGCGCGCACCATGCGGGTCACCTCGTGTCCGTACGTCGAGTCGTTGACGACCGCCGCGCCCCAGCCCGGCTCCTCCAGGTGCACGAACCGGTGCGCGCACGCCTCGAACTTGGCGGCCTCCCAGCTCGTGTTGGTGTGGGTGGGCCGGTACAGGTGCCCGAACTGCGTTTCCGCGGCGTACCGTTCGGCATGAATGTCGAGAGGGAAGGCGACCTTCAGGAACTTCTCCGTCTCGTGCCAGTCCACCTCCGTCTCCAGGTCGATCCGGCGCTGCCCGCGCGCCAGGGTCAGGCACTGAACGGCCTGCGAACTCCCGAAGGAACGCGACACCCGGATCGTCGCCGAGTCCGTTCCGGTGTGTTCCAGGCGTACCTCCCTCACGTCGTCGAGATCCGTGACGACGTTGCGGTAGAACGCGTCCACGTCCCAGGCGTCCCACTCGTTGGGGAGGTCCGGGTGGATCTGCAGAAGGTTCCCCGCCGCGTTCGGGGCCAGCGCTTCCCGGCCGGCCTCCCGGTCGTAGGCCGAGACGATCAGTCCGCGGGCGTCGACGCGGACCCGCAGCAGCCCGTTGTCGAGGACGAAGCCGCCCTCGGCGTCCGGCTCGGACGTGACGTCGGCGCCGTCGGCCGCGGGAGCGCCCAGGGCACCCGCCGCCACCGTGCCCCGTGGATGGGGCGCCGAGTTGGCGAGCAGTTCGGTGTCTCCCGACGGGGCCAGCGCCTTGAGCGCCGAGCCGATGACGCTCTCCAGCTCCCGAGCGACTTCGGCGTAGGTGCGCCGGGCCTCCCGGTGCACCCAGGCAATGGACGAACCGGGCAGAATGTCGTGGAACTGGTGCAGGAGGACCGTCTTCCAGATGCGGTCCAGTCGCGCGTAGGGGTACGCGAACCCGGTCCGAACGGCCGCCGTGGCCGCCCACAGCTCGGCCTCGCGCAGCAGGTGCTCGCTGCGCCGGTTGCCCTGCTTGGTCTGGGCCTGGCTGGTGAAGGTCCCCCGATGGAGCTCGAGGTAGAGCTCGCCGACCCAGACGGCGGGATCCGGGTACTCGTCCTGGGCCCGGGTGAAGAACGCCTCCGGTGTCTCCCAGGTGACGGTGGGAGAACCTTCGAGGTCGTGCGTCCGGGCCGCCTTGGCGACCATCTCGCGCGTCGTGCCGCCTCCGCCGTCCCCCCACCCGGTGGGCGCGAGCGAGCCACTGGCCGCGCCCTGCTCCTTGAAGGTGCGTGCGGCGTGCGCGAGTTCACTGCCCAGCATCGAGCAGTTGTAGGTGTCGACGGGCGGGAAGTGGGTGAAGATCCGGGTCCCGTCGATCCCCTCCCACCAGAAGGTGTGATGAGGGAAGGAATTGGTACGGCTCCAGGAGATCTTCTGGGTGAGCAGCCGCTTGGCACCCGCGGCGGCGATGATCTGCGGAAGACCCGCGGCGAAGCCGAACGAGTCGGGCAGCCACACCTCGTCGCTCTCGATTCCGAACTCGTCCAGGAAGAACCGCTTCCCGTGCACGAACTGACGGGCCATCGCCTCGGAACCGGGCATGTTCGTGTCGGATTCGACCCACATCCCGCCCGTGGGCACCAGGCGCCCGCCACGCACGGCGTCCTTGACCTTGGTGTAGATCTCGGGCCGGTGTTCCTTGATCCAGGCGAACTGCTGTGCCTGGGACATGGCGAAGACGAACTCCGGGGAGTCCTCCAGCAGCGCGGTCATGTTGGCCGCGGTGCGCGCGACCTTCCGTACGGTCTCGCGCAGGGGCCACAGCCAGGCGGAGTCGATGTGCGCGTGCCCGACCGCGCTGACGCGGTGCGCGGACGCGTGGGCCGGCGAGGCCAGGACGTCGGCCAGCTCCCGCCTGGCGGCGGGAGCCGTGCCGTTCACGTCCTGCGGGTCGAGAGCGTCCAGGGACCGGCCGACGGCGCGCCGCACCCGGCTGCGGCGTTCGGCGTCCAGCGGCAGCTCGTGCATCAGCTCGTCCAGTACTTCGAGGTCCTGAACGAGTTCCCACACCTGCGGGTCGAAGACCGCGAGGTCCATCCGCGCCAGGCGGTACTGGGGTTCGGTGCCCGCGGTGTGCCGGTCGCCGAGCCTCGTCGGCAGGAACGAGCCGAGATCCAGGCACGGGTTGGAGGCGGCCTCCAGATGCCACTCGACGGGTTCACCGCCCTGGACCCGGGTGCCCACCCGGACCCACTGGTTACGGGGGTTGAGCCCTTTCACCGGCGTGCCGTCCGGGGTGTAGACCAGGGCCTCGCACTGAAAACCGGGTTGCCCTTCGTCGAAGCCCAGGTCCAGCACGGCCTCCACGGTCTTCCCGGCCCACTGAGGGGGCACTTCGCCGCGTACCCGGAACCACGTGGTGTCCCAGGGGGCGCCCCACCGCTCTCCCACGGCGACGGGTGTGTGGGCGGCCGTCAGCCCCTCGGCCACCGGAACCGGCTCGCCGGGCGAGACCCACGCGGCGACCTCCAGCGGCACGGAGGCGGGATACACGGCGGGGCGAATGCGCTGTTCCAGCACCCGGCGCAGTCGGGCTTCGGTCAGTTCACGGTCGTCATGCATGGATGGGGCTCCGCAACGCAGTGGGGGGTACAGAAACGGGGTCAGCGCGTGAGCTTGAGGTTGTTGACGAAGAAGCGCTGCGCGGAGAAGAAGAGAAGGAGGGTGGGGAGCGAGACGAGAAGGGCGCCCGCCAGGACCACGGGGGGTCCGACGTCGGAGTAGTTGCCCTGGAGCTCGGACAGCGCGGCGATGGCGGGCCGGATGTTGTCACTGGTGCTGAAGGTGATGCCGAACAGGAGGTCGTTCCAGATGGCGACGAACTGGAAGGAGAACGCGGCCACCATCGCCGACTTCGACAGCGGTACGTGGATCTGCCAGAACAGTCGCCACCACGAGGCGCCGTCCATCCGTGCCGCCTCGACGACCTCCCGGGGGACGGTGGTGGCGTAGTTGCGCATGAGGAAGAACGAGAACGGGATGGAAATGGTGGCGTACACCAGGAACATGCCGATCTGCGTGTCGTACAGGTCGAGATGCGCGTAGGAGAGGAACAGCGGGCGCAGGAACACCTGGAGCGGCAGCAGAGTGCCCGAGTAGATCAGCCAGAACCACAGCACGCGGCGCCGCACCGGCATGATCACTACCGCGAACGCGGCGGCGGTGGCGATGACCACCGCGGTCAGGGAGCCGACGACGGCGTACAGCAGGCTGTTGCCCATGGCGGGTCCCAGGTCCGCCTCGTTCCACGCCGTCGCGAAGTTGTCGAAGAGCCCGAAGCTCTTCGGCAGCCAGTGGGGTGTACCGGTGTATTCCTGCGCGGGAACGAGCGCGTTGACCAGGAGCAGCCAGGACGGGACGGCCCACAGCAGGGACAGGAGGATCAGTACGGTGTTCCGCAGAACTCTGCCGAGACGCATCGTCACGCGCCTTTCTCGTCGAACTGGCGCCGGAGGTACAGCCAGGACGCCGCAAGGACGATCACTGTGAGGACGACCGCGATCGCGGAGCCTGCTCCGGGCCGCTGGAGCAGGAAGGTCTCCTGGTACATGGAGACCGCCAGCGTTTCCGTGGCCCGTCCGGGGCCGCCCCGGGTGAGAACCCAGAGAAGGTCGAAGGACTTGAGCCCGTTGGCCAGGCTCATGCCGATCACGATGATCGACACCGGACGGAGCTGGGGCAGCACGACGAAGCGGAAGCGCTGCCAGGGACCGGCGCCGTCGAGATCGGCTGCTTCCAGTGTCTCGGGCGGGATGCCCTGCAGCCCGACGAGGATCAGAATGACCGCTACACCGGTGGCCTGCCAGGCGTTGACGCAGATGATGACCAGGGTGTTGCCCGGCCAGTCGAGCAGCCAGCTCTGGCTGAGGGAGCCCAGGCCGACCGCCGACAGCATCTGATTGAGCGCACCGTCGGTACTCAGGACGAAGTTCCACACGACGGCCACGGCGGCGCCGGACAGCGCGTAGGGGATGACGACGCACAACCGGGCGAAGCGTGACCAGCGGGTGGCGTCGGAGAGGCAGGCGATGAGCATGCCGAGTGCGAAGGGCAGGGCCACGGTCCCCGCCACCCAAAGGAGCGTGTTCTCCACGGAGCGCAGCAGTGCGTCGTCGGTGAGGAAGAGCCGGTAGTTGTCCACACCGGCGAAGCCGGAGTGACGGTGGTCGTCGAAGAAGCTTCGGTAGATCGTCGTCGCGAAGGGCGCCAGCAGCACCACACCGACCAGGAGGACCGACGGGGTCAGGAAAGCGCCGGCGGCGAGGCGATCACGTACCGCCGTCCGAGGCGGATCGGCAGGTGGCCGGCGGGGGCGTGGATCGGGCGACCGGTGCTGGTGGCCGGCGGTGGTGGGTGGCGCGGTAGTGGTCCTCATGCCTCGTCCTGCCTCCACGTGTGCCATTCCTCGTCCGCGCGTTCCGCCATGCTGCGCAGCGTCGCTCCGGGCGACATCTGACCGGTCATGAAGGCCGAGAGGTCCTGGATGTTGCCCTGGATGAGACTGGGCGGGCTGGCCTCGCTGTAGCGGACGAGACGTGCCCGCCGTTCCTTCGTGATGTTGTCCCTGAGGCCGGCCACCACAGGGTTGCTGGACCGTACGGTGGGATTGGCCGAGCCGTCCTGGAGGTAGTCGGTCCATGCCCGCTGCACGTTCGGGTGCAGCCAGGCCCCGGCGCTCGCCATGCCGGCCTCGTGGGTGGTGGCACGGCGCGGCACGGCGAGGGCACTGCTCTCCGTGATCACCGACTTCTTCGCGGACCGCGTGACGGTGGGCAGAACGAAGGCGTCGTAGTCCTTGAGCGGCCGCATGTCGGCACCGCTCAGGTTCTTCGTGTGCCACGTCGCGTGCAGGAACATCCCCACCCGGCCCTCGCGGAGTTCGGCGGCGCCCTTTCCCTGGTCGTAGTCGGGTGGGGTCGTCCAGCCCTTGCGCATGAACTCGTGCCAGATGTCCATCGCCCGGACCGCCGGCGCGTCGGTGTAGCGGGCCTTCCCCTCGACCAGTGCGGTGTAGAAGTCGGGGTCGACCTTGCTGATGAGCTCCTGGAACCACTCGTAGGCCGGCCAGCCGCCGGCCTGGGTGGCCACGAAGGGCGTGGTGCCGTGCCGCTTGAGGACGGTGGCACAGTGCAGCAGTTCCTCCCAGCTTTCCGGCACGCGCAGTCCGAGCCGGGCGAAGACCGGGGGGCTGTAGAAGACGACGTAGTAGGACTCGTACAACGGGATTCCGTAGACAGCGCCGCGGTACTGCATGATGTCGCGCTGTGACTCGGTGATCCATCCCTTGTCCGCGTACGCGCTCCACAGGCCGGACAGGTCGGTGAGCTGTTCGCCGCGCGCCAGCTTCTTGAGCTCGTAGCCGGACGTCCACTTGATCAGATCCGGCGCGTGTGAGGTCTGCAGCGTCATCTGGGTGACCAGTTGGTACGCGATCGCTTCCGGGACCGACTGCGGGCGCAGCGAGTATCCGGTCAGGGGGCGCAGCGCGTCCGAGGCCAGGGCGTAGCCCTCGTCCCAGCTTCCGTTGTCGTTGCTGAAGCTCGCCGTGCCCTCGACCGCGGCCGTGCTGTCGCCTCGGGCGCAGCCGGCGAGCGCGAGCCCGGAGACGCCCGCGCCGAGACCGGCGAGGAAACGGCGGCGAGTGGGGCCCGGCCGCACGCCTCTCTCTGTCGTACCAAAGGGGTTCATCGGTGCCCTTTCGCCGGGGTGCCGCAGATGGTCTCCGGACGAGAACGTTAACGACACCATCCGGCACCCACAAGGTTTTCGCTGGACTCAATCGCCCGTCATGAAGAAACACCAGGTCAGATCGGCTGATGTGGGCACTGCAGGTAGCGGTAGGGGTCGACTCGTTGCTTGGTATCGTTAACGTTGCGACGCTTCGCCCACGGAGTCACGTCCCCGGATGCCGGCCAACCAGGCCCATGACCGGGCCCTGGTTCTCACCGGCCGTAGGTGGCCAGCAGGGTGGGAATGACCGTCCTGCGCGGCGGGCCGGTCGGCCCTGTCCCGGATCCGGCCTCCAAACGGTCCATGAGCAACTGGGCCGCGCGGCGGCCGATCTCGTCCGGGGCGTAGGAGGCCAGGGTGAGCGGAACACCCAGCAGGTCGGCGGACTCCACATCGTCGAAGCCGGCGATCGCGGCGGCGGTGCCGAGACCGCGCACCGCACGGCAGGCGCCCAGGGTCAGGCGGTTGTTGGCACAGAACAACGCGGTCGGCGCGTCCGGCTGGTCCAGCAGTTCCAGCGCGGCGGCCTCAGCCGTGACGACGGTGTACGGGCCCCGCCGCACCCACTCCTCGCGCGGCCGGAGTCCGGCTTCCTCCAGCGCGGACCACCAGCCGCGGAAGCGCTCGGCACCGGTGAAGAGGGTGGGCGGATTGCCGACGAACCCGATCTTCTCGTGGCCGTCCGCCACGAGCCGTGCGGTGGCGGCTCGGGCACCGCCGAAGTCGTCGACCAGCACGGTGTCGGCCTCGATGCCGGCCGGCGGGCGCGCGGCCAGGACGAGCGGGGTGCCTTCCAGCTCCTCGGGGGAGAGATGTCGTTGGTCGGAGCCGGCCGGGACGACGATCAGACCGTTCACCTGCCGGGAGACGAGGTCCTGGACAAGGTGCTTCTCCTGCGCGAGCTGTTCGGCGGTGTTGCCGAGCACCAGCCTGAGGCCGTACGCCTGCACCACTTCCTCCGCGCCGAGGGCGAGTTGGGCGTAGAAGGGGTTGGCGAGGTTGGTGACGACGAGTCCGACCAGCCCGCTGTGCCGGCCGAGCCGCAGATTGCGCGCCGTCTCGTTGCGGCGGTAGCCCAGGTCGGTCACGGCTTCGAGAACGCGTCGACGGGTGGATTCGCCGACGCCCTCGTTCCCCTTGAGCACCCTCGAGACGGTCATGGCGCTGACGCCGGCGCGTGCCGCGACGTCTCGCATCGTGGGGCTGGGGCGAGGCGGCTCTCCGGCGGTTACGGACCCGGACACTGCGTTGCTGCTCCCTTCGGGCACCGGCAGCCGTTCGCCGTCTGCGCGGATCCACCATCATAGGCGGACGCCTTGGCTCTCCTCCCCGTCCGCCGCCCGGGACGCGGCCCACCGCGCGGCCCCCAGAAGCGAGGCCGTGTCGGGCAGGCGGGCGGGTGCGAGGCTCGGCCCGGACGCTCCGCCGGCCACCAGACCGTCGCGCAGTGGCGTCACGACGAGGTCCCAGGACGTCGCGATGGAGCCGCCGACGACCAGCACGGTGGCCGCGAAGCGGTTCACCCAGGGGGCCATGGCGACCCCCAGGGCGCGGAAGGCGTGTTCGAGCACCTCGCCGGCAAGGGCGTCTCCGGTGCGTGCGCGGGCGGCGATGCCCCGTACGTCGGGCACGTCGTCCGGACTGCCGTCCGCGGCACGGGCGTAGGCGGCCCGGATCGCGCGGCGTGAGACCGTGTCCTCCAGCGGGCGTCCGTCGAAGGCCAGCCGGTGGGCACTGCCTTGTGGCGGTACGTGTGGTCCGTCGTTGACCGGCATGCCGTCCGCCAGGAAGGCCGAGCCCACGCCGCTGCCGAGAGTCAGGCAGATGGCGCGTGCGTGTCCGGCCGCGGCCCCGCCGGTGTGTTCGCCCAGGCCGAAGGCGTCGGCGTCGTTGACGAAGCGGAGCGTGGCGGGTGTCGGGCGGATGCGCGCACGCAAGGCGGCGTCGACATCCACGCCGTACAACGCGTCGAACTTTCCGACGCCCTCGAACAGTGCCAGACCGGCCTCGTAGTCGAAGGGCCCGGGCACGGCCACGCCCCAGGTGGCGGACGGCGGCGCCCCGAGACGGGAGGCGGCCCGGGCGAGACGGCCGAGAATCTCCTCGGCACAGCCGTGCGGGGGCAGCGGTTCCCGAGCGGTCTCCCCGTGCACGGCTCCCGCCGGCAGGTCCACCATGGCGGCGGTGACATGCGTGCCGCCGATCTCCAGTACCGGCCGCATCAACGGTCCTCCCTGACCAGTGAGGTGACGACGTGCACGGGCTTCGGGCCCAGCGGGCGCAACCGGTAGGGGCCGACCCCGGCGGGGACCGTCAGGGTCTCGGCGAAGGCGAGGTCGTGCGAACGGCCGTCGCCCCACTCGATCACGACGCCTTCCCCGGCGGAGACGTTGAGGATGTGGAACCGGCCCGCCGTGTCCATGGCGGCGCCCCGGCAGGACGGCTCGAGCGCCACGCGGCGCACTTCGTAGAACATCTCCGGCAGCGCACCTAGAACCTCCTCCCGCCAGCCTGATCCCTCGCGCAGCACGTGGGGCTGCTGCAAGAGGTCGCGGCTCACCGCCTCGCCCCGGCGGGTGTCGTCGAGATTGGCGAACGCGTGCTCGTAGGGCAGCGGGCGGGGCGCTCCGTCCTTCCCCTTGCGGAGCCAGTCGTAGAAGCGCAGAGAGTACAGGTACGGTGTGGCGCTGATCTCCAGGACGAGATTGCCGGTGCCCGAGGCGTGCGGTGTCCCCGCCGGGATCAGGTAGAGCCGGCCTTCCTCGGCGGGATGGCTCTGGACGAAGCGTTCGACGTTCATCTCCTCGCCGTGCTCGATGGCGGCGATCACCTGCTTGCGCATCAGCTCGATGTCGGCGTCCTGCTGGAGCCCCAGGTGGACGCGGGGGTCCTCGGCGGCCGTGGCCGTGAGGTAGTAGGTCTCGTGCTGGGTGTAGGCCCAACCGAAGTGTGCGCGCATGTACTCCTCGCGCGGGTGCAGATGGACCGAGAGGCTGCCTCCCCGGACGGTGTCGAGGTAGTCGAAGCGGATCGGGAAGGAGGTGCCGAACTCCTCGTGCACCGCCGCACCGAGGAACTCCTCGGGATGCAGGACGCAGAGCAGTTGGAAGGGCAGCTCCACCTCGGCCTCGGGCCCGTCGCCCACCAGGACGCCGGCCTCGGGTGCGATCAGCTCGTAGCCGAGTGCGGTGTTGCCGCTCTGCGGCGTGAAGCCCAGTTCGCTCGATGCCCACTGTCCTCCCCAGAGGGTGGAGTTGAACCACGGGCGGGTACGGACCGGGCCGGCGGCCAGGTGCGCGAGAGTGGCGCGCAGGGTGCTCCCGTCGATCGAGGCCGGACGTCGGATGTCCTGGAGGTCCAGCCAGCGGTCGATGTCGGCGGCGTGGGCGTCGCGGTGGGCGTCGAGCACGGGCCAGTCCGCGTAGAACAGACGGCGCAGGTCGCCGGGCGCGCCGTGCCGGCCGAGGTTGACGCCGACGGCCGGGTCCCCGGCGCTGACGGCCGCTTCGGCGTAGCGCTTGGGCAGGTCGGCGTACCACAGCAGGTCGTGCCCGACGAGTGCGGCGCCCGGGCCCAGGGCGATCAGCAGCCCCTCGTCGGGAGTGTCGGTCCGGGGCAGCGTGGTGTACGCCCCGGCAACGGAGGCGCGGGCGAGGGGCAGGTAGTACGGATCCGCGCCCGGGCCGTCGCCGGTCCGCTCGAGGACGGTGTCCCAGTCGGCCTCGAACTCGCGCAGGTCCACGAAACGGGCGGGCGTGCAGTGCGCGGCGAGCGCGCGGGACAGATGGCTGTGTACGGCACTCCAGTCGAGCGCGGCCGGGCCGTCGAGGGCCAGTACGGCGGGCCCGGCGGGCAGGGTCCGGACAGCGGCCTCCCACCCGCGCGCGACCCTTCCGTCGACAGCCGGGTAGCGGGGGTTGCGCTGGTAGGAGCGGGTCACGGCACTCTCCGGGGGTCGATCTGAATGTTATCGTTAACTGTAAGGTGCGGGGTCCGGCCCCAGTCAAGGCGGTACAGGGGGGCGACGGTGGGGTGACCGTGGGCGAGGTGTTCGTGGTTCGTCGATGGGGCGGACGTCAGGCCTCCCGGGCGCGCAGGGCGAGCTCGATGTCCTCGAGACTGCGCCCCTTGGTCTCCACGACGAACCGTGCCGTGAACACACGGGCGAGGGCGCAGATCGCCGCGAACCCGAGGAACAGCCAGCCGATGCCCACGGCGTCGAGCAGGACCGGGAAGCTGAGCGAGACGACGAAGTTGGCCAGCCACAGCAGCATCGTGCAGAAGCCGACCGCGGCGCCCCGCACGTGCAGCGGGAACACCTCGCTGATCACCACCCAGCACACGGCGCCCCAGGACGCGGAGAAGCTGACGATGAACGCGGCGAGACAGGCCAGCGTGACCACGCCGACCGCACCCGGGCCGTCCGGTTCCGGCAGCAGGAGCGAGGTCGCCGCCAGCACGGTCAGGCTGACGCACATGCACGTCGCTCCGGTCAGCAGCAGCCGCTTCCTGCCCACCTTGTCGATGAGCCAGATGGCCACCAGCGTCATCACCATGTTGACCGCGCCGATTCCGGTGTTGGCGTAGATCGCGGCGGAGTCGCTGAACCCGACGTCGGTCAGCGTCGTGGGCGCGTAGTAGATGATCGTGTTGATGCCGACGACCTGATTGAGCACGGCGAGCCCGATGCCCACCACGAGCGCGGGACGCAGCCAGGGCACGAAGACCTCCCGCAGTCCCGCCCGCTCCCGGGAGGTGGCCTCTACCTGCCGGATCTCGGCGAGTTCGGCCTCGATCCCGGTCGCACCACGCGTTCGCGCGAGCACCTCGCGGGCTTCCTCCTCCCGCCCGTTGCGCAGCAGCCAGCGCGGCGTCTCCGGCATCACGATCAAGCCCGCCAGCATCACCGTCGAGGGCACGATCGCGAGGCCGAGCATCCAGCGCCATGCCTCGGCCGGCGCCAGCAGCGAGTTGGTGACGTAGGCCACGAAGATGCCCACGGTGATCATCAACTGGTTCAGGGACGACACCGCGCCGCGACTTCGCGTGGTGGCCATCTCCGAGAGGTAGAGGGGAACGACGACCGAGGCCGCTCCCACACCGAGGCCCAGCAGGACGCGGGCGGCGACCAGCAGTGCCGTGTTGGGGGCCAGGCCCGCGGCCAGCGCGCCCGCGCCGAAGGCGACCGAAGCGGCCATGCCGACGCGGCGCCGGCCGAGGGTGTCGGCGAGCCTTCCCGCGGTGGTCGCTCCCGCCATCGCCCCCACCAGAAGGGAGCTGACGACGAGACCCTCAGTCAGCGGGGTCAGCCCCAACTCGTCCCGGATGTAGAGCAGTGCGCCTGCGATGACCCCGGTGTCGTAGCCGAAGAGCAGGCCGCCGAGGGCGCCGAAGAAGTAGATGCGTCTGGTGGAGGACCTGCCCACGCTCTTCGCGTCGGGTGCCGCTGCCTGGGACACGAAAGACCTCCGAATTTTGAGTTAACGTTCACACGGAAGTTAGCGGCGCGTCGCGGAGGCGTCAACGGATGTGCGGAAGCTGAAAACGCACCTGTGGGCCCAGGCTGTCGGGAAGCCGGTTGTGTCGGCGCCATTGACACGACCCTGTGAAGCAGGGACGCTCCAGCCTTGGATTCTCACGTTAACGCTAACCCGCACGCGAGGAGACTTTCATGCCAGGTCGTCCCAGAGACGGGCGGGCAGCCCGAGCCGCCGCCTCCCGACTCGCCCGCCGCCTGACCTTACTGCTGAGCGCCCTCCTGCTGGTTCTGGGCGTGGTGGACGGCGGCGCGAGCACGCCCGTCGCCGCGGCCGCACCCTCCGCGGGTGCCGAACGCGACCACGAGGACCGACGGAACTACGTGGACCGGGTGAACCCGTGGGTGGAGGCCGACATCGGCCGGTACTTCTTCTTCCAGTCGGCCAGCAGACCGTTCGGCATGGTCAAACTGCGCCCGGACACCAGCACCCACTCCTCCCGCGACACCGGCTACCGGCGCAACGAGAACCAGGTCAAGGGCTTCAGCCACCTCCACGACTGGCGGCTGTCCGGCGTGCAGGTGATGCCGACCAGCGGCGAGAGCGTACCCAAGCTCGACGGCGACGAGGGCTGGCAGTCGCACGTCGACCACGACAACGGTGAAGTCGCACAACCCGGCTACCACAAGCTGCACTTGGACCGCTACGGCATCGACGCGGAGCTCACCTCCACCGACCGCGTCGGCATGCACCGCTATACGTACGACAAGGCCGGACCCAGCGAGATCCTGGTCAACCTCGGCGGCCACCTGGGCGAGGCGATCATGGACGACGCGCACGTGACCAGGAGCAACGACCGCGAGATCGCCGGCTACGTACTGCAGCACGGCGAGGGCTTCGCCGAGGACGACGCCGACCACAAGGTGAAGCTGTACTTCGACATCCGCTTCGACAAGCCCTTCGACTCCCTGCACGGCTGGGCCGGCGGCAAGCTCGTCGACGGTGGAGAGCCCGTCGACGAGGTCTCGGGGACCGACGCCGGCGCCTACGTGCGCTACGACCGACTCGAGGCGGGCGAACAGGTGCAGATGAAGGTCGGCCTGTCCCTGACCGGCACCGCGGGAGCGGAGAAGAACCTGCGGACCGAGCTGCCCGGCTGGGACTTCGACGCGGTCAAGGCCGATGCCCAGAAGCAGTGGAACCGGATGCTCGGCCGCATCGACGTCCGCGGCGGCACCGACCAGCAGCAGGAGAAGTTCTACACCGACCTGTTCCACGTCCTGTGCGGGCGCAGCATGGTCAGCGACGCCGACGGCGCCTACCTGGACAACACCTGGGGCAGGGGCCGTGTCGGACACGTACCGGTCGGCCGCGACGGCAGGCCGGAGTTCGCGATGTACAACTACGACGCGCTGTGGCTGACCCAGTGGAACCTCAACAGCGTCCTCGGCCTCGCCTATCCGGAGATCTACAGCAGCCTGGTGAAGTCCCAGCTCCAGATGTACAAGGACGGCGAGCTGCTGCCCCGCGGGCCGGTCGCCGGCAACTACTCGATGGTGATGAGCGGTTCACCCGTGACGTCCTTCATCACCGGCGCCTACAACAAGGGCATCCGCGACTTCGACACGGACCTGGCGTACGAGGCGATGATGGACGCCCAGTCGGTGGGCGGGCTGTTCGACAAGGCCTGGTTCGACTACGGGGGCTGGGGCACCGGCGGCAACCGCGAGTACCTCGACCTCGGCTACGTGCCGAGTGGCACGACGGGTCAGGGCGCGGGCCAGACCCTGGAATACGCGAACCAGGACTGGGCACTGGCACAGTTCGCGAAGCAGTTGGGCAAACGGGGCATCAACGCCACCCAGTACGCGAAGGCCACGGCCTCGTCCGAGCTGGACGAGGAGCACGGCGCCGCCCACGCGATCGACGGCCGGCCACTGCGCGCGCCCACCGACGTCGAGTGGGCGTCGGCGGGGGAGAAGAGCCCCTGGATCGAGCTCACCTGGGACGAGCCGCGCACGCTGCGGAAGGTAGTGCTCAGCGACCGGGCGGACAACGACAGCAATGTCCGCTCCGGACGGCTGGAGTTCAGCGACGGCTCCGGCGTGGACGTGAAGGACATCCCCGCCGACGGTGGCAGGAAGACCGTCCGGTTCGAGAAGCGCGACGTCACCTCGGTCAAGTTCACCGCCACCGGCGGCGAGGGCGAGAACGTCGGCCTGAACGAGTTCGAGGCCTGGGACGACACCGACACCCAGCAGTACCTGGAGGAACGCTCCCGCAACTGGCGCAACCTCTACGACGAGGACACCGCCTTCATCCGCCCGCGCGACGCCGACGGCCGCTGGCGTACCCCCTTCGACCCGCTCGCCCCGGACGACTTCGTCGAGGCGAACGCCTGGCAGGCCACCTGGTTCACCACCCAGGACGTGATGGGGCTGGCCAACCTGATGGGCGGCGAGACGGCGTACGCGGACAAGCTCAACTACGCCTTCACGAGGGCGGAGAAGGACGACTTCATCGGTGAGTACGGGGAGGGATACGTCTCCTACGGCAATCAGCCCGGTCTGGAGATGGCCCATCTGTTCAACTACGTCGGCAAGCCGTGGCTGACCCAGTACTGGGTGCGGCAGGTCAAGGAGAAGACCTACGGCTCGACCGCGACCGACGACGGCTACGGCCACTTCGACGAGGACCAGGGGCAGATGGGCGCCCTCAGCGCCCTGATGGGCATGGGGCTCTTCGAGGTCACCGGCGGCAGTCTGCAGGAGCCGGTCTACGACATCACCTCCCCGGTCTTCGACGAGATCACCATCAAGCTCGACCCGCGCCACACCAAGGGCAAGCGCTTCCGCATCGTCACGCACCACAACTCGGCCGAGAACATGTACATCCAGCACGCCAGACTGGACGGCAAGCGGCTGGACAACGCCTGGTTCCGGCACGACCAGCTCGCCGACGGCGGCACACTGGAGCTGTGGATGGGCTCCGAGCCCGACAAGGACTGGGGCACCGAGCACCTGCCGCCGTCACAGTCGAAGTCCGAGGGACGCACATCCACGTTCGTGAAGGACATCGCCGTAAGCGGTCCGAGCACACTGGACGAGCCGTACGGCGAAGCCCGCTTCGAGGCCACGGTCGCACCCGCCGGCGCCACGTTCAAGCGAGTGTTCTGGTCGGTGACCGAGCCGGACGGATCCCCGACCGAGAAGGCGGTCATCGACGACGACGGCATCCTGACCGTCAACCACCGCGACGGCCGGGTGCGTGTCACCGCCGCCTCCGCCGACAGCGGGGACGCCACCGCCTCGAAGCTGGTCGACATCGGCCTCGACAAGGCCAAACTGCGCGGCAACGCCGCCTGCCGGCCGGACGTCGTGGCCACGGCGTCGTCCGAGTACAGCGACGACTACCCGGCGGAAAACGTCCACGACGGCTGCGACTCCGGCGGCGCCACGCCGGGCGCGGACTGGGCCTCGGACGGAGAACTCGACCCGTGGGTGCAGCTCGACTGGCCGGATGAGATCAAGGCGGACCGGATCGTGCTGTCCGACCGCACGACGAAGGACGATGCCAACGGCGGCGTCCTGACCTTCTCCGACGGCAGCCGGGTCGAGGTCGGGGACATCCCCGCCGAGGGGCCGAAGACCGTGAACTTCGCCATGAAGACCTTCGACTGGGTGCGCTTCCAGACCGTGGGCGGTACGGGCTTCAACAACGGCTTGCTGGAGTTCGAGGTGGACGCCCTGCCCTCCGCACCCGAGGCCCCCGAGGCGGTCTCGGCGTCACCGGGCAAGGGCCGTGCCTCGGTGCGGTGGAAGGCTCCGGCGTTCGACGGCGGCGTTCCGGTGACCGGCTATCTGATCAGGCCCTACCGGAACGGAAAGCCGCTCGCACCCGTCCGCGTGGGTGAAGGGGCCACGAAGGCCGAGGTCAAGGGCCTCACCGCGGGGGAGACGTACACCTTCACCGTCACCGCCGAGAACATGGCCGGGCGGGGGCCCGAGAGCGCGAAGAGCGATCCGGTGCGGCCGAAGTAGGGCAGTAGCGCCTCCTGACGGTGGCCGCGCGCAGGCGTCAGGCGGGGGAGCGGGGGTGGTGGTTCTGGTCGCGCCAGACGCGAGGTGAGATTCCGTAAGCCTGTTTGAACACCTTGCTGAAGTGGGTCGCGTCCACGAAGCCCCACCTCCGTCCTGTCGCCGCGATGGTCCGCACCCGTCCGTTCGGCCCGGCCGGCTCCCGCCTGCATTCGGCCAGGCGGCGGGTACGGATCCAGTCTCCGAGGCTGATTCCCGACCGGGACAGCACCGTGTAGAGGTGCCGTCCCTGCCGCTCGTCACCCCGTTCCGCACTTCCCTGGGCATCGAGTACGAGCGCTCGGCACTTCTGGTGCACGTGACCGCGTCCGACGCCGAGGGACGGGGGGAGTGCGTCGCCGGCGCCGACGCCGGCTACTCGTCGGAGTACGTGGAGGGCGCCGAGGACGTCACGGCCCGTACCGTCGGACCGCTGCTCGCCGCCGTCAAGGGCCACCGGATGGCAAAGGCCGCGCTGGAGACGGCGGTCCTGGACGCCGAACTGCGTTCCCACGCAATGTCGTTCGCCGCAGGACTGGGCGCCGTCGCCGACCGCGTGCCGAGCGGCGTGTCGGTCGGCATCATGGACTCGGTCCCGGAACTGCTCGACGCCGTCGAGGGCTATCTGGAGCAGGGCCACGTGCGGATCAAGCTCAAGATCGAACCCGGCTGGGATCTCGCACCGGTACGCGCAGTGCGCGAGCGCTTCGGCGACGACACGCTCCTCCAGGTCGACGCGAACGCCGCCTACGCACGGGCCGACGCGCGGCACCTCGCCGGCCTGGACGCGTTCGACCTGCTCCTGATCGAGCAACCTCTGGACGAGGAGGACCTCCTCGGCCACGCCGCCCTGGCCCGAAGTCTGCGCACACCCATCTGCCTGGACGCCCCCGGCGTACCGGTGTGGTGCGGTGGAATGCTCGAGCCGGGCCTCGGCCGGGCCGGCAACGCCGCACTGGCGGCGCTGCCCAACTTCACGCTGCCCGGGGACGTGTCCGCCTCCGACCGGTACTACACCACCGACATCACCGAGCCCTTCGTCCTGCGTGACGGACACCTGACGGTCCCGACAGAGCCCGGTCTGGGCGTCACGCCGATCCCGTCGGTGCCGGCCGAGGTCACCACCGCGGTGAGCGAATCCCGCCGAAGATGACCTCCTCGACGAGAGGGCCGCCGAACCACAGGAAACCGGCAGTACACCCATGGCAGCCGCGCACGCGCCCCTCCGCTCGTCCCCAGCACCGCCCACCGCCCACCCCGTGGGGGAGAGCGCCAAGGCGACCCCGCTGCTGTGGAGCCCTTGCGCGCGGCGCACCCGCAACCCCTCACTGATGCCGATCTGGTTCACCTGCCGCGCGGTGCTGGATTTCGGGTCGCGCAGGACCGCCGCCAGGGCGGTCACCACGCCCGCATGAGATACGCCGCGCCCGCAAAAAAATGAAACCTCCATCCCCGCGCGGATCCCCCCGAACTTGTCGGCGAACGCCTCCGCCGCCCCTCCGGACTCCCCCTGCTCCGGGAAGCACCAGCACCACGTCGAAGGTGTCCGGCAGCGTCAGGCGCACGCGCGGCTCTGTACGAACGTTCCGAGCAGTCACGGAAGTGCCCCGGGTGCGCACCCACACGGCTCGCCCATCCCACAGGACGAGCCCCTGTGCCGAGTCGTGACCAGGCAGTTCGGACACGCGGCGCCCCGCTGGGAACGAGGCGCCCATGCCGCCGGTGGGCTCAGAGGATGAAGACGCTCTGAGCTGTTTCTGTGTAGTACGTCCCGCCCGGGTGGACCAGCCACTCGACCGGGCCGGTGCAGCCCGGCCCGGAGTGGACCTCGGCGATCGCGTCGGTGTGGTTGGTCACCGAGGACGGGTACCAGTCGATGCCGTAGCAGCCGCTCGGGTCCTTGTACTCGTTGCCGTTGACGACCAGGACGCCGTCCGCCGCGTACGCCGATCCCGGCACCGCGACGGCCAGGGTCGCGGCGGCCGCCAGTGCTCCCAGAGTCACTGCCATGCGTCGTCGCATCATGTGGAGATCCCCTCGTAGAGCGGACCGCACATGATGCGACCCGCTGGCATCACCCAAGGTATTCGACTGAAGTCTGTACGTATTCGGCGTGCGGAGGCAATCTCTCCGCCACAGGAGTGCGCCGCCTGGCTTCAGTTGGAGCCAAAGTCGGGTTTGCGTCACGGGAGATGCCGAGCGGGCAGGGGCGGAAGAGCTCGACCACGAGAAAAGGAGCGCCACGCCGTGGAATGTGGCATCAACCGGCTGAAACGCCACCGGACGGTGGCCACGAGGTACAACAAACTCGCTGTCGGCTACGAGGCGACCGTGCTGGTCGCGGCCATCAACGATTGACTGTGAGCAGCACGTCCACCACAGACCCTAGCCTGCTTTCTCCTTCAGCCCCCGAGTGGCCGGCCGCTCGCGACCCCATGCGGCCAGCACCTTCTCGGTGATGCCGGGAAGCAGTCGACGCAGCTCGCCGAAGCGCCGGCGGGGGTGCTCGCGGAGCGCCCAGAGGATCAGCACCTTACGTGTCCGTCCGGTGCGCCCGGCCGGTTGAGCGTCGTCATGCCCCACCCCTCCGACACCTGTCTAATAGGCATGACACAGAACACCGTTGAGAAGACCGCCATCACACTGCTGGGCGTCGGCGCGATGGGCTTCGCGCTGGCCCGTACCTGGCTTGTCGTCGGCCACCCCGTCACCGTCTGGAACCGCACCCAGGCCCGCGCCGCAGCACTCGCCGCGTATGCCTGTTGGACGACGCCTCGGTCGAGGAGGTGCTGACCGAGACCGACCTGGCCGATAGGGACCTGGTCAACCTGACGACCGGCACCCCTGCCCAGGCACGTGCCCGCGCCGAGTGGGCCCGCGAGCGAGGCGCCCGCTACGTGGCCGGCGGGATCATGGCCGTCCCTCCGATGATCGGCGTCCCAGGGGCCGGTGGCTACGTCTTCTACAGCGGCTCACGGGAGCTGTTCGAGCGGCACCAGCAGAGCCTGGTCGTCCCGGCCGGGACCACCTACGTCGGCGAGGACGCGGGCTTCGCGGCCCTGCACGACGTGGCCGCCCTGCTCAGCGCCATGTACGGAATGTTCGCCGGGGCCGCGCATGTCTTCGCCCTGATCCGCAAGGAGGACATCGACCCCGCGTCGCTCGCCATGCAGGTGGCCGGCACGCCGACCTTCCGCAGTACCGGCGAGCAGCAGGGTGTCAGCCCGGAACTGCTCAGCCCGTACTTCGAGCTGATGCGACGCCGCCTGGCTGAGGGCAGCGGCGAGGAGGATCTGACGGGCGTGATTGACCTGCTGGTGCGCTGACCGGCCACCTGCCGCCCCAGAAGCGACCGTGCTGGGTACTGTGACCAGTACTTTCACAACACGCTCCAGCGCCACCCTGCACCGCGCGGCCGAGACGTGGGCGGCGAAGACGGCGGGGCGACGTCCCTCGCCACGTGATCTCGTGGCCCTCGGTGCGGAGTTGTCCGCAGCCGTTGGAGCGCCGACTCCAAGCCCAGCGCGAGCGTCGGGCGGCGGTCTGCGGGACAACAGCCCGACGAACCAGCCGGAGCAGCCGGGTCGATGCCACTCTGCCGGGTGGCCTCGTACACACGAAGGACAGCCTCAGCGTCGCCGTGCAGCTCGGTGACCCCTCCGAAGGCTCCGACCGAGTACGGAGCCATGTGTACCAGTGATGAGTGTCTGGCAACGAGTGATGGGTTCTCGTGCCTCAAGCTGCCTGTATGGACATTGCACGCGTACTGATGGTCGCACCCGTGGGAGACATCGAGGCTGCGGTGGCCTGGTACCAGCGGTTGCTGGGGCGCCCGGCGGACACCCGGCCCATGCCGTCGCTGGCTGACTGGCACCTCACCACGGGTGGCTGGCTCCAGGTCTTCCAGGACGCCGAACGTTCCGGTTCCTCACTTCTCAATCTGGAGGTGCCTGACCTGGACGATGCCCTTGCGCAGCTCGCGGAGCGCGGCCTGGCCGCGGGGCCGGTGCAGACGGGCGGTGAGCGTACCCGGTTCGCCGCCCTGAAGGACCCTGACGGCAACCGGGTCGCGCTGTTGGAGAATCCAGTGGCCTGAGCCGTAGGGAGTCCGGCGAGGATCCGCGGAGTTGAACCTACGATCCGAACGCTGCGTCACCACAAGGCAGAGGAGAGCCTGCAGTCGGGATCTGCGTGTGGTCCATCGCCAGGAAAGTCGGCCCACGTGCAAGTTGATCCGTTGGCCGACTCCAGAACGGGCATACTTCGGAACACCTTCCCTGTTCCTGAGAAAGTCGATGCCGTGGCCGCTGCGACACCGACCCTGGGCAACAGGGCGTCGGCGCGGCAGCCCCCGAGGGACCGGAGCACCGCGTGCCGGTACGTGCGGGCGCCTTACGGCGTGTAGACGGCGTCACTGCCGTACAGCTCCCTGGTGAACGCGGAGACGTCGGCGCTGCGATCGGTGCCGTCGAGGTTGTACGTCAGGTAGACGCCGTACCCCTCGCCGACGGTGCGACGAGCGAGGTCGGCGGTCGTGCTCCGTGAAGTCCGGCCGATCTCGACGGCCGCCGGTGACAGCTTCGACTTGGGCAGCGCGATACCCGGGACCTGCCAGGTGCCGTAGTAGGGGTTCCAGGCGTAGTCGAATTTGGAGGAGACATCGACGCCGCCGTAGGACAGGCGGGACGCGGCCGGACCGATGTTGTAAAGGCTGATGATCTTGTCCGGCATGTTCGCGCGCAATGCCGTCACCAAGTGCACGAACGAGCTGTTGTTGGGCTGGGAGGTGCCGTTGTTGCCGTACTCGGCGTATTCGTCGTCGAAGTCGATGCCGTCCAGGCCGTACTTGGCCACTGTGTCGGATAGTTGTTTCGCGAACGCCGAAGCGGCCGGCTGGGACGTGAAATTGGCGAACCCCGCGCCCTGGTGGTTGCCGAGCACCGAGAGGAGGACCTTGATGCCCTTCTGCTGCAGCGGTCGTATCTCCGTGGCGACGTTGTCGAGGACGCGCTGCACGTTCTCGTTGCAGTGCAGATACGCGGTCTTCGTGCTCGTGTCGTAGTTGATGTTCGCCGCGAAGATCACGGCGACGTCGAAGACGTTGCCGCCGCCGTTCGCGAGCGTGTACTTGCCGACGTTGCTCATGCTGTTGTTGTTCACCTCGATGTAGGCCACCGAGGTTGGCCCCTGCTTCGCGGGAGCGGGGGCCGCTGTCGCGTCGGTCGCGGCGGCCGTGCCGGGTACCAGGGCCGCGACGGCCGAGAGCGCGAGCGCCGCCGTCCGTACTCTGCTCCGTACCGGAGTGAATGTCATTGATCGGTCTCCTGTCGCATGGTCGGCGCCTGCTTGTTCGTAAGCACCGGGAAAAGCCCAGCCCTTCGAACATCCCGCTGCCTTCACCGTCAGGTAACGCCGACGCGGGGCGATCCGGACGGGACGACGCACGGCACCGGGGTTGGTGCCGTGCGGGGGCCCTGCCCGTTCAGTCCTTGATGAGGACGGGTGCGGATCCCACTACCGCTGACGGTGAGTCGGCCGCACCGGCGAAGTTGTCCTCGACCTCCGCCTTCTCCGCCGCGTTCGGGTACGGGTTGGTGCACGGGACGCCCGCGCTCGATCCTGACATCAGGCTGGAGCAGGGCCCGGGCTTGCGGTCCGGCAGACCCAGGATGTGACCGAGTTCGTGGGACGAGATGCGTACCGTGTTGTAGCCCTGGTTCACCGCCTGGCGTCCGATCCAGACGGTGCCGTTGCCCAACGAGGTGGTGAGGGCGCGTGGCCAGCCGTCGTCGGCCAGGATCCGGATGTTGGCCCGCTGCCCGGCCGAGGCGGGACGCAGCTCCGCGCCCTCGACGCTCTCGTTCCAGATGGCGGCGCCCCGGTCGACCGCGGACCTGAACTCCGCGGTACCGCTTGCGTCGTAGGTGAGAACCCGGGCCGCGGCCACAGAGCCCGCGGTGTCGCCCGGCGGATCCGCGGCCGCGGCCTCGCCGCTCAGCAGCGGCAACGACATCAGCACAGCGGCGGTGACATATCCGGTCAGTCTGCGGACGTGCATGTCCGACCTCCTTGTGGGGGAGAGGGGTCGTGCTCATGACACCACTTGCTTCCCTGCCCGCTGGGCACCGCTGTCAACCCGTCACTTCGGCCGGTCGGCTACTTCTTCAGCGGACACGACCTCGAATCGCCGCCCCGGCGGATGCCTTTGTCCCGGTCCTGGCGCCCGGTGGCAGCCGCCGGACCCGGATCCCAGTCTCGGTAGACGTGGGCTGCGCGGCCGGAGTCGTTGCGGGCGGCGCTGCCACAGTTCGCAGATCGCGGTGCGCAGGTCCTCGACGCCGCCACCGACGGCGTGTCACCCCCAGGACCGACCAGCGAAGTTGAGCTCGGCGTCAGGCACTGTCGATAGGGTGCCGGACGTGGTGGGAAGCGAAGACACGCGGCTGGTCGTGGTGCGCGGCAACAGCGCCTCGGGGAAGTCGTCCGTCGCGGCGGGCCTGCGTGAGAGGTTCGGGCGCAATCTGGCGATCGTCGGCCAGGACAACCTCCGCCGTATCGTGCTCCGCGAACGTGACCGGCCCGGCGGCGCGAACATCGGCCTGATCGACCTCACCACCCGCTACGCCCTGGACAACGGATTCCACGTCGTCATCGAGGGCATCCTGTACGCCGACCGCTACGGTGCGATGCTGCACGACCTGGTGCGTGCTCACCGCGGCGTCACCCGCTGCTACTACCTCGACGTGCCGTTCGCGACGACGGTGTTCCGGCACGCGACCAAACCCGATGCCGCCTACCTGGCACGCGTCACCGAAGACCATCTCCGTGACTGGTACCGGGAAAGGGACCTGCTGCCCGACGCCGTGGAGACCGTCATCGACGCAGCAAGCACCTTGGACGAGACGGTCCAGCGGATCATGCGCGACACCGGCCTGGACCGCGTGCATCCGATCGACCGATGACCGCGATCTGCCACCCGCCCCCCGGCAGGACGGAAACCGCGCCGATGGCCGTCACGTCCACCTGACCCGACCCGACCCGACCCGACCCGACCCGACCCGACCCGACCCGACCCGACCCGACCCGAGCCGCCGGATTCGTGTCGTGTTGTTGGTGCTGAGTGCCTGACGCTGGGGACTGTAAATCGTTCGGTACAGCTCACCCTTGGGTGCGCTTGATCCAGTCGCCTCGCCCTACGCGGACGTGGACGTCACCGGCGCGGGCTCCCAGGCGAACCCGTCCGGGTCGGTGAAGGCCCGGTGGTGCCGCCGAGCACGATCCGGTGCGAGCCGCTGCCGTAGTCGGGGACACCGACGTCCTTGGCCAGGCCCCGGCGCTTGTACAGCGCCAGCTTGACGGGGTCGGCGTCGTCGGAGGCGAACTCGACGTAGACCTGCTTGCTCGCCTTGACGTCCTCCGCGCCCAGCAGGAGCACGAGGTCGTCGATCTTCCTGGTGGCCCGGCCGGTGTTCTTCTTCGACGAGGTCGCCAGCTTCCAGATCGTGCCGTCCAAGGCCTGTACGACGCCGCCGTAGCCCCACAGGACTTCGCGGCGGGCTTCAGGGACGTGGTGGCGGCCTCGAGGGCGGAGGCGATGAAGCTGTCGACGTCGGCCGGCTGGGGCACCGTGATCGCCATCGTGAACCCGCGGAAGCCGGTCGTCGGTGCGGCGGAGGCCCGTAGACGTACCTGTGAGCCCAGGGAGAAGGAGGCGGTGTAGAAGCGGTCGGCGGCCGAGAGGTCGGCCACCTCGAGGGTGACGGAAGTGATGGCAGTCACGCTAGCTGTGGGGCCCACGCTGGAGCTTCTTCATTGCTGCTCGATGGCGACACCGGTGCCTCGCACGCCACGGCAGCCTCGCGGCGCCGGTAGTCGCCGCGCGGTTTGCCGGCCAACTCGGCGAAGCGGGCGACGAGGACGGCCGTCGACGGGCAGCCGGCCGCGCGGGTGAGCTCGGCCGGGCTGTGGTCGCCGTACCGCAGCAGGGCCATCGCGTGCTCGATGCGGCGTGCCGTCAGACAGGCGTACGGCGACTGGCCGTACGCGTCACGGAACCGTCGGCCGAGCTGTCCGGGCGGCATGCCCCGTCACGGGCGAGCGCCTCGACGTCCAGTGGCCGCGCGTACTCCCGGTCGATCCGGTTGCGGACGCGGCGCAGGCGCGCGAGATCGCGCAGGCGTTGCGCGGCGATCAGCGCCTGCCTCCATGCGGGGTGACACATGGCGGAGCCCCTCTCAGTCGATGTCGGAGCGCAGTTCCCGGATGCGGATCAGGTTGCCCGCGGGGTCACGGAACGCGCAGTCGCGCACCCCGTACGGCTGGCGGACCGGCTCCTGGACGACCTCGGCGTCGGCTGCCTGCACCCTGTCGAACGTGGCGTCGAGGTCCAGGGTGGCGAGCATGGCCCAGAACTCGTATGAAGGGTGAGGTCCATCCAACCGGCGCTAGCCGCGGACCCGTGCCGGGAACTTCTCCGTTCCTGATCCGTTCCGGGCGGGACCCTCGGAAATATCGATGAGAGCCGACAACACTGGCACATGTCTGCCGTCGTTGGGTGACCCGTTCCGCCATCGTCTGCCGGTGATCTTCGCTGATACGGTCCGGTCATGCCGCGCCTGGTGGAAGTCCCTGGGTATGTACGTTTCTTGACCGCCTCGGCCGTGTCTGCGTTCGGTTCTCAGGTCACGGGGCTGGCGTTGCAGATTCTTACCGCCGTGACGCTGAGCGCATCCGCCACGGAGGTCGGCATCGTCAATGCCGCCCGCTGGGTTCCGTATCTGCTCTTCGGGCTCATGGCCGGGGTCGTGGTGGACCGCTGGCGGCGCAAGCCGATGATGGTCGCCACGGACCTCGGAAGGGCAGTCCTGCTCGGTGCGATACCGGTGCTGTACGCGCTGGATCGGCTCAGCATCCCCGCGCTGTGCATGTTCGTCTTCGTGTTCGGGGTGCTGTCTTTGCTGTTCGAGGCGGCGAGCCAGTCGTATGTGCCACAGCTCGTACCTAAAGAGCTGCTCAACGCGGGATACGCCCGTGTGCAACAGGCCGACGCGGTGGCCGGCTCGACCGGCCCGCTGATCGCCGGGGCACTGATCAAAATCATGGGAGCGCCGCTTGCCGTGCTGGTGGACGCCCTCACCTATCTGATGTCCGGCCTGCTCCTCGCCTCGGTGAAGGCACCCGACCCCGTCCCTGATCGAGGCGCACGGCGCAGCCTGGGCAGCGAGCTGCGCGAGGGCGTGGCCTGGGTCTACCGGCATCGCACGCTGTCGTCCATCGCCCTGACCTCGCACGCGATGCTCCTCTTCAACAGCATGGTGACCACCGTCTTCGTGGTCTTCGCCCTGCACGGCCTCAAGATCGGGGAATTCGGTCTGGGGGTCACCTACGCCTTCGCGAGTGCAGGCGTGATAATCGGCGGTGCGCTCTCCGGGCGCGTGGCCAGCAGACTGGACGTCGGCGCCACCCTGATCGCCTTCCGCCTGCTCGCCGCCGTCGGATGGCTGCCTTTGGTCCTGGCCGAGCGTGGACCGTGGGCGCTCGCCTCCGTGTCGTTCGGCTTCTTCCTCGTGTCCCTGGCCATCGGCATCGAAAGCCCGGTGGAGATGAGCTACCGCCAGGCGGTGACACCCGACCGGCTGCGCAGGCGGATGAACGCGACGATCCGCTCGATGAACTGGGGAATGGTAGCGGTGGGGGCGCCACTGGGCGGAGTACTCGCCGACCGGGTCAGCTACCGCTTCGCCCTGTGGATCGGACTGTCCGGAGCAGTCGTCCAGGCACTCGTGCTGGCGTTTTCTCCCACCCGGAAGGCCCGTACTGCCGAAGAACTCGATCCCTCGACGGCCGACCTGGCACGGCACGGCGCAGAAGCCGCTGCCGGGGAGAGCAAGGACTGATCAGCTCGCGGTGTCTTTTCGGGCCTGGGCGGCCCTGGTGCCGGCGAGGCGATAGGGCGGTAGGAGTCGCTGCCGGTCTCGATGATGTCCCCTCCGTAGGTCAGGCGGTCGACGATGGCACGGATGGAGTCCCGCCGGGTGCAACACCGTTGCCTTTGGCGGGAGACGCTGCTGTCAAGGGGCCCATCCGTCAGGGATCACTTCGGTGTGGAGGGTGTGTTTCTGCGCTTTCCGGGGATGCCGTTTCCGGTTGAAGGGGTACTTGCTGTACCTCTTCAGCATTCGTGAATTCACCCGCCACCTCCGTTGCTCCGGGACCAGGTTTGCCAGGACAACATGGCCGATGGCGCCGACCAGCGTCATCGGCTCGGTGACGCTGGTCCATTTCCCGGCGACGATCTGGTCGGCGGCAGCCTGCAACAGGATCGTGAAGCTCACCTTCCGGACAGGCTGCCCCGAGGTGTCTCTCCCAGTTCGCACCGGGCGAGGACCTCAGCCACTGGCCCTGGCCCGTGCGGAGAAGATCCAGGCCGTTGTCGAGGGTGAGGGAGACGAGGACGGGTATGGCGGTGTCATTCCTGGGGGACGGCGGTCATGGCCCGTCGGGGTGACGGACCGCGCCGACTGTCGGGGAGCGGGGGGTTAGCCGCGCAGCCCTCTTTGGCCTGCCTCATCTGCCTTGCACTTGCTCGCTATTGGTGTCGGCGCCCGCATCGCTGCCGCCTTCGTCGAGCATGACCCGCGGTGCGTTGTCGACGGTGTCCCAGCCGGGTGGCACGGCGAAGGCGGACGGCGTCTCTCCGCTCCAAGGGGCGGGCGGCTCCGGTGACATGGGGGTCCCTCGGCCGGTGGCCAGGGCTGCGATGGCGGAACGGAAGACGGGCACGTTCTCGCTGGTCGTCTCGTAGGCGATGTTCTTGTGCCGGCCGGGGTTGTCCGGGTCCCGCACCGGTGCGATGGGCGCACTGATGCCATCGCGCCACCAGTCCTCGCGCACGCCGCGCGGGACAGCGCGGGACAGGGCGACGGTCGGGCCGTTGGGTTTCCCGACGGTGGCGCGCAGTTGGTCTGCGTCGATGTAGCCGTCGCCGTCGACGATGACCATCTCGGCGAACCGGCGGGCGCGACAGTCAGCTCTGCGTCATGCGCTGCGGCGAGTGCGACGAGGCGCAGACGATCGAGCCGATCGTGTGCGTGCAGAACATGTACAACCTCGCCCACCGTCGGCACGACGAGCTGATCGACACCCTCGCCGGCCAGGGCATCGGCATCGCCTACGTTCCCTTCTTCCCGCTCGGCGGCTTCACGCTTCACCCCCTGCAGTCTGTGCGAGTACGTCACCGGTGCGGGACTCCCGCTCTGCGACGGGGAGATCGCCGAGTTGGACATGACCGGCCACGTGGCGAGGTAGTTGGTGACGGCCTTGTCATGGGCGGTGGATAGCCTGCGGCAATGAGCAACGCGACATGGGATGCCCTGGAAGCGACACCCCTCCCGGAAGTGCGGCGCCGTGCGGCCGTCGTGGACGACTTGGCCGGGGTCGAACCGGTGACGTCGGCCGGCGCACGCCGTCTGGCCTGGAACGACGGCGGCGGCCAGTCCGCGGTCTGGTACTTCGCGCAGGACGGCCGTGTGCTGCTGCTGACGTTCGACCACGAGTCGGTGCTTAATCTGTACGCCGAGGAGGATTTCGCCCTTCAGGAGTCCTTCTACCAGGGCGTCCCCGAGTCCCTCGTCACCCTGGTCCGCGACCGCCCCGAGAACTACGAGTCGCTGAACCTCACGGACTCCGCGACGGGCCGGACGATTCACTACGCGGGCGGTGTCTTCTGGTACGACGGCACGCGCTGGCACGTGTCCGACGGCCTGGTGGAGTACTGCCGCCGCGAGGACATTGACCTCTTCGGCGAGTCCGGCTTCGACTACTGCCTGGACGTCTACCGCTTCGGCCAGGACCTCACTCCGGAAACCGTCGTGGCGATCCGGGACGAGAGCGGCCGGTACGAAGACGAGAAGGGGAAGGAAGCGGACCTGGCCGGCGTCCGCGAAGTCTTCATCCGACACGGCTGGCCAGGAGGCCGTCCAGGCGATCACGCGCGCTCCTCGCGTTAGCGGGGCGGCCCCGACGGCTCGGAGCTCGACAACATCAACCGGCTCCGTGTCCGTCCCAGGTCATGGGCCGCACCCGTGGAGTGAACCCCGGGTGCGCGGTTCCCCCGCCGTCGGGGCGTCACGGCCCGCCCCGGGCCGCCCGCCCGGTCGCTGAACAGCGGGGGCGGGGCGGCGGTGGAGCCTTCGGCGCAAGAGATGGTGACAGCCCCCTCCACCGTGCCGCCGGGTGCGGCGCCCAGCACGTGCCGTTCCCATCCCCGTCGGCCAAGGACGGGGATGGGGATGGGGACACGAGCGGCGCCCCGGCCAGTACGGACGAGCCGCCGGACGCGGACGGCAACGAGGTCTGCCGCCAGACCGTTGACCAGGGCGTACCGGGCAGAGTCTTCAGGTGGCGGCTCACCGGGTGTGCTGCACGCCGGTCCGCAACACGCCCCAGGAGCACTCCGGCTTCCGGCCCGAGGCTCTCGGCGTGCTCGTGGTGCGGGCCGGCGACTGGCAGCTCGCCGGCTGGCGCCCCGCCCCCTACAGCCGTACGGACGCCGCCACCGGCAGGTGGTCGCTGTCGGTGGCCGGGAGGGTCCACGCCGATCGCGGCTCCACACCGCGTACGAGGATGTGGTCGATGCGGGCCAGCGGGAACGCCGCCGGCCAGCTCAGCCCGAATCCGGCACCCGCCACCTCCTGGGCCGAGTGCATCGGGGAGGTGAGGGCGGACAGGGCGCCGTCGTCCGTCGTGCCGTTGAGGTCGCCCATGAGCAGGGCGCGGGGGAGCGGTTCGGCGTGCAGGGCCGCCGCGAGACGGCCGGCGGCGCGGTCGCGGGCGTCCGTGCCGAAGCCCGACGTGGGGCTGAGCCGGACGGACAGGAGGTGGGCGACGTACACGGCGACCGGCCCCTCGGGGGTGCGGACGGTGGCACGCAGGGCGCGCGGCCAGGGGGCGATGTCGACGGTGCGGGTGTCGGCCAGCGGATAGCGGCTCCACAGGCCCACCGTGTCCCGCACCGAGTGGTACGGGTAGTCGGCGGCCAACGCCCTTTCGTAGACGGCGGAGTCGTCCCCCAACTCCTCCAGGGCCACCACGTCGGCGTCGGAGACGGCCAGGGCACGGGCGGTGCGGGCCGGGTGCGGGTTGTGCTCGTTGACGTTGTGCGTCACCACGGTCAGGTCGTCGCCGCGCGCGCGTTTGTCGGCGAGTGTCCCGCCGTGGAGCGCGCCCCACACGAGGGCGGGCAGCAGTGCGGCCGCGGCGGCGGTCGCGGAGCGCCGCGCACACGAGGAGCAGCGGTACGACCAGGCCCGTCCAGGGCAGGAAGGTCTCGGTGAGACTGCCGAGGTGGCCGGCCCGGTCGGGGATCCGGTCATGCCCCAGCATCACGAGTGTGGCCAACGGCGCGAGGAGGGCGGCGATCCGCCCCCGGCGCCAGATGCCGGGGTGAGGGCGCGGCCGTCGGGGGCGAGCGGGTTTGGGCGGGGCGCACGAAGCGTCGAGGACAGAGGTCAAAGTCGTCTCACCGGGTTCGGGAAGGGGTGCCGGACGTCGTGGCGGGCTCGGCCGCGGACACTCGGTGCCGGACCCCCTCGACGAGCGTGCGGCTGGTGTCGAAGACGGTTCGCAGGCCCTCCTGCGGGCTGGTGCCCGCGCTCTGGTGCAGGACCACGCCGAGGGCGAGATGCTGCTGCCCGCGTCGGTCCGCAACGGTGACCGCCCACATCAGCGCGCCCCCGGCGGGGGTGCTGGAGCCGGTCTTGATCCCGATCACGCCCGGTGTGTCGAGCAGCTCGTTGCCGTTGGGAAGCGTGCCGGAACCCACTGCGGCGGTGGTGTGCGGCAGGGCGACGACGGACCTGAAGGCCTTGTCCCGCATGACCCGCCGAGCCAGCTTCACCTGATCGGCCGCGGTACTCGTCGTGGTGGGCTCGATGCCGCTGGCCCCTGTGTAGGTGGTCTGGTCCATGCCGAGGTCGTCGGCGGCGCGGTTCATCCTGGCGACGAACGCCTCCTGCGACCCCGCGTCCCAACGAGCCAGCAGCCGGGCGATGTTGTTGCCGGAGGGGATGAGCATCAGTTCCAGCAGCCGCCGTTGGCTCAGCCGCTGCCCCTGCCTCACCTCGACGGTGGACTCGGATCCGGAGAAGGACTCGTTGGCGGCCTGCTGGTCGACGGTGACCAGGGGGCCGGACCCGCCGTCGCGCAGCGGATGGTCGCGCAGGATCACGTACGCCGTCATCACCTTCGTGACACTGGCGATCGGCACCGGCCGCCGCGGTCCGTGGGTGCCCGGGGCGCCGTGCTCCCCGAACCCTTCGACCCAGACGGCTGCCTGGCCCTCGTCCGGCCAGGGCAGCGACGCGGTCACGGACTTGCCCTGCCGCCCCTCGGACCCGCCGAGGAGACCTGCGGCGGATGGCACGTCGTTCCCGGCTGCGCCGGTGCCGAGCACGCTCCCGAGTGCCACCAGGGTGACCAGGGCGGTCGCGCCGGCGGCGAGGAGCGCCGGGCGACGTCGCCGCAGGCGGTGCGGCAGCCAGGACGCCGGCCACGCGTCGACCGGCCGCGACCGCGGCGGCGGGGTGCGGGGGAGGTCACGTTCGCCGGGTTCGGGCGTCGGGTGCATGGGAGCACCTCCAGGGGTCACGGTGCGCGGCGTTCACGCATCGCGGCCACTCTCGGTGCGGCGGATGTCCGCACAGCCGTGACGGTGTCTCCGCTCCCGCTCGGCCGGTCATCCGTTCCGTAACAGCACGGGCCGTACGAGGGGCGTGCGGGGCCGTATGAGGGGCGTGCGAGGCGGTGCGGGGGGCGTGCGGTGCCCGCGGTCCTGCCGTGGTCGTGTCAGTCGGCGGCCGGCAGCCGCAGGGTGGCGACGGCCCCGCCGTCGGGCGCGTTGACGAACGACAGCGACGCCCCGAGGACCTTGGCCTGGCCGAGCGCGATGGTCAGGCCCAGGCCGTGGCCGCGGCCGCGGCCGCGTTCCGGCGTCCCGGTGCGAAACCGCCGGGGCCCGCCGGTGAGCAGCTCGTGCGGGAAGCCGGGGCCGTGGTCCCGCACGGTCACGGCGGTGCCCGTCACCGTCACCTCGACGGGCGCGTGACCGTGGCGGTGGGCGTTGACGACGAGATTGGTGACGATCCGGTCGAGACGGCGCGGGTCGGTCTCGGCGCACCGGGCGTCCTGTGTGGTGATCCGCGTTTCCAGCCCGGCGCGCTGCAGTGACTCCAGGACCGCCTCGGCCAGTGGCACCCGCCTCGGTTCGGACCGCTCGGCGCCCGCGTCGAGCCGGGAGATCTCCAGCAGGTCCTCGACCAGGGCCCGCAGGACCCGCACCCGGTCCTGGACCAGCTCGGTGGCCTCCCCCTCGGGGAGCAGTCCGCTCGCGGTGACCAGGCCCATCAGCGGGGTGCGCAGTTCGTGGGCGACGTCCGCGGTGAAGCGCTGCTCGGTCAGCAGCCGTTGGTGCAGGCTGTCGGCCATCGAGTCGACCGTGGCCGAGATGGCGGTGATCTCGTCCTTGCCGCGGCCGTCCCCGGTTCTCGCGGTGAGGTCGCCCAACTCGATCCGGCGGGCGGTGCGCGCCACCCTCCGCAGCCGGCGGTGCGGCAGCTCCGCGGCGAGCGCCGACACGGGGACGACGACGGCCAGGACGACAAGGGAGTACTTCCACATGTGCCGGTCCAGGGCGCGGCGGGTGAGCAGGTCGGCCGTCATGTCGATGTCCACGGCGACGGGCTCACCGCGGTACGTGCGGGCCGCCCACATCGAGGGATGGTCCCCGGGGCCCGGTTCCTCGTACCAGGTGACGTCGCCCCGTCCCGCATCCCGCCGATCGCGGAGCCGTTGCAGCAGCTCGTCGGGAAGTTCCCCGGGCCCGGTGTGGAGTCCAGGGGGCGGGACGCCGCCCCGCTCGTAGTCCTCCAGGTGCCGGGCCAGCGTCGCGACGGCTTTGGCGCCGCCGTCGTTCATCGACCGGGTCAGGGTGCTGGAGTGCACCAGCGTCCCGACGGTCAGCGCGACGGCGCAGCAGCACACGGCGACGAGCAGCGCGGTCTTCCAGCGCAGCGAACGCCAGTTGAGCAGGTCGCGCAGGGCACCCACGTCAGCGCCGCAACTTGTAGCCGAACCCGCGTACGGTCTCGACGCGGTCGGCTCCGATCTTCTTCCGCAGCCGCTGGACGCACAGGTCGACCACGCGGCTGTCGCCGTCCCAGCCGTAGTCCCACACGTTGCGCAGCAGGGTCTGCCGGTCGAGCACGGTGCCGGGACTGGCGGCGAACTCCAGCAGCAGCCGCAGCTCGGTCGGGGCCAGCGCGACGGGCCGGCCCGCCAGCGAGACCACGAGGCCCGCGGTGTCGATGGTCAGGTCGCCGAAGACGAGCGGGGCGCGTTCGCCGGGCCGGGACGGTCCGGGCGGCACCTGACCCGCCGAGGGCGGGGTCGCCGCGGCAGGGGCGTAGACCGCCCGCCGCAGCAGCGAGCGGATACGGGCCAGCAGGACCGAGGTGTCGACGGGCTTGACCACGTAGTCGTCGGCGCCCGCCTCCAGGCCGGAGACCACGTCCAGGGCGTCACCGCGCGCGGACATCATCAGGATCGGGTCCATGCCGGTCTCCCTGATCCGGCGGCACAGCCCGATGCCGTCGAGTCCGGGCAGCATCACGTCGAGGAGCAGCAGGTCGTGGCGGCCCTCGCGGAACAGCTCGAGACCGGTCAGGCCGTCATCGGCGGAGACGACGCGGTAGCCGTAGCGTTCCAGCGCCAGCGTGACGGACCTGCGGATGACCTCGTCGTCCTCGACCAGCAGGATCGTCACTGGCGCCGGGGCGTCCTCCTCGGTCACTGGGCCCGACCTCTCTCTTCCTGCCGCTCTCTGTCTGCCGCACACCGCCGGATTCCCGCGCGGTGGCCTGTCACCTCGTGCCGTCCGCATTCTGCCTTCCGCACGTCGCCACCGGGCATCCGGCACGACTCGGCCGCGTATCAGCCGCGTATCGACCCGGAGCGGGCCGTGCCGGGATCCCGGAGTGGGCCGTGCCGGGATCGACCCGGAGTGGGCCGTGTCGCCGAGACGGTGGATAGAGTCGCGGGGTGGAGATCCCCCGCCTGCTCGACGGCCGGCTCAAGTTCCGGCACCTGGTCCTGATCGACGCGCTCTCGCGCCGGGGGA
>NZ_JAGMUO010000096.1 GCF_019049325.1 Streptomyces sp. AC512_CC834 | reverse complement strand
CCAGTCGCGGTAGGCGTGGGCCAGATCGTCGTCGCGGGTGAGCCCTCGTTCGAGTCTGGAGATGGTTGTGGGCCAGACGCGGAAGTGCTGGGCGACGACGGTGAGGGTGATGTTCTTGGCTTGCCGCAGGGGGCGGAGGTCGGCTGTGTCGGGGATGGTGACCGTGGTTGTGAGGTAGTGGAACATCTCGCGGGCGATGGCTCGCTTGAGGAGCCTGATGATCTCCTTCTTCGTGCGGCTGGCGGCGGTCTGTCGTGCGACGTATTCCCTGGTCCTGGGATCGCTGGACATGCGGACGAGGGCGATGCGGCAGAGGGCGGCGTTGGCATCGCGGTCGCCGCCGCGGGAGAGGCGGTGCCGGTGGGTTTTGCCGCTGGAGGCGGGGACCGGGGCGACGCCGCAGAGGGCGGCGAAGGATGCCTCGGTCCGCATGCGGTCGCCGTTGCCGCCGGCGGTGACCAGTAGCTGAGCTGCGGTGTCGGGGCCGACGCCGTAGGCGGCTCGCAGGCCGGGGTTGTGGTCGGTGACCTGCTCGTCCAGGAGCTTGGTGAGGGTTTCGTGCTCGGTGGCCAGCTCCTGGACACGGCGGGCGAGGCTCTTCAGTGCGGTGAGTATGGCGGTGTGGACGGTGTCGCCGGCCGGCCGCAGCCGGGCCAGTGCCTGGGTGCGGTCAGTGCCCTTGAGCTGCCCGTATTTCGTGCGGATGGTCTCGGGCGCGCTGATGAGCAGGTGGGTGATCTGGTTCAGGGCGGCGGTGCGGGCCTTGATGGCGGAGCGGGCGGCGTTGTGCAAGGCGCGGATGCCGGCGACGCTGTCGTCCTTGGGGGCGCCGGAGGCGCGTCCGGACAAGGCGGCGCGGGCGGCGGCGTAGGCATCGATGGGGTCGGACTTGCCGATGCGGCGGCGTTCGGCCTTGTCGGGCCGGTTGACCTCGACCACGTGGTGCCCGTGGGAGCGGGCGGCGCGGGTGAAGCCGGCTCCGTAGGAGGAGGTGCCCTCGACACCGACAGCGATCACACGGCCGTGGGCGGAGAGGAAAGCCAGGGCGGCGGCGTATCCGGCGCTGGTGGTGGCGAATTCGGCGTCGTCGAGTTGGCCACCGTTATCGCTGATCACGGCGACGTGGACGGTGTCGGCGTGGGAGTCGACGCCGCCGAACACGTCCTGTCCGAGCATCGTGTCCGCATCGGATGCTGTCATGCTGAAGGTGCCTTCCCAGCCGGAGGTGACACCCGGCCGGGCGGCGCAGACAGGACACTGAGGGGGCTTCTGACCAAGCTCCTGACTTGTTGAATCGACCCCAGACGCTCGGTCTGCAGCCGTAGCGTCCAGGGTGTCGGTCGGCACGGGCCCGCAGTGCTCCTTGCCGCCCTCGGGCTGGCTCACTCATAGCGTGCCGCCGCCGGCCGACACCCGCGCGGTGTGGCTCGACAGAGGCATGAAGGTGACACGGTGACTTCAAGTCAGGGTGCCCACCGCACTCCCCTTCCTGTCTCATCGAGTGCAAGGGCAGCAGCCTGTGATCCTGATCGGTGTCGATCCCCACAAGTCGTCCCACACCGCCGTCGCAGTCGACGCCGCCGGCCACCAGGTGGCCCAGCGCCGGTTCGTCGTCAACGCCGGAACCTTCCGCCAGTTGATGCGCTGGTGCGAGCAGTGGCCCGACCGCCGCTTCGCGGTCGAGGGCGCCGGCAGCCTGGGCCGCTCCCTCGCCCAGCAGCTGGCCGCCGCGGGCGAGAACGTGATCGACGTGCCCTCCACTCTGTCGGCCCGGGCCCGGCTGCTGGCCACCGGAGGAGACCGCAAGACCGACGCCAAGGACGCCCTCCACGTCGCCCAGGTTGCCCTCTTCCGCCCTGACCTGCGGCCCGTGGTCCAGGAAGACCAGACCACGATCCTGCGACTGCTGACCGAGCGGCGGGACGACCTGGTCCATGAGCGCACCCGCGTCCTCAACCGGCTCCACGCCGTCCTGCGTGATCTCCTGCCCGGCGGAGCCCCCACCGGCCTGTCGGCCGACAAGGCCGCCGCCTTGATGAAGGGCGTCCGGCCGGTCACGGCCACCGACAACTGCCGCCGGGACATAGCCCGTGATCTGCTGGCCGACCTGCGCAGACTGGACCGGCAGGTCAAGGACAATGAAGCCGAAATGCGCGAGGCCGTCGCCGCGACCCGCACGACGCTGACCACCCTGCCGGGCCTGGGCACCGTGCTGGCCGCGAAGGTCCTCGGCCACATCGGGGACGTCGGCCGGTTTCCCACCGAGCACCACTTCGCCAGCTACACCGGCAGCGCGCCCCTGGACGCCTCCAGCGGCAACAACGTCCGCCACCGGCTCAACACCGGTGGCAACCGCGCGCTGAACTCGGTGCTGCACACGATCGCCGTCTGCCAGATCCGCGACGGCGGGCGCGGGCAGGACTACTACCTCCGCAAGATCAGTGAGGGGAAGACCCCTTCGGAGGCCCGCCGGGCCCTCAAGCGACGCCTGTCCAACGTGGTCTACCGGATCATGAAACGAGATCAACGGAACCACCTCGCTCAGGCCGCTTGACACACAGAGGCGCTATGAGGTCATGTTCCGCCCGGCCGGAGCCATGGAGACAGGCTCCGGCGGTCAGACAGAACAGCAGGAAGACAACCCAGCAGGGCGTCAGTCAGACCCCGAGCCATGACCGCCGGAACCTGAGTATCAGCATCAGTGTCAGACCC
>NZ_JAGMUO010000095.1 GCF_019049325.1 Streptomyces sp. AC512_CC834 | reverse complement strand
AGCACCGTGAGGTGTGGAGGTGACCGGTACTAATAGGCCGAGGGCTTGTCCTCAGTTGCTCGCGTCCACTGTGTTGGTTCTGAAACCACGAACAACCCCATGTGCCACACATGGTGCGGTTGAGAGTTTCATAGTGTTTCGGTGGTCATAGCGTAGGGGAAACGCCCGGTTACATTTCGAACCCGGAAGCTAAGCCTTACAGCGCCGATGGTACTGCAGGGGGGACCCTGTGGGAGAGTAGGACGC
>NZ_JAGMUO010000094.1 GCF_019049325.1 Streptomyces sp. AC512_CC834 | reverse complement strand
CGCTGGTGCCCCGGCTGCGGCGACTACGCCGTCCTCGCCGCCGTGCAGGGCTTCATGCCCCAGCTCGGCCTGGCGAAGGAGAACATCGTCTTCGTCTCCGGCATCGGCTGCTCCTCCCGCTTCCCGTACTACATGAACACCTACGGGATGCACTCCATCCACGGCCGCGCCCCCGCCATCGCCACCGGCCTCGCCACCTCCCGCCGCGACCTGTCCGTCTGGGTCGTCACCGGCGACGGCGACGCCCTGTCCATCGGCGGCAACCACCTCATCCACGCCCTGCGCCGCAACGTCAACCTCAAGATCCTCCTCTTCAACAACCGGATCTACGGCCTGACCAAGGGCCAGTACTCCCCCACCAGCGAAGCCGGGAAGATCACCAAGTCCAC
>NZ_JAGMUO010000093.1 GCF_019049325.1 Streptomyces sp. AC512_CC834 | reverse complement strand
CCGCCGCCCGCGAAACGGCCCAGGCCGCCGGCATGGAACTGCCCGACGAACACGTCGAACGGGCCATGTTCTCCCTCGAAGGCGGCCAGGCAGCCGCCACCCGCCTCCTCCAGCGCGGCGTCACCGGCATCATCTGCGCCAGCGACCCCCTCGCCCTCGGCGCCATCCGCGCCGCCCGCCGACGCGGCCACCACGTACCCCACGACGTCTCCGTCGTCGGCTACGACGACTCCGCCTTCATGACCTGCACCGAACCACCCCTCACCACCGTCCGCCAACCCATCGAAGCCATGGGACGCGCCGCCGTCGACCTCCTCTGCGCCCAGATCCAGGGCACCGAAGTCCCGCAC
>NZ_JAGMUO010000092.1 GCF_019049325.1 Streptomyces sp. AC512_CC834 | reverse complement strand
ACGACGGGCAGGGACGGCTCCGCATACGACAGCGACGCCACCACCCCACGGAACTCCTCCAGCATCGGCTCCATCAACAGCGAATGAAACGCATGCGACACCCGCAGCCGGGACACCCGCCGACCCAGCGTGGTGAAGTGCTCAGCGACCGTGTCGACACCGGCCTCGGTGCCGGACACCACCACAGACGTGGGCCCGTTGACCGCGGCGATCCCGACACCGTCGGACAGCACCGGCAGCACCTCCGCCTCGGTGGCCTCGACGGCCAGCATCGCCCCGCCCTCCGGCAGCGCATCCATCAGCCGGCCACGCGCCGCCACCAACACGGACGCGTCCTCCAGGGACAGCACCCCCGCCACATGCGCAGCGGTCACCTCACCAATCGAATGCCCCGCCACGAAGTCGGGACGCACACCCCAGGACTCCACCAGCCGGAACAACGCCGTCTCCACCGCAAACAACCCCGCCTGCGCAAACACCGTCCGGTTCAGCAG
>NZ_JAGMUO010000007.1 GCF_019049325.1 Streptomyces sp. AC512_CC834 | reverse complement strand
GGAGGAAGGGGAGGGGGAGGGGGAGGGGGTCATCGCAGGGCGATCCTCATCTTGCTGTCGTCGACGTGCGTCGCGCGGTCCAGGACCCACTCGGCCTCCCTCGGCCGCAGCCGGCCCGGCAGGGTGAAGCCGACGAGGTCGAGGCGGGGGCTCGCGTCCAGGAAGTCCAGGAGCCTGAGCACGGTGAAGGCGGTGGTCGTCGCCGTCCCCCAGCCGTCCTCGCCCAGCAGGGCGGGGTCGCCGAGGGGACGGCGCAGGGAGGCGTCGCCGACGTGCTCCTGCGCTCCGGGCGCGAGCCGCTCACGAGTCGCGCGGCGCCATCCGGCGGCCGGGTCGCCGAACACGAGCCGGACACCGGCCCGCGACGTCCAGGCGGGCCCCTCCCACGGGCGGTCGCCCCGCAGCGTGACGGCGTGCAGGCCGGTGCGCCCGCCGGTGCCCTCGGCGCGGATACGGAAGGTGTCGCAGCGCACCACCAGGTCATAGCCGTCGATCTCGGCGCCCAGGCCGCTTTCGGCGACGTCGCCCGCGTTCGAGACGACGCACACCGTCCGCCCCGCGACCAGGCCCCGCAGGCCGGCCACGCCGACGGGAGTGGTGCCCCCGAGCAACGGGTCGGACACGGCGGGCTGTTCGACGAGCCGTGAGTAGCGGCCGTACAGCGCCAGCAGACGGCGCACGGCGGGTTCGCCCGGGCCGTGCTCGGCCACCCGCTCCCGCACGTACGCGGCGAGGCGCGGCGCGAGGACCGCGGTGGTCGCCGGGGTCGCTGGGACCCCGGTGGGCTCCTGGAGCAGGTCGCGCAGCGCGGATCCGGTCCCGGTCCCGGTCTCGGTCTCGGTCTCGGGGAAGAGGGCGAGGGCCTCGTCGAGGCACGCGCGCCGGCGCCGCAGGGTGTCCATCCGGCGGGCGACCTCCGGCGTCGGGCGGCCGCCGTGGTCGAGGAGCGTCGCGTAACGCTCGTAGCACCGCAGCGCCTCGTCGCCGCGGCCGAGCAGGTCCAGGGCCAGACCGCGCAGCCGCCACGCCCCCTTGGACCGCTCCCGGATCCGCGTCGCGGACTCGGCGAGGCCCAGCGCGAGGCCGGGTCCGTGTTCCCCACCGGCCTCCAGCGCGCGCTCGCCGACCTGGAGCAGGGCGTCGAAGGGGTCGGCCGCCGGGCTGTCCAGGGAGGTCGCGAAGGCACCGATCGCCCGGGTCAGCCGGACCTGCGCGGCAGTGGCCCCGGAGCCCTCGGAGCCCCCGGAGCCCCCGGTCTCCTGCGCGGCGAGGTGCTCACCGCACAGGCGCATGCTCCGGGCGTACAGCGCCGGCCTGGCGGCATCCTTGTGCCGTGCCTTGAACAATCCCGCCAGGGGCTTCGTCATGCGTTCCACCGTTCTCCGACCGGAGGCCGAATGTGCCCCAGGGCGACGGTCCGCGGGTGGCTTCCGGACGGACGGTGGGTGAACTCTCGCCCTCCGTTGGGCGGCCGGCCGGTCGCGCCGGTCGTCATCCCCCGAGCGAGCGCCGGATCGCCCGTGCCCGCCGCACCACCCTGCGGGCCGTGGAGTTGTGCGGCAGGAACCCCAGCCGGGCCGGGATGCCGCCGGGCAGGCCCAGCGAGGTGAGGCGGCGCTTCTTGAAGTACCGCCAGGTGCGGGCGTCCAGGTACGCGCGCAGGTACGCCTCCGCCGCCGGTCGCAGTTCCGGCAGGACCCTCGGCTGCATCGCGAACCCCACCGTCCGCACCAGCGCGGCGAGCGCGTCCGCGTCCATGCCCCGCCGCCCCTCGGCGACGGCGGCCGCGTCGGCCAGGTCCGGCAGCAGCGCGTCCACGAGGGTGGCGGGGACGCGGTTGCTGTTCTCGTACGGCGTCAGCCGGTCAAGGAGCGTCTCGGTGCCGACGCGGGCGACCGGCAGGCCGTAGAGCGCGGACGCGGTGAGCAGGGCCGTCGAGAAGCAGCCGACGACCAGCGCCGGACGCGTCCGCTGGAACAGCACCTCGGCGAGGACCGGCCTCTCCACCACCGTCAGGTCGACCCCGAGCTTCTCGGCCTCCCGCTCCAGGACCCGGCTGAAACGGGCCGGAGCCGTGGGGTGCGCCTTGAACACCACGCGCGTGTGCCCGAGGCCGGCGGCGCCGGTCAGCATCCGCACGTGCAGGTCTTCCTCCTCCTCGGCGGAGAGGATGCCCAGCGCCGACAGGTACTGGCCGAGCAGCACCGCGGGCCGCTCCACGTCCGGCAGACCCGCACCGGTGTCCGCCTGCAGACTGGCACCGGCACCGGTGTCCGCCAGCTCGGCCAGCACCTTGGTGAACGCCGGGGACGGCACGATCTCCGGCTCGACGCCGAACTCCGTCAGCAGCAGCGGCGCGAGCCCCGGCACCAGGTCCAGGTGGAGCAGCCGCTCCACGCGCGTGCCGACCAGCGGGGCGAGTTTCGTGCGGGTGGGCCCGTAGCTCATCAGGCCGTCCGCGTAGACGGTCAGCGGCGCGTCGGTGAAGATCTGCGCCACGCCCAGCGCCGGCTGCACCTGGACCGACTCCACGGCCAGCGCCACGTCGTCGTCTCCGAGCCCCCAGGCCAGCCGCAGATGCCGCTCCCACAGGGGTACGTCCTCCAGGCGCGGGGACCAGCCGCCGGGATGGAAGGGGAAGATCGCCTCGTTCCACGACACCACGTCGTCGAACCGGCCCCGCAGCCGCTCGAACCCCGGCATCGCGTCCACGGACGGCGTCGTCTCGGGCGTCGGCGCGTTGTTGGAGACCAGCAGGATCCGCCGGTCCGCCGCGTCGAAGCAGCCGGTGTCCAGAGCCGCGGCGAGCGTGGCCGTGCCGTACAGCGTCGACGCCAGGAAGATCTGTGTGGTCACGCCGCCGCCCCCTCGCCGCTCTGGTCCAGCGGCCCCGAGACCGCGCGGCGGCGCAGCCGGCGCAGCGGCACGGCGCGCTCGGCGTCCATCGAGCCGAGCACCTCGTCGAGCGCGTCCTGCGGCATCCGCCGCAGCGCCGCCGCGCTCCTCGCCCGCAGTGTCCGCGCCACGGCGGGTTCGAACCGCTCGATGGAACCGAGGTGGTGGGAGATGATCGCGCAGTACGTGCGCACCGCCTTCGGCACCAGCCGCGCGGCGTCCGCGTCCCCGGCCGCCCCCGCGAGCACCTCGTCGAAGGCGCGGATGAAGTCGAGTTGGCGGACGTCACCGATCTGGGTGAGCGAGGACGCCACCCCGCGCCGGTAGAAGACACCGAGCAGCCCGGTCACCGCGAAGGACTCCGCCTCCCGGTGCAGCTTCCAGATCCACGGCCGGTCCTCCGCCGTGCGCAGTCCGGCGGTGAAGTGCAGCAGGCCGCGCTCGGCCAGCCGGCGGTGGTAGACGCCCGCCCACGCGTAGGCGTAGTCGACGGAGGTGGTGCGGTGGGCGGGCAGGATCGCCTCGCGCGGAGGCAGCGCCACGTTGCGGCGGCCGTGCGGGACCCGGTGCAGGGTGCGGTTGCGCCCCGTGCACTGCACGTGGTCGGTGCGCACGAAGTCGACGTCCAGCCGCTCGATCGCGGCCACCAGCCGGGCGCAGTGGCCCGGCGCCAGCCAGTCGTCGCCGTCCAGGAAGGTGACGTACTCGCCGCGCGCCCGGTCGATGCCGGTGTTGCGGGCGGTCGCCAGGCCACCGTTTCGTTCGTGTATGACCAGCACCGCCCCCGGCAGCTCGCGCTCCGCGCGCGCGAGGAGGTCCACGGTCCCGTCGGTGGAGCAGTCGTCGACGAGAATGAACTCGAAGTCGTCCCGCGCGTTGGCGCTGAGACTCCGCAGGGTGTCTGGTGCGTATTGCCGCACGTTGTAGAACGGCACGATGACGGAGAGCTTGGGCACGTGATTGACGTTATGCGGCGGTCCGGCATTCGGCTTTACCCACACCTTGATTCCCGGTGAACGCGGCGTGGCGAAGCGGTGAAGCGGACCCTTTTGCGGGCCGCGGGCGGCCGGATTCCCCATTCGTCGATCTGCTGTTCACCCTTTGTTGGATTCCGGTTGGGCGGTTCCTAGAAATGGCTTCCTAGCGTCTACGACGTGCCAGCAAGTGCAACGAAGGCCCTGCGAGTCGCCGTCCTGGCGGACTCCGACACCCGGTGGAAATGGGGCGCGCTCACCGCGACCCGCATCTCTCCCGGGGACACGGACATCCACCTCGACGGCTACCTCCTGCGCGGCCGAGCCACCCCCACCCCCCGCCAGTTGCGGGAAGTCGGCGTCGGCGCGGACTCGCTCCGCGAGGTGACCGCCGTCGAGTTCCTGCGCGCCATGGACGCGGCGACGGGCGAGGAGTCGTACGACGTCCTCGTCCTCGCCCTGGTCGGCGGTGGTGTCCAGGCGATGCTGCACGGCCTCGGCCGGGTGTGGCAGGACCGCGCCGACCGGCCCGTGGTCGCCACCGGCTACGTCGGCGTCGTCTACGAGAAGCTCGCCGACGGCCTCCTGCTGCGCCACGGCGCCGACCTCGTCCTCGCCAACTCCCGCCAGGACGCGGAGCGTTTCCGCGCCGTGTACGAGGGGGTGGGCGCCGACGCCGCCGCGGTGACCGAGGTCGCCCTGCCCTTCCTGGGCGGAGCCGCCTACGCCGGTGAACCCGGCGGCGACGGCGACCGTGACAGTGACGCGGACCGCCCCTACACGGTCGTCTTCGCCGCCCAGCCCTCCGTGCCCGACAGCCGCAAGGACCGTACGTACCTCCTCGAGCGGCTGATCCGGCACGCCCGCCTGCATCCCGAGCGCGAGGTGCTGCTCAAGCTGCGCTCCAAGCCCGGCGAGCACACCACGCACATCGAGGAGCTGCCGTACCAGAAGCTGGTGCAGCGGGCCGATCCGCCGCCCAACTTCCGCCTGGTCTACGGGCACATGGGCGAGGTTCTCGACCGCACCGACCTGCTGGTCACCATCAGCTCCACGGCGGCCCTCGAATCCCTGCACCGCCGCATCCCCACGGTCGTCCTGACCGACCTCGGCGTGCGCGAGGCGCTCGGCAACCACCACTTCGTGGGCTCAGGCTGCCTCGCCTCCTGGGACCAGCTCGACGCGGGCCACCGCCCGGCGCCCGACGCCGAGTGGGTCGCCCGGCAGGGGATCGCGGCGCAGGGCGGCTACGAGACCGCCTTCGACGAGGCCCGTGAGCGCATCGACGGACTGCTCGGCCGGCCCGGCGGTCTGCCGCCGCTCGCCCCGTACTACACCCCCGTCACCGCCCCCGGATACCTCCCCGGCATCCTCGCCCGCCACCACCTCGCCCCGGACGGCACCCCGCTGCCCGGCGCGCCGGCCGCCGACAAGGAGCCGGGCCCGGTCCGCCAGGTCGTGCGCCGCGCGGCCCGCGGCGCATACCGGCACGGCGTCCAGCGGGTGGCCCCGGTGATCCGGCGGATGGGGGAACTGTGACCACCCCCGCACCCGGCTCGGCGGCGGGACTCTTCCTGACGCCGGGTACTGCCTCGGCGCCGGCGCCTGCGCCTGCGCCTGGCTCGGCGTTGGGACTCGGTCTGACGCCGGGGACTGCCTCGGCGCCTGCGCCTGGTTCGGTGGCGGGGCTCGTCCTGACGCCGGGTACTGCCTCGGCGCCGGCGCCTGCGCCTGCGCCTGGCTCGGCGCTGGGACTCGCTCTGACGCCGGGGGCTGCCCCGGCGCCCGCGCCTGGCTCGGCGCCGGGATTCGTTCTGACGTCGGGTACTGCCTCGGTGCCCGGGACTGTCTCGGCGCCGGGGATTGCCTCGGCGCACGCACCCGGCTTGGCGCCGGGACTCGTCCTGACGCCTGGGACTGCCCCCGCGTCGGGTACTGCCTCGGCGCCCGCGCCCGGCTCGGCGGCGGGACTCGCTCCGTCGCCCGGGACTGCCCCGGCACCCGGGCCCGCGCCGGCACCCGGGCCCACCCCCGCACCTGAGCCCGCCCCGGCACCCGGGCCCGCCCCGGCACCTGAGCCCGCCCCGGCACCCGGGCCCGCGCCGGCACCTGAGCCCGGGCTCGCCCCCAACCCCGGAACTCCCACGTTCTCCCAGATCCCTGCGCAAGGAGCAGACCCCATGTCCAACCCGGAAGCGGGCCAGGGCGCTTCGGTGCGCCGGGTGCTCGCGGTGATTCCCGCGCGCGGCGGCTCCAAGGGAGTGCCCGCGAAGAACCTCGCCCCCGTCGGCGGCGTCCCCCTGGTGGTCCGCGCGGTGCGCGAGTGCCGGGCCACCCGGCTGGTGACGGACGTCGTCGTCTCCACCGACGACCAGGCCATCGCCGCCGCGGCCCGCGAGGCCGGCGCGGAGGTCGTGCTGCGGCCCGCCGCCATCGCCGGGGACACGGCCACCTCCGAGGCCGCCGTGCTGCACGCCATGGACACCCACGAGGCCCTGCACGGCGCCGCCGTCGACGTGGTGCTGCTCGTGCAGTGCACCAGCCCCTTCCTCGTCCGCGAGGACATCGACGGCGTGGCCGGCGCGGTCGCCGGGGGCGGCGCCGACACCGCGGTGACGGTGGCCCCGTTCCACGGGTTCGTGTGGCGCGACGGCGCGGACGAGACGGGCGGGGAGGAGGGCGGCGGCGGCCACGGCGTCAACCACGACAAGTCCTACCGCCCCCGCCGCCAGGACCGCCCCCAGGACCTGCTGGAGACCGGCGCCGCCTACGCCATGGCCGCGCCCGGCTTCCGCAAGCACCAGCACCGCTTCTTCGGCCGCACCGAACTGGTCCGCACCGACCCGGCGCGCGTCCTGGAGATCGACGACCCGCACGACCTGGCCCGCGCCCGCGCCCTGGCACCGCACTTCGACGCCGCCAGGACCGGCGCCCTCCCGACCGCGCAGGACATCGACGCGGTCGTCCTCGACTTCGACGGCACCCAGACCGACGACCGGGTGCTGATCGACTCCGACGGACGGGAGTTCGTCTCCGTCCACCGCGGCGACGGACTCGGCATCGCCGCCCTGCGCCGCAGCGGCCTGACGATGCTGATCCTGTCCACGGAGGTGAACCCGGTCGTCGCCGCCCGCGCCCGGAAGCTCAAGCTCCCGGTGCTGCACGGCATCGACCGCAAGGACCTCGCCCTCAAGCAGTGGTGCGAGGAACAGGGCATCGCGCCCGAACGCGTGCTCTACGTCGGCAACGACGTCAACGACCTCCCGTGCTTCGCCCTCGTCGGCTGGCCCGTGGCGGTCGCGAGCGCCCACGACGCCGTACGCGGCGCGGCCCGCGCGGTCACCACAGTCCCCGGCGGCGAAGGCGCCGTCCGGGAGATCGCGACCTGGCTCCTGGGCCCCTCACTCGACGCCCTCGACACCACCGCCACAGACACTCCCGACTCCCTCGTAACCCCCACGCTCACCCAGTCCAAGTAAGGAACCCCAGCCATGAGCACCAACTCCCGCATCCGCACCTTCGGCACCCGCGAGGCCGGCCCCGGCCACCCCGTCTACGTCACCGGTGAGATCGGCATCAACCACAACGGCGACCTCGAGAACGCCTTCAAGCTGATCGACGCCGCCGCCGAGGCCGGCTGCGACGCCGTCAAGTTCCAGAAGCGCACCCCCGAGATCTGCACCCCGCGCGACCAGTGGGACATCGAGCGGGACACCCCCTGGGGCCGGATGACGTACATCGACTACCGCCACCGCGTGGAGTTCGGCGAGGACGAGTACCGCCAGATCGACGAGTACTGCAAGACCAAGAACATCGCCTGGTTCGCCTCCCCGTGGGACACCGAGGCCGTCGCCTTCCTGGAGAAGTTCGACGTCCCGGCCCACAAGGTCGCCTCGGCCTCCCTCACCGACGACGAACTGCTGCGCGCCCTGCGCGCGACGGGCCGCACGGTCATCCTCTCGACGGGGATGTCGACCCCCCGCCAGATCCGCCACGCCGTCGAGGTCCTCGGCTCCGACAACATCCTGATGTGCCACGCCACGTCGACGTACCCGGCGCAGGCCGAGGAGCTGAACCTCCGCGTCATCAACACCCTCCAGCAGGAGTTCCCGAACGTCCCGATCGGCTACTCCGGCCACGAGACCGGCCTGCAGACCACGCTGGCCGCCGTGGCGCTGGGCGCGGTGTTCGTCGAGCGCCACATCACCCTCGACCGCGCCATGTGGGGCTCCGACCAGGCCGCCTCCGTCGAGCCGCAGGGCCTGACCCGCCTGGTGCGCGACATCCGCACCATCGAGGCGTCCCTCGGCGACGGCGTCAAGAAGGTCTACGACTCCGAGCTGGGCCCGATGAAGAAGCTGCGCCGCGTCAACGGCGTCGTCGCCGAGGCGGAGATCGCCGCCGCCGCGGGCGAGCCCGTCACCGTCTGACCACCGGCCACCGAGTCACTCACCACGGGACGGTCCTACGTCGATGAGCCCCCGCGCCGGGAACGCCGGCCCCCGCACTCTCGCCTTCGTCGAGAGCCCGGTACAACTGCTGAACGTGCTGGAGTGGGCGCACAGCCGCGCCCCCGGCGCGGAGCTCACCCTCGTGGTCCTCTCGCCCGTCGACCCGATGACCCGCGGCCAGTTGCGCCGCATGGCGGAACTGGCCCGCAAGGAGGGCCACGAGATCCGCTGGGAGGAGGCGCGCGGCGGCGCCACGGCCCCCTTCCGCACGGTCGGCGGCCTGACCACCGCCCTGCGCCAGGCGGACCGGATCGTCATGGGCGACCCGTTCTCCCGTTACGTACAACTGCTCCTCACCATCACCCGCGCCCACGACCTGGTCGTCGTCGACGACGGCACGGCCACGATGGAGTTCGTCAGCCAGCTCGCCCACGGCGAACGCCTGGTGCGCTGGCACCGCAATGGCAGCCGGCCCGGCCCGCGCGACCTGCTCTTCGCCCCCGTCTCCAGATCCGCCCGCCACCGCCTCACCCCGACCCCGGACCGCCAGGTCTCGGTCTTCTCCTCCATGCCCATCGAGGACGTCCCGGACGGCGTCACCGTCACCGCCAACGACTTCTCCTGGACCCGCTCCCGCTTCGGCCCGCCCCGCATCACCAAGGGCGCCGACATGGTCGGCACGTCCCTGGTGGAGACCGGCGTCGTCGACGCGGACCGCTACGTGGACGCCGTACGCGGCCTGGCGAAGACCCACGGCGCGGCCCGCTACTTCGCCCACCGCCGCGAGAGCGCCGAGAAGCTGCACCGGCTGGCCGTGGAGACCGGCCTGGAGATCGTCCGCCCCGACCTCCCCCTGGAGCTGATCGCCCGCCGCGGCCCGATCGGCCGAACCGTCCTCAGCTTCCCGTCCACCGTCGTCCACACCCTCCCGCTGGCCCTCGCCGGCACCGAGGTCCGCGTCGCCGTCTGCGACATCGACCCCGCCTGGCTCACCGAGTCGGCCTCACCCCGTGCCCGAGGCTTCCTGAACGGGGTGACGGGCTCGGCACGGGACGTGCACCGGTTGTCTGCGGTGGCGGGTACGGGATGAGGCGGGGCTCCGCTCTGGTCGACGACATGGTTTGCACTCCGCTGCGCTGAAGCGCCCCCCGCTCCCGGCTGATGCCGTGAGCGGGAGGCGCTCTTTGCGTTCTGTCCCGCTCTACGCTGCGGCGACCAGTTCCCGGGCACGCTCGTTGAAGTCGGCGACAAGCCGGTGCGTCCCGAACGGTTCCATCCTCTGCTGCAAGTCCTGTACAGCCTCGACACAGCGGGAGCTCTTGACCTGACCAGATAGCGTCAGGGTTCGCACCCCTGCCGCGTGCGCCGCCTCAAGGTCGCCCCGTTGCAGGTGGGAGACCGCGAGCGCCGCCTGAGACATCGCGCCCCGCCGCGCTCGCTTCTGCTTACGGGCGTGATCGATGGACTGGCGTGCGTGCTCTTCGGCCGCCTCGGCTTCCTTGAGATCGCGAAACGTATTGGCGTGCTCGCCGTGCAGGTAGGCAGGGTCGATGAAGACCGCCCACTCCGGTTCGTGCTGGAGCTGTACTCGGTTGTAGGCGGACTCGGACTCGGTGACCGCTCGGGTTGCCGCCGCCTTCTCCCCGAGCCTCGCTAGGGCCCGTGCCTCAAGGGCCCATAGGTCGGCCAGACATGCCGGTGAAGTGCTCTTGCCAAGCCCGGCGCGGCCGGCCTGAGCGAGTCGTCGCCCCTCGGTGGGGTTGCCGAGCAGCGTTGCTTGGTCTGCCATGCCGGCGAGGACGTGGGCGCCGAGCGCGGGGTTCCCGGATTCCTCCGCGAGCCGAAGCGACTGGATCAAGTATCGCTGAGCCGTGCCGTGTTCGCCGTTGTCGTAGCTCATCCAGCCGAGCAGATAGGTCTGCTCGGCCGCTGCCTCGCTGAGCGCACGCCGGACATCTTCCGCATGCGTGCGGCGCAGGAGCGGATAGACATGCTGGTTCATGTACTGGGCGAGGATGAGGCGGCCGGAGCCGCCACCCTGTAGAACGTCCATCTTCTGGAACTCGCCGAACATGTTCTTGACGGCGGTCACGTCCTCCAGGCGGACGCGCTGACCCGGTTCAGGCTGTTGATCAAGGGTGTTGAGCAGCCAGTCTCGCGACGGCCCAACAGCGGCGGCAGCAGCAAAGGGCGCCGCTGCCAGGAACTTGCGACGGTCCACGTCGGCCCTCCCCAAATCGGCAACGGCTTCAACCGTAACGGCGAAAGACGGGTTGTAGACGATCGAGCGGTCAGCGATACCGCCCTCGGGAAATCCCAAGTCGTACGTAGTGACACGGAATCCGACCTGTGCAGAGATGACGTCGGCGATGATCTCGGGCACGGGCGGTCGCGGTTGGAGCCCGTTCAACCAGCGGCGTACGGCAGTCGCGTCGGGCTGGATATGCGGCTGGCCCCACGTCTGAGCAGCGGTTTTGATCCGGCGAGCAAGTTCCTTGTTGCTTAAGCCGGATCGCTCAAGCCACTTCGCGAGAGCAGTCTTTGGCGACGTCATGCTCGGTACCTACCCCTTCGACAGGTGCGGTAGTTCAAGTGCCACCCTTTGCCATCCCCACTGACGGTACCCCTGCTGTTGGCATCCCGGTTGTCTGGTTGATCGAACCAACCGCGCAGGCAAGGGGGTTGTACTCATGCCGAGATCGGCGGCGCAGCGGTTCCCGCGAACAGACGGCGCGGTACCCGAGGCGCGTTCCTTCTTGGGGGGCGTACTGGAGGAGTGGGAGATATCCGACCGCTCCGCCGACGTGGTGCTCTGCCTCTCCGAGCTCGCTACCAACGCGGTACGCCACGTCGCGCGCGGCGAATTCGCTGTCGAGGTCTCACTCGACGAAGGCCGCCTGCGCGTCGAGGTGCACGACACAGGGGCGGGCGAGCCTCATGTCGGACAGCCGAGTCAAGACGATACGGACGGCCGAGGGCTGCTCATCGTGTCGTCACTGGCGGACGGATGGGGGGTGGTGCCGCACGCCCCGTGCGGCAAGACCGTATGGACGGAGTTCAAGACGGACGAGAGTGAGACCCCGTTCGGCGTGAACCCATGCTGATCGAGATCGAGATCGAGTCGATCACCAGCCTGCCGACATCGCTTGGGGCTTGGCTCTGAGCCGACCCCGCCGTACGGCAACTCAGAGCACGTGACCGTTGACCAACCAGCGATCAGGAGACTCAATGACCACCGCAGTAGCACCGTGGGGGACTAAGCGCCTAGCGCTGTACCCCAGCGTCACCGAAGTGCCGTACGTCCGAACGGAGATCTGTCCGGACACCCAGACGACCCGCTACTTCGACGCAGACGGGAACCGTGTCGAGATGGGTGGGCACGGCACCGGAACGGCCACGGCCAACCAGACCTCGACGTCGTCCGACGGCGGGGGCCCCAACCCGCCCGCGCCCGCCGACTCCGACCTCACCGACGACAGCGACTCCGACTGACATGACCGATGCACCGGTTCTCGTCGTCACCGCGCTCGGTGACATCACGGCGGATCTGGTGTTGGACGAGCTGTGCGGCCGGGGTGTCCCGGTCGTACGGCTCGACCCCGGCGCCGACTTCCGAAACACCGCCGGCATGAGCGCTCGGATCGAGCGGGGCGCATTCACCGGGGATCTCACCACCTCGACTCGACACTTCGACCTGTCCGGCGTCCGCTCTGTCTACTGGCGCCGCCCGAGCCCCTTCAGCGACCCGCAGGCGTCCGAGACTCCCGAGCAACGGTTCAGGGTTGAGCAATCGCGCCGCGGCTACACAGGAGTCCTGACCGCGCTCCCCGGGGCGTTGTACGTCAACCACCCATCACGGAACCGCGATGCCGAGAACAAGGCGCGACAACTCGCCGCCGCGGCACACATCGGTTTCACGCTCCCCGACACCCTGATCACGAACGTGCCGGCGGACGCCCGAAGGTTCGCGACCGATCACGGAATCGTGATCTACAAGCCCGTTCACCGCGTACACCTCACCGGCGAGGACGGGCGAAACCGAACCATCTGGGTGCGCACCGTCCAAGCCGACGAACTCGACGATTCCATCGCCCAGTGTCCCCATCTCTTCCAAGAGTGCGTGCCGAAGATCGCCGACATCCGCCTCGCCGCCGTCGGGGACGACGCGTTCGCGACCCGGATCGACACCGACGGCGACCACCTCGATTGGCGCCAAGACCAAAGTCTGATCACCTGCTCCCCGATCTCGGCCCCCTGTTCCGTTCGCGAGGCCGTACGCGCGTTCCTTCATGCGTTCGGACTCAGCTTCGGCGCTTTCGACTTCGCCCTCGACTCGGACGGTCGATGGTGGTTCCTCGAATGCAACCCGAATGGGCAGTGGGCGTTCGTCGACGAACCCACAACCCGTGCCATCGCGAGCGCACTCGCCGACACCCTCCAGAAGGGCGCCCCGCATGACCAATGAAACCGCCGCCGCGCTACGCCGCCGACTCGTCGAGCAGATCGTCGCCGACGGCGTGCTGCACGACTCCGAGGTGCGACGGGCGGCTGAGACCGTCCCTCGGGAGGTGTTCCTCGGCCCCGCGATCTACAAGCCGAGCAGACCCCCGGGCGTCACGGTCTGGACCCCCGCCCGCCGCGACGACACCCCCACCGACGAATGGCTGCGCCTCACCTACCAAGATCAGACGTGGGTGACTCAACTCGACGGCGTGCTCGCCGAGGACGCCGTCGGCCCCGTCACGGGAGGTAGCCCGACCTCGTCCTCGACCCTGCCCAGTGTCATTCTCTGGATGATCGAGCAGGCGGGCGTCACCCGGGGAAGGCGCGTGCTGATCATCGGCGCCGGAACGGGCCTCTCGACCGCATACGTCTGCGAGGTGGCCGGCGAGGACAACGTGACCTCGATCGAGACCGACGCTGCCGCAGCGGAACGGGCTCGAACGGCCCTTGCCGAGGCCGGCTACGCCCCGACGCTCGTCACCGCCGACGGCCTACGCGGCTGCCCCGACCGGGCCCCGTACGACATCGTGATCGCGTTCTGCTCGATGCGACACGTCCCCCACGGCTTGCTACAGCAGATCGAGGTCGGGGGAACCCTGCTCGTCACCCTCGCGGGGTGGGGAGTCGCACACGGCCTCGCTCGCCTCGCGGTGGAGGCGGACGGCGTCGCGGAGGGCCGCTTCCTGCCCGGATACACCTCGTTCATGATCGCCCGCCCCCACGATCGGCCGCCGCACGGACCGTTCGAGCTGCTGCCCGGGGACGAACGCCCGAGCCGGATCGACCCTGCTCTGCTCGACGACTGGACTGGTCGATTCGTCGCACAGCTCGCCGCACCCTCGGCGGAGCGCCTCGGCGTCGGGGCCGAGCAGATCCTGCTCGATGTCGCCACCGGCTCGCAGGCACGGACGTGCCGGGCGGAGGATGGCGACGGGTGGACCGTCATCCAGCGCGGACCGATCAAGCTCTGGAACGCGGTCGAGGACTCCATCGTGTTGTGGGAGAGCAAGGGCTCGCCTCACCTGTCCGGGTTCGGAGCGACGATCACGTCGGACACGCAAAGGGTCTGGCTCGGCGAACCGAGCGGTCCGAGCTGGACCCTGCCCATCTAGCGAGTCAGAACGTGGGATGGGTGCCGGTGTACTCACGGGAACGTCCGGAAGTGGCAGGTCGCCGCTGGTCCAGGCGGGAGGTGATGCCTCGGAAACGTCGGCGTCGGTGGACGATTGTGCCGACGTTCACACCGGGACCGAACCCGCTGCACGCCTGCGCGCATCTCTCACAGTCCGCCTGTCCTCCGTTGCTGACAGTGTCAACGACGGAAAAGGCTCCGGTGCCACTGGAGGACATCGGTGTTGTTGGCCAACCGGTGAAGCTGACGTGGAGGAGGACGGGCGTCAGTCCTCGGAGTCGCCACTCTCGGACGCGTCGGTGGGTGGCAGTGCGTCAACGACGTATGAACCCTTGTGCGGCAGCGTCTCGATCAGCTCTCGCTCGCGGAGGTCCCGCAGAGCGCGGCGAATGGTCCGATCGGCGACGCCGTACGTTTCGGCCAGCCGCGTGATGCTCGACAAGGCACCGCCCAGCGGGATGCGACCCGACCTGATCTCTTCTTCGACGGCGCGCGCGATCCGCTGCCACTCGTACTCGGCCATGCATTCAGCATGGCGTGGCATACCGGAACCTGCCTTGATAGCTCACGGCACACCACGACGCACCGTGGTGTACCGTGGTACATTACGATGAAACCCCCGCGACGGGTGGAGCCGTCCGGGGGCACGGCCACCAACTGACTGGAGTTGACGACAGTGGGCATTATCCACGTGTTCGCGCGCTGGATTCTGGGCGTGTTCGCGCATGGCACCGGACGACGACAGGTGAGTTCCGCCGCGCCGGCCGCCCCGCGCATGGCCGAGGAGTCCCGCAGGGCAGTTGCGGCACCGTGCGCTCAGGCCTCGCCGCACATGCGCCATGCATCCCTCGACGCGTTTGGCGAGAGTCCGGTCCGTCCGTACGTCCTTCAGGCCGTACGGGAACAGGAGCGGTTGCGGTCCCGTCGGCGACGCCTGGCGGCAGTGGTCATGGTTGCCACCGAGGCGGTGGCACGGTGAGCGAGCACCCCGAGACGGCGTCGGGTGGACGTCCGTCGCTCCGTATGTGCGTGCGCTGCCACGTGAACACGGACGTGCCCGTCGTGATCTCGGTGGTGCACCAGAACTCCGGGCCCGGATTCAACGTCTACGCCTGCGTGGAGTGTGCCCGGCACTTTCCCGAGGAGCCGGATGTACTGTCGCTGCCCGTTGTGGACCGGGCTGATGGCGCCCAGTGAGCGGCGGGCGAGCGGTGATCGTGGCGATCCCCGGAGGAGGAACGGTGACGTCAGCGGGCCTGCGGCTGGGCAGGAATTGTCGGCGGAATGCGCGCTGTCCGAGGAGCGCGGGTACGAGGACGCGCACTCGTGGTGTCACGGCGGGCGGAGCGTCCTCCTGCCGCACAGCGGTGGCCGTCTGATCCTGCTGCGGGGCTGCCCCTGCTCCTGTCACTCACCAACCGGTGAGGGTGAGCGGTGAACGCCGGGTTGCCCCACCTGAACCAGGGAATCGAGCGTGACCATCTGCGTCGACCGGGTCGACAGCGACGGGCGTCGGATCGGCGCGGCGAAATCGAACACGTGTCGACCCGGCGTGATGGTGCTTCCGGCGGCGTCAACGGCATGGCCTGCGTGCCGCTGCCCGCGCTGTCGAAAGGGTGATGGTCCCAGCCGCCGGTAGTTGAGTGCTGCTGTTGGATGCCCGCGGTGAATCCGTCAACGGCCGCGAGACGCGCCCCGGGCGCCATAGTCGGACTATTCGTCCCAGTAGACCTCCGGCGCGGGGGCACTGGATCGGGACAGGCGTTCCCATTCACCGTCCGGCAACGGGGCCGCTGCGCGGCGGGTGTGGGGCGGATGCGGGAGGACCCGACCCCTCCGGAAGGAACCGGCCCCGCTCCGCCGCTGTCCGGACAGGCATGGCAAGTGTTCTGGTCCTCGTCCTCACCCTCGCGCCGCTCGTGATGCCGTTCGCCGTCGTGGGCGCCGCCGTTGCACTCGCCCGGCGTGCCCGGGTTCGGCTGCCGGGCAGCGGATGGCATCGGCCGAGCGGGACCACGTGCGCGCTGTTGGCGGTCATTGGCGGCGGAGCGGCGCTCGGCGTGTACGCCTGGGGAGTGTCGCGGGGCTTCTATCTGCTCGACCCGGACCAGATGTGTGCGGCGCGCGGCGCACGGGGTGACTACGTCGTGACCCGTATGGCGCTCCCGATCAGCGTGCAGTGCGTCACCGAGGACGGCACGGGCACGGAGCTGGTGCCCGGCTGGGTGAACCCGGTGGTCGTCGCGGGACTGACCCTCTCCGTGCTCGCCGTCGTGGAAGGCACCCTCGGGGTGGTGCGCCGGTGGCCCCGGCCGGGGGACCACAGCGCCTGACGGCCCCCGGGTCCCGGCTGGCCCCGGTCCGACAGGTGGCTCGGGCGCGTGGAGCGGGCCACGCGTGGTAACCGGGAGGGAGAGGACGGGTGCCGTCGAGCGGCCGGCGCCGCTCCCGGCGATCGCCCCTGATCGGCTCGGTCGGAAAGGCGGCCGAGTTTACCCAAGCGAGATGATGGCTATGCGTGGGGCGGCCGAGTCTTCTTCCCCTAACGGACTGATTTTTTGTTGATCGTGGGCCCACCGATCGCTCGGGCGCCCTACGCTGCAAAGGGTGAACGTGTTGATGTCCCCAGAGTCCGAGGCCGACACTCCCGGTGAAGCCGCGCTGCCCGGCACCTTGCCGGACGCGCTGCGTGCGGAGCTCGTGGCCTTCCGCCGCGACCTGCACATGCATCCCGAGCTGGGCAACCAGGAGTTCCGCACCACCGCCGCGATCAAGGAACGGCTGGAGCGGGCCGGCCTCAAGCCGCGCGTGCTGCCCATCGGCACCGGGCTCGTCTGCGACATCGGCACCGGCACCGACTCGGGACAGTGGACCGGCGGACCGCGCATGCTCGCCCTGCGGGCCGACATCGACGCGCTGCCCATCCCGGACACCAAGAGCGAGTGCCCGTACCACTCGCGCGTGCCGGACCGCGCCCACGCCTGCGGACACGACGTGCACACCACCGTCGTCCTCGGCACCGGCCTCGTGCTCGCCGCCCTGCACGAGCAGGGCCTGCTGCCCCGGCCCGTGCGGCTGGTCTTCCAGCCGGCCGAGGAGGTGCTGCCCGGCGGCGCCGCCGACGCCATCGAGGGCGGCGCGCTCGACGGGGTGCGCCGCATCCTCGCCGTGCACTGCGACCCCCGGGTGGACGCCGGGAGGATCGGACTCAGGGTCGGCGCCATCACCTCCGCCTGCGACCGCCTTGAGATCGCCCTGAACGGTCCCGGCGGGCACACCGCCCGCCCGCACCTCACCACCGACCTGGTCACCGCCACCGCGCGCGTCGTCACCGACGTGCCCTCGCTCGTCGCCCGGCGCGTGGACAGCCGCAGCGGGCTCGCCCTGACCTGGGGGCGGATCGAGTCCGGCCACGCCCCGAACGTCATCCCGCAGCACGCCGAGCTCGCCGGGACCGTGCGCTGCCTCGACCTCGACGCCTGGCGGCAGGCGCCCGACCTAGTGGTCGGCGCCATCGACGAGATCGCCAACCTGTACCGGGCCAAGTCCGAGATCACCTACGTCCGCGGCGTGCCCCCAGTCGTCAACGAGGTCACCAGCACCGAGCTGCTCCAGGCCGCCATGGTCGCCCGGCGCGGCACCGACGCCGTGGAGGGCACCGAGCAGAGCCTGGGCGGCGAGGACTTCTCCTGGTACCTGGAGCGCGTGCCCGGCGCCATGGCCCGCCTCGGCGTCCGCCCGCCCGGCGAGCGCACGGTCCGCGACCTGCACCAGGGCGACTTCGACGTGGACGAGCACGCCATCACGGTCGGCGTGGAGATGTTCACCGCGGCGGCGCTCATCGACGCCGTGCAGTAGGCCGTGCCGCAAGCCGTGCTGTGAAGGGCGCGGTCCCGTGCGATCCGGACGTTCACAAGGCCGTAACCGGCCAGCGGCACGAATGGGTAACGGCACTGCAGAACCCCGTTCCCAGGAGTTTCTACGCGCGTTAATCTGCGCCGAACCGAGCGCCCGCTGCGGGGCTTTGGAGAATGGGGAACTTCAGATGCGTCGGATATCGAGACTGACCCGCGTCGCGGTGGGGGTCGCGTCGCTCGCACTCGCCGCCACGGCCTGCGGCGGCACCAGCGGCGAAAGCGGCGACGGCGACGGCGGTGACGACAAGGGCCTCGCCATCGCCTACGACGTCGGCGGCAAGGGCGACCAGTCCTTCAACGACGCCGCGTACGCCGGTCTGGAGAAGGCGAAGAAGGAGTTCGGCTACGAGACCGCCGACATCGAGCCCACCGACGGCGAGACCAACGCCGACAAGGAACAGCGCCTCACCTCCCTGGCCAGGCAGGGCTACAACCCCGTCATCGGCGTCGGCTTCGCCTACGGCCCGGCGATGAAGGCCGTCGCCGCCAAGTACCCGGACACCACCTTCGGCATCGTCGACTCCGTGGTCGAGGGCAAGAACGTGGCGTCCCTCGTCTTCGCCGAGAACGAGGCGTCCTACCTGGCCGGTGTGGTCGCGGCCAAGGCCACCAAGACCAAGACGGTCGGCTTCGTGGGCGGTGTGGACGTCCCGTTGATCCACAAGTTCGAGGCCGGTTACGAGCAGGGCGTCAAGGACACCGACCCGAAGATCAAGGTCATCTCGCAGTACCTGACGCAGACCGCGGAGGAGGGCGGCTTCTCCAGCCCCGACAAGGGCAAGGCCGCCGCCGAGGGGCAGATCGAGAAGAAGGCCGACGTCGTGTACGCGGCGGCCGGTCTCTCCGGTCAGGGCGTGATCGAGGCCGCCGCCAAGGCGAAGGTCTGGGCGATCGGCGTCGACTCCGACCAGTACAAGCAGGAGGCCCTCGCGGCCTACAAGGACTCCATCCTGACCTCCGCCCTCAAGGACATCGACGGCGCGGTCTTCGCCCTGGCCAAGTCCGTCGAGGACGGCAAGCCGCTGACCGGCACCCACACCTTCGACCTGAAGTCCGACGGGGTGGGCCTGTCCGACAGCAACCCGAAGTTCGCCGAGGTCCCGGGCGCCACGGAGGCCGTGGCCAAGGCCAAGGCGGGCATCATCGACGGCTCGATCAAGGTCAAAACGGAGTAGACGGACTCCACGGACTCCACGGAGCAGCCGCGCCGGGCACGGCCGGGCACGGCACAGGACAGAAGCGAAGCGGGCGGGCGCCACCAGGCACCCGCCCGCTTCCGCGCGCCGCGACCGCGCCGGGCGGTCACCCTCCGCCACCGACGTTTGCATCCGGCAAGCCCCGGACCAGCCCGATACCCCCGTTCGCGTCACCCAGGGCCCGCCGTTTGGATCATGCCGGCGTCGCGGGGTGTGGCACGCACATCTGCGGCGTTGTCGTCGGTTGCCAACGCTCCGCGTTGTCGCCCTCCTCCGCCTTGCATCTGCACGCACCACACCCCGCTCGGGTCGGCCGAGGCGCACCGTGTCTTTCAGCCGGCCTGATCCAAACGGCGGACCCTTGCTCACGGGCGGATAACAAGGTGGACAGAAGGGGTTTTCAGGCAGGTCTACGCGCGTTAATCTGCGGCGAAGCCAGCGCCGCAGTCCGAACCGTCCCCGGCGCTTGTACGACAGGAGCACCAGACATGCGCCGGATTTCCCGGATCACGGTCGCAGGCGCAGCGACCGCCTCCCTGGCCCTCGCCCTCGCCGCCTGCGGTGGTACCTCGACCGACTCCGGTTCGGAGTCCAAGGGGGACAAGGGTCTCGCCATCGCGTACGACGTCGGCGGCAAGGGCGACCAGTCCTTCAACGACGCCGCGTACGCCGGTCTGGAGAAGGCGAAGAAGGAGTTCGGCTACGAGACGGCCGACGTCGAGCCCACCGACGGCGAGACGGACGCCGACAAGGAGCAGCGGCTGTCCTCGCTGGCGAAGCAGGGCTACAACCCCGTCATCGGCATCGGCTACGCGTACGCCTCCGCCATGAAGAACGTCGCCGAGAAGTACCCGGACACCACCTTCGGCATCGTCGACGACGCCACGATCAAGGCCGACAACGTCGCGGACCTGGTCTTCAACGAGCAGGAGGCGTCCTACCTGGCCGGTGTCGCCGCCGCCAAGACCACCAAGACCAACACGGTCGGCTTCGTGGGCGGCGTGGACGTCCCGCTGATCCACAAGTTCCAGGCCGGCTACGAGCAGGGCGTCAAGGACACCGACCCCAAGGTCAAGGTCATCTCGCAGTACCTGACGCAGACCGCGGAGGAGGGCGGCTTCTCCAGCCCCAGCAAGGGCAAGGTCGCCGCCGAGGGCCAGATCGAGAAGAAGGCCGACGTCGTGTACGCGGCGGCCGGTCTCTCCGGTCAGGGTGTCATCGAGGCCGCCGCCGCCAACAAGATCTGGGCGATCGGCGTCGACTCCGACCAGTACAAGCAGGAAGCCCTCGCGAAGTACAAGGAGTCCATCCTGACTTCGGCCACGAAGGACGTCGCCAGCGCGGTGTACAACCTTTCGAAGTCGGTCGAGGACGGCAAGCCGGAGACCGGTATCGTTCGGGGCGATCTGAAGTCCGGCGAGGTCGGTCTCGCGGACTCGAACCCGAAGTTCGCGGACAACGCCGAGCTCCAGGCAGCCATCAAGACGGCCAAGGAGAAGATCGTCAGCGGCGAGATCAAGGTCAAGAGTAGCTGAGCAGAAGCTGAGCAGCGGCTGATGAACAGCGGCTGAGTAGCACCAGCAACACCTCGAACAGCGTGTAACCGCGTCGGTCGCACCGCTCGGCGGGGTACGGGGAGAGCGTCTTCCGTAACGCCCTCCCCGTACCCCGTCGTGTCGATGTGCCGCCGCCGCTTTTAGATGCCGTAGGGGCGCTACGCGCGTAGACGGCCCCCGTCCCCAGGAGAGTGCGCCATCAACGCGTCCAGCAGCCCTCCGGCCGGAGCGGCGGTCAACGAACCGGTGACCGCCGTCGAACTCGCCGGGATCACCAAGCGCTTCCCCGGCGTCGTGGCCAACCACGACATCCACCTCGCCGTCCACAAGGGCACCGTCCACGCCCTCGTCGGCGAGAACGGCGCCGGCAAGTCGACCCTGATGAAGATCCTCTACGGCATGCAGAAGCCGGACGAGGGCACCATCGCGGTCGACGGCGAGAAGGTGGCCTTCTCCTCGCCCGCCGACGCCATCGCCCGCGGCATCGGCATGGTCCACCAGCACTTCATGCTCGCCGACAACCTCACGGTCCTGGAGAACGTGGTCCTCGGCAGCGAGAAGCTGTACGGCATCGGTGGCAGGGCCCGCCGGAAGATCAAGGAGATCTCCGAGCGGTACGGCCTCGGCGTGCGCCCCGACCTCCTGGTCGAGGAGCTGGGCGTCGCCGCCCGCCAGCGCGTGGAGATCCTCAAGGTCCTCTACCGCGGCGCCCGCACGCTGATCCTCGACGAGCCGACCGCCGTCCTGGTGCCGCAGGAGGTGGAGGCACTCTTCGACAACCTGCGCGAGCTGAAGGCCGAGGGCCTGTCCGTCATCTTCATCTCCCACAAGCTGGGCGAGGTCCTCTCGGTCGCCGACGAGATCACCGTCATCCGCCGAGGTACGACGGTCGGCACGGCCGTCCCCGCCGAGACCACGCCCCGTCAGCTCGCCGAGCTGATGGTCGGCAGCGAACTGCCCACGCCGGCGACTGCGGAGTCCACGGTCACCGACCGCGCGGTCCTCGCCGTCGACACGCTGCGCCTGGCGGCACCGAGCGGCAAGGCCCTGCTCGACGACATCTCCTTCACCCTGCACGCCGGTGAGGTGCTGGGCATCGCCGGCGTCGAGGGCAACGGCCAGACCGAACTGGTCGACGCGCTCATCGGGCTGCGGCACGCCGACTCCGGCACCATCCGCTTCCTCGAGAAGGACATCACCGCGCTGCCCACCCGGGGGCGCCGCGAGCGGGGCATCGGCTACATCCCCGAGGACCGCCACCGCCACGGCCTGCTCCTGGAGGCCCCTCTCTGGGAGAACCGCATCCTCGGCCACGTCACCGAGAAGCCCAACAGCAAGGGCGTCTGGCTGGACCTGAAGGGCGCCCAGGAGGACACCCGCCGCATCGTCGAGACGTACGACGTCCGCACCCCCGGCATCGACGTCACCGCGGCCTCCCTGTCCGGCGGCAACCAGCAGAAGCTGATCGTCGGCCGGGAGATGACCCACAAGCCGCGCTTCCTCATCGCCGCCCACCCCACCCGCGGCGTGGACGTCGGCGCCCAGGCCGCCATCTGGGACCACATCCGCGAGGCCCGCCGCGAGGGACTCGCCGTGCTGCTGATCTCCGCTGACCTGGACGAGCTGATCGGCCTGTCCGACACCCTCCGGGTGATCTACGACGGCAAGCTGGTCGCGGACGCCGACCCGGCCACCATCACCCCCGAGGCGCTCGGCTCGGCGATGACCGGCGCCGCCTCCGGACACCTGGAGGACGAGGAGACCCCCGAGACCCCGGGCGACGCGACCGACGACTCCCCGAAGTCCGCCGCGCCCCCGGACGCCCCCAAGCCGTCCAAGCCGTCGTCCAAGTCACTCAAGTCCCCCGAGGCGCCTGAGTCCCCCGAGTCTCCGGAAGACGAGGCCCGCTGATGAAGAAGTTCGACAAGGAGCGCGTGCTCCTCGCGGTGGCCGGACCGGTCATCGCGCTCGCCGTGGCCTTCGTGCTCAGCGCGATCGTCCTGATCGCCTCGGGCAAGAACCCGGTCGAACCGTTCGCCCTGATGTTCGAGCAGGCCGGTTTCTCCGACATCCAGGTCCTGATCGTCAACCAGGCGTCGCTGTACTACATCGCGGCCCTCGCGGTGGCCATCGGCTTCCGGATGAACCTCTTCAACATCGGCGTGGACGGCCAGTACCAGCTCGCCGCCATGATGGCCGCGATCGTCGGCGCCCACGCCAACCTGCCGGCCGGCCTCCAGGTCCCGCTGCTGCTCCTGACCGCCGTCCTCACCGGCGCCTTCTGGTCCGGCATCGCCGGTGTCCTCAAGGTGACCCGCGGCGTCAGCGAGGTCGTCGCGACGATCATGCTCAACGCCATCGCCACCTCCGTCATCGGCTACCTGTGGCTGCCGGACGTCTTCGGCGTCAAGATCGGCAACAACAACACCACCGGAGAGATCCACGAGTCCGGCTGGGTCCCCGGCATCGACATGGGCGCCTCCGGCGAGATCTACGGCCTGGTGATCCTCGCCGTGCTGCTCGGCATCGGCTACTGGGTCGTCCTCAACCGCACCCGCTTCGGCTTCGACCTGCGCGCCTCCGGCGCCTCCGAGTCCGCCGCCGCGGCCAGCGGTGTCGACCCGGGGCGCATGGTGCTCACCGCGATGCTCATCTCCGGCGGTCTCGCCGGTCTCGCGGGCCTGCCGATCCTGCTCGGCGACACCCACACCTACAGCCTCAACTTCCCCACCGGCATCGGCTTCCTCGGCATCGGCATCGCCCTGCTCGGCCGCAACAGCCCGGTCGGCATCGCCTTCGCCGCCCTGCTGTGGGCCTGGCTCGACAAGGCCTCGCCCGAGCTGGACTTCCACGGCTACGACAAGGAGATCGCGGTCATCATGCAGGGCCTGATCGTCCTCTCGGTCGTCGTCTCCTACGAGGCCGTCCGTGAGTGGGGCCTGCGCCGCCAGCAGCGCCGGGTCGGCGCGGAGCTGGCCGCCGGACACGTCCTCGGCGCCACCGACAACTCGAAGAAGGAGGTGGCCGGCCGATGACCGCTCCGACCACAGCGACCGACGTCAACCAGCCGTCGCTGGAGCACGCACCACAGACCGGCCGCCGCATGTCGCTGCCCGTCCTGATGCTGGTCATCGCCGGAGCCCTGGCGCTGACCTCGATCGTCCGCCTCATCACCGGCGCCAACGGCATCACCAACGTCAGCCAGATGTCCACCGCGCTCCAGCTCGCGGTGCCGATCGGCCTCGCCGGCCTCGGCGGTCTGTGGGCCGAACGCGCGGGCGTCATCAACATCGGCCTCGAGGGCATGATGATCCTCGGCACCTGGTTCGGTGCCTGGGCCGGCTTCCAGTGGGGCCCGTGGACCGGCATCCTCGTCGGCATCATCGGCGGCGCGCTCGGCGGCCTGCTGCACGCCATCGTCACGATCACCTTCAACGTCAACCACATCGTCTCCGGCGTGGCCATCAACATCCTCGCCCTCGGCGCCACCCGCTACCTCGCCCCGCTCGCCTTCGAGGGCCACCAGGGCGGCTCGGCCAAGCAGTCCCCGCCGGTCGACTCCCTCGGCCACTTCTCGATCCCGGGGCTGTCCAGCGGGCTCGACAGCCTCAACAACCAGCACTGGTTCTTCGTCTCGGACCTCGCAGGGCTGCTCGGCGGCCTCGTCACCGACGTCTCCTGGCTGACCCTGATCGCCGTCGCCCTGATCCCCGCCACCTGGTGGATCCTGTGGCGCACCCCGTTCGGCCTGCGCCTGCGCTCCTGCGGCGAGAACCCGATCGCCGCCGAGTCCCTCGGCGTCAACGTCTACAAGTACAAGTACATGGCCGTGCTCATCTCCGGCGGCCTGGCCGGCCTCGGCGGCGTCTTCCTGTCCATCGTGGCCAACCCCTTCTACCTGGAGGGCCAGACCAGCGGCCGCGGCTACATCGGCCTCGCGGCGATGATCTTCGGCAACTGGATGCCGGGCGGCCTCGCCATCGGTGCGGGGCTGTTCGGCTACACCGACAGCCTCAACCTGCGCGGCGGCTCCGCCAACGTGCACGCGCTGCTGCTGCTCGGCGCGCTGCTGCTGGTCGCCGGCGCCATCTGGCTGGCCGTCCGCAAGAAGTACGTCAAGGCCGCGATCACGTTCGTCGTCGGCGCCCTGGTCTTCGCCTGGTACGCGGGCACCAACGAGGTCCCCAACCAGGTCGTCTCGGCCACGCCGTACGTCGTCACCCTCGTCGTCCTCGCCCTGTCCGCGCAACGGCTGCGGATGCCGAAGTCGAACGGCATGCAGTACCGGAAGGGGCAGGGCACGTGACCGGCGCCGACTGGGAGGCGCTGCGCACGGCGGCCCGGGACGCCATGTCCCGGGCGTACGCCCCGTACTCCGGGTACGCCGTGGGCGCCGCCGCCCTGGTCGACGACGGCCGCACCGTCACCGGCTGCAACGTGGAGAACGCCAGCTACGGCATCGGCCTGTGCGCCGAGTGCGGCCTCGTCTCCCAGTTGCAGGTGACCGGCGGGGGCCGGCTGACGCACTTCGTCTGCGTCGACGGCGAGGGCGAGGTCCTCGTCCCCTGCGGCCGCTGCCGGCAGCTCCTGTACGAGTTCGGCGGCCCCCGGATGCTGCTGGAGACCCCGGCGGGGATCGTCCCCCTCGCGGAGATGCTCCCGCAGGCCTTCGGCCCCGACCACCTCACCAAGTAACTCCCGCGCAACTCCCGTAAGGAAAGCCAGACATGGCCATGGACGTCATCTCCGTCATCCGCACCAAGCGGGACCGCGGCGAACTCAGCGGTGAGCAGATCGACTGGGTCATCGACGCGTACACGCGCGGCGAGGTGGCGGACGAGCAGATGTCCTCGCTCGCGATGGCGATCCTGCTCAACGGCATGAACCGCGGCGAGATCGCCCGCTGGACCGCCGCGATGATCGCCTCCGGCGAGCGCATGGACTTCTCGTCCCTGTCCCGCCCGACCGCCGACAAGCACTCCACGGGCGGCGTCGGCGACAAGATCACCCTGCCGCTCGCGCCGCTGGTCGCGGCCTGCGGCGCGGCCGTCCCGCAGCTCTCCGGCCGCGGCCTCGGCCACACCGGCGGCACCCTGGACAAGCTGGAGTCCATCCCGGGCTGGCGCGCGCTCCTGTCCAACGAGGAGATGCTGAACGTCCTCGACGGCACCGGCGCGGTGATCTGCGCGGCGGGCGACGGCCTCGCGCCCGCCGACAAGAAGCTGTACGCCCTGCGCGACGTCACCGGCACGGTCGAGGCGATCCCGCTGATCGCATCCTCGATCATGTCCAAGAAGATCGCCGAGGGCACGGGCTCGCTGGTCCTCGACGTGAAGGTGGGCTCGGGCGCCTTCATGAAGACGATCGAGGACGCGCGGGAGCTGGCGTCCACGATGGTCGGCCTCGGCACCGACCACGGCGTGAAGACGGTCGCCCTCCTCACGGACATGGCCACCCCGCTCGGCCGCACGGCGGGCAACGCCCTCGAGGTCCGCGAGTCGGTCGAGGTCCTGGCCGGCGGCGGCCCGGCGGACGTGGTCGAGCTGACGTTGGCCCTGGCCCGCGAGATGCTCGACGCGGCGGGCCTGAAGGACGCCGACCCGGCGAAGGCGCTGGCCGACGGCTCCGCCATGGACGTCTGGCGCCGCATGATCGCGGCCCAGGGCGGCGACCCGGACGCGGCCCTGCCCACGTCGAAGGAGCAGCACGTGGTGAAGGCCGCCTCCTCGGGCGTCCTGACCCGCCTCGACGCCTACGACATCGGCGTCGCCGCCTGGCGCCTGGGCGCTGGCCGCGCCCGCAAGGAGGACCCGGTGCAGGCGGGCGCGGGCATCGAGCTGCACGCCAAGCCCGGCGACACGGTCACCGAGGGCCAGCCCCTCCTCACCCTCCACACGGACACCCCGGACCGCTTCGAGTACGCGCTCGCGGCGGTGGAGGGCTCGTACGACGTCGCGCCGGCGGGTACGGACTTCACCGCCTCGCCGGTGGTGCGGGAACGTATCGCCTGACCTGCGCCCGCGGCCGGAGGCCGCTGATGTCACGGGCCCATTCGGGTGAACGGGATCGGTAGACCTGTGCCGGTCCCGTTCGGCATGCTCGGATCGGTGACGCACCGATGGGAGAACCGCCATGAGCGCACTCACCGTGAGCGACGAGCCCGACCGGAACTGGGACGACCTCGTCCGGTTCTGGGAGGGGATGGAATGGCCCGAGGGCAGCAAGGTGGAGATCATCGAGGGGATCGTCACCGTGTCACCTGCTCCGGCAGTGCCTCACCACGTCGTCGCCGCGCGCATCCATCGGCGCTTGTACTCGGTGATCCCCGAGGATTGGAGGGTCTTCCAGACGCTGGCGATCGCCGTTCCGTCCCGCTTGGGGATGCTCATTCCGGACATCGTGGTGACAGAGCTGCCTGATCACACGGAGTCCGACACCCACATCCCCGCCGCCCTGGCAGAACTCGTCGTCGAGGTCACCTCCAAGTCCAACGCCCGCCACGACCGCATCAGCAAGCCCGCCGCCTACGCCACCGCCGGCATCCCGCTCTACCTACTCGTCGACCGCTGGGCCCCGGGTGGTCCCACAGCGACCCTCTACGGCGAGCCGAAGGAGGATGTCTACCGGGTGCTGAGCGCCGCCAAGTTCGGCGATCCCCTCACCCTCCCCGCCCCCTTCGACCTGGTCATCGACACCGGCGAGTTCCCCGAGGCCTGAGTCACCTCGAACACCGTTCGGCGGACGCCGTTGGTGACGGCGTCCGCCGGGTGTGACTTCGGCACCGGGGGTGCGGGCGTTCAGGCGGAGCTCTTGGCGATCCGCGGGCGGCGCCTGATCTGGCCGGTGCGGGCGGCGTGCCGGAGCAGGAGGACGGTGGGCACCAGGCACACCAGCAGTGCCATCAGGCTGGCCTCCGGTCCGAACGTGCCCCCGGTCAGCAGGGACGAACCGGACAGCGTGGTGTCCAGCAGGCCGTCGGGCGCCGAGTCCGAGCCGGAGAGCACCGCACCGAAGATGCCGGCATGGGTGAAGTTCCAGGCGAAGTGCAGGCCGATCGGCAGCCACAGCGAGCGGCTCACGACGTAGGCGGCGGAGAGCATGACTCCGCCCGTCAGGGCGATCGAGAGCGCGCCCCACAGCGTCGCGTTGGTGTTGACCAGGTGTGTCGCGCCGAACAGTACCGAGGACACGGCCAGCGCGATCACGGTGCCGGTACGTTCCTCCATGATGCGGAACAGGACCCCGCGAAAGAGCGCCTCCTCGGTGACCGCGACGCCCGCCATCATGCCTGCGGTGCCGATGAGCCCGCCGAAGGAGCCCCAGGACAGGTCCTCCCAGCCACCGAACATCCCGATCAGCAGCATCAGGCCGGTGAACGCGCCGAACCCCAACAGCGCCCCGCGCCTCAGCAGGGGCCACTGTCCCGTCTTCGCGAGCTCGGGGACGGTCCGCTGCTCGACGGTCCGGCACAGCCACCGATAGCAGGCCAGCCCGGCGACGGCGAGTCCGATGCCCACCGGCAGTGCGAGGAGCGGGACGGGGGCGACAAGCTGGTTGATCCCGGCGACCGCTGCCATCACACCGATCATCGCGAGCAGGAGAACCGGGAACCGGAACGTGCGCAACCGGCGCCGGCGGGCAGAAGGTCCGGCCTGCTGTGGGGCCCACTGCGGGGTGTTCCTCAAACTGCCCGTGCTCTTCGAAGTGCCCGTGCCGGCCATGGTGTTCGACCCTCTCAGCTTGATTGTCGAGGCGACTGCCCGCGACACAACTGAGACTAGAAACCGGAGCGAGCCGCGACATCCCACCGCAGTGGACACTTGGCGGTAGCTCGCACGGGGGACAAGGCCCACCCCCGCTTGTCAGGTGATCTCTGGCCGCGGGCACCGATGAGTTGCCGGCCCACGCCCGGTCTACCGCTCGTGGACGCCGTGACACCCGCCGTACTCGTGCTGCCGGGGCCCGTCTCCCGAGGGGAGACGCCCCGGCTCTGCGACGAGGTGCGCGCGCTGCTGGAAGCCACCCGGGCCGGGGTGGTCGTCTGCGACGTCGGCGGTCTGGGGCCGCCGGGGCTCGCCGTCGTCGACCTGCTGGCCCGCCTGGAGCTGACCGCCCGGCGGTCCGGTGGCCGCATCCGGCTGCGCGACCCCGACCCGGCCCTGCACTCCCTACTGGACCTCGTCGGTCTCCGCTTCGAGACGGAGCGGCAGGTCGAACAGCGGGAACCACCGCTTGGTGTCGAGGAAGCAGTGGAACCCGGTGATGCGGCCGTCTGAGATCTCCAGCACCTGGACCGCCCACGGCGCGAAGCCGCCCGCCTCCGGGTCCGGCTTGTAGTGCGCGAAGGCCGGCAGCCCGTTGGCCTCCACCCGCACCAGCCGGGAACCGGCGCACGCGGCGCCGAGCGTCGTCATGAAACCGGTGATGTCCGCCGGACCGGCCAGCCACAGGTCGAACGGCGGCATCGTCATGACCGCGTCCTCGTGCAGCAGCGCCGTCAGCGCCGTCATGTCATAGCCCTCGAAGGCCGCGACATACCGCTCCAGGAGCTTCTGCTGCTCCTCGTCCAGCGGGTCCGACACCGCGGCGCCGTCCCCCCGGTCCGCCCGCTCGGCGAGGGTCGCGCGGGCGCGTTGCAGCGCGCTGTTGACGGAGGCGACCGACGTGCCGAGCAGCTCGGCGACCTCGCTCGCCCGCCACGCCAGCACCTCGCGCAGGATCAGCACGGCCCGCTGCTTGGGCGGCAACTGCTGCAGGGCCGCCATGAACGCGAGCCGCACCGACTCCTTGGCGACCGCGGCCTCGGCCGGGTCGGCGACCTGCGGCAGCACGCGGGCGTCCGGCATCGGCTCCAGCCAGGTGTGGTCCGGGCGGGGGGACAGGGCGGCCTGGGCGAGCGGCGTCGAGTCCGTCAGGTCCATCGGACGCGCCCGCTTGTTGCCCGCGGTCAGCATGTCCAGGCAGACGTTGGTCGCGATCCGGTACAGCCACGAGCGCAGGCTGGAGCGGCCCTCGAACTTGTCGTAGCTCCGCCAGGCGCGCACCAGGGTGTCCTGCACCGCGTCCTCGGCCTCGAAGGAGGAACCGAGCATCCGGTAGCAGTACCCCGTCAGCTCGGGTCGGTGCTTCTCCAGCGCGGAGTCCAGCTCCGTCGTCACGGTGCCGTTGGTCATCGTCCACCCACCCCTGTGGCGTGCCGTCGTGCGCGTCTTCGCGCCTCGCACTTCGGAAGCTACCGCAGGCGACTGACAATGGCCTGTGCAGTCAAGAAAGGCGCAGGTCAGCGGGGCACGCCCAGAGCCCCCACCGGGGAGCCGGCGGCCTGGCGGCGGGCGGCCAGCGACCCGGAGACCGTGATCGCGACGACCCCCAGCACCGCCAGCACCCCCACCCCGACCGTCCCGGCCCAGCCGCCGGAGTGGAAGGCCACCGCGCCCACCGTGCTGCCCGCGCTGGAGCCGACGTAGTAGGCGGACTGGTACAGCGCAGCGGCCTGGGCGCGGCCGTGCTGGGCGGTCTTGCCGACCGCCGAGGAGGCCACCGCGTGCCCGGCGAAGAAGCCCGCCGTGATCAGCACCAGGCCCAGCAGGACCAGCGGCAGGGACGGCGCCAGGGACAGCAGCAGCCCCGCCGCCGTCGTACCGCCGCCCAGGTAGAGCGCCCCGCGACGGCCGAGGCGGCCCACCAGGCGGCCCGCGGTCGCCGACGAGACCGTACCGACCAGGTAGACCAGGAAGATCGAGCCGATGAGGCCCTGGGACAGCGAGAACGGCGCCTCCGTCAGGCGGTAGCCGATCACCGTGTAGACGCCGCCGAACACCGTCATGAACAGCGCGCCGATCGCGTACAGGCGGCGCAGCAGCGGGTTGGCGAGGTGGTCGCGGACCGTGCGGACCAAGACCCGCGGACGCAGTGAGCCCGGCGTGAAGTGCCTCGGCGCCGGCAGCAGCAGCCGGAAGGCCACCGCGCACGCCACCGCCAGGAGGCCGATGACACCGACGGCGATCCGCCAGCCCCACTCCTGGGCGACCCACCCGGTGATGACCCGGCCGCTCATCCCGCCCACGCTGTTGCCCGCCACGAACAGGCCGATCGCGGTGACCAGCGCCCGCGGCCGCACCTCCTCCGCGAGGTACGCCGTCGCCGAGGCCGGCAGCCCGGCGAGCGCCGCGCCCTGCACCGCCCGCAGCGCGACCAGCGCCGGCAGCGACGGGGCGAAGGGCACCAGCAGGCCGACGGTCACCGCGACCGCCAGCGAGGCCGTCATGACCGTACGCCGTCCGAAACGCTCCGACAGCGCGCTCATCGGCAGCACGAACACCGCGAGGCCCCCGGTCGCGGCGGCCACCGTCCAGCTCGCGTCGCTCGCCGTGACGCCCATGTCGCCCGAGATCAGCGGCAGCAGGGCCTGCGTGGAGTACAGGAGCGCGAAGGTCGCGACGCCCGCCAGGAACAGCGCGAGACTCATCCGGCGGTAGCCGGGGCCGCCCGGGGCCATGCGCGAGTCGGAGTCGGAGCCGGAGTCGGGGTCGGAGACAGAGACGGAGACTGCGGTGGAGGTGGCGTCCACGACCGGGGACGCCCCGGTATCGGCGGGAGTCATGCCACGAAGGTACGAAGCCCCTTACTCATCCGTCCAATGCATGGAATGGCCATAATCGTTCCCATGGTGCATCAGTCAAGCTCACGGCCCCGCCTGTCACCCTCCGGTGACACAGAAGACATCGTCGCGCTGCTCGCGCCCCGCCTCGCGCACTTCGCCGGTGTGGCCCGCACCGAGCACGTCACCCGGGCCGCCCAGGAGATGAACGTCCCCCAGTCGACCCTCTCCCGCGCCCTCGTACGCCTCGAAGAGGACCTCGGCGTCGACCTGTTCGTGCGCCGCGGCCGCACCCTCGCGCTGACCGTCGCCGGACGCACCTTCCTCGGCTCCGTCGAACGCGCCCTCGCCGAGGTCGAGCGCGCCGCCGACGAGGTCCGCGCCGACGCCGACCCGGCCACCGGCAAGGTCGCCTTCGGCTTCCTGCACACCATGGGCGCCGAAACCGTCCCCGGCCTCCTGCACGCCTTCCGCGCCGACCACCCCCGCGTCCGCTTCAGCCTCGTCCAGAACTACGGCGAGGCCATGCTGGAACGCCTGCGCGCCGGTGAACTCGACCTCTGCCTGACCTCCCCGGTACCGGACGCGCCGGACCTGGTCGCCCGCCGCCTGGACGAGCAGAGGCTGCGCCTGGTCGTCCCGGCCGACCACTCCCTGGCCGGCCGCAGGCGCATCCGCCTCGCCGAGGCCGCCGACGAGATCTTCGTGACCCTGGAGCCCGGCTACGGCCTGCGCCGCATCACCGACGCCCTGTGCAAGGAGGCCGGTTTCCGGCCCAGGGTCGCCTTCGAGGGCGAGGAGGCGGAGACGCTGCGCGGCCTGGTCGCGGCCGGTCTCGGCGTCGCCCTGCTGCCGCCGCCCGCCGTGCCCCGCCCCGGGGTGGTCGAACTGACGGTCACGGCCCCGCGCGCCGCCCGCGAGATCGGCGTGGCCTGGCTGGCGGGCCGCACGGACACGCCACCCGTGGCGGCGTTCAAACAGTTCCTGCTGTCGCGCAGGGGGAGCCTGCTGCCCAAGTGACGTGCGGCCTGCTGCCGAAGACCGGTGTGTGGGTGTGTCGGTGTGTCGGTGTGTGGACAGTCTGTCCCGGCAGAAGCGCCACTTCGGCGGCGTGTCGGCGGCGTGTCGGCGGGACAAACCGTCCAATCACTTCGCCAACAGCGTCCCCCGGCACGGGAGGGCTCAGCGCCGCAACGACTTCCCGAACCCCACCGCCAGCGGCATCCGCAGCCCCAGCGGCGGCGGAGCGGCCAGGGCGTCCTCCACCGGGCGCGAGAAGGACTGCCCGAACAGCACGCCCAGCACGAAGTCCTCGGCCAGCGCGGCCACTTCGCCCCGGTACTGGCGCAGCCCGTGGCCGTCGGAGTGCACCTCGAAACGGCACACGGCGCGGTTCGCCTTCTTCGCCCGGGAAGCCAGCCGGAACGACAGCTCCGGGTCGCTGCGCTCGTCGTTCGTGCCGTGCACGATCAGCACCTGCCGCCCGGCGAGCTGCTTCACCGGTTCGGGTGGCGCGGCCACGTCCTCCTCCGGCAGCCAAGGAGCGATCGCCAGCACCGAGTTGACGGCCTCGTGCCCCGCCGCGCGCAACGCCGCCCGCCCGCCCATGTCGACACCGGCCAGGCAGACGGGAACGTCGCCGTAGCGCCGTACTACCTCGTCGGCGGCCCATTCGGCGTCCTGGGCGAGGTGGGCCTCGGCGCCGTTCCAGCCTCGGTAGCGGTAGTGCACGACGTGCGTGGCCAGACCCTCGCCCCGCCCCGCGCGCGCCAGCCGGCGCCCCAACGTCCGTACGGACGCGGTCGCGAGCAGCGGAGAGGGCCTGCGTCCGGAGATCTCGTCACCCCCGGGGAGCAGCAGCACCACCCCGCTCACCGCCGTCCCCTCCGGACCGAGCGTCCGCCCCAGCCGGGCCCGACGGACCGGCGTCGCTTGCTGTGCCATGGCAGAACATTCTCAGAAGACGGTGTGTACGCCACCTGTCCGCGCAGTCACCGTTACATATCGGCTCGTCCGTACACCGCGACCCCCGCATTCCGCCCGCAGGCCGCCCGCGTTCCGTCCGCGTTCCGTCCGCATGGCCCGGTCCGGGCGTTCGCCCGGTGTTCTACGCGCGTAGGAGTTAGAGTGCGGAAATGACGAGTCAGAGTGCAGCGAAGGGCACGGCGAAGAGCGCGGCGACGAACAACGCGACGGCCGTGAGGACACCGACGCCGGACCGGATCCGCCGGGCGCCGAAGGTGCTGCTGCACGACCATCTCGACGGCGGACTGCGTCCCGGCACGGTCGTCGAACTCGCCCGCGAGACCGGCTACCCGGACCTCCCCGAGACCGACCCCGACCTGCTCGGCACCTGGTTCCGGCAGGCCGCCGACTCCGGCTCGCTCGAGCGGTACCTGGAGACCTTCTCCCACACCGTCGGCGTCATGCAGACCCGCGAGGCCCTGGTCCGGGTCGCCGCCGAGTGTGCCGAGGACCTCGCCGAGGACGGCGTCGTCTACGCCGAGGTGCGGTACGCCCCCGAGCAGCACCTCGAGAAGGGGCTGACCCTCGAAGAGGTCGTCGAGGCCGTCAACGCGGGGTTCCGGGAGGGCGAGCGGCGCGCGCGGGACAACGGCCACCGCATCCGCGTCGGCGCCCTGCTCACCGCGATGCGGCACGCCGCCCGCTCGCTGGAGATCGCCGAACTCGCCAACCGCTACCGCGACCTGGACGTCGGCGGCGGGGGAGTCGTCGGATTCGACATCGCGGGCGCCGAGGCCGGGTACCCGCCCACCCGGCACCTGGACGCCTTCGAGTACCTCAAGCGGGAGAACAACCACTTCACCATCCACGCCGGTGAGGCCTTCGGGCTGCCGTCCATCTGGCAGGCCCTCCAGTGGTGCGGCGCCGACCGGCTCGGGCACGGTGTGCGCATCATCGACGACATCCAGGTCCACGACGACGGCTCGGTCAAGCTCGGCCGGCTCGCCTCCTACGTCCGGGACAAGCGGATCCCGCTGGAGCTGTGCCCCAGCTCCAACCTCCAGACGGGCGCCGCGGACTCCTACGCCGAGCACCCCATCGGACTGCTGCGCCGGCTGCACTTCCGGGCCACCGTCAACACTGACAACCGGCTGATGTCCCACACCAGCATGAGCCGGGAATTCGAGCATCTTGTCGAGGCGTTCGGTTACACGCTCGACGACATGCAGTGGTTCTCCGTCAATGCGATGAAATCAGCGTTCATTCCTTTCGATGAACGACTGGCCATGATCAATGACGTGATCAAGCCCGGATATGCGGAGCTGAAGTCCGAATGGCTGTTCCAGCAGACCGCTTCGACCAGCGGTTCTTCGAAGAACGAGGCTTGATCGGGAGCCGACAGTAGTACGGAAACGCGGACGGGCATTCACCATCCGTCCGCATTTCGATGTTTGCCGCGGGGGGTGCCGCGTGTTTACGGTCAAGGACCGCTCACATCCCCGTCACCCCATTACGAGGACGCATTTTCATGAAGCAGTCTGCTGCCAAGACCCTCGGTGTCGCCGCCCTCGGTGCCGCCTTCGCCGCCGCCGGCGCGGGCGCGGCCACCGCGGCCCCCGAGCTGCCGGACGCCGCGCAGACGGTGGACTCCGTCACCCGCACCCTCCCCGCGGAGACCGTCTCCCAGGTGGCGCCCGGCGCCGGAAACGTGCTGGAGCAGGGCCGCAAGATCTCCCACACCGGTCTGACCGTCGCGCAGCCGGTCGTCGAGCAGGTCGTCGCCGAGCAGCTCGCCGAGGGCCCGACCGAGCCGGTCGCCAAGCTGCTCGGCGGAGTGCCGGTGCAGGGGCTGCCCACGCAGGGCCTGCCGGTCAACGGCCTCCCGCTCGGCGGCTGACCCGCGCCACCCTCCCCACGCGCCGACGGGGCGCACCCGGCGAGACCGGGTGCGCCCCGTCGGCGTACCAGAGGGGGGAGGTACGTGTGCGTGCGTCACCAGGCCGTGCGGGCGGCCTTCTCCTCGGACGGGAGCAGGATCCACAGGGCCAGGTAGAGCAGGAACTGCGGGCCGGGCAGCAGGCAGGAGACCACGAAGATCACCCGCATCGTGGTGGTGGAGGTGCCGAAGCGCCGGGCCAGCGCGGCGCACACTCCGCCGATCATGCGGCCGTTGGTGGGGCGGGCGAGGCGGGACATCGCGGCTCCTTCGTGAGCGTGTGGGTGGGGCTGCCCTCCGGCTTCCCCTTCATCTGCCCTCCACGCTACGGAGACGAACGGAACAAAGCGTCGCTCTACGGTGCGATACCGACCCTGGGAATCGTCGGGGTCCGACCCTGACCGGGCTCCTCCTGGAGGACGCCCGCCGCACCGTCCCGCCGGTACCTGCGGCGGAGCCGGACCCGGCCCGCCGGAACGACGGCGAGGTGCACCAGGGCCACGCCCAGCGTGTTCAGCAGCACCGAGTCCACGTCGACGACCTGACCGGGCACCCCGGTCTGCAGCAGCTCGATGCCCAGCGACAGCAGGGCGCCCGCGGCCATGGTGCGCAGCAGGGAGGCCAGCGGCGACACGGCCAGCCGCCCGCCGGCCATCGGCAGCAGCACGCCGAGCGGCGCCAGCAGGGCGAGCGCCCCACCCAGCGACCGCACCGCCTCGGGCCGGCCCAGCGCCAGGTCGGCGCGGATCCCGGCGAACGGCTGCAGGTTGGGAGGCAGCACCCAGGGAACGTCCAGTGGCCGCAGCGTGTACCAGGCGACGAACGCGAGATGTGCGACCAGGAGAACACTTCCTGTCACACGGATGCGGAGCGCGGCGCTGCCGCCGAGGAACCCATGACGCTGCACGTCCCCCTAGACGCGCCCTTCGCCGCGCGCGGTTCCGGCCTCTCACACGCAAGGGTGAGGCTTGCGCCACATGGCCCCCACGTGGCCGCCACACGACCCCCGCGCCGCACCCGGGACACGCCTGCGAACCCTGCCGCCGGCCGTCGGGTCAGCCTCCTTCAGTCGCCGCCGACCTCGGAGGCCGGCGGTTCGTTGCTGCCGGGCCGGGCCCGGACCTCGTCCGTACAGGCGTAACGGCGGGCGGACCGGTCGGTGGGACCGGCCAGGACGACGGACCCGTCGCCCTCGGCCGCGGCCGAGTCGGAGAAGGTGCACACGACCTGGGCGAGGGCGTACGACGTGAGGTCGTCGGGATCGGTACTCAGCCGCAGCGTGTCCTCGGGGTCGCCGGAGCGCGGGCCGGTCACGGTGATCCCGCGGCGCACGTCCGACGTGTACCCGGCCTCCTTCTCCGCGGCCGACGGCTGCTCGGCCAGCTCGTTCAGCAGCCCCTGGGCCACCTGGACCCGCCGCCCGGAGTCCGACGCGCCGTCCGGCACCCGCACCGTGCGGTCCACGGCCACCAGCGACGAGCCGCACAGCAGGAACACCTGCGCCGGCAGACCGGGCGTGGCCCGCGTCGACACGTCCGGCTCGGCGAGCGAGCAGCGCACCCGCGAGGGCGCGGGACCGTAGTCCGTGGGCACCTCCGTGGCGCGGATGCCGCACCCGGCCAGCAGTGCGGCCAGTGCCACGAGCCCGGAGAGGGCCGGCAGCCGGCGTACGGTCATCAGACCTGTCCCTTCGCGTCCTTGCCCTGGTGCTCGGTGTCTTCGGTGTCCTCGCCGTCCTCGTCGGCGGCCGGGGACGGGTCCTGCGGCAGCCGCAGCGTGAACACCGCACCACCCTCCGGGGAGTTCGCGGCGGTGATCCCACCGCCGTGGATGTGCGCGTTCTCCAGGGCGATGGACAGGCCGAGCCCGCTGCCCTCGGAGCGCGGCCGGGAGGCGCTCGCCTTGTAGAAACGGTCGAAGACGTGCGGCAGGACGTCCTCGGGGATGCCGGGCCCGTTGTCCCGCACCTGGATGACGACCTCGTCGTCGGCCCGCGACACCGACACCCTGACCGGCGACCCGCCGTGCTTGAGCGCGTTGCCGATCAGGTTGGCGAGGATCACGTCCAGGCGCCGCGGGTCAAGCCGGGCGTGGATGCCCCGCTCGGCGTCCAGGTCGACGGCGTCCAGCCAGGCGCGGGCGTCGATGCAGGCGGTGATCTGGTCGGCGACGTCGACGTCGTCCAGGACCAGCCGGGCGGTGCCCGCGTCGAAGCGGGTGACCTCCATCAGGTTCTCCACGAGGTCGTTCAGCCGCCGCGTCTCGCTGACCACCAGCCGTACGGCGGGCTCGACCATCGGGTCGAAACTCCCGCCCTCGCCCTCGAACTGCAGCTCGTCCTCCAGCACCTCCGTCACGGCGGTGATCGCCGTCAGCGGTGTCCGCAGCTCATGGCTCATGTCCGCGACGAAGCGCCGGGACGCCTGCTCCCGTCCCGCCATGTCAGCGACCCGCTTCTCCAGCGCCTCGGCGGCGCTGTTGAACGTCCGGGACAGATCGGCCAGTTCGTCGGTGCCGGACACCCGCAGCCGGGTGTCCAGTTTCCCCTCGCCCAGGCGCCGTGCCGCGACCCCGAGCCGGTGCACGGGCTTCAGCACGGTCGTCGCCAGGGCCTGTGCGAGCAGTGCGGAACCGAGCAGGGCGAGTGCGGTGGCGATCCCCAGCGACCAGGCGAGCGAGTTCAGGTCCTTGGCCTCCGGTTCCAGTGACTTGAGCATGTAGCCCGTCGGCCCGCCGCCGATCACCTTCGTGCCGGCCACCAGGTACGGGGTGTCGTCGTCGGTGATCCGCTGCCAGTACAGGTGGTACGGGTGCTTGTTGGCCGAGGTGGCCTTCTGCTCCTTGTTCACCGCCGTGCGCAGCGACTCGGGCACGTCGGACAGCGCGAAGCCGCCCAGGCCGCCGGAGCTGCCGTACACGGAGCCGCCGTCGGCGTCCTCGGCGACCAGCAGCACGCTGAACCGCTGGCTGCTGTTGGCCATCTGCCCCGCCGTGTGCTGCAACTCGTCCTGCGTGGGGTGCTCGGGCAGCGCGCCCGCCCGGTTCTGCATCTCCTGCTCGAAGTCGCGCAGCACCGCGTCCTGGGTGCGGGTGAGCACCGCCTCCCGGTTCAGCCAGTACGCGATGCCGGACGCGGACACGGCGGCGGTGAGCGCGACCAGACCGAAGACGAGGACCAGCCTGAGGCGCAGGCTGGTGAAGCGCAGCCAGGACCAGACTCCCTTGCGAGCCGCGGCCCAGCCGCGGGTACTCCCCTGGTGTTCCTTCGTCACTGAGGCGGATCCAGCCGGTAGCCGACACCCCGCACGGTACGGATCAGGGTCGGGGACGACGGCACGTCCTCGACCTTGGCGCGCAGCCGCTGCACGCAGGCGTCCACCAGCCGGGAGTCACCGAGGTAGTCGTGCTCCCACACCAGCCGCAGCAACTGCTGCCGGGACAGCGCCTGCCCCGGCCGCCGGCTCAGCTCCAGCAGCAGCCGCAGCTCGGTCGGCGTGAGCTGGAGGTCCTCGCCGTTCTTCGTCACGGTCATCGCCGAACGGTCGATGACCAGGCTGCCGAAGCTCGCCGAGTCGGTGGACTCCCGTTCCCCGCGCCGCAGCACGGCCCGGATCCGGGCGTCAAGCACCCGGCCCTGGACGGGTTTGACGACGTAGTCGTCGGCGCCCGACTCGAGACCGACGACCACGTCGATGTCGTCGTTGCGCGCGGTCAGCAGGATGATCGGCAACTGGTCGGTGCGCCGGATACGACGGCACACCTCGAAACCGTCGATGCCGGGCAGCATCACGTCCAGCACGATCAGGTCCGGCCGCTGCTCGCGCAGAAGCTTCAGACCGTCCTCACCACTGGCAGCGGTGGCCACCCGGTGGCCCTGGCGGGTCAGAGAGAGCTCCAGGGCCGTACGGATGGCGTCGTCGTCCTCGATCAGCAACAGGGAAGGCACGCGCTCATTCTGGCCCATGGAGGGGGTGGTGTTCGACCTGTGGGTGCGGATGGGGCCGGACGATGCCGCCGGACCCTGTGAAGGAACGGTGGTCCAGCGGTGACGGGACCCCTGTGACAGCCCTGTGACAGTCGGCGGACACGGCCATGAAGTCGCCGGGGCAAGCTTTTCGTCACAAGCAACACAGCAAGTCGCACCACAGCAGGTCGCACCACGGCAAGTCGCAGTACGGCAGACCGAACACCGGAAGTCCACGACGGGAGGCGCGAGATGAACACGCTGCAGGGCATCAACACCAGCGCAGTGGTCACGCGTCTGCACGACGTGCACGCACACCGGGGTTCCGAGAAGTCCGGTGCCGTGAGCGGGCGGGGGTGCGCTCGCGGCACCGGGCGTCAGCACACCGCGTACATGACGGTGGTTGACGCGCAGACGGGGGAAACGGGGAACACGGGGGTCACGGGGGACACGGAGGTTCAGGGGGAGCGCCCTTCCCTGTCGGAGGCGGAGTTCACCGCCTACGTCCAGGAGCGGCGCTCCTCCCTGTACGCCACCGCCTACCACCTCACCGGCGACCGCTTCGAGGCCGAGGACCTGCTGCAGAGCGCGCTGTTCTCGACCTACCGGGCGTGGGACCGGATCAGTGACAAGGCGGCGGTCGGCGGCTACCTCCGCCGCACCATGACCAACCTGCACATCAGCGCCTGGCGGCGCCGCAAGCTCAACGAGTACCCGACCGAGGAACTGCCGGAGACGCCCGGCAACATGGACGCGATGCGCGGCACCGAACTGCGTACGGTCCTGTGGCAGGCGCTGGCCCGGCTGCCCGAGCTCCAGCGCACCATGCTGGTCCTGCGCTACTACGAGGGCCGCACGGACCCGGAGATCGCGGACATCCTCGACATCAGTGTCGGCACGGTGAAGTCCAGCATCTGGCGGTCGCTCCGCCGGCTGCGCGAGGACGAGGTCCTCAGCTTCGGCCGTGACCGGGAGGACGCCTTCGGCGAACTGGTCGCCTGAAGGTACGGGCCGAGAAGGCGGGCCCGAGGGGTGGGGGCCCCGCGAAAAAAGTTCGAGCCCGGGTGTATCACGGGGGCCGGGCCGGACTCTTACTCACGGGGAAGCACCACGGGGGAAACACGGGGGACACGGGGATCACGGGGGATCCACGGGGGAGTGGAAAGGGAGCGGGACTGGAGGGCCGGGGGGTCCATCCAGTCCCGCTCTTTCGTGTCGACCGCCGAAGGCGATGCCCATGGGGCACGGAAGGCGGGATCGCGGGCAGAGTGCACGAGCGGCTCTCATCCATCCGTCGCTCTGAGTGCGTGGGCGCACTCGGGTGGAGGATTGCGGGTGGTGGTGATCACGCCGTCGAGCCGGTCACGCGCGGCGAGGAGTTCGGTGATCCGTCCGCTGATCCGCGCGCGCTCGCCCTCCAACTGATCGAGCAGGCCCGGCGCCACCGTGCCGGAGTACACGCTTCGCAGCACCTCCCGCACAGACCTGCTCGGCAGCCCGGCGGCGAACAACTGCTGGATCAGCCGCACCCGGTCGACAGCAGAGCCCGGATACTGACGCTGCCCGCCGGAGCTTCGCTCGGCCTGCAACAGGTCCCGCTCCTCGTAGTAGCGCAGAGCCCTCACGCTCACCCCGGCCTGGTGGGCCACCTCACCGATCCGCACGCGTCCTCCTCCCTCTCCCGGCTGACGCCTCGACTTGCACCTCACGTCAACGTCAGGTTTTAGCGTAGTCGACGTCAAGGCATACCAAGCCGTCCAGACGAACAAGGCAGGTCATCATGCGCGCAGCCCGCTACCACGAGTACGGCGGCACGGACACCCTCGTCGTCGAGCAGGCCCCGGACCCGCTGCCCGGCCCCGGAGAGATCCGCGTCCGTGTCGCGGCGGCGAGCGTCAACCCCGTCGACTGGAAGGTGCGCAACGGATCGGTGCGCGACTTCCTCACCGTCGATCTGCCGGCGATCCCGGGACGCGACGTCGTGGGTCTGGTGGACCGGATCGGCGATGGGGTCAGCTCGGCCGCCATCGGGGACCGCGTCTTCGGCCTGGGCGGAGTGACGGGCGCGACGGCCGAGCTGGCGGTCCTCTCGGCCTGGGCTCCCGCCCCCGCCAACTGGAGCGACGAGGAGGCTGCCGCGGCCGGCCTGGCGTCCGTGACGGCGCTGGGCGGACTCAAGGCGCTCGGCCGGCTGGAGGGCCGCACCCTGCTGATCGAGGGGGCTGCCGGAGGAGTCGGCGGCGCGGCGGTCGAGATCGCCCGCGCTCTGGGGGCCACCGTGATCGGGACGGCCAGTGAGCGCAACCACGCGTATCTCACCTCCCTGGGCGCCCTTCCCGTCACCTACGGTGCGGGCCTCGCGGAACGTCTCGCCGGCCTGGCCCCGAACGGGGTCGACCTCGTCCTCGATGCCGCCGCTTCCGGCTCCCTGGCCGATCTCGTCGAGATCGCCGGCGACCCGGACCGCGTGGTGACGGTCGCCGACTTTGTGAACGCGCAGGGTCTGGGCGTCCGGTTGGCCAACGCGGTCAACGACTCCACGCTCCTGGCCGAAGCGGGCGCCCTCGGCGAGCAGGGCCGCTACGTGCCCCGCATCGAACAGACCTACCCCCTGGAGGAGATCGCGCAGGCCCACGCGCACTCCGAGCGCGGACACGTCCGGGGAAAGATCGTGGTCACCATCTGATCCCAACTGCTGCCGTACACCGCGGCGGCGGAGTCAGCCCCGGCCGGGCGGCGAGTGGTGGCGCCTCGCACAGAGGGCTCCGGAACGCCGCAAGGTCGCCGGCATGCGCCTCTAGGCCGCTGTACGGGCCGTGGCGCACCGGCCCGCCGCCGCGGCGGCCAGGCGGCCCATGGCCTCGTCCCGGTCGCAGGCGTGCGCGCCCAGGGCCGTCTGCCGGGCGATGAGTGACCGCTCCTGCCGCATCAGCCGCCAGCCCCTGCGCAGCAGGAACGGCACCGACTTGCGGCTCTCGCGCACATCCCGCAGGAACCGGCGGCGGAAGGTCGTCAGCGGGCCCCGGCTCAGGCACAGCGCGTCGGCCAGTACGCCCAGTTCCCGGCAGCGGTCCACCAGTTCGGCGGCGAAGATCCCCTCCGCGAGGAACAGCGGCGTCCGCCCGATGTCGACGGTCTCCTCGCCGGTGCGGGCACTCAGCGAGATGTCGTAGACGGGCACGTCGGTACGCCCCGTGCGGCACAGCTCCTGGATGGCGGCGACCGCCGCGTCCGCGTCCCACGACGCCGGGTGGTCCCAGTCGATGTCGGAACTCGCGGGCACCGTCGGCAGCGTCGGGTCGGTGCCCTCCTTGTAGAAGTCGTCGAGGCGCAGCACCGGGAGGCCGGAGCGCGCGGCGAGGAGGGACTTGCCGGAGCCGGAGGGGCCGCAGAGCAGCACGACTCGCGTCGGTATGGGCGGATGGGAGCTCACGGGACACCAGTCTGCGGCATCGAACGGCCGCTGCGACCCCCCCAGGGTCGACTTTGCAGTGTGCGTCTCATCTGGATCGCGCTGCGCGGTGACCTGATCACGGTGCGCACTGTTATCAGGGCAGTCCGTAGCAATCCACACCAAGAGGTGGCAGTAGCGATGGCCCGACACGCGTCCCCCCGCACACCGCACGCACAGCGCGCCCAGCGAGCCCTGGTCGTCCTCGCGACCGCCGGTGCCGCCCTGGCCGCAGGAGCGGCGACGGCTTCGGCGGACAGCGGCGAAACGATCGCCGGCCTGGCCCACACCCGTCCCACCTCGCTGGGCAACATCGACCCGCAGGCCGGCCTGGCGGCCCTGACCGGCACCGTCGGCTACGTCACCGGCCCGGTCGCCGACCTCAAGCCCAACCCGCTGGCCGGCACCGGCGTCGACCCGCTGGACAACGGCGTCGGCACCAAGGTCGCCGACTTCCAGCCGCTGACCTCGACGGCCCTGACGGGGCCGGTCGCGCAGGCGCAGTCGCTGGGCGCGGTGCCGGTGGTGGGGCAGGTTACGGAACTACTGCGCTGACGCACTCGGCGCACCTCGGGCCGCGATCTCCGAGCGGGAGGTCGCGGCCCTTTGGTCGGTGCGCGTGGTTCAGGCTGTCCGGCCGAGGTGGGTCACCAGGATGCGAATGACGTCATGGTCGATGGCGTACAGAACCCGGTATTCACCGATGTGCAGTCGACGGAGGTCGGCTGATCCGTACGGAACCGAACCCGCGGGGCGGGGGTCGTCCGCCAGCTTGTCGACGGTGTCCAGCACCAGGGCAAGGCCGTTTGCGTCGTCCTTCAGAAACCGGGCAGCGGCGTTCAGGGCCTGCGGTTCGAAGATGATCTCGTAGGTCACTTCTGCTCAAGCCCCAGCCGCCTCCGCACCTCGGCCATGGGGATGCCTTCTCCGAGGGTCCCCTCCGCCTTGCGCCGCTGGTAGTCGGCCACTGCCAGTGCGTCCTCCAGATCCTCTATCACCTGAGGCGACACAAGAAGGGCGGCGACGTGCCCGTGGTCGGTGAGGGCGATGGTCTCGCGGCCGTGAGCGGCGCGGCGCACGAGGTCGCCGAGCTGGGAGCGGGCGGCACTGATGGCGATCTCGGTCATGCCCACATGGTTACTCAAGAGCAATCTTGTGGTCAATTCCGGGGCGGTGTCGAGATGTGATGCAGTCATGTCTGGTGAACGAGTGACGGCTGCGCCGGGAATACGGGGCGCTCGTTCCGTATGAGCGTCCGGAACACTTCCACGGCCCGTATCCGTGGATCGGAGTTACAGCGAGTCGTCCTTGAGGCCGTTGGTGAACGGGACCCAGGCCTGGGCGGTGAGCGTCACGACGGGGCCGTCGGTGTTCTTGCTGTCGCGGACGGGGATGATGCCGGGGAAGTCGTCGCAGACCTCGACGCAAGCGCCGCCCTGCTGGCCGTCGCTGTACGAGGACTTGCGCCAGCGGGCGGTGCTCAGGTCCCGGGTGACTCGCATGGCTCGCACTTCTCCAACATTGTCTCGATCAGCGCTGCGGACTCCCGTGGTGAGAGGGCGCAGGCTTTCTTCAGATCGTACTCTCGCACGTGCCGCGTGACGGCTTCCCGGTCGTCGATGACTTCCCCGTAGTACCCGGCGCCTTCCTGGTACATGGTGGTCGAGTTGTCCGGGAGGGTCAGCAGGATGAGGGTGCCGCTCATCAAGGCGCACGCATCCGCCTCGAACGGGCTTACCTGGATGGTCGAGTGGCGTGTGGTGACCAGTGGCAGCAGCGCCGCGAGTTGCCCGCGCATTACCGCTGGACTGCCTACGACCTGTCGTAGCGCCGCTTCGCCGAGGATCCACCAGAAGTCCGGTGGGCAGTCCCGTCGCAGGATCTCCTGGCGGCCCAGGCGGTCCGCCACGAGGCCGTCGATCTCCCTTGGGCTCATCCCCGCTTCCCCCGCGGTGAACAGCGCGCGCATGTACGCCTCTGTCTGAAGCAGGCCAGGGACGAGGCTCGCACCGAATTCCTGAATCCGCGCCGCCCGAGCCTCCAGCTCCAGGCAGTGATCGAACCGCCTCGGCGTGTGCTCCCGCTTCACCGCCCCCCACAACCCCTGGAACAACGCTCCCGTCCCGAAGGCCACGTCCAGCTTCTCCGAGATCGGCGGCAGTGGAAGCCGTTCCCCCGTCTCCACGCCGTGCAGGTGCGTCTTGCTGTAGTTGACGATGTCCGACAGCCGCTCCAACGACAGTTCGGCGAGCTGGCGTTGGCGGCGCAGCTCGACGCCGTACAGGTCGCGGGCGGAGCGGGCGGGTTCGAGGTCCCGGGCGGGCTGGGTCATGGTGGTGGGTGCTCCCTTGCCGTGTGCCGTGCCGACGGACCGTTCCGTGTCCCTGAAGGGAACGGGACATCTGCCAACGGTAGTCGCGGTAGGTGACAGTGTGGATGCGAATGGTGAGAACGTGCAGGTGGCGGCCGTTCCGCAACCCGGTTCGGAACGCCGTCACCCTGGTGGACCGCCGACGTCCACCGTGACGCTGGGGGCGTGAACAGTGAGAAGCAGTGGGAAGCGCCCCGCCCGGGCCGCCCCGAACTGGAGGCGACCCGGCTTCCGATCGGCCGGCTCGCCCACGACGTACGGCGGGAGAAGCGCGGGATCGTCATGGACCACCAGGACGGGGCCGTGTGGCTGCGTCCCGAGGGCGGCGGCACCGAATGGACGGCACGGCCCCGTGACGTGCGCCCGCTGAACGTCCGGGAGCAGGCGGAGGCCCTGATGTGGGCGCGGGTGGCGAGCGCGAACGCCCGTAGCAGAGGGGAGGTTCTCTGACGCTTTACGTCCTCGTGGGCGGCCCGGTACGGGCGGACGCAGGCATGGCGACGACAGGCAGGAGACGGACGGTCATGGACAAGGTGGGAGACGCCGAACGGGCGTGTGAGGACCTGCGTGACGCGCTCAGGGCGGCGGGGGTGACCTTGCCGTCTCTCGGGCTCGACGCCGTCTCGTGCGCGGGGTCCGCTCCGCTCGCGTTGGTCGACCTGGGGCGCTGCAACGTGGCCACGGCCCGTGCGCTCGCCCGAGCACTCCGGCCCGATCAGAGGGCGTCGCTTACGACCGCATCATCTTCTGCGCTGAGGGGATTGGTCGGAAAAGCGTGAACACTTGGGAGCGTTTTGTCATGGAGGCGCTCACGTGAGCGGGTGGAGGACAGTTGGGAGCCAAGTGTTCACGTTTTTGGGGGAGGGGGTTGTCTCGACGGTCGTGATGAAGGAGACCCGGACGGCCGTCGAGAACACCAACGCGGGGGCGTCGGTACCCGCCGCGACGCGAAGATCGGACGCCTCCGGGCTGTACTGCTGTTGGTCGGCGACGGCCCGCAGGGCTCACACCTCAACCCCGAAGCGCCCCGCGTGATCCAGCGGTGGAACGGGTACGCCTGGGAGCCGCACGGATACGCGGCGAATCTCGCTGAGGCTCGGCGCCTCCTGTACCCGAACGGCGACGAGCCGCCGACCGCTGCGGTGCCCCGGCCGCAGCCGCTCCAGGCCGGGCGGGGTCGGCACCGCAAGCCGGGCCGTCCGGGTCCGGGTGAAGGCGCCTGGTGAAGTCTGAGAAGGCCGCGGCTCCCCCGGACGGAGGGGAGCCGCGGCCCGATTGGTGGGGTTGGCGTTGAGTGACGGTGGGGTTGGTCAGTAGGACGAGCCGGACGCGCCCAGCGCGCCCGTCGGGTGCCAGACCGTCTTGGTCTCCAGGAACGCCGTCATGCGGTCGGTGCCCGGGGTCGCGGACCAGTCCGCGTTCGCGTTGTCCACAGGCTGTGGACGCAGGACGCGCTTGAGGTTGTCGGCCGCCGCGATCTCCAGCTCCTTGGCCAGGGTCTCGTCGGCACCCGCGAGGTCGATCGCGTTGACGTCCTGGTGGGAGGCCAGCGGGGTGGCGATCTCCGCCGTGCGGCCGGAGAGGATGTTGACCACGCCGCCGGGGAGGTCGGAGGTGGCCAGGACCTCGCCGAGGGAGAGGGCGGGCAGGGGGGACCGCTCCGATGCGATCACGACCGCCGTGTTGCCCGTCGCGATCACCGGGGCGATCACCGAGACCAGGCCCAGGAAGGACGACTCCTGCGGGGCGAGGACCGTGACGACGCCCGTCGGCTCCGGGGAGGAGAGGTTGAAGAACGGGCCCGCGACCGGGTTGCCGCCGCCGACCACCTGGGCGATCTTGTCGGTCCAGCCCGCGTACCAGACCCAGCGGTCGATCGCGGCGTCCACCTGCGCCGCCGCCTTCGACTTCGACAGGCCCTCCGCGTCGGCGACCTCCGCGACGTACTGGTCGCGGCGGCCCTCCAGCATCTCGGCGACGCGGTAGAGGATCTGGCCGCGGTTGTACGCCGTCGCGCCGGACCAGCCGCCGAACGCCTTGCGCGCGGCGACCACCGCGTCACGGGCGTCCTTGCGGGAGGAGAGGGGGGCGTTCGCCAGCCACTTGCCCTTTGCGTCGGTCACCTCGTACACCCGGCCGCTCTCGGAACGCGGGAACTTCCCGCCGACGTACAGCTTGTAGGTCTTCAGGACACTGAGTCGCTCAGACATCGAGGTACGCCTCCAGGCCGTGGCGGCCGCCCTCGCGGCCGAAGCCCGACTCCTTGTAGCCGCCGAACGGCGACGTCGGGTCGAACTTGTTGAACGTGTTGGACCAGATCACGCCCGCGCGGAGCTTGTTCGCGACCGCCAGGATGCGCGAGCCCTTCTCCGTCCAGATGCCCGCCGACAGGCCGTACGGAGTGTTGTTGGCCTTGGCGACCGCCTCGTCCGGCGTACGGAAGGTGAGGACGGACAGGACCGGGCCGAAGATCTCGTCGCGGGCGACCGTGTGCGCCTGGGTGACGTTCGTGAAGAGCGTCGGGGCGAACCAGTAGCCGGAGGAGGGGAGTTCGCAGGCCGGGGACCAGCGTTCGGCGCCCTCCGCCTCGCCCTGGTCGGCGAGGGCCGTGATGCGTGCCAGTTGCTCGGCGGAGTTGATCGCGCCGATGTCGGTGTTCTTGTCCATGGGGTCGCCCAGGCGCAGGGTGGACAGGCGGCGCTTGAGGGAGTCGAGCAGCTCGTCGTGGATCGACTCCTGGACCAGGAGGCGCGAGCCCGCGCAGCAGACCTGGCCCTGGTTGAAGAAGATGCCGCTGACGATGCCCTCTACGGCCTGGTCGATCGGGGCGTCGTCGAAGACGATGTTGGCCCCCTTGCCGCCCAGTTCGAGGGTCAGCTTCTTGCGGGTGCCCGCGACCGTGCGCGCGATCTGCTTGCCGACGGCCGTGGAGCCGGTGAAGGCGACCTTGTTCACGTCCGGGTGGGCGGTCAGCGCGGCGCCGGTGCGGCCGTCGCCGGTGATGATGTTGACGACGCCCTTGGGGAGCCCGGCCTGGCGGCAGATGTCCGCGAAGAACAGGGCGGAGAGAGGGGTCGTCTCGGCGGGCTTCAGGACCACCGTGTTGCCGGTGGCGAGGGCTGGGGCGATCTTCCACGCCAGCATCAGGAGGGGGAAGTTCCAGGGGATGACCTGGCCCGCTACGCCGAGGGGGCGCGGGTTCGCTCCGAAGCCGGCGTGGTCGAGCTTGTCGGCCCAGCCCGCGTAGTAGAAGAAGTGCGCGGCGACCAGGGGGAGGTCCGCGTCTCGGGTCTCCCTGATCGGCTTGCCGTTGTCGAGGGTTTCGAGGACGGCCAGCTCGCGGCTGCGTTCCTGGATGATGCGGGCGATGCGGAAGAGGTACTTCGCGCGCTCCGGGCCGGGGAGCGCCGACCACTTTTCGAACGCCTTGCGGGCGGCCTTCACCGCGCGGTCGACGTCCGCCTCACCGGCCTCGGCGACCTCGGAGAGGACCTCCTCGGTGGACGGGGAGACCGTCTTGAAGACCTTGCCGTCGGCCGCCTCGGTGAACTCGCCGTCGATGAACAGGCCGTAGGACGCGGCGATGTCGACGACGGCGCGGGACTCGGGCGCCGGGGCGTACTCGAACGCGGATGCGGATGGGGATGCGGGTGCGGATGCGGGTGCCATGGTGATCAGTCCACCGTCACGTAGTCGGGGCCGCTGTAACGGCCGGTGGCCAGCTTCTGGCGCTGCATCAGCAGATCGTTCAGCAGCGAGGAGGCGCCGAAGCGGAACCAGTGGTTGTCCAGCCAGTCCTCGCCCGCGGTCTCGTTGACCAGGACCAGGAACTTGATCGCGTCCTTGGCGGTGCGGATGCCGCCAGCGGGCTTCACGCCGACCTGGACGCCGGTCTGCGCGCGGAAGTCGCGGACCGCCTCCAGCATCAGGAGGGTGTTGGACGGGGTCGCGTTCACCGCGACCTTGCCGGTGGACGTCTTGATGAAGTCGGCGCCCGCCAGCATGCCGAGCCAGCTCGCGCGGCGGATGTTGTCGTACGTCGACAGCTCGCCCGTCTCGAAGATGACCTTCAGGCGGGCGGACGTGCCGCAGGCCTCTCGTACGGCGGTGATCTCGTCGTACACCTTCATATAGTGCCCCGCGAGGAACGCACCGCGGTCGATGACCATGTCGACCTCGTCCGCGCCCGCCGTCACGGCCTCGCGCACGTCGGCCAGCTTGACGGCAAGCGAGGCGCGGCCCGCCGGGAAGGCCGTGGCCACCGAGGCGACCTGCACGCCGGAGCCTGCCACCGCCTCCTTCGCGGTGGGCACCATGTCGGGGTAGACGCAGACGGCCGCCGCGGCAGGGGCCGTGCGGTCGGTCGGGTCGGGGCGGACCGCCTTCGCGCCGAGCGCCCGGACCTTGCCCGGGGTGTCCGCGCCTTCCAGCGTCGTCAGGTCGACCATCGAGATGGCGAGGTCGAGGGCGTACGCCTTCGCGGTGGTCTTGATGGAACGGGTGCCGAGCGAGGCGGCGCGCGCCTCCAGGCCGACCGTGTCGACGCCGGGCAGCCCGTGGAGGAAGCGGCGCAGCGTGCTGTCGGACGCGGTGACGTCCGTGAGCCCGTGGGCGGACGCGGCGGACGCAGTGGTCGCGGCGGCTGCGACGGTTTCAGCGGGTGCGGCGGATGCAGAGGTGGGCATGGTCACCAGGCGAGCATATCTACGCGCGTAGCGGCTGTACAGCCCCCGCGCTTGTTCCGCGGACCGGCACCGCCTGTGAGCATCCCCGGTGCGGTCGGGCACAATCGGCAGCATGACGACCCCGGAGCCCCAGTCACCATCGCCGCAGCCGTCGGCACCCGTGTCCAAGGACCGGGTCTACCGCTCGCCCGCGGGCATCGTCGGGGGCGCTCTGCTGCTTGCCCTCGGCCTCTGGCTCGGCATCGACGCCGTCGTCGCGGGCGAGGGGAGCACGCCCTGGAAGGCGCTCGCGGCGCTGGTGTTCCTCGTGCCGCTCGTCGCCGCCTACACCGTGCGGCCCGCCGTCTTCGCGGGGGACGACCGGCTGCGCGTGCGCAATCCCTTCCGCGTGATCGTGCTGCCCTGGGGGCAGGTCGACTCGTTCCGGTCCGCGTACTCCAACGAGGTCTTCGCCGAGTCCGGCGACAAGTACCAACTGTGGTCCATCCCCGTCTCGCTGCGCGGCCGCAAGAGGGCCGCGCGACGGGAGGACCGGCGGGCCGCAGGCGGTGGCCGCGGGCGCGGGGGCGTGCTCGGCGGCGCCGGGTCCGCCTCCGTCGAGGCGGACGGGCCCGTGCGGGCCGAGGGCGACAAGATCATGGACGAGTTGCGCGAGCTGCTGGAGACGCGGAAGGCCGCCGAGACCTCGCAGGGCGAGGTGACGGTGCGGTGGGCGTACGAGATCGTCGTGCCGACGGCGATCGGGGCGGTCGCGCTGGCGGTGCTGCTCGGGATCGGGTGAGCGTGGGCCGGAGGCGCGTGCCCGTTGGGCGTGCCCCCGGGGCTCATGATTGGACAGTGTGTCCCGGCGACACGCCGTCGAAGTGGCGCTTCTGCCGGGACAGACTGTCCAAACACGGCCGGTGTGGTCAGATGCCGGCTGCCGTCGAGAGGTCGCGCTTGAGGGCCGTCAGGAGGTCCGTCGCCGTCGCTCGGGCCGCCGGGAGGTCGGCGTGCGCCGCGACCGGGACGACCACCTCCAGGTAGCACTTCAGCTTGGGCTCCGTGCCGCTCGGGCGGACGACGACCCGGGCGCCGTCGAGCGTGTAGCGCAGGCCGTCCGTGGGCGGCAGCGTGTCCGTGCCCCGGGTGAGGTCCTCCGCGTTCGTGACGGGCAGACCCGCGAGGCGGGTGGGCGGCTGTTCGCGCAGGCGACGCATCGCGGCGGCGATGAGGGACAGGTCCTCGACGCGGACCGAGAGCTGGTCGGTGGCGTGCAGGCCGTGCTCCACGGCGATGTCGTCGAGGAGGTCGAGGAGGGTGCGGTCGTCTTCTTTGAGGGTGGACGCCAGTTCTGTGATCAGGAGGGCGGCGGTGATGCCGTCCTTGTCGCGGACGCCCTCCGGGTCGACGCAGTAGCCGAGCGCTTCCTCGTAGCCGTAGCGGATGTTCTCCACGCGGGCGATCCACTTGAACCCGGTGAGGGTTTCGACGTGGGGGAGGTTGGCCTTCGCCGCGATGCGGCCGAGGAGGGACGACGAGACGATCGACTCCGCGAACGTGCCGTCAGCTCCGCGGGTGACCAGGTGGGCGGCGAGGAGGGCGCCGACCTCGTCGCCGCGGAGCATGCGATAGGTGGTGCCTGTGGTGCCTGTGGTGCCGTCCCGTACGGCGACGGCGAGGCGGTCCGCGTCCGGGTCGTTGGCGATGATCAGGTCGGGGTTCGTCTCGCGGGCCTTCGCGAAGGCGAGGTCCATCGCGCCGGGCTCTTCCGGGTTGGGGAAGGCGACGGTGGGGAAGTCCGGGTCGGGGTCGGCCTGCTCGGTGACGAGGACGGGCTCGGGGAAACCGGCTCGGGCGAAGGCGGCGAGGAGGGTGTCCTTGCCGACGCCGTGCATCGCGGTGTAGACGGTGCGGGCGGTGCGGGGGGAGTTTTCGGCGAGGACCGCGTCCGTACGGGTGAGGTAGGCGTCGAGGACGGAGTCGTCCAGGGTCTGCGAGCCGGTCTCGGGGCGGGGGACGTCGTGCAGTGAGCGTACGGCGTCGATCTCCGCGGCGATCTCGGCGTCGGCGGGGGGCACGATCTGGGAGCCGTCCCCGAGGTACACCTTGTAGCCGTTGTCGCGGGGCGGGTTGTGGCTGGCGGTGACCTCCACGCCGGCGACCGCGCCGAGGTGCCGGATGGCGAAGGCGAGGACGGGGGTGGGGAGGGGGCGGGGGAGTACGGCCGCCCTGAGGCCGGCGCCCGTCATGACCGCGGCGGTGTCGCGGGCGAAGTCCTCGGACTTGTGGCGGGCGTCGTAGCCGATGACGACGAGGCCGGCCGTGTCGTCCCCGTGGGGCGTCCCCTGCTTCTTCAGGTACGCGGCGAGGCCGGCGGCGGCGCGGATGACGACTGCGCGGTTCATGCGCATCGGGCCGGCGCCGAGTTCACCGCGCAGGCCCGCGGTGCCGAACTGGAGGGTGCCGGAGAAGCGTGCGGTGAGCTCTGCGTGGTCCTCGGCGTCGATGAGGCGGGCGAGTTCCGTGCGGGTGTCCGCGTCGGGGTCCTCGGCCAGCCATGCCTTGGCTCGTGCGAGGAGGTCGTCTTGCACGTCGGTCAGCCTCTCATGTGCGGGTTGTGTGGGGTGCGGGTTGCCTGTGGCGCCTGTGGCGCCTGTGCGGGTGCCTCCGGCGGTGCACCAGGCCAGCGCCGGCCCGCGTCACCGGTCACCGCGCCCGCACCCCGCCGGGTGAGCCGGCGACGCCGGGCCAGTGGCCGTACGTCTGCCGTACGTCTGCCGTACGTCTGCCCGTACGTCGCTCTACAGCCGCCCCAGGACCTGCGTCAGCAGCGACCCCATGCGCGCGGCGGAGTCGCGGCCTGCCTGGAGGACCTCCTCGTGGTTGAGGGGCTCGCCCGTCATGCCCGCGGCGAGGTTGGTGACCAGGGAGATGCCCAGGACCTCCGCGCCGGCCTCGCGGGCGGCGATGGCCTCCAGGACCGTCGACATGCCCACCAGGTCGGCCCCGATGACGCGGGCCATGCGGATCTCGGCCGGGGTCTCGTAGTGCGGGCCGGGGAACTGGGCGTAGACGCCCTCCTCCAGCGTGGGGTCGACCTCCTTGCACAGGGCGCGCAGGCGCGGCGAGTACAGGTCGGTGAGGTCGACGAAATTGGCGCCGATGACGGGGGAGGTGGCGGTGAGGTTGATGTGGTCGCTGATCAGGACCGGCTGGCCGGGGCGCATGCCCTCGCGCAGGCCGCCGCAGCCGTTGGTGAGGATGATCGTCTTGGCGCCCGCGGCGACCGCGGTGCGGACACCGTGGGACACCGCGGCGACGCCGTGACCCTCGTAGTAGTGGGTGCGGCCCAGGAAGACCAGCGCGCGCTTGTCGCCGATGGAGTACGAGCGGATCCTGCCGCCGTGGCCCTCCACTGCGGGCTTGGGGAAGCCCGGCAGGTCGGTGACCTGGAGATCGGCCTCGGGGGCGCCCAGGGCGTCCACGGCCGGTGCCCAGCCGGAGCCCATCACGAGGGCGACGTCGTGGGTCTCGGCGCCCGTGAGTTCGCGCAGGCGGGCCGCGGCGGCGTCGGCGGCGGCCCCCGGGTCAACTGGGGTGGCGCCCTGGATGTCGTCCGGAAGAAGAGATGCGTTCACGCCGATGAGGGTATCCGGTTTACGCCTACGCGCGTAGATGACAGAGGTCACGGGATGGTGATTGTTGGTTTGGTGCTTCTGACGAGACCAACGAGAGCGCGGCTCAACATGGACGCTTGCGGAGTTCCATCACGTAGTCGTGGGGTGCGCCGGCCGACTCGGCGGCGTCCGCGACCTCGCCCAGGTAGCGGGCGGAGGGCAGGCCGCCCTCGTAGGCGTTCAGGACGTAGGTCCAGGCACCCTCCTCGCCCTCCAGGGTGTGGATCCGTACCCGCGTGCGGCGGTATATGTCCATGCCCACGCCCTCCCAGCGGTCGAGGGAGTCCTCGTCCATCGGGGCGACGTCGTACAGCGCCACGAAGACCTGGGAGATCGGGTCCTCCACCAGAGTGGCCAGTGCGCCCTCCCAGCCCATGTGCTCGCCCCCGAAGGTCAGCCGCCACCCGTTCAGCCAGCCGGTGGCGCGCAGCGGCGAGTGCGGGGCGCGACGGGTCATCAACCGCGCGTCGAGGTTGCCGGCATAAGCGGCGTAGAGCGACATGGGGGGAAGGGTACGGCAGGGGCCCCGGCGTCACTCCGGTAACAGACGTGCCCCCGGGCGGCTCCACGTCGGAGGGTGCGGGACAATGGAGTACGTGACTCGGATCGTGATCATTGGTGGCGGACCCGGCGGATACGAAGCGGCGCTGGTGGCCGCTCAACTCGGCGCGGAGGTGACCGTCGTCGACTGCGACGGTCTGGGCGGGGCGTCGGTGCTGACCGACTGCGTGCCGTCCAAGACTCTGATCGCGACGGCCGAGGTGATGACCACCTTCGATTCGTCCTACGAAGAGCTGGGGATCATCGTCGCCGACGACACCCCGCCCATGGAGCAGGCCGCCCGGGTGGTCGGCGTGGATTTGGGGAAGGTCAACCGCCGGGTCAAGCGGCTCGCGCTCGCGCAGTCGCACGACATCACAGCCTCCGTGACGCGCGCCGGTGCGCGGGTCATGCGCGGGCGCGGGCGGCTGGAGGGGATGCAGGGGCTCGACGGGTCCCGGAAGGTGGTCGTGCGCGCCGCCGACGGGAGCGAGGAGACGCTCACCGCGGACGCCGTGCTGATCGCCACCGGTGGGCATCCGCGGGAGCTGCCGGACGCCCGCCCCGACGGCGAGCGCATCCTGAACTGGACGCAGGTGTACGACCTCGACGAGTTGCCCGAGGAGCTCATCGTGGTGGGGTCGGGTGTCACCGGCGCCGAGTTCGCCGGCGCCTATCAGGCCCTGGGGTCGCGCGTGACGCTCGTGTCGTCGCGGGACCGGGTGCTGCCCGGCGAGGACCCCGACGCCGCCGCCGTGCTGGAGGACGTGTTCCGGCGGCGCGGTATGAACGTCATGTCGCGGTCCCGCGCCCAGTCCGCCAAACGGGTGGGCGACCGGGTCGAGGTGACGCTGTCGGACGGGCGGGTCATCACCGGGTCGCACTGCCTGGTGGCCGTCGGCGCCATTCCCAACACCGACGGGATGGGGCTCGAAGAGGCCGGGGTCAGGCTCAAGGACTCCGGGCACATCCGGACCGACCGGGTCTCCCGGACCTCGGCCCCCGGTGTGTACGCCGCCGGTGACGTCACGGGCGTGTTCGCCCTCGCCTCGGTGGCGGCCATGCAGGGGCGGATCGCCATGTACCACTTCCTGGGCGATGCCGTCACCCCGCTGAACCTGAAGACCGTCTCGTCCAACGTCTTCACCGACCCCGAGATCGCCACCGTCGGCTACTCGCAGGCCGACGTCGACGGCGGCAAGATCGACGCCCGCGTGGTGAAGCTGCCGCTGCTGCGCAACCCGCGCGCCAAGATGCAGGGCATCCGGGACGGCTTCGTCAAGATCCTCTGCCGGCCCGGCACCGAGATCGTCGTCGGCGGCGTCGTGGTGGCGCCGCGTGCCTCCGAGCTGATCCACCCCATCTCGATCGCCGTCGACAACAACCTGACGGTCGAGCAGATCGCCAACACCTTCACCGTGTATCCCTCCCTCTCCGGGTCGATCGCGGAGGTGGCACGGCAGTTGCACACCCGGAAGGCCGGCGGCGAGGGATAGCGCCCGCGGGCGGCTTGAATTGACTCCCCGCTGGTCACGGGGAGTTGCGGAGCTTGCGAGTGGCATAGGTGGCCGGACTGGGTGCGTATACCACTTCCGGTGCTGGCCTGCGAACAACTTCTGTTATTCGGCGCATACTGCTGAAAGCAGACGGTCGTTGGGGTTACTGTCAGTTTCGTGTTCGCTGCAGAACGTCGCCAATTGATCCTCGAAATGGTGCGAGCGAACGGGGCCGTGTCGCTCCGTGAGCTCGCCCGCGTCGTCCAGACCTCCGAAGTGACCGTACGGCGGGACGTGCGCGCACTGGAGGCAGAAGGACTCCTCGACCGCCGGCACGGCGGTGCGGTACTGCCGGGCGGGTTCACGCGAGAGTCCGGCTTTCCGCAGAAGTCCCATCTCGCGACCGCCGAGAAGACGGCCATCGCCGATCTCGCCGCGGGCTTCGTCGAAGAGGGCGAGGCCATCGTGGTGGGTGCCGGGACGACCACCCAGGAGCTGGCCCGCCGGCTCGCGCGGGTGCCCGGGCTGACCGTCGTCACCAACTCGCTGCTGGTGGCCCAGGCCCTCGCCCACGCCAACCGGGTCGAGGTCGTCATGACCGGTGGCACGCTCAGAGGGTCCAACTACGCCCTGGTCGGGTCGGGAGCCGAGCAGTCCCTGCAGGGGCTGCGGGTCTCCAAGGCCTTCCTGTCCGGGAGCGGGTTGACCGCCGAGCGAGGGCTGTCCACCTCCAACATGCTCTCGGCGTCCGTCGACCGGGCGCTGGTGCAGGCCGCCGCCGAGGTCGTCGTCCTCGCCGACCACTCCAAGCTGGGCACGGACACCATGTTCCAGACCGTGCCCACCGATGTCATCACCCGTCTGGTCACCGACGAGTCGCCGGGCCACGACGACCGCGCCGCCACCGAACTCCAGGCGCTGGCCGACCAGGGCGTGCAGATCTCCGTGGCCGGGGCGTCAGGGGGCGCGGGCAACGGCACCGGGGCCTCCGGGGTCTCCGGGACCTCCGGGGTCTCCGGGGCATCCCGGAGCTCAGGCACCTCGGGTGCCTCCGGTGCCTCGGGGGGTGATGCCGGACCGGCGCGTCAGCAGCGCCGGGACGTGCCGCTTCCGGGGCCGCGCCGTCAGGTTCCGGGCGCGGCGGCGGGGCTGCGGTCGGCCACCGCCCTCGGTGAGCAGAACGGCGGGGCGGAACGGGCGCGCGTCGCCGACATGCGTCGCCGCTAGCCGTCGTACGGTCCCGTCGCGCTCCCCCCGTACAACCGCGGGGGCGCCCGGCGGATCGGTCACTGCCGTCCGCCGGGCGCCCCTAAAAGTGTGTCCTCTAAAAGTGTGTCCTCACATGTCCGGACGTCTCCTGGCGTGTCCTGACGCGTGTCGGGCGGGTGCTCTCAGTCCTTGATCTCGCAGATCGCCGCGCCGGACGTGACGGACGCGCCGACCTCGGCTCCCAGGCCCTTGATGGTGCCGGACTTGTGGGCGTTGAGGGGCTGTTCCATCTTCATGGCCTCCAGGACGACGATCAGGTCGCCCTCCTGGACTTCCTGGCCCTCCTCGACAGCGATCTTGACGATCGTGCCCTGCATCGGGGACGCGAGGGTGTCGCCGGAGGCCGCGGAGCCGGACTTCTTCGCCGCCCGGCGCTTGGGGCGGGCGCCGGCCGCCAGCCCGGTGCGGGCCAGGGACATGCCGAGGGAGGAGGGGAGGGAGACCTCCAGGCGTTTGCCGCCGACCTCCACGACGACCGTCTCCCGGCCGCTCTCCTCGTCCGCCTCGGTGTCGGCGGGCGCGGTGAAGGGCTTGATCTCGTTGACGAACTCCGTCTCGATCCAGCGGGTGTGGACCGTGAACGGATCGGTGGAACCGGTCAGTTCCGGGGCGAAGGCGGGGTCGCGGACGACCGCGCGGTGGAAGGGGATGGCGGTCGCCATGCCCTCCACGGTGAACTCGTCCAGGGCGCGGGCGGCGCGCTGGAGGGCCTCGGCGCGGGTGCGGCCGGTGACGATCAGCTTGGCCAGCAGGGAGTCCCAGGCCGGGCCGATCACCGACCCGGACTCGACGCCGGCGTCCAGGCGCACACCGGGTCCGGCGGGCGCCTCGAAGAGGGTGACGGTGCCGGGGGCGGGCAGGAAGCCGCGTCCGGGGTCCTCGCCGTTGATGCGGAACTCGAAGGAGTGGCCGCGCAGGACGGGGTCGCCGTAGCCGAGTTCCTCGCCGTCGGCGATGCGGAACATCTCGCGGACCAGGTCGATGCCGGCGACTTCCTCGGTCACCGGGTGCTCGACCTGGAGGCGGGTGTTGACCTCCAGGAAGGAGATCGTGCCGTCCGTGCCGACGAGGAACTCCACGGTGCCGGCGCCGACGTAGCCGGCCTCCTTCAGGATGGCCTTGGAGGCCGCGTACAGCTCCTCCATCTGCGCGTCGGAGAGGAAGGGGGCCGGGGCCTCCTCGACCAGCTTCTGGTGGCGGCGCTGCAGCGAGCAGTCACGGGTGGAGACGACGACCACGTTGCCGTGCTGGTCGGCCAGGCACTGGGTCTCCACGTGCCGGGGCTTGTCGAGGTAGCGCTCCACGAAGCACTCCCCGCGGCCGAAGGCGGCCACCGCCTCGCGGACCGCGGAGTCGTACAGCTCCGGGACCTCCTCGAGGTTGCGGGCGACCTTGAGGCCGCGGCCGCCGCCGCCGAACGCCGCCTTGATCGCGATCGGCAGACCGTGCTCCTCGGCGAAGGCCACGACCTCGTCCGCGCCGGAGACCGGGTCGGGGGTGCCCGCGACCAGCGGAGCGCCGGCGCGCTGGGCGATGTGCCGGGCGGCGACCTTGTCGCCCAGGTCGCGGATGGCCTGCGGCGGCGGGCCGATCCAGATCAGGTCCGCGTCCAGGACCGCCTGGGCGAACTCCGCGTTCTCGGACAGGAATCCGTAGCCCGGATGGATGGCGTCCGCGCCCGACTCCCGCGCGGCCTTCAAGACCTTCTCGATGTCCAGATAGCTGGTGCCGGGGGTGTCACCACCCAGGGCGAACGCCTCATCAGCGGCGCGGACATGCAATGCGTCCCGGTCCGGGTCCGCGTAGACGGCCACGCTCGCGATCCCGGCGTCCCGGCAGGCCCGGGCCACGCGGACAGCGATTTCGCCACGATTGGCGATGAGCACCTTGCGCACGATTGAGGCTCCCTCCTTGAAACAAGCCGAGTTTAGGGACTGCCGACACGGCACTTCGACCCGTCCCCAATGGTGAGCTTGCCCACACGGAGCGTGATTCGAGGCTCGCTCGACCCCCGAAAGCCCTTGTAGTACCGCGGTACGCAGGACTCCTGGGGCAAACCCTAGCTCTCCTGTGTGGTCAAGGTCTCTGTAAGGGCGTGCTGCGGGCCACTCGGTTTCTTTGTCGAGTCCCTACTAATGGCCCAATGATTCTTTGCTCGTGCCGGAACCCTTGTGGCGAGGTTTACCCGTTAGTAGCGTTCTGGTCGTCTCGAACGTACTTGGGGTAACGGCTGCCGTGTGCGGCAGGGTCGAAAGTGGGTGGGGGCCGGTGTCAGTGCGCAGGCCGGTGGCGTGGATCGTGGCGGTCGTGCTCTTCCTGGAGGCGGTCGGCGTCGCGGCGCTGAACTGGTTCCTGGGGATCGTCGTCGACCGGCAGGACATGTCCCTGGCCGGTCTCGACCCGGACATGATGTCCGTGTCCTCGAAGATCGGCGGGCTCGTCTTCGGGCTCTACTTCGCGCTGTGCGCCCTGGTCGCGCTGCTCGTGGCGCTGCGCGACCGCGCGCCCGCCGGGCTCGGCCGGGTCCTGCTGATCAGCGCGGCCGTGGTGCACGGGCTGCTCGGCGCCTTCACCTGGGGGCTGGTGGGTCCCGGCGCCTTCGCCTTCATGATCGTCGTACTGGGTCTCATCGTGCTGCTGCTGATGACGTACGACGCCCACGAGGAGCCCGCCGCCGGGCAGTCCGCCCCCGGACGGCCCGAGGACGGCAGGAGCGGCGACGGCACCCCGGCCCCGGTCAGCTCTCCGCCGGCGCCCACAACTCCGTGATACCGACCCCGAGTTCGGCGAGGAGACGCCGCAGCAGGGGCAGGCTGAGGCCGATCACGTTGCCGTGGTCGCCCTCGATGCCGTCGATGAACGGGGCCGAGCGGCCGTCCAGGGTGAACGCCCCCGCGACGTGCAGCGGCTCGCCTGAGGCCACGTAGGCCGCGACCTCCTCGTCGGTCGGCTCGCCGAAGCGGACGACGGTGGAGGCGGTCGCCGAGACGTGGCGGCCGGAGGCGGTGTCCCAGACGCAGTGGCCGGTCTGCAGCGTGCCCGCCCGGCCGCGCATCGCCTTCCAGCGGGCGGTGGCCTCCTCGGCGTCCGCCGGCTTGCCCAGCGCCCGGCCGTCCAGGTCGAGCACCGAGTCGCAGCCGATCACCAGGGCGCCGTGCACCTCGGGCTTCGCGGCCACGACGGAGGCCTTGGCCTCGGCCAGGGCGAGGGCCAGCTCGGCGGGGGTGGGCGCGGTGACGGCGTCCTCGTCGACGCCGCTCACGAGTACCTCGGGGGCGAGCCCGGCCTGGCGGAGCAGGCCCAGCCGGGCCGGGGACCGGGAGGCGAGGACGAGTCGGCGGCGGGGCTGAGCAGCAGTCATGGGGTCACATTAGCCACCCGGGCGGGGCCCGCTCATCCCAGACCGAGGACGATCATCGCGAGGACCATGGCCAGCGCCAGGAAGACGCTCAGCCGCCGCAGCATGTCCTGCATGTCGCGCAGTTCCTTGGGCGGCTCGTTCTCGGGGTCGGACCACAGCATGCCACCAGCGTGGGGCCTGGCCGGGGGCGGCGACTTGAGTACGGGTACTCAAATCGGGGCGCGGGGTTCCTCTTCCGTGCGCTCACGCGGCGGAGCCGCACATCGACACAGCCCCGCGCCCCTGGGTGGCTGTTCTCAGCTCGGCCAGTACGTGCGGCCCCATGCCGTTGGGCCCGGGTGGGGCATGCGGTGGGCTGCGATGCGGGATGGGTCCGACCAGGCGTCGCGCGGCGGCCGGGGGCCGGACGGTTCCGATTCCGTCGCTGCCGCGCGGGCCCTGACCACCGTCAGGGCGGCGGCCAGTTCCTCCGGGGTGGGGTTGCCCCGTACGACCTTGATGGTCACAGCGGTCTCCTTACAGGGGGATGTTGCCGTGCTTCTTCGGGGGCAGGGACTCTCGCTTGGTGCGTAGCTGGCGCAGGCCGCGGACGATGTGGCGGCGGGTGTCGGACGGCATGATCACCGCGTCGACGTAGCCGCGTTCGGCGGCGGTGTAGGGGTTGAGGAGGGCGTCCTCGTACTCCTGGATGAGGCGGGCGCGGGTGGCCTCGGCGTCGTCACCGGCCTCGGTGATGGTGCGGCGGTGCAGGATGTTGACCGCGCCCTGGGCGCCCATGACGGCGATCTGGGCGGTGGGCCAGGCCAGGTTGAGGTCGGCGCCCAGGTGCTTGGAGCCCATGACGTCGTAGGCGCCGCCGAAGGCCTTGCGGGTGATGACCGTGATGAGTGGGACCGTGGCCTCGGCATAGGCGAAGATCAGCTTGGCGCCGCGGCGGATGATGCCGTCGTGCTCCTGGTCGACGCCGGGCAGGAAGCCGGGGACGTCCACGAAGGTGATCACGGGGACGTTGAAGGCGTCGCAGGTGCGCACGAAGCGGGCCGCCTTCTCGGACGCGGTGATGTCCAGGCACCCGGCGAACTGCATCGGCTGGTTGGCGACGATGCCCACGGGGCGGCCCTCGACGCGGCCGAAGCCGGTGAGGATGTTCGGCGCGAACAGCGGCTGGGTCTCGAAGAACTCGGCGTCGTCCAGGACGTGCTCGATGACGGTGTGCATGTCGTACGGCTGGTTCGCCGAGTCCGGGACGATCACGTCCAGCTCGGCGTCCTCGTCCGTGACGGCGAGGTCCGCCTCCTCCGGGAACGCGGGGGCCTCGGAGAGGTTGTTGGACGGCAGGTACGACAGCAGTTGCTTGACGTACTCGACGGCGTCCTTCTCGTCGCCCGCCATGTGGTGGGCCACGCCCGAGGCGGAGTTGTGGGTGCGGGCGCCGCCCAGCTCCTCGAAGCCGACGTCCTCGCCGGTGACCGTCTTGATGACGTCGGGTCCGGTGATGAACATGTGGCTGGTCTGGTCGACCATCACCGTGAAGTCGGTGATCGCGGGGGAGTAGACCGCGCCGCCCGCGCACGGGCCGACGACCAGGCTGATCTGCGGGATCACGCCGGAGGCGTGGGTGTTGCGGCGGAAGATCTCGCCGTACGCCCCCAGTGAGGCCACGCCCTCCTGGATGCGGGCGCCGCCGGAGTCGTTGATGCCGATGACCGGGCAGCCGGTCTTCAGCGCGAAGTCCATGACCTTGACGATCTTCTGGCCGTAGACCTCGCCCAGCGCGCCGCCGAAGACGGTGAAGTCCTGGGAGAAGACGGCGACGGGGCGGCCGTCGACGGTGCCGTAGCCGGTGACGACGCCGTCGCCGTACGGGCGGTTGCTGTCCAGGCCGAAGTTGGTGGAGCGGTGCCGGGCGAACTCGTCCAGCTCGACGAAGGACCCCTCGTCGAGCAGGAGGTCGATGCGCTCACGGGCCGTCAGCTTGCCCTTGGCGTGCTGTTTCTCCACGGCGCGTGCGGAACCGGCGTGCGTCGCTTCCTCGATACGGCGCCTCAGATCCGCGAGCTTGCCCGCGGTCGTGTGGATGTCGGGCTGCTGCTCTTCCGGCTCGGACATCGGGATGCGGCTCCCTGCCTGCTCAAAAGGGTGGGGACGGTTACTCATCCGTAGAGTAGTAGGGGCCCTTCCGTTCGGCAGTGCGGTGTTTCCCACACCTACTGTGGGTTGCATGACGCCCCGAGATTCCTCCGACTCCTCGAATGACTCCTCGAATGACTCCGCGAAGGACTCCGCGAAGGACTCCGCGAACAGCCGGTGGTCCGACCTGGACCGGCCGCCCCTGAACGGCACGGCACTGCGCCGGGGACTGGTACGGGAGAAAGGGCTGTGGAACCAGGTGGACGTGGTCCAGCGCACCGGTTCCACCAACTCCGACCTCGTGGCCCGGGCCGCCGACCGGAAGCTGGCCGAGGGGGCCGTCCTCGTCGCCGAGGAGCAGACCGCCGCGCGGGGCCGCCTGGACCGGCAGTGGACGGCGCCGGCCCGGTCCGGGCTCTTCTTCTCCGTACTGCTGCGGCCCGCCGAGGTGCCCGTGACCCGCTGGGGCTGGCTGCCGCTGCTCACCGGCGTGGCCGTGGCGACCGGGCTGTCCCGGACGGCGGGCGTCGACACCTCCCTGAAGTGGCCCAACGACCTGCTGGTGACCGTCGGCGACGAGGAGCGCAAGGCCGGCGGCATCCTGGCCGAGCGGGCCGGGGACGACGGGGTCGTCATCGGCGTCGGCATCAACGTCAGCCTCAGGGCGGACGAGCTGCCGGTCCCGCGGGCCGGGTCGCTGGCGCTGGCCGGGGCCGTGAACACCGACCGGGATCCGCTGCTGCGCGGGGTGCTGCGCTCGCTGGAGGACTGGTACGGGCGGTGGCGGGAGGCCGGAGGCGACCCGGCGGCCAGCGGGCTCCAGGAGACGTACGCGGCGGGCTGCGCGACGCTCGGGCGGATAGTGCGGGCGGAACTGCCGGGGGAGCGGTCGCTCGTGGGCGAGGCGGTGGCCGTGGACGGGGACGGGCGGCTGGTCCTGGCGACGGAGGCGGGGGTGCAGGAGCCGGTGGGAGCGGGGGACATCGTGCACCTGCGGTTGGCGTGAACGTTGATCGTGAACGTTGAGTGTGAGCGTGACCGACAGGCGGGCTCGGGGTGAGCTTGGTCTCCGGCGGCTCGGGGCGATGGCCGTGCGGGGCGGCGGCTGCTTCGGGCGGGCTCGGGACGCGGGCCGGGAGGGCTGAGGCCAGGAGGGGTGGGGCCGGGAGGGCTGGGCCGGGAGGGGTGAGGGTGGTCTCCAGTGGTTCGGGGTGGCGGCCGTGCGGGGCGGCGGTGGTCCCGGAGCGGCTCGGGAGCCGGGCCGCACGGGAGTGAGCTGGGGCACACCTGACGTAAAGTTGTGGCCGGTCGAACCTGACCGCGGCAGATCGGAAGGGCAGCAGGCGTGACCGTCGACGACACGGGCTCCGGCGCGAACGGAGACGCGGACGGGGACGGCCGGGTGGACCCCGAGCCCGCCCCGGTCTCCGCCGACCCCGGCGAGGACCCGCTCGCACTGCGCCTCGAGGGGCTCATCCTGGGCGCCGAGCGCCGCTACACCCCCTTCCAGGCCGCCCGCAGCGCGGGCGTCTCCATGGAACTGGCCTCCCGTTTCTGGCGGGCCATGGGCTTCGCCGACATCGGGCAGGCCAGGGCCCTCACCGAGGCGGACGTGCTCGCCCTGCGGCGGCTGGCCGGTCTGGTGGAGGCGGGGCTGCTCAGCGAGGCCATGGCCATTCAGGTGGCCCGGTCCACCGGGCAGACCACCGCCCGGTTGGCGGAGTGGCAGATCGACTCCTTCCTGGAGGGGCTGACCGAGCCCCCGGAGCCCGGGATGACGCGCACCGAGGTGACGTATCCCATCGTCGAGCTGCTCCTTCCCGAGCTGCAGGAGTTCCTCGTCTACGTCTGGCGGCGCCAGCTCGCCGCCTCGGCCGGCCGGGTCGTGCAGGCCGGTGACGACGAGGAGATGGTGGACCGGCGGCTCGCGGTCGGCTTCGCGGACCTGGTCGGCTTCACGCGGCTGACCCGCCGGATGGAGGAGGAGGAGCTCGGCGAGCTGGTCGAGGCCTTCGAGACCACCTGCGCCGACCTGGTGGCCGCACGCGGCGGACGGCTCATCAAGACCCTCGGCGACGAGGTGCTCTACGCCGCCGACGACGCCGGTACGGCGGCCGAGATCGCGCTGCGTCTCGTCGAGACGATGGCGAACGACGAGACCATGCCGGAACTGCGCGTCGGCATCGCCTTCGGCACGGTCACCACCCGGATGGGCGACGTCTTCGGCACGACCGTCAACCTGGCCTCCCGGCTCACCTCGATAGCCCCCAGGGACGCCGTCCTCGTCGACACCGCCTTCGCGGAGGAGCTGATGCGCACGCGGGACGCCCCCGCCTCGGAGACGGCCGCGGCGGAGGAGGCCGCCGCCGCGGAGAAGGAGGGCGAGGAACCACCGGCGTACCGCTTCGCGCTCCAGCCGATGTGGCAGCGCCCGGTGCGCGGTCTCGGCGTGGTCGAGCCGTGGCTGCTCACGGGCCGCGGTGACGGCGGCGGAGAGTCGTAGGAGCCGTAGGAGTCAGCCGTAGCCCCTGGCCCTGGCCCTCGCGCGCCGACAGTCACCCCCGGGTACGTCGTCAGTCGTCGCCGTCGAGCAGGCCCACGCACAGGCCGATCACCGGCACGCACAGGCCCGGATCGTCGGGCTCCGCGGTCGGGGCGGACGTCGGTGGCGTGTCGCGGCCCGGTGACGAGGTCGGCCCGGGGCGCTGCCCGGCGTGGTCGGACCGCGAGGGCTGCGGGGAGCGCGGGGCCGGGGCCCGGTCCGCCTCCTCCCGCTCGTCCCCCCGGCCGCGGGTGTTCGGGGTCGGGGCGTCCGGCCCGCTCGTCGCCGTGGAGAGCGGGCCCGCCGGGCCGCTCGCGGACGTGCCCGGTACGAGACCCGGTCCGGGGGAACCGCTGAGCCCGCCCATGGCCGACGTCGCCGAGGGACTCGCGCCGGGCGTCCCGGCGGTGCCCGCGGCGGCGGCCGGTGCCGTCGCCGGGTCCGTGGCGGCGCCCCGGCCTCCCGCGTCCGGGCGCGGCCCGGCCTCCGCGCCGAAGCCGCCCCCGTCGCCGCCGGGCTCGGGCAGCAGGCGTACGAGGCTCAGGGCGCCGGCCGCCAGGGCGAGGCCGCCGGCGGCCAGCAGCACCTTGCGCGGGCGCGGCCTGCGGTGCCGGCCACGGCGACCCCACGGGTGCTGTTGCGGTGGCTGTGGCTGTGGCTTAGCCGGTGTGCCGGTCGTAGTCATGATCCCTCCCCGGTGCGCACGCGCCCCCGCTGCGCCGTGGCGGAGCGAGGCTACGGGCTGCCGTCGACCGGGGTACGGCGGTCAGCGCGATGTCACTCGAACGGGTAAGCGGGGAGGTGCGGGAGATGCCGGAGGTGCGGAGAGGCGAGCACGTCCGGCCTTCCCCCGCGCAGGGCCGCCTGCGATGATCGGGCGGTCGAGTTGTTAACACGCGTTAACCGGAGGGTGTCATGAGCGAGGAGCGGTTCGGAGAGTTCGTGCTGGTGCGGCGGCACGGCGACGGGCATGTCGCGGAGCTCGCGCTCGACCGGCCGAAGGCCATGAACGCCGTCTCGACCGCGATGGCCCGGTCCGTGAGCGCGGCGTGCGCGGCGCTGGGCGAGGACCGCGGTGTGCGGGTGGTGGTGCTGACCTCGACCCACGAGCGGGCGTTCTGCGTCGGGGCCGACCTGAAGGAGCGCAACTCCTTCTCCGACGCCGATCTGCTGCGCCAGCGGCCCGTGACGCGCGGCGCGTACACCGCGGTGCTGGAGCTGCCGGTGCCGACGGTCGCGGCCGTGCACGGGTTCGCGCTGGGCGGCGGGTTCGAGCTGGCCCTGTCGTGCGACGTGATCGTGGCCGACCGTACGGCCGTGGTGGGGCTGCCGGAGGTGTCGGTGGGGGTGATTCCGGGCGGCGGCGGTACGCAGTTGCTGCCGCGCCGGGTGGGCGCCGCACGCGCCGCCGAGCTGGTGTTCACGGCCCGGCGGGTGGCGGCCGGGGAGGCGCGTGAGATCGGGCTCGTGGACGAGCTGGTGGACGAGGGCCGGGACCGGGAGGAGGCGCTGGACCTCGCCTCCCGGATGGCCGCGAACTCGCCCGTGGGGCTACGGGCGGCCAAGCGGGCGCTGCGCCTCGGACACGGTCTTGACCTGCGGGCGGGGCTCGAGGTGGAGGACGCGGCGTGGCGGTCGGTGGCGTTCTCCGGGGACCGGGCGGAAGGGGTGGCGGCGTTCAACGAGAAGCGGGCGCCACGGTGGCCGGGCGAGTGAGGCGGCCGGGCGAGCGGGGCGGCGTGGGCGAGCGGGGCGGCCGGGCGAGCGCGATCCCCGTCCGGCGCCGATCGCCCCGCGCCGGCCACCCCGCGCCCCGTGCCGGTCGCCCTGCGCCGGTCGCCCCGAGCCCCAACCGGTCGCCCTTGCCGATCACCCCGCGCCCGTAGCCGACCGCTTCACGCCCGTAGCTCCACGCCCGCCGTTCACGCAGGCCCCGTGTCGGTCGCCCTCACGCCGGGAGTTCTCGCGCCGTCCGACACTCGCCCGGTTCGCCCCGTTTGAGTAACGTTTCTTCATGAATTTCCCTAGCCTGGAGTGATGGGTGACGACAGGCGGCTCGCGGCCGTGGTGGCGCTGGCGCAGGGCATGGCCGCCGCGCACAGTGCGCGTGAGGCGTGGCGGGCGGCGGCCGTCGGTGGGTGCCTGGCGCTGGGCGGCAGCTTCGCCGCGCTGTCGGTGTGGGAGCGGGAGCTGGGCCGGCTCCGGGTGCTCGTGAACGTCGGGCGGCGGGCCGAGGGCGAGGAGGAGTTCCCGGAGGACGAGTCCTACCCGGTGCACCAGTTCGCGGAGATCACCGAGTTCCTGCACGAGCGCTGGGCCGGCGGCGGCGAGCCCGACGCCTGGGTCGAGACGGCCGAGGGACCCGCCGCCGGGCGCCCCGGATACGTCCATCAGCGCGTCGCCGCCCTGCGCCGCCGAGGGCGCGGCTGCTGCGTGGTCGCGCCGATCGTGCTGCACGGCCGCGCCTGGGGCGAGCTGTACGTGGCGCGCCCGGTGGGGGAGCGCGTCTTCGTGCGGGCCGACGCCGACTTCGCCACCGTACTGGCCTCGGTCGTCGCCGCCGGGATCGCGCAGACCGAGCGCCTCGAGGAGGTCCGGCGCCTCGCGTACACCGACGCGCTCACGGGGCTGGCGAATCGCCGCGCCGTCGACTCCGCGCTGGACGAGGCCGTCGAGCGGCACCGCGAGGAGGGCGTCGTCGTCAGCCTCGTCGTCTGCGACCTGAACGGCCTCAAGCGGGTCAACGACACGCACGGCCACGCCGTCGGCGACCGGCTCCTGGAGCGGTTCGGGTCGGTGCTGTCGCTGTGCGGGGCGATGTTGCCGGGGGCGCTCGCGGCGCGGCTCGGCGGGGACGAGTTCTGCCTGCTCGCGGTGGGGCCGCCCGCCGACGCGGTGGTCAAGGCGGCCGAGGAGCTGTGCCGCCGGGCGGCCGAGCTGGAGCTGGGGGACGGCGTGGCCTGCGGGGTGGCGTCCACGGAGGACCCGGTCGGGCCCGTCCGTTCCGCCCGCCGGCTGTTCCGGCTCGCCGACGCCGCCCAGTACCGCGCCAAGGCCGAGCGGTCGGCCGGGCCGGTCGTCGCGGGGCGCGAGGGGCCCGACGACCCCGTCGTACGGCTCGCGGACGAACCCTCCCGGGAGGAGGGCGGCGAGCGCAGGCGATTCCGCGGCCGGCACTCCCCGTAGCCGCCGGGGCGGGGCGGCGGTAAGGGGCGCCACGGGCACCCGGCCGTGACGTATCCCCTCGTGACATCATCGAATTCACTGCGTACGCTCCTGAATATGGATATGCACACTGTGGTGGTGGGGACCTCCGGGGTCACGGCGTCCGACGTCCTCGCCGTGGCGCGGGCCGGCGCCCGGATCGAACTCTCCGACGACGCGGTCGCCGCCCTGGCCGCCGCCCGCTCCGTCGTGGACGCGCTGGCCGCCAAGCCGGACCCCGTGTACGGCGTGAGCACCGGCTTCGGCGCCCTGGCGACCCGGCACATCAGCCCGGAACTGCGGGCCCAGCTCCAGCGCAACATCGTCCGCTCGCACGCCGCCGGCATGGGTCCGCGCGTCGAGCGCGAGGTGGTCCGCGCGCTGATGTTCCTGCGGCTGAAGACCGTCTGCTCCGGGCACACCGGCGTACGCCCCGAGGTCGCGCAGAGCATGGCCGACGTGCTCAACGCCGGCATCACCCCGGTCGTGCACGAGTACGGCTCGCTGGGCTGCTCCGGCGACCTCGCCCCGCTGTCGCACTGCGCGCTCACCCTCATGGGCGAGGGCGACGCCGAGGGCCCCGACGGGACCGTACGCCCCGCCGGTGAGCTGCTCGCCGAGCACGGGATCGCGCCGGTCGAGCTGCGCGAGAAGGAGGGCCTCGCCCTCCTCAACGGCACCGACGGCATGCTCGGCATGCTGGTTATGGCCCTCGCCGACCTCGACACCCTCTACAAGTCCGCCGACATCACCGCCGCGCTGACCATGGAGGCCCTGCTCGGCACCGACAAGGTGCTCGCCCCCGAGCTGCACGCCATCCGCCCGCACCCCGGGCAGGCCGCCAGCGCCGCCAACATGGCCGCCGTACTCAAGGGCTCCGGCCTGACCGGGCACCACCAGGACGACGCCCCCCGCGTCCAGGACGCCTACTCGGTGCGCTGCGCGCCGCAGGTCGCCGGCGCCGGACGCGACACCATGGCCCACGCCGGCCTGGTCGCCGAGCGCGAGCTGGCTGCGGCCGTGGACAACCCGGTCGTCCTTCCCGACGGCCGGGTGGAGTCCAACGGCAACTTCCACGGCGCCCCGGTCGCCTACGTGCTCGACTTCCTCGCCGTCGCCGTCGCCGACCTCGGCTCCATCGCCGAGCGGCGCACCGACCGGCTCCTCGACAAGAACCGCAGCCACGGCCTGCCGCCGTTCCTCGCCGACGACGCGGGCGTCGACTCCGGCCTGATGATCGCCCAGTACACGCAGGCCGCCCTGGTCGGCGAGTTGAAGCGGCTCGCCGTACCGGCGTCGGCGGACTCGATCCCGTCCTCCGCGATGCAGGAGGACCACGTGTCGATGGGCTGGTCGGCGGCGCGCAAGCTGCGTACGGCCGTCGACAACCTCACCCGCGTGATCGCCGTCGAGCTGTACGCCGCCGCGCGCGCGGTCCAGCTCCGCGAGGGCCTCACCCCGGCCCCGGCCTCGCGCGCCGTCATCGACGCCGTACGGGCGGCCGGTGTCCAGGGTCCGGGACCCGACCGCCACCTGGCGCCCGACCTCGCCGCGGCGGACGCGTTCGTGCGCGCCGGGCACCTGGTCACGGCGGCGGAGACGGTCACGGGACCGCTGCGCTAGCCGGCGACGAGAAAGCCTGGCCGGCGATGAGAAGCCGATGAGAGGCCGACGAGAGGGCCCTGCCGTGGCGGCGGGGCCCTCTCCAGGTCAATAGAACGTCAAGTTCTCTCAGAGGCCGAGGCGTTCCCGGCGTACCGAGTAGCCCACGAAGCCGGCGCCGAGGCCCAGGCACAGGGCGCCGCCGACGACGTACGGCTTGCTGTCGAAGCTGCCGGTGTCGGCCAGGCGGGTGGTGCCCCCGTCGGTCACCGTCGTGTCCGTGGAGGCGGCTCTTGCCTGTGCCGTGACCTGCGGAGACGGGGTCGCGGCGGCGGACTCGAGCACCGGTGTCCGCGGTGTCGCGTTCGCCGACGGGATGAACCACAGGGCACACAGCAGGCCGCCCGCGGAGGCGGCGGTCAGCAAGGAACGGCGAGCGGATGACACGGAATATCGATCCCCTTGTGGCGCTGGCGAATTGGCCGTGTGGGCAGATGTTAGTGAAAGACGCGGGTCACAGGAAAGTCACGGGAGGGGTCGGCCTTACGCTCCGGGCATGAGCACTCCAGAGACATCACGGTTTGTACGTATTCGCGTCGAGCTCGTTCTCGAGATCGACGACGAGGAGGCCGTCACCGGGGCCGCGCTGCAGACCCTCGCCGACGACGCCGACCTGTCCGACACGGAACGCACCGACTCCGAGCGCGCTGTGACGGAGGACACCGCCGAGGCCCTGGCCCACCTCGTGGACCCGTTCGACCTGGTCAGCGAGGTACCCGGGGTGGAACTCCAGCAGGCCTCCTGGAGCAGCGAGCGAATCGACTACGACCCCGACTCGCCCGAGTGGGACCTGGACGGGGATGATGGCGGCGAGAACGACCCGGAAGACGAAGAAATGACGGTCGGCTGACGCAGTGTGGGGAAAAAACTGACCCCGGGCGGCAACCGCCGTCCGGGGTTTCGTCGTCTCAAGGTGCGCACTGACCGACCTCCGCACCGCCTGCCGCCGCCTTCGCGGCCGAACGTGGTGTGCCCCACACGTGCGAGCGATGTGGAACGGGACGAACCGGTCGTAGCGTTGAAAGTTATTGACGGGGTATCTCGGGGTTTCGGGAATCGGCAACGATGGAGAAGCGTGTGATGACGGACGGTAAGCGGCGCAAGAGTCTGGCGGCCGCGTCCGCACTGCTCGGCGGCGTACTGGTGCTCTCGGCATGTTCCAGTAGCGACGCCGACTCCTCCGGGGGTGGGGACGGGAAGACCTCGCAGGCGGAGGTCGACGAGGCGGCGGCGAAGAAGTCGTCCGAGGCGCAGATCAAGATCACTCCCAAGGGCGGCTCGGACAACGCCTCGATCAACAACTCCGCCGGCGTCACCGTGAGCAAGGGCACGCTCACCGAGGTGAAGATGACCGCCACCGACGGCACTGTGGTCGAGGGCGAGATATCCGCCGACAAGACGAGCTGGAAGCCCGGCGGCCAGCTTGAGCGCGCCACCAAGTACCGGATCACCGCGACCGCGAAGGACTCCGAGGGCCGCGCCGCCCACGAGAACGCGTCGTTCACCACGGTCTCCCCGGAGAACAGCTTCATCGGCACCTTCACCCCGGACGACGGCAAGACCGTCGGCGTCGGCATGCCCGTGTCGATCAACTTCGACAAGGAGATCACCGACAAGGCCGCCGTCCAGAAGGGCATCACGGTCAACAGCAGCAGCGGCCAGGAGGTCGCCTGCCACTGGTTCAGCACCCAGCGCATGGACTGCCGCCCCGAGGACTACTGGACGGAGAACTCGACCGTCACCCTGAAGCTGGCGCTCGACGGGGTCGAGGGCGCCGACGGCGTCTACGGCGTCCAGCAGAAGTCGGTCACCTTCAAGATCGGCCGCAACCAGGTCTCCTACGTCGACGCGAAGACCAAGCAGATGAAGGTCACGCAGGACGGCAAGACGGTCAAGACCATCCCGATCTCCGCAGGTTCCCCCGAGAACAAGACCTACGAAGGCCAGATGGTGATCTCCGAGAAGTTCGAGGAGACCCGGATGGACGGCTCGACGGTCGGCTTCACCGACGACGACGGCAAGGGCGAGTACGACATCAAGGACGTGCCGCACGCCATGCGTCTGAGCACCTCCGGCACCTTCATCCACGGCAACTACTGGGGCAAGGGCATCTTCGGCAAGGCCAACACCAGCCACGGCTGCGTGGGCCTGGAGGACGCCAAGGGCGCCGACGACCCGAACACGCCGGGCGCCTGGTTCTACAACAACTCGATCGTCGGTGACTTGGTCGTCGTCCAGAACACCGGCGACGAGACCATCGCCCCGGACAACGGCCTCAACGGCTGGAACATGGACTGGGCCCAGTGGAAGGCGGGTTCGGCGGTCTGACGACCCCGTCCCCCGCACGTTTCACGCGCCGCGCGTACAGCGCCTGTCGCCCCCTCACCGGGGCGGCAGGCGCTGTCTCGTCTCCGGCGCACACGGACACTGACGGGGCGTCGGCCAGTCCGGTCAGTCGGTGTAGTTCGTCCTCGGGGCCCGGCCGGGCGCACGGTCTCCGTCTCCGTTCATCTGGCCGGGTCCAGGTCCAGGTCCAGGTCCGGGTCCAGGTCCAGCCATTCCCCGACGGTCATTACGTGGGCGCGCCGTCCGGCGTGCGTGCGGAACTCGGCCTCCGGGTCGGCGATCTCGACGTAGCCCGCGATCTTGTCCGGCTGCTCCGGCTCGTAGTGGATCGGCACGGCGTACCGGGCGTCGAGGATCTCCGCGGCCGCGGCGGCCTGCCGCGGGTCCAGCGCGGCGGGCAGCGGGCTCGGCGGCCGCAGGTGCGGCGCGTCGACCACGGCGCCGTTGGCGGGCAGGAACACCGCGTCGAACGGGCTGAACCGGCGCGCGACGAGCCACCAGTAGCCGTGGAACATCGTGTCGCCGCCGTGGAAGATCCGCTGCCCGTCGGCCTGCACCACCCAGTTCACCTGCGGGTCGCCCAGCCCGTCGACGGAGGGGACCGCCGTGACGCGGAACGGCCCGACGTCGCGAGTGGACCAGACGTCCACGACCTCGACGGCCAGCCGGTGCTGCACCAACTCGCGCTCGGCCAGCAGTGTCGTCACGTTGTCCACGTCGTCGCCGTGACCGGGCGCCGGTCGCAGCACCGGCGCCCCCGGCGTCAGCGCGGACGCGAGCGCGGACGCGTCGGTGTGGTCCCGGTGCAGGTGGGTGACGAGCGCGGCGCAGGCCTTCCCGCCCGGCACCGCCAGCCCTTCGCCGGGCTTCCACCCCGTGAACAGCGGTGAGAGGTCCCGCACGTAGTCGATCACCATGCGCTCGCCGCCCGCCTCGATCTCCAGTCCGGCCCAGCCCAGCCGTCGCACCCGCATCTCGTACTCCTTCGTCCCGGTGGAGCCCCGAACGTTAGCGTACGTGCGTTCGCTAAATCAATAGCGAACGCACGTACGCTATCCTTGCCGCATGTCACCACGACGCTCAGCGGCCGAAGCACAGGCCACCAGGGGCCGGATCCTCGGCCGTGCCGCCGAGATCGCCTCGGAGGAAGGGCTGGACGGCATCACCATCGGCCGGCTCGCCGAAGAGCTGGAGATGAGCAAGTCCGGGGTGCACAAGCACTTCGGCACCAAGGAGACGCTGCAGATCTCCACGCTGGACAAGGCGTTCGTGGACTTCTGGCACCGGGTGGTCGAGCCGGTGCTGACCGAGCCGACGGGGCTGCGGCGGCTGCGCGCGGTGTGCGCCAACTCCGTGGACTACCTGGAGGAACCCCTGCTGCCCGGCGGCTGCCTGATGACCGCGGCACTCACCGAGTACGACGGCCGCCCCGGCCGGGTCCGCGACGCAGTGGCCGAGGTGTGGTCGCGTTGGCGGGGACAGTTGCGGGCGGACCTGACCGCGGCGGTGGACAACGGCGAGCTGCCCGCCGGATTCGACGTCGACCAGGCGCTGTTCGAGATCGTCGCAGCCGGACTGGCACTGAACGCGGCCATGCAGCTCCACCACGACCGGGCAGCCGCGCCCCGCGCCCGCCGCGCGATCGACCGGACCCTGACCCAGCCCTGACCGCACACCGCCCCTCGCGGCCCATGGTCCGGAGTCAAGGATTGGACAGTCTGTCCCGGCGACACGCCGCCCAAGTGGCGATTTCGCCGGGACAAACTGTCCAATCACCGAACGCTCTCGACTGCCGGGGCGGCGGGTTGCCGGACGTCGCGGGGTGGCGGCTCCCCTGCGAGTTCGCACCAGATTGTTTTGTGGTCCGGGCAAGGCTCCACGCCCCAGCGCAGTGTCAGTGCGTCGAGGAGGGTGAGGCCACGCCCGGACTCGTCGGTGCCGCAGACCGGGCGGGCGAGGAGGGGCAGGGCGCGTGGGTCGGGGTCGGTGACCTCGATGCGGGTGTGTCCGGTGGGCAGTCCGACGACCCGTACGGTCACGGGGGTGCCCTCGCCGACGTGGTCGACGACGTTCGTCAGCATCTCGCTCACGCAGAGGCGGACGTCGTAGTCGTACCCGCTCAGCAGGCGGCGCACCTCCGGCACGGCTTTCGGCGTGGCGAGCAGGCTCAGTTCCCAGGTCGTCACGGCGCCGCCGCACGCAGGACCGCCGTGAGCGCACGCGCGGTGGTGGCGTTGCAGTTCCCGAGCGAGACGAGACCGGCGGGCGGGGTGTACGTCCCGGCGAACGTCGCCAGGTCCAGGCGGAGGGAGGGGAGGGTGATGCCGTGCAGGGCGAGGGCGGCGCGGAGCTCCTCCACGCAGCGGGGCATGTCGCCCTCCGGGTGAGGGGGGTGGGGCATGAACGGGCACCTTTCCGTGTGCGCTCTGTGACGAACAGCTCACACAGTGACGTGCGGCGCCCTACCGTGAAAGGGATCTCGCGTCGGCAGCCCGGAGTGCGGAAGAGGCAACGCCATGGCACAGCGCAAGGACATCGACGGCTCGACGAGCGTCCCGACCTTCTACGGCAAGGAGTTGAGGTGGCAGCGCGAGCGGGCGGGGCTGTCGCTGGAGGCGCTGGTCGAGGGCAGCTTCTACGGCAAGTCGCTCCTCAGTGACATCGAACGCGGGAAGCGCCGCATGCCGTTGGACCTAGCCCGGCATGTGGATCGGAGGCTCGAGACGGATGGGTTCTTCGAGCGGCGCTGCGAGGACGTGAAGAAGGCGAGGCTCGTTGGTTGCGCTGATTACGCCTTCAACGTCTTTGAGTTGGAGGGGCGAGCCCAGGAAATCGAGGAGTGGGATCCGGCCCTGATCCCGGGGCCGTTGCAGTTGTCTCCCTACATCAGGTCTGTTGTTCTGGCAGCTCATCCCTCCGCCTCGGAGGAGACGGTGGCCGCCAGGATTGAGGCCCGGCGGGCGCGAGCGTGGCTGTTCGAGGACCGACATGCGCCGGAGAGCTGGATCGTGCTGCACGAGTCGATCTTGCGGAAACCGATCACTCCGCCCGACGCCATGGCTGACCAGCTCGCCCATATCGTCGAGGTGGCGAGCAAGCGCCGGGCCGTCACACAGATCCTTCCGATGGCCTCGGAGGCCCAGCCCTTCCTGATGGGCACAACAAGGCTCATGACCTTTGTCGATTCCCCGCCGGTCATGTACACGGAGGGAATGTACAGCGGGCAGTTGGTTGATGATCCACGCCTGGTCAAGCAGTACGCGAAGGCATACGGTCGACTCAGAGCCGCTGCGCTTCCTCCCGAGCCGTCGTTGAGGCTCATTCAGCAAGCGGCGGAGGACTACCGAAACGGCAAGTACCCGAAGCGGGCTGTGTAAATGACGGCAACGGCGACGGCGGCCACTGCGTCGACGTCGCCGACGGCATCCCCGGCCTCGTCCCCGTCCGTGACTCCAAGGCCCCCGACCGCCCCGCGCTCCTCCTCACCGCCCGCGCCTGGGCGCCCTTCGTCACGGCACTGAACGGGGGCACGCTCACGGCGTGACCGGCAGCTCTGCCTCGCGTTTGAATGTGTTGAGCTCGCAGACGTCAGGGTCGGTCAGATAGCCGTAGAGCCGCAGGTCGTTCGCTGATCCCTCGACATACAGCGTCAATCCGTAGCTACCGCCGCCGTTGACATTCTGTGGATAGTCCAAGGTCAGACCAACCGAGTCGAGCTCCTTCCCACGCCCGAAGGACCATTCGCCCTCTCCTGAGGCTCCTTGGTGCTCGCCTCCGGAGAATTCCCAGTCGCGATAGACGAGCTTGCCGTTGGGCTTGAAAGTCAATCCTCCGTACTCACTTCCCGTATATGTGCCCAACAGATCTTCGCTCACCACGTCGTCGTCGACTCTGCCGATCCCGCATCCGACGTAATTCGCGCACGACGTCAGAGAACTGGTGAGCAGCAAGGACCCGATCGCGAGCACGGATCCAAGTGCGGTGCGGTTAGACCGTATACCGGACACTCCAAGATCCTCACGTCTGCGTATCGGCCGCATCCCGGCACGGACCGAGATACACCTCTGGGGCCCCAAAGCTGTACGAAGCCGGTGAATCATGTAGTGCGGCTTGACGGGTTGTCAAGGAATAAGCAGGGGCGCGCAGAGTGCCGTACGTGCGGGGAGCGCCACATCGTCGCGGGCCGGTCAGCGATGGAGCGTAAGTCAACGAGCCGCCGACCGTCTGAGTGGCTTTGCCGGGGCGGAACGGCGCGCCGCTGCCACCCGCCCCGCCGACCCTGCCATCCCTGGGAGGTCATTCAAGGCGTGGGAAGGCTGGAGACGATGGTTGGGCGAAGGGATTTCCTCAAGGCCGGTGCCGTGGGGGGCGCGGCGCTGCTGCCGGGCGGAGCCGTGGGAGCGCGGGCGTACGCCGCGACGGCGCACGGGTCGGAGGGAACGGACGCGTCGGTGCCGCAGACGCCTCCGTTGGAGAAGTACGTCGATCCGCTGCCCAGGCCGGAGACCGCCGTCCCGGACTCCTCCGCCTACCCGGGCGCCGACTACTACGACATCACGATGCGGCAGGGATCGTGGCGCTTCCACCGCGACCTCGGGAAGGCTCCCGTGTGGGGGTACTGGGCCGCGGACCCGCAACACTCCCGCAAGCCGATCGGCATGGGCTACCTCGGGCCGACCATCGACGTGACCAAGGACCGCCCGACGGTCGTCAGGTGGCGCAACGAGCTGCCGACCACCCACATGTTCCAGTCCATCATCGACCGCATCCGCAACGGCGACCCGCAACTCACCCCGATCGCCCCACCGCCCTACGAGGCGAAGCTGCCGTTCCCCGACAACGTCAACGTGTGGAACGTCGTCCACCAGCACGGCGGTTTCACCGCACCGCAGTCCGACGGCATGCCCATGGCGTCGTACACCTCGGACGGCATCCACGCCGAGCACTACACCACCCTGGACCCGAAGCGGGCCGCGCCCAACGAGGCCATCTACGCCTACACGAACCACGAGCGTTCGTGCATGCTCTGGTACCACGACCACGGCATGGGGATGACCAGCCTCAACGTCTACGCGGGCCTGGCTGGCCTGTACCGCGTCGGCGACCCCGCCGACGACCGCCTGGGCCTGCCCGGCGACGCGTACGAGGTGCCCCTGATCCTGCAGGACCGCACCTTCAACAAGGACGGCTCCCTCGCCTACACGATGACCGAGCGGGAGGGCGAGGACACCCCGGTCGTCAACGGGAAGGCGTACCCCTTCCTGGCGGTCGAGCCGCGACGGTACCGGCTGCGCGTACTCAACGCCTCCAACGAGCGGTTCTTCCGGCTGCGGTTCGTCACTCCCCGGGACGTACTGCCGCAGCCCTACCTGCCGTTCTGGCTGATCGGCACCGACGGCGGCCTCCGCGCGCCGCTGCGCATGCTGGACTTCCTGATCTCGCCGGCCGAACGGTACGACCTGATCGTCGACTTCAGCGGCATGCCCGAGGGCACGAACGTGACGTTGACGAACTACAACGCGCCGGTCCACTTCCCCGGCGGTGCCGGGCCGGACATCACGGAGATGATGCAGTTCCAGGTCACCAAGCGGCTGTCCGGAGGCAAGGACGAGTCGACGCCGCCCGAAAGCCTCCACCTGCCCGAGGCCACCCCCGTCAAGGTCACGTCACACACCCGGCGACGCGAGTTCGTCCTGTACCAGCAGAAGCTCTTCAGCACCATGACGATCAACGCGGTGCCGTTCATGGAGCCGTCCCAGGACTTCGTCAAGCGGGGCTCGACCGAGATCTGGGAGTACATCAACCCCAACCACGACGCCCACCCGATGCACGTCCACCTCGTCAACTTCCAGGTCCTGAACAGGCAGCCCATCGACGCGGCCGGCTACCAGGCGCAGTACCAGAAGTGGATCGACGGGGGCCGCAAGGACGAGGACATGCCGGTCCTGGAGAAGTACATCACCGGCCCCCCGATCCCGCCGGACCCGGACGAGGCGGACTCCAGCAAGGACACGGTCAAGTCCTACCCGGAGACGGTGACCAGGATCGCCATCGCCGAGTTCACCCCGCCGACGGACACGATCGCGTCGATCCCGGGCAGCGGAGCCGAACTCCCGGCGACGTACATCCACCACTGCCACATCCTCGAGCACGAGGACGACGACCTGATGCGCCCGTGGACGATCGTCGGTGACGACGACCACGACGGCCAAGACGGTGACGACGACCACGACGGCCAAGACGGTGACGACCACCACGACGGCGGCGACGGTCACGGCCGCTGACGGGAGCGGCGGCGGCCCGTCACGCCGGAAGTGACGCCGCCGCGTCCGTCCCCCAGCTCGCCAGCAGCCGCAGCGCGTCCGCCGACGGTGAGCCCGGCTCCGCGTGGTACGTCACGAAGGCCTGCTCGTCGTCGTCGACCAGGCGGAACGTCTCGAAGGACAGCGTCAGGTCGCCGACCAGCGGGTGCCGCATCCGCTTGACGCCGTAGCTCTTCTCCTTGACGTCGTGCGTGGCCCACAGGCGGCGGAACTCCTCGCTCTTCACCGACAGCTCGCCCACCAGCGCGGACAGGCGCGGGTCGTCCGGATGACGGCCCGCGTCCATGCGCAGGAAGCTGACCATGTCGTACGCCTTCTGGTCCCAGTCGACGAACAGCTCGCGGTAGTCCGGGTTCAGGAAGACCAGCCGCGCCCAGTTGCGCTCGGCGGTCGGCAGCTTGCCCCAGTCGCCGAAGAGGGCCGCGGCCATCCGGTTCCAGGCGAGGATCTCCGAGCGGCGGCCCGTCACGTACGCGGGCACCGTGTCGATCGACTCCAGGAGCTGGAGCAGCGCCACCCGCACCGGCTGCTTGCCGCGCGGGGCACCGGCCCGCCTGCGCTGCTGCTTCGGCTTCGCCAGGTGCGTCAGGTGTTCCTGCTCCGCGTCGGTCAGCCGCAGCGCCCGCGCGATGGCGTCCAGGACCTCCGCCGAAACGTTCTGCCCGTTGCCCTGCTCAAGACGTGTGTAGTACGCCACCGACACCCCGGCCAGTTGTGCCAGCTCCTCGCGCCGCAGCCCGGGCACCCTGCGCTGCCGCCCGAACGACTCGAGACCCACGTCCTGTGGCTTCAGCCGCGCCCGCCGGGTGCGCAGGAACTCGCTCAGTTCGGCTCGCCGGTCAAGCTGTCCATCCATGCTTCCAGTATTGCCGGACGTATTCCCGGTCGTACGCACACGAGCCTGTCCCCGTCAGTGGTACGCACGCTGAACGTACGCAAACCCGTGGTCTGGGTGGAACCGCAGGTCGCAGGCAGGGTGGAAGCATCACCCAGTCACGCCAAGAGAAACCCGGAGAACCCGGCATGACCACTGTCGCCGCGTACGCAGCACCCGCCGCCAAGGCTCCGCTGGAGCGCACCACCATCGAGCGGCGCGAGGTGCGGGAACACGACGTCCTGATCGACATCAAGTTCGCCGGCATCTGCCACTCCGACATCCACCAGGTCCAGGAGGGCTGGGGCGAGGCCATCTTCCCGATGGTCCCAGGCCACGAGATCGCGGGCACCGTCTCCGAGGTCGGCCCCGGCGTCACCAAGTACGCCGTCGGCGACCGCGTGGGCGTCGGCTGCATGGTCGACTCCTGCCGCGAGTGCGACAACTGCAAGGCCGGCCTGGAGCAGTACTGCACCAACGGCAACGTGATGACCTACAACGCCGTCGGCAAGGACGGCGAGGTCACCTACGGCGGCTACGCGGAGAAGGTCGTCGTCGACGAGAACTTCGTCCTCGGCATCCCCGAGGGCATCTCCCTGGACGAGGCCGCGCCCCTGCTGTGCGCCGGCATCACCACGTACTCCCCGCTCAAGCGCTGGAACGCGGGCCCCGGCAAGAAGATCGCCGTCGTCGGCATGGGCGGGCTCGGTCACATGGCCGTCAAGATCGCGCACGCCCTGGGCGCCGAGGTGACCGTGCTGTCGCAGTCCCTGCGCAAGAAGGACGACGGCCTGAAGCTGGGCGCCGACCACTACTACGCCACCAGCGACCCGGCCACCTTCGAGGAGCTGGCCGGCAGCTTCGACCTGATCGTCTCGACGGTCTCGGCGCCGCTCGACCTCGGCTCCTACCTGGGGCTGCTGAAGACGGAGGGCGCGCTCGCCAACGTCGGTGCCCCCGAGGAGCCCGTCTCCCTCAACCTGTTCGCGCTGCTCGGCGGCGGCAAGACCCTCGCCGGGTCGATGATCGGCGGCATCGCCGAGACCCAGGAGATGCTGGACTTCTGCGCCGAGCACGGCATCGGCGCCGAGATCGAGCTGATCGCCGCGTCCGAGGTCAACGAGGCGTACGCGCGGGTCCTGGCCAGCGACGTGCGGTACCGCTTCGTGATCGACGCCGCGACGATCTGATCCCCGGGGGGAGATTCTTCCGGATTCTTTCCTCCCTCCTGTCACACAGCCGCCCCGCCCCGGGTCATACCGCCACCACATACGGCGGACGTCCGGGCGGGGCGGTCCCACACCGGCCCCCACACCGGCCCCCACCCCGACTCCCGGACGCCACGGACACCGGGAGCAGCAGCCATGACCCACCCTTCGACCTCCACGACGCCTCTCCTGATAACCGGCGGCACAGGAACCCTCGGCGGCCACGTCGTCCCGCTGCTGCGGGCGGCCGGTCAGGACATACGCGTCCTCACCCGGCGGGCCCGCCCCGACACCGAGGGCGACGGCATCACGTACGTCACCGGCGACCTGCGCACCGGCGAGGGCGTCGAGGCCGCCGTCGACGGCGTGCACACCGTGCTGCACCTGGCGGGCGGCCCCAAGGGCGACGACGAGGCGACCCGCACCCTGGTGCGCGCCGCAGCCGGTGCGGACGTACGGCACCTCGTGTACATCTCGGTCGTGGGCGCCGACCGCGTCCCGCTCGCCTGGCTGCGCACCAAGCTGGAGTCGGAGCGGGCGATCGCCGAGTCGGGCATCGGCTGGACGGTGCTGCGGGCGGCCCAGTTCCACGAGCTGACCCTGACGATGATCGAGAAGATGACCAGGCTGCCGGTCCTCCCGGCCCCGGGCGGCCTGCGTCTGCAACCGGTCGCCGCCCGCGAAGTCGCCGCGCGTCTGGCGGAACTGACCCTCGCCGAGCCGTCCGGCCGGGTGCTCGACATGACCGGCCCCGAGGTCCACGATCTGGCCACGCTGGCCCGTTCCTACCTCGACCTGCGCGGTGGGCGCCGACGCCCGAAGCTGCCGGTGCGCATTCCCGGGAAAGCGGGGCGCGCGTACCGTTCTGGCGCGAACCTCACGCTGGAAGACGCGCTGGTCGGCAAGGTGACGTGGGCAGAATTCCTGACCGAGAGGATCGCCGGATGAGTTCTCCCGGCCTTTCTGGCTGAAAGTCGGCGCAGCTCAGGAATATGCGCATGTCAACTATTGCAAAGCGCATGAAAACCTTCGCCCCCGCCTCCGCAAAGGGCGCTGAAATACCGTTTCTGCAGCGAATTTCGGCGAGATGCTGAACGCGGCACACAGCATGCCCGCCGAGACCCGGCGGGCATTGCTCCGTCGCGTTCGCAAGGAGATGGCAACGTGGTGCGAAGCAGGGCGAAGGCCGTGGCCGACGCCGCAGACCGGCTGCTGAAGGCCGGTCAGCTACTGCGGAAGTCCCCGACCACCCTCGATCTGAGGGCCGTGTACCGCACGGACCAGAAAGTCAATGACAGTCCATATCGGGAACGCTGGGCGCATGACAAAGTCGTCCGCTCCACTCATGGCGTCAACTGCACGGGATCGTGCTCGTGGAAGGTGTATGTAAAGGACGGCCTGATCACCTGGGAGACCCAGCAGACGGATTATCCGAGTGTCGGCCCCGACCGGCCCGAGTACGAACCGCGCGGCTGCCCCCGCGGTGCCTCCTTTTCCTGGTACACCTACTCGCCGACCCGCCTGCGCCATCCCATGGCGCGCGGCGTCCTCGTCGAGATGTACCGGGACGCCAAACGCCGGCACGGCGGCGACCCCGTGGCCGCCTGGGCCGAGCTGACCTCCGACCCCGACAAGCGGCGCCGCTACCAGTCCGCCCGCGGTCACGGCGGCTTCGTCCGCGTCGACTGGGACGAGGCGCTGGAGATCGCCGCCGCCGCGCAGGTGCACACCATCGCCGAGTACGGGCCCGACCGGGTCGCCGGGTTCTCCCCGATCCCCGCCATGTCCATGGCCTCGCACGCGGTCGGCGCCCGCTACCACTCCCTCATCGGCGCTCCGATGATCTCCTTCTACGACTGGTACGCCGACCTGCCGATCGCCTCCCCGCAGGTCTTCGGCGACCAGACCGACGTGCCGGAGTCGGGCGACTGGTGGGACGCGGCGTATCTGATGCTGTGGGGCTCGAACGTCCCCGTCACCCGCACCCCCGACGCCCACTGGATGGCGGAGGCCCGCTACCGCGGCCAGAAGGTCGTCGTCGTCTCGCCCGACTACGCGGACGCCACCAAGTTCGCCGACGAGTGGCTGCACCCGCACCCCGGCACCGACGGGGCGCTCGCCATGGCGATCGGGCACGTGCTGCTCACCGAGTTCTTCGTGCGCCGGCAGGTGCCGTACTTCACCGACTACGTGAAGCGTTTCACCGACCTGCCCTTCCTGGTCGCCCTCGACGAGCACAGTCGCGGGGGTTACACGCCCGGCAAGTTCGTCACCGCCGCCGACCTCGGGCTCGGGCGGCACGCGGACGCCGAGGCGCGGGCCTGGATGCCGGTGCTGATCGACGCCGACACCGACGACGTCGTCGTCCCCAACGGCACCCTCGGCGACCGGTGGGGCAAGGGCGGCGGGGGACGCTGGAACCTCGACCTCGGCGGGGTCGACCCGCTGCTCACCCTGCACGGGCACACGGAGGGCCGCCGCGACAACGGTGTCGAGGTGCTGCTGCCCCGCTTCGACGAACCCGGCGCCACCGTCGTACGCGGCGTCCCGGCCCGGGAGGTCGGCGGCCGACTCGTCACCACCGTCTACGACCTCCTCCTCGCCCAGTACGCCGTCGCCCGCCCCGCGCTCGTCGGCCACTGGCCCACCGGCTACGACGACGCCGACGAACCCTGCACCCCTGCCTGGCAGGAGCGCATCACCTCCGTCCCGGCGGACGCGGCGATCCGTGCGGCCCGCGAGTTCGCGCGCACCGCCGAGCAGACCCGGGGCCGCTGCATGATCGTCATGGGGGCGGGCACCAACCACTGGTTCCACTCCGACACCATCTACCGCTCCTTCCTCTCCCTGCTCATCCTCACCGGCTGCCAGGGCGTCAACGGCGGCGGCTGGGCGCACTACGTCGGCCAGGAGAAGGTCCGCCCGTACACCGGCTGGCAGCAACTGTCCACGGCCGCCGACTGGGTACGGCCCTCGCGGCAGATGGCGGGCACCCCGTACTGGTACCTGCACACCGGCCAGTGGCGGTACGAGTCCCACCCCGCCGACGCCCTCGCCTCACCCACCGCGCCCGGCACCCTCGCCGGCCGGCACACCGCCGACCTGGTCGCCCAGTCGGCGCGGCTCGGCTGGATGCCGTCGTACCCGACCTTCGACGCCAACCCGCTCGACCTGGGCCGCCGCGCCCGCGAGAGCGGTCAGGAGCCCGGCGACTGGATCGCCGACCAACTCGGCTCCGGCAGCCTGGACTTCGCCTGCGAGGACCCCGACGCGCCCCGCAACTGGCCCCGCGTCCTGACCGTGTGGCGGGCCAACCTCATCGGCTCCTCCGCCAAGGGCAACGAGTACTTCCTGCGCCACCTGCTCGGCGCCCGCGACGGCGCCACCGCCGACGAGGCACCGCCCGAACACCGGCCGCGCTCCGTGGCCTGGCGGGACGACGCCCCGCAGGGCAAGCTCGACCTGCTGCTGAGCCTCGACTTCCGGATGACCTCCACGACGCTCTTCTCCGACCTGGTGCTGCCCGCCGCCACCTGGTACGAGAAGCACGACCTGTCCTCCACGGACATGCACCCCTTCGTGCACGCCTTCAGCCCCGCGATCAACCCGCCGTGGCAGGCCCGTACCGACTTCGAGATCTTCCAGGGACTGGCCCGCCGCCTGAGCGAACTCGCCGCCGGGCGCCTCGACACGGCGTACGACCTTCTCGCCACCGCCCTCCAGCACGACACCCCCGGCGAGATGGCGCAGCCCGGCGGCCGGGTCACCGACTGGCGCGACGGCCGCACCCCCGTCGAGCCGGGCCGCAACGCCCCGCCGGTGACCCTCGTCGAACGGGACTACACGGCCGTCGCCGACCGGCTCGCCGCCTTCGGGCCGCTGGCCGAGGAGCACGGCATGACCGTCAAGGGCATCACCGTCAACCCGGGGCAGGAGGCCCACTGGCTGGCCGCCCGCTGCGGCACCGCCCCCGCCGGACCGGCCCGCGGGCGCCCCCTGCTCGACACCGACGTCAAGTTCTGCGAGGCGATCCTCGCCCTGTCCGGCACCACCAACGGCCGCCTCGCCGCCGAGGGCTTCGACCGCCTCGCCGACCGCGTGGGCGCCGGCGCCGGACTCGCGGAGCTGGCCGCGTCGGTGGGGGAGCGGCGCGTGGTCTTCTCCGACACCCAGGAGCGGCCCGTGCAGGTCGGGGCGAGCTTCGAGTGGTCCGGCAAGGAGGCACCCGACCGCCGCTACTCGCCGTTCACCGTCAACACCGAGCACAAGAAGCCCTGGCACACCCTCACCGGCCGCCAGCACTTCTACGTCGACCACGACTGGATGGCGGAACTGGGCGAGCAACTCCCCGTCTACCGGCCCCCGCTGAACCTGGCCGAGCTGGGCGACGCGCCCACGGCTGCGGGCGACGCCGGCCGCGCGGTCACCGTCCGCTACCTCACCCCGCACTCCAAGTGGTCCATCCACTCCGAGTACCAGGAGAACCTGCTGATGCAGACCCTGGCCCGCGGCGGCCCCGTCATCTGGATGAGCCCCGCCGACGCCGACGCGATCGGCGCCGCCGACAACGACTGGGTGGAGGCCGTCAACGCGCACGGCGTCGTCGTCGCCCGCGCGATCGTCTCGCACCGCGTCCCGGACGGCACGGTGCTGATGTACCACGTCCAGGAACGCCTGGTGAACGTACCCAAGTCGGAGACGAACGGCCGCCGCGGCGGCGTCCACAACTCCCTCACCAAGCTGCTCGTCAAGCCCACCCACCTCATCGGCGGCTACGGCCAGCTCTCCTTCGCCCCCAACTACTACGGCCCGACCGGCAACCAGCGCGACGCGGTCACCACGATCCGGCGCCGCTCCCAGGAGGTCACGTACTGATGCGCGTCATGGCACAGGTGGCGATGGTCATGAACCTCGACAAGTGCATCGGCTGCCACACCTGCTCGGTCACCTGCAAACAGACCTGGACCAACCGCACCGGCACCGAGTACGTCTGGTTCAACAACGTCGAGACCCGCCCCGGCCAGGGCTACCCCCGCGGCCACGAGGACCAGGAGAAGTGGAAGGGCGGCTGGCGGCTCAAGGGCGGGCGCCTCGTCCCGCGCAGCGGCGGCCGCGCCCGCCGCCTGGCCCGCATCTTCGCCAACCCCGAACTCCCCACCCTCGACGACTACTACCAGCCCTGGACGTACGACTACGAGAACCTCACCACCGCCCCCCTCGGCGACGACATCCCCACCGCCCCGCCCCGCTCGCAGATCGACGGCCGCCCGGCCGAGATCACCTGGGGCCCCAACTGGGACGACGACCTCGGCGGCGGCCCCGACCAGCTCGCCGCCGACCCGCTCCTGGCCCGGATGAGCGAGCAGGTCCGCCTCGACTACGAGCGGGCGTTCATGTTCTACCTGCCGCGCATCTGCGAGCACTGCCTCAACCCGTCCTGCGTCGCCGTCTGCCCCTCCGGCGCCATGTACAAGCGGGTCGAGGACGGCATCGTCCTGGTCGACCAGGACCGCTGCCGCGGCTGGCGCATGTGCGTCAGCGGCTGCCCGTACAAGAAGGTCTACTTCAACCACGCCACCGGCAAGGCCGAGAAGTGCACCTTCTGCTACCCGCGCATCGAGGCCGGCGACCCGACCGTCTGCTCCGAGACCTGCGTCGGCCGGCTCCGCTACCTCGGCGTGATGCTCTACGACCCCGACAAGGTCGGCGCCGCCGCCTCCGTCACCGACGAACAGGACCTGTACGAGGCCCAGCTCGGCTGCTTCCTCGACCCCGACGACCCGGAGGTGGCCCGCGCGGCGGAGGCCTCGGGCATCCCGCACGACTGGATCGAGGCCGCGCGCCGCTCCCCGGTCCGCGCCCTCATCACCCGCTACCGCGTCGCGCTCCCGCTCCACCCGGAGTACCGCACCATGCCGATGGTCTGGTACGTCCCGCCGCTCTCCCCGGTCGTCGACGCCCTCACCGGCACAGGACACGACGGGGAGGACCCGGCCGCGCTGTTCGGCGCGATCGACACGCTGCGCATCCCCCTCGGCTACCTCGCCGAACTCTTCACCGCGGGCGATCCGGGGCCCGTCGAGGCCGCGCTGTGCCGACTGGCCGCGATGCGTTCCCACATGCGGCGCGTCAACCTCGGCGAGGAACAGGACCCGCAGATCGCGCGCGCGGTCGGCCTGGACGAGCCGGGCATCCTGGAGCTGTACCGGCTGCTCGCCCTCGCCAAGTACGACGAGCGGTACGTCATCCCGACCACCTACACCGGCTCCGTCCCCGACCCCGACGCGACGGGAGGGGCGGGAGCGGGCTGCAGCCTGGACGGCGAGGGCGGCCCCGGCATGATGCCGGACGGTGCGGACGGTGCGGACGGTGGCGGTTCCGGGTTCGACCCCGACGCCTTCCACGCGCCGCCGACCGCCGGGTCCGACACGTCGTCGGCGCTGCGCGGCCGGGTCAACCTCCTGAACTGGAACGGGAAGGGACGCCCGAACGGCCTCTTCCCGCGCGCACGCCGCACCGCGCGGACGGAGCCCGAGCTGTGAGCCGTAGCCGTAGCCGTAGCCTCAGCCGTGCCGCAACGACCACCACCGCACCGGTCGTCTTCCAGGCCGCCGCCCTGCTGCTGGCCTACCCGGACCGGGACTGGCCCCGCCGCCCGCACACCGTCCGCGAGACGGTCGCCGAACTCCCCGGCCCCGAGATCCAACTCCTCCTCTCCTTCTGCGACCGGGCGGAGCGCGAGGACCCCCTCGCCGTGGCCGCCCGCTATGTCGCCACCTTCGACCGCAGCCGCCGCCGCTGCCTCTACCTCACCTACTACACCGACGGCGACACCCGCCGCAGGGGCGCCGCACTGGCCCGCATCAAGTCCGTGTACCGCACCCACGGCTGGCTGCCCCCGGACGACGAACTGCCCGACTTCCTGCCGCTGATGCTGGAGTTCGCCGCCCGCGCCCCGGAGGCGGGCACCGCCCTGCTGACGGACTACCGCGCGGCGATCGAAGTCCTGCGCTACGCCCTCGAAGCGCACCGCAGCCCCTACGCCGCCCTCCTCCAGGCCGTCTGCCGGTGCCTGCCGGGCCAGGCACCGGCCAGCCGCGAGGAGGCCCTGCGCATGACCCGTACAGGACCGCCGACCGAGGCGGTGGGCCTGGACCTCCTGGGCCCCTTCCCTGCCCAGCCCCGGCCGAACGACGAGGGAGCCCGCCGATGAAGCACCTGCACACCACCCTGTGGGGCGTTCTGCCCTACCTGACCCTGGTGGTGCTGGTGGCGGGCACGGCCTGGCGCTACCACTACGACCGCTTCGGCTTCACCACCCGCTCCAGCCAGCTCCACGAGAGCCGGCTGCTGCGCGTCGCGGGCCCGCTCTTCCACTACGGCCTGCTGTTCGTGATCGCCGGCCACGTGGCCGGACTCCTGGTCCCCGAGTCCCTGACCGACCGCCTCCACATCAGCGAGGAGCTCTACCACACCAACGCGCTCCTCGCGGGCGGCACGGCGGGCCTGGCCACCCTGGCAGGCCTCGCCCTCCTCCTGTACCGCCGCCTGCGCACCCCCGCGATCAGGGCCGCGACCAGCCGCAGCGACCGCGTGGTCTACCCCCTGCTGGTCACGGTCGTCCTCGCCGGGCTGACGGCCACCGCGTCCGGCGCGACCGCCGCGTCCACGTACGACTACCGGCTCGGCGTCTCCGTCTGGTTCCGCAGCCTGTTCGCCCTGGACCCGGACGTGACCGCCATGGCGCAGGCCCCGCTGGTCTACCGCCTGCACGCCCTGTTCGCCATGGCCCTCTTCGCCCTGTGGCCCTTCACCCGCCTGATCCACGCCTTCACGGCACCGCTGGGCTACCTGGTACGGCCGTACGTCGTGTACCGCTACCGAGGGCGCGGCGAGGCGGGGGCGGGGGCGGGCCGGCCGGTGCGCTGACCGCTCAGCGGCGCCGCAGTGACGCGTCCAGCAGCGCGGGGGTGGCGTCGAACTTCTCGTGCGCGGCCAGGTCCGTACCCGGCGCGACGATGGCGTCGATCGCGTCGAGGACGTCGTCGGAGAGCACGGTGTCGGCGGCGGCGAGCTGCGAGTGCAGGTGGTCCAGGGTGCGGGGCCCGACGAGCGCGGCGGTCACGGCGGGGTGGGCGGTGACGAAGCCGAGCGCGAGCTGGATCAGGGTCAGCCCGGCCTCGTCGGCGACGGCGGCCAGCTTCTCGACGGCGTCCATCCGGGCCCGGTTGGCGGGCAGAGCGGTGTCGAAGCGTTCGGGCAGGACCGCCGACCGGTGCGTGGCGACCTCCTGCCCCGCCCGCACCGCCCCCGACAGCCACCCCGAGGCGAGCGGGCTCCACACCAGCACGCCGAGCCCGTACTGCTCGGTCACGGGCAGCACGTGGCTCTCGATCCCGCGCTGGAGGACGGAGTAGCTGGGCTGCTCGGTGACGTAGCGGCTCAGGCGGTGCTCGCGGGCCGCCCACTGGGCCTCGACGATGCGGTAGGCGGGGAAGGTCGAGGAGCCGAAGTAGCGGATCTTCCCCGCGCGCTGCAGATCGGTCAGCGCGGACAGCGTCTCCTCGTCACTCGTGTTCGGGTCCCAGCGGTGGACCTGATACAGGTCGACGTGGTCGACCCCGAGGCGGTGCAGGCTGTTGTCCAGCTCGGTGACCAGCCAGCGACGCGAGGCGCCCTGGTGGTTGGGCTCGTCACTCATCGGCATGTACGCCTTCGTGGCCAGCACGATGTCGTCGCGGCGCCCGGCGATGGCCTTGCCGACCATCTCCTCCGACTCGCCGCCGCTGTACATGTCGGCGGTGTCGATGAGGTTGATCCCGCCCTCCAGGGCGGCGTCGACGATGGCGGTGGCCTCGTCCTGGGTGGTGCGCCCGATGCTGCCGAAGTTCATGGCGCCGAGCGCCAGCGAGCTGACCTGCACACCGGTGCGGCCCAAGGTGCGGTACTGCATGACGTTTCCTCCACGGGGAGTGGCTTGCTTACGGGTCGGTGCATGACGTGGTGGCGGACGGGCTCGACGCTCTGGCATCATGGAGACGCCAAGCGGAACCTTGTCCCGTTTACTCGTCCGACGATACGGGACGCTGTCCCGTTTATCAATGGCGGTCGGTGACGCGAAGGGAACGGCACGATGCGCGACGGCGAGGAGGCGACGGTGCGGGAAGAGGCGGCAGCGCGGGAAGAGGCCGGGGTCCGGGAAGAGGCGGGGGCGCGGGGGCGGCCCAAGCGGGCGGACGCCCGGCGCAACGAGAAGAACCTGCTCGACGCGGCCGCCGCGGTCTTCGTCAGGTCGGGCGTGGAGGCACCCGTACGCGACATCGCGGCCGAGGCCGGCGTCGGAACGGCCACGATCTACCGCCACTTCCCGACCCGGGCGGACCTCATCATCGGCGTCTACCGGCACCAGGTGGAGGCCTGCGCCGAGGCCGGCCCCGCCCTCCTGGCGAGCAGCGAGACCCCGTACGCCGCACTCGCGAGCTGGATCGACCGGTTCGTCGACTTCCTGGTCACCAAGCACGGCCTCGCCGCGGTCCTCCAGTCCGACAACACCGGCTTCGAGACCCTCCACGCCTACTTCCTCGACCGCCTCGTCCCCGTGTGCACCGACCTCCTGGCCGCCGCGAGAGCCTCCGGCGAGATCCGCACCGACGTACAGGCCATCGCTCTCATGCGCGGCGCCGGCAACCTCTGCATCGGCGCGGAAACCCCCGACCCGCGCTACGACGCGCGGCAGTTGGTGGGGGTGCTGATCGCGGGGTTGCGCCGACGGGACTGACCGGATGGTCGGCCCGGATGGTCGGCGGGGGACGGCGGAGGACGGCGGGGGTCAGCCCGCGTGCCGCTCCTGAGCCTCCAGAAGTGCGTCCCCATGCTCCTCGATCCACTGCCCAAGCGCGGCCATCGGCCCCTCGACCAGGCTCCGCCCCAGGTCGGACAGTGCGTACTCGACGCGAGGTGGTGCCTCCGCGTGTGCCCGGCGGCGCACCAGACCGTTCGCCAGCAGGCGCCGCAAGGCGTCCGTCAGCGCTTTGTCGCTGATGCCGCCGATCGCGGCCCGCAGCGCACGGCGCCGTTGCGGTCCCGCGCGCAGGGCGGCCAGGATCACGGGATCCCAGGTGTGCGCGAAGAGGTCGGTCGCCGCACGCAGCGGGCAGTCGGCGACCCATTCGTAGCAGTGCTGTTCTCGAAGCTCTTCTCGAACGCCCTGATCAGTCATCTCCACCTCACCGCACATCCTGCCGGGCGCGTTACACACCGAGCGGTGCGTAACGCCCGCCCTACCGTCACTTCCCACCTGACCGGCGAACGAAAGGCGGAAGCGATGCGGATCGGCATCCTCGGAACGGGAACCCTGGCGGCGGCCCTCGGCGAGGCATGGGCACACGCCGGGCACGACCTGGTGATCGGCGGCCGTTCCCGCGACCGGGCGGAGCGGCTGGCACGGCGCCTGGGCGACGGAGCGCTCGCGGCCCCGCCCCGCGAGGCGGCAACCGAACGCGACGCGGTGCTGCTCGCCGTCTCCTGGGATGGTGCCGACGAGATGCTCGCGCTGGCCGGCGCGTCCGACGGCGTGCTGGAGGGCACGCCCCTGATCGACCCCACCAACGCCGTCAGCCACGGCGAGGGCGTACTGCTCACCGACCCCGGCGAATCAATGGCACGACGCATCGCCCGGTCGGCCCCCGGGGCGCACGTCGTCAAGGCGTTCCACCTCTTCCCGGCCGACCAGTGGACCAGCCGCCCCACCGACGGCCGGCCCACCGACGTCAGGCCCCCCGTGACGGTCGCGATGTGCGGCGACCACCCGGCGGCCCTGCACGTCACCGGCGACCTGGTCCGCGCCGCCGGCGCCGAACCGGCCGTCCTCGGCGGCCTCGACCGCGTCCACCAACTGGAACAAGTAGCCGGCTTCGTCATCGGGCTGGCCTTCACTGGGGCCGACCCGAACTCGGCGATCCCGCGGGTGGCTTCGTGAGCCGACGCCCGTCGGGAGTCCGGTGCGGTCAACGCGTGGCGTCGCGGGAGTCGTCGCCGTCCTGCGCGCGTGCCCACAGTGACAGGTCGCTGCTCGTCGCCACGGCGATGGTGTCTCCGGAGGGCGAGAAACCGGCTGCCCGGAGTTCGGAGTAGTCCGAGTGGAAGATGTGCCACCACCGCTCTCCGTGCGGACCGGCGTGGGGGAGTCCGCCGTCGCGGGACAGGAGGACACGATCGTTGGGCCACGCCGGGGTGACGACCTCCAGGGCCCAGCCGTCCGCGGTGGTGGTGTGCAGCCCACCGCCGAAGAGCCCCGCGATGTGCACCCGGCTCCCTGCGATCGGCCCGAGCCCGGGGCAGGACAGGTCCGCGGCGTCGTCGGGTGTGCTGCCCTCGGGATCGGGGTCGCGGTCCCTCGCGACCTTCTCCCCGGTGACGGCGTCGAAGAGACCGTGCCCGTCGTGCGAGACGACCATCACCAGGTCATGGCCGCTGTCGGGATGAGAGGCGAAGCCGATGCCGAGCAGTCCACCCACGGGGGCGAAGCCAACGGACTGCCAAGGCTCGGGGGGAGGAACCACGGGGGCCGCGAGGAGCCGGTTCCGCATCGCTCGTTGATACGCCGAGAGCTCCGGCTCGTCGGAAGCCGATTTCCTGGCCCGGGACATCATGACTCCTTCACAGCCCGGCAGGATGGCTGGACAGCCAGTCGAAGTGACGGCCGCGCAGCCGGTCGCGCTCGCCGGGCGTGGAGAGGACGACGTCCGCGCCGCCGTCGTACGGGTGGTGGATGCGCCGGAGATCCGTATCGGTGACGAAGACCTCGACGAGCGCTTCGTCGGCAACGGCGAGCAGGAGATCGTCGACGCAACCGCGCCGCCACGGACGCCGGTCGGCGTAGAGGCGTGTGTGGGTGTGGAACTCGGGGTCGGGGTCGTCCTCGACCGATTCCGTCCACCAGAGCATGCCTTCCGGGTGGAGTTGCCGCCGTGGGGTGACAAAACCCTCGTGCCCGTTGGGCGTACTGGACCAGTCCATGGTCACGACGAACACGTCGAGCGCCGTGAACAACTCGTCCAGAACCGTGTTGTACCGCTCGATCACCATCGCGTACTCCTCCTGGGACTCCGGACAGCGCTTCGAGCCGGGAAGACTGTGGAACCGCACCCAACGGTCCGCGTACGCGCTGCGGAAGGTGTGGGCCAAGGGCGGCACCGAGGGGCGCCGGGCCCGCCACAGAGCCGCGAGCCCGTCCTCGCCGGGGTGTCGGTCCATCACGGTCGGCACGGTCGCAGGTGGCTCAGTAGTCCGTCGTCGGCGGGATAGGGCCGTTCCTGGGGCAGCAGGCGCTGCGCCGAGTCGAGGTCGCTGTCGCCCACGAGAGCGTGGACCTCGTGGGCGAGTGGCGTCACGTTCCGAATGCCGACCGTCCACTCGTCGGCGTAACGGCGTGCCGCCTCGCCGGAGAGGCCGAGTTGCAGCGAGCGGTACGGCAGCGGTTGCAGACGCAGGTCGCGCTCGGGGTCCCACTGGATGCGGGTGGGCGAGCGTTTCAGCCGGCGCTGCCAGGTGGCGCGGTCGGGGTGTACTCCGGGGACGTAACTGGAAAGACACGCGTTGCGCAGCGCCCACTCGAAGCCGTCCCGGCTGATCTCGACGGCCAGGACGGTCTCCTGACCCGGCTTGGTGGCCCAGCCGCAGCGGTACATCATCCACAGGAACGACGGCTTGATCCACGTCATCCTGCCCCGCTTCCACGCGGCCGGAAAACGTCCCTCGCGGACAGCGGGGAGGCCGATCTCCGGGGCGTACGCCTGGTAGACGGTGACGGTGGACGCCGCGTAGGCCGCCCGTATCTCACGGTGTGCTTCCTGCATGACGTACAGCGTGGTGCTGGACGCTTCGGCCCGGCCACCGGTTTTTGGCGAGGACGGTCACAGCGCGTCGAACGGCGGGACGATACGGACGACGATGACCAGCGGATCCCGTGGCGCGACCAGGAAGTAGAACCATCCACCGGCTGCGTCCATCCGTCGTAGTGGGTCGTACTCCCACCGCCACTCCCTGCTCACCGGGAGTGAAGGCCGACGGCGGCGTGGGCCTGGTCGAGGATGCGCCCGATCTCGGAGGCGGCCCGTCGTGCCTGGGTGGCGTTGCCCGACTCGGCGTGCGCCTCCCAGCGGCGCAGGTCTGCTGCCAGGCCTGGCCGGCGTTGGATGTGGACATAGGCGGCCCACTGGGCGATGAAGCGTTGCAGGGGCGCCAGATCCGAGCCCTGCCGGGACTGGTCCGCCGCCTGGTCCAGCTCTCGTGTGAACGCCGGTAGCGCCGCCGGCGCGATCTGCCTGATGGCCTGACGCAGTGCGGCGACCGTAGCCGGAGGCTGGGGGATGAGCGGTTGCCCGGCGGCGGAGGTGGTCATTGCTACTCCATGGGGGTGGTCAGCAGCCACCCACCGGGCCGGTCGGGTGGTCGGGCGTGGAATCGTTGGGGGGCCTCGCGTGTTGCAGAGGGCGGGTGCGGAGGCCGGTCGTGTGCGGGCGGCCTGGTGGCCGGCCCGAGTGAACGAGCTGAGAGACATTGGAGGGCCGCAATGGCTGCGCAGACGCAGAGGGCCGTGCTGGCGGGCGGATGCTTCTGGGGGATGGAGGAGCTGATCCGTCGGCTCCCGGGCGTGACCGCGACCCGGGTCGGGTACACCGGGGGCGACGTGCCGAACGCGACGTACCGCAACCACGGCACGCACGCGGAGGCCATCGAGATCCTCTTCGACCCCGAGGCGACCGACTACCGCGCGATCCTGGAGTTCTTCTTCCAGATCCACGACCCGAGCACCAAGAACCGCCAGGGCAACGACATCGGAGTCAGCTACCGCTCGGCGATCTACTACGTGGACGACGAGCAGAAGCGGATCGCCGAGGACACGATCGCCGACGTGGACGCGTCCGGACTGTGGCCCGGCAAGGTCGTCACCGAGCTGGAGCCGGTCGGCCCCTTCTGGGAGGCCGAGCCCGAGCACCAGGACTACCTGCAGCGTTACCCCGACGGCTACACCTGCCACTTCCCGCGCCCGGGATGGCGGCTGCCCGTCCGTACCGAGGGCTGAGGCCACGGCCTGAGGCCACGGGCCGAGGATGCGGGGTTCCGTGGCGAGACGGACGGTCCGGCCGGTGTTACGGCCGGGCCGTCCGTGTGAGAGCGCCCGGCGCTCAGTGCGGCAGCGTCGCCGGGCTGCCGCCGTTCGCCTCGTAGCCCGCCACCGCCAGCGCGCGGTAGACCGCGAACTCCGCCGCCGGGTCCGCGGACAGGGTCCAGGGCAGGGCGCCGACGTGGCCGTCTATGACCATGAGCTGGTTCATCGCCTCGGCCCAGCGCTCGCCGCGGACCAGGAAGAAGACCAGAAGGTGGCGGACGTGCGCCTGCATCGGGTCGTCCGGGCGGGCCGAGTGGACCGCGTGCAGGGCGCCGTGGACGGCCTTGGTGACGACCTCGCTCTGGTAGAAACCGCTGACCAGATTGACCTCGGGCAGGTGCTCGAAGACCGCGAAGAGGGGCATCGCCGCGAGGAGGGAGCCCCGCGGGGCGCGGGCCGCCGCCGCCTCCGCGAAGGAGTAGGCCAGGGCGCGGGAGCCGTGCCACTTCTCGCACCAGTACTGCAGGGCGGCCAGGTGCGCGCCCATGTGGTCGGGGGCCCGGTCCAGGATCTTCAGCCAGAGCTGTTCGAAGTCCTCGCGCGGATAACCGAGGCCGCGGGCCACCGACAGCTCGACGATGTACGGGATCGGGTCACCGGGGGCGAGCAGCGCCGCGTCCGAGCAGGCCGCCTTCGCCTCCTCCATGATGATCCGGAAGTCGTCCGTGCCCGGCGTCGCCGTCCGCCACGCCTGCTGCACCAGGAACTCGGCGTGCACCGCCGCGCCGCCCGCGTCCTTGGGGGCCTCGGCCCGCCACACCCGCAGCCACTGCCCACCCGGCGTCTCGTCGACGCCGCCGGGCCGCTGCCGCAGCTCCAGCGACGCGGCGCCCGCGAAGGCCTGCACGCGCTGCCAGCGCCGCTCGCCCTCCGTCTCCGTGCCGGCGAGGAGCTGCTGCGCCCCCCGGTAGTCCTGCGTGCGCTGCACCAGGTCCAGGACGTCCAGCAGGTCGTGGTCCGGGCCCGGCATGCGGATGTCCAGCTCCTCCTCGCGGGCGAAGCCGTAGTTCGCCGGGTCGGCGGCGTCCGGGTGGCCGGGCGGGACCAGGCCGACCGCGCCGCGCCGGCGCCGCGAGATTTGGAGCAGCACGAAGCCGAGCATGACCAGCGCCATCAGGACCCAGAGAATCTCCATGACTCAAGCGAACCAGACGCCGCCGACAATTGGCCAACCTGTCCCCCGCCCTGTGGAAAACGCGCGAAGCCTCCCGCGCGGCTACCCTCGGTGCCCATGAGCGACAGGCACATCAGTCAGCACTTCGAGACGCTCGCGATTCACGCGGGCAACACCGCCGATCCCCTGACGGGCGCGGTCGTACCGCCGATCTATCAGGTGTCGACCTACAAGCAGGACGGCGTCGGAGGATTGCGCGGCGGCTACGAGTACAGCCGCAGCGCCAACCCGACCCGTACGGCGCTGGAGGAGAACCTCGCCGCCCTGGAGGGCGGCCGCCGCGGTCTCGCGTTCGCGTCCGGACTGGCGGCCGAGGACTGCCTGTTGCGTACGCTGCTGCGTCCCGGTGATCACGTGGTGATCCCGAACGACGCGTACGGCGGCACCTTCCGACTCTTCGCCAAGGTCGCCACCCGGTGGGGCGTGGAGTGGTCCGTGGCGGACACGAGCGACTCCGCCACCGTGCGGGCCGCGCTCACCCCGAAGACCAAGGCGGTGTGGGTGGAGACGCCCTCCAACCCGCTGCTCGGGATCACCGACATCGCCGCAGTCGCCCAGGTCGCCCGTGACGCCGGCGCCCGGCTCGTCGTCGACAACACCTTCGCCACGCCGTATCTCCAGCAGCCGCTGGCACTGGGCGCGGACGTCGTCGTGCACTCGCTGACCAAGTACATGGGCGGCCACTCCGACGTCGTCGGCGGCGCGCTGATCGTCGACGACCAGGAGCTGGGCGAGGAACTGGCCTTCCATCAGAACGCGATGGGCGCGGTCGCCGGGCCCTTCGACTCCTGGCTGGTGCTGCGCGGCACCAAGACCCTCGCGGTGCGCATGGACCGGCACAGCGAGAACGCGACCAAGGTCGCCGACATGCTCTCCCGGCACGCGCGCGTGACGAGCGTGCTGTACCCGGGGCTGCCGGAGCACCCGGGGCACGAGGTCGCCGCCAAGCAGATGAAGGCGTTCGGCGGCATGGTGTCGTTCCGTGTCGAGGGCGGCGAGCAGGCCGCCGTCGAGGTGTGCGACCGCGCGAAGGTGTTCACGCTCGGCGAGTCCCTGGGCGGCGTCGAGTCGCTGATCGAGCACCCGGGCCGGATGACCCACGCCTCCGCGGCGGGCTCGGCCCTGGAGGTGCCGGCGGACCTGGTGCGTCTGTCGGTCGGCATCGAGAACGCCGACGACCTCCTGGCGGACCTCCAGCAGGCGCTCGGCCAGGACGGGCCCTCCTAGCTGGTGCCGCGCCGGCCGGGAGGTCTCACCGGCCGGGAGGTCTCACCAGCCGTCCCAGCCGGTCACGGGTGGGGTCGTCTCCGAGGGCGGCTCCACCCACGGCTGCACGGTCAGCGCCCACACCGTGAACGCCACGGCCGCGGCGCCCAGCAGCAGCCACATCAGGCGGCGGGCCGCGGTCCTGCGCCGCAGCATGCGGCCGCCGCGGCGCACGGCCTCCGCGTACAGCTCGGGCGGCACCCGTGGCGGCGACTGCTCCATGATCCGCCGCGCGGCGGCCTCGCGCATCGGGCGGTTCACCCTCGCCTCCCGGTGCTCCACGCGCGCGTGCCGGTCGTCGTACCGCTCGCCGCGACGGTGGGCGCATCGCCCGCCGTGCCGCTCGCGGTGCCGGTCGCCGGGCCGCCCGCCGGGCCGGTCGTCGCAGCGGCGGGTGCATCAGTGGTCGCATCAGTGGCCGCAAGGGTGGTCGTGCGCGTACTCGGGTCGCCCGCCGTGCCCGTCACGGCGTCGCCGCCTTCGCCTTCGTCTTGGCCTTCGCCGTCGCCTCCGCCGGCACCCGGCGGGCCGGTGCTGCGGGCGGGTGCAGCAGGGTGGCCGTCGCCCGGTCGCAGATCGTCCGCACCCGCTCCACGGGCAGCCCGAGCAGCGCGGCCGCCTGTTCCTCGGCGACCCCCTCGTACAGCCTGAGCACGAGGATGAGGCGTTCCTGCGGGGCGAGCCCGCCCAAGGGTCCTGCGGGGGGCCGGCGGGCCCGGCCGAGGGCGCCGTAACGGTGCCAGGCCGCACGGGCGAAGCGGGTCGCCAGGTACTGGCGGGCCCGGTCGTACGGGTCCTCTCCGTGCAGCCGGTCCCAGTACGCGTAGGTGTGGGCGAGGCTCAGGGCCAGCAGGCGCCGCGCGCGCGGGTTGGCGTCCGGGGGCTCGGCGGTGAGCAGGGTGGCGGCATGCAGCAGCCGCCCTGCCGCGCCCGCGACGAACGCCTCGAACTCGCGGGCCCGGCGGGCACCGTGGGACGCATGCCGTTCTCGCACCGTGCCTCCCGCCCGGACGGCGACCGACCCCTGAGGTCTCATATCAGGCCAGGGGTGCCCCGCCGGTCAAGAGTTCGGTGCGAACCGCTCCGGAAAGCCCGTGAACGGTCGCTCAGGAGTCCGACGGCGATTCGGTGGGCGCCACGCCGGAGGGGGCCATACGGGCGGACAGGGCGCCGTTGAAGCGCGCGAGGAGCGCGCAGAACTCCTCGCGCTCCTCCGGCGCCCAGTCGTGGGTCAGCTCGGCCATGAGCTGACGCCGGGAGGAACGGACCTCCTCCAGCCGCGACACGCCGCGCGGGGACAGTTGGAGGACCACCGCGCGTCCGTCCTCGGGGTGCGAGGTCCGCTTGACGAGCCCGGTGTCGACGAGCGGGGCCACCTGCCGGGTGACCGTCGAGGAGTCGATTCCCATGCTCGCGGCGAGCGCCTTCACGCCCATCGGGCCCTCTTTGTCGAGGCGGTTGAGCAACAGATAGGCGGCGCGGTCCATGGAGTTGCGCACCTGCCCGACGCCGCCGAGCCGGGTCTGTTCGGCACGCCGTGCGAAGAGCGCGACCTCGTGCTGGAGCGTCTCGAGAAGACCGGTGTCACCGGCGGTCGTCATGTCCATCGACATTTCAGGCGTTGTGGGCATGGCCGGGGGCTCACTTCGTGGAGGGCTGCTAATTGGGGGACAGGGTACGCGGCCGGGCGGCAAGGCGTACCGGCGCTGGGCAAAGCGGGTCTCGGAGGTTGGTCACAACAGCCCCCCACGCCTGTGAACTGCGATGCTGGAGGTATGAGCTACAGCGCGGCTGCCCTGGTCGGACCCGTCACCCTCGACGACGTGCGCGGAGCCCAGAAGATGCTCTCGGGCGTGGCACGGGTGACGGCGATGGAGGGCAGCAGGCACCTTTCCCAGTTGGTCGGCTCGCCCGTGCACCTCAAGTGCGAGAACCTCCAGCGGACGGGCTCGTTCAAGCTGCGCGGCGCCTACGTCCGGATCGCCGGGCTGCTGCCCGAGCAGCGGGCCGCCGGTGTGGTCGCGGCGAGCGCGGGCAACCACGCGCAGGGCGTGGCGCTGGCGTCGTCGCTGCTGGGCGTGCGGTCGACGGTGTTCATGCCGAAGGGCGCCCCGCTGCCGAAGATCAGCGCGACCCGGGACTACGGCGCGGAGGTGCGGCTGCACGGCCAGGTGGTCGACGAGACGCTGGCCGCCGCGCAGGAGTACGCGGAGCGGACCGGCGCGGTGTTCATCCACCCCTTCGACCACCCGGACGTCATCGCGGGCCAGGGCACGGTCGGGCTGGAGATCCTCGAGCAGTGCCCGGAGGTACGGACCGTCGTGGTCGGTATCGGCGGGGGAGGGCTGGTGGCGGGGATCGCGGTGGCCGTGAAGGCGCTGCGGCCGGACGTGCGGATCGTGGGCGTGCAGGCGGAGGGTGCGGCGGCCTACCCGCCCTCGCTGGCCGCGGGGCGTCCGGTGGCCGTCGAGAACCCGGCGACGATGGCCGACGGCATCAAGGTGGGGCGGCCCGGGGACGTGCCGTTCGGCATCGTCGGCGAGCTGGTGGACGAGGTCCGTACGGTCTCCGAGGACGAGTTGTCCACCGCTCTGCTGCTGTGCCTGGAGCGGGCCAAGCTGGTCGTGGAGCCGGCCGGGGCGAGCCCGGTGGCGGCGCTGCTGAGCGAGCCGGGCGCCTTCGAGGGACCGGTGGTCGCGGTCCTGTCCGGCGGCAACGTGGACCCCGTGCTGATGCAGGGTGTGCTGCGGCACGGCATGGCCGCGCAGGGCCGCTACCTGGCGGTCCGGCTGCGGCTGACGGACCGGCCCGGCGCCCTGGCCACGCTTCTCGGGGTGTTGTCAGTGGTCGACGCTAACGTCCTCGATGTGAGCCACGTCCGAACCCATCCGCGGCTCGGGCTCACGGAGGCGGAGGTCGAGCTGCACCTGGAGACGAAGGGCCCGGAGCACTGTGCCGAGGTCGGCCGGGCGCTGCGGGAGGCGGGCTACACCGTCAGCGCCTGAGCCCGGCAAGCGCCTCGACGGGGGCCGGTAAGCCCCTCAACAGGGGCCGGGAGCCCTGAACAGGGGCTGGGAGCCGCTTCGTCACTCGTTCGAGAAAGTGCATTGTGAGACGCGATACATCGCGTTATGGTGTGTCGTAATTCGCTCGCTGAGTGCGGCGAATCGTACAAACCTAGGCTTTCCAAAGAATCCCCGACGACGTGGAGACTCACATGCCAGGCGCCATCTATGCCGAAGGTCTGGTGAAGACCTTCGGCGACGTAAGGGCTCTGGACGGCGTCGACCTCGACGTTCCCGAGGGCACGGTCCTGGGCCTGCTCGGACCGAACGGCGCGGGCAAGACCACCGCCGTCCGCTGCCTCACGACCCTGCTGCGCCCCGACAGCGGCAAAGCGGTCGTCGCGGGCATCGACGTCCTCAGGCACCCCAACGAGGTGCGGCGTTCCATCGGCCTCTCCGGCCAGTTCGCCGCGGTCGACGAATACCTGACCGGCCGGGAGAACCTGCAAATGGTCGGCCAGCTCTACCAGATGAAGTCCAAGGCCGCCAAGGCCCGGGCCGGTGAGCTGCTCGAACAGTTCCACCTCTCGGACGCCGCCGACCGGCCCACGAAGACCTACTCGGGAGGCATGCGCCGCCGGCTCGACCTGGCGGCAGCGCTGGTCGTCTCCCCGCCCGTCATGTTCATGGACGAACCGACGACGGGCCTCGACCCCCGCAACCGGCAGGAGCTGTGGGAGGTCATCAAGCAACTGGTCGCCGGCGGCACCACCCTGCTGCTGACCACGCAGTACCTGGAGGAGGCCGACCACCTCGCGCACGACATCGCGGTCGTCGACCACGGCCGCGTCATCGCCCGCGGCACCTCCGACCAGCTCAAGGCCCGCACCGGAGGAGAGCGCGTCGAGGTCGTGGTCCACGAACGCGACCACATGGAGACGGCCGCCGAGGTGCTCGCCGGATTCGGCAAGGGCGCGACCAGCGTCGAGCAGCACACCCGCAAGCTGACCGTCCCCGTCACCGGCGGCGCGAAGCTGCTCGCCGAGGTCATCCGCGAACTCGACGCCCGCGGCATCGAGATCGACGACATCGGCCTGCGCCGCCCCACCCTCGACGACGTCTTCCTCTCCCTCACCGGCCACGTGGCCGAGGTCGAGGAAGAGACGAACGGCCTGGCGGACGACGCCGACCACGATCAGGAGAAGGAGGCCGCCAAGTGAGCGCCGCCACCGACGCGGCGCCGGTCAAGGCGCCCATCAACCCCCTCGGCCAGTCCGTCCGGGACTCGCTCGTCATCGCCCGCAGAAACCTGATCCGGATGACCAGGATTCCGGAGATGGTCCTGTTCGGGGTCATCCAGCCGGTGATGTTCGTCGTCCTCTTCACCTACGTCTTCGGCGGCTCGATGAAGATCGGGAACACCACCGACCCGGGTGTCTACAAGGACTTCCTGATGGCCGGCATCTTCGCGCAGACCGTCACGTTCGCCACCGCGGGATCGGCGGCCGGTATCGCCGACGACATGCAGAAGGGGCTCGTCGACCGCTTCCGCTCCCTGCCGATGGCGCGTGGCGCGGTGCTGACCGGCCGCACCGTCGCCGATCTCGTGCAGACGGCCATCACACTGCTCGTCCTCGCGATCGTCGCGCTGATCGTGGGCTGGCGCACCGGCTCGGCCGACCCGACCAACGCCGGCCGGATCCTGGCCGGCTTCGGGCTGCTGCTGCTCCTGGGATACGCCTTCACCTGGATCGGGGCGCTGATCGGCCTCTCCGTGCGCACGCCGGAGGCGGCGACCTCGGGAGGGATCATCTGGCTGTTCCCGGTGACGTTCGTCTCGAACGCCTTCGTGGACTCCAGCCAGATGACGCCCTGGCTCCGGCACATCGCCGAGTGGAACCCGTTCAGCGCCACGGTGCAGGCCTGCCGCGAGCTGTTCGGCAACCCGGGAGTCGTGCAGTCCGACGCCTGGCCCATGCAGCATCCCGTCTGGGCCTCGGTGATCTGGTCCGTCCTGATCATCGCGGTCTTCCGGACGCTGGCGGTGCGCAAGTACCGCTCGGCCGCCACCTGACGACGACGCGACGGCGCGGCGGTCCGACAACGCGACGACGCGACAACGACGAGCCCCCGGCGTCACGGGGACACCGGGGGCTCGACTGCGACAGCTCGACTGCGACAGGAGTGGCAGGCAGGCCGGGTCAGCCGTTGTACGGCTCGGCCTTGAGGATCTTCACCGAAGCCGGCTTGCCGTTGGGCAGCTCGTACTGCGCGTCCTCGCCGACCTTGTGGCCGAGGACGCCGGAGCCCAGCGGGGACTGCGGAGAGTAGGTCTCGATGTCCGAGCTCGCGTACTCGCGGGAGGCGAGCAGGAAGGTCAGCGTGTCGTCCTCGTCGCCGTCGAAGGCGATCGTGACGACCATGCCGGGGGCCACCGCGCCGTTCGCGGCCGGGGCCTCACCCACCTTGGCGTTCTCGAGCAACTGGGTTAGCTGGCGCACGCGGAGCTCCTGCTTGCCCTGTTCCTCCTTCGCCGCGTGGTACCCGCCGTTCTCACGCAGGTCCCCCTCCTCGCGAGCCGCGGCGATCTTGGCAGAGATCTCGGTGCGCGCAGGACCAGTAAGGTATTCAAGCTCCTCCTTGAGCTTGTTGTACGCCTCCTGGGTCAGCCAGGTGACGTTCTCGCTGGTCTGGGTCACGGGTGCTCCTCGTTGGTACTGGGAATACAAATCAACGCCCTACCCAGAAGGATGTTCCTTCACGGAAGGGCGAAACCACGAGCCTAACAATTCAGTGGCCAAAGGGGGAGGACATAAGCCACCAGATTCATGTCACCGCAGGTCAGGAGCCTCGGATTCCCGCCGGCAGGCCCCGCTGGGTCACTCCGGATGGCAGCCGAGCAGCTCGGCCGTCGTGCCGGCGGCCTTGGTCCGCAGGGTGACGACCTTGTCGATGCGGGTGTCGTCCCCGTCGAAGCGGAAGTCGGCCCGGCCCACCTCGTCGCCGCTCTCCGCCTGGGAGCGCACCGTGCAGTAGCCGGTGACACCGGCGTCCTTGCGGACCTCCAGGTGCACCTGCACCGAGTTCTCGGCGAGCTCGAACCCGATCAGCTCGCCGCTGATCTTGTTCTGGCCGACGTAGTGGTAGCCGAACCAGCCGATCAGCGCGAGCAGGAGGGCGCCGAGCACGGCGCCGACGACCTTGAGCGTGCGGTCGGCCCGTTCGTCCGAGGAGCGGCCGTACCGGCTCTCGGGCGTCCGCGTGCTCGCCGTACTCATGATCGTCCTCTCGGCAGGAGCCGGTCCTCCCGGGCCCCGGAATTATTCCGTGCCCGATTCGGTCACTATAGAAGCCGCCGATTGCGCCGATACACACGGGCGCCTACTGACCGAGGATTGAGTCTTGACTGACCAGCTACGACTGATGGCCGTCCACGCCCACCCCGACGACGAGTCGAGCAAGGGCGCGGCCACCATGGCGAAGTACGTGTCCGAGGGGGTGGACGTGCTGGTGGTGACCTGCACGGGCGGGGAACGCGGCTCCATCCTCAACCCGAAGCTCCAGGGCGACGCCTACATCGAGGAGAACATCCACGACGTACGCAAGAAGGAGATGGACGAGGCCCGGGAGATCCTGGGTGTCAAGCAGGAGTGGCTCGGCTTCGTCGACTCCGGGCTGCCCGAGGGCGACCCGCTGCCGCCGCTGCCGGAGGGCTGCTTCGCCCTGGAGGACGTCGACAAGGCGGCCGGTGAGCTGGTGCGGAAGATCCGCTCCTTCCAGCCCCAGGTGGTCACCACCTACGACGAGAACGGCGGCTACCCGCACCCCGACCACATCATGACCCACAAGATCACGATGGTGGCCTTCGAGGGCGCGGCCGACACCGAGAAGTACCCGGAGAGCGAGTACGGACCGGCGTACCAGCCGATGAAGGTGTACTACAACCAGGGCTTCAACCGCCCCCGCACCGAGGCGCTGCACCACGCGCTGCTGGACCGCGGCCTGGAGTCGCCCTACGGGGACTGGCTCAAGCGCTGGGCGGAGTTCGAGCGCAAGGAGCGCACCCTCACCACGCACGTGCCCTGCGCGGACTTCTTCGGGATCCGCGACAAGGCGTTGATCGCGCACGCCACGCAGATCGACCCCGAGGGCGGTTGGTTCCGGGTGCCGATGGAGATCCAGAAGGAGGTCTGGCCCACCGAGGAGTACGAGCTCGCGAAGTCCCTCGTGGAAACCTCCCTCCCCGAGGACGACCTCTTCGCGGGCATCCGGGACAATGCCTGACATGAGTGCAAGCGCAAGCCTGGCAATGACGCACCTCGTCACCCTCGCCGAACTCGACGAGGACAAGGTCACCCCCGGCGTCCTCGGGTTCATCGTCTTCGCGGTGATGGCCCTGGCGGTGTGGGGCCTGATGAAGTCCATGAGCCGGCAGATGGGCAAGGTCGACTTCAAGGAGGCGGCGGACCCGGAGGCGGCGGACGTGAAGGGGGAGGACGCCAAGGCGGCGGCCTCCGGCAGTGACCCGGTGAAGCCGCAGCGGCGTTAGCCGCGAGCCGGCCGCCACTACGCCGTCACCGCCACCCCCATGACCTCCCGGGCCTGACGGTTCGGGACCATGCCCAGGCGCCAGGCCTGCCAGCCGGACTCGAGCTGGACGCCGCGCTCCAGGAGCAACTGGAAGGCGTCCACGTAGTCGTCCAGCTTGGTGTCGCGCGCGGGGTGGCGGGCCCGGGACAACTGGGCCAGCTCCTCCTGCGCCACCGCCGTGCCGACCTCCACGCCGCCCGGAGCCGCGTACGGCAGCAGGGTGCAGCGCAGGAAGCGGGCCCAGTCCTCGCCCCGCCGGTCGCCGTACCCCGCGAACAGGGCCGTCGCCTCGTCGCACAGGGCCAGCGCCTGCGGCGTACGGGCGTTGCCCGCGTCCACCACCGCCAGCTCCAGACAGGTCCACGCCTCCCCGTGGCTGACGCCGATGCGCTGGAAGTCGGCGCGGGCGTCCACCAGGAGCTGCCGGGCGAAGCCGGAGTTGCGCAGCGAGCCCGTCTGCGTGGCGCGCTGGTCGCGGGTCACCCGCGCCGAGTGGTGCCGGGCGCAGGCCAGGCCGTACACGTCCCGCATCCGGGAGAACATCGTGCGGGAGCGTTCCAGCTCGCGGACCGACTGGTCCAGGTCGCCGGTCTCCTCAAGGGCCTGGCCCAGGTAGTAGACCGTCCAGGCCTCGCCGCGCGCGTCCTCGTTCTCCCGGTGCCGGGCGGCCGCCCGCCGCAGTTCCGCCACCGCCTCGGAGGCGTCGCCGCTCACCAGGCGGGCCCGGGCGAACTGGGTCAGCGCCCAGGCCTCGCCGCGGGCGTCCTGGGTGCGGCCGTACAGCTCCAGGGCCGCCCGCAGATCCGCCTCGGCCTGCGGTACGTCGCCCATCCGCAGGTGCAGTTGCCCGAGCTGGAAGTGGGCCCAGGCCTGGCCGTGCACCGACTCGCCCGCGCGGTGCAGCACCAGTGACTCGGTGAGCAGGTCCAGGGCCTCCGCGGGCCGGGCCCGGTCGCGCTGCACCGCCGCCAGCGCGTGCAGCGTCCACGCCCGGTCGGTGTCCAGCTCGGGCGAGGCCTGGAGGTCCAGCGCCTCCCGGAGCTTCGCCGCCGCCTCGGTGAGGTTGCCCTGGTGGTGCAGCGTGATGCCCAGCGAGCACAGGGCACGGGCCGCGCCGGCGTCGTGGTGGGCCTCCCGGTACAGGTCGACCACGGAGGTGAGCGTCGAGCGCGCCTTGTCCAGCTCGCCGAGCTGCCGGGCCGCGATACCGGTGCGCCACTGCACCGAGCGCACCAGCAGCCCCTGGTCCACGGACTGCGCCAGCTCGCTGATCTCACCCAGCCGGTACAGGTCGCCGCGCAGCAGGCAGTAGTCGCACAGCGCGCCCAGCAGGTTCAGCACCGCACCCTGGTCGACGCCCTCCGCGTGTCTGAGCGCGGCCGTGATGAAACTCGACTCGTCGTCCAGCCAGCGCAGCGCCTCGTCCAGGGACGTGAAGCCGTACTGCCCGAACTGGTTCGAGCGGGTCGACATGTTGCCGTCGACCAGGCGCAGCACGGAGTCGGCCAGCTCGGCGTAGTTCGCGATGAGCCGCTCCTGCGCTGCCGTGCGCTCGCCGGGCTCCTCCTCGTCGGCGAGCCGGGCGCGGGCGAAGGCGCGCACCACGTCGTGCAGGCGGTAACGGCTGCCCCGGACGTGGTCGATCAGCCCCGCCCGCGACAGGGCCGCCAGTTGCCGGGTCGCCTCCGTCTCGTCCGTGGCCAGCAGCGCGGCGGCGGCAGCGGCACCCAGCGAGGTGCGGCCCGCCAGCGCGAGCCGGCGCAGCAGCCGCCGGGCCGGCTCCGGCTGGTCGGTGTAGCGCAGCCACAGCGCCCGCTCGACCGGCTCCACCGGCCCGTAGACGCCCAGATCGGTCGCCAGCGCACGCGGCGAGCGCGCGCCCAGCGACGATCCGGCGACCCGCAGCGCCAGCGGCAGCCCGCCGCACAACTGCCGGATCAGGTCGCTGGACTCGGCGTCGTACGGCCCCGACGCGTCCTCGGCGGCGGCGCCCAGCAACTCCTCCGCGCCCGCCGCGTCCAGCGCCTCGACGGGCAGCTCGTACACCCGCGCCGGCAGGTCGGCCGGCAGCTCCAGACCCCGGCGCGCGGTGACCAGCACCAGGCTGTCCGACCGCTCCGGGATCAGCGTGCGCACCTGCTCGGGGTCGAAGGCGTCGTCGAGGACGACGGTGACCGGTACGCCCGTCAGATGCTGGTGGTACAGCTCGCTGAGCCGCTTGACCTGCTGGTCCGCGGAGGACCGCTCCCGGAACAGCAGTTGCTCGCGCGGCGCCCCGAGCCGGTTCAGCAGATGCAGCAGCGCGTCCCGGGTACTCAGCGGCGCCTCCCCACCCGCCCCGGCGCCACCTGCCCCCGCGCCGCCCGCCCCAGAACCGCCCGCCCCAGAACCGTCGACCCCAGAACCGTCGACCCCAGAACCGTCGACCCCCGAATCGTCCCCGCGCAGATCGACCAGGCACGCCCCGCGGAAGTAGTCCCGCAGCTCGTGGACGGCCCGCACCGCCAGCGTCGTACGGCCGCTGCCGGGCGCCCCGTGCAGCACCACCACCGTCGGCTTCGTCTCCGTGCTCGCGCGGGCCGCCTGCACCCACTGCCGCAGCCGCGCCATCTCCTGCCGCCGGCCCGCGAACGCGCCCTCCGGCTCGGGCAGTTGCCCGAACGACTGCTCCAGCGCGCTGCGTCCCCAGGCGGCCGCGCTCTTGTCGACGCCCCGCAGCTTCGGCCCGGTCTTGGCGGGTCCCGTGGACGCGGCGAGCATCCGCTGCTGGTCCAGGAAGGGCCGGATGCCGCGCACCTCCAGCGCCGTCAGCCACTGCAACCGCAACTGCTCGGGCCCGCCGGGCTGGCTGACGGCACCGGCCCGGTGATGGGCGGCCGGCACATGGGACCCGACCACCTTCACCACGGTCGCCGCGGCCCCGACGACCCCTACCGTCACACCCGCGCCCACCGCCGTGCCCGTGCCGGTGCCGAGCGCCACGTCGGCCACCACCGCGGCGACCGCCGCCACGGCGGCCACCAGCAGGGGAGTCCCGGCGCCCTCGCGGGCGTAGCGCTGCCGGAAGGTGAGCTGTCCGGCGGCGGCCTCGTCGAGGGCGTGGGTGTAGGCCTCGTACTCCTCGTCCGCCGTCCCCGCCATGGCGTCCAGGGCGGTGCGGGCCCTGGAGAGCAGTACGTTCCCGTCCGTGCGTCCGCCCGTGCGCCGTACCTCCTCCTCCACGGCCCGCCTCAGCAGACCCTCGGCCTCCGCCCGATGACTGTCCCGCATGTCGCGCCCCCTCCGGCGGCATCGGTGTCTCCCGGGTGCCCCGGGCATCCCGGTGACCCCAGGCGCCCCAGAGCCCTCCCGGCTCGTCCCCGGGTCCTTCCCCGGTTGTGCGTGGGTCAAGTGTCCTGCGACGAGGAGACCCTGGGGAGGGGTCGGTCCTCGGACGGCCGCCCTCGTCCGTATGCCGCCGCCCCGTCCGTCTGTCCGCTCCGCCGAGAACGCATGTCGGCGAGCGTGGCGTCCGGGCCTCGTGTCGTCCGGCTTCGGGAGCCGCTCTCTGCGCTCCAGCGCAGAAGAGATGCAGTTGAGATGTTGAGCGACAGCAACTCCCTATACGCTGAAACTGGTTCAGGCCCAGATGCGGGCACCGGGGGAGGGGGAGGAGCGACAGGTGGCGGTTGTGGCCGCGTGCGCCGGACTCCTGGCCGAACCGGAGCGGGGCGACCCGAGTGACATCGCCGGCCACCCCGTACTCGCACGCCTCGGCACAGGTGGCATGGGGACCGTCTACCTCTCCCGTACTCCGGGGCGACAGCCCGCAGCCCTCAAGGTCATCCGGCGCGAGTACGCGAAGGACAGCGCGTTCCTGGCCCGCTTCGCCCGGGAGGCGGAGGCGTCGGGACGGGTAGCGGGTCGGCATGTCGTGCCGTTGCTCGACCACGACGTGTCCGGGCGTTCGAGCCCTCCCTGGCTGCTGCACCGTTACGTTCCCGGCGTGCCACTGGCGACGGCCCTGCGCAGGCACGGTCCGCTGCCGACGGCGACTGTGCGCCGACTGCTGCACGGCACCGCCCGCGCGCTCGCCGCGGTGCACGAGGCCGGGACGGTGCACCGGGACGTCAAACCGGGAAATGTGCTGCTGGCCACCGACGGGCCCTGGCTGCTGGACTTCGGCATCGCGCGCGCGGCAGCCGACGTGACCATCACGACCGCCGGCCGGCTGGTGGGCACTCCGCAGTACATGTCGCCCGAACACGCGTTGGGTGGCCGGCCCGGTCCGGCGAGCGACGTGTTCGCGCTCGGGCTGCTGGCCGCCGAGGCCGCGTCCGGTCGGCACCCCTTCGGTACGGGACCGGCGTTCGCCGTGGCCGCCAGGATCGCGGCGAGTGACACCGAACCACCCGACCTCATGTCGCTGCCCGAGGAGCTGCGGGACGACGTGGCCGCCTGCCTCGCCCCCGAGCCCGCCGACCGGCCCACCGCGGTGGAGCTCGCCGGCCGTACCGCGCCCCGGTCGGTCGTGGGAGCGCGGGACACCGGACGGCTGCCGCCGGCGCTGGCCGCCACGGCGGCGGCACTGGAGCGGGAGTGCCGCCGTCGCGTCGAAGGCCCCGAGGCTCCGACGGTGCGCGCGACGAGGCGGGCCACCGTTCCCCTGACGCTGCCGGACGGGCCACGGCCCCGCGCTCCGTACACCTGAGTCAAAGGAGGCTGTCATCAGTAAGGAGACCGAAACCGTTCTCGGCGCGCTGCGTGGCGACGACCCGCAGGAGGTGGCGGGTTACCGGCTGGTGGCCCGGCTCGGCGAGGGCGGCATGGGCACGGTCTACCTCTCCCACACGCGTGGCGGTCAGCCGGTCGCACTCAAGCTGATCCGACGTGAGCTCGGTCAGGACGAGGAGTTCCGGCGCCGCTTCGAGCAGGAGGTGCGGGCCGCTCGCCAGGTGCAGGGCTATCACCTGGTGCCGGTCGTCGACCACGACACCAACGGCGACCTGCCCTGGGTGGCCACCGAGTTCGTCTCGGGCGTCCCGCTGGAGACGGCTCTCGACAGCATCGGTCCGCTGCCGCTGCCCGCCGTCTTCCAACTGGTGGGCTGCACCGCGCACGCGCTCACCGCCATCCACGCCGCCGGCGTCGTGCACCGGGATCTCAAGCCGAGCAACCTCATGCTCTCGGAGTCGGGCCCCTACGTCATCGACTTCGGCATCGCCCGTGCCGCCGACGCCACCAAGATCACCACCAGCGGGAAGTTCATCGGCACTCCGCAGTACATGTCACCGGAGCACGCCCTCGGCGACCCGGTCGGACCGGCGAGCGACCTGTTCTCGCTCGGCCTGATCGCGGCGGTTGCCGCCACCGGCCGGCACCCCTACGGCGAGGGCGGCGGACTGACCGTCGCCACCCAGATAGCCAACACGTCCGCCCGCCCGCCGGACCTGTCGCAGTACCCCGGCATCCTGCGGCCGCTGCTGGAGCGCTGCCTCGCCGCAGCGCCCGAGGCACGCGTCACGACCGCCGAACTGGCCGCGCTGTGCGAGGAGTACGGACAGCGGCCACTGCGGGACTTCGACGGCTGGCTGCCGGGGCCGCTCAGCACACTGATCGGCGCCCGGGCGGCCGCGGCGCGCACCGCCTGGCAGCAACCGCCCCGGCCGGGCGGCGGCACCGCGGGCACGCCGCCGGAACAAGGCGGACGCACCGGCGGGGGCGGCCGGGACAACACCGTGCACACCATCACGTCGGCCGGCACGCCGTACGGCTCCGCCGGCGACCGGTTCGCGAGCACCGGCGGCACCCACACGGCCACTTCCCCGCAGGCAGGCTCCGGGCCGCACAACGGACCGTACGGACCGCACGGACAGTACGCGCAGGTCCACCCGCCCACGGAGCCACCCCGCCCCTGGCAGCGCCCCACCGGCGCGCCGGCGGGGCAGCGGCCCACCGGCGGCGGGAAGAAGCGTCCGGTGCTGATCACCTGCCTGTCCCTCGTCGGCGCCCTCGTCCTGCTGCCCGTCCTGATCTCCTTCATCGTCTTCGTCTGGCCGGACGACGACTACGGCGGCGGCAAGGACGACCCCGGCGGCGGCAAGGACAACTCCGCGCGGGCGTCCTCGTCGCCGCAGCAACCTGCCGACGGCGACGAGGACGCGAACCCCACGCAGCGGGAACCGGGGCCGGAGAAGCTCATCGACGACCAGCCCTTCGCACTCCGCGCACCCGCCGACCCCTCGGTGGTGGACGTCGATTTCGACGAACCGAAGATCTACGGCGCCGGCGACATCGTGAGCGGCCAGGAGCTGGTGATGAACGAGGTGAGCGGCGGGCGCTGGGAGTTCGAGACGCCCATGGGCATCAGCTCCGGTACGAAGCCGGAGCAGTGCCGGCAGGCCACGGGCAGCAACGTCCTCGCCGGAGAGATCGAGAGCACCGAACTCACGCGCAAGCGGACGATCAAGGTCGGCACCGTGCTGTGCACGGAGACCAGCGAGGGAAACCTCGCGATGCTCGTCGTCGAGCGGATCACCCCGTCCAGCGATTCGGACCTTCCGGACGTGTACACACGACTGACGCTCTGGCGGGGCGTGTGACGGACCTCCACGCGATCGAACCGCACCTGGCGAGCGACCCCGAGCAGGCCGACGCCCTGATCGACCTGTCCAACGTCGTGCGGGACACGGGCATCGGCGGCTCGCACGCCCGCTCACTCGACCGGCTGGGCCTGGTCGTCGACGCGCTGGCCCGGCGGACCGGCGACCGCAACGTCATGGTGTACGCCCTGGCCGACCGCAGTCTGCGCCACAGCGTCCACGAGTACCCCGGCCGTCTGGAGCCCGCCCTGCTCACCGGCTGGGTGCGGGCCGGGCTGGTCGAGGAGCTGAGCGACGCCGACGAAAGGCTCCTGGATCTCGCCGAGATGCTGGGGCTGCCGGTGGTCAGCAGGGACGGCTTCGCCGACTTCCGGCTCACACACCCCTGGATCCAGGGCAACACCACCCAGTTCCTGGCTCCGGCGCCCACCCGGGTGCGGGCCGTCAAGCTCGTCGAACGGGACATGGGCACACGCAGCCCCGCACAGATATCCCGGAAGCTGGAGGAGTCCGACCTCAAGGCTCACGGCTTGCTGGCAGGCCGGAACCGTAAGCCGATGACCGAGGTGGTACGCCGCTACTGGCGTTGCCCAGAACGTGGCTGCACGCTGTACGACAGCCGCAAGGGCAGTGCCGTGCTGTTGCCGCGGATGAGGCGCGGCGTGCCGGTCTGTGAGCTGCACCGCACCCCGCTGACCGACGACGGCCCCCGCACCGGCATCACCCAGCTGAAGCTTCTGGTGGACGGCGTCTGCGTCCAGCGCTTCACCCTGGACGCCGACTCCACCGTGCTCCTCGGCCGCGAACCGGGCCCCGGCGGCATCTCTTTGTACGGACACGTCCCGCCCGACCGCCTACGCCCGATCAGCCGCGCGCACCTGTCGATCCGCGTCTCCGCACACGCCGTCGACCTGCGAAACCTCGGCGGGAACGGCACGCTGCTGTTGAGCAACGGTGCCGGACGGCCGACGCCGCTCGCAGACCAGGACTACGTCCGGCTGCATGTCGGAGACACCGCTGAACTGACCGACGGCGTCCACCTCACCCGCAGCGGCCGACGCTTCCCGGCGGAGATCGCAGCCGCCTGGCGCGGACGACACAAGCACCAGTCACCACCGAAGTCGGCGAGCGCGCGGACGGTCTTGGGCCCCAATCCCGCGGACAACCAGTAGCGGTCCGGCCCACCGGACGCCGAGCCCTTCCGCTGTGGCACCCGCTACCCACCCGCCCGGCCACCGACGATCAATGACTCGCCGTCAAGCAGTACATTCAGCATCAGGCAGCACTTTGAGCGTGTCCGCCTTGAGGAAGCACGCTGAACGCGCCGGGCCGCTTGAGCGGACGCTCGAACTATGGCGGCCGATCATGTGCTGGCGCGCGTTTCACGCTGTCGGCGTCGGACGAGGACCACCGAGCGGGTCTGCGTTCTGCCGTCGGCGAGGGCCCACCGAAGATGCCGACTGGGCCGAAGAACCGGTGCCATGGTGATCGAGTTCCTGCTGCGCCACCACGTCCGGCTTGACGGGCCCGTCAAGGCCCGCCCACCCGCTCTGCATCTGGAGAAACGCGATGCTTACCAGCCCGGCGCCCCCGAATTCATCTGATCCCTTTCGTGGATACCCCCGCTCGTGGATACCCCCGCCTGAAGTTCACGAGGGGGAGGAAGCCAACCGGCCCGCGTGCCAGGTGGCGCGCGTTACTTCGGCCCTCACATGGTCCCGAGATCAACTGTGACGGTGAAAGGGGCGGTGGCCTTCACCACGCCGGTGAACGTGTCGCCGTCCCTGTACGCCTGTGTGGCGGGGTCGAGGACGTAGGTGTAGGTGATGGGGACGCCGGTGGCGGCCTGCTCGATGCGCCAGTAGAAGGGGATCCCGGCTTTCGCGTACTGGTCCACCTTCACGATCCGGTCAGTGGTCTCTGAACCCGGCGACACGACCTCGACCACGAGGAGCACATGCTCCGGACGAGTGGGCGTGAGGTCGATGGTTTCCGCCCGGTACACGATGACGTCCGGGCGCCGGTTGGTGAGAGGCACGTCCTGGAGTCGGACGTCGAAGTCGGTGTCAGCGTTCCAATCCGGACCCGCGGCGGCGTCCAGGGCGTTGGCCAGGATCCGGGCCAGCCGGTTGTGCCGCTTGGACGCGCTCGGGCTCACGACGACCATCCCGTCCACGATCTCGATGCCGGCGCACTGTTCCTTGGACCAGGAGTCGTACTGCTCCGCGCTGATCTGCGTGTGCATCCATGCGGGGGCGACCATCTCCGCGGTCATGGCGTACCTCCCTCGGGTGTTCGTCAGGTCCGGTGCTGCTCGGTTCCAGCGTACTGTCCCTCCCTGCCAGGATTCTGGGACCGAACTGGGCCGTGGCGGCGTGAGAGGCTGGATCGTATGAACCGGTTGGCTGGTGTGACCTCGCCGTATCTGCTTCAGCATGCTGACAATCCGGTCGACTGGTGGCCTTGGACACCGGGGGCGTTCGAGGAAGCGCGACGGCGCGACGTGCCCGTGCTGCTGTCGGTCGGCTACTCTGCGTGCCACTGGTGTCACGTCATGGCGCACGAGTCCTTCGAGGACGACGACACTGCCGCGTACATGAACGAGCACTTCGTGTCCGTCAAGGTCGACCGCGAGGAGCGCCCCGACGTCGACGCCGTCTACATGGAGGCCGTGCAGGCGGCGACCGGGCAGGGCGGCTGGCCCATGACCGTGTTCCTCACGCCGGACGCGGAGCCCTTCTACTTCGGCACGTACTTCCCGCCGGAGCCCCGGCACGGCATGCCGTCCTTCCGTCAGGTGCTCCAGGGCGTCCAGCAGGCCTGGGGGGAGCGGCGCGACGAGGTCACCGAGGTCGCCGGGAAGATCGTCCGGGACCTCGCGGGGCGGGAGATCTCCTACGGCGACGCGCAGCCGCCCGGCGAGGAGCAGCTCGGGCAGGCGCTGCTCGGGCTCACCCGGGAGTACGACGAGCAGCGCGGCGGGTTCGGCGGGGCGCCGAAGTTCCCGCCGTCCATGGTCATCGAGTTCCTGCTGCGTCACCACGCCCGCACCGGCGCCGAGGGCGCCCTCCAGATGGCGCGCGACACCTGCGAGCGGATGGCCCGCGGCGGCATCTACGACCAGTTGGGCGGCGGTTTCGCGCGCTACTCCGTGGACCGCGAGTGGGTCGTGCCGCACTTCGAGAAGATGCTGTACGACAATGCGCTGCTCTGCCGGGTCTACGCCCACCTCTGGCGCGCCACCGGGTCGGATCTCGCCCGCCGGGTCGCGCTGGAGACCGCCGACTTCATGATGCGGGAACTGCGCACCGCGGAGGGCGGGTTCGCCTCCGCGCTGGACGCCGACAGCGAAGAGGAGGTGCCGCGCGAAGCGCGTCCGGACAAGGGCGGTGGCGGGCGACGGGAGGGCGGCGCGGGCCGGCACGTCGAGGGGGCGTACTACGTGTGGACGCCCGCTCAGCTCGCCGAGGTCCTCGGCGCCGACGACGCGGCCTTGGCCGCGCAGTACTTCGGTGTGACCGAGGAGGGCACCTTCGAGGAGGGTGCCTCCGTGCTGCAACTGCCGCAGCAGGAGGGCGTCTTCGACGCGGAGCGGATCGCCTCGATCAGGCGGCGGCTGCTGGCCGCGCGGGACGGACGCCCCGCCCCGGGCCGGGACGACAAGGTGGTCGCCGCCTGGAACGGGCTCGCGATCGCCGCGCTGGCCGAGACCGGCGCCTACTTCGAGCGCCCCGACCTGGTCGAGGCCGCCGTCGCGGCCGCCGACCTGCTGGTGCGGCTGCACCTGGACGAGCACGCCCGGCTCACCCGCACCAGCAAGGACGGCCGGGCCGGCGGCAACGCCGGGGTGCTGGAGGACTACGCCGACGTGGCGGAGGGCTTCCTCGCGCTGGCGTCGGTCACCGGGGAGGGCGTCTGGCTGGACTTCGCCGGCTTCCTGCTCGACCACGTCCTCATCCGCTTCACCGACGGCTCCGGCTCGCTCTACGACACCGCGGACGACGCCGAGCGGCTGATCCGCCGCCCGCAGGACCCCACCGACAACGCCACCCCGTCCGGCTGGAGCGCCGCCGCGGGTGCCCTGCTGTCCTACGCCGCCCACACCGGGTCCGAGGCGCACCGCACCGCCGCCGAGCACGCCCTCGGCGTGGTGAAGGCGCTCGGCCCGCGGGTCCCGCGCTTCGTCGGCTGGGGTCTTGCGGCCGCCGAGGCGCTGCTCGACGGCCCCCGCGAAGTCGCCGTCGTCGCGGCGGAGCGGGCTGAGGGTGCCGAGGGTGCCGCGCAGGGGCTGCACCGTACGGCGCTGCTGGGGACGGCGCCCGGGGCGGTCGTCGCCTTCGGGACCGAGGGGAGCGACGAGTTCCCGTTGCTCGCCGACCGGCCCCTGGTGGGCGGGGCGCCGGCCGCGTACGTCTGCCGGAACTTCACCTGTGACGCGCCGACGACCGACCCGGAGCGGCTGCGTGCCGCGATGGAGAGCTGAATCGGCCCGGCCATCGGAATCGGCCCGAATCCGAGTTGCCCGTCAGGCGCCGGCGAGGATCAGCGCGCCCAGGGTGAGCTGAGTGCACCACTGCAGGACGACGGCCGCGTACCTGGCGGACGCCCACCGGGTGCGGGGCCGGACCAGGGCGAGTACGCCCAGGGCGGCCGAGGCCCAGAAACAGGCCCACAGGGCGCCGCCGGGGATGCGCGAGCACTGCTCGCCGTACATCAGGCACCGGGTGCCGCGCTCGGTGGAGACCACGAGGACCCAGGCGACGACGACGGTCGGCAGGAGCAGGACGAGTCCGGCCACGGAGCTGACGGTCAGGGCATGGGCGGACAGCGGCGGGTGGGAAGGCCGCTGGTGGGAAAGGTGTGGCTCGGTGGGTCGGGACAGAGTGGTCATGCCGTCCATCACACCGCGCCGGCCGGCCGCTGGCGATCGGCCGGTCTACTCAACCGTCCTGAGTACCCCGGCTCATCGCGCGCTCCACGATCGCCTCCAGTTGCTCGTGGTGCGCGCCCCTCCAGTACGCGCGTCCGCACGAGGTGCACTGGGCGAAGACGTCGTACGACCGCTGCGTCCCGCCCTTGAGCCGGTCCGCCACCTGCTCCTTGGTGGCCTCCTCCAGCAGGCCGTTGCAGGCGGTGCACCGCGTCCACGGGCGTAGCGTGGGCCGGAACCGGTCCAGGACGTCGTGCAGTTGTTCGGTGGGGTCCGTGCTGTAGACGTACGCGCCGGCCCACAGCTCGCGCCGGCGCAGCAGCCCCCGGTCGCGGCTGAGCATGACCCGTCTGTCGGCCGCCGACAGCGCGGCGAGCGCCGGATCGCCGAGGTCCGTCGACTCGTAGGCGGTGTCCACACCGAGCAGTCGCAGCCGGCGGGCGAGGGTGCCCAGGTGCACGTCGAGCAGGAAGCGCAGCGGGGCTCCCGGGACCTCCTGGGGGTGCCGGACGGCCCGTACGCTCACCGTCTCGCCGCCGGTGGGGACGTATCCGGGCGCCACCTCGCGGCCGTCCACGAGGAGCGTGCCGGCCTCGGTCAGCGGCACACCGAGGGACTCCACGACGTGGCCGAGCGTGGAGACGCCGTCGGTGGTGGTGCGGGCCGTGCCGGTGGGCCGGGCCCGGGGGACGAACAGGACCAGTCCGGGGGCGAATTCGACGTGGATCTCGCGACCGTTCACCCGGTCAGGATGCCACGCGTGAGGCGTGCTGCCCCGGCCCGGCGGATCGCTAGTACGCGACCAGCGAGATCCCCACGTAGTGCGCGATGAAGGCGGCCAGCGTGAAGGAGTGGAAGACCTCGTGGAAGCCGAACCAGCGCGGTGAGGGGTTGGGGCGCTTGAGGCCGTAGATCACGCCGCCCGCGCTGTAGAGCAGCCCGCCGACGATCACCAGGACGAGGACGGCGATGCCGCCGGCCCGCATGAACTCGGGGAGGTAGAAGACGGCCGCCCAGCCCATGGCGAGGTAGCAGGGGGTGTAGAGCCAGCGTGGGGCGCCGACCCAGAAGACGCGGAAGAGTATGCCGGCCGCGGCGGCGGCCCAGATGCCCCACAGCAGCCACTCGCCCTTGGCGCCGGGCAGCAGCAGCATCGTGAGCGGGGTGTAGGTGCCCGCGATGATCAGGAAGATGTTGGCGTGATCGAGGCGGCGCAGTACGCCGTCCATGCGCGGGCTCCAGTTGCCCCGGTGGTAGAGCGCGCTGACGCCGAACAGCAGGCAGGCCGTCAGGACGAAGATCCCGCAGGCGACGCGGGCTTCGGGCGACTCGGCGAGGGCGGTGAGCACCAGGCCGGCGACGAGGACGGCCGGGAACATGCCGAGGTGCAGCCAGCCACGCAGCTTCGGCTTGGCCGGATACGGGAGCGAGAGCGCTTGAGGGCCGCCGCGGCCGGCGGCCGCCGAGTCCCTGGGCGCGTCGGGGACGGACGCAGTCATGGACGCATCGTACCTACGGTTCCGTAAGTTACGTATCAGTACGGACGTATGACGAACGGTGAGTGGCCATCCTCTCACGGGGTGCCCGGCGCCGCACCCCCTACCCGCCTCAGGCCACCCCGCCTCAGTCCACCCGCCTCGGTCCACCCGCCCCGGCGCGGGCACGTGGCGATCCTCACGCCGCTCAGGTGTGACGCCCTCTGGACAGATGGGCGCTCGCGTCAGAGGATCAAATGAGTGCGGTCGACACCGGATGAGCGCCCACGAGGTCATCGTCACGCATCCGGGTCGCAGCCCCCAAGGGGCCTTCCAAACAAAAAACCCCTCATTTAGGAGCAATCGTGGCGCGCGACATCGCTGCTCCCCCCGTCCCCACCAACCATCAGGAACTGGTCTCGTGGGTGAACGGGATCGCCGAACTGACCCAGCCGGACGCAGTGGTCTGGTGTGACGGATCCGAGGCCGAGTACGAGCGCCTGTGCGGGGAGCTCGTGGCGAAGGGCACCTTCAGGAAGCTCGACCCGATCAAGCGCCCCAACTCCTACTACGCGGCCTCCGACCCCTCCGACGTCGCCCGCGTCGAGGACCGGACCTTCATCTGCTCCGCCGAGGAGAAGGACGCGGGCCCGACCAACCACTGGAAGGACCCCGCCGAGATGCGGGAGATTTTCACGGGCACGGGCACCGGCACGGGTGGCGAGGGCGGCCTCTTCCGCGGCTCCATGCGCGGGCGGACCATGTACGTCGTGCCGTTCTGCATGGGCCCCCTCGGCTCCCCGCTCTCCGCGCTCGGCGTCGAGATCACCGACTCCGCCTACGTCGCCGCCTCCATGCGCACCATGACCCGCATGGGGCAGCCGGTCCTGGACGAACTGGGCGACGACGGCTTCTTCGTCAAGGCCGTGCACTCCGTCGGTGCCCCGCTGGCCGAGGGCGAGGCGGACGTCCCCTGGCCCTGCAACAGCACCAAGTACATCTCGCACTTCCCCGAGGACCGCGAGATCTGGTCCTACGGCTCCGGCTACGGCGGCAACGCCCTGCTCGGCAAGAAGTGCTACGCCCTGCGCATCGCCTCCGTCATGGCCCGCGACGAGGGCTGGCTCGCCGAGCACATGCTGGTCCTGAAGCTGACCCCGCCGCGGGGAGAGGCCAAGTACGTGGCCGCCGCCTTCCCGTCGGCCTGCGGCAAGACCAACCTCGCCATGCTGGAGCCCACGATCTCCGGCTGGACCGTCGAGACGATCGGCGACGACATCGCCTGGATGCGCTTCGGCGAGGACGGCCGCCTGTACGCCATCAACCCCGAGGCCGGCTTCTTCGGTGTCGCGCCCGGCACCGGTGAGCACACCAACGCCAACGCGATGAAGACCCTGTGGGGCAACTCCGTCTTCACCAACGTCGCCCTCACCGACGACGGCGACGTGTGGTGGGAGGGCATGACCGAGGAGACCCCGGCCCACCTCACGGACTGGAAGGGCAACGACTGGACGCCCGAGTCCTCTGCGCCCGCCGCGCACCCCAACGCCCGTTTCACCACGCCCGCCGCGCAGTGCCCGATCATCGCGCCGGAGTGGGAGGACCCCCGGGGTGTGCCGATCTCGGCGATCCTCTTCGGCGGGCGCCGCGCCACCGCCGTACCGCTGGTCACCGAGTCCTTCGACTGGAACCACGGCGTCTTCCTCGGCGCCAACGTGGCCTCCGAGAAGACCGCCGCCGCCGAGGGCAAGGTCGGCGAGCTGCGCCGCGACCCGTTCGCCATGCTGCCGTTCTGCGGCTACAACATGGGCGACTACATGGGTCACTGGATCGACGTGGCCAAGGACAAGGACCAGTCCAAGCTGCCCAAGATCTACTACGTCAACTGGTTCCGCAAGGACAACGAGGGCCGGTTCGTCTGGCCCGGCTTCGGTGAGAACGGCCGCGTCCTGAAGTGGATCGTGGAGCGCCTGGAGGGCCGCGCGGAGGGCGTCGAGACGCCGATCGGCGTGCTGCCGGCCAAGGGCTCCCTCGACACCGACGGCCTCGACCTCGCCGACGCCGACCTGGAGTTCCTGCTCAGCGTCGACAAGGAGGTGTGGCGCGAGGAGGCGGCGCTCGTCCCCGAGCACCTGAACACCTTCGGCGACCACACGCCCGCCGAGCTGTGGGACCAGTACCGGGCCCTGGTGCGGCGCCTGGGCTGAGCACCGCGGCCACCCGTCTCCCGCCCACCCCTCATCTCCGCGGCCGGTCCGGCTAGCCCTGACCTGCGAAGTCGTCACGAAGGCCGGTCGCGAGGGGGTCTCCCCGCGCTCCAGTAGCTCAGCAGTACCCCGGAGCACGTGAAGACCCCGCCCGGGCCGGGCCCCCCGCACAACGGCGTGCGGAGGACCCGGCCCTTCAGCATTTGCAACGCCGGTGCGGTATGCGCCCTGGAGGGGCGCGGGGCTGTGTCGATGTGCGGCTCCGCCGCGTGGGCGCGACCAGCCCAGGACTACGGGAAGCCGCCGACCGGCGAACAGTCCCACGGCGCCGTAGCGATCCGCCAAAGCCAACGCAGTGCATGCGCGTCGCTGCGGGTGCGCGCGGGCCGGGGCCGTCCGAGGAGCCCGGAGGGCTCAGCGCGACGCGAGTTCGCGCGGCTCCAGGGCCGCGGAGTGCGCGTCCATGCGCTCGGCGGTCAGGATCGCGACCGCCGTGTCGGCGCGGGAGGCGGCCACCACCAGGGCGCGCGCCGCCAGGGTGTGCGCCCGCCGGTGCAGGGCCGCCGGACGCGGCGCGGGACGGGCGGCGAGACGGGTGGCGGTCACCGGCACGCGGACCGGCACCGCCCCACCCCGCAGCCGGGCCACCTGTCCGGCGAGCCGGTCGGCCGCGGTGTCCAGGTCGGTGGCGGGGGCCAGCGCGCGCAGCTCGTCCGTGACGGCGAGCAGGGCCGCGAGATGGCTCGCGAGCTGGATGTCCAGCTCTTCCTCCCGGGACCGGTGGGGGAAGTCCGAAGGGGTGCCGGCCGTCGTGCTGTGTACCGACTTGGCGCGGATCGGTTCGTACATGGGACGGCCTCCTGAGGGTTTCAGGAAACCATCCTACATTAGATCGAATCTAAAGTTGAGAGAGTTCGCGCGAACCTGGTAGCGGGCTCAAGGCTGGCTGTAGCCGTCCAGGAAGTTTCCGATCCGGCCCACCGCCTCGCGCAGATCCACGGCCGTGGGCAGGGTCACCACCCGGAAGTGATCGGGCTCGGGCCAGTTGAAGCCGGTGCCCTGGACGACCATGATCTTCTCCTGGCGCAGCAGGTCCAGGACCATGCGACGGTCGTCCTTGATCTTGAAGACCTTGGGGTCGAGCCGCGGGAAGAGATACAGCGCGCCCTTCGGCTTCACACAGGTCACGCCCGGAATGCTGGTCAGCGCCTCGTGGGCGGCGTCCCGCTGCTCGCGCAGCCGGCCGCCCGGCAGCACCAGCTCGTTGATGGTCTGCCGCCCGCTGAGCGCCGCGACCACGCCGTGCTGGCCCGGCATGTTGGCGCACAGCCGCATGTTCGCCAGGATCGTCAGGCCCTCGATGTAGGACTCGGCGTGCGCGCGGGGCCCGGAGATCGACATCCAGCCGACCCGGTAGCCGGCCACCCGGTACGCCTTCGACATGCCGTTGAAGGTGAGGGTGAGCAGGTCGGGGGCGATCGCGGCGGTCGGGGTGTGCGTGGCCTCGTCGTAGAGGATCTTGTCGTAGATCTCGTCGGAGCAGACCAGCAGGTTGTGCCGGCGGGCGATGTCCGTCAGCCCGCGCAGCATCGCGTCGTCGTACACCGCGCCCGTCGGGTTGTTCGGGTTGATGATGACGAGCGCCTTGGTGCGGTCGGTGATCTTCCGCTCCACGTCCGCGAGATCCGGCATCCAGTCGGACTGCTCGTCGCAGCGGTAGTGCACCGCCGTGCCGCCGGAGAGCGAGACTGCGGCCGTCCACAGCGGGTAGTCCGGCGCCGGGACGAGCACCTCGTCGCCGTCGTCCAACAGCCCCTGCATCGCCATCACGATCAGCTCGGAGACGCCGTTGCCGATGAAGACGTGCTCGACGTCCGTCTCTATGCCGAGGGTCTGGTTGTGCATGACGACCGCCCGGCGGGCCGCCAGCAGGCCCTTCGCGTCGCCGTAGCCGTGCGCCGTGGAGACGTTGCGGAGGATGTCCTCCAGGATCTCCGGCGGGCACTCGAAGCCGAAGGCTGCAGGGTTGCCGGTGTTCAGCTTCAGGATGCGGTGACCGGCCGCTTCCAGCCGCATCGCCTCCTCGAGCACCGGACCCCGGATCTCGTAACAGACGTTGGCGAGCTTGGTCGACTGGATCACCTGCATGTCCGTGAGCTTACGACCCGGTTACGTTCCATGGGTCGTGTTATCCGCCACTTGAGACGTGCGACGGTTCGGGCGGGTCTCGCCGTTCACCGGGAGCTCCGCCGCACCGACCGCCCCGCCAGTACGTCCGTGCGCCGCCCGTCCGCCATCACGAACCGCCCGTCGACCAGCACGTACGGGACGCCCGTCGGCAGCACCCGCGGGTTCTCGTACGTGCTGCCCGCCGCGACCGTCGCCGGGTCGAAGAGCACCAGGTCGGCCCGGTACCCCTCCCGGACCAGACCCCGGTCCGGCAGCCGCAGCCGAGCCGCCGGGCGCGAGGTGAGGTGGGCGACGCACTCCTCCAGCGAGAGCACGCCCAGCTCGCGCACGTAGTGACCGAGGTAGTGCGGGAAGGTGCCGTAGGCGCGCGGGTGCGGCTTTGCGCCCTGGAGGATGCCGTCCGAGCCGCCGGTGTGGACGCGGTGCCGCATGATCGCGCGCACGTTCTCCTCGTGGCCCACGTGCTGGAGGACGGTCGGCGCCAGCCGGTCGGTCAGCAGGAGGCGGCGGGTGACCGTCCACGGGGTCTCGCCGCGCAGCCGGGCCGACTCCAGGACCGTACGGCCGACGTACTCGGCGAGCGCCGGGTCGCCCGTGCCGGAGATCTCGATCGTGTCCCACTCCATGGGCACGCCGTGGGACCCGTCGGAGCCGATCTCCTCCATGTGGTGCCGGATGCGTTCGGCGGTGTCGTCGTCCGCCAGCCGCTTCATGATCTGCTCCGGGCCGCCCTCGCTCGCCCAGCTCGGCAGCAGCGCCACGAGGGTGGTGCAGCCGGGGGTGTACGGGTAGGTGTCGAGGGTGATGTCGGCGCCGGTGGCCAGCGCCTCGTCGAGCAGCGTCAGCAGTTCCGGTGCCCTGCCCTCGTTCACGCCGAAGTTCATGGTGGCGTGCGCCAGGTGCAGCGGGCAGCCCGCCTCCCGGCTCAGCTCCACCATCTCCTGGTACGCCTCGAGGGCCCCCGCCCCGTACGAGCGGTGGTGCGGGCAGTAGTAGCCGCCGTACGACGCCACCACCCGGCACAGCTCGGTCAGCTCGGCGTCCTTGGCGTACATGCCCGGCGTGTACGTCAGCCCCGACGACATGCCGACCGCGCCCTGCTCCATGCCCTCGGCGACCAGCCGCCGCATGTGCTGAAGCTCGGCGTCGGTCGCGTCCCGGTCGTCCCAGCCGACCGCGAGGGCACGCACCGTGCCCTGCGGGATGAGATAGGCGGCGTTGACGGCGATGCCCGCGTCGAGCCGGTCCAGGTACGCGCCGACCGACCGCCAGTCGAAGTCGACGTCGTCGCCCGGGCCGTTCCACCCGGCGATCGCGCGGCGCACCTCGCCGAGGGTGCGGTCGTCGACCGGCGCGTACGACAGCCCGTCCTGGCCGATGACCTCCAGGGTGACGCCCTGGGCGGCCTTGGCGCTGTGGTCCGGGTCCCGCAGCAGCGCCAGGTCGCTGTGGGCGTGCATGTCGATGAAGCCGGGGCTCAGGACCAGGCCCTCGGCGTCCAGTTCCCGGCGCGCCTCGGGACGCTGGCAGCCGGCGGCCGCCGCCTCCTTGACGATCGAGACGATCCGGCCGCCGTCGACCACGACGTCGGCGCGGTAGGAATCGGCACCGGAGCCGTCCACGACGTCGGCGTCCCTGATGACCAGCTCTTCCATGTGCCCTCCTCTAGAAGAACGTGCGGATGTAGTCGACGACCGTCCCGTCCGCCTCCGCGACGGGGATGAGCTGCCACTTGTCGAAGGACGTGCACGGGTGGGACAGGCCCAGGCCCACCCAGTCGCCGACCTCCAGCTCCGCCTCCGGGGCGGTGCGCAGCCAGGCGTGCTGGTCGGACAGGCCGGTCACCGTGATGCCGGTCGCCGGACGCTCCCGGCGCTCGGGGCGCCCGGGGCCGCCGTCCGCGGAGCGGACCACCTGGGCGAAGGGCAGGTCGAGGTCGTAGGCCGCGTCGCGCTTGCCCGCGTTGGCGAAGGCCTGCTCGGGCGAGGGGCGGGAGACCACCTGCGTCCACAGCCGGAACGCGGGCTCCAGGGCGCCCTCGGCGGGGACGCGGTTGAAGGGGGTCACCTCCCGGTAGTGCCCGTCGTCGTGGGAGACGTAGGCACCCGAGCGCAGCAGCTTGAGGACGGGCAGGGACAGGTCCGGGACCTCGGCGAACACGTCGGCCACCGCGTCGAACCAGGCGCTGCCGCCCGCGCTCAGCACGATGTCCTCCAGACCGCTGAACCGCCCGGCCTTGTCGAAGTCGACGGCCAGCGCGACCAGCCGCCGCAGCCACGCGTGCACGCGCTCCGGGTCGGCGTCCGGCACCTCGCCCTCGTACCCGGCGACCCCCGCCAGCCGCAGCGTCCGCGTGCCGGCCACCGCGTCGGCGACCGCCGCGCACTCCGCCTCCGTGCGCGCCCCGGTCCTGGCCCCCTCACCGGCACCCAGCTCGACCACGACGTCGACCGGGCGGCCGGCCCCTGCCCCGGTCAGCGCCGCGTCCATCAGCTCGACGCCGCGCACGGAGTCGACGTAGCAGACGAAGCGGAAGTCCGGGTCCGCGTCCAGCTCGGCGGCGAGCCTGCGCAGGGCGGCGGCGTCGACCAGCTCGTTGGCGAGGAAGATCCGCCCGATGCCGAAGGCCCGCGCCACCCACACCTGGTGCGGCACCGCGAGGGTGATGCCCCAGGCGCCGTGTTCGAGCTGGCGGTGGAAGAGCTGCGGGGCCATGGAGGTCTTGCCGTGCGGCGCGAAGGCGAGGCCGTGCCGGGTCGCGTACGTCTCCATCAGCGCGAGGTTGTGCTCCAGGCGCTCGGCGGACAGGGCCAGCACGGGCGTGGCGAAACCGCCGGTGAAGAGGTTGCGGCGCTGACCGGCCAGTTCGGCGACGGTGAGTCCGGCGGCGTCCGGCGGGAGGCCCTTGAAACGGTGGTCGACGCGCTCCTCGGCCAGACGGGCGAGGGCTTCGCGGCCGTTGACGGGGCCGGAGTCGAGGGCCATGGAGCCTCCCTGGTCTGATGCGTTGCAAATCCTGCAACGATCGTTGCGTATATCGCTCACTGCTGTCTAACATCTCGGCGAACGCGGGGTCAACGGAGCCGCCGCAATGCCGCAAGGGAGCCCTCACCATCGTGACCGCCACCGGACGAACCAGCACCGCCCCCGACGTCGTGGACGTCGTCGCGCTCGGCGAGTCCATGGTCACCTTCCTCCCCTCGCGCCCCGGACGCCTCGCCGACGTGCCCTCCTTCGACCGTGCCATCGGCGGCGCCGAGTCCAACGTGGCCTGCGTGCTCGCCGCCGCCGGACACTCCGCGCGCTGGGTCGGCCGGGTCGGCGCCGACGGCTTCGGCGACCACCTCGTCGAGGCGATCGGCGCCTACGGCGTCGACGTCTCCGCCGTACGCCGGGACCCCGCCCGCCCGACCGGCATCTACTTCCGCACCGCCGGCGACCGGGCCACCGACGCGCACGAGGTGGCGTACTACCGGGCCGGCTCGGCCGCCTCCGCGATGTCGCCCGACACCATGGACCTCGACGCGATCCGCTCCGGACGCGTCCTCCACCTGTCCGGCATCACGCCCGCGCTCTCCGCCGACTGCCTCGCCCTGACGCGCGAGCTGACCGCCCGCAGCCCCCGCAGCCCCGGCGGCCCCCTCGTCTCCTTCGACGTCAACCACCGCCCCGGCCTGTGGCGCGACGCGGGTCACGGACACGGCCCCGAGGTGCTCCTCGACCTGGCCCGCGGCGCCGACCTGGTCTTCGTCGGCGACGACGAGGCACGGGACGCCTGGGGCCTCGGCGGCCCCGACGCCGTACGCGCCGCGCTGCCCGAGCCCGAGCTGCTCGTCGTCAAGCAGGGCGCGACCGGCGCCACCGCCTTCCACGGCGCCGACGTCACCACCGTGCCCGCCCTCACCGTCGACGTGGTCGCCGCCGTCGGCGCGGGCGACGCCTTCGCCGCCGGGTTCCTCTCCGCCACCCTGCGCGGGCTGCCGGTACGCGAGCGCCTGCGCCACGGCCACCTCATGGCCGCCGCCGCCCTCACCGTCCCCGGCGACCTCGCCACGCCCCCCGCCCGCGACCACGCCGACCGCCTGGCCGCCCTCGACGACACCGCGTGGGGGAGACTGCGACTCGGCCCCGGCTGGACCCAGGCCGGCGACCGGGCCGGCGGCGAGGCCGGCGAAAGGGCCGACGAGGAGGTACGTACGCCATGAGCCAGACCGTCGACCGCGCGCTCAGCATCCTGCCGCTGCTCGCCGAGGGCCCCGCCGACCTGGGCAGGGTCGCCGAGCGCCTGGGCGTGCACAAGTCCACGGCGCTGCGCCTGCTGCGCACGCTCCACGAGCACGGCTTCGTCTACCGCCAGTCCGACCAGCGCTACCGCCTCGGCGCCCGGCTCATCTCCCTCGCCCAGGAGGCGATGGAGAACCTCGACGTCCGCGAGATCGCCCACCCCCACCTCGTACGCCTCAACGAACAGGTGGGCCACACCGTCCACCTCGCCGTCCACGAGGAGGACGAGGTCCTCTACATTGACAAGGTCGAGAGCCGCTACCCGGTCCGCATGTACTCGCGCATCGGCAAGCCCGTCGCCATCACCGTCGCGGCCGTCGCCAAGCTGCTGCTGGCCGACCTCCCCGAAAACGAGCGCCGGACCGTGGCCGAGCAGCTCGACTACCCCATGTACACGGCCCGTTCGACACCGAACGCCGACGGGTTCCTCAAGGAACTCGCCAAGGTGCGCGAACAGGGCTGGGCCACCGACCTCGGTGGCCACGAGGAGTCCATCAACTGCGTCGCCGCGCCCATCCGGGGCGCCGACGGCCGGGTGGTCGCCGCCATGTCGGTCTCCGCGCCGAACGTCGTCGTCACCGCCGACGAACTCCTCACCCTGCTCCCGCTGGTGCGCCGTACGGCGGACGCCATCAGCGGCGAGTACTCCGGCAGGACCCCAGCCAAGGAAGTCACCGCATGACCGACAAGACCGCTCTCGTCCCCGCGACCCACACCGTTCCCCCCGCGAAGTTCTCCCACGGCGTGAAGAAGGGCAACATCCTCCAGGTCGCCGGCCAGGTCGGCTTCCTCCCCCACGAGGAGGGCAAGGCCCCCACCCCGGCCGGCCCGACCCTGCGCGAGCAGACCCTCCAGACCCTCGCCAACGTCAAGGCGATCCTGGAGGAGGGCGGCGCCTCCTGGGACGACGTGATGATGATCCGCGTCTACCTCACGGACGTGGACCACTTCGCCGAGATGAACGAGATCTACAACGCGTACTTCGAGGAGCAGGGCCTCACCCAGCCGCCCGCCGCGCGCACGACCGTCTACGTCGGACTGCCCGCGGGCCTCCTCATCGAGATCGACGCGCTGGCCGTACTGGGCTGACGCCCACCTCCCGCCTGTCTGTGCACGGCACGGCGCCTCCCGCTCCCGGGGGTGCCGTGCCGCGATCCTCCTTGCCCGAAAGCCGAGTGTGTTCACCCAGAGGACCCCCGAATGTCCCGTATATCCCTCCAGCTCGCCGCCGCCTCCGAGACCCCACCGCACACCGGCGGTCTGCTCACGCTGATCGACGGCACGGCGGGTCTGCTGACCGTCGCCGCGATCGGCATCGCGCTCCTGCTCTTCCTGATCATCAAGGTGCGGCTCCAGCCCTTCGTCGCGCTGCTCGCCGTCTCCATAGCCGTCGGCCTGCTCGCCGGCCTGTCGGTCACCGAACTCTTCGGCACCGTCCAGAAGTCCGACGCCGTCTCGACCATCGAGTCCGGCATGGGCGGCATCCTCGGCCACGTCGCCATCATCATCGGCCTGGGCACCATGCTCGGCGCGATCCTCGAAGTCAGCGGTGGGGCACAGGTGCTGGCCACCCGGCTCCTGGGCCTCTTCGGAGAGAAGCGCGCCCCCCTCGCCATGGGCCTCACCGGCCTGATCTTCGGCATCCCGGTCTTCTTCGACGTGGGCATCTTCGTCCTCGCGCCCATCGTCTACGCCGCCGCCAAGCGCTCCGGCAAGTCGATCCTGCTCTACTGCCTGCCGCTGCTGGCCGGCCTGTCGATGACCCACGCGTTCCTGCCGCCCCACCCCGGGCCGGTGGCCGCCGCCGGGCTGCTGCACGTCGAACTCGGCTGGGTCATCCTCATGGGCATCGTCTGCGGCATCCCCGCCGTGCTCGCCGCCTGGGTGTTCTCCGCCTGGATCGGCCGCCGCATCTTCGTGCCGGTACCGCAGGACATGGTCGAGGCCGCCGCGGAGGCCAAGCAGGCCGTCATCGACGAGCAGACCAAGGCCGGCGTCGCGCCGCACGAGAGCCCGGTCGCGCTCGGCACGGTCATCGGCATCATCGGCACCCCGCTGGTCCTGATCCTCGCCGCGACCTTCTCCTCCATCGCCCTGGACCCGTCCACCCTCCGCTCGGTGGTCGAGTTCTTCGGCAACCCGTTCGTGGCCCTGACCATCGCCCTGCTCCTCGCCTACTACCTGCTCGGCATCCGGCGCGGCTGGTCCCGCAAGTCCCTGGAGACCGTCTCGACGGCCTCGCTGAAGCCGGTCGGCAACATCCTGCTGGTGGTCGGCGCGGGCGGCGTCTTCGGGGCCGTCCTCAGCGCCAGCGGCGTCGCCCAGGCACTCTCCGACACCTTCAACGACGTCGGCCTGCCGGTGATCGTCCTCTCCTACCTGATCTCCCTGGTGCTGCGGGTCGCCCAGGGCTCGGCGACGGTGGCGATCGTGACGACGGCGGGCATCGTGGCGCCGCTGCTCGCCGAGGGCGACCACTCGCAGGCGTTCGTCGCCCTGGTCATCATGGCCATCTCGGCGGGCTCCATCTTCGCCTCGCACGTCAACGACGGCGGCTTCTGGATGGTCGCCAAGTACTTCGGCATCAGCGAGCGGGACACGCTCAAGACGTGGACCGTGCTGGAGAGCGTCCTGTCGGTCGCCGGCTTCGTGGTCGCCGCGCTGCTGAGCCTGTTCGTGTAGGCGTCTCGTGCAGTCGTCTCGTGTAGGCGTCTCATAACGAAGTTGGGGCTGGCTGTGCCCGACACAGGATCGTCGACCATACTGCCCGCTGTGGAGCAGCGCAGAGGATCGACCAGCCAGCCCCTGGAAGGCGCCGGATTCGACCCGGCATTCATCCCCGGGCTCACCGCACCCGTGTCCGGTGAGCCGGAGGACGTGAGACGCGACGAGGCGGAGAAGGACGCCGACGCGGAGACCGAGGAGACCTCGGAGCCCTCAGCCGTCGGCGAACCGTCCGCCGAGGACACCGCGGAACAGGACGACGAGGCTCCTGTGGACGGCCCCGTCTTCGAGGCCGCCGACCGTCGCGCCAAGATCGTCGCCGACCACAAGGGCGTACGTCTCTCCCTCGACGACCAGAGGTGCGAGTTCCGCTGGGAGGAGGTCGGGGCCGTCGAGACGGAGACCGGCCGCTTCGGCAAGCGGTTCACCGTCACGGTGCACACGCCGGACCGCCGCTGGTACCCGATCGAGATCGAGGCGACGTCCCGGAGCCGCTTCCAGGAGTGGGAATCCGCCCTGGACGAGGTCCTGGACGCGTACTTCGACGACGGCGAGGCGGATGCGGAGCCCGAGCCCGAGCCCGAACCCGAGACGGAGGAGTCCGCGGACGGGAAGGAGTAAGCGCATCGGGTGAAGATCCACGCACGCCCTCTTGTACGACCGGCGCTCATGGGCTTTGTTGACCCGCATGGCGGACACCACGGGCAACACGGCAGACGTAGGCGTATCGGGCGGGGCCGGATCGGCTCCTCGTAAGTCCAGTTGGCGCTACATCGGCCCCGGCATCGTCGTCGCGGCGACCGGCGTCGGCGCCGGCGACCTCGTCGCCACCCTCATCGCGGGCAGCAACTTCGGCTACACCCTGCTGTGGGCCGCGGTCATCGGCTGCCTGGTGAAGATCTCCCTCGCCGAGGCGTGCGGCCGATGGCACCTGGCCACCGGCCGCACACTCTTCGACGGCTGGGCGAGCATCGGCTCCTGGACCACGTGGTTCTTCGCGATCTACGCGGTGATCTGGGGCTTCGTCTACGGCGCCGCGGCGATGTCGTCCAGCGCCCTGCCGCTCCAGGCGCTCTTCCCGGACGTGATGGACCTCGAATGGTGGGGCATCGCCTGCGGTCTGGTGGGCCTGGTCTTCGTCTGGTTCAACAAGTACAACGTCTTCGAGAAGGTCATGACGGTCCTGGTGGGCGTCATGTTCGTGATCACGGTGTACCTGGCGATCAGGGTCACGCCCAACCTGGGCGACGCCTTCGCCGGACTCCTCCCGGTCCTCCCGGACGAGAAGGACTCGGTCCTCAACACCCTCGGTCTGATCGGCGGCGTGGGCGGCACCATCACGCTGGCCGCGTACGGCTACTGGGTCAACGCCAAGGGCTGGACCAACACCGGCTGGATGAAGGTCATGCGCCTGGACAACCGGGTCGCCTACGCCACGACCGGCATCTTCGTCGTCGCGATGCTCTTCGTCGGCGCCGAACTGCTGCACTCGGCGAACATCGCGATCGCCGACGGCAGCAAGGGCCTGATCCAGCTCGGCGACATCCTGGAGGACCAGTACGGTACGGCGACCGGGAAGCTCTTCCTGATCGGCTTCTTCGCCACGTCCTTCACGTCGCTGATCGGCGTCTGGCACGGCGTGAGCCTGATGTTCGCCGACTTCCTGGCCCGGCGGCGCGGTGAACGGGAGGCGCGGGGCGACGAACTGGCCTCCGGCCGCCGCGAACGCTCCTGGACCTTCCGCGCCTACCTGCTCTGGCTCACCTTCCCGCCCATGATCCTGCTCTTCCAGGACGAGCCCTTCCGCCTGATCATCATCTACGGCGTCCTGGGCGCCGCCTTCATGCCCTTCCTCGCCCTGACCCTGATCTGGCTCCTCAACTCCTCCCGCACACCCCGCGAGTGGCGCAACGGCAGCCTCAGCAACGGCATGCTCGCCATCGCCGGCCTGCTGTTCCTGGTGCTGTGCGTGAAGCAGGTCTGGGACCAGCCGTGGTCGGAGTTCTTCTAGACGGGCCGTCTACCGCAACTTGTCCCACTCCTTGCTGAGCGCGATCTCCCGCAGCTGATCCATGGTCAGTGCGGGGGTGTCGCGGGTGGGCTCGCCGTGCGCGGCAGCATTGTTGAACGCGCCGATCACCACGCGGAAGCCGTCGGAACCGGGCCGCATGGTGTCGACCGTCCACATCACGACCCCCGGGACACGGTCGTCTCCGATCCCCTGGTGCGTGGCGAGGCGGGTCCCGTCGGGAAGGGTCTCGCCGGACGCGTAGAGCCGGCCCGCGACGTCGTCCATACCGTGCTGCACGTTGATCTGGACGAGGCTCGCGCCGCGGCCGTCGTCGACGACGACATAGGAGTACTCGGACTCCTGGCCGCCCTTCTTGACCACGTCCAGCTTCCCGGGGAGCAGACCGACGAGCGTCTCGGTGATGTCCTTGCCCGGGACGGCAGGGGGCGGCCCGGCGCCCGGGGAGGCGGACTTGGAGGGTTGTGGGGCGGTGGGCACGGCGTCCACCACCGCACGCCACACGTCGGCCGTGACGAGCTCCTTCAACTCCTCCGTCGACAACGGCGGGTCCTCCCGTGTCGTTGGTGCGCCCTTCTGGGCAGGGGCGTTCCACTCGCTCACGGTGACGTGCTGCCCCTCGGCCGTGACGAGGTCGGCGGACCAGAGCTTGGTGTCGACGCGCCGGTCGGGATACTCGTAGCCCTGAAGCAGCCTGAGCAGCGAGCCGTCGGGCAGCCTGCTGGATTCGCAGTCGTCGTACGGGGTGAAGGTCTCGTCCGGGCACTGTGTCAGCTCACGGGCCTGCGGGCTGCCGGGCTCGACCCGGTCGAAGCCCATGCCGATCGCGGCGGCACCGTCCCCGTCGTCGTGGACGAGATGCACGTACGGGCCCAGCCTGTGGTCCGATCCCCGGGCGTCCTCCTCACTGAACTCGCCCTTGGGAAGCAGTTCCTCAAGGCTCTTCAGGAGGGTGTCGCCGGAGACGGGCGCCGGGGCGGCCGAGGCGGACGGGCGCGCGGTGGCACCGGAGGCCGCGGTGGAACGCTCGGTGCGGGAGGGGTCCCCCGACGGCATGAGCAGCGCTCCGCCCACCCCGACCAGGGCGACCCCGGCCACCCCGCCGAGCACACCGGCCCGGCGTCGCGTCCGCGTCCGGCGCCCGCGTGACTTCCCACCGGCGACGAGGGCCGCCGGGTCGGCCCGGAACACCCCGCCGGTGTCGCGCAGGGCGGCGGCGAGCCGCTCCTCGAACGGGTTGCGATCCTGGCTTTCGGACATGGCGAACCACCCTTTCCGCATGGTGAGCGTTGCGAGAGCCGAAGCGTGTGGACGACGTGCGAGGGGCGTCAGGGTCTGGCGTACTCCGGTAGGTCCTCGCCCAGCAGTTCCCGCAGCCGGCCGAGTGCCCGCGAGCATCGCGTCCGCACCGCCGCCGAACTGACGCCGAGCACGTCGGCCGTCTGCTCGACCGAGCGGTCGTCCCAGTACCGCAGGACGATGACGGCCCGGTCCTTGGCGGGCAACCGCGCGAGCGCGTCCAGCAGCGTCAGCCGCAGGGACGCGTCCCCGTCACCGGCGCCGGGCAGGTCGGGGAACACGTCCGTCGCCCGCTCCCCGCTGCTGCGGCGCCGCCGGTGGGCGAGGAAGGTCCGGGTGAGCACGGTCTGCGCGTACGCGGCCGGGTTCTCCACCCGCGACACCCGCCCCCATCGCACGTAGAGCCGCCCGAAGGTCTCCTGCACGAGGTCCTCGGCCAGATGCGTGTCCCCGGCGGTGAGCAGACACGCGGACCGGTACAGATGCCCGGCCCGCGCCGCCGCGAACTCGGCGTACTCGTCCGCCCGCCCCTGCCTCATGTACGCGTTCCCCCGTTGTCACCGCTGTCGTGTACCGCCTTCACTTCATCGATGCGGTGGGCCCCGGGAAATGTTTCATACGAGATTCACAGCAGGTGGTCGGCCTTGCCCGCCTTGATGTCGAGGATCATGCTGCGCAAGGCGCCCCGGCTGTCGGTGAGCGGGGCGTCCTCCTCACCGGCTATGGCGATGTAGGCGTTGCCGGTGGCGTCGGTACCGAGGCGGAAGCAGGAGTTTCCCTCGCCGCAGAAGGGCGCTTCCCAGGTGATGTCGCTCATCTGGCGTCTCCTCAAAGGTCGTTGGAGATATCGCGGATGAAGTCACGGGACGCCGCTGACGACAGGGCGATGCGCTCCATCCAGTCCAAGTGGGCACGGTACTTCGCCAACTGAGCCTCGGCATGCAGGAAATCCGGCCCGTGCGAGCTGTCGACCTGCACCGTGTCCAGCTGGGCCACCGGCCCTTCCGCGTACAGCACGGTCTGTCCGGCTCCGGGGAAGGCGCCGGCGGCGAAGGGGATGACCAGCACGGACACGTTGCCCTGCTCCGACCTCTCCAGCACGTGACGCAGTTGTGCCTTGGCCACCTCGCGCCCACCGAACTGCATGCGGAGTGCCGCCTCGTGCACGATGGCGACGAACGGCGTCGCGTCGGCACCCTCCAGTACGTTCTGACGCTCCACTCGGTGGGCCAGGCGCAGGGCGACCTCGTGCTCGGGCAACTGCGGGATGACGACACGGAAGACGGCCATCGCGTGGTCCGAGGTTTGCAGCAGTCCCGGGATGTGCATGGAGTAGGCGGCCCGCATGTGCACGGCGTGTTCCTCCAACTCCGCGATGTCCAGCATGCCCTGGGGGAGGGACCCGCGGTACCTCTCCCACCAACCCCGCCGACCCACTGTGGCCATCTTCACCAGGGCCTCGACATACCCCGCGTCCTGGCAATCGCAGTTGCAGGCGAGGGTGCGGACCCTCGCCGGGCTGATGGCGCGCACTCCTGACTCGATGTGCGAGATGGCGCCTCGGTCCACCCCCAGCAGCCCTGCGGCGAACTCCGCGGACATACCCGCCGATGTGCGCATGCGTCGGACCTCGACCCCCAGCCGCTGCTGACGTGTTGTGGCTGACGCCCTCGCTCCCATGCCGTTCCCCTCCGCCTGCCGTGGTGAGCAGTCTGCCGTGCGCACATACCGATACCCACGATCGAGCGCATTTTTCACTGACAGGTGCCAAATTAGGCCCACGTGTCGATACATTCGGTGACGCACACGCTACACAGGGCGGTCGGCAGTGCATCGCGCAAGCCTGCTCGCGCGACGGAGCCACCGACCGCCGACGGATTGCGCACTCACGCACGCCGACGAAGGAGTCGCCATGCCCCCGTCCCGTTGCCCCATCGCCCCGACCTTCCCGGCGGACCCCACGCCGCCCATCCCCGAAACCCTGGCCTACAGCTTCACGTTGCCCGCCGCGCTGTCCAGCTCCGCGCTGGCGAGGGCGGCGACGCGGGAGGTGCTGAGGGCGCACGACCTGGCGGACGTGATGGACCCGGCGTTGCAGGCGGTCGCCGAACTCACGGCCGTGGCCTGCCAGTTCGCGGAGTCGGAGAACTACTACCTCACCCTGCGCTACCGGTTCTCATCCCTCCGGGTGATCGCGTATGACAGTCACCCGCGCCACACCAGCCCCCACCTGGCCACGGCCTGCGACACGCGCCGCCGCGCGGCCCTCCGTCTCCTGGCCTGCGTCTGCCGCGCCTGCGACGGCACATGGGGCTTCGGCGAGGCACGGGAGCCGGGCGGCGGCACGCGTATGTGGGTGACCCTGCCGAGGGCGGGCGCGGCGGCGTACGGGGCGCCTTGACTGCGTACGAAGCGACGGCGCCGCCGGTGATCTCTCTCGCGTACGCAGTACGGGTGAATGAGCCGCTGTTCGGTTCGGGGCGAGTGGCGAGTCTTTTACGGTCGGCGAATGGATCACAGCGCTGCGGGAGAGACCCTGCGGCGGGGGGACCGGTGGGAAGGCACACCTGATGTCGGGGTTGGGGAAGTCGCCGGACGCGCTCGGGGACCGACCGGGCCGCTGTCGCACGACCGGGGCGTGGGCCTGGGGCGTGGTGGGTGCTGCCTGCTGTCTTGTGGGAACGGCGCTGAATCTCAGCGGGCCGTGGGCGGCCGGGAGCGCGGTGGCGCGGATGGTGGCCTTGGGGCCCTCCCTCGGTTGCTGCGGGTTGGCGGCCTCATTGGTGCTCCGGGCGCGGAGTACGGGCGGACGGGTGCGGACGCGTCTGCTGTTGCTGGGGGGTTCGGCGGTGGCCGGGGGCGTGTACCGGTGGACGGCCGGCGTGTTGTCGGCCCAGCCTCCGGATCGGGCAGGCGACGAGGGATCGCTGCTCGTCTCCGTGGTGGTCACCGGAGTGACGCTGACGGTGGGTCTGGGGACGGCAGGTCTGGTCGTCGCGGCCGACACCGGCACGGGCAGGCATGTGTTGCTGCGGCGCGTGTGCGACGGACTCGTCACGGCCGGGGCCGTGTTCATGACGGGATGGGTGCTGCTGCGATGGGCCGGCGACGGCTGGCGGCTCGGGGCGGGGATGATCGGAGTCCTGTGGACCGCGGAGGTCGTGTTTCTCAGCTTCCTGTTCACCCTGCGCCGTCTGGTACGCGGCGATCTGAGAGCCCACTTGTGGGTGGGGATCGCCGGGCTGTCCCTCATGCTGGTCGGCGACACCCTGCGACTGTGGACGGCCGGCCCGCCCGGCCCGGGAGCGATGTCCTGGCCGCTGATCGACACCTGCGGCGCCGTGGGCCTGCTGGTGATCGCGGTCGGCCCGTGGCTGCCCGGCGGCGCGAGCGTCCTGGGCGCCGCTCGGTCGACGTCGCGATGGGGGATGGAGGGTGCGGCGGCCTTCGTCCCGCTGACGGTCTGCACGGTCACGGCGCTGGGACAAGTGCTGGATCCCGCTGCCAGTGACCCGGTGCCGCTGCTGGTCGGCGGGGCGGTGCTGCTGAGCCTCTGGGCACGCCAGAGCCTCCTGCCGAGCGAGGCCATCGGAAACGCCGGCTGAGCCCCGCGAACGACACCGTTCCGGGGGTGATTGGACAGTTTGTGCCGGGCGACACGCCGCGCAGACGGCGTGTCGCCCGGGACAGACTGTCCAATCGTTGGGGGAACAGGCGGAGTTCCTCTAGTCGGCGCGGCGGTAGGACAACGGGGTCTGGTCGTCGCCGACCACGTTCACGGTCAGCCGGTCGGTGCTCTTGAGCCGCAACGTCCTTGTGTTGCCGCCCTCGCACTGGTCCTCCGGTTCCGCGGCCGTGACGGCCATCGGGCCGAGCCGCACTCCGGTGTTGGTGGCGTTCACCAGTACGCTCTCCCACTCGCAGTGGTAGGCCGGTCCGTCAGCGGTCCACGTGGCCGCCACCTCGCCGTACGCTCCTTGCTCCAGGACGAGGGACGTGCTCTCCCCGGGATCGGCGGCCTCGTACTGCCAGGTGCCGAGGAACTCGGTCGGGACGGGCGTGTCGGACGGTTCGGTCTTCTTGAGGGTCGCGGTCTCGCTCCCGTCGCCGCTGGTCCAGGTGATCGAGCCGTCGTCGCGCAGGCGCAGGGTCTGCTCGCCGCCGTCGCCGCAGCCGTCCTTGGGGATGCTGGTGACCGCGCGGGACTCCAGCACCATCAGGTTGTCGAACGAGACGAGCTTGGCGGCGCCGAAGCACAGCAGGTCGTCGAAGGAGTTGAACGTCGTCGCGACGTCCTCGCCCTCGATGCCCTGGGTGATCGTGATGCGCCGGAGCGAGCGGGTGTCCCCCTCGGAGTCCTTGCCCTCGCCCTGCCAGGTGCCCAGGTACGAGTCGGCGATCGAGCCCTCGATGGAGGCCGAGGGCGCCGGGCTCGAGGCGGAGGTGTCCTCCTCGTTCCGCGAGGGGTCGGCCGTGGGCTCTTCGGCGCTGTCGTCGGCGGACTGCTCGGAGCCGCCCGTCGCCGTGGCGCCGGCGTTCTTCCCGGCGCTGGTGTTCTTGCCGTCGTCCTTGTCACCGCCCAGGCTCATGGCGGCGTACGCGATGCCGCCGGCGAGCAGGACGACGGCCAGGGCAACGGAGCCGACGACCAGCCTGGTCCGCCTGCGGGCCGCCCGGTTGGGCGCGGGGGCCGGGGACGGCATCGGCACGGCGTCCCCGAACACACCGAGCGGCGGCGCCACTGGCGTAGGCGCGGGCGACTGGGCAGGGGTGGGACCCGGCGTCGGTTCCACGGCAGGCGGTGCCGGGCTCACGGCGGCCGGGCTCGGGTCCGGCGTGGGCTGCGGGGTGGCCGGCGCGCTCGCCGGCGGCAGAGCGGCGGGCGGAGTGGAGGGCGGCGTCGAAGGCGGAGTGGAGGGCGGTGTCGAGGACGGAGTCGCTGATGGTGGAGCCGTCGCCGGGACCGGTGGCGCCACGGGCGGCGGCGGTCCGGCCGCGGGCGGCCCGGTGACGGGCATCGGCGGCACGGCCGGCGGTACGGCCGGCGGCGTGGGGACGGTCCGGGTGCCCGGCGCCTCCGAGTCCAGCAACTGGGCCGCCCTGCGCCCCAATTCCGCGATCAGACCGGCCGGCAGCCACGGCTCGGTGTCCGTGCTCGCCGCGTCGGTGTCCGTCCGCTCCACCAGCTCGGCGGGTGTCGGCCGGGCGGCGGGATCCTTGGCCAGGCAGTCGCGCACGAGTTCCGACAGGCCTTCGGGCAGGCCGGACAGGTCCGGCGGCTCCTGCGCGATCCGGTACATCACCGCGTGCATCCCGCTGTCCGACGAGCTGAACGGCTGGCGCCGGGTCGCCGCGAAGGCCAGCACCGAGCCGAGCGAGAAGACGTCGCTGGCCGCGGTGAGCGGCTCGCCGCGGACCTGCTCGGGAGACATGTAGCCGGGCGAACCGATCACCGCGCCGGTGCGGGTCAGCTTGCCGTCGGCGGTCACCGCGTCGAGCGCGCGGGCGATGCCGAAGTCGATGACGCGCGGCCCGTCGATCGTCACCAGGATGTTCGCCGGTTTGAGGTCGCGGTGGACGAGGCCCGCCCCGTGAACGGCCGTGAGCGCCTTGGCGAGCCGGTTGGCGAGGATCCGCACCGACCGCTCGGGCAGCGGCTCCGGCCGCTCGGCGATCACCGCGTGCAGCGACGGCCCGGGCACGTACCCGGTGGCGACCCACGGCGCGTCGGCGTCGGTGTCCGCGTCCAGCACGGGCGCGGTCCACTCGCCGCCCACGCGCCGCGCGGACGCGATCTCCTGCGCGAACCGCCTGCGAAACTCCGGTTCCGAGGCTAGTTCGGAACGGACCAGCTTCACGGCGACGGTGCGGCCACCGGCCGAGCGGGCCAGATAGACCTCGCCCATGCCGCCCGCGCCGAGACGGGCGAGAAGCCGGTAGGGGCCGATACGTGACGGGTCGTCGGGTCTCAGCTCATCCACGGCCCGATCCTCGCACAGCAGTCAGGCCAGGACAGGTCGGAAGATGTATCGGCCACTTCTGTATCCCGCTCGTGACCTGCGGTCTCCACCGAGGGACCGAGCCCGGATGCGGGTCGTCTTCACAGCAGGTGGTCGGCCTTCCCCGCCTTGATGCCGAGGATCATGCGGCGCAGTGCGTCCCGGCTGTCGGTGAGGGGCGCGTCCTCTTCACCGGCTATGGCGATGTAGGCGTTGCCGATGGTGTCGATACCGAGACGGAAGCAGCTCGCTCCCTCCCCGCAGAACGGCTCTTCCCACGTGATGTCGCCCATGGTGCGTCTCCTCACAGTCCGTTGACGACGTCCCGGATGAAGTCGCGGGATGCCTGCGGAGACAGGGCGATGCGCTCCATCCGGTCCAGGTGCGTACGGTACTTCGCGAGTTGAGCCTCTCCGCTGAGGAATTCCGGTCCGTGGGTGCTGTCGATCTGGACGGTGTCCAGTTGAGGGAGCCGCACGGCCGGCCGTGCGGAGAGCGCGATCAGGTGCTCCAACTGTGCCGCGCCTGCGACGGCACAGGGGGCTTCGGCGAGGCGAGGGAACCGGGCGGCGGTACCCGCATGTGGGCGACCTTGTCGAGGGCGAGCGCGGCGACGTACGGAAGGCCTTGACGACGTACGTCACAGTCGGTCTTTGCCGTTCCTTGACGCCGCCCATACCTCCCGCATAACCGCCCTTACTACCGTCGTCTGGTTGGCAAGTGCACAGAGCGAATCACGGGGGAGGGCCCGCATGGCGGACCTGGCAAAAGAGGCTGCGTCGATGCACAAGGCGGCGTCGGGGCTGCGTGGGGTGGGACACCACATGGCGAAACCGTTGCAGGAGTTCGAGTCCGCATCGCACGACCTGTCCGCCCTCGGGGCCCTGGGATCGCTCCTCGGTGCGAAGGACGACATCGAGGAGGGTATGACCACCCTCGCGAAGCTGACGAAGCACCTGGACGAGGAGTGGGAGACGGAGGCGAAATTCTTGGGTGACGTCTCCGACGCCTTCGACCTGCTCGACGTGCTGCTGACGGCCGCGGCCCGGGCGAAGAAGGGCTGAGCGGGGCGTGGTCGACCTCAACCCGCTGCACTACATCGACAAGTTCAACCACATGTTCGGCGACACGGTCGCCGACGGCTTGGAGTTCCTGGGCATCACGGACCCGGCCGTGGACCCGGACGGCGTCAGGGAGATCGCCAAGAAATGGCGCGCGCTGGCCAAGGGCCTGGACGACGCGGCCGAGGCGGCGCGCAAGTCACTGGCGGACGTCGAGTGGGAGGGCAAGGCGGCCAAGGCCCTCCACAAGCGGGCCAAGTCGGCTCGCAAGCAGGCCACGGAGATGGCCGACTCCCTCCGCGAGGGCGCGAAGGCGCTGGACGACTTCGCGGACAAGGCGCACGAACTGCTTTCGGAGATCGGCGTCATCCTGGTGGAGATCGCCGAGCTGGAACTGGCGGGGCTCGCTCTGTCCGTGCTGACCGGCGGCACGTCGGCGGTCGTCTCGACGCTGATGGCGGGTTCGCGCGCGGCGAAGGTGGTCGCGCTGGTCGCCCGGATCGAGCAGGAGGGCACCGTCCTGGCGTCCGCGATCCGCGGGGTGATGGAGGTCATCCGGGCGGTGGAGCGGGCGCTGAAGACGCTCAAGGAGATCCGCGGGGTCGCGGCGGCCGGGAAGATGGCGAAGGAGGGCATGAAGTTCTCCGCCTTCGACACGCTGCTGCGCGACCCGGAAGCCTTCAAGGACCCAGGAAAACTCGCCGGCATCCTCACCGAGGGCGCCCTGCTGGGCGTCGGCTTCGGCGCCCTGGGCAAGGCCCTCGGCAAGGGTCTCAAGGCCCTCAAACCCGCCGAACTGGCCAAGCTCAGCAAGGGCTTGAAGCTGAACTGCGCGACGTTCGAGCGGCTGAGGCTCAACCCGGGCTTCAACAAGCTGCCCGCCTCGATCCGCAACGAGATCAAGAAGTTCGTCCGAGACCCGATCGACGTCGCCACCGGCGACATGGTCCTGGCCCGCACCGACGTGTCACTGCCGGGCGTACTGCCCCTGATCCTGGAACGGACGCACCTCTCCTCCTACCGCTGGGGCGGCTGGTTCGGCCCGTCCTGGGCTTCCACGCTGGACCAGCGCGTGCAGGCCGACGACGAAGGCATCGTCTACGCAGCGCCGGACGGCGCCCGTATCTGCTTTCCGTTTCCCGATCCGGAGACGGGCAAGGCGGTACGCCCGGAAACCGGAGGTTCCCGCCTGACCCTCGCCTGGGACGACGATCTCGACGGCGCAGTCCGCATCATCGACCCCGACTCCAGACTCGCTTACGTCTTCCACAGCCCTGTGCCCGCTGCCGACGACACCACCGTCGATCTTCCCTTGCAGCACATTGAAGACCGCAACGGCAACCGCATAACCATTGCCTACGCCGCGGGCGGTGACATTCCCACCGCTGTCATCCACTCCGCCGGTTACCGCATCGCGATCGACCACCACCCGGCCCTGGCCCGCATCGTGGGCCTGCGTCTGCTCGATCCCATGCGCCCGGAGAGCCCAGGCACGCCCCTGCTCGCCTTCACCTACGACCGGCAGGAGCACCTGGTCTCGGAGGTCAACTCATCTGGTCTGCCGATGCGTTACACCTACGACGCAGTAGGGCGAATCACCTCCTGGGCCGACCGCAACAGCACCATGTACCGATACACCTACGATGACGCAGGCCGCGTCGTGGCTACCGACGGTACCGGTAACGCCCTGTCTTCCACTCTCACCTACGACGACGCGACCCGTTCCACCCGCGTCACCGACTCGGTCGGCTACACCCGCGTCTACGTACACGACGAGGCGCTACGCCTCACTCGCGAGACTGACCAACTCGGCCACGTCACCGAGCAGGAGTGGGACGAGGACCTGCAACTCGTCGCGGTGATCGACCCGCTTGGTCACACCACCCGGTACGGCTACGACGAGTTGGGCCGGACGGTGTCGGTCACCCGCCCGGACGGTAGAGCGGTCCGAGCCGTGTACAACGAGCTGGGCCTTCCGACGACTGTCACCCAGGTGGACGGGACAGAGTGGCAGAGGAAGTACGACGAGCGTGGCAATCTCATCAGCGTCACAGACCCGTCGGGAGCGGTGACCCGATCTCGCTACAACGAGAGCGGTCATCTCACGGCAGTTGTTGACGCGCTCGGGCACACCGTCCGCGTGCACTGCAACTCTGCCGGACTGCCCGAGTGCATCACCGACCCACTCGGCGCTACCACGCATTACGCACGGGATGCTTTTGGTCGGCCCGTCGTCTTCACCGACCCTCTCGGCAACGAGACGCACATGCTCTGGAATATCGAAGGCAAACCGACAAGGCGCTCCGGCCCGGACGGCAGCACCGAGTCCTGGACATACGACGGCGAGGGCAACTGCGTCAGCCACACCGATGCGATGGGTGGTGTTTCCCTCTTCGAGTACACGCACTTCGACCTGATGTCGGCCCGCACCGGTCCGGATGACGTCCAATACCAGTTCACGTACGACGCAGAGTTGCGTGTCACGACGGTCGCCAACCCGCAAGGCCTTACGTGGACGTACACCTATGACTCAGTCGGCAACCTGATCGCGGAGACCGACTTCGACGGTCGAACGCGCTCCTATACGTATGATGCGGTCGGCCACCTGTGCCGTCGCACTGATCCCCTCGGCTGCGTGGTGGAATTCCAGCGCAACGAGCTGGGCCAAGTCACGCAGAAGAACGCGGCGGGACAGGTCACGGCGTACGAGTACCACCCTACGGGTCCGCTGGCGCAAGCCAGCGGACCGGGGACGACCCTCTCCCGTGTCCTGGACAGCACGGGTCGCATCCTTTCGGAATCGGTCAACGACCGTACGGTGACGCACCTCTACGACAAGTTGGGTCGCCGCACCGGCCGCACCACACCTGTCGGTGCCATCACCAGTTGGACGTACGACGCGGCGGGCAACCGCATCCAGATGACGATCTCAGGCCGCAACCTGGGCTTTGTCCACGACCCGGCCGGCCGCGAGTTGACCTGCCAGATTGGCTCCACGCTCGGGCTGGCTCACACATACGACCGTCTTGGCCGCCTGTCAGCACAGTCGGTGACGGCCGGGAACGGTCACCAGGTTCAAGAACGGGCGTACACGTACCGTGCCGATGGCAGCCTGAGTGGGGTCGAGGATCAGCTCTCCGGGACGCGCCGCTTCGACTTGGACCCGGCAGGCCGGGTAACGGTGGTGCACGCTGCCGAGTGGACGGAGTCGTACGCGTACGACGCGGCGGGCAACCAGACCTCCGCGTCCTGGCCGTCAGCGCACCCGGGCCAGGATTCCGTTGGCGAGCGCAGGTACCAGGGAACCCGCGTCACGCGCGCGGGCAACGTGCGCTATGAACACGACGCGTTGGGGCGCATCGTCCTCCGCCAGAAGACCCGCCTCTCACGCAAACCCGACACCTGGCGCTACGAGTGGGACGCCGAAGACCGCCTTGTCCAGGTGACGACCCCCGACGGCACTCATTGGCGCTACACCTATGACCCGCTGGGCCGACGCACCGCCAAGTTCCGCCTGGCCCACGACGGCGAGACGGTCGTCGAGCGCGTCGACTTCACCTGGGACGACAGGTTCCCGTGCGAACAGACCACTGTGTCCCCTGCTCTGCCGAACCCGGTTACCCTCACGTGGGACCACCAGGGCCTGCGTCCCATCGCTCAAACGGAACGCGTCACGGTGGCGGACGCACCCCAAGAAGAAATCGACTCCCGCTTCTTCGCCATTGTCACCGACCTGGTCGGCACTCCCTGCGAACTCGTCGGAGAGCAGGGCGACATCGCATGGCGGGCCCGCAGCACCCTGTGGGGCGTCACGGCCTGGACCGCGAACAGTTTGACGTACACGCCACTGCGGTTTCCCGGTCAGTACTACGACCCCGAAACGGGACTTCACTACAACTACTTCCGCCACTACGACCCAGAAACGGCCCGCTACCTCACGTCGGACCCCCTTGGGCTTGAGCCGGCCCCGAACCCCCTCTCCTACGTTCACAACCCCCTCACATGGTCTGATCCGCTGGGCCTCGCGCCGAGATGTTTGAGCGTGACAGGCAAAGAGGGAAAGGATGTAACCGAGGACTTCATATCTGGTTCGGCCGACGGGAAAAATCTGGCCGATCAGTTGCGAAGAGAGTCGTCAGGTTCCATTTTCAATGCGGATGGATGGCTCACTCCTCAGGCACTCAAGGAGTCTCGGCGTGTGATTCCCGGTGACGAGTTGGGTAATCCTGGAGTGCGTGAACTCATGATTTCAGACGGGAGTAGACTCAGCGATTGGGGTAAATATACGACCAGGACGCATCAGTCGCCGTACGGAGATTATCAAGTTCATTACTATTATAATCCCGTTACAGGGAGAGTGCTGAAGTTTGACTACAAGGTCATCATGAACAGAAGGTGATGGAAGTGCGTGCTCGATTCAATCCTTCAGGTGTCGGTAATCCCGAGATTCTCCAGGGGGGTGACGCACTTAAAGTGGACCGAGAGTATGTGGTCCTCGAAGTGTTTGCTCCCATTGAACGGAGTCCAGAATTCCGGATCGAATTCATTGAGGGCGAGGGTTCGGCCTTGTTCGACAGCAGGGCGTTCACTGTGACGTCCTCTTTGCTTCCGCCGTCCTGGCGCTACGTCCAGTTCGCGACGGGGTCATTCTCCTTGCGTCCGGAGCCGTGGGGCCGGCCGGGCTTCTGGGACGCGTACTACGATGGCGATCCGCAGGCCCGCGAGATCTTCGAGGTGGAAAAGCGAAGAATTCTTTCTGATTCATAGGGGGCTTCGGCCCGGGCAGGCCCCCGGCGCACAGGACGCCAGAGGCCGGAGCCGGATCAGCCGAACCTACGGCAGCGCGTGCACATGCGCCCCCACCGCACTCGACCACCCGTTGCCCGCCGTCGCGTCCCAGTTGGTGGACCAGGTCATCGCGCCCCGCAGGTCGGGGTAGGTCTTCGACGGCTTGAAGGAGCCGCAGTTCGTCGCCTTGGTCAGGCAGTCCAGGGCGGCGTTGACCACCGACGGGGAGACGTAGCCGCCGCCCGCCGCGCGGGTGGAGGCCGGCACGCCCAGGCCGACCTGGGACGGGGCGAGGCCGTTCTCCAGTTGGATGCAGGCCAGGGCGGTGAGGAAGTCGACCGTGCCCTGGGCGTAGACCTTGCCGTCGCAGCCCAGCATCGTGCCGCTGTTGTAGTACTGCATGTTGACGACCGTGAGGATGTCCTTCACGTTCAGCGCCGTCTGGAAGTACGAACCGGACGCCGACTGCATGTCGATCGTCTGCGGAGCCATCGTGAGGATCATGTCCGGGCCCGCCTTCGCGGACAGGGCACGCAGGGCCTGCGACATGTACGTCGGGTTGAGACCGTTCTCCAGGTCGATGTCGACGCCGTCGAAGCCGTACTCCTGCATGACGGAGTACACGGAGTTCGCGAAGTTGGTCGCGGAGGCGGCGCTGTTCACCGAGACGGTGCCCTTCTCGCCGCCCACCGAGATGATGACCTTCTTCCCGGCGGCCTGCTTCGCGCGGACGTCCGCCTTGAACTGGTCGACCGTGTAGCCGCCGAGTCCGGCCGAGTCGAGGTTGAAGGTCACCGCGCCCGGCGTCGTCGTCGCGTCGGCGAAGGCCACCGCGATGATGTCGTACGCGGACGGCACGTCGGAGATCTTCTGGACCGTCGCCCCGTTGTTGAAGTTCTGCCAGTAGCCGGTCACCGCGTGCTTGGGCAGGTCGCCGCCGCCCCCGCCGTCGTCCTGCTCCTTCGTACGGGCCGTCACCGCCGCCGACTTCGCCGACTCACCGGCCGGGTTCGTCGCCGTGACCTGGAAGGCGTACGAGGTCGAGGCCGCGAGGCCGGTCACCGTCGCCGACGTGCCGGTCACCGCCGTCACCTTCGTACCGTCGCGGTAGATGTTGTACCCGGTGGCGCCCGACACCGCGTTCCAGGCGAGCGAGGCCGAGGTGGCCGTCGTACCGGAGACGCTCAGGCCGGCCGGGGCCGACGGCACCGTGGGGTCGGGGTCCCCGTCGCCGCCGCCTCCGTCGGGGCCGAAGACCGAGAGGTCGTCGGCGTAGTAGGCCGACTGTCCGTACCAGCCGTGCGTGTACACCGTCACGGAGGTCGTCGAGGAGCCGGTGGTGAAGCTGGTCGTCAGCTCCTTCCAGGAGGCCGAGTCCGGGGTCCAGGTCGACACGTCCGTCGTACCCGTGCCCGTGACGCCCAGGTAGGTGTACCCGCCCTGCACCCAGGCGCTCAGCGTGTACGTCGAGTTGGGCTTGACCGCGACGCTCTGCGAACAGCGCGCGTTGTCCTGCCCGGCCGGGGTGGCCTTCAGCGCGGCGGAACCCGCGTGCACGGGGGAGGCGACGGTCGTGCCGCTGTTCGCCGAGCAGGTCCAGTCGCTCATGCCGGACTCGAATCCGGCGTTCTTCGCGTTGTTGACGTCGGCGGCGGATGCCTGGCCGACGGCCGTGACCGAGAGCGCGAGCGCGGCGGTGACGGCTCCCGCCCAGAACCTAGTTCGTCTGCCGAGCCGTCTGCGTACGGGATCCACTGGGGCCTCCGGAAGGGGTGGGGAATGGGGAGAGGGAGTGGGGAGAGGGAGTGGTGGAGCGGGGGTGGGAACGGCGGCCGGCCACCGCTGAACGTCAAAGGTGGTCCAGACCAATTGCACTGTCAAGAGGTAGGTACGGACCAAGTACGGCCGAGGGGGCATTCGTTCGGCGCATACGATGTTCTCCGCGTAGTTCTCCGCGCAGAGAGTTCTACGAGGCGACGACGGGGGCGGGGCATGCGCAGGGGCTTGGGCGGGGGATTGACGAGAGGTGGCAGGGCGGTCGCCGTCGTGCTGGCGGCCCTGATGCTGACCGGCCTCGCCGCGGGCTGCTCGGACGACGCTCCGAGCGGGTCCGGGGAACCGTCCGCGAACGGCAAGGACCGCCCGGCGTACGCGAGTCCGCTGCTCGAAGAGCTGGCGCACGTCGAGACCTCGACGGATGTGCGCGGGGTCGAGTACGGCGATCTCGCTGCCCAGCGAGCCGCATCCGGTGGAGGGCGGCCCGGCGAAGCGCTGGAACGGCTGACGGGAATCGGCTGGTCGCAGATGGCGCGCTACGACCGTCAGTTGCGGGAGCAACTCGGCCTGGACTCCGCGACGGCGGACCGCGCGCTGCAGGTCGAGGGTGACGTACCCTCCTCCGGCCGCCTCGTCGGGGCGGACCTCGACACCGGCAAGGTGGCCGCGCGGGCCGAGAAGCTGGGCGCGCGCCGGGACGGCGAGATCGCGGGCCTGGACGCGTGGCGGCTCGCTCCGGACGGACGCGTCGATCCGGAGGGGCTGGCCACCGGACTGAGCCCGGCGTTCAACGTCCTGGCCCTCGGTGAGGGGACCTTGGTACGGGGCGCGGGCAGTGCCGCCGTACGTGCGCTCAGCGCCGACGGCGGCAAGGGAACCCTGGCCGCCGACCCGGCGTACGCGGGCGTCGCCACCTGCCTGGGCACTCCCCTCGCGGCGGTGATGACGGGAAGCCCCCGTGGGGCGGCGGACCGAAGCGGGACTCCCTTCGTCCTGGGAGCGGGGGTGACCGGTACCGACGCCGCACACCTCGGCCAGGTCGCCTGCCGGGACACCTCCTCCGCCCGGGCCGCAGACGCACTCGCCGCCGCGGTGCGCGACCGTCTCGCCGGCTCCGCTCCCAGTGGCGACTCGGCCCCGTGGCGCGAGCTTCTGCCGGGCGCGAAGGTCGAGGTCGTCGGCGGCGACGCCCACACGGTCCGGATCACCGGTACCTCGGCGGGCGGTCCGGTGCTGCTGATCGAGTCCGTGTCGCGCGGGGACCTCCAGGTGCTGTTCGCCAACCCGTGACCCCGGCGGGGTGACACATCCCGATTTGATGGTTCTTGTGCGGCCCGAGTTCTTCGTGGGGTACGCAAACGGTGTTCTCCGGTCACAGACGCGTGGATACAGTGCTCAGGTAGTCACGCAGTGAAGTCATCCGGGTGTGCCGGAGTAACGCCGGCGGACCGACGGGCATGGGGAGACGGGGAGCCGCGCGTGCCAACTGCCATTGCCGTGACCAGTGCCGACATGGCACTGCCGCCACAGGACGAACGGACGCTGCCCGCGGTCGTGCTCCAGGACCTCGACCAACGCCCCCTGGACCACGCGCTGGGCGAGCTGCAGTCCCTGATCGACCAGCACGGACACGTCATCGTGGTGTGCTCGCAGGCCGTCCCGGCGAGCGTGGAACGACGGCTGCACACCGTCCGCGCCCTCCTGGAGACCGACCGCATCGCCCTGTTCCGCCCGCCTCTCCCGCCGCTCGGAATCGCCGTACTGGCCCGCCAGTTGCGCCAGTTGGCCTCCTGCGACCTCAGCCCCGGCGTCCTCGCCTCCGCAGGCCGGCTGCTGACCCACTACATCCACGCCGGCGCCCTGCTCGGCTCCGTCGCCCGGCTCGACCGCGTTCCCGTCGACCTGAGGGCGCACGCCAGGTCCTGGGTGCCCGGCAGTCAGTTCGGCGTCGTCGCGCACCCCGCACCGCAGCTCGTGAAGATCGGTCCCGAAACCGGCCTGGACGGACCCGAGTTCGGGACCTGGCTGCTGGTCGCCAAGGGCCAGCTCCCGTCCGACTGGGTCACCGGCACCCTCGCCCCGTCCTGGCGCGTGCAGGGACTGCGCGAGATGGCCCTGCCCGCCGAGTCCGCCGACTGGTGGGGGACCGGACGGCTGACCGAGTTCTGCGCCTACCTCCC
>NZ_JAGMUO010000091.1 GCF_019049325.1 Streptomyces sp. AC512_CC834 | reverse complement strand
GATCTTCTCGTTAGTACTGCTTCGGCGTGGAACACGAGTGGGGGAAGGGCAGGGGTGTCGGGCACGCTGTTGGGTGTCTGAGGGTACGGCCGTGAGGCCCTGCTTTCAGTTGCCGGCCCCAGTGCACTCGGGATGTTTCCCGGGGTGATGGGTGGTTGGTCGTTGTTTGAGAACTGCACAGTGGACGCGAGCATCTGTGGCCAAGTTTTTAAGGGCGCACGGTGGATGCCTTG
>NZ_JAGMUO010000090.1 GCF_019049325.1 Streptomyces sp. AC512_CC834 | reverse complement strand
GCCTCACGGCCGTACCCTCAGACACCCAACAGCGTGCCCGACACCCCTGCCCTTCCCCCACTCGTGTTCCACGCCGAAGCAGTACTAACGAGAAGATCAGGCCAAGTGTGCCGAGTAGTCAACGTTCCACCCATGAGCAACCGTGCAAGACATCTGCTTGCAGTCGGCCATGTGCTCCTTAGAAAGGAGGTGATCCAGCCGCACC
>NZ_JAGMUO010000089.1 GCF_019049325.1 Streptomyces sp. AC512_CC834 | reverse complement strand
GTGGCGGGAGTGTAGCGGGACTTCGGTCGTGTAGGGGTGGTCTCACGGAGACCGCCCCTCGATCGTGCGACAACGCCGCAGGTAGTGACAGCGACGGGGCAGCCTCCGAGAGTGATCACCGAGTATGCCGCCGCGCAGTGGGACCTCGAACTGGACGATCTCTTCCTGACTGTCGGGCACCGCTTCGGCCGAGTCGAGCTCCGTCGCCGCATGCGCGACTACGTACGCGGGCTGCTCGCCCCGGTGGCCCGCAAGAACAGCTGGCAGCTAGCCGAGCAAGCCGGCCACCGCACGCCCGACGGCCTGCAGCACCTCCTCGCCGGAGCGAAGTGGGACCCCGATGACATCCGCGACGACCTGCAGGAATACGTAGCCGACAAGCTCGGCGAGAACGACGGCGTGCTGATCATCGACGACACCGGGTTCATCAAGAAGGGCACCACCTCCGCCGGGGTCCAACGCCAGTACTCCGGAACCGCCGGCCGCACCGAGAACTGTCAGATCGGCGTCTTCGCCGCCTACGCCTCCGCCCGCGGCCGGGCTCTGGTCGACCGCGAGCTCTACCTCCCGAAGTCGTGGACCGAGGACCGGGAACGCTGCCGCACCGCAAGGGTCCCCGACGAGCGGGAGTTCGCCACCAAGGGCGAACTGGCCCGGCACATGGTGCTGCGGGCCCTCGCCTCACCGCTGCCCATCGCCTGGGTCACCGCGGATTCCGCCTACGGTCAGGACAACCGATTCCGTCGGTTGCTGGAACAGTCGGGTGTCGGCTACGTGCTGGCTGTGCCCAAGTCGCAGTTCAGCGCGGGCTGTTCACGGATCGAGGGTCTGTTCGCCCAGGCCCCGGACGAGGCGTGGGAGAAGATCTCATGCGGCAACGGCGCGAAGGGGCCCCGCGTCTACCACTGGGCAGCAGTGCGGCTGCCGGCCGTCGCCGAGTTCGACTATCAGGGCGAGGTCCCCCATCGGATGCGATGGGCACTGGCCCGACGCAGCATCAGCAAGCCCGACGAGATCGCCTACTACCTCGCCTACGCACCGCTTCAGGTCACCGTCCAGGAGCTGGTGCGGGTCGTCGGCACACGCTGGGCGATCGAGGAGTGCTTCCAGGCCGCGAAGAACGAATGTGGCCTGGACCAGTACGAAGTCCGCCGCTACGTGGGCTGGTACCGGCACATCACTTTGGCCATGCTCGCGCACGCCTTTCTGTCCGCCACGGCACACCAGCCCTGGGAAAAGGGGGCGGAACAGGTGAGACAGCCGGGGCCGTCGGGCTCACAGTGGCGGAGGTTCGGCGACTCCTGGCAGCTTGTCGCGTCCGACCCCCGCACCTGAGCGGACACCGCGGACGACACCACGCACTGAGCTGGTCGAACTGGCGCCGTCGGCGCCAAGCAGTCGCCCGTCGCTGTCACTACCTGCGGCGTTGTCGCACGATCGAGGGGCGGTCTCCGTGAGACCACCCCTACACGACCGAAGTCCCGCTACACTCCCGCCAC
>NZ_JAGMUO010000088.1 GCF_019049325.1 Streptomyces sp. AC512_CC834 | reverse complement strand
GAAACTCGCTAGAGGCTTTTCTCGACAGCATAGGATCATCCACTTCACCACAATCGGCTCGGCATCAGGTCTCAGCCTCGTGTGCGACGGATTTACCTGTCGCACGGCCTACACCCTTACCCCGGGACAACCACCGCCCGGGATGGACTACCTTCCTGCGTCACCCCATCACTCACCTACTGCAAGTCTGGTTCGCCGGCTCCACCACTTTCCATTCCCCGAAGGGTCCGGAACGGCTTCACGGACTTAGCATCGCCTGGTTCGATGTTTGACGCTTCACAGCGGGTACCGGAAT